>CAVSYB010000001.1:0-134219 GCA_963732155.1 uncultured Alphaproteobacteria bacterium
ACGCCCCGTCTCCCGGCCCTCCGCAGCCTTGCGTCATCCCCGATTGCGGCCGGCCAAGCATGCGCTCCGCTGGCGTCGGCTACGCGGAAATGCACTGCCGCTATCACGTCCAGTTCAAGGCGCGCCACGGCTCCCATTGGCACGGGACATACAAGGCGGCCGACCTCAAGCCCTACCTCAGGGTCGCCGCCGAATGGATCGATGCGCATCGCGGCAACACGCTCGCCGTCGATTACACGCTAAGGGGCCTCAGGGGACTCCTAGAAGGCTCAGGACGGGCGGAGCCGGCGCAGGACATCAAGCACCGCTCGCCGGCATTCAAGGCGCGCATGGCCCTCGCTAGACTCAGGGAACGGGGCATCGATCCGAAGCGGCTCTTGGCGATCCACATGGCCGTCGCGGCGCTCATCGAAGACGACAGAGGGAAGTCACCGCGTCACTGAGTTCCGTTTGGTGTCGACCGCGAAAGCCGTGCATCGCCTCGCCTCTGGGACGCATAGGCATTGGGAATGGCCGATGGCGGATGGCACGACGCGACCGCTTCACTTTCACGCCTATCCGCGATCGTCGGGCATCACGCTGCGGATCATCGGCAAGGCGATCGACGAAGTTTGCAGCGCCGTGACCGAGGGCGCGCTTCAAGAGGTGACTGCCGCGAGGCGGGCAAGGTTCGGGCCTCATCCGTCGCATCTGCCGGGCTGGAAGCCGTTATGGATGCGCCAGCGCGATGCAGCCCAAAGCAAGCGACAGTGAGCATTCACACGACTGGCCTAGTGCGCGTGATCCATCAGCGCATGTTGGGACCCTTACTCGGTCACTCCGCGCACACAGATAGTTGGCTCTAATGGCTCCCCAAAGCGCACCGCGCCGCCAGCAGCATCGAAGGCGCGGCGACAAGGCGATCGAACCGAGTCAACTCCGGTATGATCCTTACCTCGCCTGCGATGATCCGACGATCGATGCGCTCGTGATCGAAGCCGTGAATGCAGCCGCCCCGCCGTTCCGGAGGCGACGCGAGCGGGACCATCAAGCCATCCTCGCGCTTGCCCGCTCGCTCTCCGCCAACGCTGCTTACGCTCTGGCGTGCGGCCTTGAACCCCCGACAGTCGGAATTGCGCTGGCCAGACCGAGCGGCGCACGACAAGGCCGATATGACGGGCCAAGCCTCAGGCCGGTTGAAACAGTGCTGCACGCGCTCTCGCCTCGCATCGTCACCATCACGCGCTCGCGGCGCAGGGGCATTGTGAGCGCCTTGACGCCCGGCGAAGGGTTGCGCGATTGCGTCTCCGCTCTCACCGGCTTCGGGATTGACTGCTTTCGGTCGATCGGTGGTGAAACGATCATCGTCCATAGGGTCGAGAAGGATTACGCGACAGATGCACGCTCCGTCGCCAACGTCGCCTATGAGGATGGCGACGAGACGCGCCAACTGCGGGCCGACGTGGAGCGCATCAATGCCGCGCTTGAAACCGCCGCCCTTGCCTTTGAAGGGGCGAACGCGCCGGACCTTAAGCAGTGCCGCCTGCGACGCATCTTTAGCACCTATGACGACAAGCCGCGCTTCGATCGTAACGGCCGGCTGCACGGCGGATGGTGGCAAACGGTTGAGCGCGAGCAGAGGCATCGCATTCGCATCGATGGCCTGCCGATCGCCGACCTCGATTACAACGCGATGTTTCTCCGCCTCGCTTACGTGAAGGCGGCCTTGGAGCCGCCGCCGGGCGACCTCTACTCAGGCATCATTGGCGACCCTGAGGAAGCCCGCTACCGCGAGGGCGTGAAGCAAGTCGTCAACGCCATGCTCGCGCGAAGCACGCCGCTCACGCAACTCCCCCAGGGCAGCAAAGAGCATTTGCCGAGAGGCTGCACCGGGCGATCAATCCGCGAGGCGATCCTTGCACGCCATTCGCCGATCCGCGATCAATTCGAGTCCGACGCCGCGATGGGCTTCATGCGGACCGAGAGCGACATATTGGTCGCGGCGCTGCTGCGCTTGCTGGACCTTGGCGTTGTCGCTCTGCCGATGCACGATGGTTTGATGGTGCGGCGAGACAAAGCTGCTGTCGCGGCGGCGGTGCTGCGCGAAGCATCGCTCACGGTGATTGGCTTTGAGTTGCCAGTTGCGGAAAAGTCTCTGTAACTAGCTGATATATCGGGCAGTTTGCTGGCTTCTTAATGCTCTAGGGATCACCACTAGGCTGAGCGGTTTGCCGAAGCCGCAGTTGCATCATGAAGGTTCCCGGAGTGACCGACTTGCGGAGCCTTGTCGCAAGACTGCACTCCGCCACTCCATTCTCTCATCCGATGATTGATGTCCATTCTAGGTCCCTTACCGCCGGCGGCGCTTCAATCTTCTCCATCGCCTGCGCCAGCGCCTTCACGCCAATCCCTCGCCCGTAATTCCTACCCTCGCCACCCCCCGAATGTCCGGTAAGGGCATCGTGCAATTCCTCGCCGATCGACGCGTCCCGAGCCATCCGCTTGAAGGTGTGTCGGAACGAATGGAACACCTTGGCGCTGTCCGTGACCTTCGCCGCCACCCGGAGATAGCGGTTGAACCACTTGGACCAAGGGCCAGCGCGACGACCTTGTGCATCGGCCTTGATGTCTGGCCACAATAGGTCGCCGCCATGTTGATCGATGAGGGATTGGCGATAGCGCAGCAACCCAACGCGCTCCAAATGCGGATGCATGGGGACCTTCCGGCGCGAGCTTGCCGTCTTGATCGACCGGCCGCCCTCGGTCCCGATGTCAAAGAACCATCGGCCGCTCTCAACGTCTTGCCTCAGGTCCTCAATGCGCAACTCGGCAAGTTCGTTCTGTCGCGCACCTGTTAGGAGGGCGATGAGCGGGAGCCAAAATGCAGCCTCTCCGCCGCCTCCCCTTGGGCGAGTCCCGTGAGCGTAGACGCCCGTGCCGAAGATCGCTTTGAGGTCCGCCGTATCGAAGGGCTGTCGCGGGTCCGCCTCTCGTTCATCAACGCCGATCTTGACGCCCTGAAAGGGGTTCGCGTAGTTCGCCACGTGATCCATTTCGCCCTCGCGCATGGCATGGGCGACGATGGCGGAGAGGATGTTCAGCGATTTGTTTATCGTGTTGGCGTGCGCGGCTGGGAGCGCGGACAAATCGAGCTTCAATAGGTCCCTGAGAGGGAGCTTGACCAAGTCGCGCGGTAGCCTTGTGCGGACCTTCGCCAGCGCGTCCCGAAAGTCCCGCGCCTTCGCCTTGTCGATATTCCCAAGGCGAAGATCGCCGTGCCATTCCCGAAAGCGGCGCACCGCATGCTCGGCTTCGAGTATCGTCCTTGGCCCCGGTTGCCTCGCTCCCTTCGACCCGCCACGCGCCTTCCATGATGCGAACGCTTCGGAGAGCTTCGGGCCTTTGTTGACGTTCGGCCTGGCCGGAGCCGTGACAATCTTGCCGGCCTGCCGCTCAAGCAAAAGGTCATACCCTCGAACGTGGCCACGAAGCACCGCAAGGCCAGCCTGACGATAGAAGTCCGACGTGGGATCGATTGGCGCGCCACGTTTCCGCAGAGCTTGGCGCAACTCCGCGTCAACGATGTTAGGGTCTCTCCGCGCATACGCCTCGCGATATTCCCCCGCCAGTTCCGACAAGCGATGGCCGTAAACGAAGGCATGATCCCCCATCATCCCCTTGCGGCCGAAAGGAACGTCAACAAGGTCGGGCCATTGCTTCCGCTCTTCGGCTGTCTGCAAGTGTCGCCGATCGTCGCCTTCCTCCCGTTCGGCTTCATCCGCAGCAAGCACCGCCGCAATGGCGTCCGCCTCTATGTCCTCAATCGCAATTGGGCCGCCCGCCTCATCTATCATCGCCTTCGCGGGTCCTCCGCGCATCGTCCGCTCGGCATGTTGGAACGCAACCGTGCAATCTCTCAGAGCCTTTGACGCCTCGATCTTGGCGAGCGCCGGCCTCTTGGTTTCGAGGGACCGCTTGAAGTTCGCCTTCCCGCACCATGGCGTTGGCATGAAGGGCCTGAGAGCGGGCGGGATGACGCGCCGGAAATAGTAGGTCCCGTGGCGATCTTTGATGAGATAGGTCATTAGCGCCATGACTCGTTTGCACCACCTGTTTGTATGACGGTGGCGGGCAAATCATTGATACGACAGAAGTTTCAGCTTGCACAGAGGCTTAGAGGTCTCTGGCGCTCCCAACGGGAATCGAACCCGTGTTTTGACCGTGAGAGGGCGAGATACGGGAGTTGGTTGGGTTGGAACTGGGAGGGGGCACCCACAATCTCGGGCTGACCTGATAATATCCGTAGATGTTTCGCCCAAGAGAAAGGAACAGTATTTTTGCGGGGTTCGCGGGCGAGATCCCACAGTCCGTCCGCTGCCGACGACCATGACCGACTCACCGCCTCGGGCACCCAGAAAAGACTGGCGTTCCGTTCGAAAGGGAGCATGTGTATGGACGTCCGCCGGCCGCAAGTCGCCGCGCGGAGAACCCTTCGCCCCGGGAATCGCATCGATCCGGGGCTTGTGTCAGTGAGGGGCTCGGATTGGCCGGGCGCCGCTACGATACGAAGGGTCAAGCCATGTCCATCAAACTTACCGATACGCAGCTTGTGATGTTGAGCGCGGCCGCTCAGCGCGACGATCGTTGCCTCGTCGCTCCGCAGAATCTGAAGGGCGGCGCGATGCAAAAGGTGGCGGCCAAACTTGTGACCGCCGGTCTCGTCAAGGAGGTCAAGGCCAAGGCGGGAATGGCGATCTGGCGGCGCGACGACGCGATCGGGCAGGCATACGCGCTCAGGCTAATGGCTGCGGGCGCCAAGGCGATCGCCGTCGACGAAGGCTCGGCGCCGAACGAGGCGAGGAAAGAGGAGAGCCCGCCGACCAAGCGCGGTGGGCCTGCCGGCGCGGCGCCTTCCCCGTCCGCTCCACGCGACGGCACGAAGTTGGCGCTGGCTGTCGGGCTGATCCAGCGCGATCATGGCGCAACCCTTGCTGAACTTGTGGCGGCGACGGGCTGGCTGCCGCATACCACCCGCGCCGCGCTCACCGGCCTGCGCAAGCGCGGCTACGCCGTGACGATCGACCGATCCGACAAGGAGCCGGGATCGACCTATCGCATCGGTACGGGGCAGGGCGCCGGCGACGGAGAGGAGACGGCTCAGTCCGACGAGCCGCCAGCGGCGCCCGCCGCTCGGCCCAAGCCGAAGAAGGCTGAGCGCGCCGCCGCCTCTCCAGCGCGTCAGGCGGCGTGATGCCGGGGCGACGGCATCCCGCCGGCGTCGGGGAGGCTCCATCTTCGAGCGGTGCCCCATTGTTCGAAGAGAGGATCGCGGGCCTCGCCGATCTCGACGCCGACGCGCTTCGCCTGCAGTGGCGGAACCATTTGGGCGGGACGGCTCCCGCCCATCTGCCGCGCTGGCTGCTTTTGAGGATTCTGGCCTACCGGAAGCAAGCCGTTGCGCTGGGCGATCTCGACAAGGCGAATCTGCGGATCATTCGCCAATCGAAGGGCGATGGCGGTGAAGATTCCGCCAACCGCCCGTTTGAGCCGCGTGATCCGGCGACACGGGATGGGATCGGCCTGAAGGCGGGGGCGCTGCTCGTTCGCGAGTGGAACGGCAGGCTGGAACGGGTGATGGTGCTGGAGAAGGGCTTCGCCTGGAACGGCAGAACTTACGGCAGCCTGTCTCAAATCGCCAAGGCGATGACCGGCACGAGCTGGAACGGCCATCGGTTCTTCGCGCTGCGGCCGGCGAGCCAGCGCGCAGGACGAAGGACGAGCCGCCGCGCTATCCGCGACGCGAGCGCGGCGCCCGTCGCGGAGCTTCCCGTAAGCAATGGCGCCCATCGGATTGGATGGCCCACCCGCGCCCCCGAGCGCGCCAAAGCTCCCATCCCTGAGCCTCCCGTCATCCCGAAGGCCGAGCGCCGCGGCGATTCGCCTTCGGCCGCGATGACCCCATGAAGACGAGGGATCGCAAGCCGGGCCTTCGCTGCGCGATCTACACGCGCGTGTCGACCGAGCACGGCCTCGAGCAGGAGTTCAACTCGCTCGACAATCAGCGCGAGGCGTCCGAGGCCTATATCAAGAGCCAGGCCCACGAAGGCTGGAGGCTGATCCGCGACCGCTATGACGACGGCGGCTTCTCGGGCGGGTCGATGGACCGGCCGGCGCTGCAGAGGCTGCTGGACGACGTTCGCGCCCGCAGGATCGACGTGATCGTCGTCTACAAGGTCGACCGGCTGACGCGCTCGCTGGCCGACTTCGCCAAGCTGGTCGAACTGTTCGACGAGCATGACGTCTCCTTCATATCGGTGACCCAATCCTTCAACACGACGACCAGCATGGGCCGCCTCACGCTCAACATGCTGCTGTCGTTCGCCCAGTTCGAGCGGGAGATCACCGGCGAGCGCATTCGGGACAAGGTCGCCGCATCGAAGAAGAAGGGCATCTGGATGGGCGGGGCGGTCCCGTTCGGCTACCGTGTCGAAAATCGCGCGCTGCATGTCGTGGAAGACCAAGCCGGCTTCGTGCGCGATCTCTTTCGACGCTATCTCGAGACCGGAAGCGTGGTGCGACTGAAGGTCGTCCTTGATGCGGAGAACGTCCGTTTGCCCGTTCGAACCGTCGGGACGGGCAGGAAGACGGGAGGAGGGCTCATCAGCCGGGGACATATCTACCACATCCTATCGAACCCGATCTATGCTGGACGGCTTCGCCATAAGGGACAGGTCCATGACGGCCTCCATGCGGCGATCGTCGATCCCGAGACGTGGGATCGCGTCCAGCGCCGGCTCGCCGAACAAACGCAGAGGAGAACGCCTCCAAGTCAGGATGCTCATTCGTTCCTTGCGGGGAAGCTCTATGACGATCGCGGCCATCGGATGGGCCCGAGCCACGCGGCCAAGGGCGGCCGGCAATGGCGCTATTACGTCTCGCGGGCTGTGCTGAAAGGACGCAAGCAGGATGCGGGTTCGGTGACTCGCGTGCCGGCGGCGGAGATCGAGAAATGGGTGATGGAGGCGGTCAGAAGCGCGATGCCCGTCCCAGGCCGCTTGATCCCGATCGCCGGCGCTGGCCCCATCGATGGGTCGGAAGGCGCGATGACAAGCTCTCGTTCTGGCGCGCCTGAACGCGACGTGGAGCCTCGCGCCGCCATCGAACGCGTGACGATCCGCAGGACGGCGATCGAAATCGCGCTGACGGACGCCGTCGCCGCCGAGAGCCGGGATCGTATCCTGACGGTTCCATGGACGCCGCCATCGCCCACCCGGCGCCGCGAGATCGTCCAGGGCGACGGCGAGCCATCCTCCGCGGTCCGTCCGATGCGGGTCAGAGCGCGCGTCGTCCTCGTCGAAGCCCTACGCCACGCCCATCGCTGGTTGGATGAGCTCACAAGAGATTCCAGTCAGACCATCGAATCGCTCGCCGCCCGAGAATGCAAGTCGGAGCGCTCGATCCGCATGACGCTGTCGCTTGCATTTGTCGCGCCGCCCATCGTCAAGGCGGCGATCGAAGGACGCCTGCCGCGCGGCTTCGGCGTCAAGCGCCTCATCGATCTTCCGATGGCGTGGCCGCAGCAATGGCGGGCGCTCGGGCTTAAGGCCCCGACGCCGACCTGACCCAACCTGATCGGATTGACAGCCTCCGCCGCGATCCGTCTCGCCCAAGCCGCGCGGCCTTCGCGGCGTCTTGGAGGCAAGCTTCCGCGACTTGCCATCAGCCCACCCGGGAAACGGAATTTTGCGGCCAGAGACTGACGGCCAGAATCGCCCGTTCGCGGCGCGAGAGACCGCGCTTTCGCCGCCGCAGACCGCGGCGCGGACCGCTAACCGACTATGATATCGAGGGATTTCCACGACCGGGAAACCGCCGCGGCTCTCGCGGACTGGGTGGTGGGCGATGCAGGGATCGAACCTGCGACCCCTCCCGTGTGAAGGGAGTGCTCTCCCGCTGAGCTAATCGCCCTGGAAGCCGGGACGTTTCGTTTACGGCACGGGCGTTCGGCTCGTCAAGGCGCGGCGGCGCTTTGCTCGCGCCGGGACGGCGGCCGCCGCCTATTCGCCGCCGCGGATCGCCGCGACCGCCGCCGGCAGCTCGCTGAAATGCGAGATCACCCGGTCGGGACGCAATTGGGCGACCGGAGCGTCGCTGTAGCCGAAATCGACGGCGATCACCGGGATGCCGGCGGCGCGCGCCGCCTCGACGTCCGAGCGCGAGTCGCCGATCATCACGGACCTTGCAAGATCGCCGCCGATCCGCGCGAGGGTGCCCAGAAGCGGGCGCGGGTCGGGCTTGGCGACGCCGAACGTGTCCTGCCCGCAGACGAACCGAAAACGGTCGGCGACGCCGAGAGCGCGCAGCAGCAGATGCGACGAACGCTCCAGCTTGTTGGTGCAGACGGCGAGCGCGTAGCCGGCTTGCGCGCAGCGATCGAGGGCGTCCTCGACGCCCGGATAAAGCCAGCTGTTGTCGGCGATATGCGCGTTGTAGTGGGCGAGAAAGTCCTCGAACAGGCGCTGCAGCTTGTCGGGCGGCAGAAAATGGCCGGCTCGCGCAAAGCCGCGCGCAATCAGCGCGCGCGCGCCGGCCCCCACCAGGCTGCGCGCCTCGGCGAGCGGCAAGGGCGGCAGGTTCTCGCGCGCCAGGATGACGTTCAGCGCGCCCATCAGGTCGCCGGCGGTGTCGGCCAGCGTGCCGTCGAGATCGAAGATGAGAACGCGGACGCCGCTGGTCATGGCGGCCCGTCGATAGGCGATGCGGGGACGCCGATCAAGCGCGCGGGCGGGCGGCGTTCGCCCGGCCGCATCGGCCGGACATTTGCGGCGCGGGATCATTCCGCGCCGCCTGGCTCGGGGTAGAATGAACCCAGATGATTCGCAGCACGATGCGAAGCGGGCGAAATTCGAGCGAGGCTTGGCGATGCGCTTACCCAATCCGTTACCGGCGGCGATGACTTTACTGGCGGCGAGCCTCGCCGGCGCCGCGCCGGCCAGCGCCTCGAACTACGAATTTCTCGCCGCGCCGCAAATCAACCTCAGCCTGGTCTACCGGCTCGACAAGCTGACCGGCGAAATCATCGCCTGCCAGTACGGCCACAATCCCGGCAAGACCGACATCGAGCCCGGCGCGTTCGGCGTCACCGTCTGCTACCGCTCTGGCGAGGGCGCGGCGAAGCAGGACCCCGGCGACTATGGCCTGATCGCCACGCGCCACGAACAGGAGGGCGGCGTTTTCCGCGTCGACTACCGGACGGGATCGCTGAGCATCTGCTATTTGTATTTCCAGCGGGAGAAGCAGGGCGATCACGAAACGATCACCGATCAATATGTGGTGTGCACGCCGCCGGTGAAGTAAAAGGCCGTGTTGGCGGCGCTTGGCCGCCGGCGAGGTCGTTCGTGAAACCGCTGGATCCGTCCCTCCTGAAAAGCCAATGCCTGGTCGACGGCGTGTGGGTCGGCGACGGCGTCGATCCCGTTCACAATCCGGCGACGGGCGCCCTGTTGGCGCGCGTCCCCCGCTTCGGCGCCGCGGAGGCGACGCGGGCCGTCGAGGCGGCCGAGCGCGCGTTCGGCGCCTGGTCGCGCAAGACCGCCAAGGAGCGCGCCGCGGTCCTGCGTCGGTGGTTCGATCTCGTCATCGCCGAACGCGAGCCGATCGCGATGATCATGACCAGCGAGCAGGGCAAGCCGCTCGCCGAAGCGCGCGGCGAGGTCGACTACGCGGCCTCGTTCATTGAATTCTACGCCGAGGAAGCCAAACGCGTTTACGGCGAGGTGCTGCCCTCTCATCGCGCCGACTCCCGCCTCGTCACCCTTCGCCAGCCGATCGGCGTCGTCGCCGCGATCACGCCGTGGAATTTTCCGGCGGCGATGATCACCCGCAAGGTCTCGCCGGCGCTCGCCGTCGGCTGCACCGCCGTCGTCAAGCCGGCGCCGGAAACCCCGCTCACCGCTTTGGCGCTCGGCGCGCTGGCCCTGCGGGCGGGGCTGCCGGCGGGCGTGCTCAACATCATAACGGGCGACGCCCCGGCGATCGGCAAGGTCCTGTGCGAGCACCCCGCCGTGCGTTTCGTCGGCTTCACCGGCTCGACGGAAGTCGGCAAATTGCTGATGCGGCAGGCCGCCTCGACGGTGAAGAAGGTCGGGCTCGAGCTCGGCGGCAACGCGCCGTTCATCGTCTTCGACGACGCCGACGTCGACGCCGCGGTCGAGGGCGCGGTGTTCTCGAAATTCCGCAACATGGGTCAGACCTGCGTCTGCGCCAACCGGCTCTACGTGCAGGACAAGATCTACAATTCCTTCGTCGCTAAACTCGCGCAGGCGGTCGGCCGGCTGAAGGTCGGCGACGGTCTCGTGGAGGGCGTGACGCAAGGCCCGTTGATCAACGCCGAGGCGGTGGAGAAGGTCGAGGCTCATGTGGCCGACGCCCTGGCGAAGGGCGCGCGGGCGTTGGTCGGCGGCAGCCGCCACGCGCTCGGCCGCACGTTCTTCGAGCCGACCGTGCTCGCCGACGTCGCGCCCGATTCGATCGTGGCGCGCGAGGAAACCTTCGGGCCGCTCGCGCCGGTGTTCCGCTTCCACGACGAGGCCGAGGCGATCCGGCTCGCCAACGACACGCGCTTCGGCCTCGCCTCGTATTTCTACGCGCGCGACCTCGGGCGCGTCTGGCGGGTCGCCGAGGCGCTCGAATACGGGATGGTCGGCGTCAATTCGGGGGCGATCTCGACCGAGCTCGCGCCGTTCGGCGGGGTCAAGGAATCGGGCGTCGGCCGCGAAGGCTCGCGCCATGGCGTCGAGGAATTCGTCGAGATCAAATATCTGATGATGTCGGGGCTGGATCGATAGGGCGCGCCGCGTCCAGGCCGCCGCCAAGCGGCGTTTCGCCGGATCTTCAGCGCTCGCCGCCGCCAAACAGGAACGGCGCGACGTCCGACACGCCGGGCGGCTTTTGCAGGCCGAACGGGGCGGGGCGGCAGACGGCCAGGGCCGACAGGCCGACGCGCGCCGTCAACAGGCCGTTGAGCACGCCTTCGCCGAGGCGCGCTGAAATCTTCGAGGCGACGCCATGGCCGAGAATCTGCTGCACGAGGCTGTCGCCGACCGCCACGCCGCCGGTGATCGCGACATGCGCGCCGACCGACCGGGCGAGCTTGAAGAAGCCGAGCAGCCCCGGGCGGCCGCCGTAGATTTCGGCGATCCGCCGGATCAGGTAGATGATCTGCGCGACGACGAAGAACACGTCGAGGACGGCGCGCGGGCTGATCGCGGTGACCATCGAGACGCGTTTGGCCGCCGCCGCGATCTCCCCCTGGGCGCGCGCGTCGAGCGGGCGCAGCAGCGCGCGCTCGGCGATATCGATGAGGTCGCGGCCGTCGATGATCGCCCGCGCCGCCTCCGCCGTCTCGGCGCGCGCCGCCGCCGTCTCCGGGCGGCGCTCATAGAGCCCGATGAGGCGGGCGACGAGCAGGCGCGCCGCGTCGGCGTCGTCGTTGGCTCTCGCCAGCGCGAGGCCGGCGTGAAGACGCGCGATGCGGCTCTGGCGCAGGATCGCCGCCAGTTCGCGCGCGGCGATCGCGGCGAGCGCGCTTGCGGCGATCGCGCCAAGCGCCGCGCCGATCCAGCCGAGCGCCTGCGCCCGGGCGAACAGGTCTTCGAGGAGTTGCGCGAACCAAAGCCCGACGCCCAGTGAGACGAGCCCGCCGAGGGCGGACCAGAACAGACCGCCGAGGCTGGGGCGCCAGCGCGCCAGCATGCCGCGCTGCGCGATCTCGATTTCCCGCTCCTCGGCGTCGAGCTTCGCCGGACGCGTTTCCACTGGGATCGCCTCGGCCTGCGGCTCGATCACGATCCCGGCGTCGTCGAGCCGGAACGCGCGTGGGCGAGGGCGCGGATCGTTCATGCCAGTTTGTCCCCGATCAGGAATTGCAGCGCGCGGTCCAGCCGAATATGCGGCGCGCAGGCGCCCGGCGCCAGCAGGGGAGGGCGAAAGCGCAAAAAGCGCCATTCGCTCTCCGATTCCGTCCGCGCGATCGCGTCGCCGGCGAAAACCGCGTGGGGGTCGACCGGCAATTGGCCGGGGAATATCGCCGCCTCGGCCTCGCCGTCGAAGGTCTGTCCGTCCAGCCTTTCACCGGCCTCCGGCACGCCGATGATCGCCTCCATCGTGCGGCCGCCGTGGCGAATCTGCGCCTCGCGCGTCGCCCTGATCGCGGCGAGCGCGATGACGTCGACGCCAGCCCCGACGCCCTCGGCGCGGCGGATCGCCCGCGCGGTCAGCAACCGCAAGATATCCTCCAGGCGGTCGTGGCTCGCATGGTGCAGATGGTCGGCCTTGGTCGCCGCGAACAGGATGCGGTCGATGCGCGGACGCAACAGCGTCGAAAGCAGCGACGAGCGGCCGGCGCGAAAGGCTTGCAGCACCTCGCCGAGCGCGTGCTCGAGATCGCGCAACGCCGCCGGTCCCGAGTTCAGCGCGGCGAGCGCGTCGACCAGCACGATCTGCCTGTCGAGTCGCGAGAAATGATCGCGAAAGAAAGGCCGCACGACATAGGTCTTGTATGCCTCGTAGCGCCGCTCCATCATCGCGGCGAGCGACGCCTCGCCGAATGACGCGCCCTCCTCGACCGGCAGCGGCGCGAATGTCAGGGCGGGCGACCCCTCGAGATCGCCGGGCGTCAGGAAACGCCCCGGCGGCAGCGTCGACAGCGCATAGCCGTCCTCGCGCGATTGTCTCAAATAGGCGGTGAACAGCTCGGCGCTGCGCCGCGCCGCTTCCTCCTGCGCCGGCGCCGCCGGATCGAGGCCGGCCAGATCGGCGCGCCAGTCCTTGGCCAACGGGGCGCGCGCCGGCGAGGCGCTCGCCGCCAGCGTCTCGCGCGACCATTGCGCATAGCTCTTGGCGAGCAGCGGCAGGTCGAGCAGCCATTCGCCGGGATAGTCGACGATGTCGAGCGTCAGCGTCGAGGCGCGGTCGCCCCAACCCCTGGCGCGCTCGAAGGCGATGGTCAGCCGCAATTGCGAAATGCGCCGCGTCGATTGCGGCCAGCGCCGCGCCGCGCCGCTCAGCGCCGCCAGGTGATCCTCGTAAGGGAAGCGCGGCACCGCGTCGTCGGGCTGCGGCTCCAGCCTCGCGCGCGCGATCCGCCCTTCGGCGGAGGCGGCCAGCACCGGCAGGCGCGCGCGCCCGACGAGATTGTTGACCAGCGCGGTGATGAACACCGTCTTGCCCGCGCGGGACAGGCCGGTGACCCCCAGCCGCAATCCGCCGCCGCCGAGATAGTCGGCGAGGCTGCGCGCCGCGACGCCGGCTTCGAAGACGAGATCGTTGAAAAAGGACAAGCGCGGGCCGTTGGGAGGGAGCGGTCGCCCTATTTAAGGCGCGGGCGCGGGTTTTCCCAGCGCGCCGCCTTCGGCCGATCGCGCGCGCGCCGCCTCACCCCTCATCCGTCGAGCCCGGCCGGCGTCACGAAGCGGACGAGGCGGCCCGCGCCTTCGTCGATCTCGCGCCAATGATCGGCCTCGAAATCGATGACCGCCAGCGCCGCGGTGGGGAATTTGGCGGCCATTTGCAGGCGCGCGCGGCGGTCGCCGGTCCCGGTGAGACGACAGGCCATGGCGCCGAGACTCGGATTGTGGCCGACGAGCAGAAGGGCGCCGGCCTTGTCCGCGCGGTGGCGCAAGACGCTCAGGAACGCCGCCTCGCCCGCCTCGTAAAGGCGCGGCTCAACGGAAACCGCTATGTCGTCCTCGAGCTTGCCCAGCGCGATTTCGAGCGTTTCCCTGGCCCGCCGCGCGCCCGAGTGGACCGCCGCCGCAAGCGGAATTTTCTCGCCGGCGATGAAGGCGCCGAGGCGCGCGGCGTCGGCGCGTCCGCGCCCCGTCAAAGCCCGCTCATGGTCGCCGCTGCCCGTAAAAGGAACGGCCTTGGCGTGGCGCAGGAGCAGCAGGCGGAGCATCGGACGAGATTAGCAAAACAGCGGCCGGCTTGCACCCTCGGGCTCGCCGCATCATCGCTCGCGCCGGTTCAGGAACGCCAGCCGTTCGAACAGATGAACGTCCTGCTCGTTCTTGAGCAGCGCGCCGTGCAGCGGCGGGAATCAGTTTCTTCGGATCGCGCTCGCGCAGCGCCTCCGGCGACATATCCTCGTTGAGCAGCAGTTTGAGCCAGTCGAGCAGTTCCGAGGTCGAGGGCTTTTTCTTCAGCCCCGGCGCCTCGCGCAGATCGAAGAAAATGCGCAGCGCTTCCTCGACGAGGCGCCTCTTGATGCCGGGATAATGGGCCTCGACGATCGCGCGCATCGTCTCGGGATCGGGGAAGCGGATGTAGTGGAAGAAGCAGCGGCGCAGAAACGCGTCGGGCAGCTCCTTTTCGTTGTTCGAGGTGATGACGACGACCGGGCGTCGCCGCGCGCGCACCGTCTCGCCGGTCTCGTAGACGAAGAACTCCATGCGGTCGAGTTCGAGCAGCAGGTCGTTGGGAAACTCGATGTCCGCCTTGTCGATCTCGTCGATCAGCAGAACCGGGCGTTCGGGCGCGATGAACGCATCCCACAGCTTGCCGCGCTTGATGTAGTGGCGGATTTCGGAGACGCGCGCATCGCCCAGTTGCGAGTCGCGCAGGCGCGAGACGGCGTCGTATTCGTAGAGGCCCTGCTGCGCCTTGGTCGTCGATTTGATGTGCCAGGAAAGAAGCGGCGCGCCCAGCGAGGCCGCGATCTCCTCGGCGAGCAGCGTCTTGCCGGTGCCCGGCTCGCCCTTGACCAGCAGCGGCCGCTCCAGAACGATGGCGGCGTTGACCGCGATTCTGAGGTCCTCGGTGGCGATATAGGTTTCGGTGCCCTCAAAACGCATGGCCAGCCCCGCGGAATGACGCGGCATGCTTATCAGCGCGGCCGGGGGGAGGCAAAGCCGGGTCCGGCCCGGCCGCGGCGCAGGGAAATCGTCGTGGCGCGCTTCCCTCGACGGTCGAAGGCGGCGGCTAGGGCTGGAACCCTCCGGCCGCAAGGACCAGTTGCAGGAACCGAGCCGTCATCCACAGCTTGGGCTCGGGCAGATCCTGGTCGCGGTCCACCCGAACGACGACGACAAGGTCATGCGCGGGAATGACGAAGGCGTACTGGCCTCCCGCGCCCAACGCGAAGAAACTTCCCTCGGGGAATTTCACGCCGTCGGGCGGCGGATCGGCGGCGGTCCCCGTCCACCACAAATAACCGTATCCCGGCCCGAACCCGCTGCGCGAATAGGCCTGCGTGCTCTCGCGCACCCAATCGGCTGGAACGATCTGTCGTCCCGCCCAGGCGCCGCGGTGCAGATACAGCAGCGCGAACCGCGCCAGGTCCCGGGCGCTCATCCGGAGCGGATAGGCGCGATGGATCGAGAGCGAATAATTTGAACGGGGAGCGAAAATCGCGGCGCCGCCGGCAAGCGAGGCTAGAATTCGAAATCCTCGCAAGATTCTCCGAATTGCGAAAGCGCCTCCCCGAGATAGTCGGCGAGCAGCGGCGTGCCGAGGAGATAGCGCGCGGTGCGGTTGTTGTGGACGCGCGCCGCCTCGGCGCGAAGATCATCCCAGCTATCGAATTCGCCGTCGCCGCGTCCCAGCCACATCATCGCGACGAGGTCGACCTGTTCGTCGACGTTGAGGTCGTGAATGAAGTTGGCGAGCTCGGCGCGCACGGGATCGTCGGCATGATCCTCCAGAACGGCGCGCTGCTCGTCGTCGGTCGGGTTGGAGCCCTCGTTGGGGTCGGTCACCGGGTCCTTGGCGTCGAACTCGCGCGCCTTGGCGATGATGAAGCAGACCTTTTCGGTCGGGATCGTCAAGTCGGACATTTCGGTCATCGCATCTCTCCGGCGGACGGCGTCGGCGCAAGGTCGCCCGCCGGGGCGCAGGCTGACGGTTTCGCGCTCCGGCCGCCTTGAGCAGGATCAACCGGCGGCCGCGGGGCTCCGCGCGCCGCCCAACGGCCCGCCTCAGCTCATCGCGCCCTTCACCGCCTCGACCAGTTGCTTGAGCGTGAAGGGCTTGGGCAGGAACAGGAACTCCTCGCCCTCGGGGAGGTTCTTGGCGAAGGCGTCGTCGGCGTAGCCGGAAACGAAAATGATCTTGGCGGTAAGACCGCGACGGCGCAGTTCGGTGAGCATGCTCGGCCCGTCCATTTCCGGCATGATGACGTCGGATACGATGAGATCGATGGCGCCGCCCGCCCGCTCGACGACCTTGAGCGCCTCGGCCCCCGTCTCGGCCTCCATCACGGTGTAGCCGCGCGAGGCGAGGGCGCGCGCGGCGAAGGCGCGCACGGCCTCCTCGTCCTCGACGAGCAGGATCGCGCCGCGGCCGGTCAGATCGGTGGCGGGCCTGGCGGCCTCCTTCTTCGGCGCTTCGTCGGCGACGCTCGGCAGGTGGCGCGGCAGGAAGATGCGGAACGTCGCGCCGCGGCCCGGCTCGCTGTCGCAGAACACGTAGCCGCCGGTCTGCTTGACGATGCCGTAGACCATCGAGAGGCCGAGGCCGGTGCCCTTGCCGACCTCCTTGGTGGTGAAGAACGGCTCGAAGATCTTGTCGCGCACGTCGGCCGGTATGCCGTGGCCGGTGTCCTCGACCTCGATCAGCACATAGTCGCCGGCGACAAGCGATTTCTCCTGATAGGCGGCGCAATCGGCGGCGGCGACGTTGCGCGTGCGCAAATAGATGTGGCCGCCTTCGCTCATCGCGTCGCGCGCGTTGACGATGAGGTTGACGATCACCTGTTCGAATTGATTGAGGTCGGCCTTGACCAGCCACAGATCGCGGCCGTGCTTGATGTCGAGATCGATCGTCTCGCCGACCAGCCGGCGCAGCAGCATTTCCAGTTCCGACAACACCTCGCTCAACTGGAGGACTTGCGGGCGCAGCGTCTGGCGGCGCGAGAAGGCGAGCAGTTGACGCACCAGGCCCGCCGCGCGGTTGGCGTTCTGCTTGATCTGCATGATGTCCTGGAACGACGGATCGGTCGGCCGGTGATTGGCCAGCAGCAGGTCGGAATAGCCGATGATCGCGGTCAGAACGTTGTTGAAATCGTGAGCGATGCCGCCGGCCAGTTGGCCGATCGCCTGCATCTTCTGGCTTTGCGCGAAATTCTCCTGCAGCGTGCGCTGCTCGGTGGTGTCGAGCGCGAAGACGGTGGCCACCGCCCCTTCGTCGCCGCCGGGATCGGCGGCCGAAACGAAGAAGCGCGCCGAACGCTCGCCGGCGCCGTGCAGCGCGGCGTCGACCGGGTTGATGTCGCCCTTGCCCTCGCGCGCGGCGGCGATCGCTTCGACGAGGCCGCCGCGGTCGCGCTCGATGAGGCCGCTGTAGATCGACGGTCCGCCGTCGCCGGCGTCGGTTCGCAGCGCCGCCGGAGCGAGGCGCGCGAACGCCGCGTTCGAACGCAGAATGGCGCCCCGGGCGTCGACCGAGGCGATCGCCATCGGCGTCGAGTTGAAGAAGCGCGCAAAGCGCACCTCGGCGGCGCGCAGATCCTCGGCCTTCTCCTCGCCGGGCGCGCGGCTGATCACCAGCGTGCGCGAGGCGCCGGGCGAGCCGTCGTTCGAATAGGCGACGCGATGCAGGATGCGCGCCGGCAAGAAGCGCCCGGTGCGGCGCTTCAGGTCGATGTCGAACTGTTCGGTCTTGACCTCGCCGGGCCGGCCGGTGACGACGCTGATCAGCGCGACGCCGTCGGCCGCGACGATGTCGGAAAGCTTGAGCCCGCCCGAACCGAACTGCGCCAGGTCATAGTCGAGCCAGCCGGCGAGCGTGGCGTTGAGATAGGAGATCGAGCCATCCGGCTCGACCGAAAAGAAACCCGCCGGCGCGTGATCGAGATAGTCGATCGCGTGCTGGAGCTCCTGAAAGACGTTTTCGTGGCGCTCGCGCTCGCGCGTGACGTCGGAGACGCTCCACAGCGTCGTGCGGGCGAGGCCCAGCGTCTCGAGCGGACGCACGCGGATGCGGTACCAACCGGCCGAGGCTTCGCCGGCCAGCGGCGGCGACATCCGCAATTCCTCGGCGCCGCGTTTGCCCTCGCGCGCCGCCCGCGCGAGCCGATAGATCGCCTCCGAAACTTCGGGCGCGCCGGAGAACAGCCGTTCGACCACGCGCACGTCCGAGGCGTCGTGCGCCCCCGACAGCGTCAGATAGGCTTCGTTCGCGTAGAGGATGCGCGATTCGGAATCGGTGACGATGAGGCCGTCGGAATTGGTGTCGGCGATGGCTTTTGTGGTATCGTTGCGCGCCGCCTGGCCGGCAAATTGCAAAATGCCGAACGTGTAGAGTAGAGTCGAGAAAATCCCGAGCACGGCGAGAACCGTGATGATTCCGAACAGCAGCTTGGCGCCTTGCCCGCCGGGCAGAAAATAGAACAGGCCGATGGCGCCGAGCAGGCAGACGATCAACAGCACGAGCAGGCCGGGATTGGCGCCTCGATCGGTGCGGTCAATGGCGGCGGGCGTGGTCAACGGGCTCATCGTCGGGCTTCCTCAAGCCGATTCGTTCCGCACTTTATGGACGAGGCGACCTTGCTGAACAGGCCAATTCGGCAAAAATGCGGCGGCGCGGACGCCTTTGCAACGCAGTTCCGGCGTTCGCGGACGGGTCATCGCCGCGATGAGCGGGATTTTCATCGAATGCGCGAAGAGCCGGCTTCCAACATTGTGGCCTCATTACGACGGCCGGTCATCGGGATAGCTTATGCAGTGGTTAGCTAATCTTCCTCTGAGCGACAAACCGGTGCTGCAGATCGCGGTGCTGGCGATCATGGCGCTGATCCTGCTCGTCGCGATCATCGTCGCCTATCGCGCGTTGTTCGGCCATCGCCTGCGCTTCTCCGGCGGCGGCAGGGCGCGCCAGCCGCGCCTCGGCCTGGTCGACGCGTTCTCGCTCGACGGGCAGCGCCAGCTTGTCCTGGTGCGCCGCGACAATGTCGAGCATCTCGTGATGATCGGCGGCCCCAACGACGTCCTCGTCGAATCGCAGATCGTCCGCGTCCAGCCCCAGACGGCGCCGCGCGAGAAGGACGCCGTCGCGACCGCCGCGCCGCCGCCGGCCCCCAAAGCGGCGCCGCCGCCTCCCCAGCCCGCGCCCAAGCCTGTGGTCGTGGCGGCGCAGGCGCCGGCGCCGGTCAAAGCCGCCGCCGCGCCGGTCCAGCCGTTGCGCGCCGCGCCGCCGCCGACGCCGGTCGCGGTAGCTGCGCCCGCCGCCCCGCCGAAGGCGTCGCCGCCGCCCGCTCCCGTGCTTGCGGCCGCGCCGGCCGCGTCGAAGACGCCGCCGGCGGGCGAGCCCGCCGAAAAGAGCGCGCCAAGGCCGCTGGTCACGCCGCTGCGGGCCGGTCAGCCGGCGGCGGCGCGTCCTTCCCCCCTGCCGCCCCCGATCGTCGTCGCCCCCGCGCTGCCGCCCGCTCCGCCCGCCGCGCCCGCCAAGCCGCGCGCGGCGCCCCCGGCGCCGGCGGCCAAGGCGCCCGCCGCGCCGCAGGCCCCGGCGCCCGAGGGCAAGAGCGATCTGTTCGCCGATGTGGATTCGCTGGAGGCGGAAATGGCGCGGCTGCTGGGTCGCGACGCCTGAGCGCCCGACCGCCGAATGCCGCGGGCGCCTCGGGCGCGACGGTCCCGTCGCGCCGCGCGTTTTGAACCTCGGCGCCGCGCCGCGCGCTCAACCTTTCGCGAAGGCGGGAAAGTAAAGCTCCAGCGCGCGCGCATAGATGCGCGCCAGCGTCTCGATGTCGTCGACGGGGACGCGCTCGTCGACGCCATGCATGGTCCGCCCGACCAGGCCGAGTTCGACGACCGGGCAGGCGGCCTTGATGAAGCGCGCGTCCGAGGTCCCGCCGCCGGTCGAAAGAACCGGGCGGCGCCCGGCGACGTCGCTGACCGCCTCGCTCAACAGCGCGGTGAACGGGCCGTCCGGCGTCAGAAAAGCGACCGCGTTGGTCGGATCGAATTTGACCTCGCAAGGCGCGCCGTCGGCGGCGCCGGCGAGGCGCCGTTCGATTTCGGCGGCGAGCGTCCGCGGCGACCACAAATCGTTGAACCGCACGTTGAACACCAGCCGCAGGGCGGCCGGAATGACATTGGCCGCCTCGTTGCCGACGTCGACGCTGACGACTTCGAGATTGGATGGCTCGAACGAAGGGGTTCCCGAATCGAGCGGCGGCGCCTGCAGCGCGGTCAGCACCGGCGCCAGGGCGCGGATCGGGTTGAGCGCGAGATGGGGATAGGCGACATGGCCCTGCCGGCCGGTCAGCGTCAGGCGGCCGGTCAGCGAGCCGCGTCGTCCGTTCTTCATGGTGTCGCCGACTTTTTCGCGGCTGGTCGGCTCGCCCAGGATGCAATGATCGAAGGCCTCGCCCCTGGCGCGCGCCCATTCCAGCAGCTTCACGGTGCCGTTGACCGCCGGCCCCTCTTCGTCGCCGGTGACGAGGAAGCTGATCGAGCCGGCGATCGGACCGTGCGCGACGGCGCGGAGCGCGGCGGCGACGGCCGCGGCGAGGCCGCCCTTCATGTCGCAGGCGCCGCGGCCCCAGATCATCCCCTCGGCGATCGTCGCGCGGAACGGGTCGAACCGCCATCGGGCGGGATCGCCGGGCGGCACGACGTCGGTATGGCCGGCGAAAACGAGATGCGGCGGCCGCGTCCCGATGCGCGCGTAGAGATTGTCGACGCCCGGCGCGCCGGGCTCGGCGAACGAGACGATCTCGGCGGAAAAGCCCGCCTTGGCGAGGAGGTCGCGCAGATAGGGCAGGGCGCCGTCGTCGGCCGGGGTCACCGAGCGGCAGGCGATCAGCCTGGCGGCGATCTCGACGGCGCCGGGCGGCGAAAAATCGCTCATCGCTCGAAGTTCACCCGCTATCGCGGCCGCATTTCGCGCACGCGCGCCGCCCAGTCGAGCGCCACGTCGTAGATCGGCGGCTCGATATTGGAGAGCAGGTTCCACAGGCCGGCGATCTGGCTGCGCTTCAGCGACTTGATCAGGATTCGGCCGTCCGACAGCCCGCAAACGCACATGCGTCCGACGAGATCGTCGGTCGGGGGATCGCGCACATCGTCGTAGAACACCAGCCAGTTGTCGAACAGCGCGCCCAGCGAATGGCCGCGAATCTGCACCGCGACGGTCCTGGCGCTCGCCGCGTCGGGCGCCGGCACCTCGTCGAACGGGCCCTGTCCGTCGGCGTAGAAATGGGCCACCGCGCCGGCGCCGACATAGCCGACCAGCGGCACCCGGCCGTCGCGCGGCGGCGCGCGCCCGCCGCCGACCAGGCGCGGCGGCTCGACGCCGAGATAGTCGGCGACCACGGCGATTTCCTCGGCGCGCAGCCGCCGCGAGCCGTTGAGCAGGTCGGTCACCGCGGACGGCGAGCGCCCGAGCGCCTTGGCCAGACCGCTGCGGGTCTTGCCGGTTTCGATGAGGCCTTTGCGAATCCAATCGACTGTCATGCCGTCATTATTCTGCTTTTCCGAATAAACGCAATCATGAATTTCAGAAATATTGCTTGACAGAATCTTCGAAATTATAGAACATACAGCGAACCAAGCGGCGCGCCGCGCCGACCGCCTTCTCGAACCCGCCAGGAGCCAAGCGATGGGCAAGCCCCGCGCGCGCCGACGCGCGCCCCGAATCCGGACCGAGCGCGGCGAAGCCAGGAGCGCCTGCGCGGCGCATTTGCGCGACCTCAAGCGCGCGCACGGCGCGCCGCCGCCCGACGTCGCGGTGCCGCAAACTTCGGTTCCGGCGCGCCCCGCGCCCGAACCGGCGAGCTCGTCCTGCGCGTCGCCGGCCCAGCTTTGCGCGGAGCTCGTGCGATGAAACGGCCAAGGACCGCGCTGCGGCGCAAAACCCCGCTCGCCGAGCCGGACGATCGGCTCGACGCGACGCCGGAACGCCTGGCGCGCGCCGCCGAGCGCGGCCAGTCGACCGAGCGCGGCGCCGATCGCCTGCGCCGCATCGGCGATCCCTTCGACGTGATGCGCGTCCACCGCGCGCTGGCCCCGCACGACTCGCGGCTCAACGATCTGCGCTGGCTGATCGGCGAATCCTTGCGCCGCCTGCACCAGCGCGCCAACCTCGATTCCCTGCGCGCCGTGCCGCCCGAGCGGATCGGAAGCAATGCGTTCGGCCCCCGCGCCGGCCTGCCGGCGAGCGAGGCGGCGCTGCATGCGCGCGACAAGCTCCACCAGGCCGAACGCCTCGCCGGCCGCGCCGCCTGGCCGATTCTGCGGCGCATCGTCATCGAAGGGGGCGGCGTGCGCGACTGCCGCGCCTTCATCGCCGAGGTGACGACGACCTGGCGCGCCGACGCGATCGTCACCGACCGCCTGCGCGTCGCGCTCGACGCGCTCGGCGACCTGCTCGGCGTCACCGCGAGGCGGCGATGATGGGCGGCCGTTGGCCAATTCGGACTGCCGCCGTCGTTCCCCGCCATGGGGCGCCCCGACCGGCGGCCGCCTCGGCTTCACCGCGCATCAACCTTCGCGCCGCGCCAATTCGGGAATTTCGCCGCACGAAATAATGTCTCGCCCCTTACGAGAATCCGGTTGCTTCTCCGCTCGAAGCCAAGCGAACTAAGAGCCTCGCCCGGCCCCGGCGCCGCGGCCTCCCGTAAGCAAGGACGCGCCAGGCGGGACTCGGGGCCGGGCGACGCCTTGCGACGCGCGGGGACCAGCGCATGCCGAACGCCCATGACCTCGTCCTTTATCCCGACTTGCCCTTTCCCCAGACCCATCCGGTGGCGCTCGGCGCTTTCGCGGCGCTGTTCGGCAAACCCCACGTCCCCTTCGCCGCCTCGCGCGTGCTGGAGCTCGGCTGCGGCGGCGGCGTCAATCTGTTGAGCATGGCGCTCGGCGCGCCGGCCGCCGAATTCGTCGGCGTCGATCTCGCCGAGCGGCCGATCGCGCTCGCCCGCGCCGCCGCGCAGGCCTGCGGACTGCGCAACGCGCGCTTTCACGTTCAGGACATCCGCGACATGGGCGCCGCGCTCGGCCGTTTCGACTACATCATCGCCCATGGCGTCTACGCCTGGGTTCCGGCCGACGTCAGGCAGGCGCTGATGCGAGCCGCCGGCGCGCTTCTGAGCCCCGACGGCCTCGCCCTGATCAGCTACAACGCCTATCCCGGCTGCCGCCTTCGCGAGGTCGTGCGCGATCTCATGCTCGTCGCCACAAGCGGAATCGCCGATCCCGTCGAGCAGATGAAGGTCGCGCGTTCGGCGCTCGCCGAACAGATCGAGACCTGGTCGGCGGCGGACTCGCCCGGGCGTCCGATGATTTACACGGCGCGCCGCATATTGGATCAGCCGCCGGAAGTGCTGTTCCACGACGAGCTCACCGAGTTCTACGAGCCGCAGCTTCTCAGCGACGTCGTCGCGGCGGCCGGCGCCGTCGGCCTCGACTATTTGTGCGACGCGCACCCGCAGTTCTGCGCCGAGGCCTTCTTTCCCTCCGAGAAATACGCGGCGGCGCGCGCCGCCGCCGCCGGCGATTGGGGCCGCTTCGAGCAGTTGATGGATTTCAGCGACATGTGCGGGTTTCGCAGCTCGATCTTCTGTCGCGGCGGCGGCGTCGACCGACGGCGGGAGGCGGCGCGCCTGCGCGGGCTGTGGGCGAGCGGCGACCTGCGCGCCGCCGAGCCGGATCCGCAGGAGCCCGACAGCTTCGCCTTTCGCTGCGAGGGAGGCGCCAGGATCACCACGAACAATCCGAAGGCCGCCGAACTGCTCGCCAGTCTCGCCGCGGCCTTTCCCGCCAGCGTCGCGCTCGACGCCGCCGCGGAGGAGCCGGGCCTCGTCCAATATGTGCTGACCCTGTTCGTCTCGAACGTGATCCGCATCACGGCCGCCCCGCTTTCGTTCACATTGAGCCCCGCCGATCGCCCCCTCGCCAGTCCGCTCGCCCGCTTCCAGGCGGCGCGCGGAGAAACCACCGTCGCCTCGCTGCGTCATTGCTCGGTCGACCTCGAAGACGATTCCGCGCTTCGCTTCGTCACCCGTCTCGATGGAACGCGGACGCGCGAGGACCTCGCCGGCGAGATCGTCGCGCAAACCGGCGTCGCGGCGGAAGCCGCGATGGCGCAAGTGTCGGCGGCGCTGGCGAGACTGACAAGGCTCGGCCTGATGGTTGCTTAGCGCGCGATGAGTTCGGCTCGAAGCGCTCGAGGCGAAAAAATCGCCTCCACGCTTCCTACCGGACGCCCCTGATGAACAGCGTCACCGCGCCGGCGACCAGCGTCAGCGCCGCGGCGAACAGAAACAATTCATTGTAGCCGAGCAGCTTGATCAGCGCGCCGCCGGTCAAGGGGGCGATGAATTGCGCGGCGGCGCCGGCCATCACGAGCAGCGCCAGATCGCGCCCGGCGGAGCGCCGGTTGGGCAGCACGCGCGACATGAGGTCGAGATCGATCGTCGAATAGGCCCCCATGGCGAGGCCGCCGAGCACCGCGAAAATCACCATGCCGGACCAGGTCGGGCTGAACACCGGAACGACCATCGCGACCGCCATGACCGCCGCGTAGATCTGCGCGAACAGTTTGCGCCGCTCGGTTCGATGGGCGAACCACAGGCCGATGAAGATCGCGGCGACCGTCGCGCAGGTCCGCGCCGAATTCAGCGCGCCCGCGGCGACCCGCGCGTTGTGGCCCGGCATGTTTTCGACGCCGATGTGATCCTGAAGGATGTAGAGCAGATAGTTGTTGATCGAAAACTGCGCGATGAACATCAACACCCGGAATGCGTAAGCCAGAGAGAAATCGCGCGCGGCGAAACTCTGGAGAACGCGCAGCGACAGGCGCAACCGGCCGCCGGCGGGTTCGACGACTTCGCCGGCGCGCCGGTCGGCGGGGGCGTGCGCCGGGCGCTCGGGCGAGAAGACGACGAAAGCGGCCGTCGTCGCCGCCAGCATCGCGGCGAGCAAGGCATAGCCCCATTCGCCCGGCGCGAACGCGGCGAGATTGACGCCGGCGACGGCGGCGAGCGGCCCGGCGAACGCGAGAATCGACGAGGCGAGGCTGCGCCGTTTCTCCGGGACGCGGTCGGGCACCACCGCGAGCAGCGCGCCCTGGAAGAAATTCAGCGTGAACCATAAGGCGCCATAGAGCGCGGCGACGCCCACCAGGCTGCGCTGCGCGCCGAGGGCGGTCGACAGAAGGGCCGAGAGGAGCGCCATGCAGGCGAGCCACGGCGCCCGTCGACCCCAGGGGCTGCGCGTCGCATCGGACGCCGCGCCGCCGGTCGTCAGCCCGAGAACGCCGGTGACCGAGCAGACCATCGTGAGCGCGGCGAGATCGGCGATTTTCCCCTGAAGGTCGATCGCCTCCACCTGGACCGGAACGAGGATTTGCTGAACGCCCTGGAAATTGGCGTAGAGCGCCAGCGCCGCCGGCAGCAGCAGAGAGAGCAGCCGCGCGACGTCCGGCGGCTCCGCCGGGGCGCTTCGCTCCGGCGACCGGGCGGCGGTTGGTGCGCTCACAAACGTCACCCTCGTTCGGCAGGCGGCCGGCGCGCCCCGGTCGGCAAAGACGGCAAGCTCGGGCCGGGACGCCTCGGCGCATCGCGATCGGCGCGCTGTTATTGAAAGATTCCTTCGCCGCGACAAGGGCGAATTGGCCGGGCGCGTCGCCGGCCCGTCAACATTTTCGTTATCCGGCGACGCCGCTCTTCCCGATCGCGTCCCGCCCGGCGTCGGCGAGAGCGCTCGTTTCAGACAGCGAGCGGCCGCTGGCTATTGGCTGCTCTCGGCCTGATGGCCGCCGGAAAGCGGCACGAACGGGATGACCTTGCCGCCGAAAATGTCCGATCGCGCGACGCTGATGGAGCCGTCCGCGTCAATCGCCGTGACCACCTTCAAGATATGCTGTGCGCCCGGCGGCCCGACGGGAATGACCATGATCCCCGTCGCCTTCAATTGTTGCAGCAGCGGCGGCGGGATATGGTCGATGCCGCAGGTGACGATGATCTTGTCGAACGGCGCCGCTTCCGCCCAGCCGTAATAGCCGTCGCTGGTTCTGGTCGCGATTTGCGCATATTCGCCGTAGCCCCTGGCGATCAGCGCGTCATAGACGGCGCGCGTGCGCGCCGCGAGTTCGGGGACGATTTCGATCGTCCACAACCGGTCGGTCAGATAGCTCAGAAAGGCCGACTGGAAGCCGGAGCCCGTGCCGATTTCCAGCACCTTGTCGCCCGGACGGACGGCGATCGCGCTGGTCATCCGCCCACAGGTGCCCGGCGGGGTGATCGTCACGCCGAAGCCGATGTCGAGATAATGGCCGACATAGGCGCGCCCGCGATCCTCGGGCAGAACGAATTCCTCGCGCGGCGTCATCAGAAACGCGCGCTTGTCGGCCGGAGTCCACAAATCGTTGAAGGCGAGGAGCTGCCCATAGCGGTCGAAACGCTCGCCGAGCAATGTGGCGTCCTCGCCGCGGTTGGCCGCCATCCAGGCGACGAACTCGGCGCGCTGCGCCATCGGCGGCCACAGATTGGGCCGGAACGGCCTCGGCGTCTGCGCATGGGCCGGCAGGGCGGCGGCGGCGGCGCCGGCCATCGCGCCGAAGAGAAATTCGCGCCTGCGCATAAGGCCGCTGCGGGTGGATTGAGTCATCGTCGCTCGCCCTCGTCCGGCCCGCTCCGCCGGCTCCCTTCTCCCGCGAGCGGGCGGTGAGGGGCGGCGCCTTGCGAAGGGTTGGTCCAGAAACGGCGCCAAATTCCCCTTTGCGTCGCCCCGCGCTGTTTCAAAGCCGATGCTTCTCCGAATCTGTGGCCTGAATAAGATCGATCCGGCCGCGGGCGATTGCAACCGCCCGCAACGCGCCGATGCGTCCCGCCGGCCAACGCGGCTATCGCGCGAGGTTCCTCGCCAGGAAATCGCGCAAATCGGCGCTGGATTCTTCGGCGGCCCTTCGGTCATAGGCCAGCCTCATCCCGAGAAGCCGCATTCCGCCGGCAAACCCCGGATTGTCGAATCCGTGCGCGGCGCCGGGATAGACGACCAGCTTCACTTCGGGGCGATCGGTCGGCTGCTCGTTCGCCAGCCGCTCGCAATCGCCGGCGGGCGTGACCTCGTCGAGGGCGCCGACGAGAATCAAAGTCGGGATCCTGAGCCTGGCGCCGCCCTGATTTTCGCACGGGGGATAGAAAGCCGCCGCGGCTTTGAACTTCGGATCCTCCGACGGCGCCAAACCGGCGGCGTAGCGCGACGTCGAAATGGCGAGCGCGGTGTCGGCGCCCTGGGAATAGCCGACCGCGGCGATCCTCGAGGGATCGACGTAAGGGAGTTTGGCCAGATAGCGCAGCGCGCCGAATGCGTCGGCGACGCCCTCGGGAAAGTCGACGGCGCAGGTTTGCTCGAGGCCCCGGGTCGCAAAATCGTCGACGAACAGCGCGACATAGCCCCAGCGGGCCATGGCCTCGCCGATGACGCGCCGGTTGACGGGCAGTCCGAGGCAGGAGTGCAGCAGGACGACCGCCGGAAAAGGCCCGCGTCCGTTCGGCCTCGACAGATAACCGCGAACGCCCGACGACTCGCCTTGGCCGACCCGAGCGCCGGCGCTGTCGAAGGTCACGAGCTGTTCGGCCGACGCCGCCGACGGCCGGGTCACGGCGAGCCCCAGCGCGGCGATGGCGAAACATTCGGCAGCGAATTTGACCATGGCGCCCGCCTGTTTTGCGATTCCTCCGCCGATCCGCCGAGGGATCGCCGAGGATCATGCCGCCTTGCGCCCCGTCTCCGGCTTTAGCAGGCGCCTCGTCGGCGCGACAACCGGCTCCCGCCGGATCGCCGCGCGGCGGGAATGGGCGGGCGCGCGACGGGCTCTCGATCCCGGCCGACGGTCGGAGCGACCGGCCGCGCGCGGCGGCATTTTCTGGCGGCATTTTCTTTCAGAAAATGCGGAGTCGTGTTAGGCTTAATTTTGGATTTTGGCTAGTCGCGAGGTTCCGGATTCAGGCCGTGGGGGAGGCCCCGGAACCGAAAAACGCGATTCCAAATTTTTTTCACCGCAACCCGTTGATTTCCCCCGTTTCGCCCAAGAAAAGTTTTGGAAAAATTTGGAATTCCAAATTTCTGCTCACTGAAAACAAAGGGTTTTTCGGCGAGGATTTGGCGCCGAGCCGCGCCAAAGCGCGTCCACCGAGGGTTTTGCAAGCAGCCGCCGACGGAGCAGCCGACCGCCGGGCGTCCTGGCGGACCCCGACTTTTGATTGACCGGGCCTATCGAGCGGCGCCGGCTCCCGCCGACGCGCGGAACCGCCCGGCGGCTTGGAATCCGCGCCCGCGCGCGCTAGGGTCGTCCCGTAAGCAAGGCGCGGTCAGGCGGAATCGCAGGGAAGACGAAGGAAACGCTTCATGCGGCGTTCACGTTCGTCCTGATCTGATCGACCTGGCTGGATAGCTAAGGAGGATGGAACCATGCAGTCGCGTACTTTAGCAAATGTCGCCTTGGCGGCCCTCGCCGGCGCCGCAATGTTGACGGTCTCGATGGGTCCGGCTTCGGCCTTCACCCTGTCTTCGCCTTCGCTCGAACAATCCGTCGCGTCCTCGCAGGTCGACAAGGTCTGGTGGCGCCGTTGGGGAGGTTATGGCTGGCGCGGTTATGGCTGGCGCGGTTACGGCTACCCCTACGGCTACGGCTACCACTGCTGGCGCGGTTACTACGGCTACCTGCACTGCAACTGACGCAGACGACGAACTTGCCGGCCGCGGCCGATTCGCCGCGGCCCGGCGCTCTTTGATCTTGTAACGGCGGGCGCGGCCTTTGACGTCCGTCGCAGTTCAATGGTTTCGAGCCGGCCGCTGCGGCGAGCGGCGCGGCGTCGGGGTCAGCCCTGCAGTCTGGCGATCAGCGCATCCGAGACTTCGAAATTGGCGTAGACGGTCTGGACGTCGTCGTTCTCTTCGAGCGCGCTGACGAGCCTGAGGATTTTCTCTCCCAATTCGTCGTCGACCGCGATCGTGTTGTGCGGACGCCAGACGATCGATGCCTTGCGCGGCTCGCCGAACTTCGTCTCCAGCGCCTTTTGCGCCTCGCGCAGCGTTTCCACGCTGGTGATCACTTCGTGGCCGTCCGGCCCGGAGACGACGTCGTCGGCGCCCGCCTCGATCGCCGCCTCCAGCATCGCGTCGTCCGTGGCGACCGACTTGTCGAACAGCACGAGCCCGACCCGGTCGAACATGAACGACACGGCGCCGGTCTCGGCGAGCGCGCCGCCCGCCTTGGTGAAGTTCGAGCGAATCTCGCCGGCCGTGCGGTTGCGGTTGTCGGTCAGCGCCTCGACGATGATCGCCACGCCGCCGGGCGCATAGCCTTCGTAGCGCACTTCGTCGTAATTCTCGCCGTCGGCCCCTGCGGCTTTCTTGATCGCGCGTTCGATATTGTCCTTGGGCATGTTCTCGGCGCGCGCGTCGATCACCGCGGCGCGCAGGCGCGCGTTCATGGCGGGGTCCGGCAGGCCCATTTTGGCCGCGACGGTGATTTCGCGCGCGAGCTTGGAGAAGAGCTTGGAGCGGATCGCGTCCTGCTTGCCCTTCTTGTGCATGATGTTCTTGAACTGACTATGACCGGCCATCGAAGGTTCCGTCGTTTGAGGCTCGCATCGGGGACTCCAGGCGACTGTCGCGCCGGGACGCCGCGCGCCCGATTCATCCGCGAACGAAGACGCGGCGGACGCATGGCCCCGCGCGCGCCGCGCTGTCAAGCGGGCGTTTGGCGAGAGGGGAGGCGGTCGCCGGGCCGGCGGCGTCCGACGCCGGCGCGATCGGCGGCAAGACGCGCCTTCAGTCGGCCGGCTCCCAGAAATCCGGGACGGCGCCGGCCAGAATTCCGCCGATGCGCACCGGCGCGATCTTGCGCGCCAGACCGTCGGCGCCTGTCTCGACGGCGACGCCGCACAGCGTCGCCGGCCCGCCGGCGGGCTCGAAGCGGCCCGACGGGATGCGGCGGGTGAACCGTCGCAACGGCTCCTCCTTGTCCATGCCGATCACCGAATCGTAATCGCCGGTCATGCCGACGTCGCTGATGAAGGCGGAGCCGCCGGGCAGGACGCGGTGATCGGCGCTCGGCGTGTGCGTGTGGGTGCCGACGACCAGCGAGGCGCGCCCATCGACGAAATGGCCGAAACCCTGCTTTTCGCTGGTCGCCTCGGCATGAAAATCGATGACGATCGCATCGCAGGCGAGCCCGAGCGGGCAGGCGGCGAGCTCCTGCTCGATGCGCGCGAAGGGATCATCGAGCGCGTGCATGAAGACGCGGCCCATCATGTTGACGACGAGCACCCTGCCGCCGCCGGCCACCGTGATCAGATTGGCGCCGCGGCCCGGCGTGCCCGGCGGGAAATTGGCGGGGCGGATCAGCCGGGGCTGGCGCTCGATATAGACCAGCGCCTCGCGCTGATCGAAGGCGTGGTTGCCGAGAGTTATCGCATCGGCGCCGGCTTCGAGGAACTCCTCGCAAATCGGCTCGGTGATGCCAAAGCCGCCGGCGGCGTTTTCGCCGTTGACGGCGATGAAGTCGAGCCGCCATCGGGCGCGCAGAAGCGGAAGCTGGGCCAGAAGCATGGCGCGGCCCGACCGCCCGACCACGTCGCCGACGAACAGCAGCCGCATCGTCTCAGCCGTCCCTGCAATCGATGAGCTCGCGCTCGGTCAGCACGAAATCGAGGCGTTGGTCATGCGGCTCGTCAGGAATTTCGGCCGCCTGCGCCGCGCTGTAGGCGACGCCGACTGCGGTCACGGGTCTCCTGGCGCGCAAGGCGGCCAGGGTTCGGTCGTAATGGCCCGCGCCAAAGCCGATGCGATGGCCGCGCCGGTCAAAACAGGCGAGCGGCACGAAAAGCAGGTCCGGCTCGACGGATTGGGCGCTCGCCGCCGGCTCGCGGATTTTCATCGCCCCGGCACGGCTCGGATCGCCGGGGCGCCATTGCCGGAAAATCAGCGGCGCCTCACGCGACACGGTGACCGGCAGGGCCGTGCGAAAACCCTGCGCCGAGAGCGCCGCGATCAGTGGCAGCGTGTCCGGCTCGTCGCGGATCGGCAGGAAGATGGAGACGACGCTGGCGCCGACGCGCCGCGCGATGGCGAGCCCCTGCTCGGCGAGCCGCAGGGAGAATAATTCGCGGACCGACACGGCCAGCGCGCCGCGCCGTTGCAAGGCTTCTGTCCGCAAGATGGCCTTGCGGGAGGCGGCGGCGATCGTCATCTCATGAAACAATCCGACGAGAAAAGCGCGGGGCCGCGATGGCCGTTGGACGGTGATCCCGGGCGCCTACGTAAGTAGGTGGGCGCCGTGTGGCCGAGCCCACGGGCAAGGCCAGGGACAGCTCCCATTGGGATCGTACGGCCCCGGGGAAAAGTGTCCTGACGAACCCCGCAGCTCCGCAGCCCCTATGTAGGCGCATGTTCCGGAAAACGCCAGCGCGTCCCGCGCGCCGGGATTGCGCCTGGCCTCGATCTCGACAGGATTGGCCGCCGCCTTGGAGCGCGATTGAACTGTGCGCGGCCAACAGGGTTGCGGGCGGCCGGAGCTGAAACTATGGTGCGCCGCTTTCGCAACCTTTCCCAACGCCGCCAGGACTGCTCGATCATGGCTTTTATCGCCGACGCACTCGCCCGCGTTAAGCCTTCCGCGACGATCGCGGTGACGCAAAAGGCGCGCGATCTCAAAGCGCAGGGTCGCGACATCATCTCGTTGTCGGTCGGCGAACCCGACTTCGACACGCCCGACAACATCAAGAAGGCGGCGATCGCGGCGATCGAGCGCGGCGAAACGAAATATCCGCCGGTGCTCGGGATCACGCCGCTGCGTGAAGCGATCGCCGCCAAGTTCAAGCGCGAGAACGGCCTCGACTACAAGGTGAGCCAGACCATCGTCGGCACGGGCGGCAAGCAGATTCTGTACAACGCCTTTTTGACGACGCTCAACAAGGGCGACGAGGTGATCATTCCCGCGCCCTATTGGGTGAGCTACCCCGACATGGTCCTGATCAACGGCGGCGAGCCGGTGTTTGCGCCGACGACGATGGAGCATTCCTTCAAGCTGCAGCCGGAGGACCTCGAACGCGCCATCACCCCGCGCACCAAGTGGTTGATTCTCAACTCGCCGTCGAACCCTTCGGGCGCCGCCTATACGCGCGGCGAACTGAAAGCGCTGACCGACGTGCTGATGCGCCATCCGCACGTCTGTGTGCTCACCGACGACATGTACGAGCACCTCGTCTATGGCGATTTTATCTTCACCACGCCGGCGCAGATCGAGCCCGGCCTGATCGACCGCACGCTGACGATGAACGGCGTGTCGAAGACCTATGCGATGACCGGCTGGCGCATCGGCTACGGGGCCGGGCCGGCGCAGCTCATCAAGGCGATGGACATGGTGCAGGGGCAGCAGACCTCCGGCGCCTGCACGATCGCCCAATGGGCGGCGGTCGAGGCGCTGAACGGGCCGCAGGATTTCATCCCCGTTCGCCGCAAGGCGTTCGAGGAGCGGCGCGACCTCGTGGTGTCGATGCTCAACCAGGCGCAGCACCTGGCGTGCCCGTCGCCCGAGGGCGCCTTCTATGTCTATCCCTCCTGCGCCGGGGCGATCGGCAAAAAGGGTCCGTCCGGGCGGGTCATTCTTTCCGACGAGGATTTCGTCACCGAACTCCTCGAGGCGGAAGGCGTCGCGGTGGTGCAGGGCTCGGCTTTCGGCCTCGGCCCGAACTTCCGCATTTCCTATGCGACCTCGACGTCGGTGCTGGAAGACGCGTGTCGCAAGATTCAGCGGTTCACGGCGGAGCTGCGCTGAGGCGGGCAGGGCCTCAGCTACTGGGCAGCCCCGGGATGTCCACGCCGAAGGCCTGCATCAGCAGGACCGTGTTCAACGCAAGGATCAGAAGAGTCCCGGCGATCGCGGCGAGGTTGGTCAGGCGGCTGTTCGCGAAAGCGCCCATGATATCCCTGCGGCCCGTGAACATCAGCAAGGCGATGACGGGCGCGGGCAGCGCGATGCTCAGCACGACCTGGCTGATGACCAGCGCGTTGGTCGAATTGACGCCGAGCCAGACGACGACGAAGGCGGGAATCATGGTGACGAGACGGCGCACGACGATTGGGATGTGGAAGCCGACAAAGCCCTGCATGATCATCTGGCCGGCCATCGTGCCGACCGCCGAACTCGACAGGCCCGAGGCCAGCAGCGCGGTCAGAAACACGCCCGCCGCGCCCGCGCCGAGCAACGGCGTCAGCGTCGAATAGGCGGTTTCGATCTCGGCGACGTCGCTATGGCCCTCGTGAAACGCGCTCGCCGCCATCACCACCATCGCCATGTTGACGAGACCGGCGACCGCCAGAGCGATCAACACCTCAATGTTCGAGAAACGCAATAGTTGGCGCCTTTCGCCGTCGTTGCGCGCCGGCGCGCGGTTCTGGGTGAGGCCGGAATGCAGGAAGATCGCATGCGGCATGATCGTCGCGCCGACGATGCCGACCGCGATCGTGACGGCGCCGGCGTCCGGCAACAGCGGAACCACGCTGTGCAGCGCCGCGGCGCGCCAGTCGACCGGCGCGATGAACATTTCGGCGAGGTAGCAGACCGCGATGGCGGCGACCAGCGCGCCGATGATGATCTCGATCGGGCGAAACCCCCGTCCCTGGAACATCAGAATGCCGTACGTCAGCACGGCGGTGACGCCCATTCCGATGATCAGCGGGATATGGAGCAGCAGCGAGAGACCGATCGCGCCGCCGAGGAACTCGGCGAGGTCGGTCGCCATCGCCGCCACTTCGCTGACGATCCATAGCGCCCACACGACGGGCTGCGGAAAATGCGCGCGGCACATTTCGGCGAGATTGCGTCCGGTGACGATGCCGAGCTTGGCCGACAGCGCCTGGAACAGCATCGCGACCACGTTGGCGAGGAGAACGACCCACAGCAGCGAATAGCCGTATTTCGCGCCGGCCTGGATATTGGTTGCGAAATTGCCGGGGTCCATATAGGCGATCGAGGCGATCACCGCCGGCCCGGCGAAAAGCAAGGGGCTTGACCAACGCGCCTTGCCGCCCAGCACTTCGCGAATGTTTTCAACCGTCCGATCCGAGATTCCCGATCGCGCCATCGCCTCGCTCATCGTCGTCCTCCGACGCGCCCCGCCCCAGAGAGCCGCCTACGCGCAATGTAGCTATTGCTACATGATAGTCAATAGGCTTTGAAACCGCGCCGGGGCTGGAAGCGGACGAGCATCGAAACAAGGGTTGAATTTTGCAGCCGAGGCTGCATATTGAGATACGCTGGAACATGTTGGCGGCGCCGCGCATCGCGCTTACCCGCGGAGCGGCGGAGGAAGGCGCCTTGATCGAGAAGAAGCCCGGAAGGAAATCCGCGTCCGCCAAGCGTGAGCTCGCGACCGAACCCGTGCAGGCCGACCAATTCAGCAGGGCTCGCTCGGCGCGCTCTGCCTCGACGTTGGAAGACTATACCGAATTGATCGCCGATCTGATCGCCGCCAACGGCGAGGCGCGAACCACCGATATCGCGCGGCGTCTCGGCGTCGCGCATCCCACCGCCAGCAAGACGATCGCCAGACTGAAGCGCGAGGGACTGGCGACGGCGCGTCCATATCGGGGAATATTCCTGACAGAGGCGGGCGTCGCGATGGCCAACAAGGTGCGCCAGCGCCATCGGCTCGTCGTCGATCTATTGATGGCGGTCGGCGCGCCGCGCGAAGCGGCGGAGGCCGACGCCGAGGGTGTCGAGCATTACGTTTCAGACGCCACGCTGCGCGCCTTCGAGGCGTTTCTGCGCGCACGGCGACAGGGCGAGTCGACGTGAAAATTCCAGCGGGGCGCTCAATCCTTTCCGCGATTCTGCCGGTTGTCGATGAGCTCGGTCACCACGCCGGGGTCGGCGAGCGTCGAGGTGTCGCCGAGCGCGCCGAACTCGTTCTCGGCGATCTTGCGAAGGATGCGCCGCATGATCTTTCCCGAGCGCGTCTTGGGTAGGCTCGGCGCGAACTGGATGAGGTCGGGTGAGGCGATCGGGCCAATTTCCTTGCGCACCCAGCCGACCAACTCCTTGCGCAGCGCTTCAGTCGGCTCGACGCCGGCCATCAGCGTGACATAAGCGTAGATGCCCTGGCCCTTGATGTCATGGGGATAGCCGACGACCGCGGCCTCCGACACCAATTCATGCGCGACCAGCGCGCTCTCCACTTCCGCCGTGCCCATGCGATGGCCCGAGACATTGATGACGTCGTCGACGCGACCGGTGATCCAGTAGTATCCCTCTTCATCGCGCCGGCAGCCGTCTCCGGTGAAATATTTGCCCGGATAGGTCATGAAATAGGTCTGCACGAAGCGCTCGTGATCGCCGTACACCGTGCGCATTTGGCCGGGCCAGGAATCGGCGATGACCAGATTGCCCGAGCCGGCGCCTTCGACAAGCTCGCCGCCCGCCCCGACGATCTGCGGCTGAACCCCGAAAAACGGCAGGGTCGCGGAACCCGGCTTCAGCTTCATCGCGCCAGGCAGCGGGGTGATCAAAATGCCGCCGGTTTCGGTTTGCCACCAAGTGTCGACGATCGGGCAGCGACCCTCGCCGACAACCCGATGATACCATTCCCACGCTTCGGGGTTGATCGGTTCGCCGACCGAGCCGAGCAGCCGCAATGACGCGCGGCTGGTTTTCTTCACCGGCGCTTCGCCAGCGCCCATCAGGGAACGGATCGCGGTTGGGGCGGTGTAGAAAATGTTCACCTTGTGCTTGTCGACCACCTCCCAGAAACGGCTCATCGAGGGGTAGTTGGGAACGCCCTCGAATATCAGGGTGGTCGCGCCGTTGGCGAGCGGGCCGTAGACGATGTAGCTGTGGCCCGTCACCCAGCCGACGTCCGCCGTGCACCAGTAAATGTCGCCCTCGTGATAGTCGAAGACATATTGATGCGTCATCGCCGCGAAGACGAGGTAGCCGCCTGTCGTATGGACGACGCCCTTAGGCGTGCCGGTCGAGCCGGAGGTGTAGAGGACGAACAAGGGGTCTTCGGCGCCCAGCGGCTCGGGCGGGCACTGGGCCGAGGCATGCGCCATCGCTTCGTCGAGCCAGATGTCACGCTCGGGATTCCACGCGACGGCGCCGCCGGTGCGCTTGACCACGACGACGTGCTTGACGCAGCCCGCCTTGTCGGCGGCGACATCGACATTGGCCTTGAGGGGCACTTTGCGCCCGCCGCGCAGGCCTTCGTCCGCCGTGATCACGACGGCGGATTGTGCGCCCTCGATGCGACCGGCCAGAGAATCGGGCGAAAAGCCAGCGAACACGACGGAATGGATCGCGCCGATGCGCGCGCAAGCGAGCATGGCGTAGGCGGCTTCGGGAATCATCGGCAGATAGACGGTGACGCGGTCGCCCTTGTTCACCCCGATCGAGCGCAGCACATTGGCGAACCGTGAAACCCGGTCGTGCAGTTCAGCATAAGTGATGCGCTTCGACTCGGTGGGGTCGTCGCCCTGCCAGATGATCGCTGTCTGCTGCGCGCGCGCCGGCAGATGCCGATCGATGCAGTTGTGGGCGGCGTTGGTGACGCCATCCTCATACCACTTGATCGCAACATTATGGGGATCAAACGACGTGTTCTTGACCCGGGTGAACGGCTTGAACCAATCGATGCGCTTGCCGTGCTCGCCCCAAAATCCGTCGGGGTCCCGGATTGAACGCGCGTAAAGCGCTTGGTATTTCGCCGCATCGACATAGGCGCGCTCGGCCCATTGAGCGGGAACTTCATAGACGCGGTCGGACACCGGCACCTCCCTGGCCACAGCGCGCTTGCCGGGCGCTTTTGCGGCTTGATAAGCCATTATGCGCCGCATGGTCGAATTTCGACAAGCAAGACGTCGTGATCCCTTGGTCGTAACGGGCTCGTCGCAACGCCACGCCCATTAGCGTTGCTTGGCCAAGGCGGGATTGATCCAGCTCAATTTGAGAAAAACCAAGGCTCGCGAGCTTCCGATCGCGAGGCGCGCCAGAAAATTCCGCCTTGCCTGGGCGCGGATCGACAGGACTCGGCCGCCGCTTTCCTTCTTCACAAGCCGCCCATCGCGCAGACGAGCGTCCATTCGGCGGCGGCGACCGGCTGGACCGAGAGACGGGAATTGTTGACCAGCACCATCTTGGCGAGACGCTTTTCCGCCTTGATCGCCTCGAGCGTCACCTCGCGGGGCAGCGTGCGCACCGCGCGGATGTCGACCATTCCGAACACCCCCTTGGGGTCGGTCGGATCGGGATAGGTACGGCTTGATGATCTCGACGATGCCGACGACCGCCTTGCCCTCATTCGAATGATAGAAGAACCCGCGTTCGCCGACCTTCATCGCCATCATATTCAGCTTGGCCTGATGATTGCGCACGCCATTCCAACTCGTGCCTTTCTCGCCCGCCTCGAGTTGCTGGGCGAAGGACCAGGCGGAAGGTTCGCTCTTGAAGAGCCAGTGAGCCATGGACGTCCCCGTTGGCCGCGCAGGCTATTGGAACGGCGCGCGCCCGTAAAGTTGAGGCTCAGCCTTCCCATCCCTCCGCTTTGAGCGGTCGCGCAAGCAGCGCGCCGACCGCGGCGCGCGCATCTTCATCCCCGCGCATCACCGCTTCAACGCGAGCGGCGATCGGCATTTCGACGCCGCGGGTCGCCGCCATCTCCAGGAGCGCGCGGGCGGTCGTCGCGCCTTCGACGAGCTTGCCGGCGGAGGCTTCGGCGGAGCCGCGCCCGCGGCCTAAAGCGACGCCGAATGTGAAATTCCGCGATTGCGGCGACGTGCAGGTCAGCACGAGATCGCCGAGGCCCGACAAGCCCATTAGCGTCTGCGGCCGCGCTCCGAAGGCGGCGCCGAAGCGCGACAGTTCCGCAAACCCGCGCGCGACCAGCGCGGCGCCTGCGCTCGGCCCCAGGCCGAGACCATGGGCGACGCCGCAGGCGATGGCGAGAACATTCTTCGCCGCGCCGCCGATTTCGACGCCTCGCGCATCGGTTGAATGATAGAGCCTGAAAGTCCGGCTGTTTAGCGCCAACGCCAACGATCGGGCGAAGGATTCGTCGGGGCAGGCGACCGTCACTGCGGTCGGCAGGCCAGCCGCGACATCGGCGGCGAAGCTCGGACCGGAAAGAATCGCCGCCGGATGGCCCGGCGCCGCCTCGCCGAGAACCTGCGTCATGAACAGATCCGAACCGCGCTCGATGCCCTTTGCGCAGGCGACCAGCGGCGCGCCGTCCGGCAGCGCCGCGGCCAACTCGGCGGCGACAAGGCGGGTCGCCTGGGCCGGAACAACGACCAGCGTCGCTTCGCACCGATCGAGCGCGGCGATGTCGGCGCTGACGACGATTTCAGGGGCGAGCGTCGCGCCCGGGAGCCGCGCGCTTTGGCGGCTCTGCGCCAGCGCGCGCATCGTGTCGGCGCCGCGCCCCCACAACACCACCCGCCGTCCGGCGCTGGCGGCCACATTGGCCAAGGCTATGCCCCAGGCGCCCGCGCCCGCGACGCCGATCGTCGAAATCGGCGTCACGATCCCTTTTCTCCCGTTTCGCCGGAAAAGGAGTCACGGCGTTGGCGCGCCGATCTCGAGCAAAGGTCCAGCATCCGCGCCCTCACGCCTTGCCGTTGAGCGATCGCTCGACCCGAACGTCGAGCGGCCAGCGCGGCCGGGCCGCGACGCCGAGATCGTCGGTCAGGCCGAGCCTGAGGCGCTCTATCCCGGTCCAGGCGATCATCGCGCCATTGTCCGTGCACAGGTTTTGCGGCGGGGCGACCAGCCTCAGGCCGGATTGCGCGCAGAATCTCATGAGCGCATGGCGGATCGCTCCATTGGCCGCGACTCCCCCTGCAATGACCAGGGCCTGCGCGGCGCCCGCCGTTTCACGAAACAACCTCAGGCCGACCCGAATTCTGTCTTCGACGATGTCGACGATCGCCGCCTGGAACGACGCGCTGAGGTCGGCGACATCGCTCGGCCGCAACGGCGCAACGCTCTGGGCCGCCAGACGCGTCGCCGTCTTCAAGCCGGAGAGCGAGAAATCCGCGGTGGGGCGGCCGAGCATCGGGCGCGGCAGGGCGAAGCGCATGGGATCGCCGCCTCTGGCCGCCGCCTCGATGGCGGGCCCGCCGGGATAGGGCAGGCCAAGCACCTTGGCGGTCTTGTCGAACGCCTCGCCGATCGCGTCGTCCATCGTCGTTCCGAGCCGATCGTACTGACCCACGCCCTTCACCGCGAGAATCTGGGTGTGGCCGCCCGAGGCGAGCAAGAGCAGATAGGGAAAGGCCACATTGTCGGTCAGGCGCGCGGTCAACGCGTGGGCTTCCAGATGATTGACCGCCATGAAGGGTTTGCGCGCCGCCAGCGCCAGTCCCTTGCCGGTCATCAACCCCACCAGCACGCCGCCGATCAGGCCGGGTCCGGCCGCGGCGGCGATTCCGTCGAGGTCGCCAACGGCGAGTTTCGCCCTTTTCAAGGCCCGCGCGACGAGATGGTCGACCACCTCGATATGGGCGCGCGCGGCAATTTCCGGCACCACGCCGCCATAGGCCGCATGCGTGGCGATCTGACTCATCACCTCGTCCGAAAGGATATCGCCGCCGCCGGCGGGGCGCAGCCGAACGACCGCCGCGGCGGTTTCATCGCAGGTCGTCTCTATGCCAAGAACGCGCATTCTGGTTCCGCTAACCTCATGGCGAAGCGCGACGCTTCCGCGCGGCCGAGTCGCATTCTATAGTCATTCTCGAATTGCCCGCTAAGGCGAATAGTCCAGTTGGAGCTCCATGGCGACCCCTTATCTCAGACTCGGCGCGCGCGGTTCGCCGCTTGCGCTCGCTCAGGCGGCCGAGGCGCGAGCCGGGCTGGCGGGCGGTGCGGGAGCCGACTGGCGCGACATCGAGATCGTCGTCATCCACACCAGCGGCGATCTGATCGTCGATCGGCCGTTGTCGGAGGCCGGCGGCAAGGGGCTGTTCACCAGGGAACTCGACGAAGCTTTGATCGGCGGCGCGATTGATTTCGCCGTCCATTCCGCCAAGGACCTGCCGACCGTTCTGCCTGAACAATTGGAAATCGTCGGCTACCTCGAGCGCGAGGACGCGCGCGACGCGCTGGTTTGCGTGGGCGGGGTGAGTTTTGCCGCCCTGCCGCACAATGCGCGTTTCGGCTCGGCGTCGCTGCGCCGCCGGGCGATGGCTTTGCGGCTGCGGCCCGATCTCAGGGTCGAGCTGCTGCGCGGCAATGTCGAGACGCGTCTGCGAAAAGTGATTGCCGGACAGCTCGACGCGACGGTTCTGGCCGTCGCCGGGCTCAAGCGGCTTGGCCTCGAGGCGCGCGCCGCCGCCATCCTAAGCGTGGACGAATTTCTGCCGGCGGTCGGACAGGGGGCGATCGCGCTGGTCGCGCGCCGCGGCGACCGGCGCGTCGCGCAGGCGCTGGCGTCCATCGCCGACGTCGCGACTGGCATCGCGCTCGCCGCCGAGCGCGCCTTTCTCGGCGTGCTGGACGGCTCGTGCCGGACGCCGATCGGCGGCCATGCGCGACTCGCCGAAGGACGGCTGTTGTTCCGCGGGCTGGTTCTCAGCCCCGACGGGCGCGAGGCGGTCGAAACCGCCTTCGAGGGTTCGCCGGAGGCGGCCGCGGAGCTCGGCGCCGAGGCCGGCCGCGAGATTCGAAGCCGGGCGCTGGCGATCATGGCCGCGGCGTGAGCCCGCGCGTCGCCCTGATGCGGCCGATCGAGGACGCCAGGCGCAGTGCGGAAGTCCTGCGCGGGCTCGGATTTCAGCCGATATTGGCGCCGGTGCTGGCGCTTCGGGCAACCGGAGCCGAGCCGCCCGCCGAACATTTCGATGGGTTGCTGGCCACCAGCGCCAACGCGTTCGTCTGGCTTTCCGCAACCGCGCGCGCCGGCTTGGCCGGCCTAAAGCTCTATGCGGCGGGGGAGCGGACGGCCGCCGCGGCAGGCGCCGCGGGTTTCGGCGAGGCCGAGGAAATCGCCCCTGACGCCGTTGCGCTCGCCGAATTGCTCATTGCGCGGCTGCCGCGCGCCTCGCGGCTGCTATATCTGACGGCCCGCGATCGCAAAGGCGAACTCGAGGCGGCGCTCGCCGCCGCCGGTCATCGCGTCGATGCGACCGAGGTTTATGTCGCGGAGGCGCGGCCTGCGTGGAGCGCCGCCGAAGCCCTGGCCGTCTCCACATGCGAGGCCGCGCTGCACTATTCGCGCCGCAGCGCCGAACTCGCCGGGACTCTCGCCGAGCGCGCAACGCTGGGCGCTCAATTCCGCGCCGCCTTGCACGTCTGCATATCGCAGGACGCGGCCGAGCCCTTGCGCGCCCTCGGCGCAAGGCGGATCGTGACCGCGCGCGGGGCGCGGGAATCGCTTCTCATCGACGCGCTCTGTTCGGCCGTCGGGATCGCCCGGAGCGGCCCTTGATCGGTCGAGCCGCGGCCTGATCCGGCGCGGTGCGAAGAGCTGGCGGCGCGGGTTTCCTTCCGTCGTCCCCTCGCTTATAGGAGGGCGGGGAGCGAGGAAGAGAGCGTATGCCGGACGAGACGACTCAGACCCCCGATCTTGACGGCGCCGCGACCCCCAATCGGGATCGGCGTTACGAGCCGCCGGTGATCGAAGGAGAGAGGGTCGATCCCCGCGCGAACGCCGACGCGACGACCGGCGAGGCCGCGCAAAGCGATGAGATAGCCGCAGAATTGCCCGTCGCCGAGCCGCCCATCGCGCCGCCGCCGCGCGGGACGGCGCGCCCGATCCTGTCGGCCGCGATCGGCGCGCTTGTCGGCGCGGTCATCGCCGCGGGCGGCGTGTGGTTCTTGAATCGACGCCCCGCCGCCGAGGCGGACTTCGCCATGCGGCTCGACGGCCTCGAGAAAAGCGCGCCCGCAGCGAGCGCCGCGCTGGCGGCGCTCGACAGGCGCGTCGGCGCGCTCGAGACGGCGCTGGCGCGCGCGCCTGACAAAGCGATCGCGGACGCCTATGGACAGCGCATCGCGGCGCTGGAATTGGCGGCGCTCAGCGCCAAGGCGGCCGCCGACGCCAACGGCGCCTCGCTCGCCGAAGCGCAAGCGGCGCGCGCCGACGCCGCCAAAGCGCTGGCGCTGGCGGCCAGCGCTGCGCAACGCGCCGACGGGGCGCCCGCCAACGGCGCCGCGAGCGAGCAGACCAACGCGCTCGAAAGCCGCGTCGGCAAACTGGAGGCGGCGCTCGCAGCGCTCGATCGTTCCTCCGTCGATCTTGCGCCCCTCGATCAGAGGATCGACCAGCTCGAGAGCGCGCTCGCCGCCCCAAAGGCCGAGACCCGCGCATCCGCCGAATCCGTCGCGCCGAGCCACGAATGGGCCGCTCAGGCCGTCGTCGCGCAGGCGCTGAGCGATCGCCTGCGCGCCGGCGCCCCCTTCGCCTCGGAGGAAGCGGCGCTGGAGCGCCTCGGCGCCGATCCCGCGCGCCTGGCCGTGCTGAAACCGCTGGCCGAGAACGGCGCGCCGACGGCGAGCGCGCTCGCGGCGCAATTCGCCAAACTCGCCCCGGCGGCGCTGGCGGCGGCGTCGAACAAGACCGGCGGCGCGATCGATCGGCTGTTCGCGGATATGGGCAAGATCGTGAAGGTGACGCCGGTGGGCGAGGTCGCGGGCGACGATCCGGCGGCGCTGGTCTCGCAGATCGGCGCGGCGCTCGATCGCGGACGGCTGGGCCCGGCGCTGGCGATCTGGGAGCGCCTGCCTGAGGCGGCGCGCCAGGCGTCGCAGGATTGGGCGAGCGCCGCCAAGGCCCGGCTGGCCGCCGACGAGGCGGCGCAAGGCGTCGTCGAGGGCGCGATCGCGCGCCTGGCGGCGGCGAATAATTAGGACGTCCGGTTTGATTTTGGCGGGCTCGCCGTCGTCCCGATCTCAAGGCGATCCCTGTTTTCGGCGTCGCGGCGTTGCGTTTGATCTTTAGGCGGAGACGAGATGGCTCGCGTGTTGTTGTATCTGGCGCTGCTTTGCCTGGCCGCCCTCGGCCTGGCCTGGCTCGCCGATCATCCCGGCCAGGTCGGCGTGACCTGGGGCGGATATCGCGTCGAAACCTCGCTGATGGTCGCGATGGGAGCCGTCGTCGCGCTGGCGATCGTTCTCGCGTTGATCTGGGGAGTCATCCGTTTCGTCTTCCGCATCCCTTCGATCGTCGCGCTGGCCAACCGGGCGCGGCGGCGCGAAAAGGGCTTTGCGGCGCTGTCGCACGGCATGGTCGCGGTGGGATCGGGCGATGCGCGCGCCGCCGCCCGCCATGCGGCGGAGGCGCATCGGCTGATCGGCGGCGAACCGCTGACCCAATTGTTGCGCGCGCAGGCGGCGCAACTGGCCGGCGACCGCGAGGGCGCCGAGCGGGCGTTCAGGGATATGCTGCACGGCGCCCATACGCACGCCCTCGGGCTGCGCGGCCTGCACATCGAAGCGCGCCGGCGCGGCGACCACGAGGCCGCGCTCGGCTATGCGGCCGAGGCGCACAAGGTGGCGGCGCTGCCGTGGGCGGGGCAGGCGGTTCTCGACGACCGCGCGGCGCAGGGCGACTGGGCGGGCGCGCTGGCGGCGGTCGAGACCAACGCGGCGGCCAAACTGATCGACAAGCCGACCGCCAACCGGTTGCGCGCGGTGCTGAAGACCGCGCTGGCGCAACAGCGCGCCGAGCGCGAGCCGCAGGCGGCGCTGGCGCTGGCGCAGGAGGCGACGCGCCTCGCGCCGGGCCTCGTTCCCGCCGCGGCGCTGAACGCCCGCCTCGCCGCGGCCGCCGGCGACTATCGCCGCGCCGCGCGGGTCGTCGAGACCGCCTATGAGCGGACGCCGCATCCCGATCTCGCGGCGGTCTATTTGCGCATCCGCCCCGGCGATTCGGCGGCCGACCGGCTGACGCGGGCGCGCAACCTCGCGCGCCTTGCGCCCAATGATCCGGAAAGCCGCCTCACCGTCGCCCGCGCCGCGCTCGAGGCGCGCGATTTTGCGAGCGCGCGGGCGGCGATCGCGCCGTTGCTGGATCCCGAGGCGTCCTCGGGGCGCCCGAGCGTGCGCGTTTGCCTGCTGATGGCCGATCTCGAGGAGACCCAGGGCTCGCCGGGCGCCGTTCGCGAATGGCTGGCGCGCGCCGCGCGGGCGCCGCGCGATGCCGCCTGGGTCGCCGACGGCTTGGTCAGCGATCGCTGGGCGCCGACCTCGCCCGACGGCAAGCTCGACGCCTTCGTCTGGCGCGCTCCGCAGGAGCGGCTCGGCGCGCCGGACGACGTCGCGCCGCCGGCGGCCGGGGAGCCCCGGCCGGCGCCCGCCCTGGCCGCGCCGCCGCCGCCCGCGCTCATCGAGGCGCCGCCGGTCGTCGAAGCAACGCCCGCTCCGGCGGGCCCGAGGCTGGTCGCGGTCGCGCCGGCCGATCCCCCGCAGAAGCCGCCGGACGATCCCGGCGCCCATCCGGCGCCGGTCAAAAGAAGCGGCTTCCGGCTGTTCTCGTGAGGCCGCCGGCGATCTTGTCAAGCCGGGGCGTTATGGTTATGAGGTCTCGCCCGGCGCGCCGGCGCCGCAATAGCTCAGCTGGTAGAGCACCTCATTCGTAATGAGGGGGTCGGGGGTTCGAATCCCTCTTGCGGCACCAACAAAATCATATAGTTGACACAATCTTTTAATGCGCGGCGCGCGGTTGGGCGGCGGTCGCGAAAACCGCTCTTTCAAAAATTTGGATGGCGCGCGTTTTGCACGGGTTTCGCACCGATTTGACACGTCGGCTTTTCGGCGCCTCCCGCGATATCAATGACTTAACGCGGGCAAAAATTTGCAGATTCCAAATATTTCCAAAGCTTTTCTTGGCGGAATCGAGGAATATCAAGGCGTTGACGACGAAAAAATTTGGAAAAAAACGCGTTTTTTCGGGAATTGTCTCTCAGGACCTCCTTTTCCGTCGGCTCTCGAAGTCTCCTCTTCGGTCGGTCCGGCAGCCCGCGCCCGCCAATCGTGGATCCAAAATATTGCGCCGGAAAAACTGGAATGTCGAGAAATTGATTCTTAAGAATCAGAACGAGCCGAGCCTTGCTCCCGATTCGTCGCGGCCGCCCGCGGCGCGACGACCGGCCGTCGATCCGCGTCGCCTAATCGCCCGTCCTGGCCGGATATTTGACGCAGATGGGGCCGCCCTTGCCGGGCAGGCTGCATCGCCATTCCGGGCCGAAGCCCCAATTGGCGGCCTGGCTGAGGGAGCGCCCGTAGAGGCCGCCGAGCGCCAGCCCGCCGACCGCCAGCAGGGCGAGCCCCACGAGCGCGGCGTTCTTCAGCCGCTCCCGGCGCAGGATGGCGTCGAGTTTGGAAGCGTTGGTTGCGCCCGTCGCCGGGCGATCGTCGTTCGTCATCGCCGTCCCCGCGCAAGCCCGCTGGGAGATTACGGGCTGCCGGCGGCCGGCGCGCGGCGCCGCCTCAGGCGAACCGCTTGACGAAGGCGAGCGTCGTTTCGGCGACTTGGCGCCAGCCGTGATCGATGGTCAGCGAGTGGCCGCGGTTCGGCATTTCGACGAATTCGGTGACGCCGGGATTGCGCTGCTGCAATTTGAAGGAGGCGTTGGCGATCGCGAAGGGGACGGTGTGGTCCTTTTCGCCCGAAACGATCAGCAGCGGGCCGCGCGCCGGATTGTCGGTGTCGACCTTGTCCTCGGTCCACGGGTTGAAATTCGCCGCCGCCGCCTGGAACAACGGGGCGCCGGAGGCCGGCACGGCGAAGGTCGAGTAAAGCTCCTCGGCCTCCTTCTCCAGCACGGCGTTGGCGAACCCGTAACGGAACTGGTCATAGGTGAGCGGCACGGCGCGGTTGCGGTTGGCCGGGTTGCCGAGCACCGGCCAGGCCGATTTCAACGCCGAGAAGGGCAGCGGCAGCACGCCGCGGAACGGCGCCGGGTCGATCGCCGTCGTGACCGCCGCGCAGCCGCGGCCGGCGAGGATCTGCGCCAGCAGGCCGCCGAACGAATGGCCGACGATCGCCGGCTTTCTGGCGAGCTGGCGCACGATATCGTCGAAATGATCGGCCACCTGCTTGATCGTCTTGTTGGCGAACACCTCGCGATGGGCGTCCGCCTCGTCGATCGTGTCGGGATCGTCCGGCCAGCCGGGGGTGAGGGCGACGTAGCCGGCTTCCTCGAACAACTTCGCCCAGCGATCCCAACTGCTGGGCAGCAGCCACAGGCCGTGGACGAAAACGACCGGCTGCTTGCCCGTCGCATTGGCCCGCTCGACCTCGCGCATTTCGTGCGCGGTGATCGTCGCCGCTTCGTTCGGGCGTTCCGTCGCGCTGGCGGTGGACATGAGCATCGCTCCTTCGTTGCTTCCGTTCGAACCAGCGGACCGTCCGTCCGCTCAATCTCGCCGCCGCAAGCCGGCTCCGACGGCACTGGCGCGAGGACATCCGCGATTGTCCTGGCTCATGACATATGAGACTCACAGAGGGAGGCGGTTTTGTTCATTGTTTGCTTGGCGGAGCGGAGCGCGAGAGGAATTGGAAGTCAAGGATGCGAGGCGCCGCCTTCGGCGGCGGCCCTTCGGGCCGTCCTTGAGTTCCAATTCCTCTCGCGCATAATTGCCTCCAAGCATTCAATGAATTTGTGGCGCTGACGTCAGCGCCAGTCTCAGATGTGTCTGAGCCAGGTCACGATCCGTTTCGTCGCGGCGGCCGGGCGCTCCTCCATCGCCGGGCGGCCCGACTGTCGTATGACGCCGCGTCTCCGGTCGCCGGCGACCCACGTCGGTCCCGCGGCCAGGCTTCAACCGTATGATTTCTCGCCGCCGAGCGCCAGCGCGGGCACGGTCAAAAGTCCCCCGGCGAGTCGCGCCGCCGTTCAGAACCGCTCGACCCATGGGCGCAGTTCGACCTCCAGCGACCACGCGCTGCGCGGCTGGCGCAGCACCTCGACATAGGTCTGGGCGATCGCGTCGGGATCGAGCAGGCTGTCGGGCCGCTCCGGCGGGTCGGGGCGAAGGCTCGAGCGCACCCCGCCGTCGATCACGAAATGCGCGACATGGATGCCCTTCGGCCCGAGCTCGCGCGCGGCGCTTTGCGCGAGGCCGCGCAGCGCGAACTTGCCCATCGCGAAAGGCGCCGACAGCGCGAAGCCCTTGACGCTGGCGGAGGCGCCGGTGAACAGGATCGCGCCGCGCCCGCGCGGAACCATCCGCCGGGCCGCCTGCTGCGCGACCAGGAAACCGCCGAACGCGCTGACCAGGATCGCCCGCTCGACGACCGCCGGATCGAGGTCGGCGAGCGGGCCATGGACGCGCAGGCCGGCGTTGTAGACGACGATCTCGGGCTCGCCCATCTCCGCGGTCGCGTGCTCGAACAGCAGGGCGATGGAATCGACGTGGGCGGCGTCCGCCTCGAACGCGCTCGCGCCGATCTCCGCGACGAGCGGCGCGAGCTTGCCGGTATCGCGCGCGGCGAGCGCCGACCTTGACGCCGAGCGCCGACAGCCGGCGCGCCAGCGCCGCGCTGATCCCGGCGCCCGCGCCGACGATCAACGCCGCGCCATAGGGGAAGTCGGACATGGGCGGCTCCTGGGGGAGGGAAGGGGACGGAATCATCGCGGGTGCTAGCCTTGGCAAGTGGCAGTGAGTATGACGCTTCACTGAGCCGGCAAATCTCGGTTTCCTACGGACCAACGGGCAAAAGGAGATTTAGCAAAGTGGCCGGTGCAACTTTGGCCGCTGGCGACCAAACTGTTCGTGTCGTAGTCGCAGCAGCGAAATAAGTCTTGCCGATCCAGTGATATTCCGGGGGTAGAGAACCTGCGCCCTTTTTCTAGTCCTCAAGTCTCACGCTGTGCCGCCAAGGTCACGCTACCGCCTCCGAAACAGCGCCCCGAAGTGTGATGAAACTGGGAGACCTGGCGAGACCCGGATCAAACTGTCTCCCTACGGCAGTCGCAGCTTCCACCTTCCTCATCAGACCGCCGGAAAAATATTCCGCGGCCCTCAGGACACGCTCCAGGGCCTCCCAAGTGCCCCCTGTGATTGCATCCGATTGACGATATGGAGCCTGACCTGGAATGAACTTTGACGCCTTTGGATAGGCCTTGCGCACACCCGACCACTCGCCGAAGAACCAGGCCTCCAGTTCCTCTATCGCGAGACGATTGACCACTTGCCACGGCGCTCCAGCCGACGCCGTGCGCGTGAGGAGTCCCGCTCGCTGGGCATCCTGCTCCATCCGTCGTTTCAAGGTGACGCGATTGTCATCATCGCGATCGACCAGAACAACAACGCGGAAAGACGGCGGCAGCCACTTCGCATAGCCTCGTAGCCGCGCACCGAGCTTTGCAATTAAGTCGCTCTTCCCCTGATGCGGATGAATAGCGAATGTCGCCTGTCCGTTGAGCATTCGCGGCAGCACTTCGAGCAAGAATGCCTCCATCGACGGCTCTTCGACCAAAACCTCCAAATGTTCCGCCTTCATTTGACGCTCTTGCGCTTGGAGGATGGAGCCCCTTGGTTCGTCAGCGGATCGCCCACCCCGAAGTGCCCTTCCAGCCAAAGATGACCAAGCAGGCCGCCCTCGCTCATGAATTCGGGAACCCCCTGAATTTCGGCCGCGAGGACTGCTTGGGTGAATCCGTCGACGTCTCGGTAGAGCACCCGCACTTCTTCCGGACGCAAAGCATTGATAAAAAAATGGTGAGTGGGTCGTCACCAGAAGTTGGCCGCGTTCGGCCGCTGCGCGGCACTCTTCAGCGAGTCCATAGAGGAGACGCGGGTGCAGAAAGTTCTCTGGTTCCTCAATGCCAATAAATGGCGGCGGAGAAGGATCGTAAAGCAAGACAAGATAGGCCAGCATTTTCAAGGTGCCGTCCGAAGCGAAACGGGCGAGTATTGGATTGTCGAAAGGTGCATCCTTTATTGTCAGTAGCAACCGCCCGTCGGGCATCGCCTCTGCGAGAACCTTTTCGATGCGCGGTACGCGGGATCGCAGAGTTTCGAAGACTTGAGTTAGCCTATCGGGGTGCCGTTCCCCAAGATACTGAATGACGTTGGCGAGGTTGTCGCCATTGCGGGACAGCCTTTCTTGCGGGCCAGCCTCTGGCTGCCCGCGTGTGCTATCAATCGAGAGGTAAGAGACGTACCAGCCCGTAATGAAGTCGCGCAACGCCGCAACACGTGGATGATCGGCGAACTGGCCGAGCGCATTGACCGCAATAAGGTCGGGCGACTGCAGAGGAATGTCTTTGCGCGTGTCCTGTACGTCTGGAGTCTCACCACTAACAGCCTTTCCGCGCCCCTCTTTGTAATCAAGGAATCTAAACGGCTGGCCATAACTTCCGCGCTTCCAGCGTAGCCATTCTTCGACCACGATTGGTGAGCCCATTCGTTCGTCCACAGCAAGATGATACGTAATGAGAGGAACCCCGGGCTCGTTATATTTGATTTCTATGACCAAGGGGCCATCGCAGCCGCGGCTTTTGAGTTCTTTCGCACGACCGCGTCGGTCCCACGCGCGGCGCAAGCCCGACTCGAAGCACTCAGAGAGGAATGCGAAAACGTCAAAGACTGTGGACTTTCCGCTACCGTTCGGACCCAGAAGAACAGTCAGCGGTGTCAAATTCTTGAATTCGACTCTGCGAAGCGCCCGAAAATTCTCGACCTTCAGATTTGTGATTCTTGCAGGTCTCCGAGGCTTCCCCGTGGACGAAGACACCGCGCGGCTGGTGCTCATAATGTCGCCATCTCTCAAGACGCAGTGGTATCCTCGGGCCGATGCTAGCTCGTGACAAGCTTTGATTGGCATACTCAATATTCATGTCACCCACTGCCAGACCGGTCAATCGGCTGGGACGGTGAACGCCGAAGCGAGCTTCGATTCCTCAATCACTTCGAGGCTAGTGGTGAAAATCAATCGGATGAGTCCGACGCGTCGTGAGTTTTTTCAATCGCTTGTGGTCTTTTCGATGGGCTCGAAGCGTCTGATTCTATCCACTAGGAGATGGAAATCGCGGGACGGGATGGCCATTCCAAAATCCAAGTCTCAAACTGCCCTAAGGGCCGCGACCCTCCTTCCTGTGTAGAACCGTTACGCTTGGCCACCGCTTCGCCACGCGCCGCGCCGTCGACCTCATGGAGGCGTGAACTTCCGAAGTTTTGACCTGTCAAAGGCGCGCGTTCGCGCTCCGCCTCCAGTGGTCGGAGACCATTGACAGGTCAAAACTTCGGAAAAAAAGAGGCTTCCGTCGGACGAATGCTCCGCATTCGCCCTGAGAGCTCGGCGGCGCCAAAAAGCAAGCGTCGCGATCGCTGGGTTGCTTCGCTCCGCTCGCAATGACGGCCTCTCGACTCGGTCGTCTTCCGACAGGCGCTCACTCCGCCGGCGTGAACGAGGTCGAAATGTCGCGGGCGCGAAGCTCGAAGATCGATCCGTCGCTGGTTTCGCTGCGCGAATAGAGCGAGGTCTTCAGGTCGGGCGAATACCAGACCTCGCTGCGGTTGTTCAGGGGCTTGGCGTTGCTCGTTCCATGGTTGACCTGGAACATCCGCGTCAACGTGTAGGGGCAGCCGCCGAGTTCGAGTTCGATCTTGCCGTCGAACGAGACCGCGGTGTCGACGTTGGAATAGACCTTGCCGTCCTCGCTCTTCATGACGACGTTGAAATCGAACGGCTCGCCGAGCGCGAAATAGTCCTTCGAGGTGTCGATGGAATAGGACGCGGCGCGTGGAACCTTTTCGTTGGTGTCGAAATTCTCGGTCAGAAAGCCGTTGCCGGTGAACCGCCGGCGCAAAAAGACCTCCGGCGAAAAAATGTCGTAGACCAATGTTTCGCCGGCCTTGCGGTCGACCTGCCGGCGCATCGGCCTGGCGACCGGTTGCCTGCCCGGCCTGGCGGACGTCGAATCGATGGCGAGTTCGAAGGCGCTCGCCGTCGATTTCAGCGCGGCGCAATCGGGCGTCTCGGCGGCGGCCGGAGAGGCGGCCAGCAAAGCGAGCCAGGGGAGCCATCGACGCATCGGCGTTCCTTGCCGCTCATAGATCATCGCGGCGCCGGCGTTTCATAGCATGGTTTGGCGCCGCCCTTGACGGGATTCCGGCGAACGCCTGCGCCGCGACGCGAAGGCTCGGTTCTTTCGGCGATCGGTGCTAGAGATGGCGGGCTCATCGCAAGCGGGCGGGGAGACAGGCCCATGAACGTCTATCGGCTGGACCCGATCGAGCCCGGCGATCCATCCTGGCGAAACTCGATCGAAAAGGACAGCGTCTGGGCCGGCGCCGCGACGCCGGGCGAGGCGCGCCGACTGGTCGCCGACAAGACGAGGCCCGACACGCGCGAAGCCGCCGGGTTGAAATCGCCCTGGCTGGACGAGGCGCTGACCTCGTGCGTCTGGCAGCCCTCGATGACCCTGATTCGCGGCGGGACCGTCGTCAGGGCGGACGGTAGTCAGGTCGGCGACTGAGGCCGCGCATCCGCGAGCGGCGCGCTCTTCAGGCGGCGGCGGTCAGCGGTCGCCGTCTCGTCGCTCGCCGTCGTCGCCGCGCTGCATCATCGCCATGTGGTGGTGATGCAGGCGCACCGCGCGCAGCAGGGCGTGCAGGCGCCATTTCTGATCGTCGGTCAGGGTGGCGTAAAGCGGCTGGGCGGCGTCGGCGAGCCTGGTCAGCCGCTGGGCGCGCATCATGCTCCGCTCGGCGATCCGTCGCATCCGCGCGATCGGGTCGTCCTTGTCGGCGGCCTCGTCGGCCTCCCGCATCTTCTGCCGCGCGTCCCGCATTTGCGCGATCGTGTCGCGGATCGTGCCTTCGATGGCCGGCCACAGCTTCTCCTGGTCGGGCGAGAGTTTGAGGCCGGCGTGGACGGCCGCCAGACGCGCGTCGAGGAAGGCCTGCTTGTCCTCATCGGTGAGGCGGTGGCGCATCGGCCCCTGGTCGTCCATCGCCGGCCGGTCGCCGTCCGCCTGCTGCGCGATCGCGCCGGCGGGGAGGAACGCCACAGCCGATCCCAGGGCGGCGGCCAGGGCGAGCGCAACGGGCAGTCGCAACATCATGAATTTGAACTCCTCGCGGCGAAAGCCCCCCTCTGGCGTCAGCCTAGGAACGAGCCCGCCGGCGGGCAAATCAAGCTTTCGTCATCGACCCCGCTCGCCCCCTCGCATCCCGTAAGCCTCGATGATTGGCAGGCGGACGGCAAGGCGCGATGATGGGCCATGCTTTTGAAGCGTTCCTGATGGGCGTCGGCGTCTACGGCGGCATCGCCGCGGCGATGCTGGCGGTGTGGGGAGCCGCCGCGACCCTGATCGGCGCGCTCGCGGCGGTGTTCGGCGAATGCGGCCAGGGGGGTCGACGCGATCGCCGGAGCCCGGCGATCCAAGGCCGCGGCTGAACCGCGCGGCGCGCAATGGGACGAGGGCGATGGACGAGGCGGACGACGCGCCGATCCGGATCGATCTGCGAACGCTCGACTGGGCCGTTCAGTCGCAGCTCTCGGTTCCGACGCAACCCGCGCCGATCGAGACCTGGCTGCCGTTGCTCAACGCGCTCGCCGACCACGCCACGCAGGCCGCCGGGCAAGCGGCCGAACGCGCCGGCAAACGCGTCTCCTGCAGGAAGGGTTGCGCCGCCTGCTGCCGGCAGCTCATCGTGATTTCACTGGTCGAGGCGCGCGCGCTGGCCAAACTGGTGGCGGAAATGCCCGAACCCCGTCAAAGCGACGTTCGCGCGCGTTTTGCGCGGTCGGCGCGCCGTTTCGTCGAGATCGCGGCGCGCCGGCGCGACGCTCCCGGCCGCCGGAATGCCGCTCGATCGGCCTCGATCGAAGCCGATCGTCGGCGCCTCGCCGCCGCCTGGTTCGCCGAGCAGATCGCCTGTCCGTTGCTCGAGCATGAATTGTGCGGCGTGCATCAGGCGCGTCCGCTCGTCTGCCGCGAATATCAGGTGACGAGCCCCAGCGAGGCGTGCGCCAGCCTGTTTCGGGAGCCGGTGGAGCGGGTCGAGGTCTCGGCGCCCATCGGTCCGGCGCTGGCGCGCGCGACCGCGACGATCGCCGGCGTCCCCGAGGCGATGATTCCGCTGGTGATGGCGCTCGAATGGTCCGATTCGATCGAGGCGGCCGTGTCGGGCCGCCACGACGCGGTGTGGATGCTGGAGATTCTGCTCGGCGAGATCGGCGACTGGCGGATCGATCGGTGAGCGCCGGTCACGGCCGGCGGCAGACGACGCCCGCCAGAGCCGAACAGCCTCGCATGTCCGGCGCTCCCCTCCGTTCGTTTCAGCTCGCCGGCGCGGCTTGCGCGGCGGCGCGCGCCTCCAGCCGCGAGAGCCGACGGCGCAGGTCCGCGAGGTCCGTTTCGGGCAATTGCGTCTCGCAGCCCTCGATCACCCGTCGCGCCCGGCGAAGCAGCAACTCGCGCTCTCTTGCCGGCGGCCGCGCGACGATCATGTCATCGTAAGCGCGGATCAGCCGCATGCTGACGGCGACGTCGCTCTGCGAATAGTGTCGGATCTGCTCGAACGCCGTATTCAGCAGGCCGTCGAAGTCGATCCACGGCACGGCGACGCGCAATACGCTCGGCGGCCCGTGCAGATAGGTTTGCGGCGGCGCGCGGCTCGACCAGTAGATCAGCATGCGGCTGAGCTGGTCGATGCAGTTGATCGCGGTGGTCGGGTCGTTGACGGCGGGCGAAATCGCGCGCAGCGCGATGTCGACGATCTGGATGACGCCGAACTCGACGTCCTGCTGCATCGTGCGCGCGGGGCCGATGTCGAAGGCCGCCAGCAGGCGGGCCTCGCGCTCCGGCGTGACCCGGCCCGCTTCGAACACCTGCATGATCGGGACGCCGGCCGGAACGAACTGGCCGACCCGTCTCTGCAGGACGATCTGCACGCCGTAGGATTTCGCGCATTCGACGAGATAGGGCACGTCGACGAAGCGGATGTAGCCCGATTTGCCGCTGACCAGAAACCGTTCGCGCGCCTTGAGGAACGGCGCCGCATGCTCGGGAGGCTCATAGGCGCCGCGCGCATAGGGCATCAACTCGTCGATGACGCTCTCCGTCTCGCCGGCGATGCGATCGACGATATGATTGACGCTGATCGACCGCGATATGTGGTTGATGAAGAAGATCAGCCAGCCGACGCACAACAGCGCGAGCAGCATCGCGACGAGCACCGTGACGACTGGCACGAACGGGCGCGGCGTCGAACGCACGGCGGGAAGCGCCGCCATGCAATAGGAAAACGTGCCGAGGAAGATGCCGAGCGTCCATTGCGTGGTGCGGTCCCTGACGAAGCTGACCAGGATGCGCGGCGAAAATTGCGTCGAAGCCAAAGTCAGCGTCATCAGCAGGATCGCGAAAACGATCGACACCACGGTCATGATCGAGCCGGCGATGACGGCGAGGATGGTCTGCGCGACCTGGGGGTCCTGATGCGGCGGAAACAGCACCGCCGGAATCCACACGTCGAGGCCCGGGAGATACTCCTCCGCGAAGGACAGGATCGCGCCCGCCGCCCCGAGCAACAGGGCGATCACCAGCGGGCGGATCAGGAAGCCGCCGCGCAGGGCGTAGAGAGCCGAGCGAAGGAGCAAGGACAGGCGCTTGTGCATGATCGGCGTCTTTCAGGGCGGTCCCATATCGACCATTGCTGACCTGCGTCGCGCGGGCGCAACGAATCTGGGAACGCCGCCGCTCGTTCATAAGCCGGTGATCGGGCTGGGCGCCAGCAAATCCGGACGCCCGCGAGCGATCGCGCGGCGGTCCGCGCTCACGATCCGCGATGCGAAAGCCGCGCGCCGGACGCCGAGGCGCTTCGGCGCCGGTTCGTCAGCGCAACAGGCCCATGCCCAGCACGCCGGAGATGATCAGGAACGCCGCCACGATGTAGTTGAGCAGCTTGGGCATGATCAGGATGAGCACGCCGGCGATCAGGGAGACGATCGGCTGGAGATGGGCCAGGCTGATATACATGGAGGGGCTCACGCTTGCGGAGGGCGGCTTTCGCGCGCGAAGACGGCTTCGCCCGCTTGGACCCTGTCCGCGAGGCTCGCGGCTGTTCAGGCGCGCGGCCGCGAATCTCGTCGGCAGGACCGGTCGCGAAATTGTCTATGCGAAAGGCCGCCGCATTTCCAGCCGGCGCGCGCGCCGGCCCTACGCGCCATAGAGCCAGTCGTAGCGCCTGAGCAGCCGCTCCGGCCCGAGCGCGCGCATGCCGATGTCGCGGGCCAGCGCGAACGGGCCGGACAAGTGATAGAGCCCGCCCTGCGCCTTCGCCTCGCGCTGCACGCGCCCCGCGCGCGCCGCGCGTCGGCTCGAATAGGCCATGAGCGCTTCCGGGACGCTTTGCGTCTGCGCAAGACAATCGGCGAGCGCGCCGGCGTCCTCGATCGCCTGCGCCGCGCCCTGCGCGAGGAAGGGAGCCATCGGATGCGCGGCGTCGCCGAGCAGCGCCGCGCGACCCGCGGCGAAGCTGGCGATCGGCGGGCGGACATAGAGCGGCCAGGCCCGCCATTGGGCGCCGGCGATCAGCGCGCGCGTCGGCGGCGCCCATCCGGCGAAGGCGCGCTCGAGCGCGGCGCGGTCGGCGGCGCGATCCCAGGGATGGTCGCCTTTCTCCTGTCCCTCGCCGCTTTCGACCACCGCGACGAGATTGACGACGGCGCCGTCGCGCAGGGGATAGTGAACGAGATGAGCACGGGCGCCGAGCCGCAGCGTCACCTCCGGCCGCAGCAGCCGCTCGGGGAGGCGGCCCGCCTCGATTGTCGCGCGAAACGCCACGCGGCCGGAAAACGCCGCCGCGTCCCGTGCGCCAAACCCCAATCTTTCGCGGACGATGGAGCGAAGCCCGTCCGCGCCGATCAGAAATTCGCCGCGTTCGCTCATCGCGATCGCCCCACGCCTGACGCCGATCGTCACGCCGGCCTCGTCGCCGGCGAGGCCGCCGACTTCGGCGCCGAGCGTCAGGGCGATATTGGGCGCGCGGGCGATCCGCTCGACGAGGGCGCGCTGAAGGTCGGCGCGGTGGATCGCCAGATAGGGCGCGCCCCAGCGCTTCTCAGCCGAATCGAGCGGCAGCGTGGACAACGTCGCGTCGTCGCGGCCGCGCAAAATGCGGATGGCGCCGGGCGTCAGGGCACGGCTACGCACCGCCTCGAGCGCGTCCAGCCGGGCCAATACCCGCGTCGCATTGGGGGCGAGCTGCAAACCGGCGCCGAACTCCTCGAGCACGGCGGCGCGTTCGAATATCGCAACCTCGAAGCCGGCCCGGCTGAGCGCCAGCGCGGCGGCCAGGCCGCCGATCCCCGCCCCCGCGATCAGCGCGCGGCGGGTCAGGCGGCCTCCGTGAGTTCGCATTCGGCGGGCAGGGAATGGGCGCCCAAAGTCGGGTCGTAGACGAAACGCGTCGAGCAATAGCCGCAGACCGCCTCGACGTCGCCGCCCATGTCGATGAAAATATGCGGGTGGTCGAACGGCGGCTTCGCGCCGGTGCACATGAATTCCTTGACGCCGACCCTGATCGTCGCCACGCCGGGGTCGTTGTGGAAATGAGGGATCGGGTGATCGGCCATGACGGGCTCCGGGTCTCGGGCGATTGGCGCGGCACCATAAAGGACGCCGGCGCGCTTGGGTAGGGCGCGAGGTCGCGCCGTTTCCCGCCACGGCCGGGCTCGGCGCAAGCACCGGCGCAACCCGCCCTGTGCGGCGGCGCCGACAAGCGCTAAAGGAGGCGCGCGCCAGGGCGACGCGCGCAGAGTGAACGCCAGGCCGCGGTTGCGGGGGTCCGAGAGTGCAAGAATTCTCCTCGAACGGGGTGCGAATCGCCTTTGTCGACGTTCCCGCGCGAGGCGAGGATCGCCGCGAGCCGATCGTGCTGGTCCATGGCTTCGCCTCGACGCATGCGATCAACTGGGTCAATCCGCGCTGGGTCGAGACGCTGACGCAGGCCGGGCGGCGAGTGATCGCCTTCGACAACCGCGGCCACGGCGCCAGCGAGAAGCTCTACGCGCCCGAAGCCTATCATTCCGCCACGATGGCGGCGGACGCGTTGAACCTGCTCGACTTTCTCGATGTCGCGCGCGCCGACGCGATGGGCTATTCGATGGGCGCGCGCATCGCGGCCTATCTGGCGCTCGAAAACCCCGCGCGCGTGCGATCGCTGATCCTTGGCGGCCTCGGCGACCACCTCGTCCATGGCGTCGGCCTTCCCGTCGGAATCGCGCATGCGATGGAGGCGCCCGCGCTGGCCGACCTCGTCGACCCGGTCGAGCGGATGTTCCGCAGGTTCGCCGACCAGACCAACAGCGACCGGGCGGCGCTCGCCGCCTGCATCCGGGGATCGCGCCAGACGCTGACGCGCGAGGAGGTCGGGCGAATCCACTGCCCGACGCTGGTCGCCGCCGGAACGAAGGACGGGATCGCCGGCGATGCGCATGCGCTCGCCGCGATGTTCCGGCACGGCGAGACGCTCGACATCCCCGGGCGCGACCATAATCTCGCGGTCGGCGACAAGGTGTTCAAGGCCGGCGCGCTCGCCTTTCTCGAGCGGCGCGCCTGAGACGGCCCAAGGCGCCAGTGAAGTTCTTCAAGATTGTTTTACATATGAAAGCCAATGGGTTGAGGACGAATGGCGATGCGCGGCGCGAGGCGCCTGACGCATGGCTTCAATCGCCTCACCCTGTCCGTCGCCGGCGTCGGCCCGGCCGCTGGCGGGGCGTCGAAGCGAGATCGGGGGCGCTATGCTGATTTTGCTGGTGCTGTTCATCGCGTCGGTGTGGGCGGGCGCGCAGAACGCGCTGGCGGGCGGCGGATCGTTCATCACCTTGCCCGCGCTGATGTTCACCGGGATGGATGCGCGCGCCGCCAACATCACCTCGACCATCGCGCTGTTTCCCGCGCAGATCGTCACCGGCTACACCGGGCGGGCCTCGGCGGCCGGCCTGCCGGGGCTTTCGCTGCGGGCGCTGTTTGCGATCAGCCTGGCGGGCGGCGCGCTCGGCGGCGCCATCCTGTTGGCCACGCCGTCCAGCTTTTTCGCGCGGCTGGTTCCCTGGCTGGTGCTGTTTGCGACCGCGGTCTTCGCCTGGGGGAGTTATTGGCGCGGCCCCGCGGCTCCGGCGGGGGCGTCGCCGCCCCGACGGCGCGGCGCGGTCGCGCAATTCCTGATCTCGATTTACGGCGGCTATTTCGGCGGCGGCATCGGCTTTTTGATGATGGCGGCGCTGACGGTGGCCGGGCAGGGCGCGCGCAACGCGGGCGCCACCAAGAACATCCTGGCGGGCGTGATGAACGCGTCGGCGGTGGCGCTGTTCGTCTTCTCGCCCGACGTGCGCTGGCCGCAGGTCGCCGTCACCGCGCTCGGCGCGTCGATCGGCGGCTGGGGCGGCGCCTTGATGCTCCGCCGCGTCAACGAGCAAGCCCTCCGCTTCGGCGTCGTGGCGATCGGCGTGTTGCTGACGATCGGGCTGTTCCTGCGGGGGCCGTGAGGGCTCGGTGCGGCGGGCGCGCCGGGCTCATTTCGGCCTCGGCCCCGGCCGTGCTATAAGGAGGCGTGGGGAAACCCGTTGAGGAGCATTCCATGGCGCAGAGCCAGGTCGCCCATTTGGTCGGCGTCGGCCGCAACGATCCGCTGTTCACGCGCATTCGCGCCGAGGCGGAAGCGGCGGCGAAACACGAGCCGGAGCTCGCCGCGTTCCTGCTGACCACCATTCTCAACCACGAGACGCTCGAGAGCGCCGTGGCGCATCGCGTCGCCTCGCGGCTCGACCACGCCGATGTCCCCGCCGCGATGATCGCCCAGGTCTACGGCGAAATCATCGCGCGCGATCCGACGATCGGCGAGGCGTTCCGCGCCGACATCATCGCCGTCGCGGATCGCGATCCGGCGTGCATGCGGCTGATCGAACCGGTGCTCTATTTCAAGGGGTTCCACGCCTTGCAAACTTATCGCCTGGCCCATGCGCTGATGCGCGCCGGGCGGCGGGATTTCGCGCTCTATCTGCAAAGCCGCGCCTCGTCGGTGTTCGACGTCGACATCAACCCGTCGGCGCGCATCGGCAAGGGCGTCTTCATCGACCACGGTTCGGGACTGGTGGTCGGCGAGACGACGGTGATCGAGGACGACGTGTCGATCCTGCAGGGCGTGACCCTCGGCGGCACCGGCAAGGAGACCGGCGATCGGCATCCGAAAATCCGTTGGGGGGTGCTGATCGGCGCCGGCGCCAAGGTTCTCGGCAATATCGAGGTCGGCCATTGCTCGCGCGTCGCGGCGGGCTCCGTCGTGCTGGCCGCCGTCCCGCATAACAAAACGGTCGCCGGCGTGCCGGCGCGCATCGTCGGCGAGGCGGGCTGCGCCGAACCGGCGCGCAGCATGAATCAGATCATCGCGGAGAAGATGATCGAGCGGTGACGGCGGCGCTGTCGCGGGAGGGCCGCCCGGCCGCTGTCCGCGCCTTCCTCGCCAGGCTCGGCGACGGGCGGGCGCGACGCCCGCCTCGCCGCCGCGACCCGCGCTTGCGGGCGCCCGGCTTTCATGGCAAGGCCTCGCCGCGAGCGGTTCGTCGACACGAGGCCAGGATGGACAAGAGCGAGATTGCCAAATTGCAGGCGCATTTGCGCCGCTGCTTCGGCGCGCCGGGCATCAAGGTTCAGCCCAGCTCCCAATCGGCGGAGACCGCCGACGTCTGGTTCGGCGAGCGGCGAATCGGGTCGATCGTCGTCGACGACGAGGACGGCGACCGCTCCTTTTCCTTTGAAATGAAGGCGCCCGTCGAGCGGCACGTGCTGCAGGATTACCTGCGCCGGCTGTTCGGAAACGACGCGCTGACCGTCGCCGCGCGGCTCAAGAAGACCGATTCGGTCGAACTCAACAACGGCCCGGATTTCCTCGGCGTGATTTCGGCCGACGACCCGAAGGGCAAGAGCTACACGCTGCAGATGGCCATTCTCGATTTCGACCTCGAGGATTTGTGAGCCGCCGCGCCGGTCACCGCCTCGCCGTTTCGATGAGGCCGCGGGCGCCGGCGTTCAGTTTCTCCCATTCCGACAGCAGCGCCGCCGAAAAGCGCATTTGGACGTCGAGGTCGCCGACGCGGAAGTCGTAGAGGCAGGTGTTGGGGGTTTTTTGCGCCTGATCGGGAAGCCGGCAGCGCGCCGCGAATTCGCGCCCCTCCGGCGCGACGAAATAGAGCTCCTGGCCCTCGAACGGACTGCCGGCCTGGAACGCCCTGGCGACCAGTCCGCCGGGGTGGCTCCACCCGTCGGGCTCCAGAAAGCGCGCATAGAGCCTGGCCGGCCGATCGACCGGGTCGAGGCCGGAGTCGCGGGGCCTGATCGAGATGAACACCAGCCTTTCGAAGCGCTCGTCGAGATTGGTGTCGCGGGCGACGTCGCTGACGTCGCCGGCCGGGCTGAAGTCCGGGAAGAAGGCGGCCAGGGCGAGTTGATCGACAACGCCGCCGCCGCGCGACTGCGGGCGGAAATAGCCGCCGGGCAGGGTCAGGCGGGCCCCGCCGACGAAAGCCTGAATCGTCGGCGGCGCATCGGCGCGCCGCGGGAGAACCATGAAAATTCCGGCGCCGGCCGCCAGCAGCGCCACGACGGCGACGCTCCACAAAGTCGCGGCGAACCTCGAGGACATTGGGTTCGGCTCCTCACGGCGGCCCTTGCGGGCGTTCAGGCGAAGCGGGCGCCGGTTCGCGTCGCAAAATGCGCGCTCCGGCGCGAATCGCCCGCGGCCGCCGACGATATTGGCGCCGCCGCGCGGTCGGCGCGAGGGCTGACGCGCGCTCCGCCGGAGGCCCGGCGCGCGCCCACCCGGTCATTTGCCTCGGGCGCGCCCGGGCTGCGATAAAAGGCGCGGCGTCAAAGGAGACCGTTCAAATGCCGATTTACGCGCTTGGCGGCGTTCGCCCGGTTCTGCCGGCGGCCGGCCGCTTCTGGATCGCGCCCGACGCGCACGTGATCGGCGACGTCGCGCTCGGGGAGGATTGCGGAATCTGGTTCGGGGCGACGCTGCGCGGCGACAACGAGCGCATCAGCCTCGGCGCGCGCAGCAATATCCAGGAGGGTTGCACGCTGCACACCGATATGGGCTTTCCCCTCGACGTCGGCGAAGACTGCACGATCGGCCACCGGGCGATCCTGCATGGCTGCGCGGTCGGCGCCGGCTCGCTGGTCGGCATGGGCGCGATCCTGCTCAACGGCGCGCGCATCGGCCGCGGCTGCCTGGTCGGCGCCGGCGCGCTGGTCACCGAGGGCAAGACGTTTCCCGACCGTTCGCTGATCGTCGGTTCGCCCGCCAAGGTGGTCCGGCCGCTCGACGAGGCCGCCGTGCAGCGCCTGCTGGGGTCGGCCGCCCATTACGTCGCCAACTGGCGGCGTTTCGCGAGCGACCTTTCCGCGATCGGCTGAAAAGAAGAGGCCGGCCTTGGGGGGAGGCCGGCCTCACAACGAAGCGGGATCTGGGGCGGATCCGGCCTCGTCTGTTCGAAAATTCCCTCTCAGCGCGCCGTGTAGAGCGGCGCTTCGGACGGCGCGCCGAGCATCACCCACACATTGGGGTCGTGCTGGCTTTGCCGCTTGACGAAGCGGTAGCCGGCGGCCGTCCACGGCCTGGTTTCGTCGTTCAGGTTGTCGAGCACGAATTCGCCCTTGTTGGTCTTGACGGTCAGGATCGCATGGCCCTCGCCGGCTTCATCCTTGACCACTGTCATCAGCAACGCCTGACGGGGAAATCCCATTTCAATCAGCAGCTTGCGCTTCAGGAGCGCGTAGTCTTCGCAATCGCCCCGGCCGTCGATCGGATAGTCCCAGCGATCGGCGAGGCCCCAGTGATCCAAGTCGCTGATCGGCTCCACATGCGCGTTGACCCAGCGGTTGACGCGGTCGATCTCGTGCGCCGCCCGCGGCGACAGATTGATGTCGACGGCGCCGACGCGCTCGCCCTCGCACTCGCCCTCGTAGCGGCGGCAGAAATCGACCCAGCCGTACGGCACGCTGGTCTCCTCGCCGACCGCCGCGTAATTCGCCTCGACCGAGCCGGCGCTGGTCGGCTGCTGCAGCGCCAGCGACCCGCCGAAAATCACCACAGTCGCGGCGCCGGCGCGGCAAAAACCCGAAATCATCGTCGTCCCCTGTCATTCCCCGGGGATGACGATAGGGACGGCGCTTTTCCGGCGGCCCAAGTAAAAGGCGAGAATTATACTGATCCCGATTCAACTTGGTGACCGGGAAATAAAGAATAATCGCAGGTTAATAGGCTCGCTCAACAATATCTAAACGCCCAATATTCCGCGCCCCCGCAGCCCGGCGCGCCGGCGCCCCGGCCGCGCGTTCACCCGATGGCAACCATCGGCGGCCCGCGCAAGGTTAACCGGCGGGGGACGGGGCGCCCTTGCGGCAGCGCCGGGCTGGGAAAACCGCGGAAATGGTTACCCGTTTCTTTGCGGCGAGGCGCCTGAAGCGCCCCTCGCGCGCCGCCTCAAAGGCCGAATTCTTCGTTGTGCGCGCCGAGTCCGGGCGCCGACAGGGCCTCCGCGATCGGCGATCGGAACGCGGCGTCGATCGGCGTCGGCAGGGCGGGCATTTGCGCGCCCGCCTCATTGACCAGGCGGCGCGCCATCAGGCCGCGCGCCGCAAATTGCGGATCGTCGAGCGCCTCACGCAAGGTTGCGACGATCGAACAGCAGCAGTCGCGCCCGGCGATGCGCTCGCGCCAGTAGCCCGAGGGCTGGCTTTTGACGATGGCGCCGACGCGGGCGATGGTCGCGGGCGCGAACGAGTTGGCCCGCAGTTCGCCGTCCAGCCCGATGATGTCGCAAAACTCCGCCCAGAATTTTTCCTCGAGCGGCGCGGCGGCGAGGACGCGCCCGTCGCTGCAGGGGTAGAGCCGGTAGCGCGCGCTCGCCCCGGTCAGCAGGTGGTCGCCGTCGCCGGGCCACTTGCCGCCCGCCAGCCCGTCGCCAAGCGCCCAGAACATGAAGGGAAAGAGATTGTCGGTCATCGCTATGTCGAGATGGCGTCCGCGCCCGGTGCGCGCCCGCTCCTGCAGCGCCAGCAGGATGTTCATGACGGCGGGATAGGCGCCCGCCGCGACGTCGGCGATCAGCGCCGGCGGCGTCACCGGGCGCTCCGGCGGCCCCATCGACAGGGCCAGCAGGCCCGTTTCGGCGATGTAGTTGAGATCGTGCCCGGCGACGTCGCGCGCCGGACCGCTTTGTCCGTAGCCGGTGATCGAGCAATAGACGGCTTTCGGATTGAGGGCCGCGACATGGCCGGGACCGAGCCCCAGCCGGTCCATCACGCCGGGCCGGAACTGCTCGACGACGACGTCCGCGCGCACCAGCAGCGGCTCCAGCGCGGCGCGGTCGTTCTCGTTCTTGAGGTCGAGCGCGAGGCTCTTCTTGCCGCGGTTGAGCAATGCGAAATAGACGCTGTCGCGCCCCCAGCGCGAAGGGAAGGCGCGCATGTCCTCGCCGCGGCCCGGCCTTTCGATCTTGACGACTTCCGCGCCCGCCTCGGCGAGCAGCAACGTCGCCATCGGCCCCGGCAGCAGGGCGGTGAAGTCGACAACGAACAGACCCTCCAGCGGCCGCATCGTCCCCCCTTGCAATTCCGCGCGCCGCCGCGATGATCGGGCGAATCCGGCGACGCGCCGGCGACCTATGATCCGGATATGGCGAGCGTCCGGCGGCCGGCGGTCAAGGCTTGTCGCGCAGGCTCAGAATATAGGCCGCCACCTGCCTGATCTGGTCGTCGAGCAATTCGGGGTTCGGCATTCCCTGCGACCGGCCGACGTCGCGATGCGTGGTGGTCAGGAACGCCCGCAACAAATCGGCGCTGACGTCGTTGCGCCGGGCGATCGAGGCGAATGGCGGGCCGGGCGGCTGCAAAAGCGGCTTGTCGACCTGATCGGCCGCGGCGACATGGCAATAGGAGCAGATGATGATCGCCAACCGATGGCCTTGCTGCACGTCGTCGGCCTGCTGCGCGCGCGCAGGGCCGGCGAACAACGCCAGAGCGATGAGCCCGGCCGATGCGATCCAACTTTTCACCAACCTGCCTCCGCGCGGCGCGATTGATAACGCCTATCATGTCATGGCGACCGGCGAAACCGGACTCTCCGGCGTCCGGCGCTCCGGCCGACCCGTTCGCGCTTGCCATGAGCGCCGACGCCAGCGCAACATGGCGCGGCGTCCGCCAGCCGCGCGGGGAACGCTGGCAAATGTCGCTGCTTCGGAGGTCGCGATGAGGTCAGGGGCGGCGTGGCGCATCGCCGTGGCGGCGCTCTTGATGACATGCGCCGCCTGGGGCGCGGCCGTCGCGGCCGAGAGCGGCGCGAGGGCGAACGTCATCGCCTTCGGCCTGTTCGGCGATCAGGACGTCTTTCAGAGCGAGGCGGAGCGGGCGGCGGCGATCGTCGCGGCCAGATATGGCCATGGCGGCGCGGTGATCGTGCGCGCCAACTTCGGCGCAAGGCGCGCGGCGATGATCGAGGATCTTCGCGCGGCGATCGCCGGCGTCGCCAGGCGACCGGGCGGCGCCGACGACGTGCTGTTCCTGATCCTCTCCTCGCATGGTTCGCCGGCCGGGCTGGCGGTCAAGGCGGGCGAGGTCACCGAGACGCTGTCGCCGCAGGACGTCGGCGCGATGCTCGCCTCGGCGGGGATCGGCCAGCGGGTGATCATCGTGTCGGCCTGCTATTCCGGCGTCTTCGCCGAGACGCTGGCCGATTCCCGGACCGTGGTGATCACCGCCGCCGATTCCCGCCACACCTCGTTCGGCTGCCGCTCCGGCGCCGAATGGACCTATTTCGGCAAGGCGTTTTTCGCCGACGCGCTGCCGCGCTCGAACGGCTTGCAGCAGGCCTTCGCTGCGGCGCGTTCGCAAGTCGGCCAGCAAGAGGCCGCCGAGCGCCTGACGCCGTCGAACCCGCAGATGGCGGGGGGCGCCGCCGTGTTGGCGCGGCTGGACGGCGCCGCCGCGCCGGCCGGGCCCGCGGCGGCGGCCGCGCCCGCGGCGCGGGCGAGCTGCGTCATCAAGGCGGAGCCTTCGCCGAAAGTCGCCGGCTGCGACGTCTTCAACGGCTATAGCCGAGGCGCCCTGGTCGGCTTCTTCCACCTCAACGGCCAGCGCGTGGTGGCGGCCGGCGGACAATGCCCCGGCGACTATGTCGCCGGCCGCCTGATCGCGGCGAACAAGATCGCGGCCGACGGCGCGGTGTTCACGCTGAGCCCGGATTGCCACAGCGCGGCGAGGTCGACGCAATAGGACGCGCGAATGGGGCGGCCGCCGTCGCGCCGGTAGTCCGGCCGCGGAAACATGATATGAGTGCCGCGGCGAGGCTGACCGGAGGGCGACGATGCGGGGGCGGGCTGTTGTTGGAGCCGCGCTGGCCTTGTCCGCGGCGGGATGCGGCCGCACGCCCTTTCCGGTCATCGAGACGCAAATGGCGAGCCTGAAGGGCGAACCCGTGCAGACGCTGGTCCCGAAGTTCGGCGAGCCGAGCGGCAATCAGGAGATCAACGGCGAAAAGGTCTATGTCTGGTCGACGGCGGGCAACAAGACGATCGCCGGCGCCGCGGCCAACACCCTTGATTTCGAGTGCACGATCAGGGTTTTCGTCGACAGCGATGAAAACATTGCGCATTACGATCTCAAGGGCAATGTCGCAGGCTGCGCGCGCTATGCGCATCGGCTCGACAAGACCTACAATCTGATTCACTGGGGCGATTAGCGAAGGCGGCGCGCCGCCGCATTGTCGGCGGACGCTCATTGGCCCGACAATCCCGGCGCTGGACGCCGGCCTCGCGCTTTGGCTCACCCCAGGCGCGCTGATCGACAACAGGGGAGGCCGCGATGGCCGAAGAGCATATTTTGCGGATCGCCAGCAAGGCGATCGAAACGTCCCGGCTGGACTATCCGGATTATCCGACCGCGTCCGGCGCGCCCCGGCTCCCCGTGCAGCTGGAGGCGAGCGAGGCGCGGCTGTTCGCTTTCGCGGCGCTCAAGGCGCTCGAGAAGGCCGGCTTCGAAATCGTCGCCAGAGGGCGCCCCAATCCGCCGCGCCCCTGAGGGCGAAAAGCGCGCATCTGAAAGGCCGCGCCTTGGCCTTCGATCAGCGGGCGCTCGCCTCGCCGCAACCCCGCGTGATAGGGTGCGCCGGCCCACGGGAATTTGCCGATGTTGAACGACGACGAGGATCTGGACCAGATGAGCCCGGAGCGGCTGCGCGCCTTGCAGCAGGAGGTGCTCGCCCTCATCGAGGAAATCGGCACGCGCGACGGCGCCGTCGACCCCGATGCCGCCGCCGAGATCCAGGAATTGGACGAGCTTCTCAAGGAGATCGAGGACCGGCTCGCCTCGCCCGGGACGAGCGCGCCCTGACGGCCGCGCCGGCGATGCGCGCGTCGCGGCGTGGCGGCGTCGCGGCGCTTCGTGCGTCCCGGTTCGGGCAGCGCCCAAACCGGGGTAGTGTCTCAGTTTGATTTTGTGCGCCGCACAAGGCGCCTTTCCATCGCCATTATGCGCTGCGCATACTTCTCCGTGGCGGAATTATGGCGAACGTGCTATGAGTTGCCCAAGCGGCGCCTGAAGAACGCTTTATATCGAAGCGATGATAGGGACGAACCGTCCATTGATTTGGGGCGGGCTCCCCGTGGGAGGAAATACAATGCCGAAAGGTCCGCAAGGGCAGAGACGCCCGGCCGACGTGATTGGCGCGGCGGTGATGGTCGCGAAGATAGCGACGGGCGAAATCACAGAAACATTAAAGGAGCCATCGGGCAAAGTCCGGTCTGGAAAGGCCGGGGCGAAGGCGCGCGCGCAAAAGATGACAGCGGCCGAACGGTCGAATGTCGCGAAGAAAGCCGCCGCGAAGCGGTGGGCGTGATGGGAGGTGCCCGACTCGACTCTGTTGCGAAGTTTATCTGCGAACAGGGCGATTGGAAGATTTCTAATCTTCAATTACAAAAACTCATGTTCATGTCGCAGATGTTTTATATGGGCGAACACAACGGCGCACGCTTGGTCAATACGACATTTCAAGCGTGGGATAACGGTCCAGTTTCCCCGGAACTGTACCATAAGGTAAAGGCCTTTGGGGCCGGCCCAGTTAAGGACGTTTTCTTTGACGCCTTAAATTTCAAGGAAGACGATCCACGCGCCCTCGCGATGAAAGAGGTCTGCAGGACGTTACTTGGACGCAAGCCCGGTGCGCTAATTGAATTAAGTCATTGGGAGCAGGGCGCTTGGGCAAGAAATTATGTCCCGAGAATCAAAGGGATCAACATTCCAGACGAACACATCCTCGATGAATACAGAGAACGAGTCAGACGCATCGCAGCCGCCTGAATTTCCAACAATATTATTTGAGCCTGAAACGCCGCCGACAAAGGCGGATGATGCTATTAGTGCGCTACAGGATATAATTGAAAGCCATAAAGCGGAATCTCGAAAGGAGCGTTTCGTATGCATATTTGTAATGATTATATTATTTGATGGATTTGTCGGACAGCTTGCTAGTACATCTGTATTTGTATTTTTCATTGTGGCGTCGTTGATATTGTCTATTGCTCTCGCGAGATGGCTAGAATTCCCTTGGATTGTCACTGATCTCGAAGTGTGGCTTGCTAGAGTTGGGCGATGGCTTGATAACCGTTTTGGAAAGAATGAGCCGGACAAAACCGAGCCTATGTGAAAAAAGTGCTTGCTATTGGAGATAGGAAGCATTATGTTCAGTTCATGAACAAGCTCCCTCTCGCAACCCGCGCGCAAATCCTTACCCTTTTGGTCGAAGGATCGTCGCTTCGCTCAATCTCTCGCATCGTTGATGTTTCGATCAACACCGTGACAAAGCTCCTTGTGGATGCTGGCACGGTTTGCGCGGCCTATCACGATCAGAACGTGCGCGGTTTGCAGACGAAACGGCTGCAATGTGATGAAATATGGGCATTTTGTTATGCCAAGGCCGCGAACGTTGCCAATGCGAAGGCCGCCCCCGATGGCGCTGGCGATATCTGGACTTTCACGGCTTTGGACGCCGACTCCAAGATGATGGTTTCTTGGCAGGTCGGCGACCGTGACGCGCTGTCCGCCTATCTCTTGATGGAGGACGTTCAAGCGCGAGTTCAAACCCGCATGCAGCTAACGACCGATGGCCTCGGCGCCTACCTGCCGGCCGTTGAAGGCGTCTTCGGCGCCAATATCGACTACGCCCAGCTTGTGAAGCAATACGGAGCCGAAAGCGGAAAGTCGCCAGAGCGACGCTATAGCCCGGCCGTTTGCCTCGGCGCGACCAAGACGCCAGTTCAAGGGAAGCCTGACGACAAGCATATCTCAACGTCCTACGTCGAACGTCAGAACTTGAATATGCGGATGGGCATGCGCAGGTTCACGCGGCTGACGAATGCATTTTCAAAGAAGGCCGAAAATCACTGCCACATGCTGGCGCTCTATTTCCTATTCTACAACTTCGTTCGCATGCATAAATCGCTTCGCATGTCGCCGGCGATGGCTGCCGGCGTGTCCGACCGCTTGTGGGATATGAAGGACGTTGCGCGCTTGGTCGAGGATTTCGAGGATCGAAAGCAGGCGGCTAAGCGCGAGCAATCCGCAAAGAAACGATGACACGCCAAATAGTTTCGTGTAGCCTGCGGTTCACGATGAGCGGTCATCGCGGTTTGATCTAAGCGACGCGCCAACGTCGCCGATCGGGGACAACAGAATCCGTCGTCTAGCGCACAATAAGCTACGACGGAGATTTTGTCATGTCCCATTCTACGCGGATCGCGATCAACGATGACGTCCAGACCATTGCTGAATTTATGCAATCGAATTTGCCAGCGACGCGACTTGTCGGCGTCGCGCGCGCACTAAATCAATTGGCGCCTATCCTCTGGGGCCAGCATGGGTCCGAGGACATTCAATGCCTCGCGCTATTATCTAATCCCCCTTGTGAACCGCATAAACCAGCAGTTTCCACTGAATAGCGCCAAGGTTGGCGGGATGCTGGGGATGACCCTGAGTCGGAAGATTGTGGCCTCGGGCTATGCCTATTTCGTGCCCGCATCTTATGCATCGGTAAATACCAGCATGCGGCGCAGCCACGCCGATATTGTAAACCTTGTCAAACTCGTCGCTAGAGCTTGTCGTCACGTTTGCCGCGTCTTTGTATAAGGCCATCGGCGCTCTCCGTTTGGTCGTTGCCGCAGAACCATTATAACTCTACGTTTGATGGTTTGAGTTTCGGAAGTTGGTTATCTGAACATCGGATGTTCGAAATTGCACCGAACGCCCCGGCCGTTTCCGGCCGGGGCCGAATCGCCTACTCAGGAAAACGCTTGTTATTCACGACCTCGGACACGCGCCCCTGATTGATCCGATAGTGCGCGGCGATGTCGTGCTGCATCATACCGTGGCGCCAAAGCCATCGGATATGATCGGCCATTTCTCGCGTGACAGGAGGGGATTTTCGACGGCGCGGGAATGGAATTATTTTAGGTGTGGACTCATCGTCAAACATGCGGTTTTCTCGCAGAAAAGCGCTAATTCGACTTGACGCGAGTCCCACATTCTATACAGTTTCCGGTGTTGAGGCGGTCGCTGTCTTTTGCGGGTTTTGCGCCAAGTCGAACTAGCAAGTTACAGATGACGAATTGGGGCTGGGCTGGCATTTTGCGATGCTGGACAGCCCCTTTTCGCACCAACGCGACTCACTTCGCGCTGGTCTGTTAAGCAAGACACTCCAGAGTTGTACCGACAACCCGAAAATCGTCTTGTCCCCATTATCCAAGGTAACGGCGCTTCTTGTGCGGCTTCGGATAGTTTGGGCTTGTAAGTCCTTCGCCGACATAAGCGAATCGAAACGCAAGCGGCATACCAAGCAAAAAGTTCAGAAAACCAAACTGAGACAGCGCCCAAACCGGCCGCCCCTTGACTCGAACAAAACATGAACATACCATGTCCTTCTGTTCTCGGAAGGAGGCGGTCATGGGGCGGGCGGCGATCGGGGTGGCGGGGGATCTGGCGGAGCTGGCCGCGCTGGCGGCGTTTGTGACGATGATCGCGTTTGTCGCGCGCGCGCTCGGCGCCTGATCGCTGTTGACGGCGGGCGCGCGAGCCTCGACGAACGGCGGCGGGACGGCGACAATGGGCGCCGGGCGGAGGACGCATTTTGGACAACGCGCTGATCAAATCGGTCGGTTTCGTGCACCTGCACGTCCATTCCGCCTTTTCGCTGCGCGCCGGCGCGTTGACCATCGAAGCGCTGGCCAGGCTCGCCAAGGCCGATCAGATGCCGGCCCTGGCGATCACCGACACCAACAACCTGTTCGGCGCGCTGGAGTTTTCCGAAAAGCTGTCGAAGGCCGGCGTGCAGCCGATCATCGGCGCCCAGATCACCCTCGATTTCGGCGACGCCCCGGCTTCGCTCGGCGCCCGCCCGGACCCCCGCGCGGCGCGCGCGCCGGTCGTGCTCATCGCCCAGGACGAGGCGGGCTATCGCAACCTCATGCGGCTCGCCTCGCAGGTCTGGCTTGCGCCCACCGACGGCGACGAGCCGCATGTGCGCCTCGACGCGCTCGGCGAGGCCGACGGCCTCATCGCGCTGACCGGCGGCCCGGCCGGCCCGATCGACCGGGCGCTGGCGAGCGGCCTCGGCGATCTCGCGCGGGCGCGGCTGCGCCGCCTCGCCGCCCTGTTCGACCGGCGGCTCTATGTCGAATTGCAGCGCCACGACCTCGAGGCCGAAAAGGCCGTCGAGCCGCAGCTCCTCGACCTCGCCTACGCCCATTCGCTGCCGCTCGCGGCGTCCAACGAGGCCTATTTCGCCGCCCCCGCCGATCACGAGGCGCAGGACGTTCTGCTGTGCATCGCCGACGGCGCGCTGGTCGGCGACGCCGACCGGCGGCGCCTTTCGCCCGAACACGGCTTCAAGACGCGCCGCGAAATGGTCGCTTTGTTCGAGGATCTGCCGGAGGCGACCGACAACAGCGTCGAAATCGCGATGCGCTGCGCGTTCCGCGTGCGCACGCGCAAGCCGATCCTGCCGCGCTTCGCCTCGATCGAAGGCGCGCCGCTCGACGAGGTCGGCGAATTGCGCGCCCAGGCCGCCGAAGGCCTCGCGAAGCGCCTTCAGGACCACGGCTGCGCGCCGGGATTTTCCGCCGAGGACTACCGGCGGCGGCTCGACTTCGAGCTCGACGTCATCGTGAAAATGGCGTTTTCCGGCTATTTCCTGATCGTCGCCGACTTCATCCAATGGGCCAAGCGCCAGGGCATACCGGTGGGGCCGGGCCGCGGCTCCGGCGCCGGCTCGCTGGCCGCCTACGCCCTGACCATCACCGATCTCGATCCGATCCGCTTCGGCCTGCTGTTCGAGCGCTTCCTCAATCCCGAACGCGTCTCGATGCCCGACTTCGACATCGATTTCTGCCAGGACCGCCGCGACGAGGTGATCGCCTACGTCCGCCGGCGCTACGGCGCCGACCGCGTCGCGCAGATCATCACCTTCGGCTCGTTCCTGGCGCGCGGCGTGCTGCGCAACGTCGGGCGCGCGCTGGAGGCGCCGCTCGGCCAGGTCGACAAGCTCGCCAAGCTGGTGCCGCAGAACCCGGCCAAGCCGGTCACCCTCAAACAGGCGGTCATCGACGAGCCTCGCCTCGGCGAAGCGGCGGCCGCCGACCCCCGGGTCGCCAAAATGCTCGCCATCGCCGAGCGCCTCGAAGGGCTCTATTCGAACGCCTCGACCCATGCGGCGGGCGTGGTGATCGGCGACCGCCCGCTGATCGAACTGGTGCCGCTCTACCGCGATCCGAAATCCGAAATGCCGGCGACCCAATTCAACATGAAATGGGTGGAGCCGGCCGGGCTCGTCAAATTCGATTTCCTGGGCCTCAAGACGCTGACCACGTTGCAGACCGCCCGGCGTCTGCTGGCGCGGCGCGGCGTCGAGATCGATCTGTCGAAAATCCCGCTCGACGACGCCCGGACATACGAGATGCTGGGGCGCGGCGAGACGGTGGGGGTGTTCCAGGTGGAAAGCGCCGGGATGCGCAAGGCGCTCGTCGAAATGCGCGCCGACCGTTTCGAGGACCTGATCGCTCTGGTCGCGCTCTACCGGCCGGGTCCGATGGCGAATATTCCGGTCTATTGCGCGCGCAAGCTCGGCGCCGAGCCGGTCGAATATCTGCATCCGAAACTCGAGCCGATCCTGCGCGAGACTTTGGGCGTCATCACCTATCAGGAGCAGGTCCAGCAGATCGCGCGCGATCTGGCCGGCTACAGCCTCGGCCAGGCCGACATCCTGCGCCGCGCGATGGGCAAGAAAATACGTTCCGAAATGGATGCGCAGCGCGGCCGTTTCGTCTCGGGCGCGGTGGAGAGGGGGCTCGCCCGGGCGGACGCCGACACGATTTTCGACGCCTGCGCCAAATTCGCCGAATATGGATTCAACAAATCCCATTCGGCGCCCTACGCGCTGTTGACCTATCAAACCGCCTATCTGAAGGCGAACCATCCGGTCGAATTTCTCGCCGCCTCGATGTCGCTGGACAAAGCCAACACCGACAAGCTCGCCGAATTTCGCGGCGAGGCGCTGCGGATGGGCATCAAGGTCGCCCCGCCTTCGATCAACGGCTCGAACGTCGATTTCGACGCCCGCCGCGGCGCCGACGACGCGCTGTCGATCGCTTATGCGCTTTCGGCGGTCAAGGGGGTCGGCGAAGCGCAGGCCGAGGCGATCGTGGCGGCGCGCGGGACACGCCCGTTCGCCTCGCTCGCCGACATGGCGCGGCGCATCGACCCGCGCGTGGTCAACAAGAAGGCGCTGGAGAGTCTCGCCGCCGCGGGCGCCTTCGACGAACTCGAGCCCGATCGGGCGGTCGCCTTCGCCGCGATGGAGCCGGCGCTGGCGCTCGCCAACCGCACCGTTCAGGAAAAGGCTGCTGGACAGAGCGCGCTGTTCGGCGACAGCGACGGCGCGCCGCTGAAGCCGCGCTGCGCCCCGTGGCCGCCCGCCGATCGCCTGCGCCGCGAATTCGAGGCCGTCGGCTTCTTTCTTTCCGGTCATCCGCTCGAGGCCTACCAGAGCGTGCTGACCCGCCTGCGCATCGAGCGCTGGGCCGATTTTGCGCGCGCCGTGCGCCGCGGCGCGACCTCGGCGCGCCTTGCCGCCAGCGTGCTCGATCGCGCCGAGCGGCGCACCAAATCGGGCTCCAAGCTCGGCGTCGTCCAGCTCTCCGATCCGTCCGGCCAATACGAGGCGATCGTCTTCGCCGAAGGTCTCGCCCAATTTCGCGACCTGCTGGAGAAGGGCTCGGACGTGCTGGTCACCTTGCAGGGCGCGGTCGAGGGCGAGGACGTGCGCGCGCGCATCGTCCACGTCGAGGCGCTCGCGCAGGCCGCGGCGCGCGTGCAGAAGGGCCTGCGGATTTTCGTGCGCGACGAGGCGCCGCTCGCCTCGATCGCCGAGCGCCTGCGCGCCAGGGGCGACGGCGAAGTGTCGCTGGTCGTGCTGCTCGGACCCCAGGAAGGCGAGGTCGAGATCAAGCTGCCCGGCCGTTTCGCGGTCTCGGCGCCGATCGCCGGCGCATTGAAGGCGATCGGCGGCGTCGTCGCGGTCGAGCACGTCTCGTAGGGCGATCGGCGGCGGGCGTGAGTTCGCGAGCCTCGCGCGCTTGCCAAGGCGCCCGGCCTCCTCTATATGCGCGCTCATTCCACAGGCGGATTTTCGCGGCTCCTGATTTTAAGGAATCGCTCCGGTGGCGGGTTCGTCCCGCCCTTTCGATCCGCCGAGGCTCAACCGGATAGGATCAAACACGATGTCGATACCCGACTTTTCCATGCGCCAGTTGCTCGAGTCCGGCGCACACTTCGGCCATCAGTCGCACCGCTGGAACCCGAAGATGGCGCCCTACATCTACGGGACGCGCAACAGCATTCACATCATCGATCTCGCCCAGACCGTGCCGCTGCTGCATCGCGCGTTGCAGACGGTGTCGGATACGGTCGCCAAGGGCGGGCGCGTGCTGTTCGTCGGCACCAAGCGCCAGGCGTCCGAGGCGATCGCCGAGGCCGCCAAACGCTCGGCGCAGTATTTCGTCAACGCCCGCTGGCTCGGCGGCATGCTGACCAACTGGAAGACCATTTCGGCGTCGATCTCGCGGCTGCGCAAGCTCGACGAAATGCTCGGCGCGGGCGCGCAAGGCCTGACCAAGAAGGAGCGGCTGATGCTCTCGCGCGAGCGCGAGAAGCTGGAGACGGCGCTCGGCGGCATCAAGGACATGGGCGGCACGCCCGATCTGGTTTTCGTGATCGACACCAACAAGGAGCAGTTGGCGATCAAGGAGGCCAATCGCCTCAAGATCCCGGTGGTCGCCATCCTCGACACCAACAGCGATCCCGACGGCATCGCTTTTCCCGTGCCGGCCAACGACGATGCGGGGCGGGCGATCCAGCTCTATTGCGATCTGGTCGCGCGCGCGGCGATCGACGGCATTTCCCGCGGCCAGGGCGCGCTCGGCGTCGATGTCGGCGCCGCCGAGGCGCCGATCGCCGAGGACCTCGCCGAAGCGGTCGAACCGGAGGCCGCGCCGGCCGAGCGCTTCGAATTGCTCACCGCGCCGCGCGGCGCGCCCGACGATCTGGCCAAGCTCGCCGGCGTCGGTCCGCAGATCGTCAAGAAGCTCAACGAGCACGGCGTTTTCCATTATTGGCAGATCGCCGCGATGACCAAGGAGGAGGCCGACAAGCTGGACGCCGACCTCAAGTTCAACGGCCGCATCGCGCGCGACAATTGGGTCGAACAGGCGCGCACGCTGATCGCCGGGGCGTAAAGCGTCCGACGGCCTGGCCGCGCGCGGCGGCCGGGCTCGAGCTTCCCCTCGAACGGAAAAGACGGAAGCCTCGGGGCTTCCAGCAACCCCGGCAAAGGAACGGCCATGGCCAATATCACGGCGGCGCTGGTGAAGGAGCTTCGCGAGAAGACCGGCGCCGGCATGATGGATTGCAAGAGCGCGCTCACCGCGACGGACGGCGACATCGAAGCGGCGGTCGACTGGCTGCGCAAGAAGGGTCTCGCCAAGGCCGCCAAGAAGAGCGGCCGCATCGCCGCCGACGGCCTCGTCGCGGTCGCCACGGAGGCCAATTTCGGCGTGGTGGTCGAGGTCAACTCCGAGACCGATTTCGTCGCGCGCAACGATGATTTCCAGGCGCTGGTGCGCGGCGTCGCCGCCGTCGCGCTCGACAAGGGCGCCGGGGCGACCGCCGACGCGGTCGCGGGCGCGCATTTCCCCGGCGGCGGCACGGTCGCCGAGGCGATCGCCAACGCCGTCGCGACGATCGGCGAAAACATCACCTTGCGCCGCGCGCAAGGTCTGCATGTCGCGCACGGCGTCATCGGCCATTACGTTCATGGCGCGGTGGTCGAGGGCCTCGGCCGCATCGGCGTGCTGGTCGCGCTGGAATCGACGGGCAAAGCGCCGGCGCTGGCGGCGCTCGGGCGCCAGGTTGCGATGCATGTCGCGGCGGCGAGCCCGCTCGCGCTGAACGCGGAGGCGCTCGATCCGGGGCTGGTGGCGCGCGAGAGGAGCGTTCTGGCCGACAAGAACGCCGGCAAACCGCCCCACGTGCTCGAGAAGATCGTCGAGTCCGGCCTGAAGACCTATTACAAGGAGGTCTGCCTGCTCGATCAGGCTTTTGTTCACGACGCCGCCAAAACGGTGGCCCAGGCGGTCAAGGAAGCCGAAAAGACCGCCGGGGCGCCGATCGCGGTCAAGGCGTTCGTGCGTTATGCGCTCGGGGAGGGCGTGGAAAAACCGGTCGAGGAGGCGTAAGGCCGATCGGCCGGGGGCAGCCTGCGGGCTGCCCTTTTCGTATGCGGCGCGTCGGGCCGGCGCAATTTGACGCCGCCCGGTGTCGTTGGTGCATCGTTCCGGGTCGCGATCGATTTTGCCGGATTGCGCAGGATCGACGCCGCCCGCTAATAGCGGCGGCCGGGCGCGCGGCGCGCGCCTGTGGCCGACGAGACCGTCCTTTGCGGCGACAGGCGAGCGCAAATGTCAAATCCGGCGACCCCAGACACCGATCGGAACCCCAGCCCGGCGCCGCTGTTCGGCCGCGTCGTCGTCAAGCTCTCCGGCGAGGCGCTCACCGGCCCGGAAGGCTTCGGCCTGCACATGCCCACGCTTCTGCGCATCGCCGGGGATCTGAAGGCGGCCGCCGATCTCGGCGTGCAGGTCGCCGTCGTCGTCGGCGGCGGCAATTTCTTCCGCGGTCTCGAGGGCGCCGACAAGGGCATCGAGCGCGCCCGCGCCGATTCGATCGGCATGCTCGCCACCGTGATGAACGCGCTCGCCATGGAAGGCGCCCTCGAGCATCTCGGCCAGCCGGCGCGCGTGCTCTCGGCGGTCGCCATGCCCTCGCTGTGCCAGCCGTATTCGCGCCAGGCGGCGCTCGCCCATCTCGTCAAGCGCCGCGTCATCATGCTCGCCGCCGGCACCGGCAACCCGTTCTTCACGACCGATACGGGCGCGGCGCTGCGCGCCGCCGAGCTCTCCTGCGACGCCGTATTCAAGGCGACGCAGGTCGACGGCGTCTACACGGCCGATCCGAAGAAGGACGCCACCGCCAGACGTTTCGAGCGGCTCTCGCACGACGAGGCGATCGTGCGCAACCTCGCCATCATGGACACCGCCGCCTTCGCTCTGGCGCGCGACAACCGCATCCCGATCGTCGTCTTCTCAGTGAACGAGCCCGGCGCGATCCGCGCGGCGCTGCTCGGACAGGGCCGGGCGACTTACGTCATGCCGTGAGCGACCGGTTGAAAATCGCGGCGGCGAGCTTGCGGCGCGGCCGGATGGCGGCGGTCGCTGGAGGCTGGCGCGGCCGTCCGCGGGGCGATGCTGTCACCGGTCCGCGCTTGTGCTATCACTCGCCTCCCTGCGCTCTCGAGCGCACCGCGAATCGATCCGGACGCGGCGCCGGCCGCCGCGTTCGGCGCATCCAGGAGCAGATCTTGTCATGGCGCAGCCGCCCGCTTTCGATCTAGCCGACCTCAAGCGCCGCATGCAGGGCGCCATCCAGACCCTTCGACACGAACTGGGCGGGCTGCGCACCGGACGCGCGACGGTCAGCCTGCTGGAGCCGGTTCACGTCGAAGCCTACGGGCAGCGCGTGCCGCTCATTCAGGTGGCGACGATCAGCGTGCCCGAGCCGCGCGCCCTTTCCGTGCAGGTCTGGGACAAGAGCATGGTGGCAGTCGTCGACAAAGCGATCCGCGACGCCAATCTCGGCCTCAGCCCGACCGTCGAGGGACAGATCCTGCGCATCCGGATTCCCGAATTGAACGAGCAACGGCGCAAGGAAATGGTCAAGGTCGCGCACAAATACAGCGAGGACGCCCGCATCGCCGTGCGCCACGTGCGGCGCGACGGGATCGACGTGCTCAAGAAACGCCTCAAGGACCACGCCATCAGCGAAGACGACGCCAAGCGCGACGAAGCGGAAGTGCAAAAGGCGACCGATCAGGCGATCCGCGACATCGATCTGTCGCTGGCGAGCAAAGAGAAGGAAATCATGCAAGTCTAGCGTGATTCCCGCCATCGAGGCCCCCGCATGTTGACGCGCCCTGACGTCCCGTTCGCCGCAGCGACCGATCCGTGCAAGCCGACCCATGTCGGCATCATCATGGACGGCAACGGACGCTGGGCGCAGGCGCGCGGTCTGCCGCGCATCGAGGGGCACCGGCGCGGGGTCGAGGCGGTTCGCGGCGCCGTTCGCTCGGCGATCGAGTTCGGGCTGCGCTATCTGACGATCTACAGCTTCTCTTCGGAGAACTGGAGCCGGCCCGCCGCCGAGGTATCGGACCTGATGGGTCTGCTCAAGCGCTTCATCCGCAACGACCTGGCCGAACTGCACCGCCAGAATGTCCGCGTCCGGATCATCGGGCTGCGCCGCAACCTGACCGCCGATCTGCAGGCGTTGCTGAACGAGGCGGAGGAACTGACGCGCGGCAACGGCGGGCTGACGTTGATCGTCGCGTTCAACTACGGCGCGCGGCTGGAGATCGTCGAAGCCGCCCGCAAATTGGCGCTGGAAGCGGTGGCGGGGCGCCTTGATGCGGAGCGCATCGACGAGGCGGCGTTCGGCGCGCAACTCGACACCGCCGGCATTCCCGACCCCGATTTGGTGATCCGGACGTCGGGCGAGCAAAGGCTGTCGAACTTTCTGTTATGGCAGGCCGCCTACGCCGAACTGGTGTTCCTGCCGATGCATTGGCCCGATTTCGATCACGCCGCATTCCAGTCGGCGCTCGCGCAGTACGCCTCGCGCGAGCGGCGATTCGGCGGGACGGCCCCGTCGGCGGCAATCGTCAAATCGGCTTCGTGAGCGTGCGGGATGGCCGATCCCGCGCGAGAAAACAGCATGGACGGCGCGCCGCGGCCGCCCCGCATCTTCAACGCGGAATTGCGCGCCCGGGTCGGCGCCGCCGTCGCGTTGATGGCCGGCGCGCTCGCCACGGCCTGGGCCGGCGGCTACTGGTTCGGCGCGTTCTGGTTGATCGCGGCGCTGGTCGTGCATTGGGAATGGCAGCGACTGATCGGCGGCCCCGGTCAGGGATTGCGCGTTCTGTGCGGCTCGGCGGGGCTGGTCGCCGCCGCGCCGCTGGCGACCAATGAAGCGGCGCTCTGGGCGATCGCCGCGCTGCTGATCGGCGCGGCGGGCGCCGCGCTCGCCAACCGGGCGAGGCCGCCGCGTCTGATGTCCGGGGCGGGCGTTCTCTATGCCGGCGCGATGCTGGTCTCGGTATGCTTCCTGCGGGCTGGCGGTCCGGCCGGGCTCTATGCCATCCTGTGGCTCTTCGCGGTGGTCTGGGGCACTGACGTGATGGCTTTTTTCGGCGGCCGGCTGGTCGGCGGACCTAAATTGTGGCCGCGTCTTTCGCCGGCGAAGACCTGGTCGGGCTTCTCCATCGGCGTCCTGTGCGGGGCGGCGGCCGGACTGATCATCGGCGCGGCGGCGAACTCGATTTTCGCGCTGTTCTGCTTCGGTCTGGCGACCGGCGCGGTCGCGCAGGGCGGCGACCTCTTCGAATCGGCGCTGAAACGACAATTCGGCGTCAAGGACTCCGGCGGCTTGATCCCCGGCCATGGCGGCCTGATGGATCGGTTGGACGGCTTCGCCGCCGCGGCGATCTCGACCGCCTTCGTCGGGGCCGCGCGTTACGGGGTCGCCAACATGGCGGCGGGCGTTTTTCAATGGTGACAATTTGTTAGAAACCGAAGTTGAATTCACGTCGCAGCCGAATGTCCGGCCGATCCACCCGGCCGGGCGGCGCGCCGAACGCGCGGCGCCCAGGCGGCTGGCGATCCTTGGCGCGACGGGATCGGTCGGCCGCTCCTGCGCGCAGGTCATCGCCGGCGCGCCCGGCCGCTTCGAGGTGACCGCCGTGGCGGGCGGGCGCGACGGCGCGGCCCTCGCCAGGACCGCGGTCGCCCTGAAGGCGCGCTTCGCGGCGCTCGCCGACGCCTCGGGCTACGCCGCGCTGAAGGCGGGCGTGGCGGGGCAGGGCGTCGAGATCGCGGCGGGTCCCGAAGCGGTCATCGAGGCGGCGTTGCGCGAGGCCGAGCTGGTCGTCGCGGCCATCGTCGGGACGGCCGGCCTCGCGCCGACCCACGCCGCCATCGCCGCCGGTCGCAACGTCGCGCTGGCCAACAAGGAGACGCTGGTTTGCGCGGGCGCCGCGGTCATGGAGGCCGCGCGCCGCTCTGGCGCGCGAATCCTGCCGATGGACTCCGAGCACAACGCCATTTTTCAGGCGATGGGCGACTGCGACGCGGCGCAAATCGTCAAAATGACGCTCACCGCTTCGGGCGGCCCGTTTCGCCAATGGAGCGCCGAGCGGATCAGCGCCGCGACGATCGACGAGGCGCTCGCCCACCCCAATTGGGCGATGGGCTCCAAAGTGACGATCAACTCGGCCAGCCTCATGAACAAAGGGCTTGAACTCATTGAGGCTCATCATCTTTTCGGAATGCCGGCCAGTCGGCTCGCGGTGCTCGTTCATCCCCAGTCGGTCGTGCATGGGCTGATCTCATTCGCCGACGGATCGGTGACGGCGGGCATGGCCGCGCCCGACATGAGGACGCCGATCGCCCATTGCCTGGCCTATCCCGAGCGAATCGATTCGGGCGCCGATCCGCTGGACTTGACCGCGGTCGGCCAACTCTCGTTCGAGCCGCCGGATTTCGCCCGCTTTCCGGCGCTGGCTCTGGCGATCGCCGCGTTGCGCGCCGGCGGCGGCGCCCCGACGGCGCTGAACGCGGCCAATGAAGTGGCTGTCGAGGCCTTTCTCGGCGCCCGAATCGGATTTTCGGAAATGGCGCATTTGGTCGAAACGGTTCTCGACCAGTCGACCCGCGCCGGAGAGTTGGTCGCCTGCGGTTCAGTTGCGCAATCCCTGGCCGTTCACCATATCGCGAGAGATAGGGCGCTCGCCCTCTTGGCCTGATCGATCGTCTCCGTCATTGTAACCTTTTGGTAACCACGTTGACCTCGGGGCGGGACCGTCATCGAGAGCGTCTGCGGTTCGGAGGTCGGTGATGAGTTTATTGGGCCTTGTCGGCGAATTTGTCGGGTCAATGGGTTGGTACATCATTCCCTTCGTCGTCATTCTGAGCGTCGTGGTATTTTTTCATGAGCTCGGCCACTATCTGATCGGGCGCTGGTGCGGGGTCCGGATCGACGCTTTTTCGCTCGGCTTCGGGCCCGAACTGTTCGCCCGGGTCGACCGACGCGGCACGCGTTGGCGCCTGGCCGCTTTTCCTCTTGGCGGCTATGTGAAGTTTCGCGGCGATGCGGGCGTCGCCAGCGCCCCGGATATGGCGGCGCTCGCCGGAATCCCGCCGGCCGAGCGCGGTGAGACGCTGGCGGGTCAGCCGGTCGCCAAGCGTGCGGCGATCGTCGCCGCCGGCCCCGTCGCAAATTTTCTGCTCGCGATCGTGATTTTCACCGTTTCCTTCGCCGTCTACGGCCAGTACCAACTGATGCCGCGCGTCGGCGGCGTCGAGATCGGCAGCCCCGCGGACCTCGCCGGTTTCAAGAAAGGCGACCTCATCAAATCCGCCAACGGGGCCTCGATAGACAGCTTCGAGGATCTGCATCAGGCCATCTCGATCAGCACCGGCCTGCCGATCGTGTTTGATTTCGAGCGTTCCGGGCAGCCGATGACCGTCACCGCGACCCCGACGATCGCGGCGGTCGATGTGCCGCCGTTCGGCAAGCGCCGAATCGGCCGGCTCGGCATCAAGGCCTCGAACGATCCGGCCGATCGCCGGTTCGAGACCTGCGGCCTGCCGCAATGCTTCGCCTGGAGCGTCAAGGACACCTGGTCGATCGTCGAAACGACCGGCCTTTATGTCGCCGGCCTGTTCGCCGGGCGCGAATCGGCCGATCAGATTTCTGGACCGATCGGCGTCGCCCAGGTCGCTGGCGAAGTCGCCAAAATCAGCATTCTGGCGCTTTTCAGCCTCACCGCGGTGTTTTCCGTGTCGGTCGGTCTGATGAACCTGTTGCCGGTCCCGATGCTCGATGGCGGCCACCTGTTGTTTTACGCGATCGAAGCGTTGCGCGGGCGCCCGCTGAGCGAGCGGGCGCAGGAAATCAGCCTGCGCATCGGCATTGCGCTGGTGGCCATGCTGGTCATATTTTCGACGTCGCACGACATCTTGCGGCTCGTCGGGGGTTAATCATTGGTCGACCAAGAATCGTGTCATCAGGGCAACGCTGGAGGGAAATGACATTTCGTCGGTTAATTGCGGTTTGCAGGCTTCGCCAAAAAGGGTAGAAGCGAGTTAATCTGTTGGCCGCAGGCGGCAGTGGGGCGGCGGGACCGAACGAAGCGGATGCGCAAATCCCACGCGGGTTCGCAAGACGTGTGAATAAAAGGACCGGCGGAATCGGCGTCGACCGGCGACATGGGGAACCTGGGCCAAATGCATTTCTTCCGTGGCTTCGTTGGACGGCTTGTGCTCGCCGCGTGTCTGGCATTTGGCGCGGCCGGCGTCACAACCGCCGCCCTGGCTCAGACCGCGGCCCCGGAAACAGCCCCGGCCCCGACGAAATCCATCCTCGTCGAAGGCGCGCATCGCGTCGATGCGGACACCATCCGCTCCTATTTCAACGGGACGGATCAGGAGCACGTCAATCAGGCGGTCAAGGATCTCTCGGCGACCGGCATGTTCTCCAACGTGAGCGCCCGCATCGTCGGCGGCCGGGTGATCGTCACCGTGGTCGAGAGCACCACGATCCTCAATCGCGTGGCGTTCGAGGGCAACAGCAAGATCAAGGGCGACCAGCTCACGGTCGAGGTTCAATCCAAGGCGCGCTCGGGATTCAACGAGGCCGTCGCCAAAGGCGACATCGATCGCATCAAGGAGGCGTATCGGAAGTTCGGGCGCAGCGCGGCCAAGGTCACCTACCGCCTGGTCCCGTTGCCCAACGGCCGCTCGGATCTCGTCTTCACTATCGACGAAGGCGAAAAAACCGGCATCCGCGAGATCAAGTTTGTCGGGAATCAGGCGTTCTCCGACTACCGCCTGCATGGCCTGATGCAGACGTCGGAAATGAATTTCCTGTCGTTCATCAAGACCAGCGACGTCTACGATCCCGATCACCTGGCGTCCGATGAAGAGGCGATCCGCAAGTATTACATGAAGAACGGCTACGCCGACTTCCGCATCACCAATACGGACGTGCATTACCAGGACGACCCGGCCGGCTACATCATCACAATCACGCTGAGCGAAGGGCCGCAGTACCACGTTTCGAACGTGAAGGTCGATTCGCATATTCCGAGCGTCGACGCCCAGGCCCTCCAAAAATTCGTGAAACTTGCGCCGGGCGACGTCTACAACGCCTCGGCGGTCGAATTGTCGACCGAGGCGGTCACGCGCGATGTCGCGCGCCAAGGCTATGCGTTTTCGCAAGTGCGCCCGCACGGCGAGCGCGACGAAGCGACGCATCAGATCGCCATCACCTTCACCGTCGACGACGGACCGAAGGTCTATATCGAGCGCATCGAAATTCGCGGCAACACCCGCACGCGCGACTATGTCATCCGCCGCGAATTCGATATCGGCGAAGGCGACCCCTACAACCACGCGATGATCGAGAGGGCGGAGCGGCGTCTCAACAATCTCGGTTTCTTCAAGAAGGTGCACATCACCAACCGGCCCGGCTCGACGCCTGACCGCGTGATCGTGGTCGTCGAGGTCGAGGATCAGCCGACCGGTTCGTTCTCCATTTCCGGCGGCTATTCGACGACCGATGGCGCAATCGCCGAGGTTTCGATCACCGAAACCAACTTTCTCGGACGCGGCCAATATGTGAAGCTGTCAGCTTCCGTGGGACAGTACAGCCGCGGCTGGAGCGCCACGTTCACCGAGCCCTATTTTCTCGATCAGCGCATCGCGGCGGGCTTCGACATCTACCATAAGCAGACACTGCCGTACCTCTACGCCTATTACGAGAACTGGACGACGGGCGTGACGTTCCGCGTCGGCCTGCCGGTCACCGAGGAGTTCACCTTCCAGCCCCATTATTCGATCTACGAGTCGGCGATCGTCATCCCGGACAATCCGACCCAGCCCTACAACGATTGCAACATCAACGATCCAATCCTCGGCGTTACGCCGGGCACGGCGGGCACGCTGCCCGTCAGTTCGGCGAACAGTTGCTTGACCAACGGCGAGGCGTCGCTGGCCCTCAAGCAGGCGGCGGCGCAGGGAACGGTGCTGACCTCGCTGGCCGGCTTCTCCCTGATCTACAATACGCTCGACAACAACAAGAACCCGAACTCGGGCCTGATTGCGACCTACAAGCAGGACGTCGCCGGCCTCGGCGGCGATTCGCAGTTCGTGCGCGAGACTTTCGACTCGCACTATTACTATCCGCTGACCGACGATTTCACCGGCCTCTTGCGGTTCCAGGCCGGACAGATCAACGCCTTCGGCGGTCAGCCGCTGGACATCATCAACAATTTCAATCTCGGGCCGACGCTGGTGCGCGGCTTCGCGCCGGGTGGCCTCGGACCGCGCGACATATCCTATTTGGGCAATCTGCAGGCTGCCGGTCTCGGCGGATCGAGCTATTTCGGCGGCACCGCCGAAGTGCAGTTCCCGATCTTCGGACTGCCCAGGGAGATTGGCCTGAAGGGGGCGTTGTTCACCGACGCTGGCACATTGTTCGGCTATAACGGGCCGACCAATTTCGGGGCGCTCCAGGGGTTGCCGGGCGGCAACAGCGCGCCTTGCGTTCCGACCTACGTCGCGCCGCTCTATACGCAGGGCTCGTGCATATCGGTCGACGACGAACGGCTCATTCGCGTCTCGGCCGGCGGGAGTTTGATCTGGGCCTCGCCGCTCGGGCCGATCAGGGTGGACCTCGCCTATCCCATCATCAAAGGCAAGTATGACCAGACGCAGTTTTTCAGCTTCTCGGGCGGCACCACCTTCTGACCGGCTGGGCGCGCCGGCTCCTCGGCCCTCCGCGCAAGTTGATCGTGCGACCCGGCTGATATCTTCGGACACGCGCGCGTTTTAGCGGGAAGCGCGGCCACACCGGGCCTTGTCTGACGGCTTTTCCACACGCGATCGGCGTCTATTCCGGTCGAACAGGCTTGAGAGGGCCGGCCGCTTCCTACATGGCGCAAACAAACTTCTTTCCGCCGGTTCTGGCGCCGTCGATCGGCGCGATCGTCGAATGGACCGGCGCGCAACCCAACGAGGGCGCCGATTTGACTTTGGTCATTCGCGGCGTCGCGCCGATCGATCGGGCGGGGCCGGGCGATCTCGCGTTTCTCGACAATCCCCTCTACGCCGCCGATCTGCCGAAAACGCGCGCCTCCGCGGTGCTGTTGCAGCCGCGCTACAGCGCGGACGCGCCGGCGGGCTGCGTCGCGCTCGCGACGAGCCAGCCGTATCGGGCTTTCGCCGAGGTTCTGACCCGGTTGTTTCCCGGCGCAGCGCGGCCCGGATCGACCTTCGGCGAAATCGGCATCTCCCCCGGCGCCTCGGTTCATCCCTCGGCGCGGCTGGAGCCCGGCGTGGTTGTGGACCCCGGCGCCGTCATCGGCCCGGGCGCGGAAATCGGCGCGGGCGCCTTCATCGGCGCGAACGCGGTGATCGGCCCCCGTGTGCGCATCGGACGCGACAGCGTGGTCGGTCCGAACTGCACGGTCCTTTGCGCGCTGATCGGCGATCGCGTCATTCTGCACCCCGGCGTTCGCATCGGCCAGGACGGCTTCGGTTTCGCGATGGGGCCGAAGGGCCACCGCAAAGTGCCGCAGGTCGGTCGGGTGATCCTGCAGGACGACGTCGAAATCGGCGCCGGCTCGACGATCGACCGCGGCGCCAACCGCGATACGGTGGTCGGCGAAGGCGCCAAGATCGATAATCTCGTCCAGATCGGCCATAACGTCGTGATCGGCCGCCATTGCGTGATCGTCGCTCAGGCCGGCGTTTCCGGCTCCTGCACGATCGACGATTTTGTCGCGATCGGCGGCCAGGCGGGGCTCACCGGCCATCTGCATATCGGCGCGGGCGCCCAGATCGCCGCCTCGGCGGGCCTGATGCGCGATGTTCCGGCGGGCGAAAGGTGGGGCGGGGCGCCGGCGCAGCCGATTCGCGAGTTCTGGAGGGAGCAGGCGCAGTTGAAGAAGCTGGTTCGCCACTCGAAACGCGCAGGCGCCGCGCCGCCGGAAGGGTAGGCCGGGCGGGCCGGCTCGTCCGGCCAGGGGCATGAATTTGTGGCGTCGGCGCGCAAAAGCGTCTATCCACCCTGCCAAAGACGCCGTCGCCGGCTTCCCGCACGTTTTTTCAGCGTTTCGCGCGGGTCGGCGCGAGCGACAGGCGAATCTTCAGGCGTCGATCGGCGGCCTCCGCGAAGGGAGAGAGCCGCAACGCACGGTCGGGACAGGGATCGACATGGGGAATGGCATGGACGTATCGGCGGGCGAAACCATTGAAAGTTACGACATCCAACGGCTGCTGCGTCTCCTGCCGCATCGCTATCCGTTCCTGCTGGTCGATCGGATCGTCGGCGCGCGCGGCGATGAATTCGGCATCGGCATAAAGAACGTCACCGCCAACGAGCCGCAATTTCAAGGCCATTTTCCCGGGCGCCCGATCATGCCCGGCGTGCTGCTGATCGAGGGGATGGCGCAAACGGCGGGGGCGCTGTGCGTCGCCGCCCAAGGCGACAAGGCCAAACCGGCCGTCGTCTATCTGATGACCGTCGACAAGGCCAAATTCCGAAAGCCGGTCGTTCCGGGCGATCGGGTCGAGTTTCACATGGAGAGATTCGCCAAGCGCCGCAACATGTGGTGGTTCCGCGGCGAAGCCAGAGTCGACGGCGCGCTCGCTTGCGAGGCGGAGATTTCGGCGATGCTGGTGGCGGAGTGAGACGAATGTCGCCGACTTCCCTCGCTGCGGCGCCCGCCGTCCTGCCGGCGATTCACGCCACCGCCTGCGTCGAGCCGGGCGCCCGGCTCGGCGAAGCCGTCGTGATCGGCCCCTTCTGCCATGTCGGCGCCGAGGCGGTTCTCGGCGACGGCGTCAGCCTGGTTTCTCACGTCAGCATCGCCGGCGCGACCAGCATTGGCGCGCGCACGCGAATTTTTCCGTTCGCTTCGATCGGCCACCAGCCGCAGGACCTCAAATATCGCGGCGAGGCGGTGTCCCTGACGATCGGCGAAGATTGCATCATTCGCGAAGGCGTGACGATGAATCCGGGGACGGCCGGCGGCGGTTCGCGCACGATCGTCGGCTCGCGTTGCGCCTTCCTCGCCAACGCCCATGTCGCCCACGACTGCCGGCTTGGCGACGACATCATTCTGTCGAACAACGTCATGCTGGCGGGCCATTGCCAGATCGGCGATTTCGCGATCCTGAGCGGCGGCGCCGCCGCCCATCAGTTCGTTCGCATCGGCGCGCACGCCTTCGTCGGAGGATTGGCGGGGGTGGAGAACGACGTCATTCCCTATGGGATCGCGCTGGGCAATCGCGCGGCGCTCGCCGGCCTCAACATCGTCGGCTTGAAGAGGCGCGGCTTTTCGCGCGAGACGATCCATGACCTGCGCCGCGCCTATCGTGCGCTTTTCGCTCCCGAAGGCACGCTGAAGGAGCGCGCCGAGGACGTGGCGGCGGAATTTGCGGCGCATCCGGAAGTGCGCCGGATTCTCGATTTTCTGCGCGAGGGCGGCGAACGGGCGATCTGCATGCCGCGCGCCGGCAAGGAAGACAGCGTGTGAGTTTGGCGCCGAACGCCTCGTCGCCCGACCAAGCCGGCGAGGCGCGAGCAGGGCCGCTCGCCATCCTTTGCGGCGGCGGCGAGTTTCCCGTGCAAGTCGCGAAGGCCGCGATCCAGCGAGGGCGCAGCCTCGTGATGATCGGCATTGTCGGCGCCGCCGACCAGCGGATCGAAGCGTTCCCGCATTTGTGGGTTCATCTGGGCGAGCTCGGCAAGCTGTTCGAGGCCCTGAAGGCGCGAGGCGTCGCCGAGATCGCCATCGTCGGGGCCGTCGCTCGTCCGGAACTGACCGACCTGCGGTTGGACTGGGGCGCGTTGAAGCGGCTGGCGAGCCTCGCCTCGTTGTTTCGCGGCGGCGACAATCACCTGCTGACCGGCGTCGCCCGGCTTTTCGAAAACGAAGGCGTTCGCGTCGTCGGGGTTCATGAGATCGCGCCGCAATTGCTGGCGTCGGTCGGGGCGTTGAGCGCGCGCCGGCCCTCCGATCAGGCTCGCGCCGACGCGGCGCGCGGCGCCGCGCTGATCGGCGCGCTGTCGCCGTTCGACGTCGGTCAGGCCGCCGTCGTCGCCAACGGGCGCGTGCTGGCGATCGAGGCGGCCGAGGGCACCGACGCGATGCTGGCCCGGATCGCGGAATTGCGCGCCTCGCGTCGATTGCGTCTGCGCGGCCGCGTCGGGGTGCTGGTCAAGGCGCCCAAGCGCGGTCAGGACATGCGGCTCGACATGCCGGCCGTCGGCCTGAAGACGATCGAGGGCGCCCGGCGCGCCGGGCTCGAAGGGGTAGCGCTGGCCGCCGCCCGCGTTCTGATCGCCGACAGCGAGCGCTTTGCGCGCGCCGCCGACGAAGCCGGCCTGTTCGTCTTCGGACTGGAGACATGAGCGCGCAGGCGACGCGAAATCTGCGCGTCTTTTTGGTCGTCGGCGAGCCTTCAGGCGATCAGCTCGGCTTCAAACTGATGCGCGCGTTGCGCCAGGCGACGGAGGGCGCGATCGAATTCTTCGGGATCGCCGGCGAAGCGATGGAGGGCGAAGGCCTGCACAGCCTGTTCCCGCTCGCCGACATCGCCGTGATGGGCGTTCTGCCGGTCATCGCCAAGCTGCCAAGGCTGATCGCGCGCATCAGGCAGACGGCCCGCGCGGTCGTCGCCGTGCGCCCCGATGTCCTGGTGATCATCGACAGTCCGGATTTCACCCATCGCGTCGCCCGCCTTGCGCGCAAGGCGATGCCGGAGCTGCCCGTCGTCGATTACGTCAGCCCGTCGGTCTGGGCATGGCGGCCCGGCCGCGCCAAAGCGATGCGCGCCTATGTCGATTGTCTGCTCGCGCTGCTACCGTTCGAACCGGCGGCGCACCAAAGGCTCGGCGGCCCGCCGTGCTTCTACGTCGGCCACCCGCTGATCGAGCGTCTGGCCGAATTGCGCCCCGACGCGGCGGAGGCGGCGCGGCGCGCCGGCGAACCGCCGCTGATCGTCGTGCTGCCGGGCTCGCGCCGCTCGGTGATGCGGCGACTGATTGACGATTTTGGCTCGGCGCTGGCGTTGCTGAGCCGCCAGATCGGCCCCGTCGAGGCGGTCGCGCCGACCTTGCCGCACCTGGCCGCCGAGATCGGCGAGCGCGTCGCGGGATGGCCCGTCCGTCCGGCCGTCGTGGTGGGCGAAGCGGCCAAGCTCGCCGCCTTCCGCCGGGCCCGGGCGGCGCTCGCGGCGTCCGGCACGGCGACGCTCGAACTGGCGCTCGCCGGCGTGCCGATGGTCGGCGCCTACAAGGTTTCGTGGTTCGAGGAGCCGCTCAAATATCTGGTGAAGGTTCCCTCGATCCTGCTGCCCAACCTGATCCTCGGCGAGCGGGCGATCCCCGAACTATTGCAACGCGAATGCACGCCGCGGAACCTGGCGGCGGCGCTCGCCGACGTGGCGCGCGAGGGCCCGCCGCGTCAGGCGCAGCTCGGCGCGCTGGCGCGGCTCGACGAACTGATGCGGCTGCCGGACGGAGAGGCGCCGAGCGCCCGCGCCGCGGGGCTGGTTCTGCAAACGATCGGCGAGCGTTCGGCGAGCCAGGCGCCGTAACCGGGGCCGGCGCCAAAGACTCCAAGGATCAGGCGGCGGCCAACCGGGCGGGGGCGTTGCGGCGGAAGAGCATGAGGGCGCCGGCGATCGAGCACAGCGCGGCGGCCGACAGCCACAGCGCGGGCGCGGAATCGCCGAAATGGCGGATCAGCTGCTTGGCGACGATCAGGGTAGACGTGCCAAACAACGCGGTGGCGAGCGAATAGGCGAGCGCGAAGCAGGAGGCGCGCACGTCTGGCGGGACGACTTCGGTCAGCGCCGCCACCATCGCGCCATTGTAAACGCCAAAAGTGCAGGACAGCAGCATTTCGACGCCGATCAGCTTGGCGACGGGGATCGAGCGACCCGCCCCTTCAATTTGTCGCGCGACTTTGATTCGGCCGCTCGCGATCTCTCGCCCTGCTTGCAATTTCGGCGCAACTGCAATTTCGTGAGCCGGCCGCCGGCGAGGCTGGCGGGCTTCGCAATGGCGAGGGGTCGCGATGAAAATGAAATCAAAGGACTTTTGCGTCGCGGCGGGCGAAAAGGTCGACCTCGCAAAATGGCCGACGCTCATCGATCCCTTCTACAAATCGAAGGGCCAGTATCAGGAGCTGCTGAACGAGCATGTCGCGCAGTTGAGCGAGCAGCAGGAGCTGCTTTACGCCTCCAACCGCTACGCGCTGCTGATTATTTTTCAGGCGATGGACGCGGCGGGAAAGGACGGCGCGATCAAGCACGTCATGTCCGGAGTCAATCCGCAGGGCTGTCAGGTGTTCAGCTTCAAACATCCGAGCGTCGCCGAATTGCAGCATGATTTTCTGTGGCGAACGGCGCGCGATCTGCCCGAACGCGGGCGCATCGGCATTTTCAACCGCTCCTACTATGAAGAAGTCCTGATCGTGCGCGTGCATCCCGAAATTCTGCGTAGCGAAGCGCTCGCCGAGCCGCCGCGCGATCACAAGGCGTTCTGGCGCGAACGCTATCGCTCGATCGCGGGTCTGGAGAGGCACCTGCACGCCAATGGAACCCGCGTGGTCAAATTCTTCCTCCACCTTTCCAAGGACGAGCAGCGCAAGCGGTTTCTGGCCCGCATCGACGAACCGGAAAAGAACTGGAAGTTCAGCCTCGCCGATGTCGAGGAGCGCAAGTTCTGGGAAGACTACATGACGGCCTATGAGGACTGCCTCAGCGCGACCAGCGCCGCCGACGCCCCCTGGTTCGTCGTTCCCGCCGACGACAAACTGAACACCCGGCTGATCGTCTCCAGCGTGATCGTCGAGACGTTGAAAGAGCTCAAAATGAGCTATCCGGAACCGGACGCGGAACGCCGCAAGGAATTGCGGTCGCTCCGCGAACGGCTCTCCTGAGCGGCCTGCGGCGCTCGCCGCTGCGGCGTCGGCCGCGGGCCGCTTGAGGCCGGGCGGCGCAGACGGAAAACGCGTTCCCCGCGCTGCGGCGCCCCGCTCTCGCCTCGGCGGGATCGCCCCTCGCGCGACATGGCCGGCGCTCGCCGTCGAACGGCGGGCCTCGATCACCGCTTGATCCAGCGCAACGCGCCGCCCGTCGTTTGATTGATAATTGAACTCCATTTCAGCGGGTCAGGCCCTCGCCATGGCGCACAAGCATCTCCTCTTTCGCTCGGCGGCCCGGGAGAAGCTCCTCGTCGGGGCGACCCAGCTCGCCGACGCCATCCGAGTGACGCTCGGGCCAAAATCCAAGTGCGTGCTGATCCAGAAAAAATGGGGAGCGCCGATCGTCTGCAACGACGGGGTCGCCATCGCCAAGGAAATCGAGCTGAAGGATCCGGAGGAGAATCTGGGAGCCCAGGTGCTGCGGCAAGCGGCCGAGCGGACTGGGGATCTCGTCGGCGACGGCACCAGCACGTCGACGGTGCTCGCCCACGCCATCTTCGCCGAAGGCGTTCGCAACGTCACCGCGGGGGCGAGCGCCATCGACCTGAAGCGCGGTCTCGATCGCGCGATGAGATGCGCCGTCGAATCTCTCAAAGGGCTGTCGAAGCCGGTCGGCACGCGCCGGGAGAAGGCGCAGGTCGCCGCCATCTCGGCGCATAACGACGCGGCGGTCGGGGAGCTCATCGCCGACGCGATGGAGAAGATCGGCGACGAGGGGGTGATTTCCGTCGAGGAATCGAAAACCACCGAAACGGTGCTCGAAGTGGTCGAAGGCATGCAATTCGACCGCGGCTTCGTCTCGCCCTATTTCGTCACCGATCCCGAGCGCATGGAAGCGGTGCTGGAGGACGCCTATGTCCTGCTGTGCGACCGCAAGATCAGCTCGCTCAACGACATGTTGCCGCTGCTCGAGCAGGTCGCCAAGGCGAGCAAGCCGCTTCTCGTCGTCGCCGAGGATGTCGACGGCGAGGCGCTCGCCACGCTGATCGTCAACCAGCTTCGCGGCGCGCTCAAGGGCTGCGCCGTCAAGGCGCCGGGTTTCGGCGATCGGCGCAAGGCGATGCTGGAGGACATCGCCGCGGTGACCGGCGCGCAGGTGATCGCCGAGGATTTGGGACTGAAGCTCGAGGGCGCGAACATCGAGCAACTCGGCCGCGCCGAGCGCGTGGTCGTCGACAAGGACAATACGACGATCATCGGCGGGGCCGGCCAGCGCGTCCGGATCGACGGCCGCATTCAGCAGATACGCCACGAGATCGAGAAGACGACGACCGACTACGACCGCGAAAAGCTCGAGGAGCGCCTCGCCAAGCTCGCCGGCGGCGTCGCGGTGATCCGGGTCGGCGCGCCGACCGAGGCGGAAATGAAGTCCAAGAAGGAGGCCCTGGACAACTCGATCAGCGCGACCAAGGCGGCGGTCGCCGAGGGCATCGTGCCGGGAGGCGGCCTCGCCCTGCTGCGCGCGATCGCGGCGGTCGCGGTCGAAGAGGGCAAGTGCGAAGGCGACGAGCGGACCGGCGTACAGATTCTCAAACGCGCGCTGGAGGCGCCGGCGCGTCAGATCGCCGAGAACTCCGCCGCCGATGGCGGCGTCGTCGTGGCGCGCCTGCTCGAGGGAAAGGGCGCCTTCGGCTTCGACGCGGCGCGCAACCAATATGTCGACCTCGTCGAGGCCGGCATCGTCGATCCCACCAAAGTCGTCCGCGTCGCGCTTGAAAACGCCGTTTCGACGGCGAGCGTGATGCTGCTCGCCGAGGCGACGATGACCGAAATTCCCGAGGCGGCAAAGGCGCCGGCTGGCGAGGCGATGTCGGAGATGTAGCGGCGCCGACGAGCGCGGCGGTGATTCGAACGAGGAGGACGATGGAAACGATCGTTGAAGTCGATTTCGAGGGGATGACCCCGATCGCGTCCGTTCGATCGGCGATCGAGGCTGGCGTCGAGCGGCTCGAGAAGCGTTTCGGGCGCATCACCGCGTGCCGCGTCGTGGTCAAGGGTCCGGGCGGTCATCATCGAACGAGCGGCCTCTACGAGGTCCGCGTCTGGCTGTCTCTGCCCGACGGCCGGCAGGTGGCGGCGGCGCGCACGCCGCCGCAGGACGAGCGCTATGGCGACCTTTCCTTCGCGGTCAACGACGCGTTCAAGCGCGCTCGCCGACGGCTGCGGGAGCAGGTCCGGCGAATGGATGGCAAGGTCAAGACGCATGAGGGCGAACCCATCGGCACGGTCACGAAGCTCGATGACGGATTCGGGTTCCTGCAGACGAGCGATGGGCGGGAAATTTATTTTAACGCCAACAGCGTGCTCAATGGCGCGTTCGCAAGGCTGAAGGCGGGGACGCGCGTGACTTTCGCCGAGGAGGCAGGCGAAAAAGGGCCGCAGGCGAGCACCGTGAGGCTGCTCGGACAACATGGCATGCGCCAGTAGCGCAAATCCACGGCCGGCGAGCCCGTCGAGAGAGAGGCGAACGCGCGAGCGTCCGATGTCCCGGGTTCGGGAAAAGAGGAAGCACGATCATGGAACGGGTCAGAATTCCGTGGAAGAGTTGGGTGGTGATCTGCGACGGCGTCAAGGCGCTGACATTGCGCAATGACGGCGACGCCGAGCTGCTCAATCTCACGCTGGTCGACGTGCGCTTTCAACCCGCGCCGCGGACCAGCGCGCTCGGCTCCGACAAGCCGGGACGCGCCTTTCAGTCGCATGGATTCAATCGAAGCGCCGAGGACGAGACCGATCTGCATGCGCAGGCGGAGGCCGAATTTCTCGCAGGCGTCGCGGAACGGCTGGACAAGGCGGTGCGCGAACAGGTCATCAAGAGCGTCGTGCTGGTCGCGCCGCCAAAGGCGCTTGGCCAGTTGCGCAAGCGATTGACCCCCGCCGTCGAGGCGGTCGTGACGGCGGAAATGGCGAAGGATTGGGCGCGGTTGTCGACGCCCGAGATCGAGAAGCATCTCGCCGGCTGAGATCGGCGCGCGACCCGGCGCGGCGGCGTTGCCAGTGCGCGCCGAACGGTGCGAAGGAAGCGTCGGAGGCGCGCCTCGCGCTTTCCGCCGGAGGCAAGATCCGCCGCCGGCGCTCAGAGCTTCTCCTTGCCGCCGCCCTGCTCGAAACTCCCGCGAATCTCGGCGACGCTCGCCGTGATGCGGTCGCCGATGATTTTGAATGCGTCGGTGTTGGATTTCCTGGCGAGGTCGGTGAGTTCGCGCACGCCGCTCACCGTCGCGTCGAACGCCTTGCGCGCGAGTTCGGTCTGCTTGGCGAGCGTTTCCTGAGGGTTGCCGGTCGGCTTGAACTCCCGCACCCGATCGAGCGCGTCCTGGAAGGACGCCTCGACGATTTGCGCCTGTTTCATCGCCGCCGACTTCGCGCCCTGCGACGCGATCTCGAGGGATTGCGCGAGAGCGTCGATGTTCTTGCGGTTGGTCTCGACGAGCTTGTCGACGTCGACTTTCGGCAGCCCGAGATCGGACCCGAATTTCTTGAGCATGTCAGCAAAAGACTGGGGGGCTTCCGGCATGTTTTTCTCCCCTTTGAGCGCAACTGGCGGCCTCGAATGAGACCCCGGCGAACCTGCCATTTCAGTGCGGCCTGATAAAGGCGCCGGAGGCAAGGGCGGACGCTCGCCTTTGCGCCTTCGCCAGCGTGAAGCGCCGGACCGGGGCGCCGACGATCGATCCGCCGGACCGCCGCTTCGCCCTGTTCCGGCAAGCCGAGGCGGCGTAACGTGCGCGCCGGGCTGGCCGCCGTCCGGGCGATGTCGGTTTTCTTGATACGGGAGACGGTGGTATGGCCGATCGGACAACAGCGGTGGTCGTCGGCGGGTCGAACGGCATCGGACTCGCCGTGGCCCGGGCTCTGGCCGCGCGCGGCGAACTGGTGGCGGTGACGAGCCGCGATCCGGCGCGGGCGGAAGCGGCGGCGCGCCAGGTGGGGAACGGCGCAATCGGCGTCGCCGTCGATCTCGCGACGCCGCCGGAAATCGCCGGGAAGCTCGCCGGCATCGGCCGGGTCGACCATCTCGTCATCGGCGCCGTCGAGCGCGACCGCAACAGCGTCAAGACCTACGACATTGCGGGGGCGATGCGGCTGGTGACGATCAAACTCGTCGGCTATTCCGAGGTCGTTCATACCCTCGCCTCGCGCCTTTCGCCCGCCGCCGCGATCGTGCTCTACGGCGGGCAGGCGCGCGAGCGGCCGTACCCGGGCTCGACGACGGTCACCTCGATCAATGGCGGCGTCACCGCGATGGTGCGCACCTTGGCGGTGGAGCTTGCGCCGGTGCGCGTCAACGCCATCCATCCGGGGGTCGTCGGCGACAGCCACGCCTGGGTCGGCAACACCGAGGCCACCGAACGGGTGCGCAGCCGCACCCCCACCGGCCGGCTCGTCACCACAGCCGACTGCGTCGGCGCTACCCTGTTCCTGCTCGACAACCCTGGCGTCAACGGCGCCAACCTCGTGGTGGATGGCGGTTGGACGTTGATGTGAGCGCCGGCGCGAGCGCCGGGTTTCCCATTCGTCGGGGCGAGACGACGAACGCGCGACTCCGCGCGGCCTTCCTCCCCTCTCTCTGAACCCGTCGCCGGCGGTCGGCGACAAGCCGGGCGCGCCGGCGCATCGCCGGCAAGGTTCATCGTATTTCTAACTTGCTTAACGCGCAGGTAACTACTGTGCGCGACAATTCGTTAGAATTTTCTCTACTTTTTCTGATCAGGAGTTCAGGAGCGTTAAATGAGAGGCTTATTGGTGTCGGCCGCCGCGATTGCTTTCGCGGCGCCTGCTTTAGCCGATGGCGTGCTCCCGATCCCCGACGCCTACAATTGGACCGGCCTTTACGCCGGCGGCCAGCTCGGCTGGGCATGGTCGCAGACCGATACGACAACCACCCGCTCGACCACCGGCGCCTTCGTCGGGTCGGCGACCGACGACCGGAACAGTTTCCGCGGCGGCGGCCAAATCGGCTATGATTTCATGACTATGCCGGGCCTCGTGGTCGGCGGGCGAGCCACCTTCCTGTGGGGATCGTCGTCGACCACGACGAATTCCAACGCCGCGGGAACCAACGTTTCAACGAGCGCCAGCGGCGACGACATCGGCGGCACGGTGAACGCTCGCCTCGGTTACGCATTCGGGGATTTCCTGCCCTATGCGACGGGCGGCTGGGCCTGGGCGGACGGCGACTCGACCCGGACGCAAGTTGTCGGCGTCACCGGATTGGCGACGCCCGGCACCGTCGAGCAGGAGAGCGTCTTTCGCAACGGCTGGAACATCGGCGGGGGACTCGAATACCGGCTCTGGAGCAATTGGACCGTCTTCGGCGAATACCGCTACACCCAGTTCGGATCGGTCAGCGTGACGTATCCGCTGGCGCAAAGAACGGACGCTTCATCGACGTCATCGAACGCGGTGAACCTTGGCGTGAACTATAAGTTCTAGCCGATCCAATCCGGCCGTTCCGTCGCTGTGGGACTTCGCGTCGCCGGTTGGGCCTCGACCCGGCGCGGCGCGCATCCGCGATCCCGTGATCCGATCACGCAGGAAAACGCGCGTTGGCGCATCGCCTCCCGTCGGCCTGAACGACGCAACTCCTCGCGTTCTCCCGCGCCGGTCTTTGAACGCCGTGAAACGACCCCCAGGCTGTTCAGTCGAAGTTCATGTCGCGCGCTCCATAAGCGCGGGCATCGCCCGAGCACATGCGCGATTTCGCCGATCTTCCCGGCAATCTATCCGACCAACAAGAGGAATGTCCCCATGTTCAAAGAAGCGTTTGTGTCCGGCCTTCTCGCCCTGACCTTGGCGTGCACGTCGGTGATGGCTCAGACCGAGGCGCCGCCGGCCCCTCCGGGCGCGGCCGAACAGGCGCCGCCGCCCGGCGCGCCGGGCGAGTCGATGGCGCCTTCGGCGCCCATGGGCGCGCCGCCCATGCGCGCGTTCTCCAGGCGCGCCGCCAACCGGGCGCTGATCATGAGCTGCCGAAGCCGGGCCATCGCCCACGGCCTTGTCGGACATCAGCGCCGGCTGGCGGTGCTTTCCTGCGTTCGCGCCAAGCGGCCCTTGCTGGCGGCGCGAATGGTCTGTCGGCAGAAGGGCAAGAGGCTGGGCCTGTATCCCCATTCCGCCCGCCTGCACGCCTATGTGCGCAGATGCCTCGGCAGAGCAGGTTGAGACAGGCCTGACGCTTCGACGATCGATCGCCGCCGAGCGGTCCGCTCTCTCCGGCCTCGTCGCCCGAAACGGCGGCGGGGCCTTTTCGCGCCGTGGCTTTCCGACGATGACCTTGGCGTCGGACGCCCGCCGGCATGCGGGCGCTGACCGAGCCTCTCATTGACGATGACGCGGAGGCATGCCCGAGGCGAGAGGCGTTTGCCCTCAAGCGGCGCCGCGGACGCGCTGTTGCGCGTCTTCGTTACGCGTCAAACCGCGAGGACGGGGAGGGCCCGGAGCGCTTCAAACAGGCAATTTCTACGAGAAATTGCTCGAGACCTCGTTGAAGGTTCCGCTCAGATTCGTGCCGATGATGGTCAATGCTGCGATGATCGGCAGCGCGATAAGAAGAGCAAGAAGCGCATATTCGATGGCGGTTGCGCCCGATGCGTCATCAGCGAAATTGAAAAGGGCCTTGATCATCTCGATTGCTCCGGCGCCGGGGTAAATCTGCGGCGCGGGTCGGAAATACTCCTCCCGACTGAAATGGCACGCTAGCTTCTCCGTATTGCCGCTGCGTTAATTTGTGCGGGGACGGCGCGTTACCAATTTCTTTCTGGCGCGCTCGAAATTTAGCGCTCCCCCGCCGCTCGCCGGGGTTGCTTCAAGATCGTGCGCGCCATGTCACGATCAGCCTCGCCTCGCCGCCGAACGACAGCCGAAGGCCGGTCGGATCGCGATCGGCGGGTGTTTTCCCTGGCGCAAACGACTTCTGGTCAGCAATTCTCCGCCTCGCGGCGACCGCAGTGGCGCACGGCGCAGACGGGCGCGCCTCGCTCATTTCGGCGGCGTTCGGCTGAAACGCCGTCGTCGTGAGATTTCTTCAGGCGTTTTGGAGGTTGCGAGGAGGTCGCATTCGGCCAGCGGCGGCAGCGATTCCTTAACTGTGATCCCGGATTGCCCGGCCGCCTTTCTGGCCGCCTTGCGCCATTTCCGGGCGTCCTCGACATGGCGAAAGCCTTGCCCGACGTTCGTAAGGCGCGCCGCAAGCCACCGCGGCGTTGGTCTCCCGTGAGGATCAATCGGGGCGCCGTCTCGTCGCAAGCGCGCAACGCCGGCCGGTGGTCCGGCGCCGTCCTCACAATTTTGGAAGGCGCCCGGGAAGCGCTCGACGAGATTATGTCGCGGCGCGCAAAGGCCGGCGGTTGCGGCGACGGTCTCGAACCGATCCGCAGCCGCCCTCGAACCGATCGCAGACGCCGTTCACATTTGAATGAGGTTCGCCCCGTCCGGCTTTAGCCGGGCGGGGCGCTTGTCTTCAGAGGCGGCGCGCGATCAATAGCAGCGCCAGCAGCGGTATCCCCAGTAACCGGGGCGCCATCCATAGCCGCGCCAACCCCAACCGTAGCCGCGCCAACCGGGGCCCCAGCCTCGATATCCCCAGCCGCCGCGCCAGCCGCCGCGCCAACCCCAGCCGCCGCGCCACCAGACCTTGTCGATCTGGGCGGAAGCCACGGATGGCTCGAGCGACGGGCTCGAAAGCGTGAAGGCTGACGCCGGGCTCAAAGAGAGCGCGAGCATCGAGGCGCCGGCGACGGCGCCGATCGAATAGATTGTCGAACTTCTGACGGACATGACGTTCTCCACAATTCTCGATCCCCGCTTGTCGATCGAAGCACAGCGCGGATGAACGGGAAATGAAGGGCGAGGCCCTGGGACCGCCATCCCGTAACTCACCAAGGCGCGAGCCATCCTCTCCCCGCAGCTACGCGCGCTTAGTTGGCCCCGCCCGGCTCCGGCCGGGCGGGGTTTCCCGACGCTGCGCCCGCTTCGCCGCGCCGCGGCCCGATTTGCCGGCAAACGATCGTTCTAGAAGCCGAACATCCTGTTCGGGGCGCGATAGTTCTCGTCCAGCCTGTGGGCGTATCGGCCGCAGCCCGCGTTGTTGCCGGAGTGAAAGAAGCCCGTGATCTTGTCGTCGTCGTCGACGAAGACCTTGATCGTGCACTCCGCCAGGGAAAGCGGGTGAGACTTGTCCAGCCCGTACCAGACATAGGCCTTTTCATCGCCTTTGCCGCTTTGCTCATCGGGCTCGCCGAACCTGTCGACAATCGTCTTGACCGGCTGACCTCGGAGGTCGCCGAGCCGCGCCTGGAGAACGGGGAACGAATTGTCCGCGCAGGCCGATAGCGCCAACGCGACGCCGATGATAACAACCGCTGTTCTGTTCATTGTCCGGCCGCCAAAATATCGCGCTGGTTGCAAATTGCGCCAGGCTTTCGCCGCTGTCTCGAATGATCGGGCGCCGGCGGGAATTGACGCGTCACGATGCCTGATCGGGCACACACCTATAGCCGTTCCCGCCTCGAGGGAAGGATGTCGGATGTGTTTCCGGCGGACAGGATCGCGAGGTCGCCGGATATCGCGCTTGCTCGGGCGTGCATGGCGCGTTCTGCATGCCGTCGGCCAACCGCCTCGCCGGCGCGATGATCAGGGCCGACGGCGCGCCCGATCCGGTTCGATCCACCCTGTTCAAATCTGAACATCCCCGCCCCGCTCGGCTCGCGCCGGCCGGGCCATTCGTTTGGGAATGGCACATTCTGGCGGGCGCGCCTCTTGCCTGCCGAAGTCGGGCGCGAGCGGCCCCCGCATCCCTGCGGCTGCTCGCGCCCATCGGCCCCGCCGGCGAAAGTCGCGGGGCCTTTTTTCGGCGCCCCGCCCCCAAGCAACAGGCGGACGGACCCGTCGAATTCATGTTATCAGGGACCTTTACGCGAGACTGCGATCGGGCGAACGACGATGACGATGCACGACTTCGAGGCCAAGCACTGGATCATCGCGGCGGTGATCATCGTGGTCGCGGTTGGCGCTTTCGCCTATAGCTGGTCGTAGCTCAGCGCGCGACCTTCGGACTACAAATCGGTTGCTCCGCCGATCGGGCGAAGCTGGCCCTGTCGAGCGAGGCGCGACGCCGGCGCGCGTCGCCGTCGCCGCGGCCGCGCGGTCGCTCAGCGCATCGGATTTTTGCGTGGAGCGCTGACGTCAATTGGAGTTGGGCGCGCATTGATAGCCGCTTCCGTCGGGGGAGGGCAGCGCACGCCAGCCGGGCACGCACATGTGCGGGTAGGTCGCAAGCCATTCCCCCGGATCAGGCATCCCTCGCGCGCAAGCGGCGAGCGACGCCAATAGGGCGACCAAAACGGCGCATTTGAGAAATCTGCCTGCCACGATGATGGCTCCGCTGGACTGCCAATTACACGCTCGTCGATCCGACGCGTCAATCACGCCGCGTCCGCCGCGCCCTCTCTCCCATCGCCGCGCACGACAGTGTTGAGCGCGACATCCACCCCGTCGCGGCAATTTAAACAGCGGTGAACTCATTGATCTTATTGGTGCCGGTTGCAGGAATCGAACCCGCGACCTACTGATTACAAATAAGCGAATACGGCTCTCTCATGTCTGTCGCACCGAAGCCAATAGCGATCTCATAAGCCATTGTTATTTCGATCGATAGACTGCTATGTAATGTCGCATGGCGTCTCGATTTATCTTGCCGCGCCTCACCGACGGTGAAACCTAGGTGAAACCTTTATAGCCCTCGGAGCTCTCATGGCCAAGCGTGTCCCGCCTTTGTCATCTGCTCAAGTCGCCAATCTCAAACCGGACCCGGCGAAGGTGGTTGAGCTGGTCGATGGCGCAGTGCCGGGCCTGCGGCTGCGCGTGACGCCAGCCGGGACGCGAAGCTGGTCGCTCAATATCCGCTCCGCTGGCATAATGCGGCGTTTTGACGTTGGCGCGGGATTTGGACTGGCAGAGGCGCGAAAGAAGGCCAACGACTTGCGTCGGCAAATCCGGGAAGGGTGTCGACCCCACCGCGGAGCGCAGAGCGCTTAGAGCGCGCGCAAAGGCCGCCGAAGAGGGCATCGGGACATTTGGGGCGGTGATAGATGCGTATTTCTCGACCGGGCCGGGCGCGGGGCTGAGGTCGAAGCGAGAGCAATTGAAGCGCTTGCGCTCCGTCTTTGCGGCGCATCTGGCGCGACCCGGCACAGGATATAGATGGCGTTGCCCTGCAATTAACGATTGACGCTCACGGCGCAAAGACAGCGGCAGCAAGGGGCGTTGCCTATCTGAAGCCGGTCCTCAAGTGGGCGGCAAAGCGGGCGCTCGTCAAAGCGGCTTTCGACCTAGAAAACCCAAACGCGGACACTGAGGAGGAGAGCGGCGTCGGCCAGCGAGTTTTAACGCACGACGAATTGCGCGCTGTCTTACCTCAATTGAGCGATCCGCATGGGCGATGCTGCAAATTCCTGCTGCTGACAGCGGCGCGGTTGCGGGAGGCGACCGAGGCCACGTGGGCGGAAATCGATCGCGACGTGGGGACATGGACCATCTCGCCAGGGCGGCGAAAAGACACGCGTTCGCGAACTCGTCGAAAACAGGTGCCTTCGCAGCCGCATGTGATTCCTTTATCGCGGCAAACCCTCGAACTGCTGGAAGAAGTGCGATCGGCAGAGAGGCGGAGGCGCGAGCTCGCCGGCACAACAGCCGAGATCAGCGACGGCGACCCGATATTCATCGGAGAGCGGGGCGGCAAACTTCAGAATTGGGACCGCTGGCTGAAATTATTGTCTCGCAAGACCGGCGTATCGGGTTGGTCCGCGCATACGCTGCGTCGCACGGCGGCGACATTGGCGGCGGACCTTGGGGCCGAGCCGCACGTGATTTCCATTTTGCTCGGCCACAAGAACGTCGGCGGGCAATTGACGGCGGGATACAGCAAGAGTCGCTACCGGCGCGAACATGCCGAGGCGTTGCAGCGGGTTGGGGATTCGCTGGCGTCGCTGGAGGCCGGACACGACAATATAGTTGCTCTGGATTCTGCGAGGCGCGCTTGAGAACCGCGAAGAAAATCACCCGGTCTCCTAGGCGTGGCAAAATAGCTAGGGGTAGAAGGCTTACTCCTCGCCAGAAAAAGTTAGCCTCAGAGTTCATTTCAGGAGAGATAAACCCAAAGGATGCAGAGGCATTTGCCGAAGCATTTGATAAAATCTGGGATGAAATAGGGGCGAAGCCCGACGAGAAAATGAGTCGTCGGTTGCAAAATGAAATTACACCGGCCGCAAAAAGAGCCGCCATTGAGAGCACCAGGCCATTCAAGAAAGCGGCCTTGCGAGAGCTCAGGAGGCATGGAGCCCCCGACAACATTCGGCTATTCATCGAGAAGCTGGGAAAGAATGTCTTGGCCAGGACCTATGTCGGGAAGGTCCCTGGCGTCCGCGGAGAACGCGCTGTGCGTTACATTTTAAGTAAGACCTTCGGGATCACAGGGACGCGGGGACGCAAGCCCCGCTAATTAACCACGTGATTTCACAGATCCCCTATTTTTCAATTTTCATTGTGCTCGTAATACGTCAGCCTCATGCCACGTAACTGCATGAGGCTCTATGATGGAAAATGTCCCTCCCAATCCAAGCGCACGCCGCCCCGCGATCCGGCTACCTCGCGTCTGTAGTCACACCGACTCTTCGCCGGCCACTGTCTGGCGCTGGTCAAAGGATGACCCTACGTTTCCGAAGCCTTTCCGCCTGTCAAAAGGCGTGACCTGCTGGGATGAAGGCGAAATTCTGGATTGGATCGAGTTCCAAAAAGGCCGCGCGGAGTGCGCAGTGATGTCTGCACACGACGATCAATATTCGGCGAGCGATCTCGGGAGCCTTTTCGTTGGCGACGATCCCGAAGAGCCGACGAGGTCCAAAGAAGACGATAGTCTCTATGAGGCCGCGCTCGCGTGGGCGCGCAAGGGATACAACGTCATCCCCCAGAAGGCCCCTCACGAGAAGCGTCCGGGCGTCAAGTGGAAGGACCTACAGAAACGCCCGGTCACCGAAGCCGAGTTGGCGCAGTGGCGGTCGATGTTTGCGAACGGCGTCGGCTTTATCTCGGGCGCAATCAGCGGCGTCGTCGTCATTGAAACCGATGGGTCGGCGGGCGAGACTGTGCTCGACCAGTATGAGTTCGAGCACGGTGCGCTGCCCGAGACGCTCGTAATCCGCAGCGGTAGCCAACGTGGATTTCACCGGCACTTCAAGCATCCGGGCCACAAGGTGAAGACGACAGCAAATCCCGCGATCAAAGTCGACGTGAAGGGCGATGGCGGGTTTTGCATATTGCCGCCGAGCCTGCACAAAAGCGGCGGGCGTTACGAAATCGTGCACGACGCCGAGCCCGCCGAACTACCGCAAGGGCTGCTCGAATTTATCGAGGCGAAGTCACGAGATGCGGGCGGTGCGCAGGGGAACGCAAAGGCGAGAGAAGGGGTGAGCCACCCGCACGACGGCCCAAGCATGCTAGGCCAAGCCCCCGAACATCTCAGTAAGCGCAAGTTGGGAACCAACACGGCGTTCAATGGACCGGCGCCGCCTGGCGAGACGATGCGCGCCATGCTCGAATTTCTTAATGCCAAGAGCTTTTTCGAACATCGCGACGGCGTTGTGAAGGACGCTGACGGCCGCATCATCAAACTCGGCTGGCGCGAAACCGGCATGGCATTGAAGGTCGCCTACGGCGACGAAGTTGGCTGCGGGTTGTGGGCGATCACGCATCGTGACGATGAGGCGCGCAAGGATGCGCCGGACCAGTGGGAGTCATTCGCCTCGGAAGCACGCGCCGGTCAGGTGACGCTCGGCACGATCATCATGGCAGCGAAGGACGCGGGCTTTGTGTTCACCCCGACGGTGCAACCTTCGTCGGCGCAACCCGCTTCAACGGGAGGCGAGTTCGAGTTTTATCTCGCATCATCCATTCACGATGGACGCCGATGACGGGCTCACGAAGGCGGTCAAGGTCGGGGGAGGTGGTAAGAATGCACATATCGAAATGGCTTGGATCAGCGCGCCTTTCGAAGTCCTGGGGGCTTGCCGCGATCCACACGGTCGTGCTTGGGGCAAGCAGCTACGTTTCCACGACGACGACAACCGCACGCATGCGCATCACGTTTCCGACGCGGCGTTGCAGGGCGATCCCGCCACGCTATGCGCCGCCCTTGCTGACGAGGGGTTGAAGATCAACCGCTCAAAGCAAAGAGAGTTCGCCGAATATCTAAGCGGCGTCGGCGTCGGCGCGCGGGTCACTGTCGTCAATCGCACGGGTTGGCACGAGATTGGCGAGCAAGTTGTTTTTGTCCTGCCTACGGAAACCATCGCGGCGGATATCGGCGAGAAGGTCGTCCTCGACCAAAGGGCGAGCGGGCCTTACGAGGCTCGCGGCTCGCTTGAGGACTGGAAACGAGGCGTCGGCAGATTGACGGCCGGCCATGTGCTGCCGACGTTCATGGTGAGTGCGGCTCTCGCTGGTCCACTGGCGTATGTCGTCGGCGCTGAGGGCGGGGGCGTCCATCTGTTCGGCAATTCCTCCATCGGCAAGTCGGCGATATTGCAGGCGGCGGCGTCAGTTTGGGGGCGTGGCTCCACCCCAGGTTACGTGCGGTCATGGAGAGCGACCGCGAATGGCCTTGAAGGCGCGGCGGCAAGTGCAACCGACACATGCCTTGTCCTTGACGAGCTTAACGTCGGCGAGGCTCGCGATGTAGCGGCGAGCGTGTATGCGCTAGCGAACGGCGTCGGCAAGTCGCGAGCGATGCGCGACGGTTCTCTGCGGGAGCCGAAGGGGTGGCGTGTGTTCATCCTTTCGAGCGGAGAGGTTCGCGTCGAGGGAAAGATAGGTGAGGACCACGGGCGCAAGACCCGCGCCGGGCAGGTTGTTCGCTTGCTCGACATTCCTGCGGATCGCGGTCTCGGCTTCGGCGCGTTCGATCATGCTGGCGAGCATGGCGATGCGGGCAAGTTGGCCGACGCCATCAAGGACGCCGCAGGCTCCGCATGTGGGACAGCCGGCCCCGAGTTCGTTCGAAATCTGATGATCGCCCGCGAGAAAGTAGCCGCCGGCGCCAAGAGGTTCATGGCTGAATTTGTCCGTCGTGTAGCCGAGCCGGGTTCATCCGAGCAGATCGTCCGCGCGGCGAAGAAGTTCGCGCTGGCCGCAGCTGCTGGCGAGCTAGCGACGTCTTGTGGCGTCACGCCATGGGCGCGCGGGGACGCCGAGCGGGCGGCGACCTTGGCTTTCCACAGCTGGCTCGACAAGCGGGGCGGCGCGGGGTCGCATGAAGAGAGGCAAGCCGTCGAGCAAGTTCGGCTCATAATCGAGCAGCACGAGTCGCGATTCGAGCGCGCCGACGTTTTTCTGTCCGAGGTCCGCGACCGCCTTGGCTGGTGCAAAGGAGAAGGGGCGGGGCGGGAATGGTATGTCCCGCCGGAAATCTGGAAAGTCGTATTCTGTAACGGCCTTGACCCCACCTTCGTCGCCCAGACGCTCGCAGCGCGCGGGATGCTCCGCCGACAGGACCGGGGGCACCTTCAATGCGTGGTCGCGCTCAGCGGCAAAAAGCAAAAACTTCGTGCATATGTTCTGACCGCTGCCATCCTCGATAACGGCGAGGGGTGAAAAAAGACCGATGCGCATCTTAGGGAACCCTACAAACCCGCACCAAAGCGGTAACAGCGGTAACTCGCGCGGTTTTCCGGGCTTTTTGGGCGGTAACGGGCGCGCCCTGAAATCAAATCAGTTACCGGTCGTTTTTCCCGGTTTTCTGGGGGAATTACCGGTGTTACCGGTCATTCGCGCGCTTGTAGGGCTCTCTAAGTGCAAACGTCGTTGACGACCCTCTCGATCGGTAGCGATCACCACAGGGGGCAATCATCACGAGACTTGTCGCGGCTCTCGCGCCGCGAGGAATTAGGGGGATTAGGAGCGCGATCTGCGACGGCGGAGGAATCAAATGAGCGATCTATCCACGATGGAGGCCATTCGGGCCATTCGGGCCAAGCGCCTTGCTGAGAGCGTCGAACGAGACGTCCAGGAGCTGTTGAACAGGCCATGGGATGCGAGCCCTAAACCGCGTCCGGTTCAGCCCTATATCCAACAGCTGCAGAGAGAATCGAATGCCGCGTATGCCATCGCACTGGCACAACGTGCCGAAAAGGAACGCGCCGAAGCGCAGGCCGTGCGCGAACGCCTCACGCCCTTGGAGACGCGGGTCTCGAAATTGTTGGCCACGATTCCCGACGCAGTCCAAAGAGAAGGTCTGTCCCTGGCCTCGTTGCAAGCCTCGTTGCGCGGCCGGTGGCGGGGCAACTGCCACCCCGGCGAACTCGGCACGGCGCTGCGCAAGCTGGGCTTTACGCGGCAACGGCGATGGCGTGATGCGGCTGGGTTTAGCGCGCTTTGGTATCGGCTCACAACGAGCACAGGCGAGCTAAGTGCGGATAGGTCAGGCGGTCTGATCTGGTTACTGGTTCGTAAACTGGCAATTAGGTATCCAAATTTATCGTATTAATTCGCTCGGGTTGGTTTCCGCTGCATCCGAGTGGCGCGCCAGCAGACGAAGAGATCGAGATCACGGCGCTGATGAGCAAGGCTGGGTTCGGTTTCTTCATGAGGCAGGTTTTCCGTCTTTGAGGAGAGAGCGAAATAGCCGGAATTTGTAGAGGAGTTTAGCAGGGCGATCTATTTTGGTGGGTTGAGCTGTAATGCAAAAACTAGCGCCCCAACGTCGTGGATCAAGCTGCGATAATCTAGAATTAAGTAGAGTAATGTTTGAATGGGCACTTCCTTCCACAATGCTGCGCCTGGATTTTGCTGAGGACGACGGCTCGTCTTTTTCGTCGTAACGGCCATGCGTCGTGCATGACATCGTGTTTCGCTGAATACAGCTAGGCTGCGTTTCGCCAACTTGTCGACTTTTTGGAACGCGTCGCGCTTTTGAGCTTCGAGGATGCTATCCGGCTCGCTTTTGGATTGGGTGACAACTCGGCGCGAGCGGCGGCGATGAGAATTTAGATGCGCACTGTAGCGGCGCGCGGAGTGAAAAAAATTGCGTGCGCCACTCTTCTGGGCATCATTAGGGCGGCGCTCATCAATGCCGCTAGAACCAATTCCAAGTTGGCGTTTTCTATGGAAATCATCCCGATAGCGTTTACATGGCCTGGCTTGTCGGCGAGAGGTGATGCCCAAGCCATCGGATGCCCCTGTGTCTAAGAACGAAGAAAAATATTCGGATTCCGAGACAGCTCAGGGCAACGACCGGCTTTCTACCAGCCGCGTCTTGAGACAAATTCCTTTGTCACTGCGTCTCTCTGGTCGGCGGCGCGCTCATAAAGCCGCGCGGCCTCGCGATAGTCTTGCGGCAGCCGATGAGGAGGGCACAACGCCTCTCCTTGTGGCGCGAACCTCCCGAAACCGGACCCTATCAGAGTGGCCTGCGTGAGGGCGTTTTCGGCGGCGAGCTCGTAAAGCCGCGCGAAGAGTCCGAGAAAGTTCTGCGCGGAGGCGTCTCCCTGGTCGGCGGCGAGCTTGTAAAGGCGCGCGGCCTCGCGATCGTTCTGCGGCAGCCCGCAAAGGCCATGGTAGTATAACTTCGCGAGATTGGCCTGCGCCGAAGCGTTGCCCTGGTCGGCGGCAAGCTTGTAAAGGCGCGCGGCTTCGCGATCGTCCTGCGGCAGGCCGCCGCGACCTATCTCGTAGAAGTGCGCGAGACTGGACTGCGCGGAGGCGTTTCCCTGGTCGGCGGCGAGCTTGTAAAGCCGCGCGGCCTCGCGATCGTCCTCCGGCAGGCCGCCGCGGCCTAAGCAGTAGAACGACGCAAGACTGGCCTGCGCCAAGGCGTTTCCCTGGTCGGCGGCGAACTTATAAAGCGCGCGGCCTCGCGATAGTCCTTCGGCAGCCCGCTATGACCTAGCTCAAAGAACATCCCGAGAGTGGCCTGCGCCAAGGCGTTTCCCTGATCGGCGGCGAGTTTGTAAAGGCGTGCGGCCTGGCGATGGTCCTGCGGCAGGCCGCCACGACCCGCATCGTAGAACATCCGAGATTGACCTGCGCGCGGCGTTGCCCTGGTCGGCGGCGAGCTTGTAAAGGCGCGCGGCCTCGCGATCGTTCTGCGGTAGGCGCCGCGGCCTTCCTCGTAGCAGACCCGAGATTGCCTTGCGCCGACGGGGTGTTCCTGATCGGCGGCGAGCTTGAAGAGGCGCACGGCCTCGCGATCGTCCTGCGGCAGGCCGCCAAGGCCCTGCCAGTAAAAATGCCCGAGACTGCACTGCGCCTCTGCGAATCCCTGGTCGGCGGCGAGCTTGTAAAGCCGCGCAGCCTCGCGCTCGTCCTTCGGCAGCCCTCCACGGCCCTGCGCGTAGAGATTCCCGAAATGGCACTGCGCGAGGGCGTTTCCTCGGTCGACGCCGAGCTTGAAGAGATGGGCGACCTCGCGATCGTCTTGCATAGCTTTTTCCTCATTATTTTGAGCACGATACCAGTTCAGAAAATCCACTTTCACATCGTCACCGGGCTAATCTACTGAAACGCCATTTTTTCTTGCGTAGTATCGAACAACAGCCGAAATGTTTTTCTTTGGTGTGTCCGCTACCGAATATGGATTACGAATAGGTCGCCAACCACCCCGTCATCGATTGGCGGCTCTATGCTTAAGTCGTTGCACGCCAACGCAATGAAATTCATTTGAGTAACGCGACACTGTTTATTCAGATCGCAAAGAAAATCTGCAACTGTGTCTCGACTCTGGCTATGAGAATTTTATTTACTATGAGGGTGGTGATTGCCTTCTTTTGCTCCTTGTCCAATCTGGCTATCAGGTGGCTCGCCAGAACTGAATTTACTGCGGCTTTATCTTGATCTCAGCCTGTAAGAAGACCAATCAATCCCATCGCTGGCCTCCCCAAATAGAGATTTGATCGATGCGAGGCGAAAGTTCGCTCATCTGACCGCACGGCGGCGACATTGGCTGCTTGGCTCTCAGGCCTCGGACGGCGGCGAGTGTAAAGGCGAGCGGCCTCACGATCGTCACAGCAGTCCGAGCCTGTTGTTTGCTTGAAGGCGCAGCAAAGCGTGCCGACGGTTCAGAGTCGGAAAGAGCGGCTTGCGCCTCTGCGAGTCTCTGATCGGCGGCGAGTTTGTAAAGACGGCAGCCTCGCGCTCATCCTGTGGCAACCCGCCAAGACCTGCCGCGTAGAACTGCCCCAGACTGAACTGCGCGACGGCCTCTCCCTGGTCTGCGGCGAGCTTGAAGAGGCGCGCGGCCTCGCGATCGTCGTGTGGCAGCTCGCCACGGCTTTGCGCGTGGAATATCCCGAAAAGCATCTGCGCTGCCGCGAGTCCTGATCAGCGGCGAGCTTGAAGAGGCGCGCGGCCTCGTGATCGTCGTGCGGCAGCCCACCACGGCCCTCTGCGCAGAATACCCCGAGATTGGACTGCGCTTCTGCGTTTCCCTGATCTGCGGCGAGCTTGAAGAGGCGCGCGGCCTCGCGCTCGTCCTGTGGCAACCCGCCAAGACCTGCCGCGTAGAACTGCCCCAGACTGAACTGCGCTTCTGCGTTTCTCAGATCGGCGGCGAGTTTGAAGAGGGCGCAGCCTCGCGATCGTTGCTCGGCAACCCGCCACGGCCTTGCATGTGGAAAATACCGAGACAATACTGCGCGTCTGCTAATCCCCGGTCAGCGGCGAGCTTGTAAAGGCGAACGGCCTCGCGATCGTCCTGCGGCAGCCGCCGCGACCGGACTCGTAACATATCCCGAGCACGAACTGCGCCGCGGCGTCTCCCTGGTCGGCGTCGAGCTTTAACTGACGGGCGACCTCGCGATCGTCCTTCGGCCGTTGTCGCTCTCGTTCAGCAGCTTCCTCCGTCGTGCCTGTTCTTCTTCCTCTTGCCCCCGGCGGAGTTCTATCAGAGCGTCTTTTGCCGGCGCGAATCCCTGATCGGCGACGAGCTTGAAAAAGTGTTCGGCCTGGCGATCGTCCTGCGGCAGCCCGCCACGGCCCTCGTGGTAGTAGCGACCGAGGCCCAACTGCGCCCCAGCATTTCCCTGATCGGCGGCGAGTTGTAGAAGCGTGCGGCCTGGCGATCGTCCTGTGGCAGTCCGCCACGGCGTTGCTCGTAGAAATACCCGAGACAATACTGCGCAGCCGCGAACCCTTGGTCAGCGGCGAGTTTGTAAAGGCGAGACGCATCGTGATCGTCCTGCGGCAGCCCGCCGCGACCGAACTGGTAGAAGGTCCCGAGATGGAACTGCGCGTCTGCTAATCCCCGGTCAGCGGCAAGTTTGTAAAAGTGTGCGGCCTGGCGATCGTCCTGCGGCAGCCCCCTATCGCCGCGCGCGTAAGCTGCCCCTAAATTGAAAAGGCGAGCGGCCTCGCCATCTTGATCCCGACCTAAGAGTTTCCCAAATAAGCCCATGGCTTCGTCTCCTAGCGGCGAACAGTTGGTCGAGGTTCAGCCTACAAGGTCGAGCGCAAAAGAGGCGCTCTCAACAGCGCCTGAACACTCTGGAATTTATCGCGTGAAAGTTAAAAAAAGCTCTGAGCTTATGGTAAAGGTGACCCGCCTCTCCGCCTTCAATTCCGCCTTGGCCCCTTCAGCGAGGAGGAATTATTTGAAGTCGTCGCGCGCTCGCGCGGTGAGGATCATCATAGAGCCCGACCCGAGCCACGGCGATCCGATCTAGCGGGAACGGCCAACGAGCTTCACGCCGCCCTCAGCGCCAGGATCATCACCATCCCAAGCAGAGAGCGGTGCGCCGGGCCTTCCGCCCACCGTAAGGGGCCAAGAGCGCCTGAACGGGGGATGGGGACGAATCGCCAAGTGAGAAGGCCGCCCCTGAACGTCAGTGGCCACTCGACGAGTTGCTCGGCGGCATCCTCAGATTTGACCTATCCGGTTAGGCTTTGAGAGCCCTCTTGCGCTTTTCCTTCTTGACACTACCTATCACTGTGATAGCCATCGACAAGTTGGGAGTGCATGGATGTTGATGCTAGTCGAGATACCGCAACCATGGACCCCTGCGCAGGCCACTGAGCGCATTAGAGCGATCGCGAAAGGTAAATATGCCTTTTGGTTGACGGGTCACGCCAAGGACCAAATGGATGAGCGGGAACTGATCGTCGGTGATATTCATTTCCTTCTCAGAAATGGATTTGTGTTCGATGCGCCGGTTCCAGCGACGCGACCTGATTTTTTCAAATATCTAATGGAGTTCTAAAACTCCCAACTCCGGAGCTCGTGATGTCAGAGTGAGTGTGATACCTGACTGGACCGCAAAGGCGCTCAAAATTCCGACCGTAATGTGGAAAGATGAGCCTTTAATATCTAGCTGAGAGGATAGACAATGTTTTATCGCTACACGGAAAGCGGCCTCGACAATGTGTTCATCGAGGGAATGGAGCCGTGCATCGATGACCACGGAGAGAAAGTGTTCCTCATCCGGAACCCGAACGACCTTCACAAGATTATCGCTACGGGAATTATCAAACACCCGAAAGGGATCAGCGGCAAAGAGCTGCGCTTCCTCCGGACTGAAATGGGTATGACTCAAGGCGAACTCGCTAAACTAGTGCATTGCGATGCACAGACGGTCGCACGATGGGAAAAAGGCAAGTGGGCAATAGATGGTGCCGCTGAGGCATTGGTGAGGATGCTGGCAGTTCAGCGCCTTGAGTTGGAACTGGAAGGAGCAACCATTGATGCCCTGAGCGAACGGTGTGTCCCTAGCGCAGACGCCCAACAGATATTGATCGATGGGCATGATCCGAGCCGGTATTTGCTTGCCGCGTAGCCGCTGCGCCACCGAATGATGAAAGCCCCGCAGTTGCGGGGCTTTTTATGGTCCAAGGAGCCTTTGTCGCCTGCCGCCGGGGCTCCGGCAGTCGCAGGGCAACGAACTCAGGTTAACAAATACAATTCGAGCGCGCCGCAGCGACAATCCGTGATGGGGAAGCCGCGTAGGCGCAGTATGGATTGCCTTTAAATCGAACTCGTATTGCGAGTCTGACCTTTTACCGCTCAACCTACGGAACGCATTTCACAGTGCGCTCCGTGCCTTTGTTAACTTGGATTCGGAGCCCTGCCGGCAGTCGCCAGCCGCTTGACATTTGGCAATTTGGAAAAATCTGGAAAATTTTATGTGTGACAAAGTGAACGCCGCCTCTCGACTTTCAATTTCCCCCTTGGCCCCCTCTTCGGCGGCAAAAGAATTCTTTTGAGACGGCGGGTCAAGCGTGCGCGCGTTCTCGCGGCGTCGCACATCGTTCGTCGGCGCTGTCCACCCGTGCTCCCCGGCGTGTAGGCCAGCGCGCGGGCAGTGAGGCGGTAACTCGCCGGGGAATTGGAATTCGGCTCGCTCGCCTCAGCGACGGGCCGGCTGCACGGTAGGCGATCGGTCCCGCCTCAGTTCAGCGCGCGGGCGCTGCGACAGTTGAAGGATTGCGCGCTGACTGCGCGACTATGCGCGGCAAGCGTGAAACCTAAGTGAAACCTCTGTCGCTCGGCGGCCTCGTTTGTGGCGTCAAAATCAGACTAAGTTATTGATTTTATTGGTGCCGGTTGCAGGAATCGAACCCGCGACCTACTGATTACAAATCAGTTGCTCTACCAACTGAGCTAAACCGGCCCTGCCGCACGATGCGCGACGCTGGCGTCTTTGGTCGGCGCCCTGACCGCGCGCCGCGCGGGCAATTCAATCGAACCTGCGAGGCGGAGCAATAGGCCGGGCGGCGGCGGCGGACAAGCAAAACTTCGCGCCAACGACCCCTCCGCGCGTCACTCGGCGGCGGCGGGCGCGCCCTCCATCGCCGCAGCGCCGGAAACCTCGGCGCCGGCGTCGGGCGAGAGGCGCGCGAAGATCAAAATCGAGGCGGTCGAGATCAGCGCGACGATGAAGAAGCCCGGGCCGAAATCGCGCGTGACGAGCCCCCGGTCGCCGTAGCTCCACTGGACCATTTCGATCGCCGCGGCGCCCGCCGCGATGCCGACCGTCTGCGCCATCTGCTGGGCGACGCTCGAAAAGCTGGTCGCGCGGCTCATCGCGGCCGGTTCGATGTCGGCGTAGCCGATCGCGTTGAGCGCGGTGAATTCCAGCGAGCGGAAGAAGCCGCCGAGCAGCAGCGCCGCCAGGATCAGCCAGGCCGGCGTCGTTTGCGTGAAGAACCCGTAGGAGGCCAGGAACACGCCGCTGATCGCCGCTCCGGCGATCAACGCGCGGCGGAAGCCGAGGCGCCGCAGGATCGCGCCCGCCGAAAACTTCATCAGCAAGGCGCCGGCCGCCGCCGCGAAGGTCAGCGAGCCCGAGGCGAACGGCGTCAGCCCGAAGCCGATCTGCAGCAGCAGCGGCAGCAAGAACGGCAGCGCCCCGATGCCGATGCGGAAGATGAAGCCGCCGACGACCCCCGCGAAGAACGTCGACGTCGACAACAGGCGCAGGTCCAGGATGGCGTTCGGCTCGCGAAGGGCGTGCCTGACATAGGCGCCGAGCGAAGCAAGCCCGACCACGATCATCGCCGCGTCGACCGGCGCCGAAACGAAGCCGCGGCCGATCAGGGTCAGTCCGAAAATGAAGGTGGCGAGGCCGAATCCCGACAGCACGAACCCGGTGAAGTCGAACGGCGCGACCTTTTCTTCGCGCAGGTTCTCGATGAAGGCCAGCGCCAGCCCGACGCCGAGCACGCCGATCGGCGCGTTGATCCAGAATATCCACCGCCAATGAAAATAGGTGGTGATGAATCCGCCGAGCGGCGGACCGGCCACCGGGCCGATCATCGCCGGGATCGTCAGGTAGGCGAGGGCGTTGACGATTTCGCTTTTCGAAACGCTCCTGAGCAGGACCAGCCGCCCGACGGGCACCATCATCGCGCCGCCGAGGCCCTGAAAGACGCGCGCGGCGATCAGCGCGCCCAGCGAATTGGCGGCGCCGCACAGCAGCGATCCGGCGGTGAATACCGCGATCGCCGAACAGAAGACGCTGCGCGCGCCGAACCGGTCGGCCACCCATCCGCTCGCCGGAATGAACACCGCCAGCGTCAGCATATAGGCGGTCAATGCCAGTTTCAGAACGATCGGATCCTGATGAAGATCGGCGGCGATCGCCGGCAGCGAGGTCGACAGCACGGTGCCGTCCATGTTCTCCATGAACAGGGCGGTGGCGATGATCAAGGGGGTCAGGAGGGCGGGGCGCATCACGGCTCGGGGGAATGTCGGGGCTTCTTGTGGCGCCGGGCGGCTGCGCCCGCAACGCCCAACCGGCGGTTTCCTCGCCCGGCGGCGGCCGATTTGCTCACGATGCGTTGATCAAACGCCGCGACGCCCTGTTCGCGCGGCGGCGCGCGTGTTAACAGGCGACGCCAAGCGGCGAGGGCCCGGCCCTTGGCGCTTCCGCGGCTCCGAACCGGCGGAGCGCGAGGTTTCAAGGAATTCGCGATGGCCTCAATCGTCGAGAAATCAGCCTTTCCCGAGGGCCTCGCCTTCGACGACGTCCTGCTGCGGCCCGGACACAGCACGATCATGCCGAGCCAGGCCGACGTCGGCGGCAGGCTGACGCGTTCGATTCGCCTCAACGTGCCGATCATCTCCTCGGCGATGGACACCGTGACCGAGGCGCGTCTCGCGGTGGCGATGGCGCAGGCCGGGGGCATCGGCGTGATCCACCGCAATCTGTCGCCGGAAGACCAGGCCGAAGAAGTGCGCAAGGTGAAGCGATTCGAGAGCGGCATGGTGGTCGACCCGATCACCATCTTTCCCGACGCCACGCTCGCCGAGGCGCTCGCGCTGATGCGCCGCAGCGCCATTTCCGGCATTCCGGTGGTCGAGCGCGGCGCCAACGGCAGGCCGGCGCGACTGGCCGGGATTCTGACCAATCGCGACGTGCGCTTCGCCGACGATCCGCAGCAGAGGATCAGCGAATTGATGACGCGCGACGTCGTGACGGTGCGCGAGGGCGTCGGCAAGGACGAGGCGCGTCGGCTGCTTCATCAGCGCCGCATCGAAAAGCTGGTGGTGGTCGACGAGGACGACCATTGCGTCGGCCTCATCACGGTCAAGGACATCGAGAAGGCGACGCAGCATCCGCACGCCGCCAAGGACGCGGACGGGCGACTGCGCGTCGCGGCGGCGACGACGGTCGGCGACAAGGGGTTCGAGCGCGCCGAACTTCTGATGGCGGCCGGGGTCGATTGCCTCGTCGTCGACACCGCGCATGGCCATTCCGAACAGGTGCTCGATCAGGTCCGGCGCATCAAGCGCGCCACCAACAAGGTCTCGATCATCGCCGGCAACGTCGCCACGCGCGAGGGCGCGCAGGCGTTGATCGACGCGGGCGCCGATTCGATCAAGGTCGGCATCGGGCCGGGGTCGATCTGCACGACGAGAATCGTGGCGGGCGTCGGCGTGCCGCAGTTGACCGCGATCATGGAGGCGGCGGCGGCGGCGCGCGCCGCCGACGTCCCGGTGATCGGCGACGGCGGCATCAAATATTCGGGCGACCTCGCCAAGGCGATCGCCGCCGGCGCCGATTGCGTGATGATCGGGTCGCTGCTGGCGGGAACCGACGAGAGTCCGGGCGAAGTGTTCCTCTACCAGGGCCGCTCCTACAAGACCTATCGCGGAATGGGCTCGCTCGGCGCCATGGCGCAAGGATCGGCCGACCGCTATTTCCAGCAGGACATCAAGGAGGAGATGAAGCTTGTGCCCGAAGGGGTCGAGGGTCAGGTCCCCTATCGCGGCCCGGTCGGGGCGATCGTTCACCAGCTGGCCGGCGGCCTGCGCGCGGCGATGGGTTACGTCGGCGCGCGCGACATCGCCGAATTTCAGGCCAAGGCGCAATTCATGCGCATCTCGTCGGCGGCGTTGCGCGAAAGCCATGTCCACGACGTGACGATCACGCGGGAAAGCCCGAACTATCCCTCCAGTTTATGACGTCGAAGGCCGGTTCTCGCCGATTGTTTCGGCCTCGCCGCGCTGATAGTGTCGCCGCGCCCCGATCATCCGGGGGCTCGATTCTCGTCGCCGCCGGCGGCTCGGAATTGACGGAAAGCGGACATTGTCCAAACTGGAGGGACCGAATGAAAATTCTTGCTGTAGTCGCCGCCGTGCTCGGCGCGGGCCTGCTCGCGACAACCGCCCAAGCCGCCATGATGGCGGCGCCCGCGCCCAGCGCGGCGCCGGGCATCGAGCGGGTGGGCATCGTTTGCGGTCCCGGCATGCATCTGGCCCGAGGGGTTTGCGTTCGGAATGTGGTGAGGAGATGCGCCATCGGCATGCGTCTTGGACCCGCGGGCCTTTGCATCCGTTGATTTTGGATCTCGCGTCATGCGATCGCCGCTCGTCGGCGGTCGCTTCCCTTCCGCCGGGGCGTTCATCTTTGGCCGGCGCGAGCCGAAAACACCGGCCGTCTTACATCCCCGATTGATCGAGCCGGAGGATCCGGCAGGGTTCGCCGCGCTTGGCGGCGGGCGCGTGCGGCGCGCGCACCACCAAGCATTGAGCCTGCGCGAGAAACTTCACCAGCGAGGAGTCCTGGCTCGGCAGCGGCGAGGCGACCGGCGCGCCGGCCTCGCGCCTCAGCGTCGCGCGCAGGTAATCCTGGCGGACGTCGTTGGCGGCAAGGTCCGCGCCGAGGACGGCCGGTTCGCTGAGGTCCGCGCCGGCGGCGGGATCGCCGACAAGGGCGCGCAGCAGAGGCGCCAGGAACAGGATCGCGCAGACGACGGCCGAGACGGGATTGCCGGGGAGGCCGAGCACGCGCATGGCGCCGAGCCGTCCGTGCATCAGCGGCTTGCCGGGCCGCATGGCGATGCGCCAGAAGCCGAGCGCCAGCCCGGAGTCGATGAGCGCTCGCTGCACGAGATCGTAATCGCCGACCGAGGCGCCGCCCAGCGTCACCAGCACGTCGGCCTCGACTTCCTGCGCGCGACGGAAGCTGCGCGCCAGGGCGCTCATTTCGTCGGCGGCGATGCCAAGATCGATCGCCACGCCGCCGCAAGCCGCCACGATGGCGGCGACCGCGTAATTGTTGGAAGCGACGATTTGCGCGGGCCCGAGCGCGCCCCCCGGACGGACCAGTTCGTCCCCGGTGGCCAGCACGGCGACGCGAGGCTGGCGGCGCACCGCGACGGCGGGATGATTGGCGGCCGCCGCCAACGCCAGGTCGCGCGGGGTCAGCCGGCGGCCTTCGGCCAGCAGCCGCTCCCCCTCGACGAAATCGACGCCGGCCGCGCGCACGTTGCGTCCCGGCCTTTCGCGGTCCTCGACGACGATAAAATCGCCGTCGCGGGTGGCGTTCTCCTGGATCACAACGGCGTCGGCGCCCGCCGGCATCGGCGCGCCGGTGAAAATGCGCACCGCCTGGCTCGTTCCGAGCGCGCCGTCGAAGGCGCGCCCCGCCGCCGATTCGCCGATCACCCTCAGCCGCGCCGGGGGCGAGGCGGCGTCGGCGGCGCGCAGGGCGTAGCCGTCCATCGCGGAATTGGCGAAGGGCGGCTGGGTGCGCAAGGCGACGAGATCGCGCGCCAGGGTGCGTCCCAGCGCCGCCTCGACCGCCACCATCTGCGCCTCGAGCGGCGGCGACCCGGAGGCGAGCACGCGGGCGAGCGCCTCGGCGACGGAGATCATCGCGCCGTCGCTCACGAAGCGCCTTCGGCCGCGCGCCAGCCGCCGGACTTGCCGCCGCTTTTTTCGAGCAATCGAACGCCCTCGATGCGCATGCCGCGATCGGCGGCCTTGGCCATGTCGTAGACGGTCAGGCAAGCGATCGCGACGGCGGTCAGCGCCTCCATTTCAACGCCGGTCGGTCCATGCGTCTTCGCCTCGGCGCGCAGGCGCAGGCCCGGCAGCGTTTCATCCGGCGCGATGTCGATGGCGATCCTGGTGAGCAGCAGCGGATGGCATAGCGGGATCAGTTCATGCGTTCGTTTGGCCGCCATGATGCCGGCGATGCGGGCGGCGCCGAGCACGTCGCCTTTCTTGGCGTCGCCCGAAAGGATCAGATCGAGCGTCTGCGCCGCCATGACCACCAGGCCCTCCGCCACCGCGACGCGCGCCGTCGCGTCCTTGGCGGTGACGTCGACCATGCGGGCCTCGCCGGAGGCGGCGATATGGGTGAGCGGGCTCAACGGCTTCACCGGCAATTGGCGTGCGGCGGGAGAAATGTCCCGCGCCGGGTAATGTCCCAGTTTGTGTTCTTTGGCAACCTGCCGCGCCCGGCGGCGACCGGCGGGCGTCCGGGCGCCCGTCAGCGGCTGGCCTTCATCGGCTCCGATTCCACGCCGGTCAGCAACGCGCGCGTCGCCGCCGCGACATCGTCCTTGCGCATCAGCGCCTCGCCGACGAGAAAGGTCTCGATGCCGAGGCCGGCCAGGCGCACGCAATCGGCGTGGCGCGAGATGCCGCTTTCGCCGACGACGACCCGGTCCGTCGGGACGAGGCGCGACAATCTCTCGCAGACCTCCAGCGTCGTGTGGAACGTGCGCAGGTCGCGGTTGTTGATGCCGATCAGCCGGGCCTCCAGCGCCAAGGCGCGCTCGAGTTCGGCCTCGTCGTGGATTTCGACGAGGACGTCGAGACCGAGGTCGTGGGCGGTCTTGTTGAGGGTCCGCGCGGTTTCGTCGTCGACGGCGGCCAGGATGATCAGGATGCAATCGGCGCCCCAGGCTCTCGCCTCGAACACCTGATAGGGGTCGAACAGAAAGTCCTTGCGCAGCACCGGCAGGCGCGTCGCCGCCCTGGCGATGCCGACATGTTCAGGGCGGCCCTGAAAGGAGGGCGCGTCGGTGAGCACCGACAGGCAGGCGGCGCCGCCCGACTGATACGCCTTGGCGAGCGCGCGCGGATCGAAAATCTCGCGAATGAGGCCCTTCGAGGGGCTGGCCTTCTTGATTTCGGCGATCAGCGCGAAGCGGCCGGCGTCGTGCTCCCGTTGGATCGCCTTGATAAAGCCGCGCGGCGGGGTCTGGTCGTGGATCTCGCGTTCGAGCGCGCCGCGCGGCACGCGGACCTTCGCATCGGCGATTTCGCGCCGCTTGTAGGTCTCGATCTTGCGCAGAATGTCGAACATGCCCCTTCCCGCTACAAGTCACTCATTTGAGACATTCACAAGCCTGGCGAGCGTCCGGCGCGCCTCGCCCAATTCCAGCGCCGTCGTCGCAAAGTCAAGACCCTCCGACAATTCGCGCGCCTTTTCCGCCACGACCAAGCCGCCGGCGGCGTTCAGCAATGCGATGTCGCGGTAGGCGTTCCGGTCGCCTTCGAGGACGCCCAGCAGCGCGGCGGCGTTGTGCGCGGCGTCGCCGCCCTTGAGATCGGCCGATTGCGCGCGGCCCAGCCCGAGGTCCTCGGGCGCGATCTCGAACGCGCGTATCGCGCCGTCGCGCAATTCGACAATGCTCGTCGGCCCCGTCGTCGTCATTTCGTCCAGCCCGTCGCCGCCATGGGTGATCCATACGCGTTCCGACCCGAGATTGCGCAACACCTGCGCCATCGGCTCGAGCCAGACGCTCGAGAACACGCCGATCAACTGCCGGCGCACGCCGGCCGGATTCGACAGCGGCCCGAGCAGGTTGAAGATCGTGCGCGTTCCAAGCTCGACGCGAGCTGGTCCGACATGCCGCATCGCCGCGTGATGCGTCGGCGCCATCATGAAGCCGATGCCGGCCTCCCTGATGCAACGCTCGATCGCCTGAGGCTCGATGCCGATCTTGACGCCGAGGGCGCCCAGCGCGTCCGCCGCGCCCGATTTCGACGAGGCGGCGCGATTGCCGTGTTTGGCGACCGGAACGCCGCAAGCGGCGACGATGATCGCCGCCAGAGTCGAGACATTGTAGGAACCCGACCCGTCGCCGCCGGTGCCCACGATATCGACCGCTTCGCGCGGCGCCGCGACGCGGAGCATTTTGGCGCGCATCGCCAGAACCGCGCCGGTAATCTCCTCGACGCTCTCGCCGCGCACGCGCAAGCCCATCAGGAATCCGCCCATCTGAGCCGGCGTGACCTCGCCCGACAGCATCGCATCGAAAGCGGCGGCGGCCTCGGCGCGATTGAGAAAGGCGCCGGCGGCGATCTTGCCGAGCAGAGGCTTGAACGATTCCATCCGCGACGGTTCTCCTTGGGCGCGATCCCGGAAGCCCCGGACCTTTGAGACGGGAACGCGCGTCAAATCAACAGGCGATACGGCGAGATCGGTCCAATCCGACGCGATCATGCGCTAGTGAACGCCGGGCGCGCCGTTGAAGGCGCGCGCGATATCCAGAAAATTCTGCAAGATCAGCTGACCGTGATCGGAGAGGATGCTCTCGGGGTGAAATTGCACGCCATGCACCGGCAGCGTGCGATGCGCGACGCCCATGATCAGGCCGTCCTCGGTCTCGGCGGTGATCTCGAGTTCGGCCGGCGCAGTCGCGCGATCGACGATGAGCGAATGATAGCGGGTCGCCTGGAACGGGCCGTTGATGCCGCGAAAGACTCCGCGGGCGTTGTGAGAAATGCGCGACAGCTTGCCGTGCATCGGCAGCGGCGCGCGCACGACCTCGCCGCCAAAAACCTGGCCGATCGCCTGGTGGCCGAGACAGACGCCGAGAATGGGCGTCGAGGCGCTCGCCGCGCGAATGAGATCGAGACAGACGCCCGCCTCGTTGGGCGTGCAGGGTCCGGGGGAAAGCACGATCGCGTCCGGCCGTGCGGCCAGCGCGTCGGCGACCGAGATCTCGTCGTTCCGCCATACCGACACGTCCGCGCCCAGCGCGCCCAGATAGTGGGCGAGGTTGAAAGTGAAACTATCGTAATTGTCGATCAGGGTGATCGCGGGCATAGGGATCATGGGTTGCGGACGGCGCTGCTGGACATCTTTTCCGATGCTGCGCCCCCCTCGTCAAGCCGCGCGAGACGGCGACGCGCGGGCGATATGGCGCAAGCGGCCGAAACGGGGAGGGCGCAGCGCCGGCCGAGAGGACGCGCGCGTCCAAGGCAAGGACTGAAGCGATCTCCGAGGCTTATCGAGGGGACGCGCCCCGGCGCCCCCGGCGACGGGCGCCGATTGCGGCGTTGCGCTCGCTCGCCGGGCGCCCCGGGAGCATCGGGCGGCGCGACCCCGGTTGGCAGCTTGTTTCGCCACAATGGCGGTTTACGTGACGTTAGTCCGTAAGTCACAAGATGCCGCCCGAAGCGCGCCGGGGTCGCCCGACGCAAAGGAGCGACGCTTGAAACGCATTGCGCGCCGGCGGTTGCCGGCTTCGATCGTCTCGTTCGCGCTGGCCGCGCTGCTCTCGGGAGCCTGCGCGCCTTTGGCGTTGGCCCAGGCGCAGACGGGAAGGAACGCCGGGCCGGCCTTGTCTGGCGGGGATGCGGCTCGGCCGCGGCCGACGGTCGAGACGGCGTCGCGCGAAACGCAGGCGGCGATCAAAGCCTGCGACGACCGTTCGGCGATTCTATGCGTTGCTGACGCGCTCACCCGATACGCGGCGGCGCTGCAGGAAATCGCCGAGCAGCGGCGCCTTCAACAGCGCGCCCCTTCCCAGAAGACGCCCTAGCCGACGCTCCGGGCTGTTCGCGGCTAAAGTCTGACGTCCTCGACAGCCGCTTGGGCGCGGAGTTGGTCGTCGAACGAGACCGCGATGCCGCCCGGGAAGTGCCGAACGACGCGAGCCGAAGTCCGGCCGACGGTGACCGGCGAACCGATTGGCGGCGCGGCGTCGACGCTGAGCGCGGCGCCGGGGACGGAAACGTCGATCAGCGCGGCGGCGTATTCGCGCCCGTCGGGCGTCTTCAGGCTGGTTTGCTGGTCCGCCGCGGCGATGCGTTCGTGCTGGCGTTCGTCGGGCGCGCCGAGCGTCTCGCGCTTGACGAGCCAGGCGATCCGCTGGGCCAGCTTGTCGCGCTTGAGAGCCGGCGCGTGGATTTCGAGGGCGAAGCCCTCGGCGAAACGGCGCGCGATCATCCCCTCGATCCGGCCGATCTCGCTGATATAGGCGACGATGCGCTCGCCGATGTCCCCTTTGTGGGGCCCGATGATGCCGACGCCGGCCGGCGAGACGTCGACCGTCCAGCAGGGATATTCAAGGCGGTCATCGAGCATGCAGCGACCGGGCAACGCCAGTTCGATGCGCTCGTAGCGACGACGTTCCTGAAGCTTGACCTTCAACATTGGCGCGATGCCGAGGATCACGACGCCTTGCTCCTGAAGCCTGCGTTCCGGACGGCCGATGGTCCGGAAGCCGCCAAGCTTATCGTCGGCGTTGATTTAAGCATGGTTACTTCGCCGGATTCATCCGCGAGTCATGGTTGCCGCATCCTTTCACGATGAACGAAGGTTCAGCGGCGCAACGCCGGCCGCCAACCGCGCGGCGTTTCCCGGTCACGGCGTGCTTCTTGCTCGAATATCGACGTTGCGTCGAACCGTCCCGAAACGGGTCGAGGGTCCCACTTTGGGTCGCGCGCGGACGCGCCGAGCGGTCGTCCGGTCGAGCGAGGATTTGCATAATGCTGGCCAGGCAGACCGCGTTCTATTTTGCGGCGAATGCGTTCTCGGCGGTCTTCGGCCTGGTCAACGTCATTCTCTTCACGCGATTATTCACCGCCGATGCGTTCGGCGACTATCTCCTCGGCTTCGCCTTCGCGACGTTCCTTGCGACCTTTCTGTCGAGCGCGATCAGACTGTCAATCCTGCGCGATCAGGCGCGGGGCGACGGCACCGACGTGCGCGCGTCGGCGCTCGCCGCCTTGATCCTGTGCGCCTTCGCCTTGCCGCTCGGCTATGTCGCGGCGCGGCTCGCCAACCTGGCCCCGGCGGTCGCGCTTGGTTCGATTGCGTTGACCGTCGCGGTCGTTGTTTACGACACCAGTCAGGAACTGCTGCGCGCCGAGCAGAAGGCGGCGAGCTTCATGCGCGGCACGGCCGTTCGCGCCGTCCTCGTCTCGGGCCTGGGAATCGCCTTTGCGCTGTTGGGCAGGACCGGCGCGCTGCTGCTGGCCTCGACGTCGATCGCCTATCTGCTGGCGGCCCTTGCCCTCTGGCGGACGGCCTGGGGCGCGGCCAGGCCGCGCTTCGACGCGGCGCGCCTCATTCAAATCGTCAGCAGCGGGTTTCCCGTCGCGGTTTCGCTGTCGCTCCTTGCGCTTTCGGGCATGACCGACCGGTTCCTGCTCGCCAATATCGCCGGCGCCGGCGCCGCCGGTCAGTTCGGCGCCGGTCTCGATATTGTCCGCCAAGGCCTGATGATCCCGGCGCTCAGCATCGCGACGGCCTTCGTGCCGATGACGGTGCGACTGCTCGCGACCAGAGGCGCGGCGGAGGCGCGCGCGCACCTCGGCAAATACCTGGAGATATTGCTGGCGACGACGCTGCCGGCCTGCGTCGGCCTCGCCATCGTTGCGCCGCATGTCGCCGACCTGGTGCTCGGGCCGCGGTTTCGCGAGATGGCGCACGAGACGATGCCGATCTTCGCCGCGGCTTTGCTGTTTCAGATCCTGACCCAGCAATATCTTCATGCGAGCTTCCTGCTTTCCAACCGCATGTCGTTCTATCTGCTGAACACCGGTTCGATCATTCTCTGGAATCTCGTCGCCTCATACGTGTTGATCAGCCGCTTCGGCGTGATGGGCGCGGTCTGGGGACGGCTGGCGACGGAAGTCTTCGGCTTTCTCAGCGCGCTGCTGCTCACCCGCTTCGCCTTCAAGATGCCGCTTCCGTTGCGCCGAAGCGCGCGCATTCTCGCCGCCACCGCGGCGATGGGGTTCCTCGCCTATGTCCTCGAGGGCGCGACCGTCGATTTGGGGGCGGCCGCCCTGGCCGTGGTCGTGCCGAGCGGCGTCGCCCTCTACGCCGCGGCGGGCTGGCTGCTGGACATCGGCGATTTGCGCGCCGTCTCGCGAAACTTCGCTCGATGGCTGCTGCGCTCGAGCCGTTCGCTGCTGGATCGCGGCGCTGACCGCGGCGCGCGCAAGCTGGTCGCCACCAAGCGTTGAATTCTTCAAACGCGCTCGACTGCAGGGCGGCCCGCGCCCTATGGCTCGACGCTCCAGATCCTGACCGATTTGACCTCGAGCCGGGCGGGCAGGGCGTCATCGTCGATCTTGCCGCCCCAGGAGCCGCCAAGCGCCAGATTGACGCGCAGGCGCATCGGCGCGCGCAGCGGGTCGAGGCCATCCCTATGCGCCTCCTCCGGATCCATCCGCAACACCTCGCGCCCGTCGATGGAAAGAGCGATCGCGTCTTTGCGCCATTCGAGCCTGTAGGCGTGGAACGTTGCGGCGAGGTCAGGCATCGGCGTTTCGGCCTGCCAGACCTTCAGGCTCTTCAGGTCGCGACCGGCATGAATCGTCGACCATACCCTGTTCGGCGCAACGCCCACCGCCTCGACAAGGTCGATCTCGCGATAGGGCAGGCCCTGCTCATAAACCATCCATACCGCTGGCCAGGCGCCCCGGCCCTGCGGCAGGCGGGCGACGACCTCGAAGACGCCGTAGGTGAAGGCCTGTCTGCTGACGATGCTGCCGGAGGTGTAGTCCGCGCTCCTCGTCGTCGTCAGCCAGTCGGCGCCGTGGGCGTCGTAGGCGGCGTTCGACGCCGCTTCTCGCCGCCCCTCGAGGACCAGCGCGCCGCCCTCGACGCGAACGTTGGCGGGCTGATAATATTGCGCTTCCTTGTTGCGGAAAAAGCCGGTCTCGGCGGTCCAGAACGAGGAATCGAATTCGGAGGCGGTTGAAAAATCCTCCGCGTGGATCAGCCTTTCCGTCGCCGGCGTCGCGCCGTCGGGCCGCGCATCGGCCACCAGGATCAGGGCCGCCAAAAGCGCCCGGACGCCGCGGCGATCACGCCGCCGCATGCAACCGCCCCGGCGCGCCGCGCTCCCTCGCCCTGTCGGACAGACCGGCCGCCTGGCGGATCAAGGCAGCCGACGTATTCGAAAACGACTGGACGCTCAGCGCGACCTTGGACGGCGCCGCATTGGCGATCATGGCGACGAGGCTCGCGGCGTCGAGCGGCTCTTCGCTCCAATGGGAAATGGCGAGGCTTTCGGTCGTCGTCTCGTGCGCCGCGCGTCGCTGGGGGGCGTTCTGGACGAAATGACCGTAGAGCAGATATTCCGAGAACGCCCTCGTTCTGCAAAGGGCCAACGGCCAACTCAATTGCGTGGCGCGTTCGATGGCCCGCGCCATGTCGCGCACCACGTCCTTGTCCCAGACGATGACGTGCCCGATGTAATCGTCGGCCGGAAAGGGCGTTGGCGGATGGCCCAGCAGGCGATCGCAGTTGCGCGTCCAGCCGGCGTGCAGCGGCGCGTCGGGCGCGATCGCCGCGCGTTCGAGATACAGCGGCGAGCGCTCGCCGCCGGCATAGGCGCCCACGTCGAACGGGCGGACGAAGACGTTGTCGGAGTCGATGAGGCAGCACCTTTGTTCCGGCATTTCCATCGCCGCGGCGATCTTGAGGATTTGCTGAACATGCCAGCCATGGACGGGCGGCGCGCGGAAGGACCACCAGACCTTGCGGCCATTGCGCAGTCTCACCCGTGGCGCGGGCCGGAGCCAGCGCGGCAGGAATCGCGAGCTCGGCAGCACGATCCGCCGCTCGCTGTTGAACGCCTGAAACAGCGGCATGTCGTCGTCGCTGACGATGACGTAGTGGCGCTCGTAGCCGGCGACGCGGCGGTCGATGCTGTCGCACAACAGCGAAAAGCGCTCAAAATCAACATTGTAGCTTGGCGTAATGAGGGCGACGGGTCTTGCCAAGGTTCGCTCCGGACGAATTGCCGCCGCTCGTTTCAAAACGAAACGCGGGTCGATCTGGCCCGTCGCGTCGCAATATCAGGGCCGCTCGCGCCGGCTCCTTCGGCGTTGATCGCAAGCGCCGAATGAACAAGACGTTTCCGGAGAAAAGCCGCGGACCGACCCCATTGTCCCGTCGGCGCCCTCTGACCATTCGTTAACCAGGATCAACGATAATTCGCTTCTCGGCGCGGGCGGCAGGACGGGCTTGTATCGGCGCATTCGAAACCGACGGGTGCAGTGGGGATGTTCGAATACGGCCCAACGGCTGCGGAGGCGACCGGTGGCGACGACCGGCCGCCCCGCGCGGTCGACGGCGCGCGCGATCGGGCGTTCGCGGCCGTCAAAATCGCCGGACGCCACAAGGCGTTCATTATCGGCTGCGCCGCGGCCTGCGCGCTGGTCGGCTTCGCCGCGTCGAAACTGCTCACGCCGCGCTATGTGGCGGTCGCGCAGATTTACATCGACCCCGGCAACCTGCCGGGCGCCGCCCAGGACGTGCCGGCGCCGGGCCAGGATTCCAACGGGTTTATCAACTACGTCGAGAGTCAGAGCCTGATCATCACCTCGCGCGCCGTGCTCGAGCGCGTGGTGGCCAATGAAAAACTCGACGTCGATCCGGATTTCATCGGCGCCTCGCCATTTTCGACGCTTCTTGGCGCTCCGCCGGAGGCCTCGGAGCGCGCAACCGCCGCCGCGGCCGCTCTTGGGGCGCGCATCCAGGTCAAACGGCCGGAGCGCACTTTCGTCATCGATCTCTCCGTTTCGGATCGCGATCCGGACAAAGCCGCCGAACTCGCCAACGCGACTGCGAGCGCCTACATCGAAGTCTCGTCTTCGTGGCAATCGGACGCCTCGCGCCGGACCGAGGTCTCGCTGGCCGGACGACTGGAAGCCTTGCGCGAGCGGGTGGTCGAGGCGGAGAAGAAGGTCGAGGACTTCAAGGCGGCCAACGGACTGGTCGGCACCCGCGACCTTCTCGTCACCGAGCAACAACTCAGGGACATGACCGCGCAGATGATGGTCGCGCGGGCGAAGGCGGCCGAGGCGCGCTCGCGTCTCGACCAGATCGAGGACGCTCACAAGCGCGGCGACGTCGCCGCGATCGCCTCGCAGATCACCTCGGCCAGCCTTTCGGCGTTGCGGGGCCAGCAGGCGCTGGCGCGCCAGCGCCTCGCCGACCTGACCGCCGAGCTCGGTTCGCGCCATCCCGAGGTGATCGACGCGAGGGCGCGCGCCGACGCCGCCGACGCCGCGGTTGACGCCGAGCTGACGCGCTTTGCGCGGAGCCAGCGCATCGAATACGAGAGCGCCAGGCAACTCGAAGCCTCGCTCAGCCGGCAGCTCGACGAATTGAAGACCCAGTCGAACGCGAACGGCCAGAGTTCGGTGGGCCTGCGCGATCTCGAACGCCAGGCCGAGGCGGCGCGCGGCGTTTATGAATTGTTCGTCACGCGGTCGCGCGAGTCCGGTGAAATCCAGCAGGTCGAACCCACGCGATCGCGGATCATTTCGCTCGCCACCGCGCCGAAGTTTCGAACCTTTCCTCCAAGCGGAGCGCTGATGACGGCGGCCGGTTTGCTGCTCGGCCTGGGGCTCGGCGTGGCCGGCTCGATCGCGCGCGAGCGTCGGAGCCCGCCCGCGCCGCCGGGCGCGCTGGCGCCGACGCGCCGCCCCCCGGCCACCGACGCGGCCGCGCCCGAGGCCGCGACATTCGTCATCACGCCGCGCTCGCGACTCCTGACGGCGCAACGCAGGCAGTCCCTGGACAGCCTCGATCTCACCGGACTTGGCTTTCCGGCGCTGCCGGCTGACGCCGACGGAGCGGAGTTTGAGGCGATCCTTGACGCCCTCGCCATCGATCGTGATCCGGACCAGCAGCCGCCCCGCGCGCTCGCCCTCGCCGTGGTCGGATCGAACGACGCCGGTCTTCGCACCGCGCTGGCGATCAATCTATCGTTGTGCGCGGCGCGGCGCGGCGTGCGCGTCGCGCTGATCGACGCGTCGGAGCGCAACGCCAGGCTCACGCGGGCGATCCGCCACGCCGCCCGCACGCCGATCCTCAACAAAGGCGCGTTCTATTGCGCCGCCGACGGGGTTGTGCTCGCCTTGCCGAAGGGGTTCGATGTCGAGATCGGGCGGATGCGTCCCGACGAACTCCTGCGATCCATCGCGCGCCTGCGCGATGAGGCGATCGAGCTCGTGATTTGCGACGGGCCCGATCCGGGCGAGGATGACGCGGCGCGCATCCTGGCCCTCGTCGATGAGGTTGTCGCGCTTGAAGAAACGCCCGGACAGCAGGCCGCGCAATCGCTGTGGGGCGCGCTCGACGACGCCGGGATCAGGGCGCGCGCGGTGGTGCGGTTCGACGCGGCCAGCGCCGCGCAACAGAAGCGGGCCTGATGATCCCGGTCAGTTCAACGCGGCGCGCAGCGCGAGCGCCGCGTCCCGCCAGCCCGCCGCAAATATCTCCGTCGCGGCGCGGCGACGGCCCGCGCCGAGCGCCTGAATGGCCCGCGCGAAATCCGCCGGCGCGGCGCTGGTCGGCACGATCTGCAACGCCCCATCGGCGATCAGGCCGCGAAAGACGCGATGATGGTCGAACTCGCCATCGCGTTTGGGCGCGTTGACGACGACCGGACGTCCCGACTCCAGGCAGGTCAGCACGCTGCCGCGCCGCGAGGTCAATCCTTCCGCGAAGGAATAGACGAAGAGATCGACCGCGTCGAACATTGCGAATATCTCCGCATCCGATTCCACGTAGCCGGTGACCATGATCGACCCCTCGAGGCCGAGTCTCCTCGCATGCGCGAAGAATCGCTCCTCGACATTGTCGCTCGCCTTGACGAAGCCGCCGAGGAACACGACGAAGACATCCCGATTCAGGTCTCGCAACGCCTGCGCGACGTCCAGCACGAAGGTCGATTGCTTCTTCGGATAGATCGAGCCGAAATGGCCGAGGATCAGGCGTCCCCTGGCGCGCTCGGCCTCGATCCGATCGACAGCGGGGGAGCGCCGGCGCGCCTTCGGCGGGGCGATGTTGGGCGGAATCGGCGCAAGCCCCGGCTTGAAGGGCAATCGACCGACCGGGCTCGACAGAAACTCGTCGCGCACCGATGGCGACGAAAAGAGGATGGTCTGCGCAAACAACAGATAGGCTGAAAGGAAAGCGCGGCGCAGCGGATGAAGATCCGCCCATTCGTGCAGGACGACGATCGTTCGCGCGCCCCGCAGGCGCCCGATCGTCAGCGCCAGCAGCGGCGCCAGCAGCGCCTTCTTCCAGGCGACGACCGGCAGGCTGACGACGAGAGCTCCGGCGCCGGCCAGCGCGCGCCAGATCGCCAGCGCGTCGCCCCATCGGCCGTCGACCGCGACGACGCGCGAGTCGAGCCCGAGTTCGCCTTCCGCGCGCGCGAGCCCGCGCGCGAACGTCTCGACCCCGCAGGGCGCCATTGACGGCGACACCAGCGAGACGATGAATCCGCGAATCGCGGCGGGGGCCGACGTCATAGCGGCGAGGTCCGGAAACGGGCGACGTAGCGAAGCCCGAACACTGCAAACAGAAAGGTGAACCAGATGGGGTCGCTGCGATCGAACAGAAACGACTCGAGCGGAGAGATATAAAGCGCGAAAAGCCAGATCTGGGTCAACAAGGTCACCAGCGCAGGGTCGGCGCCCCGGTTGACCGCGCGGCGGATATCGGCGAGCGGTTGGGCGACGAAAGCCCAAAGGGCCAGCGCGACGCCGGGCGCCCCCATCGACATGGCGACGTCGAGGAAGCAATTGTGCGCATGCGCGGCGCCGGCGACCCACTCGGCCGAATTGTCCGCGCCATATCGCACCGACTCCGTATTCCAGAACGCATCGAAGCCGTAGCCGAGAAAGGGATGCGCGCCGAGCTTCCCCAGCGCGTAGCGCCAGATGTCGGTGCGCCCGGTGAATGTGGGATCGACGGGCAGGCTCGCGACGAGCGATGCGAGCGGCGTGAACATCACCGAGCCGACGCCCAGCGCGTTGAGCGCCGCGAAGGGCGCCAGCGCCGCGATGCGCCAGGCCCATCCTGCGCCATAGGCGCTGACGAACAGGGTGACGGCCAGCGCCGGCGGCCACAGCATGTTGGCGGTTTTTCCGTTCGCGAACACCACGAACAGCAGGGAGAGGCCGGCGATGAGGACGCCGGCGACGACGTTGCCGGCGCGCGCGACATAAATTCCGACGAACGCGGCGAAAACGAAAATGACGCTCGCCTGGTTCTTGTGACCGAAAACGCCGCGCCAGTCTCCCGCGAGGTCGGGCTCCACGAGGTCGCTCGCTTGATGGACGGCGTAGCGCGGCGCGAAGATCACGCCGAAATAGGACAGCGCCAGCAGCGCGCCGGCGGCGATGGCCAGAAGAGTCGCCAGATTCCGTCGTCCGCGCGGCAGCAGCGGCAACGTCGCCGCGATGATGACGACGAAGGCGCAGATCGCGGCGCGTTTCAGCGAGGTCGCCGGGTCTTGCGAGGCCACGCTGCTGAGCGCGGTCCAGACGGCAAGCCCGACAAAGGCCGGATTGACGAGGCGTTGCAGACCCCGACGATCCGTCAGCGCCGCCTGATAGGCGCATAGGCCGGCGCATAGCGCAAAGGCGAGATAGGTCAACGCGTCGCGGCCGGACCCGAGATCCAGCGCGTCCTCGGCGCCGAGGTCGGCAAACGGCTGCAGGGTGATCCAGGCCAAAGCGAGGGCGCCGACGAACGCGATGGCGCGCCACGGAAAGCCGACGCTGTCATGGGTCTCGCAGGCGGCGGTCGAGACGCTCACGGTTTCGGCTCCGCCGGCTTGAAGCGATATTGCTCCGGCTCGATCCCGAGCCAGGCCATCAGGCGGCCGACCGCAATGACCATCGGATGGGCTGCAACGAGCGCCGGCTTGCCCAGCGCCAGCAGCTTCAGCGATCGAAAGGCCGAGACGGGGACGAGCGCGACGTTCTTGGCGATCAGCCTGGCGCGGCCGAAGGCCGAGCGGCTCGAGGCCTCGTCGACGTGAAAATTGATGGCGCCGATGCGCAGGCCGCGCCGCAGGATCCAGGCGGGCTGAACGCGATTCCCGGGCACCGTCTCGAAGATGCGCGCCGCCTGCTCCCAGTAGAAGGTCAGCCCCGCGCGGCGGCAGCGCGTGAAGAAATCCGTGTCGCCGCCGCCGAGAAAATTGTAGCGCAAATCGAATTCCGGATCGTTCAGCCGTTCGAACGCTTCGCGACGGATGAGGAAATTGCCCGAGCCGTAGATCATCGGCACGAAGCCGCTGCCGCTGTAGGCGGGCCAAAAGACGGGGTGACCGGCGAGCGCGGCGGGGGCGCCGTCGAGAAAACGCGGCGCCACGGGACCGCCGACAATGTCGACCTCGGTCTCGCGCGCGGCGGCGATCATCCGGCCCAACCAGTCGGGGTCGGCGATCTCGTCGTCGTCGATCATCAGGATGTATGAGGCCGAGGCGTAGCGGCGACGCGCCTCCCGGAGCGCGCGATTGCAGGCGTGGCAATTGCCGGGTTCGCCCTCCACCGTGCAGAACCCCTGGAGAAGGCCGCTGGTCAGGAAGGCGTTCGCGACGCCAACGCCGGCCATGCCAACAGCGTCATTGTCGACGACGACGACGGCGAACCGGGTCGGGCAGGACTGCTCGACCAGCGACTGCAAGGTTTGGCGCAGCATTTCCGGGCGCCGAAAGGTCGGCACGCAGATGACGGCTTCCGGCTCGGATGGGGACGGCCGATCGTCCGCGCCCGCTTCGGGAAACGCCGCTGCGGACGCGCCATGCACTGGAGCCGAATTTTCGCGAATGGCTTCGACCACGAAATTTGCTTCCCGCCAAATGACGCCGAACAGGGTTGCGGCGGCTTGCCTCGCGCTTCGACTCGCGCCGTCCGGCGGCCGCGCTATCGCCGGACCGTTAGGTTAAGAGAGTGTCGATCGCGTCGCCCCGGTCCTCGAAAGCTTCCCCTTTCCAACGATGTGGCTGCGCTTGAGCGCGGCGGCGATCGTGACGATCTCGACGCCGCGCGAGGCCGCGCCGTCGAGCGCGCGCTGGAACAGGCCCGGCGTGCAGCCATAGGAAGTGGGCGAGTCCGCAATGTCATGGGTGCAGAAGATCAGCCAGCCGCGCGTTCGCGCCGCGACATCCAGATAGAAGGCGAGCATTTGCGGCGTCAGCCTTGCGTCGGCCAATTCGACGCAGTGAAGAAACTGCGGATCGAAGTCGCCGGCGTTCACCCCCGGCGCGACGCTGCGGCTGGAGGCGACCAGTCCGTAAAGCTGGCGTTTGCGCGCGAACGAGGCGAGCCCGTAGGGATAGGCGAAATTGGTCGGGCGTATGCCCTCGTGAATGGCTTCCAGCCAATCCCTGTTTTCCTGGAGGTCGTCGCGAAAATGCTGCGCCGAAAAGGCGCCCGCCGCCCGGTGGGCGTGGCCGTGAAGGCCGATCTCATGCCCCCTGAGGTGCAGTTCGCGCACGCGATCGCGACCGATCAGGGAATAGCCGGCGGCTTGCCCGATCAAGCCCGAAGCGATGTAGTAGGTTCCGCGGCCGCGCATTTCTTCGAGGCGTTCGGCGCCTGTCAGGCCGGCGCTGGTCGCGGCGTCGTCGAACGTGAAGCTGACCATCGGTCCGGCATTGACCAGCCGTCGGCGTTCGAGCGCAATGTGGCGCGCTAGGCGCGAGGACACCTTGTCCTGCAAGGTCGACAGCGGGCCAGAGGCGCGACGGCGGGGCGGCTCCGACGGGTTTCCGACGGTCAGCCCGGCGAGGCTTGTCGCCTTGCCCGGCGTAAAGCGAACAATGTCATTGACCTTGTTTGGCATCGGACCTCGATCAGGAGCTGTCCCGGCATGGGACACGCCGGGTGCGCCAGGCGCCACGCATCTGGAAGAATCGTGCCATCGCCGGCGCCGATCCGCCGCTCGCCGGTTAACGTTAAGTTCAAGTTATCGGGAAGGTTCAACTCGTTCGATGTTATCGATCGCCCGGCGCCGATGTCCTCGAGGTCGATCGGCGCGGGAAACCTCGCCGATGCAAAAACTCCTGCTGAAACCCCGATTGGGCAAGGCGCTATACGCCCGATATGGCCATCATGCCCGCTACAGCCGCCAAGTCGATCGGCTCAATCGCATGCCGCTGCTTTCGAACTTCGTGCGCGAGCACGGGCGCGCGCCCGGCTTCGAGACGCGAGAAGCGATGTGGGACTTTCTCGCGGCCCGATCGTCCGGCCGCATCGACTATCTCGAGTTCGGCGTCCACGAAGGGCACAGCATTCTCCATTGGGCGCAGCGCAACGCCGATCCGGAGAGCCGCTTCTTCGGCTTCGACACCTTCACCGGGCTGCCGGAAGACTGGTCGCAAACCTATCCGCGCGGTTATTTCGACACCGGCGGCCGCCCGCCCGCCACCGACGATCCCCGCGTGCAATTCGTCAAGGGCCTGTTCCAGGACACGCTGCCCGCTTTTCTCGCGGGGTTTGCGCCGCGCGGCCGACTGGTCGTCCACAACGACAGCGATCTTTATTCGTCGACGTTGTTTTGCCTGACGACGCTCGATCGGATCCTGACGCCCGGAACGATCGTCATCTTTGACGAGTTCGGCGACGTGATGCACGAATTCCGCGCGCTGCAGGACTACGTCGCCAGCTATCGGCGAAAATTCGAGGTGCTGTGCTCGCACGACAATTTCTTCACGATCGCCGTCGAAATCGTCTGATGCCGCACGGGGTTGTCTGCCGAGCGATCGAGGACGCCGATATCGAAGGGGTCATCGATTGCCTGCAGCGCGGGTTTCCCGAGCGCCCCAGAAGCTATTGGGAGCAGGGGATCGCGCGGATGGGCAAACGCGCGGCGATCAAGGATTACCCGCGCTACGGTTATGCGCTGGCGGCCGAGGGAAAGGTCGTCGGCGTCCTGCTTCAGATCTATTCGCAACGCGACGCCGCGACCGGCAGCGGCATTGTCTGCAATCTCTCGAGTTGGTGCGTCGATAAAGAACATCGCGGCCATGCCACGATGCTGCACTTGGCGTCCGTCAGGCGCAAGGAAGTGACCTACGTCAACATCTCTCCGGCGGCCCATACGCGAAAAGCGATCGAGGCCTTCGGCTTCCGCCGCTTCACCGAGGGGCGAATTATTTTGGCGCCGATCCTGTCGGCGCCGCGGCGCGCGGCGCGAATCGTCCGGTTCGCCGCCGATGCGCCCGAGGCCGCGCTTCTCTCGCTGAACGAACGCCAGATCCTGAGCGAACACGCGGCCTTGGGATGCCGCGCAATCGTCTGCCTGCAGGACGGCGTGGCCTATCCCTTCGTGTTTCAACCCCGGGCGATCGTCCGCAACCTCGTTCCGTGCCCGCAACTGGTGTTTTGCCGCGACGTGAGCGAGTTCATCCGGTTCGCCAATCCGATCGGACGATATTTGCTGTTCCGCAGCGGGCCGCTCTGCATCGTCGACGCGAAGGAACCTTTGCCGGGACTGGTCGGCCGGTTCTTCTCCGGGCGCGTTCCGAAATATTTCAAGGGACCGGTTGCGCCCAGCCTCGGCGATCTCGCCTATACCGAGCTGGTCATCCTCGGGCCGTAACGATGGGTCGCATCACCATCTACAATATTGATCCAGATTCTTCGCCGATCTACAGCCGAGCCATTCCAGACGAAGAACTCCACGAGCAGGCATGGACTTGCTCCGTTTGGGCTGAGGGGCAGGGCAGGCAAGCGC
>CAVSYB010000002.1:0-373682 GCA_963732155.1 uncultured Alphaproteobacteria bacterium
GGTATGTGATCGAATTGAGCAGCGGCGAATGTTCCGATTGGTCCTTTGAGGCCTTGGACGCCGCGAGATACTTATCCGGCGACAGTTCTGTCTACGAGACGCGGGCAAAGGCGCGCGAGCGGGCTCAACGCCTTAAGGCCTCAAACCCTGCCTTGCATGGATCGTGAAGCCCGCTGGCCTGCCGCTTCGGGAACGGATCGGCGCTTCGCCGCAGTCCATGTCAAGATCGAACGCTCAATGACAAGGTCGATCGAGTCGGGCGCGATTCCTACTTCGCCGGTTTCTTCTTTGTAGCCCGCTCCCTAGACGAGGTTTTCGCAGGATTGATTTCGGCCGCATCAAATACAAGGTGCGGCGCCATTCCTTCCCCGGCATGAGCGAGGATGACACGTTGGATGAGCGTAGCTGCGCCTGGTTTTAGATCGGCTGGAGTCGGTCCGAATAGGCCCGCGGCGAAGCCTAGTTCGAAGGACAACGTCCATTTGCCGGTATGAATGCCCTGTTCTTTGATGAGCGCGGCCGCCACCTCGGCAAAGCTGAAAGCGAGTTGTGTCGTTTCAGCCATGTGATATCCTCATGTGCGCGGAAGCTTCCTGATCGGGGGGGCCGACTATAAAGAAGCCCTTTGGCTGATTTGTTGTCATCAAGGTAAGGTTGCCCCCCGGAACGATCGTCGCACCGCCAACGGTGATAACCGTCGGCCCGCTGGGCCCGTGTAGGCCGGTGAACTCCGCGTATGATGAAGCAGTGCCACCATGAGGGTGGAAAGGATCGTGCTCTGCCGCCCAAATTGTGGCTCTGGAGCCGAGCCACCGATTGCCCGTCACCACTCCGTTTAGCATTCCGCTCAGCACTCCGAGATTCGCCCCGAATGCAATCGACGGGACATCCGCAAACGCGGCCTCCAGTGAGGAATGCTCATTCTTCTTGTCGATGTAGGCGCACGCGAGGGCGATATAGCGGGGAATCTCCCGCTCTTTTGCGTAGTAGGCGATCAATCGCCGACTAATGCCGAGCTGAGCCGCGGCGGCGTCTAGCGAGAGCCTATTCCTCCGCAAGAATTCCGCGAAATCGGCGGGCGTCATCGCTTCGTCGGCCAGATTTTCGACTGTGGTTGCGGCGATATCGATCTGATCATCGTCGCCCCAGGCTATCGCCGCTCCGTCCTCCACGACATGCGCCGTCGCGAAGAGAGCGGCGTCGTCTCGAAGGGGGGCGAATATCTTGAAAGAGTAAATCATTGGTGCGAGATTGACGTCAGACGTCATCCCCTGACGCCGCCCCGCGCTCCACCTCACGCGAATAGAACACCCGGGCTGCGGAGTTACGCTCTCGATCATCGGCATAGGATCGCCAACGCTGATCTTGTCAGTCCCGCTCATTCAAACGTCTCCATTCGACCCACAGGGCAGCGCGGCTTCCGGGCTCGTCGGCCCACTCCCGCACGGCCGCCAAATCCTTACGGTCGAGCGTTCCTCGCATAATTTCCAACGTGTCTAAGCGAATTTGCGCGTTGCCGTCCGGCGTCCGAACGTGAAAGTGCGGGGGCATATGGTCGGGGTAAACGCAAATTTCGGCCCTGCCGATGGTGTGAAACCTTGGCAAAGTCTTAACTGCCTGCCCGAAACGTAGTGCACGAGGTGCACCTTCGCAAGCGGGAAGGACAAGGCTTATCTTTGCGGCTTGAACGCATGCTTTACGCTTCCTCACCCATCGACACGACGAGCGATCTTAAAAGAGGTCGTTCTTGCCGCGCTTGGCGTTGCCGGTCAACTTCCACGCGGCCGTCCTTCATGGCGATCGGCTTGGCGAGTTTGCGGGACCAGGTCATCGGCTGCACGCTGCGTTCACGGTTGCGGGATCACGGACAACGAAATCCGGTGATTGTTGTCCGAAACGTTGTCCGATTTCCGGACAATCTTCGTTTTTCGCTTTCGGCTCGCCAAGTAACCGTTTGAAATCGCTGGCTCCCCGAGCAGGACTTCGAACCTGCGACCATTCGATTAACAGTCGAATGCTCTACCAGCTGAGCTATCGGGGATCATGCCGGGCGTCGGCGCATATAGCACGAAAAGCCGGCATGAAAAGCGGCAAATTCGGCGGGCGCTTCGAGGCGTTTGCGCATCGCTCCGGTCGCCCTGCGCCGCGCGCCATTGCGCTCGCCCGCGCGCGGCGCCAGTTTCGGCCGATGCTCGATCCCGCCCGCCGCCCCGAATTGCTGACGCCTCGCCAGATGGCGATGGCCGACCATCTGACCATTCAGGCCGGCGCGCCGGGCATCGCGCTGATGGAGCGCGCCGGCGCGGCGGTGGCCGACGAGGCGACCCGCCTCGCGCGGACGGCGGGGCGAATCGCGGTGCTGTGCGGACCCGGCGGCAATGGCGGCGATGGTTTCATCGCCGCACGGCTGTTGCAGGCGCGCGGCTACCGGGTGCGCGTCGCGCTGCTCGGCGATCCAACGTCGCTGCGCGGCGATCCGGCGCTCGCCGCGGCGCGCTGGGGCCAGGCGGTCGCGCCCGCCGCCGGATTTCAGATCGACGACGCCGACCTCGTCATCGATGCGCTGTTTGGCGCGGGGCTCGACCGCGATCTGAGCGGTCCGGCGCGCGATTGCGTGGCGCGCATCAATGTGTTCGGCCGGACGGGCCGTCCCGTTGTGGCCGTCGACGTGCCCTCCGGGCTCGACGGCGAAACCGGCGCCGAGCGCGGGGCGGCGGTGCAGGCGACGGTCAGCGTCACCTTCTTCCGGCTGAAGCCCGGCCATCTCCTGTTGCCCGGGCGCGCCCGCTGCGGGCGCCTAGCGCTCGCCGACATCGGCATCGGCGCGGCGACGCTCGCGGCCATAGGGCCGATGGCCTTCGCCAACGTTCCCGCCGTGTGGCGCGCCGGCTTCCCTGATTTATCGCCCGGCTCCAACAAATATTCGCGCGGATCGACGCTGGTGCTGTCGGGAAGCGCCAGCCGCACCGGCGCGGCGCGCCTGGCGGCGCGGGCGGCGCTGCGCGTCGGCTCGGGGCTTTCGACGCTGGCGAGCCCGCTCGGCGCCGTGGCGGTCAATGCGGGCCATTCGACCGCCGTGATGGTCGCCCCGTTCGACGGCGCGGCGGGGTTCGCCGAACTGCTCGCCGACGCCAGGCGCAACGCCGTGGTCATGGGCCCGGGCGCCGGGGTAGGGCCGGCGACCAAGGCGCTGGTCGCGGCGGCGCTCGGCGGCGACAGGAGCCGCGTTCGCTCCTTCGTGCTCGACGCCGACGTCCTGACCAGCTTCGCCGGTCAAGCGAAGGCGCTCGCCAGCCTCACCAAGGGCGCGCGGCTCGATGTCGCGATCACGCCTCACGATGGGGAATTTGTTCGACTATTCAAAGGCGAGGACGAAATCGTCAACCTGCCGTCGAAGCTCGCTCGTGCGCGCGCGGCGGCGGCGTTTCTCGGCGCCGTTGTGGTCTGCAAAGGCGCCGACACGGTCGTCGCCGAGCCGGGCGGCCGCGCGACGATCGGCCTCGATCTGCCGGCGGGCCTGGCGACCGCGGGCTCGGGTGATGTTCTGGCCGGCCTCATCGGCGGTTTGCTGGCGCAGGGCATGCCGATCTTCGAGGCGGCGAGCTGCGCCGTCTGGCTGCACGGCGCCGCCGCCCGCGCCTTCGGGCCGGGCCTGATCGCCGAGGACCTGACGGAAACGCTGCCGCTGGCGCTGCGCGGGCTGGCGGAATAGCAGCGAGACCTTGCGCGGCGCGCGCTTCGGCGCCAGTTGTGTCAGGCGCAATCCATGAGGACTCCGATGCGCGCCATTGGCTATCACAACCCGCTGCCGATCGGCGACCACGCCGCTCTTGCCGACATCGATCTGCCCAGGCCGGAGGCGGGCGGCCGCGACCTGCTGGTCGAGGTGCGCGCCATTTCGGTCAACCCCGTCGACACCAAGGTGCGCCGTTCGGTGAAGCCCGAGGCCGGCGCCTGGAAAGTGCTCGGGTGGGACGCGGCCGGGACGGTCGCGGCCGTCGGGCCGCAGTCGACGCTGTTTCGCCCCGGCGACGCGGTGTTCTACGCGGGCGCGCTCGGCCGGCCCGGCGCGAACGCCGAATTCCACCTCGTCGACGAGCGCCTCGTCGGCAGGAAGCCGAAATCGCTCGATTGGCCAGAGGCGGCGGCGCTGCCGCTCACGGCGATAACCGCCTGGGAGGCGTTGTTCGAGCGCATCGACATTCGCAGGGCCGTGCCGGGCGCGGCGCCCGCGTTGTTGATCGTCGGCGGGGCGGGCGGCGTCGGGTCGATCGCCATACAACTCGCCCGCCGACTGACCGGCCTGACGGTGATCGCCACCGCCTCGCGACCCGAAACGCGAAGCTGGGTCCGCGAGCTCGGCGCGCACCACGTCGTCGACCATTCCAGGCCGCTCGCCGCGGAGGTCGCCGCGCTGGGCCTCGGCGCCCCGGCGTTCGTTTTTTCGACCACCAACACTCATCGGCATCTCGCGGAGGTCGCCGCGCTGATCGCGCCGCAGGGCCGTTTCGCGGTCATCGACGATCCCCCGGTCTTCGACGTCAATCCGTTCAAGCGCAAGAGCGTGTCGATCCATTGGGAGTTCATGTTCACGCGCTCGATGTTCGAGACGCCCGACATCGGCGCCCAGGGCGCGGTGCTCAATGAGGTCGCCCGCCTCGTCGATGATGGCGCGCTGCGCACGACGCTCGGCGAGAATTTCGGCCTGATCAACGCGGCCAACCTGAGGCGCGCGCACGAGCTGATCGAGAGCGGACGCGCCAGAGGCAAGATCGTGCTCGCCGGCTTCGGCGAAGACGTGCAGTAGCGGCCGTCAGCGGTCCCTGGCGCCGGGGCGAGGCTTCTTGTTCGCGGCGGCGGACTTCGAGGTCGCCTCGCCGGTCGGGTAGCTCTTCTCCTCGACGATCTCGGACCCGGTGAGTTCGTTGATCTCGCGCTTGATCGCCGCCCGCCGATCATTTTCGAGATAGACCGCGCGCGCCAGATCGAGGAAGTCGGGCCCGAACGCGCCCCGCCGCTCGCAGTCGCGCTTGCCTTCCTCGATGTCCCAAAGCCGGGCGTTGACCTCGGCGAGGCGGCCCGCCAGCGCGGCAAGCTCCGGCGAGGGCGGCAAGGCCTCCTCCATCACCGCCTCCAGCAGGCGCAGCTCGCGAACGACATTAGGCTTTTTCGCCGCGCCGATGCGATCGGCCTTGACCCGCAGGATGGTGATCTTGTCGATCAGTTCGCCGGCCGAGACGGGAATGTGGATCAGCATTGCGTTCTCGGAAATCCTTGCGTTCCGGTAAGGCGCGGCGTTGCGACGGGCGCCCGGGCGGTCGCGCCATCGTCTCCCATGCTCCGCGCGGCCGCACAAGGTCGCTAAAGGCCCCTTGGGCGTCGAGCGGGCGGGGGATCGCTGACGCCTGCGGCGCTAGCCCACTTCGAACATCGTCATCACCCCGGCCGCCTGATGCTCGGGAATGACCGATTCGATCGGCCAAAGACCCGGGTTGTCCGCGACGAACGCGACATGGCTGGTTCTGCCGGGGCCGATCAGCACGCTGTCGCGCCAATAGGGCTCCCACCCGTCGTCCAAGGGATGGAGCAGGCGCATGCAATGGCCGTGCAGCGCGATCGCCTGGGTGACCGCGGTCTTGTTGATGAGGCCCAGCGTCACCGGCGCGCCGCGCGCGACCGCAAAAAGCGGCTGGGCGGGCCAGGCGGACGACGTTGCGCCATTGATCGAGAACGGCGCATTCGCCCCGCCGGCGATGGCGATGTCGACGCGCCGGGCGCGATCGAGGTCGATTTCGCGCGGCAACAGCGGATTGGCCTCCAGGCCGGAAAAGGGCGGGCGCGGCGCGACGGGCTCGCCCGCGGCGGCCAGCACGATCAGCGGGCGGTCGGTTTCGCCGGCGATCGACGCCGCCGGGCCGCCGAGCAGAACGAATCGCGCCGTCGCCGCCGCGCGCGGCATGTCGAACATCATGTCGAATCGGGCGCCCGGGCCGATGGGGAATACATTGCGCAGCGGCGCAAACGCTTCGCAGGGCTGGCCGTCCAGCGCGATGATGAGCGGTTTGGCGCCCTCCACGCCGATCGCCATGATCCGCGCGTTGGCGGCGTTGGCCAGGCGCAAGCGCACGCGCGCGCCAGGCGCCGGGTTCAGGACGAGCGGCGTCGCGCCATTGTTGGCGGCGACGAGCGCGCCGATCCGGCCGGCGCCGCGCGCCAGCGCCGGGTCGGAAAAATCGCCGCGAATGCGGCCGTCCGCCTCGAGGCTCCAGTCGGCGAGGACGACGATCGCCTCGAGGTCGACCGGCGGCGGCGAAGCCTCTTCGACGATGATCGGCCCGTAGAGGCCGCGCCCGACCTGGCCCGGCGTCGCGGCGCCCGCGTGCGGCCGGTAGAGGTTGAAGCCGGGATCGGGCGGCGTCAGCCGATAGTCGAAGCTGGCGCCCGGCGGAACGGCCGGCTGCGTCAGCCCGCCGACGCCCGCCATGGCGTTGGCGACGCGCAGGCCGCGCCAGCAAAGCGTCGTCGGCTCGGACAGCCTGTTGACCAGCCTGAGCTTCAGCGCTTCGCCCCTGCCTGCCCGCAGCAGCGGCCCTGGAGTCTGGCCTTCGTAGCCGAGCGCGTCGCTGGCCGGGGCGGGGGCGCCGAGAAGCTGCGCTTTGGCCGGCCCCGCCTCGAAAAGTCGAAAGCCGTCGGGCGAAAGGCGCGGCGCGGCGAACTCGGCCGATCCGCCTGCGCCGGCTGCGCTCCACAGCCAAGCCGAGACGCCCGTGCGCAGAATCCGGCGGCGATCGACGTTCATCGCGCGGCGCTCCGCCTTCCCCGCCGTCGGGGCGCGCTCGCCTGTTTCATTCTGAGCCAACCGGCGCGGCGCGGACCTTGCGTCATCGTCCCCGTCCCGGCGGCGGGGGATGCGACCGCGGCCGCCCCGTCGGTGGGCGCGGCTTCGCCTTGGCGTGATTGAAGCGTTGGAGAGGCGTTGGTGAGCAAGATCGTCGCTTTCGCCGGCGCCGCCGCGGCGCTGGGCTGTTGCCTGTGGCTGGCGCCCTGGCGATCCCTCGCCGTCCCGGCTCACGACGCGGCGCCCGTGATCGTTCTGGCGGCGGGGCTGTTCACCGTCGCGATCGCCGTATTGATCCGGGACTAGCCGGATTCCGCCGCAAAACCAAGTCGCCCGCCGTCGGCGTTTTTTTGTGGCGCAGGAAGCGCAAGATGGTATAGACGCGCCCGATGCGGCGGGTTCTCCCACGCGAGGCGCCTTGATGCGGGCGTGGCGGAATTGGTAGACGCGCCGGATTTAGGTTCCGGTGGCGAGAGTTGTGGGGGTTCGAGTCCCTCCGCCCGCACCATCATCGAGGCGCGGCTGTCGGCGGCGGGCGATCGCCGTTTCGACCGCGCCGGGCTTCAACCGCCCGCAGCGCGGCGTGTTGGATTTTTGAATTCTCATGAGGCGGGTTTGACATGCAAGTGACCGAGACGCTTTCGCAGGGGCTGAAGCGCGAATACAGCATCGTGCTGCCGGCGACCGATCTTGCCGCGCGCCTCGACGGCCAGCTCGCCGACATGAAAAACAAGATCAAGATCAATGGTTTCCGACCGGGCAAGGTTCCCGTCGCGCATCTCAAGCGCGTCTACGGCCGATCGGTGATGGCCGACGTCATGCAGGAGGCGATCACCGAGGCCAACAAGCAGATCGTCGATGACAACGGCCTGCGGCTCGCTCAGGAGCCGAAGGTTGAATTGCCGACCGATCAGGCCTCGATCGAAGCGGCGCTCGAAGCGCGAGGCGACCTCAACTACAAGGTGGCGCTCGAAGTGCTGCCGAAGTTCGAAGTGGGCGCGTTCGACGACATTTCCCTCGAACGACCGGTGGTCGACGTGGAGCCGGCCGACATCGACCGGGCGCTCGACCGCTTGGTCGACGACCGCCGCGCGTATGTCGACAGGCCTGAGGGCGGCAAGGCCGAGACGGGCGATCGCGTCACGGTCGATTTCGTCGGCACGATCGCCGGCGAACCGTTCGAGGGCGGAACGAGCGAGAACATCGAAGTTGTTCTCGGCTCCGACACGTTCATTCCCGGGTTCGAGACGCAGCTTCTCGGCGTCGCGGCCGGCGAGCGTCGCGCGGTGGAGGCGACCTTCCCGGAGGCCTATGTCAATCGCAAGCTGGCCGGGCAAAAGGCGGCTTTCGACGTCACGGTCAAGGCGGTCGCCGCCCCCGAGGCCTTCCCCATCGACGATGAATTCGCCAAGAGCCTGAAGTTCGAAAGCCTCGACAAGCTCAAGGAAACGATCACCGGCAATCTGACCAACGAATATTCAAGGCTTTCGCGCGAAAAGCTGAAGCGCCAACTGCTCGACGCCCTCGACAAACGTTATTCGTTCGAACTTCCCGACGGACTCGTCGCGCAGGAGTTCGAACTCGATCTGGCGCCAGGTCGAACAGGAGCAGAAGGCTTCCGGCCGCAGCTTCGCCGAGGAGAACACCACCGAGGAAGCGGCGCGCGCCGACTATCGCCGCATCGCCGAGCGTCGGGTGCGCCTCGGTTTGCTGCTGGCCGAAGTCGGCTCCAAGGCCGACGTCAAGATCACCGACGAGGAAGTCAGCGGCGCGTTGATTGCGCGCGCGCGCGCCTTTCCCGGTCAGGAAAAGCAGGTGTGGGACTATTACCGCAACAACCCGCAGGCCCTGGCCGAACTGCGCGCGCCGATCTACGAAGAGAAGGTGGTCGACTTCATTCTGACTCAGGCCAAGGTGGGCGAGCGCAAGGTGACGCGCGAAGAGCTCATGAAGCCCGACGAGGAGACGCCGCAGGCCGCCTGAGCGGCGGCGTCGCGATGTCCTGAACAAGCGAGGCGAGCCGCGCGCCTGGCGCTCGGCGGCCTGTCGATCGCGCCGCGTCGGTGGGGTGGGGGAAGGCCTCCGGCGCCGCTCGACGCACGCCGGATCGACCCTTTAACAACGACGGCGGCGTGACTATGTTGCGGCTCATCCCACCGCCTGATTCCCCCGAGAGCGAGATCCATGCGCGACCCGATCGATTATTATAACAACAATCTGGTGCCGATCGTCATTGAGCAATCCGCGCGCGGCGAACGGTCGTTCGACATCTTTTCGCGGCTGCTGCGCGAGCGGATCATCTTCATGGTCGGGCCGGTCGACGACGTTTCGGCCTCGCTGGTGGTCGCCCAGTTGCTGTTTCTCGAGGCCGACAATCCCAAGAAGGAGATCGCGCTTTACATCAATTCGCCGGGGGGCGTCGTCACCTCGGGCCTGTCGATCTACGACACCATGCAGTTCATTCGTCCGAAGGTGTCGACGATGTGCATCGGCCAGGCGGCGTCGATGGGGTCGTTGCTGCTGGCCGCCGGCGAAAAGGATATGCGCTACGCCTTGCCCAACGCCCGGATCATGGTCCATCAGCCCTCGGGGGGCTTCCAGGGGCAGGCCTCGGACATCCAGCGCCATGCCGAGGACATCCTCAAGATCAAGCGCCGGCTGAACGAGATTTACGTCCACCACACCGGACGCGACTACGACAGCATCGACAAGACTCTGGATCGCGATCATTTCATGTCGGCCGAGGAGGCCAAGTCCTTCGGCATCGTCGATCAAGTCGTGACCAAACGCGCCGACGAGGTTCAGGAAGCAAAAACCTGATCCGTGTCAGATAATTGTATGTAAAAACCGAGCTTTTGGATTAACCGTGCCGGCGACCGCTCCGCGGCGACGCCGGCGCTGTCCCGGCCGGCGGCTGGGGGGCCGGGGCGACATTCCGGCGGCGAACGGCTTGATTTGCGGATGGTTATCGTGGTTGCATCGGCGTCGCCCTCGCGCCGCCGGCCGCCAAGAGCTCCGCGTCGCCGAATTGGGCGCCATCGCCGGCGGGAGGTCAATCGCTACGGTTTGTTAGGGTGGTGCGTTTAGGTTTGCTAGCTCGGGCGTCCGCGAAGTCGCAAGACCGAAGCGGCGGTATGGAGACGAAAATGGCCAAGGCCGAAGGCGACGCCAAGAACACGCTCTACTGTTCATTCTGCGGCAAGAGCCAGCATGAGGTGCGCAAGCTGATCGCCGGGCCGACGGTGTTCATTTGCGACGAATGCGTCGAGCTGTGCATGGACATCATTCGCGAGGAGAGCAAGACCTCCCTCGTCAAGAGCAAGGACGGCATCCCGACGCCCCGCGAGATCTGCAAGGTGCTGGACGACTACGTCATCGGACAGCCGCAGGCCAAACGCGTACTTTCTGTTGCGGTGCACAATCATTACAAGCGCCTGAATCACGCCACCAAGCACAGCGACGTCGAGCTCGCCAAGTCGAACATCCTGCTGATCGGGCCGACGGGATCGGGCAAGACGCTGCTCGCCCAGACGCTGGCGCGCATCCTCGACGTGCCGTTCACGATGGCCGACGCGACGACGCTGACTGAAGCCGGCTATGTCGGCGAGGACGTCGAGAACATCATTCTCAAATTGCTGCAGGCTTCCGACTACAATGTCGAGCGCGCGCAGCGCGGCATCGTCTATATCGACGAGATCGACAAGATCAGCCGCAAGTCGGACAATCCGTCGATCACCCGCGACGTTTCGGGCGAGGGCGTTCAGCAGGCCTTGCTGAAGATCATGGAGGGTACGGTCGCCAGCGTTCCCCCGCAAGGCGGCCGCAAGCATCCGCAGCAGGAATTCCTGCAGGTGGACACGACCAACATCCTGTTCATCTGCGGCGGCGCCTTCGCGGGGCTGGAGCGCATCATATCGGCGCGCGGCAAGGGCACGTCGATCGGCTTCAACGCCAAGGTGCAATCGCCCGACGACCGGCGCACCGGCGAGGTCTTCCGTCACGTCGAACCCGAAGATCTGCTCAAGTTCGGGTTGATCCCTGAATTCGTCGGCCGCCTGCCGGTCATCGCGACGCTCGAGGACCTCGACGAGGAAGCGCTCAAGAAGATTCTGACCGAACCGAAGAACGCGCTCGTCAAGCAGTACCAGCGGTTGTTCGAAATGGAGAACACCGATCTGACGTTCCAGGACGAGGCGTTGAACGTCGTCGCCAAGAAAGCGATCGAGCGGCGCACCGGCGCGCGTGGTCTGCGCTCGATCATGGAGGGCATCCTGCTCGACACGATGTTCGAACTGCCCGGCCTCGACAGCGTCGAACAGGTGGTGATCGGTCCCGAAGTGGTCGACGGCAAGGCGCGCCCGCTCTATATCTATTCCGAACGCGCCGAGCGGGCCGAAAAGGCCGGCTAGACCGATCTCGTCCGTGGCGCCGAAGCGGCGCGCCGCCGCCGCAGGGTCGAGGTCAGGGCCGGGCCGGCGTTCGTTCGAAAAGCGTCGGCCCCGTCGCGTGGCGTTTTAAAAGATCGGTTGAGGATCCGCCGCGATCCGGTTCTTGAAACCTCGGCCGTTCGCCGCCATCTTGACGATGATCGGTTTGGCGTAGGTCTTGCGTTGATTCGGTTGAGCGTCGCATCGCGGCGCCCTCAGGCCGCCGCCCGCGGCCGGGCGTGCGAGCGGCGGCGAGGCGCGGCGCCCGCTCGGGGTCGATCCTCGCCGGTTGTTCGGCGCTTCAAACCGGGGCGGGGTTCGCCTGCGCTCCGGGTCGTCACGAAACAGGAACTCCTATGACCAGCAATCGCAAGCCCCTCGCGCCCGGCTCCCTCGACGTCTACCCGGTTCTTCCGCTGCGCGACATCGTTGTCTTTCCGCACATGATCGTGCCGCTGTTCGTCGGCCGCGAAAAATCGATCCGCGCGCTGGAAGAGGTGATGCGCGCCGACAAGCCGATCCTGCTCGCCACGCAGATGAACGCCGCCGATGACGATCCGGCGACCGACGCGATTTTCAAGACCGGCACGCTCGCCTCGGTCCTGCAATTGCTCAAGCTGCCGGATGGCACCGTCAAGGTGCTGGTCGAAGGCGCCTCGCGCGCCCGAGTCCACGAGTACCTGCCGACGGAGGCCTATTTCGAGGCGCGGGCCGAGGTGATCGCCGATGAAGCGCTCGACAAGGTCGAGGCGGAGGCGCTGTCGCGCTCGGTCGTTTCCGAGTTCGAGAGCTACGTCAAGCTCAACAAGAAGATTTCGCCCGAGATCGTCGCGGCGGTCGGCCAGATCAGCGACTACGGCAAGCTCGCCGACACCATCGCTTCGCATCTGGCGGTCAAGCTCGCCGACAAGCAGGCGATTCTGGAAATCAACTCGGTCGCCAAGCGCTTCGAAAAATGCCTCGCGCTGATGGAGAGCGAAATCTCGGTGCTGCAGGTCGAGAAGCGCATCCGCACGCGCGTCAAGCGCCAGATGGAGAAGACGCAACGCGAATATTATCTCAACGAGCAGATGAAGGCGATCCAGAAGGAGCTTGGCGACGAAGACGGCAAGGACGAAATGTCCGAGTTGGAGGAGCGGATCAAGAAGACCAAGCTGTCCAAGGAGGCGCGCGACAAGGCGACCAACGAGCTGAAGAAGCTGCGCCAGATGTCGCCGATGTCGGCCGAGGCGACGGTCGTGCGCAACTATCTCGACTGGCTGCTGTCGATCCCCTGGCAGAAGCGGACCAAGGTCAAGAAGGACCTCGCCGCGGCGCAGACCATTCTCGACGCCGATCATTTCGGCCTCGACAAGGTCAAGGAGCGCATCGTCGAATATCTCGCCGTGCAGCAGCGCGCCAACAAGCTGACGGGGCCGATTCTCTGCCTCGTCGGGCCGCCGGGCGTCGGCAAGACTTCGCTCGGCAAGTCGATCGCCAGGGCGACCGGACGCGAGTTCGTGCGCATGTCGCTGGGCGGCGTGCGCGACGAGGCGGAGATCCGCGGCCATCGGCGCACCTACATCGGCTCGATGCCCGGCAAGGTCATCCAGTCGATGCGCAAGGCCAAGTCGTCCAATCCGCTCTTCCTGCTCGACGAGATCGACAAGATGGGCATGGATTTCAGGGGCGACCCGTCCTCGGCCTTGCTCGAAGTGCTCGACCCTGAGCAGAATTCGACGTTCAACGATCATTATCTCGAGGTCGACTACGACCTGTCGCACGTGCTGTTCGTGACGACCGCCAATACGCTGAACATTCCGCCGCCGCTGATGGACCGCATGGAGATCATCCGCATCGCCGGCTATACGGAGGACGAGAAGGTCGAGATCGCCAAGAAGCATCTGCTGCCCAATGCGACGGCCAAGCACGGGCTCGACGCCAAGGAATGGGCGGTGGAGGACAGCGCGCTGCTGGAGCTGGTGCGGCGCTACACGCGCGAAGCGGGCGTGCGCAACCTCGAGCGCGAGATTTCCAACCTCGCGCGCAAGGCGGTCAAGGAGTTGCTGACGACCAAGAAGAAGCGGATCGTCGTCACCGGCGCGAGCGTGTCGGAATTCCTCGGCGTACCGAAGTACCGCTATGGCGAAATCGAGAGCGACGATCAGGTCGGCCTGGTCACCGGGCTCGCCTGGACCGAGGTCGGCGGCGAGCTGCTGACGATCGAGGGCGTGATGATGCCGGGCAAGGGGCGGATGACCGTCACCGGCAATCTGAAGGACGTGATGAAGGAGTCGATCTCCGCGGCGGCTTCCTACGTGCGCTCGCGCGCGGTGGACTTCGGCATCGAGCCGCCGCTGTTCGATCGGCGCGACATCCACGTTCACGTTCCCGAGGGCGCGACCCCCAAGGACGGGCCTTCGGCGGGCGTCGGCATGGCGACGGTGATCGTCTCGATGCTGACGGGCATTCCGGTGCGCCACGATATCGCGATGACCGGCGAAGTGACTTTGCGCGGCCGCGTTCTGCCGATCGGCGGCCTCAAGGAGAAGCTGCTGGCGGCGCTGCGCGGCGGGATCAAGAAAGTGTTGATCCCCGAGGAGAACGCCAAGGATCTCGCCGAGATTCCGGACACCGTCAAGAACGGGCTGGAGATTGTTCCGGTGTCGCGGATGGATGAGGTGTTGAAGCACGCTCTCGTGCGCCAGCCCCGCCCGATCATCTGGGAAGAGGACGTCAAGGCGGTCAACAAGCCGATCGGCCAGGACGAGGAAGTTCCGGGAGTCGTCGCGCACTGACGGGACGCGCGCCGTCCTGCTGCGCATCACGGCGTCATTGGGCCGCAAATCCGCTGGATTTGCGGCCCTTTTTGTCTGCCGCCAGCGCGAAACGCGCGGAAAACCTATCTTTTTTGGTGAGTCTCGGATCGAATCCCTTGCGTTTGCGCGAGATTTTAAGGAGCTATGAAGCGTACGCCGGCGTCGATTCGCGTGAGCCTGGCATTGCCGGAGCGCGGGAACGGCGAACAAAGCGCGGGGGCGTCGCGCAAAGCGAGAGGCCAACCAAAGGAGAGGCCAGATGAACAAGCTTGAACTCGTCGAACATGTCTCGAAGGAAGCCGAACTGTCCAAAGCCAGCGCTGCGGCCGCGCTCGACGCCGTGCTGGACGGCATCGGCAAATCGCTGAAGAAGGGCGACGAGGTTCGCCTGGTGGGATTTGGCACTTTCTCGGTGCGCGAACGCGCCGCCGGCAAAGGCCGCAATCCCGCGACGGGCAAGGAAATCAAGATACCGGCCTCGAAGAACGCCCGCTTCAAAGCCGGCGCCGCGCTCAAGGCGAGCCTCAACAAGCCCAAGGCGGCCAAGAAATAACTCTCGGCGACCGCCGGTCGCGGTTGCGGCCGGCCGCCGATTTTGCCTTCATAGGGATCAACGATCGGACGGTCGGCGAGGCCGTCCGTTTTTCGTCATGACTTCAAGCGATATCGCTTGCGCCGTTCCCGCGCCCGTATAGGCTTGAGCGGCGAAGGAGCCCGGGTTGGTCGCGCCTGAGCTTCCCGAGGCCGATTTTCCGGGGCGTCCTCGCGCGGGTTCGCGGAACCGCAGGCTTGCGGCGCGGGCGGGTGAGGCGATCGGGCGTCGGGCGGTTAGCTCAGTCGGTAGAGCATCTCGTTTACACCGAGAGGGTCGGCGGTTCGAGCCCGTCACCGCCCACCAGTTGAGAGTACGGATGCATGGCGAGGACGCAGGGTCGGGCGATGCGCGTCGTTCTGTTGTTGGTTCTGGCGGGCGTCGGCCTGCTGGCCGGGCCTCGCGCGGCGATGGCGCAGAATTCGCCGATGAGCTTTCGCTTGGCCAGCATCGAGGGACGCGGCTGCGCCGCGCGCTGCCCGCGGGTGATCGTCGCGGAGGGAGCAATCGGGGAGGACACGCCGCAGGCGTTTGTCGGCTTCCTCAGATCTGTTGCCGATTCTCCCGGCTTGCGCGATGTCGTCGTCATCAATTCGCCCGGCGGTCGGGTGGTCGCGTCGATGCGCCTCGGCGCCGCCTTGCGCAAACTGGGCGCCGCCGTCATCGTCGCGCGGTTCGCCGACGACGGCGGGCGCGATTTCGCGATGGCCGGCCAATGCATGTCGGCCTGCGTCTATGCGCTGATGGGCGGCGTGAAGAGGGTCGTGCCGCCGGAAAGCCGCATCGGCATCCACCGGATGTCGAGCCAGGAAGTCGGCAGTCAGGGCCGCTCCCGCCGTCCCGACAGGGCGTCCTACGCCTCAGACGACATGGTCAACGCTCTGGCCAACTACGCGGCGCAGATGGGCGTCAATCCGACGGTGATCCGCGTCGCCGAGCGCATCGCGCCGGAAGAAATCCACATCGTCAGCCCCGCCGAACTGCAACGCTGGCGGCTCGCGTCGCCGAAGTTTTGAGGGCGCTCGCGCCTTGTCGCGCTTGACTTGCAACGGCCCGTGTCCTATCGGGCGCTGGTCCCTAACGGGGGTGTAGCTCAGTTGGTTAGAGCGCCGGCCTGTCACGCCGGAGGTCGCGGGTTCAAGTCCCGTCACTCTCGCCAGAACTTCGACAATTCTCGCCCTCCTTCGTGATCCTCAGGTCGCCGAATGGCGGGCCGGATGAGCCCTCGGCCGTCGCGCCCTTCCGCGACCACGGCGCGGCTGCGCCCGCCGTTTGCGGGCGATTTCGCCTTTGAGGCGCGTTTCGTCTTGCATGGTTCGCTGCGCTGCGATACGCCTTCGCCGTTGACGAATTTCGGCTTGAGATCGCAACGATTTCGAGCCGTCCCAGGCGGCGTTCGCTCGCCGCTCGCCTCGGAGCCCGCATGCCGAGTCTGATATCGGACTATCTGCCGCTGGTTGTGTTCGTCGCGATCGCCGCGGCGATCGGCGGCGTCCTGCTTGTTGCGCCTTTTGTCGTCGCCTACAAGAATCCCGATCCAGAAAAGCTCTCCGCCTACGAATGCGGCTTCAACCCGTTCGACGACGCGCGCATGAAGTTCGATGTGCGCTTCTATCTCGTCTCGCTGCTTTTTATCATTTTCGACCTCGAGATCGCGTTCTTGTTTCCCTGGGCGGTCGCGTTTCATGACATCGGGGCTCTCGGCTTCTGGTCGATGATCTTGTTCCTGGGCGTGCTGACCGTCGGGTTCGTCTACGAATGGAGCAAGGGAGCGCTCGAATGGGATTGACCGCCCGATGATTTCCGCGACCAGCCTCGCGCCGGCGCCGCGCGGCGTCATCGACCCGGCGACCGGCAAGCTGATCGGCGCCAATGACCCGTATTTCGGCGCGCTCAGCGACCGGCTCGCCGACAAGGGCTTCATCGTTGCGACAAGCGAGGACCTCATCCAGTGGGCGCGCACCGGCTCGCTGATGTGGATGACCTTCGGTCTGGCCTGCTGCGCCGTCGAGATGATGCAGCTTTCCATGCCGCGCTACGACGTGGAGCGCTACGGGTTCGCGCCGCGCGCGAGCCCGCGACAGTCCGATGTGATGATCGTCGCGGGCACGCTGACCAACAAGATGGCGCCGGCGCTGCGCAAGGTTTACGACCAGATGCCTGAGCCGCGCTACGTCATTTCGATGGGCTCGTGCGCCAACGGCGGCGGCTACTATCATTATTCCTACGCGGTCGTTCGCGGCTGCGATCGTGTCGTGCCCGTGGACATCTACGTTCCCGGCTGTCCCCCGACGGCCGAGGCGTTGCTCTACGGCGTGCTGATGCTGCAAAAGAAAATCCGGCGCACGGGAACGATCGAGCGCTGAAGAACCCTTCACCCGCTTTGCGGGAGAAGGCGGCTCGACGAAGCCGGGCCGGATGAGGGCCGTCGAATTGGGGCAGGCGGGCGGGCGCTTCGGCTTCCCCTCACCGCAGCCCTCTCCCGCGAGCGGGAGAGGGGGCGAGCGATGCGGATCTAGGTTGGGGCGAGATGGACGAAGCGCTGAAAACGGTTGCGGACAAGATCGTCGCCGCCTTGCCGGACGCCGCGATCGGCGCGCATTTCGCCCATGGCGAACTGACGATCGCCGCCGAGGCGGCGCGCATCGTCGACGTCCTGACGTTCCTGCGCGACGATCCCGATTGCCAGTTCATTTGCTTCACGGACCTTTGCGGCGTCGATTATCCCGAGCGCGAGAAGCGCTTCGACGTGGTCTATCAACTGCTCTCGCCCAAACTGAACCTGCGCGTGCGCGTCAAGGTCGCGACCGACGAGGCCACGGCGGTTCCTTCCGCCATTCCGGTGTTTCCAGCGGCCAATTGGTGCGAGCGCGAGACCTACGATCTGTTCGGCGTTCTGTTCGACGGCCATCCGGACCTGCGGCGCATCCTCACCGATTATGGTTTCGAGGGCCATCCTCTGCGCAAGGATTTCCCGATGACCGGCTTTGTCGAAGTGCGCTACGACGACGAGGAAAAGCGGGTCGTCTATGAGCCGGTGCGTCTCAACCAGGAATTCCGCCAATTCGACTTTCTGAGCCCGTGGGAGGGGACGGGTCTGCTGCCGGGGGACGAGAAGGCGAAGTCATGACCGAGCCGAATCTTCGCAATTTCTCGATCAACTTCGGGCCGCAGCATCCTGCCGCGCACGGCGTGCTCCGGCTGGTGCTCGAACTCGACGGCGAGGTCGTCGAGCGCGTCGATCCGCACATCGGCCTGCTGCATCGCGGCACCGAAAAACTGATGGAGGCGCGCACCTATCTGCAGAACGTGCCCTATTTCGATCGGCTGGATTACGTCGCGCCGATGAATCAGGAGCACGCCTACGCGCTGGCGGTCGAGCGCCTGCTGGGGATCGGCGTTCCCAGGCGCGGGCAATTGATCCGCGTGCTCTATTGCGAGATCGGCCGACTGCTGTCGCATCTCCTGAACGTGACGACGCAGGCGATGGACGTCGGCGCGCTGACCCCGCCGCTGTGGGGTTTTGAAGAACGCGAAAAGCTGATGGTGTTCTATGAGCGGGCGAGCGGCGCCCGCATGCACGCGGCCTATTTCCGCCCCGGCGGCGTCCACCAGGACATTCCGCCCGAACTGATCGACGACATCTACGGGTTTTGCGATCCGTTCCTGAAGGTCTGCGACGATCTCGAGACCTTGCTCACGGGCAACCGCATCTTCAAGCAGCGCAACGTCGACATCGGCGTCGTGTCGCTCGCCGATTGCTGGGCGTGGGGTTTTTCCGGGGTGATGGTGCGCGGATCCGGCGCGGCGTGGGATTTGCGCAAGTCGCAACCCTACGAGTGCTACGAGGAAATGGATTTCGACATTCCCGTCGGCAAGAATGGCGACTGCTACGACCGCTATCTCATCCGCATGGAGGAGATGCGCCAGTCGGCCGGCATCATGAAGCAATGTTGCGAGAAGCTGCGCGGCCCGACGGGCGGCGGGCCGGTGACCTCGGACGAAGGCAAGATCGTGCCGCCGAAGCGCAGCCAGATGAAGCGCTCGATGGAAGCGCTCATCCATCACTTCAAGCTCTATACCGAGGGTTACCACGTGCCGGCCGGCGAAGTTTACGCGGCGGTCGAGGCGCCCAAAGGCGAGTTCGGCGTCTATCTCGTCGCCGACGGCGCCAACAAGCCCTATCGCTGCAAGATTCGCGCGCCCGGCTTCACGCATCTGCAAGCGATGGACTTCATGTGCCGAAAGCACATGCTCGCCGACGTCTCGGCGATTCTGGGATCGCTGGACATCGTGTTCGGCGAGGTCGATCGATGAAAGCGCGCGCGTCGTCGCGACGATCGGGGGTAGAATGACGGTTCGCCGCCTCGCCGAGATTCAACCGGCCTCCTTCGCCTTCACGGCGGAGAACGAGGCGTGGGCGCAAAAGGAAATCGCCAAATATCCGCCCGGCCGGCAGGCTTCGGCGGTGCTCGCGCTGTTATGGCGGGCGCAGGAGCAGAACGACTATTGGCTGCCCAAGGCGGCCATCGAGAAGGTCGCCGCGCTTCTCGACATGCCGCTGATCCGCGCGCTCGAGATCGCGACCTTCTATTCGATGTTCAATCTGTCGCCGGTCGGGCGCCATCATGTGCAGGTTTGCGGGACGACGCCCTGCGTGTTGCGCGGCGCCGAGGAAATCAAGAAGATCTGCGAACGGCGCATCGGAGAGCAAAATCACGTCACCGCCGACGGCGCCCTCTCGTGGATCGAGGTCGAGTGCCTCGGCGCGTGCTGCAACGCGCCGATGGCGCAGATCAACAACGACTATTACGAGGACCTCGACCCGCAGAATTTCGCCAAACTGCTCGACGATCTGGCCGCCGGCCGGCCGGTGACCAAGGGATCGCAAACCGGGCGCGTCAGCTCCGAGCCGATCGGCGGCCTGACGTCGCTGACCTCGCTCTATGGCGTCGACGGACGCGGCGCGCCGAAATCGGGCGACCCGTCATCCTCCGCGGCGCGCGTCGAGACGGGGGCGCGCGATGCTTGAGGACAAGGACCGCATCTTCACCAATCTCTACGGCTTCGGCGATTTCGGCCTGGAAGGCGCGCGCGCCCGCGGCGGCTGGGACAACACCAAGGCGCTGATCGACAAGGGACGCGACTGGATCGTCAACGAGATGAAGGCCTCCGGCTTGCGCGGGCGCGGCGGCGCGGGTTTCCCGACCGGGCTCAAATGGTCGTTCATGCCCAAGACGCCCGATCCGGCGCGCCCATCCTATCTCGTGGTCAACGCTGACGAATCGGAGCCGGGCACCTGCAAGGACCGCGAGATCATGCGCAACGACCCGCATACGCTGGTCGAGGGCTGCCTGCTCGCCTCTTTCGCGATGGGCGCCAACGCCTGCTACGTCTATGTGCGCGGCGAATACTTCCTGGAGCGCCAGCGCCTGCAAGCCGCAGTCGATCAGGCCTATGAGGCGAGGCTGATCGGCAAGGACAACATTCACGGCTGGCCGTTCGATCTCTACGTCCATCATGGCGCCGGCGCCTATATCTGCGGCGAGGAGACCGGGCTGCTGGAGTCGCTCGAGGGCAAGAAGGGCATGCCGCGGCTGAAGCCGCCGTTTCCCGCCAATGTCGGCCTCTATGGCTGCCCGACGACGGTGAACAACGTGGAGTCGATCGCCGCCGCGCCGACGATCCTGCGCCGCGGGGCGGCGTGGTTTTCCGGATTCGGGCGCCCCAACAATCTCGGCACCAAGCTGTTTTGCATTTCCGGCCACGTCAACCGGCCGTGCAACGTCGAAGAGGCGATGTCGATCCCGTTTCGCGAATTGATCGAGCGTCATTGCGGCGGCGTGCGCGGCGGCTTCGACAATCTGCTCGCGGTGATTCCGGGCGGCTCGTCGGTGCGCATGGTTCCGGCCGACCAGATCATCGACTGCCCGATGGATTTCGACTCGCTCGCCAAGCTGCGTTCGGGCCTCGGCACGGCGGCGGTGATCGTGATGGACAAGTCGACCGACATCGTCCGCGCCATCACGCGAATTTCCTATTTCTACAAGCACGAGAGCTGCGGGCAGTGCACGCCGTGCCGCGAAGGCACCGGCTGGATGTGGCGGGTGATGACCCGCATGGCCGAGGGCAGGGCGCAGAAAAAAGAGATCGACATGCTGCTCGACGTCACCACCAAGATCGAGGGCCATACGATCTGCGCGCTCGGCGACGCCGCCGCCTGGCCGATCCAGGGTCTGATCGCCCATTTCCGCCCGGAAATCGAAAGACGCATCGATCAATACGCGGCCAATCCGCATAGCGACCCCGTGCGGATCGCGGCGGAGTAGGGCGATGCCGCCGCTTTCATACATTGTCGCCGCTGTCTTGCTGATAGGATTAGTCGTCGCATCGCTGCCGCCAACGATGGGGTACGCGATATTGTTGTGGTATTGGGTCTTCGCCGCGGCGGCTTGCCTTCTGGCCGTGGGCGGGACGCTCCTGGTTGGCCTGGGAATGCGGGCGCCGCTTTGGGTCAGTTTGGCTCTGGCAAGTCCGGGCGTGATCTGGGCAGCAAGGAGTTTGTTTGACCTGTTTGCTCCGCTCCCGCTCCACATGGCGACATACCAATATTTTAGTGCCGCTGGCGCTTTTGCGTCGACCGCTGCGGCGATCGCGTCATTGCGTCTTGTGGAGCTGATCTATTCGCCGAACATTTTCGTTCGAATCGCTATCGGCGTCCTGGTATTGAGCGCGCTGCTTGTGGTTGCGGCGTTAGTCTCTTCGGCTGTGGGCTCGCCTCTTTACAAGATCGCCATTTTCTCGACCGTCACTCGCATTGTGGGCTGGCCGGTGGTTGTCGCGAAATTCGGCGCTTTCGCGGTCGCTTCGATTTCCATTGTACGGAGCCGAAAGGTCGAATGGTGGACCGCTGTAGCGGTAAGCTTCGTCAGCGCCATTTCCTTGTACGAGGCAGCGCGCGGCCTGTCGGGACTCTGGCCCCTCGAAGGAATCCTTTGGCTGAAACCGGTAATGTTCTTGATCGGCGGCGCAGCTCTGTGGCGTATGGGCACGCTGCTGCAGCGGCAGGCGCGTCAATTTCAAGTTCTGGACGGGGTGGCGGGATAATGGCCAAGATCATCATCGACGGCAAGGAGCTCGACCTTCCGCCCGACTATACGCTGTTGCAGGCCTGCGAGGCGGCGGGCGCGGAGATTCCGCGCTTCTGCTTCCACGAGCGCCTGTCGATCGCCGGCAATTGCCGGATGTGCCTGGTCGAGGTGAAGGGCGGACCGCCGAAACCGACCGCGTCCTGCGCGATGGCCGTGCGCGATCTCAGGCCCGGCCCCAAAGGCGAGCCGCCGGTGGTGGAGACCAACTCGCCGATGGTCGTCAAGGCGCGGCACGGCGTGATGGAGTTCCTGCTGATCAATCACCCGCTCGATTGCCCGATCTGCGACCAGGGCGGCGAATGCGACCTGCAGGACCAGGCGATGGCCTATGGCGTCAACTCCTCGCGCTATCGCGAGAACAAGCGCGCCGTCGAAAACAAGTATATCGGGGCGCTGGTGAAGACCTCGATGAACCGCTGCATTCATTGCACGCGCTGCGTCCGCTTCGCCACCGAGGTCGCCGGCGTCTCCGAGCTCGGCGCGATCGGGCGCGGCGAGGATATGGAGATCACCACCTATCTCGAACGCGCGATGACCTCCGAACTGCAAGGCAATGTCGTCGATCTCTGCCCGGTCGGCGCGCTGACGGCCAAGCCCTATGAATTCCACGCGCGGCCGTGGGAGCTCGCCAAGACGGAGACGATCGACGTGATGGACGCGCTCGGCTCGGCCATCCGCGTCGACGCGCGCGGCCGCGAGGTCGTGCGCATCCTGCCGCGCGTCAACGAGGCGATCAACGAGGAATGGATTTCCGACAAGACGCGCCACGTCGCCGACGGCTTGAAGACGCAGCGGCTCGATCGCCCCTATCTGCGGATCGACGGCAAGCTCGAGCCGGCGACCTGGCCGCAGGCGTTCGCCGCGATCGCCGCCAAGGCCAGGGCGGCCGGCGCCGGCCGCACCGGGGCGATCGTCGGCGATCTGGCGAGCGTCGAGGAAATGTTCGCGCTGAAGGCGTTGATGGGCAAGCTCGGCGTCGTCAATCTCGACTGCCGGCAGGACGGCTCCGCCCTCGACCCGAAGATTCGGCCGCGCCTCCTATCTCTTCAATTCGACCATCGCCGGCGTCGACCGCGCCGACGCGATTCTGATCGTCGGCTCGAACCCGCGCCTCGAGGCGCCGGTGCTCAACGCCCGCATCCGCAAGCGCTGGCTCAAGGGCAATTGCCTGATCGGCGTGATCGGCGAGCGGGTCGACTTGACCTATCCTTACAACTACCTCGGCGCCGGGCCGGAATCGCTCGCCGAAATGGCCAATCATCCGCCCGCCGACAAGACCAATCCGATGCTGATCCTGGGCGCCGGCGCGCTGGCGCGGCCCGATGGCGAGGCCGTGCTGTCGCTCGCCGCCAAGGCCGCGCTGTCGCTCGGCCTCATCAAGGACGGCTGGAACGGCTTCAACGTGCTGCATACCGCCGCCTCCCGCGCCGGCGGCCTCGACCTCGGCCTGACGCCGGGGCGGGGCGGACTGACGGCCCGGGCGATGGCCAGGGCGGGCGCGCTCGACCTCATGTTCAATCTCGGCGCCGACGAGATCGACGTCGAGCCCGGCGCGTTTGTCGTCTATCTCGGCACGCACGGCGACCGGGGCGCGCATCGCGCCGACGTCATCCTGCCGGGCGCCGCCTATCCCGAAAAGACCGGCATTTACCTCAACACCGAGGGGCGTCCGCAATTCGCCGAGCGCGCGGCTTTCCCGCCTGGCGACGCGCGGGAGGACTGGGCGATCCTGCGCGCGCTGTCCGACGCGCTCGGCGCCCGGCTGCCGTTCGACTCGCGGGCCCAGCTTCGCGCCGCGCTTTACGCCGCCCACCCGCGGCTCGCCAGGCTCGACGTGATCGAGCCCTCGGACGCCGGCGATCTGTCTGCGCTGGCGGCGGTCGGCGGCGCGCCCGACAAGACGCCGTTCGCGGCGGCGATCGCCGATTTCTATCTCACCAATCCGATCGCCCGCGCCTCCAGGACCATGGCCGAATGTTCGGCCCTGGCGCGGGCGCGTCAGCTTCAGGCCGCGGAGTAGCCCCCATGGCGGATCACGGCTGGCTATGGTCGATCGGGGTGGCGGCGCTGAAAAGCCTCGTGCTGCTCGTCTGTCTGCTGATCACCACCGCCTATTTCATCTATGCCGAGCGCAAGATCTGGGCGGCGGTGCAGCTACGCCGGGGTCCGAACGTCGTCGGCCCCTGGGGCCTGCTGCAAAGCTTCGCCGATTTCCTGAAGTTCATCGTCAAGGAGCCGGTCATTCCGGCGGGCGCCAACAAGGGCGTGTTCGTGCTGGCGCCGCTGGTGGCGGTGATCCTGGCGATTTCGGCATGGGCGGTGATCCCCGTCAACGACGGCTGGGCGGTCAGCGACATCAACGTCGGCGTGCTCTACCTGTTCGCCATCTCCTCGCTCGGCGTCTACGGCGTCATCATGGCCGGCTGGGCGTCGAATTCGAAATATCCGTTCCTGGCGGCGCTGCGCTCGGCCGCGCAGATGGTTTCCTACGAGGTCTCGATGGGCTTCGTCATCATCACGGTGCTGCTCTGCGCGGGATCTTTGAACCTGAACGAGATCGTCACCGCGCAGGATACGCGATGGGGCTTTCTCGGCTGGTACTGGCTGCCGCTGTTTCCGATGTTCATCATCTTCTTCGTTTCGGCGCTCGCCGAAACCAATCGTCCGCCGTTCGATCTCGTCGAGGCGGAATCGGAACTGGTCGCCGGCTTCGCCGTGGAATATTCCTCGTCGCTCTATCTGCTGTTCTTCCTGACCGAGCTGGTCGCCATTCTCACGATGTGCGCGCTGACGACGATTCTGTTCCTCGGCGGTTGGCTGTCGCCGCTGCCGTTTCCGCCGTTCACCTGGGTTCCCGGCCTCGTCTGGTTCCTTTTGAAGGCTTTCTCGGTCGTTTTCATGTTCTCGATGGTCAAAGCCTTCGTGCCGCGCTACCGCTACGACCAACTGATGCGGCTCGGCTGGAAGGTGTTCCTGCCGATCTCGCTGTTCATGGTCGCCGCCGTCGCCGGCGTTCTGGAGTTTCGCGACTATCTCGGCGGCCCGGGCTAGGGTCCGCGGCGCGTGATTGGGAGAGCGTTTTCAAGTGAATTCGACCGCCGCAATGATCTGGCCGCGCCGTCGGGCGGCGAAGACCCGCGCCGGCGGCGGGTCGCACGCGTCAGGCGAAGGAGAGCGCCCATGGCGTTGAAACTGGATCAGGCCGCTCGATCGATCTTCCTGGGCGAGTTCGTCGCGGCGCTGGCGCTGTCGGTCCGCTACATGTTCAAGCCCAAGGCGACGCTCAACTATCCCCACGAAAAGGGGCCGTTGTCGCCGCGCTTTCGCGGCGAGCACGCGCTGCGCCGCTATCCCAACGGCGAAGAGCGCTGCATCGCGTGCAAGCTGTGCGAGGCGATCTGCCCGGCGCAGGCGATCACCATCGAGGCGGGACCGCGCCGCAACGACGGCACGCGGCGCACCACCCGCTACGACATCGACATGGTCAAGTGCATCTATTGCGGCCTGTGCCAGGAGGCCTGCCCGGTCGACGCGATCGTCGAAGGGCCGAATTTCGAATTCGCGGTCGAGACGCGCGAGGAGCTGTTTTACGACAAGGATCGGCTGCTGGAGAACGGCGCGCGCTGGGAGCGCGAGATCGCCAGGAACATGGCGATGGACGCGCCTTACCGGTGAGGCGGCTGAATTCCCCCTCCCGCCCGCGGGAGAGGGCAGGGTGGGGGCGCGCGTCAAGGGCGCCGACGTCGGATAGGCCCTCATCCGGCCTCGCTTTGCGAGGCCGCCTTCTCGCGTTTTGCGGGAGAAGGGATCAAGGGAGACTGGAATGGTTGGCGAGGCGATATTCTTCTGGGTTTTCTCGGCCACGCTGATCGGCTCGGCCTTGGCGGTGATTCTTGCGCGCAACCCCGTGCACTCGGTGCTGTTTCTGATCCTCGCCTTCGTCGCGGCGGCGGGCCTGTTCCTGCTGATGGGCGCCGAATTCCTCGCCATGATCCTGGTCGTCGTCTACGTCGGCGCGGTCGCCGTGCTGTTCCTGTTCGTCGTGATGATGCTCGACGTCGATTTTGCCGAGCTGAAGCAGGGCTTCCTGCAATATCTGCCGATCGGCGCGCTGATCGCGCTGTTCGTCGCCTTCGAGCTCGGCTATGTCGCGGTCGGCTGGACCCGTTCGACCCAGGCGGCCGCCGCCGCCTCGCCGGCGGGGACGCTGGCCAATACGGCGGCGCTGGGGCGCGTGCTCTACACCCATTATTTCTATTTCTTCCAGGCGGCGGGAATGATCCTGCTGACGGCGATGGTCGGGGCGATCGTTCTGACCCTGCGCCATCGCGTCGGCGTCAAGCGCCAGAGCATTGCGGCCCAGGTCGCGCGCAATCCGGCGAGCGCCGTCGAATTGCGCAAAGTGCCTTCGCGCGTCGGCATTTGAGGAGCCTCGGCGCCATGGTCATCGGCCTCACCCACTATCTGACGCTCGCCGCCCTGCTGTTCACCATCGGGGTCGCCGGCATCATCCTCAACCGCAAGAACATCATCGTCATTTTGATGTCGGTCGAATTGATCCTGCTGTCGGTCAACATCAATCTGGTCGCCTTTTCCACGAATTTCGGCGACCTGACGGGGCAGGTCTTCGCGCTGCTGATCCTGACCGTCGCGGCGTCCGAGGCGGCGATCGGACTGGCGATCCTGGTCAGCTATTATCGCAACCGCGGTTCGATCGCGGTGGAAGACATCAACGCGCTGAAGGGCTGAGACGAGCATGTACGACCTGATCGTCTTCCTGCCGCTGCTCGGCTTTCTCGTCGCCGGCCTGTTGGGTCCGTGGATCGGCGCGCGCAACGCCGAGCTGGCGACCACGGTTCCGCTCGGCGTTTGCGCGTTTCTCGCCTGGATCGCCTTTTTCATGGTCGGCTTCGGGCAGGACCATGCGCAGGTCATTCCGATCGCCAACTGGCTGACTTCCGGCAAGCTCGCCGTCGACTGGGCTTTGCGCATCGACACGCTGACCGCCGTGATGCTGGTCGTGGTCACCACAGTCTCGTTCGTCGTCCATGTCTATTCGATCGGCTACATGGCCGAGGACGAAGGCCGCCCGCGGTTCTTCGCCTATCTCTCGCTGTTCACCTTCGCGATGCTGATGCTGGTGACGGCCGACAATCTCGTCCAGATGTTCCTCGGCTGGGAAGGCGTCGGCCTCGCCTCGTACCTGCTGATCGGCTTCTGGTACGACAGGCCCTCGGCCAACGCCGCCGCGATCAAGGCGTTCGTCGTCAATCGCGTCGGCGATTTCGGCTTCGCGCTCGGCGTGTTCCTCGTCTTCGTCCTGACCGGCTCGGTGAGTTTCGACGCCGTGTTCGGCGCCGCGCCCGGCATCGCCGGCAAGACGATCCATGTGTTCGGCGCGGATTTCGACGCCCTGACGATCACCTGCCTGCTGTTGTTCATGGGCGCGATGGGCAAATCGGCGCAGTTCCTGCTGCACACCTGGCTGCCCGACGCGATGGAGGGCCCGACGCCGGTCTCCGCCCTCATTCACGCCGCCACCATGGTGACGGCCGGCGTGTTCATGGTGGCGCGCCTGTCGCCCTTGTTCGATCTTGCGCCGGTGGCCCTCAGCGTCGTCATGATCGTCGGCGCGACGACGGCGTTCTTCGCGGCGACGGTCGGCCTGGTGCAGAACGACATCAAGCGCGTCATCGCCTACTCCACCTGCTCGCAGCTCGGCTACATGTTCGTCGGCCTCGGAGTCGGCGGCTACAGCCTCGGCATCTTCCACCTGTTCACCCACGCCTTCTTCAAGGCGCTGTTGTTTCTCGGGGCCGGATCGGTGATCCAGGCGATGCACCACGAGCAGGATATGCGCAAGATGGGCGGCCTGCGCGCGGAGATCCCGTTCACCTACTGGATGATGGTGATCGGCACGCTGGCGCTGACCGGCGTCGGCATTCCCTTCACGTCGATCGGTTTTGCCGGCTTCGTTTCGAAGGACGCGATCATCGAAGCGGCGTTCGCTTCGCAGCGTCCCGGCGCGGTCTACGCCTTTCTCTGCGTCGTCGTCGCCGCGGGCTTCACCTCGTTCTATTCCTGGCGCCTGATCTTCATGACGTTCTTCGGCGGGCGCCGCGTCTCGGGCGGCGCGCACGAGGCCGACGGCCACGGCCATGCCGCCGCCGACGCGCATGCGCACGCCCATTCCGGCGACCACGCGGCGCATGAATCGCCGCCGGTGATGCTCGTTCCGCTCGCGGCGCTGGCGGTCGGCGCCGTGCTGGCGGGCGTCGTCTTCCGCCATGTCTTCATCGGCGGCGGCTTCGAGGGCTTCTGGAAGGAGGCGCTGTTCCTCGGTCCGGACAATCATATCCTGGAACAGATGGAGACGGCGCCCTGGTTGGTCTCCCTGCTGCCGACCCTGATGATGCTGGGCGGCTTCGCGGTCGCCTATTACATGTATATCGTCGCGCCGGACGCGCCGCGCGCGCTCGCCGCGCAAAACCCGCTGCTTTATCGCTTCCTGCTCAACAAGTGGTATTTCGACGAGCTCTACGACCTGCTGTTCGTTCGCCCCGCGTTCTGGCTCGGGCGGCTGTTCTGGAAGGGCGGCGACGGCTTCATCATCGACGGATTCGGCCCTGACGGCGTCGCGGCGCGCGTGTTCGACGTCACGCGCAACGTCGTGCGGTTGCAGAGCGGCTACGTCTATCAATACGCCTTCGCGATGCTGCTCGGCGCCGCCGCGTTCATCACCTGGTTTCTGCTCGGGGGGATCCGCTGATGTTCGGATTTGGAATCCTCTCGGGATTGCTGATCCTGCCCATCGTCGGCGCGCTCGCCCTGCTGCTGCTGCGCGGCGACGATGAATCGACGCGCAACAACGCCCGCTGGATCGCGCTGTGGACGACCATCGCGACCTTCGTGCTCTCGCTTTTCGCCTGGGCCGAGTTCAATCCGGCCTCGGCCGGGTTCCAGCTTGTCGAACAGCGCTCCTGGTTCTCGGCGGCGATCGCCTACCGGCTCGGCGTCGACGGCCTGTCGATGCCGTTCGTGCTGCTCACCACTTTCCTGATGCCGTTCTGCATCGGCGCCTCCTGGCTGGCCATCGACAAGCGCGTCAAGGAATACATGATCGCCTTCCTGGTGCTCGAGACGCTGATGATCGGCGTTTTCGAGGCGCTCGATCTGTTGCTGTTCTATCTGTTCTTCGAGGGCGGCCTGATTCCGATGTTTCTCATCATCGGCGTCTGGGGCGGCAAGCGGCGCGTCTACGCGGCGTTCAAGTTCTTCCTCTACACGCTGCTCGGCTCGCTGCTGATGCTGCTCGCGATCATGGCGATGTACTGGTACGCCAAGACGACCGACATCGCCGTGCTGCTGCACACGCAATTCCCGGCCGGCATGCAGAAATGGCTGTGGCTGGGGTTCTTCGCCTCGTTCGCCGTCAAGACGCCGATGTGGCCGGTCCACACCTGGCTGCCCGACGCGCATGTCGAGGCGCCGACCGCCGGCTCGGTGATTCTGGCGGGCATCCTGTTGAAGATGGGCGGTTACGGCTTCATCCGCTTCTCGCTGCCGATGTTCCCCGACGCGTCGCTCTATTTCGCGCCGCTGGTGTTCGCCTTGTCGATCATCGCGATCGTCTACACCGGGCTGGTCGCGCTGGTGCAGGAGGACATGAAGAAGCTGATCGCCTATTCCTCGGTGGCCCACATGGGCTTCGTGACGATGGGCCTGTTCGCGATGACGCCGCAGGGCGTCGAAGGCGCCGTGTTCCAGATGATCTCGCACGGCCTGGTGTCGGCCGCGCTGTTCCTCTGCGTCGGCGTGGTCTACGACCGGATGCACACGCGCGAGATCGCCGCCTATGGCGGGCTGGTCCACCGCATGCCGCGCTACGCCGTCGCCTTCATGATCTTCACGCTCGCCAATGTCGGCCTTCCCGGCACGTCCGGCTTCATCGGCGAGTTTCTGACCTTGATCGGCGCCTTTCAGACCAACAGTCTGGTCGCGCTGTTGGCGACGACCGGCGTCATTCTGTCGGCGGCCTACGCGCTTTACCTGTATCGGCGGGTCATTTTCGGCGTCCTCGAAAAGCCGGCCCTGATGACCATCGCGGATCTGTCGACCCGCGAGATCGCCATCCTGGCGCCGCTGGTCGTGCTGACCCTCTATTACGGCGTGCATCCGCAACCGGTCATCGACGCCAGCGCCGCTTCCGCCGAAGCGCTCGTCAGGGGTTTCGACCAGGCGATCGCCATCACCAGAACCGCCGGGCTGTAGGGGGCCGCCGCCAATGAACGTGACCGCCTTGTCCTTGTCGACGGTGCTGCCGGAGTTCCTGCTGGCGGCCGGCATTCTGGCGCTGGTTCTGTTCGGCGCGCTGCGCGGCGAGCGCTCGGTGTGGATGGTGACGGAGCTCGCGGTCGCCCTGCTCGGCGTCGTGCTGGTCGTCCTCGTCGCCAATCACGGCTCGAAAGGCGTGACCTTCTACGGCGCGTTCACCGATGACGCGTTCAGCCGGTTCATGAAAGCGCTCTCGCTGATCGGCTCGATCGCCACGTTGGTCCTTTCGGCCGACTTCATGCGGCGGGAAAAAATCGCCGGCTTCGAATTTCCCATCCTCGTCCTGCTGGCGACGCTCGGCATGATGATGCTGATTTCGGCCAGCGATTTCATCGCGCTGTATCTCGGCCTCGAACTGATGAGCCTGGCGCTCTATGTGGTGGCCGCCTGGGACCGCGACAACGCCAAGGCTTCGGAAGCGGGACTGAAATATTTCGTGCTCGGCGCCCTTTCGTCGGGCATGCTGCTCTACGGCGCCTCGCTGATCTACGGCTTCGCCGGCACGGTGTCGTTTTCCGGCGTCGGCGCCGCCATTCAGGGACAGGCCAACCTCGGGGTCGTCTTCGGCCTCGTCTTCCTGCTCGCCGGCCTCGCCTTCAAGATCTCGGCCGTGCCGTTCCACATGTGGACGCCCGACGTCTACGAAGGCGCGCCGACGCCGGTGACCGCCTTTTTCGCCTCGGCGCCGAAAGTGGCCGCGATGGCGGTTCTGGTGCGTGTCGTCACCACCGCCTTTCCCGGCGTCGCCGGCGAATGGCGGCAGGTGATCGTGTTCATCTCGATCGCCTCGATGGCGCTCGGCTCGTTCGCCGCGATCGGCCAGACCAACATCAAGCGGCTGATGGCCTATTCGTCGATCGGCCACATGGGCTTCGCCCTGGTCGGGCTGGCCGCCGGCACGCCCGACGGCGTGCATGGCGTGATCGTCTACATGTCGATCTATATCCTGATGACGCTCGGCACGTTCGCGGCGATTCTGTCGATGCGGCGCGACGGGGTCTATGTCGAGACGATCGCGGATCTCGCCGGCCTCGCGCGAACCAACGGGCCCATGGCGTTCTTCCTCGCCGCGATGATGTTCTCGCTCGCCGGCATTCCGCCGCTCGCCGGATTCTTCGCCAAATTCTACGTGTTCGCCGCGGCCATCGAGGCCAATTTGTTCGCGCTGGCGGTGATCGGCGTGGTGCTGAGCGTGGTCGCCGCCTATTATTATTTGCGCATCGTCAAGGTGATGTATTTCGACGAGCCCGTCAGGGCGTTCGACCAGAGCGGCGTCGCCGCCCGCGCCGTGCTCGCCCTGTCGACGGCGCTGGTCATCTTCTACGTGCTGGCGCCGGCGCCGCTGACCGACGCGGCGATGGCCGCGGCGAAGTCGCTGTTTTGAAAACTGACGGCGCAGCGAGCGGACCGATCGAGATCCTGGCGGGCGGATGGCGCGTCGAACGCCTGGAGCGCGTCGGATCGACCAACGACGAGGCGAGGCGCAGAGCGCTGGCGGGCGACCCCGGGCGCCTGTGGATCGTCGCGCGCGAACAATCGCAGGGCAGGGGCCGGCGCGGGCGCCTCTGGCGATCGCCGCCCGGCAATCTCTATGCGAGCGCGCTGCTCATCGACCCCTCGCCGGTTGCGATCGCCGCGCAGATCGGCTTTGTCGCCGGGGTCGCGCTGCGCAGCGCCGTCGACGATCTCGGCGCCGACGGCGAAGTCGAACTGAAATGGCCCAATGATCTTGTCTGGCGCGGCGCCAAGATCGCCGGGCTGCTCGCCGAGGGGGCGGCCGTGAGCGACGGCCGGCTGGCCTGCGTCGTCGGAATCGGCGCCAACTGCCTCAACGCGCCATCGGGGCTCTCCTACGCCGCCGATCACCTCTCCAACGCCCTGGGACAGACGGTTTCGCCCGAACGCCTGTTCGCGCGTCTGGCGCCGCGCTTTGCCGAATCCCTCGCGCTCTGGCGCGGCGGCGCTGGTTTTGCCGAGATTCGCGCGCGTTGGCTGGACCACGCCGCCGGCCTGCGCGGCCCCATCCGCGTCGCCGGCGCGCGCGGCTTTCGCGAGGGCCTCTTCGAGACCCTGGACGAGCGCGGCCGCTTGGTGCTGCGCGGCGCGAACGGCCTCGAGGTCGTCGAGGCCGGCGACCTCTTCATCGACCAAACAGGCGCCGGCGAGGCGATCGTTTCTGGCGGCGCGCCGGGCGCCGCCGCCCAACCGCCGCAGAAAGCTTCGAATTGATGACGGACGACAGCGAACTGGTGTTTGCGGCGCTCGGCGGCCTCGGCGAGATCGGCATGAATTGCGCGCTCTACGGCTTCGGGCCGGCGAAGCGGCGCAAATGGCTGATGGTCGACCTCGGCGTCGCTTTCGCAGGCGAGGAATTGCCGGGCGTCGACCTGATTTTGCCCGACCTGCGCTTCATCGAAAGCGTCAGGAAGGACCTCGTCGGCCTCATCATCACCCATGCGCACGAAGATCATATCGGCGCCCTCGTCGATCTCTGGCCGCGTCTCGGCGTGCGGGTTTACCTGACGCGCTTCGCCGCCGGATTGCTGGAGGCGCGCCGCCTCAGCGAGCCGGGCGCGCCGGATATTCCGATCGAGATCGTCGCCCAGGGCGCGCATGTCGCGGTCGGCCCGTTCGACGTCGAATTCATCGCGGTCGCCCATTCGATTCCCGAGAGCTGCGCGCTGGCGATCCGCACGCCGGCCGGCCTCGTCGTGCATAGCGGCGACTGGAAGATCGACGCGACGCCGCTGATCGGCGCGCCGACCGACGAGGCGCGCCTGCGGGCGCTCGGCGAGGAGGGGGTGCTCGCGCTGATCTGCAATTCGACCAACGTGCTGCGCGAAGGCGAGAGCCCGTCGGAGGCGGATGTCGCGGTCAACCTCGCCGCGCTGGTCGGCCAGGCGCGCGGCCGCGTGGTCATTACCACATTCGCCTCGAACGTCGCGCGGCTTCGCGCCGCGGCGGAGGCCGGGCTCGCCAACGGCCGCCAGGTCATGGTGATCGGCCGCGCGATGGAGCGGGTCATCGCCGTCGCGCGCGAATTTGGCTATCTCGGCGAACTGCCCGCCTTCCTCGGGCAGGACCATTTCGACCGTCTGCCGCGCGAGCGGGTTCTCGCGCTGGCGACCGGCAGTCAGGGCGAGCAGCGCGCCGCGCTGGCGCGCATCGCCGAGGACGAGCACCCGATCGCCACGCTGGCGCCGGGCGACGTCGTCGTATTCTCCTCGCGCACCATCCCCGGCAACGAAAAGGCGGTCGGAAAAATCATCAACGGCCTGGTCGCCCAGGGCATCGAGGTCGTCACCGACCGCACCCATCTCGTCCATGTCTCGGGCCATCCGCGCCGCGCCGAACTGGCGAAGATGTACGCCTGGCTGCGCCCCAAAATCGCCATTCCGGCGCATGGCGAGCCGGTGCATCTGTCCGAGCACGCGGATTTCGCGCGCGCCCAGGGGGTCGGCGAGGTCGTCCGGGCGTTGAACGGCGACGTCGTCCGGCTGGCCGCCGGCGGGGCGGCGATCATCGGCCAGCTCGATCATGGCCGGCTCCACAAGGATGGCGATATTTTGCTGCCGCCCGGCGACGATTGCATCGCCCAGCGCCGCCGCCTGTCGTTTTCGGGCGTCGTCTCGGTCGCGCTCGCGCTGTCTTCGAAAGGCGATCTCGCCGGCGATCCCGACGTCATGATCGCCGGCCTGCCGGCCCGCACGCGCGACGGGGCCGGCATGGACCAGATCGTCGATTCGGCTATTTTCGAGACCTTCGACAGCCTGCCGCGCGGCAAGCGCCGCGACGCCGACGCGGTTTCGAGCGCGGTCGAACGCGCCGTGCGCAACGCCGTCAACGCCGTTTGGGGCAAGAAGCCGGCGGTGCATGTTCTGGTCGTCGAAGTGTAAGAGGGGCCGATGCTCGAACGCCTGAACCATGTCGCCATCGCGGTCAAAGACCTCGCCGCGGCCTGCGCCTGCTATCGCGACCGGCTCGGGGCCGAGGTGTCGCCGCCCTCCTCGCTGCCCGAGCACGGGGTGAGGGTCGCCTTCGTCGAACTGCCCAACACCAAGATCGAGCTGCTCGAACCGCTGGGGGCCGATTCGCCCATCGCCAAATTCCTGGAAAAGAATCCGGACGGGGGCATCCACCATCTCTGCTACGAGGTCGACGACATCCTGGCGGCGCGCGATCGGCTCGTCGCGGCGGGCGCGCGCCTCCTCGGCGACGGCCAGCCGAAGATCGGCGCCCATGGCAAGCCCGTGCTGTTCCTGCATCCGAAGGATTTCAGCGGAACGCTGCTCGAACTCGAGCAGGCGTAGGGCGACGCCAGGGCGCAGGGCGCCCTAACGGCCTGCGAAAGCGAGGAAGCTGGCGAAGGCCGCGCTGGTCATCGAGGCGCGCCCATGCGCGCGCACCGTCAGCTTCGGGCCGTCCTCGACGAACGCAGCGTCGTCGATCGTCACGTCGAGGCCCGGCATCGCCGGCGCCACGGCGCGCGCCCGAGCGGCGTCGAGCAGCTTGGCCAGTTGCGCCGTCAACAGGCCGTTCAGATCGTCGGCGAACGCGCTCGCCGCCTCCGCGGTCGCCGGGTCGCTGGCCCTCAGCGTCGCCGGTCCCGACAGGCGCAAGCCGACGCTGCGCGGGTTCGGCAGGTAGAGCTCGACCGGGACCGAAATGCTGATCCGGTCGGCGGCGATCTCGGTCTTCAGCAGCGTTCCCAGCACCTTCTTGCACAGCCAGACGGCGACATGGCCGGAGAGGTCGACGACCGCGGTCTTGCCGCGCGGCGTGATGGCCGCCGCGTCGACGCTGTCGACGACGATGTTGAAGTTCTTGTGGGCGCAGGGATCATGCGGCAGGCGCAGGCCGCGAGCGATGGCGAGGGCGTGGTCCTGGATCGCGCTGAGATCGCCGCTCGCCGACGCCGTCAGGCTGATCGCGTCGGCCTCGCTCCGCGCGTCGATCGACCCGGCCACGGGGATCTGCACGGGCACGCCGGCGACCGTCAGCGGCAGGTCCTTCGGCCCGACGTCGAGCGCGCGAGCGGCGGGCGCGACGCCGCACAGGACGGCCGCCGAGGCGAAAATCAGCGCGGCGCGGTGTTTCAGCAGACGCTCCATCGGCAGCCCTCGGCGACAGAAACGATCCGAGCGGCCGTCCTGTCAATCGCCCCCGCGCCGTCGCCGCCCGCCTTCTTGTGCGCCGCAACCATCGGCGCTACGAATCGCCGATGCTCGATCACCTCAAGGCGAACAACCGCGCCTGGGCGGCGCGAAAGGTGTCCGCCGACGCCGGCTTTTTCAAGCGGCTGGTGAGCCAGCAGGCGCCGGAATACCTGTGGATCGGCTGCTCCGACAGCCGGGTGCCGGCCAACGAGATCGTCGGCCTCGACCCCGGCGAATTGTTCGTGCACCGCAACGTCGCCAACCTCGCCCCGCCGCAGGACGCCAATTATCTGTCCGTGCTGCAATTCGCCGTCGACGTGATCAAGGTCAAGCACATCATGGTGGTCGGCCATTACGGCTGCGGCGGCGTCGGCGCGGCGGTGGACGGCCAGCGGCGCGGCCTGGTCGATCACTGGCTGCACCCGATCCGCGAGATCGCGCACGATCACTGCCGCGAACTCGAAGCGATCGGGGACGCCGCCGCCCGCCTCAATCGCCTGTGCGAGCTCAACGTGATGCGGCAGGTGCGCAACGTCGCTTCCGACATTTTCGTCGGCGAGGCCTGGGCGCGCGGACAGCCGCTCAGCGTCCACGGCTGGGTCTATTCGCTCGCCGACGGCCTGCTGATCGACCTCAACGTGACCGTCAGCGGCCCGGCGCAAGCGGGGCGGGCGGCGGTGTGAGGCCGACGGCGCGCAGCCGCTCGTCATCAATCCGTTCGCGGAATCGAGGCCGTCCGCGGGTCGGCGTAGCCGTATTCGGCGATCTCGCGCGCCCGCGCCTCATAGGCCGCGACATCGGCCGGCGTTCGCGCGCGCAAGCCGTCGACCATGCGGTTGTACATGCAGAAAGCCGAGGCGATCAGGATGGCCAGTTGCACGTCGCCGTCGGTGGCGCCGGCCGCCTTGGCGCGGGCGACATCGGCCCGATCGAGGGCGCGCGGCTCCTGCGCCACCCGCCGGGCGATTGCGGCGAGCGCCGACAGCTTCGGGTCGAGCCCGCCGAGCGCGCCGCTCTTGACCGCATCGATCAGAGCTTCGACCGCCGGCGCCTGGTCGCGCCGCAGCAGTTCGGCGGCGAACGCCCCGTGGGTGTCCATGCAATAGAAGCAGTCGTTGCGCGCCGAGGTCGCCGTCGCGAGCAATTCGCGCTCGCCGCGGCGCAAGGTCGAGCCGGGAAATTCGTCGACGAGCAGCGCATTGGCGAGGCCGCGCAGCGGCCCGGCGAGCGTCGGCGCGAGATTCATCGCGACGATGATGCCGGGCAAATCGGGCAGGCCGTCGACGATCGGCGCTTCGCGCGCCCGGGCTCGGCGTTCCTCGTCGCGCATCGCGTTGCGGTCTCCCGGCGAAATCGCCCGATACGATATCCCGAAATCGTCGGCCTGCGCCAGTCGCCATGAACGTCGAACTCTCCTCGGCGATTGGTCGGTGGAGCGATGGGCCCGCTTGGCGTTTGGCGCGGAGAATCACGCGCGTTTCCCCGGCGGCGGCGGCAATTCCAGGCGAGCCGTCACGGGGCTGATAGCGCGTGGTCGACGGCCTTGGCCAGCCTCTTGATGGCGATGGCGTTCACGTGCAGCGCATCGACGCGATAATTGTTCGGCGTGGTCCGGTCGTCGCTGTTGAGCGCGGCGGCGAAATCGATGATTTCGATCCCGTCGTTCGGAGCCGATCCGCGCAATCGCTCATTGGCTTGAGCGATGAGATCGCGAAGCGGCTCGCGCCACGCGACTCGCCGCGTCGCGTCCGGCGCCGAGGGCGGGATCAACGTCGCCAGCAGCACGCGTCCGTCTCTGGCTTTCGCCGACTGCGCCAGATCGAGCAGAATTCTCGTCGTCTGTTCGACCTTGTCTCGCGCCCGCTCGGAATCGAGAAACGACGCGGCGACAAGATCGTAAAGCCCCGAAGAAATCAGCGCCACATCCTGCGGACGCAGGAAATCGAAATTCGCAAAGCGCCGCGCCAGACGCGCCGCCGTCTCCTGGCCGAGGCTGCAATCGACGATTTCCCGGTCCGCGGCGAAATTGTTGGTCGGCCATCGCGCCAGGCTGGAATCGCCGATGAGATAGAGGCGGGGCCGGCTTCCGTCCGAGTCCGCCGCGGGCGCGCAGGGGGTCCGCGCCGGGTCGGCGAGCGTCGCGTTCCTGGCGTCGATCGAGGTTTTTCGCGCGCCAACGAAGGCCATGGACGCCATGGCCACGGCCAGGAACGCCAGACCCAAGCCCATGTTCAGCGAGCGCGTCCTGTTCATGTCCGTCTCCGCGCCGTCGGCCCGGCGCCTGGCGCAGCGCATCCGTCGCCGTCGCGCGCGGCCGCGCCTTCCGTGACCCGTGGCGGCTGACCGCGCTCAGGCTCCGCGGGCGTCCTCGCGCCATTCCGCAAGCCTAGCGCAGAAGTCTTGCCGAATTCCCAAAGCATCGCCGGCGTCATGCCAATTACAGTGACACTTTACTTAACCCCTTTTTCTTTGAATTACGGAATTACGGTGACACTTTACTTAACCCCCTTTTTCTTCGGCCCTCGCTTGGCTGGCCGTGGGTCGCGCCCGGTCAGGGTGACGATCCTGTCGAGGAAGCTCGCCGATCCCAGCGGGCGGCCGATCGTTTCGGCGGCGCGCAGGGCGGCGATGCGCGCGGCGTCCGGCGGCGCGTCGATCAGATCGGCGAAGCGGCCCGCGCAGCGCTCGAGGAGCGGCGTCGTCATGACGACGCCGTTGTCCTCGCCCGAAAGATGCGCGCGAACGCTCGACCAACGCCAGTCCTCGGCCCGCGCAACCAGCCGCGCCCGCACCGGGTTCAGCGCGACGTAACGCGCCGCCGCCATCAAATGCTCTTCATCCATCGCGACCGAGCCGTAGCGCGACTGGAACAGATGCCCGGTGACGCGCAGCCGCGCGTTGATCACGCTCGCATAACGCCGGTGGGTCTCGCCCAAGGCGCGGCCGAGGCCTTCCGGCGTCGCCGGGGTCAGGATCAGATGGACATGGTTGGGCATCAGACAATAGGACCACAGCCCGACGCCGGCCTTGCGACAGCGTTCGCCGAGAAGGTCGAGGTAGAGCCGGTAATCGTCGTCGCCGAAGAAGATCGTTTCGCGCCGGTTGCCGCGCTGCGTCACGTGGTGGGGACAGCCTGGGGCGACCAGGCGAGCGATGCGGGCCATCGGCGAATCGGAGTGGGGAAAGGAGACGCGATGCTTAGTCGCATATGGGGGTTAAGTAAAGTGTCACCGTAATTCGCCGTAATTCGCAATTCGATCAATTGTTGCACAATTATGAACAACCGTTGTTCAAATGGATCGCTTCCGCTGTGAAACCTTACGTGTTGATATTCACAAATATTTTACTAGCCGCGGCGGCGCGCTGGGGCTGGGCGGTCGCGTGGCGCGGCCGAGGGTCGCCAACGATTGGCCGCCCATTTGGCGCGGGGGGCGGTCGACATGGGAATTAGGTCGAGCACAATATCGTTATCGTTAGTGTCTGTATTTTTGGCAGCCTGCGCCACTCCGACCAGCCAAATAGGCACGATTCATACCGAGCTTGGCAAGTTGAATGATAGTCTTACAACGCAAGAAACTTTTGCGACCGCATTGACAGACAAAGCTAAATTGGCACAAGACACTTACAAACAGGTATTCCCTACTTTAACAAAAGAGCAATTGGATAACGACGATTGTGGTAAATTGAAATCTAATGAAATTGGCGCTCTTGTAACGGAACGCGCCAATACGGTATCTCAAGTTGGGGATGTTGTTGCCTCACTGGCAAAGATAGCTAGCAGTAGCATCGAAAGCAAGAATCCGACATTCTTGACTGACGCAAGTATTGTGTTTAAGGAATTTGGCAATGACTTAGGAAAATCTATCAGCAGCGCCAGCGGACCTGCCGGAGCTGCAATTAGCATTTTTGAGGTGCTGTACAACGAGGGAAAAAACATCGAAACTAACAAGGCTTTGCTGGAAATACTTAACGACCCCGCGACAATTGACAAAATCGAGAAAGATATTGATGCCTTGAAAAATTCGACCCCAACTGCTGACGAAGAGATCGCCAGTATAAATAATATGTGGCAAACGTGTGAATGGAATCGTATCAATAAATCAAAGTCTCGTATGCGATTGACTTCCGATGTATCTTACAGAATTATTTATGCGGAGCAATACGAAGCGTATCAAACCGATTTATCGGCCGCAAATAAGGGAATTGCAACTTTCTATAAGACTGATAAAGATATACCCGCGCAGTTGGGAAAAGCCTTACACGAGCTAGATAAGATCAAGCAAGGCCTTCAGCAAGGTAATGTCGATTGGAATGAAGTATTCATTCAGGGCTGTAAGATAGGCAGCGATCTAATATCTCTTCGTAAGCCTCAATCATCGGGAGCGGCGGCGGGCCATGCAAATGCGGCTGGCGGCCAACAAGCTGCGGGGGGTCAGCAGGCTACTGGAACTGGTAGTCAATCCAATGTCTGCAGTGCGCCGGGGACAGGGAGTACGCCAGCAACGGCGCCTCAGAATGCGCCTGCAGCGGCGGGGCAATAAGGCGCGCTGGGCGACAAACCGCCGGTTGACTTCCGAGCCGAACTCAGGCGACCCCACAACCGCCAACCAAAAGCGGACGTCGCCTTGTCACCCAATTGGCCGTGTCTCGCCGTTGGGGTGCAGCCCATTACTTAATCCCCTTTTCTTCGGCCCTCGCTTGGCCGGCCGCGCGTCGCGACCGGTCAGGACGGCGATGTTGTTGAGGAAGCGCGCCGATCCCAGCGGGCGGCCGATCGTTTCGGCGGCGCGCAGGGCGGCGATGCGCGCGGCGTCCGGCGGCGCGTCGATCAGATCGGCGAAGCGGCCCGCGCAGCGCTCGAGGAGCGGCGTCGTCATGACGACGCCGTTGTCCTCGCCCGAAAGATGCGCGCGAACGCTCGACCAACGCCAGTCCTCGGCCCGCGCAACCAGCCGCGCCCGCACCGGGTTCAGCGCGACGTAACGCGCCGCCGCCATCAAATGCTCTTCATCCATCGCGACCGAGCCGTAGCGCGACTGGAACAGATGCCCGGTGACGCGCAGCCGCGCGTTGATCACGCTCGCATAGCGCCGGTGGGTCTCGCCCAGCGCGCGGCCGAGGCCTTGCGGATTCGCCGGGGTCAGGATCAGATGGACATGGTTGGGCATCAGACAATAGGACCACAGCTCGACGCCGGCCTTGCGACAGCGTTCGCCGAGAAGGTCGAGGTAGAGCCGGTAATCGTCGTCGCCGAAGAAGATCGTTTCGCGCCGGTTGCCGCGCTGCGTCACGTGGTGGGGACAGCCTGGGGCGACCAGGCGAGCGATGCGGGCCATCGGCGAATCGGAGTGGGGAAAGGAGACGCGATGCTTAGTCGCATATGGGGATTAAGTAAAGTGTCACCGTAATCCATATGGGGATTAAGTAAAGTGTCACCGTAATCCCGGTCATTTCTGGCAAGGGCGGTTCGGCGCGGTGACGATGGACGAAGCGCATCGGCGGCGGCGGTGCGCTATGTCGCGATGAATCCGTGCGGGCGCGCCTCGTCGCCGAAGCGCAGGATTGGCCTGGTCGAGCGCAAGGCGCATTTGAGCGGCCAAGCGGACGGCGTGACGTTGCTGGACGCCGTGCGCGACGGCTTCGCCAACTTCGCCGATCTTCTCGACGACAAGGCTTGGACGTGCTCCAGACGCCCTTGCCCCTGGCCGAAATGGTCGAAAGCCTTCGGCGCGCTCCGTTTGCCACCATCGAAGCGACAGGCCGCCGCCTTTGTCCGAGCAGCAGGGCGCAAGAAGGCGGAGAAGCGGCGAGAAATGCGATTATAGCTTCGCTGTAACCGTGATCCGAAACGATCCGTGATCCGGATCCGGGGGGAATGAGATATATTTGCACTGTCACCGTGATCCCGTGATCCCGGTGAGGCGGCTGTCCGAAGCAAATATTAGCTCCTGCGTAGTCCCTGTGTGCCGCACCCAGGCAATCGAAAGGGTCATGGCGCGGCTTTCTTTTCGTCGTGTTCGCGCAACTGTTTGATACGATGCTCCTCTAACTCCCTCATCAGATTCTTTGCTCCTACTTCCTGCTCCTCGTAAGCGGGGATTTCAAAATTCGCTCGGTACCGCCGAACTGACGATGCGCCTACACCATCGAAAGACATGTCGTTTTGAAGGCAACGATTGAAGACGTATTGAAGGAATCGAGCGGCTCTGGGCCCCATATACTTTCCAGACAAGGCTCGTTTGAACAGCCACAGAATCACGTCAACGACCTGAAGGCCTGCGCTCTTTTCCTCCGTGGTCATACGAAACGTACATGCCTGCGGACGACTGATCGAATCGGGTTCTTCGCCCGGAAACTGCTAAGGCTCCGCATCCTTTAGGCCTCGTCTTGTATAAATTTCGTGCCACCTGTGCAGCATCCTCTTGAACTCGGATTGCTCGTCGTGAACGATTTCCCGGACCGGGCGCTTCCATGATTTTGAAATCAATTCGAGGCCATCCATTAGGTTTGTGAAGGCCACAAAGTTCGGTGAGTGGCCATGGCGACCAACCTTGTCTAGGATGTGCGTTGCGAAGTTATCTGGGTTGTCGAGCGCCCATCGCATCGCTTCTGACGATAACTCAGCTCGGATGTCGCGCAGTAACGTGCGCGAGCGAGAAGCGCCTTGGCGCCCTTAAGGAAAGGCACGCGATGCACGCTCACTGTTAGCCGTTTGCAATCCCAGATTGTTTGGGCGCTTTCTTCCGTTATGACGAAAGCTGACAGCTTAAAAACCATCATTAACTTGAGCGGTTTCACCCAATAGGCCTGCCAAGGCATGGCAAGATTTTCGCCTTGGTCAAAGTACGTGTGTAGACTTACACGCTGCCAAATACCTCTTCTCAAGGCGCGAGACGAAGAATTTGGCCTCGACTGCCTTGGCTACGCGTGTGAGGTGGTCCGCGATACACTCAATGCGCCCAACGCCAAGCTCATTGGCATGAAGCGATTTAGAACCTACCTCACGGGCGATCGCCGCAAGTCGTGCGGAAAACCAGGTCGAAATTCTCTTGGTCGCCATCGCGGCGGTAATGAACTGGGGTTGATCCGTCGAAGATCCGGTTTCCCGTATTCCCACTTTCGTCGACGTAGGCCCACATGGGCCTACTCCCGTTCGAGAGCCAATAGATGCTAAGATTGAAGCGTGGTTATACGCTCGGCTCCACTCCTGCGCCATTACAGTTCGACGCGACTGACGAGCGGAAGGTGCCAATCTCGGCCGGTCGGGCGGTGGCTACGAAGGACCGCTTCAGGTCAAACTATCCTGTTCGCCTCACCCATCGAACATCCGCTTTCTAGGTCCGCTTGGCCCGCACGTTCGCGACGCTCTCCGCGCAACAATTCCTTTCTGAAAACCAAAAACCGCGCTATCCTTGAACCAACGCGCCCCGCGCCCGCGTCCGAGGAGCCCGCCCTTGTCCGATCCGACGAATCCGCCCGCAAAACCCCGCCGCACCGCCTATGACCGCGCGATGCGCGCCAATCGCATCTTCGCGCGCATGCTGGAGGGCCAATCCTACGCGGCGATCGCCGGATCGGAAGGGCTCACCGTGCGGCGCGTGCGGGAAATCGTCCAGCAGGCGCTCGACCGCTTCGACATCGAGCCGAGCCAGGAATATGTGCTGGTGCAGATCGCCCGGCTGGACGCGGCGTTGCGGCTGATCGAGCGAAAGATCGCCGAGGGCAAGCTCGGCGCCGTGCCGCATCTGATCAAGGTGCTCGAACAGCTCGACCGCTATCACGGCGAGCGGCTCTACGAGCCGCCGCCCGACTGCCGCGAGAAGGACAAGGCGATCGCCGTGCGGCTCAAGATGGAGCGCCTCGCCGCCAGCCGGGCGGCGGTCTCGCTGCGCCTCGCCGCGCCCGATTCCGCCGAAAAACGCCCGCCGCGGAACGAAATCGTCGCCTAACCCCTTGATGTTCCATGATTCGCGACGCTTTTTTCGGGTTCGCCGCAGGCCGATATCAAGGACTTGGCTCGGGTCGGCGGCGCGTTTTCCGCGCCTTTCGCGGGTTTTTCTCGCCAAAACCCGCCGTTTTGCGTCGCCGGCGCGCGAAAAAAGAGCGGCGAAAGGCGCGCCGCGGCGCTTTTGCGCAGCGCCTTTGTCGCAGGGCCAATTCTTTCCTCGCCGAATCGTGCGCGATGGGCTAGAGGTCGGCTCCCATGGCTCGCTATGTTTTCATCACCGGCGGCGTGGTCTCCTCGCTTGGCAAAGGTCTGGCTTCAGCGGCGCTCGGCGCCCTGCTGCAGGCGCGCGGCTATAGCGTGCGTCTGCGCAAGCTCGATCCCTATCTCAACGTCGATCCCGGGACGATGAGCCCGACCCAGCACGGCGAGGTGTTCGTCACCGACGACGGCGCGGAGACCGATCTCGACCTTGGCCATTACGAGCGGTTCACCGGCCGCTCGGCCAACCGGCGCGACAACATCACCACCGGGCGCATCTACCAGGAGCTGATCGCCAAGGAGCGGCGCGGCGATTTTCTCGGCGCGACGGTGCAGGTGATCCCGCATGTCACCAACGCCATCAAGGAATTCATCCTCGAGGACAATGACGGCGTCGATTTCGTGCTCGTCGAAATCGGCGGCACGGTCGGCGACATCGAAGGGCTGCCGTTCTTCGAGGCGATCCGCCAGCTCGGCGCCGATCTGCCGGAAGGCCACGTCGTCTACGTTCATTTGACGCTTCTGCCGTACATTCCAAGCGCTGGAGAATTAAAGACAAAACCGACCCAGCATTCGGTCAAGGAACTGCGCTCGATCGGCATCCAGCCCGACATCCTGCTGTGCCGCACCGATCGCGAAATCCCGCGCGAGGAACGGCGCAAGCTCGGCCTGTTCTGCAACGTGCGGGAAAGCGCCGTCATCGAGGCGCGCGACGTCGGCTCGATCTATGACGCGCCGCGCGCCTATCATGACGCGGGCCTCGACCGCGAGGTGCTGGCCGCCTTCGGCATCGAGCCGGCGCCCAAGCCGAACATGAGCCGCTGGGCGGGCGTCACCAAGGCGTTCCACAATCCCGAGGGCGAGGTGACGATCGCCATCGTCGGCAAATACACGGGGCTGAAGGACGCCTATAAATCGCTGATCGAGGCGCTGACGCACGGCGGCATCGCCAATCGCGTGCGGGTCAATCTCGACTGGATCGAGAGCCAGGTGTTCGAGGGCGCCGACCCCGCGCCGCATCTCGATCATGTCCACGGGATTCTGGTGCCAGGGGGGTTCGGGCCGCGCGGGGCGGAGGGCAAGATTCTCGCCGCCCGCTTCGCCCGCGAACGCAAGGTGCCGTATCTCGGCATCTGCTTTGGCATGCAAATGGCGGTGATCGAGGCGGCGCGCTCGCTGGCCGGCCTGCCCGAGGCCAATTCCACCGAGTTCGGGCCGACCGCCGAGCCGGTGGTCGGGCTGATGACCGAATGGCTGCGCGGCAACGAGCTCGAGCAGCGCCGCGCCGAAGGCGATCTCGGCGGCACGATGCGGCTCGGCGCCTATCGCGCCATTCTGCGCGAAGGCTCGAAGATCGCCGGGATCTACGGGCGGAGCGAAATCTCCGAACGCCATCGCCACCGCTACGAGGTCAACACCGCCTATCGCGAGCGTCTGGAGGCGAAGGGCCTGTCGTTCGCCGGCATGTCGCCCGACGGTTTGTTGCCGGAAACCGTCGAATTCGTCGACCATCCCTGGTTCATCGGCGTGCAGTTCCACCCGGAATTGAAGTCGCGGCCGTTCGAGCCGCATCCGCTGTTCGCCAGCTTCATCGCGGCGACCAAGACGCAATCGCGGCTGGTGTAGGGGGCCGGCTCGTTGGATCGACATCATTCCCCTGACGGCGCTCGGCGGAGGCGCGCGACCGCAGAGGCGCTCTGCGTTCATAATGTAGAACGCGATCTTTTTATGGTATCATATTGAAATCATTTTATTCTGCTTCACTGGACGATCCGCGCAGGGTTCTCTGCGGCTAATTTCGCGGCGCGCCGTCGCGAATCAATCGCGCCAATTCCGCGATTTTCGCGCGGGAGGCGCGGCCAAAGACCGCAAAGCCATGCCCGGCCGCGGTCCACGACGCCACGAGTGCGCCGCCGCTCTCGCCGAGCGAGAAATCCGTGGCGGGCGGCGAATCGAGCGCCTCGATCGCGACCCCGATGCGCACGCCGGCCGCGTCGCCGTAGAGGAGGAACTGCGCGGGAGAAGCCGCGCCGGGGACGATTCGGCCGCCGAGCAGGACCAGCCCGGCGGCGGCGAGGTCGGGGACGGGCGCCGCGCGCCCGATCTGCGTCGCAAACCATCGCCCCAGGGTTCCGCGGTCGGCGGTGGCGACCTCGACGGAGCGCGTCGCAGCGCCGGCGAAGGTTCGATAGGCCGCCGCGCTGGCCGCAACGAACGCGACCGACGGATCGCGGGCTGGCAGGGCGGCGCCGGCCGCCCACAATACGAAGACGCCGGCGATCGTGCACAAGACGCGCCGCGCGCCGCCGCCGCCGCGCCCCGTCGCCTCGCCCGTTCGCGGCGCGCTCGCCGGCGTCCTCGCGTCAACTCCGCGCAGGCGGCGCACAGCCCGATCGGCCGCCTGCGGCGGGCGCTCCGGCGCGCTGGTTTCACGCCGGGTCGCGGCCCCCTTCGGCGCCCCGGCCGAAACGCGGCCTTTGGCGGCGAATCCGCCTGCGGCCGGGGACGGTCTGAGGGGCGGGTCGGGGAAGGCGGCCCTGACGATCTCGTTCTGGAGCAGCCATTGCTCGATCTGGCGCTTCACCTCGGGAGACTCGGCCATCCGGTCTTCGAGCGCGCGACGATCCTGTTGCGGCAGGCAATCGTCGACATAGGCCAGCATCTCGGCGGCCAGCGCCCGCTGAATCGGAGGATTCACTTGACGAGTCTCAGAATGGGGGCCCCGCGACGTTGCGACGGCGCGGGCGAGGTCGCGGCTCGCTCGGACAGGCCGGCGGCCAGCATGGCGCGCGCGCCGGCGAGCCGGTCGATCAGCGTGGCGAGCGGGATATCGAGCGCCTCGGCCGCCTCGACATGCGCGAATCCCTCGAGGACCACCAGGAGCAGGGATTCGCGCAATTCCAGCGGCAGATTTCTCACCACGCGCGCCGCCGCGGAGCCGCCGCCTCTGGAGTCCGCGCCGCCGTTCGCACCGTATGAAGCCGCCTCGCCGGCGCCGTCCTCGAAGGCCGCCATGCGCATGTGACGACGATAAAAGCGGATGAACAGCGCGAACAAGCGCAAGCGCATGTCGCGATTGCGCGGGCCGTCGTCGTTGCGCGCGGCGAGCAACGCCCGATTGCACAAACTCTCGACGAGCGCGCGCGTTGGACGATCTTCGCCGATGAACCGGCCGGCGCCCGCAACGGCCAAGCCGAAGCGGCGCAACGAGCGCATGCTGTCAGCCGCTCCGCTTCTCGGGGTCAACACCAAGCGTTCCCCGCCTCCCGTTAATGTTAATAATCTTAGTATGAACAATGCTTGCTTCAAAGGTCCAATGTGAGCGTTCCCACATATTTTGTGAGGTTGGACGCGCCTCGCGAGCCTTCCCATCGGCGTTGTCCAACGCTAATGGTGCGCTTCGGGCGTCCATTACTGGCGGCGGGCGCCGCGTTGGAATTTTGTGGAATCGACGAGGTGTTCGATGGCGCAAGGCGGAATCGGCGGCGGATCTATCGACGGCGGCGTCCTGCGCGGCCGGCGAGGACTCGTCATGGGCGTCGCCAACAGTCGCTCGATCGCCTACGGCATCGCCAAAGCAGCCCGCGCGGCCGGCGCCGAAATCGCGCTGACCTATCAGGGAGAGGCGCTCGAAAAGCGCGTGCGTCCGCTGGCGCACGAGCTGGGCGCCCATGTCGTCGGTCACTGCGACGTGACGGAGGGCGCGACGATCGACGCCGTCTTCGCCGAGACCGAAAGACTGTGGGGCGGCCTCGACTTCGTCGTCCATTGCGTCGCCTTCTCGGACAAGGACCAGCTGACCGGCCGCTACGTCGAGACGACCCAGGACAATTTCTGCAAGTCCTTGCTCATTTCCTGTTATTCCTTCACGGCGATCGCGCAGCGCGCCGAGAAGCTGATGAAAAACGGCGGGTCGATGCTGACCCTCACCTACTACGGCGCCGAAAAATGGATGCCCCACTACAACGTCATGGGCGTCGCCAAGGCCGCGCTCGAGGCGAGCGTTCGCTACCTTGCGGCGGATCTCGGGGAGAAGGCGATCCGCGTCAACGCCATTTCGGCGGGGCCGATCAAGACGCTGGCCGCGTCCGGCATCGGCGACTTCCGCTACATCCTGCGCTGGAACGAATATAACGCGCCGCTGCGGCGCACGGTGACGATCGAGGAGGTCGGGGAGAGCGCCGTCTATCTGCTGTCGCCGATGTCGCGCGCGGTGACGGGCGAGATCCTCCACGTCGATTGCGGCTATCACGTCGTCGGCATGAAAAACCCCAACGCGCCCGACATCAGCGTCGTCAAGGATCAGGGCTGACCGGGCGCGGGCGAAGCCTATCGCACGGAGAGATTGTCGAGATAGACGACAAGCGCGATCATGGCGCCGGCGAGAGCGGTCAGAAGGATCAGGCCGATCATGACCATGCGCTCCTCGCGGCCGTTGCCGGCGCGCGCGAGGCCACCCGTCGCCTTCGGCGCCCTTGGCTTGTCCGCGGCGCGCGGCGCGGCGCGCTTCGCCTCGCTCGCGGGAGCGGCTCGCGCTGAGGTTTCGAGCAGGCGAACAACCGGCGCCGGCGAAACCGGCTCCGGCGCGGAAATCGGGCTCGCCGTCTTCTTGCCGGCTTCCGGCGCGCGCGCGGGCATCGTCCTGCCGGTTCTCTGCCGGTCCCGCGCCAGGAACAGCGCCTGGGCGAGCACGAAAGCCGCGCCGAGCGCGGGCGCCATTGCAACAAGAGCCGGCGCGTTGACGTTGGCCCATCCGGCGATCGCGGGGTCGTCGACCGCCATGCTGCCGGCGACCCAGCCCAGCAGCGCGCAGCCGGCGATGACCAAGAGCGGATATCGTTTCAGGAGATCAGCCAGGACCAAACTGCCCGACATCAGCACCGGGATGCTGAACAGCACGCCGAGGGCCAGCAGCCAGAGGTTGCCGCGCGCGATCGCGGCGATTGCGACGACATTGTCGAGGCTCATCGTCGCGTCGACGACGAGGATCAGCAGCACGGCGGACCACAGACCGCTGCGCGCCGGGGGCGATGCGCGGGCGCCATCGGACAAAACGTCCAGCTCGCCCGGCTGCTCCAGCTCGAGCAAGTTCATCGCGATGACGAGGAGGATCACGGCGCCGGCCAGTTTGAGATAGGGCGCCGTGAACAAGAAGCCCGCCGCGACCGTCAGGATGAATCGGAAGACGATTGCGCCGGCGGTCCCCAGGAGAACCGCTTTGGAGACGTCCCGGGGAGGCAGCGTCCGGCAGGCCATCGCGATCACGACCGCGTTGTCGGCCCCCAGCAACAAATCGAGAAAGAAGATCTGAATCGGAACCACGATCCAGGACGCCGCGGCGCTAAAGTCCATCCTGAGGTTCCTTTCGCCGCTTCAGGCAAGCCTCGCAAGCTTGCGTCATTTCATCAGAGGCGCGCAACGACACGGCTTGGAGAACCTGCGAACCGCGGGCGCGGCGACGACCGTCGGATCGGCATCGACGGCGGGCGCGCCTGGCCGTTCAACGCCGCGAGGGATCATTTGAGGGCGCCGCCCTCGCCGGGCGCCGGCGCTGTCTGCGGCGACGGCCGATCGGGACCGGCCGTCAACAGCCGCAGGAATTCCGCGTCAGGCGACAGCACCAGCGTCGGGCCGGAGTTGGCCAGAGCCTGCCGATAGGTTTGCAGCGAGCGGTAGAAGCGGTAGAACTGAACGTCCTTGTTGAACGCGTCGGCGAGCAGACGGTTGGCTTGGGCGTCGCCCTCGCCGTGGTCGATCTTCGCGCCCCGCTGGGCTTCGGAGAGCATGACGGTGCGTTCGCGCTCGGCGCGCGCCTGAATCTGCTGCGCCCATTCGAAGCCCTGCGCCCGCAGCTGCTTGGCTTCTCGCTGCCGCTCGGATTTCATCCGGTTATAGATCGCCTGGCTCGTTTCGAACGGCAAGTCGGCTCGATGGATATGAACTTCGACGACTTCGACCCCGAGCGGCGCCGCCTTGGCCGCGACTTCCTTCTTGATGTTCTCCACGACGCGATCGCGTTCGTTCGACAGCAGCGCGCTCAGCGCCACCTGACCGAACTCGCGACGGAGCGACGAGCTGACGATTTGCGCGAGCTCGGCGCGCGCCTGTTCGACGGTTCGAAGCGATTGATAGAAGCGCAAGGGGTCGGCGATGCGGAAGCGCGCGTAAGTCTGCACCTCGAGCCGTTTCTGGTCGCCGAGGATGACCTGCTCGGTCGGCGGTTCGAGCAGGAGCAGCCGCGCGTCGTAGATGATCACATTGTCGATGAACGGCGCCTTGGTCTTCAGCCCGGGCTCGGTGATGACGCCGGTCGGCGCGCCGAGGCGCACCACCAGCGCCTGCTCGCCCTCGGCCACCGTGTAGAGCGACGACAAAAGCGTGGCCAGCGCCAGCAAGCCGATCGCCGCCGCGCCGATCGCCAACGGCCGGTTCATTTTGCGCCTCCGGCCGGCGCGGGGGCGCTCATTGGCGCCCTCACTTCGGAGAGAGGCAGGTAGGGCACCACGCCGGACACGCCCTTGCCCGACGAATCGACGATCACTCTGGTCGATTTCTTCAACAGCTCGTCGAGGCTATCGAGATACATCCGCCAGGACGTCACCTGCTTGGCGTCCTCGTAGCTTTGATAGACCGAGAGAAAGGCGTTCGCGTCGCCCTCGGCCAGATTGACGACCTGCGTCTTATAGGCCTCGGCCTCCTGCCTGATGTGCTCGGCCTCGCCGCGCGCGCGCGGCAGGATGTCGTTGCTGTAGGCCTCCGCCTCGTTGCGCGCGCGTTCCTGATCGGCGCGGGCGCGCTGCACGTCGTTGAAGGCGTCGATCACCGCCGCGGGCGGATCGACGCGCTGCAACTGCACCTGGGTGATCAGGACCCCCGCCTGTTCGGCGTCGAGCAGGCTCTGAAGCAGGTCCTTGGTCTCGTCGGCGATCTGTTGGCGCCTGTCCGACATCGCCGCCTGGATCGGGGTGCGCCCGATGACTTCGCGCAACGCGCCCTCGGCCGCGATCTTCACGGCGGCCTGCGGGTCATCGACCTGGAACAGATATTGCCGGGCGTCCTTGATCTTCCAGAAAACGGCGCAATCGGCTTCGACGATGTTTTCGTCGCCGGTCAGCATCTGCCGGTCGCGCCCCGCGGCGCTCTCGCCCGCCGCGCTCTCCGTCGGATTGCCGAGCTGGACCTGGTTGATTTGCGTGACCTTCGGCAGCAGCACGGTTTCGATCGGGTAGGGCAGGTGGAAGTGCAGGCCCGGCGGGGCGGTGTCGGTCCATTTGCCGAATCGCAGAATGACGCCTTGCTCGTCGGGCTGCACCTTGTAGATCGCGGTGGAAAGCCAGCCCGTCGCCGCGAGCCCGACAATCAGCGCCACGCCGCGACGATCGAGGCGGGGCAGGCGAACGATCTTTCGCAGGCTGCGCCGCGACATCGCCACGACGTCGCGATCGTCGCCGTCGGTCTCGTCCAGGTGGTCCCCGCTCGGCGCATCAGACATCCGGCCGTCCTTTGATGGGTGGGTTCGCCGACAAGCTATAGCATCGACCGACGCCGCGATCCTCACCAATCACAAACCGGCGCCGAACCCGTTTCGGCCCTATTTTCAGCATCATTGGGCCCTTGGGCTCGCCTCTCGCCCGGCCGGGGACCGCCGGCGCCGCTTATCGAAGAGAGGCGGATATCGCCACCGGCCCGGCGCGTGTATATAAGCCGGTCCGTAGGGTTCTGAGCGAAGTGGTGAAGACGTTGAACATGGCCGAGAGCCGTTGGACTCCCGAGAGCTGGAGATCGAAACCGATCGAGCAGGCGCCCGTCTATCGCGACGGCGCGGCGCTCGCCGATGTCGAGCGCCAGCTAGCGGGCTATCCGCCGCTGGTTTTTGCGGGCGAGGCGCGCAAGCTCAAACGGGCGTTGGGCGAGGCGATGGCGGGCGAGGCGTTCCTGTTGCAGGGCGGCGATTGCGCCGAATCGTTCGGCGAGCATTCGGCCGACAACATCCGCGATTTTTTCCGCGTCTTTCTGCAGATGGCGGTGGTGATGACGTTCGCGGCCGCCTCGCCGGTCATCAAGGTCGGCCGCGTCGCCGGGCAATTCGCCAAGCCGCGCTCTTCCGGCGTCGAGAAGGTCGGCAGCGTCGAATTGCCGAGCTACCGCGGCGATATCGTCAACGACATCGCGTTCACCGAGGAGGCGCGCGCCCCCGATCCGCGCCGCCAGCTCGAGGCCTACCGCCAGTCGGCGGCGACGCTGAACCTGTTGCGGGCGTTTGCGACGGGCGGCTACGCCAATCTCGAAAACGCGCACCGCTGGATGCTCGGCTTCGTCAAGGACAGCCCGCAGTCGGAGCGTTACCAGGAAGTGGCCGACCGCATCACCGAGACGCTCGGCTTCATGCGGGCGATCGGCCTCGACGCGGAGGCGCACCCCGAACTGCGCGCCACCGATTTCTACACTTCGCACGAGGCGCTGCTGCTCGGCTACGAGCAGGCGCTGACCCGCGTCGATTCGACGACCGGCGACTGGTATGCGACGTCGGGCCATATGCTGTGGGTCGGCGACCGCACGCGCCAGCCGGGCGGCGCCCATGTCGAATATTGCCGCGGCGTTCGCAATCCGATCGGCCTCAAATGCGGTCCCTCGCTCAAGGCCGACGAGTTGATCCGGCTGATCGACCTGCTCGACCCTTCGCAAGAGGCGGGGCGGCTGACTTTGATCTGCCGCTTCGGCGCCGACAAGGTCGAAGCCGGGCTGCCGCCGTTGATCCGCGCCGTGCAACGCGAGGGACGCAAGGTGCTGTGGTCCTGCGACCCCATGCACGGCAACACCATCAAGGCCGCGAACGGCTATAAGACGCGCCCCTTCGAGCGGGTGGTCGGCGAGATCAAGAGCTTTTTCGCGGTCCACAAGGGCGAGGGCACGCATGCGGGCGGGGTGCATCTGGAGATGACCGGCAAGAATGTGACCGAATGCACCGGCGGCGCGCGCGCCATTTCGGAGGCCGACCTGCACGACCGCTACCATACCTACTGCGACCCGCGCCTCAACGCCGAGCAGGCGATCGAAGTCGCCTTTCTGGTCGCCGAACTGCTGAAGGCCGAGCGGTTGTCGGCGCCGGCCAAGCGCATCGACGCGGCGGAATAGGCGGCCGCCCGAACCGCGCTGGCGAGAGGGTCGCGCGCGGCGCGGCGAGGGCGTCCGGAGGTCAGGGCGCGCGCAACCCGAATTTCCGCAAGGCGGCGATCCGGTTTTCGGGCACGCAGACGACGTGCGCATAGTATTTCCCTTCGACGAACGGCTCGAGGCGCAGCGCCGTCTTGAACGCCTTCGACATCAACCCTTGCCCCGTCCCGAATATCCGATATCCCTCCAGGAAAGCGCCCAGTCCGGCCAGTCCGCCGAATTTGGCGACGGCGTTCTCCTTCAACTCCATGAACAGCACGGGTCTGTCGCGCGCCAGAGTCGCCCGCAGACCCTTGAGAACCTCGTATTCGTGCTCCTCGACGTCGATCTTCACGACATCGATTTCCCTGACGCCGGCTTCTTCGACGAGACTGTCGCCGCGGCGCACCGGGACGCGCCCCGCCGCGACGGCTCCCGGGCCGGGCTCGAAGGTCGTCAGATGCGCCTGGCCGGGAAACACGAAGTATGGCAGTTCGTCGTCGCGGTCCGAAAGACCGCACGGGAACACCGTTACGTTGGCGAGCCGGTTGCCGACGACGAAGTCCTGCAACCGCCTGAACACCGGCGGATTGAGCTCGAAGGCGTAGACCCGGCGAGCCCAATCGCTGAAATAGGCCGTGTGATTGCCGATATTGGCGCCGACGTCGAGCGCCGTGCGGCAATCGAGGGCTTGCATCACCTGCTTGATCAATCGCAGTCCGCGTTCGTCATAGGCGCCGTAGAGAAACACCTTGGCGTCCACGTCCTCGTCAAGGTCGAGCGCGATGCGCCGGCCATTCACCCTGCTCGTCACGAATCTCGGGATCATCTCGCGCGTCCGTAGCGCGCCAAGCGCTTTCTTGGCGAGCCGGCCGGTCGGCCGACGCCGCCCCGCGACTTTCAACACCGCCGCGAGCCAGCCTCCGGGCGTCGGCTCCGCCGCTACGCTGTCAGCCGGGTTCGCCGCAGCGACAATGAGGTCCTTCGGCACGAGCCCTCCAACAAGCCTGCGCCAGCCCTATCGGAGTTGGTCAATTCCTGCAAAGAACGCCGGGAAAGATCGCGTCGGGCGGGCGGGCGGCGGCGCTCGTCCGCGCCCGCGCATCGAGGCCGGATTAACGCTTAAGTCGCCACGGGGCGCGACAAATTTGCGACACTGCCCAGAAAAGTCGCACTTGCATGATCATTGTTCCGTCTGTGCATACGCAATGCCGCCGACGGCCGCGTTTGCGCATTGTGCAATCGTCGCTGGCGGTGTCCAATCGAGGCGAAAGCAGGGCTGATTCGGGACCGTAAAAAGGTATCCGTTCGAGCAGTAGGAGCCTCTTCCCGGAACAGGACGGCCGGCAGCGCATTGAGAGGATGCCATGTTCAGCGACCATGTCTTCAATGCCTTTGTGCGTTCCTTCGAGGCGCGGCGTGAAACGGAGATGTCGCTTTCGGAATATTTGGAATCATGCCGAGACGACCCGATGCGATACGCCACGGCGACGGAACGCCTGCTGGCGGCGATCGGCGAGCCGCAGATCGTCGACACCGCCAAGGACGCGCGCCTCGGCCGAATTTTCATGAACCGGACCATCCGCGCCTATCCGGCCTTCGCCGGCTTCTACGGCATGGAGGAGACGATCGAGAGGATCGTTTCGTTCTTCCGCCACGCGGCGCAGGGATTGGAGGAGCGCAAGCAGATCCTCTATCTTCTCGGCCCGGTCGGCGGCGGCAAGTCCTCGCTGGCGGAGCGTCTCAAATCGCTGATGGAGGTCCATCCGATCTATGTCCTGAAGGCGGGCGACGAACTCAGTCCGGTGTTCGAGAGTCCGCTTGGCCTGTTCGATCCCGAAACGATGGGCGCGATGGTCGAGGAGCGTTACGGCATTCCGCGCCGCCGGCTCAATGGGTTGGCGAGCCCGTGGTGCCTCAAGCGGCTGGAGGCGTTCGGCGGCGATGTCTCACGCTTCCGCGTCGCGAAAATTCAACCTTCCCGGCTGAGGCAGATCGCCATCGCCAAGACCGAACCCGGCGACGAGAACAACCAGGACATTTCGTCGCTGGTCGGCAAGGTCGACATCCGCAAGCTCGAGGCGTTTTCGCAGAACGACCCCGACGCCTACAGCTATTCCGGCGGCCTGAACCGGGCGAACCAGGGCATTCTGGAATTCGTCGAGATGTTCAAGGCGCCGATCAAGATGCTTCACCCTCTGCTGACCGCGACGCAGGAGGGCAACTACATCGGCACCGAGAACATCGGCGCGATTCCCTTCTCGGGCCTGATCCTCGCCCATTCCAACGAGTCGGAATGGCAGAGCTTCAAGAGCAACAAGAACAACGAGGCGTTCATCGACCGGATTTCGGTCGTCAAGGTTCCCTACTGCCTGCGGGTGGCCGAGGAAGCCAAGATCTACGAGAAGCTGATCCAGGGCTCCGAACTCGCCAACGCGCCGTGCGCGCCCGCGACGCTCGAGACGCTGGCCCGCTTCACGGTGCTTTCGCGTCTGCGCAAGCATGAGAACTCGACGCTCTACGCCAAGATGCGCGTCTATGACGGCGAGACGCTGAAGGAATCGGATCCCAAGGCGCGCAGCGTCCAGGAATACCGGGACACCGCGGGGGTCGACGAGGGCATGGACGGGGTTTCGACGCGCTTCGCCTTCAAGGTGCTCGCCGCGACGTTCAATCACGACCCCACCGAGATCAGCGCCGACCCGGTTCATCTGATGTATGTGCTGGAGCAGGCCATTCGCCGCGAGCAAGTGTCCGACGATGCGGAAAAGCGCTATCTCGAATTCATCAAGAGCGAGCTTGCGCCGCGTTACGCCGAATTCATCGGGCACGAGATTCAGAAGGCCTATCTCGAATCTTATTCCGACTACGGGCAAAACCTGTTCGACCGCTATGTCGACTACGCCGACGCCTGGATCGAGGACCAGGACTTCAAGGATCCCGACACCGGCCAGTTGCTCAATCGCGACCTGCTCAATCAGGAGCTGACGAAGATCGAAAAGCCGGCCGGAATCGCCAACCCGAAGGACTTCAGAAACGAAATCGTGAAATTCTCGCTGCGCACCCGCGCCAACAACGGCGGCAAGAATCCGTCATGGACGAGCTACGAAAAAATACGCGAGGTGATCGAGAAGCGCATGTTTTCGCAGGTCGAGGACCTGCTTCCGGTCATTTCGTTCGGATCGAAGAAGGATGGCGAGACCGAAAAGAAGCACGGCCAGTTCGTCGAACGCATGGTCGCGCGCGGCTATACCGAGCGCCAGGTGCGGCGTCTAGTCGAGTGGTACATGCGGGTGAAGCAGGCCGGTTGATGCGGGCCATGGGGGAGAACTGATGCAGATTCTCGATCGCCGCCTCAACCCGGGCGGCAAGAACCTGGAGAATCGCCAGCGTTTTCTGCGCCGCGCCAAGGCTCTCGTGCAACAGGCGGTGCGCCAATCCTCCCAGTCGCGCGACATACCGGATATTCTTCAGGGCGGCGAGATCAGCATTCCGGCGGGCGGGGTCGACGAGCCGCGGTTCCATCACGGTCCGGGCGGCGTTCGCGACAGCGTCCTGCCCGGAAACCGCAAGTTCGCGGAAGGCGACTTGCTGCCGCGATCGGGCGAGGCCGGAAGCTCGCAGAGCGGCGGCGCCGGCGGGGGCGAAGACGCGTTTCGCTTCGTGCTGAGCCGCGAGGAGTTCCTCGACCTGTTTCTCGACGACCTCGAACTGCCCGACCTCGCCAAGCGCCGACTCGCCGAGGTCGAGCACGAGGGCGTTCGCCGCGCCGGCTACACCGTCTCCGGCTCGCCGGCGAACATCGCGGTGACCCGCACGATGCGCCTGGCGATGGCGCGCCGCATCGCGCTGCGGCGCCCAAGCCCTGGCGCGATCGAACGGCTCGAGGAAAAAATCGCCGGTTGCGAGGATCAGGAGGATCGCGCGGCGCTGCGTGGCGAAATCGCGGCGCTCGAGGCGCGGATGCGGCGCATTCCCTATATCGATCCGATCGACATTCGTTATCGCCGCTTCGAGAATGTGCCCAAACCCACGGCGCAGGCGGTGATGTTCTGCCTGATGGACGTCTCCGGCTCGATGTCGGAGCACATGAAAGACCTCGCCAAGCGCTTCTACATGCTGCTGTACATCTTTCTCAACCGCCGTTATCGCCATGTCGAGATCGTCTTCATCCGACATACCGACGAGGCCGAAGAGGTGGACGAGGATACTTTCTTTCACAGCCGGGCGACGGGCGGAACGGTGGTTTCGAGCGCTTTGGAGGCGATGCGGCGCGTCGTCGAAACGCGCTACCGTCCGGCCGATTGGAACATCTACGCCGCCCAGGCGTCGGATGGCGACAATTCGCCCGGTGACGGCGAGGTCACGGCGCGTTTGCTGAGGGACGAAATTCTGCCGGTCAGCCAATATTTCGCCTATCTCGAGGTCGGCGAGCCCAGCGAGCGCGGAGACCGCGGGGGCCCGCGCTCTTCGCTGTGGGCCGCCTACGAGCGCTTGTGCGCCGAGGGGCTGCCTTTGGCGATGCGCAAGGTCCGCAACCGCGGCGAGATCTTTCCGGTGTTCCGGGATCTGTTCCAGCAGCGACAAGCCACCGAGAGGGCCGCCGGATGAGCGCCAGCGCGATCGGACGTCTGTATGAGGGCGCCGACTGGGATTTTGCGGCGCTGCGAAGGATTCACGAGGCCTGCGAGGAAATCTCCCTGTCCGAGCTCGGACTCGATCTCTATCCGAGCCAGATCGAGGTGATCACCGCCGAGCAGATGCTCGACGTCTATTCTTCCGTCGGAATGCCGCTGTTTTACAAGCATTGGTCGTTCGGCAAGCATTTCACGCAGCACGAGGCGCTCTATCGCAAGGGGCTGCGCGGCCTCGCTTACGAGATCGTCATCAACAGCTCGCCCTGCATGGCCTATCTGATGGAGGAGAACACCGCGACGATGCAGGCGCTGGTCATCGCCCACGCCGCGTTCGGCCATAACCACTTCTTCAAGAACAACTATCTGTTCAAGCTATGGACCGACGCCGAAGGCATCCTCGAATATCTGAACTTCGCCAAGGGTTACGTGGCGCATTGCGAAGAGCGACATGGCCACGCCGCCGTCGAGCGCACCCTCGATGCGGCGCACGCCCTGATGTCGCACGGCGTTTCCCGATATCCCGGCAAGAAGAAGCTCGATCTGCGCTCCGAGGAGCGGCGCGAGCGGGAGCGGCGCGCCCACGGCGAGCGTAATTTCAACGATCTCTGGCGTACGGTGCCGACCGGGCCCGGCAAGAGCGTCACCGAACTCAGCGCCGAGCGGCGAAAGGCGCTGCTCGGGCTGCCGCAGGAGAATATCCTGTATTTTCTCGAAAAGTCGGCGCCGCGCCTGTCGCCCTGGCAGCGCGAGCTTCTGCGCATCGTGCGCCATATCGCCCAATATTTCTATCCGCAGGGCCAGACCAAGGTGATGAACGAGGGCGCGGCGACCTATGTGCACTATCGCATCATGACCCGCCTGCATGAGCGCGGCGGCATCTCGGACGGCGATTTCCTGGAGTTCCTGCAGTCGCACTCCAACGCCGTATTCCAGCCGAGCTATGACGATCCGCGCTTTTCGGGGTTCAACCCCTACGCCCTGGGCTTTGCGATGATGGGCGACATCGAGCGCATCGCAACCAGGCCGGACGACGAGGACCGGCAGTGGTTCCCCGAAATCGCGGGGGCCGGGGATGCGATGGCGGTGCTGCGCGACGTCTGGGCCAATTATCGCGACGAGAGCTTCATCGGCCAGTATTTGAGTCCCCGGCTGATCCGCCAGCTCCGCTTGTTCCAGTTGCGCGACGATCCGGCTCTGACCGAGGGCGTCAGGGTCGAGGCGATCCACAACGAACGCGGCTATCGGCGGATTCGCCGCGAACTCGCGAGACAATACGATGTCGGCTGGGTCGACCCCAATATCGAGGTGGTCGACGTCGATCTGACCGGCGACAGGCGCCTGATTCTCCACCATCATGTGCTCGACGGGCGCCTGCTCTCGGAAGCGGACGCCAAGCGCGTGCTGCAGCATCTGGCCGATCTCTGGGGCTACGACGTGTTGTTGCGCGAAGTCGGCCCCGCCGACGCGGTCCTCAAAGAGCACGCCTCCAGCCCGCGCGGAACGGCGCTGGCGGCGTAAGGCGGTAGGGTCGCGCGACCCTGAAGCTTGTTGTTGACGCGGCGGGCGCGATGGCGTAAGAGCCCGCATCCCGAACGTTTTCTCGGTCCCGGCGCCGTTGTGTGCGACTGGGATCGTTTGCGTTTGGGAACGCTCGACAAGGGCCGGCCTCCACCGGACGTCGAGGACCGATCAACCCCGCGCTCCGGCGCGGCCGAAATGGAGCTTAAGACCTTGGCCCGCATCGCTGGCGTCAACATCCCGACCAACAAGCGCGTCATCGTCGCGCTGCAATACATCCACGGCATCGGTCCGACGAAGGCCAAGGAGATTACCGAGAAGGTGCATATTCCGCCCGAGCGCCGCGTCTCGCAATTGACCGACGCCGAGGTGATGCAGATTCGCGAAACGATCGATCGCGACTATATGGTGGAGGGCGACCTGCGCCGCGAAACCGCGATCAACATCAAGCGGCTGATGGATCTGGGCGCCTATCGCGGCCTTCGGCACCGCCGCGGCCTGCCGGTGCGCGGCCAGCGCACGCACACCAACGCCCGCACCCGCAAGGGCAAGCCGAAGGCGATCGCCGGCAAGAAGAAGTGACGGCGAGAGGTTTTTCAGATCATCGCGCTTCGGGCGCTTTTTAAGGATTGAAGAATGGCTAAGGAAGCGGCCCGCGTCCGTCGTCGCGAACGCAAGAACATCGTCTCCGGCGTCGCGCACGTGAATTCGACGTTCAACAATACGATGATCACCATCACCGACGCGCAGGGCAACACCATCTCGTGGTCCTCGGCCGGCACGATGGGCTTCAAGGGCTCGCGCAAATCGACGCCGTTCGCCGCGCAGATGGCGGCCGAGGACGCGGTGCGCAAGGCGTCCGAGCACGGCATGCGGATGCTCGAGGTCGAGGTCTCCGGGCCGGGCTCGGGGCGCGAATCGGCGTTGCGCGCGATCCAGGCGGCGGGCTTCAACGTCACGTCGATCCGCGACGTGACGCCGATCCCGCACAACGGCTGCCGGCCGCGCAAGCGCCGCCGCGTCTGAATCGAGGTTTCGGGGTTCGGATGGGGCGCGCGAGCCGCGCGCCGATGAATGCGCATCCGCAGAAGGCGCGGGGGTCGCTCCCGCCGCGCCGTCGAATGGAAGGCAAAAGCAAGTGATTCAGAAGAACTGGCAAGAATTGATCAAGCCCAAGAAGCTCGAAGTCGCGCACGGCGACGATCCGCGCCGTTTCGCCACCGTCGTCGCCGAGCCGCTGGAGCGCGGCTTCGGTCAGACGCTCGGCAATTCGCTGCGGCGCATCCTGTTGTCGTCGCTGCAGGGCGCGGCGATCACCTCGATCCATATTGACGGCGTGCTTCATGAATTCTCGTCGATCCCGGGCGTGCGCGAGGACGTCGTCGACATCGTGCTCAACGTCAAGGACATCGCGATCAAGATGCAGGGCGAAGGCCCCAAGCGTCTTGTTCTCAAGCGCCATGGCCCCGGCGCGGTGACGGCGGGTGAAATCCAGACCACCGGCGACATCCAGATCCTCAACCCCGGCCTGGTCATTTGCACGCTCGACGAGGGCGCCGAAATCCGCTTCGAATTCACGGTGACGACCGGCAAGGGCTATGTGCCGGCCGACCGCAACCGCGCCGAGGATTCGCCGATCGGCCTGATGCCGATCGACAGTCTGTTTTCGCCGGTCCGCAAGGTTTCCTATCGCGTCGAGAACACCCGCGAGGGCCAGGATCTCGACAAGGACAAGCTGACCATGACGATCGAGACCAACGGCGCCTTGGCCCCCGAGGACGCGCTCGCCTATTCCGCGCGCATTCTGCAGGACCAGCTCAACGTGTTCGTCAATTTCGAGGAGCCGCGCCGCGAAGAGGCGGCGCAGTTGATCCCCGAACTGGCGTTCAACCCGGCGCTGCTCAAGAAGGTCGACGAGCTCGAATTGTCGGTGCGGTCGGCCAACTGCCTGAAGAACGACAACATCACCTACATCGGCGACCTCATTCAGAAGTCGGAGGCCGAGATGCTGCGCACGCCCAATTTCGGTCGCAAGTCGCTCAATGAAATCAAGGAAGTGCTTGCGCAAATGGGACTCCACCTGGGCATGGAGGTGACGGGATGGCCGCCCGAGAACATCGAGGATTTGGCCAAGCGGTTCGAAGAGCATTACTGAGCGAAGAAACCCTTCTCCCGCTTCGCGGGAGGAGGCGTCACGCGCAGCGTGACGGATGAGGGCCTTCCGGCGTCGATGCCGCGTCGAGGCCCTCGCCCCGATCCTCTCCCGCAAGCGGGAGAGGGGGGTCGATAAACGACGGCCGTTCCTTGGCACGGCGGCCGTAACAAACGGAGAGCCGCGATGTACCATGGACGTCAGAAACGGCGGTTCAATCGAACCGCCGAGCACCGCAAGGCGATGTTCGCCAATATGGCGCAGGCGCTGATCAAGCACGAACAGATCACCACCACGCTGCCCAAGGCCAAGGACCTGCGCCCGGTCGTCGAGAAGCTCATCACTCTGGGCAAGCGCGGCGATCTCCACGCGCGGCGGCAGGCGATCTCGCGCCTGCGCGACGCCGACCTCGTCAAGAAGCTGATCGACGTGCTGGGGCCGCGTTACAAGAGCCGCAACGGCGGCTATCTGCGGGTGATGAAGGCGGGCTTTCGCGCCGGCGACAATGCGCCGATGGCGGTGATCGAATTCGTCGACCGCGACGTCGAGGCGAAGGGCAAGGACTCCGGGCCGGTTCAGGACAGGCCGAACGCCGAGGGCTGAGGCGCGGGCGGCGGAGCGGCGGCCCGCGGCGCGATGTTGCGCCGATACGGTCGTCGTCCGCACGCATCGATCGCGCTCAAAGCCCGCCGCAGGCGCAGCCGACGAGCTTTCTGGAGGTGGGCCTTGCTTCGTTTCGCCATCGCCGCCCTCTTCGCCCTGCTGCTCGGCCCCGCGCTCGCGCAGGCGCAGAAGGTCGTTCCACAAAGCCCTGAGGAAGTTCACTTATCCTTTGCGCCGGTGGTCAAGAAGGTGCGCCCGGCGGTCGTCAATGTCTATGCCTCGCGGGTCGAGGAGACGGCCAAGAATCCGTTGTTCGACGATCCGATCTTTCGCCAGTTCTTCGGGCGGCAGGGCGAGGATGCGCGGGTTTCGCATTCGCTCGGGTCGGGCGTGATCGTCGATCCCAGCGGCCTCGTGGTCACCAATCATCATGTGATCGAGGGGATGACCGACGTGAAGGTCGCGCTGTCCGACCGCCGCGAATTTCCGGCCAAGATCGTGCTGCGCGACCCGCATTCGGACCTGGCTGTGCTCAAAATCCAGAGCGATGAAACCTTTCCGGTGCTCGAGTTTGGCGATTCCGACGCCATCGAGGTCGGCGATTTCGTCATCGCCATCGGCAATCCCTTCGGGGTCGGCCAGACCGTGACCCAGGGCATCGTCTCGGCGCTGGCGCGCACGCAGGTGGGGATCAGCGACTACGGCTTCTTCATCCAGACCGACGCCGCGATCAATCCCGGCAATTCCGGCGGCGCGCTGGTCGATCTCAACGGGCGGCTGATCGGCATCAATTCGGCGATCATTTCGCGTTCGGGCGGCAGCATGGGGATCGGGTTCGCGATTCCGGTCAATATGGTCAAGGGCGTCGTCGCGGCCGCCGAGCACGGCGGCAAGGCGGTCAGGCGGCCCTGGCTCGGCGCTTCCCTGCAAAACGTCACCAAGGAGATCGCCAATTCGATCGGCCTCGACCGGCCGGTCGGCGCGCTGGTCGCCGATGTGAGCGAAGGCGGGCCGGCGGCGGAAGCGGGGTTGAAGCGCGGCGACGTGATCACCGCCGTCGACGGCCAGCCCGTGGAGGACAGCGGCGGCGTCGGTTTCCGTCTGGGCGAAAGGCCGCTCGGCGGCCTCGCCACGCTGAACGTGCTGCGCGCCGGCAAGGCCGTCGTCCTGTCGATGAAGCTCGTCGCGGCGCCGGAAAGTCCGCCGCGCGATGCGATCCGCATCAAGAGCCGCTCGCCGTTCGAAGGGGCGCTCGTCATGAACATCTCGCCGGCGCTGATCGAGGAAATGTCGATCGAGAACGCCCATGAGGGGGTCATCGTCGCCGAAGTCGCGGAAGGATCGACCGCCGCCGACGTCGGCCTGCAGAAAGGCGATCTCGTGCTGTCGGTCAACGAAGCCAAGATCGAGACCACCCGCGACCTCGAGAAAGCGGCGGCCTCGCATCCCCGCTATTGGAAACTGGCGATCGGGCGAGGCGGCGAAGTGATCCAGACGGTGTTCGGGGGGTAGCGAAGAATCCCAACGCTTCGCGTCGATGCCAGAGGGCAGGTACCGGCGGTTAGCGGACCTCAGGTTATTCTTACACCGATAAAGCTTGCAGTTTGTGGCCGACCTTACTTCTGCGTAACCGCGGTTCATGCCGTTCTGAAGAACCTGGAGTGGAGTTTTTGTAGCATGGCGAGGTTCGTCTTCGGAATGAACCAGTCTCTGGATGGCTATGTCGACCATCAGGATTTTGCGCCTGGTCCCTCTTTTTCGATTCTAGAGGTGGTTACGGGCAATTAATTTCGAGAGGTTATTCTTACATTTATAAGTTTGCATTTTGGCGATTTACTACTGCGTAAGCGCTGTTCTTGCCGTTCTATATAACCTGGAGTGGAGTTTGTGTGTTTCGGAATGAACCAGTCTCTGGATGGCTATGTCGACCATCAGGAATTTGCGCCTGGTCCCGCGCTCTTTCGTCACTTCATCGAGCAGGTGGGCGACCTGACGGGAAGCGTGTACGGCCGCCGCATTTACGAGGTCATGCGATATTGGGACGAAGACCTTCCTGAGTGGGACGCTGAGGAACGCGCCTTCGCGGCGGTCTGGCGGCGCCAGCCGAAGTGGGTCGTATCGCGCTCGTTGAAGTCAGTCGGCCCCAACGCCACGCTTGTCGCGGATGACGTCGAGGCGGTGATCCGTGGACTGAAAGCCAAGCTCGTTGGGGAGATTCAAGTTGGCGGACCAGAGCTGGCGCGAAGCCTGACCGACCTTGGTCTCATTGATGAGTATCAACTCTACTTCCGCCCCGTCGTGCTTGGTCGCGGCAAGCCATTCTTCGCCGGCCCCCGGCCGCCGCTCCGCCTTGTGGCCAGCAATTTAATCGGCGAGGACACGATCAGGTTGACGTACGTTCCCGCTTGATCACGCGACTCGCCCGACGAACTGCGCCAACGCGTCAGGTGCGCTCAGGGTCGCGAGCGCTCTTTTGGAAAAGCTGCCGTGGATAACTCTCTCGAAATGTCATTCTTCGAGCGCGCGCCGAGCGTCAAATTCCAGCGTCCGCTCCCCTCACAGCGCCCTCGCGATAATCACCTTCATGATCTCGTTGGCGCCGCCGTAGATCTTCTGGATGCGCGCGTCGACGAACATGCGGGCGATCGGGAATTCCTCCATATAGCCGTAGCCGCCGTGCAATTGCAGGCATTCGTCGACCGTTTCGGCCTGCTTCTCCGTGCACCAGTATTTGGCCATCGACGCGGTGACGGTGTCGAGCTCGCCGGCGATCAGGCGCTCGACGCAATGATCGACGAACACCCGCGCGATCGTCGCCTCGGTCTTGCGCTCGGCCAGCTTGAACGCGGTGTTCTGGAATTCGAGCAGCGGCTTGCCGAACGCGGTGCGCTGCCTGGTGTAATCGACGGTCAGCGCGATCGCGCTCTCCATCGCCGCGACCGAGGCGACCGCGAGGATCAGCCGCTCCTGCGGCAATTGCTGCATCAATTGCGCGAAGCCGAGGCCTTCCTCCTCGCCGAGCAGGTTCTCGGGCGGCACGACCGCATCGTCGAAAAACAATTCGGACGTGTCGGAGGCGTGCAGGCCGATCTTGTCGAGGCTGCGGCCGCGCCGGAAGCCGGCGCATTCCGCCGTCTCCAGCACGAGCAGCGAAAGGCCCTTGGCGCCGGGCCCGCCGGTGCGCGCCACGACGATGACGAGATCGGCGGCGTGGCCGTTGGTGATGAAGGTCTTCTGCCCATTGAGGACGTAGGCGTTCCCCCGGCGCCTGGCCGTGGTGCGCACCGCCTGCAGGTCGGAGCCGGCGCCGGGCTCGGTCATCGCGATCGCGCCGATAAAGTCGCCGCGCGCCATTTTCGGCAGCCAGCGCCGCTTCTGTTCTTCCGAGCCGTAATTGAGGATGTAGTGGGCGACGATCGCGCTGTGCACGCTGACGCCGGTCGCCATCTCCGGCAACAGCGCGCTGATGTCCTCGATGACCGCTGCCTCGAACGCGAACGTGCCGCCGCCGCCGTAGGGCTCAGGCACGCTCGGCAGCAGGGCGCCCATTTGGCCGAGCCCGCGCCAGGCGTCGCGGTCGACCATTTTCGCACGCCGCCAGCTTTCCGCTCTCGGCGCGAGCTCGGCGGTCAGGAAGCGGCGGAACTGATCGCGAAACGCGCTCAGTTCCGGCGTCATCCACGCGGATCGATAGGGCATGGCGGCTCTCGGCGTTGGAGCTTCGGGCCGCCATCATAGCACGGCGCCTCAGGCCGCCTTGCGCACCGGGGCCTTGGCCTTGCCGCGCGCCAGGCGGCGTTTGATCGACGACCACAGCGCCTTGATTTCGCCGGCCGCCGCGCCATGCGGATTGATCTCGGTGACGCCGAGGCCGTGCCGCGCCGCTTCCTGATAGTCGACGCGCGCCTGGACCAGCGGGGTGATCAGTCCGCCCATCGCCTCGAGCGCCGCCGCGCCTTCCTCGACGCGGGCGGTCTGCTGGGCGGGCGGGCATTGATTGAGAACGAAAACGAATTCGCTCTTCAGCTCCTTGAGCGAGGCGCGCGTCTGCTCGCTCGCCCAGAGGTCGAAAATGTTCGGGCGCGAGGGAATGATGTTGAGGTCGGCCGCCTTCATCGCGGCGGTCGAAGAACCGCCCTCCGCTCCCGCGGTGTCGATGATCGCGAGGGTGAACCCGTTCTTCGCGAGCGCCGCCAAAGTCGCCGGCAATTTCGCCGCTGTCACCGCGCCGACAGGCACATCGTCCATGCCGCGGGTCTTGGCCCAATTGGCCAGAGAGCGCTGCGGGTCCATGTCGATGATGAACACCCGCTCGCCTCCGGCGTGGGCCGCCACGGCGAGTGAGGAAGCAAGCGTGCTTTTGCCTGAACCGCCCTTTTGCGTGACAAACGAAATTATGCGCATCGACCCAGCCTCCTCGACGATCGGCGCGAGGCCTTGGATTTCGGCCAGCGCAGGTGGTTAACGAATTGAAAGGATAGTGGCCGGGAATTGGTTAATGAAACGTAACAATTTGATACAAGCGGCTGGCCGCGCGTCGTTTCTTGCATAATTTAATCGTCATATTGCGAAAGCGGCGTTGGCGCGGGCCGCGCGCGGCGCTTGCGGCGCCGGAGAGGGGCGGGGTTTCGCCGCTCAGGCGCGATCGGCGCGCGCCGCGTAGCATCCGAACTTGGCGTAGTGGATGTGAACATAATCGGCCGCGGGATCGGCGAGCAGCCGCTCGAGCGCGGGCGCGAGATCGTCGCCCTCCACGAGATCGGCGGCGACGATCGTCGAACGATGATCGAAGGCGCGCAGCGACAGCGTCCTCGTCCGCAGAACCTGCGGGATTTCGCCGATCGCCGGGCGGGCTTGCGCGACCCCCCGGCGCACGAAGATGGCGTGCGCGGCGCGGTACGGCGATGCGCCCGGCTGATGTTTGTAGTTGACCAGCACGAGTTCGTCGCCGACCTCGGCGTCGGCAAGGCTGACGCGGCAGGGAAAGCCCGACTTGCTCGTCGCGGTGAGGCGCACCGCCAGATGACGGGTCAACTCCTCGTTCGACATCGCAAAATATTTCTCGAAGCCGTGCGGCTCGAGCGCGTGAATCTGAAAGCTCATCGGCGGCTCCTTTCGCCGCAACAGCTAGCTCGTCGCCCATCGCCGGAAACTCCGGTCCTTGCTTTTGCAGCGTCGGACGGCCTGGCGCGCGCTGGACTTGGCCGCGCCCGCGCGACAATGTCGCGGCATGGCCGATCTGTTCGAAGCCTCCTCGCTCGGCGACGACGCGCCGCGTCCGCTCGCCGACCGCTTGCGCCCGCAGAATCTCGCCGAAGTCGCGGGACAGGATCATCTGCTCGGGCCGGATGGCGCGCTGACGCGGATGATCGGGGCCGCGACGCTCGGCTCGATGATCTTCTGGGGCCCGCCGGGCAGCGGCAAGACGACCGTGGCGCGGCTGATCGCGCAGGGCTCGAAGCTCGACTTCGTGCAGGTTTCGGCGATCTTTTCCGGCGTCGCGGAGCTGAAGAAGATTTTCGAGGCGGCGCGGCGCGGACGCGCCGTCGGCCGCGGAACGCTGCTGTTCGTCGACGAAATCCACCGCTTCAACCGCGCCCAGCAGGATTCGTTTCTGCCGGTCATGGAGGACGGCACGGTGACGCTGATCGGCGCGACGACCGAGAACCCGTCGTTCGAGCTCAACGCCGCGCTGCTCTCCCGCGCCCGCGTGCTGGTGTTTCGCCCGCTCGACGAGAGCGCGGTCGAAAAGCTGCTCGTCCGCGCCGAGGGCCTGACCGGGCGGCCGCTGCCGCTCGAGGCGGAAGCGCGCGCGGCGCTGATCCGCATGGCCGACGGCGACGGCCGCGCGGCGCTGACGCTCGCCGAGGAAGTCTGGCGCGCCGCGCGGCCCGACGAGACATTCGATACGGCGCGGCTCGCCGAAATCGTCCAGCGCCGCGCGCCGATCTACGACAAGGCGCAGGAGGGGCATTACAACCTGATTTCGGCGCTGCATAAGAGCGTGCGCGGCTCCGATCCCGACGCCGCGCTCTACTACCTCGCGCGCATGCTCGACGCCGGCGAAGACCCGCTTTTTCTGGCGCGCCGCGTCGTGCGCATGGCGAGCGAGGACATCGGGCTCGCCGATCCGCAGGCGCTGGTCGTCGCCAACGCCGCCAAGGACGCCTTCGATTTCCTCGGCAGTCCGGAGGGCGAGCTGGCGATCGCCCAGGCGGTGGTCTATGTCGCGACCGCGCCCAAGTCCAACGCGGTCTATACGGCCTTCGGCGAGGCGACGCGGCTCGCCCGCGAGCACGGCTCGCTGACGCCGCCGAAGGTGATCCTCAACGCGCCGACCGGGCTGATGCGCGGCGAGGGTTACGGCGCGGGCTACGCCTACGACCACGACGCGCCCGACGCCTTCAGCGGCCAGAACTACTGGCCCGAAGCGCTCGGCCGCCACAAGCTCTACCAGCCGGTCGAGCGCGGCTTCGAGCGCGAGATCAGGAAGCGGCTCGACTATTGGGAGAAGCTGCGGCGCGAGCGCGAGGAGGGGTAGGGCCCGCGCCCGGCGGGGAGCCGCTTGGCGCGGCGAATTTGACGGCTCAGGACGGATGGCGGATTCTCCTCGCCGGTCGTTTCTTTTCAAGCCATTGCAATGCGTTTTTGTCCGCCTCTCGCCGGTGCTCGCCGCGCGACGCGGCCGCCGCTTCGAAGGCGTCGGACCGCCGTCGCGTCGGGCCGGTGGACGGGCGTTGCGATCGGGCCTATGCTGCGGCATAGGCCATGAGGCGACGATGATTCCCGAGCGACGCGTCAAGCTGTTCAAGAACGGCCGCAACCAGGCGGTGCGCATTCCGCGCGCGTTCGAGCTTCCCGGCGAGGACGCGATCATGCGCAAGGACGGAAACCGCCTGATCATCGAACCGGCGCCGCCGAAGTCGCTGCTTGCGGCGCTGGCGCTTCTTTCGCCGCTCGACGAGGACTTTCCGCCGATCCCCGACGCACCGCCCGACCGCGTCGAGCTTTGATGCGCTACAGCCTCGATATGAACGTCGTTTCCGACCTCGTCCGCCATCCGCAGGGCCGCATCGCCGCCAAAATTCGCAAGGTCGGCGAAGCCGAGGTCGGGGCCAGCGTCATCGTCGCCGCGGAACTGCGCTACGGCGCGGAAAAGAAGGGCTCGGCCCGGCTCGCCGCGCAACTCGAGTCGGTGCTCTCGGCGCTGACCATTCTGCCCTTCGCACCGCCCGCCGACGCCGCCTATGGCGCGATCCGCGCGAGGCTGGAGCGCGCGAGGCGACCGATCGGCGGCAACGGCCTGCTCATCGCCGCCCAGGCGATGGCGCTGGGGCTGACTGTCGTGACCGACAACGAGGCGGAGTTCGCGCGGGTCGAGGGGCTACGGTGTGAGAATTGGTTGCGGTGAGGGCGCGCGCTCGGCGAGACGGTCGGCGCTTGTATCTATAGCGCGGCGGAGCTGCGCCAGGCGCATTTGGCGCCATGTTCCAGTGTTCGCCTCGCCTTTCTCTTGCCCAATCACCCTTGAGCATATAAATTTCGACCAGTCCATTCAACCAATCAAAAAGGCCAACCCCATGCGCGAGGTTCAGGCGTCCGACGCCAAGACGAGGTTCGCGGAATTGCTCACCGCCGTCGAGCGCGGCGAGACCATCGTGATACGGCGGCACGGCCGGGCGATCGCGCGTCTGGTCCCCGAAGGCGATCTGCGCCAGGCGGAGATCGACCGCGCCGTCGACGATCTCCTCCGGTTGCGCGCGACGGTCGGCAAGGCCTCGCTGCCCGAGATTCTGGACGCGCGGCATGAGGGGCATCGCCACTGACGCCGTTCGTCATCGACGCGTCGATCGTCGCGGCATGGGCGCTGATCGACGAAGACTCGTCGCGCGCCACCGAGGCGCTCGAACGGCTGCGCGTCGATTCGGCGCTTGCGCCGGCCCTGCTGTTTTTTGAAGTCCGCAACGTTTTGCTGGTCAATGAGCGTCGAGGCCGGCTGACCGAGGCTCAGTCGGCAGAGTTTCTGCGCGCGCTGTCGCGCTTGCCGATCCGCATCGATCAATCGCCGGACGAGACGCATCTGATGATGCTGGCGCGCCGGCATCGGCTGACGGTCTATGACGCGGCCTATCTCGAACTGGCGCTGCGCGAGAGACTATCGCTGGTGACGCTCGACGCCCGGCTCGACGCCGCCAAACGCGCCGAAGACATGAGCGGGCCAGGAGCCTAAGCCGCCTTCGCCTTGCCGCTCCCGCCGCCCGCCGCTATAAGCGCGGCGCATTCAACGCCCCTTGAAAAACCGGAAGCACGATGGCCGTCCAGCGCACCTTTTCCATCCTCAAGCCCGACGTCACGCGGCGCAATCTCACCGGCGCCGTCAACGCCGCGATCGAAAAGGCGGGCCTGCGCATCGTCGCGCAGAAGCGCGTGCAGATGACCCGCGCGCAGGCCGAGACCTTCTACGCCGTGCACAAGGGCCGGCCGTTCTTCGGCGAGCTCGTCGACATGATGAGTTCGGCGCCGGTCGTCGTGCAGGTGCTGGAGGGCGAGGACGCGATCGCCCGCTATCGCGAGGCGATGGGCGCCACCAATCCGGAAAAGGCGGCGCCCGGCACCATCCGCAAGGAATTCGCGCTGTCGATGGGCGAGAACTCGGTGCACGGCTCCGACGCGCCGGAAACCGCGGCGATCGAGATCGCGCAATTCTTCCCCGGCAACGAGATCGTCGGCTGACGACCTCGCCGCTAGGTCGAGATCAGCGCTTCGGCGCGACCAGCGCGAACATCGCGCCCTGCGGATCGAACGCCTGCGCGACCCATTGGCCGGTCGGCACTTCCATCGGTCCGTTGGCGATCTTGCCGCCGGCCTTGTTGACCCGCGCCACCGCGGCGTCGATCGCCTCGACGTTGAAATAATAGAGCCAGAACGAGGCCGGGGTTTGCGGCGAGCGCGTCATCATGCCGCCGGACTCGCCGGGCGCGCTGTTGAAGATGTGATAGACGCCCATCGGCCCCATGTCGAAGTCGCGCTCCTTCGTCCAGCCGAACAGGCCGGAATAGAACGCGAGGGCGCGCTCGCTGTCGCCGGCGTGCAACTCGCGCCAGCCGACGAGGCCCGGCGTCTCCGGCGGGGGCGGCGGCGGCGGATCGCCCCCCGCGTCGCGGAACAGCATGAAGGCGGCGCCGTAGGGATCGCCGACCACCGCGAAGCGGCCGACGCCGGGAATGTCGGCCGGCTCCTTGTAGACCTGGCCGCCCGCCGCGCGCAGCGCCGGCAGCGCCGCGTCGACGTCCTCGACCCAGACATAGCCCATCCAGCTTGGGCGGGCGCCCATTTTGCGCGCCTCGTCGGGCGCCGTCATCATGCCGGCGACCATCGCCGGCCCGGCCGAGACGATCCGGTAGTCGAAGCCGGGCATGCCGGAATCCCTGACGCTCCAGCCGACGACGCCGCTGTAGAAATCGGCGGCGCCCTGCAGATCATCGCCCATATATTCGTACCAGACGAACTTGCCTTTTGGACTGGCCATGACGGCGCTCCTCTGCTGAATGTCGCCGCACTCTGGCGCGGCGATGTGGAAATTGTGCGACGCCGGCGCCGGGCCGTGTCCTCGACTTAGGACGCCGACGCCGCCCGGATCGGCGTCAGAAGATTGGTCGCCAGCGTCACGACGATGAGAATCGGCGCGCCGCCGAGACTGAACGTGAGGCCGGTGACGAGGGCGATCCATTCGCCGCCGACGCAGGCGAAGATCTGCGCCAGCGCCATCATCCACACCGCTCTGTTGCTCATGCTGCGCCGCATCGCCGTGAAGGCGAGAATCATCAACGCCACCGCGGCGAGCCGCAGCGGTCCGCCAAAATTGACGAGCCAGAGATAGTCGCGTCTGAGCGCCGGACTCGCCGCCAGCGATAGCAGCCCCGGAAGCGCCGCGGCGAGATAATAGGCGAGAATCGGCGGCCACAGAATCTCCGGCAGTTGCGCGCGTCGGTCCGCCGACGGGGCGGGCGAGGGCGTGCGGGCGAGGCGCGCCGCGACCAGCGCCGCGACCGCGAGCGCGACAAAGGTCAAGTCCGCCGCGAGCGCGCCGCTCGACAGGGCCCCGGTCCGCGCGAAGGCGGCGAGATTGCGCGCGTCCGCGTTGAAGCTGGCGACGATCGGCGCCGCCAGCAACACCCAGAAGCCGTCGCCGATTCCGGCGATCTGAACGCGGCCGCACAGCCAGATCATCAGCGCTGTGGCGCCGACGAATGTCGCGACGATTCCGACGACGAAGCCGACGCCCGGCTCCTCCACAAAGTCGGGCCGCGCCTCCAGCGCGAACGCCAGCACGACGCCGCGAAAGGCGGCGAGCGCCGCGGCGCACAGGAGAAGTCCGCGCTCGAAGCCACGATCATGGTTCGCCGCGGCGCGCCGCAGCGGGGGAAAGGCAAGGCAGGCGATCTCGAACAGAAAGAGAATTTCGAACAGCGGCCTGACGCCAAGCGCGAAGACGGAAAGCCGCCACGGCACCTCGCCATCGTGCGCGGCAACGCCGCTGACAGCGTCGGCGGAAAGGCCGGGCAGCGGAATCTGCAATCCCAGCCGATACAGCGCCAGCGCCCCCAATGTAACCGCGAGCCGCTTGCCCCATCGCGCGCCGAAGGCGATCGGAGCGGCGGCCGCCAGGGTCATCGCAATATCTCCTCGGCTCACGATTGTCTTGACGCCTTGCCGCGCGCGGCGCCCGGCAAAGGATCGATCATTGCGGCGGAAACGGAAACGCCTGGCGATGGCTTACGCGCCGGCGCCCTGTCCGACCCCTGCGAAGGCGCCATCATATCGGGCGCCGCATCGAACACAAGATTCGGAGCGGCGGCCCTTGCAGTCCGCGGCGCTCATTTTTTGGGACCGGCGATCTGGCGCCGCCGGCGAAATCCTCGGCTCCCAATAGCTGAAAAACCGGGCAGACCTACAAGGCTCGCTCAGGGCGCCGGCTTGGCTTCCGCCTGCGCCATCGCGCCGACCGGCGGGGTCAGGTCGGTCCAGCCGTCGCCCGATCCGACGAGGCAGGCTTCGCCCGCCGCCGAAACGGTCGCCGCGGTCCAGGTTCCGGCCGGCGACGTGAAGATGACGACCAGCGCGCCGGATTGCGAAAGGCCCATACCCGACGGCTTTTCGTTGTAGTTGCTGGCGAGCGCCTTGACGAATTCGGCGCGCGGCGCGCAAGGCGCCGCCATCGCCGGCGCCGCGGCGCACAGGGCGAAGGCGCCGATCGCGACCGCCTGGCCGCATCTCAACCGATATGCAGGATAGTCTGTCATCGTCCCATCTCCGTTTGGCGCCCGAACGCGCCCGGAGTCCCGATGACACCCACCGGGCAAGGGCTCAGGCGCAGCGACAAACCGCGTGATTGGCCATTGATCGCTCCTTGGGGCAGTCAATCCCGCCGCTGCAGTCGATATCGGGACTTACGGGACGATTTGGAGGGGCGGTGGTTTCACGAATCGGTGAAAACATTGGCGACGCGTTCGAGGTGGAGATCGTCGACCATCACCAGGAGATTGCGACAATGACAAAGGATGAAATCTTTCATGCGCGGCCCGACGGCTTCGCGATGGAGCCGGTACATCCGGGCGAAGTGCTGCGCGAAGAGATCGCGGCGCGCGGCCTGACCGCGCACGCCTTGGGATTGAAGCTGCGCGTCCCCGCCAATCGCCTGACGGAAATCATCAACGGCAAGCGCGGCGTTACGGCTGGCGCCGCCCTGCGCCTCAGCCGCTATTTCGGCCCGGGCGCCGCGTTCTGGCTGAACTTGCAGAGCCAATATGATTTGGCGATGGCGGAGAAGCGGCTGGGCGCGAAGATCAGGGCGGAGGTCGAGGCGGCGGCTTAGGCGGCTCGGTTCATTCGAATTGGCTTTGGACCGGTCATCGCGAAATGCAAAGACGTGGAAGCGAGCGCCCGGATTTGCTACTCTGCGCCGATGAAACGCGACGAAGCTATATCTCTTCTGCAGGCGCACGAAGCCGATTTGAAACGACTCGGCGTCCAGCGTCTCTACCTGTTCGGCTCGACCGCGCGCGGCGAGGCCGGGGACGATTCCGACGTCGATCTGTTTTTCGATCACGAAAAGGGCAAGCTCGGCCTCTTTGAACTGCTGGACGTGAAGGAGCGCGCCGCCAGCATTCTCGGCCGCAAGGCCGACGTCATGACGCGCGATAGTCTGCACCCCCGGCTGAGGAAGCGGATCGAAGCATCGGCCGTGCTCGTGTTCTGATGGCCGAACGGATCCTCTCAGTCCGGTTTGCGGATATCATCGAGGCGATCGAACGCATTCGCGGGGTGCTGGACCGTGATTCTCTCGAAACGTTCGAACAGGACTGGCAAAAGCGCTGGCTCGTCGAGCGCGGCGTTGAAATCATTTCCGAAGCAAGCCGTCATCTCACAGAGGAAATAAAAACGCGACAGACCGAGATTCCGTGGGCGAAGGTAGCGGCGATAGGCAATGTCGTCCGGCACGCTTACGACCGCGTCGCGGCCGACGTGCTGTGGAAACTCGTTCAGGACGATCTGCCTGCCCTGGAGCGAGTATGCCGCGTCGAGCTCGCCGTGGCGGACGAGCAGGAGCGATAACCCTCGCCTTCAGCCCATCTTCTCCATTATGTCGACCATCACACGGTTGACAGGGCCGCGCCGCCGCGTTCTGGCGGAAAAGGTCTCTGTCATTTTACGCCGCGCAAAGGGTTGACGATCTCGATTCCCTCAAAATCCTTGGCGTTGCCGGTGACGACAACGCAATCGTTCGCCTCGGCGATCGCGGCGATCAGCATGTCGAAGGCGTTTCGCGGACGTCCGCTTGCGCTTCCCTCCGACATGATCCTCGCCCAGACGAGGGCGGAGTTTTCGTCAAAAGGCAGAATTCTGCCGGCGAACAGCGCCCGCGGGCCGAGTGATCCGTTGAACCAATCGTCGAGGGCGGCGCGTTTTCGACCCCGGGGCAAGTCGAGAATGCCTCGCCGGATTTCAGCAATCGATACTGCGGAAATGAACAGGTCGCTGTCTTCCTGCTCCTGCATCCACGCCAGGAGAGTCGGCGACGGCGCCGGTTTGATCGCATCGCTGACGATGTTGGTGTCGAGCAGATAGCGCGTCAAAATTTGACCGGGCGAGAAGAGTCCTTCGAGCGCTTGAACTCCACGCCGGATCCGACAAGCGGCGACCGCCGCAGCGCTTCGATGACGCCGCCCTTCTTGGGGACATATCCTTCGCCGCGCGAGCCGACCGCCTCCCGAATTTTCGCCGCTTCCGGGCCGTCTTCCGCAAGCCGTCGGGCCAGCGCGCGGATGAGTTCACGGTCGGCGTCGCGCGCGACGACCTCAAAGCGCGCAAGGCCGCGCTCGGCGAGGCCGGCGCGATAGTTTCGCACAGCGCGATTTTGCGCGGGGGTTCCCATTCGGCGGCTCCTATGATGTCCAGACATATATCCGGAAATCAAGCGCGGGACAAGCCGCGCGGAGCTTCACGCAAATCCTCCTCCCCCGACGCAAGAAAGCTCTACTCCGCCGCCTCCTCGCGCGCCTTGCGCGGCGGCCTTCGCGCCAGCGCGGCGCGCAGGTAGGCGCCGGTGTGGCTGCGCGGGTTGCGGATGATCGCCTCGGGCGGCCCCATCGCCACCACTTCGCCGCCGCCGTCGCCGCCCTCCGGCCCCATGTCGATGATCCAGTCGGCGGTCTTCACCACTTCGAGATTGTGTTCGATCACCACCATCGTATTGCCCTGGTCGACCAGTTCGTGCAGCACCTCGAGCAGCTTGGCGACGTCGTGGAAATGCAGGCCGGTGGTCGGCTCGTCGAGGATATACAGCGTGCGGCCGGTCGAGCGGCGCGACAGCTCCTTGGCGAGCTTGACGCGCTGCGCCTCGCCGCCCGACAGCGTCGTCGCGGGCTGGCCGACCTTGACGTAGCCGAGGCCGACGCGCACCAGCGTGTCCATCTTGTCGCGGATCGACGGCACCGCCTTGAACAGACGCCGCCGCCTCCTCGACGGTCATGTCGAGCACGTCGGCGATCGAGCGGTCGCGATATTTCACCTCGAGCGTTTCGCGGTCGTAGCGCTTGCCCTTGCACACGTCGCAGGTGACGTAGACGTCGGGCAAAAAGTGCATTTCGATCTTGATGACGCCGTCGCCCTGGCAGGCTTCGCAGCGGCCGCCCTTGACGTTGAACGAGAAGCGCCCGGCCTGATAGCCGCGCGCCTTGGCCTCGGGCAGGCCGGCGAACCATTCGCGCATCGGCGTGAACGCGCCGGTGTAGGTCGCCGGATTCGAACGCGGGGTGCGGCCGATCGGCGACTGATCGATGTCGATCACCTTGTCGAGCCGCTCGAGCCCCTCGATGCGGTCATAGGGCGCGGGATGTTCGCTGGCGCCGTTGAGATGGCGCGCCGCGGCCTTGTAGAGCGTGTCGATCGCCAGCGTCGACTTGCCGCCGCCGGAGACGCCGGTCACGCAGGTGAACAGGCCGAGCGGGATCGTCGCCGAAACGTTCTTCAGGTTGTTGCCGCGCGCCCCGACGATGGTGACCGCGCGCTCCGGCTCGGCCGCGCGGCGGCGGGCGGGCTGGGGGATCGAGCGCGCGCCGGAAAGATATTGGCCGGTCAGCGAATCCGGGCTGGCGATGATCTCGGCCGGCGTTCCCTCGGCGACGATTTCGCCGCCGTGGATGCCGGCGCCGGGGCCGACGTCGACGACATAGTCGGCGGCCAAAATCGCATCTTCGTCATGTTCGACGACCAGCACGCTGTTGCCGAGGTCGCGCAGGCGGCGCAAGGTGTCGAGCAGGCGCGCGTTGTCGCGCTGGTGCAGGCCGATCGAGGGTTCGTCGAGCACGTAGAGCACGCCGGTCAGGCCCGAGCCGATCTGCGAAGCCAGCCTTATGCGCTGGCTCTCGCCGCCCGACAGCGTCGCCGAAGCGCGCGCCAAAGTCAGATAGTCGAGGCCGACGTCGCGCAGGAAGGTCAGGCGGTCGCCGATTTCCTTGAGGATGCGCTGGGCGATCTCGTTGCGTTTGGCGTCGAGCTTGTCGGGCAGGGCGCGCGCCCATTCGACCGCCGTCTTGACCGAGAGCTGGCTCACCTCGCCGATATGCTCGCCGGCGATCTTGACGGCGAGCGCTTCGGGCTTGAGCCGGTAGCCGTGGCAGGCTTCGCAGGGCGTCGCGCTCATGTAGCGCAGGATTTCCTCGCGCGACCATTCGCTTTCCGTTTCGCGGTAGCGGCGCTCGAGATTGCGCACGACGCCCTCGAACGGCTTCTTCACCTCGTAGGAGCGCAGCCCATCCTCGTAGGCCATGCGCACCTCTTCGTCGCCCGAGCCGTTGAGGATCGCGTCGCGCGCCTTCGCCGGCAGCTCGGCCCACGGCGCGTCGAGGCGGAACTTGTAGTGACGCGCCAGCGCTTCGAGCGTCTGGATGTAATAGGGCGAGGTCGATTTCGCCCACGGCGCGACGGCGCCTTTGCGCAGCGTCAGCCGGCCGTCGGGGACGACCAGCTCGGGATCGACCTTCATCTGCGAGCCGAGGCCGCCGCAGACCGGGCAGGCGCCGAACGGATTGTTGAACGAGAACAGCCGCGGCTCGATCTCGGGGATCGTGAAGCCGGAGACCGGACACGCGAATTTCGAGGAGAACAGAATGCGGCGCGGCTCCGCGCCTTCGGCCGGCGGGTCGGCGAATTCGACGATCGCGATGCCGTCGGCGAGCTCCAGCGCGGTCTCGAAACTTTCGGCGAGGCGGCTCGCCATGTCGCGGCGCACGACGAGGCGGTCGACCACCACCTCGATGTCGTGCTTCAGCTTCTTGTCGAGCGCCGGCGCGTCGGCGATCTCGTAGAACTCGCCGTCGATCTTCAGGCGCTGGAAGCCGCGCTTCATGAAATCGGCGATTTCCTTGCGGTATTCGCCCTTGCGGCCGCGCACCGCCGGCGCGAGCAGGTAAAGGCGGGTGCGCTCGGGCAAGCCCAGCACGCGGTCGACCATCTGGGAAATCGTCTGGCTCTCGATCGGCAGGCCGGTGGCCGGCGAATAGGGCACGCCGACGCGCGCCCACAACAGGCGCATGTAGTCGTGGATTTCGGTGACCGTGCCGACGGTCGAGCGCGGATTCTTCGAGGTGGTCTTCTGCTCGATGGCGATCGCCGGCGACAGCCCGTCGATCTGGTCGACGTCGGGCTTCTGCATCATCTCCAGAAACTGCCGCGCGTAGCTCGACAGCGATTCGACGTAGCGGCGCTGGCCCTCGGCGTAGATGGTGTCGAAGGCGAGCGAGGACTTGCCCGATCCGGAGAGGCCGGTCAGCACGACGAGCTTGTCGCGCGGGATCGTCAGGTCGACGTTCTTCAGATTGTGCTCGCGCGCGCCGCGCACCCTGATCGCGCGGCCGTCGAACAGCCGCTCGACGGGCGTGGCGGCGGCTTCGGCGCGGGGCTTGCGGGTCGGCTCGGAGGTCGCCATTTGAACCCTTGAAAACGGAACGAATCGCTGCGCATGGGGCTTGCGCCCGCCGTCATGCGATGCTAGAACAAAAACAGAACGTATGGAAGCCGGCGCTTATAATGTAGTGCGAAAGCGCGAACCGCCAAATCGCGGCGCGCCGCGCCGGCTGTGGATAAGGGCAATGCGGGGCGGCGTCGCCGCCCTCGAAGCGTTAGCTTGGGCGAGGAGCCAACGGATTGTCGCGTGCGCGCGATGCGGCGAGTGGGAGAAATGAGATGTCGGGCAGCGTCAACAAGGTCATTCTGGTAGGCAATCTGGGCCGCGACCCCGAGGTGCGGCGGCTCAATTCCGGCGACCAGGTCGTCAACATCCGCGTCGCGACGTCGGAAACCTGGCGCGACAAGGCGAGCGGCGAGCGCAAGGAGCGCACCGAATGGCATAATGTGGTGATCTTCAACGAGCAGATCGGCAAGATCGTCGAGCAATATTGCAAGAAGGGCTCGAAGGTCTATCTCGAGGGCCAGTTGCAGACGCGCAAATGGACCGACGCGTCGGGCGCCGAAAAATACACCACCGAGGTCGTGCTGCAGCGCTTTCGCGGCGAACTGACGCTGCTGGATTCGCGCGCCGGCGGCGGATCGGGCGAGAGCTTTGCGGGCGAAGAGCGCGCCCCCGCCGCCGCGAGTTTCGGCCGCGCCTCGCCGGTCGACAAGCGGCCGGCGCCGGCGGGCGCCGGCGGCGGCGGTCCGGATATGGACGACGACATTCCGTTCTGAGCGGACCTGTCGTATTTGCCTGTAATAGCGGGCAGCCGGGCGGTTACCTCCGACGGCCGTCAAATTGAATCTCGCATCGGAAGACCGAGACGCTGACGTCTCAGGCCGGCTGAGTGGCGGCGTAGGCGGGATGAGTCGGCTGCTCGACGTTCAGAGGATGCACGCATTAGGGTAACACAAAAAAGCGCTGCTCGTGGCCGCAATCCATGCGAGTGCAATTGAGGTGTTGCACGCGACGACAATGTGCGCAATGTTACATAACATAAGTAACATCGAATCAGTTGTCGCCCATGTCCAAAGGTGAATCTGGTCGAGTGGTGATTGAGGTGGAGCCAGCCCTTAAGCGCCGCCTCTATGCCGCCTTAGCCATAGAGAATTCGACCCTGAAACAGTGGTTCATCCATTCGGCGACGCAGTATGTCGCCGAACATGGACAGCCGAGCTTGCCTGTAATCGCGCCCAAACAAAGGAAGGCAAAGCGGCCATGAATTTCATCGAGAACGAAAGCGCGCAGAAGCTTCGTGGCGGCTACTACACGCCGCCCGACCTGGCGACTTTTCTCGCGCGCTGGGTGAAGGAAATCAGCCCCGCGCGCACCTTGGAGCCTAGCTGCGGAGACGGCGTTTTCTTCACCGCGCTCGCCAAAGCGCAGGGGTTCAAGAAGGCGTCCATTGTAGGCTTCGAGCTGGATTCTGAGGAGGCGGCCAAGGCCCAAGCCCGCGCTCGCGAAGTTGGTTTGACCGGGGCAAAAATTCATTCCGAGGACTTTCTTCAATGGGCGATCAACCATTTCGCCGATGGCAGCTCGCGGTTTGATGCTGTCGTCGGCAATCCGCCCTTCGTGCGATATCAGTACCTTCCTGAGCCGTTCCAGGTCCGGGCCGAGCAGATTTTTGAGGCGCTAAAGCTCCCCTTTACGAAGCACACGAACGCATGGGTGCCTTTTCTGCTCGCCTCGATGGCGCTTCTGCGACCGGGCGGGCGGCTCGCAATGGTGGTGCCGTCAGAGGTCATTCACGTCACACACGCGCAATCGCTGCGCTCCTATCTCGGCAGCGAATGCCGCCGTTTAGTGATCGTTGACCCTGAAGAACTTTGGTTCGACGGCACGTTGCAAGGTGCAGTGATTTTGCTGGCCGAGAAGAGGTCGGGCGTCGCAGACACCGCTGAAGGACTCGGTATATATCCAGTCAAAGGTCGGGAATTTCTCCGCCTTAATCCTTCGATCGTTTTCAACGCTCCCCAGACGATCAACGGCAAAACCGTGCAAGGGAAATGGACGCGCGCCTTGCTGAATCTCGAGACGCGTTCGCTCTTCGACGAAGTTGCGGAGCACGACGACGTGCATCGGTTTGAGGACATCGCCAAAGTCGACGTTGGGATTGTGACGGGGGCGAATAAGTTTTTTCTCGTTTCCGATGATGTCGTCAGAAGCCACAAGCTCGCCAAATGGGCGCATCCCATGTTCGGGCGCAGCGAGCATTGCCCGGGCGTCATATACGATGATCGACAGCACGCGGCCAACGCGACCAAGGGAAACCCGACCAATTTTCTGTGGTTCGTCGAAACATCTTGCAAGGTCGACGCGGCTGCGAAGGCTTACATCGAACTGGGCGAGAAGCAGAGCCTTCACACGCGTTACAAGTGCCGCGTGCGCTCTCCCTGGTATACCGTGCCGTCGGTTTATTCGACTGAGATCGGTATGCTGAAGCGCTCGCACGACACGCCACGCCTCATTCTCAATCGGATCGGAGCCTATACGACGGATACGGCCTACCGAATCCGGTCGAAAGTCGCCGCCGACACACTTGTCGGTAGCTTCATCAATCCGCTGACGGCCTTGAGCGCGGAATTGGAAGGCCGACACTATGGCGGTGGCGTCCTCGAATTGATCCCTTCCGAGATCGAGCGTTTGGCCGTTCCCCTCCCGGCAAAGGTGAAGATTGACCTTGTCGATTTGGACAAGGCCATTCGCACCTTGCCAACCCATCAGGTGCTTTCGCACCAGGGCAGGGTCGTGCTGGGAGGCCTTGGTCTTTCCCGCGCGAAACAGGAATGCGTTTTGGAAGGGTGGCGGAAGCTGCGCGATCGCAGGCATCGGACTTCGAGCGAGCCGTTAGCCGAGGAGGCCTAGTCGATTTCTAAAGCGAAATGCCTTCGGTCATTGACATCCCTGTATAAGGACAAGGTTCGACCTATGAGGTCGTCTCGCGTCACGAATTGACGAGCGTCATTCCAGCTCAATTCTGTCGGAAGGTTTTTGTCGGCGGGAGCGGCGGCCGCCCGTGTCAGACTGTGGCGCAGGGTTAAAGTGAACGTTCCAACTGGAAGTCCCTTCAATATCAGGTCGAACTGTGCGTCGACTCGCTCTGCGACATTGCCAGCTCTATTGTTGTATTTTTTCCAGGCTAAATGACCAAATACTTGCTTTCGAAAATAAGTGACCGGATCAATATCGCTCAAGAGGCCCTTGCCCAAAGTCGTCGATCCCGTGGGATTGCTGTTGGCTCCAGTTGGAATGGTGAGTGATCGACGGCTTAGTGGCTTGCTTTGCCACACGGGTTCATATGCTGTGGTCGCTACGACAACTCCCGGCAGAGCGCCGCCGGGCGCGGCCGGTTTCGGCGCCGCTGCCTTTTTTGGCAACGCGGTAGCCTTCGCGATAAGGCGGTGAATCGCGGGAACTTTCAATTTAATGAGCGGAATCGCGTCGTTTGCTCCTATCGCTCCAGATATCGCCCTTGGCCGTGGCGGAGGCAACGCCGTCTCATCAATCAGGCGACCGCTTGCGAGCAGTGCGTCGAGCTCAGGAACGACCTTGATCTTCGCAATGTGAAAGGGATACTCGGCGGGGAGCGCCGCCAAGGTGGCTTCGATGCCATCGACAACGGCAGCATCGGCGGCGTCGTCCAGATCGAAATCGAGCATCATGCTCGCTTCGATGTTGTTGTTCAGTCCGCCCAGTGTGAGATTTGCGCTGCCAATGACGAGGCGTGCACGAGCCTTCCCACGCGCGAGATACAATTTTGGATGAAAGAGGACGTTTCGCGCGCCAGTGTCGACGACGTAGAGCGTGCTACCGGGGATCGAATGAAGCCGAGCAAGCCCCTGATGCGATGTGATGTCGTTTCTGATGCCGGCGAAGACGCGGAGCTGTGCCCCGTGTGCGTTCAGCTTTGCTTCGATTTCCCGGACGCCGCTCTCGCTGACGAAAGCGACACTTAAGACAACCCGCTGAATATCGGCAACGTCAAATAGCTCTCGCACCACATCGCCATGGGTGCGAGTCGTAAAACCTTGAAGGATGAATTCCTTTTTTCCCATTTTCGCAGAGTGTAGCTTTTGAGCGCCCCGAATGAGAAGAAACTACGATAGCCGGGCGGCGGCGGCAGCGCGACCCCGAAAGATGAAGTGCACCGACGATTGCGCGCCGCGGCGGGACCCTCGATATTCGCCTCCCGCGACGGCCGTCGTCTTCGTCGCCCGGGGGCGCGCATGCTTTTCATGGTCATCGAACGTTTCAAGGATCGCGACGCGCTGTCGATCTACCGGCGCGTGCGCGACGAAGGTCCGAATTTTCCGCAAGGCCTGTCCTATGTCGGCAGCTGGGTCGAGCCCAATTTCGACCGCTGCTTCCAGCTCATGGAATGCGGCGACCTGCGCCTGCTGCAGCAATGGATCCTGAGCTGGCGCGGCTACGGCGTGACCTTCGAAGTCGTCCCGGTCGTGCCGAGCAAGGAGACGCGCGAGGTCGTCGCGCCCTATCTCGACTTGGGCGCGCGCGGACCGTCCTGAGCGGCGGGTTCGGGTCCGTTTCTTGCTTGCCCAAGCGTGCGCTCGGGGGATGCGCGCGACGCCCTGTGGAATGCGGCTCACCGACCGTCGTATCGCTGGGCACCGCCTTGGCGGCTCGCGGCGAAATTGTTAGACAATTGGATTCGGCCGGCGTGGCCGGCGCGCCGTCATATTCGCGGAGGTTTGCATGCCCAAGACCGTTCTCATCACCGGCGCCTCGCGCGGCATCGGCCGGGCGGCGGCCTTGCTGGCGGGCCGGCGCGGCTGGTCGGTCGGCGTCAACTATGTGCGCGACGAAGCGGCGGCGCTGGCGGTGGTCAAGGAAATCCAGCGCTCCGGCGGCAAGGCGGTCGCCCTGCACGGCGACGTCGCCTTCGAAGCGGATGTCGTCGGTCTGTTCGAGAGCGCCGTCAAGGCGCTCGGCCCGCTCGACGGCGTGGTGATCAACGCCGGCGTGGTGGCGCCGCCGATGCGCCTCGCCGATATGGGCGTCGAGCGCATGAAGCGCATCTTCGAGGTCAATGTTCTCGGCGCCTATGTCTGCGCGCGCGAGGCGGCGCGCCGCCTGTCGCGCAGCCGCGGCGGCAAGGGCGGTTCGATCGTGCTCGTCTCGTCGGCCGCCTCGCGGCTCGGCGGCGCCGGCTCCTATGTCGATTACGCCGGTTCGAAAGGCGCGATCGACACGCTGGCGCTCGGGCTTTCCAAGGAGCTCGGCCCCGAGGGCGTGCGCGTCAACGCGATCCGGCCCGGCCTGATCGAAACCGACATTCACGCCAGCGGCGGCGAGCCCGATCGCGCCCGGCGCCTCGGCGCCGCCACGCCGCTCGGGCGCCCCGGCGCGGCCGACGAAGTCGGCGAGGCGATCGTGTGGCTGCTCGGGGATGCGGCCTCCTATGTGAGCGGGGCGATCCTCGACGTCGCGGGAGGACGTTGAACCGGTCGGGGCGGCTCATTCGGACGCCGGCTCGCGCCGATAATGGTAGCGGTAGAGTTCGGTTTTGAGGCCGAGACCGCGATAGAGCGCCACAGCCGCCGCATTGGCGTCGGCCACCTGCAGGCAGACGCCGCGGGCCTCGCGCTCCGCGCCCCAGGCGATCAGCGCGGCGAGCATCCGTCGCCCATGGCCGCGCCGGCGCCGCGCCGGATTCGTGACGACGGATTCGCAACAGAGCAAACCGTCATGCACGGCGCCATAGGCCAGGGCGGCCCATTCGCCGGCGTCGCCAAGTCGCGCAAACCCGGCGGGAATCGCAATGGATCTGACGACGCGCCGATAGATCGCCGATTGTTCGGGCGTCTGGCCCTGCCATTCGGCGATCGCCGCCAGCCACTGCGCGGTCGGACGAGGCGATATTTCCACGTCCGGATCGCGCGCGGCGGCCGGCGCGAGATCGGCGTAGAGCGTCAGGGTCTCTCCTTCGGCGACATAGAGCAGGCGCGCCAGGCGCGCGTCGGCGGCGGGCGCGATGATCGACGGCAGGCGGAAAATCGCCGGCAGCCGCCGCGCTCGATACAGCCGCTCGCAAGCGGCGATGTCCGCGTCGATATTCCTCGATGCCGCGCGCGTCGGATTGGCGGAGTTGGCGCGCCGCGAAACGCCAGGCGCGAAGCGCGCGAGCCAATCGCCGCAGGCGATTTCCTCGAGCGCCGGCCACGCCTTTCGCAGCGCGCGCTCGGCGCGCCACGCCAGGGGATGATCCCGCGCCGTCACCGGCTGACCGTCAGCACGCCGGTGATGACGAACTGCACCGCCAGCGCCGCGAGCACGACGCCGAGCAACCGGCTCAGCACGACATTGCCCGTCGTCCCGAGCAGCCCCGACAGGCGCTCCGACATCAGGAACGCCAGGTAGCAGAGGCCCATGACCACAGCGACGATCGCCATCAGGCCGGTCAACGCCCGCCAGTCGCTCCCCGCGCGGCCGGCGAGCAGCATCGTCGCGGTGATCGAGCCGGGGCCGCTCATCAGCGGGATCGCCAGCGGAAACGCCGCGACGTTGCGGATCTGGTCGATCGTCGCCGCGCCGCCGGCCAACGCCTGCTGGCGCTCGCCGCGCAGTTCGAAAATCATTTCGAACGCGATGTAGAACAGCAGCAGACCGCCGGCGATGCGGAACGCCGGGATCGAAATGCCGAGCGCGTCCATCACCGCGCCGCCGCCGAAGGCGAAAGCGGCGAGGATCAGGAACGCGATGATCGAGGCGCGCAACGCGACCTCGCGCTGCGCCGCCCTGGTCATGCCGAGCGTCAGCGCGATGAACACCGGCGCGAGCCCCGGCGGATCGAGCGTGACGAGCATGGTCACGAACGCCGTCTTGAGAAAGTCCAGCAACATCGCCCGGCGCCCCCCCGTCGCGATGGGATTCTTCGCGATCCGCCAATCTTTATGCGTCCGGGCCGGGCTTGTCGCGGCCGTCGAACCCGGCGCTTGCGGGCCGGAATCCCAAGCCGGTTTCGCGCGACGACGCGAGGCTTGCGCAAGGTTCCGCGCGACGCCGCCATCCATCTTGATAGATCGTTGAAGTTAAACGAATAATCGGCGTCCGTTGAGGTTCGGTTAGAGGTGGCGGCGCGCGGCGGAATCATATAGAAAGGCGCCGCCGGACTTTCGGCTCAGGATGCCCAGAACTTGCCCGACAGGAAAGATGAGAGGCCGCCCGGCGGCCCCTCCGACATCAAGCCCGTCTCGATCAGCGACGAAATGAAGCGCAGCTATCTCGATTACGCGATGAGCGTGATCGTCAGCCGCGCCTTGCCGGACGTGCGCGACGGGCTGAAGCCGGTGCACCGGCGCATTCTGTTCTCGATGCATCAACAGAATTTCACGCCGGAGCGGCCCTACAATAAATCGGCGCGCACCGTCGGCGATGTGACCGGCAAGTATCACCCGCACGGCGAGCTGGCGGTCTACGACGCGCTGGTGCGCCTGGCGCAGGACTTTTCCATGCGCGCGCCGCTCATCGACGGGCAAGGCAATTTCGGTTCGGTCGACGGCGATCCGCCGGCGGCGCAGCGCTACACCGAGTCGCGGCTCGAGAAGATCGCGATGGCGCTGCTGGAGGATCTCGACAGCGACACGGTCGATTTTCGCCCCAACTATGACGACAAGGATACCGAGCCCGTCGTTCTGCCGGCGCGTTTCCCCAATCTCCTCGTCAATGGCGCGGGCGGCATCGCGGTCGGCATGGCGACCAATATTCCGCCGCACAATCTGGGCGAGATCGCCGATGGCGTGCTTGCCGTCATGGAGCGGCCCGATATTTCATTCGAAGACCTTCTCGAAATCATTCCCGGGCCGGATTTTCCGACCGCCGCCGCGATTCTCGGACGCGCCGGCATTCGCGCGGCCTATGCGACCGGACGCGGCTCGATCATCATGCGCGCCAAGGTGACGGTCGAGGAGATCCGCAAGGACCGCGAAGCGCTGATCGTCACCGAGATTCCCTATCAGGTGAACAAGGCGACGCTGATCGAGAAGATCGCCGACCTCGTGCGCGAAAAGCGCATCGAAGGCATTTCGGACCTTCGCGACGAATCCGATCGCGACGGCATGCGCATCGTCATCGAGATCAAGCGCGACGCGGTCGCCGACGTCGTGCTGAACCAGCTCTGGCGCTTCACGGCGATGCAATCGAACTTCGGCGCCAACATGATCGCGCTGAGCGGCGGGCGACCGCAGATGCTGACGCTGAAAGACATGCTGGCGGCGTTCATCGAATTCCGCGAGGAGATCGTCACCCGGCGGACCAAGCATTTGCTGAACAAGGCGCGCGACGGCGCCCACCTGCAGGTCGGGCTGGCGATCGCCGTCGCCAATATCGAGGAATTCATTCGCCTGATCAGGACCGCGCCCGACGTCGCCGCCGCGCGCGCGGCGCTGATGGCGCGCGCTTGGCCGGCGCGCGACATGGCGCCGCTGGTCGCGCTGATCGCCGATCCGCGGCACGTGATGACCGAGGACGGCGCGTTGCGGCTTTCGGAAGCGCAGGCGAGGGCGATTTTCGAGCTGCGCCTGGCGCGCCTGACCGCTCTCGGGCGCGACGAGATCGCCGACGCGTTGAACAAGCTGGCGGCCGAGATCAGGGAATACCTCGACATCCTCGGCTCGCGCGCCCGTGTTTTCGGCCTCATCCGCGACGAGTTGATCGCGGTGAAGAACGCCTTTGCGACGCCGCGCCGCACGATCATCCTCGACAGCGACGCCGACATGGAGGACGAGGACCTCATCCAGCGCGAGGATATGGTCGTGCTGGTCAGCCACGGCGGCTACATCAAGCGCGTCCCGCTGTCGACCTATCGCGCGCAGCGGCGCGGCGGCAAGGGCCGTTCCGGCATGCAGACGCGCGAAGAGGATTTCGTCGCGCGGCTGTTCGTCGCCTCGACCCACCAGCCGGTGCTGTATTTCTCCTCGAAGGGCCAGGTCTACAAGGAGAAGGTCTGGCGGCTGCCGCTCGCCGCGCCGCAGGCGCGCGGCAAGGCGCTCGTCAACCTGTTGCCGCTGGAGTCCGGCGAGCGCATCACCACCATCATGCCGCTGCCCGAGGAGGAAGGAAGCTGGGAGAATCTCGACGTGATGTTCGCCACGACGCGCGGCACGGTTCGGCGCAACAAGCTGTCCGATTTCGCGCAGGTCAATCGCGCCGGCAAGCTCGCGATGCGGCTCGACGAGGGCGAGTTGATCGTCGATGTGCAGATCTGTTCGGAACAGGACGACGTGCTGCTGACGACGATGCTCGGCCAGTGCATCCGCTTTTCCGTCGACGAGGTGCGCGTGTTCAAAGGGCGCGACTCGATGGGGGTGCGCGGCGTCACCCTGGCCGAGGGCGACGGTGTCATTTCGCTGGCGATTTTGCGCCAGTTCGACGCCGACGTCGAAGAGCGCGCGGCCTATCTCAAGATGCGCCGCGCGATGGCCGGCGAGACCGCCGAGGAAGCGCCCGCCGAGCCGGACGCCGAGACCTCCGCCCAGGGCGAGGCGGCGCTGTCGACGGCGCGCTACGCCGAAATGTCGGCGGCCGAGCAGATCATTCTCACCGTTTCGGAGAACGGCTACGGCAAGCGCTCGTCGTCCTTCGAATATCGCCTGACCGGGCGCGGCGGCAAGGGCATCGTCGCGATGGCGGTCAACCCGCGCAACGGCAAGCTGGTCGCCTCGTTCCCGGTGGAGCATGGCGACGAGATCATGCTGGTGACCGATGGCGGCCAGTTGATCCGCTGCCCGGTCGACGGCATTCGCGTCGCCGGCCGCGCCACGCAGGGCGTCATCGTCTTCGACACCGCCGAGAAGGAGCGGGTCGTCGCCGTCGAGCGGATCTCCGAACCGGACGGCGAGGAGGCGGCGGAGGAGGGCGAGGCGTAGAGTGGTTTACGGCCCGCCGCCGAGGCGCATCCGCCGGCCGAACCACGCGCCGATGATCTGATAGTCGACGAAGGAGAGCCCCTTCGGCTTGAGGATTTCGTCAAAGGCGGCGCGCGAGGTTGCTTTGGCGCGTGAGACGTTGGCCCCGTAGAAGCGCATCAGCTCCAGATACTGGTCCCACGCCATCGGCGCCGCTTCGCGCAACGGCGCGCCGTCGAGAACCGAGCGCGCGACATCGGCCGCCAGCGCGGCATATTTGCCGCCCGCCGATTCGATGAAATAGGCGCCGTAGATTTCGCTCATCACGTAGCTCTTGTCGCCGCGCAGGCGTTCAATGAACGCGGCGTTGGCGTGGTCGAACTGGGCTCTGGCGACGCCGTAGCGCGCGAGAACCTTGTCCATGTCGGGCTCGTCGCCGGCAAAACTGTCGAAGGCGATATGCGCATAGCGGCGCAGACTCAGGCCGTCGACCGGATCGAGGAGGGCGCGATCGAAGCCTTGCGCGGCCAGCGCGGCTTTCGGGAGCGCCTCCGGCTCGTCCGCCAGGACGCTCCCGCAGCACAGCCACGCCGCCGCGAGGGCGACGACAAGGGCCAGTCGCCGGCGGGTCGCGGCGCTGTCGGCCCGCCCGAACAATCCCGCGGGCTCGCCAAGCGATTCGGTTGTCATGGTCGGACCGCCCGTCGAACGGCGACCGGCGCCAAACCGCCGGCCGCCGCCAGATGGCCATGGCGCGGATCGTCGGGTCAAGACCTGACGCGCCGCCGCTTTCAGCGGGTCCGGGCCTTGTCGAAGGGCGCGTCAGCCGCTAACCCTTCGCCATGTCCCGCATCGCCTTCTACTCCGGCTCGTTCGACCCGCTGACCAACGGCCATCTCGACGTGATCGAACGGGCGACCTCGCTTTGCGACCGGCTGGTGGTCGGCATCGGCGTCAATCCCAACAAGGCGGGTCTGTTTTCCACCGCCGAGCGCCGCGCGCTGATCCTGGAGGCCGCGGCGCCGGCGATGGCGAAAACCCGCTGCGTGCTGGAGACGATGGTTTTCAGCGGCCTCGTCGTCGACGCGGCGCGGGCCATCGGCGCCGCGTTCATCGTGCGCGGGCTGCGCGACGCCACCGACTTCGACTATGAAATGCGGATGGCGGCGATGAGCGCGCAGATGGCGCCGCAATTGGCGACGGTGTTCCTGCCCGCTTCGCCGCTGGTCCGTCACATCTCGGCGACGCTGGTGCGCCAGATCGCCTCGATGGGCGGCGACGCCTCGCCCTTCGCGCCGCCGAACGTCGCGGCGGCGCTCGCCGCCAAATTCACGGCGCGCTGACGGCGCGCCGGGCCGCCCGCCTTGCGCGCGGGGCTCCGATCGCCGCCTCAACGTCGGGCGGTTGCTTCGATCCAGGCCGAAAAAGCGTTCATGAAGCCGCGCAGGAACTCGTGCGTCGTCTCGTGGGCGAGGCCGCCATCCTCGGCGAACAGGGTCGCGGCGCGGCCGACATAGGCTTCCGGCTGCTGCAGGGTCGGCATGTTCAGGAACACCAGCGACTGGCGCAGGTGGTGATTGGCGCCGAAGCCTCCCAGGGCGCCGGGCGAAGCGCTGACCACCGCGGCGGGCTTGGCGTCCCAGACGCTCTTGCCGCTCGGGCGCGATCCCACGTCGAGCGCGTTCTTCAGCGGCGCGGGAACCGAGCGGTTGTATTCCGGCGTGACGAACAGGACCGCGTCGAACGTCCTGATCCTCTCGCGAAACGCGCGCCAGGCGGCGGGCGCCTCGACGCCCTCTTCGAGATCCTGGTTGTAAAGGGGCAGTTCGCCGATCTCGACGACCTCGCAGCGCAGCGCCGGCGGCGCGAGCCTGATGAGCGCCGCGGCGAGCTTCCGGTTGAGCGAGCCCTTGCGGAGGCTGCCGATCAGAACGGCGACATTGCGGGTCATGCGATTGGCTCCCGTCGACGGGTTCGCCGTTTCTGCGCGGCTGCCGGCGCCGCCGTCAAGCCGCCGGCCGCGATCGCAGCCCGCCCTGGAAGTCGAGGCGCTCGCCCGCAATTTGGTCTTCTGCTACGCTCGCCGCGCAGGAGGCGCGAGGGTGAGCCAGGCGCAGGCGGAGAAAGCGGCGACGATCTGCGCGGACGAATGCTGCGCGCCGCCCCCGCTCGCCTTTCCGTCGCCGACCCGGGCGCCGTCCGACGCGCGCCGCGCGCTGATCCGCGAGGCCTTCGGGCTCGAATGGCTGACAATCGGGTGGATGTCGGTCGAGGCCGTCGTCGCCATCGTCTCGGGATGGGCCGCCGGAAGCCTCGTCCTGACCGCCTTCGGACTGGACAGCGTCATCGAGTTGATTTCTGCGGGCGTGCTCGTCTGGCGATTGTCGGTCGAGCTTCGCCGCGGGCAGGCGTTTTCGCAGGATGCCGAGCGCGCGGCCAGTCGCGTCGGCGGCGGCCTGCTCTTCGCATTGGCGGCTTATGTGACCGCGGCGGCGCTGTGGAGCCTGTGGACCCGTAGCGGCCAGGCGTTCTCGTGGCCCGGCCTCGTGGTCGCCCTGGCGGCCATCCCGTCGATGCGCTACCTCGCTTATCGCAAGATCGCCGTCGCGGAGCGGCTCGGCAGTCGCGCCTTGCGGGCCGACGCCATGGAGGCCGTGACCTGCGGCTGGCTGTCCCTGGTGGTCGTCGTCAGTCTGGCCGCGCAATGGGCTTTCGGCGCATGGTGGGTCGATGGCGTCGGCGCTCTGGCCATCGTCGGACTGGTGGTGAAGGAGGGCCGCGCGGCCTGGGCGAACCGCGATTGCTGCTAGGCGCGCGCCTTGCTTCGCGCCGCCGTCCGCTCTAAGGCAGGCGCCGCAGACCGCCCGACGCCCACCGAATGACAGGAACCGATGGCCGAACCGCGCCGCGACGTCGCCAAGCCGCCCGTGACGCTGAACGGCGGCAGAATTCTGATCGTCGAGGCGCGCTTCTACGACGCGATCGGCGCGTGGCTGCTCGAGGGCGCGCGGCGCGCCATCGCGGCGGCGGGCGCGTCCTGCGAGGTGGTCAGCGTGCCCGGCGCCCTGGAAATTCCGCTCGCCCTGACGATCGCGCTGGACGCGGCGGCGCTGGCGGGCCGGCCCTACGACGGCGCGGTGGCGCTGGGCTGCGTGATCCGCGGCGAGACCTATCATTTCGAGATCGTCGCGGGCGAATCGTCGCGCGCCTTGATGGGGCTGGCGGTCGCACGCGGCCTGGCGCTCGGCAATGGCATCCTCACGGTCGAAAACGAAGCCCAGGCCGAGGCGCGCGCCGATCCGGCGCGCGGTGACAAGGGCGGCGACGCGGCGCGCGCCGCCCTCGCCCTCGCCGCGCTCAGGCGTCGCCTTGGCGCCCGATGAGCAGCGCCGCGCAGCGCTCTTCGGCGCGGCTCGCCGCCGTGCAGGCGCTCTACCAGATGGAAGTGGCGGATAAAGGTCTCGACGACATCCTCGCCGAATTCGAGGCGCACTGGATCGGCCGGGAGGTCGAGGGCGACCAGTACAAGCCTGCCGAACTGGCGTTTTTCCGCGACGTCGTGGCGGGCGTGCTGGCCGACCAGCACGCCATCGACCGCCGGCTCGACGAGGCGCTGTCGCAGGGTTGGCCGCTGCGCCGCATCGAAGCGCTGATGCGGGCGATCCTGCGCGCCGGCCTCTACGAATTGAAGGCGCGTCGCGACGTGCCGGCGCGCGTCGCGATCAAGGAATATGTCGACATCGCCGGCGCGTTCTTCGGGCGCGAGGAATCCGGCATGATCAACGCCGTGCTCGACTCGCTGGCGCGCGCGACGCGGCCGGGCGAATTCGAGGAAGCCCGATAGGGCGCAAGGTCGCCGGACGCCTTGCGGCTGACTGGCGGCGGACGGCTAGGCGGAAAGCGTCGGGCCGCGCGGCAGCGCCCGCTCGGGCGCCGCGGCCCCTGCCTGGGTCGGCGCGAGCGCCGCGCCCGGCAGGTCTTCATGGCGGACCACCCGGTTGCGCCCCAGCCGCTTGGCCGCGTAGAGAGCCTCGTCGGCGCGGCGAAACGCGGCGAGCCCGTCGTCGCGCGGGGCGACGCGGGTGTAACCGATGCTGACGGTGACGCAGCCGACCTGCGGGAACGGGTAGGCTTCGACGGCGGCGCGGAAGCGCTCGAGAATCCCCTCGACGTACTGGCCTTCCGTCGGCTCCAGAATGGCCACGAATTCCTCGCCGCCGCAGCGGAACAGCCGGTCGGATTCGCGAAAGGAGGCGCGCATCAGCCGCGCCATCTGGACGAGGACTTCGTCGCCGCAGGCGTGGCCGAAGCGATCGTTGACCCGTTTGAAAAAGTCGATGTCCAGCGCGGCGAGCCAGCGCGGCTGATCGGGGCCGGTCGGGCGTCGCCGTTCGACGCGCACGAACGGAACCGCGCAAGGGCGGCTCGGCGCTTCGATGCGCGTCAGATGGGCGAAGGCCGCGTCGAACGTCTTGCGGTTCAGCAGGCCCGTCAGCTCGTCGCTTTCGCCATAGTCGAGAACGTTGAGATGGTTGTGGTAGATTCTCAGGAACGCGCTGACGAGCTGGCGCTGGTCGTCGCGCAGCGGCGCCGCGTCGCAGATTTCGAGAAAGCCGGCGACCTCGCCGGCGCCCATCATCGGAAAGACGTGACGTCGCCGCCCGTCGCGCACGAGACTGACCGGCGCGGTCGTCCGGCTGTCATAGCAGGCGCGCAGCTCCTCGCGCGAATCGAGCGTCGGCAGATCGCCGAGGTCGACGGGCAATTCGGATATGACGACGCTGCGATCGGTGAGGCGGGCGCGCTCGTGCAGCCGAAGTTCGCCCAAATGCCGGGTCAGGCGCCACAGTCTGCCCGCCGAGGCGCCCGACAGGTCGGCGGCGACCAGCGCGACGGCGATCTCCAGCTCCTCGCGGTCGCGCAGGGCGGTCAGATCGGCGACGGAATTGACGAGGTTGATCATGGAGCGAGGTCGGCGCGAAGAACTTTGCGCAGGATTTCACCGGGCGCCCCGCCGAGGGAAGTCGAAACCGGCCAATCAAACGGCGGTCGCATCTATCGTTCCTCACGCCGGCAAGATCACGCGGCCGGCCACCCGACGCTCGCTCGGTTGTCGTTCGCCGCGACGCCAGCTACGCAACGGAATAAGTAAACGTGTCGTAATGTAAAATTGCCAATAGGTCGAGCCGATATTCTGGATATTCACCTAAACGTTAGGTCATCGAAACCACAATATTGCTCTTATAAGTTCAATTTATTCGAAAAATTCGATATATTTGTCGCCTTCTCGAGCGGACTACCGCCCGGCCGGCGCTTCGCGGCCGCCCCGGGCGCGACCGCCGGTCGGCGGACGATCGCGCCCGCCTCGAAAGCCGCTGGGAGGACGGGATCAACGCGCGGCGCCTTCGCGCTGGACGCGGGGGTTCGGGAGCGGCCCGCCGGCCGGCGCACGCGCTCGCCCATCCAAGGCGCGCCGGTTCAAACGCGCTGCGGCGGAATATGCCGGCTTTTCGCCTTACTCGGTCTCCAGCAGGCCGTCGCCGGCGTGCAGGAAGCGCGTGGGATCGACCGGATCGCCGTCGACCCTGACCTCGTAATGCAAATGGGGGCCGGTGGAGCGCCCCGTCGAGCCGATGCGCCCGACCGCGGCGCCGGCCTCCACCTCCTGGCCTTCCTCGACGAGGATATCGGACAAATGGCCATAGCGCGTCGACAGGCCGCCGCCGTGGTCGATCTCGACCATGTTGCCGTAGCCGCCCATCGGACCGGCATGAACGACGCGGCCGGCGCCGGTCGCCTTGACGGTCGCGCCGTAGGCCTGCACCAGATCGACGCCGGGATGCAGCGCGAGCCGGCCGAGGAACGGATCCGGGCGGTAGCCGAACGGCGAGGAGACGTCGGCCTGGCCGATCAGCGGGCGGCGCACCGGAGCGAACGGCACCTCGCGGCGCAGGCGGTCTTCGACGACCAGGCTGCGCTCGACGCTCGACACCGCCTTGTCGAAGGCGGGCGCGTTGGCGTCGACGTCGATCGGAATATAGGGTCCGCCGACGCCGCCCGTCCGCTGGGGCGCCGGGGCGAACCTGTCGGGGGCGATGCCGGCCTCGTCCATGACGCCGCGCAAGCGCGTGATCGTTTCGGCGGCCGCCGATCCGATCCGCCCGAGCGTCGCGATCTGGCGCTTCTCCATGCGGTCGAGCGAACGGGAAATGAGGCTGAGGCGCGTCTGCGCCGCGACATCGGGATTGCCGGCGGCGTCGCCGAGCTCGGCGAACGCCCGCTGATCGGCGTCCTCTCCGGAAATGGCGCTGGTATGGTCCGGCCGCTCCGCGCGGGGCTCCTCGATCGGGCGCGGTTTCAGCGGCCTCGTCGTCGGCGCGCCGTCGGCGTCGATCGGGGCGAACGCCTTGACCGAATCGATGACGCTGTCGGCCGGGGCTGGCGCGTGCGCCCCGATCGCCATCAACGCCGTCGTCGGCGCTCTGGCGTTGGCGGCGCCCTGCCGGCCGGCGGCGCGCTCGCCGATCGAGGCGGTCGTGTCGCGCGCGGCGCCGGCCAAGCGCGCCATCGAGGCGACGATCGACGTGCGCTGCTCCAGCAGAGCCTGGCGCGACAGCAGTTCGTGCATCTTGCCTTCGAACGAGTTCTGGTCGAGCAACTGGCGGTTGGCCACCCGATCGAGCTGGGCGCGCGCGTCGGCCAGCCGGTCTTCGTAGGCGTATTGCATTTCCGCTTCGCGCGCGACCACGGCGCCGAGCATTTGGTCATGGAAGGCGATGAACAGCGACGCGCCGACGCTCCAGGCCGCCAGAATCGGCGCCAGCGCGACGATCGACCACAACAGCGACGGGCGCAGCGCGAAAGTGTGCATTCTTTCGCCGCGCGCCAACGAGAAAAAATAGTGGGAGGTCGGCAGTTTCGGCTTGGGATAAGCTTCTCGCACCGACATCGAACGACGCTCCGGCCCCGGCAGCGGGGAGTCCAACGCGCCCGATTACACTTGATTAGGGTTAATCCTTCGCAAACGGCTTTGCGCGGCGGCGTCCGGCGCGGCCGCTCGCCTCACAGCGCCTGCGCCGCGGCGAGCACTTCCTCGGCATGGCCGCGAACCCTCACCTTGCGCCAGATGCGGACGATCGCGCCGTGGGCGTCGATCAGCGCCGTCGTGCGTTCGACGCCCATGTATTTACGCCCGTAAAGGCTCTTCTCCCGCCAGACGCCATAGGCTTCGATGACGGTTCTGGCCTCGTCGGAGGCGAGCGCCAGCGCGAGTTGGCGTTTGCGCTTGAACCTCGCGTGGCTCGCAAGGGAATCAGGCGAAATTCCAATAATTTGCGTCCCGGCTTTAACAAACTGGTCGCGCAGGCGGTTGAACGCGACCGCTTCGGCCGTGCAGGCCTCGGTGTCGTCTTTGGGATAGAAATAGAGGACGATTTTGCTTCCCCGCAGGGCATGCAGGCTTATAGGTTCGGCCGCGCCGGCCGGGAGCGTGAAGTCCGGGGCCGGGTCGCCCGCTTCGAGCTGCGTCATGATATCGCCTTCGTTACACCCGATTGAGCGTGCGCCGCCTGCGCCGTTCGACGGCTCGTCATTGACCGAAGAGGCCTTCCCGTTCAAGACCTCGCGGGGCTGGTCGATGATTCCGGTCGTCGAAGCAGACGCGCCCGCCGGGGACCGGGCGCCCGCCGGATGGCGCGCCGAACGGCAGGCTGCGGGGACTGATTTGATATTTCCGGGATAAGGAGCGTCAGCGGGTTGGTCGACCAATTCGATGCGGCGACAAGGGCGCAGGCCAGGCTGGCGATGAAGACTCTGCTCGCCGACTGCCAGGGCCCGCGTCTGCCGTCCAGACGGCGGGGCCTGTCGCCCCGCCGCTTGCTGCTGGCCGGACTGGGCGTGTGCGGCGGTCTGGCGGCGCTCGCGCTGGTCGGCCTCGGCGTCGTCGCCGTTCGTCTCGCCGAAGGCCCGATCGGCCTGGACCTGCTGACGCCGCGCATCGCCCAGAGCCTCGAAGAGCGATTTGACGGCCAGTTTTCGTTCACCCTCGGGCCGACTTTCCTGGAGCGCGGCGAGAGCGGCGTGATCGTCGCTTTCGAGGGCGTCGTCATCAAGAACCAGCAGGGGCGCACCCTGGTCGCGGCGCCCAAGGGCGAAGTCTCCCTCGATCTGCTGGCGCTCGCGGCGCTCGACGTCAAGGTGCGGCGGCTGGATCTGGTCGGCTTGGATTTGCGCCTGACCGTGCGGCCCAATGGCGGCCTGTCGGTCGAGGGCGCCCAGGCGCCCGACGCGGTCGCCATCGATCTGCCCGCGCCGGGGCCGGCTGACAACCCCGCTTCGGACGGCGCGGGCGCGCGGACCGGGCCGCCGCCATTGCCCTCCCAACTCGGGCCTCTCGTCTGGAGCCTGATCGAGGCGGTGGCCGGTCAAAACCAGGCTCTCGACAAACTCGGCGTCGCGCATGGGCGCCTCGAAGTCGAGGACGGCGCCACCCACCAGACGACCGTGTTCAAGGATTTCGATCTGGCGTTCGGCCGCTCGGGCGCCGTGGCCGGCCTCAAGATATCGGCGCTCGGCCCGGCCGGGCGCTGGTCGATCGCGATGGAGGCGCAGGGCGTCGGCTTGCGCGCGTTCAGCCTCGAGGTTCGCGACCTCAACCTCGACGACCTGCTGCTGGCGACCGGGCGCAAGCTTCCCTTCGACGCCAGCATGCCGATCTCCGCCAAGCTCGACATCGAACTGGCCGCCGATAAGAGCCTCGCCGCGATGCGCGGCCGGTTCGAACTGGGCGCCGGCTATATCAGGTTCGCCAATCCCGATCAGCAGCCCTTCCTCGTCGATGAGGCGACTGGCGGCTGGCGCTGGGACAATGCGGGCCAAAGATTCCTCATCGAGAACGTTCAGGTGTTCTCCGGGGAGACGCATGTGTATTTCGACGGCTCGGTGTCGCCGCCGTCGCCGACCAACGCCGCCTGGTTCGCGGACCTGAACTCGAGCGACACGGTGTTGGCCGGCGAACGGCCCGGCGAGCGCCTCGCGCGGCTCGACAAGGCCGTCTTTCAGGCGCGCTATCTCGCCGCCGAACAGCGTCTCATCGTCGACAAATTCACGATTTCCGGACCGGGCGCCAACGGCGCCCTGACCGCCGAGGCGGCGATGACCGACGCCGGGCCGACGCTGAAGCTGAAACTCGACATGGGCCATACGCCGCTCGTCAATATTCCCCGCCTGTGGCCGAGCTTCATCGTGACGGACGTGCGGACCTGGTGCGTCCAGAATCTGCGCGGCGGCGAGCTTGTCGCCGCGACCCTCTCCCTTGACTGGGACGCGGCGGCGCTGGCGCTGGCGCTCAACAAGCAACCCGTGCCGCGCGACAGCGTGCACGGCGAATTCTCGGCGCGCGACGCCTCCGTGCAGTTGTTGGCCGGCGTTCCGCCCCTGTCGGGGCTGGAAGGCGGCGGGACGATGAACGGTCACGAAGTGTCGATGACGGGCAAGCGCGCCTACATTGAGGCGTCGCCGGGACGGCGCGTGCTGGCGAGCGACATCGCTTTCTCCATTCCCGACACTTCGCCAAAGCCGCTCAATCCGGCGCTGGCCAGCGCCCATGTTCAGGGCCCGGCGGATGCGCTCGCCGAGCTGATTTCGCGCGACGCGCTGCGACCCTTCGTCGGCCTGCCGGTCGATCCGGCGACGGTGAAGGGACAGTTCGACGGCAAGCTCACGCTCGATTTGAAACTCGGCAAGACGGCGCGACCGCAGGACGCCGTGGTCCACGCCGAGGCGTCGCTGACGAACCTGCAGGTCGACAGGTTTCTGGGCAACGAGCGCTTCGAACAGGGCGCTCTGACCGTCTCCAGCGAAGCCGGCGCGCTGAAGATCGCCGGGCAGGGGAAATTGTTCGGCGTTCCCGCCACTGTCGAGGTCGACAAAGGGCCCGATGACGAAGGCGCGGCGCAGGTCAGCTTCACGCTCGACGACGCAGCGCGCGCCCGCGGCGGCTTCAATCTTGGCGCGGCCTTCAGCGGTCCGATGGCGGTGCGCGCGAAGGCCCCATTGTCGCAAAAGGGCGCCGAAGTCGAAGTCGATCTGACGCGGCTGAATATCGACAATCCGGTGCCGGGCCTCGTCAAACCGGCGGGCAAGCCCGGCAAGGCGACGTTCAGCGCTCGGGCCACGGCCGACGGGACCGCGCTCAGCGACATCGTCGTCGACGCCGGCGCGGCGTCGATCAGAGGCGCCGCGCAGTTGTCGAGCGAGGGAAACTTCGTCGCCGCCAAATTGAGCCAGGTCCGGCTCTCGCCGGGCGATGATCTGAAGGCCGAAGTCACCGCCGCCGAAACCGGTTTGAAAATATCGGTGCGCGGCGCGGCGCTCGACAGCCGGCCGATCGTCAAGGCTTTGCTCGATCAGGGCCCGTCGGTCGGGGCCGGCGAGGACTTCGACCTCGATTTGCGGGTCGGCAGCGTGGCCGGCGCCAACAAGACGGCGCTCAGCCAGGTGGAGGTCGCCCTTTCCCGGCGCGCCGGCGCGCTGGCGCAGTTGAAAGTCGACGGGCGGCTCGGCGCGGGCGCCGTCAGCTTGCGGCGCGACGAAGCCGGCCTGCTTCGCCTGCAGGCCGGCGACGCCGGCGCCCTGGTGCGCTTCTTCAACCTCTATTCGCATCTCGAAGGCGGCGCGCTGGACATGATCATGCGCGACGTCGACGGGAGGCAGGACGGCGAGGCGGTGGTCAGGGACTTCGTGCTGCGCGACGAGCCTGGACTGCGCCAGCTCGTCGCGGCGGGCGAGCCCACCGCGGTCGGCGCGGACGCTCCCGGCGCCCTGCGGATCAACCCGGATGCGGCGACGTTCCAGAAGATGACCGCCAAATTCGCCCGGGTCGGCGGACGGATCGATTTGCGCGAGGCGGTCATCTACAACGCCCAGATGGGCCTGACCACCCAGGGTTTCCTCGACTACGCGCATGACCATATCGACCTGAACGGCACTTTCGTGCCGGCCTACCAGGTCAACAACCTCGTCACGCAGATTCCGTTCGTCGGGCTGGTCCTCGGCGGCGGCGTGCATGAAGGCCTGGTCGGCGTCAATTATCGGCTTGTCGGGTCGCCCGCCGCGCCGGTGCTCAGCGTCAATCCGTTTTCCGCGATGACGCCGGGCTTCTTGCGCAAGATTTTCGGGGCGGTCGACGGCACCGCGCCGGTCGGTGGGGCGCCCAAGGCGGCGACGGAGTCGGGGCCCAAGGCGTCGATGGATTCGCGCTAAAGCGGCGAGGCGTCGGCGACGCGGTCCGCTGGTTCGAAAAGCGCCCGCTTCAGACGGCGCGCAGCAGGACGTGCTTCTTGCGCCCGAGCGACAGCTTGACGACGCCCGCCGCGCCGAGGGCGTCGCGCCCGATGATCGCCCGCTCGTCGGTCAGCGCCTGGTCGTTGACCCTGAGGCCGCCGCCGCGAATCTGCCGACGCGCCTCGCCGGTGGAGGCGACGAGGCCGGCGCGCTGGAAGGCGGCGAGGGCGCCGAGCCCGGCGTCGAATTCGGCGCCCGGCACGTCGACCGTCGGCAGGCTCTCGGCGAGCGCGCCTTCCTCGAAGGTGCGGCGCGCCGTCTCGGCGGCGGCCGCCCCTGCATCCGCCCCGTGCAGCAGGCCGGTCGCCTCGCTGGCGAGGATTTTCTTGGCCTCGTTGATCTCGGCGCCGTCGAGCGCTTCGAGGCGGGCGATTTCGTCGAGCGGCAGCACAGTGAACAGGCGCAGGAACCGCCCGACGTCGCCGTCCTCGGTGTTGCGCCAGAATTGCCAGTAATCGTAGGGCGACAGCCAGGCGGCGTCGAGCCAGACCGCGCCCGCCGCCGTCTTGCCCATCTTGGCGCCCGAGGCGGTGGCGATCAGCGGCGCGGTCAATGCGTAGAGCTGTGGCGCGCCGAGGCGCCGGCCGAGTTCGACACCCTGGATGATGTTGCCCCATTGGTCGGAGCCGCCCATCTGCAGGGTGCAGCCGACGCGCCGTTGGAGTTCAACGAAATCATAAGCTTGCAGGCACATGTAGTTGAACTCGAGAAAAGAAAGCTCCTGCTCGCGAGCGAGGCGCAGTTTCACCGAATCCATCGCGAGCATGCGATTGACCGAAAGATGACGCCCGACTTCGCGCAGGAAATCGATGTAGTTCAGCCTGGCGAGCCATTCGGCGTTGTCGGGCATCAGCGCGTCGCCGGCGCCGTCGCCGAACCTGATGAAGCGCGAGAAGACCTTGCGGATCCCCGCCTTGTTGGCCTCGATCTGCTCGACCGTCAGCAGCTTGCGCGTCTCGTCCTTGCCCGAGGGGTCGCCGACCATGGTGGTGCCGCCGCCCATCAGCGCGATCGGCTTGCCGCCGGTCTTCTGGAGCCAGTGCAGCATCATGATCGACACGAGATTGCCGATATGCAGCGAGGGCGCGGTGCAATCGTAGCCGACATAGGCGACGAGCGAGCCGGTGAGCGCCTTTTCATCGACGCCCGCGAAGTCCGAGCACTGATGAATGAAGCCGCGCGCCTGCAGCGTCGCCAGAAAGTCGGATCGCGGACGAAAAACGTCGTTCAAGGGGCGCTCCTCAGCCATAAGCGGGGCGAGGTTTAGGGACATGGGCGGGGATATGCAATAAGCGCGCAAGGCGGCGCCGTGAGCACGGCATAGGACAAGCGACGGCCGGAAACGTTCACCGACGGCGTGCTCGCCATCGCGCTTTACGTGGCCGTCGCGCTGGTCTGGTTGGTTCCCGACCGGCGCATCGACGCAGCGATCTGGCGCGCACGGTCGAAGCGGTTCGGCGCGCCGCTGCGAGGCTTTGATCGGACGCGAAAATATTGCAACAATCGACGGCGCGCGCGGGATCAGGCTTTACCGCGGCGGGGGCTTGCCGATATGGGCGACGGGCGGACGGTTCACCTGTTTTCCTACGGAACGCTGCAACAGGAGGGCGTCCAGATCGCCTCGTTCGGCCGCCGGCTCAAAGGCGCGGACGACGCCCTGCCGGGCTACCGGCGATCGATGATCGAAATCACCGACCCGGACGTCATCGCCAAAAGCGGCGCGAATTTTCATCCGATCGTCGCAAAGAGCGACGATCCGGCCGACGAGGTCGCCGGCACGGTGTTCGAGATCACGCCGGCCGAGCTTGCCGCCGCCGACGCCTATGAAGTATCCGACTACAAGCGCGTCCTGGCGCGTCTGAAGTCGGGCGTCGAGGCCTGGGTCTACGTCAAGGGGTAGCTCGCGGGAGCTCCGCGGAGCGTTGCAAAACTCCCAATCTGAGACTCTGCAGAGTCGATCTTGAGTAACCTATCAGGATGGGTTATTATTTTTCTGTGGTTACGATCTATCGTGCGCACGGCCTGAGGGTCGTCATCTTCGTGGACGATCACGAACCGGCGCATGGGCATGTGTTCGGTGACGGGCAGGTCAAGATCAATCTGATCGGCGTTGCCGGCGGTCCCGAACTGATTTGGGCCGAAAACATGAAGCGCAGCGATGTGCGACGCGCCATGAAGATGGTTGTCGAGCAGAGGGACCATTTTCTGGCCCGATGGAGGAAAATCCATGATTGATCTGACGGAAGCCCAGATCGACGCGGCGATGGAGCCGGGCAGGACTACGCGGGAAATTGAACCTCGGGCCGCTTCTGCCCGATACGACAAGCAGCTTGGCCGCGTCATCGTGGACTTGACGAATGGTTGCACCTTTGCTTTCCCGCCTCGCCTGGCGCAGGGATTGGAATCGGCGACGGATGACCAGCTCGCCGAGATTGAAATTCTCGGCGCCGGTTATGGCTTGCATTGGGAAGCGCTGAATGCCGACCTTTCAATTCCCGGTCTGCTCGCCGGCATCTTCGGCACGAGGGCGTACATGGCCCGACGCGCGGGGCAGACGACATCTCCGGCGAAAGCGGCCGCGGCGCGGACCAATGGCGCCAAGGGAGGGCGTCCGCGCAAGTCCGCATCAAAGTAAGATAAGGATTCGGGCGCAGCCAAACCATTTCTCCGACGCTTCGATTCGAATGCGCGATGGGCGACTGCCGAGCTTTGCGCGCGGCTAGGTCTGCCCGGCATCCATCGCAGGAATTCAGACCGGCGGGCCATTCGGCGGCGCGCGCCGTTCACACGACGAGAGACACGATGGCGAACCGCCCGAGCGAAGAGGATCTGATCGCCCGCTATTTCGCGCCGATGGCCGCGCCGGAGGGTCTCGGGCTGCTCGATGACGCGGCCGTGCTGAGGCTGCCGGCCGGCGCTGACCTCGTCGTCACCACGGACGCGATCGTCGCTGGCGTGCATTTCCTCGCCGACGATCCGCCCGGCGCGGTGGCGCGCAAGGCGCTGCGCGTCAACCTTTCCGATCTTGCCGCCAAAGGCGCCGAGCCGCTCGGCTTCCTGCTGGCGCTCGCCTTGCCCGGCGACTGGACCGCCGATTGGCTCGCCGCCTTCGCCCACGGGCTCGGCGAGGACGCCGCGGCGTATCGCTGCCCGCTGTTCGGCGGCGATACGGTGCGGACGCCGGGGCCGCTGATGGTCTCGATCACCGCGCTCGGCCGCGTCGAGAGCGGCCGCATGGTCGCCCGGACCGGCGTCAGGCCGGGCGATGCGCTCTATGTCAGCGGCGCGATCGGCGACGCCGCCCTCGGCCTCGAGGCGCGCCACGGCGGGCTCGCCTCGCTTTCCCCCGGGCATCGCCAATTTCTGGTCGACCGCTATTTGCTGCCGCGGCCTCGCCTGGCGCTGGCGCCGGTGCTGGCGCGTTACGCGCATGGCGGCATGGACGTGTCCGACGGCTTGGTCGGCGACCTCGCCAAAATGCTGCGCGTCAGCGGCGTTTCCGCCCGCGTCGAGCTCGCGCGGCTGCCCCTGTCGGCGGCGGCGCGCGAGGCCATCGACGCCGATCCCGCTCTGTTTGAGATTGCGGCGACCGGCGGCGACGATTATGAAATCCTCGCTTCGGTCGCGCCGCAACAGTCGGAGGCCTTCGAGGCGGCGGCGGCCGCGGCGGGGGTCGCGGTGACGCGGATCGGGCAGGCGGTCGCGGGGGCGCAGGCGCCGCAATTCGTCGGCCGCGACGGCGCGCCCGCGACGTTCAGGCGCGGCGCGTTCAGTCATTTCTAGCGACCGCCATGCCGGCCGGGAGACAAGCTTGACGATCGACGCGCCCGCGTTGCAGAGCCGATTTCTCGCCGCTTGCGCCGTGGCGCGCGAGGCGGGCGCGGTGGCGCGGCGCCGGTTCCTCGACCCCGGCTCCTTCACGGTCGGCTTCAAGGGGCCGCAAGACTTCGTCACCGAGGTCGACGGCGAAGTGGAGCGGTTGATCCAATCGCGGCTGATCGATGTCTTCGCCGGCGACGGGTTCATTGGCGAGGAGGGCCCCGGCGTCGCCGGCGCGGCGGGCGCGCCGGCATGGGTCGTCGACCCGATCGACGGCACTTCGAATTTCGCGCGCGGCGCGCCGCATTATTGCGTCTCGATCGCCTGCGTCGTCGGCCGCGCCGTCGAGGCGGGGGCGATCTACGATCCGATGCGCGATGAACTTTTCTGCGCGCGCCGGGGCGCCGGGGCCTGGCTCAACGGGATGCGGTTGCGCTCGGCGACGACGGGGGAGCTCGCCAAGGCGTCGATCGAGATCGGCTGGAATCAGCGCGGCGGCGCGATGGCCTATGTCGAATTGCTGACCCGCATCGTTGCGACCGGGGCGGGCGTCATCCGCGCCGGCTCGGGGGCGCTGGGCCTCGCCTATGTCGCCGCCGGACGGCGCGACGGCTATGTCGAGAACCACATCAACGCGTGGGATTGCCTCGCCGGCAATCTGCTGGTCGCCGAGGCCGGCGGCTATGTCAGCGATTTTCTGGCCGGCGAAGGCTTGACCAGGGGCAATCCGCTGATCGCCTGCGCGCCCGGCGTGAAGGCCGCGCTGGTGGAGGCGGCGGCGATCAGGGGTTTGAAGCCATGACCGATCTGATAACCCTCGAACGCGACGGGGCGAGCGCCGAGATCGCGCTGGCCGGCGCCGAAGCGCGCGCCTGGCGGGTCGGCGGGCGCGACCTTCTGTGGCCGGGCGATCCGGCGATCTGGAGCCAGGTCAGCCCGATCCTGTTCCCGGTCGTCGGCTGGACGCGCGACGGGGCGAGGGTCGAAGGGCGCCATTATCCGCTGGGGCTGCACGGCTTCGCCGCCTCGCAGACTTTCGCGCTCGAGACGCGCAGCGACCGCGCCGCGCGGCTGACCCTGCGCGACAACGCCGACACCCGCGCGCTCTATCCCTTCGCTTTCCGCCTGACCATCGAATATCGGCTGGGCGAGCGCGCGCTGGAAATCGCCATCGAGGTCGAAAACGCCGATCGCTCGCCGATGCCCTACGCCTGCGGCCTGCATCCGGGCTTTCGCTGGCCGTTCGCCGGCGGGCCGCGCGAGGGTTGCGAGATCCGCTTCGAAAGGCCCGAGCGGCCGGAGGTCCCGGTGATCCTGCCGGGCGGCATGGTTTCGGCGCGCCGCCGGCCGATTCCCATCGAAGGCGCCGCGCTGAAGCTCACCGACGCGCTGTTCGCCCGCGACGCCCTGTGCTTCCTCGAACCGGCGAGCCGCTCGTTGCGCTTCGTCGAGCCGAGCGGCGCGGCGATCGAACTGGCGCTCGGCGATTTTCCGCTGTTCGCGCTATGGATGCGGCCGGGCGCGCCGTTCCTGTGCCTGGAAGCCTGGACCGGCTACTCCGACCCCGAGGGCTTCGCCGGCGAGCTCAAGGAAAAGCCGGGAATGCGCATCCTCGCCGGTGGCGAGTCGGCGCGCCACCGCGCGACCTATTCCTTCATCGCGGCGGGCGAGCCGGCGCCGCCCGGCGGTTCCGGGGGACGGCGCTGATGGAGCCTGCTTCGGCGGCGGGCGGCGCGACGCCGCGCGCGCTGGTCATCGACGGCAAGGCGGTCTCGAGGGAGATCATCGCGCGCGTCGCCGATGAAGCGCGCGCTCTCGCCGCGCGCGGCATCAGGCCGGGCCTCGCTGTCGTGCTGGTCGGTGAGGACCCCGCCAGCCAGGTCTATGTGCGCAACAAGGGCAGGGCCGCCGCCGAATGCGGCTTTCATTCCGAGCAGCATGATCTGGCGCCGGATGCGTCACAGACCGAACTGCTGGCGCTCGTCGAAAGGCTCAACGCCGATCCGGCGGTGCACGGCGTGCTCGTGCAACTGCCGCTGCCCAAGGCGATCGACGCTTCGCGCATCCTCGAGGCGATCGCGCCGCATAAGGACGTCGACGGCTTTCACCCGATCAACGTCGGCCTGTTGTCGATCGGCGCGACGGCGCGCGCGCTCGCCCCCTGCACGCCGGCCGGCGCGATGATCCTCATCGAGAGAACTTGCGCCGCGCTCGGGCGGACGCTTTCGGGCATGGAGGCCGTCATCATCGGACGCTCCAACATCGTCGGCAAGCCGATGGCGCAAATGCTGCTCGCGCAAAACTGCACGGTCACGACGGCTCATTCGCGCACCCGGAACCTGCCCGAGGTCGCGCGGCGCGCGCAGATTCTCGTCGCGGCGGTCGGCCGGCCCGAACTGGTGCGCGGCGACTGGATCGCCGACGGCGCCATCGTCATCGACGTCGGCGTCAACCGCGTCGCCGCCGAGGGCCTCGACGCCGGCGGGCGGCCGAAAACGCGGCTCGTCGGCGACGTCGCCTACGCCGAGGCCGCCGCGCGCGCCGCGGCGATCACGCCGGTTCCCGGCGGCGTCGGGCCGATGACGATCGCCATGCTGATGGCCAATACGCTGACCGCCGCCTGCCGGGCGAGCGGGGCGCCCGAGCCGAAGTTCTGAGGCGCGGCGTTACGCCGCCGAAGGCGCGCGAGGCGGCTCGCCGACCGCGCTTTCGCCGAGGTGGCGGTCGCCCCAATCGCGGATCGCCGCAATGACCGGAACAAAGCTCTGTCCCTTGCGGGTCAGCTTGTATTCCACCTTCGGCGGAACGACGCCATAGTCCTTGCGCTCGATCAGTCCGCCCCCGGCGAGCGCCTTCAATTCGCGGCTGAGCACCCGCGGGGCGATCTCGCTGGTCCCCTCGAGGCCTCTGAGCAGGCCGCTCCTGATCTCGCCATAGCGCCGCGGTCCGTCCTTGAGGTCCCAGATGATGCGCAGCTTGTATTTGCCGCTGATCATCTTCTGAAACGCGGCGACCGGACAGGCGTGGGTCGGCGTGATCTTGCCGTCAGGCATCGGCGTCGTCGCTCCGGGACCGTCGCGTCTCGATCGCTCGCTCGATCAGGCGTGGACGCGCGGCAACACAATATCATTTTTGTCCATACTTGCATCTTTGCTTCTTCAAGCGCCAAATCGACGCGCGACGACGGGAGCCGGCCATGAAGCATTTCCTCATCAAGTATCAGTTCAAGGAGGGGTCGCCGGAGGCCTGGCGCCGGCACATCGGCGAATTCATCGCGGCGCTGGAAAGCGACCCCGAATTGAGGGGGCGGGTTTCGTATCGCGTGATGAAGCACCGGGACGGTTCGGGCTACTATCATCTGGCCGGGGCGTCCGACGACGAGGCCGCCGCCGCGCTCGGGCGCAAGGACTTCTTCAAGCGCTATCAGGAGCAGACGCGGCGCGTCGCCGGCGGCGAGGTCGAGGTCCTGCCGCTCGAACTCGTCGCCGAAACCGCGCGTCCGAGCTGAGCGGCGGCCCGCACTTTTTTTGACCGCGAAGGCGTCGTTCGGGCGGCCTTCGATCGTCCGCCGCGCCCGCCGCCACCCGTTGACGCCGCCTTACGCCATTCCTCGGCGCGCGGCGATTTTGCGGCGGCGCGCCTCAATTCTCGCTGAAATCCTCAAAAAATCACGCGCCGAAGCGCTGGTGCGGCGAGGATTCACGATCGTTCACGGCAAACTGTGACAATTTCGACGCGGCGCGTTGCGGCGGCCGAGGGTTTCTGGCAAGACGGCGCCCGAATGAAGGCGCGCGCCGCCGCGCCGGTTCAACGAATGTCAACGCGCGCCGATCGCGCCGAGGGGACCGAACTCAATGATTATCGGGCTGATCATATTATGCGGCGTGCTGGCGCTGATCTACGGCGGGGTCACCGTCAGCCAATTGATGGCGGCGGACGCCGGCTCCCCGAAGATGCAGGAGATTTCCGGGGCCGTCGCCGAAGGCGCGCAAGCTTATCTCAGGCGCCAATACACGACGATCGCGGGGGTCGGGGCGGTCGTCTTCATCGGCCTCGGCCTGCTGCTGTCGTGGAATGTCGCGGTCGGCTTCCTGATCGGCGCGGTGCTGTCGGGCGCGGCGGGTTTCATCGGCATGAACGTTTCGGTGCGCGCCAACGTGCGCACGGCGCAGGCGGCCACCCGCTCGCTCGGCGCCGGCCTCGACGTCGCGTTCAAGGCCGGCGCGGTCACCGGCATGCTGGTGGTCGGGCTGGCGCTGATCGGCGTCGCCGGCTATTTCGTGATTCTGACCGGTCCGTTGGGTTTTGCGCCGTCGGATCGCGTCGTCATCGACTCGCTGGTGGCGCTCGGGTTCGGCGCCTCGCTGATCTCGATCTTCGCGCGCCTCGGCGGCGGCATCTTCACCAAGGGCGCCGACGTCGGCGCCGATCTCGTGGGCAAGGTCGAGGCGGGAATTCCCGAGGACGATCCGCGCAACCCCGCCACCATCGCCGACAACGTCGGCGACAATGTCGGCGACTGCGCCGGCATGGCCGCCGACCTGTTCGAAACTTATGCGGTGACGGTCGTCGCGACAATGGTGCTGGCCTCGATCTTCTTCGCCGAGACGCCCGCCCTGCTGCCCGCGATGATCTATCCGCTGGCGATCTGCGGCGCCTGCATCATCACCTCGATCATCGGCGCGCAGTTCGTCAGGCTCGGCGCCGACAATTCGATCATGGGCGCGCTCTACAGGGGCGTCATCGCCACCGGCCTGCTGTCGATCGTCGGCCTCGCCGCCGCGACTTTCGTGATCGGCTGGGGCGAGGTCGGAATCGTCGCCGGCAAATCGGTGACCGGCCTCAACCTGTTCATCTGCGGACTCGTCGGCCTCGTCATCACCGGCCTCATCGTCGTCATCACCGAATATTACACCGGCGTCGGCAAGCGGCCGGTGGTGTCGATCGCGCAGGCCTCGGTCACCGGCCATGGCACCAACGTCATCCAGGGTCTGGCGGTGTCGCTCGAATCGACCGCGCTGCCCGCCCTGGTGATCGCCGCCGGGATCATCGCGACCTATCAGCTCGCCGGTCTGTTCGGCACGGCGATCGCGGTGACGTCGATGCTCGGCATCGCCGGCATGATCGTCGCGCTCGACGCGTTCGGCCCAGTCACCGACAATGCCGGCGGCATCGCCGAAATGGCCGGGCTGCCCAAGGAGGTGCGCCAGTCGACCGATGCGCTCGACGCGGTCGGCAACACCACCAAGGCGGTGACCAAGGGCTATGCGATCGGTTCGGCGGGCCTCGGCGCGCTGGTGCTGTTTGCGGCCTACACCAATGACATCAAACATTTCGTCGACACCGGCGTGCCCTATTTCAAGGACGTCGGGGTCATCGACTTCGCCCTCTCCAACCCTTATGTCGTCGCCGGCCTGATCCTCGGCGGCCTCATTCCCTACCTGTTCGGCGGCATCGCGATGACCGCGGTCGGTCGCGCCGCGGGCTCGGTGGTGCAGGAGGTGCGCCGCCAGTTCCGCGAAAAGCCCGGCATCATGCAGGGAACGGAACGCCCGGATTACGGCCGCGCCGTCGACATGCTGACCAGGGCGGCGATTCGCGAGATGATCGTCCCCTCGCTGCTGCCGGTGCTGGCGCCGTTCGTCGTCTATTTCGTCGTGCTGATCGTCTCGGGCGGCTCGAAGGCTTCCGCGTTCGCCGCGCTCGGCGCCTCGCTGCTCGGCGTCATCGTCAACGGCCTGTTCGTCGCCATTTCGATGACCTCCGGCGGCGGCGCCTGGGACAACGCCAAGAAGAGCTTCGAGGACGGCTTCACCGACAAGGACGGCGTCAAGCATCTCAAGGGTTCGGAAGCGCACAAGGCCGCGGTCACCGGCGACACCGTCGGCGACCCCTACAAGGACACCGCCGGCCCAGCGGTCAATCCGGCGATCAAGATCACCAACATCGTCGCGCTGCTGCTGCTGGCGATCCTCGCGCATTGACGCGGGGGGAGCCTCCTTACGGATAGCAGCCGGCCTGCCGCGCCCGCTCGCGCAGCAGCGCGAGGATCGCCGCGCATTGCGGCATCGGTCGGCCGACCATCTCGCCGAGCTCGACCACCGCGCCGAGCAGCGCGTCGATCTCCATCGGCCGCCCGCGCTCGAGGTCCTGCAGCATCGAGGTCTTGTGCGCGCCGACCTCCGCCGCCCCGTCGATGCGTTTCTCGACGTCGATGGCGAAGCGCACGCCGAGCGCCTCGGCGACCGCCTGGGCTTCGCCCATCATCGCCCGGCAGACCGCGCGCAGGTCCGGGCGTCCCGTGATCCGGTCGAGCGTTGCGCCGGTCAGGGCCGAGAGCGGGTTGAAGGCGAGGTTGCCCCACAGCTTCACCCAGAGTTCGTCGCGGATGCGCGGGCGCACCGGCGCCCGGAAGCCGGCTTCGATCAGCAGGCGCGACAGCGCCTCGATGCGCGGGCTGCGGCTGCCGTCCGGCTCGCCGAGCGTGAACCGGTCGCCGTAGGTGTGTTCGATGACGCCGGGTTCGACGACTTCGGCGGCGGGATAGACGATCGCGCCGATCGCCCGCGACGGCGGCAGGATGTCCCACAGCCTGCCGCCGGGATCGACGCTCTCGACCCGCCGGTCGCGCCAGGGTCCGTCGAGCCCGTAGAAATACCAGTACGGCACGCCGTTGATCGCCGTCACCAGCGAGGTCGCGGGGCCCATCATCGAAGCGATCGCCGGGGCGGCGGCGGGCAGGCCATGCGCCTTCAGCGTGACGATCACCGCATCCTGCGCGCCCGCCTCGGCCGCATCCGCCACGCAGCGCGGGCGCGCCGTCAGCGTCCGGCCGCCGCTGCGCAGCGTCAGCCCGTTGGCCTGCATCGCCGCCAGGTGCGCGCCGCGCGCGATCACGGTGACCTCGCCGCCGGCGGCGCTGATGCGCGCCGCCAACAGGCCGCCGATCGCGCCGGCGCCGAACACGGCGATCTTCACGCCGTCAACCCGAGCTTCTGGGCGAGCCCGATGCGCTGCAGCTTGCCGGTGGCGCCCTTCGGGATTTCCAAGAGGAAGACGACGCGGCGCGGCACCTTGAAGGCGGCGAGGCGCGTTGCGGCGAAATCGCGCAATTCGCGTTCGTCGACGGTCTTGCCTTCGCGCAGCACGATGGCCGCCGCCACCTCCTCGCCGAGCTTGGCGTGCGGCAACGCGAAGGTCAGGCACTGCGCGACCGCCGGATGATCCATCAGCACTTCGTCGACCTCCAGCGGGCTGATCTTTTCGCCGCCGCGATTGATCAGCTCCTTCAGCCGGCCGGTCAGGCGCAGATAGCCGTCCTCGTCGAGCCAGCCCTGGTCGCCGGTGCGAAACCAGCCGTTGACGAAGGCGGCGGCGTTGGCCTCGGGGTTGTTCTCGTAGCCGTCGGTCACGTTGCGGCCGCGGATCACCACCTCGCCCAGCGCGCCCTGCGGCGCCAGCGCGCCGCTCTCATCCATGATCGCGATCTGCGGACCGGCGGCGACGCCGACCGAGCCGGGAAACCGCCGGCGCGGCGGCAGCGGGTTGGAGGCCATCTGATGGGCGGCCTCGGTCATGCCGTAGCTCTCGATCACCGGCGCGCCGAACGTCGCCTCGAGCTCGGTCATCACCTGCGGCGGCAGCGAGGCGGAGGACGAGCGGATCAGCCGCAACCGGCCCGCCTCGATGGCGGCGCGATTGCGGCTCGCCAGACCGAGGATCGCCTGGTGCATCGTCGGCACCGCCGTGTACCAGGTCGGGCGGATGGCGGCGAACCAGGCGAAAAAGCGGAACGCGTTGAAGCCGGGGCTGCACACCACCGAGCCGCCTGCGGCCAGGCTCGCCAGCACGGCGGCCATCAGCCCGTGAATGTGAAACAGCGGCATGATGTTGAGACAGACGTCCTGCGGCCCGAGCGCCACCGCGCGGTCGATGTGCTGCGCCGAAGCGGCGATGTTGACCTGGCGCAGCGGCACGATTTTCGGCCGGGAAGTCGTGCCCGAAGTGTGCAGCACCAGCGCGACGTCCTCCGGCGCGGCCATTCCCGGTCGCGCGGCGGCGCCCTGCATCGGCCGTTCCGGCCGCAGCGTGAACAGCCCGGCGGCGCCGTCCGCGGCGGGCGCAAGCTCGATGATCGGCACGCCTCGCGCGGCCGCCGCCGCGCGCGCCTCGCTCTCGGCGCCCTGCAGCACGATCAACGCCTTCGCGCCGAGATCGGCGAGATAGAAATCGAACTCCTGGGTGCGGTAGCCCGGATTGAGCGGCGCGGTCGCGGCGCCGCAGGCGATCGTCACGAAGGCAGTTGCCATTTCCGGGCCGTTCGGCAGCACGATCGCCACCCGGTCGCCGCGCCCGATCCCCATCCCGTTGAGCGCCGTCACGGTGCGCTCGGCCAGATCGCGCAGGCCCGCATAGGCGAGGGGCGGGCGATCCGGCGCGCCGACGGCGGGCGCGTCGGCCTCGCCGCGCGCCAGCAGCGCCGGGATCGTGTCGAACGCATAGTCGCTCATGATCGATCCTGGTTATTCCAACCGCGGCGGCGCCGCAACCGGCGGGAAGCGCGGCCGTTCCGCCGGCGAGTTTCGGCGACGGCGCCCAATTGCGCAAGGCCGGGCCGCGGCCGAAGCTCGACAAGGCGCGACGGCCGCTCTACACGCTCGAAACGGACGTCAGAACGGGAGGCCTCGCGATGCGCGACTACCAGGCGGCCTATCGCGACTTTTCGCTCGCCGCGCTCGAGCGGCGGGTCTTGCAAGGGCGCCTCGCCGACGGCGTCAATGCCGGCGTGGCGTGCTGCGACCGCTGGGCGGGCGAGGGACGCGTCGCGCTCGAATGGGTCGGCCGCGATTTTGCAAGGGCGAGCGTCACCTTCGACGAACTGCGGCGCGAATCGGCGCGCTTCGCCAACCTGCTGCGGGCGCGCGGCGTCGGGCGCGGCGACGTGGTCGCCGCCCTGCTGCCGCGCATCCCCGAATTGCTGACGGTGATTCTCGGCGCCTGGCGGGCGGGCGCGATCTATCAGCCGCTGTTCACCGCTTTCGGGCCTGCCGCGATCGAGAGCCGCGTCACCGCGCCGGGCGGCAGCGAGGCGAAATTGATCGTCACCGACCTCGCCAACCGCGCCAAGCTCGACGGCGTCGAGGACTGCCCGGCCGTGCTGATGGTCGATCGCGGGCAGGGCGAGGCGGGAGCGTTCGCCGCCGAATTGAACGCGCAGTCCGGAGACTTCGAACCGGTCGCGCTCGGCGCCGACGATCCCTTCGTCATCATGTTCACGTCGGGCACCACCGGGCGCCCGAAAGGCGTGCGCTATCCCCTGCGCATGCTGCTGGCGGCGGCGTCCTACATGATCGACGCCATCGACCTGCAGCCCGAGGACCGCTACTGGAATATCGCCGATCCCGGCTGGGCCTATGGCATGCTCTACGCGGTGATGGGTCCGCTCGCGCTCGGTCATGCGACGACGATGTTCGAGGGGCCGTTCAGCGTCGAATCCACGGTGCGCGTCATCAAGACGCTGGGGATCGCCAGCCTGGCCGCGGCGCCGACCGCCTATCGCGCGATGATGGCGGCGGGCGAACCGGCGATCGGCGCGATCGCCGGCCAGCTCAGGGTCGCGAGCAGCGCCGGAGAGCCGCTCAATCCGGAAGTCGTGCGCTGGGCCAAACGCGCGCTCGGCTGTCCGTTGAACGATCACTACGGGCAGACCGAGCTCGGCATGCTGGTCAACAATCATCATGGCCTGCGCCACGAAATCAAGCCGGGTTCGGCGGGCCTTGCGATGCCCGGCTTCGAGCTTGCCGTGCTCGACGACGAGGGCCGGCCGGCGCCGCGCGGGACGCCGGGCGTGCTCGCCGTGCATCGCTGGCGCTCGCCGCTGTTCACCTTCGACGGCTACTGGCGCGCCGAAACGCCGAGCCTGACCGACGACTGGTACCTGACCGGCGACGTGATGCGGCAGGACGACGACGGCTGTTTCTTCTTCATCGGCCGCAACGACGACGTCATCACCTCGGCGGGCTATCGCATCGGGCCCTTCGACGTCGAGAGCGTGCTCATCGAGCATCCCGCCATCGCCGAGGTCGCCGTCGTTGGCAAGCCGGATCCCGATCGCACGGAAATCGTCAAGGCGTTCGTCGTGCTGCGGCAGGGCCGCGAGCCGAGCGGCGCGCTGGCGGCCGAATTGCAGCAGCATGTGCGCGCCCGCCTGTCGCTGCACGCCTATCCGCGCGAAATCGAGTTCATGCCCGAATTGCCCAAGACCGCCAGCGGCAAGGTGCAGCGCTTCTTGCTGCGCCAGCGCCGCTGACCTCCGGCGGGTCGGAAACGGCGGGGCTCGCGGCCGCCTGGCCGCAGCGCTTCAGTGAGCGTCCGCCGGCGACGGCGCGGCGGGCAAAGCCTTCGGCGGCGGCGACAGATCGATATGGTCGCGAATCTCGTCGATCGCCTTGCGCGCCGCTTCGCGCCCCAACGCGATCAGTTCGTCGGCGCGGTGGAATTCGAACAGGCCGATCTTGTTGGTGCGCGCGCTGATGAGCACGTCGGGCGGATCGCCGGCGAGGCGCGAGCGCATGATCCGGTCCTGCGTGATGTTGAACGCGTCGGCCATCACCGAGCCGATGCCGGGATTGCCGCCCTCGCCGCTGCTGAACCGGCGGAACAGCCCGCCGCCGCGGCGCAGGCCCGACAGCATGCCGCCGCTCGGGCCGCCGCCTTCCGCGCGCTCCGCCGCGGCTTCGGCGACGGTCTCTTCGGTGAAATGCTGGAGATCCTGGATCGCGGTGCCGCGCGTCAACACGTCCGCCGAAATATTGACCGCGATGACCTTCTCGGCGCCCAACGCCCGGGCGATGTTGACCGGCACGGGATTGACCAGCGCGCCGTCCATCAGCCAGCGCCCGCCCCACCGCACCGGCTCGAAAATGCCCGGCAGCGCGTAGGAGGCGCGCATCGCGGCGACCAGCGGACCCTGCTTCAGCCAGATCTCGTGGCCGGCGCCGACTTCCGTGGCGACCGAGGCGAAGCGAATCGGCAGGTCTTCGATATTGACGCCGCCGAGCGATTGTTCGAGCCGCGCGCGCAGCCGGTTGCCGGCGATCAGACCGCCGCCGCTGAACGAGACGTCCATCAGGCCGAACACCCGCCGCTTGGTCAGCGAGCGGGCGAACGCCTCGAGCTGCGTCAGCCGCCCCGCCGCAAAGCATCCGCCGACCACCGCGCCGGCGGAGGCGCCGACCACGATGCTGGGCGAAACGCCCATCGCGACGAGCTCCTGCAACGCGCCGATATGCGACCAGCCGCGCGCCGCGCCGGCGCCCAGCACGATTCCGACCGTCGGCCGGCGGCGCTTCGGGCCGCTCCCGCCGGGGTCTTCGCTGGCCTTGCGCATGGGGTAGCCGAACATAGCGACGCCTGACGCACTTTGCTGGTCCGTCCCGCACGAGCGCGAAGGGACCTCGAGACAACCTTACGCCTTGTTACGGTCCATCCCGCGTCCGGCGGGGGAGACGCACGACAATTTGAAGGGCTTTGATGGCTGGCCCGTTAACGGTCCGGCCCGGTTGGAAAGACGGTTAAGCCCCCCTAAAGCGGCCAATTTCAGGCCGCAACCCCATGTGTCGGGCCGCCGCCGCGGTTTCAAGGGCCGAACACCAGCCGCAAGCCGCCCGCCGTCTCGACGCGGCGGTAAAAGCACGAGCGCCGGCCGGTGTGGCAGGCGCCGCCGTCGCCGCCGACCTCGACTTTCGCGAGCAGCGCGTCCTGGTCGCAGTCGACGCGCAGCTCGACGAGGCTCTGGACCTGGCCCGACGTGTCGCCCTTGCGCCACAAGGCCCCGCGCGAACGCGACCAATAGTGCATGATCCCGGTCGCCAGCGTCTTGTCCAGCGCCTCCTCGTTCATATGCGCGAGCATCAACACCTCGCCCGACCGGCTGTCGACCGTCACGCAGACGATCAGCCCGTCGGCGGAAAACCGCGGCGTGAACGCCGCGCCTTCTTCGAGGGCCCTGGCGTCGACCGTCGCGCCGGAAACCATGGCCGGCTACTTCGCGGCGCGCAGGAGCGTCAGAAAACGCGCCTGTTCGCTGGCGTCGCGGCGAAAGACGCCGGAAAACTGGGTCGTCACCGTCGACACCCCGTGCTTCTTCACGCCGCGCATCGACATGCACATGTGCTCGGCCTCGAGCATGACGGCGACGCCGCGGGTGTGCAAGGCCGCGTCGACCGCCTCGACGATCTGCGAGGACATCGCCTCCTGCGTCTGCAGGCGGCGCGCGAACGTGTCGACGATGCGCGCCAGCTTGGAAAGGCCGACGACGCCGCGGCTCGGATAATAGCCGATATGCGCCGTGCCGAAGAACGGCGCCATATGGTGCTCGCAATGCGAGAAAAACGGAATGTCGCGAACGAGCACGATGTCGGAATAGCCGTCGACCTGCGAGAACACGCGCGCCAGAGCGACGCCGGGATCCTCGCCATAGCCGCTGAACAGCTCCTCATAGGCCTTGACCACGCGCCTCGGCGTGTCGGCGAGGCCCTCGCGCGCCGGATTGTCGCCCGCCCAGGCGATCAAGGTGCGCACCGCCGCCTCGGCCTGCTCGCGGCTCGGCCTTGCCGGATGGTCGGCGAGCGCCAGCGATTGGGGGTCCACAAAGTCATTCATTCGACGCCTCTCAGCGGCTAGGCGATCGTGAGGCGACCTGCGTGGACGCACCCTCTTCAACGCCGTTCGACGTTCCTATATAGGACCTGCGCTTCCATACGCCACAGGAGCGCCGAAGTTTCGCGTCATCAAAATGCTGGATGAAATATATAACAAACGCATCCTGGAATTGGCCGCCGACATCCCGCGCCTCGGCCGGCTGCCGGCGCCGGACGCCACCGCCAAGGCCCATTCGAGGCTGTGCGGCTCGACCGTGGTGGTCGATCTCTGCCTGAAAGACGGGCGGGTCAGCGACTTTGCGCATGACGTCAAGGCCTGCGCGCTCGGCCAGGCTTCGTCCTCGCTGATGGCCCGCCACGTGATCGGCGCGGCGCCGGCCGAACTCGTCGAACTGCGCGCGGCGATGGTTCGCATGCTGAAGGAGAACGGCCCGCCGCCGTCCGGCAAATGGGCCGAATTCGCCGCGCTGGAGCCGGTGCGCGGCTACAAGGCGCGGCACGCCTCGACGCTGCTGACCTTCGACGCGGTGGCCGACGCGCTCGCCCAGATCGCCGCCAAGGCGACGCTGGCGGCCGCGCAATGAGCGCAATCGGGCTGGCCCCGCGGCGCGCCGCGCAGGGGCTGATCCGCCTCTATCAACTGACCCTTTCGTCGCTGATCGGACGCCGCTGCCGCTATTTGCCGACCTGTTCGCACTATGCGGACGAGGCGATCGCGCGGCATGGCCTGTGGGCCGGCGGCTGGATGGGTGTGGCGCGCGTCTGCCGCTGCCATCCGTGGGGCGGATCGGGCTATGATCCGCCGCCCGACGAGGCGCGCCGCGGCGCGCGCTGGTTCACGCCGTGGCGCTACGGCGACTGGCGCGGCCCCGCGCCCTGACGCGTTACGCCGGCGAAGCGAGCGGCTTGCCCTTTTCGACGACATAGGTGCCGTACAGAATCGTCTTTGCGGGACCGTTCTTGGCGCTGTGCGGCGTATGCGCGGAGATGACGAAGGCGTCGCCCGGCTGGAGTTGTCGCGCCGCCTGGCCATCCACGCTGAGTTCGCTCGCCCCTTCGATCAGAACCGTCGATTCGACGCCCGGATGGGTGTGGCGGGCGACCGTGGCTCCCGCCTCGATTTCCACGCGCATGCTGATCGTGACGTAGCCCTCGACCGGGCCGTCGGTCTGATTGAGCATCGTGCGTTTCAAGCCGGGCGTTTGCGCCTCGACGCCGGTGGCGGAGAATCCTGCGACGGCGCAAAGCGCGCAGGCGGCGAATCCGCGACGGGTCAGCATGAAGTCCTCCCATGGACAGATTTTTTACGCGGAAATCTTCGCCGATCGCGCCCGGAGCGTCAAGGCGGCCCGGCGCGCGCGCCAAGCGCCGCCTGCGGGCGGCTCATGACGCCCGTCGCGGCGATTGATTGTCCCGCAGGGCGTCGGCGAATTTGCGCATGAGCCGAACCAGTTCGTCCATCTCCTGTGCGTCCCACGCGGCAAAGATGGCGCGGCCCATCCGGTCGCGCGCCGCGTCGACGGCGTTGGTCATCGCCCTGCCTTTCGGCGTGACGACGGCCTCGCGCACCCGGCGGTCGGCGGGGCTGTCCCGACGTCCGGCGAGGCCGAGGCTTTCCAGCTTCGCCAGCTGACGGCTGACGGTGGTGTAGTCGCGCCCGACGCGGTCGGCGAGGTCGACCACGCCGATCGGGCCGAACCGCTCGATCCCGACCAGCAACGGAAACAGCGCCCGGTCCAGCGGAATCGCGGCCTCCGCGATCAGCGCCTCGTCGTTGTGCGGCCGGTTCATGAAGTTCATGATGTCCAGCACCGCCCCGCGCAGCGCCCGCAACTGGTCGCTTATATGTGTATTTTGCACGTTTTTTCTTGACGACACCTGCGGCCTCCGTATATATGTGCATTATACACACATTGTCGCGCCGTGAAAGGAAAACAGCATGAAAGCCGCCATCGTCCGGGGAGCCGGGCAAACCCCCGTTTACGGCGATTTCAGCGAGCCCGTGGCGTCGGAGGGCGAAAGCCTGGTGTCGGTGACCGCGGCCGCGGTCAGTCCGCTGGTCAGGGGCCGGGCCTCGGGAACGCATTACAGCTCGTCGGGCCGGTTCCCCTTCGTCGTCGGCGTCGACGGCGTGGGACGGCTCGATGACGGGCGCCGCGTTTATTTCCTGCTGCCGAAAGCCCCTTTTGGCGCGATGGCGGAACGGACCGTCGCGCTCTCGAGCCATTGCCTGACGCTGCCCGACGACCTCGACGACGTGACGGCCGCGGCGATCGCCAATCCCGGCATGTCGTCATGGGCGGCCTTCGCCGAAAGGGCGCGGCTCAAACCCGGAGAAACCGTGCTGGTCAACGGCGCGACCGGGACGGCGGGCCGGCTGGCGGTGCAGATCGCCAGGCGTCTCGGCGCCGCGAAAGTCATCGCGACGGCGCGCAACGCCACGGCCCTTGCAGAACTCGCCTCGCTCGGGGCCGATGTGGCCATTCCGCTCGTCGAGGACGAGACGGCTCTGGAAGGGGCGTTCCAGGAGCAGTTCGCCGCCGGCGTCGACGTCGTGGTCGACTACCTCTGGGGCCGCAGCGCCGAGCGCCTGCTGATCGCCGGAGCCAAGGCCAGTAAGGAAGGCGCGCCGATCCGCTTCGTGCAAATCGGCTCGGTCAGCGCGCCCGAAATCACCTTGGCGAGCGCCGTGCTGCGATCCTCGGCGATCGAGCTGATGGGCAGCGGCATCGGCAGCGTCCCCGTCGAGCGCCTGGTCCACGCCATCGACGGCGTGCTCCGCGCGGCGGCGTCCGGAGGGCTCAAGATTGCCGCCAGGCCGGTTCCGCTTTCACAGGTCGAACAGGCCTGGCCGCTCGACGACGGCGCCCGCCGCATGGTGTTCACCGCGGGCTGATTTCGGCGCCTGCCGCGGATTCGCGATCCGTCCTCCCCCATTGCTCTCGTCCCGCCGCGCCGTTATATGCCGCGTCGCAACCCCGCTTACGTCGATTGGTATCGGCGAGTGAGCCAGGAGGATCGATTGATCGACGTGACCTTCAAGGATGGCGGCCGGCGCGCGTTTCACGCGGGACTCTCCGGCCTCGACATCGCCCGATCCATTTCCCCCTCGCTCGCCAAACGCTCCGTCGCGATGATCCGCGACGGCGTTTTGTCCGACGTTTCCGATTCGATCGACGCCGACGCGACGATCGAGTTCATCGCTCGCGAGGACCCGCGCGCCCTCGAGCTGATCCGCCACGACGCCGCCCATGTGCTGGCCGAGGCGGTGCAATCGCTGTGGCCGGGGACGCAGGTGACGATCGGGCCGGTGATCGACAACGGCTTCTATTACGACTTTTTTCGCGAAACGCCTTTCACGCCGGAAGACTTTCCGGCGATCGAAAAGAAGATGCGCGAGATCATCGCGCGCGACCGCCCCTTCACCAAGCAGGTGTGGAGCCGCGACGCGGCCAAGAGCTTCTTCGAGAAGAAGGGCGAAGCGTTCAAGATCGAACTGATCGACGCGATCCCCGCCGATCAGCCGCTGAAAGTCTATGCGCAGGGCGACTGGCTCGACCTCTGCCGCGGGCCGCACATGACCTCGACCGGCAAGGTCGGCGAGGCGTTCAAGCTGATGAAGGTGGCGGGCGCCTATTGGCGCGGCGATTCCAACCGGCCGATGCTGTCGCGCATCTACGCCACCGCCTTCGCCGGCAAGCCGGAGCTCGACGCCTATCTCAAGCAGATCGAGGAGGCCGAGCGCCGCGACCATCGCAAGCTCGCCCGCGAAATGGACCTGTTCCATTTCCAGGAAGAGGGCCCCGGCGCGGTGTTCTGGCACCCGAAGGGCTGGACTCTGTTCCAGACCTTGATCGCCTACATGCGCCGCCGCCAGGACAAGGCGGGCTTCATCGAGGTCAACACGCCCCAAGTGCTCGATCGCGCCCTGTGGGAGACATCGGGCCATTGGCAGACCTATCGCGAGCACATGTTCGTCACCACCACGGAGGATGAACGCGTCTTCGCGTTGAAGCCGATGAACTGCCCGGGCCATGTCCAGATTTTCAAGAACGGCCTGAAGAGCTACCGCGACCTGCCGATGAAAATCGCCGAGTTCGGCATCGTTCATCGCTACGAGCCGTCCGGCGCGCTGCACGGGGTGATGCGGGTGCGCGCCTTCACGCAGGACGACGCCCATATCTTCTGCACCGAAGACCAGATCATGGACGAGTCGATGAAGGTCAACGACCTCATTCTGTCGATCTATGAGGATTTCGGCTTCAAGGACGTGGTCGTCAAGCTTTCCACCCGTCCGGAAAAGCGCGTCGGCTCCGACGAGGTCTGGGACAAGTCCGAGGCGGCGCTCCGCGAGGTCCTCGCCAGGATCGGCAACCGGCTGAAGACCTCGATCAATCCGGGCGAGGGCGCCTTCTACGGCCCCAAGCTCGAATATGTGCTCACCGACGCGATCGGGCGCGACTGGCAATGCGGGACGCTGCAGGTCGATTTCAACATGCCCGGCCTGTTCGGCGCCTTCTACATCGGCGCCGATTCCGAGAAGAAGACGCCGGTGATGCTGCACCGGGCGATGTTCGGCTCGCTCGAGCGCTTCACCGGCATTCTGCTGGAGCATTACGCCGGCCATCTTCCGCTATGGCTTTCGCCGCTGCAGATCGTGGTCTGCACGATCACCCAGGAGGCGGACGATTATGCGCTCGAAGTCGTCGCCGAGGCGCGCCGGCGCGGGCTGCGCGTCGAGGCCGATCTGCGCAACGAGAAGATCACCTACAAGGTGCGCGAACATTCGCTCGCCAAGGTCCCGGCGCTGCTGGTGGTCGGGCGCAAGGAGGCGGCCGAGCGCAGCGCCTCGATCCGCCGCCTCGGCTCCAGCGAGCAACGCTCGGCGGCGCTGGCCGACGCGCTCGACGGGCTGGCGCAGGAGGCGCTGGCGCCGGACCAGCGGGGGTAGGGCGGCATGAGCGCCGTGCTGGGGATCGATGCGGCGTGGACGGAGCATAACGAAAGCGGATTCGCGCTCGTCGAGAAGGCCGACAGAGCTTGGCGGTTGACGGCCGCCGGCTCGAACATCGCCGAATTTGCGTGCGCCTGCGGACTGGACGCTGCGGAAGGGGCCGGCCCCGGCTTCGCACTCGCCTGCGCTCGCAACGCGCTCGACGGCAGTTTGCCCGATCTCGTGGCCGTCGATATGCCGCTGTCGAGGAAGGAGATCGTCGGACGCACGGAATCGGACATGGCAATCTCGCGGGGCTTCGGCGCCGCGAAATGCGCGACGCACTCGCCCTTGCCAAATCGTCCGGGCGAGATCGGGCGCCGCCTCCAGCGCGCTTGCGAGGCGGAGGGCTATCGTCTGAAGACCGCCACGGGCGGCTTGCGCCCGCCGTTTCTGGCGGAAGTTTATCCGCATCCCGCTCTGCTGCGCTTAATGGGCGTTCCGGAGCGCGTCAAATACAAGGTCGTCAAGACAAAGAAATACTGGCCCGACGCAAAGCCGGATGAACGGCTTTCACTTGTTCGAAGCAATCCGCGGCGCATCGCCGAGCGGCTCGACGAGGTCATTGCGGGCGTTCAAGACGCGGTTGATCTCGAAAGGCCTGACGGCTTCAGCGCTCTGAAGCCGGTCGAGGACACCCTTGACGCGATCGTCTCGGCATGGGTCGGAATCACCATTCTCGAAAATGCCGCCGAACCGTTCGGCGACGACGACTCGGCGATCTGGGTCCCAACGGAAACCTGGGCGAACATTCGTTGAGCCTCGCACGCGCATCCGCGCTGGATCGTGCGTAGAGAGCGCGGGCCGGCAACAAGAGGGACTTCTTTGCTCCGCGCGCTCACGATCTTAAGACCCGACAATTTCACGCTGGCGATCGTCGCCACCGTCGCGCTCGCGAGCTTCTTGCCAGCCGTCGGAACGGCCGGCGCCGTCGTGCATGGCGCGACGATCCTCGCCATCGCGCTGCTGTTCTTCTTGCACGGCGCGCGGTTGTCGCGCGAGGCGGTGCTGGCCGGCGCGCGACATTGGCGCCTGCATCTCGTCACCCTCGGCGCGACTTTCGCGCTGTTCCCGCTGCTCGGCCTGGCGCTGCGCTCCGCGCTCGGCGGCGTGCTGCCGCAGACGCTGCTCGTCGGTCTGCTGTTCCTGTGCCTGCTACCCTCGACGGTGCAGTCCTCGATCGCCTTCACCGCCATCGCGCATGGCAATGTGGCCGCCGCGGTGTGCGGCGCCTCGCTGTCCAATTTCGTCGGGATATTCATGACGCCTGCGCTCGTCGCGCTGCTGATGAACCTCAGAGGCGGCGTTTCGCTCGACGCGGTCGGGGCGATCGTGCTGCAGTTGCTGCTGCCGTTCCTCGCCGGACATTTCCTGCGCCCCTGGATCGGCGGCTTCGTTGCGCGTCATCGCGCCGCGCTCGGCCTCGTCGATCGCGGCTCGATCCTGCTCGTCGTCTATCTGGCGTTCAGCGAGGCGGTCGCCAACGGGCTGTGGCGGCTGGTAGGGCTTGGCGATCTCGCCAAACTGGTGATCGTCTGCGGGCTGTTGCTGGCGGCGGTGCTCGCGGCGACCGTCGTCGCCGCGCGACGGCTCGGTTTTGCCCGCGCCGACGAGATCGTCATCGTGTTCTGCGGCTCGAAGAAGAGCCTGGCGAGCGGCGTGCCGATGGCCGGCGTGCTGTTTCCGCTCGCCCAGGTCGGCATGATCGTGCTGCCGGCGATGCTGTTCCATCAGATTCAATTGATGGTCTGCGCCGCCCTGGCGCGCCGCTACGCCGCCAGCGATCCGGCCGCCGGGGAAGCCGCAGAGGCGGCCGGCCGCTGAGGCGCGACGCCGCTCAGGCCTCGGAATCCAGCGGCTCGACGCCCTTGGGCTTGCCGTCGGCGCCGAGCGTGATCTTTTCGATGCGCATTTCGGCGTTCTTCAGCAGCTTTTCGCAATGCGCCTTGAGCGCCTCGCCGCGTTCGTAGATCTTGATCGATTCTTCCAGCGCCACGGCGCCCTTTTCGAGCTTTTCGACGATCGCCTCGAGCTCGGCGAGCGCCGCCTCGAACGGCAGTTTGGCGATGTCGGCGGGCGTTTCGGTCACGGGCTCGATCCTCTCCGCGCCCTCCTAGCACAGTCGCGGGAGCGGCGCAGCACCGCGCGCCGGCGGCCGGGCCGCGGGAACGCCGGCGAACGGCCTGGTCCGTCGAAGTATTAGCGGTTGGTCACCGGCAGGTAGTTGCGGCGGCGGGCGCCGGTGTAGAGCTGTCGCGGCCGCCCGATCTTCTGGCTCGGGTCCTCGATCATCTCTTTCCACTGGGCGATCCAGCCGACGGTGCGCGCCACGGCGAACAGCACGGTGAACATCGCGGTCGGGAACCCCATCGCCTTCAGCGTGATGCCGGAATAGAAGTCGATATTGGGGTAGAGTTTCTTTTCGATGAAATAGGAGTCGTGCAGCGCGATGCGTTCGAGCTCCATCGCGACGTCGAGCAGCGGGTCGTCCTTGACGCCCAGTTCGTTGAGCACGTCGTGCGTCGTCTTCTGCATGATCTTGGCGCGCGGATCGTAATTCTTGTAGACGCGATGGCCGAAACCCATCAGCCGGAACGAATCGTTCTTGTCCTTGGCCTTGGCGATGTATTTGGGAATATTCTCCACCGAGCCGATCTCGCCGAGCATCTTCAGCGCCGCCTCGTTGGCGCCGCCGTGCGCCGGGCCCCACAGGCAGGCGATGCCGGCGGCGATGCAGGCGAACGGATTGGCGCCCGACGAGCCGGCCAGGCGCACGGTCGAGGTCGAGGCGTTCTGTTCGTGGTCGGCATGCAGGATGAAGATGCGATCGAGCGCGCGCGCCAGCACCGGGTTGACCTTGTATTCCTCGCACGGCACCGCAAAGCACATGTGCAGGAAATTGGCGGCGTAATCGAGATCGTTCCTGGGATAGACGAAGGGCTGGCCGATCGAATATTTGAACGCCATCGCCGCCAGCGTCGGCACCTTGGCGATCATCCGCATCGAGGCGACCATGCGCTGGCGTTCGTCGGAAATGTCGGTCGAGTCGTGATAGAACGCCGCCAGCGCGCCGACCGAGGCGACCATCACCGACATCGGATGCGCGTCGCGCCGGAAGCCCTGAAAGAAGCGGGCCATCTGTTCGTGAACCATGGTGTGGCGCGTTGCGCGGTAGACGAAATCGGCCTTCTGCGCGACGGTCGGCAGTTCGCCGTAGAGCAGGAGATAGCAGGTCTCGAGAAAATCGCCGTGCTCGGCGAGCTGCTCGATCGGGTAGCCGCGATAGAGCAGCACGCCTTCGTCGCCGTCGATATAGGTGATCTGCGATTCCGTGCTCGCCGTCGAGGTGAAGCCGGGATCGAAGGTGAACATTCCCGTCTGGCCGTAGAGCTTGCCGATGTCGATCACGCTGGGGCCGACCGTCCCGTCCTTGATCGGCAGCTCGACGCTCCGGTCGCCAAACTTCAAAGTCGCGGACTGTGCGCTCATCAACGTTCCCCGGGAATGAATGCGCCGCGCAAACGACGATCCCGGGAGGCGGGCGCGGCGGCGCAGCGCAATTGTGCACCGCGAAAAGGCTAGCTGAACATCCGCCGCCCGACAAGCCGATAATGGAGGCGCCGGGGCGGCGCGCGGCGCCGGCTATTGGGGGTTTTCAAGGCTGAACGCCTGGCTGTTCTCGTCATAGGCGAACAGTTCGCCGTAGCGGCCGAGATTGATGATCGCCCGCAGCGTCCGCTCGGCATAGTCTTCGGACATATAGTCTTCGAGCTCCTCGCGAAAGCGCGTCGCCGGGGCGCGATGGCTCGGCCGTTCGTCGAGAACGCGCCGGATGCGCGCCGCGAGCGGCACATAGGCGAGCAAATGGTCGCCGAACAGCTTCTTGCGCTGGTCGACGTCCATGTCGACGAAGCGCTTGCCGGCGGCGGTGAGCTTGATGTCGCCTTCCTCGAATTCGGCGAAGCGCAGCAATTGCAGCGTCTCGCCCAGGGGAAAGAGGTCGTCGATCTCCAGTTGCAGCGAGTCGGCGAGGTGCGGCAGGTCGGCGCGCCCGTTATAGGGCGGCGCGGCGAGCTCCTCGAGCATGCCGGCGATCGAGTTGGTCGAGACGCGGGGCAGCGACATGCCGAGGCCCATGCCGGGCACCCCGCCCTCGCGCCCGACCGGCTTGGGCTCGGCGCGCTGGGTCATCAGCGCATAGATGCGGTCGACGAGCTGGCGGAATTCCGGGTCGAGGCGGTTGCGCGGATGAATCAGCTTGACCTGGATTTCCGCGGCGATATGGCCCGGATTCGACGCGAGCACGATGATGCGGTCGGCCATCAGCACCGCTTCCTCGATGTTATGGGTGACCATCAGGATCGACTTGGTCGGCATCCGGCCTTCCGACCACAGATCGAGAAGGTCGGTGCGCAAGGTCTCCGCCGTCAGCACGTCGAGCGCCGAAAACGGCTCGTCCATCAGCAGGATCTTGGGCTGCACGACCAGCGCCCGCGCGAAGCCGACGCGCTGGCGCATGCCGCCGGAAAGCTCCTTCGGATAGGCCGATTCGAAGCCGTCGAGCCCGATCACGTCGATAGCGGCGAGCGCCCGCTTGCGTGAATCGGCCGGCGGCGCGCCGTGCGCGCGCAGGCCAATCTCGACATTGTCGAGCACGTCCAGCCACGGGAACAGGGCGAAGCTTTGAAACACCATCGCCGTGCCCTCGTAAGGGCCGGCGACCGGCTGGCCGCAAAAGGTGACTTCGCCGGAGGTCGGGCGCGCGAGGCCCGATATGATGCGCAGCAGGGTCGACTTGCCGCAGCCCGAGCGCCCGAGCAGGCAGACGATTTCCCCTTCCTTGAGAGTGAGCGAAACATCCTCCAGCACCGGCGCGCCCATCTCGCCCGAGCCCTTCAGGAAGCTCTGGCAGACATGGTTCACATCGAGCAGAACCGAAGTAGCGGCGTCGAGCATGGGTCTCTCCGTTGTCGGGCCTGAGCTACAGCCGCAGGCGGCGCTCCGCGTAGGAATAGAGCTGGCGCCAGAACAGCCGGTTGAACACCGCGACGAAGACCGACATCATCGCGACGCCGAGCACGATCTTGGGGAAATCGCCCTTTTCCGTCGCCTGCGAAATATAGGCGCCGATGCCGTGGGCGACGACCGTCTGGTCCTTCCACTTGACATATTCGGCGACGATCGAGGCGTTCCACGAGCCGCCCGAGGCGGTGATCGCGCCGGTGAAGTAATAGGGCAGGATGCCGGGCAGCATGACGCGCGCCCACCAGTCCCAGCCGTGGATGCGAAAGTTGGCGGCCGCTTCGCGCAGGTCGTTGGGAAATGCGGCGGCGCCGGCGATCACGTTGAACACGATGTACCATTGCGTGCCGGTGATGATCAGGATGCTGAGCCAGATGTCGGGGTTGAGATCGAAGGCGAGCACCAAGGCGACCGCCGCGCCGAACAACAGGTTGACCGGGAAGGCGGCGAGAAACTGCGCCATCGGCTGAACGCGTTCGGCGATGCGCGGCCGCAGGCCGATCCACACGCTGATCGGCACCCAGATGACGGTCGCCACCGCCATCAGCACGAGCACGCGCAGCAGGGTGATCGAGGTCAGGATGAAGACGCTTCCGACGTCGCCCCAGGTCAATTCCGTCGCGACGAAAGTGACGACGCTCCACAAGCCCCAGGCCGCGCCGGCCAGAATGACCAGGATCCACAACGCGTCGATGACCCGCGACGCGGCGGGCGACGGCGCCGACCGGCTGGTCCAGCCGGCGGGCCAGCCGATCTCCAGCAGGGTCAGCGAGCGAAGCGCATTGAAAATCGGCTGAAATCCCGTGCGAAGCCAGTTCGTGCGAAGCAGCGCGCCGAGCACCCAGGAATGCTCCCGGGTTTGCGAGGCCGACAGTTCGACGCGGAATTTTCCCGCCCAGGCGACGATCGGGCGGAAAAACAACTGGTCGTAGGCCAGGATGACCACCGCCATCGTCACGACGGCGGCGAAGATCGCGTCCCACCGGCCCTGTTCGTTGGCCTTGGCGATGTAGGAGCCGACGCCCGGCAGGGTGATGGTGGTGTCGCCGACGGTGATCGCCTCGGAGAACACGATCATGAACCAGCCGCCCGACATCGACACCATCATGTTCCAGATCAGGCCCGGCATCGCATAGGGCGCTTCGAGCTGCCAGAACCTCTGCCATCCCGTGAGGCGCAGGCCGCGCGACACTTCGTCGAGATCGCGCGGCACGGTGCGCAGCGACTGATAGAACGAAAAGGCCATGTTCCAGGCCTGGCTGGTGAAGATCACGAACACCGCGGCGCATTCCGCGCCGAGCACGCTGCCCGGGAAAAGCCCGAGGAAGAACGTCACCGTGAAGGAGAGGAATCCGAGGATCGGCACCGACTGGAGGATGTCGAGCAACGGGATCAGCACCATTTCGAGCCGCCGGCTCTTGGCCGCCGCCGTCGCGTAGGTGAAGGTGAAGATCAGCGAGGCCACGAGCGCGGCGAACATGCGCATCGTCGTGCGCAGCGCGTAATACGGCAGGTTCCAGTAATCGAGGTCGACCGGCGTTTCATTGGCCGCCGGCAGCGGCACGGCCATGCCGTGATAGCCGCGGACCATCGCCACGAGGCCGGCCATGACGGCGACAAACGCCAGCAGGTCCCATTGGTTCGGCAAGACCCTGCGCCTCATCGAGGCGACGTCCGTCATTCTCGGCATCGGATCGGTCCGCTTGGAGCTGGCGTTGAAAATTCGGCGAGGCGACGGGCAGGCGACTGGGGAACCACATCCGCGGCAGGCAAGGCAACAAAAAAATGGCGGCGAACGCCACTTTATTCACGCCGGACGCACGACCCCGCCAACGCCCGGACCCCGGGGGCTCGGGTCCAGCAATGGCGAAGCGTCATGACGCTAACAAGACAGCGGCGCGACGGCCGAACGACGCGTCCTACCGGCCGCCGGCCTGATCGGCGACGCGGGCGAGACTCTCCTCGCGTCCCAGCACCGCCAGCACGTCGAAGATGCCCGGCGAGGTCGCGCGGCCGGTCATCGCGGCGCGCAGCGGCTGGGCGATCAGGCCGAGCTTGGCGCCGTGCTCCAGCGCATAGTCGCGCACCGCCGCCTCGGTGGTCGCCGACGTCCAGTCCGCCACCGCCCGCAGGCGCGGCAACAGCGCGGCCAGATGCTCGCGTCCGCCGTTGGCGATGATTTCGCGCGCCCGCTCGTCGAGGCCCAGCGGGCGCTCGGCGAACAGAAAGGCGGCGCCGTCGAGCAACTCGACCAGCGTCTTGGCGCGCTCTTTCAGGCCCGGCATCGCCGCCGCCAGCCGGGCGCGCATCGGGGCGTCGAGCCTGGCCGCGATCGCCGGCCCGCCGGGCAGGTAGGGCAGGGCGTCGATCAGCGCGGCGAACAGTTCTTCGTCGCGCATCGCGCGCATATACTGGCCGTTCATGTTCTCCAGTTTGGCGAAATCGAAGCGCGAGGGCGAGCGGCCGATCGACGACAGATCGAACGCCTCGATCATCTCGGAGGTCGAGAAGAATTCCCGGTCGCCCTGGCTCCAGCCGAGGCGCACCAGGTAGTTGCGCAGCGCGGCGGGCAGATAACCCATCGCGCGATAGGCGTCGACCCCGAGCGCGCCATGGCGCTTGGAGAGCTTGGCGCCGTCGGGTCCGTGGATCAGCGGAATATGCGCCATCGCCGGGACGCCCCAGCCCAACGCCTGGTAGATCTGAATCTGGCGCGGCGCGTTCGGCAGATGCTCGCTGCCGCGAATGATGTGCGTGACGCCCATGTCATGATCGTCGACGACGACGGCGAGCATGTAAGTCGGGGTGCCGTCCGAGCGCAGCAGCACCAGGTCGTCGAGCTCGCTGTTGGGGAAGACGACGCGGCCCTGCACTCTGTCGTCGACGATCGTCTCGCCGACCTGCGTGGCGCGCAGGCGGATCGCCGGCGCGACGCCGGGCGGCGCTTCGTCCGGATCGCGGTCGCGCCAGCGCCCGTCGTAGCGCATCGGCAGGCCGGCGGCGCGCTGCTTCTCGCGCATCGCCTCGAGCTCCCCGGCCGTCGCATAGCAGCGGTAGGCGGCGCCGGAGGCGAGGAGCTGCGCGACGACCTCGCGATGGCGCTCGATGCGGCCGAACTGAAAGATCGCGTCGCCGTCCCATTGCAGGCCGAGCCACGACAGGCCGTCGATGATCGCGTCGACCGCCGCCTGGGTCGAGCGCTCGCGGTCGGTGTCCTCGATGCGCAGCAGGAACGAGCCGCCGAACCGGCGCGCGTAGAGCCAGTTGAACAGCGCCGTCCGCGCGCCGCCGATATGGAGGAAGCCGGTCGGCGAGGGCGCAAAACGCGTCACCACGGTGGTCATCGGCGCAATCGGCTCCACGTCTGAGGGGCGAACACGGCCCGGCCTCTAGCCAGCCCCGCGCGCCCCTGTATCATAGGGGATCGCGGCGCCAAAGGGGCGGGGCGCATGAAAGTCGGGGCGCAGACCGGCGTATGGGCCGGCGTCGCGCGCGGGCGCGTCGCGCCGGATGTGCGCGCGCTGGCCTTGCGGGCGCTCGCCAGGGAGGTCGAGGAGCGCCGGCTGTTCCTGTGGATTCCGGTGGCGGCGATCGCCGGCGTCTGCCTCAACATGGCCGCCGATCGCGAGCCGGCGCTGTGGCTGCCGGCGCTGCTGACGCTGCTGTTCGGCGCGCTGGCTTTCGCGGCGCGCCGGCGCCGATGGCCGTTCGCGCTTCTCGTCGGCGCCTGCGCGCTCTCGGCCGGCTTTCTGTCGATGGGCCTGCGCACCGCGCGCGTCGCCGCCCCGGTGCTCGACCACATCCGCATCGTCAGGCTGCGAGGCTTCGTCGAGGAGATCGACCTGCGCCGGGTCGGCGCGCGGCTGATCTTGCGCGTCGAGGACGCCGGCGACATGCCGGCCGGCGCCGCGCCGCGCCGCGTCCGCGTCACCACGCGCAAGGCGCCCGATGTCGCGGCGGGCGATTATGTCGCGATGACCGCGCGCCTGCTGCCGCCCTCCCGCGCCGCGCTGCCCGGCGGCTATGATTTCGCCCGCGACGCCTATTTCGCCGGGATCGGCGCGGTGGGCTCGACGCTGGGGGCCGTCGTCCTGGCGCCGCCGCCCGCCGACGCGCCGCTGGCGCTGCGCTTCGGCGCGGCGATCGACCATGCGCGCAATGCGCTCGCGACGCGCGTTTCGGCGATCATCGGCGGCGACGAGGGCGCCGTCGCCGCGGCGATGGTGACCGGCAAGCGCGACTTTCTGTCCGACGACGCCAAGGACCTCATCCGGCAGGCCGGCATCTTCCACATCATCACCATTTCCGGCGTGCAGATGACGCTGGTGGCCGGCATTTTCTTCTGGACCGCGCGGCGCCTGCTGGCGCTGTCGCCGACGCTGGCGCTGCGCTATCCCATCAAGAAATGGGCGGCGGCGATCGCGGTGCTCGGGGCGACCGCCTACGACCTCTGCACGGGCTCGCGGGTCGGCACCGAGCGCGCGCTGATCATGACCGTGATCGTGCTCGGCGCGGTGATCGTCGACCGGCGCGCCCTGACGATGCGCAATCTCGCGCTTGCGGTGCTGGCGGTCGTCGCGCTGGAGCCGGAGGCGGCGCTCGGCGTGAGCTTCCAGCTCTCCTTCGCCGCCGTCGGCGCGCTGATCGCGGTGCTCGAGGCGCGCCTGGCGCGCGCCGAGGCGCCGGGCGATCCCTACGCGCCGAGCCCGCGCGCGCCGAAGGGCAGCGCCTCCGCGCTGCATTTCCTCGACAAGCCGGTCGGCCTGATCTTCGCGACGGCCTGCGCGACCGGCGCCACCGCCTCGTTCATGGCCTATCATTTTCACGACCTCAGCCCGTATGTGCTGATCGGCAATCCGCTGACCCTCACCGTGATCGAGTTCTTCGCGGTGCCGGGCGCGCTGATTGGAACGGCGCTCTATCCGCTCGGCCTCGACGCGCCGGTCTGGCTCTACGTCGGGGCCGGAATCCGGTTCATTCTGTGGGCCGCGCAATTCATCGCCGAGGCGCCGGGCTCGACGCTGCATGTGCGGGCGTTCGCGCCCTACGCGCTGCCGTTCCTCAGCCTGGCGGTCGCCTCGTTCCTGATCTGGCGCAGTTGGCTGTTGCGCGCCACCGCGCTGCCGCTGGCGCTGATCGGCCTGATCGGCGCGGCGACCGGCCCGCGCTATGACGTCATCGTCGCGCCGGGCGGCGAGCAGGCGGCGCTTCGCGACGCCGACGGACGCCTCGTCGTCCTCGGCAAGCGGTTCAACGCCTTCGCCGCCGACCAATGGCTGGCCGCCGACGGCGATCCGCGCGAGGCGGCGCAGGCGAAGGACCAGGAATCGCCCTGCGATCGCTTCGGCTGCGTCGGCGCGCTTCCCGAGGGCCAGTCGCTCGCCCTCGTCGAGGACCGCCTCGCTTTCGAGGAGGATTGTGCGCGCGCCGAGATCATCGTCAGCGCGCTGACCGCGCCGGCCCATTGCCGGGCAAGGCAGGTTTTCGACGAAAGGCGCCTCGCGCAAACCGGCGCCGTCGGCCTCATCTGGCGCGACGGCGCCTTCGAGGTGGCGGCCGACCGCGCCGTGCTGGAGGACCGGCCGTGGTCGCCGGCGCCCAAGCCGACGCGCAACGATCGCATCGAGCGCCCCGGCGAGGGCGCCCCGATGCGCGCCGACCCGGCCGATCCGATCGCCGAGGGGCAGTAGGGAAAAGCAAGGCGCGGCCGTAGCGATCAGTCAGCAGGTAGTCCAATCCGAACTGTGCCGTTCAATGAGCGCCATTGCTCAATGAGATTTGTCTGGTTGTCTCGGGCGAAAAGCAAAATCTCGCTCTCGTACTTTCGCGGCATGAAACCTGCGAGACGCGTGAAGTCATCGATCGCATACGAGGCCTCGAACTCCCTCTTGTATTCAATATGAAAATGGGGTCGATGGTGGGCCAATTCCTTATACATACGGAGTTCCACGCGCCCCTTTCGCTTGACCAGAAGTTCCATCTTGTGCTGACCGGAAACTGACTTCCGCTGAGCAAGGTCAACCGCACTTAGACGTAGCTGCAGGTCAGCGAACGCGCTCGCAACCGGATGGTCCGACGGGATTTCCGTTACATCTCTCGGTTCCGCTGTTTGCCTTATTAGCTCCGCCAAGCCGGCAGCGAGCTGGAATGAAGGTCCGCGCCTAACTTGCGCCACGTCGCCTTGGGCTGTCCGCAGTACCACATCCCAATCCGCGAGGCGAGCGCGCTGCTTCACTTTCGATGGGAGTTGATACCGGTGCGACTGTCGCTTTTCGAGAGCGAGAAAAGTCTCAACCAGCCGTTCGGATAGTGGCGACGCCGGTTCCTGCGTTACGCAAGCCCACGTTATCGCCTGGGCTAGGAGTTCGCTGCTTTCGTCATCAAGCGCGGAAAACGCTCGATTGCGGTCGGCCCGGAACGCCTCCCAATCTGTCGTGCCCTGCGCCCCGAGCTTGCCCAGTTGTTCCGTAACATTCGCTGCGCCTATGCCTGCGTGAACGACGGCGTGCGCGTACTCGTGAATTCGGACTACGGAGAGAAGATCAAGAAACTCGGAATGAAACCGTGGGGCATCGGCCCGAATGCGGTTCACGAAAATTTCTATCCTCAAATCCTCTGGAACGTATCGCCCGTAGAGTAAATCGATAGGTGCGAGTTCATCTTCTGTTGACGAGCCATGATAAACTGGCATTTCGTTCGAGAATAGCTCGACAGGGCCGGAGCACAACAAAGTGTTGTGAGTCACACGCTCCACCATGACGCGAGCATCGTCACCTGAGTTGGTGGATTGGCTCCGGTGCATCCGGTGCATAATGTCCGCGGCCCGAGTGGCGGTGGCCCAATCTTCTGGGGCGCTCATGACGCTGACAGCGGCTCCCTACCTGACCTAGCTTCGTCCTGTATGACGCAGATTCGTCCCGCAATTCCTCGGCTACGCTACACCGCTTCTATTCGTGGAGCGGCGTCGCTGTGCGAGAATTACCACTTTGGCTTGCTCTTTTCGGCCTCGAAAAGTGAGCGACCTGCGGTGTGCAGAAATCGAGGGCATATCTGCGCTGCGCCAAAACCGCCCTTTGGGTCGAGCGCCAAGCGTTCGACTTTATTCAGTGGTTGTCGTCAGCGTCATCGGCGGCACTGGCGCGAACCGCGCGCAGTTGGTCCAGCAGCGCCGGCAGCGCAGCTTGCACGGTGTCCCACACGACATCCAGGTTGATGTCGAAATAGCCGTGCGCGATGCGGTTGCGCATCCCGCGCATGCTGCGCCACGGCACGTCCGGGTGTCGAACAGCGAATCCCGCGTGCCGATCCATCACTTTGGCGGCAACCTCGCCGATGATGATCAGGCTCATTACAACGGCCTGCTGGGTGCGCTTGTCGCGAACGAACTCGTCCTTGCTCAAGCCCGCAACAAAGTCGAGAGCGTCGATCGCAGCCTGTTGCATATGGTCGAGATAATCGGGAAGGCCGTTCCCGCTCATACCTCTTTTGCCTCGGAAAGCACCTTTTCGCGAAACTTGGGCGGCAGATCGCCCGGCGTCAGCAGATCGACGCGGACGCCGAGCAGGTCCTCCAGTTCGGCATGCAGGCCGCCGAGGTCGAACAACGTGGCCCCCGGCAAGGCGTCCACCAGGAGATCGAGATCGCTGCCGTCCTCGTCGGCGCCGTGCAGCGTCGAACCGAAGATTCGGGGGTTCGCGGCGCGAAAGCGCCCGGCCAGTTCGCGCACCGCGGCGCGATGGCGTTCAAGCGCATCGGAAGGCTTCATCGGGGTCTCCCGCAAATCCGCCAGCTTCCCGGCGGTGGAACAAGGTCAACAACGCGCTGCGAAACTCGTTTCATCGCCGGCAGGGCGCCGGCCCGCCGCGGCGACATTATCTGCAAATGCCAGCGCCCGAAAGAAAAGGGGCGCTCAAAGAGCGCCCCGTTCGTTCATGCGGCCATTGAAGCGCCAAAGGCGCGATCGCTTACTTGATCTTGGTTTCCTTGAACTCGACGTGCTTGCGCGCGACCGGGTCGTATTTCTTGAACGTGAACTTCTCGGTCTTGGTGCGGGCGTTCTTCTTGGTCACGTAGAAGAAGCCGGTGTCGGCGCTCGACAGCAGCTTGATCTTGATGGAGGCGGCCTTGGCCATCGTCTTGTCGTCCGGTTGAGGCTGCGCCGAGGGCGCATCGCTGAAAAGGTCTGAGGCGGCGGCGAGGCGTCCGCCTCGATCGGCCGGCACCATAGTCGGGCAAAGCGGGAAGTCAAGAAAATCGGTCGGCGGGGCGTCGTCTCGGGCCTCGACCGCCGCGAACCGCCTCGGCGGCGGCGCAAACCGCCGCCTCTCCGTCCCGACCGCTCGCGATCGTCGAATCGAACCGGCCGCGGATCCAGGAGCTCCAGTACATCATGGCTAAAAAACGGTTACGGAATGAAATAACTGTGGGTAAACCCCTTGACCTTTGTGCAAGTTTTTTTGGTGAATGTATGGATAGTTCGATTGCTTGATTCGGTTGAGCGTCCGCGATTGCTCTCGAGATGGTGGACATGATGCACGCCGACGCCGCGGTGGGGCTCTCTGGCTTTCTCGAATGGTCCGAGCCGGTCATTTTCGATCGGCTGCGCGACGCCTACCAGGCGCGCATCGGCGCCGGCCCGGCGCCCTGGAAGCTCGCCCGTCTGCACGCCCGAACCTGGCGGGCGCTGATTTCCGGCGACATGCCCAAGTTCGAGGCCTTGCGCTGGGATCTCGCCGACGCGCTCGAAGAATTTCATCTCGACATCGACGATGTCGCCGAGGCCGACGCGCAAATCCTGGTCGAACTGCTCGACATCGTGATGACGCGCTACCAGCGCTCGATGCGCACCGCCAAGGGTTATCATCTGGCGTTGATCGCCCTGGCGGGCCGCCTTTCGCCGTCGCCGCACGCGGCCTGATCGCCGCTCTCTACAGCTCTTCGCGCAGCCAGCGCCGGTGACGCTCGTGATAGAACGGGCGGGCGCGAAGACGGTCCATGCCGGCGCGCGCGGCGCTCGCCAGTTCGGCGAGCACGACGCGCGTGATGGTCGGCATGTCGAGCCTTTCGGCCTCGTCGAGCGGCGTCCAGACCAGCTCGACGAGTTCGGCGTCGGGGTGGACGACCCCCGGCGCGCGATGGGCGATCAGCGCCGCGTCGGCGACGAAGAATCGCGTGTCGAAGCGCCGCGGGCGGCGCGGCGGGGTGATCGCCCGCGCGATGAAGTCGAGCCCGTCGAGCGCCGGAAACACGCCGGCGGCGGCAAAGCGCGCCCAGGCGCCCGCCGGGGCGTCCGGCGGCGCGCCGTAAGCCGTCACGCCGAGCGCCAGGCCGGTCTCCTCGAAGGTTTCGCGAATGGCGGCGAGCGCCAGAGCGCGGGCGAGGCTCGGGCTCGGCCGCTTCGTCTGCGCCATCAGCTTTTGCTCGACGATCCCGTCGAGCGGCCCGGCGACGCTCATGCGCCGGTCGCCCGGTTCGACGCGCCCGCCGGGAAAGACGAATTTGCCCGGCATGAACTTGTGCCCGGCGTGGCGGCGTCCCAACAGCACGCGCGTCGCGCCGCCGGAACGATCGAGCAGGATCAGCGTGGCGGCGTCGCGCGGGCGAGCGCTCGGCGCGTGGCCGGCGCGCGCTTCGCCGCGCAGCGCATCCGCCAGATCGGAGGGAACGCCGTTCAAGGCGCGTCGCTTTCGGGGCCGCCGAAGCCGTGCATGCGCAGCGCCCATTGGTAGCCGACCAGCGCGCCCTTCACGCGCGGCAGCAGCGCCAGGCACAAAATCGTCGCCAGCAGGCTCCAGCCGATCGCGCCGAGCCACAGCGGCGAATTCGGCCACAGTTCTTCGGCGGCGAGCACCCCCGCCACGACGACATGGCCGACCACCAGCATCGTGATATAGGGCGGCGCGTCGTCGGCGCGCTGGTGGTGGAGTTCCTCGCCGCAGACCGGGCAGGCGTCGACCACCTTCAGATAGGCGCGAAACAGCCGCCCCTCGCCGCAATTCGGACAGCGGCCGGCGAATCCGCGCCGCATCGCCAGCCCGAGCCGGCGCGTCGGCGCCTCGTCACCGGCGATGGTCTCGGCGACCGTCGTCATGATCGCGCTCCTTTCTTCCGTCGCGCCCCGTTCTTGGCGCCGCCGGCGCTTTCGCGCCGCGGCGTCTGGCGCGCGCCCTTGCGCGGCTCCCCTTCAGAGAGCATTTCGAAGCGCAGCGCGCCGGCGAACGGCGCCGCCTCGACGAGCTTGACCTCGACCTTGTCGCCAAGCCGGAAGGTCTCGCCGGTGCGCGAGCCGACCAGCGCGCGCGAGGCTTCCTCGAAGCGAAAATAATCGGCGCCCAGCGTCGCCGCCGGGATGAAGCCGTCGGCGCCCGTCTGTGTCAGGCGGACGAACAGTCCGACCCGGGTGACGCCGGCGATCCGCGCCTCGAAGCTCGCGCCGATCTGCTCGCTCATATGGGCGGCGATCAGGCGGTCGGCGGTTTCGCGTTCGGCCGCCATCGCGCGCCGCTCGGCGCCCGAAATGCGCTGCGCGATATCGGCGAGATCGTTCGCCCGCATGTCCGGCAGGCCGCCCGGACCGAGGTTGAGGGCGCGGATCAGCGCGCGATGGACGATGAGGTCGGCGTAGCGGCGGATCGGCGAAGTGAAATGCGCGTAGCGCCTCAGATTCAGACCGAAATGCCCGTAATTCTCGTGGGTGTATTCGGCCTGGGCCTGCGAGCGCAGCACCACCTCGTTGACCAGCGCCTCGGACGAATGACCCTTCACGCGCCCGAGAATGCGGTTGAAATGGGAGGGGCGCACCGCCTCGCCCTTGGCGAATTTCACGCCGATGCTGGCGAGGAAGTCGCCGAGGTCCCGCAGTTTTTCGAGCGTCGGCGCGTCATGCGCGCGATAGATCAGCCGCGCGTTGGCGCTCTCCAGCAATTCGGCCGCCGCGACATTGGCGAGGATCATGAATTCCTCGACCAGGCGGTGCGCCTCGAGCCGCTCGGGCCAGCGCACGCCCTTCAGCGAGCCGTCGGGATTGAGGATCAGCTTGCGCTCGGGCAGGTCGAGATCGAGCGGGCTGCGCTGTTCGCGCTCGATCTTGATCGCGTCATGGGCCGCATAGAGCGGCCTCAGCGCCGATTCCACCAGCGGCGCCGTCGCTTCGTCGGCGGAGCCGTCGATCGCCTTTTGCGCCTGCGCGTAGCTGAGCCTGGCGTGCGAGCGCATCATGATGCGATGGAAGGAATGGCGGAGCTTGCGTCCGTTCGGCGCGATCGTCATGCGCACCGCGAGCGCCGGCCGGTCGAGGCCGGGCCGCAGCGAGCACAGGTCGTTGGAAATGCGCTCCGGCAGCATCGGCACGACGCGGTCGGGGAAATAGACCGAATTGCCGCGTTCGAGCGCTTCCCTGTCGAGGAACGAGCCGGGCCGCACGTAATGGGCGACGTCGGCGATCGCCACCGTCAGCACGAAGCCGCCGGGGTTGGCGGGGTCGGCGTCGGGCGCCGCGTGAACCGCGTCGTCATGGTCCTTGGCGTCGGGCGGATCGATGGTGACGAGCGGCAAATCGCGCCAGTCCTCGCGCTGATCCATGCCCGCGGCGCGCGCCTGCGCCGCTTCGGCGAGCGCCGCCTCGGAGAAGACGTAGGGAATTTGATGCGTCGAAAGCGCGATCAGACTGATCGCCTTTTCCGACTTCAGCGAGCCGAGGCGTTCGACGACCCGCGCGGTCGGCAACCCCAGGCGTCCCTCGCGCAGCGGCTCCAGCGCGACGAGGTCGCCGTCGGCGGCCTCGCCCGCCATGCCCGGCGGCACCACGATTTCGCGCGGCGCGCCGCGCTTTTCGACCGGCAGCGCGCGGCCGCCGCCGCCTTCCGATCGCCGGTAGACGCCGAGCGTGCGCGCCCTGGCCTTGTCGATGATCCTGACGACGCGCCCGCTATAGGCGGGCTCGCCCGGCGCGGCGTCGGCGTCGAATTCGACGCGCAGCAGCGCGCGCGCGCCAAGGCCCGGCGCGGCGCCGCTTTCGCGCTTGCCGCGCGGCCGGTGGACGAGGATGCGCGGCGCATCGCCGTCCTCGCTCCATTCGGCGGGCCTGGCGATCAGTTCGCCGTCGCGGTCGCGTTCGACGATGTCGGCGACGACGAGCGCGGGCAGGCGGTCCGGCCGATGCAGGCTCTTGCGGCCGCGGGCGATCGCGCCGTCGGCTTCGAGATCGCTGATGAGCCGTTTGAGATCGGCTTTGGCGTCGCCCTGGACGCCGAAGGCGCGCGCGATCTCGCGCTTGGTGATGCGGGCGGGCGGCTTGGCGCCGCCGGGCGGCGCCTGGCCGCCGATATAGCCGAGCACGTCGTCTCGCGAGGGCAGGGCGCCCGGCTGGCCGGCGGCGCGCGGGTGTTTGGCGCGAGCGGGGCGCGGGGCTGTTATTCTTTTAGGCAATTCATGTTCTTTGGAAATGGGGGATTGGATAGCCGGCGGCGCCGAGGCGCGGCCGGTCTGTGCCCTATATCATGCCGCGAGGCGGCGAGCGCAAGCGGGGGCGACGATTTAGGCCGTGCGCTCCGAAAGGCGGGTTGATCGGGTCCGGCGCGCCTGGTGGCCGCAGGTCCGCTGGCAGCGGCGCCATGGCGGACGTCGCGGGAGGTCGCGCAGGGCCAATCGCGGGCGTCTCCGGTCCCGGCCTAACCAACCGTGAACTCGCTTCTGACGTCGTCCAGGAACGCCGCCATTTCGCGCGGCGACCGGAGGTGAGCGACGCGCTTCGAGGCGGCCATTGTGGTGACGAGGCGCCGGTATCTGGGCGTCATGTATCGATGGCAGCGCGGTATGACCTTGTAGCTCGACATCGTGCTGCGCCAAAGCGGGCTGTCCTTCGGCCAGCCTTCCGGATCGGCAAAGAGCCCCTTGATCAGACGCTTTGTCACCCGCCAATAGTGAATCGGAAGCGTCAGATCGACGTAGATCAGGGTGTCGGCGGCGCCCAATCGCTCCCATATCGTGGTGTTGTCGCCGAAGCCGTCAATGATCCAGGTTTCTTGCGCCAGAAGACCGCGGTGCAACGCCAGGTACTCGTCGTGGGGCGCCGCCGCGCCGCCCTCCTGGAATTGCAGTTTGTCGAGGACGTAAAGCGGCAGCCTCGTGATTTCGGCCAACTGCCGGGCCAAGGTCGATTTTCCGCCGCCGGCGTTTCCGAACACCGCCACTCGTTTCATGGCGCGCGACCATACCACGCCCAAGAACTTTCGTCTGCTTCGAGTCGCCAACGGCGAAACTCAAAGTGAACATAGTCGGTCGGCTTCCGGTGGAAAGCGACCACCCCTTTGCATGGCGGCCATGTCGAACCTGACTGCCGAGCCGTGACTCAAACTCCTGATCGAGCGGGCGAACGACCTGGCCTTCCTCCGGCTTGGTTCGATCGGGCGGCGGCTTCGGGTCAATGAGCCCACGCCCCGGCCAGCGGCGCCTTAGAACTTCAGGCCCATTGTCGGGCTAAGCCCGTCGTCGCCGCCGGTCAGGGTGACCGGGCTCGAGCGGCCGTTGTCGAAGCCCATGGATTGCTCGAAGAATTTCTTGCGGCCCTCGGCAAGGCGGGCGGCCTTCTCGGCTTCCTCGGAGGCGGGCGGCGCATGGCGTTGAGCCGCCGCGCTCTGGCGCGCCGCTTTGCCGGCATGCGCCTTGGCCGCGCCGAACATCGGATCGGCCGGCGCGAGCTTCTGGCTGTCTTGCGCGAAGCCGCCGGAGCCGATCGCGCAGAGCGGAGCGGCGATCACGAAAGCAGCGAGAAATCGGGCCATGCCAATCGCTCCCACCAGATGGAGAACCGGCACAAAAACGCGGGAAGTTGACAACTTCATGACGATGGCGCGACGGACGCGCCGCCCGCCAGGCCGTGCGCCGCCTTTTTCACCCTGAGCAGCGTGAACAGGCGGAACGGCGCGACCTCGCGGCGCTCGACGATCGAGGCGTCGGCGCGCGCGGCGATCCACTCGCCGATCGGCGCGTAGGGGAATTGCGGATGCCAGCCGAGCCAGCCCGCCGATTTTTCGAGCGCCGCCTCGATCCGGGCGCGCAAGCCGCGCTCGGCGGAGAAATGATTCATCAGCACCATCTGGCCGCCCGGGCGCAACACGCGCCACATCTCGTCGAGCGCGCGCGCCGGCGAAGGGACCACGGTCATCACATAGGGGGCGAGCACCACGTCGAATTGCTCGCCGGAAAAATCGAGCGCGCCGGCGTCCATGATATGCAGCGCCTTGACCTGGCCGAGCGCCCCCTTGGCGACCCGCTCGCGCGCGATCTCGAGCATCGGCGCGCTGAGATCGATGCCGGTGATGCGCAAGGTCTTGGGGAGCAGGCCGAGTTCGAGGCCGGTGCCGACGCCGACGACGAGCACTTCGCCGTCCTTGCCGCCCGCCTCGGCGGCGGCCCTGGCGGCGGCGAGCCGGCCGGGGTGAAACGGCAGGTCGAAGATCAGGTCGTAAATCGGCGCCCAGCGGGCGTAAGGCGACTCGGAGGCTTGCTTGGCGGCCAGCTTCGGCCTTGCCGTTCCCGTCGGCCCCATGACACGCGTTCCTTCCGCGCCGATGATTCTCTGGGGGTCATCCCGCGCTCCGGCGACGCTTGCGGGCTAGCACTGCACCAAGATGAGGCGACTTTCAAGCCGTTCCGGCGGCCGCGCAGGGGACGCGCGCCGGTCGGACGCCCGTCAGGCTTTGCGCTTGGCGGCGACCGGCGGCTTGCCCGCGGCGGCCGTCTTGGGCTTGGCGGCAGGCTTGGCGACGGGTTTGGCCGCCGGCGACGGTTTGGCCTTCGCGGCGCCCTTGGCGGCCGCGCCCTTGGCGGCCGGCGGCTTGCGGCCCGGCTTCGCCCGCTTGCCGGCGGGACGGCCCTCTTTCTCCTCGATCAGATCGACGGCCTCGCCGAGCGTGATGTCGTCCGGCGACAGGGATTTCGGGAGGGTCGCATTGACCTTCCCCCAGTTGACATAGGCCCCGAACCGGCCGGGCCGGACCGACACCGCCCCGCCCGCCGGGTGGTCGCCGAGCAGGCGTCCGCCGCCGAAGCCGCCGCCCGAAGCCTTGGCGGCGAGCGCCGCCACCGCCTCCTCGAGCGTCAGCGCCGCCGCGTCGACGCCTTTCGGCAAGGTCGCGTTGATCTTGCCGTGATTGACGTAAGGACCGAAGCGTCCTTCCTTCACCGTGACGGCGCCGCCCAGGGTCGGATGTTCGCCGAGCGCCCGCCCCGAGCCGGCGCCGAAACGGCGGGCGCCGGCGCCGCTCTCCTTGGCGACGATGAGATCGATCGCGCGGTTGGCGCCGATCGTCAGCACGTCGTCGTCCTTGCCGAGATTGGCGTAGGTCTTGCCGTGTTGCACATAGGCGCCGTAGCGGCCGACGCCGGCCATGATCGGCTCGCCGCTGGTCGGATGGCGCGCCACCTCGCGCGGCAGCGACAGCAGCGCGAGCGCCTGCTCCAGCGTCACGTCGGCCGGCGCCATCGCCTTGGGCAGCGAGCAGCGCTTGGGCTTCTCGCCCTCGCCTTGTTGCACATAGTCGCCGAAGCGGCCGCTGCGCAGCGTGACTTCCTCGCCGGTCGCCGGGTCCTGTCCCAGCGCGCGCACGCCGGGCCGTTCGCCTTCGGCCGCGTTGGCCTGGTCCTGTCCGTTGGGCGCCAGCACGCGGGTGAACCGGCATTCGGGATAGTTGGAGCAGCCGATGAACGCGCCGAATTTGCCGAGCTTCAGCGACAATTGCCCCTTGTGGCAGAGCGGACACAGGCGCGGGTCGGCGCCGTCCTCGCGCGCCGGGAAAATATGTGGGCCGAGCAGTTCGTTGAGGCTGTCGAGCACCTGGCCGGTGCGCAAGTCCTTGGTGCCGTCGATCGCCGCGGAGAACTCGCGCCAGAAGTCGCGCAGCAGATCCTTCCAGTCGATCTGGCTGTTGGAGACCTCGTCGAGCTTCTCCTCGAGATCGGCGGTGAAGCCATAGCCGACATAGCGCGTGAAGAAGGCCTCCAGGAACGCCGTCACCAGCCGGCCCTTGTCCTCCGGAAACAGGCGCTTTTTCTCGAGCCGCACATAGGCGCGGTCGCGCAGCACGGCGAGCGTCGAGGCGTAGGTCGAAGGCCGGCCGATGCCGAGCTCCTCCATCCTTTTGACCAGCGTCGCCTCGGTGTAGCGCGGCGGCGGCTCGGTGAAATGCTGCGCGGCCTCGATGCGCTCCTTGGCGAGCGGCTCGCCCGCCGCCATCGCCGGCAGCCGGCCGGCGTCCTCGTCCTCTTCGTCGTCGCGCCCCTCCTGGTAGAGCGCGAGAAACCCGTCGAAGCGCACGACCTGGCCGGTCGCGCGGAAATCCAGGCGCCGCGCGCCGGCGACGGCGAGAATGTCGACGCTGGTGCGCTCCAGCTCGGCGCTCTCCATCTGGCTGGCGATCGTGCGCCGCCAGATCAGCTCGTAGAGCCTGGCCTGCTCGGCATCGAGATGGCCGGCGACGTCGCGCGGCCGGCGGCCGAGATCGGTCGGCCGGATCGCCTCATGCGCTTCTTGCGCGTTCTTGGCCTTGACGGTGTAGCGGCGCGGCGCGGCGGGCACGTATTGGCGGCCGAAATCCTTGGCGATCACCCGCCGCGCGCCGTCGATCGCCTCGGGCGCGAGGTCGACGCCGTCGGTGCGCATATAGGTAATGAGGCCGGCCGGCCCCTCGCCGAGGTCGACGCCTTCATAGAGGCGCTGGGCGATCTGCATGGTGCGCGCCGGCGCGAGGCCGAGCTTGCGCGAGGCTTCCTGCTGCAGGGTCGATGTCGTGAAGGGCGGGTAGGGGTGCCGCTTGGAGGGTTTTGATTCGACCGCGACCACCGAGAACCTGGCGGCGTCGAGCGCCGCCTTGAACTCCTCCGCCTCCTGGCCCGAACCGATGTCGAGCCGATTGATCTTCTTGCCGTCGGCGCCGACGAGGCGGGCGGTGAACGGCGCGTCCGCCGCCGTCTTCAGATGGGCGATGATCGACCAGTATTCGCGGCTGACGAATTTCTCGATCTCCAGCTCGCGGTCGCAGACGATGCGCAGCGCCACCGATTGCACGCGGCCCGCCGAGCGGGCGCCGGGCAGCTTGCGCCACAGCACCGGCGAAAGATTGAAGCCGAAGAGATAGTCGAGCGCGCGGCGCGCCAGATAGGCGTCGACCAGCGCCGCGTCGATCTCGCGCGGATGGCGCAACGCGTCGGTGACCGCTTCCCGGGTCACCGCGTTGAACACCACCCGGTCGACGCGCTTGTCCTTGAGAACGCGCTTGCCTTTCAATATCTCGTAGATATGCCACGAGATCGCCTCGCCCTCGCGGTCCGGGTCGGTGGCCAGGATCACCCGATCGGCGTCCTTGACGGCGGCGGCGATCGCCGAAAGACGCTTGGCCGCCTTGCCGTCGACCTCCCACAGCATCGCAAAATCATTGTCGGGATCGACCGAGCCGTCCTTGGGGGGCAGATCGCGCACATGGCCGAAGGAGGCGTAGACGTCGTAGTCCTTGCCCAGGTACTTGTTGATAGTTTTGACCTTTGTCGGCGATTCGACGATCACGACCTTCATGCGAAATTGTCCTTGAGCGCGGATAACGCGGGCCTTTGCGAAGCCCGCGGCCGCGAAAATGCCGATGCCCGACCGGGCCGAACAGGGCGCGGAAAATGGTGGAGCGACGGCCGCGTGTCAAATGAACGGGGACAGCGGGGGCTCCCGGCGGCGCGCCGGCGCGCTTCGCCTTGCCCGCCGGCGGCGCAGCGCCTATAGGCTGCCGACGCCATGCCGCCATCGCCGCCAGCACCCGTCTTCGCGCACCGCCATCTGCTTGGCATCGAAGGCCTTTCGCCGCCGGAGATCGTCGCGTTGCTTGATCTGGCGGACGCCGCCGTGGAGATTTCCCGCCAGATCGAAAAGAAACGCGCGACCTTACGCGGGCGCACGCAAATCAATCTGTTCTTCGAGGCTTCGACCCGCACGCAATCCTCGTTCGAACTCGCCGGCAAGCAACTCGGCGCCGACGTGATGAACATGTCGACGGCCAATTCGAGCGTGAAAAAGGGCGAGACCCTCATCGACACCGCCGCGACGCTCAACGCGATGCGCCCCGACATCATCGTCGTGCGCCATCACCAGGCCGGCGCCGTCCACCTGCTGGCCCGCAAGGTCGACTGCTCGGTCGTCAACGCCGGCGACGGCGCCCACGAGCATCCGACCCAGGCGCTGCTCGACGCGCTGACGATCCGCCGCAACAAGGGGCGCATCGAGGGGCTGGTCGTCGCCATTTGCGGCGATATCCTGCATTCGCGCGTCGCGCGCTCGAACATCCTGCTGCTCGGGGCGCTGGGCGCGCGGGTGCGGGTCGTCGGCCCCTCGACCCTGCTGCCGGCCGGCGTCGAGACCATGGGGGTCGAGGTGTTCCGACAGATGCGCGCCGGCCTGGCGGGCGCCGACATCGTGATGATGCTGCGCCTGCAGCGCGAGCGGATGAACGGCGCCTTCGTGCCCTCGACCAAGGAATATTTCCGCTATTTCGGGCTCGACGAGGAGAAGCTGCGTTGGGCCAAGCCCGACGCGCTGGTGATGCACCCCGGCCCGCTCAACCGCGGCGTCGAGATCGATTCGCTGGTCGCCGACGGCCCGCAGTCGCTGATCCGCGAGCAGGTCGAGATGGGGGTCGCGGTGCGCATGGCGGTGCTGGAGGCGCTGGCGCAGCACTTGCGCAACGAATGAGGGCGAGGAAGCTGCGGCGGGCGCTATATGTCGAGGTATTTGCGCATGGCGAGCGCGACCTTGTCCATCAGTGCGAGCCTCGCTCTTCCCAGCGGTTCGGCATGAATGGCCTCGATCGTGGCGATCTTGCAAGGCCTGATCACAGAGGGCGCCGGCAGTCCATAGTCCGCATGGCGTTCGCCGAGCGGCACGTCGTCCGGCCATGGCCGGTTGTCGGCGCTGGTGATCATAACGACCCACAGCAGCCCTTGATTCTCGCCAACTCCGCCATTTGAAACGACGAGCGCGGGCCGATGGCGCCGCGTCGAGCGATCAGTATAAGGAAAGGGGACGCGGACGATATCCCCTTGTCTAAAGCTTCGCATAGGCCTTGCGGTCCGCCTCGCTATCCCACTCGACGAACGCGCCGAACGGATCATCGCCTGATTCTGACCGCGCTTTAGTAAGAATTACGCGACCGTCCTCGATGAGATAGGCGAGTTGGTCGCCGCCCTTGAGGCGAAGCGCCGCCCGCACCGGCCGCGGAATCGTCGTTTGCGCCTTGGCTGTTATCTTGCTCGTGATCATGTGTTGCTCGCAAGGAAAATCCTTACATACGCATCATGCGAAGGTCGCGCAAGCCGCCGCCGGCCCACCGAGGGACTTCTCAAATCCGCCGTCGAAGCGATCGCGCTCATCGATCTCGGCTGTCCTCTCCGCGAGTCGCGGGGGCAACGCCTGAGCCTAGTCCGCCTTCGGTCAGCGATGCGCGGTGGCGGCGACCAGCGCGGCGCGAACGATCCAGACCTGCGCGTCCACTGCCTGATCGCCCTTGACGATGCTGCCGGGGCCCCGCGACAGCGCGGTCGGGGTCAGGATCACGTCGAAGGTGCAGGCCGGATCGCTCTCCGCCTCGACGATGCCGCCGCAGTCCTGTGAAATCTTGTCCTTGATCGCGGCCGGAGCGACGGCGTCGGCGGCGATATAGACGCCCTTGTAGGAGGTGCAGCGCACCGCGCCGTCGGCGCTCCAGCAACCGAGGCCGTTAAGGCGGACGCTCTGATTGAGATAGCGCGCGGGATTCTGGCCGAACGCCGTCGGATCGACGCGCTGCTGCGCCTCGGCGTGCGAAACGCCGGCTGCGACGAACACAACAATAACGGGCCAGACGCGCATGGCGATTCCTCCTTGCCGATGGAGAGACTGTCCGACAAGGCCGCCGCGCGCAATGGCGGCTCACGCATTGCATCCGGCGCCGCCGCGCGCGGCTCAGACGCCGCGGTCAGATGCGCATTCCGACCGCAGGAGGGAACGGCTCGTCGTGATCAGGCGGATCGACTGGCTCGTAATGATCGAACTGCATCGTAAAGCTGGCGCGCCCCTGCGTGCCCGAGCGCAGGTTGTTGACATAGCCGAACATGTTGGCGAGCGGCGCCATCGCATTGATGACGACGGCGTCGGCGCGCGCGACCTGCCTCAGCACATGGCCGCGGCGGGACATCAGATCGCCCATCACATAGCCGGTGTGCTCCTCGGGGGTGACCACCTCGACCTTCATGATCGGTTCGAGCAACACCGTGCCGCCCTTTTGCAGCGCCTCGCGGAACGCCGCGCGGGAGGCGATTTCAAAGGCGAGAGCCGACGAGTCGACGTCGTGGTAGGCGCCGTCGATCAGCGTCGCCTTGACGTCGACGACCGGGAAGCCCGCCAGAATCCCCGAGCCCATCACGCTGTTGATGCCCTTTTCGACGCCGGGGACGTATTCCTTGGGCACCGCGCCGCCGACGATCTTGGACTCGAAAGAGGAACCCGCGCCCGGCTCCGCCGGCTCGAACACGATCGTCACCTTGGCGAACTGACCGGTGCCGCCCGTCTGCTTCTTGTGGGTGTAGTTGATCTCGGCGCGCCTGGTGAGCTTCTCGCGATAGGCGACCTGCGGGGCGCCGATATTGGCGTCGACCTTGTAGGTGCGGCGCAAGATATCGACCTTGATGTCGAGATGCAGTTCGCCCATTCCCTTCAGAATGGTCTGGCCCAACTCCTGATCGGTCGAGACGCGGAACGAGGGGTCTTCGGCGGCGAGCTTGGCGAGCGCGACGCCGAGCTTCTCCTGGTCGGCCTTCGACTTCGGCTCGATCGCGATCTCGATTAGCGAAGGGAATACATCCATCTGAACAACCGGCTGCCTTTCCGTCTGATAGCACGAAAGACCCTTTCTGAACCATTTTGCAGAGCTGGCTCGAACAGCAAACAGTCCTCCTGCCAGAGGACGTCGAGCGCCAAGCGCTGTTCGCCTACGCCTGCCCGCGCTCGACGCTATAGGTCACGCCGTTCGGACCATAGCCCTTGCGCGCCCTGAAACTGTCGCTCGGCGTCATCTTGCCCAGGGGGATCGCCTCTTCGGGCATGATCAGGGTCGCGCTGTCGTTGACGAAGGCGATGATGTGGCGCCCTTTTTCGACGAGACTCTTCGCCCAGCGGCGCAACTCGTCGTAATAGGGCGCCTTGCGCCACGCCTGCGGAAAACCGGAATCGACCTGGACATAGATGAATCCGTTGGCCGGGAAGACCGACCGCACCATTTTCGAGCGCTCGGGCTTCCATTCGGCGGGCATCGAAGAATCGGTCAGCCAAAGGCAGAAGAACTCGCGGCACTGGGCGGGCCGCGTCGGATGGATGCGGCAGCCGACGCCCTGCTCGCAGTGGCGGCACCATACGCCCGCCGGCTTGTCGAGCTCGGCGAGCTTGAACACCTTGCAGCACAGCGTGCGGGTTCCGCAGGCCCGCTGGGGCGTCGTCCGCACGGCGGCGGTTCCGGGGAAATCGGCGGCGATCGGTTCCTTTCATGGGCCTCGTCGGCGGCGTCTCACGCGTTGATGTCGAGCACCACCTTGCACGCCTGCCCGGCGTTCAACGCGGCAAAACCGGTCTCGAATTGCGCCATCGGCAGGCGGTGGGTGATCACCGGCGTCACGTCGAGGCCGCTCTGCAACATCGCGAGCATCTTGTACCACGTCTCGTACATCTCGCGCCCATAAATCCCCTTGAGCGTCAGACCCTTGAAGATCACCTGGTTCCAGTCGACCGCCGCCTCGTCGGCGAGGATGCCGAGCAGGGCGATCTTGCCGCCGTTGTTCATGGCGCCGATCATATCGCGCAGCGCCCGCGGATTGCCCGACATTTCGAGGCCGACGTCGAAGCCCTCGCGCATGCCGATCTCGGCCATCACCTGCGCCAGACTCTGGCGATCGGCGCGCACCGCGCGCGTCGCGCCCATCGCGTCGGCCAGCGCCAGGCGGTAGTCGTTGACGTCGGTGATGACGATGTTGCGCGCCCCGACGTGACGGCAGACCCGGATCGCCATCAGCCCGATCGGCCCGGCCCCGGTGATCAGCACGTCCTCGCCGACGAGGTCGAACGACAGCGCGGTGTGCACGGCGTTGCCGAGCGGATCGAGAATGGCGGCGACCTCGTCGGAAATCGCGTCGGGGATCGGATAGGCGTTGGAGGCGGGGATCGCGATATAGTCGGCGAAGGCGCCCGGCCGGTCGACGCCGACGCCCTTGGTGTTGCGGCACAGATGGGCGCGCCCGGCGCGGCAGTTGCGGCAGAAGCCGCACACGATATGACCCTCGCCGGAGACGCGCTGGCCGACCTTCAGCGCCGTCACGTCGCGCCCGACCTCCTCGATCACGCCGAGATATTCGTGGCCGACCACCATCGGCGCCGGGATCGTCGCCGCCGCCCATTTGTCCCAGTTGTAGATATGCAGGTCGGTGCCGCAGATCGCCGCCTTCCTGACCTTGATCAGCACGTCGTCGGGGCCGCACGCCGGGCGCGGCGTCTCCTCCAGCCACAGACCGGGTTCGCGCTTGGCTTTGACCAGTGATTTCATCGGGCGGCGGTCCTGACGACGGTGGGGCTTAGGCGATCAGGCCGATCGCGCGGCCGGCCGCTGAGAAAGCCTCGATGGCGCGGTCGAGATCGGCGAGCGAATGGGCGGCGTTCATCTGCGTGCGGATGCGCGCCTTGCCGTGCGGCACCACCGGGTAGGAAAAGGCGGTGACGTAGACGCCGCGCCGCTGCAGTTCGGCGGCGAGATTCACGGCGGGCGCCGCCTCGCCGATCATCACCGGGATGATCGGGTGCTCGCCCGGCGTCAGCCTGAAGCCGGCGCCGGCGAGGCCTTTGCGGAAATGGTCGGCGTTGCGCGTCAGCGCCGCGCGCAGGTTGGCGCCCGCCGCGACAAGGTCGAGCGCCTCGATCGTCGCCGCGGCGATCGACGGGGCGAGCGCATTGGAGAACAGATAGGGCCGCGCGCGCTGGCGCAACAGATCGATCAACGGCCTGGGGCCGGCGACATAACCGCCCGACGCGCCGCCGAGCGCCTTGCCGAACGTGCCGGTGAGGAGCGGCACGCGCCCCTCGACGCCGCAGCGCTCGGGCGTTCCGGCGCCGCGCGCGCCGATGAAGCCGACCGCGTGGCTGTCGTCGACCATCACCAGCGCGTCATGGCGCTCGGCGAGATCGCAGATGGCGGGCAGGTTGGCGATGATCCCGTCCATCGAGAAGACGCCGTCGGTGACGATCAGGCGCGCGCGGGCGCCCCTGGCCTCGATCAGGCGCGCCTCCAGTTCGCCCATGTCGTTGTTGGCGTAGCGGTGGCGCTTGGCCTTGCACAGCCGGATGCCGTCGATGATCGAGGCGTGGTTCAGCGCATCGGAGATGACCGCGTCCTCCTCGCCGAGCAGCGCCTCGAACACGCCGCCGTTGGCGTCGAAGCAGGACGAGAACAAAATCGAATCCTCGGCGCGCAAAAAGGCGGCGAGCTTCTGTTCGAGGGCGAGGTGGAGGTCCTGCGTGCCGCAGATGAAGCGCACCGACGCCATGCCGAAGCCGTGGCTGTCGAGCGCCGCCTTGGCGGCGGCGATCAGCCGCGGATGGTCGGCGAGGCCGAGGTAGTTGTTGGCGCACAGATTGAGCAGCGCGACGCCGGCGTTATGGCCGCTGGCGCCGGGCGCGGCGTCGCCGGCGACCACGACGCTGCCGCCCTGCGGCGAGACAATCGCCCGCTCGCGCTTCCACAGGCCCGCTTGGCGGATGGCGGCGAGTTCGGCGGCGGCGTGATCGAGGAGGGCGTGGGACATCGGGGAATCGCCGGGTGGGAGGGAACGCGCCGTATTTCCAATTCGGTCGGGATGGCGCCGCGCAAGCTTTCGAAGGATGGCGCTCAAAATGGCACAGCCCCGCCGCGCGCTTTGTCGATCCGAGCTGCGCTTGCCGGGCTGACGCTTTCATACCATACGCCCGATAGGAGCCTGCGAAAACGGGGATCTCGCGCCGCGTCGGCCTCGACACGAGTGAGGACCGCTTCATCCTCGCTGCAAACGAGATCTTCGAGCAATCCGGCGGCGAGCGAGCCTAATAGCCACCAATCATCGGTTTGGGCGAGCACGCGGCGCACGAATTCCAGCCCTTGCATCCGATTATTGCTCGCCAGGTGGCGGCACAACTCGAACATAGTGCGGTGCAAATCATCCCTGCTCCTCTCGACCGGTGAGCGCGCGTTGGCTTCTATCCACATTGCCGCAAGTTCGTTCAAACTCGCAGACTCGAAATCCTCGACGACCTTGCGATTTTCTTCCAGCCACGTGTCCCAGGCGACCCGGTCGGCAAGGGGCAGCATCGTCGCTTGAACGTTGGGTTGGTCGAGCAACCCGCCTCTTATCAGGCTATGAGCCGATCCGAGCAGCCAGCGCAGGCGTGGGGAAGCCGCCGCCGCGGGCGCGAGTCGCGACTGGGTCAGCGCGCCGTGACGAAGCAGCAGTTGACCCAGCATTTTGCCGTCGCCGATCAACGCGACAAGCTCCTCATCGCGCTCGTCTGCGACGCTGGCTTGAATGAAGTCGCAAGCGCGGTCCGGATCGTTCTCGCCCAGTCCGTCAAAATAGCTGCAAAACAGCCGCGTTCCGTCCGTGCCCTCGGGGCGCCGGGTATAGCTGACCACGCGCCAGGCTTGGCGAAGGTCTGCGATCGATAGGCTCTTTGCGACGGCCATCGCGCGCGCGTAGCCCTCTTTCGAGAACGCCTCCCCGCGCAAGCCTAGAATTTCATCACACCAGTTCATGGCCTCGGCCTGTCGCTCGCGGGTTCGCTTGCGCCGTCGCGAGCGCCACGCTATCGAAGCGCCCGTGACCGAGCAACGCCCCTGCGCCCTCGTCAACGCCCGCCTCATCGATCCGGCCTCCGGCGCCGAGTCGCGCGGCGGCTGCCTCGTCATCGGCGGGTTGATCGCCGGCTTGGGAGCCACGATGACGCGCAATTCGGCGCCGGCGGAGGCGCGGATCGTCGATTGCGCCGGCGACGTCGTCGCGCCGGGCCTCATCGACATGCGCGCCTTCATCGGCGAGCCGGGCGCCGAGCATCGCGAGACGATCGCCACCGCCAGCGCCGCGGCGGCGGCGGGCGGGGTGACGACGATCCTGGCGCGCCCCGACACCAGCCCGGTGGTCGACGAGCCGGCGGTGGTCGACTTCATCTTGCGGCGCGCGCGCGACACCGCCAAGGTGCGCGTCCTGCCCTGCGCCGCCTTGACCAGGGGCCTCGCCGGCCGCGAGATCGCCGAGATCGGCCTGCTCGCCGAGGCCGGGGCGGTCGCTTTCTCGAACGGGCGGATCTCCGTCGCCAACGCCCAGGTGATGCGGCGCGCGCTGACCTACGCGCGCGATTTCGGCGCGCTGGTCATGCATTATTGCGAGGATCGCGATCTCGCCGGCGAGGGCGTGATGGCGGAGGGCGAGCGGGCGAGCCGCCTCGGCCTGCCCGGCGTGCCGCGCGAGGCCGAGACCATCGCGCTCGACCGCGACCTCCGGCTGATCGCGCTGACCAAGACGCGCTATCACGCGGCGTTCGTCAGCAACGCCTTGTCGCTCGAGGCGATGGCGCGGGCGAAAGGCGCCGGCCTCGCCGTCACCTGCGGCGTTTCGATCAATCACCTGACCCTGAACGAGACCGACGTCGGGGATTACCGGACCTTTCTGAAGCTCGCGCCGCCGTTGCGGCCGGAAGCCGAGCGCCTCGCGCTGGTCGCGGCGCTCGCCGACGGCCTGATCGACGTCGTGGTGTCCGATCATGACCCGCAGGACGTGGAGACCAAGCGTCTGCCGTTCGCCGAGGCGGAGGCGGGGGCGATCGGCCTGGAGACCATGCTGTCGGCGGGCCTGCGCCTCGTTTCGGCCGGCCAGATCGGCCTGCCGCGCCTGCTGCGCGCGATGTCGACGCGCCCGGCCGAGATTCTGGGATTGCCGTCGGGCCGCCTCAGCCCCGGCGCGCCCGCCGACCTCATCCGGTTCGATCCGGACGAGCCGTTCGTGCTCGATCCGGCGACGCTGCATTCGCGCTGCCGCAACACGCCGTTCGATCAGGCGCGGATGGAAGGGCGCGTCAAACTGACCATGGTTGCCGGCCGCATCGCCCACGAATAGCCTGTCGGCCAATCGACCAACGCTGGGAGGTCGCCTTGGCGCCGTTCGCCTTGCCGACAGAGGATTGGTTGGGGCTGGCGCTCGGCTATCTCTGCGGCTCCATTCCGTTCGGCCTGCTGCTGACCCGCGCCGCGGGAACCGCCGACTTGCGGTCGATCGGCTCGGGCAATATCGGCGCGACCAACGTGCTGCGCACCGGGCGCAAGGACCTCGCCGGCGCCACCCTGTTGCTCGACGCGCTGAAGGGGACCGCGGCGGTGCTGATCGCGCGGGCCTTGCTCGGCGCCGACGCCGCGTTCGCCGCCGCCCTCGGCGCCTTTCTCGGCCATCTCTATCCCGTCTGGATCGGCTTTCGCGGCGGCAAGGGGGTGGCGACGTTTCTCGGCTGCCTGATCGCCGTCGACTGGCGCGCGGCGCTGGTGTTCGCCGCGGCCTGGCTCGCCGTCGCCGCGCTCACCCGCTTTTCGTCGGCCTCGGCGCTGGCGGCGAGCGCGCTCTCGCCGCTGGCGCTGTGGTCCTGGCTCGGCCGTCCGCAGGCCGCCCTGGTCTTCGCGCTGCTCGCCGCGCTGCTGTGGTTCAAGCACCGCGCCAATATCGGTCGGCTGTTGCGGGGCCGCGAGACCCGGATCGGTGAGAGGAGCTGAGAGCTTGCAGGCCAGGGCGAAGGCGGTGCGGCTGTCCGACGCCGAGCGGTTCGACTGGCTGCGCCTCATTCGCAGCGAGAACGTCGGCCCGCGCACCTTCGGCGCCTTGATCAATCATTACGGCGGCGCCGGCGCGGCGCTCGCCGCCTTGCCGGATCTGGCGCGGCGCGGCGGCGCGTCGCGGCAGATCCGCGTCGCCACGACCGGCGAAATCGAGCGCGAGATGACGGCGGCGCGCGAGGCCGGCGTGCGTTTCGTCGCGCTCGGCGAGCCGGAATATCCGCCCGCCCTGCGCCACATCGATTCGGCGCCGCCGCTGCTGGCGCTGCGCGGGCGCGAGGAGGCGTTGCAGCGCCCGGCGGTGGCGATCGTCGGCTCGCGCAACGCCTCGGCCGCCGGGTTGACCTTCACCGAGCGGCTGGCGCGCGGCCTCGGCGCGGCGGGCTATGTGATCGTCTCGGGTCTGGCGCGCGGCGTCGACCAGCGCGCGCATGCCGCCTCGCTCGGCTCCGGCACGATCGGCGTGCTGGCGGGCGGCCACGCCAGGCCCTATCCGCCGGAGGCCGCGCCGCTGATCGCGCGCATCGTGGAGGCCGGCGCCGTCGTTTCGGAAATGCCGCTCGAATGGGAGCCGCGCGGGCGCGACTTCCCGCGCCGCAACCGCCTCGTCTCGGGCCTCGCTCTCGGCGCGGTGATCGTCGAGGCCGCGCGCAATTCCGGCTCGCTGATCACCGCGCGATTCGCCGCCGAGCAGAACCGCGAGGTGTTCGCCGTTCCCGGCTCGCCGCTCGATCCGCGCGCCGAGGGGACCAACGATCTCCTGCGCGACGGCGCCAATCTCTGCGCGAGGGCGGAAGACGTGCTGAACGTGCTCGAGCCGCTGCGCGCGCGCGATCCGTTTTCCGTCCTGCGCGAGGAGCCGACCCCGCCGGGCGGGCCGGGGCTGCTCGATCTCGATCAGGACTGGCCGCCGCTCGCCGCGCCCGCCGACGAGATCGACGCCGCATCGTCCGATCCGGCGGGCGAGCCGGCGCTCGATCTGCGCGCGCGCATCGTCGATCTGCTCGGCCCCTCGCCGATCTCCATCGACGAACTGGCGCGCGCCGCCGAAGCGCCGATCAGCGAAGTGCGAGTCGTGCTGCTGGAGCTCGATCTCGCCGGCCGCCTGGAGCATGCGGGCGGCGCGCGGGTCAGTCTGACGACGCGCGGGCGGGCGTAGGGCGTGGGCGGAGGCGCCTGGCGCGCTGCGATCGCCGCGGCCCGCGGCTAATGTGCGGGCAGCGCTACGTTGCGCAGTCCTTCGACGAAGTGCGAGACAAACCTGCCGTGCAATTTGCCGAGCCGCTTGCGGTCGCCCTCGAACCGGTCGGCCCAGACTTGCGCCCCGGTCCCGGTCGAGATCAATTGGGCGTTGACCGTAACCGTCTCGCCGACCCGCCGCACGTCGCCTTCCAGCGCGTAGCCGACGCCGAGTTCGCGCCCGAGCTGTTGCACGTCGATCGCCTTGCCCTTGTACGCCAAGGCGGCGCTATGGGCGATGACGAAACTGCCGGGCAGACGCGACAGGTCGGTCGTCAGATCGTCGGTCAGGCCGTCGGCGAAATCGTCTTCTTCGGGGTCGCCGGTCAGATTGGCGAACGGCGTGACGACGATCGACAGATGCGTCGCATCGGCGAGCCTGGCGTTCAGCGCGGCGGGCGGCGGGGCGGGCGAAGGCGGCGGGGCGGACAACTCGTGCGTGCGCCAGACGCGCGTCGCCGCGGTCGAGATGACGGCCGCGACGATCAGAATCCTCAGGAATCTCCTGCGCCGCGATTTCCGGTCGACGTTCGGCGCGACGGCGGGAGAGGCGCTGACGGCGCGCGCGCGCGCCGTCGCTTTGTCGGCGTAGGCCGCGATCAGGCGCGCGACGCTTCCGAGGATCGCGACCACCGCCGGCGCGACCGCCGCCATCTCCGCCCGGCGCTCGCTGCGATCGGACAATGTCACGACGCCGCCGGCCGGCCGGATCGCCGGCGGGCCGCCGGACGGCCCCGTCACGGCGTAGGCGCGCATCGGGCGCGCGATGTTCTTGAGGGTCTGCTCGCCCATGTCGACGAAGGTCTCGGCGATCTTGTCGCGCACCTGCCGATAGGCGTCCTCCGAAAGGCAAATCCCGCCCGGCTCGCACACCCCTTCGAGCCGCGCCGCGACATTGACCCCGTCGCCCATCAGGTCGCCGTCGCTCTCCTCGACGACGTCGCCGAGATGAACGCCGATGCGAAACACGATGCGGGTGTCGGCGTCGACCCCGGCGTTGCGCTCGACCATGCCGCTCTGGATTTCCCTGGCGCAGCGGACGGCCTCGACCACGCTGCGGAACTCGGCGATCACCCCGTCGCCGGTCCCTTTGACGACGCGCCCGTTGTGGATCGCCACCGCCGGGTCGACGAACTCGCCGCGCAGCGTCCGCAGCCGCGCCAGCGTGCCCTCCTCGTCGGCCTCGGCGAGCCGGCTGTAGCCGACGATGTCGGCGACCAGGATCGCCGCGAGTTTTCGGGTTTCGCTCATCGAGCCCCTTCGTCGTCCGCCGGCAAACGCGGCTCCCGCCTGCCCAATTGAGTTGGCGGTCGCGGGCGATCGCTGCGACCAAACTCAATGCGCAAGGCGTCTCGCGCGCGAGACGAGGCCATCGAATAGCCAACTTCTGGCTCGCCTTCATCAGCCAAATGCTGATTTGGATCAAACTTCCGCCGGACGCCGCCGCTGAATGCGATGTCCAGCCGGTCGGATGGCGGCGTTGTTCGGGCGCGGCGCCCGCCGCGCCGCGCCCGAACGCGCGAGCGGCGGCCGCAATCTTGCGGCGACGATGACCAGCCGTTCGGTTTTGTCGGATTGGACGGGCGCGCGGCGTTTGGGCGTCGCCGCTAGGTCGGCTCGCGATCGCCGGGCTTGCGCGCGTGCGTTTCGCTTTCGGCGTTGGCCATATTGAGGAAATAGACCAGAAGGTCGAGCCTGGCGGCGTGCGCCATCGACGCGAGCTGGGCGGTCATGTCCGCGATGTAACGCGCCACATCCGCCGCCGACGGGGCCGGATCGGCGAGCGGCGGCTCTCGCGAGGCGACGCGCTGAACCGGACGCGAACTGCGTCCCTCGTGTTTGCGCCTCGTCCGCATCGTCCGCGCAGCCATCCCGTGAACCGTCGCGTTCGCCGGCGCCCGGCGCCGCGGCGGGGGTTGTCGATTCACTATACCGCACGTCTGGCGTGCTTTGCACCAGCATCCGTTCAATTTTTCGACAATTCAGCGTTCGACTTTAGACGGAGCCGGGAAGGCCTCGGCGCCGATCGCGGCGAGCCGGTCGAGGGCGCCCTGCAGGATATAGGCGGCGGCCATCCGATCGACGACGGCGGCGCGCCGGGCGCGCGAAACGTCCTGCTCGATCAGCGCGCGATTGACCGCCGCGGTCGACAGCCGCTCGTCCCACAAGGCGAACGGCGTCGGGTCGCGAGCGCTGAAGTTGCGCAAGAACGCGCGCGTCGCCTGGGCGCGCGGCCCCTCCTCGCCGTTCATGTTGAGCGGCAGGCCGACGATCAGCGCGAAAGCCTCGAACCGCGCGATCTCAGCGCTCAATTGCTGCGCGTCGGCGGTGAATTTCTTGCGCTCGATGGTGACGAGCGGGGTGGCGATGCGCCGCTCGACGTCGGAAAGAGCAAGGCCGATCGTCTTCGCGCCGAGATCGACGCCGATCAGCCGCGCTTTTTTTGGCAAAAGCGCCGCAAGGCTCCCAAGGGTGAGCGGGCGGGAGGACATCGGCAAGCGCTATCATGCGACTGGCGAACCGCCAACGCGCGCGGTCGGCGGGATGCGCTCCTGCCGCCTTCGCGGCGGCGGGAGCGTCGACGGATCATGCGAGAATTCGCGACGGCTGTTTCAGCGGAAGTAATCCTTGCGCATTGTTCCATCGTAGCGTTTGCCGGGAAGGCAGCAAAGTTTGAAACCGACGCCCTGATCCACACGGGCATAAGTCGTTTCGCCCGAGCTTCTCGATCAGTTCTTTCTCGCCGCGGACGAAGCGGAGCCCCTTCTTGACCGCGGTTTCAGAGTTAAAAGCCCCTCCGACGTTTGCTCAACGGTTCAAAAGGAGAACTGGCGCTCGAATTGATGTTTTTTCATGATGTCCTCCTGTCGCGGTGACGCTCAGCCAAATTCGCGAGCCGCGGCTATCTAGAGATTTTTCGACGCGGCGGCAATCCATCGCCTCGCCCGCACAAGCGGCCCCGCTGCTCGGTGAGGCGCGTTGCAACGCGAAAGCGCGCGATGCTATAGGGGCCGGCGCCGCCGATCCGGCGCGCTTTGGAGCGATCATGTCCGTCGATCAAGCCACGGTCAGGCGCATCGCGCATCTCGCCCGCATCGCCGTGACCGACGAGGAGGTCCCCCATTTGCAGGGTGAGATCAACGCCATCCTCTCCTTCGTCGAGGCGCTCGACGCGGTCGACGTGACGGGCGTCGAGCCGATGACCTCGGTGATTCCGATGAAGCTGCCGCTCCGCCCCGACGTGGTCACCGACGGCGACATCGAGAGCCAGGTGCTCGCCAATGCGCCGCTCGCGGAAGACGATTTCTTTCTCGTGCCGAAGGTCATCGAATGACCGGCCGCGCGCGCCCTTGCTCCCGACGGATGAAGCCTTGACCGATCCCACCGATCTGACGCTCGCCGAGGCGCGTGACGCCCTCGAGGCGCGCAAACTCTCCAGCCGTGAGCTGACGAGCGCCCATCTCGCCGCGATGGCGCGCGCGCGGGCGCTCAACGCCTATATCGTCGAGACCCCGGAGAAGGCGCTGGCCATGGCGGAGGCGAGCGACGCCCGGCTGGCGCGCGGCGAAGCCGGCCCGCTCGAAGGCCTGCCGGTCGGCGTCAAGGACCTTTACGCGACCCGCGGCGTCCACACGCAGGCCTGCAGCCACATCCTCGACCATTTCAAGCCGCCTTATGAATCGACCGTCACCGCCCATCTCTGGCGCGACGGCGCGGTGATGCTCGGCAAGCTCAACATGGACGAATTCGCGATGGGCTCGTCGAACGAGACCTCCTATTACGGACCCGTCGCCTCGCCCTGGCTGCCGCCGAACTGGAGCGTCGAGAAGGCGCGCGCCGCGCTGGGCGCCGACAAGCGCGGCCTGCTGGTGCCCGGCGGCTCTTCGGGCGGCTCCGCCGCGGCGGTGGCGGCGCGGCTCTGCCTCGCCGCGACGGCGAGCGACACCGGCGGCTCGATCCGCCAGCCGGCGGCGCTCACCGGCACCTGCGGCATCAAGCCGACCTACGGGCGCTGCTCGCGCTACGGCATGGTCGCTTTCGCCTCGTCGCTCGACCAGGCCGGGCCGCTCGCTCGCACCGTCCGCGACGCGGCGATCATGCTGCGCTCGATGGCCGGACATGATCCCAGGGACTCGACCTGCTACGATGCGCCGGTCCCCGATTACGAGGCCGCTGTCGGCCGCTCGGTCAAGGGCCTGACGATCGGCGTGCCGCGGGAATATCGCCTCGACGGCATGAATCCCGAGATCGAGACGCTGTGGGGGCGGGGCGTCGAATGGCTGCGCGCGGCGGGCGCGGCGATCCGCGACATTTCGCTGCCCAATACGCGCCATGCGCTGCCCGCCTATTACATCGTCGCGCCGGCGGAGGCCTCCTCCAACCTGGCGCGCTACGACGGCGTGCGCTACGGCCTGCGCGAGCCCGGCAAGGACATGGTCGAGCTCTACGAGAAGACGCGCGCGGCGGGCTTCGGCGCGGAGGTGCGCCGGCGGGTGATGATCGGAACCTACGTGCTGTCGGCCGGCTATTACGACGCCTATTATGTGCGCGCGCAGAAGATCCGCACGCTCATCAAGCGCGATTTCGAGACCGTGTTCGCCGACGGCGTCGACGCCATCCTGACCCCGGCGACGCCCTCGGCCGCCTTCGGCATCGGCGAGAAAAGCTCGGCCGACCCGGTCGACATGTATCTCAACGACGTCTTCACCGTCACCGTCAACATGGCGGGCCTGCCGGGCCTCGCCGCGCCGGCGGGCCTCTCCGCCGAAGGGCTGCCGCTCGGCCTGCAGCTCATCGGCCGGCCGTTCGACGAGGAGACCTTGTTCGCGCTCGGCGAAGTCATCGAGCAGGCGGCGGGGCGCATGGCGCTGCCGCCGCCGTGGTGGGGCTGAGGGCGGGGACGCGCATTTCGGAAGGGCTTCGGACGATGGCGCAGGCGCGGGACGCAAGACTGATCAAAGGCGCGACCGGCGACTGGGAGGTCATCGTCGGGCTCGAAGTGCATGCGCAGGTGACCTCGAAATCCAAGCTGTTCTCCGGCGCCTCGACCGAATTCGGCGCGGCGCCCAATTCGCACGTGTCGCTGGTCGACGCGGCGATGCCGGGGATGCTGCCGGTGATCAACGAAGAATGCGTCAGGCAGGCGGTGCGCACCGGGCTCGGCCTCAAGGCGAAGATCAACAAGCGCTCGATCTTCGACCGCAAGAACTATTTCTATCCGGACCTGCCGCAGGGCTATCAGATCTCGCAATACAAGAACCCGATCGTCGGCGAGGGCGAGATCCAGGTCGATCTGACGCCGGAGCACTCGATCCGGGTCGGCGTCGAGCGCCTGCATCTGGAGCAGGACGCCGGCAAGTCGCTGCACGATCAGTCGCCGACGATGAGCTTCGTCGACCTCAATCGCTCCGGCGTCGCGCTGATGGAGATCGTCTCCAGGCCGGACATGCGCTCGGCCGACGAAGCCAGGGCCTATGTGACCAAGCTGCGCACCATCCTGCGCTATATCGGCTCGTGCGACGGCGACATGGAGAAGGGCAACCTGCGCGCCGACGTGAACGTCTCGGTGCGCCGGCCGGGCGCGCCGCTCGGCACGCGCTGCGAAATCAAGAACGTCAATTCGATCCGCTTCATCGGCCAGGCGATCGACGCCGAGGCGCGCCGCCAGATCGGCGTCATCGAGGACGGCGGCGCGATCGAGCAGGAGACGCGCCTGTTCGATCCGGCGCGCGGCGAGACCCGCTCGATGCGCTCGAAGGAGGAGGCGCACGACTATCGCTACTTCCCCGACCCCGACCTGCTGCCGCTCGAACTCGATTCCGCGTTCGTCGACGAGCTGGCGGCGAATCTGCCGGAACTGCCCGACGCCAAGAAGGCGCGCTTCATCGCCGACTACGGCCTCTCCGCCTATGACGCGGGCGTGCTGGTCTCCGAGCGCGAGACCGCCGACTATTACGAGGCGGCCGTCGCCCATGGCGGGACGCGGCGCGACGCCAAGGCGGTCGCCAACTGGATCATGGGCGATCTCTCCGCCTTCGCCAACACGCAAGGCCTGTCGGCGGCGCACACCGGGATCGGCGCCGCCGCCATCGCGACGCTCGTCGATCTCATCGGCGAGGGCGTGATCTCCGGCAAGATCGCCAAGGACGTTCTTTCGATCATCATCGCCGAGGACCGCGGCGCCGACCCCCGCGCGATCGTCGAGGCCCGCGGGCTGAAGCAGGTTACCGATGCGGGGGCGATCGAGCGCGCCGTCGACGCCATCATCGCCGCCAATCCCGACAAGGTCGCGCAGGCGATCGCCAAGCCGACGCTGCTCGGCTGGTTCGTCGGACAAGTGATGAAATCGACCGGCGGCAAGGCCAATCCGCAGGCGGTCAACGACATGCTGAAAGACAAACTCGGCCTGCGCTGAGGCAATTCGGCGAGAGGCGAATCGATCGATTCGATGACGCGCATGCGCAACGCGCGCAACGATTCGCATCATGCAAGACAAAATTATGTATGTCGCGCCCAAGAAAAATTCGATTGCGAATCGACGATGCAACTCGCCGCGACGAACCGCGAGCCGCGCCGCGCCGCGTCATTCGCGGCGCTGACCCGACGGACGCGGGCGATCGCCGCAGCAACAACGCGCGCGCGTTGTTGCTCGACGAGCAACGCCTAGAGAATCAAGGTCGAGCGGCTGTTTCCGCGTCACGCGCGGATGTCAATGCGCAAGTCGCTTTGCGGCGATGACTCGCGCTTCTCCAACGCGCGAAGTTTTCGCGCGATCAACATTGCGCGGGTTTCTTCGACGATGGTTGCGCGCAGCATAATTCGATGGAGACGCGTTCGGCGGTGTCGGTCGCGCGCCTGCGACGCTTGCTCTGGCGCGCAACGAAGCTACTTATATTTTGTTGATCGTCCGCAAAAGCGAACAAGCGCGGACGACTTGTTGAGAGGGATGCATCGACATGGCGAAAGCTGCTGCAAAGAAACCCGCCCGCAAGGCCGCCGCGAAGAAGCCGGCGAGAAAAGGCGCGGCAAAGAAGGCGACGCGCAAGGTCGCCGCCAAGAAGGGCGCGCGCAAGGTTGTGGCCAAGAAAGCGACGCGCAAGGCCGCCGTAAAGAAGGGCGCGCGCAAGGCCGCCGCGAAGAAGAAAGCGGCGCCGAAAAAGGCCGCGGTCAAACGCAAGAAAGTCACCCCGGCTCCGGTCACGCCTCCGGCTATGCCGTCGAGCTGACGTCGCCGAAACCGTTCGCGCATCGCCAGATCGAGCGCGCGCCCGTTGATTCGCCGGCGTCGCGCCTGATGATGTTATGGCCGCCAGCTTCACCGCTCGCGGCCGGGCAACGGGGGGATTGGCGGTCCGCCGCCAAGAGACGATCGCCGGGCTGCGGCGGAAAGACGTCGCGGCCCGGAACGTGGGGTTGACCGGTCGGCGTTTCGCGGAGCGGAGCGCCGTCGAAGGTTTGTCGTCAGTGCGCGCCGCGTCGCTCGCGCCGCGGCGGGATTCGGCTGATCGGCGACCGCCGCTCACAGGGGCCGCCGGCGCCTCATTTCAGGCTTGAGAAGTTCGGGCCGGCCGTCCGGGCGAACGGAAGTGTGATCCTGCGGCGCCGCGTCGGGCCTCGACGCGGCGAGCCGTCGGCCTGATCCGAACAAATCAGCCGCAGCTTCCCGGATTTTCAGACGCAGGCGCCGCCGCGCGGAGGCGCTTTGCCGGCGTGCGCAATTCTCGGCTATGCTCGACCGCTCGATCAGCGCGCGGCTACCGCGGCGCGGCCCGGCGCCCGATCGGCCCCGCAGGAGAACATTCACGCCATGTCCCCGTCGACGAATGCGATACAGCTCTATTACTGGCCGACCCCCAACGGCTGGAAGATCTCGATCATGCTCGAGGAGTGCGCCGTTCCCTACGACGTGCGGCTCGTCAATATCGGCCGCGGCGAGCAGTTCACGCCGGAATTCCTGGCCATCGCGCCGAACAACCGGATTCCGGCGATCGTCGATCCGGACGGGCCAGGCGGCAGGCCGATCGCGATCTTCGAATCGGGGGCGATCCTGCAGTATCTGTCGCGCAAGACCGGCCGATTTGGCGGCGCCGACGAGCGCGAGCGGGTCGCCGTCGAGGAATGGCTGTTCTGGCAGGTCGGCGGCCTCGGCCCGATGGCGGGCCAGGCCAATCATTTCCGCAATTACGCGCCCGAGAAGATCGCCTACGGCGTCGATCGTTATACGAACGAGGTGAACCGACTGTTCGGCGTGATGAACCAGCGCCTCGCGAACAACGCCTATCTGGCGGGGAGGAACTATTCGATCGCCGACATGGCGAGCTTCGGTTGGACGAGCCTGTGGGAGAGGATGGGTCAGGAGATCGCCGAATTCCCGCATCTCAAACGCTGGCTCGATGAGCTTTCCGCGCGGCCGGCGGTGAAGAAGGGCCTCGCCGTCGCCGCCGAGGCGCGCACCAACCTCGCCGAGGACAAAGAAGCGCAGAAGATCATGTTCGGCCAGCGCGCCCGCTGACAGCCGTGTCCGGCCACTCTCATCCGCTCTTGGCGAACAATTCGCGCCCGATCAGCATGCGCCGGATCTCGCTGGTGCCGGCGCCGATCTCGTAGAGCTTGGCGTCGCGCAGCAGCCGGCCCGTCGGGTAGTCGTTGACGTAGCCGTTGCCGCCGAGCAACTGCATCGCGTCGAGCGCCACCTGGGTGGCGCGTTCGGCGGCGTAGAGGATGGCGCCCGCCGAATCCTCGCGCGTCGTCTCGCCGCGGTCGCACGCCTTGGCGACCGCGTAGACATAGGCGCGCGCCGCGTTCATCGTCACGTACATGTCGGCGAGCTTGCCCTGCACGAGCTGGAACGAGCCGATCGGCGCGCCGAACTGCCGGCGCTGATGGACATAGGGCAGGGCGACGTCGATCGCCGCCTGCATGATGCCGAGCGGCCCGGCGGCGAGCACCACCCGCTCGTAGTCGAGGCCCGACATCAGCACGTTGACGCCGCGCCCCAATTCGCCGAGCAGGTTCTCCTCGGGGACTTCGCAATCCTCGAAGATCAGCTCCGAGGTGTCGGAGCCGCGCATGCCGACCTTGTCGAGCTTGGCGCCGTTGGAAAAGCCCTTCATGGCGCGCTCGACGATGAACGCGCTGATGCCGCGCGGGCCGGCGGCCGGGTCGGTCTTGGCGTAGACCACCAGGGTGTCGGCGACCGGGCCGTTGGTGATCCACATTTTCGCGCCATTGAGCACGAAGCGGTCGCCGCGGCGCTCGGCGCGCGTCGTCATCGAGACGACGTCGGAGCCGGCGTTGGGCTCCGACATGGCGAGCGCGCCGACGTGCTCGCCGGAGATCAGCCTGGGCAGGTGGCGGCGCTTCTGCGCGTCGTTGGCGTTGCGCGCGAGCTGGTTGATGCAGAGGTTGGAATGGGCGCCATAGGACAGCCCGACCGAGGCGGAAGCGCGCGAGACCTCCTCGATCGCCACGCAATGCTCGAGATAGCCGAGACCCAGCCCGCCATATTCCTCCGGCGCGGTGATCCCGTGCAGGCCGAGCGCGCCCATCTTCGGCCAGAGGTCCCGCGGAAACAGATTGTCGCGATCGATCTGCGCCGCGCGCGGGGCGATCTCCGCCTCGGCGAATTCCCGGGTCGACTCGCGGATCATCTCGGCGCTTTCGCCGAGGTCGAAATTGAAGGGGCGGGGAGCGTTGGGAATCATCGGGGCCAATCCGGAATTGTCGGGCGGTCGAGCAAGTCTCTGCTCGCGCCCCAGCTTACGCGGCTTTCACGGCGGGGGTAATCCGCGCGAGCTCGGCGCCGATGACGCGCCGCCTTTCCATCAGCGCGTAGTCGGCCTGGACGCCCAGCCAGAATCCGTCCGACAGGCCGAAGTAGCGCGCCAGCCGGAGGTCGGTGTCGGCGGTGACCGCGCGCTTGCCGAGCACGATTTCGTTGATGCGGCGCGGCGGCACGCCGATCGCCCGGGCGAGGCCGTTCTGGCTGAGCTTCATCGGCTCGATGAATTCGTGCAGAAGAATCTCGCCCGGGGTGGGATTGGGGATGAGATTTGAAGGCGTCGATCGTTTCACCATGGTTGGCTGGTCTCCCTTTCGGGCGGGCGCGATCGCCCTCGAGGTCAATGATAATCACAGATTTCGACCCGCTCGGGGCCTCCCTTGGTCCATCTGAAGCAGATTCGCCATTGCCGGTTGATGCGAAGGCTGTGCTGCCCGGCGCGATCGCCCTTCAAAGCCTCCAGATGATTGTTCGGCGGCGCCTTCAGATCGCCCAGCGAGGCCGCATTGTTCAGCATGCGCAATTTTCGCAGCGCCGTCGCCTGGATGTCGCGCGGCGGGCGCCGGCTGAACACGCCGCGCCAGACCTGCTCGGTTTCCGGATCCCGGAAGCTGACGATCATCGCCCCGCCTAGCAGGCGCCGCGCTATAACGCAAGACGTTATGAGTTATGGCTGCGTCGCGGCCGCGTCCCGCCGATCGACCTTGCGCCATGCCCGTCGGCCCGCGACGTGCTAGAAAACGCCGATGAATGTCTTCGTGCTGACCGGGGCCGGCGTCTCGGCGGAAAGCGGGCTGTCGACCTTCCGCAACAGGGAGGGTGGGGGCCTGTGGGCGAAATTCGATCCGATGAAGCTCGCCAGCCCCGAGGCCTTCGCGCGCGATCCCGAGACGGTGCACGCCTTCTACAACGCGCGGCGGAAGAACCTGCTGAACGTCGCGCCCAACGCCGCCCATGCGGCGCTCGCCCGCCTCGAGGCCGGCCTGGCGGCGCGCGGCGGCGCGCTGACGCTGGTGACCCAGAACATCGACGACCTGCACGAACGCGCCGGCTCAGGGCGCGTCATCCACATGCACGGCGAGCTGCTGAAGGCGCGCTGCGCGCTGTGCGAGGAGGTGACGCCGCGCCGCGACGACATCGGCCTCGACAGCGCATGCGGCGGCTGCGGGCGCGCCGGGGCCATGCGCCCGCATGTCGTCTGGTTCGGCGAAATCCCCTTCGAGATGGCGGGGATCCACGCCGCGCTGGCGCGCGCCGACCTGTTCGTCGCCATCGGCACCTCGGGCGCCGTCCATCCCGCCGCCGGCTTCGTCGCGATCGCCCGGCGCGCCGGCGCCGCCACCTGCGAGATCAACCTCGAGCCGTCCGACAACGCCGATCTTTTCGAGACGCGCCGCTACGGGCGCGCCAGCGAGGAGACGCCGAAATGGGTCGACGAGGTGCTGGCGGAAGCGGCGGCGGGAGCGTAGTCAAGCGAGCGCGAGGCGGGCGACGGGCGTTGAACGGCGGAGGAAAACTTGGCGGCGGAAATCGCAACCCTGGCCATCTGGTCGCTGTGGCTCGTCTCGTGGATCGTCGCGGCGCGCTGGACGGGCTCCACCGCCAAGCGCCCCTCGTTCGGCGACGAGTTCCCCTATCGGGCCGCCACCGTCGCCGGCGTGGTCCTGATGGTCCTCGGAGCCGGCCGGCTCCCCTATGGCGGCCCGCGGCTGTGGCTGCTCGGCGAGGGCATGGTCTGGCTGCTGGTCGTCGTTGTGGCGCTTGGTCTGGCGTTCACCTGGTGGGCCCGACTTTATCTCGGACGGCTGTGGTCGAGCTCCGTCACCCGGAAGGCCGGCCATCGCGTGGTCGACACCGGGCCCTACGGCATCGTGCGCCATCCGATCTACACCGGAATCATCGCGGCCGTATTCGCCACCGCTGCGATGAAGGGCGCCGTCGTCGGCCTCGCCGGCGCCGTGCTGATGACGGTCGGCTTCTGGCTGAAGGCGCGGCTCGAGGAGCGCTTCCTGCGCGAGCAGTTGGGCGCGGAAGCCTATGATTCCTACCGCCGTCGGGTCCCCATGCTGCTGCCGTTCGGGCCGCGATAGAGGCGACCGTCAATGCACGTCGAAACGGGACCCTAGACTTTCACCCAAAAGGGACCCCCATGTTACGGCTGGCAGGAGCGGCAGCGCTCGCCCCGGCGCAGCAGATCGGCATCGCGCAGCCGGGGCGAACGCGGGAACGCTCGGCGCGTTCCTGAAGCGCCAGCTCTCGTTGCCGGTCTCGACGATGTCGCAGTGGTGGGTGAGGCGATCGAGCAACGCCCCCGATCATGTCTGCTCCCGGGGAGATCCAGGGCGCGGGCCTTCGGGCGAACCAGGACAACGACGGAACGGCCTTTCGCCAGGGCGTCTCCGACAATCAGCCGTCCGGTTCCCCCCGTTGCGCCCAAAACAAGAACCTTCATGTTCGAACTCGATCTTTCTTGGTGCGAACGTGGCGGTTCACGCCGTCGCGGCCTTCCGGGCCGCCGCGAAGACTTCGCGAGCGGACGTCGTCCCTGCGACGTGCTCCGTGTCCTTGACGCCAAGGTCCATCCAGCCCGCGTTGACGGCCTCGAACATCGCTTCGGCCGGTCCGCTCTGGCCCTTCGGGATGCCGAACTGCTCGAACGCTGCTGGCCACCCGGCCCGCGGGACGGCAAACGCCTTGACGTCGCGCTGCATGACTTCGCCCAACTGAGCCGCGACTTCATCCGCGCTGACCATCGAGCCTAGCTCGACGATGCGACTGCCCGACCACGCCGGCCCGATCAGCAGCGTTGCCACCTCAGCGCCGATGTCGTTTGCTGCGACCATCGTCGATTTCCGGTTGGTCGGATTGTAGTAGACGGGCAGCGCGCCGCCCTGGGCGACGTGCAAGCCGTAAAGGAAGTTTTCGAAGAACCCGCCGGCGCGCACGAAGGCGATTGGCGATTCCAGGTCACGAAAGCCTTGCTCCAGCAGCGACAGCGCCGTGATCATCCCCAGCCCGCTGGTCCTGTTTGCCCCCATCGACGAGAGCGCAACCACCCGCGGCGGCGCTGCCCTGGTGAGCGCCTCGACATAGTTCGCAATCACACCCTTTGCTTCTTTGAAATCGGGCGAGGGAGCCCAGACAGGAGGCAACATGACAAACGCGCCTTCTACGTCTCTGAGCGCTTGCTCGATGGCCGCCGAATCATTCCAATCGCCGTCCACCAGTTCCACGCCCTGGCTCGCCCAATTCGCCGCCTTCTCGCGATTGCGGACGAGCGCGCGCACCTCCTTGCCGTGCGCTAACAGATGTTCTGCCGTCGCGCCGCCAACTTTTCCCGTGATTCCCATTACTAAAAACATGCGTTTTCTCCTGGTCTTGAGGGACAGAGCGCTGCCCCTGCTGGTTCAACGGATGAGCGGCAGAATGGCCCGGATACGGGGATCGCGGGCGTAGAGGCCGCCCCATGTCAGCGCGCCCAGAAGCAGGGAAATGAGTTCCGGCGGCGATCCCAACTCACCGATGCGGACATGGGCGCAGATGGCGCCTCCCAGAAAGCCAGTCACCAGGATCGCGCCAAGGACGGCGGTGGCTGGGATGGCGTAAAGGATGGCGCAGGCGAGTATGATCGGACCCACGATACGGGTCAGGTCCATCGCGAACCCGGTTTCCTGCAACATGCTCGCGATCTGTGCCGGCGCGAAAAGCTGAATAGTCCCATCTGCCGCCAGAGCGATAACGACAAACGCGCTCATTATCCGGCCGGCCCACAGGGCGCGATGCAAGTTCATGGCTTCAGGCGCCTGATGCAGGTTCATAGTTTCAGACACTTGTCGTTCTCCGAGGGGGTCGCCTATCTTCGAGGCTCACTGCTTACTGTGTCTCTTGGGTATGATAAATACCGAGGAAGTGAACTCACTGTTCTCTCCGCGGCGAACAATGCCAAGGCACGAACATGCAAAATCTCGAACCCATCCTCATTTTCGTAACGGTAGCGGAAATGGGGAGCTTCACCCGCGCAGCCGATAGCCTGGGCATTCAGAAGGGAAGGGCCTCAACGGCGGTCAGGAAGCTGGAAGAAGATGTCGGTGCCAGACTCCTGCACCGGACGACGCGCAGCGTGCAGTTGACGGAGGACGGACGGGCATTTCATGCACGTGCCCGCGATCTGCTTGCTGAAGTCGATGATCTGCACTCGATGTTTGCAGGTGATCGAGTGGCGCTTCGCGGGCGTTTGCGGGTTGATCTGCCGAGCGAGCTGGCGCGCACGACTTTCGTGCCGGCCTTGCCGGCTTTCATGGCGACTTATCCCGAGTTGGAGCTGGAAGTTTCGAGTACGGATCGGCAAGTTGATCTGGTTCAAGAGGGGTTTGACTGCGTATTGCGACTTGGACCCATCGGGGACGAGACGCTGATTGCCCGCCCGCTGGGCAAGCTGCGCATGGTCAACGCCGGCAGTCCCGCCTATCTGGCGCGCCATGGCGTCCCTCGATCGGTAAAAGATCTGCAGCATCAGGAACATCGGGTAATTCATTTCGCGAGGACGCTTGGCGCAAAATCCTATGAATGGGAGTATCGGGACGGCGATGGCTACGCGAGGCTTCAGTTGCCAGGTGCGCTGCACGTTAACAGCGTGCAGACTTACGAAGCCGCTGGCGTCGCTGGTCTTGGCCTGATTCAGGCGCCAATGTTGACGATTGGCCGATACTTGGAGAGCGGAGCGCTGGTAGAGCTTCTACCAGATTTTCAACACAAGCCGCTCGACGTCTCCCTGGTGGTAGCGCATCGGCGCAACCTGTCGCGCCGAGTCCGCGCATTCATGAAATGGATCGAAAATGTGCTCGCGCCCTACCTAGAATAGCGAAACGAACCGCTTCGTCCGGCCCGCGAAATCATCATCCTTTGTCAGTATGACTGCGTCCCGTCGCAGCGCGTAGTCCCAGATGTCAGCATCCGAAGCGGCGCTGAGTCCGCTATCGCCGACATGCTCGGCTTCAAAGGACTTGGCGACCAGCCAACGCGCAAGGGCCGGCGGCAATTGCGCGTCGACCAGGAATCGCATCAGGCGACGCGCAGCACGGGATGATCGGCCTGCCGCGCCGCATATTCAAGCGCGGCGGCTATGTCGCCGGCCTCCAGCAGCGGATAATCTCTGAGGATTTCTTCGCGCGCCGCGCCTGCCGCGAGGAGGTCGAGGACATCCTTCACGCGAATGCGCAGAGAACGGATGGACGGCCGTCCGCCGCACTGTCGCGGGTCAATGGTGATGCGGTGAAGTTCGCTCATGTCTGACGGCTCTCACTTTGAGATATGCGGCCATGCCTCAGATTAGCCTACTTCCGGGTTCGACGGGGACAGCTCCCGACTATGGGTAAAGCGGCGCGGAGGCCGCGAGGAGCGGCGACTGCGCCTGCCGCGCGAGCTCGCGCCATGGTCTCGCAGGGGGCTGGTCTGTCCATGCCTGCCCCTCCGGCGCCGCGCCGTCGTCTCAATGATCCCGCGCTTTGACGCGCCTTACCCCGCCGCCTCCACCGCGGCGATCGCCGTCATGTTGACGATGCCGCGAGCGGTCACCGAGGGGGTGAGGATATGCGCCGGCCTGGCGGGGCCGATCAGGATCGGGCCGACCGGCAGCGCGCCGGCGATCACCCGGGTCAGTTGCAGCGCGGTGTTGCCGGCGTCGAGATTGGGCAGGATCAGCACATTGGCCTCGCCCGACAGCTTCGAGGCGGGCAGCACGCGCTCCCGCGCGGCGATCGACAGCGCGGTGTCGGCCTGCATTTCGCCGTCGACCTCGAGGCCGGGCGCGCGCTCGCGGATCAGCGCCAGCGCGGCGCGCATCTTCAGCGCCGAGGGGGTGTCGGCCGAGCCGAAGTCGGAATGCGAGATCAGCGCGATCTTCGGCGTGATGCCGAAGCGGCGCACATGGCTGGCGCAGGCGATCGCCATGTCGGCGATCTCGTCGGCGTTGGGGTCGTAGCGCACATGGGTGTCGGCGAGAAAGAACGCCCCCGTCGCGGCGATCACCAGCGACAGCGCGGCGAAATCGCGCGCGCCGGGGGCCAGCCCGATGATGTCGCTGATATGCTTGAGGCGCGTCGAGAACCGCCCGTCGAGGCCGCAAAGCAGCGCGTCGGCGTCGCCGCGCCGGACCGCCAGCGCGCCGATCACCGTATTGTTGGTGCGCACCAGCGTGCGCGCCGCGCCCGGCGTCACGCCCTTGCGCCCGGCGGCCTCCAGATAGGCCGCCACATAGTCGCGGTAGCGCGGATCGTCGGCGGGATCGACCAGCTCGAAATCGCGCCCCGGCGCCATGGCGAGGCCAAAGCGCCTGATGCGCTCCCGGATCACCTCGGGACGGCCGATCAGGATCGGCCGCGCGACGCCCTCTTCGAGGATCACCTGGGTCGCGCGCAGCACCCGCTCGTCCTCGCCCTCGGCGTAGATGACTCTTTTGCCCAGCGACTTCGCCTTGGCGAAGATCGGCTTCATGATGAAGCCGGAGCGGAAGACGAAGCGCGAGAGCTGGTCGGCATAGGCGCCGAAATCGGCGATCGGCCGGCGCCCGACGCCCAATTCCATCGCCGCTTTGGCGACCGCCGGCGCGATGCGCAGCATCAGGCGCGGATCGAACGGGCTCGGGATCAGCGAGGCGCGGCCGAACGGCGCCGCCTCGCCGCCATAGGCGCGCGCCACCACTTCCGAGGGCGCCTCGCGCGCCAGATGGGCGATCGCGGTCACCGCCGCCGCCTTCATCTTTTCGTTGATCGTCGAGGCGCCGACGTCGAGCGCGCCGCGGAAGATGTAAGGGAAGCACAGGACGTTGTTGACCTGGTTGGGATAGTCGGAGCGCCCGGTGCAGATCATCGCGTCGGGCCGCGCGGCGATCGCCAGCTCCGGCATGATTTCGGGCGTCGGATTGGCGAGCGCGAGGATCAGCGGATCGCGCGCCATCTCCTTCAACAGCTCCGGCTTCAGCACGTTGGGCGCCGACAGGCCGAGGAAGATGTCGGCGCCGCCGATGACGTCGGCGAGCGCGCGCGCCTTGGTCTCCTGCGCATAGACCGCCTTCCAGCGGTCCATCAGCTTTGTGCGGCCCGCATAAACCACGCCCTCGATGTCGCAGACGAAAATGTTCTGGCGCCGGGCGCCCAGCGCCACCAGCAGGTTGAGCGAGGCGAGCGCCGCCGCGCCGGCCCCCGAGGCGACGATCTTGACTTCGTCGATCTTCTTGTCGGTCAGTTCGAGCGCGTTGACGACGGCCGCCGAGACGATGATCGCGGTGCCGTGCTGATCGTCGTGGAAGACCGGAATCGCCATGCGCGCCTTGGCCTTTTCCTCGACCTCGAAACATTCCGGCCCCTTGATGTCCTCGAGGTTGATTCCGCCGAAGGTCGGCTCCAGCGCCACGATGATGTCGACCAGCTTGTCGACATTGGTCTCGGCGACCTCGATGTCGAACACGTCGATACCGGCGAATTTCTTGAACAGCACCGCCTTGCCCTCCATCACCGGCTTGGCGGCGAGCGGGCCGATCGCCCCGAGGCCGAGCACCGCGGTGCCGTTGGTCAGCACCGCCACCAGGTTCTGGCGCACGGTGAGGTTGGCGGCCTCGGCGGGATCGGCGGCGATCGCCTCGCAGGCGAAGGCGACGCCCGGCGAATAGGCCAGCGCCAGGTCGCGCTGGTTGGCGAGCGGCTTGGTCGGCTGGATCTCCAGCTTGCCCGGTCGCGGCTCGCGGTGGAAATGCAGCGCGTCGGATTTGAGGTCGTGGGTTTCTTCGCTCGCCATGAAGCCGCGCATCCGCTTGGGGGGCAGGGCGCAGACATTGGCCCGGGCGGCGCGGCGTTCGCAAGGAGGAAATCGCGGCCGACGGACGCCGGCAGCGCCGTCCCCGCCGCTGAACGGGGACGCGCCGCGCGCGATCGGGGTAGAACCCATTCGGGGCTTATGGGAGAAAGGGCATGGCGACGAAAGCGGCGGCGATCGCGGCGGCGCTGCTCGCCGGCGGGGCGGCGCTCGCGCAGGGCGATCCGCGGTCGGGCGACTATCAATGCGTCTACGGCTGCCGGCTGACCGACGCCGCGCCGAGCGTGGCGATCGACGGCGACAGGGCGGTCTGCGGCGACGAATTCGGCGGCCTCTATTTCGGCAAGACGCTCGATGCGCGGTCGATCGCCTGTTTCGGCAAGGTCGGCCGGCTCCAGCCGGACGGCGTCACCATCGAATGGGACGGCGGCGTCGTCTGGAGGAAGATCAGATAAGGCCGCTTCGCTCGCCCGGCGCCCCGGATTTATTTCCGGCTTCCCCGCATCCCTTCGCCGCGCTCCCGCGTTTCAGACCGTAAGCACCGCAGCGAAGCCCGCGAGCGGGGAGGCGGACATGAGCAGCGCCCAAGTTTTCGACGACGAGCCGATCGCCTCGGGCCTGACCGGGGCCGAGGTCCAGGAGACCGCGCGCCGCCAGCTCGTCGCCTCGATCGCCGTCGCCGTGGTGATCCTGATCGGCGCCGGCCTCGCCGCGCTGACCCCGGCTTCCCCGCGCCGCGACGCCGAGGCCGCCCCGCATCGGCTGGCCTCCGTGCAGCAGCCGACCTTCGCAACGCCCCCGGCCCAGCGCGTCGCCTCGGTCCGGCCGCACGAGATCGAGCTTCCCTGAAGCCAAGCCGAGGCGGCCCACGCCGCCATCCCGCCCGCCAGCGATCAACTTTCCGTTACCGATCGAAAAAGGGCGCCGCGACCTTCCCCGGCGCGGCTCGCCGCCGCGCGCGCGATGTCGCGGCCCGCTCAGGACAGCCGCGCGCCGGCGCCCAGATTGTCCCAACCGCCGTCGGCGGCGATCAGCGCGTCGGCCTCGCCCGGCCCCCAGCCGCCCCGCGCGTAGGGGATCACCGGGGCGGGGGCCTCGAGCACCGGCGCGACGGCGGCCCAGGCGGCCTCGATCGCGTCCTCGCGCGTGAACAGGGCGCCGTCGCCCGCCATCGCGTCGCCGAGCAGCCGGGCGTAGGCCGATTGCTCGCCCGGATGCTCGTCGGCGAGCGTCAGTTCGCGCTGGTCGCCGACGAACTCCTTGCCGGCGCGTTTCACCCGCGCGGCGAGCGCGACGAGGGCGCCGGGGGCGAGCTGGAAGCGGAAATAATCGTTGCGCCCGACGGTGGGCGCCGAATCGGCGAACAAGGCCTGCGGCGGCGGCTTCAGTTCGACCAGCACCTCGGTGACGTTCTGCGCCAGATATTTGCCGGAGCGCAGGTACCACGGCACCCCCTGCCAGCGCCAGGAATCGATGAACAGCCGCAGCGCGCAGAACGTCTCGACGTCGGAATTTCTCGCCACGTCCGGCTCGTCGCGATAGCCGGCGTATTGGCCGCGCACCGCGTCGCGCGGGTCGAGCGGGCGCATCGCCTGGAACACCTTGGCTTTTTCGTCGTGCACCAGGCCGTAGTTGCGCCCCGCCGGCGGCTCCATCGCGAGCAGCGCGACGATCTGGAACAGGTGGTTCTCGACGACGTCGCGCAGCGCGCCGGCGCTCTCGTAGAAGGCGCCGCGGCCGTTGACGCCGAATTTCTCGGCCAGCGTCACCTGGACGCTGGCGACGTAATTGCGGTTCCAGATCGGCTCGAGGAAGGCGTTGGCGAAGCGGAAATAGAGGATGTTCATGATCGCCTCCTTGCCGAGGAAGTGATCGATGCGGAAAATCGAATCTTCGGGGAAGACGCTGCGCGCCACCGCGTTCAGCGCGCGCGCCGAGGCCAGATCGCGGCCGAACGGCTTCTCGACGATGACCCGCGCGTTGTCGGCGAGCCCCGCCGCGCCGAGCCCCTGGATCACCGTCTCGAACAGGGCGGGCGGGATCGCGAGGTAATGGGCCGGGCGCTTGGCGCCGCCGAGCGCCTGCCTGATCGCGGCGTAGGCGCCGGCGTCGTTATAGTCGGCGCTGACGTAGAAGAGCCGCGACAGCAGCTTGTCCAGCGCCGCCGAATCGTCAATCGCGCCCGCCTCCTGGATGCTTTGCCTCGCGTGCTCGCGGAGCTGCCCGACGCTCCATTTGCGCGAGGCGACGCCGACCACCGGAGCCTCCAGCGCGCCCTGCCTGGCGAGCTCGTAGAGCGCCGGGAACACTTTCTTGTGGGCGAGATCGCCGGTGGCGCCGAACAGCACGAGCGCATCCGAACGGGGCAGGGTCATCGCGGGCCTCGGGTTGGGGAACGCAAAGGGGGACGCCGCCTATTTGGGCGCGCCGGCGGGGCGGGCGCAAGGGGGCGGCGGGGCGGAACGCGCGGGGGAGGGCTGGCGTTCGTTTCGGGCGCGGGCAAAGGGGATCGTCGCGGCGGAATCTTCGCGCGCGATGGGCCGTGAGACGAGTGGCGGGCGACGCCCCTGTATGGGGCCTTGCAACCGCAGAGGCGCACGGCGCACGGTGAGCGCTGAGCGGCCCCTACCAGCTCCTACGCACTCCGTCGGTGTCGGCGCGCCCCACGCGACGCGGTCGTCTCACGATGTTCGTTTGTAAGCTAACCTCGCCGCCATCCGAAGTTTGGCTCCTCGGAAAGATGCTCGAATTTCAGACGTTGGGCCATTCGCCGGGCTTCTCGGTAGCTTCAAGCGAGGGCCATTCCTGAGGGCGATCCTTGGAGGCGCCCTCCACCCAGACCCTCAAATTGCAGGACGGGACGGAGTCATAACAGGCGACCGACGACGCTTTGCGCACTACAGCAAGGAAAATGTCGACGTCGCTCAGTTCCGGACATCTGTTCTTGAGAGTTGCAGCTTCACTCCAGTAATGGGGAAACGAATAGTCCAACGCAATTCAACATGGCAGATGGTCTTTGTGGAGCGCAACGCAGAAGAGCGGGGGCACAACGTTCAAGTCATTGAGCGGCGCGGCGACGTTCATTTTCGTTCCTATCGGGCTGAAGCAGACAATGCTTCGATAGCTCTCGCCGAACATATGAATTTCATACGGAGACGCTTCATACCCGTAGTACACCGGGTCATTCGGGACGAGACCGTTAGCTTTGATGCTTTCAAAATTCTCTTTTGGGCTTTGGTGGAGAAACCAATCGTCCTGGGAAAGAAGGGCGTCCCTAGCCGCTTTCATCCCTTCCGGTCGGAAAAGCCTGTCGTAAATGGGGTGGCGCGCCATGTCGTGCTCATGCCATCGTCGTTCGCTCTACGAAGCCGCGCCTCGGTCCTGTCAGAAGGCATAGACGGCGTCGGCCGTCGCAGCCGGACGGAGGTCGGGTTTCAGGCCTTCCCGGTCGACGACGTCGACGGGGCCTTCGAGCAGGCTGGCGATATATTCCTTCAAACCGACGTAGTCGGAGAGGGAGACGTGAGCTTCGGGATCGACCTCGATCATGATGTCGGTGTCGCTGTCGGGGCGGTTGTCGCCGCGTGCGCGGGAACCGAACAAGGCGGCATGGATCACCCCGCGCTCGCGCAGGGCGCGTTCGTTCTGTCGCAGACGATCGAGAATGTCCTGGCTGTCCATCAGGCGCTTATACCACGCTGGAGAGCGGTCATGGAGCCTCTCCCTCGCCCCGCATTCGGGCGCCGCATCGATCCGGCGACCGGACTGTCGAGCGCGCCGGCGGCGCGGACATCGGAGCGCGGATGACGGTCTGCCGCAACGGCGCCGGCGATGGCTCCGTGGTCCACGCTTGCGACCGGATCGCCGCCAGCCTCGGCTCGCTGTCCGCCATCGCCTTGACGGAGGGGCGCTTTGCCGCGCCAGCCGCGTGGCTTGCGTTGGTTGGGAGCGGAAATTCAAACCGACCCACTGACCCTTCTCGGCCGCCTTTGAGTTCTCAACACTTTCGCGCATAATCGCTGGCAAGCCATCAGGGAACGGCGGGCGTCGACGCCGGCGCCGGCGGCAAGTCCGTCCGCGCCGGGACGATAGAGTTTCGAGGGATCGCGGGGACCGCCATGCACGGGTTGATCGAGGGGCGTCGCGCCGAAATCGCCGCGCTGTGCCGCCGCTTCGGCGTGGAGCGCCTGGAGCTTTTCGGCTCGGCCGCGCGAGGCGCCGATTTCGATCCCGCGCGCAGCGACGCCGACTTTCTCGTGACGTTCTCGTCTCGCACGCGAAACGATCTTTCCGCCTTCGCCGATTTCAAGGCGGGTCTGGAGGCGTTGCTCGGCCGGCCGGTCGATCTGGTGGAGCGCGAGGCCGTCGAGGCGAGCCGCAACTACATAAAACGGCGCCGAATCCTCGCTGACGCCGAGGCGGTCTATGGCTGACGCGCCGTCGGAGCGCGACGCGGCGCTGCTGCTCGACATGCTGCTGGCCGCCCGCGACGCCCGCGCGTTCATCGCCGGGCTGGACGAGGGGGCGTTCATGGCGAGCCGGCTGCACCAGAATGCGGTGATCCGGTCGCTGGAAATCGTGGGCGAGGCCGCGGGCAAGGTCTCGCCGGCTTTCAGGGCGTCGCAGCCGGCAATTCCCTGGCGCGAGGCATGCGGCGCAGGCTGATCCACGGCTACGCGGAGGTCCGGCTCGATCTGGTCTGGCAGGTAGCTGACGGGTTGCTGGGGCCGCTGATCGCGGCGCTGGAGCCTCGCATCCCAAAAGAAGGGCAATCCCGAATATGAGCGGCCGATGTAAGCCGCACCGATATAAAGACATCCACATTTCCCCATACGCCGAGCCGCTCCGAACGCCCCGCGAAGCCCGAAATCGCCCGTCATCTCAAGGTAAAACGCCGCCATTTGACGCCGCGAAGGCCACGCGCGCGCGCAAAGCGCGCATCGGACGCGTCATTTTCGTGCGCTTGCCGAGGCGCTCGACCGGATGCCTTTGCCTCGAGCGCCGCCCTCGCGCCAGCGCTTCGCGGGGCGGCCCGCGCCGTCCTTTCGAGGCGCGGGGCTCCGGCGATTCAGGGACGACCAAATCGGACGCTCGCAGCGATGCGCCCGAAGTGAAGCGGTCGGGGCCTCACCGCCCATAGCGAATGACCAACGCTCCATACTCGAACACCACATCGTCGTCCGCCGCCGCCGGCGTCGCGCCGGCCAGGATCGCGCCCCCGAAGGAAACAACGACGAAAGCCGCGAGGATAAGGTTCCTGAACATTGTTGCGCTCCCTGGGTTGAAGTCTGACGATCGAGCCCGCGCCCGACGCTCGAGACATTACGGCCGGCGCATTCGCGGCGCTGTTCCCCGGGGAACCGGAATCCGCAGGGGTCGCGGCGGCGCCGCGTTCGCGTTCGCGGGCCTCCCAAAACTCGCCAGTTTCGAGGCTTTTGCGCCTTCGTCACCATTCTTGTTATTGGCGAACTCTCGGAATGGCGGCCTTGGGTCGAGAGCGTCGAAAGACCCCACCGACCGCGACCAAAGCCATCAATGGCGACACGCCCAACCGATCATTGATGGAGTTTTTCAACGCAATCGGCGGAAAGCGGTCGTTCGTCTTTCCGTCGGTTGGCATGGTAACGATAGGTGAGCCCCCCAGGGCCGGGGGCTGACCAAGGATCGTCGTGCGCTGCGTGTCGCCGAGCCGGGAGGGTTGCGATGCTTCCGAAGACAGAATCAGCCTGTTTCGTGATCGCCGACATTTCGGGCTACACAAGCTTCATATCGGGCGTCGAACTCGACCACGCTCAGGACATCATCGCCGACATCATGGATACGCTGTTGCGGGCGCTGCGTCCGACGTTCCGTCTCGCCAAGTTCGAGGGCGACGCGGCGTTCGTCTACGCGGCCGCGGACAAGGTCGACGGATCGCTCCTCCAGGATGCGATCGAGTCGGCGTATTTTGCGTTCCGAAAGCGGCTGCGCAACATCAAGCAGGCGAGCAGTTGCGAGTGCCAGGCGTGCCGCCACATGCAGAGCCTCGATGTGAAGTTCGTCGTTCACCACGGCGAGTTCATCAAACAGAAGATGGCGGGCCAGCAGGAACTCGCCGGGCGAGACGTGATTCTCGTGCATCGCCTCCTCAAGAACGAAGTCAACAAGAAGCTCGGCGGGCATGCCTATGCGCTTTATTCGGACGCCTGCGTGCGCGCGATGGGGATTGATCCCGGCGCGCAAGGCCTCGCCGAGCATGACGAGGCCATCGACGTGATCGGCCAGACAAAGTGCTGGATTCGCGACCTCGAACAGGCCTGGACGAGGGAAAACGCCACCACGCGGGTCATCGTCAATCGCGACGACGCGTTCCGGGTGATCGAAAGGGATTTTGCCGCGCCACCGCCGGTCGTTTGGGAGTTCGTCACCTCGCCCGCGCATCACTCCCGCTGGCAGAGAAGCGACAGCTTCGTCGAAGCGGCGGTCAACGGGCGCCGCGGCGCCGGCACGCAGAACCACTGCATGCACGGCAAGGACGCCATCATCGAGGACATTCTCGACTGGCGCCCATTCGATTACGTGACCTTGACGGCGCTGTTGCCGATCCCCGGCGCGCCGAAAATCATGATGACCTATGCGTTCGAGGGACGGCCGGATGGCGGCGCCCGTTTCGAGCTGCGCTTCGCCAGGCCGAAGCCCAAGGACCTGCCTTTCTTTGAACAGGTCTGGCCGACCGTGCAGGGCAACTTCCATGTCGGCCTGGATATTCTGCGCTCAATGGTGGAAGAGCGGGCGGCGGCTTCGGATGTCGCGGATGAACCGTCCCTTCCCGCTCCCCGCGATCGCTTCCTCACCCAGCCGGTCCACTCCCCTTAGCGCCGAAGACCGTCCGGCCCGTTCGCCGCACGCGCCGTTCGCGCGCCCTTTGATTTGAGCGACCCATCGCGCTCGACTGTCCGCGATGGGTCGAGGCTCGCTCCGCCCCGCCGCCTCGACAAATCCTTTCGGAAAAACGAAACGCCTGCTATGCTGCCGGCGACCTCGCCCGCCAACCCGGAGCCGCCCGTCGAAAACAGCCAAATCCGTCTCGCGCCGCCAAGCCGCCTGTCGCCGCGCCGGCGCGCAAAATCGGGAAAAAACGCGAATCCAAATTTTTTCGCCGCTAACCTTCTGATTTTCCTCAATCAGGCCGAAAATAGTTTTGGAAATATTTGGCGGGCGCAGCGAATGACCATTGAAATCATTGGCATTTTTATGAGCCGCCGATGCCGGAATCGCGTCCCGGACGCGCTTTCCCCGGTTTTTGCGGGTCTTTATTTCGGCCCGTCGAGGAACGCCTGCCACTGCGCGGGCTGGCCGTAAAAGGCGTCCTGGTCGACATGGCCCTCGATGCCCGGCGTCGCGCCGTCGGCCTGAAATTGCCAGAAGTGCCACTCGCGCGCGCCGTAGCGCACCGAGGGGTGGTGCCTGGTCGAGCGCACCCAGATCGGATAGTCGGTGAACGCGCCGTCCGACAGGATCGCCTCGTAGAAGTCGACGCTGGTGTAGATGATCGGCCGGCGCCCGTAATGGCGCTCCATTTCCTCCAGCATCACCCGCATGTCGGCGATCGTCTGGCCCTTCTCCAGCCGCCGCCGGCAGGTGCGCGAATCCGGCGTCGCCTCGACGTCGAGCACCGGGGGCAGGGCGTCGTCCTCGACCGGCACGTTCTGCTCGAACCAGGCGACTTCCTCGCTCGGCGGGCGGCACCAGTAGACGAAGTGATAGGCGCCGCGCGGCACGCCGGCCGCCTTGGCGCCCGCCCAGTTGGCGGCGAATCTCTCGTCGGCGTGATCGCCGCCCTCGGTCGCCTTGATCCAGGCGAATCTGACGCCGCTGGCGGCCACCGCGCTCCAGTCGATATCCCCTTGATATTTCGAGACGTCGATGCCGTGGATCGGGTAGTCGCTGGGTTGCGGGTAACCCTCGTCGAAATCGAGCGCGCCAACCCCGGCGCCGCAGCCGGCGAGGCCGAGCGCCAGCGCGAGGAGCGCTAAGGGGCGGGCGGGGTTGGCGACAGGCTGGCGCATCGGGGGAGCCGGAAAGGAGATTAGCGCAAATTATGCCGGGCGATGTAACGTTTGCTTAATGCGCCGATTCGCCCGGGCGCGCGGCGCGCGGCGGTTTGCCGCAGCGTCGGCGCGCCCCGGCTTTTGCGGCGGTTTTTCGTCAAATCAAAGGCGCCGCGTTGAAAGCCCTCGCCGTCAGCCTCGCCCTCGCTTTTTGCCCCGCCGTCGCGCTGGCCGCCGATTGCGGCGCCGACAAGCTCGGTACTTCGCGGGTCGTCGAAGTCGGGACGCAAGGCGGCCTGACGGTCGGCTTCAAGACCTATCCGAGCGAGATCCCGCTCGCCGATCACGAGGTGATCCTGACCTTCGACGACGGCCCGGAGCCGGCGACCACGCCGCAGGTGCTGGCGGCGCTGGCCGCCGAATGCGTGCGCGCCACCTTCTTCGTGATCGGGCGAAAGGTCGAGGACGCGCCGGAGCTGGCCCGCCGCGAGGCCGCCGAGGGGCACACCATCGCCCATCATACGTTCACCCACCCGCAGCCGACCCTGCGCTACATGGGGGCGCGCGAGGCCCGCGCGGACGTCCTGCGCGGCATGATCGCCGTCGAGCGGATCGTCTACGGCGCCGATTTCAGCGCCGGCGAACCCCGCGATCTCGCCGATCTCAGGCTGCACACGCCGTTTTTCCGCTTCCCCGGCTTCGCCGACACGCCGGACCTCAAAGCGTGGTTCGCCGCCAATAATGTCGGGATTTTCAGCACCGACCTGTGGGCCACCGATTGGGTCGAAATGCCGCCGCGGGTCGAGTTGAACCTGATCATGGCGCGGCTGGAGGCGGTCAAGCGCGGCATGATCCTGCTCCACGACAACCGCCAGTGGACCGCCGACATGCTCCCCGACTTCCTTCGCCAGCTCAAATTGCGCGGCTATCATGTCGTCCACATGGTCGCCGGCGCGGGTCCCGGCGCGACCGTCGCGGCGCCGCCCGGCTGGATTTCCGAGACCGGACGGGCGCTTGACCGCCTCAAGCCGCGCCTCGCCGCGCCACCGGCGCCGTGACGCGCCATGGGCCCACGAAAAACGGCGACCCGCAGGCCGCCGTTCGAACTCTGGTGCGGCCAAGAGGACTCGAACCTCCACCCCGGTTAAAGGACTAGCACCTCAAGCTAGCGCGTCTACCAGTTCCGCCATGGCCGCCGACCCGCGCAAACCCCGGCGCGGGCAGGCGCGTCGTCTAACAAATAGCCCCCCCGATGACAAGGCGGGTGTCCCCGAGGAGGGTTGCGATCGGGCGTTCGGGCGCCGAGCCCGCCGGTTCGAGAGAGAAGGCGCCGCGCAGCGATCAGATACGCCCGACAACTTGCCAGGAGAGCCTTTTGTCTTGCGCGCAATGACGGCAGTTTTCGGAAGTCTTTAAGTCATGGACGGAACGTCGCTTAACTATAAAGCGTTCCACTGACACCGCGTCTGTCTTTATGCGATCGGCTTAACCAGTCCTAAACGGCCTGAATCTAACCTTGGCTCACCCCCGGCGTGTAAGCGCTGTTCTGCGCCGGAAGGAGCATTCTTCGACAGGAGCAAGCCAGATGTTTCGACCCATCAAGAAGTTCGTCGCCGCGGAATCCGGCGCGACCGCTATCGAATACGCCCTTATCGCCTCGCTGATCGCGGTCGCGATCATCGTTTCGATCACCGTGCTCGGCACCCAACTCCAGAACACCTTCAACGAAGTCTCGAGCAACCTGAAATAATCCGACGCTATTTGGATGGATCGCGTCCCGGGCCGCCCCCAAAGGGCGGCCCGGTCCAGTTGCGCGGTCATTATCCGCGCCGATTACCGCCGGCGCAGGTGACGGCGACGCGCATTTTCCGCCGTTTTGAAGCCCCCGCGCTCATAAAAACGAAAATCGCCGGCGAGGCCTAAATCCCCATGCGGCCCGCCGCTCGCCCGATCAGCGCGGCAAAAAGTCGAGCGGCCGGCCGTTTGCGCGGCCGCGCGGTCTTGAACAAAGCCCGACGATGGCGGACATTCGGCGCTGGCGCGGCGCAGCCGCTTCACGCCTGGCGCGCAATTCCACAATCGACCTTCGGCGCGCCAAGCCGCATGAGAAGGAGCCGCCTGATGATCCCCGCGGTCATCGAAGCCTGGCGTGCGATGGTCGCCTCCCGGAATCTGGCGCAGCTCGAAAGCCTGCTCAGCCCCGGCGCGACGTTTTACTCGCCGATCGTCCATACCCCGCAGGTCGGGCGAGAGATTACGGCGAAATATTTGCGCGCGGCTGTCGGCGTGCTGAACAACGACAGCTTTCGCTATGTCGAGGAGTGGTTCGGCGCGTCTTCGGCCGTTCTTGAATTCGAGGTTGCGGCCGAGGGCGTGCTGATCGACGGAATCGACGTGATCCATTGGAACGACGCCGGCGAGATCGTCGCCTTCAAGGTGATGGTGCGTCCGCTCAAGGCGATCAACCTCGTGCATCAATTGATGATGCAGGCGCTTGGCTCGGCGCGCCCCTGAACCGATCGCGCTCCGGCGGCGCCGGGATGCCGCGCATCAAGCAAGATCGATTTGGACAATCGACCTTGCTCGGAACGGCCGGGGGAGACCCCGGCGCAGCGACGGAGTCCGGTCCGCGATGAGGCTTGGCCGGACCCCCGCCGACCGCTTACTGCGTCAAGTGGGCCGAGGCCACGGCCAATTGAAACAGTTCGGACAGGGCGGCTGAGATGTCCTGGCCCAGGCCCACCTCATAGTACAATCCCGACGACGCGCAATTTTGCAGCGTCGTGCCGATGCTCGGCTGGAATGACGCGATATGTTGATTGTACCAGGTGATTGCGTCGGAAGCGGAAAATACTCCGTGTAGAGAATCGCGATCTTGATCCCCTTGTTCTTCAGCGGCGTGCAATAGTCCTTGGTGCCGGTCATCGTCAATTCCTGCCGACTGCCGGAGACATCCTCGTCCTCGACGCCGTCGGTGACGATGAACAAGATTTCCTGCGGCGTATCGCCGGTCTTGTTCGTGCCGTTGCCCGGCGTCGGCATCAGGGCGGTGATGCCCTGCATGGCGGCGTCGTAATTGGTGTCGGCGTCGCTGCCGCCTTGAGCGATGTTGGACGTGTAGGAGCCGCAAGGGTTGGTCGTCGTCACGCCGTGGCTCGTCGTCGACGTCGACACGCATGCATTGTTGTTATCGTAGACTTCGAGGAACTGGGTGTTGTTCGTTTGCATGGCGCTGAGCTGGGTGGACCACGCCGAGACGAAATTGCCGGTCAGCGGCACAAGCTGGTGGAAAGCGGTGTCGAAGGAATTGATCGACATTTGATAGACCGGATCGACGGGGATGCTTGGATTGTGTTCGGCTGAGTACGCCTGATTGGTGAGATCGGTAATCGCCGAGTCCAGCAAATCGGCGCGCAGGGTCACGCCAAGGTTGCGCGCGAGAGCGTAATTGTCTTCGCCGCCGGGATTGCCAAGAGCGGGGTTGTCGGCGGCCGGATTCGCTTCATGGCAGGCGAAGGCGCAGCCGGCTCTGCGACTGAGGTGTTGTTCACCATCGTCGTGATGTCGTCCGGCGTGCCGGCGATCGCCATCGAGGGCGAATCGTCGAGCATCAGATAGAAATTGATGTTCGGCGGCGTCGCCGCCGCCCCTGTGGAGGTGCCGCCGAACGCGATGGTGTTCATGTTGAGAACGCCGCCGAAGAGGTTCTGCGATTGTGCGTTATAGGCGACCGTAACAGTGCGCTGGAGGCCGACATCCTGGACCGTGACCGTCAGGCCGGTGCTCGAGTTGTAGATCAGCCGCGGCAGCCCGGTGACCAGCGCGTTGAACATATTCGTGGCCGCGGTGGTCGACGCCGCGTCCGACTGCGACATCATGGCCGGCGTCACGGCGGCGAGCACCGCCGCGTCGGCGGCCGCGTTCATTTTGGACTTGAGACGCGCCGCGGTCCCATAATCGATGCCCATGCCGACGATGAAAATCAGCGGCACCACCATCAGGCCGAACATCATGGCGACGTTGGCGCGGCGGTCACGGAGGAAATTGCGAAAATTGGCGGGGGTCATGGCGGGCCTTTGGCGACGAAACGACAGTGTTCGAGGCGCGGCGGGACAGGTCTGCAAATCGCGGCGCGGCCGGCAGCCGCTCTTCCGCCGCGCGCCGGTCGAGCTTGCCAGTCGTGCGTCGAGGCCCTGTCGCGTTTGGAGAGGACCGCCTCACGGCGCGCCAGAGAACTTGCCGCCTTCTCCGCACACGAGGAGAGGGAGTTCGTTCCACAGCCCCAACAAGGCGATGATTAATGGCCGCAATCTTTAAGTTTCTTTGAAATTAATGGATCAACCTTTATTCAATTTGGCGCTCCGGACGGCCAAATTGACGCATGGTTACGAAGCGGTTCGCATTTTGTCGTTTCGCCGTTTAACGCCGTTCATCAAGTCGGGCCTGCGGGCGCGCGGGAGGACCTTTCGCCGCCGGCGATATCGCCAACTGTCGCGCTTCCCAGTGGCCATGCGGCGGGTCGTCTCGGCCGAAATAGTTGCAATTGCGCAACACGCTCCAAGCAATTGGGGAGCGCACAAATTCGCACTTCAACGCGCCGCGATTGCGCCATAAACCCCGCGCTAGTCTCTTTACGACAACATTAGCAAAGCCATGGCTCGTTTTTCGCTCAGAGGCCGTCAGGATGTGGCGGAAGGCGCGGCGAGCGTCGCATCTGGAGTTTGGATGAGCGCGTCCGCGTTCGATCTGGGGTGCTGGGGCGCCGTCGCCTTGAAAACGAGGCGCGTCGCCGTCGAGCGCGGGGTCGCTTTCGCGCTCGTGATTGCGCTGGCGGGGCCGCTTCCGGCCGTCGCTCTCGATGGTTCGCAGCCCTCGTCGCTGGACAAGATCCCCCTCAAGCTGTTCAAGAGCGCACAACAGGCGTTGCGCGCGGGAATCGACGATTTGCGGGCGGGCGACGCCAAGTCCTCGGTCGAAGCGCTGAAATATGCGGCGGCGGGCGGTCAGTCGCTCGCCCAATGGAAGCTTGGGCGCATGTACGCACAAGGTCAGGGCGTGCCGCACGACGACTATCAGGCCTATCAATATTTCGACCAATTGATCCAGAGCTACAACGAGGACGAGCCGGACCGGCGCGACATTTCAGCGGTGTCCAATGCTTTCGTCGCGGTCGGCGTCTACTGCCTGAACGGCATAGCCAATACCGAGGTGAAGCCGGATCCCGAACGCGCGCTCGAGATGTTTCAGTATGCGGCGACCAATTTTGGCGATCCCGACGCCCAATATAATCTCGCCCGCATGTATATGGACGGCTCGGCGGGCCTGCCGAAGAACAACATGCGCGCCGCGCGCTGGCTGGCGCTGGCCGCGGAGAAAAGGCATCATCCCGCGCAAGCGTTGCTGGGGCATCTGCTGTTTGTCGGCGACGGCGTGCCGCGCCAGCGCGCGCGCGGTCTGATGTGGCTGATCATCGCCAAGAGCGCGGCGCAAGGCCCCAAAGACGATTGGATGATCGACCTCTATACGAAGGACAACGCCCTCGCCAGCGACGACGACCGCCAGATCGCCGCGCTTTATCTGAGCGATCGGGCCGGGCGCGGCGGTCCGCCGCAGTTGGCTGACGGGGCCGCGGCGCGCGGCCTGGCGGCGACCTTCGCGAATACGCCGCCCCCGCCGCGTTTGTTTGAAAACACGCCGATGGCGCCCTTCGGCCCTCCCGGAGAGCCGACGGCGCCGCCGCCGTAGGGGCCGGTGAACGCTCTGGAAAAATCAGGCCCGGGAAATCGGCGCCATTCGCGGCGGCGCGTGTTTACGGCGGCCGGCGCCTCGGCTCACACCGCCGCTCCGTGGAGATCGTAGGCGTCGGCCCGCTCAATCTTGACGTTGACGATGTCGCCGGCGCGCAATGGTCGTCGTGAGGCGATATGGACCGTTCCGTCGATTTGCGGTGCGTCCGCCTTCGACCGGCCCTTGGCGCCAGTCGCGCCTCCGACGTCGACGATCGCCTGGATTCGCTTGCCGACCTTCGCCGCCAGGCGCCGCGCGCTGATCGCCTGCTGGCGCTCCATGAGGCGGCGCCAGCGCGCCTCCTTCACTTCGGCGGGCACTTGCGGCAATCCGAGGTCGTTGGCTGGCGCGCCCGCGACGGCCTCATATTTGAAGGCGCCGACGCGATCGAGCCTGGCTTCGTTGAGCCATGCGAGCAGGGTTGAAAAATCCTCCTCGGTCTCGCCGGGAAAGCCGACGATGAAGGTTGAGCGGATCGTCAGCTCAGGGCAGATCTTTCGCCAGGCCCCGATGCGCTCCAGCGTCTTTTCCTGATTGCCTGGCCGCCGCATCGCCTTGAGCACGCGTGCCGAGGCATGCTGGAACGGGATGTCGATATACGGCAGCACGTTGCCGCCGTTCATCAAGGCGATGACCTCGTCGACGTGCGGATAGGGATAGACATAGTGCAATCGGACCCAGGCGCCGAGCGTGCCGAGTTCGCGCGTCAGGTCGAGGAATCGGGCGCGCACTTGACGGGCGCCGTCGGGGCGGAGCCATTGGCTCGCGGCGTAGCGGAGGTCGAGGCCGTAGGCGCTGGTGTCCTGCGAAATGACGAGCAGTTCCTTGACCCCGGCCTTGACCAGTTTTTCGGCCTCGCGCAGCACCTCGGCGGCGGGCCGCGAGACCAGATCGCCGCGCAGCTTCGGGATGATGCAGAACGTGCAACGGTTGTTGCATCCCTCTGAAATCTTCAAGTAGGCGTAGTGCCGCGGCGTCAGACGCACGCCGGCGTCGGGCACCAGATCGACAAACGGGCCGCGCGGGGCGGGCGCCGCCTCGCGCACCGCCTCCATGACGCTTTCATAGGCCTGTGGTCCGGTGATCGCGCGGACGTCGGGGAACGCGTCGCGGATCGCGTCAGGCTCGGCGCCCATGCAGCCGGTGACGATCACCTTGCCGTTCTGCGCCATCGCGGCGCCGATCGCCTCCAGCAATTCCTGCTTGGCGCTGTCGAGAAAGCCGCAGGTGTTGACGATGACCGCGTCGGCGCCGGCGTGCTGGCGCGACAGCTCGTAGCCTTCGGCGCGAAGCTGGGTGAGAATGCGTTCGCTGTCGATGAGCGCCTTCGGGCAGCCGAGCGAGACAAAGGAGATGCGGGGCGAGCGCCGGGCGGCGGCTATTTCGTTCATGGTCGATCGATTGCCACGCTCCGACCTTTGACGCAATGGCCGTCGGTTCGGTCCTTCACGCGACGACCGTCCCGGGATCTTCCGAAAACTCCAGTTCGGGTCCGATCGGCACGATGCCACTCGGGTTGAGTTGCGGATGGCTCTGGTAATAGTGCCCCTTGATATGCTGGAAGTTGACGGTGTCGGCGACGCCGGGCCGGGCATAGAGCGCGCGCAGATAGCGCGACAGGTTGCTGTAGTCGGCAATCCGCCGCAAGTTGCATTTGAAATGGCCGACATAGACCGCATCGAACCGGATCAACGTCGTGAACAGCCGCCAATCAGCTTCGGTGAGGCGCTCGCCGCACAACCAGCGATGCATGCCCAGATGTTCTTCGAGCCAGTCGAGCGTCGCGAACAGGGCGCGCGCCGCTTCTTCGTACGCCGTCTGGCTGCGCGCGAAGCCCGCACGGTAGACGCCGTTGTTGACGTTCGAGTAGACGCGCTCGTTGAGGGCGTCGATTTCGCCGCGCAACGCCGCTGGATAGAAATCGCCGGGGGTCGCGCCGAGCCGGTCGAACGCCGAATTGAACATCCGGATGATTTCCGAGGATTCGTTGTTGACGATCCTCGCGCTGATCCGGTCCCACAGCACCGGCACGCTGACGCGCCCGGAGTAATCGGGCTGCGAGGCGGTGTAGATCTGATGGAGAAAGCGCGCGTGCTGGATCGGATCGGGGGCGACCCCGGGACCGTTCTCGAACGTCCATCCGTCGTCGCCCATATGCCAGTGCACGACCGACAGGCCGATCATGCCCTCCAGGCCTTTGATCTTGCGGAACAGCAGCGTGCGATGCGCCCACGGGCAGGCGAACGAGACATAGAGGTGATAGCGGCCCGCTTCGGCCTTGAAACCGCCGACGCCCGAGGGGCCCGCGGCGCCGTCGGCGGTCACCCAGTTGCGGAACAGCGTCGGAGGCCGGATGAACTGGAGCGAGGGATTCGTTGGAAAGTGATCTTCGCGGCTCCAGACGCCATCCAGCAGGAATCCCATCAACGCGCCTTTCGATCCAAATCGTCCGCTTATAAGGGACGCAGGGCGCGGCGATTCAAGCCCCGGGGGTTCGCAAGAGTTCGCGGGCCATTTTCGAAATGCCTGGATTGCCCGGGCAAGTCGCGAAATCTCCAAATCCGCACTTTCTCGCTCCGCGCATTCAGCGAGTCAGGTCCCGCGAGTCGTGGAAATCGTCGGCGCGTCGCGCGGCGCCGAACGCCGGCGGGGGGACAGCGCGCTCCGCAACCGGACCGCGGATTTCACACTGCGCCGACGACGTCCCCGCCGCGTTCGCGCGCCCTACAGCAGGGCTCGGGCGACGCCGACGAGCGCGGCGACCCAGAGCACGGTCGCCGCAACCGTCTGTATGGTGTAACCGAGTTCCCGCTTCTCGGCGGCCTCCAGATAGCCGCGCGCGTAAAGCGCGCGGCCGACGATCCACACGACGCCGACCGCCGCTGCGCCGGCATCGCTGACATAGATCGCGGCGAGCCAAAGGGCGGGCAGGAAGATCGGCATCCATTCCAGCGTGTTGGCCTGGACGCGCACCGCCCGTTCGAGCGCGGCGTCGCCGACCATCGTCGGCGCCTTGATCCCGGAGGTAGCGCGCGCTCGGCCGATGGGGATGCTGAGCAGAGCGTAAAGCAACACCGCGAGCAGGGTCGCCAGGGCAGTCAGATGCGGCATGGGAGCTTTCAATTTTGTGCGACGACGGCGCATCGTAGCGGCGGCGGCGAGAATTGGCGAGGCTCGCTCGGGGCGCCGGCGGCTGAATCCTGCCGGATGCGACGCCGATCGCGCGTTCAGGTTTGTCATCGCCACGGCCGTTGCGGCTTCGCCTGGGTCGAGCGGCAATGGCGAGAAGTCGAATTTTGCGGCTTGCCCGCTCGTAAGCCGGGAGCGCGCGGCGGGCTCCAGCGACGCTATTCACCGGCGCGACCATCTAATTTTCGGCGATCAAACCTTGAACGCGTCGTTGAAGGTCACGCCGGCCGTGTCGCCGCGGATCCATACGCGCCGGACCAGTCGCCTCTTGTCTTCGCCGAATCCATCGGGAATCCAGAGTTCGAACGTGGCCGGCAGGTTCTTGATGTCCCGGCTCGATATGCGCGCGCCCGATTGCGAGATGTTCTTTACCGTCACTTCGATGACGGAATAGCCTTTGTCGAAAACACAGCGCGCAGGGCGTAAGCATCGTAATCTCGGAGCGCGTCTGTGCTCCCATAACATCGTCTTGACCCCTGTTTGCGCCGGTCCGTAGCGCCAATTCACTGGCCACGCGCGTCCGACGGCGCAACCTTAGCCAGCAAACCTTGCGAGTATGTGAACCGGCCTTGGCGCAAGCGGACATTCACTGCCCGCCCGATGGGCGCGGGCCTGGCGGAAGCCGATTGCCGCCGCCTCGTCGGCCGCGGTTGCACGCGCCCTTTGGGTTCACGCGCCGACAGGCGTCGTCAACCGCACGTCGGCTTGCCGTTGGCTATTCCGGACGCGCGCATCGGGCGACCGCGACACGCCCCGGGTCAGCCTTCGCTTGGCGCGCAAGGGTCAGTGCAATTTGTCGCACAGTCGGTTGCCGTTGGCGTCATAGTGGAACTTGACGCAATGCCTGGGAAAGCCGCTGCTATCCGGACCGGGGCCGGCGTATTCGCCGGCGCCGGCTGGAGGGGCGCCGGCCGGTCCGGGGCCTGGGCCTTCGCCGTCGGGACCGGCATATGCCGGACCGGGGCCGCCGCCTTGCGGAGCCTGGCCGATAGGGCCCGGGGGAGGGCCGCCGTTTTCCGGGGCGGGCGCGGCAGGCCCCGGAGGGGCCCCGCTATAGCCCGGAGGCGGTCCGACATAACTGGGGCCCGGGCCATAGTAACCCGGCGGCGGCCCCCAATAGGCGGGGCCGGGGCCGTAGTAATAGCCGGGTCCCGGGCCGTAATAATAGCAACCCGACAAGCTGAACGCCGTGGCGACGGCGATGGGGAGGCCAACGAGTCTGCGCATTTTTTTCAAGCTCCGAATCCGGGCGCCAAACCGGGTTCGGTCCGACCGGTCGGAACGAGGGCGCGCGCCGCCATTTCCCGGAAGTTGAGGGCATCTCATAACAACAAAATGAATCGGCGGTAGATTTTCGTTCAGCGCGCGAGGACGCCGCAACGGGGCGTCGCCGCACGCGAAGTTGGAATGCGGGGCGGGGTCGCCCGCCGCCCCGCCGTCGGCCCTGATCCGCTCATTTCACCTTGGGGCTGAGCAGCTCCTGCGAGCGGGGCTCGTTCATGTTGGCGGTGGTGATCAGGTTGGCGCCGGTGTCGACGTCCTTGGCCACGCTCTCGCCCTTCGAGGCGGCGAGCGCGGTTTTGATCCCGTCATAGCCCATCCGGAACGGGTCCTGCACGACGAGCCCGGCGAGCGTCCCGTCCTTCAGGAACCCCACCGTCTTGTCGTCGCTGTCGAAGCCGATCACCTTGATCGCATCCGCCTTCTTGTTCTCGGCGATCGCCTGGCCGGCGCCCTGGGCCATGATCAGGTTCGAGGCGAACACCCCGCGCAGGTTCGGATTGGCGGTGATCAGGTCGGTCATAATGTTGAGCCCGGTTGTCGCCTGCCCGTCCGCCACCTTGTCGGCGACCAGCTTCAACCCGGGATATTTGGCGGCCAGCTCCTCCTTGAAGCCTTTGGCGCGCTGATCCAGCGAGCCGACGCCGGGCAGCGAGGTGATCAGTGCGACGTCGCCCTCGTCCTTGCCGTATTTGGCCTTGATCGCCGCGGCGAGGCCGTCGGCGGCGATGCGTCCGCCGGCGACGTTGTCGGTGGTCAGGAACGAGGTGAAGGCCTTCGAATTGGCCGCCGAGTCGATGCCGATGATCTTGACCTTCTTGGCCGCCTCGTCGATCGGCTTGCCGAGCGCGGCGAACTGGGTCGGCGCAATGACCACCGCGGCGGGATTGCCGGCCACCGCGTTTTCGAGGATCGAAATCTGGCCGTTGATGTCGGATTCCGACTGGGCGCCGAGCTCCGGCACGTTGACGCCGAGGTCCTTGCCGGCCTTGCGCGCGCCCGCCAGGACGATCTGCCAGTAGAATGAAGTGGTGTCCTTGACGATGATCGGAATGATCGGCTCGGCGGCGAAGGCGGGGGCTGGCGCGCCGAGGGCCGCGACGGAGACGAGGGCGGCGGCGATGATGAAATTCTTCATGGTTCCTCCTGGTGATGCGGGCGGCTGCGCCCGGGCTTCGAAGTTCAGTTTCCGGTTGGCCGGAACGGGCTTCTTGGGACGACGGTCAGGTCATCCGGCGGCGGCCAGCGCCGCCTCCAGACGCGGTTGCGGCAGGTCGAGGCCGCAGCGGAGCTTCAATTCGATCAGGCCGCCGAAGCGCCGGCGTTTCTTGGCCGTGTGATTGGTGAAAATGTCGGCGAGAAAATGATCGAGGAACGGATTCATGAACCGCTCGATGACGGCGCTCCGGTAGGCCTGCGCCTCCTCGCCGAGCCCAATCGCGGCGAACACCGGCAGAACTTCGCGATCATAAAGATCGTTCAGATCATTTTTGATGACGGCCTGCGCAAGCAGTTGGCGCACGGTCGCCGCCCTGTCCGAGCCTCGCGCGGCCCAGCCTTCGGCGAGCCAGGTATGGCCGAGATTGAGGATGAAGAGTTTCAGCCGCTCGTAGCGGGCAAGATCGTCGGTGAGCACGATGGCGGGATGGCGGCAGGGCATTTCGAGGCCGGGCTGCCGCTCGACCGCCCATAGCGCGTAGGGCTCGGCGACCGCGCCGGCCGGCTCGAGCGGCTGCGATACGATGCGGTCGACGAGCGAATTGACCCAGAGGCAGTCGTCGACCCACCGCAGGAACGGCTCGACCAGGCTCCAGCCCGCCGCGACGGTGAGCACGATGCTCCTGAGTTGGCCGCCGTTGCCGACGATGAGTTCGCACGGCAGCAGGGTCAGCGGCGGCCGGCCGGCGGAAAAGCGCGCGAACAGCAATCGGGTCAGTTTGGCCGGGAACGAGCGCGGCGCCGGGTCGCCCGGCCGATCGTCGGCGTCCAGCTCGTAGCCGCGATCGCCGGTGTTGGAGACGGCCCACCGCGCCTCGTTGACGAACAGGCGCTCGACCTCCCGCCATTCGAGGTTCGCATCGAGGCCGCGACCGATGCTGGAAACCTCGACCCACTCGTCGACGACGTCGCCGCCCGCCAGCCCCTGGACGTGCACGCGGTAGGGGCGCCCCTGATTGAAGAAGGCGAGCCGTCGGCGGCTCTCGCTCGATGACGTCGTTTGAACGACCGCGATGCTGCCGGCCGCTTCGCCCTTCGCCAGCGCTTCGGAGACGAAGAGATCGACATGCGCCTGCAAAAAGCGGCTCGTTCCGAACTGCATGATGGGGAAGGACATCGCGCCGCCCAGACCTCCAGGATCGCCTTGGTCACGCCGGCTTGCGGGTTGATCCATGCGGCAAGCGGCATGGGGGCTTGCGATCCGCCGCGCTCCCGCCAAGCCGCAGCGCCGAACAGTCGGCGGCGTGACGGGCGGCGGACTCGACGCTGCCGGACATCGCCACCCCGAGACTAAGCGCCTGTTTATTATCGACAAAAGGAAACATTATTGGCCAAGTCAAGCTGTTTTTTATACGAAGGGACGGTTGTGTGAAAACAGACGCGCGCCACTGGAGAGCAGTTTCGAGCGGCGGCCGAAACCACTGTTTCTATTGCTAAGGCAGATCGGACAGGTTGTTACTGAAGACGACGCCCAAGCGGCGCGCCAATCAGTATGTCCACGACGACATCCAATAGCACGTTTCGCGGATCGCAACTTGCGGCGAAAAACCTATGGAAGAGTGCGCGAACACGAGAATATAAATCGATTTTCCCCTCTCCAAAACTGGCGCAAAGCTCGCAAGATATTTTAGCCTCGCAATTTTTCGCGATCCTCCGCGGAACCCATTGTTCTCGCCTGAATACACGTATAAAGTGTATATCTACGATGATACAACCAGAGGCGCTCATGAAGCGCGATTCCCCTGAGACGTCCGCCGCGAAGTCCGGCGTTTCGATCGCGCATGATGACCATGCCCGTCACCTCGTCCGTCCTCACGCCCATGGCCACCCGGCGCGCCTCGCCGCGGTCGCCCGGATTTTTGGCCTGCGCGCGCCGGCGCCCGACGGCGCGCGCGTACTGGAGATCGGTTGCGGGTCCGGAGGCGATCTAATACCGCTGGCGGCGGAGCATCCGCGCGGGGTTTTCGTCGGCCTGGAATCCTCGGCGGCGCTGGCGCGGCGCGGCAACGTGCGCATCGAGCGGCTCGGTCTGTTGAACATCAGGCTCCTGACCGGCGACGTCGCCGCCTTCGACTGGCAATCTCGGCGCTTCGATTACATTCTTTGTCACGACGCTTACCGCTACGGAACCTCAGTAATCCGCGCGGCGATCCTGCGGGTGATCTCCACATGCTTGACGGCGAACGGCGTCGCCTGCGTCGGCCGCAACGTCCTGCCGGGTTGGCGCCGTAACCAGATACTGCGCGACGTCCTGACGAGCCGTCTGCGCGCAGAGTGGGACGCCGACGCGCGGGTCGCGCAGTCGCGCGCCTTTCTGGCCGCCTTGATGCGATGCTGCGGATCGCATACGCCCCACCGTCGGAGCCTTCGCGAGACGGCGGCGCAGGCGCTGGACATGCCCGATGAACATTTCGCGCAGGAGTTTGTCAGGGACGACCATGAGCCGGAAACCTTTGCCCGCTTCGTCAGCCAGACCGGCGTGGCCGGACTGGCCTACCTCGGCGACTGCGAGGTCTGGACGATGCTCCCCGAGAATTTCGGGCTGGGCGAGCGCATGCTTCACCAGGCGCCGGGCGACGATTCGGCTCCGCCGTTCGAGCAGTTGATCGACATTCTGACCGGCCGCGCGCGCCGTCGGAGCTTGCTCGTCCATGCGGCCCTGTCGCCGAAAATCGCCCGCGCGGTCGATCCCGGCCGCCTCGAGGGGCTGCATTTCCTTGGCGACCTCGCTCGATCGGACAGAGGCTCGCCGCCCCACGCGTGGACGTTCGTCGGCGCCGATGGGCGCCGGGTTTTCGTCGACAATCCCGCGGCGCGGCGGGCCTTCGAGGCAATGATCGCGCGGTCGCCCGCAAGCCTGTCGCTCGCCGATCTGATTGCGGCCGGGGCGTCGGCGCATGGCGGGTTGAACGAGGATGACCGCGCCGCCGTGATCGAGGCTGTACATAAGGCCGTCGTCGCCGGCGTGATCGAAGCCAGCGCCGCGCCGGTGCTCGTCGCTTCGACCGTCTCGGCCCATCCCGTCGCGCCGCCCTGGTGTCGCAGCGACGTCGCCGCCGGAGAAGGGAATCTGGCCAGTCTGCGCCACGAGGGGGTCGCACTCGATTCCGTCGCGCGCGCGCTGCTGCCGTTGCTCGACGGCGCGCGCGATCACGCGGCCCTCGCCGAGGCCTTGGCCGCGCGGGCGGCGGTCGGCGAGCTGCGCCTCTGGGAGGACGGCGACGCGCCGGGCGACCCGCAGGCTGTCAAAATATGCGCGCAGAAACATGTGGCGCGGGCGCTCGACGAATTGCGGGGACGCGCGCTGCTCTCGCCTTCAGGTCAACAGTCGCCATGCGTCGCGTTGGCCGAATCGGGCGAACCTAGAATCAGTCGGCTAGCCTAGCCGGGGCGAACGCCATCAAGCTCCGCCGGGAGTCCCCGGCTCCGGTCGAACTAGCGGCGCTCGGGCTCGCCCGCCGGCGCAAGCGAGCCATCGGCGAAATAACGCTCATAGCGCTGCCTGAACGCGCCGCCCAGGTCGATCGCGCTCGCTCGTCCCTCCTGGAGTCGGGGCGGATCGTCTTGCTTCTGTTGGGCGCGCAACGCGTTGGTCACATGCCAGCGCCATACGGCGACGTCCGAGTCGGCGATCGCCGCATCAATTCCGCAGATCGACAGACCCGCGGCTAGAGTGAAGGCGACAGACGTGCGCATCGACGTCTCCCCTCGCAACTCTGCGGTTGTCGTTTCCAAAGAGCCGCGGCGTTCAAACACCGCGGCCGCAATGGCGAGGAGATCGCGCTTACGGGCGAAACCTCGCCAGCCTCTGAAGCTTACGAAATTGTTGTGACGCGATGATGGCGAGCTGTGGACAATCTGGCGTGGCGAGCCGCGAGCCCGGCGATCGTATTCTCGGTCAACTCTCGGACTACGCGCCGTATCGCCCCAGGCCGAGATCGGCGGCGGCGATCTCCGGTTCCCGGCCGCTGACGAGATCGGCGAGAAGTCGGGCGGATCCGCACGCCATCGTCCAGCCCAGCGTTCCGTGCCCGGTGTTCAAGAAGAGATTGGCGAATCGGGTGGGCCCGACGACCGGCGTGCCGTCGGGGGTCATCGGCCGCAATCCCGACCAGAAAGTCGCCGCGCCGAGATCGCCGCTGTCCGGAAAAAGATCGGTCAACGAAGCCTCGAGGGTCGAGCGCCGCGCATTCGGCAGATCTTTGCTGAATCCCGAAACCTCGGCCATGCCGCCGACCCGGATGCGCTCGCCGAGCCGCGTGATGGCGACCTTGTAGGTCTCATCCATCACGGTTGAGACGGGCGCACGGTCGGCGCTGACGATGGGAACGGTGATCGAATAGCCCTTGATGGGGTAGACGGGCGCCGCCAAGCCGAGCGGCGCAACGAGGCGGGGCGTGTAGCTGCCGAGCGCCGCGACATAGGCGTCGGAAGCCGTCGAACCGGCGTCGGTGTCGACGCCCTCGACGCGATCGCCCTCGAAGCGCAGGCGGAGAATATCGACGCCGTAGCGGAACTGGACGCCGCGGCTTTGGGCGAGCGCGGCGAGCGCCGTTGTGAACTTGTAGCAGTCGCCGGTTTCGTCGTTCGGCAGTCGCAGACCGCCGGCGATCAGACCGCGCACGCGCGCCAGGGCCGGCTCGGCGGCGACGCAGCCGTCCGCGTCCAGCACTTCGAACGGCACGCCGTCGGCGCGCAGCACCGCCACATCCTTGCCGATCCCGTCGAGCTGCCTGGCGGTGCGGAACAACTGCAATGTGCCGCGCATGCGTTGGTCGTACTGGATGCCCGTCTCGGCGCGCAACTCGATCAGCCTTTCGCGGCTATACTGCGCCAGACGGACCATGCGGCCCTTGTTCAACCTGTAGCGCGCCGCCGTGCAGTTGCGCAGCATCCTGAGAATCCACAGGGCCATCGCCGGATCGGGGCGCGGGCGCAGGATGAGCGGCGCGTGCTTCATCAGCAGCCAACGCACCGCCTTTTGCGGAATGCCGGGCGCGGCCCAGGGCGAGGCGTAGCCCGGCGATATCTCGCCGGCGTTCGCATAGCTGGTCTCGAGGCCCGGGCCCGGCTGCCGGTCGAGAACGGTCACATCGTGACCCGCCCGGTTGAGATAATAGGCGGTCGAGACGCCGATCACGCCGGCGCCGAGAACTGTAACCTTCATGGCCGCCTCAATCGCCCGCGGTTTCCGCGCGCGGCGCGCGCGCCGGAACGCGGGAAGCCGGCGGCAGGCGCCGGTCTGGATTCCGCGAGGGCCTGTTTCGCATGCGTCGGCGACAGGCTCAAGCGACCGATCCGGCCCGACGGCTCCGTGCAAGCGCCCAACGAATGGGCAGTCCGCCTCGATTGCGCAGGAAGTCCCCAGGGCTGGAAAAAACAGCGGTAGACCGCACGGATTTTCGGTGCACAACGGCCGCGATTTTGACAAAGCGGCCTTGCGAAATTCCGTCAAAATGGCGCAATCTAAGCTTTGGCGAAATCATCCTCCGACGGAGGTTGATTCAGTAATGTTTTGAGTAGCGGGACGCAGAACATGCAGTGTAGCCCCACGCGGCTCTCGAGGCTGAGCAAAATATTGGCGCTCGTCCTCGTCGTGATCGCGAGCCCCGCATTGGCCAATCCGGAGCTGGTGGTCGATGTCGATAGCGGTCAGGTGCTGATCAAGGGCCAGTCGACCGCCAGTTGGTATCCCGCCGCCCTGACGACGCTGATGACGGTTTATGTCGCCCTGCACGCCGAGAGGGACGGGCGCATAAGCATGGACACGCCGCTCGTCGTGTCCGCCCGCGCAGCGGGCATGCCGGCGGCTAAAATGGGCTTGCGGCCGGGCGTGCGCGTGACGCTCGACAATGCGCTCAAGCTGCTGATGGTCAAATCGCCCAATGATGTCGCGGTGACGGTCGCCGAGGGCGTTTCAGGCACCGTCGAGGCGTTTGCCGATGAAATGAACGCCGCCGCCGCGCGGCTTGGAATGAAGGAATCGCATTTCGTCAACCCGAACGGTCTGCCCGACAAGCGGCAGGTCACCTCGGCGCGCGACATGGCGATGCTCGGCCGCGCGCTGCTCAAGGAATTTCCCGAAAAACACGACCTGTTCGGCATCGGCGCCTTGCAACTGGGCGACCAGATCATGTCGACGCACAACAGTCTGATCGGCCGCTATCCCGGCGCGGACGGGATGAAGACGGGCTTCACCTGCGCGGCGGGGCTGAACGTCGTGGCGAGCGCGACCCGCGATGGGCGGCGCCTGATCGTCGTCGTGCTTGGTTCGTCGTCAGCGAGGGACAGGCTGGCGAAGGCGACGGCGCTACTTGACAAAGGCTTCGCCAAGAAAGACGACGCGTCCGCCTCCGTTGAAACTATTGAGAGCCTGCCTTCGCCCGGCGTCAAAGCCGCCCCCGACATGCACGCGGAAATCTGTTCGTCGAAGGGCGGCGAGGAGGTGGCGAGCGCCGGCGAAATCGAGGAATGGATCGGGCCGATCGTCGCCACGGGCGGCAGGGGCGGCGCCAGAGGGGCTTCGATCTATTATCGGCTCCCGCATCGACCGGCCTCCCACCCGCGCGCGCTCGCGCTCGCCGCGATGCGGCCTGTCCATTTCGACCCGCTGCCGATTTTCATCGGTCCGAAGCCGGGCTGGACCGATGTGCTCGCTGCGGCGAGCCCGCCCGACGCCGGAACGCAGCACGTCACAAGTGCGCCGGCGACGACGGGTGAAGCCGGCGCGGCGGCCGTGCCGGGCGCCTTTCAGGTGGGCGACAAGGACAAGACGGCGCCGAATGAACTGATCGCCCGGATGGTGCCGCTGAGCGCGGTCGAGCAACCCTCCGCATCGGTCACCGCCGCCATCGCTTCGCCAATCAACAGCGAGATCGTGGCTCAGCCGCCCGCCGCGGCGCGCGACACGCAAACGCCGGGCCGGGTTCCCTTGCACGAACAGGGCGGAGTTTTCGTCATCCCGGTCCTGGTGAATTCGGCGATCAGGCTGAATTTCATACTGGACAGCGGCTCGGCGGACGTCAGCGTTCCCGCTGATGTCGTCCTGACCTTGATGCGCACGGGAACGATCAGCTCCTCCGATTTTGTCGGCCAGCAGACATACAAGCTCGCCGACGGTTCGACAGTGCCGTCGGTAACTTTCATCATTCGTTCTCTGAAGGTGGGCAACCGCGAAATTGAAAACGTGACGGCCAGCGTCACCGGGGTCGAGGGAAGTTTGCTGTTGGGCCAGACCTTTCTCAGTCGGTTCAAGTCGTGGTCCATTGACAACCAGCGCGAGACGCTGGTGTTCAATTAAGAGGGATTGGCCCTCGGCGTCGTTATCCCGAGGCTCGCCTTCGGCGCCCCGGAATGACCCGGTGACCGCACAAGCGCCCCCGGCGCCTTCACCCCTGCGCGCTGACGCGCGCAGCGGCGCCATTCAGGGGCGCGCGGCCGGCGGCGACCAGCGCTAAAGCGGCGGGGTAGAGCAAATGTTCCCGCGCCAGCACCCGCGCGCCCAAGGTTTCCGGCGTGTCGTCGTCGCGCACCTCGACGCTCGCTTGGGCGATGATCGGGCCGGAATCGAGTTCCGACTCCACGAAATGCACCGTGCAACCGTGAACCTTGACGCCGGCGGCGAGGGCGCGCGCATGGGTGTCGAGCCCGCGGAACGCGGGTAGCAGCGAGGGATGGATGTTGATGATGCGGCCGCGCCAGCGGTTGACGAAGCGCGCGCTCAAAATTCGCATGAAGCCCGCGAGGCAGATGAGCTCGATGCGATGAATGTCGAGCAGCGCCTGCATCGAGGCCTCGAATTCGTCGCGCCCCGCGTAGATCTTGTGATCGACCGCCGCCGTCGCGACGCCTGCCTGCTTGGCGAGCGCAAGCCCCTGCGCCTCGCTGCGGTTGGAGAGGACCAGCGCGATCTCCGCGGGGAAATCCGGCGCGCGTGCGGCCGCGATCAACGCCGCCATGTTGGAGCCGCGGCCCGAGATCAGGATCGCGGTGCGCCGGCGCTCGGTCACAGCTTCAACCGCCCACGCATGACGACGCGGGCTCCCTCGTTCGCGACGATTTCGCCTAACACGATCGACGCAAGGCCGTTGTCGCCGAGCGTCTGCGTGGCTTCGGCGCATCTCTCGGCTGCGACGAACGCCACCATGCCGATCCCGCAATTGAAGGTACGCAGCATTTCCGCGGCGCCGACGCCCCCGACATCGGCGAGCCAGCCGAATATCGCGGGGGGCGCAAATGCCGCAAGATCGAGCGCGACGGCGAGGCGATCGGGCAACACGCGCGGCAGATTGTCGGGAAAGCCGCCCCCGGTGATATGCGCGAGCGCCATGATTCCATCACAAGCCCCGATCGCCTTCAGCAATGGCTTTACATAGAGGCGGGTCGGCGTCAGCAGCGCTTGCGCAAGCGAGCGCGACGGCGCGAAGGGCGCCGGCGCGTCCCAGGACAGACCGCTCTGGGCGACGATGCGCCGCGCCAGCGAAAAGCCGTTGGAATGCAGGCCCGACGAAGGCAGGCCCAGCACCGCGTCGCCGATTTTCAACCCGTCGCGCGGCAACAGACGACCACGCTCGGCGGCGCCGACGGCGAAGCCGGCCAGATCATAGTCGCGATCGGCGTAAAGGCCCGGCATTTCGGCCGTCTCGCCGCCGATCAAGGCGCAGCCCGCCTCGATGCAGGCGGCGGCGACGCCCTTCACGACTTCGGCGCCGACCGCCGGATCAAGTCGCCCGGTTGCAAAATAGTCGAGGAAGAACAGGGGCTCGGCGCCTTGCACGACGATGTCGTTGACGCACATGGCGACGAGGTCGACGCCGATCGTGTCGTGGACGCCGGCTTCGATCGCAATCTTGACCTTGGTGCCGACGCCGTCGTTGGCTGCGACCAGCACCGGGTCGACGAATCCCGCCGCCTTAAGGTCGAACATGCCGCCAAAGCCGCCGATTTCGGCGTCGGCGCCGGGGCGGCGCGTGGCGCGAACGAGCGGCCTGATACGCTCGACCATCGCATTGCCCGCGTCGATGTCGACGCCGGCGTCCGCATAGGTCAACGAGGAGCGAGGCGTATGGGGCATGGCGGCCTTGAATCGAAATGGCGACTTCCCGGCCGGTTTATGGGCTTGGCGGCGCGGGCGCAAGCTGAAGCCGCGGCGCCATTTTTCCGGGCGCCGCCAGACCATGGTAAGGATGTGGCGCGCGCGCCAACCGGGGAAGCGAAACCGCCTTCGATGGAATATTCAAAGCTCTTTCCCAGTCTCCCCAATTTGATCACGCTGGGGCGCTTGTTGCTTGCTCCGCTCGTCGTGTTGATGATCGAGTCGCAGAGGTTCGCCGAGGCATTCCTGATCTTTGTCGTCGCGGGAATATCGGATGCGGTCGACGGCTTCATCGCGCGCCGATTCGATCTGCGAACCGAGCTCGGCGCCTATCTCGATCCACTCGCCGACAAGGCGCTGCTTGTTTCGATTTACGTCACGTTGGCGATCTCCGACGTCCTTCCAGCGGCCATCGCCATTCTCGTCGTGTCGCGCGATCTGATGATCCTCGCCGCCGTGGTGGTCTCCTGGCTGCTCGCCAATCCCGTGGCGATCAGGCCCGTGCTGGTGTCCAAGATCAACACCACGGCGCAGATCGCGCTGGCCGCGCTGGTTCTCGGCGCCAAGGCCTATGGGTTGAGCCCGGTGCCGGGCCAGGACATCGCGGTCTGGCTCGTCGCCGCCTCGACGCTCGCCTCGGGCGGCGTCTATATCAGCCAGTGGCTCGATCATATGACCCGTTGAGGCCGTTCCGATGAAGCACAGCATCGCCAGCGTGACGTTCATTGCGCCTAGCTACGATGAGGCGATCGCCTGGTTCACCGAGGCGCTGGGGTTTTCGCTTGTCCAGGATGTCGCGCTGGGACACGGCAAGCGATGGGTGGTCGTCGCCCCGCCAGCGGCGGGCGGCGCGCAGCTGATCCTCGCCGAACCCGCCGACGAGCGACAGGCCGCGCGGATCGGCGACCAGGCGGGCGGGCGCGTGTTCCTGTTCCTGCACACCGACGACTTCTGGCGCGACCATGCGCGAATGAAATCGAGGGGCGTGCGTTTTCTCGAAGATTCCCCGGCACGAAGCCTATGGGTGGGTCGCCGTTTTCGAGGACAATTGGGGCAATCGATGGGATCTTCTGCAACCGGCCGAACACGGCGGATAAGCCGCCACCCGGCATCGTCCGCGTGAGCATCGGACGCCAGATCGCGTTCTGGGTCGCCGCGCTCATCGCGCTCGGCCTTTTTCTGCACCTGCTGGGCGGCGCGGTGACGCCGTTCGCGCTGGGGATCGCGCTCGGCTATCTGCTCGATCCGATTGTGCAGCGCCTGGAGCGTGTGGGGCTCAACCGGCTCGGCGCCTCGATCGTCATTCTCGTGGTGTTCGTTCTCGTTTTCGCGCTGATCGTCATCCTTGTCGGGCCGATCCTCGGCGGCCAACTAGTCGACTTCACGCAGAGGCTTCCGAGCTACGTCGCCCGATTGCAGGCGCTCGCCGTCGACGAGGGCAACGCCCTGCTCAATCGATACGGAGGTCCATGGCGGGAGTGGTTCGGCCTCGGCAACCCGCTCTCGTCGGAGCAAATCCAGAAATCGGCCGGCGATCTCGTCACGCAGGGCGGGCAATGGCTGCTGAACGCGCTGCGGTCGCTCGCCTCAGGCGGCGCGGCGATCTTCAACTTCCTGTCGATTCTGATCGTCGCCCCCGTCGTCGCCTTCTACATGCTGCTGGACTGGGAGAAGATGCTGGCGACCATCGACAGTTGGCTGCCGCTCGATCATCGCGATGCGGTCCGGCGGATCGCCAGAGAAATCAATCAAGCCCTGGCCGGCTTCATGCGGGGCCAGGCGCTCGTGTGCCTGGCGCTCGGCCTGTGGTACGGCGTCGGCCTCAGCCTGATCAGGCTGGATTTCGGATTCCTGATCGGGATGATCGGCGGAATGCTCAGTTTCATCCCCTATCTCGGCGGCATTGTCGCTCTGGTGGTGGCGCTTGGCGTCGCGATCGTGCAGGGCTGGCCGAACTGGAGCCTGTTCTTGCTCGCCCTGGCGGTGGTCGGCACGGGCCAATTCCTCGAGGGTTATGTTCTGGCGCCGCGCCTGGTAGGCAAGTCGATCGGCCTGCATCCGGTATGGCTGATGTTCGCTTTGGTGGCTTTCGGCGACCTGTTCGGCTTCACCGGGCTACTGATCGCGGTGCCGATGTCGGCGGCGATCGCGGTGCTCGCGCGCCATTTGCTGGCGCTCTACCTCGTCAGCCCTCTCTATCGTGGCCGTCGCGACGCCGGCGCGCAGGCCGAGGCGAGCCGCAACCCATGATTGGTCCCGCGCGCCAACTGCCGCTCGACCTGCGCTGCGAGCCGAGCTTCGCGCGCGAGGATTTCCTGGCCAGTCCGGCCAACGCCGAGGCCTTGCGCGCCATCGAGGCCTGGCCGGACTGGCCCGGGCGGATGTTGCTGCTGATTGGACCCGCCGGTTCCGGCAAGAGCCATCTTGGCGCGATCTGGGCGCATCGCGCCGCGGCGGCGGTCGTCGAGGCGGCGGCGTTGACCGACGCGCAGCCGGCTGATCTGGCGCGATCGAAGGCCATTCTGGTCGAAGACGCCGATCGGCTGGGCGCGGCGGAAGCCAACCTGTTCCATATCATCAATCTGGCGCGCGAGAGCGACGCCAGCGTTCTCCTCACCGCGCGCGGCGGCCTGGACGACTGGGGGCTAAAGAAGGCGGATCTCCATTCTCGGCTGCGCCTCGCGCCGGTCGTCGCGCTCGGCGAGCCCGACGAGCAACTGGCGCGCGCCGTCCTGTTCAAACTGTTCAGCGACCGGCAGCTCGCCGTCGAGCCCGCCGTCGTCGCCTATATCGCGCTACGCATCGAACGCTCGCTCGGGGCGGCGCGGGCGATCGTCGAAGCGCTCGACCGGGAGGCGCTGGCGCGCGGCAAGGCCGTGACGCGGGCGATGGCCGCCCACGTCCTGAGGGAGGCCTCCGGCGAGGAGTAAGCCTGGCCCGGGGGAGGCTTCCGGCGGCGCTGTTTGCGGCGTCGGTTTTTTGTCGCACAATGGTTGTACTCGATCCGGCGGCGCGCGCCGCCGGAATCCGGTCGGACCGCCCGATCAATCGATGGAGAGACGCTTGGCTCGCCGCACCGCTTCACAAGAACTGCCGGCTTTGGCGGAAGAGGGCGCGCCGCCGCCGTTTGAAATCGGTTCGGATCAAGGGGACATTTTTGCGACGCCGTCGCGCTTTATCAATCGCGAATTGTCCTGGCTCGAATTCAACCGGCGCGTGCTGGAGGAGGCGGCCAACCGCAGCCATCCCCTGCTCGAGCAATTGCGATTCCTGTCGATCTCGGCCAACAACCTTGACGAATTCTTCATGGTTCGCGTCGCCGGCCTCGTCGGCCAGGTGCTTTCAGGCGAGACGACGCCGTCGGAGGACGGCCTTTCGCCGGCCGAGCAATTGGCGCGCCTCGGCGAACGGGTCGGCCTGCTGGTCGCTTCGCAGCAGGCGCGCTGGCGCCACCTGCGCGACGATCTCGCCGGAGCCGGGATCGTCATCGTAGACGTGCCGGATTTGACCAGCGATGAACGCCGGTGGCTCGAGGACTATTTTCTGCTGCACGTCTTCCCGGTCCTGACGCCTCTGGCGGTCGATCCGGCGCATCCGTTTCCGTTCATCCCCAATCTCGGCTTCACAGTCGCGGTTCAGGTCGAACACCTGAGCGACCGGCGCAGCATGAGCGCGCTCATCCGCGTGCCGAGCAAGATCGACCGATTCGTCAAACTGCCCGACATCGCGCCGTCGGGCGTCCAGCGCTTCGTCACGCTGGAGCAGATCATCGTCGCCTTCACGCCACAGCTCTTTCCGGGCTTCAAGCTCACCGGGCAGGGAAGCTTTCGAGTGATCCGCGACAGCGACATCGAAATCGAAGAGGAAGCCGAAGACCTGGTGCGCCTGTTCGAAAGCGCCCTGAAGCGCCGCCGCCGCGGCTCGGTGATCCGCCTCGAGATCGAGGCCTCGATGCCCGAGGCGCTTCGCGCTTTCGTCACCGGCGACGTCGACGTCGTGCCGGCCGGCGTGTTCGTCGTCGACGGCATGCTGGCGCTCGACGAATTGTCGCAGCTCGTTTCGTTGGATCGGCCCGACCTGAAGTTCCCGCCCTACAACGCGCGTTTCCCCGAGCGCGTGCGAGACAATGGCGGCGACTGTTTTGCGGCGATCCGCCAGAAGGACCTCGTCGTCCATCATCCCTATGAATCCTTCGACGTCGTCGTGCAATTCCTGTCCCAGGCGGCGCGCGACCCCTCCGTCGTCGCCATCAAGCAGACGCTCTATCGCACCTCCTCCGACAGTCCGATCGTGCGCGCCTTGGTCGAGGCGGCGGAGGCCGGCAAGTCGGTGACGGCGCTGGTCGAGCTCAAGGCGCGTTTCGACGAGGAGGCCAACATCCGTTGGGCGCGCGATCTCGAGCGCGCCGGCGCGCAAGTCGTGTTCGGCTTCATCGAATTGAAGACGCATGCGAAGCTTTCGATGGTGGTGCGCCGGGAGGGCGGCTCGTTGGTCACCTATTGCCATGTCGGGACGGGCAACTACCACCCGGTGACGGCGAGGATCTACACCGACATTTCCTTTTTCACCGCCGATCCGCCGATCGGCCGCGACGTTTCGCGCATCTTCAATTTCATCACCGGTTACGCGGAGCCTGATGAACTCGAACTGATGGCGATCTCGCCGATGATGCTGAAAAAGCGGCTGCTCAAGCACATCGCCGAGGAGATCGCGTTCGCCGGGGCGGGCAAGCCGGCCGCGATTTGGGGAAAATGCAATTCGCTGGTCGATCCCGAAATCATCGACGCGTTCTACGCGGCGAGTTGGGCGGGGGTCGAGATCGATCTGGTCGTGCGCGGCATTTGTTGCCTGCGGCCTGGGGTCGCCGGCCTGTCGGAGAACATCCGCGTGAAGTCGATCATCGGCCGCTTTCTGGAGCACGCGCGAATTTATGCATTCGGGGGCGGGCACGGGCTGCCGCATCCCAAGGCGCATGTCTATCTCTCTTCGGCCGACCTGATGCCGCGCAATCTCGATCGCCGCGTCGAGGCGATGGTGCCGGTTCTCAATCCGACTGTGCATGAACAGGTGCTCAATCAGATCATGGAGGCCAATCTGATGGACAACCAGCAGAGCTATCTTGTATTGCCCGACGGATCGAGCGAAAGGATCGCGCCCGCCGAGGGCGAAGAGCCGTTCAATGCGCATAGATATTTCATGACCAATCCCAGCCTGTCTGGCCGCGGCAAGTCGCTGAAGGAATCGAGCCCGCGCTCGTTGCCCATGCGGAAGCTGCGAACTTGACCTCGCCATGTCGATCTAGGGCGGTCCATGTCAGCCGTTGAACCGAGGGGGCGTTTGCCCGGCGCGCCGGTGGCGATCGTCGATATCGGCTCGAATTCGGTGCGGCTGGTCTCCTACGAGGCTTTGACTCGGTCGCCGACGCCGACCTTCAACGAGAAGGTGCTGTGCGGGCTCGGCAAGGGCGTCGCGACGACCGGCTTTTTGACCGATGAATCCATCGCCAAGGCGCTGGCGGCGCTGCAACGCTTCAAGGTTCTCTGCCGCACGATGGGCATCGAGGACATCACGGCGATCGCCACCGCCGCCGTGCGCGACGCCGCCAACGGGCCGCAATTTCTCGAGCTTGCGGAGCTGGCGATCGGCCGCAAGATCGAGTTGCTCGACGGGCCGCGCGAGGCGCAATTGTCGGCGCTTGGCGTGCAGTGCTCGATCCACGAACCCGACGGCGTGGTGGGCGATCTCGGCGGCGGCTCGCTCGAATTGACCGACGTCAGACTCGGTGATGTCGGGCGCGGCGTGACGTTGCCGCTCGGCGGCCTCTCGCTGATGGACATATCCGAGCGCTCGCCCAAGAAGGCCGTTCGCATCGTGCGCGAGGCGCTCGCCAAGGCCAAGCCGCTCGATAATCTGGCGGGACGCACGTTCTACGCGGTCGGCGGGACGTGGCGCGCGCTGGCGCGTCTGCACATGCGTCAGCGACAATATCCGCTCAATGTCATGCACAATTACGTCATTCCGTCGCGCGACGCGCTGGATTTTGCCAAGCTCGTGGAGCGCATCGAGGCCGATGCGCTGCTGTCGATCGAATTCGTCGCCGCGGCGCGTCGTCCGCTGCTGGCCTACGGCGCGGTCGTGCTGGAGGAAATCATTCGCAAATCCGCGCCGAAGGAAATCGTGATGTCGGCGCTCGGCGTGCGCGAGGGCCTGCTTTACCAGCGCCTGTCGCAGGCCGAACGCGATCTGGATCCGTTACTGGTCGTCGCCCAGGAGTTCAATGTCCTGCGTTCACGCGCGCCCGCGCATGGCGAGGAACTGTTCGCCTGGACGAGTCAGTTGATGAAATCGACCCATCTTGAGGAAACGGCGGAAGAGGAGCGGCTGCGCCATGCCGCCTGCCTGCTTTCCGATGTCGGCTGGCGCGCCCATCCCGACTATCGCGGCGAGCAGTCGCTGAACCTGATCGCCAACGCCGCGTTCATCGGCGTCGACCATCCCGGGCGGGCTTTTTTGGCGCTCGCGGCGTCCTATCGCCACATCGCGGTGGACCAGGAGGTCGGCCCGCATTTGCGCTCGCTGGTGTCGCCGCGCATGCTCGATCGGGCGCGGATTCTCGGCGCGGCGATGCGCGTCGCTTACATCATTTCGGCGGCGATGCCCGGCGTGTTGCCGCGCGCGCCGATGATCTGCCTCAGGGGCAAAGTGCTGCTGATGCTGGCGCCGGATCTCGCTTCGCTCAACAGCGACCGTTTGCAAAACCGCCTGCGGCAGTTCGCCCGCCTGATCGGTGGCGATCCCGAAATCCGGGCGGCTTCGGCGCTCGCGGGCGCGCCGCCGGAGAGCCAGTTTGTCGACGCCGAGTGAGCCGCGCCCGGCGCATAGTAGTATTTAGACGCGGCCGAGCCGGCCTCCTCTTGGTAATCGGCGAACCTATAGTTGGTGCCTCAAATAATTGCGGAGGAGGCCGACGGCTCCTCTTGGCGATTTGCAGAAATGATGCTACCGCTCGAAAAAGTGAAAGTTTTCAAGCGTCAGCTTGCTTCAAACATGGGCGGGGGGATTCTTCGATGACGACCATCTCAAGTTGGAAAACGGCGGTATCGGGCACTTTCGGCACCCCGGGCGATTGGTCTCTGGGGGCAGTTCCGACCATCACCACGGGCATCGCCCTCACGGTGGCGGGCACCCCCTATGTCGTCACAAGCTCGAAGAACAACGCGGTGTTGAGCGCGGCGATCGCCTCGAACGCCACTCTGGATATTGCTCTCGATCAATTCACCATCGCGGGTAATCTGGCCAACGAGGGCGTCATCGAAGTCGGCCCCGGCGGCACCCTGGCGCTCGAAGCCGGGGGATACGACAATAGCGGCGCGATCACGGTGAACGGCGGCGCGTCGGCCGCCGCGACCGCCATGATCGACATCACTGGCAGCATGGTGCTCAGCTCCGGCGGGACCGTGACGCTGGCAGACAGCGCGTTCAGCGAAATTGTCGGCGGCACAAGCTCAAACAAGGTTGAGTTCTCCAACGACGCCAACACCATTTCCGGCGCCGGACTCATTGGCGACGTCAATATGTTCTTCTTCAACAACAAGAGCGGCGTTGTCGACGCTGACAACTCGCTGCGCCTGAGAATCGTCGGGGCGGTCGGCACAATCGCCGCGGGCACGCAGAGCGACGACAATGCCGGGACGATCGAGACGACCGGGGCCGGTGGCCTCTCCATCGATACCGACATGAACAACAACGGCCTGTTGCTGGCCGACGGCGCGGGAGCGCTGACGATTGGCGTCGGGTCGCTCGCGAACAGCCCGACGCTCGACGGCATCGGGGACATCAAGGCGCTGATATCGGGCGCTGCGATCGATCTCGACGACGCCACGATCGAGTTGGGGGGGATCATTTCGGATGTCGCGGGCAGCACGATCCGCTCGGTCGCCGGCACGACAAACCTTCTTCAAAGCGGAAAAATCGTGAATGCCGGCCTGCTGATGGTTGGCGCGGGGTCGACCCTCACCCTCAATGCCGCGGTTGAAAACACCGGCGAGATCGAATTGGGCGGGACGACGACGGCGACGCAGCTCCTGGTCGGCGCGAGCGGCTCCTTGCTGCTGGATGCCGGAAGGGTGGTTTTGACGAACTCGGCCGAGAATTTCATCGGGAGCGCCGCAAGCGCCGCCACGAGTGGCGCGCAACTGACGAATTCGACCAACATCATCACCGGTTCGGGCACCATCGGCGACGCCAATTTGCGTTTGGTGAACCTGACCGGAGCGGTGATCGAACTCGACGGGATCTGTCGGAATGACTCTCGTTGGCAACACAAATTCCAAGCTCAGTTCCGACTACAATGACGGACTTATCGAGAATACCGGGTCCGGCGGCCTGACGATCGAGAACGTCTGGAGCGACGCCGGAATGATCAAGGAGGCGGGAACCGGCAACTTGACGTTGCTGAATTTCTCCAACACCGGCGGTGGCGGATATATTTCAGAGGACGCCCTGGTAGGTGATTTGAATTTGACGAATGCGTCCCTCGCCAGCAGCTTCCTGACAAGCGTGGCGGGAAGCACCATCAATATCACGTCTGGTTCCACCAGCACGATTGACGAAGCTATTTTTACGCACGGTTCGGTCGATGTGGACTCTTCAACGTTGATTGCCGACAATGATTATTACAATTATGGCGCGATCAATCTGGAAGGTTCTGGAACAGCTTCCGTGCTCGAGCTCAATGGGACGTTGCAGCTCAGGGGCGGCGGTGACTTGAACCTTGAGAACACTGCGGGCAATTCCATCAAGACGAATGGCTCGGCTCAGACTTTTGAAAATATCAATGATACGATTTCCGGTTTTGGCACAATCGGCGATGCCAATATGTTCTTCAAGAACAGTCTCGATGGCACAGTGGACGCGAATACCGCGAACCTCTTGACGATAAACGCCGGCGGCGGCGGAACTACGGGATTGTTCAATGCTGGAATGCTCGAGTCGACCGACACGGGTGGCTTGACCATCGATGGCGTGCTGACCAACGAAGGCACGCTTAGCGCAAGCGACGGCAAGATCGACGTCACCGGCAATGTCCAGGGAGGCGGCGTATCGACGATCAGCGGCAATGGCTCCATTGAATTTGGCGGATCGGACTTCGAGGACGTCACGTTCGAAGCGGGGGCGACAGGCAGCCTGATTCTTGATCAATCGTCCCTTTTCACCCCTGATGTAATCTACGGCTTCGGGTCAGGCGATGAAATCGATCTCAAGGACGTTAACTTCGCGACCCTGCAGCCGCTCACATTTGGCTCCGCCCTGAATGAGGCGAACTTGAGCGTCACCGACGGGACCCATACCGCCAATTTGAATTTCATCGGGAATTATACGGCGGGGTCTTTCACCCTGGCCGCGGATGGCCACGGTGGAACGCTGGTGAAGTGAGGCGACGGCCTTGGGGCATCCAGCCCCGGGACGGCGGCGGCGCCGGAGCTTGTAACCGCTTTACGCGCGGACCGTTTTCCCGGGCTCGACTTCGGCGTCCCGCCATTCGAGCGTGACGACCTTGCCGTCCTCGACGGTCAGCGCGAGGCGTCCGCGCTTCAGTTCGAGCGCGCGCGCGCCAAACAGCTTTCGCCGCCAGCCCTGCAGGGCGGCGACGTCGGCGCGGTCGTCGGCGGCGATCATTTCGAGATCGTCGACGGTGGCGATCATCTTGCCGGCGACGCCGCTCTGGTCGCACACTTGGCGCAGCAGCACCTTGAGCAATTCCACCGTCGCGGCCGAGCCCGGCGGGGCCCGCTTGTCCCGCTCGATCTTCGGCAAGGTCTTGAGGTCGCGCGCCAGGCCCTGTTCGACCGCGCGCAGGATCTCGGCGCCGGCGCGCGCCCGCTCCATGCCGCGCGGACAGGCGCGCAGGTTGGCGAGCGCCTCGGCCGATTGCGGAGCGGCCAAAGCAATCTCAACCAACGCGTCGTCCTTGAGCACCCGTGCGCGCGGCACGTCGCGGGTCTGCGCCTCCTTTTCGCGCCAGGCCGCAAGCTCCATAAGAACAGCCAGATCGCGGGGCTTTCTCGCGCGGTTCTTCAGCCGCTCCCAGGCGTTTTCGGGATGCTGCTCGTAGGTCGAAGCGGAGGTGAGAATCTTCATCTCGTCCTCCAGCCATGAAAGCCGCCCCGACTTGTTGAGCTTTTCGAGAAGCGCCCGGTAGATGTCGCGCAAATGGGTGACATCGGCGATCGCATAGTCGATCTGCGCTTGCGCCAGCGGGCGGCGCGACCAGTCGGTGAAGCGAGACGACTTGTCGATCGCGACATGGCAGATCGAATTGACCAGTTCGCTGTAGGAGACCTGATCGCCGTGGCCGCAGACCATCGCCGCGACCTGGGTGTCGAACATCGGCTTGGGCACGACGCCCGCCAGTTTCCAGAATATCTCGACGTCCTGGCGCGCCGCGTGGAACACCTTGACGACATTCTCGTCGGCCATCAGCGCGAACAGCGGCGACAGATCGATGCCCTCGGCCAGGGCGTCGATCGCCAGCGCTTCGACGTCGGAGGCGACCTGGACGACGCAAAGCACCGGCCAGAAGGTCGTCTCGCGCAGGAATTCGGTATCGACGGCGACGAAGGAATGGCGGGCGAAGCGCCGGCAGGCGGCGGCGAGTTCATCGCTCGAAGTAATCAGGCTCATGAATCGTCCATAGTGGAAAGTCTGCCGAGGCGCCAGACCGCAAGGTCTATTTCGGCGCGGAGGCGGCGATCTTGGGGCGATCCTTTCGTTGCGGCGCGGCGGCGTGCTTGGGCATCCCGAGGCGTTTGTCGAGATAGGCGCCGACCGTCGCCTGGAGATCGTCGATGCAGTTTTCGAAAAAATGATTGGCGCCCTCGATCACCGCATGTTCGATCAAAATGCCTTTCTGAGTCTTCAGCTTCTCGATCAGGCCCTGAACTTCCTTGAGCGGCGCGACGCGATCGCGGTCGCCGTGAACGAACAGGCCGGAAGACGGGCAGGGCGCCAGGAACGAGAAATCGAAGCGGTTGGCGGGCGGGGCGATCGAAATGAACCCCTCGATTTCGGGGCGGCGCATCAACAACTGCATGCCGATCCAAGAACCGAACGAAACGCCGGCGATCCAGCACGCGCGGGCTTCCGGGCTGATCGACTGGGCCCAGTCAAGCGCCGAGGCCGCGTCCGACAATTCGCCCTGGCCATGGTCGAACAGGCCCTGCGAGCGCCCGACGCCGCGAAAATTGAAGCGCAGCACCGAAAAACCGCGTTCGGCGAAGGCGTAGTAAATATTGTAAACAATTTGATTGTTCATCGTCCCGCCGAATTGCGGGTGCGGGTGCAGCACGATGGCGATCGGCGCGCCGCGCTGCTTGGCTGGATGAAAACGGCCTTCGAGTTGACCGGCCGGGCCGTTGAAAATCACTTCAGGCATCTCGCCTCCAGATTGTTTCGCCAAGCACCCCGCCGTGGCAGGCTCGGCTACCCGTCGCGCCCTTGACATCCCGACGCGCGGGCCGCAAATCTCCCCCTCCCAACGGATCCGGCGGCGATGACCGCCGGGGGGCGAAGCGCGCATTGACAATTGCGGCAAGAACGGCGCAGCGTGCGCGTTCTAGCATGGTTCGCCGCAGCAAATGCAAGGCAAATACGCTGCGCTCAGGGCGTACCGCCCGGGCAATCCATCCCTGGAGATCGACTTTTCCCCGCACATATAAGATTGCGACGGGCGTTTTGAAGCAGGCGAGGCGCAGCTATCTCGATTTTAACGCGACGGCGCCGTTGCGTCCGGACGCGCGCGAAGCGTGCCGGGCTGCGCTCGAATTGCCTGGCAATCCCTCGTCCATTCACGCCGAAGGCCGGGCGGCGCGGGCGCTCGTCGAGCGCGCGCGCGTGGCGGTCGCTGAACTGGCGGGGGCCTCGCCGGAAGCGGTGACGTTCACGGCGAGCGGCACCGAGGCGGTCAATCTGGTGCTGACGCCCGCCCTTTCGGCGTCCGGCCGCGCGCCGCCGGTCAGGCTGATCGTCTCGGCGGGCGAGCATCCCTGCGTGCTGAAGGGCCATCGCTTTGCTCCTGAGGCCGTCGAGATTGCGCCGCTGCGCGACGACGGCCGCATCGATCTCGAAATTCTCGCCGGAAAGGTCGCGCGCGGCGGCGGCCCAGCGATGCTCGCGCTGCAGGGCGCCAATAACGAAACGGGGGTCATCCAGCCGGTCGCCGAGGCGGCCGCGCTGGTCCATGCGGCGGGCGGCGTGGTCGTCTGCGACGCGGTGCAACTGGCCGGGCGCGCTCCGGTCGGCGCCGCCGAACTCGGCGCCGATTTCCTCGTGCTGTCGGCGCATAAGCTCGGCGGCCCGAAGGGGGCAGGGGCGCTGATCGCCGCCTCGCCGCGGCTTAACGTCGCCGAGCCGCTGGTGCGCGGGGGCGGGCAGGAGCGCGGTCTGCGGGCGGGCACCGAGAACGTCGCGGCGATCGCCGGGTTCGGCGAAGCCGCCCGCGCCGTCGTGGCCGAGACGGGGCGCGAGCCGGTTCGGCTGGCGCAATTGCGCGACGCTTTGGCGGCGCATGTTCGCGCCGCCGCCCCGGACGCGGTCATATTCGGGGCGGCCGCGCCGCGCCTGCCCAACACGCTCTGCTTCGCCGCGCCCGGGATCGGCGCCCAGACGCTGCTGATCGCGCTGGACCTGGCGGGCGTCGCCGTCTCATCCGGCGCGGCCTGTTCTTCGGGCAAGGTGGCGCGCTCGCACGTGCTGAACGCGATGCGGGTCGATCCCGAGCTTGCCGCGGGGGCGATCAGGCTGAGCCTCGGCTGGTCGTCAGACGAGGCCGACGTCGCCCATTTCGGCGAGGCGTTCGCCGAGATCGTCGCGCGGATCAGGCGGGGCCGGAGCGCGGCGTGAGGCGTCGGGCGCCCGGCGCCGTTTGGCATGGCTGTCGGAGGTTTTGAAATGTTCGATCATATCGGGATCGCGGTCGGGGATGTCCCGGCCAGCCGCGCGTTCTACGTCGCGGCGCTGGCGCCGCTTGGAATCGGCGTGGCGATGGAGTTCGGCGATCAGGTCGGGCTCGGACGCGACGGGCAGCCGCAATTCTGGTTCGGCGGGAGCGGCAAGCCGCCCGGTCATATCCATCTGGCCTTCACGGCGCGCAACCGCGAGGAGGTGCGCGCCTTCCATGCGGCGGCGCTCAAGGCGGGCGCCCGCGACAACGGCGCGCCGGGCTTGCGCCCCGACTACCATCCGAACTATTACGGGGCGTTTGTAATTGACCTCAACGGACATAATATAGAGGCGGTATGCCATAAGCCCGAGGCCTGACTTTAAGAGCCCGCAAGTTTTGACCCCCACCGGCGGTCCTTGAAACCGCCAAGGCGAGGAGAAGTCCCGATGGCGGCTGTCCAGGAGACTGTCGACAGAGTCCGTTCGATCGACGTCAGCCAGTACAAATACGGCTTCGTCACCGATATCGCCTCCGACAAGGCCCCCAAGGGCCTTAGCGAGGAAATCGTCCGGTTCATTTCGGCCAAGAAGGGCGAGCCCGGCTGGCTGACGCAATGGCGGCTGGAGGCCTATCGCCGCTGGCTGACGATGGACGAGCCCAAATGGGCGCGAGTCGAATACCCTCCGATCGACTACCAGGACCTCTATTATTTCTCCGCGCCGAAATCGACGCCGGGACCGAAGTCGCTCGACGAAGTCGATCCCGAGTTGTTGCGCACCTACGCCAAGCTCGGCATTCCGCTCGTCGAACAGGAGATATTGGCGGGCGTCGAGAGGCCGAGGGTGGCGGTCGACGCGGTTTTCGATTCGGTTTCCGTCGCGACGACGTTCAAGGCGGAGCTCGCCAAGGTCGGGGTGATCTTCTGCTCGTTCTCGGAGGCGGTGCATAACCACCCGGAGCTTGTGAAGAAATATCTCGGCTCCGTGGTGCCTCCGACCGACAATTTCTTCGCGACGCTCAATTCGGCGGTGTTCTCCGACGGCTCGTTCGTCTACGTGCCGCCCGGCGTGCGCTGCCCGATGGAGCTTTCAACCTATTTTCGCATTAACGAGAAGAACACCGGACAGTTCGAGCGCACGCTGATCATCGCCGACAACGGCGCCTATGTCAGCTATCTCGAGGGCTGCACGGCGCCCAAGCGCGACGAGAACCAGCTTCACGCGGCGGTCGTCGAACTCGTCGCGCTCGACGAGGCCGAGATCAAATATTCGACGGTGCAGAACTGGTACCCCGGCGACGCCGAGGGCCTGGGCGGCGTCTTCAATTTCGTCACCAAGCGCGGCGACTGCCGCGGCGCGCGCTCGAAAATCTCCTGGACGCAGGTCGAAACCGGCTCGGCGATCACCTGGAAATACCCGTCCTGCATCTTGCGGGGCGATCAGTCGCGCGGCGAATTCTATTCGATCGCGATCTCCAACGGCCGCCAGCAGGTCGACAGCGGCACCAAGATGATCCATTTGGGCCGCGACACCACCAGCCGCATCATCTCCAAGGGCATCGCGGCGGGGCGCTCGCAGAACACCTATCGCGGCCAGGTGTCGGCGCACCGGCGGGCGACCGGGGCGCGCAACTTCACCAATTGCGACTCGCTGCTGATCGGTTCGAACTGTGGCGCCCATACGGTGCCCTATATCGAGGCGAAGAATAATTCGGCGGTGTTCGAGCACGAGGCGACGACCTCCAAAATCTCCGAGGACCAGTTGTTCTATTGCTTGCAGCGCGGCCTGTCGGGTGAGGAGGCGACGGCGCTGATCGTCAACGGCTTCGTGCGTGACGTGCTGCAGCAATTGCCGATGGAGTTCGCGGTCGAGGCGCAGAAACTGATCGCGATTTCGCTCGAAGGGAGCGTGGGGTGAGCAAGCCCGTGGTTAATCTCGCCGAAGTGCCGCTGCGCGACGGCGGCAATGGCAAGCAGTTCGCCGCAAAGCTCGGCCGCATCGGCTCGCTGATCGGGGCGAGCAAGCTCGGCTGTCAGTTGCACATCGTGCCGCCGGGCAAGAAGGCGTTTCCGCGTCATGCCCATCACGTCAATGAAGAAATGTTCTTCGTGCTGTCGGGGCAGGGGACCTACCGGCTCGGCGATCAGACCTATCCGATCCGCGAGGGCGACGTGATCAGCGCGCCAGCGGGCGACGCCTCGACGGCGCATCAGATCGCCAATTCGGGCGCGGGAGAGCTGCGCTATCTCGGCGTTTCGACGCGTCTCGATCCCGAGGTCGTGGAATATCCCGATTCGAACAAGTTCGCCGTCGCCTCGATGGCGCCCCCCGACAAGGGGCTGCTGGCGGCCAAGCTGCTCTATATCGGGCGCCGCGAGGGATCGCTCGACTATTTCGACGGCGAAGAGTGAAAGCGAAGCAATGAACAGACTGGAAGTTAAGAATCTCAGTGTCGAAATCCACGGCAAGCCGATCCTTGAGCGGCTCGACTTGACCGTTGAGGCCGGCGAAGTCGCGGCGATCATGGGGCCGAACGGGTCGGGCAAGTCGACGCTGTCCTATGTCGTCGCGGGCAAGCCGGATTATGAGGTGACCTCCGGCGAGGTGCGGCTCGACGGCGAGAACATTCTCGAACTGTCGCCCGACGAGCGCGCCGCCAAGGGTTTGTTCCTCGCCTTCCAGTATCCGGTGGAGATTCCCGGCGTCGCGACGATGACCTTCCTCAAGGCGTCGATGAACGCGCAGCGGCGGTCGCGCGGCCTCAAGGAGATGACGACGCCTGACTTCATGCGCGAGGTTCGCGCCGCGGCCGATCGTTTGAAAATCGACCAGGCGATGCTGCGCCGGCCGCTCAACGTCGGCTTTTCCGGCGGCGAGAAGAAGCGCATGGAGATCCTGCAGATGGCGCTGCTCGCCCCGCGCCTCGCCATTCTCGACGAGACCGATTCGGGCCTCGACATCGACGCGCTGCGCATCGTCGCGGAAGGCGTCAACGCGCTGCGCGACAAGGACCGCGCCTTCCTCGTGATCACCCATTACCAGCGCCTGCTCGACCACATCAGGCCGGACACCGTTCACGTGATGGCCAGGGGGCGCATCGTGAAGACCGGCGGTCCCGAGCTCGCCGAGGAGCTCGAACGCAACGGCTACCGCGACTATGCGGCGGACGCCGCGTGAGGAAGCCATGAACGTGCGGATCGTAGCGCCCAAGACCATCGCTGAGACGACGATTGCCGCGCAATTCGCCGCGCTGCAAACCGCCGATTCCGACCGGGCCGCCGCCTTCGCCGCTTTTGCGGCCACGGGGCTTCCGACGCGGCGCGACGAGGCGTGGCATTACACCGACCTGCGTTCGTTGATGTCCGCCGCGGCGCCGATCGCGAACGCGCCTGACGCGGCTCGCATCGAGGCCGCGCGCCAGCAACTTGCGGCGCGCGAGCGGGTAGGGGACGTCCGCCTCGTGCTGGTCGATGGCCGCTTTGTCCCGCAATTGTCCGACGCCGCCCCCAAGGGCGTTTTTGCCGGGATGCTCGCAAAGTCGGTCCCGCTGACGCAACCGGACGCTGTCGTCGCTTTGAACGACGCGTTCGCCATGCAGGGGCTGGCGCTGGATATCGACGCAGGCGTCCAACTGGCCGAGCGCATCGAAATCGCCCATTGCGCCAGCGCCGACGCGCCCCACGCGACTTATTCGCGCGTGCATGTCCTGCTCTTGGCGGGCGCGCAGGCGCGGATCGTCGAGTCTTATTTCGGCGCCGGCGCTGATTGCCAACGCAATGCCTTGACGAAACTGAGCCTGAACAAAGGTGCGCGTTGCGAGCATGTCAGCGTCGTTGCCGACGACGCCGGCCTGCATCTGGAAAGCCAGATCGCCGATCTCGGCGCCGACGCCGAATTCAATTCATTCGCGCTGGTCGCCGGCGGCGCGCTCACGCGCCGGCAGACTTTCGCGACATTGGGCGGCGAGGGCGCGAAAATCGCGCTGGGCGGTCTGTCGCTGCTCGATGGGCGCCGCCACGCCGACACCACGCTGCTGGTGGATCACGCGGCGCCGCGCGGCCGCAGCCGCGAATTCTACAAGCACATCGTCGCGGACGAGGCGACCGGCGTGTATCAGGGCAAGGTCGTGGTGCGCTCTGGCGCCCAGAAGACCGACGGCGGGATGAAGAGCCAGGCGATCCTGCTTTCGCCGCATGCGGTGATGAACAACAAGCCCGAGCTTGAAATATTCGCCGATGACGTCATCTGCGGCCACGGCGCGACGGTCGGCGCGCTCGATCCCGAGCAAATGTTCTATCTGCAGGCGCGTGGCCTGCCCGAGGTCGAGGCGGAAGCGATGTTGCTGGAAGCCTTCGGCGCCGACGCGATCGCCCGCGTCGAGGACGAGGAGCTGGCCGAATGGCTGCGCCGCAGGATGCGGGCCTGGCTCGCCGCGCGGGCGGAAGGCGCGCGCTCATGACGATGCACAATCCCATCCCTGCGCTGGACGTCGAGGCGTTGCGCGCCGACTTCCCCATTCTCGCCGAGCGGCCTTATGGCAAGCCGCTGGTCTACCTCGACAACGCCGCCTCGGCGCAAAAGCCGCGCTCGGTGATCGATCGAGTGACGCATGCCTACGAGCACGAGTACGCCAACGTGCATCGCGGCCTGCATTACCTCGCCAACGCAGCGACCGAAGCCTATGAGGCGGCGCGCGAAAGCGTGCGCCGCTTTCTCAACGCCGCCTCTCCCGACGAGATCGTCTTCACACGCTCGGCGACCGAGTCGATCAACCTCGTCGCCGCCAGCTTCGGCCTCGCCCATATCGGGGCGGGTGATGAAATCGTGCTTTCGGTGATGGAGCATCATTCCAACATCGTGCCCTGGCATTTCCATCGCGAGCGCAAGGGCGCGGCGCTGAAATGGGTCGATGTCGCCGAAGACGGCTCATTTTCGCTCGACGCCTTCGAGCGCGCCCTGACCGGGCGCACCAGGATCGTCGCGATCACCCATATGTCCAACGTGCTCGGCACGGCGACGCCGATCAAGGACGTCATCCGCATCGCCCACGCGCATGGCGTGCCGGTTCTCGTCGACGGCTCGCAGGGCGCGGTGCATCTCGACGTCGACGTGCGCGATCTCGACGTCGATTTTTACGTCTTCACCGGCCACAAGGTCTACGGGCCGACCGGGATCGGCGTGCTCTACGGCAAGCGCGCCTTGCTGGAGGCGCTGCCGCCGTTCAACGGCGGCGGCGAGATGATCCAGGAGGTGACGCGCGACAACGTCACCTATAACGCGCCGCCGCATCGCTTCGAGGCGGGAACGCCGCCGATCGTGCAGGCGATCGGCCTCGGCGCCGCCCTCGATTATGTCGAGGGGATCGGCCGGGCGCGCATTCGCGCCCATGAGGAATCGCTGCTGGCCTACGCCCACGAACGGCTGGGGGCGATCAATTCCCTGCGCATTTTCGGCTCGGCGCCCGGCAAGGGGCCGATCGTCGCCTTCAACATGCAGGGCGCGCATGCGCATGACGTTGCGACGATCATCGACCGCTCGGGCGTGGCGGTGCGCGCCGGCACCCATTGCGCGATGCCGCTGTTGCAACGTTTCGGCGTCACCTCTACATGCAGGGCTTCGTTCGCGCTCTACAATACGCGCGCCGAGGTCGACGCGCTTGCGGAGGCTTTGATCCGCGCCCAGCGCCTGTTCGCCTGAGGAGGGCTTTGATGACCGACAGCCCGACCGTGGCTCACGCGCCCAACCAGCCCGCGGTCGCCTCGCCCGCGGCGATCGCGCCGGACGAGCTGCAGCGCCTGACCGACGAAATCGTCGTCGCGCTGAAGACCGTTTACGATCCCGAAATTCCCGCCGATATTTACGAGCTGGGGCTCATCTACAGCATCGACATCGACGATGCGCGTTTCGTCACCATCGAGATGACGCTGACGGCGCCCGCCTGCCCCGTCGCCGGCGAAATGCCCGGTTGGGTCGAAAACGCGGTGAGCGCGGTCGGCGGCGCATCGGGCGCCAAGGTCAACATGGTGTTCGACCCGCCGTGGGACCAAAGCCGCATGTCGGACGAGGCGAAGGTGGCGCTGGATATGTGGTGAGGGCGGTCAGCGGGGCAACGGCCGAAATTGCCGCTACCCTACAGATGTATTCACAATCGAGGATCGATAGGCTCGCTTTCCAATGCGAGGACTGCGAAGACGCATTCATGGATTTTTCTTAGCGGCGCCCCCGACGTGAATCGTGTAAGCGCCTCATGTCCGAGCGCAAATTCGCGTAACGCCAGAGCCCGCTTGCCGCCCAACCCACGTTCTCGCAGACGATTCAGATTTTCCGGCAGGTCGTATTCCGGCCCATATATGATGCGCAAATATTCTGCGCCTCGAACCTTCAGTGCGGGTTGCAGAAGTCCCTTGGCTCCGCGAGGCGCAAAGGAGAGGGGCTTTACTACCATGCCTTCTCCTCCGAGCGCGGTGAGTTCCTCCCACCATGCAATCGCCTCGGCACACCTGGCAGGGTCGTCCAGATTCAGCTCGAGTGCGCGCGTTCGAGCGAACGCCGGGCCTCCCATTTCAACGAGCCGCGCAGCCATTGCGAGGTGCCAGAGGTGATCCTTGTCAAAATGGACCACGCCCTCGCTGGCCAACAGGTGAAACGGAGCAATTTTCAAGTCGCCAACACTGTTGACCGGCCATGCGTAGGGCCGCCAAGCGCGGGCGTAAAGGTCAACTTTGTCACGCCGTTGCGCGAGTTTCGCGGTGAACGCTTGTAAAGGCGCGCCGCGCGTTGTCGCCCGGGAGGCGGCGTCGACGGCGGCCGCCAGTCCCGCGCGCCCGGAAACAGCGACGGGCTCGTACTGTTGCTCGATGAGACTGGACGCTTTGGCGGACCACGGCATGATCTCAACGTCAAGAAGCAGCCAGTCTGTCTTGAGCTCGTCCCACAAGCCGGCGGAATCGGTCGCGCGCCGCAACCGCTCAAGGACAGTGGCGGTCATTGCGCGATCGGCGAAAAAGGGTCGGCCGGTTCTTGTCCAGATAGCCCCGGTTTCGCTGGTCTGCGCGCCAAAGCGCCGCCGCGCGACAAGATCGTCCCGACAGACGGCAATGATGCCGCGCGAGCCCATGTGCTTTTCTTCCAGCAAGAGGGCGCTCTGACCGCGTTCGCGATAGAAGGCGAAGGCTTCTTCGGGCCGCTCGAGCCAGCCTTCGAGCTTGCTGGTTTCAACGGGCGACATCGTTGGCGGCAGATAGATCAACCATTGCGGCGCGATAGCGAAGCGACTCATCGCTTCGAGGGCGGCGGCGGCGTTTGCGTGCGCGATCGGGATCCTTCGCATGAGCGACGTTTCGATCCATCGACGACCGGAAACATCGGCATAATCGATGAGATGATCGGCTCGGGCTTGACCGGTGAGTTCCGGATTCGCCGGGGCTGGTCGGCGGACAGGCTGCGCGTACGCGCGACGCGCGGGAATGCTGACGAGATGTCTTTCTGGCCAGCGTAAGGCGGTCAATTTGCCGCCAAATACACAGCCCGTGTCGATGCAGATTGTGTTATTGATCCACTCGGCCTCGGGGATTGGCGTATGGCCGTAAACGAGCGCCGTCTTGCCGCGGTAGGCGGTCGCCCAATCAAGTCGAACCGGCAGGCCGAACTCGTCGGATTCGCCAGTCGTCTCGCCAAAAAGCGCGAAGTCTCGCACGGCTGGCGAGCCTCGTCCGATCATCTCTTCTTTCAGGCCAGCGTGGGCGATAGCAAGGCGACCGCCATCGAGCCAATAATGGCTGCGCAGGTCATCGAGGAACGTCTTGACCTTTGCCGAGAAGTCCGGCGGCTCCCTGGCGAGTTGTTCGATCGAATCCTGCAGCCCGTGGCTGATCTCGACGTTGCGCCCCGCCAGCCAGCGGCCGAGTTTGCGATCGTGGTTGCCCTGAACGACCAGAGCGTCGCCGGCCTGCGTCGCCGCCATGACGATGCGCAACACGTCCGGCGTTCGCGGCCCCCGGTCGACGAGGTCGCCGACGAACAGGAGCTTACGCCCGGCGGGAGGCGTAACCCGCGCCTCCTCGCCTTCAGGACTGACGCCGTAGCCAAGAGCTTCCAGCAAAGCGCGCAACTCATCGGCGCAGCCGTGGACGTCGCCGATAATGTCGAACGGACCGTGATCGTCCCGCCGATCGGTCCACAACGGTCGCCGCTCAATCCGCGCCGCGTCAATCGATTCTGGCGAGAAAAGGCGCCAAACTTGACGGAAACCCTCCTGCTGGAGCCTGCCGGCGCCTTTGCGGATCTCCTGAATCATTCGTTGTGGCACAGCGGCGCCAAAATCGCGATCCGGTCGCTCCTTGTTGCGGGCGACGCAGACATCAAGGCCGGGATCGAGCACGATCGCGACCGGCAACGCGTGCCAGCGACGGGCAATCTCGATCCACGGCTTGCGGTCGGCGGCGCGGACATTTGTGGCGTCGATTACCGCGAGGCGGCGGTTCTTGAGTCGCTTTTCCGCAATGAAGCGCACCAGGTCGAAGGCATCCGCGGAGACCGATTGATCGTTCTCGGCGTCGATGACCATGCCCCGGCAACGATCCGAGGAGACGATCTCGTTGAACGCAAACCAGCGCGAGGCGAACGTCGACTTGCCGGAACCTGTCGCGCCAATCAGCACGACAAGCGCAAAGTCCGGAATATCGAGCAGACTCGCATCCGACGATCTCATCGCGTGAACACCGCCATCTGCGTCGCGGCGCCGAGCTCGGGATGGGCCTCTCCGATGCCGGAAAGCCGCGCGCGATAATTGTAACGGCGCTCAATGTCGGCGACCCAGACCTGAAATTCGACGCGACTCCACTCAAAGCGGTGATCGGGATGTCGGAACGCGCCGGTGGGAAGCGTCTCGAACAGGGCGTTGTGATCGGCGTTCGGCGTTGTGATGACCACCGTTTGCGGATGCGCCACGCCAAAAACGACTTCCGCGAGCGTCGACAGACGATCCGGATCGAGATGCTCGATGACCTCGATCAACACAACCGCGTCGGCCTCGCGCCAACGATCGTCGCGATAGGTCAGGGCGCCATGCAGGAGAGTCACGCGCTCTTCCGGTGGTCCGCCGGCCACGGCGATCTTCAGACGCTCAGCGGCGCGATCCAGAGCGCGACTGGATACGTCGACGCCGATGATTCTCTTGAACCGCTTGTCGCGAAGCAGCCTCCCGATAAACTTACCCTCGCCGCAGCCGAGATCGGCGACGATCGAGGACTGCGCTGCGGTCAGAGCGGCGGCGACGGCTTCCAACCGCAGATCATGCAACCGTATCGGAGCCTCGAGCTTTTCCTCGGAACTGTCGCGGGCAAACAACTCCACCGCTTCCTGTTCCTCTTCGGGAGCCAGTCTGGCGAGCGCAGATTTCACGAGGTCGCGCCGACTTTTGAGGTAGCGCCGGGCTATCAAATCGCGCGCCGGGTGCGACGCGAGCCAGGCGCCGCCTTTGGCGACGAGTTTGTCAACCTCGTCATCGCCGACCCAATAGTGTTTCCTCTCGTCAAAAACGGGGATCAGAACATAGAGGTGGCTCAGGGCGTCGGCGAGACGGACGACGCCTTGCAACCTGATGCTGACATAGCGCGACGGCCCAAATTCACCTGGCAGTCTTTCAACGGAAACCGACCAGCCCAAGGGCTCAAAAAGAGATCGAACCAGATCGTCGGCGCCGCGAACCGGGAGCGGCGTGATCGCGACATCAAGGTCGATCGCCTGGGCGGCGAGTTCCGGCCTCTCTCGCGAATTGCCGGCCATGGCCGTTCGGAACATGCGGTTCAGCGCGACCGAAAGGAACGAAGAAGTGGCGTAGGGGCGATCGTTGACATATTGATCCAGGAGCCCATCGGAAGCGCCGCGACCGCGTACGAGGCCGATTGGATCGACATCCAGAACAAGCGCCGCCTCGCAGCGCGTCGCGTTAGCTTCCGGGAAGAACACAACCGCTTTCCCGAACGAGCAGTCAGACTCATGCACCCGATCCGGATGCTTCATCAGGAGGAAGCCGAGATCGGTTGCGGGCGCGTGCGTCGTCGCGAGGGACAGATACATGATCGCCTTGGTACTGCGCGGGCGCGCGCTTGCCGAGGCCGATTCAGTTAGGTGGTTTACGGGCGCGGCGCAACCGACGTAGGCCACGGTCATCCGTAGCGATGGACGGGCCAAAGAGGTTGGCGATTGGAAACAAGACGAGGATGTGACTATTCTCGCCGGTCCACCTCGCCGGCGCCCCGCTGCCCTATGGCAGGTCCTTCGGCGGCTCTTGGAGTCCGGCCATGCTGTTCCGCCAGCTCTTTGACGCAACCTCCGGCACCTACAGCTATCTGCTGGCCAGCCGTCCCGGCGGCGAGGCGCTGATCATCGATCCGGTGCTCGAAAAGGCGGATCGCTATATCGCGCTGCTGGGCGATCTCAACCTGCGCCTCATCAAGGCGATCGACACGCACTTGCACGCCGATCATGTGACGGCGCTCGGCGAATTGCGCGACCGCACCCGCTGCATCACCGTGATGGGGGAGCAGACCAGCGCCGACGTCGTCTCGATGCGGGTCAGCGATGGCGAGGCCGTCGAGATCGACGGCCTCAGTCTTCGGGCGCTCTATACACCCGGCCATACTGATGATTCCTACAGTTTCGTGCTGCCCGACCGCGTCTTCACCGGCGACACCTTGCTCATTCGCGGCACCGGGCGCACCGACTTCCAGAACGGCGATCCGCGCGCCCAATACGAATCCATTTTCGGCAAGTTGATGAAACTGCCCGAGGAAACGCTGATCTATCCCGCCCATGACTACAAGGGCGACACCGTTTCGACGATCGGCGAGGAGCGCCGTCACAATCCGCGTCTGCAGGCGCCCTCGATCGACGCCTATGTCGAGTTGATGAACAATCTCCATCTGCCGAATCCGAAGATGATGGACGTCGCCGTGCCCGCCAACCGCCATATCGGCAAGCCGCAGCACAGGAGCGACGCTCAGGGATTCGCGGTTCCCGCCAACGAGGCCAATCTGTTCCTCGCGCGCGGCGGCTGCCTGGTGGTCGATCTGCGCGAAGCGTCGGAGCGGACGCGGCGCGGCGCGATCGAGGAGGCGGTCCATTCGCCCTATCGAAGCCTCGGCGACGCTCTGGCGCCCGGCGGCCTGCTCAATTCGCTCGCCGCGGCGACCGGCAAGCGGCTGGTGTTCTTCTGCGCCTATGGCGAGCGCTCGGCGATGGCGGTCGAAGCGGCGCGGGCGGCGGGCTTTGCCGACGCCTGCCACATCGAAGGCGGTCTCGACGCCTGGGTCAAGGCGTCGCCGTCGCCGTGAACGGACGGGCGCGCCACGCGCCGTCCCGTCACGCGAAGGGCGACTGGAAGACGGCGGCTTTTCCCAGTTCGGCCTCGATCTCCAGCAGCCTGTTGTATTTGGCGATGCGCTCGCTGCGGCACATCGAGCCGGTCTTGATCTGGCCGCCGCCCATCGCGACGGCGAAATCGGCCATGAAGGCGTCCTCCGTCTCGCCGGAACGGTGGGAGATGACGTAGCCCCAGCCGGCCTCGCGGCAGAGCGCGATGGCGGCGATGGTCTCGCTCACCGTGCCGATCTGGTTCAATTTGATCAACGCGGCGTTGCAGGCCTTCGCGGCGACGCCGCGCCTTACGAACTTGGGGTTGGTGACCAGCAGGTCGTCGCCGACGATCTGGATTTGCTCGCCCATCGCGGCCGTCATCGTGGTGAAGCCCGCCCAGTCGTTTTCGTCGAGACCGTCTTCGATCGAAACGATGGGATAGCGGCGCACCCAGTCCTGAAACAGCGCGATCATGCCGGCGCTGTCCTTGTCGCCCTGGCCGCTACGCGACAGATGATATTTTCCGTTTTCGAAAAACGAACTGGCCGCCGGATCGAGCGCGATGGCGATGTCCTCGCCGGGCCGATAGCCGGCCTTTTCGATCGCTGCGACGATGAGCGCACAGGCCTCATCGTTGCCGCCCTTCAACTGCGGCGCGAAACCGCCTTCGTCGCCGACCGAGGTGGCGTAGCCTTTGGCGGACAGGATTTTCTTGAGCGCCTGGAACGTCTCGGCGCCGTAGCGCAGAGCCTCCGCCAAACTCGGCGCGCCGACCGGCATGATCATGAATTCCTGGAAGTCGAGGGTCGAATTCGGCGTGCTTGCCGCCGTTCAACACGTTCATCATCGGCGTTGGCAGACGCACCGCGCCCGCCCCGCCGAGATAGGCGTACAGCGGCAGGCCGTGCGACAGGGCGGCGGCGCGCGCCACCGCCTGCGACGCGCCGAGAATGGCGTTCGCCCCGAGACGCGACTTGTTTTCCGTGCCGTCCAGATCGATCAGCGCCCTGTCGATCCGCCCCTGTTCGGACGGATTGCGTCCCGCCAGCAAGCGGGCGATCTCGGTATTGACGTTATTGACCGCGTTGCGCACGCCCTTTCCCTGGTAGCGCGCGGCGTCGCCGTCGCGCAGTTCGGTCGCCTCATGTTCGCCGGTCGAGGCGCCGGAGGGAACCGACGCCGCGCCGGCCGCGCCGTCGGTCAAGGTGACGATGACGCGGACCGTGGGGAAGCCTCGGGAATCCAGGATTTCGATGGCGCTGACCGATTGTATGAGGGCCGTCATTGCGATTTCCCTTTGGCTCGAGCGAAGAAAGTCACCGCGCCGCGGGCGCCGCGCAGGGAGCATGGTCGAAGATCGCGATCGCCATCGACGGCCATATTCGCACCGGCTCCGAGCATAACTCAAAAGAGCGCGATGAACAGAATCAAGACGAGAAGCACGCCGATCAGGGACAGATAGAAGTTGAGCTGACCCGACTGAATGAGGCGGAATTTCTTGGCGATCTCGACAACGAACTTGACCAGCGGCGAGAAAAGATAGGGCCCGAATATCGGCGCGACGTCATGGCTGAAGACTAGCCTTCTTATGAAATATGGCTGCCCGTTGGACTCGTGCGCGCTTTCGCGTTCGGTCTCCATGGTTGGCCGATAGATGAAGCTGTAGAAAGTGCGCAAGGCGTTGGAAAAAGTGAGCGCCGTGGTCGCGGCGCGCGGCGGATCCTCGCTGGCGCCGCCATACCAGACCGGCGCAAGTCGCGGGCGGCGACGCAGCGCAAGGAGCACCAGAGCGATCGGCGCCAGCGCGAGCAGCGGCATGACGATGACAAGCTTGCTCGGCGAGATGAACGCGAACTTGGATGTCAGCGGGACAAGCAGCCACCCGTCTCGCATGGCGTCGGCGGCGTTGGACGCGAAGGCCGTCGCTATTGCGCTCTTGAGCGCGGACAGCCAGAGGGGCATGCCGGCGGCGAGGGCGAGGACCAGGCCGCCGAGCGCGCCGACGGCGAGCGACGCCGCCATCGGCGCACGCGCCGCCGCCGGGCCGGCGCGTCCGAGCAAGCCGATGCCGAACGCCTTGAGGAACGTCGCGAGCGCGATGGCCGCCGTCAGCGCCAGCCCGGCGCCGGCGAGCGCCGCGACGAGACGGCTGGCGAGGCTCGCCAGATGGAAGCCCTGGAAAAAAGTTTGAAACAGGTACCATTCGCTCACAAAGCCGGCCTGGGGAGGCATCGCCGCCAGGCTCATCGCGGCGAACAACGCGCCAACGCCGAACGGCCACGCGCTTCGGCGAAGCACGCTGGCCTGCACGAGCGAATAGCTTCCGACCGCCCGGTAGACGCCGTCGGCCGACAGAAACATCGCGCCCTTGGCGAGGGCATGCCCGGCCAGGTGAATGAGCGCGACCGCCCAGGCGAGCCCCGCCAGGTCCATCAACCCATCCTGCCGGAACATCAGGGCGGCGCCGAGGAGGCAAACTGCAATCGATCCGTTCTCGGCGGACGAAAGGCTCAGCAACTCTCGCCAGCCTTCCTGCTGGAACGCATAGAGCGCCGTGAGGATGGCGCTCGCCACCGCGACCGCGACGATGAAGACACCGGGCAGCGAGACGGGCAATCCCGACGTGGCGGGCAGCCATTGGATCAGGCAGCGGCCCAGCGAGAAAAACGCCGCGTTGAGAATGACGCCCGACAGGAAAGCGCCCGTCGCGCCGCTCGCTGATCCATAGGCTCCAGGGAACCATTCGTAGAAAGGCAGGAGCCCGAGTTTGGCGCCGAAGCCGATCAATAGCAGAAGCGCGACGAACAGCTGTTCCGAAAGCGGCATCGCGCGCATCGCCGCCGCGAACTCGGAAAAGGAAAGACCGCCCGCCTCCTTCGCCAGGAGGATGAAGGCAAGGATCAGCGCAACGGCGCCCGCTTCAAGAAGGGCGAGCATGAACAGGACGGGCTTTCCGCTCTCTGTCGCCAGATCCTCGCCGAGGATCATTACCGCGCCGCCCAGGCTCATGATTTCCCATGCGACCAGGAAGGTTGCCGCGTCCTGCATTCCGAAGACGCCGAGCGCGCCGATCAGGCTTGCGGCGGCGCCGAAAATCCACCGCGCTCGGCCCTTCGCCGGCGTCCCCACGCAGGCCGCCAGGATCGCCGCCGGCAAGCCGAAGCCCAACAGCCACAGCGCGTCCGGAGCCAGGAAAAACGTCGATCCCCGCCCATCGATTCCCAGCGGGGTAGGGACCGCGGGCGACGCGCCCGGCAGGTTCGCCAGGACCAGCGCCAGGATCGCGACGCCCCCCAGGGCGAGCAAGGCTCGCGCGACGGCTGATCCGACGCCCGCGAGCGCGAGGAGGGCGGCGGCAAGCCACGCCGCAAGTCCGATCGCGAGAAGCTCATTTGACATGGCGCCCTCCGCTCACCCGCCGCGGCGACCGATCGAGAAACATCAGCAGAGCTTCGACGAGGGCCGCTGGATTGGGCGGGCAACCGGGAAGATAGAGATCGACCGGCAGAACGCCCTCGAGGCCGGTTCCGCACGCATATCCTCCCGCTGCGACCCCGCCTGAGACCGCGCAGGTCCCGGACGCCATGACCCAGCGAGGCTCCGGCATCGCTTCGTAGGCGCGTCGCAAGGGTTCGCGCATCGCGTAGGTGACGGGGCCGGTGACGAGCAGCAGATCGGCGAAACGCGGCGAAGGCGTGAAGAAAATGCCGAGCCGGTGCAGGTTGTAGAAGGGATTGTTGAGCGCCTGCAGTTCCGACTCGCAGCCGTTGCAGGAGCCGGAATCGACATGGCGGACATGCAGGCTGCGACGGAACCCCCGCCGGGATTCGGATGGCCCGTCCGCCTTGGCGGCACGCGCGCCGGCGCCAAGCCTGAGATCGGAACGCTCGGTCGCGCCAAAAGCCCAGTCGAACGAAGAGGCGACCGCGTCGCTCGGACAGGCTTCGACGCAAAGCTGGCAAACGACGCAGCGTCCGTAATCGACGTCGAGCCTGTCGGCTCCGGTTCGCTCGGGATGGACCGAGATCGCGCCGGTCGGACAGACCTCGGCGCATGCCGCGCAACGCTCGTCGCACTTCTGAGGATCGAACCGGGGCATTCCCAGCACGCCTTCCTGGCCGTCGCCCTCGCCGCGGCGAGGCCAGGCAGTCGTCGCGCTTCCCTCACCCAGTCCAAACAGAGTCCATAGCGGCATCGGACCCCCTCCCTACCGATCGCAACCGGCGACGGTTAGACCAAAGCTCGCCTCGTTGATGGCGTAATCCATCATATTGGTGTCGTGGACGGTGAACGGGAAGACGCGCCAGTTCGAGAACGACGGCGATTTGATCTTCACGCGGGCGAAATCGCCGTTGGCGTCGAAGTGGACGGCGTAATAGAGCGAACCGCGCGGCGACTCCGTCCATCCCAGTCCCTCGGAGCCGGGCGGCGGCTCACAATCGACGGAGATCGGACCATCCTGAAGCCGTTGAAGAATCTTCTGCATCAGGACGAAGCCGGCGTCGATCTCCGCCATCCGCACCTGCGCCCGCGCGTGGGCGTCGCCGTTCGTTCTTGTCGGAACGGTCATGGACTGATCGCGATATGCGGCGTAGGGGTGGTCGCGGCGAAGATCGCGCTCAATCCCCGAGGCGCGCTCGATCGGACCCGTTGCGCCTTGATCCAGCGCGACCTGGCGGCTGAGAACGCCCGTGGTCATGAGGCGGTCGAGATGGCTGTTGGTGTTCTCGAGCATGGCCAGGTAAATCGTCGCGTCCTCGCGCAAGCTTTCGAGGGCCTCGCTGAGCCACGGCCCCGGGTTCAGATCGCGTCGAAGCCCGCCCGGCGTCAACAATCCCCTGAGGAATTGGCTGCCCGAAAGCCTCCCGTTGATTTGTTTGGCGCGTTCCTCGAGCAGCTTGCCTTGCGCTTCGCCGACCTTGAGCGTGGTCGTGCCGCACAGGTGCCCGAAGTAGTGGAGGTGGTTGTAAAGCCGCTCGAGTTCGGCGAGCAGCGAGCGCAGCATCAGCGCGCGCGCCGGCACGGCGCATCGGGCCGCCTGTTCGACCGCCTGGCAAAAGGCCAGCGCATGGGCGACGCTGCCGACGCCGGAAACTCTCTCGGCGAGGATCGCGCCCTGCGCCGGCGAGCGTCCTTCGAACCGCTTCTCCATCCCGCGATGCTTGAAGAAAAGCTGAGGATGGAAATGAAGAATATGCTCGCCGACGTAGAAGAAGATCATTTCGGCCAATTCCACGACATCCGCCCGCACCGGCCCGAACGGCAATCTCTGGACATCGGGGTTGGCGAGTTCCGGAACGCGGCTTTCGATGGACTCGAACGGCATCTCCACGTCGGCCGGGTAGCCAGAACTCATCGGCGGCGCGATCGGTCGCGCGCCCTGATGGAGCACGAGACGATGCGGTTCAGGGTGGCCGACAAATTCAACGCCGAAGAGGTCGCTGATCTCCCGCTCATACCAGCCGAGCAACGGGCTGATCCCGGCGACGCTCGGAACCTTGCCGCTCGGCGCGCATCGCCAGACGATAAAGTCCTTCACGTCGGGGAGGCTCGCGAGATAGCGCAGCTCCAGCGCGCCCGGCGCGGGACGCCAGGCGTAGGCCATGTGCATCCGGCCGCCGCCGGCGATGAGGTCCGCGACGGCGGCGGCGAGGTTTCCCTGGTCGATCAACTCTGGCCTTGCCGCCGTCATGGCGCCACCGGCGACAGCGGTTGCCCGATCGCGCTCAGATAGTCCCAGACGGCCGTCGGCCACCACAATCCCAAAACGAGGAGCGGAATGAGCGCCATCCACATCGGCGCCGAGCACCACAGACTCAGTTGGCCCGCTGGCGGCGCATGGGTTCGCCGCCCGTAGTACATCACTCGAAAATGATTCATGAACCCGATGAAGATCACGATCAGCAGCGCAGCCATGACGAAAACCGCCCAGGTGAAGGCCGGTTGAAGACCCGCGCGCATGATCGTGAACTCGCTGAGGAACAGTCCGAACGGCGGCGCCCCGGTAATCGCGATCGCGCCGGCGAGCCAGAGGGCGCCCACGGTTGGAAATCGCTCGCCGACGAATTGGATTTGCGCGATTTTCTTGCTGTCGTAGGCGCGCATCATGTTTCCTGCGCCGAAAAACATCAGCGACTTGTTCAGCGAGTGATTGAGCATATGGTAGAACGCGCCGGCCACGCCGAGCGGGCCGCCAAAGCCGAAGCCGAGCGCGACCACCCCCATATGCTCGATGCTCGAATAGGCCATGAGCCGCTTGATCCCCTTCTGGCGCACGATGAAGAGCGCGCCGACCAGCAGGGAACAGGCGCCGAGCAGCACCAGCGCGAATTGGGGCAGCAGACCAAGGTTGGCGGATCGGACGACGCCGAGAAAGCGGAAGATTCCGACCATGGCCGTGTTCAGCAGCGCGCCCGACAGCATCGCCGAGACAGGCGCCGGACTCTCGCTGTGGGCGTCGGGCAGCCACGCGTGCATCGGCGCCAAGCCGACTTTGGTCCCGTATCCGACGAGAACGAGGAGGAAAGCCAACGTCATGAGGACGGGATCCATCTTCGGCGCCGCGCCGCTCAACACCGCCCATGTCATGTTGTAGGTCGGGCCGAGAACGAACGCGCCGCCCCAATAGAACAGGACCGTTCCGAGCAACGCCAGGCTGATCCCCGCCGAGACGACCATGATATACTTCCAGGCCGCCTCCATGCTGTCGGCGACCCGCTCGAAAGCCACGAGAAACGTGCTGACCAGCGTGGTGAGTTCGATCGCGATCCAGTAGATGCCGACGCTGTTCATGAGCGGACCGGCGAGCGTGGTCAGCCCGAACGCCGCGAACAGCGCGTAGAAACCGAACAGCCGGTCATCCTCGTTCAGCAGCCGCATGTATCCGACCGCGTAGATCGAGGCGAGGAGGTAGACGATCGCCGTGCACATGATCACCCAGGCGGCGGCGCGATCGAGGATCACATAGTCGCCGAAGAACAGCATCTGGCGGGCGTCGACGAGAAACGGCAGCGGCAGCGCGCAACCAAAGGAAATCGCGCTGGCGACGAGATTGAACGTTTCGCAGAGTCTCGGACTGCGGAACAGCAGGCAGCCGATGATCGCGACGAACGGGGCGACGACGATCGCCAGGATCAGCGGTCCGACCATCATCCTACCAGCTTCCTGAGATCGAGGCTGCTCGTGGTGCCGACCCGCGTCAGCAGATAGTTCACGAGCACGCCGAAGCACGCCACCACGATCAACAGATCGAAGAGGATGACCATCTCGATCAGCAGCGGCATGCCGGGGACCAGGATCTGCGTCCCGAGGAATATCCCGTTCTCCAGCACCAGCAGTCCGAGAATTTGGCTGATCGCCTCGTGGCGCACCGCCAGCATGAGGAAGCCGATCAATTTCATCGACAGCATGACGGTGAGCGCCAGCACGGCGATGGTCAGTTCGAGATGGAACACGCCGGCGATCCGGAAGGACACGGTGAGCGCGAACAGCACGAGGAAGGCGCCGAGGACGAGGCTTGTGCTGGGTTGCAGGATCACTCGAATTTCGCGATCCACATCGAGGCGCCGGATGATGCGCCAGATCAGATAGGGCAGCAGCACGCCGCGAAACAGCAGCGTCAGCAGCGCGATGAGATAAAGCTCGGGAAAACCGCCATAGAATCCGACGATCGCCGACAGCGCGGCGATGACCCACGACTGGGCCGCGAAGGCGTAGAGGTAAAACCTCAGCCAACGCGTTCCGAGCATGACGAACGAAAGCAGCAGGCTGGCGATCGCCAGCAAACTGAACAGCGAGGATGCGAGCGGATCGAGATGCGGGGTCATCATGGCGACGGACTCAATTGAGTCCCGACAATCGCCAGCATGGCGAGCAGGAAGGAAGCGGCGAGCGGCTCCTGGTAGCGATAGAACCGCAGTCGCGACTGGGCCGTCTCGACGAAGACGACGACGCACGCGACCAGCGCGAATTTGACGAGAAGCCCGATCGCCGCGCCCGCCGCGCCGATCGCGGAGCCTTGGATCGACAGGCCCCACGGCAGGATCAGGACGTTGCAGAAGATCGTGTAGAGAATGAATTGCTTCATCGCCGACGCCCATTTCAGGAGCGCCAGCAGCGGGCCGGAATATTCGAGAATGCGGCCTTCCTCGATCATGTAGACTTCGATGTGGGTGCTCGAGTGGATCGGCATGCGATCCGTTTCGACGAGCAGCAGGATGAAGAAGGCGGCCACGAGCAACAGATGCGCCGGGCCGAAGTAGACCGCCCAATCGGCCACCAGGAGGTGATTGACGACGAACGGCAGCATCGCCTTGGCGATCAGCGTGATGCCGACAAACACGAGGATCAGCGTCGGTTCGGCGAGAATCGTAACCATCACGGCGCGACTGGAGCCGATGCCGCCATAGGCGCTGCCGGTGTCGAGCCCGGCGAGGATGATCATGAACGATCCGAGCGTGAGGATCAGCCCGCCGCCGAGAATGTCGCCCATGTCGGAGAGCGGCAGGGGAAAATTGGTCAGGACCGGGATGAGAATCGGCACCGTCAGCATGCAGGTGAAGGCGACGATCGGCGCCGCCCAGAAGATCCACGAGGCCGTCCGCGGCGCGACGATCTGTTTGTGGAAAAGCTTCCAGAGATCCCGGTAGGGCTGAAACACGCCGGGGCCCCGCGACCGCTGCACGCGTTCTTCGAACTGCACGATCACGCCCTGGATCAGGGGCGCCAACAGCAGCACCGTCAGAACCTGCGCGATCTGCAGGAGAACGTCTCGCGCAGTCATCGCACGCGCCGCCCGCATCGCGAGCGATCCGCTCGCGGCGACGCGAACGCCCTGGCCCACGCATTTTCGGGGGGTCGCCCTAGGTCGAACAAACACCCTCCTCTCGTCGAGAGACGCAAGAAGGAGTCATCAGCCTGCGAGGCGGTTACAAGGCGAACTCCATCGCCCGGACGCCAGATTAGAGGGGCGCCGATGGTTGTCAATAGGCCGAACGTCGGCCTCGCGAGGGAAAGCGCAGAGAGGCCGGGCGCGCGGACGCCGGCGTCCAAATCCCGGTCATGGCTCCCGCCCGAGGACGCCGAACTCGACCGGCGTCTTGACATAGAAGAGGTGCACGCCCTCCGCCTTGAGCCGGTCGAACAGCCGGGTCGCCTCTTCGGACGTCACCGCCATCAAGACTTCGACAGGCTGGTCGGCGAGCTCGAAAAAATGCGCCGAATGGACGCGCCCGCCGCGCGCGAAGCTTTCCCCGCCGGCATGCAGGCTCGCGCCGCGCAGTCCCAGTTCCTGTACCAGTTGGACAAGCCAGTCGCCCATTTGCTTGCCTTTGTGGCGGCGGTCCTGGTGGGTGAAGAAGGTGATCTGGTAGCCGTGCATGGCGATCTCCTCACGAGGATTCCAGCAATTGCCAGGTGGCGAGCCCGGCGAGCGTCATCAGCAGCGATCCTGCGACATGGACGGCGATGGCGCCCATCGCCCAGGCGAGGCGGCCCTCCTGGAGATGGGTGACGACTTCGGCCGAAAAAGTGGAGAAGGTGGTGAGGCCGCCGCAGAAGCCGGTGATGATGAACAATCGCCATTCCGGCGCAATGTTCGGCGCCCCGGCGAGATAGGCTATGGCGAGGCCGATGATATAGCCGCCGATCAGGTTCGCGGCCAAAGTGCCCGGCGGCAGCGCCGGAAAAACGCTGTTCAGCCGCACGCCGAGTTGCCAGCGCAACAAAGCGCCGAACGCGGCGCCCAGGGAAATGGCGAGAACGGGCCTCCACATCGTCCTGTCCGGGCTCCTTCCTGGGGCTATGGACAGGCGCGCATGCCCGCGCGACCCGCCGGGGTTCGAACGCAGGCGCCATCAGCCCATGCGAACGCCGGGCGGTCAAGGGAGGAACGCCATCTCCGCTGGTCGCGAGCCTACCAGCCGAGGACCCCGCGAGCAACGGATGACCGACGATCGGTTGCGCGTCATCGGAGGTCGACTAAGATGGCGGCGGTGGTTGGCGCCCGCCTCTTCGATCCTTCGCCGGAGACGACCTGTTGGAAGAGCGCGCAGAAGTCGGCCCCGCCTGTTTTCTCTTCGCCGCCGTGGCGCCCGGTCCGCGTGCGCGGAGCCCGTCGTGAGCGCCTCGCCGGACAAGGTCGCGCTGATCGACGTCGGCGAGGATGAAGCGGGCATGCGGCTCGACCGCTGGTTTCATCGCCGGTTCCCCAAGCTGCCGCAATCGCATCTCAACAAGATCGTGCGAAAAGGCGAGGTGCGCGTCGCCGGCAAGCGCGCCGAAATCTCCACACGGCTTGCGGCGGGGCAGAGCGTGCGCGTGCCCCCGCTCAACCTGCCGGCGCATGGCCCGCCGGACGCGCCGCGCGCGGCCGATCCCGAGGATGCGGCGGCGATCCGCGCGATGATCCTGTTCGAGGATCGCGATTGCCTCGTGCTCAACAAGCCGTACGGCCTCGCCGTGCAGGGCGGCTCCGGCACGAAACGCCACATCGACGGTATGCTCGCCGCGCTCGCCGACAAGCAGGGCGAACGGCCGGTGCTGGTGCACCGGCTCGACCGTGATACGTCCGGCGTGCTGCTGATCGCCAAATCGCGCAAGATCGCCGCCGATCTCGGAGCGATCTTCCGCTCGCGCGGGGCCAGGAAAATCTATTGGGCGCTGGTCGAGGGCGTGCCGAAGCCGGCCCAGGGGCGCATCTCGCTGTTTCTCGCCAAGGGCGAGGCGATGGGCGCCGACCGGTCGCGCCTCAAGGCGAACCGCGCCGACATCGAGCGGATGCGCGTCGCCAGGCACGGCGAGGCTGACGCCCAGCATTCGCTGACGCTTTACGCGGTGGTCGACAAGGTCGCGCCGCGTCTCGCCTGGCTCTCGATGCGCCCGATCACCGGGCGCACCCATCAATTGCGCGCCCATTGCGAGGCGATCGGCCATCCCATCATCGGCGACCCCAAATACAACCGGCGCGAGGCCAACGATCCCGCGCGGGCCGATCCATTGCGCGCCGTGCCGCCGGGCCTCGAGCCCAAACTGCATCTGCTGGCGCGACGCCTGATCCTGCCGCATCCGCGCGGCGGCGTGATCGATGTGACCGCGCCATTGCCCGAGCATATGCGACGGGCGTTCGACATGTTCGGCTTCGACGAGAAGACGCGCGACCCGATCGATGACGCGCCCGATGAGTGACAATTCTTCGGCGCGCGATCCGATGCGCGCCGCCCAGAAAAACATGCGCCCGGCGGTCGTGAAGCAATTCTACGCCGCGGCGAGCGTCGCGCCGGTCGCAGGAGGCTTTTCGTTGCGGCTCGACGGGCGCGGCGCCCGCACGCCGGCCGGCAAGCCGCTGGCGTTTCCAACGCGCGCGCTGGCCGAGCTCGTCGCGCTCGAATGGGCGGAGCAGGGCGAGACGATCGATCCGGCGAGCATGCCGATGACGCGCATCGCCAATTCGGCGATCGACGGCGTCGCGGCGGCGATCGAGGGGACCCGCGCCGAGCTCGCCGCCTACGCGGGAACCGACCTTCTTTGCTATCGCGCGAACGCGCCGCAAGAACTGGTCGAGGCCGAAGCCTCGGCCTACGATCCTGTGCTCGATTGGGCCGAGGAGACGCTTGGCGCGAAATTCAGGCTCGCCGAGGGCGTGACCCATGTCCGCCAACCCGAGCCCGCCCTGCGGGCGATCGAGGCCGCGCTGAAGGCTTTCGACGAGCCTTTCGCGTTGACCGCGCTGCACGTGATGACCACCTTGACGGGATCCCTCCTGCTGGCTCTCGCCGTCTGTCGCGGCGGGCTGATCGCGGCCGAGGCCTGGCGCATCGCCCATGTCGGCGAGGATTTCCAGATCGGCCAATGGGGCGAGGACGAGGAGGCGATGGCGCGCCGCGCGGCGCGCCGGCGCGAGATGGACGCGGCGGCGAAGATCGCGGAGGCTCTGCGCCGGTAGCCGGGATTGGCGGCGACGCCGATCACGCGCGCTCGCCGGACGACATGACCAACGGCTTCATCTGGGGCATTGGTCCTGAAGACGTGACGCGGGGACGCCGCGGCGGTCGCCGCGCGAATATTTGAGCGCCGCCCGCGCCATGTTAGAATCACGTGCGCCGCCAATCGGGCGCCGGGGGCTCATTCGTGAAACAGATGCTGGAAAGGCTCGACCGCCGGCGCGCCCGGGCGCGGCTCGGCGGCGGCGAGGCGCGCATCAAGGCGCAGCACGCGCGGGGCAAGCTGACCGCGCGCGAGCGTATCGAATTGCTGCTCGATCACGGCTCGTTCGAGGAATTCGACATGTTCGTCGAGCATCGCTGCGCCGATTTCGGCATGGGCGAGACCCGGATTCCAGGCGATGGCGTGGTCACCGGCTGGGGCACGGTGAACGGACGTACCGTTTATGTTTTCGCCAAGGATTTCACCGTGTTCGGTGGGTCTCTTAGCGAGGCGCATGCGCAGAAGATCACGAAGATCCAGGACATGGCGCTGAAAAATGGCGCCCCCATCGTCGGGCTATTCGACGCGGGCGGCGCGCGCATCCAGGAGGGGGTGGCGGCGCTCGGCGGCTATGGCGAGGTGTTCCAGCGCAACGTGCTGGCCTCGGGCGTCATTCCGCAGATCTCGCTGATCATGGGACCGTGCGCCGGCGGCGATGTTTATTCGCCGGCGATGACCGATTTCATCTTCATGGTGCGCGACACCAGCTACATGTTCGTCACCGGCCCCGATGTCGTCAAAACCGTCACCAACGAGACCGTCACCGCCGAGGAGCTTGGCGGCGCCTCGGTCCATGCGACCCGCTCGTCGATCGCCGACCGCGCCTACGACAACGACGTCGAGGCCTTGCTGCAGATGCGCCGGCTGATCGATTTCCTGCCCGCCTCGAACCGCGACGAAGTCCCGCATTTCAAGAGTTTCGACGATCCCGACCGAATCGACATGTCGCTCGACACGCTGATCCCGGAAAGCCCGAACAAGCCCTACGACGTCAAGGAACTGATCGCCAAGGTCGTCGACGAGGGCGATTTCTTCGAGATCCAGGAAGCCCACGCGAGGAACATCGTCACCGGCTTCGCCCGCATCGAGGGGCGCACGGTCGGATTGGTCGCCAATCAGCCGTTGGCGCTGGCCGGCGTGCTCGACAGCGACGCCTCGCGCAAGGGCGCGCGCTTCGTGCGCTTTTGCGACTGCTTCAACATTCCGATCGTCACATTCGTCGACGTCCCCGGCTTCCTGCCCGGCGTCGCGCAGGAATATGGCGGGCTCATCAAGCACGGCGCAAAACTGCTGTTCGCCTATGCCGAGGCGACCGTTCCCAAGGCGACGATCATCACCCGCAAGGCGTTCGGCGGCGCTTACGACGTGATGGCCTCCAAGCATCTGCGCGGCGACGTCAACCTCGCCTGGCCGACCGCGCAGATCGCGGTGATGGGGGCCAAGGGCGCCGTCGAGATCATCTTCCGCGCCGACATCGCCGATCCCGCCAAGATCGCCGAGCGTACCGCCGAATATGAAGCGCGCTTCTTGTCGCCCTTCGTCGCCGCCGAGCGCGGCTACATCGACGAAGTGATCATGCCCCACTCGACCCGTCGGCGCCTCTCGCGCATCCTCGCGATGCTGCGCAACAAGAAGCTGGAAAACCCTTGGAAGAAGCACGACAATATTCCACTGTGAACAGGCGCGAACCCCCCTCGCGTTCGAAGAGCGGTCGCGCGGCGTGACCGGGCGAGGCCGCCTTTGGCGCGCCGGCGACGCCGATGCGTTCCGCGCCCGCGTGTTTTCGATCCCGACGCCAATCGCCTGAACTCGGGATGGATCCCGACTCTACGGGGAGCGCGCCTCGCGCGTGACGTCCTCGACATGATGCAAGAGGTAAAGCAGGCGCTGTTGCGCTCCAAACACCGGCTTGTTGACGGGCCGCCAGTATCGCTCGACAAACTGGCCGTCCGGCGCCCTCACGTCGTAGCGTTGGATCGGCATGGCGTGCGGTTCGCCCGTTTCGCCGGCGATCCGCAGCGAGAAATACAAGTTGCTGACGCCGTCGGCGGCGGGGTCGCCGGGGTTGTCGGGAAAGATTTCAAACAATGGTTTGCCGAGCACGCGGCCGGGGGCGATCATGGTCGCGCTGGCATAGGCCTCGTTGATCGCCAGGATATGCAGGCCGGGACCGGCGTCGAGCGCCATATAGGAATTCGGCGAGCCGCCGAACTCCCGTTCGAAATGGCTCACGCTTTCCGGGTCGAGCTTGAACGGGCCAGGAGCGCCCGCAGGGAGCGGCCGATCGCCGCTGACGCCCATTTCAGCGGCGTTGAGAAAGGCGAGGTCGCGCTGCGCCGACGCCAGCAGCGAACGCAAAGTGCGCTGGGAGGCGTCGTCGGTCCTTTCCGTGAGCAGCCGCTGAAAGCGCGCAATATTTTGCTGCAAAATGAAACGCTGCACGGCCCGCCTCCTCCAGCGAAATCGCTAGCGATCCACGGAACGGCCGAACCAGACTCCTAGAAATCAGCAAGTCCCAAGCTCATTCTGCCCCTTGCGGCTGCCCGGAGCAAGCCTTGACCCGTTTCGTGTCCCACTTGTTGTCGCCGGGCGCGGAGATCTCGACGAGGTCGTCCGCCCCCTGCGATGCGCCCGCGCCCTGCAGGGAGCGGGACGGTTCGATCAGTTCGCGCTACGCCTAAGGCGCGCCGGCCGCGCCCGCCGGGCTCTTGAGATATTCGCCGATCGCTTCGCGGTAGGCCGCCGGCAGTTCGGCGGTGTTGCGCACCACCGCCGCCATCCCCCCGCCGAGCGCGTCGCCCGTCGGGGTGAAGCCGCTGGAAAGCGCTTCGGCGATGTCGGACGTCGACCAATCCCTGAGGCCGGCGGCGGTGATGTCGGGCGTCTTGCCCTTGCCGTCGAGGCTCGGTCCGCCCTTCAGCCGGCTGCTTGCGACGATGCCGCCGAACGCGTCGCGCCGTGAATGGCACTCGGCGCAATGTCCGGGCCCTTCGACGAGATAGCGCCCGAACCGCCAGCCGGCGTCGCGGTTCGGCGCGTCGGGCAGAGCGGCGGCGTCCAGATAGAGCCATTTCCACAGGCCGATCGCGCGGCGGATCGTGAAGAACAAGGCCGGCGCCTGCGGCGGCGCCCGACCGGAAACCACCGGCGCCGCGCGAAGGAAGGCGAAGAGATCGCGCACGTCGGTCGCCGTCATGTGGCGGTATGAAGCGTAGGGAAACGCGGGATAATAATGCTCGCCGCGCGGCGAGACGCCGGCAAGCAGCGCCTGCGCGAAGTCATGCGCGCTCCAGCTCCCGATTCCGTCTCTCGCGTCGGGAGAAATGTTGGGCGGATAGAACGAGCCGAATGGGGTCTTCAACTCCAGTCCGCCGCCGAGCCTTAAGGGATCGGGCTGGCCCGGCGACATGTGGCAGGCGTCGCAGCCGGCGGCGAAAAACACAATCCGACCCGCATTCGCGTCGCCCGGCGCGGCGACCGCCGCCGCGATGGCGGGGTCGAGCGGGCGCGAGGCGGACAACAGCCATGCCGCGCCCGCGATCGCGGCGCCGATCGCGATCCCGGCGAGAATGAACAACCGCTTCTTCATGGCCGAGGCAGCGTACGCCGCCGAACCCCGGAGCGAAGCGCTCGCGCGCGGAGGCTAATCAGGATTTCTTGGCCCGGTAGAGCTCGTGACATCCCCCGCAGTTCTTCAACACGCCCGGCATCTGCGCCTTGAAGCTCGCCTCGTCGGTGATCGCCGCCAAAGCCGCTGCGGCGTCCGCGCCGAATTTGACGTAGCGCGCGTTGAAATCGGCTTTGTTGTCCCAGATCGCCGGCAGCGCATTGGTGTCGCCGGTCTTGCTGTCATCGGGAAACAGTGCCGGCGTCTTGGCGGCCGCTTCGCCGAACGTCCTCAGCGCAGCCTGGACCACGGCGAGATCGAACGGCGCGCCTTTGAGCATGCCAACGACGGTCCTTGTCGCCTCGCCGTCGGCCTTCATCAGCGCGCGCCGTTGCTTGATCGAATCGCCGTCCGCGAGAACCGCGCCGGCGCCGATCGCGACCAAAAGGCCGGTGACAATCAATCGCCTCATATCATGCCTCCTCCTGCGCGCTCTGGGAAGGCGGCGGCGCATGCCAGTCTCCCAACGCGGAACACGCCGCCTGACCCGGGGGCCCGGATCGCCGCGACGTCGGCCAGTTTACGCTTCATTCGCGTCAGCGCCATGCCGCTCGCCTAATCGTGATCGGGCGGTTGCGCGGGCGGCGCGCCAACGAAAGCGCGCGCGCTTCACTACAAACCCGACTAGGGTTGTCGCGGCGCCGACAGTCTCATCGTCAACTCGCGCGTTGGCGGCTCTCCCGCCGTCGCGTCCGGCTTCGACATCGCCGTGCGATACGAACGGCGCGGAATTTCGCACCCGATCGAGGAGCTTGCGCGCCGGGTCCGCTTCACCAACTCTTCTGTTTGCGCGAGATGAAACAGTGGGGATTCCCGCTGTCGGGGCGCGCCCGCGTTCAGGCATCCTGATATTCAGGAACAAAAGCTTGACGAAACTCGAGCTCGCGACGATGCTGTCGGGAAGCGGCGGGAATGGTCCTCCGCGCGGAGACCCCGGAGTCGAAAAACGCATTTTCCAAATTTTTTCGCCCCCAAGCCATTGAAATCCCGCGAATCCGCCAAGGAAATCTTTGGAAATCCAAGGAAATTCCAAGGAAATGCAAAACGCCAAGCCATTGATTTCCAACGAATCCGCCACATAGAAATTTGGAAATCCAGGAAGGGCTTTGGAAATCCAAATTTTTGCGCCGGCCGCGGGCGGCGCCTTCATGTTCTCGCAACCATGCCTGTTGGCGGGGCCTTAACCGTGCCCGGATTTGACTGAGGGTGATTCATCGGCTGGCAAATATTCCAACCCACAGTCCCGTCCAACAAAATGAAGTCGCCCGTCGAAACGGGCGGTTCGGGAACGTGGAATATGTCCAAACCAACGGCTTTCGCGGTCGATCGAAGCCGGACGATCATCTCCTCGCTGATCCATGGTCGCGAGGTCAGCGGCCTCGACGTCGCCTGGCTGCGGCGCGAAGTGTTCGGCGAGGGCGAGGTCACGCGCGAGGCCGCCGAAGAGCTGTTCGCAGTCGCCCGGTCCGACGTCGCCAAGGCGCCGGAGTGGACGCATCTGTTCGTCGAGCTGATCACCCGGCATGTCCTCGCCCAATCGCGCCCGGCCGGGGTGGTGGGAGAGGCGCAGGCGCAATGGCTGATCGATCGCGCCGATGAGGCGCGCTCGCGCGACGCACTGGCCGCGCTCGTCAACGTTCTCGCGGAGGCGGGGCGCGCCCCGCAGTGGTTCCTCGCCGCCGTGCGCGCGCGCGCCGCCGGCGGGTGGCCGGGCGTCGCAGAGGCGGTGCGGGCGTCGTCGGCGGGCTGATCGGCCGCCCGCCGCTCGAACTTTCCCGCGCTGGACGCCGCCGCCGCGCTCCCATAAAACCAAGCCCTTGCACGGCGATCGCTCGCCCGGCGAGCCTTCGAACGGGGGGCTGATGTTCAGGAAGATTCTGATCGCCAATCGCGGCGAGATCGCTTGCCGCATCATCAAGACCGCACGCCGCTTGGACATTGCGACCGTGGCGGTCTATTCGGAGGCCGATAAGGACGCGCTGCACGTCGAGATGGCCGACGAGGCGATCCTGATCGGGCCGCCGCCCGCCGCGCAATCCTATCTGGACATTGGCAAGATCGTCGCCGCGTGCCTCGAGACCGGCGCCGAAGCCGTCCATCCCGGTTACGGCTTTCTGTCGGAGCGCGCCGCCTTCGCCGCGGCGCTCGAAGAGGCCGGCGTCGCGTTCATCGGCCCCAACCGTCGCGCCATCGAGGCGATGGGCGACAAGATCGAATCGAAAAAATTCGCCAACGCCGCCAACGTCTCGACGGTTCCCGGCTTTCTCGGCGTCATCGAAAGCCCCGGACACGCCGCTGAGATCGCCGACGAAATCGGCTATCCCGTGATGATCAAGGCGTCGGCCGGCGGCGGCGGCAAGGGCATGCGCATCGCCCATTCCCGCCGCGAGGTCGCCGAGGGCTTTGCGCGCGCCAAATCGGAGGCGAAGTCCTCGTTCGGCGACGACCGCGTCTTCGTCGAAAAGTTCATCGTCAACCCCCGCCATATTGAAATCCAGGTGCTCGGCGACAAGCACGGCAACGTCATCCATCTCGGCGAGCGCGAATGCTCGATTCAGCGGCGCAACCAGAAGGTGATCGAGGAAGCGCCCTCGCCCTTGCTCGACGAGGCGACGCGCCGAAAGATGGGCGAGCAGGCGGTGGCCCTCGCCCAGGCGGTCGGTTACGACTCCGCAGGCACCGTCGAGTTCGTCGCGGGGCAGGACCGCAGCTTCTATTTCCTGGAAATGAACACCCGCCTGCAGGTCGAGCACCCCGTGACCGAACTGGTCACCGGCGTCGATCTCGTCGAGGAAATGATCCGCTCGGCCTACGGCCTCAGGCTGAGGTTCGCGCAAAGCGAAGTCAAGCTGAACGGCTGGGCGGTCGAGAGCCGCATATACGCCGAGGATCCGACCCGCAATTTCCTGCCCTCGACCGGGCGCCTGGTGAGATACCGCCCGCCGCCCGAAGGCGTCGTCGAAGGCGTCACGGTGCGCAACGACACCGGCGTCTACGAGGGCGGCGAAATCTCGATCCACTATGATCCGATGATCGCCAAGCTGGTCACCCATGCGGGCGACCGGCTGACCGCCATCGAGGCCCAGACGCGGGCGCTTGACGCTTTCGTCATCGACGGCATCAGGCACAACATCCCGTTTCTCTCGGCGCTGATGCAGCGCGAGCGCTGGCGCGCGGGGCGGTTGTCGACGGGCTTCATCGCGGAGGAGTTTCCCCAGGGTTTTTCGCCGCTGGTCGCCTCGGGCGAGACCGCGCATGTGATGGCGACGATCGCGGCGCATGTCGATCATCTGCAAAACGAGCGCAAGCGCGGCATTTCCGGGCAGTTGCGCGCGCCGGCGAGCTTTCGCTTCCAGTCGCAGCGGGCCGTCATGCTAGGCAAGCAGCGCTATGACGCCGAAGTGACAGGGGAGGGCGGCGAACTCGACATCGTTCTCGCCGAAGGGCGCATTTTTCGCGTCGCTTCGCGTTGGGCGCCGGGCGAGCCGGTGTGGAGCGGTTCGGTCGATGGCGTGATGATCGCCGCGCAGGTGCGCCCGATCCTCAACGGATTCATGCTCGCCCACCGCGGCGTCAGCGTCGAAGCGCGCGTCTACACGCGCCGCGAGGCGGAGCTGGCGGCGCTGATGCTGGAGAGAACCGGCGCCGATACGGCCAAAACGCTGCTCTGTCCGATGCCAGGCCTCGTCAAGACGATCTCCGTCCGCGTCGATCAGGAGGTCAAGGCCGGCGAGCCTTTGTGCATGGTCGAGGCGATGAAAATGGAGAACGTGCTGCTCGCCGACCGGGACGTGAAGGTCAAGAAAATCCTCGCGAAGGAAGGGGACTCCCTCGCCGTCGATGCGGTGATCATGGAATTCGCCTGAAAAAGGGAACCGCCGACATGCCCGCCCGCCGCCTCATTTCGTCCGGCTCGCCTTTCGAGGCCGCCTTCGGCTATTCGCGGGCGGTGGTCGACGGCGACCTGGTTTTCGTGTCGGGCACTACCGGCTACGACTATGCGACCATGACCATGCCCGAGGATGTCGCCGAGCAGGCGCGAAACATCGCCAGGACCATTGCGGCGGCGCTGTCCGAGGCGGGCGGCGGCCTCGCCGACATCGTGCGGTTGCAGACCTTCGTCACCAGCCCGGACTATTGCGAGCCGGTGCTGGGCGTGGCGGGCGAAATTTTTGGGAACATCCGTCCCGCCGCGGCCATCTATGTCGTCGCCGCGCTGCTGCGGCCGGAGATGAAAGTCGAGATCGAAGCGACCGCGCGAATCAGGCGGTCGTAGAGTCTCTTCGGGCGAAGCCTATTCGGTCGGGCCATGGAAAAACGCGATCGATCAATAACCTGGGGCGATCCGCTGTTCGCCGGGCCTGGAAAGCGCTCCAGCGGAGCCGGCGCTTGATGTCGGGGTGAATGCGACTAACGTATGGCTATCGCGCCCTAGAGGAGGGGACGAAGGTCGCGATCAAAAACATGCTGGGAGGGAAAGGTTTGTCATTGGCGCCCGAGCGTGCAGGGTTCGGTGAAGATGCGGATACTTTCGCCAAGCTTCTGCGCGGGCACGCCCGCTTGCGCGGAAGCCGTCCGGCCTTTCGCCACAAGGACCTCGGCGTCTGGCGGACCTGGACATGGGCCGAGGTCTACGCGCAGACGCGCGCCCTGGCGCAGGGGCTCGCCTCGCTCGATCTCTCGCATGGCGACAAGATCGCCATCGTCGGCGCGAATCGGCCGCGCCTCTATTGGACGATCACCGCAGCGCAAATGCTCGGCGCCGTTCCGTTGCCGGTCTATGCCGATGCGGTCGCCGATGAAATGGCCTATGTGCTCGGACACGCCGAAGCCTCGCTGATCGTGGCCCAGGATCAGGAGCAGGTCGACAAGATTCTGTCCATCGCGGACCGATTGCCGCGCCTGACCCGCATTCTCTACGACGAGGAGCGCGGCTTGACCGGTTATCGCGACGCGCGCCTCGGTTCGCTGGGCGAAACGATCGCGGTCGGCGTGAAGGCGTTGGGCGACCCCGCCGTGGCGTCGGCGCTCGATGCGCGGATCGCGGCCGGCAGGGGCGCCGATCCCTCGGTGATCCTCTATACGTCAGGCACGACCGGCCGCTCGAAAGGGGTGCTGCTGACCGGCGAGCGATGCATCGCCGCGGCCCGCGACACAGTGGCGTTCGACAAGTTGACCGATCGCGATGAAGTATTGGCCTACCTGCCGCTCGCCTGGGTCGGCGACCATTATCTCAACTACGCCCAGGGTTTCGTCGCCGGCTTTTGCATGGCTTGCCCCGAAAGCGTCGACACGGCGCAAGACGACTTGCGCGAGATCGGCCCGACTTTCCATTTTGCGCCCCCGCGCGTCTTCGAGGCCCTGCTGACCCGCGTCATGATCCGCATGGAGGACGCGGGTGCGATCAAGCGCGCCATGTTCCATCACTTCCTCGGGGTCGCCAGGAAATGGGGCGAAAGAATCGTCAACCGGCAGCCGGTTCCGTTGCTCGCGCGGCTGCATTATGCGGTCGGCGAAGCGCTCGTCTACGGACCGCTCAAGAACGTGCTCGGGTTCTCGAGAATCCGCGTCGCCTACACCGCGGGCGAAGCGATCGGCGCCGACCTTTTCGCTTTCTATCGCTCGCTTGGATTGAACCTCAAACAACTCTACGGCCAGACGGAGGCGTTTCTCTACGTGACCGCGCAAGCCGACGGCGCGGTGCGCTCCGACGCCGTCGGCCCGCCGGCGCCGCATGTCGAATTGCGCATCGCCGGGGATGGCGAGGTTCAGTTCAAATCGCCGGGCATGTTCATCGGCTATTATCGCGAGCCTGAAAGGACCGCCGAAGCGTTGACGGCGGACGGCTTCGTCAAGACGGGCGACGCCGGCTATGTCGAGCCGGACGGTCAACTCAAGATCATCGATCGGGCCAAGGACGTCGGCAGGCTTGCCTCCGGCCAGCTCTTCGCGCCCAAATATATCGAGAACAAGCTGAAGTTCTTCCCCAACATCAAGGAGGCGGTGGCGATCGGTCAGGATCGCGACCATGTCGTCGCCTTGCTGAATATCGAACTGGCCTCGGTGGGAAACTGGGCCGAGCGCAACAATGTCTCATACGGTTCGTATCAGGAGCTCGCCGGCAACCCGCTCGTCTACGAGATGATCCAGACCCATGTCGACGAAGTCAATCGGGCTCTGGCGAGCGAGGCGGTGATGGCGGGCGCTCAAATCAAGCGATTCCTGATTCTGCCCAAGGAGCTCGACGCCGACGACGGCGAACTGACGCGCACGCAAAAGGTGCGGCGCGGCCTCATCGGGGAACGTTACGCCTCGCTGGTCGCCGGCCTCTACGATGGTTCGGCTGTCGCTTCGATCTCGACGGAGATCACTTACGAGGACGGGCGCAAGAGCGTGCTGAACGGCAGCGCGCGCATCGTCGAGATGAGGTTGCATCCGGCGCCGTCGCCTCGGCGCGAGCGCGCCGCATGAGCAGCGCCGCGGAAACCCTGCTTTCCGTCGAACAGGTTTCGCTGTCCTTTGGCGGCGTCAGGGCGATCCGCGACGTGTCCTTCGACATCGTCAAAGGGGAAATCCGCGCGATCATCGGGCCGAACGGCGCCGGCAAAACGTCGATGCTCAATGTCGTCAACGGCTTCTATCATCCACAGCAGGGGCGCATCACCTTTCGGGGCAAAACTCGGGCGGCGATGAGGCCTTATGAGGCGGCGGCCCATGGGATCGCGCGCACCTTCCAGAATGTCGCGTTGTTCAAGGGCATGACGACGCTCGACAATATCATGGCGGGGCGCACGTTGCGGATGAAGCGCGGCCTGTTTTGGCAGGCGCTCCGCCACGGTCCGGCCTTGAGCGAAGAAATCGAGCACCGCCGCTTCTGCGAGGGGATCATCGATTTCCTCGAAATCGAGGCGATCCGAAAAACCCCGGTCGGCTCGCTGCCGTATGGATTGCAGAAGCGCGTCGAACTCGGCAGGGCGTTGGCGATGGAGCCTCAACTGTTGCTGCTCGACGAGCCGATGGCGGGCATGAATTTCGAGGAAAAGGAAGACATGAGCCGCTTCATCCTCGACGTGAACCATCACTATGGCGTCACGATCGCTCTGATCGAACATGACATGGGCGTCGTGATGGACCTCGCCAATCGCGTCGTCGTTCTCGACTACGGCCGCAAGATCGCCGACGGAACCCCCGACGAGGTCAAGAAAGATCCCACGGTGATCGACGCCTATCTCGGGGTCGCGCATTGAAGAACGCGCCGGCATGACCTTGCTCTACCAGATTTTCGTCGATCCTTTCGCGCAGATGGCGGGCGCGCCCGATCTGCTGGTCCAGACGATATGGGAGGGATTTGTGGCCGGCGTGCTTTATGCGTTGATTGCACTCGGTTTCGTGTTGATCTTCAAGGCGTCCGGCGTCTTCAATTTCGCGCAAGGGATCATGATGGTGTTCGCCGCCCTGACGCTGGTCGGCCTGCATGAGAAAGGCCTTCCGGCCTGGCTTGCGCTGCTTGCGACCATCGGCGTCATGTACGCGCTGGCCGTCGGCGTCGAGAAGGTTGTCCTTCGCCCGCTCGTCAACCAACCCGACATCATTCTGTTCATGGCGACGTTCGGCCTGACTTATTTCCTTATCGGCGCGGGTGAGTTGGTGTTCGGCGGGAATCCGAAGACGATGATCGCCGAGCAGCTCTATCTGCCATCCGGCTCGCTGGACTTCAAACTCCTCGGAGGGGCCGTGTCGCTGCAGAAAATCGACATCGCGGCGGCGGTCATTGCGGTCATCATGGTGGCGGGACTCGCGCTGTTCTTTCAGAAGACGCGCATCGGCCGCGCGCTCCGCGCCGTCGCCGATGATCATCAAGCGGCTTTATCGGTCGGAATTTCGCTCAACCAGATCTGGGTCGTCGTGTGGTTCGCGGCCGGCGTCGTGGCGTTGGCGACGGGGATCCTGTGGGGCGCCCGCTCGGACGTGTCGTTCGCGTTGCAAATCGTCGCGTTGAAGGCGTTGCCGGTATTGATCCTGGGCGGGCTGACCTCCATTCCCGGCGCAATCGTCGGCGGCCTGATCATCGGGATCGGCGAGAAGCTCGGCGAGTTTTACTGGGGGCCGATGCTGGGCGGCGGCATCGAAAGCTGGCTTGCCTATTTCATCGCGCTGGCCTTCCTCCTGTTCCGACCGCAGGGCCTTTTCGGCGAGACTATTATCGAGCGGATTTAGATCCATGGCCTGGATTTTTGCCGGAGCGAAGGGGAAGATCGGCGATAGCGCCGGCGCGCCGCCGAGCGAACCGGGAAACTGACGTGTTCTATCGTGAGGTCGGCCAGTTCAAGACGAGCTACGCGTCGGATATGGCGGTATTTCCGATTCGCCAGGATCGGATCGGCTTCGGTTCGATCCTCGCGGTCGCCTTCGTGGTCGTTCCGCTGGCGGGCAATCAATTCCTGCTCAACACGATCATGATCCCGTTTCTGATCTTTTCGCTCGCCGCCATCGGCCTCAACATCCTGACCGGCTATACCGGATTGCTGTCGCTTGGATCGGGGGCGTTCATGGGGGTGGGGGCCTACGCCTGCTACAAGCTGTCGACCTTTTTCCCGCAGGTGAACATCCTCGTTTGGATTCTGGCCTCAGGCCTTGTGTCCAGCGCGGCCGGGGTATTCTTCGGCCTGCCGAGCCTGCGCATCAAAGGCTTTTACCTCGCCGTGGCGACGCTGGCGGCGCAGTTCTTCCTGCAATGGTGCTTCGCTCGCGTTTCCTGGCTCTACAACGACAACACGTCGGGCGCGATCGAGGTGGGAACCCACACCCTGCTCGGCGTGTCGGTCACCGGGCCGAACGCCGCGCCGTCGACCCGCTATCTCGTGGTGCTGACCATCGTCGTCGCGATGGCCTGGGTCGCGTCGAACATCGTGCGCGGGCGCATCGGACGGATGTGGATGGCGGTCCGCGACATGGACATCGCCGCCGAATTGATGGGCATCAGGCTGTTGCGCGCCAAATTGCTCGCCTTCGCGATTTCCTCGTTTTATGTTGGCGTGGCGGGCGCCTTGATGGTGTTTCTGTGGCTCGGCGCGGCGGAGCCCGAAGCATTCAATATCGACCTGTCCTTCCTGTTGCTGTTCATGGTCATCATCGGGGGTCTCGGCAGCATTCTCGGCGCGTTTCTCGGCGCGGCGCTGATCCATATTTTGCCGATCGCCTTGCGCGCCCTGCCGGCGCTGGTTGGTCTCAATCTGGGCTCAGCGGCGGTGGACCAAATGACCTTTATGGTCACCGGGGCCATGATCATATTTTTTCTGATCGTCGAGCCGAACGGCCTCGCCCGCCTTTGGCGGATTGGAAAGCAGAAGCTGCGGGTTTGGCCGTTCCCGTACTGACTGATGGCCAATCGCGCGAAATAGGAGCAAAATGCCTGAAGGGAGGAATGAAATGAAAAACGCCAAACTTGTCTTGAAGGTTCTGTCCGGCGCCGCTCTGGCGCTGATTCTGGCCGCCCCGGCGTTCGCGCCCGCCGCGGCCGAGGACTCGATCTACGTCCCGTTGTTCACCTATCGGACCGGGCCATTCGCCGGTTCGGGCACGCCGATCGCCGACGGCATGCACGATTACCTGACCATGCTCAACGAGCGGGACGGCGGCATTGGCGGCGTAAAGCTCAACGTGGACGAGTGCGAAACCGGTTATGACACCAAGAAAGGCCTCGAATGTTATGATTCCGTGAAGCCGAAAGGCCCGGTGATCGTCAATCCGTGGTCGACCGGCATCACGCTCTCGCTGATCCCCAAGGCGTCGGTCGACAAGATCCCGATCCTCAGCATGGCCTATGGACTCTCGGCCTCGGCCAAGGGCGACGTCTTCCCGTGGATTTTCAATCCGCCCGCCACCTATTGGGACGGCCTGTCGGAAATCCTCAAATATATCGGCGACGGATCGATCGAGAAATTGAAGGGCAAGACGATCGGCTATCTCTATTTCGACGCGGGCTTCGGTAAGGAGCCGATCCCGATGTTCCAGGACCTGTCGAAGGACTACGGTTTCGCTTTGAAGCTCTATCCGGTGGCGCCGGCGAGCATGCAGGACCAATCGGCGCAATGGCTCGACGTGCGCCGCGACAAGCCCGATTTCGTCGTCATGTATGGCTGGGGCGCGATGAACTCCGCCGCAGTCAAGGAGGCGATCAAAGTCGGCTATCCCATGGAAAAGTTCGTCTCGATCTGGTGGCCTGGCGAAGCAGACCTACTTTCGGCGGGCGACGGCGCCAAGGGGTTCAAGACGCTCAACTGGCACGGCGTCGGCGCCGATTACCCCGCGTTGCAAGACGTCAAAAAGCGGGTCGTCGACGCCGGAAAGAGCCAGGCGTCCAAGGAAGAGTTCGGCGGCGTCCTCTATGATCGCGGCGTCTACAATTCCGTGCTGATCGCTGAGGCCATCGCCAACGCCCAGAGGCTGACCGGCAAGAAAGTCGTCACCGGAGAAGATGTTCGGCGCGGCCTGGAGACGATCAATCTCGACGCGGCGCGGTTCAAGGCATTGGGACTGGAAGGCTTCGCCGCGCCGTTCAAGGTCTCCTGCGCCGATCATAACAGTCACAGCGCGACCTTCATTCAGCAGTGGGACGGCGCAAAATGGGTGAAGATTACCGATCCGATCGCCCCTGAAAGCGACAAAGTGCAGCCGCTGATCGATCAGGCCGCCAAAGCCTATGCCGAGAAGAACGCCGGCTGGCCGGCCCGCACCGAAGCCTGCGACAGCAAATCGTGACGAAATTCCCTTCTTCCCTCGGGGGAGAAGGGGTTTTTGGGACCAAAGGCCTGATGTCTTCGGAGCCACAGCCCGGGACGGCGTCCGTCCTCGTCGTGAACAACATCGAAGTCATTTACAGCCGCGTCATTCTGGTGCTGAAGGGGGCTTCGCTCGGCGTGCCCAAAGGCGGGATCGTCGCGCTGCTCGGCGCCAACGGCGCTGGCAAGACGACGACTTTGAAAGCGATCTCCAATCTCCTGCGCGCTGAGCGCGGCGAAGTCACAAAGGGCTCGATTTCCTTCAAGGGCGAACGCATCGACGGACTTTCGCCCAACGAGATCGTGCGCCGGGGCTGTATTCAGGTCATGGAGGGCCGCCATTGCTTCGGCCATCTGACGATCGAGGAAAACCTGCTGACGGGGGCGTTCACGCGACGGGACGGCGGCAAGGCGATCGCGCGCGATCTCGAGGCGATCTATAGCCACTTTCCCCGTCTCAAGGAGCGTCGTCACTCGATGGCCGGCTATGCCTCGGGCGGCGAGCAGCAGATGTGCGCGCTCGGCCGCGCGATGATGTCGCGGCCGGAATTGATCCTGCTCGATGAGCCGTCGATGGGACTGGCGCCGCAGGTGGTTGAAGAAATCTTCGAGATCGTCAAGAATCTCAACGGCAAGGAGGGTGTGTCCTTCCTACTCGCCGAGCAGAACGCCAATATCGCGCTGCGCTACGCGACGTCGGGCTACATTCTGGAAAACGGCCGCATCGTGCTCGACGGCGAAGCGGGCGCGCTGCGCGCCAATGAAGACGTTAAGGAATTCTATCTCGGCGTCGCCGGCGCCGACCGACGCTCGTTCCGTGACGTCAAACACTACAAGCGACGCAAGAGATGGCTGGCCTGAACGGCCCTCGAGGGATCGGATGAGCGCGCACGACAAGCCGGACAGCCGTGACGCCGCTGCTGCGCTCGAAGCGGCGCGGTTCGCCAAGTTGCGCGCAGTTCTGACATCAGCCGCGCAACACGCTCCAGGGCTCGCTCGCCAGCTTGCGGGCGTTGACATCGCCTCGCTCAAATCGCCGGCCGATCTCGCGCGGGCGCCGCTGGTGCGCAAGTCCGAACTCAAGGCGATACAGGAGGCGGAGCCGCCGTTCGGCGGGCTCGCGGCGACAAGGCCCGGGTTTTTGAGGCGTCTGCTGGTCTCGCCGGGTCCGATTTTTGAACCGGAAGGCCATGGCGCGGATTGGTGGGGCGCCGCGCCGGCGCTCGAAGCGGCGGGGCTGCGGGCCGGCGATATCGTGCTCAACTGTTTCTCCTATCACCTGACCCCAGGGGGTCACATCATGGAGAGCGGCGCCCTTGCGTTGGGCTGCGCGGTCATTCCGGCGGGAACCGGCGCCGCCGAACAGCAAATAGAAGCGATTCGTCATTTCAAGCCGAACGCCTATTGCGGCACGCCGGACTTCCTGAAGGTTCTGATCGACAAAGGGCATGCCGCCGGCAGCGACGTCTCGTCAATCAGACTTGCGCTGGTGTCAGGCGCCGCGCTGCCCGCAAGCCTTCGCGCGACGCTGCAGTCGCAAGGGATAAGGGTGCGACAATGCTACGCGACGGCCGATCTCGGGGTGATCGCCTATGAAACAGACGATGAAGCGGGAGCGCTGCGGGAAGGCATGGTCGTCAACGAGGGGATCATCCTGGAAATCGTGACACCCGGCGGGGGCGATCCGGTCGCTCCCGGAAGAGTTGGCGAGGTCGTCGTCACCCGGCTCAATGCGGACTATCCGCTTTTGCGCTTCGCCACCGGCGATCTTTCCGCGCTCCTGCCTGGCGGCGCGGGCGCCCGGATCAGAGGCTGGCTGGGGCGCGCCGATCAAACCGCGAAAATCAGGGGCATGTTCGTTCATCCCGGGCAAGTGCTGGCGGTGGCCAGGCAACATCCCGAACTCGGGGTCGTGCGCCTCGTGATCCGCCGCGCGGGCGAGCGGGACGAGATGATCCTGCGCGCCGAGGCTATTTCGCATAGCGAGCGCTTGCGCGAGGCCATCGCTGCGACATTACAGGAAGTCACCAAGCTGCGCGGCGTGGTGGATCTGCTGGCGCCCGGATCCTTGCCTGACGACGGCCGCGTCATCGCCGACGAGAGGCCAGTCGGGTAGACCGCCCCGTCCACGGTTCGCTCCGTTTCCGTCCTGACCGGGCCACCGCGGCGCCCACCATGGCCTGCGCGGTTTTGCGGTCGCCAAGGCCGCAAAATCGGCAGATCGAAGGGGTTGGACGACCTTCGACGCCGTCAGGTCGGTTCGGATAGCCCTTTTCCCGAGAAAATCATCGATGGCGCCGCGCCGCAGACGCGATTTTCCGCACGTTCGGCGGCGCTCCGGGCGGGCCTGTCGATCCCTGAGCATTTGAAACAATTTAACGACTTGTCAATCAACGTCACAATACATTCCATCCTGCGCCGCAGGTCGTGGATAAGGTCGGGCCCACATGTCGCTCATGCTTCCCGGCCTGAAAGGCGAGCACGGCTGGAGCGTGGCGTTCATTGCAATTGCTGCCGGACTGGCCTGCCTCGCTCTATTTTGGGACCTCCGCGCGGTTTGGCTTTCTCCGTTGATCGCCGTCTCGAGCGGTCGGGGCGCGCGCCGAGCGAGGGAAAACTCCGACGAGGCGGTCCGCCAACAAAACATGCGCTTGCAAGCCGCCTTGCGCCATATGTGGCAGGGCCTCTGCCTGTTCGACGGCCAGCGGCGTCTCGTATTTTGCAACGCGCGCTTCGCCGAGATGTTTGCGCTGCCGTCGAAGCTCACGCAGCCTGGCGTGACGCTGCGCGAGATCATGGACTACCAGGTCGCCAGCGGCTCCTATCCCGGCAGCGATCCGGACGCGTTCGTCCGCGAAATGCTGACAATCGCCGCTCAGAACAGATCAACGAAAAGTCTGGTGGAGTTTCGCGACGGGCGCTTCATCGCCGCATCGCACGAGCCGACGCCCGATGGCGGTTGGGTGACGACCTTCGAGGATGTCACCGACCGCCTGCGCGCCGAGGGCGATCTGCGGGAAACGCGCGCCGCCATGGTCGAGGCGAAAGCGGAGGCGGAAAGGGCGGCCCGACAGGCGCAAGCGGCGCATCAAAGGCTGCAGGAGGTGTTCGACCTGATGCCGGAGGCCGTGGTCCTGTTCGATTCCCAGGACAGACACGTTCTTTGGAACCGACGCTACGCCGAGCTCAACGCCGAAATTGTCGATCCGCTCGTTCCCGGAATGAGCTTCGAGGAGGTGATGCGCCGGGGGATCGCGCTGAACCGCTATCCGCAGGCGGCGGGCTGGGAGGAGCAATGGCTGGCGGTGCGGCGCGCCTTGCACGCGATGCCGCATTCGAGTCATGAACAGCGGCTCGCGGGCGACCGGTGGTTGCGCATCGAGGAGCGCCGGACGGCCGACGGCGGCTGCCTCGGCGTTCGCATCGACATCACCGAATTGAAGCGCCGCGAGGCGTCGTTCAAGTTGCTGTTCGACAGCAACCCTCTGCCGATGTTGGTCTGCGATCACGACACCCTGCGCTTCCTGGCCGTCAACGAAGCGGCGATCAAGCACTACGGCTTTTCCCGCGAGGAGTTTTTGTCGATGTCGACCCTCGACATCAGGCTCCCCGAGGACTGGGAAAAGGTGCGCGGCGTCGTTGGCAAGCAAGAAGGACAGCGCGCCTCGGGAGAGACCTGGCGTCATCGCAAGAAAAACGGCGACCTGATCGAAGTCGCCGTGCGCAAGCAGAATTTGTCCTATGACGGCCGCGCCTCGACACTGTTGGCGGTCATCGACATGACCGAACAAAGGCGGGCGGAGGAGGAAAGCCGCAAGACCCGGATGTTCCTCGACGCGATCGTCGAGAATGTTCCGGCGAGCATCGTCGTCAAGGACGCGCGCGACTTCAGCTACGTTCTGATCAATCGCGCGGCCGAGGAATTCTACGGAATATCGCGCGACGAGGTGATCGGGAAAAACGTCCACGAAATCTACCCCAAAGAGACGGCCGATCGCATCGCCGCGAGCTACCGGTTGCTGTTCGCCGGGCGCCCTCAGATTTCCGACGAACATGAGGTCGAGACGCCCGCCAATGGCCTGCGACTGGTGACGACCAGGAGCCTCCCCGTCTTGGGGGAGAACGGATTGCCGCAGTATGTGTTGACTGTCATCGACGACATCACCGAACGCCGGAGGGCCGAACGGCGCGTCGCGCATCTGGCCCATCACGACCCGCTGACCGACCTGCCGAACCGCGCGGCCTTCGCTGCTCTTCTCGCCGAGACCATCCAGCAAGCGGCGGCGGCGGGCGACAGCTTCGCGCTGTTGAGCCTCGACCTCGATCACTTCAAGCAGGTCAACGATGTCTTCGGACACGCATTCGGCGACATGCTGCTCGGCGAAGTGGCGCGACGCCTGCAGCGCGTCTCCGAGCCGGCCTTCCTTGCGCGCGCCGGGGGCGACGAGTTCATGCTGATCTCCGCGTCCGGCGATCAGCCGAACAGCGCGGCGGCGTTGGCCGACAAACTGCTCGTCGCGTTCAGGGACGAATTTGCCGTCGATGGCCGTCGGGTGCGGCTGGGGGTGAGCGTCGGCGTCGCGGTTTATCCGGCGGACGGCGCCGATCAAAACCTGCTGATCAGCAACGCCGATGCGGCGCTTTACCGCGCGAAGGCCGGAGGGCGCCTCGCCGTCCGCTTCTTCGAAGCCAGGATGGACGAACTCGCTCGAGAGCGTCACGCGCTGCAACACGATCTGCGCCTGGCGATCGAGCGCAACGAGTTCGCGCTATATTACCAGCCGCAGGCGAGGATCGATGGCGAGGTGTTCGGGTTCGAAGCGCTCATCCGTTGGCGACATCCTCAATGGGGCATGGTGCCGCCCGCGATCTTCGTTCCGGTCGCCGAAGAGCATGGCTTGATCACGCAAATCGGCGAGTGGGTGTTGCGTCAGGCCTGTCTCGAGGCGGCGTCCTGGCGCTTTCCTTTGCGCATCGCCGTCAACCTTTCCCCCATTCAATTCCGGCACGGAGACTTGCCGGGCCTCGTGCACGAAGTCCTGTTCCAGACGGGTCTGGCGCCCGAAAGACTCGAGCTCGAGATCACCGAGAGCGTCCTTATCGACGACCCCTCGCGCGTGATGGCGATCTTGCGCCGCCTCAAGGCGCTGGGCGTGAAAATGGCGATGGACGACTTCGGCACCGGCTACTCGTCGCTGTCGTCGCTGCAGTCGTTTCCGTTCGACAAGATCAAGATCGATCGGGCCTTCATTTCAAACCTGGAGTCCAACGCTCAGTCGGCCGCGATCGTGCGCGCGATCATCGGCCTCGGCCACGGCCTTGCAATGCCGTTGATCGCCGAGGGCGTCGAAACCGAACTGCAGCGGACCATCCTGCGGCGGGAGGGTTGCGACGAAATGCAGGGCTACCTCGTCGGCCGCCCGCGCCCGATCGCCGACTACGGCGAATTGACGCAAGGGTGCGCCGACGGGCCTATGCAGGCGGCGACCGCGAGTTGACGGCGCCTCGGCGGGGCGGCGCATTGGCCTCAATCCATCGAGACGAAGCGGCCGTCTGACCGCCAGGGCGGCAAGGCGCGACGGCTACGCGGCCGGCGCGCCCGCCTCGACCAGCGCGCGCAATTGCTTCGGGGTCGCGACCGGCAGGCTGCAAGCGTAACCGCGACAGAGGTAAGCGGCGGGCGCGCCGTCCACCCTCGTCTTGCCGCGCCCCGGCGATTCTTCAGGCCCGTCGGCGCCGTCGCGCGTCCGCAACACCGATGTTGCGGGGTCGGGCGATGCGAGCGCGAGTCCAACCAGCGCCAGCGCGGCGGGGTCATCGGACTCTCCAGCGACGACAACGACCATTCCGCGCTCGAGGAAATCAGCGGCGGCGAGCAGCAACGGGCTTTGCGCGAGCCCGTCGGGCGCGCCGGTGAACGCGCGGATCAGGTCTCGGGCGGCGGCGCGCCAGCGCGATTGCCCGGTCAGGTGGAACAGGCGCGCCAGGACCTCGGCCATCAAGCCGACGCCCGAGGGCGTGGCGCCGTCGTGAGCGTGGCGCGGCCGGGCGCCGGGCACGTCCCTGGCGTCGCGCGCCGTGATGAAAAAACTGCCGTCGGCGTCGCCAAACAAGTCCTGGGCGGCGCCCGCAAGCTCGAGCGCGCGCTCGAGATAGACGTCTCCTCCGGTCGCTTCGAACAGCGCCAGCGCGGCGCGCGCCATGCTGGCGTGGTCGTCGAACATGCCCGCGGCGCCGACGCGCCCGTCGCGCCAGGCATGGGCGAGGCGGCCCGCCTCGTCGCGCAACTTCTCTTCGACAAAGGCGTAGGCGGCGCAGGCGGTCGAGAGCCAGCCTGGCTCTCCGAAAGCGGCGGCCGCACGGGCCAAAGCGGCGATCATCAGGCCGTTCCAGTCGGCGAGAACCTTGTCGTCGCGCGCCGGCTTCGGGCGCGCTTCGCGCACCGCAAACAGCCGCGTTCGCGACGCGGCGAGAGCGGCTTCCGCTGCCGCGTCTCCGTGGGGCCTGAGCCGCCGCAGAACGTTGCGCCCTTCCCAATTGCCTTCGGGCCTCACGTCATAGGCCGCCTTGAACGCCGGCGCCGTGGGGCCGAGCGCGGCATCGATCTCGGGCTCGCGCCAGACGAAAAACAGACCTTCCTCGCCGTCCTGGTCAGCGTCCTGCGAGGCGGCGAAGGCCGCGCCTCCGACGAGCATTTCGCGCGACAGCCAGCCGACCGTTTCCCTCGCGCGCGCCGCATAGAGCGGGGTGGGAGTTTCGGCGTGAGCGAGCGCCAGCAATTCGAGGATTTGCGCGTTGTCGTAGAGCATTTTCTCGAAATGCGGCACATGCCACTCGGCGTCGGTCGAGTAGCGCGCAAAGCCGCCGCCGAGATGGTCATAGATGCCGCCTTCGCACAGCGCGTCCAGCAGACGTCGCACCGCCGCGCGGGCCGCTCCGTCACGGCGACGGAAATGTTCGTTCCAGAGGAACCGGAAGATCGGCGCGTTGGGGAATTTGGGCGCGCCGCCGATGCCGCCATGGACGGGATCGAGCTGGCGCGTCAGCAGGCTCGCCGCGCGCGTCAGGTCGTCGGGCGAAAGATCGGGGCCGCGCCTGGTTCGCGCCATCGCCGCCAGATGATCGAACAGCTCGGCGCCCTGCGCCGTCAGCGCCTCGCGCTTTTCGCGCCACGCCTTGTCGACCGCGAGCAGTATTTGCGTGAAGGAAGGGCGCCCCCAGCGCGGCGTCGGCGGCCAATAGGTGCCCCCGAACATCGGCGCGCCGTCGGGCGTCAGGAACATGGTCAACGGCCAGCCGCCCTGTTGGCCCATCGAATGAAGCGCCGACATGTAGATGTGATCGATGTCCGGCCGCTCCTCGCGATCGACCTTCACGTTGACGAACAGGCGGTTCATCAGCGCGGCCGTCTCCTCGTTCTCGAAGGACTCGTGGGCCATCACATGGCACCAGTGGCAGGCGGCGTAGCCGATCGAAATGAGGATCGGACGGTCGCGCTCGCGCGCCTCCGCCAACGCCGCTCCGCCCCAAGGGCGCCAGTGCACCGGATTGGCGGCGTGCTGCCGGAGGTAGGGCGAGGTCGCCTCGCTGAGCAGGTTTGCGGCGGGGAGCATGCGCATCTCTAGCAAAGGCCGGGCGCCGGGGCCATCGGGCGTCACGAGCGACCGCCGATCGGCTTATGCGTACGGGCGAGCAACCTATTGGCCGATTACCAAAACTATGCGGTTCATTTCCGCGCCTGCGCGCAGCGCCGGCGTTTGCCCGCCGCTTTCCAGCGACGTCAAATGAGCTCGCGTTTGAAGGACCTGCGTCTCGAAACGCGGCCCCCTGGATCATAGACAACAATATTCATCTGTAAAACAGTGAAATCGAAGCCAACGCCGTGCCCGATGTTGAAATCCGGCGTGGAGAGAATGGGAGCGGGCGTGTCCGGCAAGACCACTATCGGAGCGGCGCACGCCATTTTATGTCATCACGCGGGTTCCGCGCGACCGGTCAAGCCGCATGGTCCGCCGCCCCGCGATTAGCCTTGGCCCCGTTCCATGCTTGTTTTTGCGTGCGGGCGCGCTTAGGTTCAAAAACGAGAGATCGCGTGGAGGCTGCGCAGGAAGCCGCGCGCGTTCTAACGCTGAGGATGGCGGTCATGGGTGGGTTTAGCATCTGGCACTGGATGTTGTTCGGAGCGGTCGCGCTGCTGCTTTTCGGCGGCAAGGGCAAGATTTCCGATTTGATGGGCGACGTCGCCAAGGGCATCAAATCGTTCAAGAAAGGCATGGCGGAGGACGATACGGAGGTCAAACCGACGAACTCCGCCGCGCTGCCGATCGAAAACCGCGGCGCCGCGATCGACGCGAGCGACAAACAAAAGATCAGCTGATCAGGACGGAGCGAGCCGAAGCGGGGCTTGGGCAGGGGATCGCCGTGCGGCGCGTCTCGCTGTCGTGCGTCTGGCCGGGCCATAGCCATGTTCGACATTGACGCAGGCAAGATTCTGGTCGTTGGCGTCGTCGCCTTGCTCGTCATCGGGCCCAAAGACCTGCCGCGCGTGTTGCGAACCGTCGGCCAGACGGTTGGCAAGATGCGGCGGATGGCGACCGAATTCCAGAACCAGTTCATGGAAGCCATCAAGGAAGCCGATCTCGAGGACGTGAAGAAGGAGATCAGCGCGATCAACGAATCCGCGCAGATCGACGGTTCGTTCGATCCGGCTTCACTGATGCGCCATGAAATAACCACGGCCGTCGAAGGCCCCGGCGAGATCGGCCAGTCGGTCGTCGATCTGACCGGCGCTCCCGACGCGAGCGCGCCGGCGCCGACGAAGGATATCGGCGAGCCCATACCCGAACCGGCGGCGCAGGATTCGCTTCCGCCCGAACCGGCGCCGGAAAAGGTCGAAGCGCAGGCGAGCGAGGGCGCGATCGCCCGGAGCGCCGACGAGGCGGTCGCTCAGGGCGAGCGGGGATGACGGACGCGGATATCGAGGCGACCAAGGCGCCGTTGCTGGACCATCTGATCGAACTGCGCGCGCGCCTGATCCGTGCGCTTCTCGCGTTTTTGGTCGCCTTTCTCGTCTGCTTCTATTTTTCGCGCGGCATCTACAATGTCCTGACCGAGCCCTATGTGCGGGTGGTCGGCGCCGAAAACGCCAAGCTGATCGCGACGCATTTCCTCGAGCAGTTCTACACCAATATCCAGCTCAGCATGTTCGGCGCGGGCGTCATCGCCTTTCCGATCATCGCCCAGCAAATCTACAAATTCGTCGCGCCGGGCCTCTACAAGCACGAAAAGGAGGCGTTCTTTCCCTACCTCATCGCGACGCCGATCTTTTTCGCGCTCGGCGGATTGCTCGTCTATTTCGTCGTCATGCCGCTGCTGATCCGCTTTTCCGTGTCGCTGCAGCAGGTCAACGTTCCCGGCGAGGCGACGATCGAATTGTTGCCCAAGGTCAGCGAATATCTCTCGCTGATCATGACGCTGATCTTCGCGTTCGGCATCGCGTTCCAACTGCCGGTGATCCTGACGCTGCTCGGCCACGTCGGCATCGTCGACTCCAAATACCTGGCTTCGATGCGCCGCTACGCGATCGTCGCGGTGGTCGGCCTCGCCGCGCTCCTCACGCCGCCCGATCTCATCAGCATGTGTTCGCTGGCGGTGCCGATGCTGCTGCTTTACGAGGGCTCGGTGCTGGCGGTGCGCATCGTTGAAAAGCGCCGTGACGCGGCGAAGGCGGCCGCCAATTCCCCGGGCAAGGCGCCGCCCTGACGGCCGGCCGGAGCCCCCATGACCCCTCGCGACATTCTGGCGGCGCTCGCCGCGGCGCTCGTCCTGGGGCTGGCGTTCATCGCGATCAAGTTCGGGGTTCGCGAGGCCCCGCCGTTACTGCTCACCGCGCTGCGTTTTGTCTTCGCCGCCTTTCCGGCGGTTCTGTTCGTCAAGCCGCCGCGCGCGCCGGCGGCGATGGTTATGCTCTACGGCCTGCTGATCGGGGTGGGGCAATTCGGCTTGCTGTTTCTGGCGATCGGCCTCGGGATGCCGGTCGGCCTCGCCTCGCTGGTCATTCAGTTGCAGGCGTTCGTCACCATCTTTTTGGCTTGGCTCGTGCTCGGCGAGCGTCCGAGCGCGGCGCAAATGGCCGGCGCGGGCGTCGCGCTGCTGGGCGTCGCGGCGATCGGCGCGACGCGGCTCGGCGGCGCCAGCCTCGGTCCGTTGCTGATGGTCGTCGGCGCCGCGTTCTGCTGGGGCGCCGGCAACCTCGTCGGCAAACTGGCGGGCAAGATCGACATGTTCGCCTTCGTCGTCTGGTCGAGCCTCGCCGCGCCCGTTCCGCTGTTCGCGCTGTCGCTGCTGTTCGAAGGCGACCGGACCTTGCATGCGCTCGCCCACCCGAGCTGGGTTCTGGCGCTGTGTGTCGCCGCTTTGGCCTATGGCGGCACCATCCTGGGGTTCGGGTTGTGGAGCCGGCTGCTCGCCCATCATTCCGCCGCCAGCGTCGCGCCGTTCGCGCTGCTCATTCCGGTGGTCGGGATGATCTCGGGGCGGCTTGTGTTCGCCGAGCCGCTCGGCGCATTTGAGCTCTTGGGCGCGGCTCTGGTAATGGCGGGGCTGACTTTCAACGTGTTCGGCGACAGGCTCATCGCCCTTCGCCTTTTCGAATCGGACCACACCCGTGCATGACATCAAGCTCATCCGCGACAATCCGCAAGGCTTCGACGCCGGCCTGGCGCGGCGCGGGCTGGAGCCGGTTGCCGACAAACTCATCGCCCTCGACGAGGCTCGCCGCGCGGCGATCGCCCGATTGCAGAAGGCGCAGGAGCGCCGCAACGCCGCCTCGAAGGAAATCGGCCAGGCGATGGCGCGGAAGGACATTCAGGCCGCCGAGGACCTGAAGGCCGAGGTCGCCGCGCACAAGGCGGCGATGCCGCAGATGGAGGGCGAGGAGCGCGAGGCGCTCAAAGAGCTGGAGGCGGCGCTCGCCGCTGTCCCCAACCTGCTCGCCGACGACACGCCGGACGGACGCGATGAGAACGACAATGTCGAAGTGCGCCGCATCGGCGCGCCGCCGCATTTTCCCAACAGCTACGCTCCGAAAGAGCATTTCGAGATCGGCGAGGCGCTCGGCCTGATGGATTTCGAAACGGCCGCGAAACTCTCGGGCGCCCGCTTCGTCGTGCTGAAGGGCGCGCTGGCGCGGCTGGAGCGGGCGTTGATGCAGTTCATGCTCGACCTGCACACCGGCGAACACGGCTATGAGGAAGTGAGCCCGCCGCTGCTGGTGCGCGACGAGGCGATGTTCGGGACAGCGCAGTTGCCGAAATTCCGCGAAGACCAGTTTTCGGCCGGGCAATTGCCGAAGCTTCGGGAGGACCAGTTTTCGACGACGCGCCCTTTAACTGACGATGAAGGTTGGGATCGCGCGCTTGAAGAGGATCGCGGAGGAAGGGCTTTTGAGTCAACGATGAAATTCTGGCTCATCCCCACCGCCGAAGTCCCGCTCACCAATCTCGTGCGCGAAAGCATCGTCGACGAAAAGCGCCTGCCGCTGCGCTTCACCGCTGGTACGCCCTGTTTCCGCGCCGAGGCGGGCGCGGCGGGGCGCGATACGCGCGGCATGATCCGCATGCACCAGTTCAATAAGGTCGAGCTCGTCTCGATCGCCACGCCCGAACAGTCGCGCGACGAGCACGAGCGCATGACGCGCTGCGCCGAAGAAGTGCTGAAGCGGCTGGGCCTGCATTTCCGCACCGTCGCGCTATGCGCCGGCGACATCGGCTTCGCCTCGCAAAAGACCTATGACATCGAAGTCTGGCTGCCGGGGCAGGGCCGCTTTCGCGAAATCTCGTCGTGCTCGGTCTGCGGCGATTTCCAGGCGCGCCGGATGAACGCCCGCTGCAAGGCGGCCGACGCCAGACACACCCGCTTCGTCCACACGCTCAACGGCTCGGGCGTGGCGACGGGGCGCGCGCTGGTGGCGGTGCTGGAGAACTACCAGAATCCCGACGGCTCGGTGACGGTGCCCGAGGCTCTGCATCCCTATATGGGCGGGCTGACGCGGATCGAGCGGCCGGGCTGAGGCGGTGGGCGAAGCGGCCGGCGCGGCGGCGGCGCGGCAATCTTGCGCCACATTGTCGGTTCAAGCCCTATCGCGGATCGACCCGCCTCCCGCTGTCGCGCGAATCGCTTTGGCGCGCTAGAATCATCTTCAACAGACCGGCGCGCGTCGGCGCGGCCCCGAATGGACAAGCCATGCGCATCCTGCTCACCAATGACGACGGCATCCATGCGCCGGGCCTGACGGTGTTGGAGAGGATCGCCCGAAGCCTTTCCAGCGAAATATTCATCGTTGCCCCCGAGACCGATCAATCGGGTGTCGCCCATTCGCTTTCGCTCAACAATCCCTTGCGATTGCGCGAGATCAGCCCGCGCCATTTCGCCGTGCAGGGCACGCCCACCGATTGCGTCATCATGGGCGTGCGCAAGATCATGGCCGACGTCGGCCCCGATCTCATTCTTTCCGGCGTCAATCGCGGCCAGAACATCGCCGAAGACGTGACCTATTCGGGAACCATCGCCGCGACCATGGAAGGCGCGCTGATCGGCGTTCCTTCGATCGCCCTTTCGCAGGCTTACGGCAGCGGCGAGGGGCGCAGGGACGTCCGCTGGGATTGCGCCGAAGCCCATGCGCCTGCCCTCATCGAAAGAATTCTTTCGGCGGGAATTGCGCCGGGCGCCTTGGTCAACGTCAATTTTCCGGCCTGTGCGCCCGAGGAGGTCGCCGGCGTGGCGGTGACCACGCAAGGACGGCACGACACGCAATCGCTGCGCATCGAGGAACGGCGCGACGGGCGCGGCAACCCGTATTTTTGGCTGGTGGTCGGTCGGGGCCGCTTCACCGCGGTGGCGGGAACCGACATCGAGGCGATCCTCCAGAACAGGATTTCGGTGACCCCTTTGCGGCTCGATCTGACCGACGAGGCGACGCGAAATCGCTACGCCAAGGCCTTCGCTTGACGGCCTGGAGAAGGGCGATGGCTGGAATTGGCGCGCGCGAGGGCGAAAGTTGAGCCTGAGCGACGACGCGGAGGAGCGGGCCCAGTTCATGCTGCGCATGCGCGCGCGCGGCATTCAGGACCTCGCCTTGCTACGCGCCCTGGAGCGCGCGCCGCGCTCATTGTTCATGCCGCAACGTTACCAGGACATAGCGGCGCGCGACATCGCGCTGCCGATCGGCTGCGGCCAGACCGCGCCGCCGCCCTCGATCGTCGCGGCGATGATCGAGGCGCTCGGCGTCAACCGCGCGCATAGCGTGTTCGAGATCGGGGCGGGAACCGGCTACGCGACGGCGCTGCTCTCCCAGCTCGCCGGCCGAATCCTTTCCGTCGAGCGCTGCCAGTCGCTGGCGCTCGAGGCGGCGGCGCGGCTGCAGGCCTTCGGCGTGGTCAACGCGCAGGTCGTCTGGGCGGACGGGCTTTCCCCGGTCGCTGAGATCGGCCGCTTCGACCGCATCGTCATCCATGGGCTGATCGAACGGCCGCCCGACAGTCTCGCCGGACTTCTCAGCGCCGATGGCGTGCTGGTGGCGGTCGCCGCGCCCGAAGGAAGCCGCGAGCAGCGGATCGTCCGGTTGGCGCGCGACGGCGAGGGCCCGTTCGTCGCCAGCGATCACGGCGCGGCGCGCTCCTTCCTGCCGCTCAGCCCGGGCCTGACGCGCGGGCTCTGACGGCGCGGCGCAACCGCGAAAGCGATCAAATCGCTCATTTTTTTGGCAAAATTTTGCCGAATTGATTCATCTTAAACCTTCCCTTAACCGCCGTGGGCTTAATCAATTAAATCGTTAGATGCGTTCCAAGTGGATTTTTCCGATGAGTGAATGTGTAGCGTTGAACAGGACGCGCGTCGCCGCGCGGGTCGCTCTTGCCGGCGTGCTGGGGCTCTGGCTCGCCGGATGCTCGTCGGACGCGACGCGGCTCACCGACCCCTTCAGCAATCCGTTCGCCTCCAACGACCAGGCGCCGGCGCCCAGCGCGAACGTCAGCTCCAACGCCTCGCCTCAGGCCAACGCCAATTTCGCCGCCGTCGCTCATCCGAGCCCGGTCGCGGTCGCCGACCTGCCGGCTCCCGCGCCGACGACGACCGGCGCGATCGCCAGGCCGACGACGACCCAGCCGATCACCGGGTTCGGCGACGGCTGGCGCGCGGCCGGCGGCTCGCCGATCATCGTCGCCGACGGCGACACGCTCGATTCGATTTCGCGCCGTTTCGGCGTGCCGACCTCGGCGCTGCTTCGGGTCAACGGCTTCGCCGCCGCCTCGCAGGTGCATTCCGGCGTCCGGCTGATCGTGCCGGTCTATGACGCCGCCGGCAAGACGGCCTCGGCCAACGCGAAGGACGAGCCTGCGCCCAAGGTTTCGAACAAGACCGCGGCCGCCAAGAAGGTCGCCGATGCGAAGAGCGACGATGCGGCCCCGTCGAAGAGCAAGGCGAAGGCCAAGCTCGCCAAGACCAAATCGGAAAAGGAGAAGCTGGCCAAGGACAAGCTGGCCGACGCGGCGACGGCGCATGAGAAGCATAAGGGTGGCGAGCCGGGCCCGGTGGCGAGGCCTGCCGACTCCGGGAAAGCGTCCAAGCCGGGCGTCGTCGCCAAGGCCGACAGCGCGCCGCAAACCGCCGCGCCGGCCAAGAAGAAGGCGATCGTCGCCGACACCGCGCCGACCGGCAGCGTCCATGCCGACGCTCCGGCGCCGGCGACTGCCCTGACCGGGGTCCAGGCCGACGCGGCGGGCGCGACGCCGGAATTCCGCTGGCCGGCGCGCGGCCGCATCATTCAGGGCTTCAAGGCGGGCGGCAACGACGGCATCAACATCGCCGTGCCCGAGGGCACGTCGGTCAAGGCCGCCGAGGCCGGCGTCGTCGCCTATGCCGGCAGCGAGCTCAAGGGCTATGGCAACCTCATCTTGATCCGCCATCCCAACGGCTTCGTCTCCGCTTACGCCAACAATGGCGAACTGGAGGTCAAGCGCGGCGATACGGTCAAGCGCGGCCAGATCATCGCCAAGTCCGGCCAGAGCGGCAACGTCTCTTCGCCGCAGTTGCACTTCGAATTGCGCAAGGGTTCGACGCCTGTCGACCCCACGAGCTATCTCGCCGGCCTCTAGAAGTTCCGGCGGGACACTCAGAGTCCAGCCTCGAGGCGTGGACCTGGAGAGCGCCCGTGGGCCGACCGCGAGACACGTTTGGCCTGTGGGCATAAAAGGAAAGCGGCGGGTCCAAAGAAAGGCCCGCCGCTTTTGCGACTATTCGTCGATCCGGCGCTCGAGGCGTCCGGCCAGATCCTGGGTGAACTGCCAGGCCGTGCGGCCGGAGCGCGAGCCGCGCGTCGTCGCCCATTCGAGCGCGTCGCGCGCCGTCTGATCGCGCGGCGCGTCGAGGCCGTAGTGATCGGCGTAGCCGAACACCATCGCGAGATATTCGTCCTGGCTGCAGCGGTGGAAGCCGAGCCACAGGCCGAAACGATCGGACAGCGAGACCTTCTCCTCCACCGCCTCGCCCGGGTTGATTGCGGTCGAGCGCTCGTTGTCCATCATATCGCGCGGCAACAGGTGTCGGCGGTTGGAGGTCGCGTAGAACAGCACGTTGCCCGGCCGCCCTTCGATGCCGCCCTCCAGCACCGCCTTCAACGACTTGTAGGAGGTATCGTCGCCGTCGAACGAAAGGTCGTCGCAAAACACCAAAAAGCGGAACGGCGCGTTGCGCAGCAGCGCCATCAGGCCCGGCAGGCTCTCGATGTCTTCGCGGTGGATCTCGATCAGCTTGAGCGCGGGCGCGGCGCGCTGCGAACGGATAATCTCGGCATGCGCCGCCTTGACCAGCGACGACTTGCCCATGCCGCGCGCGCCCCACAGCAACGCGTTGTTGGCCGGCAGGCCCCTGGCGAAGCGCTCGGTGTTCTGCATCAACGCGTCGCGCACGCGGTCGATGCCGCGCAGCAGCGCGAGCTCGACGCGATTGACGCGCGCCACCGGGGAGAGGCGCGCTTCGTCGGCGCGCCAGACGAACGCGTCGGCGACGGCGAAATCAGGGGCCGGCGGCGGCGGCGGCGCGAGGCGCTCCACAGCCTCGGCGATGCGGGCGAGGGTCGCGCCGAGGTCGGCGGCGGCCGGCGTGGCGGAAAGCGGCTTCGACATCGTTGGCGGCTCGTCGGTTGGAGGCGCTCCGTTTGGCACAGACGGCGGCCAAGCTCCAGCGCCGCGGCGCGCCCGGTCGGCCGCCGTTCAAAGATTTGCAAAATCCTTGGAAAGCGCGCCCGGAGCGCGATTCCGCAAATTAACCCAGAAAAACCTCAATCATTTCAACGGCGTTTTTCAGGCCCTGCAAATATTTCCAAAACTATTTTTGGGCGAATCGAGGAGAATCAACGCCTTGCGGGCGAAAAAATTTGGATTCGCGTTTTTTTGCCTTTCCGATGGGGAAGGGGCCGGTTTCCGGCCGTCTCGATATCATCGCCGGCGATCGGCGGAGCGTCAATGTTTTGTTTGGCCGAGGCGGGGCGCGCGACCCCGCAGAGCCCTGTTATTCCCCGGCCGCCATTGCTATATTGAGCGCGCGTTCGACGGGCCTTGAACCCGGTCGAAGGAGACGGCGATGGCATCGAGAAGCTCGAGATTCAAGGTGATGACGCTCACCGACGCGGCGGCGGCGCGGGTGCGCGAGGTGATCGCCTCCTCCGACAAGCCGGTCGCCGGGCTGCGCGTCGGCGTCAGGAACGGCGGCTGCGCCGGCATGTCCTACACCATGGAATTCGCGGAGGCCGTCGCGCCGCATGACGAGATCGTCGAGGACAAGGGCGTGCGCGTGCTGATCGATCCCAAAGCGGTGCTGTTTTTGCTCGGCGCGCGCATGGATTTCAAGACCGACCGCCTGTCGGCCGGCTTCGTGTTCGTCAATCCCAACGAGACCTCGGCCTGCGGCTGCGGCGAGAGCGTCGCGATCACGCCGGCGAGCGCCGAGGCTTTGCCGGTCGCAGACTGAGCGGGGCGAGCGATGGACGCCGAGGGGCTGAAGGAACTGTTCGGCCCCTTCGGCGCCGTGGCCGTCAAGCGCATGTTCGGCGGCAAAGGGGTTTATGCCGACGGGCTGATGTTCGCGATGGACATGGACGGCCAAGTCTATCTCAAATGCGACGCCGAGACCGAGACGTTGTTCGAGCAGGCCGGCTCGCCGCCGTTCATCTATCAATCGCGCTCGGGGCCGATGAAGGTGAACTTCCGCCGCCTTTCCGCCGGCGCTTTCGACGACGCCGAAGAACTGAAGCGATGGAGCGCCCTGGCGATGGCGGCGGCGCGCCGCGCCGCCGAGGTGAAAGCCGGCAAGGCCAAGGCGGGCAAAGCGAGGCGCCCGGCGGCGAGCGCGAAGACCGCGCGAAAAAGTTGAGCGCGCGCCTCTCGTGGGGCAATTCATGGTCGAACCGGGTATTCCAGCAAATTCCGCGGTCCGCGTCATTCCCCTTAAGGGGAAAGGCGCCTGAAATGCGACCGCGCCGCTAATCTTCCGCTTCGACCTTGACGGGGCGCAACTTGACGGGGCGCAGCAGAAAACCGGGGACGTGATCGCCGAGCCCGATGATCGGCGAACCCGCTTCGTCATGCGGACGGTGCGGGCGAGGGGGCGCGGCGTTGTCGAGGCGGGGGCGCGCGGCGTCGCCCGGCCGCACCGGCTGACGGGCGCGCGGCGCCTCGCGCGGACCGCCGGTTTCGCATTCGGCCTCGATCGGCCGCCGCTTCTCGGGTTCAGGCGCGCGATGGCGTTCGGAGCGTTCATGGCGTCGGGGCTCGTGGCTGCGCGCCTCGCCGGCGTCAGGCGTGGCGGCGCGGGCGGGCCGTTCGCCGGCCTGCCGGTGCGGCGGGCGCGCGCCGCGTCCGCCCCGTTCGCGGGGGTGGCGGGGGCCGCGCCCGTGAGATTCTTGCGGCGCCTCTTCGACGAAGGCCTCCTCGCCGCCGACCTGCCAGTCGATCTTGTGGCCGATCAGCTTTTCAATCTCGTCGATGGCGCGCGCATCGGCGCGCGTCACGATGGTCAGCGCCACGCCGAGCTTGCCGGCGCGCCCGGTGCGGCCGATCCGGTGCACGTAGTCCTCGGGATGATGCGGCGCGTCGTAGTTGATGACGTGGCTGACGTCGGGGATGTCGAGGCCGCGCGCCGCCACATCCGAGCAGACCAGCAATTGCACGGAATCGTTGCGGAACGATTCGAGCGCGGCCATTCGCGCGCGCTGGTCGAGATCGCCGTGTAGCGCCGCCACCGAAAAGCCGTGCTTCTGCAAGGAGCGGTAGACCACCGCGACGTCGCGCTTGCGGTTGCAGAAGATGATCGCGTTCTTGAAATTCTCGGCGGTGCGGACGAGGCGGCGAAGCGTCGCCCGCTTTTCCTCCGGAGAGCCGCCCGAGCGCACGAGGCTCTGGGCGATCGTGGCGGGCGAGGTCGCCGCGCGGGCGACTTCGATGCGCACCGGATTGTGCAAGAACGTGTCGACGAGGCGGGTGATTTCGGGCGGCATCGTCGCCGAGAAGAACAGGGTCTGGCGGGTGAACGGCACCAGCTTGCAGATACGCTCGATGTCGGGAATGAAGCCCATGTCGAGCATGCGATCGGCTTCGTCGATGACCAGGATTTCGATGCCGGTCAGCAGCAGTTTGCCGCGTTCGGCAAAATCGAGCAGACGGCCCGGAGTCGCGATGAGCACGTCGGCGCCGCGCGTGATCTTGGCTTCCTGGTCGCCGAACGAGACGCCGCCGATCAGCAGCGCGAGATTGAGTTTATGGTTGACGCCGTATTTGGCGAAGGCCTCCTCGACCTGGGCGGCCAGCTCCCGCGTCGGCTCGAGGATCAGCGTTCGCGGCATGCGCGCCCGGGCGCGGCCCCTTTCGAGCCGCGACAGCATCGGGAGGGTGAAGGCGGCGGTCTTGCCGGTGCCGGTCTGGGCGATGCCGAGCACGTCGCGCCCGTCAAGGGCGTAGGGAATGGCTTGTTCCTGGATGGGCGTCGGCGTGTCGTATCCCGACGATTCGACGGCTTTGAGCACTTTCTCGCTCAGGCCGAGTTCACTAAATTTCATTTGTTCTGCCTAGATGGGGCGCTTAGGGCGCTTGAGGCGCATCGCGCCAATAGCGCTTTCATCAGAGGGCGCGCTCTTCGCGCCACGCAACGCCGGACCCGCGCAAGGGCTCACGGTGCGGGCAGCTATACGGTCATTTCGCGCAAAGTCAATGAATTTGCGATTTTTCCGGCGCGCCCGGCGCATTCATCGCTCGATCGTCAGCTTCTGAAATCCCGTCTCGGCGCGCACCGGTTTGCGCGCCGAAAGGACACGGGAGTTGACGCCGGCCCAGCCGATCTCGCCGGACAACCTTCCATATTCAATCTTCGGGCAGCGGTTCATCACCACCTTGAGGCCGCGCGCCTCGGCGCGCGCCGCCGCCGCGTCATTACGCACGCCAAGCTGCATCCAGATCACCTTCGGCAAAGGAACGAGCGCGAGCGCTTCGTCGACGACGGCGCCGGCCGCCGCCGAATTGCGGAATATGTCGACCATGTCGATCGGGCCCGGCGCATCGGCGAGCGAGCGATAGACCTTCAGTCCGGCGATCTCGCCCCCCGCGAGGCCGGGATTGATCGGCAGCATCGTATAACCGCGCCCCGCCAGATATTTGAGGACGAAGAAGGACGGCCGCGCCTGACCGGCCGAGGCGCCGACCATGGCGATCCGCTTCACTTCGCCGAGAATGCCGCGGATGTAGGAATCAGGGTAGGAATTGTGATTCATCCGCCGCCCCACCGGGGCGACCGTTTTTCAAGAAAGGCGGCGGCGCCTTCGCCGGCGTCGGGATGCATGAAATTATCGACCATGGCGCGCGAAGCGAGCGCATAGGCGTCGGCGAGACCCAGCTCCACCTGCTGGTAGAACGCCTTCTTGCCCATCGCCAGGGTCGGCGCCGAGCGCGTCGCGAGGCGCCGGGCGATCTTCTGGGCCTCGGCCAGCGCCTGCCCGGCCGGGACGACGCGGTTGACGAGGCCGAAGCGCTCCGCCTCGGCGGCCGAATAAAGGTCGCCCGTCAACGCCATTTCCATCGCGCGCTTGCGCGAAATCGTGCGCGCGATGGCGACCAGCGGCGTCGTACAGAACGAGCCGTTGTTGACGCCCGGCGTCGCAAAACGCGCGCCGTCGCCGGCGACCGCCATGTCGCAGGCGGCGACGAGCTGGCAACCGGCGGCGGTGGCGACGCCCTCGACGGCGGCGATCACCGGCTTGGGCAAATTGACGATCCCCTGCATCACCTGCGAGCATGACAGCAGCAAGCGCTCGAAGAATTCGCGTCCGCCGTCGCGATCGTTGCGATGGGCCGCCAGTTCGCGCAGGTCGTGTCCCGACGAGAACGCCGGCCCCTCGCCGGCGAGCACGACGGCGCGCGCGCCTGGGTCGGCGGCGATGTCGGCCAACGCGGCGTTCAGCGCCGCCAGCATTTCCGATGAAAGCGGATTGCGCGAAGCCGGATTGGCGAGCGTCAATGTCGCGACGCCGGCCATGTCTTCGCGGCGCAGCAAGGGCGCCGGCGCGGCGTCTGGTTTTGGCGAAGGGCTCATGGACCGTTCTTTCCTTGCTGCCGCCGGCGCGGAAGCGGCCGCCGGCCGACGAAGCGGCGATGGCGTTCCGACGGCGATGGCGTTATGGCTCATCATGCTGGTCCGGCCTGGAATCGTCAAATGAATCGCCCTTCTGCGCACGCCATCTTCAATGTGGAGCAGCTCACCGCGTTTCTCGCGCGGGAGTTTCCGCAAATCGAGCTTGGACGAATGTTCAGCATCGAAGCGGCCGCGCCGATGACCGCCAGGCTGCGCCTTCACTATCGCCCGCATCATTTGCGCCCCGGCGGCACGATCTCGGGGCCGACGGTTTTCGCGCTCGCCGACGTCGCGCTCTATGTCGCCATTCTCGCGCAGATCGGCGAGGTCAAGCACGCCGTCACCACCAATCTCAACATCAACTTCCTGCGCAAGCCGGGCCCGCACGACCTGATCGGCGAGGCGCGCCTGCTAAAGCTCGGCCAGCGGCTGGCGGTCGGCGAGGTCGCGATGTTTTCGGCTCCCTCGGAGGAACTGGTCGCCCATGCGACGGGCACCTATTCGATCCCGCCGCGCCGCGACGAAGTCGCGGTATCATGATACCGCGGCACCGGAGGCCCGGCGTTTCTTGGCCTTCCGAGCAGAGAAACTTCGCAATTTGGCATTGACCTTCAACTCGCCGCGCCTCTATAAGCCCGCAGCCGCGCGGCCCGCCGCGACGGCGCCTGGCGTTCGCCTCTTTCGGAATTTGACTTCATGTTCGGTAAAACCCATTCGACCAAAACGGCCGATGTCGAGAAAAAATGGCTCCTCATCGACGCCGAGGGCCTCGTCGTGGGGCGTCTGGCGACGATCGTCGCCATGCGGCTGCGCGGCAAGCACAAGCCGTCGTTCACCCCGCATATCGACGACGGCGACAATGTCATCATCGTCAACGCCGAGAAGGTGGTGCTGACCGGCGCCAAGCGCGACAAGAAGGTCTATCACCACTACAGCGGCTATATCGGCGGCATCAAGGAGCGCACCGCAAGGTCGATCCTCGAGGGGCGCTTTCCCGAGCGCATCGTCGAAAAGGCGGTCGAGCGGATGTTGCCGCGCGGTCCGCTGGGGCGCCGGCAGCTCGCCAATCTGCGCGTCTACAAGGGCCCCGATCACCCGCACGCCGCCCAGGCGCCGGTCCCTTTCGACGTCGCCAAGCTTAACGCCAAGAACAGCCGGAGGGTTTGACAGACATGGCCGAAACTCTCTCATCGCTCGCGGATCTGAAGGGCTCGGACGTCGCGCCGGCGCCCGAAGCGCCGCAATATGTGCAGAAACTCGACAAGCAGGGCCGCGCCTACGCGACGGGCAAGCGCAAGAACGCCGTCGCCCGCGTCTGGATCAAGCCCGGCAAGGGCTCGGTCACCGTCAACGGGCGTCCGCTCGACGTCTATTTCGCCCGCCCGGTGTTGCGCATGATCCTCAATCAGCCGCTGGTCGTCGCCAACCGGCTCGCCCAATACGACCTGATGATCACGGTCGCCGGCGGCGGCCTGTCCGGGCAGGCCGGCGCGGTGCGCCATGGCCTGTCGAAGGCCTTGACCAATTACGAGCCCGAGCTGCGCCCGACGCTCAAGAAGGAAGGCTTTTTGACGCGCGATTCCCGCGTCGTCGAGCGCAAGAAATACGGCCACAAGAAGGCTCGCGCGAGCTTCCAGTTCTCCAAGCGCTGACCGCGGCCGTTGCCGGCGAAAGGGCGGCTTCGGCCGCCTTTCCTTTGACGCGGCCGTCGAAGCGTGCGCCGCCGCCCATCGACAGGGGCCGGTTCTTCGGGCATTCTCGCGCCGGGCGCGCGGGCCCGGCTCGCCGAGCGGGAAAGCGCGACAGCCCAGGCGGATCGGCGGGCCGTCCGCGACCGCCTTGCGACCGACCCTGCCAGGGAGACCTTCCATGCTGCGCGGCTTTTTCCCCTTCGCCCGGCGTGCGCCGATCGCCGGCGCGTCCCTCGTGACCCTCGCCCTCGGCCTTGGCCTCAGCCCATGGATCGGCGTCGCGGCGGCGGAGGATCTGGCCACCGTCACCCTCGACGATTTCACGGTGACCTCGCAGCACGGCGACGTCGTCACGATCAAGCACGCGGTGTTCGAAGGCGCCAATCTGAGCAAGGAAGAGATCGTCAAGCTGCTGACGCCCGACACGCCGTCGGCGGACGAACTCGCTTTGGTCAGGAAGCTGAAGGCCTCCTCGATCTCCATTCCCTCGATCGATATCGCCAAGAAGAAGGGCGGCGCTATTCACATCCACGATGTTTCGGCGACCGACATCGACGCCGGCAAGATCGGCAAGCTCGGCTTTTCCGGCATCGACGGCGCCGGCACCGGCGATGACGGTCCGGTGAGCGTCAAGTCGGGCGCGCTGCGCCTGGAGAACGCCGATCTGTCGCAGGCGTTCGGCTCGGCGGAGAATCCGGCGCAACTCTCGCCGACGGCGCGCCTGGGGTTCTTCTCCTGGGAGGGCGTCGACATCATGGCGCCCGACAAGGAAAGCGCCGCCCAGGGCGGCGCCATCCATATCGGCCTCGCCTCGGTCGAGAGCCGCAACACCTACGACGGCGACACGTTCCGCGACAGCGCGACCACGCTCAAGGGATTGACGATCGAGCCGGCCAAAGGCACGGAATTCGCCAATTCGCTCGGCGCGCTCGGCTATGCGAGCGTCGAACTCAGCGCCACCGCCGTCGTCCGTTACGACGCGAGCGGCAAGAAGCTGGCGATCGAGGATATTACGATCGACTACGCCAAAGCCGGCTCGATCGGTCTCAAGGCGGATTTCGGCGGCATCGCGCCCGCCTTGTTCGGCAGCGACCGTGGCGCGCAGATGGCGGCGATCGCCGACGGCGATATCGCCTCGCTTGAAATTAAATTCGTCAACAGCGGCCTTTTTGACAAGGCGGTGGCCTATTACGCCCACCAGCAGAACGCGACGCCGGAGGCGGTCAAGCAGCAATGGGCGGCGGCGGCGGGGCAGATGGTGCCGATGTTCCTTGGCGGCGATCCCGCCGCGCTGAAAGTCGCCGGCGAGGCGCAAAAATTCATCGCCGCGCCGACGAGCCTGACGATCGCGCTGCGTCCCAAGGCCGACGCGCTGAAGTTCACCGATTTTCTCGCGCTGGACAATCCTGCGGCGCTCCTCGCCAAGATCGACATTCAGGCGAGCGCCAACAAATAGGGCGCTCGCCGCGGGTTTCGCGCGGGAAAAGTCCGGGACCTCGGCGGCCGGGCGGCGCGCCGGCGGCACAAGGATTTGCTTGACCCGGCGCTCGGTTTGCGGCATTTGCCCGCCATGATCTGCGCGAGAGCCCCCTCGACCCGACGAAGCTGACGTCAGGCGCCGCGCGACCCTTTGTCGGTCGCGCCGCGACGCCGGGCGCGGCGTCGCCTCCCTTCCTCCCGCGACAGAGACGATCATGACGGCGAGTATTTTCATCGACGGCGAAGCCGGGACGACCGGCTTGCAAATCCGCGAAAAGCTGGCCGCGCTCGGCGGCGTCGCGCAGCGCAGCCTGCCGGCCGAGGCGCGCAAGGATGCCGACGCCAAAATGCGGCTGCTGGCGCAGGTCGATCTCGCCATTCTTTGCCTGCCGGACGAGGCCGCCAGAGAGACGGCGGCGCTGATCGAGAGCATGGGCGCGGCGGCCCCGCGCCTGATCGACGCCTCGTCGGCCCATCGCGTCGCCGCCGGGTGGACCTACGGCTTCCCCGAGCTGACCCCGGCGCAGAGCGCGGCGATCGCCGCCGCGCGCAGGGTCTCCAATCCCGGCTGTCATGCGACAGGGGCGATCGCGCTGCTGCGGCCGCTGACCGAAAGCGGCCTCCTCGCCCGTGAGACGCCCGTCACGATCACTTCCGTCAGCGGCTATACCGGCGGCGGCAAGGCGATGATCGCGGCCTACGAGAGCGGTCGGGCGCCGGCGTTCGAACTCTACGGCCTCGGCCTCGAGCACAAGCATGTTCCGGAAATCCACGCCTATTCCGGGCTGGCGACGCGCCCGCTATTCGCGCCGTCGGTCGGCAATTTCGCGCAAGGCCTGCTCGTCAGCATTCCTCTGCAGCTCGAGGCGCTGGCGGGAAGGCCGGCGGCCCGCGACCTCAGCCTTGCGCTCAAGGAGCACTACCGGGGCAGCCAGTTCGTGCGCGTCCTGCCGATGGCGGAGGCCGGCGGCGGCGACGAGCGGCTGGAGGCTGAATCGCTCAACGGCACCAACGACATGCATTTGCGGGTGTTCGCCAACGAAAAGCGCCGGCAGGCGGTCCTCGTCGCCAAGCTGGACAACCTCGGCAAGGGGGCGGCCGGCGCCGCCGTGCAAAACCTCAGGCTGATGCTCGCCATTTAGCGCGGCGGGTCAGGCCGAGGGGCGGCGGCGCGCGAGGCGCAGAAGCGTCCGCCCGATCCATCCCAGCACGGCGCCGACCGCAAAGGCGATCGCGCAACAGTACAGCGCGCCGGCGAGCAGCTTCAGGCTGTCCTCGCCGGTCATGTCGAACGAACCGCCCGCCAGAAAGCGCATCGTCAAGGTGAAGGGCAGCGCGAGCAGCACGAGGCCGAGGTCGGCGAACCACTCGCCGGCGTGGCCGCGATACCAGACATAGGCGGCGATGAACGCCGCCCCGTAGAGCGCCGCGAACAGCGCGCCGGTGATCGACCTCATCATCCCGCCGCCGACCGGCGCCCGCGCATGGCGGACCGCGCCAGGGCCCGCATCGCGCTCAGCCCTCTCCCTTCCAGGCGACCACGCGCTGCGTCTGCCGGCCGAGCCCGTCGATCCCCAGCGAAACGCTGTCGCCGGCCTTGAGGAAGCGCTGGGGGCTCTTACCCATGCCGACGCCGGGCGGCGTGCCCGTGGTGATGACGTCGCCCGGCTCCAGGATCATGAAATCCGAGATGTAGGAGACGAGCTTGCGCACGCCGAAGATCATCGTCGCGGTCGATCCCCGCTGCATGCGCTCGCCGTTGACGTCGAGCCACATGCCGAGTTTTTGCGCGTCGGCGATCTCGTCGCCGGTCGCCAGCCACGGCCCCAGCGGCCCGAACGTCGGGCAGCCCTTGCCCTTCATCCACTGGCCGCCGCGTTCGATCTGGAACTCGCGCTCCGAAACGTCGTGGCAAACGCAGTAGCCCGCGACATATTTCAGCGCTTCGCTTTCGGCGACATAGGAGGCGCGGGTTCCGATGACGATCGCCAGTTCGACCTCCCAGTCGGTCTTCACCGAGCCTCTCGGAATGACGATGTCGTCATCGGGGCCGACGATGCAGGAAGGCGCCTTGTTGAAGAGGATCGGCTCCTTGGGGATCGCCGCGCCCGTCTCGGCCGCGTGATCGGCGTAGTTCAGGCCGACGGCGATGAAGTTGCCGACGCCGGCGACGCAGGGGCCGAGCCTCGGCTTGCCCCGCACGAGCGGCAACGCGTCGGGCTTGATCTTGGCGAGCCGCGCCAAAACTTTGGGCGCGAGCGTGTCCGCGCCGACGTCGGCGATGATGTCGCTGAGGTCGCGAATCCTGCCCGCGGCGTCGATAAGGCCCGGTCTCTCCTTGCCCGATTTCCCATAGCGCACCAGTTTCATGGCGTTTCCTCGATTTCGCCCCCGCGAGGCGTTGGTTGGAGCGTCGTGCTTAGCCGATTTGAGGCGGGCGCGGAACCGTCCGCGCCATCGAATTCAGCCCCAAATCGCATCGATCGGGGGACGCCGACGTCAGGTGCGGCCGCCGCGCCGCGGCGCCGCGACGATTCCGGTCGGCGGGGCGAGGTGAAGCGCCGGCGGGGAGCCCCGCGCGGCGATGGATTTGACGGCTTGACTTCGCCGACGTCAGCGCGTTGATAGGCGCATCGGCGACGATTTTCAGGGGTCCGCGGCGGCGCCCCGAAACTCGTAGCCGTCTCCGCGCAAGGGCGCGCGGGGCAAGCAGGCGCGAAGGAGGACGTTGGGGGGCCGGTTCTCTGGGATATCCGGGTAGCGAGTCGACAAATCCAACCATTCAAGAGAATTTCGGTATGCCACACGACGAACGGATTGCTCTCTTCATTGACGGCGCCAACCTCTACGCAAGCGCAAAATCCCTCGGCTTCGATATCGACTACAAGCGGCTGCTCAAGGAATTCCAGGGTAGGGGACGACTTATTCGAGCGTTCTACTATACCGCGCTCGTAGAAGACCAGGAATATTCTTCAATCCGACCGCTGGTCGACTGGCTCGACTATAACGGATATTCGGTCGTCACCAAGGCCGCGAAGGAATTCTTCGACTCGACCGGTCGCCGCAAGGTCAAAGGCAATATGGACATCGAGCTGGCGGTCAACGCCATGGAGATGGCCGATCATATCGACCATATGGTGCTGTTTTCGGGCGACGGCGATTTTCGCTTCCTCGTCGAGGCGATCCAACGCAAGGGCGTGCGCGTCTCAGTCGTCTCGACGATCGCCACCCAGCCGCCGATGGTCGCCGACGAATTGCGGCGGCAGGCCGACGAGTTCGTCGACCTGACGCAGATGATCGCGCGCATCGGACGCGATCCGGGCGAGCGCGCCGAGCGCTCGTCGCGGCAGGGCGAGCAGCGCCGTCCGCAAAGTCACTACGCGCCATCCGGGCAGCCGAACGTCGAGATCGTCAACGACTGAGCCTGCGCCCTCGAAGCCCGGTCGCCCCGACCGGGCCGAGGGCGGCGCTGTCGTGATGGCGCGGCCGCAATAGGGATATCATTGCCGTTCGACGTCAGCCCGCCGCGCGATTGTGCAGACTGCCCGCGGCTCGCCGAGTTCCGGCGCGCCAATCGCGTGCGGTTTCCCGATTGGGCCAACGCGCCCGTCGCTTCGTTCGGCCCGGGCGACGCGCGCCTCGCGGTGATCGGCCTGGCGCCGGGGCTTCGCGGCGCCAACCGGACCGGACGACCCTTCACGGGCGACTACGCGGGCGACCTGCTCTATGCGACATTGCTCGAATTCGGCTTCGCCCGGGGGCAATACGCCGGGCGCCCCGACGACGGGCTGGAGCTCCAGGATTGCGCGATCGTCAATGCGGTGCGCTGCGTTCCCCCGCAAAACAAGCCGACGCCGCAGGAGATCGCCGCCTGCCGGCGCTATCTCGCCGGCGCCTTGAACGCGCTCGGCGATCTGCGCGCCATCGTCGTCCTCGGCCGCATCGCCCATGACAGCGCTTTGCGCACTTTCGGCTTGCGTCTTTCACAGTTTCCGTTCGCCCACGGCGCGGTTCACGCCCTGCCGGTCCGCGGATTGCGGCTTTTCGACAGCTACCATTGCTCTCGCTACAATACGAACACCCGCGCGCTGACGCCTGAAATGTTTCGCGCGGTGTTCGCCTCGGCGCGCGCGCATCTGGCCTCGGGCGACGCCTCCTGAGCCCTTTTCGCCGCCGCGGGAGCGGGGCGGCGTTGCCGATTGGCTTGCTTTGCCGGGGTCGCCGGTGTAGGAGGCCGCCAACTCTCTCATTGCCGATCGTATTTTAAGGAGTCGCCATGGCGCGCGTCACCGTCGAGGATTGCATCGATAAAATCGAGAATCGCTTCGATCTCGTTTTGATGGCCAGTCACCGTGCGCGTACAATTTCGTCCGGCGCGCAGATCACCGTGCCGCGCGACAACGACAAGAACCCGGTCGTCGCGTTGCGGGAAATCGCCGAATCCCGTTTGACGCCGGGCGATCTGAAAGAGGATCTGATTCATTCGCTGCAGAAGCATGTCGAGGTCGACGAGCCCGAGGCCGAGGCGGCCCCGCCGTTGGTCAACAATGCGTTCGGCCAGGGCGAGGCCGGCGCCGACGCGCAATTCGACCGCATGACCGAGGAAGACCTGCTGCGCGGTCTGGAGGGCATGGCGCCGCCGCCCGAACCCGACGAAGAAGCCGAGTAAGGGCCAGCCGCGTCAGTTCCGTCGCCGCGTCGCAGGCGCATGGGCGCCAGCGCCGGCGCGCGCCGAGGTTTCCCCGAGGCTGCGAGGCGGGGCCGCGCTCGCGCTTTGATTCGCCGAAGCTTCCTTGCGCGGCGCCGCCGCTCGAACGGGCGCCCGAGCGGATTTCCGTTGCTGATCGTATCGAGGCCGCGAAAATTATCGATCGTCGATTCGCTGTCCACAAGGTTTCGTTGGCGGACGAAGATTTTACTAGGTCGGCCCCGCCGTTTTGCTATCCTTCCAACGAGAGAATCACTTGACGGGCGCGCGGATTTTCCGGCAACTCAAGTGCATCAGGGTTAACGGAGACGACGCTTATCGAACAGAACGATATATGAGCGGCGAACAGCTTGAAGAGTATCGAAGCGCGTGAGTTCACGGCCATTTCGCTCCTGCGCCATCGAAAGTATTGCACGTTGAAGTTGATTGCTCAGCCGGCCGTGCCGTATTCGTTTGGGGAGCCGATAAATTGGGCGAGAAAAGTTCGAAATCTCAACTTCCGGTCAGCGGTCATCCTCTAGGCGTCACGGAAGACGGACAGCCTCTCTCGCTCGTGGAGGTCGCCGGGCGGGTCAAGTGGTTCGATGTGTCCAAGGGGTACGGCTTCATCATTCCCGATGGCGGCGAACCGGATGTCCTGCTCCATGTCACGGTGTTGCGGCGCGACGGCTTCCAATCCATCCACGAGGGCGCGCGGGTGGTCGCCGAAGCCACCCGGCGCGACCGGGGCATGCAGGTGTTTCGCGTGCTGTCCGTCGAAGCTGGCGAGGCGGTCCATCCCTCGCAACTGCCCCCGGCGCGCACCCATGCGCAGGTCGCCCCGATCGGCGGTTTCGAGATCGTGATCGTCAAATGGTTCAATCGGGTTCGCGGATTCGGCTTCCTGTCGCGCGGCGAAGGCACCGAGGACATATTCGTCCATATGGAGACGCTGCGCCGCTACGGAATTGCCGACGTCAAGCCCGGCGACAGTCTGCTGGCGCGTTTCGGGCCGGGTCCCAAAGGTCTGATGGCGGCCGAAGTGCGCCGCCTCGATGGATCAAAGCCGCCTTCCTCGCATTAGCGGGTCCTGTTGGCGCGAAAGGGTTGCCTTTCGCCGCGGACGGGGTTTTCCTGCGCGATCAACCATCGCTGACAGGACGGGCGCGAACGTGTCGATCAGAACGGTCCCTTGGCTCCGCTGGGCGCAGGCGCGCCGATGGGCGTCGTTGCTGTTCTTGTTCGCCGCCCTTGGCCTCGGTTGGACCGGCGCGGCGACGCCGCAATCGCTCGACAAGCTCGAAATCGTCACGGCGACGGGCGTCCACGCCTTCTCGGTGGAGGTGGCGCGCAACGACGCCGAGCGCGAAAGGGGCCTGATGTATCGCCGTTTCATGCCGGCGGACAGGGGCATGCTGTTCGATTTCAAGCGCGAAGCGCCGGTGATGTTCTGGATGAAGAACACCTACATCCCGCTCGACATGGTCTTCATCTCGCGCGCCGGCGTCGTCACCAACGTCGTCGCCAACGCCGAGCCGCTGTCGGAGCGCTTGATCCCCTCGGGCGGGCCTTGTTACGGCGTTCTCGAAGTCAACGGCGGCGTCGCCGCCGCCATCGGCGTCCAGCCGGGCGACAAGGTCAGGCACCCGATATTCACACCCTGACGGCCGTCCCCGACGAATCGTTGCATCCCGCCAAGACCTTGTTACAATTGCGGCGAAAGTTCGCTCGAACTCTGGCTGTTTCGGGCGCAAGGAGTTTGCGATTGGACGTCATCTCGCCGTTGGGCTCGCCCCTCGGGTCGATGCCGCAGCGGGCGTCCGGCATGAGCGAGGGGCCGCCGCGCCGGCGTTCGCCGCGGGGCGCCTACGCCGCGCTGGATCTCGGCACCAACAATTGCCGTCTCTTGGTCGCTCGCCCGACCGCCGAAGGCTTTCGCGTCATCGACGCGTTTTCGCGGATCGTCAGGCTCGGCGAGGGATTGTCGCAGACCGGCCGGCTGAGCGAGGCGGCGATCGAGCGCACGATCGGCGCCCTGGCGGTCTGCCGCGACAAGATGCGGCTGCACGGCGTCGCGCGGGCGCGCCTGATCGCGACCGAAGCGTGCCGCTCGGCCGCCAACGGCGCGCAATTCCTCGATCAGGTGCGCGAGCGCCTCGGCATCCAGCTGGAGATTGTCGATCGCGAGACCGAGGCGCATCTCGCGGCGGTCGGTTGCGGCGCGCTCGCCGACCGCGACGCGCAATCGATCGTGCTGTTCGACATCGGCGGAGGCTCGTCGGAGATCGTCTGGCTGTCGGGCGAAAACCGTCGGGCGGCGCGCAACGGCGGCGATCTGACGGCCCAGCGAATCAGGGCCTGGGAATCGATGCGCCTCGGCGTCGTCACGCTCGCCGAGAAATTTGGCGGCCGCGAGATCAGCGATGAGACCTTCGCGGCGATGATCAGGTTCGTCGCCGGGCACCTCGCGCCTTTTTCGGCGCGCGTGGCGGACCAGGCGCGCTGCGCGCATTTTCATCTGCTGGGCACTTCCGGCACCGTCACGACGATCGCCGGCGTCCACTTGAACCTGCCCCGTTACGACCGACGGCAGGTCGACGGGCTGTGGCTGACCAGCGGCGAAGTCGACGCGGCGATCGCGCGATTGCGCGCGATGAGCTACGAACAGCGCGCGGCCAACCCGTGCATCGGCCACGAACGCGCCGATCTCGTGCTTGCCGGCTGCGCCATCCTCGAAGCGATTCGCCAGAGCTTCCCGGCCGAGCGGATCCGCATCGCCGATCGCGGCCTGCGCGAGGGGATTTTGACGCAATTGATGAGCGCCGATCGCGTCGGCCCGCGCGACAACCGAATGGACGACTAGTCGATGGCGGCAGGAGGCGGCGGGTCGGGGCGCGAGGGCGGCCGCTCGCTCAAGAACCGGGTGCGCACCGCCGGCAAGCGCAGCCTGTCCTCGACGCTCTGGCTGGCGCGCCAGTTGAACGATCCCTATGTCGCGCAGGCGCGCCGCGAAGGGTTTCGCTCCCGCGCGGCGTATAAGCTGATCGAAATCGCCGACAAATATCGTCTCTTCAAACCCGGTCAGAAGATTGTCGACCTCGGCGCCGCGCCCGGCGGCTGGTCGCAGGTCGCCGCCAGGAGCGTCGGCGCGCCAAGCGGCAAGGGCCGGGTGATCGCCATCGATCTCCTCGAGATCGATCCGATCGACGGCGTCGAATTCTCGGTGATGGATTTCCATGATCCCGACGCGCCGGCGCGATTGACGCAGATGCTGGGCGGGCCGGCCGACGGGGTGTTGTCCGACATGGCGGCCAACGCCACCGGCCATCGCAAGACCGACCATCTGCGCATCGTCGGCCTCGCCGAACTCGCCGCCGATTTCGCGCGCGGCGTCCTTGCGCCGAAGGGTTTCTTTCTCGCCAAGGTGTTGCATGGCGGAACGGAGGGCGAATTGCTGGCCGGCCTCAAGCGCGATTTCGCGGTGGTGCGCCATCTCAAGCCGAAGGCGAGCCGCGCCGACAGCGCGGAGCTCTATGTGCTCGCGACCGGGTTCCGCGGCCGGACGGGCTGAGAAAGGCGCTCAGGTCTCGTCCTTGCCGCCGAGCAGCCCCCCGAGCAGGCCGCCGACGACGCCGAGCGCCGCGCCGGTCGCCACGGCGCCGCCGGCCGATCCGCTGGAATCGTTGCGGCCCGGCAAGTAGCGCCCGATTTCCTCAGCGAGATTGATGATCGGCATGCTTTGCAGCCAGACGTGGCCGGGACCGGTCAGCGTCGCCAGGAACAGGCCCTCGCCGCCGAAAAGGATGTTCTTGAAGCCTTTGACCATCTGGATGTCGAAGCCGACGCTCGGCTCGAACACGCCGACATGGCCGGCATGGACCAGCAGGCGCTCGCCCGGGGCGAGATCGCGCTCGATCACCTCGCCGGAGAGATCCAGCCAGACGACGCCGGGCCCGGTGACCTTCTGAAGGATGAAGCCGTCGCCGCCGAAGAATCCCGCGCCGAGGCGCTTCTGCCAGGCCAGTTCGAGCGCCACCGACTTCTGCGCGACGAGGAAGGTCTCCTTGCGGCAGATCAACGATTGTCCGGGCTGCAACTGCGCCGGCACGATCGCGCCGGGAAAGCGCGGCGCGAAGGCGACATGGCCGGCGCCCTGCGCCGTGAAATCGGTGACGAAGAACGAGCCGCCGCCGAACGAGCGCTTGAGGCCGGCGAGGAAGCCGCCCCCCGTATGCGTGTCCATCTGCACCGCGTCGTTCATCCACGCCATTGTGTTGGTCTGGCTGTAGATCGTCTCGCCGGGGGCGAGATCGATCGCCACCGTCTGCATGATCGTGCCGGAAATTTCGTAGCGCATGCCGCTGGCCCCCTCTGCTGATCCAGCGTATCGCGGCGCCCGACGATCGGGCAAGCGGCCGCCCGCGCGCTCACTCGACGGGCGGCTCAGCGATGGCCTGCGATCAGGCCGTTGCGCAGGTCAGATATTGCGCGCCGAGGGGGATTGCGCCGAGCCGCCTCTCGAAACGGCGGGCCAAGCGCATGCGGCTTGGCAGCAGCAGAAAGAACCGCGATTCGACGCTCTTCGCCCCGGCGTTTCTCATCAGTGCTTCGCAGCGCGCCGATCGCAGCAGCGTCGCGTCGGCGTCGAACGGGCAGCGGCTGACCGCGAGCCGCGTCAACGGGTTCAAGGGATTGTGCTCGATGACGCAGACGAGGCCGCCCGGCCGCGTGACGCGGACCATGTCGGCGACGAAGGCCGACCAATCGGCGGGCGGCACATGATGGATCGTGCAGACGGCGAGCGTGACGTCGTAACGCCCGTCGGCCAGCGGCGCGCCGGGCGCGACGACAGCGTAGGAATTCTTCGGACAGCGCTTGGCCGCCTGCGCGATGCAGGACGCCGAAACGTCGAGGCCGCTGATCGTCTCGAACAGCCCTGCAAGATAGGGATGCAATTCGCCGACCCCGCATCCGACGTCGAGAAGATGGCCGGCCGGCACGACGCCGAGCCGGCGGCGCAGCGTCTCGCCCAGCAGCTCGGCCTTGGCCTGCAGGAAGAAATCGTGCGGCAGCCCCGAGAAATCGATCGAGGATTGCACGACCTCGCGGTAATTGGCGTCATAGGCGTCGAATAGCTGGCTCAACGGCAATACCCCGGTGCGACGGAGGGCGCTCGCGGCGACGAAACCTAAAACCTGGTCTTCGATCAGAATCGAAGCGTGTTTACCGCGAAATGGTTACGCCGGGGATAAGGCAGGCCCCGCATTTCGTCGGCATTTGTCTCCGGACGCGGCCGAAAGCGGGAATGCGCGGCGCCGGCGCGCCCTGTTTCACATTCGGACACCCAACGTGATTTGAGCGGGGGCGCGGGACTGGTCTAACCCTTGCTTTCATTTCGATTCGGTCCCCTGGCGAGGAAATCCATATGTGCGGCATCGTTGGCGTTCTCGGCGCCGGTCCCGTTGCGGGGCAGATCGTCGAGGCGCTGAAGCGGCTCGAATATCGCGGTTATGATTCGGCCGGAATCGCCACCCTCGAGGAAGGGCGGCTGACGCGCCGGCGCGCGGAGGGCAAATTGCGCAATCTGGAAGGTCGCCTCGCCGCCGCGCCGCTCAAGGGCTCCATCGGCATCGGCCATACGCGATGGGCGACGCACGGCAAGCCCAACGAAGCCAACGCCCATCCGCACGCCAGCGACAGAATCGCAGTCGTTCACAATGGTATAATTGAGAATTTCAAGGCGTTGCGTGAGGAGCTGACGCGCAAGGGCTTTGTGTTCGAAACCGAGACCGACAGCGAAGTCGCGGCCTTTCTCGTCACCGAGGAGCTGGCGGGCGGCAAAAGCCCGGTCGAGGCCGTGGCGAGCGCGCTGCCGCGCATGCGCGGCGCCTATGCGCTGGCGTTCCTGTTCGACGGCGAGGACAACCTGCTGATCGGGGCGCGCCAGGGCGCGCCGCTCGCCGTTGGCTACGGGACGGGCGAAATGTACCTCGGCTCGGACGCGCTGGCGCTCGCCCCGTTCACCGATCTCATCGCCTATCTCGAAGAGGGCGACTGGGTGACGCTGACGCGCGAGGGGGCGGTGTTCCGCGACGCGTCGGGCGAGGTCGTCACGCGTCGCAAGGTGCGCAGCCAGGCGGGCAGCCTGCTCATCGAGAAGGGCAATTACCGCCACTTCATGGCCAAGGAGATTCACGAGCAGCCGGAAGTCGTCGGCCACACGCTCGCCCATTACATCGACATCGGCGAGCAGCGCGTGCGCCCGTTCGCCTGGCCGGTCGATCCGGCGAAGCTGGAGCGCCTCACCATCTGCGCCTGCGGCACCGCCTACATGGCCGGCCTCACCGGAAAATACTGGATCGAGCGCTATGCGCGCCTGCCGGTCGAGATCGACGTCGCCTCCGAATATCGCTATCGCGAGGCGCCGGTCGACGCGTCGGGCGTCACGATCGTCATTTCGCAATCGGGCGAGACCGCCGACACGTTGGCCTCGCTGCGCTACGCCCAGGAGCGCGGCAGCAAGATCGTCGGCGTCGTCAACGTGCCGACCTCGAGCATCGCGCGCCTCAGCGACAGTCTCGCGCCGACGCTGGCCGGACCGGAGATCGGCGTCGCCTCGACCAAGGCGTTCACCTGCCAGCTCGCGGCGCTCGCCGCGCTGGCGATCAGCCTGGGGCGCGCGCGCGGGACGCTCGACGAAGCGGCGGCGGCGGCGCGGATCGCCGAATTGACGGCGGTCCCGGGCCTCATCGCGCAGGCGCTGAAGCTGGAGCCGAGGGTCGAGCCGATCGCCCATTCGCTCGCCAGGGCGCGCGACGTGCTCTACCTCGGGCGCGGCACGTCCTATCCGCTCGCGCTGGAAGGCGCGCTGAAGCTCAAGGAATTGTCCTATATCCATGCCGAGGGCTATGCGGCGGGCGAGCTCAAGCACGGTCCGATCGCGCTGATCGATGAAGCGATGCCGGTGATCGTGATCGCGCCGCGCGACGCGGTGTTCGAAAAGACGGTTTCCAACATGCAGGAAGTGGCGGCGCGCGGCGGCCGGATCATCCTGATCGGCGACCGGACGGCGGCCGCCGAGGCGGCGGTCGGTCTGGCGCATTTCCTGGCGATGCCCGATATGGGCGACGAATTCGCGCCGATCGTCTACGCCGCGATCGTCCAGATGATCGCCTATCACACCGCGGTTCTGATGGGTAAGGACGCCGACCAGCCGCGCAATCTGGCCAAATCCGTGACGGTGGAGTAACGCTCGGCGCCCGCGCCTTGATTTTGGCGCCGCGCGTCGCCATGATTCGGGCTCGCCGAAGGGGTTGTCCTGATGCGCGGGGGCGGCGCCGCGAACAGGCGTTCGCTTCCTCCACGAGCCCGTTTTGAGATGGCCATGACGTCTGCGCTCCCCGTCGCCTCGATCGTCGGCGATCCCGCTCCCGCGCCGCCGCGCAGTCTGGGCGTCCGGCTGCGCACATGGTTCTTCACCGGCCTGGTGGTGTTCGGCCCGGTCGCCGTCACGGTCTATATCGCCTGGTGGTTCATCGACACCGTCGACAATTGGGTGAAGCCGCTGGTGCCGACGCGCTTCTGGCCCGATTCCTATCTGCCGTTCCACGTCCCCGGATTCGGCGTCGTCATCGCCATCGTCGGCCTGACGCTGCTCGGATTTCTGGCGGCCAATATCGCCGGGCGCACGCTGGTGCGCATCGGCGAAGCGCTGCTCGACCGCACGCCCGTCGTGCGCGGCATCTACAAGAGCGTCAAACAGATATTCGAGACGGTGTTCAGCCAGAACGCCAACCAGTTTCGCAAGGTCGGGCTGGTCGAGTTTCCCTCGAAGGGCTGCTGGTCGATCGTGTTCATCACCGCCGACCCCGCCGCCGCGGTCGCCGGCGTCCTGCCGCCCGGCGAGATGACGTCGGTGTTCCTGCCTTGCACGCCCAATCCGACCACCGGCTTCTACTTTTTCATTCCGGCGGCCGACGTCGTCGAACTGGCGATGACGCCCGAGGACGCCGTCAAGCTGATCGTTTCGGCGGGCGTGGTGCAGCCGGAAGGTCAGGCCGCGCTCGCGGCGATGGCCAAGGCGGCGCGGCAGGAGAAGGCGTTGGAGGCGGAGGCGCAAGGGCAGGCGGCCGAATGAGGCGGCGAGCGCGGGCGTTCGCCGCAAGGAGCCTCGCATGGCGGTTCAAACACGGGCGCCCGCGACGACCACGGCGCCGCTTCTCGCCGGCGCCGGTTTCGCCGACGCCTATGCGGTGACCGTCGAGGGAACGGCGCTCGACGCAATGGCCGCCGCCGAGCTTGTGTTTTCGCGCTCGCCGCGATGGATCAAGGCGCTGCTGGCGGCGCGCAACCGGCTCGGCGCCGCGATCGGCCTGAAAGGCGCCGACGATGCGGCGATCTTTAACGGCGCGCCGGCCGATAACAGACGCCGCGTCGGCGTCTTTCCCGTCGTCAGCGAAACCCCGAACCGCGTCGTGTTGGGCTTTGACGACTGGCATCTCGATTTTCGCGTCGTCGTCGATGTCTCGACGCCGGCGGCCGATCGTCAGCAGGTGACCGCGACGACGCTGGTGCGCACGGACAACCTGACCGGCCGCGCCTATCTCGCGCTGATCATCCCGTTCCATCGCCTCATCGTGCGGACCTTGCTGGCGCGGGCGGCGAGGCCTCGGGTTTAGCCCGCGTCGAGCAACCGCACCGCCTCGTCGCGCTCGAACAGGTAGAGCAGCGTGCGCAGGCCGCGGTTCTCGTCGCCCGCCAGCCGCCCATTGCGCGCCAACGCCGCCTGCGCCTCGTCCCGCGCGAGCCTCAGCAACGGACCGTGCCGGTCGAGGCGGGCGAGGCGGAAGCCGGGGGCGCCGGCCTGGCGCGCGCCGAGCACTTCGCCTTCGCCGCGCAGCCGCAGATCTTCCTCGGCGATGCGAAAGCCGTCCTCGGTCTCGCGCAGGATTTCAAGGCGCGCCCGCGCGACTTCTCCGAGCGGCGCCTTGTAGAGCAGCAGGCAGGTCGAGCGCCCCGCGCCGCGTCCGACGCGGCCGCGCAATTGATGGAGTTGCGCGAGGCCGAAGCGCTCGGCGTGTTCGATCACCATGATGGTCGCCTGCGGCACGTCGACGCCGACCTCGATGACGGTGGTGGCGACCAGCACCTTGGTCTCGCCGCGCTGGAAGCGCTCCATCGCCGCGTCCTTGTCGACCCCCTTCATGCGGCCGTGGATGAGATCGACCGCAGCGCCGAACAACGCGCGCAGCGCCTCGGCGCGTTCTTGCGCCGCCGCGACGTCGAGCGCCTCGCTTTCCTCGACCAGCGGGCAGACCCAATAGGCGCGCGCGCCCGACGCGATCGCGCGGCCGACCGCCGCGACGACCTCGCCGAGGCGTTCGAGCGGCATCGCGCGGGTGTCGACCGGCGTGCGGCCCGGCGGCTTCTCGGTGAGCGCCGAAAGGTCCATGTCGCCGAAATAAGCGAGCGCGAGCGTGCGCGGGATCGGCGTCGCGGTCATCACCAGGATGTCGACCGCTTCGCCCTTGCCCGCCAATGCGAGGCGCTGGTGGACGCCGAAGCGATGCTGCTCGTCGACGACGGCGAGGCCGAGATCGCGAAACGCCACGGCTTCCTGAAATAGGGCGTGGGTGCCGACGGCGAGGTCGATCTCGCCTCGCTCGAGCGCCGCCAGAGTGCGGCTTCGTTCGCTCGCCTTGTCGCGGCCGGTCAGCAGGCCGATGCGCAGCCCGGCGCCCTCGGCGAGCGGACGCATGCGCTCGAAATGCTGGCGCGCGAGAATTTCCGTCGGGGCCATCAACGCCGCCTGCCTTCCCGCCTCGACGACATCCGCCATCGCCAGCAAGGCGACGATCGTCTTGCCCGAGCCGACGTCGCCTTGCAGCAGGCGCAGCATGCGCTTGGGCGCGGCGAGATCGGCGCGGATTTCGGCGAGCGCCGTGGTCTGGGCGGCGGTGAGCGTGAAGGGCAGCGCGGCCTGCATCGTCGCGGCGAGACGCCCCTCGCCGGCGCTCGATCGGCCCGCGAGATTGCGCATGCGCGCGCGCACCATCAGCAGCGCCAACTGGTTGGCGAGCAATTCGTCGTAGGCGAGCCTCGTGGCGGCGGCGCCGGCGGGATCGATGTCGCCGGGGGCTTGCGGATTGTGCATCGCCGCCAGAGCGGCGGCGAACGAGGGCGCGCGCAGCCGGCGCATGGTCGTTTCGGCGATCCATTCCGGCAATCGCGGCAGCCGCGCCAGCGCGCCCTGCATGGCCTTGGCGAGAACGCGCGGAAACAGGCCCTCGGTCAGTCCGTAGACCGGCTCGACCGACGGCATCCTGGCGAGCGCCTCGGCGTCCATCACGCGGTCGGGATGGACAATCTGCAAATGGCCGTCCCACATTTCGAGCTTGCCCGACACCCATCGCGTCGCGCCGAGGGGAAGCGCCTTGCGAATCCAGTCGTGGTTGGCGAGGAAGAACACCAGTTCGACATCGCCGGTGTCGTCCTCGACCAGCACTTTGTAGGGGGCTTTCGAGCGCGCGCTCGGCGGCGGCCGGTGCTCGGCGACGCGCACTTCGAGCGTCGCGATGGCGTCGCGTGCGGCGTCGCGGATTTTCGGGCGCGCGCGGCGATCGAGCGTCGCATGGGGCAGGTGGAACAGGACGTCGACGACGCGCGCGCCGGCCGGGCGGTCGAGCAGCCGGTCGAGCAGCCTGGCGATCCTCGGGCCGACGCCGGGCAGCGTGGCGGCCGGCGCAAAAAGCGGATCGAGCAGGGCGGGGCGCATGGCCGACTTATACGCGAGACGCCCGCGCGCGCCAGTCGCCGGGCGCCGCCGCGGGCCGAGGCTTCAGCGCGCTGGCGGCCCCGCGGGCGCCGCGCCGGCGTAATAGGCCGCGCTCTCGCCTTCGCGGCCGCGCGCCACCCGCCGGCCCTTCAACGGGCCGTGCGTTTCGGTGACGATCGTGCATGGCGTTTCGGCTTCGCCGTCGAGATGCGCGTAGATCACCACCCAATCGCCGGTCTTGCCGAGCTCGTGGGCGTTGGCAGTGTTGGAGAACAGCGCGGTGAAACGCCAATCCCCGCGCTGCGCGTGCAACACCGGCAGCCAGGCCTCGCCGGACGGATTGAAACGCTTGGGCGCGATCTTCCGCAGGGCGCCGGCGGCGGCGCGCGCGCGATACTCGCGATCCACGTCGAGCAACATGTCGATCGGCGCGGCGCGCTGAACGGGCGCCGTCGCGGCTCTCAGCCTTCGGCCGAGCCGCTCGGCGAGGCCGGCGCGAATGACCGCGGTGCGGCGCGCGCCGATCCCCGGCACGCGGTCGAGACGTCCGTCATGGGCCGCCTGCTCCAGTTGCTCCAGCGTTTCGACGTGCAGGCTGTCGTGAATGCGCTGGGCGAACTCGGGTCCGATCCCCGGAACGGTTTGCAGCATTTTTTGCGGCTCCAGTTCCCCGGTCAGCCGATCGAGCTGCGTCCAGCGTCCGCTGGCGAGCATTTCAGCGATCGCCGCGGCGATGCCGCGCCCGACATGCTCGATCTCCATCAACCCGGCGACGCCCTTCTTGCGCCAGATCGCCTCGACCGGCTCGCTCAGCCCATCGAGCGCCTCGGCGGCCTTGCGATAGGCGGCGGCGCGAAAGCCGCTGTCCAACTGCCAGTCGAGCACTTCGGCCATCCGCCGCAATTGCGCGGCGATGTCGCGGTTGCCGATCGAAGCCATGCTCACCGCCCTTTCCTGCGTCGCGGCATGGATCACAACCCGAAGGGATAGATATCCGGCGCGCCTTGCGCCGGCTCGCCGCCGAGCGAGGCGACCGGGGATGTCTGTTCGAACCAGACCAATGCGTCGAATTGCGCGGAAAGCCGCGCCTCGAAATAGTGGCTGCGCCGTTCGCTCTCCGGCCGGTAGATCACGCCGATCGCCCGCTCCAGGCGGCTCGTCGACAAATCGCCGGCGAGCGCGCGATCGGCGCGCCAATTGGTCAGGGCTCGCTCATGGCCTGCGTCGCGGAAGACCCGCTCCCAGCTGTCGGCGCGCGCCGGCAGCACGGCCTTGACCCGCGGCCGCGCGCCCCATTCGTCGGCGGCCATGACGTGGCCGCGATCGGTGGAGAATCCAATCAGCGCGGCCTCGTCGCCGAATTTGGCGCGGCAGAGCTGGCCGATATTGAATTCGCCGCTATCGCCCATCGCGGTCGCGTCAGCGTCGCCGATATGGGAATTGTGCGCCCAGACGACCGCCTTGGCGTCCGGCCCGCGTTGGTCGAGGACGCGCGTCAGCGTTTCGAACATGTGGCTGTCGCGCAGGTTCCAGCTCTCGATCGCGCCCCGATACATGGCGCGGTAATAGCCTTCGGCCCCGAGCACCACGCGGGCGTTTTGTTCGGCGTCGAAATATTTTTCGCCGTCCTCGGCGATGTACGTCATACGCCGCTCGAGCAGGGCGACCAGTTCTTCGACGGCGCCGTCCTCGCAGCTCATGCCCGTCGCGCGGGCGCGCGCGCCGTAGGCCTGAGGCGAGTCAAGATAGGGGGTGAGGCACGAATAGCGCCGCCGCGCCGCGACCGCCTCCACCGGGTCGACGCGATCGAGATAGGCGAGCACCTCGTCGCGCGAGCGATGCAGGCTGTAGACGTCGAGGCCCCTGACCTCCAAACGGTCTTCGAGGGGACGGCCTTCGTTCCAGCGCCGCATCGTCTTCAGGAAATGCGCGAATTCGACGTTGCGCCACATCCAGCGCGGAAAGCTGACGAAGGCGTTGCGCTCTCCCCAGACGCCGTGCTGGCGGATAAAGCGGTCGAGTTCGGCCGCATCCGGCCAGTCGCCCTCGATGGCCAGGATGCGGAACCCGTGGTGCGCTGCGAGCCGGTGGGTGATCGCCGCGCGCGCCTTGTAGAACTCGGCCGTTCCGTGCGTGGCCTCGCCGAGCAGCACGACCTTGGCGTCGGCGAACACGTCGAAACAGGCGGCGAAAGCGTCGGGCGAGTGCAGGTCCGGCAGAGGCTGCGAGCTGGCGCGCACGCGCTCGGACAGATCGCTCATCGACAAAGTCACCCGGGCCGGCATCGCGCAATCTCCCGCCGCATTGGTTCGCCGCGCCGGGTTCGGCGGGCTCGCGTCCACCAAGCGAGGGATGCGCGTGCGTCGCTCACTCTGCTGCGCCACGCCGTCACGGGCGCCCGCCAATGCGCTCTGAATGCAACTGGACCGAGGCCGTGCTTCTTTCCATGATCAGGATCAAACGCGATATGTCGCGCGCGACCCGATCGCGCGGCCCGCTGATCCGACCGCGCCCGGCGCCCTGGCCGCAGGTTCAAAAGTCCGCCCGCGCGACCCGTCCGGTTTGCGGTTCGACCGGCGCCTTGCCGGCGTCGCGAAAGCGCGCGCCATAGACCTGCAGGTTCTCGTAGACCCGTTGCACGTAGTCGCGTGTTTCGTCGAACGGAATGCTCTCGACCCAGTCGACCGGATCGACGCCGGCGGCGCGCGGATCGCCGTAGGCGTCGATCCATTGCTGGACCCGGCCGCCGCCGGCGTTGTAGGCGGCAAGCGCGAGCAGCGCGGAGCCGCCTTCGTCCAGGAGCAATCGCCCGAGATAAGCCGCGCCGAGCTCTACGTTATAGACGGGATCGGCGACGAGCCGCGCGGCGTCGAACGGCACGCCGGCGCGGCTCGCCGTTTCGCGGGCGGTCGAGGGCAGGATTTGCATCAACCCTTTGGCGCCGGCGCCGGAGGCCGCATGATCTGCGAATTCGCTCTCCTGCCGGGCGACCGAATAGACCATCGTCAGATCCGCCGAATTGTTCAGCGGCGCGAAGCCCGGCACGCCGAATGTCGGAAAGGCGCTCTCGTCGAGCGCAAAGCCGCGCTCCGTCGCCAGCTTGCCGATCGCGACGCTGGCGAGCCCGTCGCGCTGCGATTGCACGACTTGCGCGAGGGCGGCGAGCTGCGCCTCGTCGCGATAGGCGCGCGCGGCGTCGAAGGCGAGCGCCCGCGCCGGGCCGTCCAGTTTGGCGGCGTAGAGCAGCGCGACGACGCGCGTCGCCTCGTTGCGCGCCTCGCCGGTGGCGACGCGCGACGGCGCGCGCAGGGCGAGCGCGGGCGCATGCAGCTTTTGCGCGGCGAGCTGGCCGTAATAGGCGATCGGAAAGGCGGCGGCGCGCTCGTAGAAGCGCCGCGCCTCGTCGTCGCGCGCGGCCTGCTCGGCGGCGCGCCCCTGCCAATAGGCGGTCCGGGCGATCGCCAGCGGCGTTTGCGCGATCGCCGCCGCCGCGGCGAAGCGGCCGGCCGCGGTCTGCGCGTCGCCGAGGAAGCGCAGGGCGATCCACCCGGCGTGGAACTCGGCGTCGACGCGCGAGGGGATCGAAACGGCGGAATGCTCGGCGCAGAGCTCATAGGCGTCCCAGGCCATTCCCGCATCGAGCAATCGGCGCGCCACCCACCGGCGCTCGTCCCACCAGCGGTCGCCGTCGATCAGCGCGGCGGCGTCGCGCGGCGCGTGACGGAGCAGCAACGCCGCCTCCAGAACGCGATCGGCGCGCCGCAGCGCCTGAATGCGCAGGTAGAGCAGGGCCGGGTCGGCTTTCATCGAGGCCGGCGCGGCGTCGAAGGCTTCCGGCGCCAGCGGCCGGGCGATCGCGCTCGCCCACAGCTTCGCCAGCGCCAGTTCGTCGGCGCCGGCGAGCGCCGCCGCCCGCATCGCGGGGCCGACATTTCCGGCGTAAAGCAGCCGCTCGGCGCGGAATCTGTGGTCGGCGCGGGTCAGCATGCCGGCGAATTCGCCGAGCACGGCGCGTTCGCCCCAGCCGTCGAGATCGCTGTCCCGCCACAGCCCGCGCGCCAGCGCGGCCGCCTGGTCGGGATGACTGGCCTGAAGCGCGCGCGCCAGAGCCAGCTTGCCGCTCGGCGTGCGCGGCGGATCGTCGGTGAAGAAGGCGACCACGGCTTCCGGGCGCGGGTGGTCGTTGTACAGCGCCGCTTCCTGGAAGGCGCGGAACCAGGCTTTGGCCGGCCAGTCTGGATGCGTGGCGGCGAACGCCGCAAGCCGATCCTTGTCGGGGTGCGGCGTCGACTTCAACGCGATCCATTCCAGCGCGAGGCGTTGCAACGGGTCATTGACGGCGATGGCGAGCGCGTCGCCGCCGGCAAGATCGCCCTTTTGATAGAGCTGCGCCGCCGCCAGCAGGCGCGACAGATCGGCGGGGCGGTCGGCGGGCGCTTCGGCCGGCGCGACGAGATTCGCGCCCGGCGCCGGCTCCGCGCCGATCCGCGAAACCGGCGTGAAGTCGAGCTTCGCCTCGCGCGCGTGCGGGTCCGCGGGCGGCGCCGGCGGCGCGCCTTCTTGCGACGCCGCCGCCCAACTCAACGCGCAAGCGGCGATCAGCGGCGTGAGAACACGGGCGCCGGCCATGACGCAACCTCCATGACGCGATCCTGCGCCTGCTTTGCTGATCAAGCGTTAATCGGCGCCAACGCCGCCGATCGGCCGCCGAACCCCTTTCGCCGGCGCGGCGCAGGGTTTATGTGTGCGAGAGAATGGGCGAAGGCGGGTTCGCCCGCCGTGGCGGTTCGCGCGGCCGATCGGGCTGGATGGGCGAAATGGAGAAGAGGGCGAAGTTTCACGGCTCGATGCCGGCTCTCGTCACGCCGTTCAGGGACGGTAGGATCGACGAGGAAGGGTTTCGCGGGCTGATCGACTGGCAGATCGCCGCCGGATCGCACGGGCTGGTGCCGGTCGGCACGACCGGCGAGAGCCCGACGCTTTCGCATGAGGAGCATCGGCGCGTCGTCGATATCTGCGTCGATGAGGCGCGCGGCCGCGTGCCGGTGATCGCCGGCGCCGGCTCGAACAATACGACCGAAGCGATCGAACTGGCGCGCCACGCCGAGAAGGTCGGCGCCGACGCGGTGCTCGTCGTCACGCCCTATTACAACAAGCCGACCCAGGAAGGTCTGTTTCGGCACTTCAAGGCGATCAACGATTCCATCGACATCCCGATCATCATCTACAACATCCCGCCGCGCTCGGTGGTCGACATGTCGGTCGAGACGATGAAGCGGGCGTTCGACTTGAAGAACGTCGTCGGCGTGAAGGACGCCACCGGCAATGTCGGGCGCATCTCGCTGCAGCGGCAAGCGATGGGGCCGACCTTCATCCAGCTTTCCGGCGAGGACATGACGGCGCTCGCCTGTATGGCCGCCGGCGCGCATGGCTGCATTTCGGTCGTCGCCAATGTCGCGCCCGCGCTGTGCGCCGAATTGATGGAGGCGGTGTTCAAGGGCGACTACAGCCATGCGCTGCGCCTCCAGGATCGCCTGACGCCGCTGCACGCCGCGATATTCGCCGAGCCCGGCGTTTGCGGCGCCAAATACGCGCTGAGCATCCTGGGGCGCGCGCGCAACGAAGTGCGCCTGCCGCTGGTGCCGGTCACCGAAAGCGCCGAGGCGCTGATTCGCCGCGCGATGGTTCACGCCGGCGTGCTGAACGCGTGACTCGACCGGACTGACGCGACGTGGCCGAAAAGGAGAAGTCGAACTACAAGATCGTGTCCGACAATCGGCGCGCGCGCTTCGATTACGAGATCGGCGAGGTGTTCGAGGCCGGATTGATGCTGACCGGCACGGAGGTCAAGGCGTTGCGCGCGGGCAAGGCGACGGTCGCCGAGAGCTACGCGGCGGCGGACCGCAACGGCGAATTGATCCTCTACAACGCCAACATACCGGAATATCTGCAGGCCAACCGTTTCAATCACGAGCCGCGCCGGCCGCGCAAACTGCTGCTTCACGCCAAGGAAATCGCCAAGCTCGCCAAGGGGGTGGAGCGCGAGGGCATGACGATCGTGCCGCTGCGCATCTATTTCAACGACAAGGGCCGCGCCAAGATCGCCATCGCGCTCGGCCGCGGCAAGAAGCTGCACGACAAGCGCGAGGCCGACAAGCAGCGCGACTGGGGCCGCGAGAAGTCGCGAGTGATGCGCGACAAGGGCTGAGGCGATGCGGCCACGACGCGGGACGAAAGACGCGCATGTAGATTTGATGAAGTTTTGCCGCAATACCGGCGCAAATGCCCATTAGCCACAGCCGCCGCAATATAGCCGCTGCGTCGATTCATGGAGCGAGTTTCGCAGGCGGCGACGATATTTCGGCGCGTCGCGTTGTCGGCGATGATACTGATCATCACGCGGTCGTGTATTGATTCGTCGATCGTGCAATTCATACGTGAGCGATTCTCGCGATTCTTTTTGGGCGTGCGCGCCAATTTTGGAAGGAAACACCAAGATGTTCAGACTGATCGGATTGTCAGGCGTCCTCGCTCTGGCGCTGGCTTGCGCGCCCGCCGCCGCCCAGAACGCGCCGCCGGCGGCCGACCAGGGTGCGCCCCAGACGGACCAGGGGCCGCCGCCCGGCGGCTCCGCCGACCAGGGTCCGCCGCCCGGGGCGGCGCCGGGCGGCAAACCGTCGGCCAAGCAACTGATCGCCGGTTGTCGCAGCGACGCCAGGGCCAAGGGGCTGACCGGCGACGCGCTGAAGGCCGCCGTCGGCGAATGCGTCGGCGCGCAAAGGCCGAAGGTCGCCGCGCGGATGCAGTGCCGTCAGCAGGGCAAGGCGCAAGGCCTCGCCGGCGACCAGCTGACGGCCTTCGTCAAGAGCTGCGTCGCGCAAGGACCGGGGCCGGGCGGGCAGACGATGGCCGCGCCGGCCGACCAGGGCCCGCCGCCGGCCAATGGCGCCTCGGCCGACCAGGGTCCGCCGCCGGCGGCGGCGCCGGGCGGCAAACCGCCGGCCAAGCAACTGATCGCCAGCTGCCGGAGCGACGCGCGGGCCAAGGGACTGACCGGCGACGCGCTGAAGGCCGCCGTCGGCGAATGCGTCGGCGCGCAAAGGCCGAAGGTCGCCGCGCGGATGCAGTGCCGCCAGCAGGGCAAGGCGCAAGGGCTCGCCGGCGACCAGCTGACGGCCTTCGTCAAGAGCTGCGTCGCGCAAGGACCGGGGCCGGGCGGCCAGAGCATGGCGGCGCCGGCCGACCAGGGCCCGCCGCCGCCGGCCAACGGGGCGCCGGCCGACCAGGGCCCGCCTCAGGGCGCGACTGCCGATCAGGGCCCGCCGCCAGCGGCCGCGCCGGGCGGCAAGCCGCCGGCCAAGCAGCTTATCGCGAGTTGCCGCAGCGACGCCAGGGCCAAGGGGCTGACCGGCGACGCGCTGAAGGCCGCCGTCGGCGAATGCGTCGGCGCGCAAAGGCCGAAGGTCGCCGCGCGGATGCAGTGCCGTCAGCAGGGCAAGGCGCAAGGCCTCGCCGGCGACGACCTGAAAGGGTTCGTCCAGACCTGCCTCGCGCAGGCGCCGCAACAGGGACAGGGACAGCAATAGCCGGGCGGCCTGCCTGAGTGAGGATCCCCGGCAACCGAAATGTCGGGGGGCCCTGCCGCGGCTGGTCGCCTGTCAGCGCGCCGCGCGGCGAACCGTTCTACGCCGGGCTCGCCGTCTGAAGCTCGCTCAATTGCCACAGCTTCTCCTGCAAGGCGACGTCGGTGCTGAGCTTCGACGAAGCGGCGGGCTTGCATTTGACGAAATATTTGCCGCTGACCTCGGCGACTTCCGGCGAGGAGGCCAGATAGATCGACGTGGCGGCGCCTTGTTGCGCCGTCAGCAGGAACGGCCGCGCCAGACTGAGCAGCGTATTGACGAACCCCGGCGTGTTGTGGCCGAAGCCGGTGGCGACGACGCCAGGATGCAGACAATTGGCGGTCACCCCTTTGCCGGCCAGCCGCCGCGCGAGCGCGAAGGTGAAGAGAATATTGGCGAGCTTCGACTGGGCGTAAATGCGCATGCCGCCGTATTTCTTTTCCCCTTGCAAATCGTCGAAGGCGATGGCGCCGGCCGTATGCGCGTCGGAGGAGACATTGACGATGCGCGCGGGCGCGCTCGCCGCCAGCTTGTCGAGCAGCAGATGCGTCAGCAGGAATTCGGCGAGATGATTGAGCGCCCAGGTCCGCTCGACGCCATCGACGGTCAGCTCGCGTTTCATGAAGATCGCGCCGGCGTTGTTGATGAGAACGTCGAGCCTTGGATAAATGTCGGCGAACGCCGCCGCCAGGCGCCGCACCTCGGCTTGCGACGACAGATCGGCGACCAGAAAATCGACCTGCGGGTTGCTGGATTCCTTTGCGATCCACGCCGCCGTCTCACGGGTGCGCGCTTCGTCGCGCCCGACAATCACGACATGCGCGCCCTTTCGCGCCAGGCCCAACGCGGTTTCCTTGCCGATGCCGAGCGTCGCGCCGGTCACCAGACATATTTTCCCTTGCATCTCATTGGACATGGCGGCGTTCTTTCAAGCGTTAGACCAGGATCGCGCGGCGCTCCCGCAAATCATCGGGAACGGCGTCCGACATGAAATGGGGGCTTCCAGCGCAAAAACCAGCGGCGCGGGCGCTCGCCGGCCATTGGCGCTTTCCCGCCGGCTCGTTTTCCGATAGGCACCCCGTGCCGCCAATCGTCGAAAGCCAAGCGAACATGCACCGCTATCGCACGCATCATTGTGGAGACCTGCGCGAGGCCGACGTCGGCCAGCCTGTCAGGTTGTCGGGCTGGTGTCACCGCATCCGCGACCACGGCGGCGTGCTGTTCATCGACCTGCGCGACCATTACGGCCTGACGCAATGCGTGGTCGATCCGGATTCGCCCGCCTTCGGGGACGCCGAAAAACTCCGCTCGGAATATGTTGTGCGGTTCGACGGCGCCGTGCGCAAGCGCCCGCCCGGCACCGAAAACGCCGAAATGGCGACCGGCCTCGTTGAGCTTTACGTCCGCGAGATCGAGGTGCTGGGCCCGGCCGGCGAACTGCCGCTGCCCGTTTTCGGCGACCAGCCCTATCCCGAGGACACCAGGCTGAAATACCGCTTTCTCGACCTGCGTCGCGAAAAGCTGCATCAAAACATCATGTTGCGCGGCCGCATCGTCGACAGTCTGCGCGCCCGGATGAAGAAGCAGGGATTCTTCGAGTTCCAGACGCCGATCTTGACCGCCTCGAGCCCGGAGGGCGCGCGCGACTATCTGGTGCCCTCGCGCATCCATCCCGGCAAATTCTACGCGCTGCCCCAGGCCCCCCAGCAATATAAGCAGCTCCTGATGATGGCGGGGTTCGACCGCTATTTCCAGATCGCGCCGTGCTTTCGCGACGAGGACCCGCGCGCCGACCGGCTGCCGGGCGAGTTCTACCAGCTCGACATCGAAATGAGCTTCGTCGAGCAGCAAGACGTGTTCGCGGCGATGGAGCCGGTCATCCGCGGCGTATTCGAGGAGTTCGCCGGCGACAAGCCGGTGACGCCGTCGCCGTGGCCGCGCATTCCCTATGCCGAGGCGATGCAGAAATACGGCTCCGACAAGCCCGACCTGCGCAACCCGATCGTCATGCAGGATGTCTCGGCGCATTTTCGCGGCTCCGGCTTCAAGGTTTTCGCCCGGCTACTGGAGACGCCGAAGAATGCGGTCTGGGCGATCCCGGCCAACGGGGGCGGCCAGCGCACCTTCGCCGACCGGATGAACGCCTGGGCTCAGGGCGAGGGCCAGCCGGGGCTGGGCTATATCCTCTATTTTGACCGGTCGACCGATGAGACCACCAAGGCCGCCGATCCGGCCGCCAAGGGCGTCGGCGCGCGCGGCCCGATCGCCAACAACATCGGCCCCGAGCGCGCGGAGGCGATCCGCGCCCAGCTCGGGCTCTCGGCCGGCGATGCGGCGTTTTTCGTCGCCGGCGATCCCGATAAATTCGCCAAATTCGCCGGCCTCGCCCGCGCCAAGGCGGCGCAGGACCTGAAACTCGTGGACGAGGCGCGGTTCGAGTTCGCCTGGATCGTCGATTTCCCGATGTTCGAGTGGAACGAGGACGACAAGAAGATCGACTTCTCGCACAATCCCTTCTCGATGCCGCAGGGCGGCCTGGAGGCGCTGACCTCGCAGGATCCCCTGACGATCAACGCGTTCCAGTACGACGTCGCCTGCAACGGCTATGAGCTCGCCTCCGGCGGCATCCGCAACCACCGGCCCGAAGCGATGGTCAAGGCGTTCGAGATCGCCGGCTACAGCGAGCAGACGGTGATCGAGCGCTTCGGCGGCATGTATCGCGCCTTCCACTACGGCGCGCCGCCGCACGGCGGCATGGCGGCGGGGGTCGACCGCATCGTCATGCTGCTGGCCGGCGAGCAGAACCTGCGCGAGGTCGCGCTGTTCCCGATGAACCAGCGCGCCGAGGATCTGCTGATGGGCGCGCCGGCGCCCGCGACGCCCAGGCAATTGCGCGAATTGCACATTCGGCCGAACGTGCCCGACCCCGGGTAGCGCGGGGCCGCTACATTCCGATCGCCGCAAGGTAACGCGGCAATGCGGCGGACCAGGTCAATTTGGCGCGCGCCAGATCGGCGGCCGCCGCGCCGAGATTCCTGCGCAAGGCCTCGTCGCCGAGCAGCCGGGTGAGCGCGGCGCGAACTTCGTCGTCGCTGCCGCCGTCGCAGATGAGCCCCGTCTTGTTGTCGATGACCGCATCGGCGGCGCCGCCGTCCCCGCCCGCCAGCGAGGGAACGCCGTACCACGCCGCTTCGCCGTAGGAGATGCCGAAGCCCTCGACGGAATTTCCGACGCGCCGCGACGGCATCGCGCAGACGTCGGCGCGGGTCAGCAACGCGGCCTTTCTCTGCGGATCGGAAACCTCGCCGAGGAAAACGACGCAGTTCTCGACGCCCAGCCCCGCCGCAAGATCGCGCAGCCGGGCGAGATCGGCGCCGGCGCCCGCGACGAGATAGACGAGGCCGGGATGCGCGGCGCGCAATGCCGGCAGCGCGCGCAAGACGGCGTCGACCCCTTTTCGCGGCTCCAGCCGCGCCAGCGTGGCGATCACCGGGCCGCGGCCGGCGATCGCGGCGTCCATTTGGGCGAGCGCTGGCGGCCCGGCGACCGGCAGCGGCGGGATCGGCGGATTGATGACGATGACCGGCGCGTCGACCCCTTGCAGGAAGTTGCCGACCAGGCCGGCGGTATAGTGGGAGCTCGCGATGATGGCGCGCGCGCGCCGCAGCGCCGCGTTGATCCGCTGCGCCTTGGCCGGCGACGGTTCGAGCGGAAATTCCGTGCCATGCGCCAGCACGGCCATCGGCGCGGCGCTCGCCGGCACGGCGGCGACGCTCTTCCAGGAATCGGCGAACAGGCCGGAGACCCCGTCGCGGCGCGCCGCCCGCGCGATGGCGCGGCGTTTCATCAGCCGGCGAAGCGGCCGAAACGATCCGAACCGGAGGACGGGGTAGGGAGGTTGAAAACCCTGGACGGCCCGCGAGCGCATATGGTCGGCGAAGACTTCGACTTCGATTCCGGCGAGCGACAATTGGTCGGCCAGTCCGGTCATCAGGATTTCGATGCCGCCGACGTCGGGGCCGAAGCATTGGGTGGCGATGGCGATCAATGGCGGTCTCTTCCATCGCCCGGGGATGTCCGGGGGCTCTGTCCGAGCGGCCGCTGCGCCGCCGACCGAGTCCGGAGAGGTGAGAGTCTCAAGCGCGCGCATCCCGACCGCTGAATTTCCGCGAGACTTCTGCAACGGGCGCGCGCGGCGCGCAAGGCGGCGGGCCGCGCGCTGGAATTGCCAGCGCGGCCGGGTTGCGATACACGGCGCTGCCGGCTGACCGCCCGGCGTTGGGGGGCGTTTCACGTGGCTGCGGAGGCCGCTCCCCGCGGATCGGCGGTTGAGCATGCCACGCGCGTATCGCCATAGGCCGAGAAATGCGGGACAAGACTACTTACGCCAAGAATGCCCCGACGGCGCTGCGCGACGAGCCCGTCCAGTTTCTCCCGCCGCGGGGGAAGTATTATTGGACGGTTGGTGGTTCTGGCGGCTCTTTCCTCAATATGCGCAAGCGGGCGGAACGGCGCCGTCCAAATTGTTTGTCAAAGGAGCGCGACCGCGTCATCGCCCTGCATTTCATGAAAAAAGACGCTGATATCAGCGGCGAGGCGTATTTTTCGGCGCCGACCGCCGAGGATCAGGCGATCGCCGCGGAGCCGCCGACCGGCATGACGACAAGGGAAATGGAACAGATTCGCGCTCGCGATCACAAGCGAAACTATGAGCTTGATTTTGCTGATCAACGGCGTTCGGTCGGGTTCAGCGTCGGCCGCATGGAATTCGACGAGGACGAAGAGCGCCGCTTGCGACCCTCGTTTCCGACTTTTCAGGACATTGCGTTGCTCGCGAGCAAGCCGGCCGCAAAGGGCGCCGCGGGCTTGGTCGCCGGGTCGGCCGCCCGGAGGCGCGAATGCCGCGCCGCGTCGGCCGAGCTTCCCTCATGGTCCGAAGGCGCGGCGAGAGGCGCCTCGTCGGATTCGGCCATGGCGCTTTGAGCGGGGCCGGGCGTTCCGCGACGGGCTCCGGGCGAGATTCCCCCGTCGGCCGGCTCGCGGCGGCGCTGCGGAACGGCCGCGACTCGGGAGCGTTGTTGATCTCCCGGCTGAGAAACGCCCGTCTGCGCGACATCGACCTCGGAGCGATCGACTTGCGGTCGATCGCCGAACCGATCGCGGTGCTTTCGCCGATCGCTTTGGTCGTCGGCTGGCAGGAAGCCGTGATGACGCTGGTTTCGGTGCTTTTCGTCCTGCAAAGCTGGCGCGACCGCGATTTCGCCTGGGCCAGGCAGGGTTGGTTCGCCGCGCTGTTCGCCCTGTGGGCCTACGAGCTGATCCGCACCGTGGTCGGCCATCCCACGGCGACCGGCGTTCTTTTCGCGCTCCAGTGGATTCATCTGCCGCTCTATGCGGCGGCGCTGGCGGTCTGGATCCTGCCCGACGAAAGATCGAGAAATCGGCTGCTGCTGGCGACCGGGGCGGCGCTCACCTTCTATGCGCTCGACTGCCTGCTGCAATATTTCTCGGGACGGGACCTGATCGGCCGCCCCGCCTGGGAGAACCGTCTGACCAGCATTTCTCCCAAGCCGGGGGTCGGCATCCAGACCGCCTGGCTGATGGCGCCGGCGGTTCTCGGCTTTTGGCAAAAGGGAAAGGCGGCGTTTGCGATTTTCCTCGGCCTTGTCGGCTCGCTCGCCGTGCTGCTGAGCGGCGACCGCATGGGCTTGCTGCTGCTGCTCGGCGTCGTCGTGCTTGTGGCGCTGGTCGCGCGGCGCCTGAGGAAGCCGCTGGCGATCGTGCTGGCGGCGATGGCGGCGCTGTTCGCCTGCGTTCTCTATTTCAGTCCCAGAATGTATCACCGCGAGGTCGAGACGACCGCCCATGTCATCGCCGATCTCAATTCTACGCACTACGGCGTCATCTTCGGCAGCGCGCTCAAGATCGCGCGCGACCACCCGATCTTCGGCGTCGGCATGCACAATTACCAGGCGGCGTGCCTGGAGCCGCAATACGGGCCGGAAAAGGTCGGGCCGGACCAACTGCCGCGCTGCCCCGGCCATCCCCACAACTTCTACCTGCAGTGGCTGGCCGAGGGCGGCCTCGTCGGGTTCGGCTTGTTCGTCGCGTTCGTCGCCCTGGCGCTGCGCGAGCTCGTGCGCTGGCGGCGCGCCAACCGGGACAATCTGATCTTCTATGGCCTCGCCGCGTCCCTGGCGCTGCGGTTCTGGCCGCTGACCTCGGGAACCAGCTTTTTTTCGAGTTGGGCGGCGGCGCCGTTGTTTCTCGTTCTCGGCTGGAGCCTCGCCTATTGCGCGCCGCGGCGCGAGGCGGGCGAGGAACCGCGCGGCCAAACGGGGTTGTCGAGCCCGGCCGGCCATGTTAGCCACGCTTCGTCAGTCGGGGTATAGCGCAGCCCGGTAGCGCGGAAGTTTTGGGTACTTCAGGTCGCAGGTTCGAATCCTGCTGCCCCGACCAGCGCGCGGTTTTCAAAAAGCTTCAAATCTTTTGGGCAAGACGCCGCAACGAAACGAGAATTGGCTTTCACCTCAGACAGGCGCGACGGCACGATCATGACCGCAAGAATTTATCGGCCCACCCGCACGGCGATGCAATCGGGCCAGGCGAAGGACAAATGGCTGCTGGAATACGAGCCGGAATCGCCGCCCCAGATCGAGCCCCTGATGGGGTGGACCAGCTCGTCCGATATGAAGTCGCAAATCAAGTTGCGCTTCGACACCAAGGAAGAGGCGATCGCCTATGCGCAGCGCAGCGGCGTCGTCTATCGCGTCGAGGAGCCGAAGGAGACGACGCGCAAGGTCGTTTCGTATTCCGACAATTTCCGGACCAGTCGCGCCGTTCCCTGGTCGCATTAGGGCGCGATTGCTTCGGACCGGTCCGGTGGCGCATGATCTGGATGGCGTCGCCGCCGAGGTTCGCGATCATCCGCAGGCCGTTTTGCGGTCCGCGGCGTCAAGACTCCGTAGCTCAGCTGGATAGAGCAGCCGCCTTCTAAGCGGCAGGTCGCAGGTTCGAGCCCTGCCGGAGTCGCCAATCAAATCAATAATTACCGAAGAATATGAATTGGCGAGGCAGGGGGCGCGCCGGCCTCGCCTCGACGGAGCCGTAGCGAAAAAGACCGTTGCGCCATGCTGACCGCCAGCGGCGCCGAAAATCGACGTTCGGCTTGTTCGCGGCGGCCAGAGCGATGGGCGATCGACTTCAAGCGCCACACCGTCATCGGTTGCAAAATCAATTCATTACAAGCAAAACCGGAACCAATGGCTTCGCGGCAATGGATTCGCGCGGCAATGCTTTGGACAACACCCGATGCGCCGGCTCCGCGCGATCGATTGTTGCGGCCAACGCTCTCCTGACTGCGTCCCAGGGTTAAGAGAGTCGACAAACCTTGCATAACATTCGCCGCGGGACGCTGAGAATTGGTTAGCCACGCGCGTGAAACTTTCGGTTTCGTTCGCGGAAATTAATATACTTGGCGGGAAATTGTCGGCTCCATGCACCAGCGCAGACAGCTCAACTAGAAAGCTAATCCGTCCATGGCGATAAGCGAGCCCATTCTGGCCTTCACGCTCACGCGGTTGCACGCGAGGTCCGCCCCGGATCTCACACCCCCTCCGCTGCGCCCCGACGAATTGAACCGGCGTCAGCAGGACGAGGCGGCGGCCAACGAGATTGCGCGCGTCGTAACGCTCGGCGGCGCTTCGCCGGGATCGGACTTCGACTACGCCGGCGTGCCGACCGAAAACGTCGCCGAGATCACCAAACTGGTCTCGCGCATCCGGGCGATGCACAAGCGCCACCTCGAAGCCGTCTACGAGATCGGCGCCGATCTGCTGAGGGCCAAGGAGCTGCTCGGGCACGGCAATTTCCTGCCGTGGTTGCAGACCGAGTTCCGGTGGAGCGAGCGGACGGCCAATAATTACATGTCGATTGCGCGCGTCTTCCAGGGCAAAGCCGCAAATTTTGCGGATTTGGACCTCGGCACGGCTTCTGCGCTCGCCGCCCGGTCGACGCCGTCAGAAATCCGAAATTCGCTCTTGCAGCGCGCCGAAGCGGGCGAGACGATCAGCCGCCGCGAAGTCAGGGAGCGGCTGGCCGCCGGCCGCCAGGCGCGGCGCCTGGCCAATGCCGCCGCGAACAACACCGGATTCGGCGAGGCGGCGTCGATCGGCGAGAGCGAGCCGCGGTTCGCGCCGCCCCCCGCGATCGTCGAGCGGCTCAACTCGGAGGAATTCTTGCGGACGCAGGCGATGCGGCCGATCCTCCCGATGCCGCTGCTCGCAGGCCCCGAACCCGCCTGTCCGGCGGGCGATTCCGATGGCAGGAAATTGATCGAGGCGATGTTGGAGATCGAGCGGCTCATGGAGCGTCTTTCCTCGGGCGCTTCCGCCGAGGCCGCCGAAATGCTTCTTGGCGCGCAGGACGGGCAGGAGCTGCTGAGGGTCAGGAAAGCCGTCGGCCTGGCGCTGCAGCTCAATGAGGCGCTCGACGACAAGGCGGCCGCGCGCGGCGAGCTGGAATTGCGCCGCGCTTCCTGAGAGGCTGGCGGTCGCGCCGCCGATGGCGACGCGATCGACGCTCGCGCAAAATTGTTCGCCGCTCGCCTGCCGGAGACGCCCGGGCGCTTCATCGGCGTTCGCCTCGGTCGGCCCGCGACACTTGTCTGCGCGGCCTCGAAACGCTCGCGCCGCATCCGCGATTTGAAGCGAAGTTCCGAAAAGCGCCAATTCACCACGCGCGCTTCCGATGACGCGCCTTACCGCGCGTGCATTCCTGCAATGCGGCGTTCGGTGTTGCCGTTGCGCGCGCGCTGTGGCAAGACCTCGGCGCGTTAATCAATTCAACGGAACGAGATGTCCATTTTCAGCGGAAACAGCTTTCAAGATCGACAAACCGCCGCCGCGAACGCCAGAAGGGCGCAAGCGGAAAAATTCCTCGCCAAGACGAAATACGATCCCAACGATCCCGCCGTCATCGAGCGCGAAGCCAAGCGGCGCGCCGTGCTCGAAGCGCGCGCCTTGCGCGCCGCCGAACGGCAGGCGCTGAAGGCGGCGGCCGAAGCCGAACTCGCGGTGAAACGGGCGGCCGAACAGCGCGCGCGCGAAGAGGCCGAGAAGGCCGAAGCGATCGCGCGTGAAATCGCCCATGCCGAGAAGCTCGCGCGCGAGGCGGCGCTGGAAGCCGAGCGCAAGCTCGAGCGCGACGCGCGTTACGCGGCGCGCAAGGCGCGCAAGAACCAGCGCAAGAGCGAAATCCAGCGCTATCGCTGAGCCGACCCGTCGGCCGCCGCTTTTGCCGGAAAGAGCGCCGCGCGCGCGGCGGGCGCGTCACGGCCGTCCGTCGGCGGCGCGCAGCCTGGCGAAGCCGCGGTCGAGATCGTCCTTCAAGTCCTCGATGTCTTCGAGGCCGACCGAAAAGCGCAATGTCGGTCCGCCGGGCGTCCAACGGGTCGCGGTGCGGTGGGTCGCGCAGTCGAACGGCACGACGAGACTTTCGAAGCCGCCCCAGGAATAGCCCAGGCCGAACAGTTCGAGCCCGTCGAGCATCGCGGCGACCGCGGCGTCGGAGGCCGGCTGCAGCACGATCGAAAACAATCCCGAGGAGCCGGTGAAGTCGCGTTTCCAGAGGGCGTGGCCGGCATATTCGGGCAATGCCGGATGGATGACGCGCCGCACCTCGGCGCGCGCCTGGAGCCAATGGGCGAGCGCGAGCGCCTGGCGCTCCGCTTCGCGCAGGCGCAGCTCCATCGTGCGCAGGCCGCGCAGCGCGAGATAGACGTCTTCGGGGCCCGGCGGGACCGCGAGCGCGTCGACCGTCCTGCGCAAGCGCGGGAACCAGGCGTCGTTGCCGGAGACGAGCCCGAGCAGCAGGTCGGAATGGCCCGAAAGATATTTCGTGCCCGCTTCGACCACCAGGTCGACGCCGTGCGCATGCGCCGAGAAGAACAGCGGCGTCGCCCAGGTGTTGTCCATGATGACGCAAACGCCGCGCTCGCGCGCCGCCGCCGCGATCGCCGGGACGTCCTGCATGTCGAGCGATTCGGATCCCGGCGCCTCGACGAATATGGCGCGCGTGTTGCCGCGCATCAGCGCGCCGACCTCGGCGCCGAGCGCGGGATCGTAATAGGTGGTCTCGACGCCCATGCGCTTGAGGATCGTGTCGCAATAGATGCGCCCCGGCCGATAGGCCGCGTCGGTCATCAGCAGATGATCGCCCGAACTCAAGGCCGTGGTCAGCGCGCCGATGATGGCGAACAGGCCCGAGGGAACCAGCACGGTTCCGGCGGCGCCCGAAATGTCGCTCCAGGCGCTGCAAAGCGCGTCGGTGGTCGGCGTGCCATGGGTGCCGTAGGTGTAACGCTGGTTGCGGCTCTTGAGCGTTTCGACGTCGGGAAACAACACGGTCGAGCCGCGATAGGCCGGGAAATTGATGAACCCGTGATTGGCCGGGGAATCGCGGCCGAGCTGCGCGAGGCGCGTGCGTGAACGCAGCTTCTTCATCGATTCGGGCGTCGGCTTCGTCATTATTCGATCGGCTCCTTGGTGGATTGGCGGGCGAGGCGCGCCGGGTGAAGTGCGCGCCGCCGCCCGCCTGCGTCAACTGGAAATACGACGACCCCGCGGAATTCGGCGCCAATGTCGGGGCGCCCCAAAATGGCTCTTCCGCCGCCTCGGCGTTCAACATACGATCGTCTCACAACTTTCGGGAGCTTCTCGATGAAATTACTCTTGTCGTTCCTCGCCGCCGCGGCGCTTTTCTGCGCCGCGGCGCTCGTCGCCGACGCCGGCACGCTCGATCAGGTCAAGGCGCGCGGATCGCTCAATTGCGGCTCCAATGTAGGTCTCGCCGGCTTTGGGCTGCCCGACGATCAGGGCGTCTGGAAGGGGCTCGACGTCGACGAATGCCGGGCGATCGCGGCCGCCATCTTCAACGATCCCAACAAGGTCAAGTTCCTGCCGATCAACGCCAAGGACCGCCCGACCATCCTGGCGTCGGGCGAAATCGACGTGCTGGTGCGCAACACCACCTGGACGCTGTCGCGCGAAACCGCCGGCATGTTCTTCACCGGCGTCAATTTCTATGACGGGCAGGGCTTCATAGTGCGCAAGAAGCTCGGCGTCGATTCCGCGCTCAAGCTCGACGGCGCGTCGGTCTGCATTCAGCAGGGCACCACCACCGAACTCAACGCCGCCGATTTCTTTCGCGCCCATGACATGAAATTCGAGCCGGTGACCTTCGCCACCGACGAGGAGGCGGTCAAGGCTTACGACTTAGGCCGATGCGACGCCTACACCACCGACTCGTCGGGGCTCTACTCGGAGCGCCTGAAGATGGCGGTGCCGGGCGACCATATGGTCCTGCCCGAGATCATCTCCAAGGAGCCGCTCGGCCCGTCGGTGCGCAAGGACGACATCCAATGGTTTCAGATCGTGCAATGGACGCATTATGCGCTGGTGACGGCGGAGGAGCTCGGGGTCACCCAGGCCAATGTCGATGAGAAGCTGAAGTCGGACAATCCCGAGATTCGCCGGCTGCTCGGGGTCGAGGGCGACTTCGGCAAGGGGCTCGGCCTGACCAACGACTGGGCCTACCGGATCGTCAAGGCGATCGGCAATTATGGCGAATCGTTCGAACGCAACGTCGGCCAGCGGTCGCCGATCAAGATCAAGCGCGGCCTCAACGCGCTATGGACCAACGGCGGCCTGCAATACGCGCCGCCGATCAGGTGAGGGCGGACTACTGCCCCCTTCTTGCGCTGGTGGCGAAGCGCACCGCTTCCTCGGCGGCGCGGAACAGCGCCTGCGCCTTGTTGACGCATTCGCGCTGCTCGTAGGCGGGATCGGAATCATAGACGACGCCGGCCCCCGCCTGCACATGCATCAGCCCGTCCTTGACGATCGAGGCGCGCAGCACGATGCAGGTGTCCATGTCGCCGGAAGCGCCGAAATAGCCGATGCAGCCGGCGTAGATGCCGCGCTTGTCCTTCTCCAGCTCGTCGATGATCTCCATCGCGCGCACCTTCGGCGCGCCCGAGACGGTGCCGGCGGGAAAGCCGGCGGCGAGGGCGGCCAGATTGTCGTGCCGGGGATCGAGCTCGCCTTCGACATTCGAGACGATGTGCATGACATGGCTGTAGCGCTCGATGAAGAAGCTGTCGGTGACCTTGACGGTGCCGATTCGTGCGACGCGGCCGACGTCGTTGCGGCCGAGGTCGAGCAGCATCAGATGTTCGGCGCGCTCCTTCGGGTCGGCGAGCAGTTCATCGCCGAGAAGCTGGTCCTCCCGCGCGGTCTTGCCGCGCCAGCGCGTGCCGGCGATCGGGCGGATCGTCACCTTGCCCTCGCGCGCCCGCACCAGGATTTCCGGACTCGAGACCACGATCTGGAAATCGCCGAAATCGAGATAGCAAAGATAGGGCGACGGGTTGACGCGCCGCAGCGCCCGGTAGAGCGAAAAGGCGGGCAGGTCGAAGCGGCTGGTGAAGCGTTGCGACAACACCACCTGGAACACGTCGCCGGCGACGATATATTCCTTCGCCCTGACGACCATGGCGTGAAACTCGGCCTCGCTGGTGTTTGACTTCGCCTCGCTCGCCGTCAGCATCGGGTCGACCGGCGGCGGCTTATGCACCAGCGGGCCCTCGAGCACCGCGACGATGGCCTCCAGCCGACCCTGCGCGCTCTCCCAGGCCGCCCGCGCCGACACGCCGGCTTGCGGGCGAATCGGCGTCACGACGCTGATTTCGTCGCGCACGCCGTCAAACACCACCATGATCGTCGGGCGGATCATCACCGCCTCGGGCACGCCGATCGGATCGGGCTTGGCGGGCGCCAGACGCTCCATGTGGCGCACCATGTCATAGCCGAGGTAGCCGAAAACGCCGGCCGCCATCGGCGGCAGGCCGGCGGGAAGGTCGATTTCGGACTCCGCCAGCAACGCGCGCAGCGCCTCGAGCGGTTGGCCGGGGCAGGGGGCGAAGGCGTCCCGATCGGTCAGCGCGCGGCGATTGATCTGCGATTGCCCGCCCGTCGAGCGCCACACCACGTCCGGGTCGAGCCCGATCATCGAATAGCGTCCGCGCTGGGCGCCTCCTTCCACCAATTCGAGCAGGAACATCGCGCCCGCCCGGTCCGCGGCGAGCTTCAGATAGGCCGACACCGGCGTCTCGAGATCGGCGACCAGCGCGGTGACGCAAACGCTGGCGCGCCCGCTCTCGTAGCCGGCCGAATATGCTTCGAAATCGCGGGCGCCGATCATTTCGCGTTCAACTGCCCTCGGCTGCCTGCAAGGCGTTCTCGTTGACGCTGACGCCGAGTTGGCGCTCCAGCGCCGAGACATATTCGGCGATCAGATCGTCGCTCAGCCCCGCCGCCGCGTTCGCCGCCAGCGCCTTGACCTTGGCGTCGTCGAAGTCGACCGGCGGCGTCGAATCAGCGGTCACCTTGAAAACGACGCGCCCCTCGGGCGTCGCGGCCGAACCGGCGCCGGAGGACGAGGTGTTGAACAGGGCGGCGACGACCGCCTCGTTCAAACCGCCGCCGCCGCGCCGATGCACGTCCGACGCGGTTTTCACTTCGAGCTTGTCGGGCTCGGCGAGGCTGGCGAGCGTCGCGCCGGCGTTGACCTTCTGCGCCATGTCCGCCGCCTTGGCGGCGAGCGCCTTGGCGATCTGATCCTCGCGCCATTGCGCGGCGACCCGGTCCTTGACCTCGTCAAAGCCGAGTGGGCGCGCCGGCTCGACCTTGGTCACTTCGAACCAGACGAAGCCGCGATCCGCCGTGGCGAGCGGCGGATCGTCGACGCCGACGTCGGACGCGAACACGGCGCGCAGCACTTCGGCCTTGTCGTCCAGTCCTTCGACGGCGCCGCCGGACTTGTCGAGGCCGCTGGCGTCGATCGCCGCGATCGCCCGCGCGTCGAGGCCGAGCGACTTGGCCGCCTCGCCCAAAGTCTTGCCCGACACCCGCGCGTCCTCGATCTTGTCGTGCAGCGTCAACGCGTCGTTCGCCGCGCGATCGAGGGCGATCCCGCTCTTCAACTGGTCCGCGACCTCCTCATAAGGCTTGACGCTGGCGGGCGTGATCTGCGCGACGCGCACGATCGCCGGCCCGAACTGGCCCTTGACGACGTCGCTGACGCCGACGCCCGGCAAGGCGAAAGCCGCGTCAGCCACGGCCTTGTCCAAAACCCCGGTGCGCGGCACGTCGCCAAGATCGATGTCCTTGTCGGTCAGATTGCGCGCCTTGGCGATTTCGTCGAAGCTCGCGCCGTTGCGGATTTTGGCCAGCGCCTCGTCGGCTTCCGCCTGATTGGCGAAAACGATCTGCTGCAGCTTGCGCTTTTCAGGGGCGCCGAAGCGCGCCTCCTTCACCTTGTCGTAAAGCGCGCGCGCCTCCTCGTCGGTGACCTCGCCCGGCTTGGCGAGCGCGGCGGGGCTTACGGCGAGCACATTGATGGCGCGATATTCGGGCGCTGTGTAGGTCGCCTTGCGATCGTTGAAAAAGCTCTGCAGCGCCTCGGAGGTCGGCGCGGCGATCTCCCCGGCCGCCGCGGGCGGCAGAACGACGTAATCGATGTTGCGGCTCTGCGCGTCAAAATGGGCGAGCGCCTCGATCAGCGCTTTTGGCGCCGTCAGGCCGTCGGCCAGCGCCGCGGCGATCTGCTGGCGCAGGTAGGTCTTGCGCTGCTCGGCGACGAAGCCGCGCTCGCTCAGTCCCATATCGCGCAAAGCCGCATCGAAACGCTCGCGGCTGAACGCGCCGGTCGGATCCTTCAGGTTCGGGTCGTTGCGCAAGGCCTCGGCGATCGTCTCGTCCGAAATCGCCAGGCCGAGCGACCGGGCCTCGACGTCGAGCGCGGTGTCGGCGATCAGCCGCCCGAGCGTCTGCGCGTCGAGGCCGATCGCATGCGCCTGCGCGTTGGTCAGCGGAATCTTCATCTGGCGCTGATAGCGCTGCATCATCGTCTGATAGGCGGCGCGGAATTGGTCAGGCGCGATCGTCGCGCTGCCGACGACGGCGACCTCGGTCCTGCCGAAGCCGCGAAAGACGTCGCCGATGCCCCATATCGCGAAGCTGACGACGATCAGCCCGAGCAGGACGGTCATGATCGCCCTGCCGACCAATCCTTGCGAGGCGGCGCGGATGGATTCGAGCATTGCCCTTTTGTCCTTCGGGTTCCGGCCCTTGCGGGCCGCGCCGCCCTATCTAGCGGCGTCGCGCGCCTTTGCATAGGCGCACCTGCGGTGATAATCCGCGCGCTGCCGCCCGTTCGCGGCTGAGGGAGACGCCAATGGCCGACGGTCCGCGCCCGCTTGTGGCGGGCAACTGGAAGATGAACGGCCTCAGGTCGGCGCTCGGCGAGATTGCGGCGATGCGCCGGGCGGTGGAGGCGGGAGGCGCCGGCGCCGCTGAAGCGATCGTCTGCCCGCCCGCCACGCTGATCATCAGCGCCGCCGCGCTGCTCGAAGGCGGCCCGTTGGCGCTCGGCGCGCAGGATTGTCATCCCAAGCCCGGCGGCGCCTGCACCGGCGACATCTCCGCGCCGATGCTCAAGGACGCCGGCGCTTCCTACGTGATCGCCGGCCATTCGGAGCGGCGCGCCGGTCATGGCGAGAGCGACGCGCTGGTGCGCGCCAAGGCGGAGGCGGCGAACGGCGCCGGCCTTGCGGCGATCGTCTGCGTCGGCGAGACGCGGGCGGAGCGCGAGGCGGGCGCGGCGGTCGAAGTGGTTCGCGCCCAACTCGAGGGCTCGCTGCCGCCTCGCGCGAGCGCGGGCGAACTCGTCGTCGCCTATGAGCCGGTCTGGGCGATCGGCACCGGCCTGACGCCGACGCCGCGGGACGTCGAGGACATGCACGCCGCAATCCGCAGGCTGCTCGACGGCGCTTACGGCGCGGCGGGGGCGCGGATGCGCATTCTCTACGGCGGTTCCGTCAAACCGTCGAACGCCGGGGAGTTGCTGGGCCTGCCCAATGTCGACGGCGCGCTGGTCGGCGGCGCCAGCCTGAGGGCCGCCGACTTCATGGCGATCGCGGCGACCTACGTTTAGGCCTGATGCGGCGCTGCGCGTCGTCAATCCGGGCGAAACACGGGCGTTGCGGCTGTCCGGCGCATCCGTCGGCGTGGACGCGCCCCTTGCGCCATGCTACGAGCCGCCCAAATTAAGGGTCGCGCGCGTCTTGCGCGCCGTCGGAACTTCCAGGGCTCGACCATGCAAACCGTCCTTATTGTGATCCACCTCTTGGTGGTGATCGCCCTTGTCGGGGTGGTTTTGCTGCAGCGCTCGGAAGGCGGCGCGCTCGGCATCGGCGGGGGCGGCGGCTTCATGACCGGGCGGGGGCAGGCCAACGCGCTGTCGCGCGCCACGGCGATCCTGGCGGCGTTGTTTTTCGCCACTTCCCTGATCATGTCGATCATCGCCGGCTGGAGCCGCGCGCCGCGCTCGATCATCGACACGACGGCGCCGGCTTCGACCAGTGCGCCGGCCGACAAGACCGCGCCGGCGCAACCCGGCAACCTGCTCGATCAGCTCAAGAAGATGGAAGAACAGAAGGGCGCCGCGGCGCCGTCGCCAGCCGCTCCGCCGCCGGCGCAAGAACCGGCCAAATGATCGGGGGCCGGTTCGGCGCGCCGGGAGTCCTGACATCGCCCGGCGCTGAATCGGGCGATCGGCGATAAGCCTCTTCCTGGAGCGGCCATGTCGGTCCCGTTATCGATCGCGGTCTATTTCACGATGTGGTGGATCGTCCTGTTCGCCGTCCTGCCGTTCGGCGTGAAGGCGCAGCATGAGGCCGGCGCGGCGGATGATCGTCCCCCCGGCGCCGATCCCGGGGCGCCGGTCGCGCCGATGCTGGTGCGCAAGGCGCTGTGGACGACGGCGATCTCGGCGCTGCTTTTCGCCGCGCTTGACGGCTATATGCTGTGGGCCGGTTGATCCCGCGGCGAGATTTTCATGCGCTTATCCTTTCGCGGCGCCGGGCAGCATGGATTTTGCTCGCATCGGTGCGGATCGATCGCGCCCGCCGCGCAAAGCCGCCGGAGGCATCCCCCGTCGGCTCATCGCCGGCGCCGGCGCGTCGGAGGGTTCGGGTCGTTCATGCCTTCCTTCAAGACAACGCGTCGGGTGCGTCACTCCGCGGCCAACATGTTCAACCTCGTCGCCGACGTCGAGCGATACCCCGAGTTCGTGCCGCTTTGCCAGACGCTGCGGGTGCGCCGACGCGTCGATCACGCGCCGGGAGTCGAGGTGCTCGTCTGCGACATGGCGGTGGGCTATCGCGCCATCCGCGAGAAATTCACCAGCCGCGTGACGCTCGATCGACCGCAGTGCAAGGTGCTGGTCGAATACGTCGAGGGGCCGTTCAGCCATCTCGACAACACCTGGAATTTTCGCGAAGAGGCGGGATCGCCGGGCTGCAAAATTGAATTCTTCATCGCCTACGAGTTCCGCAGCCGCATCCTCGCCGGCCTGATGGGCTCGATGTTCGACGCCGCCTTTCGCAAATTCGCCCAGGCCTTCGAGGCGCGGGCGGATGTGGTTTACGGCCGCCCGCCCGGTTAGGCGGCGCCGCGCGACGCCGCGGCGTCGAGCAATTGCAGTGCGGTGGCGACTGACGCCAGCCTGATGGCGCCGCGGCCCTGCGCGCCGTAGCGCCGCTCCACCGTGACGATCGATCCGTCCCTCCCCGCGCAGGCGAAGCAAACCAGGCCGACCGGTTTTTCCGGCGTGCCGCCGTCGGGGCCGGCGACGCCGGTGATGGCGACGGCGAAGTCGGCGCGCGAATGGGCGATCGCGCCTTCGGCCATCGCGCGCGCCGTCTCCTGGCTGACGGCGCCGAACGCGGCGAGCGTCGCCGCCGGCACGCCGAGCAGCTCCTGCTTGGCCTCGTTGGAATAGACGACGAAACCGCGCTCGACCACCGCGGACGCGCCGGGAATCTCGGTCAGCAGCCCGGCGACGAGGCCGCCGGTGCAAGATTCGGCGGTCGCGATCTTCTTGCCGCGCGCCCGGCACAGCGCGATCAGCGCCGCGGCGCGTTCGTTCAGTTCGGGCGTGAACATCGCCTCGCTCCCGTTCTCCGTCTCATCGGTCGCGCCACGGCAGGCGCACGGTCGCGCTCGCCATGCAGGCGACGCCTTCGCCTCGCCCGGTGAAGCCTAGACCTTCCGAGGTCGTCGCCTTGAGACCGACGCGCCCGACCTCGAGGCCGGCGATATCGGCGATCCGCGCCCGCATCGCCTCGCGAAACGGACCGATCCGCGGCGCTTCGCAAACGATCGTCGCATCGATATGCGCGACGATGCCGTTCAGCGCCCGCACCCGCCGCACGGCGTCTTGCAGGAAGAGCTGCGACGGCGCGCCCCGCCATCGCGGATCGGAGGGCGGAAAATGCGCGCCGATGTCGCCCTCGCCGATCGCTCCGAGCAACGCGTCGGTGATCGCATGCAGCGCCACGTCGGCGTCCGAATGGCCCGACAGCGCCTGCGGATGGGGAATTTTCACGCCGCCGAGCCAGACATGATCGCCCGCCGCGAAAGCGTGAACGTCGAATCCCTGGCCGACCCGAATGTCCGCGGCCTCGTCGAACAACCGCGCCTCGGCGCGCAGGAAATCCTGCAGGTCGGTGATCTTCACGTTGTCCGGTTCTCCCTCGAAAATATAAGCGCGGCGCCCCGCCCATTCGGCGACGGCGGCGTCGTCGGTCAGGCCTTCGACCCCGGCGCGCGCGGCCTGCCGGTGCGCCTCGAGGATGAGATCGAAATGAAAGCTCTGCGGCGTCTGAACCGCACGCAGGGCCGCGCGCGCCGGCGTCGCGACGATCGCGCCGGCTTCGTCCACTTCCTTGATCGTGTCGTTGAGCCGCGTTCCCGGCGCCGCGGCGCCGTGACGCGCGCCGGCGTCGATGGCGCGCCGAACCAGCGGCGTCGAAGGGAACGCGCGGGCGCCGTCATGGATCAACACCAGCGCCGGCGCCTGCGCCGCCTGCGCCTCCAGCCCGGCCAGCACGCTCGCCTGACGCGTCGCTCCGCCGAGCGCCGGCGGACCCAACGTGCTCGCGCAATGCGGTGAGAGCGCGCCGACGGCCCGCTCGTAGCGGCCGCGATCGTCGGCATGGATCACGACGGTCGTCGCGCAAAAATCATGGGCCGCGGCGAGCGCCTCCAACGTGTGGCAAAGCAGCGGACGGCCCGCGCAAGGTCGGTACTGCTTGGGTTCGTCGCCGCCGAGGCGCAGACCGCGTCCCGCGGCGACGACGATCAGCGAGACTCTGGCTGGCTCGGACAAACGGCGGCTCCTGCGAAACCGGGCGAGGCTCTGTCGCGCGCCGGCCAGGGCGCGTCAATCGAAAACGCCGGATGAGGGCTTGCGGACGACATGAATTTGACTAGAATATAAGCAGAAAATGGATTGCACAATTGTTGAGCAACTTAATCGTATGAAATTGCGTATCGGTTCCCTGTCGCTCGACGGCCGCGTCCTGCTGGCTCCCATGTCCGGAGTGACTGACGTCGGGATGCGGCGCATCGCGCGACGTTTTGGCGCCAGCCTCGTCATCACCGAAATGGTCGCTTGCGACGGCTATCTGGCGGGCGAGAGCGAAAACGCCATTCGCGCCGACGGCCAAGGGGTTGCGCCCCATGTCGTGCAGATCGTTGGTTGCGACCCCGGCGCGATGGGCCGCGCGGCGCGCCGGGCCGAGCAGGCCGGGGCGGCGGTCATCGACATCAACATGGGCTGTCCGGCCCGCCGCGTCGCCGGGGCTCTCGCCGGCAGCGCGTTGATGCGCGACCTCGACGCCGCGGTGCGGATCGTCGATGCGGTGGTCGCCGCGACAACCGTGCCGGTGACGCTCAAAATGCGGCTGGGCTGGGACGAAAACTCCCTCAACGCGCGCGAGCTTGCGATACGCGCCGCGGCGGCGGGCGTTTCCATGCTGAGCGTCCACGCGCGCACGCGCTGCCAATTCTACAGCGGGCGCGCCGATTGGGCGGCGGTCCGCACGGTCGTCGAAGCGGTCAATGTTCCCGTCATCGTCAATGGCGACTGCGCCGGCGCGCAGGACGCCCGCGCGATGCTGTCGCTGTCCGGCGCGCAAGCGGTGATGATCGGGCGGGCGGCGATCGGCGCGCCCTGGCTGGCCGGAGAGATTTCTCGCGCCCTGGCGACCGACGCGCCGCTCGCGCAGCCGCCCGCCGGCGCGCGACGCGATGCGGCGCTCGAGCATTTCGATATGCTGCTCGGCCTGTTCGGCTCGCACGCCGGCCTCCGGCATGCGCGAAAACATCTTTCCGCCTACGCCGAAAAGGCGGGCGCGACCGCCGCCGACCGGCTGAGGCTGGTGACCTGCGACGAGGCCGGCAAGACGCGCCGGCTCCTGGCCGCTGCCTTCGACCAATCCGAGTTGCGGGTGGCCGCGTGAACCGGCGCCCGGAGGTCCCGCCAGCCAATCGCGACGCCTTCGCCAATGCGATGCGACTGCTGAACGCGCTGTCCCAACCGGTGCTGGAGCTCGACGCTTCGGGACGCATCCGCGACGTGAACAACGCCGCCGAACATTTCTTCGACATGGGGCGCGCGATGCTGCAGCGCTCCCGGCTCGCCGATATCATGCCGTTCGGTTCGCCGGTGCTCGACCTCGTCGAGGAGTCGACCGCCGGCCAGGCGCCGATCAGCGGTTACAAGCTCGACATCAGCACGCCGCGCACCGGCCTCGGGCGATTGGTCGACGCCTTTGTCTCGCCTTTGCCGGAAAGCGGCGGCGTGGTCTTGATGCTGCAAGAACGGTCAATTGCCGAAAAAATGGACAGGCAATTGACCCACCGCGGCGCCGCGCGATCGGTCACCGCGCTCGGCGCGATGCTCGCCCATGAGATCAAAAATCCCCTTTCGGGCATCCGCGGAGCCGCGCAATTGCTCGAAAGCTCGGTCGGCGACGAGGATCGCGGCCTGACGCGGCTGATTTGCGAGGAGACCGACCGCATCGTCAAGCTGGTCGATCGGATGGAATCGTTTTCCGACGAGCGTCCGGTCCCGCGCGAGAGCCTGAACATTCACGCGGTGCTCGATCACGTCAAACGCCTCGCGATGGCCGGCTTTGCGCGCCATATCCGCTTTCGCGAGATTTACGATCCGTCGTTGCCGCACGTTCTGGCCGCGCGCGATCAACTGATTCAGGTCTTCCTGAATTTGGTCAAGAACGCCGCCGAAGCCATTGGCGATGAAGGGTTTGATGGGGAGATAATCCTATCGACAGCCTACCGTCCGGGCGTGCGGCTGCGGGTCTCCGGGGCGGCCGAGCCGGTCGGCCTGCCGCTGGAGATCTGCGTTCGCGACAACGGGCCCGGCGTGCCCAGCGATATTGCCGGCCATTTGTTCGATCCGTTCGTCACGACCAAATCCTCGGGGTCTGGCCTCGGTCTTGCACTTGTCGCAAAACTGGTCGGCGATCACGGCGGGGTGATTGAATTCGAGTCGATTCCGCGCCTGACGACTTTTCGGGTGCTGATGCCCTTGGACTCGTTCCGCGCGGCTCGCCTGTCAGACCCGCCGCCCTAGCGCCACGTCCGGAAATCAGGCCGCACAGGAGGAGGGTTTTGGAGCATTTTCGAGCGAGCCCGGGAGGTTCTCGCGCGAACGACGTCCGGCGGCGCGAGGAGCCGGGGGATTTGATCCGCTTCGCGCGAAGCGGATGTCGCTGTGGAGCAAGCTAGATGCCGTCTGGGCATATTCTCGTCGCCGACGACGATGCGGCGATCCGGACCGTTCTCAACCAGGCGCTGTCGCGCGCCGGCTATGAGGTGCGGGCGACCGGGACGGTGGCCGGTTTGTGGCGTTGGGTCGCCGCGGGCGAGGGCGATCTGGTCATTACCGACGTGGTGATGCCCGACGACAACGCCTTTGAGCTGTTGCCGCGCATCAAGAGACTGCGGCCCGACCTGCCGATCATCGTCATGAGCGCCCAGAACACCTTCATGACCGCCATCAAGGCGTCCGAACGCGGCGCCTATGAATATTTGCCCAAGCCGTTCGACCTGAAGGAGTTGGTCGGCATCGTCGGGCGCGCGCTCGCCGAACCCAAGCGGCGCAAGGCGAGCGAAGGCGAACCGCCGGTGGTCGAGACCATGCCGCTCATCGGCCGCTCGCCGGCGATGCAGGACATCTATCGTTCGCTGGCGCGGCTGATGCAGACCGACCTCACGGTGATGGTCACCGGCGAATCGGGCACCGGCAAGGAGCTGGTCGCGCGCGCGCTGCACGATTACGGCAAGCGCAAGAGCGGCCCGTTCGTCGCCATCAACATGGCCGCCATTCCCCGCGATCTCATCGAGAGCGAGCTGTTCGGCCATGAGAAGGGCGCTTTCACCGGCGCCAACGCCCGCTCGGTCGGCCGTTTCGAGCAGGCGGAGGGCGGCACGCTGTTTCTCGACGAAATCGGCGACATGCCGATGGAGGCGCAGACGAGATTGCTGCGCGTGTTGCAGCAGGGCGAGTATACCACGGTGGGCGGGCGCACGCCGATCAAGACCGACGTGCGCATCATCGCGGCCACCAACAAGGACTTGCGCTACGCCATCCAGCAGGGCTCGTTTCGCGAGGACCTGTTTTTTCGCCTGAACGTCGTGCCGCTGCGCTTGCCGCCGCTGCGCGAGCGCACCGAGGATATCGCCGATCTGGCGCGCCATTTCTTTGCGCAAGGCGTCGCCGACGGCCTGCCGGCCAAGCACCTGGACGGTCCCGCCCTGGAAAGGCTGCGCCGCTATCCCTGGCCCGGCAACATCAGGGAGCTGGAAAATCTGGCGCGTCGTCTGGCCGCTCTCTATCCCCAGGAAACGATCACCGAAGCGCTGATCGAGACCGAGCTGGGGCTCAACGCCCCGTTGCAGTCGCTGGGGCCCGCGGCGGCGAGCAGCCTCGGCAATGGGGCGCGCGGCCAGGCGGCGGGCGCCGCCAACGAGACCTTCGCATCCGGGATCGAGCGGCACGTCTCGGAACTGTTCCGGTCGTTCGGCAACGATCTGCCGCCGGTCGGGCTCTATCATCGCCTGCTGCGCGAACTGGAGGCGCCGCTGATCGCCGCGACGCTGGCGACCACCCGCGGCAACCAGATCAAGGCGGCCGAGGTGCTGGGGCTCAACCGCAACACCCTGCGCAAGAAAATTCGCGATCTCGATTTGCGAACCATCCGCACCCTGCGCTGATCGGCGATGCTTGGCGGCGATTGTCGCGCCAGCCCGCCGCCATTTTGTCGCAATCCTGCAACATCGTTGCATTGCTGCAACTCTTGATGTGTGATGGATGACATCGCGCACGAGAAGGAATCGCGTCGCCTGTGAGAACTCCCAAGCCGTCAAAAAGGCGCGGACAGCGCGCGTCGCTTCGAGGAAGGCCGCACGGCGGGACGATTTGGGCCATTGGCGGTCGGCGCCGCCTTGCTGCTCGCGGTGGCGACCTTCATCGTCTTTGCCGGCTTCACGCCGGTCATTCCGACGCCGGCCGTCGTGATGGCGATTTTCGGCGGCAATGCGCTGATCATCCTCACGTTGCTCGTGCTGATCGGGCTCGAGGCGCGCAACGTGATCGCGGCGCGGCGCGCCGGACGGGCGGGCGCGAGGCTGCACAGCCGGGTGGTCGCGTTGTTCTCGCTGGTCGCGGCGATCCCGGCGCTGGTCACGGCGGTCGTCGCCACGGTTTCCCTCCAGCGCGGGCTGAACCCGGTGTTCATGAAGGATATCCGGGCCTTCATCAGCGAAACGACGCAAGCCACCTATCTCTATCGCGAGTCCCAGTGCCGATCCTTGTTGCGCGACACCGCGTTGACCGCCTCGGATCTATCGCAGAGCGCGCCGCTTCTGCAGTCCGACAGCAGCCTCATGCACGACTATCTGACCAAGCGCGCCCAGGCGCTCGGCTTCACCGTCGCGCTGATCATGAAAAGCGACGGATCGGTCGACGACCGCGCGGACGGCTCCGATCCCCGCCAGGTCGCCACGCCCGAACCGGCCGATTTCGCCGACGCCGGCAAGGATGCGCCGCTCTGTCTGATGCTCGCCGACGGGCAGGTGTTCGTCGCGCTGCGCCAGATCCCGGGCCTCGACGACAAGTTCTTCTACGCCGGCCGGCCGATCGATCCGTTTTCGGACCAATTCTCGCGCGATGCTTCCGACGTCGCGGCGACCTATACGGCGTTCGACGCCGCGCGTCGGAATATCGAGCTTGGCTTTGCGATCATGTTCGTGCTGCTGGCGCTGACGATGGTGTTTTCCGCCGTCTGGCTCGGTCTGACCTTCGCCAATCAGCTGGTCGCGCCGATCCGCCGGCTGATCCGGGCGACCGACGAGGTCGCCTCGGGCAATCTCTATGTGCAGGTGCCGACGCGCCGGTCGGAAGGCGACCTCGGCCATCTCGGCGACACCTTCAACAAGATGACGCTCGAACTGAGCCAGCAGCAGAACCGCCTGATCGCCGCCAACGCGCTCAACGACGAACGGCGCGCCTTCACCGAGGCGGTGCTCTCCGGGGTTCCGGCGGGCGTCATCGGCGTCAACGCGCGGGGCGTCATCACGGTCAGCAACGCCGCCGCCGAGCGGCTGGTGGGCCCCGGCGCCGCCGGCCGCAGCCTGCTCGGCGCGCCGATCGAGAGCGTTTTGCCGGCGCTCGCGCCGATCCTGCACGAGGCGCGCGCCAATCGGTTGCGGCTCCATCAAGGGCAGGCGAAATTCCAGCGCGACGGGCGCGAACGCATCCTCAACGTCCGCGTGACCAGCGATCCGCAGCGGGCCGACCAGGGCAGCGTGATAACGCTCGACGACATCAGCGATCTCGTCAGCGCCCAGCGCACCGCGGCCTGGGCCGATGTGGCGCGGCGCATCGCCCATGAGATCAAGAACCCGCTGACGCCGATTCAGCTGTCGGCCGAGCGGCTCAAGCGCCGTTACGGGCGCGTCATCGTCGAAGGGCGCGACGTCTTCGACCAGTGCACCGACACCATCATCCGCCAGGTCGACGACATCAAGCGGATGGTCGACGAGTTCTCCTCCTTCGCGCGGATGCCCAAGGCGACGCCGACGCGCGACGACCTTGTCGATTGCGTGCGCCGTGTGTTGTTTCTCATGCGGGTCGGACGCCCGGAGATCGCCATCGAGGACAGGCTTCCCGCCGAGCCGCTGTTCGCAAGGTTCGATCGGCGTCTGATTTCGCAGGCTCTCACCAATGTCGTGAAGAACGCCGCCGAAGGGATCGACGCGCTCGAGGGCGGCGGCAAGGGAAAGGGGCGCATTCTCGTCGCAATGGAGGTTCAACCCGATCAGACCGTCTGCCTGACCGTCAGCGACAACGGCAAGGGATTTCCCAGCGAAGACCGCGACAAGCTCACCGAGCCCTATGTCACGACGCGCGCCGAGGGGACGGGTCTTGGCCTGCCGATCGTCATCAAAATCCTCGAGGATCACGGCGGGCGCGTCGAATTGCTCGACGGACTGCCGCGCGAGGACGGCGGCGTCGGCGCGCAGGTTCGCCTGACGCTGCCGATCGCCGGCGATCAGGCGCCGCGCGAGCCTTCCCCGGCGCCCAGCGCGGATGAGCGGGAACTGCTGTAGCAATGGCCACTGACATTCTTATTGTCGACGATGAAGACGACATTCGCGAGATCGTCTCGGGAATCCTCTCGGACGAGGGTCACGGAACCCGTCTGGCGCGCAACTCCGACGAAGCGCTCGCCGCGATCGAGGCGCGCCGCCCGCAGCTGATCCTCCTCGACATCTGGCTGCAGGGGTCGCGGCTGGACGGGCTGCAATTGCTGGAAATCGTCAAGCGGCAGCATCCCAATGTTCCCGTCGTGATGATCTCCGGGCATGGCAACATCGAGACGGCGGTGTCGGCGATCAAGCTCGGCGCCTATGACTTCATCGAAAAGCCGTTCAAGGCGGATCGGCTGATCCTGCTTGCCGAACGGGCTTTGGAGACGTCGCGCCTGAAGCGCGAAGTCAGCGATCTGCGCGCCCGTTCGGGGGCTTTCGACCGTCTCGTCGGCTCCTCCGCCGCGATGAACAACCTCCGCCGGATCATCGAACGCGTCGGCCCGGCCAATTCGCGCGTTCTGATCTCCGGTCCGGCCGGCGCCGGCAAGGAATTGACCGCGCGGCTGATTCACGCCCATTCAGGCCGCGCCGACGGTCCTTTCCTCGTCATCAACGCGCCGACGATGGCGCCCGACCGGATGGAAAGCGAGTTGTTCGGCCTCGAGGCGGGCTCCGATCGAACCCGGCAGGTCGGCGCGCTCGAGGAAGCCCACGGCGGCACGCTTTATCTCGACGAGGTCGCCGACATGCCGCTCGAGACGCAAGCCAAGATCCTGCGCGTTCTCGTCGACCAGAATTTCCAGCGTCTCGGCGGCTCGGCGCGCGTCCATGTCGACGTGCGCATCATCTCCTCGACCAGCCGCGACCTCGGCGAAGCGATCAGCGAGGGCGCCTTTCGCGAAGATCTGTTCCACCGCCTGTCGGTCGTGCCGATCCGCGCCCCATCGCTGTCGGAGCGGCGCGAGGACATTCCGGAGCTCATCGAATTCTTCATGGAGCAGCTTTCGACGACGATGGGCGTCGCGCGGCGCCGCATCGGCGCCGACGCGATGGCGGTGCTGCAATCGCATGACTGGCCGGGCAACATCCGGCAATTGCGCAACAACGTCGAGCGGCTGATGATCCTGGCCTCGGGCGATCCCGAAGCGGAGATCACCGCCGCGATGCTGCCGGCGGAAGTCGGCGCCCTGGTGCCCTCGATCCCGACCGGGGTCGGCGGCGAAAAACTGATGAGCCTGCCGCTGCGCGAGGCGCGCGAGGTGTTCGAGCGGGAATATCTGGTCGCGCAGATAAGCCGGTTCGGCGGCAATATTTCGCGCACCGCCGAATTCATCGGCATGGAGCGCTCGGCCCTGCACCGCAAGCTGAAGTCGCTCAACGTCGACTGAACCCGGCCCGCCGACGACGAAAATTCTCGGGACCTCTAAACTTTGCCTTGCGCCTGTGGCAAGACTGTCTCTAATTGTGATCGATCACCCAACGGCGCAAGGCAACGAGGAGCGCCGGCGAAACAACACGACGCGACGGCCGTCCTCGGCGACCCAAAATCAACAGGATAAGCTCATGGCGGGCGACAAGGCGCAGAATCTGCAGGACACGTTCCTGAACCATGTCCGCAAGACGAAAACCTCGGTGACCATCTTCCTGGTCAACGGCGTCAAGCTGCAGGGTTTTGTCACCTGGTTCGACAATTTCTGTCTGCTGTTGCGCCGCGACGGTCACTCGCAGCTGGTCTACAAGCACGCAATTTCGACGATCATGCCCGCCGCCCCGATCCAGATGTTCGAGGCGGGCGAAGAAGGCGCGGCGGCTGAGAAAAACTGAATGCGCGCGAAAAGAGCCATGGCGCCGCGTTGAGCAAAGTCACACGCGAAGAACGCCTCCAGCGGCCGGAAAGATCGGCGGCGACCTTTACGCGCGCGCTGGTCGTCGGTCCCTATCCGTCGGATTACCGCTCCGGCGCGGCGCGCGCCCGCTCCCCCGAAGCGCGTTTTGAAGAAGCCTGCAGCCTCGCCCGGGCGATCGATCTGAACGTCGTGACGTCCGAACGCTTCGCCTTGAACGCCATCCGGCCGGCGACCTATCTGGGCAAGGGCAAGGTCGAGGAGCTCGCGGCGCTGGTCGCGCGCGACGCCATCGAGCTCGTGGTGATGGACTGCGCGCTGTCGCCGGTGCAGCAGCGCAATCTTGAGAAGGCGTTCAAGGCCAAGGTCATCGACCGGACCGGCCTGATCCTGGAGATTTTCGGGCGCCGGGCGCGCACTCGTGAGGGCGTCCTGCAAGTCGAGCTCGCGCACCTCGCCTATCAGAAGTCGCGCCTTGTGCGCTCCTGGACCCACCTCGAGCGCCAGCGCGGCGGCTTCGGGTTTCTCGGCGGTCCTGGCGAAACCCAGATCGAGACCGACCGGCGTCTCATCCAGGAGCGGATGACGCGCATCGAGCGCGATCTGGAAGGCGTCAAGAAGACGCGCGCCTTGCATCGGGCGAGCCGCAGCGAGGTTCCCTATCCGATCGTCGCGCTGGTCGGCTACACCAACGCGGGCAAGTCGACCTTGTTCAACCGGTTGACCGAGGCCGAAGTCGTGGCCGCCGACATGCTGTTTGCGACGCTCGATCCGACGATGCGGCTGCTCAAGCTGCCGCACGGCGGCGCCGCGATCCTTTCCGACACCGTCGGCTTCATATCCGATCTGCCGACCATGCTGATTTCGGCGTTCCGCGCGACGCTGGAGGAGGTCGTCGCCGCCGACCTCATCCTGCACGTGCGCGACATCTCGCATGAGGACAGCGAGGCGCAGCGCCTGGACGTCGAGAAAGTCCTCGGCGAACTCGGCGTCGCCCCCGGCGCCGAGCGGGTGATCGAAGTCTGGAACAAGCTCGACAAGCTCGACGCCGAGCTTCGCATCGTCATGCTGGACCGCCGCAACGGCTCAAACCTGCCGCTGGCGGTGTCGGCTTGGACCGGGGAGGGGATCGGACGGCTTCTCGAGGCCATCGAAGCGCGCCTCGCCGCGGGGCGCAGCCTGCTGGAAATCGAACTCGGGAGCGCGGACGGGCGCGGGCTCCATTGGCTTTATGAAAACACCGAGGTCATGAACCGCGAGACTTCCGACGACGGCCGCATCCATCTGCAAGTTCGCGTCGCCCCGGACAAGCTGGCGCGCGTCAAGCAACGCTTCGCCGTCGCGCCGCCGCCGGCGTAGCGCGCCTCCGGGTCTCGCCGCGACGGAGCGGCGCCCCGCGCGCCAGGACGGCTTGCTTTCCAAGATTTGGCGCAATCCCGCCGCCGCGCAGAACGAGCGACGCTCAAGCCCGCTCGCGCTCTTCGCGCTTGGCCTCGTCCCACAGCGCGTCCATTTCTTCGAGGCTGGCGTCATCGGGACGGCGACCCTGTTGGCCGAGCCGGGCTTCGATATGGGCGAATCGGCGTGCGAATTTGGCGTTGGCGCCGCGCAGCGCGCCTTCCGGATCGACGCTCAAATGGCGCGCGAGATTGGCGACGACGAACAGCAAGTCGCCGACTTCGTCCTTCACGCCCTGCGCGTCGCCCGCCGCCAGCGCCTCTTCGATCTCGAGCGTCTCTTCGCGCAATTTGGCGAGGACCGCCTTCGCGTCGCGCCAGTCGAAGCCGACCTCGCCGGCCTTCTCCTGCAATTTCACGGCGCGGGTCAGCGCGGGCAGGGCGAGCGGCGCTCCCGCCAGCGCGCCGGCTGGCGGCTCCGGCGCGCCGGCGTTGCGGCGCGCCTGCGCGCGATCGAGCTTCTCCTGCGTCTTGATGCGTCTCCAAAGCGCCTTGACCTCGGCGGGCGACAGGTCGCGCGCGCCGGCGAACACATGCGGATGCCGGCGGATCAGCTTGGCCGTGATCGCTTCGACGACGCCGCCAAAATCGAAATGCCCCGCCTCTTGCGCAAGGCGCGCATGGAAGACGACCTGCAGCAGCAGGTCGCCGAGTTCGTCGCGCAGGTCCGCCATGTCGCCGCGCTCGATGGCGTCGGCGACCTCGTAGGCCTCCTCGATCGTAAAGGGCGCAATCGTCGAAAAGTTCTGCTCGAGGTCCCAGGGACAGCCGGTCGCCGGCGTGCGCAGCGCCGCCATGATTTCGAGCAAGGCGCCGATTTCGCGCGAAGGCTTCATCGAGGCTTTCCCGCCCGGGTCGATCGCCGCCCAGATCGTGTTGGAAAAACGTGGGCGACCGCCCGACGCGCTATTTCGCCTTGCGCGAGCGTGTCCGATCGGGCGGCCGCGTCCCGAAACTTCGGCGCCGCCCGGAGGATCGCGTTACAGGGAGAGCGAAACCGCCTCGCGCCCCTTCGGCGTGTCGACGACGCGCATATTGACGCTTTGGCCTTCGGACAAATGCGTCAGCCCGGCCGGGCCGAGGATCGAGATATGCACGAAGACGTCCTTGCCGCCGTCGTCGCTCGCCACGAAGCCGAAGCCTTTGGCGTCGTCGAACCATTTGACCTTGCCGGCGACGCTGACCGCCGTCGAAAGATCGGGTGGGGCCCGCCGCGGCGGACGGGGCGAGTCGCCAAACCCGCGTTGTGGCGCACGTTCCATGACGCCGCTGGTGTCGACCTCCAGCACCCGCGTCACCTGCGCGCCCTTCGCGCCGGCGCCGACCTGAACGCGCAGTTTTGCGCCGGGCGGAACCGAATCGTGCCCGGAAGCATGCAGCGCATTGACGTGCAGGAAAGCGTCGCCCTGTCCGTTCGCCAGCTCCACGAAGCCGTAGCCCTTGTCGGCTTTGAACCATTTGACCACCGCGTCAACCGCCGGTCCCGCGACCGGGGAGGGCGGCGCGCTCGAAACGCCGCCCGGCGGCCCGCCGGGGAATCCTCCCGCGCCGCCGTCGAAACCGCGAGAAGGGCGCGGACGCGATTCGTAGGGCATCGGCCCGTCGTCATCGAACCCGCGCTTCCTTGGCGCCCGAAAATCCTTACCCTTGCTCATGTTGTCCCCAAGTCTCCGCCGTCTCTCAAATGTTTGGAAGCCGCTGTGTCCCGCAACGGCTTCCGCCCACGCCGCAGCCGGGCCGCGAATCTCGAATGAAGCGCCAGCCGCGCTCGAAGTTCGCGAACGCTGTCGTGTGATTCCTCATCCGCTCGCCGCAGCCGCTCTCACGAGGCCGATCCGTCGATGTTTGCGTTGGAATTGTCGGATTGCGGGCAAGCGCGCGCCAAATGATGCGCCGCTGCGCGCCGACGCCAGGCGGGATACGAGAAAAGACCAGTCGACCGCATCACTATAGCCTGCCTCGCCGCCCAGCAAAGATATACTGGCCGACTACCCTCTCACATTACCGCATTTTTCAAGGCGGTGCCAGATGATTCGCGCAGGCCGCATTGTGACAATTTTATTTCATTTCGGGCGGGCGAGCAGCAAGGCCGCCAGGATCACCGATCCGCCGAGCGCCTGCAGCGGGCTCATCGTTTCGCCGAGCACGAGCCAGGCGATGAGCGCCGAAAAGGGCGGCTGCGCGAGGATGACGAGGGCGACCAGCCCTACCGGGATGCGGCCGATCGCCACCGAAGTGAACCCTTGCCCCATCGCATGGGAGACCACGCCGAGCAGTGCGACGGTCGTCCAGCCGCCCACGCTGTGCGGCAGCAGAATCTCGCCGCGAAGCGTCGCGGCGCCGGCGAGCGCGACGGCCGCGGTCGCCGCCGGCCAGAGCGTCGCGGTCGGTCCGTCGAGCCTCGCGCGGACCCGCTTGATGACCAATAGATAGGCGGCGTAGGACACCGCCGCGCACAGCGCGAAAACGTCGCCGTAGCCGAGGTTTGCGGGCTCGGCCATGCCCGCCATCACCCAGGAGCCGAGCAGCGCCAGCGCCAGAGCGGCCCAGACGCGGGGCGGGGGATGTTCGGCGAACAACAGGGCGCCGCCGGCGACGGTGAGGATTGGCGCGACGTTGCCGATGAAAGCGGTGTTGGCGACCTTGGTTCCGGTCAGCGCGATATGGAAGGAGCCGACATCGGCGGCGAAGGCGAGACCGGCGAGGAACAGCGGAAAAGCGATGGCGACGGGTTGCGCGAGCGCGATGGGCCGGCCCGACGCCAGTCTCGCCCAGACCGCCAGCGCCGGAACCGCAAACGTCATTCGCCAGGCGCCGCCCGCCAGCGGCCCCACGTCGAGGAAGCGCACCAGCACGCCCGACCAGGCGATGATGCCGGTCCCGAGGATCAGGGCGGTCCAGCCGATCCTGTCGACCGGCGGCGCGGGGCGCGCCATGGCTTCACTTCGGATCAATCTCGCCCCGAAGCGCGCGCGGCGAGCCTCACTCGGGCTTCTGGCCGCCGGTGCAGGGATCGAGGACGACCACCTGGCTCTTGATCGAGCCGGTCGTCGCATAGTCGATCGCATTGAAGGTCGGCGATCGCGGCTTCGTGGCGACATACTGGTCGGAATAGAGGAAGGCGATGGTCGGCAGGTCGCCGTTGCTCGCCAATTGTTGGGCCGTATAGCCGACGAACAGCGCGAGCATCGCGATCAGGCCTGCGCCGACCGCGAAATACTCGATCGCCGAGCCGCTTCTGTGCTTCCAAAGCCCTGACGTCATGACGATCCTCGCTTGCTCGCGAGTATCGTAAGGTCAACATGGTAAACGAAGCGTTGCCGCGACGGCTAAATGTCGACAAGTTCGATCGCGCGCGGCGCCCGTTCCTGGATGAAGGCGAAGCGCGCCTCGGGCTTGACCCCCATCAGCCGCTCGACGGCGTCGGCGGTCGCGGCGCGCTCGGCTTCGAGCAGGGAGACGCGGAGCAGCGATCGCTTGGCGGGGTCCATCGTGGTGTCCCTGAGATCGCGCATCGGCATTTCGCCGAGGCCCTTGAAGCGGCTGACCTCGATCGCGCCGCGCCCGGAAAATCCGCTTTTCATCAATTGATCCTTGTGGGCGTCGTCGCGCGCGTAAATCGACTTGGCGCCCTGGGTCAGCCGATAGAGCGGGGGAACCGCCAGGTAGAGATGGCCTTCCTCGATCAGCTTCGGGGTCAGGCGATAAAAGAACGTGATGAGCAGCGAAGCGATATGCGCGCCGTCGACATCGGCGTCGGTCATGATGATGATCTTGTCGTAGCGCAGGTCGCTCGAGCGATAGCCTGATCCGGCGCCCGAGCCGAGCGCCTGCTGGAGATCGGCGAGCTGCTGGTTCTGGGCGAGCTTGTCGCGCGTCGCCGAGGCGACATTGAGGATCTTGCCGCGCAACGGCAGGATCGCCTGCGAGGCGCGGTCGCGCGCCTGCTTGGCCGAACCGCTCGCCGAATCGCCTTCAACGATAAACAGTTCAGAGCCTTGCGCCGACGTATTGGTGCAGTCCGCGAGTTTTCCGGGCAAGCGCAATTTGCGCCCCGCGGACTTGCGCGCGATGTCCTTCTCGGCGCGGCGGCGCAGACGCTCCTCGGCCCGTTCGAGCGACCAGTCGAGCAGCCGGGTCGCCTGGCTCGGCGAAGCGGCGAGCCAATGATCGAAGGCGTCGCGAATGGCGCCCTCGACGATCCGGCCGGCTTCGACGGTTTGCAGCCGTCCCTTGTTCTGGCCCTGAAACTCGGGATCGCGAATGAACACCGAAATCAGCGCCGCGCAGCCAGCCATCACGTCGTCGGTCGTCAGCGCGCTCGCCCGCTTGGCCTGGCCGACGCGCTCGGCATGGTCCTTGAGCGCGCGCAGCAGCGCGACGCGCAGGCCCGTCTCGTGGGTTCCCCCGTCCGGGGTCGGAATCGTGTTGCAATAGGAATGGACGAAGCCGTCGTCGCCCGCCACCCAGGCGATCGCCCATTCGAGCGAGCCATGCCCGCCGGGTTTGGCGACCTTGCCGAAGAACGGCTGGTCGATGACCAGTTCCTGTCCCTCGATATCGGCGGCCAGATAGTCCTTCAGGCCGCCGGGGAAGCGGAACACCGCCTCGGCCGGAACCTTGGCGTCGACGAAGGCGGGCGCGCAACGCCAGCGGATCTCGACGCCGCCGAACAGATAGGCCTTGGCGCGCGCCATCTTGAAGATGCGGGCCGGGTCGAAATGCGCGCCTTTGCCGAAGATTTGCTCGTCGGGCAGGAAGCGCACCCTGGTGCCGCGCCGGTTGGGCGCCTTGCCCACCGTCTCGAGCTTGCTGACCGGACGCCCGCGCTCGAACGCCTGGCGATACAGGATCTGGCCGCGCGCGACCTCCACTTCGAGCCGCGACGAGAGCGCGTTGACCACGGAGACGCCGACGCCGTGCAGGCCGCCCGAGGTCTGATAGGCGCCGCTGTCGAACTTGCCGCCCGAGTGCAGCGTCGTCATGATGACTTCGAGCGCCGATTTCTTGGGGAACTTCGGATGGGCGTCGACGGGAATGCCGCGACCATTGTCGGTCACGCACAGCCAGCCGCCTTCCTCGAACGACACTTCGATGAACGTCGCATGCCCGGCGACCGCCTCGTCCATCGCATTGTCGATCACTTCGGCGAACAGGTGGTGCAGCGCATTGGCGTCGGTGCCGCCGACATACATGCCGGGGCGGCGGCGCACCGGCTCCAGCCCCTCGAGGACTTCGATCGAGGCGGCGTTGTAGTCGAGCTCGCCCGGCGTGCCCGGACGGAGCGCCGACGGCTTGGGTTTGGCGGACGCCTTGGCGCGCCCGCCCGCAGCGCCGAACAGATCATCGTCCATGAATCATTGTCATCCGAATCATCCGCCGCAGGGTAGCACAGCGAGGCTGGCGACGGGCGGCCAGCGCGCAGCTGTCGGCTTTGCCGCGATGACGCGCGCGGCGAGCGATCGTCCGTAGCGGCTTGCGGGTTTTCAACGCACTCTTGGCGCCCGACGATTCGCCGTTCGCCGGGCGCAGGCTTTGACGCCGCCGCGCGCTTGCGCCATCCTGCGATTCTCCAATCGATGGACGCCGGAGGCCGCGATGAGCATGCGCATGATAGGCGAGGTCGACGGCGTCCCGGTCGCTGAAATCTCGATCGCCTCGAAAGCGGGCGCCGCCGCCAAGATCATGAGCTGGGGCGCCGTCCTGCGCGATCTCGTCGTTCCGACGCAGGCGGGGCCGCAACGCGTGACGCTCGGCCTCAACACCCTGGCCGACTATCAGGCTCACTCGCCCAGCTTCGGCGCGGTGCCCGGACGCTTCGCCAACCGCATCGCCAACGGCCGCTTCACGCTGGAGGGCGTGGTCCATGTGCTCGATACGAAAGCCGGCGAAAAGCACACGCTGCACGGCGGCCCGCGCGGCTTTGGCAGGCGGGTCTGGCAACTCGGCGGTCACGATTCCTCGTCGATGACGCTGATCCTGCGTTCGCCCGACGGCGACGGCGGCTTTCCCGGCGATCTCACCGCGACCTGCGTCTACCGGCTGGTCGAGCCGGCGACTTTGCGCGTCGAACTGTCGGCCGTATGCGACAGCACGACGATCGTCAATCTTACGCAGCACGCCTATTTCAATCTCGACGGGTCGCCCGATATTCTCGATCACGAGCTGATGCTCAACTGCGATTTCTTCACGCCGACCGACGCCGAATTGATTCCGACCGGCGAGATTCGCGCGGTCGCGGGAACGCCGTACGATTTTCGCAAGCCGCGGCCGGTGCGCCACGATTCGGGCGTCACCTACGATACGAATTTTGTCGTGCTCGACCAGCCCGGCGCGAACGGGCTGGCGCATCTGGCGACATTGCGCTCGCCCAAGAACGGCATGACGATGGAGTTGCATTCGAGCGAACCCGGCGTGCAGTTTTACGACGCGGCCAAGCTGAATTGTCCCGCGCCCGGGCTGGACGGCGTCCATTACGGCGCGCATGCCGGCCTCTGTCTGGAGCCGCAGGCGTTCCCGGACTCGCCCAATCGCCGGCACTTCACCGACTGCGTGCTCCGGCCGGACGAAGAATACCGGCACATCAGCGAGTTCCGTTTCGCTTGAACGGGCGGACGCGCGAGCGCGACGCCTTCGCCGCCGGACGCGTCGCGGTCGAGCGGGGCGCGACGGCCGGCCTTGCATAGAGCGTGCGCCATTAAGGAACCGCGGCGATTTTCGACTCAAAGCGAGGGGAAGACCGCCCGGCGGGCTTCACTCCCTGCCCAGGCTCTCGCCCGGACCCGCCGCGGCCAACGCCTGGCCCACTTCGAGGCCGAGTTCGTCCATCGACGTTTCCTCGCGCACCGAGAGGTCCTCGCCCTTGGACTGGCGCTCGGCCTGTTCCTGCGAGCGCGCGACGTTGATCGTCACGTTGGCGGCGACTTCGGGATGCAAATGCACCGGGGTCTTGTGCAGGCCCAGCGTCTTGATCGGCTGGAGCAGGGTGATCTGGTTGCGATGGACCGAGAAGCCGGCGGCGCTGATCGCCTCGCTGATGTCGCGGGCGGACACCGAGCCGTAAAGCTGGCCGGTTTCGCCGGCCTGGCGGATGATGATGAAGCTCAAGCCGTCGAGTTTCTCGGCGACGGTGGACGCCTCGGTCTTGAGTTCGAGATTGCGCGCCTCGAGCTGGCGGCGCTGACCCTCGAACTTCTTCTTGTTGGCCTCCGTGGCGCGCAGGGCCTTGCCCTGCGGCAGCAGGAAATTGCGGGCGAACCCGTCTTTCACGCGGACCGTCTCGCCCATTTGGCCGAGCCTGGCGACGCGTTCGAGCAGAATGACTTCCATTTTTCTCTCCTTCCGAGGGGATGTTCAGGACTTGAAATTGGCGGCGGCGGCGCGCCGCGCGCGCAGCGACAGCAGGCTTTCGACAAGGCCGACGAGGTCCAGCGCGGGCAGCGACCATGGCGAGGTGACGGCGCAGACCAGATAGATCGCCGCCAGCATCGGGATTCGGAACGAAAGGCCGCGCGACAACGAATGGATCGTCGCAAGCCCCTGCATGGCGTAGGCGCATCCGAGCGCGCCGGCGCCGATCCATGCGACGTGGCTGGCCGCGCCAGCCAGCCCGAGCGCGAATCCGACGCAGGCGATCAGCCCGATCCCCAGGAATTGCGGCAGAACCAGCGCCTCCGGCAGGTTCGGCCACGGGCGCTTCAGGCGCTGCGACAGCTGGACCGCGCGCGCGCCGGCGTAGAGATTGGCGCACAGCATGAGGCAAGTCGTCGCGGCCAGGACGGCCGGCGAAAGGCGCACGACCAGCGCGGCGAACTCCTCGACGGTGACGCCGCCCGGCAGCGTCATGACGCCGTCGAGCGCATCCTGGAAGACCGGCACGAACTCGGCGGCCAGCGCGTCGACGCCTTTGCGGTAACCGCCGTAGACGAGCACGAGGGAGGCCAGCGCGCCGGCGCCGACGACGGCGCCGATCAGCGCCGCGACGGTGACGATCGCGCCGACCGGAAACCACCTCTGGCCGCCCGTCGCGGCGCCGCGGAACGGGGGGAGTCGGTCGCGCGGCGTCGCGCAGACGAAGCTGAGCAGCCAGGCGGGCAGGGCGATCGAGACGGCGAACAGGCCGCCCGACAGCGGATCGACGAGGAGCGCGGCGGCGGCGCTGGCGATCGCCGCCGCCAGGGCGCCCATGTCGAGCCCCCAGCCCAGCGCGGCGATCATGATCGGCAGCGGGGCGAGATAGGCGAGCGCCATCGCCAGCCACGTGCCTTTGGCCATCACGGCGAAAAGCAGGGCGGCGGCCAGACCCGCGCCAACGGCCATGCCCAGGCGTTGCATCATCGTCGAGCTGTCCCGCATCCTGTAGCGGTTAGAGAAGGGTCGGCCGCGCCGCCCGTCCCAGCCATGCCGCGCCGGCTCATCCGGCGCGATCGACTTCGTTTGGTCGGACTGCGACGCCTCGCCAGCACGCTCGCCCGGCGCCGGGCCTCGTCAGCGGATCACGTAAGGCAGCAGACCGAGGAAGCGCGCGCGTTTGATCGCCTGGGCGAGTTCGCGTTGCTTCTTGGCGGAGACCGCGGTGATGCGCGAGGGCACGATCTTGCCGCGCTCGGAAATGTAGCGCGACAGCAGACGCGTGTCCTTGTAATCGATCTTGGGCGCGTTGGGGCCCGAGAACGGGCAGGTCTTGCGGCGGCGAAAAAACGGGCGGCGAGGGGCGGTCGGCATCAATAGGCTCCGGCGGCGGCTGAATCGTCACGGGGGCGGCGAGGGCGGTCCGGGCGGTCGCCGCGGTCGGGGCGATCGCCGCGGTCGAAGCGTCCGCCGCGGCGCTCGCCGCGGTCTTCGCGGTCGGCGTCGTCGCGTTTGCGCAGCATCGCCGAGGGGCCGGCCTCGTGCTCGTCGACGCGCAGCGTGAGATAGCGGATCACATCTTCGTTGAGGCCGAGTTGGCGCTCCATCTCGACGACCGCCGCCGAAGGCGCGTCAATGTTGAGCAGCGAAAAATGCGCCTTGCGGTTCTTCTTGACGCGGAAGGCGAGGGACTTGACGCCCCAGTACTCGACCTTGGTCACCGAACCGCCGTGGGCGGCGAGGACGCCCTTGAGCTGTTCGGTCAAAGCCTCGACCTGCTGGGCGGTCACATCCTGACGCGCCATATAGACATGCTCGTAGAGAGCCATGAGGAGCCTTTCTTTCCAGTTGCGCGAAGCCTCCCACGCCGAGCCCTTCGAGCCCGGGAAAGGCTCGACCGGATCTGATCGAAGGCGGGAACACCGGAAGACGGGCGTTCAGCCCTGCATGTCGAGGCGAAGCTTCGCCCCGGCGCGCCTTCCGTTCAGCCCCCAGCGGGACGCTTCGGATGCGCGGCTTATAATCGAGCGCGCGGCCGGCGCAAGCAAATTCGACGCGGGCGCGCTATTCGGGTCCGCGAAACGACAGCACCGCGTCTTGCGGGAAATCGTACAGCTTGCCGGTTTCCCGCCAGTCCGGCGCGCATAGCGCGACAATCTTCGGGGCCAGTTCCTCCGGCGTGCGCAGGCCCTGCGGATCCTCGCCCGGCATCGCCGCGGCGCGCATCCGCGTGCGCAGCGGGCCTGGATTGACCAGCATGACGCGGATCTCGGAGGTATTGATCGTTTCGGCCGCATAGGTGCGGGCGAGCGCGTCGAGCGCCGCCTTCGAAACCGCGTAGGGACCCCAATAGGCGCGCAACTGGCTGCGATGGCCGGCGCCCGAGGTGACGAACGCGACGCGGCCGGCCGGCGAGGCGCGCAACAGGGGATCGAGCGCCCGGATCAGCCGCCAGTTGGCGGTCACGTTGACCGACAGCACATCGTCCCACGCCTTGGGGTCGACGTGATGAAGCGGCGACAAGGGGCCGAGCAGTCCGGCGTTGCCGACCAACGCGTCAAGCCGGCCCCAGCGCCTGAAAATCGCCTCGCCGAGGCGGTCGATCGCCGCGTGATCGCGCAAATCGCAGGGAACCAGGGTCGCCGGATTGTCGACGCCGGGGCGCAGCGCGTGAATTTCGTCGTCCAGCGCCTCCAGCCCGCCTTGCGTGCGGGCCAGGGCGATGACATGCGCGCCGACGCCGGCGAAGGCGAGGGCGACCGCCCGCCCGATGCCGCGCGAAGCGCCGGTGACCAGGGCGATCCGACCTTCTTCACTCATGGCGACCTCGATCGTTCCGTGTTTCGCCGCTGACCGACGCTGAATCGTCTCGCCGCGCGGCGCCGCCGCGACGAGGCGACCTCGCCCTTATACAAATTTTGACCGCCAGCCTGTCGAGTCGATTTCAATTCCTCCGCGTTATGCACTAAGGTGCTGCGCGACCAACACCTTCTGACGTCCGATTGAGAGGCGAACGAAGCTGTTGCGCGACGACGGCGCTGGGCTAGGCTTGTCGGGCTGAAAAGCAATTTTTGGGGAATAGCATGTCCGAGCAGAAGAATGGCCGCCAATCCGGGCGCACCATAACGCGTGCGGATTTGTCGGAAGCGGTTTACCAGCGTGTGGGGCTCTCGCGCACCGAATCCTCCGATCTGGTGCAAAATGTCCTCGACGAAATCTGCGACGCGGCGGCGCGCGGCGAAACGGTCAAACTGTCCTCGTTCGGTTCGTTCGTCGTGCGCTCGAAGGGCCAGCGCATCGGCCGCAATCCCAAGACCGGCGTCGAAGTGCCGATCCTGCCCCGGCGCGTCATGGTGTTCAAACCCTCCAACGTGCTGAAGTCGCGGATCAACGGCGGCGACGGCGGCTCGCACAAGGATTGACCGGCGCTCCGGCCGCAGCATGGGCGTCGAAGCGAGGCGCGATGGACAAGAGCCCCGACGCATTCCGCACCATCAGCGAAGCGGCCGAGGACCTCGACCTGCCGCAACACGTGCTGCGTTTCTGGGAGACCCGATTCCCGCAGATCAAACCGTTGAAGCGTGGGGGCGGGCGGCGCTATTATCGCCCCGACGACGTCGAGCTGCTGCGGGTCATCAAGCAGCTCCTCTACGGCGAAGGCTATACGATCAAGGGCGTCCAGAAGCTGTTCAAGGAGCAGGGCGCGCGCGCCGTCGCCTCCGCCAAACAGGCCGACGCCGCCGCCCCTGTCGGGGAGGCCGGCATCGAACGGCCCACCGCCGAGGGGAATGCAGGGGACGGGGCGCGGGCGGCGGGCCAGCGCGCTGTTTCGCCAGCCGACGTGCAGGCGTTGAAGGCGGCGCTCGCCGACATCGCCGAAGGCGAGCGCATTCTGTCGCTCGCGCGGACGGTCTAGCCGGGCTCCCGCGCATTGCATGCGCGCCATGGCTCCCCTATAACGGCCAGCGTCGGAGTGTAGCGCAGCCCGGTTAGCGCACTAGTCTGGGGGACTAGGGGTCGTGGGTTCGAATCCCGCCACTCCGACCACTTTTCACGCTCGTCGAAGTCGATGACGGACGCCACGCAACGGGGGGCGCGGGGCTATGAGGATTGCGGCGGCGATTGCAGCCATCGCGGCGGTTACGGGCGCGGCGCAAGCCGACGCGCTGCACGATCGGCTGGCCTTGCTGGTCGCGCGCGGCGAAAACATCTACGCCGAGGCCGAGAAGGTGGTGGTCGCCCGCCCCACGACCGAAAGCGCCGCAAAGGACGTCGCCGCGACGCTGGGAAGGACATTCAGCCAGGATGAATCCGCCTACCAGAATTCGTTCCTTCCGCTGATCAACGCGCGCCCGGGCAAATTGGCGCCCGACCTCGACGAAGGATTCGTCCGCGTCTGGGCCTTTGACATCCTGGTCGCCCAGGCGGTCGCCGAAACCTACAACTGCCGCGCCGCGCTGGCCGAACACGACCTGACGGTCGCCCGCCAGTTGCTCGACCACGCCCGGCTGGCGTCGGCGGGACATCCCGATCGCGACTGGACGCCGGATGCGAAGGTTCCGGAGGACGACGCGAAGTGCCAATGACGATCGGCGCGAACCTGGCCGGCGCTGCGGGTCGCCAATTCGCATAATGTATATTATGGAACCAATGGCCGATTATGCAACGCAGGTTTGAGGCTTGCGTTGAAGAACGGTTTCGTGCGTTGCGGCAGCATGTTGCCGATCGAAGCTGATGCGCGCGTTTAATCGCGTGTCCGCGGGTCGCCGAGGGCCTCAAAATCCCTCGATGCGCATTCCGTCATAGGCCGGCGCCACATTGGCGGGCAGGCGCGCGCGTAAGATTTCGTAGTCGACGTCGGTGTGCATGTTGGTGATGACGGCGCGGCGCGGCCGCATTCGCTCGATCCATTCCAGCGCGTCGCCGATTGAAAAATGCGTCGGATGCGGCTTGTAGCGCAGGCCGTCGATGATCCAGACGTCGAGGCCTTCGAGGAACGACGCGCTCTCGGGCGGAACGGTCTTCAGGTCAGGCGTATAGGCGAGGCCGCCGATCCGGAAGCCGAGCGCGCGGATGTCGCCATGGTCGAGCCCGAACGGCGTCGCCTCGATCGCGCCGCCCGGGCCGTCGATGCGCGCCGGGCGCCCGATGGCCAGCCGCGCCTCGTTGAGCAGCGGCGGATAGAGGCTGCCGGGCCGCGCCTCGAAGAGATAGTCGAACGCCCGCCGGACGACGCTCGACGTCGCTTCGTCCATGTGAATGTCGATCTTCCGGCGCATGGCGATGACCAGCGGGCGCAGATCGTCGATCCCGTGGGTATGGTCGGCGTGCGAATGGGTGATCAGCACGCCGTCGAGGCGATCGACGGCGGCGTCGAGCAACTGGTCGCGCAGGTCGGGCGAGGTGTCGACGAGCACGCTGGTCTTGCCGCCGCCGGCGCCGCGCTCGACCAGCACCGAGCAGCGGCGCCGGCGGTTGCGCGGATTGGCGGGATCGCAGGCGCCCCAGCCCTGCGCGACGCGCGGCACGCCGCCGGACGAGCCGCATCCCAATATGGTCAGCGCAAGGCTCAAGGGGCGCCGTCCAGCGGCGGCATCTTGGAAAACAGGCGCAGCGTATTGGCGCGCGTCGCGGCGGCGATCGTCTCCTCGTCGACGCCCTTGACCTGCGCCAGGACGCGCGCGGTTTCGACGACGAACGCCGGCTCGTTGCGTTTGCCGCGATGAGGCGCGGGACTGAGAAACGGCGCGTCGGTTTCGACCAGCAGCCGGTCGATCGGCACGTCGCGCGCGATGTCGCGCAGGCCTTGCGAATTCTTGAAGGTGAGCACGCCGGAAAACGAGACATAGAAGCCGAGCGCGAGCCCGGTCTGCGCCAGCGCCCGCGACGAGGTGAAGCAATGCAGGACGGCGTCGAAGGCCCCCTTCCCCATCTCGTCGCTCAGAATCGCCGCGATGTCGTCATCGGCATCCCGCGCGTGGATGACCAGCGGCAAACGGAGCGCGCGCGCCAGGCCGATTTGCGCGCGAAAGACATTTTTTGCGACGTCGCGTGGCGCATAGTCGTAGTGATAGTCGAGGCCCGCCTCGCCGATGCCGACGCATTTTGGATGCGCGGCGAAGGCGCGCATCGCGGCCGCGTCGATCGGCGCTTCCTCGGCGGCCTGGTGCGGATGGACGCCGGTGGTGAAATAGACCGGCTCGAATCGCTCGGCGAGCGCGACGAGCCGCGCGCCATCGGCGACCCGCGTCGAGATGGCGACGAGCCGCTCGACGCCCGCCGCGCGCGCCCGCGCGACGACCGTCTCGATCTCCTCGGCGAAGTCGGGAAAATCGAGATGGCAATGGCTGTCGATGAGCCTCATGTCGCTTCGGTCTCGGGCTCGACGTGGCGCGGGAAGATCGGCGAGGGCGAAGGCAGCGCCGCGCCCGGCCGCAGGCGACCGCCCGCGCCGATGCGTCCGAAGTCTCCGCGCCTGGCGAGCTCCGCGAAAGCTTCGGGCTCGACCGCGGCGAAATCCCGGCGCTCCGGCGGAACGGCGAGAAGATCGAGCAATCCGGACATCGCCGCGGGCATCACCGGCAGCAGCAGGATGGCGACGATGCGCAAGGTCTCGATCGTCGCATAAAGCACGACGCGCATCTGCGCCGCGTCGGTCCTGGCGAGCTTCCAGGGTTCGTGGCTGGCGAAATAGCGATTGGCTCTGGCGACGACGTCGAACACGGCGGCGAGATAAAGATGGATCGCGTAGCTCTCCATATGTTCGCGCGCCGCGCCGATCAGCGCGTCGGCCTCCGCCAGCAGCAGGTCGGTTTCGGCGGTCACCGTCCCGCCGCGCCAGTCCGGCACGGCGCCGCCGCAGTTTCGCGCGATCATCGACAGCGAGCGCTGGGCGAGATTGCCGAGGTCGTTGGCGAGATCGGCGTTGATGCGCTGGACGATCGCCTCGTGCGAATAATTGCCGTCCTGTCCGAACGGGACTTCGCGCAGGAAGAAATAGCGGATCTGATCCACGCCGTAGCGCGCCGCCAGCGCCGCGGGGTCGACGATGTTGCCCGTCGACTTCGACATTTTTTCCCCGCGGTTGAACAGGAAGCCGTGCACGACGATCCGCCGGGGCGTGGCGAGGCGCGCCGACATCAGGAAAGCCGGCCAGTAGATCGCATGGAAGCGCGTGATGTCCTTGCCGATGACATGGGCGTCCGCCGGCCAGAAATGCGCCCGCGGGCCGCCGTCGGGAAAGCCGGTCGCCGTGATGTAGTTGGTCAGCGCGTCGACCCACACGTACATCACATGGCGGGGATCGCCGGGAACCGGCACGCCCCAGTCGAAGGTGGTGCGGCTGATCGACAGATCCGACAGCCCGCGCCTCACGAAAGCGGTGATCTCGTTGCGGTATTTCTCGGGCGTGATGAACTCGGGATGCGCCTCGTAATGGGCCAGCAGCCGCTCGGCATAGGCCGAAAGGCGGAAGAAATAGCTCTCCTCCTCGACCCATACGGCCGGCGCGCCGCTCGGCGCGAGCCGCGTTCCGTCGGGGCCGTCGGCGAGTTCGTCCTCGTCGAAATAGGCTTCGTCGCGCACCGAATACCAGCCCGAATATTTCGACAGATAGACGTCGCCGTTGGCCGTCATGCGCTCCCAGATCGCCTGGCTGGCGCGCCGGTGGCGTTGCTGGGTGGTGCGCACGGTGTCGTCGGCGCGCGCGTCGAGCAGCGCCCCCATCGCCTCGAACTGCGCGGCGGTGCGGTCGGCGAGGGCCTGCGCGGCGATCCCCTCGCGCGCCGCCGTCTGCTGCATCTTGAGGCCATGTTCGTCCATGCCGGTGACGAACAGCACGTCGCGTCCGTCGAGCCGCATGAACCGGGCGATCGCGTCGGTGGCGATGCGTTCATAGGCGTGGCCGATATGGGGCGGGCCATTGGCGTAGGGAATCGCGGTCGTGATGTAGAAGCGGCGGCGCTGGGTCATCGATTGAAGTCCTAGAGTTCCCGTATCTCGAAAATGCTCTAGGAGCTTCGACGCTTACAGGCGGCGCGCGGCGGCGGAAAGTTCCGCGAAAACAGACACAACGTGCAGTTTTCTGTCGAGATTATAGGTCTCGGTCTCACGCGTCGCGGCGCGAATCTTGTCCCATAACTCGGCAATCGACGCAAGACGGGCGCCCTGCGGGTCGCGCGCCCGCGCGGCGAGCCAGTCGTAGAGCGCGTTCATCAATCGCTCGAAGCTGTCGCCGGCGCCGCGGGCGCCGACGGCGTCGGCGAGCTTGTGGATTTCGCGGAAGTCGGCGTTCGGCAACCGCGCGATCGCCGCCTCGATCAGCGCGCCGATCTCGCCGGCGTCCGGATCGACCCGCTTCAGCGCCTCGCGCACCGACCCGCCGGCGCGCGCCGCCGCGCGCTCGAGATCGGCCGCCGGCGCGCCGCTCCAGGGATCGCCGAGGCCGGCGACGACGCGCGCGATGTCGGCGGGCGCGAGGCCTTCCAGCATCAACCGCCGGCAGCGCGAGCGTATCGTCGGCAAGACGGCGCCCGGCCGGTGAGCGACGATCAGGAACAGCGAGCGCGGCGGCGGCTCCTCAATCATTTTCAGCAAGGCGTTGGCGCCGGCCCGATTGAGGTCGTCCGCGCTGTCGACGATGCAGATGCGCCAGCCGCCGGCGCCCGCCGATTTGTGGAAAAGCTGCAACGCGGCGCGCACGTCCTCGACGCGAATTTCAGTATAGAAATTCTTCGCCTGCGGGTTCCAGTTGCGACGCAGCGTCGCCAGATCCGGATGGGCCAGCGCCGCCGCCTGCCGGGCGGCGGGCGCGCCCGCCGCGACGCCGAGGTCCTGCGCCGCTTGCGCCGGCGCGGCGCGCGGGTCGGGATGGGTCAGGATGAAGCGCGCAAAGCGCCAGGCGAGCGTCGCCTTGCCGACGCCCTCCGGCCCGCCGATCAGCCAGGCGTGGGCGAGCTTTTCGGTCCGATAGGCGTTCAGCAATTCGCGCTCGGCGGCCGGGTGGCCGATCAGCGTCGCGGCGAAACGCGGATGCGGCGCGCCGACATAGACGTCGCTCTCCGGCGTCGCGTCGTCGGACCCCCGGCTCACGGCGACGCGCTCCCGATGTTCAGCGCCCGCCCGAGCCTCTCGCGCACGCAGGCCCAGATCGCCTGCGCAACCTCCTGGGGCGGCCGGTCCGCGTCGATGACGACGCAGCGCCGCGGCTCGGCGCGCGCGATCGCCAGAAAGGCCTGGCGCAAGGTTTCATGGAAGGCCGCGCCCTCGCGCTCGAAACGGTCCGCCGCGACGTCTTCTCCGCGCCGCGCGGCCGCGCGGGCGAGCCCCTTGTCGGCCGCCAGATCGAGCACCAGCGTCAGATCGGGACGGACGTCGCCGACCGCGACGCGCTCCAGACTGGCGATCAGCGCCGGTTCGAGTTTGCCGGCCGCCCCCTGATAGGCGCGCGTCGAATCGGCGAAGCGGTCGCAAATCACCCAGGCGCCGTTGGCGAGGGCGGGCGCGATGGTGTGATCGATGTGATCGATCCGCGCGGCGCTGAACAGAATGGCCTCGGCGGCGGGACCGAAAGGCGCCGCGGCGCCGGAAAGGATCACCTTGCGCAAGGCCTCGGCGCCCGGCGATCCCCCGGGTTCGCGCGTCAACACGACGGAGACGCCCATCAGCTCCAGCCTCTTGGCCAATAATTGAGCCTGGGTCGATTTGCCGACCCCCTCCCCGCCCTCCAGCGTGATGAACCGGCCCTTGCCTGGCGCGTCCATCGTCAGTTCTTCGCGAAGGCCCTGCGGAGCAGCCCGCCGGCCAGTTCGAGCCCCGCGTCGAGCGCGCGCTGGGTCAGCGTTCCCGTGGCGACCGACCCGCCGGTCTTGAGCGGCGCGTCGAGAACCTGCGTCTGGCCGCGCCAGATGCGCAGCCGCCCGACTTCCACCCCTTCGGCGACCGGCGCCGCGAGCGGGCCTTCGTAGATGATCTTCGCCGACAGCCGCTCCCCCGATCCGCGGGTCGCGAAGACCTTGACCGGTTTTTCCGTCACCAGCGCGACCTCGCCCTGGGCGCCGCCGTAGACCTCCGCCTGGCCGACAATATCTCCCGCCTCGAACAGGGTTCGGGCGTCGAAGGAGCGAAAACCCCAACTGAGCAGCTTGCGCGCCTCCTCGGCGCGGTCGGCGCCGGTCTTGAGACCGTTGACGACGACGATCAGCCGCTGCCCGTTCTGAACCGCCGAGCCGACGAGGCCATAGCCGCTGTCGGGCAATTCGCCGGTCTTGAGCCCGTCGGCTCCCACGTCCATGGTCAGCAACGGATTGCGGTTGAGCTGGCGCACCTTGTTCCAGGTGAATTCGCGTTCGCCGAAATAACGGTAGAAATCAGGATAGTCGGCGATAATATGGGCGGCCAGCCGCCCCAGCTCGCGCGCGGTGACGCGCTCATGCGGGTCGCTGCGGCCCCAGCTGTTGGCGAAGGTCGAGCGGGTCAGGCCGAGCTCCGCCGCGCGCCTGTTCATCATCTGCGTGAAATTGTCCTCCGTGCCGGCGATGCCTTCGGCCAGCGTGATGGCGGCGTCATTGCCTGATTCGATCGTCAGACCGCGCAGCAGGTCCTCGATCCGCACCCGGCTGTGCACGGCCAGGAACATCGCCGAGCCATGCGAGGGCGCGCCGCCGGTGCGCCAGGCGTTTTCCGAGACCTCGAACTGGTCGTCGAGTTTGAGCCGGCCTTCCCTGAGCTCGTGGAAGACGATTTCGGCGGTCATCAGCTTCGCCATCGAGGCCGGCGCCATCAATTGGTCGGCGTTCTTCTCGAACAGCACCGCGCCGCTCTCATAGTCCATCAGCAAGGCGAATGGCGCCGCGGTCTGAAAGCTTTGCGCCCGCGCCTGGCGGGCGCCCGCGCCGCAGGCGAGGACGAGAATCAGGGTTGCAACGATCGCGCGAAAGGCAAACAACGGCGTTCCTCGCGCTGCGCGGACGGCCTGGCTAGCGCGGACACCCCTTATTTGCATCGGAAATGCGACAAATCAACGCTTGCCGGCCGGCGCCGCCCGTTCGCGCGTCACGGCTTGTCGTTCAACGGAGCGAGGCCCTGCGTCTTGAGCCGTTCGAACGGGCCCCGTTGCTTCATGAACATCCTTAGATTGACGCTGTCGGCGAAATAGAGCGCGCCCGCGGTCGAGACGGTCTGCAGTCTGGCGGCGCCGGGGGCCAGAACCGACGTCCTCACCGGCGGCACCGGAACCGCCGCGTCCGGGATCGTGCCGAGGTCGAACGGGCGCGTAGGCGGGGTCGGCGCGTGGATCGGCAACGGCTTCGACGGCTCGACGAGCGCTTGCGCCGGCAAGGCCGGCGGCGGCTGCGGCGCCGGCGGCTTCGGGCGAACCGGGGCGGCGGTCAGCGCGCTGGTCAGGCTTTCGACCGGGGCCAGAATATTGCTTGCGATCATGATCGGCCTGCCGCTCGGGGCGCCGTCGAGCGTCGCCGGGGCGCCGTCGAGCCGCAAGGTCGCCAGAAGCTTGTTGTCGTCCGACCCCTCGAGCGAGGCCTTGCCGACATATTCGACCTTGACGCGCGCCGTGCCGGAGCCCTTGAAGTCGAGCGCGTCGGCGACGCGCGAGGAGACGTCCATGATGCGCCCGCCGTGATACGGGCCGCGATCGTTGACGCGCACGATGATCGAATGGCCATTGCCGAGATTGGTGACGCGCGCGTAGCTCGGCAGCGGCATGGTCGGATGCGCCGCCGAGATGGATTCCTTGTCGTAGATTTCGCCGTTGGCGGTGCGGCGTCCCTGGAAGGCGTCGCCGTACCACGACGCCATGCCGACCGCCGCGTAGGATTCATTCTCGGTCGGGTAATAGGCGTGGCCGGCGATCACATAGGGATGGCCGACGAGATATTGGCCGCCGCCATGAGGAATCGGTTGACCCTCGGCGATGAGGCGCGGGCTCGCATGGCCGTATTTGGCTTCGGAGAAGTATTCCCGGGAATTGGAGTGTCGCGCTTGCGGCGGCTGCGCGCAGCCCGCCACACACGCCGCGATCGAGAGCGCGCCAATCAGCGCCGCCGGCCGCCTCGATGGTTCGTCCGCTCGCGGACGGGGGAGTTCAATCATCGATGCGGACTCGTGACTGCGACGCAACTTCACAAAGACGGTTCTGACGCGACAGGCGGCCGGCGAACAGAGGACAGCCGCGCGGAAAGCCCAGTCTGGCGACCACTCTTGCCCCCGCTTCCTTTCCAGAATCCTAATGTATAAAGCAGTCCGGCGAGAAAACGAATGCGCTGACTTAGCAGCCCCGGCGACGCCCGGCAAATCAACCGGCGCCGCCGCTCCGGGATCGCGCGTCGACCGCAGCTCCCCCTCCCTGCCCGCGCGCCAACCCTGCGCCCGCGTCTATGGCCTGTCCGACGGATCAGCGAAGCGTTTGAAATCGAAGGGGATTCTTGCGACATGGCGCGCCGCGGCGTTGATCGCGACGGCGGGACGGCGACGGGCCGGCCGACCGGCGGCGCGCCGCCGAGGCCTACTGGAACAGCCGGTGCAAAACCGCCTTGCCGACGCTTGCGGCGTCGACCTTCTCGAAGGCCTTGACGTACTGGCTCGAATAGAAATGACGGATCATCGCGAAGCGCGTCGCCAGCGAAGCGTCGAAGTTGACGGCGAAGGAATCGGCGTCCTCGCGAATGATCGTCACGTTGGTGACGAAGTCGCGGACCTGGCAGGACAGCGCGCCGCGCTTTGGCCTGGGCGCCGGCCCGGCGACGCGCGCGCCGGAAATGGATATGTCGACCAATTGGCGCAATTGCCGCCCGCCGTCGAAGATCAGCGTCACAGTCTCGTTGGTCTCGAAGCGCTCGGCCTTGCGCCGCCTCGGCTGTTCGACGCAGACGAAGCAGACGACCGTCAAAATGATCAGATTGTACCAGCTCCAGAACAGCGCCAGCACGCCGAATTCGACTCCGTCGCCGCGGATGTTGACATGGAACGCGTAGCCGATCGACAGGATCGTCAAGCCGAGCAGCGCGCCATAGAACTTGAGGATCGGCCATTCGACGAAGCGGCGGCCGCGGTCGCCGCCCTTGGCGGTCACCTTGAACTTGTGCCCTTGCGGCTTCGACAGCCCGATGACCACCGCCTTGAGCACCTCCGGCGCGGCGATCAGTTGGCAAACGTCCGACATGATCGGCAGCACGCGCCCGCGGGTGATCCAGGTCATCACCAGGGTGTGCCAGACATAGAACGGCAGGAAGTAGATGGCGACGTCATGCAGCGAGGCGTGGACCGACTTGATGTTGAACAGCAGATAGAGGATCGGGATGATCAGGGCCGTCAGCCGCGAGGAATAGACGGCCGCCCAGTTGAGAAAGCTGTCGATCAGCGACAGCCGGTCCATGAAGGTCAGGCGGCTGGTGAGGGAGAACGGCCCGGAGCGCCCGCGCACGATCTGCATGAAGCCCAGGCACCAGCGGCTGCGCTGCGTGACATATTCCTTGAGGCCCTCGGGCGCGAGGCCGAGGGTCAGCGGCTCGTTCAGATAGGCCGTCTCATAGCCGACCTCTTTCATGCGCAGCGTCAGCAGGTAGTCCTCGGTCACCGAATCGGTCGGAAACCCGCCGATCTCGCGCAGGGGCTGGAATCGGATGATCGACGACGTGCCGCAACAGAAAGCGGCGGACCAGGCGTCCTTGGCGGGCATCACGACGTCGAAGAAGAATCGCTGATCGTCCGGCCAGACGCGGCTGGCGAACAGATTGGTCTGGATCGGATCGGGATTGATGAAATGCTGCGGCGTCTGGACGATGCCGACATGTTCGCTGCGAAAAAGCGTCATGGCGCGCGACAGGAAGTTCGGCATCGGCACGAAATCGGCGTCCAGGATCGAAATGAACTCCGGCGGATTGGGCAGTTCCGCGACCCTGTCCAGCGCATGATTGATGTTGCCGGCCTTGGCGTGCGCATTGTCGGGGCGCGCGATGTAGCCGCAGTCGAGCTTGGCGCACAAAGCCCGCAGCCACGGGCGCCCGCCGTCGTCGAGCATCCAGACCCGATAGTTGGGATAGTCCATGCCCGTGGCGCCGATGATGGTGCGCTCGAGAATGGCCTCCTCTTCATTGTAGGAGCAGATGAACAGGTCGATCAGCGGCTTTTCGACCTGGGCGGCGAGCCAGGCCTTGTTCTTTTCGACGTCGCCGGAGCGGTCGCGCGTGCGCGAGAGAAACAGCAGCGAGAGGACCGCGGCGACGAGCGCCGACAATTCGACCAACAGAAATATCAGGCCGACCGTGAAATCGAGCGTGAAGCCGACCGGCGGCAACGTCGAGGTCGCGCGCCAGAAGACATAACGCAGCAACAGCGTGACGCTGATCGCCATCACGACCAGTCTCACCGTCGCGCCGCCGCGTTTCACCGTCGCGACGATCACCAGGCCGACGCCGAGCAGGATCAGGGCCGGCCAGAGCGCCGCCAGCAGCTCGGCCGATCCGACCTTGATCATCGCCGCAGTCCGAGGACGCTCAAGCCGGCCGGCGCCGAGGCTTCGGCCGCGCTCTTTTCGAAAATCACCCGCCCGGTGCGTCCGACGTCGCATTCGCCGTTTTCGGCGATCCCGGGGACCGCGACGGTCACGTGGTAGCCCTCCTTGAGCAGCAGGGTCGGAAGGATCGCGAAATTGCCCGGGGCGCCGGCGGCGCCGGTCAGGTTGACCACGGTTCCGGCATAGTCGTCGCCGCCGGCCGAGGGGCGAAAGATCACCGGACTGCCGATCTGCAGGCGGTTGTAGACGGACTCGCTGACATTGGCGGTGACCACGGCGCTCGCGCAGTCGACGATGCGCATGAGGTCCTGGCCGCGGTTGACGTGCTCGCCCGGCGCGGTCATCACTTCCCAGACGCGGCCGCTTGCCGGCAACGCCACCTCGACGTCCGAGCGCTTCTTGTAGCGCTCCATCTCCTCGGCGATGTCGGCGCGCAGGCTCAGGGTCCGCGCGTCGTGGGCCTGCAGCTCGGCGTCGATATCCCCGACGCGCAATCGCATCTCCTCGGCGCGCTGCGCCGAGTCGGGCCGGTCATTGTAGCTGTCGCCGAGGAAGTAGCCGTGGCTGGCGGCGTCGATCTCGACAGACGCCTCCTCGAGCCGTTGGCGCGCGGCGGCCTCCTCTTCGGCGGCGACCGTCTTGTCGCGCCGCAGGCGTCCGGTTTCGGCCACCGTCATCGCGCCCGATTTGATCAGCGCGTTGGCGCGATCCATGGCGGCGTCGGCTTCTTCGGCCCTGGCGGTGGCGGCGGCCAGATCGTGGCTCAGCGCCGAAACGCGCGCATTGAGCTGGCGAATGCGTCCCTCGGTGAATTGCTGCGTCTGCTTGGTCAGATCGTCCAGGCTCGACTGCGCCAATTCGAGACGCCGCTCGAGCGAGGGCCGTTCGTCCTCGATGTCGGCGAGCCGACGGCGCAGATCGTCGAGACGGACGCGGTCGGCCTTGTCGTCGGCGATGCGCAGCGTGGGCGCGCCCTTCGCCGCCGACCAGCGCGTAAAATCGCCGGGCGCGGCGGCGACCACGCCGTCGATCGGCGAGCGGACGGTAACGATCCGCGAATTGACCACCGCCTCGACGCTGGAGGCCACCAGCAGGGTTTGCAGCGGCATCCAGCCGAACACCACGACGAGGCCGACGCCGATGGCCGCCTTGATCAACTGGCTGGCCGAGATGCGCGACAGCAGCCCGGGGCGGGCGGCGGCGGGCGAGTCATTGGCCGGTTCCGCGGCGGGCTTGAGCGGCGGGCGCGCCGGCGGTTCGTCCTGGAAGGCGTGGACGAGGGTGGCGCGCAGGCCGCGGGCGTCGAGCGCCGTCGGGCGATTGGCTTCCTGCGACGCATTCGCGACGCTGGCCTCCGGCCCGATCCGGTCGGACGGCGCATCGATCCGCGCGCCCGGCTCGGGGGCGCGAACGAAAACAGCGGTTTTGCCTGACGTCATAGTCACCATGAACAATCCGGAAAACAGAAGTCGATTGAGCCGGTATTGACGGTGAAAGGCCCCCGCCGCCAGCGCGGCCCGGAGAAGACAGGCGTTGGATGATGTCCCCGCTCGCCCACTATTGGCGCCCTCCGGGCGGCTGCGCCGGAACGCTTGTTCCGTCGACCCAGCGCGGCGGAAGCTAATGGCTCTCAGTTAATTTGCCCTGACTCCAATCTTCGACATTCAAATACCAACGAACATGGTGAAAAAACCATTCCGTCAGGCGCCGAAGATTGGAGCAATTATCTGCTGAGCTTGTCGTGGCGAGGCGCGGCGTTCCGCGGCGCCGGGGAAAAAAGCCCCGCCGCGATCGCCAAATGGCTCAGTTCCGCCGTCGGGAAGGCCGGCGCGCGCTGGATCGGTCGGCTTCGACCCGGCCGGACGTCCGACCGGCGGCGCCTCGTCAAAGATTCTCCGCGAGCCAATAGGCGCGCTCATCGCTGAAACCGGTCCACGCGGCGCCGTCGCCGCAGGCCACGACCATCAGCTGATCGCCGGGCCCGAGGTGCGGCGCGAGGGCGTTCCGCACCTCGCCGGGGGTCTTCGTCGTGACGACCAGCCAGATGGAATCAAGGCCGCGCCACCAGCCCGAGCCGATGTTCTTGATGGCCTCGAACAGATCGTCGTAGGCGCCGCCCGATCGGGCGCGAAGATCATAGCCAATCATCACCACCGCCACGAGAATCGCTCCGTCGGAGGATCGCGCCGGCAAGTCTATCCGCAATTAAAGCAGCATCAAACTGTAAATCGGCCGGGCGCGGAGCGCCCTCGGCCTTGGGCGAAGCGGCCCTCCGGCGCGAATCCGCGACGCTCTACAGCCCGCGGCTCTTGGCGAAGGCCATGCCGAGGAACAGCAGAACGGCGAAGCCGAGGCCGAAGCCGATCGTGACAAAGACGTCGTCGGCGTAGCGGCTGCCGAGCAACCGATAGCGCAGGAAGACCCCCGCGAAAACGCCGATCAGCGCGACGATGCCGTTGGTGATCGGCCCCAGCCCCAGGTTCTTCATGGCGGCGTCGAGGAGGAATCCCGAAGCCATGCAGACGACGATGATGATCAGAATCAGAAACACCGTTTCGAAGGGCGAAAGGTCCTGCAGGTCTGCAAGCCAGGGAATTGTGCTCATGCCGGTGAACCTTCGAGGCGCAAGTCGCGGCCGCTGATCCAACAACGCGCGGGCGAACACTCAGTCCCGAATCCTTATAGCTTAGATTTTCTTGGTCGTCAGTGACTTTGGCGCGGCAGGCGCTCGGCGGCGGCGTCTTTCCGCTAGGAAAGCGCGGCGCTGACGATCGTCACTGATCGCTGACGCACCGGTAGCCGCCCATGCCGCCGGTCGGCGAGGATATCGGGTGGGTTCCCGGCGGGCACGACCGCAGCGTCGATAAATACTGGGCCTGTTCGGGCGTCGACGGCGCGTTCGCCATGCAGGCGCTCAACAGCGCCGCCAGGGCGATGACCAGGGCGCCAGACTTGAGGAGAGTGCGGGCCATGTCGGGCTCCGGGGTTGCGATGGCGAAAACAAGCTTATGCGCAGCGGGCCGGAGCGCCAAATTCGCCGACTTGGCGCCGGCCCGACGCAAGGATTACGCGGCGCATTCGCCGCAGTTTCAGGCCGGCCGCGTCGAGCGCGGCTCGCGGCAGGCGGGCGCTCCCGTTGCCGCCGCGTCGGAAACGGTGTCCACTGCCCCTATCCAACGGTGGAGGGAGGGGTTCGAAATGGCGAAATTCATCAGCTTCGCCCGCTACACGGCGCAGGGCGCCAAGGGCATGCTGAAAAACTCCGCGGCGGCGCGCGAGGCGTCGATTCGCAGGGCTGTCGAGGGAGCGGGCGGCAAGGTCCTCTCCGTCTACTGGACCCAGGGCCGGTATAATTTTGTCCTGATCTCCGAAGGCGAGGATGAAACGACCGGCGTCATGCTGCAACTCGCCGCCCAGGCGGCGGGGATCGCCGACGACTTCGAGACCATGCGCCTGTTCGACGCCGCCGCGATCGACGGCGCGATGCGGCATGCCGCTCATTACAAGCCGCCGAGCGGCTAGCCGGCTCGTCCGGACCCCTCGCATCTCGCTTCCGGCTGACCGTCGCTGGCGCGCGGGTCGCCGCTGAGGCCGCCTCGTCCGGCGGACGGATCAGCGCGCATCCCGTAAACGAAAACCGCGCGAGTCCTCCCCCAGCTTTCCCCAAGCGTCTCGCGCCTACTGGCCCCGCTCGACGAAAGTCGCGGGGCCTTTTTTCGCGCGGTAACGGAAAGTTGAACACTGTCGCTTTGGATCGGCCGGGCGGATAGGAACGGACCGTGATGGGTCCTGTCCGTTCGCCGCGGCCCCGTCGTCCGCAAGGCCGGCGGGGCCATGTTCATCGCGCCGCGCCCGCCGATCCCCCGGCTTCCGGCGCGGCCGGCGTCAGGCGTTCGGCGGCTTGTATCCGGTGGTCTTGGTGTCGTGCGCGCGCTTCATCGCGGCCTCGGCCTCCTTGCCGGTCAACAGCGCCGTGGTCTCGAACCGCGAAAACGCGCCCGTCGACGCGGCGGCCATCGAGAACGCCGCGACCGCCGCGTTATCCTGGAATTCGCAAATGCCGACGCCGTCATATTCGCCGAAAGCGAAGTAGTAATGATGCAGCTTGCCGCCGAAGCTCTCGACCAGCATCCTCGCCGTCGCGGTGCGGTCTTGCGGCGTCTCCACCATCGCTTTGGCCGAGCCGCCTGTGAACTGCCATCTGACCATGAAATGAGCCATTGAATCCTCCCGATCGGCGCCGGTTCGCGCCGCGCCGGCATTCTGCGCGCGCCGGCCGTGGCGTTTCAATCGCCGGGGCGGCTTCCGCTGGGTTCGTGCTCGCCCCGGCGCTCACAGGGGGCCAAATCCGCAAAATTTGCGGTTTCTCGCCGCGCTGGTCCGACCGGGCCGCCGTCGTGAAATCATCGCAATTGGCGCTCAGTCTGCCGCCAGCGTGCGAGGTTCAAGCCCCCCAGCCAGGCCCGCACGCCCCTTCCTGGCCCCGCCGGCGAAAGCCGCGGGGCTTTTTTTGCTTTTTGAGGCAGGCTCAATCGATCGATCGGGGTTCATCGCGCCGGCGTCCAGGCTGACCGACGGTCGAGCCGCTGAAGCACCTGGCCAAGTTACACTTCGCAATGAGGATTCTATCACAAGCACCTGAAATTGGTTGGTGCTGCGACCGGCTCCGATGAACCCCGACAGTGCCGACGGCCGACCGCCGTTCCTTCGTCGAGCCCGCCGGAAACCCAGGTTGCCGCAATAGCCGGCAACTCAAAGCGCCAGGCAGTGAATTGCAGCCGCAATGGCCCCTAATTCCTTGTTTTTGCTTGGTGAGCGCGGCGGGAATCGAACCCGCGACCCTCTGATTAAAAGTCAGATGCTCTACCTATTGAGCTACGCGCTCCCCGTTCGGGTCAGGCTGTGCCTATAGGCTCGCCCGTTCAGGGTCAATAGAAGGCGCGGCGTCGATCGGCCCCGCCCCGCTCCGCCGGGCGAGGCGCGCGGCCTTCAGGCGGGCGAAATCGTCGCCCGCGTGATGCGACGAGCGGGTCAGCGGCGAAGCGGACACCAGCAAAAAGCCCTTCGCCGCGCCGATCGCCGCATAGGAGGAAAATTCCTCGGGCGTCACGAAGCGAATGACCGGGTGATGCTTGCGGGTCGGCTGCAGATATTGGCCGATGGTGAGGAAGTCGACCTCGGCCGAGCGCAAATCATCCATCAGCTGCAGCACTTCATGGCGCTCCTCGCCCAAGCCGACCATGACGCCGGACTTGGTGAACATCGCCGGATCGAGCTCCTTGACGCGCTGGAGCAGGCGGATCGAGTGGAAATACCGGGCGCCGGGGCGAACGCTGAGGTATTTCGAGGGAACCGTTTCGAGATTGTGGTTGAACACGTCCGGCCCGGCGGCGACCACCGTTTCGAGCGCCCTGTCCTTGCGCAGGAAATCGGGGGTCAGCACCTCGACCGTCGCCGCCGGGGCGGCGAGGCGAATGGCGCGGATCGTCCGGGCGATATGCCCGGCGCCGCCGTCGTCGAGATCGTCGCGGTCGACCGAGGTCACCACCACGTGGGACAGACCCAACAGCGCGACCGCCTCGGCGACCCGCTCCGGCTCGCCCGCGTCGAGCGCCTGCGGCAGGCCGGTGCGCACGTTGCAGAAGCTGCACGCGCGCGTGCAGGTGTCGCCCATGATCATGAAGGTCGCGTGCTTCTTTTCCCAGCATTCGCCGATATTGGGGCAGCCCGCCTCCTCGCAGACGGTGACGAGACCGTGCCGGCGAACGATATTTCTGGTTTCGGCGAATTTCTCCGAGCCGGGCGCCTTGACGCGGATCCACGCGGGCTTTCGGGCGACCGGCTGATCGGGCCGGTGCGCCTTCTCGGGATGGCGCGCGCGCTCGGCCGGCCCGCCTCGGCGCGGATCGTTGTTCAGGAGATCGAGCACGACGGTCATCGAACGCTCCGGCGCAGCCCACCCGGCTGCTTGCGTTACTGCGGGTAGACGTTTTTCCCGTGGATCGTCTGCCAGATCAACAGGACGATGATCGATCCGACCAGCGCCGCGATGAAGTGGCCGATCGAGTGATAGATGGCGAAATGCATGATGATGGCAAGCTCCGAGCCGATCCACGAGCCGACCATGCCGATCAGAATGTTGGTCAGAATGCCGTGGCGCATGCCCAGGATCATGCCGGCGATCCATCCGGCGAGGCCGCCGATGATGATCAACGAGAAAAAGCCGACGCCCGGCGTCCCCATCACACCCAAAGGTTCTCCCATGATCGCTCCTCCGAATCATCGGAGCCCTAGGCGGGCGCCGACGCTCCTCTATTTCAGGTTTCGTAGCGGCAGGGAAGCGACGGCGACCGCTGATTTCTCACGAACGCGCCAGAGCCGCTATATAGAAACCGTCGGTCGCCGTTTGCAGGGGGCTCAGCCGCAATCCGGCGCCCAGCTTCGAGGCCTGCGCGGCGAGACCCGGCAGGCCCGCCGAGCGCGTCAGATGCGCCGCCTCGATCGGCAGGAAATCGGCCCGCGCGGCGAGAAAAACGTCGATGCGATCCTCGTTCTCGTCGCGCAGGACCGAGCAGGTGGCGTATAGCAGCCGCCCGCCCGGCTTGACGAATTGTGAAGCCTTTTCCAATGTTTCCGTCTGATCTCTGATTCGTTGCTGCAACGCTCCCGGCCGCATCCGCCATTTGGCGTCCGGGTTGCGCCGCCAGGCGCCCGAGCCGCTGCACGGCGCATCGACGAACACCAGGTCGCAGCGCCCCGTCAGATCGCTCAAGATGTCGCGCGCGCCCTTGGGCGCGCGCACCTGCACATTGCGCGCGCCGGCCCGCTCGAGCCGCTCGAAAATAGGCATCAGGCGCCGCCCGTCCGGGTCGGTCGCGTAAATCTGGCCCTGGTTGTTCATCATCGCGGCCATGGCGAGGCTCTTGCCCCCCGCGCCGGCGCAGAGATCGAGGACCTGCGCGCCTGGCGCGGCGTTCGACAACAGCGCGGCGAGCTGCGAACCCTCGTCCTGCACCTCGACGAGGCCCTTGGCGTAGGCCGGCTCGGCGGCGAGCGCCGGGCCGCGGCCTTCGGCGGAAATTGAGAAGCGCAGGCCGACCGGCGAGATCGGCGTCGGGGTCGGCGAGAGATGGCCGAGCGCGGCCAAAGCCTTGTCGCGGTCGCCCTTCAGCGTGTTGACCCGCACGTCGACCGGCGCGCGCCCGGCGAGCGCCCGGCCCTCGTCGGCGGCGCCGGCGCCGAAACTCGCCTCGAAGGCCGGCGCGAGCCATTCGGGATAGTCGCCGCGCACCCAGGCGGGCGCGCCGTCGAGACCGCCATGGGCGACCCGATCGCGCTCCGTCGCGCTCAAAGGCTGCGGCGCATGGCCCTCGCCGCTGAACAGCCGTGCGATTTCCTCGTCCGACAGGCCGCGCCCCTGCTTCAGCGCGCCGATCACGCCCGCCCTGGCGCTGTCCTCGCCCATGATCCAGGCCGAGGACGCCTTGCGCCGCAACGCGTCATAGACCAGCCCGGCGATCGCCGAGCGATCCTTGGACCCGGCAAAACGATGGGCGAGGCCCCAGTCCTTGAGCGAATCGGCGGCCGGCCGGCGCCGTTCCTCGATGTCGGCGAGCGCCTCTATGGCGGCGGCGACACGGGCGCCGGGAATCATCGCCCGACCGCCGAAAAATGAAAACAATCGACCCGCGGGCGCCAGGATGCGTGTAGAGAGGAGCAGCGCGCCGCAGCGCGCGCGACAATTCGACAATCTGGAGGTTTCATGTCCGCCCTTGTCCGGTCCCTGTTAGCCGTCGGTCTGGCTCTGACCCTCGCCGCCTGCGCCGCCGCGCCGCCGCCGCCGCCCCCGGCGCCGCCGATGAAGAAGCCGCTCGACGCCAAGACCCAGCTCGAAACGGGCCACACCTACTAGAAGCCGCCCATCAGGCTCGCGCCAGCCCCGTCACCGGATCGCCGCGGCGAGAAAGGCCCGCCGCGCGTCGGGCATCGGCAGTCCGCGCGGCCCGAACAGGTCGCGTTCGAGAAAGAATCCGGTCAGGCGGAAGGCGTCGGCGAGGTCGTCCGCCGTCGGCGCGGCGCCGACGCTGTCGACGCGCAAGAAGGCGGGCAGCGCCAGCAACCGGTCGCGCCACGGCGCGCCGGCCGCCGCGCTGACCGCCCGGCCGGACTTCGGCGACACGTAGATCAGATCGTCGCGCGAACCGGAAGCCGCGCAGGTTTCCAGATCGAGCCGGTAGCCGCATTCGGCGAGCGCCTGCAGTTCGAAACGCGCGATCAGCGCCGGCGCCACTTCGCGGGCGTCGAGGTGATCGGCGACGATTTCGAGGGCTTCGTGCAGGGATCGATGGGGATCGCGTTCGGGCAGCAGGCGCAGCAGCGCGCCGAGATAGGCGAGGCCGGTGAGCGCCAGGCCGCTGGCGAGGAACCGCCCCGCCCTCAGCATCACCGGCTCGACGGCGTAGCCGCCCAGATGCTCCTCGAGCCGCGCGCGCCAGACGAGGGTCAGCGAATTGCCCGGCTGCAGCAGGCTCTGGAAGCGCGCGCCGCGCCCGCCGCGCACCAGGCCGAGATGGCGCCCGTGCGCCCGGGTGAGCGCCTCGACGATCACCGAGGTCTCGCCATGCCGCTTGACGCCGATGACGAGCCCCTCGTCGCGCCATTCCATCGCCTGGCCCCCTTCAACGGTTCGTGAGATGGCGCAGCGCCGCGCCCATTGCAAGCCGCGCGACGACGCGCCGCCTGTCGCCGGACGGGGTAAGCCTGCCACCCCGAGCGATCAATGGTCGACCCGTCCGCCGACCCCGCCGTTTTCGCGCGCCGGCTTCGGCGCGCCGACAATTTCTTTCGGAAAAGGCGGAATCGTGATAGGGATGGCCGTCGCCGTTTCGTGATCCCTCGATAATTCAACCGAACGCAACCGTAGGAAGGGCGGTCCGCTCCGAAAAACGACGATTCCAAATTTTTTCATGGTCAAGCATCTGATTTTCCACATTTCGGCCAAGAAAAGCTTTGGAAAAATTTGGAAATCCAAATTTCTGCCCATTGACGACAAAGGGAAATTTCGCGCGCCCTTGCGCCCGATCGCGTCGAGGGCGCGTCATCCGAGGTTTTTTGCAGATGTCGGCGCGGCCGGCGAGGCGACCCGCCGCCGCGGATCGCGGCGTCGTCAACCCTTGGGGAACTCGAGCCCCATGGCGCGATAGCGTTCGGGATCGTCGAGCCAGTTGGCCCGCACCTTGACGAACAGAAACAGATGGACCGGCGCGTCGTTCGCTTCGGCGATCTCCTTGCGGGCCGCCGCGCCGATCGCCTTGATGGTGCGGCCGCCCTCGCCGATGACGATCTTCTTGTGGCTGTCGCGCGTGACGAAAATGGTCTGCTCGATGCGCGCCGAGCCGTCCGGCAGGGTCTTCCATGCATCGGTCTCGACCGTCGCCTGATAAGGCAATTCGTCGTGCAGGCGCTCGAACAGTTTCTCGCGGGTGATCTCGGCGGCGAGGACGCGCAGCGGCGCGTCGGTGATCTGGTCCTCCGGATAGAGCCAGGGGCCCGGCGGCATCATCCGGGCGAGGCGTTGGCGCAGTTTGTCGAGGCCGTCGCCGGTGGCGGCGCTGACCATGAAAGTCTCCGCAAACTCCAGCGCGGCGTTGAGCTTGGCGGCGAGCGCGAGCAGCGCCGGGCGGTCGACGAGATCGATCTTGTTCAGCGCCAGCACCTTGGGCTTGTTGCTGTCGCGCAAGGCGGCGAGGATTTTTTCCGTCGGCTCGCAGAGCGAGGCCGGCGCGCCAGCCGAGGCGTCGGCGCCGCCTTTCGCGGAGGCCTGAATCTCCTGCCGCGCGTCGATCAGCAGCGCCAGCACGTCGGCGTCCGCCGCCGCGCCCCAGGCCGAGGCGGCCATCGCGCGATCGAGCCGGCGCTTCGGCGCGAACAGACCGGGCGTATCGACGAAGATGATCTGCGCCGTCCCTTCGATCACGACGCCGCGCACCGTCGTGCGCGTCGTCTGCGCCTTGCGGGAGACGACCGACACTTTCGAACCGACCAGCGCGTTGATCAACGTCGACTTGCCGGCGTTCGGCGCGCCGATCAAGGCGACGAAGCCGCACGAGGTTTCACTCATCGGTCTTGTCCGCCGACGCCCGGCGCGCCATGAATGCCTGCGCGGCGGCCTGTTCGGCGGCGCGCTTGGAAGGCGCCGAACCCTCCACCGGCTCGAACCCATCGAGCGAAACCTGCATGGTGAACTGCGGCGCGTGCGGCGGCCCGCAGCGGGCGATTTCGACGTAGCGGGGCGCGCTCAGCGCGCGCGCCTGCGCCCATTCCTGCATCGCCGTTTTGGCGTCCCGCTCGGGTTCGACCGCCGCGTGCATGCGGGCGCGCCACGCGCCGGCGATCACTTGCCGTGCGGCCTCGAAGCCGGCCTCGACAAACACCGCGCCGATCAGCAATTCGCAAACGTCGGAAAGAATGGCCGCCTTCTTGCGCCCGCCGGCGTGCGCCTCGCCGGAGCCAAGCACGATCTGCGCGCCGACCTGCCATTCCTCCGCGACTTCGGCGCAGGTCTCGCGCCGCACCAGCGCGGCGAGCCGCATCGACAGCGCGCCCTCGCTGGCCTGCGGATAGGCTTCGTAGAGCATTTGGGCGATCGCCAGTCCCAGCACGCGATCGCCGAGGAATTCCAGCCGCTGATAGGATTCCAGCCGACCCTCGGCGCCCGACGCCGCGGCGGACAGATGGGTCAGCGCGCGCGCCGCCAGTTCGGGATCGCGGAATTTGTAGCCGATGCGAGCTTCGAGATCGGCGAGCGCCGCCCTCTCCTTCCTCGCCATCCTATCGGACCGGCTCGAACAGCCGGCGCCAGCGCACGATCCACGGCCACCGCCAGACTTCCCAGGCCGGTTCTCCTTCCTCGACCGAAAAGAAGATGATCTCGGCGCGGCCGATGAGATTGTCGAAGGGAACATAACCGACGCCGCCGGCCTCAGGCGAAACGCGCGAGTCCGTCGAGTTGTCGCGATTGTCGCCCATCATGAAATAATGGCCCGGCGGCACTTCGTAGACCGGGGTGTTGCCGTAATAGCCGTTGTCGCCGTCGAGCTGAATGATTTCATGCTTCACGCCGCCGGGCAGAGTCTCCTCATAATGGGGAACCTCGACCGGGCTGCCGAAATGACCGGGCGTCGAATAGGGCGGCAGCGGCGTGCGCTCGACCATCGTCCCGTTGATGTAAAGGCGCCCGTGAATCATCTGGATCTTGTCGCCGGGCAGGCCGATCAGGCGTTTGATGTAGTCGGTCTCGCCGTCGCGCGGCAGCTTGAACACGATGATGTCGCCGCGTTTGGGCTGCGAGGCGAAAATGCGCCCGGGCATCGCGGCGGGGTCGCGATCGAGGAACGAGGGCAGCGAAAAATGCGAATAGCCGTAGGAATATTTCGACACGAACAGATAGTCGCCGATCAGCAAGGTCGGGATCAGCGACCCCGAGGGGATGTTGAACGGCTGGAACAGCAGCGTGCGGATGACCAGCGCGATCAGCAGCGCCTGAACGATGACCTTGACGGTCTCCCACAGACCGCCCTCTTTGGCTTTCTTCGAGGCGACGCCCAGATTGTCGCGGTTCAAACTCGCCGGCTCCGTCATAACCGCATCGCACCTTTCCATCGGCGACCGGGCAACGCGCGCGGCCCGATCTCCCCAGCGCCAGTCCCTATACGCGCGCTCGGTCCGCCAGCCAAGCGCCAAACGCTGGCGCGCCGACCGGCGGACATCGGCGCGGGCTCGCCGCGGCAGGATAGATGCGCCGATGGCGCACTTGCCAGCGCGGCGGCGCGATCCTATAGGATCGCGGCCTCGAACAAGCCGAGCCGCCGCGCAGCGCCCATCGTCTAGCGGTCCAGGACGTCGCCCTTTCACGGCGAAAACACGGGTTCGATTCCCGTTGGGCGCGCCAATGAAATCAACAAGTTATGTAACTTTTCCAACGCGACCCTTCCGCGATACGGAAATTATACGGAAAAGCCGCGCCTGAACGGTGGCGAACTTTCGCGCTCAATTCGATCCGGCGAGCATGGGACAGCGCCGACGAACGCCGCGAGAGCGCGCGGTTGACCGCCTCTCAAAGGAATTCTTTTTGCCGCCGAAGAGGGGGCCAAGGGGGAAATTGAAGGTCTAGAGGCGGCGTTCACTTTGTCAGAAATAAATTTCTCCAGATTTTTTCTGAGTTTTCAGTCTGTAAAGATGCGCGCATGTTTGTTGAAGCAACGTAATTCCGCAATGATGGTAACTAGCATAAACTCGTAATGAGTGCGCCTATAATTAAATAACTACTATACACTTTACTTTAGTTTATAAGCAATTTATCTGTGATAATACTTGCTATTAAACTTAAGCGCATCAAAATCAAAAGTCTCTGCTAGGAATATCTAATATCAACTAATTGTCAGTTTGCACGTCAAAGCCTGATATATTATCCATATATTTACGCATCTCTTAAATCTATGGGATTATCCCCTTAGATCAATTGCTAATACGCCTATTAATCTATCGTGCGTTGATTCTATTGTGAGAGAGTTTTCAGTCTCTTAGCAGGGCTCATGAGCCGTCCACGTCGTTGACTCCAGCTAGAAATCAACGTAAGACTCGCCTAGAAGCAAAACCGCCTCGCACTGAGGCGAGGCGTTTCTGAACTTCGGCGGTGGGGTATTCGGCTCCGCCGTGGCGAAGCTGGAGACCAACTCGCTAAAGGGCAACCTGAGAATTCCCTTTTAGCCATTAGTCGGTCTCCAGTCAACGCGCTCGTTGAGCGCGAACGGAAAGTGTTGCTCTTTTGACCACCGATAATGAAACGCTGAGAACTTTTCTCGATCGAAAAGAGCAGGAGCTGACCCAAAGGTTAGCCGCCATTCAAGCTGAACTTGCCCGGCAACAGGCTGAACTCGATGAGATTCGTCGCGCCCGTTCTGCCTTGGTGACTGTTCATACCGTCACAGTTGAAGATCGTATGTCGGTAGGAGACAACGTTCAGCCTACAGTGACGCCTTTGGAGGCGCTCGCTAATACAGTCTTGGACCTCGACGTGGCAGGATCGAAAATTCGCAGAGCGATCGTTGAGGCCGTCGATAAGTATCCGTTCCTAGAATTCGAGCGTTTGACTATCAAGGAATTGGTGGTCAAGGCGCTTATGGAACACTTTCCTCGGGGCGCAACCGCCGCCGAATTGGGCGAATTCTTTCGCAACGCCTATGGGCGCGTCGTTGATCGAACAAGCCTGAGCCCTAAGCTCTCATCGTTGCGGCGTGAGGGATGGGTTGATCAACTTCCAGATTCGGTCTGGAACCTCAACGGCGACAAGCGACGTGCGCTCGTTATGTATGACCATCCATCTTCGCGAAAGGCGATCACAAAAGGCTTGCGTGATGAAGCTTAGAGAGATCGGGACCAGAAGTCGCACTCTGGCCCGATGCAATGGCGGGTCGCGCCCGCTAACCTAGCTCTCGCAAAGGGTGCAACCAGAAAGGCAGGTGGTGCTAAGTGCGGAAAGAACGCGTGTTATTAGCCTAGCGGTTCAGGCCACGCCGCAGGGTTCGCTCCCCTGTCGCGTGGCCGCCGTCGTTTCTGTATCATGGAATGGTTCACTAGCTCAAATTAAAATCGATTTATGACCGTCGAAGATCATCCGCAATGGCCTGAGTGGAACGCCGCCTTTGAGCGCATGAAGGCAGCTTGGGATGCTTTTGCATACCTTCGCTCCCTTGGTGGCGCGCCTTCGCATCCGTCGTTGAAATCCGCGTGGCAAGAATTTCAATCTGCCGCCGCGGCATATGAGCTAATTGCGAACAATCTTGATGAAAACCCTCCATCATCGCAGGGGCCAAGGGGGAAATTGAGCGGTAGCGCGATCCGATGGGTGCCCGAACAGCGCTTGTTCCAAGAGAAGCGAACTTGATAGCCTGCTACAGATGGCTACAGAAAGGGGTGTGCGCTTACCAGCAGCGCTGTGCCAATGACCTTCACCGGCGGCGGAGCGCCAGCGCGGCGATCGCCGCCATCAAATGTTGCTCTCCGTTCGAGACGTGGCGATTGTCTTCACGCCATGCCACCTCGCTGGCGTAGGCCGACGGGTAGCTCCCCCCTGCCCCAAGGTCCGGCGCGGGGCGCTCCACTCCGCCTGTGATGGAGTTGGCGATGGCGATGACCCCGCCGCTGAGCGCGGCGTGAAGCTCGTTGGCCGCTTCTGCCAGATCGGACCGCCGTAGACCGGCTGGGGCTTTTTTGATGATCCTCACCATGCGAGCGCGCGACTGCCTCAGAACATTCTTCCCCGCCGAAGAGGGAGCAAGGGCAATGAATTTTCGTGGGGCGTGCGCCGATGGCGGGTGATTCTTACGCGACCTGACGTCTTAAAAAATTAAATGTTGTGGGCTTACGAATTGGTGCTTGCGGAAAGCTCCGCGGCAAATCGGGCTAAATTAAGAATTGCGATGATCATCAAGCTCGTTGCTGATTGACTTGGAAGACGTCGATGTCAGACGACGGAATAGCGCAACACAATCTCGGGGTGGACTATGCGCAGCGTCCTGGCGGCGATCGCGAGGCCGCACGCCTTTTCAAGCTTGCCGCTGATAAGGGATTGGCCCAAGCGCAATTCAATCTCGGGCTCTTTTATATCCACGGCCGCGGCGGCCCGAAGGATGCTCGCGAGGCCGCGCGCTACTATAAACTCGCCGCAGACCAAGGATATGCTGCCGCGCAGTGCAATCTCGGAGTTTTCTACGCGCACGGGCGTGGCGGGCTGCCGAAGAACGAACACGAGGCCGCGCGCCTTTACAGGCTAGCCGCTGATCAGGGAAACGCCCCGGCGCAATACAGTCTCGGGGACTGCTACGCGCACGGTCGTGGCGGGCTGAGCCAGGACGATCGCGAGGCCGCGCGCCTCTTCAAGCTCGCCGCCGACCAGGGACAGGCAAATGCGCAATACTTTCTCGGGTGGTTCTACGCGCACGGGCGTGGCGGGCTGCCGAAGAACGAACACGAGGCCGCGCGCCTATACAAGCTCGCCGCCGTCCAGGGAAACGCAGAGGCTCAGGCGGCTCTCACGAAAAAGCGGGGGATATTCTCGCGCCTACTTGGAGGAGAAGCCGACACAAGAGGCGGCTGGCGGCAAAAGCAAGAGGAACAGGAACGACAGAGGGAAGCTGCTGAGCGTGAGCGCCGCAGGCAGCAGGAAGAGGAACGGGAACGACAGAGGCGGAGGCAAGAAGAACAGGAACGACAGAGCGAAGCCGCTGAGCGAGAGCGCCAAAAGCGGCAGGAGGAACAGGATCGTCGGCGTGATGTGGCGTCCGGCAACATGAGCGCCGCTCAAGCCCTCGAAATCCTCGAAATAAATGCGGGGGCGACCGAACAGGACATTCGCGCGGCCTATAACCGCCTGATGAAACGCGTGCACCCAGATGTGGGTGGGTCGACGTATTTATCCAAGCAAGTGAATGCCGCGCGAGATGTGCTACTCAGGCACCTGCGGGCGAGCGTGTAAGCCCCACCGGCAAGAATCGCGTAGCGATGGGCATTAGCGACAGAGAGCGCACTTCACGCGCCGTCGTTTGCGCAGGCTGGCAAGCGGTTCGAGAGGAATATTGCCAAACTGAGGGGGATTTCGTCGCTGATAGAAAGGTCAATGTGAGCCCGCAGCGGATTGGAAATCCTGCGGCGCGAACTGCATAAAAAGACCGAGATTCCGCCTAATCCAACCGACTTTTGCTTTATATTGAACATCGGATTGATATTTGGAAGCTATCTGGTTCCAGCACATAGCATAGATAGCCCAATAAGTGGGAGGCTCATCTCTCCAAATTCGCTGTGCTTCTCCTTCTAACTCAGATTGGTCTCCATATTTTGACAAAATTTTAGCTTGCAACTCTTTGCATCTTCTAAAGAGTTCATCGTGTTTTCTAGCTAACGGATCAAAACCGAATACGAGATCAATTAGTGTAACCCCTCCAACGACGGCACTTATCACGCTTATTAGTAGAGCGACATGATCGCTTACATTTATTGCCACAAACGAAACTATCGCGCCCAGAAGAGCAACAGCCCTCACAATTGTAACGCATGTTCCGAGCGTGGCCCGTCGCCAATCATGATAAGTCGCTGCTACTTCCACAGTGAACAGCAGGTCCCATGCTTTTTTATTTTCTGACGGAATCATCTAAGTAGCTCCGGGTTCACTGCGGTGGTGGGATCGGCCATGGTGCGTCTGGATAGAAACGAATTGCTTCACCTTTAATCGCCAAATTTGCCGGAAGTATGTCTTCCTTGAAACCACCTTTCGCAAGATAGTCGATTGTATCTTCAACGGCTTTGCCTGCCGGTCCTGTCCAACTTGTAATCTGTATGCCAGAAATTCCACCCTCAGCGCGATAGGGAGATATTCTTAAATACGTTGACTGCCCCTGCGTCGTTGTTATCGTTACAGATCGTATAGGTCCTGGTATATCGATTTTATATTCTTTCGGATCGACAATAAGATTCCAGTAAAAATCTAAGTCTTCTTTGATCCATTCTTTGGCGTATTTCTTGCCGGCATTTTCCACAACGAACTTGTTGTCTTTCGATAGAATCTTGTCGACAAGAAATATCAAGTTGCTCGACGGCTTTTCCTGAGCTTGAACGGGCACTATGCACAGAGAGATCGCAATAGATAATCCTCCAATGCGATTCATTGCCACCCTCCCTCGCAGAAGGGACTATCAAGCATAACGCGATCGCCCGCAACTCGTTGCCGAGGGCTTACGCGATATCGCCCGAAAGCCAGCAACGCCACACCATCTCCGCTTGCGATAGCGATGATCCGGGCGCTGAGGGCGGCGATTGTATGTCAGCCTGATTTGATCGTCCGCAGCACGTGCGCAGGCTGGAACATGTCGAAGCAATGTCCGCAGTTGGGACAGGTGCGCTTGTATTTTGCCCTAGCCATCGTCTTGAGCTTGCGCCTGATAGCCCTTTCGGCCCTGGTCGTGGCTCTGTCCGGGATGCGCTGAAGCAGCGCCTCTCCGGTCACGCCGGCTCTGATGCGCGACCACACGCCAGCGTGGGTCATGCCAACCTCTGTGGCGATCTCGTCGACTGTCCAATAGCGTTCGCGGATGCGGTAGCGTGTCGTCGAGCCTTTCATTTTCGTTCTCCTATAATGATCGTTTTGTGTCCAAGAAAATAGGTAGGGATATATAGGTCTTTGTCTGTTGTCTGTGTGCGACGGCCGTTTGGATTGAGGGACAACCGGCAACCTTTCCATATATATCTGTCAATATTGGTGGTTAGCAACAACAATAAGATCCACTAATACCTTATATATAGAGAGTCGTCATTGACAACATAGCATATATAGCTAACTAATTGACGTTATAGTTCATTTCGTAACGCGTCTTTGTGTTGGCTCCTAGACACAACTTTCTTAGCTCGTGGATAAATCATTGAGCTTGTTAAATTCTTGGCTGGTGTGGTGGCATGCGAGCGCGTGGCCACACCAAAAAGGCGTGAGAATGTCTCCCCACGCCTTAACGCCTATAAGCGAGTCAGATGATCTGACTTACGCGGCCTTGGCTGTTGGATGCTGGGCGCGGGGCTCTCATCGGTGATCACTCACGCATTGACATCGTCGTTATGACGCGCTCGCCTCATAATTTGCTCGAAAACTTCGCGCGTCAGATCATCCGAGTCATCGTCATCCTCCGATTTCACCGTTTTGGGGTTTGAAAGTTCCCCATCCTCCCCAACCCCTTGGTTCTCTGGGGCTTGCGCCGGTTCTGAAACCTCCCCACTCGCTCCCCGTGGGGAACTTTGAAATTGCCCGGAAGTCCCCGGATTTGCTGTGGTTGGGGAGGATGGGGAACTTCCGGCGGGAGAACCGGGCGACTGGGGCAGATAGCGGGCGAACGCATCGTCGAACTGGCTCCGCTTATAGCCATTTGGCTGCTTGCGGTCGGACAGCTTGACCGTGTTCGGGAAGATGCCGAAATCCCTCAGCAGCCGCGCGACGGCTGCCGCCGCGATTGGTTTGCCTTTCGACCACGTCGCCCACGGCCGATCGATAAGAGCAACGAGGGCGTTGACGAGACCGGTTGACGAGACGCGGTCGCAGTCGCTTCCTCCACTACTCGCCTTGTCGTCGAACACGCGCCGAATGTCGTCCAGCAGCATCACGCCGCGCGAATGACCATCCTGCTCGATTCCCTGTGCCGAGAGAGTCTGCGCCGCCGCGCGCGCCGCCTGCGGCCAACCGCCGCCGGCAAGGTCGGCGATCGCCAGCAGGGGCCGCCAGTTGTCGCAGACACGGTCGTCGAGCGCCTCCGGCGTGTCAGGGTCCGCGTCGCGCAGCGCGTATTCGTGATCGGCGACCCAACGTGCCGCCTTGCGCGCAAGCTCATGCAGATGGCCGGCGCGGTCGCTCCTGAGCCGGTCGACTCTCTCGCTCGCCAGACGGCGGCGCATGATGACCACGATACTCCGGTCCATGATTGTGGTCGCCAAGCTTCCAATCGACGCGAGGGCAACCGGCGCGAAGGTGGCGAACCGCCGGGGCTCAAAATCCTCGCCAACCGTGCGCACGACCGCGCCGCCGCGTGTGTGACCGCTGTTTACGATGTTGCGATGATCCTCGCTTTCCTTGAGGAAACTGTCCGCCTCGTCGATCAGCACGACCGGCCGGCACACCTCGACGACGCGGAACATGGCGGCGGCGGAGATATTGTCAGCGCGCAGCGCCCTCGGGACCATCCTCTCTATGATCTCGACGAGTCGTGTCTTGCCGCAGCGCGGCGTCGGCGATTCGATCAGCAACCTCGGTGTGATTGGGAACAGATCGAAGCCGTGGCAGTGGACTATCCAGAGGGCGATGGCGGCGGCGGCCTCGCGTGGCAGCATGACGTAGCGCCGAATCTGCGCGACCATTTCGTCAAGCAGCATCGCGCCGTCCACAGGCTGTTGCCACGGCTCGGGCGCGGCGAGATCGAGCGCCCGACCTGCTATTCCTTCGTCTTGATCCGCCCGCTTCGGTCGGCGGCGCGCAACCTCTTCGTCCAGCGTCCCCACGCGGACACCGAGCCTCTCGGCCTCGGCTTTGCGCACGCGATCATAGTCGACCGTCGACATACCCGCGAGGCGGGCAAGCGCAGTCTCGCATTCGTCGTTGAGCGTAGGGTCTGCCGATGAGGACTGCATCGCCGGTCCAAAAGCGAAGCCCGCATCCTTGGCGGCCTTAATGATGGTCGCAATCGTCACGTCCCCAGGCCGCGACGCTGATGCGAAGGACGCCCATTGCGCCGGCGCATCATTACGCGCCCGATCATCGATATGCGTGATCCCCCACAACTCGGACCCGACCTGGTCGCCGTAGGCCGCCTTCAACGCCATGCCGCACTCACGCCAGCCGACCGCAATGATATGGCCGGCCTCATCCTGGTCAATTCCGTCGCGCGCTGCGAAGTAGTGCTTGGCTGCGAGATGCTGGACCGCGGCGCGCATTTCCTCAATTGGCGGCGGCGGCATGTCGATCGAAGTGTTGGCTTCCAAGCCAAGCTCGCGCAGATGCTCGCGCGGTTTATCCAAGAAGCTCGGGCCGTTGCGAGCAGCGCTCTCTGTCGTTGCCTTGCCTTTCGGCTCTCCCTGCACACCGTTCGCCGCCCCATCCGCCTCCCTCGCTTTCTTCTCAATGAAATCGAGCAGCCCCAGAGGAAGTTCGGCCGGCTCGGCGTCATGCACCACCTCATAGCGCCTGCCACTCTTATGCAGGCTCGGCGGCAACACGCAAAAACCACCGTCACCCCTCACGTCGATCTGAATGTTCTCATTCGCCGTAGTCTTCACCTTGTGGCCCGGGTGCTTGAAGTGGCGATGCAGACCGCGCCCGCTACCGCTACGGATTACCAGCGTGTCGGAGAGGGAGAGAGGGCCGTGCTCAAACTCAAACTGGTCGAGCAATGCCTCGCCCCCCGGTCCATCTGTTTCAATGACGACGACGCCGCTGATTGCGCCCGGGATAAAGCCGACGCCGTTCGCAAACATCGACCGCCACTGCGCCAACTCGGCTTCGGTGACCGGGCGTGTCTGTAGGTCCTTCCACTTGACACCCGGATGCTTCTTATCGGGGGCCTTCTGCGGGACGACGTTGTATCCCTTGCGCGCCCATGCGAGCGCGGCTTCATAGAGACTATCGTCGTCTCTTGGCTTCGTCGGCTCTTCGGGATCGTCGGCAGCGAAAATGCTCCCAAGATCGCTCATCACGCGACCTCCCGCATCGGGAGCGACGAAAGCCAGCGTCGCAAGTCATCGTCAAGGATGATCGTGCGCCGACCGATTTTGCGGGCTTGAAGCTCGCGGTTCTTGATTACCGCATAGATTGACGTGCGGCCACAATTTGCGAGTCTCGCCGCCTGTTCGATCGAGTGCGCGATCGGCAACGCATCTAGGGTGTCAGGTTTCGCCATTTCTTGTCCTCCACCTCTCCGACCCGCCGACATTTCAGCGGATACGGGAGAGTTCGGGGGAGAATGGCCCAACTCGCCGCGATTAATTAGAAGAAACCGGCAATCCTAACGCTCAGTTATTGCTAGCGTTTTTGCTGGGCCTGCCCCGCCTGCCCCGTGCACTGTAATGATTCTGCAATCGATATTGAATCGTCCGCTCGTCAATGTCGTTCAGCTTGCCTTGGTCGGCGCACCATTCGGTGAAGTGCCGGTAGCTCTTCATCTCGCCCGGGTATTTATGGAAATATTGCGCGAGCAGAGCAGTCATTTCCGTATCGCGCTCCGTCAAATTTTTGAGCCTGTCCCCCTGATCGCGGACGGTCTTGTTGAGTCGCTTCCGAGTCGACGAAGACAACTTGCCCTCGGCGAGCCTTGTCTCAGCCTCCAGCAGTTTGCAGCTAGCATCAAAACCCTTTCCATATGGAGTCGCGTCCTCGGCTGTCGTGACCTTGCACTTGCGTCTCATTGCTCGACCCCGCGTTGTCATCTCGCCTCTATCATCCGGTCAACACGGCAACATTCGACCTTTCAACGATCCCGAGCGCCGGCAGCGCCGCCCGAACCGTATCGGCGACATAGTTTGGCGACAGGTGCGCATAATGGCGCTCCGTCATCCGAGTGTCGCTGTGGCCTAGTTGCGCCGCGATGACGCCCATGGGAACGCCGCGCATCGCCAGCGCGCTCGCATAGGTGTGGCGCAGGATATGGAAGGTCGCGGCGGGTTCGATCTTGGCGCGAGCGCTGGCGGCGTCCAAGGGCCGTTGCTGGTGCGATGGCCCCCAAGCCTTGCCATCGTCGCGGACGAACACTAGCTCGCGGCCAGTGCGCCCGGCGGTCAGTTCGGCAAAGAGTGCGCGGCCCTCGTCTGTCAGCACGACATGGCGCGGCTTCCCGCTTTTGGACTCGCGCACGGTGATCGTCCCGACCTCATCGTTGAAGTCGGCGGCGCGCATCCGCGTCAACTCGCCGTAACGGCAACCGGTGAGCAAAGCGCCTTTGACGATATTGCGGAAACCGCCCCCGCAAGCGTTCACAATCCGCCGGCATTCGTCATCGGAGAGGAAGTGGACAACGGGCGCGTCCGCCTCGCGGAACGGCTTCACTTTACGCCATGCGTCATCCGACGCAACGCGGCCTTCACGAAAGGCATGGTTGAGCGCCGCCTTGAGAACCGTGAGAGTCCGGTTCGCCGTCGCGCGGCGCGCCCGCACCGCGTCCACGTCCATCAAATCGACGGCTGGGCTCTTGCGGCTCTTATCGACGCGGGGGACGCGCGTGAGCTTGGGCGCAGTCGCCAAGGCGGATTGCCAGTCTCGAATGCGTTTCGTCGTCAGCTTCGCCAGTTCGATCGCGCCAAGCTCGGGCAGGATGCGCGCCCGCGCGGCGGCGCGGTCTTTCGCCAAGCCCTTCGAGCCGCGCTGTTCACGATCGGCGAAATAGGCTTCGAGCGCGTCGGCGACCGTGAGACTGCTGTCAGCGGGCGCAGCATGGCCGGCAAGCTGCCGCGCCTTCCGCCCAAAGAACTCGCGCGCCGTTTCCTGGGCTTGCGGGAACGAATAGACCGTGAGGCCGTCCGCGTCGCGGGCGTCGTCCGCCGCGCCAAGCGCCTCGTAATGCTGCTTTCCGTCCTCGCCTCGGAACCGGGCAACCCACGTGCCGCCCTTCGCTCCGCGCCGGTAGCCAATCGCGCAGCCGGCTGAAATTGGCGTCCAATAGGGCTCGCGCCGCTCAGTCAACTTCACGCGGGCGGAGCGCGTGTCGATCTTGGCGTTTCGGACAGTGCGCGCCATCGGCGACCCCCTGTTTCCCATCCATACGGAAATCATACGGAAAACATGTAGGCGAACTTCGGCGAACGATCAAGGTCGTTATCGGCTTATTTTGCAGGGCTTTCAAGGCGTCGATGCTGTTCGTGAGGGTTCGCCAAAGTGCGAGTTATCCCTCTTTCACGGCGAAAACACGGGTTCGATTCCCGTTGGGCGCGCCAGAGACCTCTAAGCCTCTGTGCAAGCTGAAACTTCTGTCGTATCAATGATTTGCCCGCCACCGTCATACAAACAGGTGGTGCAAACAAGTCATGGCGCTAATGACCTATCTCATCAAAGATCGCCACGGGACCTACTATTTCCGGCGCGTCATCCCGCCCGCTCTCAGGCCCTTCATGCCAACGCCATGGTGCGGGAAGGCGAACTTCAAGCGGTCCCTCGAAACCAAGAGGCCGGCGCTCGCCAAGATCGAGGCGTCAAAGGCTCTGAGAGATTGCACGGTTGCGTTCCAACATGCCGAGCGGACGATGCGCGGAGGACCCGCGAAGGCGATGATAGATGAGGCGGGCGGCCCAATTGCGATTGAGGACATAGAGGCGGACGCCATTGCGGCGGTGCTTGCTGCGGATGAAGCCGAACGGGAGGAAGGCGACGATCGGCGACACTTGCAGACAGCCGAAGAGCGGAAGCAATGGCCCGACCTTGTTGACGTTCCTTTCGGCCGCAAGGGGATGATGGGGGATCATGCCTTCGTTTACGGCCATCGCTTGTCGGAACTGGCGGGGGAATATCGCGAGGCGTATGCGCGGAGAGACCCTAACATCGTTGACGCGGAGTTGCGCCAAGCTCTGCGGAAACGTGGCGCGCCAATCGATCCCACGTCGGACTTCTATCGTCAGGCTGGCCTTGCGGTGCTTCGTGGCCACGTTCGAGGGTATGACCTTTTGCTTGAGCGGCAGGCCGGCAAGATTGTCACGGCTCCGGCCAGGCCGAACGTCAACAAAGGCCCGAAGCTCTCCGAAGCGTTCGCATCATGGAAGGCGCGTGGCGGGTCGAAGGGAGCGAGGCAACCGGGGCCAAGGACGATACTCGAAGCCGAGCATGCGGTGCGCCGCTTTCGGGAATGGCACGGCGATCTTCGCCTTGGGAATATCGACAAGGCGAAGGCGCGGGACTTTCGGGACGCGCTGGCGAAGGTCCGCACAAGGCTACCGCGCGACTTGGTCAAGCTCCCTCTCAGGGACCTATTGAAGCTCGATTTGTCCGCGCTCCCAGCCGCGCACGCCAACACGATAAACAAATCGCTGAACATCCTCTCCGCCATCGTCGCCCATGCCATGCGCGAGGGCGAAATGGATCACGTGGCGAACTACGCGAACCCCTTTCAGGGCGTCAAGATCGGCGTTGATGAACGAGAGGCGGACCCGCGACAGCCCTTCGATACGGCGGACCTCAAAGCGATCTTCGGCACGGGCGTCTACGCTCACGGGACTCGCCCAAGGGGAGGCGGCGGAGAGGCTGCATTTTGGCTCCCGCTCATCGCCCTCCTAACAGGTGCGCGACAGAACGAACTTGCCGAGTTGCGCATTGAGGACCTGAGGCAAGACGTTGAGAGCGGCCGATGGTTCTTTGACATCGGGACCGAGGGCGGCCGGTCGATCAAGACGGCAAGCTCGCGCCGGAAGGTCCCCATGCATCCGCATTTGGAGCGCGTTGGGTTGCTGCGCTATCGCCAATCCCTCATCGATCAACATGGCGGCGACCTATTGTGGCCAGACATCAAGGCCGATGCACAAGGTCGTCGCGCTGGCCCTTGGTCCAAGTGGTTCAACCGCTATCTCCGGGTGGCGGCGAAGGTCACGGACAGCGCCAAGGTGTTCCATTCGTTCCGACACACCTTCAAGCGGATGGCTCGGGACGCGTCGATCGGCGAGGAATTGCACGATGCCCTTACCGGACATTCGGGGGGTGGCGAGGGTAGGAATTACGGGCGAGGGATTGGCGTGAAGGCGCTGGCGCAGGCGATGGAGAAGATTGAAGCGCCGCCGGCGGTAAGGGACCTAGAATGGACATCAATCATCGGATGAGAGAATGGAGTGGCGGAGTGCAGTCTTGCGACAAGGCTCCGCAAGTCGGTCACTCCGGGAACCTTCATGATGCAACTGCGGCTTCGGCAAACCGCTCAGCCTAGTGGTGATCCCTAGAGCATTAAGAAGCCAGCAAACTGCCCGATATATCAGCTAGTTACAGAGACTTTTCCGCAACTGGCAACTCAAAGCCAATCACCGTGAGCGATGCTTCGCGCAGCACCGCCGCCGCGACAGCAGCTTTGTCTCGCCGCACAATCAAACCATCGTGCATCGGCAGAGCGACAACGCCAAGGTCCAGCAAGCGCAGCAGCGCCGCGACCAATATGTCGCTCTCGGTCCGCATGAAGCCCATCGCGGCGTCGGACTCGAATTGATCGCGGATCGGCGAATGGCGTGCAAGGATCGCCTCGCGGATTGATCGCCCGGTGCAGCCTCTCGGCAAATGCTCTTTGCTGCCCTGGGGGAGTTGCGTGAGCGGCGTGCTTCGCGCGAGCATGGCGTTGACGACTCGCTTCACGCCTCGCGGTAGCGGGCTTCCTCAGGGTCGCCAATGATGCCTGAGTAGAGGTCGCCCGGCGGCGGCTCCAAGGCCGCCTTCACGTAAGCGAGGCGGAGAAACATCGCGTTGTAATCGAGGTCGGCGATCGGCAGGCCATCGATGCGAATGCGATGCCTCTGCTCGCGCTCAACCGTTTGCCACCATCCGCCGTGCAGCCGGCCGTTACGATCGAAGCGCGGCTTGTCGTCATAGGTGCTAAAGATGCGTCGCAGGCGGCACT
>CAVSYB010000003.1:0-171068 GCA_963732155.1 uncultured Alphaproteobacteria bacterium
GGACGGGTCGCGCTGCCCCCATCATTTTGCATGCGGATCATGCTGGAGCGGAACTCGATCGAGCCATTCGTAGGCCTCAATGAGGTGTTGCTCATATTCTTTGGCGGAGTTCGAACATACGGCGGGGCGCGACATCCGGCTCCGCGAAGTGAGCGAGCGACCATTCAATCACGGCATTGCGGTCGTTTTTGAAAGGCGGCGCATGCCGGCCGGGCCTCAATTTCCCCAAGGCCGCGCGGGTGACATCATGATATTTCGCCTCCGCCGCCTTCGCTTCCGCCGTGTAGAAGTCGCGTTCCGTTCCGACGATTAGGGCCAGTGCGGATGCTTTGTGGTTCTTACCTTTCTCAACCCCGTATATATTCACCGCCCAATAGAAGTTCTTGGTTGGATCGTCTGGCCCGCGATTTGGATTGATGAGGAAACTGCCGCCATGGATCACATGGAGGATGGCCACGTAAAGAAACTCCGGGTCGCAAAGCCGATGAGTCGCTTGGTTTTGCTGCGCGGCTCGAATATATTGACCCTTGCGACAACCGTCCGATCGGCGGGATGGACATGGGGCATGGCCGATTGCACGCGCGACCCCAGCCAATCCTCTAGTCCGTTGGTCAAAAGGCTCACTTGCTCCGGTGAAATCGGCGCGATGGGCTTACCTTTGGCGTGGCGGACCTGTTCGAGCGCGGCATACTTCTTAAGCTCGGCGAAATATGCGGCGGAAGGCTTCCTTGTGAGGCTCATTGATATTCCTTTCGGTTAGTCCAGTCGGCTTGCAGGGTGCGCGGCGGCGGCCACGCTTTCGGCGGCGGTTCTACAATTCGGGAATGACGGGACGGCAAGAGGGTCGCGAATGGCTCTTTTGCAGTGCGTCGTCGCGGCCCCGGCCCTACTAATGGGAGGCATTTTAGGGCCGAGGGTCACCGCTAGCCGGAGCTAGAGCCGCGTTTGCGTGCGGCGGCGAGGTTGCACGGATCGGTCCTTATCGTAGAAGGGGCGGCGCGTCAATCCCAATATCAAGTAAATCGCTCTATCGATGAGTTGACTGTGAGAATTGCCTGAGGTCATCCTTGGCAAACACCTTAGCGCATAAGGCAATCCATAAGGACGAGCCCTGTCTACTATGGCAGGTTACCATTGGCCACCCGCCTAGTTGCTCCACTGGTCAGGCGCAGAGTTGGTCCATTGGCCACCCGCCTAGTTGTCCCACTGGTCAGGCGCAGAGTTGGTCCATTGGCCACCCGCCAAGTTGTCCCACTGGTCAGGCGCAGAGTTGGTCCATTGGCCACCCGCCTAGTTGTCCCACTGGTCAGGCGCAGAGTTGGTCCATTGGCCACCCGCCTAGTTGTCCCACTGGTCAGGCGCAGAGTGTCGCGGAGGGTCATTGTCCTCTTCAATCGGGGAGCGAGAGGAAGGGTCGCGGAGTGCTTTTCGCTTGCCTGCTCGGCCGTGTTCTGTTACGTTTCCCGAAGGAAGTGATACAGCCAAGGGACAAATAGCCATGCCACGCAAAGGCTTGATCGAGGCGGTTGCCTACTTTCGCACGTCCTCAGAAACCAACGTTGGGGCGGACAAAGACACGCTCAAGCGCCAGCGCGAGGCCGTCCTCAAGTTCGCCGGGGCGGCCGGCTATAAGGTGATCGCCGAATATTCGGATGACGGCGTGAGAGGGGCCGACCCGGTTGACCAGCGGCCCGGCTTCGCAGCGATGCTGAAACACATTGCCGGCAATGGCGTGCGGACGATCATCGTTGAGACAGCCTCGCGCTTTGCACGCGACCTGATCGTGCAAGAGACGGGCTTTCGCTTTCTGCGCGACGCGGGGATTGCGCTCATTGCGGCGGACAGTCCCGATGCGTTCTTGGACGAAACGCCGACCGCGACGATGATCCGCCAAATCCTGGGCAGCGTATCGCAGTTTGAAAAGGCGATGCTCGTTGCCAAGCTCAAGGGCGCTCGGGATCGCAAGAGAGCGGTGACGGGCAAGTGCGGCGGGCGAAAGAGCTACGTTGAGCGCGATGCGAAGATGGTTGCGCTGGCGAAGAGACTGGCCCGCTATCCCGTCAATGGTCGCAAGCGTTCGCTACGCGAGATCGCCGCCGAATTGCAGGCGCACGGTCACGTCACGGGTGATGGAAAGACATACGCCGCGACGGCCATCGCTCGGATGGTCACCCGCCCTGTCACCCGCCTACCTTGACGCCCATCCCACGCGAGGCGCGGCGGACCAACTGGTGAGCCGCCCGAAGCTCCCGACTACTAGGCCCTGCGGAAAGTCGATGGGGGGCATTTCGGCCGGGTTGCCGCGTCCCTACCTCTCGCATAAGGGACCCTCATGGGAGTCGCGGGGAGGACAACTCGCCCTGTCAGCCACCCACACGCTCGGGGAGCTTAGGGCTTGGCAAAATGAGGACCAATAGACCCCATCGCCAAGGTAGGTGACGCGTCGAGTTACACTAGGAGCGGAGGTTCGCAGCCGCTTGTCTACCCTATCGAGGGGCGAGAGGAAGGGTCGCGGAGTGCTTGCTTGCGACAAGGGTCCGCAAGGTGGTCACTCGGAAGCAGTCACGATGCAAGGGTCTCAAGGGACTTGGTTTGAGGATCGCCATCGTGAGGAAAGCAACCACTCATGAACCCATTGAGTAGTCTCGGGGATAGGTATTGAGGGGACCGCTACCTTTGCCAGTCAAGCGCCGATGTGAGCATATCACGATGCGGCCGATCGGCGGCGGACTTGCTGCGATGGGGGACCGACGATGCCGACTCGCATGGTGCTATGGAGCCCAACGGGCGGCCTGTTCATGTTGGCCGCCTCGATCATCATTGCCGCCGCCACCTTGAGCGCGTTCTTAACGCCGGCGCGCTATCAGTTTTTGCCCTTCGAGAACCTGAGCACGCTAGTCTGGCGAGGCGACACGTTCACGGGCCATCTAGAGGTATGCGCGGCGGACTACCAGTTTGACGATGTAAAGAAGCGCTTCCCCTTCCTGAGACGCTGCTAGGGCGAATGACCAAAGGCGCTTGTCCCAGCGAATGATCGGCCCGTTGGGCAGTTGACGATAGAGCATCCAGGTCATACAAGTCGTGCAATCCGGTGCGCATAAGTCATTGATGTTACAGTAGTTCACGCCCCCTCCCGTTGGGCGCGCCAATGCAATCTACAAGCCGCCGACAATTCGCGAGCGCCCGTCGCGAGTCCCTCCGCCGCGCGAAGCGACTCGGCCCTGAGCGCGCTCGAGCCGGAGTTCACCGATCCCAACCCAACTCGTTGCGACGGCGAACGCCGTCGTCTCGCGGCGGGTCGGTCTTGAGGGTCGCGCGCGAGCCGGGTTGATGGCGACGAAGGTCGTCGCGATTATCCGAACCTTCGCGCCTTCTTTCTCGGCTCTTGCATCCACGTTTCGGACAACTAAAACACTGGTTCGCCTCCCGTCGGGCGCGTCCACGGCCTACCCCTGAATTGCCGCGTTATCTACGAAATTGCCGGCGCGCAACGGATTCGCTCCGTCGGGGCGTCTTGTTCCGCGGGGCGCGAATTTTCGACCTATTTTTCTCCCCAGGGCGTGCAAAATCCCTGATTTGACGCCGGAATCGCCGCTCCGGCGGGCCGCCACGGCGACGAATGGGCGCTTCATCGATCGTTCATGTTTGCCGTGCTTATCTCCGCCCGCTAGCCAAATCTCAGGAGAAAACCATGGTCTCTCGTAAAATGTTGGGCGGTTGCGTGGGCGCGCTCGTCGGCGCCGGCGCGATGGTGCTGGCGATGACGACGGCCGACGCCGCGATGGCGCCCTCGCCCGCCGCACGCTATTCGACCCCCGAGGTTCAGTTGGCATGGTGCGCGGCCGGCTTCCACGTCGGTCCCGTGGGCGCCTGCGTCGCCGGCGGTCCCGGTCCCGGCTACTATGGCCGCCCCGGCTATTGGGGTCCCCGCCACTGCTGGCGTGGTTATTACGGCGCCCTGCACTGCAACTGATAGAACGCCGCCTTCCTGAAGCGATCGACGCCGTTCGGCGACGATCTCTCGCAACAGCGCAAATGAAACGGGCCGCCGGGCCAAGCTCCGGCGGTCGCTTCATTTGGAGGCAGCCCGCGGGCGCGCCAGCGCAGGCGGTGAGGATTTCGCTCAGCCTCACCCCCGCCGCTTCCACCGCAATTGCGTCCTAGAAACGAAACAGCGGTTCGCCCGAATCAAATCGCGGCGAGGGCGATTGCCCGTAGCGGAAACTCTGGTCGGTCAAATCGGTATGACTCGAGCCGATCGTATCCGTGAAATAGTGATTTTCCGACCCCTCGGCGGCGGACGTGCTGGCTTGAAGGTCGACGCCGGGAGCGAGAGGCGCCATCTTCGACGGCCGAGGCGCCGACGCCTGGACGTTCCGATGAGCGGGCTTTGGCAGGGTCTGCGCGCTTGCATCCGCGACCAGCGCAAACGCCGCGACCGCCGTCAACGCCGTGATCGCGCCGGCGAGGACGCCTCTGGAGGATACGGGCATGTTCTCTCTCCGGGTTGACGCGCCGAGTTCCTGGCGCGCGGCTAGATACCTTGCGGCTCGGCGGCGCGTCGCCGGCCGACTGTGAGAGCCCATAGCATGAAAAGCTTTCGCGCAGAAATCCGCAGTCGCCATTGCGCGACGCCGGGGCCCAGCCGCTGCGAACCGGCGTGACTCGCCGGTCGGCGCATTCGCCGGCAGACTGAAGGCGGGGCCAATGCGAGCCCTGGGAGATGAGACTTTGAGGTCTTCGAACTCATCCCGCGCCGATTCGCGGCGTGCAGGTTACGGCGTCGACGACACGATGGACGCCGCATGGCGGACCAATGAGACGGGCGTCGTGGTCCGTTGCCGCCTGACGCCCAAAGGCGGCCGCGACGCGATCGACGGCGTCGCCGCTCTCGCTGATGGGACCAGCGTTCTGTCGGCTCGGGTGCGCGCGGCCGCCGAAGACGGGCGCGCCAATCGCGCGCTTCGCCAACTGCTCGCGACGGCTCTCGACGTTTCGATCTCGCGCGTGTCGATCGTCGTCGGCGACAAGAGCCGCATCAAGCGCGTCGCAATTGCCGGGGATCCCAAAGCTCTGCTCGATCGACTTCGCGCGTTTCAGTGATGATCGCGAAGAGTTCTTCCCGACGGGTCTCGAGACGTGGCCGGAGCTCGATGAAGCGGCGGGCGGCCCACGGATCGCCATACGCCCGGAGCGATCGGCCCGGCCTTTTCTGCGCCGAGCGATTGAGGCGACGTCAGAACCTGCGCCAGACCGAAAGCTCGCCGTAAGGGCCGGATCGTCCGCACCACCAGGCGACGCCCGCCGATACGCGCGCCTCGAACCCGCCGGGGAGGCGCAGACCGGTGGCGTGAAGGCCGACGCGCGGCTCCCCCGCGTTCGACCCCGCCTCGGGACCGATCCATGGCCAACCGTCGGCGGGCTTCAGTCCGACGGCCGCGCGCCAGGAGACATACTCGGGCGTCGCCTGGACTTGCGCGGTCGTCATCCAGCCCTTGACCGGCTCCCACCACAGGTCGGCCGACGCCAGGGGGCTCAGCACGGGCACATTTTCCGGGTCGAGTTCGACGCCAGCCAGGAGGGTGACCCAGACGCCCGATTGCACGAAACGCCAACCGGCCGTCGCCTGCCCGTAGCCCAAACTGATTTCGGGACGCCCGAGTTCGGCTGAAAACACCGGTCCGCTGAAGTCCAGCCCCGACGCCGCATGCAGCCAGCCGACGCCGCCATAGCTGCGCGCGGTCATCAGATCGCCGGAAAAGAACAGAAGATCCGTCGCATCCTCGGCGCGAGCGACGGGATGGGCGGCAAGCGACGCAACCACGCATGAAAACGCCAATGACAGGCGTCTCATCAAACGCACCCCGGCCCCGCGATCGCTTGCAGACTCCTGGCGCGAGGGATGCGCCCGGTTCAGTCGACATTTTCAAGGCGAAGACCGGGCTCGCCGAAGGGCTCGCTCCTATGGCCGATGATTCACGTTCTCCGACAATGCGTCATACGTGAATCGCGCCCCCTGAGGGGTCGGCGCGGACGCGGCTTCAGCGCCGGGAGCGCCGTCACTTCGTCCCGCGCCTATAACCCCCCGCCCCGCCCGCGGCTCCGTCCGCCCTGGTGCCCCCCGCTCTGCAAATATTATCAATGGATTAACCAAGGACATCAGGGATCGGAAGCGCTTCTTCTTAGCAACCACTGTTCAGGATTGAACATCAATCCGCCGGAGCCGACCGCGCAAACCGTGCGCGTGGCGCGCAGAGGCCGACGGCGACAGGCCATTGAAGTGGCTCGGAGCGGCGCTGGCCTCCGCCGTCAGCTCTCGACGAAGGCCTTCTCGATCACATAATGCCCCGGCGCGCCGCAGCTCGCCTCGACGTTTGGCGAGCAGAGAATGAATGTCTATTAATTCGATGGCGCCGCTCCGACCATGTCGCGAGCCGAGCGCAAAGGCGCCGGGAGGTCACGACTTGCTGACCGGCGCGTGGCGTCCGGCGGCCTCGTGGAGCGCGATAACGAAACGGTCGACATCGGCCTTCGTGGTGCGATGGTTGACCAATGCGGCGCGAATGACCGGACGACCCGCGAGCCTGGTCATCGAAGGGGCGGCCAGACCCCGTATTTGCAGATCGACGACGATGGCCTCGTTCGCCTCGTCGGGCCAATCGGATTTCAGAGCGAAGCAAACGATATTGAGGGAAACGGGGGCGCGAAGCTCGAAGACTTCGGATCGTGCGAGGGCTTCACTGAGGTGAGCCGCTTTTTCGCAGGTGGCCTCGATGGCCCTGCCGATCTTGTCGGCGCCGTGAACCTGGAATGTGAACCACGTCTTCAGCGCTCGAAATCCCCGTGACAGATCGGGGCCGAGATCGCAAGGCCAGACGTCTCCTGCGGCAAGACCTCGAGAGGCGCGCCCGAGATAGGAGGCGGCGCTCGCGAACGCGCCCCGATGCATGGCGCCGTCGCGAACCAGAAGGAAGCCGGCGTCATAGGGAACATGCGCCCATTTGTGAAAATCGAAGGCGATCGAGTCCGCCAGTTCAATGCCCGAAAGCTTCGGCCGGAGGCTCGGGCTGAGAGCGGCCAGCGCGCCGAACGCCCCGTCGACATGCAGCCACAGGCGATATTCCCTTGCGATCGCCGCCAGTTCCCGCAGCGGATCGATGGCGCCCGCGTCGACAGTTCCGGCTGTTCCGACAATGAGAAACGGCGCGTGGCCGGCGGCAAGATCCCGACCGATCGCAGCCCGCAGCAAATCCGGACGCATCGCCCCGGAGGGATCGCAGGAAATCGACCGCAGATGCGCCGAACCCACGCCCGCCAGCTCCATCGCCTGGGCGACGCATCCGTGGGCGTGAACAGATGTATAGGCGACGAGCTGCCGGCCGGACATTGAAAGGCCGGAGCTGCGGACCTCATGTCCCATCGCAGCGTCGCGCGCCACCAGCAGGCCGAGAAAATTGGCGGCGGAGGATCCCGTTACGAAAACGCCGGTCGCGTCGCGCGGAAACTCGAAAAGCTCGGCGGCCCAGCGCGCGATCTGCCGCTCGACCTCGATGGCGATGTGATTGCGCCCGCCGCAGTTGGCGTTCAGCCCGGCGGCGAGCATCTCCGCGACCATGCCGACCGGCGTTCCCGCGCCGTGGACCCACCCCATGAACAGAGGATGCGTGTTTCCCACGACATAGGGTTTTATGTTCACCTCGAAATCGTCGAGCACGTCGGCCAGCCCGCGCGGCCCGCGCGGCAGCGGCGATTGAAACCGCTCGCGAACGCTCGTCGGCGCCTCCTGCCAGACCGGGCGCTGGCGCGCGGTCTGAAGAAAATCGATCATCCGATCCAGCGCTTCATGGCTGGAGGCGCGAAACGCCGCCCAGTCCTCCGGATCGAGATTGTCGCTCATGTCGTGCGCTCAAGGCTCCCCTGAACGGATCGCGCCGCGTCGATCGATCGTCTCGCCGATCAAAGCCGCCCATTTCACGAAGAGGGCCCCGAGACGCCGTCCCCACGGCTCGAACGCGGCGTCGAGGCTTTCGCCGCGCTGGACGCGCTCGGCGATGTCGCTGATGAGCGGAGCGCTCGCGCAAATGCGCAGCGCCGCGCTGCGCCCTATCGGCACTGGCTGCCCGAGATGGAAGATCTGCTCGAGCGCCGCATCATCCGACGAGCCGCGAGCGCAGGGCGCGCGCAGACGTGCATGAACCGAGGCCGTTTCAGCCAGAGAGAAGGGCCCGCCGTCACGGTGGCTCATCACGAAAGACAGGATGCCCTTCGAGCGTCCCGTGGCGGAATCCGCATCGCCCGGCGCCTCGTGGAGATGGGCGACGGAGCGGGCCCTTCTTCGCACGGCCTGTTCGAAATGGCTCCAAACCTCGCCGCGAAGATGGGCCGGCGCGGCGAAATAGCGCTCCATTTCGCTGAGAGCGGCGACCCATCTGAGACCGAGTCCGAGATTGGCCTCATTGGCCCAGCGCATGCGAACCTTGTCCCGAAGGTCCCGCGGCCAATCCAGCCTCGAGCTGTAGTCGGCCAACCCGGCCGGCGGCGCCAACTGCTCGATCTTCCTGAGAAGCCCCGGCGGCACGAGCAAGGCGCCGGAGAAGGGAGGGCCGCCAAAGAACTTCGATCCGGTAATGACGACCATGAACCCCAGCCGCAGCATTTGCCGAACATGCGCCCTCGAACACCGCAACTGACAACAATCGACGACGACGGCAACCCGGTCGGGGGCGCTCGCCAACACCTGCGCGGCGGCGGCCGCGCTGAGGCCGGAAAGCCCGGTCTTGGACGTTTCGAGACAATGCAAGAGAACGTTGCGTCCGGCGGCAAGCGCGGCCACGGCGCGAAGACGCGCCTCGTCGTCGACATCGGCGGCGGCGCGCGGCGCGCCCTGCGCATCTCGTATCTCGACGCTCGCCCCTTCAATGTCGGCGTTCGCCCAGCCGCCCAATCGCTCGCCCGCCGAGCAGCGTTCGCCAAAGGCGGTGGAATTGAGGAAGTGCGCCCCTCCCGCGGCGCGCAAAACGCCGCTCCCCGTCTCCGAAGGCGCGACCACGATATTGGTGAGCGGACCCTCGAGAACGCTTTTGGCGATAGCGAGCGTCGTCAGCTCCGCCTCGGTCCCCGATCCCGTCAGAATCACCCCGCATCCGACGATCCCGAAGAGATCGACCAGCCGCGCCCGGATGCCGTCGAACCAGGCGTCCAGCCCCCGCTGGCCGCCGATCGAACTGGCGGCCAAGGCGGTCCACGCCGTCTCGGCGGCGCGATAGGCGCGAGGCGTGATGGTCGAGGCCGTCGATGAAGAAAAGAATATCTCGCGCGGCGAGGGAGTGGCCGTCGTCCCGTATCGATTTCGCCGCGTCACCGGATCGGGAGCGATGCGCTCGTCGCCGCCGCTCGCCAGCAGCAAATCGACGCCCATCCCGAGCTTGGCAAGGCTCGATCCAGGCTTGCTCGTTGCGTAAACGTTCATCGACGACTTCCGCGCCAGACCTGACTCATGCGCTTGCAAGACCTCGGACAGAGCGGGGACGAGACGACCGCGGTCGCGCGACCTTCGAGCAAGGCTAGGGGGACCGACTTACGCGAGGCTGTCGCGAAGCTCGCGAACCGCCGCGCGAGGGCGGCGCGCGCCTTGCCGGAACGCGCGCAGTCGCGCTCACGCGAATGTTTGTCGCGCGGCGGAAAAAAGGGGCTAGCCTTGGGCGCTTCAATCGGGAGGGTCCTCATGCGTTCCGTCCTTCGTTTCAGCGCAGCGCTGGCGATCGCCGTCGTCGCCGCCGTCGCCCTCGCGCAGAGCCCGCCCCCGCGCGTCATCCGCGGCTCGGTCGTCAGCGTCGACGGCGCAAGCGTCACGGTGCGCACGCGCGCCGGCGAGTCGATCAAGCTGCGCCTCAGGGACAATCAGGGGATTGTGGCGGTCGTTCCGGCCGCGCTGACCGACGTCAAGCCGGGCGTCTTTGTCGGCGTCGCCGCCATGCCGGGCGACGACGGGGCGCTGAAAGCGATGGAAGTGCACATCTTCCCGGAGGCGCAGCGCGGAACCGGCGAAGGCTTCCGCCCCTTCGATCTTGCTCCGGGCAGCACCATGACCAACGGCAATATTGCGGCGATGGTCGACTCCGTCTCCGGTCCGACGCTGACTGTCGCCTACAAGGGCGGCGAGCAGAAGATCACGGTCGACAAGGCGACGCCGATCGTCACATTCGCGCCGGGCGGGATTGGCGATTTGAAGCCGGGCGCCGACGTCGACATTTTCCGGCCGACCGCGACCGCCGACGGCGCCTATGAGGCGGCGCGCATCGCTGTCGGCAGGAACGGAACGAAAGTTCCGATGTGAGCGGCCTCACCGCTCGGCCTCGGCCGCGTCGAGCAGCCGCAGCTGCGCCTTCTCGCGGCCGCCGTAGCGGTTGATCGTCAATGCGCCGGCCAGATGCACCACCGAGCCGCGCAGGCGTCTCAGGGCTTCGCCGAGCGGACTGCTCGCTGCGCGGAACGCCATCGCCTCGATGATCGCATTGTCTCCGGAGACCGCCCGCAGGCGCAGGTGATCGGCGCCGACCGCCACGACATCGGCGAGGCGATGGCGCGGCAAGGCGAACACCGGCTCGGGATTGCCGGCGCCGTAAGGACCGGCGCTCTCGATGGAATGAACGAGCGCCGGCGTCGCGGCGCCGGCCGTGACTGCGCTGTCGATTTCAAGACCGGCGCTGGCGTTCGCCGCGGCGACCGCGGCGGCGAGCCGCTCCTCGAGAAAGGCGCGGAAGTCGGCGAAGCGTTCGCTGGCGAGGGTCACCCCGGCCGCCATCGCGTGGCCGCCGCCCTTGATGAGGACGCCGGCCTCGACGCCGGCGCGCACGACGCGGCCAAGATCGACGCCGGCGATCGAGCGGCCGGAGCCCGTCGCCTCGGTCCCGTTCAGCGCCAATGCGAAAGCCGGCCGGTTGAACCGCTCCTTCAGACGCGCCGCGACCAGCCCGACGACGCCGGGAGGCCAGCCCTGCCCCGCCACGACCACGCAGGCGCCGCGCGCCTCGAGCCCGAGCGCCGCCAAGGCCTCCGCTTCGGCCGCCTCCAGCGTCGCCGTCTCGATCTGCTGACGGGCGCGGTTGAGGCGGTCGAGTTCCTCGGCGAGCGAGCGCGCCTCGACGGCGTCGCGCGTCGTCAGCAGTTTGACGCCGAGGCCGGCGTCGCCGATGCGCCCGCCGGCGTTGATGCGCGGCCCGAGCAGGAAACCCAAGTGATACGGTCGCGGCGGCCCATCGGCGCCGGCGACATCGAGCAAGGCCGCCAGGCCGGGGCGCCGGCGCGCGCGCATCACGTCCAGCCCCCTCACGACGAAGGCGCGGTTCAGGCCGATCAGCGGCACGACGTCGGCGACGGCGGCCAGCGCGACCAGATCGAGCGCGGCGATCAGGTCGGGCGCCGCGCGCCCGCGCCAGTATCCCGCTTCGCGCAGCGCGCGGTTGAGCGCGACGAGCCCCATATAGACGACGCCCGCCGCGCAGAGATAGCCGAGCCCGGAAAGATCGTCCTGCCGGTTGGGATCAACCAGCGCCAGCGCGGCGGGCAACGCTTCAGGCGCCTGGTGGTGGTCGAACACGACGACGTCGAGCCCCAGCTTGGCGGCCTCGGCGAACGGCTCATGGCTGACGGCGCCGCAATCGACGGTGACGACGAGCCGCGCGCCCTGAGCGGCGAAGGCGCGCATCGCTCGCGCGTTGGGCCCGTAGCCTTCGGTGACGCGGTCCGGAATATGGACGATCGTCTGGCAACCGCAATCGCCCAAATACTGCGCCAGCAAGGCGGCGCTGGTCGCCCCGTCGACGTCATAGTCGCCGAAGATCGCGACCTTCTCGGCGCGTTCGACGGCCTGCGCGAGGCGCGCGACCGCCGGCTCCATGTCGCGCAACGTGAAGGGATCGGGCATCAGGTCGCGCAGGGTCGGGGCGAGATGGCGCCCGACCCCCTCGAGCTTGACGCCGCGGCCGGCCAGCACGCGCGCCATCAGATCGGATTGCCCACTGACCTGCGCGATGGCGAGCGCCTGCGCCTCCCCCGCCCCGTCAAGCCGCGAGCGCCACGGCCGGCCGAGGACCGAGCGCTCGACGTTGAGGAAGAACCCGGCGGACGCCACTAGCGTGCTCGCCCTTTCCCCCTTGCGGGGGAAGGCGGACGGCGGAGCCGCCCGGATGAGGGGTGGTCGAGCGAAGCTCGACGGCTGACGCACGCGCCGAAAGAAGCCGTCTCGCTCCGCTCAACTCCCCTCATCCGACCTCGTTTCGCGAGGCCACCTTCTCCCGCAAGGGGAGAAGGAAACGCGACCGTGAATTCCTGGAGGCTCATCGTGCGCGGCTTAGCACGAGTCGCGACCGCAGCGCTAAGGATGCCTTAGCGCCTGCGCGCCCTTGATCCTCTTACAGGCCGCGCCCTACCGTATGTTCGGAGGACCGTGCGATGAAAAGCGAACGTGGCGTGGTTTCGGTTTTCGTCTGCCTTTTGACGCTGGTCGTTGCTATCATCGTCTGGTCGACGGTCAACCAAAACATGCGCGAAGGAAAAGTCTTTCGCACAGCTCTGGACAAGGGCGAGGCCGATTGGTGCTTCGAATTCTGGCTCAATCGCTATCAAGCTCTCCTCACCGGGATTGTCGCAATCGGCGCTGTGCTCGCCGCGGCTCTGCAATGGAACGAAACCCGTTCACACACTGCTTCACTGCGCCGGTCCATACTGCTTGAGAAAAAGAGCGCGCTCACAGCGCTCTCTCTCGGCGCCCTCGGGGCCAAACTGCGGATTGGCGCTCTGTTTGATGTGTTGGCGGTCGCTCCCACGAGCGGGGATCAAGGCCAAATCGCGGAGGTGTGGAACGGGCCAATGACAATTCGGGAATGCCGCGCAGCGATCGTTCGGGCTCTTCAAACAGGCCCGGCGTCTGAGATGACCGAGCGCAAAGCCATTCTCGTCGCTACTTCGCTTGATCGTTTCGCAGAGATCGTCAGTCGCCACTTCCGAGGGGAAACGCTCGATCTCTTTGTCGCCGACGAAACTGAACGAAGGGCGCAAGCCGAACGCCTGAAAAGGGCTTTTGCGGAGTTCGATAGGAGGGCGAACGATCTGATCGAAGAAATTGGCGCCGAATCGGCGAGACTTCGCCGCGAGATCGACGCCGCCGAGGCAAAGCTCGGCGCCACACCTGTTCAAGCAGACTAGTCGCCCTTCTCGCGCTCGTTCGAGCTGATGCATCGGTCGCAAAACGAACCGGAACCAGAGGACAGTCTTTCATGTTTTGGTAGTTCGTGTTGTGCCTCGGGAGCCCGCGCCCCGCCCCGCCCGCCATTCGACGAGGCTTGCGAAATAAATGAGGCCCGACAGCGCGGTGATCCAGAAGCTGACCGGCCAGTCCGAGTAGAAGGCGAGGGTCAGGCCGCCCCACGCGTCGACTAGCGCCAGGGCGGCGCTGAGCGCCACGGCGGCGTAGAGGCGCCGCGTGAAGCGAAGAGCCGCCGCCGCCGGGCCGACCATCAGCGTGAAAACCAGGAGAACGCCGACAATCTGCGCGCATTCGGAGACCGCGACCGCGACGATCATCAAAAAGGCGGTCGAGACGAAGCGCAGCGGTACGCCCTTGGCCTCGGCGAGCTCGCTTTGCAGGGAGGCGAAGATCAGCGGCCGCGCGATCGCGCCGAGCGCAATGAGGCTGAGAACCGCCAGGATCGCCAGCGAAACCAGCGCCCGATTGTCGACGCCGAGAACGTTGCCGAACAGCAACGCCGCGGCCTGCGAGGCATAGGAGGTGAAGAAATGGAGGAACAGCAGGCCGAAGCCGAGCGCCAGCGACAGCATCATGCCGATCGCCACGTCCCGCTCGCTGAGCTTCTCTCCGAGCTGGCCCATGGCGAACCCGGCGAGCATGGTGAAGCCGACGAGGCCGACGAGCGGCGGCAGGCCGATGAGCACGGCGCCGGTCGCCCCGGTGAAGCCGACATGCGAGAGCGCATGACCCGCGAAGGTCTGGCCGCGCAACACCAGGAAGAACCCGACCACGCCGGCCAGCAGCGCGACGATGCCAGCGGCGGCCAAGCCCGTGCGCATGAAGTCGTAATCAAACATGCGCGCCGTGATCCTGATGGTCGTGGTCGTGACCGCGGCCGGCGTCATGGTCGTGGCGATGCGCGTCGCGCTCGACATCGACGTCGCCCGCCATCACGAACACGCGGTCCTTGATTCGGATCACCTCGATCTCGGCGCCATAGAGCCGGGACAGCACAGGCCCGGTGATGACTTCGTCGACGGCGCCGAGCACAGCCTTGCCGGCGCCGAGATAGAGCACGCGGTCGATCGCATGAATGAGCGGGTTGAGCTCGTGCGCGCTGAAAATGATGGCGATCTTCAATTCGTCGCGCAGCCGCTCGGCGATCTCGACGACGCTTTTCTGATGGGCGGGATCGAGGCTGATCAGCGGCTCGTCGAGGAGCAGAAGCTTCGGGCGCCCGAGCAAGGCCTGCGACAGCAGCAGGCGCTGGCGCTCGCCGCCGGAAATCTCGCTGAGCGAACGGCGCGCCAATTCGCGCGCGCCCACCATTTCGAGCGCCCAGTCGATCTCGCGCCGCGCCGCCGCGTCGAGGCGCGGCAGGCCCCATCCGGCGCCGCCCGCCCCGGAAGCGACGATGTCGTAGCCAGTCAGGCGAAGGCTCGAAAAGGTCCCGCGGCTCTGCGGCATGTAGCCGATCGCCGCGTTGCCGCGCGTGACCGGCTGGCCGAGAACGCTGACGGCGCCGCCGCCGATCGGAACGAGCCCGAGCGCAGCGCGCATCAGCGTCGTCTTGCCCGAGCCGTTGGCCCCCAGCATGCCAATGAACTCGCCGTCCTCGATCGCAAAGCTGACGGCGGCCAGAATGGTCCGGCCGCCGAGCTTGATCGAGACCTGATCGAAGACGAGTGCGCTCACGAAGCCGCGCCGGAAAGCGCTTTGTCGAGCGCGTCGAGCTGGTCCGTCATCCATTGTTGATAAGTGACGCCGGCCGGCTCGGTTTCGGAGACGCCGACGACCGGGATTTTCTGGTCCTTGGCGATTTGCACGAGGCGCTGCACGGCGGGCTCGCTGGCCTGGGCGTTGTAGAGCATGACCTTGACCTTGTGGCCTTTCAGATCGTCCTCGAAGCCGGCGACCTGCGAGGCGCTCGGCTCGGTGTTGTTCATCACGGCGAGCGCGAATTTCTCATTATGCACTTTCAGACCGAGAAGTTCAGCCATATAGCCGAACACCGGCTCCGACGCGGTCACCGGCAGTCCCGCATATTTCTTGCGCATTTCAGAGATTTTGGCCTCCAGCGGGTCGAGCGAGCCGGCGAAGGCGGCGGCGCCCTTTTGATAATCGGCGCGATGAGCGGGATCGACGATGGCCAGATCCACGCCCAACGCATTGCCGACGGCCTTCATGGTCGCGGGGTTATACCACAGATGCGGATTGTCGCCCGCCTTCTTATGGGCGAGGGTCGCGACCAGGATTTCGCGGCGGCCCGGCGCCTTGTTGGCGCTCAGCAGTTTCTCCATCCAGGGATCGTAATCGACGCCGCTGACGATGACGATTTTGGCGTCGGCGAGCGCCTTGGCGGTCGAAGCGCTCGCTTCGAACAAATGCGGATCGTCGTCGGGGTTCGACAATATGCTCGTCACCGCGACGTTGTCGCCGCCGACCTGGGCGGCGATGTCGCCGTAGAAATTCTCCGCGGCGACGACCTTGACGGGGTCGGCGAAAGCGGGGGCGGCAAGCGCGCAAAGGGCGGCAGCGGCGCCGGCGAGCAGAAGCGACTTCAGCATGCGAAACCTCCAGTTTGGGCCTGAATCGGCCGGGATGCGTGAATGACTTTTGTGTGTTATGTTATAACAATGCGTAAAGCAAGCGATCGCGCAAATTTTTGCGACGAAGTCGGAGGGGGCTGAGCTGTGCTATGGGAAGCTTCCGCGCGGGGAATGGCGATGAACCCAAGCATTCACACCGATCGACGGCCCCACTGGGCGGCGCAAGTCGAGCAGTTCTGTGTCAAGAAGGGTTTGCAGCTCACGCCATTGCGCCGCCAGATCCTGGCGATTCTGGCCGACGCGCCCGCTCCGTTGGGGGCCTATGCGATCATTGAGGAATTGTCGCGCGAACAGCATAAATCGGTCGCGCCCCCAACGGTGTATCGCACTCTGGAGTTCTTTCTGGACAACGGTTTTCTGCACAAGATCGAGAGCCGCAACGCCTACGCCCCTTGCGAGCACCTCGGCCATGAGCATCATGGCATTCTGCTGATTTGCGAACGTTGTGGACGGACTGACGAGATCGAAAGCCCGCGGTTCGACAAGCTCCTCCAGGAGACCGCCGCCAAGGCGGGCTTTGAGGCGCGCCGGCAAGTCGTCGAGGTCGAGGGGCTCTGCGGGGACTGCGGCGAGGAGGTGGCGCCCGCGCCGACGCGGGACGCCTGAGTTGCGTGCGCCGTGCGTTCACGCGCCGCAGCCGGCGAGCCAAACCTCGAAGCTTGCGCGTTCCGCCGGCGAAAGATGCAGCGCATGCTTGGTGCGCCGGGTCAGGATGTCGTCGGCGGTTCTCGCCCATTCCTCGGCGATCAGGAACCGCGCCTCGCGCTCGTAAAACGTCGCGCCGAAATGGCGCCCGAGATCGGCGAGCGAGGACGCGCCGCGCAATAGATCCTCGGCGCGGGTTCCATAGCGCCGGCCATACCCCCGGGCGACTGGCGCGGGGAGCCAGGGATGGCGACGCGCCAGATCCGCGAGCAGCCGCGCGGGGTCGCCGCCCGGCAGGTCGCCGCCCGGGAGCGCGGCGCCTTGCGTCCATGCCGGGCCCATCTGCGGGAAAAGCGGCGCCAGCCTCTCCAGCGCATGCTCGGCAAGCTTGCGGTAGGTCGTGATCTTGCCGCCGAACACCGACAGGAGCGCCCCGCCGCCGTCGGGAGCCTCGAGGTCGAACACATAATCGCGCGTGACCGCGCTCGGATCGGCCGCTTCGTCGTCGTAGAGCGGGCGAACGCCCGAAAAGGCGTGCAAGACATCCGCCGGTTTCAGCGCGATCTCGAAATAGCGGTTGACGGCGGCGATCAGATAATCCGCCTCGTCCGCGTCGATCGCGACTTCGTCGGCGGCTCCTTCGAACGGAATCTCGGTGGTGCCGATGAGGGAAAGATCGTCTTCGTAGGGAACCACGAAAATGACGCGTCCATCGGAATTCTGCAGGAGATAGGCGTGCTCGCCCTCCCAGAACTTGCGGGCGATGAGGTGGCTGCCCTTGATCAGGCGCACGCGCCTGCGGGCGCTGCGCCCCGCCAGACGCAAGACCTGTTCGACCCAGGGGCCGGCGGCGTTGACCAGCGCCCTGCCCCGCGCGCTCAGCGCTTCGCCCGCCACCGCGTCGTGCAGCTCGACGCGCCAGCCTTCGCGCTCGCGTTCGGCGGAGACGAGCGGCGTGCGCAGGCTTATCGCGCCGCCGCGATTGACCATGTCGAGCGCATTGAGCGCGACAAGCCGGGCGTCGTCGACCAGGCAATCCGAAAATTCGAAGGCGCGGCGGAACGCCTTGCAGATCGGGCGCCCTTCGGGCGCGCTCGCCAGGTCGAGGCTGCGGGTCGCCGGCAATTTCCTGCGCCCGCCCAGATGATCGTAGAGAAACAGCCCGACGCGGATCATCCACGCGGGACGCTGCTCGGGACTGTGCGGCAAGACGAAGCGCACCGGTCGCACGATATGCGGCGCGGCCGCCAGCAGGACCTCGCGTTCGATCAGCGCCGCGCGGACCAGCCGCAATTCATAATATTCGAGATAGCGCAGGCCGCCGTGCACGAGCTTGCTGGATCGCGACGAGGTTCCCTGGGCGAGATCGTCTTTCTCGCACAGGAGAACGGAAAGGCCGCGGCCGGCGGCGTCTCGCGCGATTCCGACGCCGTTGATGCCGCCGCCGACCACGATGAGGTCGAATCGCCCGAGGTCCCGCATCGCGTCGTCCCGGTTCAACGGCGCCGCTCACTCCCGCTCGATGCGGATGACCTGCGGTTTCTGCGTCACGAAGCCGTCGGCGAGCGCCATATCGAGCGCCTCGCCGATCGCCGTTTCGCTGGTCGCATGGGTGATCAGCACCACGGGCACCGGCGCGGCGGAGGCGGCGCCCTTCGCGGGTCGGCCTTTCTGCATGATCGCTTCGAGCGAGATGTTCTTCTCTCCCATTCGCGTGGCGATCGCCGCCATCGCGCCGGGTCTGTCCTCCACGGTGAGGCGGATGTAATAACCGCCTTCGTGACGCTGCACCGGAATGCGCTCGGCCTGTTCGAGCAAATCCACGGGCCGTCCAAACGCCGGAATCACCGCGCCGCGCGCAATGTCCGCGATATCGGCGGCGACCGCCGAGGCCGTCGCTTCGCCGCCCGCGCCGGGGCCGATCAGCGTCAACTCGCCGACCGCGTCGCCGTCGATCGTCACCGCATTGGCGACGCCCATCACCTGCGCGATCGCCGAGGATTTGGCGACCATCGTCGGATGCACGCGCTGCTCGACGCCGCGCGCGGTGCGCTCGGCGACGCCCAGCAGTTTGATGCGATAGCCGAGCTCGTCGGCCGCGGCCAGATCGGTGAGGCTGATGGCCTCGATGCCTTCGACATGAATCGCATCGGCGTCGATCCTGGTGCCGAACGCCAGCGAAGTGAGAATGGCGAGCTTGTGCGCCGTGTCGAAGCCGCCGATATCGAAGATCGGGTTGGCTTCGGCGTAGCCAAGCCGCTGGGCGTCGGCGAGGCATTCTTCGAACGTCAACCCCTCCAATTCCATCCGCGAGAGAATGTAGTTGCAGGTGCCGTTCAAAATGCCATAGACGCGCCGCACCACATTGCCGGCGACCGCCTCCCGCAGGGCCTTTACGATCGGAATGCCGCCGCCGCTCGACGCCTCGAAACCGAGCGCGACGCCTGCCTCTTCCGCCAGCCTAGCCAGCTCCAACCCGTGTCGCGCGATCATCGCCTTGTTGGCGGTGACGACCGGCGCGCCGCGCCGAAGCGCCGCCTTCGCCGCGGCGTAGGCGGGTCCGTCCGCCCCGCCGATCAACTCGACGAACAGGTCGATCTGATCCGACGCGGCGAGCGCCGCCGGATCGTCGAAAAACGCCACGCCGTTGAGGTCCACGCCGCGATCGCGCGTCCGATCACGCGCCGAAACCGCGGCGACGACGATTTGCCGCCCCGTGCAACTCGCCAACGCCGCTTGCTGGCGCTGCAGCAGCCTGACCAGGCTCGCGCCGACGACGCCAAGGCCGGCAACTCCGACGCGCAAGGGTTTCGACATGGCTTCGATTTCCAAAGGGCGAAAATGCGCCGGCGCGAGTCCCGTTTCTGCCCGATTTGCACGCCCCGATCAAGAAACAGCGGGGCCGTCGCCCGGCGCGCCGCTCACGCCGGCTGTTCTTCGGTCACAACTTCGAACCGCGCGAGATTGGCGACGCCGAACGCGGTTGAAATTGCGACGTCGGCCGCGTCGCGCCCGCGCGCCATGACGATGCGTCCGATGCGTGGGTGGTTGTGGCGGGCGTCGAACGTGTACCAGCGCCCGTCGAGAAACGCCTCGAACCACGCGCTGAAATCCATGGGGCTGGGATCGGGCGGCACGCCGATGTCGCCGAGATAGCCTGTGCAGTAACGGGCGGGAATGTTCATGCAGCGGCACAGCGCGACCGCCAGATGGGCGAAGTCGCGGCAGACGCCGACCCCCTCGCGCATCGAATCGCTGGCGCAGCGGTTGGCTCGCGCGTCCGGATAGCTGAAGCGGATTTTCGCGTGAACGAAATCGCAGATCGCCTGGACGCGCCGATAGCCGCCGGAGATCGAACCGAACATCGACCATGCGAAGTTGGTGAGATTGTCGCTGTCGCAATAGCGGCTCGAAATAAGGAACACCAGAGTGTCGTTGGGAAGGCGCGCGATCGGCGTGAAAGGCGTGTCAGGCGGCGTTTCCTCAGGGGCGCCTGAATCCTGGATCACGAATCGATTGGAGAAGGTCACCAGACCCGGCGGCGCGTCGACGCGCGTGACCCGATTGCCGAAATGATCGAGATAGGCGCCCATGGCGAGATTCGGATTGGAAAGGATGACGTCAGGCGAACGCAGGTCCTCGACGCGCGAGGGATGGACATTGAGCTGAAGCAGCATCGAAGTCTGGGCGGGGCATTGGAACGCAATGTCATAGCCTGCGCGAATGAGCATTTGACAATTCCCCGGGTTTCCCGTCCAAGCCACAAAGCTCAAACGACGGATCAAGCAAGAAGGGCGCCCGCCGCAGGGCGCGTCAGGTCATGCGGCGCCGCGCCCCACGCCAACCGCCGAAAGCCCCGCGTCGGGAAGCTGGCGAACCGTCACCGAGACGGTCATCTCCTCATGGTCTGCGGCGCTGCCGAAAAACGATCCCGACAGCGGCACGGCCTGACGGGCGTCGCGACCGACCGCCACTCGCACGAGATCCCGATTGCCGACGATGCCGTTGGTCGGATCGAATTCGACCCATCCGGCGCCGGGCAGGTAGATCTGGCACCAGGCGTGGGTCGAGCCGCCGCCCAGGTAACGCTCGCCAGTGTCCCGCTCGGGCACATAGAGATAGCCGGAAACGAAGCGCGCGGCGAGCCCCAACGCCCGCGCGGCCTCCATCATCAGCACCGCAAAATCGCGACACGAGCCCCGCCGCCTGGCGAGAGTCTGCAACGGGTTCTGCGTGCCCATCTCCGGGCGCCGTTCGTAGGAAAATCCCTCCTTGATCGCATAGGTCAGCGTCATCAGCAGCGCGCCGGTTTCGGTCGGCCGGCCCTGATGGACGAAGCGGCGAGCCCAGCGGTCGAGTTCCCCGGACGGATCCGGATGACCCCGCTCGACGGCGCGCGCGACGTCCGGCATTTCGTCCGCGTCGTAGGAAAACGGATAGAAGCGGGCGTGATCCTCGAGCAGGAACTCGGGTCCATTGAGCGGCGTATGATCCAATGTCATGTTGCTCTCGACCCGCAGCCGTCGCGTCTGTCCAGCAAAGCTCGCCAGGGTCACGCAATTGTCGAACACGTCGTGAATCCAGCGCAGACGCTGCGGCGCGGGGTCGATATCGAGCGTCGCGCGAAGCAACCGCTGGTCGTAGCTGTCGCGCGGGCGAAGCATCATCCGATGCTCGCCGAGGCCGACCGGCCTGGAATAAGCGTAGGTCGTCACGTGGTTGACGGTCAGAATGGTCATGCGGTCTCGACAAGCGCGCGCGCCGCCTGGAGTATGTTTGCAGCGTCGAGCCCGCGGCGGCGCCAACGGCGGCAAGCCGTCCCGCGGCGGGTCGCCCGAATTTAGTCTGCGAGACGGCAGGCGCAAGAGGCGCGGGCGTCCAGTCGCTGGCTGACCGAGTTTTCATCTGCTATGTCAATCATTTACAATTATTGCTTCATACCCTAACAGATTGATTTTCGCGCCGCCGCCGCCGCGCTTCGACTCTGTGGCCGCTTCATCCGGGGATCGCCGATGCGCACGTTTCTCATCGACACCGACACCGCCTCCGACGACGCCGTGGCGATCATCATGGCGCTCTCGGCGCCGGACGTCCGCGTCTGCGCGCTGACGACCGTCGCGGGCAACGTCGGGGTTGAGCAGGCGACGCGCAACGTGCTTTACACCGCCGAGGTTTGCCGGTCTGACGCGCCGGTGTTCGTCGGCTCGGCGGCGCCGCTGACGCGGGCGCATGAGGACGCCCATTGGTTTCATGGGCGTGACGGTTTGAGCGATCGGAACTATCGCCCGCCAGGGCGCGCCCCGGAAGGTGAGCATGCGGTCGATGCGATCCTTCGCCTCATTCACGCCGAGCCGGGGCTGACGCTGGTCACTTTGGGTCCGCTGACCAATATCGCGCTGGCGCTCGCCCGCGATCCCTCGATCGCCGGCAAAGTTGCGCGCTGCGTCGTCATGGGCGGGGCGCCTTGCTGCGAGGGCAATGTGACGCCGGCCGCCGAATACAACATCTGGGTCGATCCGGAAGCCGCGCGCATGGTTTTTCGCAGCGGCCTGCCCGTCGAAATGGTGGGATGGCAGGTGTCGCGCGGCGATTCCGTGCTCGACGATGGCGAAATTGCGCAAATCCTCGCGCTGGGAACCGCCAAGGCGCGCTTTGCGATCGAATGCAATGGCCGCGCCAAAGAGGCCTATTTCACCCAGACCGGCCAGCGCGGCCTTTCGCTCGCCGATCCCACCGCGATGGCGGTGGCGCTCGACCGCAATCTGGGGACAAGCTGGAGCCGCCATCTCGTCGAGGTGGAATGCGGGAGCGAGTTGACGCGCGGCATGACGGTCGTCGATCGGCTGAACGTCGCGCATGACGCGAACAACAAGATCGCCTGGAAGCGCGCGCTGGACGTCGGGATTGAGACCGACGTCTGCTGGACGCTGGATGCGCGCGGCTTCAAGGGGATGTTGGTGAAGGCTCTGGCGTCGTCGTCACCGTGAACTTTCAAAATCGAAGGGCTTTGGCGCCGCCGCCTCGCCTTGCGGGAGACCGGGATTGACGAGCCGGACTGCTGATAGGCGGAGAGCGAGCGCGAAATCCGAGTGGAGAGGCGCCCCTTGCCAAAATCCTCGTATAGCGGGAGCCTCTGTCTCGGCAGGGCGCAGCCATTCAGCGGAGGTCGCTTCAATGTCTGTTGGGCGCATCGCGATTATCGCGATTTTCGCGCTCGTCGGATGGGCGGTGTGCGGCGCCTCTATCGGCGTCGGATTCGCCCTGTTCACGCAGTCCGGGGCTCTGGTGTTGCACGCGATCGTTGCGCCGATTGCCTTCGCCTTGTTGAGCATGATCTATTTCACGCGCTTCGCCTACACGGGGCCGCTTGCCACCGCCGCATTGTTTCTGGGCATCGTCGCCGCGCTCGACGTCTTCGTCGTGGCGCTCGTGATCGAACGCAGTTTCGCGATGTTCGCCAGCGCGCTGGGGACATGGATCCCGTTTGCCCTGATCTTCGGCTCGACCTGGGCGACCGGCGTGGTTGTCGCGCGCAACGGCGAGGCCGGCCGCTCTGAGAGATTCTCGACCCAACCTGGGGCTGCCCCAGGGAAGCGCGCGGACGCGAGCGGCCGGTGATCGGCGGCGCATCGCAGCGGGGCCAACATCCCCGGCGCCGACAAGAGATGCGCCGGATGGCGCGCCTTCTTGAAATGCTCCGCCCCGCACTTGGGCTCGGATTCGTCAACGCTTTCGCGAAGGAAAATCGCGCCCGAAAAGCGATGCGGAAGGTGGAGATTGCAATCGGGACGCCGCCCGCGGCCGCTCTTGCCATCTTCGCCTTCCAGCGTTTACGGAGAGGCCATCGTGGGTCGCCCGCTCGACCGTCGCGAGGAGCCTCGCCCACAAACCGAAGACCTGCCTTGAGCCCCGACCTCCAGCAAACCCTCGATCGCGCCACGGCCTGGCTCCTGAGCGCGCAAAAACCCGAGGGCTATTGGGTCGGCATGGTCGAATCCAATTCCTGCATCGAAGCGCAATGGCTGTTGTGTTCGCATATCCTCGGCGTCGAACTGCCGATCAGGGCGGGTGTCATGCGCGCCCTGTTGAGCCGCCAGCGGGAGGACGGCTCCTGGGACATCTATCCGGGCGCGCCCGCCGGCGACATCAACTCCACGGTCGAGGTCTATGCGGCGCTGCGCGCGATGGGCGAGCCGCCCGGGCGCGCCGAACTGACGCGGGCGCACGCCTGGATTCACGCGCATGGCGGCCTCGCCGACGTGCGCGTCTTCACGCGCTATTGGCTCGCGCTGATCGGTGTCTGGCCGTGGCGGAACATTCCCAACCTTCCTCCCGAGATCATCCGCTTTCCCCGCTGGTTCCCGTTCAGCATTTACAATTTCGCGCAATGGGCGCGCGCCACCATGGTGCCGCTCGCCGTGCTCTGCGCTCGCCGCCCGGTGTTTCCCCTGGCCGACGCCGGCAGGCTCGAAGAATTGTTTCCCGAGGGCTACGATCGATTCGATTTCTCGGTTCCCGTCAAAGAGGCGCGACCCTGGTCGCTCGAGGCATTGTTTGTCTGGATCGATCGGGCGTTGCACGCCGCACAGACCGCGCGGCTGATCCCTTTTCGCGAAAACGCCATCAAGCTTTGCCTGGAGTGGATGATCCGTCACCAGGACGCCGATGGCGCCTGGGGCGGCATCCAGCCACCCTGGATCTATGGCCTGCTCGCACTGCATGGCGAAGGCTATGGCCTCGAACATCCCGTCGTCGCGCGCGGCCTCGCCGCGCTCGGCGAACACTGGAGCTACGAGCGCCTTGGCGGCACGCATATCCAGGCCAGCGAGTCGCCGGTGTGGGACACTTTGTTCTGCCTGCTGGCGATGGTCGAAGCCGGCCATACGCCCCAGCAAACGCCGGCGATGCGCAGGGCGCTCGTCTACATCCTCGACCATCAGATTCTGGAGACCGGCGATTGGATGGCGACGGTCAAAGGCGTCGCGCCCGGCGGCTGGGCTTTCGAGCGCGCCAACGTTCACTATCCCGATGTCGACGACACCGCTTTGGCGGCGCTCGTTTTGGCCAAACTGCGCGATGCCTGCGGCGATTTGCGGCCGCGCGTCGATTTCGCCCTCGAGCGGGCGTTAGGCTGGATTTTCGGCATGCAGTGCGCCAATGGCGGCTGGGCCGCGTTCGACCGCGACAACGACAAGGCGATCATCTCGAAAATCCCGTTCTGCAATTTCGGCGAAGCGCTCGACCCGCCCAGCGTCGACGTCACCGCCCATGTGCTGGAGGCGCTCGGCGCCCTGGGCATGAACGCGCGGCATCCCAAGGTCGCCAATGCGCTGGCGTTCATCCTCGCCGAGCAGGAGCCCGAGGGATCGTGGTTCGGACGCTGGGGCGTCAATCATATCTATGGCGTGGGCGCGGTTCTGCCTGCGCTGGCCGCGATCGGCGAGGATATGACGGCGCCGCGCGTCCGCAAGGCGGTCGGCTGGTTGATCGGCAAGCAGAACGCCGACGGCGGCTGGGGCGAGAGCTGCGCCTCCTACATGGACGCCGACTGGATCGGCCGCGGGATGAGCACGCCGTCGCAGACCGCCTGGGCGCTGATCGCGTTGATGGCGGCCGGAGGCGAACAGGCCGGCGCCCTCGCGCGAGGATTCGACTATCTCCGCGCAACGCAGCGAGCGGACGGAACCTGGGACGAAGCGCATTACACGGCGACCGGATTTCCCGGCTATGGGGTCGGCGCGCGGATCGATTTGCGCGATCCGGATTTGCGAGAGAAGCTCGGCCAGGGTCCCGAGTTGTCGCGCGGCTTCATGATCTCGTTCAACCTCTATCGGCACTATTTCCCGATGATCGCGCTGGCGCGGCGCGGCGCTCGCTGACGGGCGCCTGCGCCGTGGTTCTCGCGTCGATGCAAGGCGCCAATCACGGCGAAATCATGACCTTAACGATTGTTAATATTCACGAAAACCGCTCGAAAGCACGTCTGTGCTCAAGTGTCGGCCGTGTCGTGGGCCGCCCAATTCGGGCGGCAGGCGACACGCATGCAAATCGAAACTCAGATGGTGAGGAAGAAAATGCGCAAACTGATAGTTCCGACTGCGGCGTTCGCGTTGCTCGCCGCGACCTCGTTCGCCTTCGCCGCCGATGCGAAGGGAATGATCAAGAGCATCGACGCCGTGAAGGACACGATGACGCTGGATAGCGGCGCGACCTACTGGGCGCCCGCGAGCGTGAAGCTCTCCACCTTCAAGGTCGGCCAGAAGGTGGACATCACCTATACCGAGGCGAACGGCAAGATGGAGATCTCGGCCGTCAAACCGTCCGCTTGACGGGGGCCGCCTCATAATCCGGTCGGCGCCAGCCGCCCGAAGTCTCAGGAGTCGCCGGCTGGACCGGCGGCTCTCACGATCGGCGAAGGCCTCGCCGGCAAGTTCAAGCCCCTTCCTCCTCGCCCGGATTTCCCCAGACCTCGTTGAGATCGACGGCGGGCGCCAACGGCTCTTCATCCTCCGCGAGCCCGACATCGTCGCTGGGCAGGGGAACGCCGAATCCTGGCGGCAGCTTGCCGTCGAACAGTCCCGCCCCCTTCAATTCGTCAAGACCGGGCAGATCGCCGATCGAATCAAGGCCGAAATGGATGAGGAATTCCTGACTGGTGCCATAGGTGATCGGACGCCCCGGCGAGCGTCGCCGGCCGCGCATGCGCACCCAGCCCGCCTCCATCAACACGTCGAGCGCGCCTTTGGACACGGCGACGCCCCTGATGTCCTCGATGTCGGCGCGAGTGACAGGCTGATGATAGGCGATGATCGCCAGCGTTTCGATCGCCGCGCGCGATAACTTGCGGCGATCCGGTTCATCGCGCGCAACCAGCCAGGAGAGGTCGACGGCCGTGCGAAACGTCCATTTGCGCGCGACGCGTACGAGATTGACGCCCCGGCCCGCGTAGAAGCGCTGCAGCTCGATCATAATCGCGGCGATATCGGCGCCCTCCGGCAGCCGGCTGGCAATGGTCGCTTCGTCGAGCGGCTCGGCGGCGGCGAAAACCAGCGCCTCGGCGATGCGCAGAGCCTCCGGTTCAAGCCTCGGCGGAACACCCGGTCGGTCGAATAATTGCGCGACTTCACCCATGAGAAGACCTTTCAGGAACTATGCCGCTTGCGTCGGACGCCCGGCAGGCGCGGCGCGCACCCAGATCGGCCCGAAGGCCCTGTCCTGCCGCAATTCGAGCTTCCCCTCGCGCGCGAACTCGAGTGAAGCCGAAAAAGACGAGGCGCGCGCCGTGCGGCGCATCGCCGGATCGACGCAATAGGCGATCAGCCAACGATCCATCTCGATCCAATCCGAGGCGGCGCCGAGAAGGCGTGACAGCGCCTCGCGCGCCTCGGCCAGCGACCAGACGACCCTCGCCCGCAGCTCGACCCGCGCGCGCGCATGCTTCTGCCGCTGGCGGGCGTAAGCGGCCAGCAAGTCATAGAGGCTCGCCTCATACTGCGACCGTCGCATAACGGCGATCGATTCGGGATTGCCGCGCGCGAAGAAATCGCGACCGAGCGTCGGCCGATTGATCAGCTTCTCGGCCGCCAGCCGAATCTGCTCCAATCGTTGCAGACGCCGCGCCAGCGCATCGGCGAGCTCCGCCGCGCCATGCTCGTCCGCCCTCGGCGGCTCCGGCAGCAGCAGGCGCGATTTCAAATAGGCGAGCCAGGCGGCCATCACCAGATAATCGGCCGCCAGCTCCAGCCTCACGCGCTGCGCGTGTTCTATGAAGGCGAGATATTGCTCGGCCAAAGCGAGGACGGAAATGCGCGCCAGGTCGACTTTCTGACGGCGCGCGAGCTCCAGGAGCAAGTCGAGCGGTCCCTCGAAGCCATCGATATCGACGACGAACGAGGGTTCGCCCTCGCCCCGATCGATCCGGTCCGTCATTTCAAAATCCAGTTGGCCCGCCACGAATCACCTCTCGCCCAAGCCACGCATGTTTGACCGCCGAACCCTACAATCGCAAGCGGCGCGCGACGACGCTCCGCAGGCCTCGACCGGCGCGCGGCGTCAGGCGATCCGCGCCGGTTCGAACGCCGCCGCCACTGCGACGCTGGCCTGTTCCGCGTCGAACGGTTCGGCCCCCGCCGCGACGCAGGCCAACGCCGCGCGCGCGCGGATCAGCGACTTCCCGGCCAGCTCGGGCGCGGCTTGCGCCACCTCTCGCGCTTCGGCCAGATCGCCATTGCAATGGAGCGCGATATCGACGCCCGCCGCGAACGCCGCGGCGGCGCGCTCGCCCAGAGGACCGCCGAGCGCCTTCATCGACAGGTCGTCGGTCATGAGCAGTCCGTCAAACCCGATGCTCCCGCGGATGATCCGTTCGACGACGATCGGCGACGTCGTGGCGGGTCTCAGCGGATCGATCGCCCGATACACGACATGCGCGGTCATCGCCATCGGGAGATCGCGAAGCGCCGCGAAAGGCGCAAAATCATGGGCGTCAAGCTCGGCGAGACTGGCGTCGACGATCGGCAATTCGAAATGACTGTCGACGCGGGCGCGTCCATGCCCCGGAATATGTTTGATGACCGGCGCGACGCCTCCGGCGAGCAATCCGCGCGCGACTGCGCGGCCGAAAGCGATGACCCGACGGGGATCGACCGACCATGCGCGCGAGCCGATCGCCGCATGCGTGTCGGACTGCGCGACATCGAGCACCGGCGCGCAATCGACATTGACGCCGACGTCGAGGAGATCGCGCGCCATCAGCCGCGCGGAATTTTGCGCCGTTTCGCACGCCCGTCGCGGGTCGCCGATCTTCTCGAAGCTGGCGGCGCTCGGATAGGCGCGCCAATGGGGCGGCCCCATACGCTGCACGCGGCCGCCTTCCTGATCGATCAACACCGGCGCGTCGCTTCGGCCGACCAAATGCCGAAACGACCCGGTCAACGCGCGCAATTGCCCGGGGTCGGCGACGTTGCGCTTGAACAGGATCAATCCCCACGGCTGACTTTGCCGGATGAAGGCGCGCTCTTCGGGATTGAGGGCGATTCCCGCACAACCACAGATGAACGCGAGGGTCATGGGCCTCCGATGGTCCTGCGGGATCGGCGGACGTCCGCTCAGTTTTTCGCGACGAAGCACGCGGCGTCGCCGCCCGCCGCCTTGAGCTTGAGGCACAGGGCCACGGCGTCCGCCTTGGACAGGCCGCCGACGCGCACGCGATAGATCGATCGGCCGTTGACCTCGGCCTGATGGATGGTCGGCTGCAGCCCGGTCAGTTCGGTTGCATATTTCGCCTGGAGGCGGGTCGAGGCGCTCCGGGCTTCCTGCTCGCTGGTCGGCGCCGCAAGCTGCACGGCGTACGACCCCTCAGCCTTGACTGGCGCGGTCGCCGTATCGGCCGGCGCCGCCGGTTCGGCCGCGGCGACCTGCGTAGGCCGGGCGGCCGGCTGGCCGGTCACCGCCTTGGCGACCGATCCAAGCAGGTTCGGCACAATCTGCAACGGCGTTTCGGGCGCCTGATTCGTGGCGCCGGAGACCGTCGTATCGATCTTGGCGATCGGCACCCGCGCGGTCGACTTGGACGCAGGTTTGGCGGGCAAATCAAGCTTCGGCGTGGCGGGTAGCGCCGTGGCGCCGTTGGCCGAAGTATTGAACGACGGGCGAGCCTTTGGCACGGGCACGTCGGACGGACGGGGCAGCCCCAACTCGGCGGGCGCTTCAGCGGCGCTGTCTGCGGCGGGCGTCGGGACGCTCGCTGCAGGCGCGGCCTCGCTTGCGGCGGGGGGCGTCGGCGCACTTGTCGCGACAGGCGCCGCGTCGGCAAGAGTCACCGAACGAGTCGCCTCCGGCGGGGCGGCGGCGGGACCCGCGTCGGCCGACTGACCGGCGGCGCCCGAAATCAAAGTGCCGTCCGGCCGGACGGAGACCGTCTTGACCCGCTTGGGCTCAGGAAACGGCGCGGGAGCAACCGGCGGCGCCGCGGTCGCCGCGACAGTCGCCAGAGCGGCGATCGGCTTGTCGGAACCTTGCTCGACCGGCGCCGGAGCCGTCGCCGCGGCGACAGGGGGCGCCGTCGCCGCGGATGGCGTCGTCGCCGTCGGGGCTTCCTGCTGCAGGTCGACAGGCTGCTCCTCGTTGGAGACGAGTTTGACCGGACCCGGCTTGCTCGTCTGATCCTTCAGGAGGATGGAGGCCGAGTCGTTCGGCGAGGCGATCGTATCCTGGGTGGGCGGCTGGACCTTGGTCGGGCCGTCGACCGCCAAGATCACCGGCGGCGTTTTTGGCAGGCCGGGAGCGCCTTTGACGGCCCAGGCGGCAACGAGGCCCGCCGCGCCGAGGCCGATGAGCACGCCCATGGTCAACTTCACCCTGCCCGAGCGGCGAGGCGGCGGCGACGCATCGGCAGCCGACTCCAGGGCTTCGTCCTGAACGGATTCCGAAGGCGCCGGTTCGACCGGCGGGTCAATATCTTGCGCGGGCGTTTCCTGCTCGAGAGAGCCGCGCAACGGCGAACTGTCCTCGTCCGTCTTCGTTTCGCCAAAGCTGACGCGGAGGAGGCGATCGAATCCGCCGCCTTCCTTCAGCGGTTCGTCGATATGGGGCAGACGCGCAGGCGCCGCCGGCGTCGGGCCGGGCGCCGGATCACCCGCGGGCTTGACCGCATGGATGTCCAGCCCGACCAAACGCGCCAACTCGTCGAGCGGGTCCTCTTGTGCGCCGGCGGGAGCGCCGGCCGCCCGCAATCTTCGCTCGAATTCGTCGAGATTTACCTGGGGGACAACCTTCAGCGCCGGGCCGCTCATCGAAATCCTCGCTCCGTGGTGACGCAATTTCCGTCAATGTTCGCGCGCCGAGACCCTCGCCATCATCAGAACGCTACGCCCTCTTGCAAGCGCAGTAAGGCGAATGCTTGACCGTTCCACGTTAAAAATAAAGACGTAAGCGACCGCTTTTAGCGCATTTCCTCGGGAGCCGCGACACCCAAGATGGAAAGCGCGGAAGCCAAAATCTGAGTCACGGACATGGCCAACGCCATTCGAACATTTGTCAAACCTCTATTAATTTCGTTAACGAAACGCAAATGCGACAGGTCCTTGCCGCGGTTCCAATGCGCATGAAAGCTCGTGGCCAGGTCATGCGCGTAAAAGGCGATTCGATGCGGCTCGCGCGCGCCCGCCGCCTGGTCGACGACGCGCGGGAATTGAGCGATCACCCGCAGGATGGCGCGTTCGCCGTCATCCTCGAGCAGCGAGAAATCGGCCGCGGCGAGAGCCTCCGGCGACAGATCGAGATCGGGAAACGTCGCCCGCCCCTGGCGCAAGACGCTGCATCCGCGCGCATGGGCGTACTGCACGTAAAATACGGGATTGTCCTGACTTTGCTCGATGACCTTGGCGAGGTCGAAGTCGAGCGGGGCATCGTTCTTGCGCAGCAGCATCATGAAACGCACGGCATCGACGCCGACTTCATCCACGACTTCACGCAAAGTCACGAAGTCACCAGAGCGCTTCGACATTTTGACCGGTTCGCCCGCGCGCATCAGCCGCACCAGCTGGCACAGGCGCACGTCGAGCCTCGCCCGACCGTCCGAGACCGCCGCAACCGCCGCCTGCATGCGCTTGACATAGCCGCCGTGGTCCGCGCCCCACACGTCGACCAAATTCATGAAGCCGCGATCGACCTTGCTCTTATGGTAGGCGATGTCCGTCGCAAAATACGTGTAGCTGCCGTCGGACTTGATCAGCGGACGGTCGACGTCGTCGCCGAATTCGGTCGAGCGGAACAAGGTTTGCTCGCGGTCCTCCCAGTCCTCCGCGGGAGCGCCCTTCGGCGGCTCCAGGCGTCCGGAATAGACGATGCCGCGCGCCCGCAAATCCTCGATCACGGCGCGCACCTGATCGTTGCCGCCGTCGGCGCCGGTCAGCGCCCGCTCGGACGAGAATGTGTCGTGTACGATGTTGAGCGCCTCCAGATCCTCGCGGATCGACGCCATCATCGCGTCGATCGCCTGCGCCCGGACGACCGGCAGCCACTCGTCCTGCGGCGTCTCCCGCAGACGTCCGCCGTATTCGCGCGCGAGCGCGCGCCCGACCGGCGCGAGATAGTCGCCGGGGTAAAGCCCCTCGGGAATCGGGCCGATTTCATCGCCCAAGGCTTCGAGGTAGCGCAGATAGGCGGAGCGGGCGAGCGCATCGACCTGCGCGCCCGCGTCGTTGACGTAATATTCGCGCGTCACCCGGCATCCGGCGAAATCGAGCAGATTCGCCAGGGCGTCGCCGAACACAGCGCCCCGCGCATGCCCGACGTGCAAGGGACCGGTCGGATTGGCGCTGACATATTCGACATTGATGAAGTCGCCTTGCGCCGGAACGCCGGCTCCGAAACGTCGCCCCTGGCTCAAAACGGCGCGCAACACGCGTGAATACACATCTGGTTTCAACCGGATATTGATGAAGCCCGGACCCGCGACCTCGGCTTGGTCGACATCGGCGTGTTCGGCAAGGCCCGCCGCGATCTCGACGGCGAGGGCGCGCGGCGTCAGGCCGCCCTCCTTCGCCTCCCTGGCGTAGACCATCGCCGCGTTGGTCGCGAGGTCGCCATGCGTGGAATCGCGGGGCGGCTCGACGACGAAGCGCGTGAGATCGAGCGTCTTGGGCAAACGGCCCGCCTTGGTCAAATCCGCGAGCAAGGCCGCGACCCGCTGCTGGAAATCCGCAAAAATATTCATAAAATCCGCCTGCTGAAGTCGCCGCGGCTCTAACGCAACTCGGGCGCCTCGTCAAAAATGCGCCGATGCTCGGCAATGGCGAAGCGATCGGTCATGCCGGCGATATAGTCCGCCGCCGACCGCGCGCGGTCGCTTGCGGGCGCCCCCGCCGCGCTCGCCCATTCGCGCGGCATCGCCGCGGGGTTCCCCATGAATGCGGCGAACAGCCGTCGCACGACGAGATCCGCCTTGAATCGCACCCGCGTCACATCGGCGTGGCGATACATATTGGCGAACAGAAAGCGCTTGATCTCGGCGTCGGCCGCGGCGAAGGCCGCCGACAGGCCGACGAGCGGGCGACCCGCGGCGCGCGCTTCCTCGATGGTGCGCACTCCGGCCGCACGGATGCGCCGCTCGCTTTCCACAATGGCGTCCTCGATGAACCGCGTGATGATCCGACGCACCAGTTCGTGAATGACGCGCGGGCGCTCGAGGCCGGGGTGCAGCACATCGATCTCGTCGAGCAGTTCGCCGATCAAGGGTATGCCGCGGATCGCCGAAAGGCCGAACAGGTCGGCGCGCAACCCGTCGTCAATGTCATGGGCGTCGTAGGCGATGTCGTCGGCGATCGCCGCCGCCTGCGCCTCCAGGCCGGCGAAAGAGTCGAGATCGAGCCTCAGGCGTCGGTCGAACGCAACGATCGCTTCGGGCACGCCGCGCGCCCGCCATCGCGCCAGCGGTTCGCCATGGTTGTCGATCAACGGGCCATTGTGTTTGACGAGCCCTTCGAGGGTCTCGTAAGTCAGGTTGAGCCCGTCGAAGTCGGCGTAGCGGCGCTCCAATTCGGTGACGATGCGCAGGCCATGGCTATTGTGGTCGAAGCCGCCGAACGGCGCCATGCAGGCGTCGAGCGCATCTTCGCCGGTATGACCGAACGGCGTATGGCCAAGGTCATGGGCGAGCGCGATCGCCTCGGCAAGGTCGTCGTCGAGCGCCAGAGCCCTCGCCAGCGCGCGCGCGATCTGAGCGACCTCGATCGTATGGGTGAGGCGCGTGCGGAAATGGTCGCCTTCGTAAAGCACGAAAACCTGCGTCTTGTGGGCGAGGCGGCGGAAGGCGGTGGAATGGACGATACGGTCGCGGTCGCGCTGGAAAGGCGTGCGCGTGGGCGACGAGGCTTCCCGGTGAAGACGCCCGCGCGAGGCGTCCGGGTCCGCCGCGTAGGACGCCCTGGCGCCGAATGTCCGCCCGCCCCCCTGCATCCGCCGTCCCTCAGCAAGCATTGAACGCGGCTCGCGCAGTCTCTATCTTAGCGCGACCGGGGCGAGCGCCCCGAGCCGTCGAGAGCAAGATGACCAAAATCCCCTCCTCTGCAAGCGATTCGCCGGCAGTGTCGATGAGCGCCAGCGCGGCGCGCCGGCTAACCAAGATTCTCGGCGCCGAGGACGGGGCGGCCCTGCGCATTTCGGTCAAGGGTGGCGGTTGCTCCGGCTTTCAATACGCCTTCGATATCGACAGAACGCGCGCCGAGGACGATCTGGTGGTGGAGCGGGACGGCGCGGTCATCCTCGTCGATCCGGTCTCGCTCGAATATATGAAGGGGTCGGAGGTCGACTTCGTCGACGATTTGATGGGGCAGTCTTTCAAGGTGAAGAACCCGAATGCGGTCGCGTCGTGCGGTTGCGGGGTGAGTTTCACGGTCTGACCCGGCCCCCGCTTTTCGCCATCGCGGGGCGCTCGATCGATGCTTCCAGCCCGAGCATCAATAGCCGTCATTTCAAGATCTTCGGTATCCTGTTCCCCTGCAGCCGCACGACCTCCGGCATCCCCGAGCCGACCAGCGGACGCAAATATTCGCTGAACGCTTCGGTTACGTCATTCCCCGGCGCGACGATGAATTCGTCCTCCATGACGCGGGTCTTGCCGGCGACGCTCTCCAGCGGGATCAATGGATAATCCACGGCGTAGGCGCCGGTGCGATGGATGGCGACCGAGCCGCTGCGGCCGCCGCGCATGGCGTATTGCACCGCCTTCTTGCCCACTTCACGCGCTTCGCGCTGATCGACGTCGGACACGACGCCCGCGAACGAGCGCTGCAGGTAGCCGAGCGTGTCGCCGCGCACCCGCTTGATGCCGAGCTTGGTCTTGATCTCTTCGCAGAGCAGGTCTGCGAGCGCGCCGGTTCCCGAGAGCTGCACGTTGCCGTGCGCGTCCTTCTCAATCATGCTGGCGAGCTTGGTGACGATCGGCGCCCCATGCTCGTCGTGAACGCCCTCGGACACCGCGATGATGCAGCGGCCGTAGCGCTCGTAGGTCGCCTTCACGTCGGCGAGGAAATGGTCGATGTCGAAAGTGCGCTCCGGCAGATAGATCAGGTGCGGTCCGTCGTCGGGAAACTGGCGCGCCAAGGCCGAGGCGGCGGTCAGAAAGCCGGCGTGGCGGCCCATGACCACCGCGCAATAGACTCCCCTCAACGCCGCGTTGTCGAGATTGACGCCCATGAACGCCTGGGTGACGAATCGCGCGGCGGAAGGAAAGCCCGGCGTGTGATCGTTGCCAACAAGGTCGTTGTCGATGGTTTTTGGGATGTGCATCGCGCGCAAGGGATAGCCGATCTTATGCGCCTCCTCGCTGACGATGCGCACTGTGTCGGAGGAATCGTTGCCGCCGATATAGTGGAACTGGGTGATCTCGTGCGCCTTGAGAACCTCGAATATCTCGTGGCAATATTTCAGGTCGGGCTTGTCGCGCGTCGAGCCCAGCGCGGCCGAAGGCGTCGCCGCGACAGCCTCGAGGTTGGCGTCGGTTTCCTGACCGAGGTCGACGAAGTCCTCGTTGATGATGCCCCGCACGCCGTGCGCGGCGCCATAGACGGCGCCGACGTCGCCGAATCGCCGCGCCTCCTGGACGACGCCGACCAGCGATTGGTTGATCACCGCGGTCGGCCCGCCCCCCTGAGCGACGAGGATTTTCTGCAGCGCCATGAAATCAGTCCCCTCTCTTGGACCAGCTCGGCCTGTCGCGCCAAAGCGGTAGAGCAGGTGTGACCTTGCCCCGATGGCCGCGCCGCGGCAAGTCGCGGCGACCGCTCCTGATCGCCGGCCCCTAGCTGGAGATCGCAGCCCGGGAGCGCAAGTCTGGGCCGGGCGTCGGCTAGGCGATTTGCAGAAGCGGGGCCACCGTCACCGGCTCTACGACGACCCGCTCGAGCAAGTCGCGCAGATCCGCGGCATGGCAGAGGCCGGTGCCCGGAGCCAGCAAGGCGGCCGAGCCCCCGGCGACGCCATGGCGAAACGCGTCCACCATGGATTGGCCGGAAACGAGGGCCCAGATCATGGCGCCGAGGAAACTGTCGCCGGCTCCCACCGTGCTCGCCGGCCTGATCGGAAGAGGCGCGGCGCGCCAGGCGCCGTCCTGCGTGACCAACAAAGCGCCACGGTGGCCCAATGACAGAGCCACGATTTTCGTCTTCCCGGCTGCAATGAGGCTCTCGCAGGCCCCGATCCATGACGCCTGGTCGGCCAGCGGTTTGCCGGTCAACGCCCGCAGTTCGTTCAAATTCGGCTTCACCAGCTCGACGCCGTGCTCCAGCGCCGCCCTCAGCGGCGCCCCCGACGCGTCGAGGGCCAGAGGCGCGCCTCGGCGGCGCGCAATCTCGGCGATCCGCACGTAGAAGTCCTCGGGAACGCCGGGCGGAAGGCTGCCGCTCGCCACCACGAAGTCGGGCCAATCGCCGAACGCCTCAAACTCCTCGAGGCAACGGCGCCACTCGGCCTCGCTGAGCTGCGGACCGCTCAGGACAAAGCGGAATTGATCGCCGGTCACCGTTTCCTGCGCGGTGAAATCTTCGCGCGTTTCCTCTTGCACAGGGACGGCGAGGCTGCGGATATTCTCCTCGTCGACGAGACGGCGGAGCAACTGGCCGACGCTGCCGCCGGCGGTGTAAAGCGCGGTGACGTCACAACCGAGCCTGCCGACGACGCGCGCGACATTGACGCCACCGCCGCCGGGTTCGCGTCGGGCCGCGCCACAGCGCAGCTTCTGCGTCGGTCTGACCTTCTCGACCTCGGTCGAGACGTCGATGGCCGGGTTCATGGTGATCGTCAAAATATGCGGCATGTCAGGCGCCACTCGACCGCGAAGCGGCGGCTCTGGACATTCCCGGCGCGGCGCGCTTCGAACGCCGTTCGACGCCGTCGCGGCAACGGCGGCCGGCGCCGGTTGACGGTGAATCGGCGGTCGGCCGGCTCGCGGGAGCGACCTGAACCTTCAACCATGCCATGCGGTCGCTTCCCTCCCACGCTCGCCCGCCTCGCTTGCCCGGGTGGCGAAGCCTGCGCAGTGTGCCTCGCGTTCCAACCTCGCGGCAAGCCCGCAAGACGCGCTGAGGTCGTCGCCGCATGCGGCCGGCCTCGGCACTTGCGCGGCGCTCTCTCCTTCGCTATCTACCCGCACTCGTTCGCCCAGCCTTTTTGGGGGATAGTTCAACGGTAGAACTGCGAACTCTGACTCCGTCAATCTTGGTTCGAATCCAGGTCCCCCAGCCAAACAAATCAATGATCTGAATCAATCGTTCGCCGGCCGGTAGAGCCCGTCGCCAATTGGCCGCGGGCCTCGGCGGACGCGTTTGTTTCCGTCGATCCGGACGCGGCGGCGCCGCTACGGCGGCAATCCCCACTCGACCGCGCGCAGCCAGAAGGCGACGCTGGCGATCGCAAAAATCGTCGACAGCGAGATGACGTTCGACGCGAGGCCTTCGCCTGTCCTGAACCGCGCCGCCACCAGGAACGGCGTCACGCCCGTCGGGCACGCGGCGGCGAGCACGGCGACTTTCGCCGCAGTCGGCGACAGCGAGACGGCGCGCGCGAGAATCAGCACGAGCGCCGGCATGACGACAAGTTTGAGCGCGGTCAACGTCAGTCCGGCTGCGATGTGACCGCGCACGCCGTAGCGCCGCAGCGTCATGCCGAGGACGAACAGCGCCAGCGGGCTCGCGACATCGGCGAGCCGCCCGACAATGTCGCCGGGCAGACCGCCGAAGGGCAGGCCCGAGAAGCGCCATAGCGCGCCCGCCGCCAGGCCGATGATGATGGGATTGCTCGCGAGGCTTCGGCCGACGGACCTCGCCAGCGCCGCTACGCCGGGCTCGCCGTGGGCGACCCCATCCTGCCGCTCCGCCCGCTCCATCAGAACGGCGATGGCGGTCATCATGACCGGCATTTGCACGGCGATGATCAGCGCCATCGGCAGCGAGCCCGCCGCGCCGTACGCGGCGAGCGCCAGAGGGATGCCGACCAGCGTCGTGTTGCCATAGCCGGCGGCAAGGCCGGCGACCAGTCCGGCGCGCGCGCCCCGGCCGAACAACCGGCGGATCACGAGGGCGCCGGCCGCCCATGACAGGACGAACGCGGCGAAGAAGGGGAACCACAGCCGCCAGGCGGACATCCCCGAGAAATCCGCCGTCGCCAGGACGCGCACCATGAGCAGCGGGATGGCGATGACGAACACGAAATCGGACAGCGCCTCTCCGCGGGTATGATCGAGCAAGCCGGACCATGTCACGGCGTAGCCGACGCCGATCAGCGCGAACACAGGAAGGATGATCGTGACGATCGGGTCCACCGCGGCTCCGTTAAGTCGGCGACGCGCCGCCGCGACCGACCTATTGCGCGAGGAACCCGCCGTCGACCGGGAGAATATGGCCGGTGATCATCGCCGCGGCCGGACTGGCCAGAAAGCAGATCGCCGCGGCGACCTCATCCGGCTCGGCCAAGCGTCCCAGCGGCGTCATCGCCTCGATCTTCGCCAAAATCTCGGGATTTTCGAGGAGCGGCGCGGTCAGCCGGGTGCGCACGTAGGTCGGCGCCACGGCGTTGACGCGCACCCGCTGTGGCGCCCATTCGATCGCCAGCGCGCGCGTCATGTTGACCATCGCCCCCTTGCTCGTTTGATAAGAGACGTTCGGATAGAGCCCGCCGCCCGACAGGCCCATGATCGATGCGACGTTGACAATGGCGCCGCCCTTGTTGGCGGCGATCATCTGGCGGGCGGCGGCGCGGGCGCACAGGAACGCGCCGGTCATGTTGACGGCGACGACCTTCTCCCAGTCGGCCAGCGCAAGTTCGACGGCCGGCCGCCGGATCGCGGCGCCGGCGTTGTTGACCAGAATGTCGACCGCGCCTTCGCGCTTGGCCGCCTCGTCGAACATCGCATCCACCGACGCCTCATTGGCGACGTCGCCCGCCAGCGCCAGGGCGCGCCCGCCGCGTCCGGCGATCTCCGCGACGACCGTTTCCGACGCGCCCCGGTCGAGATCGACGACGACGACCCGCGCGCCCAGCGAAGCGAGCGCCGCGGCCGAGGCGCGGCCGATGCCGCGGGCGCCGCCGGTCACCACCGCGAGCGAGCCGTCGAGGCGAATCAAAGTCTGGAGGTCCGCCATGGCCGCTGTCTTCCGCGTTGGGGCGTGAGGGCGCCCGCTGTTTCAGCCGGGCTTCGAACCGTTGGCCGTCAGATAGATCGAGTACAGCGAGGTCGTTCCGCAGATGAACAGGCGGTTGAGCTTCGTTCCCCCGAAGGTGACGTTGGCGACCATTTCAGGGATCAGAATCTTGCCGATCAGGGTTCCGTCCGCCTCGTAGCAATGGACGCCTTCGCCGGTGCTCGTCCAGATGCGGCCGCTACGGTCGACGCGGAAGCCGTCGAACAGCCCGGCGGTCGACTCGGCGAAGATTTCGCCGCCCTTGAGGCCCCTACCGTCGGCGCCGACGGCGAACCTGCGAATGCAGCGCGGCCCGTTCTCCTGGTGCGTCGCGCCGGTGTCGGCGACATACAGGAGTTTTTCGTCCGGCGAAAAGGCCAGGCCGTTCGGCCGAACCATATCGGCGACCACCTGGGCGACGTCGCCGCTTTTGGCGTCGACCCGGTAGACATGGCAGCCGTCGATCTCCTGCGCCTGGCGATCCCCTTCATAGTCAGCGTCGATGCCATAGGCCGGATCGGAAAACCAGATCGAGTCGTCGGATTTCACCACGACGTCATTGGGTGAATTGAAGCGCTTGCCATTCCACTTATCGGCGATCACGGTGATCGAGCCGTCGATCTCGGTGCGCGTGACGCGGCGGGTGAGGTGCTCGCAGGTGACGAGTCGTCCCTGATTGTCGACGGTGTTGCCGTTCGAATTGTTGGAGCGCTCGCGAAACACCGAGACCTCGCCCGATGGTTCGACCAGCCGCATCATTCGGTTGTTCGGGATATCGGACCAGATGAGATAGCGGCCCGCCGCGAACCAGGCCGGACCCTCCGCCCACCGCGCGCTGGTCCACAGCCGCTCGACGCGCACATGACCGGCGAAGCAGGCCTTGAAGCGCGAATCGAGGACGATGATGTCGGTTCCCTCAACCTGGCCGTACCACATCGGATGTTTCCCCCTGAATTGAACTTACGACGTCGGCGACAGTGCTAGCTTATCATGGCCTCGGCAAGAGGCGTCCCGGCCGCGCCCCGCCCCCCGTCGGCGGGGGGTGTCAGGCCGACGAGCGACGCTTTTCCCACACTTGCGGATTGAGAAAGCCGGCGGGCGGGCGGCCGCCCATCGCCGCCAGGATGATCTCGGCTGACGCGACCGAGAGATTGCGCGCCGCCTCGACGGTGTTTCCGGCCGTGTGAGGCGACAAGACGGCGTTCGGCGCGCGCAGGAGCGGATTGTCCGGCGACGGCGGCTCGATCTCGAAAACGTCCAGCCCCGCCCCGCCGATGCGCCCTTCGCTCAACGCCTGCGCCAGCGCGGTTTCGTCGACGAGCGGACCGCGCGAAGTGTTGACCAGGATCGCTGTCGGCTTCATCGCCCGCAATTCGGCGACGCTGATGAGGTGATAGCTGGCGGGGGTCATCGGCGCGTGCAGCGAAACGACGTCGGATGCGCCGAGCAGCGTCATCAAATCCGCGGCCTTTTGCGCGCCCCGCCCGCCGATTTCCGATTCGGACAGACCCGGATCATAGGCGAGCACCCGCATCCTGAATCCTTGCGCGCAGATCTTCGCGACGCGAGCGCCGATATTCCCTATTCCGACGAGGCCGAGCGTGCGCTCCCACAATTGCTCGTATTGCAGGCGCCAGCGCGCCGCATAGTGGCCGGTCTCCACCAGACCATGCACTTCGGGAACGCGGCGCAGCGTCGCCAGCATCAGCGCGACCGTCCCTTCTGCGACGGCGTCCGCGTTGCCGCCGGGCACGTTGGCCACGACGATCCCGCGCGCCGTCGCGGCGGCGATGTCGATATTGTCGACCCCCGCCCCGTGCTTCGAAATGACCTTCAGCCGCGGACAGGAGTCCATCAAACCGGCGTCGATCGGCAGGTTTCTTATGATGACCGCGTCAGCCAAAGAGAACGCGAGCCGCCGCGCCGCCGCATCTTGCCCGCCCGCCGGAGCGTCGACGAAAAACCGCTCGCGCAGTCGCGCGACGCCGTCCGCGTGGATCGGATCCGGGATGAACACGCGCGGCGCGCTCATCGAAAGCCGGTCTCCGCGCGAGCCGCGAATGCGCGCGGCGCTGCGGCTCGCCCCGGCGCGGGCGAAGTGATATGCACGGGCGCCGTCGGAGCATCGCCATGCCGCATATCATCGTGGAATATTCCAGCAATCTCGAAGCTGGCGTCAGCGCGCCCAGGCTGATCGACGAGGTGCACCGGACCGTCGTCCGATCCGGCCTGTTCGAGCCGGCGGCGGTGCGGACGCGCGCCGCGCCGCGGGCCGTCTACCGCATCGCCGACGGGGCCCCGCAGAACGTCTTTCTGCACATCACCGCGCGCATTCGCGCCGGCCGGACGGCGGGGGATCGAAAGGCGCTGGGCAACAGCCTCTTGCAAACCGCCAAGGAGGTTCTCGCGGCGCTGCCGGCGTCGACGCCGGTCGCCGTGACCGTCGAGGTCCTCGAAATCGATCCAGAAATGCTGTTCCGGCATATGACGATCAAATAAGCGTTCGCCTAACGCTTTCCCCTGGCTCTGATCGCTGAAAGGGTCGTCGAGGCGGTGATCGCCTCGGCCTCGAATTTGACTTCGATGATCGCCGGCTTGCCGGAGGCGACAGCGCGCTCGAAAGCCGGCGCGAATTCCTCGGTCGCCGCGACCGTCTCGCCGTGTCCGCCATGCGCGCGGGCGAGCGCCGCGAAATCGGGATTGACGAGCTCGGTGGCGATGACCCGGCCGGGATAGTCGCGCTCCTGATGCATGCGGATGGTGCCGTGCACGCCGTTGTTGACGATCACCACCACCACGGCGGCGCCGTATTGGACGGCGGTGGTGAATTCCTGGCTGGTCAACTGGAAACAGCCGTCGCCGGCGAACGCGACGACGCTTCGCTGAGGATATTTCAGCTTGGCGGCGATCGCCGCGGGCAGCCCGTAGCCCATCGTCCCCGAGGTCGGCGCGAGCTGCGTCCCGTAGCGGCGAAAGCGGAAGAAGCGATGGAGCCAGCCGGAATAGTTGCCGGCGCCGTTGGCGAGGACCGCGTCATCGGGAAGACGTCGCCGCAGCCAGGCGACGATCTCGGCGAGCTGGACCGCGCCGACGTTTTTCGTCGGCGTCGACCAGGCGCGGAAAGAATCGTTGGCGAGGCGCGTTTCGGCGCCCCAGGCGATCGCATTGGGCGGCTGCAGACCCTCGAGCGCCGCGACGAAGGCGGTCGGGCTGGCGTTGATCGCGAGCGTCGGCCGGTAGACGCGGCCGAGTTCGCCGGCGCCCGGATGGACATGGACGAGCGCCTGGCGCGGCTCGGGAATGTCGAGCAGCGTGTAGCCCGAGGACGGCATTTCGCTCATGCGGCCGCCGGCGAGAAGCAGGAGATCGGCGTCCTTCACCCGTTGGGCGAGCGCCGGGTTGATCCCGATGCCGACGTCGCCGGCGTAGTTCGGGTGATCGTGATCGAACAACATCTGCCGCCGGAACGAGCAGCCGACGGGAAGATCGAAGCGCTCGACGAAGCGACGCATGCCGGCGACCGCCGTCTCGCTCCACCGCGAACCGCCGAGGATGACGAACGGCCTTTGCGCCGCCCACAGCATCTTCTGGAGCTGCGCCATTTGCGCGAGGCCGGGAAAAGTCTCGACTGGCGACCAAGGCTCGGCGTCGGCGACGACCGCGGAGGCGCGCAGCATGTCCTCGGGCAGCGACAGCACCACGGGACCGGGTCGACCCGACGTCGCCTGATGGAACGCGCGCGCCACAATCTCGGGGATGCGCTCGGGACTGTCGATTTCTTCGACCGATTTGGCGACCTCGCCGAAGAATTTTTTGGCGTCGATCTCCTGAAACGCCTCGCGGCCGCGCATCCGCCGCGCGACCTGGCCGAGCAGCAGAATCATCGGCGTCGAATCCTGACGCCCGATATGAAGGCCGGCCGAAGCATTGGTCGCGCCGGGGCCGCGCGTCGCCATCACGATCCCCGGCCGCCCGGTGAGCTTGCCCCAGGCCTCGGCGGCCATCGCCGCGCCGCCTTCCTGACGAAACACGTTCACCGAGATCGGCGAGTCGTAGAGCGCGTCGAGAAGGGCGAGATAGGATTCGCCGGGCACGCAGAACGCGCGATCGACGCCGTTGCGCACAAGCGCGTCCGCCAGGATGCGTCCTCCCGTTCGCGCCAAATCGGATTGGGTCATGATGGATCGACTTCGGGTCGGCTCTGGCTCACCGGAGCCCCGCGACTGGTCGCCCTGCCGTCGGGTCCCTCGAAGACACGGAAGCAGGCGTTCTCGATGTGCGTGCGCATAGCGAGGCGAGCGGCGTCCCTGTCGCGCGCCTCGATCGCGTCGAGCATGACGACATGCTCCGTCTGGACGATGCGCAGATGCTCGAGAGGTCGCTTGAGCGTCAGGCTGCGCGCAAGATTGATCGCGAATTCGATCGGCGTGCGGATTGACTGCATCACGGTTTCGAAGAACTCGTTGCCGGAGGCGCGCGCCACCGCCAGATGGAATTCGAGGTCCGCGCTCATGCCGACCATGCCATGGGCGGTGGCCGTCTCCATTCGGTCCAGCGCTTCGCGCATCGTCAGCAGCATCTCGGGCGTGCGGTTCTGAGCCGCGTAATACGCCGCCTCTCCCTCCAGGCCGATCCTGAATTCATAGCATTTCCTCACTTCGGCGAGGCTGTTGACGGGCCCGAACCCCGTCGCGACGGTCGTGCCGCGCGGCGCCTCGGCGCGTCTTTGAACGTAGCTGCCGGAGCCCTTGCGCGACACGATGACGCCCATGACGCGCAGGCGCGACAACGCCTCGCGAATGACCGGCCGAGAGACGCCGAAACGATCCGCCAGCTCGCTTTCCGCCGGGAGCCGGCTGCCCTCGCTGAATTCGCCGCGCTGGATCAGTTCCGCCATGCGATGAGAAAGCTGATCGCCAAGCCGCGCAGCCGGCACGACCGCGCCCCAATCCATGTTGACGGAAGCCAATGGCAGTTCCGCCCAGTGAGGTTGTCTGACAGGCTGCAGCGGCATTTGAACGATCTCGCGACGTGAAAGGGCAGGCCGCTAACCCCGGAAGCCGAAGCTTCGGCCTTTTGTCGAACAAAATCAGATTGACAGGTTTACTGAATTCCTTTACTTGAAATTACTGGAGCATGCAAGCAATTGATCGGGCGGTCACGCCGGGCGCGTCGCGGCGTGGAGCTGCTTGATGCAGGCCGGGGCGTCATGACCGCTGGGTGTGACCTGCCAGCGTCTCCGATTCGCGATGTCGTCGCCGTCGCGCGATACAACGGTCGCCGGGCGAACCGACGCGGGAGACGCAGGGAGGAGGAGACTCCAATGGATGCTGACGGGCGGACCGTCGCCGCAGCCGGGTCGGTCGGAGGGCCAGCGCCGAGCGCTGCGGATCCCGACGACGATCTCCTGATCGTGCGGGACGTCTCCAAGCAGTTCGGCGGGACCCAGGCGCTCATTGACGTCAGCATGCGCTTGAACGCCGGAGAAATACTGGCGCTGCTCGGCGAGAACGGCGCGGGAAAATCGACGCTGATCAAGATTCTCGCCGGGGTCTACTCGCTCGACAAAGGCGGCGTGCTGTTTCGCGGCGCCGACGTTACGGGCTCCCTCAGGCGTCTGCCCATCGCCTTCATCCACCAGGATCTCGGCCTGATCGATTGGATGACCGTCGCCGAGAATATCTGCATGACTCTCGGCTTTCCCCGCCATCGCGGCCTGATCGATTGGACGGCGGCGCGCAAACGCGCTGCCGGCGCGCTTGAAGTGCTCGGCGCCGACATCGATCCCGACGTCAGGATCCAGAACCTGAGCCGGACCGAAAAATCGCTGGTGGCGATCGCGCGCGCGCTCGCCGCCGAAGCCGAGGTGCTGGTGCTCGACGAACCGACCGCCAGCTTGCCCGCCGATGAAGTGGCGCGGCTGTTCGCCTGCCTGAGGCGGCTGCGCGCGCGCGGCGTCGCGATGATCTACGTGTCGCACCGGCTGGACGAAGTGTTCGAGATCGCCGACCGGATGGTGGTGTTGCGCGACGGCCGGGTCGCCGGCGAGCGTCTGGTGGCGCAGACCACGCCCGACGAGGCGATCCTGCTGATTGTCGGCCGCGAGCCGTCGCAGGTTTTCCGCCGTCCCGCGGAGCGCCGCGGCTCGCCGCGTCTGGCGCTCGAATCGATGTTTGTCGATGTGGTCGGCCCGGTCGATTGCGAGATTCACGCTGGCGAGATCGTCGGTTTTGTCGGCCTGCGCGGCGCCGGCCAGGAATGCGTCGGCCGGGCGCTGTTCGGCGTCATGCCGACGACCGGGGGACGCGTCCTGCTCGACGGCGTCGTGATGGCTGCGGCCTCGCCGCGCGAGGCGATGCGTCGCGGCGTCGATCTGGTCTGCGCCGATCGGGTCGGCGAATCCATCATGCCGAACCTCACCGTTCGCGAGAATTTGTTCCTCAATCCGATCGCCGCGGGGCTCAGCCTGCTTTCGATGCTCGGGCCGCGCCGCGAAGGCCGCGCCGCGTTGGAGCTTGGCCAGCGGGTGGGATTGCGGCCGAATGATCCGACGCTGCCGATCGAACTGCTGTCCGGCGGCAACCAGCAGAAGGTGGTGGTCGGGCGCTGGCTGCATCTGGCCGCCAAGGTCTACGTGTTCGAGGATCCGACGGCCGGCGTCGACGTCGGCGCCAAGGCGGAGATCTACCGGCTGTTCGATGTGGCTTTGCAGGCGGGAGCCGCCATCCTGGTCGTCTCGACCGATTTCGAGGAAGTGGCCAAGGTCTGCCATCGCGCCTTGGTGTTCGATCGCGGGCGGGTTGTCGCGGAACTCGCCGCCGCCGATCTCTCCGTCGAAAACCTGCTTGCCGCCGCTTCCGCCAACATCGGACACTCGGCGGAAGCGGCCGCCGCCGTCTTCCTCGACCAGGCCCGGGGCGCTCATGCAGTCCATTAAGTCGAACGCGCTGGAGCCGACGCGGCCCGAACTGGCGGGGCTTTCGCCTGGGCGAAGGATTTTGCGCCTGGCGCCGGTCTATGGGCTTCCCCTTCTGACCCTCGCCTTGATCGTCCTGTTCTCGATCCTGCTGCCCGACACGTTCCCGACCTGGCTCAACGCGCGCTCGATCCTCGCGGATAAATCGATCGTGGCCCTGCTCGCGCTCGCCGCGACTCTGCCGATGATGGCCGGCCGCATCGATCTGACCGTCGGCTTCGGCATCGTGATGTGGCACATTCTGGCGATCAGCCTTCAAGTCAAATTCGGCGTCCCATGGCCGATCGCGATCCTGCTGGTGGTTGCCTGCGCCGGGGTCGTCGGCTTCCTCAACGGCGTGCTGGTCGAGGTGGCGCAGGTCAACTCTTTCGTCGCGACGCTGGGCACTGGCACGATTCTGTACGCGCTCGCGCTTTGGCACACCGACGGGCGCCAGATTGTCGGCGATCTGCCGCGCGGCTTCCTCGCCATCAACGCGACGTCGGTATTCGGCATCCCCATACCAGCCTTCTATGTGCTGGCGCTCGCGATCGTTCTGTGGATCGTCAGCGAGCGGACGCCGCTCGGCCGCTTCATTTACGCCATCGGCGCCAATGAAAAGGCCGCCGCGCTCAACGGCATTCCGGTGCGCAGATATGTTATCGGCGTTTTCGTCGCCTCGGGCGTCATTACCGGCCTCGCCGGCTGCGTGCTCGGCGCGAAGTTGCGCATCGGCCAAGCGAACGTCGGCCTGGATTTCCTGCTGCCGGCGCTGGTCGGCGCCTTCCTCGGCTCGACGACGATCAAGCCGGGGCGCGTCAATATCTGGGGCAGCATATTCGGCATTCTCATACTCGCGGTCGGCATCTCCGGCATCCAGTTGTTTGGCGGCGCCTTCTTCGTCGAGCCCCTTTTCAACGGCGCGACCCTGGTCGTCGCCATCGCGCTTGCCGCGTTCGCGCAGCGCCGACGCGCCGTCGTCAAGCCGCCGCGCGAAACCACCGCGGCGGGAGCCGGAGAATCCGCGAACGCAGCCAGGGCCGCGTGAGGCCTTTGCGTAAACGCCGGCGACGCCGGCCTGGCGCGAACAGCCGCCAGTCAAATATGGGAGGGAAACATGGGTACGCCTAACATGATGCTCAAGGGCTTGCTGGCCTCGGTCGGCGCGCTGACGATCTGCGCGGGCGCGGCGCGCGCGGACGACGCGGCCTATCTGGAGAAGGCGAAAGCATATCTCGCCAACGTCGCCGCGCCGGTCACCAAATGGGACGGCCCGACCTCGGGTCCGAAGAGCGTCGGCAAGAAGCTGGTCGTCATCGTCCTCACCGACGGAAACAACGGCGGCGCGCACGGCGCCGCCGACGGCGCCACGGAAGCCGCCAAAGCGCTCGGCTGGGAGGTGCGCGAGCTCGACGGCAAGGGCTCGGTGCCCGGTCGCGCCACGGCTTTGCAGCAGGCGATCGCCATGAAGCCGGCCGGCATTCTCAACGCCGGCATCGACAGCAAGGAGCAGGCTCCGCTGTTCGAGCAAGCGGCCTCCGCCGGCATCAAGGTCGTCGGCTGGCACGCCGGTCCCCAGGCCGGGCCAGACAAGGACATCCCGTCGGTGTTCACCAACGTGACGACCGATCCCGCGGAAGTCGCGGCCTCTGCGGGTTTCGAAGCGGTCTGGAAGGCCTCGCAGGGCGCGGACTGCGGCGTGATCCTGTTCACGGATTCGATCTACGCCATCGCCACCGCCAAGACGAACTTCTCCAAGGCGGCCGTCGAAGGCTATTCGAAGTGCAAGGTGCTCGAAGTCGCGGATACGCCGATCGGCGACCTCTCAAACCGCATGGGCCAATTGACGACGTCGCTCCTGTCGAAATACGGCAAGAAGTGGACCTTCTCGATCGCCGTCAACGACCTCTACTACGACTTCTCGGCGCCCGCGTTGCAGTCGGCGGGCATCGATCCGGCGAGCGGCTATCCGCAGCAGATCTCGTCGGGCGACGGCTCGGTGCCGGCGTTCAAGCGTATTCGCGACAAGCAATATCAGTTGGCGACCGTCGCCGAGCCGCTCAACCTGCAGGGCTGGATCATGGTCGACGAGATGAACCGGGCGCTCGCTGGCGACAAGCCCTCGGGCTTCGTGCCGCATGTGCATCTCTTCACCGCCGAGAATCTCGACAAGGACGGCGGACCGGAGAACCGGTTCGATCCCGGCAACGGCTATCGCGACGAATACAAGAAGATCTGGGGCGTGAAGTAAGCGCGCGAGGGCGCGGGGCGAGACAGGCGGCGCGGTGCGCCGCCCTGTTCTCGGTCTCAGACGCCTCGACATGACAGATCGCCGGCGCGGGCCCGCGCCGGCAAAGCAAGAATGAACAATGGAGAATTGACAATGGCCAGCGCCGACCTTCCCAAGCCTGACTACGCCACCAGCAACATGCGCCTTGTCGGCTACAGCGATCAGGCCGGCCGCTGCGACGGCGTGCAGGTCATGGTGCATCGCGGCTACGCCTATGTCGGCCATATCTTCTCGAAGGGCTTCTCGGTCATCGACGTGCGCGACCCGAGCAAGCCGAAGGTGGTGAAACACGTCGCGGCGCCGCCGAACACCTGGACGCTGCACCTGCAGGCGTTCGATGACCTGCTGCTCGTCATTCACAACAAGGACATGTTCGCGCAACCCGAACTCGCCGACGAGAAGAACTACTACAAGGGCTCCGTCGATCACCACGCCAAGGAGGAATCGTCGGGCCGGAACTGGTCGGCCGGCATGGCGGTCTACGACATCGCCAAGCCCGACGATCCCAAGCAGATCGGCTTCATGCCGGTCGCGGGCACCGGGCTGCATCGGCTCTGGTATGTCGGCGGACGCTGGGCTTACGCCTCGGCGCTGCTCGACGGCTTTTCCGACTACATCCTGATCACCATCGACATGCAGGACCCGAAGAAGCCGACGCTGGCCGGCAAATACTGGCTGCCGGGCATGAACGTCGCCGCCGGCGAGAAGGCGAACTGGCCGACCAAGAACGGTCGCTTCGGGCTGCACCACGCCATCATCAACGACGACATCGCCTATTGCAGCTGGCGCGACGCCTGCCTGGCGGTCGTCGACGTCAAGGACAAGGCCAACCCGAAGCTGATCGTCCACAAGGTCTGGGCGCCGCCGTTCGGCGGCGGCACGCACAACGCCCTGCCCCTGCCCGACCGCAACCTTCTGATCGTCGTCGACGAGACCGTGCTCGACAATCAGGAGGACGGGTTCAAGCCGATCTGGGTGTTTGACAACCAGGTCAAATCCAACCCGATCAGCATCGCGACCTTCCCGCAGCCGTCGGACAAGAACTATCTGAAGGTCGGCGGCCATTTCGGGCCGCATAACGTCCATGAAAATCGGCCGGGCAGCTTCGTCAGCTCCGAGACGATCTTCGCCACCTACCAGAACGCCGGCTTGCGCGTCTACGACATCAAGGATCAGTTCCGGCCGCGGGAAGTTGGCGCGTTCGTGCCGCCGCCGCCCAAAAAGTGGGTCGATCCGCGCCCGAACCGGCCGATCGTGTTGCATTCGGCGGATGTGTTCGTCGACAAGAACGCGCTCTGCTACGTCACCGATTTCAGCGCCGGGCTGTATATCGTCGAATACAAGGGTTGAGCCGCCCGACGGGAGAGGACCGACCAAATGGCTCACCCCGATCCCCAGAAGGCGAGCTACGCGCGCAACATGCGCCTGATCGGCCATTGCGATCAGGGCGGCCGGTCCGACGGCCAGCAGATCATCGTGCGCGACGGCTACGCCTATATCGGTCACGTCTGTTCAAAGGGCTTCTCGGTCATCGACGTTCGCGACCCGACCCGACCCAGGACGGTCAACTACATCCAGAACCCGCCCAACACCTGGAGCCTGCATCTCCAGGCGCATGACGACCTCCTCCTCCTCGTTCACGGCCGGGACATGTTCTCCCAGCCCGAAATGGCGGACGAGCGCAACTATTACAAGCCGAAGGCGGGAACGCACGGCCACGAGGAAGCGCCGCACGCGCGGGACTGGTCCGCCGGCATGGCGGTGTTCGACATCTCCAGGCCGGCGGAGCCGCGCCAGATCGGCTTCATGCCCGTCGATGGCGCGGGGCTCCATCGCATTTGGTACGTCGGCGGACGCTGGGCCTACGCCTCGGCGATGCTGGACGGATTTTCCGACTATATTCTCGTCACCATCGACATGCAGGATCCGACCAGGCCGCGAATGGTCGGGCGGTATTGGCTGCCCGGCATGAACCTTGCGGCGGGCGAAAAGGGCGACTGGCCGCTGGAGCGCGGGCGCTATGGGCTTCACCATGCGGTGGTCGCCGACGATGTCGCCTATTGCGCCTGGCGCGACGGCTGTCTGGTGACGGTGGACGTCGCCGACAAGAGCAATCCGAAACAGATCGTCCACAAGAACTGGTCGCCGCCGTTCGGCGGCGGCACGCATAACTGCCTGCCCCTGCCCGACCGCGATCTGCTCATCGTTCTCGACGAAGCGGTGCTCGACGGCATGCAAGACGGATTCAAGCCGATCTGGGTGTTCGACAATAAGGTGAAAGCGAACCCGATCAGCGTCGCCACCTTCCCCCAGCCCGACGACCGGGACTACATCGCGGTCGGCGGACATTTCGGGCCGCATAACATTCACGAGAACCGCCCGGGCAGCTTCCAGAGCTCGACGCTGATCTTCGCCACCTACCAGAACGCCGGGGTGCGGGTTTACGACATCAGCGACCAATTCCGCCCGGTCGAAGTCGGCGCCTGCGTGCCGCCGGCGCCGACAAAGCTGGTCGACCCGCGTCCCAACCGGCCCGTCGTCCTGCATTCGGCCGACGTGTTCGTCGACAAGAACGGCGTTTGTTATTGCACCGACTGGAGCGGCGCCGGCCTCTACGTCATGGAGTATGACGGGTGAGCGGGCCGCCCGTCGCGCCCTGGCGGGCGCTGGTCTATGAACAATACGAGCCGACCGGCAAATCGCTCGACTGGCTGCGCGAGCGGGGCGGCGAGCTGACGCTCGGTTATGCGTTGTGGCGAACGCCGTTCTGGCGCTATTCCGAGGACGAATTCATCGCCGCCGCTCAAGGCCGAATCGCGGTGATGGGGGCGAGCGGAACGCGCATCACGCGCCGCATCATCGAGGCGCTCCCCGAGCTTCGCTTCATTTCGAAATTCGGCATCGGCGCGGACAGCATTGATATCGATGCGGCGACCGAGCACGGCGTGCTGGTGGCGAACACGCCCGAAGAATCGCAAGTGACGACGGTGTGCGAGCATGCGATCGCGATGATGCTGGCGCTCAAGAAGCAATTTCTCGTCTGGACGCCCGAGTTCATGCGCCGCGGCGGCTGGCGCGGCGAGACTTTCTCCACCTCCATGCTTGGAGCCACCGTCGGCATTGTCGGACTCGGCCGGATCGGGCGAGGCGTCGCCGAGCGTCTCGCCGGCTGGGGCGTCCGGATCCTCGCCTATGATCCTTTTGCGTCCGCCGCGCCGGCCGGCGTGACGCTGACCGATCTTGCCGCGTTGCTCGAAATGTCGGATGTCGTCACGCTGCATGCGACGCCGACGGCCGAGAACCGTCACCTTATCAACGCGCAGGCGCTGGCGCGCATGAAGCCGACCGCCGTTCTGATCAACACCGGGCGCGGTTCGCTGGTCGACCATGCCGCGCTGAGACGGGCCCTGGCGAGCGGCTCGATCGCAGGAGCCGCGCTCGACGTCTATGAGCGCGAACCGCCGGACCCCGCCGATCCGCTCTTCGCGATGCCGAACGTCATCGGCACGCCGCATGTCGCGGCATGGACATGGGACGCGGTGCAGAACGTCGGCTGGCACGGCGCGCGCAACCTGTGGGCGATGGTCAGCGGCGAAGGAGAGGCCGACATCGTCAACCCAGAGGCGCGCGGCCAAGGCGATCGCCGCAATTAGGCTGGCGCGCGCCTTGCATCGGGCGGCAGCATGAAGCCGGAGAGAATCGGTTGCGCAACTGTGCCCGACGCGCCGATTCTGCTACTGGAGCCGCTGGCCCAAGACAGGGCGGGCGATCAGCCTCGAGAACTCAACGAAGACTTCACCTTTCGATGGTGGCGAGAGTTGACGACGACGCGGGAGTGACTTGTTCAATGGATTGGAGCTTTCCCTATTCTTCGACGCGTCGGCCGGTGCTCGCCGCCAATTGCGTCGCGACGACCCAGCCGCTGGCCGCCCAGGCGGGCCTGAGCATGCTCTTGAAGGGGGGCAGCGCCGTCGACGCCGCCGTGGCGGCGGCGATCGCCTTGACGGTCGTCGAGCCGACGATGAACGGGATAGGCGGCGACGCCTTCGCGATCGTCGCCGAGGGCGGCGAACTTCACGGGTTGAACGCTTCCGGGCGCGCGCCCGCGGGATGGACGGCGGAACGCTTCGCCGGACGCGACGCGATGCCGGCGACCGGCTGGGATTCGGTCACCGTTCCCGGCGCCGTCTCCGCCTGGGCGGCGCTACATCGCCGGTTTGGCCGCCTGCCCTTCGAGGCTCTGTTCGATCCCGCCATCCGTTACGCGCGCCACGGCTTCACGGTCACGCCAGTCGTCGCCGCCCAGTGGCGCAATCAGGTCGAGACGCTGGGGCGCCATCGCGCGTTTGCGGAGATTTTCATGCCTGGCGGGCGCGCGCCGGGTCCCGGCGAGGTTTTCCGCTGTCCGGAACAAGCGACGACCCTCGAACAGATCGCGGCGACGCAGGGCGAAGCCTTCTATCGCGGCGCCCTCGCCGAGGCGATCGCCGCCGCTGCGAAGCGCGACGGCGGGGCCTTGTCGCTCGACGATCTTGGCGCGCATGCGCCCGAATGGGTCGCCCCGCTCGGGGTGAATTTCAAGGGCTATCGCATCCACGAATTGCCGCCGAACGGTCAGGGCCTCGCGGCTCTGATCGCGTTGGGCGTTCTCGACCGGCTCGATCTCGAAGAACTCGATGCGGACGGCGCCGACATCCAGCACCTCGAGATCGAGGCGACCAAGCTTGGCATGGCGGACGTCAAGGCCCATGTCGCCGATCCCGACGCGATGCTCGTCCGCGCCGAGGGGCTGCTGACGAACGACTACCTCGACGAGAGGGCCCGCCAGATTCGTCGCGAGCGGGCGAGCGCGCCCCATCCTGGCCGCCCGCGCGAGCACGGCACCGTGTATCTCGCCGCTGCCGACGCTGGCGGCATGATGGTCTCCTACATCCAGTCCAACTATCAAGGATTCGGTTCCGGCGTCGTGATCCCCGGCGCCGGAATCGCGATGAACAACCGCGGGAGATGTTTTGTGCTGGAGCGTGGGCATCCCAATCAGGTCGGCCCGCGCAAGCGCCCGCTCAATACGATCATTCCGGGTTTCGCCACCCGGAACGGCGCCCCCGTCGCGGCGTTCGGCGTGATGGGCGGCGCCATGCAGCCGCAGGGTCATGTCCAGGTCGCGACCCGGCTGTTCGCCAAGGGCCAGAATCCCCAGGCCGCCGCCGACGCCCCGCGCTGGCGCGTCGAGGGCGACAAGATCATGATCGAATCGGCTTGGGACCGCCGCTTCCGCGACGCTCTGGCCGCCCGCGGACACGACCTCGAAGACGGCGGCTTTCTGGACTTCGGCGCCGCCCAGATCATCTGGCGCCTCGACGAGGCTCGTTACGCCGCCGCGTCGGAGAGCCGCCGCGACGGTCAGGCGGTCGGCTTCTGATCGACCGCGTCATCGCGGGCGGCCGATCCGGACGTCTCGATGGCGCGTGGCGTCAAGCGCCGTTCGACGGCAGCGCGGCTCGGCCGTCGAGCCGCGCCAACCGCTCCAGCAGATAGTCGATTTCCGCCTTGGCGGTTCGCGACAGGCCGACCGACGGCGTTCGCTGGCTGTCGAACGCGATGGCGCCGCGCTTTTGCAGGACATATTTGCGCACCGCCAGGCCGACGCCCGCTTGCTGCTCGTAACGCACGAGCGGAAGATGCGCGTCGAACAGATCGTGCGCCATCTGGCGCTCGCCGCTCTTGGAGAAACGCACGACATCGACCAGCATGTCGGGGAACGCGTAGCCGGTCATCGCGCCGTCCGCGCCGCGCTCCATTTCGAAATCGAGAAACAGGCCGCCGTTGCCGCACAGAATCGAGACGCGCCGCATCGAGCCGTCCGCCTCGTAGGATCGCAGAGTGGAAATCTTCTCGAGGCCGGGCCAGTCCTCGTGCTTGAGCATGACGCAAGAGGGATGCGCGCGAACGATCTCGCGGATCACTTTCGGCGTCATCACCACCTGAAACGCAAGCGGATAGTCCTGGATGACGAACGGTATGTCCGGCCCGATCGCGTCGACCGCCTGCCGGTAGTAACCGACGATCTGGTCGTCGGAGCGCAAGTGTGAAGGCGGCGCGATCATCACACCGGCCGCGCCAATGTCCATGGCGCCGCGGGCCAGAGCCCGCATGGCGGCGAAGCCCGGCGCGGAAACGCCGACGATGATCGGCAAGGACTTTGCCCGCGCGACCACCCGCCTGGTCAGCGCCAGCGCCTCTTCACCGTCGAGTTTGGGCGCCTCGCCCATGACGCCGAGGATCGTCAATCCGCTGACGCCGCAGCCGATGTAAAAATCCGTCATGCGGTCGACCGAGGCGGCGTCGATATTGCCGCGCGGATCGAAAGGCGTCACGGCGATCGCATAGACGCCGGCGGCCGTCTCATCGAGCTTCATTTTCGTCCCTGGGTCTCGTTGTCCTTCGTGCGCGCCGTTTCGGCGAGACTTGCCTCGTAGCGCGCTCGAGTGGCGGCGTCGGGCGGATAGAGGCCCGGCAAGGCGACGCCTTTGGCGACTTCCGACAGGATCCACTCTTCGAGCCGTTCCTGCTCCGGGCCGGCGGCGGCGACCTGTTCGATATAGGCTGCCGGAATCACGACCGCGCCGTCCTCGTCCGCGACGATGAGATCATTCGGAAAGATCGCGACCCCACCGCATCCGATCGGCTCCTGCCATCCGCAGAAAATCATTCCCGCGACCGACGGCGGGGCCGCGGTTCCCTGCGCCCAGACCGGCAGGCCCGTGGCGCGCACGCCGGCGATGTCGCGCAGGACGCCGTCGGTGATGAGGCCCGCGACGCCGCGCCGGGCGATTCTGGCGCAGAGGATGTCGCCGAAGATGCCCGCGTCGGCGACACCCATCGCGCCGGCGACGACGAGGCTCCCTTCGGGCATCGCCTCGATGGCGGCGCGCGTCGAGCGCGGCGAGGACCATGCGTCCGGCGTGGCGAGGTCCTCGCGCGCCGGGATGAACCGCAAGGTGAAGGCGGGGCCGACCAGGCGGGGCTGACCCTGCCGGAGGGGGCGGGGTCCGCGCATCCAGACGTTGCGCAGCCCCTTCTTCAACAGGATCGTGGTGATCGTCGCCGTCGAGACGCCTTTCAAGGTGGCAATGATCGCTTGCTGGTCCATCGAACGTTCCCTGGCGGCCGCGACTGCGTCAAATGGTTTCAGAGGCTGGCGATCAGGCCGCCGTCAACGCGGACGATCGACCCGGTGATGTAGGAGGCTCTGGCGCTCGCCAGGAAGGCGACCGCGTCCGCATATTCCCGGGGCTCGCCATATCGCCCCGACGGGATCGAGGCGACGCTTTCGGCCGTGATCTCCTCGACCGTTCGAGCCTCGCGCTTCGCCTTTTGCTCGTCGAGGAAACGGATGCGCCCGGTGGCGATCCGGCCGGGAACGACGATGTTGGCGGTGACGCCGTCGCGCGCCACCTCGCGGGCGAGCGTCTTCGACCAACCGACCAGCGAAAGCCTCAAGGCGTTCGAAATGGCGAGATTGGCGATCGGGGCGACAACTCCCGACGAAGTCGAAGTGATGATGCGGCCCCAGCGACGGGCGCGCATGCCCGGCAACGCCCGGTCGGCGACCGCGATGACCGACAGAACCATCGAGTGAAAATTCCTCGCCCAGACCGCGGCGTCCTGCCCCGACGCCGGGGTCGGCGGCGGTCCGCCGGTGATGTTGACGAGAACGTCGACGGCGCCAAGCTCCCGCTCGATTTCCGCAAACCGGTCATCGATGACCGAAAGATCGCCGAGGTCCCAGGTCACGGCGAGGCCTCCGCCGCGCTCGCTCATGACGGCGTCCAGCGTCGCAGCGGCGGCCCGCGCGTCGATGTCGGCGACCGCCACCCGCGCGCCCTCTTGCGCCAGCGTAATCGCGATGGCCCTGCCGAGGCCGCCGCCGCCGCCAAGCACCAAGGCGGTCTTGTCCTTCAAGCCGAGATCCATGTCCGTCCTCACGCTCCCTGATGCGATAAGCGTCGACGCAGCCCTGCCCCGCGGGGCGCCTAGAACGCGACCTTGTCTCCGCCTTTCAGCGACAGGATCTCGCGCGCCTCGTCGGGCGTCGCCACGGCGAGGCCGAGCCCCTCGACGATCTGACGCGCGAAGCGCACCTGCTGGGCGTTGGATTCGGCGAGCTTGCCGGGCCCGGCCCACAACGAATCCTCCAGGCCCACCCGAATGTTGCCGCCCATCGCGGCGGCTTGCGCGGCGATCGGGAGTTGGTTGCGGCCGGCGCCGAGCACTGACCACCGGTACTGATCGCCGAACAGCCGGTCGGCGGTGCGTTTCATGTGCATCACGTCCTCCGGATGCGGCCCGATGCCGCCGAGGATGCCGAACACCGTCTGCACGAACAGCGGCGGCTTGACGAGGCGCCGTTCGAGGAAATGCGCGAGGTTATAGAGATGCGCGGTGTCGTAGCATTCGAACTCGAAGCGCGTGCCGGCGTCGCCCAGCACGCCCAGCACGAATTCGATATCCTTGAACGTGTTGCGAAAGACGAGGTCGCGCGAATTCTCGAGCGCCAGCGGCTCCCAGTCGTTCTTGAAAGTCTTGAAGCGGGCCAGCATCGGAAACAGACCGAAATTCATCGAGCCCATATTGAGGGAGGCGATTTCCGGTTCGAACGACTGCGCCGGCTTCACCCGCTCCTGCACGGTCATATAGGGAGCGCCGCCCGTCGTGAGGTTGATGACGGCGTTGGTCGCCTGCTTGATGCGCGACAGAAAGCGGGCGAACGCTTCCGGCGACTGGTCCGGCCTGCCGGTCACCGGATCGCGAGCATGCAGGTGGACGATGGCGGCGCCCGCTTCGGCCGCCCCGATCGCCGAGGCGGCGATTTCGTCGGGCGTGACCGGCAGGTGCGGCGACATTGACGGCGTATGGATCGCCCCGGTGATTGCGCAGGTGATGATGACTTTTGTGTTCGACGCCATTTGGTCCGGATCGTCCCGTCTTGGTCCAAGGGAGGGTCAGCGTCCGATCTCGCGATCGGCGCGCCGCTTGTGAGCGGCCAGCGCCATCAGGCGCCTGTCGCGCCAGGCCTGGCGCTCGGCGAGGCGATCGGCGGGCAAAGCGGCGCGGCGCTCGGCCTCGATCGTGTCGAGAACCGGCCCGGTCCAGTCGGCGCGCCACTGCACGGTCGGGAAAATGGCGGCGTAAATCGCCTGGTAGCGCTCGGCATAGTCGCGAACGCCGGCCGGCGCGTTGAGGTCGATGGTCTCGAACGGCCCCATGAACGACCAGCGCAGCGCCAAGCCTTCGCGGATGCCGACATCCACGTCCTCGGCGGAGGCGTAGCCCTCCGCGACAAGGCGGAACGCCTCCTCGAGCAGAGCGCCCTGCAGGCGGTTCATCACAAAGCCGTCGATCTCCCGCTTCATCACGATAGGCGCATGGCCCGCCGTGCGAAGCAGGGCGGAGGTCCGCTCCACCACCCCCGGGTCGGTCCAGGCGGCGGGAACGATCTCGACGGCGGGGATCAGATAGGGCGGATTGATCGGATGGACGACGAGGCAGCGGGCGCGCCCACCGAGCGCGCCCGTGAATTTGGAAGGCAGGATCGCCGAGGTCGAACTCGCCAGAACGGTCTGCGGCGACGCCGCCGCGTCGAGCCGCGCGAAGATTGCGCGCTTCACGGCGACGTCTTCGGGGGTGTTCTCCTGAACATGTTCGGCGCCGTCGAGCGCCTCCTCCAGCGTCGCCGCCACATGCATCCGGCCGCGGATTTCAGCGGGGGTCGAGGCGTTCAGGAGATCGTATCGCTGCAAGTCCGGCAGCAAGTTCTCGATATAGGCGAGCGCTGCGGCCGGCGCCGCGGCGACCGCATCCCATAGCGCGATTTCATGTCCCGCTCGCGCGAAACTGATCGCCCAGGCGCGACCAACGAAGCCCGTCCCCACGATAGCAATCTTCGCCACGCTCGTTTCCTCTGGGCGATCTCGGCGTCGCCGTTCGCCTCAGAACGGCGTCTGGCGCGGGAGCACGAATATCTGACCGGGATAGATCAGCCAAGGATCGCGAATTTGCGAAGCGTTGGCCGCATAGATCTGTTTGTAGCCCAGGCCGCTTCCGTAGAAATGGCTGCTGATGCGCCACAAGCTGTCGCCTCGGACGACCTTCGTCGTGTCGACATAGCGGACAACGGCGTTCGCCGCGCCAGAAGGCGTCGGAATTTCCGCGGAAGCTTGCGGCGGCGCCCCCGCCTGCGAAGCCGGCGCGGACGGCGGGCTCGACGGAATCGCCTCAGCGGACGCGACGGTGGAAGCGGCGGCGGGCGGGGCGGCGGCGGGTTCTGGTTTGGAGGGAGCGGCGGCGAGCGAAGCCGGCGCGCCCTCAGTCGGACCAGGAGCGGCGGCGGGCGAAGGAGGAGCGGGCTCGGGCCGGGAGGGGCCTGCGGGCGAAGGAGGGATGGCCTCCGGTCGAGCGGGCGTCGGCGTCGCGGCGAGCTTCGTATGCGGCTGTTCTGAAGCCGCCGCCGGCGGTTTGGGCGACGCGGCGACCGGCGTCGGCGATACGGCCGAGGCCGGCGGTGGAGGCTTCGCGGCGGCGCTCTGGTCGGCGACGAGTTCCGGATAATCGAAGGGGACTTCCGCCCTTGCGATCACTGAACCCTTGGCGCGATCGATTTCGTCGGCGCGAATGACATAGGCGCCGCCTCTCATGCCATGCTCGACGGTCAGCGACCAGCGTCCGTCGCTTCCCGTCGTGACGTCGGCGAGATAAGCGCCATTGAGATAGAGGCGCACCAACGCGTTGGCGGGGGCCGAGCCGGTCGCCACGAGATGGCCGCCGTCTTCGACGGAGACCTCCGCCACAATCACGCGCGGCGGCGGGCCGGCGGCCGACGGAGCGGCCGCCTCGTTCTTGGCGACGACGATCGGCGGGGCGGACGGCGCAGAGGCGGAGGCCGCAGGGGCCGGCGCCTCGCTCCTGGCGACGGCGCTTGGCGATGCGGACGGCGAGGACGCGGAGACCGCGGGCGCTGGCGCCTCGCTCTTTGCGACGACGGTCGGCGGGGCAGGCGCCGCCGGCGCGGACGTCGACGGCGCGGTCGCGACGCTCTTCGCCGCCATAGCCGGCAAGGCAGCCGGAGCGGACGCGGCTGCGGCAGGCGCCGCGCTCTTCGCCGGCGTCGTCGACGGCGCGGGCGCGGAAGCCACGCGGACAGGCGCCTCGCTCTTTGCGGCGGCCGCCGGCGCCGCGGCGGTCTTTGCGCTCTTGTCGGGTTGAGCGGACGCTTCGGCCGTCCGCGAGCGCGGCGAAGGGCTTGATGGCGCGTTCGATCCCGTCGCCGGGGTCGCCGTAGGAGGAGCGATCCTCGAAGCGGGCGCCGCCTTGCCCTCAGGCGACGGCACGTCGATCGCCACAAGCCCGGCGGATTCGACCGCCTTGCCGCCGTCGATGCTGGCGGTCAGGCCAAGGCTGTGGCCGCCGGGCGCAAACACCGGCGGCAGCACGGTGAACTGGCCCGTATCGTCGGCGTTCACTTCAGCGACGATGCGACCGCGGTCGGTAATCGCGACTTTCGCCTTGGGCGCGGCGCGACCGGCGATGACGGCTTCTCCGGTCGGCTCCACCCGAACGATGTCGAATTGCGGCCGGGGCGGTTCAGCTTCCGACGGAGGCTCGGGCGGCTTGGCGGGAGGCTTCGCAACGGCCTGCGCGACCGCCGGCGCGCTTGCCGCTCCGGCGGCGGTCGGCGCACTCGAGGCGGCTGGCGCAGGCGGGGAGTTGTTTGAGGCGACGGGGGCTGTGTTGAGCGAATGCGCCGGCGCAACGCTTTGAAGAAGCGGGCCGCGATAATGCCAAATCACCGCCCCCGCTCCGGCGGCTACGCCCACGCCGAGCGCCGCCGCCCAGTATTTCGCTCCTTTTTCCAACATTACGCCCGACCCTTGGCGCCATCTTTTGCGACGGTCAATTGATTTGTGTCGAGATTGCACCGGGATCGGCCTGGCGACAACCCCAAAACGCCGGCCGCGGAAGGGCGCGGAGGCTTCGCGGTCGCCTCTTGGTCGCGGCGGGGCGCCGCTATATGTTAGGTGGCCGCCAGCCGGTCGAGCAGACGGCGGAGCTTGTCGATTCGCTCGAGCGTCGCTTTTCGGCGGGCGGGCCGGCGAATGCCGGTCGAATCATCTACTCGCGTTGAGTGTTCCCCAGGGTTCCGAAACCGGGCTGGCGCGTCGGCGCCATAAGGACTTGCGCTCGACGGTCAACCAATCGAGAAAGTTGGAAACCTCATGTCTTCACCCTTCGCGCAGAAGAACAAGGCTGGCCGACGCGCCGCCATGGCGTTGCTGCTGGGCATCCTCGCGATCGCGCCGCAGGGCCGCGCGGCGCCGCGTTCCAACTGGTCGATCGATCCAGGGCGCACCCGCATATCGTTCTCCATCGACGCGATCGGCTATCCCCGGACGCAAGGCGAATTTCACAACTTCGACGGCCGCATCAGCGTCGACTTCGAGCATCCCGCGCTGAGCCGGGTGAGTTTCCACGTCCAATCCGGGTCGGTCGACGTCGGCTCGGCGTCGTTCAGCGACTATCTGAAAAGCGAGGCCTTTCTCAACGCCACTCGCTTCAACGAGATCGTGTTTTCTTCGACGGCGGTGGAGAAGGTCGACGAGCATCTCGTGCGCGTCACGGGCGACCTCACAATGCTCGGCGTGACGCGGCCCCTGACGGTGGACGTCGAGGTCCGCCGCCAGGCGGAGGCGAGGCGGGCGCGGCTCGAGTTCACCGCGCGCGCCAAGATCGATCGGTTGGATTATGGCATGAACTCGGGATTTCCGGTGATTTCACGCGACGTCGATCTGGTGGTCGCCAGCGAGGCCGCCGAACAATGAACCCCGGCGAAGGCTCGAAGCCGGAGGATTGGAGTCGGTCGTCGCCGCGATGGGGCGCGTCAACGATCGCGCTGCACTGGCTTTCGGCCGCGCTCGTCCTCGTCCTGCTCGGGCTCGGCTGGTTCATGGTTCACGGCGATCTTCAGGCGTCGACGCAGTTCGATCTCTATCAGCTTCACAAATCGCTTGGCTTTCTCAGCCTGGCTTTGCTGCTCCTGCAATTCGGCGCGCGCTTCGCCGAACGGTCGCCGCCCGCGCCGCCGACGATGGGCGATTGGGAACGGCGCCTCGCCGGTCCGACCCATCTGGCGCTTTACGGCTTGCTCCTGGTCGCGGCCTTGTCAGGCTGGCTGCGCGTTTCCAGCGCAATCATCCCGGTCCCGTCGCGGTTCTTCGACCTGTTCGTCATTCCCAATCTGGTCGACCCCGACGCCGCATTTTCGGCCGATATGGCCCTCCTGCATTATGTCGTCTCGCGCCTCGTCCTCGGGCTGGTCATCTTGCATGTCGCGGCGGCCTTGAAGCATCATTTCATCGACCGCGACGAGACGCTCGTTCGCATGCTCCCCATGCCGTGACGCGTCCGGCGAATGCGGCGCGGCGCAGCGCCTCAATGCAGGCCGCCGTCGACGACCAGGCATTGCTTGGTGATCATCCCGCTGTCGGCCGAGGCGAGAAAAAGCGCCGCGCGCGCGATTTCCTCGGCGAGCAGGACGCGGTGAAGGCACTGCCGCGCGACGATCGCCTGAAGATCGCTTTCGCTGATCCACAGCCGGCGCTGGCGTTCGGTCATGACCGCCCCCGGCGCGATCGCGTTGACGCGGATTTTGTCGGGGCCAAATTCCCGCGCCAAGGTGGTCGTCAGCCCGACGATCGCCGCCTTCGCCGTCGCATAGGGGACCATTCGCGGCGGCGCCGACATCCAGGCGAGGGACGAGAAATTGACGATCGAGCCGCCCCCGAGTTCGCGCATGTGCGGACGGACGGCCTGGGCGGCGAAGAACTGGTGCTTGAGGTTCAAGCCCATCGTGCGGTCCCAATCGGCTTCGGTCACCTCGTCGATCTCCTGGCGGGTGTCGTTGGCGGCGTTGTTGACGAGAACGCCGATCGGCCCGAGGCGCTCGCGCGCCGAAGCGATCGCCGCGCGGAGCGCCACGATATCCAGCAGGTCGCAGCGAATGAACAGCGGACAGGCGGCGGCGTCGCCGAGCCGTTCGACCAGCGCCCTGGATTCGGCCTCCAATATATCCACGAAGGCGACGAGAGCCCCCTGCGCCGCGAAAGCCTCGACCATCGCGGCGCCGATGCCGGAGCCGCCGCCGGTGACGAATACAACTCGGCCCTGCAAACTCGGGTAGCGGGCGAATGACATGGTCCGAACCTCCTCGATCTCAACATTGTGACGCGGCTTCCCGCCCCCGGCGCACCGATTTCAGCCCATCGCGGCAAGCCGGCGCGCTGTCCTTCGGATCGATCAGGCGCCGCTTGGCCATCCGGCGCATGGCGCCGCGGCGTCGCCGCTCATTGCCCGATCGCCTGACGATTGGCTTGGAGCAATTGACGCGCGCCGCCGGCGAGGAGTTCGACGTCGGATGTCGCCAGCAGCATGCGCACGCCGCGCGCGACGAGCTCGCGCTGCTCGGCGGGCTTGGAGTTCACACCGAGGCATACCGGCACGCCGGCGATCTGCGCCCGCGCGATGATCGTATCGATCGCGCCTTTGTTGGCCGGATGCTGGTGCTGGCGGAAATGGCCCGTCGTGCCGGACAGATCGTTGGGGCCGATCGCCACCGCGTCGATCCCGGGCACCGCGAGGAATTCGTCGATGACGCCGAGCGTTGCAATATCTTCGATCTGCGGCATTACGAACAGCGCTTCGTTGGCGATCGCGACATAGTCGTCGATGTTGCGGTAATAGTTAGAGGCGCGCCGCGGCCCGAGGCCGCGCCCGCCCTGCGGAGGGTAGCGGCACGAACGGACCAGCTCCCGGCATTCGGCGACCGTGCGCACCATCGGCGCCATGACGCCCTCCGCGCCGAGGTCGAGCGCCAACTTGATGCGGACGTGATCGTTCCAGGCGACGCGCACGATCGGCACGGTGTCCGTCCCGTTGAACCCCATCAGCGTCGTTTGCAGCGTGACAAGGTCCCAGGCGCCATGTTCCGTGTCGATCAACAGGAAATCGAAGCCGACGCGCGCCAGAATCTCGGCGGCGGCGGGATCGTTCAAGCTGAGCCAGGCGCCCACGATCGCTCCGCCCGATTTCAGTTTGCGCTTGAGCGCGAGCGCCCGTCCCAGCGAACCCCAGCCGCCGCTGGCCCCTTGCAAGCCTTCCGCTTCAGACACGGACTTCCTCCTCCCGTTCAATCTTGTCGGCGTCAAGCTCCATGTTGGCGCCCGGCGCATGCGGCAAATGGATCGATCCGTTGACCGGCCGAAGCGGGTGTTTCAGGAAATGCATCCGCAGGGCGTTCCATTTGACGAGATATTCTTGATAGGGCGTATGAATCGGCGATTGCGCGGCGCTGAAGTGAATGCCGATCGGCGTCGAATGGCCATGTGGAATGCAGATCAGATCGTGGATCGTCGCATAGGCGGCGATCTTCAGGGCTTCGCTGAGGCCGCCGCACCAATAGATGTCGGGCTGAAGAATATCGAGCGCGTCCTTCTCGACGAACCGCTTGAACCCCCAGCGCGTGTATTCGTGCTCGCCGCCGGCCTGCGGTATTCGGGTCTTGGCCTTCAGTTTGGCATAGCTGTCGATGCGATCGGGCATGAAGCATTCCTCGATCCAGCGCGGGCGGAACTCCTCGATGCGCGAGCACAGATCGACGGCGTAATCGAGGTCGAGACTCTGCCAGCAATCGATCATCAGCTCATAATCGTCGCCGACGGCTTCGCGCAGCGCGCGCACCAGGGCGACGTTCTTGTTCAGGCCCTCGCGGCCGGCCGCCGGCCCGTGGCGGATGAACCATTTCTGCGCGGCGTAGCCCCTCTCCTTATAGGCCCGCGCCCTTTCGCGCACCTTGCCGAGGTCTTCGACGGAATAGCCGAGCATCGACGCATAGGCGGGGACCTCATGACGCGTCGGGCCGCCCAACAGGCGCCAGATTGGCTGCGCCAAAGCCTTGCCCTTGAGGTCCCACAGCGCGCAATCGATCGCGGAAATCGCGACCATGCCGTAGCCCTGGCGGCCATGAACCTGCAGGCGGTGCATCTGGTCCCACAGCAATTCGATCGCCAGCGGGTCCTTGCCGACGATGATGGGCGCAAGCTGCGTCAGGATCAGATGCGAAGCCTCCCGCCAGATCGGGCCCGCCGCCCCGACGACCCCATCGTCGGAATGAACCTCGACGAAATCGGCGTCGATCTTCATGTGACGATCGTCGATCTGCGTCCCGCCCTCGTGAAGCTTCTGGTCGCGATATTCGGGATAGATGTCGATCGGGCGCGCCTGCCGCTCCTCCCAGAGCGGCCCATTGGTGGCGAGTATTCCGTAAAGGCGACGAATCCTCACCTTGCCGATTTTCATATGACCTCTCCCGCCGCGCGCGGTTCGGCGGACGCCCACGCGGATGATCCGACCTCGGCCCTCATCGACCGGCCCCCTTCACGTCACCGGCGTCACCGCGCCGTGGCCCGAAAACCAGCTGACGAGATTGTCGATCACGCATTGGCCCATGGCGCGCATCGTCTCTTCCGTCGAACTGGCGATATGCGGCGTCAGCACGACATTGTCGAGCGCCCGCAAGGCGGGGGGCGCTTTAGGTTCGTCGAAAAAGACGTCGAGGCCCGCGGCGCCGAGGCGCTTCTCGCGCAGCGCGGCGACGAGCTCCTCCTCATCGACCAGCCAGCCGCGCGCGACATTGACGAAAATGCCCCGCGGGCCAAGGGCTTCGAAAACTTCGCGGCCGACCATCGGCGGCGAGCCTTTCGGGCCGCCGGCCGCGCAAAGGAACAGAATGTCGGAATTTTCGGCGAGGGTCCTGGCGTCCGGATAAATCTGATAGGCCGTTTCGCGGCGGACGGGGTCGACGTAGCCAATCCGCGTCTTGAAGGCTTCCAGCCGTCGCGCGACCTCGATTCCGATCCGTCCGAGTCCGAGAACGCCGGCGCGCATGCCCGTGAACTTGCGGCCGAACGGCAGGCGCTCGGTCTCCCAGCGCCCGCTGCGCACGAAGCGGTCGGCCAGCGCGATCTGGCGGCAGCAGGCGAGCGCCAGCGCGATGGCGAGATCGGCGACGTCGTCGAACAGGACCGGCGTCGTCGTCAGCACGACGCCGCGCTGGCGGACGGCGGCAAGATCGCTGGTCTCGAGACCCACTCCGTGGATCGCGCAGATCTCCAGCCTGGGCATCAACTCGAGATGGCGGCGCGTCAAGCCGGCCATGCCATGCCCGACGGCGCCGCGAATTCGGCCGCCGACCTCGGCGAGCGCGGCGAACGGGTCGCGCTCGGCATAGACCTTGTGCACGACGAAGCGTCGCTGCAATTCCTGCAGGACGAATGACTGTTGCGCGCCAATCAACGCGAGTTCGACGCCCGGAAATGATGGCTGTTCGGACATTGCGTCTCCTCAGACAAAGCGTTGCGCTTCACCGCGCGGGCGAGCCGGTCCGCCGGGCGCCGTCCGCAGCAAGAAGGGCGGCGATTGCGCGCCGCCCTCCCCGATGACGTTGCGATGTCGGCGCCGATCAGCTGCCGCCGCCGATGCAAGTGTCGGCGGTCTTCGGCGTGCAGACGTCGAGGCCGGTATAGGTCGGATCGGACGGGGGCGCCTTGCCCTCCTTCATGTCAAGCAGAGCGTGCATGACCTTGTAGCCCATCTCGAACGGACGCTGACCGACCTGGCCAGCCGACAGCCCCTTCTTCATCAGCTCGATCTGGACCGGCAGCGTGTCGGCGACGACCAGGGCGAGCTTGCCGGAGGCGATCTTGTCCTTAACCTTCTCCGCCGTCTTCGAGTAGGCGTCCGGCAGGAACTGCGGGAAGCCGCCGGTGGGGACGAAGGCGTCGAGGTCCGGATATTTGTTGAGGATGTCCTCCATCTGCTGATTGGCGACGGTGAAGTCGTCATTCGTATACAGAGGGCAGCCGGCGACTTCCATCCACCCGTTCTGGCCGGTCAGCTTGTCGCCAGGCGCTTCGGCGCTCTTCTTGCCGGAAAGCGTGTCGCGGATGCCTTGCATGCGCTCGTTGTGGTTGGCCGCCGCGGCGCCGCCCGACTGGATGCAGATCGTGCCGCCCTTGGGCTTGATCTCCATCACCCGCTTGGCGAGATTGACGCCGATCTCATAGTTGTGCGTGCCGATATAGGCGACGCGCAGCGCCTTGTCCTTCGGCAGCAGGTCGGAGTCCCAGGTCAAAATCGGGATATTGGCGGCCTTGGCGCCTTGCAGCGCCGCGGCCATCGCCGCCGCGTTGGCTGGCGAAACGCCGATGCCGTCGACCTTCTTGGTGATGAGGTCGGCGACGATCTGCGCCTCTTCGTCGCCGCCGCCGTGCTCGCCGGGGCCGATGTAGAGACACTTGATCTTGCCGGCCAGCTCCTTCTCGGCCTTTTTGCACCCGGCCAGAGCCTGATCAAAGAACGGATTGTTGGTGTTCTTCGGGACCAACGCGAAAGTATACTGCTTTTCCGCGGCCGAAGCGCCGCTCACCGCGACGAGCAAGGCGCCGGCGGCGATCGCCGTCGTCAACACATATTTCAACATGAGCTACCCTCCCACTCCTAAGGTTTCTTCCCACTCCGCGACGCCCGGTCCCCGGGTCACTCGCGTCTCTTGCCGCGCACCTTTTCGAGCACGACGGCGAGAATGATAAAGCAGCCGACAAACAGTCCCTGCCAATTTGAATCGACGCCCGCCATCAACAGCGAATTGCGGATCGTGAAGATCAGCGCCGAGCCGATAAAGGCGCCAAAGGCGGTGCCTTCGCCGCCCATCAGGTTGGCGCCGCCGATCACCGCCGAGGCGATGGCGAGCAATTCGTAGGATTGGCCGAGGCTGTTGTTGGCCGAGCCGGACCAGCCGACGCTGAGGATCGCCGCCAGCGCAGCGGACATCGAGCACAAGACGTAAGCTTGCACCTTGATGCGGCGGACAGGAACGCCTGTCAAGTTTGCCGCCTGTTCATTGCCGCCGACCGCAAAAATGTGTCGGCCCCAGCCGCTCATTTTGAGCACGAGCCCGAGCAGCAGCGTCAGGATCACGAAAATCAGAAAGGGGTTGGAGGCGCGAAACGGCAAGGGAAGGCCCAAATTGTCACCGCCGCCGATGATTTTGAACGCCGGCGCCTGGTCGGGACGAAAATTATAGAGCATGCGATTTTCAGACAGCACGACGGCCAGCGAGCGCACGGCCGACAGCATCCCCAAGGTCACCACGAACGGCGGCAGGCCCAGATAGGCGATGAGCGCGCCGTTGACCCAACCGACCAGCGCACCGGCCCCCAGACCGAGCACCACCGCCATCCACCAGGTATGCGTCCACGCCGCCGCGTTCCACCAATCCGGCATGTAATCGATCGGCTGCTTGAGCAGGACGAGGCCACAGACGATCGCGACGAAACCCATCGTCGAACCGACCGAGAGATCGATGCCGCCGGTGATGATCACCGGCGTCATGCCGAGCGCCATCACGCCGATGAACGCGAAGTTGCGGGTGATGTCGTAGAAATTGTCCGCGCTGTAGAAGACCGGCTCTTCGAAACTTGTCACCACGCAGATGAGGAGGAGCGCCAGAGTGACCCAAAACGCCTGGTTGGCGAGGACTTTCTCGAGGAAGGTCTTCTCGCGCGCATCGAGCGATGCTTCGGCCAGGGATGCGGCGTTCTCGCCGACCGAGCCGGCTTGCGTTTCAAGCGACATGGATCGCCCCGGTGATGAGCCCTGTGACTTCCTCGGGCGAGGTTTGCGCAATCGCCTTGTCGGCGACCTTGCGGCCGCGCCGCAGCACGACGATACGGTCGCACACCGCGAAGACGTCGGGCATGCGGTGGCTGATCAGAACGACCGAAACGCCGGAATCGCGCAGGCGCCGGATCAGGTCGAGCACCTCGGCGACCTGCCGCACGCTGATGGCGGCGGTCGGCTCGTCCATCAGAACGATCTTGGGGTTCGACAGCCGCGTGCGGGCGATCGCCACCGCCTGGCGCTGGCCCCCCGACATCAGCCGCACGAGGTGGCGCGGGCGCGTTTCCGATTTGAGTTCGGCGAAAAGTCCGCGGGCCTCTTTGTTCATCGCGCCGTGGTCGAGCCACTTGATCGGGCCGATCGATTTCTTGATCTCCCGCCCGAGAAAAACATTCGCGGCGGCCGAAAGATTGTTGCACAGCGCCAGGTCCTGGTAGACGACCTCGATGCCCTGCTCGCGCGCCTCGACCGGTTTGTGGAAATGGACCGGCTTTTCATCGAGCGTAATTTCACCGGACGAGGGTGGAAAATTCCCTGCGATGACCTTGACGAGCGTGGACTTTCCCGCCCCGTTGTCGCCCATCAGACCGACGATCTCGCCGCGAGCGACCGAGAAATCGACATCGCTCAACGCCCTGATGGCGCCGAAGCTCTTCGACACATCCTTGAGCGCGAGGAGCGCCATCGTCCGTTCATCCTCCCCGGCGGTCGCCCGCTTATCGCAATCCTTTGCGGATTGCGCCAGCAGCTTCCTCGCCGATCCCTCGGGAACTATAGCGTCGCTGGACGACGCGCGCATCCACTTTCACCAAGAAATCGGACAATTGGCAATCGCCTCTTCGCCGCGCGCTTGAAATGGCGCAAATAACGGCGCCCGTGTAACAATTGGCCGCCGGTTTCGTATCATGGTTTGGGACGCCGAAGTCCCGATCAGTTTGGCCGCCGGAGGTCGCTGCGTCCGCCGACCCGACAGCCGTGTTGGCGCGTATAGCACCGGGATTCGCGGTTTTCCAGAACGAGCAAGAGGCAAGAGAAGGAGTCGACGATGAAAGCCCACCCAACCGGACCCGGCGTCTCGACGTTCGCGCGGTTCGCCAGACCCAGCTTGTTTGTCGCCATCCTCGTCGGCGTCGGGGTGAGCCTGCGGCTGTCCGCGCCGGTCGCCGCCGAAGAGCCCCGCGCGCTGCCGGCCCCGCTGGTCGACGAACAATCGGCGGCGGCTTCCGAGTCCGCGGTCTTCGCCGGCGGCTGCTTCTGGGGCGTGCAGGGCGTGTTTCAGCACGTCAAGGGGGTGACCTCGGCCGTGTCAGGCTATTCCGGCGGCGAAAAGAGCACGGCGGAATATGAGACCGTCAGCACCGGATCGACCGGCCACGCCGAATCGGTGAAAGTCACGTTCGACCCCCGGCAGATCAGCTACGGCCGCCTGCTGCAAATCTACTTCGCCGTCGCCCACGATCCGACCGAGCTCAACCGGCAGGGTCCCGACTCCGGCACGCAATACCGTTCGGAAATCTTCGCAGGAAGCGTCGACCAGGCGAAAGTGGCCAAGGGCTATATCGCGCAGCTCGACAAGGCCGGCGCTTTCGGCGCGCCGATCGTCACCAAGGTCGAGGCCTTGCGCGGATTCTACCCGGCGGAGGGCTACCACCAGGACTTTCTGACCCTCAATCCGAACTACCCTTATATCGTGATCAACGACCTGCCGAAGATCGAGGCGCTGAAGCGATTGTTCCCCGATTCCTTTCGAAAGGATCCCGTGCTGGTCAGCATGACCGCGCCGGTCAATTGATCGTCGCCCCGCTTTACGCCGATCCGAGCGCGTGATCGGCGAGGCCGCGTTTGCGCAGCAGCGCCTCGCCGTTCGGCGCGCGGCCGCGGAAGCCGGCATAAGCCTGCTCCGGCTCGCGGCCGTTGCCCGCGGCGTAGACGTAGTCGCGCAGCCTCGCCGCAAGGGTCGGGTCGAAAATGTCGCCGCTCTCCTCGAACGCCTCGAACCCGTCGGCGTCGAGAATCTCCGACCAGAGATAGCTGTAATAGCCCGCCGAATAGCCCGATCCGGCGAAAATATGCTGGAAATGCGGGGTGCGGTGGCGCATCGCGATGGCGGCGGGCATGCCGAGCCTTGCAAGCTCGCCGTTTTCAAAGGCGACGACGTCGATCGGCCCTGGCGCGGACTGAAGATGCAGGTCGAGGTCGACCAGCGCGGAGGCGGTGAATTCAATCGTCGCGAAGCCCTGATTGAACTGCCGCGCGACCAGCAGGCGGCGCGCCAGCGCCTCGGGCATCGGCTCGCCGGTTCGATGATGGGCGGCGAAGCGGCGCAGGATTTCCGGCCGCTCGAGCCAATGCTCGTAGAGCTGCGAGGGAAACTCCACGAAATCGCGCGCGACATTGGTGCCCGAGATCAGCGGATAAGTCACGTCCGACAGCATCCCGTGCAGCGCGTGGCCGAATTCGTGAAACAGCGTGCGCGCGTCGTCGAAGCTCAACAGGCAGTCTTCCTCCGCCGCCGCCTTGGCGAGGTTCAGCACGTTGACGACGATCGGCAGGACCGCGCCGTCAAGTTTGCGCTGTTCGCGAAAAGCGCTCATCCAGGCGCCGCTGCGCTTTGACGGGCGCGCGAAATAATCGCCGATGAACAGTGCGATTTCCCGGCCGTCCCGCCCGATCATGCTCCAGCAGCGCGCGTCGGGATGATGGAGCTCGACGTCCTTGCGCTCGATGAAGCTGACGCCGAACAGGCGGTTTGCGACGTAAAAGGCCGCCTCGATCATCTTGTCGAGCCGCAAATAAGGCTTGATCTCGCTCTCGTCGAGATCGAACAGCGCTTTACGCCGCTTCTCCGCGTAATAGCGCCAGTCCCATGGCGCGAGTTGGAAATTGCCGCCCTCCTCGGCGACGATCGCCTGCAACGCCGCTTCTTCGCGCAACGCCTGCCTCCGCGCGGGCGCCCACACCGAATTCAGGAGATCAAGCGCCGCCTGCGGCGTTTTCGCCATCGTGTCGTCGAGGCGAAAATGCGCGTAGCTCGCAAAACCGAGCAGCCGCGCCCGCTCGGCGCGAAGCCGCACCGTCTCGGCGGCGATGGCGCGATTGTCGCTGACGCCGCCGCGCTCGCCGCGCGCGGCCCAGGCGCGAAAGGCCCTTTCGCGCAAATCGCGTCGTGCGGAAAATTGCAGGAACGGTTCGACGATCGAGCGCGACAGCGTGATGGCGCGCCGGCCAGGCAGGCCGCGCTCGGCGGCGCTCGCCGCGGCGGCGGCGATCAGCCAATCGGGCAGGCCTGCGCAATCGTCGGGCGTCTCCAGAGCCTGCACGTAAGCCTTTTCGTCGGCCAGGACGTTCTGGCCGAATTGCGCGCCGAGCGCCGCCAGGCGCTCGTCGATCTCGGCGAGCCGCGCCTTGGCGTCAGGCGCGAGCCCGGCGCCGTTGCGCCGGAAGGCGATGCGATAGAGGTCGAGCACGCGCGCCTGCTCCGGCGTCAGGTCCAGGCCCTCCCGCGCCGCATGCAACGCCTCGATGCGGGCGAACAGCGCCTCATTGAGATAGATTTCGCTGCTGGCGCGCGAAAGAACCGGCGCGATGTCGCGCTCGATCGCCTCCAGCGCATCATTGCTGTGCGCGCCCGCCAGATTGAAAAACACCGCTGCGACGCGATCGAGCCTCTCGCCGCTGCGCTCCAGCGCCTCGATCGTGTTGGCGAAGGACGCCGGCTCGGGATCGACGGCGATCGCGGCGATCTCGCCACGCTTTTCGGCGAGCGCGGCGTCGAAAGCGGGAGGGAAATGCTCGGGCAGAATCGCAGCGAACGGCGGCGCCGCGAACGGGCCGGTCCAGGGCGCAAGGAGAGGGTTGGATGCGCCGACGTTTGGCTGGCTCAGATGACGGACAATCCCGGGCGTCGATGCCGACATTTCGGGCGCCGCGTCCGGGTCTGAGGCGATGGCCCGTGCGATGCGCGCGTCTTCGTTGGAATCCGGTCTAACGAGTTTCTCATTCATGAAGTGCAACCTGACAGGCCCTCGGCTTGCGGCACGCAATGGCGCGGGCACAGTCGAGACATCGTCCATATGGGGCGACGACCAAGGGTTAGGCAACCGCTCCCCTACCCCTTCCGCCCCGCGATCTTCGCCAGCTCGCGCATGATCGCCAGCGTTCCCTCCAGCCGGGCGCCCATCTCCTCGAAATCGTCGGTGACGACGATGCGCATGTCGGGGCGCACCTTGGCGAGCGAGCCTTTCGCGGCGACCCATTGACCAGCGCGCCGGGATTGGCGAAGGAATTGTCGCGGAACGCGAGCGTCACGCCCTTGGGGCCGGCGTCGAGCTTCTCGACATTGGCGCGCCGGCACAAAGCCTTGATCGTCACCAGCTTGATCAGCAGCGCGACCTCGGGCGGCGGCGGCCCGAAGCGGTCGACAATCTCGGCGCCCATCGCCTCGATGTCCTCGTCGCTTTCGAGCGCCGACAGCCTGCGGTAGAGGTTGAGCCGGGTCGCCAGATCGGGGATGTAATCCTCGGGAATGGTGACCGGCGCTCCCGAGCGAAATGGTCGGCGACCACATTTCCTGGGCCGGCTCGTCGACGCCGCTCTTCAGGCGCTCGACCGCCTCCTGCACCATCTGCTGGTAGAGTTCGTAGCCGACTTCGCGGATATGGCCGGATTGCTCGTCGCCGAGCAGGTTGCCGGCCCCGCGAATGTCGAGATCGTGGCTCGCCAGTTGGAAGCCGGCGCCGAGCGTGTCGAGCGACTGCAGCACTTTCAGCCGCTTTTCGGCCTGCGGCGTCAAGGGCTTGTCGACGGCGACGGTGAAAATCGCATAGGCGCGGGCCTTCGAGCGGCCGACGCGGCCGCGCAATTGATAGAGCTGGGCGAGGCCGAACATGTCGGCGCGATGGACGATCAGCGTGTTGGCGGTCGGGATGTCGAGCCCGGATTCGACGATCGAGGTCGACAGCAGGATGTCGTATTTGCCGTCGTAGAAGGCGCCGATCTTGTCCTCCAGCTCGCGCGAGGCCATCTGGCCATGTGCGACGACGAATTTCGCCTCCGGGGCGTTCTGGCGAAGAAAGGCCGCGGCCTCGTCGAGGTCTTCGATGCGCGGGCAGACGTAGAACGACTGGCCGCCGCGATAGCGCTCGCGCAACAGGGCTTCGCGCACGATCAGCGCGTCGAAAGGCGAGACGAAGGTGCGCACCGCCAGCCGGTCGACCGGCGGCGTCGCGATGATCGACAGTTCGCGCACCCCGGTCATCGCCAGCTGCAGGGTGCGCGGGATCGGGGTCGCCGACAGCGTCAGCACATGCACTTCGGCGCGCAGCTCCTTCAGCCGCTCCTTGTGGGCGACGCCGAAATGCTGCTCCTCGTCGATCACCACCAGGGCGAGGTCCTTGAACGAGACGGCCTTGCCGAGCACCGCATGGGTGCCGACCACGATATCGACCGAACCCTCGGCGAGACCCTTCTTGACCTCGCGCTGCTCGGCCGCCCCGACCATCCGCGAAAGCTGGCCGATCCGGACCGGCAGGCCGGCGAACCGCGTGGCGAAGTTCTTGGCGTGCTGGCGCGCCAGCAGCGTGGTGGGGACCACGACCGCGGTCTGCTTGCCGTTGATTGCCGCGACGAACGCGGCGCGCAGCGCGACTTCGGTCTTGCCGAAGCCGACGTCGCCGCACACCAGGCGGTCCATCGGATGGCCGGAATTGAGATCGTCGAGCGTCGCCTCGATGGCGTTGGCCTGATCCGGCGTCTCGTCATAGGGGAAGCGCGCGCAGAACTCGTCGTAGAGCCCTTCGGGGGGGACCAGGCGCGGCGCCGCGCGCAACTGCCGCGCCGCCGCGACGCGGATCAGTTCGCCGGCCATCTCACGCACGCGCTTCTTCAGGCGCGCCTTGCGCGTCTGCCAGCCCGAAGACCCCAACCGGTCGAGCTGCGCTTCGGCTTCCTCCGATCCGTAGCGCGAGAGAAGTTCGAGGTTTTCGACCGGCAGGAACAGGCGGTCGCCGCCGGCGTAGTGGATTTCCAGGCAGTCGTGCGGCGCGCCCGCCGCGGTGATCGTCTGCAAGCCGACGAAGCGGCCGATGCCGTGATCGATATGCACGACGAGATCGCCGGCCGAGAGAGACGAGGCCTCGGCGAGGACGTCCTGCGCGCGCCGCTTGTGCTTGCGCGGACGCACCAGGCGGTCGCCGAGAATGTCCTGCTCGCCGATGACCGCCAGATCGTCGGTCTCGAAGCCCTGCTCGAGCGCGATGACCGCCAGCGGCAGGGCGCCGGGGCGCGCCGCTTTGGCCTGCGCCAGCGAGGAGACCAGCTCCTGCGACTTCAGGCCGTGTTCGGCGAGCACATGCGACAGACGCTCGCGCGAGCCGTCGGTCCAGCCCGCGACGATCACCCGCCGGCCTTTACCCTGCAGCGCGCGGATGTGCGCGACCGCGGCGTCGAACACATTGGCGTTTTCGTCCTGCCGTTCGGGCGCGAAATTGCGCCCGGCGCAGCCGCCGCAATCGGTCGCGTCGGCGCCCGGCGGGGCGGCGAACGGCGTGAGGCGCGCCAGCGGCGCCGCGGCGAGGCGCTCGCGCCACTCGTCTTCCGACAGATACAGCCGATCGGGCTTCAGCGGGCGATAATTGGCGCCCGCCGCGTCCTGCTCGTAGGCGGCCTTGCGCGCCTGATAATAATCGGCGATCTGCGCGAAGCGTTCGCGCGCGGCGTCATCGGCGTGCGCGTCGAGAACGATCGGCGCATCCGCGACATAGTCGAACAGGCTGTCCATCGCGCCGTAGAACAGCGGCAGCCAATGTTCGAAGCCGGCCGGCCGGCGCCCTTCGCTGACCGCTTCGTAAAGCTTGTCGCCGTGCGTCTGCGCGCCGAATTCCGCGACATAGGCCTGGCGAAAGCGGCGGATCGACTCGCTGGTGATCTGCGCCTCGCTGACCGGCACGAGGTCGAGGGCGCGCAATTGCCCGATGCTGCGCTGTGTCTCCGGATCGAACGTGCGGATCGATTCCAGCGTGTCGCCGAAGAAATCGAGCCGCGCCGGCGCCGCGGCGCCCGGCGCGTAAAGGTCGAGAATGCCGCCGCGCATCGCATATTCGCCGACGTCGCGCACGCTGGTGGCGCGCGAAAAACCGTTGGTCTCCAGCCAGCGCGCGAGCTCCTCCATATCGACGCTGTTGCCGGGCGCGGCCGAAAACGCCGCGCCGGCGACGGAGCGCAACGGCGGCGCGCGTTGCACCAGCGCATTGACCGTGGTCGCCAGGACGCGCGGCCGCTCGAGCGCGCCGCGCGAGCGCGCCAGACGCGCCAGCGCCGTCATCCGCTGCGCGGAAATCCCCGCGTTCGGCGAGACGCGGTCGTACGGCTGGCAATCCCAGGCGGGCAGATAGAGCGCCTCGATCGCCGGCGCCGCGAAGGCCAGCGCGTCGATGAAGCTCTGGGCGCGCTGCCCGTCGCGCGCGACGAAGCAAAGCGCGACCGCGCGCCGCTCGCCCGCCTTGGCGAGCGCGAGAGCGAGATCGGCGACCACGAAAGCGTCGAAACCCTCAGGCGCCGAGCCGAGCGTGACCGCGCCGCCCGTGGCGAGGCGGCTCAGCGCATGGCCGAGGCGGCCGGCGGGCTGGACGCTTTCCTTCACGAGCGCCGCGCTGGTCGCGCCAGAGCCGCGCGCGGCGCCTGCCGCAGCCGCGCGAGCAAGGGCGTGTCGTAGTCGGCGGGCGTCGGCTCCTCGCCGGTGATCCAGGCGAGCAGCGCAGGATCGGGCGCATCGAGCAGGCGCTCGAACTCGTCGAGTTCGGCCGCCGACATCGCCGGCAATTCGGCGTCGGCGAAATGACCCATCACGAGGTCCATCTCGCGCATGCCGCGCCGCCATGCGCGGAAAAGAATGCGCCGGCGGCGGGCGTCAAGCCCGGCGCTCGACAGGTCCGAGCCAATCATGGGAGTCCTTGAGGCGCCGCGCCAATGGGGAAAGCGCGCCCGCCGGGCGGCTTATAGCGAGGGCGGCGGGACCTGTCAGCCCCGTTGAACAAGCGCCGCGTCCCCGGCGCCCTCAAGTCACTTTGGCGGCATAGATTTCCGGCTTGAAGCCGACGAGGATTTCGCCGCCGAGGTCGAGCACCGGCCGCTTGATCATCGAGGGCTGCTCCAGCATCAGGGCGATCGCCCGGGCCTTGGTCAGGCCCTCCTTGGCCGCGTCCGGCAGCGCGCGGAACGTCGAACCCGACCGGTTGAGCAGCGTCTCCCAGCCCGCCGCCTCCACCCACGCCTTCAGCCGCGCGCGATCGATCCCCTCCGTCTTGTAGTCGTGGAAGGCGTAGGGGACGCGGCGGTCGGCCAGCCATTGGCGCGCCTTCTTCATCGTGTCGCAGTTCTTGATGCCGTAGATGGTGACCGGCTTGCTCGCAGCCATCGATTGCTCCGTCTTGCCCTCTGCGCCTTCGCTGGACGATCCGGACGGCATAGGCTATCGCCGGGCGCCGCGCGAGGGCCAAGGAGCCGCCATGAACGCCGCCACGATCAGCATTCGCCCGCTGGAACGGGAGCATCATGCGGCGTGGCTGCCGCTGTGGCGCGGCTACCAGGCGTTTTACGAGGCCGACATCCCGGCCGAAGTCAGCGCGCTGACCTTCGAGCGCCTGCTCGATCCCGCCGAGCCGATGGCCGGCGCCCTCGCCTGGGACGAGGCGAGCGCCGTCGGCCTCGTCCATCGCATCCGCCACCGCTCCTGCTGGACCGCCGGCGACTATTGCTACCTCCAGGACCTGTTCGTCGCCCCGGCGGCGCGCGGCGCCGGCGTCGGCCGCCAGCTGATCGAGCATGTCTACGAGGCGGCGCGGCGCGAGGGCTGCTCGCGCGTGCACTGGCTGACCCAGGAGACCAACGCGACGGCGCGCCGGCTCTACGACGGCCTCGCCGAGCGCTCCGGCTTCATCCAGTACCGCAGGATTTTTTGAGCGAGGTCATGATCGCTTGGGGATTTCCAGGCCGCGCTGCACCGCCGGGCGGGCGAGCGCGCGCTCCAGCCAGGCCGGGACGCGCTCCAGCTTGTCGAACTCGACGATGTCGCGCGCGCCGTAGAAGCCGACGAGATTGCGCACCCAGCCGAGCAACGAGACGTCGGCGATGGTGAATTCATCGCCCATGATCCATCGCCGGCCCTGAAGCCGCGTTTCAAGCACGCCGAGCAGGCGCTCGGATTCGCTGCGGTAGCGCTCCAGCGGGCGCTTGTCGGGGATGTCCTTGCCGGCGAATTTGAAGAAAAAGCCGAGCTGGCCGAAAATCGGGCCGATGAACGCCATCTGGAAGAACACCCACTCGATGGTCTCGTAGCGCCGCGCCGCGTCGGCGGGCAGCAGCTCGCCGGTCTTTTCCGCAAGATAGAGCAGGATCGCGCCGGATTCGAACAGACCCAGCGGCTTGCCGCCCGGCCCATTGGGATCGATGATCGCCGGGATCTTGCCGTTGGGGTTCAGCGACAGGAATTCCGGCGTCCAGCTTTCATTCTTGCCGATCTCGATCAGATGCGGCTCGTAAGGCAGCCCGATCTCCTCCAGCATGATCGAAACCTTCACGCCGTTCGGGCGTCGGCAGCGAATAGAGCTGCAGGCGATCCGGATGCGCGGCGGGCCAGCGCTTGGTGATCGGAAAAGCGGAAAGATCGGGCATGCGGGGCTCCGTGGGGGATCGACTGGCGAATGCCGATGAAGATAGGGAGGGTTTGGCGGATCGCCAAGCAAGGCCCGGTTAAGAGGTCGATCGGTTACGATTCGTTTGAGGCGCCTCGGGACCGCAAAGATTGAGAAGCGAGATCAGCAATATATTTTGGCAAGCTCAGGTCGAGTGCTATGGTTCCTCTGCCGGAGAGGGGACCATGGAAAAACTTGAACTGGAAGTCGGGGAACTCCTCCTCGACGTGGAAAACCCGCGTATTGGGTCGGCTGACACGCAGGCAGAGGCGCTCGAAGCCATCGTCGAGTTGGATAGCTCTCATTTCAAGAACATGATGCGCAGCATCAAAGAGCACGGCCTTGACCCCGGCGATTCCTTCTATGTGCTTCAAAGCGAGGAGGAGGAAAGCGCCTACGTCGTGGTGGACGGTAACCGGCGCCTCGCCGCCCTCAAGGTCCTGAATGATCCCACCATTCTGCAAGGGACCACGCTCGGGGCGAACCTTATCAAGCAGATCGCCAAGGTGGCCGAGGGGTTCAACCCCGAGAGGACCAAGGTCCTCAGCGCCGTCCTGTTCGACAATCGAGATATCGCCAACGAATGGATCCTGCGCCGACATGGCCGGAGCATGGAAGGCGAAGGTCGTATCTCCTGGGGCCCGTTGGAGATCGAACGCTTCAAGAAGGAGCGGACAACTCTCGACGTGATCGATTTCGTTGAGCGGAACTCAACGTTCAGCGACGACATCTGGCGCCAAGTCAAGCACTCGGTCGAGAATGCACCGAACGTCCTTCGCAGGCTGATCAACTCCCGCTGCGGCCGCGAGTGGCTCGGCGTTACGGTAAAGAACGTGGATGGCGCAAAGGTGCCCTTCTTCGACCGCGACCCCGAGTTCGTGGTTACGCTGCTTTCTCGGCTCTTCGCGGATATCGACGGCAAGAAGGTCGACACCCGCAGCCTCAACAAGGCGCAAGACATTGAGGACTACTTCGACGCGCTACCGGACGAACTGCATCCGAGCGACACGCCTAGAGGCCAGCTTCAAAGCTTCAAGGACGCCGTCGTCCCCGTTACGGCGGGCCGCCCGCGCCTGAGCAAGGTCGCTGGCGCGCAGACCAAGAAGGACAAAACGGTCAAGACGTCACCACCTCGGGCGACGCTGGCGCCCTCGCGTCATCCCTTCGCGCAGCCCGCAACAGAGAAAGGCAAGCAACTGCTCCGCGAGGCGGCGAAGGTAAGGTTGAGAGACTTCCCGTTGGGGAGCGCCTACATCCTGCGGTCGTTCTTGGAACACACCGTTGACGTGTACATGACTCAAGAAAAAATCCCGTTCTTTGAGAATAGCAAGCAGCTCGAACTTAAGCTGCGCGCTGACCGCGTGATCAAGCACTTGGTGGCGAACAAGAGGGCCGAGATGAAGCACTTGAAGGGGGTGAACCGGACATTAACCAGCAACTCCGACCCTGCGTCGATCCAGGCTCTCAATGACTATCACCATGATCAGTATCAGGTGCCTGCCGTCGACGTACTCAGGAATGCCTGGGAGACGGCCATTCCGCTGTTCGTCGCGGTCTATGGAAAAGCGTGATGCTAGATGACAATCGACGGATTTCGCCGTCCGGCCACTTCTCGCCGTTGCGCTATCCGGGCGGCAAGGGCAAGCTGGCTCGCTTCGTCGCTGAGGTTGTCCGGTCCAACGGTATCTCCGATGGCTTGTACGTTGAGCCATACGCCGGCGGGGCCGCAGTCGCCTGGGAGCTCCTACTGTCCGGCGTCGTCAGGCGGGTCGCGATCAACGACCTAAACTTGGCCGTCTACTCGTTTTGGAAGTGTGTGCTCGAAAGGACTGACGAACTCGTTGACATGATCGAGCGGACCCCGGTCGATATGCCGACACGCGATCGGTTGAAGGCGATCCTTTCGACGCCCGATGAGGCCGACGAGTTAGAACTCGGGTTCGCCATGTTCTTCCTCAACAGGACTAACCGGTCGGGAATCCTGAACGGCGGCGTGATCGGGGGTCGGGAACAGACCGGTGCATGGAAGATTGATGCGCGATATACCAAACCCGAGCTTGTCTATCGAATACGACGCATTGCGGCCGCTCGCCGCCGTATAGCTCTCACCAATCTGGATGCCGTCGAGTTTTTGGAACTGCATTCACAAGGCTGGAAACCCAAGACCCTCGTCTATCTAGATCCGCCCTATTTCGAGAAGGGTCGGCACCTCTACTACGACTTCTATAAAGCCGACGACCACGCGAACGTCGCCGTTGCTGTCCAAAAACTCCTGCATGTCAGATGGATAGTGTCCTACGACGATGCCACGCTGATTCACGATCTCTACCCAGACGACCAGGGGCTCCGGTACATGATCGGATACAGTGCTCGAGACCGGCAGCAGGGTCGCGAGACGATGTTCTTCAGCTCCGGCCTTAAGATTCCTCCGGTAGAGGGCTCGATGGTCGAGATCGAGCGTTGGGCCAAGAACAGACAGCCAGTCGGCGTGACCCTTTGAGGGATGATCGAGCTAGACTGTTCAATGTCTCTGCATCGATCGTGGCGGCTGTTCATCCGGTACTGGTCATAAGCGAATCACTTTGCGATAAGATTCTTTATCGGCCGAGACTTCCCCTTACTCCCACTCAATCGTCCCCGGCGGCTTGCTCGTCACTCGTGGACCACCCGGTCGATCCCACGCAGTTAGTTCATGATGCGCGTCGCGTCGCGGCGGAAGCAAGACAAATCGAAGGGGAAGAAATCGGCGGCCGTGCCCCGATCGAAATCCTCGAAGGAAATCCTGCGCTTGAGCATGGATCGCCGACTGGTCCATTCTATAGAATATGGACCATACTATTGGTTCTATGATGGATTGCTATGCGGATTTCCCTAACCAACGCCAAGGGCCGGCTGGCCGGCCTCGTGCGCCGCGCCGAGGCGGGCGACGAGGTCATTCTCACGCGTCATGGTCAACCGGCGGCGCGGCTCGTCGCCATCAAGGCGGCGCCCGACAGGAAAACGCGACGCCATGTCATGGAGGCGGTTCGTCAGGCGGGCGCGGCCAACGCGGTCAGGGGCGCGACAGCGGCCAGAAGCCAGGACTTCCTCTATGAAGAGGATGGCCTGCCCGGATGATCGCCGTCGATACGGCGGCGACGATTTCGCCGGCGACCGATCTGGCGTCGGCCGCAACGGCCTCGCGCCGACCGGCACCCAATCCGCGCTCAAGCGGCCTGATGGCGCGCCAGCTCCGCCCGCCACAGCGCGGTCTCCTCCGCCATCGCCCTGGCGACGCTGGCGCGCTTGCGATGGCGCGCAAGATAGTCGGCGACGGCGGGATATCGGCTCATGTCGATCGACGGAATGACCTGCGTCCAGTTCAGGACCGTCGCGAGATAGGCGTCGGCGACGGTGAAGCGGTCGAGCAGGAATTCCCTTCCCGTCAGGTATTTGTCGAGCCAGGCGAGACGCGACAGGTTGTTGGCGAGGATGTAGGCCTTCATTTCGGTGGGCGTCTTCTGGCTGAGTAGCGGCACGAACAGCCCCTTGTGCAGCTCCGCGCCGATGAACGACAGCCATTGATGCAGCCGCGCGCGCCCTAAAGGGTTGCGCGGCGCGAGGCCCGATTCGGGGCGCCGGTCGGCGACATATTGCAGGATCGCCGCGTTCTCGGTCAGCAGCTCGCCCTCGTCCGTCCTCAGCGAGGGCACCAGGCCGAGCGGATAGATCGCGAGATAGTCGGCGCCGTCGCTCAGGAGCCGCTTGGTCTTCGGGTCCACTTCGAGGAAATTGGCGGAATCGCCGGATTCGTAAAGCGAAATGCGCGTCGCCATCGAGCAGGCCATCGGCGAGAAATAGACGTCCATCGCAATCCTCCACGGGTTGATTTTTATACTCTCTCGCATAGAATAGCTGTCGTCAAGGATTGTTTGCGAAATGGTACAAAAAGATTCCGCTCCCGCCGCCGACGCCCGAGCCGAAGCGGCGCGGACGTCCCCGCGCCTACGAGCCCGACGCCGCGCTGGCGTCGGCGATGGAGGCGTTCTGGAAGTCGGGCTACGCGGCGACGACGCTGGACGATCTCACCGCCGCCACCGGCATGAACCGCCCGAGCCTCTATGCCGCGTTCGGCGACAAGCAGCACATCTACGCCAAGGCCTATCGGAAATACCGCGCCAAGGTGCGCGACCAATTCCTGCCGATCGTCGCGGCTCAGGCGCCGGTCCGCGTCGTCCTGCGCCGCATTTTCGAGGCCTCGCGCGACCTCTATCTGTTCGGGCCGGACGGGCCGCGCGGCTGCCTGACCGTGATCACGGCGGCCTCCGAGGCGATCGCCGATCCGGAGATCCGCGGGCTGGCGATCCAGGCGATCGCCGCGCTCGACCAGACATTCGCGGCGCTGTTCTCCAAGGCGATCGCGCGCGGCGAACTGCCCGCTTCCTCGGACGCCGACGCGCTCGCAAAAATCGCCACCGCGACGCTCCACAATCTGGCGATCCGCGCGCGCGTCGGGGCGCCGGGGAGCGAGCTGCAGGCGCTCATCGACGCCGCGGTCGCCGCGATCTGTGGAGCGGCGGACCGGCGGTGACGCCGCGGGCCGATGAGGCCGAGGGAGGCCGCCAATTCCCACCCCTCACCGCCCCTGCTTTCATTCCCGCTTGATTGCTCCGGATAAAAGTGAGCGCCCGTCTGGATGGGTGAGACTGAATTCGCTCCCGGAATCTGCCGATCCCTGCGCCGTGGAAAAACGTCGCATTGATTCCGCCGGGAAGTTTTGCCCTTCTGAGCACCGTAGAGGTCGCAATATCCCCTGTGCGAAGCCGAACGGTTCGCCCGTGACGAGCCAGACGAAGGTCGATCCCGATTGACGATGATCTCTTGCAATGATCGTGCGAGCCGCAGATGGTTTCCGGCAAATTCGATCGGCGAGCGACCGGACGAGCGCGATCGCCGAACTCGTCAAGGCGCGGCAAAAGGGGTATTTCACCTCTCTCCTGCCGGGTCGTCGTGCTGGCCGTGACAACGGATCGTCTTCCGGGACCGTCGTGGTGATCGTTCGCGGGCCGATCCCATCAACCTGATCACAATCGGAGGTATCCATGGATGGAAATGATGCGGGAAGCGCCGGCCAGTGCCCGGTGGCGCATGGCGCGCCCCCTGAGGCCGGCCTTCGCCGTCGGTCGAGCCGCGACTGGTGGCCGAACCAGCTCAACGTCAGGATTTTGCGCCAGCATTCGCCGCTGTCCGATCCCATGGGTCGCAGCTTCGATTACGCCGAGGCGTTCAACAAGCTCGACTTCAAGGCCGTGAAGAAAGACCTGCTCGCGCTGATGACGGATTCGCAAGCCTGGTGGCCGGCCGATTTCGGGCATTACGGGCCGCTTTTCATCCGCATGGCGTGGCACAGCGCGGGCACCTACCGCATCGGCGACGGGCGCGGCGGCGCCGGCGGCGGCCAGCAACGTTTCGCGCCGCTCAACTCCTGGCCGGATAACGCGAACCTCGACAAGGCGCGCCGCCTGCTTTGGCCAGTCAAGCAGAAATACGGTCGGAGAATTTCATGGGCCGACCTGTTGATTCTCGCCGGCAACGTCGCGCTCGAGTCGATGGGCTTCAAGACATTCGGGTTCGGCGGCGGACGCGTCGACACCTGGGAGCCGGAGGAAGACCTTTATTGGGGTTCCGAGGACGCCTGGCTCGACGACAAACGCTACAGCGGCGACCGGGAACTCGAGAATCCTCTCGCCGCCGTGCAGATGGGCCTCATCTACGTGAATCCGGAGGGACCGAACGGCAAGCCCGATCCGCTCGCCGCCGCCAGGGACATTCGGGAAACCTTCGCACGCATGGCGATGGACGACGAGGAGACGGTCGCGCTCATCGCCGGCGGACACGCATTCGGCAAAACCCACGGCGCCGGCGACCCGAAGCTGGTTGGCCCGGAACCGGAAGGCGCCGGCGTCGAGGAACAGGGTCTGGGCTGGCGGAGCCGCTTTGGCTCGGGCATCGGCGCCGATGCGATCACCGGCGGCCCGGAAGTCACCTGGAGCCAGACGCCGACCAAGTGGAGCAACAACTTCTTCGGCAATCTGTTCGGCTACGAATGGGAGCTGACCAAGAGCCCAGCCGGCGCGTATCAGTGGAAAGCCAAAGACGGCGCGGGCGCCGGAACAATTCCGGACGCCTACGATCGGTCAAAGCGTCACGGCCCGACCATGCTGACGACGGACCTCGCCCTGCGCGTCGACCCCGTCTACGAGCGAATCTCGAGGCGCTTCTACGAACGCCCGGATGAGCTCGCCGACGCGTTCGCGCGCGCCTGGTTCAAGCTGACGCACCGCGACATGGGCCCGCGCGCCCGTTATCTCGGCCCGGAGGTCCCGGCGGAGCAACTGATCTGGCAGGACCCCGTGCCGGCGGTCGATCACCCGCTGGTCGATGCGAAGGACATCGCGGACCTCAAGGCGAGGATCCTCGCATCGGGGCTGTCCATTTCCGAACTCGTCACCACGGCCTGGGCCTCGGCTTCGACCTTCCGCGGCTCCGACAAGCGCGGCGGGGCGAACGGCGCGCGCATCCGCCTCAGCCCGCAAAAGGATTGGGAAGTCAATCAGCCTGCCCAACTGGCGAAGGCGCTGGAAACCCTTGCAGGCGTGCAGAAGGCGTTCAACGGCGCGGCGAGCGGCGGCAAGAAGGTTTCGCTCGCCGACCTCATCGTCCTCGGCGGTTGCGCCGCCGTCGAGCAGGCGGCGAAAAAAGCCGGGCGCGACGCGGCCGTTCCCTTCACGCCCGGGCGCACCGACGCGTCGCCGGAGCAAACCGATGTCCATTCCTTCGCCGTGCTCGAGCCGATCGCCGACGGGTTCCGCAACTATCTCAAGGGCAAGCACGGGCCGTCGGCGGAGGAGCTGCTGATCGACAAGGCGCAACTCTTGACGCTGACCGCGCCCGAGATGACGGTCCTCGTCGGCGGGATGCGCGCCTTGAACGCGAACTTCGGCAAATCCCAGCACGGCGTCTTCACGAAACGGCCGGAAGCGCTGACCAACGACTTCTTCGTGAACCTCCTCACCATGGGCACGCAGTGGAAGGCGACTTCGCAAGACGAGAATGTGTTCGAGGGACGCAATCGCGCGAGCGGCAAACTGGAATGGACCGGCACGCGGGTCGATCTCGTCTTCGGTTCGAACTCCGAGCTGCGCGCGATCGCCGAGGTCTATGCCTGCGAGGACTCGCAACAGAAGTTCGTGGACGACTTCGTCGCCGCCTGGACCAAGGTGATGAATCTCGATCGGTTCGACCGGGCCTGATCCCGTGTGAATTGCGTTCGGTCGCCGCCGCGGGCAGGCGGCGGCCGACCGTCAGCTCCGGGGCGGACCGCTTCGAGGCGTGCGGCGCGCCCGAGCAGCGGATCGCCCGTCGCCGAACGAAGGCGCGCCAGCGTCCGGCTCATCGCCGACGAACTCAGCCCGAGCCGGCGCGCCGCGCCGGTCACGCTGCCCTCGGAAAGCAGCGCATCCAACGCGGCGAGCCGATTCAAGTCCACGCCGGTCATCGCCCTCGAAATATCACGCCCTCTCCCGGCGGCATAGCGTCCGGCGCAACATGTTGTTGCGTGCCTTGCGTCTGGCGCAAGCATGGGAAATCGGGCAATTGAGCGCGTGACGCCAACGGCGAGAGGTTTCGCGGCATGCCTACAATTCCTCCCGACAAGTCCATCCTGCTCATCGGCGCCTCGCGCGGCCTCGGCTGCGCAATGGCCGCGGAGTACCTGCAGCACGGATGGAATGTCGTCGGCACGGTTCGCGGAACCGCCAGAACCTTGCTGCACGATCTCGCGGACAAATCCGCGGGCCGGCTGGAGATCGAGACCCTCGACATCTGCGAGCCCGGTCAGATCGCGGCGCTGCGCGCTCGCCTGTCGGGGCGGACGTTCGACGCCTTGTTCGTGAACGCGGGCGTCACCAACAATCCGGCGGAGACGATCGCCGACGTGACGACGGGAGAGTTCGTGCGCGTGATGGTCACGAATGCGCTGAGCCCGATGCGGGTGATCGAGGCGCTGCATGATCTTGTCTCGCCCACAGGCATGATCGGGGCGATGTCGTCCGGCCAGGGCAGCGTCGGCAACAACACCACCGGCATGCGGGAGGTCTATCGCGCCAGCAAGGCGGCGCTGAACATGCTGATGCGCAGCTTCGCGGCGCGCCATTCCGGGGATTTGCGCCCGATGGTCCTGATGGCCCCCGGCTGGGTGAGGACGGACTTGGGCGGCCCGGACGGCCGGCTGAGCATCGAGGAGAGCGTGCCCAATCTGGTGAATGTTCTCCTCTCACTGCGGGGCGCGTCCGGCCTGCGCTATCTCGACTATCTCGGCCGCACCGTGCCGTGGTGAGGCGCTGGCGAAAGCCTTCGGCGGCGCCGGCGGAACACCGGTCAAATGCGTCGCGTGGGGCGCCGGCGCGCAACCAATCAGTCGGCCTCGATCGAGAGCAATCAACGAATGAATTTCCGGCAAACCATGCCAATCCGGCCGTTAGCCGCCGTTTCTACTCCCGCTCACTCCCACCCGATTGTTCTGCGTGATAGCAACGCATTGATCTAGCTATGAAAATCTCCCTGCGTACGAGGAAGAACGGTCTCCCCGATCCGTCGGACAGGACGAACGGAGTTTCCGTCACAAGCATGGAGCAAGCGCCGGACGGCTCGCTTTCGATTCGCCACGCTACGGAGAACGTCAGCTCACCCGTGCCGATTTCCTGCTTGCTGAACGCAGCCGTACGGACGGACTCGATCTTGTCTCAGGCAGCCTCGGCGACGGCGGCGCTTCGCGCGAATTTCCCGGGCGAGCAGCCCAGCCGTTTCCGGAACGCTGTGCTGAAAGCGCTCGCGGATTTGTAGCCGATCTCGTCGGCGATCCTGTCGAGCGCCTTTGCGCCGCGGATCAGCGCGTCTTTTGCCAGCGCCATCCGCCAGCGGGCGAGATACTCGATTGGACCGCAGCCGAGCACCTCGCCGAAACGAGCGGCGAAACCCGAGCGAGAAAGCCCGGCGACTTTCGCAAGACCTGCGACCGTCCAGTTGGCCCGTACGTCTGCATGCATCGCGCGGAGAACGGGGGCCAGGCCGGGATCCTGCATACCATTGAGAAGGCCAGCTCGAACGTCGTCATGTGCGATGCCTTGCCAGCGAAGGGCTTCGATAAGCAGCACGTCAAGCATGCGCTGCAGGATCATCTCCTTGCCGGGTTCCTCGCTCCCACACTCGTCCATGATCAGTTCGATGATGCTGTTGAGCTTCCCCGTGCGCCCTTCCGAGGCCGGAATGTGGATGACGCACGGGAGGAGAGAGAGGAGAAGAGGCGCATTGACCTGCTCAATGCGGAAAGCGCCGCCCAGCAATTCGAAGTCCGCGTCGCCTTCTTGTTCGCCGTGCCGGACAGGAGTGTCAATCGGGTCGCGCGGCTCGCATTCGACGTTTGGATGGCTGCTTAAGGTGAACGCCGGCGTTGACGGTAACAGAACGAAGTCACCTTTTTGAAACTTTACCGGCTCTTGGCCGCCGAACGAAATCCAGCACTCGCCCTTCAGGATGATGGTGAACCCGGGCGCGTTGTACGCCGCGTAACGCACGCCCCAGCGACCCCGGCCGGTGATGGGCTTGGAGATGGCTGTGCTCGGCCGGAGCAGCGCAATGACGTCGCTAAGCGGATCCATAGTGGACGATCCATAACTAAGATTAAGATATTCATTATAATAAGTCCATCTTGAGTTGTCGAGGTTACCCTCACTTGCTCCAAGCGGAGGTCAGCCGATTGCCTGACCTAGCGCTCGATTTGCGCCCTCTCCGCTACGCGATGGTCGTCGCGGGGCTGGCCAGCGGCCCTCACTGCCGCCCAGCTATCATTGGGGGTGGCTGAGATGAACCCGGCATCTCGCCGTAGCGGCTCAATCGGCACGTTTGGACAGTTGGACAATAATCTTGGACTTCTCGTTATTGGCCATCCAGAAAGTTCGGCCTATCAATGGTCATCGCAACCAGATGGAGGTCCCATTGCAAACGATCCTGATCACCGGTACGTCCTCGGGCTACGGCCTGGAAACCGCTCGTCACTTTCTGACCAATGGCTGGAACGTCATCGCCGCCATGCGCACGCCGAACCCCGCCGTTCTGCCCCATTCCGAGAACCTGCGGATCCTGCCGCTGGACGTCACCAGCGATGAAAGCATCGCTGCCGCCGTCCAAGCCGCCGGGCGGATTGATGTTCTCGTCAACAACGCGGGCATCGGCGTCGTCGGAGCCTTCGAAGCAACCCCGATGCCGCACATCCGCAAGGTGTTCGATACCAACACCCTGGGCGTTATGGCCATGGTGCAGGCCGTGATCCCGCAGATGCGCGAGCGTCGCTCCGGCGCGATCATCAACGTGACGTCCAGCGTCACCCTGGCCGCGATGCCCTTGGCCGCTGCCTACACGGCTAGCAAGCAGGCCATCGAGGGCTTCACCGGCTCGCTGGCTCACGAACTCGCCTACTTCGACATCCGCGCGAAACTTGTCGAGCCCGGCAACGCCCCGACGACGCGCTTCTCGCAGAACACCTCGGTTCGCATCGAAGACCTCATCCCGGAGGCCTACGCCGACTTCGCCAAGCCCATCTTCGAGGCGTTCGCTCAACCGGCGATGACCACGAAGGAATCGGATGTCGCTGAGGCGGTCTGGGCCGCGGTCCACGACACGGCCGGTCAGCTCCGTTTCCCGGCCGGCCCCGACGCGGTTGCGCTGGCTAGCGCCGGCTAAAAAGACCCCCAGCCCGCGCGGATCGAGCTCCCCCAGCTCGGGCGGGCGCAAGCCAGGCGGTAGAGGTCACCCCCAACCTCTACCGCATGATTTGTGCTTGCGCCGGGCGCGTCGGAAGAAGGGGGATGATTCAACCGTACCGTTCGCGCGCTTACTTCAGTGTCAGGCAGCTTGAGGTGTCATGACAATCGGCGCGCCGGTTCGCTGAAGGCGGCGCCCGCCATGCGATAATTTGAGCGCAACCAGCCCGCACGTCGCGGACGATGCGAGGGAGTAAGCCCAGTTTGCGCTTACCGGCTATGAGTTGCGTCGCGACACCGAGGCGCTGATCGAACATTCTTTCGGCGCGGCGCCGCTTGTGAATGGTCCTCCGCGGCGGCCAAGCGTGACCGGACGGATGTTGGCCTGAGATCGAGTGATTTGCTGCCGACAAAGTGATACGAGAACTATCGATGTCTATCGTTGGGACGACATCGCTGCAAATACGCTGCTCCATCCTGCTCTACTCCATCGTACTCCCCCTCATTCCCACTCAATTCTCTCAATGCATCGTAACCCTCTGATTTATAAGCACAAATCTTTTCACCACGCAGCAAAGAACCGACTCCCCAATCCGTCAAAAATTCGGCCTCTTGATTTCAAAAGCGAATTTCGACGATCCGCGATTTGTTCGGTTTCAGCGACTATCGGTATCTGTCGGCGGATTTCGACGTCGTCGGCCACGATAGCGTTGTCGGCTCGGCCGCAAAAAAAGACCGTCAGCCTTGTCCGACATCACGCCTCCGCGCGACGCTTGATGCCTCTGAGCATCCGGGCTTGCATGATGTAATGTCCGAAAGCGGCGGCAACCAGCATAAGTGGTCGCGGCGTGTGCGCCAATACCGCGTAGATGCGCTCGATGAAGATGAGACGGCCAGGTGGGCGGGAACGCTCTCGAATCGAACCGGGCCAACGCCGTGAGATGCGGCCACGCACGATGAGGCGCGTGCGTTCGTGATCCAGCGGCTCCAGCAGGAACTCCCAGCTCACCTGGTTGCCACCGCCCGCCTCCGGCACGGTCAGGACCAGATCATGCGGCGGTTGAACCGTCGTCACGCGGAATGCGTCCGTCATGCCAGGGGTTGCAGGCATGACATCACCTGGAGCGACTTGCTGATACTCTGGCCGGACTGAATTGGCGCTCGGATGGCCGCCATTGTCGATCCAGTCATAGCTATACCAGCCGGCGCGGCCGGCGCCCATCTGCGCAAGCCAAGGCCACACATGCTCGGGCGGAGCGTTGATCGTAACAGCATGAGTCACGACGCCCATCGGAGCCGGCACGAGGGAATCGCCGGGCATAGCCCGCTGCTTCTCTTCACGCGATGCCAGACAACTCGTGAAGAACATGACCAGCCTATGCCCGAGGAATGACGTGCTCGACCGGGCGGCTAAGTGATTTGGGCAACTCAGGACCATACCCGAACCTCATCACGAAATCCGGCCAACCACCGAGAAATTCCGTCAAACGTTCCCTCTACTCTGCTACGATTATGCTTTGTCCCGGTTTGGGGCCTCGCGATAGTAGGCGATCGTCGCAGCGAGACCATCCTCGAACGAGGTGGGATTGCTCCAGAACCGATCGCGAAACTTCGAGGTGTCGACGATATAGGGCCGGTCCCATTGGAAGCGCATCTCAGCCAGTTCACGTATGTCGGCGCGAAACAGGCCGACGAGCGCGGCGAGCGGCCGTGGGAGCACCTGTATGCGCAGCGACACACCAATCAGGTCCGCGGCGAGGCCAAGAACGTTGCGCAGCGTGCGCGTCGGCGTATTCGGCACATGCCAAGCCTGGCCATAGGCGTCATCCGGCGCATCAAGCAGCGTTACGAGGGCACGTGCGAAGTCGGGGACGTACGTGAAATCATGGAGGTTGTCCGGTGGATAGGGCGCGAGCGCCGGCTGGCCGGCCAGAAGCCGGGCGACCCCGAAGTGCGAGATGACCGAAGTGTCGGCATCTGGTCCGTAGAAATCAGAAGCTCGCACTGATGCCGCCTGAACGCGGCCCGCATTGTGCGCGTCCTGCCAAAGTCTCGTGATCTCGGCCCTCACCCGTGGCTTGACGCCAAAATTTGTGAGGGGCAGGTCCTCGGTCAGCGGCTGGGACTGCGGGCCATACATGTAGAGGCTGTCCGCAAAGACGAACCGGGCTCGCGCGCCCGCACACGCGGCAAGGAGGTTGCTCATCGCCACCGGCCACACACGCTCATAGACCGACGAAACGTAGGGGACTCCGATGCAGCACATCACGGCGGCTGTCCCTGCAACGGCCCGCGTGAGGGCTGCGAGATCCATGACATCAGCGGTTCGAAAATCGCAGCCCGGCGGCATCGACGGCGGCCGGTGTCGCTGCACCACCCGGACCATGTCGCCGCGCGAAGAGAGCAGCCCAGCCAAGGCGCGCCCCACAGCGCCGTACCCGACGACCGCCACGTCGAGTGTCATAGACAACCCCTTCGCGACGCACCGCGCGCCCGATCAGACAATGGTCTGACCGAGCCGATCAAACACTGATCAAATGCCGCGCTGCTCATCTGAGCCTTCGCATCAAGGGGCATAAACGCCTGAAGATAGCGAGGCCCGCGCCGCTCATAGGCTCGTCATTCATGTAGCACATCCATAATGAACTGGACGCCGACAATCGCCTTGATTGAAATCAACGCGGTGAAGGAAACCGAAAACCCGCCCCTTCAAGCGCGGCAGCCGACTTCAGGCCAAGTCCAGCGCGCCAACGGAAAAGACCGTCAGCGATATGCGCAATATCTGACGGTCTTTTCGTTTCGACTGGCGTACGTTTCAAAAAGAACCGTCAGAAATAGCGTCAGTCTATCTGGCTCCGGAAGTTGAAGTAGGCGAGTGATCTTGCTAAATATCTATGCAATTCAATACGTTATGAGCATAACAACGAAACCGAATGATGTATAGCAACCATCCTGGTCGCCTGATAAGTTGCTGAATTATATTGATAATTTTTTGGCGTCTATCGCCCCTCATTCCCACTCGATAGTTTTGAGCGATCGTAACGCATTGAATTACAATCGCAAATTTTTTCTTCTGACGGTCAAACTCCGACCGGTGGGCCGTCAAATTTTTTCGCTTTTGATTTTGAAGGGAAATTTGCGCGATTCGAATTTTGCTCGGCTTCGACAACTATCGCCAACGATCGGTCAATTTTTCGCGTCGTCGACCGCGCGGCGCATTCTGCGCCAGGACGAAAAAGACCGTCAGCACCTATAGCACAGGGCGTTCACGCTGGCCATGTTCGCCATGCCCTGGCCTCCGGCCCGTCCGTTCAAGTTCGGCGCGTTGCAGTTGATGGAAAGCGAACGGGTGCGATAAAAGGCACCGGCTGCGGCGGTGTGGAAGGACACACGGCCAACAAAGGTTCGAGATGGTGACGAGAAGGCAGCGGCGTAATGGCTCGGTGCGCTAAGCCCATCCGCTAGCCGGTTTCGAGTCCGGCCCGCAGCACCGTCGAGGTTCAGGCATTTCGATCGGCTCACGATCGAACCCCAGAGCAAATTCTTAGCGGGCCATTGGCGCTAGACACAATCTCTTGACTAACGGATCCAACTAGTAAAGAGTCCGTTCTTAGCAGGGCCGGCAGGGAATGTGAGCGTTCCCTGCGTTTGGCCGTTGGAAGGACGTCGTCCCGGGGTTGAGCCGCCAAGTCATGCCGAAGCGCACAACAGGCCGATACAAAAGCGTGACTGCAGGCGGCGAAAAAGTCGATGCCTTCGTTCCCTTCGATCTGCCGCCCGTGCGGCTGGCGCTCGTCATCGACACGAAGCTCGAACGTCGCCTTGGGCAAGCCGAGCAGGCGCTTATCCGACTCGACCTGGCGGGAGAAATGGTGCCGTCGCTCGACTGGTTCATCTACGCCTTCGTGCGCAAGGAAGCGGTGATCTCGTCTCAGATCGAGGGCACGCAAGCATCGCTCGTCGACCTTCTCGCTTTCGAAGCCGAGGAACAGCCCCAGCCCAACGCCGATGTTGAGGAGGTGACAAACTACCTCGACGCCCTCAGTCATGCGCGTGGCCAGCTTGCGTCGAAGCGTGGCCTGCCGCTCTCCCTGCGGCTCTTGAACGAAGCACACAAGCGGTTGATGCGCGGCGTGCGCGGCGGGAGCAAGCAACCCGGAGAAATCCGCCGCAGCCAGAACTGGATTGGCGGAAGCCGGCCCGGGAACGCGGCTTATGTTCCGCCGCCCTCCGAGAAACTCCCTCAGCTTCTCAGCGCATTCGAGAAATACATCCATGCCGACGACCGGCTGCCGAAACTTGTGCGGACGGGTCTCTTGCATGCGCAGTTCGAAACCATTCACCCCTATCTCGATGGCAATGGGCGGATCGGACGCCTGATGATCGCCCTCCTGCTGGAACACTGGGGACTCTTGAGGGCTCCGCTTCTTTATCTCAGCCTCTTCTTCAAGCGTCACCGCGAGGAATACTACCGGCGCCTTAACCTCGTGCGGTTGGAAGGCGACTGGGAGGGCTGGATCGATTTCTTTCTCGATGGCGTCGCCACAATTGCCGATGAAGCCGTCGCTTCGGCGCGTGAATTGTTCAATCTCATCAGCGCGGATCGCACGCGGCTGCTCGGAGTCGAATCGGTATCCGTTTCAGCTCTCCGATTGTTCGAGCGACTTCCGCGTCATCCGATCGTGACTGTCGCATCGGCGATGAAGCTGCTTGACACGAGCAAGCCAACTGCAACCCGCGCAATCGAAGTGCTGGCCGAGATCGGCATCCTCGTCGAAACGACGGGAAAGAAGCGCGACCGCAGTTTTGCCTATCGAGCCTATATGGAACGCCTGCGAACCGGAACGGAACTGGACCTCAGCCCCTGAGCGGCGACGGTTCTGGATCAACCGCATTGCTTTCATCGCGATGTCTCGGTAGCGGCCTTTTCGATCAATAAGAAACTCAGCGCATTTGAATTCATCGCCGCAATCGTAGTTCGGTTACGATAATTCCTGTCATCCCAAATGAGCGGGGAATGCCTATCCCTGCGGGCGAGCCTGGTATCGACCGTCCCCTTCTGCGAAGACACCCCGAGAGCGAGTACGGACGGGCACGTTCGCATAGTTCTGAACAAGGCACTGAATAGGGCACTAGAGCGGTTCAAGTTTCGACGGAAGCGTATCCTGCGTTAGTGAAGTGGTTGGCGCACTCGGCAGGTCGGATTGTGGGGACGAGCTGTCCGATGTGGCGCCAAGTGTCCTCGATGGTTCGCTTCTGGGCGAGCCGCATCCAGTGCTTGATCTTGGCGAAGGTCTGCTCGATGGGAGTACCCCTCCGCCGAGGGCCGCCTTTCGCCGCTGACGTTGATCGCCGATGATGAGGCGGTGATTGGCTCATGAGGGAAGTAAGTGTCCACGAACGCGGTAATGGACACGACCGGCGCGAGGCGTCGTCGGCGTCGTTGGAGCGATACGCTGAAACGGGAGATCGTGGCGGCGTCGTTTGAGCCTGGGGCGTCGGCTTCTGTGGTCGCTCGGCGATACGACGTGAACACGAACCAGCTGTTTCTCTGGCGGAGGCTCTATCGCGATGGATTGCCGGTACCGACCGGCGCGCGTGGGCCAGCGTTGCTGCCGGTAACGATCACAGGCGAGCGGGCCGCGAAGAAGACATCGCCTCCACCGGATGTCGGTCGGATCGAGATCGAGCTGCCGAGTAGATACCGCATCCGCGTCGATGCTGATCTCGACGGCAAAGCGCTACGTCGCGTCCTCGATGTGCTGGAGCGCCGATGATCCCGGTTCCGTCGAACGTGCGGGTGTGGTTGTCGGTCGGGCGAACCGATATGCGTCGCGGGATGACCGGGCTGGCGCTTCAGGTTCAGGAGGCGCTGGGTCGCGACCCGCATGCCGGCGATCTATATGTTTTTAGAGGTGCCAGAGGTGACCTGATTAAAATTCTCTGGCACGACGGTCTCGGCATGTCGCTCTATGCCAGCAAAGATCGCAAGCGCTCGAAAGCGGATGCGCTCGTCGAGGACGGCACGCTCAATCCGGCGCCCGAGAAGGTGCGAGACCCAAAGTTTCAGGAAGATGGCTTCTTCGATCGGCGCGACATCGTGCAGGTGAAGTACGAGATGCTGCGCCGCGCTTCCGTCGAGAAGGCGTCGGTGACGGATGTGGCCGACGAGTACGGCGTCTCGCGGCCGACTTACTACCAGGCCAAGGCGGATTTCGAGGAAGGCGGCATTGCGGGGCTTGTGCCCAGGAAGCGAGGTCCCCGCGGTCCACACAAGGTCCAAGGCGAGGCTCTGGCGTTCATCGAGGCGCAAATTTCTCCTGGCGACCCGATACGAGCGCGCGATCTGGCCAAGTTGCTCCAGAAGGAACTCGGCCTCGATGTCCATCCGCGAACGATCGAACGGGTGGTCCGTGCAAAAAAAGCTTCGAGATGACCGGGGCCGCGGTCAATCCGGCCGCGCCCCCGGTCGCCGTCGTCGCCCGCTATGAGAGGTTGCGCTCGGCCATGCTCGGCGAGGCGCTGCCCCCAGACGCCCGGAGTGGGCTGATGATCTTCCTGCAACGCGGCATGTGGAGATGGGCTGCGCATGTTGCCCGTCGAGACCGCCAAGTTGGAGCCCGTCCGATCCCGATCCCTCGCGCCGGCGCAGGGCATCGAGCGTCGGGCCATCATTTGCCTCCTCGCCGGCATGGCAATGGCAATCGACGACACGGAGGACGCTATGAACGCCTCGCTCAAAGTTCAACCCCGCCACATCGAGCGGGCTGCCTATCTCTACGTCCGACAGTCATCGATGCGCCAAGTCATCGAGAACGTCGAGAGCACGCAGCGGCAATACGCTCTTCGGAACCGGGCGACCGCTCTCGGCTGGCGCGACGAGCAGATCATCGTCATCGACAGCGACCAGGGCGAGTCTGGCGCGTCAGCATCATGGCGCGAAGGATTCCAGCGCTTGGTGAGCGACGTCGGGATGGGGCGCGCCGGCATCGTCATGGGGCTGGAGGTATCCCGCCTGGCGCGCAACAATGCCGACTGGCATCGCCTGCTGGAGATCTGCGCCCTCGCCGATACGCTCATTCTCGACGAGGACGGCGTGTACGACCCGGCCAACTTCAACGACCGGCTCCTGCTCGGCCTCAAGGGAACGATGAGCGAGGCCGAACTCCACATCATCAAGGCGCGGCTGCGTGGGGGAATCCTGAACAAGGTGCGCCGCGGCGAGTATCGCTGTCCGCTCCCGACAGGCTTCGCCTATGATGAGGCCGGCGCGGTGGCGCTCGATCCCGACTCGCAGGTCCGGGAGTCGATCGCCTATTTCTTCGAGACTTTCTCGCGGCAGGGATCGGCCTCACAGACGGTCAAGGCCTTTCGCAAGGAGGGGCTTCAGCTTTCCGTCTCGCCTGCGCAATCAAAATCCAACGATTTTCCAGCCGCTGACGATATCGACGGCGATGCGAACGCTGAACAATCCGCGCTACGCCGGGGCCTACGTCTATGGCCGTCGGCAATATCGGCGGGCAGTGGACGGAAAGAAGCTGCTTCGGAACCGCGAGAGCAACGATTGGCTCGCCTGCATCCCGGACGCCCATCCCGGCTACATCACCTGGGAGCAATTCCAGCAGAATCTCAAGACGCTCGAGGTCAATGGCCGTGGATACGAGGCGGCGAGAGGCTCGCCGCCGCGGGAGGGAACGGCCTTGCTGCAAGGGCGAGGCGTATGCGGCCGTTGCGGCCGGCGCCTGCGCGTTCACTATGCCGATCGACGCGGCCGGCTGGAAGCGTGGTACGTTTGCGACCGCGCGCATGGCGCACTCGGCGAGCCGAACTGCCAGTCGATCGCGGGCGCGCCCATCGACGAAGCCATCGGCAAACTGATCGCCGAGCGGATGACGCCCGCCGCGGTCGAACTGGCCCTGGAGATCAGGAGAGAGATCGAAGCGCGGCACGCCGAGGCCGATCAGCTCCGTCGTCGCGCCGTCGAGCGCGCTCAGATCGACGCCGATCTCGCTCAGCGACGTTTCATGCTCGTCGACCCAGCCAACCGTCTTGTCGCCGACACGCTCGAACGCGGGTGGAACGACAAGCTGCGCGCGCTCGCCAGCGCGCAAGAGGAAAGAGAGCGCGGGCGCCAGCAAGACCAGTTCGCTCTCGATGACGCGATCCGTGATCGCCTCGTCGCTATGACGACAGACTTTGCAACGCTTTGGCGCGATCCGAGTCTCCCGAACCGCGAGCGCAAGCGGCTGCTCGCGTTCATCATCGAGGATATCACGCTCGTCAAGCTTGCGACGGAGGGGACGACCAAGGTCCATGTCCGTTTCAGGGGAGGCATGACGGAGACATTGACGACACAGAACCCGAAGTCGTCCGCGCAGCAGGTCAAGACCCAGCAAGCGGTCATCGAACTCGTCGACGAACTCCTCGACGATCACGTCTATTCCGAGATCGCCGAGATCCTGAACCAGAGAGGAATCCGTCCCGGCGGCTCCGCTCGTCGGGACAAGGCCGAGAAGAGATTGGAAAGGGGTCACTTCATCTGGCCGTCACCGGCCGATGGCGTGGTCGGAATCTCGGCGTCCCAGCTGGCTTATATGCTTGATGGGATCGACTGGCGGAACCCGTGTCACACTTGGCGGCCGAGCAGCGCCGGATGAGGTCGGGAGGCTCCATTTTTTAGGAGTCAGCGGGCCGGATTCATGATTCTATTCTTGTCATGGACACCGATCTTGCAGCCCTGCCGGACGACATCGACGCGCTGAAAGCGGCGCTGACGATCGAACGCGCCAGGATGCGGGAAGTGGCGGCGGAACGTGACGCCGGTGCCGCGGCACTGGCGGTGGCGCGGGCCAAGGCGTCCGAAGACCTGGCCTTGATCGCCCATCAGAAGCTGCACATCGCCAAGCTGGAGCGTCAGATCTACGGCTCTCGCTCGGAGCGATCGGCCCGGCTCATCGATCAGCTGGCGCTGCAGTTCGAGGAGCTGGAAGCGAGCGCTACCGAAGATGAGCTCGCCGCGGAAATCGCCCTCGCCAAGACCACGACGGTGGCAGGCTTCACCCGCAAGCGCCCCGAACGAAACACCTTCCCCGACCATCTCCCGCGCGAGCGCGTGGTGATCGATCCGCCGACGGCTTGTGGCTGCTGCGGCGGAACGCGGCTGCGCAAGCTGGGCGAGGACGTGACCAGGACGCTGGAAACGATCCCGCGCCAATGGAAGGTGATCGAAACGGTGCGGGAAAAGTTCACCTGCCGGGATTGCGAGAAGATCAGCCAGGCGCCGGCCCCCTTCCACGTGATCGCCAGGGGATGGGCCGGGGCCAACCTGCTGGCGATGATTCTGTTCGAGAAGTTCGGCCAGCATCAGCCCTTGAACCGGCAGGCCGAGCGCTATGCTCGGGAAGGCGTGCCGATCAGCCTCTCGACCATGGCCGACGCCGTGGGATCGAGCTGCGCGGCGCTCGATCCGGTGCTGCGACTTGTCGAGGCCCATGTGATGGCGGCTGAACGCCTGCATGGCGATGACACCACCGTGCCGGTTCTGGCCAAAGGCAAGACCGATACCGGTCGATGTTGGGTCTATGTCCGCGACGACAAGCCGTTCGGCGGGACGTCCCCGCCGGCGGCGATGTTCTATTATTCCCGCGATCGCAAAGGCGAGCATCCGCAGAGCCATCTGGCCGGATATGCCGGGCTGTTCCAGGCCGACGCCTTCGATGGCTATCGCAAGCTCTACCTGCCCGACCGGACGCCTGGTCCGATCATTGAGGCAGGGTGTTGGGTTCATGCCAGACGCCCGTTCTTCGCCATGGCCGATCTCGAGGAGAACGCCCGACGGCAGGCTGCGGGCAAGAAGGCGATCGCGCTCTCTCCCATCGCGATCGAGATCGTACGCCGCATCGACGCCCTGTTCGAGATCGAGAGGCCGATCAATGGCAAGAGCGCCGAGGAGCGCAGGACTGTTCGCCAGGAGATGAGCAAGCCGCTCGTCGATGAGCTTCAGGTCTACATGCGCGAGCAACGCGCCAAACTCTCCCGTGGCCACGACCTCGCCAAGGCCATCGATTATATCCTCAAGCGTTGGGCTGCCTTCACTCTGTTCCTTGACGACGGGCGCATATGCCTATCGAACAATGCCGCCGAGCGCGCGTTGCGCGGCATCGCTCTCGGGCGAAAATCATGGATGTTCTGCGGATCCGACCGCGGCGGTCAGCGCGCTGCCGCCATGTACAGCCTCATCGTCACGGCCAAGATGAACGACATCGATCCTCAGGCATGGCTGGCCGACCTCCTGGCCCGGATCGCCACGCATCCGGCTCATCGCCTTGACGAATTGCTGCCGTGGAACTGGACGCCCACGGCATCCACTCGCGCTGCCGCCGCGGCCTGACTGTGGCCCCCGTTAACAAGGTCCACCATGTCCACACCATCGCTCGCGTCGCCGAACTGCTCGGGGAAGACGAGCACTGGCTGTGGGACGTCGCCAACGAAATGGACGAAGAGGACGGCCTGATCTGGGTCTACGGTCCAGGTGCCGACAGCGTCATGGCAGTTCACCGACTTCGGCATCGACACGCTTACCGATCTCATCAAAATCTATAAGGCCGATCCTCTCTTGCTCAAACGGTCGACTGACCCGACATGACCCAACCGCGGCCTACGCCGAATGCTTACCGAAGACCTGCTCGATCGGATTGAGGTCCGGAGAGTAAGGGGGCAGGAAGAAGAGCTTCGCGCCGACGGCTGTGAGGGCGGCGCGGATGGCCTGGCGTTTGTGGCTGCCGAGATTGTCCATGATGACGACGTCGCCGGGCTTCAAGGTCGGGATGAGGAACTGCTCGACATAGGCGAGGAAGCTGCGGCCGTTGATCGGGCCGTCGATGACGCAAGGCGCATCGATGCGGTCTGAGCGAAGCGCGGCGAGGAAGGTCAGCGTGCGCCAATGGCCGTGCGGCACCTTGGCGAGGAGCCGCCTGCCCCGCGCGCAGCGCCCATGAGTGCGCGTCATATTGGTCTTCACCCAGGTCTCGTCGATGAAGACCAGCCGCTGCGGGTCGAGCCCGGCTTGCCAGGATCGCCAGCGCTGACGCCGGCGTGCGATGTCGGCGCGGGCCTGCTCAAGGGCGAACAGCGTTTTTTTTGAACCGCAGTCCTTCGCGCCGCACGAATAGCCATACCGCCGTGTGCGAGACGCTCACGCCGCGCGCCGCCAGCGCGTCCCTCAGCCGGTGCAGCGTCATCAGGTGCGGCGTCCGAGCAATCTCCTCCAGGATGAAGGCGCGATGCGGCTCGAGCACCCGCTTGCGATGCCCGCCAATCTTGCCCGGCGCTACCGAGCCGGTCGCACGGTGACGCTGCGACCACTTCACAACCGACGAAACGGCAACACCGAACCGGGCCGCTACTGCCCGACACGTCTCCCCGGCCAAAACCGCGCCAACCACCCGCTCGCGAAGATCCATCGACAAAGGTCTGGTCATCCGATGCTGGCCTCCACTCCAGCCAGCATCTTAAATCACAAATTCAGCCAAACCGGAATCCCTTCCAATTCACTCAAACCCTGAAACGCTCTAATTACCCCTTCCAACGCATTTTCCAGAACAAACCGCTCTACGGAAAAGACCGTCAGCGCTATCCGCTCGACCTGACGGTCTTTTGATTTCGGCGGGCACGCACTTCAAAAAAGACCGTCAGAAATACCGTCAACCTATCCTGCTATCCAGGGTTCGGTATTTCAGGCGGCCTGACAAATTTTGCATGTAATTCAATCGATTGTGAGAATTCACGGGCGAACTGACGATGCATCATCCATTATTTCTAGATTGCATAAGTCGCTGAATTATAAAGATAATTCTTCAAAAGTTATCGCCCCTCACTCCCACTCGATGGTTTTGAGAAAGTGTAACGCACTGATTTTCAAGCGCAAAACTTTTCTTCTGAGGGTCTAAACCCGACCAGCGAGCCGTCAAATTTCTTCGCTTTTGATTTCGCAGGGAAATTTCCGCGATCCCAATTTTTCTCGGTTTCGACGACAATCGAGATCAATCGGTCGATCTTTGAAATCTCCAGCGAGAATAGCCTCGTCGGCTTGGCAACGAAAAAGACCGTCAGCCCGAGCTATCACGATAGATCGTCATCCCTCAACAGCCGCCGTACATCATGCAACCTTGCCCCGCAAGCTGTCTGCAAGCTCCGAAAGCGCATTGGCAAGCTGTCTCGCGGTTTCCGGCGACGGCAGCGGTATTTTGAGGTTTTGCGCGCCGGTGGCTGGATCGCGCTCAATCCATGGATGCGCCGCAGCGTCGGGATCGTTGGCAGCCGCCAGAGCGGCAATAAATTGCGTACCGACCTGCACCAAGGCTTGCCACGGGTCGGGACCTGTGTCGCGCGGTGACGCTCCGGCACCGTCAGTCCGCGCGATCGCTATCTCGCCAGCGCCAATGTTTACATCCGCATTTACATCATCCACCGATCCGACGTCATCAGCAGCGACGATATTCCTCACCTCCTCGGCCGGCGTCACGGCCTCGCCCTCACCTATATGCCCCGTGACGTTTTCCACGTCCTTCATGAAGCGGTTGAGACGCGAACCGCCGAGCGAAATCTCGCCGCTGCCGCCGTCGAGAATCCCTGCCGATAAGGAGCGTTTGAACGCCAGCACCGAGAGCATGCCCTCCTCGATGGTGCCCTTTGCCACGAAATTGATCACCCGCACCGGCCGTATCTGGCCCATGCGATGGACGCGTGCGATGCGTTGTTCAAGGATCGCCGGGTTCCACGGCAAGTCCATGTTCACCAGGGTCGACGCGCGCTGCAGATTGAGGCCCGTACTGCCCGCATCGGTGGACAGAAACACGCGGCAAGTGGGGTCGTCGCGAAATCGCTCCACGAGTGCCGGCCGTTTCTCCGATGGCACGCCGCCGTGGAAGCTGACATAGCCCAGACGACGCGCCTCAAGGCGTCGGATGACGATGTCATGGGTCCGCGTCCATTGCGAAAACACCACCGCCTTGGCCTCCGGCTCGGCGAACAATTCGTCGAACAGTGCCGCCAATTCGTCGGCCTTGACGCCATGGTCGGTCTCTTGGTCAAGCAGATAGGTGCTGTTGCACGACATGCGCATGTTCTGCAGGGCACAGGTCATCCGCCGCTGATCCTTGTCCGACAGAAACTTGGTCTTGCGCCAGCGCTGGACGATTTTTGCCACCACGTCGGCGTTTTCCTGGTGATAAAGCATTTGCATCTCGGTCATCGGCACCAGCAAGTTCTGGTCGGTGCGGCTGGGCAGTTGCCGCAGCACCTCGGATTTGCGCCGGCGGATCATGACCGGCGCCAGCGTTTGGCCGATCTTCTCCAGCCCGGTATAGCCGGTGACGCGCCCGGCTTCGTCCTTGACCTGATGCTCGTGCAGCAGCTTCCAGGTCGGCCCCAGCCGGTGCTGATCGACAAACTGGACGATCGAGATCAGTTCTTCCAGCTTGTTCTCCAGAGGCGTTCCGGTCAGCACCATTGCGTAGGGGCTATCGATGCGTTTCAAGGCGCGCGCCGCGATGGTGTTCCAGTTCTTTACCCGTTGCGCCTCATCGACGATCACCAGATCCGGGGCCCAGGCGGCGATCAGGTCGAGATCGGGCTTGAGCTTCTCGTAGTTTGTGATCTTGCAGAAATCGTCCAGGACGTAGTCCTTCTGCCGCTGCACGCGGCCGCCATTGACGACGCGCGCCGCATTTCCACCCTGCCGCCCCGAGAAACGCGTAATCTCGCTTTGCCACTGGTATTTGAGCGAGGTCGGGCAGATCACCAGCACTTTCGAGACGCCAAAATGCCGTGCCAGTATTTGCATCACGGCAATTGCCTGTATGGTCTTGCCCAGCCCCATATCGTCGCCAATCAGTGCGCGGCCCGCCCGCACCGCGAACAGCGCGCCCTCGGCCTGATAGGGATAGAGCGGTACGGTCAGAAGCGCCAACAGCTTGGGATCGGCAGCGCCGCGTGGAAACAACTGCTCGAGCTTTGAAACCCGACGGTCCGCATCCCGCCGTCCCGCGACGAAATCGAGCGCATCGTCATAGGCGCGCAGCTCATGACCGGACTTAGACGCCATGGACATGAAATGATCGAGTTCGCCGAGGCGCTCGTCGGACAGCATCCCGTTGTGTTTGTCGTCGAACAAACCAGCGGCGGTCTCCCTCAGCGCTGGCGGACAATCCGTTCCGGCCCGAAAATGCACGCAGCGTTTGCCTTCATTGCGCAAATACAGCTCGGAAAATGCGGGCTGGTAGCCGCGCGCGAACGCCGTCTTGGCACCGCGCTTCTTCTCCAGCCGGGCAACCGTGAATTCGATGTGCTTGCAGGTGCCCAATTCGCTGGTGGCATAGTCGGGGCATGAACAGAAATTGCCGCCTGGCCCCAGGCCTCGGATGGCCACGCGATAACTGGATTTCGAAACAGGATTGCTGACCCGAAATTCGGAGAAAAACGGTTCGCTGCTCAGATTTTCAAGCCCGAAGGCCTGCTCGCGGCCGAACTGACGGCGCAAGCCGCGTTGCCAGTCCAACGGCGAAAGATCGGCGGGTGCATGGGTGCGCGAGAGCTTAGGTTCCTTGTTCGCCTTGGTCGCGGAATTCGGGTTTCGGCGCTTGGATTTCATCGAGGTATATTCCGTTCAGCAAAGGTTTCTCGCGAGACATTCATCTGGCATCCCATGCCCCCGCGCTGGCACCACTTCCATATTTCAAGCAACGCCGGGTGACCAGCGTCCACGAAATCGACAATCGGCACATTACAGATTTCACTAGCATCCGATTGGTTCCGTCGTAGAGCCGGACTATTCAAACGTGTAACCGAGCGCCCGATATCCCGTTCGCCGCCTTGCCGCCATGCGCGCCAGCACCGGCACCAGTTCATCGACATAGTCGACGACGAGAACTTCGGTCTTTCCGTTATGCTGACGGTGCAGGCGGCCAACATATTGGGCCAGCGTGCCCTTCCAGGAGATGGGCATCGTCAGGAATAGCGTGTCGAGCCTTTGATCGTCGAAGCCCTCACCAAGATAGCGCCCCGTAGCGAGGATAAGCCGTTCTTGGTTATCGGCTACTCGGAGTGCTGCCTCAGCCGCCTTGCGCTCAGCCGCAGACATCCCGCCCCGGAGGACGACGAGATTGCGCACGAAGCGGGAAAAGCGGCTTTGGAGGTATTCGAGATGGTCCCTCCGCTCCGTCAGCACGATAGGTGACCGCTTTGCTTCGAGAGCCTTCAGCACGTCGTCGAAGATCAGGTCGTTGCGCGCCTCATCTTGGGCGATGGCCGCGTAGACCGCCGGCATGGAAGGGCGATCCGAGGCAGCCAAAGGCGGCGGCAACTGAAACTCCGTCGACCGATGCTTGGCGCGATGATTGATCCCCCGCCCAGCGGCATGCGCACGCGCATCTACGCGATGTCGAATGGGGCCGCATTGCATGAAGATGATCGGATGGTGCCCATCTTTGCGAGCCACGGTCGCTGATAGCCCGAGGACATAGCGTGCCTTTGCCCGCCTCGCCACGAGTTCAAAGCTTGCCGCAGAGAGATGATGGCACTCGTCGACGATAAGATGACCATAGTCGGCCACCATGTCGGATACTTCGCTCTGCCGCACGAGGCTCTGGATCAGCACGACATCAATGATGCCGGTCGGCTTCCGGCGTCCGCCTCCAATGACGCCGAGGTCCTTCGGGTCGATATCGAGAAATGTTCTCAGCCGTTCCACCCACTGGGTGAGTAACTCACGACGATGGACGAGAACGAGCGCGTTGCGCGCCCGTTGCGCAATGAGCGCGGCAGCCACAACCGTCTTGCCGAAAGCCGTCGTCGCAGCGAGCACGCCATGGTCATGCGGCAGGAGGGCGTCGAGTGCTTCGACCTGCGCGCCGTAAAGCATCCCCTGGAATCGCACCTGGCTCGGAAGCGGATTGCCGATCACCCGGAGGTCATCCACCTCAACGTTGGCGCCTGCGCCCCGGATCAGATCAATAGCTTCATCGAGGCACCCTCGTGGCAATGCCACATGACGCGCATGAAGTTCGGCGCAAGAGATGATCCGGGGCTTGCCGAAGGTCGGGAACCGCATGGATTGCGCGCGATAGAACTCGGGATTTTGGAAGGCTGCCAAACGTATGAGTCGTGCTGTCATCGCCGATGGCAACTCGGTCCGGTCGATATAGAGCTGATCGGCGAACACGATGGTGATCTTGCTCGGTAAAGGAATGCCGACCGGGCCCGCCTTCGGGCGCCGTGATGGCGTCATGCGCCACGGCTCGTCCGCTTCCTCGTCTTCGACCGGCATCCGAACGCCAAGAACACGGCCTCGCATCTCGGCATCACCAACGATTTCGGATGCAGCATTGGCGGATAGCCGTGGCATTGCCGCCAGGAATGCCCATTGGTCCTCGTATGGGCGAAGGTCCTTGTCGATGAAGACGCTATTACCAAGCTCGCGCGCCCGGCGCTGCAAAGGTAAGGCGATCAGATTGCCGAAGCCGCCGATCGGCATGGTGTCCTGGCTCGGAAAGAAGCGATCGTAGGAGGCGAAACCTATTTCGGGGCGACGCTCCATCGTCTCCGTCAACATTGCAGCGCCAAGCTGTCTCGCTGTGCGCGCTGGAACTGGCTCGGAGAAGAAAATCCAGACATGACCGCCATTACCGGATCGAGAACGCTCAAGGGCGGCAGGCACGCCCTTGGCCTGGCAAGTCTCCAGCACGGCCGAGGCGTCAGCTGCCCAGCTCTCCTCATCGAAATCGGCGGCCAGAAACCAACAGGTCTCGTCAGGAAGCAGCGGATAAACGCCCGCCACGAAACCGCCACCGGAGACGCGTGAGCCCTCGGCGCCGCGTAGATGTTTTTCGATCATGTCGTCGGAGACCGGGATGAAGGCTTGATGAGGGCATTCTCCGCATTTGACCTGGGGCTTGCCGCATATCCCCTTAACCCACTCGTTGGCGCACGCGGGCGCATAGCCGGACTTGGCGGTCTTCTGGTTTTCCCACCTGACAGGGAATACGTCAGCGCGGCCTGCGAATAGGCGCCGAAACAGCGCGATCTTTTCCGCGGTGGATGACGCGGCCGTGACCCCCGGCACATCTGCAATGGCGGGTGATGAATAATTTGCAGCAGCAGCCGAGCACCGGCTCACGAGATCCCTCAGCGCGGCCTCGAGCTCTTTCCGCTCCGCCTCATTTGCGGCTAAACGGGCTCGAATCCGCTCAATCTCGACCTCAAATTCGTGCGCAATCTCGGCGCCACCACTCAGGGCCGGTCGTTTCGACACATTAATCTCCGCTCAGCCAGGTCTTCATGGAGTAGGTTCTCCACGTGGCCGCCGCTCCCGTCTCGTGCGCGGCGCCAGCGACTTGTCGCCCGATTTCCAAGCCTTGACGTTCTGCGCCTTCCACCGTAACGCCGGACAGGCTTCGATCGCGGCGCGCATGTTTTCCGGCACGTCCAGAGAGGATGCATCGATCTCGCCCCGTTCCAGCACGGCGTCCAGAAATGCCGTTTCGCCTGCCGTCAACTGAAAAAGCGGCGCGAGCTTTTCCCGGCACTCCGCTGTGACGCTCTCGATCCAGGCTGCCGGGCCGCCAAAGCGATCGAAATACCGGTCATGCAGGCACATGGTCAGCTTGCCGGCGATGTCGCCGACCTCGCATCCGATGTCGTCCGGCGAGGCTGTGCGCCAGTCGAAGCTCTTGGCGCTCGCACCGATCATCAAGGTGGCCGCCTTGATCTTCGCCCAGTCGAGATCCGGCATGGCGATGATCCGGTGCGCATCGAACAAATCGCGCGCGGTGCGCCGCGTGACCAGCGCGACCATCTTGCCGGCAACGATCTCATGGACGTCGAGAACCGGCACGTTCGTGGCTTGATAGGATCCGATGGTCGCCGACGGCATGCGATCCACACCGTAGAGGGGGCCGCGGTAGAGGTAATTGATGTCGATCTCGATGGTCCCCGCCCCGCCCAGCGCGGACGCATAGCGATAGATCCATTTGCCGCCCGCATGCTCGGACGGCTCGCGCCGTGCAGCGTAGCCTTTCGATTCCATCAGCCGTTCGATCCGGTCCTCGAGTCCCGGACGATCGGCGTCCATCTGCTCCTTCTCGACCGCGCCGACATAATTGACGTCGATATCGACCGAGAGGCGATCCAGATCGGAATGGAAGACGTTGAGCGCCGTGCCGCCCTTCAAGGCGATCCGCGGTCCGATCAGCGTGTCGGCGCCGAAAGCGTCGAGAATGTCGATCAGCCGGATCGCCCGTTCCAGCGTCGCAGGCTGGAGCTGCCGCTCGGCCGCAAGGTCCTGAAGTGTTTCTCGCGAGGCGACCATCAGACGCCTTCAAAGGCGGCGTCGACCGCCTGCGCCGGGAGAAGCACGCGCCACGGCTCGACGAGCACGGCGTCACCAGGTTCGGCACCAAGAGCATAGTGCTTCGATCGTGGAAGTAGCGCCCGCAGGCGCGCCAGGACGTCGTCGGTGACGCCGAGCGCGGCGCGGCGCTTCTCGAGCCACCAGCCGGAAACGGAGGCGAGCGACCGGTTGTCCAGCAGCTCGACATAGTCGGCGACCTTTGCGGGATCGAGATAGCGCACCAGGTCCAGCGACTTCAGGACTTCCTCGACGCCGCCGGCGAATTCCGGCCGGTGCAAGACATCGACGACCGTGCGTTCGACCGCGGTCACACGGACCGCCACCCCCTGCCGATCCATGGTCAAGGTCAGGTAGTCGGCCTTGCCGACCACCGCCAACGCCTTCGGTGGCGTGACGAAGCGGCAGGCGCCGAATGGCAGATCCACGCGTTCGGTCCGTCCGGCGCTGATGAGCTGAACCTCGCTGAACTCGGAATAGGCTATGCCGTGCAACTCAAGAGCAGAGTGAAACCCCAGAACGCCATCGGGGCGCAGCTTGCTCGCCGCGGCGAAGCGGTCGATCACCATCCGCTCCGCCGCCAGGTGGGCCGGCACCGCGGCAAATACCTCACGACTGACCCGCTTGATGTTGCCGGCGCGCAGGTGATGCCGGAGCAGGCTGGTGACATTGGCCGCGCTCGCCGGATGGCCGAAGGCCGCCGCGAACTCAGCCCGCGTGAACACCGGGTGAGCCGACAAGAAGCTGGCGGTTTTGTGCTGGCGAGGCTGCATGGCGAGTCTATTATTCTGTGTCAGAATGGGTAATAAATAGCCGTTTTACCGCATATTCGTCAATGAACCTTCTCGAAAAAAGGGTCCAGCTGCCAGCATTTTGGTCGCGAAAAACGTGCCGTACAGGCCATAAATTACCCCTTCCGGTGCATTTTCTAGAACAAGCCGCCCTACAGAAAAGACCGTCAGCGCTATGCGCTCTACCTGACGGTCTTTTGGTTTCGGCGGATGTGCACTTCAAAAAAGACCGTCAGAAATACCGTCAACCTATCCGGCTATCGAAAGGTCAAAACACTCGACGCCTCACTAATTCTCTTTTTTGTTCAATCAGTTATGAGATCTGACGGCGGAACTAACGATGTATTGCGATCATTCTCAGCGCTGTATAAGCTATTGAATTATATAGAGAATGTTTCAGAATTTATCGCCCCCTCACTCCCACTCGATCGTCCCCGGCGGCTTGCTCGTCACGTCATAGACCACCCGGTTGACGCCCCTCACCTCGTTGATGATGCGCGTCGCCGCGCGCCCCAAGAACCCCATGTCGAACGGGAAGAAATCCGCCGTCATGCCGTCCGACGAGGTCACCGCGCGCAACGCGCAGACGTGGTCGTAGGTGCGCCCGTCGCCCATCACGCCGACGGTGCGCACGGGAAGCAGCACGGCGAAGGCCTGCCAGATCGCATCGTAGAGGCCAGCCTTGCGAATTTCATCGAGATAGACGGCGTCGGCCTTGCGCAATATCTCCAGCTTTTCCGGCGTCACCGCGCCGGGAATGCGGATCGCCAGGCCCGGGCCGGGGAACGGATGGCGGCCGACAAAATTCTCGGGCAGGCCGAGTTCGCGCCCCAAAGCCCGCACTTCGTCCTTGAACAGCTCGCGCAGCGGCTCCACCAGCTTCATGTTCATGCGCTGGGGCAGGCCGCCGACATTATGGTGCGACTTGATCGTCACCGACGGCCCGCCGGAGAACGACACCGACTCGATCACGTCCGGATACAGCGTGCCCTGGGCGAGGAATTCGACCTCGCCGCGCCCATCGGCGGCGATCTTCCTCGCCTCGGCTTCGAACACGTCGATGAACAGCCGGCCGATGACCTTGCGCTTGGCTTCCGGCTCCTCGACGCCCTTCAACTCGCCGAGGAACCGTTCGGCCGCCTCGACATGGATCAGCGGAATGTTGAAATGGTCGCGGAACAGCCGCACCACCTCTTCGCCCTCGCCCTGGCGCATCAGGCCGTGATCGACGAAGACGCAGGTGAGCTGGTCGCCGACCGCCTCGTGGATCAGCACCGCGGCGACCGCCGAATCCACCCCGCCCGACAGGCCGCAGATCACCCGGCCCTCGCCGACCGTTCGGCGGATCGCCGCGCGCGCCTCGAGGCGGAACGCCGCCATCGTCCAGTCGCTGCGCATGCCTGCGACCTTGTGGACGAAATTGGCGATCAATTTCGCGCCATCGGGCGTATGGACCACCTCGGGATGGAACATCAGGCCGTAATAGCGGCGCGCCTCGTCGGCGATCAGCGCGTGCGGCGCGTTCGGCGAAACGCCGATCGTCTTGAAGCCGGCCGGCAGCCGCGTGATGCGGTCGCCGTGGCTCATCCAGACCGGATGATGGGAACCGGCCGCCCAGACGCCGGCGAGCAGCGGGCTCGCGCCCTGCACGGCGACTTCGGCGCGGCCGAATTCGCGGTGGTGGCCGCTCTCGACGCCGCCGCCGAGCTGCGCCGCCATGGTCATCTGGCCATAGCAGATGCCGAGCACCGGCACGCCCGACTCGAAGATCGCCGCCGGCGCGCGCGGACTGCCTTCGTCGGGCACCGAGGCCGGTCCGCCCGACAGGATCACCGCCTTGGGCCGTAGCTCGGCGAAGGCCCGCCCGGCGTTCTGAAACGGCGCGATCTCGCAGTAGACCCCCGCCTCGCGCACCCGCCTGGCGATCAATTGGGTGACCTGGCTGCCAAAATCGACGATCAGCAGCTTGTCGCGCGGCCCGTGGTCCTGGCGAGGCGCCAGGGCGCCCTCGGATCGTCGTGAAACCGGCTCGTTGCGCGCTGTCATCACTCATCCCATCGCATAAGGTTCGATTAGGCAAAACCGCGACAGGGCGCAACCTCTGCGCCCGAAGGCCCTTCGTAAACGGAAATTAACCGGTGTTTGACCGATTGGATTGAGGGTCGCACAACGCCCGACGCCTAGATTTACGCTTCAGGCGCGAATCATCGGTTCGCGCGAGGCGGGAGCCGGCGATGTTGCTGCGATTGAACCCGGGCGATTTCGGACGCCTGTTTTCAGAAGGGATCGAGCCCGAGCCGGCGGCGCCGCTCGCCGCGCGCCGATTGCGCCGAAAGGCGGCGCTGCGCGAAAACCTCGTCGTCAGATTGCAACGATTGATGCGCGTCGTCGCCGGCTTCGTGCAGCCGAGGCGCGTCGCCGATCTGCCCGCCGCCTTCGATCTGCTGCTGCGCGAGCGTCTGGTGAAGCCCGGACGGCTTCCCGACCCTCGCGAGGCCTTGTCGTCGGCCGACGGGCTGGCGGGCCTCGCCACCGATCTTGCGCCGGCGGCGATGATCGAGGCCTATGGCAGGGGCCTTTCGCCGAGCGCCTGTCTCGGACCGATCGCCTGGCATTCGCGAGCCCGCCGGTTTGTCGCGCCGCCCGCCGAGATCAGACGGGAATTCGATCGCCGGCTCGACGGCGCCGAGGCCGGCTGGCTGGTGACCTTCGATCGCGACGTCGATTTCGTGCTGGCGCAAAGCGGGCGCCCGCCCGACCATTCCGCGATCATGCCGGCCCGTCTGCTGAGCGGCTTTGCCGAACTGTTCGACGCCGGCATTGCTCATTCCTTCGAGGTGCGCAACGCGCACGGCGCGCCGATCGGCGGCGGATTCGGCGTCGCGGTGGGCGGCGTCTTCGTGCTGGAGGGCGCCTTCGAGTTCGCCCGCGGCGCGGCCAGGCGCGGCCTGTCGCAACTGGCCCGGCGCCTCGACGAATGGAATTTCGCGGCGATCGAATGCGCGCCGGGCGCCGCGTGGCTGGGCGCCGACGTCTTTCGCCCGATGCCGCGCGACGAATATCTGTCGCTCCTCGCCCGGCGCCTCGGCGACGAAAAAACCGGACGCTGGCGCAACGACGACGCCGTCAGCCCGCCATCATCGCCCGAGGGGCGCCGTCTGGCGGCGTGAAGCCCTGCGCCCGTCGAGCCGCAGCTCGCCGGCGCATGAAGCGGACGAACGTCGCCCGAGGTCTCGGCGCACGCGCGCTTGCGTCCGATCGGTCGCCGACGCATTCTTCGCAAAGCCCCCCGCCTTCCCTGAGGAAAGCGAGATGACTGCGATGAATCGGGCCGGTTCGATCATCGGCGCCGCGATCGCGCTCGGCGCGCTCTGCGGCGGTTCGGCCGCGGCGCAAGGCGCTGCGACGCAGATCGACGCCTCGATCACCTATTCCTTCAATCGGCTGCGGCCCGATCCGGTCGCCAACATTCCGGTCACCCATCGCTATTCGATCACCCTGTCCGGCGCGAACCGGGTCGACGAAGTGCGGACCTCACAAAGCGGGCTTTCGTCGTTCACCAGCCGGTTGACGCGTCTGCTCGGCCAGTCCAGCAGCGAAGGCAAGACCGGCGGCGCCTGGCGCGTCTCGGGGCCGAACAGTCTGGTGCGGCGGCGCGATCTGCCGCAGAGCGTCGAGACGCTGACGATCAAGGTTCACGGCCAGGCCTGCGAGATCGGCGTGTCGAACCGATTGAAACCGGGTTTTTCCGAATTCATGTATCCGCGCATCGGCACGGGCGAATGGCAGATATTTTCGGAGCCGCAGGTGACGGCGACGACCTGCGTCATTCGCTGAACGGGACCGCCGCGCCGCTCGGGTGGCGCAAAAGGGCGTTGTCAACGGCGGCAAATTCGGCGAACTTCGCAATCCTCATGGCGCGGGACCGCCGCGCCGTCGGCCGGGAGTCCAAGCACGATGAACGGACGTTTCTCCTCGCGGGGGCGCAGGCTCTATGTCGCGCTGGCGATCGCCGTGGCCGGGCTGACGCCCCTGATCGATGCCGAGCGGGCCTTCGCCTGGGGCGCGGGCGGCGGCGGCGGCGGCGGCGGCGCCAAGATCGACAACCGCACGCCCGGCCAGAAGGCGGCGGACAAGCGCAGCAAGGACAATCCCAACAAGTTCAAATCGAAGAACCGGCCCGCCGGCGATCCCGGACTGCGCCCCGGAAACGGCCCGGTCTCGCATGGCCCCTACAGCAACGGCCAGAACGGCGGCTACTGAGAGCCTCGGAAAGGGATGGCTCGCCGCTCGCTCATCCGAACCGGTTGTTCTTCGGGAAGCCCTTCGGCGGCAGGCGGCCGGCTTCGGCGCGGTTGCCGATCCAGTCCTTGATGTCGGCGCGCGACACCGTCCACAGGCGCTGCGAGGAATCGCGCCAGGTCAGCCCGTCCTTCAGCGCGAAGACGCGCGCGTCGGCGAGGCCGCCGTCGCGGTAGCGTTGCAGGCGCACGCCTTTGCCGCGCGCCATTTCGGGCGTCTGCGCCAGCGGGAAAACCAGCAGCTTTCGGTTATCGCCGATCACTGCGACATGGTCGCCCTCGGCGGGCGTAGCGACGCGAACCTCGGCCGGCGTCTCGACGACGAGCACCCCCTTGCCCTTGCGCGTCGAAGACAGCATCTCGTCCTGCGCGACCACGAAGCCGCGCCCGTCCGTCGAGGCGACCAGCATCTTGCCGCCCGGCTGGTGCGGCCAGACCGCCGCGATGTCAGCGCCCTCGTCGAGGTCCGCCATCAGCCGGATCGGCTCGCCCTGCCCGCGCCCGCCCGGCAACCTGGCGGCTTCGAGCGTGAACGCCTTGCCGTTGGTGGCGAGCACCAGGATTTTCGAGGTCGTCTCGGCGAAGAACGAGATTTTCAGCGCGTCGTCGCCCTTGAAGGCGACGCCCGAGAGGTCTGCGACATGGCCTTTCAGCGCGCGGATCCAGCCCTTTTGCGAGACCACCACCGTCACCGGCTCGCGCTCGATCATCGCCTGCGCGAGATCGGCGACGACGACCTCGGGCGCGGCCTCGAACGAGGTGCGCCGCCCGCCCAGTTTGGTCTCGGGGCCGAATTTCTTCTTGGTGTCGCGAATCTGGGTGGCGATCGCCTGCCACTGGCGCTTTTCGTCGCGCAGCAGCCCCTCGGTCTCGCGCTTCTCCTTGGCGAGCTCGCCCTGTTCCTTTTTCAGCGCCATTTCCTCGAGCCGGCGCAGCGCGCGCAGGCGCGTGTCGAGCACATAGTCGGCCTGCGCCTGGCTCAGCGCGAAACGCGCCTGCAGCCGCTGCTTCGGCTCGTCCTCCTCGCGGATGATGCGGATCACCTCGTCGAGATTGAGGAAGACGACGATCATGCCCGCCAGCAATTCGAGTCGGCGCTCGATCGCCTGCAGACGATGCCGGGCGCGGCGCAGCAGCACGTCGCGGCGGTGGTCGAGCCATTGTTGCAGCGCCTCGGCGAGGCCGACGACGCGCGGCGTGATTCCATCGACCAGCACGTTCATGTTCATCGGCACGCGGGTCTCGAGCTCGGACAGCTTGAACAGCGATTCCATCAACGTCGCGGGCTCGACGCCGCGCGTGCGCGGCTCCAGCACGATGCGCACGTCCTCGGTCAATTCGTCGCGCACGTCGCCGAGCAGCGGCGCCTTGCGCTCGTTGAGCAGGCCGGCGAGCTCCTCGATCAGCCGGGACTTCTGCACGCCATAGGGGATTTCGCTGACGACGACGACCCAGCCGCCGCGGCCCGTCTCCTCCCTGCTCCAGCGCGCCCGCACCCGGAACGAACCGCGTCCGCTGCGATAGGCCTCGGCGACGCCGGCGCGATCCTCGATGATGACGCCGCCGGTCGGGAAATCCGGGCCCGGCGCGAAAGCGAGCAATTGCTCGGAATCGGCCTTCGGATGGGCGATCAGATAGAGCGCGGCGTCGCAAAGCTCGGCGATGTTGTGCGGAGGAATCGAGGTCGCCATGCCGACCGCGATGCCCTGCGCGCCATTGGCGAGCAGGTTGGGAATGGCGGCGGGCAGCACGACCGGCTCGCGCGCGTCGCCCGAATAATTGTCGCGCCAGTCGATCGAGTCTTCGTCGACGCCCTCGAGAAGCAGGCGCGCGGCGTCGGTCATCCGCGCTTCGGTGTAGCGATAGGCGGCCGCGTTGTCGCCGTCGATATTGCCAAAATTGCCCTGGCCCTCGACGAGCGGGTAGCGCGAGGCGAAATCCTGGGCAAGGCGCACCAGCGCGTCGTAGATCGCCTGGTCGCCGTGCGGATGGAACGAGCCCATCACGTCGCCGACGATTTTCGCGCATTTTTTGAACGGCGACCCCGGATCGAGCCGCAGGATATGCATGCCGTAGAGAATGCGCCGGTGGACCGGCTTCAACCCGTCGCGCGCGTCGGGCAGCGCGCGGCCCATGATCGTCGACAGCGCATAGGCGAGGTAGCGCTCTTCGAGCGCTTCGCGCAGGCTGACGTCAATGGGCGCCTGGGGCGGCGGCGCCGGCGGCGGAGGAGCGTGCTTGGCCATGAGCAGGGGTTAGACGAGGGGATGAGTCGGGGCAAGGTGGCACTGAAACGGCGAGGCGACCGAGCGCGCCGCCAAGGTCTGGCCGGAAGGCCGATCACTTCTCTCGCCACGTCGCCGGCCGATCTTGAGACTCGTGAAAGACCCGCAGGATTTCAACGCGCTCCCCGACGACGCGATAAGGCAGGAGGAAGGGAAGCCTCGCGACTTGAAGTTCGTGAATGCCGTCGGCGCTTGCCGACGGACGGCCGAGGTGGGGATTGTCCGCCAGCGCCGACGCGCTTCGGACAATCTGTTGAAAGACGCGGCTCGCAACGTCCTTGCTCGCGGCGCTTTCATAATAGGCGAAAATTGACGACAGATCGCGCTGGGCGAGTGAAAGCCAGGCGATTTTCACGGCCGCTTCTTGGGCGGGAAAATGTCCGGCTCGGGCGCGACCAGTTCGGCGTCGGAGCCCAGCGAATCCGCCCAGGCCAGCATCGCTTCATGCGAAATGAACACGCCCTTGTCGGCTTCGACGAGCGCCGCATGCAGCTCCCGCGCCCGCCAGGCGTTCTTCTTCACGTAATCGTCGAGAGCCTCCGCCGCGAGATACGCCTTCGAACGTTTGGTCGAGCGACTGAGATAGTCGAGCTGCTCCTTGAGAGCCTCGGAGACGCGAACGGACAGGACGGTCGAGGGCATGGGATTCCCGTTCTCGAATACACTTGCAGTGACTGTATACACTCTTTGCGAAACGTCAATTTGGCGGGCAGCGGGGTTCGCCACGGGGGACAGGATCGGCGCGGATGCGCAATCCTCCCGATGCCAACGTCGTTGGGCGATTGCACCGGCGTTCCCACCACCCTACATGCCCGAGACGAGCCTCTCTTTCGGAGCAGCCCCATGAAAATAGGCGTCATCGGTTCGGGCGTCGTCGCGCAGACCTTGGGCGGCGGCTTTCTCAAACATGGCCATCAGGTCGCGCTCGGCACGCGCGAGCCCGCCAAGCTGGCGGACTTCAAGGCGAAGCATCCGGCCGCCGGCATACTCGGCTTCGCCGAGACGGCGGCGTTCGGCGAGATCGTCGTGCTCGCCGTCGGCGGCGCTGTCGCGCTCGACGCGCTCGCCCTCGCCGGCGCGGCCAACATCGCCGGCAAGACGGTGATCGACGCCTGCAATCCGATCGGCGGCGGCCCGCCGGTCCACGGCGTGCTCTCCTATTTCACCACGTTCAAGGATTCGCTGATGGAGCGGCTGCAAAAGGCCTATCCCGACGCGCATTTCGTCAAGGCGTTCAATTCGGTCGGCCAGGGCCAGATGGTCAATCCCGTTTTCGCCGGCGGCAAGCCGACGATGTTCATCTGCGGCAATGACGCCGCCGCCAAGAAGGCCGTCGAGCGCGTGCTCGATCAATTCGGCTGGGAGACCGAGGACATGGGCGCGGTCGAGGCCGCGCGGGCGATCGAACCTTTGTGCATGCTGTGGTGCATCCCGGGAATTGCGCGAAACGACTGGTCGCCGCACGCTTTCAAGCTGCTGAAATAGGGCGAGCGGACGCGCGTGGCCGCGCCTCGATCACCACGAACGCCTGGGCGATCGGATGCTCGTCGGTGATGGTCAGGTGGATGAACGTCTCGCATCCCGCCGGCGTGATCGCGGCAAGGCGCGCCGCCGCCCCGCCGGTCAGGCGCATCGTCGGCTGGCCCGACGGCAGATTGACGACCCCCATGTCGCGCCAGAACACGCCGCGGCGCAGGCCGGTGCCCAGCGCCTTGGCGCAGGCTTCCTTCGCCGCGAAGCGCTTGGCGTAGGAGGCGGCGCGGTCGGCCCGGCGCTCCGAGCGCCGGCGTTCGATTTCGGTGAAGCATCGCGAAACGAAGCGCTCGCCGAAGCGCTCGAGCGTCTCTTCGATGCGGCCGATTTCGCAAAGATCGGCGCCGATCCCGAGGATCATCGCGCTTCACCGCGCACCGGCGCGCCCCTCGTCCATCGCCATGCGCATTGCGCGCACGCTGGTCGCCAGCCCGACGAAAATCGCCTCGCCGATCAGGAAATGCCCGATGTTCAGTTCGACGATCTCATGCAGCGCGGCGATGGCCCGCGCGCTCGCAAAATCGAGGCCGTGGCCGGCGTGGCATTCGAGCCGCAGCGCGGCCGCCTGCGCCGCGGCGGCGCGCAGCCGCCCGAATTCCCCCTCGGCGCGGTCGGCCTCACGCTGCGCCAGCGCGTCGCACCAGGCGCCGGTGTGCAATTCGACGACCGCCGCGCCCAGCGAGGCCGCGGCCTCCAGCGCCTCGCGCGACGGCTCGACGAACAGCGAGACGCGCACCCCGGCGCGGCTGAGCTCCGCGACATAGGGTTTGAGATAGTCGTGGCCGCCGACCACGTCGAGGCCGCCTTCGGTCGTCCGCTCGGTGCGCTTTTCCGGCACCAGGCAGCAGGCGTGCGGTTTCAGGCGCAGCGCGATGTCGAGCATCTGGTCGGTCGCCGCCATTTCAAAATTCAACGGCTTGGAAATCTCGCGCTTCAGGCGCGCCATGTCGTCGTCGCGGATATGCCGGCGGTCCTCGCGCAGATGCGCGGTGATCCCGTCGGCCCCCGCCTCGATGGCGATCAGCGCGGCGCGCACGGGATCGGGCAGCGCCCCGCCGCGCGCATTGCGCACCGTCGCGACATGGTCGACATTGACGCCAAGCCGAAGGGTGGGCACGCCAAGGCTCCTTTCACTTCATCGGCGCCCGCGCGGCGGCTCCCGATCAGGGCGCCCCGGCGCCGGCGCGGCTGCCCGGCTTGACCGCCGGCAGCGCCGCGAGATCCGGGGGCAGCGCGTCAGGCGCATAGGCGGGAATATCGAGGGTGGCGAGCGCGACGCGCGGCACGCCGATCTCGGCCTTGCCGCCCGAGCGGTCGACGAGGCAGGCGGCGCCGACGACGGCGCCGGGATGTTCGCGAATCGCCGCCAGGCACTCGCGCGACGAAAGGCCGGTGGTGATGATGTCTTCGACCAGCAGCACGCGCGCGCCCGGCTCGATCGCAAAGCCCCGCCGCAACTTGAAGACGCCCGCCTCGCGCTCGACGAAAATCGCCTTGGCGCCGAGCCAGCGCGCCGTTTCATAGCCCGGCACGATGCCGCCGAGCGCCGGCGACACGACCACGTCGATTGCGCCGAACGCCGCGCGCGCTTTGTTGGCGAGCGCGCGGCAAAGGCGCGCGGTGCGCGCTGGATCCTGAAACACCGCCATTTTTTGCAGGAACACCGGCGAATGCAGCCCGGAAGACAGGATGAAATGACCCTCGAGCAAGGCGCCCGCGTCGCGGAATTCGTCGAGCGCTTCGGACTCGCTCAGCATTTCGGATTCATCCATGCGCCTTCATAGCAGGGCGCGGCGCGGCGCCAAAGCGCGGCATTGCGCCTCGGAGCGTCCCGGCGCAGGATTCGGCCCGCTGACAACGCCGGAGCCGCCTGATGCGCGAATCGACAACCCTCCGCCTGGGCGCCAGGCCGGACGCGACGGCGCCGGATGGAACGCTGGTGCGCCTGTTGCCCGCGCTGGCGGGCGGCAGCCTGGCGCATTTCGAATTGCCCGCCGGCGCCGTTTCGCACGCGGTCGCGCACCGGACCGTCGAAGAGATCTGGTATTTTCTGAGCGGCCGCGGCGAGATGTGGCGCCGCTCGGCGGCGCAAGAGAGCGTCGTGGCGGTCGAAGCGGGCGTCGCGCTGACCATTCCGCTGGGAACCGCCTTTCAGTTCCGGGCGACCGGCGAGGCGCCGCTGACCTTCCTCGCCATCACCATGCCGCCGTGGCCGGGCGCCGAGGAGGCGGCGCGCGTCGAGGGCCGCTGGCCGGCGACGGTGGCGACGCCCTGACGATCGCGCGCCGCGGCGTCGCTCGCGTCGCGCCGAAGACGCAGCTTGGCTTGAATTCCGGCCGCCTTCCGTGCCACTGTGGATTGTCAGACTTATAGACTGGCGAGAAACGCCATCAGCCCGGGAGGAAGACATGACGGAAATTTCAAATGTGGAATCGCAGAGCCGGCGCAATCTGATTCGAGCCGCCGCGACCGGCGCCGGGGCCGCCGCGCTGTTCGGAGGGTTCGGGCTCAATCCGTTGATCGGCGCGGCGATGGCCAAGGAAGCCGGCAAGGCGACGCGGCCGTTGAAGGCGGCCTTCTCGAACGCCGGCCTGCAGGCGACCTGGTGCGCGCAAGGCAAGCAGGCGGCCGAATACTGGGGCTCGCTGTTCAATGTCGAAGTCACCTGGTTCGACGGCCAGCTCGACGCCGTCAAGCAGCGCTCGGCGATCGACAACATGGCCTCGCAGAAATGGGACTTCGTCGCGATCCAGGCGTTCGGCATCGGCACCCTGACCGCCCCGGTCAACAAGATGATCGACGCCGGCATTCCGGTCATCGACATGGACACGCTGATCGCGCCGCTCGACACCATCAACGTGTTGTCGCTGCTCGCTCCCGACAACGAATTCATGGGCGCGTCGGTGACGCAGGCGCTGGTCAACGCGATCAACGGCGAAGGCACGATCGTGATGACGCAAGGCGCGCTCGGCCACACCGGCGCGCAGGGCCGCGCCCGCGGCTTCAAATCGGTCGTCTCGAAATTCCCGAAGATCCAGGTGCTCGACGAGCAGCCGGCCGACTGGGACGTCACCAAGGTGGCGCGCATCTGGGAGACGCTGCTGACCAAGTATCCGAAGATCGACGCGGCGTTCTTCCACAACGACGACATGGCGTTGGCCGCCTCGAAGGTGATGCAGGCCAAGGGCCGCACCGAAACCAAGATCGGCGGCGTCGACGCGATGCCGCCGGCGATCACCGCGGTCCAGAAGGGCGACATGTACGCGACGGTGCGCAACCCGTCCTGCCGCATCCACGGCGGCGCGATCATCGCCGGCGTATCGGCGGTGATCAACGGCGCCAAGACCGGCAAGGACATCCCCAAGAGCATCGTCACCGACGGTCCTGTCGTCACCAAGGCGAACGCCGACGGCATGTTGTGGATGGAGGATCAGTTCCTCATCTGAACGGCCGAAGACGCCGCGATGGCGCCGGCGCTGCTCGAACTTAGCGGCATCTCGAAGTCGTTTGGCGGCGTCCAGGCGCTTCGGGATGTCGACTTCGCCCTGTCCGCCGGCCAGATCCACGGTCTGGCCGGCGAAAACGGCGCGGGCAAGAGCACGCTGATGAAAATCATCGCCGGCGTTCACGCCAGCGACGAAGGCCAGATGCGGGTGAACGGCAAGCCGGTCCGCTTCCGCTCGTCGCGCGACGCGCTGGCGGCGGGCATCGGCATGGTGCACCAGGAGCTTTCCGTCGCGCCGGAGCTCAGCGTCGCCGAAAACGTCTTTCTGGGCGCGCAGCCGGTCAATCGTCTCGGCGTCGTCGCGTGGCGCGAAATGGCGCGCGGCGCGGCGGTGCAACTGGAGAGCCTCGGCCTCGACATCGACCCCCGCGCGCGCCTCGGCGATTTTCCGATCGGCGTCCAGCAGCTCGTCGAGCTGTCGAGAGTGCTGTTCTCGGGCGCGCGCATCATCATTCTGGACGAACCGACCTCGGCGCTTTCGCCGCCGGAGATCGAGCGCCTGTTCGGCGTTCTCTCGAAGCTGAAGGCCAGCGGCCGCAGCATCATCTTCATTTCGCATTTTCTCGACGACATTCTGAAAATCTCCGACGCCGTCACCATCTTCCGCAATGGGCGTCGCGTCGCCACGGCGGAAGCCAGCGCCGCGATCGACAAGAGCTGGATCATCGAGCGCATGATCGGCTCCGGCCGCGAGGAGCTCGAGGAGAGCTATCTCGGCGAGATCAAGCTCGAAAGCCGTCCCGATGCGCCGGTGGCGCTGAAGGCCAAAGGCCTGACGCTCGCGCCCGCCTACCGCGACGTCACTTTCGAAGCGCGGGCCGGCGAGGTGCTCGGCATTTATGGCTTCATGGGCTGCGGCCAGCTCGAACTGGCGCGCACGCTGTTCGGCCGGCTCGCCGCGGATCGCGGCGCGCTGGAGATCGCCGGCCAGCCGTTGCGGCTCGCCAACACCGCCGCCGCCAAGAAGGCCGGCGTCGCCTATGTCGCCGAGAGCCGGCGTGCGATGCTGTTCGCCGAGGAGCCGGTGTTCAAGAACGTCTCGATCGCGATCCTGGAGCGTCTGTCGCGCTGGCTGCTCAAACCGGACCGCGAGCGCGAAATCGCCCTCGAACAGGTCAGGAGCCTCGATATCCGCCCGCCCGGCGTCGACTCGCGACTCGGCGGCCTGTCGGGCGGCAACCAGCAGAAGGTCGCGCTGGCGAAATGGCTGACCCATGCCCCGCGCATCCTGCTGCTCGCCGAGCCGACCCGCGGCATGGACGTCGGCGCCAAGGAGGACGTCGTCCAGATCGTTCGCGCCTTGCGCGACAAGGGCATCGCGATCATCGTGTTCTCGACCGAGCCGGAGACGGTCCTCTCGCTCGCCGATCGCGTGCTGGTGATGCGCAAGGGCGAGATCGCCTGCGAGTTCGCCAGCCAGGCGATCAGCAAGGATCGCCTGCTGGCGGCGGCCTGAGATCGAAGCGAGGAGCAATGAACGCGCCCAAGGCCAATGTCGCCGTCGCCCAACGCTCGTTCCGATTCGGCGATTTTCTGCGCAACCAGTTGCGCAACATCGCGCCCTTCATCACCCTGCTGTTTCTCGTCGTCTTTTTCAGCATCGCCAGCCCGTCCTTTGCGACGCTCGACAATCTCGTCAACATTCTTCAGCAGGTCTCCGTCACCGGCATCATCGCCGTCGGGCTGACCTTCGTCATCCTCACCGCGGAAATCGACCTTTCCGTCGGCGCGATGGCCAACGCCACGGCGATCGTGCTGACGTTCTTCACCCTGCAGCCCGAGTATGTGAACATCGCCAATATTCCGGTTCCCGGCGGCGTGGCGATCGTCCTGGCCCTGCTCGCCTGTTTCGCGCTCGGCATGGTGACCGCCTTCGGCGTCACCCGCATCGGCATTCCCTCGTTCATCATGACGCTCGCCATGATGCAGATCGGCGCGGGCGTGTCGGCGGTGCTGGTGCGCGGCCAGATCGCCTATTCCGTGCCGAGCCTCATTCTGACGCTCGGCTCGAAATCGATCGCCGGCGTTCCCTGGATCATCATCGTCACGGCGATCCTGCTGCTGGTCGCCCATCTCGTGCTGACCTACACGCGCTTCGGCCGCTACGTGTACATGGTCGGCGGCAACCGCGAGGCGGCGGAATACTCCGGCGTCAACACCAAATTCGTCGTCGGCGCGGTGATGGTGATCTCGGCGATGTGCTCGGGCCTGGCGGGCATGATCGGCGTCGCCTATTTCGGCAGCGCGCAGCAGAACGAGTTCGACACGTTTCTGCTCGACGCGATCGCGGCGGTGGTGGTCGGCGGCACCAGCCTGTTCGGCGGGCGCGGCGGCATCGGCAATACGATCGTCGGCCTGTTCGTGCTCGGCGTGCTGAACAACGGGCTCGACTACGTCAAGATCGACAGTTTCCTCAAGATCCTGATCCGCGGCCTGATCTTGCTGATCGCGCTGGTCATCAACATCTACGCCGAGCGGCTGCGCGGCGCCCGCGCCGCGACCGGCGGCGGTTGAGGGATGACGGCGGGGACCTATGCGGCCGTCGACGCCGCCGGGCTCGCCGCGATTCTGGCCGCGCTGCCCGCCGTCCGCCAAAGGCTCGGCGGCGAGGCGCCGGCCTGGCGCATCCGCGAGGTCGGCGACGGCAACCTCAACCTCGTCTTCATCGTCGAGGGCGAGGCGGGCGGGGTGGTCGTCAAGCAGGCCCTGCCCTATGTCCGCATGGTCGGCGATTCCTGGCCCTTGCCGCTGGAGCGCTCGTGGTTCGAATACAGCGCCCTGATCGAGCAGGCCCGATACGCGCCGCGGCTGACGCCGGAGGTCTTTCACTTCGATCGCGCGCAGGCGATGATCGTCATGGAGTATCTCCATCCGCACATCGTCATGCGCAAAGGCCTGATTCGCGGCGTCCTCTATCCCCAATTTGCCTCCGACATCGCCGAATTCCTCGCCGCGACCCTGTTCAGCACGTCGGTGCTCGCGGGCTCCGCCGCCGAACACAAGGCGCGGGTCGCGCTGTTCGCGCCGAACACGGCGATGTGCAAGATCACCGAAGACCTCGTCTTCACCGACCCGTACCGCCAGGCGCCGCTCAACCGCTGGAACCACCCGCATCTCGACGCGCACAAGCAGGCGTTCGAGAACGACGGCGCGCTCAAGATCGCCGCGCAGGCGCGCAAATACCAGTTCATGACCAGCGCCCAGGCGCTGATCCACGGCGACCTGCACACCGGCTCGATCATGGTCACGCCGGCCGACACGCGCGTCATCGATGCGGAGTTCGCCTTCGTCGGCCCGATCGGCTTCGACGTCGGCGCGGTGATCGGCAACCTGCTGATCGCGTATTTTTGCGCAGGACGGCCATGAGAGCCGACCCGACGCGCGAGACGGTTACCGCGCGTGGATCCTAGACCAGACGCGGGCGGTGTGGAGCGGATTCTGCCGAGCGTTTTCTCGCGCTGTGGCGCGCCGCGACCGGCGGCGACGCCTATTCCGCCGGCCTCTTTGCGTCTGAACAGGATCGTTCGGCGATCGAGGCGGAACGGCAACGGTTCATGCGCGTCCTGTTCGAGGATGCGCTGGCCTTCGCCGGCGCCAAAATGATCCGCCGCATTCTCGGCCTCGCCCATGTCGAGGACCTCGAGAGCATCGCCGATCCCGAGCGCCGCGCAAAATGCGAGATCAACGCGCTTGCGGCTGGGGCGCGAACTGCTGCTCGGCGGCCGGGGATTTTCCGACATCGGCGATGTGGCGGCGGCGGCGAACGCGATCCGCGGCGCGCGCGCCGAACGCATGACAGCCCGCGGGGCGCCCAGGCCGGTCAAGCTCAGCGACCACTTTCTCGCCGCGCCCGTAGACCAGCAGCATGGCGATGATCACGCCGCCATAGATGATCTGACGGCCGGCTTCCGGCATTTCCATGATCGACAGAACGCTGTTCAGAAGTACGATGAGAATCACGCCGGCGACCAGGGTTCCGAAGATAGCGGCCGCGGCCGCCGAGAATGTTGGTGCCGCCGATGCACGACTGCGGCGATGGAGGGCAGGAGATAGGGATCGCCCATGCCCTGATAGGCTTTCTGCGAATAGCCGGCGAGCAGCACGCCGGCGAGGCCCGAGGCGAGGCCGCACAGCGCAAACGAGATCACGATGACCCGCCGTGTGTTGACGCCGGCGAGATAGGCGGCGGCCTCCTTGTTGCCGATGGCGTAGATATAGCGCCCGAGCGCGGTGCGCTGGAGGATCAGCGCGACGATCGCCGACACGCCAAGCCAGACGAACACCGCGTCCGGAATGCCGAACGTGCGCCCGGCCGCAAGCAAGCGCATCAGATCAGTCGCGTGAGTGTCGGGCGCGAATCCGCCGGTATAGGCGACCATCAGCCCGCGCATCACGGCATTGACGCCGAGCGTGAAAATCATCGACGGCACGCGAAGATAGGCGATGCCGAGGCCATTGACGATCCCTACCGCGAGGCCAACGCCCATGCCGACTGGAAGCGCCCACGGGCCGGCGACCGCTGTCGCCATCATCGCCCCTGCGGTGAGCGTCCACGGCACCGACAGGTCGATATGGGAGATGAGAATGACGATCATCATCCCGGCTGCGACAATGCCGAGGAAGGATCCGATCTGAAGCTGCTGCAACAGATAGTTGGGCGACAGCAGCGGCGCGCTGCCGAAGCGCTCCAGGGTGTAGGCGGTCCCGGCGACCAGGATCACCACGATGAACAGCGCGGCGATGGCGATCGGCCGGTCGTCGCGCGACAGCGTCAAGCCCGCCGTCGTCATCGAAACAGCTCCAGCGTGTTCTTCACCCGCAGAACGCGCAAGGAGCCGAGGCTCACCGCGACCAGCAGCACGATTCCCTCGAACAGCGGCTGCAACAGCGGCGGCACGTCGAAAATCCTGAAATAGAATGAAATGACTCTCAGGATGAGGGCGCCCAACAATGAGCCGATGGCGCCGCCGGTGCCGCCGAGCAGCGAGGTGCCGCCGATCACCACCGCGGCGATCGAGTTCAGGGTATATTCTCCGGCTTGCGGGATGTCGGCGTTGCCGGAAGAGGTCTGGATCGCCAGGAACAATCCTCCGCAGCCCGCGAAAAAACCGCCGAGCGTGAAAGCGGCGAGCCTGGCGCGCTGGATCGCCAGGCCGGACATGTAGGCGGCGCCTTCGGCGGAGCCGATCGCGTAGACGGTGCGGCCAGTCACTGTGCGGCGGAAGGGCGTCCAGACCGCGACGGCGATCAGCAGCAGCAAGACGAAGGGAACCGGGATCCAGGCTAAGGGGGCGAACCAGGCCGCCGCGCCGTCGTCGAAAATATGCACGGTCGAGGCGAAATCGCCGAGCGTGTTGGTCATCGCCCAGTTCAGGTCGTCGCTGATCTTGCCGCCCGGCGTCGGCCGCAGAAACAGCGCGAAGCCGATATAGATGGCGCCCGTCGCCAGCGTCGCGATGATCGGCTGGATGCGCCCGTAGACCACCACGCAGCCATTGACGAATCCGCCAAGCGCCCCGGCCAGCAGACAGATGATCGCGCCGACGAATACGCCGGCGCCGCCCCCCGGCAGCGCCATGACCGGGATTTGCAGGGCGCCGATGTTGATGCTGAACACCTGCGCGTGGTCGGAATACGCCAGGAGATAGCTGGCGAGGCAGTCGACGAGCGTCATCAGCGCGCCGACCGAAAGATCGAGCCCGGCCGCCAGCACCGGCACAGTCTGCGCCATGGCCAGCATGGCGAGCGTGAATACTTCGTCGGCGTTCTGCACCAGCACCGCCGAGGAGAACCCCTTGGGGTGAACCAGATGATAGAAGAGATAGATGAGGCAGAACAAAACGAACGCCGTCACGAACCCGGCGTTCTGACGCAGGCGGATCGCCAAATCCGAGCCGGCCTGCGGGCCTACCCGCGGCGCTGAAGAGGCGGCGTCAGACATGGGCGTGTTTCCGCTCGGCCGCCGGGTCGATGTTCAGCGCACTCTCGATAATGTTCGTTTCGGTCAGATCGTCGTCCGCGAGCTCGCGCACGATGCGCCCGTCGTACATGATGGCGACCCGATCGCAGCAGCCGATGAGCTCATCATAGTCGGTGGAGTAGAACAGAATGGCCGCGCCCTGGTCCGCCAGTTCGCGCATCAGCCGGTACAGCTCCTGCTTGGTGCCGACGTCGATGCCGCGCGTCGGATCGTTGAGCAGGATGATTTTCGGCTCCGTCATCAGCCATTTGGCGATGACGACCTTCTGCTGGTTTCCGCCCGAGAGCGTGGACACCGCATCGGTCTTCGCGCCGATCTTGATTTGCAGGCGCGCGATGCCCCGGTCGACGGCCTGGCGCTCCTTGCGGGCGTCGATGAACGGGCCGGAAGCCACCGCATCGAGCGACGCGATCACCAGATTGTCGGCGATCGACATCGGCAGCATCAGGCCTTCGGTCTTTCGATCTTCCGGAACCAGCGCAATGCCGACGCCCGACGCCTTGGCGGCGGCCGGCGAGCCGGGACGCACGGCGCGACCGTTGACGACGATATTGCCGGTCACGCCGCGGAGCACCCCGAAGAGCGCGAGCAGCAACGTCTTCTGGCCCTGTCCGTCGAGGCCGCCGAGGCCGACGATCTCTCCCGACCCGACGCCAAGGGAAATTCCCTCGAGGCGCTTCTCCCAACCCAGTTTCTCGATCTTGAGCGCCGGCGCCGGCGCCGGCCGCGGCCGCGTCGGCTTAGGCGGATATTGCGTCGCGATATCGCGTCCAATCATCAGTTGGACGATTTCGGCTGTCGATCGGGCGCCCATGTCGAAGGTTTCGACATGCCGGCCGTTGCGGAACACCGACGCGCGGTCGGCGAGCGCGTCGACTTCGTGCATGCGATGCGAAATGTAGAGGATCGCGACATTCTCGGCCTTCAGCCGCGCCAGAAGCGTATAAACCTTCTCGACGTCGACGCTGGTCAGCGCCGAAGTCGCCTCATCGAGGATGAGCAGCTTCGGCTTCTGTCCGAGCGCCTTGGCGATCTCCACCATCTGGCGGCGCGACAGCGGCAAATCGCGCACCCGAAGCAGCGGATTGACGTCCTCGCATCCGACTTCGGCGAGCAGCGCCTCGGCCCGCCGGCGCTGAGCGCGCGCGTCGATCATGCCGAAGCGCTTGGGCGGCGAGGAGATGGAGATATTGTCGGCGACCGAGAGATCGGGCATCAGCGACAATTCCTGGAAGATGCAGACGACGCCGGCGGCGGTGGCGGCGGCGGGGTTGCTGAACTGGCGCGCCACGCCGTCAAGCTCTATCGAGCCGGAGTCGGGCGTAACGACGCCCGCGACGATCTTGATCAAGGTGGACTTGCCGGCGCCGTTCTCGCCGAGGACGGCGTGAATCTTGCCGCGGGCGCAGCCAAAATCGACGTTTTCAAGCGCGCGCACGCCCCCGTAACGCTTGGAGACGCCGGAAAGCACGAGGTAGTCGTTTCCAGTCGCTTGAGCCATTGCCGGCATTTGGAGGAGGAGAGCCACGCGCGTGGCGCGGCAACAAAATGGCCCGGCTCTTCGGCCGGGCCATCGACGATGGCGACCGCCTTCAGACGATCATTTGGTGTTCTTTTCGCTCTGCGCCATGATTTCCGGCGCGGTGAAGTTCACGCCGCACGGGGTGAACTGGTTCGGCGCGAAGAAATTGGCCTTCAGGTCGGGCCAGTAGTTCACGCCGGCCTTCAGATCCTTGTAGTCGGCGACCGGGATCGGGATCGAGATCAACTGCGGCATGACGTTGCCTTTCAGCGCCGAAATCGCCGCCTTGATCGAAATCGCGACGAGCGCCGGCGACTGGCCGTAAGACATGCCCTTCAGGCCGTCCTTCCAGTGATCGGCGATCTGCTTGCGAAACTCGTTCTCGCCCTCGCCGGCGAACGGCACGAACGGATGCTTGGCGTCCATCATCGCCTGCACCGTGCCGTCGTCGCCGCCCTGGCTGAACACCCCGTCGAAGTGGCCGTGCACCGCGAGCGCGTCGGCAGTGACCTTCTGCGAAGTCCCGGTGTCCCAATTGCCCACGACTTCGGTGATGTTGAACTTGTTCGGCGCCTTCTCCATCACCTCGCGGAAGCCGACGTGCCGGTCGCGATCGACCGAATTGCCGGGCAGGCCGCGCACTTCGAGGATGTCGCCGGAAGTCTTGCCTGACTGGTCAATCAGCCACTTCGCCGACATGCGGCCCATTTCCGTCTGGTCTTCGTTGATCTGCATGACCTTGTCGGTGTCGAGCACGTTGTCGAACGGCACGATGACGACATTGTTCTTGTCGGCGAGGCGGATGATGCGGTCGAAGCCTTCCGGCGAGACCACGTTGGCGATGATCGCGTCGTAGCCCTGATTGATGAAGTCCTCCATCGCGCCGAGCTGGGCGGCGACGTCGGTCCCCGTCGAGACGACCTTGAACTCCTTGATGTCCTTCTTGATCTCAGGCTGGTCAGCGAAGGCCTTGGCCGTCTTGATCATCTGGATGCGCCAGGTGTTGCCGACAAAGCCGTTGGCGACGGCGATGCGGTACGGACCTTCCTTCTTCGGCCACTGGAAGAACTTGGTGGACGAGTTCCACGGCTTGAAACATTCCGGATCGGCGCCCGGACCGGCGACGATCTTGGGCCCCGCGAACGCCGCGCTTGAAGCCAGGAGTCCGGCGACCAACACCCCCGAAACGGTCCACAAATATGATTTCATGACAGCTGCTCCTCCCTCGATGAGCGGGGCGTGTTTTCCACCGCGTCGCTCTGGCGCATAGTGGTATACCGCTTCAAATTTCCGCGCAAGAAGAAGAAATATGACTAAACGAGAGGACCTGGGGAGCCAGACCGCGACCGGCGGAGCAAACGCGGCGGTCGTCGCAATTGACCGTCGGCGCAGCGTCCCGCCGCAGGTCTATGAGGTGCTGCGCGAGAAAATCCTCACCGTGCAGCTCGAACCCGGCAAATCGATCAACGAGCGCTGGCTGGCCGACTGGCTCGGCGTGTCGCGCACCCCAATCCGCGCCGCGATCAACCGGCTCTCCGCCAACGGATTGATCGCCATCGCGCCGAATATCGGAACTTTCGTTTCGCTCATCAACGCCGCCAAGGTCGAGGAGTTCAGCCTGATCCGCACCGGCCTCGAGACGATGATCGTGCGGCGCGCCGCCGAAAGATTCGACGACGGCGCCGAGGCGTCGCTGCGCGACCTGATCGACCGGCAGATCGCCACGCTCGCAGCGCCGGACCTGGTCGCCAATATCGTCGTCGACACCGAATTTCATCACGCGATCGCCGGGATCAGCGGCCTGTCGGCGACGTGGGCGATTTTGCAGCATGTGATGGACGAGATTCTGCGCGTGCGCCACCTGTCCGTTCGCCTGCCCCGTCCTCTGCAGGAGCCGATCGACGAGCACCGCGCCATTCTCGACGCGCTCCGGGAAAGGAACCCCGAGAAGAGCGCGCAAGCGATGAAGGCGCATCTTAACTCCTCGTACGGCCATATTGTCGCGGCGCTGACGCAGCATCCCGCCTATCTGGAAGCGCCGGGCGACAGATGAGGCCGATGAGGGCTCGCCCGAACCGCGGCGCCGCGTGATATGATGCGCCAACTCTTGAACGCCGCTTCGCCCCGAAAGGAGCTTCAAAATGAGGAAAAGCAACCCGCTGTCGAACCTGGTGTTCGCCGTCATTGTGCTGATCGGCCTCGCCTTCGCCTATGCCGCTTTCGCCATCGACGCGCGCGTAGCGAGCGCGACGATCGCGATCGGCGCGATCGTCGTCGCGCTCGCCGTCTCCTACGCGATCCGCATCGCCGACCAATGGGAGAAGGTCGTCGTGCTCAGGCTCGGCCGCTTCCGCTCGCTCGAAGGGCCCGGCCTGTTCTTCATCATCCCGATCGTCGAAACGGCGCCCTACTGGATCGACACCCGCGTCATCACCAGTTCGTTCAGGGCCGAAAAGACTCTGACCCGGGACACCGTGCCGGTGAATGTCGACGCCGTGCTGTTCTGGAAGGTCGTCGACCCCAAGATGGCGGCGCTCGAAGTCGCCGACTATGGCGGCGCGATCAACTGGGCCGCCCAGACGGCGCTGCGCGACGTCATCGGCAAGACCATGCTCGCGGACATGCTCGAGGGCCGCGACAAGATCAGCGACGAGCTGCAGAAGATCATCGATCGGCGGACCGAGCCGTGGGGCGTCAACGTGATTTCGGTGGAGGTCAAGGACGTGCTGATCCCGCCGGCGCTCGAAGACGCGATGTCGATGCAGGCGCAAGCCGAGCGCGAACGCCAGGCGCGGGTGATCCTCGGCGATTCCGAGCGGCAGGTCGCCGAGAAATTCGGCGAGGCCGCCAAGACCTATCTCGGCAATCCGGTCGCCCTGCACTTGAGGGCGATGAACATGCTCTATGAGGGCTTGAAGGAGAACGCGACGATCGTCGTCGTGCCGAGCACCGCGCTGGAGACGATGCAGCTCGGCGGCATGGTTGGGCTGACCGCGCTCGCCAGGGAAGCGGCCCCGCAACCGGCGAGCCCGCCAGGCGCGGTCCCTGCGCCCTGAGCCGCCGCGCCCCGCAATGACGAAGCGCGGCCGCACCTGCTCGCGTCGAACGGCCGACGAATCCCGGCTCAAGCCTCCAGGTAAGGCGCGAGAAATGCAAGGTCGGCCGCGCTGAGGCGATCCTTGGCCGCCATCGCCTGGTGCCAGTAGGGATAGAGCAGCGGCGGCTGGCTGACCTTATCGAGGCGCGCGCGCTCTTCAGGCGTCAGCTTGAGCTCGGCGGCGGCGAGATTGTCCTTGAATTGCGCCTCGGTCCGCCCGCCGATGATCACCGAGGTCACGCCCGGGCGTCCGAGCAGCCAGGCCAGCGCGACCTGCGCGCCCGACACCCCGCGCGCATCGGCGATCGCCACCAGCGCATCGACAATGTCCCACAGCTTGGCTTCGTCATTGATCGGCGGCTCTCTCCAACCGGCGAACTGCCGCGTCCCCTCCGGAGTCTTCAGATTGCGCCGATGCTTGCCCGACAACAGACCGCCGGCGATCGGGCTCCACACGAGAACGCCGAGCTTCTGGTCGATCGCAATCGGGATGAGCTCGTATTCGGCCTCGCGGGCCTGCAAGGTGTAGTGGATCTGTTGCGAGACGAAGGGAATGCGCCGGTCGCGCCGCGCGACCTCCATCGCCTTCATGACGTGCCAACCGGAATAGTTGGAGCAGCCGACGTAGCGGACCTTGCCGTTGCGCACCAGGGAATCGAGCGCCTCCAGCGTCTCCTCGAGCGGCGTCAGGCCGTCCCATTGATGCACCTGGTAGAGGTCGATGACGTCGGTGCGAAGCCGCTTCAGGCTCGCCTCGCAGGCGGCGATCAGGTGCCAGCGCGACAGGCCGCGATCGTTGGGGCCCGCACCCATCGCGAATCGCGCCTTGGTCGCGATCAGCACGCCGCCCCGCGGCTTGCCGCCGAGCGCCTCGCCGATGATTTCCTCGGAGGCGCCCGCCGAGTAGATATTGGCCGTGTCGATCAGGTTGACGCCCGCATCGACCGCGCCGTCGATAATCCGCCGCGCGTCGGCGACGCCGACATTGCCGATCCGGGCGAATCCGCCCGCCGCGCCGAACGTCATCGTGCCGACGGCGATCGACGAAACCTTCAGGCCCGAATTGCCGAGTAGCCGGTATTCCATGCTCATTCTCCTCAAGCTCCAAACTAATGGGGCGGCTTGCGACCGGCAAGTCCGGCGCCGGAGCGGCGACTTCGTCAGGCGGCCTTGTCGACCTCGATCGAGCGCACCAGCGTGGCGCGCGCGGTGCGCATATGCGCGCGGCACTGCGCCATCGCCGCCTCCGTGTCCCGGCTTTTCAGCGCGGAGATATAGGCGAGATGCTCGTCGATCGCCACGCCGTGACGCTCCTTTTCGCCGATCTTGCTCCACTGATAGTGGTAGTGAAATATGATCGAGATCAGCGCGTAGAAGTTGACCACGAAGCGGTTGCGCGAGGTGTTGTTGATCAGCCGGTGCAGCCGCTCGTCGAGCGCCGAGAAATCGGCGTGCCTCGTTTCGATTTGCTCCTTGAGCAGGAGGTGGTCGCGATTGAGGATCTCGAGCGACCGCCAGGCGGCGTCGTTTTCCGGCAGTTCGACGAACTTCTGCACCGACCGCAGTTCGAACAGTTCGCGAACCTCGGACAGTTCCAGCGCGAACTCCTTGGTGAAGCCCTTGACGATCCAACCGCCGCTCGAGCGGCGCTCCAGCAGGCCGAACTGGCTGAAGCCCTTGAGATATTCCCGGATCGCGGAGGTGGAGACGCCGAACTGGCGCGCAAGCTCCAGACTGTCGATCTGCCGCCCCGGCCTGCAATCGCCGCGCAGGATCCATTGCATGAAGCGCTTCTCGACGATGTCGCTGACCGGCTCCGTTTCGATTTTCGGATAATAGTCGGACTCGACGGGACGACGGCGCACGATCTTTTCGCGTCCGCCAAGGCGGATCAGACCGTGGCCGGCCAACCGACCGAGCGCCGCCCGAATGGTCGTACGGCTGACGTTGAACGTCGCCGCAAGCGTCGGTTCGGAACCAAGACGGGAGCCGACCGGTTGCGTCGACAGCAGATCGAGGCACGCATTGTAGGTTCTCTTGAAGATGGCGTTGGTCTTCATCGCCCGGCTCCAGGATGATCAACCCGACCCCGCTCAGGATCCCCGCGCAGGGGCCGGCGAACCCGATTAGCGGGGGGCCCGATGTTTGTCGAGAATGGCGAAGCGCCCCCGCGGTCGATCGCCGATGACGTCCGCGACGGGCTATGGACGGGCGGCGCGGCGGGCTATAAGCGATATCAGGGAAGCGTCGCGCCTGCACAATCGCCGCCAAGGCGATCCCCTTCATTGACGATCGCCGGGAGCCCGCGCCAATTGCAAAGCCGCCGCTTCGGAGGTTGGTCGGCATGCGACGGCGGCGCCTTGCAACAAACCCGGAGAGCGTCATGCTGAAATCGGTCGGGCCCAACGTCTCCTTCCCGATCAGCCCGGCGATCGTGGCGGGGAATCTGTTTTTCGCGACCAACGTTCCGGTCGATCTCGAAACCGGCAATTTCATCGACGGCTCGATCGAGACGCAGGCGCGGCAGGCGCTCGGCAACCTCGATTACCTGCTCAAGGAGGCGGGCGGCTCCCTCGCCGACGTCGTTCAGATCACGTTCTTCCTGATCGACGCCAAAGACGTCGCCGGAATGAACAAGGTCTACAATGAATTCTTCAAGGCCCCGCCCTATCCGAGCCGCGCGACGATCGTCGCGCGCGAACTCATCGGCCCGCCCGGCATGCGCATCGAGGCGACGGCGCAGGCCTATCTGAAACATCCCTGAATTGCCGGCGGCAATCGAAGTCCGTTGGTTGGCGCCGCCAGGGCCGGCGCGGCGGGCGAGCCATGCGCCGGCCTGTGCTATTGACGTCCCGCGCAATATCCTGCCGAATTCGTGTTCCCCGAGGGGTCCGGGACGATGAAGGATCGCAGTGCATGAACGCGCCGGCGGGAATCGTTCGTCGCCCTTCCGTCTGCCCGCATGATTGCCCGTCGGCTTGCGCGCTCGACGTCGAAGTGATCGAGGGATCGCGCATCGGGCGCATCCACGGCGCCGCGGACCAGGCCTACACGGCGGGGATCGTCTGCGCCAAGGTCGCGCGCTACGCCGAGCGCCTCCATCACAAGGACCGCCTGACGCGGCCGCTGCGCCGCACCGGACCGAAGGGCTCGGGCCAGTTCGCGCCGATCTCCTGGGACGACGCGCTCGACATCGTCGCCGAGGCGTTCCTGAAAAGCGAACGGGAGTTCGGCGCCGAAAGCGTCTGGCCCTATCACTACGCGGGCACGATGGGCCTGCTGATGCGCGACGGGATCAAGCGTTTGACCAACGTCAAGCGCTATTCCGGCTTCTACTCGACGATTTGCGTCAATCCGGCGTGGACGGGCTTCATCGCCGGAGCCGGCAAGATGATGGGGCCCGACCCGCGCGAAATGGCGAAGGCCGACTGCGTGGTGATCTGGGGCACCAACGCCGCTTCGACACAGGTCAACGTGATGACCCACGCGATGCGCGCGCGCAAGGAGCGCGGCGCGAAAATCGTCGTCGTCGACATCTACCGCAACGAAACGATGAAGCAGGCCGATCTCGCCCTGTGCCTGCGCCCCGGCGCCGACGGGGCGCTCGCCTGCGCGGTCATGCACGTGTTGTTCCGCGACGGATTCGCCGACCGCGATTATCTGGCGCGCTACACCGACGCGCCCGACGCGCTGGAGGCGCATCTGGCGACGCGCGACCCCGAATGGGCGAGCGCGATCACCGGGCTGGCGACCGGCGAAATCGAGGCGTTCGCGGCGCTCGTCGGCGAACGCAAGCGCAGCTATTTCCGCCTCGGCTACGGCTTTTCGCGCCAACGCAACGGCGCGGCGAACATGCACGCCGCCGCCTGCATCGCCGCCGTCACCGGCGCCTGGGCTCACGAGGGAGGCGGGGCTTTTCACAACAACGCGGCGATCTATCATTGGCGCAAGACGCTGATCGAGGGCCTCGACGCCCACGACCCCGACGCGCGCATGCTCGACCAGTCGCGGATCGGCGCGGTTCTGTGCGGCGAAACCGAAGCCTTGCGCGGCCGCGGGCCGGTCAAGGCGTTGCTGGTGCAAAGCACCAACCCGGTCGTCGTGGCCCCCGCCCAGGCCAAGGTGAAGCGCGGCTTTGCGCGCGACGACCTGTTCGTCTGCGTGCACGAGCATTTCATGACCGAAACCGCCGCCATGGCCGACGTCGTGCTGCCCGCGACCATGTTTCTGGAGCATGACGATGTCTATCAGGGCGGCGGCCATCAATATGTGATGTTCGGCCCCAAGCTGGTCGACCCGCCCGGCGAGTGCCGCTCGAACCACGAACTCGTCTGCGCGCTGGCGCGGCGTCTGGGCGCCGAGCATCGCGGCTTCGCCATGGGCGCGCGTGAGATCATCGACTGGACGCTCCAGGCTTCCGGCTGGGGTTCGCTCGAAGAACTCGAAGCCAAGAAGTGGCTCGATGCGCAACCCTGTTTCGAGGAGGCGCACTTCACCAGGGGATTCGGCTTCGCGGACGGCCGCTTTCGCTTCAAGGCGGATTGGTCGACCACGCCGTTCGCCAATATCGGACTGATGGGACCGTGGGGGGAGATGCCCGGCCTGCCCGACCACTGGGCGATCATCGAGGAGGCCGATGACGAGCATCCGTTCCGCCTCGCCACTTCGCCCTCGCGCGGCTTCCTGAATTCGACCTTCGCCGAGACGCCGACCTCGCGCGAGCGGGAACGGCGGCCGACCGTGATGATCCATCCCGAAGACGCCGCCCGGCTCGGCGTCGGCGACGGCGACGTGGTCCGGCTCGGCAACCGGCGCGGCGATACGCGCCTCCATGTGAAGATCTTCGACGGGCTGCGGCGCGGGGTGCTGGTGAGCGAAGGCGTCTGGCCGAGCGGCGACTTTCTCGACGGGCGCGGCGTCAATGTCCTCACCGGCGACGATATCGTCGCGCCGTTCGGCGGCGCGGCCTTCCACGACAATCGCGTCTGGGTGAGGGCGGGATAGCGCTCCCCCCGGCGGCCGGGCTTTATTTGCGCGCATCTGCGGGCTATAGCACCCAACCCCCGGGGCGCATCGCCCGCTTGCCGGACTTGTTCTCATGCTGCAAGGAATTTGGTTGAACGACATGATGCGAAACCGATTCGCGCCTCGCGAGGCCCGGGATCGCCGCCCGCCAAGCACCGGACGGCTTCGGCCCGCAAGGCGCCAAACGGCCTTGGGCCGCGACTGTTCGCCCGCCGTCTGGCGGGCGCCGGCACTGTGAGAAAAGCGAGCGAACGATGAAGAAGCCGCAGGACGAAACCGCCCCGCCCGGTCAGGCTTCCGGCCGCACCGTCGATCTTTCGGTGGTCGCGGCTCTGGCGCAGATCGCCGGGCGCCACGATCTCAGCGAGGTCGAAATCGAGCACGACGGCCTGCGGGTGCGCGTGGCGCGCGAGCGGCGCGCCGCCCCGCCCAATTACGCCGCGGCGGCCGCGACCGGTCCCGCCGCGCCGTCATCGGAGGCCGCCGCGCCGGCGCCGGTCTCGCCCGGCCATCATCCCGGAGCGGTCAAATCGCCGATGGTCGGCACCGCCTATTTGCGCCCCAGCCCCGAAGCCAAGCCGTTCGTCGAGGTCGGCTCGACTGTCAAGGAGGGCGAGAAACTGTTGCTCGTCGAGGCGATGAAGACCTTCAACGAGATCGTCGCGCCCCGATCGGGCAAGGTCGTCGAGATTCTCATCGAGGACGGAGCGCCGGTCGAATACGGCCAGGCGCTGATGATCATCGAATGACTTTGCCGGTCTGCTTTCAGCGAGCGCCCCAGCCTCGCCTTTCAGGTCCAGGTCGCGCCGATGTTCGATAAGATCCTCATCGCCAACCGCGGCGAGATCGCGTTGCGCATCCTGCGCGCCGCCAAGGAGCTCGGCATCGCCACCGTCGCCGTGCATTCGACGGCCAATTCGGGGGCGATGCACGTCAAGCTCGCCGACGAAAGCGTCTGCATCGGGCCGCCGCCGGCGCGCGACTCCTATCTGAACATCCCCTCGCTGCTGGCGGCCTGCGAGATCACCGGCGCCGACGCGGTCCATCCCGGCTACGGGTTCCTGTCGGAAAACGCGCGGTTCGCCGAAATCCTCGGCGAGCATCACATCGCGTTCATCGGGCCAAGGCCCGAGCATATCCGCCTCATGGGCGACAAGATCGAGGCCAAGCGGACCGCGAGGCGCCTCGGGATTCCCTGCGTGCCCGGCTCGGCGGGCGCGGTCGGCGACGACGAGGAGGCGCTACGCGTCGCCGCCGAGATCGGCTATCCCGTGCTGGTCAAGGCGGCGGCCGGGGGCGGCGGGCGCGGCATGAAGGTCGCGCGCGACTCGAAAGAGCTGCCGGACGCCATTGCGACCGCCAAGACCGAAGCCAAGGCGGCATTCGGCGACGATTCGGTCTATCTCGAAAAATACCTCGACAATCCGCGCCATATCGAAATCCAGGTGCTCGGCGACGGCCGCGGCCGGGCGATTCATCTCGGCGAGCGCGATTGTTCGCTGCAGCGACGCCATCAGAAAATCTGGGAGGAAGGCCCATCGCCCGCGCTCAACGGCGCCCAGCGCGAGGAAATCGGCGGCATCGTCGCGCGCGCGATGGCCGAGCTCCAATATGTCAGCGCCGGAACGGTCGAGTTCCTCTACGACGACGGGCGGTTTTTTTTCATCGAAATGAACACCCGCATCCAGGTCGAGCATCCCGTCACCGAAATGATCACCGGCATCGACCTGGTCAACGAGCAGATCAAGATCGCCGCCGGCTCGCCGTTGACCATCGCGCAGGAGGACGTGCGAATCACCGGCGCGGCGATCGAATGCCGCATCAACGCCGAACATGCGCGGACCTTCACGCCCTCGCCCGGCCGGATCACCTATTATCATCCGCCCGGCGGCCTCGGCGTGCGCGTCGATTCGGCCGTTTATCAGGGATACGTCATCCCGCCCTATTACGATTCGCTGATCGGCAAACTGATCGTCCACGGCCGCAGCCGAACCGAGGCCTTGATGCGGCTTCGCCGCGCCCTCGACGAGTTCATCATCGACGGCGTCGAAACGACGCTGCCGCTGTTCCGCACCCTGGTGCGCAACAACGACATCCAGAACGGATTGTACGACATTCATTGGCTCGAGGCGTTCCTGGCGGGGCAGGCCAAGGACGCGCCGTGACCGCGCGCAGGGCCGCGTGCGCGCGACGCGGCCGGCGAGTTGGCGCGGCGCCGCGTGCTTGCTATAAGCGTCGCCGATCATCGGGAATTTCAGCGCTCGGCTCGAGCTTCGCCTGCAAGGAGCATCGTTTGACCTATTGCGATTTCGAGGCGCTCGACCGGACGCCGCTGCAGCGCGACCCCTTCGAATTCCTCGTCGTTCCCGATTTCATCAAGGCCGAGACGTTCCAGTCCGTCGTCGCCGACTACCCCGCCGTGCCGGGCCCCGGCTCGCATCCGCCCGCCGAGCTCGACATTCACGGCAGGTTCAAGGAGCTGATGGGCGAGTTGCTCGGCCCGCAGTTTCGTTCGGCGATCGAGCGCAAATTCGCCATCGACCTCGCGGGACGCCCGACCATGTACACGGTGCGCGGCTTCGTGCGCGAGAAGGACGGCGCCATCCACACCAATTCGACCACCAAGATCATCACCGTGCTGCTCTATATGAACCAGCGGTGGGAGGACGACGCCGGTCGCCTGCGCCTGCTGCGCGGGCCCGACGACCTCGACGATTACGTCGCCGAAGTGCCGCCCCATGGCGGGACGCTGCTGGTGTTTCGCCGCGCCGACAACTCGTGGCACGGCCACAAGCCGACTTCCGGTCCGCGCCGCGCCATCCAGCTCAATTGGGTGACGAGCCAGGAAGTGGTCGACGGCGAACAGCGCCGGCATCAGTTTTCGACGAAGGTCAAGAAGTTGACGCGAATGTTCAGTGCCGGTTCAGCGACCGCCGGGCATTGACGAGGCCGCCGCGGAAAAGCGCGGCGGCGAACCCTTGGATTGTGGCGCTTGGCCAGGCGGCGGCGGGCAAAGCAGAGGTTGGAGGATATGCCATGTTTAAAGCGGTAGGGGCGGCCTTTTCGGTCGTCATCCTGGCGGGCGCCTTCGCGCTTGCCGGAACCGGCGCGGCCGACGCGCAAAGCGTCATGAAGATTTGCGGCGATCAGTGGAAGGCGGCCAAAGCCGCGGGAACTACCAACGGCATGACGTGGAAGGACTTCCTCGCCCAGTGTCGCACGCAACAAAAGGCCGGCGCAGCGCCGGCCGCCGCTCCCGCCGCCGCTCCGGCGCCGGCCCCTGCGGCGGCCCCGGCGCCCGCGCCGGCCGCAGCTCCGGCGCCGGCCGCCGCGCCAGCCCCGGCCCCCGCTCCGGCGGCCGCCGCTCCCGCGCCAATGAAGCCGGTGAAGCCGAAAGCGGCGGCGATGTCGGCCGCCGGACAATTTGCGACGGATGCGGAAGCCAAGGCCAAGTGCCCGTCCGACACGGTCGTCTGGGTCAACACCAAGTCGAAGGTCTACCACTACGCGAACTCGCCGAAATACGGGAAGACCAAGGCGGGCGCGTATATGTGCGAAGCGGACGCGACCGGCGCGGGCGCGCGCGCTTCGAAAAACGAAAAGAAGCCATGAAGGAGCGCGGCGGCTGATCCGTCAGCCGCCGCCCGACCGGCTTTCCATCCTCGTCGCCTTGCGCGCGCCGACGGATGCGGCGCAGACCGGCGGCGATCCCGCCGATCAGGCGTCGTGAGCGAGGGGGCCATGCCAAGCAACTGCTGTCACCCGATCGGCGCCCACAAGCGCCTGCGCCTGCCCGACACTTACGTGTCCAGCCTGATGCTCGATCGCGCGCTCGACGCAATCGAGCGCCGCATCAGGACCATCGACCGCACCCACGACATCCCCTATCTCGCCGGCTACAGCCTCGACGGCAAGACCATCTATATCGACCGCCACCTGCCGCGCAGCTTCCTCTACAAGGGCCGCAAGATCGCGGTCGACCGCTATCTCCTGCTGCACGAGGAAGTGGAGAAGACGCTGATCGATCAGCTCGATCTGCATTACCAACACGCCCACCAGATCGCCACGCGCGCCGAGGAGGCCGCCGTGCGCGCCGACGGCGTTTCATGGCGCGCCTACGATCGGTTCATGCAGAAATTCGTCAAGGAGATGGGTGACGAACGCCTGACCAAGCTGCCCGCCGATCTCGACCTCAAGCCTTATCGCGACGAGCATGACTACGATCTCATCCGGCGGATGAAGGATGCGACGCAAGAAAAGGGGCATCCTCTCTCGAAAGACGCGCCCCTCGCGCGCCGTCTCGCCAGGGCGCTCGATTCGCGGGCGGCCGCGCCCGGAGCGCCGCGCGCCGCCGGAACCAGCGGGACCACGGGCGCCTGAACGACACGCCGCCGCCGGATTGCGTCGCATCGCGATTCCGTGAGAGACCGGGCCCGCCGCCATTTCGGCTCGCCGCGAGCGTTAGGCGCCCGCGCCCGCACGGCGAGCCTGGAGGAAGAGAACGATGGCGATCGATTCCCGCGGAACGCCGCCGCTTCGAATCGAGAGTGGGCTGATCGCCGACGTCGGAGCCGACGCCTCCGGCATTCGCGTCTTCAAGGGCCTCCCTTACGCAGCGCCGCCGGTCGGCGCGAGGCGGTGGAGGGCGCCGCAGCCCGTCGCGCCCTGGGCGGGCGTTCGAAACGCCGAGCGCTGGGGCCCGCGATGCATGCAGGGCGACCGTCTCGGCGATCTCGATCCCCTCAACGATCGGATGAGCGAGGACTGTCTCTACCTGAACGTCTGGACGCCGGCGAAATCGGCGGCGGACAGGCTGCCGGTGATGGTCTGGATCCACGGCGGCAGCAACAATCTCGGCGCCGCATCGCAGCCGGAATATGACGGCGCCCATCTGGCCGCGAAGGGAGTGGTGGTCGTCACGATCAACTATCGCCTGGACGTATTCGGCTTCCTCGCCCATCCGGACCTCACGGCGGAATCGGGAACCGGCGCCTCCGGAAATTACGGGCTTCTCGACCAGATCGCCGCGCTGCGCTGGACGCAAGACAACATTTCGACGTTCGGGGGCGATCCGGACTGCGTGACCGTTTTCGGCGAGTCGGCGGGCGCGTTCGACGTCAGCCTGTTGATGGCCTCGCCGTTGACCGAAGGTTTGTTCACGCGCGCCATCGGCGCGAGCGGTGGCGCGCTCTCGCCCTCGCTGATCTTCGGGCCGAAGCCGCTTCGCATCGGCGAGCAGGAGGGGCTGAGATTCGCCCAGGCGCTGGGCTGCGAGCGCATCGCCGACCTTCGCGCCCTGCCGGCCGAGAAAGTGCTCGCCGCGGCGCTCAAGAGCCCGATCAGCTATGCGTTCGGCGTCGTCGACGGCTACGTCGTTCCCGAACATCCCGCCGCCATTTACGCCGGGGGCCAGCAGCGCGCCGTTCCGCTTCTCGTCGGCTGGAACCGCGACGAAGGATCGCTGTTTGCGCCGCGCCTTGCGACCTTCGGCCCGGGCGAGCCCTCCTACGCCGAGCGCGTCCGATCCCAATTCGCCGATGCGGCCGATGAAGCGCTGGCGCATTATCCGCCGGGAGCGACGCTGGAGGCGGACAAGGCCGCTTATGCGACGCTGGTCGGCGACCAGGTCATCGACCTCGGCGCCTGGCGTTGGGCCGAGCTCGCCGCCGCGAGCGGCCGATCGCCGACCTATCGATATTTTTTTGACCGCCGGCCGCCGGGCGCGCCGGAAGCGTCGATCTATCCCTTGGCCGCGCCCGGCGTCTTTCACTTCGCGGAAATCTCCTACGTCTTCGACAATCTGCAAGTGAGGGACTGGCGCTGGGAACGCGAAGATCGCCGGCTCGCCGACGCGATGTCGTCCTATTGGGTCAATTTCGCCAAGCATGGCGATCCCAACGGCGCCGGATTGCCGCATTGGCCGCCATACCGACCGGGCGGCGCCGGACAGGTGATGCAGCTTGGACGAGAGATCGGCGCGCGCGCCGATGATGCGCCGGAACGCGCCCGTCTCGAATTCCTCAACGAATATTACCGCAGGGCCGCCTCACGCTAGGCGCAGGGGCGAGGGCCGCTTGGCATTCTCAGTCGTCATCGCCGCCTTCGTCGCCGCCGCCGCGCTGTGCGCGTTGCTCATTCCCTCGTTTCGCCGCTTGTTCCTGGTCGTCCCCGGCGCGCGGTCGAGCCATTCGAGGGCGACGCCGCAGGGCGGCGGGCTGGTGGTCGTTCCCGTCGCCCTGGCGGCGGCTTTCGCCGCGCGGATCGCCGCCGGCGGACGGCCCGACGCTTTCGCCTGGGCGCTCGGCGCGGCGATGCTCGTTCTGATGGCGCTCGGCGCCTGGGACGACCGGGCGCCGCTTCCTCCGCTCCTTCGCCTCGCGGTGCAAGCGGGCGCCGCAGGCCTCGCGCTCGCCGCGGCGCCGGTGGATGTCCCCTCGCAGCTCGCCATCCTGCCGCCGCTCGTGGTGTGGGCAGGCGCGCTGATCGGCATGCTGTGGTTGATCAATCTGACGAACTTCATGGACGGCATCGATCTGATGAGCGTCGCGCAATTCGTCCCCGCCTTCGCGACGGTTTTTCTGCTCGGGACGCAAGTTTCAGGCCCCGCGCCTTGGATGGGCCTGCTTTGCCTGGCGATGGCCGGCGCGCTGCTGGGCTTCGCGTTGCTGAACAGGCCCGAGGCGCGGCTGTTTCTCGGCGATTCCGGCAGCCTGCCGCTCGGCGTGCTCGGGGCGACGGCGGCGCTCGTCGTCTGCGACGCGCACGGCCCGGTGGTCGCGCTGCTGCCGTTCCTCTATTATGTCGCCGACGCGACGCTCACGCTCATGCGCCGCATTCTGGCCGGCGAGAAATTCTGGCAGGCCCATCGCGACCACTTCTACCAGCGCGCGCGGCGTCGCGGATTGTCGACATGGCGAGTCATCGCGCGCGTCGCGGCGTGCAATGTCCTGCTTTGCGCGGCCGCTTTGCTGGTCGCCGGAAGGCCGCCGACGGCGCAAATGGCGGCGCTGGCGTTCGGCGCCGCCGTCGTCGCGCTGCTGATGCGCGATCTCGTTCGGGAGAGGGCGTGACGTGGCGGAGCGGGTCCTCGTCACCGGCGCGTCGGGCTTCCTCGGCCGAAGCCTGCTTCCGGCCCTGACCCGCCGCGGCTATGCGATCGTCGCGCCGGTTCGCCGCGAGCAGCCGCCGCAGGACGGGGTGGTCTTCCCGCTCGTCGAGAGCCTCGAGACCGTCGACTGGCGCCCCCTTCTCGCCGGCGTCGACGCGGTGGTGCATCTGGCCGCTATCGCCCATGCGAAAAGCGCCGGCGCCGAGGATGTCTACGATCGGATCAACGCCGAGGCCGTCCTGCGCCTGGCGAAGGCCGGCGAGGGTCGCGCGTCGCGCCTGACGTTCGTCTCCTCCATTCGCGCGATATCCGGCCCGACGGCCGAAGCGGTCCTCGACGACGACAGTCTCCCTGCGCCGACCGACGCCTACGGGCGCGCAAAGCTCAGGGCGGAACGCGGCCTTGCCGGACTTGGTTTGCCCACGACCATTCTACGGCCTGTCACGATCTACGGCGTCGGCGTGAAGGGCAATCTGGCGAGGCTGGCGCGATGGGCGGACAGTCCGGCGCCGCTGCCCTTCGGCGCCTTGCGGGCGCCGCGCTCGTTCCTCAGCGTCGACAATTTCGCCAGCGCGATCCTGTTCAGCCTGGCGCGAACGGGATCGGCCAGCGAGAGCTTCGTTCTCGCCGATCCCGAGCCTTCCACCGTCGCCGATCTGCTCGCCGGCCTGCGCGCCGGCCTTGGCCGACCCGCTCGCTTGTGGGCGGCGCCGCCCCGTCTCATCGGCGCCTTGGCGGCGATGATCGGTCAGGGGGAGAATTGGGCGGTCCTGGCGGGCGCCCTCGCCGTCCGGCCGCGCAAGATGCTGGAGGCCGGCTGGTCGCCGCCGGTCGCAACAAGCGTCCACGGCGCGCGGCTGTGGGGCGAGGAAATGCGCGCCGATCGCGACGGCGCCGGCGCGCCGCGACGGCTCGACCCGACGGGATAGCCGGTTCGGCCGCGCCGCCCGTTGTGCTATTCAAGGCGAGCGGCCCGCGTCACGATGGCGGATTCGTCGGCGATCGGCCGCCGGGCGGCGAGCCGGCTCCGGCGGCGTCGGGGCGCAACAAAGGGACAGGCCGGATGGTCGGTGAAATCACAATCGCGCCGTCGATCCTCGCCGCCGATTTCTCGCGGCTTGCCGAAGAGATCAGCGCGGTCGAGCAAGCCGGCGCCGACTGGCACCATCTCGACGTCATGGACGGTCATTTCGTGCCCAACATTTCGTTTGGGCCGCCGGTCATCGAAAGCCTGCGGCGCCTCACCGCGCGGACGTTCGACGTCCATTTGATGATCGCGCCGGCCGACCCCTATCTGGAAGCCTTCGCCGCGGCCGGCGCCGATCGAATCACGGTCCACGCCGAAGCCGGCCCCCATCTCGACCGATCGCTGCAGGCGATCCGCGGCCTCGGCAAGAAAGCCGGCGTCGCGATCAATCCCGCCACGCCGGAAAGCGCGATCCAGTACGAACTCGACCGGCTCGACCTCATCCTGGTCATGACGGTGAATCCGGGCTTCGGCGGCCAGGCGTTCATTCCGGCGATGATCGACAAGGTCCGCCGCGTCAGAGCGATGATCGGCGAGCGGCCGATCGCGCTCGAAGTCGACGGCGGCGTCGGACCGCACAACGCCGGCGCGCTGACGCAGGCGGGCGCCGACGTTCTCGTCGTCGGCTCCGCCATTTACCACGGCGCCTCGGCAGCGGCCTATCGAGCCGAGATCGACGCCTTGCGCGGCGCCGCGCTGCAGGGGCGAGCGCAGCGCGGATGACCGAACGCCGCCGCGCTCAAAGCTTCTTGCCGTCGGGCCCGAACTGCTTGAGATAGGCGATGACATTGTCGATGTCGGCCTGCGACGACAGCCCGACGAAGGCCATCTTGGTGCCGGGCACCTTGGCGCGCGGGTTCTTCAGATATTCCTTGAGAGTCGCCTCGTCCCAGGTGAAGCCCGAACTCTTGTTGGCGTCGCTGTAGGAATAGCCGGGAAAGGTCCCGGCCGGACGGCCGACGATTCCATTCAGCGAGGGGCCGACCATGTTGCGGGCGCCCTCGCCGATCATATGGCACGCCCTGCATTTGATGAACACGTGCTCCCCCGCCGCCGCGTCCTGGGCGCGCGCGGCGCCGGCCGAAGCGACCAGCGCGGTCAAAGCGATCGTCAAGGCAACCCGTTTCATGGCGAACCTCACCTGCGGAAATCTCCACCCCGGACTGTATTCCCCCATCGTCGCGCGCCCGACAAGCCGCCTTGGCGACAAAATCTGCGGCGAACCGACGCGCTGACGCCCTCGCCCCGGCTAAATCAGGTCGAAACGCGCCAGCGCCGCCTCGATCTTGACGATCCGCGCCAAGGCGGCGTCGCGGCGCTCGCGGTTTTCCTCGACGACTTCCTCCGGCGCCCGCGCCACAAAGTCCGCGTTGGCGAGCTTGGCGTCGACGCCGGCGACTTCCTTGCGCTGCGCGGCGATTTCCCTGGCGAGGCGGGCGCGCTCGGCGTCGATGTCGACGACCCCCGCCAGCGGCAGCACGGCCACGGTGTCGCGCACCAGCATCTGCGCCGACCCGGCGGGCGCGGCCTGCGCAAAGCCGATTTCCGTCACGCGGGCGAGGCGCTGGATCGTCTCGCCCCAGTTCTCGACATAGGCGACGATCGGCGCCGACGCCTCGACCAGCGTCAGCGGCAATTGCGCGGCGGGCGGCACGCCCATCTCGGAACGCACCGAGCGGATTTCCGACACGAGGTCGATCAGCCAGCCGATTTCCGCCTCGGCGTCCGGATCGACGGCGAAATCGCCGCGCGGCCACGGCCCCAGCGCGAGAAGCCCGGCGCGCTTCGGCCCCTCCTCGCCGGCAATCGCCCACAGCTCCTCGGTGAGGAACGGCATGAACGGATGCAGCAGCGCCAGGATTTCGTCGAGCACGTAGGCGATGGTCGCCTGCGCTTCGGCGCGCGCCGGACCGCCCTCGCCGGCTTGCAGCACCGGCTTGGCGAGTTCGAGGTGCCAGTCGCAGAAAATGTTCCACACGAACCGGTAGACGGCGTTGGCGGCGTCGTTGAAGCGAAAGGCTTCGATGGCGCGCGCGGCCTCGTCCACCGCCTTGGCGGTCTCGCCGAGAATCCAGCGGTTGAGTTTGCCGCCGGCGGCGGCGGGGTCGAAGCCGGCGACGCGCCGGCAACCATTGAGTTCGGCGAAGCGCGCGGCGTTCCACAGCTTGGTCGCGAAATTGCGATAGCCTTCGACGCGGGCGGTCGACAGCTTGATGTCGCGCCCCTGCGCCGCCATCGCGGCGAGCGTGAAGCGCAGCGAATCGGCGCCGTAGCGGTCGATCAGCGCGAGGGGATCGATGACGTTGCCCTTCGACTTCGACATTTTCGCGCCCTTCTCGTCGCGCACCAGGGCGTGGATGTAGACGTCGCGAAACGGAATTTCGTGCATGAAATACAGGCCCATCATCATCATCCGGGCGACCCAGAAAAAGATGATGTCGAAGCCGGTCACGAGCACGGAGGTCGGATAATAGCGCTCGAGCTCGGGCGTCTCCTCGGGCCACCCCAGCGTCGAGAACGGCCATAAAGCCGAGGAGAACCAGGTGTCGAGCACGTCGGGATCGCGCCAGATGGGCGCCGCCGCCATCGCAGTCGCAGGATGGGCTGCGGCACGACTCCATTCGGCCATTGCAGCCCGACGGTCGGCAACTATCCTGACTTCACGGCCGTAGTAGGCGTTGGCCGCAGCGACGACCGATTCCGCATCTTCCCCAACGAAGATCTCGGATTCGTCGAAAACAAAATTGTGGCCGGAGAGCTTCGGCCCGTACCACGCCGGAATCTGGTGCCCCCACCAGAGCTGGCGCGAGACGCACCACGGCTGGATGTTCTCCAGCCAGTCGAAATAGGTCTTCTCCCAGTTCTTCGGCGTGAACGCGGTGCGCCGCGCGCGCACCGCCGCGAGGGCCGGCTGCGCCAGCGTCCTGGCGTCGACATACCACTGGTCGGTCAGCCACGGCTCGATCACCGCGTTGGAGCGGTCGCCGTGCGGAACCGTATGCGTATTGGGCTCGATTTTCTCGAGCAGGCCGAGCGCCGCCATCATCGCCACAACGCGCTTGCGCGCCTCGAAGCGGTCGAGGCCGTCGAGGACGCCGACCGTGCGCGCCGCGTCGTGATCCTGCGTGGGAATTCCTTCGAAGAAGGCGAGATTGCCCCTGAGCTGGATGCGCGCCTCGGCATCGAGAATATTGATCGGCCGCGCGCCTTCGGCCTCGTGCCGCTTGCCGACCTCGAAGTCGTTGAAGTCATGCGCCGGCGTGATCTTGACCGCGCCCGTGCCCTTTTCCGGATCGGAATATTCGTCGGCGACGATGGCGATCAGCCGTCCGACCAGCGGCAGGCGCACCCTTTTGCCGATCAGGCGGCGATAGCGCTCGTCGCCGGGGTGAACCGCCACGGCGGTGTCGCCGAGCATCGTCTCGGGGCGGGTCGTGGCGACGGTGAGCTTTTCGCCGGTCTCTTCGCCCGCCTCGTCGACGACGGGATAGTCGAAGTAATAGAGGTGGCCGTTCGGGTTGCGGTCGAGAATTTTGCCGAGCGCCGCGGCGTCGAACGGCGCTCCATCGTCCCGCGTCCATTTGAACGAGCCGCGGCACTCGACCTGCACGACTTCGAGATCGGAGATCGCGGTCTGGAATTTCGGATCCCAATTGACGAGACGCTTGTCCTTGTAGACGAGCCCTTCGCGGTGAAGCTGCACGAAGACCTTGATCACCGCTTTCGACAGGCCTTCGTCCATCGTGAAGCGCTCGCGGCTCCAGTCGCAGGAGGCGCCGAGCCGCTTCAACTGGTTGACGATGGCGCCGCCCAATTCGGCCTTCCACGCCCACACCCGCTCGAGGAATTTCTCGCGGCCGAGCTCGCGCCGGCCCGGCTCCTGCCGCTCCATCAACTGGCGCTCGACCACCATTTGCGTGGCGATGCCGGCGTGATCGGTGCCGGGCTGCCACAACACGTCCCTGCCCTTCATGCGCCAATAGCGACACAGGATGTCCTGCAGCGTGTTGTTGAGCGCATGGCCCATATGCAGGTTGCCGGTGACGTTGGGCGGCGGGATCACCACGCAAAACGCTTCCGCGTCAGCGCGCTCGGGCCGCCCGGCGCGGAACGCGCCTTCCGCCTCCCATCGCGCCGAAATGCGTCCTTCGACGGCGGCGGGGTCGAATGTCTTTTCCATCATGAACAAGCCCAGGCCCGCCCGGGACGGGCGCGGCCGACCGCCTGCGAGGCGCGCCGGGGTTAAAGCGCAGGGCGCGGCGCAAAGTCAACGCGGATGAGAGAGGGCGAAACCTAGCGGGCGCCGCGCGCGACGCGTTGGATTTCGGCGCGCACGAGCCGCTCGACGATGGCCGGCAAATTGTCGTCGAGCCAGCTCTTCAGCATCGGGCGCAGCATTTCGCGAGTCAGGTTCTCGATCATCGCGGTGCTCTGCATCGCCACGCTCGCCGAGAGCGCCTGAAACGAAGCGGCCACCACCGCCTCGGTCTCCGGCGAGGCGAACGGCTCCTCCTCGGCCGGCGCCGCGTTCGACCCCGGCGCGGGCGCATCAGGCGCGGCCGCCGCGGCCGGCTGCGCGGCGGGCGCGGGTTCGGCGGCCGGCTCGGGCTTCTCCCACACGACCTTCGGCGACGGGGCGGCGACGGCGGGCGCCGGCGACGGCGGCGCGGCTTCCGGCGTCGAAGCGACCGGACGGGCCGGCGGGACCGCGTTGTTGGTGTAGACGATCTGCGGCCCGGCCGCCGAACCGGCTTTCGGAGCCGGCGCGCTCGCCGCGGGCGGCTCCCTGTCGTCCGCGATGATGCTGCGGATCGAGGCGAGAATCTCTTCCATTGAAGGTTCGTGGGCGCGTTGCGCGCGCCGCAAGGATTCGAGATCCCGGTCTGTCGAAGAAGGATTGGGTGCGCTCATGGCCTCTGCCCCCTGGCGCCCGATTGCGCCTCGCATCGTTGAACCTTCGCTCCCGACTTCGGGCGCCGATCGAAAATCAAACGCGCCGCCGCGCCGTCGAAAACGCCTCCGGCCGCGCGCGCCGAACGCCATCGATAGGCCCTCGCGTCGCGTCCGCGCAAGGCGCCGGCGTCGCTATTTGCCGGCCGCCGCCACTAATCCACAAGCGCCCTCGATCGCTCAGCGTCCATCCGGCGTGCGCAAGCCGATCCAGCGATCCTTGACCTGATCGAAATGCACCTTGGGATCGTATTGGACGGCGGCCAGTCCGAGGCTGGCCGTCGACAGGCGGCCGATCGCCGACATCACGCTATAAGAGGCGACGACGGCGTCATGCTGCGCCGAAACGAGCTGCACGCGAGCGCTGAGCAGCGTCTGCTGCGCGGTCAGCACGTCGAACGTCGTGCGCTGACCGACCTTGGCTTCCTCGCGCACGCCGGCGAGCGCGATTTCCGCCGCCGCGACCTGCGCCTTGGCGGAGCGGATGATCGCCGCCGAATTCGAGTTGACGCCCCAGGCGGAGACGACCGCGGCGCGCACCTTGTCGCGCTGCAGGTCGGTCTGCAACTCCTGCTGACCGAGCTGTTCCTTGGCCTGGCGCGTCGAGGCGTAGGTGGCGCCGCCGTCGTAGATCGGAATGCTGATCTGCCCCATCAGCGAATAGGTCAGCGCGCGATTCGGCAGCGGAAAACCGGTGAGGTCCCATTGCTGCTGAAGCTGGCCGGTCAATCCGACGGTCGGCAGCAGCGCGCCCTCGACCACCTTGACGTTGAGTTGGGCCGCGTCGACGCCGAACAGCGAGCCGACGATCGCCGGATGCTCGACCTGCGAGATGGCGATCGCCTCAGTGAGCGTCCTCGGCAACGGCTTGCCGAGCGCGCGGACCGGCGCGAGGTTCTTCGGCTCTTCGCCGATCACCTGCCGGTAGCTGGCGATCGACGTCTCCAACGTCGACTGCGCCTGGAGCGCGGTCGCCTGCGCGCCGGCCAGGCTCGCTTCGGCCTGCGCGACGTCGGTGCGCGTCACCTCGCCGACCGTGAATCGATCGTTGGTCTGACGCAACTGTTCCTGCAGCACTTCGACGTTGTTGCGGTCGAGATCGAGGATCGCGGTGTCGCGCAGAACGTCCATATAAGCGGTGACGCCGCTCAACAGGACGTTTTGTTCGGTGTTGCGCAATGTTTCGCGCGCCGCCATCACCCCGGATTCGGCTTGCCGGACCGAATTGTAGGTCCGGTCGCCGTTCCACAGCGTCTCGTTGACCGTGACGCCGTAGCCGCGCGGCCGCGAATAGAGGTCCTCCGCGCCGCCCGCCGAAGCCGGCCCGGCGGCGTCGTATTGCTGGACCGCGGCGTTGGCTGTGGCGTTGGCGGTCGGCAGATAGCCGGCGAACGCCTTTGGAACGTTCTCGTCGCTGGCGCGGACCGCCGCGCGCTGCTGATTGATGTCGGGATTGTTGAAATAGGCCTTGACCAGCGCGCCGCCGATCGTCTCCGCGCGCGCCGCTCCGACGCCGAGCCCCATCGCCGCGATCGCCGCCGCCAGCGCGACGCCGCGCGCCGCCCCAAGAGAAAGCGCGGCGTTCGGCGCCCTCATGTCGCCTCTTGAAACAAACATCAACGCCCCGTTCTTGGCCGCCGCTGCCCGGCGCGCTCGATTTTCGATCGCCAAGCGGGCGCTCTTCCGGCGCTCCACCGCGGCGATCCCCGACGGCCGCGTACGCTACCCAAGCCGCGCAGACGGGGCCGGCGAGTCGACCCCCAAATCAATATAGGCGTTTGCGCGTTGCGGGCTACCGACCTCGTCCGCAGATACCAAGTCATGCCCAGCAATTATTTCGAGCGTCGCAATTATGCGACACTCTGGCCGCCTAAAAGGCGAAACTCGGGGCTTTTCGAAAGGCTTCAAGCCTGGGCGCCGTTACGTCAAACAGCACGCGCCGGCTTGTCAGGCCGCCGATTGCCTCGATGAGAACCGCCTTGGGCGCGCCGAATGAGGCGTCGACGCCGACCAGACGCCCGCCCGCCGCCAACTGACCCAGCAACTTTTCAGGACTGCGCTCGAAGGCGCCGTTGACGAGAATCACGTCGAAAGGCCCGCCCGCCGCGCCATCGGCGAGATCGCCGTCGATAATTTTAACGGATTGGTCGGCCGCCAGCAGGCGCTTGGCCTCGGCGATCGCCCCTGCGTCCGATTCGAGCGCGACGACGCGCGCCCCGAGCGCCGCCAGGATCGCCGCGCTGTAGCCGGAACCGCCGCCGACGTCGAGCGCCGTCTCCCCCGGCTGGACGTTCGCCGCCTGAATCAACCGGGCCAGCGTCATCGGCGCGAGCAGAAGCCGGTCGCGTGCGCCGAGCGCGGCGACGTCACGATCGAGATAGGCGAGCGAGGCGAACGCCGGCGCGACAAAGGCTTGGCGCGGAATGCTCGCAAAGGCGGCGAGCACGGCTTGATTGGTCACGTCGCAGGTGCGCAACTGGCTGTCCACCATATGCCGCCGGCGGGTGTCGAAATCGTCGCTGGAAATCGCCTCAGGCATTCGCCCGCCGTTCACTTCCCTGTGATGGCGCAGCGTGGCGCGCCGGGGGATTCAAAATTGGAGGCCTCGCCCGGAATCGAACCGGGGTGCAAGGATTTGCAGTCCTCTGCGTAGCCACTCCGCCACGAGGCCGCGCCGATGCGAACGCTCGCTGCAGCCCCGCCGCTATAGCAAGAATTCGCGCGTGGCGGCAAGTCGCGGACGCCTCGCGTCAAACGGCTTCCTGATCGTGCGCCCAGGGCGAATGGCGGGTGAACGGCAGGGCGAGAAAATAGAGAGCGGTCGCGATCAGCCCGAGCCTGACCCACAGATCCGGCTCCAGACGCCGCCAGACCGCCAATATCGCGAAAACGCACCAGGCGAGACTCGCCGCGATCGTCCACCACCGCATCGTCATGACCCGCAAAGGATGGACATAGACGACCGGCGCGAACATCGCCGCCGCGCCGATCAGCATCGCTGCGGCGCTGACCGGCCAGGGCGGGCGGAAAACGAAGAGGTAGAACACGAACACGTTCCACAAAGCGGGAAAGCCGCGAAACCAGTTGTCGCTGGTTTTCATGCGCCGGTCGGCGAAATAAAGCGCCGATGCGATGGTGACGACAAGACCGATCCAGAAGGCGACCGAGGTCGGCATCAGATCGGAGCGCCACAGCGCGACCACCGGCGTCACCACATAGGCCAGAAAGTCGATCACGAGATCGAGGACGACGCCGTCGATCGTCGCGGCGGTTTCGGTGACGCGCGCGGCGCGCGCCAGCGTGCCGTCGACGCCGTCGATGAACATCGCCAGGCCGAGCCAGGCGAAGGTCGAGGGAAAGTCGCGCTCGATCGCCGCGTAGAGCGCGAGCAGCGCCACGGCGCCGCCGGAAGCCGTCAGCACATGGACCAGGAAGCCCGCCGCATTCCGCACGGGCATGCGCCTGTCCTCCATGCTCATGACCGCCCTGCCCCCAAGCGGCCCCGCGCGGGATTCCGGAGGCCGCCTCGATTCGCGCGACGCTCGCCTGGACAGGAAGAAAGCATGCGTGCGACAATTCGGCAATGTCGGGCGGGAGGCCCTTCGACGGCGCCGGGGCGCGGCGTTCGTCGCGCCGATCGATGGAAAACCTGTCGCGATGGATGCGCAAGCCCCCGGACTTTCCTGCGAGGTTCTGGTCGTCGGCGCGGGGCTGGCGGGGCTGGTCGCCGCGATCGGCTTTGCGCACGCGGGTTTCGACGTCATCCTGTGCGGCGGCGTCGAACCGGCCGCCAACGGGCGGACCGTCGCCCTGTTCGACAGCTCGATCAACCTCCTGAAGGCGTTGGGTCCGTGGCCGGCGATCGAAACGCGCGCGGCGCCGTTGCGCGCGTTGCGCATCGTCGACGACACCGGGTCGCTGTGGAGCGCCCCGCCGGTCGAGTTCCACGCGAGCGAGATCGATCTTGAAGAGTTCGGCTGGAACATTGAAAACGCGCAGCTCGCCGACGCCCTCCAGCGCGCCGCGCGCGCCGCGCCCGGGCTGCGCCTGATCGAGAGCCGGATCGCGGCTTACGAATTCGGCGGCGCGCGAGCGCAGGCGCGCTGCGATAACGGCCTCGTCATCGCCGCCCGGCTCGTCGCCGCGGCGGACGGCCGCGGTTCGCCGGCCCGCAAGGCGGCCGGGATCGACGCCGCCGTCGCCCGCCATCCGCAGACCGCGCTGACCCTCATTCTGACGCACGCGCGCCCGCACGAGGATTTCTCGACCGAATTTCACACGCGGAGCGGCCCGTTCACTTTGGTGCCGTTGCCGGATTCGCCCGCCGGCGCCAAGCGCTCCAGTCTGGTCTGGATGATGTCGAACCGGCAGGCCCGGCGCCGCGCCGCCCTCGACGACGACGCGCTCGCCGCGGAGATCGAGGCTCAGGCCCAGTCGCTGGTGGGCGCGATGCGAATCGAGGGGGCGCGCGGCGCGTTTCCGATGATCACGCAGGCGGCCGCCCGCATGGCGGCGGCGCGCCTCGCGCTGGTCGGCGACGCCGCGCATGTCTTTCCGCCGATCGGCGCGCAGGGCCTCAATCTCGGCCTGCGCGACGCCGCCCATCTGATCGAGGCGGCGACGCAGGCGAGGAGCGAGGGTCGCGACATCGGCGGCCCGGAGACCTTGAGCCGCTACGCCGATTTGCGGCGCCTCGACGTCGCCTTTCGGATGGGCGCGGTCGCCGCGCTCAATCGCTCGCTGCTCGCCGCGTTCGCGCCGGTCGATTTCCTGCGCGGCGCGGGTCTGGCCGCCCTCGGCGCCATCGGGCCGCTGCGCCGCTTCGTCATGCGCGAGGGCGTCGCGCCGCATTTCTCGACGCCGAAATTGATGCGCGCGGCGCCGAACCGGGCGGCCGGCGAGGTGAGCCGCCCGGGATGAGCGGATTCATCGTCGGCGAACCGCGGCCGGGCGACCTCACACTTGCAGGATGGAGTCGAAGTCGAACGTCGCATCGGGCGGATTCTCGCCGACCCGCACGGTCTTGTCGGTCGGAAAATGATACGGCGGCACGGGCAGATTGTAGGGCGCCGGAACGCCCCGGTAAACGCGCGCCGACAGGTCGTAGCGCGAACCATGGCACGGGCAGAAATAGCCGCCCGGCCAATTGGCGACGGGGTCGGTCGCGCTCGGGGTCGGCATGAATTTCGGAATGCATCCGAGATGGGTGCAGATGCCGACCACCACCAGGTATTCCGGCTTGATCGAGCGATGCCAATTGACGGCGTAGGGCGGCTGTTGCAACGCGGCGGAATCGGGATCGGAAAGGCGGCCGACAAGCTGCGGATCCTGCAATCCGTCGAGCGCCGCCTTGGGGCGGTTGACGATGAAGACCGGCTTGCTGCGCCAGACCACGACGATCTGCTGCCCCGGCTGAATCTGACTGAGGTCGACGTCGATCGGCTGGCCCGCCGCCACGGTCGAGGCGTCCGGATTCATCTGGTCGATCAGCGGCCACAATGTCGCGGCGACGCCGACGCCGCCGACCGCCGCCGTCGCAAGGTAGAGAAAATCGCGACGGGTCGGCTCGGCGGCGGATCGCCCATCGGCGGAAACCGACGTTTCGCTGGTCATGGAAAGGTCCCGTTAGCCCGAAGTCGACGAAGCTTTGGCCGGCGCCTCCGAGCCGCTGACCAGCTTGCTGGCGCAAAGGTCCGCCGCGCCGTAGACGTCCTGCGCCACGCCGGGCGGCTTCGCCCAGCCGCCCTTGTCGATGAAGGCGGCGCGCTGCCAACTTTCCTCGGCCTTCAGCGCGGCGAGCCTGGTCGATGCGTCCGGCGCGGCGTCAAACGTGCTGACGCAATAAGCCGCGGCGAGTTCCGCCGTGGCCTGCTGCGCGGCCTGCGCGGACATCAGCGCCGCCTTGCCTCGCGTCACCCAGCCGCCCCAGGCGAAGCCGACGACCATCGTCGCGACGACGCAACCGACGCACGACCAGAACCATACCGACTTGGAAGGCCGATAGACCCTCCACCGTTCCCTCGAACTGTTGCGCTCTTCCATCGCTTGCTCCTTATCTTCGGCCGTCGCGCCTCGCGTTCGCGCAATCGCTTCGCGTTGACGGGGCTTGCGCAATGGCGAGGCGCCCGATTCGACGGAGCCGCGACTGTTCATCGGCGCAGACAAGCACAATCGACGTTAGGGGAGCGTTGCAGGATCGTTAACGATCGTTAAGCTTGCCCTCGACGAGGCGCGGCGCGCTGACGGACGCCGCATGTTTCAGCCCCCCGCCTTGTCGTCCGGCGGGCGCGATGAAAGTCGCCGCCATCACCGAGCCGATCGGATCGCGCCGATCGTTACGAGAAATTAACGCTGCCGACAAACCCGGGCCGCACTCGCGCGCCAGGGTCTTTGCTCGCAATCAGCCCGTGCGGCCGGCCGCAGCGTCGATCGCATCGGCCAAGCACAGCAAGAGCGCACGTTCGGTCCGAGGCCGCCGACGCTCGCTCGGGAGCCCATCATGCAGACAACCTTGATCAAGCGGCCCGCGCCGCCCCCCGATCCGACCGAACGGCGCACGGAACCGGCAGCCGAACCCGTCGCGCCGCGCGACGCAGGCGTCGATTGGCGCGGACCGCCGGGCGGCGAATTGCATCCCGCCGTCTATCGATCGCTGCTCGTCGCGCCGATCGTCATTGCGCTGGCCTCCTGGCTCGCCTTCGGCAGGGGCGGCGGCGTCGACCTCGATCTGACGATGGTCTGCCTCGTCTTCGGCGCCTTCGCGGCGATCCCGACGCTCCTCTATCTCGCAGGAGGCGGCGCGCGGCGCCAGGAGACGCTCGGACAATTCGTGCGCCGCCGCGTCGAGACGGCGAGCGGCGCGATGACGGGCCGGCAGGCGTGGATCGAAATCGCGCTGATCCCCGCGGCGCTGGCGATCGCGGCGGTTCTGTTCGGCCTCGCCAGCGCCGTTGCGAGCTGACCGGGCCGCGCCGCGATCAGGCCGCCGCGCGCGCTTCGATCAGTCGCGCCGCATAGCGCGCCATCTGGTCGACCTCGAGATTGACGAGATCGCCGACGCGCCGCTCGCCCCAGGTGGTCACGGCGAGCGTGTGGGGAATGAGCAGCACCGAGAACACGTCGCCCTCGACGCGGTTGACGGTCAGCGAGGTCCCGTCGAGCGCGACCGAGCCTTTCTGGGCGATGAACATGGCGAGCCCGGCGGGGGCGCGCAGATCGAACCGCGCCATGCCGTCGAAATCCTCGCGCGCGATGATCGGCGCGACGCCGTCGACATGGCCGCTCACCATATGGCCGCCGAGTTCGTCGCCGAGCCGCAGCGGGCGCTCGAGATTGAGCCGGGTTCCGACGCGCCACCGGCCGGCGGTGGTCACCGCCAGCGTCTCGGCGCCGAGGTCGACTTCGATCTGCGCGCGGTTGGCCGTGCGGTCGACGCCGACGACGGTCAGGCACACGCCGGAATGGGCGAGCGAGGCGCCGACCTCGATCGTCCCGGCGTCGTAGCCGCAGGAAACGCGCAAGCGGCGCAGCCGCCCCTCGTCCCTGGCCGCCAGCACTTCCCCAACGTCGCTGATCAATCCGGTGAACATTTCACTCCAGCCTCTCGAAGCGCCGCATCTGGTCGCCGCCGAAGCGGCCGATCTCGACCTCGGCGTAGCGCGCCCGGTCTTGAAGCGCGCTGAGCGCGGCGCCGTCAAGCGCCGGCGCGCCGGGCCGGCCGAGCGGCCGCTCGGCGGTGAACAGGATCACCTCGTCGGCGAGCCCGCGGGCGATCAGCGCCGAGCCGACGCGCGGGCCGCCCTCGCTGAACACCCGGGTGACGCCGCGCCGGCCGAGCGCGCGCAGCGCGCTCGAGAGGTCGACATGCCCGGCCCCGTCGCCGGCGACCCGCTCGACTTCGACGCCCGCCGCTTCGAGCGCCCGCGCGCGCGCCGGCGAGGCCGCGTCGGTCGCGATCGCCAGCGTCGGAAAGTCGCGCGCGGTGGCGCCGAGGCGCGAGCGCGGCGACAGGCGCAAATGTGTATCGAGCACGACCCGCAGCGGCTTCATCGCTTGGGCTCCGGGCAGGCGAACCGTCAGCAGGGGATCGTCGTCGAGCGCCGTGCCGGCGCCGATCATGATCGCTTCGTGCATCGCGCGCATCACCTGCACGCGCAGGTTCGCCGTCTCCCCGGTGATGGCGAGGCGCGCATCGTGCTCGCCGCCCGCCGCAAAGCCGTCGGCCGTGCGCGCCAATTTCAGCGTCACCATCGGCCGGCCCTGCGTGACGCGCAGGAGGTGACCGAGATGATCGCGCCGCGCCTGGGGCGCGCCGATTCCGACGACGACCTCGACGCCCGCCTCGCGCAGCAGGCGATGGCCGCGGCCGGCGACCCGTTGGTCGGGGTCCTCCATCGCGCTGACGACGCGGGCGACGCCCGCCGCGACGATCGCCTGGGCGCAGGGCGGCCCGCGGCCCTGGTGAAAACACGGCTCCAACGTCACGTACAGCGTCGCCCCGGCGGCCGAATCCCCGGCCTGGTCGATCGCATGGCGTTCGGCGTGCGGGCGCCCGCCCCTTGACGTGACGCCCCGCCCGACCAGCACGCCGTCGCGCACCAACAAGGCGCCGACCGAGGGGCTCGGCGCGCAGGCGCCGAGACTGCGCCGCCCGAACGCCAGCGCGGCGGCCATCAACCGCTCGTCCTCGGCCGCCGTCGCGGCGGGCGGCGGCGCCCCTTCGCCGGCGTTCATCCGGGCTCGGCGAGCGACTTCTTCGACTTGCGCGCCGCCTTGGCCGCCTCGTCGGGCTCGGCCTCCAGTTCGCCGAGGATCGCGTTGAAATCGCGGGCCTCGCGGAAATTGCGATAGACCGAGGCGAAGCGCACATAGGCGACGTCGTCGAGGCCCTTCAGCCCCTCCATCACCAGTTCGCCGATGCGGTCGGTCGGAATATCGGCGTCGCCCTGGTTCTCGAGCTGGCGCACGATGCCGTTGACCATCCGCTCGATGCGGTCGGCGGCGACCGGGCGCTTGCGCAAGGCGACTTCGACCGAACGCTGCAGCTTGTCGCGATCGAAAGGCGCGCGGCGGCCCGATTTCTTGACCACCGTCAGTTCGCGCAATTGCACGCGCTCGAACGTGGTGAACCGGCCGCCGCAATCGGGGCAGATGCGGCGGCGCCGGATTGAGGAGGAATCCTCGGTCGGCCGGGAATCCTTCACCTGCGTCTCAAGACTGCCGCAATAGGGGCAACGCATTCAAAGGCTCCTGTCCGGCCCGCGCGGCCGAACGCCGGCGAACCCGCGGGCGCAGCCGATTCCCCGCCAGCAAGACCGACGCTGCGCGAATTTCGGCCGTCAGGCAAGCCCGGACGGCGGCGCTCCGGACTGCCGCGGCAGGCGCGGCCGCCGGCCAGCCCAACGGGCCGGCCCCTAATAGATCGGGAAACGCCGCGTCAATTCGGCGACGCCGGCGCGCACCTTCGCCTCGACGGCGCCGTTCGCCGATTCGCCGTTCGCCGCCAGCCCGTCGAGCGTCTCGACGACCAGTTCTCCCACTCTCACGAATTCGGCGACGCCGAAGCCGCGCGAGGTGGCCGCCGGCGAACCGAGCCGCACGCCCGAGGTGATCGTCGGCTTTTCCGGATCGAAGGGAATGCCGTTCTTGTTGCAGGTGATGTGGGCGCGCTCGAGCGCCGCCTCCGCCGCCTTGCCGGTCAGCTTTTTCGGGCGCAGGTCGACCAGCATCAGGTGGTTGTCGGTGCCGCCGGAGACCAGCGCATAGCCGCCCGCCGCGATCGTCGCGGCAAGCGCCTTGGCGTTGGCGACCACGGCATGGGCGTAGTTGCGGAACTCCGGCGTCAGCGCCTCGGCGAAGGAGACCGCCTTGGCGGCGATCACATGCATCAGCGGGCCGCCCTGCAGGCCGGGAAAGATCGCCGAATTGATCTTTTTGGCGAGCGCCTCGTCGTCGGTGAGGATCATGCCGCCGCGCGGGCCGCGCAAGGTTTTGTGGGTGGTGGTGGTGACGACATGGGCGTGGGGGAACGGCGAGGGATGCGCGCCGCCCGCCACCAGCCCGGCGAAATGCGCGATATCGACGACGAAATAAGCGCCGACCGCGTCGCAGATCGCCCGGAACCGCGCAAAATCCCAATGCCGCGCATAGGCCGAGCCGCCGGCGATGATCATTTTGGGCCGATGCTCATGGGCGAGCCGTTCGACCTCATCCATGTCGATCAGGTGCGTTTGCCGGTCGACGCCGTAGGACACCGGCTTGAACCAGCGCCCGGACATATTGACCGGCGAGCCGTGGGTGAGATGGCCGCCGGCGGCCAGATCGAGCCCCATAAACACGTCGCCCGGCTGCATCAGCGCCATGAACGCGCCCTGATTGGCCTGGCTGCCGGAATTGGGCTGCACATTGGCGAAGCGGCAGCCGAACAGCCGGCAGGCGCGCTCGATCGCCAGCGTTTCGGCGATGTCGACATACTGGCAACCGCCGTAGTAGCGCCGGCCGGGATACCCTTCCGCGTATTTGTTGGTCATCACCGAACCCTGCGCCTCCAGCACGGCGCGCGAGACGATGTTCTCCGAGGCGATCAGTTCGATCTCGTCGCGCTGGCGGCCGAGCTCCAGCTCGATCGCCCGCGCGATCTGCGGATCGGCGGCGGCGAGCGGCGCGGAGAAGAAGGAATTCGAGCGGATCGGCTTGTCAGCCACGCGTGCGGCGGTCTGCGTCATGGGGCGGCCTTTGAATGGGCGGCGGGGGGCCCTCCGCTTGCCGGGAAGCTCCCCCGCCGACTTTCGCCCGCATAGCACAACGGCGCGGCGAAGCGAAAGGCGGCCCATAGAGGAGCGGCGGCGGTCGGTTGGCATTGGAGCCTGACCTAAAATTCATGCATCTCCCGTTATGCGGATAAATCCCTCTGTCCACCCATCTGTATCCAATTTAACTTCATTAATCTCGAACCCCTCGGGATATTCGAGGAATCCTGGCCGGGCTCGCGCTCGCTCCATCGCGGCCTTTGCTTTTTCTTCTGACGTATAAATTCCAATGCGCTTAATCTCTTCTCCGCCTTCCTTAGGTTCATAAACATGATCCAGCGTAAATAAGGTATCCATCATGGACCTCTCCAATTTGCAGGCTAACCCGAGATTGGCTGACCGGCCGCGTCGTTGGGTCTGATTCTCTGGAGTTTTTACGAGTTCCAGAGATTCACGATGCCGTACGAACGAGGCAGATCGAGCAAAGTAGATGTATTCCCGAGCGTTTTTCGGCCGCTACGCCTCCTCCTGGTGGCTCATCGCGACAACCAGCCCGAGCGCGCAGGGCAGAAAATAGATCATCGCGCCGAGTTGGGTGGCGACCGGATCGGTTTTCGCCTGCCAGGTGAGGAACCAGTCGCCCGCCACCACCATGAATCCGACGCCCCAGATCAGGATGGCGGCGAGGCAGGCGAGGATCATCCACGCCTTGCCCTTGGCGAAGGCCGCCGGGCTGGCGCGCAGGTTGAGCAGCATCACCACGACGGCGATGACGCCGAGAATGCCCGCCGACGTTTCGACCGCCATGATGATCGCCAGCCCGACCGGCGCGGCCCACGGCGCGGTGATCGCGCGCCAGGTCTGCCACGGATTGCCGTAGGTGTTGGTCATCGCGATCAGCGGCGCGACGGCGTTGTCAGCGGTGCTGGTGAAAGCGGTGGCGTTGTTGAGGTCGCCGAGGACGCCCCACAGCGCCGGAAACAGCGCCATGACGATCAGCGCAAGCCTCTTGACCGTCCGCAAATCCATGACATCCCCCCTCGCAATTTCATTTCGATCGGCGGCGGACGCTGGCGCGGAGCAAAATCCGGATGCGCTACTCGCACAAATGCCCGGTCCAGGTCTTGGGCTTGCCGTCGACCTGCCACGTCGCGGTGAACGTTCCGTCCGGCAGCTTCTGCATGTCGGCGAGGCCGCTGATCGCGTTGGTGCTGATCTGGACGCCGTTGCCGGTGATGGCCCAGGTCCCCTCGCCGTCATGGGTGCTGGAATAGCGGCCGTCCGGGTAGTAGTTCTCGGTTCCGCCGTCGTTCCAGCAGAATTTCTTGCCCGCGAGATCGGCGTTGTCGACCGGCCTCGCCATGGCCGGGGACGCAACCGACATGGAGACGCCGAGACCGACGGCGATGCGCGAGCCGAGCGTTCGCATTGCTTCCCCTCCAGCCGATATGCCCGGGATCACGGCTCTTGCGGCCGGCGCCCGAGGGCAATCCGGGTCGCAGGTTAGTCGATGAGCCGTCTCGGCGCCATGCCCGGGGCGGCTCAGGGGCGCTCAACGCTTCAGGAGATGCCCGACGACGCCGCAAAGACAGATCGGGCGGTTGGACATTTCGTCAGGAAGCCGCCGCGGGACGCCCCTCGAAAACCTGCCGCCCGACCCTGGCCCTCGCGGCCGGGCGATTTGGATCGCTGCCCGGCGAAGACGCCATGATAGCGAAGCCTCCATACGCCGGCATGGCCGGCGCGATGGGGGTTCCCCCGGCCAGCCCGGCGGGGCGCTTTGCGTGAGTTGCCTGCGTCCGGCGAGCGTGGCAATCTTGAGCTCATGGCGCGCGTGATTTTCACCGCCAACTTGCGGCGGCATGTCAATTGTCCGGAGACGGAGGCCGACGGCGCGACAGTGCGCGAGGTGCTCGACGCGGTGTTCTCCAAATATGACCTTCTTCGCGGCTATGTCCTCGACGATCAGGCGGCGTTGCGCAGGCATATGGGCGTCATCGTCGACGGAAACTGTTTGCGCGATCGGCGCAGTTTGAGCGATCCGGTCACGCCGGCGAGCCGGATCTACGTGCTTCAGGCGCTTTCCGGAGGATAGGAGACTCAAAAATGAGCGATCGGCTCCTCGTCTCGACGCGCAAAGGGTTGTTCACACTCGAACGCAAAAGCGGCGACTGGTCGATCGCTCAAGTGGACTTCCTGGCCGACAACGTCACGCTGGCGCTGCCCGATCCGCGCGACGGAAGAACCTACGCGGCGCTCAATCACGGTCATTTCGGGGTCAAGCTGCATCGCGCCAAAGGCGCCGGCTGGGAAGAGATCGCGGCGCCCGCCTATCCCGTCAAGCCGGAGGGCCTCGTCGACAGAGACGGCTGGGGCAAGGACATCCCCTATTCGCTGCTCAACATTTTCTCGCTGGAGACCGGCGGGCCGGGCGAGTCGGGGCTTCTTTGGTGCGGCACCATTCCCGGCGGTCTGTTTCGCTCGCGCGACTATGGGGAGAGCTGGGAACTGGTCCGCTCGCTTTGGGACGATTCGAAACGGCAGAAGTGGATGGGCGGCGGCACGGAATGGCCGGCGATCCATTCGATCTGCGTCGACCCGCGCGATTCCAATATCGTGCGGATCGGCGTTTCCTGCGGCGGCGTCTGGGAGACGCGCGACGGCGGGGGGTCGTGGCGCTGCAAGGCCGACGGAATGTTCGCCGCCTTCATGCCGCCGGACCAGGGCCGCGACCCGGATATCCAGGACCCGCATTGCCTCGTGCAAAGCCCGAGCGCGCCCGACCGACTGTGGGTGCAGCATCACAATGGTATTTTCCGCAGCGACGACGCCTCGCAAAGCTGGCTCGAAGTGACCGACGTGCCGCCGTCCTCCTTCGGCTTCGCCGTCGCGGTGCATCCCAGCGATCCCGACACCGCCTGGTTCGTGCCGGGCGTCAAGGACGAGCAGCGCATTCCCGTCGACGGGAAACTTGTCGTCACGCGCACCCGCGACGCCGGCAAGAGTTTCGACGTGCTGCGCGCCGGGCTGCCGCAGCAGCACGCCTATGACGTCGTCTATCGTCACGCGCTCTCAGTCGACCAGACCGGCGACCGTGTCGCCTTCGGCTCCACGACCGGCGGCCTTTGGATCAGCGAGGACCAGGGCGACCATTGGCGCGAATTGAGCCATACGTTGCCGCCGGTGCATGCGGTGCGATTCGCCGCTTGAGAGCCGAAAGGCCGCCTTGGGCCAAGCCCGATTCAAATTGAGACGACCCGCGCGCCGCCGCTTGCAGTGCGTCCGCTCAGTGCTTCAAGAAACGCCCCAGCACGCCGTAAAGACATCCCTTGAACAGGATGTAGAAGCCGATGCTGAGGTAGCCGTAGAAGATCAGCTCCGCCAATTGCCGCAGCCCGCCGTCTTTCAGCGCCATCACGCCATATTGCGAGACGAAGTTGAAGTTGGCGACGAACAGAACCACCAGATTGTAGGACGTGATCGCCGAGAGGCCGGCGAACACGCCCATCAACAGGAACGCGCGCCAGATCGGGCCGTTGAACATTCGGTAGAGGAATCCCTGCATGTCCCACCACCCCGGCGAGGCGCCCCCATGAACCATCGACTCTTCGTTGTGGCCGTTCTGTTTGTTTCAGGCCTTGCTGGCGCGCAAGCGCAAACCGCCGATAGCGCGGCTTCCCATCCCGCCTATTGGGGCGCGCCGTCGGCCGACGGCGGCAAGTGCTGCGCGAGCCTTGCCGAGGTGCGCGACAACATCGACCGGCTCGACCGCGCGATCATCGCGCCTGATGGCCGAACGCGGCCAATATGTCGCCGAGGCCGGCCGCTTCAAAGCCAATCCCGCCGCCATCAGCGCGCCCGCGCGGGTCGAGGCGATCATCGTCAAGGTGAAGGCGATCGCGCGGGAGGACGGCCTCGCGGAAAGCGTCGCCGAGCGCGCCTATCGCGCGATGATCGCCGCCTTCGAGGATTACGAGCGGGACGAATGGACGCGGCGGAATGGGGGGAGTAGGCAGTAGGCAATAGGCAATAGGCAATAGGCAATAGAGACCTTCGTAATGCCTACTGCCTACTCCCTACTGCCCAACCCCTGATCCGTAAACACCAAGAGATCGTTCTTGCCGACGCGGTCGAGCACCGCCCGCGCCTCCTCGTCGAGAAGGTCGCGATCGACCGCTTCGGGGCGCATCAGCGCGACGCGCCGCTCCCAGCTTTGGCGCTCGGCCTGGAGCTGTTTCAGTTCGCTTTCGAGGCCCTGCATCTCGGCGGCGTCTTCGGCCTTGGTCTTCAGCCCGCGCTCGCCGTTCCAGGCGCCCCGAACGAGGTAGCCGCTCGCGACGCCGAGCACGACGTAGAAGACGATCGGAAACAGGATCGCGCGCGCGCGGGTTCGGACGACCATGCGGCGAGCTTGTCGCGCTTATCGTTAAGATTCGGTAACGAAAGGGCTGGGCGCCGCTCGCCACGCGGCAACTCAGAAAAGCGGGGCTTTTGACCAGTCGCCCGGTTCGCGTCGCAAAATGGATATTGTGCGACGTAGGAGAGATGGCTCTCTTAAGCCACTTTCCCCGGATATGGACATATGACGATCCGTTGGCTGCTCCAGAAAACCGCCGTTGACTCGAAATGAACCTGCAGTTCAGTGAAGTCTTGCCTGCTTAACTCGCCCAGACTTCTAATTGATGCAGGAACGCCAAACCCGGATAGGTGCTCCGATCGGGGTGGGACCGTCGATAGTAGACATTCCAATAGCTACTCGCCTCAGACCGTAAACGGCGCATCATGGGTCGGTTTTCGCGAGCGAAGTTTGCGTATGCATCCCGGTCAAGCGTCGAAAGCGAAGCGACGATATCGTCGATAATTTCGACGACATATTCGCCCGCAAGCAGAACGACGAACGGAATCGCCCAAGATTTGTTGAACCCAAGAACGCGTCGAAGCGAAGCTTGTCGCATATAGCCGTCGGTGCCGCGCGTGCAGAGGCATTGAATTGCCGCCCACGAGCTGCTTTGGATGCGCAGCTTGCCCTCGTCCAATTCAAGAAAATGGATGCGCGTGGGGATTTGCACGGATCTCCCATGCACATAGGCGCGCACAGACGAACTGCGATAGCGGTCGTCAACGAACGGCACCAAAGTTCTTGCAGCGTCCTCTGCCATCGTTCGGCTGGAGGGGGGAAAGGCCGCGACGGCGGCCTTCAAGAAGGGAGCGCGCATTGGAGGAAGCATAGCGCGGCGATCTTAACCGTCGAGTGAGGGTCTGGAAATGACTCCGCTGGTCCCCCCACCGGTGGTGGTATAGGTCGCACTTCTTACCGTGAGAGCGGTTTAGTGGAAGATTACCTGTGCGACAATGAAAGACGCGATCCGTGACGCAGCCTCTCCCTCTACAGCGACTTGATCGCCGCGCGGCCTGCGTAGCGCGCCTGGCCGCCGAGCTCCTCCTCGATGCGGATGAGCTGGTTGTATTTGGCGAGCCGGTCGGAGCGCGACAGCGATCCGGTTTTGACCTGGCCGCAATTGGTGGCGACGGCGAGATCGGCGATGGTCGAATCCTCGGTCTCGCCCGAGCGGTGCGACATCACCGCCGTATAGCCGGCGCGCTGCGCCATATCGACCGCCGCCAGCGTCTCGGTCAGCGTGCCGATCTGGTTGACCTTGACGAGGATCGAATTGGCGACGCCCCTTTTGATCCCCTCGGCGAGGCGCGTCACATTGGTCACGAACACGTCGTCGCCGACGAGCTGACGTTTCGCGCCGAGAAGCTCGGTGAGGATTTTCCATCCCTCCCAATCGTCTTCCGACATGCCGTCCTCGATCGAGGCGATGGGGTAGCTCTGCGCCAGCCTGGCGAGATAGCGCGCCTGCTCTTCGATTGACCGCGTTTTTCCTTCCCCTTCATAGACATAGGCGCCGTTCTTGAAGAATTCCGTCGCCGCGCAATCGAGGCCCAGCACCACCTCGGCGCCCGGCTTGTAGCCCGCGCTTTCGATGGCCTTGAGACAGAAATCGAGCGCCGCCTCCGCGGAGGGCAGATTGGGCGCAAAGCCCCCTTCGTCGCCGACATTGGTGTTGTGGCCGGCCTTCTTGAGGGCGCCCTTCAGCGCATGGAAGATTTCCGCGCCCCAGCGCACGGCTTCGCGTAGCGAAGGCGCGCCGACCGGCAGGATCATGAATTCCTGGAAGTCGATCGGGTTGTCGGCGTGCACGCCGCCGTTGACGATGTTCATCATCGGCACCGGCAGCACCCGCGCCGACGTCCCGCCGACGTAGCGGTAGAGCGGCAGGCTGGCCGCCTCGGCGGCGGCCTTGGCGAGGGCGAGCGAAACGCCGAGAATGGCGTTGGCGCCGAGCCTCGACTTGTTCGGCGTGCCGTCGAGCGCGATCATCGCCTCGTCGATCGCAATCTGGTCCTCCGCCTCCAGGCCGGCCAGCGCTTCGCAAAGGTCGCGATTGACCGCCTCCACCGCCTTGAGGACGCCCTTGCCGCCGTAGCGCGCCTTGTCGCCGTCGCGCAGCTCGACCGCCTCATGCGCGCCGGTCGAGGCGCCCGAGGGAACCGCGGCGCGGCCGAGCGACCCGTCTTCGAGGACGGCCTCCACCTCGACCGTCGGATTGCCGCGGCTGTCGAGAATTTCCCTTGCGATGATGTCGACGATGGCGGTCATGCCGGCTCCTTGCGCCTCGATTTCGCCCGCGGTTCTACGCCAACCTCCGCATCGACGAAAGGCCGCGCGGCGTCGGACATTTTCAAAAAGCCAGGCGCCCAGATTTTAGGCTTGCGGACGCCGAAAGAGCCGCCGATCCGCCGCCTCTGCTCTTGCCGGCGGCTTACGGCGCCGCGGCGGAAGGCCGATGACAAATATTTGCCTCACGGCGCCTCATAGCATGGTGACATTGCACATTTTTTCGTCTAGCGTTTCTCCGTTGGGTAAAGGAGGTCGTCGCCAATCCTTTGGCGTCGCGGGTTGCCGAGTTTGTGGGAGGACGGGGCGTCTTACCGGTTTCACGCGTAGGGTGATTCCTGCGAGCACGAAGATGCGACGGAAACCGGCTTCGCAATTCAAGGACAGGTGCAAAAGAGGCAAAGCTCAGCAAGCGCTGGCGCTTTGCCTTTTTGTTTGACCGGACCGGCGCGCGAAAGGCCCTCATCCGGCGCCGCGCGCCCCCTTCTGCCGCGAAGCGGGAGAAGGGGATGTCTAGGCCTCGCCGCGCGACCAACCCGCCCGGACTTCCGCGATGAAATCGGCGAACCGCCGCTCGGCGATCGCCTTTCGCATGCCGGCCATCAATTCCTGGTAATAGGCGAGATTGATCGCCGTCAGCGCCATCATCGCGAGGATTTCGCCCGACTTCACCAGATGATGCCAATAGCCTCGTGAATAATCGCGCGCCGCGGCGCAAGTCGACTGCGGGTCGATCGGACCGATGTCGTCGGCGTGGCGCGCGTTGCGCAGATTGATGCGGCCGAACCGCGAATAGACGAGGCCGTGGCGCCCGGCCCGCGTCGGCATCACGCAATCGAACATATCGACGCCGCGCGCGACGCTCTCCAGGAGATCGTCGGGCGTTCCCACCCCCATCAGGTAGCGCGGCCGGTCGTCGGGCAGATGCGGCGCGACCGCCTCGATCATGTCGAGCATCACCGCCTGCGGCTCGCCGACCGCCAGGCCGCCGATCGCATAGCCGGAGAAGTCCATCGCGACGAGTTCGCGCGCGCTGGTCTCGCGCTGCGCCTTGAGCGAGCCGCCGTGGACGATGCCGAAAACCGCCCGCCCCGGCTGGGCGCCGAACGCCCGTTTCGAGCGCTCGGCCCAACGCAGCGACAGCCGCATCGCGCGCTCGGCTTCCTCGTCCGGACAAGGCAGCCGCACGCATTCGTCGAGCTGCATCTGGACGTCGGAGCCGAGCAGGCGCTGGATTTCCATCGCGCGCTCGGGCGTCAACTCATGGCGCGCGCCGTCGATATGCGATTGGAACACGACGCCGCGCTCGCTGATTGTGCGCAGTCTGGCGAGCGACATCACCTGGAACCCGCCGGAATCGGTGAGGATCGGATGCGGCCAGTTCATGAACCGGTGCAGGCCGCCGAGCGCCGCGACGCGCTCCGCGCCCGGCCGCAGCATCAGGTGGTAGGTGTTGGCGAGCACGATGTCGAAGCCGAGCGCGCGCACTTGATCGGGATACATCGCCTTGACCGTCGCCGCCGTCCCGACCGGCATGAACGCCGGCGTGCGGATGGCGCCGCGCGGCGTCGATATCGCGCCGGCGCGCGCCGTCCCGTCGCGCTGCGCGACCGCGAAGGCGAAGGCCTCACCCATCGGCGTCTTTCAATGGCGTCCGCTCGGCCGCGCCGCCCGGCCGGGCGAGCAGGCAGGCGTCGCCATAGCTGTAGAAGCGATAGCCCGCCGCGATCGCATGGGCGTAGGCGCGCCTCATCGGCTCCAGGCCGCTGAACGCGCTCGCCAGCATGAACAAGGTCGAGCGCGGCAGATGGAAGTTGGTCAGCAGCAGGTCGACCGCGCGAAAGCGATAGCCGGGCGTGATGAAGATCGACGTCTCCCCCTGGAAAGGCCGGATGCGCCCTTGCGCGTCGGCGGCGCTTTCGAGCAGCCGCAGGCTCGTCGTGCCGACGGCGAGGATGCGGCCGCCCCGCGCCCGCGCCTCGTTCAACGCGGCGGCGGTCGCCGCGTCGATGCGGCCCCATTCCGCGTGCATCGCATGGTCCGCGGTGTCGTCGACCTTCACCGGCAAGAAAGTGCCGGCGCCGACATGCAGCGTCGCCTTGTGCAGGCTCGCGCCGCGCGCGCCGAGACGGGCCACCAGCTCGGGCGTGAAATGCAGCCCGGCCGTCGGCGCCGCGACCGCGCCCGGCTCGTCCGCGAACAAGGTTTGATAGTCCAACCGGTCGCTCGCGCGCGGCGGACGGCGCGCCGCGATATAGGGCGGCAGCGGCGTATCGCCGAGCCGTTCGATCGCCTCGTCGAGCGCGGCGCCGTGAAACGCGAAGGCGAGCACGACTTCGCCGTCCGCGCCCTTTGCCTCGACCTCCGCGTCGAGCGCCCCGAGCAGGCAGGCCATGCTTTCGCTGGCCTCGCCGAAGCGTATCCGCTCGCCCGCCTTGAGCCGCTTGGCCGGGCGCACCAAGGCGCGCCAGCGGCAGGCGTCGACGCGCCTGATCAGCGTCGCCTCGACATTGGCGACCGCCTCGCCGCGCACGCGGATTCCTGTGAGCCGCGCCGCGATCACCCGGGTGTCGTTGACCACCAGCGCGTCGCCGGGGCGGAGGAAATCCGGCAGATCGGCGATGCGGCGGTCGGCGAGCGCGCCGTCCGCGCCGACCACCAGCATCCGCGCCGCATCGCGCGGAACCGCCGGCGCCAGCGCGATGCGCTCGGGCGGCAGGTCGAAATCAAACTGGTCGACGCGCATGACTTAAAAAGGCTCTTGCGCCCGCCGTCCCCCCTCGCCGCCCGCGCGCGGCAGGCGGAGCGAGGCCGGCGCGAACTCGCCCGCCCCGCCCTTCAGCTCAAGGTCGCCTTGACGATCTTGTCGGGGTTGGTGACCGGCTCGCCGCGCTTGATCTTGTCGACATTGTCCATGCCGGCGACGACCTTGCCCCAGGCGGTGTATTTCTTGTCGAGGAACCGCGCGTCGTCGAAGCAGATGAAAAACTGCGAATTGGCCGAATCCGGGCTCTGCGCGCGGGCCATCGACACCGTGCCGCGCACATGCGGCTCGGCGTTGAACTCGGCCTTGATGTTGGGGTATTTCGAGCCGCCCGTCCCGGTGCCGTGCGGGCAGCCGGTCTGCGCCATGAAGCCCTCGATGACGCGATGGAACACGATCCCGTCGTAGAAGCCCTCCGACACCAGGCGTTTGATGTGCGCGACATGGCCCGGCGCGAGATCGGGCCGCATTTCGATGACGACCGGACCCTTGGTCGTCTCCAGGGTGAGGGTGTTGCCTTGTTCGGCCATGGCCGGCGCGCTCCTGTTGTTCGTCGATCCCAATATAGTGCGAATGAGCGCCCTTTCAGCGGGGCCCGGCGGCGAGGCGCAGCCGGACGATCTTGTCCGGGTTGGTCACCGCGCCGTTGTTGCCCTCGTCGCCCTTCTTGATCTTGTCGACCACATCCATGCCCGACGTGACCTCGCCGAACACCGTATATTTGCCGTTGAGAAACGGCGCGTCGGCGAGGCAGATGAAAAATTGCGAATTGGCGCTGTCGGGATCGTCGGTGCGCGCCATGCCGAGCGTCCCCCGCTTGAACGGGGTCGGCGTGAATTCGGCGGGGATGTTGGGCAGGTCGGAGCCGCCCTCGCCGGTGCCTTTGGGATCGCCGGTCTGGGCCATGAAGCCGGCGATCACCCGGTGAAAGACCAGGCCGTCGTAGAATTTGCGCGCCACCAGCGTCTTGATCTGGGCGACGTGCTTGGGCGCGAGATCCGGGCGCAGCCTGATGACCACCTTGCCGTTCTTGGTCTCCAGGATCAGCGTGTTCTGGGGATCGGCGTCCTCCGCCGCCGCCCTGGCGGCGGCCACGGCGGCGAGCGACAGGGCGAGGGCGGCGCGGCGGGTGAATCTCATCGGGGGCAACCTCGTCGGGTCAAAAAGGTCTGGCGTCGGCCGCTTGATAGCATGGGGACGCGCCGGCGCAACCCTCAGGCGCCGGTCCGCGCGAGGCTTGACGGCGCGCGCCTCGCCCGGCAATCAGGCGCGCCCGGCGCTCGGCCGGCCGGACCCTCGAGATCGATGACCGTCCTCAGGCGCCTGCGCCATTGGATTGAATATCTTGCGTTTCTGGCGATCGCCGGGATCATTCGCGCGCTGCCGCTCGAAACCGCGTCGCGCTGGTCGGGCGCCGGCTGGCGGTTGGTCGCCCCGCGCCTTGGCCGGCACCAGCGCGCCTTGAACAATCTGGCGCTGGCGTTCCCGGAAAAGAGCCCGGCCGAGATCGAGACGATCGCGCTGGGCATGTGGGACAATCTGGGGCGCACCTTCGCCGAATTCTTCCACCTCCAGGAGATCGTCGACGACGGCCGGGTCGAGTTTGAGACGCCGGAGCATTTCGACGCCGTGCGCGCGCACGGCGGCGGGATGGTCGCCTGCGGCCTGCATATGGCCAATTGGGAAATCACTTCCCAGGCGGCGCTGCGCGCCGGCGCGCGTCCGGCGGGCGTCTATCAGAAGATCACCAATCCGCTCGTCGACAGCTACATCAATTCGGTGCGCGCGCCCTTCTATCCCGGCGGGCTGATGGAAAAGTCGTCGCACACCGCCAGGGCGCTTCTTCGCTACGCGCGCGAGGGCGGATGCGCGGCCTTCCTCGCCGACCAGCGCGAAGGTCGCGGCGTCGACGCCATCCTTTTCGGAAGGCCCGCCCCTTCGGCGACCTTCCCCGCGCAGATCGCCCGCGCCGCCAAGGTTCCCCTCTACGTATGCCGCGCCAAGCGGATCAACGGCGTCCATTTCTCGCTTCGCTTCGAGCCGGTCGCCGTGCCGCACACGGCCGATCGTGAAGCCGACGTCGCGGAGGCGACGCGCGCGATCCAGGCGACGTTCGAGCGGATGATCCGCGAAGCGCCGGAACAATGGATGTGGGCGCACCGCCGGTGGCGTTGAAGAATCGCCGGTCCGCCGCGCCGAAAAATGGTCTATGACGGGCTGGCCGGAACAGCGCCGATCGCAAGCCAGAGGAGCCCGCCCTGCGCATCGCCACCTGGAACGTCAATTCCGTCCGCCAGAGGCTCGGGCATCTCCTCGCCTATCTGAAGGAGGCGAGCCCGGACGCTCTGTGTCTGCAAGAGCTGAAATGCGAGGACGAGGCTTTTCCGCGCGCCGAGGTCGAGGAGCTCGGCTACAACGTCGCAACCCACGGACAAAAGACGTTCAACGGCGTCGCCATTCTCGCCAAGCGGCCCTTCGAGGCGATCCGCGGCCTGCCGGGCGACCCCTCCGACACCCAGGCCCGTTACATCGAGGCCGTCTTTTCGACCGGCAAAGGCGCGCTGCGGCTCGCCAGCATCTATCTGCCCAACGGCAATCCGGCGCCCGGCGACAAATACGCCTACAAGCTCGCCTTCATGGACCGGCTGATCGCCCATGGCCGGCAATTGCTCCGCCTCGAGGAGCCGCTGGCGCTGGCCGGCGATTTCAACGTCATCCCCGAGCCGCGCGACGCCGCCGATCCCGCGCAATGGACGAGCGACGCGCTGTTCCTGCCGCAGACCCGCGCCAAGTTCCGCCAGCTCATGGCGCTCGGCTTCACCGACGCGATTCGCGCGACGACCGACGCGGGCGGCGTCTACACGTTCTGGGACTATCAGGCGGGCGCCTGGCCGCGCAACAACGGCATCCGCATCGACCATATCCTGCTGTCGCCGCAGGCCGCCGACCTGCTGGGCGCGGCCGGCGTCGACAAGCACATGCGCGCGCTCGACAAGCCCTCCGACCATACGCCCGTCTGGGCGGAGCTTGCGGTCGGCTGAGGCGGCCCCGCCGCGGCTACTTCGCCGGGGCCTTCTTGACCGCGCGGCGCCCCGCGGGGCGTTTGCCGGCCGGCCGGTGCTCCGCCGCCGGTTCGGTC
>CAVSYB010000004.1:0-25837 GCA_963732155.1 uncultured Alphaproteobacteria bacterium
ATTGTGCGACGTAGGAGAGATGGCTCTGTTAAGCCACTTTCCCCGGATATGGACATATGACGATCCGTTGGCTGCTCCAGAAAACCGCCGTTGACTCGAAATGAACCTGCAGTTCAGTGAAGTCTTGCCTGCTTAACTCGCCCAGACTTCTAATTGACGCAGGAACGCCAAACCCGGATAGGTGCTCCGATCGGGATGGGACCGTCGATAGTAGACATTCCAATAGCTACTCGCCTTAGACCGTAAACGGCGCATCATGGGTCGGTTTTCGCGAGCGAAGTTTGCGTATGCATCCCGGTCAAGCGTCGAAAGCGAAGCGACGATATCGTCGATAATTTCGACGACATATTCGCCCGCAAGCAGAACGACGAACGGAATCGCCCAAGATTCGTTGAACCCAAGAACGCGTCGAAGCGAAGCTTGTCGCATATAGCCGTCGGTGCCGCGCGTGCAGAGGCATTGAATTGCCGCCCACGAGCTGCTTTGGATGCGCAGCTTGCCCTCGTCCAATTCAAGAAAATGGATGCGCGTGGGGATTTGCACGGATCTCCCATGCACATAGGCGCGCACAGACGAACTGCGATAGCGGTCGTCAACGAACGGCACCAAAGTTCTTGCAGCGTCCTCTGCCATCGTTCGGCTGGAGGGGGGAAAGGCCGCGACGGCGGCCTTCAAGAAGGGAGCGCGCATTGGAGGAAGCATAGCGCGGCGATCTTAACCGTCGAGTGAGGGTCTGGAAATGACTCCGCTGGCCCCCACCGGTGGTGGTATAGGTCGCACTTCTTACCGTGAGAGCGGTTTAGTGGAAGATTACCTGTGCGACAATGAAAGACGCGATCCGTGACGCAGCCTCTCCCTCTACAGCGACTTGATCGCCGCGCGGCCTGCGTAGCGCGCCTGGCCGCCGAGCTCCTCCTCGATGCGGATGAGCTGGTTGTATTTGGCGAGCCGGTCGGAGCGCGACAGCGATCCGGTTTTGACCTGGCCGCAATTGGTGGCGACGGCGAGATCGGCGATGGTCGAATCCTCGGTCTCGCCCGAGCGGTGCGACATCACCGCCGTATAGCCGGCGCGCTGCGCCATATCGACCGCCGCCAGCGTCTCGGTCAGCGTGCCGATCTGGTTGACCTTGACGAGGATCGAATTGGCGACGCCCCTTTTGATCCCCTCGGCGAGGCGCGTCACATTGGTCACGAACACGTCGTCGCCGACGAGCTGACGTTTCGCGCCGAGAAGCTCGGTGAGGATTTTCCATCCCTCCCAATCGTCTTCCGACATGCCGTCCTCGATCGAGGCGATGGGGTAGCTCTGCGCCAGCCTGGCGAGATATCGCGCCTGCTCTTCGATTGACCGCGTTTTTCCTTCCCCTTCATAGACATAGGCGCCGTTCTTGAAGAATTCCGTCGCCGCGCAATCGAGGCCCAGCACCACCTCGGCGCCCGGCTTGTAGCCCGCGCTTTCGATGGCCTTGAGACAGAAATCGAGCGCCGCCTCCGCGGAGGGCAGATTGGGCGCAAAGCCCCCTTCGTCGCCGACATTGGTGTTGTGGCCGGCCTTCTTGAGGGCGCCCTTCAGCGCATGGAAGATTTCCGCGCCCCAGCGCACGGCTTCGCGTAGCGAAGGCGCGCCGACCGGCAGGATCATGAATTCCTGGAAGTCGATCGGGTTATCGGCGTGCACGCCGCCGTTGACGATGTTCATCATCGGCACCGGCAGCACCCGCGCCGACGTCCCGCCGACGTAGCGGTAGAGCGGCAGGCTGGCCGCCTCGGCGGCGGCCTTGGCGAGGGCGAGCGAAACGCCGAGAATGGCGTTGGCGCCGAGCCTCGACTTGTTCGGCGTGCCGTCGAGCGCGATCATCGCCTCGTCGATCGCAATCTGGTCCTCCGCCTCCAGGCCGGCCAGCGCTTCGCAAAGGTCGCGATTGACCGCCTCCACCGCCTTGAGGACGCCCTTGCCGCCGTAGCGCGCCTTGTCGCCATCGCGCAGCTCGACCGCCTCATGCGCGCCGGTCGAGGCGCCCGAGGGAACCGCGGCGCGGCCGAGCGACCCGTCTTCGAGGACGGCCTCCACCTCGACCGTCGGATTGCCGCGGCTGTCGAGAATTTCCCTTGCGATGATGTCGACGATGGCGGTCATGCCGGCTCCTTGCGCCTCGATTTCGCCCGCGGTTCTACGCCAACCTCCGCATCGACGAAAGGCCGCGCGGCGTCGGACATTTTCAAAAAGCCAGGCGCCCAGATTTTAGGCTTGCGGACGCCGAAAGAGCCGCCGATCCGCCGCCTCTGCTCTTGCCGGCGGCTTACGGCGCCGCGGCGGAAGGCCGATGACAAATATTTGCCTCACGGCGCCTCATAGCATGGTGACATTGCACATTTTTTCGTCTAGCGTTTCTCCGTTGGGTAAAGGAGGTCGTCGCCAATCCTTTGGCGTCGCGGGTTGCCGAGTTTGTGGGAGGACGGGGCGTCTTACCGGTTTCACGCGTAGGGTGATTCCTGCGAGCACGAAGATGCGACGGAAACCGGCTTCGCAATTCAAGGACAGGTGCAAAAGAGGCAAAGCTCAGCAAGCGCTGGCGCTTTGCCTTTTTGTTTGACCGGACCGGCGCGCGAAAGGCCCTCATCCGGCGCCGCGCGCCCCCTTCTGCCGCGAAGCGGGAGAAGGGGATGTCTAGGCCTCGCCGCGCGACCAACCCGCCCGGACTTCCGCGATGAAATCGGCGAACCGCCGCTCGGCGATCGCCTTTCGCATGCCGGCCATCAATTCCTGGTAATAGGCGAGATTGATCGCCGTCAGCGCCATCATCGCGAGGATTTCGCCCGACTTCACCAGATGATGCCAATAGCCTCGTGAATAATCGCGCGCCGCGGCGCAAGTCGACTGCGGGTCGATCGGACCGATGTCGTCGGCGTGGCGCGCGTTGCGCAGATTGATGCGGCCGAACCGCGAATAGACGAGGCCGTGGCGCCCGGCCCGCGTCGGCATCACGCAATCGAACATATCGACGCCGCGCGCGACGCTCTCCAGGAGATCGTCGGGCGTTCCCACCCCCATCAGGTAGCGCGGCCGGTCGTCGGGCAGATGCGGCGCGACCGCCTCGATCATGTCGAGCATCACCGCCTGCGGCTCGCCGACCGCCAGGCCGCCGATCGCATAGCCGGAGAAGTCCATCGCGACGAGTTCGCGCGCGCTGGTCTCGCGCTGCGCCTTGAGCGAGCCGCCGTGGACGATGCCGAAAACCGCCCGCCCCGGCTGGGCGCCGAACGCCCGTTTCGAGCGCTCGGCCCAACGCAGCGACAGCCGCATCGCGCGCTCGGCTTCCTCGTCCGGACAAGGCAGCCGCACGCATTCGTCGAGCTGCATCTGGACGTCGGAGCCGAGCAGGCGCTGGATTTCCATCGCGCGCTCGGGCGTCAACTCATGGCGCGCGCCGTCGATATGCGATTGGAACACGACGCCGCGCTCGCTGATTTTGCGCAGTCTGGCGAGCGACATCACCTGGAACCCGCCGGAATCGGTGAGGATCGGATGCGGCCAGTTCATGAACCGGTGCAGGCCGCCGAGCGCCGCGACGCGCTCTGCGCCCGGCCGCAGCATCAGGTGGTAGGTGTTGGCGAGCACGATGTCGAAGCCGAGCGCGCGCACTTGATCGGGATACATCGCCTTGACCGTCGCCGCCGTCCCGACCGGCATGAACGCCGGCGTGCGGATGGCGCCGCGCGGCGTCGATATCGCGCCGGCGCGCGCCGTCCCGTCGCGCTGCGCGACCGCGAAGGCGAAGGCCTCACCCATCGGCGCCTTTCAATGGCGTCCGCTCGGCCGCGCCGCCCGGCCGGGCGAGCAGGCAGGCGTCGCCATAGCTGTAGAAGCGATAGCCCGCCGCGATCGCATGGGCGTAGGCGCGCCTCATCGGCTCCAGGCCGCTGAACGCGCTCGCCAGCATGAACAAGGTCGAGCGCGGCAGATGGAAGTTGGTCAGCAGCAGGTCGACCGCGCGAAAGCGATAGCCGGGCGTGATGAAGATCGACGTCTCGCCCTGGAAAGGCCGGATGCGCCCTTGCGCGTCGGCGGCGCTTTCGAGCAGCCGCAGGCTCGTCGTGCCGACGGCGAGGATGCGGCCGCCCCGCGCCCGCGCCTCGTTCAACGCGGCGGCGGTCGCCGCGTCGATGCGGCCCCATTCCGCGTGCATCGCATGGTCCGCGGTGTCGTCGACCTTCACCGGCAAGAAAGTGCCGGCGCCGACATGCAGCGTCGCCTTGTGCAGGCTCGCGCCGCGCGCGCTGAGACGGGCCACCAGCTCGGGCGTGAAATGCAGCCCCGCCGTCGGCGCCGCGACCGCGCCCGGCTCGTTCGCAAACAAGGTTTGATAGTCCAACCGGTCGCTCGCGCGCGGCGGACGGCGCGCCGCGATATAGGGCGGCAGCGGCGTATCGCCGAGCCGTTCGATCGCCTCGTCGAGCGCGGCGCCGTGAAACGCGAAGGCGAGCACGACTTCGCCGTCCGCGCCCTTTGCCTCGACCTCCGCGTCGAGCGCGCCGAGCAGGCAGGCCATGCTTTCGCTGGCCTCGCCGAAGCGTATCCGCTCGCCCGCCTTGAGCCGCTTGGCCGGGCGCACCAAGGCGCGCCAGCGGCAGGCGTCGACGCGCCTGATCAGCGTCGCCTCGACATTGGCGACCGCCTCGCCGCGCACGCGGATTCCTGTGAGCCGCGCCGCGATCACCCTGGTGTCGTTGACCACCAGCGCGTCGCCGGGGCGGAGGAAATCCGGCAGATCGGCGATGCGGCGGTCGGCGAGCGCGCCGTCCGCGCCGACCACCAGCATCCGCGCCGCATCGCGCGGAACCGCCGGCGCCAGCGCGATGCGCTCGGGCGGCAAGTCGAAATCAAACTGGTCGACGCGCATAGTCCGGCGTCACTGCCGTGAAGCATTTCTAAGACGGGCGGCGCGCGATTCACTATGTTTCGCGTATAATTCGGCGACTTGTCTGATGGCGATGCAGAACGGCTCAAAATGGCCCGCCCCGTTCGCTTGCATGACTTCGTGGGCCAATCGTCGAGCCTGGGCAGCTGAAACCGCCTTACCGATTCTGCGGAAAAGCAGCAGACTCCGAACCGCCGAACCGCGCAGCGCGACCAGTTCCCTATGGTTCAAATTCAAGAGCTCGATCGTGTGGAGAGCAGCGGCATCGCCGGCGCTCGCAGCCTTAGTTTCGCCATTGAGCCCGTAAGAAAGCCGAGTCTCACAAGATCGATCCAAAGGGCACACGAAGTTCACCGGCGTCACGTCCTCGTTCACCTTCCTAAGAGCGCCATAGTCACATTGCACTCGCTGTGCGCCAGGAAAGCAAAACAGCATATTGTCGTAGTCAACATCTTTCTCAGGATGTCGCGATTGGGGCGAGATATGCTCAACGTGGCCATCGTCGATCGCGTCGATACGTCTCATTGTGTAGGCGCACAGGTGGCCTTGCTCACGTAATAAGCGAGTGCGCAATTCCTTTCTAGCCGGCCCGGGAATATTGGCGTAGTTCAACTGGTGCGGGGCACCGGCATTCGCCTTTTTCCATCGTCGCAGAAGAGGCGGCTCATCGGCTTTCTGGATAAACTTCACTCGGCGGCCTCGTCTCCGCTGTGTTCAAGGTTCCAGAGATACGATTCCGCGCCGACGATATCCGGCGCCTCGCCGATGTCTTTTCTCAGTTTGGAAATCTCGCCGCGCGCCTCCTCAAAGCGACCATCCTCAATTGCGTTGAAAAAACTCTTGATCCTCCGAGCGATTTCGGGGTCACGCCCCTCTGCCTCCATCACGCATTCCAAAACCCAGTTGGAATCCATGCCAAAGCTCTGCATCGGTCGCTTCTGACCCGTTGACGTCAGCAGTACGATCTCCTCCGGCCTTGCCTCGCCGATAACCTGCGGCGAATGCGTCGTGGCAAAGAACTGGATATTTGGGAAAATACGCTTGAGATCGCCGATGACACGACGCTGCCAGCGCGGGTGCAGGTGCAGATCGAGTTCGTCGATAAGGACGAGGCCGGAGGTTTCCGTCAGCACGTGTTGCCCGAAATGAGCCGAATTCAAGAGGCAAGCTCGCCGAGCGATGTCGGCCACCATGCCAATAAGCGCACGTTGCCCATCGCTCATGTTGGAAAAGTCAAGGATACGTCCGTCGCTAAATCGAACCACAATATCCTTTCTTTGCCCACTATATTCGATGCAATCAGCGCCCTCGACCGCCGCGCGAATGGCATCAATTACTATTTTCAGTTGGCCTGCCGAACTCGCGCCCGGAACCGTTAGGTTGTCGAGTCCAAGCCTCGGTTTTAAGCCGCCTTGCTGTAGCGAAACCAGGGTCTGATCGCGCATCCATTCACGGAGAGCGTCCGAGCTGGTCCCGGCATCTAACCAATTAGAGAAGGCGACGCTCTTATCGTTATTTGGCGACACGGGGCTTTGTCCGGTCAAATGGGATGTAAACAATCTTTTGACGGTAAACAAAGCGAGCAGTGCGGATTCTTCCGCAAATTCGCCGGTCTGGAATCCGGCAGGCAGCGGCAGATATTGGCCGCTCTCGCGCGATTGCCGCGAAATCGTGGGCTGCCCCCCGATTGACGGCTGGCCACCGAATATGTCCTGCGCTACGAAAGTATCCCCACCCCAATCGAAATTCGCCGAAATACTCCAAGGCGAAGGGAGAAACGAACGAATTGCACCTTCGGCATAGGGCGACGGCGTTAACCGGTTGTCGCCGGAATTTAGGATGCGGTCGGAAGGTAGGACTCCGCCCGTCATCGCCAACGGCCTGATCAAATTCGCCAGCGCCAGCAGCACGCTCGACTTGCCGGCGCCGTTCGTGCCGACCAGCAAGTTGAAATGAGGATCGAACGGCCCGAGTTCGGCCTTCTCGAAGCAACGGAAGTTTTCGAGGCTCAGGGTTTTGACGAAGAACCGGTCGCTGGCCAAGTCGCCCGTCCTCCAATTCCGATGGTGCGGACAGCGCCAGCGGCTCGCAAATAGTTATCTGGGCAGCCAAGCCGTCCAAATGTCCGAACATCCTAGCAGCAACTCATGCCGGCGCGAACTCGCCCGCCCCGCCCTTCAGCTCAAGGTCGCCTTGACGATCTTGTCGGGGTTGGTGACCGGCTCGCCGCGCTTGATCTTGTCGACATTGTCCATGCCGGCGACGACCTTGCCCCAGGCGGTGTATTTCTTGTCGAGGAACCGCGCGTCGTCGAAGCAGATGAAAAACTGCGAATTGGCCGAATCCGGGCTCTGCGCGCGGGCCATCGACACCGTGCCGCGCACATGCGGCTCGGCGTTGAACTCGGCCTTGATGTTGGGGTATTTCGAGCCGCCCGTCCCGGTGCCGTGCGGGCAGCCGGTCTGCGCCATGAAGCCCTCGATGACGCGATGGAACACGATCCCGTCGTAGAAGCCCTCCGACACCAGGCGTTTGATGTGCGCGACATGGCCCGGCGCGAGATCGGGCCGCATTTCGATGACGACCGGACCCTTGGTCGTCTCCAGGGTGAGGGTGTTGCCTTGTTCGGCCATGGCCGGCGCGCTCCTGTTGTTCGTCGATCCCAATATAGTGCGAATGAGCGCCCTTTCAGCGGGGCCCGGCGGCGAGGCGCAGCCGGACGATCTTGTCCGGGTTGGTCACCGCGCCGTTGTTGCCCTCGTCGCCCTTCTTGATCTTGTCGACCACATCCATGCCCGACGTGACCTCGCCGAACACCGTATATTTGCCGTTGAGAAACGGCGCGTCGGCGAGGCAGATGAAAAATTGCGAATTGGCGCTGTCGGGATCGTCGGTGCGCGCCATGCCGAGCGTCCCCCGCTTGAACGGGGTCGGCGTGAATTCGGCGGGGATGTTGGGCAGGTCGGAGCCGCCCTCGCCGGTGCCTTTGGGATCGCCGGTCTGGGCCATGAAGCCGGCGATCACCCGGTGAAAGACCAGGCCGTCGTAGAATTTGCGCGCCACCAGCGTCTTGATCTGGGCGACGTGCTTGGGCGCGAGATCCGGGCGCAGCCTGATGACCACCTTGCCGTTCTTGGTCTCCAGGATCAGCGTGTTCTGGGGATCGGCGTCCTCCGCCGCCGCCCTGGCGGCGGCCACGGCGGCGAGCGACAGGGCGAGGGCGGCGCGGCGGGTGAATCTCATCGGGGGCAACCTCGTCGGGTCAAAAAGGTCTGGCGTCGGCCGCTTGATAGCATGGGGACGCGCCGGCGCAACCCTCAGGCGCCGGTCCGCGCGAGGCTTGACGGCGCGCGCCTCGCCCGGCAATCAGGCGCGCCCGGCGCTCGGCCGGCCGGACCCTCGAGATCGATGACCGTCCTCAGGCGCCTGCGCCATTGGATTGAATATCTTGCGTTTCTGGCGATCGCCGGGATCATTCGCGCGCTGCCGCTCGAAACGGCGTCGCGCTGGTCGGGCGCCGGCTGGCGGTTGGTCGCCCCGCGCCTTGGCCGGCACCAGCGCGCCTTGAACAATCTGGCGCTGGCGTTCCCGGAAAAGAGCCCGGCCGAGATCGAGACGATCGCGCTGGGCATGTGGGACAATCTGGGGCGCACCTTCGCCGAATTCTTCCACCTCCAGGAGATCGTCGACGACGGCCGGGTCGAGTTTGAGACGCCGGAGCATTTCGACGCCGTGCGCGCGCACGGCGGCGGGATGGTCGCCTGCGGCCTGCATATGGCCAATTGGGAAATCACTTCCCAGGCGGCGCTGCGCGCCGGCGCGCGTCCGGCGGGCGTCTATCAGAAGATCACCAATCCGCTCGTCGACAGCTACATCAATTCGGTGCGCGCGCCCTTCTATCCCGGCGGGCTGATGGAAAAGTCGTCGCACACCGCCAGGGCGCTTCTTCGCTACGCGCGCGAGGGCGGATGCGCGGCCTTCCTCGCCGACCAGCGCGAAGGTCGCGGCGTCGACGCCATCCTTTTCGGAAGGCCCGCCCCTTCGGCGACCTTCCCCGCGCAGATCGCCCGCGCCGCCAAGGTTCCCCTCTACGTATGCCGCGCCAAGCGGATCAACGGCGTCCATTTCTCGCTTCGCTTCGAGCCGGTCGCCGTGCCGCACACGGCCGATCGTGAAGCCGACGTCGCGGAGGCGACGCGCGCGATCCAGGCGACGTTCGAGCGGATGATCCGCGAAGCGCCGGAACAATGGATGTGGGCGCACCGCCGGTGGCGTTGAAGAATCGCCGGTCCGCCGCGCCGAAAAATGGTCTATGACGGGCTGGCCGGAACAGCGCCGATCGCAAGCCAGAGGAGCCCGCCCTGCGCATCGCCACCTGGAACGTCAATTCCGTCCGCCAGAGGCTCGGGCATCTCCTCGCCTATCTGAAGGAGGCGAGCCCGGACGCTCTGTGTCTGCAAGAGCTGAAATGCGAGGACGAGGCTTTTCCGCGCGCCGAGGTCGAGGAGCTCGGCTACAACGTCGCAACCCACGGACAAAAGACGTTCAACGGCGTCGCCATTCTCGCCAAGCGGCCCTTCGAGGCGATCCGCGGCCTGCCGGGCGACCCCTCCGACACCCAGGCCCGTTACATCGAGGCCGTCTTTTCGACCGGCAAAGGCGCGCTGCGGCTCGCCAGCATCTATCTGCCCAACGGCAATCCGGCGCCCGGCGACAAATACGCCTACAAGCTCGCCTTCATGGACCGGCTGATCGCCCATGGCCGGCAATTGCTCCGCCTCGAGGAGCCGCTGGCGCTGGCCGGCGATTTCAACGTCATCCCCGAGCCGCGCGACGCCGCCGATCCCGCGCAATGGACGAGCGACGCGCTGTTCCTGCCGCAGACCCGCGCCAAGTTCCGCCAGCTCATGGCGCTCGGCTTCACCGACGCGATTCGCGCGACGACCGACGCGGGCGGCGTCTACACGTTCTGGGACTACCAGGCGGGCGCCTGGCCGCGCAACAACGGCATCCGCATCGACCATATCCTGCTGTCGCCGCAGGCCGCCGACCTGCTGGGCGCGGCCGGCGTCGACAAGCACATGCGCGCGCTCGACAAGCCCTCCGACCATACGCCCGTCTGGGCGGAGCTTGCGGTCGGCTGAGGCGGCCCCGCCGCGGCTACTTCGCCGGGGCCTTCTTGACCGCGCGGCGCCCCGCGGGGCGTTTGCCGGCCGGCCGGTGCTCCGCCGCCGGTTCGGTCATTTGCGGGGGGTCGCTCGCCGGGAAGCTCTCCTCGAGCGCTTCATCGAGCGCCGCGTCGACCCGCTCTTTGGCCGTCTGGCCCTTGGCCTTCTTCGTCATCGGAACCTCCGGTCCGCTTCCCCGCCGCCACGCGCAACGCCGGCGAGCGGCAAGCGGCGCCAACGACGGCCCATCCGGGGCCGGCCGCTGGGATATAACGTCGCAGCGGCGCGGCGCCATGCCTTCGCCGCCGGCTCACCTTACGTCAAGCGCCCTGGCCGCGCGATGCCGTGCGCCGGAGCCGTTTTCTTCTCGGGGGGCTGCGCGAGCCGGTCCGGCGATGGGGTCCAATGCTGAAATTAGACCAATGATGAACGGGCGCAATTTGATTTTGATCATGGCGTCGTCGCGCCATGGACCCTCCGTTCCGCTCTTCCCTCCCGGAGGCCCGCACGGATGAGTCTGTCCCAAGCCGCCTGGCGCGCGCCGGCCTGGCGGCGCTTTCTTGTCGTCGCGGGCCCCGGCCTAGTGGTGATGCTCGCCGACACCGATGCGGGCAGCATCATCACCGCGGCGCAGAGCGGGGCCGAATGGGGTTACCGGCTGCTGCTTCTGCAGTTCGCGCTCGTGCCGATCCTCTATATCGTGCAGGAGCTGACGGTGCGGCTCGGCCTCGTCACCGGCAAGGGGCACGCCGAACTGATCCAGCAGCATTTCGGCGGCGCCTGGGCGTGGTTTTCGGTCGCCACCCTCATGCTGTCCTGCGTCGGCGCCCTGCTGAGCGAACTGTCCGGCCTGGCGGGGGTCGGCGCGATGCTGGGCGTGCCGACGGCGGCCACCATGACGCTGGTGATCGCGCTCCTGCTGATCATGGCCTACACCCATCAATATCTCACGGTCGAGCGCATCGCGGTCGGCGTCGGCGCCTTCGAGCTGGCGTTCCTGCTGGTCGCCTGGCTGGCGCAGCCGAGCGGCCCGGAGATCGCCGCCGGCGCGATCTCGATTCCGGTCTCCGAGCCCCGCTATCTCTACCTGGTATCGGCCAATATCGGCGCGGTGATCATGCCGTGGATGGTGTTTTTCCAGCAATCCTCGCTGGTGGAGAAGAAGCTGACCGCCGAGGATTTGTCCTCCGCGCGCCTCGACACCGCGATCGGCGCGCTGCTGACCCAGCTCATCATGGCGGCGGTGCTCATCGCCGCCGCGGCGACCATCGGCAAGGCCGGCGGCGAACGGACGCTCGACACCGTCGAGCAGATCAGCCAGGCGCTCACGCCGTTTCTCGGGCAGGCCGGCGGCCGGGTGCTTTTCGGTCTGGGGATGACCGGCGCCGCGCTGGTCGCCACCATCGTGGTGACGCTGACCGCCGCGCGCACGCTCGGCGAGGCGCTGGGCGTCAACCACAGCCTCGAGCACGCGCCGCGCGAGGCGCCCTGGTTCTACGGCGTCTACACCGCCGCGCTGGTCCTCGGCGGCCTCGTCGTCGCTTCGGGCGTCAATCTCGTGACGCTGAGCGTCGGCGTCCAGGTGATGAACGCGCTGCTGCTGCCGATCGTCCTCACTTTCCTCTTTCTGCTGGCGCTTCGTCTGCCGGAGCCGTTCCGCCTGAAGGGCGCTTACGCCCTGTGCTCCGGCGTCGTCATCGCGCTCACCACCGCGCTCGGCGTCTATTCCGGCGTCGCCGGCATTTTCGGCTGAGCGGCAACCCTCGCGAAAGGCTCGCGCGGTCTGCTCGGCACGCTGCGAATCGCCTCACGGGGGATGAGCGAGCGCCGCCGTTTGCGAGGCCGCCATGACCGAAGCCCAGCCGCAGTCCTCGATCGCCAGCGAGCTTGCCGCGCGCCTCGGCGAGATCGTCATGCGCTGGTCGGCCGTCGAGGGGTGCCTCGCGCATCTGCTGGCGACGCTGGTGAACGCCGATCCGCTCGCGCTCTCGGTGATCACCGACGGCGTGACCAATGCGACGCAGGCCCAATCGATCCGGACGCTTCTCTACGCCCAATTGCATCGCGAGGCCGGCATCGGCGAGATGCTCGATCACCTGACCAGGGCCGAGGATCTTCGCGCCGACCGCAACGCGCTGGTTCATGGACTCTGGGACACGACCGGCTGCCAGAAAGGAACCTGCCGCGTCCATTCCTTCAAGAGCGGCCGGTTCGCCAGTTGGCTGGTGACCAGCGCCGAACTCGACGAGCTGATCGGCCACATCAACAAGTGGACCGTCGAGTTCATCGCTCTTGGCCAAAGGCTTGGATTCCCGCGGCGCCGGGGCGAAGCAAGGTCGATCTTCAACGACCTCGTCCGGCCGACCGCCGGCGCGTGAGACGGTCGGCCGGCGAACCCGGACAGGCGCTGCTGTTGACCGCAATGGCCCGCTCCGACAATGTGGGCGAGCGACAATCAATCGGGCGGCGGCCCGCCGGATAAGGAAAATCGAACGATGGCGCGCATTTCAACGGGCCTGCTGGCCGGGAGCCTGCTGATTGCGAGCTTCGCCTCGATCGCGCAGGCCGCCGACGCGGACCACGGCGAGACGCTGGCCAAGCGCTGGTGCGCGGCGTGCCACATCGTGGCGCCCGATCAGCGCACCGGCGCCGACAATGTTCCCTCTTTCGCGAGCGTGGCGAAGCGGCCGGATTTCACTGCGGCCAAGCTTTCGTCGTTCCTGCGCGATCCTCACCCGAAGATGCCGAACATGGAGCTGTCGCGCGGCGAAGCCGACGACATCGCCGCCTACATCGCCGGCCTCGGCCAATGAACCGGGCGTAATGGACCGGCCGCGCTTCCTCTGAGGCTTGCGCGGGCGACGAACGAGCGCCGTTCAAAGATAGCGACGCCCGCGCTCCCGCCGCGGTGCACGATCGCGGCGCTCTTGGCCGCACGCGCCAGTCTCAAGACTCCGGATGTCATCGCGATGATCGGTTGCCGGGCAGACCAACGAACGGAGAGTGGCGTCGAGAGACGCAAGTGGAAAGCGCTGGCGGCGGCGCTCCTGCTGGCGGCGATCCCCGGCTGGGCCGCGCAGCTGCATTCGGCGGCGAGTCAGGAAAGCGCCGATCAAGCCGCGCCGCGGTTTGTGTGGAGACATTCGCTCCCCATTCGCCCGGGCGATCCCGGAATTGGCGAGATCGGCGGGACCGAGATACGCGCGCTGGCCTCCATGGACGGCCATCTCTTCGCCGCGAACGGCTACTGGATGGACACGGAGATTAACAATCCGGCCTTGCCGGGCGGCCAGGTTCTGCGCCTCGACAGTCCAAGCGCGCCGTGGCGCGTCGATCTGCAACTGGACGAGCGGAACCAATATGGCAGGCGATTGTACCTGGCGATCTCCATTCTCGAGAAGGTTCGGTTCACCACCGATTCCGATGGCCGGCCGCTGGCCCCCGCCGCCGAGATGCTGGTCGCGGCGGCATGGAAGCGCGGGCCGGGAACTCGACGTATTTTCGCGTGTCGCCGGCCTCGGCGCGCACCCGTGGTCGAAAACTCCAATACCCGGGCAGGAAGCAGCGCCAGCCGGGAAGCAGCTTCGTTCGTTCGCCGTCCACAAGGACGCGGTCACCGGCGTCGATATGGTTTTCGCCGGCTCGAACAATGCGATTTTTTCCGGCCGGTACAATCGCGATCACCGCAATATCGAATGGGATTCGCAACCGGATTGGCAAAGCGATTCCGCTGAACTGTCGAACCAGACCCGGGTGTCGAGTTTCGCCGACTGCGCCGGCAAGCTCTACGCGGGTGTCTACGATACGATTTACGAGCGGGTCGACGGCCTTTCTCCGGCTTGGAGAAAGGTTTTCGAAACGAACATTCGCGTCAAGCGGCCCTTTGTCACCGGGCTTCGCGGTCTGACCTGCGCGCGCGGCGCCTCCGGGTCAGCCGATGTTCTGCTGGCGGCCGTGGAGGATGCTCCGGCGCACATCTATCGCGTCGAACCGGCGCAAGGGTTCAAGGCGACCGAGGAGCTCGACATCAGGTCGTTTCTGACCAAGGCGCTGAACACGCGAGCCACCTACGCCATCCCCGCCTACAATGGAATGATGGCGTACCCCGATCCGACCGGCTCGTGCACACGCTATTTGATTGGATTCGAAGTGGCGACGCCCGACGCCGCCGAGACGTTCCATGGCCAGTACCCCGACGCCTATTTTTTGGTGCGCGGGTGCAGCGGCGACTACGCGCTGCGCCAAATTCGCGATCCGCAGATGACGCCGAAGCCGCAACTGGTATCCGTGCGCACGCTCGCGCCGTCGCCTTTCCGCGACGACCCGCCGGGCGCAATCTATGCCGGAGGGTTCGACACGAACAAGTTTTGGGTGCACAATACCGCGTGGCTTTACAAAGGCGTACCGGCGGCGGCGCCCGGCGAGGACTGAACCGAAACGCGGGCGCTTCAGAACGCGATTTCGAGTTTTCCTTTGATCGCATTGTCTTGGTCGCGCGCGGCGAGTGCGCCGGAATAGAACACGCCGATGCTGGCGTTGGCCGACAGGCGCCAGTCGAAGCCCGCCTCGACCAGCAGCGCGTCGCGCGCCACCGGCGCTCCCGCCACCGAGAACGGGATCGCCGGCGCGCTTTCAAACGCCAGCGTCGAGCCCGGCGTCACCGCGCCGAACACATGCTGCCAGCCGAGCATGGCTCGCGCAAATAGCGGCGCGCCGGCGAACACCGCCGTCTCGCCGCGCAGGCCCAGCGTCGTCGCGCCATAGTCATAGCCGGCCGCCGCGCCGCTCAGCGCCGAAGCGCCGCCCGCCTCGGCGAAGCTCGCGGTGTCGATATGCATCGCCAGCGCGCCGGCGTACGGCTCGACGAACGTCGGGCCGGCGAAGCCCGAAACCGGCATCCGCCAGCCCGCTTCGCCGAAAGCCTGCAGCGTGTCGCCGCCATAGCCCGAACTCGCGGTGTCGCCGAAGCCGGGGAACGCGATCGTGCGGTCCGCGCCGTAGCGGTTGTACGCGTAGAAGGCGCCGCCGCGCAGTTGCAGCGCCTCGAGGCTCGCCCCGCCATAGACGCCGCCGAAGGTCGAATCGACGTTGCCGCTCGAGCCGCGCGCGTCGAGGCTGAGGATCGACTGGGTGTAGCCGGCCGCCACGCCGAGGCGGTAGCGTTGATCGAGCGTCGCGTCGAGGCCGAGGATGAAGCCGCCCGTCGAGCGGTCGAGGGTGGCGGCGTCGCCGTCGCCGCCGACATGGCCGAACGAGCCGAACGCCTGTCCCCAGGCGGCGAACACATTGGCCGGCACGCTCGGCCCGACGATGGCGTTCATCGCGGAAAAGCCGGTCGCGCCGCCGCCCGGCGCGCGGTAGGGGCTCGCCAGCCGGTCGAGCGCCGCCTCGCGCGGCAGCCGCGTGTCGTCGAACACCGCCGACACGGCGCTCGGGTGAATCTCCCCCGACAACGCGTCGAACGCCGCGCGAGCGCCCGCGACGCTCTGGCCGCTCACCGCCTCGAACAGCGGCGCGCCGGCGCCCTGCGCCTGCACCACCCCCGCCGTCGCGAATTGGTTGGGCGTCGCCGCCGTCGAGGCGAAGGGCGGCGGCGGCGAAGGGGGCGACGGCGGCTGCGCAAAGCCGAGAATGACGCGGTCGGGGTCATAGGTCAGCTCCGGCGCCATGGAGGCGAAGCCCGGGTCGAACGCCACCGAGGCGAAACGCCCCGACACGCCGCCGCTCGCGGTCAAGATCGTATAATGGCTCGCCAGCGTGTAGGCCCCCGGCGCCGCCAGCGCGTCGACCGTCCCGCCCGAAAGAGTCGCCTTGCCCGAGACGTCGAGCGCGTCGCTGCGGCCCGCCGCGTTGACGCCGACGACATAGGTCGAGCCGGGGCGGAACCCCACGTCGCCCGCCACATGCAGCGTGTCGGCGCGGCCGCCCGCGGCGAGGTCGAGGACGCCGCTGTTGGACAGCCTCGTCGACCCGTCGAACGACGTCGGTCCGAGCACGTCGAGGACGCCGCTGTTGACGATGCTGCCGGCGCCGGCGAACGAGTTGGCGCCCCGTGTGTCCCATAAGCCGGCGTTGACGAAACTGTTGGTCCCGAAGCCGGTCATGGCGACGGCGCCGATGACGACGCCGCCGGCGGCGTTGATCAGAATGGCGTCGCCGGCGCCGGAGGTCGCGACGGCGAGAGCGCCCGGCAGCCGGGAGATGTTCTGGATCGTCGCCGTGTTGTCGATCTCGATCGGGCCGCTCGCCGACGCCGCCGCGACGCCGCCGGCCGCTCCTTCGACGACGCCGGCCAGCACGTTGATTGTCGTCGTCCCCACGCCGGCGCTGTTCGTGCGGATGCCGTCGCCGCCGCCGGCGGTGACGTTCGCCGTGGTGGTGACCGAAATGTCGCCGATCTCGGCGCTGAAGGCCTCGATGCCGTTCTGCGCCGTCGCTCCCGTCACCGTTATCGCCGCGATCGATAAAACAGAAACGGCGCCGTTGCCGAAGTTGAAGGCGAAAATTCCGTCGCCCCCGCCCGCGTTGATGGCTCCGTCGTTGACGACATCGACCGCGCCGTTGACGCGCCGGTTCGGCGTCAGCGTGGTGCAGCCAAAATAGCCGCATGAAGTGTAAGGGCCGGTCGCCGGACCGAGGACGGGTCCACCGTCGTAACCGGCGAGGATCCCGGCCGGCGTAGCGGGAGCGCCGCCGCCCGCGCTTGGAAGGAATCCGACCGGGTTCGGCTCGGGGCCGGAGTTGATCGTCCCGTTATTGGTCACCGCGATTGTGCTGCCGGCGGCGGCCGAGATCGCGAAAGCCGAATTGACTGCGGAAATTCCGCTGCCTTCGGCGGTGAGCGTGCCGAGCGCGCCGGTCAATACGTTGATGCTTCCGGAGCTGGCTCTGCCGTACGCCTCGGCGTCGATCCCGAAAAGGCCGGTGTTGGAAATCGTCTGGCCGGCGCCGCCCGCCACGACGATATCGCCGTCGCCGGCCGTCAGCGCATGGATGCCCGCGGAGACCCGCTTCTCCGGCGGGGTTAGTGTGCTGATCGCGGTCACGTTGCCTGAGCGGTTCACGATAACGCTGCTCGAGTCTGCCGGGTTGTCGATCTCGGCGCGGATCGCCGAACAACAGCCCAAACTCGCGCTCCCTTCAAGCGTGGCGCCCGATCCCGTTATCAGGATCCCGCCTAGGCCCCTGGCTCCTTGTTTCGCCCATATGCCGCGACCGTATTGTCCGAAGAACGTCCCCGAACCGCCCACCGTGATGTCGCCCCTCCCGTTCGACGTCGCGCGGACGCCGCCGACGTAATTGATGAGGTCGCCCTTCATCGACTTATCGCCATAGCCGGCGACGTAACCGCTCGCCGTGATGGAGATGTCGCCATTGGTCGAAGTCGCGGCGACCGCCGAGCTTTTCGCGCCGTGGCCGGCCGCGCCGCCGCTGCCGATCGCGATGTTGATCGCCCCGCTCGCCGTGGTCGCCGAGATTCCCGGGCCGGCGCTGCCGCTCACCAGGCCGGAGCCGGTCGTGATCGTCAGGGCGCCGGCGTAGGCGTCGCTCGCCAGGATTCCGGTTGCGCCTTTGATGGCGCCGGCGCCGGTGGTTATCGAAACAGCGCCGCCCTGATCGGCGACCGAGAGCCCGACGCCGATGCGGTTCGAGTTGGCGACGCCGCCGTTTCCCGTATAGGTGACGGCGCCGCCATTGCCGGCGATCTTCAGCGCGCCGAACGGATCGTTGGCGGTCACCTCGCCTTCGTTGCTCACCGTGATCGGCCGCGGCGGCAGCCCGGCCCGATCCCCCTCGAACAGATAGAGGCCGGAGCCCGACACCGTCACGCCCTTCTTTATCGTCGCGTCGATCGGCGCGCCATTGTCGAAGAGCTGCGTCCGGTCGGAGGAAGCGGCGCGCGCGCCGTTGAGGTTGGTGGTGGTCGAGGTCTTCGTGTCGACCTTGCAGTTCACGCCCCCGCCGGTCGTCACGACGCAGGCGGCCTTCGCTTCGCGCGGACACGCCGTCAGCGCCGCCGCCACGCCGAGGATCGCCAACGCGGCTGGCAGCGCGCCCGGCAGCCCGGCGACGCCTGACGCTGCGCGCCGCGACGCCCCGGCCCCGAAGGGCGCGGACGCTCGCGCCGCCGCGCGCTTCAGGCCGCAGCCCCCCTCCCGGCCGGAGTTTGCTCCGTCCCGCGGCTGGCCCATCGCCCTCCCCCAACGCCCTCCGGTCCGCGTCGTCGGCGACCGGAGACTCGGGCCGCTTCGGGTGAACTATTGGCGCGCCGCGCTGAGGAACGCCGTGTCGCCTCGCCGAGCCGCCCGGTCAAACCGCTTCAACGCAACGCAGAGGGATCGTTTTCATTGTGGCATTTGAGGCCCGAAATGGGAAATCCGGAATGTCGAGCTTTTGAACAACGGCCGTTCAATATTGAACATCCCCGCGGCGGCGGGCCGGACCGGCAAGCCTTGCTCGGCCATGACGAATGAGACGGCGCGCGTTCGGGCGCCCGCAGAGACGCGGAGCGCGAGGCTATGGGCGCGCGCGGTTCGTCGGTCTGCAACCGCCGCCAGCTCCGCGCGGCGGAGCGCGGCGCGGGGTTTTTTGATATGCTCCGGCGCGGTCGGCCTGCGGTCGACCGTGCGCCCACCGGGCGGCGAGGGCGACGCGGCGGGACGCGAGGCGGTCCGCGGGCGGCGGCGGGGGTTCGATCCGATGCTGATTGTCGTCTTCTTGCTTTATTTCCTGCCGACCATCGTCGCGCTCTCGCGCGGCCATCTGTCGGCGCTGGCGATCTTCCTGCTCAATCTGCTGCTCGGCTGGACGCTCATCGGCTGGCTGCTCGCGCTGATCTGGTCGTGCACCGGCAATACGGCGGCCAACCTCTATCGCCCGCAATACGGCGCCGCCGGCGCCGGCCGGCCGCTTGCGCGCCGCGCCGGCGGCCCGCTGTGGCTGGTCCTGCTGCTGATTCTCGTGGCCATCGTCCTGCTCGACAAGCGACGCGACTTCCGCGACGTCGGCTCGTTCGATCTCGCGTTTCCCGCGCAGCGCGACTTTCGCCGTTGAGCGGCGCCGCGCGCCAACCGGACGTCCCCCGCTTGCCAATGGCTCGCGGCGCGGCGAGGGTGATGAAGCCTGAAACGACGGGCGGCGAGGATCTGAAAGCCCGAGCATGTGCGGATTTATTGCGGCGTTTTCTGCGGGTCCGCCGGTTTCGCAAGAAGCGCTTTGGCGCGGAACGGCGGCGATGCGCCACCGGGGGCCGGACGGTCAGGGCTTCTGGATCGGCGGCGACGGCCGCGTCGGCATGGGCCATGCCCGGCTGAGCATCATCGACCTCGAAACCGGCGACCAGCCGATCGCCAACGAGGACGAGAGCCTGCATATCGTCGTCAACGGCGAGTTCTACGACCACGATCGCATTCGACGCGGGTTGCAGTCCGCGGGCCATCGCATGCGCACGGCCTCCGACAGCGAGATCGCGCTGCATCTCTACGAAGACCTGGGGGCGAGCTTCCTGCAAGCCTTGCGCGGCGAGTTCGCCTTCGCCCTATGGGACGAAAACAACCAGGTCTTGCTGGCCGCCCGCGACCGGTTCGGCGTCAAGCCTCTGTTCTACGCGCAGGTCGGCGAGACCGTTTATCTCGCCTCCGAGATCAAGGCGTTGTTCGCCGCCGGCGTCGCGGCGCGTTGGGACCATGCCGCAGTGAACCGTGGGCTGATGCTGATGAACCTGTGCGACGAGTCGCTGTTCCACGGCGTGCGGCAGGTTCCCCCCGGACATTATCTGCTGGTCAGCCGCTCGGGGCTGCGCCTCGTGCGCTATTGGGATATCGACTACCCGCGCGAGGACGAACCGGAACTGCCGCTCGACTTTCCCGCGCAGGTCGCGCGGGTGCGCGAGCTGCTGACCGAGTCGATCCGCTTGCGGCTGCGCTCCGACGTGCCGGTCGGATGCTACCTCAGCGGCGGCGTCGATTCCTGCGCCGTGCTCGGAATCGCCAGCCGGTTGAGCGGCCGGCCGCTGGACGCGTTCACGATCTCGTTCGAGCAGGAGAGTCTCGACGAAGCCGCCGTCGCCGAGGAGATGGCGAGGCGCGTCGGCGCGAGGTTTCATTGCTTCCGGGTGAACGGCGACGTGCGCGCCGATTATCTCGTCGACGCGGTCGCGCAGAACGAAAACCTGATCTTGATGAACGGCGTCGCCAAATACGTGCTGAGCGAAAAGGTGCGCGAGCTCGGCCATAAGGTGGTGCTCACCGGCGAAGGCTCGGATGAGCTCTTCGGCGGATACCGCGAGTTTCACATCGACAAGTTGCGCCACCACGGCGGCACGGCAGAGGAGTGGCGCGCGGTCGCGCCGGGCCGGCAGCCGTGGCCGGCAGGCGCGCCGGTCCTGCCCCACTTCAGGAAGATCCACGATCGCCTCGGCTTCCTGCCCGACTGGATCCGGGGCCGCTGGATGCGCGCCCGCAAGACGCGCGCGATCCTCGCCGCCGATTTCGCCGCGACGACCGGCAAGGCGGATGTCTGCCAGGCCTTTCTGGATTCGATCGACATCGCCGGCCAACTCGCCGGCCGGCCGCGCCTGCATCAGTCGATGTATCTGTGGACCAAGCTGGTGTTTCCCTCGCTCATGCTCGGTTCGCTCGGCGATCGCTCCGAGATGGGTCACTCGATCGAAGGCCGCCTGCCGATGCTCGACACCGAGCTGGTCGAATTCGCCAAGCGCCTGCCGATCGACTCGAAGATTCACGGCGCGACCGAAAAGCGCGTGCTGCGCGAGGCGGTGCGCCCGTTCGTCACGCCGCAGGTCTACCAGCGCAGGAAACACGGCTTCGCGGCGCCCCTTGGGATTCCCGCCCGCACGCGCGATGTCGTGCAGGACATCCTGCGCAGCGATGCGCTGGGCGCGTTGCCGTTCTTCGACGTCGGCGCGGTGCGCCGGTCGCTGGAGGCGGCCGACGACCCCGCCGCCGAAGGCGTTCCCACGCCCGATCTTCAGGCGGCGGTTTGCCTGGCGATCCTGCAGGAGCGCTACCGCGTCGCCGTTTGAGCGGGCGCCGGCCCGCCCGAACTCGAAATCGCGCGCTAACCCGGCTTGCGCGCCAATATCACGAAGCCATTGGCCCCGCGGTGATCGGTTTTCCTCATCGACACATACGCGCCGTTGTCGAGCGCCAAGCGCGACAGCACGCGGCCGAGATCATAGTTGTACATCGAAATGTTGCCGACGCCGGAAACCGTCCGCCACAGGCTCTGCGTGATATTGCCGCCGCGCCGAATGTCGGCGTGGGTCGTGACACGGAGCGACAGACAGCCGTTTTGCCCGACGCTTTCCCAGAGTTCCCTGATGACGCCGTAGCCGCGGCGCGGGGCGATGTGCTGCAGGACGAGCAGGCTGTTGACCCAGTCGAATCGCCGGTTCGATTCGAGGCGATTGGAAAAGGTCGCCTTCACGCCGGCCTTGTCGCAGTTGGCTTTCGCCACGGCGATCATCGAATCGGCGATGTCGACGCCGTGCGCGGTCCCGCAGATCCTCGCCATCGGGATCACAAGGCGCCCGACGCCGCAGCCGAAATCCAGCGCGGAGCGGGGCTCGAAAGCGCCGAAAGCATGCCGCAGCTCGCCCTGAATCAACGCTACGTCGGCCTCGCCGCTGGCGAAGAATTCGCGCAGCGCATCCTCATCCGGATGGCCGTTCTTGTGAAGGTTCAGATATTTGCGCCGCGCCAGCACGCCCCAATAGGGCCGGGCGAGGCCAATCGTTCGCCAATCGCGATCCGTATCTCTCGCCATGGGCTCCCGGTTGCCTATTCCGAAGCATTCGATCCGACATTCGCCCGATAGCCGTCGGCCGGATCGTCAATCTGTCGCATCGCGTAGTTTCCGACAAGCCGCTGTCGGCGCGGGCCGTCCATGAGGCCGCGCGAGACCGATTGCCCGGACCGCAAGCTGAGCCCGGCGGCCCGACATGGGCGCCGACGGGGGCCCTGGCGAGGGCCGAGGCGCGCCCGCCGACGCGGCGCGCGCCTCCCAGGCGCGAAAGCCCGGCGAAAGCCTCAATCGTTTACCTTTCCCGTGATAGATCCTGCGCGCCGCGCTCGGGAATCGGCTCGCAAGCGAGGGTTCGGATGGCCGTCAAGCAGTCGCCGTCAAACGCGCGCCCGAACACGGCGCAGGCGCTCCAGCGGGCGGCCGAGAGGCATCGGCAAGGCCAGCTCGACGAGGCCGAGCGCCTTTACCGCGCCATTCTGGCGACGCAGCCGAATCACTTCGAGGTCCTCTATCGACTGGGAACGCTCCACTACCAGCAGGGCCGCTACCCCGAAGCGCTTCGCTATGTCGGCGCGGCCTTGAAGGTGAATCCGAAGGAGCCCGCGGCCTGGTCGAATCTGGGGTTCGTCCAGGCCAGCCTTGGCGACTCCGAGAACGCGTTGGTGAGCTACGACCGGGCGCTCGCCCTGAAGCCCCATTCCGCCGAGGCGCACAACAACCGCGGCAATGTCCTCGTCGACCTCAAGCGCATCGAAGAGGCTCTGGCGAGCTACGACAAGGCGCTGGCGCTCAAGCCCGGCTACGCCGACGCGCTCAACAATCGCGGCAGCGCGCTCCGGGAGCTCCGGCGTCCGGCCGAGGCGCTGGTCCATTTCGACAAGGCGCTCGCCCTCAAGCCCGACTATGTCGAGGCGCATATCAACCGCGGCAATGCGCTCAAAGACCTCCATCGCGCCGACGAGGCGCTGGCGAGCTATGACGAGGCGCTCGCGCTGCGGCCCGACCATCCGGAGGCGTATGACGGCAAGGGCCTCGCGCTGATCGAGCTCGGCCGTTCCGCCGAGGCGACGATCGCCCTCGAGACGGCGATCAGCCTCGCCCCGGCGAGAGCCCGCCATTATTACAACCTGACGGTTTCAAAACGAATGTCGCGCGGCGATCCGCAGCTCCGGGCGATGGAGGAGCTGGAGGCGGACTCGTCCTCGCTGAAGACGGAAGAACAGATCTTCCTGCATTTCGCCCTGGCCAAGACCTACGCCGACATCGGGGATCGCGAGCGGTCGTTTCGGCGTCTCTCGGCCGGCAATGCGTTGAAGCGTCGACAGATCGTCTACGACGAGGCGGCCGTCCTCGGCGGTCTCGAACGCGCCAAGGCGGCGTTCACGTCCGGGTTGATGAGCCGCCACGCCGGCGTCGGCGAGCCCTCCCGCGCACCCGTGTTCATCGTCGGCATGCCGCGGTCGGGCACCACTCTGGTCGAGCAGATCCTGGCCAGCCACCCCGAGGTTTTCGGGGCCGGCGAAATCGCCGACTTCGACGAGGCGCTGGCGGGGCTCGGCGTCGCCGATGGCGCGCCCAATTCCCCGGAAGTCCTCTCGCTGACGTCGGGCGAACAGTTTCGCCAAATCGGCGCCGATTACGTCGCGCGCATCAGGAGCCTGGCGCCGGGGGCGGCGCGCATCGTCAACAAGACCCCCGGCAACTTCGCCCTCACCGGCTTGATCCATCTGGCGCTGCCGAGCGCCCGCATCATCCACATGCGCCGCGATCCCGTCGACACCGGCCTGTCGTGCTTCTCGAGCCTGTTCGTCGGCGATCTGCCCTACGCCTATGACCTCGGGGAATTGGGCCGTTACTATCGCGCCTACGAGACGCTGATGGCGCATTGGCGCGCCGTGCTGCCTGAAGGCGCGATGCTCGAAGTGCGATACGAGGACGTCGTCGCCGATCTCCAGGGGCAGGCCCGCCGCCTTGTCGACTATTGCGGCCTCGCGTGGGACGCGCGCTGTCTCGATTTTCACCGGACGAAGCGCCAGGTGCGCACGGCGAGCGCAACCCAGGTGCGCCAGCCCCTCTACAAGAGCTCGGTCAGGCGCTGGCGCGCCTATGAACCGTTCCTCGGGCCGTTGCTCGCCGAGCTCGGGCCCTCGATCGCGCGCGACGGTGCCGACCGCGAAATCCGCGCTGGCTGGGGCGGACGGCTCAACGCTTTCGCCGGCGTCCTGAAGTCGATGGTCGCCCGGCCGGGCGGCGCCGGACGCGCCTGAGCGCGCGCCGTTCGAGGGATGTCGACCCCGCGGCGACGCCCGACGGCGAATCCGCCGGGGCGCCGCCGGCGGCCGCTCCCAAACCGCGTCGGCCTGTCGGCCACGGCCCGAATCGGGCGCATGCCGGCCAGCCCTGACGCGCGAGATCGTTCGATGACGCTATTGGGCGGGGCTTTTCGAAATCCTTCTGTCGCCGAGGCGCGGGACCGGGGCAAAGGTCGAGCGCCGCCGTCATTGCAACCCGGCGCGACGCAACCTGCGTGGCGGCCGCGCTTACTTCTTGCGGGCCGGCCGTTGAGCGCGCGCCGCCGCGTTGGCCGCCGCCGCGGCGCGGATGAGGCGCCTGAAGGCGGTTTCGTTGATCGTCTCCCCTTCGCGCAGGTCGATCGCCCGCCGCGTGTTGCCTTCCAGGCTGGCGTTGAACAGCTTGTCCGGGTCTTCGATGGTGGCTCCGCGAGCGAAGGTGAGCTTCACGACCTGCTTGTACGACTCCCCGGTGCAAACGATGCCGTCATGCGACCAGACGGGCGTTCCGCCCCATTTCCATTCCGCCTGGATGTCGGGGTCGGCGTCGTGGATGAGCCGACGCAGATGGGCGAGGGTCTCGCCTCGCCAATCCCCCAGCTCCTCAATCCGCCTGGTGATCTTGGCGGAAGCGGCTCGTCGCTCGGCCGGGCTGTCGGCTTCATGGTCTCTCCGATTGTTCGTTTCGCCGGCCCGCCCGGCGCCGGCGGGGGCGCATGGCCCGGCGGACGCCCGCGCCAGATCGCCGCATCGCCAATATCACCTGCGCATCGGCCAGGCGAGCGCGGGCGGATTGGCGATGGCGGTTCCGGCGGGCGCGCGCGTGTGCGCCAGAGCCGTCGGCGTTTAGATGGAAGCCCTCACCGCAGCCCTTCTCCGGCTTGCGGGAGCGGACGAATGCTACGCATTCGCCTTGAGAAGGTGGCGCGCGAAGCGCGACGAATGAGGGCAGTCTTCCGATTCCGTCACATCGCAGAGCGCGCTAGGCGACCGCCTTGCCGGTGGTCATGAACACCGTGGCGTCGACGCCGGCGAGCTGGGACAGCGATTCGGTGAAAGTCATCGCGAGCGGGCCCGAATAGGCCGATCCCCAGGGGTTGTGAAGCGTCAACAAATCGGTCGTCGCATTGAAGCCGACGACTTGGAACATGTGATCGGCGACGATGTTGCCGCTGGCGACGCCCGACGTCCCGACCAGAAGCTCTTGCCCGGCGCTCCACGCCGAGGCGACCTGCGAAAGATCCGAGGCGATCGTCGTTTGCGAAGTCCCCCCGCTCAGCGAAAATCCGGTGACCGCCTGGCCGGTGATCTCGGTGAGGGCGTAGGCGCTGCCGGCGTCGATGCCGGCGTAAGAATCGCTCGCCGCGTCGAGCGTCGCGCCGTGCGGCGCGTTCGGCTGGGCGTTGAGTTCGGCATAGGCCTTCTCCAGCAGTTCCGGCCAGGCGACCGAGCCGTTCGCGAACTCCAGACTCGAGCCGTTCGCCCAGGAATAGTCCGACGACATCGTCGGCAATTCGTCATTGACGGTGACAAAATCGGCGCGGCCGTCGACGTCGAACCGGACGCGCCAGGTTCCGTTGCCGTTGCTCCTGATCATCGATTCGATGCGCGCCGGGTCCTGCAGCGCCACCTCGGCGAGCGAGGACATGAAATAGCAATCGCCGAGATATCCCTGGTTGACGTCGAGATAG
>CAVSYB010000005.1:0-16276 GCA_963732155.1 uncultured Alphaproteobacteria bacterium
GTCGGCATGGCCCGCCGGGGCCGCAGGGGCCGCGGGGAGGGCGTCGGCGCGCCTGCGGGCTCGCGAGAGGTGAGGCGGGCGGCAGGGGCGGAGGCGTCGATGAAATGCGCCGTCATCGCAATCCGCCACCGCAATCTGATGCACAAATCTGAACAGAGGTTGTGCGAGTTAGCGCTTTCCTTTTGAGATCAGCCGCGGGACTGTTGCAAGTCAGAAGATCACCCGGGGTTTTCATAATTTTTCATGATCGGTATTGGCCTATGAGCGACTTCAACGAGCCCATGAGGGTGGGCCGAATTCGATAAGCGCCAAAGGGCGCTCCTGGCCGCCGCTTTTCGGTCCCTTGATTTTCGGCGCGCCGCCTCGGTCGAATTGGGAGGAAGGAAAATGGCGGACCCACTTACCGATGTAATCGAAACGAGCGCGCCAACCACTCTCCTGACGTTCTCAGGCTCCGGATTTGACGCGACGCGCGTATCCAATCCCGCCGTGACGGAAGTGGGCGGCCAGTATGTGATGCTTTTTGCCGGCCTGCCTTTCGGAAACAATGAGCAAATCGGACTGGCCACTTCACCTGACGGGGTGACCTGGACAACCAATTCGTCAAACCCCGTTATTTCCAATGCCGATAGTCAGTCCTGGGCTTCCTTCCGAGAGTTTCCCGTCACCTTGATGTACCAGAACGGCGAGTACGAGGCGTGGTTTAATGGCGACAACAGCAATCTTTCGACCGATCCGGGATATGCAACCGGTTTCGGATTTGCCACCTCACCGGACGGGGTTAACTGGACGTGGAGCACAAACAATCCCATACGTTCCGCCCTGAATTCCCCAAACGGCACGTCGATCAATCTAGACGACGTGGTTGAGTTTGGAGGAAAGTATGTCGCTTACTACACCAGTACAACGCCGTCCGGCAGTGTCGTCGAAGAGGCCACCTCGAACGATGGAGCCGACTTTAGCGCCGACACGGCTGTTGACGCGCCTGCGGGATACAGCCTGTTGGCGGCAACAACGACAACCGTTCACGGAAAAGAGGCTATATTTTCCGTGTGGCAGCAAGGAAGCACAGACTACTACGGCACCTCAATCGACGGAGTCAATTTCACAATCGACGGAACAATATCGCTCGCGTCTGGTTTCGATATTAACAATATTATCGTACAGGATGGGACAATCACTTTTTTCGGTAGCGTCGGGGTGGGGAACGTAAATTGGAATTTCGGAAATGAAGACATTGAGTCAGTTACCGCGAGTGACGTCAATCCGTTTCCGTATGACTTTGCCACCGCCGAATCAGAAATTGCGACGCAATTCAGCACGGGGAAGCAGCTTTATGACAGCGGCCAACCCCTAAACTATCTTGAAGATAAGAGCCTCGTCGCTAATTTGGCGGCAGACATCGATCCAGGCGGCCTAGGAACGGATTATATTTTGAATAAATCTGGGTATATTAACCCCGCAGATCTACCGCAGAATTTCTCAAACCCGGATTATGACCAGTGCGTTGCGTTGGTGTTGGGATTGGACCCGTCTCTTGATAATAAAATTGATGACAAGACGAAGAATTGGAGAGAGGGGCAGAAAGTTGAGGAGTTTGGTGGGTTTAACGATGGTATGACCGCTGGCGATCCCATTGCTACATTCAACAAAGCAGGGCGATATTCTGGGGAGCATGCGGGGATTTTTTTAGGATACGGGTACGAAGATGGCACACCAGGGTTCTTCATGTTGGATCAATACGTCCACCAATGGCAGTTTGCTCTTGACACACCGCCTTTACCGGTAAATCAAAGTGCGGAAATTCGCTTTCATTCCTTCAACGCCAACGCACAGACGTATTTCGAAGTCACACCCTTGGTCGCTCACACGTAAGCGCCTCGTGTTTGCCTCGTCAATTTCCGCCTGGAGGCTGCGCGACGTCTGACTGGCGACCGGGAATTACGCCGACACGCCCGTCTTTACCTGATAGTCTGCTTCCTCACATCCCCGCCGCGAATACGGGTGTGTCGCCGCAATCCATATTCGAAACGGTCGAGCGCGATCCATCGTTTCGCATGGCGGAGCGTTTTTCATCCTCGACAGCTTGTCAAGGATCGCCCTGCGGGCGACCGCCGGAGGCGGCGCGCTTCGCGCGTCCTGGACATGCTGTCGAGGATGAAAAGAATGGCCTCCATGCGAACGATGGCGCAATGGCGAATGTGGCGCCGAGACGCCCTGAGGGAGACAGGATGCGTACGAAAGGAGTTCAAGAATTACGGTGACAGTGCATTTGATCCTGGTCCTGCCGCGCTGGCCGGGCGGGGGCCGGCGCGCGGCCTGCGGTTCGATGCGGACGGGAAACCGATCGTCGCCGAGCGCCAGCCGACGCATACGGCGGCGCGCAGGCGCGCGAGAATACACCCGCCTCGGCGGCGGCGGCAATTGAATGCACTGTCACCGTAATGGTAATGGGGCCGGATCTGCTACCCCGGCCGTCAACGCGTTGACAGCATGTATGACCCGGCCTAGCGTTCGCTTTGGTTAATTTTGGCGACACGACGACGGCAAGCAGCCCTCTGGTCAAGGGCTCAAGGAAGCTGCGATGTGCAGCGCCGCGGCAGCCGCAGCTAACGTCCTCCCCGCGGTGCTGGCGGGCGTCGGGCACGGCTCGCATTTGTGCGCGTTTTACGAGACCAAGGACGATCTGATCGATCTCGTGCTGCCGTTCTTCGAGGGCGGGCTGAGACGGGACGAGTCGTGCGTGTGGATCACGCCCGACTCCGTCGACGCGCAAGAGGCGGCGCTTCATGTGCGCGCGGCTGTCGCGGCCGGCGGAATCGAACTCTATTCGGCGCGCCAAGTCTACCTGAAGCACTCTCATTTCGAAAGCGAGGCCGTCGTCAGTTTCTGGAACGAGAAGCTGCAACAGGCGCTCGACGCGGGCCGCCCGGGGTTGCGCGCTTCTGGCGACGCCGGCTGGCTTCAGGGTCGCGATTGGAGCGCCTTTCTCGACTACGAGGCCGATCTCACCAGAATGTTCACCGGCAAGCCGATGACGCTCCTTTGCACCTATCCGCTGTCGATGAGCAAGGCGGGCGACCTTTTCGACGTCGCCTGCACGCATCATCTCGCCATCGCGCGGCGGAAAAAACGCTGGGAAGTGATTAAAGGATGGGGGATCGCCGCGGCGCCCCTTGCGCGTCGGGAAAAGCGTGACGAGGCGTTGGACGCGGCCGGCCGCGTTCTGTCGCTCAGCCGGCGCGAGCGACAGGTGCTCGACAGGGTCGCGGAGGGACGCCCTAACAAGGAGATTTCGCGCGACCTCGGGATCAGCGTCCGGACGGTTGAGGTGCATCGCGCCCATTTGCTGGATCGGCTCGGGGTGCGCACCACGGCGGAGGCGGTGAGGCTGGCGACCTTGGCGAGCCTGATCACGCCGCCGTAGCCTGTAAAATGCAAAGGATGAGGCCTCGCAAAGGGCGCGCCGCTCGCGGCGCGCGTCGCCGCCTTTTCGCTGTCGCGGCGCCGCGCATCGCTCAATACGCAATCTCCCCAGATTGTGCCGAGTCCGGTTTTTGTCCAAACCATTTTCGACGCTGCGCCGGATTCCGCGCCGTTGAGTCGATTGGCCGAGGGAAATTCGTTCGGCGTCATCGCTTGGGAACGCGAGACTGGCGCTCCTGCGCAATCCGGACTTGCCGACGATGGCCCGGCCCACGCTCCGCGGTAACCTCAATCGCCCGGCGGGCGCGCATCAGGATTGTTATTTATGATTTACGAAACAGACGTCGTCCCCGCGATGGGGTTATGCTCCTGGGACGCGCAGTCGAGCTTCCTGCGCGGGGACGCGGTGTTTGCCAATTATTTTTGTCTGAGACCCGCGGAGGCGACCAAGGGCGCTTCCCTCCAGCAGGTCGCCGCCGCGATTCATGCCGACGATCGACCGGAACTCGAACGGCAAATCACCGGCGCACGAAACGGCGACGGCCGCATCATCGTCGAGTGCAGAGCGCAAGGACGCGACCAGAAATGGCGGCGTCTGCTCGCCGTGGGGCATTGCTTTTATGACGAGGCGCGTCGGCCCATCCGCTGCCCCGGCGTCGTCTTCCACATGCGACAGCCGGCCCGACCCCGAACCGCGGCGTTGGACAAACTCGCCGACGCGATGATCGAAGCCCGCAAACAAGCCCTCGCCGACGGACGCGATCTTGTCTTGTATCTGCTCGACATGGCCATGCTGGAGGTCGGGTTCGCGCTGGCGACGCGGGAGAAGCGGCGGGCGACGGGCTGATAGGCCGGTCGGCGCGGCGCCGGTTGGGTCGCCACGATCCGGCCGTCGCCGGGTGCGTCGCGAACGAATGCTTCTTTCACCGGCGCCTGCGCGCGCCGAGCCCCGCCGCCCGCGAGGAAAGCCCGCGGGGAATTGCGGCGACACGGCCGAATTACGGCGACAGTGCATTTAATCCTGGTCCTGCCGCGCTTGCCGGGTGGGGGCCGGCGCGCAGCGTGCCGTTCGATGCGGACGACAAATCGATTGCCGCCGAGCGCACGGCCGACGCATACGGCGGCGCGCAGGCGCGCGAGTGCACCCGCCTCGGCGGCGGGGGCGATTAAACGCACGGTTGCCGTAATGCGACCGTAATGCGTGCAGTGCGGACGGTTTGGCGCGTCACCGTCAATCCGCGAATTGACGGCGCTGCCGGGTGCGATCGATCGCCGTGAGTTTGATCGGGCCCCTCATCGCGTTCCGCATTTCACTTCCGGTCGACGGCGCAAACGAAATTCGCTGCGGAGCTGGCGTCGCCGTCGCCCTTGTACCAGGCGCGCTGGGGATAGGCGCAGAGCGGACGCTGCATCTCGATTCCCTTGGACGCGTCGCCTCCGACGAATTTCGTCGCGATGACCTGATCCGGCGCGACACCGTCCTCGACCCAATGCGAGAGGGCGGTGAAGATATCGTGCTCGGGGTCCAGGGCCGGCGGCTGCGCTCCGCCGAAAGCGGCGGAGTCGAACCGGTTGGGGCCTGTGCCAAAGCCGCAATGGCCCATGCCGGGAACCATGAAGAGCCGGGCGAATTCTTTGGTCTTCGCTTCGCCGCCGAACTTGCTCATGAGACCTTTGTAGAAGTCGATCGTCTGCCCGATCGGAACGATGGGATCGGCCCAGCCCTGGAAGAAGATCAGCTTGCCGCCGCGGTCACGGAACTTCGTGACGTCGCCGGTCGCCGCGCCATTGAGCGCCGGCCCGAGGGCGGCGTCGACCTTGACCATGTCTCGCGCGGCGTCGAACGTGCGCCAATCCCAGTTCCGGCCGAACACCCACTTGAACAGGCCGTCAAACCCCGGCTCGCCCGGGGCGTTGAAGGGCGCCTCGAGGAAGCCCCAGTTGAAGACCCCCGACTCGCCGCCGGGCAGCTCGCCGTAGTACAGCGGCTTGCCGTTGCCGTCGGCAGGGCCGAGATAAATCGCCTTCGCGGTTTCGACCTGTTCCGGGGTCAGGCAATCGTCCGTCGCGGCGCCTTTGCAGGTGAGCGCGGCGGGGTCGAAGTCGCAGGCGAGCGGGTCGGCGATGAACGGATCGGACTTGAGGCCGTTGCCCTTGGCGCCGCAGGCGGCCACCGCCGATTTGGTGAGCAAGGCGAGATTGGCGTCGGAGAGCTTGTGTCCGGGCTTCAGATTCGCGGCTTGATAGCCCGTCACGGCGACCGCGTGTCCCCAGGTCCGGCTGACGACGGGCGCCCCGGAGAGGATGCCGTCGAAATCCTCGGGGAAATACTGCGCTTCGATGATCCCCTGCTGGCCGCCGGTCGAGCAGCCGGTGAAATAGGAGCGCCTGGCGTCCGCGCCATAGAACGCCTTCGCGATCTGCTTGCCGGCGACCGCCGCCTCGTGGGTCCCCAGCATGCCCCAGTCTTTCCATTTGTCGGGATGGCCGACGAGCGCGTCGCCGTCGAGCGGGGTCGCCGGGGCCATTCCGAGGTCGGTCTCCGCGGAGGCGTAGCCGCGCTTGATCGCCGCTTCCATCGCCCCGTAATTGTAGGCGAGCGTGCCGGCGTAGCCGCCGTTGCCGTTGACGTGGAAGACGCCCTTCCACCCCTCGTTCGGCATCCAGAGCTCGACGCGAACGTCGGAGTCGGGGGCGTCTTTCACCGAGGCGACGACGCGGCAAAACGCCGGCATGTTCTTGCGCGTCACCTTGTCGGCGGTCGTGAGGTCGCCGGCCGGAACCGCCTCGGCGCTGATGATCGTCGTGTCGGAAATCTTGGCGGATTTCAGCCCCTGGCAATCCATCGCGCGCGCCGGCGACAAACAGCACAACGAGGTCAGCGTCGAGAGCGCGAGGGGCGTCGCCATTTGTCTCAGCCGCATGTTTCATACTCCCTTTTGGGCGTTCGATCGGCCGCCCTGTTGATCGGTCCGCTCATCGCGAGGATTGGCGAGACCATCGAGTGCGAGGGCCGCGGGATCGCCGGCGCTCGGGGAACCCTCGAGAAGGATGGAAAAGGCGCAGAACAGCGCGACGGCCGTCAGGAGCGCGATCGTCTCCTGGCTGAGCGTGGGGGCTCTTTATCCATCCCGGCATCGTTTCACCCGATCGTCGCCTCCGTGGTGGAGCGCGCTCGCGCGGCCGGCGAGTTTGTTGTTGTTCGGCCCGACTATTCCAGACCGTTTTCGCCTTCGCTTGCCTGGCAGCGCATGGTTTTTGCGTCCCAGCGCAAAACTGGGGCCGGCATGCGAACGACGGCGCCATGGCGAACGGGGCGCCGGGAGGCGCCGAGGGAGAGAGGATCCGGACGACAGGAATTCGCGCGTGAATGCTCATCCGGTGGGAAATGCGGAATTACGGGCGCGTCAGCGTAATTCCGTCATTCATGATCGAAGCTCCGAATGAGGTTCTTCGCCCAAGAAAATATGGCGCCTAGGCCATCATCATTTCTATGCATGCCCGGCACATGTGCGCTTCTCGGGCCGTGACGCTCTCCGCCGTGTGTTCGGTTCCGCAGAACGAGCACGTTTGATCGGTCGTGCGGGTCAAATGAAAGAGGCGCTGCTGACCGTCATCCAGCGTCCGCTCGGCAAGGATCAAGCAGCGCGTACAAATGAAGACCTCGGCGCCCGCCACCCCGGCGTTCAGCCAGCCTTTCGGTTCGGTCTGCCGCATTTGCCCGCAAAAGGAGCATTGGATGAAACGGGTCCCGCCTTCGACGCGGGACGGCGGCTCATGCTGCTCGCGTCGGCTTGGCGCGTCCGCTGTATCGGCGGAGATCAACCGGACCCGAAGTTCGTCGCCAAGCCTCAGGTCGGGGTTCTCGACCCATTCGACATTCCTGTCTCCGGCGGGATCGGATGAATCGATTCCGCCGACCCTCCAATCCAGCCCGGAAATAGCCCCGTCGGTGGCTGCGGCCAGCGCGGAAGCGCCCGGTCCTTTGCCCACCCAGCTAAGCAGGAAGCTGACCACGCCGCCTTCGCGCACCCCGGCGACGGTCAGTTTTTCGTCGTTCCTCCAAACTTCAAAGCAAAGCATCGGTCTCCCCCTGTTGAGATCATAACGAACTGCGCCAGTCCGCCCGCTGGCGAAGATGAGGAAGAGCGCTCAACAGAGCGGTTATTTCCGCGTCGCGCGAGACAGTGTGCGCCGAGCCGCTCACGGGGCGGGACCGATCGTTGAGCGCCATAGGCAAGACGAGCGTCTCGTCGCGCCCCGTTCTGCTTCGTCAGCTTCTTCGCCCGGCGCTTCTGATAATCGAGCGCGGCCGTCAACGACAGGCTCCCACTCCCTCGATCGAGGCGTCCGCGGCCTAGTATTTCCATTTTTGTCCGGCGCCGCCGTCGCAGCGCGACACCTGGACCGGCGCGCCGTCGTCGGTCCTGCCGCCGGCGAGGCCGATGCACACGCCGTCCTTGCCGATGAGGGCGCCGCGCACCATCTCCCATTGCTGCTCCTCGGCGCCGTCCTCGCACTCCCAGAGGTTGAGAACCGCGCCGTCCGTCGTGTTGCCCTCCGGGATGTCGATGCATCGGCCGTCCTTGCCGGCGATGAGGCCGTCCTTGATCGTCCATTGCTGCCCGGGCGCCCCGCTGCATGCGCGGTAGTCGAGCGCCGTTCCGTCCTCGGTGACGCCGCCCGGGATGTCGAGGCATTTGTCGTCCTTGCCGCGTATTTCGCCGGCATAGGCGACAGGCTCTTGATCTTGGAATCGAGCTGCCAACGCCTGCGCGAGATCAAGACTGTTGATCAGAAAACTGAAGGCGATGAGATAACAAGCAGCGCCCGCCGCTATGAGCCTCAGCCACCTCGCTCGACTATCGAGAATCCAATCGAGGGCCGCCATCATCACCAGGACACCCATGGGATATACCGGGCTCAGGGACTCGACCGCGAAATGCGCGTGATTGAATGCAATGATCGACGCGCCGACGAAAATCATCGTCATGCATAAAACGATGAACAGGAGCGTCCGGTCATCGCGGCGTCTGACGTAGGAAACCACGCCGACCGCGAGGCCCGGCGGGATCAGCAGGCCGCCGATGACGATTGGCAGGGCGTGGCTTGAATACAGCGAGCGAATCCACCTTGCAAACGCCTTATGGGCGGAAGCGGCCGGTTCGCCGCCGGTCGCGTTCACGAGATCAAACTGAGCGCGGATGAAGGATTTGAAATCGAGGAACGCAAACGGATGAATCACGAAGAATATCGCGAGAGACAAGCCAACCGACGCGCCGACGCCCGTCAGGAAGTCGCGCGAGAAAAAGAAACCGGCGTAACCGATATTCCGTTTTCGGCAGGTCAGGTGAAAAAAGCCGAACAGAATCGGCAGCGAATTCAAAACGAAGATTGGCTGGCTCAGCGAAGCCAACGCCATGCAGACCACGGCCGGATAATACAATTTGGCGTCGTTGTCGCTCCTGAGATAGGTCATCAGATAAAGGGCGGCCAGAAAGAGAAAGGTCGCCCCGGTCGTCTCCGGCTGTACGGTGTAGAAATAGGCGTCATCGGCCGGCGAGACGATGTACAGCAACGATCCGACGACTGGAATCGATGATCGTGCAAACGAAATGCGCAGCAGGCGATACCAAAAGACGCACGAAAGCAAGCCGAACAAAAACAAGATTATTCGTATCGTAAGATAAAGGTAGGTCATGTTGCCGATATGGAAAATCGACATCAGCTTGCTGAGCGGCCACAGCGCACAATAGTTGACGGCGAAAAACGTCCATCCATCATATTGGCTGTGATAGCCTTCATTCATATTGTAGGACGACAGGAATGATTTGATCGGCTCGGCGTGGCTGCCGGCGTCGGTTTCGAAGACCGAGAGCAACCCGAAATCATTCACCCTTACAAAGGCCTGCGGCAAATAGACGATCGTGAAAACGGCGATGATGAAAAGGCCGCCGCGGTCCCGCGAAAGCGACTGGAACGCGTCTCTTATGACGCCCGCGCCGCCGCGAATATTGTCTTTGACAGAGGAAGGCATGTTTGATGGACCACCCCGGCGACGTCCGGCAATCGCGCATCGAAGATCGGACGCGTCGCGGCGGCATGTCTCGCGCGCTGTTGAAAATCGCCAAGCGGTCGCTGCGGTTTGAAACTTACGGGGCCTCGGCCATTTGAACAAGGCGACCCGCCGGCGATCGCCGGGCGGACTTCGCCGGGCGGCAAAGCCGTCCCTTCGCACTCGCCTCTATGGCGGACTTACGTGGCGCGGCTGGCCATCGTCGCGGCCATCACTCTGATCGCCTCGCCGGCCTTGTCGACGGGCGATGGGTGTGCGCCGCGTTCCACAACACCCCGATGAGCGAGCCGGCGAAGAGGCGAGGCGCCGGGGCGTCGTAGATGCGGCGGTCGCCGGTCCGTGATCGGTCACTTGGCGCCGGGATAGTCGGCGCCCAGCGACACCTGCTCCCATTCGTCGATTTCGGCGGAAAGGCGAGCGAGCTTTTCGCGAACCGCCTTCACGCCAAAGGCGCCGAGGATGAGATTGAGCGGGGGCTCGTCGCTGTCGACGGCGGCGATGATCGCTTCGGCGCCCCGCACGGGATCGCCGGGTTGCTGGCCGCTCTGCCGCGCGATGAAATCGAGGCGGTCGTGGACGGTCCTTGCGTAGGCGTCGATCCGCCGCGCGGACGAGCGCAGCGACCGCCCGCCCCAGTCGGTGCGGAACGGCCCGGGCTCGACCACCGTGACCTTGACGCCCAACGGGGCGACTTCCCGGGACAACGCTTCGGAGAGGCCGACCACGCCGAATTTGGTGGCGGCGTAATAGGCCGAACCCGGATTTCCGATCAGGCCGCCGACCGAGGCGATATTGACGATGTGGCCGGCGCCCCTCCGGCGCATCCCGGGCAGCACGGCCTTGGTCATCTCGATCAGGCCGAACACGTTGGTTTCGAACTGAGCGCGATAGCCCGCCGCCTCGCCTTCCTCGAACGCGGTCAGATAGCCATAACCGGCATTGTTGACGAGGACGTCGACGCCGCCGGTCTCATCGGCGGCCGCGACGGCGGCGGCGATGTCGTCGGGCGCGGTGACGTCGAGCTTCAGCGCTCGCGCATTGGCGTGGTTTTTCACCAGCCCGGCCAGTTGCTCGGGCTTGCGGGCGGTGGCGAACACCCGCTGCCCGCGCGCGATGAGGATTTCCGCCAGCGCCCGCCCGAAGCCGGTCGAGCACCCCGTGATGAGCCAGCTGCGATCGCGGTCGGGCATGGGCGTGCTCCTTTCGATGAATGGCCGAAATCAGCGGCGAGGCGCGATCGGCGCGCAAGGCTCGGTCGGCGATCGACGCCGTCGGCGCCCCCGCGCTGGACGGCCCCACTCCTATCGTGTCGCCTCCTTTTCAGCAACGATGTGTCCTGGCGCAGGACATATGAGACTCACGGACGGAGGCGGTATTGTTCATTGTTGGCTTGGCGGAGCGGAGCGCGAGAGGAATTCGAAGTCAAGGATGCGAGGCGCCGCCTTCGGCGGCGGCCCTTCGGGCCGTCCTTGAGTTCGAATTCTTCTCGCGCATAACTGCCTCCAAGCATTCAATGAATTTGTGGCGCTGACGTCAGCGCCAGTCTCAGATGTGTCCGAGCCAGGTCATGACGCGGGGTCTGCGGACGGCGCCAATGCGCCACGCCCGTCGCCGCAATCGTCACGAGCCGCCGGCGAGGGCGAACCACAGCGTCGCCGACAGCAGGGCGCCCACTACGGCGCCCAGCGCCGCGCCGAGGGCGCGTCGGCGCCGCCATGCCGCGCCGCCGATCGCCGCGCCGGCGAGGAGTCCGGGCACGGCGCGTTCGAGCGCCAGCTCGACCGCAGCGAAAAAGTCGAGGCTCGTCGAGAGCGGCGAGTCGGCCCAGGCGAAATAGCCCCACAGGCCGATCGCCCAGCCGGTCAGCGCCCCCGAGACCAAGCCGAGGGCGCCGCCCGACAGCCGGCGGGCCGTCCAGGCGAGAGCGCCGATCGCCGCGCCGATCGCCGCGCCGCCGACGACCCCCGGCCAGGCGAGAACGAGGTTGAGCATGATCGTGTCGAAGACGCCGTATTCGAGATTGATGTCGGACATCGACGCCGCCATTCGATCGACCGCCCGCGCGGCGGTCGTCACCGCCCTTTACGGGCTGGCGGCGAAGGCGGGCGAGGCGCGAGCGTCGCCCGGAGCATGGCGGGGATCCCGCCATCCAGACCGTAAGCCGGGCGGGCTGGCGGCGGCCGGGCGCTCAATCCTGCGCGAAGGCGAAAACCGCGTCGATCTCGAGGCGACCGGGCGCGCTGACGCGGCAACCCCAACGGATCGAAGACTAGAAATTAGTTCAATTTGAACAAAAGGAAGAACTCGCGGCAAAGAAATTTCTGACAGTACTGCCGCCGACGCCGCTTTCATCATTCATATCTCGCGCATTCCCCTGGGACGTGGGGCTGCGCCGGGGCGCAAAAAGTCGGGACAACCGGAAATGACGACCCAATCCATTCTCTCGCAACTCGGGAATGCGCGCATCGAAGCCAATGTCGCGCGGCTGATGGTCGACGATTCGCTCAGCTACAAGGCGATGTTGACGATCCTCGACGACGCCGCGGTCGGCGGCATGAACGCCAGCAAGTTCCATACGCTCGAAACGCTGGCCTCGCTGCTCGACGTTTCCGGCGGCATTTCGGCCTCGCCCTATGTTCAGGAGATGACCGACAACGTCGTCGACGGCGCCGCCGCCAACGCCGAATGGAACGGCGGCTCGTCGACGGCCGTGGCGCTCGGCGACCTCAGCTCGACCTCGACGCAGACCCAGGCCGACGAATTGATCGGCGAATGGTTTCTGGGAACCGACCTGCCGAGCGCCGACGTTTCCTCGATCGGCGAATCGAACCTCGATCCGACCTATCAGAAGACGACCAATCCGCTCTACGGGGCGAGCGGCGTGCCGAGCTATCTCGACGTCAACCAGGGATATCTCGGCGATTGCTATTTCATGTCCTCGCTCGCCGAGGTGGCGCTGCAGGACCCGGCGCGCATCGAATCGATGATCAGGAGCAACGGCAACGGAACCTGGCGCGTCCGGTTCGACGTCGACGGCCGCGCCGATTTTGTCACCGTCAATGACGAATTGCCGACGATGTCGTCGGACTATTCCTGGGCGAACGGCTCGAGTCTGGAGTTCGCGAACGGCTCGGTCGCCTGGCCGGAACTGCTGGAGAAGGCCTATGCCGAACTCAACGCCCAGCCGAACGCGCCGCACGGCGCGACGCTCGACGCGGCGAGCAATTCTTACGCCGGCATCGACGCCGGCAGCGCCTACGCCCTCACCGAGATCACCGGCCAGGCGGTCACCGGATTTTCGCTGAGCGGGGGGACTTCGCAAACGACGATCGCCTCGGATCTTTCGCAGGTCGCCTCGGCGTGGAGCGCCGGGCAAGAGCTTCTGGTCGGGACGTCGGGCGTCGCCAGCGGCAACATCGTCGCCGATCACATGTTCCAAGTCGTCGGCTTCAATGCGACGACCGATTTGTTGACGCTTCACAACCCCTGGGGATCGGCCTATTCGGGCCCGCTCGCGATGACTTTCACCGAATCGCTGTCCCAGCTCGCCGGCGTCGACGCCACGGTGTTCATGACCACCGGCAAGGCGGTCGCCTAGCGCGCTCTGCGATGTGACGGAATCGGAAGACTGCCCTCATTCGTCGCGCTTCGCGCGCCACCTTCTCAAGGCGAATGCGTAGCATTCGTCCGCTCCCGCAAGCCGGAGAAGGGCTGCGGTGAGGGCTTCCATCTAAACGCCGACGGCTCTGGCGCACACGCGCGCGCCCGCCGGAACCGCCATCGCCAATCCGCCCGCGCTCGCCTGGCCGATGCGCAGGTGATATTGGCGATGCGGCGATCTGGCGCGGGCGTCCGCCGGGCCATGCGCCCCCGCCGGCGCCGGGCGGGCCGGCGAAACGAACAATCGGAGAGACCATGAAGCCGACAGCCCGGCCGAGCGACGAGCCGCTTCCGCCAAGATCACCAGGCGGATTGAGGAGCTGGGGGATTGGCGAGGCGAGACCCTCGCCCATCTGCGTCGGCTCATCCACGACGCCGACCCCGACATCCAGGCGGAATGGAAATGGGGCGGAACGCCCGTCTGGTCGCATGACGGCATCGTTTGCACCGGGGAGTCGTACAAGCAGGTCGTGAAGCTCACCTTCGCTCGCGGAGCCACCATCGAAGACCCGGACAAGCTGTTCAACGCCAGCCTGGAAGGCAACACGCGGCGGGCGATCGACCTGCGCGAAGGGGAGACGATCAACGAAACCGCCTTCAGGCGCCTCATCCGCGCCGCGGCGGCGGCCAACGCGGCGGCGCGCGCTCAACGGCCGGCCCGCAAGAAGTAAGCGCGGCCGCCACGCAGGTTGCGTCGCGCCGGGTTGCAATGACGGCGGCGCTCGACCTTTGCCCCGGTCCCGCGCCTCGGCGACAGAAGGATTTCGAAAAGCCCCGCCCAATAGCGTCATCGAACGATCTCGCGCGTCAGGGCTGGCCGGCATGCGCCCGATTCGGGCCGTGGCCGACAGGCCGACGCGGTTTGGGAGCGGCCGCCGGCGGCGCCCCGGCGGATTCGCCGTCGGGCGTCGCCGCGGGGTCGACATCCCTCGAACGGCGCGCGCTCAGGCGCGTCCGGCGCCGCCCGGCCGGGCGACCATCGACTTCAGGACGCCGGCGAAAGCGTTGAGCCGTCCGCCCCAGCCAGCGCGGATTTCGCGGTCGGCACCGTCGCGCGCGATCGAGGGCCCGAGCTCGGCGAGCAACGGCCCGAGGAACGGTTCATAGGCGCGCCAGCGCCTGACCGAGCTCTTGTAGAGGGGCTGGCGCACCTGGGTTGCGCTCGCCGTGCGCACCTGGCGCTTCGTCCGGTGAAAATCGAGACAGCGCGCGTCCCACGCGAGGCCGCAATAGTCGACAAGGCGGCGGGCCTGCCCCTGGAGATCGGCGACGACGTCCTCGTATCGCACTTCGAGCATCGCGCCTTCAGGCAGCACGGCGCGCCAATGCGCCATCAGCGTCTCGTAGGCGCGATAGTAACGGCCCAATTCCCCGAGGTCATAGGCGTAGGGCAGATCGCCGACGAACAGGCTCGAGAAGCACGACAGGCCGGTGTCGACGGGATCGCGGCGCATGTGGATGATGCGGGCGTTCGGCAGCGCCAGATGGATCAAGCCGGTGAGGGCGAAGTTGCCGGGGGTCTTGTTGACGATGCGCGCCGCCCCCGGCGCCAGGCTCCTGATGCGCGCGACGTAATCGGCGCCGATTTGGCGAAACTGTTCGCCCGACGTCAGCGAGAGGACTTCCGGGGAATTGGGCGCGCCATCGGCGACGCCGAGCCCCGCCAGCGCCTCGTCGAAGTCGGCGATTTCGCCGGCCCCGAAAACCTCGGGGTGGCTGGCCAGGATCTGCTCGACCAGAGTGGTGCCCGACCGCGGCATGCCGACGATGAACACGGGTGCGCGGGAGGGCTCGCCGACGCCGGCGTGGCGGCTCATCAACCCGGAGGTGAACGCCGCCTTGGCGCGTTCGAGACCGCTAAGGACGGCCGCCTCGTCGTAGACGATCTGTCGACGCTTCAACGCATTGCCGGCCGAGAGACGCCGAAACGACCGCTCGCGATCCCCGATGTCGGCGTAGGTCTTGGCCAGGGCGAAATGCAGGAAGATCTGTTCTTCCGTCTTCAGCGAGGACGAGTCCGCCTCCAGCTCCTCCATCGCCCGGAGCTGCGGATCGCCGCGCGACATTCGTTTTGAAACCGTCAGGTTGTAATAATGGCGGGCTCTCGCCGGGGCGAGGCTGATCGCCGTCTCGAGGGCGATCGTCGCCTCGGCGGAACGGCCGAGCTCGATCAGCGCGAGGCCCTTGCCGTCATACGCCTCCGGATGGTCGGGCCGCAGCGCGAGCGCCTCGTCATAGCTCGCCAGCGCCTCGTCGGCGCGATGGAGGTCTTTGAGCGCATTGCCGCGGTTGATATGCGCCTCGACATAGTCGGGCTTGAGGGCGAGCGCCTTGTCGAAATGGACCAGCGCCTCGGCCGGACGCCGGAGCTCCCGGAGCGCGCTGCCGCGATTGTTGAGCGCGTCGGCGTAGCCGGGCTTGAGCGCCAGCGCCTTGTCGTAGCTCGCCAGAGCCTCTTCGATGCGCTTGAGGTCGACGAGGACATTGCCGCGGTTGTTGTGCGCCTCGGCGGAATGGGGCTTCAGGGCGAGCGCCCGGTCGTAGCTCACCAACGCGTTCTCGGAGTCGCCAAGGCTGGCCTGGACGAACCCCAAATTCGACCAGGCCGCGGGCTCCTTCGGATTCACCTTCAAGGCCGCGCCGACATAGCGAAGCGCTTCGGGGTAGCGGCCCTGCTGGTAGTGGAGCGTTCCCAGTCGATAGAGGACCTCGAAGTGATTCGGCTGCGTCGCCAGAATGGCGCGGTAAAGGCGCTCGGCCTCGTCGAGCTGGCCTTGCCGATGCCTCTCGGCCGCCCGCTGGAGCGCCTGCGCCGTGTTCGGGCGCGCGTTTGACGGCGACTGCTTGACGGCCATCCGAACCCTCGCTTGCGAGCCGATTCCCGAGCGCGGCGCGCAGGATCTATCACGGGAAAGGTAAACGATTGAGGCTTTCGCCGGGCTTTCGCGCCTGGGAGGCGCGCGCCGCGTCGGCGGGCGCGCCTCGGCCCTCGCCAGGGCCCCCGTCGGCGCCCATGTCGGGCCGCCGGGCTCAGCTTGCGGTCCGGGCAATCGGTCTCGCGCGGCCTCATGGACGGCCCGCGCCGACAGCGGCTTGTCGGAAACTACGCGATGC
>CAVSYB010000006.1:0-682815 GCA_963732155.1 uncultured Alphaproteobacteria bacterium
GCGGACGCTGTCGGGAGTGCGAAAATTGTCCGTTACATCGAGATAGTTCGTCAAGCCAGAGCGGTTCGATCAGCGGCATGTATCGGCGAAGATCGCGTGAATTTCTCCAGACACCGCCCAATAGACATCAAACCGGGGCGGCACGAAGTAAGTTAAGGACACTCCCGCATCGCTGTGTTCGACGGCATCGCCGAGCGCACGCCGAACTTGCGCGCTTCGTAGCTCGCGGCGGCGACGACACCACGCTTTGCGGCATGGCCGACAGAGACAGGGCGACCACGCAACAAGGGGTCGTCGCGCTGTTCGACCGACGCGTAGAAAGCGTCCATGTCGATATGTATGATCTTGCGCACGTTCCACTCTTTGTGATCGACTCTTCCTTATCAGAAAAAGAACGTAAAGGGAACGAAGACGATCACTGACGAATTTTGCGTCACCACCTCCCGCATTTCGCTGTGAATTGTCGGCCCACCCGCGGATATATTCGTGCTTAGATAATGCGCCTTTATCTTATACTTCAAATTTCCGTAGATTGAGGCAAAAGTCCAATTAAAGGAGCCGTTAGCACACTTAAGTGAAGTGACGCTGGGCCAGGAGCGGATGAGCCTCGCAGAACTCAACCTCCCGGCGAAGACTGCGGCTCCCGGACAATATCTGGGCTTCTCGTTACAGCAGGTTCGATTCTGCCATCACCTGCTGGCGTACCCGATGGCATCAGTCTCCTTGGAGTATTTGGATGACGTGGCAGTTCACAGAGCCGATGGCTCTCAGCTTCTGAAACCGGCCAAAAGCGCCTTGAGCGGCAACCCGGCGTCGGACCGCTCGGAAGAATCTGGAAGACATTCGCGAACTGGCCGATAGTGGAGACGGGTTGGACCCGGCTACCACAGACTTCCACCTACGTAACACCGGCCAAGATTGGCGAGCTGGTGACGGCGCTTCACTCAGCCGTATCGACAGAAGCGGTCGCGGCGGTATGGGAGGGTGAAAGCTCTGGTGAATCCGAAGAAGCCAGATGTGGGTGCCGCCCCCACGTCACGAGGTTCTTGGAGGCCGGCGATCCGACCTGTGCACAGATCATCGACCGAATCAGTCTATACGGAGCAGGACCAATCGAGAGCATAGGGAACCACTGGCGCTGTGCTTCCGATTGAGACGCTCGACGATTTTTGCGCGACGGCGATAGGCATGGCCCGTGAGCAAGCCGAGAAGCCGTCCGCAAAGGGGTGCCCGCAGTGATGCTCGCGGAAGAATTTCGGAAGCTGTTTCGTGCATTCGTTCGAAAATACGACCTTCTAGGGCTTTTGCTTTCCGCCGCGCCGAAACCGACAAAGGACGCGATAGCGGCGTTGGTCGACACGGCGCCGGTTTTCGTCCGTCAGTTGAAGGCCGTCCAGGCGAGTCGAGACATGCTTGTCACAGCAGTGAGTGATTACCTTCAAACTGAGGCAGATAAGATCGATTGGGCCAGCGAGGGGCTGATCCTTGCAAACAGCCTCGACGAGCTGGATGGCCAATTGGAACGCCAGCACATCATCTTTCGCGATGAAATTGAAGATACTTTGAGACGCAGAGTGAGGAGCGACGAGGCAGAGCGCTTTACCGGAAATGCGCGGAGACCAAGAAATTCCTTTGGAAGGTCATGTCCTGCCGTCGCACTTCGTTCCGGGGGCGTTCAATTGCCTCGCTCGATTCTCGCAGGCTGGGATGGCATCCGCGGTATCTGACCCTGTTTCCTGTTGAATGAGGCTATAGGTGGCGGTAACCGAAACCTCTCCAGTGGAACTAGTCCAAAATCCAGCCTTCGGATCGCAGGTACTTTGGAGCTTCGGGCGAGGCTATCAAGGTGAAAAGATCGGCGATCTACCACCGCTCCCGAGCTTCTTCCTGGTTCTCCCGCTCATCCTTCACGGTCCGACGCTGCGGGAGATCAAATCGACAACTCCCGTCCGGTCTGGCGAGACTGGTTTCGAAGTTGGCGGAGCAACGCGAGATGCTCTTTGCCGTTCATAATCGCGCAGTCGCGCTGCGCGACCTTCTCTCCAGTCGATCGCGGCGGGTATAGCGACCAAGCTCCTTCACCTGGACTACAAGTTCGCGTTGGTTCGGTCGAACGACGTCGAGCTGCCGCCTCCGCCGGAGCGCCTCAAATTTCACGTTTCGAGTGCCGAAAAACTTGGTCGCTGGTTCGCCCGGCTACCGCAAGGGCAGGTCTTTTCACTCCTTGAGGTCGAGCCCTAATGCAGTTCCAAATCCTCAAACTCATTCTCTGGTCGAAGACAGGACACAAACCCCGGGTGCTCGAATTCGAGCCCGGGATGGCCAACGTCATCAGCGGCGCGTCGAAGACAGGAAAATCCGCTGTTATCCCGATTATCGACTACTGTTTGGCCTCGGGGAAATGCAGCATCCCGGTCGGAACGATCCGCGATGCTTGTGCATGGTTCGGCATCATGATCGACATTCTCGAAGGTCAGAAGCTTCTGCAAGGCGCGAGCCCGGAGAGGCTCGACAGACGGGGGATATGTTCATCTTGGAAGGCGAGGTTGTCGAAGTCCCAGCAGAAGTTCCTCAGAAGAACACGACCGCCGATAGTGTCAAACAAATGCTCGATAGGCTTGCGGGTCTGTCCAATCTTGGCCTCGATCCAGATAGCGACTCCGGCTTCCAGTCGCGTGTGAGCTTCCGCGACCTAATCGCGTTCACCTTCCAGCCGCAGTACATCGTCGCCAATCCGATGGTGCTATTCTTCAACGCGGACACGACAGAACATCAGAGAAGCTTAAAGCAATATTTCCGTACATTTTGGGCGCGCTCACGCCGGAAATGCTCGCCGCGCGCTGGGAAATCGAGCGACTGCAAAGGGAACTTCGTCGCACGGAGGCCGCATTCGCAGCGACAAAAGCAGGCGTAAGAACTTGGCAAAACGAGACCCAAGCTTGGATGCGCCAGGCGATCGAGTTTGGCCTTCTGCCTGTTGGGACGGCAATTCCCACAGAGTGGATAGACATCGTCGATCTCTTACGTCGTGCGGCAGGCGCGAACACGCGAACGTCCTTCACTACGCTCGAATTATCGAGCCCACCCTGCTCCGGTTGCAGACGTTGCGAGCTCAAGAGAGCGAAGCGGCGACAGCTCTTTCCGAACGCCGTCAACGACTCAATGAGATGCAAAGGTTGTTGAACAGTAGTCAGACATACGGCTCAGCGATTCGCATTCAACGTGATCGCCTCAACATTGCAAGCTGGCTGCGGTCTAGGGTGAGCGACGCAGCCGATCCATTGGTCGCGTTAGCCGATGGCGGGCGCGAAAAACTCAACTCACTGGCGAGCGCACTCGAAGGAATGCGAGATTCAACTTAGAGCACAACCCCAGTCTCTCCGACGCGTTCGACAAGGAACGTCTGAGGCTTCGGAGTGAAGTTGAAAACGCTGCCGATCATCTCATGGGAATTCGGCAGGAGATCGCCTTGCTCGAACAGCAGTCGGTGCAGGTTCGGACTGCGACATTCCGTCAAGACAGGATTGAGCGCTTCATCGGTCGCCTCGAACAGGCTCTCGTGTCGCTTGACCGGTCCGAAGAGGGATCGGACCTCTCCGAGCGGGTTAGTCAACTACAGGTTCGCATCGAAGATCTCCGTCGCGTCTATTCAGAGGGTCAAGTCAACTCAAAGAAAGCGAACGCGCTGCGGCTGATCGAAAACATGGCAGCCACGATTATCCCCCTCCTTGATGCGGAATGGCCGACGGCCCCGATACAGGTCGTTACCGACGACCTAACAATTCGCGTCATCCAATCCGATCGCTCCGACTATCTCTGGGAAATTGGAAGCGGCGCCAACTGGCTCGCTTACCACGTGGCCGTGACGTTGGCCCTTCAGCGCTTCTTTCTCGAGCAGCCGAACCATCCGGTGCCCGGGCTTCTGATCTTCGATCAGCCGAGCCAAGTCTATTTCCCCAAGGGCTTCGAAGTCAAGTCCCGGCGTTCGCTCCGGTCGAACAAGGGATGAGGACGTCGCCGCCGTCCGCGCCGTGTTCGAAACTATCGGCAAGGAAGTCGTGAGGGCCAAGGGCCGTCTCCAGGCGATCGTTCTCGACCACGCAGGCACCGACGTTTGGGGTGAAATTGAAGGCGTATCGCTCGCAGAGGAATGGCGCGGAGACGTCAAGCTGGTTCCGCCAGAGTGGCTGGCTGCGCCGGCGACATAACGCATTCGCGCCTAATGTCCGCTGTGCGCGTTATCCCATCGCGCGCCCTCAGGTGATCTGCTGTCTGAACGGGAACGCGAGCGTGGTTGATATTGGCGACGCCAAAGCCATCATCGTCGACATAGCGAACCAACAACCATCCGAGCAACATTGAGCCGCACGAGGGTGTCTGCTGCCGAAATATATCCGAAAGCGCTCCGCAGTACACTACGCTCAGTTCACCCCTTTCATAAAACGCGAATTAGGTCTTGGCTTCTTTGTCATAGCATCCCGTGCGCTTTCCTGGCCGATCCGCGCCGAGCCGCAGAGTAAATCCCGTTTCCTTCTTGAGGTGAAATCCCGAGCGCCAATGCGATGAGCTATCCGCCGACCGCCAGACTGCATTTCATCACTGCTTCGGAGCATTCAGCACTTGCCTAGCGGCACCAATCGATGTCATTCGCACTCTGCATGGGATCAGCCATTGGGAGTCCGCCGAACTCGAGCGGACGCACCATCTGCGCTAGACCGAGGCAAAACACACGACTGCGTTGGCATCGCCCGTCGGTTGCCGATTTCAGCACGCAGAGTTCGATGCCGGGTGGTCCATGCGACCCTTGCCAACCTCTCCGCAGAAATTCGATGCTGTCCGCCTGCGAACCTCCAACGTGTCGAGGTCGCGCCGGTCGACGAAAGCTGCACTCTCAGCGACATTGTCGCCGATCTCCTGGTTGACAGCATCGTTGTCAACTCGCTCTTCGAACCCACCGAACGCAACGCTAAGAGCCGCCTGCCGCGCGACGTCACTTCCACAGGTTACGGAGACACAGTGGGTCTCGCTCGCCTGACCGCTGCTCCAGACGTTCAGGTCCGTGGGCTCCGCATCGGGTCGACCTATTTCTACGCGGGCTGCGAGAGGCATCAAAGCGTCGACCTCACCATCCTTCGCAGCGTTGGTTTCGAAGTTGCTACCGAAATGGATCACCGGCAGGTGATGCCGTGACCAACACCGCATTCCTTCTCATGGCGCAATATGACGGTCGGGCTGTCATCCCCGCCGAGACCGTATGCCGTGACTTTTTCTCGCACCTGACTTTGGACAAATTCCTTCGCAAGCAGGCTACTGGCGAGATCGACCTACCGCTCGTGCGGATCGAAGCGAGTCAAAAAAGCGCTCGAGGCGTTCACCTGCTCGACCTCGCAGCCTACGTCGACAAGCGCCGTGAGGCCGCGCTACGCGAGCACCGGGCGCTGCATACTCAGCCCACGCCCATTCGCCTCTAGGTCCGGCGTTATGACACCGGTCTTAACCCAACCCTCGCGCAGGCCAGCGCGCCGCCCGTTCGGATCGCCGCCGAGCCCTGATCGTTAATGACCTCCATTCGGCCATGACGCAATATCCGCCCTCGATCGCATGCGGTCTTGCGGGGAGGAAAATCACTCAGCGCTTACCGATTACGCTGCGGGGCCCGGCGACGGCCGGCGAAATCGACCTCCCAAAATCGTTGCGATCTGACGTGTCATGAAGGCGTCCGCGACATCCGCCGCTCGGCCTCTCGCGTCCTATCTCGACGAGCGCCTGCTGAGCTCGCATGCGCGACGCTCAGTTACAACATTTTTACAACATCTCCGTTGGTTTCTGGTAGTAGCCACTGACAGATAACGAGAAAATCGTTCAGTCGGCAAAATCCATCATCGGGGCGACGCAAAACCTGAAGGACGGGTCGATGCTCACGGGACCGCCTGTTTAAAGAAACCGGCCCGCTCCCTCAAGCGCCATCGCGTCAGAAGCAGGACGGAGACGCAGGCGAGGCCGCAGGCGAGCCCGATCCACAGGCCGGTCCCCGCCAGGGGCGTCGCAAAGGCGAGCGCCAGGCCGATCGGCAAGCCGACGCCCCAATAGCCGACGAGCGCCATCAGCATCGGCGTGCGCGCGTCATGCACGCCGCGCAGCATTCCCGCCGCCACCGCCTGCGCGCCGTCGAAGATCTGGAACAGCGCGGCGATCCGCAGAAAGGCGCCGGCGCGTTCGACGATTTCGGCGTTGGCGGGCGCCGCGACGTCGATGAAGGCGGAGATCAGCGCCCTGGGAAACAGCAGCATCGTCGCGGCGGACAGAACGGCGAAGCCCAGGGCGACCGCCAGCGCGCTCCAGCCGGCGCGCGACACGGCGAGGCGATCGCGCGCGCCATAGGCATGACCGACCCGCACCGTCGCCGCCTGGCTGAGGCCCAGCGGAACCATGAAGGCGAGCGAAATGATCTGGAACACCACCGCATGCCCCTCGAGCGACGCCGCGCCGATGACCCCCATGAAGAACACCGAGCCCGAGAACACCATGATTTCGATGGTGACGGTGGCGCCGATCGGCGCGCCGAGCCGCCACAATTGCTTAAGCTGGCGCCAATCGATCCGCCAGCCGCCGCCGAACAGTCGATAGCGCGCCAGATGGGGATCGACGAACGCGGCCAACACCAGCGCCAGAAGCATGAAGACCTGCGAAATGCAGGTCGCCAGGCCCGACCCGAACACGCCGAGGGCGGGCAGCCCGAACTTGCCGAAAATCAGCAGATAATTGGCGACCGCGTTGACGCCGACCGCCAGCACGCCGGCGAGCAGGGTCGGACCGGGACGGTTCAGCGCCGCGAACACCGAACGCGCGGCGAAGAACAGAAAGGCCGGCGCCAGCGCCCATTGCAGGCCGTGCAGATAGACCGCCGCCTGCGCCGCCAGATCGGGCTCCTCGCCGAAGGCGATGAACAGGCCGCGCGAGTTCCACAGCAGCGCCCACATCGGCAAGGCGAGGGCGATCGCGCTTAAAAACGCCTGATGCGCCGCGCCGCGCACGCCCGCGTCGTCGTCCGGCCGCGCGCCGAGCAGGCTCGCGGCGATCGGCGAGACGGCGCCGATCAGGCCGACGCCGAACAGCAGCAGCGGCAGGAACAGATTGAAGCCGAGCGCGCCGGCGGCGAGCGCCTTGGGCGACAACCATCCCAGCATCATCAGGTCGGTGGTGGTCATCGCGCTCTGCGCGACATTGGCGACGATCAGCGGCCAGCCCAGCGCGACGGTCGCGGCGACGTCCCGCCCCAACCGCGCGCGCGTCCCCCGGCGATCATGTTCGGCCCTGGCGAATTGAAGCATTGACCCGTTCCACGGCTTGGGCCACGACAAAAGCAAGCTTCGTCCGCCGAATTGAACGCCTTGATACGGCATTGGCGGGCGTCCGCCAAATCGGCCGCGGCGCCCGGCCGAGCGCCGGCGCCGTTCGACCATCGCCCGGAGGCTTTCCCGATGCCCGACGCCCAAACGCCTGTCATCCTCGACGTCGACACCGGCATCGACGACGCGCTCGGCCTGCTCTACGCCTGCGCCGCGCCCGACGCGCGGATCCTCGGCGTCTCGACGGTGGCGGGCAACGTCGATCTGGCGCGCGCGACGCGCAACACGAGAGCCGTGCTGGCGCTCGCCGGCCGCCCCGACATTGAGGTCTGGCCGGGCTGCGACCGCCCGTTGATGCGCACGACGGAACGCGCGGGCGCGGTGCACGGCGAATCCGGCCTCGGCCACGCCGTCCTCCCCGAGCCCGCCGCCGCCGCCGATGCGCGCCACGCGGTCGAGGCGATCGTCGCCGCCGCGCGGGCCCATGCGGGCGAACTCATCCTGGTCGCCACCGGGCCTCTCACCAATATCGCGGTCGCGCTGATGGGCGAGCCCGAACTGCCGAACCTGCTGAAGCGGCTGGTGCTGATGGGCGGCGCGTTCAAGGAGGGCGGCAACGTCACGCCGGCCGCCGAGTTCAACATCTGGCACGACCCGGAGGCGGCGCATATCGTGTTCAACCGTTTCGGCGGCGAAGGCGCGGCGCCGCTGGTGGCGGTGGGTCTCGACGTCACGCGCCGGACCCTGCTGCTGCCCGAGCATGTGGCCGAACTGGCGCGCCGCTGCGAAGGCGCGCCGCACGCCCGCCCGCTGATGCGCTTCTTCGACGACGCGACGCGGCACTATTTCGAGTTCATGGAGCAGCGCGAGGGGCGCCGGCATTTCGTCATGCACGACCCGCTCGCCATCGCGGCGGCGCTCGACCCGACGCTGATCGAGACGACCGCCGTCGCGGTCGACGTCGAGACCTCAGGCGCGCTGGCGAGCGGTATGACGCTGGCCGATTGGCGCGGGGTGTGGCGACGCAAGCCGAACGCGCAAGTGGCGACCGCGGTGCGGGCGGAGCGGATGATCGCGGAGTTTGTTGCGGCGATGGAGCGGCTGGCGCGGCGGTGAGGCTGGCCTCAGCCGAACGCGGCGTGATCGCCCACGGTGACGTAGCGCATCGGGGCGTCCTCCTCGATCGGCGGGAATGGCGCGAGCGGGGGGAGAAAATAATTGTCGGTCGCATCGTCGTTGGCGAGCGACACTTCGCCCGCCAGGACCGCCCCGCCTTCCGCCCAGAACGAATGGGCGATGAACGGCTCGAGCGTCAGGCTCTCGCCGGGCTCCAGCGACACGCGCGCGCCCGGCGCCAGATCGAGCGTTTCGACGTCTTTCAACGCCTGGAAGCGTTCGTCGCGCCGGACGCCCGTCGGATCGACCTTGAACAATTCGACGATGAAGCGCGCCCCGCCGCGATTGACGATGTCCTCGGTTTTCACGACGTGAAAATGGTGCGGCGTGCGCTGCCCGTCCTGCGCCAGCAGCACCTTCTCGGCGTAAAGGCGCCCGGCGCCGGCGGCAAGCCCGCGCCAATCGCCCATTCGCACGGTGAAAAGGCTGAGACCCTCCGCTTCGAAGGCGCCGGGCCTGAATTCGACCACGTTCCAGCCGAGTCCGGCCTGCCGGATGCGTTTGGCGCAGTCCGGCCGGGCGCGATATTGCGCGGCCCCCCAAAGCGCGAAAGGCGGCAGTTTGACGCGATGGCGATCGCAGGCTTCCAGCATCGCCTCGATGCGGCGATCGACGAAGGAGCGGCGCATCGGGCGGCCTCGCAGGGGTTCAGAGGATTTTGAAGGCTATTTCGCGGTCGCCGCGCGCGCCCTCTCGATGCCGGCCGCCACCAGGGAATGCGCCTCGGCGGCGTCGCCCCAACGGGTGATCTTGACCCACTTGCCCGGCTCGAGATCCTTGTAATGGGCGAAGAAATGTTCGATCTGCTTGAGGGTGATCTCGGGAAGATCGACGGAATTGTCGATCCGCGCATAGCGCTGGGTGAGCTTGGCGGAGGGCACGGCGAGCAGCTTTTCGTCGACGCCCGCCTCATCCTCCATCAGCAGCACGCCGACGATCTTGCAGCTCATCACGGCGCCGGGAACGATCGCCCGGGTATTGGCGACGATGACGTCGCAGGGATCGCCGTCGTCGGAAAGCGTGTGGGGAATAAAGCCGTAATTGCCGGGATAGCGCATCGACGTGTAGAGGAACCGGTCGACCACCAGGACGCCGGCCTTCTTGTCCATTTCGTATTTGATCGGTTCGCCGCCGATCGGCACCTCGATCACCACGTTGACTTCACGCGGCGGGTTGGCGCCGATCGAAATGGCGTCGATATTCATGGTCGAGCTCCGGACGCGAGCGAAAGCGCGGCTGATTAAGCGGGAAACGGCGGTAAATGCAATCGAGCCCGGCCGCCGGGCTCGCCGTCACTCGAAGCCGAAGGCGACGCGCTCGCGCGTCTCGGCGCCGAATTTCTCCGAGGCGCGGCGAACGATGCGCCCGCCGAGATGCGCGTAGAACGCCAGGGCGCGGTCGTTGTCGGCGAGCGCCCAGACCAGAAAAGACCGATAGCCGTGATCGGCGAGGTCCTTCTGGGCGGCCGCGAACAGGCGCCGCCCGAAGCCGCCGCCCTGATATTCCGGGGCCAGATACAATTCGAAGATTTCGCCGCTATAGGTCAAGGCGGGAACCCGGTTGCGGCCATAGCTCACATAGCCAGCGATCTTGTCGCCAAAGTCGAGAACCAGCAGCCTGGAGCCGCGCGCGATCGCGTTGCGCCACCACAACGGCCCGCGACGCGCGATCATGCGCTCGAGCTCGCGGCCCGGGATGACGCCCTGGTAGGCGTCGCGCCAAGCCGCGTCGTGCACTTCGGCGATGCTGACTTCATCGCCGTCGCGCGCGGTCCGGATCGAGATCGTTGTGTGCACCATGAACGTCATGTTAAGTCCGCCCGCGGCCGGACCGCAAGGTCTTGACAAAGACGAATCTGAACAATTCGCGCGACCGGCCATTTTACGATTATTGGTCGTGAGATATGGACGACCCCGACGCGTCGCCGCCGGAGTTGCGGCCGTGCAGCCGCGCGCCCAGTTCCGCGCAAGCCACGCGTGATTGCATGGCCCGGCTCGACCGCAGCGGGAAACGCCATGCTTCCAGAAGTTTTGACCTCGCTCAACGAAGTCAAGTCGCGGCTTCAGGAGAGCCTGCTGCAGCATCCGGAATATCCGGCGTTTCTGATCATCGACAGGGCGGCCTCGCAGCTCGGCGAGGTTCTCACGCTTTTGCAGCCGCGGCCCGTCCCGCCCGCCGCCCTTCGCGCCGAGGAAGCGTCGGCGGCGCCGAGCGAGCCCGCCGACGACCGCGCGGAATCGGCGGCGTCATCGCTCGAACTTTCCGGAAAGGTTCGGGAAACGGCGCCCGACGCATCGACCGCGCCAAGCGCTCAACGCTCGACCGTCGCGCCCCGACGAGCGCCCGCGCCGCGCAGCGAGCTGCCCTTTTTCGTCACGCCGCGCCTCGTCCAGGGCGATCGCGCCTGATCGCGCGGCGGCGTGCGGCCCGACGCCGCTATTCCGCCGCCTGCGGCCGTTTTTCGCCCCAGGCCGGCGCCTCCTCCTCGCCCGTCGACGCCGGTTCGGCACGGCGTCTCGGCTTGCGCGCGAGCCAACTGGAGAGCCGGTCGAGATAGATATAGATCACCGGCGTGGTGAACAAAGTCAGAGCCTGACTGACGATCAGGCCGCCGACCATCGTATAACCGAGCGGCTGGCGCAGTTCCGACCCGGTGCCGTGACCGAGCATCAGCGGCACGCCGCCCAGCATCGCCGCCATGGTCGTCATCATGATCGGGCGGAAGCGCAGCAGCGCCGCCTTGCGGATCGATTGCTCGGTCGGCAAATGCTCGTCCCGCTCGACGGCGATCGCAAAGTCGACCATCATGATGCCGTTCTTCTTGACGATGCCGATCAGCAGGATCGTGCCGATCAGGGCGACAAGGCTGAATTCGTAGCCGAACAGCATCAGCGTGGCGAGCGCGCCGAGGCCCGCCGACGGCAGGGTCGACAAAATCGTCAGCGGGTGGATGAAGCTTTCGTAGAGCACGCCGAGGATCAGATAGACGGTGACCAGCGCCGCCAGGATCAGCAGCGGCACCGTGGTCAGCAAATCCTGGAACGCTTGCGCATTGCCCTGGAACGTCGTCGTCACCGCCGGCGGCAGGCGCAATTCGCCGACCGCCTTCTGGACCGCCAAGGTCGCCTGCCCGAGCGCCACGCCCGGCGCGAGATTGAAGCTGACGGTGATCGCCGGAAACTGCGACTGGTGGCTGATCGACAATGGTTGCACCGGCTTGGTCGTCCATTTGGCGAAGGCGCTCATCGGCACCTCCTGCCCGGTGGTCGGCGACCGGATGTAGATCTTGTCGAGCGTCTTCGGATCGCCTTGCAGCTCCGGCAGAATTTCCTCGATCACCTCATAGGTGTTGAGCTGCGTGAAATACTGATTGACCTGTCTCTGGCCGAAGGCGTCGTACAGCGTATCGTCGATCAATTGGGGCTGAATGCCGAAGCGCGAGGCCATGTCGCGATCGATCGCGATCGTCAGGGTGGTGCCCGCAGCCTGCTGGTCCGTGGCGACGTCGCGCAGTTCCGGCAGTTGACGGAGCTTGCCCAGAATGCGCGGAGCCCAGGTGTTGAGTTCGTCGAGATTGGCGTCCTGCACCGTGTATTGAAATTGCGTGCGTGCGGAGCGCGCGCCGACGGTGACGTCCTGCGCGACCTGCAGGTAGAGCCGCACGCCCTTGACCTTGGCGAGTTTCGGCCGGAGTCGATCGATGATCTGGAAGGCGTCGGCGTCGCGCTCGTCGCGCGGCTTGAGCGTGATGAACATCCTGCCGTTGTTCTGCGCCGAGGCGCCGACGCCGGCGCCGAGCGCCATCGGCACCGTCGCGACGCCGGGGTCGGCCTGGATGATGGCGCCGAGCTGGTTCTGCAGTTTCACCATCTCATCGAAGGAAATATCCTGCGGCGCGTCGGAATTGCCATAAATGATGCCCGTGTCCTGCTGCGGGAAGAATCCCTTGGGGATGACGACGAAGAGGTAGACGGTCGCGCATACGGTCGCCAGAAACACCATCATCGTCAGAAAGCGATGGCGCAGAACGACGTCGAGCGCCCGCTCGTAGCCGGTCGCCAGGGCCGCGAAGCCCCGCTCGCTCAACAGGTAGAGGCGTCCATGCTTGACCGTCCCGTGCGGCTTGAGGAAGCGCGAGGCCATCATCGGGGTCAGCGTCAGCGAGACGAACGCGGAGACCACGATGGTCATCGCCAGGGTGACGGCGAACTCGCGGAACAGGCGACCGATGATGCCCGACATCAGCAGCAGGGGAATCAGCACCGCGATCAGCGAGAGCGAAATCGACACGACGGTAAAGCCGATCTCCCCGGCGCCCTTCAGCGCGGCCTGGAACGGCTTCTCGCCGTTCTCGATGTGGCGGGTGATGTTTTCGAGCACCACGATGGCGTCGTCGACGACGAACCCGACCGCGATCGTCAGCGCCATCAGCGAGAGATTGTCGAGGCTGTAGCTGGCCGCCCACATCGCTCCACAGGCGCCGAGCAGCGCCAGCGGCACGGTGATGCTCGGAATGAAGGTCGCCCAGGCGCTTCTGAGAAAAATGAAGATGACCATCACGACCAGCGCGATGGTCAGCATCAGCGTGAACTGCACGTCGCTGACGGAGGCGCGGATCGTCGTGGTGCGGTCGGAGGTGATGGTGACGTGAATGTTCGACGGGATCGCCGCCTGGAGATGAACCAGCGCCTGCTTGATGCGCTGAACCGTCTTGATGACGTTCGAGCCGGGCTCCTTGAAAATGACCAGGAAGACGCCGCGCTTGCCGTCGGTCCAGGCGATCTGGGTGTCGTCCGCCGGTCCGCTGACCGCCCGGCCGATGTCGCGCACGCGCACCGGCGCGCCGTTGCGATAGGCGATGATGATATTGTCCCAGTCCTTCGCGACGGTGATCTGGTCGTTGTCGTAAATCGTGAAGGACTGCTTCGGGCCGTTCAGGGCGCCCTTCGGGCTATCGACGGTGGCGATGCCGATCTGCGCGCGCACGTCCTCGAGCTGCATGTTCTTCTCGACCAGCTTGGCCGGATCGATCTGGATGCGGATCGCCGGCGTCTGCTGGCCGCCGACGCGCACCAGCGAGACGCCGCGAATCTGGCTGATCTGCTGGGCGAGGATGTTCTCGGTGACGTCGTCGACCTGGGTGACCGGCGCGACGTCCGAATTGACCGACATGATGAGGATCGGCGCATCGGACGGATTGACCTTGCGGTAGGTGGGCGGGCTCGGCAGGTCCTTCGGCAAATAACCGGACGCTGCGTTGATCGCCGCCTGGATGTCGTTGGCCGCAGCGTCGATGTTGCGGTCGAGGTCGAACTGCACGCTGATCGCCGTCGCCCCGAGCTGACTGGTCGAGGTCATTTGCGACACGCCGGGGATCTGGGCGATCTGGCGCTCCAGCGGCTGCGCGACGGAAGAGGCCATCGTCTCCGGCGAAGCGCCGGGGAGCGCGGCGCTGACCGTGATGGTCGGAAAGTCGATCTGCGGCAGCGGCGCGACCGGCAGCAGCGGATAGGCGACCGCGCCCGCCAGCAGGATCGCCACCATGATCAAGGTGGTGGCGACGGGATGGCGGATGAAGGGAGCGGAAACGCCGCCGTACATCGGGTCAGGTCCCCGAGCTGGCGGTTGCGTCGACCGTCACCCGCGATCCCGGCTGGAGCACATAGGCGCCGACGGTGACGACCTTGTCGCCTTCGTTCACCCCCTTGTCGACGACCGCCCTTTCGAGATCCTGGTGGGTGACCGATACAGGGCGCATCGCGGCGCGGTTCTGGTCGTCAATCACATAGACGAAAAGCCCGTTCGGACCGTGCTGGATCGCCTCGGTCGGCACGACGAGGGCGTCCTTCAGTTGGCCGGCCGTCAGCCGCGTCGCCACGGCCAGGCCCGGCCAGAGCTTATGATCCTTGTTCGGGAATTCTCCCTTCAGACGAATCGAACCCGTCGTCGTGTCGACCTGATTGTCGGTCAAGATCAGTTTGCCGGCGCCGAGCACCTGGCCGCCGTCGGAGGTCTTCGCCAGCAGCTCCGGCGCGCCGGCCGCCAGCAAGTCGTTGAGCCGTGTGACGTCCTGCTCCGGCTCGGTGAAGATGACCGCGATCGGCTCCAACTGGGCGATCGTCACGATGCCGGTCTGCTGGGCGGCCGCCACGATATTGCCCTCGTCGACGAGTCGAAAACCGGCGCGCCCCGAAATCGGCGCGCGGATCGTCGTATAGTCGAGCTGCACCGCGGCGGCGTCGATCGCCGCGGCGTCGGCGGCGATCTGCGCGATCAATTGCGAGACCAGGGCGTTTTGGGTGTCGACCTGCTGCTGGGTCGCAAAACTCTGCTTGGCGAGCGTCGAATAGCGCGTCAGGTCGAGCCTGGCGTTGGCCAGATTGGCTTCGTCCTGGACCTTCTTCGCCTTGGCCTGGTCGAGCGCGGCCTGATACGGCCGCGCATCGATCTGCGCGATCAGGTCGCCGGCCTTGACCATCTGGCCTTCCTCGAAGGCGATTTTCACCACCTGGCCGTCGACGCGCGTGCGCACCGTCACGGTGTTGTAGGCCTGGACCTGTCCGAGGCTTTCGAGATAGATCGGGTAGTCGGTCCGCCTGGCGACGGCGACCGAGACCAGGGCGTCCGGCGGGGCCTGAGCCTGGGGCTGTGGCGGCGCGGCGGCTGGCCCCCTCGAACCGCCCGCCACGAGGTCGTGCAATCTATGCGCATAGGGTCCGGCCGCCGGCGAAAGCCTTTCGACGGCGTCAGGGGCGTATGCGCCATAGGCCGCGGCGGCCGCCGCGACCACGACGATCGTCCAGACAAATCGTCGAAAGCCCATTCGCAAGACCTCTCATGCGCTTTTTCGCGCCAGCGCCGACCGGCAACGCCGCGGCCGAAAGCAGCCAAGCTTCGCCCCCTCGCCGGCGCGCCGCGCGCCAGTCGATCCATCTGATCGACTGTGAGCGGAAAATAGCGACGATCCAAGAAAAAAGCGCAACATCAACGAGAAGTGATCATTGCGCGGCGCCACGGCCGGAGGCGCCGGATTCGCCCAGCCGCTTCTCGCGGCGGCGCGCCGCCGGTCGCTTGTCGGGCCTTGGCTTTCGAGGAATGTCTAGCGCGCCTCCTGATCCAACTCGGGATAGTGGCGGAAGACGCCCGATTCGTTAAAGGGGATGCGGCGCGACGACGCCAGATAGCGTGCGATGTTCGGTCGGGCGCGAACCGCCTCGCGCAACGCCGAAAGCGCCGGATAACGCCGAGCGAACGACTTCATGGCGCGCGGGAACGCATAATTGAGGCCCTCGACCAGTTGGAACAGCGAAAGATCGACGTAAGTGACGGCGTCCCCGACGATTTGTTTCGCGCCCGCGGGGTTGCGCTCCAGCGCGCGTTCGAAATATCCCATGAACTTGGGGAGGCGCTGGCCGATGAAGGCGGCGGTGCGCGCCGCGGCCGCCTCTTTCTGGTCTTCGTAGTAGAGCGCGGTCGAAATCGGGTGATGGGTGTCGTGGACTTCGGCGACGATGTCGGTGATGGTCAGTTGCAGCCCGTTGCCGACGTAGCGCAGCGGCTCGCCGTTCGGCGCCAGCCCGAGCTTCGGCCCGAGATACATCAGGATATTGGCGACGTGCGAGACGACCAGATCGCCGTCCTTCAGGAAGGGCGGCGCGAAGGGAGCGTGCGACTCGGTCTTGCTGTCGAGCGTTTTCATCATCGCCGATACGCCACTGCCGCGCCCGCCGGAGCCGCGCGCGACGTCGACATAGTCCGCCCCGGCGTCCTCGAGCGCCAGCCGCACGAATTCGCCGCGGCCCTGCAAGCCGGGCCAATAGTAGAGCTCATAGGCCATTGCGCCTTCTCCTCTGCGCGGAGCCCGCCGAAGCGGCGTTGCGACGGACGGCGCTTCGCGCCGGATCGCCGCCTCGAAGTCAGCTCAAGCGGCCTCACCGATCCGCGCGGCGCGTCGGGCGGTTGGCGGCTCCGGCCTCACGTCCCGGCCTCGGCCAGACGCCGGACGCCGGTTTCACGGGGCGCTTCGCCCGGCGCCGCCGCAGATTCCAGCGCAGCCGACACCGCATCCTCGATGCGCTCGAGCCAGATGAACGCCAACTGCTGACGGACTTCCTCGGGAATATCCTCGAAGTCCTTGCGGTTGCGCGCCGGCAGCATGACGCGCTTGATGCCGGCCCGTTGCGCGGCGACGACCTTCTCCTTGATGCCGCCGACCGGCAGCACAAGCCCGCGCAGGCTGATTTCGCCGGTCATCGCGGTATCATTGCGGATGACGCGATCGGTCAATAGCGAGACCAGCGCCATGAACATCGCCACGCCCGCGCTCGGCCCGTCCTTCGGCGTGGCGCCGGCCGGCACGTGGATATGGATGTCGGTCTTCTCGAACCGGCTGGCGTCGATCCCGAACGAGGCGGCGCGGTTCTTGACGATGCTGAGCGCGGCCTGAGCGCTTTCGCGCATCACCTCGCCGAGCTGGCCGGTGAGGATTAGCCGGCCGCCGCCCGGATTGGCTGTCGCCTCGATGAACAGAATGTCGCCGCCGACCGGGGTCCAGGCCAACCCGGTCGCGACGCCGGGCATGCTGGCGCGCATCGCCACCTCGTTTTCGAACAGCGGCGCGCCGAGGATCGCTTCGAGATCGCCGGCGGCGATGGCGATCGGACCGCCCTGCCCCTCGGCGATCCGAACGGCGGCGTGGCGCAAGACCTTTCCGATCTCGCGCTCGAGGTTGCGAACGCCGGCCTCCCGCGTGTAGTTCTGGATGATGTCGCGCAGCGCCTCGTCGGCGATCGCGACCTGACCGGGCTGCAGGCCATTGGCCTCGACCTGCCGGCGAACCAGATAGCGGCGCGCGATCTCGAGCTTCTCATTGGCGGTGTAGCCGGTGAGGCTGATGATTTCCATGCGGTCGCGAAGCGGACCGGGAATCGTGTCGAGAATATTCGCCGTGGTGATGAAAACGACGCGACTGAGATCGAACGGCACGGCCAGATAATTGTCGCGGAAAGTGTTGTTCTGCTCAGGGTCGAGCACTTCGAGCAGCGCCGAGCCGGGATCGCCGTGGACGCCCGCGCCGAGCTTGTCGATTTCATCGAGCATCATCACGCAGTCGCGCGTCCCCGCCTTGCGGATCGCCTGAATGATGTTGCCGGGCAGCGCGCCGATATAGGTGCGCCGATGGCCGCGAATTTCAGCTTCGTCGTGGACGCCGCCGAGGCTGACGCGCACGAACTTGCGGTTCATCGCGCGGGCGATCGACTGGCCGAGCGACGTCTTGCCGACGCCGGGCGGCCCTACAAAGCACAGGATCGGCGCCTTGCCGTTGGGGGCGAGCTTGCGCACCGCCAGGTATTCGATGATCCGGCGCTTGATTTTCTCCAGACCGAAATGATCCTCGTCGAGCACGCGCCGCGCCGACGCAATGTCGATGACGGTCTCCTCCGGCAGGCTCCACGGCAGCTCGACCAGCCAGTCGAGGTAGGTGCGCACCATTCCCCATTCGCCGGCGGCCTCCGGCATGCGCTGCAGACGCCGCAATTCCTTGCGCGCCTGATCGTCGACCTCCTTGGGCATCTTCGCCTTGGCGATCGCCTCGCCGAGTTCGGCGATCTCGCCGGCCTTGCCTTCGTCGCCTTCGCCCAACTGGCGCTGGATCGCGGCCATCTGCTCGCGGAGCAGCACTTCCCGGTTGCGCGCGTCCAGCGCCGCCTTGGTCTCGCGGCCGATCTCCTGCGAAAGCCGCAGCACTTCGATCCGATGAGCCAGGATGCGCGAGACCCGCTCCAGCCGCGCCCCGACGTCGATGGTTTCCAGGATTTCCTGTTTTTCGTCGGGCGTCGCGTCCATGTAGGTCGCCATCATATCGGCGAGCTCCGACGGCGAATTGATCGCCTGCACCGCCGTCAGCAATTCCGGCGGCGCCTGCGGCAGGAGCTGGACGGCCTCCACCGCCTGTCCTTTCAGATGGAGGAAGCGCGCCTCGATTTCGGCCGACGCCGGCCCCGGCTCGGGAATCCGCAGCACCCGCGCGACAAGAAACGGCCAGCCGGTGAGAAATTCAGCGATCTGGAACCGTTGCTCGCCCTGACACACCAGATGGTGCGCGCCGTCCGGCGCGGTGATGTAACGCGCGATATTGGCGATCGTCCCCATCCGATGCATGTCGATCGGATTGGGATCGGCCGTCTCGGCGTCGCGCTGCATGAGGACGCCGACCGGCCGCTGTTCGCGCACCGCCTGCTGGGCCGCCATCACCGAGCGCGGGCGTCCGACCGTGATCGGCAGCACCACCCCCGGGAACAGCACGGTCTTGCGCACCGGAATGACGATGACGGCATCCGGCGGCAATGGGCGCATCGGCGCCGACGGCTTGTCGCCCCTCTCGTCGGACGAGCCGGATTCAGCGGTCTCAACCAAGGAAAGCCCCCGATTTCTGCAGCGCGATGATCAGGCAACCGTCGGCCGCCGACCGATGCACGCCGCTGTAGCGTCCCGCGGGAAGCCGAACGCGGCGCTCGAACCGGCCCTGGGGAAGTTCGAGCCGATGAATGATCGCCGTCTGCATTTCCGCGGGAAGCACCCGCGTTCCCGAAATCACCAGATCGCTCTCCTCGATCGCGGCCTCGACCCGATCCGGACTGACCCCCGGCAGCGCGACCAGCACCAGCACGACGCGATCGGTCTCCAGAACGTCCACAGGCGGCTCCCAGGCCGGCGCTCGCGCGGTCGAGCGCGCCGGCCGAAAAAACTCGCGATTGAGCCGCTCGGCGCGCGCGAGCATCTCGTAGGCCTCCGACCACATCCACGAAGGGGGAAGATTCGACGCCATCATTTCACCTGCCAGCCGGCGTAGATTTGAGGATCGGGACGGCGAAATTCAATGGCCCGGCTCGGCTCGCCGTGTCGTCCTGCGCCCTGGCCCGGCTGTCAGCGGAGCACGCGCGCGGCGCATTGACAACGGTGAATCGGTCGGCGCCGCCCGTCCAGTTGTCCGCCGAACGTCGGGGATCAACGCGGTCCGAGCGGCTATCTCGCTTAAATATTTGAAATTTGCCGTTGCGCGGCGCTTGCCGTCGCGCAGAATAGGCGTTGGCAGGGCGGACCAAAGGGGCCTCGCCGCTTCCACACGAGATAGCGCGCGCTCGAGGCCCGACGCGCCGGGCAAACAGGGGAGCACCATGGCAAAAGCTACGAAGCGCACGACCACCACGAAAAAACGCACGCCGGCGCGCGGCCGGAAAGCGACGCGCAGCGCCGCCGCCGCGCGCAAGAGCCCGCCGGCGAAGACTGCCGCAACCAAGAAAAAGGCGGCGACGCCTCGCGCCGCCAAGAAGCCGACCAAAGCGGAAGCCGCAAAGAAAAAGATTACGGCGCGGGCGTCGAGCCCGACCGCCAAGAAGCCGGCGCGGAAGCGCGGCAAACCGCCGAGCCCGCGCCGCGACGACCTCGCGCCCGACATTTTGCTGGTCGAGATCACTGAACGGCAGGAGCCGGACGTCGTCATCGTGACCGAGGTCGAAACGGTGATTGTGGACAGCGACGACCTGATTGCCGAATTGACTGAAGACGATGACGATGACGACGACGAAACGCCGGCGCCCGAGATCAAGCGACAATAGCCTCGCCGGTTGATCCGAGCCGGCCGCCGCGACGACCGGGGCGGCCGGCCGCGCGAGGCCGAGCGGCGGCGTCGGCTCCGGACGCCCGGCGTCGCCGAACATGCGAGGGCGCGGCGCGCCGCCGCGCCGGGAAGGCTGCCTGCGCGGCTCGAATCGGGCGCCGTTCCGGCAGAGCCGCGATGTCGGGGCGCTCCACTCGCGAGGCGGCGGAGCCGGCGCCCGGTCATGGGCCCGCGCCGCCCCTGATATCCGCCGGTCCTGGGCGCCTGCCCTGTCGCCGACGCCGGCCGAGCCCGGTCGCCATCGAACTCGCCGGCGCGCATTGGAGCGCCGAACGGTCGGTGGAAAGCGGCGGGCGCCGTCGCGGCCGAGCCGGTCGAAGCTCGTAGAAACCCGCGGCCCCGAGCTCCTTTCGCGATGGTCTCCCCAGGCTTGAAATCAGTCTATTGATATTTTCCATCTAATCGATAGACTAACAAATTGACGCGAATGGGCGCCAGGCGACTCAGTCTGATCGCGCCTCCTTGCCGCGGCAAAACCGGACCGGCCGGCAAGAGGCGTCGGGCGAAGAGTGGGGGCGCAATGAAAATTCTCGGTTCAATTCTTCTCGGGTCGGCGATGGGCCTGGCCCTCGTGAGCGGCGCGCTGGGCGCCGATTTGCCGAGCCGCCAGGCGGCTCCGATCGAATATGTAAAGGTCTGCAATACGTTCGGCGCCGGCTATTTTTACATTCCGGGCACGGGCGCCTGCCTCAAAATCGGCGGCGTCGTGCGCGCCGACTTCTACCTGCGCCCCGGCGCGCCATCGGGCGTCGCCAACCAGGCCGCCTACAATCTGGCGGGGACCGCCTATCATCGCGACCTGATCCAGTACCGCGATCGCTTCTATCTCAGTTTCGACGCGCGCAGCCCGACGGAATACGGCGACGTGCGCGCCTACGCGAGCGTTCGTTTCACTGAAGATTCGTTGCCGCCCGGGCCGTTCGGCGGCGGCAAGATCACCGTCCCCGGCCTGCCCCCCGGCGCCAAGGAGAACGCGGGCTCGTTCCAGGGCCTGTCGACCGGGCAAGTCTACATGGAAGCGGCGTTTGTCCAATGGGCGGGAATCACCGCCGGTGTTGCGCATTCGTTCTTCGACTTCTACACCCATTACTACGAGGTCGGGGCGTACGCCGCTGGCGTGTCCGATCAGCCGCTCGACCTTTTCGCCTATACCGCGAAATTCGGCGGCTTGTCGGCGACGGCGTCGGCCGAAGATCCGACGACGCGCCGGATCGGCAATTCGGCCGGCGACACCACGCCGACCGACGTCAATCCGGCCATAACCGGGAAGACCGCCGCCTATCTGACCTATGGAGGGCTGAACGCCCCCGACGTCGTCGGCAATCTGCGGTATGACGGCGGCTGGGGCTCGGCGCAGCTGGCGGGCGCGCTTCACGAGGTCAATTCGGCGCCGATCACGATCGGCGGCGGCGCGCTGCCGGTCGGCTACACCCCCTCAACCGTCTGGGGCGGCGCGTTCGACGCCGGACTCAAGCTCAACTTCGACAATTTCGGCCCCGGCGACAGCATGACCGCCCAGGTTTCGTGGGACAGGGGCGCCGCGGACTATACGAACGCGTGGAGTTACTGGACGGGCACCACGAACGTCTATTTCAAGAACCTCAACATCAACGTTCCCGCCAATGACGCGTTCGTTCTGCCCGACGGCTCGATCGGCCTGTCCCAGGCGATGGGCGGCTTCCTCGGCTACCAGCATTTCTGGACGCCTCAGGTCCGCTCCGTGCTGTTCGGCTCCTATCTCCAGATCAAGGAGCCAAGCGACGCCCTGGCGCTCGCCTCCTCGACAAGCGACGCGACCCTGTGGGACGTCGGCTTCAACTCCGTCTGGTCGCCGGTCAAGCAGCTCGATATCGGCGCCGAAGTTCTCTACACCAACCTGCTGCTGAGCGGTTCCAAACTGGCGACCGGCTCGGTTTCGCCGACAGGCGCCATCATTCCGACGCCGGCCAACAGCAACGACTGGCGCATGCGTCTGCGCCTCCAGATGCGATTCTGACGAGCCAAGCCGGAACCGCGGGGGCCGTTCGGGCGCGGCCGGGGCCGAACTTCAGCGCCTCGGCGCGGCCCCCTGCAGCACCGCCAGAAACGCATAGCCGCGAAACCGCGCGGCGAAGCGGCAACGCATGTTGCGCGCCGCCGAGAACTGCGCAAGGTCGCGCTCGAGCGAGACCAGCGGGCGGACCGAGAACAGCGCCAGCCAGCGCGCGAGCGCCAACCGCAACGGCGCAGGAAGACCCGCCTGGTCGCCGAAGTCGACGATGTGCAGCGCGCCGTCCGGTTCGAGACATTCGCAGGCGCGCGCCAGCGCGTCCCGCCATTGCGGGATCATCGACAGCGCGTAGGAGATGAAAATCCGATCGAACTTGCCGACCCCGAACGCGGCCTCGGGATCGAGGCGGGTCGCATCCGCCTGGGCGAGCGCGACGCGCCCGTCAAGCCCCGCATGGATGAGCGAGCGACGCGCGGTCGCCAGCATTTCCGCCGAAACATCGACGCCATAACCGCGGATCGACGGCCAGGATCGCGCGGCGCGCACGAGATTGCGCCCGGTGCCGCAACCGATTTCGAGCACCCTGGCGTGCGCCGGCGGATCAAGCCCGGCGATCATTTCGTCGCGGCCGAGCAGATAGAACTTGCGCGTCGCATCGTAAATGTGACGCTGGCGCCGATACATCCGGTCCATCAGGCCGGCGGCGTCGCCCGGCGGCGCGATCGCCTCCATCAGCGCCGGCCGGCCAGGGTATAGAGATGAAACGCGCCGTAGATCGACGAACGATCCTTGGCGCCGAGCGTCCGGCAGAGGTCGGCGTCGTAGTGAAAAGCCTCGAGAATGGGTGGCGGCACGCGGCCCGGCAACAGGCGCTCGTCGGCGGCGGTGCGGAATATCACCCGCGCGCCGGGGCGCGCCGTGCGCAAGAGCTCGCCCCACAGCGCCGTCAAGTCCGCGTCGTTCATCCAGTCCTGCGCGTCGAGCAGGACATAGGCGTCGAAGCTTTGCGCCGGCGCCTCGCGCAGAAACGCGGTCAGCGATCCGTGATGCGACCGCACGCGGTCAGCCCGGCCGCGCAACGCCTCGAAACTGTCGCGCTGCAGGTAGGGCGGCAGCGACGCGTCGGATCCCTCGGCGTAGCGCCGTCCGAACGCCTGCCAGGCAAAATAATTCTCCTGCACGGGAAAGCCGCAAGCCAGCCGTTCGACGCGCTGTTTGAGCACGGCGGCGATGCCGTGCGGGGAGTCGCCGGACAGCGCCCGGTATTGCGAGGGCGGAATGCCCAGGCCATAGAGCGAGGCCGGCTGGCGCGCGAGCCAGCGCACGAAGGCTTTGTCGACGAGCGGCGCGAGGTGCTTGTCGAACGCCGCGCGCTGCTCGTCGAGCGTCCGCGCTTGCAGAATGGCGCTCGGGTCGGCGCCGTAGAGGCGCGCCAGCAGATGGCCGGCGCCGATGCAACGGCCCAGCAAGCCATGACGATAGAAACCATCGGCGAAGGCTTCGATCCGCCGCCGGCCGCCAGCGCCGCGGCCATCCCAATAGGCGCGCGACTCGGGATCGAGAAAATCGCGCAAGTGCGTCCAGTACGCCGCGACATTGGCCCTGCTGTTCGCCCGTCCGAAGAAGCTGAAAAAGCTCTCGTAATCCGGCAGATGCTTCAGCGCGCACAGCTTGAGCCGGTTGAGCGCGATATGCGCGCCGTTCAGGTCGACCGCGGTTATCGCGGCGGGATTGGCGGTCAGATAGGACAGGACGTTGCAGCCGCCCGAGGCGATCGCCACGATATGATCGTCGGGGCGGATTCGCAGCGCCGCCATGTCGACCAGCGGATCCTCCCAGATCTGGGGATAAACCAGATGCTGGAAGGCGAAGGTGAACAGGCGCTCGAGCACGCCGATCCTCGACAACGCCTTGTTCTGGTGGACTGCCGCGCTCAGACCTTGGTTGGTGGCGCGCCGCATCACCCGCGTCGATTGACTCACGTGATTCTCAATTCCCCGTTGCGCTGCATAGCGGCTAGGGGAATCGTGTGACAGATGCGTGAACGGGCGGCCTCGCGCGGGATCGCGCTTCGGGCGTCGCGACTGCGGCGGCGCGTCAGGCGACCGACTTCTCCCTGCCCTCCCAGAACGGCTTGCGCAACTCGCCTTTCAGGATTTTTCCGGCGCCCGACAACGGCAGCGGATCGGGGGTGAAGGCGACGCTGCGCGGGCATTTGAAGCCGGCGATCAGTCCCGCGCAATGGACGATCAGGTCCTCCGCGTTCGCGGTCGCGCCGGCCTTCAGCCGCACGATCGCGTGGACCCGCTCGCCCCAGGTCTCGTCGGGCACGCCGATCACCGCGCATTCGGCGACGCCGGCATGCTGGTAGAGCGCCTGTTCGACCTCGGCGGAATAGACGTTCTCGCCGCCCGAAATGATCATGTCCTTGAGGCGGTCGACGACGTAGACATAGCCGTCCTCGTCCATGTAGCCGCCGTCGCCGGTGTGAAGCCAGCCGTTGCGCAAGGTGCGGGCGGTAAGTTCGGGCTGCTTCCAGTAGCCGATCATGACGTTGTCGCCGCGCCCGCAGATTTCGCCGACCGTTCCGCGCGGCGCCTCCCGGTCGTCCGAATCGAGGATTTGCACCTCGCAACCGACGAGCGCCCGTCCGGCCGACTTGAGAAGCCCCGCCCGCGGCCCGGCCAGCACGTGATTCTCGGGAGGGTTGATCGTCATCAGCGGCGCGGCCTCGGATTGTCCGTACGCCTGGATGAATTTCGTATGCGGCATCACCTCGAAGGCGCGCCGGATGACGGCCTCGGGCATCGGCGAGGCGCCGTAGAGGATCGTCCCGAGGCTCGTCGTGTCGCGGCGCGCGATATCGGGATGATGAACGACCATATTGAGCATGGTCGGCACGCAGAGCGTGGCGGTGACGCGCTCGCGATCGATTGTCGCGAGAAAAGCCGCCGGCTCGAAGCGCGGAATGAAGACATGCTTGCCCCCGACGCCGGTCACCAGGAATGTGGCCGCGCCGTCCGCCAGGTGGAACATCGGTCCTGCATGCAGCCAGACCGTCTCCTGCGAGAATCGGAAATCCTGCGCGCCGTTGATCGCGTTGGCGACGATGTTGGCGTGGCTGAGCATCACGCCCTTCGAGCGGCCGGTCGTGCCGCCCGTATAGAAAATGCCGGCCATCGCGCCGCCGCCTTTGCCGGCGTCCGGAATCGCCACGCCTTTGCCGATCAGTTCTTCATAGGCGATCAGTCCCGGCGGCGCGGCGCCGCTCCCGATATGCACGATGTGGCGAAGGTCGGGCGCCCGGGCGCGCGCCTGCGCCAGCGCGCCGAGGAACGCGTCGTCGACGAACAGGCCCGAGCAGCCGGAATCGGTCAGCCAGAACACGATCTCGGGCGGCGCCAGACGTGTGTTGATCGGCACGAAAACGAAGCCGCCCCACGCCATCGCGAAGAAATATTCGAGATAGCGGTCGGAATTGAGCGCGAGGATTCCGATGCGGTCGCCGGCCGAATAGCCGAGCTCGGTCATCGCCCCCGCAAGCCGCGCGACTCGCGCTTCAAATTCCCGCCAGTTGCGCGCGCGCCCTTCGCAGATCGTCGCCGGCCCCGTCGGGTTGATCTGCACCGCGCGGCGCAGCATTTGGGTGATCTGAACCATCGTCCCCTCCCCGCGCCGTCTCGAGCGGCTTTGGTCGGGTCATCATTTCACGGGGCGCGCAGGCTGGCCAGACCGGGGCGCCGGCGCCCAAGAGCCGTTTCTTGCCCGGGAGTCGACCCTCCTGGAGCCGCGGCCGCTCATCCGGAGCGCGGCGCCATTGAGTTTGCGGCCGGGCCGCCTTAGGTATTCGAATTGACGCCTTGGGATATGCGGCGCGCCGGCCGCGAAATTGCCGGCGCTCGTTTGGGGAGCGGCGCCGGGTGACGACCAGCGGCATTGTTGCGGAGCGAATGGGCGGCGCCGAGGCGCGGGCCGCGCCGAAGCGCGGGCGGCGGCGAACAACCATCGCCGACCACCTCGTCGAGGGCGATCTTCGCCGGGCCGGGGCGTGAGCCATGCGCGTCCTCGTCGTTTTCGCCCACCCCGTGGAGACCAGTTTCGTCGCCGCGCTCCATGGGCGGGTCGTCGAAACTCTGCGCTCGCGCGGACACGACGTCGACGACCTCGACCTTTACGCCGAAGGCTTCGATCCGGTGATGACGCGCCGGACATTCATCAATTACCTCGACACGACGGCGAACCGCGCCCAGGCGCGTCCCTACGTCGAGCGGCTGCTCGCAGCCGAGGCCCTCGTCCTGGTGGCGCCGGTCTGGCACGACGGTTTTCCCGCCGTGATGAAGGGCTTTTTCGATTGCGTGTTCCTGCCCGGCGTCGTCTTCAGAATCGACGAAAGCGGCGTCTTTCGGCCGATTTTGTGGAACGTCAAGCGGCTCACCGCGGTCTGCGCCTTTGGGGCGAGCCGGCAACGCACTTCGCTTCTGGGCAATCCGACGCGCCGCTTCGTCAAGCGCAATCTGGGCGCCCTGATCGCCCCCGGCTCGCCTTGCGATCACATCGCCCTTTACGAGATGGACGCCGTGACGCCGGCGCGACGAGCGCAGTACCTGAAGCGTGTGACCCGCGCCTTCGGCGCATGGTAGCGGCGCTGCGAACGGTCGAGCCATGTTCGAGGCCGCGGCCCGCCTTGTTCAGGTTGGGCCGCGCGGTTGGCGCGTGTTAGCTTGATCGCCCCTCTCGTTCTCTCCGTTAGATGACCGTCGCCCTCTGCCTCACCCCCGACCGCGCGTTCTTCCGGCAGGCGATTTGCACGGCGGCGACGATCCTCACCTGGCCGGACGCCGATCAGTTCGAGATTCACGTCGTCTGCGAGGAGCGGGACGTCGCGCCGAACTTCGAGCGTCTCGCCCCGGCGCTGCGCGCGCGCATTAATTTAACGACTTTCGATTTCTCCGCGTTCGATCAGGGGTTTCGTCCTAAGGGCCGATTTTCGCGCGCGGTGCTGCGGCGTCTCTTTCTCGATCGCGTCCTGCCGCAGCGCTATCATCGCATCATCTCCGTCAACTCCGACATGTGGGTCGCGCGGCCGGGGCTGGGCCGTCTCGCCAATCTCGATCTCGGCGGCATGCCGATCGCCGCGGCCTACGACATGATCTTTCTCTTCGACTTCAACGGCGGCGCGCTCGCGCGGCGCTTTCAGGATCACCGCGCCGCGCTCGGCCTCGGCCCGGCGACGCCCTATTTCAACGCCGGCCTGATGGTCGTCGACCGCGCGCAATGGAGCGCGAAGGAGTTCGGCGCGCGCGCCATCGACGCGCTGCGGCGCGCGCCCGAGCGCTATCCCTTCGTCGAACAGAGCGCGCTCAACGAACTGATCGCCGGCGGCTTTGCGCCGCTCTCGCCGCGCTACAATTTCATGGGCGAATTCTTCCTGCTCGATCTGGAGGCGGCGATCCAGCCGATCGTGCTGCACTTTGTCAATGCGCCGAAACCCTGGCAGTTCGACGAATGGCGCGGCGAGGCGCGCTTTGCGGAGGCCTATCGCAACTGGTTCGCCGCCTCGCCCTGGCCGGAATATCTCGGCGACGAGCCGGAGTTGACGAGGATGCGGCCTCGCAAGGCCCGGATGACGCCGGCGCGTCGCGCTTTCGCCTCCCGACTGACCGCCTATCTCGGGCGCTGCGCTTTTTCGGATGGATGGCGCCCGCGAGGTCGCCAATTCGAGCCCCCGGCTCCCGCCGACGGCTGACCGGATTCGACCAGCCGCCGCGTTCCTTGCTACTCGTCGAGGGGACCCGCGTTCGATGGTCAGCGTCGGCCAGCCCCGCCGGGCGCGCGGGAAGCGCGGGTCATGCCGGATCGCGATCGCGCCGGCGGTCGGACTCATGCGGGGTTTTCCTCGCCAGGAAAGCAAAACGATGTCGACTGATTATGTATCGGACAATCTGAGCGTTCCCGACCTCGCGCCACTCTTCCCCAATATGATCGTCGGCGCGAAGGACGCCGTCACCTGGCCGTATTTCAGAAAGGAGATCGATCACACCTGGTATGTCGATCGCCGCAATCCGCAGATCGGCTTCATCAACAAGGACGAAGCGGCGATCCTCTACTCCAATGCGCGGCTTTTTTCGGGCCGGCGCGGGTTGGAGATCGGGGCATGGCGGGGATGGTCGACATGCCATCTCCTTGCGTCAGGACCCGCCTCCCTGCATGTCGTCGAGCCCTTGCTCGCCGACCCGGATTGGCGGCGTGAATTCGCCGCCGCGTTGGAGGGCGCCGGCGAGGCCGATCGCGCCATCCTCGTCCCCGGCCCGAGTCCGGGCGAAGTCATCCGTCTCGGCGAGGCAGGTTGCCGCTGGTCGTTCGTTTTCATCGACGGGGATCACGACGGGCCGGCGCCGACGACCGACGCGCTCGCTTGCGCGCGTTATCTCGAGCCTACCGCGATGATCCTGTTCCACGATCTGGTGTCGCCGCACGTCGCCGCGGCGTTGCGCGCCCTCGACGCCGAGGGATGGCGGACCAGGGTTTACCAGACCGCGCAAATGATGGGCGTCGCCTGGCGCGGCGAGGTTTCTCCGGTCCGCCACACACCGGACCCGATCCAGAAATGGAGCATTCCCGAGCATCTTGCGGGATTTGCGATTTCCGACGGCGCGTAGCAATCGAACGCTTCGATCTTCGCCGGGCGCGGCCGCTATTCCCCGCGCCATCCCGTCGATCGCCGATCCGGCGGCGCGACGCGCGGCGCGGTCAGATTTCCGCGCCGACGATCGCCCGCCAGAACCCGCTGTAGCCCAGCTCGAGCGCGACGATCCGGAACCTCAGGGTGAGATCGTCCATCACTTCATAGGCGGAGTTGCTGCAAAGAGAGAAAATAATCAGCCCGCCCCTTTTCAAATGGTTCCTCGCTTGCAGCAGGAAAGAACCGACAATACGCCCTTCCGGATCACATAAGCTATATTTTTCTATACTGCTCTCAGGCTGCTTGTCTATAAGAGGCGCATTGAATATTATCAGGTCGAATTGATCTTCTTTTATGCTGTTGAACAGATCCGATCTTATAATCTCGATTTCAAGGTTGTTCAGTTCGGCGTTCCTTTTGACGGAGGCCACCGCCTCAGACGAAATGTCGGAGGCGACCACCCTGCAGGCCCATTGCGACGCAATAGAAAGCGAAATGGCTCCGCAGCCCGCTCCGATTTCAAGCGTCTTGGCGATTTTCTTGCCATTCATCGCCTTGATATTGCGAATGAAAAACTCCGAGCTGGAATCGGGCGTCGGATGATAGATTCCCGCCGGAGCCTCGATCGTCAATCCGTCGATGATATAGCGCGCGGGGATCGCCTGGCGCTCCACATGCGCCTGGTGAAATTCCGAGATATCGACCTTCGAAGTGGACACCAATGAAGCCAGCCCCAATTTTCTGAGGACCGCGCCGCGCGCAACTTCTTTTCTGTTGAATTCCATTGGTCATTCACCTTCGCCGCCGAACGGAAATCCCGAGACCCGCCTGCGCCAACAGACCGAGTCTTCAAAACTGGCAAAAACTGGCCCTTGTCGGGCGAAGGCGCCGCGGCGTCGAGACGCTCGAGGTTTGTTCCATGCGCCCGACCGCTTGGCAACAGCAGAAGGCTTTCGCGCCCGCTCCGGCGCGTCGCCGGCCTGCGCCATTGCGCCGACAAAGCACATGCGCCAATGTTCGAAAAGGGCGCTGGCGGCCGTCGAACAGGAGGAGCCGGGTCAGTCGAAGCGAGCCTAGCGCAAGCCCGCAAAATGAACGGGCGCCCTCGATCGGATGGCCGCCGGAGCGCCGCGGAGGGCGGCGTCTCGGGGGCGAACGCTTAGGCAAACCCGCCTGGACGAGCGCGTCAGGTCGCCATCGACAGCTCGACAGCGGCTCGCCGCCGGTCCAATGAATGGCCTTCGGCGCGCGAAATTCCTTGTCTGACGACCCCCGAGGCTCTTGAAAGCGATCATATTCCCGAGGAGACGCACGATGCCCAAGCACAAGATACTCAGTGAAGCCGAAATACGATCCGAGCTTCAACATTTGAAGGATTGGTCGGTCAAGGGTCAGAATATTGAGGCGTCTTTCGAGTTCCGGACCTTTCGCGACGCGATATCGTTCATCGTGCAAATTGCGATCGAGGCGGAGGTTTTGAATCACCATCCGGAATTTTACAATTCCTACAACAAGGTGTCGTTTTCCTTTTGCACGCACGACGTCGGCAACAAGATCACTGACGCGGACATTGAAATCGCCTCGAAAATCAGCGTCGCCGCGCAACGGTTCCTGAGTATGAAATAGCCGCGTTTGTCGCTTCGCGGGGACTCGGCGGCGGGGCTCCTCTCCGACCGGCCATCGCCGAACCCGCATCTGGGCTCCGCGACCATCGCATCGGACGCGCGGCGACGCCGATGGCGTAGCGGAACGCAGGGCCGGCGCGTCATGAACGGGGTTGAGAGGGCTTCCGCCGTCAACGAGGGTATCAAGGCGCTCCAGAAATGACCGGCCGCAAACTGCTACCAGGAAAACCAATACCGCTATCGGAAATTCCGGATTACTCGATCAATCGTGAGGACTCCTCCGAAGTTTACGCCGAGCGGTTCCTCAGGCGGGCGCAGACGCTAAACAGTTTAGTCAAGGACTCCGGGGAAGTGCTTGAGGGAGGCGTGTTCTATTGGGATCGCGAGAGCGAATACCAAGCCCAGGCCCCCGCGACCAGTCTGGCCCCGGCGAGGCGAAACTTCTGGCGCGCGACGCGCTTCAAGGAGCGCCTGATGGAAATCGGCGTCAATGCCGGCCACAGCGCGCTTCTCGCGCTTTCCGCAAATCCGAGGTTGTCATATTTCGGCGTTGACATAAATTCGCACAGGTACACCGCGCCGTGCATCCGATACTTGAAAGAGGAATTTCCCGGCCGGGTACAGTTTTACCCTGGCGATTCCCGCGACGTGTTGCCCTATCTGGCCACGCATCGCGGCGAACTGGACTTCGATATTTTCCATGTCGACGGCGGGCACACAGACGAGGTTTGCCGGGCCGACATCGCCAATTGTCTTCGTCTCGCGAACCGGCGCTTCGGGAAACACCTGCTGCTCGACGACATCAATGCGAGCTGGATTTTTGACGTCTATTGCGAATTCGTCTCCAGGGGCTTTCTCGCGACCGAAACGTTCTTCGGCGATTGGGAAGACGACAATCGCAACGTCCTGGCCCGGATCCTCTGACATGGCTCCAGGGATCGCCTGCGCGGAGCGGGGCGGCGACAGCCCGGGCGGGCGGCGCTGGCGTGATTTCAGTGGGTTGTGATTCCGTTCGACTTGCGGGCTTCGAGCCGCGCGCCGACGGCCCGAACCGGAATGCCCGGCGCCGGCGTTTCGCCAGCTTCAGACGCGCAGACCTGTCAAAGCCAACGCGAGGCGCTTGAATGACCGACCGGCGTCCTCCCCCGGCGCAACATTCGAGCCGCGAATTCGGGCCGCCCGACGGCGCCGACGCCCCGGAATTTGCGACGTTCTGGCATGGGCCGCTCAACCCGATCGCTTATAGCTGCCTGGCGTCCTTTGCCCATGTCGGCGCGGGCCTGCGCGTTTACAGCTACGACGACAACATCGACTGCCCCCGCGGCGTGGAAGTCGCCGACGCCCGACAAATCTGCCCCGACCGGTCGCTGCTCGGCCGCTATGTCGCCGGCGGCAAGCCCTCCCTCGCCAAGTTCGCCGATCTGTTCCGCTACCTGCTGATCCGGCGGACGGGTCGCTGCTGGATCGACACCGACATCATTTGTTTGAAGAAGCCGACCATTGCGGGTCCTTCGATCGTCTTTGGCCGCCAGTCCGAAGCCTACGGCCGGTCCCTGATCAACAACGCGGTTCTCAAGCTGCCGCCCGAACATCCGGTATTGGCCGAGCTTGTTCGGCGCGCGCAGGACGCCGTCGATATCGATCAGCCGTGGGGCGCCATCGGCCCCTTTCTGCTGACCGACCTCGCGGAAGAATATGGCGTCGACGGCTACGCGCGCGACTTCGTCGACTTCTATCCGATCGAGCCCGATCACTTCTGGAAGCCGCTTCTGCCCGCCTGTCGCGAGAGCGTCATCGCCGCCACGAGAGAGGCGACCTTCCTGCACCTGTGGGGCGAGCTGCTCGAACGGTCCGGCTACGACAAATCCGCGTGCCCGCCGGTCGGTTCGTTCGTCCATGACGCGTTTGGGCGCATCGGGACGCTGGATCGCTTCGAACGCGTCTATGGCGAACGCGAACTGGAAAGTCGGATGGCCGAATGGAAGGCGAAGGACAGCCCATCGGGCCGCGCAGTTCCGTCCCCTTGATCGCGGGGCGGCGCGTCAAATGGCGCCCGCGCCGCGGGAGGTCAGCAAGGACACAAGGCGATGTCGGGACTGAGAACTGTGTTTGAGAACATCATCTTGCTCAATCGGTGGAGCGGCGACGAGAGCCGAAGCGGGCCGGGATCGAGCCTCGCCTATACCGTGAACCTGCGGAGCCAACTTCCGACGTTTGTCGAGACGTTCGGCGTGAAGCAATTCTTCGACGCGCCATGCGGCGACTTCCACTGGATGAAGGAGGTCAATTTCCCCGCGGATCTCGAATATACCGGCGGCGACATCGTCGGTTCTCTCATTGCAGCGAACGTCGACAAATACGCGGCGCCCTCACGAAAGTTTATCGAGTTCGATGTCGTCCACGATCAATTCCCGGCGTGCGACGTGTGGTTTTGCCGGGATTGCCTGTTTCATCTGCCGGACGAGGCCATTTTTCGGGCGTTGCGAAATTTCTGCGAGTCCGGCGCCAAGCTCGTCATGATGACCAATCATCTCAACGCCACCGGCTTCAGCAATGTCGATATCGAGGCCGGCGAATTCAGGCTCGTCGACTTCTACAGCGACCCGTTCCGCCTGCCGCGGGAGGTGCTGTTCCGCGTCGCCGATTACGTTCATCCCTTCCCTCAAAGGGAAATGTGCGTGTGGACTCGCGAGCAAATCCTCGGCGCCCTGGAGGCGCCCCGCGACTGACGCTTCGCCGACGCCGCCGGCGCATCGGCCTCGGCTGAGCTTCTCGTATCTGGACGCGGTTGGCGAGGGGTAAGGCGCGCCGAGGCCGACGAACGACTGATCCGCGCCTCCGCGGCGCGCCGGGCGCCGCCGGCGGTCGAATCGGAAAAATCACAGGCGGCGGCGTCCTTTCGAGAAATTCGGATTCGAACTGTCCGGGATGTTCGCCTATGCTGCGGTCCCGCCGGGTCGGATCGGGCGACGATTTTTTTCGCGACGAGGTCGCTGTCGAAACCTCGCGCACCGTGAAGAGGGGAGTTTGTGATGCGTATCGCCGCCTGGGCCGGTCTTGCCGGCCTCATCGTTCTCTCGGGTCAGGCTTTCGCGCTCGACAAGGTCACCTTCGCCACCAATTGGCTCGCCGATCCCGAGGCCGGCGGCTATTTTCAGGCGCTCGTCGACGGCACCTACGCCAAATACGGGCTTGACGTAACGATCATGCAGGGCGGCCCACAATCGAACGGGGGGATGCTGCTGCTTGCCGGCAAGATCGAATTCTTCATGGGCGGCGACATGATCGGCGACTTCCTGTCGGTGGAGCAGAACATCCCGACCGTCGTCGTCGCCGCCGACTTTCAGAAGGATCCGCAGATGTTCATGTCGCATCCCGGCGTCGGGCTGGACAAATGGACCGATCTGCCGAAGGCGACCGCCTTCGTCAGCAAGGGAGCCCTCAGCTCGTTCTACGCGTGGATGAGGCTCGCCTGGGGGTTCAAGGACGAGAACGTCAAGCCCTACAACTTCAACTCGGCGTCGTTCATCGTCGACAAGAATTCGATCCAGCAGGGCTATGTGACGTCCGAGCCTTACGAAGTGGAGAAGCAAGCCGGCTTCAAGCCCAACATCTTCCTGCTCTCCGACCAGGGATACTCGACTTACTCGACGCTGATCGAGACGCGACGCGAAATCGTCGAGAAGAACCCCGACCTGGTGCAGCGCTTCGTCGACGCCTCGGCGATCGGTTGGTATCACTATCTCTACGGCGACAACAAAAAGGCGAACGAGGCGATCAAGAAAGAAAATCCCGAAATGACCGACGAACAGATCGCGTTCTCGATCGCCAAGCTCAAGGAATACGGCATCGTCGATTCCGGGGACTCGCTCAAGCGGGGCATCGGCGCGATGAACGACGAACGGGTGAAGGATTTCTTCGACAAGATGGTGAAAGTCGGCGTCGTCAAGGCGGACACCGACTACAAAAAGTCCTACACGCTCCAATTCGTGAACAAAGGAGTCGGCGTCGATCTTCGGCCGCAATGAGCCGGCGGCGCCTGGTCGCAGGCGTCAAGCCCGGCCGTTGCGCGTCCAGCCGACCACGCTCACCGCATTGGCCTCATCGAGCATCCGCTTCGGCTCGGGCTCGTAGCCGTGCTGCGCCAGCACGTCTTCAGGCGAGCGGTCGCCCCGGACTTGTGAAAAGACCGGAACGCCGCCCGGAAGCTTCACCTTGTCTGCGCGGGTGAGGTAAAAGACGTCGTAGCCGATATCGAGGAACAGGTCGAACGCCTCGGTCCCTCCGAGGACGGCGACCGTCCCGGCCTCGAGCCCCAGCGCGCGGCACGCTTCATTGAACGACGCGCCCGCCGGGTTCCAGAACAGCGCATGCGGCAGGTCCGGGTCAGGCGCGATCCCCGCCACCTTGCGGGTCATCACCAACCGGCGACGGCGCGCCGAATTCGGCTGGTGTTCGTGCGAGTGGCGCCCGTGCGCCACGGCGTCGACCTGGTCGAGTTCGCGCTCGAAGAAGGCCTTGTCGGCCTTGTTCATCAGGGCGTCCGGCATGACCGCGCCGACGTCGGCGATCATTCCATCCGAAGAGACGATCGCGTAGGCGGCGATGCGATAGGGCGAGGGCATGAACGCGGTTTCTCCAGACGATTCCCCAATTGCCGCGCATATTAGGCTGTCCGGAAAGGAATTCGCAACCGCGCGCGACCAGGGCGAAGGCGTAGGAATCCTCGGGGGATGCGGGCGCTCGCGCGGCGAGGCGCCGAGCCTTCGAGAGGGTCGCGATGCGCGGCCGGTCCTGTCCGACGATCGAAGGGCGCCGTCGAATTGGGCTCGCCTCGCCAGCGCGGAGCGGGTATGGTCGGCGCGAAAATGCGTGACGCCCTGCGCGTGCGGGGAATGCGTCACGGGGAAAGGACCAATATGCTTGTCACGCGATTCCCGGGTCAGGCTTCTTCCGACCATGATGATCCCACGCCGACCGACGCGGAGGCCGAAGACGCCTTCCGGTCGATCATCCGCTGGATCGGCGAGGATCCCGGTCGCGACGGTCTTCAGGAGACGCCGAAGCGCCTTGTTCGGGCGTTTCGCGAGTATTTCTGCGGCTACGCCGAGGATCCCGAGCAAATCCTGCGAAAGACGTTTGAAGAGGTCGACGGCTACGATGAGATGATCGTTTTGCGGGGCGTCGCTTTCGAGAGTCATTGCGAGCACCATGTCGCGCCGATCGTCGGCCGCGCCTGGGTCGGCTACGTCCCTGACCGCCGGGTCGTGGGCATTTCCAAGCTCGCGCGCGTCGTCGAGGCGTACGCCAAACGATTGCAAATTCAGGAGCGGATGACCGCGCAGATCGCCAATACGATCGAGAGCGTGCTGAAGCCGCGCGGCGTGGCGGTCGTCGTCAAGGCGACGCACCACTGCATGGTGAGCCGCGGCGTGCAGAAGCGCGGCACCGACCTGGTGACCAGCCGCATGCTCGGATGCTTCCGCGATTACCCCATGACGCGCGGCGAGTTCCTGTCGTTGGTCAACTCGGACGTGGAGCCCTGATCGGCGAGCCGGCCTCGATCGGGGCGTCGCCGGCGCGTTCGCTGGAGGTCTCGGAGAGACGTGGCGTCTCCCCTCAGCCCCGATCCCCGGACATCCTCTTGAGCGCTTCGAAAGCCTTGAGGATGGCGCCGCGCGACAGCGCATCCTGAATATAGACGTCCGTCCATTCAACCGACGTTGGAGCGCCGTTATAGGTCGAGCGGATGCAGGCGCCCGAATGGCAATTGAAGATCACGCCGAGCGCTCGTTCGCCGCTTTCGGTGACGTCGCCGCTGTCCCTGCGTTCAGATATCTCGACATCCCCGAGCAGAAACGCCGTCTCGTGGGTCGTGGGCGGACCGCGAACGCCGCTGCGATATTCCACGACGTCCTCGCTCATGGACACCCGGATTCCGCCCGAATCCTTGTCGGTTTCGAAGACCACGGCTTTGGTGAGCCACTGCGTTTCGACGGCGCCATTGCCGGACCGGTATTTTGGATTGGCGCTCGTCGCCCCGCGCAGGGCGTCGGCCAGGAATTTTTCGGCGTCTTCCTTCGTCGCCGACAGGACGTCGTCGGCAGCCAATTGCGCGCTTTGCGACATCGGATTGTCAAATCCGGGCCGCGCCTGCGCGAGCGCGAAGGGGGACATGGCTCCGACGCAGGCGAGAAGCGAACAGAGGATCGCGCGGCCGCAAATTTCAAACCGCTGCATTTTCGGCGCTGCCGTCAAGCCAAAAAAGGACGGCGGACGCCCGCTGGCCGGATCATTCCGCCGCGATCCGCGCCCCGATGGCGAACCGGCGCCCAATATGGCGCATCGACGGTTTCTTGACCAGTTTCAACGGATGTCTCATGGACCGGTCAGGATTGGACCGAGGCCGGGCGCCGTGTCGGCCGCGGGCGGACGCGGGGCTGCGCGGCGGCGCTTGACCTTTCGACCAAACCAACCATGTCAAAGTCGTCAGCCGGGGCGAAAGAGGCTGACTTCCACTGCGATGCGACGGACAAAGCGCCCTGGAGCGAATGCGAATGCGCTTTTCGAGCAAGCCGACCTCCGGAGATTAGCTTGAGCACGGACCTGGAGACTTCTGCGACGCTGACCGAGCCCGCGCCGCCGCGATGGGGACCGTTCGGCTACGCGGCCTTCGCGGCGATTTGGACCGCGAGCCTGGTCATGAACATCGGCAATGCGGTGTTCGACACGTCGTCGGCCTGGCTGATGACGAGCCTCAACGCCAGCCCGATGGCCGTATCGCTGGTTCAAGTGGCGTCGAGCCTGCCGGTTTTTCTGTTGACGCTGCCGGCGGGCGCGCTTGCCGACATCATCGACTCCCGACGCTTTCTCGTCGGCGCCGAAATCGCCACCATCGCCGTGATCGTCGCGTTCGCGGCGATGGTTTCTTTTGGCCTCGCCACGCCCGCCGCGTTGCTGCTGACCACGTTCCTGCTCAGCGCGTTCATATCGCTGACCGGCCCGGCGTGGCTGTCGATCACGGCGCTCCTGGTGAATCGGACGGAGCTGGACGGCGCGATAGCCGCCAACGGCGTCGGCTACAATATCAGCCGCGCGGTCGGCCCCGCCCTCGCCGGCCTGGTGATCGGCGTAATCGGAATTTCCGCGCCTTTCTGGATCGACGCCGCCGGCTACCTCGTGATGGTCGCAACGCTGCTGTGGTGGCGCTCGCCGCGCCGGAGCGCCGAAACCCTGCCCGCCGAGCGTTTGACCAGCGCGGTGCGCACAGGCGTCAGATACGCCGCCAACAACCGCCATCTGCGCGCGACATTGATCCGCGCGGTGGCGTTCGCGCCGTTCGCCAGCGCCTATTGGGCGCTCCTGCCGCTCGTGGCGCGCCACCAGATGTTCCAGGGACCGGAACTCTACGGCATCATGGTGGCCGCGCTGGGCGTCGGCGCGACCGCCGGCTCGTTCGCGCTCACCTGGCTGAAGGCCAAGATCGGACCCGATCGCCTGGTCGCCCTGGGCACGCTCGTCACGGCGTTCGCGCTCGTTCTGTTTGGATTCTCGCGCGAGCCGGTCGTTGCGATTTCCGCCTGCCTGATCGCCGGCGCTTCGTGGACGGTGATCGTGACGAGCCTTTACGTGTCGGCGCAGGTCGCGCTGCCCGATTGGGTGCGCGGACGCGGCCTGGCGATATTGCTGGCCGTCATTTTCGGCGCGATGACGGTCGGCAGTGCGGCGTGGGGGCATGTCGCCGGCGTCGAAAGCCTGCGGATGGCGCATTTCCTGGCGGCCGGCGGCGCCGTGCTGGCCATTCCGCTGACCTGGCGATGGAAGCTTCAGACGGCCGTCGGCATCGATCTTTCGCCGTCCATGCATTGGCGCGCGCCGGTCGTCACCAAACGGATCGACAACAATCAGGGGCCTGTCCTCGTCACGGTCGAGTATCGCGTCGACGCCAAGCACCGCGCCGACTTCCTCGGCGCTCTCGATGAACTGGGAGAAGAGCGCAAACGCGACGGAGCGTTCGCATGGGGCGTCTTCGAGGACGTGGCCGACACCGGACGCTTCGTCGAAACCTTTCTGATCGAATCGTGGCTGGAGCTGATGTACCAGCATGAGCGGGTGACCAACGCCGATCGCGTGCACGAGGATCAGATTCGTCGGCTGCTCAGCGAATCGCCGAAGGTCACGCACCTGATCGCCTCCCGCCGCCGACGCCGGTTGGGGGGAGCGCATATCCATGACCTTCTCACGGCGCCGTTCGTCGCGACGCGTTGACCTCGGCCGGCGATCGCGGGCGGCGGCGCCTGGCGGGATTGAACGCCGCGGCGCGAGAATACGGGGGCCTGCTCTCCGTATTGCCATCGTCCGGCGAAAGCGCCAATCTTGGCCTCTGCAAACCCGTTCCCGCCGGGCGTCGGATTGTCGCGCTTGCGCCAGGGCGAGACTTATCTGATGACCGATCCCACCTCCCCCGCGCCGTCGGAATTTGACCAGAAAGTCGTCATCGTCACAGGCGGCGGCGCTGGAATTGGCCGCGCCATCGCCGACGCCTTCGCAAGGCGCGGCGCGAATGTCGTGGTCGCAGGCAGGAACTTCGACGCGGCCAAAGCCGCCGTTGCGGAAATCGAGCGCGACTGGGGAAGGCCGGCCCTCGCGGTTCAGACCGATGTCGGCCTTCCCAAGGACTGCGACGAACTGATCGCCGCGACTCTGACGCGCTTCGGCGCGGTGGATGTTCTCGTCAACAACGCCGCCTATTTCGCCGTGATCCCATTGCTGGACTCGCGCCCCGAGGACGCCGCGCGATTTCTCTACACCAATTTCTGCGGTCCGATGTTCTGCGGCCAGGCAATGGCGCGCTGGGTGGCGGCGAACAGGCGGACGGGAGCGATCGTCAACGTCAGCAGCATAAGCGGGGCGCGGCCGGCGCTCGGCTGCGGACTCTACGCCGCGACCAAGGCGGCGCTGAACAGCTTGACCAAGTCGATGGCGTTCGAGTGGACCTCGAAGGGCGTGCGCGTCAATGGCGTGGCGCCCGGCCATGTGGACACGGAGGGAGTCAAATCGGATTTCGAGACCGGCAGGCTCGACTATCGCGCCATGCTGGAGGCGATCCCGGCTCACCGGATCGCCGATGTCATGGACGTCGCGAACGCCGTGCTGTTTCTTTCCGGCGAACAATCGCGTCACATCGTCGGTCAGACCCTGACCATCGACGGAGGGGAATCGTTGTAGGCGGTTTCCGGCCGCGCGCGTCGCGGCCGGCGCGCGCAAACGCCCGCCGGCGCCGCCCACGGCGTGGCGTCGCCCCGCCCTCAGGCGAAGGCGCGCGCCGCCGCGCGGTGTTCGGCCAGCAGCGCCGGCAGGTCGACGCCGACCGGCGCGCCGTCGATCACCCGCCACTGGCCGGCCGCCATCACCCGGTCGGCGCGGTGCGCCCCGCACAGCACCAGCGCCGCGAGCGGGTCATGGGCGCCGCTGAAGCGCGGCTCGTCGAGCGTGAACATCGCCAGATCCGCCTCCAGCCCGACCGCGATGCGGCCGATGTCGTCGCGCCCGAGACAGCGCGCCGAGCCTTCGCTCGCCCAGCGCAACACGTCCAGATGCGTCACCGCCGAAGCGCCGTAGCGCAGCCGTCCGATCATCAGCGCGTGGCGGACCGCCTCCATCATGTTGGAGGAATCGTTCGAGGCCGAGCCGTCCACCCCGACGCCGACCGGCGCGCCCGCCGCCTCCAGCTCCTTGGTCGGGCAAATGCCCGAGGCCAGCACCATATTCGACGCCGCGCAATGGCCGACGCCGACGCCGGCGCGCCCCAGCCGACCGATCTCCTGCGCGTCGAAGTGAATGCCATGGGCGAGCCAGGTTCGCCGGCTCATCCAGCCGGTCTGCTCCAGCAGGTCGACCGGCCGGACGCCATACATGGCCAGGCAGAAGCGCTCCTCGTCCGCCGTCTCGCACAGATGGGTGTGAAGCTGGCAATCGCAGCGCGCCGCGAGTTGCGCCGTCTCGGCCATCAGCCGCCGGGTCACCGAAAACGGCGAGCACGGCGCGAGCGCGATCCGGATGCCGGCGCCGGGCCGCGGATCGTGGAACAATTTCAGCACGCGCTCGCTGTCGCGCAGGATCGTGTCTTCGTCTTGCACCACCTCGTCGGGCGGCAGGCCGCCGTCCTTTTGCGAAAGATTCATCGACCCGCGGGTCACCGTCATGCGCAGGCCGAGCTTGCGCGCTTCCTCGACCTCGATGTCGATCGCGTTCTCGAGCCCCGGCGGGAACAGATAGTGATGATCGGCCGCCGTCGTGCAGCCCGAGAGCATCAGCTCGGTCAAGGCAAGCCGCACGGCAAGACGCAATTGCGCGGGCTTAAGCCGGGCCCAAATCGGATAGAGCGCCACCAGCCACGGAAACAGGTCCCGGTTGATCGCCGCCGGATGGGCGCGGGTCAGGGTCTGGTAGAAATGATGATGCGCGTTGACGAGGCCGGGCAGAACCACATGACGCGACGCGTTGAGCGAAGCCCCGACCGGCGCCGCCGGCGTCCTGCCGCGCGGCACCAGTTCGACGATGCGCGTCCCCTCGACCACCACGCCGCGCTCGGCGCCCTCGGCGAAGATGGCGAGCGGGTCCTTGATCCACAGGCGCATGAGGGCGGCGCTTTCTGGGCTCGTTCGGCGACGCGATTGGCGCCCGGGCTTGCACGCCAATGGTGAAGCGAGCGCCGTCGATCTTGTATCAAGGCGCGGCTTCCGTCCACCGCCGCCTCGTCGCGCCTTCACTTCGACGAGGATGCTGCGGGGCCGGCGTTGAACAACTGGAGGAACTCGCTTCCCGGCGAGAGCAGCACGGTCGAGCTCGCTTGCGCCAGCGATTGACGATAGGCCTGCAAGGAGCGGTAGAGCCGGAAAAAGTCGGGATCGCGGTCGTAGGCCTCGGCGACCACCCTGTTCGCTTCGGCCTCGCCTTCGCCGCGCGTAATCGTGCTGAGCTGCTGCGCGTCGGCGAGCATCGTGGTGCGCTCACGATCCGCCGCCGCCTGGATTTTCTGCGCCCATTCGAAGCCTTGCGCCCGCAGCTCCTTCGCTTCCCGCTGACGTTCCGACATCATGCGATCGTAGATCGACTGGCTGGTGCCGCTTGGCAGATCCGCCCGTCGAATGCGCACCGCGACGACTTCGATACCCAAAGCCTTCGCTTTTTCCGTCACTTCGGCCTCGATCCTTTGCGTCACCGCGTCGCGTTCGGCGGAAAGAAGGGAGCCGAGTTTCACCTTGCCCAATTCGCGCCGCAGCGAGGAACTGACGATCTGGGAGAGCCACGAGCGCGCCTGGTCGGCCGTGCGCACGGCCTGGTAGAAACGCAACACGTCGTCGATGCGAAACTGGGTATAAGTCGCCACCTCGATGCGCTTTTGGTCGCCAAGGATGATCTGCTCGCTGCCCGGCGTCAGCTGCAGAATTCGGTTCTCGTAATAGAGCACGCTGTCGATGAACGGCGCCTTCGCGTTGAGGCCGGGTTTGGCGATCGTCGCCACAGGTTTGCCAAAGCGCAGCACCAGCGCCTGTTGCGTTTCATCCACCGAGAAAAAAATCGAATTGACCAGCCAGCCGGCCAGTCCGACGACCGCGATCGCCGCGATCCAAAGCCGGCCGCTCATCGCAAACCTCCCGTCGAAGGCGCGGCGGGTCGCGGCGACGTCGGGGGCGCGGGCGCCTGAGCCAGCGCGGGAGGCGGCGGCCGCGTCGCGCCCTCCGGCAGCGGCAAATACGGCACCACGTCGGCGAGCCGCCCGTTGCCCGAGGCGTCCAGGATCACCCTGCTCGCGTTCTTCAGCACCGCTTCCATGGTTTCGATATAGAGGCGCTCGGCGATCACGTCCTTGTGCTGCTTGTAGGCCTCATAGACCGCCAGGAAGCGGCCGGCCTCGCCGCGGGCCAGGCTGATCTCCTGGCTCTTGTACGCTTCCGCGTCTTGCCTCATGCGCTCGACCTCGCCGCGCGCGCGGGGCAGAATGTCGTTGCTGTAGGCCTCCGCCTCGTTGCGCGCGCGTTCCTGGTCCGCGCGGGCGCGCTGGACGTCGTTGAACGCGTCGATGACCAGTTCGGGCGGGTCGACGCGCTCCAGTTGCACTTGCGTCACGAGAATTCCGGCGTGATAGGAATCCAGCAGCGACTGCAGCACCTGCTGGGCCTGATCGGCGATCTCCTGACGCCGGTCGGAGAGCGCCGCCTGGATGGGGTTGCGTCCAATCACTTCGTGTATGGCGCTCTCCGCCGCGACCTTCACCATGCCCTCGGGATCGTACACCTTGAACATGTAGTCGAGCGGATTTTTGACCTTCCAAAAGACCGCGGCGTCGGCTTCCACGATGTTTTCATCGCCGGTCAGCATCTGGTCGCCGCCACTGCCGCCGATCTTGAGCTGATTGACCTGGGTGACCTTCGGCAAAAGCACGGTCTCGATCGGATACGGCAAGTGATAGTTGAGGCCGGGATCGCTGGTGCGTTCCCAGCGGCCGAATTGCAGCACCAGGCCGACCTCGTCGGGCTGCACCTTATAAAAGCCGGTCGCCATCCAACCGACGAGCGCCAGCAGCGCGACGACCGCGAGCATCTTCAGTCCGACGCCGGGGATGCGCGAGAACCACGGCAGGCGCGAGCGGGCCAACGCGATGATCTCATCGAGCGAGTTTTCGGGGCTCCATGCGCCGATAAGACGATCCTGGAGATTGTCGCTCATTCCGTCCTCTCAGTTGCGGCTTGCCGATTTCCTGTCGACGCCGCATGCGCCGGGTAAGGCGAGGCGCTGGCCGCCGCAGGCGCCGCGCGCGCCACGTCGGCGTCCCGCCGAAGCGCCGAACGAAGAATCCGGCTCTCCCACAGGACCAGGATCACGCCGAGCGCGGGCAACACGACCGCCAGCGCCGGAGCGTCCCGCTCCGCCCAGGCCGCGATCGCCGGATCGGCGACAACCATTTCACCGGCGATCCATCCCAGGACGACGCCGCCCGCTTTGACCAGAATGGGGTGACGTTTCAGGAGTCCGATGACCAGAAGCCCGCCAAAGACGAGCAACGGAATGCTTAGCAGAAGGCCGAAGATTAGCAGCAAGGCGCTGCCCCGCGCAATCGCCGCCAAAGCCACGATGTTGTCGAGACTCATGAACGCGTCGGCGGCGATGAAAGTGGCGATGGCGCTCCACGCCGCGGTCCCCGCGCCGGGCGCGCGCCCGGCGGCGAGGCCATTGTCGCCTGACCTTGCCGCCTCCTCATCCGGACGATCGCTTCGGTCGTTGGCCACGATCAGCTTGATCGCGATCGCCGCGAGCGCCGCCGCGGCGACGATCTTCAGGAATGGAATTTGCAGCAGGAGGCCGGCGATCATCGTCAGCAGGCCGCGCAGAACGATCGCCCCGGCGGTGCCGAGAACGACGGCGGCGCGCACATGCTGGGGGGGCAGCGAACTGCAGCACATTGCGATGATGAGCGCATTATCCGCGCTCAACATCAGGTCGATGACGCTGATCTCGAGCACGGCGCCGGCGAAATGGAGACCTGATGCGTACTCCACGGCGTTTCGCCCCTCGACACTTCGCCGTTCGCCTGGCAAGGCAACCTTCGACTTTCCCGGCTCGCGGCCACTATAGGAGGGCGCAGACACCGCGAAAAGTCCCGCCGCCCTTCCGCCGCCGCCAGCGCGGCGACCGCGCGCCGAACCGCCGACGAATGCGCCGAGACGCCTGCGCGGCGCCGGATGACGCCGACGTCGAAACGGGAGGCTGACGTCTGGCGTCCGCCGCGCCTCGAAGAGCGCCTACTCCGAAGCTGTTCGGACGACGCGGAAGCCGACGACGTCCTGCCGGGCGGCGACGTCGAGTTGGAAGCGCGCCGCGGCGCGCAGGTCGTCGGGATTGCTCATCCACGATCCGCCGCGAAGCACGCGCGTGCGGCAATCGGCGCTGTCGACCGGCGTCGAGGCCTCGTCCGACGCCCTGCGATAGTCCCATGCGTAGCAGTCGGCGACCCATTGGTAGACGTCGCCGAGCATGTCATAGAGCCCGAAGGGATTGGCCTTGAAACTGCCGACCGGGCTTGTCGAGCGGCCGTCCCAGCCGCTGCGGCACATGCCGCAGTTGGCGTTGCCTGTTCCGATGTCGGCGCCCCACCAATATCGGGTCTGCGTGCCGCCCCGCGCCGCGTATTCCCATTCGGCTTCCGTCGCCAATCTGTAGTGCTGGCCGGTCCGGCGCGAAAGCCACTCGGCGTAGTCGTTGGCGTCGTTCCAACTGATCATCACCGCCGGATCCCGATCGGTCGCCGCGAACCACGTGTTGACGACGCTATCGGCGCCGGAAGTGTCCCGCGCATAGGCGACAAATTCCGCGCGGGTGATCGGGTAACGCCCGACGGCGAGGGGTTTGGCCAATTTGACGAGATGTTGAGGCGCCTCGTCGGTGGCGTGGTCCGGGTCGGACGCCGCCGAGCCGATCATGGCCGAGCCGGCCGGAACAACCACCATTTCCGGGCAATCCGGACAATCGCGAAACGCCTCGCCGACTCCCGCCGGAAAGCCGGCCACCGAAGACGGCCAGAGAAAAACCGCGACAACGATCGCGACGCCGATCAGCAGCGCGAGCAAGCCGGCCGCCATCCAAAGGCGCAGCTGCGCGGAAGTCGATTGGAGCCGGGAATCGGGAGGAGCTGACATGCTGGGCGCGCAGTTCTTCGAGGCACAGAAGAAGACAATGAAGCGGGACAAATCGTCGCAGTCGGACGCGAAGGCTGGCCTTGCTGATCGGGTTCCCGCTCGAGCAGGTCAACCGTTCGTTCCGATCGAACGCCAGGGCAAGCCGGCTCGTCTGCCGGGCGCGGCGACGCACCGCCGCCCAGCAGGTATCATACGCCGCCGATCGTCGACAAGAGCCTCAAAGATTTGCTAGCGTTTTGGTTTTCGTGAGGTGAGCGATGCGGCGCATTAACCGCTCCCGCAAAGAGATCAGGAGCAAGGCTGTCAGTCGCCGCGATGTTCTGGTCGCGGCGACAGCGCTCGCGGGAAGCGTCGCCGGGGCGCGTTTGGCCGGCGCGCAAGAAGGCGCCGCGCCGGACCACAATATTCCGCCGAACGTCCCGGATTGGCAGAGACAGCCGGGCCGCGAGGTGATGAGCCCGCCCTACGGCCTGCCGTCCAAATTCGAGGCCGACGTCATCCGACGCGACCGCACCGGCGGGTCTCCCTATCCAACGAGGCAGGCGGCCGCCAGTCTGACGCCGCTGCAGGACCTTCACGGCGTCATCACGCCGAACGGCTTGCACTACGAGCGACACCACGCGGGCGTCCCGGCGATCGATCCCGCGGAGCACCGGCTGATCATCCATGGGCTGGTCGAGAAGCCGATGATCTTCACCATGGCCGACATCATGCGGTTTCCCGGCGTCACGCGCATGCATTTTCTCGAATGTTCGGGCAATACGCAGAACTGGGGCAAGCCCGCCCCGCAACTGACCGTTCAGGACACGCACGGGCTGCTGAGCTGCTGCGAGTGGACCGGCGTTGCGCTGAAGACCGTATTGGGCGAATGCGGGGTGAGGCCGGAAGCGCTCTGGATGCTCGCCGAGGGGGCCGACGCCGCGGCCATGACGCGCAGCGTGCCGATCGAAAAGGCGTTCGACGACGCACTGCTCGCCTATGCGCAGAACGGCGAGCGGCTGCGCCCCGAACAAGGCTATCCCCTGCGCCTGCTGCTGCCCGGCTATGAGGGCAACGCCAGCGTCAAATGGCTGCGCCGTCTGAAGTTCGGCGTCGGGCCCTGGGAGACGCGTGAGGAAACCTCGAAATACAGCTGGATCATGCCGGACGGAACCGTCCGCCAGTTCAACTTTGTGATCGAGGCCAAGTCGGTGATCACCGCGCCTTCAGGCGCGCGCAAGCTCGTGGCGCCCGGGTTTCACGAGATCTCGGGCGTCGCCTGGTCGGGACGCGGCAAGGTGGTGAAAGTCGAAGTCAGCACGGACGGCGGCGCAACCTGGGCCGACGCGATCTTGCAGGAGCCGGTATTGTCGAAGTGCCTCACGCGATTCCGGCTGCCCTGGCGCTGGCTGGGCGCGCCGGCGGCGCTGTCGAGCCGGGCGAGCGACGAAACCGGCTACGTCCAGCCGAGCCGCGCGAGTCTCCTCAAGGAGCGCGACGCCCGCTCCTACTACCATTACAATGCGATCCAGACCTGGAACGTCGCCGAAGATGGAAGCGTCACCAACGCCGGTTAGTTTTGCTACTTGCGCCGCATTGCTGGCCTGGCTGGCCGCGGGCGCCGGCATCGCTTTGGCCGGTGAGGATTTCGGCATTGGCCGCGCCGCGAGCCCGAGCGAGATCGCCGGCTGGGACATCGACATCGCGCCGGACGGAGCCGGCCTGCCGCCCGGGCGCGGCGGCGTGCGCGAGGGGGAAGCGATTTTCGCCGAGAAATGCGCCTCATGCCATGGCGCCCACGGAGAGGGCAAACCGATGGACCGGCTCGCCGGCGGCTCGGGAACCATAGGGACGGCGAGGCCGGTCAAGACGGTTGGAAGCTACTGGCCGTTCGCCACGACGCTTTACGACTTCATTCGCCGCGCGATGCCGTTCAACGCTCCCCAATCCTTGTCTCCGAACGAGGTCTACGCGGTCAGCGCCTATGTGCTGTTCCTGAATCAGCTTGTGCCCGATGACGCCGTTCTCGACGCCCAATCGCTCCCGAGGATCGTAATGCCGAATCGAAACGCCTTTGTCAGCGGCTACAAGCCGGGTTCGGGGGCCTCGAGGAATTGAGCCTCGGGGACGCCGGCGCGGAAAATATCTCCTGCGGTTTGACGAGCTGACGAATTTGGAACTGCGCATTTTCGATCATCCCCGGCTCGGCATGACGCCATCGGCGGCGAGACGTCTCCGTCAATTCCCTTGCGGGACAAAATCAGATTGTGCTACAATTTTTCGGCGGTTACGAAATACGTAATCCGCCACGAGCCGATTTAGGGAGAGTTATATGTCTTGGACCGCCCCTATTGTGATCGAAGAATGCCTCGGCATGGAAGTGACGAGCTACGCGTCCGCGGCACTGTGATGGAGCAGCGTTCGGCTACGCGACTGTAGCCGGACGTTTTTCAACGACCTAGGTCATGCCGATGGCGCGCGATGGCGAATGCCCGGCGTGATCGACGCGGGCGGGGATTTTGCGCGCAGGGTCTCCGGGCTGCTTGTGGTCGTGCGCGCGTCTGGGTTCGCGCCGCTACCTTGTTCTGGCTCGCATCGCCGATGGGCCGATTTGAGATCGGTGCGCATCGGGGGCTTTCGACTCTGACCATCCGGCTGCCGAGGGGTTCTCCGTCGAGTTGGGGGGCGGTTGAAGTGTGTCCAAAATGCAAGCCAAAAGGACGATTCGAAGCGGCCGGTCCGTCGACCGACGGCGCGTCATCGAGCGCCGCCACGGACCAGCTCTCCGGCGTCGAGGACAAAAGGCCTATGCGCGCGCTTGGGCTGTCCGGCGGCGAAGATAGAAGTGTCCGCCGCCAGGATTTCTCGGCCGCGGTGGGTGATACGGCGCCTAGCAAGCGACAGGACATCAATAGATCGAGCTAGTCGTGGCCCGAGCGTAGCGTAGATGGGTGCGGAGGAAGCCGGGTGCCTGTGACGCCATGGGACAAGGACCCTAACCCCAAGACGGCTGTCGAGAAGACCGGCAGCGTGCAGTCGCTCAGGCGCGCCCTCTCGATCATGAAGATGATCGCCTCCTCGAGCGACGGCGCCACTTTGACGGAGATCGCGCGCGCCACCAATCTGGCTCCCTCGACGGTCCACCGTCTATTGACCACCCTTCAGCAGGATCGTTTCGCGCAGTTCAGGTCGGACGGCGGCCGCTGGCGAATTGGCGTCGACGCGTTCACCGTCGGCAGCGCCTTCATGGGCGTGCGGGACATTGCCAAAGGCGCGCGACCGCTATTGCGTCGCCTCATGGAAGAAAGCGGCGAGACCGCCAATCTCGCCATCCTCAGCGATGACATGGCGGTCTATATGGAGCAAGTCGAGAGCCGCCAGACGATGCGCGCCATTTGCAAGCCGGGCGGTCGAGCGGTGTTGCACAGCACATCTCTGGGCAAGAGCATGTTGGCGGCCATGCGGCCCAACGAGGTGAACCGCATTCTCGCGGCGCGCGGCATGACGCGATTCACGCGCAAGACGATCGACACCCCGGCCGATATGGCGATTCACTTGGTTGGGGTTCGAGCGCTCGGCTACGCCATCGACGATGAGGAATATACCCCAGGCCTGCGTTGCGTGGCGGCAGCCGTGCTCAACGAGCACAGCGAGCCGATCGGCGCCATTTCCATCTCGGGCCCGGCGATCCGGGTGGCGCGTGAGCGGCTGCCGCAACTCGGCTCCCTGGTGCGCTCGATCGCCGGCGAACTCACCCGTGAACTCGGCGGCCGGAATCCCGCGCCGGCGGAGTGCAATATTCCGGATCTCTTCCTGAAACGGGAGGGCGGGCGAAGCGTCCGCCGCCGACCGGCGGCGATGCGCGAGGCATAAGTCGCGGAACGTCGCGCGCGTCTGGCGTCCCGCCGTCACCGGGCGCGCGGCGACCTTCCCCGCGCTGTGGCCACGTGGCGCGAAAGGCGGGCGGCTCCTCTCGCCGCCGTCGGAAGAAGACTGCAGTTGAGGCTTTGGCGACATTAGTGAATGAGGGCCTGACGCGGGGGGTTCGCGATATTTCCACAATGTGGAATTTGGAACAGATTTCGCCGGGCGGATCGCCGCGTCTGATTTCTTCGTAACTCATTATGATCTCACGACGATTCTCGATCGTTCCACGATACGGGAAAGGAATGCGAGGAGATCAGCGGCGCGCGCAAAAATCCACTAATCTTCCGATGTGGCAGGTCGCTGGAAGCCCGAGCAGGCCCCGCCTGAGAAAGGCGCCGCCGAGGGGATGCGCATTCCCGCAGGTTATAGTTCTTGCCTCGGGGCAACTGGGGAGAGGCTGATGGGAGCATGCTGAACGATTAGGCGGCGCTGCTCCGACATCGTCGGTGTGACGGGTTGGAAGCAGTGTCACGCATCGGAACTGCGCAACCTTCAAAAATGAGGACCGCGGCTTTTGCGTGCGAAAGCGCCCAATGCGACGCGCGAGCGTCGAACGGCAAAGCATCTAGGCGATAGAGTAAAATGGGAGGAATGAATGAAGTTTCACATTGCTACGGCGTTGGCGTTGATGACGACGGTGGCCATTTGTCCGGCCATCGCGCGGGCGGACGACGCTCTCGACACGCTCGGCGCCATGCACAGGACGGCGCCGGTCGACTGGCCGACCATTCCGCAGACCGGGCCGAAGGCCGACGCGGTCAAGCAGACCCTGGCCACCAAGATCAAGCTGCCGCCCGGGTTCCACATCGATCTTTACGCGCTCGTTCCCGACGCCCGCCACATGGCGGTCGGTCCGCAAGGCGTGGTGACCTTCGTAGGAACGCGCAAATCCAAGATATACGCGGTTACGGACCGCTCCCGTAGCGGCGTCGCCGAGGACGTGAAGGAGTTCGCGCCCTCGCTTCCGAAGACTGACCCGAACGGCCCGTGCTTCTCCAAGGATGGGTTCCTCTACGTCGTCGAACTGAACCGCGTGCTTCAATATCCGGCGGCCGAGTTCTTCTATGAAGGCCAGGACGTCGCGGTCGGCGTCGTCGTCCCCCAGGGTCAACTGATCCCGACATCGGAAGAAAGCTTCAACCACAACGCTCGCACCTGCCGTGTCGGACCGGACAACAAACTCTACATTTCCCTTGGCCAGCCCTACAATGTGCCGCCCAAGGAGAAAATGGACCTGTACCGGAAACTGGGCATCGGCGGCATCATCCGCATGGACCAGGACGGCAAGAATCGCGAAACCTACGCGATCGGCATGCGCAATCCCGAGGGCCTGGACTTCAATCCGAAGGACAAGTCGATCTGGATCAACGACAACCAAGTCGACGGGATGGGCGACGATATCCCGCCCGGCGAGATGAACCACGTCACCAAGATGGGCGAGAACTTTGGTTATCCGTGGTACGGCGGTGGGCATACGCGCACCAACGAATACAAGAATGACACCCCGCCGGCCGACATCGTGTTCCCTGAGGTCGAGCAAATTGCGCACGCGGCTGACCTGGGCCTGTCCTTCTACACCGGCGACATGTTCCCGGCGAAGTACAAGGGCGCGATCTTCTCCACCCAGCACGGTTCGTGGAACCGCACCGTGCCGGTCGGCGCTCGCGTCATGGTGACCTTCCTCAAGGAGGACGGCCATGTCGCGGGACCGTCGGTCCCGTTCGCCGAGGGCTGGAATGATAACGGCCATTATCTCGGCCGTCCGGTCGACGTGCAGCAGTCCTGGGACGGCTCGCTCCTGGTCTCCGACGATCTCGTCGGCGCGGTCTACCGGATTTGGTACGACGGCAAATAAGAGTGGGGTGATTTGACCCGACGGCTCCGGCGCAAGCCGGGGCCGTTGTTTTTGGTTCCTGTCGCTGGGAGGCACGATGAGCCTGTTGCGGTCGATCGCGGCAAAAGTCGGCGTTTGCGCAGTGTCTCTCGCCTTCTTCGTCACTGCGCATGGACCCGCCGACGCCGCGGGCGATGTCAAGGCGGGACGTCAGAAGGCCGACAAATGCGAAGTGTGTCATGGCCTCGACGGGCTCTCGAAGATCCCGGAAGCGCCGAACCTCGCGGGGCAGAACGAGCAGTACCTGGTCGAACAGTTGCAAGCCTTCGTCGCGGGGAAGCGGCAGAACGACATGATGTCGCTTGTCGTCCAGCAGCTTTCGCCGGACGATATCAACGATCTTGCCGCCTATTACGCCGCAATCGAGATCAAAGCCGGGAAGATTCCCGGCCAATAGCCCGCTTCGGACGATCCGGGCGCGGTCCGCGCTTCAAACTTGCCGTCGGCGCGCCATATTGAGCCCTATAGTGCGCGCCGGAACGCGACCGTGTCGCAACTCTGAAGGAGGGCCGGCGAGGTCGACGTCGACAGGGCCGCGCGGGCGAAGGAGCAAAGTGCGGATCAGGATCCTCGGATCGAGCGCCGGCGGCGGTTTTCCGCAGTGGAATTGCAATTGCGCCAATTGCCGCGCCGTGCGCGCCGGCGCGCCGGGATTCCTCGCGCGAACGCAGTCCTCCCTCGCGGTGAGCGCCGACGGCGAAAGCTGGCTGCTGCTGAACGCCTCGCCAGACTTGCGCCAGCAAATCGCGGCGACGCCGCAACTGGCGCCGCCCGTCGACGCCGGCGCGCGCGCGAGCCCGATCAAGGCGGTCGTGCTGACCAGCGGCGAGGTCGACCATGTCGCCGGGCTGTTGACCCTGCGCGAAGCGCAGCCGTTCGGCCTTTACGCGTCGCGACGCGTGCTCGAGGCGCTCGGCGCGAACAGGATTTTCGACATTCTCGCGCCGGATCTCGTCTCGCGCATCGAACTGCCGCTGGGCGAACCGCAACCCATCGCCGGCGCGGGCGTCGACCTCGGCCTCGCCGTCGAGGCTTTCGCGGCGCCGGGGAAGGTCGCGCTCTACCTCGAGGACGCGGGCGCGACCGATTTCGGCACGCAAGCGGGCGACACGCTCGGACTGCGGGTCGTCGAGACGGCGACCGGCGACGCCTTCTTCTACATTCCCGGCTGCGCCAGGGTCGATGAGGCGCTCGGCCGACGTTTGAAGCGCGCGACGCTTGTCTTCTTCGATGGCACGCTATGGCGTGACGACGAAATGATCGAACAGGGGCTGATGGGCAAAACCGGCTCGCGGATGGGTCACATCAACATGAGCGGACCGGACGGTTCGATCGCCGCCTTTGCGAATCTCGAGGTCGGGCGAAAGATTTTCGTTCACATCAACAATTCCAACCCGGTGCTGGACGCATCCTCCGCGCAGCGGACGGCCGCGAGCGCGGCGGGTTGGGAGATCGGCTGGGACGGCATGGAGATTACGCTGTGAACGACCAGACTTCCGTCGATCCGTCCGGCGCGCCAAGGCTCACGCCCGCCGAATTCGAAGCGGCGTTGCGCGCGGTCGGCGCCGAACGCTATCACGACAAGCATCCGTTCCATAAGCTGCTGCATGGCGGGAAGCTCGACAAGGGTCAGGTGCAGGCCTGGGCGCTCAATCGCTACTGCTATCAAGAGGGCGTGCCGCGCAAGGACGCTGCCTTCATCAGTCGCGTGCATGACCGCGAACTGCGCCGCGAGTGGATCCACCGGATCCACGATCATGACGGACTGGGGGAGGAAGCCGGAGGGATAGAGCGTTGGCTGATCCTGACCGACGGGCTCGGTCTGTCGCGCGACTATGTGACGTCGCGCCGCGGGGCGTTGGCCGGAACGAAATTCGCGGTCGAGGCCTATGTGCGCTTCGTCGTCGAGCAGCCGCTCGTCGTCGCGGTCGCTTCGTCGCTGTCGGAGCTCTTCGCGCCGTCCATCCATCGCGAGCGCATCGCCGGCATGCTGGAGAATTACGATTTCATCGACGACCGCGTCATGGCCTATTTCAAGCGCCGCCTCGCCCAGGCGCCGCGCGATTCCGAGTTCGCGCTGAACTACGTCAAGACCCGCGCGCAAAGCCGCGCCGAGCAGGACGCCTGCGTCGCGGCGGTGCGATTCAAATGCGACGTGCTGTGGGCGCAGCTCGACGCCCTCAATCACGCCTATGTGACGCCGGGCGTCATTCCGCCGGGGGCGTTCCGGCCCGGGGAAGACAATGAATAATCCGCCAGGCGCCCGGCGTTGGGTGATCGGGCCCGCCTCGAAGCCGGCCTTCGCGCGCTACGCGCGGCTGCACTTCGATCAAGCGCGCGAGCGATTCGTGATTCTCGCGCCCGAGCGCGCCTACAGGGTCGACCCGATCGGCCTGGCCGTGCTGCGGCTTTGCGACGGCCAGCGCAGCTTCGCCGATATCGTCGCCCACCTTGCGCAGGCCTATTCGGCGCCGGTCGAGGTGATCGCCAAGGACGTCGCCAAGCTCTTGCAGGACCTCGCCGACAAGCGGGTGCTGCGCGACGGTCCGGACGTCTTGCCGGCGCGCCCCGCCGCGCAGGCGGCGACCGGCCGCGCCTTCGCCGGAGGTCCGGCGGGCCTGCTCGCCGAGCTGACGCATCGCTGCCCCTTGCAATGCCCCTATTGCTCCAACCCGCTCGAGCTGGAGCGCGCCAACGTGGAGCTCAGCGCCGAGGAATGGGGCGAGGCCTTCCGTCAGGCGGCCGCGATGGGCGTGCTGCAACTGCATCTTTCCGGCGGCGAGCCGACGGCGCGCCGGGATCTCGACCAGATTTTAGGCCACGCCGTCGCCGCCGGCCTTTACACCAATCTCGTCACCGCGGCCGTCCTTTTGACGCGCGAGCATTTGGAGAGATTGGCCGGAATCGGCCTCGACCACATTCAGGTCTCGGTCCAGGACGTCGTTGCCGACAACGCCGACCGCATATCCGGCTATAAGGGCGGCGTCGCCAAGAAGCGCGATGTCGCGCGATGGGCGCGTGAGCTGGGCCTCGGTCTCACCATCAATGCGCCGATGCACCGGCACAATCTCGACCATTTGCCGGAAATCATCGAATTTGCGGTGGAGGTCGGCGCGCAGCGGCTCGAAGTCGCCCATATCCAGTACTACGCCTGGGCGGAGAAGAACCGCGCGGCGCTCATCCCGACCCGCGAGAAATTCGTCGAATCCATCGCGATCGTCGAGGAAGCGAAGGCGCGCCTGGCGGGCGTGCTGAACTTCGACTTCGTCGTGCACGATCATTATGCGAAGTTGCCGAAGGCTTGCATGGGCGGCTGGGGCCGCTCGATCGTCGTCGTCACGCCTTCGGGGCGCGTGCTGCCCTGCCACGCCGCGCAAACCCTGCCGGGCCTCGTCTTCGACAACCTTCGCGAACGCGCGCTCGCAGACATCTGGCGCCGCGGTTCGGCCTTCGAGGCGTTCCGCGGCACGGGCTGGATGAAGGAGCCCTGCCGCTCTTGCGACCGGCGCGAGATCGACTACGGCGGATGCCGCTGTCAGGCCTTCGCCGTCGCGGGCGACGCCGCGGCGACCGATCCGGCCTGCCATCTTTCGCCCAATCACGCGCGATTCGCATCCACCGCCGAAGTGGAATCGCAACAGGCGCCGCCGCCCTTCGTTTATCGACGGATAGCCGGCGCAAGCCCGTAGCCGGGTCCTGACGGCGCGCGGTTTGTCGACGCAGCGCGTCGGGGCGAGTTCGCCCCCCTCCCTCGCTGACGGCAGGCTCGAACGGTCGACCGAGGGCTGCTCGGCCCGGCGGCGCCTCAGTTCCAATTCCGCGGAGCGGCCGGCGCGGCTGGTCGCAAAGGAGCGCTTGTCTGGGACGCCAAACCGGGGAACAATTATCCGGGAAGCGGCGCAAACGACGTGAATGCCGGTTCGATGGGGAGGGGGCGGCGTGACGCTGGCGCGCATTTTGGCGGTTGCTTCCTCGAGCGCCGCCTTGTGGGCTTCGCACGCCCTCGCGCAAGCCGCGCCGCCGGCTCCCGCCAATTCGTCCGGCGCCGTGGTCTTGCCGACGATCGAGATATTTGCGACGACCCCGCTGTCCGGCACCGGCGTCGACATCGACAAGGTTCCGGCCGGCGTCACCGTCATCGACGCCCAGCAGATCGAGCGCACGCAATCGCCGAGCGTGGTGAAAGCGCTGGCCCAGCAGACGCCGGGCGTCGACGTGCAGGACGTCTCGGGCAATCCGTTCCAGCCCGACGTTTATTTCCGCGGCTTCGACGCCTCGCCGGTTTCCGGCACGCCGCAGGGGCTCGCCGTCTATCAAAACGGCGTGCGCATCAACGAAGCCTTCGGCGATTCCGTCAATTGGGACCTCATCCCGACAGTGGCCGTGCGCTCGATCGACGTCATCAGCAACAATCCCGCCTTCGGGCTCAACGCCCTCGGCGGCGCGTTGAGCGTGCAGATGAAGGACGGCTTCGGCTTCCAGGGAACCACGATCGACGTCATGGGCGGCTCGTACGGCCGCCTGCAATCCTCGCTGCAATGGGGCAAACAGGTCGGCGACTACGCCACCTATGTCGCGATCGAGGGCGCGCAGGACAATGGCTACCGCGACAATTCGGCCTCGCAGATCCGCCGCTTCTACGGCGACATCGGCTACAAGGGCGACAGCGCCGAGTTCCACCTCAATGTCGGGGGCGCCGACAACTATTTCGGCGCCACCGCCGCCGCCCCGGCCGAGTTGCTCGCACAAAGCTGGAGCAGCGTTTATACGACGCCGCAATCGTCGAGCAATCAAGTCGGCTACGTCAACGCCACCGCGACCGTCAACGCGACGCCGACCTGGACGATCCAGGGCGCAATGCATTTTCGTTCGTTCTATCAGTCGACCCTCGATGGAAATTCGACCAACGTCGAGCCCTGCGCCAACCCGGCGCTCCTGTGCTACAACGACACCGTCACGCCCGCCAACGGGCTCAATGGCCAGCAGCTCGCCAACCCGTTCGCCAGCGGCGCGACGCTCGGCGAAATCGACCGCACGACGACGCAATCGACGAGCGTCGGGGCGACCCTGCAGGCGACAAATACCGACAAATTGTTCGGCCACGACAATCATTTCGTGATCGGCGGCAGTTTTGACTACGGCCTCACCAATTTTTCCGCGAGCGCCGAACTCGGGGTCATCCAGCCCAACTATCTGGTCGCGGGGTCGGGCGTCTTTCTGGGGCCGTCGGGCGATCCGGTCTCGGACGGTCCGGTCTCTTTGCGCACGACCAATGCCTATACGGGGCTTTACGCGCTCGACACCTTCGACGCGACGAAGGACTTCTCGATCTCCGGCGGCGGCCGGTTGAATGTCGCCGATATTCGCCTGCAGGATGAGCTCGGCGGAGTGCTCGACGGCGACTATACGTTCGCGCGCTTCAATCCGATGATCGGCGCGACCTACAAGATCACGCCGGACGTCACCGCCTATGCCGGCTATTCCGAGGCCAATCGCGCGCCGACGCCGCTCGAGCTCGGGTGCGCGGACCCCCTGCATCCGTGCATTGTCGCGAGCTTCCTGGTCTCCGATCCTGCTCTCAAACAGGTCGTCGCCCGCACGCTTGAGGCCGGATTGCGCGGGTCGCGCGATCTTGGCGCCGACGTCGGCTCTTTCGGCTGGAAGCTCGGTGTTTTTCACACCGACGATCAGGACGATATTCTCAACATTCCCAGTCCCTTTCAGCAGGGCTTCGGCTATTTCCAGAATGTCGGGGCGACGCGCCGACAGGGCGTCGAGGCCGAAATGAATTTCAAGTCCGGGAAATTCAGCGCCTACGCCAGCTACGCCTATGTCGACGCGACTTTTCTCAATTCGCTGACGCTCGCGTCCAACTCGCCTTTCGCCGATGCGAGCGGCAATATCTCGGTCGTCCCCGGCGATCAGATTCCGATGATCCCGCACCATCGCGTGAAGCTCGGCGGCGATTATTCGCTCTCCCCCGAATTGAAGGTCGGCGCCGACATGCTCGTCGTCAGCTCCCAATACTACGCGGGCGACGCCTCCAATCAATTCGAGCCGCTGCCTGCCTACGCGGTCGTCAACGCCGACGCCTCCTATCAGGTCAGCAAGAGCGTCCAGATCTACGCCCGAGTCGAAAACGTGCTAAATAATCGCTACTACACCTATGGAACGTTCTTCGATACGACGCAGGTTCCAAATTTCGGCAATGGCGGCATGGCGTTCATGGACCCGCGCGCATTGAGTCCGGCGCTGCCGCGTTCGGTTTACGTCGGCATGAGGGCGACGTTCTGAGAGTGGCGTCGGGGCTCCGTGCGGCGCACGCGGCAGCCGGTGTGGAGAAGTCCGGTCGATGCGAGTTGAAGGCGGATTGGCGGGCAAGCGTGTCGGCTCGGACCGCAATGGTGCGAAGTTTGGCGGCGGCGCGTCGCGCCGCGTCGCGGCCCGGCGGGTCAGACGTCGTGACTGACGTCGCGGCGAGCCTGCCCGGCGGCCTCGACTTTTCGGCGATTCGCCCTGGAGCCGGGCGCTCGCGGCCAAGCCCCAGGGCCGCCGCCAGCCGCCGGATTTGGACCGCGGCGCTCGCGCTCTCGCTCGGCCTTCACGCCGCGGCGTTTGTCGCGATCTTGGTCTGGCCGTCGCCGCCGGAGTTGGAGACGCCGCCGGACGCGATTCCCGTCGACATCGTCGTGGAAGACGCAGCCAAGGACGCGCCGCCGCCATCGAGCCTCGAGCCGACGCCGCCCGACGCGCCGCCAAAGGAATCGCCGCCGGCGCCCGAACCTCCGCCGCCGCAAACCGAATCCGCCGCGGCGCCAGCAGCGCCTCCGCCCGCGCCGACTGAAGCGGTCGAGCCGGCGCCGCCAGCCGAGCCTCCCGCCAACCCGGTCGAGCCTTCGCCAGCCCCCCAAGAAGCGCTCCAGGCGGCCGCGCCGGTCGAGCCCGCACCCCCTCCAAAGGAAATCCCATCACAGCAGGCCGAGCCAGCGCCCGACCTCGCCCAGCCTCCCGCCAACCCGGTCGAACCTTCGCCAGCCCTGCAAGAGGCTGTCCCAGCGACGACGTCGCCGGCCGCACCGGTCGAGTCCACCCCTGCTCCAAAAGAGACCGCGTCCCAGCAGGTCGAGTCCGCGCCCGACGTCACCGAGCCGCCGCGGGCCGCCCCTCTCGCGAAGACGCCGCCGGCTCTCGACCTCCCGGCGCCGCCGGCGGGAAGGCCGCGGGCGCCCCCCGTCGCCGCGCCGTCGCGCTCGACGCAAACAAGACCGCTGCGGTCAAAGCCTGGTCCCGAGCCGACGCACGTCGCCGCCTATGCGCCGGTCGCGCCGAAAGCGGCGGCGCCTGTTGTCTCCGCCGCTGTCCTTGCCGAATATCAGCGCACGGTGACCGCCCGCCTCTCGGCGGTGAAGCGCTACCCCGACGCCGCGCGCGAGCGCGCGCCGCAGGGGGTCGCGGTCGTGAGCTTCTCGATCAGCGAGTCCGGCGAGGTCGCCGGCGTTTCGATAAGCCGATCGGCCGGCGACGCGATGCTCGACGCCGAGGCCTTGGCGACGGTGCGCCGCGCCAGCCCGTTTCCTGCACCGCCAGCCGGCGCGCCGCGGGCGTTTTCAGCGCCGCTCAGCTTCAAGGTTCGATAGCAACTCGCTGGGCCTTCCCAAGGGGCGACCTGCCCCGCCATCGCCACGCGCGCAGGGCGGACAACGTCGGCCCAAGACCTTCGACCGTAAGAGCGACTGGATTGCCCGGCGCTCCGCCGACCGGCTTGTGGAAAGGGCTTGCGCGGCACGGCGCGTTTCGGCCATCGTGCCCGAGCCCGGCGCCGCGAGCGATTGCTTGGGCTCGCGCGACCGGGCGCCCGGTCGGTTTCGCGCGCTGCAACGCCGGCGAGACGGCGGACCGAGGGGACGCGCTGTGGGAGGTCGATGTTGCTGCGCTGGTTGATCGGATTTTTCGCGGCATTGGGCTGGACCTGCGCGAGCCTCGCCGCGGAGCCGATCGAAATCCGGATCGGCTATCTCCATGGCGTCCCCTCGAAGATCAAGCTGTCCTTGATGGATGTTCCCGCCGAGAACGACGGCCTCGCCGGCGCGCAACTGGCCATCGACGACAACAACACCACCGGCCGCTTCGTCAACCAGCGCTTCGTGCTGATCGACAGGCAGATCCGCGACGGCGATGACGTGGCGGCGGCGGTCGGCGCTTTGGCGGACGCCGGCGTCTCATTCGTCGTTTCGGACCTCGACGCTGCGAGCCTTCTGAAGGCCGCCGACGCCGGAAAGCCTCGCGGGGTCGTCATGATCAACGCCGGAGCGACGGACGACCGGCTGCGGGAGGAGGATTGCCGCGCCAATGTCGTGCATGTCGCCCCGACCCGCTCGATGCTGGCCGACGCCCTGGCCCAGTATCTTGCCTGGAAGAAATGGCGGAAATGGGCGCTCGTCGTCGGGTCGCACGACAACGACAAGCTGTTCGCCGCGGCGTTGCGCCGCTCTGCGGCGCGCTTTGGCGCGAAAATCGTCGACGAACGCGAAATCAAGGATACCGGCGGCGCGCGGCGCACCGACAGCGGAATGGTCGAAATTCAGCGTCAGATACCGGTTCTGACGCAGGGCGAGCCCGATTACGACGTGCTCGTCGCCGCCGACGAGAGCGAGGTCTTCGCGGGTTACCTGCCCTATCGGACGTGGGACGCTCGTCCGGTCGCCGGCTCGGCCGGCCTGGCGCCGACGACATGGGATGCGGCTTTCGATCAATGGGGCGCCGTCCAACTGCAGAACCGCTTCACCAAGGCGTGGCGTCGTTTCATGACGCCGCTCGACATGCAGGCCTGGAGCGCGACGCGGCTCGTCGGCGAGGCCGCCGTGCGCACGAGCTCCAACGATCCGGCGAAGCTCTTCGCCTATATCAAGGGTCCGGATTTTTCGCTTGCGGCGTTCAAGGGTCAGCGATTGACGCTACGGGATTGGAACCTGCAATTGCGCCAGCCGATCCTGCTTTTCGACGGGCGCAACACCGTTTCGGTGTCGCCCCAGGAAGGGTTTCTGCATCAGTTCTCGGAACTCGACACGCTTGGCCTCGACCGTCCGGAGACCAGGTGCAAACTGAACTGAGCGGCGCGCAACCCGCCAATCAGGGAGATCGACATGTTCGCCTCGCGCTGCTTTGCGGCCATCGGCCTTGCGATTGCGGGTTCCTGGCTCGCAGTGAACCCGGCTTTTGCCTTTCTGGGTTATGTCTCGAACGAAAAGGGCGATTCCATTTCGGTCGTCGACACCGACAAGATGGAGACGGTCGCAACCATCAAGACCGGGCAGCGCCCGCGCGGCATCGAAGTCTCGCGAGACGGCAAGTTCGTCTATGTGGCGCTCGGCGACGACGACACGATCCAGATCTTCGACACCAAGACCCGCAACAACGTCGGCGAACTGCCGTCCGGCGCCGATCCCGAGCAATTCACCCTGGATCCGCCCGGCAAGTTTCTCTACGTCGCCAATGAGAACGACGCGATGGTGACCGTCATCGACGTGGCCACGCGCATGGCGGTCGCCCAGATCGCGGTCGGGGTCGAACCCGAAGGCATGGCGGTCAGCCCGGACTCCAAAGTCCTGGTCTGCACGTCAGAGACGACGAGCATGGCGCATTTCATCGACACCGCGAGCCATCAGGTGGTGGACAGCGTGCTGCTCGGTTCGCGCCCGCGCTTTTCGGCCTTCAAGGCGGACGGGTCGGAACTATGGGCGACCTCGGAAGTCGGCGGGACCCTGACGATCATCGATCCGACGACGCGGCGCATCAAGCAGACGGTGACCTTCGATATCCCCGGGTTGCGCGCCGAGACGATCCAGCCGGTCGGCATCAACATAACCAAGGACGGCAAGCTCGGCTTCGTCGACCTCGGGCCGGCCAATCGGGTGGCGGTGGTCGACGGCGCCACGCACGCCGTGCTGAAATATCTCCTCGTCGGCCAGCGGGTCTGGCATGGCGCCTTCACCCCGGACGAGAAATATCTGCTCGTCGCCAACGGCGTGTCGAACGATGTTTCGGTCATTGACGTCGCGCGGCTGCAAGTCGTCAAGTCAATCCAGGTCGGCGAGCTGCCGTGGGGCGTCGCGTTCGGGCCGAACTGAGAACGAAACCGCCGATGCCCAGCGCCGCCCTCGCGCCAACGCCCGCGCTCGAGATCGAGAACGTCAGTCATTCCTATGGCCCGCGACTGGCGCTTGACGGCGTCAGCCTCAGCGTCGCGCCCCGCTCGTTCACGGTTCTTCTCGGCTTGAACGGCGCCGGCAAGTCGACGCTGTTTTCGCTGATCACCCGGCTCTACGCGACCCGCGCCGGCCGCATTCGCATTTTCGGCCGCGACATCGCGCGCGAACCCGGCGCGGCCCTCAGCCGGCTCGGCGTGGTCTTTCAATCGCGCGCGCTCGACGTCGACATTTCGATCCGCCAGAACCTCGCCTATCACGCGGCGCTGCACGGAATTGGCGGACGCCGGGCGATCGAGCGGATCGAAGAGGTGCTGCGCCAAGCCGGTCTCATCGATCGCATGCGCGAAAAGGTCGCCAATCTGTCGGGCGGGCAGATGCGGCGGGTGGAAATCGCCCGCGCGCTTTTGCACCAGCCGAGGCTCCTGCTGCTGGACGAACCGACCGCCGGCCTCGACATCGAGGCGCGCGCGACGATCCTCGATCACGTTCGCCGGCTGCTGACCGAGCAAGGCGTCGGCGTGTTGTGGGCGACCCATTTGATCGACGAAGTCGCCCCGGGCGACGATGTCGTCGTTCTGCACAAGGGCCGCGTGTTGGCGCGGGGGCCGGTCGCCGCCGTCCTCGCGGCGACGGGGCGGCCGACGATGCGCGCCGCTTTCGCCAGCCTCGCGCGGATAGACGCCGACGAAGAGGCGGGAGCCGCCTGATGAACGCCGACGAGGCAGCCGGAAAGGCGCCTGGTTTCACGCTCGCGCAATATGGCGTTTGCCTGAAGGGGATCGTTTGGCGCGAGGCTCTGCGCTTCCTTCACCAGCGCGAGCGTTTCGTGTCGGCGCTGGTCCGGCCGCTCGTCTGGTTGTTCATTTTCGCGGCGGGATTCCGGCAGGTGCTCGGCGTCTCGATCATCCCGCCGTATGAGACTTATGTCCTCTATGAAGTCTACATCACGCCGGGGCTGATCGCGATGATCCAGCTCTTCAACGGGATGCAATCCTCGCTCACCATGGTCTACGACCGTGAAACGGGCGGCATGCGCACTTTGCTCGTCAGCCCGTTTCCGCGTTGGTGGCTGCTGACGTCGAAACTTCTTGCCGGCACGATCGTCTCGATCCTTCAGGTCTACGCCTACCTGCTGATCGCCTGGTTCTGGGACATTCAACCGCCGGTCGTCGGCTATTTCGCCCTGGCGCCCGCTTTGCTGGTCAGCGGGATGATGCTGGGCGCGCTCGGCATGCTGATCTCGTCGATGGTCAAACAACTGGAGAACTTCTCGGGCGTGATGAATTTCGTGATCTTCCCGATGTTCTTCGCCTCTTCGGCGCTCTATCCGCTCTGGCGGGTCAGGGAATCGAGCCCTTTCCTGTATTACGTTTGCCAGTTCAACCCTTTCACCCACGCCATCGAACTGATCCGCTTCGCGCTCTACGGGCAGGTCTCATGGATATCGCTCTCGGTCGTCGTCGGCTGCGGGGCCGCGTTCCTGGCGGGCGCCGTCATCGCCTATGACCCCGCTCGCGGATTTCTCGCACGGCGCCGCAACGAAGGGTGAGGCGCGGCTCCGATCAGTCGCGCAAAGGGCGATGGGCGCGCGGAATCGGGGCGGACGGGGAGCGACGTCAAGCGGCGCCGGTTGGATTCGATCCCCGATCGGGGTAGCTTCGATCGATCTTGCGATATCCGCCGATCCGCCAGGCCTCACGCCGGCCGGCGAGAACGCCGCGTGATCCGGAGGGGCGCGAACATGACCAAGGGGGCCGCGCCCATCGCGTTGCTCTTCGCGCTCGTCCCGGCGGACGCGATGGCGAAGAACACCCAGTTCTGGAATCTGACGGCCAACCCGATCACTTCGCTGCGGCTGTCGCCGGCCGGCGCCAACGATTGGGGTCCCGATCAGACCGACAATGATTCGGATCACGCCGTCGATCACGACGAACGCCTCAGGATCACCGGCGCGGCGTCGCGCGCGTATGACGTCAAATTCGTCGACAAGGCCGGGCGAAGCTGCATTGTCAGGAACGTTCGGGTGAAGGAAGGTTCGGTCTTCGCGATCGAAGAGAAGGACCTGCTGGATTGCTCGAAATAGCGGCCGCCGCGGCGCGTTTTGACCCGGCGCGGCCGACCGCCCTCGCGGCCGCCGGCGACGCGGGGTCGGCCACGCGCCGAAGTCGTTTCGCCATGGCGCTTGCCGATCGTTTCCAGCCTGCGGAAATGTTTGAAATTATCGTCTCGTTGCGTCTGTTGGCGCCTTCCCAAACGCGGGCGAACGGTGCAGAACTATCATCCATGGGCTGGCTCTATGGCCCAACAGGGAGGGAGCGACGATGAGTAACAAGATCGGCCGGATGCTCGCGGTCGCGAGCGCCTTCGGTTTGGCAAGCGTGTCGATCGCCGCCTATGCGGCGGATGAGGTCAAGGGCGGCATGGGCGCCGGCATGGCCGCGGCGCCGGCGATGACGACGGTCACGCAGGACATGCATGATCACGCCGCCAACGACGGCTCCAACTTCTTGCAGACCAACGGCAACTACTGGCAGACGCGGTTCCATCCGGCGCGCCAGATCACCGCGGGAAACGTGCATCAACTGCACCCGGCGTGGATCTTCCAGACCGACATCCTTGATACGATGGAGACGTCGCCGATCGTCGTCAACGGCGTGATGTTCGTCACGACCGCTTTCGATCACGTCTACGCGTTGGACGCCAAGACGGGCGAACAGATCTGGGAATACAAGCACAAGATGGGTCCGGTGACGACCTATTGCTGCGGCCCGAACAATCGCGGCGTCGCCGTCTACGGGGACAACGTCTATCTCGGCACGCTCGACGCCAAGCTGGTGGCGCTGGACGCCAAGACCGGCGCGGTCAAGTGGTCGAAAGACATCGCCGATCCCGAGAAGGGCTATTCGGAGACCATGGCGCCGACGGCGGTGAAGGGTCTCATCCTCATCGGCACCAACGGCGGCGAATATGGCATTCGCGGCTTCGTCAAGGCCTTCGACGCGGCGACCGGCGATCTGAAATGGACCTTCGACACGACCCCTGAAAATTCGCAGGGCGTGTGGGCCAAGACCGATGCGACGGGCCGCGACATGCACCGCGACATCGATGCGGAGAAGGCGGCCTACGCCAAGGACGGCGACCCCTACAAGACGCTCGGCGGCGGCGTCTGGCAGAATCCTTCGGTCGACCTTTCGACCAATCGCATCTATTTCGTGGTCGGCAATCCTTCCCCCGATCTCGACGGCTCGCTCCGCCCCGGCGACAATCTCTACACCGACTCGCTGGTATCGCTCGATCTCGACACCGGCAAGTACGTCTGCCACTTCCAGTACATCGCCCATGACTTGTGGGATCTGGACGCGGTCTCGCCGACCGTGATCACCAGGGTCGCCGGCAAGGACGGCAAGCCGATCACCGGCGTTCTGCATGCCGGCAAGACCGGCCACATCTACGTCAACGACGCCAAGGACTGCAGCCTGATCCGCTTCTCGGAGGCGATGATTCCGCAAGAGGACATGTGGACGTTGCCGACCGCGGCCGGCGCTCGCATGCTGCCGGGGGCCAATGGCGGCAACGAGTGGTCGCCGATCGCCACCGACCCCAACCTCGGCCTTGCTTATTCGCTGAATCTGCATCAGCCGATGACCTATCAGGTCACGTCCTCCGCCTATCCCGGCGGCGACAAGCTGTGGCTGGGCGGCGCTTTCACCGTGATCGCCACCGAGGCGTCATGGGGCAAGTTCGTCGCGGTCGACTACAACACCGGCAAGGTGAAGTGGAGCGTCAAGACTCCGGAACCGATGATCGGCGGCGCCCTGGCGACCGCGGGCGGCGTCGTGTTCGCCGGCGAAGCCAACGGCCACTTCAAGGCCTATGACGCGAGGAACGGCGCCATTCTCTGGGACTTCGTCGCGGGCGCCGGCGTCAACGCGCCGCCGTCGACCTATATGGTCGGCGGCAAACAATATGTCGTGGTCGCGGCCGGCGGAAATACGCAGATCGACGCCAAACGCGGCAATTCCATCATCGCGTTCACGCTGCCTTGATGGTCTCGTCAATCTGTCGAAAGGCGAGTTGACACGACTGCCAGAAAGCTTGTGGGGTCGGCCTTGGCCGGCCCCATTTCTGTACACCCATGCCCGGCGAAGGGCGGAGCCAGACGAAAGCGAGATAATGGACCTTTGCGCGTGGAACAGGCGTTTGCCGGCGGCGCTCGCGGCCTTGCTCGCGGCATTGGCGCCCGGCGCGGCGGAGACGATCGAAGACAAGGCGGCTGTTTGCATGGCGTGCCATGGCCAAAACGGCGTTCCCATCGACAAGTCGATTCCGATCATTTTCGGGCAGAACGAGGGCTACATCTACATCGAGTTGCGCGACATGAAGAAGGGCGCGCGCAAGAACGAGCAGATGGCGCCGATCGTCGAAACCATGTCGCGCGACGACATGTTCGCTCTGGCGGCCTATTTCGCCGCCAAGCCGTGGCCCAACCTGCAGCAGCCGCGCGCCAGCGCGGACGAGGCCAAGAGCTTCGCCTCGATGGCCGCTTCCGCGCAATGCTTTCAATGCCACCAGGCCGGCTACATCGGCGCCGGCACGCAGCCGCACATCGCCGGCCAGAGCCTCGACTACCTCACCAAGACCGTGCTCGACTTTCGCAGCGGCGCGCGCGCCAACAACGACTGGATGCGCGACCTCCTGAGAAGGTTCAGCGTAGACGACGTCAAGCTGATGGCGCGGGTGCTGGCGGGAATGTAGCGCGCCGCCTGCGATCGCGCGGCGATCGTCTCAGGGCGCCAGGACGATCGCCCTCGCCTCGGCGCCGCGCGCCAGATCGGCGGCGCTCTTGCCGTTCTTGTCGCGCAACCCGCGATCGGCGCCCGCCTCCAGCAGCGCTCGAGCGATCGCGGCGTGATCGAGGCTCGCCGCGATCATCAGCGCGGACATCCCGCGATCGTCGACGAAATCGATTGTCGCGCCGCGCGAAAGCAGCAGTTTGACGGTTTGCAGCGCGTCCGCATCCGACACGTTGTCAGGATGGCCCGCAGCCCACATCAGCGCGGTCAGGTCGGCGTGATAGCGCCGGTTCGGATCGACGCCCGCGTCCAGCAGCATCTCCACGACCCCCGCCGCGCCGCGCGCCGCGGCGTAGATGATGACGCCCTTGCCCGTCGCGTCGACCGTGTCCGGCGCGGCCTTGCGCGCGAGGAGCATCCGGGCCAGCTCGGCGTTGCCGTTGAATGCGGCGGCGCTCAGCGCCGTCTCGCCTTGTCGATTGACGGCGTCCACTTTGGCGCCCGCTTCGAGGAGCATTTCGGCGACCACCGTGCGGTTGGCTTGTACCGCCTCGATGAGCGGCGTCGAGCCGGCGACATTGGCGCGATCGAGCTGATCGCGGTCGGCCGGAGTTTGGGCGTCGAGCAGGGCTTTGGCGAAGGCGAGCCGGCCCATTCTGGCGGCGATCGACAGGGCGTTATTGCCCATGCGGTCGCGCGCCTCGAGCGACGCGCCCGACCCCAGCAACGCGCCGAGCGCGCTGACGCAGCCCTTGTGCGCCGCCTCGAAAAGCAGATTGTTGATCTGCAATGTGTCGGGCGATTGGGCGAGAACGCGCGCGGCCTCGTTCTTGAAATCATTGCAGGTCAACGCGCTGGGCTCGCCGCTGCCCTCCTGCGCAAAGACCGGCGCCGCGCCGAAAATCAGCGGCGCCAACAAGATCGATCGCTTCAACATCGCGTCCTCTCCGCGCGCGGCGCCGAAGCCCCCGGCGCTCCGTCATGATAGCAGAACCGCTCGCTTTCGTGTCGCGCCATTGCGCGCCGCCTGACCCGGCGATGGCGATTTGGACTTTCTCGCGCGTCGCGCCGAGGCTCCTGCTTGGCGCCACGTCCCGGATGGTCAAATCCGCGATCGGGAGCGCGCGTCGCGTCAGCTCCCTGCTTCGACGGCGAGCGAGCGCTTCGACCGGACGGACAATCGCTGCTTGCCGGACGAAGGGGCGTTGCGAACCGGCTTCGGCGGCCGGCAATAGAGTTCGTAAAGCGCGCCCAGAATGGCCGGCGCCTCCGACCCGCGCAACGAATAGAAGATCATTTGCGCGTCGCGGCGCGTCTTGACCAGCTTGTGTTCTCGCAGCACAGCCAGATGCTGCGACAAAGCCGACTGGCTGAGGCCGATGACCGTTTCGAGCTCGCCGACCGGCTTCTCGCCTTTCACCAATTGGCAGAGCACCAGCAGGCGCCACTTGTTGCTGATCGCCTTCAGCACGGCCGCCGCATGATCCGCCTTGTCCGCCAGCTGCTCGACGCGTATGGCGTTGATCGGGGCGCGCCTCGCGGCGCGCCGCATGTCGCCGTATTCCGGCCCCTTGGATCGAGCGTGGTTCTCGCCATCGCGATCAAGGTCGCCGGGCGGGTTGCGGCCGCGAACGGTCGACATCGAGGTCTCCTTTGAAGCCCGCAAATCCTGGTCTCGCCGCGACGCCCGCGACGAGCCAGGGAGCTCGTCGGGCGCGGCGATCGGCGGCTTTCGGTCGGCAGAATAGCAGAATTGCCTGGCCTCAATGCGCTCCGCGCTCCGGCGCCCGACCAGATCGGACGAGTCCAGGTTCAAAATAATCAGATTATTGCGATCGACAAGTTCATGACGATCCCTGCGATGCGTGGCGAGGCTGTGCTTTCGCGCCTCGCCATCGAGGGCTGTTGCCTGACCCCGGCCGAAGAGGATATCAATTCCCTCATCTGCGCTGGCATCCGACTTGTGGTTGGGCCAGAGGCGAAATCGGCGAACGCCCGGTTCCAACGACCGGCGGGCCCGAGAAGAAAAATACGGCGTGGGAGGTCGTGATGACGCTTTCGCATGAGCCGTGGCTGGTCTTGCTATCGTTGCTGGTCGCCGTGCAAGGCAGCTATGTCGGGCTTTCGCTGGCCCGCAATTTCCACGAGGCCGACGGGTTCCGCCGCCGTGCGTTGCTGGCCGGCGCGTCGCTCACGCTGGCGACCGGCGTCTGGTCGATGCATTTCGTCGGCATGCTCGCGGCGCAATTTCCTTCGCCGATCGACTACCTCGTTTTCCCGACGTTGCTGTCCTTTCTCATCTGCGTGATCGTCGTCGGCGTCGGGGTCTACGCGGCCCACACGGACGGGCCGCTCGTCATGCGGATCGGCGGCGGCGCGCTGGCGATGGGCGTCGGCATCAGCCTCATGCATTATGTCGGCATGCTCGCGGTGCACCTGGCGGGACCGACGAGCCAGGAAACGCCCTACGTGGTGTTGTCAGTCCTGATTTCGGTCGCCGCAAGCGGAATCGCTCTTTGGACGCTCGAACGGCGCGCCACCCGCATGCGCCTGCTTGGGGCCGCGATCGTGCTCGGTCTGGCGATCTCCGGCATGCACTATACGGCGATGGCCGGCATGCGGCTCGACCCGCTGTGTTTCGACGTCTCGCGGTTCGTCGCCGCCGATTCCGCACTGTCGCGCAACACGCTGGCGCTGCTCACCACCATGATCGCGTTTGGCGTTTCAGCGGCATTCCTGCTGTCGTTCGTTCCGGAGAGCCGAACGCTGCGGCTCCAGCCGAGCGCGCACGGCCTCGCGCCGGCGGAGTCGACGGCGGCTCGCTTGACGAAAGCGCAGCCCGGCCTGATTTCCGCCGCGCCGGCGAAGGCGGCGACGAGCCCGCGCCTCGCGAATCCTGTCGGCGCCGAAGCGGCGGCGGCGCAAGATCAGGGACAGCGGGCAAATTCCGTGAGCGTCGAAAAGGATGGCCGCCTGCGCGAAATTTTGGTCGACGACATTGTCGCCGTGCGGGCCAACGCGCACTACTCCTATGTTCACGACGGGGAACACGAATATTTCTGCGGGCTGCCGATCAGCGCGATCGAGGCGCGCCTCGATCCCGCCCGCTTCATGCGCGTTCACCGCAGCCATATCGTCGCCATCGACCGGGTCGTCAGCCTCAGGCGCGCCGGCGAAAACGGCGTCGCTGAACTGGCGGCGCCTGTGCGGTGCAGCATCCCGATCGCGCGCTCGCACTTCCGGCAGGTCAAGCAACTGGTCGAAGCGCGAACCGCCTGATTCGATTCGGGCGCCAGCCGCCGTTGGCGCCGACTGTCAGCAATGCTGACGCTGTTCGTGCAAGACATTTGCGGTTTCGTGAAGTTTTGCGCCGTCCATGCACCGCTCCTTGATGGTGCAGCGCACAGAGGACGAATCTCATCGAAGCAGACTCGTCGCCGACGCGCGATCGCCAAGGCATCACGGAGGCCCCGCTTGATCCCCGGCTCATTCGACTACCATCGACCCAACAGCCTGAGCGAGGCGGTGGCCTTGCTGTCGAACCTGGACGCCGACGCGCGCGTGATCGCCGGCGGCCACAGTTTGATTCCGATGATGAAATTGCGGCTTGCGACGCCGTGCCATCTCATCGATCTTGCCGCCATCAGGGAATTGCGGGGCGTCAGCGCGGCGAGCGGCGACGCCATCGTCATCGGCGCGATGACGACGCAGCATGAATTGATCGCCTCGGCCCTGCTTGCCGCGCGCCTGCCGATCATTCGGGAGACCGCGCAACTGATCGCCGATCCGCAGGTGCGCTATTGCGGCACGCTCGGCGGCAACGTCGCCAACGGCGATCCTGGCAACGACATGCCCGCCCTGATGATGTGCCTCGGGGCGACCTACGTTCTCCAGGGCAAGGGCGGCCAGCGCAGGGTCGCGGCGCGCGATTTCTATCAGGGCGCCTATGCGACCGCCGCGGCGGCGGACGAGATTTTGACCGCGGTCGCCATTCCTGCGCCGCCGGCGGGGCATGGATACGCTTACGAGAAGCTCAAGCGGAAGGTCGGCGATTACGCGACCGCCGCCGCCGGAGTCATTTTGACCCTCGCCAACGGGACGGTGACGTCCTGCTCGATCGGCCTCACCAACGTCGCCGACACGCCGTTGTTCGCCCAAGCGGCGGGCGACGCCGTCGTCGGCTCCAAACTCGACAAGTCGACGCTGACGCGCGCCGCGGCGGCGGCCGAGGCGATCGCCGCCCCGGCCGCCGACGGACGCGGCTCGGCCGAATATCGCCGCAAGATGGCGGGCGTGATGACCGCCCGCGCCTTGAGCCGCGCCTTTTCGCGCGCCGCCGGCTGAAAGGGAACCGCATGTCAAGGATTAACGTGGCTCTGCAACTCAACGGCAAGGCCGTCTCGGCGGAGGTCGAGCCGCGCACGCTGCTGATCCATTTCCTTCGCGAGCATCTCAACGTCACCGGCCCGCATATCGGCTGCGACACGTCCCATTGCGGCGCCTGCACCGTCGATATCGACGGCAGATCGGTGAAGTCCTGCACGATGTTCGCGGTCCAGGCCGCCGGCGCCGAGGTCCTCACGATCGAAGGGATCGCCGGGGCGGACGGCAAGCTTCATGCGCTGCAGGAGGGCTTCCGCGAAATGCACGGCCTGCAGTGCGGCTTCTGCACGCCCGGCATGATCACCCGCGCCTATCGGCTTCTCAAGGAAAATCCCAACCCGAGCGACCAAGAAATCCGCATCGGCATTTCCGGCAACCTCTGCCGCTGCACCGGCTACCAGAACATCGTCAAGGCCATTCAATACGCCGCCGCCAAGATCAACGGCGTGGAATATAAGGAAGCCGCGGAATGAACGCCCCGACCGACCCGTCCGCATTGGAGCGCGCCGAGAAACTGCAAGGCGTCGGCTGCAAGAGGAAGCGCGTCGAGGACGTGCGCTTCACGCAAGGGCGCGGCAATTACATCGACGACCTCAAGCTGCCCGGCATGCTGCACGGCGATTTCCATCGCTCCAGCCGCGCCCATGCGCGAATCAAGTCGATCGACGCCTCGAAGGCCAAGGCCGTTCCGGGCGTCGTCGCGGTGCTCACCGCCGAAGAGCTGAAGGGCGTCAACCTCGCCTGGATGCCGACCCTCGCCGGCGACGTCCAGATGGTGCTCGCCGACGGCAAGGTGCTGTTCCAGAATCAGGAGATCGCCTTCGTCGTCGCGACCGATCGCTACATCGCGGCGGACGCCGCCGACCTCGTCGAGGTCGAATACGAGGAATTGCCAGTCGTCGTCGATCCGTTCAAGGCGATGGACCCCGACGCGCCGGTGTTGCGCGAAGACCTCGCGGGCAAGACGACGGGCGCGCATGGGCCGCGCAAGCATCACAACCACATCTTCAACTGGCAGGTCGGCGACAAGGACCTGACCGACGCGGCCTTCGCCAAGGCCGAGGCGGCGACCAAGGATCTCTTGTCGTACCAGCGCGTGCATCCGTGCCCGCTCGAGACCTGCCAGTGCGTCGTCAGCTTCGACAAGATCAAGGGCGAGATCACGATCTACGGGACGTTCCAGGCGCCCCACGTCATCAGAACCGTGGTGGCGCTGATCGCCGGCCTGCCGGAGCACAAGATTCACGTCATCTCGCCGGACATCGGCGGCGGTTTCGGCAACAAGGTCGGCGCCTATCCCGGCTACATCTGCTCGGCGGTCGCCTCGATCGTCACCGGCCTGCCGGTCAAATGGGTCGAGGACCGCATCGAGAACCTCTCCACGACGTCCTTTGCGCGCGACTACCATATGACGACCGAGATCGCGGCGACGCGCGACGGTCGCGTCACCGCCCTGCGCGTGCATATCCTCGCCGACCACGGCGCGTTCGACGCCTGCGCCGATCCGTCGAAATGGCCGGCGGGCTTCTCCAACATCGTCACCGGCTCCTATGACTTTCCCGTCGCGCATCTGTCGGTCGACGGCGTCTACACCAACAAGGCGCCGGGCGGCGTCGCCTACCGCTGCTCGTTCCGCGTCACCGAGGTCGCCTATGCGATCGAGCGGGCGATGGACATCATGGCGCAGAAGCTCGGCCTGGACCCGGTCGATTTCCGGATGAAGAACTTCATCAAGCGCGAGCAATTTCCCTATCAGTCGGCGCTCGGCTGGGAATACGATTCCGGCGACTATCACACGGCGATGCAGAAAGCGGTGGAGGCGACCGGTTATCGCGCGCTGCGCGCCGAGCAGAAGGCGCGGCAGGAGGCTTTCAAACGCGGTGAAACGCGCGAAGTGATGGGGATCGGCGTTTCGTTCTTCACCGAAATCGTCGGCGCCGGGCCGTCGAAGAATTGCGATATTCTCGGCATTGCGATGTTCAATTCCGCCGAGATTCGGATCCATCCGACCGGCCGCGTCCTGGGACGGATGGGTTCGAAGAGCCAGGGTCAGGGGCATGAGACGACCTGGGCGCAGATCATCGCCACGGAAATCGGCATTCCCGCCGACGATATCGCCATCGAGGAAGGCAATACCGACACCGCGCCCTACGGGCTCGGCACCTATGGCTCGCGCTCGACGCCGGTCGCCGGCGCGGCGATCGCCATGGCGGCGCGCAAGATCAAGGCGAAGGCGCAGATGATCGCCGCCTTCATGCTCGAAGTGCACGAGGACGATCTCGAATGGGACGTCGACCGCTTCCGCGTGAAGGGCAATCCCGAACAGTTCAAGACGATGTCCCAGCTCGCCTGGGCGGCCTATAACAGGGTTCCGCCGGGCATGGAGCCGGGCCTCGAGGCGGTGAGCTACTACGATCCGCCCAACATGACCTATCCCTTCGGCGCCTATATCTGCGTGATGGACATCGACGTCGACACCGGCGTCCACAAGGTTCGCCGCTTCTACGCGCTCGACGACTGCGGCACGCGCATCAACCCGATGATCATCGAGGGCCAGGTGCACGGCGGCCTCACCGAAGGCTACGCGATCGCCATGGGCCAGGAGATCGTCTATGACGAAATGGGCAATGTGAAGGGCGCGTCCTTCATGGACTATTTCCTGCCCACCGCCGTAGAAACGCCGAAATGGGAGACCGACTATACGGTGACGCCCTCCCCGCACCACCCGATCGGGGCCAAGGGGGTCGGCGAGAGTCCGAATGTCGGCAGCGTGCCGTGCTTCGCCAATGCGGTCAACGACGCCTTCAAATTTGTCGGCTCGACGCATATCGCGATGCCGCATGACAATTACCGCGTCTGGCAGGCGGCGGAGAATCTGGGGTTGCATCGATGAAGCGTCGCGCCGCCCCTCATCCGGCGCTTCGCGCCACTTTCTCGCCGCTGCGCGGGGCGACGGGAATGCGCGCGCCCCTTCTCTCGCGAAGCGGGAGAAGGTGGCCGGCGGAGCCGGCCGGATGAGGGGCGGCGCGACGCCGGCGGCGCGATCATGACTCTGATCCCGCGCGCCGCCATCGCGAGCCAACTCGCCGAGGCCGGCTATGTCGCCGATCGCGATCTGTCCACCGCCCTGTGGATGATGGATTTTCTGTCGCGCCCCCTGCTGATCGAAGGCGAGGCGGGCGTCGGCAAGACCGAAGTCGCCAAGGCGCTCGCCAGGCTGAACAAGTGCGAACTGATCCGCATGCAATGCTACGAGGGCCTCGACGCCAGTTCGGCGTTGTACGAGTGGAACTACCAGCGCCAGCTCCTCGCCATCAAGGTCCGCGAGGGTTCCGGCGCCAGCGCCGGCGAGGTCGAGGCGCAGATATTCTCGAACGACTATCTGTTGGAGCGCCCGCTGCTCGCCTCGATAAGGCGCGAGAAGCGGCCGGTGCTGCTGGTCGACGAGGTCGATCGCGCGGACGAGGAGTTCGAAGCCTTCCTGCTCGAGCTCCTCTCCGATTTTCAGGTGACGATCCCGGAGTTCGGCACGATCGCGGCGCGGTCAATTCCGCGCGTGGTGCTGACGTCCAACGCCACGCGGGAGCTGTCGGACGCCTTGCGCCGGCGGTGCCTCTATCACTATCTCGATTTTCCCGACGTCGACCGTGAAGCCGCGATCATCCTGCTGCGATTGCCGCAAATCGACGCGGACCTCGCTCTGCAGATCGCCCGCATGGTCGCGCTGCTGCGCAAGGAGGATCTGCGAAAGACGCCCGGAATCGCCGAAGCGCTCGATTGGGCGGCGACTCTCGCGGGCCTCGGCGTCGCCGATATGCGACAGGCGCCGGAGCTCGTCCATGAGACGCTGATCGCGCTGCTCAAGACCCGGGAGGATCGCGCGCGGGTGACTGTCGAAGTCGCTCAGCGCATCCTTGGCAAGGTTGCGTGAGATGAGCGCCGCCCCGATCCTCGCCCAACATGCCGGCTTCGAACCGGGCGCCTCGATGCGCCGACGCCTCGCCGGATTCGTCGACACCTTGCGCGGCGCCGGTTTTGCCATCGGCCAGGCGGAGGCGACCGACGCCGCGCGGGTTCTTGGTTCGCCGGCGGCCGATCGGCCCGACAGTCTCCGCGCCGCTCTGAAGGCGCTGTTCTGCTCCCGCCAGGCGGAGCTTGCGCGGTTCGACGAACTGTTCGCGGCGTTCTGGCGCGGACGCGGCGTGCGGCAAGCGATGCGGATCGCCGCGCTGGGAGGCGGGGGGCAAGCGCCGCGGCGCTTGGAGATCGGGCCGGGCGGCGAGCCGACGGGGGAATCGTCCGACAGGGGTCTCGCCGATCATCCGCGGGATGGGCCTTCGGACGGCCGCGGGCGCCGCGGCGGCGCGGCGACGCATGACGCGCTGACGGCCAGGGACTTGCGCAAGCTTGCGAGCGCCGAGGAGACGGCCGCCGCCCTCGCCCTCGCCGAACGGCTCGCCCGCCGCATGCGCGCGCGCCTGGCCCGGCGGGAGCGATCGAGGCCCAAAGGCTGGCGCCTCGATCTGCGCGCCACCATCCGTCGCAGCATCGGACATGGCGGCGAACCGTTCGAACTGGCGTTCCGGCAGCGCAAGCGCAAGCCCCTGCGCCTCGTCATTCTGCTCGACGCCTCCGGCTCGATGGAGCTGTACACCGGATTTTTCGTGCGGTTCATGCACGCCGTCTCGCTTTCGTTCCGGCAGTCGGAAGCCTTCCTTTTTCACACCCGCCTCGCCCATGTCTCATCGGCGCTGCGCGAGCGCGATCCCGTCCGCGCGCTCGATCGTCTCGCCTTGCTCGCGCAGGGGATCGGCGGAGGCACCAAGATCGGCGAGAGCCTGGCGGCGTTCGTCCGCTGGCACGCGCGCCGGGTGATCCATTCGCGCACCTGCGTGATGATCCTGTCGGACGGCTACGACACCGGCGAGCCGGCCCTGCTCGAAGCGTCGATGCGGGCAATTCGTCAACGTTGCCGGCGTATCGTCTGGCTCAACCCGCTGATCGGCTGGGAGGGCTACGAGCCGAGCGCCCGGGGCATGCAAGCGGCGCTGCCGCATGTCGATCTCTTCGCCTCCGCCCATAACATCGACAGCCTGGCGGCGCTCGAACCCTATCTGGCGAGGATTTGATCGATGAGCGCGGTCGACATTCTCGATCTGGCCGCAATGCGCCAGTCCAAGGGCGAGGCCTTCGCGCTGGCAACGGTGGTGCGGACGCTGGACGTCACCGCGGCCAAGGCGGGCGCCAAGGCGCTCATCGCGGAGGACGGTTCGATCTCCGAGGGTTGGATCGGCGGGGGCTGCGCCCGCGCGGCGGTGCTGAAGGCGGCGCGTCAGGCGATCGCCGACGGCAAGCCGCGGCTCGTTTCGATCCAGCCGCGCGACCTGCTGACCGCGCAGGGCGTCGCGCCCGGCGACGCCCGCGGCGGCGTCGTTTTCGCGAACAATTCCTGTCCGAGCCAGGGGACGATGGACGTGTTCGTCGAGCCGATCCTGCCCAAGCCGACGCTGCTGCTGTTCGGCGCCTCGCCGGTCGCCGTGGCGCTCGCAAATCTCGCGTTGACGATGGGCTTTCGCGTCGCGGTCGCGGCGCCGGAGGCGGAACTCGCCCGCTTCGCCCACGTCGATCAAAAGATCGAAGGTTTTCGGACGCCGGACGTCGGCGCGCCGCCCGACTATCTCGTCGTCTCGACGCAGGGCGCCGGCGACCGCGCGGCGCTGAAGGCGGCGGTCGCCGCGCCGGCCCGCTATGTGGCGTTCGTCGGCTCGCGAAGAAAGATCGCCGCGCTTCGCGACGAGCTCGCCCGCGAAGGCCTCCCGCGCGAGCGCCTGGAGGCCGTCAAGGCGCCGGCGGGCGTCGACATCGGGGCCATCACCAGCGAGGAGATCGCGCTCTCGATCATGGCGGAAATCGTCGGCGTCCGCCGATCCGGCCGCGCGGCGGCGCCGCTGGCGGCGGAGGTCGAAAAAGCGCCGCGCGCGCCATAGGGAGAGTCGGATGACCGTGTCGACCTTGTCGGCGACGTTCGCGGATTTCGGCGACGGCGCTCTCTTGCTCGCGAGCGCGCTCGCCCGGTTTTGCGCGATCGCGCTGCTGCTGGCGGGGACGCTCGTCCCCACCTGTTGTCTCGACGGCTCCCACCATCGCGCCGGCGCGCTCGACGGATGGGGCGCCATCTGCTTCGCCCGGGCGTCATAGCCGCGGACGCTCCGAGCGTCCCGTAAGCCGCCTGCCGTATCCGTGCAATCGGAGCGGAGCAGATCGATGCGCGCCCGTCATCTCGTCTTCAGCCCCGCCGTAGCGGCGCCCACGCTGCTGCTGCTGGGATATTTCCTGATCCCGGCATGGTCGGCCGTCGGAGGGGGTCATGCGCCCGGCGGCCACGGCCTTGCCGCCGTCGGACACGTGGGCGTCGTCGGCGTCAGTTCCGCCGCCGTCGGACGCGTGGGCGTCGTCGGCGTCAGTCCCGCGGCCGCCGTCGGCGTGAGTTCGGCCAGCGCCGTTGGCGCCGTTGGCGCCGTCGGTCCTGTCGGACACACTGGCGTCGTCGGCCGCGGCCGGGTCAGCAACGCCCCCGTTGGCGTAACCAGCGTTCCCGCGCCCGTCAGCAAATCCATCGTCGGCGTCGCACAAGTCAGCGCCCCCGTCGGGTTCGCCGCGCCGGCCGACCCGGCGCCGGCCCCCGGCGCGCCGGCGCCAAGGATGATCTCGACCGCCTGGATGCCGAACGACAACTCGTCCGTATGGATGGTCGAAGCGCTCACCGAGCAAGCCCAGGCCGCCCTCAGCTCCTGCTCGCTCGATTCGCCCGATTGCATCGCGGACATCCTCGACAGATATGCGGCCGCCCTGCAACGGATCGCGCCCCGGTTGCCCCCCGAGCTGCGCAAATTGCCCGCCATCGTGGCCGCCGCCGCGAGGAGGGCGCGCGCTTCAACAAGCCCTCGGGAAGCGGTTCTCGCCCTGCGCGGCGCCGTCGCCGAGGTCCACAAGGCCATCGCCCTGCTGAAGGCCGACGACCCGATGACGCTCAAAGCGGAAACGCGCGAAGGGACTCTCGTCGTCGGCACGCTGCTGGTTGCGCAAAACAAACTCGAGACGGCCTTCGGCATTTAAGCCGGGGCGGCGCTGAAGGCCTGCCCGCGGTTATTCAAGAGGCGTCAAGCCGTCGCCCGCGCTCCGGGCGCCTCCACCAGGCCTCAACCCGCCGCTCCGGCGGCTTCGCTCGCATTCAGCCGCTCGCGCAACACGGCGACGACATCCACCGTCGTCCCGCCGGCGCGCGCCAGATCGAGATCGCCGACAATATGGTCGAGATGCTCCGACATCAGTTTCGCCGCCGTATCGCCGTCGCGCGCCTCCAGCGCCAGCAGGAACTGCAAATGGTCGCCGTGGCCGCACGCCGAAGCGGCGCCGCGGCCGTATAACGCGATGACGAGCGAGGACCGCGAAATCAGACTGCGCAGGAAAGCCGTCAGCACGCCCTCGCCGCAGATGGCCGCCACCGCGACGTGAAAGGCGCCGGAAAGACGGATCGCCGCCGGCCGGTCGCCGCGCCGCAGCGCCGCCTCTTCCTCATCGAGGATGGCGCGCAGGGCCAGCACGTCGTTCGGGCCGATCCGGCGCGCCACTTCGCGAGCGATCGCCAATTCCACCAGCTTGCGCCCGAAGAACACGTCCTGCGCATCCGCCACCGTCGGCGCCGCGACGAAGGCGCCGCGATTGCGCGCAATGGTGACGATGTGATCGTGCGCCAGAGCCTGCAAGGCGCTGCGCACGATCGTCCGGCTGACGCCGAACACCGCCCCTAGTTGTTCTTCGGTGAGTTTGACGCCCGGCGGCAACCGTTGCTCGACGATGGCGTCGCGGACGCTGCGATACAGGCTGGCGGCGCGCGGGCCGCCCGCGGTCAAACGCAGTCCCGGCGACAGCCATGCGGCTTTCACCTCGTCGGAAGTCGCTGTCGAAGACATGGCGAAACGCGCGCCTCTTGTTCTTGCGGCAAGTGTTCCACGTATCGGCGCGCCACGCCAACCCATTTTGTATACAATCGCGCTGAAATTGTGAACAACGGCGCCCAATAAACCGGCTTGGCCTCGCCGAAGAAACCGGTCGACTTTCCCACTGCGTCGTCAATCGCCCGCAATATCAGCGCGACGCGTCGCGATTTCAATCGCTTCTGCTCGTGGCACGCGGCTTGCTGAAACGCCGCGGAGACCAAGCGCGATCATGTGAGGCGATGCTGCATCCGGCCCATCTCGAACTCGTCCATCTAACCAAGCGCTACGGGTCGACAACCGCCGTCGACGCCATCGATCTGCGTGTCGTCGCCGGCGCCTATTGTTGCCTGCTCGGCCCGTCCGGTTGCGGCAAGACCTCGACGTTGCGGATGATCGCCGGCCACGAGAGCGCGACCGAGGGCGATATTCTCATCGGCGACGCCAATGTCACGGAACTGCCGCCCGCGAAACGCGGCACGGCGATGATGTTCCAGAGCTATGCGCTGTTCCCCCACCTGTCGTGCCTCGACAATGTGGCGTTCTCACTGAAGATGAGGGGCGTCGACAAGGCGACGCGGCGCGGCAAGGCGATGGAGTTCCTGCGCCTTGTCGCGATGGAGCCCTACGCGGCGCGCGTCCCCGCGCAATTATCGGGCGGACAGCAGCAACGCGTCGCGCTGGCGCGCGCGCTGATCACCGATCCGCAGATTCTGCTCCTGGACGAGCCGCTCTCGGCGCTCGATCCGTTCCTGCGCGTGCGCATGCGCGCCGAATTGCGGCGTCTGCAAAAGCAGCTTGGCATCCCCTTCGTGCACGTGACGCACGGCCAGGACGAGGCGCTGGCGCTGGCCGATCTCGTGGTGGTGATGAACAAGGGCCGCATCGAGCAGGCGGGCAAGCCCAGGGACGTGTTCGAAAAGCCGGCGACCGAATTCGTCGCGCGCTTTCTCGGCGGCCATAACGTCATCGGGACGCCCGCGGGCCCCATCGCGGTCCGCTCGGACCGCCTGAAGCTGCTGGCCAACGGCGCCGGCGCGAACCAGACGCGGCTGAACGCCACCATTCGCGGCATCGAATACCAGGGCACGCATTATCAGGTGGCGCTCGACAATGGCGACAACCCCGAGCTGACGGCCACCGTCAGCGACGCCTCGTTCGCCGCCGCGCCGTTGTCGATCGGCGACAATGTCGCGGTGCAATGGGCGGACGAAGACATTCACGCGCTTTCCCCGGCGCCTTGACCGGCGCGGGTTTCAGCAGGAGAGGACCATGTCGAACAAACATACAAAGCGTGGCGCGGGCGTCTCCCGTCGCACCGTGCTCAAGAGCGCCGGGGCGCTCGCCGGCGTGAGCGCCGTCACCGGGTTTCCCGCCGTCTGGGCGGCGGAAGAAAAGGTGCTGCGCTACCTCGGCACGGCGGTGAACCAATCCGACGACATCACCAAGAAAGTGAAGGCGGACACCGGCATCACCATCGAAAACATCGTGGCGACGACCGACGACGTCACCAAGCGCGTCATCACCCAGCCGAATTCCTTCGACGTGCTCGACACCGAATATTTCAGCCTGAAAAAGCTGGTCCCGTCGGGCAACATTCTGGCGATGGACGCCAAGAAAATCAAGGAATTCGACAATATCACGCCGGTTTTCACCAAGGGCCAGTTGCCCAACGGCAAGGTCATCGGCGACCAGGGCACCGCGCCCAAGAAGGTGATGTTCCTCGAGGGCGAGCATTCGACGACGTTCTCGAAGACGCCCACCGAATGGGTGACGCTGATCCCGACCGTCTACAACGCCGACACGCTGGGCATTCGCCCCGACCTCATCAAGCGCCCGATCAACAACTGGTCGGAACTGCTCAACCCGGAGTTCAAGGGCAAGGCGGCGATCCTCAACATTCCCTCGATCGGCATCATGGACGCGGCGATGGTGGTGGAGTCGACCGGCGCCTACAAATATCCCGACAAGGGCAATATGACCAAGCCCGAAATCGACATGACGATGAAGGTTCTCACCGAAGCCAAGAAAGCCGGCCAGTTCCGCGCCTTCTGGAAGGACTTCAACGAGAGCGTCAATCTGATGGCGTCCGGCGAAACGGTGATCCAGTCGATGTGGTCGCCGGCCGTCACCGCGGTGCGCTCGAAGGGCATTCCGTGCATCTTCCAGCCGTTGAAAGAGGGCTATCGCTCCTGGGCGTCGGGCTTCTGCATGTCCAAGGGGGTCACCAGCAAGCAGGCCGAATGGGTCTACGAATTCGTCAACTGGTACCTGTCGGGATGGGCCGGCGCCTATCTCAACCGCCAGGGCTATTATTCGGCGGTGCTCTCCACCGCCAAGGCCAACATGGAGCCCTATGAATGGGCCTACTGGATGGAGGGCAAGCCGGCCGAAAAGGACATCCACGCGCCCGACGGTTCGCTGCTCGAAAAGGCCGGCGCGAAGCGCGACGGCGGCTCCTACGACGAGCGCATGGGCAATGTCGCCTGCTGGAACGCGGTGATGGACGAAAACGACTACATGGTCCGCAAGTGGAACGAGTTCATCGCGGCGTGACGTGCGATAAAACCCCATCTCCCGCTTGGCGGGAGAAGGCGGCGCGACGAAGTCGTGAGGGGTGAGGGCGCCTGTCGCAGAGCGCGCCCTCGCCCGACGGTCCACACCCCACCCTCTCCCGCAGGCGGGAGAGGGCGCATAACGGCGAAACGATCCTCATGTCGACAGCCCGGTCATCGATCGATGCGCGCGGCGTTCCCGGCTGGCTCCAGGCGACGCCGTTCGCCCTGGTGTTTCTGTTGTTCTTCGTGCTGCCCCTGATCTTCGTCGTCATCGTCAGCTTCTGGAACTACAACGATTACGAAATGCTGCCCGTATTCACGACGCGCAGCTACACCGAGAGCTTCGAGGGTTGCCTCGCCCAGTTGCCCGACCTCTGCACGATCCTGAAAACCTACGCCTCGACGGTGAAATTCTGTCTGATCGTCTGGGCGGCGACCCTCGTCATCGGTTTTACGGTCGCCTACTTCCTCGCCTTCTACGTGAAATCCGTCACGACCCAGATGACGCTGTTTCTGATCTGCACCATCCCGTTCTGGACGTCCAACGTCATCCGCATGATTTCGTGGATCCCATTGCTGGGGCGCAACGGGCTGGTCAATCAGACCCTGGTGCACGCCCATCTCATCGGCGCGCCGATCGAATGGCTGCTGTATTCGCCTTTTTCGGTGGCCCTCGCCTTCGTCCACCTCTTCACCTTCTTCATGGTGGTGCCGATCTTCAATTCGATGATGCGAATCGACCGCTCGCTGATCGAAGCGGCCTACGATTCAGGCGCCAGCGCCTGGCAGACGCTGTGGAGCCTGATCGTGCCGCTGTCGAAGCCGGGCATCGTGATCGGCTCGATCTTCGTAGTGACGATCGTGATGGGCGACTTCATCACCTTCGACGTCATGGGGGGCGAGCAGATCGCTTCGGCCGGCAAGGTCGTCGAGACGAGGCTCAACGCGCTGCAATTTCCGCCCGCCGCCGCCAATGCGGTGATCCTGCTCGCGGTGACGCTGCTGATCATCATCGCCCTCAACCGGATCGTCGACGTGCGCAAGGAGCTCTAGCGATGAACGAAGGCCGCCCCGCCGCCTTCTACTGGCTCGCCGCGTTTTTCGGGTGCTTCGTGCTGTTTCTCTACGGCCCGATGATCGTCATCTTCATCCTGTCGTTCCAGGGTCCGGAGGGCGGCCTGACCTTTCCGCTGAACGGCCTGTCGCTGCACTGGTTCGAGCGGCTGTGGCGCGGCGGCGGCATCGTCGACATCAGCGACGCTTTCAAGCGCTCGCTGCAGCTCGGCGTCGTCGTGATGGTGCTGACGGTCGCGCTCTCGCTGTCGGCCGGCCTCGCCTTTCGCAAGCGCTTCGTCGGCTCGAACCTGCTGTTCTTCGTCGCGGTGGCGAGCCTTATCGTGCCCTCGATCGTCACCTCGCTCGGCATCGCGCTGGAGTTTCGCCTGCTCGACGACTTCCTCAAGGCGCACGGGCCGAGCTGGATCGCCGACGGGCTGACCACCACGATGGGCCTGTTCACCTCCGGGCTCGGCGCGCATCTCACCTGGACGCTGCCGTTCGGCCTGCTCGTGATGTTCGCGATCTTCAACCGGTTCGATCCTCGCTACGAGGAAGCCGCGCGGGACCTCGGCGCAACGCCCTGGGGCACGCTCCGCTATGTGATCCTGCCGATCATCCTGCCCTCGGTCATCGGCGTCGGCCTGTTCGGCTTCACGTTGTCCTGGGACGAGATCGCGCGCTCCAGCCAGGCGATCGGCGAACACAACACGCTGCCGATGGAGTTGCAGGCGCTGACGACGACGGTGACGACGCCGGAAATCTACGCGCTGGGCACCACGACGACCGGCGTTTCGTTCCTGGTGATCGCGGTCGCGCTCGGCGCCATCGCCATTCTGCGCGCCAGGCAGACGCGCCACGGCTCCGACGCCGGACAGGCCTAGTCGCGCATGAAACTCCTGGTCGTCAATCCCAATACGAGCGCCGGCATGACCGCGCGGATCGGCGAAGCCGCGCGCGCCGCCGCGGCCGCGCGGACCGAGATCGTCGCGGTCAATCCGACGGCCGGCCCCGCGTCGATCGAGGGCTATTTCGATGAAGCCTTCGCGGCGCCGGGCGTGATCGAGGAGGTCATCAAAGCCGAGGCGGCGGGTCTCGATGCGACGGTCATCGCCTGCTTCGACGACACCGGGCTGGACGCGGCGCGCTGCTGGACGAGCGGCCCGGTCATCGGCATCGGCGAAGCGGCCTTTCATCTGGCCTCGCTGGTGTCCCATCGCTTCAGCGTGGTGACGACCTTGTCGCGCTCCATCGCGCCGCTCGAGGAGAATCTCGTCAAATACGGACTCGCCGAGCGCTGCGCGCGCGTTCGCGCCTGCGAAGTGCCGGTTCTCGCGCTCGACGATCCGGCCTCCGGGGCGCGCGAGAAACTCTCGGCGGAAATCGAACGCGCGCAAGCGCAGGACGGCGCCGACGCGATCGTGCTCGGCTGCGCCGGGATGGCGGCGCTCGCCGCATCGCTCGCGCGCGAACACGGGCTGCCGGTGATCGATGGCGTCGCGGCGGCTGTGAAGCTCGCCGAGGTGCTGGTCGGGCTTGGACACGCCACCTCGAAGCGCGGGCCCTACGCCAGGCCGATCGCCAAGCCGTTCGCCGGCAAGTTTGCCGATATATCGGCTTGAGGCGTTCCGACGGCTAGCCCCAACGCCTTCGGCCGGGCGGCCCCGCGTTCCATTTGTGGTTTGTTGAACCAATCGTCTTTCTTTGCGATGAGTCAGAACTCCGTTCAGTCGAGGGCGCGAATTCCGTGTTCAGGAGCCGGCGTGATGCAATTTCATATGATCCCCGGCGGCCCGAAGCCGGTGGGGCCTTTCAGCCATGCGGTGGAGAGCGACGGATTCGTTTTCGTGACGGGGCAAATGCCCGATGCGCCCGCCGCGCCCGGCGTCCTGCCAGAGGGCGTGGCCGCGCAGACCCGCAATGTCATGGCCAATCTGTCGACGGTGCTGGCGGGCCTTGGGCTTGGACTCGAACACGTCGTGATGGCGGGCGTCTATCTCACCCGCTTCAAGCAGGACTATGCGATAATGAACGAAGTTTATCGGAGCTTCTTCGCCGAGGAACGTCTGCCGGCTCGCACCTGCGTCGGCGTCACCGGCCTCGCCTATGACGCCCTGATCGAAATCGACCTGATCGCCCGTCGGCCGTAACGCCCACAGGGCGCCGCGTTTGATGGAGAGCCGACAATGGACCTGGTGACGCGGTTGAACAAGGAGCCCCTGCCCTTCGCCGCGCTTCTCGGAATCGAGGTCGTCAGCGCGGCGGCGGAGCGGATCGTCGGCGAAATGACGGTGCGGGAGGAGATGTGCACCCGCCCCGCCGTGCTGCACGGCGGCGCGGTGATGGCCTTCGCCGACACGCTGGGCGCGCTTGCGACGATCGCCAATCTGAAGGAAGGCGCCGGCACGACCACCCTCGAGAGCAAGACCAATTTCATCGGCGCGGCGCCTCTCGGGGCCCGTCTCGTCGGCGAGACGACGCCGGTGCATCGCGGACGCCGAACGATGGTCTGGCAGACCCGGATTACGACGCAGGAAGGCAGGCTCGTCGCGCTGGTGACGCAGACGCAACTGGTATTGTGAACGCCGACCGCGGCGGCGCGATCACGCGCCGTGGCCGCCGGTGAACGGCACGAACGGAATGATCGCGCCGCCGTAGATGTCCGAGCGCGTGACGCTGAACGCGCCGTCCGCCGCCTGTTGCTTGACCGCCTTGATGACATGCTGGGCGCCGGGCGGGCCGACCGGGATGACCATGATTCCGCCCGGCTTCAGTTGCTGCAGCAGCGGCGGCGGGATGTGGTCGATGCCGCAGGTGACGATGACCTGGTCGAAAGGCGCGGCTTCCTCCCAACCGTAGTAGCCGTCGGCGTTTTTCGTGTTGATGACGCGATATTCGCCATAGCCGCGCGCGATCAGGGAATCGTAGAGCGCGCGCGTGCGCCGCGCCAGACCCGGAATGATTTCGATCGTCCAGATCCGGTCGGTGAGGTACGAGAGATAGGCCGACTGATAGCCCGACCCGGTGCCGATTTCGAGCACCTTGTCGCCGCGCTTGACCGCCAGCGTGTTGGTCATGCGCGCCACCGTATGCGGCCCGGTGATGGTGACGCCAAACCCGATGTTGAGGTGATGCCATTCGTAGGCGCGCGACAGGTTCTCCGGGGTGACGAATTCCTCGCGCGGGGTGAGCAGAAACGCGCGCTTGTCGGCCTCGTCCCATACGTCATGATGGCTGAGAAGTTGAAGAAAACGATCGAAGCGTTGCCCGAGAAAGCCGGGGTCCTCGCCGCGGTTCTTCTCCATCCATGAGACGAAGGCTTCGCGACTTTCCATGGGCGGCGCGTCGTCCCAGCCAAGCGGCGCCGGGACGTTCGCGCGCGCGAGGCCCGGAAAAAGCCCGGCGCCGACGGCGCCCGCCAGCTTTGCCAAGAAACTGCGCCGGTCCAACTTGCGCTCCGAAGGCGAATTGCGCCGGCGCCCATAGTGGGCGCTCCGCCGGCCGGTCGCAAGCCGCGTCTCCGTCCTGTCGTCAGCGAAACAATCTACCCGCCCGGCAGGGTTCCCTCCGGCAGCGCGCGCGCATGCGCGGCGATGGCGCCGGCGGTCGTCAGCCATATCCGCTCCCGATGCGCGGCGATATGCGTCAAAGCGCGGCGCAAATGGCGCAGCCGATGCGGCTGGCCGACGATATAAGGATGCAGCGCGACGCCCATCACCAGCGGTTCGCGCGCGCTTTGCGCCAGCATCTCGTCGAAGTGGTCGACGATCATCTGGGCGAAGGCCGCGCCCTCGATCCGACGCGCGACGATCATCGGAATGTCGTTGATCTCCTGGGGATAAGGCACCGCCAGCAGCGGGCCATGCCTGGTGCGCATGAACAAAGGTTGATCGTCCATGCACCAGTCGAGCAAATATTCGTAGCCCGCCTGCGCCAGCAGGTCGGGGGTGGCGCGGCTTTGCGAAATCCACGGCCCGAGCCAGCCCTTGGGCGGGGAGCCCTCCTCCCTCGCAATGATCGCGGTCGCCTCGCCGATCAGCGCGGCTTCTTCGGCTTCGCTCAGCTCGCCCTGCTTCTCGCTGTTGGTGCGGCCGTGCCCGACAAATTCGTCGCCGCGCGCGCGGAAGGCCTCGGCCAAACCGGGCGCGCCGGCGTAAATGTCCGAATTGATCAGCACGGAGGCGGGCGCGCCCAGCCCGTCCAGCAAGTCGATCAGCCGCCAGGCGCCGACGCGATTGCCGTAGTCGCGCCAGGCGTAGTTCGCCACGTCAGGCTGCGCGCCGCCGGGAACGAGCTCCGCGCCAAGCCCTTCGCCGAAAGAAAAGTGTTCGAGATTGATCGCGATATAGACCGCGAGGCCGGCGCCGTTGGGCCAGAGATAGCGCGGGCGCCCCCTGATCGGCGAATAGTCGTAGCGGCCATGGCGGGCGGGCGGGCGCATCACAGCGACCGGCGGCAGGCGCGCCCAGCGCCAAACGGCGGGAAGGCCGCGGCGCCCGCGACGACGCCGCGACATTCCGCCTCGAGGATTTCCTTGAGCCTTCTCCTGACGGCGCGAGCCGCAGCGGTCGATCCGATCTTCCAGCCCATGCCGGCGAACTCCTGGAGAAACCCGGTCTCGGCAGGCGCAGCCGGGACGACCTTTCCTGCCTCATACGCAAGTCTCGCGCAAACGCGCGCGCCGTTCGCCCGTTTCGCGCGGCACGGCGGCCATGAACCGGTAGGCAAAATTGCCTAGCTTTCAGGCGCCGCGCCGTCTTATTGAGCGCCCGTCGACATCCCGCCCGTCTCCGCGCCTGCGCAATTCCGGCATGCTCTTTGCTGCGCCGCCGGCAGGCGCGCGCCGTTGCTTGCGCCTCCCATGGATAGAGGACGCCCCAATGTCATCAGCGGATTTTTCTCGTCGCGCGTTTTTGCAGACCACGGCCGCCGGAACGGCGGGTCTGGCGCTGGGTCTGGCCGGAGTGACGCGCGCCTTCGCGGCCGATCTGACGGTCGGCATCGTCTATGTCGGCGCGCGCGACGATTTCGGATGGAATCAGGCCCATGCCGTCGCGGCCGCGGCGTTGAAGAAAGTGCCCGGCGTGAAAGTCGTCGAGGAAGAGAACGTCCCCGAGACCGACGCCTGCGCCAAGACCATGGAGTCGATGATCAACCTCGACGGCGCTGGCCTGATTCTGGCGACTTCGTTCGGCTATTACACGCCGTTTGTGGTCGACATGGCCAAGAAATATCCCAAGGTCGAGTTCCGCCATGCCGCACCCTTGTGGAACAAGGACAAGGATCCGAAAAACGCCGGCAGCTATTTCGGCTATCTCAACCAGGCCCATTACGTCGACGGCGTCGCGGCGGGGCTTTGCACGAAGTCGAACAAGATCGGCTTCGTCGCCGCCAAGCCGATCGCCAGCGTGCTGAGCAACATCAATTCGGTGATGCTCGGCGCGAAAAAGGTCAATCCCAAGGCGATTGTCCAGGTCATCTTCACCGGCGACTGGTCGCTGCCGGTGCGTGAGGCGGAGGCGGCGAGCGCGCTGGTCGACGCCGGTTGCGATGTCATCACCTGCCATGTCGATTCGCCCAAGGTGGTGATCGAAACGGCCGAAAAGCGCGGCGTGAAAACCTGCGGCCACAACGCCAGCCAGGCGCCGCTGGCGCCCAAGGGCTTCATCACCGGCGCCGAATACAAATGGGAGACGATCTACAAGGGCTACGCGGCCGACCTCGCCGCAAACAAGCCATTGCCGAACTTCCTGGCCGGGGGGTATGAGAGCGATTATGTCCAGAACACCGCATTCGGGGCCGGCGCGACCGAGGCCGCCAAGGCCGCGGCGACGGCGGCGATCGCCGACATGAAGAACAAGGTGCCGATCTATGTCGGCCCGCTGAAGGACAACAAGACCGGCAAGGTGGTGATCGACAAGACCTACGGCAATCTCGACCCCTACCTCGACCAGATGAATTATCTGCTCGAAGGCGTCGTCGGTTCGATCACCTGAGCGAGGACGCCATGAGCACCGGCTCGCCGGCCGCGGGCGATCTTTCCGCCGTCGCGGCGGCGGTGAAGCCGCCGACCGCGCCGGCGGCGGGTTCGGACTTCGCGTTGCGGCTGCGCGCGAACTCCGAATATGTCGCGATCCCGGCGTTCGCACTGTTGATGGCGGCGCTGTTGTTCGCGGTGTTCCTGCTGGCGATCGGCAAATCGCCGATCGATTTCATCGACTACGTCTGGCGAGGGGGGTTCGGCACCGCGTTCTCGTTCCAGAACACGCTGCAGCGGTCCTCGCCGCTGATCCTGACGGCGCTCGCGCTGGCGATCCCGGCGCGGATCGGCCTGATCATGATCGGCGCCGAGGGCGGGCTGGTAATCGGCGGCTTCGCGGCGGCGGCGATCGCCGTGCCGATGGTCGGTTTCGTTCCTCCCATCATCACCATGCCGGTGATGATCCTGACCGCCGTGATCGTCGGCGGCGTGTGGGTGGGGTTGGCGGGCTACCTGCGCTATGCGCGCGGCGTCAACGAAACAATCTCCTCGCTCCTGTTGACCTACATCGGCATCGCCATCATGAACTTCTTCGTCGAAGGCATGATGCGCGACGCCAGCAATCCCAACAAGCCGTCGACCAAGCCGATCGGCGACGCCTATATGGTCGGCAAGATTCCCGGCACCGACGTGCATTGGGGCTTCGCGGTCGGCGTCCTCTTGTCGATCGCGCTTTATTTCCTGATGACGCGCACCACTTTCGGTTTTGCGGCGCGCGTGACGGGCGGCAATTTCCGCGCCGCGCTCGCCCAGGGGCTGCCGGTCGGCAAGCTGATCGTCGCTTGCGCGATGATCGCCGGCGGCTGCGCGGGACTGGCGGGCTTCTTCGAAGTGGCGGCGATTCAGGGCCGCGCCAACGCCTCGCTGGCGGCGGGCTACGGCTTCACCGGCATCCTGGTGTCGTTTCTGGCGCGCCACAATCCGCTGGTCATCGTTCCCATCGCGATCCTGTTCGGCGGCCTTGTCGCCTCCGGCGGCCTCATCCAGCGGCGCATGGAGCTGCCCGACGCGACCGTGCTGGTGCTGCAGGGCCTGATCTTCGTGGTCCTGCTGACGTCGGAGACGCTGTATGGCCGCTTCGCCATCTTCAATCCGAAAAAGGGAACGGACCGGACATGAACGCCGCGCTCGCCACCGTCCTCATCGCCATGCTGGGCGGCGCGATCCGCGTGTCGACCCCCTTCATGTTCGTCGCGCTCGGCGAATGCCTCGTCGAGAAATCGGGCCGGGTCAATCTCGGCCAGGAGGGCACCCTGGTGCTCGGCGCGATGGTCGGCTACGCCGCGTCCTTTCACACCGGTTCGCCATGGATCGGCGTCTTCGCGGCGGGCGTCGCCGGCTCCGTGCTCGGGGCGATGCACGGCTATATCTGCAAGCTGCCCAAGGTCAATGACGTCGCGGTCGGCATTGCGATGATGCTGTTCGGCACCGGCGTCGCGTTCTTTTTCGGCAAACCCTACATCCAGCCGACGGCGCCGCGGCTGCCCTCCCTGCCGTTCGGCGGCTGGAGCAGCGACCTCAACCTCCGGAGCGCGCTCGACATCAACCCGCTGTTCTTCGTCGGAATCGCCATCGCCATCCTCATGGCCTGGGCGCTGCGCAACACCCGTTGGGGTCTGGTCGTGCGCACCGTCGGCGATAGCGCGGCGGCGGCTCGGGCGATGGGCATTTCGGTCGATCTCGTGCGCTTCCTCACCACGACGCTCGGCGGCTTCCTGGCCGGCGTCGGCGGCGCCTTTCTTTCGCTGTCCTATCCCGGCTCCTGGAACCAGGGCCTGTCGTCCGGCCAGGGATTGATGGCGGTGGCGCTGGTCATATTCGCCCGCTGGAGCCCGCTGCGTTGCGTGCTGGCGGCGCTGCTGTTCGGCGGCGCCGGCGCGATCGGCCCGGCGCTCCAATCGGTCGGCATCACGCAGGGCTATTACTTCTTCAACGCCGCTCCCTACATCCTCACGCTCTTCATTATGATCGCGACCTCGAGCGCCAAACGCTCCGCCCGCGACATGCCGGGCGAACTCTCGATCGTGCGCTAGCAGCATGGCGACCATCCCCGCCGACCCCTATCCCTGGCCCTACAACGGCGACTGGCGCCCGCAGAACACGGCGCTCATCGTCATCGACATGCAGACCGACTTCTGCGGGCCGGGCGGCTATGTCGACACGATGGGCTACGACCTCGCGCTGACCCGCGCGCCGATCAAGCCGATCGCCGCGCTGCTCGCCGCGATGCGCGCCAAGGGCTACCATATCTTCCACACCCGCGAGGGCCATCGCCCCGACCTCGCCGACCTGCCGCCCAACAAGCGCTGGCGCTCGCAGCGCATCGGCGCCGGCATCGGCGACGCCGGTCCCTGCGGACGAATTCTGGTGCGCGGCGAGCCGGGCTGGAACATCATCGACGAACTCAGCCCCGAACCCGGCGAGCCGATCATCGACAAGCCGGGCAAAGGCTCGTTTTGCGCCACCGATCTCGAACTGATCATGCGCACGCGAGGCGTCGACAATCTCGTGCTGACCGGGATCACCACGGACGTCTGCGTGCACACGACGATGCGCGAAGCCAACGATCGCGGCTTCGAGTGCCTGCTGCTCGAGGATTGCTGCGCGGCGACCGACCACGGCAATCATCTGGCGGCGGTCAAAATGGTCAAGATGCAGGGCGGCGTATTCGGCGCGGTCAGCGATTCCACGACGTTCATCGCGGGCCTGCCATGACCCGCCAAGCGTTCGTCCACCGGATTGCGACGCGGGGGCCCGACGACACTTCTTCCCTGGAGGCGATGATCGCCTCGGGGGCGATCAGGCCGCCGGGTCTGGTGGCGATCCTCGGCAAGACCGAGGGCAACGGCTGCGTCAACGATTTTACGCGCGGCTTCGCGCTGCGCGCGCTGAAAGACCTGCTGCGGCGCCACCTGCCGCCCGAACAGGCCGATGCGGTGTGCATCGTGATGTCGGGGGGCACGGAAGGGGCGCTTTCTCCGCATATCGTAGTGTTCGAACGCCGGGACGTCGAGGGGCCGCCCGAGAGGGGCGCGCTGGCGCTCGGCCGCGCCCGCACCGCCGACCTCCCCTATGAGCACCTCGGACGGCGCGAACAGGTCGAACTCGTCGCCGACGCCGTCGCGGCGGCGATGAACGACGCGGGAATCGCCGACGCCCGGGACGTGCATTTCGTCCAGGTCAAATGTCCGCTTCTGACGCGCGAGCGGATCGCCGAGGTCGAAGCGCGCGGCGATTCGGTCGCGACGCGCGACCCCTTGAAATCCATGGCGCTGTCGCGGGCCGCTTCGTCGCTCGGCATCGGCGTCGCGCTGGGGGAAATCGATCGGGCGCAAGTGGCCGACGAGATGATCGGCCGCGACTGGCGGCTGTTTTGCTCGCGCGCCTCGGCCTCGGCCGGCGTCGAGTTGGCGGACCACGAGATCGTGGTGCTCGGCGCCGCGCCCGGCTGGCGCGGACCCCTGCGGATCGCGCATGGCGTGATGAACGATTCCATCGATACCGAGCCGGTCCGCGCCGCCCTCGCTTCGCTCGGCCTTGCTTCACCCGGTCAACTGGCGGCGCCGGACCGTTCGCGCGTCGTCGCTTTGTTCGCCAAGGCCGAGGCAAGCTCGACCGGACGTCTGCGGGGCAGCCGTCACACCATGCTCGACAACTCCGACATCGCCGCCACCCGTCACGCGCGCAGCTTCGTCGCCGGGGCTTTGGCCGGCCTTATCGGCCACGCCGAGCTCTACGTGTCGGGGGGCGCCGAACATCAAGGTCCGGACGGCGGCGGCCCCGTCGCCATCATCGCCGCTGAGGCAGGGGGCATCTCATGAGCGCCGCGGAAATCCTCTCCCAGACCGTCACGACAAGGGGGCCGTCGCTGGAGACGATCGGCATGACCAAGACCTTCGGCTCGCTTGTCGCGCTCGACAACGTGTCGATCAAGGTGCCGGCGGGGACCTTTCACGCGCTTCTCGGGGAGAACGGCGCGGGCAAATCGACGCTGGTCAAGTGCATCATGGGCTTCTACATCCCCGATCGCGGCACGCTGATGCTCGACGGACAGCAGGTCGAGGTGCGCAATCCGCGCGACGCCCAGGCGCTGGGCGTCGGCATGGTCTATCAGCACTTTACGCTGGTGCCGTCGCTGACCGCCGCCGAGAATCTCGTCGCCAGCCGCGCCGACGCGCCGGCGGTCATCAACTGGCGCAAGGAGAGGCGAACGCTCGAAGAGTTCCTCGACCGCATGCCTTTCCGGGTGCCGCTCGACCGGCCGGTCTCGTCGCTGGCGGCGGGCGAGAAGCAGAAGCTCGAAATCCTGAAACTGCTGTACCTCAACCAGCGCTTCCTCATTCTGGACGAGCCCACTTCGGTGCTGACGCCTGGCGAAGCAGACGAAATTCTCGGCCTGCTCAGAGACATGGCGCATCGCGGCGAGATCACCGGCGCGATGATCACCCACAAGTTCCGCGAGGTGGAGGCGTTTTGCGACGACGTGAGCGTGCTCCGGCGCGGAGCCAAGGTCGGCGGCGGCAAGGTCGGCGTGCTGTCGACGCGAGAAATGGCGGCGATGATGATCGGCGACGCCGTGGTGCGCCAGTCGGCGGCGCGCGTCCAGGCGCCCAAGGCTGGAACCGTCCTGGAAATCGCCGGCCTGTTCGTCGAGAACGACGAAGGCCGCGACGCCGTCAACGGCTTCGACCTGAAAGTCGCGGCGGGCGAGATCGTCGGCATCGCCGGGGTCTCGGGCAACGGCCAGAGCGAACTGGTCGAGGCGCTTTCGGGCCAGAGGCCGATCAAGAGAGGCCAGGTGCTGATCCGCGATCAGGATTTCGAGCCGACGCGCGATCATTTCGACCGCTATAAGGTGTTCGGCCTGCCGGAGGAGCCGCTGAAGAACGCCGCGGTCCCCACCATGTCGGTCGCCGAGAACATGGCGTTCCGCAGCTTCGACAAACCGCCGATCGCCAGCCTGAACTGGTGGCTGTCGCGCGAACCGATGCGCGCCCGGGCGCGCGACCTTATTGCGCGCTACAACGTCAAGACGCCGAGCACGGAGACGCCGATCCGCGATCTTTCGGGCGGCAATGTGCAGCGCGCCGTGCTGGCGCGGGAGCTTTCGGTGGACGTCGACGTGCTGATCGTCGCCAACCCGTGCTTCGGTCTCGATTTCGTCTCGGTCGCCGACATTCGCGCGCAGATCATCGATCAGCGCAATCGCGGCGCCGCGGTGTTGCTCGTTTCCGAGGATCTCGACGAAGTCCTCGAGCTCTCCGACCGCATCGCCGTGATGTCCGAAGGCAAGGTCGCCTATCTCACTCCGGCCGCGGGAGCCGACCGCACGACGATCGGCCGTCATATGGCGGGACACTGAGATGATCGAAGTTCCGGCCAATCCCTTTCCCTATGCGCTCGACCCCGGTCACACGGCGTTGGCGGTGATCGACATGCAGCGCGATTTCGTCGAGCCCGGCGGCTTCGGCGAGACGTTGGGCAACGACCTTGCGCCGGTCGCCGCGATCGTGCCGACCGTCGGCGCGTTGATTGCGCTGTTTCGGCGGAAGCAATGGCCGATTTTGCACACCCGCGAGAGCCACAAGCCCGATCTTTCGGATTGTCCGCCCGCCAAACGGCTGCGCGGCAGTCCGGCCTTGCGGATCGGCGACGAAGGGCCGATGGGCCGCATTCTCGTTCGCGGCGAGCCGGGCAATGCGATCGTCGAGGGCTGCGCGCCGGCGCCCGGCGAGATCGTCATCGACAAACCCGGCAAGGGGATGTTCTACGCGACCGAGGTCGCGGAGATTCTGAAAGAACGCGGCGTCACCCATTTGGTGTTCGCCGGGGTGACCACCGAAGTCTGCGTGCAGACGTCGATGCGCGAGGCCAACGATCGCGGCTTTGAATGCCTGCTGATCGAAGACGCTACGGCGAGCTATTTTCCCAAGTTCAAGGCGGCGGCAATCGAGATGATCCGCGCCCAGGGCGCGATCGTCGGCTGGACGACCCCGCTTTCCGCTCTCGCCGGGGCGCTGGCGTGAACGAGGGCCCGTCCGGCGCCTCGGTCGCCGGGACGGCGTGAGCAACAGCGGACGGGGCATGGCCGACGGCGCGGACCGGCAATCGCGATGGGTGGGGCGCAATAGCGCAAAGGACGTCGTGCGCGCCGAGGTGTGGCGGGCGCTGATCGACAATGGCGTCAATATCGGTCCGACTTTCGACCATATCCCCAATTTCGTCGGCGCCGATGCGGCCGCCAAACGCCTGTCGGAACTCGACGCCTGGAAGGCCGCGCGCGTCGTCAAATGCAATCCCGACCCGCCGCAAATTCCGCTGCGCCTTCGCGCGCTTTATGACGGCAAGCTGCTGTTTTCGCCGGTCCCCTATCTCGCCAAGGGCTTTCCCTATTTGCGCATCGATCCCGACAAGCTCGCCGCCAAGGGCGTGGATTTCGAGACCGCCGCGACGGCGCAAGGCTTCATGGCGCATGGCGAACCGATCGCTTTCGAGGACATGCCCGCGTTGGATTTTTGCGTCGTCGGCTGCGTCGCGGTGACGCGGCGCGGCGGGCGCACCGGCAAGGGCGCCGGCTTCGCGGATCTCGAACAGGGCATTTTCCGCGAACTCGGCAAGGTGAGCGAAACGACGCCGATCGCCACCTGCGTCCATTCCTCGCAGGTCGTCGCCGAGGATCGGGTGGTCATGGAGGGCCACGACAGCGCGCTGAATTTCATCGCCACCGAGCTGGAGCTGATCGACACGCAGACCCCCTACCGGCAGCCGGAGGGCGTCGCCTGGGAAAAGATCCGCCCCGACCAGTTCGCCGACATCCCTTTTTTGAAAGACGTTCGCGCGGCGATCGATGCGCGCAAAGGCGCGCGATGATCGTCAACGATCTGATGATCCAGGCCGAGGTCGAGGCCGAATTCGCCGCCTATGAGCGGGCTTTGGTCGACAACGATGTCGCGGCGCTCGACGATTTCTTCGTCGATCGCGAATGCGCGGTCCGCTATGGCTTCGGGCCATATCAGCATGATCGACGATCCCGCGGCGCGAAGCGCGCCGTGATGGCGCGCCCTCCTTGCCCCGTTGCGGGGAAAGGCGGCCTTCGCGTGAGCGAAGGCCGGATGAGGAGCGTCGCGCGTGGCGCGACGATTTGCGGCGCGCGCACGAAAGCGTCGGGCGTCGCCCGACCACTCCTCGTCCGTCCCGACTTCGTCGGGCCACCTTCCCCCGCAAGGGGAGGAGGAGAGTGAGCACACGACTGGCCGGCGTCACGCTTCTTGCCGCCGAGGACGAAACGACCCCCGGCGCGGTCGACATCGTCATCGAGGACGGGTTGATCGCGGCGATCGAACCTTCGACCGCGGCGGCGCGTCCCCGCCTTCTCGCCATGCCCGCGCTGATCAACGCGCATGATCACGCGCGGCCGCTCTCGCCGACCTCGTTCGGCGGGGCTGGCAAGCCGCTGGAAACCTGGCTGCTGCGCCTCGGGGCGATGCCGGCGATCGATCCTTATCTCGGCGCCGTCGCCGCGTTCGGTCGCGCCGCGCGGGGCGGCGCCGCCTCCGTGATGGCCCATTACGTGCGCCCGCACGGCCCGATGCCGCTGGTCGAGGAGGCCCGCGAGGTCGCGCGCGCCGCCGAGGACGTCGGCGTGCGGGTTGCCTTCGCGCTGTTCATGCGCGACCGCAATCCGCTGGTCTATGGGCCGCCCAACTCCGTGTTCGCAGGCCTGTCGCCCGAGGCGCGCCGCGTCGTCGAGGCGCAATTCCCCGGCGCGACGCCGAGCGCCGCCGAACAGGTCGCCCGCGTCGAGGCGATCGCCGCGGCGGTCGAGAGTCCGACCTTCTCCGTCCAGTTCGGCCCGAACGGCGCGCAATGGTGCTCGGACGAATTGCTGCGGGCGACCGCCGAGGCCTCCGCGCGAAGCGGCCGCCGCGTCCATATGCATCTGCTCGAGACGATTTATCAGCGCGCCTTCGCGGACGCCGCCTATCCGCAAGGCGTGGTTCGATATCTCGACGAAATCGGCCTGCTGAGCGAGCGCCTGACCCTCGCCCATTGCGTCTACGCGCGGCCCGACGAGCTCGACCTGATCGCCCGGTCCGGCGCGATCATCGCCACCAACCCGAGCTCGAACCTGCATCTGCGCTCCGGCGTCGCGCCGATCGGCGAAGCGATCAAGCGCGGCTGCCGCGTCGCGCTCGGCGTCGACGCCTCGGCGCTCGACGAGGACGACGACGTGTTGCGCGAAATGCGGCTCGGTCATTTCCTGCACGGCGGCTGGGGATTCGACAGCGTCATCGAGCGCGCGCCGTGGCTGGCGGCCATCGTCGCCAATGGCCGCTTCGCCAACGGCGCGCCGGGGATGGGCGCGCTGAAGGTCGGCGAGCCCGCCGACATCCTCGTTCTCGACCTCGACCGGCTCGACCGCGACGCCGTGATGCCGGTCGCGCCGGTCGATCTCGTCTTCGCACGCGCGACAATGGCGCATGTCGTGCGATTGTTCGTAGCGGGTCGCGAAATCCTGCGCGACGGTCGGCTGACCGGCGTCGATCTCGACGCGATCCATGCCGCCGTGCGCGAAAGCTATCGCCGCAACATGCCCTCGCGCGCGCCATTCCTCGGCGCCTGGAGCGATCTGGAGGCCGGGGTCGCGCAATTCTACCGCAGCCGGCTCGGCTGTTGCTGAGCGGCGCTTGCAGCCATCGGAAAGGGGGGCGCAGAGCCATGACCGACCAATTGCCGGTGATCGATCTCAGCGGGTTGGCGGCCGGCGACGACGCCGCATTGCGCCGGATCGCCCGCGAGATCGGCGAGGCGTGCCGAAACATCGGCTTCTTCTACGTCGTCAATCACGGCGTCCCTTCGATCGCCGCCGCATTCGCGCAATCGACGAAATTCTTCGCGCTGCCGGTCGAACGCAAGCGCGCATTGGCGATCGAGGCGGTCGGCGGCAACCGCGGCTATTCGGGGCTGTTGCACGAGGCGCTCGATCCGGCGCGGGGCGCCGACTTGAAGGAGGCCTTCAACATCGGCCTCGATCTTGCGCCCGATGACCCGGAACTCGTCGCCGGCGCGCCGTTCCGCAGCCTCAACGCCTGGCCGGAGCTGGCTGGATTCAAGGAGGTTCTGCTGCGCTATTTCGACGATTGCGCGGCGCTGGGCCTGCGGCTGCACCGCGCGATCGCGGTCGATCTCGGCCTGCCGATCGGCTTCTTCGAGGACAAGTTCGACCGGCCGATGGCGACGCTGCGCCTGCTGCACTACCCCGCGACCCCCGCTGGCGCGCCCGACCAGATCGGCGCCGGCGAGCACACCGATTACGGCAACATCACCTTGCTCGCCACCGACAATGTCGGCGGCCTGGAGGTCAGGACGCGCGGCGGCGCCTGGATCGCCGCGCCGGTCAAGCCGGGCGCCTTCGTCGTCAATATCGGGGATTGCCTGATGCGCTGGACCAACGACATCTACGTCTCCACCCCGCACCGGGTGGTCAACCGCAGCGGCAGGGAGCGCTATTCGATCGCCTTCTTCTTCGATCCCAATCCAGACGCGCTGGTGGCGGCGATCCCGGGCTGCGCGCCGGCGGGAGAGAGCCCACGCTATCCGCCCATCCTGGGGGCGGACTATCTCAAGATGCGGCTCGATGCGAGCAAACCGGCCGGGATCGGCGGCGCCGGGAAGATGTGACGAAGCGAAGGGGGAAAGGACTTCATTTTTTTACCGCTTTCCCCATGTTACAAGCGCCCATGAACGCCGCCCCGCCCCTCGCCGCCCACCCGACGGCGACGAAAGTCAAGCCCTCCCTCGTCGGCGCCACCCGCGCCGAACTGAGCGCCGCATTGCTGTGCGCCGGCCTGCCCCAGCGCGAGGCGAAGATGCGGACCGCGCAGATCTGGCATTGGATTTATTTTCGCGGCGCCCGCGATTTCGGCGAAATGCTCAATGTCGCCAAGCCGATGCGCGCGATGCTGGCGGACCGCTACACCTTGGCGCGCCCGCAGATCGTCGCCGAGCAGGTCTCCGGCGACGGCACGCGCAAATGGTTGATCAGGATGGCGCCGACCGGGCCGCTCGACAAAGGCGCCGAGATCGAATGCGTCTACATCCCGGAGAGCGATCGCGGCACGCTGTGCGTTTCCTCGCAGGTCGGCTGCACGCTGAACTGCACGTTCTGCCACACCGGCACGCAGAAGCTGGTTCGCAACCTCACCGCGGCGGAAATCGTCGCGCAGGCGATGGTCGCGCGGGATCGCCTGGGCGACTTCCCCGGCGGCGTCGCGCCGACCGATGGCGTCGTTCCCCACGGCGAGGGGGTGCGGGCGGTGTCGAACATCGTGTTCATGGGGATGGGCGAGCCTTTGTATAATTTCGAGCCTGTCCGCGACGCGATCGGCGTGCTGACCGATGGCGAGGGGCTGTCGATCTCGAGGCGCCGCATCACCGTCTCGACCTCCGGCGTCGTCCCGCAGTTCGAGGCTTTGGGGCGCGAATGCGGCGCGATGCTCGCCGTCTCGTTGCACGCGACCAACGACGCGTTGCGCGATCAACTGGTGCCGCTCAACAGGAAATATCCGATCGCCGACCTGCTCGCCGCCTGCCGCGCCTATCCCGGCGCCTCGAACGCCCGCCGCATCACCTTCGAATATGTGATGCTGAAAGGCGTCAACGACACGCCCGCCGAGGCGCGCGCGCTGGTGCGCCTGCTCAAGGGCCTGCCGGCCAAGATCAATCTGATCCCGTTCAATCCCTGGCCGGAAACGATCTACGAATGTTCGGACGATGCGACGATCGCGCGGTTCTCCGACATCGTGTTCAGCGCCGGCTACGCGAGCCCGGTCAGAACGCCGCGCGGGCGCGACATCCTCGCCGCCTGCGGCCAGCTCAAGAGCGAGACCGAGAAGCTGCGCGCGCGGGCGCGGATGTTGCTGGAGGAGAGCCTGGCGGTCGGGCTGGACTGAGCACCGGCGCATTCGTCGCCGAAGAACCCTCAACGACCGGAAGCTCGAATACGATTTTGAGGCCCGGAGCATTCTCGATGGCGCGGACCCGGCCGTCGTGCAATTCGGCGATGGCGGCCACAAGACTGAGGCCAAGCCCGGTGCCGGGAATCGCGCGCGCGCCGTCGACCCGATAGAAGCGGTCGAAGATTCGCGATCGTTCCGAGGCGGGCACGCCGGGCCCGTTGTCGGCGACGATGAGTTGGCGCAGGTTGCCGACCGTCGCGCTCGTGACCTCGATGCGTGCGCCGACCGGCGTATGACGGATGGCGTTGTCGACGAGATTGGCGATCAGTTGCGTCAGCAACTCCTTGTCGCCCCGCATCGGCAGCGGCGCCGCAAGGTCGATCGCCAGCATCTTGCCTTCGTCGGCGGCCGCCGGCTGAAACGCCTCCGCGACCTCGCGGCCGAGCGCCGCCAGATCGAGGTTTTCGAACCCGGCGCGCCGGGCGCCGGTTTCGATCTGACCGATGCGCAGCAGCGCGTTGAAGGTTTCCAGCACGCCGTGTATGTCGCCGATCGAGGCGTCGACGATCCGTTCGTAGTCCGCCGGGCCGGCACCGCTCGCCCGCGCCGCCTCCATTCGCCGCAGCACGCGCGCCAGCGGCGAGCGCAGATCATGCGCGATCTCGCTGGAGACATGCCGGTTCGCCTCCAGCAGCGAGCCGATACGGTCCAGCATCCGGTTGAAGGTCGTGGCGAGCCGGCCGAGTTCGTCGTCCGCCCCGGCGTCGGGAATCCTTCGCCGCAAGTCACCCGCGATAATGCCGTCCGCCGTCCTCGTCATCGCGTCGATGCGACGCAGGAATGACGCGCCGAGCGCAAGGCCGCCCACCGCCCCCAGAACGACTGTCGCCGCCAGCGCCCAGGCGAAAGCGACGAGGATCGCATGCTTGGCGCCGCGGACACCGCTCAGCTCCTCGCCGACGATTAGGACCGCGCCGCCATCAAGCCGCGTCACCAGCCCGCGCTCGCGGTCCGCTTCGCCCTCGGAGACGGAATCGTTGTCGAGGTCGGGCAGCGCCACCCATCCGTCGCCGATCTTCCCATCCGGCGAGCGGGCCGACGGGCCGTCGCCGGCCAGCAGCAGGCCCGCGCCATCCTCGAGCCGGTAGTCGAGGGCGCCGGCCGCGCCGGCCCGCGCGCGGACGAGATCGGCAAGCTTGTCGAGGCCCTGCTCGCGGAAGCAATCCTGCAGCGACGCCGCCTCCGCCAGCACCCGCTCGTCATTGGCGCGCGCGAATTCGCGATCGACGCGCCAATAGACGACGGCGCCGAGAAGGCCCACCGAAAGGGTGAAGATCGCAAGATAGGTCGCGGCGAGTCGAAAGCTCGCGACGCTTAAAATCCTACGGAGAAACACGTAGCGAATACCCGGCTCCTCGCACCGTGCGGATCAGCTCGACGGCCTGACCGCGATCGACCTTCGCGCGAAGGCGGCTGATATGCGTCTCCACGATATTCGTCCTGGGATCGAAATGAAAATCCCAGACGTGCTCCAGCAACATCGTCCGCGTGACCACGCGCCCCTCGTGGCGCAGCAGATATTCCAGGAGCCGGAACTCGCGCGGTTGCAACTCGACCGGCGCGCCGGCGCGACGCACGGTTCGCTTGATGAGGTCCATCTCGAGATCGGCGACCGCCAGCACCGTGCGTTGCTCGGACGGCGGCGGCCGTCGCGCCAGGGCGACCACACGCGCCAGAAATTCCGAAAAAGCGAACGGCTTGACGAGATAGTCGTCGCCGCCCGCCTCGAGGCCTTCGACGCGGTCATCGATCCCCGACAGGTTGGTGAGAAACAGCACAGGCGTCGCGACGCCCGCGCGACGAAGCATTCTGGCGAGGCCGACTCCGTCCAGTTCGGGCAGCATCCGGTCGAGCACGATCACGTCGTGCCTGGCCTCCGAAGCCTGAAAGAGGCCTTCACGGCCATTGGCGGCGACCTCGACGCCGTGGCCAAGCTCTGCCAGACGCTCTCTGAGAAAGGCGGCGTTTTCGCTGTCGTCCTCAACGATCAGGATTTTCACGGAGCCTCGATCGGAGACGTGCGGCGCACCCTCGCCCAGAACATCCGAGCGAGAACGCCGTCGCCCCAGAGGGCGTGTAGCGCGGCGGCGCCGGCATGGCCGATCAGATAGGCCCACATAAGTTTCCCAGCGGCCTTGTGCAAGCCGAGAACAAGCCGTCCCTCCGGCGTCCCCTCGAAGAGGAAGAAGTATGCGACGCCGGTGAAGGCCATCGCCGAAGCAACGAGCAGCCCGAGCCCGTGAACGGCGCTAGCGAGGGCGCCATCGGCCTCATGCTTGGCTAACTCGACACCGAACAGTCGCCCGGTCGTGCGCAGGGCGTCGACCACAACGGCGCGCCAGCCGGCGATCGAAAGCCACGGGAGCAGGCGGCTCAGCGGCGTCTCGAGCCGGTGCCGCACGAGAGTCCAGGCCCAAAACGCGCCCAGCACGCCGAGGGCGGCGATTCCGATCCATTCGTGCAGCAGAAACGGCCAGGCCGGCTCATCGCCGGGAAACGGCCGCTCCATGAATTGGCTTCCAATGAGTTGGTGGAGCACCATGACGAGCAGCAGCAGGTGCAGAAGCCGTGTGACATGCGATCGCGCCGAGCGCATTGAGCCTCGCTGATTTTCGAACTTCAAGGGGGAAGGCGGGAAACCTTCCAACCGCCTCGCGCCATCGGCCGCCGTCAATTGGCGTATTGATCGTGGCAGGACCGGCAGGCTCCGATCATCCTAGCGAAACGCGGCTTGAGCTGTCCGCTGGCGGCGGCCACGTCGAGCGCCGCCGTCGCATCGGCGCTGAAATTCTCGAATCGCATCTTCATGTCGCGATTGGCCGCCGTCGCGCCCGTCAGCCGCTCGTCAATCGCCTGCGCCTCGGCGGCGAAGGCGCGCAGCGACTCACGGATCGCAGCCTCGTCGTAATGGGCGCCGCCGCTCAGCATCTGAGTGGTCGCGTTCGCCTTGACCTTCCAAGATCTCATGACGCTTTTGACGCTGACGCCCGCCCCCATCGTCAGGGAGCCGGACAGGAGGACGGCCAGGCTGGCCGCTGCGAGTGCGCGCTTCTTCATCATCGGATCCATTGTCGCCGAATCGATGGGCGGCAAGCTCGCCAATCCGACGGGCGGCATTTTGGCGGCAGCTATACAATTTCGTAACATTCGCGCCTGTCTCGGCGCCTCTACGCCCGCGCGAACGGCGCGTCAGGCGCGGGGCGCCGCCCCCGTCATGGCGACCATCCGAGTTCGTCCCACCCGGCGCGCCTCACGAGTGCAGCTTGCGCACCGTGGCGCTTTTCGCGACCGTCTTCGGCTCGCGCCAAGTGCGATAGACGAAATCGAGCGAGGGATTGCTGACGCCGAACCACAGTTTTTCGCTGATGAAGTGATGGCGCAAGTGATATTGCTTCATCCAGCGGCCGAAGCGGGTGCGCGGCGGGTAGGGAATATGCGCGACATAATGCACCCATTCATAATGCAGGATCGCGAGCAACACGCCCAGAATGACCGGCGCGACGGCCGAGGCGCCCAGCGCCAGATAGACGAGGCCGCCGGTGATCGCGACGAGAGGGCCGAGAAACCACAGCGGCAGGAACAGCAAGTCCAGCCGGTTGGGCTCGGCGTGATGATCGTAGTGGAGACGGTGTTGGAGCTGGCGCATCCAGGCCCACGGCGCCGGAGGGGCGTGAAACGCGAAGCGATGCGTCGTATACTCGCTCAAATAGAACAGCAAGGCGCCGAGAATCAGCCAACCCGCCGACAAGGACGGCCCGCCAGCGAGGGACCACAGCGGAATCGCCAGAACGGCGGCGACCAGCAACGCGTTGCAGCCGTGCTTCAGGAAGGTGACCAGCATACGGACGTTTTCCCGTGCGACGAGGCGCGGACACCGCGCCGCGTCGCGATCGGCGATAATCGGGCGCGCCTCCATTCAAGTCAAATCGCCGACAGGAGCCGACCGCGGTGAACGCGATCTACCAAATCGATCTGAAAACCATCGACGGCCGAAGCGAGAAGGTCGGCGTCTTTGCGGGCAAGGCGATGCTCGTCGTCAATGTCGCGAGCCGATGCGGCTTCACGCCGCAATATGAATGGCTCGAAGCGCTCTATCGGGAATACCGCGAACGCGGGCTTGTGGTGCTCGGTTTTCCCTGCGACCAGTTCGGCCATCAGGAGCCGGGCGACGAGGCTCAAATCAAGAAATTCTGCGACGAGAAGTACGAAGTGACCTTTCCGATGTTCGCCAAGACCGATGTGAACGGCGAGAACGCGCACCCGCTCTATCGCCTGCTGAAAAGCAAGGCCAGGGGGCTGCTCGGCACGCAGGCGATCAAATGGAATTTCACCAAGTTCCTCGTCGACAGAAAGGGCGAAGTGGTCGCACGCTACGCGCCGACCGAGCGGCTGGCGAATCTGATCAAGGACATCGAGCCGTTGCTGGAATGAGGGCCGGCCAAGCCCCCGGTTGCAAGCGACGGGCGCCCTCAGGCGAAGGCGCGCGCCGCCGCGCGGTGTTCGGCCAGCAGCGCCGGCAGGTCGACGCCGACCGGCGCGCCGTCGATCACCCGCCACTGGCCGGCCGCCATCACCCGGTCGGCGCGGTGCGCCCCGCACAGCACCAGCGCCGCGAGCGGGTCATGGGCGCCGCTGAAACGCGGCTCGTCGAGCGTGAACATCGCCAGATCCGCCTCCAGCCCGACCGCGATGCGGCCGACGTCGTCGCGCCCGAGACAGCGCGCCGAGCCTTCGCTCGCCCAGCGCAACACGTCCAGATGCGTCACCGCCGAAGCGCCGTAGCGCAGCCGTCCGATCATCAGCGCGTGGCGGACCGCCTCCATCATGTTGGAGGAATCGTTCGAGGCCGAGCCGTCCACCCCGACGCCGACCGGCGCGCCCGCCGCCTCCAGCTCCTTGGTCGGGCAAATGCCGAGGGCCAGCACCATATCGGCCGCCGCGCAGTGGCAAACGCCGACGCCGGCGCGCCCCAGCCGGCCGATCTCCTGCGCGTCGAGATGGATTCCATGGGCGACCCAGGCGCGCCTGCTCATCCAGCCGGCCTCCTCCAGCAGGTCGACCGGCTTCATGCCGTAGGTCCGCAGGCAGAAGCGCTCCTCGTCCAGGGTCTGGCACAGATGGGTGTGAAGCTGGCAATCGCAGCGCGCCGCGAGTTGCGCCGTCTCGGCCATCAGCCGCCGGGTCACCGAAAGCGGCGAGCACGGCGCGAGCGCGATCCGGATGCCGGCGCCGGGCCGCGGATCGTGGAACAATTTCAGCACGCGCTCGCTGTCGCGCAGGATCGTCTCCTCATCCTGCACGATTTCGTCGGGCGGCAGGCCGCCGTCCTTTTGCGAAAGGCTCATCGACCCGCGGGTCACCGTCATGCGCAGGCCGAGCTTGCGCGCTTCCTCGACCTCGATGTCGATCGCGTTCTCGAGCCCCGGCGGGAACAGATAGTGATGATCGGCCGCCGTCGTGCAGCCGGAAAGCATCAGCTCGGTCAAGGCAAGCCGCACCGCGACGCGCAAGTGGCCCGGCTTCATCCTCGCCCAGATCGGCGCGAGCGCGGCCAGCCAGGGGATCAGATCGCGGTTGATCGCCGCCGGGTGGGCGCGGGTCAGCGTCTGGTAGAAATGATGATGCGCGTTGACGAGGCCGGGCAGCACCACATGACGCGACGCGTTGAGCGAAGCCCCGACCGGCGCCGCCGGCGTCCTGCCGCGCGGCACCAGTTCGACGATGCGCGTCCCCTCGACCACCACGCCGCGCTCGGCGCCCTCGGCGAGAATGGCGAGCGGGTCCTTGATCCACAGGCGCATGAGGGCGGCGCTTTCTGAGTTGTGTTCGGCCAAACGAGGGCGACTTGCCCCTGCCGGTAATGGAGGAGCCAAGCGGCGCCCTGATTCTGGATCAAGGCGCGGTTTCGGTCCATCGAGGCAACGCGAATTTCAGCGCTGCGCGCTGCGCTTCTGGTCAAGGGTGGGCATACGACGCTGGAGATGAATAGCACCCGCTTTTTGTTAGCGCAGTTGCTCGACCGCAACATCCAAAGAGAGGCCCGACCACGCGCTGTCGCACGTGAGGACGATCGCCCCAAGCGTTTGCCCGAGCGCGAGGCAAGCTCGGTCGCCAAAAGAGAGCCCGGCGCGCTTCGTCTTCACCCGAAGCAAGCCGGCAAGTCTCGCTTGCTCTTTATCGAACGATAGGATCGCGAGTTGAAGCGCTTCCAATGCCGCCGCGATCCGCTCGCCAGAAAGGCCGGCGTCGGCAAGCTTCGCAATCGCCTCTGACAGATTCACTGCGCTGATCACCGATTGGGGCAGCGCTTCGGCCACCCGATTGGCGCCTTTCTCGTTGTGAAGGAGACAGAGCAGAGCGGAGGCGTGGAGAACGAACGCGTCACTCAAGACCAGCCGCCGCTCTGCGATCCGCGATCAGTTCGTCGACCAAGCTAACGTTGTCTGGAACAGATTCTTGCACAATTGCTTGGGCCTTCTTGATGGCGGACGAGAGCGAGCGAATGCGCAATTCCCCATCGGTCATTTCGACGACGACGGTGTCGCCGGCGCCGATTCCCATCTCGCGCCTGAACTGGGCGGGGATAACCATTTTTCCACCGTTGATTATTTTTACCGATTGCGCCGTCATGACCAGAGTCCATTTTATGACCTGCAACTCAAACGATACCCTAATATCCTGCTATAGTGAAGTTCGAATTGGCGCATAGAATTGACGCGCAATGGCGAACGTCGCATTGACCCGACCTCGAAACATTGGCGGTTTCGACATTCGAATGCCGATGAACGGTGTGGCATGACCGAAGCCGTCCTGCCGGCTGACAGTGCGACCCAATGACAGACGAACCGCGAACTCTTGTAGCCCAGGGCTATGACCTTATCGCGGAAGACTATTTGGCACGGTTTGGCCGCTCCACCGTCCGGGATCGTTGGCTAAGGGATTTCATTGCGCGACTGCCCCAGCGAGCTCGCGTCCTTGATCTTGGCTGCGGCGCGGGTTTGCCAGTCGCACGCGAATTGGCGGCTCTCGGATTCCAGACGGTTGGAGTCGACGGATCGGCGCGGCAAATCGAACTTGCTGTCGGGAATGTCCCCGGAGCGCAGTTCATTCTCGCCGAAATGACCAAAGTGGAGTTTGCGCCCGCTTCATTCGACGCAATATCGGCATTCTACTCCATTACCCACGTCCCTCGCGAAGAGCACGCCGCTTTGCTCCGACGCGTCGCCGTCTGGCTAAAGCCCGGCGGCGTGTTCGTCGGGAGCTTCGGCGCCGACGACTTGGACGATTGGCGGGGGCAATGGCTCGGCGCGGTAATGTTCTTCAGCCATTACGACGCCCAGACGAACGAACAGCTTGCGCGAGACGCTGGCTTCCTCCTCGAAAAGGCTGAAGTCGTCCCCCAAGACAATGAAGACGTCCGTTTCCTTTGGATAATCGCGCGAACGCCCGGTCAATCACCGCCCCTTTAACACTCAACAAAATTCACCGCCAGCCCGCCGAGCGAGGTCTCCTTGTATTTCGACTGCATGTCGGCGCCGGTCTGGCGCATCGTGGCGATCACCTGATCGAGCGACACCTTGTGGCTGCCGTCGCCGTGCAAAGCGAGCGAAGCGGCGGCGATCGCCTTGACGGCGCCGAAGGCGTTGCGCTCGATGCAGGGAATTTGCACGAGGCCGCCGACCGGATCGCAGGTCATGCCGAGATGGTGCTCCATGCCGATCTCCGCCGCGTTTTCGATCTGCGCGTTGGTTCCCCCGAGCGCCGCGCAGAGGCCGGCGGCGGCCATCGAGCAGGCGACCCCAACCTCGCCCTGACAGCCGACCTCGGCGCCGGAAATCGACGCGTTCATCTTGAACAGCGCGCCGACCGCCGCCGCGGTCAAAATGAAGACGTTCATGCCTTCGCGCGTCGCCTCGAGGCAATGATCGCGGTAATAGCGCAGCACCGACGGGATGACGCCGGCCGCGCCGTTGGTCGGTGCGGTGACGACGCGCCCGCCCGCGGCGTTCTCCTCGTTCGCCGCCATGGCGTAGACGCTGACAAAATCCATGATCTCGTGGGCAGAACGGGCGTTCTGCGTCGCATTGGCGCGCAGCCGGTCGTAGATCGCCTTGGCGCGGCGGCGGACCTTGAGGCCGCCCGGCAGTTGCCCGTCGACAGAAAGGCCGCGATCGACGCAGGCGAGCATCGCCTCGATGACGAGATCGACGTGCGCGGCGACTTCCGCGGGCGCGCGCAACGCCGCCTCGTTGGCGCGCATGAGTTCCGCGATCGACAGGCCGCTCTCGCGCCCGCGCGCCAACAGATCCGCCGAACAACGAAACGGATGGGGAAAGGCGGCCTCATCGCCGCCCGTCGCTTCCGCTTCGTCCTCGCGAATGATGAAGCCGCCGCCGACCGAGCACCATGCCTCCTCGAACAGCGTCTCGCCCAGCGCGTCGCGCGCGCAAAAACGCAGCGTATTGGGGTGGCGCCGGGGCGGCGTGACGAAGTCAAACTCGATGTCGGCCGCCGGATCGAACGCGATTTCGTGGACGCCCGCCAGCGCCAGTCTCTTCTGCGTCGTGACGCGGGCGACGATCGCGGCGGCGTTGTCGGGGTCGATGCTGGCAGGAGCTTCGCCCGACAATCCCAGGATCACCGCCTTGTCGCTGGCATGGCCCTTGCCGGTGAAGGCGAGCGAGCCGTAGAGCGTGACCGTCACGGCGGCGACGCGCCCGATCGCGCCCCGGCGCGCCAGGCTTTCGGCGAAGGCCGCCGCCGCCTTCATCGGACCGACGGTGTGCGAAGACGACGGGCCGATGCCGATCTTGAACAGTTCGAAGACGCTGATCATTCCCCGCTCCTCGGCGCGAACGGCGCTCAGCACAATTCCTGGTCGTTCGCCGCTTGCGTGAGAATGGCTATGACATAAGGGCCGAACGAGCGCGAGAATTCGACGCGGAACAGCTCCGGGGCGCGTCGCCACAGCGCGATCTCGGCTTTGGTCAGCAGCGCGCGCGCGACCATGCCGACCGGGAAGGCCGAAGGATCGAGATCGAGCGGGACGCCCGCATTGAGCAACCGCGCCGCGCCGCGTCCGCTGACCTCGATCGCCCCCTGACGATGCGAGACGTCGACCAGCGCATGGGGCGTCGGCGCCAGCGCTTCCTCCAGTTTTGCGCCAAGCGCGGGTTCAAAATCCTCGGCAAGCAGCAGCCATTCGTCCGGACCCATCCACAGCGCCGAGCGCGCGCCCGCGGTCACGCTGCGCAACGGCTCCGTCGGCGGCGCTGCGCCGAACGCCGGACCGACGCAGGCCGCGGCCTCGCGACCGCCGCGCAGGATGAAACGCGTCGCGGGCGGGCAGGCCGCCGCGGCCGCGGCGGAATTGCGCGGCAGGGCGAGATCGTCAAGAACGGAGCGGCGAACGGCTTCAGGCATCGAGGCGCTTGCCTTCCCTGTCGTAGAAGACCGGCTCGACGATCCGCGCCGGCGCCGAGCCTGCATGGGTGGTGGCGTGAACGGTCGCGCCGATCCGGTCGCGCCCGCCCGCCACCAGCGCCATCGCAAAGCTGCGCTGGAGGGTCGGGCTAAAATAGGACGAGGTGACATGGCCGAGCGCCGGCGTCCCGGCCGGCGGGTCCATCGCCTCGACGATCTGCGCGCCCTCATCGATCTTCAGCGCCGGGTCGTGAGGCAATAGGCCGACGAGCTGCTTGCGGCCCGCGCGCGCGAGGTCGAGCATCGCGAGCGAACGCTTGCCGACGAAATCGGGCTTGGCCGCCGCGATCATCTTGCCCAGTCCGAGGTCGTCGGGCGTCACCGTGCCGTCGGTCTCCTGGCCGACGACGATATAGCCCTTTTCGGCGCGCAGGATCAGCAAGGCGTCGAGGCCGTAGACCACGCCGTCGACCTTGCCAAGCTCCACGGCGAGCGCCTCCCAGACGGCGCGACCATAGTCCGATGGCGCATTCACCTCAAAGCCGAGCTCGCCGGTGAAGCTGACGCGCGCCAGGCGCGTCGGAACCCCGCAAATCGCCGCCTCGCGCATGCTCATATGGGGGAAAGCGGCGGCGGAAATGTCGACGCCGTCGACGAGCGGCGCAAGAATCTCTCTGGCGCGCGGGCCATTGATCGCAATCGTCGCCCATTGCTCCGTCGTCGAGGTCAGCCAGACCTCGAGGTCGGGCCATTCGGTCTGAAGGAAATCCTCCATCTGCGCCAGGACACGCGCGGCTCCGGCGCTCGTCGTGGTCACGTGGAAGCGATCCTCGGCCAGGCGCGCGACGACCCCGTCGTCCATCACATAGCCCGCCTCGGTCAGCATCAAGGCGTAGCGGCAACGCCCGATCCCGAGCTTCGAAAACGAATTGATGTAGCTCCGGTTGAGGAATTCGGCGGCGTCAGGCCCGACGACCTCGATCTTGCCGAGCGTCGAGGCGTCCATCATGCCCGCGCGCTGGCGCGTGGCGAGGCACTCGCGCGTCACCGCGGCGCGCGCGTCCTCGCCGGGCCGCTTGAAATAGGATGCCCGCTTCCACAGCCCCGCCTCCTCGAAGGTCGCACCGTTGTCCTGCGCCCAGCCGTGCATCGGCGTCTGCCGCACCGGGTCGAACAGCTCTCGCCGCGACATGCCGGCGAACGCCGCGAAGGTCACCGGCGTATAGGGCGGGCGAAATGTCGTCAGCCCGACCTGCGGCAGGCTCTTGCCGAGCGCCTGCGCCGCGATGGCGAGCGTGTTCATGTTCGACGTCTTGCCCTGATCGGTCGCCATGCCGGTCGTCGTATAGCGCTTGATGTGCTCGATCGAGCGCATGCCCTCGCGCGTCGCCAGCGTCACGTCGCGCGCGGTCACGTCGTTCTGGAAATCGACGAAAGCCTTGGACCGCGCGGGATCGCCGCGCGCCGGCGCAAGCCCGAGGAAGCCGCCGTGCGCGGCCGGCGCGCCCTCGACGGCGAAGCCCGCGGGCGCCGGCGCGCCGATCGCCGCGGCGCCGGCGGCGGCGCCGTCGGCCAGCGCGTCGGCGAGCGCGAACACGCCCCGGCACGCGCCCGCCGAGCGTTCGGCCTGAACCGATACGTCGGGAATGAAGGCTTGCAGCGCCTCGTCGAAGGCGAGCTTGCCGCGCGATTGCGAGAACAGATGGACGCTCGGCGTCCAGCCGCCGCTCATCGCGACGAGATCGCAGGCGATCGCCTCCGCCGGACCGGGCGCGCCGTCTTCCCAACGCTTGGCGATCAGCGCATGGGAGACCCGCAGGCGCCCGCGCGTCCCGACGATCGCCGCGCCCGTCTCGACGCGCAGGCCGGCCGCGCGCGCCGCCTCGGGCCATTCTCCCTCCGCCTTCGCGCGCATGTCGGCGATCATCGCGATCGCGACGCCGGCCTCGGCCAATTCGAGGGCCGCGCGATAGGCCGAATCATGGGCGGTCGCCACCACCGCGCGAGCGCCGGGCTTGACGCCATAGCGCGTCAGGAATCCGCGCGCCGCGTCGGCGAGCATGACGCCAGGGCGGTCGTTGTCGGGGAACGCCAGCGGGCGCTCGTGCGCGCCAGTCGCCAGCACCACCCGCCTGGCGCGAACCTGCCAAAGACGCTCGCGCGGCAGCCTCGCATCGGGCTCGGCGAAATGATCGCTGACGCGCTCGAGCCCGGCGAGGAAGTTCTGGACGTAATAGCCGAAGATCTGCGTGCGCGGCAGCAGGGCGACATTGGGCGCCGCGCGCAGCTCGGCCAGCGTCGCAGCGAGCCAATCGACCGCCCGCGCGCCGTCGATCCGCGCGGCTTTCTCGTCGAGCAGCGAGCCGCCCGGCTCCGATTGCTCGTCGAACAACATGACGCGCGCGCCGCCGCGCGCCGCGGCCAGCGCGGCGGCGAGGCCGGCGGGGCCGGCGCCGACGACGGCGACGTCGCAATGCGCAAAGAGGTTCGCGTAATGATCGGCGTCGCGTTCGGTCGGCGCGCGGCCGAGGCCGGCGGCGCGGCGGATCAGCGGCTCGTAGAGCCGCTCCCAGGCGCCCTTCGGCTGCATGAAGGTCTTGTAATAGAAGCCGGCCGGGAGCAGCGACGAAAACAGGCCGTTGAGCGCCATGAGGTCGAAGCCGAGGGTGGGCCAATTGTTCTGGCTGACCGCGGTGAGGCCTTCGTAAAGCTCAACCTGCGTCGCGCGCAGGTTGGGCGTGAAGCGCGCGCCGCGCCCGACGCCGACCAGCGCGTTGGGCTCCTCGGAACCCATCGTCAGAACGCCGCGCGGCCGGTGATATTTGAACGAGCGCCCCATCAAATGAACGCCGTTGGCGAGCAAGGCCGAGGCGAGCGTATCGCCCGCCAGGCCCACAAAGCTCTTGCCATCGAAGGTGAAACTGAGAGGCCTCGCGCGGTCGACGCGCCCGCCCTCCGGCGTACGATGGGCGCCGGTCATCAAGCCGCCCCGGCGCGCAACAGGGGCGCGATCCCCGCAAGCCCGGTCCTGTCCCGCCCATCCACGACTTGTCCGTGCGCCAGGCCTCGACAACGGCGGCGCCGGCGCCAAGACGTGGGTGAGCCGGACAAGCTCGACAAGAACGGAGTCGGCTCAACGGTCAATTCGCCCAAGGTCCCCCCCGATCCGCCCTGCCCGCCACGCTTCGCAAAGCGGCGCCGGCCCGCGTCACAATCGTCGAAGCGCGCCGGCGCTTTCCCTTCCCCGCCAGGGGGCTGGGGGAGCCCGTCAATCGTTCCGACGCAGAGTAGAGGGAAGTCGGGTCCAGGGGAATCCGGTTTTGCGTCGCGCCGCGCGACAAATTGCGATGGCGGCGGGCGCGACGGGCCGGCCGCGCGGGCGCCGCGCGGCTTGCAAAAGGCCGCCGACATTCATACTTATGGAGGCGAACGGCTTTCCGCCACGGAGCCCGCCCTTGTTCATCCAGACCGAAGCCACCCCCAATCCCGCGACGCTGAAGTTTCTTCCTGGCCGTCCGGTCATGGAGGAGGGAACGTTCGAGGCGCGCGACCTGAACGAGGCCGAAAGCTCGCCGCTCGCCAAGGCGCTGCTGCAACTGCCCGGCGTCAGCGGCGTGTTCTTCGCGCCCGATTTCATTTCGGTCACCAAGAAAGACGGCGAATGGCAGCATTTGCGCCCCGCCATTCTGGGCGTCGTCACCGAATTTTACCTGTCGGGGGCGCCGCTCATCGACGGCGCGGCGCCGGCCGACGCCCGCGACGAATTCTTCGCGCCCGCCGACGCCGAGACCGTCGAGACGATCAAGGAACTGATCGAAACCCGCGTCCGCCCGGCGGTGGCGGGCGACGGCGGCGATATCACATTCCGGGGCTTTCGCGGCGGCGTCGTCTACCTCAACATGAAGGGCGCATGTTCGGGCTGTCCGTCGTCGACCGCCACCCTGAAGCACGGCATCGAGAACCTTTTCAAGCATTTCTTGCCGGAAGTTAAGGGGGTGGAGCAGGTTTAGCGGTCGGCGTTTCGCGCTGCGGGCCTTGACCGTCAGGCGCCTTCGCCGGCCGCCGCCAGCGCCCGCAAGCCTTCGCGATAAGTCGGATATTTCGGCTTGAATCCGAGCTCACGCTTCAGTTTGGCGATCGAAACGCGCTTGTTGTCGGCATAGAAGCTGCGCGCGATCGGCGTCATGTCGGCCGTGTCGAAGGCTTCCTCGGGCGGCGGCTCGAGGCCGAGCAATTGGGCGGCGAAGGCGATCACGTCCTGCGGCGGCGCCGGCTCTTCGTCGGTGACGTTCCAGACGCCGCCGGGCCCCGGCGCGGCGAGAGCCAGGCCGATCGCCTGCGCGATATCCTCGACATGGGCGCGATTGAAGATCTGGCCCGGCTTGGCGATCCGGCGCGCCCCGCCCTCGCGCAGTTTCAGCAGCAGGTTGCGGCCCGGCCCGTAGATGCCGGCGAGGCGCAGGATATGGACGGGAACGCCCGCCGCCTCGCCGAGCGCGCGCCATTGCGCTTCGGCGGCCAGCCGGGCGCGGCCGCGCTCCGACCGAGGCGCCGCCGCGCTCGTCTCGTCGACCCAGGCCCCGCCATGGTCGCCGTAGACGCCGATGGTCGAGAGATAGACGACGGCGCGAAGGCTCCCGGCGGCGCGAATCGCGCCCGAAAATCGGGCCAGCACGGGGTCCTCGGCGCCGGGCGCGATCGATATCAGAATCGCCTCGGCCGCCGCCAGGCGCGGCGCGATCGCCGCGTCGACCTGCGCGCCGTCGAAAACGGCGGCCGCGACGCCGTCCTGCGCAAGGGCGCGCGCCTTGTCGGCGTCGCGGACCGTGCCGCTCGCCTCGAGGCTTGGCTGGCCTTCTAGAAAATGCAGCGCCGAATAGCCGAGGCCGAAGCAAAAGATCCTCACGGCGGCGCGCCCTTCTGCGCCTCTCGCGCGCGGTCCAGCGTTCGCCCGTAGAGCAGCATGCACGGCCCCGCCGGCGCCGCGGCGGCGATCAGCGCCGGCAGCTCGGCGAGACCGGCGACGAACCGCCGCTCCTGCGGCAAACTGGCGTTCTCCATCATGACGGCGGGGGTCAACGGGTCGAGGCCCTCGTCGAGCAGCCGGCGCACGAGCCCCGGCAAGGTCTTCACGCCCATATAGACGGCCGTCGTCGCGCCGGGATCGACCAGCGCCGGCCAGTCGAGTCCCACCGGCAGCGAGCCGTCCGCCGCGTGCGCGGTGATGAACTGGATGCGGCGCGCCCGGTCGCGTTCGCTCAAGGACAGGCCGAGCGAGGCGGCGGCGGCCAGCGCCGCGGTGATCCCGGGAATGATCGCGCATTCAATGCCGGCGGCGCGCGCCGCCGCGATCTCCTCATTGGTGCGCCCGAAGACGCCGGGGTCGCCGCCCTTCAGGCGCACGACCTTCTTGCCCGCCAGCCCCAGCGTCACCAGCAGCGCCGAAATGTCGGCCTGGCCGACCGATGGTCCATGCCCGCGTTTGCCGACGTTGATGCGCTGCGCCTCGCGGCGCGCCAGCTCGAGCACGGCGGGCGCGACAAGATCGTCGAACAGGATGACGTCGGCCGACTGCAGGGCGCGCACCGCCTTCATCGTCAGCAGTTCGGCGTCGCCGGGCCCGCCGCCGACGAGAACGACCTCGCCCCTGCCCTGCCGGCCCGTCTCCTGCGCCGAAGCGGCCAGCAGTCCCTCCAGGTCGGTCGAATCGGGCCGGCGGCCGGCGCTGGCGAGCGCCAGGCTCGCGAAGCGCTCCCAGAAACTGCGTCTTTGCCGAAAGCCCGCCGCGCGCCGCGAAAATTGCGGCCGCCAGTCCTTGGCGGCCTGCGCCCAGGACGCAAAGTTCGCCGGCATCAGCGCTTCGATGCGCGCCCTGAGCGCCTGCCCGAACACCGGCGCGCCGCCGTCGGTCGAAATGCCGATGACGAGCGGCGAGCGATTGACGATCGCGCCGAAGGAAAAGTCGCAGAATTCCGGCCGGTCGATCACATTGACCGGCGCGCCGGCCTCGCGCGCCGCTCGCGCGAAGACCTCGGCCTCCGCCGCGCTGGCCGCCTCGCCGACGACCAGAGCGGCGCCGGCGAAGTCGCCAGCGGCCCAGGCGCGCTCGACAATCGCGATTTGCCGATAGTGCGCCGCCGTCTCCTGCATCTTCGCCGAGGGCGCCGGCGCGAACACCGCGACCCGGGCGCCGGCGGCGGCGAGCAGTTCGGCCTTCCACGCCGCCGTCTCCGACCCGCCGGCGAGCACCACGCGTCGGCCGGTCAGTTTGAAAAACACCGGCAGATTGGCGAGCGGGTGGATGGCGTGGAGCGCCAGTTCGCTCGGTCCGCGGCGCGGCGCGCCGTCGGCCGCCAAATCAAACGGATTGGCCCCTTGGTCGGGCATGTCGTCTTCACCTTCCAGCCGAGCGCCGACGCCCGGCGCTTTGCAAGGCGCGTGAATTCGCTTCAAACGCTTGGGCAAGACGCCTATATCAAACGCCGACCGATCCAAAGCTTCGTTTGCGTGAAGTTCCGGCGGCGCATCCATGGAGACGAAGTTTGATTGACGAGAACGCGATCGCCGAGGCGCTTGGCGCGGTGCCGGGACCGGATGGCCAAACGCCGCTGAACCGGTCGGGCGCGATCGGCGGACTGACCCAGCGGGACGGCAAGGTCTATCTCTCCATCGTCGTCGACGCCGCCAGTGCGGCGAGGGCCGAACCGATGCGCGCCGCGGCGGAGAGCGCGCTGCGCCGGGTCGCCGGCGTGACCGCGGCGATCGTCACGTTGACCGCCGAACGGCCGCCTGGCGCGCCGCCGGCGCGCGGGCATGCCCATCCGGCCGGCGGCAAAGGCGCCGGCGGTCCGCGCGTCCCCGAGAGCGTCGCCGGCGTTCGCAACATCATCGCCGTCGCCTCCGGCAAGGGCGGCGTCGGCAAATCGACGGTCGCCGCCAATCTCGCCGTCGCCATGGCGCTGGAAGGCTGGCGTGTCGGCTTGCTCGACGCCGATGTGTTCGGCCCCTCGGCGCCGCGCCTGTTCGGCCTCGTCGAGAAGCCCAAGGTCGAACAGTCCCTGCTGGTTCCGCTCGTCGCTTTTGGCGTCAAGGTGATCTCGATCGGCCTGATGATCGACGAGGAGGCGCCCGTCGTCTGGCGCGGCCCGATGGTGATGTCGGCGGTGACGCAATTGCTGCGCGAAGTCGCCTGGGGCGAGCTCGATTGCCTGGTGGTGGACATGCCGCCGGGCACCGGCGACGTTCAACTGACCATGGCGCAGAGCGCGCCGCTCGCCGGCGCCATCATCGTCTCGACGCCGCAGGATCTGGCGCTGATCGACGCCAGGCGCGGCATCGCGATGTTCGAGAAAGTGCGGATTCCCGTGTTGGGGATCATCGAGAACATGAGCTATTTCATCTGTCCGCACTGCCAGGGCCGCAGCGACATTTTCGCGCATGGCGGCGCGCGCCACGAGGCGGAAAAGCGGGGCGTCGCGTTCCTCGGCGAGGTGCCGCTCGATCCTCAAATTCGCGAGACCTCCGACGCCGGCCGTCCGGTCGTCGCCGCCGCGCCGGACGGCCCGCACGCCGAGGTCTTTCGCGCGATCGCGCGCGCGGTGATCGGCAGGCTCGACGCGCCGGCGCAGCGCGCCGCGCCAAAAATCGTGATCGGCTGAGAAACGGACATGAGCGAGCCAACCGCCGGCAAGGCGGCCGAGCCCTGGCCGACCCAGTTGCGGCTGACCGACGAGGGTCGGCTGCTGACGATCACCTTCGACTCGGGCGAGGTGTTCGCGCTTTCGAGCCGGCGCCTGCGCGTCGCGACGCCGAGCGCCGAGGCGAGGCGGCTGTCGCCGGCCGACCGCGAGGCCCAGGTCGGCGGCCGGGAGGTCAGGATCGTCGAGATCGAGCCGGTCGGCAATTACGCGATCCGACCGACGTTCGACGACGGGCATTCGACCGGGATTTTCACCTGGACGTATCTCGCGCAACTCGGGCGCGAGGCGAAATGAGGACGCCGGGCGCGGGTCGGCGCGCGGCGCATCGAATTCGTCGGGCGGACAGGCGGCGCCGGCGACGCAGCGAGGTAGGTCAATGATGAGTCCGGAACAATGCAGGATGGCGCGAGCGGGCCTGTCGATCGGCGTGCGCGAACTGGCGGAGTCGGCGCGCGTGTCGATCGGCACGGTCAGCCGCTTCGAAGCCGGCCAGGGCGTGCCGGACATGACGGTCGCTCTGTTTCAGAAAGCGCTCGAGCGGGCGGGCGCCGAATTCGTCTCCGAGGGAGACGACGCCGGCGTCTGGCTGCGCCGGGGCGCCAAGAGCGCCGCGACCATTCCGCTCGAACAGCTCAGCGCCGAGAATGACGAGTGACGCGCACTGGGGCGACGCCCTACATCGGCGTCAGAATATGGATCGCCCGGCTGGCGATCAGGTGCTTGGTTTTCTCGGCATAGGCGGCCATGTGCGGCGAGGCGATATGGGCCTTCAGCGCCTGCGCGCTCTCCCAGGCTTCCAGAATGACGTATGAATCGGGACCGATCGGCGTCTGGGGCGCTCCGAAGCCCGGCACGTCCTCGACGGGCCCGTATTCGATGCAACCCTGCTCGGCGCGCACGGCGGGAAGGTTGGCCCGCAACGCGGTCAACAGCTCGTCCCGGCATCCCGGCTTGGCGCTGATGAAAACGACGACCCGGATCATTTTGCTCTCCATGCCGGCCAGGCGACTCGCAAGGCGCGCGACGATACGCGCATGATCTAGAACGCGCCAGAGCGCGCCGCGTCGAGCGTCTGGCGCATGAGCGCCGTATCGGCGTCATAAATCGTCGCGGACTTGACGATCAGCGTCAACCGGCCGGCGGACGCCCCAAGGCGCGCGGCGACATGGCGCTGAAGCTCGGCGAGTTGCACCAGATTGCCAAATCCCTTCTTGCCGAAATCGATGCTGTGCGCATAGACCACCAGCTCCAGACGGCCCGACCGCAACCAGAAATCGAGCAGGCTGACGCAAGGCGTGTAGGTCGTATCGGTCAGCGGTTCGAAGGTGGTGATCGTCGTATCGCTGGCGGCGGGGTCGCGGGTCAGCCGGTCGACGACCCAGGCCAATTGATCGCGGCCGGAGCCCGCGTAGTCGAACAGCCGGCTGGCGTAACTTCTGGCGCCGCCGAGCTCGGCGACGCGCGAATGGTCCGTGAAGTTGGCGCGCATCCACGCCAGCCAGTCCGCGCTCGCATGTCGGGCGATCAGGGCGTCGTCCGGGTCGGGCTCGGCGATATCGAGCGTGACCAGTTCGACTTCCAGCAGCGGCAGGCCGTCGAAGCTGCCGGGCGCGCCTTCAGCGAGGATCAGCCCCGCGACGTCGAGCCAGGCTTCGCCGAGCGTGCGGGCCGTGATGGTCCTTCCTCGAGAAAACCGAACGGGATTCGCCGCTTCCGGCCTCTCCGCGCGGTCCGTCTCAACAGCGATGGCGCTCACGATGGTCTCCCGACAATCCGCCGCTCCCGCGATTTTCTCCGGCGCAACCGCCTACGCCGCGCCCGGCCTCGTCTGCCCCGCCTTGTAGGTGGCGCTGATCTTGTCGCTGACGGTGTCGCGCAGGCAATTGAAATAGCGCCCGCAGCCCGCCGTGTGGCGCCAGCGCTCGGCGTGCAGGCCTTTGTCGTTAGCCCGAAGGTACAGAAACGCGCTCCACTCCCCGTCGCTCGCAGCCGCGGGGTCGAGCGGCCGCACGAGATGCGCCTCGCCGGCGTATTTGAACTCGATCTCCGGACGCTCCATCTCGCAATAAGGACAGCAGATCAGCAGCATATTGTCCTTTCCTAATGCGCCACCGCGGCCGCCGCCGCCTCGTTGATAAGCGCGCCGGTGCGGAAGCGGTCGAGAGAAAACGGCGCGTTGATCGGATGGGGCTCGCCCGTCGCCACCTGATGGGCGAATACGTGGCCGGACCCCGGTGTCGCCTTGAAGCCGCCGGTTCCCCAGCCGCAGTTGACGAACAGGCCGGGAACCGGCGTTTTGGAAATGATCGGCGAGCGGTCGGGCGTCACATCGACGATGCCGCCCCAGTTGCGCATCATGCGCAGGCGCGAGACGGTCGGGAACATTTCGCAGATCGCCTCCAGCGTCTGGGTGGCGATCGCCAGGCCGCCGCTCTGGCTGTAGGAGGCATAGGCGTCCATCCCGGCGCCGATGACCAGTTCGCCCTTGTCCGACTGCGACATATAGGCGTGGATCGTATTGGACATCACGACGCAGGGCATCATCGGCTTCAACGGTTCGGAGACCAGCGCCTGCAGTGGGAACGATTCGAGCGGCGTTCGGACCCCGGCCATCGCCATGATCACGCTGGTATTGCCAGCGGCGACGACGCCGATCTTCCTGGCGCCGATCGGCCCGCGCGTCGTCTCCAGGCCGGTCACCGCGCCCGAAGCGTCGCGATTGATCCCCTTGACCTCGCAATTCTCGACGATATCGACCCCGAGCGCGGAGGCGGCGCGCGCATAGCCCCAGGCGACTGCGTCGTGGCGGGCCGTGCCGCCGCTGCGCTGCAAGGCGGCGCCGACGATCGGGTAGCGGATCGACCGATCGATGTTGAGCAGCGGGCAGAATTCCTTGGCCTGCTCGGGGGTGAGCCATTCGTTCTGCGCGCCCGCGAGGCGGTTGGCGTAGATATGCCGCTTGAACGATTGTTCGTCGTGGTGGCCATGCGCAAGCAGCATGACGCCGCGCGGCGAAAACATCACATTGTAGTTCAGCTCCTGGGACAGCCCGTGCCAGAGCTTGTGCGCATGGCCGTAGATCGCCTCCGACGGCTCCCAGAGATAATTCGAACGGATGATGGTGGTGTTGCGGCCGGTGTTGCCGCCCCCTAGCCAGCCCTTCTCGAGAATGGCGATGTCGCGCTGGCCATGCTCCTTGGCCATGTAATAGGCGGTGGCGAGACCATGGCCGCCGGCCCCGACGATCACCGTTTCGTAGGCGCGCTTCGGTTCGGGCGAGCGCCATTGCTCGGGCCAGCCGCTATGGCCCTTGAGAGCCTGCCGGGCGAGACTGGCGAACGAGAATCTCAAAACCGGCCAAGCTCCCTTTCGGCGCAACGCCCATGGCGCCACGCGGCGAACCCTTTGTCCAGCCCTTGCGCGATGCAAAAAGCGAGCAGCTCGTCGTGATTGTTCAGGGCGCGCGCGACCTCACGTCATAGTCTGCGAAGCCGAGGAACCTTTCGTCAATTTTGCGCTTGGCGTGGCCGGATAATGGCTCCAAGATGCCCGCACAAGGTCTCCGATCGGTCTGACGTTGTTCATGGAGGAGGCTGGATTGGCCTACGATATCACCGACGATTTTCGCCGTCCCGTTCCGTTGGCCCTCGGCGCCGTCGCGATCCTCGGTTGGCTGCTCGCCGCCTATTTTTCACTGCAGGTCTCGTCGGTTCAAAGCGAGATGCGCGACTCGCTGAACCGCGCCGAGCGCGCGCGCGAGGGCATGGCGGCGGACCTCCAGAACCTGCAAAAGGCGACGGGCGAACTCGCCGTGGTGCAAAAGCAGGCCGAGGACGCCAAGATCGCGCTGTCGGAGGCGACCGCCGCGCGCGCCGCCTCGCAGAACGAGCTCGCCGACCTGACCAAGCAGATCACCGACGCCCGGCTCACCGTTTCCGGCGCGCAGGAGGAAGCGAGCGCCCGCACGCGCGATTTGCAGGCGATCGACGCCAAGGCCAAAACCGCCGCCGACCAGCTGGCGGGAGTCCAGTCGCAACTGTCGGGCGTCCAGAGCCAGCTCGACGGGGCGACGGCCGATCGCGACAAGATCGTCGGGGCGATCGCCGACGCCAACGCCCAGTTGACGGATTTGCGGCAACAGTCGGATGCGGCGGCCAAAGGCCTCGCCGGGTTGCAGCAGCAATCCGATGCGGCCGCCAAGAACCTCGCCGATCTGCGCCAGCAGACCGATGCGGCGGCCAGAGAGCTCGACAATACGCGCCAGCAGTCGGACGCCGCCGCCAAGAGCCTCGCCGACCTGCAGCGGCAAGGCGCCGACGCCGAAAAGACGCTTTCCGATCTGCAAGCCAGGATCCAGGCGGCGCAGCAGACGCTGGAGACCTCCAAGCCACAATGAAATGAGATCAAATTCCCATCGGCTCGGGCCGCGCAGACCGGGGGCTGCGCGCGTTCGCTGGCGCGCATCGCGATCAAGGAGCGGTCATGGCCGGAGCGATCAGGGTCGGCGTCGGCGGCTGGACGTTCGAGCCGTGGCGCGGCGTGTTCTATCCCGAGGGCCTCGCCCACAAGCGCGAACTGGAATTCGCCTCGCGCGCGCTGACCTCGATCGAGATCAACGGCACGTATTATTCGACGTTCGCTCCGGATAGCTGGCGCAAGTGGCGCGACGAGACCCCCGACGGCTTCGTCTTTTCGGTGAAAGCCTCGCGCTTTTGCACCAATCGCAAGGTTCTCGCCAGCGCCGGCGAGGCGATCGCCCGGTTCATCGCGCAGGGGCTGACCGAACTCGGCGACAAGCTCGGGCCGATCAACTGGCAGTTCATGGCGACCAAGAAATTCGATCCGGAGGATTTCGCCGCCTTTCTGGCGCTGCTGCCCAGGGAGAAGGACGGACTCGCGCTGCGCCACGCCGTCGAGGTCCGCCATCCGACCTTTGCGACGCAGGCCTTCTACGACCTCGCCCGAAAACACGGCGTCGCGATCGTCTACGCCAAGGACGAGGAATTCCCCGAGATCGACCAGCCGACCGCCGGTTTCACCTACGCCCGACTGATGGCGAGCCGGGAGAACCTCCAGAACGGGGTCAGCGCCGGCGAGCTGTCGGCTTTCGCCGCGCAGGCCCGCGCCTGGGCCAAGCGCGGCGACGTTTTCGCCTACTTCATTTCCGGCGCCAAAGTGCGCAATCCCGCGGCGGCGCAGGCGCTGATCAAGAAGCTGGGGTGAAGAAGGGGGCGCAGGTGTCGGCTTGCGCGATCTGGCGGACAGGAACAGAGCTTGACGCCCGAACGCCGGCTAAAGCAGGGCGCGCGCATTTTCGAGGCATCGGCAGAACAGGAGCCCACCATGAGCTGGAACCCGTTGCTTGAGCCTGGCTGCCCCGACACCGTCGGCATCGGCGCCATCGAAACACTGATCGTGCCTCGCATGCACGACACGGGTGACTTTGAGGTCCGCCGCGCGCTTCCCGCGCCGCAGCGCCAGATGGTCGGGCCGTTCATTTTCTTCGATCAAGCGGGGCCGGCGGAAATGGTCGCCGGGCGCGGGGTGGACGTGCGCCCGCATCCGCACATCGGCCTCGCGACAGTTACCTATCTCTTCCGCGGCGAAGCGCAGCATCGGGACAGTCTGGGCACAAACCAGATCATCCATCCGGGAGCCGTCAACTGGATGGTGGCCGGGCGCGGCGTCACCCATTCGGAGCGTACGAGCGCCGAGACGCGCAAGGCTCCGCATAGCGTCTATGGCATCCAGACCTGGGTCGCTCTGCCGGAGACGCAGGAGGACGCCACGCCCAGCTTCGAGCACCATGCCAAGCAAACCCTCCCCGTCCTCACGAGCGAGGGCGTCAGCCTGCGACTGCTTCTCGGCCGGGCCTATGGCGAAGTTGCGCCCGCCCGCGTCTTCACTGATTCGTTCTATGCCGACGCCAAGCTCGAGCCCGGCGCCCGCATGCCTCTGCCGGACGACCACGAGGATCGCGGCCTCTATCTCCTCGAGGGGTCGATTTCGGTCGCGGGCCAGTCGTTCGACGCCGGCCAGATGATGGTGTTCCGGCCCAAAGACCACATCAGCGTCGCAGCCGGCCCTGCTGGCGCGCGGCTGATCATCCTTGGTGGCGCAACGCTTTCAGGCCCACGCTACATCTGGTGGAACTTCGTTGCATCGAGCCAAGAGAAGATCGAGGCCGCCAAGGAACAATGGCGCAAGGGCGATTGGGGTCACGGCCTTTTTGACCTCCCCCCCGACGATCGCGACGAATTCATCCCCCTGCCGCCCTAGGTGTTCACAGACAGGACATACTGCGAAAACCACCAAGAAGACGGCTCGCAAGGGCGCCTAATCCAAAGTGAAGCTGTCGGAGCGGGTGCTTCATCCGACGGGCGTCGGAGAACAGCGGTTTCGTCTTCAGGAATGAAGGGCGCGCGCGATGTCAGCGAAGAAGAGGGTGTTCGAGAGTTCGACGGGTCGCAGTCGTCGGATGTTAGGGGCGTGGTGCATCGCATTAGCGGTGGGCTGGGCGTCGGCGACCGTGGCCGGGCCCGCGGAGGATTTGGTCGCCGCGGCATATCGCGGCGATGCGGCTGCCGTGCAGGCGCTGCTCGCCAATGGAGCCGAGGTCAACGCCAGGACCAGCGGCGGGGCGTTCGCGCTGCTGGCAGCCTCCCAGCAAGGCCATGTCGACGTCGTTCGGGCGCTCCTAGGCAAGGGAGCCGACGCCAACGCCAAATTGAACGACGGCTCGAGCGCCTTGATCGTGGCGGCCTTCAAAGGCCATCTCGACGTCGTGCAGGCGCTGCTCGCCGGGCGGGCCGAGGTCAACGCCACGACGAACTTTGGGATGACCGCGCTGTTTCTGGCCTCCCAGGAAGGCCATCTCGATGTCGTGCAGGCGCTGCTCGCCGAGCCGGTCGAGGTCGACGCCAAGAGAACCAACGATGGCTATACCGCGTTGATCATGGCCTCGCAGCAGGGACATCTCGATGTGGCGCGGGCGCTGCTCGCCAAAGGAGCCGACGCCAATGCAAGGGATAAATATGGCGGAACCGCGCTGATCAAGGCGTCGATGAATGGCCACGGCGACGTCGTGCGGACGCTGCTCGCCAACGGAGCCGACGTCAACGCCAAAGACGGCGACGGTCGAACGGCGTTGGGCGCCGCGACGGCGGGAGGACATGCCGATGTCCGCGTCTTACTGATTGACGCGGGCGCCAATCCATAAGACCCGTACGAACGCATACGGCGTCAATTGTCTGGGGTTACGGGGATGCCAGAGTGTCACGTCCCCGTAACGCCGAAAGGCGCTTCGTCGTAATTCCTGATATTTGCACGGGAAGCGCTCGCAACGTCTGCCGTCAGGACACTATTTGTTCAGCCGTAGCGAGATGGTTCCAAAACCCTTCAAGCGCTTCAATCGCCGCGGTATAATCGGCTTCGGTGATGAAATGCTCTGTCTCAAGACCAGCTTCATGCTTCATCACGTTCACGCGGGCGCGCATTCGCTCAATCGCGTCAAAAATCCCTGGTGGCAAAACGACAGAGAACAAGCCCAGAATGTCTCGGATGTGGTCGGTGAACCGTCCAGATTTCATGGTCACAGCGCCGCCGTTTCGAGATGCCATTGTACGAAAATAAGCTTTGCAGTCCTTTTCCCACAAATGATATTCTCGCATATAGGCCCCTTGGAGAAGAGTCTCGACAACCCAAGCTTGCATAAAGCCTTCCATCTCCGAAGTAAGTGGATCGCGCCCCAGTAATTCGAGATTTAAATCATGAATTTTTCTGATCCCTGCAATCGTATAATCGACGGCCTCACGGCGATGGCTGACCTGTATATAATTCACCGCAGCGTCGGATGAATCATTGAATTTCCTTCGTAACTCCATTGGGATGGCCTCTCGTCAATCGACCCCCATCACAGAGGCGCGTTTTCTTGGTCGCATATGCTCCATTCTGCAAAACCGCGCCGTCGCGCCATCTCTCAAGACCCTCTGATTTTGAGGCGCTTTCGCGCGTTGCAAATGTCTTGAATTTCGCACGCGCCGACGCCCGATATCGTTGTCGAAGATGACCGTCCTCAGCGAACGAGATCGGCCATTGATTCCACGGCGCCCCAAGTATCCGACTTTACGCCTTCAGGCGGCCCGCCCGAAACAGCTCCTCCAGCCCCTCCCCCGTCGCCGCGCACACCCCTCGGTCGGTGATCAGCCCCGTCAGCAGTTCGGCCGGCGTCACGTCGAAGGCGGGATTGGCGGCGGGGCTGCCGGGCGGCGTGATCGCGACGCGGGCGATTTCGCCGTTGTCGAGGCGCCCGGTCATATGGGTGACCTCGCTCGCGTCGCGCTCCTCGATCTCGATTTCGCTGAGGCCGTCGCGGATCGTCCAGTCGATCGTCGTGTGCGGCAAGGCGACATAGAACGGCACGCCGTTGGCTCTCGCGGCGAGCGCCTTGAGATAGGTGCCGATCTTATTGGCGGCGTCGCCGCGCGCGGTGACGCGATCGGCGCCGACGATGCACACATCCACCCGCCCGTGCTGCATCAGATGGCCCCCCGCGTTGTCGGCGACGATCGTATGCGGCACGCCATGCTGGCCGAGTTCGAAGGCGGTCAGCGCGGCGCCCTGGTTGCGCGGCCGCGTCTCGTCGACGAACACATGGACCGGCACGCCGAGATCGTGCGCCATGTAGATCGGCGCCGTCGCGGTGCCCCAGTCGACGGTGGCGAGCCAGCCGGCGTTGCAATGGGTGAGAATATTCACCGGCCGCGAATGGCGGCGATGGATCGCTTCGATCAGCGGCAGCCCGGCCTGGCCGATGCGCTGGCAGAGCGCGACGTCCTCGTCGCAGATCTCGCCGGCGCGAAGCCAGGCGGCGTCCGCCCGCCGATGCGCCGCCAGCGGCGAGACGACGGCGCGCACGTCATCGAGCGCGTGGCGCAGGTTGACGGCGGTCGGCCGCGATCGAAGCAGGCGGCCGTAGGCGCGCTCGACCGCCGCATCGCTCGCATCCTCGCGCAGCGCCAGCGCGAGACCATAGGCGGCGGTCGCCCCGATCAGCGGCGCCCCACGCACGATCATCGACTGGATCGCGTGGACAGCGCCGTCGAGGTCGTCGATGCGCCGCGTCGCGAACCGGTGCGGCAGCAAGGTCTGGTCGATCACCTCGACGGCCCCGCCGTCGGCCGAGGGCCAGATGGTGCGATAGGGGCGGCCGTTCAACTTTCATCCAATTGCCTTTGCTCGCCGCGCGAAGCCCGCCCCGTCCGCGCCGGCCGAGCCTCGGCGAGCGCTGCGCCGCCGCGCGAGGAGCCAAAAAACCGCCGCCGCGGCGCCGTCGGGGCTGGCCAATGGCTTTGGCACATTGTTAGCTTGCGTTGCAAACCGCAATCGGCGGGCGCGAACCGTCGCCCGCGCTGGACACGGCTGGGGAAACCGGCTTTGCTCCGGCTTTGGCGTCGGCTCGCCAGAGAGGTCTCACGAAAATGGATCAGCTCAGCCCCAGCGACACACGCAACGCCGCGGAAGGCCGCGATCCGCCGCCGCCCAGCGCCGACGAGCTGAAGAATGCGATTCTGGCCAAGCTGGTCTATTCGATCGGCAAGGATGTCGTCGCCGCGAGCCAGCGCGACTGGTTTCTCGCGGTCGCGTTCGCCACCCGCGACATCGTCGTCGACCGCTGGATGAATTCGACGCGCGAAACCTATGACCAGGATCGAAAGCGCGTCTACTACCTCTCGCTGGAGTTCCTGATCGGCCGCATGCTGTTCGACGCGATGACCAATCTGGGCATTGTCGAGCCGATGCAGGCGGCGCTCGCCAAGCTCGGCGTCGACCTGGCGGTGCTGCGCCGCCTCGAACCGGACGCGGCGCTCGGCAACGGCGGCCTCGGGCGCCTCGCCGCCTGTTTCATGGACAGTATGGCGACGCTGTCGATCGCCGCCCACGGCTACGGCATTCGTTACGACAACGGTCTGTTCCGGCAGGTGATCCGCGACGGCTGGCAACAGGAGGCCCCCGAGGACTGGCTGGCTTTCGGCAATCCCTGGGAGTTCGCGCGGCCCGAGAGCAATTATGCGATCGGCTTCGGCGGCCATGTCGAAGCGGTCGCCGGCGCCGGCGACAAGATGCGCCACGTCTGGAAACCGGCCGAAACGGTCGAGGCGGTCGGCTACGACACGCCGATCGTCGGCTGGCGCGGGCGCCATGTGAACACGCTGCGGCTGTGGTCGGCGCGCGCGCCCGATCCGTTGAGGCTCGACGCCTTCAACGCCGGCGACTACATCGGCGCGCTCGCCGACCGCGTGCGCGCCGAGGCGATCTCGAAGGTTCTCTATCCCAGCGACGCGACGCCCGCCGGCCAGGAGCTGCGCCTGCGCCAGGAATATTTCTTCGCTTCCGCCTCGCTGCTCGATCTCGTTCGCCGCCACGTCAAGCAGCATCGCGACATCCGCTCGCTCGGCGACAAGGTGGCGATCCAGCTCAACGACACGCACCCCGCGATCGCCATCGCCGAATTGATGCGCATTCTGGTCGATCTGAATGGACTGGACTGGGAGGAGGCCTGGGCGATCGGCAAGGCGGTGTTCTCCTACACCAACCACACGCTGCTGCCCGAGGCGCTGGAAAGCTGGCCGGTGACGCTGATGGAGCGGCTGCTGCCGCGCCATATGCAAATCATCTATCTCATCAATGCGATGCATCTCGACGGAGCGCGCAAGGCCGGCTTCACCGAGCCCGCCGTGCTCTCCTCGGTGTCGTTGATCGACGAGCACGCCGGCCGGCGCATCCGCATGGGCAATCTGGCCTTCATCGGGTCGCACAAGATCAACGGCGTTTCGGCGCTCCATACCGATCTGATGCGCAAGACGGTGTTTCGCGACCTCGACGCCGTCTATCCCAACCGCATCACCAACAAGACCAACGGCATCACCTTTCGCCGCTGGCTGATGGAGGCCAATCCCCGGCTGACCAACATCATCGTCGGCGCCATCGGCGGGAGGGCGCTCGACGACGCCGAATTCCTCACCGAACTCGCCAAGCACGCCGACGACTCGGCGCTGCACGAGCAACTGGCGCTGGCGCGCCGCGCCAACAAGGTCGCGCTCGGCCGCTTTGTCGCCGAAAAGCTGAACCTGCGGCTCGATCCGGACTCGCTCTATGACGTCCAGATCAAGCGCATCCACGAATACAAGCGCCAGTTGCTCAACATCCTGGAGACGATCGCGCGTTACAATTCGATTCGCGCGAATCCGATGATGGAGTTCGCGCCGCGGGTCAAGATTTTCGCCGGCAAGGCAGCCGCCAGCTACACCCAGGCCAAGCTCATCATCAAGCTGGCGATCGACGTCGCGCGCGCCGTCAATGCGGACCCCACGGTGCGCGGCCTGCTCAAATGCGTGTTCCTGCCCAATTACAATGTGAGCCTCGCCGAGACGATCATCCCCGCCGCCGACCTCTCCGAGCAGATTTCCACCGCCGGCATGGAGGCCTCGGGCACCGGCAACATGAAAATGGCGCTGAACGGCGCGCTGACCATCGGCACGCTCGACGGCGCCAATGTCGAAATCAAGGAGCATGTCGGCGACGACAACATCTTCATCTTCGGCCTGACCGCGAGCGAGGTTGAGGCGGCGCGCAGCAAGGGCGTCGACATGACGGAGACGATCGCCGCTTCGCCTTTGCTGCGCGGCGTGCTCGAGGAACTCGGCTCCGGCGTGTTCTCGCCCGACGACCCCGACCGCTACCGCAGCCTCGTCGACGTATTGACGCACCACGACTATTTCATGGTTTGCGCGGATTTCGACGCCTATTGGGCCGCGCAGATGCGCGTCGACCAGATGTGGCGCGACAAGTCGCGCTGGTGGCGCTCGAGCGTTCTCAACACCGCGCGCATGGGGTGGTTCTCGTCCGACCGCACGATCGTCGAATATGCCGAGGAGATCTGGAACGCCCCGTTCCGTCCGATTATTTGAGGCGATTTGAATGGCGCAGGATTGGCGGGCTGACGAAGCCGATGTCGAGGCGGTGTTGGCGGCGCGCCAGGATGACCCGTTCGCGGTGCTCGGGCCTCATCAGACCGCGGAGGGTTGGGCGATCCGCGCCTTCGTCCCGTTCGCCGGCGAGGTTCGCGCCATCGGCCGCGACGGCGCGCCGATCGTCACGCTCGCAAGACGCACGGGCGATTTCTTCGAGGGACTCGCCAAGGGCCTGAAGGAGCGGCCGCTGTATCGGCTCGAGGCGAGCAACGCCAATGCGCGTTGGTCCTACGAGGACGGTTACGCCTTCGGTCCGGCGCTCGGCCCGCTCGACGATTACCTGCTGGTGGAGGGCACGCACCGGCAACTGTACCGCCGGCTCGGCGCGCAGGTGACGACGCACGAGGGGGTCGCCGGCGTTCTGTTCGCGCTTTGGGCGCCGAACGCCTCGCGGGTGTCGATCGTCGGCGATTTCAACCAGTGGGACGGACGGCGCTGCCAGATGCGCAAGCGCGTCGACAGCGGCCTTTGGGAGTTCTTCGCGCCCGGGCTCGGCGCCGGCGCGGTCTACAAATACGAGATCATTTCGGCCGGGGGCGCGCTGCAGCCGCTCAAGGCCGATCCCTTCGGCTTCGAGGCCGAGATGCGTCCCTCGACCGCCTCCGTCGTCGCGCTCACCGATGATTTCCAGTGGACCGACGCCGACTTTATGGAGCGGCGCAAGGAGGGCGAACCCAGGCGCAAGCCGATGTCGATCTTCGAGGTCCATCTCGGGTCGTGGCGGCGCGGCGACGACGGCTCTTTTCTGTCCTACGACCAGCTTGCCGATTCGCTCATCCCTTACGCGGCCGACCTCGGCTTCACCCATCTGGAGCTGTTGCCGGTCAGCGAGCATCCGCTCGACGCCTCATGGGGCTATCAACCGATCGGCCTGTTCGCGCCGACACGCCGTTTCGGCGATCCCTCGGGATTTGCGCGCTTCGTCGACCGCGCCCATGCGGCGGGGCTCGGCGTGATCCTCGACTGGGTTCCCGCGCATTTCCCGACCGACGCGCATGGCCTGGCGCATTTCGACGGCGGTCCGCTTTACGAGAACGCCGACCCGCGCCGCGGCTTCCACCCCGACTGGAACACCGCGATCTACGATTTCGGCCGGCGCGAAGTCGCCAACTTCCTCTACGCCAGCGCGCTCTACTGGATCGACCGTTTTCATGTCGACGGCCTGCGCGTCGACGCCGTCGCCTCCATGCTCTATCTCGACTATTCGAGAAAGCCCGGCGAATGGGCGCCCAATCCGGACGGCAGCAACGACAATCGCGACGCCGTCGCCTTCATGCGACGCGCCAACGAACTCGTCGGCGGCGGCTTTCCCGGCGCCGTCATGATCGCCGAGGAATCGACGGCCTGGGCGGGGGTCTCGGCGCCGGTCAGCGCCGGCGGCCTCGGCTTCCACTTCAAATGGAACATGGGGTGGATGCACGACACGCTCGAATATCTGGCGCGCGATCCGGTCCATCGGCGCTGGAGCCACGACAAGCTGACCTTCGGGCTGCTCTACGCGTTCAGCGAGAATTTCGTGCTGCCGATCTCGCACGACGAAGTGGTGCACGGAAAAGGCTCCGTCATCCAGAAAATACCCGGCGACGAATGGCAGAAGTTCGCCACCGCGCGCGCCTACTACGGCTTCATGTGGGGCCATCCCGGCAAGAAGCTGTTGTTCATGGGGCAGGAGTTTGGACAGACCAGCGAGTGGAACTTCGACGCCGCCCTGCCCTGGTGGCTGCTCGACCACCGGCCGCATCAGGGCTTGCAGGCGTTCGTGCGCGACCTCAACCGTCTGTATCGCGACCGCCCGGCCCTTTATGCGCGCGATTGCGAGCCCGAGGGGTTCCGCTGGATCGTGGTCAATGACGACGAGCAGTCGGTGCTGGCTTTCCTGCGCAGCGGCGCCGAAGGCGACAGGCCGGTCGCCGTCATTTGCAATTTCACGCCGGTGCCGCGCCTCGGCTATCGCCTGGGCCTGCCCGCCGCCGGCCGCTGGCGCGAAGTTCTCAACTCCGACGCCGCCGTCTACGGAGGCTCGAACATGGGCAATCTCGGCGGCGTAACGGCGGAGACGAGGACGGCGCACGGCTTTCCGGCGTCCGCCACGTTGACTCTGCCGCCGCTGTCGACTTTGTTTTTGGAGTTTGACGCAGAGTAGGGTCGGCCGACAACGCAGAAGAAACCAACTGGAGAGGGGAGGCGATGAGTTCCACCACGGCGCAGAGAATATCCCCCGCCCCGCCTCTGTCGCGTCACGCGATGGCCTATGTGCTCGCCGGCGGGCGCGGCAGCCGGCTGATGGAGCTGACCGACAAGCGCGCCAAGCCCGCGGTCTATTTCGGCGGCAAGTCGCGCATCATCGATTTCGCCTTGTCCAACGCGCTCAACTCGGGCATTCGCCGCATGGCGGTGGCCACGCAATACAAGGCGCACAGCCTGATCCGCCACTTGCAGCGCGGCTGGAACTTCCTGCGCCCCGAACGCAACGAGAGCTTCGACATCTTGCCGGCCAGCCAGCGCGTCTCCGAGACCATGTGGTATCTCGGGACGGCGGACGCGGTGTATCAGAACATCGATATCATCGAGAGCTACGGCCCCCAGTTCATCGTATTGCTGGCCGGCGACCACATCTACAAGATGGACTACGAAAAGATGCTGGCCCAGCACGTCGAAGCGGGCGCCGACGTCACGGTGGGCTGCCTCGAAGCATCGCTGAAGGAGGCGACCGGCTTCGGCGTCATGCATGTCGATGAGAAGGACCGCATCCTTTCCTTCCTCGAAAAGCCGAAGAATCCGCCGCCGATGCCGGGCAAGCCGGACGTTGCGCTGTGCAGCATGGGAATCTACGTGTTCGACACCAAGTTCCTGGTCGAAGAGCTGAAGCGCGACGCCGCCGACCCCAATTCGTCGCATGATTTCGGCAAGGACATCATTCCCAACATCGTCGCGAAGGGGACGGCGGTCGCCCATCACTTCTCGCGATCCTGCGTCCGCTCCACCGCCGAGGCCCTTGTCTACTGGCGCGACGTCGGCACGGTCGACGCCTATTGGGCGGCCAATATCGACCTGACCGACATCGTTCCGGACCTTGATCTCTACGACAACAACTGGCCGATCTGGACCTATGGCGAGATTACGCCGCCGGCCAAGTTCGTCCACGATCGGGAAGACCGCCGCGGCTCGGCGGTGTCCTCCCTGGTCTCGGGCGGCTGCATCATTTCAGGCGCCGCGATATCGCGCTCGCTGCTGTTCACCGGCGTGCATGTTCATTCCTTCTCGCATGTCCACGAGGCGGTGGTGTTGCCCTATGTGGAGATCGGACGGAATGTCCAACTGTCGAAGGTCGTCATCGATCGCGGCGTCGTCATCCCCGACGACCTCATCGTCGGCGAAGACCCGGAAGAGGACGCCAGGCGATTCCGACGCACCGATGACGGCGTCTGCCTGATCACCCAGCCGATGTTGGACAGGCTCGCCCCATGACGCAATTGAAGGTTCTCTCCGTCGCCTCGGAAATCTTTCCGCTGATCAAGACGGGAGGCCTCGCCGATGTGGTGGGCGCCTTGCCGGGCGCGCTGGCGCGCGAGGATGTCGCGACGATCACCTTGGCGCCCGGCTATCCCGCGCTCCTCGCCAAGCTCGACGGCGGCGAGCCGGTTCGCCGCTACGACCGGCTGTTCGGCGGACCGGCGACGCTGCTGGCCGCCGCGGCCGGCTCTCTGAAGCTGTTCGTGCTCGACGCGCCGCATCTTTTCATGCGGCCGGGCAATCCGTATCTCGGCCCGGACGGCCGCGATTGGCCCGACAACGCGCTGCGTTTCGCCGCGCTCGCGCGGGTCGGCGCCGACATCGGCATAGGCGCGGCGACGAGCTTTGCGCCCGACATCGTGCATGCCCATGATTGGCAGGCGGCGCTGGCGCCGGCCTATCTGCATTATGACGGCGCCCGGCGGCCGGCGACGGTCATCACCGTCCACAATCTGGCCTTCCAGGGCCATTTCGCCGCGGACCTGCTCGCGACCCTGCGATTGCCGCCGGAGTCGCTGACGATCGAGGGGGTCGAATATTTCGGCGGGATCGGCTTTTTGAAGGCCGGCCTGCAATTCGCCGACCGCATCACGACGGTTTCGCCGACCTACGCGCGCGAAATCATGACGCCGGAATCGGGCATGGCGCTCGACGGATTGCTGCGCCACCGCGCCCATGTGGTGCACGGCATCGTCAACGGCGTCGACATCGCGGTGTGGAACCCGGAAAACGATGCGCATCTGCCGCAACCCTACAACGCGGCTCGACTCGACATGCGCTCGCTCAACAAGATCGCGCTGCAGCACCGCATGGACCTTGAACACCGGCCGGACGCCCCGCTGTTTGGAGTCGTCAGCCGCATTTCCAGTCAAAAGGGCCTCGACCTTCTGCTTGACGCGCTGCCGGCGCTGTTCGAGCAGGGCGGACAGCTCGCCTTGCTCGGCTCGGGCGACCGGATTCTCGAGGAAGCGTTCGCGCAGGCGGCGCGGGCGCATCCCGGCGCGGTCGGTTGCATTTTCGACTATGACGAGGAGATCGCCCATCTCATGCAGGCGGGCTCCGATTTCATCGTCGTTCCCTCGCGCTTCGAGCCTTGCGGCCTGACCCAACTTTGCGCGCTGCGCTATGGCGCGACGCCGGTCGTCGCGCGGGTCGGCGGTCTCGCCGACACGGTCATTGACGCCAACGAGGCCGCCTTGTCGGCGGGCGTCGCGACGGGTCTGCAATTTTCGCCGCCCGTCGCCGATCAGTTGGGCTACGCGCTGGAGCGCGCCGGCGAGCTTTATCGCGACGCCCCGACGATGCGTCTCATGCGGCTCAACGGGATGCGCGCCGACGTCTCCTGGCGCGGCCCCGCCAAGCGCTACGCCGCGCTCTATCAGGAGGTCGCGCCAGTGAGCGCGGACGGCGCGGCGGACGCGGCGTGAACGACGGCCCCGGCGCGCCGGAGCCGCTCGGCGTCACGCCGACCGCCGAGGGGATCAATGTCGCGGTGTTTTCGGCGCATGCCGACGCGATTCATTTTTGCCTGTTCGACGACAAGGGCGAGCGCGAGATTGCCCGCATCGCGCTGGCGCAGCGCACGGGCGACGTCTTTCATGGCGCCGTCGCGGGCGTATCGGTCGGCGCGCGCTACGGCCTTCGCGTCGAAGGCGCGTTCGCGCCGGAGCGCGGCCATCGCTTCGACGCCTCGAAGCTTCTCGCCGATCCCCATGCCGCGCTGATCGACCGTCCCTACAAGCTCGATCGCGCCATGTTCGAACGCGGCGCCGACAGCGCCGCTGTCGCGCCAAAATCGATCGTCGCCGCGATGGCGTCGCTGGAGCCGGGCCGCCAGCGCATTCCCTGGGCGCGCACCATTCTCTACGAACTCAATCTGCGCGCGTTCACCCGGCTGGACCCGCAAATTCCGGAAAATCTGCGCGGAACCTTCGCCGGCCTCGCCCATCCCAAGGCGATCGACCATCTGGCCAGGCTCGGCGTCACCAGCGTCGAGATCATGCCGGCCGACGCCTTCGTCGACGAGCGGCATCTGCCGGCCCTCGGTCTGACCAACGCCTGGGGCTACAATCCGGTCATCGTCGGCGCACCCGACCCGCGGCTCGCGCCGGGCGGCTGGCGCGAAGTGCGGCAGGCGGTCGACGCGCTTCATGCGGCCGGGCTCGAGGTTGTTCTCGACGTCGTGCTCAACCACAGCGGCGAGAGCGACGAATTCGGTCCGACGCTGTCGCTGCGCGGCCTCGACAACGCCTCCTACTATCGCCTGGCCGGCGATCCCGCCCGCTACATCAACGACATGGGCTGCGGCAACTGCCTCGCTCTCGATCGTCCGCCGGTGATCCGCATGGCGCTCGACGCGCTGCGGCGTTGGATGCGGCAAGGCGGCGTCGATGGCTTCCGCTTCGATCTGGCGACCGCGATGGGGCGGCGCGAGGGGGGGTTCGATCCGCACGCGCCGCTGATCGAGGCGATCGGCCAGGACCCGCTGCTGCGCGAGGCCAAGCTGATCGCCGAACCCTGGGACGTCGGGCCGGGCGGCTATCAGCTCGGCAATTTTCCGCCAGGCTGGGGCGAATGGAACGACCGCTACCGCGACGCCGCGCGGCGCTTCTGGCGCGGCGACGCCGGCATGCGCGGCCAGATCGCCACGCGCATCGCCGGCTCGCGCGACGTTTTCGCGCGCGCCGCGGCGCCGTCGAAGAGCGTCAATTTCATCACCGCCCACGACGGCTTCACGCTGCGCGACCTCGTCTCCTTTGCGCGCAAGCACAATGAGGCGAATGGCGAGAACAACAACGACGGGACCAACGAAAACTATTCGTGGAACAATGGCGTCGAGGGTCCGACCGACGACGGCGCGATCAACGCGGCGCGCGCGCGCGACGTCCGCAACCTGCTGGCGCTGCTCATCGTCTCGCGCGGCGCGCCGATGCTGGCGATGGGTTCGGAAATCGGTCACAGCCAGCAAGGCAACAACAACGCCTACGCGCAGGACAATGCGATCTCGTGGCTCGACTGGCGCCACGCCGACCTGTCGCTCGCCGCCTTCGTGCAGAAGCTGATCGCCATTCGGCAGGCGCACGCCGCTCTGTCCGCCGACGCCTTTCTGACCGGCGGCCCGTTCGACGCCAGCGGCCTGCGCGACGTCGAGTGGCGCCATGCCGAAGGCGAGCTGGTCTCGCCCCAACAGTGGGAGGAAGCCGAGGCGTCCATCCTCGTCGTCGTGTTGGCCGGCCCGACGGACGCGGCGGCCGACCGCGTCGCCATTGTTCTCAACCGCGGCCATGTCGGAACGCAGATCCAGCTTCCCGAGGCGCGAGCGCAGATGAGCTGGCGCGTCCTCATCGACGCCGGCGCCGGCGAAGCGGCCGACAGCGCCGAACGGGATGTCGGGAATGACGACCGTCTGACCGCGCCGCCGCGCTCGACGTTGATCGTCGCGGAGGTCGCGGCGCCGCATCGCCCGGCGCCGCTCGTCAAGGCGGATGACCAACTGATCGACACGCTGGCGCGGAGCGCCGGCATCGCCGCCGATTGGTGGGACGTCGGCGGCGCGCATACGATCGTCGCCCGCGAGACGAAGATCGCGCTGCTCGGCGCCATGCGGCTGCCCGCCGCCTCGCGGGTCGAGGCGCTGGAGAGCCTGCGCGGCGTCGTCGACGAGCGCGAGGCGCGCGTCCTGCCCCATTCGATCGTCGCGCGGCTCGGCGCGCCGCTCGTCGCACCGTTGCGCAGCGAGGCGGCGGCGCCGGTGCGCGCCGTCGACCTGCTCATCGAAACCGAGGACGGCCGCAGCCTCGCGCTGCAGGCCGGCGAAGACCAGGCGCATCGGCGCGTTCTGTCGGACGGGCGCGAAATCAACGAACGCCTCGTCGCGCTGCCCGCCTTGCCGATCGGCCGCCATCGTCTCATCGCCGATCAAGTCGCATGCGCGCTGACGGTCGCCCCGCGCGGCGCCTATCTGCCCGAAGGCCTCAGTCGGCGCTTCGGCCTCAGCGCGCAACTCTACGCCCAGCGCCGCGCCGGCGCGGCAAGCGACCAGGGCGTCGGCGACTTCACCACCCTGGCGCTGCTCGGCGAGGCCGCGGGACGCATCGGCGCGGCGACTCTCGGGATCAATCCGCTGCACGTTCTGTTCCCCGGGGATCGGGCGCGCGCCAGCCCCTATCATCCCTCCGACAGGCGCTTTCTCGATCCGATCCATATCGACGCGCTCGACGGCGCCGGCCTGCCGAGCGACCCGGCGTTCGAGGCGCTGCTCGCCGCCTCCGCGGAGGCGATAGCGATGGCGGCGCGCGCGGCCGCGGTCGAATACGATTCCGTCTGGCGCCTCAAGGAGGCGTTGCTGAGGGGCCGCTGGGCCGCCTTCGAGCGGGCGCGCGGCGCGCATCCTGATCATCCGCTTTTCGCCGACCATGCGGCGTTCGTCGCCGAGGGCGGCGAGAACCTGCGTCGCTTCGCCATGTTCCAGGCGATCGCGCGGGATTGGCCGGGCGACTGGCGCCATTGGCCGGCGGCCTTGCGCCGCGCCGAACCGGCGGCGCTCGATGAGGCCGTCAGCCGCCGCCAGGACGACGTCGGCTTCGCGCTGTTCGCCCAATGGCTCGCCGACCGCCAGCTCGCCGGCGCCGCGGCGCGGGCCAAAGCGGCGGGCCTCGAGCTTGGGCTCTATCGCGATCTGGCGGTCGGCTCGGCGCCCGACGGCGCCGAGGCCTGGGCGCGCGCCGGCGAACTCGCCGAAGGCGCGTCAGTCGGCGCCCCGCCGGATCCTTTTTCGTCGAACGGCCAGAACTGGAACCTGCCGCCTCCCGACCCGCTCGCCAGCGAACGCGAGGGCTGGCGGGGTCTTTCTTCGCTCTACGCGGCGAACATGCGCCACGCCGGCCTGCTGCGCATCGATCACGCGATGGGGCTGGCGCGCCTTTTCGTCATTCCCGACGGCGCCAAGCCGGCGCAAGGCGCCTATGTCGGCTATCCCCTCGACGAACTCACCGGCCATATCGCCCTGGAGAGCGTGCGCCACAAATGCATGATCGTCGGCGAGGACCTCGGCACCGTCCCCGAAGGCTTTCGCGAGACCGTCGCCAGGGTCGACTTTCTCGGCACGCGCGTCCTGTGGTTCGAGCGACGCGATCATGCGTTCATCGCGCCGCAGTTCTATCCGGCGCTGGCGGTCGCCTGCGCCAGCACCCACGATCTGCCGACGCTGGCCGGATGGTGGAGCGGCGCCGACGTCGGCGAGCGGGCGGCGCTCGGCCTCATCGGCGCCGACGACGCCCGCCGCGCGCTCGCCGAGCGCGCCGAAGAAAAGCGCCAGCTCATCGAGGCGCTCGTGCGGGCCGGGCTGATCGCCGCGGCGCCCGACTTCGCGCTGCCGCTGCCCGACGAACTGGCCGCCGCGGCGCACGCTTTCGTCAGCCGCGCGCCGTCGCTGCTGGCGACCGCGCAGGTCGATGATCTCGCAGGCGAGACGATGGCGACCAACCTGCCCGGCACCGATCGCGAGCGGCCCAACTGGCGCCACCGGCTGAGCCTCGGCGTCGAAGGGTTGCTGGCCAGCGGACGCGCCAGGGCGATCATCGACGCGCTGGCGGCCGAACGGCGATCCACCAACCCGGTCGATGCGGTCCGTTCCCCGCCCGCCGGCTGACAACGGGAGACCACCTTTGAAAGGCGATTCATCCCGCCTCAGCGAAGGCAAGCCTTTTCCGCTCGGGGCGACCTGGGACGGGACGGGCGTGAATTTTGCGATCTTTTCCGCCAATGCGACGCGGATCGAGGTCTGCGTTTTCGACGGCGACGGCAAAGGCGAGCGCGAACGCTTCGAACTGCCGGAATTCACCGATGAAATCTTTCACGGGCGAATCGCCGACATCGGACCGGGAGCGTTCTATGGTCTGCGCGTCGACGGCCCCTACGAGCCGCAGGCGGGCCATCGCTTCAACCGCAACAAGCTGCTGCTCGATCCTTACGCGCGCGCGCATGTCGGCGCGCTTCAGTGGAATCCCGCCGTCTTCGGCTACACGATCGGCGCCAAGGGCGCCGATCTGACGTTCGACAAGCGCGACAGCGCGCCGTTCGTTCCCAAATGCGTGGTGGTCGACCCGAATTTCGACTGGCGCGGCGAATCGAGCCGGCGCTTCACGCCGTGGGATCAGACCATCCTTTACGAAGTCCATGTCAAAGGGTTCACCAAGCTGCATCCGGCGGTGAGCGAACATCTGCGCGGGACCTACGCGGGGTTCGGCGTCCGGGAGGTCGTCGACTACGTGAGGTCGCTGGGAATCACCGCCGTCGAGCTGCTGCCGGTTCACACCTTTCTCGACGACAGTCATCTCCTGGAAAAAGGCTTGCGCAATTACTGGGGCTACAATTCCATCGGCTTCTTCGCGCCGGATCCGCGCTACGCCAGCGACGTGCCCAATTCCCTGCGCGAATTCAAGGAGATGATCGCGCGGCTGCACGACGCGGGCCTCGAAGTGATCCTCGATGTCGTCTACAACCACACCGCGGAAGGCAACGAGCTCGGCCCGACGCTGTCGTTCAAGGGCATCGACAACGCTTCCTATTATCGGCTGCGGCCGGATCGAAAGCGCTACTACATCAACGACGCCGGCACCGGAAACACCGTCAACATCAGCCATCCCCGCGTCATCCAGATGGTGACGGACAGTCTTCGCTATTGGGCGACGGAAATGCATGTCGACGGCTTCCGCTTCGATCTCGGCACGATCCTGGCGCGCGAACCGGACGGCTTTCGCACCGAGAGCGGCTTTCTCAAAGCCGTCGGGCAGGACCCGGCGCTCGCCCGCGTCAAGCTGATCGCCGAGCCCTGGGATTGCGGCCCCGGCGGCTACCAGGTCGGCGGCTTTCCGCCGGGCTGGGCCGAGTGGAACGACACGTTCCGCGACACGGCGCGCGACTTCTGGCGCGGCGAGTCGAGCGCCAAGGGGCTGGCGCCGCGCCTTTGCGCCTCGCCCGACAAGTTCAACCATCGCGGCCGCAAGCCCTGGGCCAGCGTCAACTTCGTCACGGCGCATGACGGATTCACCCTCTCCGACTGCGTTTCCTACAATGAAAAGCACAACGAGACGAACGGCGAGGACAACAAGGACGGCAATTCGTTCAATCGCTCATGGAACTGCGGCGTCGAGGGACCGACCGACGACGCCTCCGTCAATGCGCTGCGCGAGCGCCAGATGCGCAACATCCTGGCGACGCTGCTGCTGGCGCAGGGCGCGCCGATGGCGCTGGCGGGCGACGAGTTCGGACGCACGCAGGGCGGCAACAACAACGCCTATTGTCACGACGACGCGACCGGTTGGATCGACTGGGCGCATCAGGGAAAGCATCAGGCGCGGACCGACTTCTTTCGCAGGCTGACGAGCCTGCGCCACAAATATCCGATCCTGCGCCGCCCGCGCTTCTTCACCGGCGCCGTCGATCGCGACATCGACGTCAGGGACGTGACGTGGATCGGCGCCGACGGCTCGGAGATGACCCCCGAGGCGTGGGACGACGATCGCACGCAATGCCTCGCCATGTTGATGGACGGGCGCGCCCAGCCGACCGGCGTGCGCAAGCGCGGCGACGACGCGACGTTGCTGATCGTGTTCAACGCCCATCATGATCTCGTGAGATTCACGCTGCCGCCGTGCTTCGAGGCGCGCGGCTGGAGGCGCCTGCTCGACACCGGCGATCCGGATTCGCCCGAAACCGAGTTTGAAATCGGCGCGGTCTACGACGTGACGAGTCGTTCGCTGCTGCTGTTCGAGCGGGCCGCGGCGCCAGTCTTGTAGGCTTGCTGACGCAACGGCGCCCGCGGCGCGCAACAAAAAGCGTCTTGCAGCCGGCGCGCCGAAGCGCCAAGCTCGCGAACGAAACAATTCGCCGCTCGAACTCAGCCGCCGCTTGACGCGGACCCTTCGAACCGGAGCGCGCCATGACCATCGCCGTCGATCCGCGCATGCGCCGCCGCATCGTCATCGCCTCGACGATCGGCAACGCGCTCGAATGGTTCGATTTCACGGTCTTCGGCCTGTTTGTCGGCGTCATCGGGAAACTCTACTTTCCATCGAACGATCCTTCGAGTTCCGTTCTCCTGGCTTTCGCGACATTCGGCATCGCTTTCGTGGCGCGGCCGATCGGCGGCGTCGTGCTCGCCGGCTATGCGGACCGTCGCGGCCGCAAGCACGCGTTGATCCTGATGATCATGATGATGGCGGTCGGCACCGGCCTGATGGGGGTGCTGCCGACCTATGCGGCGATCGGCGTGCTTGCGCCGATCTTGGTTCTCGTCGCTCGCCTGATCCAGGGCTTCTCGGCGGGCGGCGAATTCGGCAGCGCGAGCACATTGCTGATCGAATTTGCGACCCCCGGCCGGCGCGGCTACTACGCGTCGTGGCAGATGGTGTCCCAAGCGCTCGCTTTCGCGTTCGCGGCGACTTTCGCCTATGGCCTGAGCACCCGGCTCTCCCCGGCCTCGTTCGAGAGCTGGGGCTGGCGCGCGCCGTTTCTGGCCGGCGTTCTGATCGGCCCGATCGGGGCGTACCTGCGACGCAAATGCGAGGAGTCGCCGGAATTCCGAGAATATCTCGCCAATAACCAAAGCCGCCGCAACACGCCGTTGCGCGACGTCGTCGCGCAGCATCCGCGCGAACTGACGGTCGCCTTCTGCATCATCGCGGTCGGCACCGCGATCACTTACTTCGGCTCGATCTTCCTGCCCAGTTTCGCCGCGACCGAGCTCAAGCTGAACGCCACCGACGCCCAGCTCGGCGTCCTCGTCGTCAATATCGGGGCGGCGATCATCATTCCTCTTTCCGGCGCCTTGTCCGACCGGATCGGCCGCCGCAATCTCGTGGCGGCGGCATTGGTGCTCTATTGCGTGCTGTTCTACATCTTGTTGTCGCGGCTCGTCGCGGCGCCCTCGCGCGCGGCGCTGTGGCAGTTGCAGTCGGTAGGCCTGCTGTTCGGTTTCATGGTCGGGCCGGCGCCGGCGATGTTGACCGAGATTTTTCCCGTCGGCATGCGTTCGACCGGCGCGTCGCTGAGCTACAATTTCGCTGTGATGTTGTTCGGCGGCGGCGCGCCGTTCATCAACGGATGGTTGGTGCGGACGACCGGCGACAAACTGGCGCCGATCTATTTCATCTTCTTCGCCGCCGCGGTCGGCCTCACCGGTCTGGCGCTCTATCAGGAAAGGGCCGGCCGGCCCGCCGCCGTCGCTCGACCCGCGGACGACGGACGCCTGAGCGCTTGAGCGGACCGCCCTCTTTCCGGCCTCGCCGAAAGCGAGAGTCGGGAGGCGACCTGAAGGGCGCGCGATGCGCATCGCGCCGCTTCTCTCCTTTTGATCAACAGGAACGGTCCGGCGATGGCGCCGGGAAAGCCAAGGCCGGGCGATCGGACTGAGCGCTCGCTCGGCGCCGCGCATCGAACGGCAAAAAGCTCCTTGACAGGCAACCAAATGGTTGCATATTGGCGCGATGAACGACGACGCCGTCTTTCGGGCTCTGGCGGACGCGAGCCGCCGGCGTTTGCTCGATCGGCTGCACGACAAGAATGGCCAGACGCTCGGCGAGCTCTGTCAGGGATTGGCGATGACGCGACAGGCGGTGACCAAGCATCTGTTGATCCTCGAGGAGGCCAACCTCGTCTCGTCGCAGCGGCTCGGCAGGGAAAAGCTTCATTTCATCAATCCGGTTCCGATCAACGAAATCGCGGAGCGGTGGATCGGCAAGTTCGAACGTCCCCGCCTGAGCGCGCTCTCCGACCTCAAGAAGACCCTCGAAAGCGGCGGCGAATAGACCGACCGCAGACATTCAACATGCAGGGCAGCTTTCACCAAAGGGAGTGGAAATCATGGCCGACAGCCGCTTTGTCTACGTTACTTACATCCGCACCTCGCCCGCCGAACTATGGACCGCGCTGACCGATCCGGAATTCACCCGGAAATACTGGTCCGGCGTGCGCGCCGAAAGCGAATGGCGCGCCGGCTCGCCTTGGCGACTGGTGTTCTCCGACGGCCGGGTCGCCGACACCGGCGAGATCGTCGAGGCCGATCCGCCGCGGCGCCTGGTCATCAAATGGCGCAACGAGTTCCGGCCCGAACTGAAGGAGGAAGGCTATTCCCGCTGTACGATGGAGCTCGAGCCGCTCGACGGCGCCGTGAAGCTCACCGTCACCCACGCGATCGAGCATCCGCAGTCGAAGCTGATCGAGGCGGTGTCCGGCGGCTGGCCGGCCATCCTCTCCAATCTCAAGTCGCTGCTGGAAACCGGCGAGGTCGTCAAAGCCAAGCTGCGGTAAAGCCGGCCTCGTCAATTGCACGAACTGCGCGACGCAGAGGATTGCTGCGCCGTCGCATTACCGAATTGGGCTCGAAAAGTCAGTGCGCGCTGAAGCAATTGCCGGCCAGCGCGCGAAGCTGACGGCAATATATTGACATCATTCGATAATTCCAGACGTCGCGCAACAAATTCTCGACAATCGCCGCCGCCCCGCATAAACTCCGCGCCGTCGCCTCAGGCTGCGCCGGGGACCCCGGCGCTTGTCTGGAGGCCGAGGACCGCCGGAACGGAAAAACGCGGATTCTAAATCTCCAAATTTTTTCGGCGACAAGCCTTTGATATTCCCCAAAACCGCCAAAGAAATATTTTTGAAAATTTGGCGACGTCAAATTCCCGTCATTGAAAACAAAGGACTTTTTCGAACGCCGAAACGCAAAAACTTGCCAAAACCGTGCTTTCCAAGGATTTGCCAAATATTTTTTTGGCGGCGGCCGAGCGCCGTGCTTTTTTCCGGCTTCGCGTGTAAGCCCTTGAATTCACCGAACCGGCGCTTCGCCGCCAAGCTGGAGCCCGCATGACCCGGCCGCGCAAACGCCCCGAAGAGTTCCGCAGCTTCCGCTGGTTCGGCCCGCAGGACCTGCGCTCGTTCGGCCATCGCTCGCGCATGTTGCAGATGGGCTACGACCGCGCCGACTTCGCCGGCAAGCCGGTGATCGCGATCATCAACACCTGGAGCGGCATCAATCCCTGCCACGCGCATTTCCAGGCGCGCGTCGGAGGACGTCAAGCGCGGCGTCACGCAGGCGGGCGGCTTTCCGGTCGAGCTGCCCGCGATGTCGCTGTCGGAGACCTTCGTCAAGCCGACGACCATGCTCTATCGCAATTTCCTGGCGATGGAGACCGAGGAGCTGATCCGCTCGCATCCGGTCGACGGCGTGGTGCTGATGGGCGGGTGCGACAAGACGACGCCCGCTTTGCTGATGGGCGCGATCAGCGCCGACCTGCCCGCCATCTTCATGCCCGCCGGCCCGATGCTGCGCGGCGCGTGGCGCGGCCAGAGCCTCGGCAGCGGCTCGGACGTCTGGAAATACTGGGACGAGAAGCGCGCCGGCGCCATCAGCGAGCAGGATTGGAGCGAGATGGAGGCGGGCGTCGCGCGCTCTTACGGAGTCTGCATGACGATGGGCACCGCGGCGACAATGACCGCGCTCGCCGAGGTTCTCGGGCTGACCCTGCCCAACGCCTCCTCGATCCCCGCCGCCGATTCCGCCCATCCGCGCATGGCGGCGGCGACCGGGCGCCGCGCCGTCGAAATGGTCTTCGAGGAGCTGCGCCCTTCGGCGATCCTTTCCGCCGCCTCGTTCGACAATGCGGTCGCCGCGCTGATGGGGCTCGGCGGCTCCACCAACGCGGTCATCCACCTCATCGCGCTGGCGCGGCGCGCCGGCGTCGCACTCGATCTGGCGCGCTTCGACGAAATCGCGCGGCGCACGCCGGTGATCGCCAATATCCGCCCGACCGGGCGGTTCCTGATGGAGGATTTCCATTACGCGGGCGGGCTCGGCGCCTTCCTGAAGCAGATGGCCGGACTGCTCGACCTCAGCCAGCTCACCGTCAACGGCCGCAGGCTCGGCGAGAACATCGCCGACGCCCAGGCCTGGCTGCCTGACGTCATCCGCTCCGCCGACAATCCCGTGGCCGGCCGCGATGGAATCGCCGTTCTCCACGGCAATCTCGCCCCGCGCGGCGCGGTGATGAAGCCGGCCGCCGCCGACCCGCGCCTGCGCGCCCATCGCGGTCCGGCGCTGGTGTTCGCCAGCTATGACGAGATGGCGGCGGCGGTCGAGCGCGACGACCTCGACGTGACGCCCGACCATGTGCTCGTTCTGCAAAACGCCGGACCGCAGGGCGCGCCGGGCATGCCGGAATGGGGCATGCTGCCGATCCCCCGAAAGCTGGTGCGCGCGGGCGTTCGCGACATGCTGCGCATTTCCGACGCGCGGATGAGCGGCACGAGCTACGGCGCCTGCATCCTGCATGTGACGCCGGAGGCGTATGTCGGGGGCCCGCTCGCGCTGGCGCGAACCGGCGACGTGATCGCGGTCGACGTGGAACATCGCCGGCTGACGATCGAGGTCGACGACGCGGAGCTGAGCCGCCGCCGGGTGGCGTTTGCGCCCCGCCCGCCGCGCCTGTCGCGCGGCTACGGCGCGTTGTTCGCCCGCGCGATCCGGCAGGCCGACGAGGGCTGCGACTTCGATTTTCTGGAGCGCGGTGAAGCCTTGGCGGAGCCGGAGATTCATTGATGGCGCGGGGGCGCGCCCCATTCTTGTCATGGCGCGGCCGGCCTCCCATATGCCGGTCATGCTCAACGATCCCTTTTCGCATCCCAACCTGTTGTTCGCACTCGATTCGGCTTCCGAATCATCCGGTCCCGGCGCGCCGCGGGCGGTTTCCGACGATGAGGCGCTCGACGCCTATTCGCGCGTCGTCAGCGACGTCGTCGAGCGGGTCGGCCCCAGCGTCGTGCGCATCGACATCAAGCGCAATGGCGCCAACGGCGGCGCGGGCTCCGGCGTGATCGTCTCGCCCGACGGGCTCGTGTTGACCAACAGCCACGTCGTGCAAGGCTCGCGCGGCGCCGAAGTGACGACGTTGGAGGGGCGCCAATTGCACGCGCGCGTGCTTGGCGACGACCCCGATTGCGATCTGGCGCTGCTGCGCATCGACGACAGCGTTACGCTGCCCGCCGCCAGGCTGGGCGACAGTTCGAAGCTGCGGCGCGGGCAGATCGCCATCGCGATCGGCAATCCCCTCGGCTTCGATGCGACCGTCACCGCCGGCGTCGTCTCGGCGCTCGGGCGCTCGTTGCGCGCCAAGACCGGGCGGATGATCGAGGACGTCGTGCAAACCGACGCAGCGCTCAATCCCGGCAATTCGGGCGGTCCGCTGGTCTCCTCGACGGGCGAGGTGATCGGCGTCAACACGGCGATCATCATGGGCGCGCAGGGCATCTGTTTCGCGGTCGCCTCCAACACCGCCAATTTCGTGCTGGGCGAGATCGCGCGGCACGGACGGGTGCGCCGCGCCTATATCGGCGTTGGCGGCGGCACGGTGGCGATTCCCCGGCGCGTCGCCTTGCGCCTCGGCCTCGCTCAGGCGACGGGCGCGCGCATGCTCAGCATCGAGCAGTCCGGCCCGGCCGATCAGGCGGGGCTTCTGACCGGCGACATGATCATCGCGCTCGACGGGGGCCCGGTGAACGGCGTCGAGGACCTCGTGCGCCTGCTCGACGCCGATAAGATCAACCGCACCGTGGCGGTCGACTTCCTGCGCCGCTCGGAACAGAAGCGGGTGTGGATCGCGCCGACGGAGCGCGGCGCGCCGCAGGCGCGCGCCGCCGGCTGAGCGGCGCCAGCGGTGCGCAAAGGCCCGACGGGCCTGGGCGGATCTTGTGGAAAAGCTGTGGAAAGGCCCGCGGTCAACCGGCGTGCGGCTCGTCGCGCGGGGCGACCAGCGGCCCCGGCAGCGCGGCCTCCGCTTCGGCGATCAGCCGAGTCTCGTGGTGGCCGATGAACCGGCTGGCGGCGAGCGCGCCGATGACGGCGCAGATCAGCGCGGCGAGCCCTACCGACTTCGCGTAATGCTCAAAGGCGTGGCCGAGGAAGTAGCCGCCGAGCCCGAACAGACTCGCCCAGACGATCGCGCCCAAGGCGTTGAACAGGAAGAAGCGCGGCCATTCGAGCCGGTTGACGCCCGCCAGCAGAGCCGCAAAGGCGCGCAGCATCGCCACGAAGCGGCCGAAGAACACGATCTTGCCGCCGTGCCGTCGAAACAGATACTGACCGAGCTTCAGCCGCTTTTCGTCGAGGCCGGCGTAGCCCCCGTATTTCAGCACGAACGGGAAGCCGTATTCGCGCCCCACCCAATAGCCGGCGTTGTCGCCGAGCACGGCGGCCAGCGCCGCCGAGGCGATCACCCACTTGAAGTCGAGCGCGCCTTGTCCGGCGAAAATCGCGGCGCTGACCAGCGCCGTTTCGCCCGGCATCGGCACGCCGGCGCTCTCGAGCGCGACGACGACGAAAACGGCGAGATAGCCGTAAGACGAGATGAGCTCTTGCAGATGATTCAAATAGGGCATCAGCAATCCCGGGAGCGGCCAAAACCCAGCGCCCGAAAAGCTCTAACCGATCTTCGGCGCCGCCGTAAGCCGCCTGGCGTTGGCGCGGACTTTGCGCTGGGCGGGCCTGACGGCCGCCTCAGCGACGCCGGCGAGGCCGAGCGAAAAGTCAGCGGGGCTGCGAATGTCGCCGAACGACGCCTTCAGCAGCAAGGACGCCCAGGCGAAATGCGCCGCCGCCGCGCCTTCACACGCGGCGTCGATCTTTTCCGCGATCATGCGCTGCGCCTCGCGCAGGTTCTCGGCCGTCGGACTGAAGCCCTGGACCAGCAGACCGGCCGTGCGCGCGGCGATCGTGACGGCGCTGTCAACTCCCGCCTGCCTCGTCGCGGCCGCCATCGCCAGGGCCCGTTTGCTCAGCCGGCTCATGTGTTGTCCATTCGTGAAAAGAGAATGTCGTGCGGAATTCGCCGCCGTAGAAAAAGGGGCCGCAAGCTCGGCCGCATGTTGAAATATATGCGCCCGCCAAGCCGCTCATTCAAGGGAGAAGCGACTTGTGCAACGATAATGGATTGATATTCCAGTTGAAATCCGGCGGCGGCCACCGAGCCTGCGCCGCACGAAATTCCTGATTCATTCCGCTACGCGCCGGGAGAGCCGCGCATGCAACGCTTCATCTCGGCGCTCGGCGCCTTGGCCGCTCTGATCGGCGCCGGCGGCGTCGCGCTTGCGGCGGCCGCCGCGCATGCGGGCGGCGGCGAAATGGCGCGGACGGCCGCCTATTTCCTCATCCTGCATGCCGCGACGCTGCTGGGCCTGACGGCCTGCGCGCGCGCCTTCGCCGCCGAGGCCGCGTTCGCCCGCGCCCTTCTGCTGGTCGGCGCCGATCTCGGCATTGGCGCGATCGTTTTCAGCGCCGATCTCGCCGACAGAGCTTTCGCGGGCTCGCGCCTCTTTCCGATGGCCGCGCCAGCCGGCGGATCGCTGATGATCCTCGGCTGGTTGGCGATGGCGGCGGTGTTCGCTTTTGCGGCGGCAAGGTGGCGCGCTTAATCGCGCACCAGTTCAAAACGGTCGACGTCGACAAGCCCCTTATCGGTGATTTTCAGATGCGGGATCACCGGCAGCGGCAGAAACGCCACCTGCAGGAACGGTTCGGCGAGCACGACGCCGAGCTCCCTGGCCGCGGCGCGCAATGGGATGAGCGCCTCGCGTACCTGCTCGAAGCTCATCAGGCTCATCAGTCCGGCTACCGGCAGCGCCAGCTCGGCGAGCACCCGTCCGCCCGCGACGACGGCGAATCCCCCTTCGATTTCGATCAGCCGGTTGACCGCCGCCGCCATATCGGCCTCGTCCACGCCGACGACGCAAATGTTGTGGCTGTCATGGCCGACCGACGAGGCGATGGCGCCCCGTTTCATGCCGAAGCCGCGCACGAAGGCGGTGGCGATATTGTCGTTGACGCCGTGACGCGCGACGACGGCGACCTTGATGGCGTCCTGATCGATGTCGACAAGTCGCTCGCCGCCGACAAAGGGCAAGGTCACGGGCGAACGCTCGGTGATGATCTTGCCGGGCACGACGCCGATCGCCTGGGTCGAGGGGCCGGAGCCTGTGGCGACGAAGTCCCGCGCCGCGACCCGCCGCGCCTTGACGCTGTGGCGGCCGACCGGCGCGAGCGCGCGACGCGTCGCGAACAGGCCTTCGCCGACGAGCCGGCCGGCGGAGAAGACGCTGGAGACCGCACAGGCCTGGAGATCGTCCAGCACCACCAGATCGGCGCGCCAGCCCGGCGCGACAAGGCCGCGATCCATCAGCCCGAAAATGCGCGCGGCCGAAATGCTCGCCGCGCGATAGGCGGCGATCGGCGGCGCGCCAAGGCCGATCGCGGTGCGGATCATGAAATCGAGGTGGCCTTCCTCCGCGATGTCGAGCGGGTTGCGATCGTCGGTGCACAGGGCGATGAACGGCGAATGGCGCTCGGTGATGATCGGAGCGAGGGCGTGCAGATCCTTCGACACCGAGCCTTCGCGCACCAGGATCTGCATGCCTTTGGCGAGCTTCTCCAGCGCCTCCGGCATATTGGTGACTTCATGATCGGTGCGGATGCCGGCGGCGAGATAGCCGTTGAGGTCGAGCCCGCGCAACAATGGGCTGTGGCCGTCGATGCGCCGGTCCTGAAAGGCGGCGAGCTTGGCGAGGCACGCCGGATCGCCCGCCAGGACGCCGGGAAAATTCATGAATTCGGCGAGGCCGAGAACCTTGGGATGGCTGGCGAACCGCACGAGGTCCGCCGCCTCGAGCCGGGCGCCCGAGGTCTCCAGATGGGTTGCGGGCACGCAGCTCGACAATTGCACGCGCAGGTCCATCGCGGTCGCCAGCGAAGCGTCGAGAAAATATTGCAGGCCGGTCGCGCCCAGCACGTTGGCGATCTCGTGGGGATCGCAGATCGCCGTGGTGACGCCATGCGCCAGCACGCAGCGATCGAACTCCAGCGGCGTGATCAGCGAGGACTCCACATGCAGGTGCGTATCGATGAAGCCGGGGACGATCACCTTGCCGGCGACGTCGATTTCCACCGCGCCGCGATAGTCGCCGAATGTCCCCACGATGCGGTCGCCGCAGATCGCCACATCGCTCTTTTCGAGTCCGCCGGTGACGAGATCGAACACCCGCCCGCCCTTGAGGACGACATCGGCCTTCGAAAGGCCCCGCCCCTGCTCGATGGCGCGTTTGAGAAAGGCGATGGCGTCATCCATTCGGCGACCTCGAGCTGTTGCAGCGCCGTGAGAAATTCGCCCTCGCGGCTCTTTCCGTGGCGATCGAAGCTGGCGCGCCGCAATGTTTCAGGATTCCTCATTCGCCTCAAGCGCCCGATTCCGTTTCCCCTGGGGTCATCGTCATTGACCCGCCTGCTCGCGCAAAACAGACGGCAGCGGTTCGGCGGCCTTATGTTCGGGACCGGCTTGCGGTAGAGGAAACGCCGGCGGCGCGCCGCGACATCGAACCCCGGACCCAATGAGCCTCCCCTCCCCGCTCTCCATCCTCTCGATCCAGTCGCATGTGGTCTACGGCCATGTCGGCAATTCGGCGGCGGTGTTTCCGTTGCAGCGCATCGGCTGCGAGGTATGGCCGATCAACACGGTGCAGTTTTCCAACCACACCGGCTATCCCGATTGGCGCGGCCGAGTGTTCGACGCGGCCCTGATCGACGATTGCATCGCCGGCATCGCCGCGCGCGGCGCGCTGGCCCGTTGCGACGGCGTCCTGTCGGGCTATGTCGGCTCGCCGGAAATCGGCGCGGCGATCCTGCGCGGCGTCGCCGCCGTCCGCGATCAAAACGCTCAGGCGGTCTACTGCTGCGATCCGGTGCTGGGCGATGTCGAGCGCGGCGTCTACGTGCGCGACGGCGTCGCCGAGTTCATGCGCGAACGCGCGGCGCCCGCCGCCACGATCCTGACGCCGAACCATTTCGAACTCGATCTGCTCGCAAACCTGCCCTCGAACGACATGATAGGAGCGCGCGAGGCGCTCGCCGCGCTGCATGCGCGTGGACCCCAGGCGATCCTCGTCACCTCGCTCCGCCTCGACGACACCCCCGCCGATGCGCTTGACATGCTCGCTTCCGAAAATGGCGCGCTCTGGCGGCTGCGCACCCCCAAGGCGCCGATCAAGGTGAATGGCGCCGGCGACGTCATCGCCGCGCTTTTCCTCGCCCATTGGTTGCGCGCCCGCAACGCGGCCGAAGCGATCGCGCTCGCCGCCTCCTCCGTCTATGGTTTGATCGCCGCGACGGCCAGGGGCGGATCCGGGGAACTCGAGATCATCGCCGCGCAGGAGGAGTTCGTTCGCCCTTCGCGCCTGTTCGTCGCCGAACGCCTCTGAGGAGTTTGCCGGATGAACCGCAAGTTCTACACGCTCGACGTCTTCACCGATGCGGCGCTCGCGGGGAATCCGCTCGCTGTCGTGCTCGACAGCGATGGGCTCGATGGCGGGCGGATGCAGGCGATCGCGCGCGAATTCAATCTCGCCGAGACGGTGTTCATCGAGGAGCCGCACGACCCGGTCAACACCGCGCGCATGCGAATTTTCACCCCCGGCCGGGAATTGCCGTTCGCCGGCCACCCGACGATCGGCGCGGCGGTCCTTCTCGCCCACCTGCGCGCGCCCGATCTGCTCGCGCGCGAGGATCTCCGCGTCGTCATCGAGGAGGCGGTCGGCGACATCGTATGCGTCGCGCGCCACCGCAAGGGCCAGGCGATGGCCGCCTATTTCGCCCTGCCCCAGTTGCCCGAGGCCGCCGGCGAAGCGCCTTCCGGCGAAACGCTCGCCGCCGGCCTTGGCCTGGACGTCGCGGACATCGGCTTTGGCCGCCACCGGCCAACGCACTACACCGCGGGAACGCTGTTCCTGTTCGTGCCCATCGCCGGCCTCGCCGCGATGGCGCGAGCCCGCCCAAACCTGAAACTCTGGGGCGAGAACGGCGGCCCCGCCGTGTATCTCTACGCCAACGAGGTTGTCGACAAAAGCTCGACCTGGCACGCGCGCATGTTCGCTTCCGGGTGGGGAATCGTCGAAGATCCGGCGACGGGCAGCGCGGCCGCGGCTTTCGCCGGCGTGGTGATGCAATTCGAGCGTCCGGGCGACGGCGGGCACGTGTTCATCATCGAGCAGGGCCTCGAAATGGGCCGGCCAAGCTTCGTTTCGCTCGGCGTCGACGTCGAACATGGCGCGCTGAAGGCCGCCACCATCGGCGGATCGGCGGTGATCGTCGCGCAAGGCGCGATCGACCTATGAGCGAGCCTGAGGCGCGCCTCATCAGGGTCGCCGAACTTGACCTGCGCTACGAGCCGGCGCCCTGGGCGTTCGCCGAAAACGGAGCCGAGCGGATCGCCGCCCACTGGGCCAGCCGCAAGGCGGCGCTGCCGCACCTGTTCGATGGGCGCGTTCTGTTGCTGGGGCGCCACCATTTCGCGCAGCGTGACGATGGCGCAACGATCCTCGGCGGGGCCTATTTCGAGACGGACTACAAGGCCTTTCTCGCTTGGCGCGATCTTGGGTTCCCGGACCGCGGCGTCTGCAACTGCTTCTCGATGGCCGCGCTGGAATCCTCGGACGGCGCCTTTCTGCTCGGCGAGATGGCCGCGCATACGGCGAACGGGGGGTCGGTCTATTTCGCCGCCGGCACGCCCGACCCCAGCGATATATTCGGCGCGCGCGTCGACCTGGCCGCCAGTGCGCGGCGCGAATTGCGCGAGGAGACCGGCATTTCGGTCGAAGAAGTCGCAATGGCGGCGGACTGGACGGTCCTTCATGCGCCCCAGCGCATCGCCTGCATGAAAACCATGCGCATGGCCGAGACGGCGCTGGCCGCAAAAGCGCGCGTCGAGGCTTTCCTCGCCAAGGACCCCGGCGCGGAACTGCGGCGCCTGCACATCGTGCGTCGCGCGCGGGACCTCGACGCGATCAACTGTCCGCGCTTTGTCGCGGATTTCATAAGGCACGAGCTGCAGAACCGCTAAAGCGCGGTCGGATAGCCATGGCGCTTGCGCGACACGAGGACCATCGCGCGCGCTTCCGCGTCGCGACCCGCCGAACAAACCTCGGCGGCCGCCGCAATTTCGCGGCGGATTTGATCATAGACCGATTGCGCGATCTGACCCATCGCAAGATCGTCATCCTGGACGGCGCGGTAGCGGGCGATTTCGCCGGCGCAGCCGCCCCCTTGCGGCATCTGGAAGTTCGAGGGCGCCACAACGATCGAACCGGGGGCCGGCGGCGCGGCCCCCGGCGCCGGGCCGCCGGAATTGCAGCCCGCCAAACTCAGCGCGGCAAAGGCCGCCAGCAGCGCCGGTTTCATTTCAAGCCTCCACCGCCGAATCGGTCTCGCTGAAATCGCGAGCCTCGCCATCACGCGCGCCAGGTCAAGCCCTTATTCCCGCAAACAGGAGCGCTTGTTGCGAGTGAGAATAGAGCGGCCGCGCCTCAAGCAACCGCCCGCCGACGCGCCAAGGCCTCGGCCAGCAGGGCTGTGACGCGAAGCGGTTCCTCGAAGCGCAGGGCCACCGGCAGCGCGACAATCCTTGCAACATAAGCCGGCTTCAGGCGCACGATGTCCTTCTCGGTCGTTACCGGCGTCAAACCGAGGCTCGCCGCCTCCGTCATGAGCGCATTAAGCTGCGTCGACGAGTAGCGGTGGTGATCGCCAAAGCCGCGCGCGACCGTGACATGCGCCCCCAACGCCTCGAGCGTCGCAAAAAACTTCGTCGGCCGCGCGATGCCGGCAAAAGCGAGCACATTCTGATTGCGCAACTGCGCGCCGATGAGCGGATCGGGCTCGATGCGCGCATTCAGCGACGGTTTGGCCGACACCGCTTCGTGAGCCTTGACGCTAGCGTCCGAGACGCCGTCGACAAAAACGGTCGCCGAAACATGCGGCAGTTGCGCCGCCGGCGGCGCGCGCAACGGGCCGGCGGGCAGGCACAAGCCGTTGCCGAAGCCCGCGCCGCCGTCAATCAAAGCGAAGCTCAAATCCTTGGCGAGCGCCGGGCTTTGCAGGCCATCGTCCAGAACGAGGACGCTGGCCCCGGCTTCGATCGCCGCCTGCGCGGCGAGTCGTCGGTCGCGGGCCGTGAAGCACGGCGCGACGCGCGCGAGCAGCAGCGGTTCATCGCCGACTTCCGCGGCCCGGTGGACCTGCGGATCGACCGCGATCACGCGCCCGCCCGCGCCGCCGTAGCCGCGCGACAGGAACGCGACCCGTTCGCCCATCTCGCGCAGCAGGCGCCCGATCGCAATGGCGGCCGGCGTCTTGCCGGCTCCGCCGGCGACAAAGTTGCCGACGCAAATGACCGGCACAGCGACGCGCAAGCCCTTCTGCGCCATGCGCCATGCGGTGACTGCGCCATAGAGGCCGCCCAACGGCGCCAGACCTCGGGCGAGCAGGCCCGGGCTGCGAGTCGCCCAAAAGGCCGGGGCCCTCAACGTGCGCCCTCCAGCGCCGGTTGCGGCAGATAGGGCTCGATCGCCTGCAGCATGCGATCGACAGCGCCGGTCTGGCTCTCGACGACCTGCGCGGCGGCGCGCGCCATCGCGCGCATGCGCGCGCCGTCGGCGAACAGCGCGACGAGCGTCTGCGCCAATTCCTGGGGATCGCGCACCACCGCGGCGCCGCCCGCCGCATCGAGCAGCGCGAAGACGTCGGCGAAATTGGCGACATGCGGGCCGTGCAGGATCGCGCTGGCCAGCTTGGCGGGCTCGATCGGATTCTGGCCGCCGTGCGGCACGAGAGACTTGCCGACGAACACGACGCCGGCCAGGCGATAGAACAGGCCGAGCTCCCCGATCGTGTCGCAGACGTACACGGCGGTTTCGGAAACCGGCTGATCGCCTCGCGAGCGAAGCGCGCAGTTGAGCCCGAGGCCTTGCAGTTGCGCGGCGATCTCGACGCCTCGCGATGGATGGCGGGGGGCGATCAACGTCAGAAGATCGGGAAAGGCGCGCGCCACGATGCGATGCGCCTCGCCAATCATCGTTTCCTCGCCGCCATGGGTCGACGCCGCGATCCATACCTGCCGCCCGGAAATCCGGCCCGAAAGCAAGGCGAGCTCTCGTCGGTCGGCAGGCGGGGGGAGCGCGTCATATTTCAGATTGCCGACGAGCCTGACGTGGGGCGCGCCGAGCAGGGCAAACCGCTCGCCGTCGCTTTTGCTCTGGGCGAGGCAGAGCTCGATGCGCGCCAGCAGCGCGCCGATGAAACTGCGAAGCCGGCTCCAGCGCCGGAACGAACGCTCGCTGAGCCGCGCGTTGACGAGAATGATCGGCGTGCGCGTCCTTTCCGCCTCGACGATGAAATTGGGCCACAATTCGGATTCGGCGATCAGCGCGACGTTCGGGCGCCAATGCTCGATGAACCGCCGCATGAATTGCGGCGCGTCGAGCGGCACGAACTGATGAAACGCGCCCGCCGGCAAGCGATCGGCCAACACCGCGGCCGAGGTGACGGTTCCGGTCGTGACGAGCACCTGACGTCCCCGCTGCGTAAGCCTTTCAATCAGCGGCAGCAGCGAGACCGCCTCGCCGACGCTCGCGCCGTGGAGCCAGACGAGCACGCCGGCGGGCCGGTCGAGACCCGGCTCGCCGCGCCGCTCGCCAATTCTGGCGCCGTCCTCCTTGCCGCGTGTAAGCCGCCAGGACAGCAAGGGTCCGCTCGCCGGCGCGAAGGCGCCGGTCGCGAGCCGATAGGCGAAGAGCGAAACGGGGAACTTCATCCGCGCCTCAAGCCGGCGCCAGGATCGACGGCGCCGACTTTGGCATAGGCTCGCGCGTGCACGGCGTCGAGCCCCTCTTCGACCGCCTTGCGCGCCCGCTCCATCGCCTGTTCGTCCGCGTCGCTGGCGACGTGGATCAGTTCGCCGACAACGACGGCGCCGCGCCCAAACGGCTTGCCGAGACTCGCTCTATCCCACGAAGCGAAATCGAACCGCCGGCTGGTGACGACCGCGGTCGGCGCGATCGGACGGCCCGACAGACGTGCGAGCAGCACGATGCCGGAGCCCGCAACCCGCGCGCGCTTGGGGACGTCGGCGGTCATCGCTACCGAAGCGCCGCTCGACAGCGCACGCAACATTTCACGCATCGCAGACGCTCCGCGTCGATGGCGCTTGCGGGGCGAGCGGGCGCCCGAGCCGCGTATCGGCGCGACGCCCAAATGGCGCAACGCCGCGGCGTTGACGCCGCCATCGCCATGGCGGGAAATCAGCGCCGCCATCCGGGCGATCGAACGGGGCCAGGCGAAGGAAATCATGAAATGCTGGCCATGCCACATCGCGACGATCAGCGGCGTATGGCCGGCGATCGCCCCATCGAGGTCCGCCGGCTCGATCACAAAACGGTTCGTGCGGCGCACCAGGCGGATATAGGCGGCGAGCAGAAAGCCCAGCGCCTCCTGCACAAGTCTCATCCGGCCGAGGCGCTTCAGCATTTTCTCTTCAGGGCGTCCGGCGCGCCAAGCCCGTCGGTTCGAGAAACCGGTGGAGATGCACGATGAAATAGCGCGTCTGCGCGCTGTCGACGGAGGACTGCGCCTTGCCGCGCCACGCCCGCTCGGCGCTCGCGTAATCGGGGAAGATGCCGACCACGTCGATCTTGGCGGGATCACGAAATTCGGTCGAGTCGAGGCTCGTCAGCTCGCCGCCGAACACCAGGTGCAACAATTGCCTCGATTCGCGGGCGTTGGAATCGCGGTCTCTCGACTTCTCGGCTTCGGCGGAGGGTGCGGTTTGGGTCATCTCTGATGTCCTGTAGCGAGGCGACGGCGTCGTCATCCCTGCTCGCTCTTTGCGAGAACCTGGACCGGCGCCAGAATCGCGAAAAGCATTCCTCATGCCAGTTGGCTCGCAATCGCGAGGCGGCCCGCGGCGAGCAAAGGGCCGATCAACCTTGTCGAGGCGGCGAACAGGACGCCGCGGCGCGTCACCGCTTCATTATAACGCAACGCCTCGCCGGCCGCCTCGACGAGCCTTCCGCCGGCCTCTTCGAGCAGGAGGTCGACGGCGGCGATATCCCATTCGTGCGATTTTTCGGACGCCACGGCGAGATCGAGCGCGCCGCTGGCGACCAGCGCCATTCTATAGGCGAGCGAGGGAATCCTCGGCTGCGCGCTCAGTGTAACACCGCCGACGCGAGCAATGGACTCCAGCATCGATTTCGGTCCGGCGATGCGCGCGCCCGCCATGGTCTCGCGCCGGGACGCTTCGATGGCGGCCCCGTTGAGGGAGGCCCCGCAGCCCCGCGCCGCCGCATAGGTCTCACCGAGCGCGGGCGCATGCACCACGCCGGCGACCGGCCGGCCCGCGATGACCAATGCAACCGAAACCGCCCAGCGCGGATCGCCAGCCAGGAATCCCCGCGTGCCGTCAATCGGATCGACGATCAGCACGCTCTGGCGGCTCAAGCGCTCGGAATCGTCCTCGGTCTCCTCCGAAAGCCAGCCCGCGCCCGCGAAGGCCGCGCCGAGCCGCGCCCGCAGAAACGCATCCACCGCAAGATCCGCCTCCGTGACTGGCGAACCGCCGGCCTTGTAGTCGACGCGCGCGGTCGTGCGCTCCCCCGCCCGGAAGTATCCCAGCGCAATCTTGCCCGCCTCGCGCGCCGCGCCGATCAGTTGATCGCGCGCGTCCGCCGCATCGACGCGCAGATTCATGTTTTCGCCCAAATCCGCAATTCCCAAGGGACCATTTTGAGGAACGCTTCGGCGATGCCTTAGCGGCGACGCACCGGGCGCGCAACCTTCGGGCGCGACGCGCCGGTCAGCGCCGTTGCGCAAGAACCAGACGCGCCGCGAACGCGCCCATCAGCCCCGCAAAGCCATAGTCGAAGGCGCGCATGGCGCGCGGGTGCGCGCGCGCCGCTGCGATGAAGCGGGAGGCGACGACGATCAGCGCCGAGCAAAACACGGCGCCGATGCACAAGAAGTACAGGCCGAGAAACAGGAGCTTCGCGCCGGCGGCGGCGTCGCCGGCCTCGACGAATTGCGGCAGAAACGTCACGAAGAAAATAATGATCTTCGGATTTGTGAGGTTGATGCCAAGCCCAGTCAGGAAAGTCGAAAACAGGCTGCGCCCGCCTCGGCCGGCCTCTTCGAGGCGCAAGGCCGAGCCATGGCGCAACGCGCCGTAGGCGAGCCAAAGCAGATAGCCCGCGCCGCCGAGCTTGACGGCGCCGTAGGCCTGCGCGGAAGCGGCGAGCAGCGCCGACAGGCCGAGCGCCGCCGCGCAGGCATGGACGACGAGTCCGGCCAGGGCGCCGCCCAGCGCCGCAAACCCAAAGCGCTTGCCTCCACTCAGCGTCTTCGACAGGAACAGCGCCATGTCCGGCCCCGGCGTCGCCGCCAGCAGGAGCCCGGCGGCGGAATAGGCGAGCAGAACGGCCGGCGAGGGCAGGAAATTCATGCAAATCGTTCCGGACAGGGGTGGCGCGCCGGTCTCTCACGTTTTGGCCAGGCCCGCCAGCGTCTGTGCGCGGCTTGGCAGAGGCGCGACAGCGCCATAACCGCAAGTGGAGAGAGCCGCCGCGACGTTGGCGAAGCGCGTCGCCTGGAAAGGGTCGCCGGTCCTCAGGAATTCGGCGAGAAAGGCGCCGTCGAAGGCGTCGCCGGCGCCGGTCGCATCGACGGCGTCCACCGGGAACGAAGCAACGCGTTCCCTCCGCCTCGGCGTCGCGGTCAGCGCGCCGTCCTTGCCGAGCGTCAGCGCGACGACGCCCGCGCCGAGCCTCAGGTAGAAATCGACGATGGCGTCGGGCTGCTCCAGGCCGGTCAGCCTGCGGGCGTCGTCGAGCCCCGGCAACGCGATGTCGACGCTCTTCATGGCCTCATGAATAATCGCGGTCGCGCGCTTCAGCGGCCAAAGCTTCAGGCGCAGGTTGGTGTCGTAGGAGATCATGACCTTTTGCCGCCTGGCGATTTCGATCGCGGCGAAAACGGCGTCCGCGGCGGAGGAAGAAATCGCCTGACTGATTCCCGAGACATGCAGCGCCCGCGCCGCGCCGATGTAATCGGCCGGAACATCCGCTTCGGTCATGCGGCTGGCGGCCGAACCGGCGCGCAAATAGCTGAATTCGTGGCCCTCAGCGCCATGCGTGACGAAGTAGATGCCGGTGTGCGCTGCGCCGTTGACGATCACCCGGCTCGCGTCGACGCCCTCGGCGCGCCACAATTCGACCAGCGATTGGCCGAAGCGATCCGCGCCCACCGCGGTGAAATAGCCGGCCGAAGCGCCCGAACGCGCCGCCGCGATCATCGCGTTCGACGTGTCGCCGCCATAGCCGGGGGTGAAAGGGGCGCCTGGCCCGGCCTGGTTGAGCTCGAACAACGCTTCGCCGATGGCGACGATCTCGGGCATGGTTTCCTGCCGTCAGAGCCTGATCAAACCCCGCACGCCTGTCTCGATTTCTGAATGTCCAATCGCATCGGGCAGGATCGGATCAGGCCATGACAATCATGGTTGTCACCGCGTGGCGACAGCCGCCGCCGCGCCGACCATCAAGCCCGCCGCGCCGCGATTGAGCATCTTCATGGCGCGCGGCGAGGCGAACAGCTTGCGCGCGCGGTCAGCAGCGACGGCGTAGGTCAGCAGCACCGCACAGAGGACAATCGTCATCGTCGCCATGATCTCGATCGAAGTCGTGAAAGTGACGTCGCCGAGATCGACGATCAACGGCATGATCGACAGGAAAAAGACGATCACCTTCGGATTGCCCAGCGTCAGGGAGAGCGCGCCGAGGAACGCGCGTCGGCCGCCGGCGCCGCCGAGCGCCGGACCGATCGCGGCGGCCCGCACGGGCGCCCGCCACATCGTCCAGGCGAGGTAAAGCAAATAGCCGCCGCCGGCTATTCTGACCGCCGTAAAGAGGGCGGCGAACGCATGCGCCAACATGGCGAGGCCCGTCGTCGCAACGGTGAACCAGATGAGGTCGCCGACCACGAAGCCCGCAACGAACGGCGCAATTCCGACGAGGCCCTGCCCGAGGACCCGCGCGACCAGCGCAGCCACGCCAGGCCCCGGCGTCGCGGTCGCGGCCAGGTAGACGCCGACGAACAGAAGCAGCGAAGAAAACGACAAGGCGGGATCCCCTCGCGCCATTGAACCGCAACTTCGCGGCGATGGCTAGCCTGGCGCCCGGAAGAGGCCGCGCGCAGAGAACTCCCGGCAAGTTCGACAAGCCCTTGGCCCCTGCTCCGTTTCGCGGTTCTCGAGCGGCAAGGAATTTCGCCGATTTGAGATGGATCAATGCCGGCCTCGAGCGATTGGCGGCGGCTTGTTTACGGGCCCTCGGCATGCTTCGCCGCCGGAGCCTGTTGACGGGATTTTTGAAATAGTCATATTATGTGGCTAATAGAAATCGCGATGCAACGCGAGGGAAGGCTCGTTCGCACTCGGGCGAAGAGAGTTTCGCAAGTGGGAGGACTTTATGAAAAGCATGAAATATCTGTTGGGCGCGGCTGTCGGCGCCGCCGCGTTGGTGGCGCTTTCCGCGTCGGCTTCGGCGCTGACAATCGGCTTCTCGCAGGTCGGGCACGAAAGCGACTGGCGCACGGCCTTCTCCAAGAGCATGCAGGACGAAGCGAAGGCGGAGGGCATCGACCTCAAATTCTCAGACGCCAATCAGAAGGAAGAGGACCAGCTCAAGGCGGTGCGCTCTTTCATCTCCCAGAAAGTTGACGCCATCATCATCGCCCCGGTGGTCGTAACGGGCTGGGACCAGGTGCTCAAGGAGGCGAAGGCCGCCAATATTCCGGTGTTCCTTGTCGATCGCGACGTCGATACGAAGGACACGTCGCTGTACGTGACCCGCGTGTCGGCCGACTTCAATCTTGAAGGCAAACTCGCCGGCGCATGGCTCGCGGCAGCCCTCAAGGGCAAGGGCGACATCGTCGAATTGCAGGGCACCGTGGGTTCGGCGGCGGCGGAATATCGCAAGAAGGGCTTCGACACGATCGAGGCGCTGTTCCCGCTGATCAAGACCGTCAAGTCGCAAAGCGGCGACTTCACGACCCAGGGCGGCAAGGAAGTCATGGAAAGCTTCATCAAAGCCACCGATGGACTGAAAGGCATCAAGGCGGTTTGGGCGCATAACGACAATATGCTGCTGGGCGCCATCCAGGCGATGAAGGAAGCGGGGTTGAAGCCCGGCAAGGACATCCTGACGGTCTCGGTGGACGGCGTCCCGGATATCTTCAAGGCGATGATCGCCGGCGACGCGAACACTTCGGTCGAACTGCGCTCCGACATCGGGCCGGACATCTACGGGGTCGTCAAGGCTTACCTTGGCGGCAAGAAGGACTGGCCGAAATGGGTCGTGATTCCCAGCGACGTTCACGACATCCGCGACGCGGCCGAAGTTCTTAAGAAGAAGGGCGGCTAACCCTCGTTTCACGGTCGCATCTTCCTCCTGCGACCCATGAGCGGCGCCCAGCGAACTAGATTGGCTGGGCGCCGTTTCTATGATGAGGCCGCTTGAATCTCGCGCGAACGCACCCTAACGATGGTCACAACGGGAGATTGGGGTGACGGAAGCGGCGACGCCACGGGTGGAGTTGCAGGGCATTTCCAAGTCCTTTCCGGGCGTGCGGGCTCTCGAGAACGTCGACTTCCGGCTCAACGCCGGCGAGGTTCATGCGCTGCTCGGCGAGAACGGCGCGGGCAAATCGACCCTCATCAAGATCATGACCGGTGCGTTGTGGCGCGATTCCGGCAAAATGCTGCTCGACGGGCAACCGATCGAGATGGCCAACCCGGCCGAGGCCCGCGCTCTGGGAATCAGCACCGTCTACCAGGAAGTCAATCTCATACCGACGCTGTCGGTGACCAAGAATCTGACGCTCGAGCGCCAACCGTTGCGCTACGGGCTCATTTCGTGGCGGCGGGCGAATGAACGCGCTCGCGAGCGGCTGAAGCGCCTTCGCCTCGACATCGATGTCGAGCGGCCGCTGGCGTCCTATTCTATCGCTGTCCAGCAGCTCATTGCCATCTCGCGCGCCCTGGAGGAGGACACGCGGGTCCTCGTGCTCGACGAGCCCACCGCGAGCCTCGACGCGCGCGAGGTCGAACTGCTGTTCGGCATCTTGCGCGATCTCAAGGCGCGCGGCATCGCTATCGTCTTCATCACGCATTTCATCGATCAGGTCTACCAGATATCAGACCGCATTTCGGTGCTCCGAAACGGCCGATTGGTCGGATCGGCGCCGACCGCCGAGTTGCCCCGCCTGAAGCTGATCTCTCTGATGCTCGGCCGCGAGCTGGAGCATACCGAGGCGCGGAGAGCGCCCACTGCAGCGGTCGCGCCCGGCGAGCCGATCCTGGCCGTCGAGGGTCTGGGCCGGCGGCGCTACATGGGTAATTTCGATCTGCAGCTGCGCGCCGGAGAGGCGGTCGGGCTCGCCGGATTGCTGGGCTCGGGACGAACGGAGACATGCAAGCTGGTGTTCGGCGCGGTCCACCCCGACGCCGGCCAAGTTCGCTTCGAAGGCCGACCGATCGCCATCCGCTCGCCGCGCCAAGCGGTGCGGCTGGGCATCGGCTTCTGCCCCGAGGATCGTAAAGCCGAAGGGATCATTCCCGAGCTCACCGTTCGAGAAAACATCGTTCTCGCCTCGCAAGTCAAGCGCGGATGGCTTTGGCGCCTGCCGCATGAAGAACAGGAGCGAGTCGCGCAGCAGATGATCAAGACGCTCGGCATAGCCACGCCCGACGCCGATAAGCCCGTCGGCCAGCTTTCGGGAGGCAATCAGCAGAAAGTGATTCTGGCGCGCTGGCTGGCGTCCAAGTCGCGCATCCTGATCCTGGACGAGCCAACGCGCGGAATCGACGTCGGCGCCCATGCCGAGATCGTCGCGCTGATCCGCCACCTTTGCGGGGAAGGCCTGGCGCTCCTCGTCGCCTCGTCGGAACTCGACGAGATCGTGGCGGTGAGCGACCGCGTCGAGGTGCTGCGCGACCGCCACAAGGTGCGCGAGATCGCTGGCAATGACGTCACCCGCGAAAACATCATACGCACGATCGCGGGCGGTTGAGATGGATCGCGCGGAAAATCCACAGGCGATCGCCCCAAGCCGATGGTCGTTCGACGACCTGACCAGTCGTCCGTGGTTCTGGCCGATTTTCGCCTTGGCGCTGATCTTCGTCGTCGACGGCGTGGTGTCCCCGGGATTCTTTTCGATTCGCATCGTGCAGGGGCGTCTGTTCGGAAGCCTGATCGACGTGCTCTATCGCGGCACGCCGACCGCGTTGGTCGCGCTGGGCATGGCGGTGGTGATCGGCACCAAGGGAATCGATCTGTCCGTCGGCGCGGTCATCGCCATTGTCGGCGCGGTGATGACCAATCTGATCCATCGCGACATGTCGCCGCCCCTGGTTCTCGCGTTGACGCTCGGCGCGGGCCTTCTGTGCGGATTATGGAACGGATTCCTCGTCGCCATCCTCGAAATCCAGCCGATCATTGCGACGCTGATTCTGATGGTCGCCGGCCGCGGGATCGCGCTATTGATCGACGAAGGATTGATCGTCACCTTCCGCAGCGACTTTTTTTCGGCTCTCAGCACGGGCGAATTCCTCACTGTGCCGTCGCGCATCATTGTCGCCGCTGGCACATTCCTGCTGCTCTGGTTGCTCCTGCGCCGCACCGCGCTCGGCCTGTTCATCGAGTCGGTCGGCGGCAATTCCGCCGCAGCCGATCTTGCCGGCATCAACGCCAAGCTGGTCAAGATCGGCGCCTACACGCTGTCCGGGCTGTGCTCAGGCATCGCGGGCGTGCTGATCTGCGCCGACATCCGCGGCTCGGACAGCAATAACGCCGGCCTTTTCATCGAACTCGACGCGATCCTCGCCGTGGTGATCGGCGGCGGCTCGCTGGCGGGCGGCCGTTTCTATCTCGGATTGACCATCATCGGCGTCCTCGTCATCCAAGGCTTGACGACCTCCATTCTGGTGAGCGGTCTGCCGCCCCAATACAATATGGTCGTCAAAGGCGTGGTCGTGCTCATCGTGCTTCTGCTGCAATCGCGCCGGCTTCGCGAGAGCATATTCAGCGCGTTCCGCGGGAGAAGGGGATGAGGGAAAGATACCTTCCACTCCTTGCGACGGTCACCGTGTTCGTGCTCGTCTACGCTGTCGGCGGCTTCAGTTTCAAATATTTCCTGTCGACCCATGTGTTGGGCGACCTGCTAACCGACAACGCGTTCATCATCGTCGCGGCTATCGGCACGACTTTCGTCATCCTTTCCGGCGGTATCGACCTCTCCGTCGGTTCCATGATCGGCTTCGTCGGCGTGGTCATGGCGCATCTCGACACGCTCGGGTGGCATCCCCTGGCGTCGGGCGCGTTGATGATCGCCTTCGGCGTCGCGTTCGGCGCCTTTCAGGGATTGATCATCGATTTTTGCGAGATCCAACCCTTCATCATCACTCTGGCCGGCTTGTTTCTTCTGCGCGGCAGCTGCTTCATGGTCAGTCTCAATTCCGTCCCCATCAAGCATCCCTTCGTCGACGTGTTCTCCGATTGGCATTTCGATCTCGGCGGGGGCGGCCGTCTTTCGAGTTCCGCCATGGTGATGCTGGTGGTGCTCGCCGTCGGCGTCGTCATCGCGCACTTCACCCGCTTCGGCACCAATGTTTACGCCATCGGCGGCGACCGCGCGTCAGCGGGGCTCATGGGCGTGCCGATCCGCCGCACCACGATCATGATCTATGCGCTGGCGGGCTTCTACAGCGGGCTCGGCGGCGTGGTCTACGCCCTGTACACCGCTTCGGGCTATCCTTTGGCCGGGCTGGGCGACGAGCTCAACGCGATCGCGGCGGTGGTGCTGGGGGGAACGTTGTTGACCGGCGGCGTGGGCCTGGTGTTCGGCACATTGTTCGGCGGATTGATCCAGGGATTGATCACGACGCTTGTCAATTTCCAGGGCACGCTGACCAGTTGGTGGGCGACGATCTTCGTCGGCGTGCTGCTGTTCGTTTTCATCGTCGCCCAGCGCACCATCATGGGTTCCTTCATGGGTCGGCGGGCGATATAGCAAGCGTCGAAGCGCGGAAGAATCAACGACCGCGTTTGGGAGCCCGACCCGGAAACGATGGCGGGGCTCATTCGCGCAGGCCCAGGCCGGTCCGCCGCCGGAATTTCGGGCGGCAGGTTGACTCTCGGGGGCGAAACCTGTCGGCTTGTCGGCCATGGCCAAGGAGTGCGCCGATGGGGACGGCGACTTGACAGGGATTCCGGCGCCGCCTGCCGACGATCGAACGGCGCTCGGTCATCATTGCGCGGCGCCCGATCATGAGGTCTAAGTCCCGGGGCGGCGCCCGGTATGATCAAATTCTTTGCGGAGCAGATTGTTAACTCATGTGTCGACCGCCCACCGCCGATCCGCTTCGAGGCGCAAAGCCGCGCGCGAGGCGGCGCAGCGTCGGCTGGTGGCTGACGCCCAGCCCGTCGGCGAGCCGGCTCGGCTGCGCAATGAAAACAATTCGGTCGCCGCCGCGCTCGGCGGCGAAATCATCGCCGGCGCCTATCCGCCGGGCTCCCTGCTGCCCCATGAGACCCTCCTGCTCGAGCGCTTCAAGGTGTCGCGCCCGACGCTGCGCGAGGCGTTCCGCGCGCTCGCCGCCAAAGGCCTGATCATTTCGCGCCAGAGGGTCGGCACCAGCGTCCGCCCGAAATCGGACTGGAATACGCTGGATCCCGATTTTCTCGCCTGGCACCTGCAAACGGCGCTGACGATGGACTTCGTCGGCGACCTCTTCCAGTTGCGCCTGTGGGTGGAGCCGCAAGCGGCCGGCTACGCCGCCCATTCCGGCGACCCGAACGCGCTCGCCCGCATCGCCGAGGCCTATGCGGACATGGAGCGCTTCCAGGACGGCAGCGGCGACCTCATCGGCGCCGACTTGCGCTTCCATCAGGCCATTCTCGACGCCACTCGCAACCAATTCATCGGCACGCTGGGCGGGCTCATCCGCACGGCGCTCGTCGGAACGTTCAAGGCCGGCTGGCGCGGCGCGGTCATCAAGGACGACCGCCTGCACCAGCACCGCGCCGTGCTGCAGGCGATCCAATTGCACGAACCGGACAATGCGCGCGGCCGGATGGCCGAACTGCTCCAGGATTCCCTTGACGACGTGCGCCGGGACCTCGACAAAAACAGCCGCACGAAGGCGCGCGGCCGCACTGCGACATGACGCCCATTTTCCTTGCCCGAGGCGCGCGCCGCGACTTCTCACCGCCCTAAATGCAGCGCCCGCCGTCGACCTCGAGCACCACGCCGGTCAGGAACGCCGCCTCGTCCGAAACGAGAAATAGCGCGGCGTTGGCGATGTCCTGCGGCGTCGAAAAGCGCCCGAGCGGCACCGTCGCCTTGAACGCGGCGCGGCGTTCCGGCGTATCTTCGCCGAGAAAGGTCGCGAGCAGCGGCGTCTCGCCGGCCACCGGCGCCAGCGCGCAGACGCGGATGTTGGCCGGAGCAAATTCGACCGCCATCGATTTCGACATGACGTGGACCGCGCCCTTCGAGGCATTGTAGACGGTGAGGCCGGGGCGGGGCCGCAGGGCCGCGGTGGAGCCGACGTTGACGATGACGCCGCCGCCGTTTTCTCGCATGTGCGGAACCAGCGCGCCCGCCATCAGGAAAATCGACTTCACATTGACGGCGAAGATACGGTCGAATTCCGCCTCGTCGACATCCAGCATGGAGCGGTTGCGATGGGACGTGCCGGCGTTGTTCACCACGCAGTCAACGCGGCCGAACGCCGCGATCGCCGCCGTGACGGCGGCCTCGACCTGATCCTTCTTCGAAACGTCGCAAGTCACGGCGATCGCCCCGGCTCCGATGCGCGCCGCCGCCGCGCGGGCCGATTGCGCGTTGAAATCGAGGCATGCGACCCGCGCCCCTTCGCGCGCAAAGGTCTCGGCGATCCCGAAGCCAAACCCCTGCCCGGCGCCCGTCACGATGGCGGTCTTGGCCTTCAGTCGCATCGCTCCGTCCCTTCTTGGATTCACGGTCCGTCCGGCCCCGGCCTGCGATCGGCCAAGCCGCCCGCCGGCAGTTAGCACGCAAAGCCGGCCCTGGCGACCGATCGCATCCAAATTGCGCCATGGACGTCGCCGAAGGGCTTGAATGTGCCGTCGATACGCCAGATATCGGAGCTGCGGGGCAATTTGGCCCTTCCCTGCCCTGTCCCGGATTTCCTATGCGTATCGAGAGCGACATCAAGCTGGATTTCAAGGATGTTCTGATCCGCCCCAAGCGATCCACCCTCAGTTCGCGCAACGATGTCGACATTCACCGGACTTTCCGATTTCTGCATACGGGCGCGGACTGGACCGGCTTCCCGCTGATCGCCGCCAATATGGACGTGACCGGCACGCTGGCGATGGCGCGCGCGCTCGGTCGCCATCACGCGCTGACCGCCCTGCACAAACACTATCCCGTCGACGCGCTCGCCAAATTTTTCGCCAGTCCCGAGGGCGAGCACGCATTCTATTCGATCGGCACGACCGAGGCGGATCTGGCCAAGCTCGCCAAGGTCAGGCATGAGGCCCCCGTGCGGCTGCTCTGCCTCGACGTCGCCAACGGCTATTCCGAGAAATTCCTCGATATCGTCAAGCGCGCCCGCGACGAGAACCCGGGCGGGATCATCATGGCCGGCAACGTCGTGACCGGCGACATGACGGAAGCGCTGATCCTGGCCGGCGCCGACATGGTGAAAATCGGCATAGGTCCCGGCTCGGTCTGCACGACGCGCAGGGTGACCGGCGTCGGTTATCCCCAGCTTTCGGCAATCATCGAATGCGCCGACGCCGCCCATGGGCTCAAAGGGCAGGTCTGCGCCGACGGCGGCTGCACGTCGCCGGGCGACATCGCCAAAGCCTATGGCGCCGGCGCCGACTTCGTGATGCTGGGCGGCATGCTCGCCGGCCATGACGAATGCGACGGCGAGATCCGCTACGAAGAGCGCGACGGCGAGCGGGCGCCCGTCGGCATGGGTTTTTACGGCATGTCCTCGGAAGCGGCGATGAAGAAATACGCGGGCGGCGTCGCGGCCTATCGCGCCGCCGAGGGCAAGAGCGTCGAAACGCCCTATCGCGGCCCTGTCGACGGCACGATGGGCGAAATCATGGGCGGCTTGCGCTCGATGATGACCTACATCGGCGCCACCCAACTCAAGGAAGTGCCCAAGCGCACGACCTTCGTGCGGGTGACGGCGCAGACCAACGACGTGTTCGGAGGGTAGCGCCGAGCCGCGGCGGCGCGGCTCGCCGATTGGCGCCCGCCGCCCGGCAACGGGTCGGTTTAATCCGGATAGGGATTGACGAACCGCCCGACCAATCCGGCGGCGGCCAGCGCGCGCCCTTTCAGCTTTTCCCAAAGCTCCGGCAGCGTCAGTCCTGGCGGCAGTTCCCTGGGGTCCAGATCGGTCGCGATGACGACGAACGTATAGTGATGCGGCGCCCCCGGCGGGGTGCAAGGCCCGGAATAGCTGCCGACGCCCTGGGTGCTCTTGCCGCCGACATATTTGTCCGACGGCTTGCCCGCCTCGCCCTCGGCGAGCGAGTCTACGCTCGGGGGAATTCCATAGGCGACCCAGTGATAGGTCCCCAGGCCCCGTCGGCCCTCCGGGTCGACCATGGTCAGCGCAAAGCTCTTGGTTCCCTCCGGCGCGCCGGACCAGGCAAACTGCGGCGATACGTTCTCGCCGACGCAATTGGCGTTGCCGGCCACGTTGCCGGCGACCTTTTTCGGCATCATCGCGCCGTCCTTGAACGTCGTCGAGGTCAGCGCGAAAGGCTCGGCCGCCAACGCGGCGGCGCTGCCGCAGAATGCGAGCGCCGCCAGGAGAAGCGCATTCGCCAATTTACTCGTCATGGCGTTGTCTCCATTCGTCCGGCGGCGGCGCGACCGCTCAGCCGTGGTTGATGACGATCGTCTTGGCCGCGCAGAATTCGTAGAGCGCCTCGAAGCCCTTCTCGCGGCCGTGGCCGGATTTCTTGACGCCGCCGAACGGCAGCTCGACGCCGCCGCCGGCGCCATAGCCGTTGACGAACACCTGGCCGCAACGCATCGCGCGCGCGACGCGGATCGAGCGTTTCGCGTCGCGCGTCCACACGCCGGCGACGAGGCCATAGGGCGTGCCATTGGCGAGCGCGATCGCGTCCGCCTCGTCCTCGAACGGCATCAGCGAAAGCACGGGGCCGAACACTTCCTCGTTGGCGAGCGCGTCCGCGCGGGGGACTTCGCCAAACAGCGTCGGCATGACGTAGAAGCCGCCGTCCGGCGCGTCGGCCTCGACGGTCCCTTGCGCGAGGACCCGCCGTCCCTGCTCTCTCGCCCGCGCCAGATAGCCCTCGACGCGCGCGCGCTGCCTGGCGTTGATCATCGCGCCCATGTCGAGGTCGCGGTCGTGCGGGCCGGCGCGCACTTTGGAAAAGCGCTCGGCGATCGCCGACGAGAAAGCGGCATAGGCCGATCGCTCGATCAGCACGCGCGAGCCGGCCGAACAGGTCTGGCCGCCGTTCTGGATGATCGCGTTGACGACGACGGGGACGGCCGCCTCGATGTCGGCGTCGGCGAACAGAACCTGCGGCGACTTGCCGCCGAGCTCCATCGTGCAGCCGACGTTGTTGCGCGCCGCCGCCGCCTGGATCGCCGCGCCGGTCTGCGGCGAGCCGGTGAAGGAAATGAAATCGACGCCGGGATCGGCCGACAAAGCCGCGCCCGCCTCCGCGCCGAGACCCGCCACGACATTGAGCGCGCCGTCGGGAAAGCCCACCTCGCGCGCCATCTCGGCGAAGCGAATGACGCTGAGACAGGCGTCCTCGGCCGGTTTCACCACGCAAGCGTTGCCGCAGGCCAGCGAGGCGCCGACCGAACGCCCGAAAATCTGCGCCGGATAGTTCCAGGGAATGATGTGGCCGGTGACGCCATGGGGATCGCGGACGATGGCCACCGTGTAGCCGTTGAGGAACGGCAGGGTCTCGCCATGCAATTTATCGGCGGCCGCGCCGTAGAATTCGAAATAGCGCGCCGCCGCGATCATGTCGGCCGCGCCTTGCTTCAGCGGCTTGCCGGTGTCGCGCGACTCCAGCGCCGCAAGCTCGGGCGCGTTGTCGGCGATCGCCTGGCCGAGCTTCATCAGCAAACGGCCGCGCTCGACCGCCGTGAGCCGGCCCCAGGCGCCCTCGAACGCCCGGCGCGCCGCCGCGACCGCCGCGGCGACATCGCCAGGCCCGCTGCGCGCGATGCGGGCGAAGGCAAGCCCGTCGGACGGGCAGACCACGTCGAGAAAGCGTCCGTCCGCCGCCCCCAGACTGACGCCGCCGACGAGGTTGGCGTAAAGCGGCAAGGCCGCGCCTGCGGTTTCCATCGACCGGATATTCATCGACCTCTCCTCATGGATCCGGCGGCGACCTTAGCAGCATCGGAGCCCGTTCGCGACGAGCGGCGGCGGCCTGGTCGCCGGCGCCGAGCCTACAGCATTGCAAGCGGCGTCTTGCGGCGCGGCGGCGGAAACGCGCGGTCGAGCCCCGCCAGCGCGGCGGCGTCGAGCTTCACCTCGAGCGCCCGGCTGTTCTCCGTCACGTGCGCGATCGTCGCCGCCTTGGGAATGGCGATGGCGTCCGGCCTTCGCAACACCCAGGCGAGCGCGATCTGGTGCGTGGTCGCCGCGTAGCGCCGGGCGACCTCAGCCAGGGCGCCGGACTTCGGCAACCTGCCCTGCTCGATCGGGCTATAGGCCATGACCGGCATGGCGCGCGCCGCCATGGCCGGCAACAGATCGTATTCGGCGCCGCGGCGCTGCAGATTGTAGAGAACCTGGTTGGTCGCGCAGTCCGAGCCGCCCGCCGCCAGCAGTTCGGCCATGTCGTCCGCATCGAAATTGCTGACGCCCCAATAGCGGATTTTGCCCTCGCGCTGCAGGCCGGTCATCCCTTCGACGGTCGCGGCGAGCGGCGCGACGCCGCGCCAGTGCAAGAGATAGAGGTCGATCCGGTCGGTCGAAAGGCGGCGCAGGCTGTTTTCGCAAGCCCGCCGCAGCGCCGGCCCGGCTCCATTTTGCGGATAGGCCTTGCTGACCAGGAACACCTTGTCGCGCAGGCCGCGCAGCGCCTCGGCGAGCAGCTCCTCGGCGCCGCCGTCGCCGTACATCTCCGCGGTGTCGATCAAAGCGAGGCCCAGCTCGACCCCGCGTCGAAGCGCCGCGATCTCCTGCGCCCGCCGCGACTGATCTTCTCCCATTCGCCAGGTGCCCTGCCCGAGGCATGGAGCCAGGGCGCCATCGGGAAGACGGACGGAGCGGATCGCGGCGGTCATGCGCTGGCCTCAAAAACTGTTGCGATCGTGGTAGGTCTGCAGGAATTGCCGCACGCGCGGCTCGCCGCTTTCGTGAAAGACCTGGCGGGGCGGTCCATAGTCGATGATCCGCCCCGCGTCGAGAAACGCGATGCGGTCCGCGACTTTCGCCGCAAATCCCATTTCGTGTGTCACGATCAGCATGGTCATGCCCTCCGAGGCGAGGCCGCGCATCACCTCCAGCACTTCGCCGACCAGTTCGGGATCGAGCGCCGAGGTCGGCTCGTCGAACAGCATCAGGCGCGGCTGCATCGCCAGCGCGCGCGCAATCGCCACGCGCTGCTGCTGGCCCCCCGACAGATGCCCGGGATAGGACGACGCCTTTTCGGCAAGACCGACGCGCGCCAGCACCTGCATCGCGCGCTCTTGCGCCTGGGCCGCCGGCAAGCGGCGCACTCGTCTCAGCGGCTCCGTGACGTTCTGCAGCGCGCTCATATGCGGCCAGAGATTGAAGTGCTGGAACACCATGCCGATTTCGCAGCGCATCTCGCGCAGTTCGCGCTTGCCCATCGCTCGGCGCTCGCCGTTCGCCCGAAGCTCATAGCCGATCAGTTTTCCCTCGATCCGGATTTCCCCGGCATCGTAGTTTTCGAGGAAATTCACGCAGCGCAGCAGCGTGCTCTTGCCCGAGCCGCTGGGTCCGATCAGGCAGACGACCTCGGACTTGTCGACCGTCAGGTCGATGTTGCGCAAGACCTGCAAGGCGCCGAAGCTCTTGCCGACGCCGCGCAATTCGATCGTCGGCGCGCTCATGATCGCCCCGCCGCCGGCGCCAGGAACGCGGTGACGCGCCGCTCCAGCCGGTAGCCGAGGCGCGAAACCGCCTCGACCAGCAGCCAGTAGAACACCGCCATGGCGAAAATCGCGTCGAACGCGGTGAACGTCTCGGCCGCCATGGTCTGCATCTGGTACATCAGCTCCGGCACCGTGATGATCGACAAGATCACCGTCTCTTTGGACAGGATGATCAGCAGGTTGACAATCGACGGCAACGTCGCCACCAGCATGGTCGGCAGCGAAATACGCCACAGGATATCTGACGAACGCATGCCGACGCTGGTCGCCGCCTCGATCTGGCCGACCGGCACCGCGCTGAAGCCGGCGCGGAACGCCTCGGCGAAATAGGCGCTTGAATAGACGCCGAGCCCGACGATGCCGGCCGTGATCGCCCCCAGCCTGAGGCCGATGAACGGGCCGCCCGAATAGAGCAGAAACAACTGCACCAGGAACGGCGTGCCGCGGACGACCTCGATGAACGCGCGCAGCAGCCAGCGAAGGGGCGGCGCGCGCAGCCGATAGAGCAGCGCGATGACGAAGCCGGCGATCAACCCGATGGTCGATCCCGCGCTCCAGCACAGGATAGTGACGCCAAAGCCGCTGAGCAGCGCCGGCGCGTAGCGCCAAAGCACTTCGAAGCTCATCGCAGCGCGCCCGCCGAGAGCCGGCGCTCCGCCCGAACGCCAAGGCCCGCGAGGCACAGATTGATCGCCAGATAGAACAGCGCACCCCCGAGATAGGCTTCGAGCGGGCGATAGGTCATCGACGCGATATTCATGCTCACGCGCGTCAATTCGGCGATGCCGACGACCGAGACGAGCGACGACGCCTTGAGCAACAGAGTGAATTCGTTGATCAACGGCGGCACGCTGATGCGCAGCGCCTGCGGCAGCAGGATGCGCCGCCAGATGTCGGCGCGAGAGAAGCCGAGCGCCGCGGCGGCCTCGGCCTGACCGGCGGGCACGGCGTTCAGCGCGCCGCGCAGAATCTCCGCCTGAAAGGCGGCCGACGCGAGGCCGAGGCCGCCGATCGCCGCCGCCATCGCCGGCACGTCGACGCCGAACTCGGCCAGAAAATAGTAGATGAACAGCAACTGCACCAGCAACGGCACGCCGCGGAAGAAGCTGACGTAGAAGGCGCCGGCGCGGGCGAGGCTCCGGTTGGTCGAAAGCCGGGCGAGGCAGACGAGGAAACCGATCGCCATCCCCAACGCGATGCCGGCGATCGAGACGTAAATGGTCATGCCCGCAGCGAGCGTCAGGTAGGCGAGAGAATGAACGACAACCTGCGGCTGCATGGTGCGGCGGTCAGCCGAACGGGACGGTTCCGCGCCGCCCCGATCCAATCCTAGATCTGCGGCTCTGGAACCGTCTTCGGCAGATCGAACGTCTGGCCGAACCAGGTCTTCTGGATCTTGGCCATCCGGCCGTCCTGCTCCGTCTTGAGGATGGCGGCGTTGACCGCGTCGACCAGCCCCTTGTCGTCGAGCCGTCCGACCCAGGAGAAATAGGTCGGCGTGCCGAAGGCCGGCGTCACCACCGCGAATGTGTCGGCGCGTTGCGAAGCGGCGTAGGCGAGATTGGGAAAGGAATTGACCGAGGCGTCGATCCGGCCCGCCGCGAGATCGGCGTAGGACTGGTTGTTGTCGACATATTCCTTGACCTCGACCGGCTTGGGCAGTTTGGCGGCATAGGCTTTCAACTGCGCGAGCTGCGAGGTGCCTTTCTGACCGCCGACCGTCTTGCCGGCGATATCCCCGGGCTTGGCGATGCTCGCATCATTGGCGCGCTTCATCAGGGCGGCCGTGGCGTCGGCGATCGGCACCGTGAAGAGATAGCGCTGCATGCGCTCCTTGGTGATGGTGACCGGCGCGATGCAAATGTCGAACTTCTTGGCCTCGAGGCCCGGCAGAATGCTGGTCCAGGGCAGATCGAGATACTTGACCTTGACGCCAAGCTCCTTGCCGACCTCGTCGATCAGGTCGCGGTCGACGCCTTTGTAGGTTCCATTGTCCGAGATATCGAAAGGCGGAAATTGCATCTCGGTGGCGATGACCAGCTCGCCGCGCTTCTTGACGTCGGCGAGCGTATCGTCGGCCAGTGCGCCGCCAAGGCCTGAAACCCACGCGCCGGCGGACACGGCGCCGACCAGGCCTGTTCTCAAGATATCTCGTCGCGTCAAAGAATAGGCATCGAACTTCATCATGGCCGCCCCCCTTGGGATGCGAGATTTCGAGCGTTCCGCGCCGCTGCGCCGCGTCGAATTGGCGCACTTCCTCCCCGAGGGACCGGCGCGGCCAATTCTTTCCGCGTGCGAAAGCTTCGCATCGTGTAGATTGGACATTTGAAGCCTAGACGTCGGGGTCGGGCGGCGTCAAGCAGAACCGCGGCGCCGGCGGCCGCGGCGGCCCAGCGGAGGAAGTCATGTCGAAAGCCGCCGCGACGCGCGTCGAGACCGACACGTTCGGTCCGATCGAGGTGCCGGCCGAGCACTACTGGGGCGCGCAAACCCAGCGCTCCTTGCAGAATTTCGCAATCGGCGACGAGCGAATGCCGGCGCCGATCATCCACGCGCTCGGCGTCATCAAACAGGCGGCGGCGCTGACGAACGCCGAGCTCGGCCTGCTGGAGCCGCATCTTGCGCAGGCGATCGCGCAGGCCGCGGCGGAGGTCGCCGACGGGAAGCACGACGCGGAGTTTCCGCTGCGGGTCTGGCAGACCGGGTCCGGCACCCAGACCAACATGAACGCCAACGAGGTCATCGCAAACCTCGCGAACGAACGGCTGGGCGGACGGCGCGGCGCCAAAGCTCCGACGCACCCGAACGATCATGTCAACCTCGGCCAGTCCTCCAACGACACGTTTCCGACCGCCATGCACATTGCGGCCGCGCGAGAAATCAGCGGGCGTCTGGCGCCCTCCCTGCGCGTGTTGCAAATGGCGCTGGCGAAGAAGGCCGCGGCTTTCGCGGACATCGTCAAGATCGGCCGCACGCATCTCCAGGACGCCGTGCCGATCACGCTCGGCCAGGAATTTTCCGGCTACGCCGCGCAGGTCGAATTCGGGATTCAACGAGTTCGAGGCGACCATGCCCGGGCTGGCCGCCCTCGCGCAAGGCGGCACGGCGGTCGGCACGGGACTGAACGCGCATCCCGATTTCGCGGAAATCTTCGCTCGCCACGCCTCGGCGATCACCGGCTTTTCATTCGTTTCCGCCGCCAACAAATTCGAAGCGCTCGCCTCCCACGACGCGCTCGTCTTCTGCCACGGCGCGCTGGCCAGCCTCGCCTCGGGCCTGTTCAAGATCGCCAACGACATCCGCCTGCTCGGCTCCGGCCCGCGGTCGGGGCTGGGCGAACTGTTGCTGCCGGAGAACGAGCCGGGATCGTCGATCATGCCGGGCAAGGTCAATCCCACCCAGGCCGAAGCCCTCACGATGGTCTGCGCGCAGGTCATCGGCAACGAGACGATCATGGCTTTCGCCGGCAGCCAAGGACATTTCGAGCTGAATGTGTTCAAGCCGGTGATCGCCAATGCGATCCTCCAATCCATTCGATTGCTGGCCGACGGCGCGCGCAGCTTCGCCGACAATTGCGTCGCGGGGATCGAACCCAATCGCGAGCGGATCGGCGAGCTTGTCGCGCGGTCGCTCATGCTGGTGACGGCGCTGGCGCCGACCATCGGCTACGACAAGGCGGCGCTCATCGCCAAATCGGCCCACAAAAACCATACGACGTTGCGAGAGGAGGCGATACGCCTCGGATTTGTCAGCGCGGCGGACTTCGACAAGATCGTCAGGGCGGAGACGATGACCGGGCCGAGGTCGGCCGTCTAACCCGGCAAGGCTTCCGAACGCCGGAACGAGCGCGGCGCCAATGCGCTGCGATCGCCCGGAACCGGACGTCCGGGATCGCACGGCGGCACGAATGGAACGCGACCATTGTCAGTTTGCGCAAATACTCGTAAATTTCGCCGTTCATCGGTTCAGTGCGCTAGACGCTGGCACGGGCAACGGTTGAAGCCGACGCGGTCGGCCAACGACGAGGGAGCGGGCGAATCGGCCGGCGTCAGGACGCGGGGGCTTGAAAGCCCGCGCAAACCGGCAAAGCAGTGGGGCGATCCATGGAATTGAGCAAGGCTCTCTACTTCGGTGATTTCGTCGCGATTCCCGTAGCAATCGTCGCGCTGGCGGCTGCCGCGATCTGGTCGCAGGGTTTTGACGCGGCGGGTTTGTGGTTGCTCGCGTTTGGCGCGGGGCTCCTTGTCTGGACGTTCGTCGAATACGTCGTTCATCGCTGGGTCTACCACGCCATCCCGTTCTTCGAGAAATTTCACGACGCGCATCACAACGACCCGAACGCGTTGATCGGCGTGCCCTCGTTCGTCTCCAGCGGTCTGATACTGGCGGTGTTCTTCGCGCCGCTTCTGTTCACGGTCGGGGTGGTGTTCGCCGGCGGCTTCGCCAGCGGCGCTTTGCTCGGTTATGCCGGCTACATGCTGGTGCACCACGCCTCGCACCACTGGGAGCTGAAGCCGGGCGACATGCTCTACCGCGCCCGCGTTTTGCACATGGCGCATCATTACCATGAAACCTCGGGCAACTACGGCGTGATCACCCCGTTCTGGGACCGCGTGTTTTCGACCTATGTCGAGCGGCGGCGCCACATCGCCCGCGGCTAGCCTTGAAGCGACGGTCGACCTGACGTCGCCGGGTCGCGCCTGGGGCGCGTGCGCCAAATTGAGCCGCGGCGGGCGTCAGGCGATCCTGCGGTGCAGCCCGGTCTCCAACATGCCGGCGATCTCCTTCTCGGAAACCGCCGGGCTGAACAGAAAGCCCTGAACCTCCGACACCGATCCGAGACCGTCGACGAACTGCATCTGCAGTTCGGTTTCGATTCCTTCCACGAGCACGTCCATCCCCAGCATCTTGCACATGCCGGCGACGCTCGCGATCACGATGGAGGCGCGGTGGTCCGACCCGATCGCCATGGTGAACGAACGGTCGATCTTGATCTTGTCCAAGGGGAAGGTGTGGAGGTAACTGAGGCTCGAGTATCCCGTGCCGAAGTCGTCCAGCGCGATGCGAACCCCCATCGCTTTGATCGATCGCAATATTTGGCGCGTCGACGGCAAATCGTGCAGCAGCGTCGATTCGGTGATCTCGATTTCCAGGCGATTGGGGGGAAGGCCGGATAATTCGAGAGCTTCCTTGATCATGTTGGCGATTCGTCCGCCTCTGACCTGCAGAGGCGACAGATTAACCGCGACAAAGAACCGCTCGGGCCATGAGGCGCAGGTGTCGCAGGCGCGCTGGAGAATCGTGCGGCCGAGTTCGTCCATCAAGCCGAGCTCTTCGGCGATCGGAATGAATTCCGCCGGGGAAATGTAGCCGCGGTTCGGGTGACGCCATCGCGCCAGCGCCTCGCAGCCAACGATCTCCCGGGTCACCGCGCTGTTGATGGGTTGATAGTGAACCTCGATCGTTTCGTTGGCGATGGCGGCTCTCAGATCGATTTCGAGAGTCCTGCGGCTCTGGGCGTCGAGACCAAGCTGCCTCTCGTATGAACGCCAGCGATTGCGCCCTTCCGCCTTCGCCGCATAGAGCGCCAGATCCGCATTGCTCAACAGCGTTTCGAGCGTCAGGCCGTCGCGGTGAATCTTCGCCACGCCGACGCTCGCGCCAACGATGATTTCGTAACCATCGATGTGGAACGGGCGATTGATGTGGGCGATTATTCGATCGGCGATCGTGGACGGCGCGCGCTCGCTTCTTCCCGGCGGCAGCAGAATCGCAAATTCGTCGCCGCCCCAACGCGCAACGACGTCCGCTTCCTCCACCGCCGAGCGCAAGCGCTCGCCGACGGCGCACAGCAGCTTGTCGCCGCGCGCATGGCCCAGACTGTCGTTGACCTGCTTGAAATCATCGAGATCGAGGAACAGGACCGCCCCGTTTTCCTTCTCGCCCTGCGGCGCGAGCAGGGCGTTCGAAAGCTCCTTCTCGAACCGTCGCCGATTTGGCAGGCCGGTCACCGGATCGAACCAGACCATCCGATAGATCGCCGCCTCGGCGTTGCGGCGCTCGGTGATGTCCTGGGTGACGATCACCGCGCCGTCGTTGCGCATATAATGAAGATTGATCTCGATCGATCGTCCGTCCGGCGCATTCGCCACCAGCGAATAGTCGGCGCCGTCGGACGGCATTTTCAACGCCCGACTCAGCTCGTTCGCTACGTTTTGCGCAATCGCTCCCGTCCGGGTGAGCAACCGAAGCAGAACCTTGACGTTGACGCCCGGCCGCATGGCGCGCTTGGGCACGCCGAGCATTTTCGCGATCTGGTCGTTGCTGACGCGCAGGTTTCCGTCGGCGTCCAACATGCACAGTCCGTGCGACATGTTGTTCAGGGCGGAATCCAGTTGGCTGGCGAGCTGCGTGACCTCCCTTTTCGAGAGGACTTCATCGAGCAGGGTCGTTCTCAGCCGGCTCGCCGAGCTCTTGATGAAAAAGAAGAACGGAACGAGGACGACCCAAATCATCAGCGGATAGAAACCGCCGGCGAACGCCAGCGCCACGCTCAAAGGCAGGAAGCCGGCGACGATCTGCGCGTCGGTCAACGACTTGATCGAGAAATTCCGGGTGGCGATTCCAAAGGCGTGGCAAATCGTCGCCGAGAACGCCAGAATTCTCGGGAAACCGTCTTCTGAAAGGGTGAAAACCGCGAGCGTCCAGAACCCGAGCGTCGCCATATAGGCCGACGCGCCGAACACGTAGCTGTGCTTCCAGCGGCTGGCCGCGGCGACTCCCCGATCGAGTCCGGCGCGCGCATGGGCGACCATGACCCACAGCCGCAGCGCCGAGATGACCGGCAGCGCGATCGAAAAACCATAAAGCACGGGGCTGTTCATGGTTATCGCGGTGATCAGCGCAGCCGCGCACGTCGCCAGGCTCCCCATCGCGAGCGACCACCCGCCGTGGAACAAAGCGTTTACTAATTCAACGTAAAGATCGGCGGGAAGTTCCGCGGCGCCTTTGCGAGCGGCATCTGAATCAGCCGGAAACATTGGCGGGCTCGCGGACATTCGACACTGCATCCAATTCCCTTATTTACCCCAACGCGACCTATCTGTTTCCGACGGGTATTTCCACGACAGCGCCCAATTGTTGAATACTCTTTAATTGCTTTAGGAATGATGAAGACGTGCGCCGCCAAACGTCCGATTGATCGAAGGAAAACGAGTATGACTTCGATGAGTCAATCAATGAAAAACCTGCCTCCCCGCCGGCTGAGCGAATTGAGTTTCGAGGTCGTCGCGGCGCTGGACGAAAACGACCTCCAACGCGCACGCCGCCCTTCCTGATTTCGCGCAAGGCGCCGATCATGAGCATGGGTCGAATGAACGTTGCGGCTTGACGGTCGCCTGTCTTCGATTCGGTGTCGAGGCTCACTTCGCAACCGTCGATCTGTCGTCCTTTCTGGCCTGGCGCTGGTTCGCCGGGCTGGCTCCCGCCATGAAAGATCTCGACGCCTTTGCCGGAATGGTCGCCGTTGCGCCCGCTCGATTGGAGGTTGGCGTTGAAGCGACGATTTTCGATATGGTTAGCCAAACGGAATTCGTCGCCAATTTCGCCGCCGTGACGCCTTTCGATCCGCCGGCGACCCTGCGGGCTGGTCAGCGCGTCGCGACGCCGCCGTTCAAGCCGCGCTGGCCCCTGGAAATGTCGTGCTGGAGGCGCCGACGCTGATTGGAGCCTTTCTCGAACGGACGCGATGTCTGGCCGAGCGTTGGTCCGAAGCACTTCTCGATCGCCATGCGGCGTTGATCATCGAGGCGTTCGCCGACGAGTGATCGCGGCGGCGGCGTCTTCGGCGAATATCCACGGTCGCTCGCGCGGACCACGCACGACGGCGTCGCGCCGGGACGCAGAACAGTCTCGATCCGACGCAATCTTGCGCCGATTTCATCGCGCGGCGGCGCGGAATCCCGCGCCGCACGATCGCCGCGCGCGGGCGGTTCGCGATCCTCCGAATAGTCCGGTCGTTCAGGCCACCGGAGATTCCGACAATTCGGGAGGCCGGCGTCTCTTGCTCCGCGCCGATTCGATCCATCCGGCAAAATTCGCGCGCGCGGCTGTTTACAATTTTCACTTATGCGTTCACTTTACCTTAAGGTACTGGCGCCGGTCAGTTCGCGTGGGTTCCGAAATGGATTTCGTGCCGTCTCGATTTTCCGAGCGTGTCTTGCGGCTTCTCGAGCGGGTCGAGTACCGGCGGGCCGAGAATTGGCAAGACAAAGACGCGATCTATCGCTTGCGACACGACGCCTATATGCGCGAAGGCGCCATCGAGCCTCAACCCTCGGGTCAATTCAGCGATCCCTTCGACGAAGCGTCGAACGTCTGGATCATCGGCATGTTCATCGACGGCGAGCTCGCCAGCTCGATTCGTTTTCATGTCGCCGACAGACAAACCGCGCCGTTGCCCGCATATGCGGTTTTCCCTGAGATACTCGGGCCGCGGCTGCGTCGGGGGGAGGTGATCATTGATCCCACCCGTTTCGTCACCCGTCTCGATTTTTCGCGCCGGTTTCACGAAATGCCCTATCTGACCGTGCGGCCCGGTTGGATGGCCGGGGAATATTTCAAAGCTGATTTCATCCTCGCGACGATCCGCACGGAGCATCAAGGCTACTATCGGCGCGTCTTCGGGCATGAGACGTGGTGTGAGGCCAGAGACTATCCGACGCTGAAGAAACCGATCGCCTGCATGGGCCTGGATTATTTTGCGATGAGGGACCGCGTCGAGCAGCGCTACCCGTTCTACAAATCGACCGCGGCCGAACGGGACGCGCTGTTCGCCCGCTCGTCCAACCCGATGGCCGCGCCAGAGACGAGAGCGGTCACTTGGGACGCCAACGCCTCGGTCGACTTGTGAGCGGCGCCATTCGACCGCGCCGAAGTTTCGCATCCCCCCGGCGCCTGTCCTCCCGGCGGCGGCGCGAACGGCGGCGCCATCTGACCCGTACGGCTTGAATACCAGGCGCGCTTGGCCGCGTACATAGCCGCATCGGCCTGGCGGACAACCGCTTCAAGGCGCTCCCCGGGCCGACCGGTCGCCGCCCCCATCGCGAAGCTGAGCTCGCTGCCCGAGTAGAACTGATTGTTGAGCGCCGTCAGTCGCGCGATGTTGTCGATCATCTCCTCGCCGTCGCGCTGATCGCAACCCGGCATGAGAATGGCGAATTCATCGCCGCCAATTCGCGCGGCCCGGCGAGGCTGCTCGACCAGCTTGGCGAGGATTTCTCCGGCGCGGCGCAGCAATTGGTCGCCGGCGGCATGGCCGAGCTGATCGTTGACGGCTTTCAGATCGTTGATGTCGAGGATAATGACGGTGACGGGCGCGGGACCGTTGCGTTCCAGCCGGTTGAGTTCGTCGACGTAAAAGGAGCGATTGTAGAGTTTGGTCAGGACGTCGTGCTTGCCCAGATATTCGAGATAGGCCTCCGCTTTCTTGCGCGCGGTGATGTCGGTCAGCGCGACCTGCACGAGCGACCAATCGCTCTCGCGGCCCGGGAACACCGAGAATTGCAAGTGAAGGTGGAGGACGCCGCCGTCGAGCGAATAGTTCACCACCTCGCGCTGCTGGAAAAGCTTGCCGTGCCATAAATCGACCAGTTGCTCGCGGAACGGCTGCGCCATGGCGTCGCGAAACACATCGCGCAGGCGCCGCAGCAGTGTCTGCTTGTCGCGCGCCCCGAACAGGGTCAGCGTGTGGTTGTTGACGTCGATCACTCGAATCTCGCTCATGCAGCGTTGAACGAATTCCGGATGCACGTCGGTGAACACGCGAAAATCCTCAATTCCGCGCTCGCGCACCTCCTCAAGCAGCGCCTTGACCTTGCTGAAGTCCTCCACCCAAAGCGAGATGGGGGAATGCTCGAACAGGCCGCGCGAATAGTCCTCGCTGAGCGCCAGCAGGCGACGCGCGCCCTCGCGTTCGGTGACGTCCTCGACGGCGACCAGCAGGCGCTCCCAATTCGCTTCGCAACCGGGCAGCACGCACCCCTTGAGCTGGATATCGATGCGGCGGCCGGACAGCGAATAGTTGACGCCGTTGCTGAAAAACGCGTTCCTGCCGTCCCACAGTTGGACGAGTTCGTCGACCAGGTTGACCAGCATTTCGCCGCGGAAGACACGGTCGAGGTTGGCGACGAGATGAGCGAGGTCGTTCGCCTCGAACAGCAAAAGCGTTTGGCGGTTGACCCTGACGACGCGCATGCCGGCGAGGCAAGCCCCGAGGCGATCCTGATCCTCGGCAAGATAAGCCCGCAAGTCCCTGACGCCCGCCCGCCGCCACGCCTCGAACAGCGCCTTGACGCCGCTGTAATCCTCCAGCCAGAGCGAAACCGGCGCCGCCTCGAACGTATCCGCGTTGTCGCCAGATTGCCCGGCCGCGCCGGAGCTTGACCCGTGATCGGAGGGAAACTTCATTGGACGCCCGCTTTGCCGCGCGAGATCGGCGAGAACTGGAGGCCCGCCGGGGGCCGATGGCGCGACATTACTTCAAGCAAGCTTACGAAAGGTAAGCGAGGATGCGGCCCCGGCCAAGCCGGAGGCGGCGGCGGAGCCGGGCGGGCGCGCCGGCGATGCGGCGCCGCCGCTTGGCGGCCGGGCTCACGCGATTCGCATCGGCGCCAGGATCGCCCTGAAATCGTTGACGTTGGTGCGCGTCGGGCCGGTCACGACGAGGTCGCCGAGCGCCCAGAATACGGAATAGGCGTCGTTGTTGGCGAGATGCCGGACGACGTCGAGGCCGGCGCCCGCCGCGCGCGCCAGCGTATCGGGGCCGATGATCGCGCCGGCGTTGTCTTCGCTGCCGTCGATGCCGTCCGTGTCAGCCGCCAGGGCCCAGATATCGGCGCGCCCGCCGAGCGCGATGGCGAGGCTGAGGAGAAACTCGGCGTTGCGCCCGCCGCGTCCCTTGCCGCGCACGGTGACCGTCGTCTCGCCCCCGGAGATGATCGCGCAAGGCGGCTCCAGCGGCTGGCCGAACCGCGCCGCCTGCAGCGCGATGCCGGCGTGAACGATGCCGCAGTCGCGCGCCTCGCCCTCGATCGCATTGCCGAGGATCAGCGGCGCAAAGCCCGCCGCGCGCGCCACCCCGGCGGCCGCCTCGAGCGAAATCTGCGGCGTCGCGATGAGTATGTTGGCGACATTGGCAAGACGGGGATCGCCGGGCTTGGGGGTCTCGGCCGCCGGATTCGAAAGCTGCTTCAGCACTGCCGGCGAGGCTTCGATGCGATACTTTTCGAGCACCGCCCGCGCGTCCGCCTGGCTTGTCGCGTCGGCGACCGTCGGGCCCGAGGCGATCACCGAAAGATCATCGCCCGGCACGTCGGAAATGATCAGGCTGACCACGCGAGCCGGCGCCGCGGCGACCGCCAGGCGGCCGCCTTTGATCGCCGAGAGGTGCTTGCGCACGCAGTTCATCTCGCCGATATGCGCGCCGCTGCGCAGCAGCGCGCGATTGATCGCCTGCTTGTCGGCGAGGGTGATGTCGCCGTCGGGCAAGGCGAGCAGCGCGGAGCCGCCGCCAGAAATCAGGCACAACACGAGATCGTCCGCCGTGAGGCCCTTGACCAGCTCGAGTATGCCGCTCGCCGCGGCAGGCCCCGCGGCGTCCGGCACCGGATGGCTCGCCTCGACGACCTTGATGCGGTTTGTCGGCGCGCCATGGCCGTAGCGGGTCACGACCAGACCCTCGATTGGCCCGCTCCATTGCGCTTCGACAGCCGCGGCCATCGCGGCCGCGGCCTTGCCCGCGCCCACGACGATCGTGCGCCCGCGCGGCCGGGCGGGCAGGTGCGGCGGCACGCACAGCGCCGGCGCCGCGGCGCTGACCGCCGCGTCGAACATGGCGCGCAGCAAGGCGCGATAATCGCCCCCCATGAGCCTTCCCTTCAGGCGCTGTCGGCGCCGATCTCGTGGTTGGCCATGATCTCCAGCGCGCGCACCATCGCCGAATGATCCCACGCCTTGCCGCCATGCGCCGCGCAGGCGTTGAACAATTGCTGGGCCGTCGCGGTGTTGGGCAGCGCGACGCCGAGCGCCCGCGCGCCCTGCAGGGCAAGGCTGAGGTCCTTCTGGTGTAGTTCGATGCGGAACCCCGGATTGAAGGTGCGTTTGACCATCCGTTCGCCGTGCACCTCCAGGACTCGCGAAGCGGCGAAGCCGCCCATCAGCGCCTGACGCACGCGGGCGGGATCGGCGCCCGCCTTGGAGGCGAACACCAGCGCCTCGGCGACCGCCTCGATCGTGAGGGCGACGATGATCTGGTTGGCCACCTTGGTGGTCTGTCCGTCGCCGTTGCCGCCGACCAGCGTGATGTTCTTGCCCAGCTTCTCGAAGATCGGTTTCACCGCGTCGAACGCCTCTTGCGAACCGCCGACCATGATCGTCAGCGACGCCGCTTTGGCGCCGACCTCGCCGCCCGACACCGGCGCATCGAGATAGTCCGCGCCGAGATCCTTGACTCGGTTGGCGAACACCTTGGTGGCGATCGGCGAGATCGAGCTCATGTCGACGACGATCTTGCCTTTGCCCAGGCCTTCGCCGACGCCGCCGGCGGCGAACAGCACCCGCTCGACATCCGGCGTGTCCGGCACCATGACGATGATCACCTGCGATCGTTCGGCGACTTCCTTGCCGTTCGCGCAGACCACGCCTCCCGCCTTGACGAGCGCCTCAGGCGCCTTGCCGCGGCTGAGGAGGAACAGCTCATGGCCGGCGGCGATGAGGTTTCCCGCCATCGGGGCGCCCATGACGCCAAGGCCGATGAAACCGATTTTGCTCATGGTCCGCAACTCCCCGCGTTTCGGCGCATGATCGCGCCGCCAATCGACCGCGCCCGTTCGCGCCGACGGCGATCAAAGGTAAGGCGCCATCCAGCCGAGACCCGCCTCGGTGGTGGTCAGCGGCTTGTATTCGCAGCCGATCCAGCCGGAATAGCCGATCCTGTCGAGATAGCCGAACAGGAACGGATAGTTGATTTCGCCGGTGCCCGGCTCGTGACGGCCGGGATTGTCGGCGAGCTGGATATGGGCGATGCGCGGCAGATTGGCCTCGATGGTGCGCGCCAGATCGCCCTCCATGATCTGCATGTGGTACGCGTCGTACTGGATGAACAGATTGTCCGAGCCGACCTCCCCGATGAGGCGCGCGGCCTGGTCGGTGCGGTTCAGGAAAAAGCCCGGCATGTCGCGCGTATTGATCGGTTCGATCAGCAGTTTGATCTTCGCCTTGGCCATTTCGCGCGCCGCGAAGGCAAGATTGTCGACCAGGGTCTTGCGCAGCCGGCCCACATCCGCGCCAGCCGGCGCGAGGCCGGCCAGGCAATTGACCAGGCCGCAGCCGAGCGCGCTCGCGTAGTCGATCGCCTGGGCGACGCCGCGGCGAAATTCCTCGACCCGATCGGGAAAGATCGCGATGCCGCGCTCGCCGGCGCCCCAGTCGCCGGCCGGCAGATTGTGCAGCACCTGGGTCAGCCCGTTGTCGCGCAGCCGCGCGACCAGATCGCCCTTGGTGTGCTCATAGGGCGACATGTATTCGACGCCCTTGAAGCCCGACCGCGCCGCAGCGGCGAAGCGATCGAGAAGCGGGAGTTCGTTGTAGAGAAACGTCAGATTGGCGGAAAACTTCGGCATCGGTTCGTCCTCGAGGATAAGCAAGCTTCAGGCTGCGCCGGCCACGACGGCCAACCTACCGGATGGTTGTGCCGCCCCTCATCCGGCCTTCGCGTGAGCGAAGGTCGGATGAGGGGCGGCGCGACGCTTCTGGTCGTCCTCACGTCCCCACGTTCTCGATCACGCCCATTTCCTGGCTCTGCCGCAGCGACAGGTTCGGATCGAGGCACAGGATTTCCTCGAATTCGTTGACATTGTTCACTTCCGTTCCCATGGCGATATTGGTGACGCGCTCGAGGATGAACTCGACCACCACCGGGACGCTGAATTCCTTCATCAACGCGTTGGCCTTGGCGAACGCCTCCCTGAACTCGTTCGGGCTCTTGACGCGGATCGCCTTGCAGCCGAGCGCCTCGGCAACCGCGACATGGTCGACGCCGTAACCGGCCGGCGCGTCGCCCTCGGGCGTCGCATTGACGTTGTCGAACGCCAGCGAGACTTCAAAATCCATCTGAAAGCCGCGCTGCGACTGGCGGATCAGGCCGAGATAGGAATTGTTCACGACCATATGCAGATAGGGCAGCTTGTGTTGCGCGCCGACGGCGAGCTCCTCCAACATGAACTGGAAGTCGTAATCGCCGGACAGCGCGACGATCGTCTTGTCCGGCATCGCCGCGCGCACGCCGAGCGCCGCCGGCAGCGTCCAGCCGAGCGGACCCGCCTGCCCGCAATTGATCCAGTTGCGGGGATTATAGACATGCAGGAACTGCGCGCCGGCGATCTGGCTGAGACCGATCGTCGTGACGTAACAGGTGTCGCGCCCGAACGCCGCGTTCATTTCCTCATAGACGCGCTGGGGCTTGAGCGGCACCGCGTCGAAATGGCTCTTGCGCAGCATGTTGTCCTTGCGGTGCAGGCAGGCGGCGGCCCAGGCGTCACGCTTCTTGAGGCGCCCTTCCGCCTTCATCTGGCGCGCCGCCTCGATGAACAGCCTCAGCGCCGCCTTGGCGTCGGAGACGATGCCGAAATCGGGGCCGAACACCCGGCCGATCTGCGTCGGCTCGATGTCGACGTGGATGAACTTGCGGCCCTTGGTGTAGACGTCGACCGAACCGGTGTGGCGGTTGGCGAAGCGGTTGCCGATGCCGAACACGAAATCCGATTCGAGGAAGGTCGCGTTGCCATAGCGGTGGCTGGTCTGCAAACCGACCATGCCGGCCATCAGCGGATGATCGTCGGGGATCGTCCCCCAGCCCATCAAGGTCGGAATGACCGGAACGCCGGTCAGTTCGGCGAATTCGACGAGCAGATCGGAGGCGTCGGCGTTGATGATTCCCCCGCCGGCGACGATCAGCGGCCGCTGCGAGGCGTTCAGCATTTCGAGCGCCCGCGCCGCCTGCGCCGGCGTCGCCGAGGGCTTATAGACCGGCAACGGCTGATAGGTGGAATCGTCGTATTCGATCTCCGCCAGTTGCACGTCGATCGGCAGGTCGATCAGCACCGGGCCCGGCCGCCCCGAGCGCATCACGTGGAAGGCTTGCTGGAACACCATCGGCACCAGCGCGGGCTCGCGCACGGTGACCGACCATTTGGCGACCGGCTTGGCGATCGCCTCGATGTCGACCGCCTGAAAATCCTCCTTGTAGAGCTTGGCGCGCGGCGCCTGTCCGGTGATGCACAGGATCGGGATGGAGTCGGCGATCGCCGCGTAAAGGCCGGTGATCATATCCGTCCCCGCCGGCCCCGAGGTGCCGATGCACACCCCGATATTGCCCGCCTTGGCCCGCGTATAGCCGTCGGCCATGTGCGAAGCGCCCTCGACGTGGCGCGCCAGGATGTGGCGGATCGTCCCGCGCGCTTTGAGCGCGGCGTAGAGCGGATTAATCGCCGCGCCGGGCACCCCGAACGCGCAGGCGATCCCCTCTTTTTCGAGCACGCGAACCGCCGCTTCGATCGCCTTCATCCTGGCCATGATCAGCCTCCCGATTACAGTTGCCCGGAGGGATAGGAAAGATGACTCGCCCCGTGGCGCTCCCCCGTCATTGCGAGCGGCGGCGAGGCAATCTGGACGACGGCTTTCGGAGCCACAGTCTGGATCGTTGGGTCGCTTCGCTCTCCCGCAATGACGGCGGCGCGCCTCAGTCAGAAATCATCTTGTCCCAGTTCCTCAAGGCGCCTGTTATTGCGAAGGATAGCGCGTTTCTCAATGACGGCGCATTTCTTTTCCACCAGACGGGACTTCAGGCGAATAGCTCTATGGATCAATAGCTTACCTTGAACAAAAAATAGAATTCCGGATATTTCGATCAACCGTCGCGGGCGAGGGCCTCAAGCCGCCGCGGTTCAAGGCTTCCTCAGGAGCCCGAGCCGCGCCAGACTTTCGGCGGTGGCGACGATGGCTTGCTCGTTCGAACGCGGCGCCCAGGAGAGCATGCGCCTCGCCTTCGCGTTGGTGGCGTTCTTGGTCTTGCCGAGCTCGGGCACAATCTGCCGCACCGTGGGGTCGAACAAGGCGGCGATGCGCACCAGCCAGTCCGGCAGTTGCCGGGTTGGAACTCGCCTGGCCGCGGCGCCCATGCGGTTCCTCAACACCTTGGCGATGTCGAGGATCGACATGAAATCGCCGGCGACGGCGAGGAAGCGCTCGCCCCGGGCGGCGGGATTCGTCATGGCGCGGATATGCAGGTCGGCGACGTCGCGCACATCGACGATTCCGAACTGGAACCGCGGGCAGCCGGGCGCCGCGCCGTCCATCAAGCGCTGCACGATAAGGATCGAGGTCGAATAGTCGGGTCCCAGCACCGGGCCGAACACACCGACCGGATTGACGACGGAGAGCTCGAGGTCGCCGCCTTCCCTCGCGATGAAGTCCCAGGCCGCGCGCTCGGCGAGAGTCTTCGATTTGACGTAGGGACTGACGTCCTCGCCGTTGGGATCTGTCCAGTTCGTTTCGTCAAACGGCGCTTTCTGCGCCGCATGGCCATAGCCAATCGCCGCGAACGAGGAGGTCAGCACCACGCGCTTGACGCCGGCGTCGCGCGAGGCGCGCAGCACGCGCAGCGCGCCTTCGCGCGCCGGCACGATCAATTCGTCCTCGTGCTTGGGAACGCCGGCGGGAAACGGCGAGGCCACATGCAGCACATATTGGCAGCCGGCGACCGCTTCCGACCACCCCGCATCCTGTTCGAGATCGGCGGCGAACAACGACAAACGATCGCCGGGCTCCGCGCCGCCCTCCCTGAGCAGGGCGCGCACGTCGCCCTCGCGCTTCAGGCTTCGCACCGTCGTGCGCACCTGGTGGCCCGCGCCCAGGAGCTGCAGGATGCAATGACTGCCGATAAAGCCCGAACCGCCGGTCACCAGCACTGTGCTCATCATCATCCCCTTCCTGTCTCCCGTCGACGCCGCGGGCGAAGGCCTGGAGCCGATCCCATAAGCGAGGCCTTGCGCCGAGCGCGCGCGAACGAAAATCCCGCCCGGCTATCCGCCCACCGCCCGGATGGTCTCTTCGACCGACGCGCCGGGAATGCGGAACAGGCCGGTGAACGGCTCGTTCAGCTCGAGGATGAGAAAAACCGCGCTGGCGACCGCGAACGAACCAAACCCAAGGGCGACGACGCTGGTAGCGTTGAGGCGGGAGAGCACCCCGAACCCGCAAAACAGCAGCATCGCCCAGGATACGACGATGTTCAGCAGCGGCCAGGAAACCGGACTCGCCAGTTGCAGCGACATGACCAAGCGGGTCTGCTCGATAATGGCGGCGTTGACGCCGATCGTCCCGTCCAATTGCGTCTGGGCCGGCGTCTTCGGGTTCAGCGAGGCGATGCCGGCGTTCATCGCCATGAACATCGGCAAGTAGGACCCGACTTCGAGTTCCTTCGGATCGGTGTCGCCGCCGCCCCAGATCGTGTGGTACGATTTTTTCAAGGCTCTCTTGAGTCCGTCGCGCAAGGGTTGCGCCTCCGGTCCATATTGCACGAGCGCCATATTCAGTTGGATCGAACGGGCGCCGAGCGTTTCGACATTGGATTTTTGCGTCGCGAAGAATCCGTAAGCCGAGCCGACCAGCGTCCCGAGAACCAGGGCCAACAGCAGGGTGACGAGGCCGATGATGGCTCCGATCATCTCGCGCGAGCCGGTCGACATATGGTTTTCCGGCAGCAACCTTTGCAGAAACAGGCCAAAAATTCCCAGACCGAACGTCAGGACGCCGACGGCGACCGAAATGAAAATGGTTCCCACGCCTGCCCCCCAATGGATCACCGGTCCGCGGTCATTGCGCGGCGGCGGCTTGATCGACAAAGGGATCCCGATCCGGCGGCTTCCTTCGAGCGGCCACGCAACCGAATGTCCTCGATTCCAAAGTCGAACTCAACCGGACCCCGGCAGCCGCCCGCCGAGCGCGAGCGTCAGTTCGCGCGCGACGTCGCGCACCAGCTTGCCGAGCTCGGGCACGCGTTCGTCGGGCACCCGCGCAGCCAGTCCCGACACCGAAATGGCGGCGAGCGCTTCGGCCTGATCGTTATAGACGACCGAGGCGACGCAGCGCAGCCCCGTGACGAACTCCTGATCGTCGAGCGCGTAGCCGTCGCGGCGCACGCCTTCCAGCGCATCGCGCAATTCGCCGGCGCGCACGACGGACTTCGGCGTCAGCCGCCGCATGCCGTGACGCTGGATGATCGCCGCGACGTCCTCGTCCGCATAGGTCGCGAGAATCGCCTTGCCGATCCCCGAGGTCACCATCGGCGCCCGGCCGCCGACGCGGGTGATCGCGCGCATGATTTCGCGACTCTCGACCTGGGTGAGCACGACGACCTCGCCATTGTCGACGACGCCGAGATTGGCGGTCTCGCGCGTGAGATCGCGCAGGCGGCGCAGAAACGGCAGCGCCGGCGCCACGAAATTGCGGCGGCGCACGAAGGCCGAGCCGATCGCGAAGCTCTGCCGCCCGACGTGCCACGTCGCGTCGCTTTGGTCGAACTCGACGAAGCGGCGCTTTTCGAGGGTGGTCAGCAGCCGGTGCGCGGTTGAGGGCGACAGCCCCGTGCGGATCGCCAGGTCGGTGAGCCGATAACCCTCCTCGTCCTCGCCCAGGGCCTCGAGCAGCGACAACGCCCGGTCGACCGACTGCACGGCGCCGGCCCTGGCGCCGTCGTCCTCGTCGCCGGGCCTGTGAATGGCCTTGGGCGCGCGGCGCCTGCGATCCGCTTTCATGGGCGCTTTCCCGAATGCGCATCCGCCTCGCCGCGACCCCTCCCCGAAAAGAGAGACGACGGGAGACGTGAACGCGTCATTGAAAGAATAGCATGAATCGCGGGGGTCGAAGCCGGCCTGGGCCGCGCGCCGCCCGGCTTGGCTTTCCGACTATCCGCCACGCCGACGCCGGGCTAGCCTGTCGGAGGTCTCCAGGGAGGAAAGAAATGTCGCTGTTCGATCTGACCGGCAAGGTCGCCGTGATCACCGGCTCATCGCGCGGGATCGGCCGGGCGATCGCGACGCGCCTCACCGAACACGGCGCCAAAGTCGTGGTGTCCTCACGCAAGGCGGAGGTTTGCGAGGCCGTCGTCAAGCAGCTCGAGGCGCGATGGGGAGCGGGCTGCGCGCTGGCGATCGCGGCCAATATTTCCTCGAAGGAGAATCTGCGCCATCTCGCCGACGCGGCGACCGCGCATTTCGGCAAGATCGACATCCTCGTCTGCAATGCGGCCTCCAACCCCTATTACGGACCGCTCGCCGACATTTCCGACGACCAATTCCGCAAAATCCTCGACAACAACATCATCGCCAACCACTGGCTGATCTCCTTCGTCGCCCCGCAAATGATCTCGCGCAAGGAAGGATCGATCGTCATCGTCTCCTCCGTCGGCGGCCTCAAGGCGTCGACGACGATCGGCGCCTACAACATTTCGAAGGCGGCCGACTTCCAGTTGGCCCGCAATCTCGCCGCCGAGCTGGGTCCGCACAACGTGCGGGTCAATTGCATCGCGCCCGGCCTCGTGCGCACCGATTTTGCCCGCGCGCTATGGGAGAATCCCGACAATCTGAAAGTCTACAACGCCCGCACGCCGCTCGGACGGATCGGCGAGCCCGACGAAATCGCCGGCGCTGCGGTGTTTCTCGCCTCGAGCGCGAGCAGCTTCATGACCGGGCAGGCGATCGTCGTCGACGGCGGCGCGACGATCAACTGAACCGCCGGGAGCGCGAGCTTCGCCGGGCTTGTTGCTTTTGCCCGGCCCATTGCCTAGCTTCAACCGAGGCGGGAACGGGAGGTTCGCGCGACAAGGCGAAGGGGGAGAGGACGATGGCGGTCACGCGCGCGTTGCGGCGAATTTGAGCCCGGCGACCGAGGCGCAGCAGGAGACCGCGATTTTGACCCCGGCGGCGAAACGCGTCCCATTCGCCTGGGAGAAGCACTATCCGCCCGGGCTCGCCTGGGATGCACCCGTTCCCCTCGGCACGATCCCGGCGCTATTCGCGCAAGCCGTCGCCGATTACGGCGAACGCACCGCACTCGACTTTCGTGATCAGCCGATCAGTTACGCCGCGCTCGGCCGGGCGGCCGACGCCATGGCGGCGGCCTTTTTGCGGGCTGGCGTCCGGCCGCAGGACGCGATCGCGCTTTATCTGCCCAACACGCCGCTGCATCCGATCGCTTTTTTCGGCGGCCTCAGGGCCGGCGCGAAGATCGTCCATCTCAGCCCGCTCGACGCGGAACGCGAAGTGGCGCACAAACTCAGGGATAGCGGCGCGCGCATTCTGGTCACCACGAATTTCGGCTATTTCCTGCCCAACGCCTGCAAGATGCTCGATGCCGGCCTCATCGACCGGGTGATCGTCGACGAGGACGCAAGCTGGGGTCCCTCGCCGATCCCGCCGCTCGCCCTGCCAGACCGGCCGACCGTCGTCTCGTATCGCGATTTCGCCGCCGGGCGCGCGCCGGCGGCGCAATGGCCAGTCGTGACGCCCGACGATATCGCGCTGCTGCAATATACCGGAGGCACGACGGGCGCGCCCAAAGGCGCCATCCTCACCCACGGCAACCTGACCGCCGCGGTCGCCATCTACGACGCGTGGTTTTCCGGCAACGGCCATATCATGCAGGAGAGCGACAAGCTGATTGCCGTTCTGCCGCTCTTTCACATCTACGCCCTGACGACGATCCTGCTTCGCGGCCTCCACAGCGGCGTCCAGATCCTCCTTCACCTGCGGTTCGATCCGGAGAGCGTCCTGCGCGACATCGAGGTCAAGCGCGCGACGGCGTTTCCCGGCGTCCCCACGATGTGGATCGCGCTCGACAATTATCCCGGCGTCGAAAAGCGCGACTTTTCGTCGCTGCGCTATTGCGGCTCCGGCGGAGCGCCGCTTCCGGTCGAGACGGCCAGGAATCTGAACCGGCGCGTCGGCCTGACCTTGCGCGGCGGTTGGGGCATGACCGAGACCTCGCCGGCCGGAACCGGCTTTCCCGAGCACGAGCCCGTGCTGCTCGGCAGCATCGGCGTTCCCCTGCCCGGCATCGAACTCGGCGTCGTCGCTCTCGATGATCCGCATCGCGCTCTGCCGCCGGGCGAGACCGGCGAATTGCGCATCAGGGGACCGAACGTCACGCGCGGCTACTGGAACCGCCCGGAGGAAACCGCCGCGTCCTTCGCGGACGGCTACTTTCTGACCGGCGACATCGGCTATATGGACGACGACGGCTATTTCTTCATCGTCGATCGCAAGAAGGACATGATCCTGTGCGGCGGCTTCAACGTCTACCCACAGATGATCGAGCAGGCGATCTACGAACATCCTGCGGTGAACGAAGTGCTGGTGATCGGCGTCCCCGACGCGTATCGCGGCGAAACGGCCAAGGCGTTCGTTTCGCTGCGCGCCAATGCCGAGCCCTTCACGCTGGAGTCCTTGCGCGAATTCCTGCGCGACAAGCTCGGACCGCATGAATTGCCGACGGCGCTCGAATTTCGCGCCGCCTTGCCGCGCACCCCCGTCGGCAAATTGTCAAAGGTCGAATTGCGCGAGGAATCGCGCAAGGCGCGCTGAACAATTCTCGCCTTCCCCCTGACGGGAGAAGAGCCTATCCGCTGCATCGGGAGAGACGACGATGGACCTGCGATTCACCGACGAGGAACTGGCGTTTCGCGAGGAGGTGCGCGCCTTCGTCAAGGCGAATCTGCCGGCTTCGATCCGGCAGAAAATCGTCGAGGGACGCCATCCCAGCAAAGACGACCTGGTGACCTGGACGCGCCTTCTCAACAAGAAGGGCTGGTCGGTGCCGCATTGGCCCGTCGAATGGGGCGGCGCCGGCTGGAGCCCGGTGCAACTGCTGATTTTCAACGACGAACTGCAGCAGGCCTCGGCGCCCGAACCGCTGGCGTTCGGCACCAGCATGGTCGGTCCGGTCATCTACACCTTCGGCTCGCAGGCGCAGAAGCGCCGGTTCCTGCCGCGCATCGCCAATCTCGACGACTGGTGGTGCCAGGGCTTTTCCGAGCCCGGCGCGGGGTCGGACCTCGCCGGACTGCGGACGACCGCCCGGCGGGAGGGCGGCGACTGGGTGATCAACGGCCAGAAGACGTGGACGACGCTCGGCCAATACGCCGACTGGATTTTCGTGCTCGCCCGCACCGATTCGTCGGTCAAGAAGCAGGAGGGGATTTCATTCATCCTCGTCGACATGAAGTCGCCCGGCGTGACGGTGCGCCCGATCCAGACCCTCGATGGCGGCCACGAGGTGAACGAAGTGTTCTTCGACAATGTGCGCACGCCGCTGGAAAATCTGGTCGGCGAGGAGAACAAGGGCTGGAACTACGCGAAATTCCTGCTCGGCAACGAGCGCACCGGCATCGCGCGGGTCGGCATTTCCAAGGCGCGCCTGCGCCGGATTCGCGAACTGGCGGCGCTGCACGCCTATGGCGCGCGGCCGAAGATCGAAGACCCGCTGTTCCGGTTGAAGCTGGCGGCGGTGGAGGTGGAGTTGAAGGCGCTCGAGATGACCCAGCTGCGGGTGATCGCCGGCGAGCGCAACCGGGAAAAGGGCAAGCCTGACCCCGCCTCATCGGTTCTCAAGATCAAGGGCTCGGAGATTCAGCAGGCGACGAGCGAATTGCTGATGGATGTGGTCGGTCCCTACGCGCTGCCCTACGAACCCGAGCGCGACGATGGGACGCGCTGGAACGAGCCGCCGGTCGGGCCGGACTGGGCCGCCACCATCGCGCCCACTTATTTCAATCTGCGCAAAGTCTCGATCTACGGCGGATCGAACGAAATTCAGCGCGGCATCATCGCGAAGGCGATCCTGGGCCTTTGACTGTTTTGGGGCTGTGAACGATGAATTTTGATCTGACCGAGGAGCAGCAACTTCTCGAGGACAGCGTCACGCGGCTGCTGGCCGATCGCTACAGCTTCGAGAACCGCAAGGGATTCCAGGCGCGGCCCGAAGGATGGAGCCGCGACCTCTGGCGCCAGTACGCGGAGCTCGGCCTGTTGGGCGTCGCTTTCACCGAAGCCGACGGCGGCTTCGGCGGCGGGCCGGTCGAGACCATGCTGATCATGGAGGCGTTCGGGCGCGCGCTGGCGCTCGAGCCCTACCTCGCGACGGTCGCGCTGGCGGGAGGCCTGATCAGGCGCGCCGGCGGCGAGGAACTGCGGGCCGCCGTTATTCCGTCGATCGCGTCGGGCGAGCTTGTGCTGGGCTTCGCCCATGCCGAGCGCCAGGCCGGCCATGACCTGTTCGACATCGGCGCCGCGGCGCGCAAGGACGGCGGGGCCTACGTGCTCAATGGCGAGAAGGGCCTGGTGCTGCACGGCGATACGGCGGACAAGCTGGTCGTCTCGGCGCGGACCGCCGGCGGCCGACGCGAAGCGGCCGGCATTGGCCTGTTCCTCGTCGACGCACATGCGCCGGGCGTTTCGCGGCGCGGCTATCCGACCCAGGACGGGATGCGCGCGGCGGAGGTGACGCTGACCAACGTGCGGGTCGAGCCGAAGGACGTGCTCGGCGATCCCGAGGGCGCCTATCCCGCCATCGAGCGCGTCGTCGACGAGGCGATCGCCGCGCTTTGCGCCGAGGCGGTCGGCGCGATGTCCGAAGCGCTCGAAATGACTGTCGAATATCTCAAGACGCGCAAGCAGTTCGGCGTCACGATCGGCTCGTTCCAGGCGCTGCAGCACCGCGCCTCCGACGTGGTCGTCGCGCTGGAGCAGGCGCGCAGCATGATGATGCTGGCGACGATGATGGCGGGCGAGGAGAACGCCGCCGAGCGGCGCAAGGCGATCTCCGCCGCGAAGGCTCAGATCGGCCGCTCGGCCCGTTTCATCGGACAACAGGCGATCCAGCTTCACGGCGGCATCGGCATGACGATGGAATACAAGGTCGGCCATCTCTTCAAACGGCTGACCATGATCGACGTCGCGTTCGGCGACGCGGATTACCATCTCGAGCGCCTCGCCGAGAGCGACGGGCTGATCGGATAGAAAATCCCCCACGGCGCGCACCGGCCGAGCGGACGAAGATCGCGGACACCTTCGTCAGGCGCAGTGGCGAGCGTCAATTCACGCGACGCCGGCGACCGAGCAGCTTTGTCCGCCATCGACCGGCAGGCATACGCCTGTGATGAACCTGGCTTCGTCGCTCGCGAGGAAAACGGAAGCGTTCGCGACATCCCAGGCGTCGCCCATCCGTCCGAGCGGCACCATCGCGTTGCGCGCCACCACCATTTCCTCAACCGAGCGATAGCTGGCGCTGATCTGTCGATAGATCATCGGCGTGTCGAGCAGGCCGGGCATGACGCAATTGGCGCGGACGCCCCGGCGGGCATATTGCAACGCGAGCGCGACGGTGGCCTGGTTCACCGCCGCCTTGGCGGCGTAGTAGGCGAAGTAGGGGTAGCCGGTCCAGCGAACTGCGGCGATCGAGGAGACGTTGACGATGGCGCCGCCGCCGCTTGCGAGCATCAGCGGAAGCACCGCCTTGGCCGCCCGATGGACCGAGCCGACGTTGACGTCCAACGCCGCGGCGAATTCCGCTTCCTCCAGCTGGATCGGATCGCCCATATGAGCGACCCCGACATTGTTCTGGAGAATGTCAATTCGGCCAAATTCCGCGTGCATGCGATCGACCGCGCTCTGGACCGATTTCAGGTTCGTCACGTCGGCGGCGATCGGCAGCGCGGTTCCTCCCTCGGAGCGAATGAGGTCGGCGGTTTCGATCGCCGCGTCCGCCGAAATATCGACGCAGGCGACCCGCGCGCCTTCACGCGCGAACAACACCGCGGTCGCTTTGCCGTTCCCCCACCCGGGGCCGGACGAGCCGGCGCCGAACACGATCGCCGCCTTGCCGATCAAACGTCCCGTCATTGACCTGTCCTCAGGACAAGAGTTTCATCCGGCCGGGTCGGCGAGCGCGCCGCCGGACGGCCGCTCCGCCCCGCGATCGTCGGAGCCAATCAGCGCGGGTGACTTTCGGCCTCGAACCCCGTCGGGCGCGCGGCCGATCTATGAGCGAAATCGTCAACCACCCCCTCGCCGCGGCGCCGCCAAGCCATATGGAGCTACCATTAACGACGCCTTCCAGATAATGGATTTTGAAAAGTGAGGAAGCGCGGGTCCGATCGGACCCCTGACCTGGAGGGTTATGTGATGTTATCCCGTCGCCGTCTTCTCGCCGCCGTTCCCGCGGCCCTGGCCGGGGCCGCCGTTGCAGCGCCGTTCGTCGCGCGCGCGCAGGACGCGGAGTTCGCTTACAAATACGCCAACAATCTGCCCGACGCCCACCCGATGAACGCGCGCGCGAAGGAAATGGCGGCGGCGATCAAGAGGGAGACCGACGGCCGCTTCGACCTTCAGGTCTTTCCCAACAATCAGCTCGGCTCCGACACTGATACGCTCAGTCAGCTTCGCTCCGGCGGGGTGGAGTTTTTCACGCTCTCCGGCCTGATCCTATCGACGCTGACGCCGGCGACGGCGATCAACGGGATCGGTTTCGCCTTTCCCGACTACGCCACGGTCTGGAAGGCGATGGACGGCGAGCTCGGCAAATACGTCCGGGCGCAAATCGCCAAAGCCAATCTCGTCGTCATGGAGAAGATTTGGGATAACGGCTTTCGACAGATCACCTCCTCGACCAGGCCGATCAATACGCCGGACGATCTGCGCGACTTCAAGATCCGGGTGCCGGTGTCGCCGCTGTGGACCTCGATGTTCCAGGCTTTGGGAGCCGCTCCGACGTCGATCAACTTCAATGAGGTCTATTCCTCGCTGCAAACCAGAGTGGTCGACGGCCAGGAGAATCCGCTGGCGGTCATCGCCACGGCCAAGCTCTACGAGGTCCAGAAATTCTGCTCGCTCACCAACCACATGTGGGACGGTTTTTGGTTCCTGGCCAACCGTCGCGCGTGGGAGGCGCTGCCGCAGGCAATTCGCGACGTCGTGGCCAAAAACATCAACGCCGCGGGCGACAAGGAGCGCGAGGACGTCGCCAGCCTCAACGGCAGTCTCCAGCAGGATCTCGCCAACAAGGGACTGGCGTTCAGTCGGCCCAGCCCCGCGCCGTTCCGCGACAAGCTGCGTCAGTCCGGATTTTACGCGGAGTGGAAGGGCAAGTTCGGCGACGAAGCCTGGAGCGCCCTCGAGGCGGCGACCGGCAAGCTCGCGTGACGCCCGCGGAGGAACCCCCCGCTTACGCAGGGGAGGCTGCCTTCGCGGCGCGGCGCCGCGCCGTTTCGAGCCGGCGCTCGTGGGTGGCGATCGCCGACGCCGCCCTCGGCGCCGCGGTCGAATGGCCCGCCGCCATCCTCCTCGCGGCGGAGATCGTGATCCTGTTCGCGGGCGTCGTGGCGCGCTACGCGCTCCGCAGCCCGCTGATCTGGTCGGACGAACTCGCCTCCATCCTGTTTCTATGGCTCGCCATGTTGGGAGCGGTGATCGCGTTTCGTCGCAACGAGCACATGCGCATGACGGCGATCGTGGCGATGGCGCCGCCGGCGGCCCGCGCGTTCCTCGAGGTCCTGGCGACCGCCGCGGCGCTGGCCTTCCTCGTCTTGATCATCCTGCCGGCCTTCGATTTCGCGGCCGACGAAGGCGCCGTGACCACGCCCGCCCTGCAAATAAGCAACGCCTGGCGCGCCGAGGCGCTGCCGGTCGGCGTCGGCCTGATGGCCTTGTTCGCCATATTGCGCCTCGCGGCCGAGGCGTCGCTGTACCGCGTCGCCGCGGCGCTGGGCCTGATCGCCGTGATCATCGCCGTGTTCTGGCTGGCTGGCCCCGGGTTGCGGCGCTTGGGCAACATCAACCTCGTGATCTTCTTCGTCGGCGTCGTCGCCGCGACGGTGCTCGCCGGCGCGCCGATCGCCTTTTCATTCGGGCTGGCCATATTCGGATACCTCGCGCTGACCACGCATACGCCGCTCCAGGTCCTCGTCGGGAGAATGGACGAAGGCATGTCGCATCTCATCCTTCTGGCGGTGCCCCTGTTCGTCTTCCTCGGTCTTTTGATCGAAATGACGGGAATGGCGCGCGCGATGGTCGCGTTCCTGGCCAGCCTGGTCGGGCATCTGCGCGGCGGGCTTCACTATGTGCTCGTCGGCGCGATGTATCTCGTGTCCGGCATTTCCGGATCGAAGGCCGCGGACATGGCGGCGGTCGCGCCGGTGCTCTTCCCCGAGATGATCCGGCGCGGCGCCAAGCCGGGCGATCTCGTGGCGCTGCTGTCCGCAACGGGCGCGCAGACCGAGACGATCCCGCCGAGCCTCGTGCTGATCACCATCGGTTCGGTCACCGGCGTCTCGATCGCCGCGCTGTTCACGGGAGGGCTGATGCCGGGCGCGGTGCTGGCGCTGATGCTCGGCCTGGTGGTCTGGCGGCGCTACCGCGGCGAGAATCCCGCTCACGTCAAACGCGCTTCAAGGCGCGAGGTCGCCCGGGCGTTCTTCGTCGCGCTGCCCGCCCTCGCGCTGCCCTTCGTCATACGGACGGCGGTGATCGAGGGCGTCGCGACGGCGACCGAGGTTTCGACGATCGGAATCGCCTACGCGGTCATCGCGGGATTGGTCGTCTATCGCCGGTTTGATTGGACGAGGCTGACGCCGATGCTGATCGATACGGCCTGCCTGTCCGGCGCCATCCTGCTTATCATCGGAACCGCGACCGGGATGGCGTGGGGCCTGACCCAGTCCGGCTTTTCGAGGTCGCTCGCCGCGGCGATGACCGGACTTCCGGGCGGCGCGCCCGCTTTCATGGCCGTGTCGATCGCAGCCTTCGTCGTTTTGGGCTCCGTCCTCGAAGGCATTCCCGCCGTCGTCCTGTTCGGGCCCTTGTTGTTTCCAATCGCCAGGGCGGTCGGCATCCACGAAGTGCATTATGCGATGGTCGTCGTCCTGGCGATGGGCATGGGCCTTTTCGCGCCGCCCTTCGGCGTCGGCTACTACGCCGCCTGCGCCATCGCGCGCGTCGAGCCGATCGAGGGCCTCCGGCCGATCCTCGGCTACCTCATCGCGCTGTTCATCGGCACGATCATCGTCGCGGCCACGCCGTGGTTGTCGATCGGGTTCCTCAAATGACAGCGCCGAATTCCGCCGGTCCGATCGGGACGCGCCGGACGTCGCCAGGCGCTCGGGAGACGACCGCGCGCCTCACCGTTTGATCAGTCCGGCGTAGACCTCCAGCGTTTCCCGGGTCATGCGCTCCAACGAGAATTGCGCTTCGACATGCGCGCGCGCGCGCCGCGCCATCGCCTCGCGGGCGGAGGCGCCCAGCCCGAGGGCGGCCTGGATGGCGTTGGCCAGAGCCTCGGCGTCGCCCGCCTTCACCCGCCAGCCGGTGCGCCCCTCGAGCGGGTGTTCGGGGGGGCTGAGGACGGTTTCGGGCACCGCGCCGAGGTTCGAGACGACGACGGGCGCGCCCATCGCCTGCGCCTCGACCGCCGTGCGCCCGAACGCCTCCGGTTCGGTCGACGGGACGGCGACGACCGAGGCGGCGAGAAACGCCGCCGGCATATCCGTGCAATGGCCGACCAGCGCGACGGCGCCCTTCAGGCCGGCCTTGTCGATCAGCGCCTCCAGCTCGCGGACGTAGCCGCCGCGGCCCTGGGCGTCGCCCGCCAGGATATAGCGCACGTCCCGCAGGCCGCGCTGCTTCAGCCGGCGCGCCGCTTCGATCAGCACTTTATGGCCCTTCCACGCGGTCAGCCGCGCCGCAACCAGCACGATGCGCTCGTCGGGCGCGACGCTCCAGCCGCCGCGCAGCCGCGCCACCCGCGCGGCGTCGACGGCCTTGGGCGAAAACTTGGCGAAATCCGTGCCGCGATGAATGACGCGCAATTTGGCGCGCGCCCAGGGATAGAGGCGCCCGATCAGCGCCGCCGTATATTCGGAATTGGCGATCACCGCGTCGCCGCGCGCCATCACCGAATTGTAGCGCAGCTTGAGCGCGGAGCGGCCGGCGTAGGCGCCGTGGAAAGTCGTGACGAACGGCACGCGCGCGATGCGGCACGCCATCAGCGCGACCCAGGCGGGCGCGCGCGAGCGGGCGTGGACGATGTCGACCCGCTCGGCGATGATGAGCCGCGCCAGACGCCGCGCGTTGAGCAGCATCGCCACCGGGTTCTTGGAGGCGGCGGGAAAGGGAATCATCAGCCCGCCCGCCGCCTGCAATTCGCTGGTCAGCCGCCCGCCCTCGGACGCCACCAGCGCGCGCCCCCCCGCCGTCACCAGCGCGGCGGCGACATCGATCGTCGTGCGCTCGGCGCCGCCGGCGTCGATGCGCGGCACGATTTGCAGGATCGTGCGGCCGGTCAGCGGCGACCGTCCCCCTCCGCCATAGGGCGCCAGATCGGCGCCGCTCATCGAAGCCTCATGCGGGGCGGACGCGGCGATCGTTGACACGGCGGCGCGCGCGCGCGAAGCCTCCGCCGGCGACCAACAAACCCGTCTCCCGCCCGCGGCGGGAGACGGTGGCCTCGCCAAGCGGGGTCGCAGGAGAGCCGTCTCGAAGGAGTCAGCCCTTTGCCCAAGCCCTCACCCTGCCCTCTCCCGCGAGCGGGAGAGGGAAGCTGGCGCCGCGGCGCCTGGCGCGAAAAGCGAATCATGGAGCTAGATTAGGTTTGAGCGACGCCGAACTGCAATTCATTGATGTCGGCGCGGCCGGAGAGGCGCGCCGCATCGCCTTTCGGGCGCGCGCCGCGCGGGAGGACCGCGCCGGCCCCGGGCTCGTCTGGCTGAGCGGCTTCAAGTCCGACATGGCTTCGACCAAGGCGCAGGCGCTCGACGACTATTGCGCGGGCTCGGGCCGCGCGCTGCTGCGCTTCGACTATTCCGGCCATGGCGCCTCAGGCGGGCGCTTCGAAGACGCGACGATCACACGCTGGCTGGAAGAGACGCTCGCCGTCATCCGCGCGGCGACCGGCGGCCCGCTTATTCTCGTCGGCTCGTCGATGGGCGGCTATCTCGCGCTGCTCGCCGCGCGCGCGTTCGCGCAAGCCGGCGAGGCCGGTCGACTCGCCGGCATGGCGCTGATCGCGCCGGCGGTCGATTTCACGGAGGCGCTGATCTGGCGAAACGCGCCCGAACAGGCGCGCCGCGCGATCCTGGAGCAAGGCGCCTGGATGCGCCCGTCCCCCTATTCGCCTGAACCCTACCCCATCACCAGGGCGCTGATCGAGGACGGGCGCCGGCATTTGCTGCTCGGCGGCACGATCCGCACGCATTGTCCCGCGCATATCTTGCAGGGCATGCTCGATGAAGACGTGCCCTATTCCCACGTCATGGCGCTCGTCGAGCACATCGCCGGCGATCCGGTGACGCTGACGCTGATCAAGGATGGGGATCACCGCCTCTCGCGTCCGCAGGACCTCGCCTTGCTCATTTCAGCGATCGAGGGGCTCGCGTGAGCGGGCGCCTCGCGCGACGGCGAACCGACGCGCCGCCACGCGCGGCTGGACCAATGGCGATTTCTTGACGCGGCGGGGCCACTCCGTGAACGTTGCACGAGGCTGCTCCTCCGGGGCCACGGCGCTGCAGAAAGTTCGCCCTACTTCCAGCAGCGCGCCGCATAGTCGATCGCATAAAGCTGCGGCGCGGCGGCGATGGCGGCCATGCCGACAAGCACCGCGTCGGGGTGCGTCACCAGACGGGTCGGAATGCGCCGCGCCAGCGCGTCGACCGGCGCCTTGGCCTCGAAGGCGGCGCGAAACGCCGTCTCGTCGATGAGATCGATGACGCGCGGCAGCACGCCGCCGGCCAGCGTCACGCCGCCCGTCGCGACGAAGGTGACGCCCATGTCGCCGGCAAAGCGCGCGATGATGCGCCAGTAGAGCGCGATCGTCGCCGCTTCCTCGCCCGAGCGGTTCTGATGCGCCCGATCGACGATCGCCGCGCCATCGAGCGCCTCGGCGGGCTTGCCTCGTGCGGCCAGACGCGCCGCATGCAGGCGCACGAGGCCGGGGCCCGCCATCACGCTTTCGGTGGTGATGCGGCCGTGAACGCGCTCCAGATGCGGCCAGATCGCCGCCTCTTCGTCGTTGATCGGGCCGAAATCGGTGTGGCAGGCCTCGGAGGCGAGCGAGGTGTGCCGCCCGGCCGCGTTGACCAGCGCGCCGATGCCGAGCCCGGTGCCGGGCCCCAGAATCACCTGCGGCCCCGCGCCGAACGAGCGCGCCGGCCCGATGGGCTTCGCCCATTGCTCGGTGATGGTCGGCAACGACAGCGCCTGCGCCTCGAAATCATTGAGCAGCAGTCCCTGGTCGAGCCCGACCGCCGCCGCGACTTTCGGCCCGTCCATCAACCAGGGCGCGTTGGTCAGCTTGAGCTTGCGCCCGTCGACCGGACCGGCGCCGCAGGCGATCACCGACCGCGGCCGGGCGCCGAGCTTCCGCGCCGCCGCCTCGATCGCCTCGCCGAGCCCCGGATAATCCCAGGTCTTGAGGTGAACCGCCGCGCCGAGCGGGCCATCGGGCGCGCTCTTCAGCGCGAAGCGCACATTGGTGCCGCCAGTGTCGCAGACGAAGACCGGAAACGGAAACGAAGCGTCCATGCCGTCATTCACAGGCAACCGGAGACCGACGTCAAGTTGCAGCATCGCGCCGGGTGCTGCGCCCGGCGGCTCGACGGACAGGGCGAGCTTCCGCGGCGGCCAGAGGCGGCCTATCATCGCGCGCGCCGCAACAGCCCGTGGAAGGAACGTGACGATCTCGCCCGACGAGGCCAGGGCGCGCGCCGAAAGGCGCTCGGCCACCATGCGCGCGGTCAAGTCGCGCGACACCGCGCCCGAGCTCGCCTTGCGCAGGATGCTGCGCGCGATCGCGCCGGGCTACCGGCTGCACCGCGCCGACCTGCCGGGCAAGCCGGACATCGTCTACGGCCGGCGCCGCCTCGCCATCTTCATGCATGGCTGCTTCTGGCACGGCCACGACTGCAAGCGCGGCGCCCGCATGCCGAAGGACAACGCCGACTACTGGCGCGCCAAGATCGCGCGCAACCGGGCGCGCGACGCCGCCAACCTGGAGGCGCTCGCCGCCGCCGGCTGGCGCACGCTGGTGGTGTTCGAATGCGCGCTGAAGGACAAGCCGGCGCTCGAGCGGAGGCTGCGGGAAGCGCTAGGGGCGAACCGGGGAAGAGGAAAATGACAAGTAGCAACGTAGCTCAGGCGTTTCACCGATCTCAAGTGGTCATGTTCTGGGCGCCGCCCAGCAATGTCACGTTGAGCTTGCCACCCGAGAAGAGCATATCATCCAGCGCCTCCTCGATATCGCCGACGACGACGGATTGGCCGCCGTCCCGCACGATGCTGGACTGCGCGGTTCGCCGCATCAATTCCTTGATGAAAGCGGCGCTGACTCCCTCGGTGCGCTTCACCGCCTCGGTGATGACGCTCGTGCTCAGTCGCAAGCCAGAGCCGTACAGACGCACCAGCTTCTCTCGTCCTGCGCTGTCGGGCAACGGAATCTCGATCGCCTGATCGATGCGTCCAGGGCGTCCGGCGAGCGCGCCTTCCAGTTGTTCCGGCCGATTCGTCGTGAGAACGAACAGAATGTCCGCGTCTTCCCTTAGCCCGTCCATTTCATTGAGGAGCTTATTGAGCAGCGATTCCTCGCACGGTCCGTCCATCGACTCTCGTGCGCGGCCGATCAGATCCACGTCCTCGATGACCACCATCGTCGGCTGCAGGAGGCGTGCGAGGCTCATGTATTGTCCAAGCAAAGCAACCTGCTCGGCCGCTACTATAAGCGTGGTATGACCGGGAAGATTGCTCGCGAGATAGCGGATCGTGTGCGTCTTTCCTGTGCCCGGCGGTCCGTAAAGCAAGACGCCTTTGCGCGTGGATTGCCCCAAGGCGCGCAATTGATCGCGATTACCCACGAAGGTGACGACGTTGCGGTCGAGCAATTTCAACGTCGCCTCAGGCAGGATTACTTCGGCTCGGCTCACGGCAGGCAGCCGATGCACGGTCACGCCCCTTGAGCGACCGCGATAGTCGCCTTCGACATCGAACGACAGAACTTTACCGCGATAAGAATGCGACGCGTTGACCGCCGCTTCGAGTTCGGCGAAGCGGCTCTGCGCGAAGGCGCCGCCGACCTCACCGAGAGGCACGGCGATTTCGACGCACATCCCAGCTTCTTGATTGTATTCTCGATGGAAGGAGAGGACCACCGCATAACGCAAGTCATCGGCGCGGCACAACCATAGTCCGTTGGCGAGGCATCGCACCGGCTCGTCCTCTCCGACGTCGACGTCTTGATATTGCGCCGGCGCAATGGTCGGTGCGTATTGCCCGTCTTCGCTCAGCGCCGCGATCGTCAACGTCTCATAGCGATGCTTTTCGTAGATGCCGAAAAATCGGATCGGTTCTTTGGAGAAGAGCTTGTCCATTGCAGCCTGAACGTCCGCCCGCATGTGGGCGGGAAAGCGCCGCGCTACAGTCGCCAATTGATCTTTCGAAACACCGGCGAAATGCCAGGACAACGCCTCCCACGTATATTTGAATTGCCTCTCGCGCGTTGTTTTCTCGGCCCGGTTTGCGATCAAAAGCACGCACGCATCGCAAACGACGGCTTTCTCGCCGTTCAGTGCGTTTGGTTCAGCCAGGCTCTCGGCGCCGCAAACTCGGCAATGCGCGCCATCGTCGACAGCGAGGCCGACCGGCGCCATGCTCAAGAGGAGCGCCTGCCCCGCCGCGTTGACGTGATTGCGCGCGACCTGAAGCATGGTCTCCGCCACAGGAGTCGGATAAGGGCCGCAAGCCGCTCGTCCATGCTTGTCAATTCTCGCAACGAAGTCCGCCGCGTCGCCCGACGACTTGCCAAACACTGTTTTCAGAAGTTCGACGACGAACTGCGACGGCGTCGTGTTGTCGTTGAAAAAGACGATGTGAGCGCGGTCAGCCGCGCCGGGGACCATGTGCATAGGCCGCGCTCGAGGGTTGCTTTGTGTCGCTTGGAAAATGTCTTATCAGCGTAAGAGAGATTTTGGGAGCAGGCGACAGAGGTCAAGGCCGCGCATTTGTCCGTCTTCGTTAATTGCGGGAACCGAGAAGATCATGGAGGAGCTCGCGAAGCGCCGAAAGCGAATTTGAGCGCAGCGGCCAAAGCGCTGGCGCGACCCGGCGTTTTGGTGTAGGAGCCGCGCTTTCCGGCGGCGGGCATGCCTCCCCGGGCCCCTTTCTGGAGAGTTTCATGGCCGTTCCGAAACGCAAAACCTCGCCGTCGCGGCGCAACATGCGGCGCTCGGCCGACGCGCTGAAGGCGCCGACCTATGTCGAAGACAAGGATTCGGGCGAATTGCGCCGTCCCCATCACATCGATCTGAAGAGCGGCATGTATCGCGGCCGACAGGTGCTGAAGCCGAAGACCGCCGTCGAAGCCTGAACCTTCGCGCTCGAAGGCGCGCCGCGGCGGGCCTATTATTCGGCCGCCTCGACTCGCGCCGCCTTCGGCCTGAACGAAGCGACCGCCGCCCCCGCGACGATCAGCGCGCAGGCGAGCGCCAGCGTCGGGGTGGCCGGCGCCAAACCGGCGAGCATCAGGATCAGCGTCGACAGCGCCGGCGCCGCATAGGCGGCGACGCCGAGCAGCCGGATGTCGCCGTTCTTGACGCCGTAGTCCCAGACATAGAAGGCGAGGCCGACCGGACCGAGCCCGAGGCCGACAATCGCCAGCCACTGGCCGGCGCCGGCGGGGGCGACCGTCGTCTCGAACGCGAAATGACAAAGCGCGGCGAGCGCCGCCGTCGCGAGGCAGAAGCCGGCGACCGCCTCGTTCGGCGTCGCCTTGAGCCGGCGCGAGGCGAGCGAATAGGCCGACCACACGAAGGCGCAGCAGAGCGCCAGCCCGTCCCCGGCCAGCGCCGGCCCGGCGGCGCCGGCGAACAGGCCGCCGCCCGTCTTGCCGGCGAACAAGGCGGCGGCGCCCGCCAGCCCGAGCGCCGCCCCGGCAACATGGCGGACGCTCAACCGTTCGCCCGGCAGCAGCGCCGAAAACAACACGATCAACAGCGGCCAGAGATAGGCGATCAGGCTCGCCTCGGCCGGCGGCGCCCGCCGCAGCGCGGCGAAGTAAAGCGCGTGGTAGCCGAACAGTCCGCCGACGCCGACCAGCCAGACCGGCCACGGCTGGACCACCGCGCCGAGGCGCCCCCGCGCCGCGGCGAACAAAAGCCCCAGCGCGCCGCCGATCGCAAACGTCAGCGCCGCCAGTTCGAACGGTGGAGCCTCGCCCGACGCGGCGGTCAGCGCCGCGAGCGCCGACCACAAGAGGATGGCGAGGCAACCGATGAGCGTGGCGCGGAGGTCGGGCATGCGTCCCGCTGCTAGCAGGGGCGCCCGGCAAAGGGAAGCCGCGGCCGGTTAAACCCCCAACCCGACGTTTTTCAGCGGGAGCGACCTGATGCGCTTGCCGGTGATCGCGAAAATCGCGTTGGCGACGGCGGGGGCGATCGGCGGCGTGCCGGGTTCGCCGACGCCGCCCCATTTGCCGCCGCCCGACAGCGCAAAATGCGTTTCGACGACCGGCGCATCGGCCATCCGCGCGATCTGATAGTCGTCGAAATTGCCTTGCTCGACGGCGCCGTTCTTGATGGTGATCTCGCCGAACAGCGCGGCGGTGAGGCCATACAGGACGGCGCTCTCGATCTGCATCTCGACATTGAGCGGATTGACGACATGGCCGCAATCGATGCAGGCGGTGACGCGCTCGACCTTCACTTCGCCGCCCTTGCTCACCGCCACCTGGGCGATCTCGCCGACGATCGTCCCGAAGCTTTCATGGATGGCGAGCCCGCGCGCGGTGCGGGCCGGCAGCGGCTTGCCCCATTCGCCCTTCTCCCCCAGCTTGTCGAGCACGGCCAGAAAATCCGGCCGGTCGGCGAGCAGCATGCGGCGATAGTCGAACGGGTCCTCGCCCGCGGCATGGGCGAGCTCGTCGACGAAGCTTTCGACCGCGAAGGCGTTTTGCGAGGAGCCGACCGAGCGCCAGAACATCACCGGCACATGCGTGTTCTTGAGCGCGCAAGCGACGTTGAGCGCGCCGGCGCGATAGGGAACGTTGACCAGCCCTTCGACGGCGCTGGGCTCGACGCCGCTGCTGACCTTGCCCCATCCGAGCGAGCGCGTGATCGACCCGACCGCGGTGCGAAAATCGAAGGCGGTCGGCGCGCCGTCGACCCCGAGCCCGGCTTTGAGACGCAGCGCGGCTTGCGGGCGATAGCGGTCGTGCTGCATGTCCTGCTCGCGCGTCCACACCAGCTTGACCGGCTTGCCCAGCGCCCTGGACACCTGCACCGCCTGGCGCAATTCGTCATTGACCGCCCGCCGCCCGAACCCGCCGCCGAGATAGCAATTGTGGATGAACACGTTGCGCGGATCGACGCCGCCGACTTCCGACGCCAGTTTGTGGGCGGCGTCGGGCGCTTGCGTGCCGATCCAGGCGTCGATCCGGTCGGGGCGCCAGTCGACCGTCGCGTTGAGCGGCTCCATCGGCGCATGCGCGAGATGGGGAACCTCGTAGAGCGCCTCGACGATCTTCGGCGATGCGGCGAGCGTACCCGCCGGATCGCCGCGCCGGGCGGCGTTGACCAGCGCGCCGTCGAGCGCGGCGCGATATTCGGCGCGAAATTGTTCGCTGTCGGTCGTCGCGGCGACGCCTTCGTCCCAGACGATCGGCAAGGCGGCGACCATTTCCTTGGCGCGCCAGAACCGGTCGGCGACGACCGCCACACCATTCTCGACCGGCACGACGGCGATGAAGCCGCGTTTGCCCTTGATCGCCGCTTCGTCGTAGCTCTTCGCCTTGCCGCCGAACACCGGACAATTGGCGACCGCCGCGTAGACCATGCCGGGCAGGCGCGTGTCGATGCCGAACCTGGCGGCGCCGGTGACTTTCGCGGGCGTGTCCAGTCGCGCCTGGCTCGTGCCGATCAGCTTGAATTGCTCCGGCGTCTTGATCGCCGGCTCCTGGCGCAAACCAACGCCGGCGGCCTCGCCGGCCAACGCGCCGTAGGGCGCCGAGCGGGCGGAGGCTTCATGCCAGACGGCGCCGCCGCGCGCAACGCAGGCCTCGGGCGCAACGCCCCAGCGCGCCGCCGCCGCGGCGATCAGCCGCGCCCGCGCCGACGCCCCCGCCTGCTGCAGGAGAACGCGCGAGCGACGCACCGAAGACGAGCCGCCCGTCTGCATCGGTCCGTAAACGCCGGCGTCGCGAAAATTTCTGGTCGCCGAGGCGTATTCGACTTTGACCTTCGCAAAATCGCATTCGAGCTCCTCGGCGATGATCATCGCCAGCGACGTCATGACGCCCTGCCCCATTTCCGATTTGGCGATGCGCAGCAGGATCGTCCCGTCCGGCTCGACGACGACGAAGGCGTTGACCTCGTTTGGCGTCGAGAGTCGCTCCGGCCCCCAAGGCTCGGGGCCGAGCGGCGCGGCGGCGCCGACGCGCGGCGACGCGACGGCGACAATGAGTCCGCCCGCCGCCGATAGAGAGGCCGCGATGAAGGAACGGCGGGAGACGATGGCGTTCATGGCGGAACCCTCAAAGCCTGGCCAGCTCGGCGGCGCGGTGGATCGCCGCGCGGATGCGCGGATAGGTCCCGCAGCGGCAGATATTGGTGATCTCGGCGTCGATGTCGGCGTCGGAGGGCGATGGGTTATGCGCGATCAGGCTGGCCGCCGCCATGATCTGGCCCGATTGGCAATAGCCGCATTGCGGCACGTCGTTCTCGATCCAGGCGGTCTGCACCGCGTGCAGATGCGCCGCGCCCAGTCCTTCGATCGTCACAATCTTTTTGCCGATCGCGTCGCCGGCGGAAAACTGGCAGGACCGCGTCGCGACCCCGTCGACGTGGATCGTGCAGGCGCCGCATTGGGCGATGCCGCAGCCGAACTTCGTGCCGGTCAGGCCGATCTCGTCGCGCAGCACCCAAAGCATCGGCGTCTCCGGCTCGATGTCGAGATCATGCGTCTGGCCGTTGATGGAAAGAGAAAGCATTCCGTTCCGCTCCTTCGATATCGCCCGGCGCCGCGGCGAACCCGCGAAAACCCGATCCCCGGATGAAGGATACGCGCCAAGCTGCGGCGGGTGGATGGCGCCGCCTTCACAATCGCGAGAGCGCGCGGTCACGAATAGGAGAGGCGCCGCTTGCAGCGACGTCCGCGGCCGTGTACCGGTCGCGCCCTTGAGAATCGACGGCGACACGCTATCCTTGCGGGACGGGAGCGACCCGGCGGTCGCATGGCCGGCGCGGCTTGGCGCTCCGACGTTAGCCGAGGGAGTACGAGGACGATCGCCTTGCGCTGGAGCCTGACCGCGGCCCGACGATCCGCGTCGGCGCTGTGCGCGTTGCTCGCCCTCGCCGCGCCGGCGATTGCGCAACCCGTCCCCGTCGTCTCCAATTTCGCCATCGCGCGGCCGGTCATCGCCGCGCACGGCATGGTGGTGAGCCAAGAGGCGGCCGCCTCGCGCATCGGCGTCGATATTTTGAAGCGCGGCGGCAACGCCGTCGATGCGGCCGTCGCGGTCAGCTTTGCGCTGGCGGTGACGATGCCGCGCGCCGGCAATCTCGGCGGCGGCGGCTTCATGCTGATCCACCGCGCCGACCTCCACAAGACGATCGCGATCGACTATCGCGAAACCGCGCCGGCGCTGACGACCAGGGACGTCTTCCTCAACGACAAAGGGGAGAGGGACCCGCAGAAATCGCTGGTCAGCGGCCTCTCGGTCGGCGTGCCGGGCACCGTCGCCGGCCTGGAGCTTGCCTGGCGCAAATATGGCTCCGGCCGTTTTTCCTTCGCCGATCTCGTCGCGCCGGCGGCCAGGCTCGCCCATGAAGGCGTTGCGGTTGACGACGATCTTGCCGATTCCCTGCCGCTCGGCGCGCCGCGGCTGGCGCTTCATCCCTCGTCAGCCCGCATCTTTCTCAAAGCCGACGGTCGGCCGAAAGGCATCGGCGACCGTCTTGCGCTCGACGATCTCGCGGCCACGCTCGATACGATCGCCGCCAAAGGGGCGAGCGGCTTCTATGAGGGGCCGGTGGCGGAGAAGATGGTCGCGGCGATCAACGAGGCCGGCGGGCGGATGACGCTCGACGATCTCAGGAACTATCGCGCCGTCGAGCGGGAACCGGTGCGCGGAACCTATCGCGGCCATGAGGTCGTCTCGATGCCGCCGCCTTCCTCGGGCGGCGTGCATATCATCGAGATCATGAACATTCTCGAGGGTTTCCCATTGCGCGAACAGGGATTGAATTCCGCCGCGACCATCCATGAAATGGCCGAAGCCGAGAAGCTCGCCTACGCCGACCGCTCGCAATATCTGGGCGACCCCGACTTCATCGACGTGCCGGTGAAAGGCCTGACTTCGAAGGCCTACGCCGCGCAATTGCGGCAGGGCATTTCGTTGGATCACGCGCGCCGCGCCGCCGACATCAGGCCGGGCAAGCCCGAACCCTATGAAAGCGATCAGACGACGCACATCTCGATCGTCGACGCCGATGGCGACGCGGTCGCCAACACCTATACCCTGAACCTGCCCTACGGCAGCGGTCTCGTCGCCGAAGGGACCGGCGTGCTGTTGAACGACGAACTCGACGATTTCGCCGCGAAGTCGGGCGCGGCCAACGTCTATGGCGTGACCGGCGGCGACGCCAATGCGCCGGCGCCGAACAAGCGCCCGCTGTCCTCGATGAGTCCGACGATGGTGTTCAAGGACGGCGAACTCGAAATCGTCACCGGCAGCCCCGGCGGATCGCGCATCATCACGACGGTGCTGCAGGTCGTCCTCGACATCCTCGACCACGGCCTCAACGTCGCCGAAGCCGAAGAGGCGCCGCGCGTTCACGACCAGTGGCTGCCCGACGAATTGCGCATCGAGCGCGGCCTGTCGCCCGACACCATCCGCCTGCTCGAGGCGATGGGCCACAAGGTCGTGCTCGGCGAGGCGATGGGCTCGGCCAACACGATCGAACGCCGCAACGGCGTGCTGATGGGCGCCTCCGATCCGCGGCAGCGCGGCACGCTGGCGGTGGGTTATTGAGGGGGCGCGGCCAGCCCCGATCGAACGGCGATGCGACGGATCGAGGCGAGGCGCGCCCCGGCCTAAGCCGGCGCCGCCTCGCCATCCGCCCGCTGGCCAGTCGCGACCACCTTCAAGGCCTCGTTCGGCAGCGGCCGTTGCAGCGCGAGAGCCTCCTCGACGGGCGCCGAAAGCCAGGTCTCGAACTCGTCGGGCGTCGTCAGAATGACCGGCATCGCCTTGGCGTGAACCGGCCTGACGAGGTCGTTGGGCGCGCATGTGAGAAACGAAAACAGCAAATGCTCGCCCGCTTCTTTCTTTCGCTCGCCGGTCCAGGCGCGCCAGATGCCGGCGAAGGCGAACAGCGGCCGGTCCTCGCCGCGCGCGAACCAGTGCGGGATTTTCGGCTGTCTGTCGGTATATTCGCAAAAGCTGGTCGCCGGCGCGAGGCAGCGATGCCCCGGCCTCAGCCACGCCCGCCAATACGGCGACTTGACGTTGCGCACATTGGTCACCGGGCGCGGCCCGACATTCGGCGGCGGCGGGAAGCCCCAGCGCATCATCGTCAGTTCGCGCCCTTCGGAGGTCGCCCGCACCACCGGCGCCATCATGTCGGGGAAGATGGCGGGCAGGTTCGGCAGGTTGCCGATGCGATCCCAGCGCGCGGCGAAAAGCTGGCGCATCGCCTCCTGGCCCTTGGTGAGCGAGTAAAGATTGCACATCACTTTACGCTAGGCGCCGCGGGCCCGTCGCGCAAGGCTTGACAAAGCGCCCGTAAGTTCCCCATTTGTTCTCATCGCAATCGATCATTGGCAGCGCGCGGCGATGGGCGACGACCGGGAAAAGCTGACCCTCGCGACGACCGAGGACCTCGCGCAAAGCCTCGCGTTCGCGTTGCGGTTCGAGGGGCGCAAGCGCGTCCACAACGCCGACCAGTTCATGGCCGAGATCACCGCCCGGCGGCTGGTCGAGCACTTGCGCCTGTCCGGCTTCGTCGTGATGAAGAAGCCCCGCATCGACGGCTCGAGTCCGAAACTTCGCCCCTGACCCTCCCGGCGCGAAAGCATTCCTGCCGAACCCTTGGCCATGGCCTTCGACGCGACGGGACGCAGCTCCCAGGAAATTTTCTCATTCTTAACTTTAGAATTAATAACGTTACACAAACATCTGACATTGCTTACGTATTACTAACAAAGAGCCAGACCTCGCGCCCCATCGTTCAGATGGCTCAGGGAAATTGTCCGCCTTGCAACCCTTTGACATTCCCCATTTCCGGGAGGATGTCCTTACGCCCAGCTGGCGGCGCCCGAGCGGGCGGTGTCGCGGCGCGCGCTGGGCGCCAAGGCCGGATGCAGCGCCGGCGCCTCGCGGCGGATCACCCGGCGCACGCCGATCGGCCGATAGAGCTGCTTGGTCGCCTCGACGATATAGACGCCGGCGAACGGCAGGCCCAGCGCCGCGCCGATCCGCTCGAACGCCGTCGCCCAATTGAGGAAGACGCGGCGCTGGGAAGGCGGCGCGTAGAGCGCCTCGCCCCAATAGAGCGGCGAGAACAGCGTCTCGCGCATCAGCTCGCGCAATTGCCCCTTGGAATAGGGCCGGCCAAAGCCGAACGGCGTGCCGTCCGCCCGCGCCCATACGCCGCGCCGCGAAGGCACGACGAAGATCGCCCGCCCGCCGGGCGTCAACACGCGCCACACCTCTTCGAGCAGCGCGTTGGGATGCTCGCCCGTCTCCAGCGCGTGCGCCACCAGAATGCGGTCGATCGAGGCGTCCGGCAGCGGCAGCATCACCGGCTCGACCAGCGCCGAGGACGAGCGCCCGCAGGACGGCCAGTTCACCACCCCCTGCTCGGCCGGCATGAAGGCGAGCGCGCGCAGCGCCTCCTCGCGAAAACGATCGAGATAGGGCGCGGCGAAACCCAGCCCCATCAGCGACAGGCCGGCGCAGCTCTCCCAACGCGCGCGCAGCACGCGGCCGATCAGCCGACGCGCCACGTCGCCGAGCGGAGACGCATAAAAGCTGCGAAGCTCGTTGACATCCAGCGGCATCGCGATGTTGTTGCATTTTGCCGGGGCGGCTGGAAGCCCGCGCCTCAGGGCGTCCGCCGACGCCCGGCGCTGTCGACGAAAGGCCCGACATGACCACGCATGTCCATCAATTCATTTGCCTGGAAGACAATTTCGGCCTGCTCGTGCACGATTCAGGGTCGGGCTCCACCGCCGCGATCGACGCGCCCGACGCCGACGCGATCATCGCAGCGGCCGCCGCGAAAGGCTGGGCGGTGACCGACCTGCTGATCACCCACCATCACGCCGATCACATTCAGGGAATCCCCGGCCTGAAGGCGCGCTTTCCAAAAATCCGCATCGCCGGTCCCGCCAAGGAGGCCTCGCGCATCGGCGCGCTGGACGTCCTGCTGGGCGAGGGCGACTACGCCAAGGTCGGCGAGATCGCGGCCCAGGTGATCGAAACGCCGGGCCATACGGCGGGGCACATCTGCTACTGGTTCCAGCGGGACGCGATCGCGTTTTGCGGCGACACGTTGTTCGCGCTCGGTTGCGGGCGGGTGTTCGAAACGCCGCTCGGCGTCATGTGGGATTCGCTGAGCAAGCTCGCCAACCGGCTCCCCGGCGAGACCGAGATCTATTGCGGACACGAATACACCCAGGCCAACGCCCGCTTCGCCATTTCAGTCGAACCGGGCAATGCCGTGCTCAAGGGGCGGGTCGAGGAGGTCGCCCGGCTTCGCGCGGCCGGCCGCGCCACTTTGCCTACGACGATGGTGCTGGAACTGGCGACCAATCCGTTCTTGCGCGCTGAGGAGCCGGAAATCCAGGCCGCGCTCGGCATGACGGGCGCCGATCCGGCGGCGGTCTTCGGCGAACTGCGGACCCGCAAGGATCGCTTCTAGGAAGCCCGCGCCGCTCGAAAGCGGCTGACGCCTGCCGCGGCCCCGCGATGGCTTCGTCCGGCTTTGCGCCGCGGCGGACCGAGCCGGCGACGAACCGCTTTTTGGGGATTACACGGGCCATTAACCCCTTTCCGCGATCATCGAAAGTCTTTCCTAAGCACTGTCGCGGTAGCCCTTCAGCGACGCGCGCCGGCGCAGGAGCTTCAACAGCGAATCCCGATGACGACATTCGAAACGCCAGGGACCCGAAGCGTCGTCCGCCGCAAGCGGCTCGCCGAATCCAGCGATTCTCCGCTGCGCCGGTCATCCAATTCGTCGGCCGTCGCCCTCGACGCCCCGGCCCCGCCGCCCGACGCGCGCGATGTCCTCAATTCGATCAACGCGGTCCTTTACGACTGGGACATGCTCACCGACCGGCTCTCCTGGGGCGCGAACGTCGGCGAGGTGCTCTCGGCCTTCCCGGCGAGCGCGCTGGCCAGCGGCGGCGCTTTCGCCGAACTGGTGACCGCGACCTCCGAAACCTCGCGCTTCCAGGCGATCAAAGGCTCAGCCGCCGTCGACAAGGGCGAAGGCGCGCCCTATCGGGCGCTCTACAGCCTGCTCAGGCGCGATGGCGCAAAAATCGCGGTCGAGGATATCGGCCGCTGGTTCGCCGACGGCGCCGGCCGTCCGGTCCGCGCACATGGCGTCGTGCGCATCGTGGCGGGGCCCGGCCAACCCGGCGGATCGGCGTTTTCAGCGTCCAAGCGCGATCCTCTCACCGGCGCCTACAACCGGCGCCATCTGGTCGAGCATCTCAACGCCGCCTGCGCCGACGTGGCGCGGCGGCGCTCGCAACTGGCGGTGCTGGTCCTGGGCGTCGAGAGACTGCCGGAGATCAATCAGCGATACGGCTATGACGCCGCCGACGCGGCGATTGTCGGGGTCGCCCGCCGCGTCGCCGGCAACGTCAGGGAAACCGACATGCTCGCCCGCTACCTCGGCGGGAAGTTCGTCTTCGTGCTGGATGGCGGCGACGCCGAACAGGCGAGGACCGCGGCGCGCCGGATGTTGCGCGTCGTCTCGAGCGAGCCTGTCGCGACCCCCGCCGGGCCGATCGAGGTCTCGCTGCGGATCGGCGCCGCCCTGGCCCCCGAGCACGGCCGCGGCGCCCAGGCGCTGCTGCAGCGCGCCGAGGAAGCCTACGACCTCGCCTGCAAGACCGGCGCGGACCGCTGTCTGCTGTTCGCGCCGAACGTCGCGCCTGATCATGCGCGCGCGCAGCTGCACGCGATCAGCGACGAAATCGTCGGCGCGTTGAGCGAGCGGCGAATTGTTCTGGCCTACCAGCCCGTCGTTCCCGCGGCGCCCGGCCGAAATCCGTTTTTCGAAGCCCTGGTTCGCCTGCGGCGCCGCGACGGCGAAATCATCGGCCCGGAAGTCATCCTGCCGATCGCCGAAAAGGTCGGCCTCATCGCCCAGATCGACCAACGAGTGCTGGAGCTGGCGCTCCAGCGCATCGTGGCGGAGCCGGACTTGCGCCTTTCGGTCAATGTCTCGGCCGCCACGCTCCATGACGCCGGCTGGATCGACCGCTTCGCCCAGGCTTTGGCGCCGCATCCGGGCGCCGCCGGCCGGCTCATGATCGAGATCACCGAAACCGTCGCGATCGCCGATATCGCGCTCACCGCGCAGATATTCGGCCGGATGAAAAGAGTGGGCGCCAAGATCGCCATGGACGACTTCGGCGCCGGCCACACCTCGTTTCGCAGCCTGCGAGGGCTCGGCGTCGACGTCGTCAAGATCGACGGCGCCTTCGTTCAGAACATCGCACGATCGGCCGACGATCGCTTCTTCGTGCGCACGCTCGTCGAGCTGGCGCGCCATCTCAACGTCGAAACCGTCGCCGAATGGGTCGAAGACGCCGAGTCCACGCGCATTCTCACGGAATGGGGCGTCGATTATCTCCAGGGATATCATTTCGGACGCGCCGAAATTCCGGCGCCGCCCGGCGACGCCCCGATCCTCGCCGTCGCCGGACGCTAGCGCGTCGCGATCGACCGCAAGCCTCGCCTCACCGCTTGTCCACCAGACTGTCCAGCCGCCGCTGCATTTCGGAAAGCTGGCTCTTCAACTCGTCGAGATCTGCGCTGGTGGCGGGCGCGCTCGCCGCGGCGGCCTCGGCCGGCGCCGGCAAGGGCCCGACGAAGGGCGTGAACATGCCGAGGGCCTGGTGGAATGCGGCGAGGTTTTTCCTGGTCAATTCCTCGAGCGCGCTGAGCGAGGAGGCGGCGAACGGCGAGGCGCCGAAGGCGCGGCTGGCCTCCTCGCGAAACTTCTGCTGCTCGCCGGTGAACCGGTCGATCGAGAATTGCAGATAGCTCGGCAACAGCGCCTGGACGCTGTCGCCATAAAACCGGATGAGTTGGCGGAGGAACGTCGTGGGCAGCAGCGACTGCCCCTCGATCCCCTCCTGCTCGAATATGATCTGCGTCAGCACCGAGCGGGTGATATCCTCGCCGGACTTGGCGTCGAAGACGACAAAGTCCTCGCCCGACTTCACCATCTTCGCCAGATCGGCCAACGTCACGTAGGCGCTGGACGCCGTATTGTAGAGACGGCGGTTCGCGTATTTCTTGATGGTGATCGGCGCTGCTGCGTTCGTCATGGCAATCGGATCCCGCCTCCGGGCCCGCCCCGGCGGGCCGAATTCCACGATAGGCCGTTTCGTGCGTCGCCGAAACGGGGTTTGCGGGGGCGCTTCGATCAGAACGCCACTTTTCAATGATCTTTGTCAATGACCCGCCGGATGAGGCGCTCGAAAATAGGATTGGAGCCGGCGAATCTTTCGCGGGGGCTCATTTGGCGGTTGCCGAAGATCCATTATATGCACTAGCTGACAGCGCCCGCCGATCGGCGACCGGCGCAGCTTCCATCTTGTTCAGGAGCAATCCATGTCGGCAACAGACATCGTCATCGTCAGCGCCACCAGAACGGCGGTTGGCTCGTTCAATGGCGCCTTCGGCGCCATCCCGGCTCATGAACTCGGCGCCGCCGTCGTCAAGTCCGCGATGGCGCTGGCCAAAGTCGAAGCGGCCGAGGTCGACGAAGTGATCCTCGGGCAAATCCTGTCGGGCGGGCAGGGACAGAATCCAGCGCGTCAGGCCGCCATGAAGGCCGGCGTGCCGCAGGAGAAGACCGCCTTCGGGCTCAACCAATTGTGCGGCAGCGGATTGCGGGCGGTCGCTCTCGGCCTGCAGCAGATCGGCAACGGCGACGCCAACATCATCGTCGCGGGCGGCCAGGAATCCATGTCACAGGCGCAGCACGGCGCCTATCTGCGATCCGGCGTGAAGATGGGTGAATTGAAACTGGTCGACACCATGCTGAAGGATGGGCTGATCGACGCCTTCCACGGCTATCACATGGGCAACACGGCCGAGAACATCGCCACAAAATGGCAGATCGGCCGCGAGGACCAGGATCGGTTCGCGCTGGCTTCGCAGAACAAGGCCGAGGCGGCGCAGAAGGCCGGGCGTTTCAAGGAAGAGATCACGCCGTTCACGGTGGCGAGCCGCAAGGGCGACATCGTCGTGTCGGACGACGAATACATCCGCCATGGCGCGACTTATGATTCCATGGCCAAACTGAAGCCCGCCTTTTCGAAGGATGGCACGGTGACCGCGGGCAACGCATCCGGTCTGAACGACGGCGCGGCGGCCGTCGTGCTGATGACGGCGCGGCAGGCGGAGAAGCGGGGCCTCACGCCGCTCGCGCGCATCGTTTCCTGGGCGACGGCGGGCGTCGACCCCGCGATCATGGGCACCGGGCCGATCCCCGCCTCCCGCAAGGCTCTGGAAAAGGCAGGGTGGAAGGTCAGCGATCTCGACCTGGTCGAGGCCAACGAGGCATTCGCGGCGCAGGCGCTCGCGGTGAACAAGGACATGGGCTGGGACACCGCTATCGTCAACGTCAACGGCGGCGCGATCGCGATCGGGCATCCGATCGGAGCCTCGGGCGCGCGCGTTTTCGTCACGCTGCTACACGAGATGGGGCGGCGCGCCGCCAGAAAGGGATTGGCGACCCTGTGCATCGGCGGCGGCATGGGCATCGCCATGACGGTCGAGCGCTAGGCGGCGCCGCCGCCCGATCGGGAAAGAACGTCGGACTCTTCGGGTGAGACCAAGACGTCGGGCGAGGGTGCCGGAGGGCGCGATTGATTCAACCCGGGTCAATCGGCCGGCGAGTTGGATCGAGGCTGCTCCAACGCGCAAGGAGCAGAGGGTATGACGCGGCGTCCGGCAATGAACGCGCGCAATATCAATAATCGTCAGGGGGAAAACGATGGCGAGGGTTGCAGTAGTCACCGGCGGGACGCGTGGCATCGGCGCGGCGGTCTCGAAAGCGTTGGCCGCAGCGGGCTATCGCGTCGCGGCGAACTACCACGGCAATGACGAAGCCGCCGCGAAGTTCGCCGCCGAAACGGGCATCAAGACCTACAAATGGGACGTCGCCGATTATGACGCCTGCGTCGCCGGCCTCGCGCAGGTTGAAAAGGACGTCGGCCCCGTCGAAGTGCTGGTCAACAACGCCGGCATCACCAGGGACGGCATGTTCCACAGGATGACGCCGCAACAATGGTACGCGGTGATCAGCACCAATCTCAATTCGCTGTTCAACATGTGCCGTCCGGTCATCGAGGGCATGCGCGAGCGCAATTTCGGGCGGATCGTCAACATCTCCTCGATCAACGGGCAAAAGGGCCAGATGGGCCAGGTCAACTATTCCGCCTCCAAGGCCGGCGACCTTGGCTTCACCAAAGCCTTGGCGCAGGAAAACGCCAGCAAAGGCGTCACCGTCAACGCCATCTGTCCCGGCTATATCGCCACCGAGATGGTGATGGCCGTGCCCAAGGAGGTGATGGAAAAGTCGATCCTGCCGCAGATCCCTGTGCGCCGCCTCGGGCAACCCGAAGAGATCGCGCGCTGCGTGGTGTTTCTGGCCTCCGACGACGCCGGCTTCATCACCGGCTCCACGCTCAGCGCCAACGGCGGCCAATATCTGGCGTGAGCCGGGAGACGGCGCGATCGGTCATTCGGCCGCCGCGCCCGCCTTCGGCGCGGGGCCGCGCAGCGGTCTTTCCTCCATCATGAGAAAGCACGCGAGGCTGATCGCCAGCGCGAGCCCCTGCAACGCGAACATTGCGGTGAAAGCGAGCCCTGCCCGTCTGGCCATTTCCGGATCGAACGCCCCGCCGGTCTCGAGCGGGCCGGCCGCGGTGACGACGCCAAATCCGATGACCACTGCGCCCATCAGCGCAACTCCGATGGCGGCGCCGAACGTGCGAAGGAAAGCAAGCGTCGCGGTCGCCACGCCGAGATCGCGCTGATCGACGGCGTTCTGGACGCTCACGGTCGCCGTGGGAAACAACGGGCCGACGCCGAGTCCCAAAGCGAGCACCAGCGCCTCGGCCGTCCACAGATTGAGGCTCGGCGCGAAGAAGGACAGCATGGCCAGCGCGGCGACGCCGAAACATAATCCGACAGTGGCGATGCGCTTGTAATGCACCAGGCGGGGCATGGCGCGCCCTGCGATGGTGGCGCCGACGACGCTGCCGCCGACCAGCGCGATGAGGCTGGCGCCCGCGACAGTCGAATCCGTGCCGATCACGAACTCGAGGTAGATCGGCAAATAAACCGTCGCGCCGATGAAGGCGAACATCGAAAAGAAGATCGAGGCGGTCGCCGTGCCGACGACCTCGTTGCGAAAGATGTCGAGCGGGATCAGGCCCTCCGGCGCGCGCCGCAGGTGCACGATCAGCGCCGCGGCGAGAACGATGGCGGCGACGGCGAGCGCCAGAATGATCGGCGAGGTCCAGGCGAGTCGCGCGCCGCCGAGCGTCAGCACCAGCATGAACGCGGCGGTCGCGCTCATGATCAGCGCCGCGCCCGATACGTCCAGGCGATGATCGCGCCTCCGCTGCGGCAGGCCCTGCAGCCGGTAGTGGGTCATGACGAAGGCGACAGCGCCGATCGGCAGGTTGATCCAGAAAATCAGCGACCACGAAAGATGCTGCGCGAAAAAACCGCCGAGGATCGGGCCGGCCACGCTCGACGTCGCCCAGACCGTTGAGATGTAGACGACGTAGCGCGAGCGTTCGCGAGGCGGCACGATATCGGCGATCACGGTCTGCGCGAGCGCCACCAGGCCGCCGCCGCCAAGCCCCTGAAACGCGCGCCCGACAATGATCACCAGCATGCTTGGCGCGAGGGCGCAAATCACCGAGCCGATGAGAAAAACGACGAGAGCCAACGACAAAACCGGACGCCGGCCATGAATGTCCGAGAGCTTGCCGTAAAGAGGCGTCACGGCGGTGCCGGTCAGGAGATAGGCGGAAACGATCCACGCCATGAAGTCGGCGTCGCCGAGCGAGGCGCCGATCGTCGGCAGCGCCGGCGCGACGATCGTCTGGTCGAGCGCGGCGAGCATCATCGCCACGAGAACGCCGATGACGATGTCGCGCCGTTGTTTGTCCGGCATTGTTCTGGGCGGCGACATATCCATCGGGGGTCTCGGTTTGAAGTCGCCGTCGCGCGCAAGTCCGGGATTTCGTGGCGCCGTTCGGCGCGTCGGCGGCCCGCAACATGACGAACGCCGTCCGCCGCCGCAAGACCAAAGGGCGCGGAATAACTCACGTTGTCGTTAGCAAATTCATGAAAGGGCGGCGATCAGGCGACTTCCGACGAGGCCGCCCCCCGGTTCTTCGCGCCGGCGCGCCGGGCGGCGACGCCGTTCGCCGAGCCGGATCAATTCGTCCGCGCGTCGACCAGCTTGACGATTTCGCCGATCAGCCGGTTGATCGCAAAGTCCTTGGGCGTATAGACCGCCGCCACCCCGCGCGAGCGCAATTCCTCGGCGTCGTCTTTGGGAATGATGCCGCCGACCACCACGGGAATGTGGCCAAGGCCGGCCTGGCGCAATCCGGAAACCACCTCGGACGCCATCGCCAGATGCGAGCCCGACAGGATCGACAGGCCGACGCAATGCACTCCCTCCTTCGCCCGCTCGACGATCTCGGCGGGGGTCAGCCGGATGCCGTCGTAGACGACATCCATTCCCGCGTCGGTCGCGCGCACGGCGATTTGCTCGGCGCCGTTCGAATGACCGTCGAGCCCCGGTTTGCCGACCAGAAACTTCAGCCGCTTGCCGAGTTTCAGCGACACCCGTTCGACGTCGGCGCGCACGTCCTCGAGGTCGGCGGCCTCCTGGCGGGCGAGCGGGCTGACTCCGGTCGGCGCGCGATATTCGCCGAACGCGCCGCGCAGCGTCGCGCCCCATTCGCCCGTCGTCACGCCCGCCTTGGCCGCTTCGATCGAGGGCTCCATGATGTTGGCGCCCTCGACGGCCGCCTTGCGCAGGCCATCGAGCGCCCGCCGCACGGCTTTGTCGTCGCGCGCCGCGCGCCAGCCTTGCAGCCTCGATATCTGCTCGGCCTCGACGTGCGGCGCGATGACGATGATCGGGCTGCCGCCGTCGGTCAGCGGCGAGGGTTCGCTCTGCGTGAAGCGATTGACGCCGACGACGATCTGCTCGCCCCGCTCGATCGCCTCGAGACGCCGCGTGTTCGATTGAACCAGCTTGCGTTTCATGTAACCCGAATCGATCGCCGCGACCGCGCCGCCCATCGCCTCGATGGCGCCGAGTTCGGCCAGAGCCTCGGCTTTCAACGAGGCGACCAGACCGTCGATCTCGCGGCTGCCCTCGAAAATATCGCCGAATTCGAGAAGGTCCGTCTCATAGGCCATGATCTGCTGCAGGCGCAGCGACCATTGCTGATCGAACGGGCGCGGCAGGCCGAGCGCTTCGTTCCACGCCGGCAGTTGAACCGCCCTGGCGCGCGCGTTGCGCGACAGCACCACCGCGAGCATTTCGATCAGGATGCGATAGGCGTTGTTTTCAGGCTGCTGTTCGGTGAGGCCGAGCGAATTCACCTGGACGCCATAGCGAAAGCGACGCTTGGCGGGATCCTCGACCCGATAGCGTTCGCGGGTGATCTCGTCCCACAATTCGGCGAAGGCCCGCATCTTCGCCAGTTCGGTGACGAAGCGCATGCCGGCGTTGACGAAAAATGACAATTGGCCAATGACTTGCGCGAAGGCGTTATCGTTGACCTCGCCCGACGCGCGCACCCGGTCCAACACGGTCACGGCGGTGGCGAGCGCGAAGCTCAACTCCTGGACCGGCGTCGCGCCCGCCTCCTGCAAATGATAGGAGCACACGTTCATCGGGTTCCACTTCGGCGTCTCGCGCGCCGAAAAGAGGATCAGGTCCTCGGTCAGCCGCAGCGAAGGACCCGGCGGGAATACATAAGACCCGCGCGAGAGATATTCCTTGATGATGTCGTTCTGGGTCGTTCCCTGGAGGCTGGCGCGCGCGGCGCCCTGCTCTTCGGCGACCGCGATATAGAGCGCCATCAGCCACGGCGCCGTCGCATTGATGGTCATCGAAGTGTTCATCTGGCCGAGCGGTATGTCGGCGAGCAGCGCGCGCATGTCGCCGATATGCGATATGGCGACGCCGACCTTGCCGACCTCGCCGCGCGCCAGCGGGTGATCGCTGTCGTAGCCGGTCTGGGTGGGCAGATCGAAGGCGATGGACAGTCCGGTCTGGCCCGCGGCGAGATTGGCCCGAAACAGCTTGTTCAATTCGACCGCCGACGAATGGCCCGCATAGGTGCGGAAGATCCACGGCTTGTCGGGTTTTCGAGCCTGACGATCGCCGCTCGGCGTCATCGACAAATCCATTTCTTGCTGCACCGCCGCACTTGCTGCATGGCACAATCGCAGAAATTCGTGACGAGCGCCAGCGATCGCCAGAGCCGCGCCGACCTGTCGCCACGAAACCGCGATCGGTCCGAACAGCCGGAGAGCGCTTTGGATCGTGAGCGGCGCCGATGAACGCGACGTCGTTCTATCAGGCCCGGCTCTTGGCGAAGCCTAGCGCAACGAACAGCAGCACCGCGCAGCCCATGGCGAAGCCGATCGTCATCGAAATGTCGTCGGCTCGCCAGGGGGCGAAGAGGCGATAGCGCACATAGATGCCCGCGCAAACGCCGAACAAGGCGAGAACGCCGTTGGGCGCAGGACCCATCCCGAGGTCCTTCATGATGGCGTCGAGGGCGAAGCCCGTCGCGATGCACCCGACGATCGTCGTCAGGATGAGAAAGGACAATTCGCCGGCCGACAGCTCCTGCAAATCGACGAGCCAGGGAATTGCGTCCATGAAAAAAGCGCCGTTTGGGCGCGTTCGCTCGCCGACAATCGGCAGTGCTCAGACCCGCGCCCGCGCAAGATACGCTACAAGTGCTTCTAATGACGTTAATTCGGGCGGCTTCACGCCGACCCAACTCGCCGCCCCGCGGCTAGTCGAACGAAGGGATTGATTTCCGGGCCGGGCGGCGCGATGAAGGGGATGCTGCGGCGCAATATGGGCTTGCGGGGCCAGTTTTTTCCGCCGCGCCGGCCGGCCCGCCGGCGGCGCGGCGAGACGAGGACGCATATGACCAATCGCTCGACTGGCGCCTCCGTGGAACGGCCGCCGTTGGACAAAACGACCGCCGCGCCGATCAAGGACCTCTATGAAATCGGCGAAATCCCGCCGCTCGGCCACGTTCCCGCGACCATGTACGCCTGGGTCGTGCGCAAGGAACGGCATGGACCGCCGGAAAAGTCGATGAGGACCGAGATCGTCCCGACCTGGCCGCTCGACAGCCACGACGTTCTGGTCTTCGTGATGGCCGCCGGCGTGAATTACAACGGCGTCTGGGCGGCGTTGGGCGAACCGGTTTCCGTGCTGGACGTCCACAAGCAACCCTATCATATCGCCGGATCGGACGCCTCGGGCGTCGTCTGGGCGGTCGGCTCGAAGGTCAAGCGCTGGAAGGTCGGCGACGAAGTCGTCGTCCATTGCAATCAGGACGACGGCGACGACGAAGAATGCAATGGCGGCGACCCGATGTTTTCCGCTTCCCAGCGCATCTGGGGCTACGAGACCCCCGACGGTTCGTTCGCGCAATTCTGTCGCGTCCAGGACCGCCAGTTGATGCAGCGCCCGAAGCACCTGACGTGGGAGGAAAGCGCCTCCTACACGCTGACGCTGGCCACCGCCTATCGCATGCTGTTCGGCCACGAGCCGCATCGGCTGAAGCCCGGCGACAATGTGCTGGTCTGGGGCGCCTCGGGTGGGCTGGGGGTGTTCGGCGTGCAGCTCTGCGCGGCGGCGGGCGCCAACGCGATCGGCATCATTTCCGACGAATCCAAGCGCGACTATGTGATGTCGCTCGGCGCCAAGGGGGTAATTAATCGCAAGGATTTCAAATGCTGGGGTCAATTGCCCAAAGTCAATTCTGAGGAATATGCCGCCTTCATGGCGCAGGCCCGCAAGTTCGGCAAGGCGATCTGGGACATCACCGGCAAGAAGGACGTCGACACGGTGTTCGAGCATCCCGGCGAACAGACCTTCCCGGTATCCTGCTTCGTGGTCAAGCGCGGCGGCATGGTCGTGTTCTGCGCGGGCACCACCGGCTTCAATCTGACCTTCGACGCGCGTTTCGTCTGGATGCGTCAGAAACGCATTCAGGGCTCGCACTTCGCCCATCTCAAGCAGGCCGCCGCCGCCAACAAGTTCGTGGTCGACCGGCGCATCGACCCCTGCATGTCAGAGGTCTTTCCGTGGGACAAGATTCCGCTCGCCCATACGAAAATGTGGAAGAACGAGCATGCGCCGGGCAATATGGCGGTGTTGGTCAACGCCCCGAAGACCGGTCTGCGCACATTCGAGGACGTGATCGAGGCGGGCAAGCGCTAGCCGCGCCGTCTTTGGCGCGCGCGCATGATCGCCGCGTTGAGGTCGCCGCCGAACACGAAGATCGCCGCCATGAAATAGAGGAAGACGAGAGCGATCATCACCGAGGCCAATCCGGCATAGGTCGAGACGTAACTGCGCGCGAATTCGCCGAGATAGGCGCCGAAGATTTCGCCGAACGCCACGCAGGAGACGAAGGAGAGCGCGACGCCCGGCGCGATTTCGACGAGCGTCCGGCGCCCCATCGGCAGCCAGCGATGCGCAATCAGCAGCGAGAGCGCCATGACGAGCGAGGCGACCGCCAACCGCGCCAGCGTCACCTTGCCGTGGAGCGGCGCGAGACTCGGGAAGTAACTCAGCAGCGCCGCCCAGATCAGCGGCCATAGCACGATCAGGAACGCCAGCGCCAGCAAGGCGACGGCGCCGATCAGGACATAGGCGGTCGATTCCAGCCGCAGCAGCCACCACGGCCGCGTCTCCACCATTCCATAGGCGCGATTGAGACCGACCCGCAACGCCTCGATCGCGCCCGACGAGAAATAGAGCGCGAGAATGGCGCCGATCGTCAGCAGGCCGCCGCGCGGCGCGGTCAGGACGCGGTGAACCTCGTCGACGATGGGATTGGCCACGATCGCCGGCCAGGCCCCGAAGATCAGCTTCGCCGCCTCGTCGGAAAGACTCTGCGAGCCGAAAAACCCCGCCAGCGCCGTCAGGAAAATCAGGAACGGAAAGAGCGAGGTCAGGGTCGAGAGCGCGATATGGCTGGAGATCGCCCAGCCGTCCTCGGCGGAAAACCGCCACAGGGCGTCGAGAAGAACGGCGAAGAGTTCGCCTATGGCGCGCCGCGCCCTCATCGCCGCCATGCCGAAATCGTCCACCCTCGCCTCGACGCCGAACGACCGCCGCCGGCCCGCCCTGGCCTTGGGGTCCCGCCGGGGCGCACGAAGATTGGCGGCCGGTCGCGACGGCGCCAGCCGTAAGGGCGTAAATTTTTTCTGGCAAGCGCGAGAAGCTCTTGACTCGGCCGCATGGGCCCCGGGCGCCGATTCGTGCCTGTTCCGTTCTCTGTCTGGCCCGGAGCGCCCGGGGTGGTGACGCGATTTCGCAGAAAAGCGGCGCTTCCGCGCTATTTTCTACCAGTCCGCCCAATTTTGGCCTATAACGCCTCGAGTGATCGGCAAGGCGCTGTTCGACGTCGCGTCGATGTCTTGCGCCCCGCCCGGAAATCGGTTGGCAAGCCGCCGCGCAAATTGACGGCCCCGGCCCTAATCGCAGCGAGAAAAAAATGAGTCGTCATCTCTACAATGTGGGAGAGGCCGTCGTGCTGATCCCTCATTGGGGACATTATATGAAGACCGCCGGCGCGTATGTCGTGAGCGCGCAAATGCCGCCGCTGGGGAACGTGCTTCAATATCGCATCAAATGCGCTTCCGAGCCTTACGAGCGCGTGGTGGCGGAGCATCAGCTCGATCGCGTCGACCCTTCGTCGACGCCGCCGCGCGAGGCGATCGCCGCGCCGGCCGCCAACGACAGCAAGGCATGGGCCGGGCGGGGAATCCACATGGCCTCGACCGTTGCGCCGCGCGTTCGCGCGCGCTCGCGCACGCGTTGAAGCTCCCGCCGCGCCGGTCGGCGGCCGGCAGGATCCTGTCCTCGCGCGCGAAGTTCACGGTCGCCGGCGCGCCGGGCGGCGGCGGCCAATTCTTCGAGCGAGGGCTGCGTCCGATCCGGCCGGCGTCAGATGGAGCTTCGCGGCTGTTCTCGCCGTGGCAATTTCCAACGGACGCCTGCGAGACGACGCAGCGTCACGTCAGCGCCTTTTCCCGGCCCAGCGCCGTCCTGACTTCGGCGAGAATCTCGTAGGAGCGCCGCCGCGCCGCATGATCGTAGATCGCCGAGGCGACGATCAGTTCGTCGGCGGCGGTCCGCTCGATGAAGGCCGCGAGATCACGCCGGATCGTTTCGCGCGAGCCGACGAAGGCGCAGGCCAGCATGCCCTCGACCCGCGCCTTTTCGGCCGGCGTCCAGTAGGCCTCGATGTCGTCGATCGGCGGGCGAAGCTGGCCGCGCGTGCCCCGCAGCATGTTGGTGAAGCTCTGCTGCGTCGAGGTGAACAGCCGGCGCGCCTCGGCGTCGGTCTCGGCGGCGACCACGCTGACGCCGACCATCGCATAGGCGCGCTCCAGTTGCTTCGAGGGCTCGAACCGCGCGCGATAGATCTGCAGCGCCGCCATCAGCGCCTCGGGCGCAAAATGCGAGGCGAAGGCGTAGGGCAACCCGAGCGCCGCGGCGAGCTGCGCGCCATAGAGGCTGGAGCCGAGGATCCACAGCGGCACCTCGAGCCCCGTTCCCGGCACCGCCTGCACGAGCTGGCCCGGCTGCAACGGGCCGAGCAGCGCCTGCAATTCGAGGACGTCGTGCGGAAAATTCTCGGCGCCGGCGGCGTCGCGGCGCAAGGCGCGCAGCGTCTGCTGGTCGGTCCCCGGCGCGCGGCCGAGGCCGAGATCGATGCGGCCGGGATAGAGCGATTCCAGCGTGCCGAACTGTTCGGCGACGACGATCGGCGCATGATTGGGCAACATGATTCCGCCCGAGCCGATCCGCATCGTCTGCGTGCCGGCCGCGATAAAGCCGATCGCCACCGCGGTCGCCGCGCTGGCGATTCCCACCATGTTGTGATGCTCGGCGAGCCAGTAGCGACGATAGCCCCAAAGCTCGGCGTGCCGGGCGAGGTCGAGCGAACGGCGCAACGCCTGCGCCGGCGTCGATCCCAGCGCCACCGGCGCGAGATCGAGAATCGAGAACGGCGGCGTTTCGCGGGGCGTCGTCATCCCTGCAAGATCGGGACGACGGGGTCAGGGTTCAAGGGAAGCCGGAGCCTGTGACGGTTCGCCGCGCCGACTCGTTCCTCAGATCGCGATCCTGGTCTCGATCGCATCATAGTCGGCGCGCACGCCGCCGTCCGCCGCATCAAGAAGCCCGGCGGCCGTCAGGGCCTGGACATCCGCGTGAACATTGGAGTAGTCGCGTCCAAGGGCTTTGGCGAGGGCGCGGACGCTGGCGACGGGATGCCGGCGGACATGGCCAAGCAGCTCCATCCGTTTGCCGCTCAGAACGCGCGAGAGAGCTTCCCAACTCTCAAACGCCACATGTCGCTCGCGAAAAGTCTCGCCGCGTTCGGCTCTTCGCCAGGCGTCGACGAACCGGCGCGACGCCTCGTCCTCCATCGCGCCGCCGACCGTGATTTTCATATCGCTCATTGGGCGCCTCGCAAGGACCGCACGTCGCTCCAGAAATCAGCCAGCAGTTGCTCGACCGTGCTAAACGCATAGTCTGTCTGACCACCCAAAAAATGCCGATGATCGCCTTTGCCGCGTTCGTTGTCGTAACCAACCTCCCGCACACCCGGACGGCCGTAGAACAGCGAATATTTCAGGCCGTGGATCGACGGCGGAACCGGCGAGGGAACGCGCCAAAGCGTCATTTCAACAATCGCGCCGTCATCATAGTCGATGCGCTGACGGAAAAGCAGCGTGGCTTTCATTCCGGCTTATAATGGCCTGACAGGCCATATGGTGTCAAGGGCCATAAGTTCCTATTCTATTAGCGAGTTGAGCCGACTCGCGGAACCCTGGCCAGCCGTTCCAGACTCCGCCGCCCCCCATCCAGATTCCGTCCAACGATCGAGCCTTTTCAGGAACTTGCGATGCGGATTTGTCCGTCGCAGACTTGATCGAAGCTTGGCTCGGGCGCCGGCAGCGCCGCCGGCGGACTTCGCGGCGGGCCGGCGAGCGCGCGCGGGCGCGCGGCGGCTTCCAGTCGCTGCGCCGCCTGCCTGAGGCCGTGGTAACGGTCGAGCTCGGCGACGACTTTCAGCAGGCGGTCGACGCCCGCCATATCGCCTTCGAGCATCTTGGCGTTGGCCGCCATCAGCGCGTCGTTGAGCCGCGCGACCTGCAGCTTGACGAAATCGCCTGGCGCGTCGATCCGCCGGTTGGCGAGCTGGCGGGCGACGATCTTGCGCACCGTCTGCACCGAGCAATTCTCCTGACGCGCGATCGCGCCATGCGGCATGCCGCGAACCAGTTTGCCGAAAATCCGGTCGTTGCGCGCCGCCTTCAGCCGCCGCGCCTCGCGCAACAGTTCGCGTCGGCGGTTTCGCGCGCGGGTTTCGACGGGGGATGGGTTCGCTTCGGGTTTGGTCAACGGGACGGCTCCGGAAATGCGGCCGGCGGGTTCGTTCGATCGTTCTGAGAGAATAGCACATATTCTGATTTACAGAAACATTTTGTTTTGAGAGAATAGCACGGATTCTGATTTGCAGAAAGAGAATGTCGCAGAAAATGCGAGTGTGTGCTTCGGCAGCCGAAGCGCATTGGTCCGCCGACCACCCAAGCCGACCGGTCGCGATTTTCAACCGATGGCGGTTCCATCAGCGGCGTTTAATGCGGGCCGGGTTCAGCGACGACTTTGCGAGGCCTCAGTCCATCGAGCACGCCGCGCTCGATCTCCCCGATCAGGTCATCGAGCGTGATTTCTGTTTCCGCAAAACCGTCCAGCAGCGCCATGGACAGACCGTGCACCACCGACCATGCGAAAAACACGACCTTGGCCTGTTCGAGCGGATCCCCCGGTGAAACGGCGAAGGCGCCGGATTGCGCGCCGCGATGAATGATCTCCTCGAGCACCGCCCTCGCCTCGTCGGCCGCCCGGCGCGCCTCGGCCGGTCGGCTGCCGGTCGACTTCGCCAGCGCCGGTCCGCACATCAGCCGGTAGAGCGCCGGGTTCTTCAGCGCGAGCTCGATATAGGCTCTGCCGCAAGCCAACAGAGCCTCGTCAGGCGCCGCGACGCCGCTGACCGCGAGGCGCAGATGGTCGCGCAATCGCTCGAAGCCCGCCGCCGCGACGGCGATCAGCAAGTCGTCGCTATCGGCAAAATGGTTGTACGGCGCGTTGTGGCTGACGCCGGCGCGTCGGGTGATTTCGCGGAGCGAGAAAGTCCAATCCTGCTTCTCGGTCACCAGCGCCAGCGCGGCGTCAATCAGCGAGCGGCGCAAATCGCCGTGGTGATACGGGCGGACGCCCACCGCCTTTCCGGTCTTTTTCATCGAGACTCCAAATTCGATATTGACAGCGTCCATATTCACGTATATAGACACTGTCCATATTGATGCCGGGCTGTCAAGCGCGGGTTTCGCAGGACAGCCCGGAATCGATTGCGCGGACCGCGCGACGCCCGGCGCGAGCCATCCGAACCGACGGGGAATCTGCCGGAGACGCTTCGCCAGGAACGCTCGAGGACGCGCCCCTATCGACACCCGATGTTCGCCACCCGCCAAGACAACCGATGAGGAAGCCATGAACTCGATGATCAACAGACGTGCGCCGATGAGCCGACGGGCGCTTTTTGCCGGCGCCGGAGCCTTATCGATTTCGATCGCCGACGGCGGATCGATCTTAATCGCCAATGCGGACGAGGCCTCGCAAAAGCCGGGCGCGCCGCAGGCCGGGCAAGCCGCGGGAGCCGACAGTTGGCTCGCCGCGCTCGCGCTGCAGGCCGCAACCTACGCCGCTCCCATCGTCGCCATGTATAACTTGCGGGACACGACGTCCGTCGGGCGCGACGCCAAAGCGCCGCCGAACCAGATTTGGCGCATCCTGGACATCGCCAATCCGACGATTGCCGAACAGCTCGGCTATGTCACGCCCAACGTCAACGTGATCTACGGCTTCGGTTTCATGGATCTCGCCCAGCAGCCGATCATCCTGAGCGCGCCCGATTCCGGCAGGCGCTATTACATGGTCCAAATCTGCGACATGTGGACCAACGCCTTCGCCTATGTCGGCGGTCTCGCAACCGGCTACCAGGGCGGGACATTCGCATTGGTCGGACCCGGCTGGAAAGGCGAATTGCCGGGAGGCGTGACGCGCATCGATTGCCCGACGCGCTGGATCGAGCTTCAGCCGCGCGTGCATGTCAGGAACGCCGACGATCTCGCCGAGGCTCGAAAAGTGCTGAACGCGATCGCGGTCGAGAGCCTCGCGCAATATCGCGGCGGCCCGGCGCCGTCGGCGGCGGCCTATGACTACGCCACGCCGAAGGTCAATCCCAAGGTCGCCAGCAGCCTGATGCAGTTTGTCGACCCGTTGCAATTTTGGGAGATCTTCTCCGCGGCGATGAACGAAAATCCGCCGCCGGCGAACGAGATCGAAGCGATGCTGCCGCAGCTCAAATATCTCGGCGTCGAACTCGGCAAGCCGTGGAAACGCGAAGACGTGCAGCCGCAAATCCTGAACCACATGAAAGCGGCGGCTGAGGGAATCGGCCCGATGATGATGCCGCTGCTGCCGTTCCTCGGAAACACGGCGAACGGCTGGAACATCCCGCCGGCCAATATCGGCATGCCGGGGGCGGATTACCCGGCCCGCGCCCTCGTCGCGGTGTTCGGCCTCACGTCGAATACGACCCGGGAGGCGATCTACTACACCTCCGTTTCGGACGGCGCCGGCAAGGCGCTCAGCGGCGCCAATCGCTATGCGCTGACGTTCAAGGCGAAGACGCCCTGCATCGCGGCGGTCTCACCCGGCTTCTGGTCGGTCACCGCCTATGACAGCGCCACCGGCTATACGATCGCCAATCAGATCGGTCGCTATGCGCTCGGCGGCGACAGCGAGCTCGCCCGCGACGCCGACGGGTCGTTCACGATCGACGTTCAGCGCGACGATCCCGGCCCGGCGCGGCGATCGAATTGGCTGCCGGTCTCGTCGAAGCCGTTTTATCTGATCATTCGCGTCTATGCGCCGACGCCGAACGTCGCCGAAGGCCTTAAAGACCCGACGACCTTTCAAGGGCCGCCGCCGATCTTGCGAGTGGGATGAGCCGGAACAGGATGAAAGCCAAGTCTGGCGGCGCCGCGGCGTCTTGGCCGGGCTTGTCCCGGCCATCCACGCGGCCCAGCTTCCGTGAAGCTTGAAAGGACATCGCAACGGGACGGCGTGGATGGCCGGGACAAGCCCGGCGGCTTTCACGCAGCTACCTCTCAGAGCATTTCGATCAGTTGGCAATACCGGGACCTCGATTTACGATGTTACGTCTGTATGGGCGGCGCGCGTGAAGGAAATGCGCCCGCGATAGGTGGCCGGATGGCGCGGGCAGTCGCAGGCATCCTCACGATCGGCGCGATCGGCGTCGCGGCGTGGTTCATGCCTCAACAGCCGGTCCGGACTGGGGCGGTGATCGCGCCCGTTTCTGACAGTGCCGACCATAAAGGGCGCAGCCCAGAAAATAATGCAGACTTTTCGGGAGCCCTTGCGGCCTATCTGCTGCGTGCGAGCCTACGCGATCCTGATTCGTTGGTGATCGAGGACATCTACTCTCGCGTGCCGGCAACGGCCGTCTGCATGCGTTACAGAGCGAAAAATGGCTTTGGCGGATATGTTCGCGAGCAGATCGTATTGTTCAATCTGAGCCTTACGAGAAACGCTGCAGTTTGGAACAAGCAATGCGCAGGGTCCGGATTTCGCCAAATTTCTTCTTGGAACATGGGCATTTATGAGCAGGCTATCCGAGAGCGGCTGTCCCGATAAAGGGCCTCGCGCAGTTCCGGGTCAGGAAGAGTGCAGGGAAAAAGTATGGAGTGTTGGCAAAAGCAACTCATCCGAAGCCTGTTTCACTACTCAAGAAAACGGATGAACATCGAACGCGCCTTTATAGTCAAGACCCCTCACATCCCCAAGCGTCTCTATAAATACAGACAGTTCACTCGCAATCACGTAGATGCATTGGAGAAGAATGTTCTCTGGATGTCTTCCCCGGATAATTTCAACGATCCTTTTGACTCTACTGTCTCATTTGATCCTAATCGTTTTCTAGTCGAAAATCAGTCGGTTGACGGTTTTGTCGCTATGACAAATGAGTTGCAGAGAACGGTAACGGCGGGAGGAACATGGCGGCCCAAGACGCTCGTGAATCCGATAACTCAAAGAGAATGGCGGAGACGCGTCGTCACGGAGTTACTTAAGGATATTGACGACTCAACGAAAGTAAAATTCGCTGAATTCGTAGAGATCTATTTTAATAGACAGACAGACGTTTTGGTTAGAAACCTGAGCGACGGTTTTCGTAAGGGCTATAGCGTTATTTCATTATCGGTTAACTGCTGCTCTACACAGATGTGGTCTCATTATTCTGATAAACACAGAGGGTTCGCCATAGAATACGACTACGAAGCGCTTCCACACGATGATTTACGCAAGCGTCTTTGCTTTCCCGTATTTTATACCAAGAAGCTAAGAGACGCTACTCGCTATCTTGCTGACATGTCCGATTTCAACAATTTGTTTGGGCAGTATATTTGCCTAATCAAGGAAGACCAATGGGCGTATGAGAAAGAGTGGCGAATCATATACGCTATCGGGCCGTCACACGCCAACTTCGAATTGACGATGCCCCAGCCCACTGCGATCATCCTAGGCTCTCAAGTCAAAAAGGCCGATGAGGATGCAATGTCAGCCCTCTGCCAAACCCATGGAATTCCTCTAAGGAGAATAATTCAGCGGTCCGGCACGTTCGATCTCTCAGCAGAAGATGTCCCGCTTTCATAGGGATCTCTAGTGCAAGATTAAGCCGGCCAGATAGAAATCGACTCTAGAGTGTTCACCTGGCGTGCGAGTTTGCAGGCGACCTTTCGACCGAATTGACAGCTACCAGTTTCATCGCCGCCGGGCGCTGGCGGAAATGAGGGCTCGTTGCCGATCATTCTCATAGTTGTAGCGGCTGTTCCAAACGCGCCGCGAGGCGTCGCCGTGAGCCCGGCGCTCTGGCAAGATGGCGAGCCAATTCGCCGTCGGAAGAGGACGAGCCGCTGCCCATGACTCGCCAACTGGACCTGTTCGGGGAAAGCCAGCCGGAAATTTCGGGCATAGGAGAGTCGACGGCCGTCTATCGCGCCGATCCGGACGAGGTCCGCGCCGAACTGCTGCGCGTGCTCGCGAAACTCCGGGCGGCGCAGAGCTTTCCGTGGGACGCGCGCCGCACGCTCTACTGGCGCACCGTCTTCCCGCAGATGACCAACTGGCTGCCGGACGCCGAGGCGGCGCAATTGCGCTTCGAGTTCGAGACGGAAATCCAGCGGCTGGAGGCGGCCTAGCGCGTGCTTCGATGGCAATTGACGGCGCCGTCCGTCATTGCGAGCCTAGCGAAGCAATCCCGAAACGCGCCGGCTGTTGATTGCGTCCGCGCATCGCGGCAGGTTGGAACGTCGCGCCGATAGACAGCGCGCCGCGGAGCCGGAGAGGTTGCTGGATTGCTTCGCTTGGCTCGCAATGACGATGGTGGTCGGTCAGAATAGCGAGTCCTGCGCGCCGGCCTCGGCCCAGGTTGTCCCGCCCCTGCCCCTACGACGCCAGCTCCACGCCCACCAGGTCCTCCGGCACGCCCGAGACGATCAGCTCCAGCACTTCCCGCTCGACGGTCAGCGCGATTTCGCGGTCGCCGACGTTGCGGCCGCGTTTGAGGACCATCACGCGGTCGCCGACTTCGAAAATGTCGGTCATGCGATGCGAGATGATGACCTGGGCGACGCCGTGGCGTTTCAATTCCAGCATGGTCTCGAGCAGGCGCTTGGTGGCGGTCACCGACAGGTTGGCGGTCGGCTCGTCGAAGATCACCACCTTGGGCGCGAACGAAATCGCGCGGGCGATCGCCACCGATTGCTGGCGCCCGCCGGACAGGCTCTCGACCTTCTGGTAGACCGAGTTCACGTCGACCTTCAGGCGGGTGAGGATTTCGCGGGCGTTGCGGTGCATGCGCGCGCGATCGACGAACAGGCCGAAGCGCAGCGGCCAGCGCCCGAGGAAGATGTTCTGGCCGACGTCGAGATTGCCGCACAAAGCGAAGTCCTGGTAGATCATCTCGATGCCGCGGTCGCGGCTTTCGTGCGGGCTCCTGAAGCGCACCGGCTCGCCGTCGATCAATATCTCGCCGGCGTCGCGCTGATAGGCGCCGGTGAGAATTTTCATCAGCGTCGATTTGCCCGCCGAATTGTCGCCGACGAGGCCGAGCACCTCGCCGGGCATCAGCCGCAGGTTGACGTTGACCAGCGCCTGCACCGGCCCGAAGCTCTTGGTGATGCCGCGCATCTCGACGATCGGGGTCGTCATGTCTCGTGCTCCCTTGCGCGCCCGGCCGGCGCCTCGCCGCCCCGCGTCCGGCCGAACCATTGGCCGAGAATGTTGTTCTGGCGCAGCCAGATGTCGCCGACCACGGCGATCAGCAGGATGGCGCCGATGAACACGTTCTGCCATTCCTGCGGCAGCACGAAAGAGCCGCCGTTGTTCATGATGATCTGCAGCGACAGCAGCGAGCGGATCAGCGTGATGACGCCGGCGCCCGCCATCGAGCCGATCATCGTGCCGTAGCCGCCGAAGATCGAGCCGCCGCCGATGATGATCGAAGAAATCGCGTCGAGTTCGCGCAACTGGCCGGCGGTCGGAATGAAGCTGCGATAGAACGCGTCGTAGATCACCCCGCCGCACGCCGCCAGCGTCGCCGAGACGACCATCGCGGTGAAGCGGACGCGCCGGGTGTCGACGCCGGCGAAACTCGCCGCGCGCTGGTTGCCGCCGATCGCGTAGACCTTCTGGCCGAACGGGGTCTGGGCGAGCACGACGCCGCCGATCAGCGCCACCACGATCACGAAGATCGTCTGCACGCTGACCGCCTTGGCGACCGCCAGCAGCCAGCCATGGTCGGGCGCCACGCCCCATGCGTTGAGCAGTTCGTAGAGACTGCGCCCGATCAGGTTGTAGGATTCGGGAAAGCCGTTGAGCTGGGTGCCCGCGACGATCGACGACCCGACGCCGCGCGCCCAGTAGAACGTGCCGAGCGTCGCGATGAAGGCGGGCAGGCCGACATAGGCGGTCAGCCAGCCGTTGATCGCCCCGGCCAGCACGCCGACGACGATCGCGGCGAGGACGGCGACGAACGGGCCAAGCTCGGTGTCCTTCATGATCACCGCCGCGACGGCGCCCGACAGCGCCAGCACCGAGCCGACGGAAAGATCGATGTCGCCGTTCGCCATGACGAAGGTCAGGCCGACCGCCAGCAGCGCGATCTCGGAAAAGGCGAGCAGGATGGTGAAGGAATTGTCGAGGCCCTCCCAGTAATCGGGCCGCGCCCACAGACCGAACAGCCAGAGCACGACGACCAGGATCACCGCCGCCGCGTCGCGCCGGTAGATGAACGCGGCGAGCCCGCGCTTGCCGAGGCCGCGCGCCTGCACCGTCGTGCCGCGGGTCTGCGCGCCGGCGATGGCGATGCCGCCGAGATCGGGAATCGGCGGCGGCGGCAGGCCGCGCAGCCGCGCCCACAGCCGCGGGACGACGCGGCGGCGCACCAGCCAGGGCTCGATCATCACCGCGGCGATCAGCACCACCCCGAGGAAGGCCGGCACGGCGCCCGGCGGCAATTGCGCCACCGCCGCGACCTCCATCTTCTCGCCGCCGACGTCGATGATGCGGGTGATCGGCACGCCCTCGCGCAGCACCTTGTCGATCAGGCCGATGAACACCGCGCCGAGGCACGAGCCGATCACCCGGCCGCGCCCGCCGAAGATCGCCGCGCCGCCGACCACCACCGCCGCGATGGCGATGAGTTCGGCGCCGATGCCGTAGGTCGGATCGGCGTCCTTGCTCTGCGCGACGTTCATCAATCCTGCGACGACGGCGCACAGCGAGGACAGGATGTAGGAGCGCATGCGCACGAAGCGCGTGTTGATGCCGGCGTAGCGCGCCGCCTGTTCGTTGCCGCCGGTGGCGTAGGTCGTCCAGCCGATCGACGTATAGGCGAGCGTCACGGCGGCGACCGCCGCGATCACCAGGAAAATGACGATCTGGTTGTTGACGCCCAGCGCGTTGTCCTCGCCGAGCCGGAAAAAATCGCCGAATCGCTGCGCCTTGATCTCGAACGCGATGTTCTTGCCGCCGGTCAGGCCGAGCAGCACGCCGCGGCCGATGAACAGCATGGTCAGCGTGGCGATGAAGGCGGGGACTTCGAGAACGGTGACGAGGACGCCGTTGATCACGCCGATCGTCAGACCCAGAACCAGACACCAGATCACCGCGGTGTGGACGTCGAGGTCGAAATAGGTCGGCGCGAACAGCATGCCGAAGAACGTCGCGGTCAGGCCGAAGGTCGAGCCGACCGACAGATCGAGCTCCCGGTTGACCAGAACGAAGGTCATGCCGATCGCCATCACGCCGTAGCGCGAGGCGTCGCGCATCACCGAGAACAGCGCGTCGGCCGAGCCGAAGAACGCCGGATTGAGGTAGAGGCCGCCGAGATAGAGCAAGGCCATGATGGCGAAAAGGCCGACCTCCCAGCTCCCGAACAGGAGCGATTTTTCGCGTCCGCTCTCGGCCGGGGACGTGACGATCGCCACAGCGCTCATGGGTCGGTGTGCTCGCAACGGGGATGGCGGAGGGAGGTTCGCAAGGGCGTGGCGGAGGGCCGCTCGGCCCCCCGCCCTGCGACGGCGCGCGTTCAGTTTTCGTAGCGCTTGCCGACCTTGGCGACGTTGTCCTTGGTCACCAACTGGGCGCGCGTGTCGAGATTGGCCGCGGCGATGTTGCGGTCGATCTGCAAGTAGAGCTGCATGACCGGATAGAAGCCCTGCAGGAACGGCTGCTGGCCGAGCGAACCCATCAGCGCCCCGGTCTTGATCGCCTCGAGCTGCTTGGGCCCGAGATCGAAGCCGTAGGAGCAGATCTTGCCGTTCAGCTTGAGCTGCGAGATCGCGTCGCCGATCGCCGGCGTCACGCCGCCGTTCGGGCCGAACAGGCCGACCACGTCCTTGCGGCTCTCGATCAGTTGCACGATCGGGCCCGCGGTGATGTCGGTGCCGACGTCGACGCCGATGTTGTTGGGGCCGGCGTCGACCTTGAAGTCTTTGAGGCGGTTGGCCGCCTTCAGCGCCTTCAGGGTCGCCTCGAACGCCGCGGTGACGCGGTGGTTCACTTCGATGTTGCCGACCGGCACGGTGTTGGGGAACAGGATCGAGCCGCCCTTGATGTTGTTTTTGATCAGGCATTTGACGATCGCTTCGCCGCCGATCGCCGCGGCCGACGCGTCCTGGCCGGTGTGGCTGATGTTGCTGCGGTCGTAGAGGGTCGGATCGAAGGAATTGGTGGTGGCGACCACGACGCCCTTTTCCTCGAGCTTCTTGACGATGTCGTCGTAGGCGCCGACCTGCGGCGTCGTCATGATCACGCCGTTGATGGTGGGATCGTTGACGATCTGGTTGAGGATCTGGATTTCGCGCGGGATGTCGTCGACCGGCAATTCCGAGCCGAGCCGGATCAGGTTGATGCCGAACGCATTGGCGGCGACCTGGGCGCCGACGTAAACGGGATCGAAGAACCCGTTGCCGGCGGTGTGGGTGATGATCGCGAAGGTGAGCGGCTTGCCGTCCTTCTTGGTGGTCGGCGCTTCCTTCGCGGCGTCCTCGAACGAATATCCGCCGACCGCCTTGTTGATGGCGCCCGACTGGGCGAAGGCGCCGGACCCCCAGAGAAGGGCGACCGACGCGACAATGCCAAAACTGACCAGATTCCTCATCCTATTTCCTCCCGGTTTGAGGCGACATGGATGCCGCTCTCGGCGGGGCCGGAGGCCGCGCGACGCGCGCTCCTTCGCCCCGAAGTTTCCCAGACGCGTCGCCGACCCGTCGTGGACGCGCGGCACTGTAGCGGGCAATTGGCCGGTCGTGAAGCCGACCGCGCCGCCGGCGCACAACAGGCGCGCGAGGTGGGCGGCGGCGCCTGAAAACATCCGCCGCCCGGCGCCGAGAGGCCGCCGCCGGCGTGAGTGTTGACTCAGTCAACATAGCCGGATACCTCTTGACCTCATGCATCGGCGGCGGATGACCTGATGGACGCGATCGGCGCGCTGCGGCGCTTCAACCGGTTCTATACGCGCGAGCTCGGCCTGCTCGACGAGCGCCTGAACCGCAGCCCGTTTTCGCTGACCGAAGCGCGGGTGCTCTACGAGCTCGCCCACCGCGCTTCGCCGACCGCCGCGGAAATCGCCCGCGATCTTTCGCTCGATCCGGCTCAGCTCAGTCGCATCCTGAAGCGATTCACGACGCGCCGTCTGGTCGGAAGCGCGCCGAGCGCGGCGCACGCCAAGCGCATGCTGCTGTCGCTGACGCCGGCGGGACGCCAAGCCTTCGGCGCACTCGAACGGGCGACCGTCGCGCAGATCGGCGCCATGCTGGCGCCGCTCGACGAAGTCGCGCGCCGGCGTCTGATCGGCGCAACGCGCGCCGTCGAAGAGGCGCTGACCGCGCCCCGCTCGCCGGGCGCCGAATTCACCTTGAGACCTCCCGAGGCCGGCGATCTCGGCTGGGTCATCCACCGCCAGGCCGCGCTCTACGCCAGCGAATACGGCTGGGACTGGACCTTCGAGGGCCTGGTCGCCGAAATCCTCGGCGGCTTCGTCAAGACTTTCGATCCCGCCGGCGAACAGGCCTGGATCGCCGAGCGCGCCGGCGAGATCGTCGGCTCGGCCTTCCTGATGCGCGGCGACGACGCGGCCACGGGCAAGCTGCGCCTGCTCTATGTCGAAGCGAGCGCGCGCCGGCTCGGCATCGGCGCGGCCCTCATCGAGGCCTGCGTGTCGCGGGCGAAGGAGGTCGGGTATCGCCGCCTGACGCTATGGACCAACGACGTGCTGACCTCCGCTCGCCGCCTTTACGAGGCGGCCGGCTTCAGGCTGGTCGGCGAAAAGCCGCATCGCTCGTTCGGCAAGCCCCTGGTCGGTCAGACCTTCGCGCTCGACCTCGGCTCGCCCGGCGCCCCCTGACGCCGGCCTCGACCGACCAAAAGCCCATTGCGCGAGCCGGTCGATCCGGGCCATCAAGGCGAACCGAGCGGGAGGCCGGATTGTCGGGACGACTGATTGCATCCTACCGCGTCCGCAGCGACGCGCGCGCGATCGAGGCCCGCGCGCGCGACATCGCCATCGAACAGAGCGTGGAAATGCCGTTGTCGGCGGTGCGCGAGGCTTCGATCCTCTCCGACGTCGTCGGCGAGGTGGCCGGGATCGAGGATCGCGGCGACGGCTGGTTCGACGTCGAAATCGCGCTCGCCGCCTCGACCGTCGGCGCCGACGCCGGCCAGCTCGTCAATATGCTGTTCGGCAACACTTCGCTGCATGACGACGTCGTTCTCCACGACGCCCGCTTGCCGGCCGAGCTGCTGGCTGCGTTCGGCGGCCCTGCGCAAGGCCTGGCGGAGCTTCGCCGGCGGGCGGACGCGCCTCATCGCGCCCTCACCTGCTCGGCGCTGAAACCGCAGGGGTTGGCGCCCGACGCGCTCGCCGGACTGGCGTTCGAACTGGCGCTCGGCGGCCTCGATTTCATCAAGGACGACCACGGTCTGGCCGACCAACGTTACAGTCCGTTCGCCGATCGCCTGCGCGCCTGCGCCAGGGCGGTGCGCCGCGCCGCCGCCATCACCGGGCGTCCCACCCGTTACGCGCCGAGTCTGTGCGGCCATTTCGCCGAGATGGACCGCCAGATCGGCCTCGCCCGCGAGGAGGGCGTCGACACGGTGATGATCGCGCCGATGATCGCCGGCGCTTCGACCTTGCACGCTCTGGCGCGGGCGCATCCCGATTTCGTCTTTCTGACCCATCCGACGATGGCCGGCGCGGCGCGCCTCGCCCCCGCCCTGCTGGCGCGGCTGTTCCGGCTGTTCGGCGCGGGCGCCGCGATCTTTCCCAACTACGGCGGCCGTTTCGGCTATTCGCGCGAGACCTGCGCGCTGATCGCCGCCGCGTTGCGCGAGCCGTGGGGCGATCTGCGCGCCAGCGCGCCGGCGCCGGCGGGCGGCATGACGTTGCAGCGCGTCCCGGAATTGCTGCGCTTCTACGGCAAAGATGCGATGCTGCTGATCGGCGGCGCGCTGCTGTCGGCGCCCCGCGACGAGCTCGCCGCCGAGACCGCCGGCTTCGTGCGCGCGGTGGAGAGGCATGAATATGGAAAAACCGACGCCTGACGCCGCGTCTGAACCCCCGCGCCTGCGCGCCTCGCAAGGCCACGGTCGCTGGGCCGACGTGGATTTGCGCCTCTACAAGCAGGAGGACGCGGCGCCGTACAAGGCGGTGTCGCGGCAGGTGCTGTTCTCCGATCCGCGCCTCAAGGGCGAGCTGCGCTATTTCGAGGTGGCGCCGGGCGGCTATTCGACGCTGGAGCGCCACGAGCACATGCATGCGGTGATGATCCTGCGCGGCGCGGGCCGCGTGCTGGTCGGCGCCGCCGTCCACGCGGTCGAGCCGCACGACCTCGTCACCGTCCCGCCATGGACCTGGCACCAGTTCCGCGCGACGCCGGACCAGCCGCTCGGCTTCCTCTGCCTCGTCGACGCGGCGCGCGACCGCCCGCAACTGCCGACCCCGGAAGAGCTCGTGGCGCTGCGCGCCGATCCGGCGATCGCCAACTTTCTCGACGGCGAGGACGCCTGGCGTCGCGAGGAGAAATAACCGCGCCATCCCGTAACCGAGGATCGGGTTCTTCTCTTCGGTCGTCTGTCCCTTCACGACGCGCCATGGGGGCCGGGCAAGAGAGCGGGAGCCGAGCGACGGGGGGTCGAAATGGAAGTCGTAATCGTCGGGATCATGAAATTGCTCGAAGAGGGCGGGATTGGCGTCGCCTTGAAAGCGCTGGGAGGCCTGGCGCTGATGGACTGGGTGAGGCAAAACCCGCAGATCGCGATCGGCGCGCTGTCGGTCGTCGTCGTCGGAATCGCCGCGAGCGTGACGAAAGCCCGCCAGACCTGAAATCTCCGGCGTCGCGCAGACGAGGCGCGTCATCGCGAGGAATGCGCGCGAAGGCCGAAGGTCAGGCCGCCGGCGCGCGGCTCCGGTCCGGCGGTTGACATCGATCAAGGCCGGAGCCTCGCATCGATGTTGATATCGCTCTCATGAGCACGCAAAGTTTCGACGCCGTCGTGATCGGCTCCGGCCTCGGCGGCCTGACGGCCGCCGCGTTGATGGCCAAGGCCGGCCGCAAGGTCTGCGTGATCGAGCGCAATCACAGCGTCGGCGGCGCCGCCTCGGTATTCAAAAAAGGCGCCCTGACCATCGAGCCGGCGCTGCACCAGACCGCCGATCCGCGCGACCCGCGCGAGCCCAAGCACGAAATCCTCAAGGAGCTCGGCCTGCTCGACGAGATCGAATGGATTCCCGTCTCGCCGTTCTTTTCGGTGCGCGGCGGACCGGTCGGCGAAACGTTCGAACTGCCGGTCGGTTTCGAGGCGGCGCGCGAGGCGATGGCGCGCCGCTTTCCGGCGAGCCGGGCGGGCAGCGATCGGTTGCTCGCGCTGATGGAGAGAATGCAGGCCGGCGTCGCCGACCTCAGCCGCGCGCGCGACGAGCACTCCCTCGGCCGGCTGTTGCGCGGCGCCCTCGAGTTGCGCTCGCTGATCGGCGACTGGCGCGCCTCGCTCGACGACGTGTTGACGCGCACGCTCGGCGCGCACGAGGCGGCCAAGTTCGGCGTCGCCGGCAATCTCGGCTATTATGCCGACGATCCGCGCCGCATGTGGTGGGTGTTTTTCGCGATGGCGCAGGGCGGATTCCTGAGCGTCGGCGGCGTGTTCATCAAAGGCGGGTCGCGCACGCTGAGCATGAAGCTCGCCAAAGTCGTGACCAAGGCCGGCGGTGCGGTCCTGCTCGGCCGCGAGGCGATCGGCGTCGAACTCGACGCGGCGGGCCGCGCGGCGTTCGTGCGCCACGTCAATCCGAAAACTCCGGAAGCGGTGGAGCGCGTCGGCGCGAAAGTCGTGCTCGCCAATTGCGCGCCCGACGTTCTGGCGGGCCTGCTCGGAGCGCCGCAGCGTGGCGCCGTCGAGCGCGCCTACGGGGCGCGCGCGGTTTCAACGTCGCTGTTTTCGGCGCATTTCGGCGTCAACGCGCCGCCCGCCACGTTCGGTCTTCAAGGCTTCGGATCGATGGCGCTGCCAGGCTGGATGGCCTCGCTGCGCCAGACCGCCGAATCCGCGACCCTGCTCGGCGCCGATCCGGGCGCCCGCCTGCCGGCCTATGGCGTCGTCAATTACGGGGCGATCGACAGCGGCGTTTCCGACGGCGGCCCGACGCTGGTCAGCGTCGTCGGCCTCGACCTCTTGAGCAATTGGGCGGCGCTGACGCCGCAGCAAGACAAGGACCGGCGCGAGCGCTGGCTCGACGCGTTCCAGGGCGCGCTCGAGCGCGACTATCCCGGCCTCGGCGGCGCAGTCGTCGAACGGTTGTTCCTCAGCGCGCGCTCGATGCGCAATTTCCTCAACACGCCCGACGGCGCGGTCTACGGCTTTGCGCCGACGCCGCCGCGGCGGGGCGTCTGGGCGGGCCTGCCGCGCTCGCCGCGCACGCCGGTCGCCGGCCTCTACCTCGCCTCCTCGTTCGGCGGCTCCGGCGGTTTCACCGGCGCGATGGTGTCGGGGGCGCAAGCGGCGCGCATGGCGATGCGCGAGCGCGGGTAGCGCGATCCGGTCGTTCCGCCGCGAGCCGGCGCGAGCCGCGCCGCCGGCGAGGATCACTCGCAGTAGCGCCGGTCGTTGAACACGAAGCAATGCGCCTCGGGCGCCGCCCTCAGCCAGGAGACGTGGCGCGCATAACCCGGGACGTACGCCGCGCGACGCACGATCCTCGGCGCGGGCGCGACATCGACCTGAAAATTGATGTCCGTCGGCTGCGGCGCGCCGGCGGCGGCGTCCGTCGCGCTGGCGGTGGGCGTGAAGCTGATGCGGCAGCTCCCGTCGCGCTGCAGGGTGATGGCGATCGCCTTGGCGCAGCCGTCGCAAAGGATCGCCCTCGGCACGCGGCAGGCGTAATCGGCCCGCGCCGCGGTCGAAGCGAGCGGCGCTGCCGCCAGGGCGACGAAAGCGGCGATCAGGGTTCTCGAAGACAGGCGCCGGGGCATCGTCGTCACTCGCAGTATTGGTTGCCGTTGAAGCTGAAACAATGCGCCTTCGACGCCGGCTCGTGCGCCTTCGGCGCGAGGTTGGCCGTCGTCTCGCGATGCGCGACGGGTCTGGAAATGCACAGGCCGGTGCGGCTGAGAATTTCGCCGCGCCCGCAGGCCTTGGCGACGCAGCGGCCACCCGTCTCGACTTCGCCGACCAAACATTCGGAGGGGCACAGGCGATCGCGCCTTCCCTTCAAATCGTCGAGGAGCGTGGCGCTCGGCGAGTCCGGCGCGGCCGTCAGCTTGGCGTATTGGGCGAACCTGGCGAGGCCGCGCCTGGTGGCGGCTGAACTCCAGTCGCCGTCATTGCCGGCATAGCATCCGAGCCGTTGCAATTCGGCCTGGATCGGCTGCACCAGGGCGATCTGCTCGGCGCCGAGCGCGTCGTGGCCGGTCGCCGGCGTCAGCGCCGCCGTCTGCTCCGCCGAACTGACCGCTTTGCGCGCCTCGGCGGCCTTCTGCGCCTCGGTCTGGGCGTCCGCCTTGGCCTGCGCGGCCGCCTCCTCGAGCCGCGCGACCTCGGCCTTCAGCGCCGCCGCGCGCTCCGCCTGGGCCTGCAATTCGCGCTCGGCGTTGTCCTTGGCGACCCGGTCGCGCTCGGCTGCCGCCTGATCCTCGGCCTTTTGCTTTTCGCGTTCCTTGGCGAGGGCCTCCTGCAACAGGCGGTCCCGCTCCAGCTGGCTCGCCGCCGCCTGCTGTTGTGCGATCTCGGCGCGCAGGGCGGCCTCGCGCTGCTGGCGCTCGTCGTCCGCCTTGGCGCGTTCGGTCTGCTGGCGCTTGTCGGCCTCGCTCTGCGCCTTGGCCTTGTCGCCGAGCGCCGCCGCCATCTGCTGGCGCTCGGCTTCGGCGGCGGCGAGCTTGGCCGCCAGGTCCTGCTCGCGCGCCAGCGCCTCGAGCGCGATCCGCTCGCGCTCAGCCTGCTCCTGCTGGAGTCGCGCCGCTTCCGCGGCGGCCTCGTCCGCCTTCTGCCGCGCCAACTGCTGCTCGGTCGCCTTCTGGCGCGCCTGCTGGTCGAGCAGGTCGAGCCGCGCCTTGGCGTCGGGCGCATAGAAGCTGCTGGGATAGCGGTTGAGGAATTCATGAATCGTATCGCCGTCGGCGCTGCCGCGAATGCGCGCCCAGATCGCCCGGTCGGTCTCTGCCTGGTTGAGGTAATATTCGCGCACCACGGAAATCGACAGCTCCGGCGATTGGCGCCCGTTGGTCGCCTGATAGACGTCCTCGCCGATGCGGCGGAACATCGCGCCGATCTCGAGCCCCGGCTCCTTGATCTCTTTCAAGAAGGCCTCGGAAAACGGGCTGTTGCGGCCGACCCCGTCGTTGGCGACGTCGTCGGCCTGCGTCGCGTAGACGACCACCATGCCTTGCGTCTTTTCGGGGCGCGAATAACCCTGCACGACGGGAATGTCGCGCGTGCTGCTGGTGATCGAGCGGGCGAATCGTTCGGCGAGCGGATTGTTGCGGCAGGCGTCCAGCACCAGCACGCGCACGCCGTTGGAACGCTCGAGCGCCGCTTTCACTTCGTCGACCGCCGTCATTTCGTAGCGAAGGCTGATTTCGTCCTCCAGGTCGGCGTCGACCGGCATGATGTAATTATGCCCCTGGAACTGCATGCCGTGGCCGGCGTAATAGAACAGCGCCGCGTCCGCCTTGGTCGAGGCCCGCGCGAATTGCGCCAGGGCCTGGTCCATTTGCCGTTTGTCGACGTCGATGGCGAGCGCGACCTCGAAGCCGATCGCGGTCAGCGCCTGGGCGACGTCGGCAGCGTCATTGGCCGGATTGGCCAGCGCGGGCGTGTTCTTGTATTTCGCATTGCCGATGATCAGCGCGACGCGCTTGTCGGCGAAGCTCGGCGCGAGCTGCATCAGCAGCGCGACGCAAACCATCGAAAGCAGCAGAAAGAACGAGCGTTTTCGCATCGTGGAAATCGCCTGAACCTCAGCGCCGCCGGCGGCGACGAAGACCCCTCCTCCGGCCCGGGCCGCGAACGCCACCCCGGTCGGCCTCGCCTTTCGATCTAATCCCTGGCGCCGCGTCAAGCCAACCGAAAAATGGCGCCGGACTCTTCGGCTCCGCACAATAGCCGCCCGTATTTACGGTCTGCGAGGGGTCCGCGAGGGGCCGGAGGGAGGCGTAGCAAGCCCCGACCTCGTCTTTCCGGTACGCCGACGACAAACCCGGAACGACAGGGCGGTTGTCGCGCAAGCGCAAAACCCGCCGCTCCGACCGCGCTTTCGCGAGTCGGCGGACTGGCGCGCGATCGCGCGGATGTGTAGAAACAGCGCGGCGGCCGCCGGGATCAAACGCCGTGAAGGCTGCGGTGCAACCGCGGGACTTTCCCGTCCGCGACCGACGAGCGCGGCGACGTCCGCGCCGTTGGAATCCGGGGGAGAGAACCCATGCGCGACTTTCACCGAAGATCATTCTCCCTGGTCGCCGCTCTCATCGCCTCGGCGTTGATCGCCGGCTCCGCCAGCGCCCAGACGCCGGCTGCCAAGGCGCCGAAGAAGCCGAAGGGATCGGTCGTCGTCCAGGTCACCAACTCGCGCGCCGTCGCGCTCAGCGAACTCGACGCGACGCCGTCCGGCCTGTTCATCCCCAAAGCGATCGTGAAGAACCTCGCGCCGGGCAAAAAGACCACGACGACGGTCGCCACCGACCAGGACTGCGTCTACGACCTGCATGGCATTTACGCCGACGGATCGACCACCAATTCGACGAGCGTCGATATTTGCAAGGATCAGAACGTCAATCTCGTCGAGTGACCGGCGGCGGCGCGAATTGGAGTCCCCCGCCGGGGCGGACGCGATGACCCCCGCCGTCCCCGACGGCGATCAGGCGAGCGCCTGCGCGCGCTCGGCGAGGGCGCGCCACCAAAGCTCGTGCGCGCGCCAGTTCCAGTTCGCCGCCGGCGACGGCGAGGGCAGCAGCCAGATGCGCGTCGCGCCGATCGTCTCGGCCTGCTCGCCGAAACCGGCCGCGCGGCGCAGGAAGCGGCGCCCGCCCGTCAGGCTGGTGAAGGCGAGGACCCCCGGCTGGTGCTCGAGCATGCGCGCCCGCAGGCGCTCGCGCGCCGCCGCGCCGAGGCTTCCCGGCGGCAGTTCCTTGTCCATGCCATAGACATGCTTGGCGAGGTCGGTCAGGCCGACGCCGCAAGCCAGCAGCAGGGGATATTCGGCGGGTTTCAGCCGCCGCGCGGTCAGGCCGATCGCATGCAGGGTCGGCCAGAACTTGTTCTGCGGATGCGCGTAATATTCGCCGCGCCGCGCCGACATCGTTCCCGGCGCGGTGCCGCAGAACACGATCTTCAGGCCCGGCCGCAGCAGGTCCGGCAGCACCGGCGGCGGGGCGTTGGTCGAAGCGCGCGCGGCCACGTTCATGGTCCGCCGGCGCGCGCCGCGGGCGCCCGCGCATAGGCCGCCAGAACCTTGGCGGCGACCCGATCGATGGTGAATTCGGCCTCGAAGCGGCGGCGCGCCGCCGCCCCCATCGAAGCGCGAAGATCGGGATCGCGCGCCAGCCGCTCGATCGCGCGCGCCGCGGCCTCGATGTCGCCGAGCGGCGCCAGCAGGCCCTCGACCCCGTCGTCGACCACCGCCCGGCAGCCCGGCACGTCGGTGGCGATGATCGGGCGCGCCGAAGCCGCCGCCTCGACCAGCGAGCGCGGCAGGCCTTCGCGATGCGACAACAGCAGCGCGACATGGCTGTCGCGCCACACGCCGGCGACGTCCCGGGTCGCGCCGCGCCAGCGGACGCCGTCGCGCCGGCTCCAGGCGTGCAGATCCGCTTCGGAAAATGTGTTGCGGTTGCCGGGATCCGGGCTCCCCCACAAATCGAGCGTCACGTCGAGGCCGCGCGCGCGCGCCAGCGTCGCCGCCTCGACCGCCTCCGCCACGCCCTTGGAGCGCAGCATGCGCGCGACGACCGCGAGGCGCACCGGCGGGCTGGGCGGCGGCGGTTGCGGCGGAAAGGCGGCGGGATCGACCCCGGCGCCGCCGAGGAAAACCAGCCGGCCGTCCGCCAGGCTGAAGCCGAGTTCCGGCGGATCGTCGCGGTTCTCGAAGAAAACGACCAGCCCGGGCGCGCCGCTGATCGCCCGCAGCAACAGCCGCGTGACCTGCCGGGCGAGCCATGAAGCGAGCCCCGGTTCGGTCCAGAAATGGCCGAGGCCGGTCGGCGACAGGGCGAGCGCCGGCGCCGGCGCCAGGCGCGCCGCCAGGCCGCCGAGCAGCGTCGATTGCGTCGACAGCGCATGCACCAGATCGGGGCGCTCGGCGCGGATCAGCCAGCGAAGGCGCATCACCGCGGCGAGCGCGCGGATCGGGCTGGCGCGGCCGCGGTCATGCGCGATCGGGAAGAGCTCGAAGCCCTCCTGGCGGATCGCCGCGCCGTCGCGGCCGACCCGGGTCGCCACCAGGATTTGATGGCCGGCGGCGCGGGCCGCCCGGGCGATGCCGAGGAAATGCGAGACGAAGAACCAGTCCTCGTTGACGACGTAGAGGATTTTCACTTCTTGCAGTCTTTCCGCGGCGCGCCGTCGGCGTTGAACCACGGAACGATCGGCGAGGCAAAGCGCAACGTCGCCGGCCCGCGCCCCGCCTCACAAAGTCTGGTTGTAGGCCCCGACCTCGCCGTTCTCGCGCAGCACGCCGTCGACCGCCTCGAACATCTCGCGCATGCGTTGCTCCGAGACCGGGCTTTCGACGACCACGACGAGTTCGGGTTTGTTGGAGGAAGCGCGCACCAGCCCCCAGGCGCCGTCCTCGACCATCACGCGGGCGCCGTTGACGGTGACGATTTCGCGGATTTTCTGCCCGGCGAGCAATTCGCCGTTGGCCTGCATAGCCTTGAAGCGCGCGACGACGCGCTCGGCGACCGCGTATTTCACTTCGTCCGCGCAATACGGCGACATCGTCGGCGAGCCGAACGTGCGCGGCAGCGCGCGATAGAGATCGGCGATCGAGCGGGTCGGATTGCGGTCGAGCATGTCGAGAACCGCGATGGCGGTGACGAATCCATCGTCGTAGCCGCGCCCGATCGGCGCGTTGAAGAAGAAATGCCCCGACTTCTCGAAACCCGCCAGGGCGTTCAATTCCCTGACGCGGCGCTTGATGTGCGAATGGCCGGTCTTCCAGTAGTCGGTCCTCGCTCCATTGGCGAGGAGCACCGGATCGGTCGCAAACAAGCCGGTCGATTTCACGTCGACGACGAAGGTCGCGTCGGCGTGAAGCCGGGACAGATCCCGCGCGAGCATCACGCCGATCTTGTCGGCGAATATTTCCGCGCCTTCGTTGTCGACGACGCCGCAGCGGTCGCCGTCGCCGTCAAATCCCAGCGCGACGTCGGCGCGGGCGCTCAGCGCCGCCTGTCCCATCGCATGAAGCATCTTCAGGTCTTCGGGATTGGGATTGTAGCGGGGAAAGTTGAAGTCGAGCTCGCAATCGAGCGGGGTGACCTCGCAGCCGAGCGCCGACAGTATCTTCGGCGCGAAGGCGCCCGCCGTGCCGTTGCCGCAGGCGGCGACCACCTTCAGACGGCGCGAGAATTTGGGTCGCTCGGTGAGGTCGGCGATGTACCGATCGGGGAAATTGGCGACGAAGCGATAGGCGCCGCCTTCGCCGAAACGGAATCTGCCGCCGCCGACGATTTCGCGCAGACGTCCCATTTCCTCCGGGCCGAAGGTCACCGGGCGGCGCGCGCCCATCTTCACGCCGGTCCAGCCGTTGTCGTTGTGCGAGGCGGTGACCATCGCCACCGCCGCGACATCGAGATCGAATTGCGCGAAATAGGCCATCGGCGTGATCGCCAAGCCGATGTCGTGCACCTTGGCCCCCGCCGCCATCAGGCCGGCGATCAGCGCATATTTGATCGACGAGGAATAGCCGCGAAAGTCGTGGCCGACCACGACCTGCGGATCGACGCCCATTTCATGCAGCAGCGTCGCCAGGCCCAGCCCGAGGGCCTGCACGCCCATCAGGTTGATTTCCTTCCCGAACAGCCAGCGCGCGTCATATTCGCGGAACCCGGTCGGCTTGACCATCGGGCGCGATTCGTAATCGTAGCTGTTGGGGATGAGCCGCGCTGCCGGCGTCGGATACATGAGAGCCTCGATCGGCGGCGCGGCGCGTCACGCGTCGGTCGCCATGTCCGTTGGTACAGGATTGAGCCGCCGATTCAAGCGGGACCGCGCCCTGATGGCGCTCTACTGCCGCAAGACGAGCTTGCCGTCCCTTTGCTCGACGCTCGCAAGGCGCTTGAGGAAGCTCATGCCGAGCAGATTGATCGCGCCGGCGGAGCGGTCGGCCACCAGCGCCTTGACCTCCCCGACATAGACCGGGCCGACCGTCACTTCGCGAAGGGTGACCGGCGCCACGGCGGCGACGCCGTTGGCGGTTCGCACGCGCCCGGTATAGTCCGAGGCGGCCGGCGCCATGCCGAGCCGCGCCGCGGTGTCGTAGGAGATGACGACCATCGTCGCGCCGGTGTCGACCAGCATTCCCACGATCTGGCCGTTGATTTGGACCTCGGCGGCGTATTGGCCGCCGGCGTCGGCGGCGATCTCGGTCTGCGCATCGGCGCTGGCCGCCGGCGAGGCCAGCGCGACCTCCGCTTTGGGCGGCGCCGGGCGCGCCGGCGCAGAGGATTGACCGCCCGCCGTGATGAAGGTCGACGCGAAGTCTCCGGTGATGAACGCGAGAAATGCGACGCCGGCCGCGGCCAGTATGGCGAATCGCAACATGTCCGCACCGCTCCCGCCCGCCCCGCTTCCGACGCAGGCGCAGCGCGCAAAGCTACCGCGCAGCCGCCAACAAGCCGTTAATGGCCGCCCCTAAAAGCGCCACAAACGGGGCGAGATCGCCGCTCGCCCGGCGGCGGCGGGAGTCAGAGATAGCGGTTCAGCAGATTCTCCAGATACTCCTGCCTTCCCGATTTCGGCGTCGGCGCGATTTTCCGGCGCGCCACGCGCGCGGCGATCTCTTCCAGCGGCGCGCGGCCGGCAAGCATCGCCTGGCTCTCCGGCGCTTCCCAGCCGGCGTATCGCTCGGCGAGAAAGCGATCGTAGACGCCGCCTTCGATGAGTTTGGCCGCCGCGGCGAGCGCCTGCGCGCACACGTCGAGGCCGCCGATATGGCCAAGCAGCAGATCCTGCGGATCGATCGACTGGCGGCGCACCTTGGCGTCGAAGTTGAGGCCGCCCGGCGCGAGGCCGCCGTTCTTCAGGATATGATAGAAGGCGGGGACCAGATCGCCTGCGTTATTGGGGAACTGGTCGGTGTCCCAGCCCGACTGGTAGTCGTTGCGATTGGCGTCGAGCGAGCCGAAGATTCCCAACGTCGTGGCCATCGCCACTTCGTGTTCGAACGAGTGTTTGGCCAGGAACGCATGGCCGACCTCGATATTGACCCTGACCTCTTTTTCAAGGCCGAAGCGCTTCAGGAAGCCGAACACCGTGGCGACGTCGTAATCATATTGGTGCTTGGTCGGCTCCTGCGGCTTGGGCTCGACGAGGATGACGCCCTTGAAGCCGATCTTGTGCTTGTAGTCGACGACCAGCGACAGGAAGCGCCCAAGCTGCTCCTGCTCGCGACGCAGATCGGTGTTGAGCAGGGTCTCGTAACCTTCGCGCCCGCCCCACAACACGTAGTTGGCGCCGTTCAGGCGATGGGTCGCGTCCAGCACATTCTTCACCTGCGCCGCGGCGTAGGCGAAAACGTCCGGATCGGGATTGGTCGCCGCGCCCGCCATGTAGCGGGGGTGGCTGAACAGATTGGCGGTGCCCCACAGCAGCCGGACGCCGGAGGCTTTCATCTTGCCTTCGAAATATTCGGTGATCTCAGAAAGATTGCGGCCGAATTCGGCGAGATCCGCGCCTTCCGGGACGACGTCCCGATCATGAAAGGTGAAGAAGGGAACGCCGAGCAGCTTGAACATCTCGAACGCGACATCCGCCTTCAGCCGCGCCTGGGCCATGGTTTCGCCGAACCACGGGCGCTCGAAAGTCGGCGCGCCGAACATGTCGGAGCCGGCCCAGCCGAAATTGTGCCAATAGCAAACGGCCGGGCGCAGGTGCTCGGCCAGCGTCTTGCCGAACACCATTCGGTCGCTCTGGTAATGGCGAAAAGCCAAAGGATTGTCGCTTTGCGGGCCTTCAAAGCGGATCGGCGCGACGTCGCCGAAAAAGCCGGTGGACATGTTTCAACTCCCTTGATCGACTTCTCGCAACCGCGCCGCCCGCCCTCGAGGCGACGGGCTGGCCGCCCGCGATTGCAATTAATTTGTGACCCGCATTTATTTCCGCGCGCGTGCGGGTGTCAAGAGAACCAACGGCGACCGTTTCCATTGGCGGCGTCGAGGGCGTGTCACCGCTCTTCGAGCGTGAGATGCGCAATGAAGCCGGAACGAGTCTCGCCGGCGGAGCGGGCCAGAGCGTCGGGCGCCGAAATCGCCTCGCCCGCGTCGATCCATGCCGCCGCGGCTTCTTCCGCGCCGGCAAAGGCCTCGTCCAATGTATCCCCGGCGGAAAAGCAGCCCGGCGGATCGGGAACGATCACGCCGAATGCGGCGCTCTCCCCTTTTGGTTCAATGGCGATCGGATAGCGCATTTACACTCCCATCATGCCGACGGCCTGAACCCCCGCACAAACGCCATCAGCGCGGCGAATCCGATCTCGCAGTCCTCCTCGGTAATCGATTCCAGCGGATTGTGGCTGACGCCGCCCTTGCAGCGCAGGAACAGCATGCCGGCCGGGCAGAGCGCGCCCATGATCATCGTGTCGTGACCGGCGCCGGAGGGCAGCAGCCTGACCGGCTGACCGATGCTTTCGACCGCCGCGGAGAGGCCGGCGACGATGCGCGGGTCGCAAATATAGGCGCTCGCGTCATGAGTGTGCACCAGGGTCAGCGTGACGTTGCGTTCGTTGGCGATGGCGTTGAGTCGTTTGGAAATGTCGGCGACCGCGCGCTGACGGCGCTCGTCGCGAGGAGCGCGGATGTCGATGGTGAACCGCGCTTCGCCGGGAATGACGTTGACCGCGCCGGGCTCGACCTCGAGCCGCCCGACGGTCGCGACGAGATCATCCTCGATGCGGGCGCGCGCCTCGATCAGCAGGACCATTTCGGCGCTCGCCGTCAGCGCATCCTGGCGCAAGTTCATCGGCACCGCGCCGGAATGGCCGGCGAGGCCGCGCACGGTCGCGTGAAACCGCGTGGCGCCGCTGATCGCGGTGACGACGCCGACCGGCAAATTCTCCGATTCGAGGACCGGACCCTGCTCGATATGCAATTCGACAAACGCCGCGACGTTGCGCCCGCGCAGAGTCGCCACCGCCTCGGGCCGGCAGCCAAAGTTGGTGAGCGCCTCGCGCATCGTGACGCCGTCCGCGTCCTTCTGATCGAGCGAGGAGCGCGCGAACAGTCCGGCGAAGGCCCGGGACCCGGTCAAGGTCGTCGGAAACCGAACGCCCTCCTCGTCGCCGAAGGCGACGATTTCCACGGCCACGTCGAGGCGTTCGCCAGCCTTGGCGAGTTCCTCCACCACAGCCAGGGCGGCCAGCGCGCCGAGATTGCCGTCGTATTTGCCGGCGTTGCGCACGGTGTCGATATGCGAGCCGATCATCAAGGCGGGAGCGTCCGGGCGCTTGCCTTCGTAGCGCGCCCAAACATTGCCCGAGGCGTCGATCTTCGCCGCCAGGCCGGTTTCGCGGCACCAGGCGATGTAGCGCTCGGCGGCCTGCTTGTGCGCCTTCGACAGATAGAGGCGCGTCAGGCGCCCTTCCTCGTCGCTGAAGCGTGCGAACTCGTCGAGGCGCGCCATCAGCTTGCGGCCCGGGCTCGCAGAAGCGTCGTTCATTTCAAGACCTTTCAATTCTTGGCGAATCTTGCGTCCGACAGCCAACGGGCGAGGACCGCGCGCTCCTCCAGCGTCATTTCCGTGAGATTGTTGGGCGGCATGGCGTGGGTCATGACGGCCTGCACCCGGATCGCCGGGGCGAACGCCGCGATATGTTCAGGCGTGTCGAGAAGAACCCCCTTCGGCGCCTCGCCGACGCCCTCGTAGACCGGTTCGGGCGCATGGCACATCGCGCAGCGCGTGGAGATGACCTCGACCACCTGCGCCGGCGCCTTGGGCCAATCGACCGCGGCCTCCCGGGCCGGCGGCGACGGGCCGAGGCCGAGCGTCTCGCGCATGCCCGGCGAGGCCGCCATGCACACCCACATCGCCGCCCAGATCGCGATCGCGGCGACGAACCAGGCCCACCACGGCGCCTTGTCGTGGTCGGCGTGCCACATGTTGTAGAAGTAGCGGATCAGCGCGCCGGCGATGATGACCAGCGTGACGAGGGCTGGAATGACGCGCGCATTCGCGTAAGTCAGGGGATAGTGGTTCGACAGCATCATGAACAGCACGGGCAGCGTGATGTAGTTGTTGTGGGTCGAACGCTGCTTGGCTTCCCTGCCCCATCGGGGATCCGGCGTCTGGCCGGCGACCAGCGCAGCGATGGATTTCCGCTGGTTGGGCATGATGACGAAGAAGACGTTGGCGGTCATCATCGTCGCCATCAGCGCGCCGGTGTGAACCAGGGCGCCGCGGCCCGAGAAGATCAGCGTGAAGACATAGCTGGTCGCCACCACATAACCGAATCCCACCAGCGCCAGCAGCGAGTCGCTGCGGGCGATCGGCGACTTGCACAAGAGATCGTAGACGATCCAGCCGAGCGCGAGAGCGACCACGCCGGCAAGCGCCGCCTGCCACGGGGCGAGCGGCATGACCGCCGGATCGATCAGAAAGAAGGTCGACTGCCCGTAATAGACCCAGCACAACAGGCTGAACCCCGAAATCCAGGTCCAATAGGACTGCCACTTGTGCCAGACCAGGTGGTCCGGCATGACGGCCGGCGCCAGCGTATATTTGCTCATTTCGTAAAAGCCGCCGCCGTGCACCTGCCACGACACGCCGTAGACCCCCGGCTGCATGTTCTTCTGTTTGCGCAGCGAAGCGTCGAGATGCATGAACATGAACGACGAGCCGATCCATGCGATGGCCGTCGTCACATGCAGCCAGCGCAGCAACATCGAACCCCATTCGACGAAATAGGGGAACCACGCTTCCATCGCGATCTCCGCTTCCGCTCGACCCGGGATTCATCGCCCGGCCCCGCCCTCGGGTCTGCGCCGCCGCCGCGACCCGCCCCAAACGCTTCACGATACCGCTTCGAACGGCCGTTTGCCCATGCCCCGGTTCAGGAATAGTTCTGGAGAAAGCAAGATAATCGCCGTATGGCCTTCCTCGGAAGACTTCCGCGCCGGCCAGCGCCCGGTCGAAGGAGGCGCCATTCGCCAACCGGGGAGAAAAGCCGCCCCCGCGCCGCGAAAGTTTTGCCGGCCTTGTTGGTTGACGAAATCGGCCGCCCTCGGACGCGTCGACCGGCGTTTGATCGGCCGCAGGAGCCAAACGGTTGCATCGAAGGCCGACGCCCGCGTCACCCGCTAACGCGCTGTTAACCCTATGAAGAGCTTAACTTCAAATCAAAAAGTCACATGAACGGGTCGGATTCCGCAGCCCAAGTTTCGGCCCATTTGCGGAGCAGACCCCCCCGTTAACCCCGATAGGGCCGCCGCGCCTCGCCTCGCACGCCCCTTCCCGCCACCCGAGGTCGCCCCACGATGAATCCCGCCGACGCCGTCGCCCAGGCCGCCGCGAACCCCGAAACGACGCTGCTGTCGATGTTCTGGTCCGCCCACATCGTCGTCAAGTTCGTGATGGTCGGATTGTTGGCGTCCTCGTTCTGGTGCTGGACCATCATCATCAACAAGACGCTGTTGTTCGCGAGGTTCAAACGGTCGATGGATCGCTTCGAGCAGGTGTTCTGGTCCGGCCAGTCGCTCGAGGAGCTTTACGGGCAACTGTCGACGCAGAACAATTCCGGCGCCGCCAGCCTGTTCGTCTCGGCGATGCGCGAGTGGAAGCGTTCGTTCCAGAACGCCGCCTCGTCATTCATGGGGCTTCACGCGCGGCTCGAAAAGGTGCTCGACGTTTCGATCGCGCGCGAAGTCGAGCGTCTGGAATCGAATCTGTTGTTTCTCGCCACCGTCGCCTCGGCGGGCCCGTTCGTCGGCCTGTTCGGCACGGTCTGGGGCATCATGACGGCGTTCCGTTCGATCGCCGCCTCCAAGAACACTTCGCTCGCGGTGGTCGCGCCAGGCATCGCCGAAGCGTTGCTCGCCACCGCCATCGGGCTTTTTGCGGCCATTCCCGCCTTGATCGCCTATAACAAGCTGCAGGGCGACGTCGCCAAGGCGCAGGCGCGCATGGAAAGCTTCGCCGACGAATTCTCTTCGATCCTGTCGCGCCAGATCGACCAGCATCTGTCGAGCGACAAGGCGGCGTGACGCAGGACCGATCCGAGGGAGCCGAATGATGGGGATGTCGATCGCTGCGGGACGCAAGGGCGGACGACGCCGTCGCGGCGTGCCGCGCTATGGCGCGATGGCGGACATCAACATGACGCCGTTCATCGACATCATGCTCGTGTTGCTGATCATTTTCATGGTGGCCGCGCCTTTGCTGGCGACCGGCGTCGCCGTCGATCTGCCGCAAACCAAAGCCGGGCCGCTGAACATCGACCAGAAGCCGATTTCGATTGCGATCAACGATCAGGGCCAGTTGTTTCTGATGGACGCGCCGATCGCCAACGATGATCTCATTGCGAAATTGCAGGGCGTCGCCGGCGGCGGCTTCGACGAGCGCATCTATCTGCGCGCCGACAAGGGCATTCCGTACGGACGCGTGGCCGAAGTGATGGCTTCCCTGGCGGGCGCCGGCTACAAGAAGGTCGCCCTGGTGACCGAGACGGACAAGCGCTGAGCGGGGCTCGAGAGGTGGACGACCAGCCGTCGAAATCGGGAATCGTCGGATCGGGCGCGCTGCATGCGGCGCTGCTCGTCGCGATCATCGTCGGCTTCACGGACGCGCCGAGATTCGACGACGCGGCCGAGACGGTGCCGGTCGACACGATCACGCAGTCGCAATACAACGAAATCATGAAAGGCGCGCGCGACGGCAAGTCCGCCAAGACGCCCGTCGAAAAGCCGATGCTCAAGACGGTCGAGGCGAGCGCGCCGCCGCCGCCCGAGCCGCCCAAGCCGGATTCGCCGCCGGCTCTCAAGCATATCGACGACCCCGCCGAGGACGCAACGCCGACCCCGCCGCCAAAGCCCGTCGCCGAAACGCCGCCGCCGCCACCCCCGCGGGAGGTCGCCGCGCCGCCACCCCCGCCGCCCCCCGACGATGCGGAAGTCGATCGGCCAAAGCCGCGCATCGAGCCCAAAGCGGTCACGCCGCCCGAACCGCCGACGCGCCCGAAGGTCGTCGACAAGCCGCCGGAAAAGCCCCAGACCGACTCGGTCGCCAAGTTCCTGGAGAAGGTCAAGGCCGAGGACGCGCAAAAGCAACCGTCCAGATCAAAAGCCGCCGAGGCGTCCGTCGAAGCGCCGCATCAGCCCTTTGATCCCAACGCCATCGCCAAGCTGATCGGCGAGCCCAAACCGACGCGCCAGGTGGCGAGCCTGACGCCGCTCGGTTCGCCGACGCAGAACGCGTCGCGCATGTCGCCATCGCTTTCAGCGGCGCTCGACGGCTGGTTGCAGGAGGCCTATCTCAACTGTTGGTCGCAACCGCCCACCATGCCCGAGGGCGATAAATATGTCGCGCAGATCCGCGTCTCCTTCAACGCCGACGGCTCGCTGGCGACGCGGCCCGTTTTGGTCAATCCGCCGTCCGACCCGGCCTGGCGCGCCTATGCCGAAAGCGCGATGCGCGCGGTGCTCAAATGCAATCCGCTGCACGTGCCGCCTCAATATGTCCCCTATTTCGAGCAATGGAAAGCCAAGACCGTGCATTTCGATCCGCAGGACGCCCAGGGGTGAGCGCAATCAGCCCGCCAACGCGCGAAGCCGCGTCCGATCGCGCGCCGCGAGGCGGGATCGAGAACGGCGAACGCGGAAAGAGCTGAGCAAGTGCGGACAGCTTGCTCACGACGTCATGCATTCCAGCCACAGTCGCCAATCGACCGACCGACGCCAACCGAGACGCCGAACGCCATGAGCACGAACCGCCGCTTTTTCCGCCTCGCCGCCGCCCTCCTGGTCGTTGGCCTCGGGCTGACGCGCAGCGCGCGCGCCGAAGGCGACATCTATGTTCACGCCGGGACCAACTTCAAGCCGGTGACGATCGCGGTGACGCCGCTGGCGGGCGACGTCGCCGCCATCAAGCTGAGCGCGATCGTCACCAATGACTTCGCGCGCTCGGTCTTTCTTCAGCCGATCAATTCGACCAGTTTTCCCGAACAGATCGTCGATCCCGACGCCCGACCGAATTTCGACGCCTGGAAGACGGTCAACGCGCAATTCGTCGTCACCGGCCGCGTGCAGCATAACGACAATGCCCATATCACGGCCGATTTCCGCCTTTGGGACACCGCCACCGGGCAACAGGTCGCGGGGCAGAAATATGTCACCGAGGCCGCCAATTCGCGGCGCGTGGCGCATTTGATCGCCGACGCGATCTTCACGCGGGTCACCGGCGAAAAGGGCTTCTTCGATTCTCATGTCGCCTTCGTCGACGAGACGGGGCCGGCGGAGAAGCGTCGAAAACGCCTCGCCATCATGGACGTGGACGGCGCCAACGTCCGATATCTGACGCGCGGCGACGAGCTCGTCGTCACGCCGCGCTTCTCGCCCTCCGCCCAGCAAATCGCCTATATGTCGTTCGGCAACGCCGATCCGAAAGTCTCGCTGCTCGACGTCGAAACGGGACAGCACCAACCGGTCGGCAGCTTTCCCGGCATGACCTTCTCGCCGCGCTTCTCGCCGGACGGGCAGACCATCGTGATGTCGTTGTCGGAAGGCGCGACGTCCAGCCTTTATGCGATGGACTTGCGCACGCGCGCTTCGACGCGCCTCACCAATTCCGGCGCGATCGACACCTCGCCGTCCTATTCGCCGGACGGTTCGCAGATCGTCTTCGAATCCGATCGCGGCGGCGCCCAGCAGATCTATGTGATGAGTTCGAGCGGCGGCCCGGCCAAACGCATCTCGTTCGGCGAGGGGCGCTATTCGACGCCGGTATGGTCGCCGCGCGGCGACGTCATCGCCTTCACCCGCCAGAAAGACGGAAACTTCGGCATCGGCGTGATGAAGCCCGATGGGACGGGCGAACGCATCCTGGTGGACGGCTTCCACAACGAAGGGCCGACCTTCTCGCCCAACGGCCTGTTCGTGATGTATTTCAGCGATCCGGGCGGCCAGTCGGGCGCGAAAATCTACATGGCGGATATTTTCGGGCACGGCCAGTTCATGGTGCCGACGCCCGACTATGCGTCGGACCCCTCCTGGGGACCGCTGCTGAACTGAGCGCGGCGGACCACGGCGGCATTGAATCGGCGTCGCCGGGCAATGCGTCTCGGCCGACTTTCGCGCCCCATCTGATTCGAATCGCGAGAGTTCTCTCCACGATGCCGGCCGGCAAGCGGCGTCGCGCCGAACGCTCGATGACGCCCCGGTGTCGGCGGCGCGGCAATGATGTGACAGCCCCCGGAAAATTACCGAATATTTACGGTTGGCGCGCATCATCATGAATGAAATGTGACAGTTCGAAAAAATTTTGCCCGGCGCGAAAATAATGCTTGTAAATCGCGTCGTTTGGCCCAATACCTCGATTGCCCAATACGCACGTGCCTGTGGTCGTGTGTCGGTCGGTGGGGATCCGGACAAGAGGCCGGTCAACCACCCCAGAAAAGATCGGCAGCCGGAGGCGAACCGGCAAACCCCGCCAAACGGGGGACGCGACTTAAAGCAACGACGGACCGGGCTTTTTTGGTCTCTGTTGGCCCTCCAAAGGTCAGCTTACCGAAGAGGCTTGTCTATCTTGCCGGGTGTGCGGAAGGGATTCATCCCTCCCAATCGATGGCTGTGAATCCACCGGCTGGCTCGTCTTGAGCCGCCCGGCGGCGGCATAGTCAACGGCGCAGCATCTGATCGAGCGTTTCAACGCTCGGCGGCCCTCCGGCCGTCGGCGCGCGGGAGCGTCAGGTCACGGGTGGCGGGTCAACGCTGACGGTTGCGTCTCCAACGCGCGCCGGCATTCGCATCGCCTCCGATCCTTTCACTTCGCTCAGCGCGGCCGAGCCGCGCGACGGGGGATGCCGCTATGACCGATCGCATCATGAATTTCCTGGCCAGCCGCCGCGAGGACGGGCCGCGTCTGGTCGTCGATCTCGACGTCGTGCGCGAGAACTACGAGGGCTTCGCCAAGGCGCTGCCGGACACCCGCGTGTTCTACGCCGTCAAGGCCAATCCGGCGCCGGAGATCCTCGATCTGCTGGCCCGCCTCGGCTCGTGCTTCGACACCGCTTCGCTGGCCGAAATCGAGCAGGCGATGGCCGCCGGCGCGACGCCCGATCGCATCAGCTTCGGCAATACGATCAAGAAGGAGCGAGACATCGCGCGGGCCTACGAACTCGGCATCCGGCTGTTCGCGGTCGACTGCGAGGCCGAGGTCGAGAAAATCGCGCGCGCCGCGCCGGGCTCGAAAGTGTTCTGCCGCATTCTCTGCGACGGGGCGGGCGCGGAGTGGCCGCTGTCGCGCAAATTCGGCTGCGCGCCCGCCATCGCCAGCCGCGTGATGGAGCACGCCCATCGCCTCGGCCTGGTGGCGCACGGCCTGTCCTTCCACGTCGGCTCGCAACAGCCCAACCCGCGCATGTGGGACGGCGCGTTGAAGACCTCGGCGGCGATCTTCAGGGATCTGGCGGAGAAAGGGATCAACCTCGGGATGATCAATCTCGGCGGCGGCTTCCCGACCCGGCTCCTCAAGGAGGTTCCGGGCGTGAGGACCTACGGCCAGACGATCTTCCGCGCCCTGCGCAAGCATTTCGGCAACCGCATCCCCGAGACGATCATCGAGCCGGGTCGCGGCATGGTCGGCAATGCCGGAATCATCGAGGCGGAGGTCGTGCTCATCTCCAAGAAGTCGGACGACGACCCGCAGCGCTGGGTCTACCTCGACATCGGCAAGTTCAACGGCCTTGCCGAGACGATGGACGAAATGATCCGCTATCCCATCCGCACCGCCTATGACGACGACGCCGTGGCGCCTTGCGTGATTGCCGGGCCGAGCTGCGATTCGGTCGATGTGCTCTACGAGAGGGAGCCGTATCTCCTCCCCGTCAGTCTCGAGATCGGCGCGAAGGTGCTGATCGAAGGAACCGGCGCCTATACGACGACCTATTCCTCGGTCGGGTTCAACGGCTTTCCGCCGCTGAAGTCCTACGTCATCTAGGACTTCGACGACCCGGGGAGTCCGTCCCCGGCTTCCCCCGCTCTCTCGACATTCCGACAGCCGTCAGGCGTTCGCCTGCGCGGGCCTGTATTCGTCCATGCGCCGTTCAAGGAAGCTCCAATGACCTTCAACGTCGCAACCGCCCGGCCCTCCGGCCTCGTTCCCGCTCCCCTCGCGGCGACGGACTTGCGTGTGCCGGAAATCCGCATCGGGCCGGAGAGTGTCGCCGACGAGGCGGCGCGCGAAGCCTTGCTCGACGAGGCGTTCGGGCCGGCGCGCCGGACCAGGACGAGCGAGCGCCTGCGCGAGGGCCGGCAACCCGCCAAAGGCCTGGCGCTGACCGCCAGAGATCGCAGCAAACTCGTCGGCTCGTTGCGCTGCTGGGCCGTCGAAGCCGGCGGGCGCCCCGCCCTGCTGCTCGGACCGCTCGCCGTCGCCCGCTCCCATCGCTCACTCGGCATCGGCTCGCGGCTGATGCGCGAGGCGCTGTGGCGCGCCGCGATGCTCGGCCACAAGGCGGTGCTGCTGGTCGGCGACGCGCCCTATTACACGCGCTTCGGCTTCGACGCCGCGCTGACGAGGACGCTCGATCTGCCCGGCCCGGTCGACCGCGCACGCTTTCTCGCCTTCGAGATCGAAGACGGCGCGCTGGACGGGGCCGAGGGCATGGTCGTGGCGGCCAGCGGGCGAGGCGCGGTTCGACGACGCGCGCAGCACATGGTGAGACTGGCGGCCTGAGCGGCGGCGCTCCAGGGCGCCCACGAAGGGCGGGCAATTCGGTCGCGCCCGAAACATTCGCGGCCGGGAGGCGCTATGACGCGCTCCTTGAGACAATTCAGGGAGCGACCGCCGTGATCACCTGCTTCATCCGCTACGAAATCGATCTGTTCAAACAGGACGCCTTCGCCAAATACGCCCGGGTCTGGGGCGAGGCGATCCCGCGCTGCGGCGCGGACCTCGTCGGCTATTACGCGCCGCATGAAGGTTCTGCGACAACCGCCTATGGCATCTACAATATCGAGAGCCTCGCAGCCTACGAAGCCTATCGCGCCCGACTGAGGGAGGATCAATCGGCCCGCCAGAACTTCGCCTTCGCCGCACAGGAGCGCTTCGTCGTGAAGGAGGACCGCATCTTCCTGCGGCGGGTGTCTCAGCCTCACCCGAAGGGCGCTGCCTGACACTGTCTGGCCTCGAAGGTCATCGGGCGCCTGACGAGCGGCATGTCTTTTGCCGGCGACAGGCTCCGCCCGGCTCGCCATCCCGTAAGCGCGGTCCACGTCCTGCGGACGCGGGCGTCGCCGTTTCGAGATCGCGAGAACAGACATGTACATGGTTCACGCCGCCACCTCAGAGCATCTCTGGTCCTGGGAGTCGTTTCCGACCGGACAGGAGGCCATCGCGCGAGCGGAACGGATCGTCGCGGACGGCGAAGCGCGCCGCGCCGATGTTTATGCGGTCGACCACGCGCAAACGACCGACGCCGCGAAGGCGACCATCGAGCTGGGCGCGGCGGTGCATGTGCTTTCGAAAGGCGCGAAGGGCGAGCGGTGATCGTCGTCTCTCAAGCGGTCAGCGCGGCCTCGCGCGCGCCAAGGGCGACCGGCTGAGGCGACCGGCGCGGAGAGCCAGGCTGCGCGGTTTCGAGAACGTCAAATTCTGCAAGAAGGTGCGCCGCGAAATGCCGCATAGCCTTCACCAGTATGAGGGCGGCGATCGGAAGCAGTTCCGTTCATTGTGTGCCTGGCGGAGCGCGGCGCGCAACACCTCGACGGCGACCAGTGACGCAATTCGTATCCTGTCGTCGTGATCGCCGTAATACCTGTCCCCGCAATGCCGGCGCAATGGCGAAATGCCAAAAATCTTGATATTTGTACCAAGCGCCGCCGCCGTTTCCAGGTAACCTTCTGCAATGTCGCTTCGCTTCAACATGCTCTTGGCCGATGAAGGTATAGAACCTTCAGATGTTCGCCTGCTCCGTCACCAGACCGATAAGGTCGTCGGAAAGACGCCATATACACTTTGGCGGGATGATCCCCCCGCCTTCGATCTATACCAAAGCACCCAAGATGCCACTCCCCGTCAGCGCGCCCGCTTCAAGAGTTGATATTGGGCCAGCTTTGTTGCCCCATCTCGCTCAAGCACGCTTTTCGTGGGCTTGTATGAGGTCAAACTAATTGGCCCCGCGCCACAGGGGGCAATTGATCCCCTTAGCGATGGACCGGTGGGCGGAAGTATTGAGAGAACCTCATTCTATGATCTGTACGAATGTTCCCGGATGGCCGCCCTTTCCACGTATATCGGACGCATATCTGTCCACTGGGGAGACACGACGAGCGCCCGGCGCGCATGGATTCAGCGCGCCGACAATCAGGACAAAGAGATTATCGAGCTGACGAGATCATTCAGAGAGGACGAGTTTCCGGGCTTTACGAAGCTGATCCGACCCCTCTCCGAAATCGAAACCATGCCGCCCACATGGAAGGCGATCCTGAGCGCAAACTGCGGCGTGTACTTGCTCGCGTGCCCACGTACACGAGAGCATTATGTAGGATCGGCCTATGCTCAAAGCGGCTTCCTCGGACGCTGGCAAGCTTACGTCGCAAATAGCCACGGCGGGAACATAGGCCTTCGCGGACGTGACCCGAGCGACTACCTAGTTAGCGTGCTTGAGGTTGCTGGATCGAACGCGACGACGCAGGATATCATAGACCTCGAAACCACTTGGAAAGAAAAGCTTCACAGCCGAGACATTGGGTTAAATCGCAACTAGGAGCCCTCTTGACCGGGCAGCGCGTTGACGGAGACGTCTTCGTCGAGATCGGCCCAATGAAGGCCTTCGCCGCGGCCGATAAGCCGCCACCGGCGGCGCTGTTCCGGAGTGGGGTCACGAAGCCGCGGAAACCATTCCAAAGGCGTCGAAATCTCGCGTCCGTCCGCCAGAACGACCGTCATCGCTGTCTCGTCGAACGTGACGTCGATGGCGGCGGGATCACACCGATCGGCCAAAATAGTCACGCCATACCTCCTCGAAATTGTTTCGATTCTCGATCACCAGCGCCCTCAGACGCGTCGGTCCCTGCGAGCGGAAGCCATGAGAGCGCATTCGCCTGAAGCAGTTTCGTTCATTGTTGGCTTGGCGGAGCGGAGCGCGAGTTAAAATTGAAGTCAAGGATCGCCTTTCAGGCGACCGCCGCAGGCGGCGACCGCTTCGCGGTCGTCCTTGAGTTCGATTTTAACTCGCGCACAATCGCCCCCAAGCAATCAATGAAATGCTGGCGTCGGCCGCGGCGCGACTGTCGCCCTCGCGCAGCAATACGGAGTCCGCGACAGGTCCTCTGAAGTCGCGCCGCCCCTCATCCGTCATGCTCCGCATGACACCTTCTCCCCGCGCAGCGGGGAGAAGGGAGCGCCAATCGCTTGTCTCCCCCGCCCGCCCCTGCTACCACCCGCGCAATCCCGATCCCCCTTTAAAAGGATGGCGCAGCGCATGGCGCGGCAGTTCATTTATCACATGCAGGCCCTCACCAAGACCTGGCCGGGCGGCAAGAAAGTGCTGGAGAACATCCACCTTTCCTTCTACCCCGACGCCAAGATCGGCGTGCTCGGGGTCAACGGCTCGGGCAAATCGACGCTGCTGCGCATCATGGCCGGCATCGACGCGGAATTCGTCGGAGAAGGCTTCATCGCCGAGGGCGCGCGCGTCGGCTATTTGCCGCAGGAGCCGCATCTCGATCCCGACCTCGGCGTGCGCGGCAATGTCATGCTCGGGGTTTCGGCCAAACAGGCGATCCTCGACCGCTACAATGAACTCGCGATGAACTATTCCGACGAGACCGCCGACGAAATGACCCGTCTGCAGGACGAAATCGAGGCGCAGGGGTTGTGGGACCTCGACAGCCAGGTCGAACAGGCGATGGAGGCGCTCGGCTGTCCCCGCGACGAGGCCGACGTCGACACGCTGTCGGGCGGCGAGCGCCGCCGCGTCGCACTGTGCCGGCTGCTGCTCGAAAAACCGGAAATGCTGCTGCTCGACGAGCCGACCAACCATCTCGACGCCGAGACGGTGAACTGGCTCGAAGGGCACCTGCGCCAGTACCCCGGCGCCATCCTGATCGTCACCCACGATCGCTATTTCCTCGACAATGTGACGGGCTGGATTCTCGAACTCGATCGCGGCCGCGGCATTCCCTACGAGGGCAATTATTCGTCCTGGCTGAAGCAGAAGCAGAAGCGGCTGCTGCAGGAGGGACGAGAGGAGGAATCGCGCCAGCGCGCGCTGGAGGCCGAGAGCGAGTGGATCGCCTCCTCCCCCAAGGCCCGGCAGGCCAAATCGAAAGCCCGCATCCAGGCCTATGACGAGCTCGTCAGGAAACAGGCCGACAAGGCGCCGACGACCGCCCAGATCATCATTCCCGTAGCCGAGCGGCTCGGCAACAATGTCATCGATTTTGAATCCTTGTCGAAAGGCTTCGGCGACACCTTGCTGATCGACACCCTTTCGTTCCGGCTGCCGCCTGGCGGCATCGTCGGGGTGATCGGCCCCAACGGCGCCGGCAAGACCACGCTGTTCCGCATGATCACCGGCCAGGACAAGCCCGATTCCGGCAGGATCGTCATCGGCGAGAGCGTGCAGCTCGGCTATGTCGACCAGTCGCGCGACGCGCTGAACGACAAGAAAAACGTGTGGGAGGAAATCTCCGGCGGCCAGGACATGATCTATCTCGGCAAGCGCGAGATCAATTCGCGCGCCTATTGCTCGACCTTCAATTTCAAGGGCGCCGACCAGCAGAAGAAGGTCGGCATGCTGTCGGGCGGCGAGCGCAACCGCGTGCATCTGGCCAAAATGCTGAAGGGCGGCGCCAACCTGCTGCTCCTCGACGAGCCGACCAACGACCTCGACGTCGACACCTTGCGCGCGCTCGAGGAGGCGCTGCTCGATTTCGCCGGCTGCGCGGTGATCATCAGCCACGACCGCTTTTTCCTCGACCGCATCGCCACCCACATCCTCGCCTTCGAGGGCGACAGCCATGTCGAATGGTTCGAGGGCAATTTCGCCGACTACGAAGAGGACAAGAAGCGGCGGCTGGGCATCGACAGCGTGATCCCGCACAGACTGAAGTACAAGAAGTTTTCAAGGTAGGGCGGCGAGCCAGCGGACGGGCGCCCGCTTACCCCACCTTCTCGCTGAGCCACATTTTGATCAGCGACTGGTAGGGCGCATCGCGCTTGTTGGCGGCGATCTTGATCTGCTCGAGCAGGCTGACCGGCAGGCGCAGAGAAATCGCCGTCTTGCTCGGCTGCAAATTCGGCGGCCGCGCGGCCTTCGCCCGGCTCCAATCAAGATGGGCCGTCGAGTCCGTGCGCTCCCAAAAGGCGCGCTCCTCCGCCTCGCTGGCGAAGGTGGGGATCGGCTTACGGGCTTCTCTGATAAACGGCCCTTTCCTTGCCAGCGCCCGTGCCCCTATATCCTGCAACCCCTAGACCGCGACGCCGTTCTTGCGCCAAGCTTCGAGGGCGTCCTGCGCCGGGACCCGGTCGTCCAACGTGCTCTTCGCCATGATCTCTTCGAGCGTCGCGATCGACCTTTTCTCGTCGACCCGCAGGCACACCGTCGCCGCCTCGCGGCGGACCGTGATGTTGGCGTTGTCGAGCAACGGAAGCAACCGGTCGAGCGCGTTGCGCGCTTTCAGTTCGCGCATCGCGTCCCACACTTCGTCGACGATCCGGTTGCGCGCCTCGGTTTTTCCGGGTCGCCGGCGCCGCCCAGGAACCGGGTCGCATATTCGCGCGTCGCCGCGTCCTCGAAACGCGCCACGAGCGCATCATCCGACATTTCCTTGAGCGTCGGCCGGCGCGGCGGAATTTGCCGCGCCCGCCGGCGCAAATTGAGCACTTCCCGGGTCGAAACCCCGGCAAAGAGCCCGGCCCAGGTCGCGTCCGCCCATTCGGGGTCGACCGAGTCGAACTGTCCGGCCGCGCAAGTTCGCACATCGCGGTCCTCGCTTTCGAACAGCCGGCGGATCTCCGCGATCGGCTTGCGCGGTCGCAGCACGGCGCCGAGCGCCTGCAATTCCGCAACGTCTTCCGGACGCTTTACGGCGCGAGCCACTTTGTCCGGAGGAACCCCGTCGGCGATGTCATCGAACAATCCGAAGAGTTGCCGGCCCGCGCCGATTCGCCTGGCCGCCTCGATGAAGAGTTCGATCGGTCGCTCGGTCCCCATGGAGCCATATTCAACAGCGCTCATTGTAGCACTCCAAACATTTGCAGCGCCGCCAGTCCGGCCCGATACTGTGACGCGAAATCCATTGCCCCGATAACCTTCCTGCGCAACCCCACCGGCGGATCGCCGCCAACATTGCTGTTGTAGTAGGCCGTGATCAATTCGTGCTTGAGTCTCGGAACCCAGACGATGTTGCTGGGATCATCGATCATCGCACGGCCGAATTTCTCCAGATCGACATCGTCGGGCGCTTTGGCGACATTGTCCGGGTTTTGCTCAACAATGTGATGCTGCTCATAGCCGAGGACGTCATGGGTCGGCGGCATCCGTAGTTCGTCGAGCGTTTTCGGCGGATCGAGGCTCGCTCGCAATTGATCGGTCAATTGCTGTTCGCCGCGATTGAGCTCGGTCGGCTTCACCACCTGAAGCGTCACCTCGATCGCCTCAAGGATCGGGTCGCTCCATGCGGCGAGGCTCCAGCGTTCGGCGATCGCCTCGGCAGCAGTCCGAACATATTCCCGCGCCGTCCGCCAAACCGACCACGACACCGCTCCCGCCCGCGGCGCCGCGGGCGCGGACTCGCTCCCAGTCGCCGCGAACCAGGCGCGATTGGGGCGCGCGCCGGTTCGCGGATGCTTGGCGGGGTCCCAATCCCCCTTGAGCAGAGCGCTCCAAAGAAGTTGCGTCGCAAGTTCGAAGGAGCGGCGCGCCGGCGCATCCTTGGCGAGCGACGGCGGATCGGGAAAGCCCAGCAGCACCGCCGCGATCTGGGCGAGCGCTATCTCGCCGCGATCGAGCGCCCGAGCGACTCCGGCCAAACCGTCGGATTTCGAGGCGATGTCGATCGGCAGGCCGTAGCAGGCGCTGAGCTCGCAACTGAGCTCCTCGTTCGGCCGCGCCATCCAGCCTTGGCCGCCCCCAGCCCGCGGGCCGCGGACGAGCATCGGCGCTGAGCCGATCAAGAATCCGTCCTCCCCGCATCGGACGCCCTCTTCACTAAGGCGGAACATGCGCATTTCGGAAATGACGCCCAAATCTCTCCCCGCGTCGCTTGGAAGTTCGGCCGCGCATTGGAACATAACAAGAACAAACAGTCAAGAATATGCGAGCGACACTGTCTCAGCTTGAATCTCGGGCGCGAGCCAAAGCGACCTGTGGCGCTTATGGACGGTGTGCGCGAATATGGAGAAAGAGCGGGAGGCGCCGCCACCGACGCGTCGCCTCCGAAACAATCGCATGGTCCGGAACGCCCGGCTCACGAACGCGGCGACGTCTCGTACTCCGTTTTGCCTAGCGGGCAATTGGGCGCGCGCCGGACAAACTCAGGCGGCCCATTCTCGCGTCTGGCCGCGCATTCACCAAAACTCGCAAAAGGTCCGCGGATTCCCCCGATTGCCGCGCCTGGCGCGGCTCCGGCGGTTGCGAAACTCCCGTGCGCCCGATAGAAATAACGCTGCGTCAAAGGCCCACAAGCGGCAAAAGGCCTTTGGATGTTTGAGCGGCCTGATCTGAAGCGAAATCCCGTCCCGAGCGACGCCGGCCCTGTCGGCAGTGGGCTCGTGCGCAGCTCGCGGGCGGAGCGCCGTCGCATTTTCACTCTCGCCGAGCTTACCGCAGCCGCCCAAGTTTGAGCCGCCTCATTTCGCGCGAGGCAAAATCAATTGCGGCTTTCGCCGCGCAAAGCCGGCCGGCCTTCGAAGGGTGTGACAATGATTTTCGAGGATACGCCGCTGGCCGGCATCAAGGTCATCACCCCCAGGAAACTCGGCGACGATCGCGGGTTCTTTTCGGAGACCTACAATCGGCAGGCGTTCGCCGCCGCGGGCGTCGATCTGCAATTCGTGCAGGACAATCATTCTCTTTCGGCGCAGGCGGGCACGTTGCGCGGCCTGCATTTTCAGTCGCCGCCCTTCGCGCAGGACAAGCTCGTGCGGGTCGTCCGCGGCGCCGTGCTCGACGTCGTGGTCGATTTGCGGACCGCGTCGGCGACTTTCGGGCGTCATGTCGCGGTGACGCTTTCGGCGGAAAACTGGCGCCAGTTGCTGATCCCGGCCGGCTTCGCGCACGGATTTTGCACCCTCGAGCCGAATACCGAAGTGCTCTACAAGGTGACGAACTACTACTCGGCCGAGCACGACAAAGGTCTGGCGTGGAACGACCCCGCGCTGGGCGTCGTCTGGCCGGTGACGGCGGACCGTGTCATTCTCTCCGAAAGGGATCGCAGGCACCCGCTCATGAGCGAGCTGCCTTTGGTCTTCTAGACGAGGGGTTGACGACGGCATGCGAATTGTCGTGACCGGCCGGCAGGGTCAGATCGCCGCGTCGCTGGTCGAGCGCGGGCGCGGCGCGGGCGTCGAAGTCGTCTGCCTGGCGCGCCCCGAGGTCGACCTGCTGGAGCCCGACGCTATGGCTCGCGCGATCGAAGCGGCGCGCGGCGACGTCGTCGTCAACGCCGCCGCCTATACGGCGGTGGACAGGGCGGAGAGCGAGCCCGATCTGGCGATGCGCGTCAACGCGGAAGGCGCGCGGGCGGTCGCCGCGGCCGCGGCGGGAGTCGGGCGCCCGGTCGTTCAGATTTCGACCGATTACGTATTCGACGGCGCGCTCGACCGGCCCTATCGCGAAGACGATCCCGTCGCCCCGGTCAGCGTCTATGGCCGCAGCAAGCTCGCCGGCGAATACGCGGTCGCCGCGGCGAACCCGCGTCACGTCATCGTCCGCACCGCATGGGTCTACAGTCCGTTCGGCCACAATTTCGTCAGGACCATGCTTCGCCTCGGGCTGACGCGCGGCGAGGTCGGCGTCGTGGCGGACCAGTGGGGCGCCCCGACCAGCGCGCTGGACGTCGCCGACGCGCTGATCGCCATGGCGCGCCGGCTCGTCGCCGAACCCGACAACGCCGGCTTGTATGGCGCATTCCACGCGACGGGATCGCTCTATACGACCTGGGCCGGGTTCGCGCAGGCGATCTTCGCGCAGGCGGCGACGCTCGGGCGCAAGCCGGTCGCCGTGACCCCGATTGCGACCGCGCAATATCCGACGGCGGCGGCGCGGCCGGCCAATTCCCGGCTCGACGTCGGCAAATTGGCTCGCGTCTATGGCCTCGCCTTGCCCGATTGGCCTCGTTCGATGGAAGATTGCGTCGAGCGGCTGATCCTCTCGCCGCCAACCGAGGAACGGTCGTGACGGACCCGCTGTTCTCCGTCGGTCGCCCGTGGCGTCCTATCGCTCCTTCATCGCTTCGGAGGAGACTTTGGCCAGCGGCGACAGAAGATAGTCGATCACTCGCCGGCTATCGGTCTTGATCTCCACCGAAACGGTCATCCCCGGGGTCAGCGGGATGTTCGCCCCGCCAATCTGCATCGCGCTTTCGTCGAGCGCGACGGTCACCGGGAAGACGAAGCTTTCGGGCTGCCCGGGCGCGCTCGCCGGCGCGACATTGGCGCTGTTGGCCGAAGCGGCGGCGTTGGCGAGGGCGCGCTTGGCTTCCTGCTCGTCGACCGCCTCCGAAGCGATTCGCTCGACCCTGCCGTGCAGCGCGCCAAAGCGCGTAAACGGGAAGGCGTCGACCTTCACCGCCGCCTCCTGGCCCAGCTTGATGAAGCCGATATCGAGATTGGCGACCAACGCCTCGACCCGCAGAGCGCCCGTGGTGGGCGCGATGACAATGAGCTGCTGTCCCGTCGTGACGACCTGGCCGACCGTCGTCACCGCCAATTGCTGCACCACGCCGTCGATCGGCGCATAGAGCTTGGTGCGGGAAAGCCGCGCCGCCGCCTTGGCGAGGGCCTCTCTGGCCTCGTCCGCCTTGCGCAAGGCGTCGGCGAGCTTGTTCTCGTTGTCGGCGATGAACTGCGATTGGGTCTTGGCCTTCTCGCTCTGCAGCTCCTTCAGCGCCGCGTCGGTCTCGATCAGCTGGCCCTGGTCGGAGGCCAGCGCCGATTGAGACTTTTCGAGCTCCTCCTTGGCGTCGTAGAGGTTGATCTTCGTGCCGACCCGCAGATCGATCGCCTCCTGGCGCGTGCTGACGCGCTGCGTCAAGGTTTCGATCAACGTGTTCTGGAACGCGATGCTCATATTCAGGCGTTCGCGCGTCGCCTGCTTCTGCGCCATCTGCGTGTCGAGGCTCTTCAAGGCGTCGGCGAGCTGCGTCAGATCGGCGCCGAGCACCGCCACCTCGCGCAACCGAAAGACCTCGGGCAGCCCGACGTCCCAGGCGATCTGGCGCTCGGCGTCCGCGGCGGCGCCTTCGAACGGCGACAGCGTCGGCGCGCTCTGATCCGCGGTCGAGGCGGGCGCATCCAGCGTCGCGCGCACCGTATCGATGGCGAAGCGCCGGCGCGAGGATTCCGCGAGGTTGGCGTTCAGCGCGTCGCGCTGCGCCGCCTCGTCGGCGATCGCCTCGGACGGGTCGAGCTCCAGCAACAGATCGCCCGCCTTCACGCGGGAGCCGTTCTCGACATGGATGGCGGCGATCCGGCCGGGATCGAGCGGCTGGATGACCTTGGCGCGCCCGACCGTCTCGATCTTTCCAGGCGCGACCGCGTGCACGTCGAGCCGGCCGAAGAACGACCAGACCAGCGCCGCCGCGACGAAGACGCAGATCGTCAGCATCAACGCGACGGGCAGCGGCGCCGGCGGCGTTTCGAGAATCTCCAGCGCGGCGGGCAGGAATTCCCGGTCGCGCCCGGTGACCGCCGGCGGCGTGCGCGGGGCGGGCTTGCGCGGCAGCGCCGGAGGCGTCGGGCGCTCGTTCACGGGTTCACCCTCGCCTGGTCGGACTGCAGCGCCCAAAGCCGGGCGTAGAGCCCATCCTTGCGGGCCAGCAATTCCTCGTGAGTTCCGACCTCGACGATCTCGCCCTTGTGCAGGCCGACGATGCGCGTGCACGGCCGCAACGCCGCCAGGCGATGCGCGATGATCAGCACCGTCCGCCCGCGCGAGATCGCGCGCATGTTCTCCTGCACCACGCGCTCGCTCTCATAATCGAGCGCCGAGGTCGCCTCGTCGAAGATGAGAATGCGCGGATTGGTCGCCAAAGCGCGCGCGATGGCGAGGCGCTGGCGCTGGCCGCCCGAAAGGTTGGCGCCGCGCTCCTCGATCATCGTGTCGTAGCCTTGCGGCATCTGGGCGACAAACTCGTCCGCGCCCGCGAGCCTCGCCGCGTGCATCACCATCGCCCGCGGCATCGCCGGGTCGCCGAGGGCGATGTTCTCGTGGATCGTCCGGTTGAACAGGATGTTTTCCTGCAGCACGACGCCGATCTGCCGGCGCAGCCAGCCCGGATCGAGCTGGGCGACGTCGACGCCGTCGAGCATGACCTGGCCGGCCTGCGGACTGTAAAGGCGCTGGACGACTTTGGCGAGGCTCGATTTGCCGGAGCCCGATTGACCGACAAAGCCGATCACTTCGCCCGCGCTGATCGACAGCCAGACGCTGTGCAAGGCGTCGGCGGCGTCCGGCCGATAGCGCAGGGACACGCCGCGCAACTCGATCGCGCCGCGCGGCGGCGGCAAGGTCAGGAGGTTCTGCGGCGTCGGCTCCGGGGGCGCGTTGAGAATGTCGCCGAGCCGGGCCACCGAAACCTGGACCTGCTGAAAATCCTGCCAGAGCTGGGAAAGCCGCAAGATCGGCTGGACAACCTGAGACGCGATCATGTTGAAGGCGATCAGTTCGCCGACCGTCATCGCGCCCTCGATCACCGATTGCGCGCCGATGAACAGGATCAGCGCCGTCGTGACCTTGCTGACGTACTGGATCAGGTTCTGCCCGAACGAGCCGAGCATGGCGGCGTCGAACGAGGTTCGCACATAGGCGGCGAGCCGCTCCTCCCACTGCGCCTGCATGATCGGCTCGACGCTCGCCGCCTTCAGCGTCTGCGCGCCGACGATCAACTCGACCAGAAACTGTTGCGAACGGGCGCCGCGATTGAATTTCTCGTTGATCTGTTCGCGCAGGACCGGGCGGATCAGCGCGGCGATGACGATGTAGAACGGGATCGAGCCGAGAACGACGAGCGTGAGCTTGGCCGAATAGACGAACATGACGACAAAGAAGACGATCGTGAAGACGAGGTCGAGCAGCGAAGTCAGCCCCTGACCGGTCAGGAAGCCGCGGATCGTCTCCAGTTCGCGCATGCGCGCGACCGTCTGCCCGGCGGCGCGCGTCTCGAAATAGGCGAGCGGCAGCCGGAACAAGTGAAAGAACAAGCGACGGCCGAGCTCGACGTCCATACGGTTGGCGGTATGGCCGAGCGTATAGGCGCGCAGGAACTGCAGGACCGACTCGAACAGTCCGAGCGCGACCATGCCGACGATCAGCACGACCAAGGTCGACATGGCCTTGTGGACCAGCACCTTGTCGACGACGAGTTGGAAGAAGATCGGCGTGACGAGGGCGAACAGCTGCACGAACAGCGACGCGACCACCACCTGGGCGAGCGGCCAGCGATAGCGCAAGATCGACGGCAGGAACCAGCGAAAGCCGAAAGTGTTGGGATCGACGCCGGCGCCGCCGAGCCGGCGCGTGACCAGAATGACTTCGCCGGAGGAGAGCGCTCTGGCCTCCGCGAGCGAAAGGTCCTGCGTGGCGCGGCCGATCGGATCGATCAATCGCACGCGCCCTTTCGACGGACCGGGACCGAGGACTCCGAAGCCGCCGTCCTTCAGCGCCAGGATCGCCGGATAGGGGATCGCGCCAAGGCGCTTGGCCGGCGCCCCTTTCAGAATGCGCGATTTCAGCTTCAGCAGGTTCGCGCCGCGCACGACGTCTTCGACGTTGGCGAGCCGACCGGTCAACGCCAGTTGATGACGCAACTGCGCCGGATCCGCGGCGATCCGATAATAGCCGGCGACCAGGGCGAGAGCGACCAGGCCGCCGTCGAGAGATTGCCCGGCGGGCGGCGGCTGCGCCGGCGTCCTCTCGGATATCGCCATCCCCTCGGTCATTCGACCTTCCACCGCGCCGCGCCGGCCCCTTCGACCGGCCGTCTCCTAATCCATTAGCACGACATACGAATTACGAATTCACTAAGTAGAAGCCACGAGAATACTGGTTTGACAAGATCGATGGCGTCGCCGGCCTCTGGGGACGGCGCCATCCGCGTCGCCGCTGGTCGAGCCGCGATGCGGACCCGCTCAACTTACGGGATCGCGCCGGCGCGCGCATCCTTCGCTCTTCCCAGCCGGCGGCTTTGCTGTAACCTGCGTGCGTCGCCCGCCCCCCAAGTCGCCCTCTCCCCATGCGCGCCCTGCTCCAGCCCGTCAGCGCGGGCGTCATCGCGGCCTTCGTCGGCTACGCCAGCTCCTTCGCGGTCATTCTCAAGGGCCTCTCGGCGGTCGGGGCGAGCGACGCCGAGGCCGCCTCCGGCCTGATGGCCTTGTCGATCGCGATGGGGGTCGCAGGCGTCGCGCTCAGCCTAACCACGCGCATGCCGATCTCGGCCGCCTGGTCGACGCCCGGCGCCGCCCTGCTCGCTTCGACCGGCGCGACGGCGGGCGGTTTTCCGGCGGCGGTCGGCGCTTTTCTGATCGTCGGCGGGTTGATCGTCGCGGCCGGCTTAATCCGCCCTTTCGGCCGCGCGATCGCCGCCATTCCGCCGGCGCTCGCCAATGCGATGCTGGCGGGCGTGTTGTTCTCGCTGTGCCTCGCCCCGGTCAGGGCGATGGCCGAGGCGCCGCGCCTCGCAACGCCGATCATTTTGGTCTGGCTGCTGATGGCGCGCTGGAAGCGGCTGTGGGCGACCCCGGCGGCGGCGATCGTCGCCGGCCTGATGATCGCCGCGACCAGCGCCGGCGGGCCGATCCCCTGGAGCGACTTCGCGCCGCGCGCCATCGTGGTCGCGCCCGGCTTCTCGATCGAGGCGCTGATCAGTCTGGCGCTGCCGCTATTCATCGTCACCATGGCGAGCCAGAATCTTCCCGGCCTCGCCGTCCTGTCGGCCAACGGCTATCGCCCGGCGCCGGGACCGTTGATCGCCGCGACCGGCGTGTTCACGCTCCTCGCCGCCCCGTTCGGCGGGCACGCGGTCAACCTCAGCGCGATCACGGCGGCGCTCTGCGCGGCGCCCGAGGCCGATCCCGACCCCGCCAGACGCTGGATCGCGGGGGCCGCGTCGGGCGTCGGCTATGTCGCATTCGGCCTGCTCGCCAGCGCGATGACGCGCTTTGCATCGGGGTCGCCGATTCTCATCGAGGCGGTCGCGGGGCTGGCTCTGCTCGGCGCGTTCGGCTCGTCTCTCGGCAACGCGCTCGCCCAGACGAGCGAGCGCGAGGCCGCGCTTGCGACCTTCGTCACCGCGGCCTCGGGCGTCACATTCTTCGGGATCGGCGGCGCCTTCTGGGGATTGGCGGCGGGCGGGGCGATCCTCGCGCTCGCGCGCGCCGCAAGGCCGCGCCCGCGCAAAACCTCGCGGTGAACAGCGCGCCCGCGGGGACGGTCAATCGATCACGGCGGCATGGTCGTCGCCGCGCGTCGGAGCGCTGGCCTCGGCCCTGGGTCCGCGGATCAGGAACAGCAACGGGAAGGCGCACAAGCTGATCAGCGTCATGATGAGGAAATCGTTCGAATAGGCCATCACCGCCGCCTGCTGGGTGACGATCGCATCGAGCAAGGCGCGGCCGGTATTCGTCGTGGTCGACAGCACGCCCGCGACATCGGGCATTCGCAAGGCGTCGTTGAACGGCGTCACCCGTTCGACGAGCTGGCTGTGAAAGACGTCGATCAGATTGGTGAGCTTCGCGATGATCAGCGATATGCCGATCGACGAGCCGAGATTGCGAATCAGCGTCCAGATCGCGGTGCCGTCGGTGCGCAATTCTCCCGGCAATGTCGCGAAGGCGATGGTGTTCAGCGGCACGAACACGAAGCCGAGGCCGAAGCCCTGCAAGACGCCGTCGACGCCGATCGCGGTCCCCGAGCTGTCAGGCGACCAGTAGATCATCACCCATAGCGACAGGGTCGACAGGACGAGCCCGAAGAAGATCAGGCGGCGCGCGTCGATCCGCCCCAGCAGGCGGCCGACCATCATCATCGCGACAAAAGTCCCGACGCCCCGCGCGCCGAGCAAAAAGCCGCTCGCCAGGACGGGATAGCCCTTCAAATTCTGCAGGAACGGCGTCACCAGCGCCATCGTCGCCAGAAGGATGACGCCGATCAGGAACATGAAGACGACGGCGATCGAAAAATTCCAGTCGCGGAAGATGCGCAGCGGGATGAACGGCCTGGACGAGGTGAAGGAATCGGCGAGAAAAAAGTAGAAGCCGACCGCCGACAGGATCGCTTCGATGATGATCTCGGGAGAATCGAACCAGCCCTGATCCTCGCCGCGATCGAGCATCATCTGCAGGGCGCCGATGCCGAGCGACAGCGACAGAAAGCCGAACCACGCAAAGGGAATGTCGCGCTTGAGCGGGCTTTCCGTCATGAACGCGGAAAGTCCCATGACGGTCAGGACGCCGAACGGCAGATTGACGAAAAACACCCAGCGCCACGAATAGGCGTCGGTGAGCCAGCCGCCGAGCGTCGGACCCATGATCGGCCCCAGCATCACGCCCATGCCCCAGATCGCCATCGCCGCGCCGCGCTGGGCGGGCGGATAGATGTCGAGCATCACCGTCTGGGAAAGCGGCACCAGCGCGGCGCCGAACACGCCCTGGAGCAGGCGGAACGCCACCATCTGGTCGAGATCCTGCGCGACGCCGCACAGCATCGAGGCGACGGTGAAGCCGCCGGCGCAAACGATGAACAGCTTCTTGCGGCCGAACCTCGTCGCCGTCCACCCGAGCGGCGAGGTCATGATCGCCGCGGCGACGATGTAGGAGGTCAGCACCCAGTTGATCTGGTCCTGCGTCGTCGACAATGAGCCCTGCATATAGGGCAACGCGACATTGGCGATCGTCGTGTCAAGCGCCTGCATGATGGTCGCCATCATGACGCAGACCGTCAGCATGGCGCGAACGACCGGCGCCATCTCCTCGGCGGGCGCGACCCCGTTCACGGCTTGGCGTCCCCGTGCGCCGAGGCCGACTCGCCCATGATCGCGTCTCTGAGGCCGGTCAGGACGCCGCCCAGCGTGCGCGCGCGGCCGGTGTCGATCGACACATAGGCGCTCATGCCGGCGCGCAGCCCGGTGGTGTCCTGATCGGCGTCGAATTCGACGCGCAAGGGCACCCGCTGCACGACCTTGACCCAGTTGCCGCTCGCGTTCTGCGGCGGCAGGATCGCGAACTGCGCGCCGGTGCCCGGCGCGATCGCGCCGACCTTGCCGCGCCAGCTGCGGTCGGGGAAGGTGTCGACGGTGATCGTCGCCCCGAGGCCGGACCGCACGTAGGTGAGATCGGACTCCTTGGGATTGGCGTCCACCCAAAGGCCGCGATCGGCGATGACCGCGAACACCGGCGCGCCGGCGGGCAGCATGCGGCCGAGCTGGATCTGCGGCACTTGCGTGGCGACGCCGGCGATCGGCGCGACGACGACCGTGTTGCCGAGGTTCCGCTCGGCGTCCTCGACCGCCGCCGTGGCCTGAACGTAGTCGGGAAACTTCTCCAGCGGCGCATCAACCGAGCCGCCCAGCTTGATGACGCTCGAAGCCTGCTGCTGCTGGACGAAGGCGAGAATCTGCTGCGCCTGGATCAGCGCGGCGGCGGAGGTGTCGAGATCGACCGCCGTTCCCGCCCGCTGGCTCAGCAGCGCGGACTTGCGGTCATAGTCGGACTGGCGGACCTTGACCGCCGCCTGGCCCATTTTGATCTGATCCTGATTGCTCTTGTAGGAAAGCTGCAGGTTTTCGTATTCGAGGCGCGCCGCCGCGAGCCGGCTCTGCGCCAGCGTCAGGGCCGTCCGATAGGGGGCCGGGTCGATCTCGAACAATTTGTCGCCGACCCGGACATGCTGCCCTTCGACGACGTCGATCCCAATGATGGCGCCGGAGACTTGCGGGGTGATCATCACCTTCTCGGCGCCGACGTAGGCGTTGTCGGTGGTGACGTAGCGCCCCCCTGTCATCCACCAGTAGCCGCACGCGACGAGGGCGACCAAAGGCAGCACGACGAGCAGGACGAAACGCACGCCGCCGCGGCGCGACCTTTTGCCGGGCGCGGCGGCGGGCGGCGAGACTGGAGCGGCGGGCGCCGGGGCGACCGGCGCGGGGGCCGGCGTCGGAGCGGCGGGAGACGATTCGTCCTTGCGATCGCGCGCGGGAAATTTCTTGACCTCGGACACCGGCTTCAACCCTTGAAAGTCAGTTGGCGCTTAATGTTGGCCTTGATGCGGCCCATGCTTTTCGTGAGCGTGGCGATCTTGGACGCGTCGAGCCCGTCGAGCGCCTGGCCGATCAGCCTTTCCCCGAGCGCATTGAGCCGGACGAGCACCGGCGCGGCTTTGGCGGTGAGATAAAGGCGGTTGGCGCGCCGGTCGTTAGGGTCGTCGCGCCGCTCGACCAGGCCGAGGTCGCACAGCTTGTCGATAAGTCGCGCCAACGTGATCGGCTGCAAATCGAGAAGCTCGGCCAGTTCGCTCTGTTTGGCGCCCTGCGTCATCTCCAGCCGCTTGAGCACCGCCCACTGGGCGCGGGTCATGTTCACTTCACGGGCGCGCTGATCGCCCAGCGTGCGCAGAAGGCGCGCGACGTCATGCAGGGCGAAGACGAATTCGCGGCCGGGGCTCATCGGCGGAGACGGCGGAACGCTGCTCGGCGCGATCGGCTTTTCGGCCAAGGAGGATCGGGACATCAGACAACCTCGCGCACGTCAGGCGCGCCTCACTGAACCCTGCTTAATATAAGCCAGCTTATGATATCGCGCAAGAGGCGGCGGCGCTCGTCGGCCTGCGCGGGGGGCCTTCCTCGCTCTAGCTTCCCCGATAGGTCGAATAGCTCCAGGGGCTCGCCAGCAGCGGCACGTGGTAATGCGCCTTGGCATCGGCCACCGAGAACCGGATGGGAATCGCGTCGAGGAACGGCGGTTCAGCGGTTTTGGCGCCGGAGCGGCGAAAATAGTCGCCGATGTGGAAGACCAGCTCAAAAGTCCCGGTTCGCGCCGCCGCGGCGCTGATCAGCGGCGCGTCGGTGCGTCCGTCCGCGTTGGTCAGCGCGCGCGACATCGCGAGTCGGGAACCATCCTGCCCGACGCTGTACAATTCGACGACGACCCCCTCGGCGGGACCGCCGCGCACGACATCGAGAACGTGGGTTGAAAGCCCGGCCATCCCTGTCTCCTTCGGACGCCGGGCGAGCATAGGCGGCCAAGCGATGCATGGGAAGCGCGACGCAGTTGCGCGGCCGGCATGGCTGGACCGCCCTAGGCCGGATTGCCATATTGACCGCTCCGTGAGATTAAGCCCTCCGGGAAAATCCCTCCGGCTGGCGGGAAATTCGCGGCGCAAGAGCAGACGGGGACGAAGCGATGGCCGAGGCGGAAAAGAGCGACGGCGACGAGATGGGCGAATGGCTCGACGCGCTCAACTCGGTCGAAGCGTTCGAGGGCGCGGACCGCGTCGACGCCTTGCTCGAGGGCGTCGTCACCGCCGCGCGCCGCAAGGGCGCGCGCCTGCCGTTCGCCTTCAACACCGCCTATGTCAACACCATCCATCCCCAGGATGAACCGCCGCATCCCGGCGATCGGGAAATGGAGCAGTCGATCCGCCACGCGGTTCGCTGGAACGCCACGGCGATCGTCGTCAAGGCGAACAAGGAATCCTCGGAGCTGGGCGGCCATATCGCGAGTTTTCAGTCGGCGGCGACGCTCTATGACACCGGCTTCATGCATTTCTGGCGCGCCGCCGATGAGACCCATGGCGGCGACCTCATCTATTTTCAGGGTCATATTTCGCCCGGCATCTATGCGCGCGCCTTTCTGGAAGGGCGCCTGAGCGAGGAGCAACTGCGCAACTTCCGCCAGGAGGTCGAGGGCAAGGGGCTTTCCTCCTATCCGCATCCCTGGCTGATGCCCGATTTCTGGCAGTTCCCCACGGTGTCGATGGGCCTCGGGCCGCTGATGGCGATCTATCAGGCGCGGTTTCTGAAATATCTCCATCATCGCGAGATCGCCGACACCGCCGGGCGCAAGGTGTGGGCGTTTTGCGGCGACGGCGAAATGGACGAACCGGAATCGCTCGGCGCGATCTCGTTGGCCGGCCGGGAAAAACTCGACAACCTGATCTTCGTCGTCAACTGCAACCTGCAGCGGCTCGATGGCCCCGTGCGCGGCAACGGCAAGATCGTCCAGGAGCTCGAGGCGGATTTCCGCGGCGCCGGGTGGAACGTCATCAAATGCCTGTGGGGCTCCGGCTGGGACCAATTGCTGGCGCGCGACAGCTCGGGCAAGCTGCGCCAGTTGATGGAGGAATGCGTCGACGGCGAATATCAGGATTTCAAGTCGAAGAACGGCGCCTATATCCGCGAGAAATTCTTCGGCCGCTATCCCGAAACCGCGGCGATGGTCGCCGACTGGACTGACGATCAGATCTGGGCGCTGACGCGCGGCGGCCATGACCCGGTCAAGGTCTACGCCGCCTACAAGGCGGCCGTCGAACACAAGGGCCAGCCGACCGTCATCCTCGCCAAGACCGTCAAGGGCTACGGCATGGGCGAGTCGGGCGAGGGCCAGATGATCGCCCATCAGCAAAAGAAGCTCGGCGACCATGCGCTGCGGGCTTTCCGCGACCGGTTTCATGTGCCCATTTCGGACGACGAGATCGGCAAGATTCCGTTTCTCCGCTTCCCCGAAGACAGCCCGGAAATGAAATATCTGCGCGAGCGGCGGGAAGCGCTGGGCGGCTACCTTCCGGCGCGCCGCCGCACCTGCGCGCCGCTGCCAATCCCCGAGCTTTCGGCGTTCGACGCCTTGCTGAAGGCGACCGCGGAAGGGCGCGAAATCTCGACCACCATGGCGTTTGTGCGCATCCTGACGACGCTGTTGCGCGACAAGGCGATCGGCCCGCGCGTCGTGCCGATCGTGCCCGACGAAAGCCGCACGTTCGGCATGGAGGGCCTGTTCCGGCAGATCGGCATTTTCAGCCAGGTCGGACAGCTCTATCGGCCGCAGGACGCCGACCAGCTGATGTATTACCGCGAGGATCCCAAGGGGCAGATCCTCCAGGAAGGCATCAATGAAGCCGGCGCGATGGCGTCGTTCATCGCGGCGGCGACGTCCTATTCGACGTCGAACACCCCGATGATCCCGTTCTACATCTACTATTCGATGTTCGGCTTCCAGCGCGTCGGCGATCTCTGCTGGGCGGCCGGCGACATGCGCGCGCGGGGGTTTCTCATCGGCGGCACGTCGGGGCGCACCACGCTCAACGGCGAGGGGCTGCAGCACGAAGACGGCCACAGCCACGTGCTTTCCTCGACCGTCCCCAACTGCGTCAGCTACGACCCGACCTACGCCTACGAGCTGGCGGTCATCATCCAGGCCGGCCTCAAGCGGATGTACGCCGACAACGAGGACGTCTATTATTACATCACGACGCTGAATGAGAATTATCCGCATCCCGCCATGCCGGAGGGCGCGGAAGCGGGCATCCTCGCCGGCATGTACCTGCTGCGCAAGGTCGAGGCGGCGAAGTCCGGCCAGCGCCTGCGCCTGCTCGGGTCGGGCGCGATCCTGCGCGAGGTCGAGGAAGCGGCGACGCTGCTCGCCAAGGATTTTGGCGTCTCCAGCGACGTCTGGAGCGTGACGAGCTTCACCCAGTTGCGCCGCGACGGGCTCGAGGTCGATCGCTGGAACATGCTGCATCCGGAAGCGCCGCCGCGCGTCTCCTATGTCGAAAAGTGCCTGGGCAAGGGCGTCGGGCCGGTGGTGGCGGCGACCGACTACATGAAAGTCGTGCCTGACGGCGTCAGGCCTTTCGTGCCCGCCCGCTACCGGACGCTGGGGACCGACGGCTTCGGACGATCGGACTATCGCCGCCGCCTGCGTTCGTTCTTCGAGGTCGACCGCTATCACGTCGCGGTGGCGGGGCTGAAGGCGCTCGCCGACGACCAACTGCTGCCCTCCAGGACGGTGGCGGAAGCGATCAAGCTCTACAACATCGACACGGAGCGGGCGAGCCCGGCGTTGAGCTGACCCCGACCATCGTTTCAGAGACGCTCGCGCAAGGAGAAACGCCCGTGGCCAACACCATCGACGTGAAAGTTCCCGACATCGGCGATTACAAGGACGTGCCGATCATTGAGGTGCTCGTCAAGCCAGGCGAGGTCGTCAAGGCCGATCAATCGCTGGTGACGCTGGAGTCGGACAAGGCGACCATGGACGTGCCGGCGCCCGGCGCCGGGACGGTGCGCGAGATCGTCGCCAAGGTCGGCGACAAGGTCGCGATGGGCTCGCTGATCCTGCGCCTGGAGCCGGCCGCCGGCGCCGGCGCCGCGCCGGCCGCCCCGGCGCCGCCCGCGCCCGCCGCCGTTCCCGCTCCCCCGGCGGCGCCGGCCGCCGCCCCGCCGGCGCCGGCCGCCGGGCCGGCTCCGGCCGATTTTTCGGGCGTGCTCGCCGGACCGGCCGTTCGCCGTCTGGCGCGCGAGCTCGACCTCGATCTGACGCATCTGCGCGGCACCGGCGAAAAGGGCCGCATCACGCGCGAGGACGTCAAGGCGGCGCTGGCGGGCGGCGTTTCCGGCGGCGCGGCCGCAGGCGCGGCTCTGCCCGAAATCCCGGCGGTCGATTTTTCCAGGTTCGGGCCGGTCGAGACAAGGCCCTTGTCGCGCATCAAGCGCATCTCCGGACCGCGGCTGCACGCGTCGTGGCTGAACGTGCCGCATGTCACCCACAGCGACGAAGCCGACGTCACCGACCTCGACGCGTTCCGCAAGCGCCTCGACGACGAGGCCAAGGTCGACAAGAAGGCGCCCTATCGCGTTTCGCTGCTGCCGCTGCTGATGAAAGCCTCGGTCAGCGCCCTGAAGGCGTTTCCGACCTTCAACGCGTCGCTGACGCCGGCCAAGGACGCGCTGGTCTTCAAGCAGGTACTGGCACATCGGCGTCGCCATCGACACGCCCGAGGGCCTGGTCGTCGCGGTGGTGCGCGACGTCGACCGCAAGGGCGTCGTCGAGCTCGCGCGGGAGCTCGGCGCTCTGTCCGCCAAGGCGCGCGAAGGCAAGCTTTCGCCGACCGAAATGGCGGGCGCGAGTTTCACCGTCTCCTCGCTCGGCGGCATCGGCGGCACGGCGTTCACGCCGATCGTCAATGCGCCGGAAGTCGCCATCCTCGGCGTCGTGCGCGCCAAGATGGCGCCGGTGTGGGACGGCGAGGCGTTCGTTGCGCGCCTGATGCTGCCGCTATGCCTGTCATACGATCACCGCGTGATCGACGGGGCGGCGGCGGCGCGGTTCATGCGCCATCTCGTCGGCGTCGTCGAGGACATGCGCCGGGTCCTGCTGTAGCGGCGCGCTCCCCTGGCGACACGAATTGGAGACCGGTTCAATGGCGCGTGAAATCAGGCTTCCCGATATCGGCGATTTCAAGGACGTGCCGGTCGTCGACGTCCATATCAAGCCCGGCCAGAAGGTGGCCAAAGAGGAGGTGATCCTCACGCTGGAGAGCGACAAGGCGACGCTCGACGTGCCGGCGCCGGAGGCGGGCGTCATCGGCGAAGTGAAGGTCAAGGTCGGCGACAAGGTGAGCGAAGGCGCGCTGCTGGCGACCCTCGAAGGCGCCGCCGCGCCGGGGCCGACCGCGGCCGCCGCAACGCCGGCCCCCGCCCCTTCGGCAGCCCCCGCCCCGGCTCCCGCCGCCCGCGCGGCCAAGGCCGACATCGAATGCGACATCGTCGTGCTCGGCGCCGGCCCGGGCGGCTACACCGCCGCCTTCCGCGCGGCCGATCTCGGCCAGAAGGTGGCGCTGATCGACCGCAGCGCGACGTTGGGCGGGGTGTGCCTCAATGTCGGCTGCATTCCCTCCAAGGCGCTGCTTCACGCGGCCAAGGTGATCGACGAGGCGGCGGCGTTCGCCGATCACGGGCTGACGTTCGCCGCGCCGCGCGTCGATCTCGACAAGCTGCGCGGCTGGAAGGAGAGCGTCGTCAAGCGCCTGACCGGCGGCCTGACCACGCTGGCGCGCCAGCGCAAGGTCACGGTGGTCACCGGCGCGGCGAAGTTCGCCTCCGCCAACACGATCGCCGTCGCGACCGCCGAGGGGACGCGGACCGTCGGCTTCAAATATGCGATCATCGCCGCCGGCTCCGAGCCGGTCGCGCCGGGATTCATCCCCAGGGATCCCCGCATCATGGATTCGACCGGCGCGCTCGAAATCGCCAACATACCCAAGCGCCTGCTGGTGCTGGGCGGCGGCATCATCGGGCTCGAAATGGCCACCGTCTATCACGCGCTCGGCTCGAAGATCACCGTCGTCGAAATGATGGACCAGTTGATCCCCGGCGCCGACCGCGACATCGTCGCCCCGCTCGCCAAATGGATCGGCCGGCGCTACGAGAACATCCTGCTGAAGACCAAGGTCGCGTCGGTCGAGGCCAAGCCCGACGGACTGCATGTCGCGATGGAGGGCGAGGGCGGCGCGACGCGCGACGTATTCGACGCGATGCTGGTGTCGGTCGGACGCCGGCCCAACGGCGGGGCGATCGGCGCCGAGGCGGCGGGCGTGCGCGTCGACGAGCGCGGATTCATTGCGGTCGACCGGCAGATGCGCACCAATATCCCCCACATCTTCGCGATCGGCGACGTCGTCGGCCAGCCGATGCTCGCGCACAAGGCGACGCATGAAGGCAAGGTCGCCGCGGAGGTCGCCAGCGGCCACAAATCCTCGTTCGACGCCAAGGCGATCCCCTCGGTCGCCTATACCGATCCGGAGATCGCCTGGGTCGGCGTCACCGAGACGGAGGCCAAGGCCAAGGGCCTCAAGTTCGGCAAGACGGCGTTCCCGTGGGCGGCGAGCGGGCGCTCGCTGTCGCTCGGCCGCGACGAGGGCCTGACCAAGACGCTGTGGGACGAAGCGAGCGGCCGGCTGATCGGCTGCGGCATCGTCGGCCCCAACGCCGGCGACCTCATCGCCGAGGCGACTCTGGCGATCGAGATGGGCGCTGAGGCCGAAGACATCGGCCTGACCATCCACCCTCATCCAACCCTGTCGGAAACCTTCGCCTTCGTCCGCCGAGGCCTTCGCGGGGACGCTGACCGACCTCTACATGCCGAAGAAGAAATAGCGGCGGCGGCTCTCCAAATTTTTCCTTGGAATGCGCGCCCGGGACGCGGCGGCGACAATTCCCAAATCCGTCCTGTTGATAGGCCCACGATTTGCTCTTGACCGACAACCCGTTGGAACGGCGGCGCTTCCGGTCTCCGTCGAGGCAGGTCACGCAAAGTTGACCGCAAGTGAAAAACTTGGATTTCCAAATTTTTCCAAACTTTTATTTGGGGAATATATCGTTGACACCACATACCCCAAAATGTAGGGATGGAGCCGTCCTGGCGGAAGCCGGGGCTGGCGCGCCCGCAAATTCTTTAAAGAACAAGTTCTTTGAGAATCTTGAGACATCCGGTGTTGGACCGCAAATGCTGTTGGATATTGAAATGATAAGCGCTGGCTCAGAGGCATTTAGGAAAGCTATAGAAGGAGGCTGCGGCGATTGCCCGGAAATATTCGTTGCTGACATATTCTACGCCATGCTTTCTGCGTCTCCCTTGGGCAAAGGCATATTTAATTCAGACCTGATTAAAGACTCCAACTTCAAAACGTCTGGGGATTCCGTCAGCAGGTAGCAAGTAATATGTAGTTCGTTCACAACGGGGTCAATAGTATTAGGCTTAAATATAAAGTCTGGTTTTATCAACATGTGCGCGTCGGCGTCAATATGACGATGTGGTATGCCGTCTTTGTTTATAGAGAAGGTTATGCATCCTCTAAGCCGGGAAAAATCAGAAGCGTTATGATCTTGGAAACCGCCGGAATGAACACCTGAGGCGGTATTTGCAATATATTTTATTGTATCGCCTCTGGTAAGCCATGTTTTATTGATACACAAAATTCTATTCGATAGAAATCCGTCGAGGCTTACTTCTACATATTTGTTTTCTTTTGGATTGGGAGGCAGGAACTGGACAGACGGACGATGCTGGGTAGTCCCCCTCATATCAAACGGAGGCCCCAGTTTGCCGCTCACGAAAACTGCAAAGGGATGCTTGTTCGCAAGAGAATAGTAATCTGAGTTGTCGAGCGTCTTGAATGTCAGCCTACCTACGCGCGGTGGCGCAATTTTGCGAAGGTCTCCGCCATTATCGATTAGCAGCCGACGTAGGGTTCCGCTCACTCGACGAATTTCTCCGGAATCCGGAATAGGCCTTTTTATGATTTCTCGCATATGCTCCATGTCTTGAGCAAAAGCGGCGGCAGCCTCTCTGGTGACTCTGAGAAGTTCGTCTCGTTTTTCTGGCGTGAAAGAACCGGCGACCATGGGCAAACCAGACGACCAATACGGCGAGGAAGAGACCAAGCGCCGTTTCGAGGCGGCGTTACGAGGCGCGCGGTTGGCGGCGCCACAGCCGATGAAGGATATTCCGCCGAAGCGTCCCAAGAAGGAGAGAATGAGACTTCGGCGAGGAAAAAAACAACCGGAGGCATGACACGATGGAGACCATTTTCACTTCATTCGATCAGCTCTTGCGTAGGATCGGCGACGAGTGCGCCGCCGATCCACGTGTCAATTTTCGAGTGAGGAAAATTGGCGACGATTGGGCGCTGTTGGTATGGCGCCCAACCGAAGAGCCGCTCTCTACTTGAACTCGGCGTGGTTATCGATGTGCCAAGCGGCACGCACCAGGATGAACCTGGGGTGCTGGCCGCAATGGTTGCAGGGCGGAAACTGGCGCCCGGCCACAACAGTTACTTCGTGCGGGTCATGGTGGCGATCGTGCACCACCCGGTAGATGCCGGATTTGGTGACCTTGTCACCCGGCTTGTACTCTTCGTCTGCCATCTTAGCTCTCCGATCCCCGTTGGGACTTGAAGACCGGACTTGACGAAGGCGGTGATTCTGATTCAATCAGAGTGCGTCACAACCTGTCCCGCGCCCGGTCAAGGATTGCGGGGCCGATGGGCGAGGCCGTCGGGTCCTCCACAGACCTGACGGCCAATTCCGCAAATCGGCGGTCATCTCAAGGATCAGCATAGGCGACGATTCGAGTCAAACGCGTCCTTGCGATAGCGATTGGCACTTATGACGCCTCGATCAAAGCCAAGATCGCCCGTAGCTTCGCGAGATTGCGCTCGAACCGGTTGCGCGCGATTAGCTCATTGATAGGTGAGGCGCTTGCCAGCGGCGCCAGTGATTGCGCGCCGCGCGCGCTCTTTGTCGTCAATGCCAAGCTTGACGCGATTGGAATGCCTGAAATCGAATTCGGCAACGTAGCGATGGAGATGCCTTTCGTCGCAGTGCTGATAGACGCCTTTCATGCCGCGTTTGAATACGCTGTAGAAGCCTTCCGCCGAATTGGTGTTGATCTTGGTCCCGGTCTTGCGATCGGTATAGCCCCATTCCTCGCGGCCATGGTCGACGGCGTCGTGTTTGGCAAAGTCGTCGCCGAGCTTCGCATAGGTGTTGCTTTCGTCGGTCATCACGTGCGTCTCTTTGGCGATGTTCGCCTTGACGATGGGGATGATGTCCTCACGCTTTGTGCTGTCGACATGAAAGCTGCGCACTTCCCCGCCGCGCTCAACAAGAGAAAGCACAATGTTCTTATGCGCAAAGCCCCGACGCATTTCGACGCCTTCCTTTTTGCCGATGAACGTCTCGTCGATCTCGACGATCTCGCCTTCGCCGCCCATTGGCGCCAGGCCGCCGGCGCGCATAGCCTCGCGAATGCGATGCAGCATGAACCAAGCCGACCTGTAGGTAATATCGAGCGATCGATGAAGCTGGTGCGCCGAAAAGCCCTTCTTGCTCGCCGCCATCAAGTGGAAGCCCTGTAGCCATTTGTGCAAGGCGATATGGCTGCGCTCCATCACCGTCTTCATGGTGACGGTGAAATCCTTGCGGCATTCCTTTTCGGCGCAACGGAACACGCCAGCACGCTTTGTCGGATAGGCATGATTGATGACGCCGCAGTGCGGACAAACCGGACCATCGGGCCAGAGCAAGCCTTCAAGGAACTTGCGGGCTGCTTCGTCGTCGCGGAAATGAGGGGCGGAAAAGATGTCCATAGCGTCTCACCTGTCTTATGGTGAGAACCTAGCATTTGTGGTTTGTGGTGTCAACGATATAATTGCCTTTTATTTGGCGGTTTCGTTGAATATCAAGAGTTTACGCGCGAAAAAATTTGGAAACGCTGTTTTTCGAGAACTCCACTCTAGCGGCCTGTTGCGGCCCCGCGCCAATATTGTCGTCACCTTCGCTCCGTCGGTCAATGTTTTGTTTTTGCGGCGGGCCGCGGCGAAGGCGAAGGCGTCAGGCGCCATCACTCGCGCAGGAGATCGAGGTGCAGAAGAAAGTCGTCGGAAAAGAACACCGTCATCCGCCGATTGCCGCGCGAGTGATTGGGGATTTAGTAAAGTGTTATCGCGATTCCGAAATATGCGGTCGTCCGCAGTATCGATGATGTTTCTGACTTGGGGCTTTAAGGCATGCGCCGCTACGGCAACAACGACGGCCCGTACGTGAGAGCAGCTAAGAGAATCGCCGCAAGCACAAGGATAGCGGGTATTCCTATGGCTCCGGCTTTGAACCTGCCCAACTCAATAAAGAGGCTGTGGCGATCGTGATTTTCAGACATGGCGCTCCTCACAGCAAAAAAACATGCGAGGGGCCGCGTTGATATGCAGCACAGACCAAAATGCAGGTCGAATTTCGCGGGAAAAAGCCTCCAAATTCAGAGGCATAGCGGTCCATAGAGTTACCTTTGCTCGTAACTTATTGACGAAACTGGCGTTTGCGTGTTCGACGAAACGGAGATCGTGAGCCAGGTTGATATATACTCTTCACATGGAACACGAACAGCAAGACGACGAGGGGGACTTCGCCAACCTCGACCCTGCGAAGCTCTTGCCATTCACGCGCGTGCTTGAGCCACCCGCCGAGAACGTCGAGCGCCGCCGCTTCGGCTATCGCCGGCCGCATATTCTGCTCCGGCGCGAGGGCTACGTGGTGAACCGAAAGAAGACGCAACGTCCCTATCGCGAGGAGGGCCTGACCGTCCGCCGCCGCAAGGGGCGCTGGCGGGCGCTTGGCGCGCGGCTCGCCCGGCCGCTCGCAATGCTGGCGAACCAATGCTGGAGCCTGGATTTTGTCCATGACCAATGTGCCGACGGGCGGCGGTTCCGCATCTTCAATATCGTGGATGACGCATGCGCGAGTGCCTGGCGGCGATCCGGGACACCTCAATTCCGGCAAACAGGTGGTCCGCGAGCTCGACGCTCTGATCGCCCGGCGCGGCGCCGGCGATGATCGTCACCGACAACGGAACCGAGTTCACCTCGAACGCGGCGATCGGCTGGGCCGCTGTCGCCGAGATCGACTGGCACTATATCGAGCCGAGCAAGCCGAGCCAGAACGGCTTCGTCGAGAGCTTCAATGGCCGCATGCGTGACGAGCTTCTCAACGAGACGCTGTTCTTCTCGCTCGATCACGCGAGGAGAACGATCGCCCGTTGGGTTGCGGACTTCAATCATTGCCCGCCGTATTCCGCGCTCGGCTATCTCACCCCCGCCGCTCACGCGGCCATTCTCGCCGCAACGAACGATCGGCTGCGCAACCCCGACCAGCTCCGCCGATCGTTTGTTGCCCCCCCGACGCAACTGCGCCAAGTCGACCAAAGGGCTCTAGCCGCCGCTGGATGAACAAACGGGGTCAGGTCACGACGAGCCCAAGGTTCACTATGTTTAGGGGCAATGCAATGTCCGATGCCGGAATCAACGTATATATTGGAGAACGCGGAGGAGATGGCGACGAAGATGGACCGTTCAAGAAACAGCTCGAATCAGAGTTTGCCGCACCATTTCGCTTTGTGAGTGTCGGACGCGGTGCGGCTGCTGCGGGGTGGGTGGCCGAACTCGTATCCTTCGCCGAGAATTATGGAGCTTACGTCGTCGGCGTGGTCATTGCCGGCTTTTTCGCTGGGGAAAGAATCGAAAAGAATCTCGACGCATGGCCCAGACTTTATCAACGACTGAAATCGACGTTCCACCGTAGGCCGATTTTTGACCGTGAGGGTGCCGCAGTCCTGATTATGAATGAAATCACTCAACAACTTGGAGATCAGCCGACCTCGATCCAATGCCGCGGTTTTGAAGTAATCGATCGTGTGGCGTCGGGTAATCCCTTGGAAATTCCTGAACCAATGCCGCTTAATGTTATCGGCCCAAGACAGTCAGACAGGGTATCGTTCAGAGACGTCTATTACTTCGACGTAGAGGCCAATGGGCGGCGGTTCTTAGGTCGCGTCGACGGCAACGAAGTCGTGGTCAAAGAGGTAGACAATCCACGCGGGTAGCAGATCGCAAGCGCACTATCAATCCGAAGATGCTGCTCGTCATTTCCTACCTCAACGAATTCCTCGCGCCGCGCTACGGCGACGATCTCTACCTGACGTTCATCAGCCCGACGCCGCTTTACGGCGACACTCTTACGGAATCCCAAATCAGGGGTCGCGGCGACGCCTCGCCAAATCCCATCTAAGTCATGCCCTTTCCTTCGGTGAGAAGTGGAGATCGTGACCATAGCTGTTTCACGATAGGAAATTTGACGACCTGTCAGTTTCGACTTCACGCTGTAATTCTCAATGCCGTCGGAGAATCGCCCGCACAGCTTTGACCTCGGCCTGAGCTTCGGAATCGTCGGGATTGAGCCGCGCCGCCATTTCGAAATCGGCGAGCGCGTGTTCCGTGTCGCCACGATCCTTGTAGATGACGGCCCGCCTGAAATAGGCGTCGGCTAGATGGGGGTCGAAGCGAATGGCGAAACTGAAGTCGGCGAACGCCCGCTCCCGATCGCCGAGGTCCGTCTCGGCGACTCCGCGGTTGAAGTAAGCGCGCGCGTCGCTCGGATTGAGCCTGATCGCTACGCTGTAGTCCGCGATCGCGCGGTCATAATCGCGTTTGGCGTAGTGGACATTCCCGCGTTCATCGTAAGCGTCAAACATCTTTGGATCGAGTTTGATCGCCGCTTCGAAATCGGCCATCGCGCGGACGTAGTCGGCCTCGGCGTAATAATCGAGGCCTCGATTGTAGAAGTTGATCGCTTGACCGCTACCCTTCCAGTGGCCGGAGGCGATAGCTCGCGTGCAGGCGGCGATCGCGGCGTCGCCCTTTCCGTCGGCGCAATCATCGCCGTCGTCGGCGAAGGCCGGCGGCGAGCAGAACGTCGTCATGGCGCCGAGAACGAACGCGAGCCGGGCGCGAGGTTTGTTTTGTCTCATCTCTATCCTTGGCGGTCGGAGAATGTCTGGTTCGGGCCACGAAAGCTACTGTCAGCCCATAGTGTCGCAAAATTCGTCGTGGGTTGCAGCCGACGCCTCGCCAAATCCCGTCTTTGTCAAGTCATCTTTCTCTTCGGACCCGTTTTGCCCGGCCGCGTGTCGCGGCCGGTCAGCGCGGCGATGGACGGACGGCGGCTTCAGCCTCGTCTCGCTCTCTCCCCACCCCCAGCCCCTCCCTGCGTAGCGGGGAGGGGTCGGGGGTGGGGCAAGGAACGCCGCCGCTACGCCTCCTCCGCCACGACGATCTCGCTGCGCCTCACCCCGAGCGCCGCGGCGAGCAGCTTCAGGCGGTCGCCGACGACTTCGCTGTCGGGCGCGCGCGCCGCGGCGGCGACTTCGAGGCGCACGCAATCAGGTTCAAAGACGAGCCGCGCGCCCGCCAGCATCGCCGGCGCCCCGCCGGAAAAGCGATAGGCCAGCAGGATCGCGCGGCCGAGAATTTGGGCGCGCCGGCGCAACGCCGGCGACAGCAGATCGATCGCCGGGCTGAGATACGGCGCGTCGGGCCGCCCGACATAGCGCGCGTGAATCGCCGCGGCGAGAAACGCGCGCTCGGCGTGATCGACGCCGATGAACGGGAATTGCAGAATCCGGCGGAAGCTTTCCTCAGCGCGGAGATCCGGGTGGTCGCGCCAGGCGATGTCGGAGAGCGCGCAGACCGCGACGCGCAGCCGCGTCTGCGCCGGCGCCTCGCCGGGAAACAGCGCGGCGGTCCACGACGCCAGCGCCGGCGCGAAATCGGGCACGCGGGCCAGCGGCAGCCCGACGAGCTGGGCGCCTTCGACGAGCGGGTCGAGATAGCGTTCGGCTTCGTCGAGCTGCGAATAGAGCAGCCCTTCGCGCAGGCCGAGCGCGGAAAACACGACGCGCTCGGGCGCGAGGCGCTTCAGCACGCGGTCGAGCATGAAGGCGGCCGCCGGCAGGGTGCGCGCGCGCCGCTCCGGCACGCCCGGCGTCGTCGCCAGCTTCTCCGGGCCGAGGCGCGCCAGCGATTTGGCGAAACCGCGCGCTTCCGCGGCGCCGAGCGCGTAGGCGTGCACGACGCGCACCGGCGCGCCGACCGCCGCCATATGCGCCTTGGCGAAGGCGCGCCAGCCGCCGCCGACCGCGTAGAACGTCGGCCTGGCGAGCGCGAACGTCAGGTTGTCGCGCAGCGTCGCGTCGACGCGGCGTTTGGCTTCGGCGAAGCCCTCGGCGAGCAGCGCCTCGACCGGCAGCGCGCCGAGCGGCAGGCTGATCCAGCGCTCGCCGACGCGGTCATCGAGCGCCTCGGCGATTTCGAGCGAGCCGCCGCCCATGTCGCCGACCAGTCCGACCGGCCGAAAGAAGCCGGAAATCACTCCGAGCGCGGCATAGCGCGCCTCCTCGGCGCCGCTGAGGATGCGCACGGCGAGCCCGGACTCGGCGGCGATCGCGGCGGCAAGCTCGCGCCCGTTGCTGGCGCGCCGCATCGCCTCGGTCGCCGTCACATCGATCTTCCCCGCCCCCATCGCCTCGGCGATCGCCCGAAAGCGGCGGGCGGCCTGCACCGTGCGGCGGAAACCCTCCGCCTGAATCGCCCCGGTCTGGGCAAGCCCCTCGCCGAGGCGGCACAACGACTTTTCGTTGAAGCGCGGCAGCGGCGCGCGGCCGAGCTGGTCGTAGACGACCAGACGCACCGAATTGGAGCCGATGTCGACGAGCGCATAGGGCGCGCGCCCGGTCCGCCCGGCGCGTTCGGGATTGATGTCGAGCGGACGCCGCACGGATTCGTCCACCTCGCTCCGGTCCCTGGCCATCGCGCTCCCTTGTTCCGCCGCATTGCGCGCCCGGCGTGCGGCGGCGCGGCAAATCCTCGGATCGTCGGCTCGAGGCGGCGAACGGCAGGAACTATAGCAAGGCGCGGCGGCCGCCGACAAACCCGCGGGTCGCGCGCCGCCCGGTCATGCCGCGTTTCGGATACGACAAGTCGAGGCGAGGGGATCGCGTCTGCGAGCGGCGTCAGGCGGCGCTCGAGCGTCCGTCGGCGACCGCATCGGCGAGCGTCGAGGCGTAGACGATGGCGTTGCGGCCGTTGGCCTTGGCGCGATAGAGCGCGCGATCGGCGTCGGCGACCAGCGCCGCGAGGCTGGCGTCGAAGGCGCTCGGAGCGACCGAGGCGACGCCGGCGCTGATCGTCACCACGCCGGCGGGGCTGACGTCGTGGTCGATCGCCAGCGCGAGAACGGCGCGCCGGATGCGGTCGGCGATGATCGCCGCGCTGCTTTCGTCGGCGCCCGGCAGCAGCACGGCGAACTCCTCGCCGCCATAGCGCGCGGCGATGTCGCCGGGCCGGCGCAGCGTGCTGGCGATCGTCTGGCTGACCCGCCGCAACGCTTCATCGCCGGCCGGATGGCCGTAGCGATCGTTGAAAGGCTTGAAACGGTCGACATCGATCATGATCATCGCCAGGCGAGTCCTGTCGCGCGCCGACCGGCGATGCTCCATGGCGAGCGCGTCGTCGAAGGTTCGGCGGTTGGCGAGGCCGGTCAATCCGTCCTGGCCGGCCAGCGCCTCCAGGCGCCGGTTGGCCTCTTCGAGCTGATCTTCGGCGGCCTTGCGCTGGGAAATGTCCCTGAGCGCGCCGATGATGCCGGACGGCGCGCCGCTTTCGGGATCGTTGAGCGTGCGCAATTGCGCTTCGACCCAAATCCAGCGCCCGTCGCGATGACGGATGCGGTAGACGATGGTGGCGCGCTCGGTGACGCCGCGAAGCACGAACTGGCAGATCGCCCCCAGCCGCTCGGCGTCGTCGGGATGGACGATCGCCAGCGGCTGCGCCCCGACCAGCTCCTCCGGCTCGTAGCCGAGAATGTCCCGCGAGGCCGGCGAAACATAGCGGCGCACGAGGCCGCGATCGAGGTGAAACACCATGTCGGTGCTGTATTCGGCGAGCAGGCGGTAGCGGGTCTCGCTTTCCTTGATGCGGCGTTCCGCCGCGAGCCGCTGATCGATGTCGCGCACGACCACGACGCGCTGCAGCGGCTGCCCTGGCTGCGCGGCGATCGCCCGCGCGACGCTCTCGACCCACACGTATTTGCCGTCCTTGCGGCGCAGCCGATAGGTGGCGACCGGCGGATCGCCCTCTTGCCATTTGCGCCGCTCCTGCAGGACGGCGGCGTCGTCGGGATGAATCGCGTCTTTCGAGGCGATCTTCAGCATTTCCTCCGGCTCGTAGCCGAGCATCGCGCGGCAGGCGGGCGAGGCGTAGAGGCGCCGTCCGTCTTCGCGGACGAGCAGGATCATGTCGCTCGAATTCTCGGCGAGCAGGCGGAGCTGACGCTCGCTCGAAGCAAGGTTGGTCTGCGCGCGCGCGATGCCCTTCGCCATGTCGCCGAGCGTATCGGCCAGAGCGCGAAACTCCGGCGCCTGCCACGCCGCCATGTCGGCGCGCGCCGTCAGGTCGCCGGCGCCGAGCTTCTTGGCCGCCTCGACCAACGAGCGGATCGCCCTGAGCTGCATGCGGTCGCCGATGAACCATGCGGCGCCGGCGGCCAGCAACGCGGTGAACACGGCGACCGAGAAACCGAGAATGAGGCGCCGGTCGGCGGCGGCCATCAGGCTGGCGCGCGACAGACCGACCGCCACCACCAGGTCGGCGCCGTCGCCGACGTCGAGCGGGGCGAACCCGAAGATTCTCGGCGTGCCGTCGAGATCGCCGGCCTCCAGGGAGCCGCCGGCCGGATGCGCCCGCATCGCCGCAACCAGCGCCGAGCCTTCGAGCGCCCCGGCCGCCGGACGTTGCCGATCGGGCGAGCGATCCAGAACGGTCGCGGCGCGAATGTCGATCAGCGAAAGGGTCGCGTCCGGCGATGCGACGAGCTCCCACGCCCGCCTCGTGGCGTGGTTGACCTCCAGCGCGACATAGGCGACGCCCGGCGGCCGCTCGCCGGCCGCCGCCGCCAGCGGGGCCACCGCCAGGACCATCGGCTTTCCCGTGACGCGCCCGATCGTGAGTTTGCCGATGACCATCGCCGAAGGGGCGGCGGCCATCGCGGCGCGGAAAGCCTCCATGTCGACGAATGGCTTCGGCAAGCCCGAAATGCTGGCGCAGGTGTTCATCCCGTTGGCGTCGACGAGGCCGATGGCGCGGAATTGCGGATAGTCGGCGCCGACCGCCTGCAGCGCGACGTCACAGTCCTCCGGTTTGGCGGCGGTGACTTGCGGCAGGCTCCGGATGACGCCGAGGACGGTCTTGGCGTCCTTGAAGTTGTCGTCCTGCCGCTCGGCGGCGAGCCGCGCCAGATCCTGCGCGCGCGTCGCCGCCGCTTCGAGAATGAGCTGACGGCTCTTCACGACGCCGAAGACCAGCAGCGTCAACAGCGGAAAGATCGCCACCAGGGCGACCAGCGAAAGCTGCTGCCTGACGCCGATCCTGGCGATCAGAGGCAATATCCGTCGAACTCGCCACCCAACGATCCCGCGCGTGTCAAATTCGCATAAGTCGCCGCCAACTATGGAACACGAAACAACTAAAGATCGTTAAACGCCTTCAAGCCATTGCGAAGAACGGCCGCAGGCGCGCCTTCACTGCGCCAGACTTGGCGCCGGACGCAAAGGAATGACGGATTCGTCGCTCGGAGAGTCGGAAGCCTCTGGGGAAGGCCGACGGTCCGGTTCAGCCGCCGCGCCCGTCGGCGCGACGCGCCGTTCGCTGTTGGGCGTTCCTTGCGCCGACCGTCTCGCGGGACGCCGGCGCCGCGCGCAGGTTGAGGAGCGCGGGCCCCCCTTGCGGGATTTCGTCGAAGAACATCGGCCTGGCGAAATAGAAACCCTGCGCGTAGCGGATGCGCGTCGCCGCTTCGAGGTAGGCGAGCTCCTCGAAGGTCTCGACGCCCTCGACGATGACGCTCATGCCGAGCGCGGCGCCCAGCGACTCGACCGCCCGGAGCAGGCTCTGGCTCCTCGGGCGCCGATGGATCGCCGAAATGAACGAGCGGTCGACCTTGACTTCGTCGGCCGTAATGTCGGTCAACGCCGACAGGGAGGAGTAGCCGACGCCGAAATCGTCAATGGATATTTTGGCGCCGACGTCGCGCAGCATCGGCAGGACGCGGGTCTGGAACTGGGTCTTGTGCAGGAAGGCTTCTTCGGTCAGCTCGACGATGAAGCGCTCGGGACAGCCGGTGGCGACGAGGCTGTCGACGAAGGAGCGCATGAAGCGGAAATCGCCCGCCTGCCTCGCCGCGATGTTGACGCCGATCGGCATCAGCGGCCCGAACCCGTCGTTGATCCGGTCCATTGCGCCGACGATCTCGGCGAGCACCAGCCGCGTGATGTCGTCCATCAGCCCGAGTTCGACGGCGAGGTTGACGAAGTCTCCGGGCGCGTGAATCATGCCGTCCTCGTCGCGCCAGCGCAGCAACACTTCCAGCCCGACCACCGCCTGCTCCCGGAAATCGAACTTCGGCTGGAACGCGCAGCACAGCCGGCGGTCGCGGATGGCGAGGCGCAACCGCTGCTCGAGTTCGGCGCGCTCGGCCGTCTGCCGTCCGACGAAGGGGTCGAAGAAATTCACGCCGCCCTTGGCGCCGCCCTTCAGCCGATACATCGCCGCGTCGGCGTTGACGCGGAGCGCCTCGTAATCGCGCCCGTGCAGGGGGAACAGGCTGACGCCGATCGACGCCGACGAGAATATCTCATGCCCGTCGATGAAGAACGGCTCCTTCAGCCGCGCCGACAGGCGCTCGATTTCGACGCCGAGCTCGTCGACGCCGCCGGTCGGCGCCAGCAGCAGCACGAACTCGTCGCCGCCGACGCGCGCCAGCAGGTCGGAGGCGCGAATCTGACCGGCGATCCGGCGCGCGAACTTGACGAGCAGGGCGTCGCCGACGCCGTGGCCGTAGTAGTCGTTGATATGCTTGAAGTTGTCGATGTCGATGAAGGCCAGCGCGAATGGCGCTTCGCCGCGGCCGGTCTCGATCAGATCCCGAACGCCGTTTTCGAGCAGGCTGCGGTTGGGCAGGCCGGTCAACTCGTCGAAATAGGCGCGCTGGAACAGCTCGTCCTGCAACTGCACCTGATCGGTGACATCGGCCGATGTGGCGACCTCATAGCGCGCCCCCTCGACGACGACGACATGGTGGACGACCTCGAAGGTGCGCTCGGCGCGCCGGGTCAGCGAGCCTGCGGCCTGGCGATCGGCGGGCGCGGCTTCCTCATCGCCTTGAACCAGGGCGCGCGCCGGCGCGGCGCCGCCGGACGGCAATCGATCGGCGCCATGCCGGACCGCGGCGTCGTTGGCGTAGAGCGGCGCTCCCTCGGCGGTTTTGACGGACAGGCCGAGCGGCAGAGCGCGAACGATCCGCTCGACCAGCCGGGCGCCGTCGACCGGCTCCCCCAGCTCCTGTTGCGCGCCGTCCGAACCGGTCATGTCCCCGCTCTTCGCCTCAATCCTCATCGCGCGGCTCGGCGCGCCGATGCGCCCGCCGAGAACTTTCCTTCGCCGGGGATTCCGTGCGCCGCGAGCGGCGCGGCCGCCTCACCGCCTGAGTATCTGGGAGCGGATCTGATCGAATCTCGCGCCCGCCGCCGGAGCGGCCTGAGCCTTATGCGCCGCCGCTTCCTCGTCGAGCGGCGGATCCTCGTGCTTGGCCCTGTGGGTCAAGGCCGCGCCGCGCCAGCGCTCCACCACCGCCCTGACGAATTCCTTATCCGAGTCGACATCGGCCTTGGGCGCCGAACGGCCGACCGCGTCGCTCCTCGGCAGCAGCTCCGGGGGAAGCGCCTTGAAGGTCATGCGCGAGGGCAGCGGCACGCCCTCGCCGAAGGCGACGACCTCGCGCGTGCCGAGAGAGGGCACGAAGGCGAGAAGATTGGCGGCGGCGTCGGCGACGGCCGATCGAAGCAGCGCCTGATCGCGGTCGTTGGCCATCCGCATCGCGAACAACGTGCTGCACTGGGAAATGATGGTCGGATCGAGCTCGGCCGGGCGCTGCGTCACCAGCCCGAGGAACACGCCGTATTTCCGGCCCTCCTTGGCGATGCGCAACAGCGCGCGCCGTGTCGGGCCGAAACCGATCGCATGGTCGCTGGCGGCGTAGCGATGCGCCTCCTCGCAGACAAACAGCAGCGGCATCGCGCCGTCGCTCCACAACCCGAAATCGAAGGCGAGGCGGCAGAGCGCGCAGACCACCGCGTCGACGACCTCGACCGGCAGGCCGGCGAGCTGCATGACCGTGATCGGCTTGCCGTTGCGCTCGAACCGGAAGAGCTGGCCGAGAATCTCCGCCATCGTGTCGCCGCCGACATTGGCGTTCTCGAACATGAAGCCGTAGCGCGGATCGCTGCGGATCGTCTCGATGCGGTTGATCAGGCGATGGTAGTGCATCCGCGAGGAGCGGTTCTCCAGCTTGCCCATCCGCTCGTCGATGAGCAGGATGAGGTCCTGCAGCAGATAGGGCACCGGCGTATCGACGGTGTAGCCGATGGTCTTCGGATCGATCTTCCTCAGCACCAGGCGATCGACCACCGCCTTGTGCTGCAGATACATGCCCTTGGCGATCGGGATCAGCTCGGAGAGGATTTCAATCTCGGCGTCGACGCCCGGGCGGCCGCAATAGATGACGTCGACGGTTTCCTCGAAATTGAACAGCCAGAACGGCAGTTTGAAGTTGGCGGCGTTGATGACGTTGGCGCGTTCGCCGAAGCAGCGGCCGAATTCGTTGTGGCCGTCGAGCATGAACATCCGCAGGCTCGGCCGCGCGTTGAGGATCTCGCCGAGGATCACCGCGACGCCGCTCGACTTTCCCACTCCCGTCGAGCCGAGCACGGCGAAATGCTTGGTCAGGAGATTGTCGACGTCGACGAAGGCGGGAATCGAATCGTCGTGATTGAGGTGGCCGATATTGATCGCATCGGCGCCCGAGGTCTTGTAGATAAGCCGCAGCTCGTCCCCGGCGACGGTCGCCGCCGCGTCGCCGATCGCCGGATATTCGGCGACGCCGCGCCGGAAGCGGGCGCCGGCGGCGTCCTGCAAAATCTCGCCCATCAGGTCGACGCTGGCGATCGCGCCGTAACGAGGATCGTGCGCGTCGTCGAAGTTGTTGACCGAGACTTCGGTGATCATGCCGATCAGGCGGCGCTTGCCGGCGACGATCGCCAGGAATTTGCCGACGGTGGCGCGCGCCTCGTCGTTCAGCGAGGGCGCGGGGAGGCCGACGCGCGCCTCCGATCCGCGAACGGAAAGAACGTGGCCGAGCGGCTCCGCCATCGGTTCCGCCGCCGGCGGCCGCTGATCAAGTTGTTCCGAGGTCAAAACGCACCATGCCGCTGCTGGAGTCCGTTAAAGTCAGTAAAACACCGAATCCCTTTACAAGCCCAAAATGATTTGGGCGCCCGCCAAACGCGGTTAACATCCGATTGACGCGAAACGTCGAATGCGCCGTGCGAACGCCGCGGCGGATGCGGACGGCGCCGCTCGTCAAAGACAGGCGACGCCGGCTCGCGCCAAAAAAATACGACCGATCAATGGTCTGCGGCGATCCGGCTGCCTCTTGGAAAAGGACTCGAAATGTCGCTCCATCCCGCCCTGACAGAAGACCGCGTCGCCGTCATCACCGGCGCCGCCAGCGGCATCGGCCTCGCCGCCGCCGTGGGGCTCGCCCGGCTCGGCATGAAACTGTGCCTCGCCGATATCGACGCCGCGACGCTCGAGGCCGCCGCTGACGTCGTCCGGCGCGCCGCGCGCCCGGGGCATGTTCGCGCCCTCGTCATCGACGTCGGCCGGCGCGAAGACGTGCAGCGGCTCAAAGACGCGGCCTACGAGGCCTTCGGCGAAGTCGCCTTTCTGATGAACAACGCCGGCGTCGAGGGCGGCGGCGGCCTGTTCGGCGATCCCGCGAGCTGGCGCCGGATCATCGACGTCAACCTCTGGGGCGTCATCAACGGCGTGCAGGTTTTCGCGCCGGCGATGATCGCGCAGCGCACGCCCTGCGCGATTGTCAACACGGGATCGAAGCAGGGGATAACCTGCCCGCCCGGCAATACCGCCTACAACCTCTCCAAGGCGGGCGTGAAAGTCGTCACCGAGGCGCTCGCCCATGAATTGCGCAACATCGAGGGTTGCGCGACCACCGCGCATCTCCTGATCCCGGGGTTCACCTTCACCGGCCTGACGCGCGCCCACCGCGCGGAAAAGCCGGCGGCGGCCTGGACTCCCGAGGAGGTCGTCGATTTCATGCTCGCCGCGATGGCGGCGGGGGACTTTTACATCCTGTGCCCCGACAATGAAGTGACGCGGACGATGGACGAGCGGCGGATGCTGTGGGCGGCGCAGGACATCATCGACAACCGTCCCGCCTTGTCGCGCTGGCATCCCGCCTTCAAGGAGGCCTTCGCCGAATTCATGAAGCCGGCGCGGCGATAGGTCAGGAATTGCGCGCCGTCACCACCCAGATCGCGCCGACCAGCGGCACGCTCGCGCCGTTCTGAAACGGCGCAAGCGCGGCGCGGATGGCGCCCGCCGCCGCCGAAACGATCTGCAGCGGCTGATCCTGCAGCGCGCGGCTCGCCGGCCCGATGGCGAGCGCGCCTTCGACCGCTGCGTCGATGCCGCGGCCGACCGCAACGTCGAGGGAAAGCTCGTGCGGATGCAAGGCGACGTCCGAAAAGCCGGCCTCCGAGAGCAGCCGGCGAACCCGCTCTTCGCTGGCGAACGAGAACGGTCCGGGATCCTCGGGGCCAAGCTCGGGAAGTCGCGGCGCATGTTGATAGGCCGCCTGCAGCGGGATCATCAGCCAGGGGTTTTCGCGCGGCTGCCGCCAGCAAGCGAAAGCGAGGCGGCCGCCGGAGCGCAATCCCTTGCGGATATTGGCGAAGGAGCGCGCCGGCTCGGCGAAGAACATGACGCCGAAGCGAGAAAACAGGAGGTCCGCGCCGCCCGGCTCGAACGGATAGACGGTCGCGTCGGCGCCGACGAAGGTCGCGGGCGCGCCGGGCGGCGTTCGCTCGCGCGCCCGCTCCAGCATCGGCGCGGAAAGGTCGAGGCCGAGCACCCGGCCGGCCGACCCGACGCGCCGCGCCAGTTCGATCGTCGTCGCGCCGCAGCCGCAGCCGATGTCGAGAACGCGCTCGCCGGCCGCGACATCCGCGCGGCCGAACAGAACCTCCGACGCCGGCGCCAGCACGGCGTCCTGCAATTCCTGCCGGTTGGTCCAGTGCCGCCCGCCCGCCCCGTTCCAGTAGGCGGCCTGATCGGCGTTGCGTTCGTGCGGCGCCAGCTCGTCCATCCCATGCCCCATCGCTGCGCCCCAACTCGATTGTCCAGCGCCTCCGCGATATTAGGCGATGGTCGGTCTTCGCGCTATGACGCCAATTCGCCAGCGGATCGCTGTCGTCCAACCATCCGCGTGGGGCTCATCTCGTCATCCGATCGCGATTGACAAGCGCCGGCATCGCGGCGAACGCCAGCAACGCCGCCGCGTAGACGAGGCCCGCCGGCGTCCCGAAATTGGCGACCAGCTCGCCCGGCGTCATGCCGCGCAGCGCGACGCCGACCGCGAAATCGGCGACCTGCTGAAGAACGAGGGCGCCGGCGCCCATCGCCGCGAGCGACGCGGGGCCGCCGCGCAAGCCGACCTTTCGCGGAACCCATCGCGCCGCGACGACCATCGCGGCCAGCAGAAACGGCGTCTCGCAGAGAATCGCGAGCGTCTTCCCCAGCCGCGGCTCCAGCCACAACACGCGGAGCGGCCCGAGGAGAAACCCGACGCCGAACACGATCGCGCAATAAAGCGCCGCCGCACCCGCCAGCCGCATGGCGTCTCCCCCGCTCACGCCGGCGTCGGCGGGGCGCCGACATGTTGCGCACGCGGCCGCCAGTGTTGGTCGAGCACCTGACTTTGCGCGGCGCCTTTCGCAAGCTGCTCCAGCAGGGTCATGGCGCTCGGATCGTCAAATCGTCGAAGCGACCTCAGCGCTTTCCCGGAGACCGCGGCGCCGAGGGCTCGCTCCAACCAACCCGCTTCCAGCAGCAGATCGTAATGCAGGAAGCGGAACAACGGGCCCATCGGCGGGGCGATCGAGGCAAGATCGCCGATCTCGGAATTGACGGGCCACGGCGTCACACATTCGCCGAACCACGACATCAGCGTCAGAATGAGTTCCTGACTGTCGTTTATCTGCTGGACCATGGCGCGCAGCGCCAGGGCGGCTGCGGCCGAACGGCGCAAGGCGGTCGCGCTGAAGCGGTCGCGGAACGCGCCCGAGCCGACGGAGACGACCGTCAGATTTTCGGGACCGGTGAGCCAGGAGAGCCCGTGGCTGGGCAGGATGGCTGCCAGAAGAAGCGCCAACGACGGGTTGTTGTGCGGGGTGAGGCCGCCGTCGACGAACAGGCCCGGCGGCTCTCCTATGACGATTTCGATCTCCTGAGGATCGAAGTAATGCGGCGCCGCCGTGCTGGCGCGCACCACGTTGGCGAGCGAATAGTGCCGATTGCCGATAAAGGAGCGGTCGCTCGGCGTGTCCCAGAAGGCCGAACGAGGGCTGTTCATCAATATCCAGGCGCTCCCGGTGTCGATCCGTTTGAGCATGATTCCGAGCCCGGTCTGCAGATCGGCCGATTCCAGCTTGCGCGATCCGATGATCTCGCCAAGCTCGCGAGCCAGCGCCGCCGCGTCGAATTTCGCCTGCCAGCCGGGAAGGCGAAGCCTTGGCCGTTTGAAGACGCGCGGCGCCAGTTCGAAATAGAAGTCCCGCACCTGCGCCACCTTATGGCCGAGCGCCAGACCGGTCGCGATGATTGCGCCCGTCGAGGAGCCGCCGATCAGATCGAAATGGTCGCACAGGCGAACCGGCCGTCCTGAAAGGCCTTCAAGGACGCGCTCGATGCGCTCGAGAAACGCAAGCGCGACGACGCCGCGCACGCCCCCGCCGTCGATCGCCAGAATCCGCTTGGCGCCGGGCGCGAAAAGATGGCGGTCGCGGGCGCGCAGATCCGAACGCTCCGACGCGTCGTCGCTCATTGTAAGCCCTGCGCTCCCATCGGATGGGATGGGGGATGTCTGTCCGGCGCCGCCAGCCTTCGGCAGTTTGACCTGCAAAGGCGGTCGCACGCAAGGCTGCGCCGGCCCGGCCAAGGCTGTTCGCTTGAACCGGCTGCGACGCGGCTGTGATATGTCTGCCTGCCGCAATCGTCGACCCCTCGAGTCCGATGAAACAAATGCCTCCGAGCCGCTCCTCCGCCCTGACAATCGGCGTGACGGGCCATCGCCCGAATCGCGATCCGACGCCAGGCGACGCGTTCGCCAGCCGTAGTCCGAAGCTGCGGGAAGACAAGGTGCGGAAGGGAATCGACGCGTTTCTGGATCTGCTCGAGGACGCGAGGGTCGATCTGGGCGGAACGGCGCCGGCGACGGTTGTCATGGTTTCCGCGCTCGCCGAGGGTTCGGATCGGATCGCCGCAAAGGCGGCTTTGGACCGAGGCATGCCGCTCGACGCGCTGCTGCCCTGCCCGCGCGAGTTCTACGAACAGACTTTCAGCAACGATGCCTCGCGCGCGGAATTCGCAAGCCTGATCGCTCGGACCCGCACGCGCGCGATCCTGCCGTTCCCCGCACGGACTCGCGCGCCAAGCCAGCCGGACCTTGCTCGGGCTTATGAAGCCGCGGGCCTGTCGCTGCTCGCCCGAGCCGACATTCTCCTCGCGGTTTGGGATGGCCAAAGCGCGCGCGGGCGCGGCGGCACGGGCGATATTGTCGAGGCGGCGGCCCGGAGAGGCGCGCCCATCGTCGTTGTCGATCCGGCCGACGGCTCGTCGCGTCTTCTTCGGGTCGGCGGATCGTCTGGCCCGCGGCCGCTGCGGGCGCGCGAACTGCCGGCCGCGGAACTCGACAGGGGCGCTCTCGCGGAGCTCGTTCGCGCGATCGTTCTCCTCCGAAGATCGGACGACCAACGAGCCGGTCCGCAATCAAGCCGACAACCCGGCCCCTGACGAAATCGCGCCGGGCGGGCTCTCCGCCGCCTGGCGCGATCGCGTGCGGCGCATGACACTGCGCGTCCCGGCGGCGGCCAGGAGGCCCCTTGATTCGTCGGCGTTCTACGGCCTGGCGGCGAGGCGCGCGCGCGCCGCCTGCAAGAACGCCGCGCGATCGGACGGCGCGCTCACATAGGCGGCGAGCCGTTCGCACAGATCGTCCGGCGTGCGCGCCTCGCTCGCCGCCTTCTGCAGCAGGACCTTGGCGATGGGGCCGATATGGCGCGCCAGCGAAGCCCTGAGCGCCTCGAACTCCGCACTGCCGGTCGCGACGATCGGCGGGCGCGCGGCCCTGGCGCGTCTCCTGGCGATCGGCGGAGCCTCGAGTGCGGCGGGAGCGCTGTCGACCATGTCCGGCGGCGCGCCGGCGATCGGGGCCGCCCCCTCGCCGTCGTATTCGGCGGGCGCTCGACCTCCGAGGACGGTGCGGATCGTCGCCGCCAGTCTGCGCAGCGCCTTCTCCCGGTCGGGAAACAGGTCGATCCATTGGCGGGTCGCCAGTTCGTAGCGAAGGGCCCCGCTCGGCAGGATCGGGGAAAGCCGCAAGGGGAAAACCGGCATGTTGAACGTTCCCGCCAGCGACAGCTCCTTCTTTGTCTCTCCGGACGCGCTCGAATGATCCGAGAACAGAAAGACCAGGCCCTTGGCTCCTTCGAGCGCCTTGACGATGGTCTCCTGGTAGTTGTGGCCCGGCGGAACGTCGCGCACGGAGATCCAACATTTCAGCTTCCGCGCCTCGAGAAATTGAACGACCTCAAGGGCGACCGCCTCATCCTTCGACGAAAAACAGATGAAGATATCGTCGGCGTGTTCAGGCAAGACGTTCCCGAGCTGGCGCTCATCCTTGTTCATCGGCGCGGACAAGCCGTGTTTGTGACCGTGAGCGCGAACACTAGCGACCTCGGCCGCCGGCTGGCAAGCCGGAGCTTCCTCGGCCAACTGCGTTGTCGGCCGCCCGGGGCTCAGCTACCATCGTCTCGAAACTGCGCCCGACGAAGCGGACGGCGCCACTGCGACCGCCCGGAGGATCGCCCGGCGCGGCGGCACTCCACCGACGGACGGGCAGGATGGGGCTCGGAGCGAAGTTCAATCTCGTGGTGCTGGCGGCCTTCGCGGTCGGATTCGTGATCGCCGCCATCGCGTTCAACCGCGTCTCCATCGACAGCGCGCGCGATCAGGTGCTGGAGAACGCCCGCATCATGATGACCGAGGCGAACGCCATTCGAAATTACACCGACAAGGAGCTCGGGCCGCTGCTTCCGATGGAGTCGAACGGCAAGTTCGTTCCCGAAACGGTGCCCGCCTTCGCGGCGCAGAGCAATTTCAAGGACGTGCAGGCGGCCTTCCCCGGATTCACCTATCGCGAGCCCGCGCTCAACCCGACCAACCCTTCCGACCGCGCGCAGGATTGGGAGGCCGACGTCATCGACCTCTTTCGCAACGAGCCGACCCGCCGCGAGGTGGTGGTCGAACGCGAAACCTCGGTCGGGCCGACGCTCAACCTCGCGCGTCCGGTGTCGATCAAAGACCAAGCCTGTCTGACCTGCCACAGCACGCCGACCGCCGCGCCGGCGGCGCTGACGCGGACATACGGGACGGCGAACGGCTTCGGTTGGAAGCTCAACGAGACGATCGGCGCGCAATTTGTTTCGGTGCCGATGGCCGTTCCGCTGAAGCTCGCCCGCGAGGCCTATTACACCTTCCTCGCAGCGCTGCTCGCGATATTCGCGGTCGTCTTCGTCGTCTTGAACCTCTTGCTGCGCTATCTCGTCATCGCGCCCGTCAAGCGGCTGTCGGCGGTCGCCGACGCGGTCAGCCTGGGAGGGGAAAACGTCGAGAGTTACGTCAAGCCGGGCAAGGACGAGATCTCGTCCCTGTCAGTCTCGTTCAACCGCATGCGGGAGAGCCTGCGACATGCGATGGAGCTGATCCGGTAGCTGGGCGGCCATCCGCCGGCTCCGGACGCCGGTCGCGGACGAGCGCGCCATGGCGAGGCGTCGTCTGTTCCTGCGATCAGGCGTCGAAGAGCCCCTTCAGCTCGTCGCGCAGCGCCTTCTTCTGCACTTTGCCCATCGCGTTGCGCGGCAGCGCTTCGACGAACAGCACGCGCTTGGGCAGCTTGTAGCCGGCGAGCCGCTCCTTCAGCGCGGCGAGCAGCGCGACCTCGGACAACAGCGCGGCGGGCGCCGGGACGACGACGGCGGTGACGCCCTCGCCGAAATCGGGATGCGGCAGGCCGACGACGGCGCTTTCGGCGACGCCGTCGAGCGCGTCGATCTCCGCTTCGACCTCGATCGGATAGACGTTGAAGCCGCCCGAAATGATCAGATCCTTGGCCCGGCCGACGATCCTGACATAGCCGCGCTCGTCGATCAGGCCGAGATCGCCGGTGATGAAATGGCCGTCGCGACGAAATTCCGCGGCCGTCTTCTCCGGCATCAGCCAATAGCCCTTGAACACGTTGGGGCCCTTGACCTCGATGACGCCGATCTCGCCTTGCGGCAGTTCGGCGCCGGTCTCGGCGTCGGCGATGCGCAGGCTGACGCCGGGCAGCGGGAAGCCGACCGTGCCGGCGCGCCGCTCGCCGTCATAGGGGTTGGACGTGATCATGTTGGTCTCGGTCATGCCATAGCGCTCGAGAATCGCGTGGCCGGTCTTGGCTCGCCAGGCCTCGTGGGTCTCGGCGAGCAGCGGCGCGGAGCCCGAGACGAACAGGCGGATATGCGCGGTCGAGGCGCGGGTGATCCCCTCGTGTTCGAGCAGCCGCACATAGAAGGTCGGCACCCCCATCATGGTGGTGGCGCGCGGCAGCGCCGCGACGATCGCTTCGGCGTCGAAGCGCGGCTGGAAGATCATCGTCGCGCCGCTGAGCAGCGCGACATTGGTGGCGGTGAACAGCCCATGGGTGTGAAAGACCGGCAGCGCGTGGATCAGCGCGTCGGCGCGGGTGAAGCGCCAGACGTCGATCAGCGCCAGCGCATTGGAGGCGAGATTGTCGTGCGTCAGCATGGCGCCCTTCGAGCGCCCGGTGGTGCCCGAGGTGTAGAGGATCGCCGCCAGATCGTCGGCCGCGCGCGGAACCGTCGCAAAATCGCCCGGCGCCGCGGCGATGCGCTCGGCCATGCCGCCGTCGCGGGCGACGCCGAGGCTTTCGACCGCCGGCAGGCCGAGTTTTTCGGCCAGCGCCTGCGTCGCCTCGCGCGCCGCGGGCCGGCACAGCGTCACCGCGGGCCGGGCGTCGGAGAGGAAATATTCGAGCTCGGCCAGCGTATAGGCCGGGTTCAGCGGCAGCAGCACCGCGCCGGCGCGCAGGCAAGCGAGCAGCAGCACGATCATATCGGGCGATTTGTCGATCTGCACGGCGACGCGGTCGCCGGGCTCGACGCCGAGCGCGACCAGCGCGTTGGCGGCGCGCCCGCTGCGCTCGAACAAGGCGCCATAGCTGAGCGACAGCCCGCCCGGCGCCTCGATCGCCGCCTTTTCGAGATCGGGCGCCGCGGCGCGGATGAGATCGAACAGATTGGCGGCGGTCAAGGCTCGGCGCTCCGCTCCGCCGGCGGCTCGACGGCGTCGCGCGATTTCGCCCGCGCGAGCTTGCGCACGGCGCTGGAAGCGACGACTTCGCCCTTGTTGGCGAAGGTCTCGTGGTTCTCCTCGATATGGTCGAGGTCATAGAGATAATTGACCATCAGCCCGTGCGATTGGCGCAAGGCGGTTTCCGAGAGGTCGCCGAACGGGTTGAGCCGCTCCAGCCGGGCGCCGTTGCCGAGGTGAAAACGCGCGACGGGATCGACGACGCGGCCCGAGGCGGTGCGCGCGTGGAGGAAATAATGCGCGGCGAGCGGCGCCAACGTGCGCGCCAGCGCCGCCCGCGCCGCCGCCTTGGCCAGCCAGTGGGGCTTTTCCACCAGCGCCAGCGCGCGCCGCGCCGGCGCGGAGATCGTCCGCGACCTTTCGTTGGCGCGCTCTTTGTGCAGCCAGGCGGCGAAGCCGGGGACCGGCGACAAGGTCACGAAGCTGGTCAGGCGCGGCAATTCGCGCTTCAATTCCTCGACCACCTGCTTGATCAGGAAATTGCCGAAACTGACGCCGGCGAGACCGCGCTGCGCGCTGGAGATCGAATAGAACACCGCGGTCGTCGCCGCCTGCGGCGCCAGTTCGCTGCGGTCGCCGGCGAGTAGCGGCGCGATCGCCGCCGGCATCGCGTCGGTCAGCGCGACTTCGACGAAGATCAGCGGCTCGTCGCCGAGCGCCGGATGAAAGAACGCGTAGAGGCGCCGGTCCGGCGGCTCCAGCCGGCGGCGCAGATCGTCCCAGCCGTGGATGGCGTGGACCGCCTCGTAGCGGATGATCTTCTCCAGAATGTTGGCCGGCGTCGTCCAGTCGATGCGGCGCAGCACCAGAAACCCCCGATTGAACCAGGACGCGAACAGATGCACGAAATCGCCGTCGAGCGCGGCGAGCGGCGCGCTGCCGGCGAGCGCGTCGGCCATATCCTCGCGCATGCGCACCAGCGCCAGCGTCGCGCCGGGCGCGTGATTGAGCCGGCGCATCAGCTCCTGGCGCTGCGGCTCGGCCTGCCGCATCAGTCTTGCCGCCTCGTTCTCGGCGGGGTTGGCGAGAAACGCCTGCGCGGCGTCGCGGAGCGCCGCCAGATCCGGGCCGAAGCGGGTCGCCGCGCCGGTCAGGAACTCCAGACGCTGCGGGGCGCCGAGCGCGGCGTAGCCGGCCAGAATCGATTGGGCGAGCGCGACGCCCGAAGCCTCGCCGCGCCCGGTGAGCAGCGTTTGCGCCAGACCGAGCAGGCGCTCGACGCTCGCCGGCCCGGCGCGCCGGTAGCCGACCAGCGCGCGCCCGCGCTGGGCCACCGTCTGCAGCAGCCCGCCGAAAAACGTGACGTTGGTCGCAGCTTCGTTCACTCAGGCCCTTCCCGGATGCGCGGCGGCCGTTTCAATCCCGCCAGCCCTTAGCATAGACGGCGCCAGCGGCGCGGCAAAATCGGCCGCGACTCGCCAACTGCCGCGAAAATGCGAGGAATTTGCGACGCGCGCGATCGGTCCTATGATGGCCGCAACATCTTGGGATTCGCGAGGAGGCCGCGCCGATGAAGGAAAAGGAGCTGCGCGCGGCGATCATCGCGCAATGCCGGGCGATGAACGCCAGCGGCCTCAACCAGGGCACGTCGGGCAATATTTCGGCGCGCTTCGGCGGGGCGATGCTGATCACGCCGAGCGCCGTTCCATACGAGACGATGCGCCCCGACATGATCGTGCGGATGCCGCTCGAGGGCGACTACGGCGCCTGGTCGGGGCCGCATCCGCCCTCGGTCGAATGGCGCTTTCACCTCGACATCATGCGCTCGCGCCCCGACGTCGGGGCGATCGTCCATTGCCATGCCGCTTACGCGACGGCCCTGTCGATGCTGCACAAGCCGATCCCCGCCGCCCACTATATGATCGCCGCCTTCGGCGGCCCCACCGTGCGCTGCACCGGCTACGCGCCCTATGGCACCAAGGAGCTGTCGGAGCTCGCCGTCGCCGGGCTCGACGCGCGCAACGGCGTGCTGCTCGGCAATCACGGCCTGATCGCGGTCGGCGAGACGCTGACCCAGGCGATGTGGCGGGCGAGCGAACTCGAGACGCTCGCCAGGATGTACTGCATCGCGCTGACGATCGGCGAGCCGGTCATCCTCGACGATGAGGAAATCATGCGCACCGTCGAGCGGTTCAAGACCTACGGCCAGGGCCTCGACAGCGACGCCGCGCCGGAGAAGGCGAAGAAGAAGATCGCCGCCAAGACGAAAGCCGCCGTTCGCAAGCGGCGGCGGTAGAGGGCGCGCGCCCTTCTCTCGCCGAGCCGGGGCGGGCGAATGCTTCGCCTTCGCCTCGGGAAGGTGGACGGCGGCGCCGGCCGGATGGGGGCGGGGATGCGTCGAAGCCCTCGTCCGGCGCCACTCCGCCGCGCGTCAGGCGTGCTTGGCGATGTGCCCCTCCAGTTTTCCAGCCGCGTGGTCCTTCACTAGTTTGGTCAGCGACGGCTCGTCCAGCGTCGCCAGAACATGCGCCAGCGTATCGGTGTCTTTGAACCCCGCCGCAAAGCCGGCTCCATAATGCTTGCGCAAGGTCCCGACATGGGTATTGCCGTGCTTGCGGCTGATCTCGCCGTTCTTGTCGCGATGTCGGTGATCGAGGCCTGGCTCTGTCATGGCGTTCCTCCCGTTTCTGAACCCGCATGCTACGGCCTTTCGCCTCGGGCCAAAAGAGGCGATGGAGCGAGCGCCGGACGTAGTCCAACCAATTCGTGGACAGGCGCGTCGACGGCGCGGTCGCGAGCGGCGTCGCCGCTTCTGCCACATCGCTGGGGAAGGAGCCCGCGTAGCGGCCGTACGACGGGGGGACAAGGAACTCCCCCTACCCCCTCGCGATCAGCAATTGCGCGGCGATCGCGGCGGCGATCACCGCCGGCTCCTTGCCTTCGACGCCGGGCAGGCCGATCGGGCAGACGAGCCTGGCGAGCGCCTCCTCGGCGAGCCCGGCGGCGCGCATCTGGCTGAGGAAGCGCGCGCGTTTTGTCGCCGAGCCGATCAGGCCGACGAAGGAGAAGCGCTGCGCGCGCAGCGCCTCGCTGACGATGGAAAGGTCGAGCGGATGCGAGTGGGTCATCACCAGCACCTGGGCGCCGTCCGGCGCGGGGCCAAGTTCCCGCGCCGGCTCGACCGCATGGACCATCACGACATTGGCCGGCGCGCGCTCGGGGAACACCTCGCGGCGCGGGTCGATCCAGCGCGTTTTGAACGGCAGCGGCGCCAGCGCCAGGATCAGCGCGCGGCCGACGTGCCCGGCGCCGAACAGATAGAGCAAGGTGGCGTGGTCGCTGAACCGCTCGCGTAAGCCGCCGCCCGGCAGCGGCTCGATTTCGGCGCCCTGGCCGGCCGGGCCCGCCAGCACCTTGCGCGCCAGGCGACCGTCGGGCCCCTTGATCGCCTCGGCGACGAACGGGCCTTCGCGCTCGGCGGCGGCGAGCGTCGAAAGTTCGGGCGCATCCCGCGAATCGAACGTCTCGATCAGCCATTGCACGCGTCCGCCGCAGCATTGCGCGAGATCCGGCCCGAGCGAAATGGTGCGGCGGCGCACGGGACCGCGCCCCGAGGCGAGCGCCGCGCGGGCGGCGTCGAGCGCCTGCCATTCGAGCGCGCCGCCGCCGATCGTGCCGTTGAAGGCGCCGGACGGGCGCACGATCATCCGCGCGCCGCTCTCGCGCGGGCTCGATCCCTCGACCTTGACCAGGCTGACCAGGGCGCCCGCCCCCTCCGCCTCGATCGCCTCGATCAGACGATTGAACACCTGCATGGCGCGCCTCAATCCTCGCGCAAATCGTCGCGCGCCGCGGCCTGAAGCAAATCATTAACTATAAAGTCAGTCGCCAACCGATTGAATCGCATTCAAGATCGCCTCCGGCGTGCAGGGCGCCTCCAGCTTCGGCTGCGAGCCCGGCTTGATCGAATGGATCGCATCGAGAATCGCGCAATAGACCGAGATCGGCAACATCAGCGGTGGCTCGCCGACCGCCTTCGAGCGATAGATGGTGGCGACCTGGTTCGGGCGCATGTGCAGGACCGTGCGGAAATGGGCCGGCACGTCCGAGGCGACCGGAATCTTGTAGGTCGCCGGCGCATGGGTCGCCAGCCGCCCCTTCGGATCGAACACCAGCTCCTCGGTGGTCAGCCAGCCCATGCCCTGGACGAAGCCGCCCTCGACCTGGCCGATGTCGAGCGCCGGATTGAGCGATGAGCCGACGTCGTGGAGAATGTCGACCGCCTCGACCTTCATCTCGCCGGTCAATGTGTCGATCACCACTTCCGAGCACGAGGCGCCGAACGCAAAATAAAGGAACGGCTTGCCGGTCGCGGTCGGCCGGTCCCAGGTGATCTCCGGCGTCTTGTAATAGCCGGCCGCCGACAGTTGCACGCGGTTCAGCCGGCAGGTCTTGGCGAGCTCGCCGAGCGACATCGACTTGTTGCCGATCAGCACCAGCCCGTCGCGAAACACGATCTCCTCGGGGGCGACCCCCCAATGGGCGCAGGCGAATTCGACCATCCGCCGCTTGACCATGCGCGCGCCGTTCTGGGCCGCCATGCCGTTGATATCCGATCCCGACGAGGCGGCGGTCGGCGAGGCGTTCGGCACCTTGGCGGTGTTGGTGGCGGTGATCCTGACATAGTCGATCGGCACGCCGAATTCCTCGGCGACGACCTGGGCGACCTTGGTGAACAGCCCCTGCCCCATCTCGGTGCCGCCGTGATTGAGGTGGATCGACCCGTCGGTATAGACATGAACCAGCGCGCCGGCCTGGTTGAGGTGGATCAGCGTGAAGGAAATGCCGAACTTGACCGGCGTCAGCGCGATGCCCCGCTTGATGAAGCGGTTGTGTGCGTTGAACTCGGCGATCGCGCGGCGCCGCGCGCGATAGTCGGACGAGGCCTCGAGCTCCTCGATCATCGCCGGCAGGGTCGCGGTGTCCTCGACGGTCTGGCCGAACGGCGTCCGGTCGGCGCCCGGCCGGTAGAAATTGGCCTTGCGCACGTCGAGCGGATCGAGGCCGCGTTCATGGGCGATCGCGTCCATCACCCGCTCGATCGTCAGCATGCCCTGCGGCCCGCCAAAGCCGCGAAAGGCGGTGTTGGAGACGGTGTTGGTCTTCAGGCGGCGGGAAGCGACCTTCACCTCGGGCAGCCAATAGGCGTTGGCGGCGTGGAACATCGCGCGGTCGACCACCCCGAGCGACAGATCCGCCGAGCAGCCGCAGCGCGCGTTGAGCATCACGTCATAGGCGGAAACGACGCCGCGGTCGTCATAGCCGACGCGCCAGTCGGCGCGAAAATCGTGACGCTTGCCGGTCAGCGCGAAATCGTCGTCGCGGTCGAGCCTGACCTTGCACGGCTTGCCGGTGACCAGCGCCGCCAGCGCCGCGATCGCCGCCCAGGCGCAGGCCTGGCTCTCCTTGCCGCCGAACGCCCCGCCCATCCGTCGCGTTTCGACGGTGACGAAAGCGTCGGGAATGGCGAGGATGCGCGCCACCAGATGCTGGACCTCGGTGGGGTCCTGCGTCGAGGAATGCACCATCATTTCGCGCGCTTCGCCGGGAATGGCGAGCGCGGCCTGACCTTCGAGATAGAAATGCTCCTGGCCGCCGATCCGCAACGCGCCTTCGAGGCGGCGCGGCGCGCGCGCCAGGGCGCCGGCCGCGTCGCCGCGCCCGAATTCGTAGTCCGGCAGAACGCGCTCGCCGGTCTCCAGCGCGTCCTCGACGGTGATGGCGGGCTTCGTCTCGGCGATGTCGATCCTGGCGAGCCGGGCGGCCCGGCGCGCCTCGTCGCGAGTGGCCGCGACGACGGCGAAAACCGCCTGATTGTGGAACAGAATCTCCTTGTCGGCGAGCAACGGCTCGTCGGCGAACGCCGGCGCAATGTCGTTCCTGCCCGGGATGTCGGCGGCGGTGAGCACGGCGACGACGCCCTTGGCGGCGCGCACCGCGGCAAGATCGAGCCCGCGCAGCGTCCCGCTCGCCTTGTCGGCCAGGCCGATCGCGATGTGCAGCGTCCCGGCGGGCTCGCGGATGTCGTCGATATAGGTCGCGGCGCCGCTGACGTGCAGGCGCGCCGAATCATGGGCGAGCGGCTTGTGGACGACCGCCGTCTCGACTTCGAGCGGGACGCGCTGGATTTCCCTATTCCGCAGCATGGAGGGCTCCGATGCGGGTCGCGTCCTCGCCGCCGGCGACTTCGATCAGCGCCTTGCGCAGGAGATTGGCGGCGACGCGCGAGCGATAGGCGGCGGTGGCGCGCATATCGGTCAACGGCGCATAGTCCGAACCGATGGCGGCGATGGCGGCGCTCCAGCTCGCCGGATCGTCGAGACGAGCGCCGACCAGCGCCTGTTCGGCCCCGCCGGCCCGCTTCGGCGTCGCGGCCATGCCGCCATAGGCGATGCGCGCCTCGCCGATGCGGCGGCCATCCAGCGTGAAACGGAAGGCGCTCATCACGGCGGAAATGTCCTCGTCGAAGCGCTTCGACACCTTGAACGAACGATAATGCTGGTTGGCCTTCAGCTTCGGCGCGCGGACGCGCCGCACATATTCGCCGGGCGCCCGGTCCTGCTTGCCGTAGGCGATGAAGAAATCCTCCAGCGGCAGGACGCGCGAGGCGTCGCCGCAGCGCAGTTCGACCGTCGCGCCCAGCGCGATCAGCGCCGGCGGCAGATCGCCGATCGGCGAGCCGTTGGCGACGTTGCCGCCGACGGTGCCGGCGACGCGCACCTGCGCCGAGCCGAAGCGGCGCATGATTTCGCCGAGGTCGGGATGCAATTGCGCAAGCTTCGGCATGGCGCGCTGGAGGGTGGCGGTCGCGAAGAAATCGAGCGCGTCGTCGCTATCCTCGATCCGGTCGAGGCCGGCGACCCGCCCTAACCAGATGATCTTGCGGGGATCGCGCAGCATCTTGGTGATCCACAAGCCGACGTCGGTGGCGCCGCCGACCAGCACCGCGTCCTCGTGCCGCGCATAGAGGCCGGCGAGCGCCGCTTCGCTGGCCGGCGCGGCGAAGAAAGCGCTCTCGTCGCCGACGAACAGGTCGCTTTCGTCGGCGATTTTGGCGAGCGCCTCGGCGCGTTCGGCGGCGCCGGCGGCGAAGCGGTCGGCGGGTTGGCCGAGGCAGGTGTCGAGCGCCGCGTCGATGATCGGCCGATAGCCGGTGCAGCGGCAGAGATTGCCGGCCAGTTGGTCGCAGATCGCGGCGCGCGTCGCGGGCTCGCGCCGCTGATAGAGCGCAAACAGGCTCATGACGATGCCGGGCGTGCAAAAGCCGCATTGCGAGCCATGCAGGTCGACCATCGCCTGCTGGACGGGATGGAGCGCGCGGCCGTCCGCGAGATCCTCGATGGTGATCACCTCGGCGCCGTCGACCTGACCGAGCAGCATCACGCAGGCGTTGACCGCCTCATGCGCAAGCGCGCCGTCGCGGCGGCGCGCCAGCACCACCGTGCAGGCGCCGCAATCGCCTTCGGCGCAGCCTTCCTTGGTTCCGATCGCCCCGGCCTCCTCGCGCAGCCAGTCAAGCAGCGTGGCGCGCGGCGAAAACTGCGACAGCGCGACGTCAGCGCCGCGGAAGCGGAATTTGAGGGACTTTCGCGGCTCTTTGTCCAGCTGGGTCATCTCGAAGGCTCCGTCGAATTGCCTGATCATGCGGCAAATTTGCGCGAAACAAAAGGATTCGCTCTATCGACGAGGGCCAAAGGGCTTGTCAGGAAATCGCTCAAGGGCGTCGGCGCACATGTTCGTCCCGGTTCGCGCGCTGAATCGCCCGATCTGGCGAGGTTCATAACTGTATCGGCCTTGTCGATCAAAAAGGCCCTCGGCAGACCCGCCTGCCGCAGAATGGCGTTCGCGGTATGACGACTCGGAATGCCGATCGGCACGGGAATATTTTGCCCGGTGATCGGGCTGCTCCATATCTCATGGCTCCCCTTTCCCTGGCGGACCAGCACGCATCCAGCGGCGCGCAGCAGTTCCCGAAGCGCGCGATCGAACTGGGGAGCCATCTAGGCCGTCGCGAACTCGGCTTCGCGCAAAGCGGTAATCTGTAGATAGACCGACGCCGGGTCGACGCCCGGATGATTGTCAGGCAGGACATCGAGCGCCATCGCCGACATCTTCGCCAGCAATTCGTCGAGCGTCGGCGCGTCGGCGCGTCGGCGGCGGCCGGAATATCGTCGCAATGTCCGGTCCACACCGCCGCTTCGTCGTCCCAGGCGGCGGAGATTGTAAAGATGAGCGGTTTGGTCATTGGCGCCTTCGAAAACTGAATCGTCGCCTTCTCGCGGGAAGTGAGAACAAACGACCTTCCGCTCGATCGATATCCCTCCCGGAGATCGAGTCCGCCGCGCGGAAGTCTTGCCGCCGAAGCGAGCGGAACGGAGACTGCCGCAGGCGTCGACGACCCCGAAGCGGCGCGGCGAATCCGCCTGCATGACCGGAGCCCGCGCCAAATTTCGCCGTCCGCTTCAAGTATATCATAGGTTTATGTCCTTGCAGGAAAGCGGCGCAAGGAGGCGCCGCCAGGCGCTCGTCTCAAGCGGCCCTGTCGGCGCTGAGCCGCGTCCTACCACACCCCGGTGTTGGCCATCGAGACCCACGGCTCGGCCGGCGGCAGCGGACCGCCCTTCTGGATCAGCTCGATCGAGATGTTGTCCGGCGTGCGCACGAACGCCATATGGCCATCGCGCGGCGGTCGGTTGATCGTCACGCCGGCTTGCTGCAGCTTCGTGCAGAAGGCGTAGATATCGTCCACCCGATAGGCGAGATGGCCGAAGTTGCGCCCGCCGGCGTAGACTTCCGGATCCCAGTTATAGGTGAGCTCGACCAGCGGGGCCTGCATCTTCGTCGCCTGCTCCACGTCGCCGGGCGCGGCGAGAAAGACCAGGGTGTAGCGCCCCTTTTCGTTGTTGACCCGCCGCGTCTCGACAAGTCCGAAGGTCTTGACGAAAAAATCAAGCGACGCGTCGAGGTCGGTGACGCGGATCATCGTGTGCAGGAACTCCATTGCCTTGACTTCGTCGGTTGCTCCAAGCGATGCAGCGGAACATAGCCGGCAATTCGGGTTGTGGAAGCCCCGGTTGCGTTTTTCTCTGGCAGGCGGGCGTCGATGACCATGGAGCCGGGGCCGCGCCGCGACGATGACGCCAGGCGCAAACTGCGCGCCGCGCTGGCCTCGATCCTCGCCAGCGCCGGCCTGTCGCTGGCCAAGCTGGCGGCCGGCCTGCTGTCGGGGTCGCTGGCGCTGGTTTCCGAGGGCGCGCACAACGTGCTCGACACCGGCGCCAGCGTGCTGACCTATTTCGCGGTGCGGGAGGCCGACAAGCCCGCCGACAAGGAGCACCCGTTCGGCCACGCCAAAATCGAAGCGGTGGCGGCGCTCGCCGAGACCGGCCTGCTGGCGGTGCTGGCGGCCGCGGTCGCGGCGGAGGCGGCCCAGCGCCTCGGCGGCGCGGCGCCGAAGGTCGACGCCAATGCGCTGGCGTTCGGCGTCATCGTCGTCTCGATCGCCGTCGATTTTCTGCGCTGGCGCGGCCTGGCCAGGGTGGCGCGCGAAACCAGGAGCCACGCCCTCGCCGCCGACGCGCTGCATTATTCGAGCGACCTGATTTCATCGCTGCTCGTTCTGGCCGGCCTGGCGGCGACGCGTCTCGGCTTCGCGCATGCCGACGCCCTGGCGGCGATCGGCGTCGCCGTCTTCATCGCCATCGCCGGCTTCAGGCTCGGGCGCGCCACCATCGACGCGCTCGTCGACACCGCCCCGGAGGGCCTCGCCGACCGTCTGGCGCGGGCGATCGAAGGCGTGCCGGGCGTCGCGGCGGTCGAGGCGATACGCCTGCGCCCGAGCGGGGCGAAGATCATCGGCGACGTCGGCATTTTCGTTTCGCGCACCCTGCCGCTCGAACGCGTGGCGGCGATCAAGGACGACGTCGCGCGCCGCATCGCGGCCGATTGGCCGCAAACGGCGGTGACGCTGACCGCCAATCCGCGCGCCCTCGACGACGAAAGTCTGCTCGACAGCGTCCAACTGATCGCGGCGCGCCTGCGCCTCGCCATCCACCACGTCACCATCCAGCAGATCGACGCGCGCAAATGCGTCGGCCTCGACATGGAGGTCGACGGGCGGATGAGCCTTGGCGAAGCGCATGAACTCGCGACGCGCCTCGAGAAGGCGATCGAGGACGAAATCGGCCCCGATATCGAGATCGAAACGCATATCGAGCCGATGGAGACGCGCGAAATCTCCGGTCACGACGCCGACCCCGCTCTGGTCGCAAGAATCGCCGAAGCGTTGTCGAAGATCGCCGCGCAGCGCGGCCGGGCGCGCAACGTCCACGACGTGCGCGTGCGCCACGCCGACGGCGGCTATTTCGTCAATTTCCACTGCTGGGTCGACCGCGCCCTGTCGGTCGACGCCACGCATGAGGAAGTGGACGCGCTGGAGCGCGCGCTACGCGCCGACTTTCCCGACGTGATCCGCATCGTCGGCCATGCCGAGCCGGCGCCGAGGCGGCCCGCCGCGGGCGACTGATCGGCCGCCGTCAACCTCGCGCCTCGCGGCGCGCGACGCTGCAAGAGGCGCGGAGCGGGCCTGACCGCGCGATCCGTCAGCGCAGCGGCTTGCTCATATGGACGACAACGCCGCCTTTGAACGCTTCCTCACGGTCGACGCGATAGCCGAGCCTGCGATAGAGCCGCACGTTTTCGGCGAACAGCTTGTTGGTGTAGAGCCGGATTTCGCCCATTCCCGACGAAGCCGCCGTCTGCTCGGCATGGGCGATCAGCTTTCGCCCGTAGCCGCGCCCCTGGAAGGAGGGCGACACCGCGACATTCTCGATGAGCAGATGATTGGATTGCGGGATCGTCTCGATGAGGCCGACCAGCTCCGCCCCGACATACAGGAGGTCGAAGCGGTGCGCTCGCGCCGCCGCCTCATAGTCCGCAGTCATCGGCTTCGGCTCGCGACCGATGACCGGCGTCCATTTGGCGTAGGCGAGCCGGGTCAGCGCGCGGATCGCCGGGGCGTCCGCCGCCACGCCTCGCCGCAACTCCCCGGCGTCGATCACCGTGCAATCCCCTTGACCTTCCGCGACCCCGCCGCCGTCATGCCGGCGCAACCCCGCTGGCGGAGCGCGAACTCGCGCACGGCGCCGTCGGCGCGCGCCCGACGCTCCGGAATGGTTCATTGTCGCGCTTGGCGGTCGCCGAGACCCATGCGCCGGGCGCGACACCATAGGCGCTGCTGAAGCGCCGCGACATAAAGTTCTGATGATCGTGATGATCCATTTCGCCTGGCTGTCAGCGGGCGCGATTCCGTCGCGCGTTCTTCGCGACCCCGCGAGTTCGCGACCGATCAATCTGTTGCTGGCGGCCGCGCTGGCGGCGACGACGCTGGTCGCGCTGCCGGGCTGAACGGCGGCGCCCCGGCGCGAGCGCCGCAACTGTCAGGCGTCACCTTACGGCAACCACGGGCGCGCCTTGAAATTCAGCTCGATCCGCGACGCTTGCGGTATTGGCCCGACGCCGGGAAAATTATAGTTATCGATTCTGAGAACTCGCGTCAGTGATTCGGCGGCTCCGATGGACTTCGACAACGATTCAGCGGACCTGCGCAGCGCTCATGTCATTGTCGTCGGCAATGAAAAGGGCGGCGCCGGCAAATCGACCATCTCCATCCATCTGACGGTCGCCTTGCTCAAGGCGGGCTATCGGGTCGCGACGATCGACCTCGACACGCGCCAGCAGACGCTGACCCGCTTCTTCGAGAACCGGCGTTCATGGTCGACGAGCGCCAATTGGCCGGCCGAGCTGCCGCATCATTGCGCGATGGCGCGCGGCGAATCGGCGGACGTGCGCGAGAACGAGGCGCACGAATTCGCGAGTTTCGCCGCGGCGATCGGCGCGGTCGAGCATCTCTATGAATTCGTGGTGATCGATACGCCGGCCTCCGACAGCTATCTGATGCGCCTCGCCCATTCGCTGGCCGACACGCTGATCTCGCCGCTCAACGACAGCTACATCGACGTCGACGTCTTTTCACGGGTCAACCATGACCGCAAGCAGCGCGGCGCGGTCGCCCACTACGCCGATCTGGTGCTCGAGGCGCGGCGGAGGCGCCGGCTCGTCGACAACGGCGTGATCGATTGGGTGATGGTGCGCAACCGGATGGCCTCGCTCGCCAACAACAACGCCCGGCAGATCGCCGTCAGCATCGCCAACCTCGCCGCGGAACTCGGCTTCCGCGTCGCCGACGGCTTCCACGACCGGGTGATCTTCCGCGAGCTGTTCCCGATCGGGCTGACCGCGCTCGACGCGATCGAGCAGGGCGCGCAGAAAGGCGCGCTGACGTCGTCGCAGTTGGGCGCCCGCGAGGAGATCGAAAGCCTCGTCGACGCGCTGCAATTGCCCACGCGAACACCGGGCGTCGAGCATATCGACTGCCGCCGCCTGTGGCACGCGCGCGTCTCGGACTATTATCGCGACATTTCAGCCGCCGGCCGCGGCTGCGGCTAGGCCGCCCCGGAGGCCAGCCGGGCCGCTGCCCCTGCGCCCCGCCGCGGGGCGCCGGGTCCTCCCGCGCTTTGTGCGCCCTCAAAATCCCGCCGCGCGCCCGCCATTCGTCGCGCCCTAGGCAATTCGTTAACCAAGTTTTGGTTAACGTTTCGTTGGGCATTCCGGGGGCGAGCCGTGAATCGTTACTTCGTTCTGGCGACTTTGTGCATCACCGGCCTCGGCGGGGCCGCCTTGGCGGCGGATCTCGATGCGACGCCGCCCGAGCCCTCGCCGCCACTGGCGCCCGGAGGCCCGCGCTGGGACGGATTGACGATCGGCGTCAACGGCGGCGGCCTGTGGTCGCCCGGCCAGAGCGAAAGCCAGGCCTGGTATCCCGAAACGATCACCCCAGCGGGCATCCCCAATTCCTTCACGTTTTCGTCCTACGGCGGGATGGTCGGCGCGCAGGCCGGCTTCAACAAGCAATGGGGCAGCTTCGTCTTTGGCGGCGTCGCCGATTACGATTACGTCGGCGGGGCAACGGCCAAGCAGTCCGGCTCCGGAACCTATCTGGGAGTCGGTTACAATTTCGCCGAATCGCAGCAACTGCTGTCCCTCGGCACGATTCGCGCGCGCGTCGGCTTCACCCCGATCGACGACACGCTGATCTACGCCACCGCCGGCGTCGCCTTCGGGCAGACGCAAGCCGCGAGCAGCCTCTCGTTCGCCTCCGGCCCCGTCTATGCCGGCTCGCATACCGACTATACGGTGGGCGTGGCGGCGGGCGGCGGCGTCGAATATGCGCTGGGTCCGCAATGGTCGGTCGGCGCCGAGTTTCTCTATTACGATCTCGGCGACAGCCACGTCGTCGGCACGCCGAACTACATCGCGCCGGCCGGCTTCGCCTCGCCCGAATCGGACTCCACCTTTGCGTTCCGCGGCTATGCGCTCCGCCTCAGCGTGAACTACTTGTTCGACGCCTCGGACGGCTCGGCGGCGCCCAGCCCGTCGCTGGACCCGACCGGGGAAGTACTGGGCGAGGTCGGCGTGCGCGCCGGCATGTCCACCAGCACCGCGCGCACCAAGCTTTACGACACCACGGGCGCGACGCTGCTGTCGCAGCTCACCTATCGCGATCCGAGCGCCGCCACCGGCGAATTCTACGCCAGGCTCGACCACCCGTCTTCGGGTCTTTTCATCAAAGGCTTCGCCGGCATCGGCAGGGAGACCGGCGGCACGCTGCAGGACGAGGACTTCCCGCCGGGCACAACCCCCTATTCCTCGACCAACAGTTCGCTCGCCGACGGCCGCGTCGGTTATGCGAGCGCCGACCTCGGCTATTACCTGATGGGCGGCGGCTGGTACAAGCTGGGCGCCTTCGCCGGCTATCACTATCTCGACGAGCGCTTCAACGCCTTCGGCTGCACGCAAACCGCGGGCAATCCGAACATTTGCGCGCCGGGGCCGGCCGCGGTCAGCTCCGCCAACCTGGCGATCAGCGACGAGGGCCAGTGGAACTCGGTGCGCCTCGGACTGGCCGGCCAGCTGACGTTGCCCGCCGGCTTCTCGGTGCGCGCCGAGGCGGCGTGGCTGCCGTATATGAGCTTCAGCGGCGGCGACGATCACTGGCTGCGCGAGCCCGTCGACTTCTCCGGCACGATACCGGAATCGGGCAGCGGCTCGAACGGCTATCAGCTCGAGGGCGAGCTCGACTACGCGCTGTCGCGCGATTTCACCGTCGGCGTCGGCGGCCGCTACTGGTCGATGAACGCCAAGGGCCAAGCGATGTTCCAGAACGTCACGCCCAACGGCGCCCCGCAGGTCGCGACGTTCCAGACGCAGCGCTCGCAGATATTCGTGCAAACGGCCTATCGTTTCTGATCGCCGAAACCCCGCAAGGAACTTTCCTCCGATCGACGCTCGCCGGCGCGTGACGGCGCGCGAAAACCCCTGCGCCCGGCGAGGCCGACGCCCGGATCAGGCGACGTCGGCCAGGTTCGGCAGGCGATGCGCGGCGGGCAATTTCGGCAGCGCGAGCAGGACGATGGTGCCTTCGCCGAGATTGGAGTTGACGCGCAGCGAGCCGCCATGCAGCTCGACCAGGGAATTGGCGATGGCGAGGCCGAGGCCCGAGCCTTTCATGCCATTGGCGAGCATCGTGTCGGCCTGCTCGAACGGGCGGCCGAGACGCGACAGATCGGCGCCGGCGATCCCCGGACCGGTGTCTTCGACGTAGATGTAGATCTGATTGTCGAAAGCCTGCGCGCCGATGCTGATCGCGCCGCCTTCGGGCGTGAACTTCACGGCATTGCGCAACAGCGTCACCAGAATGCGTTCGACGGCTTCGCGGTCCGCGTGGATCAATTCGGCCGGGTTCACATCGATGTCGATCGCCAGGCTCTTGGCGCGCGCCGTCGCCTCGATGTCGCGAACGGCGTTGCTCACCGCTGATTCGACGCCGAAGTCGCTCCTGTTGAGGCGCACGCGGCCCGCCTCCAGGCTCGACATGTCGAGCACGTCGGAAACGACGTGCAGCAAATATTGACCGCTCTCGTGGATGTGCGAGCAATAGTCCCGGTATTTCGGCGAACCCAGCGGACCGAACGGCTGCTGCTCCATCATTTCGGAGAAGCCGATGATCGCGTTGAGCGGCGTGCGCAATTCGTGACTCATGTTGGCGAGGAACTCGGCCTTGGCGCGGTTGGCCATTTCGGCGCGCGCCTTCTGCTCGAGATGGCGCTCGGCGAGATCGGCCAGTTGCTGCGCCTGCGCTTCGAGGGATTGGCGGGACTGGCGCAGCTCGGCGATCGTCGCCAACAGGCGCTGTTCCGAGTCCATCAACTGTTCTTCGTGGCGCTTCAGCGCGGTGATGTCGGTGCCGACAGAGACATAGCCGCCGTCCCTGGTGCGCCGTTCGTTGACCTGCAGCCAGCGCCCGTCGGTCAGGCGCGCCTCGTAGGTCCGCGCCGCCCCATGGCCCTGCGCGGGGCCCCTGGCGTCGAGCAGGACCTCGCTGTCGACGACCGGCGCCGCCCCCTTGGCGGCGAGCTCCGCATATGGCGCGCCCGGCCGCATGCTTTCGAGGGGCAGGTTGTGCAGGCGCTGGTATTTCGAATTGCACAGCACCAGGCGGTTCGAGGAATCCCACAGCACGAAGGCTTCCGAAATGGCTTCGATCGCCTCGCGCAGGCGCTGATCGGCGAGGGCGGTGGTTTCGGCGAGGTTCTTCTGCTCGGTGATGTCGACCGCGATGCCGACCAGATGCGGTCCGGCGGCCGGGCTGTCCTGGACGAGCTCGGCGCGCGCCCTCAGCCAGACCCAGTCGCCGGCGCCGTTGCGGATGCGGAATTCATGGTCGATCGATTGCTGCTCGCCTTCCGTCGCCAGCTTGGCGAGGGCGGCGAGCTTGTCGTCGTCGGGGTGCATCATTTCGCGCAGGTCGCCGAGCGACAGAAACTCCAGCGACGGCGCCATGCCGAGAAGCTCGTACATCGATCGCGACCAGTGGATCCGCCCCCTCGCCAGATCCCAATCCCACAGCCCGCACCGGCCGCGGTTGAGCGCCATGTCGACGCGGTCCCTGGCGCGCCGCGCCATGCGCTCGCGGTCGCGCGCCCGCTTGATCTGGGCGACATAGGCGGCGGTGGCGCCGAGCAGCACGACGCTCGTCGAGGCGAGCAGCAGCGCGGTGATGAACGCCGCCTCGCGCCACGGCTCGAGCAGCTCGCCGATGCGCATCGTCAAAGCCATTTGTCCGAGCGGCGCGCGCAGGGTGCGCACGGTCGCAAATTCTTCCGCGCCATTGGCCGCCTCGATCGCCAGCACCCCGGCCTTTTCGGCGAACGTCGTCAGCGGCTGGCTCGCGCCGAGCCGGGCGTTCAACGTCGCCTCCGCCTCGGACGCGGCGGGCTCGCTCGCCAGGATGCGCCCTTCGCCGTCGGCGAGCATCACCTGGCCGGCATGCAGCTCGGGACTCTCTGCGAGAACGCTGCGCAGCAGATCGCCGGGCGCGAGGTCGGGCGCGGCGGCGAGCGCCTGGTTGAGGCGCATCGCCAGCACCGAGGCGCGCATATCGACCTCGCGCGCGGCGGCGCCGAGCGCACGCTGGCGGTCGGCTCTGAGATGGCCGACCGCCGCGATCGCCAGCAGGGCCAGAAAGGCGAGCGCGACGGCGGGGATCAGGTAGCGAAGCCAGGCGTCGAAGGCGATCGAGCGGGCGGTCGCTCCGTCATTCAATGGCTGTGTGATCGACCTGGCCAGATCGCGCCACGCGACGGCGCGCGCCTCCTCGATAGCCGCGTTCGCACGCGCCATTGTGGCCCCCTCATCCCCGTCAACCCCGACCCGGCGAAATGTGCCGCATCACACCGAATCAAGCCGATAAGAATCCTTGAGCGAATCTTTGTCCAGAGCTTAATGAAAGGTTGACGAGAAATTTAATATTGCAGCGGCCGTGGCGCGCGCGAGCCCTGCGCGGCCCGAGCGAACCGGCGCCGCCGGCGGTGGTTTTCCCGCTCGACGACAGCCAGGCGGACCGGCGGCGGGCGCTCAGCCGAGGCAGCGCGTGACGATGTCGCGCACGTCGGCGGAAAGCTGCGCGGCGGCGGCGACGCGGCCGAGCGCTTCGGACGCCCTGGTCTGGCGATGAGGCTCCAGCGAGCGCCACGAGCGCAGCGAGGACAGCAGGCGCGCCGCGATTTGCGGATTGGTCGCATCGAGGGTCAGCACGACCTCGGCGAGCAGATCATAGCCGGCGCCGTCGGCGCGGTTGAACTGCGTCTGGTTGGCGCAAAAGCCGCCGATCAACGCGCGCACGCGGTTCGGGTTGCCGAGCGAGAAGGCGTGATGCCGCATCAGCGCGCGCACCCGCGCCAGCGTCCCCGCCTCCGGAATCTGCGCCTGCAACAGGAACCATTTGTCGAGCACCAGCGGATCGGCGGCGTGGGTGCGCGCAAACGCCTCGAGCGCCAGCTCGCGCTCGGCGCCCGGCGACAGCGAAAGAACCGCCAGCGCGGCGAGACGATCCGTCATATTGTCGGCGTCCGCCAATTGGCGCTGCGCGCGTTGGGCGCCCTCCTGCGCCCTGCCGGCGGCGAGCGCCGCCAGCGCCATGTTGCGCAAGGCGCGGCGCCCGGCGCTTGCCGCGTCGGCGCTGAAACGCGTCGCGCCGCCGAGGCTGTCGTGCAGCCGCGACAGAGCGGCGGCATGCGCGCGGCCGAGCGCGCCGCGCAAGTGATCGCGCGCCGCGAAAATCGCGTCCGGATCGACATTTCTCGCCATCTCGCGCGCAATGTCCCCTTCGCTGGGCAGACTAAGGGTCTGAGCGGCGAAGGCGGCGTCGAGCGCCCCGGTCTGCGCCTGCGCCAGGATCGCGCCGTAGGCGGCGACAAAATCGGCGTCGGCCTGCGGCGCATGACCGGCGCGGATCGCCGCGACCGCCCGCAACAGCCACCGCGTCGCCAGACTCTGCGCCGCCTGCCAGCGGTTGAAACTGTCGCTGTCGTGGCGCAACAGGATCAGAAGATCGCCCTCGGTCAGATCGTCGTCGACGCGCGCCGGCGCCGAAAATCCACGCATCAGCGAGAGGGTCGGACGGCTCGGGACCTCGGCGAACACGACGCGGCGCAACTCGCCCGCCAATTCGAGAATCCCGCTCGCCAGTTCGCCCTCGCTGGCGTCCGCCGAGACCAGCGCGACCTCACGACCCGACCCGTCGATCAGGCCGAGCGCGACCGGAATCGTCAGCGGCAGCTTCACCGCCTGATCGCGCGTCGGCGCCGTCGACTGCAAAATGTCGAGCGTCAGGCTGCGCCGGGCTTGGTCATAGGCGCTGCGGAACGTCAGGAGCGGCGTGCCCGCCTGGCTGTACCAGCGCTTGAAATCGGCGAGGTCGCGCCCGGAGGCCTCGGCGAAGCAGGCGAGAAAATCCTCGACCGTCGCCGCCGTTCCGTCACAGCGCTCGAAATAGAGATCCATCCCGGCGCGAAACGCCGGCGCGCCGATCAGCAATTTCAGCATGCGGATGATTTCGGCGCCCTTCTGGTAGACTGTCGCGGTGTAGAAATTGTTGATCTCGTGATAGACCTCGGGGCGCACGTTATGGGCGAGCGGGCCGGCGTCCTCCGGGAACTGCGCGGCGCGCAGCGCGCGCACGTCGGCGATGCGCTTGACCGGCGCCGAACGCTCGTGCGCCGAAAATTCCTGATCGCGAAAGACCGTCAGGCCCTCCTTCAGGCAAAGCTGGAACCAGTCGCGGCAAGTGATTCGATTACCTGTCCAATTGTGGAAATACTCATGGGCGATGACGCCCTCGATGCCGGCGTAGTCCTCGTCGGTCGCGGTCTCCGGCAGCGCCAGCACGTATTTTTCGTTGAAGACGTTGAGGCCCTTGTTCTCCATGGCGCCCATGTTGAAGTCCGAGACGGCGACGACGTTGAAAACGTCGAGGTCGTATTCGCGCCCATAAGCCGCCTCGTCCCACAGCATCGCGCGCTTGAGCGAGTCCATCGCATAGGCGGCGCGGTCCTCCCGGCCGTGCTCGACGTAGACGCCCAGATCGACCCAACGCCCCGACGCGGTGACGAAATGATCGGCGACGTGGGCGAGGTCGCCGGCCACCAGCGCGAACAGATAGCAGGGCTTCTTGTGCGGATCGCGCCAGATCGCAAAGTGGCGATCGGTCCCCGGCAGGTCGCCGCGCGTCTCGAGATTGCCGTTGGCGAGCAAGACCGGCGCCTCGTCCTTCGCCGCCTCGATCCGCGTGACATAGGTCGACAGAACATCGGGCCGGTCGAGAAAATAAGTGATGCGGCGAAAGCCCTCGGCCTCGCATTGCGTGCAATAGGCCGAACCGCTGCGATAGAGCCCCATCAGCTTGGTGTTGGCGGCCGGATCGAGCTGCGTCTCGATGCGCAGCTTGAAGGCGCGCGGCGGCGGCGCGGCGAGGATCAGTTTGTCGGGGGAAACCGCCACGGCGGCGGAGTCGGGCGCCGCGCCGTCGATCTCGAGGCGGACGAAATTGAGTTCGTCGCCGTCGAGCGCCAGCGCCGCCCCCGCGCGCCCCGCCGGATTGGGCCGCACGGCCAGTATCGAGACGACGCGCGTCGCATGGCGCTCGAGCGATATGTCGAGCTCGACGGAGTCGATCAGGTAATCCGGCGGCCGATAGTCGGCAAGACGGATCGGCTGGCCCGTGCTGGTGCGCATCGAACGTTCCTCATTTGAATCGAGACAAAGGGCCTCCGGCCTGTTTCGTCAAGGCCGGCCGAATTCGAACGCCGCGGCGTCGCTCGGCGCCGCCGCCAGGCCGAGTTTCAACAGCGCGTCCTGCAGCGCGGCGCCAGGCGCCGCCCCGCTGGTGAAAATGGCCGGCCCGCGCACGCCGCCGGGCGCCGGCGCGGCGGGCGGTCCCAGCAGGGCGTCGACGCGCCGCGCGATGGCCGGCGCCGGGTCGACATATTCGACGCTCCACGGCGCAAGGCGCGCCAAATGATCGCGCAGCAAGGGATAATGCGTGCAGGCGAGCACGACGACGTCGGTGCGCCGCCCCCGCTTTTCGATGAAACAGGGCGCGATCTCGCGCGCGATCTCCGCTTCGTCGACCGGCAGGCCCTTCATGAAGTCCTCGGCGAGCGAGGCGAGCCGCGCCGAACCGACCAGCGCGACCTCGCAATCGCCGGCATATTGGCGCACCAGCGCCTGCGTGTAATCGCGCGCCACCGTGCCGGGCGTCGCCAGCACGCTGACCAGCCGGGACCTCGAGGCGGCGGCCGCCGGCTTGATCGCCGGAACGGTGCCGACGAACGGCAGCGCGCGATAACGCTCGCGCAACGGCTCGAGGACCAGGGTCGAGGCGGTGCTGCAGGCGATCACGACGAGGTCGGGCGCGTGGCCGGCGATCAATTCGTCCATCACCGACATGACGCGGGCGACCACTTCGCGCTCGCCGAGCGCGCCATAGGGAAAGGCGGCGTCGTCGGCGGCGTAGACCAGCGCCGCATCGGCGCGCGTCTCGGCGATCCGCGCAAAAACCGTCAGGCCGCCGAGGCCGGAATCGAAGACGAGAACGCGCGGCCCGCGCGCCAGGCGGTCGCGGCTCATCGGCGGCAGATGATCGCCACGACATAGGGGCGCTCGGCGGCGGCGATCCGCCCGGCGCCAAGCGCCGCGCCGTCGCCGCTGGCGGCGGATTCGCCGGCCAGCGACAGGAAACTCCTGATCTGCGCGGCGTCGATCGCGCGATGCGTTGCGACCGGCGCCACGCCGGCGACCAGCCTGGGCTCGGCCGTGGAGGGCGCGATGATCGCGGCCAGCGCGCCGGTCCGGTCGAAAACCGGACTGCCCGCGGCGGTCTTCGGCAGCGCAGCGAGCAAAGTCGGCCGGGTCTCGCCCTCGCGCGGCGGAAGCGGCGAAGCGGCGGTCGCATCGAGCGTGACGCGCCCGCCCGGTTCGTCCGCCGCGTAAGTCAGCGCGACGAGGTCGGGGCCGACGGCGCCGAAGCGCGGGGCGGGGATGGTCGATCCGGCGTCGAATTCGCCGGCGATGAGACTGAGGCCGAGCGCGCGGTCCTCACGGATGAATTTGGCCGGCTTTCCCTCGATCGCCGGGTCGGGACAGTCGGACTGCGCGATCGCGCTCAAGGCCTCGCCCGGCGCGACGATGAATCCGGTGGCGGCGAGCGAGGGCCGCGGCGCGGGCGGGGGGGCCGGGGGCGGCGTGGGCGGCGTCGCCGTCGCGGCCGGCCCGGAGGTCGGAGGCGGAAACGGCTCGAACGAATTGGCGATCGCCACGCCGATCCGGTCGAGGTCGGCGGCCTGCGCGGCCGGATAGGCGAACCGGAAGCCGCGGATGACGGCAGGGTCCGGCGAGCCGGCCGGCGCCCTCGCCATGCGCTCGTATATTTTGCGGCCCTGCTCTTCGCTCGCTACGACGAAAAAGTCGGGGCGGCTGATTTTCAGCGTGATCTTTTTGCCCGGCGCGTCGGCGGTGCGGTCGGCGTAGAGCTTGCCGAGATTGGCCTCGGCGCCGACAAGGCTCGAAAGGTCCAACGTTACGGCGCCGTCGGCCTTCATCAACCGCACGCCGCCGGCTGCGCTCGCCCGCTTGTCGAGCAGCTTCAGCGGCGCGCCGATGCGCACGCCGGTTTTGTCGTCGGTGAACACCTGGAAGCGCACGGCGGCGCGCGCCTTCTGCGCGGCGCTGGTCAGCGCGGCCAGTTGCGCCGGGTCGACGAGCCCGTTCGCCGGCGCCTTGACGCTGGTCTGCCAGGCGACGATGGAATCGCGCGTGCGCCTGCCAAACACACCGTCGACGACCCCGAGGTAGTGGCCGCTCCACACCAGCCCATCCTGAATAGCCCGGCGATCGGCATCCGAAAGCGCGTCGAACGCCGCCTTCTGGGAGTCGAACGCCGCATCGACGCTCGCCGCCGCCGCCGGCGCGTTCTGCGCGCGCAAGCCCGACGGCGCGGCCAGCGCCAAAGCCCCGGCGAGGCCGAGCAACGCGGGAATCGCAAATTTCGGCGTCCGGCGCTCGCCCGGCCTCCCGTTCCACGCCGGCCCGGATGCTCGAATCCTGAACGCCATCGAATGGACCCATCGCGCGAAAAAACGATCGCGGCTGAAATTGCGCAATTTCGCCTCGTCCCCGGACGGGTCGGGCGCCGCGGACATGATAGCATCCGCCATCCCGTAAAGTCACACTCCCGTCTCAGGTCGCGTACTTGACTTGTCCGAACGCCTTGGATGACCTGTCGGGATTGTTTGTGCCCCTCCAAGCATAGGTTGAATCATGCAAGCGGCGCTGCGCACCCTGTTGGCCCTTGTTCTGGTGTTGGCGGGAGCGGCGGCGCATGCCGCGGAATCCAAGCCCTACGCGCGGGATTTTCTGGCGAGCGACGCCGTCCGCCTCGCCGAGACGCTGCGCAAGGAGGCCTCCGGCGCCGCCGCGCTGTCGAAGGGCAAGAGCCCCGAGCAGTTGCGCAACGGCGCCGCCGGCGCCGCGGCGGGAGGCGATTTCAAGCTTGCCGGAAAGCTTGCCGCCGCCGCGATCGCCGGCAATCCGAAGGACCCCGCCAATTGGCTGGCGCTGGCGCAACTGGCGGTGAAGGCCGACGACGCGCAGGCCCCCGAGCGCTATGAATTGCGCGAGCGCGGCGCGACCGCCGCCTACGCCGCCTATGAACGCCTCACGGCGCCGGGGCCGCAGGCGCAGGCCCTGGCCTTGCTCGGCGATCTCTTCGCGCGCCGCGAAATGTGGCGCCCGGCGCTCGACGCCTATCGCGCCAGCCTCGACCGGCGCGACGACCTCGACATCGGCAAGACCTACGAGGACCTGCGCGAGAAGAACGGATTCCGCATCACCGACTACAAGGTCGACAATGACTCGGCCGCGCCGCGCGTGTGCTTCCAGTTCTCCGAACCGCTCGCGCGAAAGACCGATTTTACGCCCTATGTCGCGGTTTCCGGGGCGGCCAACGGCGCCGTCAGCACGGAAGAACAGCAGCTTTGCGTCGAAGGGTTGAAACACGGCGAGCGCTACGCGATCGTCATTCGACAGGGCCTGCCTTCGACGGTCGGCGAATCCCTGCTGAAAGACGCCGACTACGAAATCTATGTGCGCGATCGCGCCCCGCAGGTTCATTTCACCGGCAAGAACTACGTTTTGCCGCGGCTCGGGCAACAGGGCGCGCCGCTGGTGACGGTGAATACGGCCAAGCTCGCGATCGACGTCTATCGCATCGGCGACCGCAACCTGCTGGCGACCGTCCAGCGCGACGATTTTCTCAAAGACATCGGCAGCAGCCGGGCGGCGGAAATCGCCGATCAGGACGGCGTGAAGATCTGGAGCGGCTCGATGGACGTCGCTTCGGAGCTCAACAAGGACGTCGTGACCGATTTTCCGGTTCTGGAGGCGGTCGGCAAGCTCGATCCGGGGGTCTATGTCATCACCGCGCGGCCATGGAAGGGCGAAGGCGCCGCCAAGCCCGACAGCGACGACGACAGCGAGGGGATGCTGGCGACCCAATGGCTGGTCATTTCCGACCTCGGCCTCACCGCGCTGTCGGGCGACGACGGCGTGCACGCGATCGTCCATTCGCTCGCCGACGCGTCGCCGCTCGCCGGCGTCGAGGTCAAGCTGGTGGCGCGCAACAACGAGGTGCTGGCGACCAAGGCGACCGGCGCCGACGGGCGAGTCGATTTCGATCCGGGACTGTCGCGCGGAACCGGGGGATTGTCGCCCGGTCTGCTGGTGGCGACGCGGGCCGACGACTACGGATTCCTCAACCTCGTCCAGAGCGCCTTCGATCTCACCGATCGCGGCGTTTCCGGCCGCGAGGCGCCCAAGGCGCTCGACGCTTTCCTGTTCACCGAGCGCGGCGTCTATCGCTCCGGCGAAACCGTCTATGTGACGGCGCTGCTGCGCGACGCCCGCGGCGAGGCCCAATCGGGCCTGCCGCTGACCCTCGTGGCGTTGCGCCCCGACGGCGTCGAATACAAGCGCGCGATTGTCGCCGACCAGGGCCTCGGCGGGCGCTCGCTGGCGCTGCCGCTGCTGGCGGGGGCGCAGGCCGGCTCGTGGCGAATCGTCGCCTATGTCGACCCCAAAGGCCCGAGCGTCGGCGAAACCCAATTCATGCTCGAAGACTATATCCCCGAGCGGCTCGACGTTAAGGTCAAGCCAGCGGCGGAGATTCTCACGCCGGGCGAACCGGTGGAGCTCGCCGTCGACGCGAAATTCCTCTACGGCGCGCCCGCCGCGGGGCTCGACGTCACCGGCCAGATCACGCTGCAGGCCGTGGAGGGATCGCAAATCCCTGGCTACCTCGGCTACGCCGGCGGCCTGACCGACGACGAATTCACGGCGGTCAGCAGCCAGTTCGACGCCAAGATTCAGACCGACGCGAAGGGCCACGCCGATCTTTCCGTCGATTTGCCCGAGGGCGCGGCGGCCAAGCCGCTCGAAGTGAAAGTGATCGTGGATGTCGCCGAGCCCGGCGGGCGCACCGTCGAACGCGTCGTCACGCTGCCGCTGCGCGCCAAATCGACCCTGATCGGCGTCAAGAAGGACTTCGACGAAGGTCTGGCGGAAGGCCAACCGGCGGTGTTCGAAGCGATCGCCGTCGCGCCGGACGGTTCGCGCGTCGCGCGCAAGGGCGTCGAATGGTCGCTCTATGAGATCGACACCAATTATCAATGGTACAATTCGGACGGCCATTGGAGCTACGAGCCGATCAAGTCGTCCAAGCGCATCGCGCAGGGCGCCGTCGACATTCCGGCCGACGGCGCGGCGAAGATTTCCGCTCCTGTCGGTTGGGGAAGGCACAGGCTCGACATCAAATCGGCCGACGGCGACCAGACCAGCATTTCCTTCGACGTCGGCTGGTCCGGCTCGGCGAGCGCCGATACGCCCGACAACGTCGTCGTGACGCTCGACAAGGCGAGCTACAAGGCGGGCGACGCGGCCAAGCTTCGCATCGCCTCGCATTTTGCCGGCAAGGCGACGATTGCGCTGGTCGGCGACAAAATCGAGCAATTCATCGATATCGACCTCGTCGACGGCGATAATGTCGTGCCGTTCGAGGTCGGGGCCAATTGGGGCGCGGGCGCCTACGCCGTCGCCCTCACCCATCGCCCGCTCGACGCAAAGGCCAGGCGAATGCCCGGGCGGGCGCTCGGCCTCGCCTGGTTCAGCATCGACGAGGCCTCGCGCAAGCTCGAACTGTCGCTGGGCGCCCCCGACATGGCGCGTCCGCGCCAGACGCTGACCTTGCCGATCAAGCTCGCGGGGCTCGCGCCCGGCGAGGAGGCCGAGGTGACGGTCGCCGCCGTCGACATCGGCATCCTCAACATCACGGGATACAAGACCCCCGACCCGAAGGAATATTTCTTCGGCCAGCGAAAGCTGCCGATCGAAATACGCGATCTCTACGGCCTGCTGATCGACGGCATGGACGGCTCGGCGGGAGCGATCCATTCGGGTGGCGACGGCTCCGGCGGCGTCGAGGGCAATCTGCCGACCCAGGAGCCGCTCGCGCTCTATTCCGGCGTGGTGCGCGTCGACGCCAACGGCGAAGCCAAGGTCTCCTTCGACCTGCCCGCCTTCAACGGCGCGGTCCGCGTCATGGCCGCCGCCTGGTCGAAAACCAAGGTCGGCAGCGCCGAGGCCGAAGTGATCGTGCGCGACCCCGTCGTGGTGGCGGGCACGCTGCCGCGTTTCCTCAGCCTGGGCGACCGCTCGCAAATGCACGTCGACATCGACAATGTCGAAGGCGAAGCCGGCGACTACCGGCTCGATCTCGACATCCACGGCCCGCTCGTCGCGCAGGCCGACGCGCTGACCAGGACCGTCAGGCTCGACGCCCATCAACGCACGTCGGTGGCGATCCCGCTCACCGCCGCCGGCGTCGGGACCGCCAGCCTCGACCTGCGGCTCACCGGGCCCAATCTCGCGGTGTCGCAGCATTTCGCGCTCGGCGTCGAAGCCGGCTCGCCCGATCTTTATCGTCGCTCCGTCCATTCCCTGGCCGCCGGCGCCAGCGAAATCCTGTCGGGCGACCTGCTCGTCGATTTCATTCCCGGCACGGCGTCGCTGTCGATCGCCGCCTCGCCGTTCGGCGCGCTCGATGCGCCCGCCTTGCTGCAGGCGTTGGAGCGCTATCCCTACGGCTGCTCGGAGCAGACGGTCAGCCGCGCGATGCCGCTGCTTTACGCCAATCGCCTCGCCTCGATCGAGCATCTGGCGATCGATCCCGACCTCGACGGACGCGTCCGCCAGTCGATCGACCGCGTGATGGACCGTCAGGATTCCAACGGCGCGTTCGGCCTGTGGAAGGCCGGCGAGGACGATGATCTGTGGCTCGACGCGTTCGTTTCCGACTTCCTGACGCGCGCCCGCGAGCGTTCCTTCGCGGTGCCGCAGCAGGGCTTCAACCAGGCGCTCGAACGGTTGCGCAACGAGGTCGTCAACGCCGCCGATCCCGGCGAGGGCGCGGGCGAACCGCTCGCCTATGCCCTCTACGTGCTGGCCCGCAACGGGCGACCGGTGATCGGCGATTTGCGCTATCTGGCCGACACCAAGCTCGCCGTCTTCGGGACGCCGCTCGCCGAGGCGCAGATCGCCGCCGCGCTCGCCATGCTCGGCGATCGCGCGCGGGCCGGCAAGGTCTTCGGCGCGGCGCTGGAGGCCTTGCGCGCCGAGCGCGACAACGGCTATTCGCGGCCCGACTACGGTTCGCGCCTGCGCGACGGGGCCGGCGTGCTCGCGCTGCTCGCCGAGGCCAATCTCGCGCCGGGCGAAATCGCCGGCGACGCGATCGCCGAAACCGCGCGGATCGTCGAGGCGGCGCGCAGCGAGCGAAGCTACACCAGCACGCAGGAGAACAACTGGATGGCGCTCGCCGCCGAGGCGCTGGCGGAACATGCGACCGCCGGGCAGTTCACCCTCGACGGCAAGCCGCAGAACGGCGCGGTCTATCGCAAATGGACCGGGTTCCGCCTCGAGGGCAAGCTGGCGACCATCGTCAACACCGGCGGCTCGCCGGCGCAGATCGTCATCACCACCTCCGGCAATCCGATCATCCCCGAGCCCGCCGCCTCGCAGGGCTATGAGCTCGAACGCAGCTTCTACAAGCTGGACGGAACCAGGATCGAGGCGCGCAGCGTCACCCAGAACGACCGCTTCATCATCGTGCTCAAGGTGACGGAGGCGGAAGCCAAATACGCGCATCTGCTGCTGGTCGACCGGCTTCCGGCCGGGCTGGAGATCGACAATCCCAACCTGGTCGACGGCGGCTCGATCGACGCCTTCGAATGGCTGAAGCGCGACTTCGACCCGACGCACACCGAATATCGCGACGATCGCTTCGTTGCGAGTTTCGATCGCGAGGAGAACCAGTCGGCGTTCTTCAACGTCGCGTTTGTCGTGCGCGCGGTCGCGCCCGGCAAATACGTCTGGCCGCCCGCCACGGTGGAGGACATGTATCGTCCCGAACGGTTCGGGCGCACCGCCTTCGGCGCGATCGAGGTCGTCGCCAAATGACCGGCGAGCGCCGCTGGTTCGGCCTCGCCGGCGCGCTGATTTTCACGCTCGGGCTCGTCGTGCCGGGGGCATGGTCGCAATATCTCCAGAATCTCGGCCCGATCGACCTCGCCCCCGCGCCGCAGTCGACGATCGTCGTCGACCGCGACGCGCGGCTGCTGCGCGCCTTCACGCTGCCCGACGGACGCTGGCGTCTGCCGGTCGACCTCGGCGAAGTCGATCCGCGCTACGTCGCGATGCTGCTCGCCTACGAGGATGCGCGCTTCTACCGGCACGACGGCGTCGACTGGCGGGCGCTGACCCGCGCCGCCCTGCAACTCGTCGAGAGAGGGCGCATCGTGTCGGGCGGCTCCACGCTGACCATGCAGGTCGCGCGTCTGATCGAGCCGCGCGAAGAGCGCAGCCTCGCCGCCAAGCTTCGTCAGGTCGCTCGCGCCTGGCAGATCGAGCGTCAGGTCGGCAAACGGGGCGTGCTCAATCGCTATCTGGCCTTGGCGCCGTTCGGCAGCAATCTGGAGGGCGTGCGCGCCGCTTCGCTCGCCTATTTCGGCAAGGAGCCGCGGCGCCTGACGATCGGCGAGGCGGCGCTGCTGGTCGCCCTGCCCCAGTCGCCGGAGGCGCGCCGCCCCGACCGCTCCCCCGACGCGGCGCGCAAGGCGCGCGACCGGGTGCTCGAGCGCGCCGTCGAACGCGCCGTCATCACGCCCGAGGAGGCGGAGGCGGCCAAGAGAGAGAGCGTTCCGAGCGAGCGGCGCCCGTTCCCGATGCTCGCCGCGCACGCCGCCGAGGAAGCCGTCGACGCCGATCCGCAGGCCCGCGTCATCAGGCTCTCGATCGACGCGCGCCTGCAAGCCAGGCTCGAGGATCTGGCGCGCCAGAGCGCGGAGCGTCTGGGCTCCCGGCTTTCGGCGGCGATCGTGGCGATCGACAACGCCAGCGGCGAAATCCGCGCGCGCGTCGGCGCCGCCGACTATCTGTCGGTCGACCGCGGCGGCGCCATCGACATGTCGCGGGCGCCGCGCTCGCCGGGCTCGGCGCTCAAGCCTTTCATCTACGCGCTCGCCTTCGAAAGCGGGATCGCTCATCCCGAGACGGTGCTGTTCGACCGGCCGGCGCGCTACGGCGCCTATGCGCCCGAGAATTTCGATCTCGGCTACCAGGGCACGGTGACGGCGCGCCGCGCGCTGCAGATGTCGCTCAACTTGCCGGCCGTGCAACTGCTGGACGAGCTTGGCCCGGCGCGTTTTCTGGCCCGCCTGCATGGCGCCGGCGCCGCCATCACGCTGCCGAAGGACGCCCCGCCCGGCCTGGCGATCGGCCTTGGCGGACTCGGCGTGTCGCTGACCGATCTGGCGAGGCTCTATGCGGGGCTGGCGCGCGGCGGAGAGGCGCCGCCGCTGATCGAGCGCCTCGACGCGAGCCCGGCGATCGGGCCGCGCCGCGTCACCGATCCCGTCGCCGCCTATTATGTCGAGGACATCTTGCGCGGCGCGCCGCCGCCCGCCAATTCGCTGAGCGGACGCCTCGCCTACAAGACCGGAACGTCCTACGGCTTTCGCGACGCGCTGGCGATCGGCTTCGACCGGGGCGCCACCATCGCCGTGTGGGTCGGCCGCCCCGACAACGCGCCGGTCCCGGGGCTGGTCGGGCGCCAGGCCGCCGCGCCGATCCTGTTCGACGCCTTCGCAAGACTCGGGCGCGACATCCAGCTGATCGGCGCGCCCAAGGGCGTGCTCAGAGCCGCCACCAGCGCCGATCTGCCGCCGCCTTTGCGGCATCTGCGCAAGGACGCGCCCAAGATCCTCGCCGCGACCGCGATCCCGTCGCTGAAGATCGCTTTTCCTCCCGACGGCGCGCGCGTCGATCTCGGCCTCGCCCAGGGCGTCGGCGACGCCTTGCTCTCGCTCAAGGCGCTGGGCGGCGCCCCGCCGCTGACCTGGTTCGTCAACGGCGCGCCGATCGGCGAGCCCGACCCGCGCCGGCAAGCGGTCTGGCGCCCCGACGGCGCCGGCTTCGCCCGCGTTTCGGTGATCGACGCGAAGGGCGCCACCGACTCGGTCGTGGTGCGCCTGCAGTAGCGCGCTCCCGGCCCAGCGCTCGGTCCGTCGCGCCCGCCTCCGCCTGCGCGCCGCCGCGCCTATGGCGGAGTTCTCGAAAATCGCCTAGAGGTAAGACATCGTTCACCGAAGGCGTTTTGACTGTGCGCGGGCCGCCATGGCGCCGCCGCAATGTCGTTCCATCAAACCGCGCGTTTGCGTTTGAGGCGTCAAAGGAACCGCGGCGCGCTCGCCTCGAGCGACGCGCCGCCAGTCAGGGGAATTGATGCGATCGATCATTGGATTGGGCGCGGTCGTCCTCGCCAGCCTGGCCGCAGTCGATTCGGCCGAGCCGCAGAGCGTCGATTGCGCGCGCCTTCAGCAGGCGATCGCGGTCGCCGGCCGCGGCGCCGGGCCGAACGCGCAATTCGAGGCGGCGGCGCAAAAGCAGCGCAGCGAGATCGAGCGGACCGCCGTCTACGCGCGATCGATCGGCTGCCAGAACCATAAGTTCCTGTTCCTCGGCAGCGATCCGCCCCCGCAATGCGAGCAGATCAACGCGCAGCTTTCGAAGATGCAGGCCAATCTCGGCGAACTGCAGGCGCGCGCCGGCGGGTCGGACGGCGGGCGCGAACAGCTCGTCGCGCGCTACAACGCCGAATGCGCGGCGCCGGCGCGGCCGCGCGGCCTGTTCGACGCCTTGTTCGGCAATCCGAGCCAGCCGGCCAGTCCCGACCTGCAGACCGTCCCCCTTGCGCCCGAGGCGGACGCCAATCCCGACGAGACGACGGTGGAAGGCGAGAAGGAAGCCCACGCCGGCTCGAAGGCGGTGTGCGTGCGCACATGCGACGGCAGCTTCTTTCCGGTCTCCTATTCGGCGGGCGGCGGCAGGCTCGACGAGCTGCAGGACATGTGCCGCGCCTTGTGCCCCAACGCCGACGTGAGCCTCTACACCTATTCGCCTTCGTCCGACATCGATACGGCGGTTTCGATCAGCGGCGCCCGCTACATGGATTCGCCGAACGCCCTGAAATACCGCAAGAGCCTCGATTCGACCTGTTCGTGCCGCAAGCGGGGGCAAAGCTGGGCCGCCGCGCTGGCTGGCGCCGAGCAACGGCTCGGCGGCGGCGGCAAGAGCGACATCATCGTGACGCCCGAACGGTCGGTGGAATTGTCGCGCCCCAAGCCAGACGCCAAGAGCAAGCCCGCCAAGACGACCGTCGACCCTGCCAAGTCGCCGCCCGACCCAGCCAAGTCGGCCGCGTCCGCGCCGACGCCGGACGCCAAGGCGGCGGCCCAGGACCAGGCCCCGATCGACCCGTTGCTCGGCCAGCAGGCGGCGACGGTCAGCCGCGAAACCTCCGGCATCGCGGCGGGGGATGCGACGACCGGCCCGCTCTACACCAAGGGCCAGGGCCAGACCGAGGAAATCGTCGGGCCGGACGGCGTCAAGCGGCGCGTGCGGATAATCGATCCAACGCTTTGATCCGACCGATCAGCGGCAGCAGGGCGGCCAGCTCCGGCCCGGATTCGCGACCCGTCAAGGCGAGCCGCAACGGGTGAAACAGCGCCCTGCCCTTGCGTCCGCTCGACGCCTTGAGGGCGTTTGTCCAGACCCCCCAGGTCGCTGCGTCCCATGGCGGCGGCGGCAGGCAGGCCGCCGCCTGGGCGAGAAACGCCGGCTCCTCGACCACCGGGGCGACCTCGCCGCGGACCACGCGCCACCAGTCTCTCGCCTCGGCGAACTGCGCGAGGTTGCCGCGCACCGCGTTCCAGAACGGTTCGGCCTCGACGCCGACGATTTCCAGCGCGGCGAGGCGCTCGCGCACCGCCTCGTAGGGCAAGGCGTGCAGCGTGCGCGCCGACAACGCCCGCAATTCCGCTTCGTCGAAGCGCGCCGCGCCGTGCGACAGATGCGCAAGGTCGAAGCCGGCCGCCAGTTCGCCCAGCGAGCCGATCGGGCGCACCGCCTCGGCGGAGCCGACCAGCACCGCCAGCGCGGCGACCGCCAGAGCCTCGACGCCGCTCTCGCGCAGCGAGGCGATCGACAGGGCGCCGGTGCGCTTGGAAAGCCCTTCGCCGCCGGCGTCGGTCAACAGATTGTGGTGGCCGAACGAAGGCGCGCCGCCCGCCAGCGCCTCGAAAATCTGGATCTGCACCGCGGTGTTGGTGACGTGGTCCTCGCCGCGGATGACATGGGTCACGCCAAGGTCGATGTCGTCGGCGACGGAGGGCAGCGTATAGAGATAGGAGCCGTCCTCGCGCACCAGAACCGGATCCGACAGCGAGGACGCGTCGATGTGGCTGGGGCCGCGGACCACATCGTCCCACTGGACGGTCGAGGGCTCGAGACGGAAGCGCCAATGCGGGCGGCGGCCCTGCGCCTCCAGCGCCGCGCGCTCCGGCGCGGTCAGACGCAAGGCCGCCCGATCGTAGATCGGCGGGCGGCCGAGCGCCTGCTGGCGCTTGCGCCGGCGGTCCAGTTCGTCCGCCGTCTCATAGGCCGGGTAGAGGCGGCCGGCGGCGCGCAGCTTCGCCGCGGCGGCGTCATAGAGCGCCATACGCTCGGACTGGCGCCATTGCGCATCGGGGACGACGCCGAGCCAGGCGAGATCGAACTCGATCGACTCGGCGTATTCAGCGCGCGAGCGCTCGCGATCGGTGTCGTCGAAGCGCAGGATGAAGCGCCCGCCCCGGCGCATCGCGAACAGCCAGTTCAGCAGCGCCGTCCGCGCATTGCCGATATGAATGCGTCCGGTCGGCGATGGCGCGAACCGAACAATTGGTCTATTTGACATCCGTCTTCATAGAAGCGTCGTGCCGGCCTCGCAACATAAGTTGGCCGCGACTCAGCGGCAAGCCCAGGGAATATGATGACCGGTATCCAGTTTGCCGCCGCCTACTGCCTCACCACCACGTCGATCCAGCTATTGAGTTGCGCGCTCGCGGCGCCCCGTTGCGCGAAGCGGACAAGGCCCTTGCCCGCCCCGGCCGACGCGCCGCCGGTCACCCTGGTGCGCCCGCTGTGCGGCGTCGATCCTTTCGCCGAGGAAACGCTCGCCTCCAGCTTCGCCCTCGACTATCCTTCCTACGAACTCATCTTCTGCCTGGCGAGCGCCGACGATCCGGTCGCGCCGATGGTCCGCCGGCTGATCGAGGCGAACCCGAAGACGCCGGCGCGCCTGCTGATCGGCGACGACCGGCCGAGCGGCAATCCCAAGCTCAACAACGTCGTCAAGGGCTGGAAGGCGGCGAGGCATCAATGGATCATCATCGCCGATTCCAACGTGCTGATGCCGCGCGACTACATCCAGCGGCTGATGGCGCGCTGGCGCCCCAACACCGGCATTGTCTGCGCGCCGCCGATCGGCTCGGCGCCGAAGTCTCTGGCTGCCGAGCTCGAATGCGCATTCCTCAACAGCTATCAGGCGCGTTGGCAATATACCGGCGAGGCGCTGGGCTTCGGCTTTGCGCAAGGCAAGAGCATGTTGTGGCGGCGCTCGATACTGGAGGCGGGCGGCGGCATCGAGGCTCTCGGCGCCGAGATCGCCGAAGACGCCGCGGCGACCAAGCTGATCCATCGCGCCGGCCTCAGCGCCCATCTCGTCGACGCGCCGTTCGAGCAGCCGCTCGGACCGCGTCAATGGCGCGAGGTCTGGGCGCGGCAGATCCGCTGGGCGCGGCTGCGGCGCGCGACCTTCCCGCTGCAGTTCGCGCCGGAGCTGCTGACGACGAGTCTTTTCACCTTCATCGCCGCTTTTTTCGGCGCGCCGCAATTCGGGCTCAATCCATTTGCCGCGGTCGCGCTGGCGGCGCTCGCCTGGTACGGCTCGGAGGCGGCGCTGGTCCACGTCGCCGGTTGGCGGCTCGGCCTGTGGTCGATTCCCGCCTGGATCGCGCGCGACCTCGCCTTGCCGTTTCTGTGGGCGCAGGCGTGGGCGAGCAACAATTTCGTTTGGCGGGGCAACGAGATGTCGGTCGCCGAGGACGACGCTGGCGCGACCGCCGGACGCTGAGGCGCGGGCCGCCGTCCAAATTGTCGCAGGCGCGGGGCTTCCCAAATCTCCGAATCATCGTATGTTTGCGATGTCGTCAACAAACTGAAAGGAGGTGATCCAGTGTCTCATTGTCTATCGCCACGAGTGATGAACAGGGCCTGGGTTATTGTCCGTGCGGGGAAAGACCGCGCATAGCAGGCGCCCAGACGAAGAACCCTGAGCGATCTCTGCGTGGTCGCGACAATGGAAGGGCCGCTCATGGGCGGCCCTTCTCTTTTTAGGGCTATTGCCGGCGATTGGCTTCAGCGGGCGACGAATCGCTCCCACCGTATTCCACGCGTATTGATCGCCCCGCGGCCGAGATGCTAGTGTTAATGCATCGTGAGCAGCATCGAAGAGATCGAAAAGGCCGTTGCGAGTCTGCCTCCTCGCGATCTTGCGATTTTCAGCGCCTGGTTCGAGGCGTTCGAGGCGGAGCGGTTCGACAAGCAAATCTTGCAGGACGCAGAGGCTGGTAAGCTCGATCGCCTTGCAGAGGCGGCTTTGGCGGAGTTTCGCAAAGGCCTTGCGCGCGAAATATGAGGCATTTCGCCAGCGCGGAATTCTGGCTGGCGTATGGGCGATTGCCTGACCCTGTTCGAGCGACCGCCGACAAGAATTTTGCGCTGTTGAAGGCGGCGCCGCGCCATCCATCCCTTCAATTCAAGAAAGTCGGTCGCTTTTGGTCGGTCCGAGCCGGCCTGCGATATCGCGCGCTCGCCACCGAGGTCGACGGCGGCCTTCTCTGGTTTTGGATCGGGTCGCACGCCGACTACGACAAAATCGTCCGCTGAAAAGGGCGCGAGGCGGCGCCGGCCCTCGCTTGCGCTATTCCTCGAACCGCTCGCTCGTCCCCGCAGGCCCGCGCGGCGCGATCGCCGCGTCGGGCGCCAGCCTCGGGGCGCCGGAGTCGCGGAACCGGTTGACGATCGGATAGCGTCGGTCGCGGCCGAAATTCTTCGGCCCGACCTTCACCCCCGGCGCCGACTGGCGGCGCTTGTATTCGGCCAGATAGAGCAGCCGCTCGACCCGGCGCACCGTGTCGGGATCAAAGCCTTGCGCGATGATGTCGGCAAGGCGCATCTCCTGCTCGACGAGGCCGTGCAGGATCGCGTCGAGCACGGGATAGGGGGGGAGCGAATCCTCGTCCTTCTGGTTCTCGCGCAATTCGGCGCTCGGCGGCTTGGCGATGATGTTGGACGGAATGACCTCGCCGTCCGGCCCGAGGGCGCCGGCCGGCTTCCAGCGATTGCGCAAGGCGGCGAGGCGGAACACCTCCATCTTGTAGAGGTCCTTGATCGGATTGAAGCCGCCGTTCATGTCGCCGTAGAGCGTGGCGTAGCCGACCGACATTTCCGACTTGTTGCCGGTGGTGACCACCATCGGCCCGAACTTGTTGGAGATCGACATCAGGATCAGGCCGCGCGCGCGGCTCTGGATGTTCTCTTCCGTAATGTCGCGCGCCCGGCCGGCGAACAGGTCTTTCAGCGCATGTTCGACCCCCTCGACCGGCTCGGCGACCGGCACCACGTCGTATCGCACCGCGAGCGCCTTGGCGCAGGCTGCGGCGTCGGCGAGCAATTCCATCGAGGTGAAGCGATAAGGCAGCATCACCGCGTGCACCCGACGAGGCCCCAGCGCGTCGACCGCCATCGCCGCGCACAGCGCCGAATCGACGCCGCCCGACAGTCCGAGGACGACCCCGGGGAAACGGTTGTTCTCGACATAATCGCGCAGGCCCAGCACGCAGGCGGCGTAATCGGCCTCGTCGCCCTCCTCGACGATCTCGCGCGGCCCTTCCGCGCAGCGCCAGCCACCCGCGCCGCGCTCCCACACCGTGCGCGCGACGATCCGACGAAAGGCGGGCAGCTGGACGGCGAGCGAGCGATCGGCGTTCAGCGCGAAGGAAGCGCCTTCGAAAACCAGTTCGTCCTGGCCGCCGACCTGATTGAGGTAGATCAGCGGCAGGCCGCTCTCGACGACGCGCGCCACCGCGATATTCTGCCGCACCGCCACCTTGCCGCGCTCGTAGGGCGAGGCGTTGGGCACCAGCAGGATTTCGCCGCCGGTCTCGGCGATGCATTCGACCGGATCGGGTCCCCAGATGTCCTCGCAGATCGGCACGCCGATGCGCACGCCGAGAAAGGAGATCGGGCCCGGATCAGGCCCCGGCGCGAACACGCGCTTTTCGTCGAACACGCCGTAGTTGGGCAGGTCGACCTTGAAGCGCACCGCCTCGATGCGCCCGCCCGCCAGCAGCGCATAGGCGTTGTAGAGCGCGCCGTCCTGCGCCCATGGCAGGCCCACCAGCACGGCGGGGCCGCCGTCGCCCGTCTCGCGCGCCAGGGTCTCGCAGGCGGTCCGGCACGCTTCCTGGAACGCCGGCTTGAGGACGAGGTCCTCCGGCGGGTAGCCGGCGAGAAACAGCTCGGGCGCCATCATGAGGTCGGCGCCGAACGCCGCGCTCTCCGCGCGGGCGGCGCGCAGCCTGGCGAGATTGCCGTCGATATCGCCGACAATGGCGGAGAGTTGCGCAAGAGCGATGACGAGGCGATCGGCGGCAGCGGGCATGGGCCAAGCGTTTAGCGCGGCCGCGGGCGGCGGGCAATCGGGCGGGCGGCGGCGCCGATCCTTGCTTGACCGCCACTTCCGGCCGTGTTGTCGTTCAGCGCTGCTCCCGGCCGCTGCGGACGGGAAGCCGCGGCGTTGAACGCGGAGCGCGCGCAGGGGGGGCGTCGTGCAAGCCATCATGTCGACGGCCGTCCGGTTCGAACCCCCGAGGCGCGCCGCGCCGGCGCCGCGGCGTTCATCATGCGGGGCGGCATGACGCGGCGCCGCAGTCCCGTCTGGCGACCGAGCCAAGACCAGATGCGGCATTGGCCGGAAGTGTCCGGCAACGCCATCAACGGCGTCGGCGAGGAGGCCGCTCGGCGTCCTTCGCCGGTCTATTGGCACCCGCCGGACGCCATCCCGCACGGCAAGCTCCAGCTATGGTTCTATCAGCGCACCGGAAATGTCGACGAAACGCTCGCCGAGGCTCGCCGCGACCGGCAGCGCGCGATCGACGAACCGCTTGCCCCGGTCGCCGATGCGCCGAATGAACGCAGCGCCGCCGAATGGACGGCCGAGGCGAAGCGCGTCGCGCGGGAGTGTGGCGCGGACGACGTCGGCGTCGCGCCGATGCGGGCCGAATACGTCTTCGAGGGCCACGAAGTCCCGAAGGCGCGCTGGATGATCGTGATCGCGGTCGCGCAATCCTACGAGGCGATGAAGGCCGCGCCTTCGACGCGGACGCTGGTCGAAGTCACGCGCCAATATGCGCGCGGAACTCGCGTGGCGAAGGGGCTCGCCAACTGGCTTCGACGAAACGGGCAAGACGCCGCGCCGTATGGCGGCCCGATGGCCGGTTCGTTCGTGCTGATTCCGGCCGCCATCGAGGCCGGGCTCGGCGAACTCGGCAGGCACGGCTCGATGATTCACCGCCGCCTCGGCTCGAACTTCCGGCTCGCCTGCGTGCTGACGGACGCTCCCCTCGTCGCCGACGGGCGCGACGACTTCGGCGGCGACGATTTCTGCGTCAACTGTCATGTCTGCGCCGACGCGTGCCCGCCCGACGCGATCAAACAGGAGAAGACGCTGGTGCGCGGCGAGCGGCGCTGGTACGTCGATTTCGACAAGTGCCTGCCGTATTTCAACGAGGCGATGGGCTGCGCGATCTGCCTCGCCGCGTGCCCGTTCAGCAGGCCGGGCGTCGGGCCGCGGCTGGTCGAGAAGCTCGCGCGGCGTCGCGACCGGCGGGTCGCGGAATGACGGCCCGTCGCCGCGCCTAGCTGTCGAGCGCGGCGATCGTCTCCTCCAGCGCGGCCCCCGGTATCCGGAACAATCCGGTGAAGGGCGCGTTCAATTCGAGGATCAGAAATATCGCGCTGGCCACGGCGAAGGCGCCAAAACCGAGCGCCGCCACGGTCGTCGGGTTCAGGCGCGACAACACGCCGAACCCGCAGAACAGCAACAACGCCCAGGACACGACGATGATCAACAGCGGCCAGGAAATCGGGCTGGCCAATTGCAGGGACATCAGCAGTCGCGTTTGCTGGATGAATCCGGCGTTGAAACCGATCGTCGAAATCAACTGCTTCTGGACGGCGGTCGTCGGATCGAGCGCGGCGATCGCCGCGTTCAGCGCCTTCAGACCGGGCAGGTAGGAGGCGACGGCGAGCTCCCTGGCGTCGCCGCGCCCGCTCCCCCAGAACGTGTCGTAGGCGCGCGTGATCGCCTTCTTCATTCCGTCGCGGATCGGCTGCGCCGGCGGCCCGTATTGCGCCAGCGCCATGTCGAGCTGGATCTCGCGCGCCGCCAGCGCCTCGACCTCGGACTTCTGGGTCGCGTAAAATCCATAGGCCGAGCCGACGAGCGTGCCGAGCACCAGCGCCAGCAGCAAGGTGACCAGGCCGATCACCGCGGAGATCATGTCGCGCGAGCCGCCCGACATATGCTGTTCGGGCAGCAGCCTCTGCAGCAATAGGCCGAGGATTCCGCAGCCGAAGGTCAGGACTCCGACGGCCAGCGAGATGAGGGTGCTTGTCACGCGCGACTCTCCTTGTCGGGCCGCCCCCTGATTCGGGGTTCGCCTTCCCATGCTATGGCAACACCGGTCCCCGGCGCCACCGCCCGATTGGCCGGCGACGGCTCGCGCCCAAAGTCGTTCTTGACAGCGCGCCCGCGCCACGCTCCCTTGGCGCCGGGCGAACGGTCGGGCGCACTCCGGCGGCGGGCTCGGCCGGCGGCGACGCGCGATCAGGGGAGGGGCGCATGGCCACGGGTACGGACGTTCCGATCGTCGACACCGCGATCCAGGGGTGGCGCGACGCCATCGCGGCGCGCGAGAAAATGCCGACGCTGTTCTGGGTGGCGATCGTCGCGATGATCGGGCTGGGCCTGGTGCACTTCATTCTGGCGGTGTGGCTGTCGTTGCCGCTCATCGGCCGCCTGGCGCTGCTCGTCGTCCAGCCGCTGATCCTGACGCCGTTCGCGATCGCCATCCACCAATTCGTGTTGCTCGGCGAAGTCCGCGACAATTTTGATTTTGCGCCGTCCGAGCCGCGGTTCCAGAAATTCTTCGGCTATATGATCGCGCTGGAGCTCCTCGGCGTGATCCCGCGCATCATCGCGTTTTTGGTCGCTGCGCTGTCGTTTTTCCTCTCTTCGATCGTGTGGCTGATTCTGGCGGTCGTCGCGGCGGTCATCGCGGTGAGGACGGTGATCCTGTTTCCGGCGATCGCCCTCGACTTCGAGCGGCGCCGAATGGCGCAACGCCCAAGCGGATGCGCAGGGTCATTCCTGGAGCGTCTTTCTGGTGCTCGTTTGCACATTCCTGCCGGCCGCGTTGATCGCCATCGTGGTGCTGGCGCTGTTCAGCGTCAGCTGGCTGTTGACGCTGCTCGTCTTCGCCCTCGTGCTGCCGGTCATCAGCGTGTTCACGACGGCGGCGGCGGCCGCCGCCGTGTCACGGCTGTTCGCCGCCTACGCCGACCAGCTCGGACGCCCGTCGAACCTCTCCTTGCGCGCCGCGGTGTGAGATCGACCGTCGGCGGCGGCCGCCGGGCCTACGCCCGCTTCGCGCGGCCGGCGAACGGGTTGTCGGAATTGCGCATCGACAGCCGGATCGGCACGCCGTGCAAGTCGAACGTCTCGCGCAGGCCGTTGACGAGAAAGCGCTTGTAGCTTTCCGGCACCGAATCGAGCTGGGCGCCGAACATCACGAAGAACGGCGGCCGCGCCTTCGGCTGCGTCATGTAGCGGATTTTCACGCGGCGGCCGGCGGCGGCGGGCGGCGGCGTCGCTTCGATCACCGGCGCCAGCCAGCGATTGAGCCGGCCGGTCGAAATGCGCCTGTTCCAGACCTCATGGGTGGCGACGACCGCCTCCAGCAGCTTGTCGAGATGCGCGCCGGTGAGGCCCGAGACCGGGATCACGCGCATGCCGCGCAGTTGCGGCAGCAGGCGATCGGCCTCGGCGCGCAACTGCTGCGCCTTGGCGCTCTTGTTGTCGATCAGGTCCCATTTGTTGAGGCCGATGACCAGCGCCCTGCCCTCGCGTTCGACGAGGTCGGCGAGAGTGAGGTCCTGCTTTTCGAAGGGGATCGTCGCATCGAGCAGCAGCACCACGACTTCGGCGAAGCGCACCGCGCGCAGCGCGTCGGCGACCGCCAGCTTCTCGAGTTTTTCGGCGACGCGGGCGCGTCGCCGCAGCCCCGCCGTATCGAACAGTTTGAGGCGCCGGCCGCGCCACACCGTCTCGACGCTGATGCTGTCCCTCGTCAGCCCCGGCTCCGGGCCGGTCAGCAGCCGGTCCTCGCCGAGGATGCGATTGAGCAAGGTCGATTTGCCGGCGTTGGGCCGCCCGAGCACGGCGATGCGCAGCGGCTTCGACAGGTCGACTTCGCTGCCGTCCTCCTCCTCGCCCAGCGCCGGCGGCGCGGGCTCCTCCTCGTCTTCGTCGCGGCGCGCGGCGCCCGGCAGCGCGGCGGCCAGCGCGTCGTAGAGTTCGCTCAGGCCTTCACCATGCTCGGCCGAGAAAAGCACGGGATCGCCGAGCCCCAGGCCGAACGCCTCGTAGGCGGCGTCGCGCCCGGCGCGTCCCTCCGCCTTGTTGGCGATCAGGACGATCGGCTTGCCGGCGCGGCGCACGAGCTGGGCGAAGTGCCGGTCGGTCGGCGTCAGGCCGGCGCGCGCGTCGATGACGAAGATGATCGCGTCGCAATCGATCAGGGCGGCTTCGGTCTGGGCGCGCATCCGTCCGGCGAGCGTCTCGCCGTCGCCTTCTTCGAGCCCGGCGGTGTCGATCACGGAAAAGGCGAGATCGCCGAGCCGCGCCGCGCCCTCCCGCCGGTCGCGCGTCACGCCCGGCGTATCGTCGACCAGCGCCAGCTTCTCGCCGACCAGCCGGTTGAACAGCGTGGACTTTCCAACGTTGGGCCGGCCGATGATCGCGACTTTAGCGCTCACGGCCGGCCCGCCGCTCGGCGTTGGTCATTTGGCCGCCGGCTTGCCCGAGGCGACGAGGCCCAGCAGCAGTTCGGCGTTCTGGCGCGGGCTCTGCGGCGCATCGGGGTCGGCGACGATCATGTCCAGCCATTTGCCGGCGCCTTCGTAGTCCTGCGCGGCGAGCGCGACGACGCCGAGCATTTCCCGCGCGGTGTGGCGATAGGCGCCGGTCGGCGCGGCGAGCGTCTCGAGCGCCGCCTTCGCCTTGTCGACCTCGCCGGCGTCGAGCCGCAACAGCGCGGCGCGCAGCCGCGCCGTTTCGCGGAACAAAGGGTCGATCGCGGCGTCCTCGGCGAGCCCGTCATAAGCGGCGATCGCGCCGGCCCGGTCGGTCTTGGCCTGGAGCGCCGCCCCGGCGAGGCGCGCGACGGTGATATAGCCGGCCGGAGCCTCGGCGGCGACCTTCGCCAGCGCGGCGGAGGCCTCGGCCTGCTTGCCGGCGCGGTCGAGGTCGAGGGCCTGCTCGAATTGCGCGCCGGCCGCCTGCGCCGCCTGCAGGCGACGATAATCGTAGAAACGCCAGCCGGCGGTCGCCAGCACAATTAGCGCCGCCGCGGCGATGATGTAATTCTGGTATTTCTTCCAGAACTCGAGGGCCTTGTCGCGGCGAACCTCTTCGTCGACTTCGCGGAAAATATCGCTCATGGGTCGCTCTTTTGACGCGGCGAGCCGGACCGCGCCGCTCGCCGAGCGACTGGCGTTAGCATGGCGGGGCGTTGAAAGCGAGGGCGCGCGGACCGCGGCGCCGCCGTTCGCACCTGCGCGCTCGCGGAGGCAAGCCCGGCCAATCGACGCTGGACAAGCCATTCGGCGCTACCTATAACGCCGCGCACTCGCCGCCCCGCAAGGCGCCGGGAACGCCCAGGTAGCTCAGTTGGTAGAGCATGCGACTGAAAATCGCAGTGTCGGTGGTTCGATTCCGCCCCTGGGCACCATCACCCCTCCTCATAGCGTCCCACACCATCACTAAATATCATTACAATCAATGAGTTGATACGATTTCGGTCCGCATAGCGTCGCATGGCGGCACGTTGCTTCGCGCCAAATTGGGGGTAGAATCGGGGGCGATTTCAAAATGCCCCAGGGTCGATACCCCCAATGCCCCTGTCCCACTTCGACATCCAAAACGCTAAGTCCGAGCCGAAGTCCTACAAGCTCGCGGACGGCGGTGGTCTGTTCCTCCTCGTTCAGCCGAACGGCAGCAAGCTCTGGCGTCTGAAGTATCGCCACCTCGGAACCGAGCGCGCTCTCTCCTTCGGCCCCTACCCCGCCGTGTCCCTCGCCGAAGCGCGGACAAAGCGGGACGAGGCGAAGAAACTGATCGCGGACGGCGTCGATCCATCAGTTCGCAAGAAGCTCGCCCGGATTGCCGCCGAGACCGCCGCTCGCAACACCTTCGGCCTCGTGGCCAGCGAATTCCTTTTGAACCTTGATGCGAACGGCGCGGCGCGTTCGACGATGGCCAAAAACAAATGGTTGCTGGAGGATCTGGCCGCGCCGCTCGCCAACCGGCCGATCGCCGAAATCACCGCCGCCGAGATTCTCGACTTGTTGAAGCGGATCGAGAAGACCGGCCGGCGCGAGACCGCGCGTCGCCTCCGCGGCGTCATGGGAACCGTCTTTCGCTTGGCGGTCGTGACCCTGCGCGCGCCGAGCGATCCCACCTACGCATTACAAGGCGCCTTGCTCCGCGCGAATACGAAGCCCCGCGCCGCGATCACCGACGAAAGACAATTCGGCGGACTGCTCCGCGCGATCGACGGATACGACGGATGGCCGACGATCAAGGCCGCGTTGAAATTCTCTGCGTTGACTTTTGCTCGACCTGGCGAGGTCCGCGGCGCGACGCGCTCTGAGATCAATTTCGACAAGGCCATCTGGCGCATTGCCGCGGAGCGCACGAAGATGCGGCGGCCGCACGACGTTCCCCTCTCCAGGCAAGCGCTCGCTGCTCCTCGTTGACATCTGGCCAATGTCAGAACATTGCGAATTGGTCTTTCCCTCCATCCGATCGAACCAGCGACCACTCTCGGAGAATGCATTCAATTCGGCATTGCGTCGCATGGGCTACTCCCAGGACGAAATGACTGCCCACGGGTTCCGCTCCACGGCGAGCACAATCTTAAATGAGAATGGCTTCAATCCCGACGTGATAGAGGCGGCCCTCGGCCATCAAGCCGAGAACGCGATTCGCCGCGCCTACAATCGCGCGACATATTGGCCCGAGCGCGTTGCACTCATGCAAAAATGGGCAGACATGTTGGACGCGTTCCGCGCCCAAAGTGCAGCTGAGGTCGGCTGAAGGATTGCACGCCGAGCCAGTCGATGGGGATAAATGATTTCGTTTCTGCCCAAAATGCTAAACTTGTTGATATGCCTCTGTTTGAACAGCATGACGACGCCAGCGTCGCCATCAGCTCCGACACCCCGTCGCCGGCGACGCCAATACCCCCGACATTCGCATCTCATCAGCCCGACACTTCCGACGGTGGCGACGCTGGCGACGCCACACGCACCGCTCTTGCCGACGACCTCGAATACACCCTCACGGTTGTGCAGGCATTGGAGCGCTTTGTCCGTGCGGGACGCAAACCACCCTCAGGACGTTCGATCCAACGCTATTGCGACGAACGTCAACTCGCCTCAAAAAAAATCCGCACGAACTTCGGTTCCGAATGGCTCATTAATGAATCGTCGCTCGTGCGATTGATCGAGGCGGAGCCCATCGTCACCGGCGACGCCAGCGTCGCCATCAGCTCCGACACCCCGTCGCCGGCGACGCCAATACCCCCGACATTCGCATCTCATCAGCCCGACACTTCCGACGGTGGCGACGCTGGCGACGCCAGTCGTCCGTCGATGTCGCCCCCGGTAGGGGAGAGGCGGATGATCGCCGAAGTGCTGATCGAAAATGCCAAACTGCTTGCGCAAGTCGAAGGTCGCGATGCCATCATCGAGGAACTCAAGGAAGATCGCAGCTTCTTGCGAGAAGAGGTGCGCGAGGGGCGCAAGACTCGCGACGACGTGAAGAACATCGCCGAGCGTATGCTCGACACGCTCAGGAGCATGGCGAACCGGATTTCTCGGACTTTCCAGAACCACCGTCCATCGTAAGCAAATAGACATAAATTAATTGTATTGTAATGGACGCTATCTGAAATAAACTCGTGCCAATAATGTAAACAGGTTAATTTAGCTGCTTCAGAGGTAACGCTCGACTTCTGTTCAAATTATGATCGATACTAGCGGAGAGTAATCTATGCCTAAAGCTAATGCGCTATCCGGTAGTCTTAAGATAATTGGTTATATGATTTTGATATTTGGCGTAATTACAATTTTTGATTATTATAATCACGGCGTATTGCAAGTATTTCCAGTGAATATTGTTGCTATCGTCGGCGGGGTTGGTTTGGTACTAATTGGTATTATTGCAGTTATTATTTCTAAATGTCTAAATCAACTAGAGAGCCGAGTTACTAGATTGGAGGATCGTTCTTAGTAGCCGCTTAGCGCATTTTTTTGACTTTGCGAAGCGTTGGTTTGCAAAAGGAATGTGGCTTCTTTGCCTCGTCGCGCCGGGCAAACGCTGTGAACTGCTCTGTAGCTCAATGGTAGAGCAGCGGCCTTCCAAGCTGCGTCGTGACGGGTAGCGATACCGTCCTAGGGTCCGGACTTATAACCAGTAGCTGACGGTAGCGGCGATGCAGACCGCGGCGAGGAAGTTTGTCGCGTTTCGGTCGTAGCGTGTGGCGATGCGTCGGAAGTCTTTGAGGCGACAGAACATGCGCTCGATGGCGTTGCGGTTGCGATAGAGGAAGGGCGAGAAGCAGTTCTTCCACTTGCGATTGGCCTTGGGCGGGATATTCGCCATGGCGTCCCGCTCCTCGACCTGCCGGCGGATTGCGTTGCTGTCATAACCCTTGTCGCCGTGCAGGATTTGGCAATCGGGGAGCCGCTGGAGCAAGGTCGCCCCGGCCGTGCAATCGGCAATCTGTCCGCCGGTGAGCATGAAGGCGAGAGGTCGACATTGGGCGTCGGTCAGCGCATGGATTTTCGTCGTCCGACCGCCACGCGAGCGACCGATCGCCTGATTTTTCTCCCCCCTTTTCCGCCCGCCGCCGAGCGGTGCGCTTTCACGGCCGAGGAGTTGATGAGAACCTGGGCGGGGGGCGGCGCCGCGGTCACTACCTCCTACATTTGGTGCGGCGAGCGCCCGTGCCAGGCGCGCAATGCGAGCAATTCGCCAGCGCGGGGCTATTACGCCGAGGGCGAGTTCGTCTATGGCGCGCCGGCGGCGCCCTACTATTACGGTCCAGATCAGATCGGCTCGGCGCGCCGCGTCTTCGTCAGCACTAGCAGCGCGCCTGCCTATAGCTACGACCCCTACGGCAATGCGCTACAGCCCACAGCGTCGCTCACCGATTTCAATTACGCCGGCATGTTCTTCAATCCGGATAGCGGCTTGTACCTCACGCAATATCGAGCCTACGATCCGGTCGCGGGACGATGGCTGTCGAGAGATCCAATAGAGGACGAATCCAAGCGACCCCTGCCGCTAATTAGCGATGCTGGTGAAGACAATTCCGTTCGGAGCTTGGCAGCTGATGTTCCGGTGTGGGCCCAACCGCAGCTATCTCTGCGTGGTGGATTCTTGGTTAGTTATGGACTCGACAGCGTCAAACAGCGGAATCCTGTCGTAACTAACGGCGCTAGTAGCGCGAGTTGGCCTAGCGCGCTAAATCTATACGAATATGCATGGCAGAACCCGATAGGGCAAAAAGATAGCAGCGGGCTCTGCGGAGGTTCGCCGCATGCCCCAGATGGGACACTGATCGATCCAGCAAAGTGGCCGACGCTTGCGGAATGTCTCATGGCTGCGATGTGCTATTTAAGTGGGGCGCCACCCCCTAAGCGTTTGCCGCTGCCGCCAGTTCCTATAATAGAGATACTCCCCCCGCCGGGAAAGAAATGAAACTTGTGTTGATCCTTGAACTCGTGGTGGTACTGGGGAGTACAGCCTTAGCGAACGCTGTTTCAGTTATGGAAAGTGACCATGGAGATCACGGACAATCCTGAACGTCTCTCGCGTGCTTACAAACTATTAACGGAGAAGAATTACACTCTAGCATTGCAACTCTTATCAGATCTGATGTCGGCTGATGTATTAGCAGCCAGCACCCATCTTGGGTATATGTACGAGCACGGACTCGGAACAAAGGCAGATGAGGATAAAGCTATAGAAATATATAGAGTTGGCGCAATTAATGGTATAGAGAGAAGTCAGATATATTTGGCGAAATTATTGTTTATTAAGCAGAGATATTCAGAGGCTCTAAAATGGTATACTGAATTGCATAATAGTGGTAGTGCGTCCTCCGCATACTGGTTGTATGTAATCTATCGTGATGGCCTGGGAGTTGCGACTGACAAGGACTTATCACGTATATACTTGAATATTGCGGCCAAACGTGATCATATATACGCTATTCGCGACCTTTCCAGATTGTATATGAGAGGAGAATTCGGGCTAATTGGAATTTTCAAAGGAGTGTATATGTTTATATATGGTATATGCAAGATGGCGTTTGCGCTAGCGAACGAGCCAACGGCAGATAAGTTACATTGAGGATACTACAGTACCGAAGGGGTTACGGCGACAGAATGCACAATCCCCTGTGTCAATGATCCGCCGCGCTCGCTGAGGCCATCCGGTGCGCGCTTTGGAGCGGGCGAAGGGAATCGAACCCTCGTATGAAGTTTGGAAACCTCTGGCGCGTCGGCCCTTGCGCGTGGCCGCGGATCGAAATTGCTAGAGGGCCGACGCAACTATAAGTTCGGGGGGACAACCCTGAGTAAGCGAAGCTGATCGGAACCACCACCACTTGGGAATGCGGACTCGACGGGGGCACGATTTTTCTTGGATTGAAATAGTGTATTTGTTTCAAATGCTTTAGCCGTCACTTCGATTCCGCCCCTGGCACCACCACGCCTTTCGGTGTGAGATAACATCCGCACAACGGAACAAATTCAGGGCCTGATCGGAGCGATCCGCCGGACGGCGGCCGGCGGGAACCGCCTGGATTTCGGAAACGTCGGGACGGCCGGCCGGGCGCCGCCTCCCCCCGCCCCGCTCACCATGGTCTTTCGGCGGGCGCCGGACGAATTGCGCCCACGCATTCCCCGAAACCGATGCGATAGCCCTCGCCCTCGGCCCAACCGGTCAGCGTCACGGTGTCGCCGTCTTCGAGGAAGCGCCGCAACTCGCCGGTCGCCAGCGTCACCGGCTCGGCGCCGCCCCGGGAGAGCTCGAGCATCGAACCCGCGGCCTCTCTCGTCGGCCCGGAAATCGTTCCCGAGCCGAGGAGATCGCCGGTCTCCATCTTGCAGCCGCCGACCGCGTGTTGAGCGAGCTGTTGGGCGGCCGAGTAATACATCTCGCAATAATTGGCGCGGCTGACGACGGTCGGCCGCGCGGCGCCCTCCGGCCGGATCATCGCCTCGAGCTTGATGTCGTAGAGCATCGGCCCGGCCTCGCGCAGATACGGCAGGAGCGGACGCTCCCGCGCGGGCGTCCACACCCGGAACGGTTCGAGCGCCGCCTTGGCGACGATCCACGGGCTGATCGAAGTCGCGAACACCTTGCCCTGGAACGGGCCGAGCGGCTGGGATTCCCAGGCCTGGATGTCGCGCGCCGACCAATCGTTGAGGAGAACATAACCGAAGATCATCTCGTCCGCCTCGGCGACCGTGATCGGTTCGCCCATTTCGGAGGCGACGCCGACGACGGCGCCGATTTCCAGCTCGAAATCGAGCCGGCGGCTGGGGCCGAACACCGGCAGGTCGACGCCGGCGGGCTTCCTCTGGCCGAGCGGGCGGCGGATTTCGGCGGCGCTGACGACCACCGTCGAGGCGCGGCCATTGTAGGCGATCGGCATGCTCAGCCAGTTCGGCGGCAGGGCGTTCTGCGGTCCGCGGGACATCGTCCCGACGTTGAAGGCGTGATGACGGCCGGAATAGAAGTCGGTGAAGCCGGCGACCTTGAACGGCAAATGCAGCCGCGCATTGGCCAGCGGCCTCAGCGCCTGCGCACGGAGCGCCGCGTCATCGCGCAAAACCGGATCGCCGTCCCGCGAAAGAAGCTCGGTCAGCCGCGATCGCACGGCCTCCCAGCGCGCCTTGCCGAGCGCCATGAAGGGATTGAGCGCGCCCCCGTCGAAAACCGACGCGCCGCCGCCGGCGTCGACAAGGCCGCCGCGCTCGAGCAGGCAAAGATCGAGGACGAAGTCGCCGATCGCAACGCCGCAGCGAGGCGGCTGCGCGGGCGCGCTGAACACGCCATATGGCAGGTTCTGGATCGGAAAGGGACAGCCGGGCTGGTTGGCGCTATCGATCCAGGACATCGGGCGTTTCCGGTTCGTCGCGATCGTCGGCCGCCGCGAACTCGCTCGGTCGCCGGCGAAAGCGCGTCCCTAACAGGCAAGCAAGGCCGCTCGTCAGCCCGGCGGGCGCAAGCGCCTCCTCCTTCGCACCATGGCGTGCGTCAATCAACCCGATCGACTCTGATACGTCGTTCACACGGCGCCGAGGCGGACGGGGCGAAGGCTCGGCGCGCGGCGCCCTGGCGGCGCCGGATATCGCCGGAATTCTCATCAGCCCCGACCGGCGCCGCGTCTTCGCCTCATGCGAGCGGGCGCCGCGGAGGGCGCGATGGGCCGTGAATGACCTGGCTCAGACACATCAGAGACTGGTGCTGACGTCAGCGCCACAAATTCATTGAATGCTTGGAGGCAATTATGCGCGAGAGGAATTCGAACTCAAGGACGGCCCGAAGGGCCGCCGCCGAAGGCGGCGCTTCGCATCCTTGACTTCGAATTCCTCTCGCGCTCCGCTCCGCCAAGCAAACAATGAACAAAACCGCCTCCATCCGTGAGTCTCATATGTCCTGAGCCAGGCCGTGAATTGACAAACCTTCGATTTTGGCGATCGTTCAACGGAACGGCGGAGCCTTCATCCGGCGCGCGAGCGTCGGGCGCGGATCGCAGCGGCCGACGATGTTGGGAGGCGTCATGAGGACCATCAAGGGCCCCGGTCTGTTTCTGGCGCAGTTCGCGCGCGATACGCCGCCGCACAACACGTTGGAAGGCATCGCGCGTTGGGCCAAGAACTATGGCTACAAGGCGATTCAAATCCCCACCTGGGACCGGCGTTTCTTCGACCTCGACCGGGCCTACGAGAGCGAGGCCTACTGCGACGAGATCAAGGGCCGGCTCGCCGACGTCGGCATCGCGATCAGCGAATTGTCGAGCCATTTTCAGGGCCAGATGGTCTCCGTCCATCCGGCCTACGATGCGATGTTCGACGGCCAATGCCCCGAGCCGGTGCGCGGCGATCCCGAGAAACGGCGCCGCTGGGCGGCCGATCAGGTGCGCAAGGCGGCCAGGGTGTCGCGACGGTTCGGCCTGAGCGAACACGTGAGCTTCACCGGCTCGCTGGCCTGGCCGTATTTCTATCCCTATCCGCAGCGCCCGGCCGGCCTGATCGAGGATTGCTTCGCCGAGCAGGCGCGCCGCTGGAAGCCGATCCTCGACGTCTTCGACGAGAACGGCGTCGACCTGTGCTTCGAGATTCACCCGACCGAGGACATTTTCGACGGCGACACGTTCGAGATGTTCCTGGCCGCGGTCGGCGGACACCGGCGCTGCAACATCAACTACGACGCGAGCCACTTCATCAAGCAATGCATGGACTATCTCGGCTTCATCGACGCCTATCACGAGCGCATCAAGATGTTCCACGTCAAGGACGCCGAATTCAACGCGACCGCGAAGCAGGGCGTCTACGGCGGCTATCAGGATTGGCTGCGTCGTGCCGGGCGCGACCGCTCGCTCGGCGACGGTCAGGTCGATTTCAAGGCCGTTTTCTCCAAGCTCGCCGGCTACGACTTCGCGGGATGGGCGGTCTACGAGTGGGAGTGCTGCCTGCAGCATCCGGAAGTCGCGGCGCGCAAGGGCGCGCAGTTCATCGCCGACCACATCATCGAAGTGACGGACCGGGTGTTCGACGATTTCGCCGCGACCGGCGCCGATCGCGCGGTCAATCTGAAACTGCTCGGCGTGCGAGGCTGAGACGATGGTCTATGCGACGGCGGGCCACGGCGTCGACGGCAGGCGTCTGCGCGTCGGCATGGTCGGCGGCGGCCGCAACGCGTTCATCGGCGCCGTGCATCGCATGGCGATGCGGCTCGACGACCTCATCGTGCTGACGGCGGGCGCGCTGTCGGCCGATCCCGAAAACGCGCGGCTGTCGGGCCTCGATCTCGGCCTGCCGCCGGAGCGGACTTATGCGAGCTACGCGGAGATGGCCGCGCGCGAGGCGGGCCGCCCCGACGGAATCGAGGCGGTGGTCATCGTGACCCCCAATCACTTGCACTATCCCGTCGCCAGGGCGTTTCTGGAAGCCGGCGTCGACGTCATCTGCGACAAGCCGCTTTCGACGTCGCTGCGGGAAGCCAGGGAGCTGATCGAACTTGCGCGGGCCAAAGGGCTGGTGTTCGCGGTGACGTTGAACAACACCGGCTACCCGATGGTTCGCCAGGCCCGCGAGATGATCGCGGCGGGCGAGATCGGCGAGATCCGCGTCGTGCATGCCGCCTATATCCAGGATTGGCTGACCGAGCCGATCGACGCCGGCGGTCACAAACAGGCGGAATGGCGCACCGACCCGGCGCGCGCCGGGGCCTCCGCCTGCCTCGCCGACATCGGCGTGCACGCGCATAATCTCGCGTTGTTCGTCACCGGTCTCGAACTCGACGCGGTGTCGGCCGATCTGGCGACCTTCGTCCCCGGGCGGCGCCTCGACGACAACGCGCATGTCCTGCTGCGTTTCGTCGGCGGCGCGCGCGGCGTGCTGATGGCCAGTCAGGTCGCCGTCGGCAATCTCAACAATCTCAGCGTCAAGGTCTACGGGACCCGCGCCGGCCTGGAATGGTGCGGCGAAAGCCCGGAATTCCTGCGCTTTGCGCCGTACGGCGAACCGACGCGCCTCCTGCAGCGCGGCGGACCGGGCAATCGGGACTCGGCCAGACAGGGATCGCGAATGCCCGGCGGCCATCCCGAGGGCTATATCGAGGGCTTCGCAAACCTCTACCGCGACGCGGTCGAACTGATCTTAGCGCGCCGCGCCGGGCGCGCGCCGGAAGCGGCGGCGAGGCTCACCCCCAACGTGCTGGACGGCGCCCGCGGGCTCGCCTTCATCGAAGCCAGCGTCGCCTCCAGCCGAAACGGCGGCGCCTGGACTTCGGCGCGCCTTGTCTGATCAAGCGGGAACGCCCTCGGGGCGATGGAATCGGCGCTCATCGATCCGGCTCCACCGTTTCACCGAACAGAAGCGCGCGCTCCTCCGGGGCCTTTCCGCTGCCGACCAGCCAGCAGCCGGTCAGCGCGTCGAAGTTCGGCTCGAAAATTGCGCGGCCCGCCTTTTCCGAAAGCCGCGCGCGCAGCGGCGGGACGAGGCCGCCCGCCGCGAAAAGCGGCGCGTCGGGGCTGGCGATGACGCCGATCAACGCCGCAAGGTGCTCCACCGCGCGTTCTCGTATGCGCCGCGCCATCGCGTCGCCCGCGTCGGCCTGTTCGAGCGCCAGCGGCGCGAGCGCGGCCAGGCGGTCCGGCCCGAGGTCGCGCATCCAGCCGGCGCGCAGCTTCTGGCTGCCGCCGATCGCCGCCAGAACGGCGCGGCTGAGCCGGTCCTGCGCCACCACGCCGTCGAGCGCGGCCAGGCAGTGGCGCAACGCCCTTTGGCCGATCCAGCTGCCGCTGCCCCGGTCCCCGCCGATCCAGCCCCACGCGTCGCGCTGAATCGACAGCCCGTTGGCGTAGAGCCGATGTCCGGCGACGCCGGTCCCGACGATCATCAGACTGCAAGGCGCGCCGGAGCCGGCGCCGATCAGCGCCGCATAGCCGTCGCTCATCGCGCAGCGCCGCGGGAATGGCGGGCAAGCTTTCAAAAACGCGTCGCGGCCGGCGTCGATATAGGTTCCCGCCGCGCCGATCGCGAAGACGACGCCCTCGAACCGGTCGTTCGGTCGCCCGACCGCCGAGCAGCATTGGCCCCACAGGCTCTCGACGCTGGCCACCGCCCTGTCGAGGCTTGTCGTGGGATTGCAGGGACCGGCCGCCGCCTCGGCAAGCGCTTTTCCCTCAGCGTCGAAAAGCCCGCCCCGGCTGCGAGAGCCGCCGCCGTCGACGCAGAAGTAGAGCGCAGGCTCGCCTGGTTCGTTCGTGTCCAAGATTCACCGTCTTCAAAGCGCCGCGCATCGCCGCTCACCCGTCATATTTCGACGGCGCGGCTCGCGCCAGCGCCTTCATCGGTCGGTGAGGCGGGTCCAGGCCGCCGCGAGCAGGAGGATGATCGCGCCATAGAGAATCCGGCGAACCGGCTCGATCGCGTCGAGCAGGGTGAGGAGGCCGTTCAGCGCCGTGAGGATCAAGGCGCCGATGATGGCGCCGGAATAGCCGCCCCGGCCGCCGACGATCGACGCGCCGTCGACGATCGCGAGGCCGCGGGCCGCCCGCCGGGGCGGCCCTCAGGTGAGCGACAGACCGAGCGCGCGCCACGAGCGGGCGATCGCCCGCGCCGGCGCCTCCAGCGGGGTGTTTCGCACTCTGGCGGCGAGGCTGCGCTGGACAGTCCGGCGCATCGACCGCCACGTCGGCAATTCCAGGCTGCCGGCCGAGAGCGTCGCCGATCCGGTCGCCAGGCGCGCCTTGTGCTGCGACATTCCCGCGCCGAGGTCGATCATCCCGACGCCGAGCCGCGAGGCGCTTTCCGCCATTTTCAGGATCAGGATGAGGCCGGGCGAATATTTCGAACAGGCGCGATTGTACGAAGGCAGCCAGTAGTGCCAGCACTCCTGCGAGCGCATGCCGAAATGGCCGGCGATCAACTGGTCGCCGGCGTGGAGCGTCGACAGAACGCCGGCGAACCCTTCGGTCTGCGTCTGATGGATGGCCTTCAGCAGCGCCCGCGTCCAGGCGACGCGAAAAATGTCGGGCTTGCCGGTTCTCTCATATTGCGCCGACTTCCAGGCCAGCGCCTGGTCGAGGAGGGAGGGGTCGGCCTGATGGGCCGTGTAGCGCAGCGGCCCGATTTCGCGCGCCAGCCGCCGCGCCGAATAGCTCGCCCGCTCGATCAGGTTGGAGCCTGAAGCCCGTTTGCGCTCGGCATAGGCGGCGAACCCGTCCGCCAGCTCGATGCGCGGGCTGGCGATCAGCGACGCGGTCTGTCCGCAAAGACCGGCTTGCGACAGCGGCAGACGCGAAAAATCCCAGGCGATCAGCTTGCAGGCGCGCAGCAGGTCGAGACCGGCGAAATCCGCCTCGTCGCCGCCCGCGCATACGAGGCCGTGATAGTCCGACAGCGGGCCGCCGACGGGCCCGCCGAGCGAGCGCAGAATCCGTTCGAAGGGAAAGAAAGCGACGAGCCTCCCGGCGTCCTCGACGATCGCGATCTCGACGTTCGGCTTGACGCTGGCGACGCAGCGGATGAATTCGGGATGAAAGAAAGGGCTGGAGAGATCGGCGTTGGCGCGCTGCAACGCCGCCCATTTCGCCGCCAGGTCGGGTCCCAGCTCGCGCCCGGCGATAGTGGTGATTTTCACAGGGCGCAAATCCGGGGGGCGAGAGGTCTCGAGGAAACGCTGCGGCAATTGGAAGCCGGCGATCGCCGACCCCGTCGATCATGACACCACAGCCCCGCCGGCCCCGCCAGCCGCGGAACCGATAAAACGATAATAAAACTCGATGTAAGGTAAATTCAGCGGACCGCGCGGCGCCGGCCCAACGTCCCGGCCGGAGCGGCGGACTTTGAGGCTTCTTGCGCGTCTCTCTCGTGTTCCGCGCAACAAGCGAGAAAAGCGCTGAAGAGCAAACCGCTGGCGAAAATGGCGCGCCCGGAGAGATTCGAACTCCCGACCCCCAAATTCGTAGTCTGGTGCTCTATCCAGCTGAGCTACGGGCGCGCGCCGCCTGCGTCGCCGGCTTGCGCGGCCCTCGGTCCCGGAAGTGGCGCGTCCGGGCGTCAGGCGAGCGCGATGCGGCGTGAAGCGAGCGCACCGTCTAACCGCTCTTGGCCGCAGGCGCAAGCGCCGGCCGGACAATTCAAGGAGGCGTGGCCGACCCGCCGCGCCGCGCGCCAAACCCCTTGGCTTTTTGTCAGGCCGACCCTTCCGGCTCGGCGGGCAGGGTGATGAGAAAGCGCGCGCCGCAATAGAAGTCGTCCGGCTCGCGCGGCGCGAGGGTGATCGAGCCGCCGTTGCGATCGGCAAGATCGGCGGCGATCGCCAGACCGAGGCCGGTTCCCCCCTCCCGGGTCGACAGATGAAACGGCTGGAACACGCCGCGCGCCAGATGTGGCGGAAAGCCCGGCCCGGTGTCGCTGACCTCGATCGTCGCCGCTTCCTCGCCCCGCCACGCGGCGTAACGGATCGCCGCCGGACGGCCGTCGGTCGGGCCGAACTGGGCCAGCGCCTGCAGCGCGTTGCGATGCAGGTTTTCGATGACCCGCAGGACGTGCTCGGGGTCGGCGAACACTTCGAAGGTCTCGGACACTTCGACCACGGACGAAACGCCTTCCGCGCGCCGCGCGTCGGACGCCTCGATCGCCTGGCAGATCACTTCGCGCAGGACGACCCGCCGCCGCAGCGGCGGCTTCTCCGCCGCCGCGCCATAGGTCAGCGTTTCCTGGCAGAACGCAATGGCGCGGTCGAGCGTCGCCATCAGGCGCGGCGCGAGGCGAACGGCGAGCGGATCGGGAATGGTCGCCAGCCGATCGGAAATCAATTGGGCGGCGGTCAGCATGTTGCGCAAATCGTGGTTGATCTTGGCGACCGCCAGGCCGAGCTCGGCGAGCCGCTTCTTCTGGCCGAGCTCCTGCGACAGCGTCGTCTGCATGGTGGCGAGGGCTTGTTCGGCGACGCCGATTTCGTCGCCCTTGCCGCTCGGCGAAATGATGCGCGCGGCGTCCTGCGGGCGCTCGCCGAACGCCACGATATTGGAGGTCAGCCGGCGCACCGGCCTCAGCACCATCAGCCAAATCGAGGCCCAGATCACCAGCACGACGACGGTGGAGACCGTCATCACGATGGTCAGAAAGTTGCGCGTGAACCGCCACATCGCCTCGGTGAGCGGCGTCTCGTCGAGCGTGATCTCCAGGAAGGCGTCTTCCATCGGCGCGGGGCCGATGACCCGCACGACCGCGCCCTTCGGAGCGAACAGCGCACGCACGGCGTCGGCGACGCCCTGCGCCATCGAAGGGTCGCGCAAGTCGTAGGAATCGCTGACCGCCGGCGGCATTTCGGCGACGGCGAGCAGCCGGTGGGTGTCGCGCGTCTTCAGGGCGATGGTCTCGGCGCCGACGCTGCGCAGGATTTTTGCGGCGAGCTCGCGGGGCAGCATGTCGTCGGGCGCGGCGGCGAACACCAGCGCGGCGGTGTTGGCGGCCGCCAGGCGCCCGCGCAGCCAGTTGTCGTGCACCGCGGCGATGCGCGGCACGAAGATCATCACCTGCGCGAGCAAGGCGAAGCTGATCGTCAGCAGCAGCAGGCGCGAGGCCAGGCCCAACCCGCGCCGCCGCGCCGGCGCGGCGGGCGCGGGGGCGCCGTCCGGCGCGGGCGCCGCAACGACGGAGCGCGTCGCCGGCGGGGCCGGCCGCGTCGGCGCCGTCTGGAGGTCTAGCATCGCGTCCTCATCCGATTCTGCCGCCCAGCTCCTCTTCGATGTGATTCCTGATGATTTCGTCGAAACTCGCCTCGACGCGGAAGCCGAGCGCCAGCGCCCGCCTGGCGTTGAAGTTGGTGGGCCAGCCCGCCACGATGCGGGCGATCGTCTCGTTGGGCTCGCGCCGAATGCGCGCGACGACCGCGTCGCCGGCGATGCGGCGCAGCGCCTCGATCTGCTCGCCGACGGTGACCGAGACGCCGGGCATCGTCAGGTTCCGGCGCGCGCCGAGCGCGGCCGTGTTGAGGTTGGCGGCGTGCAGGAGAAAACCGACCGCCGAGCGGGGCGAGGCGTGCCAGTGCCGCACGTTCTCAGACACCGGAAGCACGGCCTCGCGGCCGGCGAGCGGCTCGCGGATGATATTCGAGAAGAAGCCGGAGGCGGCCAGGTTCGGGCGGCCCGGACGAACGCAGATGGTCGGCAGGCGGATGCCGACGCCGTCAAAAAAACCGCGCCGCGAAAAATCGGCGAGCAGCAGCTCGCTGATCGCTTTTTGGGTGCCGTAGCTGGTCAGCGGCGTCGTGAAATATTCGTCTTCGATCACCTCGGGAAACGGCGCGCCGAACACGGCGATCGACGAGGTGAACAGCAGGCGCGGGCGGTAGCGCCCGTCGGTGCGCAAATGCCGCTGCCGGATGGCCTCGAAAATTCCGCGCGTGCCGTCGAGGTTGACCGCATAGCCCTTTTCGAAATCGCTCTCGGCCTCCCCCGACACGATCGAGGCGAGAAGAAAGATCGCGTCGGGCTCCCCGGCGACGAGCTTGGGCGCGACATAGGCGGCGCCGATGTCGACCGCGGCGGTCGTCGTCGCAAACGGCGCGCCCTGCGGCGCCGAAGGCTCGACGATGTCGACGAGATCGGCCTTCGTGATCGGCGCGCCGCCGATCGCGCCGTCCCGGGCGAGCCGTTCGACCAGCTTGCGCCCGACCATGCCGGCGGCGCCGATGACGAGGATTTTCAAGGAATTGTCACTCCAACCTGAGAACGCCGCAGCCTCGAACCCGCGCAACCCCTACATAGGCCAAAACGCGCCCGAATTGCGGCGGCCGTTCCCTGGACGCATAGGTTCGGCTATAAAGCCCGCGGGGGCTTTGCGGAAACCGAGCGGGAGTCCGCCCATTGAACAAAGCCATTGTAGGGTTTCTGGCTGTTTTTGTCACGGCTCCCGAGGCGCGCGCCGATTGGATCGGCCAGGCCTCCTATTACAGCAACCCGCGGCACGGCGGGTTGATCGCCGCCCATCGCACCTTGCCGTTCGGCACGCGGCTGCTCGTCACCAATCTCGGCAACGGGCGGACCGTCACGGTGGTGGTGGTCGACCGCGGCCCCTTCATCCGCAACCGCATCATCGACGTCTCGACCGGCGCCGCCGACGCGCTCGGCTTTCGCAACGCCGGCCTCGCCCGCGTCAAGATCGGCGTGATCGAGCAGTGACGCCGTCCGCGGCGTGAAAGGGCGGGCGCTGGCGCCGCCGCCGCGCCGTGCTTGAATCGGAACCGGCGAAAATGTTTATGTGGAGGCGGCCGCGCCGCGCGCCGGCGCGCCATTCGCATGGAGGAATCGACATGACGTCGCTCGCCCAGAGCTATGTTCACGGCGCCAGCGACAAGCCGCTGATCGGCGAGACGATCGGCGCGCTGCTCGACCGGATCGCCGACGAGGCGCCGGACAGCCCGGCGCTGGTCGTTCGCCATCAGTCGATCCGCTGGACCTACGAGGAGTTGCGCCGGCGCGCCGACGATCTGGCGGCGGGCCTCATCGCGCTCGGCCTCGGCCCGGGCGAGCGCATCGGCATCTGGTCGCCCAACAACGCCGAATGGGTGCTGACGCAGTTCGCCACCGCCAAGGCGGGCCTGATCCTCGTCAACATCAATCCCGCCTATCGCTCGCATGAGTTCGAATATGCGATGAAAAAGGTCGGCTGCAAGGCGTTGATCCTCAGCGCCGGCTTCCGGGGCAACGATTACATCGCTTCGCTGCGCCTGCTCGCGCCGGAGCTCGACGGCGCCGCGCCCGGCCGGCTCGCGGCGGCCCGGCTGCCCGAACTGGAGATCGTCATCCGCCTGGGGAGCGAGGCGACCGCCGGCGCCTTCAACTTCGCCGACGTCGCCGCCCCGGCCTCGTCCGCCCGGCTCGCCGAACTTTCCGCGCTCGGCCGCAGGCTGCAGTTCGACGATCCCATCAACATCCAGTTCACCAGCGGCACCACCGGCGCGCCCAAGGGCGCGACGCTCACCCACCACAACATCCTCAACAACGGCTATTTCATCGGCGAGGCGATGCGGCTGACGCCGGCCGACCGGCTGTGCATTCCGGTGCCCTATTATCATTGCTTCGGCATGGTGCTGGGCAATCTGGCCTGCGTCACCCATGGCGCCTGCATGGTTTGCCCCGCCGAAGGGTTCGATCCCTTGGCGACGCTCCAGGCGGTCGAGGCCGAGCGCTGCACCGGCCTGCATGGCGTGCCGACCATGTTCATCGCGATGCTCGATCATCCGGAATTCAAGCGCTTCGACCTGAAGAGCCTGCGCACCGGCATCATGGCCGGCTCGCCGTGCCCGGTCGAGGTGATGCGCAACGTGGTCTCGCGCATGCACATGGGCGAAGTGACGATCGCCTACGGGATGACCGAGACCAGCCCGGTCAGCTTCCAGAGCGCCTTCGACGATCCGCAGGAGCGCCGCGTCTCGACCGTCGGGCGCATCCAGCCCCATATCGAGGTCAAGATCGTCGACGCCGAGGGGCGCATCACGGCGCCGGGCGTCGCCGGCGAATTGCTGACCCGCGGCTACAGCGTGATGCGCGGCTACTGGGGCGACCCGGAAGGGACGGCCAGGGCGATCGACGAATCGCGCTACATGCACACCGGCGATCTGGCGACGATCGACGCCGAGGGCTATTGCAACATCGTCGGGCGCCTGAAGGACGTGGTGATCCGCGGCGGCGAGAACATCTATCCGCGCGAGGTCGAGGAATTCCTCTACACCCACCCGGCGATCGCCGACGTGCAGGCGTTCGGCGTCCCCGACCATCATTACGGCGAGCAGCTCTGCGCCTGGATCAAATTGCGCGAAGGGGCGTCGCTGAGCGAGCCGGAGGTGATCGCCTATTGCCGCGCTTCCATCGCCCATTACAAGGCGCCGCGCTACGTCCGCTTCGTCGACGGCTTCCCGATGACGGTCACCGGCAAGGTGCAGAAATTCATCATGCGCGGCAAGATGATCGAAGAGCTCGGGTTGGTCGAGGAGAAGACCGCGTGAGGCGCGCCGGGGCGGCGTCCGCGCCCCCTTACGCCCGGAACGCGAAGGAGCGGAAACCGGCGAAAGTCAGAAGCGTCGCCGCCGCGGTCCCACACGCGACGAACAGCGTCAGGATCGCCGGGGAGATGGCGACCCCGAACAGCGGCGCCAGCGCCAGCAGAGCCGCGTAGACCGCATAGTTCACCGCCAGACCGGCGAGGCAGACCAGCACGTAGCGCCCGAGCGCCCGCAGCCAGGGGGTTTGGCTGTGACGGAATGTGAAGGCCCGGTTGAGGACGAAATTGACCAGCGTCACAACGACGAAGGCGGGCGGCCGCGCCAGCAGCGGGGGGACGCCGAAGCTTCGCACGAGCAGCACCGTCAGGCTGGCGTCGAGGCAAAAGCCCAGCGCGCCGATGATCAGGAAGGCAGGAATCTGGCGCGCCAGCGCGTCGCGCGCGTCCAGGGTCTGCGGGCCGCCGTGGCTCATCGAAATCGCTCTTTTCCCGCCGCGCTCGCCGGGAACCTGCGCCGCGGCCGGTTAAATATCGGTTAGCCCGACATCCTGCGTCGCGCGCCGCCCGGCGCCGGGTCGTCGGCGACGTTCGGCGCCCGAGCCTAACCTGACGACAGGAAGGAGGAAGAAAACTGTTCCAGGGTTGCTCGAAAGTATAAAATGGCGAACGGGATTGATTCGGAGATCAGCAGATGCAGAACGCCATGCGAAGCGACCACAAGGAACAACGCATTCGTGAGACCGCCTATCATCTATGGGAAAAGGACGGCCGTCCGGCCGGTCAGGCCGACCGGCACTGGGAAATGGCGCGAAAAATAGCGGAGGACGCCGAACGCCAACAGGCGGCGCCCCCTGCCCCGAAGGCGAATGGCGCTCCCGCCGGCAAGAAGACGTCGCCGGCCAAGGCGAAACCGTCGGCCCGCCGGTAGGACCGCGATCGGGCGGTCCGGCAAAAACGGCGAGGACCGCCCCGCAGCCGACCGCCGGCGATCGACGTCGCGGTGAAGCGGGCGCCGGCGCGCTCTTCGCGGATGGGCGTCCCGCGTTTTGGGTCAGCCATTCAGACGTAAATTTAATGCGCGCCGGGCCGAAAGCCCGCCCTGGCGGGCTTGCCTTCGCGCGGTCGCTCGGGTTTATTGACGCCTCGCCGACAAAAAAAAGGCCACCCGAAAGCGGCCTAAGTCTAGGGAGGAAACGCCCAAGGAGGGCATACGACGACGAATCGTCGCAGCTCCAAGATATGGTGCGCCGCACCAACTTCAATCCCTAAATCACACCTATGCCCACAAAAGTCGCCAATCCCGCCACAAAGCGGGGCGGTGTGGTTTTGGCGCATCACCCGCCGCGCCCCTCCGCGCGCTCGAGGCCGGGGCCGGCGGGCGCGCCCGTCGCCCTCAGTAGGTCGCCCGGCCTCCGGAAATATCGAATACGGCGCCCGTCGTAAACGAGCATTCCCGGCTCGCCAGCCAGCAGATGATGGCGGCGATCTCGTCGACCGTCCCGAAACGCTCCATCGGGATTTTCGAACGCATATAGGCGATATGGGCGGCCGAGACCTGGGCGAGCATCGGGGTTTCGACCGTCGCCGGGGTGATCGCGTTGACGGTCACCCCGTCCTTGGCGAGCTCCTTGCCGAGCGACTTGGTCAGGCCGATCACCGCCGCCTTCGAAGCGCTATAGGCCGAAGCGGTGGGATTGCCCTCCTTGCCGGCGATCGAGGCGACGTTGACGATGCGCCCGTAGCCGCGCGCCTTCATGAACGGCGCGACGTAGCGGTTGCAATAGAACAGGCCGTTGACGTTGACGTCGAAGACGCGCTTCCACTCGTCGATCGGGTAGTCGACGACGGGCGCGTTCAGGCCCGCGACGCCGGCGCTGCACACCAGCGCGTCGATATGGCCCATCGCCGTTGCGGCCTGCGCGGCGGCGCGCCCGACGGCGTCCGGGTCGGTGATGTCGAGGCGCGCAACGTGCGCGCCCGCGCCGAGACTGGCCCTGGCGGCGTCAAGCTTGGCCTGGTCGACGTCCCAAAGGCAGACCTGCCCGCCTTCTCCGACGATCCGTTCGGCCGTCTTGAAGCCGATGCCGGAAGCCCCGCCGGTGACGATGGCGCCGGTCCCCTCGTAACGCCGCATCGCATACATGGATCGTCCCCTCCCCGATTGATCGGGCGGGGCCGACGGCGCCCGCCGCCGAAGGTATGCGCAAAAAGGCGCGGAAAATTCAAGCCGCAGGGCGCGATCATCGACGCCCGAGGGCTCGCGGCGCGCGACCGGCTCGCTCGCGCTTGCATCGACCGCCCCTTTCCCTTACAAGCCCGTTCCTTCGAACCGCCCGGCCAGTCAGGGCTGCCGTGGCGGTTCTTTTCGCTCGTCGCGATGCGAAAGGACCCCGAAAGGGTCCGCCGAACGCCACAGGGGGCCTGAACCCCAGGAGAGCCAAATGCCCAAGATGAAGACCAAATCGGGCGCCAAAAAGCGCTTCAAGATCACTGGAACCGGCAAGGTGGTCTATGCCCAGAGCGGCAAACGCCACGGAATGATCAAGCGGACCAACAAGCAGATCCGCAACCTGCGCGGCACCAACGTGCTGTTCAAGACCGACGGCGACAACGTCAAGAAGTATTTCTTGCCGAACGGCTGATCGCCGCCTCATTCGACTTCCCGAGCTTCCCAGGAGATCAACATGTCCCGCGTCAAACGTGGCGTGACCGCGCACGCCAAACACAAGAAGGTGATGCGCGCGGCGAAAGGCTATTTCGGCCGCCGCAAGAACACCATTCGCATCGCCAAGCAGGCGGTCGAAAAGGCGATGCAATACGCCTATCGCGACCGCAAGAACCGCAAGCGCGAGTTTCGCGCCTTGTGGATCCAGCGCATCAACGCCGCGGCGCGCGAGCACGGCCTGACCTACAGCCGCCTCATTTCGGGCCTGATCGGCGCCGGCATCGAGGTCGATCGCAAGATCCTGTCCGATCTCGCCATCCACGAGCCGGCGGCCTTCGCGGCGATCGTCGAGCAGGCCAAGGGTCATCTGCCGAAGGCGGCCTGAGCGCCCTCGATTCAGGTTCAGGCGCCGCGGACAATCCCTTCCCCCTTGCGGGACAGGGGACGGTTGAGGGGCGTCGCGAAACGATGCGGCGTGGAACCGGGAAAAGGCCGTCTCGCTGTGCTCGACTCCCCCGCCGCCGCGTGACAAAAGCCGCCAGCGATCCAACCAGCCAACCGTCCATGACCGACGTCGCCGACCTGCAAGCCGAGGTTCTCGCCGCCATCGCCGGCGCCGCCGACGAAGCGGCGCTGGAAGCCGTTCGCATCGCCGCTCTCGGGAAAAAAGGCTCGGTCTCCGCCCTGCTCGCGACGCTTGGCAAAATGTCGCCCGACGAGCGCAAGACGCGCGGCGCGGCCGTCAACGCGCTGAAGGACGAGGTCGGCGAGGCGCTCGCCGCCCGCCGCCTGGTGCTGAAATCGGCGGCGCTCCAAAGGCGCCTCGCCGCCGAGGCGGTCGACGTCACTCTTCCGGCGCGCGCTTCCGGCGTCGAGACGGGGCGCATTCACCCGATCAGCCAGGTCATGGACGAACTGATCGCGATCTTCGCCGACATGGGCTTTGCGATCGCCGAAGGGCCGGACATCGAGACCGACGACTATAATTTCACCCTGCTGAACTTCCCGCCCGGCCATCCCGCGCGGGACATGCACGACACCTTCTTTTTCGCGCCCGACGCCACAGGCGAGCGCAAGCTGCTGCGCACGCATACGAGCCCGGTGCAGATCCGCACGATGCTGAGCCAGCGGCCGCCGATCCGGGTGATCTGCCCGGGGCGCACCTATCGCACCGACGCCGACCAGACGCATACGCCGATGTTCCATCAGGTCGAGGGGCTCGTCATCGACCGCAGCGCCAACATGGGCCAGCTCAAATGGGTGCTGGAAGAGTTCTGCAAGGCGTTCTTCGAAGTGCCGGAAGTCGCGATGCGCTTTCGCCCCAGCTTCTTTCCCTTCACCTCGCCGTCGATGGAGGTCGACATCCAGTGCCGGCGCTCGGGCGGCGAAATCCGCTTCGGCGAGGGCGAGGACTGGCTGGAGATTCTCGGCTGCGGCATGGTCCACGCCAATGTGCTGCGCAATTGCGGGATCGACCCGGAGGAATTTCAGGGCTTCGCCTGGGGCATGGGGATCGACCGCATCGCGATGCTGAAATACGGCATGCCGGACCTGCGCGACTTCTTCGAAGGCGATCTGCGCTGGCTCGACCATTACGGCTTCAAGCCGCTCGACATCCCGACGCTGGCGGGGGGATTGAGCGGTTAGCACCGTGATTGTATTGGTGGAGACAGGACAATCTCCCATCGGCGCGACGCTGGATTCGGCCCAAGGAACGGACGCAATGACGGACGAAGAGGTTAGACGGCTTGCGGACAAGGTCCTGAGAGACTTGTTGGGTTCTGTGGGATACGAAAGCGTCGAAGTTCATGGCGGCGTCGACAACGATGGCGATCCCGCCTTGTTTCTCGACGCAATTCTGGCGCCGAAGAGTCCTGTTGTGAGCGGCTCCGTCTATAGCGAAGCGCTGGCGACGCTTCGTTCGGAATTGGCGCAGAGCGGTGAAACGCGCTTTCCATATCTACAGTTGAAGCATCCCGATGACGTTCGTCCCAATGACAATTATGCGCCTGCCGGCGTACGCGACGATTCGGCGGCTTGATGATCGAGGATTTGCTCGACATCGCAAAGTCTCTCGCCGAGCGGGAAAAGGGACGGCCCAAGCACACATCGTTGCGACGCGCAGTCTCCACGGCCTACTATGCGCTTTTTCACGCGGTCGCTGAACGCTGCGCTGGCGCCCTGATCACTTTTGGCGGTGAGGGGAGTGACTGGGAAACGTATAGCTTGGTCTATCGAACTCTAGATCATGCCTCGGCGAAGAAGGTGTTCACCCAGGATCCCCTGGGACGTCTTTTCGGCGCCCAAGTCGCACGGATCGGCGCTATTTTCGTGCGCCTTCAAGACGCCAGGATTACCGCGGACTACGACCCAAAGCCGTTTCGCTTGGGGAGAGATGAAGTGTTGGAACTGATTGCCCAGGCGCGCGAAGGCTCAGAACTCATGAACAAGCTACCCAATGATCAGGCCCGACGCCTCGCCGCGCATTTGATCGCCAGGCGACGCTGATCGTTTGAAAGGCCATCTGACATTTCTGCGTCGGGCTTCAAACCATGAAATTCACGCTTTCCTGGCTCAAGGACCATCTCGAAACGCCGGCTTCGCTCGGCGAAGTCGTCGAGACGCTGACGCGCATCGGCCTCGAGGTCGAACGCGTCGAGAATCCCGCCGGCCGGCTCGAGGGATTCGTCGTCGCGCGGGTCATCGAGGCCAGCCCGCATCCCAACGCCGACCGCCTGCGGGTGTGCCTCGTCGACGCCGGCGCCGGCGCGCCGGTGCAGGTCGTCTGCGGCGCGCCCAACGCCCGCGCCGGCATGCGCAGCGTGTTCTCGCCGGTCGGAACGTTCATTCCCGGCAAGAACATCACGCTCGCCAAGGGCGTCATCCGCGGCGTCGAATCGAACGGCATGCTGTGCTCGCCGGCCGAGCTCGAACTGTCGCAGGATCACGACGGGATCATCGACCTGCCGGGCGATGCGCCGGTCGGCCAGTCCTACGCGATCTACGCCGGCCTCGACGATCCCGTCATCGAGATCAATCTGACGCCGAACCGGCCCGACGCGACGGGCGTCTCGGGCGTTGCTCGCGATCTGGCGGCGGCCGGCCTCGGCCAACTCAGGACGAAGCCGCCCGCCGCCCTCCCCGGCGCCTTCGACTCGCCGATCGAGGTGAGGCTCGAACTCGCCGCCGGCGACGCGCATCTGTGTCCGGCGTTCGCGCTGCGGCTGGTGCGCGGCGTCAGCAACGGCGCCTCGCCCGCGTGGATGCGGAGGCGCCTCGCCGCGATCGGCCTGAGGCCGATCAACGCGCTCGTCGACATCACCAACTACATCACCTTCGACCGCGGCCGCCCGCTGCATGTGTTCGACGCCGCCAAGGTCACGGGCGCGCTGCATGTGCGGCGCGCGCGGGCCGGCGAAAGCCTGCTCGCGCTCGACGGCAAGACCTATGCGCTCGACGAGACCATCGTCGTGATCGCCGACGACGCCGGCGTCGAATCGATCGCCGGCGTGATCGGCGGCGAACATTCCGGCTGCGACGAGACGACGCGCGACGTATTGATCGAGAGCGCCCTGTGGGACCCGCTGAACATCGCGCAGACCGGCCGCAAGCTCGGCGTTTCGACCGATGCGCGCTATCGCTTCGAACGCGGCGTCGATCCGGCCTTTTGCGCGCCCGGAGCCGAGCTGGCGACGCGCATGACGCTCGATCTGTGCGGCGGCGAAGCCTCCCACCTGATCGTCGTCGGGCCGCCGCCGCAGCCGCCGCGCGCCATTGCCTTTGCCTTCGGCGAAGTGGCGCGCCTCACCGGCTTTGAAATCGACAGGAGCGAGGGCGAGGCGATCCTGCGCAAGCTCGGCTTCGTCGTCGGGGGCGACGAGGTCGTCGCGCCGTCCTGGCGCCCCGACATCGAGGGCAAGGCCGACGTCGTCGAGCAGATCGTGCGCATCGCCGGTCTCGACCGCGTGCCGACGCGCCCGCTGCCCCGCCTTGCGCCCGGCGTGCCGGCGCCCGTGCTGACGCTGCTGCAAAAGCGCACCCGCCTCGCCAAGCGAACGCTGGGCGCGCTGGGCTTGCGCGAGGCGGTGACGTGGTCGTTCATTTCCCGGCCCAAGGCGACGCTGTTCGGCGGCGGCGGCCCCGCGCTGGCGCTCGCCAATCCGATCGCCGCCGATCTTTCCGACATGCGCCCGAGCCTGATTCCCGGTCTGGTCGCGGCGGCCGAGCGCAACGCCCGGCGCGGCCAGCGCGACGTCGGCCTGTTCGAAGTCGGTCAGATTTTCCTCGGCGACGGCGAGAACGACCAGCGCGTCGCCGCCGCCTCGCTGCGGCGCGGCCAGGCCCGAGCGCAAGGCGCGGGCCGCCATTGGGCGGGCGGCGCGGGCGCGGTCGACGTCTTCGACGCCAAGAGCGACGCGTTGGCGCTGCTGGCGGCGCTCGGCGTCCCCTCCGGCGCCGTGCAGGTCGCGCCGGGCGGCCCCGGCTTCCTGCATCCGGGGCGCTGCGCGACGCTGCAGTTCGGGCCGCGCAACGTCATCGGCTGGTTCGGCGAGCTGCACCCCGCGGCGGCCGAGGCGCTCGACGCCGAAGGGCCGCTCGCCGCCTTCGAGATCATCCTCGATTCGATCCCCGCGCCGAAGCCGCGCGCGACGCGCGCCAAGGCCAGGCTCGAGCGGACCGAGCTGATGCCGGTCGAACGCGACCTCGCCTTCGTCGCGGCGAGCGAGGTTCGCGCCGCCGACATCGTCAAGGCCGCGCTGTCGGCCGACCGCGGTCTGATCGCCGCCGCGCAGGTGTTCGACGTCTATGAGGGACAGGGCGTGCCGAGCGGCCACAAATCCGTCGCGATTGCGGTGACATTGCAGCCGCGCGAGCGCAGTCTGACGGATGCGGAGATCGATTCGATCGTGAACAGGATTGTCGCCGAAGTGGCGCGCAAGACTGGCGCCGCTCTGCGGGGTTAGGGATGGCGCGACGAGCGGCCGGCGCCGCATATCCCGGGCGAAAGCTCGCCTTCGCCGGTCTGGTCGCGCTGATCGCCGCGCCGGCCGGCGCGCAGGACTATTCGGCCTGCGCCAAGATCGAAAACCCGTTCGCCTATAACCAGTGTCTCGCCAATCACGGGCCCCCCGCGCATGCGACCGTGGCGATCGCGCCGCCGGCCGACGCGGACCAGGGGGCGGCGGCCTGGCGGCGTCCGGCAAGCCAAAGCCGCGCCGGCGGAACGATGCCGTTTTCGCGCCGGCGCAACGGACGGATGACCGCCGAATTCACAGTTGTCGACAAGCCCGGACCGGTCGGCTCCCCACGGCGGGGTCAGACGCCGTAATCGCCTTTTTTTCGCCAGATGCGGCCGCTCCGCTCCGCGCGGCGAGAAAAGCGGTCAGGGGAGCATAATTACGTTGCCTATTTGTTATATAAAATAAATTATAGCTGCGATTCGTATTATATGCTATCCGCCTCCGCGAAAAGGATAATCTTGCGTTCTCAGTCGGTCGAACGGCCGCGACGGCTCGACCGCCCCTCTTGAATGGCCGCCGCCGCGCTGCATGTCTATGGGGCGGCGAATGTTTCCGGGCGCCGGGACGAAATTGACCATGAGCGACATCGTCACCGCCAATCGCCTGATCGACGGCGTTGTGTTGTTTCAGGATTCGGCCGGCGGCTGGGTCGAGGATTTCGCGCGCGCGGCGATCTTTGCCGACGCGGCGGCGACGCAGGCGGCGCTCGCCCTGGCCAAGCGGGACGAGGCGCGCGATCTCGTCGTCGAGCCCTACGCGGTGATCGTCGAATTGCGCAACGGCCATTATGCGCCCAAGGCGTTGCGCGAACTGATCCGCGCGAGCGGCCCGACCATTCGCCCGGACCTTGGCAAGCAGGCGCAGGGCCAGTCGCCCGTCCTCCTGGAGAAGCCCCATGTATCGGTATGACGAGTTCGACGCGGCGTTCGTCGCGGCGCGCGTCGCCCAGTTCCGCGATCAGGTGGCGCGCCGCCTCTCCGGCGAATTGACGGAGGAGCAGTTCCGCCCGCACCGGCTGATGAACGGGCTCTATCTGCAACTGCACGCCTATATGCTGCGCATCGCCGCGCCCTACGGCACGCTGTCGTCGCGCCAGCTGCGCAAGCTCGCCGACATCGCGCGCCAATACGATCGCGGCTACGGCCATTTCACCACCCGCCAGAACCTGCAATTCAACTGGCCGGCGCTGAAGGACGTGCCCGACATTCTGGCCGAGCTCGCCAGCGTCGAAATGCATGCGATCCAGACTTCGGGCAATTGCATCCGCAACGTCACCGCCGATCATTTCGCCGGCGCCGCCGCCGACGAGATCGTCGATCCCCGCCCCTACGCCGAGATCGTGCGGCAATGGTCGTCGCTGCATCCCGAATTCAGCTTCCTGCCGCGCAAGTTCAAGATCGCGGTCAACGCCGGCCCGAAGGATCGCGCGGTGATCCAGGCGCACGACATCGGCTTGCAGGTGGTGCGCAACGCGCAAGGGCGAAATCGGCTTCACCGTCTATGTCGGCGGCGGCCTCGGCCGCACGCCGATGATCGGCCACAAGATCCGCGACTTCCTGCCCGAGGCGGACCTGCTCGCCTATGTCGACGCGATCCTGCGCGTCTACAATCTCGAAGGACGGCGCGACAACAAGTTCAAGGCGCGCATCAAGATTCTCGTCCATGAAAAGGGCGAAGCGGCGATGCGCGAAGCGGTGGAGGCGGAATTTTCCGCGCACAACCGCGAAGGGCTGACTTTGCCCGCCGCCGAGATCGCGCGCATCAACGCCTATTTCGCGCTGCCCCCGCTCGAGCCGAAGAAGGCGACCAGCGACCGCGTCGAGCGGCGCCGCGCCAAGGACAAGAAATTCTCGAACTTCCTGCAATCGAATGTCTCGCCGCACAAGAAGCCGGGCTACGGCATCGTCACGATCTCCCTGAAGCCGATCGGCGGCGTGCCCGGCGACGCCTCGGCCGACCAGATGGACGCCGTCGCCGATCTCGCCGAGGATTATTCGAGCGACGAATTGCGCGTCTCGCACGAGCAGAATCTGGTGCTGCCGCATGTCGCGCTCGACGATCTGCCGGCGGTCTACGACCGGCTCGCCTCGGTCGGCCTGGCGACGCCCAACGCCGGGCTCGTCACCGACATCATCGCCTGCCCCGGCCTCGACTATTGCGCGCTCGCCACCGCGCGCTCGATCCCGGTCGCCCAGCGTCTCTCCGAACATTTCGGCGACGGCGCGCGGGCGCGGGAGATCGGGCCGCTGAAGATCAAGATCTCCGGCTGCATCAACGCCTGCGGCCATCATCACGTCGGCCATATCGGCATTCTCGGCCTGGAGCGCGCCGGCGAGGAGACCTACCAGATCACGCTCGGAGGCTCGGCCGACGAGACGGCCGCGATCGGCCAGATCACCGGGCCGGGCTTTTCCTCCGAAAACGTCGTCGACGCGGTCGAGACGGTGGTCGCCACCTACATGAGCCAGCGGCGCGACGCCTCGGAGGATTTCCTTTCGACCTACCGGCGCGTCGGCATGGCGCCGTTCAAGGAAGCGCTCTACGAGCGCAGCGCCGGATCGGACATCTGAAAATGAGCGCGCACGACATCAAACTGTTCGGCGACCAGATCGCCGCCTCGCGGCTGGAGGACCGCTTCGCGCGGGTCAAGGCCGGCTCGCTGCTGCGCCTGGCGATCGAAGACCTCTATCCCGGCCGCATCGCGCTGGTCTCCAGCTTCGGCGCCGAATCGGCGGTGCTGTTGCACATGGTCGCGCAGATCGACGCGATGACGCCGGTGGTGTTCGTCGACACCGGGCAATTGTTCCCGGAGACGCTTCGCTATCGCGACGAACTGGTTGCGCGGCTCGGCCTCGGCAAGGTCATCGTCGCCGAGCCCGACGCCGCAACGCTCGCCGCCGAGGACCCCGAGAAATTCCTGTTCGCCGGCGATCCCGATCGCTGCTGCGACATCCGCAAGGTGCTGCCGCTCGGCAGGGCGCTGGAGCCCTTTGACGCGTGGATCACCGGGCGCAAGAGCTTCCAGAGTGCGACGCGCGCCGCCGTGCCGCTGTTCGAGGCCGAGGGCGAGCGCGTCAAGATCAATCCGCTGGTCGGCTGGAGCGCCGGCGACGTGCTCGCCTATATCGCCAGGGCCGGCCTGCCCGCGCACCCGCTGGTCGCCAAAGGCTTTCCCTCGATCGGCTGCCTGCCCTGCACCAGCGCCGTGCAGCCCGGCGAGGACGCGCGCGCCGGCCGTTGGCGCGGCCGCGGCAAGACCGAATGCGGCATCCATCTCGGCGCGCTCACCGCGGGAGCGGGCATCTGATGGCGCTGTGGCGCAAGGAGGGCTTTGCCGAAGACGTCTGGGTGAAGCTCGCCGACGCGGACGCGCCGCCCGCCGTCGGCGCGATCGTCGTCTCCGCGCCGCGCTGGCGCGCCGAGCGCGAAGCGCTGGAGCAGCGCGCCGACCCCGTCGGCGTCTCGATCGCCGCCGGCAAGGAGGCGATCGGGCAACTGGCCGAAGCGGCGGACCGCCCGCTGGTCGTGCTTGTCTTCGACAAATTCGCCGACGGGCGCGCCTTCTCCTACGCCGAATTGTTGCGCGAACGCTTCGGCTTCAAGGGCGAACTGCGCGCCGGCGGCGACGTGCTGCTCGACGAAATCCCGCTGATGCTGCGCTGCGGCTTCACCTCGTTCGAGATCGCCAACGAGCCGACCTTGCGCGCGCTGCGCCGCGGCCCCCTGCCCGCCGCCTCGCTGTTCTACCAGCCCAGCCTCGCCCCGCACGAAGCCCCGGCGGGCTCGCGGCCGTGGCTGCGGCGGCGGGTGGAGGCGTAGGAGGCGATCGCTGCATCAGCATCCCTTTTTCGCCGCCCGATTCTGATCGACCGACCGACTTCCGCATTTGTGCGCGACGCCAGATTTTGGTATCCGCTAAAGCGGAGGGAATGACGATGCGCAAGAGCGCGTCCTTCATCCTCGGCGACCATTTCAGCGCCTTCATCGAAGCTCAAATCGCGCGCGGCCGCTACGGCGATGCGAGCGATGTCGTGCGCGCCGGGCTGCGATTGCTCGAAGAGCAGGAAGCGCGACTCGAGGCGTTGCGCGCCGCGCTTGTCGAGGGCGAGAACAGCGGCCCGTCCACGCCTTTCGATTTTGAGGCGTTCATCGAGCGCAAGCGCGCCGAACCGCCGGAGGCATGAGGCGCCGCCTTCGCCGCGCCCCGTCTTGGCCGGGCTTGTCCCGGCCATCCACGCGAACGCTGCGATTTCGGAAAGAAGCTGTGATCGCCGGAGCAAGACGCAGATGGCCGGGACAAGCCCGGCCATGACGTGAGAGGTCGCAAACGCCTTGCTTCCTCGCCCCCTACTCCCCTCCCTCTCGCCAGCCGCAGATGCGGCGGCGCCTCGATCCTGGCCGGCGCTTCGCCCTGCGAAAACTCCATCGTGTCGATGCGCTCGCCGCATCGCACGATTTTTTCGGACGAGGCGACGATCCCGCCGACTATCCTCCTGCCCTTGACGGAAATGTTTGTCGAGCCCGGCGGCGGCGCACCTCCGGTCGCAAGAAATCACCCTCTATCCCGATGGAGAATCTGGTCGACATAGGAGCGCAAAACGGCGTTGATCTTGGTCTGGTAGCCGGGTCCGTCGCGCCGGAAAAACTCCAGCACGTCACGGTCGACGCGCATATTGAGGACGGCCTTCGCTCGCGGCATGTCGACGGAGGCTTTCGCCCAATCGACGGTCATACCCGCTTCGTCGGGATCGGCGGCGATCGCCGCCTCGATTTCCGCGTCCGTCATGGCGGCTGCGCGCACCCAGTCGCTCTGGCTCTCCCCGCGCTCGCGCATGGCCTGCAACTCCTCAGCCGAATATCTGACGATGCGCTCTTTCTTCGCCATGTCTCATCCTGTACGCGTCTTGGCCGGGCTTGTCCCGGCCATCCACGCGGCTGGGTTACAGACGACCTTCGAGGTTGGCGCGGGCGGCTCGGCATGGGTGGCCCGGACAAGCCCGGCCATGACGTTGGAGCTCAATCTCTCATTCGTTTGAACTACTCCCCGCCCCTCGCCAGCCGCAGATGCGGCGGCGCTTCGATCTTCGCCGGGGGCTCGGCTGGCGCGAACTCCATCGTGTCGATGCGCTCGCCGCGTTTGACGATCTTTTCCGAGGAGGCGACGATCTGGCCGACGTCGTCCTGCGCCTGGCGGAAATGCTGGTCGAGCTTGCCGGTGCGCTCGGCGAGGCGGCGCACGTCTTCGAGCAGTTTGCCGACCTCGGCCTGGATCACATGCGCCTGATCGCGCATGCGCGCGTCGCGCGCCAGCGTCTGCAACATCTGGATCGCCATCATCAGCAGCGACGGCGAGACGATGACGATGCGGCTGCGATGCGCCTTCAGCGCGACGTCGTCGAAATGCTCGACGAGGTCGGAATAGATCGATTCGGAAGGCACGAACATCAAAGCGATGTCCTGCGTCTCGCCGGCGAGCAGATAGCGGTCGGCGATGTCCTTGACGTGCTTGCCGACGTCGGCGCGCACGCGCGCCAGCGCGACTTTACGCGCCTCGTCGCTGCGCGCGTCGCGGAACAGGCTGAACGCTTCGAGCGGAAACTTCGCGTCGACCGCCAGCGGCCGCGCATCGCCGGGCAGCCAGATCACGCAATCGGGCCGCGATTTGTTGGGAAGCGTGAACTGGAAGTCATAGGCGCCCGACGGCAGGCCGTCGCGCACGATCGCCTCCATGCGGCCCTGCCCGAAGGCGCCGCGCGCCTGCTTGTTGGCGAGAATGTCCTTCAGCGAAACCACTTCCTGGGTGAGGCTGGTGAGGCGCCCCTGCGCCGCGTCGATCACCGCGAGGCGTTCGTTGAGCTTGTTGAGGTTGGCGCCTGTCGTCTGCGCCGCCGATTCGATCCCCGCGCCGACCCGCGCGCTGACATTGTCGAGCCGCTCGGCCATCACCCGCGCCAGCTCCGCCTGACGCGCGCCGAGCGCCTCCGCCATGCTCTGCAGGCGCCCGTTGAGCTCGGCGCCGGAGCGCGCGAGTTCGCCCATGCGTTGCTCGAGCTCGCGCTGGCGCAACGCGGAGGCTTCCGCCTCGCGACGGCGAAAGCCGCGCGCCCGCGCCAGGCCGACGACGAGGGCGAGCAGCAGCAGCGCGATCAGCCCGGCGGCGGCTTCGAGCGCCTGGCCGAACGAGAGGGGATACGAGCCGACGAGGATGAAGGTCTGGTTCATGGCGCCAGATATAGCCGATTCTGCGATCCAGCGCGAACGAACGACGAACAGGTTTGACCGCGCGCGCGGGCGCCGTTATCTGACGCGTCTGCGCTTCGCCCAGCCTCCCTGAGCCTCATGGCCATTCGCCCCATCCTGATCCTGCCCGACCCTCGCCTGCGCCTCGTCTGCGCGCCCGTCGCCGCGGTCGACGACGAAACGCGCAAGCTGATGGACGACATGATCGAGACGATGCACGACGCCCCCGGCATCGGCCTCGCGGCCAGCCAGATCGGCGTGCTCGCGCGGGTGGTGGTGATCGACGTCGCCAAGAAGGACGAGCCGCCGGCCCCGCGGTTCTTCGCCAACCCGGAGATCGTGTGGTCGTCGGAGGAAAAATCGGTCTACGAGGAGGGCTGCCTGTCGATCCCGGAATATTACGAGGAGGTCGAGCGGCCGGCGAGCGCGCGCGTGCGCTTCCTCGACCGCGACGGGGCGGTGCGCGAGATCCTCGCCGAAGGCCTGCTGTCGACCGCGCTCCAGCACGAAATCGACCACCTCGACGGGGTGCTGTTCATCGACCATATCTCCAAGCTGAAGCGCGACCGGGTGACCAAGAAATTCATCAAGCAGGCCAAGATGCGGGAGAGCGAAAAGGCCTGAGGCAACGAAATCGCGGACCGTAAACGCCGATCGAAGCCGCCTTACCCCTCGTTAACCACACCGGCATAAACTTTGCTTTAAAATGTCTCGACGCGGCGAGGCGCTCTATGTCAGTTTTGCGAAGGTTCGGAGAAGCGTCATGACCGAGCGCGAACCGCGCCCGAAAGTCCTGATCGTCATGCACCAGGCGCATTCGACGCCCGGCCGCGTCGGCGCGTTGCTGACCGCCCTCGGCGCGACGCTCGACGTCCGCCGCCCCAGCCTCGACGAGCCGCTGCCGGCCAAACTCGACGATCATGACGGCGTCGTGGTGTTCGGCGGGCCGATGGGCGCCAATGACGATTGCGAGTGGATCGCCCGCGAGATCGCCTGGCTGGAGACGCCGCTGCGCGAGGACAAGCCGCTGCTCGGCATCTGCCTCGGCGCGCAGATGCTCGCCAGGACGCTGGGCGCGCGGGTTTTCAACTATCCCGACCGGCGCGGCGAGATCGGCTATTTCCCGCTCGAGCCGCACCCTGGCGCCGACGCGCTGTGCGCCGCGCCGTTCCCTCGCCATGTCTATCAATGGCACCGCGACGGCTTCGACCTGCCCGCCGGCGCGCAGTTGATCGCTTCCGGCGCCAAGGATTTTCCCGTCCAGGCCTATCGCTACGGCGACAAGGCGGTGGCGCTGCAATTCCACCCCGAGGTCACCTATCAGATGATGTGCCGCTGGACGGTGCGCGGCGAAGAGCGGCTGAAGCTGCCCGGCGCGCAGCCGCGCCATCATCACCTCGACGGCTGGCGCCAACATGATCCGGCCGTCGCGGCCTGGTCGCGGGCGTTCCTCGCCGAGTGGCTCGCCGGAAGCCTCCCCGCCACCGAAGTCCCCGAGCCGGCGCTGGCGGTGGCCTGAACCGCGCCGCGGTTTCAAGGACGCTTAACCCTCCCGATGATCGCCGCGCGACAATGGGGCGCCGTCCGGTCAATGTCGGCGCCGTCCGCCGCCGTCCGTCCGGGAGCCCCGCATGAAGCTTGCCGCCGCCATCCCCCTCGTTTTCGCCGTTCTCGGCGCCGCGCCGGCCCTGGCGCAGAATTGCCAGATGTTCAACAATGCCTGCGCCAAGGGACCGCGCGTCACCGCGAATTTCCAATTGTCCGCGCCGCCGCCCGCCAGCGCCTCGCCGAGCGAGCTCACCAAGGCGCTCGGCGCCCTCAGCCAGTCGCTCTATGAAATCATCGATCGCGAATGCGACGTGCTCGGCGCCGCCCTGAAGGGCGACTGCCGGCTGGTCCAGATCAACATCAACAGCAACATCAACGATCGCATGAACAACGGCGTCCCCTTCATCACCGCCAACGCCAACGCGACCTTCGAGATCGACGTCAAGACGCCCAAGGACGCCGCGCCGCAATAAGCGCGGCCGCGGTCAAAATCCTACGCCTGGTTCGCGAGCCGACGGAGCGGGGGCGAGCCTTAAGGGACGTTCGCCGTGTTCCAAATATCAAGACTTTCGAAACAGCGGTTTTGCCCGGAGAATCGATGGGTTTTGAGAGACGCTCAGCAGCCCGCGATTTGACGGGATGGGCTTACGCGACAATGCCACAGTCCAGAATATGATCAGAACCAATCCACGATCGGGCGGATCAAGCTATTACGCACTAGGCTCATCTCCAGCCAGAACAACCATCGTCGGACTCGAAATACGCTGCGATCCCGTAAAGCACGCTCCCAAAACGTTTGGAGAAAGCCTTCGACTTCCACGTCAATATTGAGCGTCGCTGGCGTGACGACGCTCAATTGGTGAAGCTCGACTTCGACCACAAAGTGATCGGCGCCGACATATCCAGGCTCCGGCTGGTAAGTTAAGATTCTCTGCGATTCGAAGGCCTGCGCGTCCACCACGCCATGCAATGGGCGCTGGGAGAGGCGCAGGTTATGTGGCGATATCCAGGGGTCGCCGTCCGTACTGCTGGCATATAACTTTACGATGCATGCGCCGTCGGTCTGACCATGATGCACGTTGATATTTTTCCTCGTGACGCCGAGGTCGACGAACCATGTGCTTCCCCGACAATCATGAGGAATCGTCGCAGCGGTGGCGGTAGACGCCGCGATCGCGAATAGAATTACGAGTAGTCGAAGGCTCATACGGCTGGCATATAGAAAGTGAAACGCGACCGTCGTATGGCCGACCCATCGATTTCGCCCAAAAGATGCAAATATCAAGATATTTGAAACAGGCAAAACGCGCGAAACACATGTGAGAACGGCCGACCCGACATTTTGCAATGGCTTGCGAGTAGATATGAAACGCATCGCGATCAGTCTCGACGCGGACACTGCGAGGCCCTTAGCCATGCATATCGACAAAGCGGGGCCGACCGTAGAGGAAGTGCGCGCATGTGCTCGGACGGCAAATGCGCAACTGCGAGAAGGTGTCGCATTTCGACAACCTGAGTCTTCGGGCCCGAACGTGCATCCGACGATCCTGAATCGGCGTAGCCTGGAGCGGAGGCGAATAATTCGGCCTCGTCAAAGAGATCGAGCTTGGTTCACATGAGGGACCGACGATGGCTTCTGCAGCGGGCAAAGCGCGCCTTTTGTGGACGGCTGGACCTCGCTTGAGGAAGCGAAGGATTGCTCTCTCACCCTGAGGCCGAGGCGTGTACCGATTGGTGGTGTAGCAAAGGAGCAAGCCGCTCGCGAAGCGCGCCCCCATGGCGCCGTTCCGAGCGAGCGTATTGCGGCTTCCTCGCTGATTCTCCGGCAGGGCTGGGTTGCGAGATCAACGCAATCGTGGAAGCACGATGACCGATGACAGAATGGCCCTTCAAGCCCGTTTGGAAAAGTCCCCCGACGCCGATTATCTTCGCCAGATGATCGGCTTTGCCGCCCAGCGCCTGATGGAACTGGACATTGAGAGCCGCACGGGCGCGGCCTATGGCGAGCGTTGAGCGAGCGCCTGGCCCAGCGAAACGGCTACGCGACCGCGACTGGAAGACGCGCGCTGGAACGTGGAGCTGCGCATTCCCAAGCTGCGCAAGGGCAGTTACTTCACGAGCTTCCTCGACCGCGACGGATGGCGGAAAGGCGATCGCCGCGTGGTGCAGGAGGCCTTGTCCAGGGCGTCTCGACCCGCTCGGTCGACGAACGGTAGGCCATGGGTATGGATGGCATCTCCAAGAGCCAGGTCGCCGGCTGTGCGAGGAGCTCGACGAAAAGGTCAAACCCTTCCTCGGCCGCCCGATCGAAGGCGAATGGCCGTATGTGTGGCTCGACGCGACGTATCTGAAATTGCGGCGAGACCGGCGAATTCTCGGTGGCGGTCGATCGAGATCGGCGTCAACGGCGACGGTCGCCGCGAGGTGCTGGGACTGGACATCTGCGCCTCGGAAGCCGAGACGTTCTGGAGCGAGTTCATGCGCAAGCTGGCGCGGCGCGGGCTGCGCGGGGTCAAGCTCATCATCTCGGACGCCCACGAAGGCCTCAAAGCCGCCGACGCCAAGGTGCTCGGCGCCTCCTGGCAGCGCTGCCGCGTCCACTTCATGCGCAACGCCCTGGCGCACGCCAACAAGAACGGCCGGCGCGTCGTCTCGGCCTTCATCGCCACCGCCTTCGCCCAGGAGACGCCGGCCGCCGCCCGCAAGCAATGGCGCCATGTCGCCGATCAGTTGCGCGACAACCTGCCAAAGCTCGACGCCCTCCTCGACGAGGCCGAGACCGACGTCCTCGCCTTCATGGACTTCCCCAAGGAGCACTGGACCAAGATCTGTTCAACCAATCCGATCGAGCGGCCAAACGGCGAAATCAAGCGCCGCACCAATGTGATCGGCATCTTCCCCAACGACGACGCAATCATCCGTCTCGTCGGCGCCATCCTGATGGAGCAAAACGATGAATGGGCCGTCCAACGAGCCCGCTACATGACGCTGGAAACCATCGCTCCAATCAACGAAAATCCCATCGGCATCCTGTCCGCCGTGGCAGGCTGACCAACCCGGCCAAGCCGGATAACGGCGATGCTCAACGAGCTACACCACGCCGTGGGACATGATCCGCCCGACCACGACCATCCGCTCGGATCGATGTCGAGAGACAATGAGTGAGGATGGCCGCAGGGAGTTGACGATTTATCGCTGAATCGTTTACAGCGGACTTTCGGAATCGGCTGACATGCGATTCACTCAAGTCGTCGGAGATCGGGTGTCCGTCAGCTTTTCAGGTAAATATTTGGGAGAGAAAAAGGGGGTCGGCCGAGGGAAAAGGCCATGAGCGACGTGCAAAACTCAAGAATTTTGCAACGCTCGAAATCGGCTAATTACACGTTTTCATAGATATTGCAGACCGAGCGGAGAGCGGCGCTGCTCGGCTTTCGTCGCGCCGCCCCATTCCGTCGACAGAATTGAGCTTTGGACTGACGACCACCATTCGCCGCGCACAGGCGCGTCCAAACTAAAGCCCATAAGCTACTCTTGAGGCCCGCAAAACCACGCCGTCGTTACGATGAATTTCTCTGCGTCTTCCGGAGAATTGAACGGCCCCACGAGTTGGCCGGAATGTCGGTTCTCGAACGTCGTCCCTGTAACCCAGTCCTTTTCGTCGAGATATGTTTCACCGTTTCTGAACTCACACACTTCGACGGCACGTTTCCCGTCTTTGCTGTAGAGAGTGAAAGCGACTCGATACTCTAAACCAGCGAGACGTTGCATTCTGCAATCCTGTGACCGGCGGAAAGCCTAGAGGGCGCAAACGGCAATCGACGAAGTTATCCGCCTCCCCAATATCGAGCTTACGCGCGCCGAAGTCGAGAGGCTGCTTGGCGTCATGCTCGACCGCTTCGTCGCGGTCCGCGGTGCTCTTTGGTGGGTTTCTCAAAAAAGGAAGGTTTTCGAGAGAGGCGCGGCCATAGGGCGAGGTGTCCGCCCACCCGGTTGAAGCGGCCTCTGAAAACTCATTCTCGGTTCCTGCCTCTCAAAAGATCGCAGACCCCCGAGTTTCGAGGGGTGCAAAACTCGAGACATTTGTAACTCGATCTCGGTTGAGAAATATCAGCCACTTATCGCGTGCAGAATTCTAGTGCGAATGTCTCCTCACCACCCCGTCGAGACGGTCAAGCCAGACGCGGCGAGCGACAACCGCGGCCGCGCATCACCGCCCGAAGCGGTCGCCAAAAGGCTCCTCGCGTCATAACCGGCGCGGGTCGAGGACCGCTACGGCCGGCTCGTCAGGCGGCGCGAACGAGGCTCGGCGCGGCGCCCTTGCCGCGCACTTCGGCCTCCTCGAACTCGGCGGCGGCGATCGCCCGCTCGAGCGCGCCGCGCAGCTCCTTGGCCGTCTCCAGCGTCAGCTCGATCCCGGCGCGGGCGCCGGGATCGAGGGCCAGGTTGATGAAGTCGAGCGTGATGACGTCGGCCAGCGGCGCATGGCGCGCGTGGTCGTAGGCGACCACCGCCCGCGACAGCGCGAACCATTCGTCCCCGCGCTTGGCCATGCCCTCGGCGGGCACAATTTCGACGATCGAGGTGCACATCTCCGAACCTCCTACTTCGCCAGATGCTTGCCGAGGAAGGCGAACACCTTGCTCCAGCCGTCCATCGCCTGCTCGGGCCGGTAGAGCGGCCGGTGCCAGTAGAAGAAGCCGTGACTGGCGCCGTCGTAGCGGTGGAACTCATGAGCCTTGCCGTGCTTCTTCAGCTCGGCCTCGTGCTGGTTGACCTGCTCCGGGCTCGGCGCGCGATCATCGTTGCCGAACAGGCCGAGCAGCGGGCAGCAGAGGTCCTTCGTCATGTCGATCGGCGCGACAGGCGTCTTGGCGTTGAGCTCCTCCTTGCCCATCACCACGCGGCCGCCCCACAATTCGACGCAGGCGTCGACGTCCTTGCGTTGGCAGGCGTAGAGGAAGGCGTGCCGCCCGCCCGAGCAGGAGCCGAACAGGCCGACCTTGCCGTTGCCGTCGGGCTGCGCGCGCAGCCACTTCACGGCGCCTTCGGTGTCGCCGACCACCTGCGAGTCGGCGACGCCGCCCTCGCCGCGCACCCGGGCGCCGACGTCGTCGGGGTTGGCGTCGCTGCCGCCCTCGCGCTCGTAGAGATTGGCGCAGATCGCCAGATAGCCGTGATGCGCGAACCGACGCGTCGTTTCGATGTAGAACTCGCTCCACCCCGGGAGATGGTGGACCAGCGCGACGCCCGGAAACGGGCCGGGACCGGACGGCCTCGCCACATAGGCAGTTATCGGCGCGCCTTTGTCGCCCTTGATGGTCACGTTCTCGCAGGTCATGCCTCGGTAGAATGACATCGATCTTCCTCCATGGGCCTTGATCGGCCTCCATCGGGCCATCGGAACGCCGCGCCGGCGTCGATAAGCGCGGCGCGCTCGCTTTGCCGCCCCGAGGGCGCCGCGCCGGCAGTATTCGACGATCGCGCGCCGGGCGCAACAAGCGGCGGGCGCCGCGGGCCAGCCCTGGATCCCTTCGTCGCGTCGCTGCTGGCGGCGATCAGCTCGGTCGACCGGGAGGCGAGAGGCGCTAGAATTCCAGATCCAGCGCGGCGATGGTTTGGCGGTCGGCGATCAGGCTGATCTCGACGATCCGGCCGTCGTCGACGACGAAGTCGAAGACCGCGAACCGCCGCCCGCCGGGCGCCCAGACGAGCCCGGGAGCCCCGGCGACGGTCGCCCGTTGCGCGGCCTGGGCGCGGCCGAGGAAGGCCTTGGCGACGGGCCGCCCCCAATGGAAGGGGCGAGCCGCGCAACGCCGCTCGCGCCGGGGATGACCCGCCGAAGTCCGGCGAACCTCAGTTGCGCGGTTCGGCCGGCGGCGGCGCGGCCGGCGAATTCGGCTCGAAGGGGCGCTGGCGCCCCTCGGCCATGAACTGATCGAACTCGGCGCGGTCCTTGGCGAAGCGCAGCCGGGCGAGGAAATCCTTGAACTCGCGCTGTTCGTCTTCGAGGCGCTTCAGCGTCTCGGAGCGATAATCGTCGAAGGCGCGGTTGCCGCTCGAGGTCGCGCCAAACCAGTCGCCGCGGCTCCTGACCCGGTCCATCCTGGCGCGCAGGCGCTCCATTTTTTCCTGCACGCGGGCCATCTTGCGCTCAAAGCGGTCGCTGCCGCGTTCCCGGTCGAACATCGCTCCATCCCCTGCGTAGATCGGGTGACGCCGCCAGCCGAACCTTCTCCGCGCGATGAGGAAGCCGAGAATCAGGAGTCCCACCGGCCACCACCAGATGAACCCCAACACGGTCAGAACGAGAGCCATGGCGCGTCCCCGTTTGTGAATGTAAGGAACATTCACATCAGGCGCGGCGGTTGTCAAGTGCCTCCTGCCCGGTTTGCGATCGCGATCGCGGCGGTGATGAGCGGCGGGCTTCATTTTCCAGGACTTGCCCCATGCCGCCTCGCGCTACCGGGCGCCGCGCGGCGCCGCATCGAGCCCGAGCCCTCGCAGATAAACCAGCGTGTGCGCTTCCAGAAGTTCCGCCGGCGACATCGGCATCGCGCGTTGCGCGCCGTCGCCGCGTCCAAACAGCGAAGCCACGCCATGCGCCACCGCCCAGATGTGCAGCGCGACCATCAACGCCGGCGGGCGGCTGGCCGCGGGCATGGCGGCGCAGAGCTTGTCGGCGGCGCCGCGCAACACCGCGAAGGCCCGTTCGCTGGCCTCGCGCAACTGAGGATTGGCGCCGACGGGAACGCCGGCTTCGAACATCGCCGAGTAGAACGACGGCTGGGCGCGGGCGAATTCGAGATAGGCCTTGCCGAGCCGGTCCAACGCCGTGAACGCATCGGGGCGTCCCTCGTCCCAGGCCCGCGCCAGCGACGCCTCGAACAATTCGAAGCCGCGGAGCGCCACGCTCGCCATCAATTCGTCGCGGTCGCGGAAGTGCCGGTAGGGCGCCGCCGGGCTGACGCCGGCAAAGCGCGCGGCCTCCGCGAAAGTGAACGCCGCCGTCCCCTTCCTGGCGATCAGCTCCAGCGCCGCGCGGATCAGCGCCTCGCGCAAATTGCCGTGATGATAGCTGCGCGGCGCCTCGCGCTCACCGGGCCCGTCTTTGCTCCAACTCATGTAAAAGAGACTTACATAACGCCGGCCGAGCTGTCGATGCCGTCGGACCGGCGCTTCACGCCGTCGCGTCGATTCCGGAAGACGGCGAATCCGGTTGGGGTTGTGCGAGAGGAATGGATGCCGGACTCGATCGGCGGCCTGCGAACGATCGCCTCTCGCGTGCTCGCCCCGTGTCGCGCAGCAGCCCCGACACGGACTTTTCCCGACATCCGCGCCGCGGCGAATTCCCGCTGAACCCGGTCTGCGCTCGCGAGCGAACGCCGGGCCCGCTAGAACAGCGAGCCCTGGCGGCCGCCCGCTTCGCGCTTGCCGGGCCTTTCGCGGCGAGGCGCCGCCGGGCGCTTCGTGGAGGGATCAACGGGACCTTTGGGCGCGGTCCCCTCGGCGACGGCGCCGACCTCGCCGTCGGCGAACTCGATGCGGATCTTCTCACCCGCGGCGATCGCCGCCGCGCTGCGCAGCGGCGCGCCCGCCCGGTCTTTCACCAGGGCAAAACCACGCTGGAGCACGCTGCGATAATTCACGGCGCCGAAAAGCTGCGCTGCGCCGGCGAGGCGCGCGCGCCGCTGCGCGAGCGCCGCGGCGAAGGCGCGCCGCAGCCGGACCTGCGCCTGGCCGAGACGCGTCGCCTGCTGGGCGTCGAACCGGGCGCGCGCGGCGAGCGCCGCCGCAAGGCGCGCCTGGGCCTGAGCGAGCCTGTCGCGCCGCCGCTGGCGATCGAGCCTCGCCGCCCGTTCGAAGCTGCGCGAGGCGCCTCGCTGGCGCGCGATGGCGCCGGCGAGCAGCGCTCGCGGGGATCGCGCGGCGAGCCGCCGCGACAGGCGCTCCAGCGCGATCGCGCGCCGGTCGAATCCGGCGCGCGCGCTGGCGGCGAGCGCCGCGCCGGCGCGATCGAGCCGCTGGCGCGGCACGGCGAGGATCGCTTCGCCCGACGGCAGCGCGCGGGCGCTGGCGCGCAACGCCGCGCGCGCGCGTTCGGCGAGCCGCAGGATCGCGCCGCGCCGCCGCGCCTCGAGATCGGCGAGGTTGGCGATCAGCTCGGCGCGCACCGGCACGCTGAGTTCGGCGGCGGCGGTCGGGGTCGGCGCGCGCAGGTCGGCGGCGTGATCGATCAACGTCCAGTCGGTCTCGTGACCGACCGCCGAAATCAGCGGAATGGCGCTGTCGGCCGCCGCCCGCACCACGATCTCCTCGTTGAAGCTCCAGAGGTCCTCCAGCGAGCCGCCGCCGCGCGCGACAATGATGAGGTCGGGCCGCGGGATCGCGCCGCCCTCTTCGAGCGCGTTGAAGCCGGCGATCCCCGCGGCGACCTCGGCCGCCGAAGTCTCGCCCTGCACGCGCACCGGCCAGACCAGCACGTGAACGGGGAAACGGTCGGACAGCCGGTGCAGAATATCGCGGATGACCGCGCCGGTCGGCGAGGTGACGACGCCGATCACCCGCGGCAGATAGGGCGGCGACTGCTTGCGCGCCGCATCGAACAGGCCCTCGCCGGCGAGCTTGACGCGGCGCGCCTCCAGCAGCGCCATCAGCGCGCCGACGCCGGCCGGCTCCATCGCCTCGACGATCAGTTGATAGGCCGACTTGCCGGGAAAGGTGGTGATCTTGCCGGCAGCGATCACCTCCATGCCTTCTTCGGGCCGCACCCGCATGCGCGCGAACACGCCCTTCCAGATCACCGCGTCGATGCGCGCGCCCTGGTCCTTCAGCGAGAAATAGACATGGCCGGACGAATGCGGCCCGCGGTAGTTCGACACTTCGCCGCGCACCCGCACATAGGGGAAGCGGTCCTCGATCGCGCGCTTCAGCGCGTTCGAAAGCTCGCTGACGGAAATCTCCGGCGCATTGGTGGCGGGCGAGGACTCGGGCATCGCGCCTCTATGCCCGATCGGGCCGGCGTAGGCCAGCGCCGGGCCGGGGCGTCCCCCTGCAAATCTCCGCCGCCCCTGGTGGATAAAATGAAACGCCTGGCGCCCGGATCATAGGGCCGCTACGGGTGGCTTTCGGTCTGTCTGGTTGCGGGTGCCATGAAGGGACACCGGACATTTGGGCGCGTGATGCGCTCGACCGAATCTGACCCCAAAAATGAGCAAGCAGCGCCATCGTTTATTGGCTGGAAGCGCCACAAATTGCGGTTCGCCGACCTCGCCCCGCTATCGCGCGCCAAGGGTCTCGCGAAGGCTCGCGGGATTCGTTAAGCTCCCTCCGATACGCTCAATGCTCCTATCGTGCATCCGGAGGCAGCGTGGGCGGAGGTCACATGAGCCAGGATTCCAAACTATTGCGCCGCTTGCTGCGTGCGAGGGACCGCATGGACGCCGCGTCCGAAGAGGACTGGCCTGTCGAGCGGCTTGCGAGCGTCGGTGGTGTTTCTGAGGCGCATTTCACGCGCTCGTTTAAAGAGGCGTTCGGCCTCCCGCCGCATCGCTATCTTTTGACGCGCCGCATTGAGCGCGCGAAAGCCCTTTTGCGTGATACCGATCAGCCAATCATCGACATCGCATTCCAGACCGGTTGGTCAAGCCTGGGAACCTTCGGACGCGTCTTTAAGGACGTCACCGACGAGAGCCCAACCGAACTGCGCACGCGCGAGCAGGCGACGGCGCACTTCCTCGACCAAGTTCCGCACTGCTTCGTCAGCGCGGCCTATAGGCCCAACCTCAAGACCGCAGTTTCGGAGAAGCGCCGGCAGGACGGCAAGGATATAAGGGAGCCAGCCGAAACGGAGGTTCCCAAGTGACTCAAGGTATCGGTGTCGTCGGTCTTTACGTTCACGATCAGGACGAAGCGCTTGATTTCTACGTGAACAAGCTCGGGTTTCAAGTCCACACGGACGCGCGCAACGGCAACTACCGCTGGCTCACGGTCAAGCACCCGAACCAGCCGACGTTCGAACTCGGCCTCTTCCTGCCGCAAGAGCCAGTGCTCGACGCTGACACGGCGCAAACCATGCGCGCGATGGTGGCGAAGGGCGCTATGCCCCCGCTCGTGCTCGTCGTCGATGATTGCCGCGCTGCTTACGAAAGGATGCGCGCCAAGGGCGTCGAGTTCACGCAAGAACCTATCACCCGCTTCGGCGGTGTCGACGCGAATTTCCGCGATCCTGCGGGCAATGCCTGGAAAATGATCGAGGGGCGATCGTGATGTTTGCGCAGTTCATGCAGGTCGCGCCGGAGGAGGTGGGGGTGGGTAAGTTCTTCCGCCAGTTTCACCGCTGGGTATCCGCGCTCTTTGTATTGAGCGTCGTTGCCGTCACAATAGCGCTGATGCAGCCTAAGCCAATTGTGTGGATATCCTACGTGCCCCTGTTTCCGCTCGCCTTGCTTGCGCTTAGCGGCATCTATCTGTTTGTGCTGCCGTATCTGCCCAAGCAGCGTGCCGGGGCGTAGTGCATGAGGAAAGCGCCGAGAACCCTACCACAGAACCCCAAAGCCGCCGCAACGTCCGAGGGTGGCGATTGGCGTCGCGAAATGCTTGCACGCATCCGCATCCTCATCCGCGAAGCCGATCCCGAAGTGGTCCAAGAAGCAAAGTGGAAGAAAGCCAGCAACCCCGTCGGCGTTCCGACTTGGTCGCACAACGGCATTATCTGCACGGGCGAAACCTACAAGGACAAAATCAAGCTGACATTCGCGAGAGGCGTGGCCCTCAAAGATCCGGCGCAACTATTCAATTCCGGTCTTGACGGCGGAACGCGGCGCGCCATCGATATTCGCGAGGGCGATTATGTCAATGAGAGCGCATTTAAGGCGCTCATTCGCCAAGCCGTTGAGCTGAATACCGAGAAGAAGATGGCCAAGGGGAAGCGTGCCTGAAATCTCTGTTGGAGTAACCGAGCACGAATATCCAATTGATGTATTCCCACGCTGACCGCATCCACGCGCGACGACATCAATCCAATTCCGACCGCAAATGTCTGGAACTGGCGCTCAGCCGAAGGCCAGGACCTCGATTGGAAAGTCCGCCTTTGCGTTTGGCTTGCCGTTGAGGTTGCCGACCGACTTGGGTCGATTCCGGTCTGTCAGCGCGGAAACCAAATGCCAGACTTTGACCACCAGGGGCGCTTTCGCGGCCATCACCATTATTTTTGCGCGACGGGACTGGTGTTTGCGGTCGAATCTGCTTTGATCGCGCGCCGCCGCGTCCCGCCGGACGCGTCCGCGGCGCCCGCCCGCCTTTTCCCCCGAGGCTTCCCATGTCCCCCGCCAACGCCGAGGCGTCGCGCACGCTGACCGGCATCGCTCTGGCGAGTTGCGGCTGGGCGGCGTTCAGCGTCCAGGACGCGATCGTCAAATATCTCGTCCTCAGGCTTCCCGTGCCCGAGGTGCTGTTCGCGCGCAGCCTGATCATCGTCGCGCTGGCCGGCCTGCTGGTCCGCCGCGCCGACCTCGCGGTGATGCGGCAGGGGCGCAACCTGGCGGCGATCGCGCTGCGCGGCGTGCTGGTCTTCGTCGCCTGGCTCGCCTATTACAGCGCCTCGCGCTCATTGCAGCTCGCCGAACTCGTCACGCTCTATTTCGCGGCGCCGTTGTTCGTCGTGGCGATGTCCAATCCGGTGCTCGGCGAAATCGTCGGCCCGTGGCGCTGGCTGGCGGCGGGCGCCGGCTTTTGCGGCGTGCTGATCGCCGCCGATCTGTCGGCGGCGCCCGACGTCTGGCCGGCGCTGCTGACCTTGTTCGCCGCGCTGTGCTGGGCGGTCACCACCATTCTGGCCCGCAGCCTCAGCCAGTCCGTCAGCACGGCGGCGCTGATGGTCGGGGGCAACCTGGTGTTCGTCGTCGCCTGCGGCGCGCTCGCGCCGTTCGGCTTCGTCCGGCCCGACGCCTTCAGCCTCGAGTTGATCCTCGCCCTCGGCCTGATCGGCGGCGGCGGCCAGTTCTTCCTGTTCGAGGGCTTGCGGCGCGCGCCCGCCTCGGCGGTCGCGCCGTTCGAATACAGCCTGCTCGCCTGGGCGATCCTGTGGGGCTACGCGGTTTTCGGCGACCTGCCGAGCCGCCATGTGCTGATCGGCGCGACGATCATTCTCCTCGCCGGACTGTTCATGCTGTTCATCGAGGGGCGCCGGCATGTCTTGGCGGCGCGCGCCTGACCGGCTATAGGCCGCTGGGGCGCGCCAACATCGCGCATGCGGCCGTCCGTCTCGCGCCGCAGGGGGAAGGGTCGTTCATGGCCGCGCGCACCGGCGTTTCTGACAGCGCCCCGGCGATCTGCTTCCTGTCGTCCGGGGCGCCGGAAGCCAACGAGGCGTTGAAGCGTCTCATCGAGCGTTACGGCCATTGCGACTTCGCCAAGGCCGACGTGATCGTCGCGCTCGGCGGCGACGGCCTGATGCTGCAGACCCTCCATCGCATGATGGACGCCCCCAAGCCGATCTACGGCATGAATCGCGGCTCGGTCGGCTTTCTGATGAACGAGTTTCACGAGCGCGGCCTCGTCAAGCGGCTGCGCGCCGCGCGCCCCTCGATCATCCATCCCCTGGTCATGCGCGCCACCGACGCCAAGGGCGCGATCCGCGAGGCGCGGGCGATCAACGAGGTTTCGCTGCTGCGGCAGACCTACCAGGCGGCCAAACTGCGCATCAGCGTCGACGGAAAGGAGCGCTTGAGCGAGTTGATCGCCGACGGCGTGCTGGTGGCGACGCCGGCCGGCTCCACCGCCTACAACCTTTCGGCCAACGGGCCGATCCTGCCGCTCGACGCGCCGCTGATGGCCCTGACGCCGATTTCGGCGTTCCGGCCGCGCCGATGGCGCGGCGCGCTGCTCGCCGACAGCGTCCGCGTCGCCATCGATGTGCTGGAGAGCGACAAGAGGCCGGTCGCGGCGGTCGCCGATCACATCGAAATCAGACGCGTCGCGCGGGTCGAGGCGGCGATGGACCACGAGACGTCGCTGGCGCTGCTCCACGACCCCGACCATTCGCTCGACGAGCGCATCTTGCGCGAGCAGTTCGTCTATTGACGGCGAGGTGGTCGTTGGCAAAGGAAGCATCGATGGCGCCGCAAGTCAGGGTGCTCGACGAGAAGCGGCTCGCCGACGGCCGCTTCCCGCTGACGCTGTTCAAGGTCGAGGTCAGCGAAGCGGGCGCGACGCGCGTCCTCGACCACGAGATCTATCGCCACAAGGGCGCGGCCGCGCTGCTGCTCTATGACCCCCGGCGCGGGCGGGTGCTGCTGGTGCGCCAGTTTCGCCTCGCCGCCTGGCTGGAAGGCGCCGCCCAGCCGATGACCGAGGTCTGCGCCGGCATGCTCGACGGCGACGAGCCGGAGGCCTGCGCGGTCCGCGAATCGCTCGAGGAGACCGGGGTGGCGATCGCCGGCGCGCGCCATGCGTTCGACGCCTTCGTCAGCCCGGGCGCCACCACCGAGAAAATCGCCTGTTTCGTCGCCCCCTACGGCCCCGCCGACCGCACCGGCCCGGGCGGCGGCGTCGACGCGGACGAGCGCATCGCCGTCATCGAGCCGACGCTCGAGGAAGCCATCGGGATGATCGAGCGCGGCGAGATCTGCGACGCCAAGACGATCGCCCTGCTCTATTACGCCAAGGCGCGCGGGCTGATCGGCGCGTGAAGCCCGCCCGCCGTTTCACCGCGATGTCGCGGCGGAAATTCATGTAGGATGGCCCGCGGCCCGCCCGCGCTCGCTACGTCGCCCCCTTTTCAAGGATACGCCATGCCGCTCGGACCTCTCGCCCTCGCCTTCGCCGCCGCTTTCAGCGGCGCGGCGCTCTATATCAATCTGGTCGAGCAGCCGGCGCGCCTCGCCCTCGACGACGCCGCGCTGCTGTCGGAGTGGCGCCCGAGCGACCGGCGCGGTTTCGCGCTTCTCGAATCCCTCGCGTTGATCGCCGCCGTGCTGGGGCTGGCGGCCTATTTCCAATCGCAGGACCTGCGCTGGCTGATCGGCGCGGTGATCAGCGTGCTGAGCTGGCCCTACACCTATTTCGCGATGGTGCCGATGAACAATCGCATTCTGGCGATCTCCGCCGGCGAACCCGGCGCCGCGCGCGAGCTGGTGCGCACCTGGGGGCTCCTCGAATATGGCCAGACGGCGATCGGCCTGATCGCCTGCGGCGTGTTCCTGTGGGCGCTGTGACGCGGCGCACGAATGGTCTTTTTGCTTGAAGCAACGATGGCAATGCGCTGACAGAAATGGATGATCCATACAACCTGAAGCGTTTCGTCAACGCCCAGGCCGCGGTTTTCGAACAGGCTTGCTCGGAGCTGCGCGCCGGCCGCAAGCGCAGCCACTGGATGTGGTTCGTGTTTCCCCAGATCGCCGGGCTCGGACGCAGCGAAACGGCGCGGACCTTCGCGATCGCCTCGATGGAGGAGGCGCGCGCCTATCTCGCCCATCCCGTTCTCGGGCCGAGGCTGCGCGAATGCTGCCGGCTGGTCGACCGCGTCGAAGGACGCTCCGCCCATCAGATTTTCGGCGATCCCGACGACATGAAGTTTCACTCCTGCCTGACGCTGTTCGCCACCGTCGCGCCCGACGAGGCGGTTTTCGCCGAGGCGTTGCAGAAGCATTTCGGCGGCGAACGCGATTCCCCGACGCTGGCGCGGCTCGCGCCGCCGCCGCCCGACGCGCGGGGCTAATAGCCCTCGACGCATCCCGGGGTGCGCAGAAAGCGGGCGTCGAGCGTGCTGATTCGCGCCTGATCGTCCGATTCCCAACTGACGCTGGCGGTGAAGTCGCAGCCGCGCGAGCCGCCGCCGAGCCGTCGAAACGTCATCCTCTTGCCAAACCAGCCGTCGGATTTGAACCCCTGGCGCGACAGCGTCCGGACGAGCTCGTCTTCCGGCGTCAGCAGCGGAAAGCCGGCGATCACCCGCGCGCGGAACGCCGCGTTCGCCGCGCCCGCCTCGGCCGGCAGCCCGGCGTAGATCATCGCCGCATCGGTCGCCTCCGCCGGCGCGGCGACGCGCGACGCCGGCCAGGTGGCGTAACCGAAGCCGCCGAGGATGACCGCGAGAATGGCGACGATCGCCGCCTTGTCGCGCAACGGCATGACCGCCGAGCCGCTGGTCCCGGCCGGCCGTCGTCCGCGTGTGGTCGGGCGGCGAATATCGTCCTCCTGTCCAGCCGCCGGCGCTCGACGACGGCGCGGCGCCGGCGACCGCCAATCGATGCCGCAAGCTCGTCGGCCGCGCGAGACGGCGGCCCCTCCATCGCCGAAGTCCGCGAGCAACCGAAGGGAGCCCCTCTGATATCACAAGAACGCCGCCGAAGCGTCGGCGCCCACCTCCCAGACGTTCAAGGCGGCCTCCCAATAGGCGAGCTTGCCGTCGCGATATCGCCAGAATTCGGCGCCGTGGCCGAGCATTGACTTGCCGGTCCTGGCGTCCTCCCAGGAGGCGGCATAGGTCGCGCCGATCTTGTCGCCTTCGACCATGAACAACGTCTTCTTCAGCCGGTAGCCTTTCTGGCGCGCGAAGCGGGCGCGCAGGAACTCGCCGGCGGCGGTTTTTCCCCTGATCTCGGGAATCCCGGCGAAGCGGATCACCACATCCTCGGCGTAGCGGTTGAGGATCGCCTCGACATCGCCGCGGTTGAACGTGTCTTCGGCGCGCTGCACGACCTGCAAGGCCTCGTTCCAGTCCATGGTCCCTCGCGCGGGTTGAGGAGGAGAGCCGATCCGACGGCCGCGGATCGTCGCCGGCCCGCCGACGTTCTACCGCTGAACCGTCGAGAATGCGCTAGCATCGGTGCGCGGCCGATCCTCCGGCGGCAGGCGCGGTTCTTGCTCGGCGGCGCATCCGGCGGAGGGTCGCGCCTGACCGCAAGGAGCGCAAAATGTCTCACAGGATCCAGCTCAGCCTGACCGTCTTGCTGGCGATCGCCGCACCCGTCGCGGCCGCCGCGCAGACGCCGCCGGCGCCGAAAGTCGTCGTCATCACCATGTTCGGCGGCGAGGCGAAGCCGTGGCTGGAGGGCGAAGCGCTGACGCGAAAGATCGCCGTTCCCGGCCTCGCCAAAGCGTTCCCCGAGGTCGCCTGCACCGACGCCGGACTCTGCGTGCTGACCACCGGCATGGGCTACGCCAATGCGGCGAGCTCGATTTCCGCGCTCCTCTACAGCGGCAAGTTCGACCTGTCGAAGAGCTATTTCCTGATCGCCGGCATCGCCGGTCTCGATCCGGCCGCCGGCGCCCTCGGCTCCGCGCATTGGGCGCGCTACGCCATCGACGGCGGGCTGCAAAACGAGATCGACGCGCGCCAGATGCCGGCCGGCTGGGGCGCCGGCTACCTCGCCATCGGCGCGCCCGCGCCGGGTCAGAAGGCCGCGTTGAGATACGGCAGCGAGGTCTACCGCCTCGACGAGGACCTGCTGCAGGCGGCCTTCGCGTTGACCAAGGACGCGCCGCTGGCCGACGGCGAGGCCGCCAAGGCCTACGAGGCCAGGTATGGCGCGGCGGCGGCGACGGCGCCGCCGGGGGTGACGATTTGCGACACGGTGTCCTCGGACACCTGGTGGCATGGATCGGATTTGGGCGCCGCGATGGAGGCCTGGGCGAGGCTCGTCACCGACGGCAAGGCGAACCCTTGCACGACGCAGCAGGAGGACAATGCGAGCCTGACCGCGCTGAGGCGCGGCGCCGAGGCGCAATTGCTCGATTTCAGCCGCGTCGCGGTGCTGCGCACCGCCTCGAACTTCGATCGCGAGGCGCCGGGCCAGAGCGCCGCGGAGTCCCTGGCGGCGCGATCGGGCGGCTATCTGCCGGCCGTCCGGAACGCCTATCGGGTCGGCGGCGCCCTCGCGCACGCCATAGTCGGGAATTGGGACGCCTGGAGCGGCGGCCCGCCGAAATGACCGGGGGCGTCCCGCGCCGCCCTACTTCCACAATTCGGGTCGGTAGGCGATGAAGGCGACGCCCGCCATGTCGCCGTTGGTCCACACCCGCCGCGCGTATCGCCTGTCGTCCTCGCCGGACGCGCGATGAATCAGGATTTCAAAGGTGTTGGGAAGGAATCTGACGTCGGGGCCGCATATCCGCGCGCCCGAAGCCGAGATGTCCCGCACCAGCACGTCGAGGGTCGAGCAACCCTTGTTGTAGACGCAGCGCGCCCTCTGCAGGCATCGCGTTCTTGGCGCCCGCCGGTGCTCGCGCCAGCCGGCGCCGCGCGGCTGCGGACGCAAAAGGTCAGAGAAAACGGACACGTTCTGATCTCCGTGCGGACCGGCGCGGTCTTGACACACTACCGCGCGCTAACCTCGCGGACCATACTTCGCAAACCTTGCCGGCGAGTGAACCCTCCGCGTTACATTGTCTTAAACCTGTCGATCCGGCGTTAGACCTTTTGCAACGCCGCTTCAGCCGAAATGGATCACCACCGCGGCGAAGCTGGCGAAGAACGTCGCGATGAACAGGATCGAGAAAGCGTTGTGGTTCGCTGCGTGTCCCATGGAAGCCTCCGACCAATCGCCCCCGGCGGAACTGACCTTCGGGGGGATGCTTCGGATCGCCACGACCCGCTGCACGCATTCTGTCTAGCCGCCCGCGCGCCCGGGCGATGTGGCGTTCGCCACATGTCGACGCCTCCGCCCGCCGCGGGGGACAGGTCTTGGAGCGCCTCGGGCGGTTACGGACCTGGGCTGGATGGTTACGCGGGCGGCGGCCGGTTCGGGCGACAGCGCGTGCAACCGAAAGCCGGCCCGGCGAGGCTTAGTCCTCCGGCAGGGTGAAGACCGCGCAGGGCGCCGCGACGCCGCGCAGGCGGCGCTCGCCCAGCGGGACCAGCGCCGTCGTCGTCTCCGCCGCGACCGCCCCGCTGATCAGCACGCTGCGGCCGAGGGGACGGCACAGGCCTTCGAGCCGGCTGACGAGGTTGACCGCCGGGCCGATCGCGGTGAAGTCCAACCGGTCGGCCGTGCCGACATTGCCCCACAGCATTTCGCCCAGATGCAGGGCGAGGCCGAAGCGCAGGGGCGGCAGACCTTGGCCGGCGCGCGTCCGGTCGAGATGCGCCATGCCGGCAAGCGCTGCGCCGACGGCGCTGAGCGCGGCGTCGCAGGCGAGGGAAGCGGACCGCTCGCCGATCGGAAAGATCGCCAGCACGCCGTCGCCGATGAACTTCAGCACCTCGCCGCCGAACGCGTGAACGGCGCCGGCGATGCGGTCGAACCAGGCGTCCAGCGCCGCCACCACCGCCTCCGGCGCCAGGGATTCCGACAATTCGGTGAAACCGCGCAAATCGCCGAACAGCAGCACCGCGCGGATCGCCTCGCCGGTCTCGCGCCGCGACCGCCCCGCCATCACCTGCGCGGCGCCGCGGCGTCCGAGATAGGCTTCGAGCAGCCCGGCCAGCGTCGCCCGCGCGCTGAGGGCGGCGAGCGGCGCCGCGGCGAAGCGCGCCGCCTGTCGCAACAATGCGGCTTCGGGTTCGGCGAGCGGCCGGGAGACCGCCCATGCGAGCGCCGGGCTGCCGGAAGGCGGGTTCTGCGCCGGTGGGCCGGCGACAGCCTCCGGCGCCAGCCCGGCGCCGAGCCGGGCGAGCCATTCGCGCCCGACCTTGGCCTGTTCGGGGTCGCCGCCGGGTCCGGCCGGACCCATCGATCCGAAGCCCAGCGCCTCGATCACCAGCCCCGTTTCGGCCCGCCACAACCAGGTGCGGCGGGCGATGATCGGATGGGCCGGCGTCAAGGTCAGCGCGCCGCCGGCGAGCGGCACGCCGTCGGCGATCAATTTCGCGCCGAGGGTCGCCAGCAGCCGGTCGGCGCCCCGCTCGGCGCTGGCCTCGTCGATCAGCCAGGCGAGAGTGGGGGGCAGCCGCATCGGCGCGATCATAGCGTCGCGGCGCCGGCGTGAAAATGCGCTTTCGCTCGAGACCGACGCCGCGTCGCGCCGCCGCCGGTCGATCCGGCCGACGGTCAGGCTCGGCGGCTCGCCGCCCGCGAGGGCCGCTTCGACCGCTTGCCCGCGGGGTCGACCGCGGTCGTGGCGCCGCCGCCCGCCGCGGCGACCCGCCCGGGCCGGCGGACCGCCCTCACCTTTCCGCTGGCTCCGCCGCCGCAGAAAAACCGATCGCCGCCGTCGGACTCGAGCCCCGACACGCCCGTTCCGGCCGGCATCTCGAGACTCTCCAGGACCTCTCCCGTTCGAGGATCGATCCGCCTGACGTCGCTCTCCTCCCCTTCCCACGTGCCGTGCCACAGCTCGCCGTCGATCCAGGTGACGCCGGTGACGAAGCGGTTGGACTCGATGGTGCGAAGGATCGCCCCGGTCTCGGGATCGATTTGATGGATCTTCCGGCCGCGATGCCGCCCCACCCACAGCGTGCCCTCGGCCCACGCGAGCCCTGAGTCGCCGCCGCCGCCGGGCGCCGGGATCGTCGCGAGCACATGGCCGGTCTGGGGATCGATCTTCTGGATGCGATCCTCGGCGATCTGAAACAGGTGCTCGCCGTCGAAGGCCGTTCCGGCATGCGCGGCGACATCGATCGAGCGCGCCATCGTCCCGCTCGCCGGATCGAAGGCGTTCAGCTTGTCGCCGGACGCAAACCACACTTGCTGACCGTCAAAGGTGACCCCGTTGACGCGCGCGGCGCCCGGAAAGGGTCCATATTCCCGGAGGATTTCGGCGGCGGATCGTTTCATGCGTCCATCCTAGTCGCCGGGCAGCGGGCCCGGGAGTAACAAGATTGTCGGGAATCCCAGCGCCGGCGGGCTCATCCAGCGACAGGCCCGCCCGCGACCGAACGATTGCGCCTTGCCCGCCGCCGCAAGCTCGTCGAGCGCCCGCTGCACGGTGCGCGGGCCGGCGCCCAGCGCCAGCGCCAGCGCCGAACTCGACCACAACTCGCCGTCGGCGAGCAAGGCGAGCACCGCCGCGCGCCGCTCCTCGACGGGCGGCGCCAGCACCACCACCTCGCGCGCGCGGCGCGGCGCCAGCGCAAAGCCTCGCTTGGTCGCGCTCACGCTGGCCAGCGTGCGCAACGCCGCGCGAAGCCGGCCGACTTCGACCCGCAATCGCGCGCGATGGGATTCGTCGGCGTGTTTGGCCCGGAAGGCGCGGGCGAGCAGCGTGCTCCTCGGCGCGTCCGCCGGCCAGGCCTCGGCCAGCGTGCGGGCGAGCGCGAACAATACCGGGCGCGTCGTAAGCGACGCCGTCTCGCCGGCGTCGCGCACGACATGGCGGCACGCGTCGACGACGAGCGCCTTCGAGGCCAGCAGCGCTTCGACGTCGTCGAGCAGGAGGAGCCGCTCCTTGCCGCGCGTGATCAGGCGCGCCGCGGGCGTGTTCAGCGCGAGGAGCGCGCTTTCGACCTCCGCCGTCAGCGCCGGAATGTCGGCCTCGCGCGCGGCGCGCCCGGCGCGCGCGAGCGCCGCGCGCGCCGCCTTGCTCCGCAGGCGCCGAATCGCAATTCCCGCCGCCGCCAACTCGTAGCCGACCCGCCAGGCGTGCGGGAGCGCCGCGGGGTCGAGCCCGGCGAGCACGCGCTCGGCCTCGTCGAGGCGGCCGATCAGCAGCAGGCGCCGGGCCTCGAGATTGCGCGCATGCGCGGCGTTGACGCGGTCGCCGTGCGCTTCGAGCGTCGCCCGCGCCGCCTCGAGCGCCTTGGCGGGCCAGCCGAGGTCGCGCGAGACGAGGGCGATCTCGGCCTCGGCGACGACGCACCGGGCGCGGGCCGCCGCCTCTTTCGGACCGAAGGCGCGCGCCGCCCTGCGCAGCAGGGATTTCGCCCGCCCGAGATCGCCGAGCTGCGCCATCGCGATGCCGCGCAGCGCGAGGGCGGGCGCGTCGTCACGCAAGGCGACCCGCTTCAACGCGCCGAGCGGATCGCCCGCCGCCAGCGCGCGCGCCGCCGCGGTGATCAGCGAGTCCATCGCAATCCCGTCACACTTGTCACTCCCACCCTGCGACAGAGGGCCGCTAAGTCTATCGCACGATCAACCGGCCGGCGCTTCCCGTCGAAAACGGACCAGACGACGAGGGACGCCCGGCGAAGGGAGTGGAAGCGATGACGACACACATCACCGGCACACGCGAAGAATGGCTGGCGGCGCGGCTCGGGTTGCTGGCGGAAGAAAAGGAGCTGACGCGACGCAGCGACGAGGTGGCGCGGCGGCGGCGGGAGCTGCCGTGGGTTCGGATCGACAAGGCGTATCGGTTCGAGGCCGACCAGGGGAGCGCCTCGCTGGCGGACCTTTTTCAGGGGCGCTCGCAGCTCCTCGTCTACCACTTCATGTTCGGCCCCGACTTCAAGGCGGGGTGCCCGTCCTGCTCGGCGATCGCCGATGGAATCAACGGCGTCGCCACGCACCTGGCCCATCACGACGTGATGCTGTGGGCGGTGTCGCGGGCGCCGCTCGCCAAGCTGCAAGCCTACAAGCGGCGTATGGGTTGGTCGTTCCCCTGGGCGTCGTCCTTCGGCGGCGACTTCAACTTCGATTTCAGCGCCTCGTTCACGGAGGAACAGCAACGCGAGGGGGCCTACTATAATTTCCGCCGCGACGACCCGGTGATGAACGCGGGGCGAGGCGCCTTGCTGAACCCGGTGACCACCGACAACGCCGCAACGACCGGGACCGATATGGCCACCTATGTCCGCGAGCGGGAAGGCGTAAGCGCTTTCGCGCTGGAGGACGGGGTCGTCTATCACACCTACTCCGCCTATGCGCGCGGAGTGGACGGCGTCTGGAGCATGTACCCGTGGCTCGACCGCGCGCCGAAGGGACGCAACGAGAGCGGCCCCTGGCTTCGCCGCCACGACGAATACGAAACCGGCGACAAACCCAAAGGCGACTGACGCCGCCGATCGAGCGCGCCCTGCGCGCCGCCGGAATCGGAGCGCAACCCGATGACTGACGCGACATTCCCCACCGACCATCCCCAGTGCGCCGCCGCCCGCGACATCGACGCTCGCCTCTCTGGCGAGCGAGCCTCCCGGCGCGCCTTGTTCGGCGTCTCGGCGCTGCTGTTTCTCGCCAGCGCGGCGGCGACGATCGTCTGGCGCGCGTCGATGTCGGCGATGGGCGCGACGCCGATGCCGGGCGGCTGGACGATGTCGATGGCGTGGGCGCCGAGCTGCGGGCAGACGTGGCTCGGCGTCGCGGCGTCGTTCCTCGCCATGTGGATGGTGATGATGGCGGCGATGATGCTGCCGTCGCTGGCGCCGGCGCTGTGGCGCTATCGCCAGGCGGTCGACGCGACCGGCGAGACCCGCGGCGGTCGGCTGACCGCGCTCGTCGGCCTGGGGTATTTCTTCATCTGGGCGGTGTCCGGAATGGCCGTGTTTGCGCTGGGCGCGGCGCTGGCGGCGGTCGCGATGCAGGCGCCGTCGTTGGCGCGCGCCGTTCCGATCGCGGTCGGCGCGGTCGTTATGATCGCTGGCGCGGTCCAGTTCACCGCGTGGAAGGCGCATCGCCTCGCCTGCTGCCGCGAGGCGCCGGGGCGCGGCCGCGCGGCGCGGGCGGGCGCCGGCGCGGCGTGGCGATACGGCCTGCGTCACGGGCGCCGCTGCATTTTGTGCTGCGCCAATCTGACGGCGATCGTCCTCGTCGTCGGGGTCATGGACCTCGGCGCGATGACCCTGGTGACGGCGGCGATCACTCTCGAACGTCTGGCGCCGGCCGGCGAGCGCGTCGCGCGAGCCCTCGGAGCGGCCGTCGTCGGCGCAGGGTTGTTGCTGATCGCGCGAGCGGCCGGAATGGGATGAGGCTCGCCCGTCTTCACCGGGCGCATCCTTCGTGTCAGAAAGTCAATCGAAGCGGCGTATCGCGCCGCGCTCTCGCCGATGGAGGTTTCCGATGGCTGAACCGTTCATCGTCCGGCGCGAGGTCCAGATCGCGGCGCCGCCGGCGACCGTCTTCGCCTTCCTCACCGATCCGGAAAAAATCCTGCGCTGGATGGGCGCGGGGGCGACGGTGGAGCCCCATCTCGATGGTCTCTACCTCGTCAACGTCAATGGCAGGGACACCGCCGAAGGCCGGTTCACCGAGGTCATCCCGGTCCACCGTCTCGCCTACAGCTTCGGATGGAAGGAGCACGACAGGATGCCGCCGGGATCGAGCCTGATCGAGATCGACCTCATCGAGCGGGAGGGCGGCACGCAACTGCGCATGACCCACAGCGGCCTGCCCGACGCGGCGCTCTGCGCCGACCATGACGAGGGCTGGCGGATACTACCTGGCGAGGCTGGCCGTGGCGGCCGCCGGCGGCGATCCCGGACGCGATCGTCGTTGCGAGGCGCGATGATGCGGCGCTCGCCGCCTGTCGGCGCCACCGCCCGGGCGGTCGTCGCGCCGGCGCGTGTGATCGACTGCGGGGCGGCGCTTGTCATGACGCCCGATCGAAGGCACTGTCGTCGCGGCTCCCCGAGGAATTCAGCGCCCCGACGAAGCGAACGATGAACCGGCTTGTCATTTCGATCCTGTTGGGCGCCTGCGCGACGCAGGCGCTCGCCGAAACGGCGTCCCCTACCGGAAAGCGGTTGTTTGGATGGTGCGCAAGCCCGCGAGACTCCAGCACCTTCGCCATATGCACGGGTTACATCGCGGGGTTCATGCAAGGCGTGACAACGGCGCAAGCGGCCGCCGACAATTACCAATCGAACAGTTTGTGCGCGCCGCCTGACCTGACCGGCCAACAGGCGGTGGCGGTTTTCTTGCGCACCGTCGGAACGCTCAAGGAGCCGATGCTGAGCCAGGTGATGGGCGAAAGCGCGCCGGGCGCGCTCGCGTCGCTTGCGAAACTGGCCTTCCCCTGCAAGAAGCCGGATTAGGACGGCGTCGCGGGCTTGCCCGTTCGGCCGCCGGGCCGGGGCGTGAACCGGAAGCCGGCGGTTGCGGACTGCCGGTCAAGGAGGTCCCTCGCGACGCGAGCCGGCGCTCGGCAGGACCTCCCTCAAGCTCCGGCGGCGACGCTCGAACGCTCCTCGTCAGTCGCTTGCCGGCGCCGCCGCGTCCCGGCGTGAAATTGCAGCCAGAAGGCGGATTCACGGGCCGTCCAGCCTTCGGCGTCGCGCCGGGTCGCAAAGCGGTCGAGGCGCGTCTCGCCGCCGCTCGGCCACGCGACGCGCACGTAGAATTCGGGTCGGTCCGCCGCCTCGCAGACGGCGAACGTCGGGGATTCGCCTTCACGCTCCATGTCCGAAGGATAGCGCCGGAGTCTGACGGATCGATTGTTTCGACCCCGGCGCGGCGGTTAACGCGCGCCAACGGTTTCACATTCGCGCGTGGGGCGCCGGCGGCTTGGCCGGGTCAATCCGGACGGCGGCCAAAAAACTCTAAGAGCAAAGCGAAGGCGTCGAGCGCCAATTCGCTCGGCGCCGCCGCCCGGGCCTTGCACCACAGCAGGAAATCGTCGAGCGAGATGCTGACCAGCCGCGATTCCAGGCCGCAGCGGGAAAGGCCGATCAACAACCCCTCCCGACAGGCGACCCAATCCTCATAGCGCAGGTGTTGCGAAAGCTCCGGAATGCTGTCCCGCGCGCGCTCGAACTCCTCGGGCGAAAGCATGGCGACGGGACGAACGGACATGGCGGCATCGCGATTTTGCGGCGCTGAGCGGGACGCGCCGTCCCGTTTAATTTACGGGATGAGTTTCAGCGCCCGATCAGGAGGGATCGCCAAGATTTAACGAAAGATTGAATCGCGTCGATCGAAATGGCGGACCTTCGGAGTTGACGGCGAGCGCGCGCCGATGCGGCGGCTTGCCCATCGCAGGCGGCGGTCCGGTTTGCCAACCGACTATCATCTTGCCTTCGCGTTCGACGCGCGATTTTTTTCAGACCGTAACGCACCATACAGGAGAGCGGGCGGGAATGCCCTCTCATCTTTGAGGGTTGCGCGGTCGCCGTTGGCGAAGTTCACCCCTGAGGCGGAGGCGCAGCCATGGCCGGTCAGACCGATTTCTTTCTCAAGATCGACGGCATCGAGGGCGAGTCGCAAGACGACAAGCACAAGAACGAGATTCACATCACGTCGTTCGAAATGGGAGGGACCAACGCCGGGTCCGGCGGCTCCAATCAAGGGTCGGGCGTCGGCAAGACGAAGGTCCATGACATCCACATCACCAAGGAAGTCGACAAATCGACGCCGAACATTTTTCTCAATTGCGTGACCGGCAAGCATCATCCGAAGGCGACGATCACCGCGCGCAAGGCCGGCGAGAAGCCGCACGAATATCTCAAGATCACTTTGGAGGAAGTGTTCATCTCGGGATACACGCTGCAGGCCAAGGACAACGGCAAAATGCCGATCGAACGCTTTTCGCTCAACTTCGCCTCGGTCGAACAGGAACACAAGGTTCAGAACGCCGACGGAAGCGCGGGCGCCGCGAACAAGAAGAAATTCGACCTCAAGAAGCACAAGGCGGCGTGACCGCCGGCGCAGGGAGCCGGCGCGGGCTCGACGGGCGCTCTGTTCGGGAGCGCCGATCCCCGCCTCGAGCGTCCCGCACGACGACATCGATGGAGCTCATAAGATGGCAACTTTCTCAATCGGCAGCGACAGCACGTCCGTCAACGTATCCCTGCAATATAACGTGACCAGCGCAAACTCCTGGAGCACAACTTCAGGCGACAGCACCATTCTCGGCACAAGCAGCGGAAACTGGATCTGGAGCTCGAGCGCAAACACCGTCAATCTCAACGCGTCGTCGGGAGTCAGCGCCTGTCAGTTCACCAGCATCAACATGACGATGAGTCTGTCGGACCCGTTCCAGAACGTGGCGAGCGGCGCGAGCGGCCCCGCCGACGTGGGCTCAACGGTCATGCAGTGGACCCGGACTGACGGGTCCGCATCGTCATCGCCGCCATCCTCGTCGGCCCCATCGTCATCGGCGCCTTCGTCAACGCCCCCCTCGTCATCGGCCCCCTCGTCATCGCCGCCATCGTCGTCGCCGCCAAGTTAGCGCCGGTCGATCGCGCGATGACGCCTCCGCGATCCCCGCACTTTTCAAAGTTGCGGGGCGCGCGGGCGGACGCTCGCTCGCCGACGCCGATCGGCGGGAGCGACACAGTCGCCGAGCCTCTCGAAGGCGCCCTGTCGTGATCATTCCGCCGCCGCTCATCGAGGCTTGTCGCAACTCGGCAAGACGCGAAGCGTGGCTGGCTCTGTTGCCCGACGCCATCGGCGCCCTGGAGCGGCGGTGGTCGCTCGCGCTCGGGACGCCCTTCGACAACACCAGCTATTCGTGGGCGGCGCCGGCGACGCTGGCCGACGGGACGGCGGCGGTGTTGAAGCTCGGCATGCCGCATCTGGAAGGCGAACACGAGATCGACGCCCTGCGCCTGTGGGGCGGCGAGTCGATGGTGCGGCTTCTCGACGCGGACCGCGATCTCGGGGCGATGCTGCTGGAGCGCTGCGAGCCGGGCGCCCCGTTATGGACGCGGCCAAGGGATGAACAGGACGCCGTATTGGCCGCCGTCATGATGCGATTGCGGCGCGCTTCGACCGGCGCCCATCCGTTCCGGCGTCTGTCCGAGATGGCGGCGGTGTGGCGCAAGCGCACGCTGGCTCACCGCGAACAATGGCCTGACGCAGGGTTGGTGCGCGAGGGGCTGCGCCTGATGGCGGAGTTGGCCGACAATCCGCCCCGCGAGGCGTTGCTGCACACCGATCTGCACGCGGGGAACGTGCTTCAGGCGCAGCGCGAACCGTGGCTGGCGATCGATCCGCGGCCGTTCGTCGGCGACCCCGCCTACGACGCGACGCAGCACCTGCTGAACAATGGATCGAGATTGCGCGCCGACCCGGACCGAACAATTCGACGGTTCGCCGAAATCGCCGAACTGGATGCGGATCGGGTTCGCCTGTGGACATTCGCGCGCGCCGCGGCGGGCCCGCGGAACGATTGGCGCGACTTGACGCTGGTCGAAATCGCGCGGGCGATCGCGCCCTGAGCGAAGCCGTTCGCGAGTCGGTTGCCGGCGCGCGGCGAATGCGGCCTTGGTCGATCGACGCGGCCGACGTTGGAAAGCCCCGCCTCGGCGCTCCCCGACGAATTCGGGTGACCGTCCGCCGCCCATGACCATCGAAGGAGCGTCGATGACCCCCGCGGCGGGCGCCCGCCGGCGGCGCGGGCGTCGGTTTGGCGATTGAGTCAACTGTCCCCCCATCCCCCGTAATCCCCGAAAACCGATAGACTGTCAGCGTCCACGATGGCGGCGGGGATTTTCACGGAGGTTTTGCCGGGCCATGACAAGGCTGCTCCGAGACCTCGGCGCGCTGCTGCTGCTGCTTTTCGGCGCGATCGCCGGGGCGATCCTCGCGCCGATCGCCGTCTACGCGCTGATGGCGATCCTCGGCGTGGCGCAGTCCCTCTGTTGGGGGCCGACCGAATTCGGCCGCCAACTCCTGCCTGGTGGGGACCCTCGCCGGCCTCTACGTCTTCATGTTCCTGTCATGGATACCCGGCGCTTTCGTCGGCTTCTTCCTCGCCCTGCGATGGGTGAGAGCGCGCCGCCGCGGCAGGTGAGAGGCCGCCCGCCCGGATCGACGTGACGGGGACGGTGGCGTTACGGGGGCGTCACCGGGACAGGGTATGCGATCCCTTATCTCATCGCCCCGCCGCCTCGGGCTTCGGCCCGGGCCTTCCCTTGCGCAGGCTTCGGGGTCGCGGCGGCGTCGCCGTCGGCCCGTCGCGCCTACCACACGAACGGAATAAGCCGCCAACGAAGGCGGCGCGCATAGTCATCGTAGCCTTGAAGGCCGTCGCGCAGCGCCTTCTCCTCGACGCCGATGCGAACGGCAAGGCCGAACGCGACGAGCGGGACCGTCGCCAGGCCCCACCACGAGCCGAGCGTCAGCGACGTCGCGGCGACATAGAACAGCGCGCCGAAATAAAGCGGATGGCGCACGATCGCGTAAGGCCCGGTGGTGACCACTTTCTGCCCGCGCTCCTTCTGGATCTTCACGACCGGCGCGGCGAAGCTGTTGGCGCGCATCGTCCAGGCCATGAACAACATCGTCGCGAGGAGAAGCCCGCTTCCCGCTCCTTGCACGGATGGCGGCATGATCGACCAGCGCCAGCGCGCGGCGTCCGCCGCCATGAATCCCATGCCGCCGAACAACAGCAGCAGGATCGGCACGAGGATCAGCTTGTCGGCGAGCGGCTGATCCTTCTGCATCGGCGGCTTCAGCCGCTCCCTCAGGAGACCCGGATCGACGCGCGCAAAATACAGCCCGAAGACGACGGAGCAGGCGATCATTTCGCCGAGATAAAGCCAGCCGCCGGCATAGCGAAGCGTGCCCGCCGCGCCGAAAACGATCGCGCCCATGAAGCCGAACCAGACGATCGTCTGGACGAAGAGATTCAACGCGAGACCCATCTCTCACCGCTCCCGATCGAAGCGTAGGCTTTCGCGGGATGCGGCGCCGCGCGCCCCATCGCGGCCGCCGGGCGCGCCTGCAACTGCTCGGCGAGCGCGCGATCTGAATTGTGCCATTCGCATCATCTCTCCGCAGTCGCCCTCACCTCAACCCCTCCGCGGCGATCGCAAAGCGATCGTCCGGCGCAAGCGGGCGAGGGGTTTTTCCCTTCTCCCGCTTGCGGGAGAAGGTGGCGCGGAGCGCCGGATGAGGGCCTTCTCGATTCGACCCGACGGCCAACCGGCCGCCCCGCCGCCCGATTCGCATAAGCCCATGTTTATGTCGACATGCGGCGGTCCGCGCGGCGGCCGCCAATGAGCCGGAAACGAGTGGCGAAATGCGCGCAAAGCGGGGGCTTTTCGCGTCCCCGCCGCGCAAAAGCGATGCCGGACGGGCCGGATTCGAGTAAAATACGGGCTCTTGTCGCGCGGGCGCCCGGGCGCGCCGCCCCTCGCACCGCTGGCCCGGCCATGGGCGATGCGGCTATAACCGGCGCCGGCGCCGGCGGCCAAGCGGGGGCGGGCCGCGATCGCCTTCTGGTTCTCCATCGGTTGAGTGCGGTAATGGGTAAATATAATTTGAGATCCTGGTACTGGATATGTGCAAATGTATTGGGCGTAGGGCTATATTTGTATTTCGCGTCCGGACTATGGCCTCGGCCTGAAGAGGTCGGTATAGGTGATCTTGCTGGTAATGCGATTATTTTCGGCTTTACCGTATTGCCTGTACTAATAGCATTTATGTTAATAAATTTGCTATGGTTAGGCTTGATATTGCTTGGTTTGCGCAGAGGAAACGGCTGGAGGCCAATTTTAGTTTGGATGCTCGTTATAGCTTCGTGGATTATTGTCAATCGATTTGACGTTTATAACACGAATCACGGAAGTGCATTCAGTAGGGTAAATATACCGCCAGCTTCCGTTCTGGCGAATCCTGCCGGCGGTCACCCGCGCCGGGCCGTAACCCCATAAACGGATTACGCTGGCGGCCTGCCCGCATTCGGGTTTCGGATGATGGTCCATCCAGTTCGGCGGAGTTCCTGAAGAACGACCCAGGCAGTGTAATTGTCACTCGGGGTAGGCTCATCGGGCTTCGGGTTCTCGCGGGCTTTATCGATTGCGGTTTCGATGACGGCGAGGATATCTTCGTAGTCGCTGCAATCGGTCATGGCGTCGTTGCTCCCGCTTAGCGGAGGATGTTACCCCTTTCAGGTGCTCGCGATCATGATTCAGCTTCGTCATGAGCCGATATGACCTGACCGATTTCGAGTGGCGCGTGATCGAGCCGCTGCTGCTCAACAAACCGCGAGGCGCGCCCGTGTCGATGACCGGCGGGTGCTCAACGGCATCTTCTGGAATTACGAATTCACGCCGTGCGCATCCTGTCTCCATCAAGGCCTCCCGGCCCCACATTCGCTACCGAGCCGTCGTTCGCATGGAGGCCATTGTTTTCATCCTCGACAGCTTGTCCAGGACGCGCGAAGCGCGCCGCCTCCGGCGGTCGCCCGTAGGGCGATCCTTGACAAGCTGTCGAGGATGAAAAACGCTCCGCCATGCGAAACGATCGATCACGCCCGACCGGCTGGACTATCGCGCGCCGCTTTGAGATTACGGTGATGGTGCGGGCGACGTTCACTCCATCACCGTAATACCGTGCGGGTCATGGGGCTGTCTCCGGGAATCGCGAGGACGTGAAGCGCATCGCGGGATTTCGTCGCGCGGCGACGAATACTCGAGCATCAAATCACGCGATGCCTATCATATCCAGGCAACCGAAATTTGCATTGATTCGCGAAGCCGGAATGGAAAACGGCTCTCCAATGATTCTAAAGTCTAAGATTGGGTAAATTCGTGAACTAACGCAACATTGCCGCTAAGCGAGTATTCACTTCATGTCCTGGCAGTCTCTCCCAACGCCCGAAGGAACTGCGGAAGGCAGCGCGGATCTGAAACGGAAAGTGCGAATCCTCGTTGACGAGTCTTTGGGCCGCGATGTTGCGGACCAGCTAAGATACATGGGCTACAACGCAGTATTTGCAGTCGATGTTGGCCTCGCGGGAAAGGACGACAACGCCATCGCCTCTTACGGTTGGCGCGAGCGCCGAATGATATGGACCCACGATGCCGATTTCCTAGATGACCGCCTCGTTCCAGAGCATCGCAATCCAGGCGTCGTCGTGCTGCCCGGCGGAGACGGCGATCAACGCGCCATGATCATGGGCCTTGCGGTCGCTATCTCCGTGTTCGGGCACGGCCCGCAGACCTGGCGGCGATCAAAGTCCAGGATCAGCCCAACTGGCGAAATGACAATTCGGAGCCGTGACCGCAGCACCGGAGCGGTGACTTCGACACGATACCGGATGACGAAGGGTGAGTTCGCAGAAATATGGGTGGACGATTGAAAGACCTACCTCGACTCATACGTGATGTTACGACCACACACCCGTATTTGCCGAATATTGCGAAGCGGGTCGGCGAAGCCGCGTATTAGGTAAAGATGGGCGTGTCACCGCAATCTCGTAATCTAGGTTTGCGACGGTGGCGGCGGCGGGGTGAACCCCATGCGTTGCTTTTCTACAGTTTCCCAAGGCTTCCTATCGAACGCCTTTTGCATAGTGCTCACTATGTAATTATAGAGGAGCTTGGCTTCTTCACCATCCGACGTATCGAATTTAAAGCTCTTGTCGTGAATGGAAAGATTGCACTGCTTGCCATCAAGAGAGAAGTAGACGACAAAAACATAACCGCTTTTTGGGAACGCGTTTGTCGCCGAGTCCATGGTAACGTGAATACCACTAATCCAGCGACCATCTTCCTCGTGATCTATCACGTCGAATTGATGATTGAATTCAGGAAAACTGAATTCGCCGTTTTCCTCCTTAGTCACTTTCACTGGATAAACATATCGTCTATTAGATCTGTCTCGATCAATATAACTACTTGGTGCTCCGATATACGTTGTCAGATCATTGCACAATTGTTGCATAAATCTTGCCGAGTCGACCCGGTATCTCCAGTGTGCATCGCTCCAGTTCTTGTAATTCTGTTGCAAGTCGCTGAAAATTGACATGGATACTCTCCGATTAAACCAGCCAACGATTTTCGGCGCCACCAAATTTCTAAAACAGTAGCAGACGACCCGGAACAAATAAAGAACAATCTTTGATCTTTCCAATCCATTAACGCACTCGCATTTTTCACAAACTCGAGATGTTGATAGCAAGTTCTGCGCAGCGTTTCGCGAAATAGAGCAAGGCATTGCAGGGACGTGATGCACCTTGCAGGACACCTTGGTCCGGCCATGCTCCCGCCGATCTGGCCCGGCGGAATCGATATCAACATATGCTTATGTCGACATTCGCGGGTGCTTTTTGACGGCGCGGCGGAGGGGTGAATTTCCCCTTGAATTCGGGCGGAATCCGCGTCCCCTGCGTGCGCCGCCGGCGCCTTGGGCGCGCAAAACCCTGTCCGATGGGCCGATTTCACGCCGGATATGGGCGGCGTGGCCGGCCGCCGTTGGCTCCGCCTCTCCCCGCCCCGGGCGATTGCTGTAGACTGCGCATCGTCCGACGCCAGCGGTGGGGCGGGCCATGATCGACTTCTGGTTCTCCATCGGCGGCGCCTACACTGACCTTTCGGTGATGCGCCTCGACGACGTCGCGCGCGAAACGGGGATTTCGTTTCGCCGGCGCCCGTTCTCGGCGCCCGGATGATGATCGAGATGAACAACATCCCGTTCCGAGCCAAGCCGGCGAAGGCCGCCGAGAAGGCCGCCGATATGTGGCGGGACATCGAGCGGCGCGCGGCGATCACCGGCCTCGAATGCCGCGCGCCGGCGCCCTACCCGCTGACCGACTGGGACACCGCCAACCGGGTCGCCGCGCTCGCCGCCGCGGAGGGCCGGGTCGCCCCTTACGCCCGCGCGACCGATCGGCCGGGGTTCGGCGAAGGGCTCGAGCCGGGCGTCGAGCCGAACCTGTCGCGGAGCCTTCGCGCCTGCGGCGAGGACCCGGCGCGGGTCATCGCCGGCGCGGCGAGCACAGAGATCGGCGAGGCCTATCAACGGGCGACGGCCGAGGCGCGCGGGCTCGGCATGTTCGGCGTCCCGACCTTCGTCGTCGGCAAGGCGCTGTTCTGGGGCGACGACCGGCTCGACGACGCGACCGCCTGGCGTCGCCGTTCGCCGCCGGCGGCGTGAACGCGAGGGGCGACGCAGGCGGTTGACCGCGGGGCGCGGCGCGCGGCCCGGCCCCGACAAAATGTTGACGAAAAGAGAAATCGTGGCGAGGATGTTCCGCGGAGCAGAAACCGCGTCGCGGAACGGGTCGAGGGCGAAAATCGCGTTTTCCAAATTTTTTCGAGGCTAACCCCCTGAAAATCCCCAATTCGGCCAAAAATAGTTTTGGAAAAATTTGGAAATCCAAATTTTTGCAGGCGGTCCGGGTGGCGCGAAGACGCCTTATTTTAATGGAGTTAATAGTTGCAATATCAATAGATTATAGCACGATACTCGTTCGTCACATTATATACAAATCGCAACTGCTCATTTGTCCCGATCGCGTCCCGGCCGTGCATTCCAAGGAAATTTTTGGAGGCGCGGCGTCAGGCCGCCTCGATCAGCCCGGCCGCCTCGTCGGGCGGCGGCTCGTCGGGCGAGGCGGCGGCCTCATCGGCGGGCGGTTCGTCGGGCGGGGCGGCGGCCTCGTCGGCGGGCGGCTCGGCCGGTAACGCGGCGACCTCGTCGGCCGGCAGCTCGACCGGCGGCGCGGCGACCTCATCGGCCAGCAACTCGACCGGCGGCGCGGCGGCCTCGGCGGGCGCGTCCATGGCGAGCAGCAGCGGCGCGCCCGGACCTTCCAGCGCGCCGGGTTCGAGGCGGATCAGCACCGGCGGCGCTGCGGGCGCGGCCGTCGCCTGCGCCGCAAAGGCGCGCGCCTGCTGGCGCGCCGCCTCGGCCTCGAAGCGGCGCAGCAGCGCCATCAGGCGGTCGAGGTCGGCCGACTTGAGCTTCTCGCAGGCCGCGATCACCCGCTGGATCAGCTCGCAGGAAAGCTCGCCGTTGGCCGCGGCGCCCGCTTCCTCGATCGCCACCAGCGCGGCGCGAAACACCGGCAGGAAATGGGCGGGCAGTCCGGCTTTGGCGTAAAGCGCTGAAAAACCGGCGCTTTGCGGCTCGCCGACAAAGCCGGCGACGCGGCCCGGCGGCAGTTCCGAAAGCTCGCCAAGCGCGTGTTCGAACAGGCCGCGCTCGCCCGACAGCAGGCCGCGCAGCAGCAGCGCGATGGTCAGCGCGCCGCGCTCGCGCAAGTGCCGCGCCAGCGCGGCCATTTCCCCGGGCCGGCTCGTGTTCGCCACGCAGATCGCGCCCTGCTCGCTCGCCTCGCGCGCCACCCGCCGGGCGCGCTCGGCCCCCAGCCAGTCGCAGGCGGCGACGAAATCGGACAGCGCGTTGGCGGTCAGGGCGACGAGATCGCAGCGCAGCGTCGAGGGCAGCCACGGGCGGGCCAGCAGCGCCTCGCGCGCTTCGGCGTCCTCGCCGAAACGCCCGGCGATGCGGCGCATCACCATCGGGCTGAGGTTGGCGTCGAGATTGCGCGCGAGCGCGATCACCGCCTCCCGCTCGCCGACTTCCGCCAGCGCCATCGCCACGCCGACGCTGAGCCGCGGCCGGCGCGCCAGCGCCGCCTGGGCGCGCCCGTCGCCGATCGCCGCGCAATCGACGAGCTCGGCGTCGGTCAGAACCGGCGAGCGGGCCAGCACGACGCAGGACACCTCGGACTGGTCGCAGGCGAGCGCCAGAATGACGTGATGGGGGGCCTCGTGGGCGCCCGCCAGGGCCTCGGCGAGCGCGCGGCGCACCAGCGCGCAGGGGTCGTCGAGCAACAGGGTCAGGCCCATTTCCGCCTCGTGCCGCAGCCCCCCGTCGAGGTCGGAATAGAGATAGGCGCGCGCCAGGGCGCTCGCCGCCTCGGCCCTTCCGCCGGCGTCCGCCCGTCGCGTCCAGGCGAGGAAGCGTCGCACGATGTTCGGCTCTTCCGCGCCTGGCGAAGCCGATTGCTCAACCGCGCGAACCATCATATTCACTGCGCACCCCGCGCGTCGCGACGGAAATTCTAACAGCCCAGCTTGCGGCCATATGGTAAACGAGCGCTTAAGGGCTTGCGGCGGCGAGCCGGTCGGAGTGCGAAAATGGTCGATTCGGCGCCCCCCACCCGCGCGGCGGCTTGTATTTCGAGGATTTCGCGGTCGGCCAGGTTTTCGCGCACCGGCTGACGCGGACCGTCACGCAAATGGACAATATGCTGTTCTCGAACATGACGCTTAACCCGCAACCCCTTCATATCGATGCTCATTTCTGTGCAACGGAGACCGAATGGGGTCGACCGTTGATGAATTCGCTGTTCACGCTCGGCCTGATGATCGGAATTTCGGTCAATGACACGACCCTGGGGACGACGATCGCCAACCTCGGCATGACCGACGTGCGCTTCCCCGCCCCGCTGTTCGAGGGCGACACCTTGCGCGCGGCGACCGAGGTTGTTTCGCTGCGGGAATCGGCCTCGCGCGCCGACGCCGGACTCGTCGAATTCCGCCATCGCGCTTTCAAGCAGGACGGCGTGATGGTCGCCGAATGCCGCCGCACCGCCTTCATGCGCCGCCGACCGGCCGCGACGACCTTGAAAGCCTAGCCGATGCGCTCGGCCCTGTTCGTTCCCGCCGACGACGAGAGAAAACTCGCCAAGGCGCTGCTGAGCGGCGCCGACGCGTTGATCGTCGATCTCGAAGATTCCGTTGCGCATGACGCCAAGGAGCGCGCGCGCCGTATCGCCGCCGACTTCCTGCGCGCCGCTGCGCAGGGCGCGCGGCCTCGCCTTTTTGTGCGCGTCAACCCGCTCGACGGCGGCCTCACCGACGACGATCTCGACGCGGTGATGCCGGCGGCGCCCGACGGCGTCATGCTGCCCAAGAGCCTTGACGGGGCGAGCGTGCAGCAACTCGGCGTCAAACTCGCCGTGCGCGAGGCCCTGGCCGGGCTCGCCGACGGCGTCACGCGCGTCGTCGCGATCGCGACGGAAAGCGCGCGCGCGGTGTTCGGATTGGCGAGCTACCGGGGTTGCAGCCCGCGGCTTGAAGGCCTCGCCTGGGGCGGCGAGGACTTGTCGGCCGACCTCGGCGCTGAAAGCAACCGCGGCCTCGATGGCGCCTATGCGGATCCCTATCGCCTGGCGCGCAGCCTGACGCTCCTGGGCGCCACGGCGGCCGACGTCGCGCCGATCGACGCGGTGTATACGAATTTTCGCGATTCCGAGGGCCTGCGCGTCGAGGCGATCGCGGCGCGGCGCGACGGATTCTGGGGCAAAATGGCGATCCATCCCGCGCAAATACCGATCATCAATGAGGTCTTCACCCCGACGCCGGAGTCCGTCGTTCGGGCTCGCGCGATCATCGCCGCCTTTGACGCCTCGCCTGGCTCCGGCGTCGTGGCGCTCGACGGCGAAATGTTGGACCGGCCGCATCGCTTGCGCGCCGAGCGAATCCTGGCGCGGATCGGGCCGCGCTCCGTCTGAGCAAAACCCGGACGACTGATCGGCCGCGCCTGTGACATCGACCGGACGCCCGGCATCAATCCCAGGTCAGGCCGTCATCGTGAAGATAGATGTTGTTGACCTTGCAATAATCGACCGGCGCGTCGAATAAGGCGCCGTCGGCAAATTGGATTTGGGTGCGGATGGCGCAGTCGCCCGCGGTCGGTTCGAAGTCCATGTTGAACCTGTCGCCGGGCTCCATGCTTTCGGCGATCCAGTTCGTGCTCCACTTGCCGTCCTCTTGCGTCCTGAACTCCAGCGCCGCTTTATTCGATTGGTTGACGACGTTGAATTTCCAGCGCTTTCCCGCGAGAGCTTGCGAATCCGCCGTCGCAAACAAGGCGGCGGTGGCGATCAGCCAGAAGGTCAGCCTGCCAGACTTCATGTCTCTTCCCCCTGCTTCGGCGCCGCGCTCTCCGGAAGCCTCGAGGGCGAAGCGCGCAGCCGCGCCGCTGATGGTCCATCACAATTGAGACCCCGGCGGCGTTTCTGGCGAGCAGTCCCTGTCGCCGCAACGGTCGGTCCATTGAAACCTTCGCTAGTCGCCGCCTCCGGACGGGCGCGCCAAAGTGAACAGCTTGTCGACCACGGCGTAGTCCTGATAGCCGCAGCGGGCGAGCGACCGAGCCGCGGCGGCATCGAAGACGCCGTCGCGAATGAATCGATCGTCGATATGAAAGGCGACGACCTCGCCCAGCACTAAATAATTGTCGATCAATTGGTTCCGGCTGTTCTTCAATGCGACGATTTCGATCACTTTGCATTCCATTGCGGCGTGGCTTTCGGCGACGCGAGGCGCGTTCACCAGCCGGCACGCGGCCATGGTCAGGCCGCTATGGACGAATTCGCTTTGCCCGCGCGGCAGCGGGGCCGAGGTCTGGCTGACCTGACGCCACAAGTCCATGGTGGCGAGATTGACCACGAATTCAGCGCTGTCGCGCGCGAACGCCGCGGAATCCTTGGCCCCCTCGCTGGAGAATCCGACGATCGGCGGGGCAGAGGCGAAGGCGTTGAAGAAACTGTAGGGCGCCAAATTGATCAGGCCGTCCTTGCTGCGCGTCGAAATCCATCCGATCGGCCGCGGGGCGACGATCGCTTTGAATGGATCGCGCGGCAACAAGCGTTTATCGCGCTGCCCGGTCTCATAGAACAAGAAGCTCTCCCGAAGCTTGGGGCGGGCGGGTCAAGCCGGAAACCAGGAGACGACATCGGCGAGCGCGGGACGCCGGCGATCCTCGCTGGCCATGTTCGGCCGTCCAATGTGCACGAATCCCGCAATTTTTTCATCGTCCCGGAGCCCGATGGCGCCACAAAACCGGCGGTCGTAGGCGCACCACTCCGTCACCCAGGCCGCGACATAGCCCATCGCATTGGCAGCGATCACAAGGCTCATGCAGGCGGCTCCGGCCGACAGGATTTGCTCCCATTCGGGAATCTTGACATGCGGGCCGGCGCGCGAAATCACGCCGATCACCAGCGGCGCGCGAGAAAACCGCGTCAACTCGGCTTCCCGGCGGGAGGCGCCCATCGCCGCATCATCGGCCGCCAGTATTTTTTCGGCGATTGCGCCTGCCCTGCGGCGGGCCGCCCCTTCGAATACGAGGAAGCGCCACGGCGTGAGCTTGCCGTGGTCGGGAACGCGAGAGGCGATCGTGAGCAAGGTCTCGATCTCCTGCGCCCCCGGTCCCGGACCTGTCATACCTTGCGGCGGCAGCGAGCGGCGATGGCGCAATAATTCGATTGTCTCGTTCATGAAGGTCCCGCTTTTTGGGGCGACGCCACAGGCGAGGCCCGCTGGATAGTCCTCGAAGCCGTTCCTTGACGGGTTTGGCCGCTGCTGTAAACCGCCATCAAACCGCCCGTTTCTCGCGCAAGGACGCGCTCGCGCCAAACAACGCCGCCAAAAACGAAGGCGCCGACAGGTCAGGCCGTGGACGGACGCGCGGGATCTCGCCAAGGCGAGGAGATTATGCAAGCTTATGTGCGGCGCCTCTTCGCCGCTTTCTTGTTGTCTTCCCTTCTGGTCGTGCGGGCGATTGCCCCGGCGATCGCCCAGGACGCGGCCGGCGAGTCCGGCAAGGCGAATTTACACCTTTCGGCCGTTCTGGGCGATGCGAGCACGCCGTTGCGGGCCGGCCTGCACTGGCGGCTGTTCAACGTGCGCGCCGACGCCGACGGATCGCACGCGCTTGTCGCCGAATCCGGCGCCGCCCAGCCCAATCTGGTTGTGGCGCCCGGCGACTATGTCCTTCACGTCGCGTTCGGACTGGCGAGCGCGACGAAACGGATCAGCGTCGGCTCGGAGGAGCAAGGCGAGCGAGTGACGCTCAATGCGGGCGCGCTGAGGATTGTCGGCACGAGGGGCGATGAGCCTATCGACGCGAACCGATTGTCACTCGCCATCTATGTCCCAGAGCGCAACAACCCGGAAGCCAAGCTGGTCTATTCCAGGGCGAGAGCGGGCGATATCCTCGGTCTGCCGGAGGGCTCTTATCATATCGTTTCGACCTATCTTGATTCGGTTGGCGTCGGCTCCCTCGGGCTGGGCAAGACAGGCGGCGGCGCGCCGAACAATGCCGTGGCGACCAATTCGATCATCGCGGCGGACATCAAGGTGCCTTCGGGCAAGGTCCTCGACGTGAACTTGCGTCACCGCTACGCAACGTTGACGCTGAAGCTCGTGAATGCTCCCGGGGCCGAAGCGCTGGCGAACACCAGTTTCACAGTCCTGACGCCGGGGGGCGACCTCATTCGCGAACTGATCGGCGCCTTCCCCTCGCTCGTGCTCGCCGAGGGTGAATATATCGTCATCGCGCGCCACGACTCGAAGACCTATCAATCGACGTTCCAGGTGCAATCCGCCCTAGACCATGACGTCGAAGTCATTGCACAATAACGCGCTCGTTTTCGCCCTCAGGCTGGGGCGGGCGCACTTCCGGGCGCAAAAATCCGCGGTGGCGGCGCACCGCGAACGTTAGAGAGCGCCAGGGGCGGGCCCGCCCGTGGCTGGCGAAAGGAATTCGGCTTTCATGCAGACTTTCTTCGTGGAGATCAAATGCTCGCTCGGCCGGACCTATGAGGTTGCGAGCGCGCTCGCGGAGGCTGAGATCGCGTCCGAAATCTATTCGATCGCCGGCGACTTCGATATTCTCGCCAAGTTCTATGTCGAGCGAGACGTCGACATCGGTCATTTCGTCGGCCAGAAGGTGCAGACCATTCCCGGCATCGTCGACACCCGCACGATCATCACTTTCAAGGCGTTCTGAACATGCGGGGTTTTCGGCCGCGACGAAGCCCCATCGGGCCGCTCGCCGCAAAAACGTGCTCTCGCCGACATTTCGAAAGGCTTGATGTGCGAGTCGTTGCGCTCCTCGCTTTCGCCTTGATCGCCGACGCCGCCGGCGCGCAAGACGGGCCCTACCTGTTCGATGTTCTCCTGAAACCCGCCTATCGCAGCGGCTGGCGAAAATTAGTGAAAGAGGTGGAGCCGACGCCTGACTGGCTGGCGCAGTTCGCAAGGAATTTCGACGGCGTCGCCGGCCCCATGAAGCCGGCGACGATCGATGGAAGGGCCTACGAGCTTTATTTCGTCTGCAAGCCGCACGATTGCGCCGCCAAGAAGTTCGAAGTGATGTTCGACGCTGGTTCGAAGCGCGCTTTTGGCGCGCTCGGCGGCGATGGCGCGCCGCCGGCTTTCTATGGCGACCCGACGCCCGCAATGCAGGACATTCTGACCAAGGCGCTGAAAGGCTAGGCGCGGCCATTCAATCGCGCCTTCCTTTGGCGGCGTCGACGAGGCGCGCTTGAATTCGCCGGCTCGACCTCTTAATGCTGCCCCGTTTCGGCGCGCGAGGGCGTTCGATGGTCAGACCGTTGATACTCGTCGACCCCCACCCTCGCGAACTCGACGAGATTTTCGACGCGCCGATGCGCGCCCGCTTCGACCGGCTGGGCGAAATCGTCGCCTATGGCGGCCCCGGCCAGGCGCCCGCCGATCTGATCGAGCGGCATTTGCCCGACGCAGCGCTGCTGATCGGCCAGACGGACATGCCCAAGGAGCGGCTCGACCGCGCCGGGAAGCTGCGCGCGATCATCAATGTCGAGACCAATTTTCTGCCCAACGTCGACTATGAAACCTGCTTCCGGCGCGGCGTTCACGTGCTGGCGCCGGGTTCGGCTTTTGCGCGCCCGGTCGCCGAAATGGCGCTTGGCATGGCGATCGATTTGTGTCGCGGCGTCACCGCCGCCGACCGGGCCTTCCGGGCGGGCGGCGAAAAGTGGCTGCTCGACGGCGCCGAGGGATGTTTTTCGCTCTACGGCAGCGCCGTCGGCCTGATCGGGTTCGGCGATCTCGCGCGGGCGTTCCTGCCGCTCACCAGACCCTTCGGCTGCCCGGTCAAGGCCTATGATCCCTGGGTGTCGGACCATTTCATGGAGGGATTTGGCGTCACCGCCGCCTCGCTCGAGGACGTGCTGTCGACCTCGCGCGTCATCGCCGTTTTTGCAGGCGTCACCAGCGAGAATCAGGGGTTCCTCGGCCGTCGCGAGTTCGAGCTGATCACGCCCGGATCGGTCGTGCTGCTGATGAGCCGGGCGGCCGTCGTCGACTTTCCCGAGTTCCTGCGGCAGATCGAAAGCGGGCGCTTTCGCGCCGCCAGCGACGTCTTTCCGATCGAGCCCGCGCCGGCCAGCGATCCCGCGCGCCGAGTGGAAGGCCTGCTGTTGTCTCCCCACCGCGCGGGCGCCCTGCGCGATTCGCTGTTCGAGATCGGACGACAGACCGTCGCCGACGCCGAACTGATCCTGCGCGGCCTGCCGCCGCTGTCGTGCCGGCGCGCCCAGCCGGAGACGGTCGGACGCTCGCGCAGCAAGCCGATCGAAAAAAGCTGAGGCGCGATGCTCCGGTGGGCGTTCAGCCGCGCTTCACGGCTGGCCGATCAAATCCTTGCAAAACCCTTGGATGACGCGTGTTTGACGCGATTCGGCGCAAGGGGGCAGGAAATTTCCCTTTGTTTTCAGTACGCGAAAATTTGGATTTCCAAATTTTTCCAAAACTATTCTTGGGCGGATCCAGGAATTCCAAAGGCTTATGGGTGAAAAAATTTGGAAATCGCGTTTTTTTTGATTTTTCGAACCGAATCTCCTGAGAACGAATGTGAAAACATGATCGCTGGCCAACCTCGATTTTTGCCAATATCGAAATAGACCAAGGAAAAATCCTATCATGATTCAAGATTTTCAGCAACAAATCGCCGCGGTTGGCAGTCGGTCAGTTTTCCGCTCCTAACCAACGCGCGCCACGCCGCTGGCGCGGCAGGAATGGGCCGCTCACGGCAGCCCAAACGCGGCGGCCGCGCCCTCGACAACGGACTTGCGTCTCTGCGCCTTTCCCGGCGGCTTGGGCGGGAAGCAGACCTTGGTTCCGCCAATGGCGGCGATGGCTGTGTTGCCGGCGGCCGAAACGATCCGGTCTTAGCTCAGTTCGCCCGCCTCGGCAGGAATCCGGGGGCGAAAAAGCGAGGCCGAAGCCTCGGGAAAAGGGATTTCGTATGGCGCCATCAACCGCAATCCGGCATCGTCAGCTTGAATAGCGCCGGCGCCAACCTTGGCCAGGGTCCAAACGAAAATTTCATCGAGATGGCGCATTCGTCTTGCTTCTTTGCTTGATCTTCAACCTCGAGCCCCGGGCCATGTTCGGTTATCTGCGTTTCCTGACGCGAGCGGCCCGCCGCCTGATTGTTGTCGTCATGTTTGCGGCGCCTGCGACCGCGGGGGATTTGCTCGGCCGCGCGATCGATCTGGACCGGCCTCGTCCGGTCGCGACGCAGGGTCCGTTCGCCGGATTCGTGGCCACCCCGCAAGTGTTCTATTTCGGGGCCGCCACGGCCTTGCTCATCGCGCCGGACGGAAACTGGTTCGCCGCCTACACCTATGGCGCCGCAGGGTCGATCATCCGATTGATGGACATGCGCACGGGCGTGTTGCTGCGCGTGCTGAGAACGAGCGCCCGTCCGCTGACCGGCCTGGCGATCGCGCAGGACGGCAAGACTGTCGAGGCGCTGGCGAACAACCAACAGCGTTTGAGCTGGGACGCGGCCACCGGCGAAACGCTGAGACAGGAGGACCCGGTCCCGGGCGACAACATGAGATACCTCGGCCTCGACAAGCTCGGCGATCTCCAGGATGTCGTCTACGTCGAGCGTCGGAAGCCAATTCCGGATTATAGCCGGATCGTCGAGTTCCTGAGGCGTCATGGACTGGCCGACCAATTTCCCGACCCGGCGAAAATCGACCGGATTTTGCGCAGCGCCGATGGGCGCTATGCGATCATCACCGAGGCGGGCGTCGAGGAAAGCGATGCCGCGCGGTTGAAGATCTGGGACCTCCAGCGTCCCTCGCCGCCGTGGACCGCCACAATTCCCGACGATTGGTATGGATACGGGGTGAGCGCCTTCGCCTTCGACGGCCATTTCCTCGTCATCTCGAGAGGCGGCGGCGAAGGCGATCACCGCGACGTCAACTCGGGCGTGTTCGAAGCGACGAACGGAGTTTTCAAGCCTCTTTGGCGCAGGAGCGAAGAAGACTGGGAGGGGCCTTGCGAGATTTCGCCGAACGCCCGCTACTTGTCGGTTGGCGCCACCCCGAACGGCCCTGTCACGGTATGGGACATCGACAAGGCGCGGCGCACGGTCGATTTCAATCCGGTCGAAACGGCTCCGATCCTTTCGTCGGATTCGAGCACATTCGCAGTGGCCCGAGGCCCCGAGGACGATCCCCGCGCGCCGGAAATCATGGTCTTTCGACACGGCAAACGCGTGCGGCTCGTTGATCGAACGACCGACTGGCCGCCGGATTCAACGAGATTCGACATCCGCGCGCTCTCGCCCAACGGCCGTTATCTCTTGACGTCGATGATGGGGATGGGCCCGGCCTACGACCGGAACGGGCATTTGTTCGTCGAACTCTGGGACATCGATGCGTCGCGCCAAATCGACCGCTTCAGCCTGCCCAACGCTGAGGAGCCCGACTGGCGGTTCGCTCGCGTCTCCGACGAAGGAAAGCTCTTGCTGCTGCGCGGCGGAGCCGTATTGAGGTCCGGCAAATGGGTTCAGGCGGCGCAGTCCGATAACGCCCTGATCGCGCCGCTCGACAAGGATTTCAAGCCCGTTTGCGGCGTCGTTTTTTGCGACCACGCGCTCGCGGACTTGGGCGTTGTTGAGCGCATCGCGCCAGACGACGCCAAGGTCAACGACGCCGAACTGCACATCAACGATTTCACCGGCGATAGCCGCAAGCAGTCGCCGAACGGCCGCTTCCTGATCGGAAAATTGTTCGACAGCGCCAGCGGGGATTTCAAATATCCCGGCGTCGTCGTCGATGTCGAAACGGGGCGCACGTTGCTTGAGACCCCGGCCGGCGACTTTACCGCCGATAGCCGCTATGTGATCGAATCCGAAGGCGGCTATGCGCCGATCACGCTCAGGGAAATCTCGTCCGGAAAGCGCGTTTGGACCCTGTATGTGACGCCCGATCTCGGGTTTGTAGTGACGTTTGCCGACGGTCGCATCCGCGCCACTCCCGGCGCAGAAAAATTCTTCGAGCTGGTCAGAGGTTTCGAGGTGAAACCTTACGACGACGCGGCGCGTCGGTTGTTTCAGCGGCAGCCGTGACGCTGCCAGGCTCCCGAACTCAGATCGCCTCGCCCGTCCGCGAGCGGCCCAGCAGCGCGCAGCGCTTCCGCTTGAGTCGACGCAAGCCGGGCATCTTTCGCGATTGAACGTCAGCGTCCGCTGCGCGTTGTTCCGGAAGCCGCCATTCCGCTCTCGCCCAACTCCGGCCAATAATGGAGATTCAAACTGACCCACGACGCCGCGGTTCCATCGACAGCGCCCGCTATGTCGCGGTCGGCGACACTCAAAGCCGCCTGCGCCAAATCCGGTCGGCGGACCGAAGCCGTCCAACCGGAAGCGGCCCGTCATCGGCGAGGCGGCGCGGCGAGGGCCTCCAACGCCCCCGTCGGCAGATTCCAATGGCGCGCGGCGGCGATCACCGCCGCGAGATAGTCCGCGCGCGCCGGCCCCGCGCCGATATTGGCGCCGAAGTAGACGAGAGCGGACTTCGCACCGCCGTCCGTCGCGATGCTTTGCAAAGCCTTGAGATAGAGACCCTCGCCCACGCCTTCAAAACGGTCCAGCGCCGCGACGTCTGCGAGCGCCACGTCCCACAACACGCCGTGAACGGTCGAACGCGCGTCGCGCGTCACGCTCAACCAACCTTCGCGCGTCACGACGAGACGGTGACACATCAACCGCGCGATCCCCAGAGGCCTCGAACGGGGACAGCGCAGCGCCATCGCCGCGACATCCATATTGGCGCCATAGGCGAAGGTCAGCGGCATTCAGCGACCTCGGCGGAGAATCGCAAGGCCGGCGCGACGCAAGTCGCTCATCCGCTCACGCGTTCGACCTTGCTCACGACGCTCTTGCCGCGAAGCTGCGAAAGGATCGCGTTGAGATGTTTGATGTCCCAGACTTCCAGATCGATCAGCATTTCGCGGAAGTCGGTGGCCCGCGGCACAAACGATATATTGTCGATGTTGCCGCCGGTCTCGCCGATCGTCGTCGCGACAACCCCGAGCGCGCCCGGCTCGTTGAGCGCGGTGACGAGGATCTGCGTCGGATAGAGCTCCTTGCGCGCGCTGTCGATATCCCAGCGAACGTCGAGCCATAGCTCGGGCCTGTCGTCAAAAGCCGTCAGGGCGGAGGCATGGATCGGGTATATCGTAATGCCTTCGCCCGGCGTCAGGATGCCGACAATGCGTTCGCCCGGCACGGCGCCGCCCTTCGGCGCGAACCGCACCGGCAGATCGCCTCTCGTCCCGCGAATCGGGATCGAGGCTTCCGCATCGGCCCGTCCCGGCACTCTGAACATCAGGTTCGCCACCTTGCTCAAGCCAAACCAGCCGCTTTCGCTCTTGGCCGGCGTCGGGCCCGACGCGCGCTCCTCTTTGAAATCGGGATGAATGGCGCGAACCACGTCGCCCGAGAACATCTCGCCTCGACCGACCGCCACGAACACATCGTCGAGCGTGCTGCGCGCGAGGCGCGGCAGCGCCGCCTTCAGTTTATCCTCGGCGAAACCGTGCCCCGCGCGCTTGAACGCGCGCTCGACGATCTGGCGGCCAAGGCCGCTGTATTGCGCCCTGACCGCTTCGCGCGTGGCCCGGCGAATCGCGGCGCGCGCGCGACCCGTGACGACGACTGATTCCCATGCGGCGGGCGGCGTCTGCGTGTCGGAGCGCGTGATCTCCACTTCGTCGCCGTTGCGCAATTGGGAAATCAGCGGGGCGATTCGGCCGTTGATCTTGACGCCGACGGCCGAATTGCCGACATCGGTGTGCACCGCGTAGGCGAAGTCGATCGCCGTCGCGCCGCGCGGCAAGGCGATCAGCCTTCCCTTGGGGGTGAAACAGAACACCTGGTCCTGAAACAATTCGAGCTTCGTATGCTCGAGGAACTTTTCCGAATCGTCGGCTGAAAGCGCTTCGATCGTGCGCCGCAATCCCCGATACGCGCGGCTCTCGCTGGTGCGCGGCGCGTCCGGCGCACCGGCGGCGTCTTTGTAGAGGGCATGCGCCGCGATGCCGTATTCGGCGATCTCGTGCATTTCGCGCGTGCGAATTTGCAGCTCGACGCGCTGGCTGCCCGGACCGATCACCGTCGTGTGTATCGAGCGGTAATCATTCTGTTTGGGCGTCGAAATGTAATCCTTGAAGCGCCCGGGCACGGACGGCCAGGTGGTGTGCGCGACGCCGACCGCGGCGTAGCAATCCTCGATCGAATCCACGATGATTCGGAAGCCGTAGATGTCGGAGAGCTGCTCGAAGGCGATCGATCGGCGCTCCATCTTGCGCCATACGGAATAGGCCAGCTTTTGCCGCCCTTTCACCTCAACCTTGATCCCCCGCCGGGCGAACTGATCGGTCAACTCCTTCTCGATCTTGACGATGATCGCGCCGTTCTTGGCCTTCATCTCCTCCAGCCGCGCGAGAATCATCGCGTGGGCTTCCGGCATCAAATGCCGGAAGGAAAGCTCCTCGAGCTCGCTACGCACGCCCTGCATGCCCATTCGCCCGGCCAGCGGGCCGTAGATGTCGAGCGTCTCCTGCGCGATGCGGGCGCGCTTCTCGGCGGGCATGAAGTTCAACGTGCGCATATTGTGAAGACGATCGGCGAGCTTGACGAGCAGGACGCGCACGTCGTCGGCGATCGCCAGCAGCAATTTGCGAAAATTCTCGGCCTGCTGCGCCGGCTTGGAAACCAGATCGAGCTTCTTGAGTTTGGTCAGACCGTCGACCAGCGTCCCGATTTCCTTGCCGAAGACGTTGTCGATCTCCTCGCGCGTCGAGGCGGTGTCCTCGATCGTGTCATGCAGGACCGCCGCGACAATCGTCGCATCGTCGAGTTTGAGATCGGTCAGAATCGCCGCCACTTCGAGCGGGTGTGAAAAAAACAGGTCGCCGGACGCACGCTTCTGGGCGCCGTGCGCCTTCATCGCATAGACGTACGCGCGATTGAGCAAATCCTCGTCGGCGCCCGGATTGTATTGACGCACGCGATCGACAAGTTCGTATTGTCGCATCATTTCTTTTGATCGGCCTCACTGGCGGTCGGGCCAGGCGGCCGCGATCGGCCTAATATCGGCGCTGCGCGAGGCCCGCGCAAGCCGGAGGCGATTCTCGCGCCGCGAGGGGACAAGAACGCCGAGGCCGGCGCAACAAAAAACCCCGGAGCTCAGGCTCCGGGGTTCGTAAGCTTCGCGAGAATCAGCCGCGATCAGAAGTTGCGGGTGATGTAGAAGCGGCCGGCGACGCCGCTCGTGTTGTTCGGGAACGCAGCCGCCACTCCATTGATCGTGCCGACCGGCGCCGTCGTGTAGAGGCCGGGCGTCGACTGATGGGTGTTCTGGTAGAGAACTTCGAGAGCGAAGTCGAGCAACGGGAGCGGATCCCAGTGCGCGACCGCGCCGACGAGCCAGGACTGCGCGCTAGAGCCCAACTGGCCGTTCGTGTTGCTCCAGGTCAGATTCGCATACGCGACTTCCGGATCGAACGAGAACTGCGGCGAGAAGTGGTGCTCGAAGAGCGCGCTGGCCGACCACACCGTCGGCGCAGCCCAAGTGCCCGGGCCGAACTTGTTCGCCGGGGCGAAATAGGCGTCGCCGCCCGACAAGGCAAGGCCGTTGCCGTTGGTCGCGCCGTCTTCACCCCACATGGCGTCCGGCAGACCGCCGTACCAGTAGGCGTTCTTCGTCCAGGTGGTCTGCGCCGCGATGTTGTCGCCCGGGCCAAGCGTCGGCAGGTTGAACTTGGCGCCGAAGTTGGCGCCCCAGCCCCAGATGTTCTCGGAGGGCCCGAACACGCTCAACACATGCACCTGATGGGCGACGCCCGACAATTGCGCCGCGCCCCACGCCTGGTCGATGCGGATGTTGGCGACGACGTCCGGCGCGCTCTCGCCGTAATTCGTCGTAGCAGGCCCGCCCGCCGCGTAGTTGCTGATGTTATAGTTCGAGCCGGCGCCGCCGTCGGGGCTGTTCGGTCCGGAGCTCTGCGCCGCGATCGTCGCGGAGAAGCCGCCGCCGAAGGTCCCGGTGTAGGCGAACAGCAGAGGCTCGTTGTAACCCTGCTGGTCAGGCGAAATCAGGTTCGCCCAGCCTTCGCCGCCGCCGTAGAACGAGAAGAACGAGACCGCCTTACCAGCCGTGATGCCCGCCCACTGCAAGTAGGCCTGGTCGATATAGGCGGCGGTGCCGGTGCCGTCGAAACCGTTGCTGGCTTCGATGTTGACCGACACGTAGGAGCGCAACACGCCATAGGACGTCATTTCACGCGCGTCCAAATCGAGGTTGAAGCGCGTGGTGTAGCCCAGCGATGTGCGCCCGACGGCGCCCGATGGCGTCGACAGCAAGGCCTTGCCCTGCGTCGCCGGCGAAGCCCAGAGATAGCCGGTCGCCAGATTGCCCGCTTCGATCTGGGCGGTCACGTAGCCGCCGATCTTCAGGCAGGTGTCGCTGCCCGGGATGACGAAGCCGGCCATGCCGCCGACGTTGCAAATCTTGACGTATTCAGCAGGAGCCGCCTTCTTTGTGGGAAGATCGGCGGCCTGGGCGCTGGCGACTGCCACGATTCCGGCCGCCGAACCCAGCAGAATGCTCTTCATGAGCGTCATTATAGACCTCCAATGATTGACCCGATGGGAGTTGGTTTTAACTGTGCACCGGAAGCTCGTTGGACCTCGACGACCCACCGCAGAATTTGGCTTTTAGCGCCCCTATTCCCGTTAATCCCGGATCTCGCCGCTCCGCCCCGACAATTCCCCAGTTCGAAGCGCCTCGATCCAACTCGCGGCCGGGAATCTCCCGTTCGCATTCGCCACCATACTCAGAAGTCGCCGTGTCATAAACCAACAAATGCCAGAAAACCGCCAGAAATCGCCTTTCTCTAAATCATGTTGCATAAAGGTCACGAAAACGGCGCTGGCGATCCCGCGGCGACGCCGCGAATCCCCGTCGGGCGACCCCTTCGGTTGATTCGTTAACATTTTGATTACAAGGCGATTTTTTTTCTCGAGAGTTTGCCGCGGCGCATATTGGCGGCGCCCGATTTTGGGGGTGGGTTGAAGGCCGGCGCGGCCGGGTTGTGACGAGATCGCCTGCGGACGGTGGCCGAAGTGTGATAAGCGACTGAAAATCAAAACGTTCCTTGGCGCCGATGGGATTCTGACGGGGACCATGACGACAAAGGGGGCGAAACGCTGTCCCGCCGACGGAGCCGATTGCGCGCGCCGCGCGGAGGCCTCATGCCGGGAAGGCCGTCGCCCCGGAGGCGCGCTTCCCTTGCGCCGCCCGCCCCGCGGCCAGGGCCGGTCGGTTCGAATCGGGAGCGGCGCGGCGGCGACCGCTGCAAACCTTGCAATTGTGATTCGCATTTTCCCGCGACTCGATCATTCTTGTTTTTATTCATTTCGAGCTCGATTAACCTTCGTTTAAGCTGTCGCTGAGCAGCGCGACTTGATCCGGGTCGCGCGGCCCCCGGTCGACAGCCTTGCAACGCCGCCTTCCTCAACGCCGCCGCGAAAGCGCCCCGATGGCCTATATCGATCATGTTCTCGAGCCCGGCGAAACCGTCCGCTGGCGCGCCAGCGTCAGTTGGACGACTTACGCGTGGGCCATCGCGCTGGCCGCCTGCGGCGTGGCGGCGCTGGTCGTCGGCGCCGTCGAACCCGGCGCCGCGTATTTCGGCGGATTCGTCGCGGTGATCTTCGCCGCGGCGGCCGTCGTGGCGTTCATCCCCGCGTGGTTTCGACGCTGGACGACCGAGATCGCCATCACCGATCGCCGGATCATCGTCAAGCGCGGACTGATCCGGCGGCGCACCATCGAGATGAACATGCAGAAAGTGGAAAGCGTCGACGTCGATCAGTCGCTGCTCGGCCGGCTGTTCGACTACGGCGACGTCACGTTCCGCGGCACCGGCGCCACTCTCGAAGTCCTCCACAGGATCGACGCGCCGTTGAAACTGCGCACGACGGTCACTGCGAGCTGACGGCCGCGCAATCGTCGAGTCTCGAGGGAGCAGCCGATGATAGCAAGACAGAAAGGCGCGCTGGCCCTGGCGGCGTTCGGAGCGGCCGCGATCGGCGTCGGCGCGGCGGATGCTTCTCCCCTCGCGGACCCCTCGATCGGCGCACGGATCAAGGCGGGCGTCGCGTTGGCGCAAACCCAGCAAAGCGAACCCGATGGACTGTTTCAGGGCGTCGGCGTCGTAACCGCCGTTGACGCGGCGACTGGCTCGCTGACGCTCAACCACGACGAAATCAAGGGCCTGATGCCGGCGATGGAGATGATGTACCGCATCGATCCGCGCTCGTTGAGCGACGGCCTGCGCCCAGGCGACAGAATCGATTTCACCGTCGACGCCAAGACCTACACGATCCGAAGCGTCAAGCTGATCGATCGCGCCCGATGAACCGCCCATGCGGCGCCGCGCAACTCTCGCGGGGCTTCAGGCGCTGCGCAGGACCGCGCGCGGGTTCAATTCGAACGGCTCCGCGCCGTCCTCGTCGCCCGACCCGTCAGGCGCGGGGAAGAAGCAGATGCGATCGCGGCCGGAGGTCTTGGCCGCATAGAGCGCCCGATCGGCCCTCGAAAACACCTGATCGAAACTGTCGCCGGCCCGACGCAGCGCAACCCCCGCCGAGATCGTCACCCGGATCGCCGCGCCGCCGACGATGACGGGCGTCGAATCCACCCGGTCGTGAAAGGCCATCAGTCTGGCGACAAGGGACTCGGCGGAGAATTCCATCGACAACAACGCGAATTCCTCGCCTCCGACGCGCGCGACGCAGCCGAACCCGCCGAGCTGGGCCACCATCATCTGGCCGACCGACCGTATGACCTCGTCGCCCGCCAGATGGCCATGCCGGTCGTTCACGCGCTTGAACCGGTCGATGTCGACGATCACCAGGGCGAGCGCCGCGCCCTCCGCGGCGAACGCCGCCTCCATCAACGCGCGGCGGTTGGCGAGCCCGGTGAGCTGGTCGGTGCGGCTCAGCTCTTCGGCATGCATTTTCGCCCGATAGAGTTCGAGATGGGCCTTGGCCACCGCGCGCGAGATCGGAATCGCGAGGACGAGGACCAGCATCGCGGTGATCGCCCACGAGCGCAGGCACGTCGCCCAATCGACGAAGAACATCAATTGGTTGGTTACGTCCACGGCCAAGGCGAGCGTGATGCAGATCGCGGTGACGGAGACGACGTAGGCGACGAGTTCGCGCTCGTTGGTGATCGATGCGCGCATGATGCGCGCGATGAAGCTCAACCGCAATGGCATGCCGCGCCGCCGGAAGGTTCGAATTGCGCGATCAGACGGTCGTGCAAATAACATAAGATCGAATTAACGCCGGAGCGCGGGCGGGCCGACGCGGCCAGGCCTTCACCAGCGGATCAGCGCGGCGCCCCAGGTGAAGCCGCCGCCCATCGCCTCGATCATGACGAGGTCGCCCTTCCTGATGCGGCCGTCGTCGCGCGCCACGGCAAGGGCGAGAGGGATCGAGGCCGCCGAAGTGTTGCCGTGCCATTCGACGGTCTTGATGACCTTCTCGGGCGGCAGGCCGAGCTTGTCGGCGGAAGCGTCGATGATCCGCCGATTGGCCTGATGCGGCACGAACCAGTCGATGTCGTCGGCGGTGACGCCGGCGTCGCCGAAGCACGCCTTGACGACGTCCGCCACCATGCCGACGGCATGGCGGAACACTTCCTTGCCTTCCATCCGCAAATGCCCGACGGTCTGGGTCGCCGACGGGCCGCCGTCGACGTAGAGTTTGCTGAAATGCGCCCCGTCGGAGCGCAATTGCGAGGCGATGACGCCGGGCGAATCAAGGGCGCCGTCGCTTTCCTGGGCCTCCAGCACGATGGCGCCCGCGCCGTCGCCGAACAGCACGCAAGTCGCGCGGTCGCGCCAGTCGAGAAGACGCGAGAAAGTCTCGGCGCCGATCACCAGCGCCCGCCGATGCGAACCCGAAGTCAGAAACTTGTCGACTGTCGTCACCGCGAAAACGAATCCCGAGCAGACCGCCTGCAAATCGAACCCGGCGCCGTGATGAACGCCCAGATTCGCCTGAACCTGCGTGGCGACGGCGGGAAAGGTGTAGTCGGGGGTCGAGGTGGCCACGACGATGAGGTCGATGTCGGCGCCCGTCAGACCGGCGTCGACGAGCGCCGCCTGCGCGGCCCTGGTGGCGAGCTGCGAAGTCGTCTGGCCGGGCGCGGCGATATGGCGCTGGCGAATGCCGGTGCGCTGCTGGATCCATTCGTCCGACGTGTCGACCATCGTTTCGAGTTCGGCGTTGGTCAGCACGCGTTCGGGCAGATAGGCGCCGACGCCGCGCACGACCGAACGAAGGATGGGTCTGTTCATGGGATCGGGTAATCCTGTGCTGGATCCTTCAGGAATCGACCTGGACAGGCGGCGACAGATGCGCGCGCGCCTCGTTCGCCTGCGCGATCATTTCGCGTATCTTTCCCAAGAGTTCTTGCCGCACCATGTCGTAGCCGACTTCGACGGCGCCGGCGAAACTCTCCGCGTCGGCGCCGCCATGGCTCTTGATGACGACGCCGTCGAGGCCGAGAAACACCCCGCCATTGACCCTGCCGGGGTCCATCTTCTCACGCAGCGCGTCAAACGCGCCGCGCGCCAGGAAATAGCCGAGGCGCGAGAGCCAGCTGTGGTTCATCGCATCGCGCACGTATTGGCCGATCTGCTTGGCCGTGCCTTCCGCGGTCTTCAACGCGATGTTTCCCGTGAAGCCCTCGGTCACGAAGACGTCGACCGTGCCGCGGCCGAGATCGTCCCCCTCGACGAAGCCGTGATAGTCGAGATGGGGAAAGGACGCCTCACGCAGCACCCTGCCCGCCGCCTTGACCTCTTCGAGCCCCTTGATCTCTTCGACGCCGACGTTGAGCAGGCCGACCGTCGGGCGGTCGATGTCGAAGACGATGCGCGCCATCGCCGAGCCCATGATCGCCAGGTCGATCAGGTGCTGCGCGTCGGCGCCGATGCTCGCCCCGACGTCGAGCACGATCAATTCGCCGCGCAGCGTCGGCCATATCGCGGCGATCGCCGGGCGATCGATCTGCGGCATGGTGCGAAGGCAGATCTTCGCCATCGCCATCAGCGCGCCGGTGTTGCCGGCCGATATGGCGAAATCCGCCTCGCCCTTCTTCACCGCGTCAATCGCCTGCCACATCGAGGAGGAGCGGCGGCCGGCGCGCAGCGCCTGGCTCGGCTTGTCGGTCATCTTGACCGAAACGTCGCAATGGACGAGCCGGGTCTTCTTCGCCAATGCGGCGTTCGCCGCGAGCAGCGGGCGGATCAACTTCTCGTCGCCGTAGAGGGAAAAGCTGACGTCCGGGCGACGCACAAGCGCGATCGCCGCCGCCGGCACAACGACCGAAGGTCCGCAATCGCCACCCATCCCGTCCAGCGCTATGCGGACCTCGTTAGCCATCCCAGCGAACACCCCATGCGCGTCGCGCGCCCGGCTCCCGACCCCCGAACGCGGCGGACAATAGCCGCTTCGGCGCCCAACGCAAATCGGTCCAAAATCGTTTCGTCTTGGCGCGCAAGCCGCCGCGCACGGCCGCGCGCGGGTTCGCCGGGCGCGCCAGGAAACCTGCTCGATGCGCGGCAAGGACCGTCAGTTGTTCTGCGGCTCGTCGTTCAATTTCGCCGATGGCGAGTCCCGCGCGTCGTTCGCGGCGGGCGGCGCGAACTCGACGCCCGGCTTGCGCGGATAGGGATCGAGCCCGAGAATCATGAACTCGGCCGCCAGCGCGCCAAGGTCGATCTTGCCGTCGACGATCGGGTCGGGAGCCTCCTCGCCGTCCATCGCCAAGGATTCGGCGCCGGCCGCGGCCGACGGCGGCGCGCGTCCGCCGCCCTCCCCCGCGGGCGCCGCAAAACGCACGTCGACCGGCTTGTCCAGCGTGACGTCGAACGGCTCCAGCGAAACGACGCAAGTTTGCGTCACCTCCGCGTGAACCGCGCCGCGCACCCGAATCATGCCGCGTCCGACGCGGCGCAGGCTGAATTGGGCGGCGAGGCGGCCTACGGCGGGCAGGCCGTCGAGTTTGGCCAAAGCGGCGCGCTCCGCCTCGCCGGCCTCGATCGTCTGTTCGAGGCCTTCGCGCGGAATGGATTCGACCCTGACCGGCCGCGCGAACGGCTTATCCTCGACCATCGCCGGCCTCCGTCTCCGCCGGCGCGCGGTTCAGGGTCGGAAACTCGACGTCTCCGCCGGCGAAAATCTCGAGCGGCGTCCGATCGAGCGCGCCGGCGGTCGCGCGCACGAATTGGGCGAGGCGAGGCGCCTTCGGCGCGAGCGCGACGTCCGCCACGCCGTAAACGTTGCGCGCCAGGGCCGCGAGCAGGCGATCCGACGCGGCCTCGTCCAGAGCCTCGCCATAGGCCTTGCTGCGGCCATAGAACGCTTCCGCCATCCGCTTGAGGCGCTTGGCGACCGCGATGTCGCCGAGGCCCATCTCGCGCAGCGCGACCTCGAAATGGCGAAACACGCCGTCGGCAAGGTCATGCGCCAACGCCGTTCCCGCCTCCGGCTGGCGCATCAGACGGCGCATGACGAGGCCGGCGTGCAACGTCACCATCTCGAACCGGCCGTCGAAAGTGTCGGGCACGCCGAGATCGGCGTAGAGAGCCGGTCGCCGGGCGGCGGCCACGATCTTGCCGTGAATCTGGTCGATCAGAATGCGGTTGGCTCGTCGGGCGCGCCAGTGCGCGAAGATCATGTCGCCGCCTTGCTTTTTGCGCGCGCCATGGGTTAGGCATCACGGTCGGATATGGCAAGCGAAAAAGCGTCGTCGAAGCGGAGAGTTTGACATGGGGCGGGGATCACCGGCGCCGCGCGCGCGCAAAGGCGCGGCGTGGTTCGTCTGCATTCTCGCGCTCGGCCTCGGTCTGAGCGGCTGTATCGGCTATGACGGCGATTTTGACCGCGGCTACGTCGTCGACCCGCGCGCGATGGATCAGCTCAAGGTCGGCGCGACGACCAAACCGCAGGCGCTCACCCTGATGGGGACGCCGTCGACCACTTCGACCGTCGGCGGCGACGCCTGGTATTACATCGGCCAGAAGTTGCAACGCTCGCTGGCGTTCATGGCGCCGAAGATGACCGACCAGTTCGTCATCGCCCTCTATTTCGACAAGAACGGCAAGATCGACCGCATCGCCAACTATGGAATGAAGGACGGCGTGGTCTTCGATTTCGTCTCGCGCACCACGCCCACCGGTGGCTCCGAGCCGAATTTCCTCAACAATATGTTCAAGAACCTGATGAAATTCGGTTGACGGCGGTCGCCAAGGGCGCCCGCCAAAGACCGGGGATTTGGCCTTTGGCGCGACGCCCCGCGAGCGTGCGAACGGCGGCTCGGCGAGCCGCGTCGGTCGGACTGTTGCGGCCCGCCGTCAGGCGGTCGCAATGTAGTCCCGCAAGGCGCGATGCTCGCTCTCGATCTCGTTGACATGGAACTTCACGACGTCGCCGATCGAAACGAGCCCGACGAGCTTCCCGTTGGCGACGACCGGCACATGGCGAAAGCGTCCATTGGTCATCGTCTGCATCACGCTGTCGATGGCGGTGTCCTCGGTCACGGTGAAGACTTTGGCGGTCATGTGGCGGGACACCGCGTCGCCGAGCGCGCTCGCGCCCCCGGCGCCGATCGCGCGCACGATGTCGCGCTCGGAAAGAATGCCGAAGACGTTGTTGGCGGCGTCGGCGACGACGACGGCGCCGATCCCCTTGCCGGAGAGCAATTCTGCGGCCTCCATCAGGGTGCGATGGGGTTGGGTCGTTACGACGTCGCGGCCCTTGCCGGCGAGAATTTGAGCAACGCTCATGTCCTCCTCCCTCAATTCGCGAGGCTGCTGGTCGCCGCAGCCTTCCCCACGACAATGCGCCGCTCGCCCCGCGCCGGCAAGGATAAACCGCGACCGTCCGGCGCCGTATCCACCGCGCGCCCCGGCGATGCGGGTCGGCTGACGCAGCGGCCGAGGACCGCGACTCCCGGCAATCGCCGCGCGGCCAGGTCGGCTCGCTTCGCCAGGCGTTCGGCGTTGGCGGGCGGAAGGTTGCGATGCGCGAGACCCCGCACTATGGTCGCGCCCGCTTCTCGGGCCGACGCAGGGCCTCTGGGGCCCTTTGGGGCGTCGCCAAGCGGTAAGGCAGCGGATTTTGATTCCGCCATGCGGAGGTTCGAATCCTCCCGCCCCAGCCAATGATTTCAATCACTTGGATGAGGACGGATTCCGGAAGAGTGTCTTTTTGGCCGCTACGTGCGCCCGCTGGTTCAGTCTCGCTCCCGCTCATCATCCGATCCGATTTCGAGCTTCGCGTCAGTTGCGACGATCATCGTGTGCGACGATCATCGTGACGCCATTGACGAGGGTCTCGCCAACAAGCCTCTTGTCCTCGACGCGCTCATTAAAATTGGCAGCATCCTCATCCTGCCCAAGGGGCCGCGCGCAGCCATGCGCCCGGCGTGGCGCGCCCCTCGCGGCGTGCTATCTTCAGCGGTCCAACAGAAGCGGCGGATTCCATGACAGAGACGCTCGATTCCCGATGGGCCGACTTGAAGCTGAAAATCGACGGCCTTGTGCCGCCGGACAAACTGTTCCACCGACGAGTGCTGTTCGATGGGCTCTACGCATCGTTTCCCAAAGACCCCGAAGCAAAGGTGCAGATCTACACCGCCGAGATCGTGCCCAAGGGCTGGACCAACTTCCATTGTCACAACGGCGCGACGTTCTTCATCGCGCTGCAGGGCGTCTTCGAAGCCCATTTCGAGGACGGCGTCCTGATTCGCGCCAGGGCCGGCGACGTCTATTCGGAGCCGATCGGCAAGATGCATCGCGGCCACAACCCTCACGACACAATTCCTTATCTGTGCGTGGCGATTTGCGTCACCGCGCCGGACCACGACCACGTGACCAACGTCGTCCAGGCCTTTTGAGGCCGCGTCCTTTGACACCGCCGGCGCGCCTTGACACGCCAGGTGTGGGCCGTGGTCCCGCTGAGGGTTTCGATCACGAGACCAAGATGGCGACTGCGCGGCGCGTCCACAACGAAAAGGGGCGCCTGCCCATGCCGCATCACAGTCGATGGCGTGGGGCTCCACGGCCGTCGCCTGATCGCCGGCCCCGCGATGTCGAATGCCCCTTGACCAATCGGCTTACCTGGCCGTCATCGCTTCATCCGCTCCCGCAGCGCGGCCGTCCTACGGTCTTTGACCGGATCGCGCCCGAACATAGGCGCGCTCGCCGTTTCGCGCAGAGAACCAGACTTCCAGCATTTCCCCTGATTTCGGATCGACGAAGCGCTCGCCGGTGAAACTCCAGTCGCCGCCCGGCGGCGAATCCAAAGGCTGCCGCTTGTAGCCGCCGCTGCGAAAAACGAACCACACGAGCCCCAGCGTGATAAAGATCGCGGCCGGAAACAGAAGTCCGATCATCGCTGCGGTTCGATGACGGCGGCGGTGCCGTAAGCGACGATCTCGCTCATCGTATTGCCGATCTCGGCGCTATCGTAGCGCATCATCAGGACGGCGTTGCCGCCCATCGCCGTCGCGTTCTGGACGAGCCGGTCCAGGGCGTGGCGGCGCGCCTCCTCCAGCAATTGCGTATATTCGTGAATCTCTCCGCCGACGATCGAGCGCAGTCCCGCCATCAAATTGCCGCCCAGCCCCCGGCTCCGCACGACCACCCCGAAACATTGTCCGAGCGTCTGAACGGTACGATATCCCGCAACGTTTTCGGTCGTGGCGACGATCATTGGCTTTCCCCCCAAATTTCAGCGGCGAGCTTGCCGGCGACGTTCTTCCGCAACCTCAGTCCGGCGGCCGCGCGAATTGAATGATTCTCCCCGACAAGGAGCGAGCGCCTGATTCCGACGAGGCGCAACCGCCTTGCCGCCGGCTGGCCGCTGGAGGAATCTGCGCCATTTCGGTGATTCCGACAAGCCGACTTCTTGGCTGACGATTGTCTCCGCCGAGCTGTCGAAGCCTCGGAACGGGCGCCGTCGCCGAAAGCCGCCGCGGTCAAAGGCGATTCGGAAAAATCGGTCCGACGCGACCTTCCCCCAAAGCCGCCCCGCGCGATCGACGGCGCGAACCAGCCGCGCCGATCGAATGGCCACGCCTTGTCGCCGATTCGTCAACCCGAAAGCGCCTCTTCACCCCGTCGATGGTCCAAGCTAGAGTCAAGGCCGCCGGGCGGATCAGGCCATCCACACAGGACGCGGCGGTTGACAAGTTCTCTTCCAGGGCTCGCGCTCCTCGTCGGAGCGGTCGCCGTTCTCTATTCGATCGAGCCGGCGGACGCCTTCAAGCGGCGGCCGACGGGTTGCGACTGGATCGGCGGCGATTTTGCGGAACCCGGCGAGGTCATTTTCAACACGGGCTGCCGCGCCGGCGTGCGGCGCCGCGCCGGCGCGCCCGCTCAACCACGAGACGAGCCGCCGAGATTGCTCGATCGGCCGAATGCGCGCGCGCCGGTCAACTATGGCGCCAGCACGCGCAAATCGATCGGCGCGGGGATCGAGCGCTTCGAGATCGTCGGCGGAACGGTCGCCTATGGACTGGACGGCCAGGCGCGCTTGTGGCGGCTCACGCTCGGGGCGAAAGATTCGACGCAGGTCGCCGAATCCGTGAAACAGTTTCGCGCCACGGCGGCGGGCCCGCTGTTCGTGCTCGAAAAGGACGGCACGCTGTGGCGGGCCGAGGACGACGGGTCCAAGCAGACTTTTCTCGAGCACGAGGTCAACGACTTCCAGCCGGTGGGAGATCTGGTCGACGTCGCCACTACCGACAAACGCCTCTGGCGGCTGCGCCCCGACGGCCATGGCCGCGACCTCATCGACCAGAATGTCGCCGCGTTCCAGGCGGTCAGCGCGACGCTAGTCTTCGTTCTCGGAACGGACGGCGCTCTGTGGCGCGAGACCGGCGATTTTCACAGCCGCGTCAAGGTCGCCCAACCGGTGTCCGCGTTCGAATATGTGGCGGACGGCGATACGGCTTATGTCCTGACTCCGAGCCATGTCTTATGGCGCCAAAAAGGCGCGGGGACTCCCGGACAGGTCGACCATGACGTCGCCGCCTTTCACGCGGTGGATATGAATTTGGCTTACGTCCTGGCGACGGACGGGCGGCTTTGGCAGGAACTGGGCGATCGCGCGCAAGCCGTGCTGGTCGACGGCGATCTGGCGGTGAAATCAGGGCCGGACGCCTTCCAGTTCGCCAGTTCGGCCGATATCGACGGGCAAGCTGTCTACATGCTCGACCGCGAACATGAATTGTGGGCCGAGACCATGCCCTCCGCGCGAAACGGCGGCAAATGAAGCGACCTGAATGATGCAACAGGGAGCCAGAGCGCCGTTGTGCGAGTCGCGGCGACGGACGCGCGCTCGCGCCTCGCGAGACGGCCGCGAATGCGGCCGTGGCCGATTCAAACGCTTCCTCGCTACGCCGTCGCCGCGCTCGGCGCGAACAAGGCGGCGACCAGCGCGCCATTGGGGCTGCCGAGCCCGGTACAGGCGTCCCAGCCCGGACTTGCGGCGAAGGTTCCGTTGTCGCCCTGCGTGATGTCGCGCAAGGCGGCCGGGTTCGAGTAAACCGTCGGATTGATGAAGCCGACCGGGCCGCCCTTCGCCGCGTTGATCCGCGCGATCAGGCCGGCCCACAGCGGCGCGACCGCGCTGGTTCCGCCGATCACGGTGTCGGTTCCGTCGATGCGCACATCGTAGCCGGTCTCCGGGTCGGCGTCGCCGCTGACGTCGGGCACGCCGCGCATGGTCAGAGCGCTCGCGCCGCCCGCGGTCTGCGTCACCCGCAGCCCGCTCTGCCATGTCGGAAGCGCAAAGACGTTGCTGACGCCGCCCCCACCCGAGCCTTCCTGCTGCGCTTGGTCGTTCCAGACGGTTTCGCTGGCGATCGTCGCGCCGGAGGCGTGAAGGCTGGTTCCTCCACAGGCCAGGGCGTGCGGGCTCGATGCGGGAAAATCGACGTGATTGGCGCCGTCGTTCACGCCGTCGCTCGAGCCGCTGTCGCCGGAGGCGACGCAGACGGTGACGCCCATCGTCGCGGCGGCCTGGAACGCCGAGTCGAAGGCGGTCATCGCCTGCTGGGTCCACGAGGATTCCGGCCCGCCCCAGCTGATGGAGAGGACGGAGGGCTTGTTCGCTGCGTCATGAACCGCGGTGGTGATCGCGTCGAGGAAACCGGAGTCGGTGTTGGGAGCGAAATAGACGACGACATGCGCCTGCGGGGCGATCGCGCCGACCACCTCGATGTCGAGCATGACCTCCCCGTCAGGACCGTCCGGATCGCCGGTCGGCTTGTTCTTCGCGTGATCCACCGAAACGACGGTGACCCTCGGCGGCGAGCTGACGCCGAGCGACGAGAAATAGGTCTTCAAATCCGCCGGCCGCTCGCCGCCGCCGAGCTCGATGATCGCCACGCATTCCCCCTGCCCGGCGCCCGGCGGGAAATTGTACAGCGAAGCGATCTGCAGCGGCGTGAAGGAGGCGCCGACGACCGCCGGCCTGCGCCGGGCCCGAGGCGCCCGCCGAACACGGAAATGCGGTTTGGCGGCCGGTCTGTTATCGAGACCGAGGACGGCTTCGACGCGGTCGCGCAGCTCGTCGGGCAATTGGACGCTCCCGACACGGCCGCGATACGAGCCGTCGGGGCCTTCGAACCGTTGCAGGTCCACGCCGAACGCGGCGTTGAACTTTGCGACGGCGCCGGAGAGCACGACGGTGCGGCGCCCCGCGTGCTCTTCGACCACCGAGAGACCATGGTCCGCGGCAAACGTCCTGACCGCCGCGATGTCGTCAGCGGCGGCGCCGAACTGCCGCTCGAACTCTTCCCGGGAGAGAGTAGCGCCGCCGCCGCCGGGACCGGCGAGCTTGCCGACCCGCCCCCGCAACGCATCGGCGTTGCCGCGACGCAAAAGCACAGTGACTTCCAACTGCTCCGCAGGATCGGCCTTCCCGACGGATTTTGCGCCCGCCATCGGCCGGCGTTCGCTGCCCGCAAGCACGTTCTTCGCCATCGCACGTCTCCTTGCCAAAGCCGCCTAAGTCAGCGCGTTTCCCCAGCACGAAGCGTTTCGAATAAATCCGCCGCTTGCGCGATCCTCGTCGCGACGCGTTGCGCCGACGCCGCAGCGCCGGCGCCTGCAATTGGCGCACAATCGCTCGAATCCCGGAAGCGTCTGATGTGATCCGCCGCGGTTCAGAATTGTCCATCGTTCGTTGGAATTGAATCGAATTTGCGCTGCCGTTCGGCCGGACTGCGCTGGCTGATTTCGTCCCGCTCGGCGGGCAACGAGTAGCGGCCGTTCCGGCGCAGCGTATTCCACGATTGCGGCGGCTTATCGCTCGAACCTCGCCGATGCGCCCGAGGACACGCGTTTGACGCGCGGGGCCCGATCGGCCAAATTCCCGTCGCACAATCACCAACCTCGCACCAACCTCGCACCAACCTCGGCGGAAAACCATGGCGCTCGCTCCGACGGCCGCGAATCTGACCATCGCCGACCTCGCCGAAAAGGTCGTTCTGATAACCGGCGCCTCGACCGGCATCGGCGCCGCGCTGGCGCGCGGATTCGCCGCGCAGCGCTCGCGCGTCGCGATCAACTATCATTCCAGCGAGACCGCCGCGCAAAGTCTCGCGCAGGCGATCAGAGAGGCCGGCGCCGAGGCGCTGCTGGTGCGCGGCGACGTCGCCAAGCCCGACGAATGCCAGCGCGTCGTCGAGGCGACGGCGGCGCATTTCGGCCGCCTCGACGGGCTCATCAACAACGCCGGCCTGATGCTCGGCCGCGTGCCTTCGTTCGAGGCGGGCGACGCGCACATTTCCGATGTGATCGACCTCAACGTGCGTTCGGTGCTCAGCGTCACCCGCGCGGCGACGCCCTGGCTGGAGCGCCAGGGCGGCTTCATCATCAACACCACGTCGATCGCGGCGCGCAACGGCGGCGCCGGCGGCGCCGTGCTCTACGCGGCGGCGAAGGGGTTCGTATCGACGCTGACGCGCGGCCAGGCCAAGGAGCTGATCGGCAAGAAGATCCGCGTCAACGGCGTCGCGCCCGGCGTCATCGCGACGCCGTTCCACGAGCGCTACACCAACGCCGCGCAACTGGAGGCGGCGCGTCAGACGATCCCGATGGGCCGCGTCGGCGCGGCGGAGGAATGCGTCGGCGCCTATCTGTTCCTCGCCTCCGAAATGCTCAGCGGCTACATCATCGGGCAGATCATCGAAGTGAACGGCGGGCAGTTGATGCCGTAACGCCGCGTTCGGCGCGACCCGGGGGAGGAGACTCGCATGGCGCGCAAGCTGCGCATTGGCTTTGTCGGCCTTGGCCGCGTCTTCGATCTCAATGTGCGCGGCTATCTCCATCATCCCGAGGCGGAGATCGCCGCGTTATGCGAGCGCGACCCCGCGCTGCTCGCCCGCCGCGCCGCCGAGCATCCGGACGCCCTGGCGACCGCGGACTTCGAGGCGTTCCTGCGCGCCGGTCTCGACGTGATCGAGATCCTCACGCCGCATCCGCTGCACGAGGCGATGACGGTCGCCGCGCTGGCGGCCGGCGCGCATGTCAGCGTGCAAAAGCCGATGGCGATGACGCTGGCCGAATGCGACCGCATGATCGCCGCCGCCGACGCCAGCGGCCGGCGCCTGAAAGTGTTCGAGAACTTCATTTTCTATCCGCCGCTGGTGCGCGCCCGCGAGTTGCTGCGCGAGGGGGCGATCGGCAAGCCGCTGCATTTTCGCATGAAGGTGGTGATGGCCGACCGGGCGCAGGCGTGGCCGGTGCCGGAGGCGGCGAGCCGCTGGCGCCATGCGCTGGCCGCCGAGGGGCGCGGCGGCCCGATCGTGTTCGACCACGGCCATCATATGATGGCGGTGGCGCTGTGGCTGTTCGGCGACGTGCGCGACGGCTTCGCCTGCATCGAGCGCACGGAAACCGACGCCGGCGTCTACGACGCGCCGGCGACGCTGACCTGGCGCCACGCCGACCCGCCGGTGCACGGGGTCTGGGACGTGTCGCTGGCGCTGAAGATGACTTTGCGCACCGACTATTACGCCGACGCCGAGCGCTTCGAAATCCAGGGCGAGGAGGGCATCATCGAGGTGACGCGCTGCTCCGACCGGATGCTCGACGAGCCGGCGCTGACGCTCTACCGCGACGGCGAAGTGCGCGCCTTCCACAATCTGATGACCGACTGGGGCGGCAGTTTCGCGCAATCGACGCGCCATTTCCTCGGCGTGCTCTTCGGCCGCGAGCCCCAGGAGGCGCTGACCGCGCGCGAGGGCCGGCGGGTGATCGCGCTCTACGACCTGTTCCAGCGCGCCAACGCCGAGCGCCGCGCGGTGACGGGATAGCGCGCCGGCCGGCGCGTCAGTTTATCGTCACGCCGCCCTTGCGGAGGCCCTCGACGCGGCGCTCGAAATCCTCCGGCTTGCGGAACGGCAGGACGCGGCGGCGGCGCTCCATCGAGAAGCCGGGATTGATCCGCAGGGTCTGCGCCCACGCCGCCCGGCACTCCGCGGATCGTCCGAGCTGGCCGTAGCACGAGGCCAGCAGCGCATAGGCGGTCTCCGATTGCGCATTGCGCGCCAGCCGCTGCTCGAGCGCGGCGATCGCCGGCTCGTATTGCCCCAGCGCGAAGCGCGCATCGGCGACCAGTTGCAGCGCGATGTCGGGATAATGCGGATCGCGCTTCATGTAGAGTTCGATGTTTTCGATCGCGGCGGCGGGATCGCCGGAGAATATCTGGAGCTGGGCGGTCAGGCGCAGGCTGTCGGCCGAATTGGGCGAGAGCTCGAGGCACCGTTGCGCCTCGGCCTGCGCGCGGTCGAGATCCTTGGTCCACATGTAGGCGGCGCAGAGCGCGAAATGGCCGGCGGGGTCCGTCTCATCCATCCGCACCACCCGCTGCGCGAGCTCGAAGCCGGTCCGCAACGATTGTTCGGGATCGCTGGAAAAGCCGTTGGCGTAGTCGATCAGATGAGTGGCCGCGATGAGCGCATGGGCCGCCGGATAGTTCGGCTCGATCGCAATGGCGCGCTCGAGCAGGCCGCGCGCGGCGATGCCGCCGGTTCGCGTCGCCGTCCACGCCTGCTCGCGGCCGCGCAGGAACAGCTCGAACGCTTCGACCTTGACCTCGCGCTTCTGGTTCAGCCGGTCCTGCTCGCCCAGCGTCAGCTTCAATTTCAGGGCGGCGACGATCTCCTTGGTGAGTTCGTCCTGAATCGTGAAAATATCGGTGAGCTCGCGATCGAACCGGCTCGCCCAGACATGGCCGTCGGTGGTCGAATCGATCAATTGCGCGGTGACCCGCACCCGGTTGCCGGCCTTGCGCACGCTGCCCTCGAGCACGTAGCGAACGCCGAGCGCCTTGGCGACGTCAGCCACCGAAACCGCCGCCTTCTTGTAGAGGAACGACGAATTGCGCGCGACGACGTGCAGTTCGGACAGCGTCGACAGATCGGTGATGATGTCCTCGCTGATCCCGTCGGAGAAATACTCCTGTTCGGCGTCGCCGCTGAGATTGTTGAACGCCAGCACGGCGATGGAAGGCTTGCGGGGAGCGGGCGGCGGCGAGGCGGCCTCCGACGCGGCGGCCTTGGCCGGCGTCGCGGGCTTTTGCTGCGCGGGCGCGCCGACTTCGAGCGAATAGACGCGGATCGGCTCGATGATGTTCTTGAGCTGGGTTGCGCCGAGATCGCTGACCGCCAGATCGAGCCGCGCGCGCACCTGGCGATAGGCGTCCTCGGACAGACAGACCGCGCCGGGCCGGGCGATTCCTTCGAGCCGCGCCGCGATGTTGACGCCGTCGCCCATCAGATCGCCGTCGCTCTCCTCGACCACGTCGCCGAGGTGCACGCCGATGCGGAACACGATGCGCCGCTCGGGCGGCAGGCCGGCGTTGCGCTCGACCATGCTGTTCTGCAATTCGATCGCGCAGCGCACCGCGTCGACCACGCTGCGGAACTCGACGAGAAATCCGTCGCCCATGCGTTTGACCACCCGCCCGTGGTGCACGTCGATGGTCGGATCGATCAGATCGCTGCGCAGCGCGCGCAGCCGCGCCAGCGTGCGATCCTCGTCGGCGCCGGCGAGCCGGCTGAATCCGACCACGTCCGCCGCCAGGATCGCCGCCAGTTTCCGCGTCTCGGTCATCGTCTCGGTCTCCTGCGGTCCAGACTAGCACGAAGGGCGCCGCGCATGGCCCCCTTGGTCATCGCCGCCGCGAGGCGACGGATGCGGGGACGCCGACGCTTGGGCGGGCCGTTCCCGGCGCAAGATATCACGGGCCAGGCTCGCCCCCGCTCCGCCGGCGCGGCTTCGGCGTCAGCGTCCGCGCCACGGCGTCGCGCCAGGCCGCGCATTTGGCCTCACGCTCGCTCTCGCTCATTTCAGGAGCAAAACGCCTCTCGAGCCGCCATTGCGCGGAAAATTGCGCCGGTTGCGGATAGAGCCCGACGCCGAGGCCCGCGAGATAGGCGGCCCCCAGCGCGGTCGTCTCCAACACCGCGGGCCGATCGACCGGCGCCGCGATGATGTCGGCGAGGCGCTGCATCGTATAGTCGGAGGCCGCCATGCCGCCGTCGACGCGCAGCACGGTCGCGCCGTCGAACGCCCAGTCGCCGCGCATCGCCTCCAGGAGGTCGCGCGTCTGGAAACACACGCTTTCCAGCGCCGCCCGGGCGATTTCGTTCGCCGTCGAGCCGCGCGTCAGATTGTAGATCGCGCCGCGGCATTGGCTGTCCCAATAAGGCGCCCCGAGGCCGACGAAGGCGGGCACGAACACGACGTTTTCGGCGGGGTCCGCCGCCGCCGCGCGCTCGCCGGACTGCTCGGCGCGGGCGATGATCTTCAGGCCGTCGCGCAGCCATTGCACCGCCGCGCCGGCGACGAAAATCGAGCCTTCCAGCGCGTAAGTCCGCTTTCCCGCCAGCTGGTAGGCGACGGTCGTCAACAATCGGCGCTGCGAGCGCACCGCGTGAGCGCCGGTGTTGAGCAACGCAAAGCAACCCGTGCCGTAGGTCGCCTTCATCATGCCGGGCTCGAAACAGGCCTGGCCGACGCTCGCCGCCTGTTGATCGCCGGCGACGCCGCGAATGGGAATCTCGCGGCCGAACAATTCGCGCATGGTCGCGCCGAAATCGGCCGCGCAATCCTTCACCGCCGGGGCCATCGCCGGCGGCACGCCAAACAGGCCGAGCAAGTCGTCGTCGAAGCGTCCCTTGTGAATGTCGAACAGGCAGGTGCGCGAAGCGTTGGTCGCGTCGGTGGCGTGGACGCGCCCGCCGGTGAGGCGCCAGATCAGCCAGGAATCGACGGTGCCGAAAACCAGCTCGCCGCCCGCCGCCCTCTCCCGCGCGCCCGCGACGTGATCGAGAATCCAGGCGATTTTCGTCGCCGAAAAATAGGGATCGAGCCGCAGCCCGGCGCGCCGCCGCACCAGGCTTTCGGCGCCGCTGGCGGCGAGCGCCTCGCAGACGGCGGCGGTGCGCCGGTCCTGCCAGACGATCGCCGGATGGATCGGCGCGCCGCTCGCCCGCTCCCAGACCAGCGTCGTCTCGCGCTGATTGGCGATGCCGATGGCGGCGATGTCCGCGACGTCGACGCCGGCCCGCGCGATCGCCGCGCGGCAGGTCGCGACGACGCTCGACCAGATTTCTTCGGGGTCGTGCTCGACATGGCCGGGCGCCGGATAATGCTGCGCGATCTCCTGTTGCGCGCTCGCCACGGCCAGAAGGCGCGAATCGAACAGGATGGCGCGCGTCGAGGTGGTGCCCTGATCGATCGCCAGCACGTATTTCTCAGCCATCGCCCCCTCGCCCTCGTCGCGCATCCCGCGCCCGGTCATCGATCCTGGCAGACGTCGACCCATTGCGCACCGACGAGTTCGGCGAGACGATCCGCGTCGATGCGCACGGCCGCGTTGATCGCGCCGGCGGCCGGCACGACCTCGCCCAGATCGCGCAGCGAGGCGTCGCAATAGATCGCCAGCGGCGTCGCGAGGCCGAACGGACAGACGCCGCCGACGGGGTGGCCGGTGAGATCGGCCACCTCTTCGGCGCCCAGCAAGCGCGGCTTGGCGCCGAAGGCGGCCTTGATCTTCTTGTTGTCGAGCCGCGCGTCGCCCGCCACGACGATCAGCACGACCCGCTCGCCGACGCGCAGCAACAGCGTCTTGGCGATCTGGCGAGGCTCGACGCCATGCGCCGCCGCCGCCAGCGCCACCGTCGCGCTGCTCGCGTCGGTCTCGATGATGCGCAGATCGGGCGCCCTTTCGGCAAGGAAGGCGCGAACCGATTTCAGAACTCATGCGAAATGCGCCCTCTTCGACGTAGCGGATAAGATCAAACGCACGATGCTTGGTTTGCAGGTCCGACGTCGGCGGGTCCGACCTGTGTCCCACCCGACCACCAGATAGCGAGCCGGTGGGCCGACCGCAAACGGTGGGGCGCCGAAGTTCAGTCAGAAGTCGCCGAGCGGCCGGAACGCGCATTCCGACCGATCCCGGTCAACGCGGCGTTTCTGGAATGCGGACGCCAAGCCGCCGAGGCGCTTTCGGCGACAATGGGCGTACACCTGACGTTAGGCTTTGAAGGGGCTACTTGAATGCAGATGTGATTGACGGGGCTGTCTTCAACAATTGCGGGACCTGGAAGTCAGGTCTGCATTGACGTTTGTTCTGGCTCCATGACCCTATCGCCCGCAACACCTTTCCAGTGGATTCCCGGCCGGGGCTACGATCCCGCCGCGTTGCGACGCCTGGAACAGGCTTCCCCGCGACCCGTCCGTCCGATGGGGGAAGCCTGGTTCAATACCGACAAGCGCCGCATGTACCCGGAACTGCTGGGCGACCTGGCCGCCGTCCCCGTGAGGGAGCTCGAATACATCCTGGCGCAGATAGCCAATGGAACGTCCAGCTTCGGCCCCTACGACGAGTGGAGCGATTGGTTCCACTATCTGCTTCCGCGCCTGCTTCCTCGCAGCCACGAGACTTATGTCGAGCCTTTGCTGGAGATTCTCATCACCGCCCTCTTCACCCAGTATCCGGCGGGGTTGGGGGATGCGCGCTATCCCGGCTTCCGCGAAGACGTGCTCGCCACCGTGGGTCAATGCTGATGGACGCGGTCTGTTGGCCAGGCGGCGCCCTGGACGTCGAGATTTGTCTGAATCGCTCCTTCGCGTCTCGCGCGGGACTTTGGTTCTGGGACCAGGCCAGCGGCGCGCTGTCCGCCTCGATGTTCCTGTGCCTGAAATATCTTCTACCGCGGGAGGTGAAGCCCTGGCTGGAGTCGCTGCTCGCGATCGACGAGTCCCACTGGCGCGCGCAGGTGTTGATCTGGCTCCTGGGAGCAAATCGCATGCTGACGGGCGCGATTCGGCAACCCTCGCAATTCGCTCCGTCCGACTATCCCAGCATCGACTGGGCATGGTCGCACTGTCTCAAAGGGAATTATTCGGGCGACTACAGAGGCAACGTCGCTCAAGTGGATTTCATCCCGGATGCCAACCGGCGCGCGGCGATTGAGGCTGTCAAAGGACATTTCACCGAAGCCGTCTTTCTGGACTGGCTGCAATCCTTCACGACTGACCCATCCCTGGAAGCCGAGCTGGCGGATACCCCGTTCTGGTTCTTTGACTTGTACGGAGACAAGTCAGGCGCTTGACGGGCGATATGAAAGTCGGCTGCGGCGGAGTCGTGTCGTCGGTCAACAATGTCTGCTCAGCGTCAGGGCTGCCACGACGCCATTCAGCACAAATGTCCGCTTCAATATTTCGCTTGCCCAAAGCCGCCAATCTGCTTCCGACCAACTCGCGTCCCCTTGTAGAGCTCGCCCGAGCGCCTGAGGTCGGTCGAAATCCCCACTCACCGAGCGCGGATCAAGCGTCAGTTCTCGTCCCCACCACCGCCTGAAAAACCCGCCGCACCCTGCCGCGCGCCTCGGCGATCGCGTCGGCCAGCGCCTCGAAGTCGGGCAGTCCGGCGGCGGCGGCGATGCGGCGCTTGACGCCGCCGGCGGCGCGCGCGGGATCGAACGGCCCGTCGACGGAAAGGCGCATCAGCTGCGTCGCATCGGTGAACAGGCGATGCGCGCTGGCCAGGATTTCCGCCTGCCCCGGCGCCAGCAGGCCCTCCGCCGCGGAGCGGGCGATCACCGCGCGCGTCGATACGGCGCGAATGGCCGGGCGCTCGCGGGCGAAGGCCAGCACCAGGAATTGCGCGAGGAATTCGATGTCGAGCAGCCCGCCGGAGACCAGCTTCAGGTCCCAGGGATCGGCGTCGCCCTTCTCGCGCGCGATCAGCGCGCGCATGTCCGAAACGTCCCTGGCGAGCGCGGCGCGGTCGCGTCGCGCGCCCAGCGTCGCGCCGATCGCCGCGTCGATCTCGCCCGCCAGGCCGGGATCGCCGGCGATCACCCGGGCGCGGGTCAGCGCCATATGCTCCCAGGTTTCCGCCTCGTCGCGCTGATAGAGCACGAAGCCGGCGAACTGCGTGGCGACCGGACCCTTGCGCCCCGACGGGCGCAGCCGCAAATCGACCTCGTAGAGCCGCCCGGCCTTGGTCGGGGCGGTCAGCGCGGCGAGCAGGCGCTGCGTCAGGCGCGTGTAATATTGCGCCGCGCCCAGCCGGCGCGGACCTTCGGATTCGCCGCGCTCGGCGTCGAAATCATAGATCAGCATCAGGTCGAGGTCGGAGGCGGCGGTCATCTCGCGCGAGCCGAGCTTGCCGAGCGCCAGCACCGCGACGCGCCCGCCCGGCAGAGCGCCGCATTCCAGCGCGAAGGCCGCCATGACATGGTCGAGCAGCACGCTGGTCACGCCCTGCGCGAGCGCGCTGTAGGCCTGCCCGGCGCTGTCGGGATCGAGGACGCCGGACAGCAGCCGGACGCCGATGAGGAACATTTCCTCGGCGGCGAAATCGCGCGCGCGATCGAGCACGCCTTCGAAGGTCGGCGCATTGGCGACATAGGCGGCGACGCGGCGCGCCAGCGCCGGCTCGTCGAGCCCCTCGACGATGAGGCTCGCGCGCCCCGGATCGATCGCGCCGTCGAGCACGTGCGGTCGCGCGGCGATGACGTTGGCGAGGCGCGGCGCGCTGCCCAGCACGTCGGCGAACAGTTCGCGCAATTGCGCATTGGAGCGCAGGATCGAGAACAATTCGACCGCCGCCGTCATCCTCGCGAGCGCCGCGTCGAGCGCCGCCAGCGCCGCGTCCGGATCGCCCGAACCGGAAAAGGCGTCGAGAAGCGCGGGCGTCAGTTCGGTGAGCACCTCGCGCGCCCGCGGGCTCTGAATGGCGGCGCGGCGTCCGAAATGCCAGCCGCGTATCGTCTCGGCGGCCTGCTCCGGCCGATGAAAGCCGAGGCGCCGCAGCGTCTCCATCGTCTCGGGGTCGTCGACGACGCCGGTGAACACCAGACTGCCGGCGCTCGCGTCGAGACCGGGCGCATGCTCGAACAGCCGCGCGTAATGCTTCTCGACGTCGCGCAGACGGCTGACCACGTCGGCCTCAAATTCGTCGAGGCCGTCATAGCCGCAGAAACCGGCGAAACGCGCCAGCTCGTCCGAATCGAACGGCAGGCGCTGCGTCTGCTCGTCGGCGACCATCTGCAGGCGGTGTTCGAGGCGCCGCAAGAACAGGTAGGCCTCGGTCAATTCCGACGCCGCCTGCGCGCTCACCCAGCCGTCGGCGTGCAATTCGGCGAGCATGTCGAGGGTGCGCGCGCCGCGCATGCGCGGGCGGCGGCCGCCGAAGATCAATTGCTGGGTCTGCACGAAGAATTCGATCTCGCGAATGCCGCCGCGCCCGAGCTTGATGTCATGGCCGGGGACCGTCACCTGCTCATGGCCGCGGACGGCGTGAATCTGCCGCTTCATCGCGTGAATGTCGGCGATCGCCGCATAATCGAAATATTTGCGCCAGATGAACGGCGCCAGCGTCTCCAGGAAGCGCTCGCCGATCGCCGCGTCGCCGGCGACCGGCCGCGCCTTGATCATCGCGGCGCGCTCCCAGTTCTGGCCGAGCGTTTCGTAATAGGCGTAGGCGCTGGGAATGGCGAGCGCGATCGGCGTGGCGCCCGGATCGGGCCGCAGCCTCAGATCGACGCGCAACACGTAGCCCTCGCTGGTGCGCTCTTGCAGCAGACGCGCCAAAGCCTTGGCGATGCGCACGAACAGCGGCCCCGGCGCGACGCCGGGCGGAATGGTCGCCGATTGCGGATCGAACAGCACGATGAGGTCGACGTCGCTCGAATAGTTGAGTTCCCGCGCGCCATGCTTGCCGAGCCCCAGCACGACGAGGCCGCAGCCCTGCTCCGGAGCGGGCGCGTCGGCGTCGATGGCGAGCCGGCCGGCCGCTGCGTTCTGGCGCAGCACAAAGCGCAGCGCACAGGCGACGGCGCCGTCGGCGAAGCGCGACAGCGCGTCGGTCACCTCGACGAAGTCCCACAGGCCGCCGATGTCGGCGAGCGCGACCAGCAGCGCCGCCTCGCGCTTGGCGAAGCGCAGGGCGCCCGCCAGCCGGGCTTCGTCTTCGTCCCGCCGCTCCGCCATCGTCGCGAGGAGCCGGTCCAGCGACCGGCGCGGCGGCGCGCCGAGCAGACGCGCCAGCCTCGACGGGTCCTCGGCGATCAGCCCCCACAGATACGGCGAATGATCGGCCAGCCCGAGCGCGAGATCGCGCAGCGGCGCGCGCGCCATATGTCCGGCGAGCGGCGCGGCCTCCGCCCGCGCCATCAGCCCGGCGAGGCGGCGCCGGGCGAACTCGGGGCTCGAAAGGCGCGGCGCCGTCTGGATCATATCGATCAGGGCGGCGCTCATCGCGGCGCCTCCAGCCTCGGCGGGCCGGGCTCGGCAAGCGCTAGCGGGCGGGCCGGCAAGGCGAGCACGACGCGCAAGCCCGGCGCATTGTCCTCCAGCCGCACGGCCCCGCCATGCAGGCGCGCGACCGCCGCCGCCAGCGACAGGCCGAGGCCCGAGCCGGGCCGCGAACGCGCGCCCTCCAGACGGACGAATCGGCCGAGCACGCGGGCGCGGTCAGCCGCCGCGATGCCGGGTCCATGGTCGGCGACCGAGACTTCGACCCGTTCGCCGACGCGCCGGACGCCGAGATTGACGGCCCCCGGCGACGGCGCCGCCCCGCCGTCGCGTCCGTCTCCGCCCTGCGGCGAGGCGAGCGCCAGCGCCGGTTCGCGCGCCGGCGCGCCATATTTCAGGGCGTTGTCGAGCAGGTTGGCGATGGTCTGACCGATCAGTTCGCGATTGCCGTTGACGACGGCGCCCGGCTCGACGGTCAGGTTCAGCGCGGCGCCCGCCTCTTCCGCGACGGGCTCGTAGAGCTCGGCGATGCCCCTCGCCGCCAGGGCGACGTCGAATTCGCTCATTCCGGCGCGGTCGGCCCCCGCCTCCGCCCGCGCGATCATCAGCAGCGCGTCGAACACCCTGATCAGCCCATCGGATTCCTCGATCGTCCGCTCGAGCGCGGCGCGATAATCGGCCTTGCCGCCGTCAAAGCGAAGCGCCGCCTCGGCGTGATTGCGCAGGCGGGTCAGCGGCGTGCGCAGATCATGGGCGATATTGTCGGAGACCTCGCGCAGGCCGGCCATCAATTCGTCGATGCGGCCGAGCATCTCGTTGAGGTTCCGGGCGAGCCGGTCGAGTTCGTCGCCCGAACCGGTCACCGCCAGCCGCTCGCTCATGTCGCCGGCCATGATCGCCCGCGCCGATTTGCTCATCGCGTCGATGCGGCGCAGCACGCGACGCGCGACGAACAGGCCGCCGACCCCGCCGAGCGCGGTCAGGAAGATCAGCGAGACCGCCAGCGCGCGAAACATCACGGCGCCGATGCGCGCCCGATCGCGCAGGTCATGCCCGACCAGCAGCCGGAAGCCGCCGGGCAGAACGAAGATCTTCGCCAAAGCGCGGCGGTCGGACGAGGCCTGGGAGGCCGTCTCGTAGGGCGTCTCGACGAGCCCCGGGCGATCGAGCACGCCCTGCGGCAGGCGCGCGACATTGCCCGCCAGCGGTTCGCCGGAAAAATTGGTCAGCAGATAGAGCGAGGAGCCGGGTTCGCGCGAGCGCTGCTCGATGACGACGCCGAGCTGGCGAATGCCGCCCTGAGCGTATTGCTCGGCAAGGCCGGCGGCTTCCGCCTCGATCGTTCGCGCCATCTCCTCGTCGACCAGCGCCTGCACCTGCCAGGCGACGGCGCCCAGCACGAGCCCGGCGCCGATCGCGCTGAGGACAAGAAAGGCCAGCGACAGCTGGAAGGCCGTCGTGCGGAACAGCTTACCGAGCGCTGTCACGGATCATATATCCCGCGCCCCGAATGGTGTGCAGCAGCGGCGTGTCGAAATCCCTGTCGATCTTGGCGCGCAGCCGCGACACATGCACGTCGATCACATTGGTTTGCGGATCGAAGTGATAGTCCCAGACATGTTCGAGCAGCATGGTGCGCGTCACCACCTTGCCCGCATTCTGCATGAGGAATTCGAGCAGCCGAAACTCGCGCGGCTGCAGGGCGATTTCTTCGCCGGCGCGCGTCACCTTGTGCGAGAGCCGATCGAGCTCGAGATCGCCGAGGCGATAGACGGTTTCTTCGCCCGCCCCCTTCGGGCGGCGGCGGGCCAGCGCCTCGACGCGGGCCAGAAGTTCGGAAAAGGCGTAGGGCTTGGCGAGATAGTCGTCGCCGCCCGCCCGCAGGCCCTTGACGCGGTCATCGACCTGGCCGAGCGCCGAAAGGATCAGCACCGGGGTCTCGACTTTCTGCGCGCGCAAGGCGCCGATCAGCGACAGCCCGTCCATCTTGGGCAGCATGCGGTCGACGACGACGACGTCATAGTCGCCCTCGCGGGCCAGATCATAGCCGTTGACGCCGTCGCCGGCGTGATCGGCGACATGGCCGGCCTCGCGAAACGCCTTGGTGAGATAGGCCGCCGCGTCGCGGTCGTCCTCGATGATGAGAATGCGCATGGCGGACATATAGCCTCTCGCCGACCAACGGCCAAAAAGAAGCGGCCGCCGCCTCGCGCGTCAAGCAAAAGCGGCAGACCGGAGAGGGGCTTCCGGCCTGCCGCCTCGTCATCGGCGCCGCGCCCGCTGGGGAGGCGTCGACGGCGCCGGACCCGGCTTCAGATGGGGACGATCTGAAGCCAACCACCGAGCTCAGGAAGCGGACTGCGTGGACAGGGCGACGTAATGAAACGTCTCGCCCGACTTCACGCGCAGCAGCACCGCCTTGCGGCCGCTCGCCTTGGCCGCGTCGAAGGCCGAGGTGATGTCGGAAGCGCTGGCCACCGGCTTGCCGCCGGCATCCAGGATGATGTCGCCCGACTGCAAGCCCTTTTCGGCGGCGGCGCTGTCGGGATCGACCTCGGCGACGCGCACGCCCTCACGTCCGGCGCGCGCCGGCTCGACGGTCAGACCCAGCTTCGCGAGCTGGGTCGGCTCGGCCGCCGACGGGGCCGTCGCGTCGGCCTTGGCTTCCTTGTCGTTCGCCATCGCGGCGAGTTTGACGCCGATGGTCTGCGCGGCGCCGTCGCGGATGACGGCGAGCTCGGCGGTCTTGCCGGGTCCGAGCAGGGCGATCTTGCGCGCCAGTTCGCGCGGATCGGCGACGCTCTCGCCGTTCACCGCGGTGATGACGTCGCCGGTCTTGACGCCCGCCGCCGCCGCCGGCGAGTTGGGCTGCGCCCGGGAGACCAGCGCCCCCGAAGCCGCCTTGATGCCGAGGCTGTCGGCGATGTCGGCGGTCACCGGCTGGATCTCGACGCCCAGCCAGCCGCGCGCCACCGCGCCGTGGTCCTTGAGCGCCTGGACGACCGATTTGACGACGTCGGCCTCGATCGCAAAGCCGATGCCGACGCTGCCGCCGGACGGCGAGAAGATCGCCGTGTTGACGCCGACGACCTGACCTTCGCCATTGAAGGTCGGGCCGCCCGAATTGCCGCGATTGACCGGCGCGTCGATCTGCAGGAAATCGTCATAGGGGCCGGAGCCGATGTCGCGGCCGCGCGCCGAAACGATGCCCGCGGTGACGGTGCCGCCGAGCCCGAACGGATTGCCGACCGCGATCACCCAGTCGCCGACGCGCGGCGCCTGGTCGGCGAAGGTGACGAACGGATAGTCGCCGCCCTCCTTGACCTTCAGCAGCGCCAGATCGGTCTTGGCGTCGGTGCCGATAACCTTGGCGGGGATCGACTTGCCGTCGATCGTGGTGACGGTGACCTCGGTGGCGTGATCGACGACATGGTTGTTGGTGACAATATAGCCGTCGGCGGAAATGAAGAAGCCGGAGCCCTGGGCCATCTGCAGGTGCGGCGCGTGGCGGGGCCGCATGCCGGGCGTGTCGAAGTCCTGGCCTTCGCCGAATTGCCGGAAGAAGCGGTCGAGCGGGCTGCCGGGCGCGAAATCGGGCATTTGCGGCGCCTGGGACTGATCGTCGCTGGCGTCGGAAATCTTCACTTTCACGGAGACGACGGCGCCTTTCACGCGATCGACGACATCGGCGAACGAAGCGGGGCCGGCTTGCGAAACGCTGGTCGCCGCCATCGCGGACAGGGACGCCTGCGGAACGGCTTCGAACGCCACGCCGCCTATGGCGACGATCGCGACGGCGCCAAGCAGGGCGGCGCGCAGGGAGCGCGGCCGAACGCCGGCGGAATTGGGAAGGGACATCTTGTTTCTCCATCTGAGGTCGAAACGCCAGCGCCGACGATTCGGCTAGCGAGAGAGGCGCAAGATGCCGCAGGCGGGCTTACAGGCCTGTGGCGCGGAAATGAAAGGTTGGTAATCTTGGCGCAGCGCCTTACGCGGAGCGCAAGAAAGCGGCTCCGGAGACCCGCCGGACGCGGCGCGCCGCCGCCCTCGCCCGGCGCGCCGCGCGGACTTCAGGGCGGCAGATTTTCAAGCAGCGCTTTGTGAAACGCCTCGGGGTCCTGAATTTGCGGCGCATGGCCGAGACCGGGAAACTCGATCAGTCTGGCGTCCGGGATTGAACGGACGGCGTCCTTGCCGAGGCGCGGGTAGTCGCCGAGCCTGGCGCGCTGCTCGGGCGGCGCCAGATCCTTGCCGATCGCCGTCGTATCCTGGTCGCCGATCATCAGCACGACGGGAACGGCCAGTTGGCCGAATTCATAAAGCACCGGCTGGGTGTAGATCATGTCGTCAAGCAGCGCCGAGTCCCACGCGACCGCCTCGCGTCCGGGGCCGCGATACATCCCGGCCAGCATGTCGACCCAGCGCTGGTATCCGGGCTTCCACTGGCCGGCGTAATAGGTCGCCTGCTCATAGCCGCGAAGGCTCTCGGCGGTGGTCTTGCGCTCGCGCTCGGCCCATTGATCGACGCTGATCGAGGGCACGCCCCTGGTCTTCCAGTCCTCGAGCCCGATCGGGTCGACGAGAACCAGCCGCCCGACCTCGCCGGGATACATCAGGGCGTAGCGGATCCCCAGCATGCCGCCGGTGGAGTGGCCGATGATGGTCGCCTTCCCGACGCCGAGCGAGGCGAGCAAGGCCTCGGTGCTGCGCGCGAGCTGCTGAAAGGTGAACTGATAGCCGTACGGCTTGCTCGATTTGCAGAAGCCGATCTGGTCGGGCGCGATGACGCGATAGCCCGCCGCGCTGAGGACCTTGATTGTGGCTTCCCAGGTCGCGCCACAGAAATTCTTGCCATGCAGCAGAACCGCCGTCCCGCGCTCCGGCGCCGCGGCGGCGACGTCCATATAGGCCATGTGCAGGTCCTGGCGCTGCGAGGTGAACGCAAATTGCCGGACCGGAAAGGGATAGTCGAAGCCTTCGAGCTCCGGGCCATAGGACGGCGCTTCCGCCGCCGAGCCGCCGAGCCCCGGGACCAACGCGAGGGTGAGGATGATCGCAAGGCGCTGCGCGCGTTTGGGCGAAACCCGGATCGCCATCCGGGCGGGCGCCGACCGCGATGCGGTTCGGCGGGCCTTGGTGAAATGAGAAGCCAATAGCCGGCGTCCTCCGGGCGTTTCAGGGTTCGCCCTGGCCGCGGCGCGCGGACAGGCCGCCGCCGATGATGAGGCGAAAAAAGCCGAACTGTCGAGAAGGCGTTTCTCCGACAGAGGCGAACCCGCGCCATCCTCGTTGGCGTTGCGGCCCGGAGGAATTGATGGTGAAAGTCGGGGCGGGCGTCGCGAAGGCGTCGGCGGGAAGGCGTCGGCGGGAAGGGGACCGACCGAATGTTCGCACTTTTTCGCGGCGGTCTCCTCTCAGCGCGCGGCGTCGCCTTCGCAGCGGCGGCAGCGCTCGCCGCATCGTTTTGTTCGGGGGCTCAAGCCAAGCACAAACTGGTGACCGACGATCCGGATCAGGACGCTCAGGTCGCCTCGCCGACCGTCGATCAACCGCCGAGCGGCGACGCCACCGTCATCCGCGGCGAATTCGTCGAATCGCACGATCTGCTGGGCGAGGCCAGCGACCCGTCTTCGCCGGAGATCCCGGGCATCCAGTGGCGGCACGAATTTGCAATCACCTTGTCGGGAAAGAAGGACGTCACCGAGAAATGGACCAGCACCAGGATCGGCCGAGGCCCCGCGCGCTCCGGGTTCCGGCTGAGGCATTCCGGCGGCCGCTTCGGGGGTGTGCTGACCAGGCAGAACGAGAGCAGCGTGACGATCGGCGAGAACGCCGGCCGCGCCGTCTGGCACGTCCTCGGCGCCAACAAGCTGCAACGCATTTTTCCGGGCCAGCACTTCCTGATGATCATGAATATCGAGGTGGGCGCCGACAAGGCCTGCCGACTGGAGGTCAAATATCTGCGCCAGGAAGGGTTCGTTTCCGTCATCATGAGGAGAGCGACGACCGGCGAACTGACGAATTTCAGCCTGCCGCGCCCGGAGAGCGCGTCCTGCACCATCGAATCGGCCGGCGCGAACGGCAAAGCGCTGTGACGCGAGGCCGAATGGCTTCAGCGATCAAGCGGACGCTGCGAAGAGGCGCCCCGGCGACCGCCTCACCCCCGCTCGCCGTCGCCGACGATCGCCGCCAGACGCGCCTCCTCGGCCTGGCTCAGCGCCGGCGCTTGCCGCCGCCCGCGCCGCATCGCGCGGGCCATCGCGGCCGCGCCGATCAACAGGACGAGCGGCGCGCCGGCCCATAGCAGCAGCGTCTCCGGCTTGAACGGCGGCTTGAGGAGGATGAAATCGCCATAGCGCGAAACGAGAAAGGCGCGCACCGCGTCATTGCTCTCGCCCTTGCCGATGCGCTCGCGAATCAAAAGGCGAATGTCGCGCGCCAGCGGCGCGTCGGAATCGTCGATCGACTGGTTCTGGCAGACCATGCAGCGCAGTTCGCCCGACAGCGCGCGCGCGCGCGCCTCCAGCGCGGGATCGCGCATCACTTCGTCGGGCTGCACCGCATGGGCGGGCGACAGCGCGAGCAGCAGACCGAGCGCCAGGGCGAGCCGGACCGGTCTCATGGCTTCAGCGCCGCCATCGTCGGCGCCGCCGCCCTCGCCGGGGCGGGCGCGCCGATGCGGAGGCGCCGGTCGGCCAGCGAAAGCGCGCCGCCGAGCGCCATTACGCAGGCGCCGAGCCAGATCAGGCTCACCAGCGGCTTCCAGTAGAGCCGCGCCGCCACGGCGCCGTCGGCGCTCTGGTCGCCCAGCGAGATGTAGAGCTGGCCGAGCCACAGCGTCGCGATGCCGGCCTGCGTCGTCGAGGACTGGCGCGCCGGAAAGAACCGCTTGGCCGGCTCGACCGTGGCGACCACGGTCCCGCCCGATCGAATGTCGGCGGTCGCGACGATTTCCCGGTAGTTGGGGCCCGGCCGGGCGCCGATCGCGCGAAACGTCACCTGATAAGGTCCGACCGCGGCCGGCTCGCCGACGCGCATGTCGGCGATCGTCTCGGCGCCGAACGCCGTCGCGGCGAGCCCCAGCAGCGTGATCCCGACGCCGATATGCGCGATCGCGCTGCCCCAGGCCGAGCCCGGGATTCCGCGCGCCCGGGAGAACAGAACGCCGGGCGAGGCGCCGCGCCGCCAGACGCGCGCGACGATCTCGCTCAACGACCCCAGCACGATGTAGATCGCGAGCCCGGCGGCGATCGGCGCCAGCACCGGCCCGCGCCGCGTCGCGGCGAACAGCGCGACGCTGACGCAAAGGCCGGCGGCGATCGCCACGCTGAGGCGCTCGGCGACGCCGAGCAGATCGCCGCGCTTCCAGGCCAGCGACTGGCCGAACGGGATCGCCGCGCACAGCGCGAGCAGCAGCGCGCCGCAGGTCATGTTGAAAAACGGCGCGCCGACGGTGATTTTCTCGCCGGTCAACTGCTCCAGCGCGAGCGGATAGAGGGTGCCGATCAGCACGCCGGCGCAGGTGGTCGTCAACAGCAGGTTGTTGAGCACCAACGCGCCCTCGCGCGAAATCGGGGCGAACAGCCCGCCGCGCCGCAGCAACGGCGCGCGCCAGGCGAACAGCGCCAGCGCGCCGCCGATGAACAGCGCCAGAATCGCCAGAATGAACACGCCGCGCGTCGGATCGCTGGCGAAGGCGTGGACCGACGTCAGCACGCCCGAGCGCACCAGGAAGGTGCCGAGCAGCGAGAACGAAAACGCGAGGATCGCCAGGAAGATCGTCCAGACCTTCAGCGCGTCGCGCTTCTCCATCACGGCGACCGAATGGACGAAGGCCGTCCCGGCGAGCCACGGCATCAGCGAGGCGTTCTCGACGGGGTCCCAAAACCAGAAGCCGCCCCATCCCAGCGTGTAATAGGCCCAATACGAGCCCATCGCGATGCCGAGGGTGAGAAAGCACCAGGCGACGAGCGAAAACGGCCGCACGAAGCGCGCCCAGGCCGCGTCGATCCGCCCTTCGATCAGCGCCGCGGCGGCGAACGAGAAGACAATGGAGAAGCCGACATAGCCGAGATAGAGCAGCGGCGGATGGATCGCCAGGCCGGGGTCCTGCAACACGGGGTTGAGGTCGCGCCCTTCGAACGGCGCCGGCGACAGGCGCGCGAACGGGTTCGAGGTCAGCAGGATGAAGGCGAGGAAGGCGCTCGCGATGAGGCCTTGCACGGCCAGCACATTGGCGCGCAGGGTCGGCGGCAGGCCGCGCCCGAGCGCCGCCACGAGCGCGCCGAAGAACGCCAGAATGAGAACCCACAGCAGCATCGAGCCTTCGTGGTTTCCCCATATGCCGGTTATCTTGTAGATCGCCGGCACCGCGGTATGGGAGTTCTCGGCGACGTTGAGGACCGAGAAATCGGACGCCAGATGCGCATAGCCGAGCGCGCCGAACGACAGCGCGATCGCGGCGAACTGGCCGAGGGCCGTCGATTGGGCGACCGAGGCGAGTCCCTCGTCGCCGCGCCAGGCGCCCCACAGCGGCGCAACCGCCTGCACCAGCGCCAGAGCGAGCGCGAGGGTCAAGGCGTAATGGCCGATCTCGACGATCATGGCTTGGCTTCGCCCTCCTGCCAGCGGCCCTGCTTTTTCAGGGCGTCGACCACTTCGCGCGGCATATAGCGCTCGTCATGCTTGGCGAGCACGCCGGTGTTGGAATCGGCGCGGAACTGGCCGCGGCCCTCCAGAACGCCCTCCGCCACCACGCCCTGCCCTTCGCGAAACAGATCGGGCAGCAGGCCTTGGTAGGAAACGGCGACGTCGCTGGCGTTGTCGGTGATGGTGAAGGCGGCGTTTTGGCCGTCGCTCTTGACCAGCGAGCCCGGCTTAACGAGGCCGCCAATGCGCAGGCGCGCGCCCGGCGCAAGATTCTTCTGCAGGACTTCGGTCGGACTGTAGAAGAAGACGATGCTGTCGCTCAGCGCGTAAAGCGCCAGCGCGGCGGCGCAGGCGACGACGCCGAGCGCGACGCCGATCAGGGTGAGACGTCTGCCCCGGCGCGTCACCGCTCAGCTCCCCAGCCCGAATTCGCGCGCCAGCGCGTCGAGGTCGCGGCCCGCCGCCGCGTCGCCCGCCATCGCCTTGCGCGCGTCAGCCATCGCCTGCCTCGCCTTGTCCGTCTCATGCAGCACGCAATAGGCGCGAATGAGCCGCAGCCAACCCTGCGCGTCGTCGCCGTGCTGCGCAAGCCGTGCGGCGAGACCCTCGACCATCCCGCGAATGGCCGCCTGTTGCGCCTCGGGGTCGAGCGCGGCGACCGCCGCCGCTTCGTCGCTCGCCGGCGCGCTCGCCGCGGCGCCTTTCAGGCTCGCCAGCCTCTCGCGCAACGGACCGAGCCAGGGCGCGTCGGGCGGCGCATCCTGCGCGAGCTTCTCGTAGAGCGCCGCCGCCTTGGCCTTGTCGCCGTCCTGCTCGGCGGCGAGGCCGAGGTAGTAGCGCGCCTTGAGCGCGTCGCCCCGCTCGGCCAGAGCCTGCTCGAAGGCGGCGCGCGCCTGCGCCGTGACGATTCCGCCCGCGGCGGCCGCCAGCGCCTCGCCATAGTCGGCGCGAAGCTTCCCGTCCTCGCCGAGCAGGCGCAAGGCTTCGCCATAGGCCTTCACCGCCTCGTCGAAGCGGCCAAGGTGCATATAGACCGGCGCGATGACCTTGAAGCCGAGCCCGTCGTCGGGATTGGCGATCAGATGGGCTTCGACCTTGGCGATCGCGGCCTCGAAATCATTGCTCCTCGCGGGGTCGGCGGTGCGGGCGAGGATCGGCTGGTCGGGCAGATTGGGGCTTCCGAGCCGCGCATAGAGGCCGAGCGCCACCACGGGGACGGCGACGGCGATCGTCAAGGCCGCCGCGGCGCGCGCGCCGACGGACGGGCGCCCCTGCGCCGCCGGCGCGGCCGCTTCGGCCGCCTCGCTCGCCGCAATCAGCCGGCGCGCCGCCTCGGCGCGCGCCCCCGCGGCTTCGCTCGCCGGCAATTGACCGCGCTCGACGTCGCGCTCGATCTCGGCCAGTTGCGCCTTGTGAAAGGCGATCGCGCGCTCCTGTCCCCGCGGTCCCGATCGCTGGCGCGACAGCGGCCAGAGCGCGCACAACAGGGCGGCGCCGGTCATCAAGGCGAAAGCGACCCAGAGCATCTTACCTCGCCATTGAACCGGGCAGGCCGGGAGAGCCTGCGCGATCCTTTCAGCCTCGGGCGGCGCTGATTCTGCTCAAGCCGAGCTTAACAATTGGTGGGTTTGGCCACGCAAAGCCGCTTGGCCCGCCTTGAGAACATCATGACGATGGCGATGGCAAGGCGAAAATTACCCGCTGCCGCGCCGCAAGCGGCGAGCAGGGGCAATGGAGCCGCCGCCGTACCGCTCAACTCGCCATCCGCCAGGAGCCGTCGGATTGGCGGCAAGCGAGCCCCTGACCGCGTTGCGGCCGGCCGCCGATATAGATCGTCTGCGCGTAGGGCCGGCAATGGCCCCGCGCGGTTTCCGCCGCTGGCCCGGGTTCGACACAGCCGAAGGCGCCGCCGGCGCCGCGCCATGACCGCCGCTCGCCGGCCTCGACCGCGCCGACCTGCGCGTCATAGGCGGCCTGGCGGTCGGCCTCGCCGAGCGCCGCGCCGCTCGGCAGGGCGCCGGCCGCCACGGAGGACGCTGGTGGGGGCGCGCCGCCCGCGCCAAGCATCGAGCCGCCGCCCGAACAGGCGGCGATCGACAAGGCGCCGGAGCCATAAATCGCAATAAAAACACCGCGATTCATAGGAAATCTTCTTCAAAACATTATGCACTCAGCCGGCGGGCGCATCCGGACAGAAAGGGTCCGGCTCGCAGCGGGCGGCGGCCTCCGCCGCCAACCTCCCATGCGCAATATCGCCTCGCAAAATGCAAGCCGCCTCCGCGACTTATCCTCGGCGGTTCACAGCGCAGGCAAGCGTAGAGTGGCGCGCAAGCCGCCGAGCGGGCTGTCCTCGAGCAACAGCGCGCCGCCGTAGATGTGGGCGAGATCGACGATGATCGACAGGCCGAGCCCGGAGCCCGGCCGCGATTCGTCGAGCTTCTGGCCGCGGCGCAAGGCGGCGCTTCGCGCCTGCGGGTCGAGGCCCGGCCCGTCGTCGTCGATCGTCGTCACGAAATAGGCGCGCCCGACGGCGTCGACTTGGGAGTCGCGGGCCGCCGAAATGTCGACGCGGGCGCGCGCCCATTTGCCGGCGTTGTCGAGGAGATTGCCGATGAGATCGCTGAGGTCTTGTGCTTCTCCGCGGAACCGCAGGCCGTCGGGCGCGGCGACGGCGAAGGTCAGCGCGCGGTCGCGGTAGACCTTTTCGAACGTGCGAACGAGGCCTTCGATCACCGGTTTGACCTCGGTCGCGGAGCCGATCGATCCCGCCCGCGCCGCCGCCCGCGCGCGATCGAGATAGAAGGTCACCTGACGGCGCATGACTTCGGCCTGCTCGCGCACCTTGGCGGCCAGCGTCGGGCTGCCGGCGTCGGCTTCGTTCTGGATGACGCTGAGCGGCGTCTTCAGCGCATGCGCGAGATTGCCGACCTGGGTGCGCGCGCGATCGACAACCTCGCGATTGGCCTCGAGCAGCAGATTGACCTCGGCGGCGAGCGGCGCAATGTCCTGCGGAAAATCGCCGCTGATGCGTTCGGCCTCGCCGCGCCGGATGGCGGCGACGCCGTAGCGCAGCCGTCGCAGCGGGCGAAGTCCGAAGCGCACCGCCAGCCCCATCGAGCCGAGAATGCCGGCGAGGAGCACGACGAAGGTCGCCGCCAGCGCAAATTCAAAATCGGCGATCGCCGCTTCGATCTCCTCCGAGTTGCCGGCGACCTGGATGAGATAGCGGCCTTCGTCGCCCGCATCGATCACCCGCTCGATCATCCGCAGGCTGCGCTCGTCGGGGCCGATGACGTAGCCGCTGCGCACCGCTCCCGATTCGGGCTGGGCCGCGGCCAGGGGAAGGCGGGGCAGTTGCGCGGCGAAAAGCGAGCGCGAAGCCTTGATGTCCGGCTGCGGCGAATCGAGCCGCGTGATCTGCCAATACCAGCCGGAGCGCGCCAGTTCGAACTGCGGATCGATGAATTGCCCGGGCCCGCCATGCGCCTCCTCGCCCGGCGCCGCGACATTGGCCACCAGGGCCTTCAGATAGACGCCCAGTTGCTCGTCGAACGCCGCCTCGGTCGAACGCGCCTGGATCGCCGACAGGCCGAGACCCGCCCCGATGAGGATCGCCGAACTCCACAGCGCCGCCGACAGAAACAGGCGCGCCGCAATCGATTGCGCGTTCAGCGCCTTGAACATTCTCGATCGGTCCAGGGAGTGGGATGCGGGCGTCCCATCGCACTCAGCGCGACGGCCTGGCGGCCGGCGCAGCCGCTTCGGCCGGCGCGTCATCGCCGCCGACGAGGTAGCCAAGACCGCGCACGGTCTGGATGATGTCGACGCCGAGCTTCTTGCGCAGGCGGCCGACGAACACCTCTATCGTATTGGAATCGCGATCGAAATCCTGATCGTAGAGGTGCTCGACGATCTCGGTGCGCGAAACGACGCGGCCGGCGTGGTGCATCAGGTAGGAAAGCAGGCGGTATTCGTGCGAGGTGAGTTTTATCGCGGCGCCGTCGACCGTCACGCGTCCGGCGCGCGCGTCGAGGCGCACCGGTCCGGAGGAAAGCTCGTTCGTCGCATGGCCGGCGGCGCGACGCAGCAGTGCGCGAAGACGGGCGAGCACCTCCTCCATGTGAAAGGGTTTGGAGACATAGTCGTCGGCGCCGGCGTCGAAACCCTGGACCTTTTCGCTCCAGCGGTCGCGCGCGGTCAGGATCAGCACCGGGGTGGTTCGTCCCGCCCGCCGCCAGGCCTCGAGCACCGCCACCCCGTCGCGTTTGGGCAGGCCGATGTCGAGGACGATCGCGTCATAGGGTTCGGTGTCGCCCAAAAACCAGCCCTCCTCGCCATCGAGCGCGCGATCGACGGCGTAGCCGGCGTTTTCGAGGGCCGCCGCGATTTGTCGGTTCAGATCGCGATCATCTTCGACGACGAGCAGGCGCATGTCGGTCTCAAGTCCTCGGCGGCGTTTCGTGGGAGGCGCGGGGATTGGCCAGTTTGCCGGTCACCGCGTTCATGACGACGTGCACCAATCGACCGTCGCGGTGCAACAGCGCGATTTCATAAACGAATTCCTCACCCAGCCGGCAAAGTCTCGCCGTCAGCGCTTCCGCCTTGACCGACGCGGCGGCGCTCTTCAGCGCGACGAAAGGCTCCAATAGATGATGGCTCTTGATCTCTTCGCGCGTTTCGGCGGTCGCAAAGCAGGCGGCTTTGACCGCCGCGGGAGACTGGGCGCGCGCCAGGCCGGCGGCCGCGCAAATCGTCGCCGCAAGCGCGAGGACGACCGGACTGAAGAAGCTTCCCGCCATGCTCCGACCCTCGCCCGTCGCGCCTGAACAACGCGTGAATGTTCATTTCCCGCCCGTGGATCGGCCGCACGCCGGCGCCGCCAGGCAAACGTGCGAAAATTTCCGACCCCGGAACAGTTGGGCTTCAATCCGCGCGCCGCCGCAAGGCGGCTCTTTCCCGCCTGGGTCACATTTTGTTGATGCGTCATCCTTTAACCGATGTTGGCAAAAACCCCAACTGGCGCGGCGGCCGGACAGCCCTTGCGCGCCGCCTTGCGCGCGGGCTAACGCTGTGCGCCCGGCGGATCTCCTGGAACGCCGTCCTGAGATGGAAATGCGCACACCGCGGCTTTTGATCCGGCTTCTCGCCGCGGCGGGCGCTTGCGCGCTCGCTTCGCCCGCCTTCGGCGTCGTCGGGCCGGCGAGCGAAGACCGCAGCTTTGCCGACCATGTCGTCATGGTGCTGAAGCGGGGCGTCGATCGCGCGGGTTTTTGCAGCGCCGTCGTCGTGGCGCCGCGCGTGGTCCTGACCGCCGCCCATTGCGTCGCCCCGATCAAGGACATGCGCGTTCATTACCGGGACGACGCCGGCCGGCCGATATTGCTCGACGTCGAGGCCGTCGCCGTGCATCCGGGCTATCGGGCGGACGCCCTGACCCGGCGCGTCGTCTCGATCGATCTCGCCCTGGTGCGGACGCAAACGCCGCTCGACTCGCGCTTTTCCGCAGCCGAACTCGACGAAAGCGGCGACGTCGGGGTCGGGCGATCGTTGCGGATTTTTGGCTATGGCGTGGCGCGCGAGGGCGAGGGAGGCGGCGCCGGCGTGCTGCGCAGCGCCGCGCTGCGCGTGCGCGCCCCGCTGTCGGCGATCCTCCTGTGGGCCGAGGATCCGACGGGCGCCGGCGCCGGCGCCTGCACCGGCGATTCCGGCGGCCCGATCTTGACGGATGACCGCCGCCAGGTGGTCGCCATCGCCACATGGTCGGCGGGAAGCGGCGCGCGCCGCTGCGGCGCCGTCACCCAGGGCCCGCTCGTCGCGCCGCAGCGCGCCTGGATCGACAGCGTCCTGGCCGGTTGGCGGCTCTAGGAAGGCGGGTTCGAGCCGCGCCGATCGCCGCCAAGCTCAGGCGCAGCGCCGCGCCGCCGCGCCGGCCGGTTTGGCCATTTGACGATCCGCTCCGGCCAAAGCTCCACAGGGACGTCTTGCTCGGCGGCGCTGACGCGCCCGCGCACGGAAACGCCGGCCTGGTGGACGGTCGCGGCCGACCCCGACACCAAGGGATGCCACCACGCCAGATCGCGCCCCTCGGCCAGCACCCGATAGGCGCAGGTCGAGGGAAGCCAGGACAGCGCGCGCACGACGTCGGGCGTCAGCTTGACGCAGTCGGCCACGCGCCGGGCGCGGCGCGGATAGTCGATGCACCGGCAGCTTTCGGCGTCGAGCAGCTTGCAGCCGATGTCCGTGAAATGAATTTCGCCGGTGTCCTCGTCTTCGAGTTTGACCAGGCAGCAGCGCCCGCAGCCGTCGCACAGGCTCTCCCATTCCTGCGCCGACATCTCGTCAAGGGTCTTGGCGCGCCAGAACGGCGGCTCGTCGGCGGGAAAATCGGTCATCGCCTCAGCCTCGCCAAATTCTCCTCCCCACCGGGCCCACTCCTATAAAGGAAGCGCGCGGCGGGAGCGCAAGCGCGCCATGCGCCGCCCGTGCGCCGACGTCAAGCAGTCAATTATATGCTAGTTGAGGGCGCCCGGCGCGGGAGGAAGGGCGCGCAAGGCCCCTCGGCGGGAAACAGGGAGCCGATTTCGTTCGGCCCGGGCGAGACCGCCGCCGGCGGAGAAACGACGACGAACCAGACGGGAAGGCTTGTTCAGCCCAGGGACGGAAGGTGTCGAACGAACTGCAAAGATCGGCCTTGTTCAAGGCGATCGGCCGGGCTCTGCTCGCCGCGGACGCCTTTGTCGACTCCTCGCTCTACCGCGCGAGGCGGCGCGCCATCGCCGCCTACGCGTCGGCTTCGGCCTTTTTCGATCGCTTTCACGTCTCGGGCGTCGCGAAATTCGCCGTGGAGATCGCTTGCGAAGGCCTGACCCTCGGACTGGCCGGCGCGCTTGTCGCGCTGGCGCTCGCCCTGCCCGCCTTTCGCGAGACCAGCGACGACGACTGGCTGAAACGCGAAGACCTCGCGGTGACCTTTCTCGACCGCTACGGCGTCGAAGTCGGCCGTCGCGGCATCAAGCACGACAATTCAATTCCGCTGGAGCAATTGCCCGATCATTTCATCAAGGCGGTGCTGGCGACCGAGGACCGGCGCTTCTTCAGCCATTTCGGCATCGACGTGGTCGGCACATTGCGCGCGCTCACCGTCAACGCGCGCGCCTCCAGCGTCGTCCAGGGCGGCTCGTCGATCACCCAGCAGCTCGCCAAGAACCTGTTTTTGACCAACGAGCGCTCGCTCGACCGAAAGGTCAAGGAGGCTTACCTCGCGCTTTGGCTCGAGCATCACCTTTCGAAAAAGGAAATCCTCAAGCTCTATCTCGACCGCGCCTATATGGGCGGGGGCGCCTTCGGCGTGCAGGCGGCGGCGCAATTCTATTTTGGCAAGTCGGCGCGCGACATCGACCTGGCGCAGTCGGCGATGCTGGCGGGCCTGTTCAAGGCGCCGACCAAATATTCGCCCGACGTGAACCTGCCCGCCGCCCGGGCGCGCGCCAACGACGTGCTCAGCAACCTGGTCGACGCGGGCTTCATGACCGAGGGCCAGGTCTACGCGGCGCGGCGCAATCCGGCGACCCCGGTCGATCATGGCGCGCGCGGCAGCCCGGACTATTACCTCGACTTCGCCTATGACGAGGTCAAGGGGCTCGCCGACGACGGCAAGCTGGGCAAGGAGCGCGTGCTGGTGGTGCGCACCGGCCTCGACACGGGACTGCAGCGCAAGGCCGAGGGCGTCATCGAGGATATGCTGCGCGTGCGCGCGCCGGCCTATCACGCCCATCAGGCGGCGACCGTCGTGGCCGAGCCGAACGGGCTTGTGCGCGCGATGGTCGGCGGGCGCGACTACGGCGCCAGCCAGTTCAACCGCGCCACGGAGGCGCTTCGCCAGCCCGGCTCGTCCTTCAAGATCTTCGATTATCTCACCGCGATTCTGACGGGCAAATATCACAAGGATACGCCGGTCGACGCCTCGGGCATCTGCATCGGCGACTATTGCGTGCACAACTTCGCCGGCGAGAGCGCAGGCATGTTGCCGCTCTACAGCGCGCTCGCGCAGTCGCTGAACACCGCGGCGATCCGCATGTCCGTCAAGATCGGCGAAGTCTACTGGCCGGCCGGCAAGAGCTACCACCTCGGCAAGATCGCCGAACTCGGGCGCAACAAGATCGTCGCGACGGCGCGCGCGATGGGCCTCACCACGCCGCTGCCGGACACCGTTTCGCTGCCCATCGGCGCCGACGATGTGAGGATGATCGACATGCTCGCCGCCAATGCGCTGCTCGCCAACGGCGGCAAGCGCGCCACTCCCTACGCGGCGATCGAGATACGCAATCCGCACGGCGACCTGATCTACAGCCGCGACGCCAACGGGCCGCCGCCGGTCCAGGTCATTCCGGCCGACAAGATCGCCGAAATGAACAACATCTTGACCCATGTGGTGACCGAGGGCACCGGCCGCGCCGCCCAGCTTCCCGGCATCGTCGCCGCCGGCAAGACGGGAACGACCAACAATTCGACCAACGCCTGGTTCAACGGCTTCACCGGCAATTTCGTTTGCAGCGTCTGGTTCGGCAATGACGACAATTCGCCGATGCCCGGCATGGTCGGAGGGCTGCTGCCCGCCATGACCTGGCATGAGATCATGCTCTACGCGCATCAGGGCGTCGACATAAAGCCGCCCTACGGGGTCGCGCCGGCGCCGCTCAAGGCGCCCGAGGTCGCCGCCGCCGGCCAGTCGACGGGCGACGAGCCCAAGGCGCGGCGGCCGGTCGGATTGTCGACGCGCGCCGCGGAGCTGATCACCGAGATCGGCGATCTTGCGCGCGTCGACAGGAGCCGGGGCGCCGAGCGCAAGCTGCCGGTGTCCTTCGCCGCGCAGACGGCGCCGAGCCCGGGGATCTGGGATCTTTCGGCCGGCGCGGCGCATCCGTAGGCGAGGCCGCGGCGAAACGACCGCGCTTCAGTCCGTCATGTCCCATTGCTCGGCGCTGGCGCCGGCGAGTTCGCGCACGCGCTGCTCGTCCCGGCCGAACACCCCGGCGTCGCCCTCGTAGACCACCTTGCCGTCGTCGAGCACATAGGCGCGGTCGGCGATTTCCACGGCGGCGCGCACGTTCTGCTCGACCAGCAGGACCGAGACGCCCTCGGCGCGGGCGGCTGCGACGATCTTGAACACCTCCGCGACGATCAGCGGGGCTAGACCCTGCGACGGCTCGTCCAGCATCAGAAGCTTCGGATTGAGAAGCAGCGCTCGGGAGATCGACAGCATCTCCTGTTCGCCGCCGGAAAGCTGGCTGCCCTTGTTCGATCGGCGCTGCGCGAGGCGCGGGAACAGCTCGAAGACGCGCGCGATCGTCCAGGGGCCCGGCCGCTCGACCGGCACCATCAGGTTCTCCTCGACCGTCAGGTTGGTGAAGACGCGCCGCCCCTCGGGCACGTAGCCGACCCCCATGGCGGCGATCCGGTAGGGCGGCAAGCCGGTGGCGGCGGCGCCGAAGATGCGCACTTCGCCGCGGCGCGGCGGGGTGAGCCCGATGAGGCTGCGCAGCGTCGTGGTCTTGCCGGCGCCGTTGCGGCCGAGCAGCGTGACGATTTCGCCCTCGCGCACCTCGAGGGTGACGCCGTGCAGGATGTGGCTCTTGCCGTAATAGCTGTGAAGCCCCTCGGCCTGAAGCGCGTTCATGCCGTCGCCTCGCCCAGATAGGCCGCCTGGACCGCCTCGCTGGCGGCGATCTCGTCCGGCGGCCCCTCCGCCAGAACCTGTCCTTCAGCCAGCACCATGATGCGGTCCGCCAGGTTGAACACGACGCGCATGTCGTGCTCGATCAGCATGATGGTCAGGCGTTCGTCGCGGTGCAGGCGGCGGATGAGGCGCGCGATGTCGTAGGTTTCCTGGTCACCCATGCCGGCCGTCGGCTCATCCAGCATGAGCAGGCGCGGACGCAGGGCCAGCGCCATCATGATTTCGGTCGCGCGCTGGTCGCCGTGCGTCAACGCGCCGACGTTCCTGTCCCTCTTGTCGGTCAGATTGCCCAATCCGATGAGTTCGTCGACCCGCGCGTCGACCTCGCGCCGCCTGGCGCGGCCGACCCACGCCCTCATCCTGAGACCGGCCGCGACTTCGACCGCGATGCGCAGATTGTCGGCGATGGTGAGTTCGGGGAAGATCTCGGTGATCTGGAAGGTGCGCGCCATCCCGGCGCTGACGCGCTGCTCGGGCGGCATGCCGGTGATGTCCTTGCCGTCGAACAGGATGGCGCCGGCCGTCGGCGGAAAGAAGCCGCTGATGAGGTTGAAGAAGGTGGTCTTGCCCGCGCCGTTGGGGCCGATGATCGCCCTGAATTGGCCGGGCTCGATGGTGAGCGAGACGTTGTCGACGGCGATCAGGCTGCCGAAGTGGCGCGAGACGTTGCGCACTTGCAGGAGGGTCATGCGGCGGCCTTGCCGCGGAACAGGCCGAGCACGCCGCGCGGGAAAAACCGCACCACGAGCACGAACACCAGCCCGATCACCGACATCCAGTTCTCGGTGTGGCTCGAGACGTAATCCTGCAGCGCCACGAAGATCGCCGCGCCGATCAGCGGACCCCAGAACGAGCGCATGCCGCCGAGCACCGCCATGATCACGAAATTGCCGGAGAGATCGAAGCGCAGCGCGCGCGGGTCGGTGAAGTTGTTCAGCAGCGCATAGAGCGAGCCGGCGACGCTGACGAACAGACAGGAAATCACGAAGGACAGCCAGATATGCCGCTCGACCGGTATGCCGAGGAAGCGCGCCCGCCGCTCGTTCTCGCGGATGGCGAGGAGCGTGCGCCCGAACGGCGACTTCAGCAGGCTCGCCATGATGGCGACGCAGACCGCGAAAACCGCCAGCGCGAAATAATAGAAGGCCTTGTCGTCGCCGAAAATGTCGACCCTCGCGAGGCCGAGGTCGATCGGCATGCGATGCCAGCCGGTCAGCCCGTCGTCGCCGCCGGTCATCGTGTTCCAGCGGAAGGCGATGAAATAGAACACCTGGCCGAAAGCGATGGTGACCATCGCGAAATAGACGCCGCGGCGCCGGACGATCAGCGCGCCGATGATCGCCGCCGCGACGGTTGCGACGACGACGCCGACCGCCATGCCCAACAGCGTGTTCGGCGTCAGATATTTGATGGTCATCGCCGCGCCGTAGGCGCCCAGCCCGAAATAGGCGGCGTGCCCGAACGACAGGACGCCGGTGAAGCCGAGCAGGAAATTGAGCGACATCGCGGCGAGCGCCATCACGATGATGCGCGTGGCGAGCTCGGTGTAGCCGCCGATCGCCGCCATCCAGAAAGGCATGGTGAGCAGCGCGGCCCAGACCGCTGCGTCGGCGGCGGCGCTTCGGCGGGTCGCGTTCAATGCAGCCTCCCTTCCTCGCCGAGGAGGCCGCGCGGGCGAACCAGCAGCACCAGACCCATCATCACATAGATCACCGCCTCGGAGGCGGAGGGAAAGAACACGGCGGCGAGCCCCGAGGCGACCCCGATCAGCAGGCCGCCGAGCAGCGTGCCGAGCAGGCTGCCGAGGCCGCCGACGATGATCGCGACGAAGCTCGGCATGATCAGCATCGACCCGATGGTCGGCGAAAGCCCCAGCAGGCCCGCCGCGAGCACGCCCGCCAGCCCGGCGATGTAGATGCCGATGCCGAAGTTGAGGCTGCGCAGCACGCGCACGTTCACCCCGAGCGTCGACACCGTGTCGAGGTCGCGCGTTCCCGCCCTGATGCGCATGCCGAGCCTTGTATAGGTGAGCACGACGAACAGGCCGCCCACGGCGACCGCCACCAAGAGGATCATGAACAAGCGATAGCCGGTGAGGAAGAAGAACTCGTTGCTGAGCGGCGAGGTGAGCCAGCCCGGCACCTGGAACGGCACGCTCTGGGCGCCCCAGATCAGACGCGTCACGTCCTCGATGATATAGGCGAGCCCGAAGGTCAGCAGCAGGCCGTAGAGCGGGTCGCGCCCGTAAAGCGGGCGGATCAACAGTCGCTCGACGGCGAGGCCGATGAAAGCCGTCAGAACCGGCGCGACGATCAGCGCGCCCCAGAAGCCGACGTAGGGGATCAGCGTATAGGCGAGATAGGCGCCGATCGCTAGAAACCCGCCATGCGCGAAATTGATGACGCCGCTGAGATTGAGGATCAGCGACAGGCCGAGCGCCATCAGCGCGTAGAAGGCGCCGACGATCAGCCCGTTGAAGACGTTGAACAGGAGGAGCTGCGTCATGGGCGGTCAGCCGTCCCCGGCGCCGGTTCGGCGACGGACCGGCGACCGCGCGAGGCTCGCCGATCGGCTGCCGGGCGTCTGCGGCGAAGCGGCCTCGCGCCGCTTCACGCCGGCCATGTCATCTTGCAGCCGCTCTCCTCGACCGAGCTGGCGATATCGGCGCCCTTGACGACATCGGTGACCTTGAACAGATCGTCCGGCGCCTCGCCGCTCGCCTGGGCGTTGCCGACATAGAGATCGCCGATCAACTGGTTCTGCCCCGCGCGGTAGAACGGCGCGTTGGGCATCAGGCCGATCTCGGGGGGCAGTTCGAAACCCTGCAGCGCCTTGGCCATCGCCACGGCGTCCAGCGAATTGGCCTTGGACGCCGCCAGCGCGCATGTCCAGACCGAGACGAAGCCGAACCAGGTGCGCGCGGTCGGCACGCGGCCGGTGCGCTTCTTGACGGTGTCGACGAACTCGGCGACGTGCGGCACGCCGGGCTGGTTCCAGTACCACTCCATCACCCAAGTGCCGATGCGCGCCTCCGGCGGCAGACCCTCCAGCGGCTCGAGCTCCTGCTGGGCGCCGGCCAGGTGCAGCTTCTTGTCGAGCCCGAACTGCACGGCCTGCTTCAAGGCGTTGACCATGTCGTCGCCTTGCACCAGGAACAGGATCACGTCGGGGTTCGCCGATTGCGCGCTGATCAGGTAGGAGGAAAAATCGACCGTGCCGAGCGGCGTCAAGGCGCCGCCGGCGCGCACGCCGCCGAGCGCCGCGCTGGCCTTGACCATACCGGATTCGAGCGTATGGCCGAACGCGTAGTCGGGCGTGATGTAATAGAATTTCTTGCCGTATTTCTTCACCAGCGCGCTGGCGACCGCGGCGGCCTCCATCTGCGTGGTGTTGCAGACCCGGAAGACGTTCCAGTGGCAGGACGTCCCGGTGATCGCGTCGGTGTGGCCGCCGGGAACGATGTGCAGGATTTTCTTCTCGTTGGACACCTGCGCCATCGCAAGCGCCAGCGCCGAGTTGACGTTGCCGAGCAGAAAATCGACCTTGTCGCCGTCGATCAGCTTGCGCGCCTTCTGCACCGCCGTTCCCGCGTCGCCGCTGGTCGAATCCTCCACCACCAGCTCGACGTTGCGCCCGAGAATGCCGCCTTTGGCGTTGATCTGCTCGACCGCCATCTGGCAGCCGATCAATTCGTTCTTGCCCGGCGCGGCGTAGGTGCCGGTCAACGGGTTGTCGAGACCGATCTTGATCGCGTCCGCGGCGCGCGCGCGCCGCACAAACGGGCTGGCGAGTTGCGCGGCGCCGACCACGAAACCCGCTTTGAGCAGGGTGCGGCGACCCAGGCCGCCTGTTGAGCCGATGACGGACACTTCAATCCTCCCCTAGCGAAGCAACACCGCGCGGCGGCGGCCTGACCGGCCGCTTCCAATCGCTTTTGATCGTTGATATTTGGTAAGTCATGGCCGGACGGCGCCTGCCGGTCAAGGGTTACTTTTGTCGCATCGCGGCGGGCCGCGCTCCATCCGCGCGGCGCGAAAGGCGGGGCGCGCCGACGGCGCGCCTTGTCGCGGCGGCCGCTTCGGCCGCCCGAAAGCCGCCAGGCTTGACTTGCGCTTCCGCCGTCCCGCTCTATCCCGGGCGCCGGCGACGCCATCCATCGAGGTCGTTCCTTTTGGACACGTTGGTCAAAGCGCTGCTCGCCTGCGTCATCGGCCTGGCCGCCGGTCTGTGGGCGACGGCGCTGACCCTGCGCGACGCGCGCGGATTCGACGCCACGACGATCGGCCCGTGGACGGTTTCGGAGAAGGCGGGCGCCGTCGACGCCGACCCCTACACCCGCGCCGCGATGGAGCGAAGCGGGGAAATTCCGTTGGCGCTCGGCGAGGGCCTGCAATTCATTGCGCGCGTCGACGACAACGGCGCGGCGCTGAATTCGCGCTGCGTCTATCTCGTCGGCCGCGCGACGCCGCCGACGCGCTACTGGACCTTGAGCCTCATCGACCGGCAAGGCTTTCCGATCGAAAATCCGACGCAGCGCTACGGGTTCCGGTCGAGCGAGGTCCTGCGCAGCGCCGACGGGGGCTTCGTCATCGCGGTTTCGGCGAGCGCCCGTCCGGGCAACTGGCTGCCGATCGGCTCGAACGGCCGCTTCGCGCTGGCGCTTCGTCTCTACGATTCGCCGTTCGGCGCAACCGCGGGCGCGATCGAAAGGAACACGATGCCGCGCATCGTGAGGGAAAGCTGCCTGTGAATCTTCGCCGCCGCGTCGTCGATGTGCTGACGGTCGTCCTCGGCGCGGCGATGATCGCCGCGCTGGTGCATATCGCCGCCATCCTGATCATCCCGCTCTACGCCACGCACGACGCCTTCGCGCGACTCGGCCCGCTCGGGCCGGTCAACGCGACGATCGCCCTCGAACAGCCCGGCCCGCGGGCGCGGCTGCTTCCCTACCGCGATCCGGCGATCGCCAGCGCCTTCTGCCGCTTCGATCTGACGGACGGCCCGCTGCGCGTGCGGGCCCCGGCCGACGGCTCCGGATTCGTTTCGCTGTCGTTCCATACGCGCCGCGGCGGCATTTTTTATGCGATCACCGACAAGGCGGCGACGCACGGCATGCTGGAGGCGCTCGTCGTCACCGAAAGCCAGTTGCGCGCCCTGGAGGCGAGGGACGACGAGGACACGCCGGTGCAGGACCTGCGCATCGTCTCCACCGCCGAGGAGGGCTTCGTGATGATTCGCGCCTTCAGCGAGGAGGCGAGCCTCTATCCCAGCGCCGAAAGCCGGGCGCGGGCGCTGAGCTGCGCGAACGAGGCGATCCCGCCATGAACGCGCCGGACGGCCGGTGGACTCGCGGCCGCGAAGGGGCGATGCTCGTTTCGCCAGTCGTCTCGACAAGCGAAGCCGCGAGGAGCCGCCCGACGTGACCACGCTTCTGCTGACCCATCCGGCGAGCTACGGCCATGAAATGGGCCCCGGCCATCCCGAGCGGCCCGACCGGATTCGCGTGATCGAGCGGGCGCTCGAAGTGGAGGCGTTCCAGTCGCTGGCGCGCGAACAGACCCCGCGCGTGGCGCGCGACGCCCTGCTGCGCGTCCATCCCGAGAGCTATGTCGCGGCGATCGAGCAAGCGGCGCCGCGCGAAGGCTTCACGCGCCTCGACGCCGACACCTCGATGTCGCCGGGCACGTTGGACGCGGCGATGCACGCGGCGGGCGGCGCGACTTTCGCCGTCGAGGAAGTGATGAGCGGACGGGTTCTCAACGCGTTCGTCGCGACGCGCCCGCCGGGCCATCACGCCGAACGGGCGACTCCGATGGGTTTCTGCTTTTTCAACAACGCGGCGATCGCCGCGCGCCACGCCCAGGCGGCCTGCGGCGCCGAACGCGTCGCGATCATGGACTTCGACGTTCACCATGGAAACGGCACCCAGGACATATTCTGGAGCGATGCGAGCGTGATGTACACATCGACGCACGAAATGCCGCTCTATCCCGGCACCGGCGCGATGAGCGAGCGCGGCGAATATGGCCAGATCGTCAACGCGCCGCTGCGCGCCGGCGACGGCGGCGAGGCGTTTCGCGAGGCGCTCGACACGGCGATCCTGCCGCGCCTCGCCGCGTTCAGCCCGGATCTGGTGATCGTTTCGGCCGGCTTCGACGCGCATCGGCTCGATCCGCTCGGCGGCCTCGATCTGGTCGAGGCCGATTACGCCTGGGCGACCCGCCGGCTGATGGCGATCGCGCAAAAGAGCTGCCACGGCCGCGTGGTTTCCCTGCTCGAAGGCGGCTATGACCTCATCGGCCTGTCGCGCTCGGTCGCCGCCCATGTCGCGGCGCTGATGGAAGGGTGAGGCCGCGCGGCTTCCGCGCGCCGCGGCCCCAGGCGAAAGAACGAGTGCCAAGCCGGGCGCGAGGCGCTAGTCTCGCTTTTTTCCGGTCACAGGAAGGAATCATGCCCGCCGAACCCGCCATGGCCCATGACGCGCGCAGCGCCGACATTTTCAAGCATCCGATCGATGCGCAGACGCGCATCGGCCACGTCCACCTCAAGGTCGCCGACATCGAACGCGCGCTGGCGTTCTACTGCGGCGTGCTCGGCTTCTCGCTGGTGGCGCGCTACGGCGCGGAGGCGGCGTTCATCGCGGCGGGCGACTATCACCATCATATCGGCCTCAATACCTGGGAAAGCCGGGGCGGATCGCCGCCGGCGCGCGGAACCACGGGGCTGTTCCATCTGGCCATCCTCTATCCCACCCGCGCGGCGCTCGCCGACGCGTTGCGCCGTCTGGCGACGGCGGGCGTTCCGCTCGACGGCGCCTCCGATCACGGCGTCAGCGAAGCGCTCTACCTGCGCGACCCCGACGAGAACGGCGTCGAACTCTACTGGGACCGCCCGCGCGACCTGTGGCCGAAGACGACCAGCGGCGGCATCCAGATGTTTACGCACCGGCTCGACCTGGAAGGGCTGCTGAAGGAAGGGGTTTGACGGCATCCTCGGTCGGCCCGCCTGCGATTACGGAATTACGATGACAGGCGCTGATTTCCGTGTTTGGCGGCAATCGCGCAATCGGGCGCGGCGATACAATCGCTTCAATCTGGCGTCCCCTGACGTCATTGCCGGCTATCCCGGCCATCCGCGTCTTGCTCCCTCGATGGCGACCGCAGGTTTACAGTCCCGCGGCGCGGGCGCTGGGCATTGTGGTGGCCATTGAAGCGCTCCACGATGCATCAATGCGCGGAGGCTGGGTCTTCATCATGACGAACAGCCCCGAATTTGGCGCGCGCGACGGCGTCGACCTCAGGGTTGTTGGTCTCGACCGAAAAGCGCCAAAACCAACGCCCCAAGGTCATTATTGGATGCCGAGGCGGCGGGAGCGCGCCCCATGGAGCGCGAACCTTCAGGTTCGCTCGCGCAGCGGACCTGAAGGTCCGCGCTCCGCGGCGCCCTGCGCCTCGAAAGCCGATGAAAACCGCCAAACGCCCGGCGTCGCCGCCAGGCCGGCCTTTACCGGATTGGCCTCGATGTAGGCGAGCGTTTGCTCGAAGTCGCGCTCATTGCGCATAAACCGGTCGAAATAATCCGGCGCCCAGAACTTTCCGGTCGTTCCGCGCGCGAGATTGATCGCGTGGGTCGATGTCATTTTCCACAATTTCACAATGCCGCCCAGATTGTGCTGCGGCATTTGCTCAATGAGGACATGCGCGTGATTGGGCATGACGCACCAGCCGCACAGGCGATACCGCGTCGGATGGGAAGCCTTCAGGCAGTTGACCACGATGGCGGCGCAGGTCGCATCGGCGAGCGGCTGCTCCCCATGGAGCCTGTCGAACCAGGCGTCGACTTGCCCGCGCCGCCCGGCTGCATCGGGGGCCAGCCGGTCCATCAGAGACGCGGGCAGCGAGTTCAGCGTGCGCAAGACAATATGCTGCACGATCTCCGGCGAGTCGAAGTGCGGCAAATACCCCCTGCAATGCCAGCCTTTGGGATCGGGCATTTTCATCTCGCCGCCTAGCGAACCGTGGGCCTCCAGGCTCGCATATAATCCGCCGCTTTCAAATGGCGGCCTTGCCGTTGGCGCGGCAAGAGCGAACCTGAAGGTTCGCGCTCCGCCCGTTCGGAGCGCGTCACGCGCCTCCCGGAGCCGCCGCCCGAGTCCCGATCGGGCGAGCCTCGGGCCCGTCCCTGAGACACCCCAGCCCGATCAGCGTATCGCGCACCGCCGCGTCGAGCGGCGTCGCCGGCAGGGCGTCGCCCAAGAAGGCCTTCAGCTTGCCGCCGTCCAGCGCGATCGGCTGGCGCCACAGATGACGCATTTCGGCCATTTCGCGAAACAGGCGGACGAACGGCTGCAAGGCGACGACCATCGGCCAGGGAAACGGCCAGATGCGCAAATGCGGGCTTCCGGCGACGCGGCGGATCGCCGCGCCCATTTCGCCGCGCGCCAGTTGATGGCCGGAAAAGTTGAACGTTGCGAAATCGCCCAGCGCGCCCTCGCGGTCCAGCAGCCGCGCGATCGTCTCGCCGACGTCGGGCAGATACGCCCAGGCGTGGGTGAGGCGGCGCGGCGTCGGCTCGACGATCCGCTTCACCGGCGCCCCCGGCGCCACGATGGCCGCGGAGAACCAGGAATTGGCCGTCGTCCTTGGGCCGAAGAAATCGCCGGCCCGCACGATCAGCGCGGACGCCCCTTGGCCGGCCGCGACCTGCAGCCGCCTCTCCATCTCGACCCTGATCCCGCCCTTGCGGCTTTGCGGATGCTGGGGCGAATCCTCGCGCAGCACGGGAAAGGCGTCGGCGCCGAAATTGTAGATCGTGCCGGGCAGCACGATGCGCGCGCCGACCGCTTTGGCCGCGGCGATTGTGTTGTCGAGCATGGGCATCACGAGCTTGTCCCAATCGCGATAGCCGGGCGGGTTGGCGGCGTGAACGATCAGCGACGCGCCCTGCGCGGCGCGCAGCACGTCGGCGGCGTTCATCGCATCGCCGGCGATCCATTCGATGACGGCGCTCGGGAGCTGCGGGCGGCGGGTCAGGCCGCGCACCGACCAGCCGTGGCGCGCCAGCGCGGCGGCGGTCTCGCCGCCGATTCCGCCGGCGGCGCCGATCACGAGGGCGATTCTTTCGGGCGGGCGGAACATGGGCTTCTCCTCGAGAAATGGCGTCAGAAAATCCTTGAAGCGACTATCCTCCGGTTTCAGCCATTCGTGAATTGCCTGATTTCATGCATCAGCTATACATATTTGAATGACTGAGCCCGATTGGAGCCACTACCGCGCGTTCCTCGCCGTCATGCGCGAGGGCAGCCTCTCGGGCGCGGCGCGGGCGCTCGGCCTCGCGCAGCCGACCCTCGGGCGCCAGATCGCCGAGCTGGAGCGCGCGCTCGGCGCCGCGCTGTTCATCCGCTCGCCGCGCGGCCTGCTTCCCACCGACGCGGCGCGCGACATCGCCCCGCACGCCGAAGCGATGGCGGCGGCGGCGGGCGCGATCCGCCGCGCGGCCTCGGGCGGGACGAGCGACGCGGCGGGGGTGGTGCGCATCACGGCGAGCGAAATCATCGGGGCCGAGGCGCTGCCGCCGCTGCTCGCAGAGTTCCGCCGCGCCAATCCGGGCGTGACGATCGAGCTGGCGCTGTCCAATCGCCTCGAGGACCTGCTGCGCGGCGAGGCCGACATCGCCGTGCGGATGGCGCGCCCCAGTCAGGAAGCGCTGGCGGCGCGCCGCATCGGATCGGTCGGTCTGGGGCTCTACGCCCATCGCGGCTATCTGGCCGCCGTCCCGGCGCCCGCCTCGATCGCCGCGCTGACGCGCGATCATGCGCTGATCGGCTTCGACCGCGAGACGCCCTTCCTGCGCGCGCTGATCGCCCGCCTGCCGATCGGGCGCGAGCAATTGGCGTTCCGCAGCGACAGCGACCTTGCGCAACTGGCGGCGATCCGCGCCGGCTTTGGCGTCGGCTTCATCCAGCACGCGATCGCCCGACGCGATCCCGATCTCGTCGCCGTGCTGCCCGGCGAGATCGGCTTTTCCCTGGAGATGTGGCTCGCGCTGCACGAGGACCTGCGCGCCAGCCGGCGGTTGCGGCTGATGATGGATCATCTGGCGGCCGGTCTGGCCGACTATGTCGCGCGATCGCAGGCGCCCTCGTCGGCTGGTTGACGGGGCCGCTCATCGCTTGGCCTCCGTCAGCAGCGCCTCCACCGCGGGCAAGATATTGGCGACGATCTTCTCGACGCCTTCGCGCGTCGGATGCAAGCCATCCTTTTGATTGAGCCGGGGGTCGGCGGCGACGCCGTCGAGAAAGAACGGATAGAGCGCGACCCCGAACCCCTTGGCGAGATCGGGATAGATGGCGTCGAAACGCGCCTGGTAGTCGGCCCCCATGTTGGGCGCGGCGCGCATGCCGGTCAACAGGACCGCGATATGCGCGCCCTTCGCGCGCGTCAATATTCGCGCCAGCGAGGCCCTTGCCGCCGCCGGGTCCAGCCCGCGCAGCATGTCGTTGGCGCCAAGCTCGACGATCAGCGCGTCGGCGCCCTCCCCGACCGCCCAGTCGTAGCGCGCCAGGCCGTCGGCCGCCGTGTCGCCGGAAACGCCGGCGTTGCTCACCTGCACGTCATAGCCTTTGGCCCTCAGCGCCTTCTCCAGCACCTCCGGAAACGCCTGGCTTTCCGGCAGGCCGAGGCCCGCCGTCAGGCTGTCGCCGAGCGCGACGAGGCGCAGCGTGCGCGCCTGCGCGGAACCGGCGCCGAACGCCGCGGCGACCGCCAGGCCGAGGGCCATCAACTGGACGCGCGCGATCCGATGCCCATATGTGGAGACCCGTTTCGGCATTTGGAAAACTCCGGCGATGGCTGAGCCCGCGATAGATCTTCGCGATTTGGACTTGAGTTTGGGCCGCGGCGCGGCGCGCGTCCATGTCCTGCGCAAGATCAGCCTGACGGTCGCGCGCGGCGAGGCGGTCGGGCTCGTCGGCCCGTCGGGCTCCGGCAAATCGACGCTGTTGATGACGATGGCGGGCCTCGAGCGCGCCGACGGCGGTTCGATTGTCATCGACGGCGTCCTGCTGAACGACCTCGGCGAGGACGCGTTGGCGAGATTTCGCGGCGCGCGCATCGGCATCGTGTTCCAGGCGTTCCATCTGATCCCGACGATGACCGCGCTCGAAAACGTCGCGGCGCCGCTGGAGCTGGCCGGACACAGGGACGCCTTCGAGCGCGCCGGCGCCGAACTGGCGGCGGTCGGCCTCGGCGAACGCCTGTCGCACTATCCGGCGCAGCTTTCCGGCGGCGAACAGCAGCGCGTCGCGCTGGCGCGCGCTTTGGCGCCGCGCCCTTCCCTGTTGATCGCCGACGAGCCGACCGGCAATCTCGACGAAGAGACCGGCCGCGCGATCATCGAACTGCTGTTCGAACTGCGCGCCGAGCGCGGGGCGACGCTGGTGCTGGTCACCCATGATCTGGCGCTGGCGGCGCGCTGCGACCGCACCATCCGTCTCCGCTCGGGGGCGATCGAGGCCGAACCGTTCATCGCCCGGCGGCGGATCGAAGCCTGATGCCCAACGCCGGCCTTGCGCTGATATGGCCGATCCTGCGCCTGGCGCTGCGCGATTTGCGCGGCGGCCTCGCCGGCCTTCGCGTGCTGCTCGCTTGCATCGCGCTGGGCGTTGCGACGATCGTCGGCGTCAATTCGCTGGCGCGAAGCCTCGACGACGGCCTGTCGCGCGACGGGCGCGCCATCCTCGGCGGCGATGCGAGCTTCTCGCTGATTCACCGCCGGATGACGGCGCAGGAGCGCGCCTTTCTTTCCGCGCGCGGCGCGCTTTCGACCGTCGGTTCGATGCGCGCGATGGCGCGCGCCGACGACGGCGCGGCGGCGCTGATCGAAGTCAAGGCGGTCGAGCCCTCCTGGCCAAGCGTCGGAACGGCCGAGTTTTCGCCCGCGCTCAGCCCGCGCGAGGCGCTCGCGCTGAAGGACGGCGCCTATGGCGCGGCGGTCGAGGATGCGCTGCTCGAGCGGCTCGATCTCAAAGTCGGCGACCGCTTCGCGCTCGGCGCCGCGCGGATCGAGATTCGCGCCGCGCTCGTCGCCGAGCCCGATCGGCTCGCCGCCGGCATCGGCCTCGGGCCGCGCGCCCTGATTTCGCAACAGGCGCTCGCAGCCACCGGCCTCGTCCAGCCGGGATCGCTGGTGCGCTGGACGACGCGGGTTCTGCTGGGCGCGCCCGACGCGCCGCCGACCGAGGCCGCCGTGCGGGCCTTCATCGACGCGGCGAACAAGGCTTTCCCGGACGCCGGCTGGGAGGCGCGCGATCGGGCCAATGTCTCGCCGAGCTTCTCGAAGAATCTCGATCGCTTCACCGAGTTCCTCGCGCTGATCGGCCTGACCTCGCTGGTCGTCGGCGGCGTCGGCGTCGCCAATGCGGCGCAGGGTTTCGTCGAGCGCAAGCGCCCGACCCTGGCGACGCTGAAATCCATCGGCGCGACGGGCGGCGCGGTGGTCCTGCTGGCGCTCGTCGAGTTCATCGGCGTGGCGCTGATCGGCGTGGGCCTGGGGCTGGGGCTGGGCGCGGCGCTGCCGTTCGCGGTCGACGCGCTGTTCGGCGCGCTGATTCCGTTTCCGCTGGCGCCGGCGATTTTTCCTGGCGAGCTCGCGCTCGGCCTGGTCTACGGCCTGCTCACCGCGCTGGTGTTTTCGGTCGCGCCGCTGGGGCGGGCGCACGACCTGCCGGTCTCGGCGCTGTTTCGCGACCTCGTCGAGCCGCCGCGCGCCTGGCCGAGGCGCCGCTACGTGGCGGCGAGCGCGCTCGCCGCGCTCGCGCTGGCGGGCGTCGCCCTGTTCGAGAGCGCCGAGAAGCGCATCGCGGTCATCGTCGTCGTCGCGACGATCCTCGGATCCCTCGCGCTGCGGCTCGTCGCGCTCGGCGTGATGGCGCTGGCGCGCCACGCGCCACGATCGCGCGGCGTCGCCTGGCGCATCGCCCTCGCCAATATCCATCGGCCCGGCGCGATGACGCCCTCGGTCGTGCTGTCGCTCGGCCTCGGCCTCGCCGTGCTCGTCACGCTGACGCTGATCGACGGCAATCTGCGCGGCGAACTGCGCCAGACTTTGCCCGGCGAAACGCCGAGCTTTTATTTCCTCGACGTGGGCGGCGCGGAAATCGACCGCTTTCGGCAATTCCTGGCGCAGAACGCGCCGGAGGCCCGGATTGTCGTCGCGCCGATGATGCGCGGGCGATTCGTCAGGATCGGCCAGACGCCCGTCGAGGAAGTCAAGGCCAAGGAAAGCGCCGCCTGGGTGCTGGAGGGCGACCGCGGCGTGACCTATGCGCCGACGCCGCCCGAGGGTTCGACGGTGACCGCGGGACAATGGTGGCCGGCGGACTATTCCGGGCCGCCGCTCGTTTCAATGGAAGAGGAAATCGCCGACGGACTCGGCCTGAAGCTCGGCGATCCCGTCACGGTCAATGTGCTCGGCCGCAACGTCACGGCGACCATCGCCAATCTGCGACGGCTGAACTGGCGCAGCTTTGCGATGAACTTCGTGCTGGTCTATTCGCCCGACACGTTCAACGGCGCGCCGCACACCTTCGTCGTCACCGCCGCCTTTCCCGAAGATATCGGCGCGGCGGGCGAGATCGCGCTGCTGCGCAAGACCGCCCGTGATTTCCCGGCGGTCGCGGCGGTACGCGTGCGCGAAGCGCTGGAGACGATCGAGACGCTGGTCGCCAAACTGGCGGTGGCGATCCGGGCGGCGACCGGCGTCGCGCTGGCGACCTCGGTGCTGGTGCTCGCCGGTGCGCTCGCCGCCAACCGCCGCGCGCGCATCTACGATTCCGTCGTGCTGAAGATCCTCGGCGCGACCCGCGCGCGGCTGCTGGCCGCCTTCCTCATCGAATATGCGCTCATCGGCGCGACGACCGCCGCCTTCGGCCTGGCGGCGGGCGCCGGCGCGGCCTACGCGATCGTCACGCGGATCATGCAGCTCGACTTCGCGTTGTCCTGGCCGCCGGCGCTCGCCGCGGCGGCGGCCGCGCTGGCGCTGACGGTGGCGCTCGGGCTCGTCGGCGCGTGGCGGATATTGGGGCAGAAGCCGGCGGCGTTCCTCAGGGAATTGTGAGCGAGGCGAAGCGCCCGGGAACAAGGAGCGGTTTTGCATGGCCAGACTTTCGCCGGGCCTCGGCGCGGCGGGCGGCGACAGCGATCAAAAGGTCCGCGATTTCGCCCGCATGCGCTTCGTCGCGACGCTTCTGCTGGCGCTGATGGCGATCGTGTTCGTGGCGACTTCGCTGACCTCGGCCGCCTGGCCCTGGCTGGCCTATGTCAGGGCTTTCGCCGAGGCGGCGATGGTGGGCGCCTGCGCCGACTGGTTCGCCGTCGTCGCGCTGTTTCGGCGCCCGTTCGGCCTGCCCATCCCGCACACCGGCATCGTGCCGCACAATAAGGAGCGCATCGGCGCGGCGCTCGGACAATTCATGAGCAACAATTTCCTCAGCCCCTCCGTGCTCGCCAAGCGGCTCGACAAGATCGAAGCGAGCGAATGGGCGACGGCCTGGCTCAACGATCCCGCCAACGCGCGGCGCGTCGCCGGCCAGGTCAGCCTGTTCCTGCCGCAGGCGTTGCGCGCCCTGCCCCGCGAACAGGTCGTCGACTGGCTCGCCGCCGCGGCGCGGCGCGGCCTCGAGGCGCTGCCCGCGGCGCCGCTCGCCTCGAAAATCCTGGCGATGCTTTGGGCGCAAGGCGAAACCCAGGCCTTGCTCAACCGCGCCATCGAATTGGCCGAGGCCTCGCTTCTCAGCCACAAGGATTTCGTCCGCGCCAAGGTGGCGCAGAATTCGTCGCGCTTCATCCCCCGTTGGGTCGACGCCATGCTCGCCGAGAAGGTGATGAGCGGCCTGCAGTCCAGCCTCGCCGAAATGCGCGCGCCCGATCACCCCTGGCGGCTGGAATTGCGCAACGCCGTCGAAACTCTGATCTTCGACCTCGCGAACGATCCCGCCATGGCGGCGCGCGCCGAAAAATTGAAGACCGAATTGTTGGCCAACCCTTTGTTCGTCTCCCAGATGAACGGTCTTTGCCAGGATGTCGAAAGGCAGTTGAGCGCCAATGTCGGGGCCTACGGCGTCTCCGTCGCGACAGGCATGGAATTGGCGTTGCTCGCCCTCGGCAAATGGCTGCGCGAGGACGAGGAAATCCAGGCGCGGCTCAATCTTTGGGGACGCCGCGCCGCGCTGCGCGCGCTGGCGCCGCGGCGCGCCGAGATCGGCGCCTATATCGCCAACGTCGTCGCCCACTGGGATGCGACGACGCTGGTCAACCGGCTGGAGCTGCAGGTCGGTCCGGACCTGCAATACATCCGCATCAACGGGACGCTGGTCGGCGGCCTCGTCGGCCTGCTGATTTTCATCGCGTCGAAATGGCTGCCGGGCTAGGATCGACGGCCACGCCCGTCGCGGCGCCCAAAGACTCCTCCCCGGTTCGGCGAGGGCGGTTCGGCGACCGGAAGCGGTTTGCGATCATGTCTGCATCCTCAACGCCCGCAAGGCGCCGAACCGCGAAGGGCCGCGCCGCGTCCCTCGATACGGGGGCGGTGGCGGCCTGGCTGGTCGACGGCGCCCGCTCCGCGTCGCGCTCCGAGGACGTGCTCACCGAGCTGTGCGATCGACTGACCGCTTGCGGCCTGCCGCTGTGGCGGGTGGCGGTCTACGTCAACACGCTGCATCCGCAGATTCTCGCGCGCCGCTTCCTGTGGCGCCCCGGCGGCGCGGCCGATGTCGCCGAGGCGCCCTTCGCGATGGCCGCCGACGAGGCGTTTCGCGCGAGCCCGATCACCCGCATCCGCACGACCGGCGAGACGATCCGCCGCCGGCTCGCCGATCCGGACTGCCCGATCGACTACCCGTTCCTGCGCGACATGCGCGAAGAACAGGTGACCGACTATCTCGCGACGCCGCTCGCCTTCACCAACGGCGAGATCCACGCCGCCTCCTTCACGACGCGCCAGGCAGGCGGCTTCACCGACGCGCAGATCGCCGGCATCGAAACGATCATCCCGCCCCTCTCGCGCGTCGCCGAGGTGCGGGCGCTGCGCCGTACGGCGATCAGCCTGCTCGACGCCTATGTCGGGCATGACGCCGGCGAACGGATTCTTGCCGGACGCATCAGGCGCGGCGACACCGAGGCGATCCGCGCCGTCATCTGGCTCTCCGACATGCGCGGCTTCACCACGCTCGCCGACCGCGTGCCGCCGCAGACGCTGATCGAGGTCCTCAACCGGTTTTACGATTGCCTGGTGCCGCCGATCGAGGCCGAGGGCGGGGAGGTGCTCAAGTTCATGGGCGACGGCCTGCTGGCGATCTTCCGCATTGCGGGCGACGCCGAGGTCGGCGGGGCGTGCGCCCGCGCGCTGAGGGCGGCTCGGCAGGCGCGCGCCAACATTGCGTCGCTGGCGGCCGACAGCGACGCGGCGACGCAGGCGCGCCTGCGCTTCGGGCTCGCGCTGCATGTCGGCGAGGCGCTCTACGGCAACATCGGCGGCGGCGCCCGCCTCGACTTCACCTGCATCGGCCCCGCGGTGAACCTGGCCGCCCGCATCGAAAATCTCGCCGGCAAGCTCGGCCGGGTGATCGTCGGTTCGAGCGCCTTCGCCCGGCATCTGCCGCAAGAGTTCGTCACCCTGGGCGCCTTCGAACTCGCCGGCTTTCGCAACGCCGAGACGGTGTTCGGCCTGCGCGAAGACGGGGCTTGAGGCTCGGCCGCTCGCTCACGCCGTCGACGCCGCCTTGCGCCCCAACGCCGCCTGCGCCGCCGCGAGGCGCGCGATCGGGACGCGGAACGGCGAACATGAGACGTAGTCGAGCCCGATGCTTTCGCAAAAGGCGATGCTCGCGGGGTCGCCGCCATGCTCGCCGCAGATGCCGAGCTTGATGCCGGGGCGGGCCGCCCGCCCGCGCTCGGCGGCGATCCTGACCAGCTCGCCGACGCCCTCCTGGTCGATGGTGACGAACGGATCGGCGTGCAGAATGCCGCGCCCGGTGTAGACGCCGAGGAACGAGGCGGCGTCGTCGCGCGAAACGCCGAGCGTCGTCTGCGTCAGATCGTTGGTGCCGAACGAAAAAAACTCGGCGCTTTGCGCGATCTCGCCGGCGCGCAGCGCGGCGCGCGGCAGTTCGATCATCGTGCCGATCTCGTACGGCACGGCGACGCCATGCTCTTTGGCGACGGCTTCCGCCATCGCGACGATGCTGGCCTTGACGACGTCGAGTTCGACTCTGGTCATCACCAGGGGGATCATGATCTCCGCCTTGATCGGCTGGCCGGTCCGGGCGCCGGCGTCGATCGCGCCCTCGAAAATCGCGCGCGCCTGCATCTCGGCGATCTCGGGGTAGCGGATCGCGATGCGCACGCCGCGAAACCCGAGCATCGGGTTGAACTCGTGCAGATCGGCGGCGCGCGCGCGAAGCTTCTCCGCGCTGACGCCCATCACCTTGGCGACTTCGGCGATCTCGGCGTCGGTATGGGGCAGGAATTCGTGCAGCGGCGGATCGAGCAGCCGGATCGTCACCGGCAGCCCGTTCATGATCTCGAACAATTCGGCGAAATCCCGCCGCTGGATCGGCAGCAGCTTGGCCAGCGCGGCGCGGCGGCCCGCTTCGGTCTCGGCGAGGATCATTTCGCGCACCGCCACGATGCGCTCGCCCTCGAAGAACATATGTTCGGTGCGGCAAAGACCGATGCCCTCGGCGCCGAAGCTGCGCGCCATGCGGGCGTCGGCGGGCGTTTCCGCGTTGGCGCGCACCTTCATGCGGCGCGCCGCGTCGGCCCAGCCCATCAGCGTCGCGAATTCGCCGGTGAGCTCGGGCTTCACCATCGCCACCGCGCCCTGCATGACCTGGCCGGCGCCGCCGTCGATCGTCAGCAGATCGCCCTTCCCGAGGGTGACGCCGCCCGCCGTCATCGTCCGCGCGACGTAATCGACGCGGATCGCCCCGACCCCGGAAACGCACGGCTTGCCCATGCCGCGCGCCACCACGGCGGCGTGCGAGGTCATGCCGCCGCGCGTCGTCACGACGCCTTCGGCGGCATGCATGCCGTGGATGTCCTCGGGCGAGGTCTCGACGCGCACGAGGATCACCTTGCGGCCGATGCTGCGCAGATGTTCGGCCTCGTCGGCGGAGAACACGATCTCGCCCGACGCGGCGCCGGGCGAAGCGGGCAGCCCGACCGCGATGACGCGGCGCGCCGCCTTGGGGTCGATCATCGGATGCAGCAATTGATCGAGCGAGCCGGGCTCGACCCGCGCGATCGCTTCCTCCCTCGAGATCAGCCCCTCGTCGGCCATCTCGACGGCGATGCGCAGCGAAGCGCGGGCGGTGCGCTTGCCGTTGCGCGTCTGCAGCATCCACAACTTCCCGCGCTCGACGGTGAATTCGAGGTCCTGCATGTCGCGATAGTGCTTTTCGAGCAGTTTGGTGGTGGCGATGAAGCGCGCGAACACCTCGGGCATCAGGGTTTCGAGCGAGGGCGCGTCGGAGGCGGCCGCCTGGCGCGCCGCCTCGGTGATGTTCTGCGGCGTGCGTATGCCCGCCACCACGTCCTCGCCCTGCGCGTTGACCAGGAACTCGCCGTAGAGCTCGTTGGCGCCGGTCGAGGGATTGCGCGTAAAGGCGACGCCGGTCGCCGAAGTCTCGCCCATATTGCCGAACACCATCGCCTGGACGCTGACCGCCGTGCCCCAGCTCTCCGGAATGCCGTTGAGGCGCCGGTAGGTGATCGCGCGCTGGTTCATCCACGAGGCGAACACCGCGCCGATCGCGCCCCACAGCTGGCGGCGCGCATCCTGCGGAAAGGCTTCGCCGCTCGCCGCCATCACCTCGGCCTTGTAGGCCGCGATGATTTCGCGCCAGTCGTCCGCGAGAAGGTCGGTGTCGAGCATATAGCCGCTGCGTTCCTTCAGCGCCTCCAGGATCGCCTCGAAATGATGGTGTTCGAGGCCGAGCACGACGTTGGAATACATCTGGATGAAGCGCCGGTAGCTGTCGTAGGCGAAGCGCTCGTCGCCCGACTTGGCGGCGAGCGTGGCGACCGAGGCGTCGTTGAGGCCGAGGTTCAGCACCGTATCCATCATGCCGGGCATCGAGGCGCGGGCGCCCGAGCGCACCGAGACCAGCAGCGGATTGGCGGCCTCGCCGAACACCCGCCCGGTCAGTTGCGCCATCGCGGCGAGCGCGGCTTCGACCTGCGCCGGCAGTTCGTCCGGGTAGTTTCGGGAATTGGCGTAAAAGCGCGAACAGACTTCGGTGGTGATGGTGAAGCCCGGAGGAACCGGCAGCCCGAGATTGGCCATCTCGGCCAGATTCGCCCCCTTGCCGCCGAGCAGATCGCGCAATTCCACGGTCCCCTCGGCCGTCTCGCCGCCGAACGAATAGACCCATTTCTTCATCGTCGGTTCCCTTTGAACAATGATGGCGCCGCGCGGCGCCCGGACGGGCTCCGCCGATCTACTCCTCCCGTCTGCTTCGTTTGGCCGCGCTGGTCAGGTCCGGGCGCGAAGCCCGAGGCCGAAGCTGACCCAGCCCGCGCCGCTGAATATCAGATCGAGGCCGAGCAGGGTTCCGAGCACCCAGATCGAATCGGCGGGCCAATGCGTGACGATGATCAGCCCGAGCAGGATCGTGACGGCGCCGGCGACGAACACCAGCATGCGCGGTTGCTCCGCGGGAAGCTGAAAGGCGAGGTAGAGACGGACGACGCCCGCCGCGATCAGGCTCGCGCCCAGCACCAAGGTCAGAATGACCGACGCAAAACCCGAATCGAAAATGCAGACCAGGCCGATGAAGAGGTAAAGCACCCCGCCGATCACCCACAGAAAGAACCGGCTCCAGGCCTGCGAATGGGCGCCGATGCCGATCTCGGCGGCGCCGGCGATCAGGAAAACCACGCCGTTGACGATCACCGTCGCGTTGGTCGCCGGCCAGGCGAACATCACCGCGATAGCGCCGAGCACGATCAGCGACGCGCCGAAGGCGACGATGGCGCCCCACTTGTCGTGGAGTCGCTGGACCGCCCCGCCCAGGCTGTGCGCTTCCCGCCGCGGCCCCGCTGTTTCGGCCATGCCGTTCTCCCCTTCGTTGCGCGCGTCCGGCCGATGGCGCCCCACCGTCGGCGCTTCGAGCCTGGTTCAGCGCACGCGCATCAGGTCCCCGAGCACCCGCGCGGTATATTCGACCATCGGCACGATCCGCCCATAGTTGAGGCGGGTCGGTCCGATGACGCCCAGCACGCCGGCGATCTTCCGGTCGCCGTCGCGCAACGGCGCGGCGATCATCGACGACCCCGACAGAGAAAACAGCTTGTTTTCCGAGCCGATGAAAATCTTCACGCCGTCGCCGCTTTCCGCGCGATGCAGCAGATCGATCACGTCGGTCTTGGTCTCGAGGTCGGCGAACAGCAACCGGATGCGCTCGAGATCGTCCTGCACGCGCAAATCCCCCAACAGATTGGCCTGGCCGCGCACGATCAGTTGCTGGCGCTGCTCCTCCAGGCCGCTCCAGAAGGCCAGCCCCGCATCGACGAGACGGGTCGCCAGCGCGTCGAGCTCGTTCTGCGCCGCCCGGCGCGCCGCCTCGATGTCGGCGCGCGCCTCGACGAGGGTGCGCCCGCGCACCCGCGCATTCAGGTAATTGGCCGCCTCGACGAGGGTCGAAGCGGGCATGCCGGCGGGCGTGTCGATGACGCGGTTCTCGATCGAGCCATCCTCGGAGACGAGCACGGCGAGCGCCTTCGCCGGCTCGAGGCGGACGAATTCGATATGCTTGAGCCGCACATTGTCCTTGCTCGTCAGCACGACGCCCGCCCCGCGCGTCAGGTCCGACAACAGGCTCGTCGTCCCGGACAAGGCGCCCTCGAAGCCACGCCCCTCCGCGGCGGCCTTGACTTCCTTGTCGATGCGCGTGCGCTCGGCGCTGGTGAGGTTGCCGAACTCCAGCAGGGCGTCGACGAAGAAGCGCAAGCCGAGTTCGGTCGGCATCCGCCCGGCGCTGACATGGGGCGCATAGATCAGGCCCAGTTCCTCGAGGTCCTGCATCACGTTGCGCACGGAGGCCGGCGACAGCGAAATCGGCAGCAGGCGCGACAGGTTGCGCGACCCGACCGGCTCGCCGCTGGCGAGGTAGGAATCGACGATCCGCCGGAAAATGTCGCGCGAGCGAGAGTCCAGGTTCGCCAGGGCGCTCGGCTCGGCTGAAGTCTTGTCGGTGGGTCCGCCCATGCGCGGCACAATGCCGTCTGGGCGCCGCCGGCGCAAGCGGGGCCGGCCAGGCGCGCCGGGCGCGCTTGAAATGGCGTCGCCGCCCGGTCATAGCTGTCGCTTGAGCCCCGCCGGCGAAGTTTCCGCCCGATCAGGACCCGACGCCCATGAGTTCCGACGCCGCCCCGTTCAAATGGGAAGACCCGCTCCAGCTCGACGCGCAATTGACCGAGGACGAGCGGGCGATCCGCGACGTCGCGCACGCCTATGCGCAGGGCAAGCTGCTGCCGCGCATCGTCGAGGCTTACGAAAAGGAAGCGGTCGAGCCGGAAATCTTCCGCGAAATGGGCGCGCTCGGCCTGCTCGGCTCGACGCTGCCGGAAAAATACGGCTGCGCGGGCGTCAATTACGTCTCCTATGGTCTGGCGGCGCGCGAGGTGGAGCGCGTCGATTCCGGCTATCGCTCGATGATGAGCGTGCAATCCTCGCTGGTGATGTATCCGATCTACGCCTATGGCGAGGAGGCGCAGCGCGAGAAATACCTGCCGAAGCTCGCCCGCGGCGAATGGATCGGCTGCTTCGGCCTGACCGAAGCCGAGGCCGGCTCCGATCCCGCCTCGATGAAGACGAGGGCGGAGCCGTCGGCCGGCGGCTACCGGCTGAACGGCTCCAAGCTCTGGATCTCCAATGCGCCGATCGCCGATGTCTTCGTCGTCTGGGCGAAGTCGTCGGCCCATCGCGACCAGATCCGCGGCTTCATCCTGGAAAAAGGCATGAAGGGGCTTTCGACCGCCAGGATCGAAGGCAAGCTTTCGCTGCGCGCCTCGATCACCGGCGAAATCGCGATGGAGGACGTCGAGGTCCCCGCCGGCCATCTGTTGCCCAACGTCTCCGGCCTGAAAGGGCCGTTCGGCTGCCTCAACCGGGCGCGCTACGGCATCTCGTGGGGCGCGATGGGCGCGGCCGAGGACTGCTGGCGCCGCTCGCGCGACTACGCGCTGGAGCGCAAGCAGTTCGGCCGGCCGCTCGCCGCCACGCAGCTCGTTCAGAAGAAACTCGCCGACATGCAGACCGAGATCGCGCTCGGGCTGCAGGCATCGCTACGCGTCGGGCGGCTGATCGACGAAGGCCGATGGGCGCCCGAGATGATCTCGCTCGTCAAGCGCAACAATTGCGGCAAGGCGCTCGACATCGCTCGCGCGGCGCGCGACATTCACGGCGCCAACGGCATCGCCGGCGCCTATCACGTGATGCGCCACGCGCAGAATCTCGAATCGGTGAACACCTATGAAGGCGCGCATGACGTGCACGCGCTGATCCTCGGGCGCGCGCAGACCGGGCTGCAGGCGTTTTTCTGAATGGCGCTAGGGACCGCGGCGCTTCAGGCGACGCCGTTTCGCCCCGCTCCGGCGTCGCCGACGCGAACCGCCCAGTCGAGTCCCTCCTCGAGGCGATCGTTACCCCAGAACAGCTCGCCGTCGGCGGCGATCACGGTGGGCGCGCCGAAGACGCCGAGGCGTTGGGCGAGCGCGGTCTCCTCTCGCAACGCGTCCTTGACCGGCGGGCTCGCCGCCCGATCAAGGACTTCGCCGGCGTTCAGGCCCATTTCAGCGAGAATGGCGGCGATCGACGCGCGTTCGGCGATCGACGCGCCGTCGCCGAATTCGAGCCGATAGACCGCGCGCGAAAATTCAGGCCGCCGGGCCGCTTCGAGCGCTAGCGCGGCGCGCGCCGCCAGCAGACTGTTCTGCGGAAAAGGCTCCGGACGGCGCAACGGCAATTCGAGGCGGGCGCAGATTCGCTGGAGGTCGCGCCACATGAAGCGCCCCTTCGCCGGATCGAGGTTGAACGGCGAGTCGGTCACGCCGCGCGCGGCGAAGATCGCCCCGAGCAGGAACGGGCGCCAACACACTTCGATCGCCCGCTCGGCGGCGAGCCTCTCGACGCGCATCGCGGCGGGATAGGAATAGGTGCTGGCGAATTCGTACCAGAAATCGACCGCCGGCATGCAGGCGCTCCCCCAACGTCACACGGAGCGGGCGCGCGAACGGCGCCGGCTCCGCCAAGAGAACCGCCCTCGCCTCAGGCCGCCGCGGCCAGCCGCGCGCTGACGAGCTGGCGCAGGCTGCCCAGATCGTGGGCGAAGGTGCGAATGCCTTCGGCGAGCTTCTCGGTCGCCATCGCGTCCTCGTTCATCATCCAGCGGAACAGCTTTTCGTCGAGCGCGATCTTCGGCGGTGCGCCTTGGACGTTGTCCGGCGACAGCCGGCGGACCAGCGCCCCCTGGTCCTTCGAAAGCTGGTCGAGGAGCTGCGGCGAGATGGTCAGGCGGTCGCAGCCGGCGATCGCCTCGATCTCGCCGGTGTTGCGGAACGAGGCGCCCATCACCACCGTCGAAATCCCATAGGTCTTGAAATAGGCGTAGATGCTGCGCACCGACAGGACGCCGGGGTCGGTCTCGGCCGTATACGGCCCGCCGCCGGCCTTGACGTGCCAATCGAGGATGCGGCCGACGAACGGCGAGATCAGAAACGCCTTGGCGCTGGCGCAGGCGATCGCCTGGGTCAGCGAAAAGATCAGCGTCAGGTTGCAGTCGATCCCCTCTTTTTGCAGCACGGCGGCCGCCTGCGCGCCTTCCCAGGTCGCGGCGATCTTGATCAGAATGCGCTCCCGCGGCACGCCGCGGCTCGCATAGTCGGCGATCAGCGCGCGCGCCTTGGCGATCGTCGCGACGGTGTCGAACGACAGGTCCGCGTCGACCTCGGTCGACACCCGGCCGGGCACGATGCGCGTCAGCTCGGCCCCGAAAGTGACGGCGAGATGATCGGCCACCGCGCCGACCGGGGCGCCGCGCTTGCGGCCCCAGCCGACGGATTCCTCGATCAGCGGGGCGTAAGCCGGCAATTGCGCGGCTTTGAGGATCAACGTCGGATTGGTCGTCGAATCCGTCGGCGCGAAACTGCGGATCGCCTCCATGTCGCCGGTGTCGGCGACGACCGTGCTCATCGTGCGCAATTGTTCGAGCTTGGACGCCATGACGCATGCTCCCTGCTGGGCGGCGAATCTGCCGCCAATCGCCGTGCGGCGCAAGGCCTCGGCCAAAACGCCCGCAAATCATCGGCGTTCCCTGCCGATCGCTCTGTCTGCTACAATCGTTCGAGGCCGGCGCCGACGTCGCGCGAAGCGGGCTTTTGCAAGCTCGATTGTTGCGCCGGAAGCCGGCCGGCGTCGAATCTGCCCGATTCGGGCCCATTCAATCGCAGCTTTCGATGAGCGGGGCTGCCTCGACGAACCCAGCGGCGCGCGATGACCAACCCTGCGATTGAACCGCCCGCGGCGGCGCGACAACAGCCTCCGCCCGACGAGACCGCCGGCAAGGCGGCGCCCGCCTTCGCAGCGCATCCTTTGCGCGGCTTCGTGCTGGAGGAGATACACTCGCGGCCGTTCCATCCGCTGGAGACGCCGGCCCAGCTCGCGCATTTCGCCTTCACGACCGACCCCGCCCAATCATCGGCCGACCGGCGCGCGTTCGCCGCGTTCTGCGCCGACCGCGGCGTCGCCGCGCCCGGGGCCGCCGCCAGGCATCATTACGCCGCGCTGAAGGACGGCGCGCTGCGCTGGGAGCAGCATAGCGAATTCACCACCTATACGTTCATCGTCGAGGGCGCGGCGGCGTCGAGCTTCGAGAGCGCGCGCGCCCTCGCCATGACGACCATGACCAGCCTGCCGCCGCCGGGGCCGCTGCTGGTCAGCGCCGCGCTGTCGCTGGAGCGCGAGGCGCAAGCGCCGGCGATCGAGGAGAACCTCGACGAAAGCTCGCTCGTCGTCTCGGCGATGGGCCGCGGCGCGGCGCTGGTGGCGACGGATTTCCGGCTGGCGAGCGACGGCTTCGTGCATATTCTGGTGCGCGACCGCGCACTGACGCGCAATCGCGCCGGCGCATTGACGCAGCGCCTTCTGGAGATCGAGACCTACCGGACGCTGGCGCTGCTCGGCCTGCCGGAAGCCCAGCGCAGCGCGCCGCGCGTCAAGGCGGTGGAGGATGCGCTGGCCGGCATCCTGAATGCGATGAACGCCGCCGAGGGCGCGCTCGCCGATCACAAGCTGCTCGATGCGATGACCCGGCTCGCGGCCGAGCTGGAGGCCGACCTCGCCGCCTCGAGCTTCCGCTTCGGCGCCAGCCGCGCCTATGACAGCCTCGTCCAGCAGCGTCTCGCGGCGATCGGCGAAGAGCCGGTCGGCGCCTTCTCGACTTTCGCGTCCTTTCTGTCGCGCCGCATGGCGCCGGCGATGCGCACCTGCCAGACGATGGCCGCGCGGCAGGCCGACCTGTCGGAGAAGCTCGGGCGCGCCGCCAATCTGCTGCGCACGCGCGTCGATGTCGAGATCGAGCGGCAGAACCGCGACCTCCTGCATTCGATGAACGAGCGCACGCGACTCCAATTGCGGCTGCAGCAGACCGTCGAAGGGCTGTCGGTCGCCGCGATCAGCTATTACATCGTCGGCCTGTTGGGCTATGCGTTCAAGGGGCTGCAGGATCTGCGAATCGGCCCCGATCCCTCGCTCGCCGCCGGAGCGGCCGCGCCGCTCGTCGTGCTGGCGGTCGCGCTGATCACCTGGCGCATCCGCAGCGCGCACGGCGAGCATTGAGCGGGCGCGCCGCGCCGTCGCCGGACGGGTTCGGCGACGAAGCCGCGCCGAACCCCGACCGTCGCGTCAGCGGCCGTAAAGGCCGGTCAGCGTCGCCTTGCCCAATGTGTGGAAGTGGAGGTTGAAGCCAACGACGGCGGCCGATGCGTTCTCGTCGACATCGAGCTTATCAACGTCAACCGCGAATATGTTGACGTGATAGTGGTGCGGCTTGTCGCCCTTGGGCGGGCACGGACCGCCATAGCCGGGAACGCCAAAATCCGTGCGGGTTTGCAACGCGCCGGCCGGCAGGCCACCCGCCTTGGGATCGCCAGCGCCCTTGGCGAGCGAAGTGACGTCGGGGGGAATGTTGACGACGACCCAATGCCAAAAGCCGCTGCCGGTCGGCGCATCAGGATCATAAATGCTGATCGCGAAACTCTTGGTTCCTTTGGGCGCGCCCGACCAACTGAGCGCCGGCGAAACGTTCTTGCCCTCACACCCGAAGACATTGGCGACCTGTTCGTCCGAAATCTTGCCCCCAGCCTTAATGTCCGGGCTCGTCAATGTCAGCGCGTTCGCCGCCCCCGCGCTCGCCAATCCGCCAATCACCGCCGCCGTCACCAATGAAAGACCGCGCATAGCCCTGCTCCTCCCCGTAAGGCCGACGCTCGCGCCGTTTCTTTTTGGGACGGCCTGTCGGCGCCGCCATTATCAATCATACGCGTTCAATTTTGCAAGCCCGCGCGCGTCAACGCCGAATGCGCGATTGACGGGTCGACGGCGTCAATTATGATGCCTTCCCTCTCGGCGCAACGACGCTCGAGCATTCAATCATCCGGGGGGATGCGGCGATGATGATGCAAGCGCGTGCGCGGCACATAAGAAAGCGCAAGCTCAAGACGCGCTCGGGGATCGAGCTGCAGTTCACCGAGCTTGGATTTGGCGCGGCGCCGCTCGGCAATCTCTATCGCCCGCTGACCGAAAAGGACGCGCGCGCCACGCTCGACGCGGCATGGAGCGCCGGTTGCCGCTATTACGACACGGCGCCGCTTTACGGCCTCGGCCTGTCGGAGACCCGGCTCAACGGCTTCCTTCGCGCCAAGCCGCGCGATTCCTATCTGATCTCGACCAAGATCGGGCGTCTCCTCGAGCTCTGCGCGCCGGAGGAGCGCACGCGTCCCGGCGCTTTTTTTGAAACGCCGTCGCGTCGCGAGCGGTTCGACTATTCCTACGACGGCGTCATGCGTTCGCTGGAATTTTCGCTGGAGCGCCTCGGCCTCGATCGCATCGACATCGTCTACGCCCATGACGTCGACGTGTTCACCCATGGCGACAAGGCGGCCTCCGACGAGCGCATCCGGGAATTGATGGAAGGCGGCTACAGGGCGCTGGTCAAGCTTCGCGACAGCGGCGCGATCAAGGCGATCGGCGCCGGCGTCAACGAATGGGACGTCGCTGAAACCCTGGCGCGCGCCGGCGATTTCGACCTGTTTCTTCTGGCCGGCCGGTACACGCTGCTCGAACAGGAGGCGCTCGAAAGCTTCCTGCCCTATTGCGCCGGGCGCGGCATCGGTGTGGCGATCGGCGGTCCGTTCAATTCCGGCATTCTGGCCACCGGCCCCAAGCGCGGCGCCTTCTACAATTATGCGCCGGCGAGCGCCGAAGTGCTGGAGCGCGTCGCCAAGATCCAGGCGGTGTGCAAGGCGCACGGCGTCAGGCTCGCCGAGGCGGCGCTGCGTTTTCCGCTCGGCCATCCCGCGGTCGCCTGCGTGATACCGGGCGCGCAGAAGCCGGGCGAGGTTCGCCGCAACGCCGAAATGATCGGCGCGAAAATCCCTCCGGCGCTGTGGCGCGACTTGAAGGCGGCGGGTCTGATGCGCGCCGACGCGCCGGCGCCGCGCTAGCGGCGGCGGATCGCTCCATTCGCCGGCGCGCTGATGCGGCGCCCCGCAAAATCCTCGACAATCAACCAGCGAAATCAGGTGAACGGGCATGCTCAAGAATATCGATCCGCTGCTGACGCCGGATCTGCTCTATGTGCTGCGCGCGATGGGGCATGGCGATGAAATCGTCATCGTCGACGCCAACTATCCCGCTGAATCGTCGGGACCTCGCCTGGTGCGTCTCGACGCGGTCAGCGCGCCGCAGGCGCTGGACCTCATCCTGACGGTCATGCCGCTCAACTCGTTCGTCCCCGACGCCTGCGTGCGGATGGAGGTGGTCGGCAAGCCGACCAGGGAGGAGCCGATTTTCGACGAATTCCGCGCGATGATCGCCAAGCACGAGGGAGCGAACTTCAAGCTGCACAAGCTGGAGCGACACAAGTTTTATGAGCGCGCACGCCAATGCTTCGCCATGGTCGCGACGGGCGAGCGGCGCTTCTACGGCAACGTGATCCTGAAGAAGGGCGTCATTCCGCCGGGCTAGGCGCCGCCGCGCGGCGCGGCGCGCGCCGTGCGAGCCGTGAACTCAGCGCAGCCCGCGCGGGCGCCGAGATAAAGTTCGCGCCGCAGGCACCAGCCGTCGTCCGCGCGCGTCGAGGCGCCGAGCGAAGTCAGGCTCGAAAGCCCCGGCATCGCCGCCTCGAGAGTGGCGGCGTCGTTGCGGAAATGCGCGCATGAGCCGCATCGAGCCTCGGCATGGCTGACGTTCATCGCATCCCTTTCAAGGGCCAGCCGGCGAACGAGGCGATCGGCGAGCGCCCGGAACCGCAGGCCCCGATCCGCTCTAGCGAGCCAGATTGGCCCAATGCGAGGCGAACACGAAGACCGACAGGACGAAGCCCAGCGCGACATTGAACGCGACCCCGACGCTGAAGGCGGCGAGAGGTCTGGCGCCCGCGCCCGCCAGATCGCGCAGGCGCGTCGTCAGGCCGATGCTGAGAAAGCAGAAGATGAAGGTCCAGGTCCGCAGATCCTTGATCGGCGCAACGAACGTCGGAACGACGAGCTTGTTGTATTCGGCGAGCGTGTAGCCCCGCGCCGCCCAGGTGACGATCAGCGAAGCGACGACGAAGCCGATGACGAACTTCGGAAAGCGGCGCCAGATCTCGGCGGCCTCAGGCTTGCGGCCGGAGGCGGCCGGCTCCCAGCGGGTGGTCGAAATGATCGCCAGCGCCAGGGCCCAGGCGCCGATCCAGACGTCGCGCCCGACCACTTTCATCAGCGTGAAGGACCCGATCGCCTGATCCGCCGTACCGGCGATGCCGGGAACCTCGCCGGCGAAGCCGCCGTAGGTCTGCGCGGCGGCGAAACCCGCGGCGTCGGCGAATTCGGAGGCGCCGATCCATGCGCCGGCGACGCCGGTCGGCAGCAGCAGCGCGCGCGCCGCAAAGGGCAGGAAGAAGATCATGACGATCGCCCAAAGGATCACGATGGTGATCGCGATCGGCGCGTGCTCCTTCCTGGCGCCGACGGCGCCGGCGATCGCGATCGACGCCGAGACGCCGCACACCGCGCCGCCTGCGCCGAGCGTCGCCGCAAGGCGGCGATCCAGCCCGAGCCGTCGCGCGACGACGAAGATGACGAGAAAGGTCACGATCGAAACGATCGAGGCCTGCAGGATCGCCACCGGCCCGGCCCAGACGATCAGCGCGAACGGCAGCGTCGCGCCGAGCAGAACGACCCCGGTCTTGACGTAGAATTCGACGCGGAATCCGGCGTCCATCCAGCGGGGCAGACCGATGACGTTGGAGATCAGGAGGCCGAGCAGCAACGCCACCAGCGGCGGCTCGAGATTGTAGGCATTCGCCTGGGTCCATTGGCCGAGCGCGAAGATGAGGACCGAGCACGCGTAGACAAACAGGAACGACGGCGCGAACGCCCGCGCCTTGAAGCCGAGCGCCGTCAGCGCCGCGGCGAAGACGGCGAGCCACACAATGAATTGCGCGACGTAGCGCCAGCCGTTGGCCGCGAAATGGCCGCCGAGTTGCTCCAGGGTCGACCATTTCTGCGGCGTCACGGCGATCCATTGCAGGCTCGAGCCCTTGGCGAACAACGCGAAGCCGACGATCACCAGGCCGAGCCCCAGCCACACCGCCCACCAATCCTCCTTGAGCCAGAGCTCGCGCCAGCCCGAAGTGGTCGCCGGCGCGCGATCGGCGTGCAGTTCCAATCGGCTCGTGCTCATGCCGGTTGGCCCTCGTTCGAATGGCCTGACGCCCGTCGCCGGCCTCGCGTCGCCTTTGCCGAACCGCCGCGCCGCGGGCCGCCGCGACGACCGTTTCGACCCCTCTTATTCGAATAATGATATTCAGTCTATCGATTTTATATATTGATTGAGCGCGACGCCTCTGGCGGTGCGCCGGCGAAGGGCTTCGAATCTGCGATCATCGCCATGGCGTCTTGCGCTCGCGCGACACGGCGCCGGCGCCGGCGGCGCGTCTCCACTTAGGGCGCGCCCTCGGGCGGCCGTCTCGCCGCGACGCTATATTTTTTAAAATATAACGTTGACGGCACTTCGGCGGGCGAGCACTGTCGCCGGTCGAGGCCTTCTCCGGCGCCGCGCGGTTGTCGCGGCGCCGGCGAGGGACCGCGGCGGCGCGTTGAAAACGACGATCCGGTTCGGGTCGCGTTCGTTCGCACAAGCAAAAACGTCGCCCAGCGACGAAAGCAAAAAGGCGCGCGGCGCGCCAAATCACGGAGGAAAACACCATGTTTCAGCAGGCCCTGGAAAAAGTCTCCAAGCAGGTTCTCATTCGCGACCGTTACGCCAATTTCATCGGCGGCAAATGGGTCGCCCCCGTCGAGGGACGCTATTTCGACAATCCGAGCCCGATCACCGGCAAACGGCTTTGCGAGGTTCCGCGCTCCTCGGCGGCCGACATCGAGCTGGCGCTGGACGCCGCCCACAAGGCCAAGGACGCTTGGGGCAAGACGCCCGTCGCCGACCGTTCGCGCCTCCTCAACAAGATCGCCGACAAGCTCGAAGCCAATCTCGAACTGCTCGCCCTCGTCGAGACGCTCGACAACGGCAAGCCGATCCGCGAGACGACCTACGCCGACATGCCGCTGGTCGTCGACCACTGGCGCTATTTCGCCGCCGCGGTGCGCGCCCAGGAGGGCGGCATTTCCGAGATCGATCCCGACACCGTCGCCTATCATTTCCATGAACCGCTCGGAGTCGTCGGCCAGATCATCCCGTGGAACTTCCCGATCCTGATGGCGACGTGGAAGGTCGCGCCGGCGCTCGCGGCGGGCAATTGCGTCGTGCTGAAGCCCGCCGAGCAGACGCCGCTCGGCATCCTCGTCGTCGCGGAGCTGATCGCCGACATCCTGCCGCCGGGCGTCCTCAATATCGTCAACGGCTTCGGCGTCGAGGCCGGCAAGCCGCTCGCCCAGAGCAAGCGCATCGCCAAGATCGCCTTCACCGGCGAGACCACCACCGGGCGCCTGATCATGCAGTATGCGTCCGACAACATCATTCCCGTCACGCTGGAGCTCGGCGGCAAGTCGCCGAACATCTTCTTCGCCGACGTCATGGACGCCGACGACGATTTCTTCGACAAGGCGCTCGAAGGCTTCACGATGTTCGCGCTGAACCAGGGCGAGGTCTGCACCTGCCCCAGCCGCGCGCTGGTGCAGGAATCGATCTACGACAGGTTCATCGAGCGCGCCGTCGCGCGGACCAAGAAGATCAAGCAGGGCCATCCGCTCGACGCGACCACGATGATCGGCGCGCAGGCCTCCAACGACCAGCTCGAAAAGATCCTGTCGTATTTCGACATCGGCAAGCAGGAGGGCGCCAAGGCGCTCACCGGCGGCAAGCGCGCGCATCTCGAAGGCGAGCTCGCCGAGGGCTATTACATCGAGCCGACGATCTTCGAAGGCAACAACAAGATGCGCGTGTTCCAGGAGGAGATTTTCGGGCCGGTCGTCTCGGTCACGAAATTCAAGGACGAGGACGACGCCCTGTCGATCGCCAACGACACGCTCTACGGCCTCGGCGCGGGGGTGTGGACCCGCAACGGCAATCGCGCCTACCGGTTCGGCCGGGCGATCCAGGCGGGCCGCGTATGGACCAACTGCTACCACGCCTATCCCGCCCACGCGGCGTTCGGCGGCTACAAGGCCTCCGGCATCGGCCGTGAGACGCACAAGATGATGCTGGACCACTATCAGCAGACCAAGAACCTGATGGTCAGCTATTCGACCAAGGCGCTCGGGTTCTTCTGATCGCCGCGTCGGGCGCGCGCCGAGGCGCGCGCCCGCTTGTTTCAAGTCGGGCAAGGAGAGACTCGATGGTCGACCGCGTCGAGATCACCGACAAGGCCGCCGAGGTGGTCGCGCGGCTCGTCGAACAGCATGGCGCCCTGATGTTCCATCAGTCGGGCGGTTGCTGCGACGGATCCTCGCCGATGTGCTATCCCTCGGGCGACTTCCGGGTCGGGCCGCAGGACGTGCTGCTCGGCGAAATCGCCGGCTGCAAGTTCTACATCGGCGCCGCGCAGTTCGAATATTGGGAGCACACGCAGCTCATCATCGACGTAGTCCCCGGGCGCGGCTCGGGCTTCTCGGTGGAGGCGCCCGAAGGCGTGCGGTTTCTGACGCGCAGCCGCGTGTTCACCGACGACGAGGCCGCCGAACTCGCCGCCGCCGGCCCGCCGGCGCGGGCGGCGTGAAGCAAGCCCGTCCCGAGCGACGGCTCACGGCTTGCGGCGGCGCAAAAAGGCCGCCAACTCCATAGCTGGCGGGTGACGCCGACGGCGCCACGACAATCAGGCCTGCAGATCGGAACGCAAAATGATTCCGTCGGGCAGATAGTATCCATTGAACCTGTTGCCGGAAAAATTGACGCTCCCGAGGCCCGGCAGTTTGAGAAATCCACCGATGCCTTTCATTGCCGGGTGGGTGTCCAAAACCATCTCGGTGTCACTGGTGTCGATGCCGGCAAACTCCGCCCGGTGTTGCGAAACTATTTTTGCGATGCGTCGATAGAAGTCCTGCTTGTCCGCGTGTTTCCTGGGAGGAACCAGCCACAATTTCCAAGTGTCAGTATCCGTATTGTGGACCCACATGGCGATGCGCGGCCGAAAGCCGGCGGCATCCAAGGCCTTCACGAGAGCCTGGCCGCCAACTACCAGTGTGTTTTGATCCATTCAAGAACTCCCGATTTTGGATCAGCGATAGCGTCGACAAGCAATGAGGCGGACTTGGGATCAATCGATACGTAGCGTGAGTCCGGCTCCCATTCGGAGACCAGCGCCCAATTCGCGGCGAATTGCGGGTCGAGGTCCTTCTGCACATTCAGCAAACCCGCCAGCCCCGCGAGCCCAACCAAGCCGCCAAATTGATGATTGAGAATTCCCTTGATGAAGGCCTTATCCGGAATTGTCTCCGCTGATATTTGCGCGGCTATGCAGGCCTTCAGACCGAGTTCGACGGCATATCCGGCAAGATAGTACGCATTCGAGTATCGCTTGCTGTCCAGAAGAAGTCGCGCATCATCGAGTTTTGCTTGCGCGTTCGCTCTCAATTCGTCGCGGCGCTGTCCAACTCCCATCTGACCCTCAATTTAGAGCCGAGCCGACGATTTATCACACTTGCGCAACCAGCAGCGGCGGGCCGCCTGGTCGCCGCCCCGGGGAGCGCGCTCGAATGAGCTACCCGCCGGCGACGCCGAGCGAGGCGCGGCGGGCCGCCAGGTCGGTGACCGACGCGGCGCCGCGAAAATTGGCGATCGCCTCGCCGTAGACCCGCTCGGCCGCCGCGCGATCGCCCTTTTCGACAGCGCCCGCCAATTCGGCGAGCCAGCGCGTCATCGCGGCGCGCTCGACCGTCGAGAGCTGCGCGGCCATCACGCCGTCGACGCCGGTGTCGACGACCGGCTCGTTGTTGGAAAACAGGATCTCGTTCAAGCGCTCGCCGCGCCGCGTCCCGGTGAACACGATATCGATGTCGACGCGCGGTTCGAAGCCGGCGAGCCGGATCATTTTTTCCGCAAGATCGAGAATGCGCGCCGGCTGTCCCATCTTGAGCACATAGACGGACGCCCGCGTCGCCCCTGAACCGGCCGGCGAGGCGCTATGGGCCGCCGCTGAGATGACGAGGTCGACCGCCTCGCGCACCGTCATGAAGTAGCGCACCATTTCAGGATGGGTCACGGTGACCGGGCCGCCCCGTTCGATCTGCGCCTTGAACTTCGGCACGACCGAGCCCACCGAGCCCAGCACGTTGCCGAACCGCACCGAGATCAGCCGCGGGCCGACCGCGCGCCCGGCGCGTTCGCCGTCGACGAGCTGCGCGTACATTTCCGAAAAGCGCTTCGTGGCGCCCAGCACCGACACCGGGTCGACCGCCTTGTCCGTCGAAATCAAGACGCCGGCCGCGCCGATGGCCGCCGTCGCGTCGACGACATTGACCGAGCCGAAGACATTGGTCTTGACCCCCTCGGCCCAGTCGAGTTCGAGCTGCGGCAGCTGTTTGAGCGCCGCCGCGTGGAACACCACGTCCGGACGGAATTGCTCGAACAGCGACATCAGCCGCGCCCGGTCGCGCACGTCGGCGACCGCGGCGCGCAGCCTGGTCGGCATGTCGAGCGCCTCGAGATGTTCGCTGATGGCGAACAGGGCGGGCTCGGAATTGTCGAGAACGAGCAGTTCGGCGGCGCCGAGCGCGACGACGCGCGCGCATATTTCCGAGCCGATCGAGCCGCCGCCGCCGGTGACGACGACGCGCCTGGCGTTGACGAAAGCGCGCAAACTGGAGAGGTCCGATTGCACGGTCGGGCGAAACAGCAGGTCTTCGATCTCGATCGGGGCCAACGCCGACGCGCCGCCGTATTCGACGGTTTGCAACCGCGACAGCGCAATGCCGAGACGCTTGGCGGTGGCGACCACGCGCTCGGAATCGGCGTCCGAGGCGAATTCGCTCGGCGCGAAGATCAGGCGGGCGATCGGATTGCCCTCCTCCGTCGCCTCGCCGACGACGCGCTCGAGCTCGTCATAGCCGCCCAGCACCGGCACGCCGCGAATCGAGGCGCCGCGTTCCGAAGCGCGAGGCGAAAGCACGCCGCGCGCGACGAAGCGGCGGCGCATCCCCTCTTCGATCGACCGCAGCGCGATCTCCGCCTCCGTGCTGCGCCCGAGCACCAGAATCGACGGCGCGCGTTCCCGTCGGCCCGTCCGCCGGGCCTGCACGTAGCGGAAATAGCGATAGGCGATGCGCGGGCCGCCGAGCATCGACATCTGCAGCACCCAATAGACGAAGCACGCCTTTTCCCCGAAGGCGGGGGAGGCGATCACGCCGCGCGCGATCAGCGCGAAGTCGAGCACCAGCAGCGAGACGGCGAGCAGAGTGGAGACGCGGAAAATGTTGAAGAGGTCGGGCAGCGAGGCGAAGCGCCATTTCGATTCGTAGAGCCGGAAGAAGTGATACGCGACCCCCGCGTAAATCGTGAACAGCGGGATGATCCATTCGAGGGCTCGGTACCTGGACCGGCGCGTTGCCGGGATAACGCAGATAGAGAGCCAGCGTCATCGCCAGCGCCGTCATGGCGAGATCATGCGCCATCACCGCGAGGGCCTTGACGCTGCGCGACTTCCTCTGCGGCATTATCGCGCCAACTTCATCACGGGCAATCTCCGACCGCGCGCCGGGAAACCGGCGCGCTCGCCGGACTATAATGGGTTTGCCGCCGCGAAGCGAGCCGGCCCTCAACCTCTCTGCCGCAAGCGCAAGAGAGGCGTTCGCGGCGCCTTCGAGTAGAGGCGGACTTCGCGTCGGCGAGGGCCGGATGAGGGCGCGCGAGCGCCGCGGCGCGCCGCTCAAAACAGCCCCTCGACCCGCCCGCCGCGCAGTCTGATCGTTTCGGCGGCGGGCTTACGCGGCAGGCCCGGCATGGTGAGGATGTCGCCGAACAGCACGACGAGGAAACCGGCGCCGGCGCGCAGGCTCACGGCCCTGATCGGGGCGACATAGCCGCTGGGCGCCCCGAGCAGGGCCGGATCGGCGGAAAAGGAATAAGGGGTCTTGGCGATGCAGACGGGCAACGCGCCGTAACCGGCCTCCTGCAACTGATCGAATTGGCGGCGGACCGCCGCGTCGGCGGCGATGTCGGCGGCGCCGTAGATCTGCGTGGCGATGATCCTCGCCTTTTCCCACAGCGGCGTTGCGTCGTCGTAGAGCAAGCGAAACCCGGCGGGCGGCCGATCGGCGAGCCCGACGACCCGTCGCGCGAGGGCCTGCGCGCCGATCGAACCCCGCGCCCAGTGGTCGCAGACGATCGCCTCGATCCCGAACCTGTCGCCGACCGTTCGGCCGATCAGCGCCAGTTCGGCGGGCGTGTCCGAGGAGAAGCGGTTGACCGCGACAATCACCGGCACGCCGTAGCGGCGCATATTGGCGATATGGCGCTCCAGATTGGGCAGGCCGGCCGCCAGGGCCGCCAGATTCTCCGCGCCGAGGGCGTCGCCCGCGACGCCGCCGTTGAACTTCAGCGCGCGCACGGTGGCGACGATGACGCAGGCGGCGGGGGTCAAGCCCGCGATGCGGCACTTGATGTCGAAGAACTTCTCGGCGCCGAGGTCCGCGCCGAACCCCGCCTCCGTCACGACATAGTCGGCGAGCTTGAGGCCGACGCGCGTCGCGATCACCGAATTGCAGCCATGCGCGATATTGGCGAACGGTCCGCCATGGACGAGCGCCGGATTGCCCTCCAGCGTCTGCACGAGATTGGGGCGCAGCGCCTGCCTCAGCAGCACGACCATCGCGCCGACCGCCTTGATCTCGCCCGCCGTCACCGGCTTTTTGGCGCGCGTATAGGCGACGATCATCCGGCTGAGGCGCGCTTCGAGATCGTCGAGGTCGTCGGCGAGGCAGAACGCCGCCATCACTTCGGAGGCGACGGTGATCTCGAAGCCGTCCTCGCGCGGAAAGCCGTTGGCGACGCCGCCGAGCGAGACGACGGTTTCGCGCAGCGCGCGATCGTTCACGTCGAGCGCGCGGCGCCAGACGATGCGGCGCGGGTCGATGTCGAGCGCGTTGCCCCAATAGACGTGGTTGTCGATCATCGCCGCGAGCAGGTTGTGGGCGGCGGTGATCGCGTGAAAATCGCCGGTGAAATGCAGGTTGATTTCATCCATCGGCGCGACCTGCGCCAGGCCGCCGCCGGTCGCGCCGCCCTTTCGACCGAACACCGGCCCCAGCGAGGGCTCGCGCAGGCAGATGACGGCGCGCTTGCCGATCGACGCCAAGGCGTCGCCGAGCCCGATCGTCGTCGTCGTCTTGCCCTCGCCGGGCGGCGTCGGATTGATCGCGGTGACGAGGATCAGCCGGCCGTCCGGCCTGCCGCGAAGGCTGTCGATGAAGTCGGGCGTCAGCTTGGCGATGACGCGCCCGTAAGGGTGTAGCGCCGACTCGGGGATGTCGAGCCTGGCCGCGACGGCGGCGATCGGCTCGAGGTTGGTCTCCCCGGCGATCTCGAGGTCCGATTTCATGAATGGAAGCTCCCGGGGGGCGGCGACTCGCCGGCAGCTTATCCGGAGGGCGGGCGCAGCGCATTCCCGTCGTTGACGCGCCCGCCGAAACCATGGTTGCTGGTCGCGGCCGGCGCCCGCCGACGGGCGCCGCTTGTGCGAGGGCGCGCCATGAGTGTCGAGGGACTGGTTTCGATCCAAAGCCGCTTTTCCGCCAGGGAGACGATGGACCGCCTCGAGGCGGCGCTCAAGGCGAACGGCGTCAGCATTTTCGCCAGAATCGATCACGCCGCCGGCGCCGCCGCCGTCGGCGAAACCCTGCGCCCGACCGAATTGCTGATTTTCGGCAACCCTAAGGCGGGCACGCCGCTGATGCAGGCGGCGCAAACGATCGGCATCGATCTGCCGCTGAAGGTCCTGGTCTGGCAGGACGCGGCGGGCGAAGTGTGGCTCTCGCACAATGATCCGGCCTTTCTCGCCGGCCGGCACGGGCTCGGCGCCGACGTCGCCAACACGGTCGCCCGAATGGCGGGGATGCTGAAGACGCTGACCGGCAAGGCGGCGACGGCGCCCTAGGCGCAAGGCCCGCCGGCGATCCGCCCTTGACCCCGGCGCGCCCGGCGGGCAGACCAGCGCGCGAAATCCCCCAAAAAGAGCCGCCGCGCCATGATCCGCTCCGCCCTGATGACCGTGATGACCGGCGCGGCGATCAAGGCCGGGCGCGGCCTCAAGCGCGATTTCGGCGAAATCGGCAACCTGCAGGTCTCGATGAAGGGCCCCGGCGATTTCGTCAGCCTCGCCGACCAGCGCGCCGAAAAGGTCATCTTCGAGGAGCTGTCCAGGGCGCGGCCGGGCTATGGCTTCGTCATGGAGGAGAGCGGCAGGGTCGAAGGCCCCGACAAAAGCCACACCTGGCACGTCGATCCGCTCGACGCGACGACCAATTTCCTGCACGCGATCCCGATCTTCGCCATTTCGATCGCGCTGGAGCGCGAGGGGCAGCTCGTCGCCGGCGTGATCTACAATCCCGCCAATGACGAAATGTATGTCGCCGAAAAGGGCCAGGGCGCCTTCGGCGACAACCGGCGCCTGCGCGTGGCGGCGCGCCGCGACCTGTCGCAGGCGCTGTTCGGCTGCGGCGTTCCCCATCTCGGCAAGGCCGCCGAGCACCCGCGCTTCAAGGCCGAACTGTCGGCTGTGATGGCGCGCGTCGTCAACGTCCGGCGCCTCGGATGCGCGTCGCTGGACCTCGCCTATGTCGCCGCCGGCCGGTTCGACGCCTTTTGGGAGCGCGGCCTCCACTCCTGGGACTTCGCCGCCGGCGCCGTGCTCATCCGCGAGGCCGGCGGTTTCGTCAGCGGCGCGGACGGCGAGGAGAACTTTCTGGAGACCGGCTCGATCTGCTGCGGCAACGAATTCATGCACCGCCAACTGCTGGCGCTGCTGGCCGCGGCGCGCTGAAGCGGCGCGGGGCCTCGCGACCGCCGGCGGCATAGGGGCCGGCGCGCCGGGTCTGGCGGCTCGCCGCCCCGGCAAACCTTGGCGGCGACCCCCTTCCTTCTGCTAGGATCGCCTTGAAAAGTTCTTCATTGCTGATTAGCCGAGGCGCCATGGCCCTCAATTCCGAAGTCAGACCGCTTTCTTCGCCCAGCGTTTTCCTGGTCGGCATGGCCGCGTTTCTGGTGCTGGTCGGCTTCGTCGTGTTGATCCTTTACAAGCAGATCATCGTCGCTTTCAACGCCAATCCCGAGCTGAACGGCCTGATCGTCGGCGTTCTGACGATCGGCGCCTTTTTCGCTTTCCGTCAGATTTTCAGGCTGTTCCGCGAGATCCGCTGGGTCAATTCGCTGAGCAATTCGCAAATCCGGCCGCCGCGACGCGGGCCGCGGCTGCTCGGCCCGATGGCGACGCTGATCAACGCCGGCGCCGGCGCGCGCGGCCTGGCGACCGCGACGTCGCGGGCGATCCTCGATTCGGTGGGAACCCGGCTCGACGAGGGGCGCGAACTCAACCGCTATCTCGTCGGCCTGCTGGTGTTTCTCGGGCTGCTCGGCACGTTCTGGGGCCTGCTGCAGACCGTCCATTCGATCGCCGGGGTGATCGACGCGATGCAGACCGGCGCCGACGCCTCGGTGATGTTCGACGACCTCAAGGCCGGTCTCGCCAAGCCGATCGCCGGCATGAGCGTATCCTTCACCTCGTCGCTGTTCGGGCTTTCCGGCTCGCTGATTCTCGGCTTTCTCGATTTGCAGGCCGGCCAGGCGCAGAACCGCTTTTACACGGAACTGGAGGACTTCCTCGCCAGCCACGCCGAGACCACCCCACCCCCGGTCGCCGAAATCCTGCCCGAGAAAGTCGTCGGCCCCGACGCGCTCGACCACCGCAAGAGCGCCGCCGCGATGGCCAATCTGGCCGAGGGCATTCAGGGCCTCGTCACCCATATGCGTCAGGAGCAGCAGCTCATCCGCGACTGGGTGGAGGCGCAGGCTTCGCAGCAGGAGGAAGTGCGCAAGCTGTTGCAACGGCTGGCGCGGGAGACCGAGACGCGATGAGTTCGAACCTGTCATCGGGAGCTGAAAATGGCGCTCGCCCATAGACGCCGGCTCGAAAGCGTCAACTACTGGCCGGGTTTCGTCGACGCTTTGTCGACCATGCTGCTGGTCATCATCTTCCTGCTTTCGGTGTTCATGCTCGCGCAGTTCTTCATCTCGCGCGAAGTCACGGGCAAGGACACCGCGCTCGCCAAGCTGAACCACCAGATCGAGGAATTGACGAGCCTGCTGGCGATGGAGCGGACCGCCAAGAGCGACGCGCAGTCCAATCTCGTCACGCTCACCGCGACCCTCGACGCTTCGCAAAAGGAGCAGGCCCGCCTGCAGGGGATCATCAGCCAGGGCGCCGCGAACGCCGATGCGGCCGGCGGCAAGGCCTCGGCCGCGACCGCCGCGCTCGACGCCCAAAAGGAGATGTCGGCGCGCGCGCTCGCGCAGGTCGACATTCTCAACCAGCAGATCGCCGCGCTGCGCCGCCAGTTGGCGGCGATCGAGGAGGCGCTGTCGGCTTCCGAAGCCTCCGGCAAGGACGCGCAGGCCAAGATCGCCGACCTCGGCTCGCGGCTGAACACCGCGCTGGCGCAAAAGGTGCAGGAACTGGCGCGCTATCGCTCCGATTTCTTCGGGCGCCTGCGCCAGATCCTCGGCTCGCGGCCGGGCATTCGGGTGGTCGGCGACCGCTTCGTGTTCGAATCCTCGGTGCTGTTCGATTCCGGCAAGGCCGACGTCAACGCCGCCGGCCATCAGTCGCTCGACGAACTCGCCGCCGCGGTCATCGATCTCGAGCGCGAGATCCCGCCTGAAATCCCGTGGATCCTGCGCATCGACGGCCATACCGACAAGCACCCGGTTTCAGGGAACGGCCAGTTCAAATCGAACTGGGAGCTCTCGAGCGCGCGCGCGATCGCGGTGGTGCAATATCTGATGTCCAAGGGCATTCCGCCCGATCGGCTCGCGGCGGCGGGATTTGCCGAGTATCAGCCGATCGATCCCGGCGACGACGACGAGGCGCTGGCGCGCAACCGGCGCATCGAGCTGAAGCTGACGGAGCGGTAGGCAGCGCCGCCGCGCGCGGGGACGACGGCGATCGGAGAGGCGTCGGCGTTCGGCGGTTCGATCGCCTGACCCGGAGAGCGCAGGAGGCGAGCCATGGCGTCCCGAGGCATTCATCATGTGACGGCGATCGCCGGCCCCGCCCGCCGGAACCTCGAATTCTACGTCGGCCTGCTCGGCCTTCGCCTCGTCAAGAAGACCGTGAATTTCGACGATCCGGGAACCTATCATCTCTATTACGGCGATGAGACCGGCGGTCCCGGCACGATCCTGACGTTCTTTCCCTGGGAAGGCGTCGCCCCCGGCCGCGTCGGGATCGGCGAGACCCGACAGACCGCATTTCGCATTCCCGAAGCCTCGATCGGCTATTGGACGCAGCGCCTTGTCGAGAAGGCCGTCGTCCATGAAACGCCGGCGAAGCGCTTCGGCGAAACCGTGCTCGCCTTCAAGGACGCCGATGGAACGCGGCTGGCGCTCGTCGCCCAGCCGGGAATCGAAGCCGACCGCGGTTGGAGCGCCGGCGAAGTTCCGCCGGAGCATGCGATCCGCGGGTTTCACAGCGTCACTCTGCTGCTGGCGGACGCCGGACCGACCGGAGCGATCCTGACCGACGTGCTCGGTTTCGCGAAAAGCGATCGCGACGGCGCCTTGCAGCGCTATCGCGCGCCCGGCGCGAGGGCCGGCGGCATCGTCGATCTCCATGCGGCCGGCGAGTTCCTGCGGGGATCGCAAGGCGCCGGCTCGATCCATCACGTCGCCTTTCGCGCCGCCGACGACGCCGATCAGGCCGAAATGGTCCGCAAGCTGGTCGAAAACCACGGCATGCACACGACCGAGCAGAAGGATCGATGCTATTTCCGCTCGGTGTATTTCCGCGAACCGGGCCATGTGTTGTTCGAGATTGCGACCGACCCGCCGGGCTTCGCCGTCGACGAGCCGGTCGAAACGCTCGGGCTGGCGCTGAAACTGCCGCCGTTCCTCGAACAGCGGCGGGCGGCGATCGAGGACCTGCTGCCGCCGATCGATTGAACGCGCCGCCGCGCAAAGGGGCATCGCCATGACCGCCGCCCTGTCGTTCATCCACAGATACGAGCCCGCGGCGGACCCGACGCTGCCGCCGGCGCTTCTGCTGCACGGAACCGGCGGGAACGAGAATGATCTGCTGCCGCTCGGCCGCGCGGTCGCCGGCGGCGCCGCGCTTCTTTCGCCGCGCGGCAAGGCGCTGGAAAACGGCATGCCGCGTTTCTTCCGCCGGCTTCGCGAGGGCGTTTTCGACGAGGCCGACGTGCGACGCCGGGCGGGCGAGCTTTCCGATTTCATCGCCGAGGCGCGTCGGGCCTACGGCCTGGCGGCGCCGGTCGCGATCGGCTTCTCCAACGGGGCGAACATCGCCGCGGCGGTGCTGATGGTGCGACCCGAAGCGCTGGCGGGGGCGGCGCTGATCAGGGCGATGGTTCCGCTCGGCGATCCGCCTGGGGTCGACCTGTCGGGAAAGCCCGTGCTGATCCTGTCCGGCGCCTTCGACCCGATCATTCCGGCTGAAAACGCCGTCCAGCTCGCCGCGATGCTGAGGCAGGCCGGCGCCGAGGTGCGGCATGAAACGCTGCGCGCGGGCCATGGCCTGACGGAGGACGACATCGCCCTCGCCGCCGCCTGGTTCAAAAAGCGCCGCCGCAAGGCGTGAAAGCGCCTTCCATCGCCAGCGATTTAGACTTTGTTGACGATCCCGGCGATCGTCGACGGCTTGAGCGCGGGACGCATCGGGAATTTAAACCGGCGGCGGCGACATTCGGGCGCGCATCGCGCGTGGAGACCCTGATGCTTCGCCGTTGTTTGTCACTGGTCTGCTTCGATGCGCTGCTCGCCCTCGTCGTCCTGCTGGCGTTGCAGTATTTTCCGCTCCCCGGCGTCGTGTTGATGATGTTCGGCGCCGCGGCGCTGGCCGGACAACTGGTTCACCTGGTTCTGGCGAGCCTGTTCATTGAAGCGCTGATCGGCCGCGTTCCCCGCGCGCTGGCGCTCGTGCCGGTCATCGCCTACGGCGGCTATTATGCGGTCTGGTTCGAGCAGGGGCGGCAAATCGCGCAGGTTTCCGCCGAACTGCGCGCCGCCAATCCCGGAAAGATCTACGACTTCGACCCGACGCGCGACGCGCTGGTGATGAAGGAGGCGCAGCTATTCGTGGAGGCGCATGACATTCCCGTCGTCTATGAGCCCAGCGCGAACTTTCCGGAGGGCGCCCTGTCGGAGCGGCTGATCCCCCGCAGTCAATGTTCGGGCATCCGGAGGGACACGCAGAACCGGGTTCTCACGTTCGGCGTCCAATTCAACAACGTATTCCAGAACAATATTTGCCTGCTGCGATTCCCCGAACGCCCGGCGAACAAGGTGGTGACCGCGACGCTGCGCGGCGATCCCGAGATATGGGCGCATCATGCCGACATTCGCCGGCAGACGACCGAGATCAGCGTCGACGGCGAGATCGTCGGCTCGTTCACCACCGCGTTCGCGTGGCGGCTGCCGGCGTTTCCCAATCTGGCGATCGGCTGCGCGCTGAACGACGCGCGGCCGAGCTGGGATTGCTTTGCCGATTTCATTCGCAGCCCGATGCCGATCGACGGCATCCCGGACTCGGTCGACAAGGCCCGATTCGACGGGCCGGTCAGCGTCATGCTCGGCATCCGCCGATATACGGCGGCCGACCTTGCCGGTTTTGCCGGTTTCGAGTCCAACGCCGCGGCGCTCGACCAGGCGCACGAGGAGCCGGAGCAGGTTCAGAACACCGTCTTCGACGCGCTCGCGTCCATCATCGACGGGCAGAACCCCAAGCCGCCGTTCAACCTCGGCTATTCCCTCGCGGCCAACCCGGAGCGCCTCGCTCCGCTCGCCGAGGGCATGACGCGCCGCTTCGTCGCGCTCGTGGGCGGCGACCGCAACACTCCCTACCGGCGCGAGCAGATCGAGGCGCTCGCCGTCGCTATTGGCGCGCTGCCGCACGAGGCTTTGGCGCCGGTGGCCGGCGCGCTGCTCGACGTTATCAGCCATGACCCCCGCGCGCGCACGGCCTATCCGATGATCTATGTGCGCGTCGCCGAGGCGGGCGCGGCGGCGCTGCCGTTCTATCGCGATCAGTTCATGGGCGAGACCACCAAGGGCTGGCAAAGAATGTTTCCGGCGCTCGCCTTGTGCCGCATCGGCGAGGCCGATGCGGCGCTGATCGAGGAGATGAAGAAGCGATACCTCGCGGTCGACCTCGACGGCGGCGGCGACCCCGTCAATTACAAATCGGCGTTGTTCGTCGCCCTGCTGAAACTCGGACAGGAGGACTTCCTGCGCGCCAACCATCCGGACAAACCCGGGCGCGACGATTGGTACGCGCAAGTGCTCGCCGGCGCCGGCCTGACCCGGACCGGGCCGAACAATTGCATGCCGGAAGATTGGGGATTCACCATCTACGCCACGCCCGCAGTCGCGCCGAGCCTCAAATGGCGGCGCGGCGCGTGGGAGGCGCGGAAGGCTTGAGAGAGACGGACCACGCGCAAAATCGCGACGGATGATCCGTCCGACGCCGCCACGATACGTTCACAGGGCCGTCATGAGCGTGGCGGGTCGTCGTCGATCTCGACGCGCAGGGCAACGGCGCCTCGGTGCGCAATTTCGGCTTCGTCACGGTCATCGGGCGGCAGGCGGGCGATTGCCGGCGGCGCGCAAAACGTTCGCGCGAGGTCCGGGTCGAGGTCGCCGCGGCGGCGCCGAACAGGACATGTCGCCGCTCGGCGATCGCCGCGCCGGGCGCTTCGACGCGCTGGGGCATGATGGGGCGCCCGTCGAGCCCGGCAAACGCACTCGCCTCGCCTGCGAACGGCAAGGCGTCGATCGGCGCGAAGCCGCGCCTGTGATCAGCTTCCCGACGCCGGGGCGGCCTCGCCGCCAGGCGCCTTCGGCCCGCCGGCGTTCAGCTCTTCAGGGCGCCTGAGCGCTTGGCGGTCCATGTCGCGATATAGTCCATCAGGCCGGGCGACAGGCAGTCGTAGGGTTCGAGCTTCAGCTCCCGCAACCGCCCGCGAATTTCGTCCATGCGGCTCGGGTCGACGCCGGATTCGATCACCGAGGAGACGAACGCCGCGAAACCGGGCGCCGCCCAGCCGGATTCCTGGAAACGCTCGGGGTGGACGAAGTCCAGGCCCTTGAACGGGTGGTCGCGCTCGACCGGGCCGTACATATGGACACCGCATTCGACGCAGGCATGGCGCTGAATGAGCGCGCTCGCGTCGACGATCTTGAGTTTGTCGCCGTTTTCGAGAACCTCGACGCTTTCGTGGGGAGCGACGGCGACGATCGACATGACGGCGCCCGACGGCTTCCAGCATTTCGTGCAGCCGCAGGCGTGATTGTGGGCGATCTGGCCTTTGATGCGCACCTTCACCGGGCGGCTTTGGCAAAGGCAGACGAGCACGCCGCCGGCGAAGTTCGGGTCGGTCGGCTTCACACCGCCGTCGATCGCAGGATGAAGCTTCACGGCTTCGGACATCGTTTCCTCCTCAAATTGGCCAACCCGGCGTTTCGTTGACGAACGCGATGGCGTTCCGCGCCCGACGGCCGATCGGATGGCGTGGAGCCTGCGCCAGCCGCCCGACCCGAGTCAATTCCGAAGGACGCCGCCTTTCGCGCGCCTCCGCGATCATGCGCCTTCGCCGCCGCGCGACTTTGCGGCGACGGCGCGCGACATCCGCGCTATATCTGCGTCAACAGGACGTCGAACGCCGGAGCCCGGCGACAGCGAAGCCGCGTATGGCGGCGCGCGGCGCCCTTTGCTCGCAAGTTTGCGCGAAGGCGGGGAGATGCGATCGGTCTCGCTCACGATAGCCGCGCTGTTGCTGCTCTCCAATCCCGCCCGAGCGACGTCGGTGGTCGCGGTGTGGACGCCGACGGCCGTCGTGATCGGGGCGGACAGCAAGATCAACACGATCGATCGTTCCGCCACCTCGAAGCTCTGCAAGCTGCACGCGCTCCGCGACGTCGTCTGGAGCAGTTCGGGAATCTTGCAATACCGGGCGAGGAACTTCAACGTCGACGACATCGTCGCGGCGGAACTGTCGTCGGACCAACCGATCAACGTCGCGGTGAAGAAGATAGAAGCGGTCGCCGCCTCGCGGCTGGCGGAGCTGTTGCGCATCATCAGGGTGGAAAATCCCGCGCAATACCCGCAATTCGAAACCGTCGTTCTTCAAATCGTCATCGGCGCGAAAGATCGAGCAGGTCCGCGGCTGCGCGTCATGGAATTCGCCAACGCGCCGACCGCGGCGTCCGCGCCGGTTTCGATCGACACGCGAATATGGGACTGTCCGGCGCCGTTTTGCGCCGGACTCGCGCCTTTCGCGCTTGGCCGCGGCGACGCCGTGTTGCACGAACTCTCGATGAATCCCTCGATATGGGAGACGCTCGGCTTGTCGGGCGCGATCCGCCATTTGATCGAGACCGAAATCTCGGACCAGTCGAGCGACGTCGGGCCGCCGGTCGCCATTGCCGAACTCACCGACGACGGCGTGCGATGGATCAGCAAGGGCGTCTGCCAGCCGCCATGAGCGGGCGTCGTCGGAAGCATCGCAGCCGCGACGCTCGAGGCGCCCTCGCTTGGCTCGACCGCCGTCAGTTCTCGCGCCTGCGCGACGTCTTCCCAGGGCGAATGCGGAGCATTCTCCTGCCCCCACGGCGCGGATAACAAACAGCGACAACTTCTTCGGGAAAAGCGCAGCCTGTGTTAGCATGCCTGGCCTTATTGAAGGCCCTGAACCGCTCATTTTCACAAACCAGCAAGGTGTAAATATCAGAAAAACGCGTTTCCAAATTTTTTCACCTCCAACGTCCTGAAATTCCACAATCAGCCCAAAAAAAGCTTTGGAAAAATTTGGAGGGACCGAAAATAATCGAGCCTTTTCAAAGGCCCGCAAAGCACCAAATTGGCGCGAATCGCGTCCTGGCGCGTTTTCCAGGTGAAATGCAAACCGGCGGAGCGCCTCACTCGGCGGCGTTCGACGCAACATCGGCCGCGCCCTCGAACTGCAGGCGGGCGAGGCGGGCGTAGAGGCCGCCGCGCGCCAGCAGGCTCTGGTGCGTCCCCTCCTCGACGATGCGCCCGTCGTCGAGCACGAGGATGCGGTCGGCGTTGACGATGGTGGCGAGGCGGTGGGCGATCACCAGCGTCGTGCGCCCGGCCATCAGCGCGTCGAGCGCGCCCTGCACGAGGGTTTCGTTTTCCGCGTCGAGCGCCGAGGTCGCCTCGTCGAGCAGCAGCACCGGCGCGTCCTTCAGAATGGCTCTGGCGATCGCCAGCCGCTGGCGCTCGCCGCCCGACAGCGTGACGCCGCGCTCGCCGACCGGCGTGTCGTAGCCCTGCGGCAGCGCCGCGATGAACGGGTCGGCGGCGGCGCGCACGGCCGCGGCGCGGATCGCCTCGCGGCTCGCCGCGGGCGCGCCATAGGCGATGTTGTCGGCGATGCTGGCCCCGAAGATCACCGGGTCCTGCGGCACCAGCGCGAGGCGCGCGCGCAACGCCGACGGATCGACCTGCTTGATATCGACGCCGTCGAGATAGACGGCGCCGGCGGTGGGATCATAGAAGCGCAGCAGCAGTTGGAAGATCGTCGACTTGCCCGCGCCCGAGGGACCGACGATGGCGACCATCGCGCCGGGCGCGACGCTCAAGACAAGGTCTTTCAGCACGGTCTCCTGCGGCCTTGCCGGATAGGCGAAGGCGACCGACGCGAACATGATCTCGCCGCGCGCCGGCGCGGGCAGCGGCAGCGGGTTGGACGGCGCGGTGATCTTCGGACGGACGGCGAGCAGTTCGGCGATGCGCCCGGCGGCGCCGGCGGCGGCCGAGACCTCGCTCCAGACCTGCGAGAGCTCGCCGAGCGCGCCGGCCGCCAGCACCGCGAACAGCACGAACTGCGAGAGCTGGCCGCCGGTCATCCGGCCGCCGAGCACGTCCTGCGCGCCGAGCCACAGCACGACGACGACGCTGGCGAAGGCGAGGAAGATCGCCGCGGCGGTGACGATCGCGCGCGAAAAGGTCGTCGCCCGCGCCGCCTCATAGGCGCCCATCGCCGCCGCGCGGAAGCGCGCCGCGCTCGAAGCTTCCGCGACGAAGGCCTGCATGACGCGCATCGCCGAAAGGCTTTCGGCGGCGAAGGCGGTGGCGGCGGCGAGCGTGTCCTGCGCGGCGCGCGAGCGCTCGCGAACCGCGCGCCCCGCGGCATAGAGCGGCAGGATGATCACGGGGATGGCGACGAGGACGTAGGCCGAAAGCTTCGGGCTGGTGACCACCATCATCGTCACCGCGCCGATGAACATGAAGAAATTGCGCAGCGCGATCGAGGCCGACGAGCCGAACGTCGCCTTCAGTTGCGTGGTGTCGCTCGACAGCCGCGACACGATCTCGCCGGTCTTTTCCGAATCGAAAAAGCTCGCGTCGAGGCGGGTCAGATGCGCGAACAGATCGCCGCGCAGATCGGCGACCACCCGCTCGCCGAGCGTCATGACGAAATAGTAGCGAGTCCCCGAGGCGAGCGCGAGGGCGCCGACGACGCCGATCATCGCGATGAAATAGTCGCGGATCAGCCCGCTTTGGTCCGCGGAAAATCCGAAGTCGATCATCCGCCGCACCGCGATCGGCACGACCAAAGTCGCGGCCGAGGCGACGATCAGCGCGATCAGGGCGCCGGCGACGCGGCCGCGATAGACCAGCGCGTAGGGCAATAAAGGGCGCAAGGCGGCGAGCGACCCGCGCCCCTTCGGTCCGGCGTCAGACGACTGGCTCATGGCCCGGCAGGCTCCCGCCCAAACTTCGCATCGGGGGTTTAGCTATCACATTTCGCCGAAAATCAAGTCGAAGGCGAGGCCGGCGGCGCTTGTGTCGCAGGCGGGTCTCCCTTATAGGGAGCGCCGACTTGCGCGGCCGGCCGTCCGGCGGCGACATTGCGGTTTCGAGGACGAGACGATGAAGCGCGACATCCACCCCAATTACCACGTGATCAAGGTCGTCATGACCGACGGCACGGAATATATCACGCGCTCGACCTACGGCGACGACGGGGCGACGCTGCATCTCGACATCGACCCCAACACCCATCCGGCCTGGACCGGCGGCTCGCAGCAACTGCTTGATCGCGGTGGCCGTCTGTCGCGTTTCAACTCGCGCTTCGCCGGCCTGTCGCTCGGCGCCAAGAAGTAGACCGCGAGCCTAACCGCCGGCGGACCCGGAATAGTCGATCCGCATAAGATACAGCCCGCAGGCGGGCGCGACCTGGCCGCAGCGGCGCCGATCGGCGGCCTCCAGCGCCGTTCTGAGATCGGCGGCGCTCCACGAGCCGGCGCCGACCTGTGCGAGCGAACCGACCATCGAGCGCACCTGCCGGTGCAGGAACGAGCGCGCGCTGACGCGCATTTCGACGACATCGCCATCGCGCGCGACGTCGAGGGCGGCCAGCGTGCGCACCGGGCTCTTCGCCTGACATTGCGAGTCGCGAAAGGTCGAGAAGTCGTGGCGACCGATGAGCGCCTTGGCCGCCTCGTTCATCGCCTCCGCGTCGAGCCGCCGCTTGACATGCCAGGCGCGCCCGCGATCGAAGGTCAGCGGCGCGCGACGGTTGACGATGCGATAGAGGTAGTGGCGCATCCGCGCCGAGCGGCGCGCGTCGAAGGCGTCGTCGACCGCTTCGGCGATGAGAACGGCGATCGGGCGCGGCGCAAGATGCGCGTTCAGCGCGTCGCGCAGACGCGGGCCGGCCCAGCTTTTGGCGAGATCGACATGCGCGACCTGTCCGTTGGCGTGAACGCCGGCGTCGGTTCGCCCGGCGCCGTGCGCTGCGACCGCCTCGCCGGAAAGGGCGAGAAGGGCGGCCTCCAGCGACCCCTGCACGGAAGGCCCGTTGGCCTGTCGTTGCCAGCCGACGAACGGCGCGCCGTCGTATTCGAGCATCAGTTTGTAGCGCGGCATGAGCGAAGAGGCGACCAAAATGCGGCCCCGCCCGACGGCCGGCGGGGCGCGTCGACGAGCGCCGGGCGCGCGAGAATGTCAAGACGGCGGGGCCGGCGCTCCAGGCGCGGAGGCGCCCCGACGCGGCGTCATCGCGGCGCCTTGAGCTTTCGCTTCGACAAATGGAACTGCGGCTTTTCCTCCGCCGCTCCTTTCCCCTGCAGATAGGTGCGCTGCCAGCCTTGCGCGACCGCCGCCGGCTCGAGCTGCTGCAGCCGCGCGTTGAAATCCTTGCGGCCGCCCTTCCATTGCTGGAAGGCCGAATTCAACTCGGGATCGTCCTCGAGCTTCATGATGCGGGGCTGCACCGCGTCGAGCAGCCCGTGCGGCGCCAGCGTGATGAAGCAGAACGCCTCCCCCTTCTCGAAGCGGGCCGTCCCCATCCGCGTGAAGCGCCAGTTCATCGTGAAGGTGAACGGCAGCCAGTCGGTCTCGACCAATCCTTCGAGCGGCGCGACATTGCGCTTGCTCGCATTGGGCGTCCCGCGCGCCCACAAGGCCCAACCCGGCGGCGTCCGGAACAGCCAGCCCGTGTGGAAAGTCAGCACGCCGTGGCCGAAATGCGAGGTGACGAGCCGCGCGCAACGAGGATCCCCGTCGTGCGAATGGATGAGGATGGCGGAGCGGTCGGCCCCGCCCATCCACGTCGCATTGAACGAGAACGGCAGGATCAGCTCCCAGCCGCTGGCGTTGGCGATCGACAGGGGCGTGCAGCGATAGGCGAAGCGCTCGTTGGTGGCGTCCATCCACGCGCGGTGGGCGCGCGCCGGAATGATCTTCGGCGGTTCGGGCTCCGTCGGATAGCACAGCAATTCCGGCGCCGGGACGCCGCCGGAGGCGGGCGGCGCGCGGTCGGCGGCCTTGTCTTCCCCCGGGGTCGTGTTTGCCGCCGCCTTGCGCGGGCGGGCGCCTCGTCTAGCGCTCATCGGGGCGGCGCCGCTCCCGCTCCGCCGGCGCTTGGCTCGCGCCGCTCGCTCTGGCTTCGCCGCCCTCCTGCATCGCGGGTCACTCCGGCGGCGGGGGTGGCGGCGGTGGAGGCGGCGGCGGGGGTGGCGGCGGTGGAGGAGGAGGTGGAGGCGGCGGCGGCGAGTGATGGTGGTGATGATGCGGCGGCGTGGGCGGCGGGGGCGGCGGGGGCGGCGGGGGCGACGGCGGCGAATGCGGCGCGAGGGTCTTCGTCTTGACCTTGCTGAACACCGGGTCCGGCGTCCACTGGTTGGGATCGTCCTCGCGCGAGCGCCGGATCAGGCTCTTGTCGCTGCCGCCGAAGTAGAAGCGGACTCCCGCCCAGGCGGCCCGGTAGTTGTCTTCGCCGACGCGTCCCTCGACAAAGGCGGAGACCTCGGCGCCGCCGCCCATGTGGAACAAATGCTCGGCGCCCGCCGCCGCGGCGTTGACGCCCAGCGTGTAACGGTGGCCGGCGTAGACGCTGGTGTCGTCGTCGACGAACCAGACGAGGTCCGCCTTGTCGAAGAAGCGGGTCTGCAGATCGAGCTTCTGCGTTCCCGAGTTGAAATAGCCGCCGTCGCCAAATTCAGCGCCGGCGACGCCGCGCAGCGTGAATCGGTTGAGGTAGAGTTCGCCCTCCGGGCCGACCTGCCCGACGTTGACGCCGCCGAAGCCGTCATAGCGCTGATAGTCGCCGTAGATCCCGACCAGACCGCTCGCCGGATCGCGCCAGAAGGTGTGGTTGGCGAGCGACCCGTAGAACTGCCCGTCGAGGTCGCCGGCCGAGCCGTCGAATTGCGTGCCGAAGGACGGCGTCAGCGGCGCCGTTATCTTGCCGTTGGCGAGGCCCAAGCCGCCGGCATTGTCGCCGCCGCCGAGCGCGTCGATGGAGCCGTTGACCGCCTCGACAGCCGGCAGCGGGGCCAGCGGCGGCGGCGCGGTGTAGGCCGGCAGGTCGGCGGCGAGCGCCGCGCCCGCGGCCAGCGGCAGCCCGAATACGCCGCAAAGCGCCGTCGTTTGCAGCAACCTTGCGCGAACCATCGCCAACTCGCCGTATCGACCGGGGCGGCACGTTTGCCGTTTACCTTTCGTTAGGTTTCACATTTCCGCCGCATTTGCAATTGCCCGGCCCGATCGCGTTGAGGATAAGCAAGCCGTGGCGCACGGTCCGGCGCGGCCGGACGGAGCGCCGGCGGGCGCTCAGAGTTGCGCTTCTGCGAACGCGCGCGCCCACATCGCGCAAACGCCGGAGCGCACGATATCCTCGAGCGTGAATTCGATCACCGGCACGGGTAGCCCCTTAGCGCGGATCAGTTGCAGCACGGCGCCCAAGCCGGAGCCTTCGTCGAGATCGCATTGGCTGACGTCGCCGTTGATGACGACGGTGCAATTCTCGCCAATGCGCGTCAGAAAGGTCTTGATTTCGACGGTCGTCGCATTCTGCGCCTCGTCGAGCAGCACGAAGGCGTCCTTCCATGTTCGGCCGCGCATGACTTCGAACGGCGCCATTTCGATGTCGCCCTTCTTGAGGGCGATCTCGTAGGCGGCGGCGCCGATCCGCTCCTTGACCGCCTCGACGACCGGCGCCGCCCAGGGCGCGAATTTCTCCTCGAGGGAGCCGGGAAAGAATCCGAGCGAGCGGCCGCAGGGCGTGTTGGGTCGGGCGAGGATGATCTTGCCGATGCGCCGCCTGCGATAGAGATCGGCGGCGTAGGCGGCGGCGATCCACGTCTTGCCCGTTCCAGCGGGTCCGAGGACCACCACTTGCGGACCGTCGCGCAGCGCGTCGAGATAATCGGCCTGCGTCGGATTGAGCGGCATGATCGGCGCAAGGGCGCGTTCCGATTCGAACTTGCCGGGTCGACGCAATTCGATGATTTCGGCTGAGGCGAACGAACGGCCATTTCGGCGTTTCTGCTTTTCGAAGCGCTTGCTCAAGGGCGAATTCCTTCTGATGGGCCGACGCGGAATCACGCGCCGGAGCGCCGCGCCGATGCGCTCGGGCGATAGGACGTTCACGGGAGGAGAACAGTCGGGCGGACGGCAAAGCGAACAACGGCGATCGTACGGGCTTTGATGCGGCGATCGCCGAACCGTTCATGAATTGTTAACTCCGCGCCTTCGCACCCGCATCTTTATCGTTGATTCTTATGACAGTTTTACGGTGCTTGCGGCGCGGGAACGTCCGATGCGGCGGCCGGCGTCCAGACCGTCAGGACGATCTTGCCGATGTGCGCCGAACTCTCCATGCGCGCATGGGCGCTTGCGGCGTCGGCGAGCGGATAGGTCGAGTCGATCACCGGCCTGCAACGGCCCGCGGACAGCAGCGGCCAGACTCGCGCATAAAGCGCCTGCGCGATCAGCGCCTTCTGCGCGACCGGCCGCGGGCGCAGGGTCGAGCCGGTGTGCACGAGCCGTTTGACCATCAGCGGGCGCAGGTCGAGCGTGGCGCGCGGACCGTTGAGGAAGGCGATCTGCACGATCCGCCCGTCGACCGCCGCCGCCGCGTAGTTGCGCGCCACATAGTCGGCGCCGACCATGTCGAGGATGACATCGGCGCCGCGCGAGTCGGTCGACTCCAAGGTCGCCGCGACGAAGTCGGCGGTGCGGTAGTTGACGGCCGCGTCCGCCCCGAGGCGCAGGCAGGCGCCCACTTTCTCGTCCGATCCCGCCGTGGCGATCACCACCGCGCCGAACGCCTTGGCGAGCATGATGGCGGTCGTGCCGATGCCCGAGCTTCCCCCGTGCACCAGCAGGGTCTCGCCGGCTTTCAGGCGGCCGCGCTCGAAGACGTTGCTCCAAACGGTGAAGAACGTCTCCGGGATCGCCGCCGCCTCGATCATCGAACATCCGTCGGGAACGGGCAGCGCGTTGCTTTCGTGCACCGCGCAATATTGCGCATAGCCGCCCCCGGGAACCAGCGCGAGGACCTTGTCGCCGAGCGAAAAGCGCGTGACGCCGGGACCGAGCGCGACGACCGCGCCGGCGATCTCGAGCCCGAGGATGTCGGGGGCGCCCACCGGCGGCGGATAGAGCCCCTGGCGTTGCAGGGTGTCGGGCCGATTGACGCCGGCCGCCTCGACCGCGACGAGAACCTCGCATTGGCCCGGCTCCGGGCGCGGCCTCGTCTCGATGCGCAGAACCTCCGGGCCGCCCGGATGGAGCGCGCCGACGGCGTTCATCGTCCTGGGCAAATCCGGCATCGGCGGCCTCGCTCCGCGTCAGAGGCGCGCATTTCGGCGCAAGCGGCCTTTGAAGTCAACGCGCCGGCGAACGCACCATCACGCCGTCCTCGGCCGGCGCCGCGCGAAACTCCGCGGTGTCCTCGGCGCGCGCGCTGAGGGCGGCGATCGCGCCGTAGCGCGCCGGGTCGACGATGTCGCCGAGATAGCCTTGCGTGAAGGCGAACGCCGTCGCCAAAGTGATGTCGGCGAGGGTCATGCGGTCCTCGAACAACCAGCCCTTGCCGCCATTGATTTCGCGCTCCAGCGCGTCGAGCCCGGCATGCAATTGGCCGCGCACCCGCGTCACCCAGGGCTCGAATTGCTTTTCGGGCGGGCGCAGGGCGCGCTCGTAATGAAACTGCACCGCCTTTTCACAGACCGCGAGCGACAGGCCGAGCAGCCTCGTCGCGCGAAGCCGCGCCTTCGGCGCTTGCGGCATGAGGCTGCGCGCCTGAGGCGCGAGCGTCGCGGCGTAGTCGATGATCAGGGTCGAATCCATCAGCACCATGCCGTCGTCGGCGACCAGGGTCGGCGCCTTCAACAGCGGGTTGATCGCGGCGAATTCGTCGATGTGACGGAACAGCGAGATCGGCCGATGCTCGAACGGCAGGTCGAGCCGCAGCAACGCGACGGCGACGCGCCGCACATAGGGCGAGTCGAGCATTCCGATGAGTTGCAACGCGATCCTCCGGACGCACGCCTGTTGAGCCGGGCGGCGGACCCGAATATTCTCGTTTTCGCCTGACCAAGCAAGCGGGAGCGACGCCATGGCCGCATTCGACGAGGAGAGCGTCTTCGGCGCGCCGCGCAAAGTCGCGGCGACGCACGAAATCGGGCAGCCCATCGATCTGCTCTCGGCGCCTGAACTCGCCGAGCGCATCGAGAGCCTCAAGCAGGAGATTGCCCGGCTTGAAGCGGCGATCAAGGCGCGCGAGGCGACCAAACAGGCGGCGAGCGCCTTTTTCAAAAGTTGAGCCGGGCGCCGCGCGGCGGGGCTCGCGAGCGGATGGACAGGGCGCGCCAAGCCTGCGCCTCGTCATGCCTCTTCGCCGGGCTCTGAGCGAGCGTAGCGTTTTGAGGCGCGCCACCCCGGCGCCCGTCAAAAAACGGGACGCCGCATAGGCGTTTTCAACCCCTGCGCCATGGTGCGTTAATGGCGCGTTAACGATTACCGATTATGAATCGGTTCGATCCTTCTGTTTGGATTCTGAATGGCTCCTGTCCATTCTGTTCGACGCCTCCCGTTTTCCAACTCAAAAGCCGCCTTCGGGCGGCTTTTCTTTATTTGTCCCGAGTTGTTTCATGCCGCGTTAACCTTATCAAAAAGTAAACTGGCGCCGGAAACTTGCAGGCGTTAATCTTGCTTTGGGCTCGCTGGAGGGCCGGGCCTACTCCGTTTTGGCGATTTCGGTTCGGCTGGCGAGGCGAGAGCGAGAGAGTTAATTATGGCGCGCCCATTCGATGGTTCCTCATCGGGCCCTTCCCGGCTCGGTTCGCCGCATGGTTCGTTGCGGTCGGATTCCTCCAGATCATCGACGATCTGCTTTGCGCAAAAGCTCGCCGCCTCGAACGGCTTCAAGGCGCTGTTCAGCGAGGGCATGGCGCTGGTGGAGGAATCGGCAAGCTATCTCGACGGCCCCGGGCGCGAGGAGTCGCGGCCGCTGCGCCGCGCGGTGGCGATGGCCTATGCGACCGAAAGCATGCGCCTGACGACCCGCCTGATGCAATTGGCGTCGTGGCTTCTGCTCCAGCGCGCGGTCAACGAGGGCGACATGACGCCGACGCAAGCCGCCTCCGAAAAGCACAAGGTCCGGCTGGCGCGGCAGGAAGTCGCTTGCGCGTCGGAATTGTTCGAAGAGCTTCCGCCGCGCCTGCGCGCTCTGAGCTTTCGATCCATGCGCCTGCAGGCGCGGATCATTCACCTCGATCAGTCGCTGTTCGCCGCGCAAGCCTACGAAGGCCGCGCCGCGCCGAGCCCGATTGCAAGGCAGGTGGAGCTTCTGCGAATGGCTTTCGCCGCTGGTGACGCCAAGATTGTTTCGCACTGACCGGGTCCTGCCCGGCGGCCTCGTCCGCCGCGCGATGAGCCCTTCGACAAAGACCGTCGCTCATCGATGATATCGCCGACACTGCCGCCGGGGCGCGCCCCATGTTTTGGCCTCATTGCTTGGCCAAAGTCCGCGCCCAACGGTGCGAAATCATGACGACCCTGCAACCTGGCCGATTATACCTGTTCACGCCGGCGCTGAGCGCCGACGATCTCGATGCTTTCGCGCCTGCGCTGGCCGACGCGCTCGCGGCCGGCGATGTCGCCTGCGTGCTCGCGCGGCTGGCGCCCGGCGCCCAGGGCGACGCCCGCAAGATCGTCGCGCGTCTTGTCGAGATCGCCGCCGACGCCGGGGTCGCGCTGCTGGTCGAAAATGACGCGCGGCTCGCCGCCAGGGTCGGCGCCGATGGCGCGCATGTCAGCGGCGCCGGCGCGTCGCTCGGCGAAGCGTTGGCCAGCCTCAAGCCGGAGCGGATCGTCGGCGCCGGGCTGTTGCGCACGCGCGACGACGCGATGAGCGCCGGCGAGGCGGGCGCCGATTATGTGATGTTCGGCGAACCCAGGCGCGACGGCTTCACGCCGCCGGCCGAAGAGACGATCGAGCGCGTCGAATGGTGGGCCGAGATTTTCGAACCGCCGTGCGTCGCCTACGCCGCCGCGCTGGAGGATGTCGCGCCGCTGGCCGACGCCGGCGCCGATTTCGTGGCGCTCGGAGATGCGATCTGGGACGCCGCCGCGCCGCTCGCGGCGCTGGCGAGGGCGCGGACGCTGCTTGTGCGCGAACCGGGCTGACGCCATGCGGCGCCCCTTCCTTCAATTTGCTCTGCTTCTCGCCGCGGTCGCGGCGTCCGGCCCGAGCGCGGCGCAATTCTCAACGAGCGGCGTCGTCAAGCCGCCGGACGGCGGCGGCGTCCGCGCCCCCGTCGCCTCCGCGCCGACCTCCGGTCCGGCGCCCGATCTGGCGTTCGCCGCCTACCAGCGCGGCTACTACGTCACGGCGCTGAAAGAAGCGATGAAGCGCATCGCCGCCGACCCGAAGGACGGCCCGGCGATGACGCTGGTCGGTCAGATCTACCGCGACGGCATCGGCGTCAAGCATGACGACGCCGAGGCGGCGCGCTGGTATCGCCTCGCCGCGGACGTCGGCGACCGCCAGGCGTCCTTCGCGCTCGCCATGATGCTGTTGGATGGAACAGGCGTCGCAAAGGACCGGGCCGCGGCGGCCGCCCTGTTGGAGAAGGCGGCGGCGAAGGGTCATGCCGGCGCGCTGTACAATCTGGGCGTCATGGCGATCGAGGGCGACGAATCGTCGGAGCCCGACTTCGCCAAAGCCGCCGAACTGTTTCGCCGCTCCGCCGAAGCGGGCGATGATGACGGCGCTTATTCCTATGGCGTGCTGTTGCGCGACGGACGCGGGGTTCCGCTCGACACCGCCGCCGCCGCCGCCTGGCTGAAGCGCGCCGCCGACGGCGGCATCATCGCCGGTCAGGTCGAATACGCCATCATGTTGTTCAACGGCATCGGTGTGGACAGGGACGAGGCGGGCGCCGCCAAGCTGTTCCTGAAGGCGGCGGCCAAGAACAACCCGATCGCCCAGAATCGTCTCGCGCGTCTCTACGCCATGGGTCGCGGCGTTCCCAAGGATCCGGTGCAGGCGGCGGCGTGGAACCGCTTCGCGGAAGCCGCGGGCATCAAGGACGCCGAGCTCGACGCCCTCACGGCGGGTCTTTCAGTCGAGCAGAAGATCGAAGTCGAAAAGGCGGTGCATCGGCAGGCCGAATTCTGACCGTCGATCGCCAGACAACCGCGGCGTCTTGCGACGCCTGCATCGCCGGGCTCGCACGCCGACAATCGGCGCCCATCGAGCCCTCGCCCTCAAGCCGGATTGGAGAATCTCGGACCGCGCCGCGCCAGCGCCAGGGCGCGTGAAAATCGCGTGGCGAGTTCGGCTTTCTGATCGGGACCGAGGAACGCGCCGACTTCGAGGCTGCGCCCGCGGCTGATCAGCGAAAGACGCTGGGTGCCGAATTCCTCGTGCTCGACGCGCTCGAAGCGGACCCATGCAGGATTGAACCGCCATTCGCGGCGCGCCCCACGCCGGCTGACGCGCGCGAACAGCAACTCGAGCGGCGTCAGGCGCAACTCCTCATAGGCGCCGGCCGCCCGGAAGTTGACTCGAAACGCCAGATAGAGCGCCAGGACGTCAAGCCCCATGAAACCAACCACCGGCCATGCGCCCATCAAATAGAAGGGCAGGCTCACCAAAGCGCTGGCGGCGAAAGTCGCGATCATCAGCGCGCGGAAGCCGCGCGGACCGAGCGAGCGATGAGGATTCAGCCGCGCGTCGAACAAGGGCGCCTCGTGAGCCTGCGACAGTTCATTCATTGCGTCGGTCCTCGCCATGGCAGCGCGCTTGGCGGTCTTGCACCGGCCGATTATAAGGCGGCCATGGCGGGAGGAAAGCCTCAAAAGTCCGCAGCAGGCCGTGTCGCGGCAAGACGCGCGGCGCCGTCACGCGCCGCCCTGGCGCGCGTCGAGGCGATTTTCGAGCGGCTCGCCGCCGCAACGCCGAATCCGCGGACCGAACTCGAATATGTCAACGACTTCACGCTGCTCGTCGCGGTGATGCTGTCCGCGCAGGCGACCGACGCCGGCGTCAACAAGGCGACGCGCGGGCTGTTCGCCGTCGCCGACACGCCGCAGAAGATGGCGGCGCTCGGCGAGTCGGGCCTTGCGGAAAGAATCAAGACGATCGGTCTCTACCGGAACAAGGCCAAGAACGTCATCGCGATGTCGAAGGCCTTGCTGCGCGATCATGGCGGCGAGGTCCCCGGCGCCAGGGAGGCGCTCGAAGCCTTGCCGGGCGTCGGTCGCAAGACCGCAAATGTCGCGCTCAATGTCGCGTTCGGCGTCGACACGATCGCGGTCGACACCCATGTGTTTCGCGTCTCCAACCGCATTCCGCTTGCGAAGGGCAAGAATCCGGCCGAGGTCGAGGCCGGGCTGGAGCGGGTTATCCCGGCCCGTTTCAAGCGTCACGCTCATCATTGGCTCATTCTGCACGGGCGCTACACCTGCAAGGCGCGCAATCCGCTGTGCGGCGCCTGCGTGATCGCCGATCTCTGCCAGTTCGCCGGCAAGACCGTCTGAAGCGGCGAGCCCTCGAGCGCCCGATGACGGCGCTGCGCCCGTCGCGGCCGCGGCTCCGGCCGCCCCGGCGTGGTACCGCCACCCCGGCTCGAACGGGGGACCTCTAGATCCACAATCTAGCGCTCTAACCAACTGAGCTATGGCGGCCCTGGCGGGAACGCGGCGGAACCTAGAGAGAAAGCGGCGCCATTGCAAGGCCTGGAACCGCGGGCTCGATGGCGCTGCGGCGCGCTGCGACAGGCGGGAAAAAGGCATCGCCTTTTAAAGAAAACGCCGCCCCGAAAAACGGGGCGGCGTTGGCTCGCCGCGCGTGGGAGGCAAATCGCGGCGTCGCGTTGCTTGCGTTCGGGCGCGTAGCGCCGATCAGGCGGACAGCTTGAACGTCTTGGCGACCTGGCTCTTGATCGGCTCGACCAACTCGGCGGCGATCTTTTGGGCCAGTGCGGCGATTTCCTTGGCCTGGGCGTTGATCGTCTCGACCTGCTTGCTCGCGTGCTCGCCCTGCAAGGAGACCAGTTCCGAAACCGACTTGGCGTTGATGACGGCTTTGGCGAAGTCAAAATTCGCTTCGGCGGTGGCGCGCAGGGCGTCCAACGCCTTGGTGTTGAACTCGATGACGCCCTTCGCCGCAGTGGAATAGCTGGACTCCAGCGCCCCGGTCGCCTCTTCGGCGGCCGACTTGGCCTTCGCATAAGCGGTGCGGGTGTCGGCGATGCCTTTTTCGACGGCCTTGCGGACGCTTTCCTGCATCTGGGCGACGGGAGCCAGAACGGCGGCGGGAGCCGGCAGTGCGGCGGGAGCCGGATCGGCCTCGACAGGCGTCTCGACTTTGAACTCCGGGGAAACCTCGGCGCCAGCAGCGGCGGAGGCGGTCTTTTTGCTTGCAACGGCCATGATGACTGATCCTTCGTTTTGAGTTTGAGAGATGACGTCGGGACTAAATTTCACATCACGTTCACTTGGGGCCGGCGCTCTTTTGCAACAGCGCGCCGAGTTCCTTGGCCTGGCCCTGCAGCGCCTCGAGCTGCGCTTTCAAGAATTCGCTCTGCAGCGCGAAAGCCTGCTGCGGGTCCTTCGCATGCGCCAGTTGCTGGGCGAGGTCGAAGGCGGCGTTCACGTTCTGCTCGGCATAGCCGAGGATCCGTGAGCTGACCTGTTTGGCGCCGCTTTGTGCTTCCTGCGTGGCGCCATCGACGCTCCCGGCTGTCTTTCTCGCGACTTCGATAAAGCCCTCGAAAGCCTTGCGCGCCTGATCCACGCTACGCGCGGCGAAATCGCGCAATTCATTCGGAATTTCGTACGGGGGATTGACCATTTCGTTTCCTCTTGGCGGCGCGCCCAACTCTCGGCGTCTGCCAGTGGAGCGGCATATAGACCTTTCCATGCTGCATTGCAATATAATATTGCATCGCACCACAACTTTTTAACCGTTCGCTGAGGACAAGCCGCCCGCGCCGTGGACGAAGCGCAGCGGAAAGCGTTAAGGTTTTAGTAACATTTGACTCGTTTGGGGCCGCGCGAATCGCCCAGCCGCTGTTGGAGGCGCAGCGCCGGCGTTCCGCCGGGAGCGTTCAATCTCTGTGGATTCCTGGCCGCCGATGGACCCGATCGACCAAAAACCCGTGGACGCGAACGCCATCGGCGATCTGCTGGCGGGCTCGCCCTTCGCCGAGCAATGGCGCGGCGGAGCGCCCGTGCTGGTCGCCGCGCGCCAGCCTGCCCGCGTCGTCTTCGCCAATCAGGCCGCGCAAAAGCTGTTTCGAGCCGCCGGTCTTCAGGAGCTCAACGCCGCCGCGTTGACGGGTTCGAGCCCGGGCGCGCGGCGTTTGCGTCAATTGGCGGACGCTTCGAACGCCGGCGCGCCCCGGCTCGAACTGCTGCGGTTCTACCTCGATCGGGCGCCGTTGCAATTGCCCCTGCTCTGCGCGCGCCTCGCCAACGCGCAAGGCGAACTGTTTCTCGTCGCGGCGGCGCCGCCCGCCGGACGAGCCGCGGTCGAGGCGACCGGAGCGCCGCAAGCAGAGCAGCCGCCGCCGGTCGAGCCCTCGGCTTCCGCCGCAGGGCGGCCACCGGACGCCGACGCAGGGCGGGCCGGCGCCCGGTTTCTATGGAGCGCGACCGAGGCTTTGCGCTTTGACGCGTCGGACAAGGCGCTGGTCGAAGCCGTCGGCAATGCGGCGCCGCGCGCCGCCGAGCCGTTCGAGATCTGGAAGGCGCGCACCGGCGTTGATGCAAGCGGCGAATTCGCCAAAGCGCTGGCGGACCGCGCGACCTTTGGACCGCTGCGCGTCGCCTGGCCTCGCCTCATGGACGATCGTCCCGCCGACGAAGCGATCATTTTGGCGCTGTCCGGCGCGCCGATCTTCGATCGCACGCGACGCTTTCAGGGCTATCGAGGGTTCGGCGTCGTGACGGGGGAAACGGCGCCCTTCGAGCCGAAGCGCCAGGCCGGCGAGGAGGACGCCGGAGCGGGCGCGATCGAGAGCGGCGCCCCTGCCTCCCCGCCTGAAACGGCGCCGATCGAGGATTCCGGGACGGAGGCGCGATCGGCCATCGAGCGCCGCGCCGAAATCGCGCCGTCGCGCGCGCCGGGACCGGCCTATGTCGGCGGTCCCAACGTCGTGCCGATCAGGCCCGGCGCTCTGCGCGACCTCCTCTCGATAGAAGAGGGCGCAAGCGGCTCGGGGGACGGCGAAAGCGTCGAACTGACGAGGCACGAGCGGGACGCGTTCCGTGAAATCGCCCGCGCGCTTGGCGCGAAGATCGAAGACCGTCGCGAGAGCCCGCTGGAGCCGTCCGCCGAATCCGAGGCGCCCGCCGCGCCGGCGCAGGACCAGCCCCGCGACCTCGTCGACAGTGGCCCCGCCAACCCGTCCTGCGCGGATGAACCGCCCGCCGAGCGCGATCGAACGCCGGCCGGCGATGCGGCCGCCGCCGATCGCAATGCCGTCGCCCTGCTCGACCGCCTGCCGATCGGCGCGCTCGTCGAGCGCGCGGGCGAGGCGCTCTATCTCAACCGCACCCTGCTCGATTTCCTCGGCTATCGCGACCTCGCGCAGTTTCGCGCCGCTTCGGGACTGGCGCAAATCTTCGGCGGGCGTTCGCCGGCGGAGGCGGCGCCGTCGGCCGAAGGCGGCGCAGTTTTGCTGCTCGCCGCTGACGGCGAGCAGATCGCGGTCGATAGCCAGATCGCGACGATCGCCTGGGACGGCGCGCCCGCCACGCTGGTGTCATTGCGCCGCTCGCTCGAAGCGGACTGGGCGGCAAGGGTGCGCGCGCTGGAGCTCGAAGCGCGGACGCGCGAAAGCGAAGCGCGCGAACTCTCCGCCGTGCTCGACACGGCGACGGACGGCGTCGCCATTCTCGATTCCCATTGCCGGATTCTCTCCCTGAATCGGCCGGGCGAAGCCCTGTTCGGCCTCGATCAGAAGGAGATCGCCGGCGAAAATTTCCTGACGCTGCTTTCGCCTGAGAGCCGCGAGCCGGTCAAAGCCTATTTCGACGGGTTGCAGACCAGCGGCCTGGCCAGTCTGCTCAATGACGGGCGCGAGGCGCTCGGGCGCGAACGCCACGGCCGGGCGATTCCGCTGTTCATCACGCTGGGGCGCATCAGTTCGTCGCCCGACGCGAAGTTCTGCGCCGTGCTGCGCGACATGACGCAATGGAAGACCATCGCGCGCGATCTCGAGGAGGCGCGCGGACAGGCGGAGAAAGCCAGCGCGCTGAAGTCGGAATTTCTCGCCAAGATCAGTCACGAGATCAGGACCCCGCTCAATGCGATTCTCGGCTTTGCCGAAGTCATCGTTGATGAGCGGTTCGGACCCATCGGCAACGATCGTTACAAGGAATATGTCAGGGACATCCATGCGTCCGGCGCGCATATGATGAGCCTCATCAACGACCTCCTCGATCTGTCGAAAATCGAGGCGGGCAAGCTCGACCTCAACTTCGCCGCCGTCGACGCCAATCAGATCATCCAGGAATGTGTTTCGCTGATGCAGCCGCAGGCCGCGCACGAGCGGATCATCGTGCGCCTGTCGCTGTTCGACAAACTTCCGCGTGTCATCGCCGACGAGCGCTCGCTGCGGCAAATCATGCTCAATCTGATGTCCAACGCGGTGAAGTTCAACGAGCCCGGCGGACAAGTCATCGTCTCGACCGCCGTCAACGATTCCGGTCAGGCGGTGATCCGCGTGCGCGACACCGGCATCGGCATGAGCGAGGCCGAACTCGGCGCGGCGCTCGAGCCGTTCCGGCAGATCGCCACCACGCGCCAGACGCGCGGCACGGGCCTCGGGCTGCCGCTGACCAAGGCGCTGGTGGAAGCCAACCGGGCCGGCTTTTCGATCAAGAGCCGCAAGGAGCAGGGGACGCTGGTCGAGGTCGCGTTCCCGACAGCCCAGGCGGCCGCCGAATAATTCCACGCGACGGGCGGAAGTGCGGCGCCGGCGATCGAGGGATCAATGCGCCCTTGTCCACTCCACCGTCTTGCAGATGAGGCCGCCGAACACGCAGCCGGCGGTCGACAGATGATCCCCGGCGAGCGTCATCTTGCCGGTGTAGTTCTGGCCGTCGTCGGGATTGAACGCCGAGCCGGCCCAGGCGTTCTCGCCGGACGGCTTCATGTCGAAGAACACGCGTTGGCCGACCTTGCCTTTGGCGTCCGCATCTCTCAGCCAGGTGATCGAGCCGCAGACCGCGCCGCCGCACGGCGCAAAGCGCACCCTCGCCTTGCCGTCGTCGCGCGCCCATTCGCCGACGACGTCGCCCGCCAACGCCGCATTGACCAGAGCGGCGAGCGCAAGGCACGCCAGAAGAATCCGCTGGACCATTTCCTCCCCCTCGCCTGTCTTCGAGCGCCCTGATGTTGGGACGATCTGGCTGCAAAACCGTCCGCGCGTCAAGGCGCCGGACCGGCCCATCGCGGGCGATAGCCGCCGGCCAAAACGCCGAGAATGGAGGGCGGCGTCAACGCGAACGCGGTCCCGCCGCGCGGCCGTTTGCGAGGCGCGCCATAGCCCTCGAAGCTCCAAGGCAGCAAAGCGTCGCCGGAGATTGCATAGGCGCGGCCGTCCAGCGCGACCATGGCGCCGACCGGCAACTGATCGAACGCCCGCTCCCACAAGCGCTTTTGCCGGCCGTCGCGCCGTTCCCGATCGAGAGCCGCGTCGATTTGCGCCGCTTTGGGGCGCGATCCGCCGCCAAACAACGCGCGAAACGCCTCGGCCTCGGCGCGTCGGCACTCGAAACACGGGCGATGGCCGGCGGCCAAGGCGGTCACCTCGTCGAGGAAGAACAGTTCGGTGTAGCCGCGGCCCCAGACCTCGCGCTGTCGGCCCCCGAAGACGCAGAGGCAGGCGATCCATTGCCTGGAGGCCCAGCGGCGACCTGCGAGGCTGCGGTCCTCGCGATGAAATCTGCCGCCGCGATTGCCGAGCAGCATGCCGCGCGCCGGGGTTCGGACCAGTTCGCCAAACGGATCGACGCGATTCTGCAAGGTCAAGGATATCGCTCCTCGCGACGACGCAAGCGACTCGGCGCGACCGCCTCGTTCCCGCGATGTTCGGCCGCCGGCCCGCGGGCACGCCTCAGCCGGTCCTCACCGCGCCGCCGCCGGCGCGGGATTGATCCGGGGCGTTGCGCTCGCCGTCGCCCGCGCCGCATCGCTCGTCGCTTCGCCGACCGTGTCGACGCCGTAGACGTCGTCGCGGAAATTGACCAGGCCGTCGCCGTTGGCCCAGCCGGTCAGGTAGACCCAGATCACCGGGACGGATTTTGCGAGCCTGATGTCTTCGCGCGCGCCGTCCTTGGCCTTGGCGAGCAGGGCTGGCTTGTCCCACGCGCCCGCCCCGTTGGGCGTGCCTTGCAGCAGCCATTCAGCGAGATCGTAGACGCCTTGCACGCGCACGCAGCCATGCGACAGAAAGCGGTAGTCGGCGCCGAACAGGCCTTTCGACGGCGTGTCGTGCATGTAGACCGCGAGCTTGTTGGGCATGCCGATGCGGATCGCGCCGAGCGAATTGCCCGCCCCCGAATCCTGACGCAGCGTGTAGCTGACCGCGCGCTCGGTGCTCCAGTCGACGCTCTTGGGGTCGATGACGTCGCCGTCGGCGTCGAGAATGCGGATCTTGGCGCGCGTGAGATAGCCGGGATCCTTTTGCATCTTCGGGATGATCTCCTTCCTGATGATCGAGGTCGGCACGGTCCAGGTCGGATTGAGATTGATGACGGATATGTGGGCGGAAATTTCCGGCGATTGATGGTCGACGCCGCCGACGATCGCGACGTAGCGATGCGCGACGCGGCTGTTCTCGATCGCCTCGACCGAAGTCGCGGGAAGGTTCACCACCACGTATCGATCGCCGAACGAGAAATCGATCCCCGCCAGCCGTTGCGCGCTCGAGGCGAGCTGCCGGAAGCGCGTCGCCGCCGGAACGTTGATCGCTCTCAGGGTGGCGCCGGTCACCGCCCCCGTCTGACGCAAACCCATGCGCGACTGGAAATGCTCGACCGCGGCCGTGACGTCGTCGTCCCAATCGGCGCTCTGCGGACCGTCGGCCGCCTTGGCCGCGTCGAGGTCTCCCTCAACCGCCAAACGCTGGCGCAAGATCGTCACTTCGGCGCCTTTCGCCCCCGGCTTGAGCGGCGCGACGATGCGCGGCCAGCCGCCGGCGTCCGAAATCGCCGCGTAGCGCTCCGACGCTTTGGCGGTCGCAAAGAAAGTGTCGGGCAGCAGGGTCGGCGTCGGATCGTCGGACAAAGCGGTCTCGCGCGGCGGCGCGAGAGGGGCGACTTTCTTTTTCGGTTTGGGCGGCGCGACCTTGGGCGTCGTCAACTCTTCCGGAATCGGCAAGGCGGCGGCCGCAGGGGCGGACGGCCCAGACGCGGAGGTCGAAGGAGCCGTCGGCGCGACAGCGGGCCCAGGCGGCGCCGCGGGGCCCGTCGTCGGAGCCGGCTGAGGGGGCGCAGAAGGCGGCAGGCCCTGCGCCTCGACGGCGCAAGCCCAGCCCATCGCCAGCGCCATCAACCCGCCCCTGGTCGCAAGGCGCAGCGCCAAATTCAAACAGTCAATCATCCGCCAAGCGAAACAATCCAAACAGGATCATGCCCCCTGTTGCGCGCCGATCAGCGCGAATGACCCACTTGCGGCGGGACGATCACGCCTGCTTGACGATCACGATATGCAGCCGCCGCGGGCCGTGCGCGCCCAGCAGCAGCGTCTGTTCGATGTCAGCTGAGCGCGACGGCCCGGTGATGAGATTCAACGTGCGCGGCATCGCGCCCTTGCCGTAGAGTTCGCGCAGCTTGCGCCAGACGCCCTCGTAATCGGCGACAATGTCGCTGCCCGCCACCACAACCAGGTGATTGTCGGGCAAGAAGTTCAACGTGGTCGGATTGTCAGCGCCGGAGGCGAGCGCCAACGTGCCCGACTCGGCGACCGCAGCCCGGGCGAAACTGACCGCATTGAGGTCATGGCCGTCCGACGGGCCGTGAGCGATCTCGAGCGCCGTCGCGCCCCAGGGCATCGCCGCGAGGCGCGGGTCATCGCCCATCCGCAGCATCGCCGGAAGATTGCCATCGCGCAGGAAGCGCGCGATTTCGCTGGGAACATCGGCCGCGCTCTCCACTTCGGCGACGCTCGCCTGGGCGCGTTCGGCTTCCTCCTTGAAAGTCGCGGTTCGCTTCGACGCATCGCCTTGCCCGCGCTGCGGGATGACTCCGGCGGGCGCCGCGGCGAGCCGATCGGCCACCGCCATGCGGCGCGGCGCCTCGGCCCCCGTGACGTTCAGCGAGCGGCGGATGTTGGCGAGAATGGCGTCGCGGGCGCTCAACTCACCCTCCCGCTCCTGCCGCGCCATCGGCTCTGGAAAGTCGCGCCCTGCGGCGCCGCCAGATCGCGGTAGCGCGTCCAGCCCCCGGCGAACGGCAGCGAAGAAAAGCGCCCCTTGGCGCGGCCGAGCCAGTGCAGCGCGCGCATCGCGACGTCGGTCGACAGTCGGTAGAGCGCCGGACGCTTGGCGAAGAACGCCCAGAACCATACGCCGTAGCGCACCGTCGCGGGCGACAGGCGCCGTTCGAACTCGCGCTCGCGCCAATGGCGCATCATGTTGGGGAGCGGAATGCGCACCGGGCAGACCGCCTCGCAGCGCCCGCAAAAGGTCGAGGCGTTCGGCAACTGGCCGCCCTCGGCGACGCCGACCAGCGAAGGGGTCAGCACGGCCCCCATCGGCCCGGGATAGACCGAGCCGTAGGCGTGACCGCCGACCGCATGATAGACCGGGCAATGATTCATGCACGCGCCGCAGCGGATGCAGCGCAGCATGTCTTCGAATTCCCCGCCGAGCATCGCCGAGCGGCCATTGTCGAGGAGAATCACGTGGTACTCGTCGGGCCCGTCGGGATCGCCCGGACGGCGCGGCCCGGTCGACAGCGTGGTGTAGACCGACATATCCTGGCCGGTCGCCGAACGCGCCAGGACGCGCAGCAATTGCGAGGCGTCTTCCAGCGTCGGCACGATCTTTTCGAGCGAAGCGATGACGATGTGAACCTTGGGCAGAATCTGCGTCAGATCGCCATTGCCTTCGTTGGTGACGATGATCGAGGCGCCGGTCTCGGCGATCAGGAAATTGGCGCCGGTGATGCCGATGTCGGCCGACAGGAATTTTTCGCGCAGGATTCCGCGCGCTTCGGTGAGCAATTGTTCGGGCCGCGACAGATCGCGGTCCTTCGGCAGGTCCAGGTGGGCGCGCCGAAAGTCCTCCGCGATCTGCTCCTTGTTCAAGTGCACGGCGGGGGCGATGATGTGCGACGGCGCCTCGCCGCGTAGCTGGATGACATATTCGCCGAGGTCCGTTTCGATCGGCTCGATCCCCGCCGCTTCGAGCGCCGCGTTGAGGCCCATTTCCTCCGAGATCATCGACTTGCCCTTGGTCACGGCCTTGGCGCCGCGCCGCCGGCACAGTTCCAGCACGACATCGACGCCGTCCTTCGCCGTCGCCGCATAATGGACCTGGCCGCCCGCCGCGACGACCCGCGCCTCGTACGCCTCGAGGTAGAGATCGAGATTGGCGAGCGTATGGTCCTTGATGTCGCGCGCGCTGTCGCGCAGCGCTTCGAACTCGGGCAGGCGCGCGGCCGCCTTGGCGCGCTTGTCGATGAAGTTGCCGCGCACGTGCTGGAGCGCCTTCTGCAACGGCGCGTCCTGCAACGCCTCATGGGCGTTTTCCTTGAAACGCGTCGATGTCGCGGCGCCGGTCAATTTCGCGCCCTCCGCGCCTGCGGCTCCCCGATCGCCGGCTCGTCGGTCATGCCCGAAAGCACTTCGGCGACATGACGCACGCTCACATGGCTTCCCTGGCGCTGAAGCTTGCCCGCCATGTTCATCAGGCATCCGAGATCGCCGGCGAGCAGGGTCTGGGCGCCGCTCGCCACGACGTTGGCGGTCTTCTGCGCGACGATCGCGTCCGATATCTCGCCGTACTTGACCGCGAAGGTTCCGCCGAAGCCGCAGCAGACGTCCGCGCCGGTCAGTTCGACAAGCCGCAATCCCTCGACGGCGGCGAGCAGCTTGCGCGGTTGGCTCGCCACACCCAGTTCGCGCAGGCCCGAACAGGAATCGTGATAGGCGACCTCGCCGTCATAGCGCGCCGAGACTTTCGTCACCTCGAGAACGTCGACGAGGAAGCTGACGAGCTCGAAACATTTGGCCGCGAAAGCGTTGGCGCTACGCGAGAGCTCCGGTTCGCCGGCGAACAACTCGGGATAATGCCTGGCGAGCATTCCCGCGCAGGAGCCGCTCGGGGCGACAACGTAGTCGCAATCCTCGAACGCGGCGATGGTCTGGCGCGCCATGTCCTTGGTGGTCGCGCGATCGCCCGAATTATAGGCCGGCTGCCCGCAGCATGTCTGGCTTGGCACGAAAACGTAACAGCCGGCGTCTTCCAGCAGCTTGACGGCGGCGAAGCCGACGCTCGGACGGATCAGATCGACGAGGCAGGTCACGAACAGCCCGACCCGGATCGGGGGGCGACTCGGGGCTCCAGCGGCGTCGGGCAAGACAAGATCCTTGATTCCTAAATACGGGGCGACATTGGACCAGCGGGCCGGGGGTTTCAAGCAGGTCATTGGCGCCGGGCGCGGCCCAACAGCGCGAGCGTTTTCGACGCGCGCGCCAAGCTCGCGTTGCTAGCGCCGCCAGAACAAGGCGCGCTTGGACAAAATTGTCTAGATTGTCAAAGTTGACAACAAGGCCTGGTGCGCCCACCTTTACCCGCAGGAGCATGTGATGACCCTCGCGCGGAACGTTCGAACTAAGGCTCAATCCGGCGCTCGGGCGCTCACCCGATCGAAGGCGGAGCGTGTTGTCGAGCATATCGCCAAAGAATCCGAATTGTCGAAGGCCGTCGCAGAGGTCGCTCTCGACGCGATCCTGGAGGGCGTCAGCAAATCGCTGAAGAAGGGCGACGAGGTTCGGCTTGTTGGTTTTGGAGCATTTTCCGTTCGCGAGCGCTCCAGCGGCAAGGGCCGCAAACCGGCGACGGGAATGGGATTTGGGACTTACCTCTCGAAGTTTAAATTTCCTGTGACAAGCCTCAAAGCTCACGTATCGAGGTTCAAGCGCGGCGCTCGTGCGCAGCTGAAAAAGGACGACGAAGTTCGCCTCGTTGGGTTTGGAATATTTTCCGTGGGCGAACGCACTGTCGGCAAGGGCAAGTCCGCCACTGGAAAAGAGACCAATTTTCCGGCCTCGGCGTTCGAGCCTGATGCTCGTGCGCGCGCTTTGCTGCGAGGGGTGGAGATCGTACAGGAGGATCTGCGAAGCAGCGGCGGCGCCTATGATCTTGATGAGGTTCGAACCTTGATGAGGGGGATCTCGCGACAACGCGTCGATCGGAGGGTGCGGGAGGGCACGCTATTGGCGGTGCCGGGGCCAAGCAATCACCGGCGATACCCGACGGTTCAGTTCAATCGCGACGGCACGGTCGTCGCGGGATTGAAAGAGGTTTGCGAGGCGCTGCCGACGAAGAATCCCTGGTCGGTGCTGAATTTCCTGGTCGGCCCCGAAAGCAGGCTGGACGGCCGTAAGCCAATCGACCTTCTCAAGACCGGCGAGGTCGAGATCGTTGTCGAGGCGGCGCGGCGCTTGGGTCAGCAGGGAGCGTGACGGCGCCCGGTCCGCCGGCCGACCTTGCAAGGCGCAACCCGCTCTTTGCTCACTTGGCTGTAGGCGAGTTCGTTCATCGGTTCCATACAGCCAAGTATGAGCCCCCGTTCTTCGACCGCGGCCTCGGTGGGCGTTTGAACGCGCCTAATGGCAAGTACGGCGTACTCTACACTGCCAAATCTCTGGCTGGCGCCTTCGCAGAGACCTTCTTGCGAGAACCGGGCCGCACGCTGTTGGCGCCCGACTTCCTCGCGAGCAAAGCGTACGCACGGTTGCGCGTCCTGCGGCCTCTCACCCTCATCAGGCTCGGCGGACCTGGCCTCGCGCGCCTCGGAGCCACCGCCGAGTTGACCCATGGCGGATTGCCATATGACGTCCCCCAAGCTTGGTCAGAGGCGTTGCGCGCTCATCCCGCCAAGGTTGACGGCATTGCGTATTACGCTCGTCATGACGATGAAGAGCTCTGCTACGCGCTTTTCGAGCGTGCGCCCGAACCGGTTGAAGTGGCGGAGCGCGAAGCGGTCCTTGACGTCGATTGGTTCTGGCGACTAGCCGACCGCTACGGCGTGGGCTTGGCCCCCTGATTCATTTGGCCAAGTGCGTTGGACGGCCGTCCGGTTCGATCTCCTGCCTCGCCGCCGCTCCCTTGTCGTCTCCGGCGCGAGCCTCTAGGTTCGCCGCCATGATCCCCGATATCGCCACGCGCGTTTACGACCACACGTTCCGCATCGACCCGATCGTGCGCACGCTGCTCGACACGGATTTCTATAAGCTTTTGATGTTGCAAATGATTTGGAAGATACATGGCCGGCGCAAGGTGACTTTCGAATTGATCAACCGGGCTTCCCATGTGCGGCTCGCCGAAATCATCGACGAACGCGAGCTGATCGACCAGCTCGATTACGCGCGTTCGCTGCGCCTCGCCAAGAACGAATTGATCTGGCTCGCCGGCAACACGTTTTACGGCACCAGGCAGATCTTCCAGCCCGCCTTCATGGAATGGCTCGCGAACTTCCGCCTGCCCGAATATGAGCTGGTGCGCCGCGACGGCCAGTACGAATTGCGTTTCGAGGGGCCATGGACCCAGACCACGATGTGGGAAATCCCGGCGCTCGCCATCATCAACGAATTGCGCGCGCGCGCCGCAATGCGGTTCATGAGCCGGTTCGATCTCGACGTTCTCTACGCCCGCGCCAAGGCCAAGCTGTGGCTCAAGGTCGAGCGGCTTCGCGTTCTGGCGCGCGAGGGTCCGTTGCGCATCTCGGATTTCGGCACCCGCCGACGGCATAGCTTCTTATGGCAGCGATGGTGCGTGGAGGCGATGCAGGAAGGCCTCGGCGAAAGCTTCGTCGGCACCTCCAACATCAAACACGCGATGGACACCGGTCTTGAGGCGATCGGCACCAACGCCCACGAATTGCCGATGGTTTACGCGGCCGCGGCTGACAGCGACGAGGCGCTGCGCGACGCGCCTTACGAGGTCTTGCGAGACTGGGCGAAGATGTACGACGGCAATCTGCTCGTCGTGCTGCCCGATTGCTTCGGCACCACCGCCTTCCTCGAACACGCGCCCGACTGGGTCGCCGACTGGAAGGGCGCGCGTCCCGATTCCAAGCCCCCCGTCGCCGGCGCGATGGAGCTGATCGCCTGGTGGAGGGCGCGCGGGCGCGACCCGCGCGAAAAGCTGATGGTGCTGTCGGACGGAATGGACATCGATTCGATCGAAGAGGCGGCGCGCAGCCTGCGCGGCCTCGTCAACCTGTCGATCGGCTGGGGCACCAACCTGACCAACGATTTTATCGGTTGCGCGCCGGCGGGAGTGGACGGCGACCTGCGCTCGATCTCGATCGTGTGCAAGGTCGCCGAGGCCGACGGCCGGCCGGCCGTCAAGCTCTCCGACAATCCCAACAAGATGCTGGGGCCAGCCGATGAAATCGAGCGATACCGCCGGGTGTTCGGCTCGGCGGGGGTGATGGCGGTTCCCGTTCTCGTGTGAAAGGCCGTCGATTCGGCGGCGCGGCCGCGCCGGCCAACCGTCGGCCGGCGCGTCGCCTCACGCCTCCCCTTACGGCGCGGCGAGATTCATCGAGCCGACGCCGGCCCAGTAGAAACCGACGCCGATGATGATGAGATAGGCGAGCAGGATCAGCGTCCAGCCAAGATTGTGGCGGATCACCTCGCCTTCGTTGCGCACGAACCGGCTCGTCGAGACGCCGACGCTGGCGGTCTGCGGCGCGATCGGTTTGCCGATCTCGGCGCCCACCGAATTGAGGCTCGGCAGCAGCAGCGGCGGCATGCCGAGCTGCACCCCGACCAGCGCCTGGAACTTGCCGAACATCGCGTTGGTCGAGGTGTTCGAGCCAGACAGCGCGACGCCGATGAAGCCGAGGATCGGCGAAACCACGATGAACCACACGCCGAGGCCGGAAAAACCCTTGGCGAGCGAGGAGGCCATGCCGGAATAGTTGAAGACATAGGCGAGGCCGAAGATGAACACGCCGACCAGGAACGCGCCCCAGATCTGGCTGAACGTCCTGGTGAAGATCGCGCCGATGTGGTCGATGCGCAGCTTGCCGGCGAGGACGAGCAGCAGCGCGACGACGGCCCATGAGGCCGCGATCGCGGTGCCGCCGACGCCGGGCGCGAAATTGAACGCCGCCGAGATCGTCGCCTTGGTCTCGGGCGCGGTCGCCGCGACCTTCGCCGAGTAGAGCACGAATTTTGGCAACGGCGACCACGGTCCGGTCCACAGCGTGACGATGATCACGAGCACGACGAAGGGCATCCAGGCGATGAGGACCTCGTTGCTCGGCAGCGCGTCGGACTTGGGCGAGCGAGCGAGCGCCTCCGCGCTCAACGGGACGCCGCCATAGCCGAGCACGCGTTTGGGCCGCCACACCGACAGCAGAAGCAGCAGCGCGCCAAAACAGACGATCGCGCCCGAAACGTCCGGCAGATACGGCCCGAGATAGACCGCGACCGGATATTGGCCGAGAATGTAGCCGAAGGAGCCGGCGAGCGCCAACGGCCAGCCGTCCTTGAGACCCTCCTTGCCGGAGACGAGATAGATCAGCACCCAAGGCGGCAGCAGCGCCAGCACGGCGACGATCGACCCGACCGACGCCGACAAGGCGAGCAGCGGATAGCCGGTCACCGCGGCGATGGCGATGATCGGCGCGCCGAGCGCGCCGTAGGACACCGGCGCATTGTTGGCGATCGCGGCGACCCTGATCGCATTGAGATCGGAAATGCCGAGCGAGATCAGTATCGGCGCGACCACCGCCCAGGGATAGCCGAAGCCGACGAGCCCTTCGAGCAGGGCGCCAAACGCCCAGGCGAACAGCATCGTCTGCACACGCACGTCGGCGGTGCCCTTCGAGATCAGCCAGCGGCGGAAGTTCTCGAAGACCCCGGTCTCGGTCAACGTGTTGAACAGAATGAGACCCCACAGCACGATCCAGTCGACGCTCCACACGCCCGTCGCCGCGCCATAGAGATAGGCGCGCGCGCCGTCCTCGACCGGCATTCGCCAGACGATGACCGCGAGCGCGAAAGTGACGATGGCGCCGACGAGGACCGCCAGCCAGGCGGTCATCCGAAGGAAGGCGAGCAGCACGAGCAACAGCACGACCGGAATGAGCGCGACGAGGCAAGTAAGCGCCAGGTTGCCCAACGGATCAGGAATTTGCGTGAACAAGACATCCTCCCCCCACGGACTCGCGCGATCAAGTCGCGCGTTACGCGCACGGCTGCATGCCGTCGGCAGGATGTCAAGCCGAAAGAAGTTTGACGAAGCCCGCCAGGATCATGCGCCGCGGCGGGTCCGCCAGCCAAGGCTTCCCGGCGCGGCGATCGCGACATCGGCCGGGACAGGATTGGGACTGCTCAGGCCCGGCAAAATGAGCTAGGCTTTCCCTCTTAGGAGCGTCATCATGTCGCATATCGCGTTTCCCGAACCGGACCCCGGCATCCTCGCGCGGCGCGAGGACATTCTGGCCGGCCTCGCCGCCCTGTTGCCCGAGGGATCGCTGATCACGCAAGAGAACGAGCGCCGGCCGTTCGAAACCGATGCGCTCACCGCCTACCGCCGTCTGCCGCTCGCCGTCGCGCTGCCGACGTCGACCCAGGAAGTGGCGCGCGTCCTCAAATATTGCCGCGACGCCGGCGTCTATGTCGTGCCGCGCGGCGCCGGCACGTCGCTCTCCGGGGGCGCCATCCCGCAGGAAGACGCGATCGTCGTCGGCCTGTCCAAGATGAGCCGCATCCTCGAGGTCAACCTGCCCGACCGCTATGCGCGCGTGCAGGCCGGCGTCACCAATCTGGCGATTTCCGAAGCGGTCGCCGCCGACGGTTTCTTCTACGCCCCCGATCCGTCCTCGCAACTCGCCTGCACGATCGGCGGCAACATCGGCATGAACTCGGGCGGCGCGCATTGCCTGAAATATGGCGTGACCGCCAACAATATCCTCGGCGTCACTCTGGTCACCGTCGACGGCGAGGTGATCGAGCTCGGCGGCGCCCATCTCGACGCCGGCGGGTTCGACCTGCTTGGCCTGACGATCGGCTCGGAAGGGCAACTGGGCATCGTCACCGAGGCGACGGTCCGGCTGCTGCGCGCCGCCGAGGGCGCCCGCCCGGTGCTGTTCGGCTTCGATTCGGCCGAAGCGGCGGGGCAATGCGTCGCCGCGATCATCGGCGCCGGCATCATCCCGGTGGCCATCGAATACATGGACAAGCTGGCGATCGAGATCTGCGAAGGCTTCGCGCACGCCGGCTATCCCCTCGACGTCGAGGCGATGCTCATCATCGAGGTCGAGGGCTCCGAACCGGAGATGGCGGCCCAGCTCGACAGGATCGCCGCCATCGCGAAGGCGCATGGCGTGAAGGTCATCCGCGAGTCGATGTCGGCGATGGAGAGCGCGTTGATCTGGAAAGGCCGCAAGTCGGCGTTCGGCGCGACGGGGCGGATCGCCGACTACATCTGCATGGACGGCACGGTGCCGACCAGCCGGCTGCCGGAAGCGCTGCAACGGACCGGCGAGATCGTCGCCTCCTACGGCCTGCGCGTCGCCAACGTGTTTCACGCCGGCGACGGCAACATGCATCCGCTGATCCTTTACAACGTCAACGACGAGGCCGAGCAGGCCAAGGCCGAGGCGGCGGGCGCCGAGTTGCTCAAGCTTTGCGTCGATCTCGGCGGGTGCCTCACCGGTGAGCACGGCGTCGGCATCGAGAAGCGAGATCTGATGACGCATCAGTTCACGCGCGAGGATCTGGCGCAGCAAATGCGGGTGCGCGCCGTCTTCGATCCCGCATGGCGCCTCAACCCGGCCAAGGTCTTCCCCCTGGCGGGGAGGGTTTCGGCTTGACGCAAGATGCGGCGCGGACGTTGACGCCGGCGTCGGAGGAAGAGGCGGCGCAGCTCGTGTCGGAAGCGCGCGCCAAGGGCGAGAAGCTCGACATCGCCGGCGGCGGCACGCGCGCGGGGCTCGGCCGACCGGCGGCGTCGCGCGCCCGGCTCGCCTCCGCCGGACTGTCGGGAATCGTCTTTTACGAGCCCGCCGAGATGGTTGTCTGCGCACAGGCCGGGACATCGCTCGGCGCGATCGAGGCGGTGATCGCGCAGCGCGGGCAAATGCTGCCGTTCGAACCGATGGATCATCGCGGTCTCTACGCAACCGAGGGCGAGCCGACGATCGGCGGCGTGGTCGCAGCGAACATCTCCGGGCCCCGCCGCATCAGCGCCGGCGCGGCGCGCGACGCGCTGATCGGCTTGCGCCTGGTCAACGGCCGCGGCGAGACCGTCGTTTGCGGCGGGCGGGTGATGAAGAACGTCACCGGCCTCGATCTGGTGAAACTGAACTGCGGCGCGCATGGAACGCTCGGCCTGGTGACGCAGGCGACGTTCAAGGTGCTGCCAAGGCCCGAGGCCGAGGCGACCATCGTCATCCGCCGCCTCGACGACGCGCGCGCCATCGAGGCGCTGTCGATCGCGCTCGGCTCGCCCTTCGGCGTGAGCGGCGCGGCGCATCTTTCGGCGGGCATGGGGCGCGAGTTTCCGCGCACCTTCGCGCGCATCGAGGGCTTTCGCGCCTCGGTCGACTATCGCATCGCCGCGCTGCTCGGCTTGCTGGCGCCGTTCGGCGCCAAGCACGCGCTGGAAGAAGAGGAATCGCAGCGCCTGTGGCGCGACATCCGCGATGCGACCTTCATCGCAAGCCCGAGCGAAAGCGCGATCTGGCGCATCAGCCTCGCGCCGTCGAGAGGCGCCGATTTCGTCGCGCGGCTCGGCGTCCGCGCGCTCGCGCATTTCTACGATTGGGGCGGCGGCCTGGTCTGGCTGAGCAGCGCGCCGACCGCCGAGGCCGCCGCCGCCGTGCGGACCGCGCTGGCCCAGCTGGGCGGCCATGCGACGCTGGTTCGCGCGCCCGACGCGCTGCGCCGGAGCGTTGACGTCTTCGAGCCGCTTTCCGCGCCGCTGATGCGGATCACCCAGGGGATCAAGAAAAGCTTCGATCCGGACGGCGTGTTCAATTCGGCGCGCATGTACGCGGCGGTGTGAGGCGCGATGCAAACCAACTTTTCGCCCGCCCTTCTCGCCGATCCGCATATGCAGGCGTCCGAGAAAATCCTGCGCTCCTGCGTTCACTGCGGTTTCTGCACGGCGACCTGCCCGACCTACCTGCTGCTCGGCGACGAACTCGACAGTCCGCGCGGGCGCATCTATCTCATCAAGGACATGCTCGAGAACGAGCGCCCCGCTTCGGCCGAGGTGGTCAAGCATATCGACCGCTGCCTTTCGTGCCTGGCCTGTATGACGACCTGCCCCTCGGGCGTGCACTACATGCATCTGGTCGATCATGCCCGCGCTTACATCCAGGCGAACTATCGGCGTCCCCCGATCGACCGCGCGATGCGCGCGACGCTCGCCTGGGTGCTGCCGTCGCGCGCCCTATTTCGCGCCGCGCTGGCGCTCGCGCGGATCGCCCGGCCGCTGGCGCCGCTCGTCGCGCGCATTCCAAGGTTGGGCGCCAGGTTCGCCGCCATGCTCGCGCTCGCCCCGGCGCGTCTGCCGGCTCGCGAGGCCGAGGGGCCGGGCGTGTTTTCGGCGCCGGGCGCGGGCGGCGCGCGCCGCCGTGTCGCGCTGCTCACCGGGTGCGCGCAGGCGGTGCTGGCGCCGCGGATCAATGCGGCGACGATCAGGCTGATCAACCGCGCCGGCGTCGACGTCGTGCTGGCGCAAGGCGAGGGCTGCTGTGGTTCGCTGGTGCATCACATGGGGCTGGAGGATCGCGCGCTGCGCCAGGCGCGCGCCAATATCGACGCCTGGACGCGCGCAATCGACGACGGCGGCCTCGAGGCGATCGTCGTCACGGCGTCCGGCTGCGGCACGACGATCAAGGACTATGGCTTCATGTTTCGCGGCGACCCGCTTTATGCGGAGAAAGCCGCGCGCGTCTCGGCGCTCGCCAGGGACGTCACGGAATATCTGACCGGCCTGGAGCTGCCCTTCTCCAGTCCGAACGGCCTCGTCGTCGCCTATCATTCCGCCTGCTCGATGCAGCACGGCCAGAAAATTACGCTCGAGCCGAAGACCCTGCTGCGCCGCGCCGGCTATGTCGTGCGCGACGTGCCCGAGGGCCACATTTGCTGCGGCTCGGCGGGGACCTACAATATCCTGCAACCGGAAATCGCCGGGCAATTGCGAAGCCGCAAGGTCGCCAATATCGAGCGCGTCAAGCCGGACGTCGTCGCGGCGGGTAACATCGGCTGCATCACGCAAATCGCGATGGGAACGTCGATCCCGATCGTCCACACCGCCGAGCTTCTCGACTGGGCCTGCGGCGGGCCTGTCCCGCACCGGGCGCTGGAGGGAAGGCGCGCATGAGTTTCAAGGGATTTGGACCGAACGCCCTGCCCTTCTTCAAGGCGCTCGCTTTCCATCAGACCCGCGAATGGTTCGAAGAGAACCGCGGAACCTACGAAACGCAAATCAAGGCGCCGTTCGGCGATCTCGTCGAGGACCTCGCCGCGACGTTCGCCAGATCCGGCGTGCCGCTGAAGGGCGACCGCAAGACCTCGCTGTTCCGGCTCAATCGCGACATCCGCTTTTCCAAGGACAAGAGCCCCTACAAGACGCACGCCGGCGCGGTCCTGACGCGCGGCGGCGCCAAGGACGACGCCGGGCTGTTCTACATTCATATCGCGGCCGACGAGTGTTTCGCCGCCGCCGGCTTCTATCAACCCGCGCCCGACGAACTGGCGGCGATGCGGCGCGCCATCGTGCGGGCGCCGGCGGCCTACCAAAAGATGGCGAAGGCGCTGGACAAGGCCAAGGTCAGGTTCAGGGAGACCGAGAGCCTGAAGCGTCTGCCGCGCGGCTTCGAGACGGTCGCCGAACCGGCGATCGCCGCCGCGGTGTTGCGCAAGTCGCATGTCGGCTCGAAGCCGATCGATCCGGCAAAGCTCGCTTCGCCGCGTCTCGTCGATGACCTCGTCGCCTTCGCCAGGCAGGCGTTGCCGCTGCTCGAATGGGGCTGGGCGGCGATCGTCGACGAGCGGTGAAATTGGCGAGCGCCGGCGCCTCGCCATACCGAGTCGCCGAACGCCAGCCCGGCGTGACGGCGACGCGCCGCTTGACGTCCGCCCGGCGGCGCCGTCCGATGACGCCCGTGACGCCGAAAGCCAGGGAGCCCGCCATGTCGAAGATGCGCGCGATGATCGTTCCCAAGCCGGGCGCGCCCCTGCAGATGGTGGAGCGCGATCCGCCCGAGCCCGGCCCTCACGAGGTGCGCCTGCGGGTGCAGGCCTGCGGCGTCTGCCACAGCGATTCCGTCACCGTGCAGGGCCTCATGCCGGGGATCAGCTACCCCCGCGTTCCCGGTCATGAGGTGATCGGCGTGATCGAGGCGATCGGCGCCGACGTCGCGGGCTGGAGCCTCGGCGCGCGGGTCGGCGTCGGCTGGTCGAGCGGCGCCTGCGGCGCTTGCGGGAATTGCCGGCGCGGCGACGCCTTCGCCTGCGAGAACATCCGCGGCGCGACCGGCGTATCGCGCGATGGCGGCTACGCCACGCACATGCTGGCGCACGCCTCGGCGCTGGCGCATGTGCCCGATACGCTGGATTCGGTGCAGTCGGCGCCGCTGCTCTGCGCGGGCATCACCACGTTCAACGCGCTGCGCCACTGCGGCGCCGGGCCGGGCGATCTCGTCGCGATCCATGGCGTCGGGGGGCTCGGCCATCTCGCCATCCAGTTCGCGGCGCGGCAGGGACTTCGCACCGTGGCGGTCAACCGCGGCCGCGACAAGGAGCCTCTCGCGCGCTCGCTCGGCGCCCATGCCTATGTCGACAGCGCGGCCGACGATCCCGCCAAGGCGCTCCAGGCGATGGGCGGGGCCAGGGCGATCATCGCCACCGTCACCAGCGCCGAAGCCATGCAGGCGATCGCCGGCGGGCTCGGCGTCAACGGGACCCTGATGGTCATCGGCGCCGTCGGCCCGCTGACGGTCAATGCGCTCGACCTGCTGGGCAAGCGCGCCGCGGTGAAAGGCTGGTACTCCGGAACCTCCGCCGATTCCGAGGACACGCTGCAGTTCAGCCGGCTCAATGAGATCGCCTCGATGAACGAGGTCTTCCCGTTCGAAAAGGCGCAGGACGCCTATGACCGGATGATGAGCGGCAAGGCGCGCTTTCGCGTGGTGCTGAAGATGGAGGGGTAGCGCGGCGCGTGGCCCACCGGCGAGACCGTCGAGCCGTCGATTGCGAGCGGCAGCGAAGCAATCCAGACGAAGGCTGTCAGAGCCCCAGTCTGGATTGTTTCGTCGCTTCGCTCCCCCGCAACGACGAATCATTGTTCCTGCCCGCCATGTCCATCTGGCGAGCGAAGCGGCCGACCGCCGCGCTGGTTCGCCAGATGGACACGGAGACAAAACGCCGCGCCAACGCGATGCCGTCACGCCGAAGGCGCCGAAGCGAAGCTTAAGGAGCGACGCAGCCGCCTGACGGCGGCTCGGCGGCATGGCCCTGCGATGCTTCGCATATTTGGAATATTTGACTAATCTCTTTCTGAAAAAACGCATTCATGCTATTCTGCCATTTTGATCGCCCCGCCCCTGGAGCTCCGCATGGCGAAGGCCGCCGACAGCAAGTCCCGCCCCGCAGGGAAGCAATCGAAGCCAGAGCAAATCCGTCGCGCCGCGGCGCGGCGCGCGACGGCTCAGCGCAAGCTCAGGATCGTCGAGCAGCTCGTGGCGGGGATGTCGGTGGCGCGCATCGCCCAGGCCGAGAATTGTTCGGTCCGCCGCGTGCGGCAGATCATCGCGCAGACGCTGGCGGAGCGCGAGATCGACCCGCCGGCCGGCTTCGTGCAGTTGCAGATCGCGCGGCTCAACGACGCGATGATGGTCGCGCACACCCGGATGATCGAGGGCGACTTGCGCGCGATCGACCGGCTCGTCAAACTGGTCGGCGAACTCGACCGCTATCACGGCCTCCGCGCGCCCGTCACGCCAGCGTTGCAAGCCCCGCCGCCCACGCCCCTGCAAATCGCCGCGCCGGCCCCGGCCCGGCCCCTCCTCCAACCCGCGCCGGAGACAGCCGAGGCGGAAATTTCCCGGGCCGCAAGCGCCTGAAAGGCTTCGATCCGCCGAAGGAATTTGTACGCCCGGTGGCGCGGATTCCCTTCTCCCCGCGAGGCGGGGAGAAGGTGTCATGCGGAGCATGACGGATGAGGGGCCGTCGAGCGCAAGCTCGACGGCTCGGGACCGCACCGCCGGAAGGCGTCTCGCTACGCTCGACTACCCCTCATCTGGCCGGCTCCGCCGGCCATCTTCCCCCGCAAGGGGGGAAGGGGCGCGCGCTTCGATTCCTTTGACGCAGACCGTCAGGGATAGCGCGCCTTCATTTCCTCGATGCGCTGCGAGTTGTGGTCGATGATGCAGGCGAGGCGGGGATCGCCGCCCTTGGCGTTCATCCCGGCTTCGAAAGGCGCGACGTCCTGGCAATCGGCGTCGCGCCAGACGAGCCACTGCGCCTGCGAGTCGTTGAGCGAGCGCTTCCAGCGCGCCTTTTGCCCGGCAAGCAGGCCGGCCCGCCCGTCGATCGACTTGGCGGCGCCTTCGACGACGGCGGCGAGATCCTTCTCCGACCGGTCGGCGGCGGCGCGAAGGCAATCGGCCAGTTCCCGCGCGCCGATCTTCCTGGAATCGCACAGCGCCTGCGACGGGCGGGCATAATCCGCCCAGGCGCAGGAGGTCGAAGCCGAAACAAGCGCCAGGCACAGAAGCCAGATTCGCATCACAACCCGTCCAATCAGCGAGGCAATCTACTATCGGCGGCGGCGAAATTCAAACGGACGCGGCCGGCGAAGCCGCCCCCATTTACGGGATGCCGCTCGATCGGCGCGCCTTCATCGCGGCGCGTTCCGGCGGCTCAGAAAATCGCCGATGCGCTCCAGCGCGCGCTGAATATTCAGCGTAGAATTGGCGTAAGACACACGAATGAAGCCCTCGCCGAAAACGCCGAAATCCGGTCCGCCGATCGTCGCGACGCCAGCCTCGTCGAGCAACGCCGAAGCGAGCGGTTTGGCCTTCCATCCGGTGGCGGCGATGTTGGGGAAAGCGTAGAAGGCGCCCTTGGGAACGGCCGCGCGGACGCCCGGCAGGCGGTTCAGACCTTCGACGACCACCGAACGGCGCGCATCGAATTCGGCGACCATGCCGCGCACCGCGTCCTGCGGCCCGGTCAACGCGGCGATCCCGGCGAACTGCGTCGGCGCGTTGACGCAGGAATAGCAATTGACGGCGAGCTTGCGCGCGTTTTCATAAAGCGTCTCCGGCCAGACCGAGAACCCGAGCCGCCAGCCGGTCATTGCGTAGGTCTTCGACCAGCCGTCGAGCATGATCAGGCGGTCGGCGATCTCGGGATAGGCGAGCAGCGTCTGATGGGCGAGGCCGTCATAGGTCATCTGCCCGTAAATCTCGTCGGACAGAACGGCGACGTCGGGCCATTTGGCCAGACCGGCGACGAGCTTGTCGATTTCCCGTCCGGGCGTGACGCCGCCGGTCGGATTGGCGGGCGAGTTGACGATCAGCAATCGCGTTCGCGGCGTGATCAGCGCGAGGATTTCGTCGGCCGAAAACGCAAAGCCGTTCTCTTCGCGCACCGGCGCCGGGACCGGCCGCGCGCCAGTGTATTCGATCATCGAGCGATAGATCGGAAAGCCGGGGTCGGGGTAGACGATCTCGGCCCCCGGCTCGCCGAACATGACGATCGCCATATACATCGTCACCTTGCCGCCGGGGACGATCAGCACGCGCTCGGGCGAGACCTCGACGCCGTAGCGACGGCCAAGATCGGCGGCCACCGCCTCGCGCAGCGGTAGGATGCCGGTCGCCGCAGTATAGCCGTGCTGCCCGTCGCGCAACGCCTTGACCGCCGCCTCGACGATGTGCGCAGGCGTCGAGAAATCAGGCTGGCCGATTCCCAGATTGATGATGTCGCGCCCCTGGCGTTGCAATTGGGCGGCCTTGGCGAGCACCGCGAAGGCATTCTCCTCGCCGATGCGCGAGAAGGCGGGATTGACGTGCAGCATGGGGCGTTTCCTCGGATCGTTGGCGTTGTTCTGCCGCGCCGCAGGAAAAGTATCAAGCAGGGCCAAGCGGAAAAGCCGCGGTCGGAGCAGACGCGACAGGGCGACCGCGAGGCCGCCGCGTCTCGTCGCCCGTCGCGGGCGACCGGATTTTCACCTGGCGCGCAACGCCGCATGCCTGGGGTGGGCGAGCGCTTCGGGGTTGGCGACGCGGATCGGCGCCCCATTGGCGAAAGCCGCCACCGCCTCGGGCATGCCGCCGTAGAAGACGCGCAAGGTCTCGCGCGCGGCATAGCCGAGGTGAGGCGTCAGGGTGACGTTGTCCATCGTGCGCAGAGGATGGTCGGCGGGCGGCGGCTCGAGGTCGAACACGTCGATCCCCGCCCCCGCCAGCCGTCGCTCGCGCAGCGCCTCGACCAATGCGGCGGTGTCGACGATCGCGGCGCGCGAGGTGTTGATGAGATAGGCCTCGCGCTTCATCAGCGCGAGGTCACGCGCCGTCACGAGGCCGCGCGTGCGGGCGCTGAGCTGGACGTGAATCGAAAGCACGTCGGCTTCGGCGAACAGCGCCTCCTTGGCGACATGGCGCACGCCGGCCGTCGCCGCGACCTCCGCGGTGAGGTTCTGGCTCCAGGCGATCACGTTCATGCCGAATGCGCGGCCGTATCCCGCCATGCGTATGCCGATGCGGCCGAGGCCCAACAGCCCCAGCGTCTTGCCGGACAGAATCACGCCGACCGTGCTCTGCCAGCCGCCCTCGCGCATGCGCCGATCCTCCGCGGCGATATGGCGCATCGTGGCGATCAACAGGCCCCAGGCGAGCTCCGGGGTCGAGCTCGCGTAATCGTTCGATTCGGCGGTCCTGAAGTCGGATTGGATGACGAGCACGCCGCGCTCGGTCGCCGCGGCCATGTCCAGGTTGGGCAGGGAGAGGCCGACGATCGCCACGAGCTTCAGATTGGGGAGCCTTTCGAACAGGCTGCGCGGCAGCGCCGTTCGCTCGCGCATCGTGCACAGAACATCGAAAGGCTTCAGCGCCGACGCCGCCTCCTCTTCCGAGAGATGGCGGTCGAAGACGGTAATGTCGGCGACGCCGGCGAGGCGTGACCAGTCGGCCGATTCCAGCGCGACATGGCCGTAATCATCGAGAATGGCGAGCTTCAGCATGGCGGCTCCTCCTTTCGCTGAACGCCGAAGCGCCGCCAAGGGATCAGCGCTGCGGCGGCGCTGTCGCGCGTTGGAATTGAGATCGTGTGAACAAGCCTCGATTCGGCGTCAAGACCCGCGGCGGGCGGCGGGCGCGCTCGCGGTCAGCTTTCCTCCACCGCCTTGGCCGCCGCCTCCAGCGCCGCCGTGATGACGCGGACATGCTCGTCGCCGAGCGGGCGGCCCTTGAGCCGGTGGCGCAGCGCATGGCCGAGGTTCTCCATCGCGCGCAGAACCGACGTCGGCGGCGCGCGACGCGAAGCGTTGGCGCCGTCGACCCGCGCGAAAATCGCGTCGACAACGGTGCGGTTGGCTTCCAGAAAGGCGCGGCCTTCGTCGGAAAGCGTATAGAGCCGGCGCCCGCCGTGCTCGTCGCTGACCGAGGCGTGGCCGACTTCCTCAAGCAACGTCAGGGTGGGATAGACGACGCCGGGGCTCGGGCTGTAGCCGCCGCCGACCCGCTCCTCCAGGGCCTTGATGATCTCGTAGCCGTAGCGCGGCTTTTCCGCGAGAAGCGCCATGATCACCAGGCGCAGATCGCCGTGTTCGAAAATGCGCTCGCTTTCCCGCTCGCGGAAGCCGCCGCCATGGCGATGGCGCTCATGGCGGTCGCGCCAGGCGCGGCCGAACTCGTCCCTCGCGGCGCGGCGCAACTCCGCGCCGTCCGAATATGAATGTCGAAAGAACATACTTTTCTCCTTTGATTTAAGACATATCTCGATATGTCGTAAGTTAAGATATATCGTAATGGCTTTTTGTCAAGCGGGGAGCCCTTGCAACCGAGAAAAATCTCGGCGCGCCGGTTCGCCGCCTATGCGTCCAAAATCGTCGGATTCGCGAGCCCGGCTTGCAAGCGGCGGGCGCGTCAGCGATAGCGCTTCTGGTTCCAGCGATGTCCGAGCAGCGCCAGAATGATGATCAGGCCATTGAAAAACTGAACGTAAAAGCCGCTGAGGCCCGCCGCGACGATCCCGCTCTGGATGAACGAAACGATCAGCGCGCCGATCGCCCCGCCCGCGATCGTTCCGACCCCGCCCCAGGTTGGCGTGCCCCCGACAAACACCGAGGCGATCGCCGGCAGAAGATAGCCATCCCCCGTGGTGGGCCACCAAGTGTAGTTGATCATGGTGGAGAATACGCCGGCCAGCGCGGCGCCCAACCCCATGAATACGAAGGTCGCAATGCGGATGCGGCTGACGTTGACCCCCATCTGCGCTGCGCTGTCAGGGTGGTCGCCGACCGCATGGACCCGCGCGCCGAAACGATGACGGTTGAACAACAGCCCGGCGAACGCGACGAAGCCGAGCGCCCAGAACATCTGGACAGGAAAGCCGAACAGCTCGCCGGAGAAGAGGCCGCCCGCCACGGTGTCCTGCAGATCGAGCAAGGCGATGGACTTGCCCTGCGTGATGATCATGATCAAGCCGCGCAGCATGTAGTTCATGCCGAGCGTGGCGATCAGCGAGGATAGGCTCGCCGTAACCACCAGCGCGCCGACGCAGTAGCCGAGCACCATGCCGGTCGCCAGCGCTCCGACGATGCCGAGAAAGGGACTGAAGCCCGCCTGGACGAGCAATGCGAAAATCCACGCGGAAAATCCCATCGTCGCGGGAAAAGACAAATCGATCTCGCCAACCGTGACGACGAACACCAGCGGCACGACGAGACAGAGCGCCACCGGCAGCGTCACCAGCACGGAATCATAGATCTGCCAACGCGTGAACACCTGGGGGCTGGCGATGGTGAACGCCGTCATCATCGCCACGAACACCGCCAGAGTGCCGATCGCCGCCCTGTTCTTCGAAATGAAACGCCGCAAGGCGCCGTCGGGCTGGCGAACGACCGGCGCGGCTCGCCTTTCGATCGGCTCCAACGACATGGTCATGGCGCTGCTCCCGCCTGAACGGAGGCCGGATCGAATGAGGCGATCCCTTGCGGATGAGCGATGTTCTCCATGAATGCGATGAGCCGATCGGCCGAACCCACCTGCTGCTTGGTCGCCTGCAGCGCGACCCTGCCGCGATCCATCACCACAAAACGTTCGGCGATGTCGAAGACGTGATGAATGTTATGGCCGATGAACAGAACCGACCGGCCGCCGGCGCGCACCGTTCGCACGAACCGAAACACTTTCTCGGTCTCGGTCAGCGACAGCGCCGTGGTTGGTTCGTCCATCACGATCAGATCGGCTTTGTTGTAGATGGCCCGCGCCAGCGCCACACCCTGCCTTTCGCCGCCGGAAAGTTGCCCGACGATCGAATCGGGCGTGAACACCTTCGAAGTGAAGCCGATCTCGCGCATCAGACGTTCGGCTTCGCGCATCTCTCGGGAGGAATGGAGCAAGCCAAACCAGCTCGTGATCTCGCGCCCCATGAAAATATTGCGGATGATGGACTGCTGGACCGCCAGCGCGCGGTCCTGGAACACGGTCTCGATGCCGGCGTTGCGCGAGCGTGCGGCGTTCCAGTGCGATTCGATCTTGCCGCGCACCAGGATTTCTCCGCTGCTCGGCTGGATTGCGCCCGCGAGTATCTTGATCAGCGTCGATTTGCCGGCGCCGTTGTCTCCGAGCAGCCCGACGACCTCGCCGCGATCGATATGCAGATCGACGCCTCCCACCGCAAACACCCTGCCGTAGGACTTGGCGACGTTTCTCAGCTCGACGAGCCGCTCGCCCATGGCGTTTCTCCCCTGACCTGCGGACCAGACCGCGACGCCTGCGGCGCGCTGTCTGGTTCCGTGTCGCCTGCCGATCAGCGCAGACCCTCGGTCGCCAGATCGGCGACCGCCTTGTAATTGTCCGGCGTCACGAAGCCGGCGCCGGTGTCGACGTTGATCGGCGCCAGACCATAGACGATCTGTTCGCACAGGCTGAGGATCGGCAGGTAGCCTTGCTGGAACGGCTGCTGGTCGGCCGTCAGTTGGACCCAGCCGCCCTTGAAGGCCTCGACGATCTGCGGGCTCGTGTCGAAACCCACGTTGATCACCTCGCCGGGCTTCTTGCCGGCCGCCTTCATATAAGTTGCGGCGTTGCCCAGCTCCTGTCCGCCGGGATAGACGATCACTTTGGTTGTCGGATTGACCTGGAACGCCGCCGTGATGACAGGGATCGCCAGATTGGGATCGCTGGTCCATTCCGGGGGCGAATTCAACCGCACGACCTTCGCGCCCGCCTCTTCAAGCGCGGTCGCCGTGCCCGCCTCGCGGGCGGCGCGAATCGAATCGTCCCAGCCGCCCAGAACGATCGCCACGTCGCCCTTCTTGACGGCGAACCGACGCGCAATTTCGACCCCGAGCGCATGGCCTTGCGGCGCCTGCTGCGCGCCGACATAGCCGCCGCCCACCTTGTCGACGGCGGCGGGGACGGGAACGTTCTGATACATCATCTTGGTGCCGTTCTTGGCCGCTTCTTGCGCCAACGGAACAATCGCCGCTTCGCCGGGATGACCCATCATCGCGATGCCGTCAGGGCGCGCCGCCACCGCTTCGCGTAATTGCTGCACCATCTTCTCGTTCACCCAGCCCGAGAAGACATAGTCAACTTGCGCGCCGGTGTCGGCCGCGGCCTGCCTCGCGCCATTGTAAACGATCGTGCCGAAGGCGTCGCCCTCGGCGCCGCCGACGAAGAAGCGGATATGGACCTTGCTGCACCATTTGTCGCGCAACGCCGCCGCTTGCGAGGCGTGGCCGAAGCCGACCAGCGCCGTGAGCACGGCGGCGAGCGCGATCGAACCGCGCAACGCCCAACGCGAATGAGATTTCTCCATGAGACTTCCTCCGTTACGTTTATCCCGACTTGCGCCGTTTATGGGCCCGCCGGCTGACCCGGACAGGCGGTATGATCCGACGTTCGCCGCCGGAAGCGTCGTCATGCCGGATTGGGGACGAACTCCGCGCCGCCACGACAATTCTTGAGATAATTGAGCGCGTGAACCTGGCCCGTCAGCTCCAGTTCATCGCGATAGACCGGATCGTGCCAACCTTCGATATCGATCGATCCGCGATATCCCGCCAGCCGCAACTCGCTGATGACGCGGGTCCAGTCGCTGTCGCCAAATCCCGGGCTCCGCATCTGAACGAACGGAACCTTGCCGAATACGCCGTGTTCGCGGATGACGTCCCAGCGAACGGTGGCGTCCTTGCCGTGCACGTGGAAGAACTTCGGCGCCCATTTGCGAATCTGCGGAATCGGGTCGATCAGATAGACGAGCTGGTGGCACGGCTCCCACTCGAGCCCCAAATTCTCGTCCGGCAGAGCATTGAACATCAGCTCCCACGCGTCGGGGTTGTGCGCGATGTTCCAGTCGCCGGCCTGCCAATTCCCATCCATCGCGCAGTTTTCAAACGCCAGGCGCACGCCCTTGTCGGCGGCGCGCCTGGCGAGCGCGCCCCATACCGCTTTGAAGCGCGGCAGGCTGTCCTCGATCGGCTTGCCGCGGACCCGCCCGGTGAAGCCGGCGATCGTCTTGGCGCCGAACAGGTGGGCGTGATCGATCAGGGCCTCCCAGCCAGCGAGCGTCTTGCGATCGAGATCGCCGTCCTCGAGAGGATTGCCGAACATCCCGAGCGTATCGATGGAGACGTCGGCGTCGCCGATCGCCTCTTTCAGACTGACGGCCAGTCGCGGCAAATCCGCGTCCATCCGCTGCCAAAAGAATGGCTCGATGCTCTCGAATCCGAGCTTCACCAGCGCTTGCACATAGGCGCCGGGATCGGCGAGGGAGCCGCGAATCATCGTGCCGATCCGAATGTCCTTCAGAGACTTCATTTTATGCTCGCCTCAAATCGCAATTTCCACCCGTCGGCCTCGCTCCGAGCTGTCGATCGCGCCGAGCGCCATCGCAAGGCTCTTGACGTTGTCGCTGCCGGCGGTTTCCGGTGTCGTTCCGCTACGCACCGCAGCGACAAAATCCTTCATTACGCCGGCATGCCCGCCGATCCTGTCGGCAGGGTCAAGCGGAGGAGCCGCGAGGCCGACGACTTTCGCGAACAAGCCCTCGCGCTCGCTCTCGGCGTTCTCGATGCGAATATCATCGCGGCCGTCCCACAGCAGCGTGCCTTTCACGCCGACGAAGCGCCACGCACATTCCCAACTCGTGCCGAGACCCTCGGCGCACCAGCTGCCGCGATAGGTGAATACCGAGCCATTTTCGAGGTCGAACAGCGCGAACGCCGACGAGCCTTGGCGATACCACGAGTTTTGCGGATTCCACTCCCGGCAATAAACGCCCTGCGCTTCGAGACCCGCCATGCACCGCATGGCGTCAAAGCTGTGGATCGCCATATCGAGCAGCAGGACGTGCTCCATTTCCTCACGGAATCCGCCGAAGTGCGGGCCAAGAAAGAAGTCGGCATGAATGCTGGTGACCGCGCCGACCATCCCAGAGCCGATGGCGCGGGCAATGCGGCGAACCGACCCGATGTAGCGGCGATTTTGCACAACGGCGTGGATGCGGCTCGCGCGGGCCGCGCGCGCGACAAGGCCGCGCGCTTCATCGAGCGTCTCAGCCATCGGTTTTTCGCTCAGCACGTGACAACCCGCGTCCAAAGCGGCCGACACGATCTCGTAACGCGCGGCGGGCGCCACGACGTCGAACAGAAGATCCGGCGTCGCGCGGGCGAGCAATGTCTTGACGTCAGCTGCAAGGACGGCGTCGCGCAGCCCGAAGCTCGCGGCGCGACTCTCGGCTCTGGCAAGGTCGAGATCGGCCAAGCCAACGATCTCCAGCCCGTCAATCCCGGCGGCGGCCTCGAGCCAGGCGCGGCTCATTGCGCCGCAGCCGACGAGAGCAGCCCTGAGCCGCATCGACGCCCTCCCCTTCGGCCGCATCGGCCGATGTCCGCGCCCATTGACGTTGCCGTAAACGTTTACGACAATAGGCGCCTGAACCCGACCTGTCAACGGACGGGATGAAACGGTGGCGCAGGCCGCACGGCCGCAAAAAAAGGAATCGATCCTGACCGGCATCCGCGATCTCGCGCGCCATCTCGACATTTCGATCGGCACCGTGTCGCGGGCGCTGAACGACAGGGCCGACGTCAACCCGCAGACGCGCGACCGCGTTCGCGAGGCGGCCGCTCGATTGGGCTACTCGCCCAATCAGTCGGGCCGCAGCCTGCGCCGCGGCAGAACCGACCTCGTCGGGGTGATTATTCCGACTGGCGGCGATCAGACGCTGATCACGCCGGTTTTCCTGTCCGTCCTCGATGGTCTGCGCCGGCGATTGTCCGAGCAACGGCTCGATCTGGCGATCTTTCTGCACGGGCCGGACGATCCGTTGTTCGGCGCCTTGCGGCGTTTGACCGAGCGCGGTCTGGTGGACGGGCTGATCATCGCCAACACCCAACGCGTCGATCCGCGCATCGACTATCTCATCGAAAGGCGGCGCCCGTTCGTCGCTTTCGGGCGCAGCCTCTCGGGCGGCGACCACCCATGGGTCGATCCCGATTTCACCGCGGCTGCGGAATCGGCGGTCGAGATGCTTTGCAAATCCGGCCACAGCCGCATCGCCCTGATGCTGCCGACCGGAGAAAAGAATTACTTTCATTTGATCCTGGAGGCCTACCAGCGCGCCATGCGCCGGCGTGGCCTGCCGGTCGAGCGCGCGTTCATCCAACGGCGCGCCGCCGGCGAGGACGGCGGGTATCTGGCCGGCGCGGCCCTGCTCGCCACGCCTCAGCCTCCAACCGCGATCCTCGTATCGGAAGCGATCCAGTCGCTCGGCCTCTACCGCAAACTGAACGAAGCCGGATTGCGGCCGGGACGCGACATTTCACTCATCGGCATTCTTCCCGAGGAGCGCGCGAAGATTCTCTCTCCGGCCCTCACGACTTTCCAAACGGATTGGACCGCGATCGGCGTAAGGCTGGGCGAGGCGCTCATTGCGGCGATGACGCGTCCGCCCGCCGCACGGTCCGAGCGACAAACCAGGACGGGCGTCGCGCAACGACCGATCGGCGCTGTTCAATCGATCATGCCCGTTGCGTTTCGCGCCGGAGAGAGCGTCCACAGCCTCCGGGATTCCTGAAGGCTCGGCGAATTGCCTGGTTCAATTGCTCACGCGCGACAAAGCGATCGACCTCCCCGGCTTCCGTGGGAGGAGCAAGTCGGCGCCGACTTCCGCCTTCATTGTTTCAGGAAAAAACGCACCATGACGCGCGAAGCGTCCAGGCCGACGCTTTGCGTATAGGCGCCGCGACTGTCTCCGCCGAACCACGCATGCGCGCCGCCCTCGACGAACCAGCGCTCGACAACGGCGCGGCCATCCGCGTCCTGCAGCACCGTGCGATTGACGCGCCCGCTCTCGATTTCCCAATCAAGGTCGATTCTCCTCAACGGCTCTGGGCCGCGCTGCGCCTCAGCGAGGATTCGTTCGCCGTTGGTCGGGTGGACCGTCGCGTCGGCGCCGCCATGGAAGATGATCTTGCGGCAATCGGCGTTGCTTGCGGCGCGCGGCGCCGGCCCTGCGACGCCGGTTCCCTTCATCGCCGCAAACGCCGAAGGAACGTCGTTGGCGGCGCCGTAGGGAAGGCCCGAGTGAATCCCGACACCGTCGAAAACGTCAGGATAGGTGGCGGCGAGAACCTCCGCCATCGCGCCGCCCGCCGACAGGCCGGCGACGAAAATCCGTTCCTTCGGCACCCCGAATTCCGCCGCCAGGGCTTGCGCCAGCCCTGCGAGTTTGGCCGGCTCTCCCGACCCTCGATGCTGGTGCCGCCTGTCGAACCAGTTCCAGCAGCCCGAGGCGTTGGCGCTGCGCGGTTGATGCGGATAGGCGACGATCAAGCCGAACTCGTCCGCCAAATCGTTCATCCGCGTTCCCACGGCGAAATCTTCGGGATTTTGCGTGCAGCCGTGCAGCATCAGCAGCAACGAAAGATCGCGCTCCGCGTGATCGGCCGGAACGTAGAGGCGGTAATTCAGCGTGCCGGCCGCGCCGCGATAGGCGCGCGCGGTGAACCTGTGGTCGAATGCGGGCGGCGCCCGTTCGCTGGTCGGCTTGGCGGTTTCCGGGAGGATGACGCGCCCGACGCGCAGCGCGCGCAGAACCTCGCCCAGTGGACGCCGCGCCGGAGGCGCCAGGGCGCGGGTGGGCGGAAACCGAGGCGAGGCCTCGGCTTCATCCGCTTCGCCCCTCGCCTGGCCGCCGGACAGCACATTTCGCAAAAGCGCGGTCGCCTCGGCGACGTTCGACTTTCTTACATGACTCAGGGCCTCGCCCATGGCCTCAAGCAGGCGCGATCTCATCGTTTTGTCCTTGTTGACTACCGCTCAGCCCAATCGATCGGCGAGCGCGGTTCTGACGTCGGCCGGCGCGCGCAGCGCGCCGAGGACGGTGACCGATTCGATCGTCGCTCTGGCGAGATCGGGCGTGACGTCGTCGGCAATCGTCGCCAGACCGAGCACGCGTATCCTGAGCCGCTCGCCCGCCGCCTGAGCGGCTTCGAGGTCGTGGCGGGTGAACGTGCGCAAGCCCAATTCAAGCGTCAACCGCGAAGCCGCCTGTTTGGCCGTATCGGCATGCGCCACCAACTGATTGCGGATGGCGGTGCGAATGAAATCTGACCGATTCGAATAGAAGCCGTCGCGCACGAGGAGATCGATATGGCCAAGATCAACATAGCCAAGGTTGAGCGTCAGCTTCTCGCTGTCCGGCGCCTTCGTCATCGATCACCGCCCCGTCGCCAAATCGCCATCCACATGGATGGTATATGGATGGCGGCACGGGCATTTCAAGGCCGGCGCCCGATCGTTCCAACGGAAGCGATGTCTCGCCCGTGAACGGGGCGTCGGTCGGCGGCCGCCGACGCGTCGCAGCGCCGCTTCCCCGGTGAAAACTTCACCGTCGGCTTCGGCGCTCGCGCAGTCGTTCGCGGATCTGCCGCATGCCGACAACCTCGATCCCATGCTGGACGATGAGCTCTCGCACTCGCCCGGACCGAAAGAAGGCGTATTCCTCCGTGCGGATATGCGCGAATTCGGGCTCGATGACCTCGAAATCGCCCGGCGCGTTGAAATGGAGCGACAGATAGGTCAAGCCCTCGGGAATGTCGTCGAACATCGCGCGATAGGCGGTCGCAGCGTCGGTCTTGCGCGACCAAGGACTCTCGATGACGAGGTCGAAGATGGGCTCGTCCAGCGAGCGCGCCCTGGCGACGACCCGATCGTAATTCTCGGTGGAGGCCGGCCCCGCATAGCTCATCGGATTGAAGCGCTCAAGGTCCCTCACCAGAAGAATCGGAAGGTTATAGTCGCGCCCGAGGCGATAATAGATCTCCACGAATTCCGGCATCATCGCCGCGCCCATGTGTCCGTCGAGATGGGTGACGTCGAGCCCGGCGGCCAGCGCCACGTCGATCTGGGCGCGCAATTCGAGCTCGACCGCTTCGGGGGCGGCGTTCTTTCTGACGGCGGGGACGTTTGACCAGAAATAGCCCGCCTCATCCGTCAATCCCGCCGATCGCGGCGGATTGGTCAACGGCCGCCAGCGATAGGGCTTCTTCTCGCTGTTGAGGGTCAGGTGGACGCCAAGATCAAGCGACGAATTGGCTCTCGCCATTTCGATCGCCTCCGGAAACCACGGACATGGCGTCATCACCGATCCGGCGCTGCATGCGCCCATTGCCGAAAGTTCGGCGAAGGCGGCGTTCGCGCCATGCGACATGCCGACGTCGTCCTCATGGATCACCACAGCGCGGCGACCTTCGGCGTAGGGAATGGCGGTCATCATGAGCCTCTCTTCCTGGCAAGCTTGTGATTCGGGCGGACGTGCGACGGGCGAACTACGCCACCCGCGCCACCAGATCCGTCAATTCCTCCAACTCGATCTCGTCGCGGCGGAAATGGGCCGCCATACGCCCCTGGGCGAGCACCGTCAGATCGTCGGCCACGGACAGCGCATGACGGAAATTGTGCGTGATGAGGATGACCGCCTGGCCCTGATTGCGCGCATGGACGATGTGATCCAGGACCCGTCCCGCCTGACGCACGGCCAGGGCGGAGGTGGGCTCGTCCAGCACGAGCAAGGAAGAGCCGAAGAACATCGCGCGGGCGATCGCCAGCGATTGACGTTCGCCGCCTGAAATATTGACGCCTCGCTCGTCCAGGCCGCGCTCCCAGCGAACCCCGAGCTGGTGGAGGGCCGAGCGCGCCATCTCGTCGGCGCGCTTGACGTCAAGCCACTTGAACGGGCCGAAGCCCTTCTGCGGCTCGCGCCCGAGAATGACGTTGCGCGTGACCGACAGCAACTCGCAAACAGCGAGGTCCTGGAACACCGTGGCGATGCCGCGCTCGCGGGCTTGGGCGGGATTGGCGAACACCACCGGCTCGCCGCGGAATCGCAATTCTCCCCTGTCTGGCGGAAAGACGCCGGATAGGATCTTGATCAGTGTGGACTTGCCGGCGCCGTTGTCGCCGAGCAGCGCGAGGATGCGCCCCGCATAGGCCCTCAGCGAGACGTCGACCAGCGCGGTGGTGGCGCCGAAGGCCTTGGAAATGTTGACGGCTTCGATCACCGGCGTCGCGTCCGGCGCAATCGGCTCGATGGCGCGGGGCCGCAGGTGCAAATCGACGGAACCGCCGGCGGGGACCGCGTCGATCATCGCGGCTCCTCCGTCCGGCCGGCCCCGGCGACGCCGACCCCGGACAGGCGCTCCTCGTCGCTCGCCCTGTCGACGGCGCGCGCAGTCGCCACCGCGATCGCCGCGTCGGCGGCCTCGCTGCTGCGCCGGAATCCGCCAAGCGGCTTGGACCTCGCCATTCGGCGCGCGACGGAAGTGTTCAATATGACGGCGCCGACCACGATCAAGCCTGTGAGCGTGCGAAAAAAGTGCCCGGGCGCGCCAGCCAGGACGAGGCCCACCTGAATCATGCCGAAAGTGATCGACCCCAGGATCGTCCCGATCACGCTGCCGTAGCCGCCCGAAAGCAGCGTGCCGCCGATGACGGTCACGGCCACCGCCTGCAGCTCCATTCCCTCGCCGCGCAGGGCGTCGACCGACGAGAATCGCGCCACCTGAATGACGCCCGTAACCGCGCCCAGCGCAGAAGTAAGCATGAACAGGATGATGGACACGCGATCGACCGGCACGCCCAGATTGCGCGCGGCCTGCTCATTTTGCCCGCGCGCCTGGACCCAGTTTCCGAAGCGGGTCCGGGTCAACAGAAACGTCCCCAACGCCCCGATGGCGAAGAACCAGAGCACCGACATCCTGAAGCCATCGAGCAGCGGCCCCGACATGATGTCCTTGAAGCCCGACGGTATCGCCACGGTCATCGGAAAGCCGCCGGTCAACGCGATGACGACGCCGCGCCAGATGAGCATGGTTCCGAGCGTGACGACAAACGAGTGGATGCGGAACCTGACGACGAGGGCGCCATTGACGGCGCCGAGGGCCGCTCCCACGGCGACCGCGACGGGAGCCGCCAGGACCGGCGGAATCCCATAGTCGCGCATCAGCAGCACGCAGACATAGGAAGCGAGCCCGAGCACGGCGCCGACGGATAGATCGAAATGGCCGCCGATCATCAGCAGGGTCACGCCGATGCTGACGATGCCAAGCTCGGCGGCGACCGACATCAAGCTGATATAGGTCAGCTTGTTGGGAAAAAGGTCCGGGCTGAGGATCGTGAAGACGATGAAGAGAATCACGACGGCGGCGAGCGAGGTCGTCTCGGGGCGCAGCGCGAACCGCCGCACGGCCTCGCCGAGCAAGACGCTCCGCCCCGCCGCAGCGCTCTGTCCGTTGCCTCGAGCCATCCCAGCCACTCGACGAATGCAGGCGTCGACGCGAAACTCGCGGGACGGCGCCGTCGCCCTCCCGCGAGACTTCCCGCCGTTCAGCGATAGCCTTCCTTCACGAGGGCGCTGACGCGATCAACGTTCGCGGCGTCGACAATCGTCGGCCCGGTGAGGAAGTAGTTGGCTTCGAGCAGGCCGTATTTGATGTAGTGCGTGAGCAGCAGAACCGGCATGTAGCCGCGCCAGAACTGTTGCTGATCGATGGTGAAGGCCTGCCGTCCGTCCTTGATGGCGGCGAGCGACTGCGCCACGATGTCGTACCCCGTCAGAATCAGATCCTTCTTGCCGCTGTCGGCTTTGGCCGAAAGAAACCCGTCGATGACGTCGCAGACGCTCGTGGCGGCCTGCGTGTCGGGGTGAGCCCGCAGATAATTGAAGAGCGACTCGGACTGCTGGCCCGGATCCATCGTCAGCTCGAGGAACTCGGCCTTCACGCCGGCGGCTTTCAGGGTCGCGATCTCGGATTCCGCGCGGTCGCGGCAGGTGGCGTCGCCCGGCTGCTGGTCGCCGACGACGACGTTGCCCTTCACGCCCATCGCAATGAGCCGCTTCGCCGTGAGAGCGCCGGCGGCTTTCTCGTCGGATCCCGTGCGAAACAGGAAAATGTCGTTGGGATCGCGCACCTGAGCGCCGGCCGGCGGCGCAGCGGCGCTGCCGAATGCGATTCCGGCCGCCTTGGCGCGCGCCGCCACGTCCGCATAGATGGAATCTTCGGCGAATTCGCAAAGCGCAATGCCATTGGCCTTGGCCGCGATCGCCTCTTCGATCTTCTCCACCTGATTGGGGGCGGTCAGCTGATCCGGGTAGATGTAGGTCACCTTCACGCCGAGGTTCTTTCCGGCCTCTGCGGCGCCGCGTGCGAGATAGCCGTGAAAGCCGGTCGGCGCCGCGCAGCCGACGAAATAGATGGAAATGTTGTCTTGCGCCATCGCGGCGCCGCCTGACGCCGCCAGCGCAAATAGAGCGCCGACCGCCGCAAGGCGCTTGGCGCGCCTCATCGTTGTTGCGGCCTGAAGACGTATTCTGGACAGAGTGAGCTTCATAACCATCGCTTTGTACTCCCCCTTGTGAAACGCTGAACGCTTCCGCCAGGCATTCTTTCCTGAATCGCAACGACCTCGAGCGCGGTCGCCGCGCGCTCCAACGGCCTTGCGACAAGGTCAAGCCGACCGGCGCGCCGACGCCGCGCACCCTCAAGCGTTGAGCTTCAGGTCGAACTTTTGCGCGTCGACGGGCTTTGCCTTGCGGAAATCGGCTTCTCCGATCGGCATCGCGCCGAGCGCGACGCGCGCGGCGACCCCGATGTTGTGAATGATGTCGGCGATCTCCTCGTCCGTGTGCTGCGGATGCGTTGCGACCATGATCGTCCGGTCAAGGATCTGCAGCGACCTTTCGCACATGTCCCTGGAATAGTTCTTCCGGCACTCGGCGTTCGCCGGCATATTGAAGGGATTCATCGCCGGATGCGCCGCGCCCGCGCCCATCAGCACTTGGTCCCATTCGGTATAGGTGTGGCGGCCGGTCTTGCCGATGATCACGCTCGGGAAGAGCTCGACGAACCGCCTGGCCGTCTCGGCGGACGGCAGGCTGTACATCACCTGCGCGGCGCAATCGTAATCGGGACTATTGATCGGCGCCGCCTTGAGCCCGAGATTGCCGAGGGAGCGCGTCGCCTCGAGGATCGCCTTCTTCTCCTTGCGCATCGCCTGGACCATGCGGTCGATGCGGTCGAGCTGGACATTGAGCATGGCGCCCATCAATTCGGACGCGCGGGCGCCGTTGCCCGAAAAGGGCTTGACGGCGTCGTTGCGGCCTTGCCAGTAGAAATGGCAGGGATCGATGGCGCATCGCGCCCTTTCGGCGAGGACATCGTCATTGACGGCGACGCCGCCGCCCTCGCCGCAAGTCATGTTCTTGTAATAGTTGAAGCTGAAGGCGCCGATGTGCCCGATCGAACCCAGCTTGCGGCCTTCGTAACCACCGCCGACCCCCTGGCAGGCGTCTTCCACCACGATGAGATCGTGGCGACGGGCGATCGCCATGATCGCGTTCATATCGCATGCGGCGCCCCACATATGAACGGGCACGATGGCGCGAGTGCGCGGTCCGATGGCGGCTTCGATCGCGTTCGGATCGATCGTGATCGTCTCGTCGATGTCGACGATCAGCGGGATCGCGCCGACCGCGAGCACGGACGTCGCGGTCGCCATATAGGTGTGGGACGGGATGATCACTTCGTCGCCAGGACCGAGCCCGACGGCGGTCATCGCCGCGGCGAGCGCGTTGCTTCCGCTGGCGGCGAGTGCAAAGTGCTTCACGCCGAGATGTTTGGCGTATCGCGCTTCGAACGTTTCGCATTCATTGCCGACGCCATATCGGAAGAGCGCGTTGGAGCGGATCACCCGCGCGATGGCATCGATCTCTTCCTCGCCGACCTGGTACACGCTCTTCCTCCCGGAAGTTGCGCCGCAACGCCTTGCTTGTGGCTCGATGCTAACACCGCGACCGGTCCAACAATAGAACCGCTTTCTTGTCCGTCAATGGAACCGCTTTGCACCGGCCGCCCGCCGATTCCGGTTGTCGGGCGGCCCTCGGCGGCTTTCCCGAAACCGACCCCGCGCGCCCCCGGCCGCCAAGGCCCGATCCTGCGATGGAGTCCGGCGCGGCTACCCTAGATGGGTCTATGGGCAGCTTCCCGCCGCTGACGCCGGGAGCCGACGGATCGCTCGATTTCACGAAACGTCTCCCGCAACGCCATGACGGTCCTTAAGGCCTCTTGCTCATTCAGAGCGGCGTAGCCGAATAGAATGCCCTGTCGCGGAGCGTCGTGATAATAGTTGATCGACACCGACTGCAAATCGACGCCCTTGCGAGCGGCAAACTCGACGACTGCGTCGTCGCTTATCGGCGCCGCGATTTGCCCAAGGAGTTGCATCCCGGAGTCATTTTCTTCGATCCGCAGCCACTCGCCCAGATGGCGACGGCAGAGCTGCAGGAAATGCTCCTGCCGGCGCGCGTAGAGACGCCGCATGCGCCTGAGATGATTCGCAAAATGTCCCTGCCTGATGAATTCTGCGACGGCGACCTGAAGCAACGTGGGAGCGAATTGGCCGGTGACGCTCATGGCGCGATTGAACGAACTCGAAAGGTCGCGCGGCACGACCAGGAAACCGAGCCGTAACGTCGGGAACATCGTCTTTCCGAACGTTCCGATGTAGATCACGCGATCGGTATGGGTGAGCCCGCACAGCGCGGGCGCCGGTCGGCCGCGGAAGCGGTATTCTCCATCGTAGTCGTCCTCGATGATCCAGGCTTTGTGACGCTCGGCGAGGTCCAACAGCCCCAGGCGCTCGTCCATGCGCATGATCGCGCCAAGCGGCCAGTGACAGGACGGGGTGACATAGATCAGGCGGGGTGGAGGAAGGTCGGGGTCGTCGAGACTCCACCCTTGCCGGCTGACGCGCAGCGGCCAAAGACGGGCGCCTCCGGCCAGGAAGGCGCCCCTCGCCCCCAGATATCCCGGCTCCTCCATCCAGACATTTTCCCCCTCGTCCATGAGGACGCGCGCCGTCAGGTCGAGCGCGGCCTGCGCCCCGGTCACGACGATGACCTGATCCGCGGCGCATGCGACGCCTCGCGCGACGCCGAGATACTCAGCGATAGCCTGGCGCAGCTGGCGACTTCCCGAATAGTTCTGGATCGCCACCAGGTCGTCGTCCGCCCGTCTGGCAACTCGGGCGAGCAGCCGGGACCAGATCGAAAACGGGAACGTGCGCGTTTCGGGCGCGCCAGGATAAACGGACAGCCTCCCCGGGGTTCGGCAAGGTTGCGCCTGGCTCGCTATGAGATCGCCGCGACGAGAGAACTTGAGTCGATTGTGCGACGCGGCGCTCTGGCGTGGCCGCGGCCGCTTCAGCAGGGGAACGACGAACGTCCCTGATCCGGAACGGGCCTCGACGTAGCCCTCGGCCAGGAGCTGGTCATAGGCCGACAGAACAGTATTGCGGCCGACGCCGAGATGGCGCGCCAGCAGACGGCTGCCGGGAAGATTGGCGTCCGGGACGAGACGGCCCTCAAGGATATGATTTCGCAGCGCGGAGTAAATCTGCCGATGAATGGGCTCGTCTTGCTTGCGTTCGAGGAGGAGATCGAAAGGCAGACCGGTCCGGTTCGCCATGAGCGGCTCCATGCGCAGCGTTAAAGAGAGACTTGGGTATGGTACCGGTCAACCCGCGGTTGGGGCAAACGATATCGGATCGTCCGAGCGGGGGCCGGCGGAACGACGTGAAGCTCGAGCGGGTGGAGCTGGCCTGAAGCAGCCCGCCCAAGCCGTAGGCGCAAGTCGTCCGGGCGCCCAGCGGTGGCGCGCCTCGGCATGCGCGCCAACTCGGCGACGCCGGTCGTCGTCGACGACGGCGCGGCGCTGACCGCCCGCTCGATCATGCGATGCGCGAATGAGGGCGATACGGCGAGCCCCCCTTCGACGGCGTCCCCTTGCTCGCCAAGTCTCAGCGATAGACGCGCGCGACGCGTCGGCGGGCCGGGCGCGCCCGTTCAGGCGCCAATGCGGACTGGCCTTCCGGTCCGTGCGGATTCTTCGGCGGCCAACGTCGCCTCCAGCGCCGCCGCCGCATCCTCGGGCCGGCCGATCGCGGGCGTCGTTCCCGTCAAGGCGCACATTGCAAAATACGACAATTCGTCCCGCAAGGCCCCGCCGCGCACACCGTCGAAGGACGGCCAGTAGGTCGTGTCAGGGCTGTGAAATTTGTCGCTCGACACGATGCCCAGATTCGGGAAGGTGTCCTGGATGTGGATGATGCCCTTCGTTCCGATGATCGACATGCGCTCGTCGATATCGAACGGCGTCTTCTCCGGCATGCACCACACCGTTTCGAGCGTCGCGGTGGCGCCGCCGGCGAACCGGTACATCGTCTGGCCTATGTCGGGGAATTTCAGCCCGCGTATATCGACCGTCTGGGCGAAAGCGCTCACGATGCGGTCGCCGGTGAACCACAGCATCAGGTCGGTGTCGTGAATGGCGTCGCCGACAATGGGGCCGATCTTGTTGAGGATCTCCGTGGTCCACGCCGCCGGAATATTGCGCCGCGAGCTCATCGCCACGATTCGCCCGATCTCCCCCGCGTCGATCGCTTGCTTGGCCATTCGGTAGCGGGGATTGAAGCGGCAGATGTGACCGATCTGCAGAATTCCCTTTGAACGCTTCGACGCCGCGATGATCTTCGCGCAATCGGGCATAGTGGACGCCATCGGCTTTTCGAGGAAAACGTGCTTGCCCGCCTCCAGCGCGGCCACGCCCGGCCCGGTGTGCTGGTCCCACATGGTGACGATCGACACCGCATCGATCGCCGGATCGGCGATCAACTCGCGGTAATCGCGAAAGGTCTTATTGACGCGATATTTCGCCGCCATGGCGGCAAGCCGCTCGGGCGTCCGCGTGCACAGCGCAGCCAGTTCGAGGTTGGGAACGCCGACGATGGCGTCGCAATGGATTTCTCCGAACCATCCGAGCCCGATGACGCCGATGCGCAATCTGTCCATGATGTCCTTCCCCTGGAAATCCTCAACCGCGAAGGCGGACTCCGTCGCGACGAACCCTCGGCGCCTCGGCGTCCACACCCCTGCCCGCCGATGTCATCGCGAGCGCTCCAGCGCCTGCAGGCCCTCGGCGATCCATTGGACATTGGCGCTTCGCAAATGGCCCCAATTGTAGAAGGCGACTTCGTCGACCCCGCCCTCGCCAAGGGCGCGCATGGCCGCGACAAACTCCGCCCTGGTTTCGAGATCGGGATAGGCGGGCCGCAGGATTCCGCGCAACTTTCCCTTGCCGCGCAGGCGCCGGCGGACGTCGAACAGATCGGCTTTCACGCGGGTCGCGCCCGGCTCGTAAAGACAGGCTTCAATGACCCCGGCGGCCTCGGCCAGCGCCGAAAGGTCGCTGCCTTCGTACCAGGCGCCCGCCGTCGGCCGCGCCACGGACGGAATGACCGCGACCGTGGCGTCCTTGCGCACGGCGCCGCGGATCTCACGCACCAGCGAGGTCACGACCTCGCAGCGCCAATCAAGGAAAGCCTTCAGCTCGCCGTCGACACGCGTGTCGGCGAGCCAGAACGCTTCGGCCATGTCGGCGGGAAAATCGATCTCGCTGGCGAGATAGGCGTCGACATCCCTGGCGACTTGCGCCTTCAGCGAGTCGGCGTCAATCCCGGCGGCCCTGGCCCCATTCATGCAATGGCGGCAGAAACAGAGTCCCAACTGGCTGTCGAGCCAGCGATTGGGGCGATTGAGCGCGAATTCGTGATGATATCCATGCGCGTAAGGCAGAAACCCGGGCGTTTCCAGCGATACGCCGCCGACCGGATAGGCTTCCGTCACATCCTGCGCGAGACCGATGGCGTAGGCTCGCGCCTCGGGCGCCGACGGGCAAAGATTATAAAAATAGCGGTCGCCGAACGCGTTGGCGACGGCCGCATCGGGGTGCCTGGCTCCCAAAAGCGTGTTGTGCAGCAGCACGAGCCAGACATTGACGTTCATCCGGCGCAGATCGGTGAGTTCGCGAAGAACGTCGCGCTCTTTCAGCATCGAGTTTGCGACGGGCTTCACGGCCCCGTAGCGCCGAGGGTCGGCGTGGTAATAAACGGTGCCGTCCTCCGGAAAGAAAACCTTTCCGGTCTCGCCGTGCGGGCGCAGAAATTTCCCGGCGTGGTAGCTGCCGGCGATCGTGATCGTGTCGAGGCCGAGCGAGGCGAACCGGCCTGCCGCCTCGCCCGCCCCCACCTCCGCGATGTCCCAAGGATAGGCGTAAATGGCCTTGTAACCCATGAGGCGCTTTCCCCTCGAGGCCGGGATCAGCCCCCGAACCAGCCTTCCTTCAAATATTGCATGTATTCGAAAACCGCGCCGTATTTGCGGATGAACGCCACGCGGAGAAAATCGCCGACGACGAATGGCGGAATGAGGATTTCCTGCCCCTCGATATGCGGCTCCAGCGCATCGACCCGATAGGCGATATGGGGGTTATTGCGCACGATTTCGGGAACCGTGGTCCCCGGCGCGTAGCGGAGGAATTCGATATGTTCGGGATGGTTGCGCGGATTGGTCACCCAGACCCGGCTTTGCTCGACCCAATTCTCATCGGGCTGCGGCGCATCGGTGGTGACGCCAACGTGGTCAAAGACAAACATTTCCTCGCTCCAACGCGACCCATGAACGCCACCGACGGGAGTTGACGGCGCTTGCGGGCGCCATTCTCGCGCAGCCGCACGCCAAGCGCCTTCCATGCGCCGCCGCGCGTTGCGGCATGACCAGAAGCGTCGTCAAGCCCAATGCCCCCGCGTCAAAGCGATACCACCTGGCCCTCGTGAATCGAACGGTCCGCCGCGAGCACGATCTTCAGGCTCTTCACCGCATCGTTCATGTGGTCGGTGAGATCGATGTCCTCGTCGATCGCCTTGAGAAGAAAGCGCTGCTCGCGCTCGCAAAGCGAATCGTGGTCGGGCTCATCCGACGCGTCGATGCGCTCGTCGGGCTTCGACATGTCGGCGTAGTGGCGCAGAATCTGATTGGTCTTGGTGTGGGCGTTGATGTCGTCGGAACGAACCTTGCCGGCCGTCTCGGCCATGACGATCGAGACCGAGCCTTTGGGTCCGATGACGTCCTTTACGAAGAACGCGGTCTCGCTCATCATCGGGCCCCAGCCCGCCTCATACCAGCCGACCGAACCGTCGTCGAAGCTGACTTGCAGCATGCCGTAGTTGTTGAGGCGGACTTCATCGGTGAGCTTGGCGCCGATTGCGTGGACCTTGACGGGCTTGGCCCGCGTCATCTGGCACATCACGTCGACGTAATGGACGCCGCAATCGACGATGGGCGGGAAACTGTTCATCAGCCGCTTGTGCCAGTCCCACGTCTGGCCGTTCGATTGCTGGTTGAGGTTCATGCGGAAGACAAGCGGCGCGCCCAGTTCCCGCGCGATCTCAATGAACTTGATCCAGGAGGGGTGCTGCCGAAGGATATATCCGACGACGAGCTTGCGCTTCGTGCGCTGCGCCGTCTCGACGACCTTCTCGGCGTTCTCGGCATTGTCGGCGAGCGGTTTTTCGACAAAGACATGAGCGCCGGCCTCCATCGCCTTGATCGCGAAATCGGCGTGGGTGTCGGGCAGCGTGTTGATCGAGACAACGTCCGGCTTCAGTTCGGCCAGCGCGGTCTCGAAATTCGAAAAGCGCTTGGCCCCTTGCAACGGCGCGGGCAATTCGCGGCTGTCGATGCGCCGCTCGCAAACGCCGACCACCTCGAAGCCCGGAATGCGCGTATAGGCCAGGGCGTGGCTCATGCCCATATTGCCCAGCCCGATCACCAGAACTCGCTTGACCATCCATTCCTCCCACACCTTCGCGCGTCGTTCAGAAGTCCTCTAGCGTCAATTCCCGCGCCATGACGATATTGCCGGCCGACAGGCCGCAATCGACCGGCAGCGCGACGCCCGTGACGGCGGCGGCGGCGTCGGAGGCGAGAAAGGCGACGACGCGGGCGACGTCGATGGGTTCGACGATGCGGCCGAGCGGATACCAACGCGTGAGCGTCGCCAAAACCTCCGGGTTCTTGGAGGCGCGTCGCTCCCAGAGCGGCGTGCGGACGGTGCCCGGCAGGACGATATTGGCGCGGACGCCAAAACGGCCATATTCGAGCGCGAGCGAGCGCGTCATCGAAATCATGCCGGCTTTCGCAGCGCTATAGGCCGGATCTCCAAGAGCCCCGAGCCCGTTCACCGAGCCGATGCAGATGATCGAGCCGCCGCGCTTGGCGATCATGCCGTCGATCACCGCGCGGGCGCAGTAGTAAGCGCCGTTGAGGTTCCCCTCCACGTCGTTCCGCCAGCCGGCCGGATCCGTTCGGGCGAAAGTCGGGTGGTTCGAGAATCCCGCGTTGTTGACGAGGACGTCGATCGGACCGAGGCGGCTGACAAGATCGGCGAACGCCGCCGCCACCGCCCCGGCGTCGCTTATGTCGGCGACGGCCGCATGAGCCTTGATCCCGTCCGACCGCAGTCCTTCGGCGACTTCCGTTGCCGACTTTGACTTGTCGATGGCTCCGATCGCCGCGCCTTCGGCGCCGAAATGGCGGCACAGAGCCTGACCAATTCCGCCGGCCGCGCCGGTGATGGCGACGGTCTTGCCCGCGAAAATCTTCATTGGTCCCGTCACCATCACGTCTCCGGAACTCGAAACCTGGGGTTCAATGGCGCGAAAGATTCGGCGCGCGCCGCATGCCTCGCTCGGCGGTGGCGATACGCTCGACTTCACGCTTCGCCCGCCCTGTCGCCGACGCGCAAGAAAGCGGCGGGGTCGGCAAGGTCGGGATGGTCGAACGTCGGACCCGCATTGGCAACTCGGTCCGCCACGCGGGTCCGCTCTCCCTAGCGGTTTGCAGGCGCAGGTCGGTCAGAGCGCGGACTGGATCGCCGCGACGTCAACCCCCTTATACGCGTCGGAAAGTTTGAAGCCGTCGGCGTCCGCCTTCACCTTGGCGGCGTCAAAACTATTGGCGTCGTCGACCCAATCATTCTTGACGACGTCCTCGAGCTTGAAGTCGCCGGTGATTTGGCCGATTTGCCGACCCGTATCGAAGAACAGCTTCCAACTCTCCGGGATATGATAACCCCACTTCTTTCGCTCGTCCCAGCGGCCGGCGAACACGTTGCCCAGTTGCATCATCAATTCGGTGGCGACCGCCGGGGTCATCTGCGAGGCGAGTCCTGGAAACTGCTCCATGACGATCTGGGTCGCGGCGCGCGGGTTCTGCCGGCCGAACTCCAGTCCCGCCGCCCAGGCCTGGAAGTATCGGCGATAGACCGGCGCCTTGGCCTTGTCCTCGAAATCGGCCCTGCGAATGACGAAGCTGTTCGCCGGAAGCTTGGAGAAATTGCGTCCGAGGATGTAGTCGAACTGGAGGCCCTGACCTTTCCATTGGGCGCGCAGGCCTTCCCAGGTCAAGGCGGTGTCTCCCTTGCCCGACGCCACTGCCGTGCCCCATGTCGGCCAGCCTGCGTCGACATAGGTCACCTTGGTGATATCGACGCCGGCGGCCTTCAGCATCGGGTCGCAGATCGCCTGCCAGCCCGCACTGCCCAGCACGATGGTCTTGCCTTCGAGATCCTTGACGCTCTTTGGCGCCTGCCCCTTGCGAAAGGCGAAGTCGAACACGTCGGCGCCGCCCATCTCGAACACCGAGACCAGTGGAATGCCCTGCGCAAGCGCGAGCGAGAACACGCCCGGCGAGGGGTAGCCGACGTCGGCCTGCTTCTGGTCGACCAGCTTGACGGTCGCGGTCGCGTCCGACGGTCCCGGTTCAAGGGTCGTGGCGATGTCGCCGAAATAACCGAATTTCTTGGCGACCCAGTACGGGTAGTCGTCGAGAACTTCGATGGTGCCGCGCGGCGAAACCCAACGGATCGTGTCAGCCGCCAAGGCGCGCCGAGGCGCGGCCAGGCCGCCGAGCGTGACCGCCGCCGCCCCTGTCGCCGTCAGCGTCAGCAGTCTTCGCCGGCTGATCCTGTCGTGTCCTTCGATTCCATTCCACATTGTTCGATCCTTCCCTGGTGCCAGCGCGCCGACGACGTCGAACCCGGCGCGACTGATGGGTGTTCTCCCATTCCGCGCGACTACGCTTCCCAACTGGCCCACTTGCGGCCGACCCAAAAGAAGAAGACGTAGATCGAAATCCCGATGATCGCGAGGATCAGAATGATCGCAAAGAATTGCGGCATTCGGATCAGCGACGAATAGTAGGTGAGCCGATTGCCCAGCCCTTCGGCGCCGCCGACCATTTCGGCGCCGATCGTCGTCAGCAAGCCGAAGATCGAACCGACCATGAGGCCGACGATAATCATCGGCATGGCCATCGGAATCCGGATCTTGGTGAAAATCTGGAACGTCGAGGCGCCGAACGACCGGGCGAGCGCGATCTTCGCCAGGTCGACCCGGCGGAATCCGGTCGCCGAATTGATCATCACCATCGGGCCGGAAGCCAGCGCCACCGCGATGATGCGCGGCTCGCTGCCAAAGCCGAAGCGCAGGATGAGCAGAGGCACGAGCGCCAGCATCGGCGTCGTCACGAGCAGGAGAATGTACGGCGTGACCACTTTCTCGACGAAAGGGTACTGCGTGATGACGGCGGCCAGCAGAAAGCCGATCAACCCGCCGATCGCAAAGCCGAAGGCCAGTTCGTAGAGCGTCGTCAGCAGGTGCGGCCAGAGGAACCGCCATTCCGTGAACAGCGCCACGACGATCTGGCTCGGTCGGGGCAGAATGTACTGCGGAACATTGAAGGCGATCAGCAGCAGTTCCGAGCCGCCGATGATGACGACCGCCACCAGGATGATGACCAGGATTTCGAGCTTCGAGCGGTGTTGCCCGAGCGAAAAGGCCACCATGCTTCCAAGGTCGGCGTTGTCGGCGCCGGCCTGTCGCGTTTTGAATTCCGGAATTTGGCCCCCGAGCGCCTTGTCCACAACCCTCGCTCCGAAATCTATTGTTCGTGTTGCTAGGTGATCGCGACCCCCGCAGCCGGGCCGCGTCCGTGATCGATCCTGGCTTTGATCGTCAGAACTCTCTCAATGAAGTCGGCGCGCGTCTGAATTTCGACCGGCCGCGGGCGCGGAATGTCGATATCGTAGATCGAGGCCACCCGCCCGGGGCGCGCCGACATGACGACCACGCGGTCGGCCAGAAAGATTGCTTCGGATATCGAATGGGTCACGAAGACGATCGTCTTGCCGGTCTCCATCCAGATCTCCTGGATGAGCAAATTCATTTCGTCGCGCGTGAAAGCGTCGAGCGCGCCGAAAGGCTCGTCCATCAGCAGCACGGACGGATCGACCGCGAGGCTCCGCACGATCGAAGCGCGCTGCTGCATGCCGCCGGAAAGCTCGCGCGGATACTTGGTCTCGAAGCCCTTCAGATTGACCCGCGCAAGGAGTTTGTCGATGCGCTCGCGGTCCGGCCGCTGGCGCTTGATTTCGAACGGCAGCGCGACGTTTTCGGCGAGATTGCGCCAGGGCAGCAAATTGGCGTCCTGGAAGATCATCGCGATTTCGGGATGCGGCTTCACGATGCGATCCTTGCCGAGCCGGATCTCGCCGGAACTCAGATCATGAAGACCGGCCATCGACCATAGGAGCGTCGATTTTCCGCAGCCCGATGGACCGAGAACGCAGAGAAACTCGCCCTCGCGCACATCAATCGAGACGGCGTCGAGCGCGTGCACCGCCCCCGATCGCGTTTGATAGAATTTGGTCGCATCCCTCACGACCATCTTGGGACGCGCGGAAACCGCGGGACGAAGCTCGCTCACCGAGGCGCTCTGGCCCATGTTCCCAATCCTGACCGGCGACATTTCCACTATTTCAGAGGGTGTTTCGGGAGCTTCCCGCATGAGCCCGCATCTTGACCCCGACGGCTCTTTTTTGAAATGATGTTACATATGCAAACAGGACGCAACAGAAATCTTCGCCGGCGGGAATTTTGCGAGCCGAAGCGTAACAGTCAGTATTATAAGAGAAATTGGCCTTGACGCCGTCAATTCTCGCTCGACCGCCGCCTTCGCGACTGCGAGGAATTGCCAACTTGCCGGTTGGCGTGATCGCGGCAAGGATGTAATCGAATCTCTTCCGGGAACGCTTCCGGGGTTCAAACTGGATCGCGGCGGGGCCGGACCTCGGCTCGATTGCGCAGTGCGCCATGATACGGCGATCGCGTCTGAAAAGAGCCGCCATCGGAGTGACCAGTCTTGATTGAGCGCGCTAACAAAGAGGCCCGCGACCGCGGGGAGATCCAGGCCTCGGGGAATGGGGCGGCCCCGTCCGCGCAAATCGACATTGTCTCTCGCATCCAGCGAGTCGAGGCGGACCTCGCGCCGGCGGAGCGGCGCGTCGCCGAGGCGGTCATGCAGGACTTCAACGGCGCCACCCGGATTACGATCGCGGAACTGGCGCGCAAGGCCGGGGTGAGCCAACCGACGATTACGCGATTTTGCCGGTCGGTCGGATGCGCCTCGTTCAACGAATTCAAGATGCAGCTCGCGACGACACTGGCCGTCGCGGCAGTCTATCTGCGGTCCGATCGGGTTTTCTACGATAGCGTCGGCCAATTGGCCCAATCGCTGATGATGCGCGCCGCGAGCGCGGTTCGCGAAGCGCTGGACCAGCTCGACACCTCGGCCGTCGAAGCGGCGATCGAGGTGTTCGCGAACAGTCGAAGGGTCGATATCTACGGCCAGGGCGGCGGCTCGGCTGCGATGGTGGAAGACGCGAAGCTGCGATTGTTTCGACTGGGAATTCCGACCTGCTCCTTCGTTGACGGCCATCAGCAACGGATGTCCGCGTCGACGCTTGGACGAAACGATGCGGTCTTCGCAATCTCCAACAGCGGGCGCTCAAAGGCGGTCTATGAGGCCGTCTCCATAGCCCGCTCGTTCGGCGCCCGCACCGTGGCCCTGACCCGGCCTGGCACCCCGCTCGCGAAGGCCGCGGAAATCGTGATTCCGATCGTCATCGCCGAAGGGGAGGACGTTCTGGCGCCGACGCCCTCGCGATACGCCCATCTGGCGGTCATCGACATTCTGGCGACCGGTCTGGCCCAACGCCTCGGCGCGAACGCCCGGGAGGCGTTGCGGCGCGTGCGCTACACGCTCGCCACGATCGGAATTGCGATTCCGGCTCCATCAACCGACCCGACGCCCCTCATGCGGGGCCTCAAGCCGCAGGAATGAACCGATGCATGGCGGTCAAACGACGCGACAGGACGACGGGCGAATGGTTGCGCCAGAGGCGACGCAGGCCGCGCGCGACTGGATGAAAGGATTCAGCGACGCGCTCGAAAACGGCGGCCCCGACGCCGCAACAGGCTTCTTCGGCGATGAATGCTACTGGCGCGACATTCTGGCCTTCACCTGGAATATCAAGACGCTGGAGGGCCGGGGCAGCATCGCGGCGATGCTCTCCGAAACGCTCGCCGACGTGCGCCCCGGCGCGTGGCGCATCGACGGCGAGGCGAAAGTCGTCGAAGGCGTCACGGAAGCGTGGTTCACGTTCGAGACTGGCGTTTCGCGCGGCCGAGGTCACCTGCGCCTACGCGACGGTCGCTGCTGGACGCTGCTGACGACCATGGAGGAGCTCAAAGGCTTCGAGGAGCGGCGGGGCGAGGCGCGAATCCTCGGCGCCGGCCATGGCGTCAGCCGCAACGGCAGAACCTGGCTCGAAGAGCGTTCCGCAGAATCGGCCGAGCTCGGCGTGACGCGCCAGCCGTATTGCGTGATCGTCGGCGGCGGACAAGGCGGCATCGCGCTCGGCGCTCGTCTGAAGCGCCTCGGCGTCCCGACAATCATCCTGGAGAAGAACGCCCGGCCCGGCGATTCCTGGCGCAAGAGATACAAGTCGCTCGTTCTGCATGATCCCGTTTGGTACGACCACCTGCCCTATCTTCCTTTTCCGGACGACTGGCCCGTCTTCACGCCCAAAGACAAGCTTGCCGATTGGCTCGAGTGCTATGTGACGATCATGGAGCTGAACTACTGGGGCTCCTGCGAGTGTCGGAGCGCGCAATATGATGAAGCCGCGGGCGAATGGAAGATTGTCGTCGAGCGGAACGGCCGGGAGGCGGTTCTGCGCCCCCGGCAGTTGGTGCTGGCGACTGGCGCCTACGGCTTTCCGATTCGCCTCGACCTGACGGGCGCCGGGCGCTTCGCCGGCGAAATCATCCATTCGAGCGACTATCAGACTGGCGAAGCCTACATGGGGAAAAACGCAATCGTCATCGGCGCCAACACATCGGCCCACGACGTCTGCGCCGACCTTTGGCGCCACGGCGCGCATGCAACCATGATCCAGCGCTCGCCGACCACCGTCGTCAGGTGGCGGACGCTGATGGACCTCGGCTTTGCCAGTCTCTACTCGGAAAAGGCGCTGCAAGAGGGCGTCACTACAGAAATCGCCGATCTTCTCTTTGCTTCGGTGCCCTTTGCGGTAATGCCGCGGCGGCAGATCGAAATCTATGCGGAGATCGTCCGTCGCGATGCGGACTTTTACGCGGCGTTGAGCAAGACCGGCTTCCTGCTCGACTTCGGCGAGGACGGATCGGGCCTCATGATGAAGGCGCTGCGGCGGGCGGCGGGCTATTATATCGACGTCGGCGCGTCGGACCTGATCATCAACGGGGAGATCGGCGTGCGAAGCGGCGTCGAGGTCGCCGAACTGCGCGATCGTTCTGTCGTGCTGACGGACGACTCCGAGCTTCCCGCCGATCTTGTCGTCCAGGCGACGGGCTATGTCTCGCTGAACGTCACCGCCGCCAAATTGATCTCCCCCGAAGTCGGCGAAGAGATCGGCGCCTGCTGGGGGCTCGGCTCGGGCACCAAGGGCGATCCCGGCCCGTGGGAGGGCGAACTGCGCAACATGTGGAAGCCGACCCGGCAAAAAGGCCTTTGGCTCCACGGCGGCAACCTGCATCTCTCGCGCCATTATTCAAAATACGTGGCGCTGCAGATCAAGGCGCGACAGGTCGGCGTTCCTACGCCGGTCTTTGGCGCGCCCTAGGGAGGAGACCGGCGTGACGACGGCGCGTGAAGCAATCGAGGCGCGCCGCCGCAGCGGGGGAGGATGTTGATGGCCAGCCAATCGATCGCCATGACAGCGGTGGAAACCGCCGCTCTGATCCGGCGAAGAGCGGTTTCGCCTGTCGAGGTCATGGAGCTCGCGATCGCCCGGATCGAAGCCCGCAATCCGAGCCTGAACGCCTTCGTCTACACGACTTTCGACGAGGCTCGCGCGCGGGCGCGATGAAACGAGAGGACAAGGGAATGGCGAAGAGAGTCGAAGGCGCGGGCGATCAGTCCCGCGGGCAGGGCAATGTCGTGCTGCCGTTTTCGCCTGCGGTCCGCACCGGCGATTTTGTGTTTGTCTCAGGCCAGGTGGCGTTCGACGCCGACATGCGGATCGTTTCGGGCGGCATCGAAGCGGAGACCCGCCAGGCCCTGAGCAACGTCGCTCACATCCTGTCGCTCAATGGATGCACCCTGGCGGACGTCGTCAAATGCACGGTGTGGCTTGACGACGCTCGCGATTTCCACGCCTTCAACAGGGTCTACGCGGAGCATTTTCCAGGCAGAAAGCCCGCCCGCTCGACGGTGGAGAGCCGGCTCATGATCGACGCCAAGATCGAGATCGAGGCGATCGCCTACAGGCCGGTCGCGTCATGACGCATGACCTCATTCTGAAGAATGGCCGCGTCATCGATCCAGCATCGGGACTCGATCGGATCGCTGACGTCGCGTTCGCCGACGGCAAAGTCGCGGCGATTGGCGACAATCTGAGCGGGGCGCTGGAAACGCGCGACGTCGCCGGTCTGATCGTCGCGCCGGGACTGATCGATCTGCACACCCATGTCTATTGGGGAGGCACCTCGCTGGGAATCGACGCCGACGAGTTTTGCCGCCGCAACGGCGTCACGACGAGCGTCGACACCGGCAGCGCGGGGCCGGGAAATTTCGCCGGCTTCCGCAAGCACGTGATCGAAAGATCGCAAAGCCGCATCCTCGCTTTTCTTCATATCTCCTTCGCCGGCATCTACGGATTTTCGCAGCGCGTGATGGTCGGCGAAAGTCATGACATGCGGCTGTTGGCGCCGGAGGACTGCGCGGAGGTCGCCGCCGCGAATCGCGACGTCATCGTCGGCGTCAAGGTGCGTATTGGCCGCAACGCCGGCGGCGCCTCGGGCATCGCTCCGCTCGAGATCGCGCTGCAAGTGGCGGACGAAGTCGGCATGCCGGTGATGTGCCATATCGACTTTCCCCCGCCCAACTACGCCGACACGGTTGCAATGCTGCGTCAGGGCGACATCCTCACCCACGCCTTCCGACCGTTCCCCAACGCCCCGCTTTCCGCGCAGGGCAGGATCCTGCCGCAGGTGCGGGAGGCGCGCGAACGCGGCGTGCTCTTCGATATCGGCCACGGGATGGGTTCGTTCGCCTTCAAGACGGGCCGCGCGATGCTGGCGAACGGCTTCATGCCGGACACGATCTCGTCGGACGTTCACGCGCTGTCCATCAATGGCCCGGCCTTCGATCAGACGACGACGATGTCCAAGTTCCTTTGCCTTGGTATGAACCTGACGGAAGTTGTTCAGGCCTCGACGGCGAACGCGGCAAGAGCGCTGCGTCGGCCGGAGCTGGGCGCGCTTTCTCCCGGCGCGGTCGGCGATGCGACGCTTCTGGCGGTCGAGGACGGACGATTCGACTATGTCGACGCCGTGGGCGAACATATGATCGGCGACAGACGGATCGTTTCGAGGGGCGTGGTGATCGGCGGACATTGGTGGCATCCATGACGGGACCGCGACCGGAGGATTTTCTCGAAATCGAGCCCGTCGCCGCGTCGCTCGAGTCGATCGAGACGCCGACCCCTGTGGTAGACCTCGACGTCGTCGAACGGAACGTCGCGCGGCTCCAGGCGTGGTGCGATCGCCTCGGGCTGGCCAATCGACCGCACATCAAGACGCACAAGAGCGCCGGACTCGCGCGCTATCAGATTGCGATGGGCGCGAAAGGGGTGACGGTTCAAAAGCTCGGCGAGGCGGAAACGATGGCCGAGCACGGCATCGTCGACCTATTGCTGACCTACAATATCCTGGGCGCCGCCAAGCTCGAACGCCTCGCGGCGCTGATCAGACGGACGGCGATCAGAGTCGTCGCCGACAACAACCTGATTCTCGAAGGCCTATCTGGCGCGGCGAGGCGCGGCGGCCGGTCGCTCGGCGTGCTCGTCGAATGCGATACGGGGGCGGGGCGCAACGGCGTCCAGACGCCGGCGGCGGCGCTCGAATTGGCGCGCGCCATTGGGGCGACGCCGGACCTCGATTTTGCGGGCCTCATGACCTATCCGAAGGCGGGAACGCGAAGCGCCGCCGGCGAGTTTCTGGCGTCGGCCAGGCGACTCTGCGAAGGGGCCGGACTTCAGGTCGCCGCCGTCACGACCGGCGGCTCACCGGATCAGGGTCGCGACGAGGGTCTTTCCGCCGCCACCGAATACCGTGCGGGAACGTCGATCTACTGTGATCGATCCCTCGTCGAGCGCGGCGCCGCGGCGCTCGACGATTGCGCGCTGACCGTGCACGCAATGATCGTCAGCCGCCCGACGCCGTCGCGTGCGATCATGGACGCCGGGAGCAAGACGCTGACCAGCGACCTGCTCGGCCTCGAGACCTATGGCCGGGTGCTCGGCCATCCCGAGGCCAGGATCGTCAGGCTCGACGAGGAGCATGGCGTGATCGCCCTGGATGGCGAGGGTCCGCCCGTCGGCGCGCGAATCAAAGTCCTGCCGAACCACGTGTGTCCGGTCAGCAATCTGTTCGCTCATGTGCTGGTCGCGCGCGGCGAGCGGCTCCTCGGGAGGATCAGGGTGGACGCGCGCGGGCGCGTCGATTGAGCGTCGCCGTGCTTAGGGTGGCAGGGTCGCGACGACGTTCTCTTCCGCTCGCGCTTCGTTGGAACTCAGATCAGCCGAGAGGGACAGGCGAGTGATGCGCTATGGCGGCAAGGCGGCGATCGTCACGGGAGGCGGAAACGGCATCGGCCGCGCCACTGCGCTCCGCCTCGCCAGCGAAGGGGCGGCGGTCGCGATCATGGATCTGCGTTCGCAGGATGCCGCCGCCGCCGCCGAGACAATCTCGGCGGCCGGCGGCCGCGCGCTGGCGATCGTTGGCGACGCCGCGTCGGAGCGCGACGTCGCGACCGCCATTGAGCGCGGGGTCGCGACTTTCGGTGCGATCAACGTCCTGGTCAACAATGTCGCGCGCGCCGACAAGGCGACATTGAGCGAATGCACGCCGGATGATTGGGACCGCGAGTTCGAGGGAACGCTGAAGACCGCTTTCCTGTTCTGCCGCAGGATATTGCCGCTGATGGTGGAACAGGGCGGCGGCGCCATCGTCAACATCGGATCGGTCAACGCGGGCACTTATGTCGGCAACCCCGCCTACAGCGCGGCGAAGGCCGGGTTGCTCAGTCTCACGCAGGCGATCGCCGTCGAATATGGTCCGCGCGGCGTGCGCGCCAATATGGTCAGCCCCGGCACCATCCGCACGGCGGGGCGCAGTTGGGTGAAGCGACAGGAGCGCGACCCGCAGATTTTCGAGAAACTGGCGCGCTGGTATCCGGTGGGCCGGGTGGGACGCCCCGACGATATAGCCGCCGCCGTCGCCTATCTCGGGTCAGACGAAGCGAGCTTCGTCAATGGCGCCAATCTGGTGGTCGACGGCGGCCTCACCGCCGGGCGGACCGTCATGATCGACGAATTGACGGTGGAGCGCGAAGTTCCCTGAGGCCACCGGTCCGTCGCAGAAGGGGAGTGACAATTCATGGGACTGCTCGATCTCTTTCGTTTGGACGGCAAGCGAGCGTTGGTGACGGGCGGCAGCCGGGGTCTCGGGCGATCGATGGCTTTGGCCCTTGCCGAGGTGGGCGCCGATATCATTGTCACCGGCCGCACCCAGGCGACGCTCGACGCCACGGCCGGAGAGATCCGCGCCTTGGGGCGCAAGGCCTGGACCATCATGGCCGACATGGGTGCGCCGGCGGATTGCGAGAGCGCCTGCGGGAGGGCGATCGGCGAGATGGGCCCGATCGACATCCTCATCAACAACGTCGGCAACCGCGAAGAGAACGTCCCCATCGAGAACGAACCGCTCGAAACGTGGCGCCGATTGGTCGATCTCAATTTGACGAGTTGCTTCATCGGCACAAAAATGGTGGGCAAGGCGATGCTCGACCGCGGCAAGGGCGGCCGCATCATCAATATCGCTTCGATCAGCGCGCTCATCGCCAATCGCGGCATTGCCGGCCGACACTATGAAGCCGCGAAAGCGGCTGTCCTGCATTTCACGCGATGCGCCGCCGCCGACTGGGCTCGCAGCGGCGTCACGGTCAATGCGATTTGCCCCGGCCTTTTCATGACCGACGCGAACAAGCGATGGAACGAGACGAGGCCCGACGTCATCCAGGCCATCGTCGCCAATATCCCGATGGGTCGCACCGGCGAGCCCGCGGAGATCGGGCCGTTGGCGGTCTATCTCGCCAGTCCGGCCGCCGCTTACGTCACCGGCGCCGCTTTTGTCATCGACGGCGGCTATACGCTCTGGTAGGCGCGGCTTCCGGTCGGAGGATGCGGCATGCGCTCCGTCGACGCCAGGCTTGCGCCGGACGCGAGAATCCAATCTGCTGCAGAGCCGGAAGGGATGCGCTCATCTCTTTGAACGGCGGCGATCCGACGGACTCGGCAATTGACACCGCCGGTCAGAAACTCCAACCTTTTGCGGCAAAATGCCGGAGCCTTCCTATGGCGTCAATCGACGTAATCGATGTTCGCAAGAGCTATGGCGGGCACGAAGTCATTCACGGCGTTTCCGTCGCCATCGGGCAAGGCGATTTCGTCGTTCTGGTTGGACCGTCCGGCTGCGGCAAGTCGACGCTGCTGCGCATGATCGCGGGGCTCGAGAACATCACGTCCGGCATCCTCAAGATCGGCAATCGCGTGGTGAACGACCTTGCGCCGAAGGATCGCGACATCGCCATGGTGTTCCAGAACTATGCGCTCTATCCGCACAAGACGGTCGCCGAGAACATGGGCCTGGCGCTGAAGCTGCGGCATACGCCGAAGGCGGAAATCGAGGCGCGCGTGCGCCGCGCCGCCGAGATACTCGATGTGGCGCCCTATCTCGCTCGCTACCCCCGGCAGCTTTCGGGCGGCCAGCGCCAGCGCGTCGCCATGGGGCGCGCGATCGTGCGCGATCCGCAGGTCTTTCTGTTCGACGAGCCGCTGTCGAACCTCGACGCCAAGCTGCGCGTGCAGATGCGCGCCGAAATCAAGGAATTGCATCAGCGCCTCAAGACCACGACCGTCTATGTCACGCACGACCAGGTCGAGGCCATGACGATGGCCGATCGCATCGTCGTGCTGCGCGACGGCGTCGTCGAGCAGATCGGGGCGCCGCTCGAATTATATGATCGGCCGGTGAACCTGTTCGTCGCCGGATTCATCGGATCGCCGGCGATGAACCTGTTGAAAGGCGCCATCAAGCTCAACGGCAAGCCGAGTTTTGTCGCCGAAGGCGGGGTCAGTCTCCCCCTCGCTTCGGCGCCGGCGGGTTCCGACGGGCGCCCGGCGATCTACGGCATCCGGCCCGAGCATCTGACGCTTGGCGGGTCCGACGGCGTGCCCGCGGAAGTTTCCGTGCTGGAGCCGACGGGGGCGGAGACGCAGGTGTTCGCCAAGTTTGGCGCGCAGAAAATCGTCGCGGTGTTTCGTGAACGCGTGACTGCCAAGCCGGGAGAGACATTGTCGATAACGCCCGAGGTCGCGCTGGCGCATCTGTTCGACGCGCAGACCGGCGCGCGGTTCGGCTGAGGGCCCGCGGCTCCCACTCCGTGTCTCAGCGAGTCTTCCGTTGAACTTCGCCGACGCGCGCCGCGAGCGGGCCGTTCCCGACGCAACGCGGCTGGCGCGGTCTACGCCTTCCCACTGATCAGATCGGGCCTCGCCGGCGAACGCGGTCTGCAAGACGAAAGCAGCCGCGCCAAATTGTCGTGGTAGACCATACGCTGCTCGGATTCGGAGAGCCGGCTGCATCCCGGCCATTCGATGATCTGGGGAAACGACACGAATTCCAGGGCCGGCGCGAAATCCGAGGCCCACAGGCAGCGCGCGGGTCCGAAGGCCTCGAGGATTCTTTGTATCGCGCCATAGGCCCCGCTGTGGGGATAGGCGTGTTGCGGCTGGCTGGTCGCGTAAACGCCCGAGATCTTGACATGGACGTTCGGCAGGCGGGCGAGACCGAGCAACGGCCTCAAGCGATCGCGGAGCGCCTCCGGCGGCGTGTCCGTCCCGATGGCTCCCGGCAGTCCCAGATGCGAGAACAGGAACGGCACGCCGGCCCATTCGGCGGTCAGCGGCCCCAGCACGGCTATGGCCTCCGGCCGCGAATTGAACGACACGATCGCCTTGCGGGATTGCAACAACTCCCAGCATCGCCGCGGCCATCGCAGCAACAATTCGGCGCATGCGCGATCGAGGGCGTAAATGGCGAGGCCCGCGTGTCCGTCTTCCAGGAAGGCCTCGATCGCCGCCGGCTCCAGCGGCGCCGCGGCCTCCGCAAAGGCCAGGGTCCACAGCCAGCTCCGCGACCGGCTCAAATCGCGCAAATAGGCATTGTTGCCGGGATCGACGCCGTCGGCCTCATAGCCGATGGCGAGCGCCATCTCGACGCCATGCGCAAGCCGCAAGGCCTCGTAGGCCGGCAATTCGCCATCGCCGAAAAGCGGCGGCTGGCCGGGACGGTGGTAACCCCGCTGAAACAGATGGATATGGGCGTCGGCGAGCCTCATGCGGAAAGGACGACCTCGCGGTTCAGCCGCAGAGACTCGATCGCCGCGTCGGCGAGCCTCAATCCGGCGAGCGCCTGCAGCAAATCCAGCGCCGGCGTGCGCGACCGGTCGCGCACGCATGCGAGAAAATGATCCTGTTCGTTCTTCAAAGGGTCGTCCGCCTCGCTCAAAGGATGGTCAGTGCGGTCTCCCTCGGCGTGGACGCACAGAGATTGTCCAACGATCAGCTCGACGCTGCCGCGATCGCCAACCACCTCGAGACAGTCGGCCGGCAAATGTCCGTCCGTGAAGGTCCAGGCGGTGCGCAAGTCGCAAATCGCCCCGGTCGCGGTGACCGCGCAGGCGGCGGTCATCGAGCGGAAGCCAGGACCTCCGGACCGGCGCGCGAGAACCGACCGGAAGTTTGACCCGGCGACCCATAGGGCGAGGTCGATGTCGTGAATCAGGGTCATCAGGACGGGGTCGGCGTGGGGATAGCGGACCGCGTGACTGTCGTCGCGGTAGCGGCGCGAGTTCAGATAAACGACCTCGCCGATGCGTCCCGAGCGGACGATGTCGACCAGCCGCGCATGATCCCTCGAAAAGCGCAGCACATGGCCGGGCAGCACGAAGCCTTTGGAGACCGAGGCCGCGGCGAGCAGCGGGGCCGCGCTCGCCGCCGACGGCGCCACGGGCTTCTCGAGCAGCACACAGAGGTTCCGGCCGAGGGCGCGGGCGCCGATTTCGACATGCGAGGCCGCCGGCGTGGCGATGACGATGGCGTCGGCCTCGACCTCGTCGATCAGCCGCAAGGGATCGGCGTGGCAATTTATGAGGCCGTGCCGCGAGCGGACGAGTTCGAGCGCGGCGGGGCTGGCGTCGGCGACGCCCGCCACGATCGCTTCCGACCGGCGGGCGAGCCTGAGGAGATGCTCCCGCCCGAAGGCGCCGACGCCGGCGACCAGGACGCGAACAGGGTTGAGGCGCGCCGGCACGAGCTAACCCCCCGCTCGGGAACCGGCGCCATTTACGTCGATGGCGTTTGCCGATCGCATGATCATCGCGCGTCCGAGCTAGACCGGCGAAGCGACGGCCAGGCAGCAATTGCCGGGTTTGACGCGTCCCGGCTGCCGCCGGGCGAACAGGATTCCGTCGCAGCCATAGGCGATCGCCTCGGGCTCGCAGCCGGGCTCCCAGACCCGATGGATGCGTCCCGCGGGCTCGCCGGCGCGCACCGCGCTGCCCAGCGCGTGAAAGGTCTCGAGCACGCCCTCGCAGGGCGCGTAGACATAGGCGGCCGTTCCACGCAATTCGAGCATCGGCTTGCTGGAGTCTGCGGCCAATTCCGGCGCCCCTTCGAGAACGCCAAGATGCATGAGCACATTTCGAACGCCGCGCCGACAGACTTCGAGCGCCTCGTTCGACACCCGGCCCGCGCCGCCGAGTTCGGTCCCCACCGTCACGAGACCGGCGCGACATGCCGCAGCCGTAGCCGTCCGCTGGTCGCCGAGATTGGGAACGACGACCGTGCATGGCGCATCAAAGGCGCGGGCGGCGGCCGTGTTCCGCTTGGCAAGCGCCTCGTCCTTCGTCGGTTCGATGATCGCACTCGGAATGAAGTCGAGCGACGATCCGCCCGAATGCAGATCGAGGAACGCGTCGCCCATCGGGAAAATGTGATCGGTGACATAGGCCGAGATTTGCTGGGTGATGGCGCCGGCGGGATCGCCCGGAAACGTGCGATTGAAGTTGAGCCCGTCGACCGGCGAGGTCCGGCGCGAGGCGATCACGGCGTGGACATTGTTGGCCGGCATCAGGATCAGACGACCCTGGATCCGGGCCGGATCGAGTTCTCGCGCCAGTTCGCCGATGACGATCGGGCCCTCATGCTCGTCGCCGTGGTTTCCCCCTTCGATGATCACGGTCGGGCCCTTGCCATTGGCGATGATGGCGATCGGAACGCGCGTCACGCCCCAGGCGTCGTCATGCGTCGAGTGCGGAAACATGACGAAGCCGATCTGTCGCCCCTGCCGGTCGAAGTCGATACTGGTGAATGCGAGGGTGGGGCGCCTGGCCCGATCGCTGCTCATTGTCGGCCCTTCATGATCTTGACCCCGGGGCCGGCAGGGCGCCGCCCGACTTCGCTTCGACTCGGGCGATCATTCGTCCGGCGTCGGCCGGCGTCAATGCGGTTCGACGCGGCGGAGGCGGCGCGCGGCGCGAAGCGATGCGGGCGAGCGACGATCTTCGCGCATTCGACCCTCGCTTTGCGGCGCGACGACTTCCCGCCGAGCGAGGTTGCCACGAGATCTGGAATTTTGCCAATGTGCGATCGATCAACGGGAGGCATGCGATGATCTACGAGATATGCGTGGATTCGGCGGCGGGCGTTCGCGCCGCCCAAGCCGCGGCCGCGGACAGGGTCGAGCTCTGCGCCAATCTGCTGGAAGGGGGCGTCACCCCGAGCCACGGCATGATCCGTCGGGCGCGCACGATTGCCGGCATCGGGCTGAATGTGATGATCAGGCCGCGCGGCGGCGATTTCCTGTTCGACGACGATGAGTTCGCGGTGATGCGATCAGACATCGAGATCGCCAGGGCCGAGGGCGCTGACGGCGTCGTCGTCGGCCTGTTGACGGCGGCGGGCGAAGTCGACGCGGCGCGAACGCGTGAATTGATTATGCTCGCCCGGCCTCTTTCGGTGACCTTTCACCGGGCGTTCGACATGACTCCCGACCCGTTTCGGGCGCTTGAGACGCTCATCGAACTCAGCGTCGATCGCGTGCTCACTTCGGGTCAGGAGGCGAGCGTTCTGGAGGGGCTGCCGCTGATCGTTGAGCTCATCCGTCGCGCAGGAGACCGCATTGTCGTCATGCCCGGCGGCGGCGTCACCTCGCACACCGTCGAGCGGATCGTCGCCGCGGCGCGTCCGCGCGAAATCCATTTCGCCGCGCTCGAAGCGGTCGAGAGCGGCATGCAGTTTCGCCGACGGCATGTGTTCATGGGCGGCGAACTCAGGCCGCCTGAGTATGATCGCCTCGTCACTTCGGCCGCTTCCATCCGCTCGGTCATGGCCAAGGCGTCAGGCTGACGCCGCGCGCCGACCGGCCGCCGGAGGCGGCAGTCCAGTCGATGAAAATCCGGAAGGCGAAATCCGCCAAACGTGCGGCGTTTGCGGCCCGGTCGCAAGCGGTCGCGCGGTTCACGGGACTATCAGGCGGCGTTCTTGCCGTAATCGGATTAGCTGATAAGGTACCTTCGCAAGTCGTCGAAACCTCGCGACGGGGGGCTTTGACAAATGCGTCTTTTAAGCGCTGACCGCGCAATCCTCGGCGTCCCGGACGGATCGCCGACTTATGGGGAGCCATCCTGCAGATAGTCCGGCGTTGGGTTTGAACGTGATCCCAAAAAGGAACCGAGCCATTCGGAGGTATCAGATGAGTGGACGCAACGAACAAGAACATGTCTTCCAGGAAGCGGCGCTCCGTGAGCTCGCGCAAGGGCGCATCGACAGGCGTGAATTCCTCACGCGGAGCCTGGTGGCGGGCCTGGGCCTGGCGGGCGTTGGAGCCATCGCGAAGTCCGGCGTGCAACCGGCGTTCGCGGCGGACCGTCCCCTAACGCCGACGTTCTACCAATGGATCCAGGACCTGCATCCCGGCATCCCGGCAGTGAACGCCAAGTTCCCCGGACTCAACTATCAGATCGCGCCGGTCGAGGGATTCGGCATCGAGCGCTTCGTCGCCGAGGCCAAGAACAAGGAAAGCACCTGGGACGTCTATGTCGGGCAGACGCCGTTCGTGGAAATGTCGGCGTTCGTCAAAGCCGACGTCATCGAGCCGTGGGACAACTACATTCCGAAGGACGTGATCGACGACATCATTCCCTCGATCCGCGAAGAGTGCACGATCAACGGCAAACTGTATAGCTGGCCGTTCCTGTTGGACGTCATCGGAAGCGGATGGCATTCGGGCCTGACGACCAAGGCGGGCCTCGCCGACGCGGCGCCGGCGACCTGGGACGACTTCCTGGCCGGCGCCAAGAAGATCGTCGATTCCAAGGCCGCGCCATGGGGCGCGACATTCGATTCGCACGGCTGGCGTTCGCTGGCGCCGATCACCCACAGCATGAGCACCCATGTGTACACGCCCGAGGGCTTGTTCGACTTCACCAGCGACCCCGCCGTCGAGGCATTGCAGCTGATGAAGAAGATCATGGCGTACGGGAATCCCGACATTCTGCTGGAAGGCGCGTCGGACGCCGGCGTCAACGGGACGCCGGACGAGGTCGCCTTCGCCGCCCAGCGCGTCGGCCTCTACTTCAAATACTTCAACGCGCCGCTCCGCATGGCGGCGAGTTGGGACGACCCGAAGGCCTTGCATCTGGGCCCGCTGCCGAAATTCTCCAACGGCGAGGGTTCGACCGTGTTCTGGACGACGGGTTGCGCGTTGATGAAATACGGCCAGAACAAGGAAAAGGCGGCCGAATACATCAAGGCGCTGACCTACGACAGACAGATCTGGAAGGACTCGATCGTCGGCACCAAGAGCGGCCATCCCGGCCAGTTGCCGCCCTACAAGTCCATCTACGCGGACTGGAGCGCCAACAAGCCGGACTGGATGCCCGGGTTCGTCGGTCTGGTCCGCGGCCAGCTCGACAGGGCCAAGGCAATCAACAACCACCTCTTCGGCCTGCAGCAATTCGTCATCGGCAAGCCCATCTGGGAGACCTATCTCAAGGGTGAAGAGGCGGATCCGAAAGCCGCGATGAAGAAGGTCGTCGAGGCCGTCCAGGCCGAGATGAAGAAGGGCTAGTCATCGGGCGTCGCGAGGACCAGCGCGCGCCAACCGCCGCGCTGGTCCTCTGCGTCTCACGGCCGGGCTCGATGGCGTTGCGCGCCCGCCCCTTGGCGCGTCCGATCCGGCGGCGCGCCGCAGGCGACCAATTCGTTGGCTTGGAAGATGGCGCAGACGATTGCATCGGACCGGGTGAGCCAATACTCGACGCGGTCGGGCAGCCGTTTGATCCTGCTGCGCCAGGGCGTCGGCGTGTGGCTGTTCCTGTTGCCGGCGGTGGTCTTCTTCGTCGGTTATCAGGTCTACCCTATCTTCCGCGTTCTCTGGATCAGCTTCACCGACTACCAGTTCCTCACCAACAAGCCGGCGCAGTGGGTCTGGCTCCATAATTACATCGAGGCGCTGCACGACCCGCTGATGTGGTCGAGCCTGTGGCGCGCGGCGCTGTTCACGATCATGTTCCTGCCCGGAACGATCATCCTGCCGCTGTTGCTGGCCATTCTCATCGACCGGGTGACAAATCCCCGCCTGGCGACCCTGTATCGTGTGGTCCTGCTCATTCCGGCGGTGATCCCGAGCACGCTCATCTTCGTTCTCTGGAAGTGGATGTACAATTATCAGAGCGGCCCGATCAATCACCTCCTGGTCGACGTCTTCGGTCTGTTCTCCCTGCAAAACGCGCCGCAGTGGCTGGGCGGCACGCCGCTGACGCTGCCCTCCATCGCAGTGATGGAAGTGTGGTGGGGCCTTGGCTATCACACCATCTTCTTCATCGCCGGCCTGGCGGCGATTCCCGGCGATCTGCCGGAAGCGGCCCGCATCGACGGCGCGAACGAATGGCAGGTCTTCTGGCATGTGACCCGGCCGAGCCTGGCGCCGATCATGATGATCCTGGTCGTGCTGCGCTTCGGTTCGGCGATGGCGGTGATCGACGAGTATCTCATCTTCGGCGGTTTCAACCGGGCCTCCCCGACCTACACCTGGACGATCTTCATGTACGACCAGGCGTTCAAGCAGGGCCTTTGGCGGCAAGGTTATGGGGCCGCCATCGGCATGATCGGAGCGGTCGCGATGATGCTCGTCATGGTTCTCCTGCTACGGATATTCCGACCGAGGGGCTGAGTGCGAGATGAAGCGACAATGACTTTCGAAGCCGTCCATCGAAGCGCCGTCCCGTCGAGCCCGACGGTCGCGTTGAGACCGCCGCAGGGCTGGTTCAGCCGGAATCGCGCCGCCATCGTCCGTCACGCGGTGATCAACTTCTTCATGCTGATCATCATCCTGCCGCTGGTGTGGGTGTTGCTCATGTCGGTGAAGACGCTTCCCGACGCGATGCGCGGCGATTTTTGGCCGAGACAATTCGACTTCACTCACTACAGCTATGTGTTCGAGCGAATCAGAACGCTGCCGGTCAACCTGTTCAACAGCATCTACGTCACCGCCTTTACGGTGCTGCTCACCACGATCTGCGCGGTGCTCGCCGGCTATGCGCTGGTGCACCTGAGGCCCCGCGGCGCCGGTCTCGTCGTGGCGGCGCTGCTCGCCTCGCTCTATTTCCCGGTGCGCGTGGTGTCGCTCATCAGCATCTATGAGACGCAACATTGGCTCGGCCTGATCAACAACACCGCCGGCCTGATCCTGCCTTACGTCACGCTTCAGTTGGCGATCAGCATCCTGATCATGCGCAGCATGTTCCAGCTCGTCCCGCACGAGATGATCGAAGCGGCGAAGATCGACGGCGCCGGCCCGTGGCTGACGCTGTGGATGATCGGCCTGCCGATGGTGCGCAATGGGCTGGTGGTCGTGTTCATCGTCAATTTCGTCGCGGCGTGGGGCGAGTACCTGCTATGCCTGACGCTTGTCGACGACGAAGCCAAGCGCACCATGCCTGTCGTCCTGGCCGCTGCGCAGGGAGGCCAGGGATACTGGGCCTGGCCGAACCTCGCCGCGGTCTACGTTATCGTCGTCACTCCGGGAATTCTTGCCTTCACCTTCGCCCAGAAGCTGTTCTTCAAGGGCCTCATGGAAGGCGCCTTGAAGGGGTGACCGCGCGGCGCCCGTCAATCGGATTCTCCCGGTTGCAACGCGACTTCGATCAGCAGGTGCGATTGCTCGAAGACGCCGCTCGACAGACGTTTCAGAAGGAGAAGCGCGCCGCGCTTGCCCATCTCATAGGCGGGCGAAACCACAGTCGTCAGGCGGGGGCGGACATATTGCGCGAAATCGAACCCGTTGAAGCCCGTCACACGCAGGTCGGCCGGGACAGAGAGATGTCGGTCCAGCGCCCAGGTCAGCGCGGCGATCGCCATCTGATCGTTGCCGCCCATGAACACGTCGGGCAGACCTTGCCGGTCGACGTAGCGGCCAATCGCCAGCTGCGTGTCGGCGATGCTCTCGCTGCCGCACACGACGATTTCGAAACGGACGCCGAAGCCGGAGGCCTTGACGGCCGCGTCCACCCCTTCCTGCCGCTCCATCATCGCCGGCCAATGTTGCGACGGCGTGAGCAGGACGAGGTGTCGCGCCCCGCGCTCGATGACGCGATTGGCGATCAGCTCGCCCGCGTTTCGATCGTTCTGGCGGATCGAAAGGGCGTCGGGCAGGAAACCCGGAGCATCATCCTGGAAGATCAGCACGGGTTGCCCGGTGTCCTTCAGCCGCAGATAGAGGCGGCGACGTTCCGCCGGCGTTCCGGAAGGAATGATGCAGAGGGCGTCCGTCTGATCGCGCCGCAGCAGGTGCGCCTCGTCGATGGCGGCGAGGCGAATTCCCGCCAAAAGAAGGCCGAAGCCGTTGACGCTGAGATAGTTGGAGAAGCCGGCGAGGATGTTGGTGTTCATCGGATCCGCCAGGAAGCGCGGCGAATCGTCGATGATGATCAATCCGATCGTTCGCTTCTGGGAAAGCCGTAGACTGCGCGCGCCTTCGTCGGGGCGGTAGTTCATCTGCCGCATCGCGGCTTCCACGCGTTCGCGCGTCGCCGCGGACATCAACTCGAGGCGCCCGTTCACGACATTGGAGGCCGTTGTCACGGAAACCCGCGCCGCGGCGGCGATGTCCGCGAGCGTCACGCGCGTTTTTCTTTCGGCCATGTCCGCCGTTGCTCCGTTTTCGCGCGTCAAGGGACCCCGCCGCCCGGCTCTCCCTCCCCCGGTGCGAATGACTTCCAGGGCGGAATAGTCAATACGCGAACCCCGCCTGCTCGTCTCGCTCCTCCAGGAACGGGAGCGCGGAATGAACAGCCCAATCAGGAGGGCCCCGCCGAGGCGTTCCTCCTAGCCGGATCGAAGCTGCGCGGTCATCGCCTCGTCGATCTGGAGGTCGCTCGATAGCGCCACCGCATAGACGCTCGCGGCGCGCGCGCGGCTGACCCAGCCTTCGCGCACGTCCTCGACGACGCGTTCGGGCGCGCGCTCGCGCGGCGAACCGTAGCCGCCACCGCCGCAACTTATCGAAACCATGGCTTCGCCGGGTCGGACAACCACTTCCGCGCATCCCGGCATTGCTTCGAGCGCGCCGTCGGACCGCTTGAGAAACTGCGAGGAGGGCGCTCCGGACAGGCCGCCGCGAACCCCCTTGGCGGGATTGTGATTGCCGTCGCTCACATAGGCGACGGTCATTTCGCAATCGAGCGGCGAAAACTCGGAATAAGCGCCCAGCGCGCCCCGGAAGCGGCCGGCGCCCTCGGTGTCGGGAACCAGCCTGCGGGCGTGGACGAGAATGGGGTGGCGCAGTTCGTCGACCTCGATCGAGTCCTGATAGCACATGCCGGCGTTGCCGACGTGCATGATGGTCAGCCACCCATCGGCGCTTGGCGCCCCCGCCCCGCCGGTGCACCCGAGATAGACTTCGTTGACGAACGACCGACCGTCATGAAATCCCGAAATCACGCCGGACGACGCGGGGATGCAAGCGCCCGCTTCCGCCAGGCCCAGCCCGTCGGCGAGTTCGGCGAGCGCGCCCTGCACCGGATTGGCCACGCGATCGGCCAGGTTGGTCGTCGCGACCGAGCAGGACGTCGGATGTCTCGGGACGCCGACCGCGCAATTCTCGCGCAAATGGATGCGGATGCGGCGAAAACTGCCCTTGTTCTTGGGGACGGTGGGATCGATCGAATTGAAAATGCCGATCATTGGCGCCGAGCGAGCGCAGGCCTCGGAGAGATTGAGGCCATTGCTCATGCAGTCGGGATTGTCGCGAAGGTCGACGTCGATCATCGCGGCGTCGGGATCGACCTCGACGGTGACCTTGATCTCGACGCCGTCGGCGGGAGTGCCGGGAAACGGATCGTGGCGGCTCGAGCGCGTCAGGCGCCCTTTCGGGATCGAACGGATCGCCGCGCACATACGCTTCTCGCTGTAGTCGAACCACTCGCGGACATAGGCCGCGAGCGTCTCCCAGCCGACCTCGCGTCCGAGCGCCAGGATCTCGCGCTCGCCGACGCGCGCCGAACCGAGGGTCGCCAGATAGTCGCCCCACCATTGTTCAGGCACGCGGATACGCATCTGGCACATGCGGATGAGGTCCATGCGGTGCTCATAGTCGGATTGGATCTTGACCGCCGGAAAAATCAGCGCGCCCTCGGCGTAGACGTCCCTCGCCGCGCCCATGTAGGTGGTCGGCAGCGCATTGCCGCAATCGGCCTGATGTCCCTTGGCGAGGACGGTGAAGCGGTGGACGCCGTCGTCGTCGATGACGGGAACGAGGATGCTGTGATCGGCCGGATGCGTGCAGCCGTGATAGGGCGAGTTGTGCAGGAAGGCGTCGCCGCGCCGCAGCGTCGGGTGGTTTTCGACCATCGTCTTGCACATCGCCTCCGGTCCGCTGAGGACATGGATCGGCAAGCTGTCCGCGGCGGTCAGCAGTTCGTGGCGCGCCGTCAGAATGATGCACGAAAAATCGCGGGCGATCGTCAGGATGCCCGACCGGCCGGTTCGATGCAGCGTGTTGGCCATCTTTCGGGCGATCCCTTCAAACCTCGCCGTCAAGACCGCGAGCTGGACGCCGCTGAGCGCGCCGGAGCCGTCCCCGTTCATTGGTGTCTCCTATTCCCCGACATCGATAATCAAGGTTCCCGTCGCATCCCGGCGCGCCTTGGCGCCGGGATCGATCACGACGGACGTGAAACCGGACTCGACGATCGCGGGCCCCTCCACGACAACGTCCTGCGGCAGGGCCTCGAACCGGCGGACCCGGGCGTCGATCCAACCGGTCGGACCAAAGTAGACGCGTCGGTCGGCGAAATCGCCGCCGGATGGGCGCGAACGAATCCGGCCTGCGCGAGGCGATCCGACGCGACAGCGGATCGTCGCGTTCCAGCCGATCGTCTCGATCGAAGAATTCGGATCGTTGACCGCGAAGATCTCTTTGTGCGCGTCGTGGAAATCGGCGACGAGGCGGTCGACGTCCTCGGCGCCGGCGAACCGGTTGTTGCGCAGCGGCACTTCGATCTCCCACGCCTGATCCGGGTAGCGCGCTTCCGTCGTCCAGTCGATGGCGACGAATTCAGCGGTGGGACCGGCCATTTGCTGGAACGTCCGGCAGCGCGCCTCGAGCCCGCCGAGGACGCCGTTCACGCCTTCGAGATCGAAGGCGCCGCTGGTGGTGTGGCGCATCGCCTGGTGATGCGAGGTCAGGTCGGAGATCAGCGCTCCAGCCGCCGCGAGCGCCGCGCCGGTCTCGGGCACGAAAACGGTCCTGCAGCCCAGGCGCCGGGCGATCGCGACGCAATTGAGGCCCGCCGCGCCGCCGCCGGCGACGAACGCCGCCTTGGCGGGATCGACGCCTTGATTGAGCGTGACGTCGAGGATCGCCTGCACCATGTGCTCGTTGACGAGTTCGAGAATGGCGGCGGCGGCGCGCTCGACGCTTTGTCCGGTTCGCGCGGCGATCTGGCTGGCGATCGCGGCCGCGGCCGCGGCGCGGTCGAGCCGCATTCGGCCGCCGAGGAAATGCGCGGGATCGATATAGCCGAGCGTGATCGCCGCATCGGTGACCGTCGGGCGCAGGCCGCCGCGCCCATAGGCGGCGGGACCGGGAACGGCGCCGGCGCTGATCGGTCCGACATGAAGCAGGCCGCCGGCGTCGATCCAGGCGATCGATCCGCCGCCGGCGCCGATGCTCTTCGTTTCGACCGACGGCATCCCGGTCATATGGCTCATGAACGGCCGGCCGAGCCATGTCTCGCGGGTTCTCGGTATGCGGCCCTTTCGAACCACCGAAACATCGAAGGTCGTGCCGCCGGCGTCGCCGACGATCAGCGTTTCGCTTTCGTTGGCGGGGCTGTAAGCCTTGGCGCCGACAGGCGCCATGCTGGGCCCGGAATTGATCAGGTGGACGGGAGTCTGGGCGACGTCGGCGGCGTCCATCACGCCGCCCTGAGAGGTCACGACGAGGATGCGGCCGCCAAAGCCGGCCTCCCGCATCCGGGCCTCGAGCCCGCTCATATAGGCGCCCATGATCGGCTTCAACGAGGCGTCGAGCGCGGTCGACATCGCGCGGCGGTATTCGCGGATCGAGGGATTGATGCGATGCGACAGCGTGAACGGAATGCCCGGCAGGCAGCGCTCGATCAGCGATCCGATCGCCAGCTCGTGCGCGGGATTTACGACCGACCACAGCAGACAGACCGCAACCGCCTCGACTCCGCGGGCCGCCACCTCACCGAGCAATGCGACGATTTTCGCTTCGTCGAGCGGAACGCGCGCCGAACCGTCGCTCAGAATGCGCTCGGCGACCTCGAACGTCAGCGCCTTCGGCACAAAGGGCGCAGGATACGGCACGGTGAAATTGAACGCGTCCTGCCGTCCGCCCTCGCGAAAGACCAGGGTGTCGGGATGCCCGGCGGTCGTCAGAAGGGCGGTGCGCGCCGTTCGTCCCGTCACGATCGCATTGATCGCATGCGTGGTGCCGTGAACGAGGATGTCGCCGCGCGCCAGATAATCGGCGAGCGAGGCGCCCGACGCGTCGGCCGCGATCCGCATGACGTCGAGGAGGCCGGCGACCGGATCGGACGGCGTCGTTGCGGCCTTGAACATTTCGATGCCGCCATCGGGACTGGCGGCGATCAGATCGGTAAAGGTGCCGCCGGTGTCGACCGCGAAGCGCAATCGTCCGGACGCGCTCGCATCTGAGGCGGTTTCGAGCCAAGGTTCGCGCGATCCTGGGGCGGAGCCGCCGCGACGGTCTTGCGAGATCATTCGTCCTTCGCTCCATCTCATTCGCGGTGCGGCGCGCGGCCGGTCCGCGTCGATCTCGCTTCGATCGTCTTGCGAAAGGCTTCAACCGTCCGCGCGACCGGCCCCCGGCCGGCGGCGCCGCAAGCGCTTGCGAGCGACGGCGGCCAGCGGCGGAGCGCGGCGATCATTTCTTCAGGGCGCCGCCCCGGTGTCCCTGCAAAGCAAACCCGACGCCGCCGACCGCTCGCCCGTCCGGCGGTCGGCCCGGAAGCTATAGAACGCCATATTTCTCGTAAACCTCCGACAGCAGCCGCCCCGCCCGCAGTTCCTCGCGCGTGTGATTTTCGCGCGCAGCCTTGTCGATCGAACGAGCGAAGACTTCGTCCGCGATCGCCTGCGGGATCACGACAACGCCGTCGACGTCGCCGAACACGGTGTCGCCGAGGCACACGCGCACGCCCGCGCAGACGATCGGGCGATCCATTTCGATCATCCGACAGCGCCCCTTGCTGTCGAGCGGACCGATGCCGCCGTGGAAGACCGGAAATTTCATCGCCCGGATGTGACGCACATCGCGCACCAGGCCGTCGGTGACGCAACCAACCGCGCCGCGCGCCATCGCCGCCGTCGTAAGCAGTTCGCCCCAGGGCGCCATACGGTCGGTCGGGCCGTCGCAGCCGATGACCGCGACGTCGCCGGCCTTCAAGTCGTCCAGCAGACGGATCTCCAGTTCGTACGGGTTTTCGCCGTCGCGCACCGAGTAGGCGTTGGCGTAAAGCCCGGTGCGGGCGCGGCCGACAAACGAGAGGCTTTCGTCGAGCGGTCTCACGAACGGGCGCAGGGCCTGGTTGGGATAGCCCATTTCGTCCAGAACGTCGGAGAGAACGGCGGTGTAGACCATCTCCGCCAACTTTGACGATGTCACTGCTGACGCCTCCCGTCGGTTATTTATGTAACGATACAGTTTGCGCGTTTTCACTGTCAAGGGCGCCGCCGGAGGCGGCCGAGCCGGCCCTTTCCGTGAAATATTTTGAATGCGCAAATTCCCGAGGCCCGACGAGCCTCGCCCATAGGGATTTCCCGTTTTTTGCGCGCGCTGCGAAAACAAACCGCAACATCATTAACGCTTGAATATCTTCAATACATATTACCACCGAGAATGTATACGCCAATGCCGATCTATATTCATGAATGGTTCCTTATTATGTTGTTTTCTAATAAACAAAAATCTGATACAATTATGATATTGAACAAGATATACGCGCGAACTGCAAACATTGCGTTCAAGCTGACTTGAACATGACGCAGCCGTCGTCGGTCGTCTATCAGCTGATCCAAATCAACTCGCGGATGAAGATCGGACCGGATATGTAACGTTTCAAAAAGCGTCTTGACGATGTCGCGCGGGATACGGCATGGTTCGTTCCTTGGGTGGGGCTGTCGCGCGCCTCGCCGTGGAAAACGATCTCTCAAGGAGCGGGGCGGCGCGACAACCCAAAGCGAGGGAGGTGTGATCATGTCTGCGACCAAAATGCGCGGCTGCAGCCGCCGTCAGTTGTTGAGCTTGCTCGGTGGTTCGATCGCTTTTCCCTACGTTCTCGGTTCCGGAGCGTCGCGCGCCGCCGGTCTCGGCGGCAAGATTACGATGATCAAAGGGCCGCACTCCGCCGACGAAGCGAAATTCGAAGCCGAGATCATCGCCGATTTCAAGAAGACCAACCCGGACGTCGACGTCGAGTTCACGACCTACGACTGGGCGAACATGAACGCCCAGCTCACCGCCGGATTCGCCTCGGGCTCCCCGCCCGATGTCCAGTATCTCGTCGATCTCATCTATCCGGCCTACGCCGAGCGCGGCGTCCTGCAGGATATGACGGCCTGGGTGAACGATCCCGCGTGGAAGGGGGAGCGCGACGCCATCGCGCCGTTCGCGTGGGATCTCGCCAAATCCTCCAAGGGGATCTGGGGCGTGCCGGTGCTCGGCGCCGTCTACAACATCTTCGTCAATCTCGATCTCCTGAACGCAGCGGGGGTCGCCGGCTCCTGGAACAAGTCCTACGCCGACATGATGGCGGCCGCGAAGGCGACGACGAAGGGCGACGTCTTCGGCGTGTCGTTGCGCACGCGCGTGTCCGATTTCGCGTTCTGGGACTGGTTCCCCTACATCCACAATGCCGGCGCCGATATCCTCGACAAGGATTGGAGCGGCAATGGCCTCGCCGGCGCCGAGGACGCGATGCAGTTCCTGATCGACCTGCACAAGGCCAAGGTCACGCCGCCGGTCGGCAGCGTCGACTGGCAAGGTCAGTTCGATCTCTTCAAGGCCGGAAAGATCGCCATCTATCACGGCGAGACGCCGCAGATCAACGAGCTCCTCGCCAGCCCGCCTCCCTTCAAATGGGACGTCGCCTACGCCCCGCCGGGGCCGAAAGGTCAGACGGTGATGGGCAACTTCGGCATTCTTTCGGTCGCCGCGGCGAGCAAAAACAAGGATGCGGCCTGGGCGTTCATCAAACATTGGGCCTCGGCGCCGGAAGTCGGCCGCTTCGCGGGCGAGGTGAGTCTGCAGGTGGTGCGCACGGACATCGTCAACCAACTCTACGGCGACAAGCCGGCGATGCAGAAGATTCAGAAGGAGTTCGTGCCCCGCGTCAAAGGCGTGCAGCCGCATCCCAGGATCCTCACGATGCTCCAGCAGATCTGGCCCGTCGCCGAGAACGCCTATCTCGGCAATCTCACCGGCAAGGAGGCGGTCGCGCAGATGGGCGACATCATCAACAAGCTCGTCTGACGGCTCCATTTGTTTGACGGGCGCGGCGCGAGCCTCGAGGCTCGCGCCGGCCAACGCCGCATCTCACAGCGCGAGCACCGATGGACGCGACGCGGTCTCCATCCCCTCTCTCGGCGGCCGAACATCAAAAGCGCCGCGCGACCGCCGCGCTGCGTCGGGATTTGACGGCTTACGCCTTCCTGGCGCCGATTCTCGTTTTTTTCGCCGCTTTCCTCGCCGTCCCGGTCGTCTGGCTCTTTTATCTCAGCTTTCAGCACGACGGCATCCTCGCTCCCGCTCGTTTCGCCGGACTGGACAACTGGCGGCGAACCTTCGCCGACGCGCTGGTCCTCAAGTGCATCGGCAACACGCTCTACTATTGCGCGCTCGCGATTCCGACCGTGTTCGTTCTCGGCATGATCGTCGCGCTCTCGCTCGAGACGATCCGCCGCGGCGCCGCGATCTTGCGCATCGTCATCTACTTTCCGACGCTGCAGGCCTCCCTCGTCGTGGCGCTCATCTGGACGTTCGTCATCCATCCGGACTTCGGGCTGCTCAACATCGGGATACGCGCGATCGCCGGCGTGAAAGTGAATTTTCTCGGCGATCCGCACTACGCGATGCCGACCATCGCGATGATCGAGGTCTGGAAGGGCCTCGGCTTCTGGGCGATTCTTTTTCTTTCCGGGCTTCTCGCCTTGCCGCGCGATCTCTATCACGCCGCCGAACTCGACGGCGCCGGCCCGGTGCGCCGCTTCTTCAGCCTCACGTTGCCGCTGATGAAGCCGACCTTCTATTTCGCGGTGATTTTCGCGACGATCGTCAATTTGCAGCTTTTCGACTCCGTGTTCGTGCTGACCGACGGCGGCCCGGTGAATTCGACGGCGACGATCGCCTGGTACATCTATCGCAGCCTCTTCACCTTCTCCGATCCGGGCTTCGGCGCGACGCTCTCCTTCGTGCTGGTCATGATCGTCGTCACGTTGACCGCCTTCCAGACCTGGCTGATGAGGGAGCGCGCCTAATGGCGGCGTCCCGCGCTCGGCCGGCGCTCGAACCCTCGCCCGCGGCGAGAGGGCTCGCCGCCGTCATCCTCGCCGTCACCGCGATCATGTCGCTCGCGCCGTTCTTCTATGTCGTCTCGACGAGCTTCAAGGAGACGCGTTCGCTCTTCAGCTATCCCCCGCACTGGCTGCCGGACCCGATTTATTTTGGAAACTACGCCGCGCTGTTCCAAAAGCATCCGTTCGGCTGGTGGCTCGCCAACACGCTTCTCGTCTCGGCGGTCGTGACCTTCCTGAAACTGATCATCGACGGCATGGCCGCCTATGCGCTCGCCAAGCTCGACTTCACCGGCAAGCGCCTCGTGGTCTCCGCCCTTCTCGTCTCGGTCGCGGTCCCCCTGGCGGCGCTGCTCATCCCGCTGTTTCTGATCACCCGATCGATGGGGCTCATCGATACGCGGCTGGCGCTCATTCTGCCGCCGCTGGCCAATCCGCTCGGCGTGTTCATGATTCGCGCCTTCATCATCGGTCTGCCCGACGAATTGATTCAATCGGCGCGGATGGATGGCGCAAGCGAACTCGAGATCTTGCGACGCGTCGTGGTCCCGCTGATCCGGCCCGGGCTGGTCGTGCACGCCACGTTCATTTTCTCCAATCAATACACCAGCTTTCTCTGGCCGCTGGTCGCGGTCCGCGACGTCGAGAAACAGGTCATAACCGTCGGCATTTCGAGCTTGCGCGCGATCTTTACGGTCGATTGGGGTCTGATCAGCGCCGCCAGCCTGATCGCCGCCGTGCCGCTGACCGTCATCTTCATCCTGTTCCAGCGGGCCTTCTTCGAGCAGAGTCTCGCAGGCGCGCTCAAGGAGTAAGCATGGCCGGCCGCTCCCTCGAAACTCCCTGCATCGAACTCGCCAACGTGTCGAAGAGCTTTGGCGCGACGCGGGTGCTCAGGGACCTGTCGCTGCAAGCGCTGCGCGGCGAGTTCGTCGCGCTGCTGGGTCCGTCGGGTTGCGGCAAGAGCACGATCTTGCGCATCATTGCCGGCATAGAGGCCTGCGACGAAGGCGAGATTGCGATCGACGGGCAGGTCGTGAACTATCTACGGCCCTCGGCGCGCAACGTGGCGATGGTGTTTCAATCCTACGCGCTCTATCCGCACATGACCGTCGGCGAAAACATCGCCTTTCCCCTCACGACGAGTCACGGGCGCGGCGCTGATCGCGCGACGGTCGCCGTTCGGGTCGCCGAAGCCGCGCAACTGGTCGACCTGACGGACAAGCTCGAGCGCCTGCCGTCCCAACTCTCCGGCGGACAGCGCCAACGCGTCGCGTTGGCGAGATCGATCGTCCGCCATCCCGTCGCATTCCTGATGGACGAGCCGCTATCGAACCTCGATGCGCTGTTGCGCCACGAGATGCGCCATTCGCTGATCGATCTGCACCGCCGGGTCGGTCGCACGACGCTTTACGTGACTCACGATCAGTTCGAAGCGATGACGATGGCCGACCGCATCGTCGTGATGAATCACGGTCGCATCCAGCAGGTCGGGTCGCCGCGTGAGGTGTTCGAAAGGCCGGCGAACCGATTTGTCGCCGGCTTCGTCGGATCGCCCGCGATGAACATGCTTTCGGGGCGGATCGAGCGAGGGCGCTTCGTCAGCGCGCATCGCTTTTCGATCGATCTTCCGGTCTCTGCGTTCCGTATCGACGAGGGGGCGAGCGTCTCGCTGGGACTGCGTCCGACGGATCTGTCGATCGGCCCCTTGCGAGAAGCGGAGGCCGCGGTGATCGGGAGAGTGGCGCGGATCGAATATGGCGGCGCCGACATTTTCGTCGATCTCGCCCTCGCCGGGCCGGAGCGAGTCCGGCTGCGGGCGTCGCCGGAAGCCACCCTCGCGGACGGCGAGCGGGTCGAGGCGAGAATTCCCCTGCGGGCGCTTCACCTGTTCGCCGCCGACGGGCGCTCGCTGCGGATGCGAACGGGAGAGGCGGCGTGAAGCTGACAGGTTACAGCGACATTTGGTCGGTTCGCGCCGGCGACAGCGTCGGCTTTCACATCCATAGCGAGGCGTCGGAGGTCGACGTGCAGCTCGTTCGCCTGTTGCATGGCGACGAAAATCCGCGGGGGCCGGGATTCCTGGAGATCAAGATCGCCTCGAGCGTCGATGGTCGCCACGCCGCCGGGCCGCGGCAAATCCATCGCGGCTCGTTCGCGCTGCTGGAAACGGAGCAGCCGCTGCTCGAGGAGACGGGGTTCCGGATCGATTGTTGGGTCTGGCCGACCCTCCCGGGCGCGGGGTCGCAGGGATTGATCTCCTGGCGCGCGCCGGATTCGCCGGCGGGGCTTTGTCTGGCGCTGGACGAGCATGGGCGCGTCGTCGCGCTGAGCGGCGACCGCGAGCTTATCGGCAGCCGCGAGGCTCTGGCTCCGCGGGCATGGGCCCATATCGAACTTGCGGCGCTGAACGGCCGCCTTTCGCTCTCGGTGGCGCCGCGCGATTTTTCGCCTCGCCATGCCGAACCGGACCGGGGCGAAACGATCGGGCCGCTCGGCGGCGCGCCGTTGTTCGGACGGCGATTGTCGATCGCCGCCGCCGACGCCGAACTCGTCGGCGATCGTCTGCGTCCGCTCTTGTGCTTCAACGGCAAGCTCGCCCGGCCGCGCTTCCGATCGGGGTCGGATATTCGCTGCGCCTTCGATTTCGCCATCGAACCGGGCGGCCGCGACCTGGTCGACCGCCAGCGCGGCCTGGTCGCAAAATGTTTCAATCGCCCCGCCCGGGCGATGACCGGCCCGGCGTTCGGCGCGCGCGGCGTCGTCCCGGCGTCGCCGACCCACGACGCCGTGCATTTTCATGACGACGATGTCAGCGACGTCGGCTGGCCCGAAACGTTCCGCTTCGCCGCGCCCGCCGATCTGCCGTCCGGCGTCTACGCCATGCGCCTGCGCAGCGGCGCCGCCGAGGATCACCTGCCGTTCATCGTGGCTCCGTCGCGCGGGCGCCCTGGCGGCCGCCTCGCCTTGATGATGCCGACGTTCAGCTATCTCGCCTACGCCAACGAGTCGCTCGACGTCTCAACCTCGCTTCCGCTTGCGCCCTTGCAGGATATGGGCCTGAACAGCCAAGCCTACGCCTATGTCGCCGCCAATGGTCTGAAGAGCATCTACGATCTTCACGCCGACGGCAGCGGGATCAGTCTGGGCACGCGCCGGCGACCGATCATCGACTTCCGACCGAAGGCGCGCTGCCGCACATTCGACGCGCCGCATCAATTCGCGGCGGACCTTCACCTCATCCATTGGCTGCACGGCAGGGGCTACGAAGTCGACGTCATTTCCGACGACATGCTGCATGCCGAAGGCGTCGGCCTGCTGGCCCCCTATCGCGCGGTGCTGACCGGAACCCATCCCGAATACTGGACGACGCGCATGCTCGACGCGCGAGACGAATGGCTCGATGCCGGCGGCAGGCTGCTTTATGTCGGCGGCAACGGATTCTACTGGGTGACCGCGGTCGCCGAAGACGAGCCCGACGTCATCGAGATCCGTCGTTACGGCGGCACCGGCACATGGCAGGGCGAACCGGGAGAGGACCGTCTCGCGCTTTCGGGCGAGCGGGGCGGACTCTGGCGGATGTCGGGGCGTCCGCCCCAGGCGCGGCTCGGCGTCGGCTTTTGCGGCCAGGGCTTCGATCGCGGCGCGCCTTACCGAAAAACCACGGCCGCCGCCGATCCGCGCTGGTCGTGGATATTTTCGGGCGTCGACGGCGCGGTGTTCGGCGCCGGGCGTTCGCTGGTGCTCGGCCACGGCGCCGCCGGATTCGAGATCGACCGCGCCGATCCGGCGGCCGGCACGCCGGAACACACGGTCGTCCTGGCGAGCGCCGACGGGTTCACCGACGCCTATCAGACCGCGATGGAGCGCGTGACGGCGGTTGCGCCCTGGCTTGGCGGCTCCGATCCCCGATCGGGGCTTCGCGCCGACATGACGATCACGCGAGGGCCGAACGGCGGCGCGGTGTTCGCCACGGGATCGATTTCCTATTGCGCGACGCTGAGCTTCGAGAACGGCCAGAGCGACACCGCGCGAATCCTCGCCAATGTCATCGACGGCTTCCTCGCCGACGTCATCCCCGGCGGATGAAGGTCCGGCTGTGTCTCCCGCGTTCAACGCCCGCTCGCGCCTGATGCGCCGGCGGCGGACAAATAAGGCTTCAGCGCCAGCTTTATGCAGAAATCGATTAGGATTCTGGGGCGCGCGGCGATCAGACCGTCGCGCGCCGCCGGGTAGCATTGCGGGAGAAACTGGCTGATCAAGGTCTCGGGCAGCGGCGCCGAATCAAGCTCGGCGATCAACTCGGCGACGGCCGACGCCGCTGGCGGTCGAGGCCAATAGTAGCGGATGCGATCGCTATAGCTGTAGTGCCGCAGCAGACGTCGTTCGTTTTCGGATCCCGGATAGCGACCGGCCCAGTGCGCGGGTTCGGCCAGCATCAGTTGCTCCATCACCGCTTTCAGCGACCGGTCGCGCCGCTCGGGCCGAAGCTGCGTCGCCATGGCGTCGAGACCGTAGAGCGCCTCGCGCATCGCGAAGGTCAGCGCCGGACCGACCTTCAGGATGGCGAAACCGGCGCTGACGAGCGCCTTCAACAGCGTCGCCGGCTGGTAGTCGGTCGAGTGAGCCTCGAACACCACGCCGGGCCTCTGCGCCAACGCCGCGGCGAGGTCTTTCGCCGCGGACGGCTCGAACATTTTGACGTGGGAATTGTCAAACTCGACGCCGGGCTGCACGACAAGGGCGATCACCCGATCGAAGGCCTCCTCGAGATTGCGCCGGGCGAACGCCGCCTCCTGAACGGCGAGCGTGCGAAGCGCGGCCTCGGGGCGGGTAATCGCGATGTCGGACAGAGCGTGGTTGGCGCCGCCCGGGGTCGGCACTTCCGTGCCGACAACATAGATCGGCCGCGGCGAATCCAGCCGATCGGCGGCCGTTTCCGCCGCCAGGGCGAGACGCGCCGTTCGCTCGGCGACCCGTTCGTCGTCCAGCGCCGGCGGTTCGCCGAGGCAGCCCATGCTCGCGTCGAGATGGATCTTTGTGAAGCCCGCCTCGACGTAGGCGACCACCATCGCCTCGGCGCGGCGCATCGCCGCCTCGGCGTCGAGGTTCCGCCAAGGGTTCGGACCGAGGTGATCGCCGCCGAGCGTAAGCCGCGAAGCGTCGAATCCGACCGCCTCGGCGATGCGCCGGACGAAGTCGCGAAAGTCGGACGGCGTCATGCCGGTGTAGCCGCCCTCCTGGTTGACCTGATTGCAGGTCGCCTCGATCAGCGCCGGCTGGCTGGACCCCGCCGTCAGCGTCGCCTCGATCACCCAAGGGTGGGCCGAACAGACCGACGCGACGCCGAGCGGGTCGCCAAGTCGATGGCGGCGAGGCAAGTCGGCGAGCCAGCTCCGCGTCATGACTTTGCGCGTTGCTCGAGCCAGGCGTCGAGCTCGGCGAAAGTCGCCGCGCCCTCCATCGGCCCCTTGATCGTGACCGTGCGGGCGCCGCTGGCGTTGGCGTAGCGCAGGCATTCCTCGATCGGCATGCCGCGGAGGCGGCAAACGACGAAGGTCGCGCCGAAACAGTCGCCGGCGCCGGTCGGGTCGACCTCTTCGACCGGCGGCGGGCTCGCGTGGACGACGCGGGCGCCGTCGTAGTAGCTGGCTCCGTCAGCGCCGCGCTTGACGACGATAGCGCCGATGCCGCGGCCGAGCAGCGCCTCGATCGCCGCCTCCTCCGACGCCGCGCCGGTCAGCAGCAGAAGCTCATGGCCGCTCGGCAACAGGAGATCGCAACGGGCAAGAACGAAGTCGAAGAAGGCGGCGAGATCGGAACCCCTGGAGAGTTCCCTTCGGATATTCGGATCGAAGGATATTCGACCCCCGGCGGCCTTGACGCGTTCGACGGCGCCGCGCATCGCCGCCAGCAGGGCGGGCGAGAACAGCGAGCTTCCCATCACATGGAAATGTCCGCAGCGCGACAACAGGCGATCAGCCTGCTCGGTAATGGTGAGATGTCCCGACGCGCTGTGCCGAATGTTGAAGACGAAGTGACGATCGCCGCTTTCTTCGTAAGTGACGAATGCGGAGCCGGTCGGAACCTCGGGATCGACGCCGATCGCCGAGACGTCGACCCCGTCGCGGCGCAATCGCTCGATGTTCAGCCAGCCGAAATCGTCGTCGCCGACGCGGCCGATCATGCCGCAGGGCTGGCCGAGCTTGGCGACCTGGTCGATGAATATCGCCGGCGCGCCGCTCGGATACGGCCCGGTCAGCGTCCCCGTCGACCGGAAGCTCTGGCCGCGCGCGGTCGCAAGAATCTCGACCAGGATTTCGCCCAGGGTTACGACCGTCGTCACATCAGCTCCCTAGAGCCGCTCGCCAAGCCAATCAACCAATTCCTGCTGGACGCGCTCCGATTGATCGGAGATCCAGAAGCAGTGTGGCGAATCGTCGAGCAGAAGCAAGCGCGAGGACGGCGCCGCCGCGGCGAGCGCCTCGGCCTGGGCGACGGGCACAGATGCGTCGGCGCGGCTGTGAATGATGAGAAGCGGTCGCGGTGCAATCAGCGGCGCCAGGGGGATCGCGCGCAAAAGCATGGCGCTGTCCACGGCGGAAAGCGCGATCCGCTTGAGAAACGCCGGATAGGTCTTGGCCATCGAGAGGAAGGCGCGGCGGTCGTCCGGTTTGTAGGCCATGGCGTCGAGCACATTGACCATGCGCGAGCGGCCCTTCAGCGCTCCGAGCCGCCGGTCCTCGGCGATCGCGTCAAGGAAGCCTCGCCATCGGCCTTCGCCGAGCGAGGTGGTCCATAAATGGCGGAACCAGCCCTCCCCGTCGGTCACCGGCGCCAAAGCCACCACCGCTTTCAGGCGTTCGTCGAGCGCCGCGGCGACGCAGGCTGCGCCGCCCCCCATGCTCATGCCGACAACACCGACCCGGTCCGCCGCGATGCCCGGCAGAGTCTCGAGAAAGGAGACGGCGTTCCGCAGATCGGCGACCCAGTCCCACATCGGGTGCATCTGGCCGCGCACGCCGCTCTTGCCGCATCCGCGCATGTCGAGCCGGAGCGAAGCGACCCCGACGGCGGCGAGCTTGCCGGCGATCCCGACGAAGCCGGTCAGTTCGTCGCGGAAACTGCCGAAGCCGTGGACCAGGATCGCCGCCGGCCGCCGGCCCCGGCCCGCCGGCCGACGGAGCGTGCCGTAAACCCGCCCGCCGCCGCTGGCGAAGGAGACCTCGACTTCGCCGACGTCCACGTCAATAGCCAAGCGATTTCAGATACCGGCGATTCCAGCCGATCGCCCCGATCGGGTCCGACCAGGCGTCGGCCAATTCCTCCTCCGCGACGATCCACCCGACGTAGCCGATCTCCTTGTCGAGAACGTCGAGCGCCGGCCCGATGCCGCAAACGCCCTTGCCGAGCGCCTGCCACTGGTTGCCCGCGTCGGCGTCCTTCAGATGCACGTGACGGATGCGCGGGGCATAGCGCCTGAGCGTTTCCAGAAGGTTCTGGCCGCCGCGCACGATATGGCCGGTGTCCGGATTCCAATTGACGAGGGCCGGGTCGGTCAGCCGCATCAGCAGATCATATTCGGCGCGGCTTTCAAGGACGGAGCCGTGGTGGGAGTGCGGGTGGAACGCGACGGCGACGCCCGCCTTGGCGCCGCGGCGGCCGACCTCGTTGTAGAATTCCGCCGCCAGAGCGATCTTCTGTTCGAGCTGGCTGCGGTCGGGCGACGAAGCGCCCCCGAGGCAGAGCGGCGAGCCCGGGAACGCCTCGACGAAACGCAGCGCCGTTTCCGCGCCGGCAAGTTCGGCCGCCCGCGCCGCCGAATCGGTGAATCCCGCGGGGCTGGCGTAGGCGAAAGCGGCGAGGCCGAGCCCGCGCGCCTTCAACGCTTCGGCGAAGTCGGCCGGCTTACCCGCATATTCGCGGATCATCGTGTTGGTGATCTCGATCCCCTCATAGCCGGCCTCGGCGACCGCGGTCAGGAGATCGTCGACGCGGCCGCGCCATTGGTCGCCGCGCATTTCCCAGGTGTAGGTCTGACAGCCCACTCTCAGCATCGCATACGCTCCCTGTCGGTCCCGCCGACTGCCTTCTCAGGCGAACAATGTCTTGAGGAACTTGACGCCGTCGCCGGCGAGACGATCGGGAGAAGGCGCCATCGGGCGCCAGATGCAGGCGCCGTTGGCCAGATCGACGATGTCGGGGTTGAACCCCTCGATCGCGACGATGCGGTCGTAGCCGACGCCCCTCAGCGCATCGCGCACGCCCTTCCACGGCACCTGGCCCGTGCCGGGCGTGCCGCGATCGTTCTCGCAGGTATGAAAATGCTTGAGGTGTTTGCCGGCCGTGCGGATCGCCTCCATCTGATCCTTCTCCTCGATGCCCATATGAAACGTGTCGAGGAGAATTCCGACGGAGTCGCTGCCGATGTCAGTGACAAGGCGCACCGCTTGCTCCGCAAGGTTCAGGAAATCGGTCTCGAAGCGATTGAGCGGCTCGAGCGCGATGGTGACGCCGTGCGTCTTCGCGATCTTTGCGATCTCTCGCATCGAGGTCACGCAACGGTCCCACTCGCGGGCGCGCTCGGCGGATGGCAGGTAGCGCTTGCGGAACAGTTCGGCGTATAGCGGACCGCTGAGGATTTCGCCGCCCAGGGCGGCGAGCGTCCTCACCATCGCGCCCATGAACTCGATTCCCCGTCGGCGGGCGTCCGGGTCAGTGCTCGTGATGTCGCGATCGGCGGACAGGAAACTGCATATGCCGGCCGTCAGGCCGGTATCCTTCAGACGCTGCTTGACGTCGCCGATGTTGAACGGCGGCTCGGCGGAGAAAAAGCCCAGCTCGATCACCTCGAAGCCCATCGAGGCGACCTTGTCGATCAGGCCAAGGTCGCTTTGCTGGAAAGGCGCGACCCAGATTTGAGTGTTCACCCCGAATTTCATGACATTCCTCCGTCGTCAGGCTCTGGGCTCCGGTCGTCGGCGCGATGGGCTTTGCCGGTCAGCGCAAGCCGTGCCGGGCAAGCAGGTCGTTCACAAACCGATAGGACGGCGCGACGATGTCCCAGGCGGTCGGCCAGAAGCAGAGATCGATCGTCCACCAGGGGTTGCGGTAGCCAGTGGCGAGCAAAGCCTTCACGATCGCGTCGAAATCCAGCACGCCCTCGCCGAACGGCGCGTGCGTGCTCGTCTCGTCGTGATGGAGCGTATTGTCGGAATCGATGAGGTGGACCGTGCCGATCCGGGCGCCGACGAGACGCACGAAATCGACGACGCTCGCCACCGTCTCCCTGGCGCCCTCCTGACGGGCGCCCTGGACGCCCGACATCTGCGCGTGGCAGGTGTCGAACATCAGCTTGAAGTTCGGCTCGCCGATTTCGTCGACCATTCGGACGATTTCGCCCGGCTTGTTGATGATGAAGCCGGGCTCGAATTCCCAGTAGATATCGACCTTCGCTTCGGCCGCCGATCGGGCGCAATGGCGCCAGGTCGAGACGTAACGGCGCCAGATCGCGGCGCGGTCGCCGGCTGGATAGGCGCCGGTCACCGTGTCGACCCGAATACTGTCGGCGCCGACGTCCAGGGCGAACTCGAGGTTCTTCTTGAACGCCTCTTCGTATTGGCGCGCCTCGGCGTCGCCGGCGCCCAGAGGAATCCCCCAGAAATCGGCGCCGTAATTGGAAACTTCGAGATTGTGATCCTTCAGCTTGTTGCGCAGGTCGCGACGCTGCGCCTTGGACGGATATTGATCGGGATGTCCGTAGGGCCGGTCGCCGAAAAGCTCGATCCCGTCGTAGCCGACCTCGGACAGCCGCTTGACGACGGCGTCGAATGGAATGGGATCGTCCTTGTAGGCGCCGATGGCAAAAGCCGAGCTTCCCACGGATATCTTCGCCACCATCTCTCGTTCCCCCTTTTTCACGTTTTCCCGGTCGCCGGCGACACCGAAACCCAGCGGCCGCTGCGGGCCGCGGCGAGAATGCCTTCCATCAACTGCTGGATGCGGTAGCCATGGGCGAAGCCGGTGTCGGCTTGCCCCTTTCCGGCGATCGCGCGGATGAATTCCCCGATCTGGGCGACTTGCGTTTCGACGTAGCCCGTTCCGAGGCCGGGTATCGGCCAGAACAGTTCGCCGTTCGGCTGCGCCGGGCCGGCGACGATCGTGCGAAAGCCCTGAACGTCGTTGCGATCCTCGGCGGAATAGAATTGCAGTTCGTTCGACCGCTCCCAGTTGAAAGCGAGCGCGCCCTTCGTTCCGCTGATCTCGAAGGCGAGATAGTTCTTGCGGCCGTAGGCGAAACGGCTCGCTTCGAGCGTCCCGACGGCGCCGTTGGCGAAGCGCAGCAGCGCGACCGTGCAATCATCGACGTCGACGGGCAGCCAATCTTCCGCCGCGGCCCCGGCATTCGGCGCCCCCGCCCGCGGGCGCGCCTTCACGAAAGTCTCGGTCGCCCCGGCGACGCTGTCGATCTCGCCGACCAGGTAATGCGCGATGTCGAGCGCATGCGAGCCGATGTCGCCGAGCGCGCCCGAGCCGGATTGCGCGGCGCCGAACCGCCATGTCCACGGCGTCTCCGGCGGCATCGCCCAGTCCTGAAGATAGAGGCCGCGAAACCCCAGGATTTTGCCGATCTTTCCTTCGTCGATCAGGCGTTTGGCCTCGAGAACGGCCGGGCAGCGGCGGTAATTGAAGACGAGCATGCTGACGCTCTTGGCGCGCGCGGCCTTCTCGGCCATCTCGCGCGCTTCCTCGGCGGTCAAAGCGAGCGGCTTTTCGCACAGCACGTGCTTGCCGTGGTCGAGCGCGAAGTCGGCGATCGGGCGATGCAAATCGTTGGGCGTGACGATATCGACGATGTCGATGTCGGGGCGGCTGACGATCGCCTGCCAGCCCACCGCCCATTCGTCGTAGCCGAACTGGCGCGCCGCGCGCCGCGCGAGGTCCTCGGTGACGTCGACGACCACCTGGCGGCGCACCAGCGGCAGGTCGGGGAAGAATGACGGGAGAATCGAATAGGCGATGCTGTGCACCCGCCCCATGAAACCGGTGCCGACGAGAGCGACTCTCAGCTCGGGCGTCTCGGCCAACGAATCCTCCCCTGCGTGGTCGGCCTCTCGTCTCATCCGGAGCGCGCTCGTCGGCGAGACGCGCCCCGGCCTCGAGTTGGCCAATCGCAACGTAACGTTTAGCTGACTCCGCTGAAGGCGTCAACGGTGAAGGCGCAAAACGAAACAGCGCCGGCCCGGCGCGCCCGACCGCGCGCCGCAGTCGCACAAACCCCAGTGATCTCAATGAAACCATGACCGCCTGCGGCCGCGCGCCGAAGCCGCGCCCGACGATTCCGACCTTGCAAATGCCATCCGGCAGTTTAAGTTTGATGGGGCGAAACCTCAATCTTAACGATTCGGCGCAGGAATTGTATGGCAACGATCAAGGACGTCGCCAGGCTCGCTGGGGTTTCGATTGCCACGGTCTCCGCCACGATCAACGGCACCGCCTATGTCAGCCCGCAGCTCACCGAACGGGTCAACCGGGCGATCGCCGCGGTCGGCTACACGACGGACGGAATCGCCCGGAGCCTGAAGAAAGGCGTCACCAGCCTGATCGGGCTGATCGTCGACGACATCACCGCCCCGTTCTACATGTCCCTGGTCGACGAGATCGAGGCGGCGGCTTACGCGGACGGCTATTCCGTTCTCCTCTGCCATACCGGTCGGAGCGTCGCCAAGGAGCGCAAATACCTCAGCCTGTTGCGCACCCACCGCGTCGAAGGGCTGATCTGGTCGCCGACCGGCCGCTCGGAAGACTATCCCGCGGCGGAGTTCGAGCGGTTCGCCATTCCGATCGTCTTCGTCGATCGCGTGGTCTCGAGCTTCCAGTCCTACGACAGCGTGCTCCTCAACAACCGCGCCGCCGGGCTGCAGGCGACCAACTATCTCCTCGACCTCGGCCATCGCCGCGTGGCGATGATCACCGGCAGCGACTATCTCGCGCCGGCGCGCGAACGCCGCGAAGGCTATCAGGAGAGCTTCCGAAGGCGCAGCCTGCCGAGCGATCCCGGCCTCATCCGCAACGGCCAGTTCCGCGAGACGGAAGCCTTCGAGGAAACGAGGAAGCTGCTGTCGGAGGACAGGTCCGTGAGCGCCATTCTGGTCGGCAGCGACAACATGTTCATCGGCGTGATGCGGGCGCTCGATTACCTCGGCCTGTCATGCACGCAAGACATCTCGATCGTCACGATCGACGATTTCCCGCTGGCTCGCGTCTTCAATCCGCACATCACCGCGGTCCGCCAGCCGGTCCAGGAAATGGCCAAGACCGCCTTTGGCCGCCTGCTCCGCAGGATGGCGAACAAGGGCGACGAGGCCGCCCATCTGGTCGTCGAGCCGACCTTGATCGTGCGCGACTCCTGCGCCCCCTACGCCGCTCAGGCGACGGCCCGCCACGCCTGACGCGACGTCGCGGCGGACCGGCGAACCGTCGGACAGGCTCAGCGGTTCAGACCGAGCGCGCGATTGACGGCGCTGCGATCGGCGCCCTGTTCGATGAAGTCGTCGAAATTGGTCTGGCTGACCTTGATCAGGTGCTTGCTGATGAACGCAGCGCCTTCGCGCGCGCCGTCCAGACGGTCCTTGATCGCGCATTCCCACTCGAGCACTGCCCAGCTGTCGTAGCCGTACACCGACAGACTCGAGAAGATGGCGCCGAAATCGACGTCGCCGTCCCCCGGCGACCTGAACCGCCCGGCGCGATTCGGCCAGTCGGCGAACCCCGAGTAGACGCCCTGCTTGGGCGAGGGGCGCAACTCGGCGTCCTTCACATGAAAGGCCTTGATGCGCTCGTGATAGACGTCGATGAAGCCGACGTAGTCGAGCGCCTGCAGCCGGAAGTGCGACGGGTCATAGTTGATGCAGCAGCGTTTGTGCCCGCCGAGAAGATCGAGGAAGCGCTCATAGGTCGTCCCGTCGAAGAGGTCTTCCCCCGGGTGGAGCTCGAAGCAGACATCGACGCCGACCTCCTCGTGCGCGTCGAGAATCGGTCGCCAGCGCCTGGCGAGCTCCTCGAAAGCGGTGCGAACGAGATCGTTCGGCCGCGGCGGCCACGGATAGAGATAGGGCCATGCCAGAGCGCCCGAGAAAGTGACATGCGCATTGAGGCCGAGATTGCGGCTGGCGCGGGCGCCGAGCGTGACCTGCTCGGCGGCCCATTGCTGGCGGGCTTTCGGATTGCCCCTGACGTGCGGCGCGGCGAAAGCGTCGAGCGCCTCGTCGTAGGCCGGATTGACGGCGACGAGCTGACCCTGAAGATGGGTGGCGAGCTCGGTGATCGCGAGCCCGTGTTTGGCGGCCGCGCCGCGCAGATCGTCGCAGTAGGACTTGCTTTCGGCGGCCTTCTTTAGGTCGATGAGCCGGGAGTCCCAGGCCGCAATCTGCACGCCCTTGTAGCCCAGCGAGGCGGCCCAGCCGCAAATCGCGTCGAAACTGTTGAAGGGCGCCTGGTCGCCGACGTACTGCGCAAGGTAAATCGCCGGTCCTTTGATCGATTTCATCATTTCTTCCATCCCCAGATTTGGTTTTGCGCGGCCCGTCGCCGACAACGGAAGTCGCCGCCCGACGCGCCGACATCCTACCGCGTTGGCGGGAAGCCGCGCCATTCTCGCATCGCCGCCGGCCAAGCGCGGCGGCGACATCGGAACGAACGGCGGCCGTCCGACGCGGCCGCCGTCCGTCGTGTGCTTCAGGCTACTTTCCGAGCATTTTGAAGGCTTCGAGATTGGCCTTCGTCACTTCGTACGAGCCCGTGTCGACATAGGAGGGCAGCGGCGAGATGCCGGCGTCCTTCCAGTTGGCGATGCCGGCGTTCACCATGCCATGGGCCAGCGCGTAGGACATCATCATGCCCCAATAGCCCATGTTCCAGGCGCCCTGGGCCATGGTGGCCTGGACCTGGCCCTTGCCGATCAGATCGAGCAGCGCGGCGTCGAGGTCCATGCCGATGATCTTGATCTCGCCGGTCTTGCCCGCTTCGGCGACGGCCTTGGCGGCGCCCGGCGCCATGCTGCCGCAGTCGAAGATGCCCGCGAGATCGGGAACCGCCTGCAGCACCTCCTTGGTGCGCGCGTAGGTGTTCTCGTAGCTGCCGCCCTCCTCGACGGTGCGCACGACCTCCAGGCCGGCGGCCTTGACGCCGTCGGAGAAGCCGTTGGCGCGCTGCTCCATGTTCAACTGGCCGATCGTCGTCACGACGAGCACCTTTGCGCCCTTCTTGCCGCCGAGCAGCTTGATCATGGTGTCGCCCGCCTTGCGGCCGATCCGGTAATTGTCGCCGGCGAGAAACACCGGACGCTTGCTCTTGGGAGAGTCGGAATCGAAGGTCACCAGCGACACGCCCGCGTCGATCGCTTTGTCGATGGTCGGGCGCAGCGCGTCGGGATTCTGCGCGGTCACCAGGATGCCGGTCGGATTGCCGGCGATCACCTGGTCGAGGACCCGAGCCTCGTCGGTCGCGTCGTATTTTTCCGTGCCCTGGTATATCGCCTTCACGCCGAGCTGCGCGGCCGCCTGCTCCATGCCCTGCCGCGCCGGCTTCCAGAACTCGATGCCCGAGAGGAACGTGACCATCACATAGTGCTCGTCGGGCAGCGACTTGACGCCGTTCAGCGTCACGACGTTCTGCGCCGAGGCGCCCGCGAGGGTGGTCATCGCCAGCAGGCCCGCGCCGAGCAGCGCGGCGGCCGGTTTCATCAATCGTGTGCGCATTGACATCGGTTTCCTCCGTTTCATCAGCCGTTGGTACGGCGTCTTCTCCCTCGCTCGCGCGCGAAGCTGCTTCAGGACGACCTTGCCTTGTGGGTGAGCACGTCAAGGGACACTGCGATCAGCAGAACCGCGCCGGCGATGAAGCCTTGCCAGTAGACAGACACGTTGAGCAGGACGAGCACTGACTGGATGAAGGCGAGAAAGATCAGTCCGAGCGCGCCGCCCAGCACCGTGCCTTCGCCGCCGTAGAGACTGGCCCCGCCGATGACCGCCGCCGCGATCGCCTTGAGCTCGGCGCCGGTGCCCATCAGGGGGATGGCCGCAGAAAACTTCGCGGTCGACAAGATGCCCGCGGCGCCGGCGAGCATCGCGGTCGACAAATAGACGCCCATCCGCGCCCTCTCGACATTGATGCCGCTGACGCGGGCCGCCCGCTCGTTGCTGCCGATATAGTAGAGCTGGCGCAGGAACACGCTCTTGCGCAGCAACAGATCGGCGGCGACGACGACGATCAGCGCAATGACCACCAGCACCGAAACCCGGCCGAGCACGATCTGCGCGGGGTCGGTGAATTCGTCGGGAAAGCCGCTGATCACCCGGCCCTCGGTCAGAATGAAGACGAAACCGCGCGCCATGCCCATCGTCGCGAGCGTGGTGAGCAGCGGGTTCACGCCGATCCTGGTGATCGCAAAACCGTTCAGAAGGCCCCAGAACGCCGCGACGGCCATGGCGACCAATATGGCGGCCCAGACCGGCCAACCCGCCGCCATCGCGAAGCCGACCGTGACGCCGCTGGCGGCGAACACCGAACCGACCGACAAATCGAAGCCGCCGGCGACCAGCGCGACGGTCATGCCGGTGGTGATGATGGCCTCGAAAACCAGCGTGTCGGCCATCGACAGAACGTTCGCCATCGAGCCGAAGTGAGGAATTGTCAGGCTGAATACGAGCGCGCAAGCGATGACGATCGTCAGCAGGGACATTTCCCGCACCTGCAGCAGCCGGCGCAGCAGGCCCGAGGCGTGCGACGGCGAGGCGGCCCGAGGCGCTTCACGCGAGATCGAAGGGGCGTTGGATTTCAACTTTCCGCGCCCCCTCAGCCGGCCAGCGGAGCGTCGACCGACGCCATCGCCAGGACCCGCTCTTCGGTCGCCTCGGCGCCGGCCAATTCGCCGACGATCCGGCCCGAATTGACGATGATGATGCGATCGCTCATGGCGAGCAGCTCGGGCAACTCGGTCGAAATCAGAAGGATGCCCAGTCCCGTCGCCGCCAGGCGGCGCAACAGCGCGTAGATCTCCGCCTTGGCGCCGACGTCGATGCCGCGCGTCGGTTCGTCGGCGATGAAGATTTTCGCCTGCACCGTCAGACCGCGCGCCAGGACGACCTTCTGCTGGTTGCCGCCGCTGAGGTTGCCGACGACCTGGCGGACCGAGGGCGTGCGAATGTTCAGCGACTCGACGAAGCCGAGCGCGGTTTCGCGCGCCGCATTGTCGCGGACGAACGTCGCCGCGGTGAATTTGCCAAACGACGAGGCGACGATGTTCTGCTGCACGTTGAGGCGCAAGAACAGCCCCTCCGCGCGACGATCGGCCGGGAGGTAAACGACGCCCTGGTGCATCGCCGCTTGCGGGGATGCAGCGCGGAACGGGGCGGCGTCCAGCGTCATCGCGTCGGCGGCGTGGGACGCCAGGCCGCCGATCGCGCGGCCTATTTCCGACTGCCCCGCTCCCGCCAGACCGGCGATCCCGAGGATCTCGCCCTCGTGCAAATCGAAATCGACGCCGTGAACTTTCGGCGGAACGCTGAGGTTCTTCACGCTGAGCAGCGCTTTGCGCCGGGCGGCCGGCGCCGGCCTGGCGACTTCGGCGACGGCGCGGCTGACGATCATCGAAATCACTTTGTCCGGCGAGGCGTCCGCCGCCGCGAACGTCCCGACCAGGCGCCCGTCCCGAAGCACGGTCAGGCGATCGGAAATGGCGAACACCTCGCGCAGGCGATGGCTGACATAGATGATCGCCGCCCCGTCTTGCCTCAGGCGGCCAAGCTGCTCGAACAGGATCGCCGATTCCTGCTCCGTCAGCGCCGAGGTCGGTTCGTCGAGAATCAGCACCCTGCCGCCGTACGACAAGGCTTTGGCGATCTCGATCATCTGCTGCTGCGAAAACGGCAGCTCGCGCACCGGCGTCGCAGGATCGAGCGGCAGGCGCAGCGCGTCGAGCGCCTTGCGGGTCCGCGCGTTCAGCGCGCGCTGGTCGAGCGCGCCGCTCCATTTCTGCGGGAGCCGGCCGACGAAAATATTCTCCGCGATGCTGCGGCTCGGAAACAGGCTCAATTCCTGGTGGACGATGCTGATGCCGAGCGCCTGCGCATGGGCCGGATTTCGAATCGCTATCGGCGTCCCGTCGAGCAGAATTCGGCCGCTGTCGGGTTGCAGAACGCCGGCGAGGATGTTCATCAGCGTCGACTTGCCCGCCCCGTTCTGGCCGAGCAGCGCGTGGATTTCGCCGGCGCGGACGCTGAAACTCACGGAATTGAGCGCGACGACGCCAGGAAACGCCTTGCCGATTCCCTCCATCGACAGTCGGTCGTCGGCCATCACGGACTCCTTGCGGCTCCCGTGGGCGCGCGGCTCGCCTTGCGCGTCGCTGCAAGCTGCAAACGACGAACGACGCGACCGTCGGGCCGGCGACGCGACCGACTGTCTGGAATCAATGGCGGACGCGGGGGACATGGCGCGGCATAAGCCGGATCTTCATCCATGACGCCCTCCCCGCGAACTTGGCAGGCCCGCCCTTCGATTTCGGGCGATGACCTTTCGTTGGGAGGACTCTAGCGCAACGTTTCGCTGATTGCAAGGGCCGTTTCGCTTCGGCCCCTCCGCCGCCACTGTTATGTGATTATGATGATGAAATCGCACACATATTTTTAGGCGAAGCGAAAGCGCCGGGAAAATCCGTCCGCCAGGTCGGAACGCGCGTGCGTGACGGAACGATACGCCGCGCGGCGTCCGCCGGCGCGACCCGGGGCCGTCCGCCGCTTCGGCGCCCGATCGCGCGGGCGAGAGATTTCGCAAATCGGCGCTCGCACCGGACGCGCCGCCCCGAGGGCCGCCGCCTCTCCATGTCGAGGCGGCCCGTCGATCGCGGCCTTGCCGATCAGGAAGCGAAAAAGCTGGCGCGCCCGGAAGGGATCGAACCTCCAACCCTCGGTTTCGAAGACCGATACTCTATCCAATTGAGCTACGGGCGCGCGGGGCTTTGTGAAATCTGCGCGAACAGGACGCTGATCTCGCCACGGCGGACCTTATAGCAAGCTCACGGGCGCTGCGCCAACGGGCAGCCCGGCAGGTCGAACGGCGGCGCGGTGCGCGTCTCGGCGGCTCGAATGACCGCTACTGAAAATATTGAAACCTACCTCGTGCAAAGGCCTGGAAGCGGGGCCGCCCTCGTTGGCTGTCTGAACTGATCCGCGCGCGTGCGAGCGAGTGGGCAAATTTCGAGTTGGAGGCGTGCGATGACACGGGTCAGCGGGTCAGCACGAGATGGGTCGCCAGCTCCGTTGGAACCACCTCCGTCACGCGATATCCAAGACCTGGCAGGTCAATGCCTGCGAACAGAGATTCACCGCGGCCCAGAAAGACGGGCGACATCGCCAGATGCATCTCGTCGATCGCGCCAGCGAGAAGGTACTGGCGGACCGTCGCAACGCCGCCGCCGATCTTCACGTCCCGTTCGCCCGCGGCGGACTTGGCCTGAGCGAGCGCCGCCTCGATGCCGTCGGTGACGAAATGGAACGTCGTCCCGCCCTTCATCGCGATCGGCGTCCGAGCATGGTGGGTGAGGATGAAGGTCGGCGCATGGTAGGGCGGATTGTCGCCCCACCAACCCTTCCAGTCGGGGCCGCCCCAATCGTCACCGGCCGGCCCGAACATATTGCGGCCCAGGATGAAGGCGCCGAAGCCTTCCACCGCGGCGCGGGCAAAGCGATCGTCAGTCCCGCCGTCTTGCCCAATCATCGATCGAAAGGTCCGGGTCGGGTAGAACCATTTGTGCAACTCCCTGCCCCCTTTTCCCATCGGGTGCTCCAGGCTCTGGTCCGGGCCGGCCCCGAAGCCGTCGGTGGATACTGCAAAACCTGCGACGCGCACTTTGCCCATGGGGGACTTCCGTTTGATTGTGAACTGATTTGCGTGAGAGTTTCAGCCGGCCGCCGCTCGGACGGCGATGCGCCGGTTCGTCAATTCAACCCTTCGAACGGCGCGCGCCAGGCGTCGATTTCATCGAGGCGGCCCGCCCATTCCAGGATATTTTTGTAACCATCGACCGGCATCTTCGCGTTCCTGGCGAAAGGCATGATCGTGGCGGCGCGAAAATCGGCGTAGGTCGGTCGGTCCCCGATCAACCAGCGGCGCGAGGACAGAATGTCGTCGAGCACTTTGGCGTACCGATGGAAGTTGCCCTCAGCCCCTTCGACGACGCGCGGGTCGGGCGGCAAACCCAGATATTTCGGCTTGATGATGTTTTCGAAATAATAGGCTGCGCCAGCCGCCGTGAGATGATCCTTGCTCCAGCTCAGCCATTTGATCGTCTCGGGCAATGATTCGCCGGTCGGCCAAAAATCCGAGCCAGCGATCTGAGACAGTCGGCAAGCAATAGCGTCGGTCTCCCACAAGGATTTATCGCCCTCGACCAGCACGGGCACCAGGGTGTTCGGATTGATTGCACGGAAGGAGTCTTCATTACGCGGGTCGCGAGGGCTGTCGCGGATAAAATCCACAGGCGACCCCAAATACCGCGCCACAGCGACGGCGACGCGCGGATTGAGGTTGGTCGAATAATAGAGCTTCATCCGCGCGTTCTCCGGACTCTGTCTTAACGTTCAAATTTGCCGACGCTTCCGTTCGCTTTCACGTAGGTCCCTCTGGTTAGGCGCTTTTCGGCGGGTTGAACTGCAATTCGAGATAGCGCCGCAAATGCGCGAGGCTCTCCCGGGCGACTTCAGGACCTTGCTTGGCCTTGGCGAAAATGAGCGCGCCTTGCACGACCGATTGGATGAACACGCCGAGGCTTTCGGCGCTCCAGGGCGCATCCGGCGCATAGACACCCTTGGCGGCTTCGATATCGCGGGCGAGCGTGTCGTTGTGCGTCGCAAGGCCCCGCTCGCAGGCCTCGCGGATTTCCGGATGGGTCGCGTATGTCTCCTGGAGCAGCGTTCCGAGAAAACACGTGTAGTCCATCAATTCGCCGCGCAGGATGCTGATGCGGAAATCGACATAGCCAAGGACGCGATCAAGAGGGTCGGCGAGGCGGCGATAGGGCGCCTCGGCGAAGAACCTCTCGGTCGTCTGACTCCAATGCGCGGCGCTGGTGAGGGCGAGCTCGTCCTTCGTGCTGAAGTGATAGAAGAAGCTTCCTTTGGTCACACCAGCCGCATGGCAGACGTCGTCGATCGTCGTCGCCGCATAACCTTTGGCGCGGATCGCGTTGAGCGCCGCGTTCAGGAGCTTGGTTTTGGATTCGTGTTGCATCGCGATCATACGGCTGAATACCCACTAGTTGGTATGTTGTCAAGACCGAGTCTCAGACTATCTGGCGGAGGTCGCGAGACGCTCACGCCGCGCCCGCAACGCCGCACCACAATCCGATTGTTGATTTACCATACAATTGGTAGCATGCTAGGCTGACGCGCCATCGCTCGCGGCGATCGACAGAGCGAAGCCCGGTGGAGGAAACGTCAATGAGCGGCAAGAACGGATCGTCGCCACGCGACAACAAATACAAGGACGGCAAGCGGCGCCTGCGCTCGACCCAGTGGTTCGACAATCCCGACAATCCCGGGATGACCGCGCTCTACATCGAGCGCTATCTCAACTATGGCCTGACGCCGGCCGAGTTGCGCTCCGGCAAGCCGATCATCGGCATCGCCCAGAGCGGCTCGGATCTGGTGCCGTGCAATCGCCACCACATCGAGCTCGCCAAGCGGGTGCGCGACGGCATCGTCGCGGCCGGCGGCGTCGCGTTTGAATTCCCCACCCACCCGATGCAGGAGACCGGCAAGCGCCCGACCGCGGCGCTCGACCGCAATCTCGCCTATCTCGGCCTGGTCGAAGTGCTGTACGGCTATTTCCTCGACGGCGTGGTGCTGACCACCGGTTGCGACAAGACGACGCCCGCCGCCATCATGGCCGCCGCCACGGTGAACATTCCCGCCATCGTGCTGTCCGGGGGACCGATGCTCGACGGCTGGCGCAACGGCGAGCGCACCGGGTCGGGCACCGTCGTCTGGAAGGCGCGCGAGGAGCTCGCCGCCGGCAAGATCGGCTACGAGGAGTTCATGGAAATCGTCACCTCGTCGGCGCCCTCGGTCGGCCATTGCAACACCATGGGCACCGCGACGACGATGAATTCGATCGCCGAGGCGCTGGGCATGAGTCTGCCCGGTTGCGCGGTGATTCCCGGCCCCTATCGCGAGCGCGGCCAGATCGCCTACGAGACCGGCAAGCGCGCCGTCGAGATGGTCTGGGAGGATTTGAAGCCGTCCGACATTCTGACGCGCGAGGCGTTCGAGAATGCGATCGTCGTCAACAGCGCGATCGGCGGCTCGACCAACGCGCCGATCCACGTCAACGCGATCGCCCGCCACGTCGGCGTGCGGCTCGACATCGAGGACTGGGAGTCGGTCGGCCACGCCGTGCCGTTGCTCGTCAACCTGCAGCCGGCGGGCAAATATCTCGGCGAGGAGTTTCATCGCGCCGGCGGCGTGCCGGCGGTGGTCAACGAGCTGATGAAAAAGAAGTTGATCCACAAGGGCGCGCTGACGGTCAACGGCAAGTCGATCGGCGAGAACTGCAAGGGCAGGGAAAGCGGCGATCACGACGTCATTTTCCCGATTTCCAAGCCGCTGAAGGAGGACGCCGGCTTCATCGTGCTGCACGGCAATCTGTTCGACAGCGCGGTGATGAAGACCAGCGTGATCGACGAGGAGTTCCGCAACCGCTACCTCTCCAGCGTCAAGGACCCCGACGCCTTCGAGGGCCGCGCGATCGTGTTCGACGGCCCCGAGGACTATCACCACCGGATCGAAGACCCCAAGCTCAAGATCGACGAGCACTGCGTGCTGATCATTCGCGGCGCGGGACCGATCGGCTATCCCGGCAGCGCCGAAGTGGTGAACATGCAGCCGCCCGCCGCGCTGATCAAGAAAGGCGTGCGCGCCCTGCCCTGCATCGGCGACGGCCGGCAGTCGGGCACCTCCGGGTCGCCCTCGATCCTCAACGCCTCGCCGGAAGCGGCGGTCGGCGGCGGGCTCGCCCTGGTGCGCACCGGCGACCGGGTGCGCATCGATTTGAAGAAGCGCACCGCCGATATGTTGATCAGCGACGCCGAGCTGGCGCGACGGCGCGCCGAGTTCCAGAAGCACGGCTTCCCCTATCCGGCGAGCCAGACGCCGTGGCAGGAAATCCAGCGGGGAATCGAGGACCAGCTGTCGGCGGGGATGGTGTTGAAGCCGGCGGTCAACTATCAGCGGGTCGCGCAGACCAAGGGCGTCCCGCGCGACAACCACTGAGCGCCGCGCTATCCGGATGCGGCGCACGCCGCTCCGCCTCGCGCGGGACGACGGACCGAGAAGGGGCCTGATCTTGGAGCCGAGCGAGCAGCCGATCGGCGAGCCGGTCGCCACGCGCCCCGCCAGGCGTCCCGGGCGCACGACGCTTTCGGGCCGCGCCGTGACGCTCGTTCCGCTCGATGCCGACGCCCATGCCGACGCGCTGTTCGAGGGCGCCAATGGCGGCGACAAGGATCGCGTGTGGACCTATCTGTTCGATGGTCCCTATGCCGACCGCGCGCTGTTCCGCGCCAATATCGCGGCCAAGGCGAAGTCGCAGGACCCGTTGTTCTTCGCGATCGTCGACAACGCCAGCGGCCGGGCGGTCGGCTATCAGACCTTTTTGCGCATCGAGCCGCAGCATCGGGCGATCGAAGTCGGCAACGTTCTCTATACGCCCGCGATGCAGCGCACGATCGGCGCGACGGAGGCGCAATATCTGTTCGCCGCTCATGTCTTCGACGAACTCGGCTATCGCCGCTACGAGTGGAAATGCAACGATCTCAACGAGCCCTCCAAGCGCGCCGCGCTGCGGCTCGGCTTCACTTTCGAGGGCGTGTTCCGCCAGCACATGATCGTCAAGGGCCGCAATCGCGACACCGCCTGGTTCTCGATGCTCGACAGCGAATGGCCGAGCCGCCGCGCGGCGTTCGAGCAATGGCTGGCGCCCGAGAATTTCGACGCCTCGGGGCGCCAGAAAATCGCCTTGTCGGCGCTCAATCGCCGCGAGATTCGCTGATGCTCACCATCGCTCGGAAGCGGGCGCGCTTCGCGGAATTGCACGCGGGCCCCGGCTGCTTCGTCATTCCCAATCCGTGGGATGTCGGATCGGCGAAATATCTCGCCTCGCTCGGCTTCAAGGCGCTGGCGACGACCAGCGCAGGCGCGGCTTTCGCGGCCGGCCTGCCCGACGGCGGCATGACCCGCCGCGCCGCGCTGGCTCATATCGGCGACCTCGTCGCGGCGACCGACCTGCCGTTCAACGCCGACTATGAAGCGGGTTTCGCGGCGACGCGCGACGAACTCGCAGAAAGCGTCGCGCGCTGCATCGCGACGGGCGTCGCCGGTTTTTCGATCGAGGACTATACCGGCGATCCCCGCGCGCCCTTCTACGGCGCGCAGGAGGCTGCCGAACGCATCCGCGTCGCGCGAGCCGCGATCGACGCGAGCGGCGAGCGGGTGCTGTTGACGGCGCGCAGCGAAGCTTTGTTGCGCGGCCATCCCGACGGCCTCCGCGAAGCGTTGCGCCGCCTCACGGCTTATGCGGAGGCGGGCGCCGACGTGCTCTATGCGCCGGGCCTGCGCAGCGCCGACGACGTCAGCCAGGTCGTGCGAGCGGCCGGCGCGCTACCGGTCAATGCGCTGGCCCTCGCGCCGGGCCTCACGCTCGAACAGTTCGAGGACCTCGGCGTCCGCCGCGTGAGCGTCGGGGGTTCGCTGGCCCGCGCCGCGTGGGGCGGATTCATGCGCGCGGCGCAGGACATTGCGCAGCACGGGCGGTTCGACAGCCTCGCGCAGGGCGCGTCCTATGCGGAGCTCGGCAAATTGTTCGCCGGCGGTCCGACTTGACGCCGGCCCGGGCGGTCGACTGGCGCGGTCGGCGCGGCTTTGCTATCGACCGCTTCGAAGCGCCCGCCGAGCGCCGGATCGTCTCGATTGAGCAAGCGGCGCGCCGGCAGCGGGGAGGAGCACGAAAATGGCACAACGTCTGAAAGGCAAGGTCGCGCTGCTGACGGCGGCGGCGGCGGGCATCGGACGCGCGACCGCCGAGGCCTTTCACGCCGAAGGCGCAACGGTGATCGCCACCGACCTCGACGCCGCCAAGCTGGCGGGGTTGCCGGGCGACCTGCGCAAGCTCGACGTCCGCTTCACCGAGGCGGTCGAATCGTTGGCCAGGGAAATCGGGCCCGTCGACGTGCTGTTCAACTGCGCCGGCTTCGTTCATCACGGCTCGGCGCTCGAGTGCTCCGACAGCGATTGGGATTTCTCCTTCGATCTCAACGTGAAATCGATGCATCGCACGATCCGCGCCTTCCTGCCCGGCATGTTGGCGAAGGGCGCCGGGTCGATCGTCAACATCTCCTCGGGCGCGTCCTCGGTGCGCGGCATTCCCAACCGCTACGTCTATGGCGCGTCGAAAGCCGCCGTCATCGGCCTCACCAAGGCGGTGGCCGCCGATTTCATCAAGCGCGGCGTGCGTTGCAACGCCATCTGCCCCGGCACGATCGAAAGCCCGTCGCTCGATCAGCGCATCGCGACGCTCGCCAAACAGACCCATCAGTCGATCGAGGTCGTTCGCCAGGCGTTCATCGACCGCCAGCCGATGGGCCGGCTCGGCGCGCCGCAGGAAATCGCCATGCTCGCGGTCTATCTGGCCTCCGACGAGAGTTCCTATACGACCGGCCAGATCCATCTCGCGGACGGCGGCTTCGCCCTGTAGGGCGCCTTCCGGCGCCGCAGAGTTCGAGGGCGCCTCGCAGGCTGTGGCGCGCCGCTTGCACAATTCCGGCGGGCCGGCCGCAGACCTCTCTTCGCGTCTCCACTTTCCATTAAGGTCAATTTTTAGGGTTAAGTCAGCGTTAAACTCTTCATGGCAATTTCCCCTTCAGTGAAGGCTCGCGCGGGGGTTCCGAGTCCGCGCCGAACGAAGGGGTATTGTCATGGGCGGTTTGAAGGCCCTTTTTCTCGTCAGCAGCGCCGTCGTCGCGATGACCGGCCTTGCCCAGGCGGCCGACTTGCCGCCGCCGCCGCCCATGGAGCCGGCGCCGATGATGCCGCCGCCGGAATTCGGCGGCTGGTACCTTCGCGGCGACATCGGCCTCGCCGTGCAGACCGGCAGCATCAACCCCGCCATCTCCCCCAACCCGCTGATCGGCGCGCCCGCCGACGCCTTCAACAGCTTCTACAACCCGTCGATCTCGGCGGGCGGCCTGTTCGACGTCGGCGTCGGCTACCAGATCAACAACTGGCTGCGCTTCGACGTCACCGGCGAATATCGCGGCGGTTCGCATTTCCAGGCGCTCGAGCAAGTCGGCGTGCCGCCGGCGGCGGGATTCGCCCAAGGCTATCAGAACGCCGATTTCTATCGCGGCGACATGTCGTCGATCATCGGCCTGTTCAACGGCTATGTCGACATCGGCACCTGGTATGGCGTGACGCCGTTCGTCGGCGCCGGCGTCGGCTTGGCGCAGAACACCCTGTCGGGGTTGACCGACACCGGATTCACCTACACCCCGAGCGTGTTCACCAATGGCGGCGCGCCGACCGGCGGCTATTTCAGCAACGGGTCGAAGACCAGCTTCGCCTGGGCGCTGATGGCCGGCCTCGATTTCAACGTCACCGACAACCTGAAGCTCGAGCTCGGCTATCGCTATCTCGACTACGGCAAGTTCGGTTCGGGAGGCTCGAACTGCTTCAACGGCACCGGCGCCAACGGCGGCTTCAGCGTCGCCAATTGCGGCGGCTCGTCGAACTTCCTGTCGACCGGCAATCTCGCCTCGCAAGACTTCCGCATCGGCTTGCGCTGGACCTTCGCCGAAACGCCGACCTACGCGCCGCCGCCCGAACAGCCGCTGGTGCGCAAATACTGAAATCTCGGCTGACCTCGGACCCCTGAGCGCGGCGCCGGATGCAACCCGGCGCCGCGCCGCGTTCTCGCGCCTTCGGCGGCGACGCGACGGCGATTGCGCGGCGCGCCGTCTCGCCATTGCGTTCTCCGGCCGGACGACCTAAGTCGGTCCGACATTCCAAAGTGCGCCGGCGGCCGGCCCTGCCGGATCGCCCGCCGCGACGCACGCCTTCGAGGCGCGGTTCGATGACGGATGTTCCGGCGAAGGGGCGGGCAAGCCCGTGGAGCGCGCTGTGGAACAGTCCGACGACGCTTCTGACGCTGACGGCGCTGATGTTCGCCGGCCATTCGGTGGTCGGCCGTCTGGCGGTCGGCGAGATTTCGCCGATGACGCTGACCTGCGGCCGCTGGGGCCTGGCGTTGATTCCGCTGACTCTGGCGGCGCGCGGCGCCCTCGGGCGGGACCTGGCGGCGCTGCGCCCCCGCTGGAAATTCGTCATCGCGATGGGCGCGCTCGGCTTCACCGCGTTCAACGCGCTGTTCTATACGGCCGCGCACCGAACCAGCGCCCTCAACATGTCGATCCTGCAAGGCGCCATTCCGGCCTTCGTGCTGATTGGCGCGCGCGTGATTTACGGCGCGCGGGTCGGCGGCTGGCAGGCCTTCGGCGCGTTCGTCACGATGGTCGGCGTCGCGACGATCGCCGCCCAGGGCGACCTGACGCGATTGCGCACGCTCTCCTTCAACGGGGGCGATGCGATGTTGATGCTCGCCTGCGTCTTCTACGCGGGCTATACGGTGGGCCTGCGCAGTCGCCCGGCGATCTCCGGCCTCGGCTTCTTCACGGCGATGGCGGCGGCCGCCTTCATCACCTCGATTCCGCTGCTCGCAATTGAATGGGCGAGCGGCGACTTCGTCGCGCCGACGCTGAAGGGCCTGTCGGCGCTGCTTTATGCGGCGCTGCTTCCTTCGCTGATCGCGCAGATCTTTTATATGCGCGGCGTCGAACTGATCGGGCCGGGGCGCGCCGGCGTTTTCGTCAATCTGGTGCCGGCGTTCGGCGCCCTTCTCGCCGTCGTCTTGCTGGGCGAAAACTTCGCGCCCTATCACGCCGTCGCGCTCGTCCTTGTCGTCGCCGGCATCGGCATCGCCGAGCGCGCCGTCAGGCCGGCCGTCGCGCCCCGCTGAATCGCCGCCCCTCGACGTCGAACCCGGGCGCCAGCGCACGCAGGACCTCTTCAAACCAGGGGTCGGATGACGGTCGAAGCGCGCCCCTCGCCGCGCGGCGAGGGGCGGAGCCTGCGGCCTCGGCTCATTTGACCAGTTTGGGCGCCCCGACGCGCGGCGTCTCGCCGTCCTGCATGACGCCAAGCCGGCGCGCGACCTCGGTATAGGCCTCGATCATGCCGCCGAGGTCGCGGCGGAAGCGATCCTTGTCGAGCTTGTCGTTCGATTTGATGTCCCACAGACGGCACGAATCGGGGCTGATCTCGTCGGCCACGACAATGCGCATGGTCTCGCCTTCCCACAGACGCCCGCATTCGATCTTGAAATCGACGAGCCGGATGCCGACGCCGAGGAACAGGCCGGTGAGGAAGTCATTGACGCGAATGGCCAGGGCCATGATGTCGTCGATCTCCTGCGGGGCCGCCCAGCCGAAGGCGGTGATGTGCTCTTCCGAGACCAGCGGATCGTTGAGGGCGTCGTTCTTGTAATAGAATTCGATGATCGAGCGCGGCAGCTGGGTGCCCTCTTCGATGCCGAGCCGCGTCGCCAGCGAGCCCGCGGCGACGTTGCGCACGACCACTTCGAGCGGAATGATCTCCACCTCGCGAATCAGCTGCTCGCGCATGTTGAGCCGGCGGATGAAATGCGTCGGCACGCCGATATCGTTCAGGTTCTGGAACAGATACTCGGAGATACGATTGTTCAGCACTCCTTTTCCTTCGATGACCTCGTGTTTCTTGGCGTTGAACGCTGTCGCATCGTCCTTGAAATGTTGAATGAGCGTTCCCGGCTCGGGGCCTTCATAGAGGACTTTGGCCTTGCCTTCGTAAATGCGGCGGCGGCGGTTCATGGGCAATAACCGTGGCTTGAGGAAATCCATCGATCGGCCTTTTTTCGTAAGGCGCCGACCCGCCCTTGAAGCGGCGGCCGGGATGTGGCGATTGGGGCCGCGAGAGCCGGACCTGGAGGCGACTCTTGAGGGCCGGCGATCGGCCCCGATCCAGCCTAGCCGATTGCCGACGGCCGCACAAACGCTCGCAACTCATGCCGGCGCCGAGCGGGGGCGCCGAAGGGCTGCGGCCCCGCCGCCGGATTGGAATGCGCTGTTGATCTTCGCGCCTTCGTCATCCTGACCCTCGGCATCACCTGCTGGGCCGCCCAGCGGACCCGCACCGCCGAAGACTTCTCAGCCGGCGGCGGCGGCGATCAAGGTTCATCGTCTGTTTGAGGCCGAGGTCATCGTCGGCCGGCTGGTCGACGAGGTGATTCCGGAGCTGTTGCGTTTCGTCGGCGGGCGGCCGCTCGTCGGCTATTATCTTGAATTCGACGTCGCCATGCTCGACAAGCACGTGCGCCGTTTGCTCGGATTCGAACTGCCCAACCCCCGGATCGAGGTTTCGGAGCTTTATTTAAGCGCAAGTTCGGCGACGCTCCGCCCGGAAGCCAAGTCGACCTGTCCTTCGCCGCGATCATGGCGGATCTCAAGCTGCCGATGCTCGACCAGCGTGACGCCTTTTCCGACGCGCTGATGACCGCGATGATCTATCTCGCGCTGCGCGACCTCAAGCAGCGCGATGTCCGCATCGCGCGGCGCCACGCGGGCGCCCTCATTTTGAGGCGACTTTTCGTCGGCCAGGCGACGGCGGCGTCTCACGCGACCGGCGCGCCGCCGGTCCGCATTTCCACCAGCCGGCCCCGGTCGAGCAGCGCAACGTCGCTGGCCAGCCGTTCGACCTCGCTGACCCGGTGGCTGACGAAGACGATCGGGATCGAAAACGCGTCGCGCATCTTCTCGATGTAACTGAGGATGTCCATCCGGCGCGCGTCGTCGAGCGCGGCGAGCGGTTCGTCCAGCAGCAACAGGCTCGGACTGGCGAGCAAGGCGCGCCCGATCGCGACGCGCTGCTTCTCGCCGCCCGACAGGCGGTCCGGGCGGCGCGCCAGCAGCGGGCCGATGCCGAGCAGCGACGTGACCGCGCCGAAATCGACAAAGCGCCGCGCCGGCGGCGTGAACCTTTGGCCGTAGCGAAGATTCTGTTCGACGCTGAGATGGGGAAACAGCCGCGGCTCCTGGAAGACGTAGCCGACGCGGCGGCGGCGCGGCGCCTGATCGACGCCCGAGGCGGTGTCCAGCAACACGGCCCCGTCGATGACGACGCGGCCCGCCCGCGGGCGCAGCAGGCCCGCGACGATGTTGAGCAGCGTCGTCTTGCCGGCGCCCGAAGCGCCGCACAGGGCGAGCACGCCGCCGCGCGCCGCGATGCGCGCCTCGAGGCGGAACGCGCCGAACGAATGGGCGGCGTCGATCTCGATCACGGCTCGGTCGTCCGTCCGGAGACGCGCGCCGCGAGAACCTCGGAGGCGACGAGCGCGCCGAACGCGATGGCGATCGCCACCAGCGTCAGGCGCACGATGCTGGTCTCCGCGCCGGGCTGCTGCGTGTAACTGTAGATCGCGGTGGCGATCGTCTGCGTCTCGCCGGGAATGTTCGCGACAAAGGTGATGGTCGCGCCAAATTCGCCGATCGCCCTGGCGAAGCCGAGGATCAGCCCGGCGACGACGCCCGGCAGCGCCAGCGGCAGCGTGATCGTGAAGAACACCGTCAGCGGCGGCGCCCCCAGGGTCTCGGCCGCCTGTTCGAGACGCGCGTCGACCGCCTCGATCGACAGGCGGATCGCCCGCACCATCAGGGGAAAGCCCATCACCGCCGCCGCCAGCGCCGCGCCAGTCCAGCGAAACGACAGGACGACGCCGCAGCAGGCCTCGAGCGCCCGCCCGAACGTCCCCTGCCGGCCGAAGGCGATCAGCAACAGCCAGCCGGTGACGACCGGCGGCAGCACCAGCGGCAGATGCACGAGGCCGTTGACGACGAGCTTGCCGGGAAACTGCCGGCGCGCCAGCGCCCAGGCCACGGCGACGCCGAACGGCAGGCTGGCCAGCGAACCGACCGTCGCCACTTTCAGGGAAAGGCCGATCGCCGTCCATTCCTGCGGCGAGAAGCCCAGCCAGCCGCCAACACCCAGCCCTTGTTCCACGCGCGCCTCGCTGCGCCGGCCGGTTCGCGCCGGCGGCCCCAACGACGACGTCTATATAGAGCCGAATATAGCGCGGCAATCGCGGCGACGCGCCGGTCGTCGGCGCTCGCCGCCGCTTGTCAGGCCTTCGGCTCGGCCTCGCGCACGATCGAGGCCATCGTCGAGGCGGCCTCCTCGCCCAACGCCTCGAGTCCGGCGACGACCCCCGCGCGATCGGCGGCAGGGCGGTTCTGGCTCGCCTTCCATTTGCCGGCGATATGGGCGATCTCCACTTCGAGACCGACGATCGCCCTGATCTGGGCGTCGACGAACGCCGCCGGCGCGTCGCCGACCGCCCAGGGCGCGGCGCGCGGGCGCTCCTGCCGGTTGGTCAACGCCTCGATCTGCGCGCGCAGCCAGCCGGCGTCCTCGATCACGCGCGGGCGCCCGCGAACCTGGACCATCACATAGTTCCAGGTCGGAACGACGCGCCCGGTCTCCCGCTTGGTCGCATACCACGACGGCGTGATGTAGTGATCGGCGCCCTGGAAGACCACCAGGACCTCATCGGCATCCTGCAGCGCGCGCCACTGGCCGTTGGCGCGCGCCATATGGGCCTGCAAGGTTCCGAGCCGCGAGGCGCCGGCGTCGATGAGAAACGGGATCGCGTTGGCCTCCAGCCCCTGCGCGCCATGCGAAATCAACAGGCCGAGCGGATGGCTGCGGATCAGCGCATGCTGCGCCGCAAGATCGTCCTCGCGATGGGGCAAAGGCTCATACATCGATAAAACCCGGGGCTTGTCGCGCGTCGGCTGGTTTGGCCATGATACCAGCAGCGCCGATCCGCGATCCACCGGAATCGCCTATGCCGAGCCGGCGCGGCGGCAGGGCGAATCGCCGCCGGGGCGCAAATCGTCCGGCCGCCGCGCGGATCATCTTTGGTTAACCCTGGCGGGGCCGGGCTTTCGCGGGCCGCCCGCCCGTGGCAAGCATGAGGGCGCCGGATCAGGCGGCCCGGCCCGCCGCAGCCCCGGCGCCGGCGAAAGCTGGAGCGAGCACAGCGTGACGCAAACAACAACGCGCGGCGAGATCGCGCCGCCCATCGCCCGTAGGCGGCCCGCGCCGCGATCCGCCCACGGCGTGCGGTGGGTCGACGACTACGCCTGGCTCAAGGCCGACAACTGGCGCGAGGTGCTGCGCGACCCCGCCGCCCTGCCCGCCGATGTCCGCGAACTGCTGGAGGCCGAGAACGCTTATGCCGAGGGCGTGCTCGGCCCCGCCAAGAGCCTGCAGCGCCAACTGGCGCGCGAGATGCGCGCGCGGTTGAAGGAAGACGACAGCGAAGTGCCGCAGCCCGACGGTCCTTTCGCCTATTACGCGCGCTTTCGCCAGGGCGGGCAGCACAGGATCTTCTGCCGCCGGCCGCGCGACGGCGGCGCCGAAACGATCCTGCTCGACGGCGACCGGCGCGCCGCGGGCAAGGCGTTTTTCCAGCTTCACGACGCCCGTCATTCGCCCGACCACAGCAAGGTCGCATGGAGCGCCGACGAAAAGGGCTCGGAGATCTTCACGCTCCACGTGCGGGACGTCGCGAACGGCGCCGACCTCGATGACTCGGTCGAAAACTCCACCGGCCATCTCGTCTGGACGCGCGACTCGGGCGGCTTTCTCTATGTTGCGCTCGATGAAAATCACCGCCCGTGCCGCGTCTTGCTGCATCGGATCGGCGCGCCTGCGAGCGACGACGCGCCGATCTACGAGGAGCCCGATCCGGGCTGGTTCATCAATATCGTGGCGACCCGCCTCGGCGCCCTCGCGGTGATCTCGGTGCACGGCCACGACGCCTCCGAGGCGCATGTCGTCGACCTCGAACATGCCGCGGCGCCGCCGCGGCTGATCGCCGCGCGGCGACCCGGCCTGCGTTATCAGGTGATGGATCACGGCGACCTCTTCTACATCCGCGCCAATGCGAACGGGGCGCAGGATTTTCAGATCGTCACCGCGCCCAAGGAGGCGCCCGGCATGGACCACTGGCGCGTGCTCGTTCCGCACCGTCCCGGCCGGCTGATTGAGGCGACGTCGCTGTTCAAGGATTTTCTGGCGCGACTGGAGCGCGAGGACGGCGTGCCGCGCATCGTCGTCCGCGAACTCTCGACCGGCGAGGAGCACGCCATCGCGTTCGACGCGGAGACCTATTTTCTCGGCCTCGAGAACGTCTTCGAATTCGCCACGCCGGTGCTTCGTTTCGGCTTCTCCTCGATGAATTGCCCGAGAGAGACCTACGACTACGACATGGCGCTGCGCCAGAGGACGCTGCGCAAGCGGCAGATGGCGCCGAAGGACTTCAAGACGTCCGACTATGTCACGCGCCGCATCTTCGCCGTCGCGCCGGACGGCGAGAGCGTGCCGATCTCGATTCTGCATCGGCGCGAGACGCCGATCGACGGCGCGGCGGCGCTGCTGATTTACGGCTACGGCGCCTATGGCCAGGTGATCGACGCGTCGTTTTCGACCAATCGCCTGTCGCTGGTCGATCGCGGCTTCGTCTATGCGATCGCCCATGTGCGCGGGGGAACCGACAAGGGCTGGCGCTGGTACGAGGACGGCAAGCTGGCGCGCAAAGCCAACACGTTCGGCGATTTCATCGCCGCGACAAGGCATCTCATCGACCAGGGCTTCGCCGCCGCCGACCGCGTCGTCGCGCATGGCGGCAGCGCCGGGGGCATGCTGATGGGCGCCGTCGCCAACAAGGCGCCGCAGCTTTACGCGGGGATCATCGCCGACGTGCCGTTCGTCGACGTTCTCAACACGATGCTCGATCCAAGCCTGCCGCTCACCCCGCCCGAATGGCTGGAATGGGGCAATCCGATCGACGACGCCGACGCGTTCCAGACCATCCGCGGCTATTGTCCCTATGACAACGTCCAGCCGCAGCGCTATCCCGCGATCCTCGCGCTCGCCGGCCTGACCGATCCGCGCGTCACCTATTGGGAGCCCGCCAAATGGGTCGCCAAGCTGCGCGCGACGATGACCGGCGGCGGGCCGGTGTTGCTGAAGACGAATATGGAGGCCGGCCACGGCGGCGCTTCGGGACGCTTCGACAAGCTCGAGGACGTCGCGCTCGCCTACGCCTTCGCGCTCGCCTGCGTGAAGCAGGATCTGTGAGGCGGGCCGCACGCGATCACTGGCGACGCGAATGGCGCAGCCGGACATGCAAATTTTGTTTAATTGACCTGTCCCGCGCGCGGTGATCATGCTGTGCGAGAGTCGGGGGGCGCGCGGCGGCTTTCGCGTGTCGGCGGAGGCCGCGAATGCGGAAGGCCTCTGGCGATGATGAACGGACCCCGGTTCCTTTTGGTCGCCGCGACGCTGGCGTTGCTGGCGCCGGCGAACCCGGCTCGAGCGCAGCAACAAGGGTCGTGGGACGGCGAGTGGACGGGTCTTCTCGGCAAGACGTCGGCCATCTCGGTCACCATCGGGAAAGATGGAGCCGTCGACTACGTCTTCAGAGGCGCGGCGATGCCGATTCAATACAGCCGGATCGCCGGCCAAACCCTCTCGTTCGGCGATCGCGATCATTACAGCATGACGGTGACCCGGACGGGCGACAAGACCGCGTCGGCGACCTATCACGGCCGAAACGGCTATGCGACGGCCGCGCTGGTCAAGCTGTAGAGTTGGCCAGCGCGGCGGGATCGTCGCCGCGCGGCGAGCGCAGGAACGCGGCGACGATCGGATTGACGATGTCGGGTCGGGTCAGCGGCGCCATGTGGCCGCCGCCGGCGATCTCGTGGAAGCGCCAAGTCGAACAGGCGCGGCGCAACAGCGCGACGATTTCGCGGATCGGCGCCATCGTGGCGGGATCGCTGACGACCAGCGTGTCGCGCGGCAGCAGGCGCGCCCATTGCTCGACCGGCGTCGTTTCGTCGATCACCGCGTCCCACTCGAAATAGTTCGGCTTCAGCGCTTGGGCGAAAGCGTCGCGCCGGTCCGCCGGCATCGCCGCCCACGATCCCGCGCCGCCCCAATAGTCGGCGAAACGCTCGGCCGCGCGCGCCCATTCGCCGCGCGCGCCGCACGCCTTGATGCAATCGCGTAAAGCCATCGCCTCGGCGAACGCCGCCGCCCGGCCGGCCTGCCTCAGCAGATAGAAGGGATTGGCCTCGAGCAGCGCCAATCGGGTCGCCCGGCCGCCCAGCCGCGCCGCCAGCTTCATCGCGACCGCGCCGCCAAAGGAATGGCCGACCACGAAAACTTCGCCGCCGCCCGGCGGCAGCGCGGCCTCGACGAGGCGCGCCTGGTCGTCGAGCGACTGCCGCGCCCCCTCCGGCCACGCCGGCGTCTTGCCGTAGCCATAGAGGTTCACGGCGCGCACGTGATGGTCGGCTTTCAGGTCGTCGATCAGCCGGCGCCACTGGCGCGCGCCCGACACGCTCGAATGCACGAGCATCGCCACGGGGCCGGAGCCGGCCTCGACAAAGTCCACGTCGATCTCATGAGAAGCTTTCACCCGCCAGCCCGCCGCAGCGCCGGGCGCAGCATACGACGCCGAACGATCGGCGCAACGCGTCGAAGCGAGCCCTCCGATCCCGGGAATGACCCGCCTCGCTTGCGTTTCGCCGGCGCGGCGCCCTATGGCTTTCCCGTCGCTTGCCGATCGAGGCCGCCATGATCCGCCATACCGTGTTCGTGAAATTCCCCGCCGACGCGCGTCCGGAGGCCATCGGCGCGCTGTTCGGGGCGCTCGACGATTTGCGCGCGGTCGTGCCGGGCATGCTGAGCTTTCACGGCGGCGCCAATGTCAGCCCGGAGGGATTGGCGCGCGGCTTCACCCATGCCTTCGTCGCCGATTTCGCCGACGCCGCGGCGCGCGACGCCTATCTCGTTCATCCCGCGCATCGGGCGGCCGGCGCGCGGCTCGTCGCCGCGGCCGCCGGCGGCCGCGACGGCCTCATCGTGATCGACATCGAGATCGCCGGCTGACGCCCGAGCCGGCAGGCGGGTCGTCGGCAAGCGCCAATGGGTCAGCGATGCGGACATAAGTTTAATATTGTCCGACAACAAATGCTGCGCGGCGCGCTTGTCTTCCTGCGGCGGCCTGAGCTACAACCACTCGCCAAGTCAAAAAAAGGGCCACCCGAAAGCGGCCTGAGTCTGGGGAGGAAACGCCCAAGGAGGGCATGCGACGAGCAATCGTCGCGCGCCGATCTTACGGTCTGCCGCACAGGCTTCAAAGGGCGAACACGCCGTCACGGAGAATATCTGTGGCGGCGTGATGTTTTTACACCATCCGCCGTTGCTCGCTCACGTGGATCAATCGGCGCCCGCGAGGCGGCGCGCCGGGTCGCCGGCGCTTCGCATCACGTCGGCGATGGCCGCTGGCCTCTCCAAGACGGTCATGGACTGGGCGCAGATTGTGGAAGCGATGGACGCCGACACGCCGGCCCCGAAGCGCGGCTCTTATAGGAAGCGTCGGGCCGCATAGCTTTGCGCAGCAAGGACTGGCCCATGGCGTGGTGGCGTCGATTATTTTCGCGAAGGGCCGGTCCATTTCCGGGCGGCGCCGAATATGTCGTGCCCTTCCGCCTCTACAGCAAGGACGGAAAACGAGGCGTAGAGGTGCGCGTGCGACGCGATGGAATGGCCAACTTCGTCGATCAGGAATGGGTAGAGGAGACTACCTTCAAGAACCGAGGACGAGGCGAGGAAATAGGTCCGTACGAAAGCGCTGAGGCCGCCGAGGCCGCAGCTATAGCGCGCCCATGGTTCTCAGGTGGCAAAATTTCAAACTGACCCACTACCCAAAAATCGCCCTGCTTTCGCGCTGCCTGGCCAAGCGGTAGAGTGACGGACGAGTCGAAGGAGCGACCCTTGGGCATCTTGCTGGCGTTCGCGCCGTTCATCGCCTTCGCCCTGGTCGACTGGCTCGCCGGCTCGACGCCGGGACTAATCGCCGGCGCCGTCGTCTCGGCCGCCCTGCTCGCGCGCGACTGGATGACGCCCGGCCGGACGCCCAAAATCCTCGAGGTCGGCGCGGCGGCGCTGTTCGTCGGCCTGGCGCTCTACGCCGTGCTGGGATCGGCGAGTTGGTCGGTTATCGGCGTCAGGGTTTGCGTCGACGCCGGCTTGCTCGCGATCGTCCTCGTCTCCATGGCGGTCGGACGCCCCTTCACCCTGCAATATGCGCGCGAGCAGACGCCGCGCGAATTCTGGGACCGACCCGAGTTCGTCCGCGCCAACTACGTCATCACCGCGGTCTGGGCGCTCGCCTTCGCGGCGATGGTGGTCGCCGAACTCGCCTTGCTCTACGCGCCGGCGCTGCCGCGGCGCGTCGGCGTCGCGGTGGTCGTGCTGGCGCTCGTCGGCGCGATCAAGTTCACCGGCTGGTATCCGCAGCGCGTCAGAAACAGGGCCGCGGGGTGAGGCTTGGGCGCCGCGTGCCTCGGAGCAGATGCCGTTTCCCGGGCGTATGGCGTCGCGGCGGTTGACGATCCGATGATGCGCGCGGGGCAGGTTTCCCGGCTGGCGGGTCGACGCTCTTTGATCGCCTTCCCAGGACAAGAAATCCCGATGGCGTGATGACAAGGAACTCGCCGGTCGCAGTCGCGGGGTTAGCCGCGCTGCGGACGATCGCTCATCCTCGTCGATGCCCGCGGAGCGGTCCGCCGGCGCGGCCGCGACGTTTTGTGTCGACATTTTCTTTCTGAAAATGAGGACTCGTGGTAACCTGTTTTTTGATTCCTCTAACCCATCGAGCCATCGCCAGAAAAGAGGCCGCCCAATCCGAAAAACGCGTTTTCCAAATTTTTTCGCCCTTAAGCTTCTGATATTCCACAATTCGACCAAAAATAGTTTTGGAAAAGTTTGGAAATCCAAATTTTCGCTGACTGAAAACAAAGGGAAATTTCTCGCGCGCTTGCGCCCCATCGCGTCCCGGGCGTGCTTTATTAGGATTTTCCAGGCAACCGCCGGGCACGCCGCGCCGCGCGTCAGCCCATCGCCTCGAGCTCGCCGATCATCCGCTCGATCAGCGAAAGCCCGATCTGCCAGAACGCCGGGTCGCGCGCGTCGAGGCCGAACGGGGCGAGCAGCTCGGCGTGGTGCTTGGTGCCGCCCGCCGCCAGCATCGCCAGATAGCGCTCGGCGAAGCCTTCGCGCGCGCCCTCGTAGACGCCGTAGAGCGAGTTCACCAGGCAATCGCCGAACGCATAGGCGTAGACGTAGAACGGCGAATGGATGAAGTGGCCGATATAGGCCCAGTAGGTCTCGTAGCCCGGCCCCAGCCGGATCGCCGGCCCGAGGCTTTCGCCCTGCACGCTCATCCAGAGTTCGCCGATCGTCTGCGCGGTCAGTTCGCCCTTCTTGCGCTCGGTGTGCAGCTTGCGCTCGAAATTGTAGAAGGCGATCTGGCGCACCACCGTATTGAGCATGTCCTCGACTTTCGAGGCGAGCATCGACTTGCGCAAAGCGGGATCGGCGGTCGAGGCGAGCAGCGCGCGGAACGTCAGCATTTCGCCGAACACCGAGGCGGTCTCGGCAAGGGTCAGCGGCGTCGGCGCCATCAGCGCGCCGTTCGGCGCGGCGAGCACCTGATGCACGCCATGCCCGAGTTCGTGGGCCAACGTCATCACGTCGCGCGGCTTGCCGAGATAATTGACCAGCACGTAAGGATGCGCCGACGGCGTGGTCGGATGCGCGAAGGCGCCGGGCGACTTGCCGGGGCGCACCGGCGCGTCGATCCAGCCCTCGTCGAAGAACCGCCGCGCAATGTCCGACATCGTCGGCGAAAAGCCGCGATAGGCGTCGAGCACCGTATCGCGCGCCGCGTTCCAGGTGAACACCCGCTCGGGCGCGCTGGGCAGCGGCGCGTTGCGGTCCCAGTGGTTGAGCTGCGCCTTCCCGAACCAGCGCGCCTTCAGCCTGTAGTAGCGATGCGACAGGCGCGGATAGGAGGCGGTGACGGCGGCGACCATCGCCTCGACCACCTCGCGCTCGACGCGATTGGCGAGGTGGCGCGAGTCGGCGATGTCGTCGAACTTGCGCCAGCGATCGGAGATTTCCTTGTCCTTGGCGAGCGTATTGGAGATCAGCGCGAAGGTGCGCAGATGGGCGCCCAGCGTCTCGCCGAGCGCGCGAGCGGCCGCCTCGCGCTTCTTCTCGTCGGGATCCTGCATCTTGGCGAGCAGCGGCTCCAGCGTCAGCTCCTCGCCTTCGAAGCTGAAGCGCAGCGCGGCGATCGTATCGTCGAACAGACGGTTCCACGCCGCCGCGCCGCTGACCGACTTTTCGAGAAACAACTGCTCGATCTCGTTGGAGAGCTGATGCGGGCGCTCCTTGCGGATGTCCTCCAGCCAGGGGCGGTAGTGGCCGGCCAGGGGATCGGCCATCGCCGCGTCGATCAGCGCGTCGTCGAGCCGGTTGAGCTCCAGCTCGAAGAACAGGAGATCGCCGGCCAAAGCCGTGACCTTCTCCTGCGCGTCGCCGTAGAACTTGGCCCGCGCGGGGTCGCTGGTGTCGCCGGCATAGACGAGGCCGGCGTAGGACATGATGCGCCCGACGAGATCCTGGATCGTCTCGTAGGCGCGCACCGCCAGCCCGAGCTTTTCCCCGGCGGCGGTTTCCCTGGCGATCGTTTCAAGCCTGTCGCGATAGCGCTCGGCGAAAGCTCTCGCCTCCTCGGCGGCGCGCCGCAAATCGGCGGCGAAAGCGGGCGAGTCCATGCCGGAATAAAGATCGTCGAGCCGCCATTCCGGCAAGGCGCCGAGGTCCGGCGCGGCGGCGCCTGAAGCGGCGGCCTGACGGACGGCTCTGTCGGAAAGAATTGCGCCTCGAATCATCGCGTCGGCCTCGCCCTGGATTTGACGATTATATCGTCCAACGCGGCCGCGCGTTCAATGGCCGGTCCCCGCCGGCGCCAAAATGGGACGCCGTTAACACGGCGTTTACTGCGATGGCCGACGATGGGTCGGTAGCGGTCGAATGAGCCGCATGGCATGGAACGCACATGGCCGCCCTGATCCTCATCGTTGACGACGATCCCATTCAACGCCGGTTGCTGGAGGCGATGGGCCGGCAATTCGGTTATGAGGTCGAGACCGCCGCCTCCGGAGAAGAGGCGCTGGCGCGGCTCGATTCGACCGAGCGCGGCCCGGTCGATCTCATCATTCTCGATCTGGTCATGCCCGACCTCGACGGCATGGGCGTGCTGGAGCGGATGCGCAAGCGGGCGATCAGGGTTCCCGCGATCGTCCAGACGGCGCATGGCTCGATCGAAGCGGTGATTTCGGCGATGCGCGCCGGCGCGCTGGACTTCGTCGTCAAGCCGGTCGGCGCCGAGCGGCTGCAGGTCTCGATCAAGAACGCGCTGCGCGTCGACGCCCTCGAAGACGAGTTGCGCCGCGCCACGCGCCGCAGCGCCGGCGAGCTGACGTTCAAGGACATCGTCACCAAAGCCGAGAACATGACGCGGGTCATTCGGCTCGCCGAGCGCGCGGCGAAGTCGAACATTCCGGTGCTGATCGAAGGCGAATCGGGGGTCGGCAAGGAATTGATGGCGCGCGCCATCCAGGGCGGCTCCGAGCGGCGAGGCAAGGCTTTCGTGACCGTCAATTGCGGAGCGCTGCCGGAGAATCTGATCGAATCCATCCTGTTCGGTCACGAAAAGGGGGCCTTCACCGGCGCCACGGAAAAGCACGTCGGAAAGTTCGCCGAAGCCAATGGCGGCACGCTGTTCCTCGACGAAATCGGCGAACTGCCGCTCGAAGCGCAAGTCAAACTGTTGCGCGCCCTGCAGGACGGCGAAATCGACCCGGTCGGCGCGCGGCGGCCGGTGAAAGTGGATTTCCGGTTGGTCTCGGCGACCAACCGGAATCTCATCGACCTGGTCAAGCGCGGCCAATTCCGCGAGGATTTGTTCTACCGCCTCAACGTCTTTCCGATCACGATTCCGCCCCTGCGGTCGCGCGCCAGCGACGTCGCGGATCTCGCCCGGCGCTTTACGGCGCGCTTTTGCGCCGAGGAAGGCAAGCGCATTCGCGGCATTTCCGGCGAGGCCTACGCGCTGCTCAGCGCCTATGATTGGCCCGGCAACGTGCGCCAGCTGGAAAACGCCGTGTTCCGCGCCGTCGTGCTCGCCGACGGCGACGAACTGACGACGGCCGAATTTCCGCAAATCGCCGCGCAGGTCGAGGGATTCGACGTCAAGATTCCCCCTCTTCCGGCCGCAGCGCTACCCGATCACACGCCGCCCAGTCCCCTCGAGATGGCGCATTTCGAGCCGCGCGACCCCAATGTCATGCGTTTGATCGACGACACCGGCGACGTGCGCAAGCTCGCCGACATCGAGGCGGAGGCGATCCGTTTCGCGCTCGCCCATTATCGCGGGCAAATGTCACAAATGGCGCGCAAGTTGGGCATCGGCCGCTCGACCCTCTATCGAAAAATGAAGGATATTGGCGTCGACGGCGACGCCATGGAGGAAGATATCGACGATGCGGCGGCGTGAACCGCGATTTCGCCCCTTGCGGCGGGGACGCGGCGGAACGACGAAGCAAGCCGGTGGACCATCGGCCCGCTGCCCGGCAGACCGTTATAGGTTAGAGTCGCGCGTAGAGTTTTTCCATGAGATGGTTCGATCGGTCGTTTTGGTTGGCGTTGGTCTGCGTCGCGGCGGCGATGGGCCTGTCCGTGCGCGCCCAGAGCGCCGGTGAAGCGCCCGCTTCCCAGACCATCTCGACGCTGGAGCGGGCCGGTTCGGCGGAGATCGCCGGCAGCGGTTTGGTGAATGGTTCGACGGCGGGCGTTCCGGGCGACTCGCGTTCGGCGCGGCAAAGCCGCCCGGCTGCGGATTTTCTGCCGCAAGCCGGGCAAGTCGTCGCCCCGCTTCAACCCGAACTCCCGCCCGAAGACGACGATGGACCGCCTGCGATCCTCGCCCCTTCGTCCCACGCGTCATTGGCGCCAAGCGCCGAGCCGGACGCGCCGCGCGACGACCCTCGACTTCCGCAAAAATCGATCGACGAGACGACGCGGGCGTCGGGGCAGCCCCGCAGCGCCGACGTTCCGCCATCCGTCGTTGCGGCCGTGGCAACTCGCGGCCTCGACGCCTCGAGCGGCGCGTCGGCCGCGGATATCGAGGCGGCGATCGAATCCGTGCTGGCGGAGAGGGTCGAAGGCAAGCCCGTCGGCGCGCGCAACTGGCGCGCCGCCCGCATAGCGATTGGCGCGTTCTACCTGATGCGCGGTTTCGCGCCGCTGTGGACCAGCGAAGGCGGTCTCACGCCAGGCGCTCGCGCGGCGATCACCCGCATTGATCGCGCCGAAGAGGACGGTCTCGACCTTTCCGCCCTGTCAATTCCCTCCGCGGCCCGCGACGGCCTGACGCCGGCCCAGCTGGCCCAAACCGACGTCAAGCTGTCCGAGGCGATCGTCGCCTACGCCATTCAGGCGAGCGGCGGGCGCATCGAGCCGACCAGCATATCGCCGCAGATCACCGACAGGCCCAACGTCGCCGACCCTTTCAGCGCGCTCGCCCAGGTCGCCGGCGCAAGCGATCCCGACGCGGCGCTCGAAAACTTCAATCCTCCGCAAAAGGGCTATCGCGATCTGCGGCACAAGCTTGCCGAATTGCGCGCCGACAGCGCGCCTGCGGCCACGATCCTTCCGCCCGGCCCGACGCTCAGGATCGGCATGGTGGATCCGCGCGTCGCGGCCGTTCGCGCGCGTTTCGGGCTCGATGCGATCGGCGAGGGCGAGCCGCCGAGCACGCTCGTCTATGACGCGCAAGCCGCCGCCGCCGTCGCCGATTTTCAGCGCGCGAACGGATTGTCGCCGTCGGGACTTCTCACCCCTGGCACGGTCGAGGCGCTGTCGGAAAACACATCCTCCCGGCAGGAAGCGGCCGTCATCGCCAGCATGGAAATGTGGCGCTGGGAGCCGCGCGACATGGGCGACGAGCGCGTCGAGGTCAATGTTCCTGACTTCACTTTGAAGGTCACGCAAGGCGACGAGATCGTTCACCGCGCGCGCGTGATCGTCGGCAAGCCCGACACTCAGACGGCGATCTTTTCAAACCAGATCAAATATCTGCTGGTCAATCCGGCCTGGAACGTGCCGATGTCGATCATCAAGAAGGAGATGCTGCCCAAGCTCGTCAACGACCCGGATTATCTCACGCGCGCGGGTTTCGAAGTGACGCAGAAAGGCGATACGTTGATCGTGCGCCAGCCGCCCGGCGAGCGCAATGCGCTGGGACATATCCTGTTCATGTTTCCCAACGAGCACTCGATCTATCTTCATGACACGCCGGCGCGCGGGTTGTTCGCCGCCCCGCGCCGCGCGTTCAGTCACGGCTGCGTGCGGGTCGACGACCCCATGCGTCTTGGCGAACTCGCCATGGGCGGCGTCGAGCGCGGTTGGACGCAGGCACGGTTGCGTTCGCTGGTCGGCGACAAGGAGCGGACCATCTTTTTGCCGCGTCCGCTCGCCATACACATCGAATACTTCACCGCGTTTGTCGACGATGCCGGAACCTTGCAGATTCGCGAGGATATTTACGGCCACGCGCGTCGGGTGGAGATGGCGTTGGGTCTACCGACCCAGGGTTGAATCGGCGCCCCTAACGAGCTAGATCACGCGTCGCTAGCGTTCCCCGCGTTTTTTTGCCATCATGTGTCTTTCGCGACACAGGCATGAAGTCATGCGATGAAGTTTCGTGCGGGGCGCGACCTCGATTTCAGGCGCGCGCAGGACGACGGCGCGACGATTGAGCGGTTGCAGAAGGGATGATTTTGTCGGCGCTAACCAATCTTGACGCCCCAAAGTCTGGAAAGCAGACCATCGCGCGTGCGCTGTTTGCGCCCTTGCTGATGTGTCTGGCGTTTGCGTCCAACTCCACCAAATCGGCGGTCGCCAACGGCGAGACGCGCACCATCAGCCTGTCGAACTCGCACACCAATGAAGCCGGCTCGTTCACCTACATGGTCGACGGCGCCTACGATTCCTCGGTCCTGGAGAAGCTCAACTGGTTCTTGCGCGATTGGCGACACGACGAAAAGACGACCATGGACCCCAGGCTGTTCGATCTCGTGTGGGAAGTCTATCGAGAGTCGGGATCAAACGAGCCGATCGACGTGCTCTCCGCCTATCGTTCGCCTGAAACCAACGCCATGTTGCGTCGACGCTCGCGGCAGGTCGCCGAACACTCCCAGCACATGATCGGCAAGGCGATCGACGCGCATTTCATCGACGTCCCGACTTCCAAGATTCGCGACATCGCAATGCGCCTCCAGGCTGGCGGCGTGGGCTTCTATCCAACCGGCAATACCCCGTGGGTTCATATCGATTCCGGATCCGTTCGATACTGGCCGCGAATGAGCCACGATCAGATCGCGCGGCTTTTCCCGGATGGCAAAACCGTTTTCATCCCGTCGGACGGCGTGGCGCTGCCTGGCTACCAAGAGGCGGCAGCGGAGATCGAGGCGCGCGGCGGCGCGATCTATGCGGCGAGCGGTGAAACGGGCAGGTCGAAGGGCCTGCTCGCGATGCTGTTCGGCGGCGGCGAAGACGACGAGGAGGAAAATGGTCTTTCGCGTGGGCGCGGCGGCGCGGCGATCTCGGCGGCGACTCCGGTCGCAGGCTCCCGCGCCGTGGCGAGCGCGCAATCCTTCTTCATTGCACAAAGCCAGATGGGAAGCGGCGCGCCGGACGCAGTCAGCAGGGCCAAACGCGATTTGCCGCGGGGCGACACTTTTATGAGGGCGCCCGATACGACGCCAACAGCGGCGATTGCCGCCGCGACGCCAAAAGTGCAGGTTCTTGCCGCGCTTGAGCAACGCAATGTCGGCGACGCCAGCGCCGCTAAATCCGAGAACGCTGCCGAAGCGCCGCTGCCGCCGCCCCGGCCAAGCGAACTTGCGCTTGCTGAGGCCGGGGTTGCCGATGCGCCGCTGCCGCCGGCGCGTCCGGCGGAATTCGCGTCGACACCCGGTTTGGCGGTCGCAATTCCGACGGGGCCGGCCGCCATCAATTCCTCGCGCAAGAGCGATTTGATCGCCGCATTGCTGGCGCGCAAACTGCCCGGCGTAATCACCAAGGGCGCCGGCGGCGGCGTCCCCGCCGGCGCCCTCGCCCTCGCGGAAGTTGGCGCTCCCGAGTCACCCGAGCGGCCCGCCGCGCTCGCCAGAGCCGCTGCGCTTTCCGCCGCCCTGCCGCCCATCGATTTCGGCCGGCTCTCGCCGCTCGCGCGCGCCGCGCTGCTTTACGCGCCATTACCCCAGACCCCGGCGGCGCCAAAGAGCGTTCTCGTCGCCGCCAGGATCGACCGCTCGAATTTCAGCGTGATGACCGCCGCGCCGACGAAGGTTCAAGGGCGCGCTTATTCCGGTCCACGTATCGTGCCCGTCTCGACAAGGGCGCATCCCGAGGCGCTGATCGCATTGTTGACGCCAAACGCGCAGGCTCCCGCCGCGTTCGCAGCTCAGCCGTACGGCGATCTGCGCTCCGACGCTTTCACGGGCCCCGCCGTTAAGCCGCTTGAAAACACACCGGTCGTGGGCGACGCGATTAGCTTGCGCGGCTCCGCGGACTGACCGGCTTGCGCAAGCGGACCACGCACGCGCTCTTGGCGATCAAGAGGCCAAGCGGTTGGTGCGGGCAGCTACTCCCTGTCGATTGCGTAGGGACCCGGACCGTTGGCGGCAAGATACAGAAAGACGAAGCAATACAGAAGCGCCAGTTCCCCATGGTTCAGAACGGGGAAGAACCCTGTTGGAAAATGCGCCATGAAATATGCCACAGCCATGAATCCGGACAGGACGAAGGCGGTGGGTCGGGTAAGAAAGCCGACCAGGATCAAGCCGCCGCCGATCAACTCGATCAGTCCGGTCGGAAGGAACAGCAGGCCAAGCATCTGTTTCATGGCCGACAAATCGGGAAAGTCGAATATCTTGCCGGTTCCGTGTTCCAGGAGAAGCAAACCGGTTGTGACGCGCAAGACCGATTGAAATACCGGCGTCCAGGATCGCGGAATAATGGCGACGTTCATCGTTGGCGTACCTTTCTCCGGGGCTTTCCGGCCCGCGGTCGATGTCGATTGCTCTGGCGCGCCTGCCAAGGAGCGGGGCGGGAAGCCTGGTTAGGATGAGGCTCGCCGGATCATTGCGCGCTTACGATGATAGTTATGATTTGTTATCATTCGCGAAGAGCACAACCTCAGGCTCCACGAGTGCGATGACATTCGCGTGTGAAGGCCCTGTCCGGGACTACCCCGAATTCGGTTAGCGGTTCGTCGCAACGGCAGAGACTGGCGGCCTGTCCGGCGTTTAGCCGCGTCACATGATTCTGGCGATCTGGTCGAAGGACAGGCGCGGACTACGCGGGAACAGCTTGGATTCATCGCCGTAGCCGATGTTGATCAGCACGTTCGACTTGAATTGACCGTCGCGGAAAAATTCAGCGTCGACTTTCACATTGTCAAACCCGCTCATTGGGCCGGTGTCGAGTCCGACAGCGCGGAGAGCCAGGATCAAATAGGCGACCTGCAGCGTGCCGTTCTTGTAGGCGCTGTCGTCTGCGAAAGCCTCGTTGCCGACAAACCAAGCCTTCGCGTCGGCATGGGGAAACAGAAACGGCAGATGATCGTAGAACTTTCGATCGTAGGCGGTAAGCGCCACGACCGGCGCGACCATGGTCTTCTCGACATTACCCGGCGAGAGAAACGGCTTGAGGCGCTGTTTGGCCGCCGCGGATTTGAGAAAAACGACGCGCAGCGGCGAGTTGTTGGCGCTCGTCGGCCCGATCTTGGCGAGATCGACCGCGTCGCGGAGCAACTGGTCGTCGACCGGTATGTTCAGGAAGCCGTTGTGGGTCCGCGCCTCGGTGAAAGTCTGCGCGATAGCCGCGGCTTCGATGGGCTCGCGCTTGAACAATGCTGCGTTGCGATTAGACATGGGCATCTCCTTGTAGCTCATACATGGTTGCTTGAAGCATCACCGCAATCCACAAAATTGAGTTGCTTTCCATCGGTTTGTACGATGGATGGCAGACCGCGCGGCGCAGACCGACGCCGCCGCGCCCGCCTTTGGGGCGAGCGTCGGGTTTCGAATTTCAAGCTTCAGAGCAATCGGCGAAGCCGGCTCAAGTCTTGCTGCGGGCGGCCTTGAGAGCGCCGGTCCACCACACGAGCTCATCGAGCATCGAGTCGGCGTTGGGCTTCAGATACTCGAGTTCGGAAATCGCCTTGCCCTGGCGCCAGACCGCCATGAAATCGGCGCCCTGGATGTGAACGCCGGTGCGCGTCGGCGCCAGCTGCAGTTCGATGCAGACGAGGCGCAGTTGCTCGATCGCGCGCGCGCCGCCGACCGCGCCATAGCCGACGCAGGCGGCGGCCTTCCTGTTCCATTCGGGATAGGCGTAGTCGAGGGCGTTCTTGAGAACGGCCGGGACGCCGTGGTTGTATTCCGCGGTGACGAAGACATAGCCGTCGAACTCGCCGACCTTCTTCTGCCAGCGCAGGCCGACCTCGTTCTGGGTCGGCGCCCAGGCGTTCGAAGCGACCTCTTCGAAGAACGGCAGCGGAAAGTCGCGCAGATCGACGAGCTCGACCTCGATGTCGTCGCGCTTGGCGGCGATGTCGAAAATCCACTGCGCGGCCTTGTGCCCGAAACGCGCTGCGCGCGTCGTGCCGACGATGACGGCAACCTTTAGTTTGGACATGGGTTCCCTTTTCGGATGCGAGGGCAAAACGCCGGGCGGAGCGAATGGTGTACGCCCGCGAAGTCATCGCGGTCAGTCGCTGATCGCCCTGACTGCGCCACTGATGAAGCGAACAAGGCATCATTGCAACCGCTGAAATTATGTTAGTATCCATCGGCCCCAGCGATGGAAAACCGAGACGCCCGATGATCGATCCTCTTACGCTCGACCAGATGAGAATTTTTGTCGCCGTTGCGGAGACCGGCAGCTTTTCGGCGGCGGCGCGCCGGCTGGGGCGGGTGCAATCGGCGGTCAGTCAGGCGATGAACACGCTGGAACAGGTGCTCGGCGTGCCGCTGTTCGATCGGGCGGGCAAGACGCCGAGCCTCACCGCCGCCGGCAGGGTTCTTCTCAAGGATGCGCGACGGTTGATCGACGGCGCCCGCGCCCTGAGAACCCGGGCCTCAAGCATCCTCGCCGATGTCGAGCCCGAATTGACGCTGGCGGTCGACGCCACCTTTCCCAACGACCTCCTGATGGCGAGCCTGAAGGCGCTGCGCCTCGAATTTCCGCTGCTGCCGGTTTCGGTTTTCACCGAGGGCCTGGGCGGCGCCGAGCAACGCCTTCGCGACGGCGTGGTGGGCTTTGCGATCTATCCGATCGCGGCGACCGGCGCGCGCGACCTCACGGCGAATTTCCTGACCGAGATCCCGACGATTCCGGTGGTGGCGATCGACCATCCGCTGGCCCGCGAACCCTCGCCAATCCAGCGCGAAACGCTCGAGCCGCAAGTCCAGTTGGTGCTGACCGACCGCACGCCGCTGACCCAGCACCTCATCGGCGGGGTGGTCAGCCATCACGTCTGGCGCTTCGCCGATCTGGCGACGCGGCTCGAATTTCTTCTCGCCGGTTTTGGCTGGTGCAACATGCCGGTGCACATGGTCGCCGACCACATCGCCGCCGGCCGGCTGAAGCGGCTGGAGACCGCCGAGCGCGACGACATCCGCTTCCGCGTCCACGTCGTGCATGAGCGGGGCCGCGAGATCGGCCGCGCCGGGCGCTGGCTGATCGCCGATCTGCGCGAACGGCTCAGCGGACCGGCCTGCGCGAGCGAGCGCCAACGCTTCGAGGGCGAAGGCCTGATCAGCGACCTTCACCCGGCCGGAGACGAGGCCGCCGCGAACGCCGACGGCGCCCCGCGCGCCGCGCCGGTCACGATCGAGGGCGCGCTCCACGCTTCCGAGGATCGATAGCACAGTTGGAAGCGTCCGCGCGAAGCAACTCCCGCGCGGACTTTTTCTTGTGAGACGCCGGCGAGCGGGGGCTACTCGCCCTTCTTGGTCTTTTCGCCCTTGTCGCGCGCCTTCAGTGCGGCGCCCAGAATGTCGCCCAGCGAAGCGCCGGAATCGGCCGACCCGTATTGGGCGATCGCTTCCTTCTCCTCGGCGACTTCGAGCGCCTTGATCGACACCGCGATCTTACGGGCGCGCCGGTCGAACTGCGTGATGCGCGCGTCGACCTTTTCGCCGACCGCAAATCGTTCGGGGCGTTGGTCGCCGCGGTCGCGGGCCAGTTCAGAGCGCTTGATGAAGGCGGTGAGGTCGGAGCCGGCGATCTTGACCTCGATGCCGCCGTCCTTGACCTCGATCACTTCGCACGTCACCACCAAGCCCTTGCGCAATTCGCCGCCGCCTGCATCGCCGCCTTCTTCGGTCGGCTTCTTGGCGGCGAAAGGATCCGTCCCAAGCTGCTTAACGCCCAGAGAGATGCGCTCCTTCTCCATGTCGACATCGAGCACTTTGGCGCGCACCATGTCGCCCTTCTTGTAGTCCTCGATAACCTGTTCGCCGGGCCGATTCCAGTCGAGGTCGGAGAGGTGGACCATGCCGTCGACATCGCCGTCGAGGCCTATGAACAGACCGAACTCGGTCTTGTTCTTGACTTCGCCCTCGACTTCGGAGCCGATCGGATGCTTCTCGGCGAACGCCTCCCAGGGATTTTGCAAGGTCTGCTTCAGGCCAAGCGAAATACGGCGCTTCGCCGAGTCGACCTCCAACACTTGAACGTCGACTTCCTGGCTCGTCGCGATGATCTTGCCGGGGTGAACGTTCTTCTTGGTCCACGACATTTCCGAGACGTGGATAAGCCCCTCGATGCCCGGCTCAAGTTCAACGAACGCGCCATAGTCGGTGATGTTGGTCACGCGGCCCTTGAGACGCATGCCGACCTTGTATTTGCTCTCGATCGCCGCCCACGGATCCTCGAGCAATTGCTTCATGCCGAGCGAGATGCGGTGCGTTTCGTGGTTGATCTTGATGATCTTGACCTTGACGGTCTGGCCGATCGACAGAACCTCGGTCGGATGGTTGACGCGGCGCCATGCGATGTCGGTGACATGCAGCAGGCCGTCGATGCCGCCGAGATCGACGAACGCGCCGTAGTCGGTGATGTTCTTGACGGTGCCGTCGATCACCTGGCCTTCGGCGAGATTGGCGACGATCTCATGGCGCTGCTCGGCGCGGCTCTCTTCGAGAACGGTGCGGCGGGACACCACGATATTGCCGCGGCGGCGATCCATTTTCAGGATCTGGAACGGCTGCGGCACATTCATCAGCGGCGCGACGTCGCGCACCGGGCGGATGTCGACCTGGCTGCGCGGCAGGAAGGCGACCGCGCCGTCGAGATCGACGGTGAAGCCGCCCTTCACCTGATTGAAGATGACGCCGTCGACCTTCTCGTTCTTCTCGAAGGCCTGCTCGAGCTTGACCCAGCTCTCTTCGCGGCGCGCTTTGTCGCGCGAAATCACCGCTTCGCCGAGCGCGTTTTCGATGCGCTCGAGATAGACCTCGACTTCGTCGCCGACCGCGGGCGCGGGATCGCGGCCGTGATTGGTGAATTCCTTAAGGGCGACCCGCCCTTCGGTCTTCAGACCGCAATCGATGATCGCCATGTCTTTTTCGATGGCGACGACCCGACCCTTGACGACGGAGCCCTCAAAGGCCTCATCCTCGCCATAGGTTTCGTTCAACAAGGCGGAAAAGTCCTCGCGCGAGGGCGCGTAGGAATTGGCGGTTACGGACATTCTTTCTCCTGAGGAGCCCGGTGGGGCGGCGCCGGCGGGTTGGCGTTAATGGGCGCTCCCTTCGCCGGATGGAGCCGCGCGTTGCGACCCAACACCGCCAACAGGCGGGCCGGCGCTTGGACCGGCGACGAGAGCAAGGGCTTTGCGACTGGCCCGAAAGCCGAGCGCGCCGTTCATATAGGAATATTCCGGGCAAAGGGCAAGAAATGTATCGCGGCGGCTTCGGCCCGCCTCTCGCAAAATCCTCCGTTTGGCTTTATAGCCCCATCCCGACACCGTCGCCCGGGCCGGCGCGAACGGCCCCGCCTAAAGGAGCTTCCATGATTCTGTTCGACAATGCGACGCGCCGCCGGCGCGCCCTCGCCGCCGCCCTCGCGCTTGGCGCGACTTTCGCGTTCGCCGGCGCCGCCGCGGCCGAGCCCAAGGTCCTCGCCAAGATCGACGGCGTCCCGGTGACCGAGGACGACTTCAACGACGCGATGGAGGACATCGGACCTGGCCTGCCGCAAAAGCTCGACGGGCCGGCGCGCCAGCGCTATGTGCTCGACTATCTCATCGACATGAAGCTGGTCGCCAGACAGGCCGCCGCCGACAAGATGGACGCCGGTCCGGCCTTCGCGCGACGGATGGCCTATTATCACGACAAGCTGGCGATGGAGGCGTTGCTCAGCGATATCGCGGCCAAGGCGGCCACCGACGAAGCCGAACACAAGGCTTATGACGAAGCCGCCAAGGCGCAGCCTCCCGTCCCGGAGATCCACGCCCGCCACATCCTTCTGCCGACGGAGGACGAGGCCAAGGCCGCGCTGGCGCGGATCAAGAACGGTGAGGATTTCGCCAAGGTCGCGACCGAACTTTCCAAGGATCCGGGCGGCGAGGGCGGCGATCTCGGCTGGTTCACCAGGGAGCGAATGGTGCCCGAATTCGCCGACGCCGCGTTCAAGCTGGAGCCCGGCCAGGTGTCCGATCCGGTCAAGAGCCAGTTCGGCTGGCACATCATCAAGGTCGAGGAAAAGCGCATGAAGACCTTCCCGAGCTTCGAGCAGGTCAAGGATCAGGCGGCGCGCTATGTCGTGCAAAAGGCGCAGGCCGAATTGATCACCAAGCTGCACGAAGGGGCGAAGATCGAGCGCACCGAGCCCGAGCCCAAGCCGGCGGGGCCCGCCGACGCCGGCAAACCCGCCGACGCGAAGACCCCGTAAGTCTCGCCGCGGGGAAGGCGACGAGCCTTTTTCGCGGTCCTTCGGCTCAGCTCCCGGAATTCTCGCCATGGCCGCTCCCGCCCCGCTGTCGCCGCTGGCGCCCAGGAAATACCCGACCCTGCCGCCGGTCGAGGGCGTGCGCTTTGCGACCGCCGCGGCGGGGGTGCGCTACGCCGGACGCACCGATGTGATGCTGGCCCTGTTTGACGGGCCGGCGACCGTCGCGGGCGTTTTCACCCGCTCCAAATGTCCTTCGGCGCCCGTCGACTGGTGCCGCGCGAACCTGCCGCAGGGCCAGGCGCGCGCGCTGATCGTCAATTCGGGCAACGCCAACGCCTTCACCGGCGGCGCCGGCGCCGAAGCGGTCGCGCAGGTCGCGCAGGTCGCGAGCCACAGCCTCGGGGCCGCCGCCGCGCAGATTTTCATGGCCTCGACCGGCGTGATCGGCGAACCGCTCGACGCCGGCAAGATCGCCGGCGTGCTCGATCGAACTCGGCGCCGAGGCCAGACCCGACGGCCTGATGGACGCGGCGCGGGCGATCATGACGACCGACACGTTTCCGAAAGTCGCCACCGCCCGGGTCAAGATCGGCGAGGCGGAAGTCGTCGTCAACGGCGTCGCCAAAGGCGCCGGGATGATCGCGCCCGACATGGCGACCATGCTCGCTTTCGTGTTCACCGACGCTTCGATCGCCGCCCCGGCGCTGCAGGCGCTGCTCGCCAAATCGGTCGCCCGGTCGTTCAACTGCATCACCGTCGACAGCGACACCTCGACCTCCGACACGCTGATGGCGTTCGCCACCGGCGCCGCCGAACGGCGCGGCGCGCCGGCGATTGTCGACCCCGCCGATCCGCGCCTTGGCGCATTCCGGCGGGCGTTCGACAAACTGCTGCTCGACCTCGCCCAGCAGGTCGTGCGCGACGGCGAGGGGGCGAGAAAGTTCATTGAAATCAAGGTCGAAGGCGCCAAATCCCGGAAGGCGGCCAAGCGCATCGCGATGGCGATCGCCAATTCGCCGCTGGTCAAGACCGCGGCGGCGGGCGAGGACGCCAACTGGGGCCGCATCGTGATGGCGGTCGGCAAGGCCGGCGAGCAGGCCGAGCGCGACAGGCTCGACATCCATTTCGGCAAAATCCGGGTCGCGCACAACGGGTTGCGCGACCCCGCCTACAGCGAGGCCGAGGCCTCGGCCTACATGAAGCGCCGCAAGATCGACATCCGGGTGAATGTCGGCGTCGGCAGCGCGACCGCCAGGGTGTGGACCTGCGATCTGACCAAGGATTATGTCGCGATCAACGGCGACTATCGCTCATGACAGAAATTTGGATGGTCCTCGTTTGACGCCAAAAAACACCGCCGCGACCGGATTGCGCGTCAACGCCCCATTGAAAAACCTCGATAATTTTTTCGCGTTTGCAAATTTTTCCAAAACTATTTTTGGTCGAATTGGGGAATTTCAGAAGGTTAGGGGCGAAAAAATTTGGAAATCGCGTTTTTTGAATGTCCTGGCTGATGGCGGGCGGCGACGCGCCTCGATTTCGGCGGCGTGTTTTCGACCCTAACACGACTTTAGGTTTTCAGAAAGCGTTTGTCGAGGCGCCGGGCGACAGACCCGGAGTTTCCCGCGCGCCAAGGCGCCGGCGAGCCGGCGGGGCCGACGGCGGGCCAGCGGACAGCGATCGAGGCGAGGCGGAGCCGCCCCCGACCCGCTTGGTCGTTGCGCACGCGCGATCGCGGCGATGGCCGACGCCTCAGGCGAAGGGCAAACAGCGACGATCCCTAACCGGCCCGAAAATGACCCGTTCGACACGGGTGTGGCGCCCTTGCAACGCGGGCGGCGCGCGAAATCGACCCGGAATTTCGTCCGGAATCAGCCAAGATTCGCCGCCCGCCGGCGTCTTCGGCCCGGGCCGCGAATAAAGACATCAACATGCCTCCATGCGGATTCCGCCCTGCGCCACACCCGCCGTCCCGGCGATCTGTTCGCGGCGCTCGCCATGACATGCCGCGGCGTGAAACTGACGCGGCGCGATAACCACCGGCCGCCGCCGCGCAAGAGGGACCCACGCCGTGAAACTGCTTCTCGTCGTCGCCGCCGCGCTGATCGACGCCGACGATCGCATATTGATCGCCCGGCGCCCCAAGGGCAAGGCGCTCGCCGATCTCTGGGAATTCCCCGGCGGCAAGATCGACGACGGCGAGCGCCCGGAACAGGCGCTGATCCGTGAACTCGCCGAGGAGCTCGGGATCGTCGTCAGGCAAGCCTGCCTCGCGCCGCTGACCTTCGCCAGCCACGCCTATGACGATTTTCATCTGCTGATGCCGCTCTACGTCTGTCGCCGCTGGGAAGGTTTTGTCACCGCGCGCGAAGGCCAGGCGCTGAAATGGGTGCGCGCCGGGGAGTTGCGCAACTATCCCATGCCGCCGGCCGACGCGCCGCTGATCCCGCCGCTGGTGGAGTTGCTGGGGGGGTGAGGGGTCTGACGATATCCTCATGTCGGACCACGCGACGATCGAACGTGGCGATCGGCTCTCAAGCTCCACTCGGTCGACAGGCATCCTCAAAGCGAATGCGACAAGGACAAGAGCAAATGCGGGGCAGCCGGCGATTGATCGCAATTCCTGATCGATCTCGTTAACTGCCTCGATCGTTTTTCTCCGCAGCTTTCCATTGTCCCCAGGGATTCAAAGTATAATCCCTCGATGTTCTCGCATCGTCCCACACGCGGGCGCACGTCCTTCTTCGCAGAGTTGCGCTATTTGCTCTGGACACCGCTCCATGCGTTTTGTGGGCCGAAAAAGCTCGTTTCGACATGCGAGCGCTTGTTCCGCGCGCTGACGGTTATGTTGATTTCCCTTGCCATTCCCGCCTATTTGGTCAAACTAGCCTATCCGAAATTAACAGACGATATAGATATATACGCGTATGCCTTAGTGTTAATCATGATTACTTTAGCAATATTGGTAAAATTACTGGAACGCCTTCATCTGATTTCAAAATGTTCAGATGAAAAGGAGCGTGAATCCCACTCGCCTTTTATGCCTCCGCTGCCTAAACAAATCCCCATTGTTGAACAATTGACGCCTACGTGTGTCACAGCGGAATCCATTTCCAGCATTTCTTCGGGCGTACCGCCGAACTCTGAATCTCCGCTTGAACCACCGCCCTTTAATTTCGCCCTCAAGGGCGGCGTCATCCGATCGAAAGGGAACGGGAACCCGCTCGTTGGGATGTGGGAGATCGTTCAAAAGCCAACAGAATGACTTGGCTTATTTTTGCTGCAATGTGACCGCGATGCGGGGATTAGGCGCCGTTCTCTACCCTGGGCTCGCTTCGTCTCCCTTTCGACGAGGCCGACGCCTCTCAAAGCTCTGGTTTTTGACGCGCCGTTCAGCGTTGCGAACGCGTCCAACTCCTCAATAAGCCTTGCAGGTCGCCGACACCGTGCGGATTTCCGGGCAGTTTTCGAAATTGCGCCCGTTGTAGAGGGTGTAGACGGTTTCTCCGCGATGCAGCTTCACGTCCACCGACAGATTGCAGGACTGCTGATCGGCGACGAAATCCAGAAAGATGTCGTTGTGGGGCTGGCGCCAGATGGCGCGCAGGCTGTGCGGGCCGGTGACGCGCAGCTCCCCTGTGCCGCCGGCGGTCGCGGTCGGCTTGCCGCCGAGCCGGCCGTCCCAGCGCGCGACGCCGGTGGGGATGCCCAGGCCCGAGATCGTCAATTCCATCGAGGTCGAGCGATCGGGCATCAGCGACACGTCCCCCTCCACCTGCGCCGGCCAATTGCGGATCGGGAACAGAACGGTGGGCCCATCGCAACCGATGCGAATCTGCCAGTCGATCTTGAAGTGCATGCCATCGCCAAGCGCCGAGGGCGCGGCGAGAAGGCAGAGGCTGGCGGCCAGCACGAAAGATTTCATGTCCGCAATTTAACGCGCGGCGGGACGCGCGTCACTCCTCCTGGTCCCTGCCGCCCTCCCCAGGCTCGCCCTCCTCGCTCGCCGGGATCGCGTATTTGCCGTTCAGCCAGCGATAGAGGTCGACGTCGGCGCAGCGGGGCGAGCAGAACGGGTCGTATTTTTCGGCGCGCGGGCGTCCGCACACCGCGCAACGGCGAGGCTCGGCGGCGTCGCCGCGTTCATTGGCGGAAGGCGAAGATTTCGGCGGGCGAGGCGGCCGATTCATGGCGTTTGCGCCCATTGGGCGTGCGGCGCCAGGCCCTCGCCGGCGAGCAAGGCGGCGGTCTCGGCGAGCGGCAGGCCGACGACGGCGGTGTAGGAGCCGATCAGGCGCACGACGAACGCGCCGGCGAGGCCCTGGATCGCATAGCCGCCCGCCTTGCCGCGCCATTCGCCGGAGGCGAGGTAGGCGTCGATCTCGTCGCGCGACAGGCGCTTGAAGCGCACGCGCGCCTCGACCAGACGCCGGCGAACCGTCCCGGCGGGCGTGACCAGCGTCACGGCGGTGTAGACGCGGTGCGCGCGCCCCGACAGAAGCCGCAGGCAGGCGGCGGCCTCGTCGGTGGTTTCGCAGTTGGGCAGCACGCGCCGCCCGACGCAGACGACGGTGTCGGCGGCCAGGATCAGGCAGCGGCCGAGCTCGGGGCGCTTCAACGCCACGGCGGCGGCCCCCGCCGCCTTTTCCGCCGACAGCCGCTGGGCGAGCGCGCGCGGCGATTCGCTGCGCCGCGGCGTCTCGTCGATATCGGCGGGGATCACCGCGTCGGGATCGAGGCCGATTTGCGCGAGCAGGCCGAGGCGCCGGGGCGAGCCGGACGCCAGGACCAACGCGGGGCGCGGAGCGGCCTTCATCATCGCAAACGTCGCTTGCGCGCTGGCGGAGCCACGCCGGGATTACTTGAAGCGGTAGGTGATGCGGCCCTTGGTCAGATCATAGGGCGTCATTTCGACCAGAACCTTGTCGCCGGCCAGCACGCGGATGCGGTTCTTGCGCATTTTGCCGGCGGTGTGGGCGATGATCTCGTGTTCGTTTTCGAGCTTCACGCGAAACGTCGCATTGGGCAACAGCTCGACGACGAAACCGGGAAATTCAAGCAATTCTTCTTTCGACATAGGGGCCTTTCTCTGCGGCGCCGCCGCTCGCTCGAAGCGTCGGACGCCCGCCGCCCGGCGGATCGCCCGTCCGCCGGCAAGCGGCCTCGCTCGAACCTGATGACTGAAGTCTCTTCCGTCCTGCAACAGCGGCCCGGTCCGCCGCCGCGCGCGCCGGCGCCGGCCCCGGCCCGCAAATTGCGCCGGACCCTATCGTATCTTGCGAAAAAGAGGAAACCGCCTTTGGCGCCGCCGGTCATGGCGCGGCGGCCGCCGCCGCGTCGCGCAATCGGCGGAAACGCCGGATGCTGAACGGGATCGAGCCGAGATAGGCCAGCGACATCGCGACCAGCATCTCCATCGGGAAATTGGCGAGCAGCAGCACGCCGGCGACGAGGCCGAACAGCACTACGGCGACATAGTCGCGCGGCACCCGGCCGATCGACTTTCCGGAAAAATGCGGTATCTGGCTCGCCATCAGGAAGGCGATCGCCAGCACATAGGCGATTTCGAGCGGCGCCAGCGCGCGAACGTTGGGAACGCTGAACAGCGAATAGTGAAGATAGACCGGCAGCAGGCCGGCGATGGCCCCCGCCGGGGCCGGCATGCCGACGAAGAAAGAGCTCCGCCACGCCGGCGGCTCCGCGCCCTCGATCATCACGTTGAAGCGCGCGAGGCGCAGCGCGCAGGCGATCGCGAAGATCAACGCGGCGAACCAGCCCAGACTCTTCATTTCATGCAGGCCGAAGACGTAGAGCACGATCGCCGGCGCGACGCCGAAGTCGACGAAGTCGGCCAGCGAATCGAGCTCGGCGCCGAACCGCGAGGTGCCTTTCAGCGCGCGCGCGATGCGCCCGTCGAGGCCGTCGAGCACGGCGGCGACGGCGACCGCGCTGACCGCCCATTGGATCTCGGCCTCGAACGCGAAACGGATCGCCGTCAAGCCGAGACAAAGCGCCAGCAGCGTTATCAGATTGGGGATCAGCAGGCGCAGCGGCACGCCCCTGAAGAAACGCCCGCGCGGCCCGCCCGCCGGGGCCCGGCCGCCGCTCGCCTCGATCGGTTCGCTCATCGGCCTCAACCCCGCCGGAACACGCGAAGCGGCTCGTCGAGCGCCGTCTCGGCGATCACCGTCTCGCCGGCCACGGCGCGCGAATTGACGCCGACCAGCACGCGCGCGCGGTCCGGCAGGTAGACGTCGACGCGCGAGCCGAAACGGATCAGGCCGAAACGGTCGCCGGCGCTCAGATTGGCGCCCACGTCGACGAAGCAGACGATGCGCCGCGCGATCAGGCCGGCGATCTGCACGACGCCGAACGCGCCCGCCGGGCTGTCGATCACCACCCCGTTGCGCTCATTGTCCTCGCTCGCCTTGTCGAGGTCGGCGCTGATGAAAAGACCCGGCTTGTAAGCGACGCGGACGACGCGGCCGGCGACCGGCGCGCGATTGATGTGGCAATCGAACACCGACATGAAGATCGACACCCGCTGCATCGGCCGCGCGCCGAGCCCGAGTTCGGGAGGCGGCGTCGCATAGCCGCTGAAGCTCACCACGCCGTCGGCCGGAGAGACGACGAGGCCTTCGCGGACCGGCGTGACGCGGGCGGGATCGCGAAAAAAGAACGCGCACCACGCCGTCGCGGCGGCGCCGATCCAGCCGAGCGGGCTCCACAGCCAGGCAAGGATCAGCGTCGCCACCAGGAACGCGGCGATGAACGGGTAACCCTGGGGATGAACGGGCGCCAGTTGCCGACGCACGGAATCGAGGACCGACATCAAGGGGCGCTCTCTGTTCGCCACGGTCTTTTGGCGCCAAACAGGCGAAGAGTCACTGGCGCGGCGAAGCCGCCCCAACAGTCTTTCGCGGCGCGCGATAAATTCGCCGTGTCGCGCGAGAGACGATCGGCCGCCGCAATAATCGCCACGTCGCAGCGGCCGGCCGCGCGGCCATAGGCTTCTCGAGCCGAACGCCTGTCAACGATCGCATGCGCCAGGCGCCAAACGCGAGCGAAGCGAAGCCATCGCGAGATCGTGACGATTGCCGGTGTGGTTCGCAGGGCTCGCTATCCCGGCGAGCGCGCTCGGCGGCCTCAACTGGAGGACGCGCGCATAATAGTACCGAATATTGACTATCAAGATATTTTACTGTATGAGGATCCCATGGCGGGCGACAAAAATTGGCGCGACGGGGCGTCCTTTCCCGCGCTCCTGCGCGGCGCCTGGGCCGCTTACGGATTGGCCGTCCGCGAGGCTCTGAACGGCGCCGGACACGATGATGTTCCGCGTAACGGCGTTTACGTGATCGGCGCGATCGCCCGAACCGGAGCGCCACTCGGTCGAATCATCAAAGAGCTCGGAATATCCAAACAAGCGGCCGGGCAGCTTGTCGACACTCTCGTTTTGCGGGGCTACCTCGACCGGTCGGTGGACACCCAAGACCGCCGCCGGCTGACGGTCGCGCTGACCGAACGGGGGCGCGCCGCCGCGGCCGTTTCCAGGTCGGCAGTGGAACGATTGGATGCCGAACTCGCCAAAAAAGTGGGGGTCGAAAACGTCGCGCACACCCGCGCAGCGCTCGCCGCCCTCATCGAAATCGAGCAAGACGGCGGGAAGCGCCAATGAAGCACGGGTTTCCAAGCAAGACCGCTCAGAGCGTCGCGACCCGTCGAGCCGAACATCAGCTGTTCGACTTTCCGCACGTCCTGGAAGATCCGATAGCCCCCTGGATCATCGGACCAGCGGCCGCCACGTCGATGATGCTGGGATGTTTGACCGCGTATCTTCCCGGATCGCGTTACATGCGCGCTTTTGTGGCTGCACGAAGTCGATACGCCGAGGACCAGCTCGCAAGAGCAATTGCGTCCGGAACGGTCCAATACGTGATTTTGGGCGCTGGTCTGGACACTTTTCCTTACCGAAACCCCTACTCCCAAAGTGATTTGAAAATATTCGAAGTCGATCATCCTGAAACGCAGGCGTGGAAACTCCGTCGTCTGGCGCTGGCGGCCATACCTGTTCCTTCGGCGGTAACTTTCGTTCCTGTCGACTTCGAGCGTCAAAAGCTGGAAGTCGAGCTGGAAAGGGCGGGATTCAAGCTCGACAAACCGGCCTTTTTTTCGTGGCTGGGAGTGACGCCGTATCTTGCCAATGAGACGGTGATGGCGACCTTCGCATTGATCCACTCCCTCAGCCCGGACAGCGCAATCGCGTTCGATTACGCGCTCCCGCGTCAAACGTTGTCTGACGGCGAAAGAATGGCGTTCGACGCCCTGAGCAAAGGAGTTCTCCGAGCGGGCGAGCCGTTCCGAGGCTTCTTCGCACCCGAAGCGCTGGTGAATGATCTGAAGAAGATCGGATTCCGTCGGGTCGAGAGTCCCACGACGGACCAGATCAACGCCCTTTATTTTCGAAATCGCCTGGACGGTCTGCGGGTCCGAGGTCGCCTCGGCGGATTGATGTGCGCCTATTAGCCGCGCTTGCGCGCGGCGGCTGCGCCGTTCCAAGCTTCACAGCCGCATGATCCGTAAAACGAGGGTGGCGGCGAGCGATCGAAAAGCGGGCCGATAGACTGAAAACAAAATTGCCCGCCCGAGCAACCTCCGCATCAATCGGGAGCCGCGACGGCGGGCGCGGCGAGCTTGGTCTCGCGCGCCTCCATTTCGGCGCGCCGCAAGGTCTCCTGCGCGGCGTCGACCTCGCGCTGGCGGCTCCACAGCGCCGCGTAAAGGCCGCCTTTTTCGAGCAGGTCCTCGTGCGTTCCGCGCTCGACGATCACGCCCTTGTCGAGCACCAGAATCTCGTCGGCGTGAACGACGGTCGACAGCCGATGGGCGATGATCAGCGTCGTCCGCCCCTTCGAGACGCGTTCGAGCGCCGCCTGGATTTCGCGCTCGGTGAAACTGTCGAGCGCCGACGTCGCCTCGTCGAGCACCAGAATCGGCGGCCCCTTCAGCATGGTGCGGGCGATCGCCACGCGTTGCTTTTCGCCGCCCGACAATTTGAGCCCGCGCTCGCCCACCTGCGCGTCGTAACCCTGCGGCAACGAGCGGATGAAATCGTCGATCTGCGCGTCTCTGGCCGCCGCCCGCACCGCCTCGTCGCTCGCGCCGTCGCGGCCATAGCGGATATTGTAGAGGATCGAGTCGTTGAACAGGACGGTGTCCTGCGGGACCATGCCGATCGCCTCGCGCAACGAGGCCTGCGTGACGGCGCCGATATCCTGGCCGTCGATGGTGATGCGTCCGGCCGAAGGCTCGTAGAAGCGGAACAGCAGCCGCGAGATCGTCGACTTTCCCGCGCCCGACGGGCCGACGATCGCCACGGTCTTTCCCGCCGGCGCCTCGAAGGACACGCCGCGCAGGATCTTGCGCGCCGGGTCATAGTTGAACTCGACGTTCTCGAAGCGGACCGCGCCGCGGCTGACGACGAGCGGGGGCGCGTCCGGCCGATCCCTGATCTCCGGGTTCTGCACGAGAATGTCGAACATCAATTCGATGTCGACGATCGCCTGCTTGATGTCGCGGTAGACCATGCCCATGAAGTTCAGCGGCTGATAGAGCTGAAGCATCATCAGATTGATCAGCACGAAATCGCCGATGGTGTTGCGGCCGCTGCGGATCCCCGCGACGCACATCAGGATGACGACGACGAGGCCGGTCGTGAAGATCACCGCCTGGCCGGCGTTGAGCACCGCGAGCGAGACATAGGTGCGCACGCTCAGCCGTTCGTAGCGCGCCATCGATTTGTCGTAGCGCGCCGCCTCGCGTTTCTCGGCCCCGAAATATTTCACCGTCTCGAAATTGAGCAGGCTGTCAATCGCCTTGGTGTTGGCGTCGGTGTCGCTCTCGTTCATCGAGCGGCGGATCGCGATCCGCCAGTTGGTCGCCAGCGTGGTGAACACCAGGTAGGCGGCGATGGTCAGCGAAACCGCCAAGACGTAACGCCAGTCGAATGAAAAGAGGAACACGCCGAGGATCAGCGCGAACTCGACGACGGTCGGCGCCGCCGTCAGCATCGAAGTGCGGATGATCGTCTCGATCGCGTTGCGGCCGCGCTCGAGGATGCGCGTCAGACCGCCGGTCTTGCGCTCGAGATGAAAGCGCAGCGACAGTTGATGGAGGTGGACGAACACTTCGACGGCGAGGCGGCGCACCGCGTTCATCGCCACCGCCGCGAACAGCGCGTCGCGCCCCTGGGTGAACAACGACATCAGAACGCGCAGCAAGCCGTAGATCAGCGTCAAGGCGACGACGCCGCCGAGCAGGGCGGGCAACGGAATGCGGTCGGCCGCGCGGGCGCCGGCGAGCGCGTCGGTCGCCCATTTGTAGGCGTAGGGGATGGCGATCGTCGCAAGCTTCGCCGCCACCATCAGCAGGACAGCCGAGAAGACCCGCAGTTTCAAGTCGATCCGGTCGGCGGGCCAGATATAGGGCCATAACCGACGCGCCGTGCCGACCAGCGTCGCCTCCCCGCGGGGAGCGGTCCCCGCGGCGATGAAATTTGTCGATTTTTGATGCTGCATTTGATTCCGCGCCGGTCAACCGGACCAGATATAGGGCGAAGCCGGTCCGCCCGCACCCCCGCAGGCGCCGCATTTCGCCATAATTCGCTTAAGGAATCGTCGTCCCCCGCCGCAAGTGCTGAAAATCACGTTGGTCGGCGACTGCTTGGATCGTCCTTGGCGGCGGTCGATGGATAGTGGCGAGGCCGCCTGCGACAAGATTTCCCCACAATTTCTTTATTATTAGTCTTGCTGCGGCCGCAAGATGTGACTATGGAGGGTCCAGTGTTGGGCTCGAATCGTCGCGAAGACCAACCGTTCATATGTTGATCGACGATACAACGGTATTGTGGGGGAATGCGGACTGCGCCGTCCGCCGTCGAAGTTGGAGCAAGGCATCACATGTCTGATACGTTGAACTATATCGAGCTCGCGGCCGAAATTGTATCCGCATACGTTTCGAACAATTCAGTGCCGGCGAGCGACCTCCCGACCTTGATCGGCGACGTTCACGGCGCGATTATGCGCGTTTCAAGCGGAGCGACCGTGGCCGCGCCGGAGGTTGCCAAGCCTGCCGTCGCCCCCAAGAAATCGATCACCAACGACTACATCATCTGCTTGGAGGACGGTCGGAAGTTCAAGTCCTTGAAGCGTCATTTGCGCACCCAGTACAATATGTCGCCCGAGGAATATCGCGAAAAATGGGGTCTGGCCGCCGATTATCCGATGGTCGCGCCGGCCTACGCCAAGGCCCGTTCCGCCCTCGCCAAGCAGATGGGGCTCGGTCAGCAGCGCCGCCGCCGGAAGTGACCGCCTCCGGGCGGGAGGCCCGGGCGAAGCGAATCCGGTTTGTTTGACGCGCGCGCGGCGGGACGACGGGCCGGGCGCCTTGCGACGGGCGTCGCGCCGTTTTCGCGCGTCGCTTCCGCAATCGTCGGCGCTTGACCTTCGGCGGGATCGCGCAGCACAAAGGCCGATGAGCACGATCCAGAATATTTGCGTCTATTGCGGCTCCAGCCTCGGATCCGACGCGCGGTTTGCCGAAGCGGCCGACGCGCTCGGCGCGGCGATGGCGCAGGCGGGCGTCGGTCTGGTGTTCGGCGGCGGCGAGGACGGACTGATGGGACGCCTCGCCCACGCCGTTCTCGACAACGGCGGGCGGGTCACCGGGATCATCCCGACCTTCCTGGTGCGGCGCGAGCACGCGCTGAAGTCGGCGCAGGAGCTGGTCATTGTCGAGAACATGCACCAGCGCAAACAATTGATGTTCGAACGCGCCGACGCGTTCATCGCGCTGCCCGGCGGCGTCGGCACGCTGGAGGAGCTGGTCGAGCAATTGACCTGGGCGCAGTTGCAGCGCCACGCCAAACCGGTGCTGATCGCCGACGTCGGCGGCTTCTGGCGCCCGCTGCTCAGCCTCATCGCCCACATGCGCAATCTCGGCTTCATCCGCGAGGGCTTCGATCTGCACTATCTCGTCGCTGAGAAGATCGAGGACGCGCTGCCGATGCTCGAAAGGGCCGCCCGAAGCGCGCGCCGCGCGGCGTCCGCGGCCGAAGGCCTGGCCGCGGGATTTCCCTGAACCGCGCCCGACGTCATTTTTTTCACATAGTCGTCGGGCAAGTGCGCGGCTTCCTACGGAGGCCATGACATGAGCCAGCAACATCTGCGCGCGTTCGCCGTCGGCGCGCTGATCGCCGGCGCCGCGATGAGCGGCGCAGCCTTGGCGCAGTCGACGCCGCCGGCGGCCGAGGCTGCGGCGCCCGGCAAAGCCCCGGAAGCGCCGGTCGCCAGGCCGCGCCGGAAGACGGCGCCGTCGGTCGTCGTCCTCGTCACCAACGAGCGCGCCGTCGCTCTGGCCGAGCTCGATGCGACGCCGGCGGGCGACGCCGACGCCAGGCAGATCGTCGCCAATCTCGCGCCGGGCGAGAAGACCTCGGTGCGGCTGGCGCGCGGCAAGTCCTGCGTGTTCGACCTGCACGGCGCTTTCGAGGACGGATCGAGCACGAAAATGGCGGGCATCGACCTGTGCAAGGACAACAAGGTCAATCTCGTCGAGTGACTGCCGGCCCGAGCGCCGGCTTGCGCGGCGAAACTCAGTTTCTGGCGAGGGTGAAGTTGACGCGGACGTCGTCGATCCATTGCGGATCGATCAGCGCCTTCAGGTCGAGTGCGGCGAGTTCCGCGCGCGCAGCGTCAAGATCGCCTTCGCCGTGGACGACGTTCGGCCGAGGGTCTCCGCGAACAGGGATCAAGCCGGACCACCGACCTCGAGCCTTTTCGGGCTCGTTCGACGCGCGGCTCCATTCGTGGTGGATGAGCCACAGCTCCCACCCGAGGATTTCAACCCGATCGGCTCGACAGGCGTCCAGAAACGCCGACGCGTCCGCCGGCACGACGCCGAGTTCGCCGTTCGTCGCGCGGAAGGCGCGCGACATCACGCTCGCGGGAAGCGATGGCGGAAACGACATCGGTCAGCCATGATCAGGCGGCTCCCTCATCGCGCGCGATGATGGGACAGTCTGCGAGATCGGATCGACCGGAGCGCGCCCCCGCGAGGGGAAGCCGGCGCTCCGACGTCCGGCCTCGGCCCGCCGAGCCTGGCAGGCTTACTTCATCGCCGCGGCGTAGAGACTGGCCACATGGTCCCAGTTGACCAGATTGTCGACGAACGCCTTGAGATAGTCCGGCCGGCGGTTGCGGTAGTCGATGTAATAGGAATGCTCCCACACGTCGACGCCGAGGATCGGCTGGCCGCCATGGACCAGCGGGCTCTCGCCGTTGGGCGTTTTGGTGACGACGATCTTGCCGTCCTTGACGGTCAGCCACGCCCAGCCCGAGCCGAACTGCGTCACCCCGGCCTGAATGAAGTCCGTCTTCGCTTTTTCGATCGAGCCCAGCGAATCGACGATCGCCTTTTCCAGCGCGCCGGGGATCTTGCCGCCGCCATTGGGCTTCATCCATTGCCAGAAATGGATGTGGTTGAAGTGCTGTCCGGCATTGTTGAACAGGCCGGGATTCTTGCCGAACGAACCTTTGACGATTTCCTCGAGCGACTTGCCCTCCCATTCCGTGCCCTTCAGCAGATTGTTGCCGTTGTTGACATAGGCGAGGTGATGCTTGTCATGGTGAAACTCGAGGGTTTCTTTTGACATGTAGGGGCCCAAGGCGTCATAGGCGTAGGGCAGTTCGGGAAGAGAGAAGGTCATGGGCTCGGCTCCTTTTGAACGACACCCGGATCACAACAAGCCGGCCGAAACGCCAGCGGTCGAACGATGCGGCGCATTGTTAGACCCGTCGGGCGCGGTGGGCAACCGCCGCCGCGGCGCCGCGCGCCGTCGACCGCGCCGACCGCGCGAGGCGGCCAAACGATGGCGCCGTTGTGCGCCGCTTTTCTGACAAAATGAACACGTTGGATCGCTCATGAGCTGGTTCGTCGTTTTTCTCGGCCTGGTCCTCGCGTCCGCGGGCGGCGCGGCGATCGTGGCGAGCATCGATCTGCTGACCACCGAACTCGGCCTGCTCTACGCGACTTGCGGCGCCATCGGGCTCAGCGGCGGCCTCATCGTGATCGCGATCGGCATTTTGATCGGGCGGGTCGGCGCGTTGCGCCGGGCGGTGCTGCGCGGAATTGAAGCGACGCGGCCGGAGCGCGTCGAGCCGCTGCTGGCCGGCCTGGAGCCGGTGGTTCTGGCCGAGCCGGCCGGCGGCGCGGGGCGCGAGCCGCCCGCCGTGGAATTCGCGGAGCCGGCGATGACGCCGGCGCCCGCGCCCACCCTCGATGACGCCGGCGACCACGAGGCGGCGATCAATGAAAACCGCAAGGGGCGGCTGCCGTCGCTCGAGCAAGCGACGCGGGAGCCCGCCGAGCCGCCGACGCTGGTCGGCCGCTACAGCGCGGGCGGCGCCAACTACTCGATTTTTTCCGACGGGTCGATCGAAGCGGAAACCGATCAAGGCGCCTTCAAATTCGAGTCGATGAACGAATTCAAGGCGTTTATCGCCGCCAAGCGCAACTGAGATCAGGCGGCCCGCGCGTCGCGCGCCGGTCCCGGCGGTTTGGGCGCCGGAGCGGTCGAAACGCCCCGGCGGGCGGACGGCGCGAAGGCCTTCGACAAGCTGAAGATCATTCCGAGCGTCACGCCATAGACGATGACCTGCATGACCGAGGGCTGATCGGAATAGCCGATCAAGGTGTGCAGCACGCGGCCCAGCAGGCTGGTGTCGGACAGGATCGCCGACGTGTCCCAGGCGGTCTGCGAAAGCGCGGTGATGAGCCCCGCCTGCTCAAAGAACAGGACGCTCTGCGCGGCGAGGCCCGCCGCGAGGAAGGTGATCAGCACCGTCGTCACACGGAACAAATAGCGCGGCGGGATGGTCACGAGGCCGAGGAAGGTCAGCGCGCTGACGGCGCATCCGGCGACGAGCCCGAGCACCGAGCCGAGAATGAGGCCGGCCGCGGTCGAACCGCCCGCCGCGGCCAGGCCGTAGAGGAACAGCACGATTTCCGACCCTTCGCGCATCACCGCGACGCCAACCACGACGGCGAGCGCGGCGAGCGAGCGCGATCCCCTTCTGACCTCTTCGCCGACTTGGCGCATTTCGACGGCCATTTGACGGCCGTGGCTCGCCATCCAGACGTTGTGCCAGGTCAGCATGACGACGGCGAGCGCGAGGATCGACCCGTTGAACAGCTCCTGGCCCATGCCGGCGAGCGCGTCGGCGATCGCCTGGGCGAAGACGGCGACCAGAACCGCTCCCGCAACGCCGCCGGCGACGCCCGCCGCGATCCACAGCCTGGAGCCGGCGATCCCCCGGGTGACCGCCAGAATGATCCCGACGATGATGCCGGCCTCGATGACTTCCCGAAAAACGATGATCAATGCGCCGAGCATCTCGCGAGTCTCTCAACAATCCGATTTTCGTGACGGTCAGACCAAGCGGCCCTCTCGGGACGGATTTGCATTCATTCTCGACGTCGGCGGCGTGATGCGCGTTGAGCAAAATCAATCTTGGCGCCCGCCCACGCGCCGAGCGGCCGCCGGTTATTGCACGACAAGGAATCCTTCGGTCGTCTTCTCGTGATAGTCATCGAAGAAGCGGTAGCGGCCCGGCGGCAAGGCGCGTATCCGCACGTCGATCTTGCCGCCGCCGGCGACGACTTTCTCGACGCGCAGCGTCTTGCTCTCGAATTCGGCCGGGGTCGAATCCTGATTGGTCACTTCGACGACGACCGGCTTGTTCGCCGGCGCGGTCAGCTCGGCCGGAATGAAGCGATGATCCTTCAGCGTGACCGGCACGGTCGTCGCCTGCTGGGCGTCGGCGATCGACGCGCCGCCAAGCGCGAGCGCCGCGGCGCCCCAAAGAAAAACAGTTCCGACGGTCCGCGGAAGTCTCATCGCATCAACTCCAAAATTTCGCCCCCGCGCGTCGAACTTCGCAGAAGGCGCCGGCGGTCTCGACGAGCGCGCCCGCCCGACTGAAGAGGCTGGCGGCGCAATCTTTTTCATGGACGCGCGGGGCGGAACGCGACGAGGCGTGAGCGTGCATTTCGACTCCGTCGGCGCGCCAATTCAAGGTCCGCGGCCGGAGGCGTTGTCTAATGCCGGGGTGCGGCCTTCGCAAGAACTATTTCATTTGTTGTAATGATTACAAACTGGCGATTGACTGCCTGGACAATGATGGCGTGGCAGAAGCGTTCCTTTGAACGAATCTAAAGTAGGCTTTGTCGAAGACAAGGATCAAGTTTTCTTGATCTGTAGTCTCGGACAAGGCCGAGGTCATCGTCGGCCGATGAGTATATCTTGCCGCGCGGTCGCCGCTTCGCCGTCAGGCGTCGCGCCGGAAACGCCCGCTAGCGGACTTTGTAGATGCGATAGGGCGAACCTGCGATCGGCTGGGGGATCAGCCAATCCGGCGCCTTTCCGGCGAGCAGCGCCGTGGCGAGGCTATCGGGGCTGGCGGCGGCGTAAAGCGCCAGCTCCGGCATGGCGGGACAGAACACGACATAGGCGGCGCCGCTGTCCCGGACGATCCGCCGCGCGGCGACCGGGTCGGCCATCATCGCGTCGACCAGCTCCCGGTTGCCGTGGTTGTTGCGGTGATAGGGCGCGGCGAGCACGGCGTGGCGAGTGTCGGCCAGAATGTCCGAGCCCATGTCGATGGGGGCCATCAGCACCGACGTCGGCAGCGCGCCGAGCGCGGCGACCGTCGCCGGGGCGCGGCAAGTGACGCGGCCCTCGACGGCGTTGGATTGCGGCTGGGCCGGCGTGACGATCGCCCAGAACAGCGAACAGAACGGCAGCCCCAGCGCGAACGGGACGAGCGCGGCGAGGACGCCCGGGCGCTTCGCCGACCACTCGACTCCCCGCGCGACGATCCAGGCGCCGCCGAACAGCGCGACCGCCGACGCCGAGGACAGCGCGCGCACCTGCCACAGCGAGGTGACGAGGCCGATGGCGGCGAACGCGCCGACCACCAGCCATCGGACGCGCGCCGGCCCGGTTTCGCGCCACGCCGCGGCGAGCGCGCCGGCAAAGCCGAGCACCGCCGCAAGGGCCAGCGTGACGAATTTCAGGGGATGGGCGGCGACGACGCTGGCGAGCGGGCGCGCCTCCTCGACATTGTCCAGCCACAGCCTGCGCAGCAGCGGGTCGACGGCCGCCTGCGGATCGTGCAGGCAGGCCGGATAGACCAGCGCCATCGCCGCCAGCACCACGGCGCCGCCGCAGGCGCAGCCGATCAGGCGCGACGCCGGTCCGGGCAAAATCGGCGACAGCGCCGCCAGAGCGCAAAAAACCCCCGCTCCGAGGAAGATCGCGAAGAGATGCGCCGTCGAGAACGCATCGCACGCGCCGACGAAATAACGGGAAGGCCCGACCGTCGCGACAAACGCCAGCAGCGACGAGAGCGCCAGCGAAACAGCGAAGCCGAAGAAGGCGGCGCGAAACCGCTCGCCCAGCGCGACGAAGGCCAGCGCGAAAGCGGCGATCTCGACGAGGATGTAGGTCAGGTCCTCGATGTTGATCGACAGCGACAGCGCGGCGAGCGCCGCGGCGCCCGCGGCGGGCCAGAATTTGCGCGCCTCGAGCGCGCTCACCGTCGCCCACAGGATCAGCACGGCGAGCACGATCTGCGCCGAATGATGATGGATGCGCCCCGGCTGGAACTGCACGAGGACGCCCCCCGACAGCGCGGCGATCGCCACGGCGGGCAGCATCGCGACGGGGCCGGCGAGCCGGCGCGCGGTGACCGCGACGGCGGCGAACAGGGCGAGGTGCAGCGCCAGCGGGAAGACGATGCGGGTCAGCCGCTCCGCCTGCTCGACGGGCAGGAACGCCGCGAACAGCCGGACGAGCAGCCCCAGCGGCAGATCGAGAACGCGAGTCCAGTGCATCGGCACGCCGGCCGGCGGATCGAGCCGGTATTGATGCAGATCGAACCAGGCCTGGCCGGCGAGCCAGTCGCGCACTTCGACGAGGCGCATCGCGTCGTCGGTGTTGGCGAAGGCGCCGGTGCGCCACACCTCCATCGCGCTCGGCCAGGAAATCGCCAGCGTGAAGACGAGCCCGATGGCGCACAGCAGCGGCACGGAATGGAGCGGCGAGCCGGCGCGCGCGGCGGCGAGCGGGGGCGCTGGGCGGGCGGCGGCGACGGACATCGGGCGCGATCCTCGAGGGCGAAAGCGCGGCGGGCCGATGGCGGCGACCGCCGGCGCCTTTTTCACGAACGTTCAACCTTTCCCAGCCAATGATTGAGATCGGGTTAGCTCAGGAAGCGCGAAATCCCCTCTCGAGGCGCCAATGTCGAATATTGAACGGGCCGCGCCCGACGGTTCGGACGCGCTGGTCCGCTCCCTGCGCGCCGCCGCCCGGCACATGCGCCGCGCCGGCGACCGGCCCGAGACCGCCGGCGAGCCCGCCGCGCCGCGCGTCGCCGTGGTGCTGCCGTGCCACAACGAGGCCGCCTCGATCGGGCGGGTGGTGCGCGAATTCGCCGCCGCGCTGCCCGGCGCGCGGCTGATCGTCTACGACAACGCCTCCACCGACGGCACCGCCGACATCGCCGCCGCGGCGGGCGCCGAAGTGCGCTTCGAGCCGAGGCCCGGCAAGGGCAATGTGGTGCGTCGGATGTTCGCCGACATCGACGCCGACGTCTATCTGATGGCCGACGGCGACGGCACCTATGACGCGGCCGCCGCGCCCCGCCTCGTCGCCTGCGTCGCGCGCGACAATGTCGACATGGCGATCGGCGCCAGGGCGGCGGTGGCGCAGGACGCCCACCGGCGCGGCCACGCGATCGGCAACGCCCTGTTCAACCGGCTCTATCACGCCCTGTTCGGGCCGGGCTTCGACGACATCTTCTCGGGTTATCGCGCCTTCTCGCGCCGCTTCGTCAAGAGCTTCCCGGCCTTGTCGTCGGGCTTCGAGATCGAGACCGAGCTTTCCGTGCACGCCAGCCAGTTGAAGCTGCCGACCGCCGAGATCGCCCTGCCCTACGGCAAGCGCGAGGAAGGCTCGGCCTCCAAGCTGCGCACGGTGCGCGACGGCCTGCGCATCCTCTCGACCTTCGCGCTGCTGCTGAAGGAGACGCGGCCGGCTCTGTTCTTCGGTTCGATCGCCGGCGCGGCGATGGCGCTGGCGATCCTCCTCGCCATGCCGATCTTCGCGACCTATTTCGAGACCGGCCTGGTGCCGCGCCTGCCGACCGCCGTGCTGTGCACCGGCCTCACCCTGTTCGCCGCGCTGATCGGCGCCTGCGGCCTCATCCTCGACAGCCTGGCGCGCTCGCGGGTCGAGCAGAAGCGCATCCTTTATCTCACCCTCGCGCCGCCGCGCGCGTAAAGCGCGTTTGTGCGAAATCGGCGGCTTTCGCCGGCCGAAATGGGCTGGAAAAGCAGCGCTCCGAGGCGTTTTAGATCAGTTCTGCTGTCCTTTTTTCGCCCCTTCCACGCCCCTGCCGGCGTTCTTCACGCGTTTCGACATCAACATATGTGCATGCGAGCAGTGGAGCAACTTGGTTCACAAATCGGTGAACCCCCCTCCTCCGCCTCCCGTAAATAAAGGCGCCTGCCGGGCCCGCACAGCCCGGCGGGCAGGGACTGCCGGGGGTTATCCATGTGGCCCCCGGCGGTCCTGCGCCGGTCTCTCAGCCGCCGCCGAGCGCGGCGCAATCGTCGGGCGCCGCGTCGCCGGAAAAGCGCGCCGCCATCCACGCCGCCGCCGCCTTCGCCGCATCGCGGGCGGCCAGGCCGTGGCCGACGCCGGGCAGCGCGACGAAGCGCACCCTGCCGCCGCGCCGGCAGACGCGCGCCACGTAGTCGCGCGTCACCTCCGGCCGCACGAGCCGATCGGCCGTCCCCTGCGCGATGAACAGGGGAATGTCGGCGGGCGTCGGCGGCGGCGTATTGGCGGCGGCGAGCGAGCGCCACGGCTCGACGTCGGCCGGATTGTTCACCGACAGAAACGCGCTCTCCAGCGGCTTCTCCATGCGGCGGCGCACGACGAGATCGTAGATCAATTCGATGCAGGCGCTCGCCAGCCGGTCGACGGCGGCGATCGCCTGCGGCTCGACGACGCGGCGCATCGGCGCGCCGAACACCCGCTGCCACGACCATAAGGTCATCGCGGTCAGATTGTTGCCGCCGACGCTGCCGAGATCGTCGCGCATCAGCCTCGCCAGCCCGGTCGCCGGCGCGGCGGCGGCGACGCCGACCAGATTCAGCTCGGGGGCGTAAGTCCTGGCGATCAGGCCGGTGAACAGCGCCGCCTGGCCGCCCTGCGAATGGCCCCACACGGCGAAGTCGCGCGAGGCCGCCGCCTCGGGAATCGCCCGCGCGGCGCGCACCGCGTCGAGCACGGCGCGCGCTTCGCTGTCGCCGATCAGATAGGGGTGGACGCCGGGGCCGCCGAGGCCGGGATAATCGGTCGCCGCGACGATGAAGCCCTGCGCCGCCATTTCGCGCAGGCCCTGGATCTGCTGGAAGACGAAATAGGCCAGCGAGGGCGCGCAGCGCGTCGTCACCCCGGTCGTCGGATGCGCCCAGGCGACGACCGGCCGGCCGCCCGGCGGCGGCGCGCCACTTCGGCGCGATGACGATGCCGGAGACGGCGATCGGCTCGCCGCTTCAACCCGCGCGAGCGGTAGAGCACGCGCCAGGCCACGACATAGGCGGGCGCCTGCAGCATCGGCTCCCGCCGGATGATCGAGCCGGGCGGGCCGTCGAGCGCCTGCGGGGCGACGCGATAGAACGGCGTCTGCGCCGACGCCGCGGCCGCCGCGAAGACGAGGCCGGCGCAGGCGGCGGCGAGCGCCGGCAGCGCGCGGCCGAGCCGCGCTTTCACGAGGTCTTTCATTCGCCGCCTCCCCTGCGCCGGACCTTCGCCGCCGGCGGCCGGCGCCGACGATCGAGCCGAGCGCCGCCGCCATCACCTTCTTGGTCGCGACATAGTCGACGAACAGCCGCATCCATTCGCGCAAGGCCTCGCGCGGCGGCAGCGAGGCGCTAAGGCGCTTCGCCGAGGCGGCGAGCCGGCAGAGCACGAAAGACGCTTGCCGCAAAGAAAAGGGCGGACCGGAGCCCGCCCTCATTCGGTGGCGTGAAGCCTTGTTAACGAAGAGGCCACGCCGCGTTCCCTGCTAGAACGCCGACAAACGTAGCTTGCAGTGGCAAGCCGCGCAAGCCCCTTGGCAAGCTCGGTATCGTGGCGTGAAATGGCGCGGGGGGGAAACGTCATGGGCCTGCGGTTTTCATTCGACCTCGGAACAAATTCCCTTGGGCTGGCGGTCTGGCGGACCGGACAGGACCCTTCCGGAAACTACGGACCCGACGCGCCGGTCGAACTTTTGTGGAGCGGCGTGCGGCTGTTCAAGGACGGTCGCAACCCGAAGGACCAGCAATCGCTCGCCGTGATGCGGCGGATTCCGCGCCAATCGCGCAGGCGCCGCGACCGCTTCGTGCTGCGGCGCGCCGATTTGACGAAGGCGCTCGTCCAGGTCGGCTTGATGCCGTCGGACGTCGAGGCCCGAAAGAAACTGGAGCAACTCGATCCGTATGCGTTGCGCGCGACGGCCCTCGACCGGCCTCTCACGCCGCATGAGATCGGACGGGCCTTTTTCCATCTCAATCAACGGCGCGGCTTCAAATCAAATCGCAAGACCGACAGGGCAGACAAGGACAAGGGCAAGATCGCCACAGCGTCGGCGAAGCTTCGCGACGCTCTGCGGGAACACAACAGCCGCACCTTCGGCGAATTCCTGTGGATGCGTCACCGCGGCAAATCGCATGACCCCCGCCGCGTGCGCGACCGGGGCCGCAAATCGACGCGCATCCGGCTCGAGGGCGAAGGCGCAAAGGCTCTTTATGAGTTCTACCCGACGCGCGACATGATTCGCGACGAATTCGAGGCGATCTGGCGCGCCCAAGCGCCTCATCACCCTGAACTGCTGACTGATCAGCGGCGCGACGCGATCGGCAAGATCATGTTTCGCCAGCGCGATCTCAAGCCGCCCAGGATCGGCAAATGCACCTTTGAGCCCGGCGAAGAGCGGTTGCCCAAAGCGCTGCCGTCGGTGGAGGCGCGCGAGATCTATGAGCGCCTTGCTCATCTGAGGATTTCAGCGGGATCGGTCGAGGAGCGCCCTCTTCTGCCGGAGCAGCGCGATGCGCTGGCGAGCGTGCTGCTGGCGGGCGGCAATCTGCCTTTCGCAAAGGTCAGGAAGGCGCTGAAGCTTGGCGGCGATGCGCGCATCAATTTTGAGGAAGCGGGCGAGAAAGAGCTGAAAGGCTGCCTCACCGGCAAGCTGCTTTCCAAGGACAATCACTATGGAAAGCGCTGGCTGGCCTTGTCCTGGCCGCAGAGAGACGACTTCGTTTGGAAGCTGCTCGATGAAGTCGATGAGGCGACGCTGGTCGCGCGCCTGACGCGCGAGGACGGGCTGAGCGAAGACGCGGCGCGCGAATGCGCCAGCATTCCGCTCGCCGACGGCTATTCGCGCCTCGGGCCGACGGCGAACGCGGCCATTCTCGACGCGCTCGTCAACGAGCGCGACACGAAGGGCTTCGTCGTGCCCTATTCAGAGGCCGTGATCCGCGCGGGGGCGCGCCTGGGGCGGCCCTGGCATCATTCCGACGAACGGGACGGCGTGATATACACGCGTCTGCCCTATTACGGGCAGGTGTTGCAGCGCCATGTGCTGCCCGGCTCGATGGACGAGAAGGACAAGGGCGACGACGCCGCCTACTGGGGCCGCCTGATGAACCCGACCGTCCATATCGGCCTCAACCAGTTGCGCCGCGTCATCAACTTGATGATCGCGCGGTTCGGCGCGCCGGACCAGATCGTCGTCGAGTTGGCGCGCGAGCTGAAATTGAACGCGGAGCAGAAGGAGAAGGAGCAAAAGCGCAATCGCGACAACCGCGCCGCGAACGAGAAGCGCGTCATAAAGCTCGGCGAACTCGGCGTTCCCGACAATGGCGAGGCGCGTGCGCGACTCAGGCTGTTCGAGGAGCAGCAAGCCGCCGGCGACGGCGTCGCGCTATGCCCGTTCTCCGGCCGACCGATCGGCGTCGAACAGCTTTTCGCGTCCGATATCGAGATCGAGCACATCCTGCCGCGCTCGCGGACGCTCGACGACAGTCCCGCCAACAAGGTGCTGTGCTTCCGCGACATGAACCGCGTCAAGCGCGGCAAGTCGCCGTTCGAAGCCTTTGGCCACACGCCGCAATGGGAGGACATCGCCGCGCGCGCGGAAAAACTGCCGCAGAACAAGCGCTGGCGCTTCAAGCCCGACGCCATGGAGAAATTCGAAAGGGACGGCGGGTTTCTCCAACGCCAACTCAACGAGACCAAATATCTTTCGCGCCTCGCCAAGGCCTATCTCGGCAAAGTGTGCAATCCCGATCAGGTCTATGTCACGCCGGGGACGTTGACCGGCCTGCTGCGCGGCAAATGGGGACTCAACGGGCTGCTCGGCGACGACAACCGCAAGAATCGCACCGATCATCGCCATCACGCGATCGACGCGATCGTCATTGGCGCGATGACCCGCGCCCTCCTTCAATATCTGTCGCGCGAGGCGGGGCGCGCGGAAGCCACCGAATATGACGCGGTCCTCGGCAAGATCGCGCCGCCGTTCGACGGCTTCCGCGATGTCGTGCGCGCGTCGATCGAAAAGCTGATCGTCTCCAACAAGCCCGAGCATGGCAAGAGCGGCGCGCTGCATGAGGACACCGCCTATGGGCTGATCGCCGCCCCGAAGGAAGTTGCCGAGATCGGCAATCTGGTGCGGCGTAAGCCGGTCGCGGACCTGACGGCCGGCGAGGTCGATACGATCCGCGATCCGCTCCTACGCCAGCGGTTGCAGGCCGTGGCGGCGCCGTTTCGCGACGCCAAGGGCAAGATCAAGGACGACAAGACCTTCAAGGCGGCGCTGGCGGATTTCGCAGCGAAGCCGCTGCCCGACGGCAAGACGATCAGAAGGATTCGCGTAGGCAAAACGAAGTCACGTATTGTCCCGATCACTAGTGGCGGCGCCAATCGTCCCTACAAGTGGGTGCTCTCGGAAGAAAATCACCACGTCGATTTGGTTAGCATGCGCGACGGCTCATGGAGATTTTATTGGGCGACCCCGTTTGATGTGAATCTCAAGGGGTGGCGGCCAGAGTGGGAGGCGCAACGAGTTGGCGGGAAGTTGCTAATGCGCCTCCACAAGGGAGACTATGTAAAAGTCTCAAAAGAGGGCAATCCGGTCTGCTCTCTCCTTGTCGTTCATCAACTCGACGCGGGCAATGAACGATTATTCGCGGCAAACGCAAATGAGGGTGGCGGGCTTGAAAAAAGACGCAAGGACAAAGACGATCCTTTTCAGTGGATACAACTCACCGCCTCCACCCTCAAAAAGTGGAACGCCGTCGCTGTCCGCGTAGATGAGATCGGCAATGTGACAAACGTTCGATCAAACGTCGGCTGAGCCCAGCACAATTGGCCTACCCCTTGCCCCACGACGAGAGAGATGCCGACCGGGCGCGTAATCCGCCCCATTCCGGCACCGGATCGGGCGAGTTGCGTCATGCTGGGTCAGATCGTCGAGATCGAGGGCGAAGGCCGCCGGCTGTCCCTGTCGCGCGGCTTCCTCGAAATCTTCGGTCCCGACGGCAAGCTGGGCTCCGCGCCGCTCGATGACATCGAGGCGGTGATTCTTTCGAACCCGGCGGCGAGCCTGACGACGCAAACTATCGCGGCGCTCGCCTTGCGCGGCGCGCCGCTGGTGGTCTGCGGCAACGATTTCCGCCCGGTCGCCTACCTCCTGCCGGTCGACGGACACCATGCTCAGGGCGACCGCATCGAGGCGCAGGCGGAAGCCAGCGCGCCCGCGCGCAAGCGTCTTTGGGCCGAACTGGTGCGCGGCAAGATCATCGCGCAAGCCGCCGCCCTGGAGCGGGCCGGCGCCAATCCCTTGCCCATTCG
>CAVSYB010000007.1:0-420259 GCA_963732155.1 uncultured Alphaproteobacteria bacterium
CCGCCCGTTCGTCCACCGCCGGCCGGCGCGAATTGCCGGTCGCCGCCGGCGGCGAGCCGCGCGCGATCGCGGCGATGGCGCCGCGAGGCCAGCCCGGCGCAAGCATGGTTTGTTGAGGTCGTTGAAGACCGGGATCGTCGGCGTCGCCGGCATCCGGTCCGAGCGCCGCAATGCCAGGGAATCCCCAGACCATGACCACCATCGAGCGTCCGCGCGTCGCGCCGCAGTGCGGCGATCGCGCTCCTTTCAGTTACGGCATGACGGGCGACAAGGCGTTCTATTCCTTCGAAGCGCAGGCGGGCCGGCCGGCCGTGCTGATCCTCGCCGGCAGGCTGCCGCCGTCGACGATGACGGCGCTGATCGGCGCCTTCCGGCGGCATGTCGCGGATTTCGCGCGGCACGAGGCGGACGTCCTGCTGCTCGTCGATGCGCAGAGTCCCCACGTGCAGGCCTATGTGGCTGAGCCGCCGCAGGGCGTGCAGGCCGTCTATTGCCTGCCGGAAATCTTCTACGGCTGGGGCTTCGACAGCAGCGCGCCGTCGATCGTCGTCACCGACCGGAGCGTGCGGGTGATCGCGCTGATCGAGCCGCAGGACGAGGCGGCGATGGCCGAAGCGGCTTTGGCCTGCGTCGCGGCGACGCCCGCCGAGCCGCCGCGCGACATCCTGCTGCCGGCGCCGGTGTTGCTCATCCCCAATGTTTTCAGCGCCGGCTTTTGCCGCACGCTGATCGACTATTTCGAGGACAACGACCACACCGCCGGCGGCATGGCCAGCGTCGATGCGCAGGGCAAGGCGTTCCACAAGATCGATGAAAGCAAGAAGAAGCGGTCCGACTGCGTCATTCCGCCCGACGATCCTTTGTGCGGGCGCGTGCTGGAGGCGCTGTCGCGCACCTGCCTGCCGGAAATGAAGAAGGCGTTCCAGTTCGACGCCTGCCACACCGACCGCGTGCTGATCGCCCGCTACGACGACACCGGCGGCTATTTCCGTCGTCATCGCGACAACGCCGCCCCCGGCGTCGGCTTCCGGCAGTTCGCGCTTTCCGTCAATCTGAATTCGGACGCCTACGAGGGCGGCTATCTGCTGTTTCCCGAATATAATTCGCACCGCTACAAGCCGGGGCGCGGCGCCGGCGTCGTCTTCTCCGCTTCCTTGCTGCACGAGGCGACGCCGGTCACCAGGGGCCGCCGCTACGTGCTGCTGACCTTTCTGCACAACGCCGAGGGCGAGGCGCGAAGGCTGGCCGGCGCATGAAGCGCCGGGCCGGCCCGGCGGTTCGCCGCTCGCTTCGAGCGCCGGGCGGGCGACGATGATCCTGCGCCGCTCGCAATTCGTACATGTCGTTCCCCTCGGGCCCGAGCGCGCGCTGGCGCTGCACGCCCTCACCCATTTGCGGCTGGGGATCGACCGCGAGGTCGCGCGCCTCATCGCATGGTTCGATCAGCCCCGCGCCCTGCCCGGCGACCTCCCCGACCTTGCGCGGCGCGTCGCCTACGATCAGAAAACCCTGGCCGGCTGCGTCGCCTCGCTGCTCGAGCGCGGCGTGCTGACCGACAAGGCCCCCGAGGCGGAGCTTGCCGAGACGGCGTCGGCCTTGGCGCAAACCAGCGGCCGCGATCCCGGCGAAATGCTCGAGCGGTTCCGGCGCGCGAGACAGGAAGGCGCGCAGCCGTATTGGGCGGCGCCGGCGACCCGGGGGGTCGGCGAGTTCGACGGCGACCGGCGGCGGCTCGACCTGCTGCTGCTCGGCGATTGCGACCTGCAGATGGAGGCCGACTTTCTGGCGCAGGAAGGCGCCGGGCGCGGTCTCGATCTGCGCGTCGTCGCCACTTTCCCCGACGATGCGCGCCTCGCGGGCGAGCGCGCGCACGACCTGATCGTGATCGGCGCCTTGCGGTCGCGCGGCGCCATCGCGCAGGCGCGCGCCGAGGACGGCGAGCCGTGGCGGCTCTATGTCGCCGAAGCGCGGCGCCTCGTCGAAGCCTTGCGCGCGCTGAGCGCCGCGCCGATCCTCATCGACAATCTTCCCGAACCGACGGTGCAGCCGCTGGGCCTCGCCGAGCGCGGCGCCCTTGGCCATCGAAACCGCTTCCGCGGCGCCAATCTCGCGCTCGAAGAAATGGCCGAGAGCTTCGCCGACGTTCATGTCGTCGATATCGCCGCGGCGTTCGCGGCGGCGGGCGCCGAGACCCTGCTCGACGACGGCCTCACGTCGTTCACCCATTTCGGCTCGCCGGGATGGATGCTGCAACGCCCGCCCGCCGAGAAGGCGGCGGTCCACGATCTTTTTCCCGATCCGGCGCCGCTCGCCGGGCTGGTCGACGGCGATCCCTACCGGCGCGAAAGGCTGGCGGCGCGCGCCCACGCCGACGCGCTCATCAGCGTCATCGGGGTCGACGCCAGGAAATGCGTGATCGTCGATCTCGACGGCGTCCTGTGGCCCGGGGTGCTGGCCGAAACCGGCAGCCCGTTCGCCTGGAGCCCCGAGGTCAGCGGCCCCTATTCCTATGTCGGCCTCTACTTCGGCATTCACGAGGCGCTGAAGACGTTGAAGCGCCGCGGCGTCCTTCTCGCGGCGGTCAGCAAGAACGACGAAGCGGTGGTGCGCGATCTCTGGGCCTATCCCGATCATTATCCGCACGAGCGGTTGCTGAAGCCCGATGATTTCGTGACCTGGCGCGTCAACTGGACCAGCAAGGCCGAAAACATCCGCTCGATCGCCGACGAGCTCGGCTTCGCGCTCGACGCCTTGCTGTTCATCGACGATCATCCGATCGAGCGCGAGCGCGTCCGCCGCCAGACGCCGGAGGTCGAGGTGTGGGGCGAGGAGCTTTTCTCGCTGCGCCGGCGCCTGCTCAGCGATCCGCGGTTGCAAAGGCCGCGCGTCACCGGCGAAGCGGAGGGGCGAACCGCGCTGGTGAGGGCGCAACTCGACCGCGCCCGGCTGCGCGCCGCCGCGCCCGACGAGGACGCGTTCCTCGCCTCGCTCGAGATTCGATGCCGCGTCGAGCGGCTCCAACCCGGCGCGCCGCTCGACCGGGTGCAGGAACTCTTCCAGCGCACCACGCAATTCAATACGACCGGACGCAAGTTCACGATCGCCGAGCTCGCCGGCGCGCTGGCCCGCGACAGCGCGCTGGTCGTCACGCTGACAGTCAGCGATCGCTTCGCCGACCACGGGCTGGTCGGCGCCGCCGTCGTCGAGGCGGGGGAGATCGTCGGCCTGGCGATCAGTTGCCGCGTCATGGGCCTCGGCGTCGAACATCGCTTCCTCGAGGCCATTCTGGCCGAGCTCGCCGCCAGTCATCGCGCGGTCGCCGCGCGAATCGTCGAGAGCGCGCGCAACCTGCCGGTGCGAAACCTCTATCGCGATCACGGCTTTGAGCGGCAGCCGGACGGTTGCTGGACGCGGCTCCTCGACCGCGAGCTCGTCGGGTCCGTCGTGGCGGCGTAGCGCGAAGGCGGGAGCTCGCGCGACGTTTTCATGACGAACGCGATGCGGCGAAACCGCAACGGGCGGCCCCTCCCTCGCTTCGTTCCGGCGCCGGGATTTGAACGGAAAGCCAAAAGCGCGCTAGATTGCGGCGCGCGTTCCCGCAGCCGAGGAGGATTTTCATGCGCTTCACCATTCGCCCCATCGCCGCAGCGCTGGGGATTTCATGCATGAGTTTGTTGACCATCCCCGTGGCGACCAGCGGCGCCTTCGCGCAGGCCAATCAGGCCGAACCGTCGCAGCAGGGGCCCAAGCAGATGGCGCTCACCGACAAGCAGATCGACGACGTGCTCGCCGCCAAACCGGACGTCGACGCGATCGTCAGCAAGCTCCCCCAGAACGCGCAGCCAAACCCCAAGGTGATGGCCCAGCTCGACGCCGCCGCCAAGAAGCACGGGTTCGCGAGCTATGCCGAATACGACGACGTCGGCGGCAATATCAGCATGGTGATGGACGGGTTCGATCCGCAAACCAAGAAATACGTCGGCCCGGACGTCGTCATCAAACAGGAACTCGCCCAGGTTCAGGCCGACAAGAAGATGTCGCCGAAAGACAAGAAGGATGCGCTCGCCCAATTGAACGACGAAATGAAATCGGTCACGCCGCTGCAGTTCCCCGCCAACGTCGACGTCGTCACCAAATATTACGACAAACTGAGCGCGGCGATGCAGAGTCAGTAGCGCGCCTCGGCGGGCGCGGCCTGGTTCGCGTAAGCGTACGGCCCGCCCTTTTCGAGCGCGCTGCGGTAGGCCGGGCGCGCATGGATGCGTTCGACGAACGCCCTCAGGCGCGGCCGGCCATCCAGGGCGCCGGCGCGGCTCGCGCCCGCCTCGAGCGGAAAGCTCATCATCACGTCGGCGGCGGAAAATTCGCCGCCGGCGAACCACTCGAACTTCCCGAGCTCGCCTTCGACGAAGTCGAAATGCGTTTTCAGTTGCGGGACGACGATTGCGGCCTTGGCTCGCATGGCGATGTTGCGCACCAGGGCGCGCAGGATCGCCGGTGAGCGATTGGGCATCACGTCGAACACCAGCTTCAACAACAGGGGCGACATCAGCGAGCCCTCCGCGTAATGCAGCCAATAGGTCCAGCGCAAACGCTCGGGCGTTCCCGCCGCAGGCCGCAGGCGCCCGCCCGCCTGGTCGACGAGATATTCGATGACCGCGCCGGTCTCGGCGACCGTCACGTCGCCGTCGGTGACGATCGGCGACTTGCCCAGGGGGTGCACGGCGCGCAATTCCGGCGGCGCCAGCATGGTCCGGCGATCGCGCCGATAATGCTTGATCTGATAGGGAGCGCCGAGTTCCTCCAGCAGCCACAGCACGCGCTGGGAGCGCGAATTGTCGAGATGGTGAACGGTCAGCATGTCGGCCTCCGCGGCGCCGCGCCGCAACGAGGCTATGCTAACATGCCGTGGCCAACGTCGGCCCGGAAACGGGAGAACGCTTCTTCATGGCGACCATGCTCGAACATCTCTTCGGTTTGCGCGGCCGCATCGCCCTGGTGACGGGATCCTCGCGCGGCATCGGGCGCGCGCTGGCCGCCGGCCTCGCGCAGGCCGGCGCGCATGTCGTCGTCAACGGCCGGTCCGCCGACGCGGTCGAGGCCGTGGCGGCGCAGATCGTCGGCGACGGCGGCAAGGCGGACGCCGCGGCGTTCGACGTCACCGACGGCGCGCAGGTGCGCGCCGGCGTCGCGCGCATCGAGGCCGAGATCGGCCCGATCGACATTCTCGTCAACAACGCCGGCGTCCAGCGCCGCATGCCGCTCGAAGACTTCCCCGAAGACGCCTGGCGCGGCCTGATGGCGGCCAATCTCGACAGCGTGTTTCTGGTCGGCCAGGCCGTCGCGCGCGCCATGATCCCGCGCGGGCGCGGGCGCATCATCAATGTGTGCTCGGTGCAAAGCGAACTCGCCCGCCCGAATATCGCGCCCTATACCGCGTCGAAAGGCGCCGTGAAAATGCTGACCAAAGCGATGGCCACCGATTGGGGCAAACACGGCATCCGGGTGAACGGGCTGGGACCGGGATATTTCCGCACGCCGTTGAACAAGGCGCTGGTCGAAGACGAAAAATTCTCGGCCTGGCTGACCGCCAGGACGCCGCTCGGGCGATGGGGCGAGGTCGAGGAGTTGGTCGGCGCCGCCATCTTCCTCGCCGGCGAAGCCTCGAGCTTCGTCAACGGACACATTCTCTACGTCGATGGCGGCGTCACCGCTTCGATCTGAGCCCGCCGCAGCGGGCGCCCTCATGGACCGACGATCAGCCGCCGCGCGTCCTCGCGCAACGCCTTGCGCGAGGCGTCGCGGGTGTAGGGCATATGTCCGCCGCCGTAGACCTTCAGCGTCAGCCGGCCGGCGGCGCCATAATCGGGTATCTGGTCGAGCAGCAGCTTGGCGCCGAAATACGGCACCTGCAGATCGGTCAGGCCCTGCGTCACCAGCACCCGAAAGTTGGGGTCGAGCGCGAGCATTTGCCTGAGGTCGCTCGCCGACTCCGGCGGATGCAGCCCGCGGCCCCAGTCCCAGGCGCGGTTGACGCTGGCGCTGAGCGGCGAGTAGCGGTCTTCGATCTTCCAGCCGAGACGGCGCGCATAAAGATCCATCATCGCGCTCGCCAGCGGCGCCTCGAAACCGTCGAGAATGGGGTCGAGCCAATGACTGTCACTGGCGGCCGGCGCCGGATCGTAGGCGTTGATCGTCACGTCGTAAACGGCGCCGACCTTGCCCTGCGCGCGGTCGAATTCGCGCAGAAAAGTCTCCTTGTCGACGCGGCCGCCGAGCCGGCGCACCAGCGCGGGATCGAGACCGGTGAGCGCGGCGACATGCTCGGCCATGCGCGCCACCGCCGCGGCGTCGCGCGGGCCGCGCAGGTAATCGAGCAGATAGTCGCCGCTCGCATATTGCTCGACGTCGGCGAGCTGTTCGCGCGTCACGGGGCCGCTCTTCTCCCTCGCCGCCGCCGCGTAGGTCGGCAGCAGCATCGCCGCCCCGAGCGGCGCGTCGACGCCCGCCATCATGGCGAAGTCGAGCACCGGCGAAATCAGCACCAGGCCGCTGACGCCGACCCCCTGTTCGGTCGCCAGCGCCTTCGCCAGACGCGGGCCGCGGAACCCGCCGTAGCTCTCGCCGACGATGAACTTGGGCGAGGCGAGCCGCTGGTTGGCGGCAAGCCAACGGCGCACGACCACGGAAAGCGCGTCGATGTCGCCGCTCACCGACCACAGCCTCTTGCGCGCCTCGTCGCCGGCGGCGACGACCCGGCTGTAGCCGGTGCCCGGCGGATCGATGAACACCAGGTCGGTGAAGTCGAGCCAGGTGTCGTCGTTGTCGACCAGCGCGGGGGCGGCCGAAGGGTTGATCGTCCCCTCCTTCATCGGCAGGCGCCAGGGCCCCAACGCGCCCAGATGCAGCCACACGGATGACGCGCCCGGCCCGCCATTGAACACGAAGGTCACCGGACGGCTCGCCGCCGGCGCGCCGTCGAGCTGGTAGGCGACATAGGCGACGTCCGCCTGCGGCTCGCCCCGGCCGTCGGTGAGCTTGATCGTCCCCGCGGTCGCCTTGAAGCTCAGCGTCCGCCCGGACAGCGCGAGCGTGTGCTCGGTGGTCGAATCCGGCGGCAACGGGCGGAGCGCCCCGGCGGACGGCCGCTCCTCGCCGCGGGGGCCGGCCGGCGCATGCGCGCTGGCCGCCGGGGACTCGTCCTGCGCCTGCGCCGCCAGCGCAAATCCGAAAACGAGCGCGCAAACGCCCAGACAGCGCGAGAAACGACTGGAGAGGATCATGCCACCGCTCCCGCTGAAAGTTTCGCAGAAGCGAGGATAGCGCGGCGGGCGAGATCGTCGCAAATCACGGGCGCGGCACCGAAGGCCGACGGAAATGCGCCGCGCCCGGCGCGCCGCTCACCGGCCGGGGTACCAATAGGCCGCCTGCTCCTTGGTGCGGTCGACCACCACGAATTGATTGGCGAACGCCCGGTAGGGGTAGCTCTGCTCGCCGTCCGGCCATTGCACGCGGATTTCCGCGCGTTCGGCGGTGCCGAGCCCGACATGCACCCAGCCGGCGTGACCCGAGGCGTCGCCGCCGCCGACCTGAATCGTGCGGTTCATCGTGAGCGTTCCCGTCTTGACGGCGATTTTCGCGCCGACCGCGTTGCGGTTGGGGTTCGGCTGGCTGAGGCGGATTTCGATCCAGTTGCCCATCGGTCCCGGCGGCCCGCCGTCGATGCTCGCGCCGAGATTGCGAAACAGGCTCGCCGGGGCGCCGCGGTTGACCACGAGAAGGTCGAGCTTGCCGTCGAGATTGAAGTCGTCGATCAGCGCGCCGCGCCCCTTTCGGTTGAGCGCGATGCCGGCCTCCTTTCCCGCTTCCGCGAACTTGCCGTTCCACTGGCCGAGCAGCAGGTTGTTGGGGTCGTATGAGGCGAAATCGGGCATTTGCTCGACATTGCCTTTGGAGATGAACAGGTCGAGCAGGCCGGCGTTGTTGAAGTCGGCGAACTCGCTGTGCCAGCCGGTCGAGGGCCGCTGGTCGCCACCGGCATAGGGCAGATGCGCGGTCGCGCCGCGCTCGCCGGCGATGTCGCGATAGACGGGCGCCTCGCCCTTGCCGCCCTCTTCGGCGTCGAGCTTTTGCAGCTTGGTGTCGCCCATCGAGGTCAAGGCGTATTCGGGATAGCCGTCGCCGTCGAAATCGCCCTGAGCGATGCCCATGCCGAAGATCGACAGGTGCCGCCAGCCGTCGGCGCGCCCGTAAAGTCTGGGCGGCTTGCCGGGCTCGATCTTCCACATCTGCTCTTCGCCGCCTCGGTAATATTGGCGGTCGTTGGAGACGCGCAGCGAGGGGACGCCCGAGTTGTTCCAGTCGGTGAACAGCATCGACAGCGCGCAGAAGCCGGGGGCCAGCGGCGTGCGCACCGAATAGTCCGGCTTGTCGCCGGGTTGCGGGCGGTAGAGCGAATTCTCCTCGCAGGTGCCCCACGGCGATCCCGGCGCGTGGCGGTCGACATAGTGACCGATCGCCAGGGTGGGGAATTTCTGCCCGGGCTCCCACTCGGCGGCGAACGAAGTCGTCCAGCCGGGATCGCCGTCGAAGCTCCATTCCTTGTTGGCGATCGTGAAAGTGCAGTCCGGGCCGCCCTTCAGCAAGAGATTGCCGCCGACCCTCAGGACGAACAGATCCATGTGGCCGTCGCCATCGATGTCGAGGGGATAGGCGCCGAGAATGCCTTCGAGTTCGTGATGTCCGGCATCGAAGGTCAGCGGCTTTTCCTCGAAGCGCAAGGGTCCGCCGGGGACCGATTTGTTGACGAACAGCTTGGCCGGATTCTTGCCGCCGGCCAGAAACACCGAAGGAAAGCCCGAACCGTCGCAATCGAACGCCGCCCCGCCGCCGCCGACGAAATACTCCCACGGCCCGTCGTAGACGCTGTCGAGGCCGGCCGCGACCGCTTCCTCATGCAGGATCGGAACGTCGCCGAGCGGCTTCTGCGGCGCGTCCTCGGCGAGAACCGGGCGGGGGAATAACAGCGTCAGCGCGACCGCCAGGCCGAAGAGCGCGGCGACCGCCTTGGGCGCGAAGAACGAGCGCGCATTCTCGCAATGGCAGGGCTCCGCTCCCGCCAAATTGCGTGGGCGCCGGCCCTCCCCTTCCCCCCTTGTGGGGGAAGGTCGGGATGGGGGGTCGTGCTGACGCGACGGATAAAGCGATTGCGCCTCGATGGGATAGGACGGCGCGACCCCCCTCCCCAACCCTCCCCCACAAGGGGGGCGGGCGCCGTTGCGCCCTTTCGATTGGGTTGAAGCGCGTAAGTTGCCAGCCATCACGGCGCCTCGATCACCAGCGAACGCAGATAAGCGATGACGGATTCCCGCATCGGCGGGTCGCAAGCCAGATAGGCGTCGCGTGAAAACCGCGCTTCGCCGCCATGCGCGCTGATGATTTCGTTGAGGCTGCGAAAATCGCCGCGGTGCCCGTAGGGCGCCGTCGAGCCGACGCCCCACAGGCGCGGCGTCAGGAACACGTCGCGTTCGACGAACCGCTGGGCCTGCAATTCATTGCCGAGCGCGTTGACCTGCCCGTCGACCATCAGATGCCGCTTGAGGTCGCTGTAGACGGGAATCAGCCACTCGCCCTTGTCGTTCTTTTGCAATTGGCTGGCGAAGGGCATCTTCGAGAGGTCGATGCGGATGGATCGCGTGGTTTCCGACGCGCGCAACGTGCCGGCGGTGTCGTAGGGCGCTGGATCGGTGAAGACCAGCGATTTCAACGGCAGCGTTTCGACATGGCAGCTGGCGCACCCCAGCTCCTTGAATTGCCTGGCCCCCTCGCTCGCCGCAATTCGCCAGTCGTCCGGCAGGTCCCTTTTGACCGTCGGCGGCGGCAGGCTCGCCTGGAACGCGACGAGCGCGGAAATATCGCCCGGCGTCACCGCGTCGGGCACCCCGCTCTCGTCGAAATCGTGCGAGCCGGTCCAGCGCACGCCGAACCGCTCCATCGCCTCCATGCCGTGGTGGGCGTTCATCGCGTTGATGGTGAACTGGCGCAGCGAGGTGAACACGCCCTTTCGGCTGAACGGGCGCAGGACGAGATCGGCGTCGACGCCTTCGATGCGATCGAGATCGACGATGCCGTCGGGATGGGCGAGAATCGAACCGAAGCGCACGCCTTTCGACACGAGGTCGACGCGCACGTCCCCGCCGCTCGCCCAGGCGCGCTTGACGGCGTCGTTGCGCGCCGCCTGCAGATCGGCGGTCATCTCGCGCGCCAGCAGCTCGACCAGGCCCGCGCCCATCAGTGCGACAGTATGTCGCTCGCTCGAAAAACTCGGGTCGGTGTTGTCGAATTCGGCGCTTTCGAACCCTTCCGAAACGAACGCATTGGCGACGGTGTCGCCGCTGCCGCCGGTGATCGGGTCGTTGTGGCACCCCGAGCAGGAATTGGAGTCCGGTCCGCTCGTTCGGCTGAACGCCGGATTGGTTCCGCGCTTTCTCTTGGTCGGGATGATCGCCTGCGTCGCCCTGGGGCGGCCGGCGCCGTCTTCGTCGGTGAATTTCGCCTTGAACAATTGGCGTCCGCGCGCGATCAGCGCCGGAATGGCGCTCTCGCCGGCCTGTGCGACGGCGTCGAAGTCGACGTGCGAGGAAAAGATCCTTTCATCCCAGCTGGCGCCTTCGACCTCGGCGATCGCCCCGACGGCCAAAAAAGCGGAAAGCGCCAAACTCAAGCCGGATCGTCGCATGCCTGGCGCCTCCCAAAATTTCGCGCGCAACCCGACGCTTGCGCTCAGGCTTCAGCAGAGCCGAACCGCCCTTCGTCGGCAAGCCAATTTCTAAGCAACGCGAAAAAACTCATTCACGAGGCTTGTCCGCGCATTGACTTTGGTTTCTACCCCAAGCACTGTCGCTTTGCGACAGGATTTGTCGGGCGGAGCCGACGTTTCTCGCGCACATGCTTTTTAAGGGATTGCGGGGCGCAGGAATTGCAACCCGCCAAGGGAGGAACAGAATGAAGAATGTCAGCACGCTACTATTGGGGGCGGCCCTGCTGGCCTCCGCCAGCCTTTCCACCGTCGCCGCAATGGCCAAAGACATCATCGTCGGCGTTTCCTGGTCGAATTTCCAGGAAGAGCGCTGGAAGACCGACGAAGCCGCGATCAAGGCCGGGCTGGGGTCGAACGCCAAATACATTTCGGCCGACGCGCAAGCCTCGCCGACCAAGCAGCTCACCGACGTCGAAAGCCTTATTTCGAAAGGCGCCAACGTCCTGATCATCCTCGCGATGAACTCCGAGGCGATCCTGCCGGCGGTCAAGAAAGCCACCGACGAAGGCATCCCGGTCATCGCCTACGACCGCGAGATCGAGAGTCCCAACGCGCTCTATCTGACCTTCGACAACGTCGGCGTCGGCCGGCTGATGGCGAAGGCGGTCGAGGCCGCCAAGCCGGCCGGCAATTACGCCTTCATCAAGGGCGACAAGGGCGACCCGAACGCCGACTTCCTGTTCTCGGGCATCACCGAAGTCCTGAAGAGCGCGATGGACGCGGGCAAGATCAAGAACGTCGGCGAAAGCTATTCCGACGGCTGGAAGCCCGACAATGCGCAAAAGAACATGGAGCAGATCCTGACCAAGAACAACAACAAGGTCGACGCGGTGGTCTGCGAGAACGACGGCATGGCCGGCGGCGTCGTCGCCGCGCTCACGGCGCAGGGCCTTGCGGGGGTGGTGCCGGTCTCGGGCCAGGACGGCGATCACGCCGCGATCAACCGCATCGCGCTCGGCACCCAGACCGTCTCGATCTGGAAGGACAGCCGCGATCTCGGCAAGCTCGCCGGCAAATCGGCGGTGGCCCTCGCCAACGGCAAGAAGATGGCGAGTCTTCCCGGCGTGAAGCCCTTCTCGGGCGGCGCCAAGCACGTGACGGTCAACGGCGTGCTGCTGACCCCGCTCGCCGTGACCAAAGCCAACCTCAACGTGATCGTCGACAAGGGCTGGATCACCAAAGCGGAAGTGTGCGCCGGCGTGAAGGCGGACGCGACCCCCTACTGCAAGTGAGTTGACCCGGCCCTAGCGCGTAGGACAACATAGAGCCGCGTCGCCCGCAAGGCGGCGCGGCTTTTTCAGGACGGCTGTCCCGCCAAGCCTGGCGCCGGCGTGTAACGAATAAGACAGACTGAGGGGGAAGCATGTCCTCAACCTCGCCGAGCGCGCTTGGCGGAGCGCCGGACGACCCGCTGATTCGCAGGCTGCTGCGCGCGACCGAGATCGACACCCGCATGATCGGCATGATCGCGGCGCTGGCGCTGATCTGGGTTGGCTTTCACATCTACACGGTGATCGTCGACGGCGAAGGCTTGTTCCTGACGCCGCGCAATCTTTGGAACCTTCTCGTCCAGACCTCCTCCGTCGCGGTGATGGCCACAGGCATGGTGCTGGTCATCATCATGCGCCATATCGACCTTTCCGTCGGTTCGATCCTCGGCTTCACTTCGACGATCATCGGCGTGACGCAGGTCTACCTGCTGCCGCATTACCTCGGCCTCGACAGCCCGGCGATCTGGATCATCACATTGATCCTCGGTCTGGCGGTCGGCGCGGCGATCGGCGCGCTGCACGGGTCATTGGTCGCCTATCTCGGCATCCCGGCCTTCATCGTCACGCTTGGCGGGCAATTGTTCTGGCGCGGCGCGGCCTGGTGGGTGACGACGGGCGCGACGATCGCCCCGCTCGACGAGCGCTTCTCCCTGATGGGCGGCGGCCCGCTGGGCTCGATCGGCGCCGTCGCAAGCTGGACCTTGGCGGTGTTCGCCTGCATCGGCATCGTGGTTGGCCTCTACGCCGGGCGGCGGCGGCGCGTGCGCTACAATTTTCCGCTGCGTCCGATGTGGGCCGAGGTGACGCTCGCGGCGATCGGCTGTTTCGTCGCGCTCGGCGCGACCTGGGTCGTCAACGACTATCCATGGCCGGAGCGCGTCGCGGCGAATTACGCGGCGGCGCACAATATCGTCGTGCCGGAAGGCGGCCTGTTCATCCCGACCGGCTACGCTATTCCCGTCCTGATGGCGCTGGTCGCCGGCGTCGTGATGACGTTCATGGCGACGCGGACCCGCTTCGGCCGATATGTCTACGCGATCGGCGGCAATCCCGAAGCGGCGGAGCTGGCCGGCATCAACACCAAGAGGATCACCGTGCTGGTCTTCATGGTGATGGGCGTGCTGGCGGCGATCTCGGGCTGCATCGAGTCGGCGCGCCTGGACTCGGCGACCAACGTTCTGGGGCAATTCGAGGAGCTCTACGTGATCGCCGCCGCGGTCATCGGCGGCACGTCGCTGGCCGGCGGCGTCGGAACCATTTACGGCGCGCTGATCGGCGCGCTCGTCATCCAGTCGCTGCAGTCCGGCATGGTGCTGCTCGGCTTCAACTCGGCGTTCCAGGAGATGGTCGTCGGCGTCGTGTTGGTCGGCGCGGTCGGCATCGACACCTTCTATCGCCGCAGAACCGCCAAGGGATGAACCATGGAAGGCGCCGGGAAGACCCCACTCGTTGAGATGAAGGACATATCGCTGGCGTTCGGCGGCCTCAAGGCGGTCGACCACGCCTCGGTTGACCTTTATCCCGGCGAAGTCGTCGGCCTGCTCGGCCACAACGGCGCCGGCAAATCCTGCCTGATCAAGGTTCTCTCCGGCGCCTACAAGCGCGACGGCGGCCACATCTTCATCAACGGCGAGGAAGCGACGATCAACAACCCGCGCGACGCCAAGCATTACGGCATCGAGACGATCTACCAGACGCTCGCGCTCGCCGATAACGTCGACGCCGCGTCGAATCTCTACCTCGGCCGCGAGATCCTGACCCGGTGGGGAACGCTCGACAATTCGGCGATGGAGTCGGAGGCGCGCAAGGTGATGGGGCGGCTCAATCCCAATTTCCGTCGCTTCAAGGATCCGGTGACCTCGCTTTCCGGCGGACAGCGCCAGTCGGTGGCGATCGCGCGCGCGATCCATTTCAACGCGCGCATCCTGATCATGGACGAGCCGACGGCGGCGCTGGGCCCGCAGGAGACCGCGCAGGTCGGCGAGCTGATCAAGCAGCTCAAGGCCGAAGGCATCGGCATTTTCCTGATCAGCCACGACATCCACGACGTCTTCGATCTCGCCGACCGCGTCGCCGTGATGAAGAACGGCCAGATCGTCGGCATCGGGCGCGTCAAGGACCTCACCAAGGACGAGGTGCTCGGCATGATCATCCTCGGCAAATGCCCGCCCGGCGCGATCCCGGGCCCCGGGGCCATCCGCGCCAATTGAGCGGCGGGTTCGCGCGGCCGCCAGGCGCTCCACGGGCCGCGGCGATCGACGCCCTCAACCCCTCACGGCGCCCGCCGTCAGGCCGGCGACGATATATTTCTGGGCCAGGACGAACATGACGATGGCCGGCAGGATGGTGAGCGTAATGAACGCGAGGACCAATTGCCAGGAGGTCGAATACTGTCCCTGATAGGCCATCAATCCGAGGGTCCAGGGATAGCGGCTTTCGCTGTTGAGGACGACGAGCGGCAGCAGATAATTGTTCCAGCTCCCGACGAAGGCGATCACCGCGACCGTCGACAGGATCGGCAGCGAAAGCGGCAGAGAGATGTAGAAGAAATAGCGGATGTAGCCGCAGCCATCCATCAGAGCCGCGTCGAGAAGCTCGTAGGGCAATTGGCGGAAGGCGTTGCGCAGCAGGAGCACGCTCATGCCGAGGGCGAAAGCCACTTGCGGCAGGACGATGCCCCAGTGCGAGTTGAGGAGGCCCAGATCGCGAATCTTGATGAACAGCGGCAGGATCGCCGTCGCCGAAGGAAACAGCAGGCCGAGCAGCATGTAGTTCAGCAGGAAGCGGTCGCCGAAGAAATGCAGATGGGCGAAGGTGAACGCCGCCATCGAGGACAGCGCCAACGTCAGGAAGACGGTGAGCAGCGCGATCAACAGCGAGTTGCCGAGCACCTGCCAGTAACGCGCGCCTGAAAGCATGTCCCAGTAGTTGCGCCACAGCCAGACTTTCGGCAGCCCGAACGGATCGGCCCTGAGGTCACCGAGCCCCTTGAAGCCGCCGAGCGCGGTCGCGATCAACGGCACCAGCACGATGCTGGCCAGCACGATCAGCGCGGCGAATTGGGCGACGCCGGCGAGGCCGCCCAGGGGACGCAGCGAAAACCATCGCATCGCCGGACCCGTCGCGGCGAGCGACCCGCGGACCAGCGGGATCGACGGGGAAACGCGGCTTTCAGTCATCGCGCATGAACAACCGTCTGTAACCGAAAGCGAAGCTGACGCAGAACAGAAACAGCACGACGCCGACCGCCGATCCGAAACCGACCCGCATGCGCGTGATGCCGAAATAATAGAGGTAGGACACCATCGTATGGCTGGTGTTGAACGGGCCGCCGCCGGTGAGCGGCACGATCATGTCGAACAATTGCAACGCGCCGACCACCGAGAAGAACACGGAAAGCCGGATCATCGGCCCCAGCAGCGGCAGCGTGATATGCCAGAAGCGCTGCACGGCGCTCGCGCCGTCCATCTTGGCCGCCTCGAGCAGGGATTGGTCGAGGCTTTGCAGCCCCGCGATGTAGAGCATCATGTGGAAGCCGAAGTATTTCCAGATGATGACGATCAGCACCGCCGTGAACGCCCAGTTCTTGTCGGCGAGCAGGTAGACCGACGGGACGCCCAGCCAGCCGGTTATCGCGGAGGTCAGTCCGTAGTCGCCGTCGAAGACGAACCGCCAGATCAGGCCGGCTGCGATGTCTGCGAGCACATAGGGCAGGAAGAAGATCATCCGGAAGGCGACGGCGCCGACGATCCTCTTGGCGAGGATCAGGGCGACGCCGAGCGCCAGCGGCAACTGGACCGCCAGCGAGACGGCGATGATCAAGAGATTGTTGAGCAGAGCCCGGCCGAAGACGCCGTTGCCGAGCAGCGAGACATAATTCTTGAGGCCGATGAATTCTTCAGGCCGACCGTAGCCGTTCCAGTTGTAGAAGCTGTACCACGCGGCCTCGCCCATCGGCATGGCCACGAACACCGTGAACAGCGCGAGGGCGGGCGGCAGGAATATCAGCACGGTCAGCAGACCGCCCGCGCCGGGGCGGCGCGCCGTCTCGCCGGGGCTAGCGAGGGCCGTCGCCAATGCCGGGCCTCACCATCGACTGCAAAAACGATGGTCCCGCCCCGGAGGAAGGGGGGCGGGACCGACAGGCCATGCGCGGTTCACTTATTGCTGATCCCACGCCTCCTGGATAGCCGCCGCGGCGTCCTCGGGCTTCATTTCGCCGGCGGCGACCGCCACCGAGATGTCGTTGACGACGCGTCCGACCGACGGGCCGAGATCCTGGTCGAAGTAGTTCTGGTGATAGGTCGTCGCCGCCAGATCGGCCGCCATCTGCTTGATCAGCGGGTCTTTGATCGCGCTGTCCGTTCCCTTGACCGCCGGGATATAGGCGCCCGTCGCGGCGGCTTCGCTCTGGTACTTCGCCTCGCTGAAGAACTTGAGGAAATCGACCGTCTCTTTCGGCGCGGTCTTGGTGACGAGCCAGCCGTTGATGCCGCCGAGCGTGTCGGTCGGCAGCCCCTTGCCGCCGGGAATGCTCGGAAAGGACAGGATGCCGATGTCCGACTCCGGCACGCCCTTGCCGCTCGCGGAATTCGGTCCCTGCATCCCGAGCAGCCATTGGCCCATGAGGTCCATCGCGGCCTTGCCGTCGCCGAAGATGCCGGCCGACTGGGCGTGGCTCGTCCCGACGTAGCCGGGTTGGAACGGCTCCAGCGCGGCGAGTTCGCGCAGGCGCTTGCCCGCCTCGACGAACACGGCGTTCTTGAATCCGCCATTCTTGCCCGCCGTCGCGTCGGCGAGCGCCGCGGCGCCGCCGAGCCGGATGACGAGGTAGGAGTAGTAGAAGTGCATCGGCCACTTCTCCCCGGCCCCGACGACGATCGGGGTGATGCCGGCGGCCTTGAGCTTCTTCACCGCGCCAAGAAAATCGTCCCAGGTCTTGATGTCCTCCGCCTTGACGCCGGCCTGGGCGAACAGCTTCTTGTTGTAGTAGAACGCCACTTCGCCGGTTTCGAACGGGATGCCGTAAGTCTTGCCGTCGACCTGGAACGCCTTGACGGCGGTCGCCGACATCGTGTCGGCCCACGGCGCCGCCGCCGCGGTGATATCCTGCAGGAAGCCCGCCTTGACCTGGGCGCGCATGACGCCGCCGCCCCAGCTATAGATGAGGCTCGGCCGCTCTTCCTCCGACTGCAGCAGCGTCGGCAGCTTGGCCTTGAACGCCTCGTTCTCCAGATACTTGATGTCGACCTTGACGCCCTTGTGCTCGGCCTCGTAGGCGCGCGCGATCTTGTTCCAGATCGCCACATGCGCCGGATCGTCCGCCACATGCAGGACGCTGATGGTCACGTCCGCCAACGCGGCCGTCGCCCCGAACGCGAGGCCGAAGGATGCGATCGCCAGTTTTCGAAACATGGTTCCCTCCCGGAGAAATCTCAGCGCCGGGCGTTCGTCGCTTTTGTCCGGCATGCGTATTAAATCTGTCCCGTCTCTCGGCGCCTGTCAAGCGAGGCCCGTTCCTCGCCGCAAAACGGCGGTTTCGGCCATTGACACCCCTTCGGCGGGATGAAATTAATTCCGGCGCCCGAAGAAATACGCCAGAAGAAGCAGATCGACGCCCGCGATGAAGACCGCCGATCCCGAGTTGATGCGCGCGATCAATCGCTTCCATGTGATGGACGCGATCCGGCGGTTTGGCCCGATCTCGCGCGTCGAGATATCCCAGTCCACCGAGTTGAGCGCCACCACCGTCTCGGCGATCACCGCCGCGTTGCTCGACGATCGCCTGATCATCCCGCTGCAGGTGGGCGAGGTGCGCGACGCCGGCCGCGGCCGCCCCCGCGTCATGCTCAGACTCAATCCGGACGCCGCCTTCGTGGTCGGCGTCAAGCTCGCGCCGGACCAGATCACCGTCGCGACCACCAACTTCTGCGCCGACGTCCTGCGCAGCCTTTCGCTGCCGATTCGCGTCGACCGCCAGCCGGCCTCGGTCATCGCCGATCTCGTCGAAGACGGCGTGCGTCAGTGCGTGAGCGACGCCGGGCTGGCGATGGAGAAAATCGCCGGCGTCTGCGTCGGCCTGCCCGGCGTCGTCGAACGGGCGGCCGGCGTCTGCCGGCAAAGCCCGATCTTCAGCGAGCGCGACGTGAATTTCGGCGCCGAATTGACGCGGCGGCTCGGCGTCGCGGTCTCGATCGACAGCGACGTCAACCTCGTCACTCTCGCCGAACACTGGTTCGGGCAGGCGCGCGGTCTCAACGATTTTCTGGTGGTCAGCGTCGAGCACAGCCTCGGGCTCGGCATATTGCACAATGGCGAGTTGCTGCGCGGCGCCAACGGCCTCAGCCCGGATTTCGGCGACGTGATGGTCCGCCCGCCAGGCAGCGGCGGCGGCCGCCTCGCCGCCTGGGCCTCCGAAGCCTCGGTCCTCGGCGAGGCCGAGAGCGCCCTGCGCGGCAGCGAGCACGAGACGTCGTTTCGCGACGGCCGCGGCATGGCGCTGCTGTTGCAGCTTGCCGCCGAGGGCGATCAGCGCTGCGTCGGAATCCTCGCGTCGGCCGGCGAGGCGCTCGGTTTCGCGATCGCCAATCTGATCACCTTGTTTGCGCCGCCCAAGGTGATCGTGGCGGGCCGAACCATGGCGACCAGCGCGTTCTTCATCGGACCGCTGCGCGAGACGGTCGCCGCGCTGGTTCCCGCCAGCCTCGCCGATGTCGCCGAGATCGTCGTGCGCGAATGGAGCGACGGCATTTGGGGACGCGGCGCGGCCGCCATGACGTTGCGCGACCTCTACGGCGCGCCGTGGGGCACCACCGGCCCGGCGGCGATCCCGGGGCCTTTGGTGCGATCCTAGGAGACCTCAACTTGCGGCCTGTCGGCGTCGGAATCATCGGCTGCGGCAACATCAGCCCGGCCTATCTGAAGGCGGCGAGGAAATTTCCGATTCTGGAAATCGTGGCGTTGGCCGACCTCAATCCGGCCGCCGCCGAGGCGCGGGCGCGCGAGTTCGGCGTTCCCGCGCGGTCGATCGACGCCCTCCTCGGCGATCCCGGAATCGAGATCGTGCTCAACCTCACCACGCCCCGCGCGCATGTCGAGGTCGGCCTGCGAGCGGTCGCCGCCGGCAAGCACGTGCATTCGGAGAAGCCGCTCGGCATCGACGTCGCCGAGGCCGGCAGGCTCGTCGCCGCCGCCGAAGCGAAGGGCGTGCGGGTCGGCTGCGCGCCCGACACGTTTCTCGGCGGCCCCCATCAGACCGCGCGCAAATTGATCGACGAGGGCGCGATCGGCAGGCCGGTCGGCGGGACAGCCTTCTTCATGTGCCCCGGCCATGAACGCTGGCATCCGGATCCGGGATTCTACTACCTGCGCGGCGGCGGCCCGATGCTCGACATGGGGCCCTATTACATCACCGATCTCGTCAACCTGCTCGGTCCCGTCGCGCGCGTCAGCGGCATGGCGACGCGTCTGCGGAGCGAGCGCGTCATCGCCAGCGAGCCGCGCAAGGGGACGCGCATTCCGGTCGAGGTGGCGACGCATGTGACAGGGACGCTCGAGTTCGTCGACGGCGCGGTGGTCGCCATCGCGATGAGTTTCGATGTGCCGCGTCACGGACATCGGCCGCTTGAAATCTATGGCGAGAAGGCGTCGATGGCGGTTCCCGACCCCAATTATTTCTGGGGCGCGATCGAGATCGCCGGCGCCGGCGAAGACTGGCGCGTCGCGCCGACCGAACACGCCTACGCCGACTTCAACTACCGCATCATCGGGGTCGCCGACATGGCGCACGCCATCCGCTCGAACCGCCCCCACCGCGCGAGCGGCGCGCTCGCCTATCACGTGCTCGAAGTCATGGAGGCGTTTCAACGCTCGTCCGACTCCGGCGCCTTTGTGACCATCAACAGCCGGCCGCAGCGGCCGGCGATGCTGCCCACCGCGCTCACGGCGGGCGAACTCGACTGAGGCGCGGCGCGCGCCGGCCCGGCGCAGCACCAACGGACGGAGGAATGGAAGATGCGCGAGGCGCTGATCGTCTGGGGCGGATGGAGCGGCCACGAACCCGAGAAGGGCGCCAACATCATCGGCGGCATGCTCGAGGAGGAGGGCTTCAAGGTCTATATCGACAACACGACGGAAGCCTTCGCCGACGCGGCGCTCGCCGACATGAGCCTGATCGTCCCGATCTACACGATGGCGAAGATCGAAAAGGAAGAGCTCGACAATCTGACCGCCGCGGTTCGCGGCGGCGTCGGCCTCGCCGGCTATCACGGCGGCATGTGCGACGCGTTTCGCGAGGCGGTCGACTACCAGTTCATGTGCGGCGGGCAATGGGTCGCCCATCCCGGCGGCATCATCGATTATCGCGTCGACATCGCGCGCCCGGACGACCCGATCATGCAAGGCATGTCGAGTTTCGCCTATCATTCGGAGCAATATTACATGCACGTCGATCCGTCCAACGAGGTCCTCGCGACCACGACGTTCTCCGGCGAGCACGCGCCCTGGACCAAAGGCGTGGTGATGCCGGTGGTGTGGAAACGCAGGCATGGCGCGGGCCGGGTGTTCTACTCTTCGCTCGGCCATGTCGCGAGCGAGTTCGAAGTGCCCGAAATGCGCACGATCATGCGTCGCGGCTTGCTGTGGGCGGCGCGCTGAGCGCCGCTCGCTGATTTCCGCGGCCTGGCGCCGCTTCGCCGGCGATCCACACGCCCCGCACGCTGAGATCGTCGGCAAGATGCACGAGGTCGGCCGCAAAGCCCGGCTTCAACCGGCCGAGGCGATGATCGACGCGCAACAGGCGCGCCGGCGTCAGCGTCGCCATCTTCAACGCGTCGGCAAGGGCGATCCCCAGCCTCCGCGTCGCATAGCGCACCGCGTCCATCAGGGTGATCGCCGCTCCCGCCAGCGTGCCGTCGTCGAGCGTCAGCCTCGAGCCGACCCGGGTGACGCGGCGACCTTCGAGATAGAACGTCGCGGGGCCGCCGGCCGCCGGCGGCATCGCGTCGGAGATCAGCGCGATCCCGTCCGCGCCTTTGGCGTTGAACGCCGCGCGGGCGGCCGTCTCGTGCACGTGATGGCCGTCGGCGATGAGGCCGCAGACGATCCGGCGATCGGCGAGCGCCGCGCCGACGAGCCCCGGCTGGCGATGGCCGAGCTGGCTCATCGCGTTGTAGAGGTGCGTGACCGCGCTGGCGCCCGCTGCAAACGCCGCCTGCGCTTCCTCGGCCGTAGCCTCGGCGTGGCCGACGCTGACGATGACGCCGGCCGCCGCAAGGCGCGAGATCAGATCATTCGGGACGGCGCAAGGCGCCAGCGTGACGACCATCGCGCCGGACCTCGCGGCGATCAGGCGATCCGCGTCGTCGGGCGTCATCGACCGGATGAACTGCGGCGGATGCGCGCCCTTGCGGCGGATGTCGATGAACGGACCTTCCACATGAACGCCGAGGACGCCGGGCGCGCTCAGCTGCGCCTCGCCGGCGGCGACCAGCGCCGCGGCGAGCTTTTGCGGCGTGTCGGTGATGATGGTCGGCAACAGCGAAGTCGTGCCGTCGGCGCGATGCGCCTCGGCGATGGCGCGGACGCCGGCGGGCGTCGGCGCATCGTTGAACAGCACGCCGCCGCCGCCGTTGACCTGCCAGTCGATCAGGCCGGGCGCCAGCACGCCGCCGCCGAGATCGCAGCGCTCGGCGCCGGGCGGGATCTGCGCGGGCGGCGCGAGAGCGACGATCGCGCCGTCATCGACGATGAGCGCGTGATCCTCGACCATGCGCTCGCCGTCGAACAGCCGCGCGCCCGAAAACGCCCTCAGCATCGGAACGCCCGCATCATTTGGTCTCCGTGATCTTGCGCAGATGCGGCGGATTGTCGGGATCGCGCCCGAGCGCCCGCGCGCAGGCCTCGACGAGACCGTAGAAGCGATGGATCATGACCATCGGCGTCAGCAAGGGATGGCCGGCGGGCGAAACCACCAGCGCCGACTTCGCCGCCGAAGCGACGGCGTCGATGACGAAAATCTCCGCGCCCATCGCGGCGAGGCGCGCCAGCGTCTCGCTGACGCCCTCGCGCGCCTCGTCCTGCGGCATGAAGGCGATGACGAGAAAGCCCGGCGTGATCACGCCGGCCGGTCCATGCAGGACCTCGGCCGACGAGAAGGCCTCCGCGTGGATCGCGCAGGTTTCCTTCAGCTTCAACGCGGCCTCGGCGGCGATCGCGAACGTCGCGCCGCGCCCCAGCACGAAGGCCGATCTTGCGCCGGCGACGCGTTCGATCAGCGGGCGCGGCGGCGGCGCGGCCGGCGCCGCCAGCAGAGCCGGCAACGCCTCGATCGCCGCGTTGAGCCTGCCGTCGCCGATCCATTGGGCGACCAGCGCCGCCCCGGCGACCAGCGCCGCGATCATCGACTTGGTCGCGGCGACCGCCTGCTCGGGACCGGCGTGAAGCGGCAGCAGGCATTCGGCGTCCCGCGCCACCGGCGAGTCGACATCGTTGACCAGCGCCACCGTCAAGGCGCCGGCGCGGCTCGCCGCCAGTTGCAACGCGACAATGTCGGGGCTGCGGCCCGATTGCGAAATCGTCAGCGCCAGCGCCCCGTCGAGCCGCAGCGGCGCGCGGTAGAGCGAGGCGATCGACGGGCCGATCGACGCGCAGGGAAGGCCGAGCGAAATTTCGATGAGATAGGCGAGGTAGAGCGCCGCGTGATCCGAACTGCCGCGCGCAATGGTGATCGCGACGCGCGGATCGCGCCGCCGCAGCAGAGCCGCCGTGGCGGCGGTGGCGGAGGCGTTCGCAGCGAGCTGGCGCGCGAGGACGGCGCCGGTCTCGCCGATTTCCAGCGCCATGTGCGAGGGCTCGAAGGACAAGGCGGCGCCTCAGTTTGCGCTTTTGCGCGCAGCGGGGAAGAGCGTGAGCTCGCAGACGAAATCGCCGGCGCCGGATCGATCAGACGATCGTGAGAATTCGACGCCGCGCCGATCGGCGATCTCGCGCTTCAGGACGGCGACCATGGCTGAACTATCGACGACGATCACAGCGCGTTAAGCTCGTCCATGATCTCGCTCGGGGAGCGGGGATCAAGGATCGGGAGCGCCGCGAGCCGCGCCACGAATTGATCTATGCGCGCGCGGCGCGCGGCCACGGCTTCCGGGGATTGATCGCGTGAATGCGGCTCCGGCGGAACACCCGCAGCGCGCGCCTGCGTTTCCAGAGCTTGCCGGATAGCGGCCTCGACGGAGAGATGCTGCGCGGCGGCCAGCCGCAGGGCAAGCATCTCGCTCTCCTGAGAAAGCTGGATCATCCACGCAGCCTAGCGCAAAAGAAACTGAAAGCCCAGAAGATCAACCTTGGAGATATGGAAGTCGCGTCCTGGCGCCCGCAAGCGCGACCCTGATCTGTTAGACGAACGCGCGAACCCAAACGCGATCGCGTAAGATTGCGCAAACCACTTGGAGGTAAGCATGCCGTTCGACGCCGACGCGATCGTCATTGGCGCGGGTCTGGCGGGCCTCGCCGCCGCCTGCGAAATCGCCGACGCCGGCAGGCGCGTCATCGTGCTCGACCAGGAGCCCGAGCAGAGCCTCGGCGGCCAGGCCTTCTGGTCGTTCGGCGGCTTGTTTTTCGTCGACAGCCCCGAGCAGCGCCGGCTGCGCATCAAGGATTCGTTCGACCTCGCCTGGCAGGACTGGCTCGGTTCGGCGGGCTTCGACCGCGACGAGGATCACTGGCCGCGCCGCTGGGCGGAAGCCTATGTCGGCTTCGCGGCGGGCGAGAAGCGATCGTGGCTGCGCGCCATGGGCCATCGCTCGTTTCCGATCGTCGGCTGGGCGGAGCGCGGCGACGGCGGCGCGCTTTCGCACGGCAATTCGGTGCCGAGGTTTCATATCACCTGGGGCACCGGCCCGGGGCTCGTCGAACCGTTCCTCAGGCGCGCGCGGCAGGCCGAGCAGGCCGGCCGCCTGGCGTTCCGCTTTCGCCATCGCGTCGACGCGCTGAGCGTCACCAACGGCGTCGTCGACGGGGCGAGCGGCGCGATCCTCGAGCCGAGCCCAATCGCCCGGGGCGAAAGCAGCTCGAGAAACGTGGTCGCGCAGTTCGAACTGAAAGCGCAGGCGGTGATCGTCGCTTCCGGCGGCATCGGCGGCAATGCGGAACTGGTGCGCGCCAATTGGCCGGCGCGGCTCGGCGCGCCGCCGCGCCGCATGGTCTGCGGCGTGCCCGCCCATGTCGACGGACGGATGATCCAAATCGCCGAGCGCGCCGGCGCCAGGCTGATCAATCGCGACCGCATGTGGCATTACGTCGAGGGCGTCCACAACTGGGCGCCGATCTGGCCGGCGCACGGCATCCGCATCCTGCCCGGCCCCTCGTCGCTGTGGTTCGACGCCGCCGGCCGCCGCCTGCCGCCGCCGCTGTTTCCCGGCTACGACACGCTCGGCACGCTCAGCCACCTGATGGGCACCGGCTACGATTATTCCTGGTTCGTCACCAACCAGAGCATCGTGCGCAAGGAATTCTCGCTGTCCGGCTCCGAGCAGAACCCCGACCTGACCGGGCGGGATTGGCGCCTCGTCGCGCGCCGGGCCAGCGGTCGGAACGCGACGGCGCCGGTGGAGGCGTTCAAGAGCCGGGGCGTCGATTTCATCGTCAAGCAGAACCTGCCCGAGCTGGTCGCCGCGATGAACGCTCTGGCGAACAGCGACCTCGTCAAGCTCGAAGCGCTGCAGAGCGAGATCGAGGCGCGCGATCGCGAGATCGCCAATCCCTTCACCAAGGACGCGCAGATCATGGGCGTTCACAACGCGCGCCGCTATCTCGGCGACAAGCTGATCCGCACCGCGCGCCCGCACCGCATTCTCGATCCGGCGCACGGGCCGCTGATCGCGGTGCGTCTCAACATCCTGACGCGCAAGACGCTCGGCGGGCTGGAGACCGATCTCGACGCGCGCGCCCTCGGCGAGGCCGGCGCCGTCATCCCCGGCCTCTACGCGGCGGGCGAGGCGGCGGGCTTCGGCGGCGGCGGCATGCACGGCTATCGCTCGCTGGAGGGCACGTTTCTCGGCGGATGCCTGTTCTCCGGCCGGACGGCCGGGCGCGCCGCGGCGAGGGCGGCGGCTTGAGCGGTCCGATCGCCGGTCGAGCGCGGGCTCGCCGCGACGACGGGCGAATGTTATGGAAAAATCGCGCGTTGCGCCTGCGACTTCAACGTTCTGTCACAAATCCGGCGGCATTTCGCCGATGACCGCAAGGAGGGCCCCTCGCAATGAACGCCGTCGCCGAAATAACCCACCGCCTCCACGAGCAAGAGATGAAGCTGCTCAACCAGCTCCGCGCCGCCCGCCGCAGCCGCTCCGAAAAACCCCATCGCGACTTCTCGCTCGGCGAGAACATCGCCGATTGGGTGGCCGCGACGATGGGCTCATGGAACTTCATCATCATCCAGAGTGCGCTGCTGCTCGTCTGGATCATCCTGAACGTCACCGCCTATGTGCAGCAGTGGGACCCGTATCCCTTCATCCTGCTCAATCTCGCGCTGTCGTTTCAGGCGGCCTATGCGGCGCCTTTCATCATGATGAGCCAGAACCGGCAGGCGGCGATCGACCGCGCCGCCGCCTTGACGGACTATGCGACCAACGCCAAGGCGGAGCTCGAAATCGAGCTGCTGCATCAAAAGCTCGACATGCTGCGCGAGACCGAGGTGTCGGAGCTGATCCAGGTCATCCGACGGCTGGAGGCGCGCCTTCCAGCGCCGGCGGGAGGGGCGAACGCCTGACCGCGCAAGCGCGGTCGGCTCGCGCGTTTCCCGGCGGACGCCTGTTCTCCGGCGGGACGGCCGGGCGCGCCGCGGCGAGCGCCGCCGCTTAGGGCGCGAGGCGCGTCCCGCAGCCCGGCGGCCGGGCTGCGGGAGCCGCCGCGGCGCTGTTCAGAGATCGATCCCGACGGCGAGGTTGCGGCCGGTCAATTCGGAGAAAGTCGCCATATGGGCCATCAGCCTGGCGAATTCCGGGTCCTTGGCGATCCCCTCCTGCGCCTTGCCGTAGGCTTCCCAACTGGCGTAGCGCGTGACCGCCAGCCACTCGCCGGGCCACAGGCCGGCGTGGAACCGGTTCAGCCGAAGAAATTCGGCGCCGTGTTTTTCGAAGATCGTCTTGGCCTGCCTGGCGGCCTTGATCATTTCCTCGGCGTTGCCGCTCTTGAAGCGCGTCAATTGCGTAATCGACATAGGAAGCTCCCCCTTCGCATGGCTTGTCGCCGGTCGATTTTCGCGAGCCCGGCTCGAGACCGCGCGCGCCCAGGTCCGGCCGCATGAGCATAGCCCTCGCCTCGGGCGTCGTCGCTTGGATTTTCACCGTGAGGTCCTAGAATGGCCGCGCAACAATTCACCCGGAGCGCGTCGTTCGCTTTCATGCAGCCGCGACCGGGATCCGGGAGCTGAAACCATGTCGCTTCGCCTTTTCGCGCTGACGCTCGGCTTGTTGGGGTTGACGATGACCGCCGGCCGATCGGCGGCGCAGCCGTGCTGCGGGCCGATCACGCCCGACGGGCGCCGCCTGGCGATGATCCTGGACGCGACGGGCGTCGACCATCTGTGGATCGCCGGTCATCACGTCGACTGGCGCAGCGGCGAGCCGGACCAGAGCCGGCCGGACGGGCGGGAGGCGGCGACGCATTGCAGCGCTTTCGTCGCGGCGATCGGCGCAAGATTGGGCGCCTATGTGCTGCGGCCGCCCGAGCATCCCCAGGAATTGCTGGCGAGCGCGCAGATGGGCTGGCTGCGCAGCGACGGCCCGCGCCACGGCTGGCGAATTCTGCCCGACTACGTGGCGGCGCAACGCGCCGCCAATCGCGGCGATCTGGCGCTGGAGGCCTTCGAAAATCCCGATCCGCATCGCGCCGGCCACATCGCGATCATCCGCCCCGGCGAGCAGACGCTCGCCGAGCTCAACAGCGACGGCCCGCCGGAGACCCAGGCCGGGGCGCAGAACGCGATCAGCACGACCACCGCCGCCGGCTTCCATCACCATCGCGGCGCCTGGATTCCCGGCGGCGGCGGCAGCATGGGTTATTATGCCCACGCCATCGATTGGAAGTCGGTGAAATAGGCGGCGACCCCGTCAGCTCGCGCTTTTCGCCATCAGCGCGATGAGGCCCTTGAGCATCGTCGCCGGCGCGGGCGGGCAGCCGGGGATGTGCAGGTCGACCGGAACCACCGCGGAGACGCCGCCGACGCAGGCGTAGCTGTCGGCGTAGAGGCCGCCATCGAGCGCGCAGGCGCCGACCGCGACGACCCATTTGGGGGCGGGCGTCGCGTCCCAGGTGCGCCGCAGCGCTTCCTGCATGTTGCGGGTGACCGGTCCGGTGACCAGCAGCACGTCGGCGTGGCGCGGCGAAGCGACGAACCGGAAACCGAAGCGCTCGATGTCGTAGAAGGCGTTGCTCAGCGCGTGAATTTCGAGCTCGCAGGCGTTGCACGAGCCGGCGTCGACCTGCCGGATCGCCAGGCTGCGCCCGAGCCTGCCGTTCGCCGCGCTCTTCAGCTCGGCGGCGAGCGCGGCGAGTTCAGGATCGTCCGGGCCGGGCGCCGCCTCGGTCAGCGTCGGCCGCGCGAGCGTTTCGAACAGAATCCTGCGCATCAGCCAAGCCTCTAGAGGTCGTGCCCGGAATAGGAGCAGTTGAACGATTTGTTGCACAGCGGAAAATCGGCGACGATGGCGCCTTCGATCGCCGCTTCCAGCAGCGGCCATTGAAACCACGAGGGGTCGCGCAGATGGCCGCGCGCGACGGCGCCGTCCGCATCGAGGCGAACGAAGGCGAGAATGTCGCCGCGAAAACCCTCGACCAGCGCGAGACCCTCGCGCGGCTCGCCGGCGCCGGCGATCGGCGCCCGCGCTTCGCCGGCGGGCAGGCCGTCGAGTATCTGGTCGATCAGGCCGAGGCTCTGCTCGACCTCGCGGATCCTGATCCACACCCGCGCGTTGACGTCGCCCTCGCTGAGCACCGGCGTCTCGAACCAGAGTTTGTCGTAGGGCGGATAGGGCAGATCGCGGCGCGCGTCGAAGGCCCGCCCGGAGGCGCGACCGATGAATCCGCCGCAGCCGGTACTGGCGCGCGAGCTCCGCGCGAAGCCTGCCGGTGCCGGCGGTGCGATCCTGCAGCGACGCGGTGTTGTCATAGAGTTCGATCAAGGCGGGAAAGGCCTCGCGAATCGTCGCCAGCAGCTCGCGCAGGCGCTGGCGGCCCTCGTCGGTCAGATCGGCGCGCACGCCGCCCGGCGCGACGACGTCCATCATCAGCCGATGGCCGAAGCAGGCGTTCGCGGCGCGCAGGACGCGCTCGCGCAGCACGCTGGTATGAGCGTGCATCAGCGCGAACGCGGCGTCGTTGCAAATCGCGCCGATGTCGCCGAGGTGGTTGGCGATGCGCTCCAGTTCGGCCATCAGCGCGCGCAACCAATGGCCGCGCGGCGGCGCTTCGAGGCCGAGCGCGCCTTCGACGGCGCGGGCGAAAGCGATGGAACAGGCGACCGTGCTGTCGCCGGAGACCCGCGCCGCCAGTTGCGCCGCGCGGTCGAGCGAAGCGCCCGCCATCAGCGCGTCGACCCCCTTGTGGACGTATCCCAGCCGCTCCTCGAGACGGACGATCGTCTCGCCGCCGGCGGTGAATCGGAAATGTCCGGGCTCGATGACGCCGGCATGCACGGGGCCGACCGGGATCTGGTGCAGCCCGTGACCCTCGGCGGTGAGGAAGGCGTAAGGGGGCGCGGCGGCAGCCGCCGGCCTTGGCGCGCCGAGCGGGGCGGCGACCGGCCAGCGTCCGTGGTCGAGCCATGGCCGCGGGTCGGGGGCGCCGACCGCGACATAGCCGTAGAGATCCTGGATGGCGCGCTCCAGGCGGGCCGCCGGAGGGTGGCGGGCGGCGACGGAGGGAAACCGGCCATTGTCGCAGTCGAGACTGGCGACGGCGACATTGCCCTCGGGCGCGTCGACGAGCGCCATATGCACGACGCCGATGTCGCCCCACAGCCCCGCCAGCGTCCACAGACCATCGGCGAGTTCGCTCGCCAGGCGCCGCCACAGGTCGCCGTCGACGACATAGCGCGGCCACGGGCGTCCCCCGGCGGCCTCGAGCGATCCCGACAAGGCGTCGATCAGCGACGGCATGTTCCCCCGCTAGCGAAGAAGACTGGCGACATGCTGGAACCAGGCGACCAAGGGCGGCGGCAGATAGAGGCCCGCCATCAGGACCAGCGCGAAATGCGCGGCGATCGGCGCCCAGGAGGCCTTGACCGGCGCCGTGCCGCCGCTGGGTTCGCCGAACGCCATGCCGTGCAGCCGCAGCAGCAAGGCGCCGAAGGCGACGAGCAGGCCGGTCACCAGCGGGATCGCCAGCCATGGCTCGCGCGCGAAGGTCGAACTGACGACCAGGAACTCGCTGGTGAATATTCCCATCGGCGGCAGTCCGGCGATCGCGAAAACGCCGACGACCAGGCCCCAGCCGAGCAAGGGATGAGAAACCGTCAGGCCGCGGATGTCGGCGATCGTCTGCGTCCCCTTGACCTGCGCGATGTGGCCGACGGTGAAGAAGATCGCCGATTTCGTCAGGCTGTGCATGACCATGTGCAGCAGCCCCGCGAAGTTGGCGAGCGGGCCGCCGATGCCGAAGGCGAAGGCGATGATGCCCATGTGCTCGATCGACGAATAGGCGAACATCCGCTTGATGTCGCGGCGCCGGTAGAGCATGAAGGCGGCGAAGACGAGCGATACGAGACCGAGGATCGCCATCAGCGGGCCCGGCGCGATCGCCCCGGAATTGGCGTCCAGCAGCAGCTTGAAGCGTAGCACCGCATAGAGCGCCACGTTCAGCAGCAGGCCCGACAGAACCGCCGAAATCGGCGTCGGGCCTTCGGCATGGGCGTCGGGCAGCCAGGCGTGCAAGGGCGCGAGGCCGACCTTAGTGCCGTAGCCCAGCATGAGGAATACGAACGCCAGGTTGAGTTGCGCCGGATCGAACGCCGAGACATGCGCGATCAGCACCGTCCACACCATGCCGTCCAGCCCCTCGCCGACCACCGGCCGGGCGGCCATGTAGACGAGGATGGTGCCGAACAGCGCCAGGGCGATGCCGACGCTGCCGAGGATGAAATATTTCCACGCCGCCTCGATCGCCTCGGGCGTGCGGTAGACGCCGACCATCAGCACGGTGGTCAAAGTCGCCATCTCGATCGCCACCCACATCAGGCCGATATTGTTGGCGACCAGCGCGAGGTTCATCGCAAACAGCAGGATCTGATACATCGCGTGATAGAAGCGAAGCTGGACCGGGGTGAGCCGGCCGATCTCCAGCTCGTGGGCGATGTAGCTCGCGCTGAACAGGCTGGTGGTGAAGGCGACGAACGTGTTCAGGACGATGAACACGATGTTGAGGTCGTCGACCAGGATATACGGCCCGATCTCCGGTTTTCGCACGAACAGCGAAAGCGCCGAGACGAAGGTCAGGAACGCGGAGAGGACGTTGAGCCTGGCGGATGCGCGGTAACCCGGCGTCAAGGCGAGAGCCACCGCGCTCGCCGCGGGAATGGCGAGGATCGGGCCGACCCCGTCGACGCTGAACAGGTTCATCGGCGCCCTTCCTGGAAGCGGTCGAGCGCCTGGACGTCGACCGTATCGAAACGCTCGCGGATGCGGAACAGAAAGACGCCGATCACGATGAAGGCGACCAGCACCGAGAAGGCGACGCTGATCTCGACGACCAGCGGCATGCCCTTGGCGCCGGTGGCGGCGAGGATCAGGCCGTTCTCCAGCGACATGAAACCGACGACCTGGCTGACGGCGTTGCGGCGCGTCACCATCATCAACAGGCCGAGCATCACCACCGAGAGCGCGAAGGCGAGGTCCTCGCGCGCCAGCGGATCGGCCTCGGCGGTCACGCGCAGCATCACCACCATCGACAGGGCGACGAGCGCCAGGCCGGCGATCATCGTGGGGCCGATGCTGACGACGATCTCGATTTCGCGATGGATGCCGAGCCGGGCGATGATCCGGTGCAGCGCGACGGGAATGACGATCGCCTTGAACACCAGCGCGATCGCCGCCGTCACGTAGAGATGCGGCGCGCCCTGGACATAGGCCTGCCAGGCGACCGACAGCGAGAGAACGACCGCCTGCAGCGCGAAGACGTTGAGCAGCGAATAGAGGCGATTCTGGTAGAGCAGCATGAAGCTGACCAGCACGAGGCCGCCGGCGAGCAGGTGCGCGAGGTCGAAGCCGAGACCCTTCATCACAGGCTCCCCGAGACGAAGCGCAGCAACACGGCGAGGAAGCCGAGCATCAGGGCGATGCCGACGAAATCGGGGACGCGAAAGACCCGCATCTTGGCGATCGTCGTTTCGAACAAGGCGAGCAGGACGCCGGCGATCGCCAGCTTGACGAGATAGGCGAGGACGCCGACGGCCTGCAAACTGAAGCCCTTGCCGACATGCGCGACGCCCCACGGCGTGAACACGCAGGCGATCAGCGAGACATAGAGCAGCAGCTTGAGCCAGGAGGCCAGTTCGATGACGGCCAGATGCCGACCCGAATATTCCAGCACCATCGCCTCGTGGACCATGGTGAGCTCGAGATGCGTCGCCGGATTGTCCACCGGCACGCGGCCGTTTTCGGCGATCGCCACGATGACCAGCGCGACAAGCGCCAGCCCGAGCGACACGCGCAGGCCGACCGCCGGCGAAGTCATGAAGCCTGCGACGGTCGAAAGCTGCGTCGAGCCCGCCACCAGCGCCAGGGTGAAGACGATCATCAACAGCGCCGGCTCGGCGAGGGTCGCGAACATCGCCTCGCGGCTGGAGCCGATGCCGCCGAAGCTCGTGCCGACGTCCATGCCCGCCAAAGCCAGAAAGAACCGCGCGCTGCCGAGCAGCGCGATGATCGCGATGAGGTCGGCCGACCAGCTGAACAGCAGGCCGGTCGCGAAGGTCGGAATGAGCGCGGCGGCGACCCAGGTCGCGGCGAATACGAGATAGGGAACGAAGCGGAACAGCCAGGACGCGCCATGCGCGATCACCGCCTCCTTGCGCGCCAGCCGGGCAAGATCGCGATAGGGCTGCAGCAGCGGCGGGCCGCGGCGGCGCAGCAGACGCGCCTTCACCTTGCGCACGAGGCCGGTCAGCAAGGGCGCCAGCAACAGCACCAGCAACATCTGGGAGGCCTGAATGGCCAGATCGCCGATCAGCCCCATGACGCGAGCACCAGCAGAAGCGCCACCAGCGCGCCGAAGACGACGCTGAGATATTGGCGAATGGTCAGGAATTGCAGAGCGTTCAACCGGACGGCGAGAAACTCGACGGCGCGGACGATCGGCTGATAGAGGTATTCCCAGACGAGGTCGTGGGTCTCGACGCGCATGCGGGCGGGCCGCAGGTCGCCCGGCGCCGGGAGGTCGACGCGGGCGCTCGCCCGGAACGCGAACACGCCATAGACCCGCCGGATCGGCTCGGCGAAGCTCTCGGCGGTATATTGGGTCGCCGGGCTGGCGTCGGGAAAGCCGCAATCCCACGCCGGCGCGCGCCGCACGACGTTGGAGGCGAGGCGATGGATCGCGGCGGCGGCCAGCGAGGCGGACGCCGCGATGAACAGGAACACCAGCAGCCCGTTGTAGGAGCTGCGGCTCGCGCCGATCGGCACGATCGAAAGCCAGTTGATGCCGATCTGCACCGGCATCCGGTCGCCGACGAGGCCGTGCGCCACCGGCGCCAGCGCGTCGATGAACAGCCCGGGCAACACGCCGGCGAGCAGGCAAAGCGCCGCGAAAGCGAACATCGCGGCGAGCGAAAAGCGATCGGTCTCGCGCGCCTCCCTGGCCGCCTCGGTGCGGGCGCGTCCGAGAAAGGTGATGCCGAACGCCTTGACGAAACAGGCGGCGGCGAGCGCCGCCGACAGGGCGAGCATCGCCCCGACCGCCGGCACCAGCAGCTTCAACCCCCAGGACGGCAATTGCGGACTGAGCAGGATCGCCTGGAAGGTCAGCCATTCCGAGACGAAGCCGTTGAACGGCGGCAGCGCCGAGATGGCGACGCAACCGACGAGAAAGGCGACGGCGGTCTGCGGCATGCGGTGAATGAGGCCGCCGAGATGCTCCATGTCGCGCTCGCCGGTCGAGGTCAGCACCGCGCCCGCGCCGAAGAACAGCAGGCTCTTGAACAGCGAATGGTTGAACACGTGCAGGAGGCCGGCGGTGAGCGCCAGCGCCGCCGCCGCGGGCATGTCGAAGGCCTTGAACGCCAGAGCGAGCCCGAGGCCGATGAAGATGATCCCGATGTTCTCCACCGTGTGATAGGCGAGCAGGCGCTTGAGATCGTGCTGCATCAGCGCGTAGAGGACGCCCATCACCGCGGTGATGGCGCCGAGCGCCAGCACCATCAGGCTCCACCACCAGGCGGGCGGCCCGATGAGATCGAACACGATGCGCACGAAACCGTAGACCGCGACCTTGGTCATCACCCCGCTCATCAGCGCGGACACGTGGCTGGGCGCCGCCGGATGCGCGAGCGGCAGCCAGACATGCAACGGGACGAGGCCCGCCTTCGACCCCGCGCCCACCAGCGCCAGAACGAGAACGAGGCCCGCCACTCCCGGCGTCGCGCCGCTCGCGTGTATCGCTTCGAACGTATAGGCGTCCTGCGGACCGACGAGCAGGGCGAACGCCAGCAGCAGCGCCATCGCGCCGAAGCTCGCCATGACGAGATAGACATATCCCGCCCGCGCATTGTCGCGCTCCTGGTGGTGGGCCATCACCAGCGCCCACGAAGCGAGCGACATGAACTCCCACGACACCAGAAATGTGTAGGCGTCGTCGGCGAGCAGCACGAGGCTCATGCCCGCCAGGAACGCCGGGAAGAACGGCAACACGCGTTGCGGCTCGCGTTCGTGAGGCCCGTAGCCGAGCCCGAAAAGGCTCGCCGCGGCGGCCCCGAGATTGACCACCGCCAGGAAGAACGCCGACAGCGCGTCGATGCGCAGATGCGCGCCGACCCACGGCAGGCCGACCGGCAAGACGATCTCATCGGCGGGCGCGTCGCCGATGAGCTGGATCAACGCGGCGGCGAGCGAGGCGAGCGAAAGGGCGAGCGCGCCGCCATAGACGATCGAGGCGCCGACCGGCCGGCGGCCGAGCGCGATCCCGACCGCGGCCAGAACCAGCAGCGCGCCGTTGCAGACGAGAAGGACGACGAGGGACATCAGCTTTCGTCCCTCGCGCCCGGTCGACTTCGCCCGTCGGCCGCCGGATGGCGCAGGCGAACGCCCCGCCCGCCGCCGGCGCTGGCGGCGCCCTCGCCGATCAGCTCGACGCCCGCCGCCGCAAGCGCGCCGACCAGCTTGGTCAGCGAGTCGACGTTGCCGCGGATGACGCCCTCGCTGGCCTCCATTCTCTGGATCGTCGGAACGGAGAGGCCGGCGAGCGCCGCCAGGGCGCGCTGATCGAGCGCAGCCAACGCGCGCGCCGCCCGCAATTGCGCCGCCGTTATCATGTCTGATCCATCGCGCCTAATGCCGAGCCACGAACGAATCAAGTTTAATACATAGATTCTTCGCGCTCAACCCGCTTTATCAGCGCGCCCCGAATCGCGACCGCCCGCCGCCGCGGCGACGCGGCGTTGGCCTCGACGCGTTCGCGGTTCAGGATTTCCGGGCGCCGAAGCGATGCAGGTTCGGGCCGTGCGTCTTCAACCACTGCTCCGCGCGATCGGTTTCCGGAAACAGCCGGTGTGCGACTTTCCAGAACGCGGGCGAATGATTCATATGGAGGAAATGGGCGACCTCGTGGGCCGCCAGGTAGTCGAGCACGAACGGCGGCGCCAGGATCAGCCGCCACGAGAAACTGAGCGCGCCGGTCGACGAGCACGAGCCCCAGCGGCTGGTGGTGTCGCGCAAGGCGATGCGGCGCGCTTCGACGCCGAGCGCCTCGCAATAGCGGGCGACCGCCGCCTCGAGGTCGCGGCGCGCCTCGCGCTTGAGAAAATCGGCGACGCGGCGCGGCACATGGGCCAGATCGCCAGCGACGCAGATCAGCGGTCCCCTGTCGGCGCGCTCGACCCACACCACGCCGCGCACGCCCGGGCGATGGACGATCGCGTGATCGACGCCGCGCAGCGGCGCGATCGAACGCGGCTCGAAAATCACCGGTCTTGGCAGGCGGGCGAGCCGCGCGCCGATCCAGGCCGCATGGCGCTCGGCGAACTCGCGCGCCGAGTTCAGCGAGCTTCGCGCCGGCATGGTCAGCACCACGTCGCGCGTCGCGCCGCGCACCCTGAGCGTGAAGCGGCGCGCGCTGGGCAGCCGCTTCAACGCGACACGATAGGTCGCTCCGCAATGGGCGACATCGAGATGCACGACGGGGGGATTGGTCTTTCGATTCTGAAAGAGGCGGAGCATGGTCGAATTGTATCGCAGACAAGCGTTGAGTTGCTAGTCCCGGCTTGCGTCAGCGCATCGTCAAACGCGGCGCCGGCGACGGCTTGAGCAGGGTCGGCAGGCCGGCGGCGACGAACGCCACGCCGTCGCAGGCGCGGGCGACATCCTGGTTGACCCTGCCCTGCCAGTCGCGAAAGGCGCGCCCCGACGGGGTCGCCGGCACGACGCCGGCGCCGACCTCGTTCGAGACCAACACCACGGGGCCGTCCAGCGCGCCGATCGCCGCGCAAAGGCCCGCCGTCTCGGCGGCGAGGTCGAGGTTGGCGAACGTCGCATTGGCCAGCCAGAACGTCAGGCAGTCGACGAGAATGACGCGGCCGGGGCGCGCCTGCGCCCGCAGCGCCGCCCCGAGCGCCAGCGGCTCCTCCAGGGTCGTCCAGCCTTCGCCCCGCTCGGCGCGGTGTCTCTCGATGCGGGCGGCCATTTCCTCGTCGCCCGCCGATCCGGTCGCCAGATAGAGCCGCTCGCCCGCCGCCGCCTCGGCGAGCGCGAGCGCATAGGCGCTCTTGCCCGACCGGGCGCCGCCGAGCACCAGCACGCTGCGGCATTCGATGAGCGGCGAGGCGGAGGGGTTCATGCGCCTTACTGTCACGCGAGGAACGGCGGCGCAATCGGATGGGCGGCGAGCTTCAAAATCGTGTCCTCGTCGGCGAAGCGTGACTTGGCTCAGACACATCTGAGACTGGCGCTGACGTCAGCGCCACAAATTCATTGAATGCTTGGAGGCAATTATGCGCGAGAGGAATTCGAACTCAAGGACGGCCCGAAGGGCCGCCGCCGCAGGCGGCGCCTCGCATCCTTGACTTCGAATTCCTCTCGCGCTCCGCTCCGCCAAGCAAACAATGAACAAAACCGCCTCCGTCCGTGAGTCTCACCTGTCATGAGCCAGCACGTCCTTGACAAGGCGAGACGGACTTCCTACGTAAAGGCTTCGAAATTCGGCCGGACTGCATTGGCCCCGAGCGATTTCATCGCCCAAGCTGACGAATTCCCCCCAAAAATCGAAAATCGACGATGGTTCCGCGCCGCGGAGCCGCGTCTCTAATCATGTCTTGGAAAGGGATCGTCATGACGACAGGCGTTGTGAAATGGTACAATTCGCAAAAAGGCTACGGATTCATTCAACCGGATGACGGCGGCAAGGACGCCTTCGTTCACGTCAGCGCGGTTGAACGCGCCGGCATGAGCGATCTGCGCGAAGGCCAGAAAATCAGCTTCGAGCTGGTCTCGGACGCGCGTTCGGGAAAGACCTCGGCGGACAAGCTCCAGGCCGCCTGAGCGGCAGGACGGATCATGCCGACCGGCGACCGCGGATGTACCGGCGCCGGCGGCGATTGATCCACTCGTCGCATTCTGGTCGATGGGAAGGGTCGGGATCGCTCCCGGCCCTTTTGCGTTGTGGCGGGCGTGGTTTCTCAACTCGACGAGCGGGGTCGGGCCGCGACGGGCGATGGCGCGTCAGGCAGCGACCGTCTCCAGAGGGCGCAGCCGTTCCACTTCGTCGCCCGCTTCGCTGAGCGCCGTTCTGATCTCGTAGCGGCCCTGCAGGTTCATCCAGAATTCCGGCGTCGTGCCCAGCACGCGGGCGAGCCTGATCGCGGTGTCGCCGGTGACGCCGAGCTTCTCATTGGCGATCCGCTCGATGCGCGTGCGCGGAACGCCGCACAGCCTGGCGAGAGCGCCGGCGGAAAGATTCAGCGGCTTGAGATATTCCTCGCGCAGCATCTCGCCGGGGTGCATCGGCGGCAGGGTTGCGACAATCTCGATGTTCGCGGGCATCGGCGCCCTCCGGTTGCGGAAATTATGGTGAGTTAGGGCGACGGATTACTCAATCCCCAAAAGGTCCAAACCAGCGCGTTCGCCTGATGCCATCGCCGTGCTCGCTGTCAAGGTCAAGCCGCTCACGCGGTCGCTTCGCGAACCTTGACAGCCTCCGCGCGGCGCTGGCGTATTGGCTGACCATGTCCCTTTGGTAAACGAAAGCGGCCTTCCGGTCGCTCTCGTTCACCAAAGGGACATGGATGCAAATCGCCGCGCCGACAGGGCGCGGTCACGCCGAAGGCGCCGAAGCGAAGCGCCGGAGCGGCGAAGCCTGCGGACGAATGCTGCGCATTCGCCTTGACTTGACGGTGCCCTGGCGGCGTGGCCCCCGGACGGGCTCCGATTCACGCGATCGCAACGCCGAGCGCGTTGGGGGAGATCAACGCGCGCTAACCTTGAGGGTAAGGGTCGTGTCCCTTCTCCCCTTGCGGGAGAAGGTGGCCTTCGCGTGAGCGAAGGCCGGATGAGGGGGAGTCGAGCGCAGCGAGACGGCTTGCGGCGATGCGGCTTCACGCCGTCGAGCTTACGCTCGACTTCCCCTCATCCGTCATGCTCCGCATGACCTCTTCCCCCGCAAGTGGGGAAGGAACCAGGTTCGCCCCTCGAACAAAATCTTGACCGGGCGGGGATTGTCGACGATGCTGTTTTTCCTGATGAACGGGCGAGGCAATTCCTAAAAAACGCGATTCCAAATTTTTTCGCCCGCAACCCTTTGGAATCCCCCGAAACGGCCAAAGAAATGTTTTTGAAAATTTGGAGACGCCGGAAAATATCTCAATCTTTTCAATGAACGCAAAAGCCAAAAATTTGCCGATCCGGCGTTTTTTGGCGCCAAAGAGGCAATTTCCAAATATTCATTCGGAGGTCCGCGGGACGCGCCGCCGGCCCAGAGGGCCTGCGCCTTCTCACGCCTCGCGCCTTCTGGCGACGGGCGGTCGGTGTTAGAAGGCTGCTCCCCGAAACCCGCGCAGCCCCCGAATGAACCCGATCTTCGCCAATCTCGGCACCAGCGTCTTCGAAGTGATGTCGCGGCTGGCGCGCGAGCGCCAGGCGGTCAATCTCGGCCAGGGCTTTCCCGACGATCCCGGCCCGGCAGACGTGCGCGCGAAGGCGGCCGAGGCGGTGGTCTCGGGCTGGAACCAGTATCCGCCGATGATGGGCCTGCCCGAATTGCGCGCGGCGATATCAGCCCATTACCGCCGCTTCCAGGGGCTCGAACTCGACGCCTCCGCTGAGGTGATGGTGACGTCGGGCGCGACCGAGGCGTTGGCCGGCGCGCTGCTGGCGCTGATCGAGCCGGGCGACGAGGTGGTGCTGTTCCAGCCGATCTACGACGCCTATCTCCCGCTCGTGCGGCGCGCCGGCGGGATCGCCAAGTTCGTCACGCTGAAGCCGCCGCACTGGACGATCCGCGAAGAGGATCTCGCCACCGCCTTTTCGCCGCGCACCCGCGTCGTGCTGTTCAACAATCCGCTCAATCCGGCCGGCGCGGCCTATGATCGCGACGCGCTGGCGCTGCTGGCGCGGTTCTGCGTGAAGTTCGACGCGATCGCGCTGTGCGACGAGGTGTGGGAGCACGTGGTGTTCGACGGGCGCGCCCATGTCCCGCTGATGGGAATCGACGGCATGCGCGAGCGGACGGTCAAGATCGGCTCGGCGGGCAAGATTTTTTCGCTGACCGGCTGGAAGGTCGGCCTCGTCTGCGCCGCGCCGGCGATCATGCGGGTCATCGCCAAGGCGCATCAGTTCCTCACCTTCACCACGCCGCCCAACCTGCAGAGCGCCGTCGCCTACGGCCTGATGAAGGACGACGCCTATTTCACCGACATGCGCGCCGCCTTCCAGCGCAGCCGCGACCGGTTCAGCGCGGGCCTTGTCGCGCGGGGCTTCCGCGTCCTGCCGAGCGCGGCGACCTACTTTCTCAATATCGACATCGCCCCGCTCGGCCACACCGACGACGTCGCGTTTTGCCGGTGGCTCGTCGAAGAGCACGGCGTCGCGGCGATCCCGGTCTCGGCCTTTTACGCCGCTGACGCGATCCGAACCGTGGTGCGCTTCTGCTTCGCCAAGCACGACGCCACGCTCGACGCGGCGCTCGCCCGGCTCGACAATGTCGCGCGCCTCGGCAAGGCTTCGCGCCTGGGGTCGCTGGCGGAGGCTCGAACGGTTTGATCGTGCGGCGCAAGGCCGCCCGACCAGCCGATCGACGGTCAAACGGAATTGAAGGCCGATCGTGATTCCGCGCCGTCCGATTGCAATGATTCTGGCGGCGCTGGCGCTGCTGGCGCCGGCTGCCGCGCAATCGCCGTTCGCGCCGCCGACCCAGGCGGAACCGAGGTTCGTGCGTCTGCTCGCCTTCGCCGACTATTTCGATGCGCGGGCGCTCGAGGAGTTCGAGCGGCAAAGCGGCTGGAAGGTCGCCTATGACGCCTACGATGCCCCCGAATCGATCCCCGACAAATTGCGGGACGGCCCCTATGATCTCGTCGTCCTGCCCGGCCCGATCCTGCGCCAGCAGATCGCCGCCGGCGCGCTGCGCAAGCTCGACCGCGCGCAACTCCCGCACGCCTCGGCCGTCTCGAGCGCCATCGCCGCCAAGCTCGCGGTCTATGACCCCGGCGGCTCCAGCGCGTTGCCCTATATGTGGTTCGCCGTGGGGCTGCTCTACGACGCCGCCCTGGCGCCCCGGCGCCTGGGGTCGGCGCCCGCGTCGTGGGGTGCGATCTTCGCGCCGGAGCAGGCGCGCCGCCTCGCCGATTGCGGCGTCGCGACGCCGGATAGCCGCGACGATCTGTTCATGGCGGCCTGGCGGTTTCTCGGCGTCAACCCCGCCAGGATCAACGCGTTCGACGTCAAGCGGGCGGCCGATCTGCTGATCCGCGTCAAGGCGAGCGCGCGCGCTTTCGCGATTCCCGACCCGGTCGGCGCGCTGGCCAACGGCTCGGTCTGCCTGAGCCTCGGGCGCATCGGCGACGCGGCGCTGGCGATGACTCGGGCCGCTCAGCAGGGGCGCGCCGCCGACATTCGCTTCGTCACGCCCAAAGAAGGCGCGCCGATGTCGCTCGACGCTTTCGCCATCCCGACGCGCGCGCCGCACCCGGCGCAGGCTTACGCGCTGCTCGACTTCCTGTTGCGCCCGGAGATCGCCGCCCGCAACGCGCGCGCGACGGCGCTGTCCAGTGGCGACGACGCCGGCGACGAGGAGACGCTGAAGCGGCTTTTCCCGACCGGCGCCGCCGACGCCAGCCTGGCGCCGCTGATCGACAAGGAATGGGCGCGCGTTCGAGCCGCCAAATAGCGCCGGCGGCGCTTTGCGCGATCGACGGCAAGAAGCGGAGCGACAGGCCGTTTTGGCCGCGCTAGACCGGCCCGCGAAACGAAGCGGAAATCCGATGGCCGGCGCGAACAGGACGATGACGCCCGTGGAATGGGCGATGCTGCTGACGCTGTCGCTGTTCTGGGGCGGCTCGTTCTTCTTCATCGGCGTCGCGGTGAAGGAGCTGCCGCCGCTGACCATCGTCGCGCTGCGCGTATCGCTCGCCTCGCTGATCCTCTGGGCTTTGGCGCCGGCGCTGGGTCTGGTCATGCCGCGGCGACGGGAGGCGGCGATCGCCTTTCTCGGCATGGGGCTGCTGAACAACGCGATCCCCTTCTGCCTGATCGTCTGGGGCCAGACGCAGCTCGCCAGCGGGCTGGCCTCGATCCTCAACGCAACGACGCCGTTGTTCACGGTTCTGGCGGCCCACTTCCTCACTCGTGACGAGCGATTGACGCCGTGGCGCGCCGCCGGAGCGCTGTGCGGCCTGTTCGGCGTCGCCGTCTTGATCGGGCCGCGGCTGGTCGAGGGGCTTGGCGGCGGCGCGCCGGCGGAGCTCGCCATCATCGGCGCGGCGATCAGCTACGCCTTCGCGAGCCTGTTCGGTCGGCGCTTTCGCCGCCTCGGCGTCAGTCCGATCGCCACCGCCACCGGCCAGGTCACCGCGTCCAGCCTGATGCTGGCGCCGATCGCGCTGCTGGTCGACCGGCCGTGGACCCTGGCCTTGCCGGGCCTTGCGACATGCGCCGCGATCGTCGCCCTCGCGTTTTTTTCGACCGCGCTCGGCTATATCCTGTATTTCCGCATTCTGGCCGGCGCCGGAGCCACCAATGTCGTGCTGGTCACGTTGCTGGCGCCGGTGAGTTCGATCCTGCTCGGCGCGATCGTGCTGCACGAACGGCTCGAGCCCCGGCATTTCGTCGGGCTGGCGCTGATCGGCGCCGGGCTCGCCTGTATCGACGGCCGGCTCCCGCGAGCCTTGCGCGTCGCCCGGAACGCCTGACCCCGGCGACTCCCTTTTCCCGCGCCGCCGCGCTATGGTCGCCGCGCGCGAGGAACAGGCGATGGCGATCGAGCGCAAGAAACCGCTGGACATAGCCGAACGCGTGGCGCGCCGACGCGCGCAGCGGCCGGCGGCGCGCCAACCCGAGGACGCCTGGCGGCGCGAAACCTATTGCCTGCCGCGCGTCGAGGCGCGCGAAAAAGCGCTCGAATGGTTCGATCGCTATCCCAAGGCCGCCTATATGACGGAGATCGAGTTCTGGCGGGAGCTCGCCGACGGGCGCATCGAGTTCACCATCCGACGCCTGCCCACTGCCGACTGAACGCGCCGTTCGCCGCCGGGGTCGCGCATTTTGCCCGGCGCGCCCGACGCAGGGGTCCGCGCCGACGCTCCGAAAAGTCATTTTTTCGATGTTCCGCGCGCCAGAGACGAAGAATTCTCCGGATGATCGCGGCAAATATACAAATTATTTACCCTGATAGATTTCCGCCTAGACGGACAAGACTTGAATATACGTTGCCTAATTATCCCTATATCGCATCGCACAAACATAGCTCATTCGCTAAATTTTGAATCACATTACTTTCCTATAATCGCCAAGGTTTTGCCATATTGGATCATCCATTTGTGATGCATGGGCAACAGACTTTCACTACGTTCCGACCTATATGTCTCTTCATGCCGGCGGGGGGCATTCTGAGCGCTCCCGCAATGGTCGGTGAATGAGGAGACTATCATGAGAAAGATTCTGACCGCGGCGCTTCTGGCGGGTGTCGCCACATCGGCTTTCGCCGCCGACTTGCCGACGCAAAAGGGGCCGCCGCCGGCCCCCGTCTATGTGCCGCCGCCGTTCACCTGGACGGGCTTCTACATCGGCGTCAACGGCGGCGGCGCCTTCGGCAGCGGCGCCAGCGGCGCGTTCGGCAATCCGGCCGGCGGACTGGTCGGCGGCACGGTCGGCTATAACTATCAGATCGGCCAGTTTGTGACCGGCATCGAGGGCAGGCTTGACTGGGCCGACCTCTCCAAGAGCCAGACGCTGCTCGACGGCTCGCTGACTTCCTCGAAGGTCGACGCGCTCGGCAACGTCCTCGCCCGGTTCGGCTTTGCGGCCGACCGCGCCCTGTTCTACGTGGCGGGCGGCTACGCCGGCGGCGACGTGCGCGGCACGGACCTGACGGCGGCGGGCCTCAATTCCTCCACCAGCGGCTGGCAGAACGGCTGGGCGCTCGGCGGCGGCATCGAATACGCGCTGACCAACAACATCTCGCTGAAGGGCGAGTACATTTTCTCGCAACTCAACGACAAGACCTACTTCGCCGGCACCCCGGACATCGTGAAGACGGGCCTGAACGTGAACACAATCACGGCGGGCATCAACTACAAGTTCTGATCCCCGCGATCGGCGTTTGCCGAGATGAGCCCGGCCGGGTCCCCCGGCCGGGCTTTTCGTTTGCGCCGCGCGCCGGTCAGCGCGCCGCGGGAGCGCGCGTCTCGGCGAAGGCCGGCACGTCCCCCGCGAAAGCGTCCAGCCACCTGACGAGCCGCGGATAGTCGGCGCGCCAGCGCCCGCCGAAGCGCAGATCGAGATAGCCGAGCGCGCAGGCCAGCGCGATGGCGCCGATGTCGCGCGCCTGCGCCGCCGGCGCCGCGGCTTCCAGCCGCTCGAGGCCGCGCGCGACTTTGGCGGCCTGGTGATCCAGCCATCTCGCGCCGTATTGGGCGGGCTCGCGAAATCGCGTCTCGTAGACCTGCAGGAGGGCGGCCTCCGTGATCCCGTCGGCCAGCGCCTGCACGGTCAGCACGCGAAAGCGCTCCGGCGCCGGCGGAATGATCTTGCCGCCGCCCGCCAGCCAGTCGAGATATTCGGCGATGACGCGACTGTCATAAAGGATCGCGCCGTCTTCCAGAATGAGCGCGGGAATCTTGCCCAACGGGTTCTGCCGCCGCAGAGAATCGTTGGGATCGCCGGTGTCCGCCGCGACGATGGCGATTCGATCCGACAGGCCCAGAACCGCCGCCGCGATCCTGACCTTGCGGACGAAGGGCGACGTGGGCGACGAGCGCAAAACAAGCATGGCGATCCTCCCGGGGGCGCCGATCTGGCCGCACCGCGGGGCGAATTGCAAGCCGCCGCGCGGCGCCAATGCGGCGCGTTGTTGCCGATCGAGGGCGGGCGCCCATATAACAGAGCCTGTTTTTCACAACCGCCCGCGCCGTCATCGGCGGGCGGTCGATCAGGCGAGGCTCTATGTCGGCGGCGAACTCCATGGATCGCGAGCGCGTGGTGATTATCGGTTCGGGTCCGGCGGGCTATACCGCGGCGATCTATGCGGCGCGCGCGATGCTGGAGCCTTTGATGCTGGTGGGCTTCGAGCCGGGCGGCCAGTTGATGATCACCAGCGACGTCGAAAACTATCCCGGCTTCGCGCAGGCCGTACAGGGGCCCTGGCTGATGGAGCAGATGCGCGCGCAGGCCGCCCATGTCGGCGCGCGGATCGAGGGCGAATATGTCACGCGGCTCGATCTCAGCCGGCGCCCTTTCGCCATCGAATGCGACAGCGGGCGCGCGCTCGCCGCCGATTCGATCATTCTGGCGACGGGCGCCAAGGCCAAATGGCTCGAACTGCCGAGCGAACAGGCCTTCAAGGGCTATGGCGTTTCGGCCTGCGCGACCTGCGACGGCTTTTTCTTTCGCGGCAAGAACGTCATCGTCGTAGGCGGCGGCAATTCCGCCGTCGAGGAAGCGCTCTATCTCAGCAACATCGTCCATCACGTGACCCTCGTGCATCGTCGCGATTCGTTTCGCGCCGAGAAAATCCTGCAGGACCGGTTGTTCCAGCGCGCCAATGTCGAGGTGAGATGGAACAGCGCGGTCGAGGAAGTGCTAGGCGGCGGCAAGCCGCTCGGCGTCACCGGCGCTCGGCTGCGCAACCTGAAGACCGGCGCTCACGAGGAAATCGCCGCGAGTGGATTTTTTGTCGCGATCGGCCATGCCCCGGCGACCGAACTGGTTCGCGGACAATTGGCGCTGAAGCCCAACGGCTACGTGCAAACGGCGCCGGGCTCGACCGCGACCAGCGTCGAGGGCGTGTTCGCCGCCGGCGATGTCGCCGACGACGTTTTCCGTCAGGCGGTCACCGCGGCGGGCCTCGGCTGCATGGCGGCGCTGGAGGCAGAGCGCTGGCTCGCCGCGATGCCGCGCGCGCAGCAGGCCGCCGAATGAGCAAGGCCGGTTCGGCCTTGGCGGGCGCGCCATTGTTTTGGATCGAGTCGAACTTGCACTGCGGCGCGCTTGGCTGACGCCCGGCTTCCGAAAAGTCGGCGGCTTTTCGCGATCAAGCCCAAGAAGCAGGCGAACGGGCGGGGGAAACGATGGATTGGGACAAGCTGCGCGTTTTCCAGGCGGCCGCCGACGCCGGTTCGTTCACCCATGCCGGCGAGACGTTGGGTCTCAGCCAATCGGCGATCAGCCGTCAGGTGAGCGCGCTCGAACAGGACCTCGGCGCGCCTTTGTTTCACCGCCACGCGCGCGGCCTCATCCTGACCGAGCAGGGCGAAATGCTGCTCGGCACGGTGCAGGACGTCGTCCTCAAGCTGGAGGCGGTCAGAAGCCGGCTGATCGACAGCCGCGAGAAGCCGAACGGCGAATTGCGCGTGACGACGACGCTGGGGCTCGGCGCCAACTGGCTGTCGCCGCGCCTCGGCGAGTTCCTCGAACTCTATCCCGAAGTCAGGCTGCAGCTTCTGCTGACCGACGACGAACTGGACCTCGGCATGCGCGAGGCCGACGTCGCGCTGCGCCTGCGCGAGCCGTCGCAGCCCGATCTCATCCGCCGCCGCTTGTTCACCGTGCATTTCCACGCTTACGCGTCGGCCGAATACCTCAAGCGCCACGGCCAGCCGCGCTCGATCGGCGACCTCGACGCGCATCGCCTGCTCGCCTTCAGGGCGGCGACGGCGAGCCACATTCTGTATGACCTCAATTCGCTGCTGACGGTCGGGCGCGATGCGCGCAATCCGCGCACGCCGCATATCGCTTCCAACAATCTCGGCGCGATCACCCGCGCCGTCGAGCAGGGCGTCGGCATAGCGGTGCTGCCCGACTATTGCATAGCGCCGGACTCCGGCGTCGTGCGCCTGCTGCCGCAGGCCGACATGCCGGAAATGGAATGTTTTCTCGTTTTTCCCGAGGAATTGAAGAACGTCGCGCGCGTTGAGGCGTTTCGCGACTTTCTCGTCTCGAAGGCGCAGCGCTGGCGGTATTGAGGAGGCGCGGCGGAGCGGTGTGCTCACGCGTCGAGCGGCTCCCTCCGGCGGCCTTCGCGGGGATCGGCGGCCTGTCCGCCGCAGGACGACGGTCGCGGCGCCCGGCCGGTCAGGCCTTCTCGACCTGCCCGAATTCAAGGTCGACCGGCGTTGCGCGGCCGAAGATCGAGACGGCGACCTTGACGCGCGAACGCGCCTCGTCGATCTCCTCGACGACGCCGTTGAAGGAGGCGAACGGGCCGTCGGCGACGCGCACCTGCTCGCCGATCTCGAAACGGATCGAGGGCTTCGGCCGCTCGACGCCGTCAGCCACCTGGCCCTTGATGCGGTCGGCCTCGATGTCGGGAATGGCCATCGGCTTCTTGTCGGCGCCGAGGAAACCGGTGACTTTCGGCGTGTTCTTGATCAGGTGGTAAACGTCGTCGGTCAGATCGCATTTGACCAGGACGTAGCCGGGGAAGAACTTGCGCTCGGAACTCACCTTGCGGCCGCGCCGGACCTCGATCACCTGCTCGGTCGGCACCATGATTTCGGTGAACTTGTCGGCGAGGCCGCGCTGGGCGGCCTGCTCCTTGATCAATTCGGCGACCTTCTTTTCGAAATTCGAATAGGCGTGGACGATATACCAGTGCATGCTCATGTCGGCATCCCAAACAACATCCCGTTGCGGCGCGCGGCGCGGCCGGCCGGCGCGATGCGGCCCAATCGAAGCGGCGCCTCAGCCATGTCGGCCGATTCCCAGCACGAATCCGACGAGAAACCGCAGGCTTTCATCGACCGTCACGAAAAACAGACTGGCGAACAGCACCATCAGCAGAACCATGCCCGTGGTGACCAGGGTCTCGCGCCGGCTCGGCCAGATGACTTTCGAGGCTTCGGAGCGCACCTGCTGGATGAATTCGAACGGGTTGGCCATTGTTGCTCGTCCAAGGGAAAGGTCGCTCTTGCGCGGCTGCCGGCGCGCCGCGCCGCGATTCGCGCGGGGCGGAAAAATTCGCGGCGCGGAACCTCTCGGTCGCGCGCCACCAGAACGTCATATAAGACCCCGGCGCCGATTAGCCAAGGAAAATATCAAGCCGCGCGGTTTGGCCCAGCTTTCCGAGCGGGTTGGCCTGACGGCGATCCCCGGCCTTCGGCGTCGATCGCGCGCCGGAGACTGAGGCGATCGCCCCTCGCGGCGCCGATGAGCGACTAAATCGTTGATATGATTGCGGCAGGCCCATCGCGCGAGGTCGGGGAAATGACCGAAGGGGTTGAAGCGACGACGACCGCCGGACATTCCGTCGCCGACGGCGGCGATCGCATCGCCGCCGCGCTGCAGGCGCACGGCGTCCGCTTCCTGTTCACGCTATGCGGCGGGCATATTGCGCCCATTCTCGTCGGCGCCAAGGCGCGCGGCCTGCGCGTCGTCGACGTGCGCGATGAGGCGACCGCCGTGTTCGCCGCCGACGCCGTGGCGCGGCTCACCGGCGCGCCGGGCGTCGCTGCGGTGACGGCGGGGCCCGGCGTCACCAATGCGCTGACCGCGCTGAAAAACGCCCGGCTCGCCCAATCGCCGCTCGTGCTGCTGGGCGGCGCCGCCCCGACCGCGTTGCAGGGGCGCGGCGCGCTGCAGGACATCGACCAGGGGCCGGTCGCAGCGCCGCACGTGAAAATGGTGAAACGGGTTCGCCGCGTTTGCGATCTGGCGCCCGCGCTGGAGGAAGCCTTCGCGGTCGTCCGCGACGGCGTGCCCGGGCCGGCCTTCGTCGAATGCCCGGTCGACCTGCTCTACGACGAGGCGGTCGTTCGCGCCTGGTACGGCGAGGCGTCCGGCAAAGGGACGTCCATCGCCGACCTTCTGCTGCGTTTCTACCTCAAGCGCCACGTCGCCAGGCTGTTCGCCGGAAGCCGCGAGGCGCCGGCGCCGCGGGCGCGCGACGTTGCGGCGCCGGCCGCGCATGATTCGCGCATCGACGCCGCCGTCGCGCGCATCGCGAAGGCCGAGCGGCCGCTCCTCGTCATCGGCAGCCAGGCCGTCACGCTCGCCGCCGACCCGGAGCGCCTCGCCGCCGCCGTCGCCCGGCTCGCCCTGCCGGTCTATCTCTCGGGTCTGGCGCGCGGCCTGCTCGGCCGCGACCACCCGCTGCAAATGCTCCATCGACGCCGGCAAGCCTTGCGGGAGGCGGACTGCGTCGTGCTCGCCGGCGCGCCATGCGACTTCCGCCTCGACTACGGCCGTCATGTGCGCCGCGCCAGCGCTCTGATCGCCGCCAATCGCAGCGCCAGGGAGGCCCGCCTCAATCGCCGCCCGGACGTCGCGGCGATCGGCGACGCCGGAGATTTCCTCGAGCGCCTCGCCAGGCGTTTCGGCGACGCCGGCGCGCGGCGCGATCAATGGATCGCCGCGCTCCGCGCCCGCGACGGCGCGCGCGAAGCCGAGATCGACGAACAGGCGAAAGCGACGGGCCAGCATGTCAATCCGATCGCGCTGCTGCGCGCCGTCGACCGCGCCGCGGGCGACAACGCGCTGTTCGTCGCCGACGGCGGCGATTTCGTCGGCGCCGCCTCCTATATCGTGCGGCCGCACGGGCCACGCCGGTGGCTCGATCCCGGCGTGTTCGGAACCCTCGGGGTCGGCGCCGGCTTCGCGCTGGCGGCGGCGCTTTGTCACCCCGACGCCGAGGTGTGGATTCTGTTCGGCGACGGCGCCTGCGGCTGGAGTTTGGCCGAGTTCGACACTTTCGTGCGCCACCGCGTCCCGGTGATCGCCGTGGTCGGCAACGACGCCTCCTGGACGCAGATCGCGCGCGAGCAGGTGAAAATGCTGCACGACGACGTCGGCACGGCGCTCGCCCGCACGGCCTACCACGAGGTCGCTGCCGGGTTCGGAGCCGAAGGCATTGTGGTGAAAACCAACGCCGGGGTCGCCGACGCCCTCGACCGGGCGCGCGCCGCCGCCCGCGCCGGCAAGCCGGTTCTCATCAACGTCTGGCTCGACCGCACCGACTTCCGCGAGGGCTCGATTTCGATGTGAGAAGCCGCCGGCGACGGAGGGCGGCGTCGGCTGGAGCACGCGGACGGAGGCAGGCGCGGTTTCGTCGAGGTGACAATGCCGCGATCGTTGATAAAGTTCGCGCCCGACCAGCAAAGGCGCCGCGAATGTCCGATCCCGTCTATCTTGCCGCGCAGGACCGCTACCTCGACGCCTCCTACCGGCGATGCGGCGCGAGCGGCGTCATGCTGCCGGCGATCTCACTGGGGCTGTGGCAGAACTTCGGCGGCCTCGACGCCTTCGAGACCGGCCGCGCCATTTTGCGCCGCGCCTTTGACCGCGGGGTCACGCATTTCGATCTCGCCAACAACTACGGTCCGCCGCCCGGCGCCGCCGAAGAGAATTTCGGACGCGTTTTGGCCGCCGATCTGCGGCCGCACCGGGACGAGATCATCGTTTCGACCAAGGCGGGCTATCGGATGTGGCCGGGGCCGTATGGGGAATGGGGATCGCGCAAGAGCCTGCTGGCGAGCCTCGACGCCAGCCTCAAGCGTCTCAACCTCGACTATGTCGATATCTTTTACCACCATCGGCCCGACCCGGACACGCCGCTCGAAGAGACCATGACGGCGCTCGCCGATGCGGTGCGGCAGGGCAAGGCGCTCTATGTCGGCATTTCGAACTATCGCTCGCAGCGCGCCAGCGAGGCCTTCGCCATGCTGCGGTCGCTGGGAACGCTGTGCCTCATCCATCAGCCGAACTACTCGATGCTCGACCGCTGGATCGAGGGCGACAAGCTGCTCGACGCGCTCGGGGAGGCCGGCGTCGGCTGCATCGTGTTCTCGCCGCTGCACCAGGGCGTGCTGACCGACAAATACCTCGACGGAATCCCCGAGGGGTCGCGCGCGCTGCGCGGCAGCCGCGGCGGCTCGATGGGGCGCGAGGGCGTCACCGAGGCCGTCATGAAAAAGGTTCGTCTGCTGGAGCCGATCGCCAGGCGGTTGCGCATCCCGCTCGCCCATCTCGCCCTCAAATGGGCGCTGCGCGACCGCCGGGTGACCTCGGCGCTGGTCGGCGCGCGAACCGTGCAGCAACTGGATGATTCTCTCAATTCGCTTGGCGGCCCGTCGCTGTCGGCCGCCGATCTCGCCGAAATAGAGGCCGCTCTATCCTGACGGGCGAGGCGGCCCGCCGGCGGCGACCTTCACCGCCCGGTGAGGGACTGGCGTCGGATGCGGCGGTCGATGATGGTTTGCAGGACCACCGAAATGACGATGACGAGGCCAAAGGCGAGCTGGGTATAGAACGCGTTGATGCCCGCCGAGACGATGCCGGCGTTGATGGCGCCGATGATGAACGAGGCGACGAAGGTGCCCACCACCGAGCCCGTGCCGCCGAACACCGACGTGCCGCCGAGGAAGACCGAGGCGATCGTGTCGAGGAGCGAGCCCTCGCCGGTCGTCGGCCAGAAATAATAGCCGTAGATCGAGCTCAGGAGCCCGCAGAACACCGCCGTGACGCCGACCAGCACAAAAGCCTTGATCTTCACCCTGGTGACGTTGACGCCCATGAGCCGCGCGCTGATCTGGTTGTCGCCGACGAGGAAGACATGCGCGCCGAAGCGCGTGCGGTTGAGGAGAATCCATAGGGCGATCAGAATGGCGATCATCCACAGCGTCTGGATCGGCATGCCGAAATAGGATTCGCGCAACAGCGCGTGCATCTGGGGATACTGGTCGGCGGTCAGCGGCACCCCGGTGCCGCCCATCAGCACGAGTTCGAGGCCGCGGAACAGGAACTGCGTGCCGATGGTGATGACCAGCGAGGGGATGTTCAGCGCGGCCACAAGGAGGCCGTTGACGAGACCGCACAGGGCGCCCGTCGCCAAGGCGCAAACAAGGCCCACGTACCACGGCGCGCCGCCGTAAGCGCTGACGAGGCAGAAGGCGGCGGTGCCCAGCGCCATGACCGAGGGAAACGACAGATCGATCTCGCCGGTGATGACGACGAAAGTCAGCGACAACGCGACGATGCCGAACTGCGGCGTCGTCTCGGCGAAGGCGCGATAGATGTCGAGATCGGTGAAGACCCTCGGCGCCGCGATGACGAATCCGAGCCACATCGCGAGGCCCACCCCGATGATGCCGAGCTGGCTGCCGTAACGGCGCAGCAACGACGGCGGCGCGCCGCGATTGTCGGCGGGGCGTGCGGGCAAAGCTTGGTTGACCATGGCGTCTACCCCACCGACCCGGTGCGGGCGACGCGATAGAGCCGGTCGATCAGCTCGTCAATCGTGATTTCGCTTTTTGCATAAACGCCGGCGACTTTGCCGCGGTCGAGCACATAGAGCCGATCGACCACGGGATAGACGTTGAAGATATTGTGATCGATGAAGATCGCCGACTTGCCGGCCTTCTTGATATTGCCGATGAAGTCGAGCGTCTTGCGCGTCTCGCTGAGCGAGAGACCCATCGTCGGCTCGTCGAGGATCACCAGTTCGGCGTCGAAATAGAGCGCGCGCGTGATCGCGACGCCCTGCTTCTCGCCGCCCGACATCGTCGTCACGATATTGTCGGGATGCACCGCGGCCGAGGTGAAGCCCATGTGCTCGCTCATCAGCCGCGCCGACTCCTCGCGCATAGTCTTGACGTCGAGCAAGCCCCACTTTGTGCGAGGCTCGCGCCCCATGAACATGTTGCGCCAGATCGGCTGCTTCTCGCAGAGCGCCCGCTCCTGGTAGACCGTTTCGATGCCGAGGCCCCGCGCGCGCGCCACGGACCAGTCGTCCAGGCGCTTGCCGTGGAAATAGATCTCGCCGCCGGCGTCGGGCTGGTAATAGCCCATCACGATCTTGACGAGAGTCGACTTGCCCGAGCCATTGTCGCCGAGCAGGCCGACGATCTCTCCGCGATTGACGACGAAATTGACGCCCGACAGCGATCGCACTTCGCCGAATGTCTTGGAGACATTGCGCAGTTCGATGACCGGCGGTTCGCCAGCGCCAGACGTCGCGGGCTCCGCCAAGGCCGCCTCCCTACCTGACAAAGTTCGCGGGGGCCGGTCGACCGGCCCCGCGAGGATTAACGCGAAACCGCGCGCCGCGAAAGCGCCTCAGCGGATTTCCTTGGCGGCCAGCGGCGCGACGACGTCGACGTTCTTGCCGTCGACGAAGGCGCCGGCGGTGTTCACGTCCAGACCCGAGAAGCCGAACTTCTTGGTCAGGCAGATGTTGAGGATGGGCAGGTAGCCCTGCAGATAGGGCTGCTGGTCGATCACCAGGTTCTGATAGCCTTCCTTGATGGCCTTCGCCGTGTTCGGCGACATGTCGAAACCGGCGAACAGCACCTGGCCCGGTTTCAGCGAGGCGGCGCGGGCGTAGACGCCGACGTTCGAGGTGAGCGCCCCGTGGTCGGTGACGACGACCTTGATGTCCGGATTGGCTTTCATCACGCCGACGAATGTCGCCGTGCCCTGGTTCGGATCGGCGTCGGTCGCCTTGTCGATCTCCTGATAGATCACCTTGGCGCCGGCCTTTTCGAGCGCCTCGATCACGCCGACCGTGCGCGAGCCGCGGTCGCCGCCCTGGCCCTTGAGGCCCCAGACGAAGGCGGTGTCGCCTGATTTCAGGCCCGCGCGCCTGGCCGCCTCGGCGCCCAGCGCGTAACCGGCGGTGTGGTTCGGCGCGCCGACATAGCCCATGCCCTGAGGCCCGTACTTCGCCTCCGCCTTGGGCAGCGCGGTGTTCGCCGTCGTGAAGACGATGCCCTCAGCGAAGGCCTTGTCGATGAGCGGATCGGTGGCGTCGTCGCCCGGATGCCCCATGAAAGCGACGCCGTCGACCTTGGTCGCGATCGCCTGTTGGAGCTGGGCGATCATCTTGTTGGGATCCCAGTCCGAGAAATAATAGGTCACGCTCGGCCCGAGATCGAGTTCGGCCTGACGGTAGCCGTTATAGACATTGTTGGCGAAGACGCCGCCCTGCGGCCCGCCGGGGAAAGCCGCGATCTTGACCCCTTGACACCATTTGGGCGTCGGGTCCGTCGCATGAGCGGTCTGCGCCGCGCCGACCGACAACACGGCCGCGGTCGCGAAAACCATCCGGCGCATCTGAGCCTTGACCATCTAAACCTCCCTGGATTGTCCGGCTCGCAGGCCTCCGTTCGCCTCGAACCTGGAGCGATCGAGACAGCGGCCCGGCGACGCCTGTTTCTCTTGCGCGCGCCCAACCGCCGACGGATTCTTGGAATGCGTTCTCCCCCCTGCGCCGTTTTGCCGACCTCGTCGTGAACCCGGATTTCGTCGCTCCGCCGGCCAACTCAAAAGAGCGCACAAATAAGTCTTATTAAATGAAAATATAACAATACAGCGAAAAAGTCTCGACCGCCTTGATCTCGATCAAACCGGCGACGGCTTTTCAGATTCTGGGGGAGCGGATCAAACGGATCGGCGCGGTTTGCGACCGCGGTGGGCGCCGCGTCACTTCGAGCGATCGAAAAACCAGACGCGTCATCCGACGCAGCCGACCGACGAAGCTCCGGCGGCGGCTCGCGTTCGCTGCGCGGCGGCAAGTCCCCTCCGCCGCATTGGCGGCGGAGGGGAAAGATCGGCTACCGGATGCCGGCGTCGATCAGCGAGACAAGGCCGCCGATCGAATCCGGCGTGACCACGCCGGCGCCGGTATTCAACGACAGACCCGGCATCTTGTATTTCGCGGTCATTACGCATTGCACGACCGGCATGAAGCCCTGCAAGTACAGGAGCTGATCGAGCGTCGCGCTGACGTAGCCCGACTTCAGACCGGTGATGGTCGCCGGGCCGAGGTCGATGCCGCCGACGATGATGTCGCCCGGCTTTTTGCCGGCTTTCTTGAGCACGTCGCCGAGGATGCCGGTGACCCCGCCGTGCTGGGTGCCGATCGCCTTGAGGTTCGGATGGGCCTGGACGTAGGCCGTAAGGACGGGAACGCCGAGCGAGGTGTCGCTATTCACTTCCTGCGTAATCTCGAGACGATCGACCTTCAGGCCCGCTTTCTCGAGCGTATCGGCGAGACCCTTCTCGGACTGGCCGCGCTCGGCCTGGCTGAACACGCCATAGACCATCGCCTCGTCGCCCTTCTTCAGGCCGTGCGCCAGCATCGCCTGGGCGGTCAACGTGCCGCCGGCGTAAAGATCGACGCCGGCGTAGCCGAAGCCCTTGGTGCCGAACTCCTTTTGCAGTTCGGTCAATGGCGAGTTGCCGTCGGTCACCACAATGCCCTGTTCGACTGCGCCCTTGACCAGGTCATGGAACGCGACGGCGCCGGGGTGGCCCATGATCTCGATGCAGCTCGGCTTGGCGGCGACCGCCTCCTTGAACTGGTTGATCATCGTCTCCGGCGCCCAGGCCGAGAACTGCGCCTTGAGGTCGACGCCGAGCGCGGCGGCGGCCTCGGACGCGCCGGTCTGGCGAGCGAGCGTGGCGCCATCGCCGGCGTTGCCGCCCATCTGCATGTACATTGTCAGGCCCTTGCCGATCGGATCGGCGGCGTTGGCCGCGCCAACCCCGGCGAGCAGCGCGGCCGCCGCGGCGCCCGCCAACAAAATCCTGTATCCCTTCATCTGTTTCTCTCCCTTTTTACTCGCCGCCTTTGCGCCCTTTGGCGAAGCCGGCGGCATTCATTCGACCGGTTGCACGCGGCCGAAACCTTGTAAGAGGCCGAAACCGCGGCCTGGCGAGGCTTGCGGCGATTGGACGCGCGCCTGACCGCCGACCGACTCCCGCAATGCGTTTCCCCTTCTCGTCAGCTTCGCCGACTTTGCCCCAAATCGGCGAGGCCGCCTACTGCGCCTTCGCCGGCAACACCCTTGCGAGCCCGCGTCGAACACAGCGAAGATACTACAGCCAAAAATATTATTAAATGAAAATATAATTATAGAACGAGAAGTTCCGTTTCTCTCCGTTCGCCCGCCGGCTTTGCGTCATGACGAAGCCGGCGGCCTTCCTTCGGCCGATTGCACGCGGCCGAAACCCTGGAAGCGCGCAAAAAAAGTGCGGCGGCGCTGCGGCTCGTCGGCATAGAGGTAGAAGATGATCGAGATCAGGAAGATCAGCCCCTGCACCGTGCGCACCCAGGCGCCGGTGAGGCCGCTCGCCACGAGGCCCGCCTCGATCATGCCGATGATGAAACAGCCGAACACGGTGCCGATGACGGTGGCGCGCCCGCCGAAGATCGAGGTGCCGCCGATCAGCACGGAGGCGATGGCGGTCAAAAGATATCCCTGTCCCTGATTGCCGAAGAAATTCTTGTTCTCCAGCGTCAGGATGATCGCCGCGCAGGCGGCGAGGAATCCCATCAACGTGAAAAGTTTGATCTTCTCACGATCGACGTCGATGCCCGCGACCCGCGAAACCTCGTTGGAATCGCCGATGAACAGGATGTGCTCGCCGAAACGATGACGGGTGAGGATGAGCCAGAGGTAGAGGACGATGATGGTCGTCCACAAGGCCTGCAGCGGCAGCTGCGCCACCCACGCGGTCGAACTGTCGGCGAACGGCCGGCCGACGATCCATTGCCACACCGAGGTTTGCTCGGCCTCGCGCAGCGCGTACGACTTGCCGCCGGAAAGCACCGTCGCCATCCCCGCCCAGAAGAACTGCGTGGCGAGCGTCGCCATGAATGAAGGAATGCCCATCTTGGCGACCAGCACGCCGTTGACGAAGCCGACGAGAACGCCCGAGGCGAGCGCCGCCACCACCGCGATCCAACCGAGATTGTACTCCTTGAACAGCACCGCGAAGACGAAGCCGGAAAAGGCGATGATCGCGGGAAAGCACAGGTCGATCTCGCCGGCCCCGATCACGAAGGTCAGGCCGATCGCCAGCAAAACGAGCGGCGGCAGCGTCGACAGGAACGTCGTATAGATGAAGGGGTGCAGGAAAACGATCGGCGCGGTGTACATGAACAGGGCGAGCAGCAACGCGAACACGATGATGATCGGCAGGCCTTCGAAGCGCTGGAAAACCGAGATGGAGCCGCTCTTTTCCATTGTGCCGCCGCCTCAGCTCTTGTGCTGGAGATGGATGAGATATTCGGTGAGCTCGGTCACCGACATGTCCTTCGGCAGGATCTCACTGACGATGGCGCCGCGGTCGAGGACGATCAGCCGGTCGGCGACCTCGTGGACGTGGGCGAGGTTGTGCTCGATATAGATGCAGGCGCGCCCCGACGTCTTGATGCGCCGGACGAAGTCGATGACCTTGCGCACCTCGGCGACGCCGAGCGCCGCGGTCGGCTCGTCGAGGATGATGAGGTCGGCGTTGAAGTGCATGGCGCGGCCGATCGCGATGCCCTGGCGTTCGCCGCCCGACAGATTGCCGATGGTCGAATCGACCGTGATGCCGACGCCGCGAAAGCCGATCACATCGATGAGGATCTGGTTGGCGATCTCTTTCTCGCGCTTGATGTCGATGAAACCGAAGCGGTCGGTGATCTGCCGGCCGACGAAGAAGTTTCGCCACAGCGGCTGCTTTTCGGCGAGCGACTTGTCCTGGTAGACGGTCTCGATCGAAAGGCTGTGCGCCATGCGCACCGAATAGTCGGAGAGATTGATCGGCTTGTCGCGGACGAAGATGCGGCCGGCGCTCGGCGGCGTCACGCCGGTCATCACCTTGATGAGCGTCGACTTGCCCGCGCCGTTGTCGCCGATGAGACCGACGATCTCATTCTTGCCGATCGCCAGATTGATGTTGTTCAGCGCATGCACCGCGCCGAAATACTTGTGCACGCCTTCGGCCCGGACGATGTCGCGAAAGGCGGGTTCGACGGCGGCGACGCCGGCCGCGAGAGGCTGGTTCACGCGATGCGGTCCTTGCGCCCGGGGCTCGTCGCGGCCTGAGCGAGCGCCGCGGAAACGGCGGCGTGGCGAGGACCGCTGATGGCGACGATCATGCGGCGGCCGGGGAGCCTTCGGTCGTCGCCCGGAACGGCCCGGCGCGTCGCGACGCGCCGCCGCGCTCGAGCCTCGAGCCCCTCCATGGTCTTCCCCCATCGCGTTGACGGACGCATTAATCGCGCCCATCCGGCCTTCTTGTCAACGATCCACGGAGTCGCATCGAGAAGCGGCGCGAGGCGACGCGGCGAACCCGAACGGCCGGCGCGCCGGGGCGGCGGGACGGCGCCGCGTGGCGTTGAAACCGACAGGCTGCTAGCATCCGCCACGGAGCGACGGAGCGAGCGATGGTCGGCCGGGCGGCGTTAAGGGACAGGTTCCGACAAGCGTTCGCCGCCGAGCCGCGCCTTTATCGCGCGCCCGGGCGCGTCAACCTGATCGGCGAACACACCGACTACAACGACGGCTTCGTGCTGCCGGCCGCGCTGGAGCTTTCGACCTTTGTGGCGGCGGCGGCGCGGCGCGACCGGAAGCTGCGCATCCATTCGCTGCACGCCGACGCGACCGTCGAGCACGATCTGGACGATCCGGCGCCCGCCCCGCGGCGCGACTGGAGCGATTATGTGCGCGGCGTCGCGGTCATGCTGCAGCGCGCCGGCCATCGGCTGGTCGGCGCGGACCTGATGATCGACAGCGAAGTGCCGATCGGCGCGGGCCTCAGTTCGTCGGCGGCGCTGGAGGTCTCCACCGGCTACGCCCTGCTCGACCTCGCCGGGGTCGAGGCGGACCGCACGCAGCTCGCTTTGTGCTGCCAGCGCGCCGAGAACGAGTTTGTCGGCATGCGCTGCGGGGTCATGGACCAGTTCATCTCCTGCCACGGCGCGGCGGGACGGGCGTTGCTGCTGGATTGCCGCAGCCTGGCGTTCCGGCTGACGCCGATCGATCCCTCGGTCCGGCTGGTGGTTTGCAACTCGATGGTGCATCACGAGTTGGCGGGCGGCGAATACAATCTGCGACGGGCGGAATGCGAGCGCGGCGTGGCGCTGCTGTCGGCCGCGCTGCCGGGCATCCGCGCGCTGCGCGACGTCAGCATGGCCGAGCTGACGGCGTACGCGGCGCTGTTGCCCGAACTGACCTTGCGCCGCTGCCGCCATGTCGTCGCCGAGAACGACCGCGTGTTGCGCGCCGGCGCCGCGCTGGAGGCCGGGCAGGTCGAGGCGTTCGGACATCTGATGAACCAGTCGCACCTGAGCATGCGCGACGACTATGAAATCAGTTGCCGCGAGATCGACCTCCTCGTGGACCTCGCCCTACCCATCGAGGGCGTGCTCGGCTCGCGCATGACCGGCGGCGGCTTCGGCGGCTGCACGGTGAGCCTGGTGCGCGCCGATGCGGTCGATCGGTTCTGCGCGAGCCTTGCGGCGGGCTATGTCGCGGCGACCGGGATCAGTCCGCCGATGCTGATCTGCTCGCCGGGCGACGGCGTCGGCGTCGTGGCGGACTAGGGAGACGGCGCCCCCATGACGCTGTTCGAGGACGCCTCGCACCGCCGCCTCAACCCTCTGACCGGCGAATGGGTGCTGGTGTCGCCGCACCGGACGCAGCGCCCGTGGCGCGGGCAGACGGAGCGCGCGCCGCGCCCCGCCGCCCTCGCCTACGATCCCGGCTGCTATCTCTGCCCCGGCAACCGGCGCGCGAACGGCGACGTCAACCCCGCCTATTCCCACACTTTCGTCTTCGACAACGATTTTTCGGCGTTGCGCGCGGACGCCGGCGACGACGTCCTCGACCAGGGCGGCCTGATCGTGGCGCAGGCCGAGAGCGGCCTCTGTCGGGTGATCTGCTTCTCGCCCCGCCATGACCTGACGCTCGCGCGCATGGCCGCAGCCGACATCGCGCTCGTGGTGCGCGAATGGATCGAGCAGTACCGCGCGCTCGGCGCCATCGAGACGATCGGCTCGGTGCAGATTTTCGAAAACCGCGGCGACATGATGGGCGCCAGCAATCCGCACCCGCATTGCCAGGTCTGGGCGAGCCGCAGCCTGCCCAACGAGGTCGCCAAGGAACTCGCCGCGCAAACCGCCTACCGCGCCGAGCGCCATAGCTGCCTGCTCTGCGACTACCTCGAGCTCGAACTCGCATCGGGCGAGCGCCTGGTGGCCGAAAATGCGCATTTCGTCGCGCTCGCGCCGTTCTGGGCGGTTTGGCCGTTCGAAACGATGCTGCTGCCGCGCCGGCATTTCGGCGCGATGGACGAGATGAGCGAGGCGGAGACCAACGGGCTCGCCGAAATCCTGCGCGCGCTGACGATTCGCTACGACAATCTGTTCGAGACCGCCTTTCCCTATTCGATGGGCTTCCACCAGTCGCCGACCGACGGGGCGGCGCATCCCGAATGGCATTTGCACGCGCATTTCTATCCGCCGCTGCTGCGTTCGGCGACGGTGCGCAAGTTCATGGTCGGCTTCGAGCTGCTCGGCTCGCCGCAGCGCGACATCACCCCCGAGAGCGCGGCGCAGCGCCTGCGCGAGACGCCGACGACGCACTATCTGGAGCGGCCGGAAGATGCGCCTTAGGCGCGCCGTCGGCTGCTTCGCCTTCTCTTCCTCAACCTCACGGCCAGGCCGTCGCCGTTTTCCGTTGACCAAGATCACGCCGCGCCGGACTCGAAGGGCGCGCTTTGGCCGGCGATCGGCCGCGGCCGAGCGAGCGCCAACATAGTCCGTGAGGCCGGTGCGCGCCATTCGCCCTGCGCCTGCCGCAGCGGCAATTCCGCGTCCTGTCGCGGCCAGAGGACAAAGATCAGAAGGCAAATGCAAACGCCGGCGACCGCAAGCCCGACCATGCCTGTCCACGGCCGGCGGCCGGTCCGCAGCTCTGCGCATCTCCCGTCCCTGGCTTGGGCTATGCTCGAGCCGCGTCGCCGCCGCGCGGGCGGGCGAAGCACGGGCCAAATGAACGGTCGAAGGCCCTCGCCACCGCCATGGCGCGCTGGCTTTCGTCAAGCTGGCGGCAAAAATCAGGCCTTCATCCGCCGTTCATTCCGCCTGTGCATCACTCGGCCTCGCGGCGTTCGTTTCAACAAGGAGGGAACAGGCATGTTGGTGAGAACAATCGCATTGGGAGCCGCGTTGGCTTTTGGACTCGCGGCGGCCGCAAGCGCGGCGGTCACTGTCGCGCCGATCGACAAGGCCGGCGGCGCCATTGTCCGGATTGCGGAAGCGTGCGGCGCCGGCATGTGGCGCGGACCAGAGGGAGCTTGTCATCCAATGGCCAAGGGGCGTGTGTGTCCGGCCGGACATCATCTCGGCCCGGACGGCCACAGGTGCTGGCCCAACTGATCCAAAGGCCGCGCGGAACCGTCGCGCAACGCCAAACAACTTAAACAAAAAACGGCCGCCGGACCGATCGGCGGCGGCCGTTCTCGTTTGGGATTCGCCAGCTTCGCGGCGACATGGCGCGCCGGCTTTGACCGAGGCGGAGAGGGCGCAACTTCAACGCCGACGGCGCCAATTCAGCCGCGAGAACCACGACCAGTCACATTCCGCAAGCCTTGTTGACCACGGCGACAACTCTTTCGGCCGGATGAACTGCAAGAGCGCGGCGCTCTCAGCGCTCTGGCCACAGTTGCGCCAACCGATAGCGATCCCGCGCCGACGGTTACTCCGAGGGCTGACCCCACGCGTCGCCCATACCGGCGTCGTTCTGGTTGATTGGCTGTAAGCTTTTGAAAGCGCTGGCAGGAGAGGCGAGACTCGAACTCGCAACCCCCGGTTTTGGAGACCGGTGCTCTAGCCAATTGAGCTACACTCCTAACGCGCTCCCCTTTATTGCCGCAACATCGGCGCCGACGCAAGCGCTCGCCTCGACGCGCGCCCTGCGTCGGCGCGCTCACTCGTCGTCAAGCGCCGCCAGGCGTTCCGCCTCGGCGACGTCTTGGGGCGTGTTGACGTTGAAGAACGGATCGAACGGCGCGCTCGGCCATGTGACGACGGCGGGGCGATGGCGGGCGGTCCACGAGGCGACCTTGCGGCGGCCTTCGACGACGAGCGCCTGGCGCAGATCGCCGCGTAGCGCCAGGCTCCACAGGCCGATCGTCGGATGCGCCCGCCCGCCCGAGGCGGCGACGGCGAGCGGCGCGCCCTCGCTCGCCGCGGCGGCGCGCAGCCGGGCGACGAGGTCGCGCGGCGCGAACGGACAATCGCCGGCGACACTGACGAACCAGAGGACCTCGGGCCGGTTGGCGGCGGCCCAGTCGAGCGCCCCCAGCACGCCGGCCAGCGGTCCGGCGAACCCTTCGACCGCATCGGCGACGACGGGCAGGCCGAAGGCGGCAAAACGCGTCGGATCGCCGTTGGCGCTGAGGATCACTCCGGCGCATTGCGGGGCGAGCCGGGAGGCGACGCGCGCCAGCATCGGGCGCCCGCCGATCTCGATCAACGCCTTGTCGCCGCCGCCCATGCGCCGGGCGAGGCCGCCCGCCAGCACGAGGCCGAGCGTCGCCGGATCAGCGGGCATCGGCGCGCCGGTTGACGATGCGCGCCCGCGCCGTCACCCTGGGCGCCATGGCGACAAAGAAACTCGATCTGATGGGGCTGAATTGTCCCCTGCCCGCCCTGAGGACGCGCAAAGCCTTGAAGACGCTGATGCCCGGCGATCTCTTGCGGGTCCATTGCACGGATCCGCTCGCGCTCCTCGACATTCCCAATCTGGTCCGCGAAACCGGCGATCGCGTCACGATCGCCGAGCAGGCGGGACGCCATGTCGTGTTCCTCATCGAAAAGGCGAAGGGCGCCGCGTGAGCGCACACCGGCGCGACAGTCGCGCGGCGCAACCGGCCGGCGAGCGCGATGTCAGTCGACTTCCGATAGGCGGCCTGCAGCACTGAATTCCCGGATATCGCGACGCTCGCCGCCGCTCGCTGCCGATCCCTTTCAGGTGGTGCGAGCCTTGGCGTTCAATGGGGGCAACATAGTCGCCAAACCGGATTTTCGCACGCTCTTCGAGAATGGCGCGCCCCACCGCGATCACGCGGGAAAGTCAGGGGCGCCGAAGATGGCGCGCGCGGGCGGGCGATCCCGCGCGACATTCATTGACCAATGGCGCGCGCGGGCGAGATATGACGGTCCGGCTGGGACCGAGCGGCGATTGGTCCGCGACCGAAGCCTGGCGCAAAGAGCGCCGGAGGGACCCTGGGAGACGTCGATGCGATTGACGCCGTATCTCTATTTCAAAGGCGCCTGCGAAAGCGCGCTGAAATTCTACGAGGCCTGCGGGCTGGGCGAAATCCGCGAACTCAAGCGCTATGCGGGAACGCCGATGGAGCAGCGCTTTGGCGCAGCCTGGCGCGACAAGGTGCTGCATGCGGTTTTCGAGGGGCCGGCTCTCAGGCTTTACGCCTCCGACGGACCGGACTCGGAGCCGATGAAAGGATGCGCGTTGCTGATCGAAGGGAACGACCCGGAAGCCGCGGGCAAGCTGTTTGCCGCGCTCTCGGCGGACGGTTGGGTCGCCGTCCCTTTCAAGAAACAATTCTGGGGCGACCACTACGGCAATTTCACCGACAGGTTCGGCGTTCAATGGGCGGTCAGCAGCGCCCCCGCGGGTTGAATCGAGGGCGGCGCGGCGGTCGGGTTCTCCGGCCAACAGGCCGCCTGTCGGCCGCAAGCGTCCTTTCCCGAGGAAGCGACGCGCCGGACGCGTCGGCCGACAGCGTCCCCCGCGAACGTCGCGGCGATCCTCGACAATAGAAAGCGCGACTGACAACATAAATAAAATTTCATAAAGCAAATTTCATATCACTGACAACGTTTTGCCTAATACTCGCAACAATCACCATCTATTGTCCTTGAACAGATCGCTTAATAGCCGACTTTTCAAGAAGTCGATGCTCGTTTGTCCGGCGCTCGCGTCGAATCTCGTCGCGGCAAGGCTCGTCGCGCATGCGACGGCAAGCAAACACGGCCGCCCGAACGCGATCGGCGTGTGATCCGTCGGCAGGAGAACACAATCGAGGAGGAAAACATGCGCAAGATGTTTCTCATCGGATCCGTTGGAACGTTGCTCGCCCTCGGCGCAGTCGGCGGCCCGGCCACCGCCGCGAACCCCAACGTCCCCTCGTCGTCCCCCTACACCCTGGTGGACATCCCGAGCGTGGGAACGCCGGCGCCGGTCTTGGCGGAGACCCGCGCGGCGCTTGTCGTCGCCAATCAGCCGGCTGGCCCCCCCAACGGCAACGTCCCCTCCTCGTCGCCCTACAGTTTGGTTCCGCAGGCCCGATAGCCGCCTCGGACCCTCGCGCGCCCGGACGAAAAGGAGCCGACGCGCGATCCGCGCCGCGACGACTTCCACACGTCCGCACCGTTTGGGGCCCGTATGCGCCATCGCTTCGGCGAAGCTCCGCTGCGAAATTCAGTCGCGCAGCTCCGCATTGGCGGTCTTGATCGCCTCCCACAACTCGCCGTCGGAGCCGCGCAGCTCCCGGGCGCGCGTAATGACCCAGGCGCGAAGATCGCCCTGCGGAAGATCGCGGAGCTTCCGGTTGATCTGCTGCGGCAAATCCTGCTTGAGGAACACCGGATGCGCGCAGGGCACGGCGGCCAGCTCGGGCATCTCCCAATAGAGCACGTCGACGTCCCGCATGAACGAGTAGCTCCAGTTCGGCACGAATTGCTGGATATCGGCGACCGCATAGCCTTCGCTGAGGGCGACGGACGGAACGAACGCCTCGCAATTCATCCAGCGCTCCTTCAGAAAGCGCTCCCTGGCCTCCTTCTCGGCGGGAAGCGCGTTGGCGTGAGCGAGACGGCGCTCGAGGCACTTGAGCAGCAGGCGCCGGGACAGCACGACGATCGGAAACAGGCAGCCGGCCACCCGGTCGAACCAGTGTTTTCCGGCCGCCGTCCACATCCAGTCGGGATTCTCGAACCCGGCGTAGGACGCCACGAAATCGCAGCCGGCCTGATCGATCCGGCGCAGCAGGTCGTCGATCGAAAAATTGATTTTCGTGTCATAGTCGACCATGACGAAGTGCGAACATTCCGGCCGATCGAGAAACGCGCAATAGAGCGCGTAGTCTCCGGCAAACCACGCCCATTTCCCCTCCGGATAAAGCTCCAGGCCGATTTTTCGCAGTCGGTCGCCGCGGAACCGCAAGGTCGGCACGTCCGTCGGCGCGTCGCCGTTCGAAACATCCAGCAGCAGCAGCGGTTCGCAATCGCGCGATTGGCGTCGAAGCGCGCCATAGGCCGTCCTGACCTGCTCGTTGTAGGCATGGGCTCGCAGCAGCACCAAAGGGTTCATCAGGCGCCCCTAGACGCACAACGTCGCGAAATTTCTGGTGAGCTGATAGGAGTCAGGTCGAACCATGACGGCGCCTCCCGCCACACCGCTCTCCCGGATCAGCGCCACGCCGCCATCGACCTCGGCGCCGATCGCGCCAAGCCCTTCAAACGCTTCCCTCTGGACGACGAACGCAAAATCCACCGCCGTATTTTCGTCGAGGTATCGCATGATCGCGGCAATCTTCTCGGGATCGAGATTGAGCTGCTCGTCGGCGGGCGCCACCAGGCAATAGCTGCGCTCGGCCCATTGCCTGAAGAAACCGTAGATCAGCGGAAAGATTTTTTTGGACACACCCTCCAGGATGTTCAGGCTGAGTTCTTCGCCGACGTAACGACGACCGGAAAACAGCGTGTCGACGAAAAACAGCGGGGGATTGTGCTTGCGGCACGACCTGAAGTTCATGAGAGGTGTCGACCGCCCGCGCGCCGCGGCGACGGGCAGCGACGCGACCAACGCGCCCTTGTCGATTCGCGTGCCGCAGAGCCTCGCCCCGGCGGCGAGTTTGTCGACTTCCGTGCCAAGCGGCTCCGCCTCGTGCTGCGGCTCGATGGTCGTGGAGTACCAGTCGTCGAACTTGAATCGCCAGATCTCGTCGTGCCGCTCGGAAATCCACAAACTGGGCTTGCCCAAGCTCTCGGCGTAAATCAACCCATGCAGGCTCTGGGAGACGACCACTTCGGATTGCAGGATTTGTTCGAGCGGAAGCAGAGTGTCGCTCAATATGTCGACGACCACGAATTCGCTGCTGGCGCGGACGGCGCGGTAAAGGGGGTGATTGGTCGAGCTGTGATGAGGGACGAACGCCGCCCGGTACTTGACCTGGCGATTCGCCGCGGGAATGAGATTGCAGATCTCATGGGCGAATATGCCGGGATCGCCCAAGGGAACGTCGGGAAGCGGGACTTTCAGTTCCCGCAGCAAGCCTTCCGTCTTTTTCCCGCGGATCGCATAGAAGGCGCTCTCCTGAACGCCGGGCATCGGCATGGTGGGGTTGAGAATGCCCGAGCCCCAGACGAGGCTTTGTTTGTTGGCGAGGAACAGGATGCTGCCGACGCCTAAGATGTGCGGTGCGCCTGGATTGACCGAGCGCGCCGGCAGACCGGTGAAGTGCTCGAGGATATGCGGGGTTATCGCGTCGCCACTATTCCGGATGCGGTTCCAGTGCCGGTAGCCGATGTAATCGGTCTGCGCGCCCATCCGAAGCTCATCCATTGACGATCAGAGCGATCTTCGGCCGCGCGCCCGCCGCCAGTTGCAGCAGGTAGGCGCCGTATTCCGTGCTCTTCATCAATTCGCCGATCGCCTCGAGACCGCCGGCGTCGATCCAGCCGCGATCAAAAGCGATTTCTTCGGGGCAGCCGATCTTCAGGCCCTGCCGATGTTCGACAGTGCGGATGAACTCCGCCGCCTCCATCATCGAATCATGGGTTCCGGTGTCGAGCCAGGCGAAGCCGCGGCCGAGGCGCTCCACCTTGAGCTTGCCGCGCCTCAGATACGCGTTGTTGACGTCGGTGATCTCGAGTTCGCCGCGCGCCGACGGCTTGACCGCCCTGGCGATGTCGACGACCTCGCTGTCGTAGAAATACATGCCGGTGACCGCCCAATCCGATTTCGGACGGCGCGGCTTTTCTTCGATCGATGTGGCGAAGCCGCGCTCGTCGAACGCGACCACGCCATAGCGTTCGGGGTCCTTGACGCGGTAGGCGAACACGGTCGCCCCGTTCTTGCGCCGGACGATGGCGCGCAACACCGCTCCCAGACCGCCGCCGTAGAAAATGTTGTCGCCCAGCACCAGCGCCGCGCCCTCGCCGGCGAGAAACGATTCGCCCAGAATGAACGCCTCGGCCAGGCCGCGAGGCTCGCTCTGCACGGCGTAGCTGAGGCTGATTCCCCAGCGCGAGCCGTCGCCGAGCAGTTCAGCGAACATCGGCGTGTCGCGCGGCGTCGAGATGATGAGAATCTCGCGAAGCCCGGCCAGCATCAGAACGGACAGCGGGTAGTAGATCATCGGCTTGTCGTAGACCGGCAGCATCTGTTTGCTGACGGCGAAGGTCAGCGGGAAGAGACGCGTGCCGGCGCCGCCAGCCAGTATGATGCCCTTCATCGCCCTGATTCCTCGCTCGACGGTTTGAGGTTGGATCGGCCCGGCGGGGGCCGCGCGCCGCCGCGCGTCATGAGTGGGTCAAGCCGCCACAAGCCCCAGACGCCGGCTCGCATGATCGCGCAGCGGCCGCCACCAGGCCTGGTTGCGCAGATACCAGAGCGTGGTTTTTTCGAGGCCCGTCTCGAATGTCTCCTGCGCCCGCCATCCGAGCTCCTGTTCGAGTTTCGTCGCGTCGATGGCGTAGCGTCGGTCGTGACCCGGACGATCGGCGACGAAGGTTATCAGGCTGCGGCGAGGCCGGCCGGCGGCGAGCGGCGCGGCGTGGGCGTCGACGAGATCGCAAATGGCCTCGACCACCTGCAGGTTGCTGCGCTCGTTGCGCCCGCCGACGTTGTAAGTCTGGCCGGGGCGCCCGCCGGTGAGGATCGTCGCCAGCGCCTTGACGTGGTCGTCGACGTAAAGCCAGTCGCGCACGTTCGCGCCATCGCCGTAAACCGGCAGCGGGTCGCCGCGCAGCGCGTTGATGATGACCAGCGGGATCAGCTTCTCGGGAAATTGGCAAGGCCCGTAATTGTTCGAACAGTTGGAGACCAGCGTCGGCAGCCCGTAGGTCTCGCGCCACGCCATCGCCAGATGATCGGACGCCGCCTTGCTCGCCGAATAGGGCGAGCGCGGGGCGTAGGCCGTCTTCTCGGTGAATCGCCCCGTCTGACCCAGCGAGCCATAGACCTCGTCGGTCGAGACGTGCAGAAAGCGGAACGCCTCGCGCGCATCGCCGCTGAGGCGCCGCCAATAGGCGAGCGCAGCCTCGAGCAGCGTGTAGGCGCCGACCACATTGGTGTGAATGAAATTCGCCGCCTCGGTGATCGACCGGTCGACATGGCTTTCCGCGGCAAGGTGCATGACGGCGTCGGGCTGCTCGGTCCGGAACGCCTCGTCGATCGCCGCGCGATCGCAGATGTCGGCCTCGATGAAGCGGTAATTCGGATGATCGGCGATCGAGGCCAGGGAAGCCGGATTGGCGGCGTAGGTGAGCTTGTCGACGTTCGCCACCCGCCAGCCCTCGACCGCGACGAGCCAGCGGCAAACCGCCGAGCCGATGAATCCCGCGCCGCCGGTCACAATCACTTTCATGACGAGAACCTCGTTGCTCGCGCTAGCGCGGTGAAGGGGTCTTGAGCGGATCGGCGACGGCCGGCGGCGGCGCCTTTGCGTCCAGAAAACAGCGGCGCCGATTTTCGTCACGGGCCGGCGACGACCCCGCGGTCGCTTCGCCGTGCGCGACGTCGCCGACGATCGCCGTCATGACCTCCCCTGTCGATGACCATGCTGTCCAGTTTCTGGGGGAACCCGGCGAAGTTGTCGAGTCTATAGAGTTCGCAGTCCTCGGAGTATTGCGTTAAGGACAATCGCATATTTCCTTAAGGTCATCAATTCGCGCTAATATTGACTTATTGTATTTTATTTTGCGCGTATCGCCATTCTCCTTTTGGAAAGGCCCGAATTTATATTCAATAGTTATCATCGACCACCGGAATTGCTAACCCTTTTCTCGGTCCTCGGTTGCTCAAGCGATGAGAGACGGGCTCGATCCGTTGAAGCCGTCGCCGCGGCGCGGGGACCGCCATTCAGTCACCCCGGCGCGGCCGCTCGAAGCCGGCGCGCGCGCCTTTCGGCCGGGATCGTCGCCGGCCCGGCAGGACGCTGCGCCGGTCCGCCCGTCGAGGAGGCAGAACGTGAAAGAGTCCGCCGTCAAGCCCTTTCAACGCAAATCCGAGATCCAGCGGCGAGAGTCCGTCGTGCGGCGCGTGCTGAACGCCGGCTCGGGACCTCTGTCGTCGCGGCAATTGCATCCGATGTTTCGCAACGAGAGCTGGCGCGAAGTTCGCTTCGACATCGACCCGCAGGCCAAGCCCGACCTCGTCGGGTCGATCACCGACATGAAAGGACTGGCGCCCTCGCAGACCTTCGACGCCGTCTGGTCCTCGCACAGCCTCGAACATCTTCACACCCACGAGGTTCCGCTGGCGCTCGCCGAATTCAGACGCGTGCTGAAGCCCGAAGGCTTTGCGCTGATCACTTCGCCCGACCTGGAATCGGCGGCCAGTTGCCTCCTCGAGCACGGCCTCGACTACGTCGTCTACACGTCGTCGGCCGGCCCGATCACGCCGCACGACATTCTGTTCGGGCACTCCGGCTCGATCGCGCTCGGCAAGGCTTTCATGGCGCACAAGACCGGATTCACCTGCGATCTGCTCGGTCGTCGACTGCTCGAGGCCGGCTTCCCGATCGTTCTCGCCAAGCGCGAGCGCCTCGACCTGTGGGCGATCGCGCTGATGGAGAAGGCCGACAGGGCGGCGTTGCAGCGTCAATGCAAGGCGGTCGGGCTCGATCTGCTTGACGAAGCGGCCTGACGCGCCGCGCGGGCTCCGTCCAACCGCCTAGACGGCGATCGGTCGGCCGGCGGAGTGAATCGCTGCAAGGGAGCGCTTCTCGGGCGCGGGACTCGCCGAACGATCGCCGCCGGGCTGTGCGGCGGCCGCCGCCTTGCGCTTCATCGCCTCGAGCGTCTGCTGGGCCTGCTGCAGGCCCTGTTCGGCCGCTTTCTCGCACCACACCAAGGCCTTCTCGAGGTCCGGCTCGCAGCCCTGCCCCTTGGAGAGCATCACCGCGAGGTTGTACTGGGCGAAGAGTTGACCGCGTTCGGCCGCCTGCTCGTACCAGTACACCGCGCGCTCCAAATCCTGGGCGACGCCCTGCCCCGTGGAATACTGGACGGCGAGCTGAAATTGCGAAGGCGCGTGGTCGTTGAGCGCAGCTTTTTCGATCCAGCCGACGCCGATCGCCAAATCCTTGGGCGCGTCGCGCCCCTGCAAATAGAACATCCCCAGCCGATGCTGAGCCTCGGCATGGCCCGCCGCGGCGGCTTTGACATACCAGCGCACCGCCTCGCTCGCCTTCTCGGCGGTCGCGCCGGCGCCAGAATAGAGCCGCCCGAGTTGGAACGCCGCCGGGGCGTAACCGCTCTCGGCCGCCTGGATCAGCAATTCCTCCGCCTGGAGGAGGTCGCGGGCCGCTCCCTCCCCCTCCAGATGCAGCAACGCCAACGCCGTCTTCGCTTCGGGATCGCCGCTCTGCGCGGCCTTCTTCAGCCAGTCGATCGCCAGGCCGGGATCACGCGGCACTCCGTCGCCGACGGAATACAGTCGGCCCAGCTTCACCTGCGAAGCCGTAACGCCGCCCGCGGCGGCGGCCTTGTGCCATTCCACCGCTTTGGCGAGGTCGCGAACGACGCCCGAGCCTTGCGCGCTGAACACCGCGATATTGTGCGCGGCGGCGGCATGGCCGCGTTCAGCGGCGCGCTGGAACCAACGCGCCGATTCCCGCAGGTTCATCGCAACGCCGGCGCCGGTCGCGCAAAGGCGGCCGATGACGAACTGGGATTGCAGGTCGCCGAGTTCGGCGGCCCGCCGATACCAGCGAGCCGCCTCCTGAGGATTGCGCTCGACGCCCTCGCCGTTGGCGTAGAAATCGGCAAGGCTGACGATGGCGGGCAGATAGTCCTGCCGGGCCGCATTGCGCAGATAGGTCTCGGCCGCGTCGACGCTCCGCGGCAATGCGCGGCCCTCCAGATGCATCAGCGCCGCATGATACATGCCGCGCGCCTCGCCCTGCTCGGCGGCCTCGGCGAACAGCCGGCCGGCTTCCCGCTGATCGACGGTTCGGCCTTCGCCCGCCCGAACCATGTAGGCCAGCGCGACCTTGGCCGCCGGGTCGCCCTTCCTGGCCGCCTTCTCGTACCAATCCGCGGCGGCTTGATGGTCGACCGGGACGCCGTGACCACGGTAGTGCATGTCTCCCAGGCCGAACGCCGCCGACGCCACGTCCCGCTTGGCCGCCAGTTCGAACCAGCGCCGCGCCTCGTCGAAATCCGGGTCGCCTCCGACGCCCCGCCGGCGCACCTCGCCCAAGGCCGCCTGCGCCTCCGGGTGTCCCGCCTCGGCGGCGACCGACAGCCAGCGGATCGCCGCCTCGCTATCCTTCTCCACGCCAATCCCGTTCGGGAACAGCGCATCGCGCATTCGACGCGCGCGTTCGACATCGCGCTGGGCGGCGGCGCGGAACCATTGCTGATTCAGGCTGGCGCGCGAATCCGCGCCATTCAGATAGATCAGCCCCAAATGATACGCGGCTTCGGGATGGCCCGCTTCGGCGGCGAGACGGTAGCAAGCGGCGGCGTCAGCCAGGCTCCGCACGACGCCCTCGCCGCGCGCGTGAAGCTGGCCCAGCAGAAACTGCGCCTGAGCGTCGCCGCGCGCGCTCGCCTTTCTCCACGCGGTGAGAGCGCGGAAGTAGCGCCGATTCTTGTAGGCCGCGAGGCCGCGCCTGGTCCAGCGCGAGGCGCCCGGCGAATATCCGACCGGTAAAATCTTCCGCAACAGTCCGATCATCGATTGAGCCGTTCCCACGCCAAATTCCCTGAGCTGTCGAAACCTCCCCGCCGTATCTCCGATTCGCCCGTCTCAGGGCTCCCGCATCAATTCGTTGAAGCCGCGCAAAATGCCGCCGAGCAGATACATTGCCACCGACCGCGTCCCGACTTTCACGTCGGCCTGCAGCGTCATGCCCGGAATCAGCCGGAACTTCGGCGGCACGCTCCGGAAATGCGACGCGTCGACGCTGCAGCGCGCCTTGTAGTACGCCTCCACCGTTTTGCCGTCGTCGTCCGTCGTAAAGGCGTTGTCGCTGATCCACCGCACGGCCCCGTCGGCGACCCCATGCTCCATGTAGTTGAAGGCGTCGATCTTGACCACGCAGTGGTCGCCCGGACGCACGAAGCCGATGTCGCGCGAGCCGATCTTGACTTCGGCTTCGAGCGGCGCGTCGGCCGGCATCAGCGTCATAAAGGTGTCGCCCTCCTTCAGCACGGAGCCGACGGAAAGCTGCGCGATGGTCAGCACGACCGAGGGTTCGGCGGCGGTCAGCCGGACGAGATCCTTGTGCTTGAGGGCCTTTTCCAGCTGCGCCCTGGCGGTGTCGAGGCTGTTGCGCGAGGTGACCAGATCCTGGCTCAGTTGCGCCGACCATTGCTGGATAAAGGCGTCGCGATCGGCGGTCGCCGAAGCCAGGGTGCTCCGCGCCTCGATGAGGCTGTTATGGTCGAAGTCGAGCGTGCGGACGATCTCAAGGCGCGTGTCTTGAGAACCCAGCAGATTGAGCTGCGAGCCGGTGCCGTGCGCCGCCAGCGTGGCGCGCATGTCCTCGACCTTCTGCGCGATGTCCTGACGCTCGTGGTAGCGCGACTCGTCGACCTCGTATTTGGCCATCGTCGCCTTCGCCAGGGCGATCTTCCCGTCGAAGCTGCTCACCTGCGCCTTGTACTGCGCCATCTGTTGTTCGTAATAGGCGCGTTGCACCGCGGCGTAGCTGATCAGCTCGGGGCTCGCGTCCGCCGGCGGCGGCGCCAGCGGCGTATCGTTCAATTGCGCTTCGTCGCGCGCGACCTGCGTCTCCAGGCTGGCGACCTGCAAGCGCAGCTGTTTGACGTCGGCGGCCGCGAAGGTCGGATCGAGCGTGCCCAACAGCCGCCCCTCTTGAACCTCGTCGCCTTCATGCACGTCGATGCTCTTGATGATCGACGGGTCGAGCGCCTGCAGAACGTTGATCTGTTGCGTGGAGACGATCTTGCCGCCCTTGCTGGTGACGACCCTGTCGAGCCGGGTGACGATCATGATGGCGAGAGCGCAGGCGAACATTCCGCCGAGCGTCAAAACGGTGACCCGGGCCCAGCGGGGCGGCGACGCGTCGGCGACCGCGTTGACCTCCGATTCGAATTGCCGGATCAGCCCGGCGGTCGCCGCCTCGCGCGCCGGGTCCGCGCCGGAGCGGAAGAGCCGGGCGATCGCTTGGGTCAATGATCTAGCCGACACGGCGCGGCCCGCCGTACGAAGCTCTGGCGTTTCGCGGCGCCATTCCGAGGACGTGCTGGGTCTGCTGATGCCACAGATTGCTGTAGAGGTCGCACCGCTCCAGCAGCTCTTCGTGGCGTCCGAAGTCGTGCACGCGCCCTTGTTCGAGGACGAGGATCGTGTCGGCGGTCACCAGGGCGGCGAGCCGGTGCGAGATGATGATCATGGTCCTGCCATGCGCGATGCGCGCGATGTTGGCGTTGACGATCGCCTCGCTCTCCGCGTCGAGGGCGCTGGTCGCCTCGTCGAGGATCAGGACGCGGGGATCGACGATCAGCGCGCGCGCGATGGCCAGGCGCTGGCGTTGACCACCCGACAGGTTCGGCGATCCCTCGTAAATCGGGGTGTCGTAACCGCGCGGCAGCTTGTCGATGAACTCCTCGGCGCCGGCGAGGCGCGCCGCGCGCACCACCTGGTCGAAGCTCGCATCGCTCTTGGCGGCCATGATGTTTTCGCGGATCGTGCCGCTGAACAGGAAATTGTCCTGCAGCACCACGCCGAGGCTGCGACGGAGATGGTCGACGTCATATTCGCGCACGTCGATGCCGTCGATCTTGATCAACCCCTCGTAGTTCGAATGCAGCCGTTGCAGCAGGCGGGTGACCGTGGTCTTGCCTGATCCGCTCCGGCCCATGATGCCGAGCGTCGTTCCGCACGCCGCCTCGAAGGTGACGTCGCGCAGGGCCGGCTCGGAAGCGCCCTGATATCTGAAGGTGACGTTCGAGAACCGGACGTGACCTTCGAGCGGCGTGCGCACGCCGTGCCCGGTGCGTCCCTGTTCGGGCGGCTGGTTGACGAGCTGTCCGACGACGGCGACAGCCAGCCGCGCCTCGTCGTATTGATTGACGAGCTTGGCCATCTGCAACAGCGGCGCGGAGACGCGCTGGGAAAGCAGCAGGAACGCGAACAGCGCCCCGACATAGACCGGATCGTCGGAGGCGAGCGCGAGATAGACGCCGACGGCGAACGACCCGCTGACTGCGAACCGCTCGAAGGGCCTGACGACGCATTGGAGAATATTGCCCGTCATGCCCTCGGCGAACCGCAATTTGGCGACGCGCGCGGTATGCACGTCCCAGAGGTGGCGCTGGCGCGCGTCGAGCGCCAGCGACTTGACGGTGCGAATGCCGTGGATGGTCTGGACGAGGAACGCGCCGCGCGCCGATTCGGCGCTCTCCACGGCGTTGGTCTTCAGCCGGTAGTAGGGCAGCATCGCGACGATCCACAGCACGATCAGCGCGCAGGTCCCCAGCACGATCGCCGTCATGATCGGACTGAAGAAGAACATGACCGGCAGGAAAACCAGCATCGTCGTGGAATCCAGCACGGTGCCGAACAATTGGCCGGTCAGGAAGGTGCGAATCCGCCAGATTTGCTGGGCGTCGTAGGTGATGCGCCCGACCTGGGTGCGCTCGAAGAAGTCGATCGGCAGGTTCAGAATCTTGTCGAACATGTAGGTGGCGAGCTTCACGTCGACGCGGGTGGTCAGGTGAAGGATGAGAAGCTGGCGCAAGTAGGCGAATACGGCCTCGAATATGACGAGAACCCCCATCGCCAGGCAAACGACGAACAGCGTGTTGTACGCCTTGTAGTAGATAACCTTGTCGGACAGCAGCCTCCAGAAGACGATCGGCGCCAATGCGAGGATGCTCAGGACGACGGCGCAGATCGCCACGTCGCGAACGATCCATCGCTCGCGGAACAGCAAGGCGGTCACCAGACCGATGCTGAACGGCTGGGTCTCGTCGGCGATTTCATAGTTGCGCTTGGCGAGGACGACTCCCCCGGCCCAGACCTCCTCGAAGCGCGCGCGATCGAGGAGGAGCGGCGCGTCGTCGCCGGCGTTGGGGTCCTGCAAGACGACGCGCGCCTGATCGCCCTCGCCGTCGACGCGGCGCAGCACCATGCCGGCGCCGTTCTTCAGCGTGACGATCGCCGGCAGGGTCTTCTTGAGCCGACCGAGGCGGTCCCAGGTCAACCGCAGCGCGCTGACCTTGAGCCCGGCCGCCCGCCCGCATTTCAACAACTCCGGAACCGAGACCTCTCGCCCGGTCAGCACGTTGTCGCGGGTGAGCTGGGCCGCCGAGAGATGCAGACCGTGATGTCGCGCGACAATCACCAGGCAGGCGAGGCCGGACGGCTCGACGCCTCCTTGCGCCTCGACGACCGCCTCCAGGCCAGGCTCCATCCTTGTCGCCACCGGCATCATCCGTCTCGACGGGTTCGCGTGTCCAAAGTTCTTCCGCTGCGGGAGAACGGCGGCCCCAGCGGATCCACATCGGCGCGGGTCGCCCGCCGGCGCGATCGCCAAGAATCAACGCCGGTCGCGGTGAACGATGATCGTTCCGCGACCGGCGATCTTACGCCCGGCTTGCGCCGTTCACCCCTCACAAGTTGACGTGAGTGTTGTCATCGAAAACAAGTTCCGTGACATGGCTGATGGTGAACGTCTGGCCGGTGTCGGTGAATTGAACCGTGGTGACGCCGCCGCTCGTCGACATATGAACATTGGCGTTGTCGGCATGGTTGTCGAAATCAACCGTATTGGCGCCGCTGCCGCCGCCATTGATCGTGTCGCTGCCCTGGCCGGAGATATGGAACGTATTGTCGCCGCCGCCGCCCAGCAGCGTATCGCCGCCGCCGGTCCCGGCGTAGATCGTATTGTCGCCGCCGTTGCCGACGAGCATTTCGTTGGTTCCGGTGCCGCCGCGGATGAGATCGGAACCGCCGCCGCCCGACAGGGTGTCCCAGGACCCGGTGCCGCCGTAGAGCGTATCGTCGCCGCTGCCGCCACTGAGCGACTGATGGCCGCCGCTGCCGGCGTAGAGAACGCTGTCGACATTGCCGCCCCAGACGGTGTCGAAGTTGCCGCTGCCGCCGTAGAGCGTGTCGGCCCCGGAGCCGCCATCAAGGAACTGGTAGTCGCCGCTGCCGGCGTGCAGCACGTCGTTGCCGCTGCCGCCGTTCAACGTGTCGCCCGAACCGGTTCCTCCCCACAACGTGTCGCTGCCGCTATTGCCGTCGAGCACCTGGAAGCTGCCCGTCCCGGCGTAGAGAACGTCCTTGCCGTCGCCGCCCATGAGCGTATCGGCCGAACCGCTGCCGCCCCATAGCGTATCGTTGCCGGGGGCGCCGTCGAGGAGCTGGAAGCTGCCCGTCCCGGCGTGCAGGGCGTCGTCGCCCGGACCGCCCAGCAGCGTATCGGAGGAGCCGCTGCCGCCCCACAGCGTGTCCTTGCCGGGGCCGCCGTCGAGGAGCTGGAAGTCGCCGTTTCCGGCGTGCAACGCGTCCTGGCCCGGGCCGCCGTAAATGCTGTCGGAGCCGGCCCCGCCGAACACCGTGTCGTCGCCGGCGCCGGTTCGCACGATGTCATTGCCGCTGTCGTCCAGATTGACGGTGTCGTCGCCCGGGCCGGTCACCACGACGACGTTGTTGCTGCCGGTGACGGTGACATTGGCGTCGGGGTCGATGATAAGCTGGAGATTGGGATCGAGACTGGTGTCGACATTGATGGAGGAAGCCGGCACGATCAGCACCTGCGGCAGGTTGCCGTTGGCGTCCGGCTGGAAGGGCGGGTAGCCGCCTATTTGGACGCTCAGCGTCCCCGAATCGCCCTCGTTGGTGAGGATATTGAGGACGTTCTGCACTTCCTGGTTATCAAGGCCGTCCGAGGTCAGGACGCTCTCGAGGCTCATCGGGCCCGTCAGTGGTAGATCATAAGCCGTCATTTGCAGCGCCCCCTTCGACCGTTAACGACATCAACCGCCCCATGCGATCGTTCTTCATAGAAAAGTTACGGACGATGAGTTGACGTAAAGGAAACCCGATCGTCGTAATTTGATCGGATTACGCAGGGTAAGTGGGGCGCGGCCGCTCTGAATATTTGTCAAATTTGAGTTCAAGTCGGACCGTTCAACGGTAAGCTTCCGCGCCTGCAAGATATTTTCAGAATCCGAACCGCGCGGCAGGCCCGCGCGGCGCGTGGCGGAAATCGCAACTCGTTTTATGCGGCGCAGGCTCCAATCAACGAATTGGTCGGCGATCGCGTTCGCCGCGACGCGGGCCACTCGCCGGGAAGGCCATCGACGTTGGCCCCGTTTCGCCGCTTGACGCAGGGTCGCGCAACCCGTTCGACAAGCGGCTGAGCGATGCGTCCGCACCAGCCGCCACGCCGCCGCCGAAAGCGCCTTTAGTCCGCGTTTTCAATTGGTTCCATGCCGCGAAGCGGGCGCTGGCTCCGGCAAGAGCCGCAGGCGGGCGGCGCCGGGCGGCGCGCGCGAACGACAGAAAATCGGCGATTTCAACAAATTTAGCGCGTATTGCCGAAATATTATCTATATAAATAATACCAGATCGGTTTAGCCGTTGTTGTTCATACCAGTAATAAGCATAATTACTATCTCATTGACCAGGACTGTTTGCGCGAGTTAAGTAATATCGCTCCTCACGGGGCGCCGTGGTTCGCCTTCGTCGAGACGAACCGATCGGCAGACCGACGCCGGAGGCCAGCATGGAACGCGCGGGAAAGCGAAAGATCGTCGACGTCGAAAAAGGGCTGTTTCTCGTTCGCTACGCCGCCGCGCAGGACGCCCTGCAACCGCCACAAGTGAGTTTGTCGCCCGAACCTCCCACCGACCGCAGCATCGCATTCTTCCTGCACCCCGATCAGAGCGAGGCCGTGCTTTGGCAGCCCGGCGGCTGCGTGGTCGTGCGCGCCGCGGCGCGAGGCAGACTGGCAGTCGATGTGACGCCCGCCGGCGAACACGGCTCCGCCAACGCGACGATCCGCATCGAACCATTGACCCAGGGTCAGGCGAGGGAACGCGCGACGCGAACGCCGACCGGCGCCGGCGCGCCCCGCGACCTCGGCGATTTTCGCCTGCAGGGCCATGTCGCCAGCATCGGCGATGTCGTTGTCGACGCCGATCATTGGCTCGCCGGGCCGTCCAATCCATCGAGGATCGAGGGAATTTCCATCGCATGGCCGGGCAAGCCGGACGACGTCGACATCCGCTACAGCGTGAGGACGGCCAGGGCGCAGGCGATCTCCGGCCGCGTGATGGAGCTCGGGTCCTTCGCCGGCACGCGGGGCAAGGGGCTTCCCCTCGTCGGCCTGATGATCGAGCTCTCCGGCCCGGGCGCCGCAAATTTTCAGTTCGTCGCCGAGGCGATTTTCCTCGGCTCGCCGGCGATGCGGATCAGCGGAAGGCGCGTGCTCGCGGAAGGACCCACTTCTCGCGAGCCGCTGGTGGGCCTTCGCCTGCGCCTGCAACAACTGAATGCGCCGCAACGCGTCGAGCCCGCCGCCGCGGCGGCCGCGCCGCACCGCAGTTCGAGCCGCGTGCGCGTCTTCCGCAACCAGGCGCCGCCGGATCGCCTTGCCGCCCGCTAGGCGTTTTTCGGGCCTGGCGAGCTCGGGATCATCGGAAGCAAGAGGGGTCGCCGCCGCTGGCGGCGTCCGGGCGAGGGCCGCAGTGAATTCCGAATCGACAGCGATCGCCGGAAGCTTCGAGTCGTCGCCGCAGCGCCAGGGGATGACGCGCCAGCGCGCGATCATCGACGAACCCCATCATCAGTCGCTGGAGCTTCTGGCCGCGCGCGCGCTCGCCGAGGGCGACGGCGCGACAGCCTTCATGTTCGCGGACCGCCGCTGCCGCATCGCCCCTCCGCCGGAGGCCCATTGTTACGTGTTGCGCGCCGAGGCCGCGCATCAAATGGGCGACCGCGTCGGCGCGCTCGGCGACATCGCCAGGGCGCTCGAACTGGCGCCGGACGACGTCGCCGCCAATCGTCGAATGCTCGTCTGGGCGGAGGGCGGACAACGCTCGAACGCCGCCAAGGCGCTCATTGGCGGCGACGCGGATCCCGGTGTCCTGCGCAACGCCATCAAGATCCTTCAGGCGGACGGCCAAACGATCGCCGCAAAGGTCACGGCTCTGGACAGCCGCGTCGAAGGTTGGGCGGTCTGGCGGGACGAGGCGCCGCTGGAGGTCGCGATCGCGGACGAAGCGGGCTGCGTGGCGGCGCTGTTCGAGCGCGACCCGCTCCATCCGTTCGCCGACCTCGGTCATGCGGCGCGCTTCGCGCTGACGAGGCCAAGGTCGCCGACGCCGCAATCGATCATGCTTTCCGTCGCGGGCCGGATATTCCATTCGCTGCGAGCCCCGCCGAACGAGCGCCCCGCGCGGCGGCAGCCAGCCCGGCCGGCGCCGGACCCCGCGGGCGAGCCGTCGGCGAGCGTCATCGTGCCCGTCCACGGCGACTTCGAAGCGACGCGCGCCTGTCTCGAGTCCCTGTTCGTCGCGCTGGACGGCTCGCCCCGGCATCGCGCGTTGATTGTCAACGACGCCACGCCCGATCCGCGCATCGCCGCGTATCTGGCGACGTTGCGGAGCCGGCCGCGCGTCGAGCTTCTGACCAATCCGCTCAATCTCGGGTTTGTCGGCTCGATCAACCGCGCTCTCGCCCACGTCGAATACGGCGATGTCATTCTTCTCAACGCCGACACGCTCGTTCCGCCCGGCTTCATCGACCGGCTTGCCTCGGCCGCCCATTCGTCGCCCGACATCGGCGCCGTGACTCCCCTGTCGAACCACGGCGAATTCGCCAGCTTCCCGACGCCCAACGCCTTCAATCCCCTCGAACCGCCCGGCGAAATCCAAAGAATCGACAAAGCGGCGGCGGCGAGCAACCGGGGCCGCGTCGTCGATCTTCCGAGCGGCATCGGATTTTGTCTCTACGTAACGCGCGCCTGCCTCGACGCCGTCGGCTCGCTGAGCGAGGATTTTCATCGCGGCTACCTTGAAGACGTCGATTTTTGCCTGCGCGCACGCGAGCGCGGCTTTCGAAGCGTCTGCGCGGCGTCCGTCTATGTCGGTCACGCCGGCTCCAAGTCTTTCGGGCAGGACAAGCGCGCGTTGGTCGTGCGCAATCTGAAAGTGCTCGAGCGCCGGTATCCAGGCCATCGGTCGGAATGTGCGGCGTTCTTGCTCGCCGACCCGCTGCGGACGGCGCGGCAATCGATCGAGCGCGCGATCGCGCCCGCGGCGCGGCGCCCGCGGCTGCTGGTCTGCGGAGCGGGCGTCGTCGGCGCGGTCGCGCGCGCGCGCGCCGAACGGCTCGCCGCACCGCGGCGCCCTGCGATGATCCTCGAGGCGCGCCGCGTCGCCGGCGGGGAGAAAGTCAGAATATTCAACCCGGCCGGCGGGGCGCCGCAATCGCTCCAGTTCGACCTGGCTGTTTCGCGCGAGCGCAGCGCGCTGGTCGCCTATTTGCGCGCCTTGCGATCCTCGCGGATAGAGTTCCTCGATCCCGGCGGCGCGCCCGTCTCGCTGTTGAAACGGCTGCTCGAACTCGAGGTCCCTTACGACCTGTTCATCGCCGACGCGGGTCTGCTCGATCGAGGCGGCGGCCCCGTCACGACGTTTCCCTTGCGGCGCAGCCGGCGTGATGCGGGTCCCGACGGCGCTCCGGCGGAGCCCCCGCACGTCGCCGCCCGCTGGCGCTCCGGCTGGCGGATCATCGCCGAGAACGCCGAACGCATCCTGGCGCCGTGCGAGCGGGCGCAAGCGTTCGCGGCGACGATCCTGCCGGGCCGGAAAATCTCGCGTCTCGATTCGCGGGCGGATCAGCGCCGATCGGCGGGGCGATCCGGCGGGAACGGCGAGACGGGGCGACTGGGCGTCGTCGCCGTGCGGTCCTGCGCGCAGGAGCAGCGCCAGATCGTCGAAATCGCGCGCGCCTTCAGGGCGCGCCGACCGGAAATCTCGATCACCGTCCTCGGCGCGACGCTCGATGACCTCGGCCTGATGCGCATCGGCGACGTCTTCGTGACCGGGCGCGTCGAAGTCGCGGAATTCGAGCGCCTGATCGGGGCCAGCCGGCTCGACGCACTGTTCCTCGGCTTGACCGAGCCGCTGTTCGGCCACCCGATCGTCTCGCTGACCCACAACGCCCGCCTCCCGGTGGCCTACAGGGACTGGTCGGCGGGCGTCGTCGAACCTCGCAAGGGAGATCTGCCGATCCCGGCGCGCGCGCCCCTTGACGCCGTCATCGACAATCTCGCCCAATGGCTGGCGCGCCCGTGACGCTCCCGTTCAAGCCGCGCGCGCGGCGCCCGCTCGCCGACGCCGGTCTGCGGACGGCGTTCCGCCGCGACGGAAGCCGGACGTTCTCGGGATATGTCGCGGATGAAGGCGATCCGACGCGCAAATTCGCGGTCGAAATCCTCGTCGACGGCTATCCGATCAAGGTCGTCAGGGCCGACGCATATGTCCACGAACTCGCCCGCGCGCGGGTCGGGGACGGCTGCTTTGGATTCTCCTTCACGCTTTCGGACGGCGCGGTCGGCGATGGCGCCTGCGTTGAGGCGCGCGCGGCGAATCTCGGCGATCCGATCGGCGTCCCCATTGCGCTCGACCGGCCGTTCGCGGCCCATGCGCTCGTCGCGCCGCCGGGCGCGCTGCGCTGGCTCGGCGGCCTGCGATTCTCCGGCTGGATCGCCGGCGACAGCACGCTCGCCGCCGCCGACGTCCTGGTCGACGGGATTCTGGTCGCCCGAGTGCGGGCTTCGGCTTGGAGCCACGTCGGCGCGTCGGACGACGGCGCGCGCCCGGCGGGCGGTCTTGATTTTCACCTGCCGGAACGGTTCGCCGACGGCGCGGTCCATCAATTGCAAGCGGTCGACGAAAAGAACCGAAGCCTCGAGGGAAGCCCCCTCGCCTTTCTGGCGTTTGCCAACGGCCTTGACGAAACGCAGCTCGCCGGCGGCGCGTCCGAAGCAAACCGCACGAGGGCCGAATTGTTCAACCAGCTGATGCCGATGTCGACGCCGATGTCGGACTATCAGCGCTGGCGAAAGTGCCTGCCGGCCGCGCCCGGGCCGCTCGGCGCGCTGCGCGGCGCCGTGATCGCGGTCGGCGCGGGCGCGATGGACGAAACGCTCGCCAGTCTCGACGAGCCGGCGCCAGCGCTATGGATCGCGGCGTCGCTGCCGCCGACCTCCGAGCCCATGGGATTCCGCAGCGCGGACCTCGAGGGTTTCCTTCAGGGCGAGGGCGCGGAATGCGATTTCGTTCTGTTCGCGCTCGCGGGAACGGTGCTCGCGCCATCCGCGCTGGCGCGCATCGCCGGCGCGTTCGAGCAATTCGGCGAGGCGCGGGCCGTCTACGGCGACCTCGATGTCGACGGCGGCGGCGGAACGGTCTGGCCGCTCGCCTTGCCGTCGTTCGACTACGAGCGGATGCTGGAGCAGGGATATTGCGCCCACCTGTTCGCGCTGCGCCGCGCCGCGGCGTTGCGTGCGCCGGAGGGCGAGTTCTCCAATCTCTACCGCCTGTTCAATTCGCTCTTCGACGACGGGGCGGACGCGACGCCGCACATCGTGCACCTCCCGGTTTCGCTCGGGACGCTGCCGGCCTTTGACGTCGACGCGGCTTCGGAGGCGTTGGCGGGCGCCAGTCGCGCGCTCTTGCAACAAAAGGGGGTCGCCGCTTCGGTCACGCCCGGACGCGGCGGGACGTTTCCCGCGGCGCGCGTCGCCCGATCGAGCGCGCCGCCGCGCGTTACGATCATCATCCCGACGCGCAACCAACACGCGCTGCTGGAAGACTGCCTCGATTCGATTCGCCTCGCCGTCGACCGGCGCCATGCCGAGATCATCGTCGTCGACAACGAATCCTCGGACCCCGCGACGCTGGATTATCTGAGTGCGATCGACAGGCGGCGGGCGAGCGTCCTGCGCGTCGCCGGCGCCTTCAATTTCGCGCGCCTGAACAACCGCGCCGCGGCGGCCGCGGCGGGCGACATTCTCTTGCTTCTCAACAATGACGTCGCCGCCCTGGACGATGCCTGGCTCGACGAAATGCTGAGCCGCATCGCCGAGAAGGATGTCGGGGCCGTCGGCGCGCTGCTGCTTTGGCCGAGCGGGGTCGTGCAGCATGGCGGCGTGGCGCTCGGTCCGAAATTCGAGGCCGCGCACGCCTTCACGGACCGGCTCGACGGCGACCCCGGCTACGGCGATCTTCTGCGCGTCGCACATGAATGCAGCGCCGTGACGGCGGCGTGCCTGATGACGCGGCGGCGCGACTATCTCGAGCTCGGCGGCATGGACGAGGCGCAATTCCCCGTGGCTTTCAACGACGTCGATTATTGCCTCAAGCTGCGCGCCCGCGGGCGGCGCATCGTGTTCACGCCGCACGCCCGATTGACGCATCGGGAGTCGGCGAGCCGCGGCCTCGATCATAGCCCTGAGCGGCGGCCGCGCTTCGAACGCGAGTTGCGAAACCTTCGGGCGAAGTGGGGCGCGGTTCTGGCGGCCGACCCTTACTACAGCCCCATTCTCGGCCTCGATTCCAATCCTTTCTCGACGCTGGCCTGGCCCGTCCGCGATACGGCGCCGCGCGTCAAACGCCCGCCCGTCGAAAATCCGCTGCCGGCGTGGCTATGAAGCGCGCCAGAGCGGCCCCGCCGACGCAAACCTGCAATCCGACGGGATCGATTGACGCAGCGTTAAGCGCGTTCAGCAAGACCCCCGCGGCGCGCCGGACTTTTCGCGCCGATCGCGTAGAACTGGCTCGTCGGGCGCCGAGGCGCGGCGCCCGACGACGGCGAAGGGGAATTCCTATGAGGCATCGACGCGCCGGCGGCGACGGCGCCGCGCCATGAACGTCCTGTTCATTCACAACAACTTTCCGGCGCAATATCGGCATATCGCGACGGCGCTGGCCCGCGACCCGCAGATTCGCGTCGTCGCGGTGGCGGCTGCGACGGCGCGCGAGCTGACGGGCGTCGCGACGCTCAAATACGCGCTGGCCGACGGCGACGTGGCGGCGACCCATCCGTTCGCGCGCCGCTTCGACCTCGAATGCCGCCGCGCCGAGCAGGTTCTCTACGCCCTGTCCTCCCTGACCGCCTCGGGATTCAAGCCGGACGTGATCCTCGCCCATCCGGGCTGGGGAGAAACCCTGCCTCTGCGGACGGTCTTTCCGCAGGCGCGCATCATTCTCTACTGCGAATTCTTTTACGCGCAGAACGGGCGCGACGTCGGCTTCGACCCGGAGTTTCCGCAGACCGGAGCCGACGGGCATGTCGCGCTTCATCTGAAGAACGCTTCGAGCCTCCTCGCACTGACGGAAAGCGATTGCGGCGTCTCACCGACCGCGTGGCAGCGCTCGACGTTTCCCCAGGAGTTCCAGGCCAGAATTCGGGTGATCCACGAGGGCGTCGACGTCAACCATGTCAAGCCCGCGCCCGATGCGACGGTTCGCCTGAAGTCGGGACGGACGCTGCGGCGCTCGGACGAGGTGGTGACGTTCGTCGCCCGCAATCTCGAGCCGCTGCGCGGCTATCACGTCTTCATGCGCGCGCTGCCGAAAATGATGGCCGCGCGGCCGAACGCCCAATTCCTGGTGATCGGCGGCGACGGCGTTTCCTACGGCGCCGCGGCGCCGGCGGAGACGACGTGGAAGTCGTTGTTCCTCGCCGAAGTCGAAGCTCGGATCGACAGGCGGCGACTGCATTTCACCGGGCCGTCGCCCTATCGGCACTACCTCAGCGCGCTGCAGATTTCATCGGCGCATATCTATCTGACCTATCCCTTCGTGCTGTCATGGTCGCTGGTCGAGGCTTTGAGCGCGGGTTGCCTGATCATCGGATCCGACACCGCCCCGGTGCGCGAGGTCATTGACGGCGAGAATGGAATCCTGACGCCTTTCTTCGACAGCGGCGCGCTTGCCGACCGCGTGATCGAGGCGCTCGAACACCCCCGCCGATTCGAAGCGATGCGGGCTCGCGCGCGCCAGACCGCGCTCGATCGGTTCGATCTGGAGCGCCTGTGCCTGCCGGAAATGATGTCCTTCATCCGCGAGGGCGACGGCCGGCGCTTCCGGAGCGCGCCGAGCCGAGCCGCGGCGGCGGCGCGAGAATATGCAGAGCCTGTCGTCGCCGCGCCGCGACCGAGGATCGCCTCGCGGCGATGACGCGCAAGCCCGATCGGGCGACGCAGGGGCCCTGCCGCGATTAACTACGTCGCCGACAATCCGGCAATTCTCTCGTCGACGGCGTTATTGATCCACTCGCCGACCGGCCCAGCCGGTTCGCCCGAAGGCCTCGGCGTGTTCGCGCCTTTCCGGCGCCTGAGACATCGGTGGTGAGGTCGTGAACGAGCAGACGCAGCGATGGGCCTCGGATGAGAAGGCGGCGCCGCCGTCTTCGCCGGCGCCCGCCGACCCAAATGCGGACCGCGCCGACGCGCATGGCGGCAGCGGCGCGACGGCCGGCGACGGGCGTCTCGGCGAGCCGCAGCGCTCCTCGCTTCCCGCGACGCTCGACGAGCTCTCGGCCCGCGAAGCGACGCGGCGCCGCGCCGATCAAGCCGGCGAATTCGTCCGCCTCGCTCATTCCCTGCGCCAGCGGAACGATCAGACCGGCGCGCTCGCGGCCTTTGAGGCGGCGGCGGAACGGGACCCGAGCAACATCGCCATCGCCAATGAAATCGCCTATCTGCTGCGCAGTCTCGGCCGGCTCGACGAGGCCGAAGCGACGTTTCGCGCGATGCTTCGGGTTGCGCCAAAACATGGGGCGGCGCTGGCCGGACTCGGTTACGTCTTGCGCGAGCGCGGCGACCGGAGCCAAGCCCTGCGCTTGTTCGAGGCGGCCTGCGCCCTCGATCCTGGCAGGGCCGACCTGAAGGTGGAGATCGGCCACGAGCTGCGGGCGCTGGGACGTCTCGACGAGGCGCAGGGCGCCTATCGAGGCGCGATCGACCAATCGCCGGGCCATGGCGGCGCCCTCGTCGGCCTCGCCCACCTCCTGCGCGCGCGCGGCGATCGAACGGGCGCGGTCACCGCCTTCGAAAACGCGGCGAAGACGGAGCCGCAAAATCTGGCGATCAAGAACGCCATCGGATATTTGCTGCGCGACCTGAAACGCCTCGATGAGGCGGAGGCGATGTTCCAACAAATTCTCGCGAGCGCGCCCACGCATGGCGGCGCCCTGACGGGTCTCGGCTTCGTCCTCGGCGAGCGGGGCGACCGCGAAGGATCGCTCAAGGCGTTCGAAGCCGCCGCGGCGATCGAGCCGCGCAACCCGAGCCTGCAATTCGAGATCGCGCGCCTGCTGCGGCGATCGCACCGGCTGGACGAGGCGGAAGCGATGTTTCGCCGGGTGCTCGACGACGAGCCGGCCAGCGTCGCGGCGATGACCGAGCTCGGCAAGTTGCAAAAGCTGCGCGGCGATCGGTCGGGCGCGGTGGCGACGTTCAACCATGCTCTCGCGATACATCCGGATCATGCGGGTCTGCGGGTCGAATTTGGCTATCTGCTGCGTGATCTTGGCCGCATCGAGGAAGCCGAAGCGGCGTTCCGCGCCGTTCTCGCGAAGGAGCCGAGCCACGGCGCCGCCCTGTGCGGTCTGGGCTGGCTGATGGTCGACTCGCATCGGCTCGGCGAAGCCGAGGCGCTTTTCTTGCGCGCCGTGCAGGCCAACCCCAACGACGTCGGCTGCCGTCTGGCGCTCGGGCATGTCGCGCGGCGGCGAGGCGACCGGACGGCCTCGCTCGTCTATTTCGAATCGGCGCTCGGCGTCGACCCGGACAATATCGACGCCAGGCTCGAACGCGCGGCCGAGTTGCGCGATCGGGGCGCGTTCGCCGAAGCGCGAGCGATTGTCTCCTCTCTCGTTCGCGCCCACCCAAATCACGCCTCGGCATGGCTGCAGCGCGCCCAATTGGACAGGATGCAGGGCGATATGGCGGGCGCGCTGGAGGCCGTCGAGACGGCCCTCGAGACGGACCCGCGCAATCCTCAATTGCTGGTCGAATCGGCCAAGACCAGACAGGCGCTCGGCGAGCCGCGCGCCGCCAACGCGCTGGTCGCTCTTGCGCTGGAACAGGATCCCACGCATCTCGGCGCGCTCGTCCAGCACGCCGATCAGGCGATGGCGGCCGAAGACTTCGAAACCGCGAGCGCCGCCGCCCGGCGCGCGATCGAAGCCCATCCGCGCCGGCCCTGGCCCTACCTTCAGGCGGCGCGCGCCTGCGCCGAGCTCGGCGAGGACGCCGAGGCGCTCGCGCTGCTCGACGCGGCCAGGCGAATGTGCGGCGCGCAGCCGGAGATCGTCGCCACGCGCGCCCAGCTCGCCAGACAGGCGCGCGATTGGCCGGCGGCGCGCGCCGCGCTCGATAAATCCTGCGAGGCCGCCGACGGCAGCTTTTTCCTCTGGTCGGAGCGGATCATGGTCGCGCTCGCCACCGGCGATCACGTGACGGCGGAAGACGCGCTCCGCGGCGCGCCGGTCGCCGCAGTGCGCGACAGAGCGCGCGTCCATTTGTTTCGCGCGCAGCTTCTCGAAGCGCAGCGCCGATATGACGAGGCGCTCGCCGATTACCGCGAAGCGATCCGCCTCGATCCGACGGACAGCTGGGCGCACGGCGAAATGGCCCGCGCCTCGATGATCGTTCTTGACCTGGACGCCGCGGTCGATCTGTTGCGCGTGTCGATCCGGCTGAATTCGTCCACCCACATCCTGCGCGGCCAGTCGCTGAATGTTTCGCAGCACCATCTCGGGCAGATCATCGATGAATTCGCGCTCGATCGCGGCGTCGCGCAGGCGTTGCGCGAGACGGGCGCCCTGCCTTCGCCTGAGAAACTCGAGCGCCTGCGCGAGCTGGTGCGGCGCAATGCCGGGCAGACGGCTCCGGCCGTGCTGCTCGCCATTGCGCTGCGGCAGGCGGGTCTGTTCGCTGCGTCCGGCGCGCCGGGCGCCGAGGCGCGCATGGCGATACCGAGGCGCATCGTTCAGTTCTGGGACAGCGGCGAACCGCCCGCCGACCTCGGCAAGCTGATGCAGTCCTGGCGCGAGCGGCATCCAGGTTTCGACTACCAACTGTTCAACGACAAATCGGCGAAGTCCTTCATCATGCGACGATTCCCGATCGACGTCGTTCGCGCCTTCTCGCGCGCGCGTCATCCCGCGCAACGCGCCGACATTTTCCGTCTCGCCTATCTGAGCGCCGAAGGGGGTTTCTATATCGATGCGGACGATCGCTGCCTCGGCTCGATCGAAGTCCTGGCGCCGCCGGGGACGGCGCTGATGCTCTACCAGGAGAATTATGGATCAATCGCCAACGATCTGATGGGCGCGACGCCCGGCCATCCCTTCATCGCGCACGCGCTCGCCATGATCAGTCAGGCGATGAATCGCGGGGACTCCGACACGTTGTGGCTGTCGACCGGCCCCGGTCTCGTGACCCGCGCCTTCGCGCATTGCGTCGCCGGGCTCGTCTCCGAAATTCGCGATTGGCGCGCCGGAACCGTGGTCCACGAGTTCGGGGACGCGCAGCGCAGCGTCGGCCTTCACTGTCCGGCGCGCTACAAGGCCACGGACAAACACTGGAGCCGGGCGGAGATCCGCAAGGTCGCGGCGGCGCGGCGATCCTGACCTCGCGCGACCGCGTCAATCGCCGCGCAAGGTCCTTTTCCAGCGCATGGCGTTTTCCTGCTGATCGGCGTTCGGGCTGCGGCCCTCGCCGCCGCCGACCAGATAGAAATGCTGACTGGCCGACGCGACCTGATTGTCCCGCAGCGCCTGCGCCACGTCCGGATAGGTCCGCAGATACCAGCTCTCGTCGACCTCATCCATTCCGCCGACGCGCCCCTCGAAATAGCCGAAGCCGACGTAATGGACATGACCGCTTTCGATCTCGCCGCGTTCGACCGCCTCCTTCACGTCGGGATTGGCGCTGAGATAACGCTCCTCGTCGAAATCGCTGTAGGCGACGGCCATTTGCAGGAGCAGCTTGAACAACGAACCCGGAATCACCACGCGTTCGGCGGAGGCGACGGCCGACGGCGTCGTGTCGAGGCTTCTGACCAACGCGGCGTAAGGCGGCACATACATCGGCGATCCCCAGCGGCTCCCGGCCGTTTCATCACGCGAGTTCTTTTGAACGGCGCGCGCGCGCCTTGCGCCTGCCCGGCGAAGCGGGCGGCGCGGCGGCGCCCGAAAGCTGGCTGCGAACCTCCTCCCGATAGGCGTCCTGCCGCCTCGCCAGCAACTCCGCATTGCCGAGAAGCCGCCGCGTCACACGGTGCATGCGATCGATCTCGCCGACATGTCTGTCGGCGTCCAGCGCATGCGTCACGCTCTTGGCGTGGCGGCGGTGAATATTGAGCGGGTCCGCCAGATAGGCGATCCTCGCTCCCGGCGCCGACAGACATTCCACATAGAGCCGCCAATCGGCGGCCATGCGAAACTCGGACAGTTCGCCGCGACAGGATTCCAGACAACGCAGCAGCGACTTTCGGCGCCAGACGACGGAGCTGACGTTGAGGATCGTGTTCTTCACCGACAGGAATCGCCGCACGAACTCCCGGCCCTCGAAGGTTTCGGTTCGCGACAGGGCCGCCGGTTCGATCGACGCAAAATAGGCCTTGTAGCTCGGGTAGACTGGCGCGCCCTCTGCGTCGATCGAACGCGAGTCGCAAAAGCCCATTTCAATCGCCGGATCGGCGCCGATGTTTTGCAGCATCGCCGACAGGAACGACGGGTCGGAGAGGTCGTCGGCTTCCGCGATCCACAGGAACTCGCCCTGCGCCGTTTCGGCGGCCTTGCGCCATTGCGCGAAGACGGATCCCGAATTGACGTCATTGATGACGAGCGTGACGTCGCGCTGCCGTTCCTCGGCGACCCTCTGGATGACCTCGACGCTGTTGTCGGGCGAAGCGTCGTCCAGCACGATCACCTCTTCCACCGGGTGGGTCTGGCCGAAGATCGTGTACATCCGGTCGGCGAGGCAATGGGCGTAGTTGTAATTGGGCACCGCCACCGAAACCGAGGGCAGTTCGGGCATGGCGAGATGCAGGAGGTCGCGGGCGTAGGGCGCAAAGCCGAAGCGCCTTTCGACGGTTTCCCGCGCCTTTGCGCCCATCTCCCGATCGACGTCGGCCTCGAGCAACCCCTTCAGGCGCGCCGCCATCGCCGGCGCGTCGCAATAGGGGACGACGTAGCCGAGCCCCTCCTCTTTCAGGAATTCGGCGATGCCGCCGCTCTGGTCGAAGGCGAGCACGGGAAGCCCGACGCTCATCGCCTCGAGGGCGACCGTCGGAAAGGGATCCTCGCGCGAGGTGAGCAGGAAAGCGGCGGCGGCGGAGAAGAAGGCGCTGACGTCATTGCGATAGCCCGCCATGTGCAAGGTCCCCTCGGCGACCCCCTCGGCGATCTCGCCGGCGAGCCACTCGCGAAGGCCGGCGTCGATATCGCCCACCCAGCAGAAGTGGACCGCCGGCCGCACCGATCGCATGACGCGCCAAACCTGCAGAAACAGGTCGAATCCCTTGCGCATGTCGGCGTAGCCGACGCCGAGCGCGAGAAAGGCGCCGGGGTCGATTCCCAATTGCTCGCGTAGCGCGCGGGCGTCGTCGGGCGCGTAGATCGCCTGCTTGTAGGAGCCCTGGGCGCGTATCATCAGCTTTTCGCTGCCGGGCAGCCCGAGCGCGTCGATGACCCGTTCGCAGACGAAGCTCGAGGCGAATACGACGTATCTCGCCGCCGCGACCGCCGACTTCGCCGTCGCCTCGAGCGCCTTCTCGCGCAGCAGGCGGGGCAGCTCGTGGACCAGGAGCACCGCATCGAGGCCCTGCGAGGCGAGCAGCGATACGGCCTCCCCGGCGGCGCAGGTGTTGACGATGGCCGCGGTGAAGCCGCGCGCGCATAATTGGCCGATGCTCGAGGCCAGCGCGCCGCGGTCCCTCGCGACGGTCAGCGGCGCCGCGGCGGAATATTCGCCCTCGAGGGCGCCCCCGGACAACAGAAGAAACTCGACCTCGACGCCGAAGGCGCTCTGCATCGTCTTGCCGAGATTCAGCAGGAGCTGCTGGGCGCCGCTCGGGAACGCGTCGTGGCCGACCAGCAGCAGGCGCGGCCGCGGGGCGCTGCGCGTCAAGCCGGTCACCGCCCGTCCGGTGGCGTTCAAATAGGCCGAGCCGAAATGCAGATCCGGCTCGAGATAGGCGCCCTCGCACCATTCGTTCCAGGCGTTCACGCAAACGATTGCCTCGCCAAAAAAAGTATGGCGCTCCGCCCGCTCGATCAGCGAAGAAAGCCAGGCCTCGTATTTGGCGGGCGTCGAGCCGTGAACCACCAGCCCGGCCCCCTGTCGCCGCGCGTCATTGTCCCAGCTTGGAACGATGGTTTTGATGAGGGGGAAGGATGGGGCGGCCTCGCCCAGCGAGCAGGCGGCAAGGTCGTCGTAGGCGAAGATCTGGCCGGAAAACGCATCGTCGAGCAATTGCGGCGCGCCCTCCGCCAGACGCATGTTCTTGGTCAGCTTGTGCGGCGGAAATTCGATCGCCCCGTCGAGGCCGAACGCCGTCGGATCGAGATCGTCGAAGCTCTGGCTCATGACGATGATCGGGTTCTCGCCAAAGTGACGCGCAAACAACGCGCGCCAGCGCGCGATCGCCTTGGCCGCATGCGGGATGAGGCCAGGGCGGTAGATCATCAGCAACGGGCGCCCTTGAATCCTGATGTAGCGCGGGTCGGCGAAGTGCCGCGCATATTCCTTGACGAGGGGCAGATCGTCGTCTTCGCGGTAGTCTTGCGAAATCAACACTTCCCCTTCCATGCCGTCCCAGCGCCGCGTCCAATTCTCATTGGCCCACATCAGGCAGAACGGCATGTCGATGTCGGGCGCCTGGAGAAACAGCTCCAGCGGCCGCTCCAGCAAACGCCTGTCATTGAACGCGTAGTAATAGAAGACAAAGCCGTACAAGCCGGCCGATTTCGCCAGCTCCACCTGCTTGCGCATCGTGTCGATCGTCGCCAGCGAATAAAACCCGAGGTCGCGCGGCACGCGCGGCTGATAGTGATCCTTGAAGCGCGGCAGGCCGCGCACGATGTTGGTCCATTCGGTGAAGCCCTTGCCCCACCAGGCGTCGTTTTCGGGAAAGGAATGGAACTGGGGCAGGTAATAGGCCAGCACCTTGGCGCGCCGCCTGGCGTTGGCCGGGGTCGCCCGGAATTCCTCGAAATGCGGACCGGGCTTGGTGAACCGCTTGACCTCGGCGGGGATCGTCGCGTCGTTCTCGGGCGGCGCGGGGAAGATTCCCGCCTCATGCCGATGTTCGAGATAATGATCGAGCGGATTGCGGTCGGCCTGCCCCTTCAGATAGCGTTGCCGGTAGAATTTGGTGTCGAACCGCGCCGAGGGATTGCGCCCTTCGCAATAGCCCCGAAACATGAAGTGTTCGAACGGATCGACGCCCGCCGCGGCGACGTCCTTGTAGGTCTCCAGATAATATTTGGCGTCGAACTCCGGGATCGGGCTGAACGGACCGATCCGGCGCTTGAGATAGTGCGAAAGGGCGTTCTCGTCCTGCGCCACGCCGTAGGTCTTGCGATACCAGACGGGGTCAAAGTGGCGACCTGGGCGACGACCCTCGCGCTCGCCGAACTTGACGTAATGCAACAGGGGCTGCTGCCCGGCCGCGTTCACGTCGGGATAGGTTTCGAGATACCAGGTTGGATCGAACAGCCGGTTCGGCCGCCGCCCCTCGCGATAGCCGTGAAAGAAGAAGTGCTCCAGCGGGTCGACCTGAGCCGCCACGACGTCGAGGTAGGTGCTTCGATAATAGTCGTCGTCGAACAGGGCGGTCGAGCGGAAATGCGCGAACAGGCGCGCGATCTCGCCGTCGCGCGGCTGGCCTTCTTCCCCCGGCGGCTTGACGGACGCGCGCCGCTCGCCCTTGCCGTTCGCGGGCGCGTCCGCGAGCGCCTTGTTGACGATGCGATTGCCGCGCCTGGAGCGCGCGGCGCGCGACGACCCCGCGAGGGTTGAAAGAAAATCGGACATGCCGCCCCGTGACTTGCAAGGCTGCGCTCAAGCGAGCGACGACGTTGAGAACTTCCGGGGCTCGGCCGTCAGGCGGCGGCGCTGCTGGCGCCGCACAGCGCGGCCCCGCGTTCCGCGAGCCGATCATGGATGGCGCGCGGCACCTGCCGGTAGGCCTTGGCGCGGGGATAGGGCATTTCGACGATCGGCGCGCCGCTCCCCTCCAGCGCCTCGTGTTCCCGCCAGTTGTCGAAATTCATCCGGCTGACGTTGTCGATGAAGGTCTCGGCCGGCGTGTTCTCGGCGAGAATGAGCGCGTGCCCGGCGACTTCGACGTGATAGTAGCTGAACACCGTCGGAACATCGAGGCTTCGCACGATCGAGGCGCCGTTGATCAGACTGCCGGCATGCGCCAGCACGCCGTCGACGAACAGGGCGTGATCGGGCGACACATGCAGATCGCGGGACGGGACGGCGTCCGCGAAGGCTCCCGCCTTGATGCAGACCGGCAGGCGCAATTCGTCGGTGAACAGCCGCGATACGGTCTGCCGGCCGATCCAGCGGACCGCAACGGCTTGTCCGTCACTGGTCACCACGAGGTCGCCGATCGCCAGCGCTTCGACCGGCGTCTCGCCGGCCGGCGTCCTGATCCGCGTGCCGGGCATGAAGCAGATATGTTCGCCGCCATGCTCCTTGTGCAAATGAAAGTGATGGCCGGTGAACTGGTCCTGCGTGAAGAAGAAATAGTGCCCGGTCGAGTCCCTGGCGATGAACCCCTGACCGCCGGAGGCGTCGTCGGCCCTCGAGACGAACGACAATTCCTCGGTCTGGCCCGGATAGAAGTGATCGTGGCCAAGGTAACCGTTGATCGAAAAGTGCGGATGGTGGGTGAGGACCGGCGGAACCGTCACCGTGACGCCCGTTGCGACGGGATCAGAATTGTTAATGGAGAACCGTCCGTCGTTGTCGGTGACCGAGTAAACGAAGTTGAAGGTCTCGGAGTTGTCTGACATGGCTTACATCCCCCTACGGAAACCGATGGCAAAGTCTTACCGCGTCTTGAACGTTCGCCATCACAAAGTTGCCGAAAGGGTGCACAAACCGCTGCCGCCATCGACGGCATTTGACGCGAATGCGATGCGAAGCCGCGCATCGGGGGATCCCGCCGGGCGAGGTGTCGCGCGCCGCCTCGGCGCCCCGGTCGGCGTCGGTAAAGCAAGGGAGGAAGGCGGGGCGCCGCGCCGTCCGGTCAGCCCAGCGCCGCGATCACCGCGTTCGAATCGGTGACGACCGACACGTTTTGCAACGCGAAGTTGATCGAGGCGTGGTGCCAGTCGGCGTTCATGGTCGAGCAGCAATCCTCGGGCACGACGACGCGATAGCCCTTGTCCGCCGCGGTGCGCGCGGTGTGCTCGACCGACATGTTGGTCCAGGCGCCGGTGTTGAGGATCGTGTCGCGGCCGCCGCTCTTGAGCACCGTCTCCAGCCGCGTGCCTTCCCACGCGCTCATGCGCATTTTCTCGACGACGAAGTCGCCGGGTCGCGGTTCGAGCCCACTGACCGGCGCGGCGCCCCACGAGCCGCGCACCATCGCGTTGTTGTCGAGGACGCCGCGAAACAGCGGCGCATTGAGCGTCAGCCCCGGCGCGCCCGGCTCGACGATGAACCAGACATGGATGACCATGACGCCGCGCGCCCTCGCCGCGGCGGCGAGGCGGCCGAGGTTGGCGACGACGCGTTGCGCGCGCGCATGCGCCGGCGAACCCGAGGCGGCGAAGGCGCCGCCTTCGGTGATCACGTCGTTCTGCATGTCCTGGATGATCAGTGCGCAGCGCCGCGGATCGAGCTCGAGGCGCGCGGGCGCCGCCGTCGCGTCAGCCGCCGGCGCCGGGCGGACGCTCGCGCTCATGTAGGGCTCGCGCCGCGGACCGACTTTCGTCGCGACGGCGTAGAGGGAATGGGTCGCCGTCAGGAACAGCGTGTGGAAATCCGGACCGCCCCAGGCGAGGTTGGCGACGAGCTCGGGCGCGCGGACTTTGCCGATCAACTCGCCCGACGGGGCGTAGACCCAGACGCCGCCCGGCGCGGTCACCCAGACGTTGCCGCGCGCGTCGCACTTCATGCCGTCGGGCAGGCCGGGCTCGGCTTGCGAGCGAATGTCGGAAGCGAAGACGCGGCCGTTGGAAAGCGAGCCATCGGCGGCGACCTCGAAGACGCGGATCAGCGCCTTGGGGGTGTCGTTGACGTAGAGGCGTTTTTCGTCGGGCGAGAAGCACAGGCCGTTGGGCTGCTCGAACAGGTCGCGGGCGACCAGCAGTTGCGGCGCGCCGCCGGACGGCGGCACGCGGTAGACGCCCTGGAAGCCGAGCTGACGCGGCCGCTCGACGCCGTAACCCGGCATCCGCCCGTACCACGGGTCGGAGAAATAGATCGATCCGTCGGAGCGCACGCAGACGTCGTTCGGGCTGTTGAGCTCCTGGCCCTCGAAATGCGAGGCGAGGATTTCGCGCCGCCCGTCCGGCCGTTCGCGCATCAACATGGACGTCGCGTGTTCGCAGACGATCAGGTTGAGGTCGGCGTCATAGGTCATGCCGTTGCACTTGTTGGCGGGACGGCGCGTCTCGACGACGCCGCGCCCGGCGTCCCAGCGCCGGCGCACATCGGCAGGCATGTCGGAGAACAGCAGGGTGTGCTCGACGGGATGCCAGATCGGCCCCTCGGTGAAGGTGAAGCCGGCGCCGAGCGGACGCAGCGGCGCCTCGGCGTCGATCAATTCGGCAAATTCCGGCCTCAGCGCTTCATGCGGCATCGCCTGCGATCCTCCCCTTTCGATAGCGCCGGCGCCCGTTGCTTGCGGGCGCCCGCGCGGCCTTCGGCCCGTTCAAGTCGCCGGCGAAAGGCGGGCTCGTTGGCGCCGCGCCGCGGCGTCCGCCGATGCGCCGCGCGACGGACGCCGAAGCCGGCCGCCGCAGGCGCTGGAGGTTGGAGCGGGTGAAGGGAATCGAACCCTCGTATTCAGCTTGGAAGGCTGCTGCTCTACCATTGAGCTACACCCGCGATTTTCAACGACTCTGCGTCTGCTTCATTTTGCTTTGGCGCGTTCTTGGAGCGTTCGCCGCGCGCGGCCGATCATTTCGCATATCGGACTGTGGCGTTCAAGCGCGCCTCGCCATCGGGTTCGCGGGCCGACCGAACGGCAGCACGACGCGCCGCGATCTGCGTCGCGGGAATTTCAGCCGGCCTTCCAGCATCGACGCAGAGAACGCCGCGCCGCGCGTCCACATGAGCGCGTCGAGGTCAAGGCGAATGCTCGCCTCATACTTCCGATCCACTTAATGGCCTCGCGCTCGCCCCAGCCACATCGGGCGGCGATCCTCGCGCGAGCGTCGCGGACTTCTCCGACGGTCCCGATCATGGTAGAACATTACACGAACGAAGGAGGCTCGCCGACCCTCGATTCGGCAACATGGAGAATTGATGTGACCAGGCTTTTCGATCAACCCTCAGCGACAAATATGAATGTCCTAATTGCGAGCGCGTTGAAGGAAGTGGAGTACTTGCCGCGCGGGATTTTTTCGAATCCAGCACTGGGAGGAAGACTTGCGGATATAGTCAGCCACCATTCTTTCGAGATTGCGACGATCAAGCCGAACGGAATCTCAAAGGCGCGTGAAAGACAATTGACGGTGAAGAATCTGCCGAGGTTCAAAGTCACAATTCTGTTCGACGGAAATTTAGACTCGTTGCGTCTTCGCCCATCGAACGTCGTATCCATAGAAACGGAATGCGACATTATGACGAACGGGATAATGTTTACGGTGCAAGACGATGACCAGACGGATCGAACGATCAACTCTTTTGTGGACTTGCTGAATAAGAACCTCGATGCCTTACGAAAAGATTGGAGTATCTGGCCGGCGAGAATCGGCGACGAAGTGAAACAGGCGGCCGATCTCCGAACCAATCAAATACGTGGGCAGCAAGAACGGGATGCGAAATCCAAATATCCTATTCGGCAAGAGTAGTGAAAAAGCTCTCCGCGTCCTTCCGTTCCGCGAGGTAGTCGATGCTCATGCGACTGCAAACTGGCGATGCTTCGGCTCGGCCGTCGCGCGATAGGTCGCGTTCTCGTCCGGCCGCTCCTCCATCCGGAACTCATATCCGCGCTGGAGCAGCTCCTGTAGGCCGCGCGATCACACCGGCCTGACGAGCGGCTTGTCGGGGTCGAGGAGTTTCTGGTTCACCGGCCCGACGCCGCAGATCGCGATGACCGCCGGCTCGTTGTGGCCGCGGATCACCCCGTCGTAGTGCGGCGTTCCCGCGACGCGACGCACGAAGCTCCCCGCCGGGACCGGCACGCAGGACGCCGGATCGAAATCCGCGCCGCTGTTGCACCACCACGTCCCGGAGACGACGACGCACAGCCGATCGCTGGCATAGGTGTGCGGCGCGCTCATGTAGCCGGCCCACCACCGCACGAGCGTATAGTAGAGACCCTCCGCGTTGGTGTCGCCGAACAGCGGGCACATCTCGACGCTGCGCTCGGGGAGGCCGGGATTCGATCGCCAGGTGAGTTCGTTCGGCGGTTTGATGATGGTCTGCGCGGGGTTGAGCGGGCTGGCGGCGGCGCCCGACAGGCCCAGCGGCAGCGCCAGGAGCAGCGGCGCCAACAGGAAATCGCGCCGGTTCGCATCAAGCTCCATCGCAAGCCCTCCCCGACGGGCGCCGCCGGTTCGGCGACGGCGCTGCAGGCGCCCTTGATAGCCCTTCCGCCCGCGCTTCGCCAGCAACGCGGCGCTTGCCGGCGTCCCCTATCGCGGCGTCATGAACAGCAGCGCCGGCTGCTCGAGAAGCCCCTTGATTTCCTGGATGAAGGAAGCGGCGTCCCAGCCGTCGACGACGCGATGATCGAAGGAGGACGAAAGATTCATCATCCGGCGCGCGACGATCTGGCCATGACGGACGACCGGCCGTTCGACGATCCGGTTGACGCCGACGATCGCCACTTCCGGCGAATTGATGATCGGGGTGGAGGCGACGCCGCCCAGCGCGCCGAGGCTCGAAACGGTGATGGTCGAACCCGTCAGCTCGTCGCGCGCGGCTCTGCCCTCCCGCGCGGCCTCGGCGAGGCGCGCGATCTCGCTTGCGCATTGCCAGAGGTCCAGCGCCTCGACATGGCGCGCCACCGGCACGACGAGGCCGGACGGCGTTTGCGTCGCCACGCCGATGTGAACCGCCCGGAACCGCCGCACGACGCCCGCCGCGTCGTCGAAATGCGCGTTGATCTGCGGAAACTTCGCGGCGGCCCGGACGATTGCGCGCATCAGGAAGGGCAGCAGGGTGAGCCTCGGCCGCGCTCCGCCCTCGGCGTTGAGATGGCGGCGCAAATCCTCCAGCGCCGTGACGTCGAGCTCTTCGACATAGGCGATATGCGGGATGCGCCGTTTGGCGTCCTGCATGCGCTCCGCGATCTTCCGGCGCAGGCCGATGATCCTGATCTCCTCGACGCCGTCGTCGAGCGCCGGAGGCTCCGCGCCGCGCCCGGGCGGCCGCGCGGCGAAAGCCTCGAGGTCCTCGCGCAGCACGCGCCCGCTCGGGCCCGTGCCCGACACCAGCGCCAGATCGACGCCGAGTTCGGCGGCCTTGCGGCGCACGGCGGGCGACGCCCATGGTTTGCGGGCGGTCGAGGCGATGGTCTGCGCGCCTGGCGGCGGCGGCGCGATGGCCGCGGCGGCCGGCGGCGCGGCGACCGGCGGCGCCTCGCCTTCCGCTCCGGCTCCGCCGCCGGCGACGTCGAAGACGACGAGTTCGGAGCCGACCGCCATCGTCTCGCCCGGCGCGCCATACAAGGCGAGGATCGTGCCGTGCACCGGCGAGCAAACCTCCACCGTCGCCTTGTCGGTCATCAGATCGGCGATCGGCTGGTCCTCGCGAACGATATCGCCGACCTCGACGCGCCATGCGACGATCTCCGCCTGCGTCGTCCCCTCGCCGAGGTCGGGCGTCTTGAAGGCGTATCTCATGCGCGCGCGTCCCTCGTCCTGACCAGCGCTTCGCCGACGCGCTTGGGACCGGGAAAATATTCCCATTCGAAAGCGTAGGGGTATGGCGTGTCCCATCCGGCGACCCGCGCGATCGGCGCCTCCAGCGCATAAAAGCAATGCTCCTGGACGAGCGCCGCGAGTTCGGCGCCGTAGCCCCCCGTCAGCGTCGCTTCATGGACCACGACGCAGCGGCCGGTCTTGTTGACGGAGGCGACGATCGTATCGAGGTCGACCGGCGCCAGCGTGCGCAAATCGATCACTTCGGCGTCGACGCCGGTCTCGGCGGCGGCGGCGAGCGCCACGTGGACCATCGTGCCATAGGCGAGCGCCGTGACGTCGCGGCCCTCCGCGACGACCGCGGCCTTGCCGAGCGGAACGGCGTAATGGCCGTCCGGAACCTCGCCCGCGGGATGGCCGGCCCACGAGGTCGCGACGCGGTCGGGACGCCCGTCGAACGGCCCGGCGTAGAGGCGCTTGGGTTCGAGAAAGATGATCGGATCGTCGTCCTCGATGGCGGCGATCAGCAGACCCTTGGCGTCGTAGGGATTGGACGGGATGACCGTCTTCAGGCCGCAGACATGGGTGAACAGGGCTTCGGGGCTCTGGCTGTGCGTCTGGCCGCCGAAGATTCCCCCGCCATACGGCGTTCGCACCGTCAGCGGCGCCCAGAACTCGCCCGCCGAGCGGTAGCGCAAGCGCGCGGCTTCCGAGGCCAATTGGTCAAAAGCGGGATAGGCGTAGTCGGCGAACTGGATTTCGACGATCGGGCGCAGCCCGTAGACGCCCATGCCGAGCGCGGCGCCGACGATGCCACCCTCGCACAGCGGGGTGTCGAGCACCCGATGCGCGCCATATTTGCGTTGCAGCCCGTCGGTGCAGCGAAACACGCCGCCGAAATAGCCGACGTCCTCGCCCATGATCAGCACGTCGGGGTCGCGGCCGAGCATCACGTCCATCGCCGAATTGAGCGCCTGCGCCATATTCATCCGCGGCATGTTCAGACCCCCGATTCCTCGCGCTGGCGGCGCAGGTTCCAAGGCATGACCTTGTAGACGTCGTCGAACATCGTGCGCGCGTCGGGGCGGCGCCCCTTGCCGAGAACCCCGATCGCCTCCGCCTCCTTGACCGCGGCGAGAACGACGTCGTCGACTTCGGCCGCCTGTTGCGCATGACGCTCCTGCGACCATTGGCCGAGGCCGATCAGATGCTGCTTGAGCCGCTCGATCGGATCGCCGAGCGGCCAGAGCGCGGCCTCATCGGCCGGCCGGTATTTGCCGGGGTCGTCGCTCGTCGAGTGCGCCCCGACGCGATAGGTGACCAGTTCGATCACGGTCGGCCCGAGATTGCCGCGCGCGCGCTCGGCGGCCCACAGCGTCGCCGCGGTGACCGCCAGGAAGTCGTTGCCGTCGACCCGCAGGCCCGGCAGCCCGTAGCCGATCGCCCGCGAGGCGAAAGTGGCGGCCTCGCCGCCGGCAAATCCGGTGAAGCTGGAGATCGCCCACTGGTTGTTGACGATGTTGAGAATGACCGGCGCGCGGTAGACGGCGCCGAAGGTCAGCGCGTAGTGGAAGTCGCCCTCCGATGTCGAGCCGTCGCCGATCCAGCCCGCCGCGATGCGCGAATCGCCCTTGTAGGCCGAGGCCATCGCCCAACCCACCGCCTGGATGAATTGCGTCGCCAGATTGCCAGAAATGGTGAAGAAGCCGGCTTCGCGCGCCGAATACATGACCGGCAGTTGACGCCCTTTCAGACGGTCGGCGGCGTTGGCGTAGACCTGGCACGCCATTTCGAAAATCGGCCAGTCGCGCGCAATCAGCAGGCCCTGCTGCCGATAGGTCGGAAACAGCATGTCGTCCTTGTCGAGCGCCATGGCCTGCGCGACGGCCACCGCCTCCTCGCCCGTGCTCTTGATGTAGAACGAGGTTTTGCCCTGCCGCTGCGCGCGCAGCATCCGCTCGTCATAGGCCCGCGTCAGCATCATGAAGCGAAGCCCGAGACGCAGGCGTTCGGCATCGAGCCGGGGATCCCAAGGGCCGACCGCCCGGCCGCTGTCGTCCAGCACGCGAATGAGGCTGTCGGCGAGATCGCGGGTTTCGATGGCGGGCGCATCGACCGGCGGACGGCCCGCCGCGCCCGGCGCGCTGAGGCGCAAGGCGCCGAAATCGGGCTTTTCGCCAGGCCGGCCGCGCGGCTCGGGAATATGCAGGTTGAGGGGCGATGGGTCAGTCACAGGGCCTCCCTCGCACGACGTCTCGAGGACTCGTCCCGCCGGATTTGTCGGGATAGCGCGGGATCGCGGCCAGCATATGTCGAATCGGCCGCGGGGCGCCACGGCTCACCACCGCGCGCCGCCCGCCGCGATCAATAGGGCAGGCCGACGTAGTTCTCGGCGAGCAGGGTCTGCGCGGCGCGCGAGCGCGCCAGATTTTCAAGCTCGGCGCGCTGAATCTTGTGGTCGAAGCCGCTCGCCTCGGGAAAGCGGTGAAGCAGACTGGTCATCCACCATGAGAAGCGTTCGGCCTGCCACACGCGCGCCAGCGCGCGCGCCGAATAGGCGTCGAGGCCGGCCGAGGATTTTCCGTCGTAGAACTCGAGGAGCGCCCGCCACAAGTAGTAGACGTCGCTCGCCGCCAGATTGAGGCCCTTGGCGCCGGTCGGGGGCACGATGTGGGCCGCATCGCCCGCCAGGAACAGCCGACCGTAGCGCATCGGCTCGGCGACGAAGCTGCGCAGCGGCGCAATGCTCTTTTCGATCGACGGCGCGGTCGTGAGCGCTTCGGCCGCCGCGGGATCGAGACGCCGCCTGAGTTCGTCGTAGAAGCGCGCGTCCGGCCAATCCTCGATGCGATCGTCGACGGGGCACTGGATGTACAGCCGGCTGCGGGTCGGTGTGCGCAGGCTGCACAGCGCGAATCCGCGCTCGGCGCTGGCGTAGATCAGTTCGGACGACACCGGCGGCGCATCGGCGAGAACGCCGAGCCAGCCGAACGGATAGACGCGTTCAAAGGTCCGCACCGCCGCCGCGGGGGGAGTTTGCCGGCTGACGCCGTGAAAGCCGTCGCAGCCGGCGATGAATTCGCATTCGATCTCGCCGTCGAGGCCGTGGCGGCGAAAGCGCACGCGCGGCCGGTCGGAGTCGATGTCGTGCAGGCTGACGTTCTCGGCCTCGTAGAGGGTCGGGGCGCCGGCGACGGCCCGCCCCTCCATGAGGTCGCGGGTAATTTCGGTCTGACCATAGATCGTGACGCTGCGGCCGGTCAGCCCGCGCAAATCGATGCGGCGCCGCCCGCCGCCATGACTGATTTCGATGCCTTCATGGATCAGGCCCTCGCGGCGCATGCGCGCCCCGACCCCCGCCGCGGCGATCAGATCGACCGCCCCTTGCTCGATCAGGCCGGCGCGGACGCGGCCGAGCACATATTCGCCCGTCCGCCGTTCGAGGACGACATTGGCGACGCCGTGGTGGGTCAGGAGCTGCCCGAGCAGCAGCCCGGCGGGCCCGGCGCCGACGATGGCGACTTGGGTGCGCAATGACGCCTTCCTGCCGCGCCGGCGCGGGGCTCCGCGGCTTTCGCCGGCCCATCGCTCCGAACGCAGACCGGGCCGAAGGATAGGCGCCGGGCGCGGCGTCGGGCGATGGACGAAACCGACAAACTATTGGACAATTCGAACCTGCGCGGCGAGCCGGCGGCGCAGCCGGGAGGAAGTCCGATGGAGGCGGTTCCGACTTACGCCCTCTATGGCGAAGGCCAAGATGCTTTCCTTGGGCACTGGTTGCACTGCGAATCGATCGCGGCGCGAAGCGCGCGCTTCAATTGGGAGATTCGACCGCACCGCCACCTCGACTTCTTTCAAATTCTGCACATATTGCGCGGCGGCGGCGCGGCCGTGCTGGAAGGCGGCGCCGCGCCGCTCATCCCGCCGGTCGCCGTGACGGTTCCGCCGCGCGCCGTGCATGGCTTTCGCTTCTCGCCGGACGTCGAGGGCAGCGTCATCACCCTGCTGATCGACCGCGCCGAGCGCCTGCTGGAGAAGAGCCCGGTCCTGCGGGCGGCGCTGGCCCGGCCGCGCGTCGTGCCGCTCGGCGGCGACGAACCGGCGGGCGAGACGATTGCGCGCGGCGTCGCCGCCGTGGCGGGCGAATTCGCCGGCGGCGCGCCGGCGCGCGACGCGCTGATCGAGGCGCATCTGACGATCGTGCTCCTGACGCTCGGCCGCATCGTCGCCTCGGCCGACGCGCCGGGCGATCCCGCCGCCGACCGGATGGGTCGCCGCGCGACGCAATTCAGGATTTTGCTCGACCGCGACTACCGGCGCCATCGGACCGTCGCCTATTACGCGGAGCGGCTCGCCGTTTCGGAAACGCATCTTAACCGCATCTGCCGGCGCGCCTTCGGCCGCTCGGCGCTCGGGGTCATCAACGCGCGGGTCGTCCTAGAGGCGACGCGCGACCTCACCTTCGCGCTGATGTCGGTGAAGGAGATCGCCTTCACCCTGGGTTTCGAGGATCCCGCCTATTTCACCCGTTTCTTCACCAGGCAAGTCGGGCTGACCCCGACCCGCTTTCAGGACGTCTCGCGGCGGCGCTCCGGCGCGGCGACGGCGGCTCCGCGTTCCGGCGCGTAGGAGCGCGTGACTTCGGCCGCCGTCTCGTCGAGCAGCCTTCGCAGCCAGACGTGCGCGGGATCGTCCTGAAAGCGCCGGTGCCAGGCCATATACATCGGCAGCTCGGCCAGGCGGCTCTGGCGGCGCCCGAGCGGGATCGGCGCGAACGCGAAATCGCCCATCAACCGTTGGCTGAGCAGGCTCGGCATGCTCGCGAGCATCGGGCTGTCGCGCAGAAAGGCCGGGACGCCGGCAAAGCTCGGCGCCGATACGGCGATGTCGCGAACCACGCCGAGCGCGGCGAGCCGCCGGTCGAAGTTGAGCCGCTCGTTGTCGGGATAGACCACCGTGACGTGCCGCGCGGCGAGATAGTCCGCGCGCGAGGCCGGCGCAGCGCGCCGCCGCGGATCGTAGAAGCAGACGTAACGATCCTGCAGCAGGCGCTTCTGCATGATGTCCGCGCCGGTCGGCGGCAGCGGCGAGATCAGCAGGTCGCACCGGTTCTCGCGCAGCAGCGCCGCGGTCGGCGATTGCGAGGGGATCACCCGAAGAGTGACCCGCCTGACCGCCGCCTCGATGCGGCCAAACAGCGCCGGCAGCAGCAGATCGCGCTGGAAGTCGTTCGCCGCCACCGTCAGCGTGAGCTCGGCGGCGGCCGGGTCGAAGGACGCGCCGGCGGCGAACGCCTTCATGTCGTCGAGCAACGCGCGCGCCCGCCCGGCGAGCGCGCGCGCATGGGCGGTCGCGACGATGCCGCGGCCCGACTTGGCGAACAGCGGATCGCGCGCGATCTGGCGGAGCTTGGCCAGGCTGTGACTGACCGCCGATTGCGTGAGCCCGAGGCGGGTCGCCGCGGCGGTCACCGAGCCCTCCTCGAGGACGGCGAGAAACAACCGCAGCGCCGCGCCGTCGAGATCGAAATAATCGATCCTGTTCATGCGTCTCATGATAGATGATGCATTTATTTTGGGAATGGCCGGCCGCACGATTCATCGGGCCGGCGCACCGGCGAGAGGGATGGAAACCATGACCAACGCCGCCCCGGGCGCCGCTTTGGACCGCAGCAACAGGCCTCGACCGCTTCGCCCCCCTTACGAGGCCGGCGAGTTCTTTCAGCGCGACCGTTCGACGCAGCCGCCGGCCTACGCTCCGGACTACAAGTCGTCGGTGCTGCGCTCGCCGCGCCAAGCGCTGTTGTCGATCGACAATTCGCCGTCGGAGATGACCGGACCGGTGTTCGGCCACAACGACCTCGGCGCGCTCGACAACGATCTCATCCGCAACTACGCCAGGCACGGCGACCCGATCGGCGAGCGCATCCTGGTGCATGGCCGCGTGCTGGACGAGACGGGAAAGGCGGTCCCGCACACGCTCGTCGAAGTTTGGCAGGCCAACGCGGGCGGCCGCTACCGCCACAAGATCGACACCTATCTCGCCCCGATCGATCCGAATTTCGGCGGCTGCGGCCGCGCGCTGACCGACGAGAGCGGCTATTACTTCTTTCGCACGGTGAAGCCCGGGCCCTATCCCTGGCGCAACTTCGTCAACAGCTGGCGCCCGGCGCATATCCATTTCTCGATCTTCGGCTCCGGCTTCGCCCAGCGCCTCATCACCCAGATGTATTTCGAGGGCGATCCGCTGATCCGGATTTGTCCGATCCTCCACACCGTCCCAGACGAGGCGGCGATCGAGCGTCTCATCGCGCCGCTCGACGTCAACGCGGCGGCGCCGTTCGACATGCTCGCCTACCAATTCGACATCGTCCTGCGCGGGCGCCGGTCGACCCTGTTCGACAACCGGCTCGAGGGAAACTGAATCATGCCGCTCGCCTATCTCAAGGAGACCGCCTCGCAGACGGCCGGACCCTACGTGCATATCGGGCTGATCCCCGACATGGCGGGGTTCGACATCTACGAGCGCAATTTTGGCGCCGTGCTCGCCGGCCCGGACACGCCGGGCGAACGAATCGCCATCGAGGGGCGCGTGCTCGATGGCTCCGGGACGCCGCTGCGCGACGTGCTCATCGAGATATGGCAAGCCGACGCGGCGGGCCGCTATGTCGGGCGCGGCGACGAATCGGGTGAACCCGCCGACGCGGACTTTCGCGGCTGGGGCCGCGCCGGGTCGGACTTCGAGACCGGCCTTTACCGGTTCGAGACGATCAAACCGGGGCCGGTGGCGTTGGTGCGCGGCGGCGCGGCGGCGCCCCATATCAACTTCTGGCTCGTCGCGCGCGGCATCAACATCGGCCTCAACACGCGGATGTATTTTCCTGACGAAGCGACCGCCAACACCGCCGATCCGGTGCTCAACATGATCGAGCAGGAGCGCCGGCGCGCCAGTCTGATCGCCCGACAATTCCAGCGCGACGGCAAGACGGTGTACCTGTTCGACATCCACCTGCAGGGCGCCGACGAGACGGTGTTCCTGGATATCTGATGCGCCATCGGCCGGCGGTCCGCGCCGGGGCGGGCGGGCGGCGGAGCCCTGCCGCCGCGGTGGATCGCCATTGGCGCGGTTCGAAAAGCCGTGCGGCCGAGGGGCGCGTCAAGGTCGTTAAATCGCCGTGGAAGGGCCTCGGCGCCGGGTTCGGCGGCGGGTTCGCCTCCGGCCTCGCCGATCCCGGGGAGTTTCGCTATCATCGCCCGCGCCATGCGCAATGAAGCCAAAGCCATCGCCGCGGACGCCCGTGCGAGAATCGATCCGCCGCTGTTTCGCAAGGCGATGGGCGCCTTCGCGACGGGCGTGACGATCATCACTGTGGACGTCGGCGGCTCGACCCACGCCATGACGGCGAACGCCTTCATGTCCGGTTCCCTCGATCCGCCGCTCTGCGTCGTCTCGATCGCCAAGCGCGCCCACACGCACGCGATGGTTCTCGATGCCGGCCGCTTCGGCGTGAACGTCCTCGGCGCCGATCAGCAGGGCCTCGCGGTCTATTTTGCGGGGAAGAAATCGCGCGATGTCGAAGCGCATTTCGAGACGATCGGCGGCGTGCCGATGCTGCGCGACTGCGCCGCGCGGATCGGCGCGCGCGTCGCGAACCAATGCGATTGCGGCGATCACACGCTGTTCATCGGGGCCATTCTGTTCATGGACGCCAACGACCGCCCGCCGCTGCTCTATCATCGCGGCGCTTTCGGCGCGTTGGCGCCGCAGCGGCTTGACGACGTTCCGGTTCCGGAATTCTGGTGAGGCGGGAGCGCGAGCCATGCGTAATTTCGACGAGAACAACATCACCGCGGCGGTCCTGGAGCGTCTGGCGGGGGCCGAGACGCCGCGCGTTCGCGCGGTGTCGGAGGCGCTCGTGCGCCATTTGCACGCGTTCATCCGTGAGATCGAGCCGACCTTCGAGGAATGGGAGGCGGGAGTTGGATTCCTCACCGAAGTCGGCAAGATGTGTTCGCCGACGCGCCAGGAATTCATCCTGCTGTCCGACACGCTCGGGGCTTCGATGCTCGTCGACGCGATCAATCACCGCCTGCCGCAAGGCGCGACGGAGACGACCGTGCTCGGGCCGTTCTTCGTTGCGGACGCGCCCGCCCTGCCGCTCGGCGCCGACATCTCGCCGGGCATGCCGGGCGAGCCGCTGTTCGTCGAGGCCGGCGTGCGCGCCGTCGACGGCCGGCCGTTGCCGGGCGCGACGATCGAAGTGTGGCACAGCGACAAGGACGGCTATTACGACGTCCAGCATTACGAGGAAGGCGGCGCGACGACGATGCGGGCGCGCCTGACGGCCGACGCGGCGGGACGGTTCTGGTTCTGGACGATCGCGCCCAGCTTCTATCCGATTCCGCATGACGGGCCGGTCGGCGCCATGCTGCGCGCGCAGGGCCGCCACCCCTATCGTCCGGCCCATGTGCATTTCATGGTCTCGGCGCCCGGCTACGAGACGCTCGTCACCCACGTCTTCATCGACGGCGACAAATATCTCGATTCGGACGTCGTGTTCGGCGTCAAGGATTCGCTCGTTCGCCCGCTGGAGCGGCGCGCCGCCGGCGCCGAGGCCGCCGGAAAGGTCGTCGAGCATCCCTTCGCCGTCATGGCCTATGAATTCGCGCTCGCGCCGCTCCGACGGGCGCCGTGACGGCGAGGCGCCCCCGGCGCGAGCGGGACCGCGCGGTCCCGCCGCGCCGCGGTTCTTGCCAAATCGTTTTGTTGATGCACATCAATGGCCAAGGCGGCTCGCCGCCCTAGGCATGACCCGCTCCGAGGCCCGACCAACCCTGAAAGCGCGCCGAACATGGCAACGCGCAGACGCATCATTCTGCTTGTCGCGGCGGCCGTCCTGGTCGTCGGCGGCGCCGGCGCCGCTTACCGGTTCCCCGGCCCCATCCGGCAATTCATCGGCCCCTCGGCGGACGCCGAACTCCTGCTCGTTTCCGGCAATATCGAGGCGCACGAAAGCGTCGTCAGCTTCAAGACGGTTCAATCGCGCATCGTCGAATTGCCGTTCGACGAGGGCCAATGGGTCAAGCAGGGCGCGCTGCTCGCGCGGGTCGAAGCGTCGGACTATCGCCAGCAGGTGGTGATCGCCCAGGCGGCTCTCGACGCGCAAAGGCGCCAGCTCGCGGTCGCCGAGCAGAACGTCGAAAGCAACAAACGAACGGTCGTCAGCGACGAGGCCGATCTCGAGCTCAAACGGCTCGAGTTCGACCGGGCGCAGGCCCTGCTGACCAAGGGCGCCGGGACGACCGAAGTGCGCGATGAGGCGAGCGCGGCGTTGAAACAATCGACGGCGGCGCTCGACCGGGACAGGGCGCTGGAGGATTCGGCCATCCTCGGGGTGACGTTGGCGCAGGCCAACGTCCAGAGCGCCGACGCCGCGCTCGCGATGGCGAACATCGTGCTGGGATATACGACCCTGACCGCGCCGTTCGACGGCGTCGTGCTGGTGCGGCAGGCCGAACTGGGAGAGGTCGCTCTGCCCGGCGCGCCGGTGGTGACGCTCGCCGATATCGATCATGTCTGGCTGCGCGCCTACATCAACGAAACCGATATCGGCAAGGTGCGATACGCCGAGACCGCGACGGTGACCACCGACACTTATCCGGGCAAGAAATACCAGGGCCGCATCGCCTTCATCGCCTCGAGCGCCGAGTTCACGCCGAAGAGCGTCGAGACGCACGAAGAACGCGTCAGTCTCGTCTACAAAATCCGCATCGATATCGACAATCCCTCGCACGAACTGGTTCCCGGGATGCCGGCCGACGCGCAAATCCGGTTGTTGCCCGCCGGCCCGTCATGACCGAACGACCGTCCCCGATCATCGTCGCGACGGGTCTGAGCAAACAGTTCGCCGGGGTCGCGGCGATCAGGCAATTGAGTTTCGCCTGCGGGAGGGGCGAGATATTCGGCTTTGTCGGGCCCGACGGCGCGGGAAAGACCACCGTCATGCGGCTGCTCGCCGGCGTCATGCCGCCCGACCAGGGATCGATCGTGATCGACGACGTCGACGTCGTCAACGATCCCGAACGGGCCAAGAGCCACATCAGCTACATGCCCCAGCGTTTCGGGCTGTATGAAGACCTGACGGTCGACGAAAACATTGCGTTCTTCGCCGACCTGTTCGAGATCGACCGTAAAAGGCGGGACGAGCGCGCGGCTCGCCTGTTGTCGGCTTCCGGCATGACGCCCTTTCGCAAGCGTCTGGCCGGACGGCTGTCGGGGGGGATGAAACAGAAGCTCGGCCTGACCTGTTCGCTGATTCACACGCCGAAGGTCCTGCTGCTCGACGAGCCGACGGCCGGGGTCGATCCGGTCTCGCGCCGGGATTTCTGGCGGATCCTCTATGGGCTGCGCGGGGAAGGAGTCACCATTGTCATTTCGACGTCCTACCTCGACGAGGCGGAGCGCTGCACGCGCCTCGGCCTCCTCCAGGACGGTCGGATGCCCTATTGCGACACGCCGGCCAACCTGAAGAAACTGATGCCCGGGGAGCTTATCTCCGTCGCCTCACGCGAGGGACGGGCGGCCCGGGACGCGGCGATCCGCATCGAAGGGGTCTCCGGCGTGTTGCTGGTCGGCGAAGGGATTCACGCCGTCGTCGACGATGCGGCGCGCAGGATTCCGGAGCTGCGCGAGGCGCTCGCCGCCGCGTCCGTCGCGTTCGATCGAATCGAGAAATTGCCGCCGTCGATCGAGGACATCTTCGTGGCGCTGCTCTCCCGCCCGGCGGACGTTGCATGAGCGAGACGCGGCAAGATCGCAGGCCGGCGATCGTGGCCGATCGCCTGGTGAAGCGCTTCGGCGCCTTCACCGCGGTCGATGATGTGAGCTTCGAGGCGCGACGCGGCGAAATCATCGGGTTCCTCGGCCCCAACGGCGCCGGCAAGTCGACGTTGATCCGCATCTTGTGCGGCCTGCTGCGCCCGTCCGGCGGGCGCGCCGAGGTGGCGGGTCTCGACGTCGCCCGCAATCCCGAGGCGGTGCGCGCCAACATCGGCTACATGTCGCAGAAATTCTCGCTCTACGGCGATCTGTCGGTGATGGAGAATCTGCGGTTCTTCGGCGGCGTCTACCGGGTGACCGGCGCGAGGCTCGAACAGCGGATCAAGTTCGCGATCGAAATGGCGGGCCTCGGCGGGCGCGAGGATGCGCTGGTTGCGACCCTCTCGGGAGGGTGGAAGCAGCGGCTCGCGCTGGGCTGCGCCGTCCTGCACCAGCCGTCAATTCTTTTTCTCGACGAGCCGACCTCGGGCGTCGAGCCGACCTCGCGCCGGCGGTTCTGGGACTTGATCTACGCGCTTTCGGCGGACGGCGTGACGGTGCTGATCACCACCCACTACATGGACGAGGCGGAATATTGCAATCGCATCGCCCTGATAAACCAGGGCAGGCTCATTGCGCTGGGCAGTCCGGGCGAGCTCAAGCGCGACGCCATCAGAGGCAATCTCTTCCTCGTCGACTGCGACGACCCTGGCTCCTTGCTCGCGGCGCTGCAGACCGCGCCCGACGTCAGCGACGTGGCGCCGTTCGGCCCGTCGCTTCACCTCCTGCTCGATCGCGCCGAAGCCGACATTCCCCGCATCGAGCAGTTCCTCGCCGCGCGGGGCCTCGGCTGGACCAGCATCGAGCCGATCAACCCGACGCTCGAGGACGTTTTCGTCCAACTGATCAAAAGGACCTCTCCCCCGGAGGCGGGAGCATGAGGGCGCGGCGCGTCAGGGCGATCGCCCGCAAGGAGCTCCTGCAAGTGTGGCGCGATCCGCGCAGCCTGATGATCGCGCTGCTGATGCCGTTCATTCAAATCATGCTGCTCGGCTACGGCGTCAGCGTCGACATCAAGCACATTCCCACCTGCACGTTCGATCGCGAGAACAGCCCGCGCAGCGAGGCGCTTTTGAAGCGATTCCAGGCTTCCGAATACTTTCGCATCGTCGAGGTGGAAACCAACTACGCGGGGGTGACCCAAGCGCTGGACTATGGACGCTGCAAGCTCGCGATCGTGCTGCCGGCGACGTTTTCGCAGCGCCTCACGGACGTCGGCAGGAGCGAAGTGCAGGCGATCCTCGACGCGACCGACGACAACACCGCCAATGTCGCGCTCGGCTACGCCCAGGCGGTCGTCGCCGGGTTTTCCTCGGATGTGGAGCTCCGCCAATCCGCGAGGCGAGGCTCGCCCCAGCAGAACGCGCCGTTGGCGCTCGAGCCGCGCGTATGGTTCAACGAAGACCTCAACAGTAGGAATTTCATCGTCCCGGGCATCGTGGCGATGGTGCTGGCGCTGGTCGGCGCGCAGCTCACGTCTTTGACGATCGCCCGGGAATGGGAGCGCGGCACGATGGAGGTGCTGATCTCGACGCCGGTGACGCCGAGCGAATTGATGATCGGCAAAGTCCTGCCTTATTTCGCGATCGGACTGCTCGACGCGGCGTTCTGCATATCGCTCGCCGTTTTTTGGTTCGAGGTCCCGTTTCGCGGAACGCTGGCGACCCTGCTGTTCACGACTTCGTTGTACCTCATCGTCGTGCTCGGCGTCGGCTATCTGATTTCGGTGACGATTCGCAGCCAGCTCGGAGCCAGCGCGATCGCGCTGCTGGTGACCCTGCTGCCGACCATGCTGCTCTCCGGCTACACTTTTTCGATCGATCAGATGCCAGGGCCGATCCAGGCGATCACCTATCTGGTTCACTCCCGCTACTACGTGACGATCGTCAAGGCGGTTTTCCTGAAGGGCGCGGGACTCGAGCAACTCGCCGTTCCCATAGCTCTGCTGGCGGTCTATGCGGCGGTGATCGCGTTTCTCGCCGCGCGCGCCTTCCGCAAGAGGCTGAGCTAGCGCCATGTTCGGCCGCATCATCACGCTCGTCATCAAGGAGTTCATAGAGCTCCGGCGCGACAAATGGGCGCGATTCCGTCTCGTTGTTCCTCCGCTCATCCAGGTGATCATCTTCGGCTATGCGGCGACCTTCGAGGTGTTCGGCGTGTCGACCGCCGTGCTGGACCTCGACCACAGCCAGGAAAGTCGGGAGCTGATCTCGCGCTTCACCTATAGCGGCCGGTTTCACATCGTGAAGGTCGCGCAGGGGCAGCCCGAAATCACCGCCGCGATCGACAGCGGCGACGCGGTCGTGGCGATCGCCGTTCAGCCGGGTTTCGCGCGGCTGCTGCGCAAGGGACAGTCGGCGCCGGTGCAAGTCGTGGTGGACGGCACGAACTCCAACACCGCTCTGATCTCGCTCGGCTACGTCGGCGAGATCGCCGCGCAATTCTCGCAGGATTATGCGACCGACCTCGCGCAGAGGCTCCGCGGCGCGCAGGGGCCGCCCGCGGCGCAGGTCGTGCTCGAACAGCGGCCGTGGTACAACAAGGACTTCAACAGCCGCTGGTTTTTCGTGCCGGGCATCATCGCCATGGTGATCCTGACGATGCTCGTCAACCTGCTGTCCTTCGCGGTGGTGCGGGAAAGGGAGGTCGGCACCCTCGAGCAGATCATGGTGACGCCGATCAGGCCGCTCGAGTTCATTCTCGGCAAGAGCATTCCGTTCTTCTTCGTCGGCATGGCGCTGGTCGGCCTGATCGTCGCCGTCGGAACGCTGTGGTTCCGCATCCCCTTCGTCGGCAACCCGCTGGTGCTGCTGCTCGGAACATCTCTCTATCTGTTCAGCATTCTCGGTCTCGGCCTGCTGATCTCGACGCTTTGCCAGACCCAGCAACAGGCCTTCGCGACGAACTTCTTCGTGGTCAACCCGATGGTTACGCTTTCCGGGTTCGCCACGCCGATATCGAGCATGCCGGACGCGTTGCAATGGCTCACTTGCCTCGACCCGGTGCGCTATTACCTGATCATCATCCGGGGAACGTTCGTCAAAGGCGTCGGGTTGGCGGAGCTGTGGCCGCAAATGGCGGCCCTGGCGATTCTGGGAACGGGGCTCATGGCCGCCAGCATCCTGCGGTTCCGCAAATCGCTCGATTGAGCGCGCGGCCGACGCGGCCCTCGTTGACCGGCCCGCGGCGATTGATGCGGATCAAGGCGGATCGGGGCGTTTCACTCTTCCTTGGCCGACCAAAAGAGAGGCGCCTCGCCTGCGCCGTCTGGATCGAGACGCCCGCCGCCGCGGGGGGGCGGTGAGCGCGGCCGAACGGCGCCCGTCGCACCGTCAAATCTCAGCAGGAGGGTGTCATGCCGTTCCGCGACCGATCGGACGCCGGCGCGAAGCTCGCCAGGGCGCTCGCCCGATACAAGACGGCGCAACCGGCGATCCTCGCGCTGCCACGCGGCGGCGTCACCGTGGCGGCCGAAGTCGCCGCGGCGCTCGACGTCCCGCTCGACCTCGTGCTGGTCCGCAAGATCGGCGTGCCGGCGCAGCCCGAGCTGGCGATGGGCGCGGTGGTCGACGGCGAGGCGCCGGTCATCGTGCGCAACGACGACGTGATCGAAATGGCGGGCGTGTCGGAAGCCGAATTCAAGGCGGTTTGCGACAGCGAGCTCGCGGAAATCGAGCGGCGCCGCCGGCGCTATCTGGGCGAGCGGGCGCGGATTCCGGTCGCCGGGCGCACCGTCATTGTCATCGACGACGGCGTCGCGACGGGCGCGACGACGCGCGCCGCGTTGCGCGCCCTCCGCGCGCGCCGTCCACAAAAGCTGGTGCTCGCCGTGCCGGTCGCGCCGACCGACATGCTCGCCGTCATGCGGCGGGAGGCGGACGACGTCGTCTGCCTCGAGGACCACAAGCGGTTTGGCGCGATCGGCATGTTCTACGCCGACTTCCGTCAGGTCACGGACGAGGAAGTGATCGCCGCGCTCGCCCGTTTTCCCCCCGCCGCGCCGGCGGGCCATCCCTCGCCGTAGCGGAAAACCTGGCTTGACCGCAGGAATGGGTTCGAAACGGCCGACGATCCACCCGGCCCCGCTTTCGCAATCGCCAGCGGCGCGCTAAAGCCTTGCCGCTCGCGGTAGGCGGCGCGGGTTGTTTGTCGAATGGAGAGAGCAATGGCCAAACGGATCATATTCACCGGCGGCGCGGGCAAGGCTGGCCGTCACGCCGTGCCCCATCTCGTCGAAAAAGGCTATTCCGTCCTCAACGTCGATCTGAAGCCTCTCGATCTGCCCGGCGTGAATACGCTGATCGCCGACGTCACCGACAGCGGCCAGGTCTTCAATGCGCTGACGACGCATTTCGGTTTCGGGGGATTCGACGCCGGCAAGCCTCCGGCGGCGCCCGACGCCGTCGTGCATTTCGCGGCGATCCCGCGGGTGCTGATCGAACCCGACAACCGGACGTTCGACGTCAACGTCATCGGCACTTACAATGTCCTCGAAGCAGCGATGAAGCTCGGCGTCCGCAAAGTGGTCATCGCCTCCAGCGAGACCACCTATGGCGTCTGCTTCGCGGAAGGCGACAAGGATTTTCACAGTTTCCCGCTGGAGGAAGACTATGACGTCGACCCGATGGATAGCTACGGCTTGTCCAAGGTCGTCAACGAAAAGACGGCGCGCGCTTTTGCGATGCGCTATGGCGCCGACATCTACGCCCTGCGCATCGGCAATGTCATCGAGCCGCACGAATACGGCCGCTTCCCGGCCTTCATCGCCGATCCGCCCTCGCGAAAGCGCAACGCCTGGAGCTATATCGATGCGCGCGACCTCGGCGAGATCGTCCATCTCTGCCTGCAAAAGGACGGACTCGGCTATCAGGTGTTCAACGCGGTCAACGATACGATAACCGCCGATCTGCCGACCGAGCGGTTCCTCGCCCGCTATTGCCCGGGGGTTCCGATCACCCGCCCGCTCGGCGAATTCGAGGCGCCGCTGTCGAACCGCAAGGCCCGCGAAGTGCTCGGCTTCAAGGAGGCGCATAACTGGCGCCGATACGTTCCGGCGAAATGAGGCGCCGGGCGGCGTTGAAAAGACGAGGGACCGACCGATGCTGCTGGGCGTCGTCGCCGACGATCTGACGGGCGCCGCCGACGTGGCGCTGATGATTTCCCGTCACGGCATGAACACCGTGCAGGCGATCGGCGTCCCCTCGGCGTCGATCGACTTCGGCGATGCGGAGGCGGTCGTCGTGGCGCTGAAATCGCGCACGATTCCCGCCGGCGAGGCGGTTGCGCTGTCGCTGTCGGCGGCCGGCGCGCTGCGGTCGGCGGGCGCCGAACAATTGCTGTTCAAATATTGTTCGACCTTCGATTCCACGGACAAGGGCAATATCGGTCCGGTGGCCGAGGCGCTGCTCGACCTCGTAGGGTCGGACCTCACCATCGCCTGTCCGGCGTTCCCCGCCGCCGGGCGGTCGATCTACCAGGGCCATCTTTTCGTCGGCGACATGCTGTTGTCGGACAGCCCGATGAAAGATCATCCGCTGACGCCGATGCGCGACGCCAATCTGGTGCGGGTGTTGCAGCGGCAGGTCGAGGGACGGGTCGGATTGATCCCGCTCGCGATCGTCGAGCGCGGCGTCGCGGCGATCCGCGACGGCTTCCGAAATGCCCGGGCCGAAGGCCACCGCATCGTCATCGTCGACGCGATCCACGACGAACATTTGCGCGTCCTCGGCGCCGCCAGCGCCGATATGCCGCTGGTCACCGGCGGGTCGGGTGTCGCGATGGGCCTGCCCGATAATTTCCGCGCGGCGGGTAAGCTCGCTTTGCGCGCCCCCTCCCTGACGCTCGCCGCGCCGGCCGGCAAGCCGGTGATCCTCGCCGGCTCCTGCTCGGCGGCGACGCGCCAGCAGGTCCGCTTCGCGATCGAGGCGGGAACTCCCGCCCTTCGGCTTGACGCATTGGCGATCGCCGCAGGAGAAATGACCGCCGATCAGGTCGGCGCCTGGGTCATCGAAAAGACCGCCGCGCGGCCCTGCCTCGTCTATTCCAGCGCCGACCCCTCGGTCGTTCGCGCGGTGCAGGAAAGGCTCGGCGCGCAGCGCGCCGGCGCCGTCGTCGAAGCGCTCCTCGCCGACGTCGGCCGAATGCTCCTCGCCAACGGCTTTGCGCGCTTCCTCATCGCCGGCGGCGAGACGTCGGGCGCGGTGGTCGGCGCGCTCGGCGTGACGGCGCTGCGGATCGGCCCGGAGATCGACCCCGGCGTGCCCTGGACGCGCAGCATCGGCGCGCCGGACGTCGCGCTGGCGTTGAAATCGGGCAACTTCGGCGCGCCGGATTTCTTCCTGAGAGCCTGGACGCTGCTCGCCGAGAGCGCCGCCGAGCCGCCGCCGACAACGCCGACCGGATATCATGCCGGCCGGAATCGCTAGACCGATCGGCCGGCGTCGCGCCGGCGCAGATCCGGGCCGCCAACCGAGGGCCGAACCATGAGCGAAGAAGCCAAGGCGCGCGAGTTGATCTGCGCGGTCGGCGCCTCGATCTTTCAACGCGGGTTGACCTTCGGATCGACGGGCAACATCAGCGTGCGTCTGGCCGACGGCGGCTGGCTGATGACGCCGACCAACGCCTCTCTCGGCGCGCTCGACCCGGGCCGGCTCTCCAGACTGGACGCCGCCGGCCGGCTCGTCGACGGCGATCCCGCCACCAAGGAGGCGTTCCTTCATTTGTGCATGTATGGCCAGCGCCGGGACGCCGCGGCGGTCGTCCATCTGCATTCGACCCATTCCGTCGCGGTCAGCATCCTCGCCGATGTCGATCCGCAGGACGTTTTGCCGCCGCTCACCGCGTATTTCGTCATGCGCGTCGGGCGCCTGCCGCTCGTGCCCTATTTTCCGCCGGGCGACGCGGCGCTGGCCGGGGCCGTCGAGAAACTCGCCGGCCGCCATCATGCCGTGCTGCTCGCCAATCATGGTCCGGTCATCGCCGGCACGTCGCTCGCCAACGCGCAATTCGCCGCCGAGGAGCTCGAGGAAACCGCGAAGCTTTATCTTATGCTGCGGTCCGCGCCGATCCGCCCGCTGACCCCCGAACAGGTCGACGACTTGCGCAAGCGCTACAATTTGTATTGACCGGGCGCCGGCCGGCGGCCCGTTGACAGCGTCAAGCGCCGGCGACACAAGAAATCTCGCCGTCGGGCGCCGGGTCTGACCGGTGTTCTCCGATGAGCGTCCGCGTCGCGCCGGCGCGCGTTCGGCGAGGAGATTTCGATGTCAGCGACCCCCACCGCAGGCGAGCGGATCGGATTCATCGGGCTCGGCTTCATGGGCCGCGGCATCGCCAAGAACATCGTCGAAAAGGGCTATCCCCTGACGGTGCTGGGGCGCAGCAACCGCGCGCCTGTCGAGGACCTCGTCCGCCGCGGCGCGACCGAAGTGAAGACCGCCAGCCAAGTCGCCGCCCGTTCGAGCGTCGTTTTCCTTTGCGTGACCGGTTCGAAGGAGGTCGAGGCGATCGTGCGTGGGCCTGATGGCCTGAAGGGCGGTCTGAGACCCGGCTCCGTCGTCGTCGATTGCTCGACCGCCGACCCCAATTCGACCCTCGCCCTCGCCGCCGAACTCGCGCCGCTCGGCGTCGATTATGTCGACGCGCCCTTGAGCCGCACCCCGAAAGAGGCTTGGGAGGGCACGCTCGACACGATGGTCGGGGCGAGCGAGGCGGCATTCGCGCGCCTCAAGCCGATCCTCGACGCCTGGGCGGCGCGTGTCGTCCACATCGGCGGCGTCGGCGACGGCCATCGCATGAAGCTGCTCAACAACTTCATATCGCTCGGCTACGCCGCGCTTTATTCGGAGGCCCTGGCGCTCTCCGAGAAGGTGGGCATCACGCCGCAGCGTTTCGACAGCGTCATCCGCGGCGGCCGCATGGACTGCGGCTTCTACCAGACCTTCATGCGCTGGACGCTGGAGGGCGACCGCGACGCGCACAAGTTCACCATCGCCAACGCCTTCAAGGATCTGCGCTATCTCGAGGCGATGGCCGACGCCGCGGGGCTCGTCAACCCGATGGGCAATGCGACAAAGAACGCCTTCGCGCTCGCCCATGCCGCCGGCGGCGACGAGGATTTCGTGCCGATGCTGGCGACGCATATCGGACGCGCCAACGGCGTCGACCTTTCGCCCGGCGAGGACTAGCCGGCGTCGCGGCGGTCGATCCCGGGCTCCCCGTGCCGCGGCCGCGCCGACTTAACCGAAGCGAAACGACCCCATGTTCCCCCTCGGCGACGAATTGCGGCGCCCCTCGGACTTTCCCATCGTCACGGCGTTCCTCATCGGGCTGAACGCGCTGGCGTTCATTCTCGAACTGGCGGGCGGCGACGCCTTCGTGAGGCAATGGTCGGTCATCCCCGCCGACATCGTCGCGGGCCGCCATTTGATCACCGTTCTGACCGCTTTGTTCATGCATGCGAGCTGGTCGCACATCCTCGGCAACATGATCTTCTTCTGGGCGTTCGGCCCCGAGATCGAGGATGCGATGAACCCCCTGCGCTACCTGGCGTTCTACCTGGGCGGCGGAATCCTTTCGATGCTCGCGCAAATCGCCGCCGATCCGGCGTCGACCATTCCCAATCTCGGCGCCAGCGGCGCGATCGCCGCCGTGATGGGCGCCTTTCTCGTCACCTACCCGCGCGACCGGATCCGCACCCTGCTGGTGATCGGCTGGTTCGTCCGCGTCACGTTCATTCCGGCCGCGCTGCTGATCGGGTTCTGGTTCGTCATCCAGCTCTTGAGCTTCGGCGTCATCGCGGACGCGCGGTCGGGCGGCGTCGCCTATGTCGCCCACATCGCCGGCGTCGTCTTCGGGGCCGTCGCGGCGCGCCTCTTCGAAGACCCGCGCCGGGTCGGCGGCCGATCGGACGCGGATTGATCCTTCCCGCCGGGCGTGACGGCGGACGCCCCGTCACGCATGACGATTGGCGGGCGCGCGATCGATGATCTTGCGGCCGAACAGGCTGGCGACCAGTTCGACGAGCGCATGCGCGGTCTTGCCGCGCTCGTCGAGAATCGGATTGAGCTCGGCGAGGTCGAGCGAGGTGACCGATCCGCTGTCGTAAAGCATCTCCATGATCAGATGCGCCTCGCGATAGGTGGCGCCGCCGGACACCGGCGTGCCGACCGCCGGCGCGATCGAGGGATCGAGGAAGTCGACGTCCAGGCTGACGTGCAGCGCGCCGTCGCGGCGTTTGACCCTGCGGACGATCTGATCCAGCAGATGCGCGACGCCGAATTCGTCCATCCGGCGCATGTCGTCGACGTGGACGCCGCGCGCCGCGAGAAGCTTTCGCTCGTCCCGGTCCAGCGAGCGCACGCCGAACAGGTGGATGTTGGCGGGCTTGAGCGGCGCGCGCGGCTCGCCGCCGAGCACCGCCTCCAGTCCGGGCTCGCCCGCCAGCATGGCGAGCGACATGCCGTGCATGTTGCCCGACGGGCTGGTGTCCGGCGTATTGAAATCGGCGTGGGCGTCGAGCCAGAGCACGAACAGCTCGCGGCCGGTTTCGTCGCAATGGCGGGCGACGCCGTTGACCGACCCCATGGAAAGGGTGTGATCGCCGCCGAGCACGATCGGGAACTGGCCCTTCTGCAGGGCGTCGAGGGTTTCGGCGCTGGTCGCCCGCGCGACGGCGGCGATTTCCGGCAGGTTGCGCGCGCGGGAGCCGGCGAACGGGAGGCCTCGATCGGCGGCGCCGCCCGCCGCGCCGACGTCGCCGCGATCGACGACCCTGTGGCCGAGGTCGGCGAGCGCCGCGGCGAGGTTCACCGTGCGCAGCGCCGCCGGGCCCATCGCGCAGCCGGCCGCGCCGGCGCCGGCGCCGATCGGCGCGCCGATGAGGGCGATTTCGCTCCAGCGCCTCGTGCGATCCACGCGCCTCTCCGCTTCAACCAACATGGCGGCTTCCGATCGGCGGCAAGATGTGCTTTGCGTTGATCCGCGACTGGGAGAAGCGCGGTCATGGACAACGATTTCGGCATAAGCCGCAACTTGGCGCAATACGGGGATGCGGAATTCTCCGGATTCCTGCGCAAGGCGTTCATCAAGGCGTTGGGCTACACGGATGCGGCGCTCGGGGCGCCGATCATCGGCATCGTCGACACCCGATCGGGCTACAACGCCTGCCACAACAACATTCCCGACCTCGTCGAAGCGGCGAGCCGCGGCGTGATGCTGGGCGGCGGCATTCCCGTGCCGTTTCCGGTCGTCTCCATTCACGAGGCGTTCTCGCATCCGACCAGCATGTATTTGCGCAACCTCATGGCGATGGACGTCGAGGAGATGATCCGCGCGCAGCCGATGGACGCGGTGATCCTGCTCGGCGGCTGCGACAAGACCGTTCCGGCGCTGCTGATGGGCGCCGTCGAGCGCGAACGCCGGCGATCCTGCTGGTCACCGGGCCGATGCTCGCCGGCAGCTGGCGCGGCGAACGGCTGGGCGCCTGCACCGATTGCCGACGCCTCTGGGCGCGCTACCGGGCCGGCGAAATCAGCGAGGCCGAGATTTGGGAGGCCAATGGCGAACTCGCCCCGACGATCGGAACCTGTTCGGTGATGGGAACGGCGAGCACGATGGCGCTCGCCGCCGAAGCGCTCGGCATGATGCTGCCCGGGGGCGCCTGCGCGCCGGCGGTCTACGCCGAGCGGCGCCGCCTCGCCGAGAGGACCGGCGCCCGGGCGGTGGCGCTCGCCGCCGAAAAGCTCGCCCCGAGCCGGATCATCACCGCCGAATCGATCACCAACGCCTTGCGTGTCGTGCTCGCGGCGGGCGGGTCGACCAACGCGCTGATCCATCTGACGGCGATCGGCGGACGGGCCGGCGTCAGGGTCGATCTCGACGGATTTGATCGTTTGGGCCGCGAGACGCCGGTGCTGGTCGACCTGAAGCCGACCGGCCGGCACTATATGGAGGACCTCTACAAGGCTGGCGGCCTTGCCGCTCTCTTGCGCGAAATCCGGCCCCTGCTGAATCTGGGCTGCCTCACCGTGACGGGCCGCACGCTGGGCGAGGAGCTCGATTCGGCTGCGCCCGCCTTCGAACAGACGGTCGTGCGGCCGCTCGCCGCTCCCCTCTATGCCGCAGGGGCGATGGCCGTGTTGCGCGGCAATCTTGCGCCCGCCGGCGCCCTGATCAAGCAGGCCGCCGCCGACCGGCGCCTGCTCCAGCACACCGGCGCGGCGGTGGTTTTCGATCGCTTGAGCGATCTTGCGGCGAGGATCGACGATCCCGATCTCGAGGTGACCGCGGATAGCGTGCTCGTTCTGCGCAATGCCGGACCGATCGGCGCGCCGGGAATGCCCGAGGCCGGCTATCTGCCGATCCCCAAAAAACTGGCGCGCGCCGGCGTCAAGGACATGGTGCGCCTGTCCGACGCGAGGATGAGCGGCACGGCGTTCGGGACGATCGTGCTGCACATCGCGCCCGAAGCGGCCGTCGGCGGCCCGCTCGCTCTGGTGCGAACCGGAGACCTGATCCGGCTCGACACGCAGGGCCGGCGTCTCGACCTACTCGTCGAGGAAGCGGAAATCGCCGAAAGACGACGCCGGTTGACGCTCCCGGACGTGAGCGCGGCGAGGGGCTACCGGGGCCTCTTCATGCGCGAAGTGATGCAGGCGGACGGGGGTTGCGACTTTGCTTCCTTCGCGCCGCCGCCGACCAGCGTGGCGCCGTCGCCGCGCGCCGCCGTCCGGGCCGGGATTGGCTGAACGTCCTGATCTTTCCCGGACGCCGAACGACCGTGGCGAGGTCGACCGGCCTCAGCGCCGGCCGGCCACCTCGTCGATGTGGAACAGGAGATCGGCGGGGTCCTCGTAGACGCGGAAGGCCCCGGCCTGCTGAAGCTCGCCCTGGCCGTAGCCGCCGCTGAGAACGCCGACCCCCAGCGCCCGGCATCGCGCGGCGGCCAGCATGTCCCAGATGCTGTCGCCGACCACCACCGCCGTTTCGACCGGCGCGCCGAGCCGCTCGGCCGCGGCGATGAACAGGTCCGGATCGGGCTTGGCGTATTTGACCTGATCGCGCGTCACGACGGGCGTGCGCCCGGGATCGACGCCGAGTTTGGCGAGATTGACGGCGGCGGTCTCCATCCGGCCGCTTGTCGCGATCGCCCAGCGCACGCCCGCGTCGGTCAGCCAGGACAGCAATTCGCGGGCGCCGGGAAGCGGGCGAATCTCGTCGGCGTGGCGCTGGTAGGCGGCGGCGTGCAGGCGGCGCAGCCGCTCGACGAGCTCGGCGCTGATCGCCAGGCCGGTCTCGCGAAGAAGCTGGTTGGTGAACAGTCCGCCGCTCATGCCGATCTTGCGGTGAATGCGCCAGACCGACAGCTCGATTCCCTCGGCGTCGAGCGCCTCCTTCCAGGCCAGGACGTGCTGATAGACGCTGTCGACGAGCGTGCCGTCGAGATCAAACAGGAACGCCGGCTCGATGCGCATCGCCACTCTCCCTTTCCCCGCGATGGCGCCAATCGCCGGGGGCGGTCGCCACGCGTGGGCGACCATACGCGGATCATGCGGCCGGAACGAATCCCGATTTTCGCCTGCCCCGCCTATCCCACCGCGTCGATGAGCGCGGGGATCGGCGGGGTTTGACCAGGATCAATGTGTTTGTCAGGCTGCTCGAATGGGATAATGCTTCAGACGTCAGGAACGCCCATGGCAGCGCGGCAATCGGACTTCACCCCCGTCATCGACCTGCTGCGCGAAAAGGGCGCGGGTCCCGTGCGCGCGCGGCGGCCGGTCTATGTCGACCTGCTGCCGCCCTGCAACAACGCCTGCCCGGCCGGCGAGAACGTGCAGGCCTGGCTCGATCTGGCGCAGGCCGGCCAATACCGCGAGGCCTGGGAGACGATCCTGCGCGACAACCCGTTGCCAGCCGTGCACGGTCGCGTCTGCTATCATCCGTGCGAGACGCGCTGCAATCGGGCCGAGCTCGACAATGCGGTGAGCATTCACGCCGTGGAGCGCTTTCTCGGCGATCTTGCGGCCGAGCAGGGCTGGATGCCGTCGATCGCCACGCCGAGCGGCAAGCGCGTGCTGGTCATCGGCGCGGGTCCGAGCGGCCTGTCGGCGGCCTATCATCTGGCCCGCCTCGGGCACGCCGTCGAAATCCGCGACGCCGGCCCGCTGCCCGGCGGCATGCTGCACTTCGGCATCCCCGCCTATCGGTTGCCGCGCGCCGATCTGATGAAGGAGGTGCGCCGGATCGAGGCGATGGGCGTCGAAATCGTCCCCAATCACAAGGTCGAGGACTTGCTCGCCGAGCAGTCGGAGGGCCGGTTCGACGCGGTCTTCACAGCCGTCGGCGCGCAGATCGGCAAGCGCATCGACATTCCGGCGCGCGACGCCGGGCGCGTCGTCGACGCGATCGCGCTGTTGCGTCAGGTCGGGGCGGGCGAGGCGCCGCGGCTCGGCCGTCGCGTCGTCGTCTACGGCGGCGGCAATACGGCGATGGACGCGGCGCGCACCGCGCGCCGGCTGGGCGCCGAAGAGGCCGTCATCGTCTACCGTCGCGATCGCGCGCACATGCCGGCGCATGCGTTCGAAGCCGACGAGGCGCTGTCGGAAGGCGTCAAGATCAAGTGGCTCAGCACGATCAAGACGATCGACGCGGGTGAACTGACGGTCGAGGTGATGCGGCTCGACGAACAGGGCCGCCCGCAGCCGACCGGCCAGTTCGAGACGCTGTCGGCGGATTCGGTGGTCCTGGCGCTCGGCCAGGAGACGGACAGCGCGTTCCTGCGCCGCGTGCCCGGCGTCGTCTTCGCGGCGGACGGCGTCGTCACTGTCGACGCCGGCATGATGACCGGCCGGCCGGGAATTTTCGCCGGCGGCGACATGGCGCCGGGCGAGCGCACCGTCACCGCCGCGGTGGGTCACGGCAAGAAGGCCGCCCGTCATATCGACGCCTGGCTGCGCGGCGAGGCGCAGCCGAGGCCCGCCAGGCATCCGCTGGTCGGCTTCGATGAGCTTCACCTGCCGATCTACGCCGATGCGCCGCGCTCGGCGCAGCATGAACTCTCCGTCGAAGAGCGGCTCGATCGCGGATTCGCCGAGACGACGGCGGGACTGAGCGAGGCCGAGGCGCGCTACGAGGCGCGGCGCTGTCTGTCCTGCGGCAACTGCTTCGAATGCGACCAATGCTACGCCGCCTGCCCCGAGCAGGCGATCGTCAAGCTCGGCCGCGGCCGGCGCTACCGGTTCGACTACGATCTGTGCACCGGATGCGCGGTCTGCTTCGAGCAATGTCCCTGTCACGCGATCGAAATGGTCGCCGAACCGGCGGGCGCCGCCGCGGAGCCGCGAACGTGAGCGAAGCCGACGCCCCGTCAACCGACACGATGGACGGCAACACCGCCGTCGCGCATGTCGCGTATCGCGTCAACGAGGTGTGCGCGATCTTTCCGATCACGCCGTCGTCGACGATGGCCGAACTCGCCGACGAATGGGCCTCGCTCGGCATTCGCAACATCTTCGGCGACGTGCCGATCGTGCAGGAGATGCAGAGCGAGGGCGGCGCCGCCGGCGCGGTCCATGGCGCGCTGCAGTCCGGCGCGCTGACGACGACCTTCACGGCCTCCCAGGGCCTGCTGCTGATGCTGCCCAACATGTTCAAGATCGCCGGCGAGCTGACCTCGACGGTGTTCCATGTCGCGGCGCGCTCGGTCGCCACCCAGGCGCTGTCGATTTTCGGCGACCATTCCGACGTGATGGCGATCCGCGCCAGCGGCTTCGCCTTGCTCGGCTCCGGTTCGGTGCAGGAGGCTCACGACCTCGCCCTGATCGCCCAGGCGGCGACCCTCGAAAGCCGCATTCCGTTCGTGCATTTCTTCGACGGATTCCGCACCTCGCACGAGGTGAACAAGCTCACGCTGCTCTCGGACGCCGAGATGCGCGCGATGATCCGCGACGATCTCGTTCGCGCCCATCGCGGCCGCGCGCTGACGCCGGAGAAGCCCGTCGTGCGCGGCACCGCGCACAATCCGGACACCTTCTTCCAGGCGCGCGAGGCGGCCAGCCCGTTCTACGCGCGCACGCCGGCGATCGTCGAACGGGCGATGGCGGCGTTCGCCAGGATCGTCGGGCGCAGCTATCGATTGTTCGAATATGAAGGCGCGGCGGACGCCGAACAGGCGATCGTGCTGATCGGATCGGCGGCGGAGACCGCGCGCGAGGCCGCCGCCGCGCTGCGGCGGGCCGAGCCGGGGCGCAAGCTGGGCGTTCTGCAGGTGCGCCTGTTTCGGCCGTTCTCCACCGAACATTTCCTCGCCGCATTGCCCGCTACGGTCCGGGCGGTCGCCGTCCTCGAGCGCACCAAGGAGCCGGGCGCGACCGGCGAGCCGCTCTATCTCGACGTCGTCGGCACGCTGGCCCAGGCGGTCGCCGCCGGCGAGCGGTCGCTCATGCCGCGGGTGATCGGCGGCCGCTACGGACTTTCCTCCAAGGATTTCACGCCCGCCATGGCGAAGGCGGCGTTCGACGAACTCGACAAGCAGTCGCCGCGCAACAGTTTCACGGTCGGCATCACCGACGACGTGTCCGGCTCCAGCCTCGACGTCGACCCGACCTTCATGATCGAGCCGGACGACGTGGTGCGCGCGGTGTTCTACGGGCTCGGATCGGACGGCACCGTCGGGGCGAACAAGAACAGCGTCAAAATCCTCGCCGAGGACCCCGACCGCTATGCGCAAGGCTACTTCGTCTACGATTCTCACAAGTCGGGCGCGCAGACCGTGTCGCACCTTCGCTTCGGGCCACGCCCAATTCGCGCCCCCTATCTGATCTCTTCGGCGAATTTCGTGGCCTGCCATCAGTTCGCGTTCCTCGGCAGGCTGGACGTGCTGCGGCTCGCGGCGCCGAACGCGACGTTTCTTTTGAACTGCCCCTACGAGCCCGAGGAGACGTGGGACCGCCTGCCGCGCTCGGCGCAGCAGGAGATCATCGACAAGCATCTGCGGCTGTTCGTCATCGACGCTTCGAAAGTCGCTCGCGACACCGGCCTGGGCGGCCGCGTCAATACGGTGCTGCAGACGTGTTTCTTCGCGATTTCCGGCGTGCTGCCGCGCGAACAGGCCTCCCAGCGCATCAAGCACATGATCGAGAAGAGCTACGGGCGCCAGGGCGGCCAGGTCGTGGCGCGCAATTTCGCCGCGGTCGACCATACGCTGGTTCACCTGCGCGAGGTCGCCATACCGCCAGCCGCGACGAGCCAATTCGAGCGCCAGCCGATCGTGCCCACTTCGGCTCCGGCGTTCGTGCAGCGCTTCACCGCCGCGATCATGGCCGGGCGCGGCGACGAGCTTCCTGTCAGCGCGATGCCCATCGACGGCACGTTTCCCGTCGGCACCGCGGCGTGGGAAAAGCGCAACGTCGCCGACGAAGCGCCGATCTGGGAATCCGACCTCTGCGTCCAGTGCGGCCAATGCTCGCTCGCCTGCCCGCATTCGGTGATCCGCGCGCGGTTCTACGACGCCGCGCGGCTGAACGATCCGGGCGCGCCGGCGCCGGCGACCTTCAAATCCGCGCCGGTGAACGCGCGCGGCTATCCCGACGTCCGTTTCACCCTGCAGCTTTACGTCGAGGATTGCACGGCGTGCGGCATCTGCGTCGAGGTGTGTCCGGCGCACAGCCCGCGCGATCCCAACGTCAAGGCGATCAACCTGGCGCCGAAGGCGCCGACGCTCGAGGCGGAGCGCGCCAACATCGCCTTTTTCGAACGCCTGCCGGTCAACGACCGCGCATTGGTCGATTTCGCCAATGTGCGCGGCATCCAGTTCCTGGAGCCGCTGTTCGAATTCTCGGGGGCCTGCGGCGGTTGCGGCGAGACCCCCTATCTGCGGCTGCTGTCGCAATTGTTCGGCGACCGGTTGCAGATCGCCAACGCGACCGGCTGTTCCTCGATCTACGGCGGCAACCTGCCGGTGACCCCGTGGACCGCCAACCGCGAAGGGCGCGGGCCGGCCTGGTCGAATTCGCTGTTCGAGGACAACGCCGAGTTCGGCCTCGGCTTCCGGCTCGCGGCCGATATGCACGGCGAGGCGGCGGCGCGGCTGCTGCGCGAACTGGCGCCGCGGCTCGGCGAACCGCTCGTCGAAGCGATCCTCGCCGCGCCGCAGATCCGCGAGTCCGAAATCCTCGCGCAGCGCGGGCGGGTCGCCGAGCTGAAGCGGCGGTTGACCGGGATGGGCGGCGAGCCCCGCGCGCTCGATCTGCTGTCGGTGGTCGATCACCTGATCCGCCGCAGCATCTGGCTGGTCGGCGGCGACGGCTGGGCCTACGACATCGGCTACGGCGGCCTCGACCACGTCCTCGCCAGCGGGCGCGACGTCAACGTGCTGGTGCTCGACACCGAGGTCTATTCCAACACCGGCGGCCAGGCGTCCAAGGCGACGCCGCTCGGCGCGGTCGCCAAATTCGCCGCCGCGGGCAAGCGCATCGCCCGCAAGGACCTCGCGCTTCAGGCGATCGCCTACGGCAACGTCTATGTCGCGCAGGTGGCGATGGGCGCCAATCCGCAGCAGACCTTGCTGGCGTTCCGCGAGGCCGAGGCCTGGCCGGGGCCGTCGCTGATCCTCGCCTACAGCCATTGCATCGCCCACGGCTTCGACCTGCGCTACGGCATGCGCCAGCAGGATCTGGCGACCGCCTCCGGCTACTGGCCGCTGTTCCGCTTCAATCCGGCGATGCGCAACGCCGGCGAGACGCCGTTCCGCCTCGATTCGCCGCGCCCGACCATCCCGCTCAAGGACTACGCCTACAACGAACTGCGCTATCGCAGTCTGGCGAGCGTCCGGCCGGCCGAGGCCGCCGAACTGCTCGCCGCCGCGCAGGCCGTCACGCTCGAGAAATACGCGCAGTACGAGGCGCTCGCGAGCCGCGAGGGCGACCGGTTCCACCCCGACGCCGGCGCCGTCGCCGACCGGAAGGCTTGAGGAGCGGGCGATGGACCTCGGCGCGACCTATCTCGGCCTTGAGCTGCGCAACCCGATCATCGCGTCGGCCTCGCCGCTGACCGGCGATGTCGGCGCCCTTCGACGACTGGAGGATTCCGGGGTCGGCGCGGTGGTGCTGCCGTCGCTGTTCGAGGAGCAGATCCGGCGCGAGGAGCGTTTGGCCGAAAGATTGACGAGCGTCGGCGCCGACAGCTCTCCGGAGGCCAGCTCGTACTTTCCCGCGGCGATCGAATACCACACCGGGCCGCACGGCTACCTCGATCTGGTCGCGCGGGCCCGCGCGGCGGTCGACATCCCGGTGATCGCCAGCCTGAACGGCACGAGCGAGGCGGGCTGGGTCGACTACGCCCGGCTCATCGAACAGGCGGGCGCGTCCGCGCTGGAGCTGAACGTCTACCGGATCGCGACGAGCCCCTCGGCGACCGGCGCCGGGGCCGAGGCCGCCTGCGTCGGGCTGTTCGCGGCGGTGCGCCGCCGCATCGCCATTCCCGTCGCGGTCAAGCTGCATCCGTATTTCTCGGCGTTCGGCGACCTGGCGCGCCAGCTCGACCACGCCGGCGCGGACGGACTGGTTCTGTTCAATCGGGTGTATCAGCCCGATATCGATCTCGTTCGCCTGCGCTGGAGCGCCGACGTCGCGCTCAGCGGTCCCGAGGAGATCCGGCTTGGCCTGCTCTGGCTCTCGGTGCTCGCCGGGCGGCTGCGGCGCGCCTCGCTCGCCGCCAGCACCGGCGTCGAGACCGCCGACGAGGTGATCAAATACCTGCTCGCCGGCGCCGACGTGGTGATGACCACGTCGGCCTTGCTTCGCCATGGACCCGAGCGCGTGCGGGCGCTGGTCGGCGGCCTGGAAACCTGGCTGGAGGCGCGCGGCTTCGCCTCGGCGGGGGCCATCAAGGGATTGATGCGGCTCCCCCATCCCGAGGCCGAGGCGGAGCTGAAGGAGCGCGGCGACTACATCCGCGGCCTGCTGGGCTATCGAAGCGTCTACGCGCGGCGGTGAAAGCGCGTCGCGAGAGAGCCGGCGCGCCGCCGGCCGTCCCGCGCGATCACGAGGCGTAGAGCGCCGGCCTTTCGTCGAGGGCGATCGTCGTCCGGCTGCCCGCGGCGTGCGCCCTCAACGCCGCCGCCGCGGTCGCCGAGGCCATATAGCCGTCCCAGGCGCTGGAGCCGACCGGCCGGCCGATTTCGATCGCGGCGACCCACGCACTGAGCTGCTCGCGATAGGCGTCGGCGAAGCGCGCGCGCCAATCGGCCTCGATGTCGAATCCGTCGCGGCCGGCGCACCGCGACGACACCGGCGGATTCGGCGCGAGCGAAACCGCGCCCTCTTCGCACACCAGCTCGGCGCGCACGTCGTAGCCGTATTGGGCGTCGACAAACGCCTCGACAGTGACGACGACGCCGCTCGCCGATTCCAGGATCATCATTTGCGGCTGCCGCTTCGGGGCGTGGCGGGACGAGCGCGCGCCGATCACCGTCACCGCCGAAAATTCTTCGCCGAGCAGGAAGCGCGCGATGTCGATCTCGTGGACCCCCGAGCTCGCAATGACCAGTTCCGAGGTGATGTAGGGCGGCGCCACGGCGTTGCGATGCACGCAATGGAGGAACAGCGCGCGCCCGAACCGCCCGTCGTCGAGGCTGCGCTTCATTGCGCGGTAGCCGGGATCGAAGCGCCGCATGAAGCCGACCTGGACGAGGCGCCGGCCGCCCTTCACCTCCGCCGCGACCACCGCCCGGCACGCTTCGAGCGTCGCCGCCAGCGGCTTCTCGCACAAAACCGGCTTGCCGGCCGCAACGCACGCCATCGTCAGCGGCGCATGCGTTTCGTCGGGCGAGGCGATCAATATCGCCTCGATGTCGCGGTCCGCGATGAGATCGAGGGCCGTCCCGATGATGCGGACGCTGCCCGCTTCCGCGGCGACGGCGGCGGCGCGGCGCGGGTCGAGATCCTGGACCGCCGCGAGCTTTCCCCCGGCGATTCCGTCACGCAGGATTCGCGCGTGGTCCGCTCCCATCACGCCGCAGCCGATGACGCCGATTTGTATGGTCATTCACGCTCTCCAGGAACCTCGGATGTTGGCGGCGAAGCGCATTCAGTCCTCGCTGCCGACAACTTCAGGACCTGATTGCTTCAGGAATGATGCGTGGTACCGCTGAAGCCGTTCGAAATGCGCCCGCAAAGAACGGCGCAGTTGGCTTGAGTTTTGACCACGAGCACATGATCCACCAGTCTCCCATAATGCTCGATCTGGCGGGGAAGGCGCAAGACTGGATCAAGACGCCCCTCGATTTCGGTAGTGTCCATTACCTGGACGATTTGCTTTTCCGGGACTGACGAGTGCGAACCAGGTCTCGCCGGAATCGTGCCGTTCATGAGCGTCTTCTGGGCATCAAACTCGTGGAACAGACGCGCTTCGAGTAGCGGAATAACCTCTCTAGTAGTCGGCCAAGCCCATACGTACGCAATTTCCCAAACGTCCACTTGGCGATTAGCGATAATGTCTGAGCGCGCCGAAGTAAGATGTCGACGCACCCTGCTGCGAATTCCGTCCACAGACTGGCCGACATAAACCGGAACTTGGTCGAGGTCGCAAAGAGCGTATACGCCAATGTCGTCGGTAAGTGAGGAGAGAGCTCGCTGTCGAAATTCGATGCTCATTCGGCTGCGAGAATCGTGTCGTCGCGATTGACGCTCAGGATCGGTTGCAAAAGATGCTCGGCAATGTGCCGCACGACCGGAACGACCACACCATCTCCGCAGATGTGATAGGCGTCATTGTCTCTCTCCGGCAGCGCGTAACCGTCGTCGAGGCCCATCAACCGCGCGGCCTCGCGGGGCGACAGCAGGCGCGAGCGCACGTTCTCACCATCGACCACCATGATCGTCTGGCGCGACGAGCCGCCCAGCCGGCGTGCGCAGGCAGCCGGCGATGTCGTCGAATCGCACCTCGGCGCGCTGCCGTTTCTCGCCGTTCTCGCCAGGTCGCGTGCGCCGGTAGACGCCGCCGACCACTCGGCGCCCTTGCTTCTTCGCCGCCTCGACCTTGCGAAGGTTCACCTCGGACATCAGGCTGATGAGATAGCGCGTCTCTTCCGCCGTATGCCACCGCACGCCCTCGGGCTTCCCTTCGATGAGGTCCGCGAACATGGTGTTGCGCGCCGACGGGCGCGGAAGGTCCCACCACAGCCAGTTCTTGCGCGCCGCCGCCGACAGGCCGGATTGCGCCTGCGTCAACGCCGGCGGATGCCAGAGCGCGTCGGGAGCCCCCGCTTGCAGCCCTTCGGGGATTCGTTGGTCGCGGCGAACCGCTGCGAAGAACACGCGCGGCCGCGATTGCGGCAGGAACAGCCTTGCGTCGATCGCCATCGCGCCGAAGCGATAACGCGCGTCGGACAAAGCCTCGCCGATCGCCGCAAAATCCTTGCCGCCGTTGGAAGTCAGCGCGCCGTAGACATTTTCGAGCACGATGAGACGGGGCGCGCGGTCCTCGGCGATGAGGCCTTTCATCAGACGCCAGAACGGCCAGAACGTCCCGCTTCGCGTGCTGACCGCCGCCGACGCCTCGCCGAGCCCGCGATAGTCGCCGGCGAGCGACAGGTCCTGGCAGGGAAATGAAGCCCAGGCGAGGTCGGCGCGGCCCGGCAGGTCCGCCGTCGCGAGGCGGGCGACGTCCGCGAGAACGATATGATCCCCGCCCCAGTTGGCGGCGTAGGTCGCGACCTTCATCGCGTCGAAGTCGTTGGCGAACAGACAGTCCCAGCCCGCGCCCAGTCCGGCGCGCGCCATCCCGCCGCCGGCGAAGAACTCCAGGAATGTCGGCTTGCGGGCCATTCGAATCGATCCCGTCGCGAACGCCCTATCTGATCGTCCCCGTCGCGGCGCCGTCAAGCCGGCGCCCGCGTCGTTCACCAGCGCCTGGCCTCAATGCCCTTCGCCCTTCGGTGCGTCCGCCCCGCGCTGCGCTGATCGCTCGCGGATCGAGCCCAGCACCTCGGCCAGCGCATGGCGCAGGCCATGCACCTGATCGACGAGATCGAGGATCACGCCGACGCCGGCGTCGTTGACGCCGAGGTCGCGCGTGAGGTCGCGGATCAGTTTGGCGCGCGCCAAATCCAGTTCGGTGAACGCCGGCTCCGCCGCCTTTTGCGTCGGAATCAACCATTGCTCTTCGATCCACGCGTCCAGAGTGGCGCGATCGAGCCGCGCGCGTTCGAGAAATTCCAGCTTGGCGATGATCATGGCTGCATGTCCCGTCGCGGGTCGTAATCGGGTCCGGGCGTCCAGTTGGCGAGAAAGGTTTCGAGTTCAGGTTCCGGCTCCACCGGCAGCATCACCTTGAGCCGAACGAATTCGTCGCCGTGGCCGCCGCCGGGGCGCGGCGCGCCCTTTCCCCTCAGGCGAAGCACGGAACCGGTGTTCGATCCCTTCGGCACCGTCAGGAGGACCGAGCCGGTCGGCGTCGGAACCTTGACCTTTCCCCCCAGCGCGGCCTCGGCGAGGGTGACCGGCAGATCGAGGTGAATGTCGTCGCCCTGCCGGGTGAAGAACCGATGCGGATTGATCGAAATCTCCACCAGCGCGTCGCCGGCCTCGCCTTCGCCGGGCGACGGCGCGCCCTTGCCGCGCAGGCGCAGCACCTGCCCCTCCTGAACGCCGGGCGGAATGGCGAGCTCCAGCGCGCCGCCTTCGGGCAGGGTGAGCTTCCGGGTCGCGCCGTTGACGGCGTCGAGAAAGTCGACGGCGAGGTGATAGAGCAGGTCGCGCCCGCGCGCGCGCCGGGCCTCCCGCGCCTGCCGGCGCAGCAGCTCGGCGAAAATATCGTCCGCCTCGGCGAAATCCGCGTAACCGGAGCGGTTCTCGTAAGGGTGGCCGGCGTCGCGCCCGGCGGCGAAATCCCGATAATAGGGCTCGCGCGGCCGCTCGGCGCCCGAGGCGTCGATCTCGCCGGCGTCGAACTGCCGGCGCTTGTCGGCGTCCGAAAGCAGGGCGTAGGCGGCGGAGACTTCCTTGAATCGCTCTTCCGATTTCTTGTTTCCCGGATTGAGGTCCGGGTGCAGTTTCTTGGCGAGGGCGCGATAGGCCTTTTGAATCTCCTCCGGCGTGGCGGTTTTTGCGACCCCCAGGACTTCATACGGGTCTTTCATCGCCCCTCCGCTGACACGATTGATCTTCGTCGCTTAGCAGGCCGCCGGACGCCGTTCAATCGCCGCCCGCGGCGCGCCGAAGCGCCGCGATCGCCTGGTCGGCCGCGGCGACGCCCGTCAGATACGCGCCATGCGCGGTGGAATAGTCGTCTGGCGAGCACGCTTCGCCGGCGAAGAACAGCCGATCGTCGACCGGCGCGGCGAGCGCCGCCCGGCAGTCGGCCTGGCCCGGCAGCGCATAGGAATAGGAGCCGCGCGACAGCGGATCGCTTCCCCAGCGATGCAGGCCGAGCGGCGCCACGCGGCGCGAGAAGCCCGCGCCGAAAAGACCTTTAAGCTCGGTCACCGCGAAGTCGAAGAACGCGGCTTCGCCGGCCGCCTCCAGCCCGGCGGCGAGCGCGCCGCCGAAATAGGCTTCGATCGCCGGCCGGCCCAGAGGCCTGAATTGATAGGCCGCCGTCGCGCTGCGCCGGGGGTCGCCGATCGCCCGGCTGTCCGGCTCGAATTGTCCGGCGTCGGCGAGCGAAAGAAACAGCTTGTCGGCGAGCCCGAGCGGCAGGCCCGCCGCCGCCGCCGTCTTGTCAGGCAACGCGGGCAGAAACAGATCCTCCCGCCCGGCGATGAGATTGCTCGGCAAAGTGACGATGGCCGCATCCGCGACGACGACGCCGCGCGTCGTCTCGACGCGCAATCGCCGGCCGCGGTGGTCGATGCGCTCCGCCTTGCAGTCGAGCGCGACCCTCAAATCGGCGCCGTGCGCGGCGACGACGCTTCCATAGCCTTCGACGACGCGCCAGTTCACGCCGCTGTCGTCGTAGCGGGCGAGATCGCGCGCCGAAACGCGAACGAGTTCCGCGCCGCTGTACCAGGTGCTGACCGCGTCGATCAGGTTGTTCCAGCCGTCGTCCGGTTCGAGAAACGTCGCCGCGGAGCGGTCCGTCTCGCTCTCGGCGAGCGCGTCGACGCGCCCCCGAAAGCGCTGGATCTGCCGGGCGAAGGCCGGCCCGTCGAACAGCGCGACGCCGAGGGGCGCCGCTGGGCGCGACCACGGCGGCGGCGTCTTGTCGATCGTCCGGCCCTGCGCCTCGGCGATCGAGGTCCACGGATTGCGATCGGCCGAGTGCAGCCAGCCGCAACCGAGGTCGAGCGGCAGGCCGGCGGCGGCGACCGTCCAGGCGCGCCCGCCGAGCCGCGGCCGCGCTTCGATGAGGAGCGCGGCGACGCGCGCCTCGCGCAGGCGGCGCGCGGCGGCGATTCCCGCCGCGCCGCCGCCGATGATCGCCACCGCGACTTTGCCGCCCGTCGCGCCCGAGTTTTCCACCGCGACCCCTGACCTCGCGTTTTTGCGCCCGATTTGATAATCACGACGCCGGTCGGAGCGCTCGCCGTCGATCGGCGGTCCCGGCCGGCGGCGCGTCCCGCGCTATCTCATATGGGCCGCGGCGGCCGTTGTCATGCGCGTCGCGGCGAGGAAATCAACGTCTGAAGGCGAGATCGGGGCCCGGCATGATCGATGAACCTCCGCTGCTGACGATCGCCCGCAGGATCGAGCGGCCCGACTGGGACCTCGTCCAGCGCTTCGCCGGCGTGCCGATGAGCTTCATCTGCGACGCGATGGGCGGCCGCGGCGCGCTCGACTGGCGCATCAAGCCGATCGCCATGACGTCGGTTCTCGGCGTCGCCCTCACCTGCCAGTGCGGACCGGCCGACGTGCTGCCGCTGCAGGCGGCCGTCGCGCAAAGCGGCCCGGGCGACGTCATCGTCGCCGCCAACGGCGGCTACACCGGCGCGGCGGTGGTCGGCGACCTGCTGCTCGGCATCGCAAAAAATCGCGGCGTCGTCGGCTTCGTCACCGATGGCCTCATCCGCGACCGCGCCGAGATCGAGGCGCTCGGACTGCCGGTCTATGGCGCGGGCGTCTGCCCGAATTCGCCGCACAGCCGGGGACCGGGCACCGTCGGGCTGCCGGTGGTCTGCGGCGGACGCACGGTGTCGTCGGGCGACGTCGTCGTCGGCGACGGCGACGGCGTCGTCGCCGTGCCGCGATCGCAGATCGCCGAAGTGCTCGACAGTCTGGAGAAAGTGAAAGCCGCCGAGGCGAAGATGCTCGACCGCGTGCGCGCCGGTCTGAGGGAAGTCGAGGCGGTGGCCGCGCTGCTGGCGGGCGACCGCGTCCGGCGCTGCGATTGATCGGGGGCTCCGCAATCATGATCGACTTTCCCGTCATCGACTCGCATGTGCATCTGCTCGACCAGAAGCGCTTCGGCTACGCCTGGGCGGCCGGCGCTCCGGCGCTGAAACGCGACTGGACGCCGGACGATCTGGCGGCGGCGGCCAGGCCCTATGCGATCGACGGCTTGGTGTTCGTCGAGGTCGACGTCGACGCCGGGCGTCATCTCGACGAGGCGCAATGGATCGAAAGCCTCGCCGGGACCGACCGGCGGGTCATGGGATGCGTCGCCTGCCTGCCGCTCGAGCGCGGCGCGGCGATCGAGCCGGAGGTCGATCGGCTCGCCAGGCTCCCCGTCGTGCGCGGCGTGCGGCGCCTCATCCAGAATCAGCCCGATCCGGAATATGTGCTGCGCCCGGACTTCCTCGAAGCGATCAGGCTGCTGCCCAAGCGCCGTCTCTCGTTCGACGTCTGCGTCTTCCACCATCAACTGCCGAACACGCTGGAGATGATGCGCCGCTGCCCGGAAGTCTCGTTCGTCCTCGATCACATCGGCAAGCCGGGCGTCAAGGCCGGGCTGATCGATCCCTGGCGGCGGCACATTCGCGAAATGGCCGCGCTGCCCAATGTCGTGTGCAAGCTTTCCGGGGTCACCACCGAAGCCGATCATGCGTCGTGGAGCCGCGAGCAGTTGCGCCCCTACATCGACCATGTGATCGAGAGCTTCGGCGTCGACCGCGTGATGTACGGCGGCGACTGGCCGGTGTCGGAACTGGCCGGCCGCTATCCGCAATGGCTCGAGACGCTCGATTGGGCGACCGCCCAACTGACGCGCGCCGAGAAGCGCAAGCTGTTTCGCGACAACGCCATCAAGGCGTATCGGCTGACCGTCTGATGGAGGCGGCGACGCTGCAACGTCGCGGATACAGCGTCAGGGCGCTTCGGGAAATGGCGCGCCGGCGCCTGCCGCGCATGGTGTTCGACATGGTCGACGGCGCGGCGGGCGACGAGATCACCATGCGCCGCAACGAGGCCGCGCTCGCCGAGATATCGTTTGCGCCCCGACTGCTGGCGGGCGCGCCGCGGCGCGATCAGAGCGTCGAGCTGCTCGGATTGAAACTGCCCTCGCCGGTGATCGTCGGGCCGACCGGCCTCGCCGGGCTGCTGTGGCCCGGCGCCGAACTCGCCGCGGCGCGGGCGGCGGCGCGGTTCGGCGCGGTCTACACCACCAGCCATGCCTCGACCGCCACCATCGAAGCGATCGGCGCCGCCGCCGCCGGCCCCAAATGGATGCAGGTCTTTCTGTTCAAGGACCGCGGCATCACCGCCGAATTCGCGGCGCGCGCCAAAAAGGCCGGTTATCACGGCCTCGTGCTCACCGTCGACAACCAGGTGACCGCCGGCCGCGACCGCGACATGCGCAACGGCATGACGTTTCCGCTGCGCTTCGGCCCCCGCAGTCTTTGGGATTTTGCGCGCCATCCCGGCTGGCTGCTTCGCATGGCGCAGACGCCGCGCCCGACTTTCGTCAATTACGGGGCGCGCGGCGCCGGCGGCGCCTTCGGCCGGCTGATGAGCGAGCAATTGGACCCCGACGTCGGCTGGCGCGACGTCGAATGGCTGCGCGGGCAGTGGTCGGGACCGCTGCTGATCAAGGGACTGTTGCATCCCGACGAGGCGCGCGGCGCCCAGCAGCGCGGCGCCGACGCGGTCATCGTCTCCAACCACGGCGGCCGGCAGCTCGACGGCGCCCTCGCCTCGATCGTCGCATTGCCGCCGATCGTCGAGGCGGTCGGCGGCAAGATTCCGGTGCTGATCGACGGCGGCTTCCGCCGCGGCGTCGACGTGGTCAAGGCGCTGGCGCTCGGCGCGCGCGCCGTGCTGATCGGCCGGCCGCATCTGTGGGGCGTCGCCTGCGCCGGCGAAGAGGGCGTGCATTGGACGCTCGAATTGTTCCGCCGCGAAATCGATCGCGCGATGGCGCTCGGCGGCTGGGACAGCCTCGCCGCGCTCGATCGCGGCGTTCTTCGCAACTTGCCCGCCTCGACCGAGGATTGACCGCCCGCCATGAATCATTCCCGCGATCGGCGAATCGACCTTCCCGTCCGCCTCGTTCGGCAATCCTGGAGATCCGCCATCCGGCGCGCCGCCGAAAATCGAGGGCCGTTCGGCGACCGCGTCGGCGAGGGGAGGCTGGCGCGATCATGCGCGTAGCGGTCCTCGGCGCGGGCGCGATGGGCGCAATCTTCGGATCGGCGTTCGCGCGCGCCGGCGCCGAAGTGGCGTTTTTCGACAAGCGACCGGACGTGGTCGAGGCGATCCAATCGACCGGCCTCGTGCTCGAGGGAGTTCTGGGCGCGACCACCGCCCGCTACTTCGCCACGACGCGCGCCGCCGAGCTTGCCCCCGTCGACCTGGCGCTCGTCCTCGTCGATTCGACGGCGACCGCGGCGGCGGCGGAGGTCGCGGCGGCGCGCCTCGCCAGCGGCGGCTGCGCGCTCACCTTGCAGAACGGCATCGGCAACTGGGAGGCGCTGGCGGCCCGGCTCGGCCGTGAGCGGGTGCTCGCCGGCTCCACCTACAACAGCGGCGCCGGCCTCGGCCCCGGGCGCGCGCGCCACACCAACCTCGGGCCGACCATCCTCGGCGAAATCGACGGCGCTGTGTCGGATCGCGCGCGCGAAATCGCCCGGCTTCTCGAGACGGCCGGGCTGCCGGTCGAGGTCTCCGACAATGTTCAGGGGCACGTCTGGAGCAAGTTCGTGCACAATTGCGCCATCAATCCGGTGAGCGCGGTGACGCGCCTCAGACCCGGAGAGATCGCGCGCACGCCGGCCGCGGCGGCCCTGCTCGACCAGATCCTCGACGAAATCCTCGCCGTGGCGGCGCGCGCGGAAATCCGCCTGCCGGAGGCCGACCCGCGCGCCCAACTCCGCGACCACTGCTGGGAGCGCTACAACCGCCCCTCGATGTTGCAACATCTGGAGAGCGGACGCGGCACCGAGATCGACGCGCTCAACGGCGCGCTGGTGGCCCTGGCGCGAAAGCTCGGCGTCCCGGTCCCCGTCAACGAGGCGATCGTGCGGATCGTGAAGGCGCTGGAGGCCTCGACCGGCCGGCGCGGCGCGCCGCTCGATGAATCGACCCTGGAGGAGGCTGCGCGACGCGCGCCGCGCGGCGACGCCTGGGGCTGAGGGACGACGATGACTTTTAGTTGATCGGCCGTGCGGGTGAAACGCCTTGGCGCGCCGCACTGGGGCGCCTATCGTCGAGCGTTGGAAAGCGGGATTCCTTTTCCTGGGGGACAGATGCCGACGCCGAAGATTGCCCAGAAAGCGCCCTATCCGGTTCAGCTCGAGGCTGGAAAGACCTATTATTGGTGCGCTTGCGGCGAATCGAAGAACCAGCCGTTCTGCGACGGTTCGCACAAGACGACGCCGTTCAAACCGGTGCCTCACACCGCGGAGAAAGCCGGCGCGGCCTATTTCTGCGGATGCAAGCAGACGGCTCATCCGGTTCTCTGCGACGGAACCCACCGGACGCTGTAAACCGCCCGTTCCGCCGCCGGATCGCGCGACGGCTCGCCTTCGACGGCGCCGGCGGTTCGCCGCCGCCGCGCGCTTGTGATAAGGGCTCGGCGATGAAGCCTTCCGCCTTTTCGTCTTTAACCATCTGCGGGCTCGACGAACTCGACGGGCACAGCGGCCGGGGCGTCACCCACGTCCTGTCGATTCTCGATCCGGGCTGGCCGGAGCCGGCGGCGTTCTTCGCCTTCGAGCCGCACCGCCGCGCCACATTGTATTTCCACGACGCGATCGAGCCCGCGCCCGACGTCGTGCTGCCGCAAATCGCCGACGTCGAACGCATCCTGGCGTTCGGCCGCGACAACGGCGACGACCTCGGCCACCTGCTCATCCATTGCCATGCCGGCATCTCGCGTTCGACCGCGGCGATGCTGATGATTCTGGCGCAGGCGTTCGCTGAGGAGGACGAGCGCGCCGTCGTCGAACGGCTGGTGCAGACCCGGCCGCAGGCCTGGCCGAACTCGCTGATGGTGAGCATCGCCGACGATCTGCTCGGACGCGGCGGCCGCCTGAGCGCCGCGGCGAGCGAGGTCTATGCGCAGCGCCTGGCGGCGCGCCCCGAGCTCGCCGAGGTCATGCGCCGGCTCGGCCGCGCGCGCGAGATCGAACTCGCTCTGGCGGCCCCGGGCGTGAAGTGAACGAACTTCCTGACGAAGCAACAGGCGCGCCGACGAGAGGCGGCGTGTCGCCGCTCCCTCGACCGCTCGTCCTGCGCACGCGGCCGGCCGGCCTCAGCGGGTCGCCGCGAGATAGTCGATGATCGTCTTGGCGTCGTTGTCGGCGATCGGCGCGCCGAACGTCTTGATCATCTTCGTCACTTCGGCGGCCCAGAATTCCTTGCCGAAATTTGCGCCCGTCGGCTGCGTATTGATGTAGTCGGCCGAATGGCAAGTCAGGCAATTGTTCTGCGCCGCCTCGACGCCCGGGCCGGCCTTGAACGCCGCGACCTCTTCCGGCAGTTCGATTCTGACCGGCGCGCTCGACGCCGGCGCGCCAAGGACAAGGGCGAGCGCCGCCAGCCAAGCGGCGACGACCGACCGAGCCCGAGCCTCGCCTTGTCGCATGATCGCTCCCCTACCGTCTCAGACGGCGCTGACTTTGACCGTTTCGACGACGTTGCGCATGTATCCGGCCGGATTCCACAGCGCGGCGTCGGGTTGCGACTGACCAATGCGGTTGATCGCGCGTGATTTCAGGACGTGGTCGCCGGCGGCCAGCGACACGCTCGCCTGAAATTCGCGGAACGAATACTTGCCGAGATCCGCGCCGAGCTGCGCGGCGACCCAGGCGGCGCCGCCGTCGGCCGACACCAGGACATCGCTGACGCCATAGCCGCCGTCGAAAGCGACGCCCCTGATCAAGGTCGGCGCGCCCGCCTTCACCGTGGCGCCGTCGGCGAGGTTGGTGATGAACGAGCGCACGTTGAAGCGATCGATCGGGGCGCTCGAGGCGACCTTCGCGCCCGGCTCGACGCAGGCGCAGGGGTTCGCCGGGACGCGATAGGCGCTCTTCATCCAGAAGCCGTCGAACAATGTATCGATCACCGTGATTTCGTTGAGATGCTTGACCCAGTAGGTCCCGTAGCAGCCGGGGACGACGAGCCGCAGCGGATAGCCGTTCAGCATGGGAAGGTCCGCGCCGTTCATCGCGTAGGCGAGCATGACCTCGCCGTCGCGCGCATGATCGATGTCGAGCGCCTTGATGAAATCGGGCGTGGCTTCGAGCACGGGTTCGTCGAGGCCGTTGAAAGTCGCCTGTTTCGCGCCCGCCTGCACCCCCGCCATCTCGAGCACGGCCTTCAGGGCGACGCCCTTCCACCGCGCATTGCCCATCAGGCCGTTTCCCGCCTGGCCGCCGGCGACGCGCGGCAGGAAGAATCCGCGACCGTTGCCCGAACATTGGTTGACGGCGACCACTTCCACCGGCGCCATCGCCTTGATGTCGGCGAGCGACAATTTCAGGGGCCTGTCCACCTTGCCTTTGACTTCGAGCGTGAATTTATCGGGATCGACCGCCAGTGGAATGTCGGCGAGGTGGTAGCGCACGAAAAAGGCGTCGTTGGGCGTGATGACGCCTTCATCGAAGATCGAGAACGGCGTCTCGAGCTGCGGCGGCCGCGTCGTCAGCCGCAGCAGCTTGCGCTTTTGCGGATATTGCACGAGAGGCCTTTCGCCATTGGCGAAGGGCAGCGTCAGGCTCTCCAGCGCCAAACCCTTCGCCGATCCCGCGATGGCGGCGCCGCCGAGCGCCGCCGCGCCGCCTTGAATGAGCTGTCGTCGATGCAACACAGGCGGCTCGCCTCCGGTTGTTTCGGACGCCCGCCGCAGACCCGAAAGGCGGAGCGACATCGTATAGGCCGCTACGAAGAGCGCCAGAGTGGCGAAGCGCATGATCGCGCCGCGCAAGGCTCCCGCCGCATGTGGGCGGTCGTCGTCAAGTTCGCGCGATCGCCTTGGCGCGTCAATGCGCGACCGACATGACCTCGCCGCGCCGCTCCGGGCTGAAACGGATGACGACGATGATGGCGATTGCGACGATCCCGGTGACCACCGCAAGGGCGAAACTATAGTCGCCGCCCGACAATTCGGCGATCTTGGCCTGGAACGGGCCGTTGAAGGAGGCGAGGAAATTGCCGGCCTGATAGACGAAACCCGGCAATGTCGCGCGCACCGGACCCGGCGACAGCTCGTTGAGATGGGCGGGAATGACCCCCCATGCGCCCTGAACGCTGATCTGCATGACGAAGGCGCCGACCGCGAGCAGGAAGGGCGTCGACGAATAGGCCCATAGCGGCAGCGCCGGCAGCGCGATGAGCGAGGCGATGGTGATCGCATTGACGCGGCCGATCCTCTCCGACAAATGGCCGAAGAACAGCCCGCCGACGATCGCGCCGAGATTGGCGACGATGCTGATCCAGCTCACCGTCGTGTGATCGAAACCGTGCTGTTTCTGGAGGAACGCCGGATAGAGGTCCTGCGTGCCGTGGCTGAACAGGTTGAAGCACATCATCAGCAACACCGCGTAGAGCGCCACCCGCCAATTGTCGCGCAACGTCTCGATCAGGCTCGGCTTGGGGCTCTTGCGCGCTTCGGCGAAGGCCGGGGACTCCGGCACATGGCTGCGCACGAACAGCACGACCAGCGCCGGAAGGACGCTGAGCAGGAACATCGCGCGCCAGCCGATGGTGAAATCGCCGATCTTCAGTTGATAGAACAGGCCATAGGCGATCGCGGCGAGCAGATAGCCGGCGGGATAGCCGCATTGCAGGATGCCGGAGACCGCGCCGCGCGCCTGCGGGGGAATCGATTCCATCGCCAGCGAGCTGCCGAGCCCCCATTCGCCGCCCATCGCCACGCCGAACAGCGCGCGCAGCGCCAGGAACGTCCACAGGCTCGGCGCGAAGGCGGCGAGCGCCCCGATCACCGAATAGGAGACGATGTCGAGCATGAGGATCGGCTTGCGGCCGAACCGGTCGCCGAGCCGCCCGAAGATGAAGGCGCCGACGAAGCGCATGGCGAGCGTGAGGGTCACCGCATAGACGACTCCCGACACCTCGACGTCGAATTCCTTGGCGATGTCGGTCAGCAGGAAGACGAGGAGGAAGAAGTCGAACGCGTCGAGCATCCAGCCGAGGAACGCGGCGATGACGGTCTTCCTCTGCGCGCTTGTCAAATTCACGTTGTTCCCCCCTTGACCGGCTGTTCGACGATCGCCGCCGTTTGGCCGTCATGTTGCGCCCGATCCGCCGCCGCTGGCAAGCGCGCCCTTCGACGACGCGGCCGTGAGTTCGCCGCGCCGGTTCACCGCCGCAGGATGTCCAGCCAGCGGCTGGCGAAAATCTCCTGGCCGGACGCCGAGAAATGCACGCCATCGTAACGATCGAGCGGCGAAATATCGGCGTCGGTGTCCGGCCCGGCGAAAATCGTCTTGCCGTCCGGCAGCTTCGCCTGCGCAAGGGCGACCGGATTGTCCCTTCGCCACTGGCCGGCGTTCGCATAGTTCGGGTCGAGCCGGTCGACCGGGCCGTAGCTCGCCCGCGAGACATAGACCGGCGCGGCGACCTTCGCCGCCCTGAGCGTCGCGACGATCGACCGGAACGCCGCAGAATAGGCGGCCTCGGTGGTCCCGGCGCCAAAATCGTTCTCGCCCTGATGCCAGAGAACATGGGTGATGGTGTAGACCGGCGCGACGCCGTCGACGACGTCGACGAGCATGCCGTTGAGGTCGCCGCCCGCGGCCCATCGGCTGATCGGCGTCGCGCCGATCCCGGCGGGCACCAGGACCACCCGATCGAACAGCCCGGCGGCGACGAGCTTGTTGCCGAGCAGCGTCCACGATTCTCCATATTCGCCGGAGGCGCCGAGCAACGGCAATTCGGCGGCCACGCATTTCCCGCCGAAGAAATTGACGACCCGGCGGTCGACGGCGCGGTAGCGCTGCCCCTGATAGTTGGCGCTGTTGGACTGGCCGAACACCAACAGCACCGCGGTTCGCGGGGTCTGCGCGGGACAATCGACCGGCTGCTTGCCGGGAAAGCCGACAAGACGCCCGTACGCGTCGTAGAGCAGCGAACTGTGCGGCTCGCGCAGCTTGACCCCGCCGTCGGCGATCGTCGGGATCAGACCGCCGCTCCGATACTGCGTCCCGAGCAGGAACGAGCCGACCGGAACGCCGGCGGCGACGAGCATCGCGATCCCGATATTCAATCGACGAGACGCCATCGCGCGCTCCGCCAATGCCGACCAACCTCGCCGCCCCTTAGTCATGTACCGCCGATCATGCGGCCGAACGATTTACGACTTGATTAAACGACCCTGGCGCGAGGGATTTTGTTCATTCCGCGCCAGGGTGAATCCCAAAGCCGGATGCGGGTTCGCGGATAGCGGTGAGAACCGGTTCTTGAAATCGTTCGTTCGGCCGTGCCACCTTCGGGCGCGGCGCGACGCAGCGCCGATCCACAATCAGAGCCCGGCGCGGGCGGGAGGAGAACGGCCATGGATCTCGGATTGCGCGACAAGGTCGCCGTCATCACCGGCGCCAGCCTCGGCATCGGCCTCGCCGTCGCCGAGGGCCTCGCCGCCGAGGGCGCGCATCTCGTGCTCGCCGCGCGCCGGGGCGACCGGCTGACGGCGGAGGCGGAGCGCATCGCCGCGGCCCATAAGGTGCGCACGCTGCCGGTCGCCTGCGACGTCGCCACCGCCGCGGGGACGCAGGCGCTGATCGCGCAGACCGAGGAGGTCTTCGGCGGCGCCGACATCCTCATCAACAACGCCGGCGCTGGCTCCAACGAAACCATCATGGAGGCGCCGGACGAGAAGTGGCAGGCCTATTGGGACCTGCACGTCATGGCGGCGGTGCGGCTGGCGCGCGGCCTCGCGCCCGGCATGCGGCGGCGCGGCGGCGGCGTGATCCTGCACAACGCCTCGATCTGCGCCGCGCAGCCGCTGTGGTACGAGCCGATCTACAATGTCACCAAGGCGGCGCTGATGATGTTCTCGAAGACGCTGGCCGGCGAAGTCATCAAGGACAACATCCGCGTCAACACCATCAATCCCGGCCTGATCCTCACCCCCGACTGGATCAAGACCGCCAAGCAGCTCACCGCCGACAAGGGCGGCGACTGGCAGGGCTATCTCGACGGCGTGGCGCGCGAACATGCGCCGATCGACCGCTTCGCCTCGCCCGCCGAGCTCGCCAATTTCTTCGTCTTCCTGTGCTCGAACCGCGCCAGCTACTGCGTCGGCTCCAGTTACTATGTCGACGGCGGCATGCTGAAGACGGTGTGACCGGCGTTCGCGCCGCCTCATTCGAGGTTGGTGTGGCGCGCGCGCATCGTGTCCGAGCTTTCGTGGAATCGCGGCCGCAGCTTGAGGATCGCGAGCTCGAAGAAAATCATCTGCGCGGTCTCGAACAGCGAACCCATCGGCAGCACCGACAGGCTCGGACCCCGGTCGTCGGCCATCGTCTGCGCCGGAATCACGGTGACGATGTCGACATGGCGGGTCAGTTCGCCGCCCGATTGCGCGGTGACCAGCGCCGTGCGCGCGCCGGCCTTGCGCGCGATCTCGACGAGGACATCGGCGGTGGCGAGATAACCCGGCCCCGCCGAGACGATCAGCAAATCGCCGGGCCCGACCGGCGGCGTCGTCATGTCGCCCCACACCGCGACCGCGCGTCCCATGTGGAACAGCCGCATCGCGAAGCCGCGCAACTGCAATCCCTCGCGGCCGCAGCCGAACAACACGATGCGTTGGGCGCCGACGATCGCCTCGATCAGCGGATCGGCGGCGTCGTCCGGCAGTTGCGCGAACACCCGGGCGAGGTCGTTCAATGCGCCCTTCGAAAGCTCGGCCAATGTCTGCGTCATGGCGGCGTCTCTCCTCCCTGCCTGGCCGGTTCAGACCGACTTGCGCTTGACGATCGGGCATTCGACCTTGATCTGCTCGGCGCGGTCGGTCGGCCGCACCGCGCTGTCGAACAGAATCTCCGCCGCGATGGTTCCCATTTCGAAATGCGGGAGCAGGATGGTCGTCAGCGGCGGATGCAGATGCTGGGCGATCTCGCGGTCGTCGTAGCCCATCACCGCGACGTCGTCGGGGATGCGCATGCCGAGTTCGCGCAGCGCCTCGTAGCAGCCGGCGGCCATCAGATCGTTGCCGCAGAAAATCGCGCTCGGCGGCGAGGACAGCCGCATCAGCTCGTGGGTGCGTTCGTAGCCCGAGAGCGGCTGCCAATTGCCCTCGCGCACGAGGTCCGGATCGAACGGCAGGTCGGCGGTCGCCAGCGCCTGGCGATAGCCCTTCAGGCGGTGGCGCGAGGCTTCCATGCCGGGCTCGCCGTTGATGTAGCCGATGCGCCGATGGCCGGCGCGCAGCAGGAAGTCGGTCGCCGCATGGCCGCCGGCGACCTCGCCGGGCACCACCGACGGCAACGCGCAATTGGCGACGCGGCAGTTCAGCAGCACCGTCGGCATCGCCGGCAGCGCGGCGGGCGCATGAATCAACCGGGTGTTGATCGTCGCGTAGATCAGTCCGAGCAGCGGCTGGGCCGCCAATTGCGCCAGCGCGGCCCGCTCCATGTCGGCGTCGCCGCGCGTCGCCACCACGCTGACGATGAAGCCGCGCTCCCAGGCTTTCTCGCGCACGCCGTCGAAGCCGATCGACGTCCACGGGTCGGTGGAGATTTCGTCGCAGATGAAGCCGATCGCCGCGCCGCGCGACGCGCCGGGCGCGGCGCCGCGCCGCCCCGGCCGATAGCCGAGCTTGGCCGCCGCCTTCATCACCCGCTCGCGCGTCTGCGTCGACAGGCGCGCCCCGTCGGCGTGATTGAGCACCAGCGACACGGTGGTTTGCGAAACGCGCGCCTCGTTGGCGACGTCGGTCATCGTCGGACGGCGCGCGCGGGCGGCGGGCTGCGCGCGCGTTTTTCGTTCGCCCGGCGCATCGCGCAGACTGGGGCCGATCCTGCTGTCCATCGCGTCCTCGCCGCCGCAATGCGCATATTATTACCATACTAAGCCATTGATGATCTATCAAAAACTGACCTGCATCGTCATTTTTTCGGCGGATCGCCATTGACAAATATTACCGCTGATGGGAGCTTTGCGAGAAGCTCGGAATGCCTTGGGGACGCGCCGGGACGCATCAAAAACACCCCGGTCGGGACGGTCGCGGACCGGGACCTGACGCCATGCGCAGCCTTCACGTCGCAATAGGAGGAAACCTGATGCTCATCACCCGCCGGACAATGCTGATCGGCACGGCCGCCAGCGCCACCCTGACGATCCTGCCCGCCTTCGGGGCGGTGCCGCCGCTCAAGAAGAAGGACACTTACAAGGTCGGCTTCGCGCAGACCGAAAGCAACAATCCCTGGCGCCTGGCGCAGACCGCCAGCATGCAGGACGAAGCCAAGAAGCGCGGCTGCCAGCTCGTCTACACCGACGCGGCGAGCTCCGCCGCCAAGCAGGTCGCCGACGTCAACAGCATGATCGCCCAGGGCGTCGACTTCATCTTCCTCGCGCCGCGCGAGGAGAAGCCGCTGATTCCGGCGGTCATGGCGGCCAAGAAGGCGGGCATTCCGGTTCTGCTGATCGACCGCAGCGTCGACCCGTCGCTCGCCAAGGCCGGCGAGGACTATCTGGCGTTCGTCGGCTCCAACTTCATCCAGGAAGGCCAGCGGGTCGCCGAATGGACGATCAAGACCGCCGGCGGCAAGGGCAAGATCATCGAGCTCGAGGGCACGATCGGCAGTTCGCCGGCCAACGACCGCAAGAAGGGCTTCGACGACGCGATCAAGGCCGGCGCCCCCGGCATGGTCATCCTCGCCAGCCAGTCGGGAGACTTCGCGCGCGACAAGGGCCGCCAGGTCGCCGAGACGCTGCTGCAGGCGCATGCCGACGCGACCATCGTCTACGCCCACAACGACGAGATGGCGCTCGGCGCGATCGCGGCGATCGAGGCGGCCGGCAAGACGCCGGGCAAGGACATCCTGGTCGTCTCGATCGACGGCGAAAAGGACGCCGTCCAGGCGATCATCGACGGCAAGATGGGCGCGACCTGCGAGTGCAGCCCGCGGTTCGGACCCAAGGCCTTCGAGATCATGTATCAATACGGCAACGGCGAGAAGATCCCGCCGGTCATCATCAATCCCGACCGGTTCTTCGACGCGAGCAACGCCAAGGACATGCTGGCCACCGCGTTCTAACTATGCCTAGATAGGCGTCTCTCCCCGGCAAGCCTCTCCCCTCCGCCTCGCGGCGGACGGGAGAGCGCGGCGGACGCGAGAGAAGACCCCGCCTGACAGGCCGAAAGCGCGATGTCCCCGTCCCCTCCCCTCCTCGTCATGCGCGACATCGACAAGCGCTTTCAGGGCGCGCAGGCGCTGACCGCCGCGACGCTCGAAGTCGCGCCGGCCGAGGTGATGGCGCTGGTCGGACAGAACGGCGCCGGCAAATCGACCTTGATCAAGGTGCTGACCGGCGCGCACCGCAAGGACGCCGGCTCGATCGTGTTCGGCGGCCAGGAGATCGAGTTCGCTTCGCCCCAGGAGGCCCAGCGCGGCGGCATCAGCACGATCTACCAGGAAATCAATCTGATCCCCTACCGTTCGGTCGCCGAGAACATTTTCCTCGGCCGCCAGTTTCGCCGCTACGGACTGCTCGACTGGCGGCGCATGAATCGCGAGGCGGCCGACCTGCTGCGCCGCTTCGCGATCGAGATCGACGTGCGCCGGCCGCTGATGGAATTCAGCACCGCGATCCAGCAGATGGTGGCGATCGCCCGCGCCGTGTCGTTCAAATCGCGGCTGGTGATCATGGACGAGCCGACCTCGTCGCTCGACGAGCGCGAGGTGGCGGTTCTCTTCGACGTGATCCGGCAATTGCGCGCCGAGGGCGTCGCGGTGATCTTCATCACCCACCGGCTGGACGAGCTCTATCAGATCTGCGACCGGGTGACGGTGATGCGCGACGGGCGCACGGTGATGACGAGCCGGATGGCCGAGATCGACAAGCTGCATCTCATCGCGGCGATGCTCGGGCGCGATCTGGAAGCGGTGCGCGAGCGCGCCACCGGCTTCCACGGCGCATCCGGGGCGGCGGGCGGCGAAGTGCTGGCGGCCGACGGGCTGGCGATCGGCCGCAAGGTCACGTCGGCGCGCGTCGAGGTGCGCGCCGGACAGATCGTCGGGCTCGCGGGTCTGCTGGGATCGGGCCGGACCGAAGTGGCGCGCGCCATTTTCGGCGCCGATCCGCCCGACGCCGGCGCCATCCGGCTGATGGGAAAGACCGCTGCGCCCGGCGAGCCGGCCGAGGCGATCGCGCTCGGCGTCGGCTTCTGCACCGAGGATCGCAAGGTCGAGGGGATCATTCCCGACATGTCGGTGCGCGAGAACATCACGCTCGCGCTGCTGCCGCGCCTCACCCGCGCCGGCATGGTCGACGAGACGCGCCAGCGCGAGATCGTCGACCGGTTCATGGCGCGCCTGGCGATCAAGGCGTCGAGCGCCGAGCAGAAGATCCGCGAGCTGTCCGGCGGCAACCAGCAAAAGGTGTTGCTGGCGCGCTGGCTGTGCACCGACCCCAAGCTGCTCATTCTGGATGAGCCGACGCGCGGCATCGACGTCGGCGCCAAGGCCGAGATCCAATCCCTCATCAAGGAGCTCGCCGACCAGGGCCTCGGCGTGCTGATGATCTCCTCGGAGCTCGAGGAGATCGTCGAAGGCGCCGACCGGGTGTTCGTGCTCAGCGACGGGCGCACCGTCGCCGACCTGCCACGCGCAGAGGTCAACGGGCCGGCGATCATGGCGGCGATGGCGCACGAGACTTTTGCGGGTTCGGGAGCCGGCGACCAACATGGCTGACGCGCAAGCCATCGCCCGGTCGAGAGCCTCGCTGAACGTCGCCGGCTTCCTCAGGCGCTATGCGGCGTTCTCCGCGCTCATTGTGCTGCTCGCCTTCAATTTCGCGGTGACGCCGAACTTCGCCACCTGGCAGACGCTGAACGTCAACCTGACCCAGGTCGCCACGATCGTGATCGTCTCGGTCGGCATGACGCTGGTCATCGCCACCGGCGGCATCGACCTCTCCGTCGGCTCGCTGATGGCGATCTCGGGCGCGCTCGCGCCGCTGATCTTCCTCAGCGGCTTCGGGCGCGACCACGCGGCGCTGGGAATCATCCTCGCCTTCATCGTCCCCGTCGTGGCGGCGGGCTTGTTCGGGCTGTTCAACGGCTGGTTCATCACGCGCTTCGGCGTGCAGCCGATCGTCGGGACCCTGGTGTTGTTCATCGCCGGGCGGGGCATCGGCCAGGTGATCACCAACGGCAATTTGCAGACGTTCAAGAACCCGCCGTTCCAGTTCATCGGCCTTGGCCGCGTCTTCGGCGTGCCTTGCCAGGTGCTGATCATGCTGGCGTTGGTCGCCGGCGTCGCCTGGATGCTGCGGCGAACCTTGTTCGGCCGCCAGATCCTCGCCGTCGGCGGCAACGAGAAGGCGGCGCGCCTCGCCGGCATTCCGGTCGGCCGGGTCAAGCGCTGGGTCTACACGATCAGCGGCCTGTGCGCCGGGATCGCCGGCCTGGTGGTGGTGTCGATCAACTCGTCGAGCGACGCCAATCTGGTCGGCCTCGGCATGGAGCTCGACGCCATCGCCGCGGTGGCGGTCGGCGGCACGCCGTTCTCCGGCGGCCAGGCGACGGTGGTCGGCACGCTGCTCGGCGCCCTGCTGATCCAGCTTCTGCGCTACACGCTGCTCGCCAACGGCGTGCCCGACGCCGCCGCGCTGGTGGTCAAGGGCGCGATCATCGCCGGCGCCGTCTGGTCGCAACAGCGGAGCGCGACCTCGTGACCGCGCGGCCGGCGATGCTGAGCCTTGCCGCGCGCTCGCATCTTTCGGAATGGGCGGCGCAGCAGCGCGTGCTGATCGCGCTGGTGCTGCTCATTTTGTTCGGCGCGCTGCGCTACGATCATTTCCTCGGCGCTTTCAACGTGCTCAGCGTGCTGCGCTACAACTCGATGTTCGCGCTGACCGGCCTCGGCATGTGCTTCGTGATCATGACGGCGGGCATCGATCTTTCGGTCGGCACGACGGCGGCGCTGGCGAGCGTCGTCTCGGCGATGCTGTCGCCGTACGGACTGCTGCCCGGATTGCTCGGCGGCCTCGGCGCGGGGCTGGCGGTCGGCGTCATCAACGGCCTGATGGTGACCCGGCTCAAAATCCTCCCCTTCATCGCCACGCTGTCGGGCATGCTCATCGCCAGCGGAACGGCGCTGCTGCTGGCGCACAACCAGTCCGTCTCGGTGTCCTACGACACCGACTTCACCTGGCTCGGCCAGGGCGATTTCCTGGGATTCCCGGTGCCCGCCTGGATCGCGCTGCTCGCCTATGTCTACGGTTCGGTCATTCTCAACCGCACCAGCTTCGGCCGCGACATCCTGGCGATCGGCGGCAACGAGGAGGCGGCGCGGCTGATGGGCCTGCCGGTCAACCGCGTCAAGTTTTTCACCTATGTGCAGTCGAGCGTCTGCGCCAGCCTCGCCGGCGTGATCCTGGCGGCCCAGTTCGGCGCCGGCCAGCCCGCCGAAGGCGTCGGCTGGGAATTGTTCTCGATCGCCGCCGTGGTCGTCGGCGGCACCCTGCTGACCGGCGGCGTCGGCTCGGTGGCGACGACGCTGGCCGGCGTGCTGCTGCTCGGCCTGATCTTCAACGTGCTCAATTTCGAGAACGGCATGGGCTGGATCAGCCTCAGCGCCTACTGGCAAAGCGTGGTGCGCGGCGTTTTCCTGATGGTGGTGGTGATGGCGGGGCCGGGCAACAGCCGGCGCATCGCCAGGCTGCTGGGGACCACGCCGCAGACGGCCTGACGGCGAGCTACGGCCCCGCCTTGGCGTCGACGACGCGGATTTCGACGCCGCCCTCCTGCAAAATGACCTGCGAGCGTTCGAACGCGGCGCCCCAGACCGGATCGTCGAACGCCGGCGCCGGCGCGTCGAGGCGGACGACGCCGCAATCGACGATCGCGCGCGCGCAATCGATGCAGGGAAAGAAGGTCGTGGCGAGATGCGCGCCGGCGGTCGCCACGCCGCGCCGCGCCGCCTCGAAGATCGCATGGCGCTCGGCATGCTCCATCCACACGAAGCGCCCGTCGCCGGCATGCCGTTCTTCGAGGTCGCGCACCCCCGCCGGGAACGTGTTGCAGGCGGCGATCAGCGTGCCGTCCCGCGCGGCCAGCGCCGCGCCGACCTGGCGCACCCGGTTGGGACTGCGCGACGCCGCCTCGAGCGCCGCCGCCATCAAGGCGCCGGGCGCGACAAGGCTGGTCGGATCGGCGTCGAGAGGCAAGGGGATCTCCTGATCGGCTGGCCGCCTAGCGGCCACGGGCCAGACTTTGGCGCAAGAAGCGCTCTTCTCAAAGCGGGCGCCATTTCGCAAATCGCGTATGGCCCCGCTCTCACCGCCCCGGCGCCCTGCCGATCTCCTCCTCCAGCGACGCGAACTCGCGTTTCAGTTCGTCGACCACGACGCTGATGTGGTGGGCGCCGGCGCGGGAAGCCCGGTCGAACCGGCGTCGCGCGGCAATCAGGGTTCCTGGTCGCGGTGGTCTTGCAACCAGGAAGCGGGCCTTCGCGCATGCGCGATTCATCCCAAAACGGCGCGCCCTTTCGCAGACGGCGCATGACGCGGGCAGTGCGTCGGTTTGAATTTCTGCGCCGGCTCAAAAGCGATCATTCACACCGGCGTTGCCAAGGATAGCAACCCGACAGATGCGGAACCCAGTCGGATCAGCCGGACGGTTAGGTCGAAGCCTAATCAAAGGCCGGAGGGTATCCGCTCATGCCATTGAGGGCCAGTGCGGATCAGCGTCTCGCGATCGCTAACTAGAATTCGTTCGACGTTGCACGCGATAGCCAGACTGCGGCACACGTTTTCCCAGCTTCCAATCCGGAAACAGCAGCGTGCCTTCTTCGCGCAGGCGCGCAGCAATTTTGTTCACGTCGGGCAACCGCACCACATGGCGTGACAGCACTTGGGGCCAAAGCTTCTCATAAACAATAGCGCCAGGCTGGACTGGGCAAAGCTCGACTAGGGTTTCCTCTGCCGCCGACAGCTCTGCCGTAATGAAAGAGTTGAATTCGTCCGGCCCCATGTCGTGCAGAGATTGAAATAGTTCCCCCTGACCAGTGGTATCTTCAGCACTTTTGACTTTTGTCGCCGCGCGCGTGTCGGATTGCTCCCGCAATGCCTTCAGTTGGCAATCGCGGAAGACCTCGATACCTGTTGGATGGCGGGTCGCGTAAAAGAGACAGTATAGCGGCCGATCCTTCAACGAGCGGAGGATGGTTGTTTCAGCCACATAATCATACTGCCCAAGAAGCGATAGGCTTTGGCCGAATGCCCGCACAAGCACAGCCTTACGTTCTTGCGGCGCAAGGCCGTCGGGGTGCGCGCGCTCCAGTTCGAGGAGCCGGCTGCGGAAGTCGCCATACGGCATCAGTTCGTCCAAGCCGGTGGCAATCGCGGCATCTTTCATGCTCGCCGCCCTATTGATGAAATCGAACATGAAATTGAAGATCACCTCCGAGTGTCGCCGCGCGAGCAATGGTTGCAGGCTTCTGAGCGGGATCCGCCAACCCTTCGGATCAATTAGAAAGAATGCAAATGCGTCGCGAGGAATGTCCTTCAAGATTTCCGGAAGGACGGTAAGAAAATCCCCCTGATAGGTCCGAACAGTAAGATCGGGATACTGTTCCGGAATCTTGGCGAGCCTTGCATACGCCGTTCGATCGCGCTCGACCAGATAGGCCGACATCCGGACATCTCGCGTAGGCTTCCAGGATGCCTTGGCCCGGCGCAAGGCGCCTAATGCGATGCCGAACGACGTGTCCTGAAACCTTTCGTCGGCACTCTGCCACGGCCCGGCGAAGCCGTCGACATAGACCACGCGGGCGTACTTGCTCGCTGTCTTGTGCACGAGTTTTTCGAGATAGCGCTCAAGGAAGGTGTGCTTGACGTAAGATTGTTCGCGTCCTTTGTAATCAGCCAGCGATACCATTGCTATTCTGCTGCCACGGCGTAACGAGGCTGAACTTCCGGAAACTCGCTCCATTCGCGCCCATCGAGGCTCCGGCCGCCGGATTTCGGGCGCAGCCCACCCCATTGCTTGAAGAAGAACGCGACGTTTTGTTCTTCGCATTGATCGCGGACGTTACGCGCCCACTCCGGCTTCATCGGCCGCGAGTGCGGTCCGCTCTCGCCGCCAACGATCACCCAATCTATTCCCTCGAGCTCCAATATGCCGACCGGACCGATCAAGGGCTCGATGGAGAGGAAGCGAATCCCCGCTGGCGCTTGGCGTAGGTGACGGATACGAGACTTCTTGGCGCCGTCCTCGACCGAGACGCCAAACCAAATATGCGAAGGGCCGCGCGCTTCGCCGTAGCGTCGGCGCAAAAAATCCCGCATCACTGACGATCGCTTCGTGAGCACTTGGAACGTATGCCAATGCGCCCGTTCCATAATGTCGCACACTCGCGCGATAAACTCCTTCGGAACTTCCTTGTGAAATAGATCGCTCATCGAGTTCACGAAGATCATGCGCGGCTCACGCCAACGAAGTGGTTGCTCCAGCCGTTCCGGCCGGAGCGTCAGGTCGAAGCCGCGCTCAAATGGATGGCCCCGCACGCCTCGGAATCTTTCTGAGAAGCGTTCCGCGTAGCAGTGATCGCAGCCCGCGCTTATCTTCGTGCAGCCGGTCACCGGATTCCACGTCGCATCTGTCCATTCAATCGCCGTCGTGTTCGCCATCTGCGCTCCTGAACAAAGCATGAACATAACATTACACAACTCGTGCGTGACGCGTCAATTGGCAGACAGTTCGTTGGAACGAATCAACTCAAATGACGACGCGCGCCAAACTTGGCCGGAAAGTGATAACGATCTCCTCTCGGCGGTCGGCTTCGACGGCCAGCTTGCTAGAACCTTCAATCGCCGCGCCCCCTCCCCGCTCTCACCGCCCCGGCGCCCTGCCGATCTCCTCCTCCAGCGACGCGAACTCGCGTTTCAGTTCGTCGACGACGACGCTGATGTGGTGGGCGCCGGCGCGCACGCGGTGCACGAACAGGCCGATCTCGCTCGCCGCGAGCCCCGCCTCGGCGAGCGGAACATGGACCAGCTCGCCGCGCGCGATCTCGTCGACGAAACCGGTCGGCGTGAAAAAGCCGAGGCCGAGCCCCGCCTTCATCGTCTCCTTCATCACGATCAGCGAATTCGAGGTGACGCGCGCCGCAAATTGCGCGCCGCTGTGGATGAACTCGGTCTCCGAGGCGGCGTCGAGCAGCCAGGCGTCGGCGAGCATGACGACGGGATAGGCGGCGCAATCGGTCAGCGTCAGACGCCTGGCGCCGGCGAGCGGATGGTCGGCGCGCATCACCGCGCCGAGCGCGGTGCGCAGCCGCGCGGCGATTTCATAGTGGCGCCAGCGCTTGTCGATGAAGATCAGCGCGACGTCCGGCCGCGCGGCGCGCATCTCCTCGCCGTGCTCGGCGGGGTCGGCGTCGATGACCCGGAACGAAATGTTCGGATGGCGCGCCGCGATCGTCTCGATCGCCCGCGGCACGACGCGCACCAGCAGCGAGGGAATGGCGGTGATCCGCACCTCGCCGCGGATGTCGCCGGAAATCGAGGCGATCTCCAGCCGCGTGCGGCGCCATTCGGCGAGGGTGCTGCGGGTGTGGCGCAGCAATTGCTCGCCGGCCGGCGTCAGCCTGACCCCGTTGCCGCGCCGCTCGAAGATCGGCACGCCGATCTCCGCCTCCAGCTTGAGGATCTGGCGGTTGACCGCCGAGGAGGCGACGTTGAGCTGCTCGGCGGCGCGGCGGATCGAGCCGACGCGGGCGACCTGGTCGAGATAGCGCAAGACCACCGCATGCATGGCCGGCCAGCCTCAGCGATGCCGAAAAGGCAGCGCCTATCACGAAATCTTGGTCCTTCCCAACAGCGCGCCGTCTCCGCTACCGTGGCGCGGCGCCTGTCGGCCGGCCCGGCGCGGCGGGGCGCGAAGGGGAGCACGGACCATGGCGAGGACGCTTTTGAACACCCGGCGAAGCCTGCTCAAGGGCGGGGCGGCGCTCGCCGCCGGCATGGCGTTTCCGCTGATCGGCGGCGCGCCGGCCCGCGCCGCGACGGGCCTCCAGAGCGTCAACATGCAGCTCGGCTGGATCACCGGCGGCAACCAGATCGGCGAGGTCGCCGCCAAGCGCCTCGGCTATTTCGAGGAGGAGAAGATCGATTTCGCGATCCAGGCGGGCGGCCCGAACATCGACGGCGTCGCGATCGTCGCCTCGGGCCGCTACGAGGTCGGCCAGGTCTCCTCCAGCCCCTCGCTGATGCTCGCCGCCTCGCAGGGCATTCCGGTGATCTGCTTCGCGGTCGGCGCGCAGCAGCACCCTTACGCCTATTTCTCGCTGCCGCGCGCACCGATCCGCACGCCGCAGGACATGATCGGCCGCAAGATCGGCGTGCAGGCGACGGGACAGATCCTGCTGACCGCGCTGCTGCGCAAGAACGGCGTCCCCGAGGACAAAGTGGAGAAGGTGATCATCGGCTCCAACATGTCGCCGCTGCTGACCGGCCAGGTCGACGCGATCACCGGCTGGGTCACCAACACCACCGCGCTGAAAGTGCTCGGTCCGGACGTCATCACCATGCGGATGTGGGACCATGGCGTGCGCCTCTACGGCCTGCCCTATTACACGACGGCCGATTTCCTGAAGACCAGGCCGGATGCGCTCGCCGGCTTCCTGCGCGCGGCGGGCCGCGGCTGGGCCTTCGCCAAGGCCAACCCGGAGAAGGCGGTCGATCTGCTGGTCCAGGAATATCCCAACCTGGTGCGCGCCGACGAGCTGGCCGCCGAGCCGATCATGATGAGCGTCGAATTCACCGAGCGCACCAGGACCTATGGCTGGGGCAGCTTCGATCCGGCGGTGTGGCAGGAACAGATCGACCTGCACGACGCGCTGAAGCAGTTTCCGGCGGGCAAGCCGGCGCTCGACAAGGTCGTGACGACGAAGATTCTCGAAATGACCGAAAAAGACCGGCCGAAGATCGGCTGACGAAATGAGCGCGATGCCGCAAGCGGCGCTCGATCGCGCCGCCCTTCCCGACGACGGCCCCGCGGTGCGGCTGCGCGACGTGACGGTGCGCTTCACCACCGAACGCGGCGTGGTGACGGCGCTGGAGCGCGTCAGTTTGACCATCCCGCGCGGCGGCTTCGTGAGCCTGCTCGGACCGTCGGGCTGCGGCAAGTCGACGCTGCTGCGCGTCGTCGCCGATCTCATTCCGGCGAGCGCCGGGACGGTCGAGGTGCTCGGCTCCAGCGCTTCGGCGGCGCGGGCGCGGCGCGACATCGGCTTCGTCTTCCAGGACGCCTCGCTGCTGGCCTGGCGCACCGCCCTCGAAAACGTCGAGCTGCCGCTCGAAGTCGGCGGCGGCGGGGCGAGGCGGCGCGGCGCCCGCGATCCGCGCGAGCTGCTCGCGCTGGTCGGCCTTTCCGGCTGGGAAAAGGCCTATCCGCACGAATTGTCCGGCGGCATGCGCCAGCGCGTGGCGATCGCCCGCGCGCTCGTCAACGACCCCAAGCTGCTGCTCATGGACGAGCCGTTCGGCGCGCTCGACGAGATCACCCGCGACCGCCTCAACGAGGAATTGCTGCGCGTCTGGGAGAACACCGGCGCGACCATATTGTTCGTCACCCATTCGATCTACGAGGCGGCCTTCCTCGGCCAGCAGGTGCTGCTGATGGCGGCGCGGCCCGGCCGGGTGCGCGAGATCGTCGCGGCGCCGCTGGCCAACCCGCGCCGCCTCGCGATGCGCGAAACGCCCGAGTTCGTCGCCCTCGCCGCGCATCTGCGCCGCGTCCTGGAGGGATGCTGATGAGCGCGCCGGCGCTCTCGCCGCCGAACGCCGGCGAGGCCTTCGCCGCCGACGACGCCGCGCAGGCCGAGTTCGTCGCCGCGGCGCGGCTGGCGGCCTGGCGACGCCGGCTGCTGCCGCTCGGCGCGGCGATCCTGTTGCTCGTCCTCTGGCAGCTCGCCGTCGTGGTCTTTCAGATCCGGCCGTTCATCGCGCCGGCGCCGACCGCGGTCGCCGCGACGCTCTACGACAAGTTCGCGCTGCTGATCGGCAATCTCGCGCCGACGGCGATCGAGGCGATCGCCGGCTTCCTCATCGGCAACAGCGCGGCGATCCTCGCCGCCACCGTGTTCGTCCACCAGCGCACCGCCGAGGAGGCGTTCTTCCCGATCGCCGTGATGGTCCATACCATTCCGGTGATGGCCTACGCGCCGATCCTGGTGCTGCTGCTCGGCAACGGCCTGGAGGCCAAGGTCGCCATCGCGGCGCTCATCTGCTTCTTCCCGACGCTGGTCAACATGACGCGCGGCCTGCGCGCCGTCAGCCCGCAGCAGATGGAGCTGATGCGCATCCTCTCCGCCTCATCAAGCGAGATCTTCTTCAAGCTGCGGCTGAAGAGCTCGCTGCCCTATCTGTTCTCGGCCCTGAAGATCGCGTCGGCGACCTCGGTGATCGGCGCGATCGTCGGCGAATGGATCGGCGCGACGACCGGCATCGGCGCCTTGATCATCCAGGCGACCTACAATTTCGATTCGCCGCTGCTCTACGCGACGATCGTCGTCGGCTCGGTCTTTTCGGCGGCGTTCTTCGGGGTGATCTCGTGGACCGAGCGCCTCTTCCTGAAATGGAACGTGTCGCAGACCGGGTGACCCGTGACTTTGGGGCGCGCGCGGCTCCCTCCCCCCTTGTGGGGGAGGGTCAGGGAGGGGGGTCGCACGAAACCATCAAGAGGAAACGCCATGACTTTTTGGGATAGCGCGACCCCCCGCCCCGGCCCTCCCCCACAAGGGGGGAGGGAGAGGGAGCGCCGACGTTTTTGTTTTCTGACGCAAGCCGCCAGGAGTTCGCCATGACCAATCCCGATTCGATCGTCGAGCCCGGGGGCCGCGTCGAGGTCGTGCGCCGCGCCGATCTCGTCGTCGTCGGGGGCGGCCCCGCCGGCATCGCCGCGGCGGTCGCCGGGGCGCGCAACGGCCTCTCCGTCACATTGATCGAGCGCTACGCCTATCTGGGCGGCCTCGCCTCCGGCGGCATGGTGCTGGTGCTCGACGACATGTGCAACGGCGCGGAGATCAGCGTGCGCGGCCTGTGCGGCGAGATGATCGAGCGCATGGAGCGGATCGGCCTGTGCGTCACGCCGCCCGAATCCGAGCGCCGCTCGGACGAGGCTCTCTGGCGCAAATGGTCGCGCTGGGGGGTCTTCGACTTTCATTCGCACGTCAAGCCGCAGCCGATCTGCTACGCCGCGGCGTTCGACCCCGACGGCTTCAAGCGCGTCGCCAATGCGATGATCGGCGAGGCCAGGGTCGATCTCAGGCTGCATAGCTGGTTCTCGCGCGCCATCGTCGAGGACGGCCGCGTCGCCGGCGTCGTCTGCGAAACCAAGAGCGGGCGCCAGGCGATCATCGGCGGGATCGTCGTCGACGCCAGCGGCGATCTCGACGTCGCGGCCTCCGCCGGCGCGCCGTTCACCCACGGCTCCTACATCGTGACGACGGTGTTCCGCCTCGGCGGCGTCGACGTCGAGGCGGCCGAGCGCTTCGAATATGACGAGCCCGCCACCTTCCACGCGATCGACCGCGAGGCCAAGAAGATCATGGCCGGCTCATGGGACAAATGGTGGCTGAAGACGCCGCTGCCGGGAATCGTGTGGTGCAACTGCCCGCATATGGCGGGCCTCGACGGCCTGAAGGTCGAGGACCTCACGCGCGCCGACTTCCAGGGCCGCGAGCGCATCGCCGCGCTGGTCGCCTTCGTGCGCGACAGGATGCCCGGATTCGAGCGCGCCTTCGTCGTCGACGTCGCGCCGCAGATCGGCGTTCGCCAGACCCGCCTGCTCGACGGCGTCTATGTCATGACCAAGGAGGACGTGATGCAGCGCCGCCATTTTTCCGACAGCGTGGCGCGCGGCCGCGACTATTACTATCCCTATCGCACGATGCTGCCGCGCGGCGTCGGCCAGTTGCTGGTCGCCGGCCGGCACTATTCGTCGACCTCCCCGGCGCAGCGCAATTCGCGCGAGATCCCGCCGTGCATGGCGATGGGCGAGGCGGCGGGGGTCGCCGCGGCGCTGGCGCTCGAGGCCGATGTGGCGGTCGAAAGCGTCGACGTCGCCAAATTGCAGGCGCGCTTGCGCGCGCAGGGCGCCGATCCCGGCGACCGGCCCGCCGCCAACGCGCTGCTCGCCGTCGCCGCCGAATAAGGGAACCCAATTCATGCAGGATTCTTCCACGCAGCCGCTGTCGGGCGTCCGCGTCATCGATTTCACCCAGGTGATGCTGGGTCCGAGCGCGACGCAGGTGCTGGCCGACTATGGCGCCGACGTGATCAAGATCGAGCGGCCGGGCGCCGGCGACCTGTCGCGCGCCTCGCTCCCCGGCGATCCCGACGGCCCCGACAATCCGGTGTTTCGCAGCCTCAACCGCAACAAGCGTTCGATCGCGCTCGACCTGCGCCAGGCCGACGGCAAGGCGATCATCTACGATCTCGTGCGCGAGGCCGACGTGGTGGTCAACAATTTCCGCGCCGGCGTGATGGAGCGGATGGGCTTCGGCTACGAGGCGCTGGCCAAAATCAACCCGCGGATCATCTGCGCCTTCGGCTCCGGCTTCGGCCAGAGCGGGCCGCTTTCCTACAAGGGCGGCCAGGACATTCTCGCGCAGGCCCTGTCCGGCGTGATGCGGCGCAAATGCAACGACGACGAGCCGCTCGTCGTCTACGCCACTTCGCTGTGCGACTACACCGCCGGCATGCATCTGGTGCAGGCGATCCTGCTGGCGCTGCTGCAGCGCGAGAAGACCGGCCGCGGCCAGCAGGTCTCCGTGTCGCTGTTCGAATCGATGCTCGCCATGCAGATGCAGGAGGCGGCGATGTGGCTGCAGCGCGGCCGCCATTTCAGTTGGGGCGCCTATCCCCTGACCGGCGGCTTCGAGACGAGCGACGGCGCGCTGGTGCTGGTCGGCGCCTTCAAGACCAACCCGCTGAAGGACATTTGCGCGGCGCTCGACCTGCCCGACCTTTCCGCCGACCCGCGCTATGCGACGTTCGAGGCGCAGGTCGCGCACAAGAGCGAATTGCAGGCGATGTTCCGCGCGCGGTTCGCCACGAACACCACCCAGCACTGGCTCGCCCGGCTCGACGGGCAGGACCTGCTTTGCGCGCCGGTGCTGACGCTCGCCGAAGCGCTCGGCCACGAGCAGACCAGGGCCAACGGCACGGTGGTGACGCTCGAAGGCGGCGCGGACGGGCTGGCGCTGATCGGCACGCCGCTCGGCATGGAGCCGAACGCGTTTCAGATCCGCCGCCCGCCGCCGGCGCTCGGCGCCGACGGCGAGGCGGTCCTCGCCGAGGCGGGCTATGCGCCCGCGCGCATCGCCGCCCTCAAGCAAGCGGGCGTCCTCGCATGAGCGTGCATTTCGCCGTCGCCGACCATGTCGCGCGCGTCACCCTCGACCGGCCCGAGCGCCTCAACGCGGTCGACCAGGCGACCGAAGCCGAATTGATCGGCGTCTGGGAGGCGATCGAAGGGGACCGCGACATCCGCGTCGTCGTGCTCACCGGCGCCGGCGAGCGCGCCTTCTGCACCGGCGCCGACATGAAGGGCGGCTCCGGCTCGAGCGGCCTCGACTATTGGGCGGCGCCGCGCCCCGGCGGCTTCGGCGGCCTCGCGCTGCGCGACACGCTCGACGTTCCCGTCATCGGCCGCATCAACGGCCATGCGCTCGGCGGCGGCCTGGAGATGGCGCTCGGCTGCGACATCCTCGTCGCCTCGGCCAACGCCACTTTCGGCCTGCCCGAGCCGCGCGTCGGACGGCTGGCGCTCGACGGCGGGATCGCGCTGCTGACGCGCCGCATCCCGCATGTCCAGGCGATGGGCATGCTGCTCACCGGGCGGCGGATCGGCGCCGCCGAGGCCTTGCGCTTCGGCCTCGTCAACGAGGTCGTCGCGCCGGGCGAGCTCGATACGGCGGTGGCGCGCTGGGTCGCCGACATCCTCGCCTGCGCGCCGCTCAGCCTGCGCGCGATCAAGCAGATGGTGCGGGCCGGCGAGCGCCTGTCGGCGAGGGAGGCGCAGATGCTGCGCCTGCCGGCGCTGATCGAAGCCTTGCGCTCGTCGGACCAGGACGAGGGCGTGCGCGCCTTTCAGGAAAAGCGCGCGCCGCAATGGCGCGGGCGCTGAGGCGGCGCGCATGGCCTATGTCATCGCCTCGGCCTGCATCGACGTAAAAGACGGCGCCTGCCAGGTCGTCTGCCCGGTCGAATGCATCTACGAGGGCGGCCGCATGATGGTCATCCAGCCCGACGAATGCATCGATTGCGGCCTCTGCCTGTCGGTCTGCCCGGTCGATGCGATCTACGCGGAGGAAGACCTCCCCGAGGCCGAGCGCGCCTTCGCGCGCGCCAACGCCGAGTTCTTCGGCGCGGCGGTGACCGGCTGGGGCTCGCCCGGCGGCGCCGACGCCGCTCACGTCAGCCCGCTCGACCACCCCCTCGTCGCCGAGCGCCGCGCGCCGGCCATCGCGACGGATAAATGACGCGCGCCGGCGCCCCTTCTCCCGCTTGCGGGAGCGGACGAATGCTTGCGCATTCGCCTTGAGAAGGTGGCCAGCGGAGCCGGCCGGATGAGGGGCCGCGTCGCCGCCGCTACGGCGCGACGCAATTCTCCACCGCGAAGCCGCAGAGCTCGCCGAGCGGCAGCGGGCCGCCGTCCGGCGCGCGGTAAGTGATCTGGCTCACCGCGCCATTGGTCATGATGACGACGACGGCGCAATCGGGATCGTGGACGAACCACGACGCCATGCCGTTGACGCCGGGCGCCAGGAACAGGCCGGGGACCTCGGCGCGCCCCGAGCGATAGGTCCAGATGTCGGTCGAACCGATGGCGGCGCGGCGGTCCGGCCGCCCGAGGCAGAGGCGGACGTGATGGCGCGACAGCCCGATCATCTTCTGCTGGGCGATCTGATCGCTTTCGGGCGGCGGGTCCGCGAAAGCGGCGGTCGCGAACGCCAGCGCCGCGCCGAGAATCGTCACCGCGCTTTTCATGGCTGTTCTCCCGACTCGCCGAAACGCGGTCGTCATTGCGAGGGAGCGCAGCGACGAAGCAATCCAGACTCAGGTTGTCGCCGCCGGCGTCTGGATTGCTTCGCTCGCGCTCGCAATGACGACCGGGCGATTCGGCCAATGGCGATGGCAATTTAGCATGGTTCGACAATCGACCCCAGCCGCCGCGGGCGATCGGCCGGGCGCGCGGCGCTGGACCGCGCCGCGGCCAGCGAATACGGATTGCCGGACCTCCAAAAGGGAGGACGACGCGATGATCGCGCTTTACTATTATCCTGGCAACGCCAGCCTGCTGCCGCATATGGCGCTGCGCGAGGCCGGCGCGCCGTTCGAATTGCGCCTCGTCGACCGCGCGAAGAACGCGCAGCACAGCGCCGAATACCTGGCGCTCAACCCGAACGGGCGCATCCCGACGCTCATCGACGGCGAGCTCGTGCTGTTCGAGACGGCGGCGATCACGCTGCATATCGCCGACCGGTTTCCGCAGGCCGGCCTCGCGCCGCCGCCCGGCGCGCCGCAGCGCGCGCATTTCTACCAATGGATGATCCACCTCACCAACACGCCGCAGGCCGCATACCGCGCCTGGTTCTACCCCTGGGAGTTCGTCGCCGACCGCGCGGCGTCCGAAACCGTCAAGCAGGCGGCGGGCGAACGTCTCGGGCGGATGTTCGACGTCATCGCCGCCCAGCTCGGCGACGGGCCGTGGCTGCTCGGCGAGCGGTTCTCGGCCGCCGACCTGTTCCTGACGATGCTGGTGCGCTGGGGCCGCGGCCTGCCGCGCCCGCCCCGCGACATCCCGGCGCTCGGCGCCCACGCCGCCCGCGTCCTCGCCCGCCCCGCCGTGCAGGCGGCGTTCGCAGCCGAGAGGCTGAAGGCGCCGTTGGTGTAGGGGGCTTTGGCGCGCGCGACTCGCATTCCGCGCGCGCGTCAGCGCGGCGCCGCCCGCATCGCCTCGACGATTTGCATCGTCTCGACGCTGACGCGCGTGACGCGCCGCAACAGGTCGATCACCTTCTCCTTGTAATCGGCGAAGCGATAGGTGTTGAACCGCTCGCGGATTGTCCCGCATCTACCCAATTGCGGCGATGTGCTCTGCCTTACCGAGTCATGCGAAGCAAATTAGTAGAGACTGCGCTATCCGATAAACGCGGGCGTGTCACCTTATCGCACCGTGTCCCCGAAATTCCTGGCATTTGACCCGTCATGCCCTTGCGATCTTACCGGCCATCTCGCCCAGATTTCACTGACACCAGCCCTGCTAGGCGTCGAAACATGGCAGCGATTGCCGGAAAGGACACGCAGCCGGAGATTGCGGTTCGACGAATTGCGCACCGTTTGGGCTATCGTTACCGACTGCATGTGAAGGACTTGCCGGGTCGTCCAGATTTAGTATTTCCAGGCCGTCGGAAAATTATTGAAGTGCGTGGCTGCTTCTGGCATCGGCACCCCGGTTGCATTCTGTCGGCAACTCCTGCCACGAGACGAGATTTCTGGCAGGCTAAGTTCCAGGCGACAGTGGCGCGGGACGCCCGCAACCTCGCTGCATTGGAGGCTTCCGGCTGGGCGGTGATGGTTGTTTGGGAGTGCGAGATTAGCGATGAACACCTCGTGGACCGCCTGCGAACTTTTCTTGGGCCACTGCGTGACGCAGCGGGAGCTAACTTCGTATAAGCGACAACAGAGATTCCGCGTCGCGCAGAAACCTGGTAGCGTCCAACGGGCCAGAATCACGAAAGCCGCGGCCGGGAAGTTGCAATGAACGTTCTAATAAAACCCGGATTTGCTGACGCCGCTTCGACTGCAAAGCTCGAACGAATCGCGGCGGGCTTTAAGCCAAGGGTCCTCGATCTCTTTTCTGGTGCGGGCGGCATCTCCCTCGGCTTTCAGCGCGCCGGGTTCCAGATTGAAGGCGCTCTCGAAATCGAACCGCTGCCCGCTCTAACCCACGCCCTAAATTTTCACGGCAATGATCCCGAACTGACGAAGCTGCACGCCCAGCCGCGCGACATGACCCGCGTCGAGCCGGACCAGCTTGCGTCTGAACTTCGACTGGGTCCGGTCGAGGACGCGATTGACGTATTGGTGGGCGGACCGCCCTGCCAGGCATATGCACGCGTCGGGAGGGCCAAACTGCGGGAAGTGGCCGATCATCCTGAGGCATACAAGGTTGACCCGCGCGGGAATCTTTTCCTCCGCTATCTCGCCTACGTCAAAGCCTTCCGTCCGCTTGCACTTTTGATGGAAAATGTGCCGGATATTCTGCACTACGGCGGGCACAACGTGATTGAGGAGATGGTCGAGGCCCTCGATGGCCTCGGCTATGCGGCCCGCTACAGCCTGATCAATAGTGCTTTCCACGGCGTACCCCAGATGCGGGACCGCGTGTTTCTCGTCGCCTATCGGCGCGAACTCAGAGCGAAAATCGTGTTCCCAGCGGCGACGCACCACATGGTGTTGCCGCCGGGCTACGCTGGAACGCGAGCCGTGGCCTTGCGGTACGTGGATTTGCTCGGGGGCACGGGATACGCCCAGCCCGACCTTGGCGACGAAACTCTACCGCGGCCGGTGACGGCCGAGGAGGCAATCGGCGATTTGCCTCCAATTGAGGGGACCAGCGTCAAGCGCGGAGCCCGAAAATTTACGGAAATTGTTGGGTACCGCGACAGCCATCAGATAACCGCCTACCAAGCATATATGCGGTGTTGGCCGGGCTTTGAATCCGAAGGCGGTGTCCGTGATCACCTTATCCGCTACCTCCCGCGCGACCACCTCGTTTTCGCCGAAATGCGTCAAGGAGCAGAGTACCCCGAGGCTCAAGCCACAGCCGTCCGTATTGCACAAAGAGAGGCAAAGAGGCGGGGAATCAACGAGGGCACGAAAGCGTATGAGAATGTCTACAAAGGCATCGTCCCACCTTATGACGTCCACAAATTCCCCAACCGCTGGTGGAAGCTTCGCCCAGATTGGCCGGTGCGCACACTCATGGCTCACATCGGCAAAGACACCTATTCCCATATCCACTGGGATGCAAAACAAGCTCGCACGATTTCCGTCCGCGAGGCTGCGAGGCTTCAGTCTTTTCCTGACGGCTTCTTGTTTCAGGGCGCGATGAACGCGGCGTTTCGCCAGATTGGCAATGCAGTTCCGCCGTTGATGGCGACCCGCATCGCAGAGATTATCGGTGATACGTTGAAAGACGCCGCTGCAACACTGGCTCCGCGATCTTGCTAAGCGGCCTCTTCGTCGTCGGGCCGCTCAACGAATTCTTCTGCGCCCCACTGGAGTGCGTCCGTGGCAATTGAGAAACTGTCCACGCGAATCCCATTCGGCATATGGGCCTCATGAATCTCTTTTAGCTTCCTTGCGAGAACACGAATATCACCCGATATGCGAAGCTTCCCTCCATTTTCGCCGATCTCGAATACTCTGTAAATGTGGTAAGGGACTTGTCCGGCTGCCTCAATGATTTCAGCCAGTGACAAATGGATCATGTTCTCGAACGGCCCGCCCGTGGCTTTGGCGTCGATAAGAGTGCGCTGGTTCGTGGGTGAAGTGGTATCGAAATCGTAGGGCGCGACGGCGTTCTCAGACGAGGCCCACGAATAGCTGGCGAGTTGACCCGTCGCCACTTTGGCGGCGAGGTACGCGTTCACCAGCCCCTCACCGTCCTGCCCCGTTTGCTCGGCCTTGGCTTTCGCCTTTGCAAGATCGGAGCCTGATACTTTCTTGCCCCCTTTCTTCTTCAGGAGTTTGCCGGTACCCTCGATGCCGCCCTGAGCCGCGTCCTCAAGGGCTGTTTCCATTTCCGGATCGGCTGCGGCGATGTAAACTGGATGCGACTCCGGGACAGCGGCACCGTTGGCAACCGACGCGACGTCCGCCGCAGTGACGGCAATCATACTCTTGTTGCCAAACAGCGTCGCCAAAGCAGCGTGAAGAGCTGCGTCAACTGGACTCGATTGACCGACAAGAATGACGTCCATCCGGCTAGGGACCGCCTCTCCCTTGAAAGCCATGATCGCCAAATCGCCAGGCTTTATCTCGTCGTAGCGCGTGGGGTCGCCGGGAGGTCCGGAGACAAACTCTCCGTTGAGCCGCCAGTTCTTGTAAGTTGGGTTCTTGATGATTTTGCGCGTGAGTATGTGAGGACCTTTGGCGGCGGGACCATAAATCGAAATCGGCAAGGGCACCACGTTGTCCGTCGCAGCGGCCGCGGCTGCGAGGTTCGGATAGAACTGTCCCGTCAAAATGTCAGCGTTCAAATTGATGCTCTTTTGATTCCCCGCGCCGATTGTCCTGAAAACAGCCTCAAACAGCGTGCAGTCGCTCGCTGTCAGCCGCTTAATCGCGATTCGATCGGTCACATTTTTCTCCCTGCTGGCTCATCGCGAACCAGAGCGATGCTACGGCAACACGCTGTCCCTACCCAATGGGGCGCCTTCGCTCATGGCTTTGAATAATTCGGCGAATTTGGCGCGCAACATCAGTGTCGGGGCCGCAAGGTTGTTGAGATAAGCGTCAAGGTGCGCGTCCTCGACCCGCGAATTGAGCGCGCAACGCACGATCTCGTGCCTGTTCTGGATCAGAACGGCTTCGCGGTCGTCCTCGAAAATGATGTTGTCCTGCGGATAGCCCTTGCGGAATTTCTTCTCGATCTCCTTGTCGAGGTCGTCCTCTTCGTCCTTGGCTTCCCAGTAGCCGAGCGGTACGCGCAGCGAATAGAGCAAGGCGCCGTCGGGATAGACGCGCGTCTTTTGCAGGGTCTGGTATTCGTACTCCGGGATGAAAACCAGATCGCGCGACTTGCCCCATTCCTTGAGCAGCGTCTTGAACGCTTCGCTGACCACCGACTCGCGGTTCGTGCCCGAGACGCGGCGCAGCGTCTCCAGGTCGTTCAAATAGCGCTGGATGAGAAGCTGGCTCAAAGCGCAGGCCCAGGGGATTTTCGTTCGGCCCTAATTGCCATGAGACTCGCGGAAAAAGCCAGCGCGCCACCGCCGCGACGGCGCGCGCTGGCGTCAGCGCCAACTCTTCATTGAATGCCTGGAGGCGATGATGCGCGGGAGGAAGTCGAACTCAAGGACGGCCCGAAGGGCCGCCGCCTTCGGCGGTCGTCTGAAAGGCGATCCTTGACTTCGAATTCCTCCCGCGCGCTGCTCCGCCAGGCAATCAATGAAACGATCCGCCTCCGTCCCTTCTCCAGGCCGTCATGGCCGGGCTTGACCCGGCCAACCACGCCAGCGCCGCAGATCGTCGTCGGGGGAGCCGCTTGGCGGGGAGAAGATCGGGGATGGCCGGGACAAGCCCGGCCATGACGCGGGGGGATCAGTCCTTTCGGCCGCAAGCAGCATTCCCGACGACTGGCGCGCGTAGGCGTGGTTTCGCTTTATCGAAACATTTTCTGGACATTCCGGCTTTTCCGCCCGATGATCTCCGCACGCCTCGCCTTGGCGCGGGGCGCCACGGGCGACCTGCCGAGCGACGCGACGAAAGGCGCGCCGCGCGAGAGCGGGCGGGCGGCGCATTGGGCTTCGAACGGACGGAGGGTTTCAGAAAAAACGCGTTTTCCAAATTTTTTCGCCCTTAAGCCTTTGATATTCCCCGAATCCGCCAAAAATAGTTTTGGAAAAATTTGGAAATCCAAGATTTTTGCGGCGCGTAACTCGTTGATATCGTTAGAAGCGCCGAAACACGGGCGTGCGCGAAGCGTGCGATTCTCGCGCCTTCCCGGGGTTTTCCAAATTTTTTCCCCGCACCGGCCGACAGGCGACCGGCGGCCGCCGCCGGTCGATCGTCCGTCATGCCCGGCGGGGCGCCTTCCGCCGAACGGGAGAACGGGGCGCGCCGCTCTCGACATTGCCGCGCGAATCCTGTCTGCCTCGCCCATGGCGAAAGCGAAATCCCTGTTCGTGTGCCAGAACTGCGGCGCCGTGGCGCAGCGCTGGCAGGGCAAGTGCGAAGCGTGCGGCGAGTGGAACACCATTGTCGAGGAGGCGGTCGCGGCGGGCGTCGCCGGCGCGCGCAACCGCGGCGGCGGGCGCGCCTTCCCGCTGGAGGACCTCGCCGGCGCCTCGGCGCCGGAGAGCCGCGTCGTCACCGGCCTCGGCGAACTCGACCGGGTGACCGGCGGCGGCCTCGTCGCCGGCTCGGTGGCGCTGATCGGCGGCGAGCCGGGCATCGGCAAGTCGACGCTGCTGATCCAGGCCTGCGCCGCGCTCGCCCGCCAGGGCGGCCGCGTCGTCTATATCTCGGGTGAGGAATCGACCGCCCAGGTGCGCCTGCGCGCCGCGCGGCTCGGCCTCGCCGGCGCCGACGTGCAGCTCGCCGCGCAGACCGGCGTCGAGGACATCGTGGCGACGCTGAACTCCGGCGACCGGCCGAAGCTGGTGGTGATCGATTCGATCCAGACCATGTGGAGCGAGGCGATCGAATCGGCGCCGGGCACCGTCGCGCAGGTGCGCGGCTCGGCGCAGGCGCTGATCCGCTTCGCCAAGGCGAGCGGCGCGGCGATCATCCTGGTCGGCCACATCACCAAGGAGGGCCTGATCGCCGGCCCGCGCGTCGTCGAGCACATGGTCGACGCGGTGATGTCGTTCGAGGGCGAGGGCGCGCACGCCTTCCGCATCCTGCGCGCCTCGAAGAACCGCTTCGGCGCGACCGACGAGATCGGCGTGTTCGAGATGACCGGCGGCGGCCTCGCCGAGATCGCCAACCCGTCGGCGTTGTTCCTCGCCGGGCGCGACGGGGCGAGCCCGGGGGCGGCGGTGTTCGCAGGGATCGAGGGCGCGCGGCCGCTGCTCGTCGAGATCCAGGCGCTGGTCGCGCCGACGACGCTGGGGACGCCGCGCCGCGCGGTGGTGGGCTGGGATTCGAGCCGGCTGGCGATGATCCTCGCCGTGCTGGAGGCGCATGGCGGGCTGAAGCTCGGCGCCTACGACGTCTATCTCAACGTCGCCGGCGGCCTGAAGATCGCCGAGCCGGCGGCCGATCTGGCGGCGGCGGCGGCGCTCGTCTCCTCGCTGGTCGGCGTCGCGCTGCCCCATGACGCGGTCTATTTCGGCGAGATCGGCCTGTCGGGCGCGGTGCGGCCGGTCGCGCATACCGGGCTGCGGTTGAAGGAGGCGGCCAAGCTCGGCTTTTCGCGCGCCGTCGCGCCGCCGCCGGCGCAGAAGGAGGCGGGCGAGCCCGCCGGGCTGGCGCTCGACGCCGTCCCCTCGCTCGCCAGCCTCGTCGCGCAAATCGCCGCGGCCGGCGTCGCTGTGAACAAAGACCGTAACGGGATGACGCGGTGAGCGCGCTTCGCTATAACGCGCGAGCATGCGGCGATGTGGCCGCCGTCGCCGACGGCGGCCACTTCAGGCGATGGCGCGCGGCCATTCCAGGCCTTGCGCGGCTCACGATTTGAAGGAACGGGGCGGGCCGCCAACGAGCCCGCTCAGGTGCGGACGCCAGCGAGGCCCATCAACATGCCGTCCTATCTCGACCTCGGATTGATCGTCATCATCCTGGTTTCCGCGTTGCTGTCGATGGTGCGAGGCTTTACCCGCGAGGTGCTGGCGATCGGCTCGTGGGCGGCGGCGGCGGCGGCGGCCTATTTCTTCTATCCGCTGGTCGTGCCCTACATCATCCCTTACATCCACAAGGAGCCGATCCCGCAGGTGCTCGCCGCGGCGGTGGTGTTCTTTGCGACGCTGATCGTCGTCTCCGTGCTCACCGTGCGCATTTCCGACGCGATCCTCGACAGCAAGGTCGGCGCGCTCGACCGCTCGCTCGGCTTCGTGTTCGGCGCGGTGCGCGGTTTTCTGCTCGGCGTCGTCGCCTTCGCGATCTTCAACTGGCTGGTCGCCGAGAAACAGCAGCCCGAATGGGTCAGGGACGCCAAGACGCGGCCGATCCTGCAGCAGACCGCCGAGCGCGTCGTCCAACTGCTTCCCGAGGACGCCGAACGCACGATCGAAACCTGGTGGAAGAAGACCAAGGCGACCAGCGGCGCCGGCGAGGAGCCGCCGGACGAATCGCTGTCGACGCCGCCCGCCGAGCCGGCCGCGCCGCAGCCGGCGACCCCGGCCGCGTCGGCCGGCGTGCCGCCCGCCGACAGGCAGAAGCTCGACGCGATCATCGGCAAGCCTGCGGCGCCGGCCAAGCCGGCTCCGACCGCGCCCGCCAAGCCTTGACCGGCGCGCCGCCGATCCCCAAGTTGGCCGGCGGCGCTGAACCGAGCGAGGCCGCCATTTCCCGCGATTCGACCAGACCCGACGACGATCCCGATTTCGACGGCGACCGGCTGCGCGAAGAATGCGGCGTGTTCGGGATATTCGGCCATCCCGACGCTGCGGCGGTCACCGCGCTCGGCCTGCACGCGCTGCAGCATCGCGGCCAGGAGGCGGCGGGCATCGTCGCGTTCGACGGCCGGCGCTTCCAGTCCGAACGGCGGCTGGGTCTGGTCGGCGATCATTTTTCGCACGGCGCCACCATCGAGCGGCTGCCGGGCTCCTCGGCGGTCGGCCACGTGCGCTATTCAACCACCGGCGAGACGATTCTGCGCAATGTCCAGCCGCTGTTCGCCGAGCTCGACGGGGGCGGCCTGGCGGTCGCCCACAACGGCAACCTCACCAACGGACTGACGCTGCGCCGCGAGCTGATCCGCGACGGCGCGATCTGCCAGTCGACGACGGACACCGAGGCGATCCTCCATCTGGTCGCGCGATCGCGGCGCTCGCTCATCGTCGAGCGCTTCATCGAATCGCTGCGCCAGATCGAGGGCGCCTATGCGCTGGTCGCGCTCACCAACAAGAAGCTGATCGGCGCGCGCGATCCGCTCGGCATCCGTCCGCTGGTGCTGGGCGAGCTGAACGGCAGTTGGATTCTCGCCTCCGAGACCTGCGCGCTCGATATTATCGGCGCCAAATTCGTCCGCGATGTCGAAAACGGCGAGGTCGTGGTGATTTCACGCGAGGGCGTGCAGAGTTTGCGGCCGTTCCCCGCCCAGCGGATGCGCCCCTGCATTTTCGAATACATCTATTTCGCGCGGCCGGATTCGATCGTCCACGGACGCTCGGTCTATGACGCGCGCAAGGCGATGGGCGCCGAACTGGCGCGCGAGGCGCCGGCCGACGCCGACGTCGTGGTGCCGGTTCCCGATTCCGGCGTCCCGGCGGCGCTCGGCTACGCGCAAGCCTGCGGCATTCCCTTCGAGCTCGGAATCATCCGCAATCATTATGTCGGGCGCACGTTCATCCAACCGACGCAGGCGATCCGCGAACTCGGCGTCCGGCTCAAGCACAACGCCAATCGCGCGGTCGTCGCGGGCAAGCGGATCGTGCTGATCGACGATTCGATCGTGCGCGGCACGACGTCGGTGAAAATCGTCCAGATGATGCGCGAGGCGGGCGCCGCGGAGGTTCATTTGCGCGTTTCATCGCCGCCGATCGCCCATCCCGACTATTACGGCATCGACACGCCCGAGCGCGACAAGCTGCTCGCCGCCCGAATGGACCTCGAAGGCATGCGCCGCTTCATGGGCGCCGACAGCCTCGCCTTTCTGTCGGTCGACGGCATCTACCGCGCCATGGGCTACGAGCGGCGCGACAATGCGCAGCCGCAATTCACCGACCACTGTTTCACCGGCGACTACCCGACCCGGCTGACCGACCTCGTCGGCGAGTCGGCCCGGCAGCAATTGTCGCTGCTCGCGGAGGCGAGCTGAGCGGGTCGCCCGTCGGCGCTTTGTTGCGACGCAACATGAGTTGTTATGATAAATTCGAATTCATAAGACCGAATTCAATAACTGCCTCGGCGATAGTGAGCCATCCATCCGCTCGACGGTGATACTTTTTGGTGATATTTCGATTGATTTCGGCCGATTACCGCAGATTCGTTAAATTTTCCCTGAAATAGACATGCGTAATTCGCATATCTGATCGCTGATCATGTCCCTTCTTTTCCTGGGACCGCGGGCCTATGTTGCACCGCACTGGCCGAGGCGCTGGATGAGCCCGGGCCGACGGATAACAAAGAAAGGAGAGGGCTATGACCTCGATCAAGACCATCGCGGAGAAGCTCGCCAGCTGGCGCCGCTACCGCGAAGCGGTGCGCGAACTGTCGCGCATGAGCGATCGCGAGCTCGCCGACATCGGCATTCGCCGCGGCGACATCGAATTCATCGCGCGTCAGAATATCGGCGCCTGATCGAACGGACGACGCGGGCGCGCGAGGCGAGCTCCTCCCTCTCGCCAAGCCGCCCGCGCATTGAGCGCCCGCCGGATCCTCCCCCGGCGGGCGCTCATTCATTTCACAGCGCGCTTGCCCCTTGCGGCGTCCGCGCGCGGTTGACGCGGCGGTCCGGCTTTGTGACAAGCGGGGCATGAGAGCCGTTCATGTCATCGGCGGCGGCTTGGCGGGCTGCGAAGCGGCGTGGCAAATCGCGCGGGCCGGCGTGCCGGTCGTCTTGCACGAGATGCGCCCGGAGCGGCGGACCGAGGCGCATCGCACGGATCGTCTCGCCGAACTGGTGTGCTCCAACTCGTTTCGCTCGGACGATTCCCTCAATAACGCGGTCGGCGTCATCCATCGCGAGATGCGGGCGATGGGTTCGCTGATCATGCGCTGCGCCGACGCGCATCAAGTGCCGGCCGGCGGCGCCCTGGCGGTCGATCGGGAGGGTTTTTCGGCGGCCGTGGAGGCGGCGATCGGCGCCGATCCCTCTATCGAGATCGACCGGCGCGAAGTGGCCGGCGCGCCGCCCGACGATTGGGACAGCGTCATCATCGCGACCGGTCCGCTGACCTCTCCCGGCCTCGCCGCGGCCATTCGCGCGGTGACCGGGGAAGAGGCGCTGGCTTTTTTCGACGCCATCGCTCCGATCGTCCATCGCGACTCGATCGACATGTCGAAAGCCTGGCTGCAATCGCGCTACGACAAATCGGGACCGGGCGGTACGGGCGCCGACTACATCAACTGTCCGCTCGACCGGGCTCAATATGACAGCTTCGTCGACGCCCTGTTGGCCGCCGACCGGACCGCGTTCAGAGAATTCGAGGACACGCCCTATTTCGATGGCTGCCTGCCGATCGAAGTGATGGCCGAGCGCGGGCGCGACACGTTGCGCTTCGGCCCGATGAAGCCGGTCGGCCTGACCAACGCCCATCAGCCCACGGTCAAACCATGGGCGGTGGCGCAATTGCGGCAGGACAATGCGCTTGGCACTCTTTTCAACATGGTGGGCTTTCAGACCAAGCTCAAGTACGCGGAGCAATCGCGGGTCTTCCGCCTCATTTCGGGACTGGAGGGCGCCGAGTTCGCGCGGCTCGGCGGATTGCACCGCAACACATTCCTGAATTCGCCGCGTCTGCTCGATCCGCTGTTGCGGCTGAAAGCGATGCCGCGTCTGCGCTTCGCCGGACAGATCACCGGCTGCGAGGGCTATGTCGAAAGCGCCGCGGTCGGCCTGATCGCCGGACGATTCGCCGCGGCGGAGCGACTGGGGCGGGCGATTTCGCGTCCCCCCGCCACGACCGCGATCGGCGCGCTGTTGAACCATATCACCGGCGGCCATCTCGAGGCGACCGGCGCCGGCCCGCGCTCGTTCCAGCCGATGAATGTGAACTTCGGCCTGTTTCCGCCGATCGAGGAACCCGCGAGCGACGGTCGGCGCCTGCGCGGCCCGGAAAAGGGCGCGGCGCGCAAACAGGCGCTTTCGGCGCGGGCGCGGGCGGATCTGCAGCGCTGGCTCGCGGAAGCGGGCTGATCGCCGCGGCGCCGGCAGCGCCGCTCGAGCCGCGCGGTCCATCCTCTCGGCCCGACGCGACGACCTCGCGCCAGGCGGATGCAAGAGGGCCGCGCCTCAGGGCCCTGGTTCAACAGGAAGGCTGATTGGCGCGAAAACGGACCCCCGGCGATTGGCCCTTCACATCGCGCGGGCGGCGCGCCAGAGCGCCCATTGGCGACGCCATTGCGACGCCTCGACAATTGTGTCGAACGGCGCATAGCGAGGCCGCTCCATCGCGGCAAGATACAGAGGCAGGCAGGCCAATGGCAGGAAGGCCGAAGCGATGTCGCGCGGGCCCTGGCGCGCGAGCTTGAGCGCTTCATCGAGGCGCCGGCGCGCAACGGCGCGCAATTCGGCGAGCGCCGCGCGCAGGCCCGGACTAGCGCGCCGGCCGGCGATATCGTCGCGCGAAACGTCATGGCGAGCGAGAATGTCGCCCGGCAGAAAGACCTGGCCGCGCGCGCTGGTCAGCGGCAGCGCCCGCAGCAATCCGACCAGCGCATAGGCGACGCCGGCGTGGCCGGCGGCGTCCGCGCCGCCAAGGTCGCGCCCGCGCCCGAGAACCAGCGTCCCCAGTCGGAACAAAGCCGATGAGGTCTCGCCGCAGTAACCCTCGAAATGATTCCAGTCCGGCATCGGATCGTCGTAGAGGTCGAACGCGCGCGCCGAGAGCAGATCGTCGAATGCCTGCGGCGGCAGATTGAACCGCTCGATCGTGTCGCTCAACGCCGCGGCGACGGGATGGCCTGGGGCTTCGCCGCGCCCCGCCCCGATCAGGGCGTCCCGCCACCATTGCAACCGCATTTCGCCCGCCAGGGGCTCGCGCACGATCTCGCGCAGGCGGCCGACCTCATACGAGAAGGCGGCGAGCGCAAAGAGAGGCGGGCGCGCAATGGACGGCGCAAACAACCCGGCGAGCCAGCGGTCGCGGTCGTGCTCGCGCGTCAACGTCTCGCAATGGGCGTAGGCTTGCGCCAAAGCGGTCGACAATGTCGCCGCCGCGCTCACGGCGCGGCGATCAGCGCCGCCGCGACGCGGCGGTTTTCGTCGAGCAGCACGTTGTAAACCCGCGCCGCCGGCCCGGTCGCCATTCCTTCGACCCGCAAGCCCGCTTGCTTCAGTCGGGCGAGCACCAGGGGCGCCAGCGGCGCCATTTTCTCCCCCGTCCCGGCGATGAATATTTCGATCGAGCGTGGGTGTTCGATCAGTTCGGCGAACAGGGGAGCCAGCGAGTCGATCGAGATTTCGCCGGGCGCCGAGGGTGCGAAGGCGCGTATCCCGGCCGGCGTCGCGAGGATCGAGCCGACGTGCGACATGCCGGCGAAGCGGAACCCGCCGGCGCCGTAGGCCTCGATCAAATGGCGGCCCGGGACGAAGCCTTCGCTCGACGTCGCCGCTTTCACCCCTTCGCCTTCGAGGCCGGGACGCCCTGCTCTTCGGACGCCCCCTGCCGGTCGAAAGCGTCGGCTCTGACGCCAAGATAGATCAGCATCGGCGAACAGATGAAGATCGAGGAATAGGTGGCGACGAAAATCCCCCAGATCATTGCGGCCGAGAACGAACGGATGACATGGCCGCCGAGAAAAAACAGCGCGAGCAGCGCGAGAAAAACCGTCGTCGCGGTCATGATCGTGCGCGGCAGCACGGCGTTGACCGACATATCGACGATCTCGGCGGTCGACAGGCGCTTGTATTTGCGCATGACTTCGCGAATGCGGTCGAGCACGACGACCGTCTCGTTCAGCGAATAGCCGACAATCGTCAGGATCGCCGCGATCGACGTCGTATTGAATTCGAGTTGGGTCACGCAGAAGAATCCGACCGTCAGCAGCAGGTCGTGCATCGTGCCGATGATGGCGCCGACGGCGAACTGCCACTCGAAGCGAAACCACAGGTATGTCAGCACCGCCAGGATGGAGACGACGATGCCGAGCGTGCCCTTTTGCTCCAGTTCGCCCGACACGCGCGGCCCCACGGCGTCGACGCTGCGGAATTCGTAATTCTCGGCGAAGGCCTGACGCAGCTTGCCGACCGCGTTCTGCTGCGCCGCTTCGCCGCCGGGCTGCAGGCCGACCCGCAGCACGGCGTCCGTCTCTCCGCCGGACCGCTGCACCTCCACGGCGCCGAGGCCGAGCGACTCGGCTGTCGCGCGCAGGCTGGCGATGTCAGCGACGCCGGCCTTGGCGCGCAGCTCGACCTGCGTGCCGCCTTCAAAATCGATGCCGAAATTCATGCCGACGAAGAAGAACAGCACCACGGAGATGATCGACATCGTCGCGGAGAACGGATAGCTCACGCGCCGGAAGCGCATGAAGCCGAATTTCGTGTTCTCGGGCGCGAGGCGCAGCAGTTTCATCGGATCGGCTCCATCGCGCCGGACGCGCCCGAAACGCGCCGCCCGGTCGCCCTTGCCGGCGCGAGCCGCGAGCCGATCGACCACGCGCGGCGCCAGTCAGTTCCGGGCCCCGCTCGGAATGGGCGGGCGTCAGGCGGCGGCCGGCACGTCATATCGGCAGCCTCGTCGGGCGCTTCTGGCGATACCACAGCGCGATCATCATGCGCGTCATGGTCACCGCCGTCACGACCGAAGTGAGAATGCCAAGACCGAGCGAAACCGCAAAACCGCGCACCGGGCCCGAGCCGAAGAGGTAGAGGATCACCGCGGCGACGAACATCGTGACGTTCGAATCGATGATCGTCGCGAAGGCGCGCTTGAAGCCGGCGTCCAGCGCCGAAATGATCGATCGGCCCAGATGCGCCTCTTCGCGGATGCGCTCGTAAATCAGCACGTTGGAATCGACCGCCATTCCGATCGTGAAAACGACGCCGGCGATGCCAGGCAGCGTCAGCGTCGCGCCCAGCAGGGCCATCGAAGCGAAAATGAACAGGATATGCACCGCCAACGCGATGTCGGCGAACACGCCGAAGATTCCATAGGTCGCCAGCATGTAGCAAACGACCAGGACGCCGCCGACGAACGCCGCGCGCTTGCCTGCATCGATCGAATCCTGACCGAGGCCGGGGCCGACCGTGCGCTCCTCGACGATCGTCAGCTTCGCCGGCAGCGCGCCGGCGCGCAACAGAACGGACAGGTTGTCCGCCTCCTGTACGGTGAAGTTGCCGGTGATCTGACCGCGGCCGCCGGTGATCGGTCCGAGAATGCGCGGCGCCGAAATGACCTTGCCGTCCAGGACGATGGCGAACAGGCGCCCGACATTCTCCGACGTCACCTGTCCGAAGCGCTGGCCGCCGCGAAGATTGAAGGTGAAATTGACGTCCGGCTGGTTATTCTGATCGAAGCCGGTTTGCGCGTCGGTCAAGTCCTCGCCCGCCACCATGACGCGCTTTTGCACGAGGATCTGGCCGCCCTGCTGTTGCGGCAGATTGTCGACCTCGCTCGGCGGATCGCCGGGATCGGCCACGAGGCGGAACTCGAGCTTGGCGGTCGTGCCGAGCAGCTCCTTCAGTCTTGTGGTGTCCTGCAAGCCGGGCACTTCGACGAGGACGCGGTCGGCGCCTTGCTGCTGGATGTTCGGCTCGGTGGTGCCGAGGGCGTCGACGCGCCGGCGCAGGACCTCGATCGACTGCGCGACCGCGCGGCGAATCTTGTCGTTGATCGCCGCATCGGTGAGGGTCAATTGGATCGCGCCCTGACCGGTATCCGCCAAGTTGAGCGTATGGCCGGAGGTTCCGATGATCGCGTTGGTGATTGGCTGGTTGAGCGTCTCGAGCAACGAAAGCGCCTTGGCGCGCTCGTCGGCGTCGGCGATGCGCACCTGCACGCCGCGCGGCTGAACGGCGATGCCGCCGCTGATCGAAATCCGCCCCTCGCGCAACTTTCCGCGAACGTCGTCGCGCAGGGCGTCGACCTGGGCGAGCGTCAACGAGGGACTGTCGACCTCCAGCAGGACATGGGCGCCGCCTTGCAGATCGAGGCCGAGCACGATCGCGCGAATCGGCAGAAAGCCAGGCAGCGACTTTTGCAGCCGGCCAAGCGTCTGCGAGTCCAGAAAGCTCGGCGCGAGCAGCAGCATCGCTACGAACGTGACCGCCAGAATGGAGACGACCTTCCAGGGAGCCAGACGAAGCATCGTGTTATATGGTCTCCGCGAGGCGACGGACGGCGGCGTCGACCGCTTCGGTCATTTGGAAGGCGCATCCTTGACCGGCTCGCCCTTGGCGCGCACCGCGCCGATGCCCGAGCGGGCGATGCGAACGCGCACGTTGGGAGCCACTTCGACCTCGACTTCCGAGTCGTCGGTCGCCTTGGTGATCTTGCCGATCAGACCGCCGGTGGTGACGATCGTGTCGCCGCGACGCGCGCCCTGGACCATCTCCCGCTGCTCCTTGGCGCGACGTTGCTGCGGACGCAGGATCAGAAAATACATGATCGCGAATATCGCAATAAACGGCGCGAACTGGATGAGCATGTCGGACGACGACCCGAACCCGGTCGCCCCGCTCGCCTGGGCGAAAGCTGGCGTAATGAACAAGGGATGGAACTCCAACGGCCGAACGACAGGCCCCTAAAAGGGGCTTTCCTGGGCGCGCGGCATATATAACGGGCGGCGCTGCGAAAGCAATTGCGCTCGAGGCGAGGGCTGCGACAGGCTCCCCGCCGACAAAACCTCGCCTCGCGCCCGGCGCGGCGATGATGCGGCGACCCGCACCCGCGCCGGCGGCAGCCGTTGCCGTCCCGACGCGCGCTCTCGGGCGTCGGCGGCGCTCGCCCGTCAGCCGTCATCGGACGCACTCGGGGCGATAGCGCGGACGTCGCCAAGCGCACGGGCGCTTCCGTCCCGAGCGAGGGGTGAACCGCCAAACAGGTTCTCGCTTGAGAGCCGGCGCAAGCTAAACGGATGGCTCGCGGAGCGCTCGTCCCGCTTGCGCGCCGCGCGCGCGATTGTCGGGGCGGCGGCGACTCGGTTATGAAGGAGCGGGGCGGCGGAGCCTCGTCGTCGTCGCCGCCCGACGAGAGGGGAAACGCTATGAACAAGCCTGTCGCAGAATTTATCGGAACCTTCGCGCTCGTCTTCATTGGCTGCGGCGCCGCCGTCATCGGCGGAATGGGGGCGGGGCCGACCGCCATCAACGTTCTTGGCATCGCCTTCGCCTTTGGCCTCGCCATTGTCGCGATGGCCTATGGCATTGGTCCGGTATCGGGCTGCCACGTCAATCCGGCCGTCAGCTTCGGCGTCTTCGTCGCCGGCCGGATGAGCGTCAGCGATCTTGTCACCTATGTCATCGCGCAAGTGCTCGGCGCGATCGCCGGCGCCGCCGTGCTCTACCTGATCCTCTCCGGCAAGGCCTCGGGGTGGAACGGCGGACTCGGACAGGACGGCTGGGGGCCCGGCTATCTCGGCGAATATTCGGCGCTCTCCGCTTTCGTGTTCGAGGCGGTGGCGACTTTCCTGTTTCTTGTCTGCATCCTGGGCGTCACGCACGCCTCGTCGCCGCCGCACATATCGGGCCTGGCGGGTTTGGCCATCGGCTTGACGCTCGTCGCGATCCATATCGTCGGCATCAACGTCACCGGCGTCTCGGTCAATCCCGCGCGGTCGATCGGCCCGGCGTTGGTCGGCATCGGCTCCAATCCGGGGGCTGTCGGGCAACTCTGGCTGTTTATCCTCGCGCCGCTGCTGGGCGCCGGCGTCGCCGGGCTGCTGTTCGCCAACGGCGTTCTGGTGGCCAAAAAGGACTGAGTTGCGTTGCGCGAGAGGGCCGCGCCCGGCCGCCGCCGGGGCGCGCCACGACCTTAGTGCGCTGCAACATTTTTGGCTTTCGAGGCGGCTCAGCTCTTGCCAGCGGCCGCCCTGCGAGCCAAAACGCGCGCCATGTTGCATATCAACGAGCTCACCTATCGTCTGGGCGAACGGCTGCTGATCGACCGCGCGACGGTTGCCCTGCCAACCGGCGCCCGCGTCGGCCTCGTCGGGCGCAACGGCGCCGGCAAGACCACATTGTTCCGCCTGATCGCCAACGAGATTTCGCCCGAGAGCGGCTCGATCGCCGTGCCGAGGCGCGCCCGGATGGGGCGGGTGGAGCAGGAGGCGCCGGACGGCCCGCAAACGCTGCTCGATTTCGTGCTGGAGGCCGACCGGGAGCGCGCCGAGCTGCTGAGGGAGGCCGAAAGCGCCGACGATCCGACGCGCATCGCGGATATTCAAACGCGCCTCGCCGACATCGACGCCCACGCCGCGCCGGCGCGAGCCGCCAGCATTCTCAGCGGCCTCGGGTTCGACGTCGCCGCGCAGAACCGCGCGCTGTCTGAATTCTCCGGCGGCTGGCGCATGCGGGTGGCGCTCGCCGCGGTGCTGTTTTCGGCGCCCGATCTTCTGCTTCTCGACGAGCCGACCAATTACCTCGATCTGGAAGGCGCGCTATGGCTCGTCGACTATCTCAAGGGTTGTCCGGCGACCATCATCGTGATCTCGCATGACCGCGATCTGCTCGACGACGTGGCCGATCACATCCTGCATCTCGAACGCGCCAAACTGACCCTGTGGAGCGGCGGCTACACGAGCTTCGAGCGTCAGCGACGCGAGCAGCAGATCTTGCAAGGCAAGGCCGCCAGAAAGCAGGAGGAGAGGCGCGCCCATCTGCAATCCTTCGTCGATCGCTTCCGCGCCAGCGCCACCAAGGCGACACAGGCGCAATCGCGCCTCAAGATGCTCGCGCGGATGGAGCCGGTGATCGCCGTCGTCGACGAGAATGTGCTGCCGTTCCGCTGGCCGGCGCCGCGCAAGACCCTGAGCCCGCCGATCATCGCGATGGAGCGCGTCAGCGTCGGCTACGGCGGGCGCGCCGTGCTCTCCAGGCTCGACCTGACCTTGTCCAACGACGATCGGATCGGGCTGCTCGGCGCGAACGGCAACGGCAAGTCGACCTTCGCCAAATTGCTCGGCGGCCGCCTCGCCCCGATGTCGGGGGCGCTCACCCGCGCGAGCAAACTCGAGGTCGGATTCTTCGCCCAGCACCAGGTCGATGAACTCGAGCCCGGCGGCACGCCCTACAGTCATGTCGCGGAGCGAATGCGCGGCGCGCCGGAGGCGAGGATTCGCGGCCGGACGGCGCTCATCGGCTTTTCCGGCGTGCGCGCGGATACCCGCATCGCCGACCTGTCGGGCGGCGAGAAGGCGCGCCTGCTGATGGGGCTGGCGACGTTCGACGGGCCGCAACTGATCATCCTCGACGAGCCGACCAATCATCTGGACATCGACAGCCGCGGCGAATTGATCGAGGCGATCAACGAATATGAGGGCGCCTGCATCCTCGTCTCGCATGACCGGCGCCTGCTCGAGGCCTGCGTCGATCGCCTGTGGCTGGTCGCCGATGGAACGATGCGCCCGTTCGACGGCGACGTGGCGGATTACAGCCGCCTCGTGCTCGGCGCCGCCGCGCCAAGGGACAGCAGGAGGAAAGAGGAGGCCTCGCCAAGGCCGGTCGCCGCCGGGCGACGCGAAGGCGCCAGGCCGCGTCGCGATCTCGGCCCGCTACGCCGGGAGATCGTCGCGACGGAGCAGAAAATGCACCGCTTTCAGGACCTGCTGCGCCGCATCGACGAGGCGCTCGCCAGGACCGACGGGACCGCCAGCAACTCCGCCAAGGTCGTCGACCTCGCGCAAAAGCGCGGCGAACTCGAAACGGCCCTGCTGGCGGCCGAGGAAACCTGGCTCGCCCTGTCCTCCGAGGCGGAAGCGGCGGCCGGCTGAGCGCGCGAGCGACGCAGCGTTCGAAATGAGGCGCCGGCGGAGGGATGAACCACCGGCCTCGATGCTTTTGTTGGAGGCGGCGGCGGCGCCGTCGATTGGCGATGATCCCCGACTTTCAGACCGCGCTCGTGGACGGCGACCTCGACGCCCTGCGGCGCTGCCCCAAGGGCGACCTGCACAACCATGCGATCCTGGGCGGGGACCGTCGTTTCCTCGCCCGACGAACCGGCCGCGATATCGCGCCGCTCGACCACAAACTCTCGTCGATGGCGGAAATGCACGCCTGGACGCGGGACGTCGTCGGAGGACTGTTCGACGGTCGCGAGGGACGCCTGCTCGCTTTCGAGGCGACGCTGGTCCAGGCGCGCGGCGATGGCGTCACGCGTCTTGAAATCGGCGAGGACGTTTGGGCGATCGGTTTGTTTGACGACTCGGCCGAGGCGCTGACGCGCCGCCTCCAGCGATTGCATGCGACGACCGCTCCGGCGATCGAATGGATCGCGCAGCTGGGTCTTTCGCGCCATTGCCCGATCGCGGCGCTTGAGCGCTGGCTCGCGCCCTTTCTGGCCCTTGGCTTCTATCAGACGCTGGATCTGTCGGGCGATGAACTGGCGCAACCGATCGAAGCGTTCAAGCCGCTTTTTCGGCGAGCGAAGGACGCCGGGCTGAGTCTCAAGGCGCATGTCGGCGAATGGGGCTCGGCGGACGACGTCTGGCGAGCCGTCGAGGAGCTGGAGCTCGACGAGGTCCAACACGGAATCGCCGCCGCCGATTCGCCGGCCGTCATGCGGTTCCTCGCGGAGAACCGCATACGCTTGAACGTCTGCCCGACCTCGAACGTGATGCTGGGGCGCGTCGAGAATTCTGGCGTCTCATCCGATTCGTCAGCTCTATGGCGCCGGCGTTCGCGTCACGGTGAACGCCGACGACGCTCTCGTGTTCGGGCGCGGCGTGTCCGAGGAATTCCTCGGTCTGTATCGCGCCGGCGCGCTCGGCCCTGCCGAGCTCGATGAGATCAGAGCCGAGAGTCTCGCCGGTTAGCGGCGCCAGCGACGCCCGTAGAAGGCGTGGCGCATCGGACCAAAATACCGCGGCGCCATATAGGGACCGACCGGCGGCGCGATCACCGCCTGCGGCGCCGCCATCAGAAGTTGCTGATACGCGGCTTCGCTTTCGGCGCGCAACGCCGCCAGCTGGAGGGGGCCAAGCCAGCTCGTCGAGGGCAGGCCATGACGCTTCTGCCATTCGCCGATCGCCGAACGCGTCTGCTCGTCCAAGGCGCCGGTCGCCGGGCCCGCATTGAGAGCGAGCGCCGTCAATCGCTGTTGCAACTCCCTAATTTGCGCCGGGCCGAGGTTCAGGGCGCTCTCCGTCTCCATGGTTCCGACTTCGCCGCCGAGAGCCGCGGGAACGGCGAACGACGGCGTTTGCGGCGCGAGGGGAACCACCCGGCCGGCCGGCGGTTCGGGCGCGTTGCTCAGACTGGCGATGCGGTTTCTGGCCATCGGCGCAAAGACGCCGGTCGGATAGGCGTCGAGATAGGCCTTATAGTCGGCGGGGAGATTGGAGCGCTCCGCCGACTCCCACAGCAGGTTCTCGCGGGCCGATTGATCCGGTTTGGGAGCCTGCGTATCGCGCGCCGATCCGGTCGACGGCTCGGACGCGCTGGTCAGGCTGGCGATGCGATTCCTCGCCATCGGCGCATAAACGCCGGTGGGATAGGCGTCGAGATAGGCCCGGTAGTCGCCGCTCAGATTGGAGCGCTGCGCCGATTCCCACAGGAGGTTCTCCTGGGCGACCTTGTCCGCCGCCGGCGCCGCCGGCGCCGATGAGGCCGTCGGCGCGCCGGGGCCGGCGCTCGCCGTCGGGGGCGCCTGCGGGTTGAGGCTGAACTCGCCGATGATCGAGGTGTTCACCCACGGCAGTTGTTTGTTCTTTGTCGCCTCCCACACTTCCGAGCGAACCCTGTTCATCACCGTGTCGATCGAGACGCCGGGATCCTCCAGATGATCGATCAGCGCCTTGGTGAACGGGCTATGCTCTCCCGGGAAGCCGTCGAGCGCGATGGCCTTGGGATCGCTGGCGAAGGCGATGAGCGTTCCGCGCGCCAGATCGCCCTCGATCGCCGAGAGGCCGCGCGCGCCAACCATCGAGCGGCTGCCGGCGTAGGCGAGGTCCGCGGCGAAAGGGTTCTCGCGGCAGGCGTCGAGGATCACCACGTTGACGCGGTCCTCGCGCTTCATCTGCCTGAGAATGAGCGACACGCTGATCGCGTTGAGATCGAGGTCGGTCGGGCTCTTCAGGACGATGTCGGTCGGAATGAGATAGTTCTCGTCGTCGACCGAAACGCCGTGGCCCGCGTAATAGACGATGGCGGCCTTGGCGTCGCGCAGCGCCGTCGAGAACTCGGCGACCGACGCGCGCATCTGTCCGATCGTCTGGTCATAGCCCTCGATCACCTGAAAACCCAGCCGCTTCAGCGAGGCCGCCACCGCCCTGGCGTCGATCGGAGGGTTTTCAAGTCGGGGCGCCGTCTTGTAGTCGCCGTTGCCGATCACCAGGGCGACGCGCTTTTCCGTATCCGCGAGCGCCGCGCGCGGAAAAGCCGTCAGGGTCAGGAAAGCGGCGATGGCGGCGAACAGGGACAGGACGCTGATCGCCCGAAAGATGCGCGTGCAAAGGCGTTCCAAGACAGTCTCCTTGGCCCTCTGTGGCGGGTAAGCTACTCCAGCTGCGATGGCCCGATCAAGCGCCGTCCAACCCGGACGCGCCCGATCCATCGACTCCTTAAATTTGTATTACGGGATGCCGGCGCCGGACGTCTGGCCGAACGGCTAGAACGCGCCGCCGAGCCATTGCGCGCCGAGGAAGGCTTCCCACAAGACGACGCTCGTCGTCAGCAACAGCGCGACGCCGACCAGCAGCGCGAAAGTGAGAAGCATCCCGTCCTCTTCGAGATAGGCGATCGCGATCAGCGCGATCGTGAAGGCGGGCGCGATATTGCTCAGGGGAATCGGGACGAACACCACGGCGATGCTGAGCAGCACCACCGCGAAACCAACCGCCCGCTTGGTCGTCTGCGGCGGCATCGCCCAGCGCGGGCGGATGATGGTCTCGATCCGCGCCAGCACCGGCGCGACCCGCCGGATCGACGCCGAAAGATAAACGGTCGGCATCGTATAGGCGGCGACCCGACGCGGGAAGGCCGGCGACGCCCTTCCCGCCATCATCTGGGCGCCGAGCGTGGCGATCAGCAAGCCGGCGACGATCGACACCCCCGGCGCCATCGCGACCAGCGCCAGCATCAGGATGACGACGGCGAACGAGCGCGTCTCCAGGCTGTCCAGCAGCCAGTCGAGGGAGAACCGGTCGGGCGGCGCCGTGTCGCGCAACTCTTTCAAAATCGAGGAGACCGGACCGTGCGATTTCAACGGGGCGCGCCCATCGGAGCGGGCTCGTCATTGCCTTGATCGGGCGAGTTCATCGACGCCGGAGACCTCTCGTTGAGCAACCATTCGGGCGCCATCCCTGCCCCAGACGGGCGCAATTGGCAACGGGCCCGATTGCGGCGGGATGAATCGGGCGCCCGGGCGACGGCGTCGCTGGCTTGTCGCCCTTTGCCGGATGAGGCGGCGCGGCCCTCATTTCGGCGTTTGAACCGTCGCCCGAAAAGCGCCGGCGGCGAACAGCAGCGCGTAATCCCTCACGTCGTCGGGCCAGGCTCCGACAAGCTCGGCGAATTTCGGCGCGTTTCCCGCAAACAGCGCGCGCACCGCCTCCTCATAGCCGGCGCGGTCGCCGGCCAGCGCCGACATGACGCGATAAGCCGCCTCCTGCGCGAGGCGCCGCCGCCCGCGGCCGTCCCGATCCTTGGAGGCTTCCTCGACTAGACGGCGCAGGGCCGCCGAGGCGCCGCCAGGCTGGAGAGACAGCCAGGTCCAGTGCCGTGGCAGCAAAGTGACTTCCCGGGCGACGACGCCGAGCCTGGGACGCCCCGGAGCCCGCCGCGGTTCTTCCTCGACCGCCGCGGAACGGCCTTGCCGGTCGGCCAGGGCGCGTCGCGCGCTGGCCTGCACGTCCTGCAAGGAGCCGCGGAAATCGATCTCGACGGTGCGGGCGTTGCAGTCCTCAAAAATCAGGATTTCGCCGGTTTCGCCGGCGTCGATCGCGCGCTTGACCGACGCCGCGACGGCGAGGAGCGGCCCACTATCGATGCGCCGCGCGGCGGCGAACGCGGTGAATCCCGGTTCCGCAACCTCCAACATCACACCAATCCAACGGCAAAAGACACTTTCGTGAGTTTTATCCGGATAAAACAGAAGCGTCAATCCGGGAAAACCGCGCCGGCGGGCCGCCGGCCCATCGCTCGCCGAAAGCCGACCCCTATCGCCCGGGTCTCCATTCGCCGCTCTCGTCTTCGCGCCAATAGCTCGGCGCATGGCCCGCCGCTTTCAGTTCAGCCCATTGCGCGCGCGCGGCCGTTCGCGCTTCTTCGTCGGCGCCGTCGAACAGGATCACCAGGCGCTGATAGTCCGTCGGCTCGCTGTCGAGGATCGGCGCGGCTCTGGCGCCGCCGAGCAGAATGCGCCAACCAGCCCCATTGGGGCGGTCTTCGCCGGTGGTCAAGAAAATCGGCTGGGTCTCCGGCTCGCCGTCGCGCGCCGTGCCGTGCGGCAAGAAGCTTTCGTCCGAATAGGTCCAGAGACGCTCGTCCAGCGCCTCGATCCACTCGCGATCGGGCGCCTGCACAACCACTCTGAGGTCCTGCTCCAACGCCTCCTCGAGGATGGCGGGCAGCGCCTCTTCCGGTTTGCGGCGCTGCAAGTGATAAAAGCGGATTTCGGTCATCGCCTCCTCGCCAATCCGATCTTCGAGATGATAGGGAGCCGCTCAGCCGTTGGGGCTGACGATGATGAAGGCGCGATCCGTATCGGTGTAGATCAGGCCGAGGCTGACGCCGCCGGGCGCGTGCTCTTCGGTCTTGCCGGCGATGCTGACGTCGCCGCGCTGCCGGGAAGCGTCGAGATATTCGCGGGCGTCGCTCGCCATGCCGCGCATCAGACCTTCGCCTCGGCTCTGGTCCCAGCCCATCGCCCCGCGCATCGCCGCCACCGAGAATCGCTCGAAATTGGTTGCGGTGCGCGCCGACGCCGGCGCGGCGATGCGCGCTTCGAAACGGATGAATTCGTCGCCGTGGCAGGTCAGCGTCGCGTCGACGTCGACCTTGGTGCTGATGTCGAACACGCTGATGTCGGTCTTGGCGCGCGAGACGACGAGCGAATGGGTGAATTCGACCTGCATGTCGCTCGCCGCCAGGCGCAGCTTCTCGACGAATGCGTCACAACCGCTCAGCGCCGACTTGGCGAGCGCCGGCGCGCCCGCGCCCGCCAGCGTAAACAACAGCACGCCGATCGCGCAGCGCCACGACATCGCATTTCCCCCGAAGCTCATTTTTCGTAGTGATCGGCCACCAGCCGGTCGAGCAGGCGCACGCCCCACCCCGAACCCCAGGACTGGTTGATTTCGCCGGCCGGCGAACCCATGCCGACGCCCGCGATGTCCAGATGGGCCCAAGGCGCGCCGTTGACGAAGCGCTGCAGGAATTGCGCCGCGGTGATCGACCCGGCATGACGCCCGGCGGCGTTCTTGACGTCGGCGAATTTCGAATCGATCAGCTTGTCGTAGGCGGCGCCGAGCGGCATTCGCCAGACCCTCTCGCGGCTGGCGGCGCCGGCGTCGGTCAGACGCCTGGCGAGTTCGTCGTCGTTGGAGAACAACCCTGCGTATTCCTGGCCGAGCGCGACGAGAATCGCGCCGGTCAAGGTCGCCAGATCGATCATCAACGCGGGCTTGTACTTGTCCTGGACGTACCAGAGGACGTCGGCCAGAACCAGCCGGCCCTCGGCGTCGGTGTTGATGACCTCGATCGTCTGCCCCGACATCGAGGTCAGAATGTCGCCCGGCCGTATCGCCTCGCCGCTCGGCATATTTTCGACCAGGCCGATCGCGCCGATCGCGTTGACTTTCGCCTTGCGGCTGGCCAACGCGTGCATCAGGCCGACGACGCAGGCCGCCCCGGCCATGTCGCCCTTCATGTCCTCCATTCCGGCGGACGGCTTGATCGAAACGCCGCCGGTGTCGAAACAGACGCCCTTGCCAATGAAGGCGATCGGCGGCGATTTTTTTTTCGCCTTCCCCCTGGCCCCGTCCCAGCGCATCACGACGAGCCGGCTGTCGCGCGCCGAGCCCTGGCCGACGCCGAGCAACGCGCCCATGCCGAGCTTGGCCATCGCCTTTTCGTCGAGCACGTCGATCGCCACCCCCAGGTTCGCAAGAGCGGCGGCGCGGTCGGCGAATTCCACGGGGAAGAGGATGTTCGCCGGCTCATTGACGAGATCGCGCGCAAGTTGGACGCCTTCGACAACCGCCTCGCGCGCCTTGGCCGCGCGCCGCGCGCCTTCGACGTCCTCGACGCCGATCGTCACCTGGGGCGCGCCGCGCGCGTCGCCCTCCTTCTTCTTCTTGTATTTGTCGAAGCGATAGGCGCGAAGCTGAACGCCCAGCATGAAATCGGCCGCGGCGGCGGCGTTCCACGCGCCTTCCGGCGGCTCGAAGGCGACGCTGACCTCCCTGGCGGCGCCGATCTTGCCGAAGACATAGCCGCCGAGCGTCGGAAAATCAGCGTCGGCCAATTCTTTCGCGCCGCCCAGACCGATCACCAGAAGCCGCTCGGCCGCGACGCCATGCGGCGCGACAATATCGAGCGCGCTCAACGACTTTCCCTCGAATTGCGCGATTTTTGCGCCGCTGGCGAGGAGACCCGCGGCCTCGCCCAGAAACGCGCTGACCGAGGGCCCGCATTTGAGGTCGGCGCCGACGAAGACGACGAAGGTTCCCCCTTCGGGCGCGGCCAGCGGCGCGAAGGCGGTTTTGACAAATTCGCTCATCATGTCCTCGAACGGCGCTCCGGCCGCGGCGGGATTTGGCGCTCATCTGCGCCATTGCGCCTCGACAAATCAAGAGTTTTGAGCCGCCCGCCAAAAAGCCGCCGCGAAATAGTCCAAACGCCGCTTCAAGCTCGCTGCATCGCGGCGAGACGCGGCCGCCGCTTGTCAGAAGCGCGCGCGAAGGTTAGCCCAGCGGCGCGCGGGGCGCCGGCATCGGATTCGGCGTGCGATGCGATCGGGGACGGCGGCGGCGTGACACGGATCGAGCGCTATATCTTTCGCACGGCGGCGCTGGCCTTTCTCGCTGGTCTTTTCGCGCTGACGGCGGTCGTCTGGGTCACGCAGGCGCTGCGCCAGTTCGATCTCTTGACGAGCAAGGGCCAGACCATCGTCGTATTCCTGACCATGACGGGGCTCACCATCCCCTCGCTCGTCGCGATCATCGCGCCGGCGGCGTTGTTCACCGGGGTTCTCTACTGCCTCAACAAGCTCAATGGCGACAGCGAGCTGGTGGTGATGAGCGCCGCGGGCGTCAGTCCGGGCACCCTGCTGCGTCCGTTCCTCGTTCTGTATTGCGCGGTCTTCGCGCTTGTCGGTTCGATGACGCTCAAGGTCATGCCGTGGAGCTTCGACCTCATCCAGGAGCTCACTGCCAAAATCCATGCTGATTTCATTACGAATTTTGCGCAGGCGGGCGCTTTCAGCGAACTGGAGGCGGGGTTCGTGTTCCACTATCGGGAGCGTGGGCCGGACGGATCGCTCCATGGCGTGTTCATGCAGGACCGTCGCGACCCCGCGCATATCACCAGTTACATCGCCGAACTCGGGCAGACCGTCGAAAAGGACGGTTTGAACTATCTCGTGCTCGACAAGGGCAGCTATCAGCGCCCGCAGGAAAGCGGCGATTCGGCGATCGTGTCGTTCGACAATTACACGATCGATCTTTCACAATTCACGCCCAAGGAAGGGACATCCAAGCGGCCGCGCGAGCGCGACACCGCCGAGCTGATGTTCCCCGATCCGCACGATGAAACGGCGGCGCGGCTGCAGGGTCGCCTGCGCGCCGAGCTGCTGGACCGATTGACCAGCCCGCTCTATGCTTTCGCCGCCGGCCTGATCGGCTTTGCGGCGCTCGGCGAGGCGCGCACGACGCGCCAGGGACGCGGGGTGGCGATCGGCGTCGCGGTGCTGATCTTCGCCGGGGTCCGCCTGATGGGAATCGCCGCGAACACATTCGTGGTCAGCAAACCGAAGGCCGAACTGTTCATCTGGGCGATACCGCTCGTGACGTGCCTGGTCTGTCTGGACGCCATTTTCAAGGGACCGCTGTCGCGAACGGGCGCGCGCTTCCGCCGCGCCTCGGTCGGGAGCTGAGAGAGGCGATGATCGGCTCCACGCTGGCGCGCTATCTTTCAATCCGCTTCGCCAAGACGATTCTGGCGACCTTTGCGGCTGTTTTCACGCTTATTTTCACGATCGACCTCGTCGAAACGCTGCGCCGGTCCGGCGACACGCCGGCGGCGACCGGCCCGCTGATGGCCTGGCTCTCGTTTCTTCATACGCCGACCATCGCCGAGCAGGCGCTGCCCTTCGCGGTTCTGTTCGGCGCGATGATCGCGTTTCTCAATCTGTCGCGCAAACTGGAGCTGGTCGTCGCGCGCGCCGCCGGCGTTTCCGTCTGGCAGTTCCTGGCGCCGCCGCTGGCGGTCGTTCTGGTCCTCGGCGTCCTGTCGGTCGCCCTGTACAATCCAGGCTCGGCTTACATGAAGCAACGGGCCGACGCCATCGAGGCCAAGCTGTTTGGCCCGGCCGGTCAGGCGGGCGGCGCGGTGGGCCTGTGGATTCGTCAAAAGAGCGTCGACGGCCAGGCGATCGTGCACGCCGAGGGCGTGGCTGACCGCGGCGTCACGCTTTCGAAAGTGACGGTCTTCAATTTCGACGACGACGGCGGCTTCACCGAGCGCATCGACGCCGCGGGCGGCGTGTTGCACGACGGCTTCTGGAGCCTCAGCGACGCCCAGATCGTGACGCCGGGTTTTGCGACCGAGCCGGCGAAGACCTATTTGCTGGCGACGACGTTGACCCCCAGCGAAGTGGCGCAATCCTTCCTCGCGCCGGAAACCGTGCCGTTCTGGAGCCTCCCGTCGCTTGCCGCGCAGATCGAGCGGGCCGGCCTCGACGCGACGGGGTATCGCCTGCGCTATCAGGAATTGCTCGCCCGGCCGCTGATGCTGGCGGCGATGGTGCTGGTGGCCGCCTGTTTTTCATTAAGATTCTTCCGTATGGGCGGCGTAGGCATTATGGTTTCTGGTGGCGTGGCGGCGGGCTTCGTGCTTTATGTTGCCACTAAATTAGTCGGCGATCTCGGCGGCGCCGGCTTCATCAGCACGCCGATCGCGGGTTGGTCGCCAGCAGTGGTCGGTTGTTTGTTCGGGGTGCTTGTGCTGTTGCATCAGGAGGATGGTTGATGGGCCGGTTCGCCTGCCCTCCTGAACCGGAGAACGAACCGCGGCGCCGTTGGACGGCCGCGGCGGTTGTTTTTGCCTGCGCCGCCACGTTGCTCGCGATAGGCGTTGCTTCTCCGACGCAGGCGCAGGCGCCTGCGTCGCCGTGGCGCCGAGCGCCGCCTCTGCTCCGCCGGCGGCCGCCGCCAAGAAACCCGACAAAATGATCGTCGAGGCCAATGAGCTGGTGTTCGACAAGGACAAGAACACTGTTTCGGCGGTCGGCGACGCCCAGCTCTATTACCAGGGGCGCGTCCTCGAGGCCGATCGGGTCACCTACGATCGCAACACGAAGCGCGTCTATGCCGAAGGTCACGCCAAGCTGACCGACGAAAAAGGCGACGTCACCTACGGGACCAAATTCGACCTGACCGACAATTTCCGGGACGGCTTCATTGAAAGCCTCCAGACGATCGCCACCGACAAGACCCGCATGAGCGGCGCCCGCGCCGAGCGCTCCAACGGCGACGTCTCGGTTATCGACAAGGGACTCTACACCGCTTGCGAGCCTTGCGCGGACCATCCGGAACGGCCGCCGCTCTGGCAGGTGCGCGCCACCCGCATCATCCACAATCAAGAAAGCCACGTCGTCTATTACGAGGACGCCTGGCTCGAATTGTGGGGAGTGCCGATCGCCTATCTTCCGTATTTTTCGGGACCGGACCCCACAGTGAACCGCCTGACCGGATTGCTGACCCCTCAATACTCTCAAGGCACGTATCAGGGCAGCGGCGTCGGATTTTCCTATTTCATCAATCTGGCGCCCAATTACGATCTGACGATCAGCCCGACCTATTTCTCCCAGCAGGGCCCGTTCGGCGACATCGAGTGGCGCCATCGTCTCGACACCGGGGCCTACGACATTCACGTGACCGGCATCGATCAGCTGGATCCCGGCGCGTTCCCGGCGGCGCCCTACGGCGCCGGCGACCTCAGGTTCCGCGGCTCGGTGGAATCGAAGGGGCAGTTCTATATCAACGAAGAATGGAAATACGGCTGGGACTTCGCATTTCTGTCGGACAAGTTCTATTACAACGATTACAAACTCAGATCGGTCGATCTGAGCAACTATTACTTCCAGGATATCGTCTCCTCGGTCTATTTGCGCGGACAGGGCGATCGCGGGTTTTTCGATCTGAGCGGCTATCATTTCGAGGGGTTGACCGAATACGACTTCCAGCAGCAGCAGCCGAATGCGGTCCCGGTCCTCGACTACAACAAGATGGTGGATGTGCGACCCGAGCAAAGCTTCGGCATCGGCGGCGAAGTCACCTATGACGCCAATGTGACGAACATCAACCGCACCGCCGCCTATTTCCAGGCCGTCGGCGCGCAAACCCTCGACACCGCCTACAGTCTGTACAATGTCTGCGAGACGCCGACAGGCCTGCCGGCGACCCTGCCGTCGGGCCAGCCCTCCGGCCTGCCGACGACCACGCCCTCCTATACGCCAGGCAAGTGCTTCCTTGGCGGCATCGGCGGCGACTATGCGCGCGCGACGGCGCAATTCACCTGGCAGCGCAAGATCATCGACCCGATCGGCGAAGTCTGGACGCCCTTCGCTTTCGCCCGCCTGGACGGCGAGACCACGCAGCTCAACACCAGTCAGACCTACACCTTCGTCAACGGCACGATCACCGACTCGATCAGCAATTCGAGCCAGCCTGCCTTTTTCGACGGACTCGACAACGAGACGACCATGCGCGCGATGCCGGGCGTCGGCCTCGACTACCGCTATCCCTTCGTCTCCTCGTCGTTTCTCGGGCGACAGGTCATCGAGCCGATCGCCCAGGTCATCATCCGGCCCAATGAATATCTGCCGAAGCTGCAACCCAACGAAGACGCCCAAAGTCTTGTTTTCGACGACACCAATCTGTTCGAATGGAACAAATATTCCGGATATGACCGGATCGAGGGCGGCGGTCGGGTGAACTACGGGACGCAGTACACCGCGGACTTCGCCAATGGCGGCCACGCCACTGTGATCGGCGGCGAATCCATTCAGATATTCGGCAATAATTCGTTCGCGATGCCCGACGCGGCCAACACGGGACTGGAGTCCGGCCTCGACAAGCAATATTCGAACTTCGTCGCGCGCCAGACGATCGCTCCCTTCAACAACGACATTTCCTTCACGTCGAAGCAGCAATTCGACAACACGACGTTCGGGCTGACGCGCCTGGACGCGATCGCCAACGTCAATTTCCGCAGCCTGACGACCAGTGTCGACTATGCGCGCTACGACGCGCAGCCGGACCTCGGCTGGCTCTACAAGCGCGAGGGCGTCGTCACCAACGCGACCTACAAGTTCCTGGAGCACTGGAACGTGAACGGATCGATCATTCTCGACATGTCGCGTTACCTCTACGACTTGCCCGGACAGCATACTTCGCGGTTCGATCCGACAAATTTCGGTTTTGGCATCGGTTACGACGACGAGTGCACCTCGCTCAAGATCAGCTATACGAACACCGTCAGCGATCCGATCGCCGCGACGCCTTCCTATCACGACCAGACCATTCTGGTGCAGTTGACGCTTCGCACATTGGGCGAGGTCAAAGCGAGCACCGACATCACCAGCATGCTCGGCTCGCCGCCGCCGCCATAGGCCGGGCGGCTTGTCGCGAGCCAATCGAAATGGCTGCCGCGCGGCGGCCAAACGGCTCTTGACCACGACGCGACCAGAGCGGCTTTATCGGCCATGACGAAACGCGAGCCGCGCCTGCCGCTGGCGATGACGATCGGCGAGCCGGCGGGAATCGGCCCCGAACTCGCGCTGCGCGCCTGGCTGCGGCGCGCGGCGATCGGCGCGCCGTTTTTCGTCATCGCCGACCCCCTGGCCCTGCGCGAAGCGGCGCGCCAGCTCGCGCTCGACGTTCCCGTCGCGGTCGTCGGACCCGCCGACGCGATCGAAACGTTCGAGCGCGCGCTGCCGGTCGTCGCGCTGGGCGCTTCGGCCGCCGCGACGCCGGGCGCCCCGAGTCCTCCTTCGCGCGAGCGACGATCGAATCGATCGAACGGGCCGTCGGCTACGTCCGATCGGGCGAGGCCGCCGCCGTGGTCACCAACCCGATCGCCAAGCATGTGCTTTATGAGGCCGGATTTGCGTTTCCCGGCCACACCGAATTTCTCGGCGAACTTGCGCGCCAATGGGGCCAAAGCGCTCGGCCCGTCATGCTGCTGTGGTCGAGCGCGCTGTGCGTCGCGCCGGTGACCATCCACATTCCGCTCGCCGACGTGCCGCGCGCCCTGACCCGCGAGCTTATCGTCGCCACCGCGCGCATCGTCGCGGCGGATCTGCGGAACCGATTCGACATTCCCCGCCCCCGGCTCGCCGTCGCCGGCCTCAACCCTCACGCCGGGGAGGGCGGCGCGCTCGGCCGCGAAGAGATCGAGACGATCGCGCCCGCGATCGCCCTGCTGCGCGCCGAGGGCCTCGAGGCGACCGGCCCACATCCCGCCGACACGATGTTTCATGCGGCGGCGCGCCGGCGCTACGACGTGGCGCTGACGATGTACCACGATCAGGGGCTGATCCCGATCAAGACGCTCGCTTTCGACACCGGCGTCAACGTCACGCTCGGCCTGCCGTTCGTTCGCACCTCGCCTGACCATGGCGTCGCCTTCGACATTGCCGGCAAGGGGCTGGCCAACCCGGCGAGCCTGATCGAGGCGACGCGGCTCGCGGCGCGGCTGGCCGCCAAGTGAGCCTGGCGCTCGACGGCCTGCCGCCGCTACGTGAGGTCGCGGCGACTTACGGACTCGATGCGAAAAAGTCGCTTGGCCAGAATTTCCTGTTCGACCTCAACCTGACCGGCCGGATCGCGCGCGCCGCCGGACCGCTGGCCGGCGTCGCCGTCGTCGAGATCGGCCCCGGTCCCGGCGGCCTGACGCGCGCGCTGCTCAGCGAGGGCGCGGCGAAAGTCGTCGCCGTCGAGCGCGACGAACGCTGTCTCGCGCCTTTGGCGGAAATCGCCCGGCGCTGGCCCGGTCGGCTCGAAATCGTCGCCGGCGACGCCCTCGCGCTGGATTTCGCCGCCCTCGCCGCCAAAGCCGAAGGGGCGCCGCTGCGCGTCTGCGCCAACCTGCCCTATAATATCGCAACGCCGCTGCTCGTGCGCTGGCTTGAATCGGCGCCATGGCCGCCCTGGTTCGATCGCCTGACGTTGATGTTTCAGCGCGAAGTCGCGCTGCGCATCGTCGCCAGCCCGCGCCAGCGGGCGGACTATGGGCGGCTCGCGGTTCTTGCGGGCTGGCGGTGCCGGGCGCGGATTCTGTTCGACGTGCCCGCCGCCGCCTTCACGCCGCCGCCCAAAGTGACGTCGAGCATCGTCGAACTGGTCCCGCGCCCCGCCCCTGAGCGGTGCGAGTTGAGCCTGCTGACCGCGGTCGCGCAAGCCGCGTTCGGGCAGCGCCGCAAGATGTTGCGTCAATCGCTCAAGTCCTTCTCCGCGGCGATCGGCGTCGATTCGCTCGCCCTGCTCGGCGCCGCCGGCGTCGAGCCGACCCGCCGGGCGGAGGAAATCGACGTCGCGGGCTTCGTCGCCCTGGCCCGCGCGGCGCAGACATTGCGCCGATCTCATTAACCCGCAGGCAAGCGCCCGCGCCTAAGGTCGGCGCCCGAAAGGCGTGGCTTTGATGCGTGAACCCGACGATGACGTCCGGCCGCCCGCGCTCGTCCTGCGCGATTTGCGCAAGAGTTTCGCCAAGACGGCGGTCGACGGGCTGAATCTCACAGTGCGGGTCGGCGAACTCTACGCGCTGCTCGGCCCGAACGGGGCGGGCAAGACGACGACGCTGCGGATCGTCGCAGGGCTGCTGCCCCCCGACAGCGGCGAGATCGCGGTGTTCGGCGTCGACGCGCGCCGGCGCCCGATCGAGGCCAAGCGGATCATGGCCTGGCTGCCGGACGAGCCGACGCTCTACGATAAGCTCGACCCGCTCGAATATCTCGAATTCGTGGCGGGCCTGTGGGGGGTCGAGCCCCGACGCGCCCAAAATCTCGCCGACGAACTGCTGCAGACCCTGGGGCTGTGGGAGCACCGCCGCGAGCGCTGCGAGGGCTTTTCGCGCGGCATGAAGCAGAAGCTCGCGCTCGCCGGCGCGTTGGTTCACGAACCGCGCCTGCTGATGCTCGACGAACCGTTGACCGGCCTCGACGCCGCGATCGCCCGGCAGGTCAAGGACCTGCTTGCCGCGCGCGTGAAACAGGGGGCGACGATCATTCTGACGACGCACATCCTGGAGGTCGCCGAACGGCTGGCGGACCGCATCGGCGTCATCCAGCGCGGCCGGCTGATCGCCGAAGGCACGCTCGCCCAATTGCGCGGCGCCGGCGGCCTCGACGGGGCGAGCCTCGAAGAGATATTCCTTCGCCTCACTGCGCCCGGCGAACGCGCCGCATGAAGCTGCAAGCGGGTTCATGGGTTTGGCTCGCCGCGCATGATCTGCGCCAGAGCTGGCGCGGCTTCGAGGCGGCGCTCGGCGGCCTGACGCGCGCCAAGGCGGCGATGCTCGTCTGCGTAATCCTGGCTCTGCACGCGCTCTTCTGGTGGGCGCGCCGGCATTATGGCGAAGCGGTGGATGACGCCCGCCTCTCCCCGTATATCGCCCTGGGCGTGCTGTTCGTGTTGCCCGGCGTGGTCGCTCAGGCGGTGACCGCCGCGACCCGCACGCTTTACGCGCATGGCGATCTTGATCTGCTGCTCGCTTCGCCGGTTTCGGCGCGCGCGGTGCTCGGCTCGAAGGCCGTCGCGATCGCCGCGAACGCCATCGCCTGGTTCGCCATTCTTCTATTGCCGCTCGCCAATGTGAATGCGCTCGCCGGCCATCTTCACTGGCTCGCCGTCTATCCCGCGCTGCTCGCCTGCGGGCTGTTCGGCTCTGGAATTGGCATCGGGTTGGCGCTGGCGCTCTTCGCGGCGGTCGGGCCGAGACGCGCCCGTGTCGTCTCGCAGATCGCCGCGGCGGCCGTCGGCGCCTCGTTCATGCTCGGCCTGCAAGGCTACGCCATCGCGCCGGGCGCGCGCGCCTCATTGGCCCAGGCGGTGCAATCGGCGGTCGAAAACCCGTGGCTCGACTGGCGCGGCTGGCTGTCGCTGCCGGCGCGGGCGGCGGCGGGAGACATCGAGGCGCTGGCCGCCTGGATGATCGTCGCCGCCGTGGTTTTCGCCGCGGCCGCCTTCGGGCTCGGCGACGCCTTCGCGCGCGCGGCGATCGTCTCCGCCGGCGCGCCGGCGCCGTCGGCGCGCCAACGCAAAGCCCGCCCTTTCCGCGGCAGTCTCGGCGCGACCATGCGCTCGAAGGAGCGCCGTCTCATCCTGCGCGATCCCTGGCTGATTTCGCAGATCGTGTTGCAGGTCGTCTACATGGCGCCGGTCAGCCTGGTGCTGTGGCGCAACGGCGGCGCCACCGGTTCGCCGGGCGTCGTCTTCGCGCCGCTGATCGTCGTGGTCGGCGCGCAGCTCGCCGGTTCGCTCGCCTGGCTCGCGCTTTCGGGCGAGGATGCGCCCGATCTGTTGCTTGCCGCGCCGGTCAGCCGGGGCCGGATCGAGCGGCACAAGCTCGAGGCGATTCTGATCCCGGTCGCGATTGTCCTTTGCGGGCCGGTCATCGCACTGGGGTTGGCATCGCCGTGGGGCGGCTTCTGGGCGGGGGTGTTCGCGCTCGGCGCCAGCGCGTCGGCGGCGCTGCTCAACCTCTGGCGCCAATCGCCGGCGCGGCGCAGCCGGGTGTTGCAGCGCCACTCCCAGTCGAAGGTCGTCGGGATGATCGAGCACGTCCTGTCGATCGTCTGGGCGGTCGGCGCGGCGATGGCCGTCATGGGGAGCTGGAGCGCGCTGATCCCGGTCGCGGTCGCCTGCCTGATCCTGCGGCTGAGCCGGTCGCGAGCGCCGCGCTTCAGCTTTCCAGCAAGCGCTTGACGAATTCGTCGACGCCGGGAGCGACGCGCGTTTCGCGCAGACGCTCGGCGGCGAGGATCGAAACGACCTGGCCATAGGCGCGCTGCAGATCGTCGTTGACCAGCACATAATCGTATTGGCGCCAGCGGCCGATCTCTTTTCGCGCATTGTCGAGCCGGGCGGCGATCGTCGCCGCCGAATCCTCGGCGCGCCGGTCGAGACGAGCGCGCAGTTCCGCCATCGACGGCGGCAGGATGAAGATCGAGACGACGTCGCCGCCCAAGCTCTTGCGGACCTGCTGGGCGCCCTGCCAGTCGATGTCGAACAGCATGTCCCGTCCCTGCGCGAGCACCGCTTCGACAGGCGCGCGCGGCGTGCCGTAGCGATGGCCGTGCACGTCGGCCGATTCCAGGAGGTCGCCCGCCGCGCGCATCGCCTCGAACTGGCGCTCGGTGATGAAGCGATAATGGATGCCCTCCACCTCGCTGGAGCGCCGCACCCGCGTCGTCACCGAAATCGACAGGGTCAGGTCGAGCGTCTGGTCCTGGAGCAGCATGCGCGTGAGCGTGGTCTTGCCGGCGCCCGAGGGCGAGGAAAGGATCAACATCAGGCCGCGCCGCCGCATCGCCATGGACTTGCTCATTCGATATTCTGGATCTGTTCGCGCAATTGCTCGATTTGCGTCTTGAGATCAAGGCCGATCGCGTTGAGCGTCGCGTCACCGGCCTTGGCGCAAAGCGTATTGGCTTCCCGCGCCAGCTCCTGCGCGAGAAAGTCGAGCCGGCGCCCGACCGGCCCGCCGCCTCGGATCAGCTCGCGCGCCGCCGCGACATGCGTGTTCAGGCGATCGAGCTCCTCGCGTATGTCGGCCTTGGCGGCCAACAGCACGGCCTCTTGATAGAGACGGTTCTCGTCAAAGCCGCGACCGGCGTCGAGCAGGGCCGCGACCGACTGGGCGAGACGCAGCGCGATCGCTTCGGGGCGGCGCGCCGGGCTAAGATCGGCCGCCTGCGTCAACGAGGCGATCACCGCGAGCCGATCGCTGAGGATCGCCGCGAGCGCCGCGCCCTCGGCGCGCCTCGCCGCGACCAACGCCTCGATTGCTTCGTCGAGGCTGGCGAGCGCGCCGTCGCAGGCGGCGGCGAGCGTCTGCTCGTCGTCGGGCGCCTCGACGACGTCGACGACGCCGCGAATGGCGAGCAGGCCGTCGAGCGTCGGCGGCGCCAGCCCGGAATCCCGCGCCGCCTCGCGGACCGCTTCGACGATCGCCGTCAGGACAGGAAGGTTGACGCGCGCCTGCAGCGCCGCGCCTTCGCGTTGCATGGCGAGCGTCGCAAAGCAGGCGCCGCGCGCCAGCGCCCGGCCGAGCCGCGCGCGCGCTTCGCTCTCGATGCGATCGAAGCCGGGGGCGAGGCGCAGCCGCAGGTCGAGGCCCTTGGCGTTGACGCTTTTCAGTTCGAACGCCCAGCGCCAAGGACCGCTCGCCCCGGCGGCGCGCGCAAAGCCGGTCATGCTGGAGAGACTCATCGGGACTTTCGCCGTCGCGGGGCCAATTCGGGACCGCGGCGAGCTTAGAGGGGGCGGCGAGCCCGCTCAAGGGCGACGCCCTCGCATAATCCGTCGCGCTTCGCGCGCTCCCGCCTGCGCCGGACGATCGCTTGGCGATCGCCGAGGAGTAGCTCGAACGAGCGCGGCCGCAAAAATCCCGTCAACCGAAGGTGAAGGCGAAGGCCTGGGCGCCCGCGTCGAGGAATTCGATCTCGAAGTCCCGGTCGGCGGATGGTTTGCTCTGCCGGATCAATTGATAGAGGCGCTGCCCGGTCACCACGCCATTGCCTTGATCGTCGATATCGACGCCGTGATCGGGACCCGGCGCCTTTCCGTCGAGCAGGACGCGGAAACGCACCGGCTTTCCGTCGGCGGCGGGCCCCAGCACGAGGTGAAGGTCGCGCGCGTGAAAGCGATAGACGATGCGGCCGTTGGGCTCGTTCGACACCGCCCGCTCCCCCTCGACGGTCCAGTCGCCGCCGATCGCCCATTGATTGAGCCGTAACGGCGAGGCGAGCGCGTAGACCTGGCGTTTGTCGTCGACGGCGCCGCCGGGAGAGGCGAAATTCTCGGCGCGCATATAGCCGACATAGGTCTCCGGCGATTGCACGTCGCCCATGTCGGCGGCGGCCTCGGCGCCGCGCGCGTCGACCGACACCAAGTCGCGCGAAACCTCGCCCTGGCCCGCTTCGGCGAGCAACTGCTGGATGACCTTTTCCGATTGGTCGTAGTCGCCCTCGCCGAAATGGCGGTGGCGAATGCGCCCTTCGGCGTCGATGAAATAATGCGCCGGCCAATACTTGTTGTCGAAGGCGCGCCAGATCGCATAGTCGTTGTCGATGGCGACGGGATAGTCGACCTTCAAATCCTTGGTCGCCTGTCGGACATTGTCGATATTTTTCTCGAAGGCGAATTCCGGCGCGTGCACGCCGATCACCACCAGACCTTGGCTCTTGTACTTCTCCGCCCAGGCGCGGACATAGGGAATCGCCCGCAGGCAGTTGATGCAGGAATAGGTCCAGAAATCGACCAGCAGGACCTTGCCGCGCAGCGCTTCCATGGTCAACGGCGGCGAATTGAGCCATTCGACCGCGCCGGCGAGCGACGGCGCCGGTCCTTCGATCGGCAGCGCATCCGGGTGGAGCGCCGCCGCGCCCGGCTTCATCATCATCGCCGGCGCGCCGTTCATCACGTTGGAGGCGCTCGTCATCGCCGGGCCGCCGTTCATCACGTTGGAGCCGCCCGTCATCGCCGGGCCGCCGTTCATCACATTCGACCCGCCCGTCATCGCCGGGCCGCCGTTCATCACGACGGGCGGCGCCGACGACGCGTCGAGGCTCGCGGACGGGACTTTGTCGATCAGCGCCTGCTCGACGCTCGACGTGCCGGCGAGCGAAACCCGCGTCAGCAGGCCGGTGTCGAGCCCGAGGGCGATCGCCGCGACGCCGGCCAGAACCGCGACCCCGAGCCCGCGACGGATCCATTCGCCGGCGCCCAGCGAGCGCTTCATGGCGCTGAACACCCGTCCGCCGATGAGAAGCGCGAGGGCGAGCGATGTCGCGGCGCCGGCGGCATAGGCCAACAGCAGCAGCGACGTCTCGACGTTGGCGCCCTGCAGCGCCGCGCCCGTCAGGACGAGGCCGAGGATGGGTCCGGCGCAAGGCGCCCACAGCAACCCGGTCGCGATGCCGAGCAGGAACGAGGGCGCGACCGACGAGCCCGAGCTTGCCCCCTCCGACGCCGACTGCGACAGCCGCGCGCCGACGGCGACCAGTGGGCGCGTCAGCCGGTCCGCCAGTTCCGGAAACAGCAGCGTGACGCCAAAAAACGCGAGAAGAACGATCGCCGCGAAACGCCCGTACTGATTGGCCTCGACGGCCCAGCCGCCGCCCACCGCGGCGAGCGTGGCGACCCCGGCGAAGGTGATCGCCATGCCGAGCAGCAGCGGCAGGCCGCTCCTGACGAAGGGCTGGTCGGCCCGCGCGAAGACGAAGGGAAGCACCGGCAGGATGCACGGACTGAGAATCGTCAGCACGCCGCCGAGATAGGAAACCACGAACAGAACCATGTTTTCGCCTTTTCGCGAGCGCTCACGCGGTTTCCGCGTTGAATTTCAGCGCAAGGCCGTTCATGCAATAGCGCAGGCCGGTCGGCTTCGGCCCGTCGTCGAAGACATGTCCGAGATGGCCCGCGCAGCGCCGGCACAGGACCGCGGTCCGCGTCATGCCGAACGAGGTGTCCTCTTTCGTCGCGACGGCGTTGTCGAGCGGCGCCCAGAAGCTTGGCCAGCCGGTGCCGCTGTCGAACTTGGTCTTCGATGAAAACAACGGCAGATCGCAGCCCGCGCAAGCGAACGTTCCGGCGCGCTCCTCATGCAGCAGCGGACTCGAGAAAGGCCGCTCGGTGCCCTCCTGCCGCAGCACCGCGTACTGGTCGGCGGTCAACAGCTTGCGCCATTCGGCGTCGGTATGCGTGACCTGATCGTCCGCCGCGGCCCGCGCGGCCGAAAGCGGAAGCAGCGCCCCCGCCGAAATCGCGGCGAGACCCTGGAGGCTCCCATTCAAGACTTGTCTGCGCGTCAACATGCTCCACCCTCATTCGTGCCGGGTCGCGATGATGGCTTCCCGGGGACAGATACGAGCCGAGCCGCCCCCTCGTTACAGGCGAGACGGCCATCACACAGAATTGATCGAAAAGCCCGGTCGCGCAATCGCCGGGCGGCGCGCCATTCCGCGCCCGCCCGGCGAGGCCCTCGCTAGGCAAAGTCGGCCCGTCGTTATATACACACTTATATAGCGTTGGCGCCGTTGAACGGCGCGCGCATCCCCGGGAGGCTTTGATGACGATTGCCATACGCAAGCCCGCGCTCGGCTCCGCCGCGACCGCGTTCCTTGCCAAAAAACACCAGATGCTGATCGACGGCCAGTGGGTCGACGCCCGCAGCGGCCAGACCCTGGCGGTCGAGGACCCCGCCACCGAGGAGGTCATCGCCCATGTTCCGGCCGGCGACAAGACCGATATCGACCTTGCCGTCGCCGCGGCGCGCCGCGCCTTGGAGACCGGCCCCTGGTCGCGCATCTCGCCCGGCGCGCGACAGCGCCTCGTCTGGTCGCTCGGCGACATTCTCGAACGTCACGCCGACGAACTCGCCGAGTTGGAGGCGCTCGACAACGGCAAGCCGGTCGTCAACGCCCGCCGGGACGATGTCGGCGGCTCGATCGAAATGTTCCGCTACATGGCCGGCTGGGCGACGCGGCTCAACGGCGAGCAGATCCCCGTCTCCTCGCCCGGCGACTGGCACGTCTACACCATCCGCGAACCCGTCGGGGTGGTCGGCCAGATCATTCCGTGGAATTTTCCGTTGATGATGGCGGCGTGGAAACTGGCGCCGGCCCTCGCGGCGGGCTGCACGATCGTGCTGAAGCCCGCCGAGCAGACCCCGCTTTCGGCGATCCGCCTCGGCGAACTGATCAGCGAAGCCGGCTTTCCCGACGGCGTCGTCAACATCGTCACCGGCTACGGCGAAACCGCCGGCGCGGCGCTCGCCGAGCACCCGGACGTCGACAAGATCGCGTTCACCGGCTCGACCGAGGTCGGCAAGCTGATCGTCAAGGCGGCGGCGGGCAACTTGAAGCGGGTTTCGCTGGAGCTGGGCGGAAAGTCCCCCGCCATCGTCTTCCCCGACGCCGACCTCGAACTGGCGATCGCCGGAACGGCGAGCGCGATCTTCTACAATCAGGGCCAGTGCTGCACGGCGGGCTCGCGCCTGTTCGCCCACAAATCGATCTACGACAAGATCGTGGAGGGGGTCGCGCAGGAGGCGAGCAAGCTGAAGGTCGGGCACGGCCTCGACCCGTCGGTCAATCTCGGGCCGCTGGTCTCCAAGGAGCAGCACAACCGCGTCAGCGGCTTCCTCGAGGCCGGACGCCAGGAAGGCGCCGAGGTCGTGACCGGCGGCAAGGTCATCGGCAACCAGGGCTATTTCGTCGAGCCGACGGTTCTCGCCCGCACCGACCGCAACATGAAAGTCGTGCGCGAGGAGATTTTCGGACCGGTCGTTTGCGTCCAGTCGTTCGACGACGCCGATCTCGACGCCGTCGCCAAATTCGCCAACGACACCGAATATGGCCTGTCCTCCAGCGTCTGGACGCGAAACCTGCGGGCCGCCCATATGATGGCGCGCAAGATCCGCGCCGGGACGGTGTGCATCAACACTCACAACTACGGCGATCCGGCTTGGCCGTTCGGCGGCTACAAGCAGTCCGGCTGGGGACGCGAGATGGGCAAAGAGGTGATGGAGCACTACACCGAGACCAAGGCCGTCGCCGCCAGGCTCTGACCGCGCCGCTCTATCGCCCCGCGCATTCCTGCACGAGGTCGGCGAGGCGCTCGGCGGCGTCCGGCGCGCCCACCGATTTCGCCGCCCGCGCGGCAAGGACGAGCGACGCCGGATCGGCGAGCGCCTTGCGCAGCAGGGCCGCCAGCCGTTCCGGCGTGAACTCCGGCTGGGGCACGATTTGCGCCGCGCCGCAATCGGCCAGAATCGCCGCGTTGGCGGCCTGGTCCTGGTCGAGCGCATGCGGGAACGGCACGAGGATCGAAGGGCGCCCGATCACCGCGATTTCCGAGACCGTCGAGGCGCCGGCGCGGCCGATGATCAGGTGCGAGGCGGCGATGCGGGCGGGCAGGTCGCCGAAGAATTCGGCGAGTTCGACCGGAAAGTTCATGCGCGCGCAGGCGTCGGCGACGCTCTGCTTGTCCTCGCCGCGCGCCTGCTGGGTCAGCGACACGCGGGCGCGCTCGGCCTCCGACAACAGGGCGATCGCCGCCGGCGCGACCTCGGACATCACCCTGGCGCCCTGCGAGCCGCCGGTGATCAGCACGCGCAGGCGACCGTCGGAAAAATCGGGATAGGGGACAGCCGCCGCCGCGATCACCGCCGGTCGTACGGGATTGCCAGTGTAGCGCGTCTTGGCGGCGATCGCGCCCGCAACGCCCTTCAAGGCGGGAAAGCCGGTGGCGATGATCCCGACGCGCGGGGCGAGAAAGCGATTGGCGCGCCCCATCACCGCGTTCTGCTCGTGCAGCAGCGTCGGCAGCCTCAGCAGCGCGGCCGCCAGCAAAGGCGGCACGGTCGGATAGCCGCCAAAGCCGATCACCGCAAGCGGCGCGATTCTGCTGATGCGCAGCAACGAGAGCGCGACGCCGCGCCCCAGCGTCAGGGCCGCGCCGGCCTTGCTTGCGAGGCCCGCGCCGGTCGGCGTCGCCGACGGAATGTTGTGGATCGCGCGCGCCGGAAAATCGCCGCCATACCGCAACGCGCGCTCGTCGGTCGCCAGTTCGACCGGCAGTCCGCGTCCCGCCAAAGCAGCCGCCAGCGCTTGCGCGGGAAACAGATGGCCGCCCGTGCCGCCCGCCGCGATCAGGATGCACCGCGGCTCGCTCAAGGGGTCTGTCCGGCCGGCCCTCGCAAATCCGCATGCGGACGCTTGCGGGTGAGCGCGATCAAAAAGCCCATGCCCAGGCCGAGCGCCAACAATGACGAGCCGCCATAGGAGATGAACGGCAGCGTCATGCCCTTGGCCGGGACCGCCCGTATGTTGACGGCGATGTTGATCCAGCTTTGCACGCCGAACATGATCACCAGGCCGGCCGCGGCGAGACGGCAGAACGGGTCTTCGTTGCGCGAGGCGAGCCACAGGCCGCGCAGCACGATGAAGGCGAAGAAGGCGATCAGCGCGAGGCAGGCGATGATGCCGAACTCCTCGCCGGTGACCGCGAAGACGAAGTCGGTATGCGCGTCGGGGAGGATGCGTTTGTAGACCCCTTCGCCCGGGCCCCGCCCGAGCCAGCCGCCCGACAAAATGCTTTGCAGCGCGGTGTCGACCTGGAACGTGTCGACCAGGCCGCCGCTCGAATCGGGATCGATGAAGCGCAGGACGCGCTCGTGGACATGCGCCGAGAGCTTGAAGGCGAAGAACCCGCCGAGCGCGCCGGCTCCGCCCAATCCGAGCACCCAGAACCAGTGCAGGCCCGCCATGAAGAACAGCGTCGCCCAGACGATCGAAACGAGCATGGTCTGGCCGAAATCGGGCTGCAGGATCAGCGGGACGATCGTCAGGGGCAGCAGCAGGAACGCCAGCATGCGGCTCGCGCCGGCGTTCGCCGCGCGCCCGCCTTCCGAAAACGCCCAGGCGGCGAGGATGACGAACGCCGGCTTGATGAACTCGGACGGCTGAACGCCGAGAATCCACCGCCGCGAACCCTTGACCTCGGCGCCGAACAGCAGCGCCAGAACGATCAGCGCCATGCTGATCGCGAAGGCGATCAGCGCCGCGCGCCGCACGTGCCGCGGCGATAAAAAGGAGCTGGCGATCATCAGCAGCGCGGTCGGCGCCAGCAGCAGCGCCTGCCGGTCGACGAAATGAAACGTCGGCAGATTCAAACGCTCCGCGACGGCGGGGCTGGCGGCGAGCGCCATCACCAGGCCGATCACCATCAGCGCGCCGAACGAGCCGAGCAACCAGCGGTCGATCGAACGGAACCAGTCGGCGACGGGGCCGCGTTCAGCGCGTGAAATCATGGTCCGCTCCCGGCTTTCTGGGCGTTGATCGATGGTCCGGCGGGCGCCCCGATCAGGCGCGCGACGAGGGCGCGGAAGGCGTCGCCGCGCCTCTCGAAATTGGCGAACTGGTCGTAGGAGGCGCAGGCCGGCGACAGCAGGACGACCGGTTCCGGAGCGGCGCTCGCCCGCGCGTCGCGCGCCGCGGCGGCGACGGCCGCGTCGAGCGTCCCGCAAAGTTCGAAAGGGACCGCGCCGCCGAGCGTGCGTGCAAATTCCTCGCTCGCCGCGCCGATCAGATAGGCCTTGGCGATCTTCGGGAAGAGGCCGCGCAGGGGCTCGATGCCGCCCTCCTTCGGCTTGCCGCCGAGAATCCAGAAGATGTCCGAGAACGAGAGCAGCGCCTTCTCCGCGGCGTCGGCGTTGGTGGCTTTCGAATCGTTGACGAACAAGACCCGGCCGAGGCGGCCGACCTGCTCCATGCGATGGGCGAGGCCGGGAAAGGAGGCGAGGCCGCTCGCAATTTCACGGACGCGCAAACCGAGCGTCTTGGCGGCGGCGAAGGCGAAGGCGGCGTTCTGCCCGTTGTGAACGCCGCGCAGAGCGGGCGCGGCGCGCAGGTCGATCACCGGCGCTCCCCCGGCGCCGCTCTCGACGATGCGATGATCCTCGACGAAAATGTCGCTGTCGCGCGCGCCGCGGGACGAGATGGTCACGACGCGCGTTCGCCCGCGTGCACGCAGCCGGGCTGCGATCGCCCGGCACGCGTCGTCGTCGACGCCGACCAGCGCGACGTCGGCGCGCGCAACGAGGCGCTCCTTGACGGCCGCGTAATTCTCGAACGTCCCGTGCCGATCGAGATGATCGGGGGTGATGTTGAGCAGCGCGCCGATGCTCGGATTGAGGCCAGGGGCGAGGTCGATCTGGAACGAGGAGCATTCCACGACGTGAATCCGGTTGTCGGCCGCCGGCGCCAATTCGAGGATCGGCACGCCGATGTTGCCGCCCATCTGCGCGTCGCGCCCCGCCTCGCGCAGGATGTGGGCGATCAACGCCGTCGTGGTCGACTTGCCGTTGGCGCCGGTGATGGCGACCAATGGCGCGCGCGGCGCCACCGCGGCGCGCTCCCGGCAGAACAATTCGATGTCGCCGATGACTTCGATTCCGGCGGCGCGCGCGCGCTCCACCGTCCAATGCGGCCTGGGATGGGTCAGCGGCGCGCCCGGGGTCAGGATCAGCGCCGCGTAGTCGCGCCAGTCGGCGGCGGCGAGATCGACAATTCGCACGCCCGCGGCGCGCGCCCGCTCCCTGGCGGCGCCGTCATCGTCGAACGCCGCGACTTCGGCGCCGCCGAGAACGAGCGCATGCGCCGTCGGCAGCCCCGAGCCTCCGAGGCCGAACAGCGCGACCTTGCGGCCGGCGAAACAGCGGACCGCGATCATGCTCACCTCAACTTCAGCGTCGACAGGCCGATCATCGCCAGCACGAAGGCGACGATCCAGAAGCGCATGACGATTTGCGGCTCCGACCAGCCGAGCTGCTCGAAGTGATGATGGATCGGCGCCATGCGGAACACTCGTTTGCCGGTCAGCTTGAACGAGGCGACCTGCACGACGACCGACAAGGCCTCCATGACGAACAGCCCGCCGATGATGGCGAGCACGATCTCATGCTTGATGGTGACGGCGATGGCGCCGAGCAGGCCGCCGAGCGCCAGGGATCCGGTGTCGCCCATGAAGATTTGCGCGGGCGGCGCGTTGAACCAGAGAAAGCCGACGCCCGCGCCGATCAGCGCGCCGCACACCACGACGAGGTCGCCGGCGTGCGGCACGTGGTTGATGCCGAGATAGCGCGCGAAGAAGAGATTGCCGACCAGATAGGCGATCAGCCCGAGCGTCGCCGCGCCGATCATCACCGGCACGATCGCCAGCCCGTCCAGTCCGTCGGTCAGATTCACCGCATTGCCGAAGGCGACGATGACGAACGGCCCGAACAGCAGAAAGCCCCAACCGAGATCGACGACATAGCCGTTGACGAAGGGCACGGCGAGCGAGGTCGCGCCGGGCGCGCCGATCGCGGCCATCGCATAGCATCCGATCAGGGCGACCACGAATTCTAGGGCGAGACGAAGGCGGCCGGAAAAGCCGTTGTGCGATTGCTTGGTCACCTTGAGATAGTCGTCGTAGAATCCGATCGCGCCGAAGCCGACGGTGATGAACAGGACGATCCACACATAGGGGCTCTCGAGATTGGCCCACAGCAGCGAGGCCGCCAGCAGCCCGCACAGGATCATCAGCCCGCCCATCGTCGGCGTGCCCTTCTTGGTGAGCAGGTGCGATTGCGGACCGTCGGCGCGGATCGGCTGGCCTTTGCCCTGCTTGAGACGCAACGCCGAAATGATCGTCGGGCCGAAGAAGAACACCAGGAACAGGCCGGTGCCCGCCGCGCCGATGGTGCGGAACGTCAGATAGCGAAACAGGTTCAGCGGGCTGAACAGATGCGAGAAATTGGCGAGCCAGGTCAGCATGGATTGTCTTTCACTCGCTCGCCGGGGGGGCGCGAAAAACGCGTGCGAAGCGCCGCGACGATCGGCTCCATGGCGCTACCGTTCGACCCTTTGACCATCACGACGTCGCCGCCGCGCGCCGCATCGAAGACCGATTGCCCGATGTCGGCGGAACGCTCGCCCCATGATCCGCGGATCGCCGGCGGCGAAGCGTCGAACAGGCCGCGCATCAACGGCCCGGCGCAGAACAGGAGATCGACCTTGTTGCGCGCCAGATCGCTCGCCAGCGCGAGATGCGATCGCGCCGCCTCGGCGCCGAGCTCCAGCATGTCGCCGAGCACGGCGATGCGGCGTCCGCCGACCGCCGGCGTGGTCGCGCCGAGCAGCGCGAGCGCGGCGCGCATCGAGGCGGGATTGGCGTTGTAGCTTTCGTCGATCAAGGTGAAAGCGCCGTCGGCGCCGTGCAGGGTCAGGCGTTCGCCGCGGCCCTTCTGCGCGGAGAATTGCGCGAGCGCGGCGGCGCCTTGGGCGGGATCGGCGCCGAGCGCCGCGAGCGCGAGCAGCACGCCAAGCGCGTTCTGCGCCATATGCAGGCCCGGCGCGCCGAGGCTGAAGACGATCGGGCGGCCGTCAAGCGACGCTTCGACCCGCGCCGCCTCCGGCTCGAAACGCAGCAGCCGCGCATCCGCGGCGGCGTCGGCGCCGAAGGTTTTCACCACGCGCCCGGTCTGCCCGGCGCGCTGCTCCAGCAGCGCAAATTGCGGCGCGTCGCGATTGAGGACGATCGTTCCGCCGGGCTCGACGCCGCCGAAGATCTCCGCCTTGGCCTCGGCGATCGCCTCGAGCGAGCCGAGGTGCTCCACATGCACCGGCGCGATCGTCGTCACCAGCGCGACATGCGGACGCACCATCGCCGCCAGCGGCGCGATCTCGCCGGGATGGTTCATGCCGATCTCGAACACGCCGAACGCCGAGGCGGCCGGCATGCGCGCCAGCGTCAGCGGCACGCCCCAATGGTTGTTGTAGGAGGCGGCCGACGCATGGGTCGGCCCGGCGGCGGCGAGCGCGACCCGCAGCATTTCCTTGACGCTGGTCTTGCCGACCGAGCCGGTCACCGCGACGATGCGGGCGCGCGTGCGGGCGCGCGCGGCGACGCCGAGGCGCTCCATCGCGCGCAGCGTGTCCTCGACCGCGAAAACCGCTCCGAGCGCGGCGAATTCGGCCGCCCGCGGGCGCGTCACCACGCAGGCTCCCGCCCCCGCCGCGAAGGCGCGCCCGACATGATCATGGCCGTCGCCCATCTCGCCCTTGATGGCGAAAAACAGATCGCGCGGGCGAAGCGTGCGCGTATCGATCGACACCCCCTCGATCGGCGCGCGCAGCGGCGCGCCGGGCGGCGCGCCAAGAGCCTCCGTCAGCTCCGCCTCGCTCCACAGCGCGTCGCTCATGCCGCGTCCTTCAGCGCGGCGCGCGCGACGTCATGGTCGGAAAACGGCAGCGTCCGATCGCCGACAATCTGGCCGGTTTCGTGGCCCTTGCCGGCGATCAGCAACGCGTCGCCGGCCGTCAGCATGGCGATGGCGGCGCGGATCGCCTGCCGGCGGTCGCCGATCTCGATGGCGTCCGGCGCGCCGGCCAGAATGGCGGCGCGAATGGCGGCCGGATCCTCCGAGCGCGGATTGTCGTCCGTCACGATGACCACGTCGGCCCGCCGCGCGGCGATTTCCCCCATGATCGCGCGCTTGCCGGGGTCGCGATCGCCCCCGCATCCGAACACCGTCACCAGACGATTGCGCACGAAGGGCCGCAGCGTCGCCAGCGCCTTATCGAGCGCGTCGGGCTTGTGCGCATAGTCGACGAAGACCGGCGCGCCATGACGCTGGCCGATCTGCTCCAGGCGCCCCGGCGCGCCGGCCAGGCTCTCCAAAGCCTGGAACACCGCGCCGGCCTCGCCGCCCGTCGCGATGCACAATCCCGCCGCGACGAGCGCGTTGGAGACCTGGAAGTCGCCCGGCAGCGGCAGCCACGCGCTCCACCGGCGCCCGGCGTGCGCCAGATCGAGGCGCGTCGCAAAGCCCTCGCGCGACGCGGCGAGGAGACGGATCGCCTCCCCCTTGGCGCCGACGGTGAAAACCGCGAGCCCGCGCCGCTTCGCCGCTTCGACGACCCGCGCCGCGACATCGGCGTCGGCGTCGACCACCGCCGGCGCGCCGGGGCGGAGCAATTCCGTGAACAGGCGCAGCTTGGCCGCCAGATAGGCCTCTTCGGTCGCGTGGTAATCGAGATGATCGCGCGAAAGATTGGTGAACGCGCCGGCGGCGAGGCGCACCCCGTCGAGCCGCTTCTGATCGAGGCCGTGCGAGGACGCCTCCATCGCCAGATGGGTGACGCCGGCGCGCGCCAGTTCGTCGAGCGACCGATGCAGGGCGACCGGGTCCGGCGTCGTCAGCGACCCATAGACATTCACCTTGCGCGAGACGATGCCGAGCGTGCCGAGCGAGGCCGCTTCAAAGCCGAGCCGCGTCCAGATCTGCCGCGTGAAGGCGGCGACCGAGGTCTTGCCGCTGGTGCCGGTCACGGCGACGATCGTCTCAGGCTGGCGCGGGTGGAGCCGCGCCGCGGCGCGCGCCAGCGCCGCGCGCGCGTCGGCGAGGCGGACATAGGCGACGCCGGCCGGCAGCCGCGGCGGCGCCCGTTCGGCGATGATGACGCTGGCGCCGCGCTCGGCCGCCTCGGCGATGAAGGCGAGCCCGTCCTGCCGGGCGCCGGCCAGCGCGAAGAACACGTCGCCGCGCGTCACCTTGCGGCTGTCGGCGCACAGGCCCGCCACCGCGAGCGTCGCGAGCGCGCTCGCCCGCGCAGGCACATCGATCAGATCGCGAAGCTGCGTCACTCCTTCGACACCTTGTCTGCGTCGAACCCGAATCCCAGCCGCGCGAGCAGGGGGAAGGGTTGCGTCGGAAATTCCTGGGCCGGCGGCACGCCGACCAGCGGCTCGACGCGCTCGATCAGCCGCCCGGTCACCCGCCCGGCGTTGTGCGCCGCGGTATGAAAGCCGCCGTCCCCCGCGATGGCGTGCGGCTCGTCGTAGAGGACCATATAGAGATATTTCGGCTTGTCGGCAGGCGTGATCGCCATGAAAGTGGCGAAAACCTTGTCCTTCGAATAGTGGCCGTGCACGATCTTGTCGGCGGTGCCGGTCTTGCCTCCGACGTAGTAGCCGGGAATGTTGGCGAAGCCCGCCGAGCCGTGCGTGGCGTTCGAGCGCAGGAGATAGCGCATCGATTCGGAGGTCTGGGCGCTGATCACGCGGCGGCTTTCGGCAAGCGCCTGTTCGGGCGTGCGCCTGAGGAAGGTCGGCGTCATGATATTGCCGCCGTTGACCAATGCGGCGACCGCCATCATCGCCTGGAGCGGCGCCACGTTGATGCCTTGGCCGAAGGCGATGGTCATGGTGTTCAGTTCGCCCCAGCGCTTGGGAACGAGCGGCTCGGCGCTCTCGGGCAGTTCGGTGCGCAGCCGGTCGAGCTGGCCCATCTTCCTCAGGAAGGCCTGGTGCCCCTCGACGCCGACCATCAGCGCCATGCGCGCCGCTCCGATATTGGAGGAATGGGTGAACACCTCCGGCACCGTCAACATGCGATGGGTCGCCTCGAAATCGTGGATGGTGAAGCGGCCATAGCGCAGGCTGTCGCGCGCGTCGATCCGGGTGCCGAGATTGACCCTGCCCGCTTCGAGCGCCATCGCCAGGGTGAGCGCCTTGAAGGTCGAGCCCATTTCGTAGACGCCGACGTTGACGCGGTTGATGACGGCCGGGTCCTTCATGTCGCCGGGATTGTTGGGATCGAAGTCCGGCAGCGATTCCAGCGCGATGATCTCGCCGGTGTTGACGTCCATGATCGCCCCCGCCCCGGCCTTGGCCTGAAAGCGCTCCATGCCCAGTTGCAATTCGTCCCGCAGCGCGTGCGTGGCGCGCAGATCGAGCGACAGCCGCACCGGCTTCAGACTGTCCGGATCGACGCTGAAGCCGGCGACATGGGGATCGGTGAGGCTCTGGTTGTCGAGATATTTCTCCATGCCGGCGATGCCGATGTTGTCGTTGTCGACGAAGCCGATGACATGGGCGCCCAGCGGCCCGTTGGGATAGACGCGCTTGTTCTCCGGCAGGAAGCCGACGCCGGGCAGGCCCAGATGAAAGATCTCCTGCTGCTCCTTGGCGGTGACGTGGCGCTTGACCCAGACGAAGCCCTTCTTCGAGCCGAGCCGGTCGCGCAGCTCCCTGGCGTCGACGTCCGGCAGGACGGCGGTGATCAGCTCGACCGCCTCGTCCTTGTCGATGATCCGGCGCGGCTCGGCGAACACCGACATGGTCTTGACGTCGGTCGCCAGAATCTCACCGTTGCGGTCCAGCATGTCGGGGCGCGCGCCCGACGCCGCCTCGTCGGCCGCGACCTTCAGGGTCTGCGGCGGATCGTGCGACAGGCCGAGCAGAACGAGCTTGGCGGCGACGCCGGCGTAGGCGACGAACAGGCCGAGCATCAACAGGCGGATGCGTCCGCCGCTCTTGTCGAGCCTGGCGCGCAACAGGTCGTGGCCGAGGCTCCGCAGCCGCACCAAGGAAACGGCGAAGCTCCTGGCGCCCGCGGGTTTGTCCGGCGGCGAGGCGGTCATTGGGTCCTCGGTCATGACCTACCTCGTGGATGGGCTGGCGCCGGTCACCCCGGGGCTCGGCGTCGCCGTCGGGCCGGGAAAGCCGAGCGCCTCGATCTTGCGGGCGATCGAATCGATCTTGGGCAGCGGCAACGGCAGATCCGCCGCCTTGACGATCTGATGCAGCGACAAAGGTTGCGATTCAAGCTGTTTGTCGGCGAGCGCCTGCAGGCGGTCGGGGCGCGTCAGGAAGGCGTATTCGGCGCGCAAGACATTGATCGCGTCGCGCTCCTTGGCGATCAGGTGGCGCGTCTTGACGACCTGCTCCGAGGCGTAGATCGTCTGGTATTTCACGGAATAGACATAAACCGCCGAGCCGACCAGCGCGGCGATGGCGATGATGTGCATGAAGCGCCACATCAGCCTCTCCTTCGCCGCTCGCCCGGCAGACGGGTCAACGCCATGAGATCGGCGTCCGGACCGCGCGCCGGCGCGCCGGTGCGCTCGCCGAAGCGCAGCTTCGCCGGACGCGAGCGCGGATTTTCGGCGCGCTCGCGCTCGCCCGCGACGATCGGCTGGCCGGCGCCGACAAGAAAGGTCGGCGCGGCGCGCGCCGGCTCGCCGGGCAGCAGGCGCGAAGCGGCTTCGCCCCGGCCCGAGCGCCGCGCGAAAAACTGTTTGACGATGCGGTCTTCCAGCGAGTGGAACGTCACCACGGCGAGACGGCCGCCCGGCGCCAGGACCTCTTCGGCGGCGAACAGGCCCCTGGCGAGCTCGCCCAGTTCGTCATTGACCGCGATGCGCAGCGCCTGGAAGCTGCGCGTCGCCGGATGGGTCAGTTCGCCGGGCTTGGCCGGCGCGACGCGTTCGATCATTTGCGCGAGCCGCAGCGTCGAGGCGTAGGGCGCCGCCGCCCGGTCGGCGACGACGGCGCGCGCGATGCGGCGCGCCGCGCGCTCCTCGCCGTAGTGGTAGAGAATGTCGGCGATCGTCGCTTCGTCGTCCTGCGCCAGGATATCGGCGGCGGTGCGCCCCGTCTGCTCCATGCGCATGTCGAGCGGCGCGTCATAGCGCAGCGAGAATCCGCGCGCGGCGTCGTCGATCTGCATCGAGGAAACGCCGATGTCGAGAACGACGCCGTCAAGCCGCCCGACGCCGAGACCGCGCGCGATGAGGTCGAGCTCGCCAAAGCGACCCTCGACAAGACGCAGGCGCCCGCCCGACGCCTCCATCAGGGCGCGGCCGCCGGCGATGGCCTGCGGGTCGCGATCGAGCGCGACCACCTGCGCGCCGCGCGCCAGCATGGCGCTGGCGTAGCCGCCCGCGCCAAACGTGCCGTCGAGATAGACTCCGCCCTCCTTTACGCAGAGGGCGGAGACAACCTCCTCAAGGAGAACGGGAATGTGACGGGCCGGTCCGCCAGCAGCGGGTTGCCCCCCGCTGCGGCCCGTCGTCATTCGCGTGCCCCCTGTGGCGCGGCGCGCGCCGCTCTGGCGCCGAGTTCGGCCCGCAACTGCCGCACTCGAGTCTTGGCCTCCTCGAGATGGCTGGCGAAGCGCTTCGGCTCCCAGATCTGAAACTTGTGCCCCTGGCCGACGAAAACCGCTTCGCCGGTCAGGCCGATGAACGCCCGGCTCGCTTCGCTGAGCAGCACGCGCCCCTCCGAATCGGGCCGCAATATCTCGCTGGTGCCCAGCAGGGCGGTCGCAAAGACATCGCGCGGCTCCGAATAGGCCGGCATCGACTCCAGCAACGCGTCGATCTCGCGCAACAGCGCATTGCCGCCGCAATCGAGCGCCGGCGCGTCGAGCGAGGGATGAACGTAAAGCCCCTCGAAACCATCCTTCGCCAGCACGCTGCGAAAGGATGCGGGGATCGAGATGCGCCCCTTCGCATCGAACCGGTTCGTATAATGCGAAACGAAGCGCTCCAACCGGCCCCCCGCCCCCGCAGTGGCCATGAACAACGCAGGTCAGCGCCACGCTTTCGCGCCGCCTTGACCGCCCGAACGCGGACGCCACTGTCGGGATGGTTTGGGATAGCATGGGCGTGTATGGGCGTCAACGATTGTCCGGCCTCCAGGACCATTCCGGACGCCGTTGCGTCCATTAGGAGTCGTTAAGGTTAAGGGAGGGTTAGGAAGGCGCGGCAAACTAGAGGCGCGCGCCCCGCGGCGTCGAACAAACGGCGGCTTTCCATCGCGCAGCGACGCAATCCAATTGGGGCGGCTTTCAAAGTTCTGGGCGATGCGGTTACATTTGAGGCAAGGACCGCCGCTCAGGCGGCGCCAGAGCGCCCGCTCCATGAACCTCGCCGACTTCCGCCGCTCGCTCGCCGCCTCCGGCCCGCCCGCCGGCCTCTCTCCGGCGCTCGAAGCGCTCTGGCATGACGCGCGCGGCGATTTCGACCGCGCCCATCAGCTCGCCCAGAGCGACGAGGGCGGCCGCGGCGACTGGGTGCACGCCTACCTGCACCGCAAGGAAGGGGACGCCGGCAACGCCGCTTATTGGTATCGCCGCGCCCGCCAGCCGTTCTGCCGGGAGCCGCTGGAGGCCGAATGGGAAGGGATCGCCGGCGCGCTGCTGGGGGACGCCAAGGCGTGACGCGCCGGCGCGGCGCGGAGCTTAGCCGCGGTCAAACAGGCGCGCGATCCGATCGCCGATCATTTGCGCGACGCCGCCTCTTTGAGAGCGTTGCGAACGAGAGTTCCGGCGCACTGCAGCGTCGGCTCGTCGGGAGGGACCGCACCGGCGGCGCTCGCCTTCAGCGGCGGAGCGCCTCGACGCCCGGCAGCGACTTACCCTCCATCCATTCGAGGAAGGCCCCGCCGGCGGTCGAAACATAGGTGAAGTCGTCGGCGACCCCGGCGCCGTTGAGCGCCGCGACCGTGTCGCCGCCTCCGGCCACCGAAACGAGCTTGCCCTGCCGGGTGCGCTGCGCCACGTAGCGCGCCAGATCGAACGTGCCGCGTTCGAAGCCGGCGAGCTCGAACGCGCCGACCGGCCCGTTCCACACCACGGTCGAGGCTTCGACGAGCGACGCCTTGACGCGGTCGACCGAAAGCGGACCGATGTCGAGCATCATGCCGTCGGCCGGGATCGCGTCGACGCCATAAGTCTGCGCGGGCGCGTTGGCGGCAAATTGCGTGGCGACGACCGCGTCGACGGGGAGAATGACGGCGCAGCGCGCGGCTTGCGCTTTGGCGAGGATCGCGCGCGCGGTCTCGGCGAGGTCCTTCTCGCACAGCGACTTGCCGACCGGCTTGCCCTGCGCGTTGAGAAACGTATTGGCCATGCCGCCGCCGATGACCAGCGCGTCGACCTTGGCGACCAGATTGCCGAGCATTTCGAGCTTGGTCGAGACCTTGGCGCCCCCGACAATGGCGACGAGTGGGCGCGCGGGCGCCTCGAGCGCCTTGCCGAGCGCCTCCAGCTCGGCCTGCATCGCGCGTCCGGCGTAGGCCGGCAGTTTGTGCGCGACGCCCTCGGTCGAGGCATGGGCGCGGTGCGCGGCCGAGAAGGCGTCGTTGACATAGAGGTCGCCGAGCACGGCCAGTTCGGCGACGAACGCCGGATCGTTTTTCTCCTCGCCTTTGTGGAAGCGCGTGTTCTCGAGCAGCAGGACGTCGCCGTCCTTCATCGCGGCGATGGCGCTTTGCGCGACCGCGCCGACGCAGTCCGCTGCGAAGGCGACGGGACCGCCGAGGCGCCCGGCGAGCGCGGCGGCGACCGGCCGCAACGAATTGGCCTCGTCCGGCCCGCCCTTGGGGCGTCCGAAATGGGCGAGCAGGATGACCTTGCCGCCCTTCTTCGAAATCTCGCGGATGGTCGGCAGCACGCGGTCGATGCGCGTCGCGTCGGTCACCTTGCCGTGCTCCATCGGCACGTTGAGATCGACGCGCAACAGCACGCGCTTGCCGGAGACGGCGGCCTCGTCGAGGGTGCGAAACGCTGCGGCCATGATGAGACGCCTCGCGGGAGCGTTGAATCGACCGCCGCCCGCGCTCCCGTCCGCCGGCGGCCGGCAAGGCGCTGTTCGCGCGCCCGCGGAACTTTCGATCGAAGCCGCGCGGCGGCCGTCAACCGCGCGTCAGCGCAGATTGCCCATCGCCACGGCGACGTCGGCCATGCGGTTCGAGAAGCCCCACTCGTTATCGTACCAGGAAAGGATGCGCACGAACGTGCCGTCGATCACCTTGGTCTGGTCGAGGTGGAACACCGAAGAGTGGTTGTCGTGGTTGAAGTCGGCCGAGACATTGGGCAGCTCGGTGAAGCCGAGGATGCCCTTCAGCGGGCCTTCGGCCGCGGCCGCCTTGATCGCCGCGTTGATCTCGGCGACCGAGGTGGCGCGCTTGGCGACGAATTTGAAATCCACCGCCGAGACGTTGGGGGTCGGCACGCGGATCGCCGAGCCGTCGAGCTTGCCCTTCAGCTCGGGCAGCACCAGGCCGACCGCCTTGGCGGCGCCGGTGGTGGTCGGGATCATCGAAAGGGCGGCCGCCCGCGCGCGATAGAGGTCCTTGTGCAGCGTGTCGAGGGTCGGCTGATCGCCGGTGTAGGAATGGATCGTCGTCATGAAGCCGTGATCGATGCCGATCGCGTCGTTGAGCACCTTGGCCACCGGCGCCAGGCAATTGGTGGTGCAGGAGGCGCAGGAGACGACGAGATGCTCCTTCGTCAGCTTTGAATGATTGACGCCGAACACCACGGTGAGGTCCGCGCCGTCGGCCGGCGCCGAGACCAGCACATGCCGGGCGCCGGCGGCCAGATGCGCCGCCGCTTTCTCCCTGGCGGTGAAATGGCCGGTGCATTCGAGCGCGATGTCGACGCCGAGATCCCTGTGGGGGAGCTGCGCCGGGTCTTTGATCGCCGTGACCTTGATCTTGCCGCCGCCGACGCTGATCGTATCGCCCTCGACGACGACCGAATGGGGAAAGCGGCCGTGGACGCTGTCGAAGCGCAGCAGGTGCGCGTTGGTTTCGACCGGGCCGAGATCGTTGATCGCCACGACCTCGATGTCCCGACGCCCGGATTCGACAATCGCGCGCAAGGTGAGGCGCCCGATGCGCCCGAAGCCGTTGATCGCCACCTTTACCGTCATCGCCACTCTCCTTGCCCGATTCAGTTCGTCTGACCTAGACGGCCGCGCCGGCGCGGCCTTGATCCATCTCAATCCCTGCGTTGGGCCGGTTCAGCCCGCCAGCCGCGCCAGCGCCGCGTCGACCACCGCTTGCGGCGTGATGCCGAAATGCTGGTAGAGCGCCTTGTAGGGCGCGCTCGCGCCGAAGCCCGTCATGCCGATGAACGGACCATCGCCGATCAGCGCGTCCCAGCCCTGACGGACCGCCGCCTCGACGCCGACGCGAACCTTCGCCGCGCCGATCACCTGCACGCGATAGGCCTCGTCCTGGTCGAGAAACAGCTCCAGGCAGGGGACCGAGACGACGCGCGCGGCGACGTTTCTTTCGGCGAGAATCTTCTGCGCCGCCACGGCGAGCGACACTTCCGAGCCCGATGCGAAGATCGACACCGCCGCTTCGCCGCTCGCCGGCGAAATCTCATAGGCGCCCAGCGCGCAGAGGTTTTCCGGCACATGCGCGCGCCGGAGGGCGGGCAGGTTCTGCCGCGTCAGCGCCAGGATCGAGGGCGAGGTCCGCGCTTCGAGCGCCGCCTGCCAGCATTCCACCGTCTCGACGGAATCGGCGGGGCGGAACAGCAGCAAGTTGGGGACCGCGCGCAACGCCGCCAGATGCTCGACCGGCTGGTGCGTCGGACCGTCCTCGCCGAGCCCGATCGAATCGTGGGTGAACACATGGGTGACGCGCACGCCCATCAACGCGGCGAGCCTCAGCGAGGGTCGGCAATAGTCGGTGAACGCCAGGAAGCTCGCGCCCGACGCGATGAAGCCGCCGTGCAGCGACAGCCCGTTGCAGGCCGCCGCCATGCCATGTTCGCGGATGCCCCAGTGGATGTAGCGGCCGGATTTGTCGTCCGGCGTGATGTCGCGCGTCGCCTCGACCTTGGTGTTGTTGGACGGGGTCAGGTCGGCCGAACCGGTGATCAGTTCCGGCACGACCGGCGCGATGACCTTCAACAGCGCCTCTCCCGCCTTGCGGGTGGCGATTTCCGGCGCCTCAGCAGCGAGCTTGCGCTTGTAGGCGTCGATCGCGTCGAACAGGGCTTGCGGCAGGTCGCCGCGCCAGCGGCGCTCGAATTCGGCGCGCTGCCCGGCGGGGCGCGCCTCGAACAGGCGGCGCCAACGCTCGCGCGGGGCGCGGCCCTTGGCGCCGACGGCGCGCCAGGCGGCGAGGATTTCGTCCGGCACGACGAAGGGCTCGTAGGGCCAGTGCAGCGCGACGCGCGCGCCGGCGATCTCGGCGGCGCCGGGCGCCTCGCCATGCGCCTTGCTGGTGCCCGCGCGCGTCGGCAGGCCGAAGCCGATCGTCGTCTTGCAGGCGATGAGGCTCGGCTTGTCCGCCCTCTTGGCGGCGCGAAGCGCGCGCAGCACCGCGGCCTGGTCGTGGCCGTCGATCAGCACGGCGCGCCAGCCCGCCGAGCGAAAACGCCCGAGTTGATCGACCGAATCGGACAGCGAAGTCTTGCCGTCGATCGAAATGCTGTTGTCGTCGTAGAGGACGATCAGCCTGGACAATTTCAGATGGCCGGCGATGGCGATCGCCTCCTGGCTGATCCCCTCCATGAGATCGCCGTCGGAGGCCAGCACGTAGGTGCGATGGTCGACGATGTCGCCGAACTCGGCGGCGAGCATCCGCTCGGCCAGCGCCATGCCGACCGCCATGCCGAGACCCTGGCCCAGCGGGCCGGTGGTCGCCTCGACGCCGATCGTATGCCCGTATTCGGGATGGCCCGGCGTCTTCGAGCCGAGCTGCCGGAAGCTCTTGAGATCGTCGATCGTCAGCCCGTCGGCGCCGCCGACGCCCGTCAAATACAGCAGCGAATAGAGCAGCATCGAGCCGTGACCGGCCGACAGCACGAACCGGTCGCGGTCGGGCCATTGCGGGTCGGCGGCGTCGAATTTCAGAACGTCGCGAAACAGCACGGTCGCGACATCGGCGGCGCCCATCGGCAGTCCGGGATGGCCGCTGTTGGCCTTTTCGACCGCGTCCATCGACAGCGCGCGAAGGACGTTGGCCATCGAGTCATGGGTCACGATCGACGCCATTCTACTCCCCAGGGCCCGCGCCGGCGAAAGGCCGCCTTGCTCTCGGCGACAGGTTGATAGGCGCCGTGACCGGGCCTGTCAATCGGCGTGCGGCGACGGCCGGAGCGCCGCGAACGCCCGCGCCGGCGCCTCGCATCCGTCGGCGCCTGCCGCGCTCGGCTCCGCCCGTCGAATTATCCACGGAATCCGTCGCCGTTTGATGTGTCCGGCGGCGCGCGGCGCGTTGACGGCTGCTTCAACCGAAGCGTAAACATTGGAAGGCAACCCTCGGAACCAGCATGGCCGCCGATCCTCTGGAGCCGTCCCTGAAGCGACTGCGCGCCGCCATCGATCTGCTCGAAGCGGCGATCGAGCGCCGCGTGCGGCAGGACAGCGCGCAAGGCGACGCGCAGGAGGAGCTCGCGCTGATGCAGGACGACCGCGCGCGGCTCGCCGTCGAACTCGACGGGGCTCTCGACAGAAACCGCAGCCTGCTGGCGGCGAACGCCGAGGCGGCGCGGCTGCTCGGGAGGGCCGGCGCCGCGGTTCGCTCGGTGGTCGACCGGTTCGCCGGCGGCGAGCCGGGCTGACAGGAGAGGCAGCGTCGATGGCCCAGGTGACGGTGACGATCGGCGGACGGATCTATCGTCTGGCCTGCAACGAGGGCGAACAGCCGCACCTCGAGACGCTGGCCGGAGAGATCGACGGCCGGATCAACGAAATCCGCAACTCGTTCGGCGAGATCGGCGACCAGCGGCTGATCGTGATGGCCGCGCTCACCGTCGCCGACGAATTATCCGAGGCGCGCCGCACCATCGCCCGGCTCGACGCGCAGGCCGCCGAAAGCGCCGACTCGGACGCCGCGGCCAGGCGCGACGCCGACCGTCAGGCCGCCGTCTTCGCGCAGGCGCTCGGCGAGGCGACGCACCGCATCGAAAGCCTCGCCGCGGCGCTCGGCCAGTCCGCGAAGGCGTGAACGATCCGCGCGATGCGGGCGCCGACGCTTGGCGAGCGGCGCCGGCGGCCGCCAACGACCGGATTGGCATCATCAAGGGGGCGCGCGAGGCGGGGCGGCAAGCGGGGCGACCATTTGTCCAGGCTCACAACAAACAAGTCCGACGACCGGAAGCGGATTCCGTCATTGCTTGCCCGGCGGAGCGGTGCGCGAGAGGAAGTCGAAGTCAGGGATCGCCTTTATGGCGACCGCCCATAGCAGTCAGCTTGCTGACTGCGTAAACTCGTCGGCAATGGCGGCGGCCCTTTTGGGGCCGTCCTTGAGTTCGACTTCCTCTCGCGCATAATCGGCTCCAGGCGAGCAAGGGATTCTTGCTGCCGAGGCTGGTGCCGGTCCTGCCGCGTTTGGATGAGGCCGCGACCGCTCTGAAGTCCAAGGGCCGTTGCCGCGAAGGTCGACGACGGGGTGAGCGATGAGCCCTTTTTCGCGGACACCTTTTTGTTAAGGACCGAGGGCATTCAATTCATACCACTACGTACTCGTGGTAAATTTGCCCATATGCGGAATAGGTGTTAGCGACCGCAGCGAGCATGGCGGCGATTATGAGATCCCACCCAGCATCGTCAGGCGACGCGACTTTAGTTGCCGAGCGGAAATGCACTAAGCCGTTCCTCATCGAATAGATCGCACGCCCGACTCGCTCAGCTGTTGTGCTCCTCTCGTCGAGGTTGATCTCGAATGCGCGGGCCAAATCGTTTATCGTTTTTTGGTCGCAGCAGGTGACAACTCGAATTAAGGACTCGTCTTCCTTCGGACGCCACGCGAGGTGGTTCTCAAGCAGCGCTGCGAGCTCGCTGAATGGCTTCTCGCTCTTCCAATCCTTGGTGAGGTCGAGGAGTTCTGGGCACAGCGTATAGCTGCTCGATGGACCGGTATAGCTCGACGAAAAGTCCGCCCCAAGAAATGGAGAGGATGCCCTGAAGAATGGTCGAGTACGGAATGTAGTCGGAACCTTCCGTGAAAAGTGCCGCGATCCCCTTGAGCGTCTGCTGGCCTAGAGCGATGGGCCCCTCCGCGTACGAGAGTGCGACCATCGCGCCGAGCACTCTGTCGACGTCGGCCGTATAAATGTGGTTTGTGTCGGCCTCGACAAGCAATATCTTCGGAAAAAGAGCGGCAACCAATTCTAAATCATGACCTTCATAACCGTCGATTCCTTCGAACTCGTCCTCTATAATATCGCGGATTTCTGCAAGCGTGGCTTTAGGCTGGACATCGCTCTGTGAGACGGCGATACCGAACGCTCCGGGCGTGCGCTCCAACTCCGACAGTCCGTCCGGAAGTTCCTCGATCGGCGGGAGGCCGAAGAAAGCAAAATATCTCCGCGCCTCATGTTCGAACTGCACTGCCCGCATTTGACGGGTGATCTTCCGGTTGGCCTTAATGTCGGCTGTCCGGGGACAATTTGGTTGATTTGAATCGGTTGTGATTTACTCGGCGCTCCCTGATTCGATGGAGGTCGCCGATGTGGACGAACGAAAATCGGGCGCGGTATGACCGCAGCAAATTGCGCTATCCGAGCGACCTGACGGACGCCGAGTGGGCGCATGTCGCGCCAGTGATCCCGCCTGCCAGGCGCGGCGGCAACCGACGCCATGTCGATGAGCGCCAAGTGGTCAACGGGCTGATGTATATCCTGAGCACGGGATGCCAGTGGCGAGCGATCCCGAAGGACTTGCCGCCGCGTTCGACGCTTTATGATTATTTCGATCTGTGGAGCTATGACGGCACGCTCGATCGCCTTCACGAAGCGCTCTATGTGAAGTGTCGCGAGCAAGCCGGTCGCGACGCCAGTCCGACCGCCGCAATCCTTGACAGCCAGAGCGTCAAGTCAGCGGAAAAGGGGGGCGTTGCATCGACCCGCATGGCTTTGATGGGGCAAGAAAATCAAAGGCAAGAAGCGGCATATTCTTGTCGACGCGCAAGGCCTCCTGATACACGCCATCGTGCACGGCGCCGACATTCAGGATCGCGACGGCGGCGCCTTGCTGATGGCGACCTTGTTTGGCGCCTTTCCATTCCTTCTCAAGCTCTACGCGGATGGCGGCTATCAAGGGCCGGAGTTTCAGGCGGCGGTGAAGCGCGCAATCACGCAAGTCAACGTCGAAATCGTCAAGCGCTCTGACTGCGCCAAAGAGTTCATCGTCCTACCAAAGCGCTGGCTCGTCGAGAGAACGTTTGCGTGGCTCAACCGCTGTCGCAGATTGGCGAAAGACTGGGAATGTCTCACCCGAAAGGCCCTCGCATTCCTGCGACTCGCCTCAATCCGCCTCATGCTGCGAAAGCTATGCATTCAAGCATGATGTTCGCGGACAAACTCTTAGACATCAGATCGGCATCCTCCGGACTAAGACGCTTGACCCAGCGCGGCCTGTCAGAAGTGCCGATCAATTCCCCCGCGCGGGCGGCGTAATCAGTCAACTTTCGGAAGATGATCCCGCTCATCTCTTTGCGATTCCTGTTGGCCACGGATTACGCTCGCCAACACGGTTCCATGCTCGGCACTTCGAACTTCTCGTCGACGAGAACCTTGAACGCCGCGTCAAAGAAGGCGCGCTCATAGCGTCCTACAGCCGACCGCTTCTGGCTGTAGAGCTTCTCCGACAGAACATCGAGCTTTAGGAAACCGACAAGCTCCTCGACTTGCATCTTTCCGAGCCGCCCGACAAAGACTGCCAGCTGCTCCTTGATATCTTTCAATTTCTGCTCGCTGGCACCGGGATCACGCTCCATGCCGATACGACCGAGGATCGCTATCGCTGTAGCGACAATAAAGCCGATGCGAGCCGGTTTGCTGTCAAAAACGCTCTTCCCTTTCTTCAGCACGCGCAGGGTACTCGAGGACAAAGTCTCGCCCGCGTCGGCTTCCTCGCTTTTGTCGTCTATATCAACGTCTAAGCGCGAAAATGCGTTATCCAAGTCCACCATCATTTGAAGGACCGGATAGAAGAAGTGATCGTACTGGTCCCCGCCGAGCGCATCGGTGATGTCGAGACGCGAGAACTCGTCCGCTAGGGTCTCCTGCGTGTCGATGTCTGTTTTCCGCAGTCCGAACGCGATATAAAGCTCAACAAGACTGTCTGGCGGATACTCTCCGGCCTTGGTGCGACGCTCCGGCTTTTCGGTGTCGAGCACGCGCTCGAAGTTGACCCGCTTCATCATCTCATCGATAAGTGGCGAGTACACTACCTGCAGCTGACGGCTAAGATTCCAGGGAACCTGGCCGGTGTTGAGCACCAACATGCGATAGATAAGGCTGTCGGTGGACTGGGCGATCCAACATTCTATGCGAACCGGCATGTTCGCAACAACGCCCTCGTCCTCTTCTATCGCGTCTCGAAGCGCAGTGGTGCGCTGCATACCGTCGATAATCGAAATCGTAGCGACTAGATTCTCGCTAATGAACCGAACTGTTTCGGCCGGATCCATCTCGGGAATCTTGTTGAGGAGCGCGGGATCAACGATCACACCAATTACAACCGGCGGAAGGATAGCCCCTCTCTTTATGTCGGAGACCATGCGGGCCCTGATGCGCCTAGCGGTGGTCGTCTTTAGCGCGTCGCGCTGGTGTTTGAGCCCACCTCGCTTCGCGTACGCACTTTCGACTAGGGCCAGGTAGTCCATGGCTTTGACCGCACTCATCAGCGAATAGCATTTAACGCGCTCGTCGAAGAGTAGGGCACTTTCGATTACCGAGGTCATCTGCACCCTTCCTGGTCAAGTTGGAGCCACAGCAACATGCCAGGCACCATCCATGATGCCGGCATGCCGTACGATACCCTAAGGATATCGAGCATCGGTATAAATATCAGAATTGACACGGTTTTGGCGATTAAGCGTCGTCGATTGATCCACACACCGCAAAATTCTTCCCGCCTCGGCAGCCTCGCTTAGTACCCCGGCGAGAGCGCTACCACCACCCACGCCGATGTGGCCGCCGGCGCCATCCATTTCGGTCCAACCGTAGCACTCAAGCGAACAGTTTTCGACGCAGCTGTCGAATTCTATTTCCCCAAAAACATTTTCTGGACATTCCAGAATTCCCGTTGCATGCTGATCGGGCGTTCGATCCCGTCGCGACGACGGGCCGGGCCGCGCGGCTTGCGGCGCGGGCGCGCATCGAGGCGTTGACGGAGGGCGAAAGGACAGGATGCGGCTGTGGATTGAGCGGGATTTTGGAAAAACAGCGTTTTCCAAATTTTTTCGCCCGCAACCCTTCGATATTCCCAAAAACCGCCAAAAATAAATTTGGAAATTCCTTGGAGATGCAAATTTACGATCCGGCCAAGTCATTGATACCGTTGAGACCGCAAAAGGCCGTCCAATAAAAAATTTGGAAATCCAGATTTTTGCGGGAGGGATGAACGCGGCGTCCCATCGCCGCCTCCGCGGCGCGGGCGCGGAAATTACCCGCCCCGCAGGGCTTTGATTTTGCTCGGTCCCGGGAAGGAAACCGTAGGCGGCCGGGATTCCCTCCCCCCTTGTGGGGGAGGGTTAGGGAGGGGGGTCGCGCCGGCCTCTCCAAAGTCTCTGCGACGCCGGCATGATTCCTGAGGGTTAGCGCGACCCCCCACCCCGGCCCTCCCCCACAAGGGGGGAGGGAGCGCGCGCTTGGGGGAGGGTCAGGGAGGGGGGTCGCGCCGGGGTATAATCCGGGTGGATTCCCGACAGTTTAGACCGGGATGATGGTCGACAAGTCAATGTGCATTGGAGGGAGGATCTCCGATGCCGTTTTTGGAGACTTGTCGCATGGAAGAGCGGGTCCGGATGCTTTCGGATTATGAGACGGGAAACTGGAGCGTGTCGGAGTTGTGTGGGCGCTACGGTGTTTGCCGCGACACGTTTTATGAATGGCGCCGGCGAAGGGCGAGCGGCGAGGAGAGTTGGTTTGAGAACCGCTCGCACGCCGCCTTGCATTGTCCACGCCGAACGGATCGGCGGGTGGCGGATGCGATCGTTTCGCTGCGCCGGCGGTTTCCGCATTTGGGTCCGCGCAAGCTGTTGGCGATGCTGGATCGCAACGACCCCGAGACGGGCTGGCCGGCGGCCTCGACGATCGGCGACATCGTCAAGCGGGCCGGCCTGATCGGGCCGGCCAAGCGGCGGCGAAGGGCGCTCGATCCGAAGCAACGCCCGTTCGCGGCGGTGGAGACCGCCAATGACGAATGGAGCGTGGACTTCAAAGGGTGGTTCCGCACGAGCGACCAGCAGCGGATCGATCCGTTGACCATGACGGACAGCCACAGCCGCTTTCTGATCGAGGTTCAGATCGCGCCGGAGACGATCGAAGGGGTTCGCCCGGTGTTTGAACGGGCCTTCCGCACACATGGGCTGCCATTTTCGATCCGCTGCGACAATGGAGCGCCATTCGGCAGCCGCGGGGCCGGCGGCCTCACGCGGCTGTCGGCCTGGTGGTTGAGGCTCGGCGTCCAGCCGCGCTTCATCCACCCGGCTTCGCCGCAGGAAAACGGCCGCCATGAGCGGATGCATCGCACCTTGAAGGCGCAGACGGCGCGTCCCGCGGCGAGCAATGCGGACGAACAGCAAGCGCGCTTCGACGCCTTCCGCCGCCACTACAACGAGGAGCGTCCGCACGAAGCCCTGGGCCAGCGGCTTCCGGCGGAGTTCTACGCGTCTTCGCCCAGAGCCATGCCGGATCGCCTCGCCGACCCCTGGTATGACGCCGACCACCAGGTCCGGCGCGTGCGCGGCACGGGCGAGATCAAGTGGAAGGGCGCCAGCGTCTTCGTCAGCGAGGCCCTTGTCGGCGAGCTTGTCGGCATTGCCGCACTCGAAACCGGCGATCATGTCGTGCGCTTCTGCGACCGCGATGTTGGCCTCATCGATCGCCGCGGCGTGTTCCGGCGCTTTGCTCCGCCCCGTACGGGGCTCCGCGAAGCGCCGGAACACGCCGCAAATCACAAACTGTCGGGGATCGTCCCGGTCCAAAATGTCGACTATCAATCCGGTTAAACACGGCCTCTCCAAAGTTTCTGCGACGCCGGCGTAGTTCCAAGGGTTAGCGCGACCCCCCACCCCGGCCCTCCCCCACAAGGGGGGAGGGAGGGCGCTCAGACCGCGCGTCCTTCCCGCGCCAGCAGCCGGGTGACCGCGCTGAGCACCGCCTTCAGCGAGGCGGTGACGATGCTCGGATCGATGCCGACGCCATGGACGATTTCGCCGCGCGCGTCCTGCAACTCGACGTAGGAGGCGGCGGTCGCCGAGGCGCCGCGGCCGACCGCGTGCTCGTGATAGTCGAGGAACGAGAACTCCACCGCGAACGCGCGCTTCAGCGCATCGACGAAGGCGTCGATCGGCCCGTTGCCGGCGCCCTCGACGGTCAATGACGAGCCGTCGGCGCGGCGGAGCACGGCGGTCAGTTCGCGGCTGTCGCGCCCGGTCGGCAGCGTCTGCTGCGAAGCCAGCGTCAGCGGCGCGTCGGTCAGAAGATAGGTCCGCTCGAACAGCGCCCAGACGTCGGCGCTGGTCAGCTCCTTCCCGTCGCGGTCCATCTGCGCCTGGGCGATCCTCGAGAATTCGACCTGCAGCGCGCGCGGCAGGTCGAGCCCGTGATCGGCGCGCAGGATATAGGCGAGGCCGCCCTTGCCCGACTGGCTGTTGATGCGGATCACCGCCTCGTAGGTGCGACCGACGTCCTTCGGATCGATCGGCAGATAGGGCACCTGGAACAACGGATCGTTGCGCAAGGCCTGGGCCTCGAAGCCCTTCTTGATCGCGTCCTGGTGGGAGCCGGAAAACGCGGTGTAGACGAGTTCGCCGACGTAAGGGTGGCGCTGGTGCACCGGCAATTGCGTGCAATATTCGGCGACGTCCTTGATCGCGTCGACGTCGTGCAGGTCGAGGCCGGGATCGATCCCTTGGGTGAACAGGTTCAGCGCCATCGTCACGATGTCGACGTTGCCGGTGCGCTCGCCGTTGCCGAACAAGGTGCCTTCGACGCGGTCGGCGCCCGCCATCAAAGCGAGCTCGGCCGCCGCCACCGCCGTGCCGCGGTCGTTATGGGGGTGCACCGAGAGGATCACGCTGTCGCGGTCGGAAATGCGGCGCCCGAACCATTCGAACTGGTCGGCGTAAACATTGGGCGTCGCCATCTCGACGGTGGCGGGCAGATTGAGGATCAGCCGCTTCTGCGGCGTCGGCCGGACGATCGCCTTGACCGCCTCGCAGACCTCCAGCGAGAATTCGAGTTCGGTGCCGGTGAAGCTTTCCGGCGAATATTGGAAGACGAACTCGGTTTCCGGCGCCTTGCCGGCGAGCTCCATCACCTGGCTGGCGGCGGCGGTCGCGATCTCCTTGATCCCTTTGCGGTCGGTGCGGAACACGACGTCGCGCTGCAAGGTCGAAGTCGAATTGTAGAAATGCAGAATGACCTTCCGGGCGCCCCTCACGGATTCAAAAGTCCGCTCGATCAGTTCGCGGCGGCATTGCGTGAGCACCTGGATCGCGACGTCGCCCGGAACCGCGTCGGCCTCGATGACCGAGCGCACGAAGTCGAAGTCGGTTTGCGAAGCCGAGGGAAACGCGACCTCGATCTCCTTGAAGCCGATCTTGACCAGGAGATCGAACATGCGGTTCTTGCGATCGACGCCCATCGGCTCGATCAAAGCCTGGTTGCCGTCGCGAAGATCGACGGAGCACCAGATCGGGGCTTTGGAAATCACCTGCGACGGCCAGCGGCGGTCCGGCAGGATGACAGGCGCGTAAGCGCCGTATTTGGAAATCGGCATCGTTGTCATGAGAGACCCTCGAAAACACCGGCGCCGGGCCAGGTCAATCCGGCCGAAGGACGCCGCTCAATGCGATGGACATGCCTGAAGTCCCGGCGCGCTCAGAGCGCCGGGCGGCTAAGTCGCAGGATCAAGGACAGGGTCTCGGACCGCTTTCGCATGGCGGCAAATAATCAGAGCCGCGCGGGGAAAGCAAGATTTCTGTCCAGGCCGGGCCAAGTCGCGGCAATTTCTGCGAAAAAGGGGAAGCGTCGCACGGCGGGTCGGCTTGATCTTTGGCGCGCGCAGGTGCAATCATTCGGCCCGCTTTTCGCTCGCCTCCCCCGCCGCCGAGCGCCTTGCGGCGCGCCCCGTCGCCGCGATGCGCCCAAAAACCCGGGGACGATGACGCCGTCCCGGATCGTTTCACGTCATGACAGCGCTCATATCGATTCGGAGACTCAGCAAGAATTTCCCGGGCGTGAGGGCGCTGAGCGACGTCCAGTTCGAGTTGATGGCGGGCGAGGTTCACGCCCTCATGGGCGAGAACGGCGCCGGCAAATCGACGCTCATGAAAATTCTGGCCGGCGTTTACGCTAAGGATTCCGGCGAGATCCTCTACAACGGGCAGCCGGTGGAATTCGCCGGCCCGCGCGACGCGCAAGCCATGGGCATCGGCATCATTCATCAGGAACTCCAACTGATGAATCATCTGACCGTCGCCCAGAACATTTTCATCGGTCGCGAACCGCGCGGCCGGTTCGGCCTCTTTCTTGACGAAGACAGGCTCAATCGCCAGGCGCGCGACATCCTGGCTCGCATGAACTTGACGCTCGATCCGCGCGCCGTCGTCGGCGCCCTGACGGTCGCAAAACAACAGATGGTGGAGATCGCCAAAGCGCTGTCGTTCGACTCCCGCGTTCTGATCATGGACGAGCCCACATCGGCGCTGAACGATGCGGAAATCTCCGAACTTTTCAGAATCATCCGCGAGCTGAAGGCTCGCGGCGTCGGCGTTGTCTATATCTCTCACAAGATGGACGAGCTGAAACAAATCTCGGACCGCGTCACCGTCCTGCGCGATGGCGAATATGTCGCGACCGTGCAGACACAAACGACGAGCGTCGAGGCGATCATCAGTATGATGGTCGGGCGCACTTTGACCGACGCGTCGCCCTCGGAGCGCCCCGAGACGGGCGGCGACATCGCGCTGGAGGTCAGGAATCTCAACTGCGGTCCGCTGGTTCGGGACGTGAGCTTTGCTTTGCGCAAAGGCGAGATTTTGGGTTTTGCGGGGCTCATGGGGGCCGGAAGAACGGAAGTGGCGCGCGCCGTCTTCGGCGCGGATCCTCTGAGTTCCGGTGAGATTTTCGTGAACGGCTCGAAGGTGGCGATCAAGTCGCCGAGCCACGCCGTCGCCCGGGGCATCGGCTACCTCTCGGAAGACCGCAAAAGATTTGGCCTCGCGACGGGTATGGATGTCGAATCGAATGTCGTGATGTCCAATCTGAACGAGTTCCTGTCGCTCGGGTTTTTCCTTCGCAAGCTGAAGATTCGGGAGACAGTCGTCCGTTTCGTCAGCCTGCTCAACATCCGGACGCCGTCGACGACACAGGAAGTGCGGCTTCTTTCGGGCGGCAACCAGCAAAAAATCGTTATCGCGAAATGGCTCGCGCGCGATTGCGACATTCTGTTTTTCGACGAGCCGACGCGGGGCATCGACGTCGGCGCGAAGAGCGAAATCTACAAGCTCCTGAGGTCTCTGGCCAAGCAGGGCAAGGCGATCGTGATGATTTCGTCGGAATTGCCGGAAATCCTGCGGATGAGCGACAGGATTGTCGTGATGTGCGAAGGTCGCATCACCGGCGAACTGCTCGCCAGAGACGCGACGCAGGAGCGGATCATGCAGCTGGCGACCCGCCGCGAAACATTGAAGGCCGCCTGACGCCAAGAGGTCCATGCCGATGACGTTGCGATCTGATGTTGCGGCGGCGACGGGCGAACGGCGCGTGTCCGGCCTGAGAGCCCAGCTTTTCGGCCCGGCGGCGAGACAGAAGTTGCTCGCCTTCGCGAGCCTCATTCTGCTGCTCGTCTATTTCAGCTTCGCCTCGTCCGCCTTCATGCAGACCGAGAACATACTCGGCATCCTGCAGGCCACCGCGGTCAATGGCGTGCTCGCGGTGGCCTGCACCTTCGTCATCATTACCGGCGGCATCGACCTTTCCGTCGGCACTTTGATGACCTTCTGCGCCGTCATTTGCGGCGTCTTCCTGACCTATTGGGAATTGCCGATGTGGACGGGCGTCGTCGCCGCGATCGCGACGGGCGCGTTGTGCGGGTCCGTTTCGGGAACCCTGACGGCCAAGATGAAAATCCCGCCCTTCATCGCCACGCTCGGCATGATGATGCTGCTCAAGGGACTTTCCCTGGTGGTTTCCGCCGACAAGCCGATCTACTTCAACAACACCGAAAACTTTTCGATGATCTCACAGGATTCGATCATCGGCCTGGCTTTGCCGAGCTTGCCCATTCCCAACGCCGTGCTGATCCTTTTTACGCTGGCGATCGCAGGCTCCGTGGTGCTCAACCGCACCGCGCTCGGCCGTTACACGTTCGCGCTCGGCAGCAACGAGGAGGCGGTGCGGCTCTCGGGCGTCAACGTCGATCGCTGGAAAATCGCCATCTACGCGCTGGGCGGAGCGATCTGCGGCGTCGCCGGGCTTCTCATCGCGTCACGGCTGAATTCGGCGCAACCGGCGCTCGGCCAAGGCTACGAACTGGAGGCGATCGCCGCCGTCGTGATCGGCGGCACCTCGCTGAGCGGCGGTTCGGGCACCATCCTCGGCACCATCATCGGCGCCTTCATCATGAGCGTTCTCACCAACGGCCTGCGCATTCTCTCCGTCGCCCAAGAGTGGCAGATCGTGGTGACGGGTCTGATCATCATTCTCGCCGTCTATGCCGACATCTTGCGCCGCAAGAAGACCTGATGCGCTCAGGCCAATCGAGCAGGGAGGAAAGACCGACACCGATTGCAAAGACTGACGTCAGCTTCGAGAAGAAGTGATGAATTCTTGAAGGTCCATAAAGGAGGGTACACCCAATGTTGAATCGACAACTACTCGGCGCGGTCGCCATCGTCGGCCTCAGCGCCGCGCTGGGCTTGGCGACCGCCGCGCGCGCAGACGAAATGTACATTCCGCTCATCTCCAAAGGCTTCCAGCATCAGTTCTGGCAGGCCGTCAAAGCCGGCGCCGAACAGACGGCGAAGGAAAACAATGTCAAGATCACGTTCGAGGGACCGGAAACGGAAGCTATGGTCGACAAGCAAGTCGACATGCTCTCGGCCGCCCTCGCCAAGCATCCGAGCGCGATCGGCCTCGCGGCGCTCGACAGCAAGGCGGAAATTCCCCTGCTCAAGAAGGCGCAGGCGGAGAAAATTCCCGTCATCGCCTTCGACTCCGGGGTCGACAGCGACATTCCGCTGACGACCTGCACGACGGACAACCTGGCGGCCGCGGGCCTCGCCGCGGACAAGATGGCGCAGATGATCGGCGACTCGGGCGAGGTCGCAGTGATCGTGCACGACCAGACCAGCCGCACCGGGATCGACCGGCGCGACGGCTTCCTCAGCGAGATGAAGGCGAAACATCCGAACGTCAAGATCGTCAGCGTCCAATACGGCGCCGGCGACCACTTGAAGTCGGCCGAGATCGCGAAGACGATGATTCTGGCGAACCCGAACCTCAAAGGCATCTTCGGCGCCAACGAAGGCTCCGCGGAAGGCGCCGCGATCGGCGTCAAGGAATCGGGAAAGAAACTCGTTCTCATCGGCTATGACTCCGGCAAGGAGCAGAAGGCGGCGATCATGTCCGGCGAAATGGCCGGCGCGATCACGCAGAACCCGGTCGGCATCGGCAAGTGCGTCGTGGATTCGGCCATAAAGGCGCTCAAGGGGGAGAAGTTGCCCAAGGTGATCGACACGGGCTTCTATTGGTACGACAAGACCAACATGTCCGATCCGAAGATCGCCGCAGTCCTCTATGATTGATGGGTCTCGGAGCCATGGAGGAAGGGCCGCGGCCCTTCCTCTGCGACCGGTTTTATCTCCGGGCTGAAATCACGACGAACTTCGAAACGGGAAGCGCTTATGTCGGCCGAAAGCGCCGAGGCCGCGCCGGCCTCGGCCGCCGCGCTCCTCTCCCTGCGGAAACTGGACAAGCGTTTTGGCGCGACCCACGCGCTCAAGGCGGTTGATCTTTCGTTCGAGCGCGGCGAGATTCACGCAATCGTCGGCGAAAATGGCGCCGGCAAATCGACACTGATCAAGCTGCTGACCGGCGTTCATCCCCGCTCAAGCGGCGACGTGCTTTGGGAGGGTCAACCCGTGGCGCTCGCGACCCCGCACGAGGCGATCGGTATCGGCATCAACGCCGTCCATCAGGAAGTGGTGCTTTGCCGACACCTTTCGGTCGCCGCCAACCTCTTTCTCGGCGACGAGACCGTCAGGTTCGGCATTCTCCAGCACACCGCAATGATTCGCGAGGGGCAAAGATTGCTCGATGAGCTTGGCTTCGATCTGCCGGCGGGCGCAGTGCTTTCTTCCCTCACCATCGGCCAGCAGCAGCTTGTCGCCACGGCGCGCGCCGAGCGCCGCGGCGCAAAATTCCTCATCTTCGACGAGCCGACGGCCTATCTCACGCGAACCGAAGCCGCCGCGCTATTCCTGCTAATCCGCCGCCTCAAGGCCAAGGGCGTCACTATCGTCTACATCAGCCACCGTCTCGAAGAGGTGTTCGAGTTGGCCGATCGCGTGTCCGTCTTGCGCGACGGGGCGCTGGTCGGGACGCGGCGTATTTCGGAGACCAACGAAAACGATCTGATCGCGATGATGATCAATCGCTCGATCGAACAGATTTATCACAAGGACAAAGTCGCGCTCGGCGCGACGGTCCTCGAAGACCAGGGGACTGTCCGGCAAAGGCTTCAAAGACATTTCGATCAAGGTGCGCGAGGGCGAGATCATCGGCTTGTATGGCCTGATCGGCGCCGGGCGCACCGAATTTGTGCAAAGTCTGTTCGGTCGCTTCCCGGCGACCGCCGGCGAAATCGCCTGGCATGGCGTGAAAGTCGAAATTCGCTCCGAACGACGGGCAATGAATCTGGGCATCGCGCTCGCGCCGGAGAGCCGGCGCGATCAGGGCCTCTGCCTCAATCTTGGCGTTGGATTCAACATCAACCTGCCGATCTACGACCGGCTGAGCTTTGGACCGCTGATCAATATCCCAAGCGAGGCCAGCCACGCTGAGCGCCAGATCCGGGAGATGCAAATCAAGACCGCCTCCCGTCACGCCAAGGCTTCGAGCCTTTCCGGCGGCAATCAGCAAAAGATCGTCATCGCCAAATGGCTCAACCACGGGGCCAAGCTTTTTCTTTTCGATGAACCGACCGTCGGAGTCGACGTTGGCACCAAGGCCGAGATTTATCGATTGATGGGACAGCTGCTAATCGACGGCGCGGGGATTATTCTGGTTTCGTCCTATCTGCCGGAAGTCTACGAGCTAGCGGACACGTTGCATGTGTTTCGCCGCGGTTCGATCGTCGCCGCTCATGGATGGAAGGACGCTTCGCATGAAGCCATCCTCGGCGAGGCGATCGGCATGTGAGGGGCGGAGATGAGCATGGGCCGGAGCCATCGGCGGCTCGACGTGAGCCGAGAGCCGAGGAGGAACGGACGGGGGATCAGGTCAAATGAGCATCCAGGGTGTGGTCGCCAAGAGGCGGCCCAACGCCGGCGTCAACGTCCTTCTCGGCCTGACCCTTGCCGGGTTGTTGGCCCTGATGTGGGTCGCTCTGTCCTTCGCCACGTCAACTTTCTGGACCGAAAACAACCTGAGCAATCTCGCGCGCCAGGGCTCGATGATCGCCATCCTGGCGATCGGCGAAACTTTCGTCATCATCACAGCGGGCATCGACCTTTCCGTCGGCGCCGTTGTCGGCTTTTGCAGCATGGCGATCGCGCTGTTGCTCGCGCAGGACGTCCCGATCTGGCTTGCGATCGTCGCGACCCTTGCGATCGGGCTCGGGATTGGCCTGTTCCACGCCTTCGGCATCGTCCAACTCGGCCTGCCGCCCTTCATCATGACCCTGGCCAGCCTGACCGCCTTGCGCGGCGTCGGCTTGCTGATCACCAACGGGGCGACCATTTCAATCACCAATGACACGTTCACCGGCTTCTCTCGCGGCAGCCTTTTCGGTGTGCCGAACCTGTTCATCATGGTTCTGGTCGTGGCGATCCCCGCCTATTTCCTGCTGCATCAAAGCCGTTGGGGGCGCTATCTTTTCGCCATCGGCTCAAACATGGAGGCTGCCCGCCTTTCGGGCGTAAATGTCAAGGCGATGATTTACCTCGCCTATGTCCTGTCGGCGGTGTGCGCCGCCTTCGTCGGCGTGTTGCTTGCAATGCGCATCGGCATCGGCAATCCGACCCAGGCGGAGGGTTGGGAACTGCAAGCCATCGCCTCTTCGGTGATCGGCGGCACCAGCTTGTTCGGTGCGATCGGCTCGGTTCACGGGCCGTTGCTGGGCTCGTTCATCCTCACGACGATCAACAACGGCGCGAACTTGCTTAATCTCAATTCGTTCTGGCAGCGCATCATCACCGGCCTCCTGATCATCGTGATCGTCTATTTCGACGGTCTGCGCCGCAAGAAGCAATAGCCTCAGACGGACGCCGGGCTTCGGCTGACCGCCCCGTTCGCCTGAGCGATAGCGCGACGTCGTCCTCAACAATCAATCCCCTCGACGGCCGTGATTTCAATGCCAAAGCCGGAGAGCCCGACATATTTGCGCGGGTTGTCGGTGCGCAGGCGGATCGAGGTGACGTCGAGATCGCGCAGGATTTGCGCGCCAAGACCAATCTCCCGCCATTGGCTGGCGCGTGCACCCTCCGAGCCCGCCGGCTCCGCGCCAGCCAGGTTGGCGGGCACGCCCGCCGAACCGTCGCGCAAGTAGACGAGCACGCCGCGCCCCTCGTCCTTAAAACGCTGCAGCGTGCGCGGAATGATCCCACCACCGAAAATGTCGCCAAGAATGTTGGCGCGGTGAAGTCGGGCCGGCACGTCGCGCCCGTCGCCGACATGGCCGTGCACGAAAGCAAAATGCAGGACGGAATCGAAGGGCGTGCGATAGGCAAAGCCCGCGAGTTCGCCAATCGGAGTCTTGACGGGGAAAGCGGCGACGCGCTCGACCAGCTTTTCACGCGACTGCCTGTAGGCGATGAGATCGGCGACCGAAATGCGCCTGAGGCTGTGTCGGGCGGCGAAGGCTTCAATCTGCGGCCCGACCATCACCGTGCCGTCGTCGTTGGCCAGTTCGCAGATGACCGCCACCGGCGGCATCGCGGCGAGTTTGCAGAGATCAACGGCGGCCTCGGTGTGGCCGGAGCGCATCAGCACGCCGCCCTCTTTGGCGATCAGCGGGAAAACATGGCCCGGGCGCACGAAATCGCCTGCGCCCATATTGCCGTTGGCTAGCGCGCGCACGGTGTTGGCGCGCTGTTCGGCCGAAATGCCGGTCGTGAGTCCGTGGCGCACGTCGACGGATACGGTAAAGGCGGTGCCCAGCGGCGCGTCGTTCATCGCCACCATCGGGGCGAGATTCAGGCGCTGCGCGTCGCGCCCCGTCAGGGGAGCGCAAACGATGCCGCAACCATTGCGGATGATGAACGCCATCTTTTCGGTCGTGCAGAGCGAGGCGACGGTGATGAGGTCGCCTTCGTTCTCGCGATCGTCATCGTCGGTGACGACGACGATTTCACCGCGGCTGAAGGCTTCGATCGCAAGCGCGACATTGTGCGACATCTCATTTCCCTGATCGACGGCGGCCGCCAGCGCGAGAAAATCGTTGGGTGTGACCGCGCCATGCGTTTGCGCGACGATCTGCTCGGCGGTCTCGCGCGAGACCCAAGCGCCCTCGTTTCTGCAAATCTGGGTGATGGCGCCTGGCGAGACGCCGATGCGCCGCGCGAAATCCGAGCGCCTGATCCCGTTGCGAATAAGCCAGTCGGCGAGCTTCATGAGAGGAAGATAGGCGCCCCGATTGTTTACTTCAATTCAAAGATCAATAAACATTTCATAAATGTATTAAATAAAGCTATCGGGCGCCCCGGGCATTGCCGCCTGGCGCCGCGCTGTCACGCCTCGATGCTGACGCCGACGCCGCCGATCGACAGGGCGACGCCGGCCGTTTTGGCGTCTTCGACGCGGTCGAGGCGCACGAGCGCCAGCGCCAGGCCGTCGGCCGCCGAGCCGAGCGCGCCGACCGGGGTTTCCCCCGCCACCACCGGCGCGCCGCGCGCCGGCGCCGGCCCGGCCAGCGCCAGCCGGACGATGCGTTTGCGCGACGCGCCGCGATGGCGCATGCGCGAGACCACTTCCTGGCCGATATAGCAGCCCTTGTCGAAATCGACGCCGTGCAGCAGGTCGAGATTGGCGTCATGGGGAAACACGTCGGCATAGGGGAAATCGACGCCGCCGGCGGGAACGCCGAGCCGGATGCGATGCGCCTCGTATTGCGCCGCGGCGCCGCCGGCGGCGAGGGCTTCGGCCGCCGCGCGCGGCGCAATCGCCCGCCAGCCGAGGCGCGGATCGCGCGGATCGGCGAACAGGAAGCCGCCGGGCGCCGCGCCGGGCGGCGCGCCCCAGAAGGCGACGACGGCGAGATCCGCGCTTTCGTCGGCGATCGTCACCCTGGCGCGCAGGCGGTAGAAACCGAGCCGCCGGGCGAGTTCGCCGACCCGCTCGGCGGGACAATCGATCAGAAACGCCGCGCCCGCCTCGGCGGGAACGCGCAACACCAGAAAATCGAACAATATCTTGCCCTGCGGCGAAAGCAGCGCGGCGTAGCGCGCCGCCCCGACCGCCAGATTCAGCACGTCGTTGGTCAGCAGGCCCTGCAGGAAGCTCGCCGCCTCTTCCCCGGCGACCCGCAAAACGCCGCGGTCCTCGAGCACCGCCGCCTTGATCGTCATGGGCTTGAATCTCCGGCCGCGCTTGCTTCCCTCGTCGATGTTAGTTAGTCCGCCGGTCGTCGCGCGCAAGCCGCGGGAGGCCCGATGCCGCAGACCTTCGATCTCATCCTGCACGGCGGAACCGTCGTCAATCACGACGGCGCGGCCCCGCGCGACCTCGGGGTGACCGGCGGGCGGATCGCCGGGATCGGCGATCTTAGCCGCGCCGCCGCCGGCCAGCGCGTCGACTGCCGCGGGCTGCATATCCTGCCCGGCGTCATCGACAGCCAGGTGCATTTCCGCGAACCGGGCGCGACGCACAAGGAGGATCTGGAGACCGGCTCGCGCGCCGCCGCGCTCGGCGGCGTCACCGCGGTGTTCGAAATGCCCAACACCGACCCGCCGACCACCTCGGCGGCCGCGCTGGAGGACAAGCTCGCGCGGGCGCGCGGACGGATGCACTGCGATTACGCGTTCTGGGTCGGGGGAACCCACGACAACGCCGCCGACCTCCCCGAGCTCGAGCGCCTGCCGGGGGCGGCCGGAATCAAGGTGTTCATGGGCTCTTCGACCGGCAAACTGCTGGTCGCCGACGACGCCGGAGTGTTCGAAATCCTGAAAGCGATCCGCCGCCGCGCCGCCTTCCACAGCGAGGACGAAGCGCGGCTCGAGGCGCGCAAGCCCTTGAGAATCGCCGGCGATCCTTCTTCGCACCCGGTCTGGCGCGACGCCACCGCGGCGCTGCTATCCACCCAGCGCCTGATCGCGCTGGCCCGCCGGGCCCGCGCGCGCGTGCACGTGCTGCATATTTCGACCGCCGAGGAGATCGCCTTTTTGCAGGACGCGAAGGACCTCGCCACCTGCGAGGCGACGCCGCACCACCTCACCCTAAGCGACGAGGACTACCCGCGCCTGGGGACCAAAATGCAGATGAACCCGCCGGTGCGCGGCGCGCGCCACCGCGACGGCGTCTGGCGCGGGATCGCGCAAGGCGTCGTCGACGTGCTCGGCTCCGATCACGCGCCCCATGCGCTGGCCGAAAAGGCGCGGCTTTATCCCGACAGCCCATCGGGCATGACCGGCGTGCAGACGCTTGTTCCGGTGATGCTCGACCACGTCGCCGCCGGGCGCCTGACGCTCGCCCGCTTGGTCGACCTCACCAGCGCCGGCCCGGCGCGCGTTTTCGGCGTCGCCTGCAAGGGCCGCATCGCCGCCGGCTACGACGCCGACTTCTCGATCGTCGACCTCAAGCGCACCGAGACGATCCGCAATTCCTGGATCGCCTCGCGCTGCGGCTGGACGCCCTATGACGGCAAGACCGTCACCGGCTGGCCGGTCGGAACCTTCGTGCGCGGCGCCCGCGTGATGTGGGAGGGCGAGCTCACCGCCCCGGAGTCCGGCGCGCCGGTGCGCTTCCTGGAGGCGCTGTAGGGGCCGCAAAAAATTTGGATCGCCAGGGTTTTACCTGGATTTTCCACATTTTTATTGGGAGCCGTTTTCCGGCGTCAATGATATCAATGACTTGGCGGCGCCAGAAATTTGCCTTTCCAAGGATTTCCAAAACTTTTTTTGGCGGAAACGGGGAATATCAACGGCTTGGCCTCGAAAAAATTTGGAAAACGTGTTTTTTTCAATTTCTCCATTCGCCCCACGTATGATTTTCCGCGCTCGTCGGCACGCCGATCGATCATTCCTCCTCCGCTCGCCGCCGCGCCGACCCGAGCCGCCCGGCCGGGCTCCGACGCGCGACCAGGATAGGAAGGAAAAACTGGAATGTCCAGAACATGATTCCCTAAAACAGAAACAAACGAAACCGCAACGGGATCGGCCGTCGCGGCGTCGCCCTCGTCATTGCGAGCAGAGCGAAGCCACCCAGAGGTCGAGACGCCGGCGCGCCGGAAAGCGGATGCAGCGGCGCCCAAAACCGGCGCCAAATCGATCCGTTGGGCGCGATCTGGCGCGCCCGGGACGCCGGCGGGAGGCGAAAGGAACGCCTGTTCCGCCCCAAAATCCCCGGCGATTTCCCCCTCCGCGACGCTGCTCAAAGAAGCCGCGCATTCCGACATAAGCATCCGACGCCGACCGCGCGCCCGGCCCGGGCGTCAGCTCTTCATTCATTGCCTGGAGGCGATTATGCGCGAGCGGACGGCGAACTCAAGGATCGCTCAGAAGACCGCCGAAGGCGGCGGCCCTGCGGGCCGATCGTGGAATAGCGATCTCGCTAGACGTAAAACGGCTGTCCTGGCGCGCTTTTTCGCGCTGCGGGCGCGGCCGCAACGTGAAGCGGTCATCGTTTCTGGTCCATTTCAAGGGCGTTTTTCGCTCGAAATCGGCCGCTCTAAAAAATCATCGCATGGACGTATGCGTATGTGTTTATGCGCCAACCCGCGACGATCAAGCGGGCGATTTTAGCAGAACTGAAAGCCGCGGCGCGACATTACGATCGTCTGCGCGGTCCCCAGGCGCCCCTTGTCACGGACTGCGGGTGGAAACCGGAACCAGCTTCGCTGTCTTCGGGTCGTAGGCGTAGCCAGTGATCGTGCCGTCCCTGATCCGCTCGACGGCCTCGTCGATGACGAAGAGCGGCACCAGAAACCACTCGCGCGGGATGACCGGATTGCCGAAGCGGTCCTTGATTTCGATGTCGAGCCGCGCCGGCTCGAAGATGCGATGGATCAGGTTTTCCAGCTTCGTGCGGTTGATGTTGTAGAGCTCATAGGTCGCGATGATCTCGACGTCCGCCATGAGGAAGGTCGGGTCGAGTTCGCGCGTCGGCGATGCGCTGGGCGACGTTCGCCGCCGGTCACGCCGATCTTGTGAACGAGATCGCGATTGGCGGCGACGACGGGATGATCGGACTTGCTGCGCAGCACATAGATCGTGCCGCTCGCCTGATCGCCGTCGTCGCTCTGCATCGGCGAACAGCGGCCCGGCGACTGGGTCGGTGATGCGTCGGCCCGCCTCGTCCTTGTGCAGCGCCCGCTGCAATGAGCGCATGAGCAGGTTGCTTTCGGTGCCATTGTCGAAAATCACGCGCAGCCGCGCGTCCGAGCGGCCCTGCGCGTTGGTGAATGTCTCGCCCGACGTCGCGACATAGGCCTTCTGGCCGCCGACGATGAACCAACTGCCCGGGTCGAATTTCCGCTTTCAGCTCGAACGGGCGCGTCTGGCGGACGCCGGCTTTCGAGCTCCTTTTGAACCTGCTCGAAAAGCGGCTTGAACTGCTCGAAATCCTCGCATTTCTGGCGGTTGGCGATTTCCTCGGCCGCGCGCTTCTCGGCGCCGGTGCGGACGTGTCGCAGCTCGGTGATGTCGGCGGCGCCGGCGGCTCCACGCCAAGCTCGGCCAGCAAGCTCGTCATCGTCCAGATCGTCGTCGCACGGCCATCGCGGCGGCGGCTTCGCTCCTGCCAACAGCCCCTGACGATCGAGCGGCGCGAGCAGCGCGCGGCATTCCTCGAGCGCGCGCAGGCGGTCGAGGCGCACGGCGTAAAGCCGCTCGAAAATGTCGCGATCCTCGCCATGCTGCGGCGCGCGGCCATGCTGCTCGACGAAACGCTGAATCTCCTCGAAGCCGGCGATGATGCGCTCCTCGCGCGGCGTGCGGCCGCCCTTCTTCTCCGGCTCGGCGCAAGTCGTCGAGTTCGGCGCGCAGTTCGTCGAGGTCGAGGTCACTCATAGCGGCCCTCGTCCTTGAAGCGGACGAAGGCGGCGACGCCTTCGGCCATGCGCTTTTCCCAGGCGTCGGGCGACGTGATCGACGGGCAGCCGGCCGCGCTCCTTCTTGAACTTCACGGCCCGCTTCGCAAGCTCCTTCGCTTCCTCGGGCGTCAGGTTGGTGCGCTTGGCGGCGATCGCCGCCGCCACCTGTTTCAGGCTCTCCTCGCTCATCGTCTTGGCGAGAATGGCATAGGCTTCGCCGAACGGATTGATGCGGTCGATCAGGTCGATGTCCAGTTCGCGCACGTCCATCGCAAACCTGCGCACGCCGTCGATCAGGGCGGTATTGGCGCTCGGCTCGTCCTCGCCATCGCCTCGAGTGCGATCTGCTTGCGCCTTCTGCGTCAGGTTGAGCGCGGCGATGGCGTGCTGGCGCACGGCCTCCTGATCCTCCTCGTCGAGTTCGGGATACTTGTCCTTGACGATCTTGCCCATGCGGACCTGCGTCAGTTCTTCCGGCACCAGCTCCTGGTCGAAAAGACCGCGCTCGATCGCGGTCTTGTCCTGCACGAAGGCGGCGATGACCTCGTTCAGGTCCTCCTGGCAGATGCGCGCGGCCTCCTCGCTCTTCGGCTCGGCGAGCCCCTTGATCTCGATCTGGAACTGCCCGTCTGCTCGTTAAAGCCGACATTGCATTTGTTCGGGTCATAGCCGCCCTCGCCATAGTCGAAGCCCGGCGTCGGGCCGCTTGTCGGATTCTTCGGCTTGAACTCGAAGCGCGGCGCAAGCACCTGCTCCATCAGCAGGCTCGCGGCGATGGCCTTCAGCGTGTCGTTGACCGCCTCGGTGACGGCTTCCTCGGAGGCGTCCGGCTCGGCGATCAGGTTGGTGAAGCGGGCGCGGGTCTTGCCCGGCGCGTCGCGCGTCGCGCGGCCGATGATCTGCACGATCTCGGTGAGGCTGGAGCGATAGCCGACCGTCAGCGCGTGCTCGCACCAAATCCAGTCGAAGCCTTCCTTGGCCATGCCGAGCGCGATGATGATGTCCACATAGTCGCGATTGTTCTTCTGCGCCGGGTCTTTCGAGCGCGGCGGAAACGCGGTCGCGCTTGGCGGGATCGTCATCAACCAGGTCGGCGATTCGAAGAACGCGGCCCGTCCGGCGTCTTGACCAGTTGGAAGCCGGTCGCCGGGTCGCTCCCCTGCCATTCGCCCAGCGCCTCGATGATGTGCTCGACCTCCTTGATCTTGTCCTTCGTGCTCTCGCGCGAATTGACGCTCGGGATATGGATGATCGTCTTCTCGGCCGGGTCGAGCACCTTCAGGATGTCGTCGGCATAGGAGCCGGAATAGAAGAAATAGCCGATATCGAGCTGCTTCAGATATTCGTAGCCGTTGAGCTGCTCGTAGTAGGTGTAGGTGACGGTCTCGAACTTCGCCTCGTCCTGCGGCGCGAGAACCGCCTCGGCGTCGCCGCGGAAGTAGGAGCCGGTCATCGCCACGATATGCACGCGGTCGCGGGCGATGAACTGGCCCGAGATGCAGGCCGAGCTTGTTGTCGGGATTGGCGGAGACGTGGTGGAACTCGTCCACCGCGATCAGCCGGTCGTCGAACGCCTCCACCCCGAACCTGTCGACGGCGAAGCGGAAGGTGGCGTGGGTGCAGACCAGCACTTTGTCGGCGCTGTCCAGGAACGCGCCGACCGCATTGACCTTGCCGCCGTTGTCCGCGCCGGGCGCGTTGCAAAGATTCCATTTGGGCTCGACATGCCAGTCCGCCCAGAAGCCGAATTTGGTCAGCGGCTCGTCGTGGAAGCTGGCGCCGATCGTCTTTTCCGGCACGACGATGATCGCCTGTTTGAGCCCCTGGTTGGCGAGCTTGTCGAGCGCGATGAACATCAGCGCCCGGCTCTTGCCCGAGGCCGGCGGCGACTTGATGAGAAGGTATTGCTCGCCGCGTTTCTCGTAGGCGCGCTCCTGCATCGGCCGCATGCCGAGGGCGTTGGCCTTCGTCGATGAACCGGTGCGGGCGTAGGTGACGGAGACGGAGGGGATGGCGGCGACCATCGCAGGGGTTGCTCCCGTGATCCAGTGTTGCCTTGTAGCCGCGGTCGGCGACCGCGGCTACCCACCCCTGTGGCCGCGGTCGGCGACCGCGGCTACATTCCTCGGATGACCATCCGACCCCACCGCCACCTCAAGCGTCTCGATTACGTTTTCGCCGAGCGGCCGCTCTATTTCATCACGACCTGCACGTCGGCTCGCCGCCCGATCCTCGCAACGCCGGAGATCGCCGAAATACTGATCGACGAATTTCACCAGGCGAGAATACGGCGACAATGGTTGGTCGGACGATACGTCATCATGCCCGACCATCTGCATTTCTTCTGCGCCGAGGGCGGCGAAGGCCCGCCATCCACCCTGTCGGAGTTCGTCGGCTTCTTCAAGCAATGGACGTCGAAACGCATCGCCAGAAGCTTTGGACCGCGCCCGCCGATCTGGCAACGCGAATTCTTCGACCACGTGCTGCGGTCGAGCGAGAGCTATGCGTCGAAATGGGCCTATGTCCGTGACAATCCCGTCCGCGCCGGCCTCGCGGCGCGTTGGGAAGACTGGCCCTATGCGGGCGAGATCGACGTTCTGGAGTAGCCGCGGTTGGCTTGTAGCCGCGGTCGACTTGTAGCCGCGGTCGACGACCGCGGCTACCCCTGTGGCCGCGGTCGGCTCGTGGCCGCGGTCGGCTCGTGGCCGCGGTCGACGACCGCGGCTACCCCTGTGGCCGCGGTCGCCTCGTGGCCGCGGTCGGCTCGTGGCCGCGGTCGACGACCGCGGCTACCCCTGTGGCCGCGGTCGGCTCGTGGCCGCGGTCGACGACCGCGGCTACCCCTGTGGCCGCGGTCGCCTCGTGGCCGCGGTCGGCTCGTGGCCGCGGTCGACGACCGCGGCTACCCCTGTGGCAGCGGTCGCCTCGTGGCCGCGGTCGACGACCGCGGCTGCAGCGACGCGGGCGCCGTCATCTTCACGTACATGTCGAACAGCTTTTCCAGCCGCTCGGTGTCGTTGCGGAAGCGGCGGCCGATGTAGATGCGCTCGAGGACCTCGTCGTTGCGCTCATGCGCCTCGCGCAGATCGGCGGGCATTTTCTCCGGCTCGTAGAGGTCGGCGATCGTCGCAGGGAAATGCGCCTCGCGCGCCAGCAATATGTCCTCGGCGCAGCGGGTCAGGTCGGCCTTGTTCTTGTCGGTGAGCGTCGGGACGGGGAAGGTGTTCCAGCCGAGGGTGTTGGAGTAGCGATATCGGGTTTCCAGCTTGCCGCAGACAGTGGCAATCCAGACAAGGTGCAGGCGCGAGGCGATCAGCGCGAGGTTCCAGAGCGGGGCGTCGTAGAGGGCGAAGGCTTGATCCTGAATGATAGCGTCAGCCCCGAGCAGGCCGACGGGCAAGCAGGGCCGGTTTTCAGAACTCACGCGGGGAACAACCAGAACGTGATCCTTGGCGGTTTCCTGATCCCGAAAGCGATAGGGGGTCTCGGCTAGTTTCCGCGCCGCCTTGTCCTGTTTCGCGGCGCGTCGGGCGATCACCACAGCCGCCATTCGCTCAGCAATCGGCGGAATGGCGTCTGCTTCCGGCGCCTCGTCGTCCCCGATCCACAGGCAGGCGCGCGGCACGCTGGAGATGAATTCCTGCGAGCCGTAAAGAGGGCGGATGAATCGCGCGGCGCGTGGGTCGGCCTCGCGCATCCGTTCTGCATCGAAGGTCGAAAAAATCAATGACGCGCCATAATAGGGATGATTGCCGAATTGCATCGTCGCGAGGTCGGAGGCGGGGCGGCTGGCCCCCTCCACCTCGATATTCGGCGCCGCGACCAAATAGGCGTTGATGTTGTCGGTCTCCCGTAGGATCGTCGCGCCATCGTCCCCGATAGAGAATAGGCATCGTATCCTTCCGGCGTTGTTGGAAATGCCAACAATCACGACCGTTACGCCGGCGTTGCGGCTAGCGAGATTTGCCCATTTAAAGGAGGTATGGGCAAAAGCAATCTCGTGCCCGGTCCGAAAGATCAGCGGCCAGAGGATTGGCACTTGCTGTCCCTGACAAATGGAATTGGTGGACACAAAGGCGGCGACGGCATTGGTATGCCTGCCGTAGTCCGCAGCTTTCATGAACCATCCGGCGACATAGTCGAGCGACTTCCAGTTTTTCGTACGCCCGTCGAAAATGGCTCGTAAGTCGATCTTGTGCTCGTCGGCCTGCCACTTGCTACCAAGATAGGGCGGATTCCCGCAGATATACGTCTCCCCGCCTTCATTCTCGAAGTCGATCTGCGGCTGATCGAGCGGCGTATGAAACAGGTCGTCGGCGTGATGCTTCACGCCGGTTCCGGTCGGCGGGCAGATGCTGAGCCAGTCCAGCCGCAGCGCGTTGCCGCAGGTGATCCAGTTCTCGGCGTCGAGCGGGAGGAAATCCCCCAGCGCCTCCTTCTGGCCGCGATAGAGCACGTCGCACTGGTATTCGGCGATGATGAGGGCGAGGCGGGCGATCTCGGCGGGAAAGTCGCGCAGCTCGATTCCCCGGAAGTTGGTCAGCGGGATTTCGCTTTGCGCCCCTCGGCTCCTTGCGCCGCTTGTTGATCTCCGCCTCGATCGCCCGCATTTCCTTATAGGCGATGACGAGGAAATTGCCGGAGCCGCAGGCCGGGTCGAACACCCTGATCCGCGCCATGCGCCGGCGCAGGTTGAGCAGCGTGCGGGGATTGTCGCCCGCCTCCTCGAGGCGCGCGCGCAGGTCGTCGAGGAACAGCGGATTAAGCACTTTCAGGATATTCGGAACGCTGGTGTAGTGCATGCCCAGCGCGCCGCGCTCCTCGTCCTCGGCGACCGCCTGGATCATCGAGCCGAAAATGTCGGGGTTGATCTTCGTCCAGTCGAGGCCGCCGATGTGGAGGAGATAGGAGCGCGCGATGCGGCTGAAGCGCGGCACATCCAGGCGGCCGGAAAACAGCCCGCCGTTCACATAGGGGAAGGCGTCGGCCCAGCGAGGCAGCCTGGCGGCGGCGCGATCGCCGGTCTTGGTGTTCATGGCGCGGAACAGCGCGCCGATCACCTCATGGGTGTTGGACGAGTCGCGCGCGCTCATCTGGTCGATCGTCGCGGTGAAAAGGTCGTCGCCGAGGAAGATGTCGGTGTCTCTCGGCGAAGAAGCAGAAGATCAGCCGCGCCATGAAATGGTTCATGTCGTGGCGGCGCTCGGCGCGTCCCCCATTCCGGGTTGTCCTTCAGCAGCTCGATATAGAGCTTGTTGAGGCGGCTGGTGGCGCGGATGTCGAAGGCGCTTTCGCGGACTTGCCTGACGGTCGTGATGCCGGCCAGCGGCAGGAAGAAGCCGAAATGATCGGGAAAATCGGCATAGGCGCAGGCGACCGTCTCGCCCGACGCGAGGTCCTCGGCCTCGAACGTGTCGCCATCCGTCGCCAGGATGAATTTGGCCTTGGCCCTCGCCGTCGCCGGGCTGGCCTTCAGCGCCGCGAGCGTCTTGCGTCACCTCGCCGGGGGCGGCGACCGCGATATGGATGTTGTTGGTCTGAAGGACGCCGCCGAGGTCGGACTTGTTCGACTCGCCCTTGCGCAGGCGCTTGAGGGTGGTTTCCTTGTTGCCGAAGGCTTGCAGGAAGAGATAAGGAAACTCAGAGGCGTCGAATGGCCGCTCGGCGAGCGCGGAAACGGCCTCCTCGATTTCGACGGCGTTCATGCGTCTGGCTTACACCGGGAAGGCCCGTCCGACGAGCCCGATTGAGCACGCGCGACCCGAGCCCCCTCAGCTCCCCGACTTGTTCGGATTGCGCCAGGCGCGCTCGAACGGCAGCCGCCAGGCGTGCGGGGCGATGAGCTGATGCACCGATTTCGGCCCCCAGGATTCCGGGGCGTAGAGGCGCACCGGCGGCGGCGCCTCGAGCAGCGGGATCGAAACCTCCCACAGCCGCTCGATGCCCTCGGCGGTGGTGAACAAGGTGTGGTCGCCGCGCATCGCATCGAGGATCAGCCGCTCATAGGCCTCCAGCACGTCGCCGATCAGCCCGGTCTCGTGCATCGCGAACTGCATGCTCAACTTGTCGAGCCGCATGCCGGGGCCGGGGCGCTTGCCGTAGAACGACAGCGACACCTTGGCCGCGTCGGCGAGGTCGAAGGTCAGATGGTCGGGCCCCTGCGCGCCGACCCCCGAGCCCGGCGGGAACATGCTTTTGGGCGCCTCGCGGAAGGCGATCGAGATGATTCGCTGGCCCTCGGCCATCCTTTTTCCGGTGCGCAGGAAGAACGGCACGCCGGCCCACCGCCAGTTGTCGATCGAGCATTTCAGCGCGATGAAGGTCTCGACGTCCGACTCGGGATCGACCCCCTCCTCGGCGCGGTAGCCGGCATATTGGCCGCGCACCGCGTCCTTCGGGTCGATCGGCAGCATGCTGCGGAACACCTTGTTCTTCTCCTCGCTGATCGGCGCCGGCAGCAGCGCGGTCGGCGGCTCCATCGCCATGAAGGCGAGAATCTGGAACAGGTGCGTCACCACCATGTCGCGATAGGCGCCGGTCTGCTCGTAGAACGCGGCGCGCCGGCCGAGGCCCAGCGTCTCCGGCACGTCGATCTGCACATGGTCGATGAAGTTGCGGTTCCAGATCGGCTCGAACAGGCCGTTGGCGAAGCGGAACGCCAGGATGTTCTGCGCCGGCTCCTTGCCCAGGAAATGGTCGATGCGGAAAATCCGGTCCTCGGAGAACACCGCGTGCAGATTGGCGTTCAGCGATTTGGCGCTGGCCAGATCCGTGCCGAACGGCTTTTCCATGATGATGCGCGAGCGCTCGACGAGGCCGGCCTCGGCCAGCAGCCTGACCGCCGACAAGGCGGCGCCGGGCGGCACGCTGAGATAATGCACGCGGCGGCTTTCCCCGCCGATGTCGCGCTCGGCCTTTTCGACCGCCGCCTTGAGGGCGCCGGCGCCGGCGCCGAGCGGCACATAATCGAGGATCTGCGAAAAGGCGGCCCATTCGGCCTCCTTCGGCTTGCGGTCGGACGAGCGGTCGAGCGCGCCGCGCGCGATGTCGCGGAAGCCGTCGACGTCGATGGCGTCGAGCGACACGCCGATGATCCGGCAGGTCGGAATGAACCCGGCGCTGGCGAGGTGGAACAGGCCCGGCAGCAATTTGCGCTGCGACAGGTCGCCGGTGGCCCCGACCAGCACGACGACTTGCGGATAGCGGGGGCCAACCCCCGGAGGAATCTTCGCCAAGGCGCCCACCCCTGTCTTCGCCCCCCGCGCCGGCGGCGGAGCTTCGCCGCGGTCGATCATGCAATGTCGGCGCCGCAGCGCGATTGGCCGGCCGGCGCGCGTCGCGCCGATTCGGGCGCACCTCAGCACGCTATCATGACGGGCCGAAGTTGGCGGGCCGACGGAGCCGCGCCGCCGGCCGGCTTGTCGCGGCCGGGACGACAGGAGGGTCGGCGATCGCCCACCGCGCCGGCGGGGCGCCCGCTCATCACCAGAACAGCTCCTCGAGCTTGCGCCGCATCGCCGCCGGCTCGACGTCGACGCCGGTCCAGTGCTTGATCGAAATCACCCCCTGGTTGACCAGCATGCCGAGGCCGTCGAGGGTGCGGCAGCCGCGTCCCTCGGCCTCGCGGATCAGCAGGGTGCGCGGCGGATTGGGGATGACGTCGGCGACGATCATCCGCGGCTCGAGGCTCGCAATATCGAGATCGAGCCGGCCTTCGACGTCCGGGTAGAGCCCGATCGAGGTGGCGTTGACGAGGATGTCGGCGTCCTTGGGCGCGCGATAGGTCTTGTCCCACGCGACGAGCTCGGCGCTGGCCGGCGTCTTGTCGTTGATGAGCGCCACGAGTTCGCGTCCCCGCGCGGCGCCGCGGTTGACCACGGTGATCGCCCGCGTCCCGGCCAGCGCCAATTCAATCGCGATGGCGCGCGCCGCGCCGCCCGCGCCGAACAGCACCAGTTTCTTGTTCCGGGGATCGACCAGCGTGCGTAGCGATTCGACGAAGCCCTTGCCGTCGGTGTTCTCGCCGATCAGCCGCGCGCCGCGCCGCACCACGCAATTGACCGCGCCGATCGTCGCGGCCGATTGGCCGAGCGAGTCGAGATGCGCGATCACCGCGACCTTGTGCGGGATCGAGCAGTTGAAGCCGAGCCAGCCCATCGCCTTGGCGCCGCGCACGGCGTCGCCGAGATCGGGCGGCGCGACCTCGCAATTGATGTAGCGCGCGTCGATCCCGTGATGGGCGAACGCCGCCTCGATCATCGCGACGGTCGGATTTTCCGCGGCGGGCGTCGCGAACGAGCCGACCAGCTTGCTGAGGAAATTATGGACCCTGGGCATCGGCTCCTCGAAGACGGGACTAAAAGGCGCGGCGCAAGCTCACGATACTCCCGCCGCCGCGACGGGGCGAATCGCAGCCGGTTCGCAGGTTCCGGCCTCGCCTTCGGCGCTCCGCAACGACCGGGGGTTCGCCGGCGATCGTCGTTCGCCGTTTCGGCGCGCCGGTTACGCCCTTGTTGAGCTTATGATTAACGGGCATCATGGGCCGCCGGCGGGACAAGATCGGCGAACGCCAACCGGGAGCAAGGAGGATGCGGCTGTCGCGGCGTCGGGGACGCGATAACCGGATGGTCCGCGCCGCGTGAGCCCGCGAGCGCCAAAACGGAGCGCCGCGCCGCTGCTCGCCGTCGAGAGCCTGTCGGTGCGCTTCGGCGGCGTCGTCGCGCTCGACGGCGTTTCCTTCGAGGTGGCGGGCGGCCAGATCTGCGGCCTGATCGGCCCCAACGGCGCCGGCAAGACCACCTTGTTCAACTGCCTGTCGCGGCTCTACCGGGCCGATCGCGGCGCGATCCGCTTCGAGGGCCGCCCGCTTCTGTCGGCCGCCCGGCGCGACATCGCGCAATACGGCATCGCGCGCACGTTCCAGAATCTGGCGCTGTTCGGCGCGATGACGGTGCTGGAGAACGTGATGGTCGGCGCCCATTGCCGGGCGCGCGGCGGATTTTTCGCCGAGGCGCTCGCCCTGCCGATGGTGCGCCGGCAGGAGCGGCGCATCCGCGAGCGCGCGATGGCGCTGATCGAGGAATTCGCGCTGGGCTCGGTCGCCGGCGCGCCGGCCTCCGCGCTGCCGTTCGGAACCCAGAAGCGCGTCGAACTGGCGCGCGCGCTGGCCAGCGAGCCGAAGCTGCTGCTGCTCGACGAGCCGGCCGGCGGCCTCAACCACGAGGAAGTCGATCGCCTGCGCGGCGAGATCCAGGCGATCCGCGACCGCCGCGGCGTCACCGTGCTGCTGGTCGAGCATCACATGAATCTGGTCATGCGGGTGTCCGACCAGGTGGTGGCGCTCAATTTCGGCCGCAAGATCGCCGACGGGCCGCCCGCGCAGGTGCAGCGCGATCCCGATGTGATCCGCGCCTATCTCGGAGACGCGGCGTGACCCCGCCCCTGCTGGAGACGCGCGGCCTCAAGGCGTTCTACGGTCCCGTCCAGGTGCTGCACGGGCTCGACATCGCGGTCGAGCACGGCGGCGTCACCGCGCTGCTCGGCGCCAACGGCGCCGGCAAGACGACGACGCTGCGCGCTTTGTGCGCCATGGTGCGCTGCGAGGGCGCGATCCTCTATGACGGCCGCCCGATAACCGCCCGCGCGTGCGAAGACATCGTGCGCCTCGGCCTCGCGCACGCGCCGGAGGGGCGCGGCACGTTCACCGACCTCAGCGTCGAGGAAAACCTGCGCCTCGGCGCCTACACCCGTTCGGACAGGGGCGCGGTGAAAGACGATTTCGCGCGGGTCTACGGCTATTTTCCGCGCCTCGCCGAACGCCGCGCCCAGCAGGCGGGCACCTTGTCGGGCGGCGAGCAGCAGATGCTGGCGATCGCCCGCGCGCTGATGCTGCGGCCGAGGCTGCTGCTGCTCGACGAGCCGTCGTTCGGCCTGGCGCCGATCATCGTCAAGGACATTTTCCGCATCCTGCGCGCGATCAACCGCGAGGATCGCGTCAGCATGCTGATCGTCGAGCAGAACGCCAACCTGGCGCTCGACCTGGCCGATCGCGCCTATCTCATCGAGACCGGCCGGGTGGCGGTCGGCGGCGCGGCGAGCGCGCTGCGCGACGACGATTCGGTGCGCCGGATCTATCTTGGCTATTGACCGGGGGAGACGATGACCGCGTTGCTGCATCAGATCTTCTCGGGCCTGGCGATGGGCGGCGTCTACGCGATTCTCGCGCTGTCGCTGGTGATGATCTACCAGGCGACCCATCTGGTGAATTTCGCGCAAGGCCAGATGGCGATGTTCTCGACCTATATCGCCTGGGCGATGATCGACGCGGGCGCGCCCTATTGGCTTGCATTCGCGCTGACCGTCGTCGTCTCGTTCGTCGGCGGCGTGGCGATCGAGCGCATCGTGCTGCGCCCGTTCGCCAACGCGCCGGTGCTGACCACGGTCATCGTGTTCATCGGGCTCTTGCTGATTTTCGGCAGCGTCGCCGGCTGGCTGTTCAGCTATACGATCAAGTCGTTCGACAGTCCGTTCCCCGACCGGCCATGGTTCGGCAACGTGTTCATGTCCTCGCATGAATCGGGCTCCGTTCTGGTGACGCTGGGCGTGCTGGCGCTGGTCTACGCGTTCTTCCGCTTCACGCCGCTCGGACTGGCGATGCGCGCGGCGGCGCAGAATCCGACGTCGAGCCGGCTGGTCGGCATCAGGGTCGGCTGGATGCTGGCGATCGGCTGGGGTCTGGCGGCGGCGATCGGCGCGGTGGCGGGGATGATGGCGGCGCCGATCGTCTATCTCGATCCGAACATGATGCTCGGAATCCTGATCTACGCCTTCGCCGGGGCGATCCTCGGCGGCATCGACAATCCCTGGGGCGCGGCATCGGGCGGATTCATGGTCGGGGTGCTCGAAAACATCGCCGGCGCCTATCTCGTCGGCCCCGAGATCAAGCTGACGGTCGCGCTGGTCATCATCATCGGCGTATTGGTGATGAGGCCGTCGGGGCTGTTCGGGCGCGAAATCGTGACGCGGGTGTGAGGCCATGACGATCGCCGGCGACGACCCCACCGTTCTTTCCGCCCGGCCGGCCCTCGAGGCGCGCGGGCGGGCGGGGCGGCGCGCCGTCGTCGCAGCGGTCGGCGTCGTCGCGCTGGCGCTGCCGTTCTTCGCCAGCGGCTATCACCTGTTTCAGTTTTCCCAAGTGCTGATCTATGCGATCGCGCTGCTCGGCCTGAACGTGCTGACCGGCTTCAACGGCCAGATATCGCTCGGCCACGGCGCCTTCTTCGCGATCGGCGCCTATGTCGCCGCGATTCTGGAGACGCGGTTCGGCGCGCCGTACTGGGCGACCATCCCGCCCGCCGGCGCGTTGTGTTTCGCCGCCGGCTTCCTGTTCGGCCTGCCGGCCCTGCGCCTCGGCGGGCTCTATCTGGCGCTGGCGACCTTCGCCTTGGCGGTGGCGACGCCGCAATTGCTCGATTTCAAGGCGTTCGACGCCTGGACCGGCGGCGTGCAGGGCCTGCAGCTCGGCAAGCCGCACGCGCCGTTCGGCCTGCCTTTGACGCCCGACCAATGGCTCTATTTCCTGTGCCTCGCCTGCGCCGCGCCGTTGTTCTGGGCGGCCGCCAACCTGCTGCGCGGCCGGGTCGGGCGGGCGATCGTGGCGATCCGCGACCATCCGATCGCCGCCGAGGCGATGGGCGTCAACATTTCGTTCTACAAGGCGATGTGCTTTGGCGTCAGCGCGCTCTACGCGGGCGTCGCCGGCGCGCTGGGCGCCATCGTCGTCGGTTTCGTGTCGCCCGACAGCTTCGGGGTTTTTCTCTCACTGTCGTTTCTGGTCGGCGTGGTGGTCGGCGGCCTCGCGTCGATCGGCGGCGTGGTGTTCGGCGCGTTGTTCATCGAATTCGTCCCCAACTACGCCGACCGACTCTCCGATCTGTTCGGCGAGAGCGCCAAGGCGCTGCCGGGAGCGGTCTACGGCGTGTTGCTGATCGCCCTGATGGCGGCGATGCCGAGCGGGGTCGCCGGCGCGCTGGGGTCCGCGACCTCTTTGATTTTGCGCCTTTTCTCGCGCCTCAGGCGCGCCTAGACTGGCGCGTTGACAGGCGGCCCGCCGCCGCAACCAAAAATCCGTAGAGGAAACGACCGGCGCAAGCGCGCCACAACAGGAGGAAGACCATGATTTCGCGTCGCAGTTTCTTGCAGGCTGGCGCCGTATCGGCCGCCGCCCTGACCCTCGGATCACAGTCCGCCAGAGCCGCCAATGCGCCGGGGATCACCGACGCCGAAATCAAGATCGGCCAGACCATGCCATACAGCGGGCCGGCGTCGGCCTATGGGGTGATCGGCAGGACCGATGTCGCCTATTTCAAGATGATCAACGAAATGGGCGGGATCAACGGGCGCAAACTGAACCTGATCAGCCTCGACGACGGCTACAGCCCGCCCAGGACGGTGGAGCAGACGCGCCGGCTCGTCGAGCAGGAGCAAGTGGCGTTCATCTTCAACAGCCTCGGCACGCCCTGCAACTATGCGATCCGGCCCTATCTCACCGAGAACAAGGTGCCGCAACTGTTCGTCGCCACCGGCGCCGCGATGTGGAACGACCCCCAGCACTTCCCCTGGACGATCGGCTGGCAGCCCAACTACCAGACCGAGGCGGGCATCTATGGCAAACAGATTCTGTCGAACAAGCCCGACGCCAAGATCGGCGTGCTCTATCAGAACGACGCCTTCGGCAAGGACTATCTGATCGGACTGAAGGCCGGTCTCGGCGCCGCGCACGCCGCGATGGTGATCAAGGAAGTCTCCTACGAGGTCTCCGAGCCGACCATCGATTCGCAGATCGTCACGCTGCAGGATTCGGGCGCCGATGTGCTGCTGATCGCGGCGACGCCGAAATTCGCCGCCCAGGCGATCCGCAAGTCCTATGACATCGGCTGGAAGGCGACGCGCTACCTGACCAACGTCTCGCCATCGGTCGCCACCGTGCTGAAGCCGGCGGGGCTGGAGAAATCCAAGGGCCTGATCACCGCCTACTACGGCAAGGACCCGACCAATTCGCGCTGGAAGGACGACGCCGGTTACAAGCTATGGGCGGCATTCGCCGGCAAATACCTGTCGCCGAACGATCTGATCGACGCCAACGCGGTCTATGGATTCGGCGTCGCGCCGACGATGGTGCAGGTGCTCAAGCAGTGCGGGAACGATCTGTCGCGCGAGAACATCATGAAGCAGGCGGCGAACATCAAGGATCTCGAACTGCCGATGCTGCTGCCCGGCATGAAGATCAACACCTCGCCGACCGATTTCGCGCCGATCCGCCAGATGCAGCTCGCGCAGTTCGATGGCGAGAGCTGGAAGCTGTTCGGCGAGTTGCTTCAGGGATGACGGTGGCGGCGGGCGCGCCTCCCGCGCCCGCTGGCCTCAGGCCGCTTTGGCGCCTCGAAGCGGCGCGACGCCGCTATGGTGGAGATCGCGCGCGAAAATCATGGCGCGCGCCCTGAAGGAAATGAAATCGTGACGACGACCTATTCTCCGTTCGACGCCTCGGCCTATCTCGACAACGACGAGGTCGTCGCCGAATATCTTTCCGCCGCCGCCGAGGACCCCAACCCTGATGTGTTCATCGCCGCTCTCGGCGATGTCGCCAAGGCGCGCGGCATGGCGCAGATCGCCAGGGACGCCGGGCTCGGGCGCGAGAGCCTCTACAAGGCGCTGAGCGCCGGCGCGCATCCTCGTTTCGAGACGATCAACGCCGTCATGCGCGCGCTCGGCGTGAAATTCGCCGTTGTCCCCGACCAGGAGGCGACGGGTCGCCGCCTTTAGGCGACCTCGAACAGCCCGGCGGCGCCCATGCCGCCGCCGACGCACATTGTCACCACGACATAGCGCACGCCGCGCCGCTTGCCCTCGATCAGCGCGTGGCCGGTCAGCCGCGCGCCGCTCATCCCGTAGGGATGGCCGATCGAAATCGCGCCGCCGTCGACGTTCAGCCGCTCGTCGGGAATGCCCAGCCGGTCGCGGCAATAGAGCACCTGCACGGCGAACGCCTCGTTCAATTCCCAAAGGCCGATGTCGTCGACCTTGAGGCCGTGCGCGGCGAGCAGCTTCGGCACGGCGAACACCGGGCCGATCCCCATTTCGTCGGGATCGCAGCCGGCGACCGCGATGCCGCGATAGACGCCGAGCGGCGACAGGCCGCGCCGCGCGGCCTGTCCGGCCTCCATCAGCACGCAGGCCGAGGCGCCGTCGGACAATTGCGAGGCGTTGCCGGCGGTGATGAAGGCGCCGGCCTCGATGCCCTGCCCCTGGCTGAAGACCGGTTTCAGCGCTTGCAGGCCGGCGAGCGTGGTGTCGGCGCGATTGCCCTCGTCCCGCGTCAGCGTCACCGGTTTTTCGCTGATCGCGCCGGTCGCCTTGTCCTGGACCTTCATGACGCTCGGCAGCGGGACGATCTCGGCGTCGAAGCGCCCTTCGGCCTGCGCAGCGGCGGTGCGCTGCTGTGACCGCAGCGCATATTCGTCCTGCCGCTCGCGCGAAATCCCGTAGCGGCGCGAGACGACCTCGGCCGTCTCCAGCATGGTCATGTAGACGTCGTTGCGATGGGTGACCAGCCACGGATCCTGGGCGCGGTAGCGGTTGGCGTGTTCGTTCTGCACCAGCGAAATCAATTCGAGGCCGCCGCCGACCGTCACGCTCATGCCGTCGCAGACGATCTGCTTGGCGGCGATGGCGATCGCCATCAGGCCCGAGGCGCATTGCCGGTCGACCGACATGCCGGCCACCGAGGTCGGCAGGCCGGCGCGCAGCGCGGCCTGGCGCGCCACGTTCATCGAGGTCGAGCCCTGCTGCATCGCCGCCCCCATCGCGACGTCGTCGATCTCGGCGGGATCGACGCCGGCCCGCTTGACCGCCTCGCCGATCGCATGGCCGCCGAGGGTCTGCGCGTGGGTGTCGTTGAAGGCGCCGCGATAGGCGCGCCCGATCGGCGTGCGCGCGGTCGAGACGATGACGGCTTCCCGCATCATGGAGCTCCTGGCTGGGGCAGTCTGACGCCGAGCGCCCGGGCGGCCTTCTCGACGAATTTGAATGTCTGCGCGAAGGCGTTGTCGAGCGGACGCGAAGTCGCCCGATCGGCGATCTCGGCGAACCGCGCCGCGATCGTCTCCGGCGTGCGCTCGGCCTTGGCGAGGAACACGCCGGCGGTCTCCTCGATATGGGTGACCGCGAACACCCCGGCGCCGGCGCCGAGGATCACTTTCGAGGGCGCGTCCTCGCTGACCAGGAACAGCACGGCGGGAGTCACCGTCTCCGGGCTCATCAGCGCCGCCATTTCCGGCGGGATCAGGCCCTCGGTCATGCCGGTCGCCGCGGTCGGCAGCAACGTGTTGACGCGGATGTTGTTCTTGGCGCCTTCGAGATGCAGCACGTTCATCAGCCCGATCATCCCGGCCTTGGCGGCGCCGTAGTTCGCCTGGCCGAAATTGCCGTAGACGCCGGACGCCGAGGCGGTGAACATCACGCGGCCGTAGTTGCGCTCGCGCATGCCCGGCCACACCGCCCTGGCGCAGATCGCCGAGCCCATGAGATGGACCTTCAGCACCAGTTCGAAGTCGGCGAGCTCCATTTTGGCGAAGCTCTTGTCGCGCAGGATGCCGGCGTTGTTGACGAGGATGTCGACGCTTCCCCAGCGCGATTGCGCGACCGCCACCATCGCGGCGACCTGATCGGCGTTGGCGACGTCGGCGCCGTCGGCGATCGCCACGCCGCCGGCCGCCTCGATTTCGCCGGCGACGCGCAGCGCGGCTTCCGACGGCTCACCGTCGCGGCCGAGATCGTTGACGACGACTTTCGCGCCCCGCGCGGCGAGCCCGAGCGCGTGGCAGCGCCCGAGGCCGCCGCCGGCGCCGGTGACGATCGCGACGCGTCCGTCGAACCGGATCGTCATGGGGCGGCGCCGATCGCGTGTTCGGCGCTCATCACGAGGACGGTCAGCCATTCAGCGACGATGGCGGGCTTGGCGGCGCCTTCGATTTCGACGGTCGCGACGTAGCGCGCCATCAGTTCGGTCGGCGAGCGCGGCGCGAGGCTTTGCAGCTTGAACCGCCCGCGGATGCGCCCGCCCGCCGGCACCGGCGAGACGAAGCGCAGCTTGTCGAATCCGTAATTGACGCCCATCGCGCGGCCCTCGACGCTCGGCAGCGCGTCGATCGCCAGCGCCGACAGCATCGACAAGGTGAGGAAGCCGTGGGCGATCGCGCCGCCGAACGGGGTGGCGCGCGCCGCCTCGGGATCGACATGGATGAACTGGCGATCCTCGGTGATGTCGGCGAACGAATCGATGCGCCGCTGGTCGATCGTGAACCAGCGCGAAACCCCCGCCTCCGTTCCGACGAGGGCGAAGAGTTCATCGACCGCGATGGCGCGCGGCGCCGGCGTGGCGTCCGTCATTCGACCTCCGAAAGCATCGCGGGCGGCGCATGAACGCCGACCCCGCCGTCGACGGGAATGATCGCGCCCGTCGTATAGGCGCCGCCGCGCCCGGCCAGGTAGAGCACCGTCGCGGCGAGATCCTCCGGCCGGCCGAGCCGCTTCATCGGCACGCCGGCCTCGGCGGCGGCGGGCCTGCCCTCCCTTTCCAGCGCGAACGCCGTCATCCGGGTCTTGAAGAAGCCGGGGGCGATCGCGTTGACCGTCACATGGCGGCCGGCGAATTCGATCGCCAGGATGCGCGTCAGATGATGAACGGCGCTCTTCGAGGCGGCGTAGGAATAGGCGCTCTCCGATTGCGTGATCGCGCCCATCACCGAACCGATGTTGATGATCGTCGCCGGCCGCTCGGGGCGGCCCGAATCCAGCAGCAGCGGCGCGAGGTCGCGCGTCAGCGTGAACAGGCCGATGACGTTGATCCCGAGCACGCGCTCCCAACCCTTCCATTCGAACGTCGCGAACGGCGCGCCCCAACTGACGCCGGCGTTGTTGACGAGAATGTCGAGCTTGCCGGCGCGCCGGCGCGTCTCGGCGACCAGCGCCGCGACGCCCGGCTCGCTGGCGACCGTGCCGCCGAAGCCCTCGCACGGGCCGATCGCGCAGAGCTCCCGGGCGACCGCCTCGCAGGCCTCCGCCTTGCGCGAGGCGATCAGCACGCGCGCGCCGGCGCTGAGCAGCGCTTCGGCGCAGATGCGGCCAATGCCGGTCGCCCCGCCGGTCACCAGCGCCGTGCGGCCGGCCACGGAGAACAGATCGGTCAATGAGAACAGGGCGTTCCTCCCGCGTTGCGGCGTTGCGGCGCCGCGTCAATGTCCACTGCGGGCGCATTTTTGTCGACAGGAATTTGCGGCCTTCGCAGCGCGGCTCACGCGCCCGTGGCCGCCCAGGCGCGCAGCAGGGCGCCCGTCGCCAGTCGCACGCGCCGCGAAATCTCTTCAGCGTCCGGAGGCCCGGCGACGCCGAGGTTCTGCCGGAGCTGGCTCAGGCCGAGCCACGCCGTCGTCAGAATTTCGGCGGCGAGCGCGGGATCGTCGAGGACGAGGAAGCCGCGCGCCGCGAGCGATTTCAGGAACGCGGCGACCTTGGCGACCATCGCCTGCGGGCCGGCCGCGTAGAAGGCGGCGGCGAGGTGCGGGTGTTCGCCGGCGCCGACGCGCAGAAGGCCGCCGGTTCGGGCGATGTCCGGCCGCGTCAGATAGGCGACGAGGCGTTCGCCGAAAGCCGAAAGCTCCTCGAGCGAAGAGGCGAGATCGGGCTGTTCCGCCAGATCGGCGAGCCGCATGGCGGCGATGTTGCGCTCGAACACCGCCGACAGCAGCGCCGGCTTGTCGGGAAAATGCGCGTAGACGGTCATCTTGGAGACGCCGGCGCGCTCGGCGACGCCCTCCATGGTGGTCGCCGCGATGCCTCGCTCGTGAAACAGCGCGCCCGCGGCGTCGAGGATCGCCCGCCGCTTGTCGAGATCGCGCGGCCGCCCGCGCCCGCGGCCCGGCTCAATCATCACGCGATCGTGAATGGCCATTTAATGGACGTGTCCGTCCATAAAATGTATTTGTGGACACGACCGTATAATAAATGTGCGCCGCGACGACGACAAGCCGGCGGCGCCAAGGCGAGAAAGGCGATCGCATGAAAGTCCTCATCATCGGAGCCGGCGTCGGCGGTCTCTGTCTGGCGCAGGGTTTGAAGCAGGATGGAATCGAAGTCGAGGCGTTCGAGCGCGACCATACGCCAACCGATCGCCTGCAGGGATATCGCCTCAGCCTGAGGGCCGACGGCGGGCGTGCGCTGAAGGCCTGCCTGCCGGCGGCGCTGTTCGCGCGGCTCGACGCCGCCGCCGGCGCGCCAAGCCGCAACGTCAGCTTCCTCGACTGCCGGTTGCGCAGACTGCTCGTCCTCGACGTCTCACCGATGGATCCGGCTTCGCCGGAACGCGAGCGGCCGATCGGCCGGGTCGCCCTGCGCCGCATCCTGCTCGACGGGCTCGGCGACATCGTCCGCTTCGGCAAGCGGTTCGTCGCCTTCGAGGACGCGCCGGACGGCCGGGTGATCGCGCGGTTCGAGGACGGCTCGAGCGCGATCGGCGACGTGCTGGTCGGCGCCGACGGGGCGGGCTCGCATCTGCGCGGCCAATTGCTGCCTGAGGCCACGCGCGTCGAGACCGGCGTCGTCGTCATCGCCGGAAAATTCGGCGCCGCCGCCAACGAACGCGCGGATGCGCCGCCGGCGGTATGGAACGGCCCGACCCTGATCCTCGGCCCGCCCGGCCGCTTCCTGTTCGCCAGCGGCATCGAGGGGACGAGCGGCGCCGATGCGCCGGCTCGGGATCGCGACGGCTATGTCATGTGGGGCTTCTCGGCCTGGCGCGCGCTCTTCACGCGCTCCGACGTCGAGACGCTCGACGGGCGCGCGCTGAAACGCGAGGCGCTGTCGCAGGTGGCGGACTGGGACCCCGCCCTGCGGCGCCTCATCGAGCGCACCGACCCCGCCGAAGTCCATTCTTTCCCGATCCGCACTTCGAGGCCGGTCGCGCCATGGCCGACGCGCAACGTGACGCTGCTCGGCGACGCGCTGCACAACATGACGCCCTATCGCGGCGTCGGCGCCAATACGGCGCTGAAGGACGCCCTCGCCTTGCGCGGCGCGCTCGCCGCCGTCGCGCGCGGCGAGCGCGGCCTGATCCCGGCCTTGGCGGCCTACGAGCGCGACATGATCGACGGCGGCTTTCGCGCCGTCGCCGCATCGCTCGCGCAGATGGAGCGCATGCACGCCCGCGGCGCCTTCGCGCGGGCGGCGGTGAGGATGCTGTTTCGCGCCGCCGACCGAATCCCGGCGCTGAGGAACGCGTTGTTCGCGGAATAGGCGCCAACCCCGCGGCGGACCGTGCGGCGATGCTTGACGGCGCGCCGCCGCGCCCCGACATTGGCGCAACGCACACCGTCACCCCAGGCGCCCGATGAAAGTCTCGCTCGTCCAGATGAATTCGATCAGCGACAAGGGCGCCAACATCGCCGCGGCGCGGGCGCTGATCGAACGGGCGGCGGCGGAAGAGGCGCCCGACTGGGTGCTGCTGCCCGAACAGTTCGATTGGGCCGGCGGCGGGCGCGGCGACAAATACGCCAACGCCGAGACGCTGCCGGGCGGGCCCGCCTATGCGATGGCGCAGGAGCTCGCGCTCAAGCATCGCATCTTCATCCACGCCGGCTCGATCATGGAGCGGATCGAGGGCGACGAGCGCATCCACAACACCAGCGTGGTGTTCAACCGCCAGGGCGAGGAGATCGCCCGCTACCGCAAAATCCATCTGTTCGACGTGACGACGCCGGACGGGGTTTCCTACAAGGAGAGCGCCACCGTCAAGGCGGGCGACCGGGTGGTGACCTATGACTGCGAGGGCGTCACGGTCGGCTGCTCGATCTGCTACGACCTGCGCTTCCCCGACCTGTTCCAGGCGCTCGCCGAAAAGGGCGCGCAGGTCATCGCGCTGCCCGCCGCCTTCACGCTGCAGACCGGAAAGGACCATTGGGAGGTGCTGTTGCGCGCCCGCGCCATCGAGACCCAGACCTACGTCTGCGCAAGCGCCCAGACCGGCTCGTTCATGGCCGGCAACGAGCCGCGCCAGACCTACGGCCATTCGCTGGTCGCCGATCCCTGGGGCCATGTCGTCGCCCAAGCCTCGGACGGCGTCGGCCTGGTGTCGACGAGGATCGACCCGGCGATCGTCGCCAGGGTGCGCCAGATGATTCCGGTCGCCCGCCACAAGGCGAGGATCGCGCGGGATTGAGGAACCGCAAAATGTGGCGCGGCCGCTCGATTATTATGCTTTGCCTCCCCGTCGCGCGCGGCCGATAGTGGCCGGGCGGCCGTGACGGCCGGTTCGGCGCCCGCCGAAATTTCCGGGAATGGTTAATGGCGGACGAAGAACTCGACCTGTCGGCGCTGTCGGACGAGGAACTCGTCCCTCAGATGCACGACGACCTCTACGACGGCCTGAAAGAGGAGATCGAGGAGAGCGTCCGCCTCCTGCTCGCCCGCGGCTGGGCTCCCTATGACGTGCTGACCAAGGCGCTGGTCGAGGGCATGCGCATCGTCGGCGTCGATTTTCGCGACGGCATCCTGTTCGTGCCGGAAGTGCTGATGTCGGCCCATGCGATGAAGGCCGGCATGGCGATCCTGCGCCCGCTGCTGGCCGCGACCGGCGCGCCCAGGGTCGGCAAGATGGTGATCGGCACGGTCAAGGGCGACATCCACGACATCGGCAAGAACCTCGTCTGCATGATGATGGAGGGCGCCGGATTCGAGGTGTTCGACATCGGCATCAACAACGGCGTCGAAAAGTATCTCGCGGCGATCGAGCGCCATCAGCCGGAAATTCTCGGCATGTCGGCGCTGCTGACCACCACCATGCCCTATATGAAGGTGGTGATCGACAAGCTGAAGGAAAAGGGCGTGCGCAACGACTATATCGTGCTGGTCGGCGGCGCGCCGCTCAACGAATCCTTCGCCCAGGCGGTCGGCGCCGACGCCTATTGCCGCGACGCCGCGGTGACGGTGGAGACGGCGAAGGCGCTGATGGCGCGCCGGCAGGGGTCGACGCTGGCGCACGGGCTGGCGTCGACGTAGGGCGTCATGGCGAGCGACGCGAGGCGATCCGGCGATCGCGGGGCTTGCCGAATCGACGACTGCGCATCGCGCGCCATGACGACGAACAACGGGTCTGATTGTTGAGCCCACACGAAACGAGCGTAGAGGAAATCGAAGGCGAAGCGCGGCTTCCCGGCCGCGCGGGCGCGCGCGCGCTGGTGATCGCCTGCGGCGCGCTGGCGCGGGAAATCGTCGCTCTCCAGCGCGGGCCGCTCGGCCATTTCGACGTGACCTGCCTGCCCGCCCATCTGCACAACCGCCCCGAACGGATCGCCGAGGCGGTGCGCCGCAAGATCGCAGAAAGCCGCGCCCGTTACGACGAGATCGTCTGCCTCTATGGCGATTGCGGGACCGCCGGCGCTCTCGACGACGTGCTGCGCGAGGAAGGGGTGACGCGGATCGAGGGCGCGCATTGCTATGAATTCTTCGCCGGAGCGACGGATTTCTCCGCGATGATGGCCGAGGAGCCCGGATCGTTCTTCCTGACCGACTTTCTGGTGCGCCATTTCGATCGCCTGGTGATCGCCGGATTGGGGCTCGATCGCTTCCCGCAATTGCGCGACGACTATTTCAGGCACTACCGACGGCTCGTCCATCTCGCCCAATGCGACGACGCCGCATTGACCGCGAAGGCGAAAGGCGCGGCCGCGCGCCTGGGGCTGGCGTTCGAGCGCCGCTTCACCGGGCTGGGCGGCATCGAGACGTTCCTGGCGCGCCCGCAGCCGAGCGCCGCCGCGCCGCCGAGCCCGCCATGGCCGGGCTGACCGTCCTCTATTGGCGCGACATTCCGGGCCAGGTCATCGTCAAGGCGGGCCGTGCTTCGGCCAAGCGCGCATGGCCCGAGCGGTTCCTCCGCGCCATCGACGCGGCGGCGATGCGGGCCGGCGCCGTCGCCGGCGATGACGATCTCGCCGACTGGCGGCGCGGCGATCCCAGCCCTTGCGGCGACGATCTGGAGGCCGAGGCGGGCGCCGCCGTGGCGCGCCTCGAGGCCGAATACGACGATCGCCGGCTCGCGCAACTGGCGAGGCGAGACGGGCGCGAGGTCCAGACGGAACGCGGCGCGGACTCGAGACCTTGAGCGAACATCTCGTCGTCTTCACGCCATCGGGAAAGCGGGAGCGGCTGGCCGACGGGTCGAGCGTGCTCGAGGCGGCGCGCCGGCTCGGCGTCGACCTCGATTCGGTATGCGGCGGGCGCGGCCTATGCGGGCGCTGCCAGGTCGAGGTGGCCGAAGGCCGCTTCGCCAAGCACGGCGTGATCTCGGCGCCCGATCATGTGACGCCGTGGAGCGACGTCGAGCAGCGCTATGTCGCGGCGCGCGGGCCGCTCGCCGCGGGCCGGCGCCTCGGCTGCCAGGCGCGCATCCGCGGCGACCTCGTCGTCGACGTGCCCGAAGAATCGCAGATCCACCGGCAGGTCGTGCGCAAGCGCGCCGAAGCCCATCCGATCGTCGTCGACCCCGTCGTGCGCCTCTACTACGTCGAGGTCCGCGAGCCCGACATGCGCGACCCGTCGAGCGATCTGCGCCGTCTGCAATCGGCGCTGACCGAGCAATGCGGCGTCGGCGAGACGGCGGCCGATCTCGGCGTCTTGCGCGATCTGCAGAAAACCCTGCGCGCCGGCGATTGGAAGGCGACGGTGGCGCTGCGCAAGGGCCGCGACATCGTCGGCGTCGCGCCGGGCTTCCGCCAGCGCGCGCTGGGCGTCGCCATCGACATCGGATCGACGACGATCGCCGCCCATCTCTGCGACCTGGCGAGCGGCGAGGTGGTCGCCTCGGCCGGCGCGATGAACCCGCAGATCCGCTTCGGCGAAGACCTGATGAGCCGCGTCTCCTATGTGATGATGAATCCGGGCGGCGAAGCGGAATTGACGCGCAGCGTGCGCGCCGCCGTCTCCGCGCTGATCGGCGAAGTGGCCAGGCTGGCGGGCGCCGCGCGCGCCGACATTTTCGAGATCGCGATGGTCGGCAATCCGATCATGCACCATCTCTTCCTCGGCCTCGATCCGACCGAGCTCGGCGGCGCGCCGTTCGCGCTGACGCTTGACGGCGCCTTCGAGGCGCGGGCGCGCGAATTCGACCTGGAGGTCGCGCCCGGCGCCTTCGTCTATTGCCTGCCGTGCATCGCCGGCCACGTCGGCGCCGATACGGCCGGCGTCGTGCTCGCCGAGGGGCCGTATCTGCGCGACGAACTGACGCTGCTCGTCGATGTCGGCACCAACGCCGAGCTGGTGTTCGGCGACCGGCGCCGCCTCGTCGCCTGCTCCTCGCCGACCGGCCCCGCCTTCGAGGGCGCGCAAATCTCCTGCGGCCAGCGCGCCGCGCCCGGCGCCGTCGAGCGCGTGCGCATCGACCGGCGGACGCTGGAGCCGCGCTTCAAGGTGATCGGCAGCGAGCTATGGTCGAACGAGGCGGGCTTTTATGAATCGATCGCGCAGATCGGCGTCACCGGAATCTGCGGCTCCGGCATCATCGAGATCATCGCCGAGATGTTCCTGTGCGGCGTGCTGACCGCCGACGGCGTCATCGACGGCGCGCTGGCGGCGAGGACGCCGCGCGTGCAGGCGGTCGGACGCACCTTCGCCTATGTGCTGCACGAAGGCGCGCCGCGCCTGCAAATCCATCAGACCGACGTGCGCGCCATTCAGCTCGCCAAGGCCGCCCTCTATGCGGGCGCGAAATTGCTGCTGGAGCGCTACGGCGCGGCGGCGCCTGAACGGGTGACGCTGGCCGGCGCCTTCGGCAGTCACATCGACGTGACCTATGCGATGGCGCTCGGCCTCATTCCCGATTGCGACCTGTCGAAGGTGGCGGCGGCGGGCAATGCGGCGGGCACCGGCGCGCGAATCGCCTTGCTCAACCTGGCGGCGCGCGGCGAAATCGAGGAGGTCGTGCGCCGCATCGAAAAGATCGAGACGGCCATCGAGCCGCGTTTCCAGGAACATTTCGTCGCCGCGATGGCGCTGCCCAACAGGATCGACCCGTTCCCCAATCTGGCGCGGGCGATCGAACTGCCGGCGCGCGAGAGCGCGGCGGGCGGGCGCGGACGAAGACGGCGGCGGTAGCGCCGAACCGACGGGTCCGCCGAGGCGATCGCGCCTGAGGCGCGCGCGGCGAACGGCGCGCCAACCGGGCGGCGCCCGAGCCGACAGGCCTCGAACCGACGGCTGGGCTGGTTACAGGCCGCCCAACTCGTGATTGATCGTCGCCGTCGCGACGTCCTGCATCATCGCCACGAGCTCATGGGGAACCGGCATCGGCGTGCAAGCCTTGTCGCCGTCGATGAAGAAGACGAGACCGCCGCTGTTGCCTTCGACCTGCGCGAGAACCGCCCGGTCGCCATAGGGCAAGCCGGCGGGAGTCTCGGGGTTCATCGCGTAGATGCCGCGCAGGAACTGCCACTGCTCAGGCGTCAACTCGATCCATTTGCCGTTGCGCGCCGCGATCGCCTGCTTCGGCACGGAGACGTCGATGCATCGGCTGGTGAAATTTTCGCCGGCCAGGGCGATCTGCGGCAGAACCGTCAGAGCGCCCGCAAATGCGAGACATAGCTTGTTCAACACGAGGACCTCCTATGGTTAGGCGCCCTCCGCCGCTGGCTATGTTCGCTCCCGGCCAATGACCGCATCCGATCGAAACTCGATCGGCGCGCCTGGCTGCCGCGGGCCAACGCCGCCCGCGCGATTCACTCCCGCAAAAACCGCCTCACCAACAACCGAACCATCCACGAGCAATAACCGTGCCAGCCGGCCCGGCGGGGTGTCGTATTGGCTCGCCGATCGGGCCGTAAGCCTCGATGCGACAAGCCCATCCGGCGATGATCGCGCTCAGGTCTTACTGTTTGGTTAACGCGTGTTGCGGCGCGGCGCCGGCGAGCGCGCGACGCGCCGGCGGTCCGCTCAGTGAAGGAACCGCGCCGTCCATCCGTCGAGCGCCAGACCGAGGAACAGGATGAGGCCGGCGTCGCGGTTGGAGCGGAACAGCCTGAGCGCCATCTGCGGCGTCGCGCCGTCGAGGCGGCGCAATTGCCAGGCTAGGCGCCAACAAAATAGGCAGAGGCCGAGCTGCGCGACGATCCGCCCGCCGGCGCTGAACAACGCCAGTTCGGCCAGCAGCGCCGCGCCGAGATAGAACAGGCCGACGCCGCCGCGAACCTTCGCGCCGAACAGCCGCGCGGTCGACTTGATTCCGACGATGGCGTCGTCGCGCGCGTCCTGCAGCGCATAAATCGTGTCGTAGCCGATCGTCCAGCAGAACGCCGAGGCGTAGAGCAACAACGCCGGAGGCGCGAGCGCGCCGTAAGCCGCCGCCCAGCCCATCAGCGCGCCCCAGGAAAAGGCGAGGCCGAGCACCGCCTGCGGCCAGGCGGTGACCCGCTTCATCAGCGGATAGACGGCGACGATCGCCAGCGAGCCGAGCCCGAGGCCGATCGCGAAGCGGTTGAAGCACGCCAGCACGGCGAGGCCGACGAGCGCCTGGACGACGAGGAACGCCGCGGCGGCGCGCACGCCGATGCGCCCCGACGGCAGCGGGCGCCCCCGGGTGCGCTCGACGCCGGCGTCGAGCTTGCGGTCGAGAATGTCGTTGTAGGTGCAGCCGGCGCCGCGCATCGCGATCGCGCCGATCAGGAACAGCGCGAGATGGACGAGGTCCGGACCCGTCCGGTTGGCGATGCCGGCGAGCGCCGCCGATTGCCAGCACGGCGCCAGCAGCAATTGCCAGCCGATCGGCCGGTCGAGCCGGGCGAGCTGCACGTAGGGCAAGGCGGCGGGCGGAGTCAGCCGAAGGACAAGGCTCGCCGGACGGGCGTCGGGCAACACGCCGCGGTCGGCGAGGATGGGCGCGTCCCCCGCCCGCCCGCTCAAAGAGGTCCGGCCGGCAGCGGCTGCGCCTGCGCGGCGCCGGCCGCCTGCTGCTTCTTCATCTGGGCGGCGACGGCGCAGGCCTTGGCGGAGAACGCCACGCTCTTCTGGTGGTTCGCCTTGAGCGCGGCGATCACCTCGTCGGGAACGCTGCACCAGTCCTTGTTCTTCTCCATATAGGCGATCATCGCGGTCTCCGCCGTGTTGAGCCCCACCGATTGGGCGCAGAACGCCGCGGGATCGAGGGGCTTGCCTTTGGCGGCGCGGACCATGCCGTTGACGCGGTCGAGCTCGGCGGCGCGCTTATCCGACAGCTTCTTGAGATCGTCGCCGCAACTTTGCTGGGCGAAAGCGGCGCCGGTCGACGTCGCGGCGCCGGCGGTCAGAGCGAAAACGAACAAGGCGAGCCGAATGTTTGGCGTGGGACGCGCCATGTCAGTCAACTCCTCGGGTTGGGCGTCGGCGCTCAATAAACCATTTCGAGCAAAGAGGAAACCGCGCGGCCGGGGCTCGCAGGGCTCCCCCGTCCGGCGAAAAGGCCGGCGCCGGCTCAGGCGGCGCCTTTCTGCGCGTAACCCAAGCGCCGGTTCAATTCGTCGAGCAGGCTCGCCGCCGCTTCGGCGATCATCGTTCCCGGCGGGAAGATCGCGTCGGCCCCCGCCTGACGCAGCGCCTCGCAGTCCTGCGCCGGGATGACGCCGCCGACGACGATCATCACATCCGGGCGCCCCTGCTGGCGCAGCGCGTCCTTCAGCGCCGGCACCAGGGTCAGATGGCCGGCGGCGAGCGAGGAGACGCCGACGATATGAACGTCGTTCTCGACCGCCTGGCGCGCGACCTCCTCGGGCGTCGCGAAAAGCGGCCCGATGTCGACGTCGAAGCCGAGATCGGCGAAGGCGGAGGCGATGATCTTCTGGCCGCGGTCATGGCCGTCCTGACCGATCTTGGCGACCAGGATGCGCGGCCGGCGTCCCTCGTTCTGCGCGAAATCCTCGGTCATGCTCAGCACGCGCTCGATCGCCGCGACGCCCAATCCCGCCTCCCGCCTGTAGACGCCGGCGCTCGACCTGATTTCCGCGACATGGCGCCCGAACGCCTTCTCCATCGCCAGCGACATTTCGCCGACGCTCGCCCTGGCGCGCGCCGCCTCGATCGACAGAGCGAGCAGATTGGCGTTGCCGCGCGCGCCCTCGGTCAGCGCGTTCAACGCCGCCTGCGTCGCCGCCTCGTCGCGCTCGGCGCGCAGGCGCCGCAGCTTGGCGATCTGCTGGGCGCGCACGCTGGCGTTGTCGACCTTCAGCACGTCGATCGGCCGCTCCGACGGCGGCCGGTACTTGTTGACCCCGATCATCGATTGCCGGCCCGCATCGATGCGCGCCTGGGTGCGCGCCGCCGCCTCCTCGATGCGCAGCTTGGGGATGCCCGCCTCGATCGCCTTGGCCATGCCGCCGAGCGCCTCGATCTCGTCGATATGCGCCTTGGCTTTCAACGCGAGTTCGCCGGTCAGCCGCTCGACGTAATAGGAGCCGCCCCAGGGGTCGATGATGCGCGTCGTGCCGCTCTCCTGCTGCAGGAAGAGCTGGGTGTTGCGCGCGATGCGCGCGGAAAAGGCGGTGGGCAAGGCGAGCGCCTCGTCGAGCGCGTTGGTGTGCAGCGATTGCGTGTGCCCTTGCGTCGCCGCCATCGCTTCGATCTCGGTGCGCACGATATTGTTGAACGGGTCTTGCGCGGTGAGCGACCAGCCGGAAGTCTGGCTGTGCGTGCGCAGCGGGAGCGATTTTTCCGAGCGGGGATTGAAGCCCTTGACGAGGCCCGCCCAGATCAGGCGGGCGGCGCGCAGCTTGGCGATCTCCATGAAGAAGTTCATGCCGATCGCCCAGAAGAACGACAGGCGCGGCGCGAACTGGTCGACGGTGAGGCCGGCCGCGATTCCGGCGCGCAGATATTCGACGCCGTCGGCCAGCGTATAGGCGAGCTCGAGGTCCTGCGTCGCGCCGGCTTCCTGCATGTGATAGCCGGAGATCGAGATCGAATTGAACTTCGGCATATGCGCCGAAGTGAACGCGAAAATGTCGGAGACGATGCGCATCGAGGCGGCGGGCGGATAGATGTAGGTGTTGCGGACCATGAACTCCTTGAGGATGTCGTTCTGGATGGTGCCCGACAGCGATTCCATCGGCGCGCCCTGCTCCTGCGCGGCGACGATGAACAAGGCGAGCACCGGCAGCACCGCGCCGTTCATCGTCATCGACACGCTCATCTGGCTCAGCGGAATCCCGGAAAACAGGGTGCGCATGTCATAGATCGAATCGATCGCCACGCCCGCCATGCCGACGTCGCCGGCGACGCGCGGATGATCCGAATCATAGCCGCGATGGGTGGCGAGATCGAAGGCGACCGACAGGCCCATCTGCCCGGCCGCCAGATTGGCGCGATAGAACGCGTTGGAATCCTCGGCGGTCGAGAATCCGGCGTATTGGCGGATCGTCCACGGCTGATTGACGTACATGGTGGGATAGGGGCCGCGCAGATAGGGCGGCGCGCCGGGCCAGGTGTCGAGAAAGTCGAGGCCGGCGAGGTCATCGGGGCCATAGATCGGCTTGACGTCGATCCCCTCCGGCGTCAGCCAATGGGCGCCTGTCGCGGCGGGCGTGTCGGAGCGGGGCGGCGCGAAGGGGATCGAAGCGAAACTGGCGATGCGGCTCATGACCCGCCCCTTTCGAGCGTTTCTCGTCGCGCGCGCCACTGCGCCGATCGCTCGTGCGCCTTGCTCAACAGATCGAGCGCGTCGCAGCCGGCATAGAGGAAGTCGACGACGCCGGCGGCGCGCCATGCCGCCTCGTTTTCGCGGGCGCGGCCCGAGAGATAGACGGCCGCGGCGCCGGCCGCCGAGAGGCTCGCCGCCGCCTCGCGTCCGATCGTCGCGTAAATCTCGTCCGACGAGCACAGGCAGGCGAGCGCGGCGCCGCTGGCCGCAAACGCCGCCGCCGCCTCGGCGGCGCTGGCGAATCCGTCGCCGCCGAGCGCCTCGACGCCCCCCGCCTCGAACAGGCTTCTGGCGAAGGTCGCGCGGGCGCTGAAGGCGGCGACCGGTCCAAGATTGGCGAGGAAAACGCGCGGCCGCGCGCCGTCCCGCGCCAGCGCCGCGTCGGAAGCCTCGCGCAACGCTTCATAGGGCTCGGCGAGACGATGCGGCGGCAACGGTGCGGCGCGCCATTCGCCCTCATAGCGAAAAGGCGGCGCGGCGGCGTCGAGCGTCTCGACCTCGGCTTCGGAAAGATCGGGAAAATCGCTGACGCCGATCAGCGGCGTCTTGCGGCGCGCGACGTCGCGCCCCCGCGCCCGGCTGGCCTCGCCCACCGCCCGCTGGAAATCGCCGCGCGCCAGCGCCGCATAGAGGCCGCCCTGCGCCTCGAGGCCCTGAAAGACTCCCCAGCCCGCGGCGCACAAAGCCTCGGTCAGCGCCTCGAAGGCGCCCGCGCCCGCCGCCGGATCGGCGACGAAGCCGAGATGCGACTCCTCCAGCAGAATCAGTTGCGCGTTGCGCGCCAGGCGCCGCGCGAACGGATCGGGCAGGCCGAGGCCTTGGGTGAACGGCAGCACGCTGACGCTGTCGGCGCCGCCGAGGCCGGCGCTGAACGCCGCCATCGCGCCGCGCAGCACGTTCACCCAGGGGTCGCGCGCGGTCACCATCCGCCAGGCGCTCTCCGCATGAACGCGCGCCGGGCGCGCCGGCGCGCCGCAGACCTCGCCGACCCGCGCCCACAGCAGGCGCAGCGCGCGGAACTTGGCGAGGCTGATGAATTCGTCGGCGTCCGCCGCGAGGCGAAACGCCACGCCGCGCGCGGCCGCTTGATCGAGGCCGGCGTCTTCGAGCGCGCGCCAATAGTCGACCGCCGCCGACAGCGCGAAGCCGAGCTCCTGCGCCGGCGTCCCGCCCGCCGCATGGACGCCGCGCGCGTCGGCGGCGAGGAACGGTCCGGCGAAGCCGCGGCCGCTCAGTTCGCCGACGAGACGGCCGAGCCGTCCGGCCGTCGCCGGCCATTCCTGCCGCGCCCGCCCGCTGCGCGCCAGCGCGCCGAGCGGATCGAGGCCGAACGACAGATCGAGACGGCCGGGATCCGCGCCGCTTCGTTCGGCGAGCGCCGCGACGGCGAGCGCCTGATCCTCGGCCGCAGGACCGAGATCGAGTTCGATCGTCGGGCCGGCGTCGAGGCTCACGCCGTCGAACAGCGCGTCGAGCGAAGCGGCGTCCGCGCCGGCGAGGCCGTAGCCGTAAGCGCCGCCGGCGCCGGCGAACGCCAGGTGCAGCCCGTCGGCGCCGTTGGAGAGATCGTCGAGCGCCTGAGCGTTGGCGCGCGCGGCGTCGGGATGGTCGACGCGCGCCAGCACGCGCCAGCCGCCGCCCTCGCGCGCGGCGCGCGGACCGGCGCGGCGGGCGTAGAGCGGCTGGATGGCGAAGGCATCGTCGCTGCGCGAAACCAGCTTTTCGAAGGCGCCCCCTTTCAGCGCGCCCTCGACGAGCTTCAGCCATTGACGTTCGCCGATCGGCGCAAAATCCCTCGCCAGGTCCGTCATATCCGTCCTGACCGTGATCAGATGTACTGCGACAGCCCCGGGATGGCGGCCGATATCTCGCCGACGACCTCGTCGCCGGCGAGCTCGCGCGCGTAGGCGAACACTTCCTTGCCGACCGTCGACATCTGCCCCATGTCGAGGCCGAGCCCCATCAGTCCGGCGCCGAGCGCCATCATGCCGCCGCCGCCCATCGCGCCGGAGGCGACGCCCATCAGCCCCTTGACGACGCGGCCCATGCCCTCGCCGCCGCTCGTTGGTCCGGACGCGGCGATGGCGTTCAGCGCCGGCGCCTGGGCGAGCAGCCTGTCGACGGCCTCCTCCGGCGCCTCCCGCTTGATGAAATCGACGACCAGACCGACCGCTTGACGCGCGGTGTCCGGCGGGACGTTGGCGGCGGTGGCGACGCGCGCGATCAGATTTTCCATGTCAGGACTCCCAGGGGATGCGAACTCGGCGATTTTCAAAACTTCATGCGCCGCTTCCCCCGTCAAAATCAAGCGCCGGCGCGACGCGCCCGACGAACGGGCGAAGCGCTCGCGCCGTTTCGCAGGGGTCGGACCCTCGCGCGACAGAAGCAGGAATCGACCGCGAAGGCCAGACCGCGGGCGCCGAAACGCTGGTCGCCGCGGCGCGCCGTCGGAGCCTTGCGAGTGGGGCGCTTTCGCCCCTCGCAGCATCGCTCCGACGGGCGGCGTCCGGCGCAGGCGCGGATTTAATCCATATTTTTTATATATTGATCCGGGCGCGCGCATCGCGTAAAATTCGCGCAATCGATCGTCGAGGCGCCGCGCTGCCGCGGCGCCGACGGGCCGCGGGCCCGAGCCGTCCCGGCCCCAAAGTGGAGTTCGCCATGCTGCAGATTGGACAGACCGCCCCCGATTTCACCGCGCAAACCACCCAGGGCCCGATTCGTTTCCACGACTGGATCGGCGATTCCTGGGCGGTGCTGTTTTCGCATCCGAAGGACTTCACCCCGGTGTGCACCACCGAGCTCGGCGCGATGGCCAAGCTGAAGGCGGAGTTCGACAAGCGCGGGACCAGGATCATCGGCCTGTCCGTCGATCCCGTCGACTCGCACGCCCAATGGTCCAAGGACATCGAAGAGACGCAAGGGACCGCGCCGAATTTTCCGATGATCGGCGACCCCGACCTGTCGATCGCCAAGGCCTACGGCATGCTGCCCGCCGCCGCCAGCGGCGGATCGGAAGGACGCACCGCCGCCGACAACCAGACGGTGCGCACGGTGTTCGTCATCGCCCCCGACAAGACCGTGAAACTGCAGCTCGCCTATCCCATGACCACGGGGCGCAATTTCGACGAGGTGCTGCGCGTCCTCGACAGCCTGCAACTGACCGCCAGGCACAAGGTCGCGACGCCGGCCAACTGGAAGAACGGCGACGACGTCATCATCGTCGGCTCGGTTTCCAACGAGGAGGCGGCGAAGCGATTCCCGCAGGGGTGGAAGACGCCCAAGCCCTATCTGCGCGTCGTCGCGCAGCCGAAGTAGCGCCGCAGCCGGCGACCGCCGGCGGGACTGGCAGGCGGATGGAACGCCGCCGCAGTCTTCGACCGCGGGGCGGTCGGGCTCGTCATTCCTTCACTTCCGTCTCGGGACGATCGCCGCCCCTGGCGGTTTCTTCGTGCCAATGGCCGGCGCTGTCCTCGTATTCGATCGGCGCGGTCTCACCCGGCGTTTCCTGCTCACGAGCCGCCCGCCTGGCGGCGGCGCGCGCCAGCGCCTTCGTGGCGAAGGATTCTGAAAAGACCTCGCCGACCTTGTAGGCCCATCCGCCGTCGTGCTCGACGACCTCGTATGTGACGTGAGACATCCCCTGGGGCTCCGTTTGTTCCGCTCTCAATCGTTCGGTTTCAACGCCGCGGCCGGCGCAGGATAGCACGGCCGACCGTGTCGGTGGCGACCCCCGGGCGGGAGTTTGACGCCCTTCGGCGGGCGCGGAGGGGCCTGGCGGCGTGTCATTTTTGCCAGCCGCGGAGCGCTCGACGCCCGCTCGCGCCTTTATGGCGAACGCCTTAAGGGTTTGTCACACACCCGTCATAACGGGCCGCTCTAGATGCGCCGCGTTTCGGCGACAGGAGCCGTGCCGATGTCCGCTTTCACCGACGCCAACGCCGCGCCCGCGGCGGCCTCGCCTCTGAAGTTCGACAAGCCGACGGACATCCGGAGGGGGCGCTGATTTTCCTGGCGATCCTGGCGGGCGGCCTGCTGTTCATGGCCTACGGCATCTGCGGCGGCTTCGCCGGCTCCGGCGCGCCAAGCGCTCCGACCACGAGGACGACTTCTGCGAACGCTCCAAAATGCAAATGTCATCGTTTTGTTGCAGCTGCGAGCCATGAGTTTTCTGACGACGGAGCGCGGCGCCGGGCCTTAAGGCCCTGTCGGTCAGAGAATAGCACGGGCGCGTCGGCGATTTTGTAGGTTTTAAAGGGGGGGGCCGAGCCATGGTCGATGTCACTGCGCGAGAAGCGCCTAGCCGACCGAACGCCAAAACCGTTCAGGAATATATAGACGAGTTGCCTGTATGGTCGGACGGCACTTCGCTCAAATCCACGCCGATGACGGGCATGCAGTGGCGGATCTGGTCGCTCGCCGCGTCCGGCAAGTTCTTCGAGGGCTTCGTGGTGTTCATGGGCGGCGTGACGGTGCCGCTGATCGCCCGCGAATTCCACCTCAGCGCCGCCGAGGCGGGACTCGTTACCTCAGCAAGCCTCGCGGGCATTCTGGTCGGCACCATCCTGCTCGGCGGCCTGTCGGACTACTTCGGCCGCAAGCGCATGTTCATCGCCGAGATGATTATCTTCTGCCTGTTCCTGGCGCTGCTGATAATGGTGGGGAGTTTTCTATCGCTGGTGATCTGCCTGTTCGGCATTGGCATGGCGCTCGGGTGTGACTACCCGACCGCGCACATGATTATCTCCGAGAGCATTCCTAGCGCGTCGCGCGGCCGCCTTGTGCTCGGCGCCTTCGCCTTCCAGGCGGTGGGCGCCATGAGCGGCATCGCGGTCGGCGCCCTCGTGCTCGTGCTCGACCCGGACATCGACGCGTGGCGGTGGATGTATGCAACCGCGCTGGCGCCGGCAGTGATCATCACCGTCGGCCGCTTCTTCATCCCGGAAAGCGCGAACTGGCTGATCGTGCGCGGTGCGCACGAACACGCCGAAAAAGCCGTGACGCGCCTGCTCCACCGTACGCCGGTCTACCCGCAGAAAGTGGAGCTAACACGCCATGTCGTCGATGAGAAGAGCGCCTCGAAACAGTCCTTCTTCGCGCTTTTCGATGCGAAAAATCTCCGCGCCACCATTTTCTCTTCGGCGCCGTGGCTGTTCCAGGATCTTGGCACTTACGGCATCGGCGTCTTCACACCGACCCTGATCGCCGCCGCTCTCGGCAGCGGGCCAGACAAGATCCGCAGCCCCGCCGACCTGATTGCGAGCGGTATCCATTCGGCCGAAGCCGCGGCGCTCACAACGTCGCTGCTCATCGTCGGCATCATCTTCGCCATCGCGCTGTCGGACAGCTTGGGACGCATCCGGTTGCAGATCTTCGGCTTCCTCGGCTGCGCGGTCGGACTGGGCATCGCCTCCATGTCCATCGGCGCGGAAGGCGCGCTCAAGCTGGACTTCATCATGGCCGGCGTGATGCTGTTCAACTTCATGACCAATCTCGGCCCCAACGCGCAAACCTACCTCCTTGCCGGCGAGGTGTTCCCGACTGAAGTGCGCGGCATGGGCGCCGGCTTCGCGGCGATGATCGGCAAAGTCGGCGCGGTCGCCACCACGTATGGCTTCCCGCTCCTGCTCGCCAGCATCGGCACCCGCTCGCTGCTTTACGGCCTCATCATCAGCTCGGTGTTGGGCGCTGTCGTGACCTGGGTGTTCCGCATCGAAACCACCGGCGTGAACCTCGACCGCATCGGCCGCTGAACAGACAAGAACAGGAGACGCGGTCATGAAAATCAACCTTCGCCATATGCTCGGCGGCGGCGCCATCGCCTTTGTTCTCGCGGCGGTCCCGATGGCGCATGCGGCCGACATCACGCTCAAGGAAACCGGCTCGACCCTGCTCTTTCCGCTCTTCCAGTCGTGGATAGCCGGCTACAAGAGCGTCGCTCCCGATATCGATCTGACCGCGGCGTCTACCGGCTCCAGCGTCGGCAACCAGGCGGCGATCGCGGGCTCGGCCGCCATCGGCGCCTCCGATGCCTATCTGTCCGACGAGGTCGCGGCGCGACATCCGAATATCCTCGATATCCCGCTCGCCATCTCCGCCGTGGCGATCAACTACAACCTTCCGGGTCTGAACGGCGCGAACCTTAAACTCGACGGCCCGACGATCGCCGCGATCTATTCCGGCGCCGTCACGACGTGGGATGATCCTGCGATCAAAGCGATGAACCCGGGCGTGACGCTCCCGCACCAGACAATCATCCCGGTCCGCCGCGCCGACGGCTCCGGCACGACGTTCGTGTTCACCCAGTTTCTGGACTTCTCGGCCCAGAATTGGGAAGACAATCCAGGCTTTGGGGAGATCGTCGCCTGGCCCGCCGTCGGCGCGGAAAAGTCTGGAGACGGGAATGAAGGCGTGCTGCAGGCGGTCGCCGCGACCCCCTACGCAATCGGCTATTTGGGCACCAGCTACGGCGACCAGGTTGCTAAAGCCGGTCTCGGCACCGCTTTGATCGAGAACCAGGCCGGCAAGTTCCTGCTCCCGACAGCGCGATCGATCGCCGACGCCGCCCACGAACTCGATCCGCGCACGCCACCCTACGAACGCATCAGCCTCGTCTATGCGCCGGGCGACAACAGCTACCCACTGATCAATTACGAATACGCCGTCGTGTCGAAATCGCAACCCGACGGCGCGACCGCGGCCGCGGTCCGCGCCTTCCTGCGTTGGGCTATTTCGGCGACCGGAGGCAACAACGAGAAATACCTGGGGCCCGTCGGCTTCATTCCGCTGCCGGACTTCATCCGCGGACTCAGCGAGGCGCAAATCGACAAAATCCGATAGGGCGCCATCGGCGCTGGCGGATCGGCCGAGGGTTCGATTTGGACTCGGGCGGGCGAGGCCATCCGCGGGCGCGTCTTGTCGCGGTTCGTCCAAGGAGGCGCATTCGCGACGAGAGTCGAGCTGCACTCGAGCGTCGAAGCGTTAGCGGGGCGGCGGTCAAGGGCTCAATGGCTTCGGGGACGGCGTCACGGGGACAAAGACATACGGTGATGCTTTCCGGCGCGCTGTATTTCATCTTCCGTCACCTCGTCTGACCGGCGAGGCGGGCTCCCTGGCGGAGCGCCGCGCTCGTTAATGTTGCGGCCGGATGTCGGCCGCTTGGCTGTTGGAGCGGCCGCGGGTCGCTGATAGGTTCCGCCCATCACGAGTCATCGGAATCGATGCTCGCAGGAGCCTTTCATGTCCACGCTCGACGACGTTCTCGCCAAAATCGACGCCAATCAGGCGGACGCCCTGACGCGGCTGTTCGCGCTTCTCGCCATTCCCTCGATCTCCGCCGACCCCCGTCATTTCGGCGACTGCGACAGCGCCGCGGACTGGCTCGCGCGCGAGTTGCTGGCGCTCGGGTTCGAGGCGAGCAAGCGGGCGACCAAAGGGCGCCCGATGGTGGTCGGACACGCCAAGGCGAAACGGCGCGACGCGCCGCACGTGCTGTTCTACGGCCATTACGACGTGCAGCCGCCGGACCCGCTGGACCTCTGGACGACGCCGCCGTTCGAGCCGCGGCTGATCGACGCGCCCACCGGCCAGCGCATCGTGGCGCGCGGCGCCGCCGACGACAAGGGACAGTTGATGACCTTCCTCGAGGCCTGCCGCGCGTTTCGCGAGACCGGCGGCCTGCCCTGCAATGTCAGCCTGCTGTTCGAGGGCGAGGAGGAAACCGGCTCGCCGTCGCTGCCGGCCTTCCTCACCGATAACGCCGCCGAACTCAAGGCCGACATCATGCTGGTCTGCGACACCGGCATGTGGGACCGGCAAACGCCGGCGATCACCACGATGCTGCGCGGCCTGGTGCTCGAAGAAGTGATCCTTCGCGGCGCCAACCGCGACTTGCACTCCGGGCTCTACGGCGGCGCGGCGATCAATCCGATCCGCGTGCTGGCGCGCATCGTCAGCGACCTGCATGACGAGAACGGCGCGGTCACGCTGCCCGGATTCTATGACGGCGTCGAGGAATTGCCCGAGGAGATCGCCGCGCAATGGCGCGCCCTGGATTTCGACGAAACCGCCTTCCTGGCCGAGGTCGGCCTGACCACCCCGGCCGGCGAAAAAGGGCGCAGCGCGCTCGAAATGATCTGGTCGCGCCCGACCAGCGACGTCAACGGAATCATCGGCGGCTACACCGGCGCCGGATCGAAGACGGTGATTCCGGCCGCCGCCAGCGCCAAGTTTTCGTTTCGCCTGGTCGGCAAGCAGAATCCGGAGCGGATCGCGCAGAGCTTTCGCGCCTTCGTCAAGGAGCGCCTGCCGGCCGACATTCGCGCCGAATTCATCGCCCATGGCGCGAGCCCGGCGATCATCCTGCCGACCAAATCGGAGGCTTTGCGCCGCGCGCGCCGCGCTCTGGAAGCCGAATGGGGCAAGCCGGCGGCGCTGCTCGGCTCGGGCGGCTCGATCCCGATCGTCGGCGCGTTCAAGCGCGAACTGAACATGGATTCGCTGATGATCGGCTTCGGCCTGCCCGACGACGCGATCCATTCGCCCAACGAGAAATACGAGCGCTCGTCCTTCCACAAGGGCGCGCGCTCGTGGGCGCGCCTGCTCGCCGCGCTCGCCGCGTGAGCCGGGCGGCGATCGGGGTCGGTTGCGGCGCGGCGATCCTGCGCGGCGGGCGCATTCTGCTGGTCAAGCGTCTGAAGGCGCCGGAAGCCGGCTGCTGGAGCCTCGCCGGCGGCAGGATCGAGTTTTTCGAGCGCGCCGAAGACGCGGCGCGCCGCGAGGCGCTCGAGGAAGTCGGCGTCACGATCGAGATCGGACCGCTTCTCTGCGTCGCGCAGACGATCGGGCCGGACGGACAGCATTGGCTGGCGCCGGTCTATCGCGCCGCGCTGACCTCGGGCGAGCCGGTCAATCGCGAGCCGGACAAGATCGCCGCGATCGGCTGGTTCGATCCCGGAGCGCCGCCGGCGCCGCTCGCCATGGCGGCGCAACAGGCGATCGCGGCGCTGGGGACCGGAAATGGGGCGGGATGACGGCGACGGCGCCGGAGGGTTGGAAGCGAGGCCTCAGAAAAGCAAGACTTCGATCAGCGGAGTTCAGCCAGCAATGCGCGGGCGTTGCGTGCGTTGGGCCGCGACCTGCCGGACTCGCCGACTTCCAACGCTTCCCCATCGAGGTGGAGCGCGAACGCATGTCTCCTGTCGCTCTGATCCGGGACGCGCAGAATTACGTAGTCTTGTCGCGCCGCCGCCGCTAGTTTGCCGCCCGAACGTTCACTTCACCCAGCCTGACGAGACGAGAACCTTGAAATGCCCGATTGGTCGCAGACTTTCACCTTCCTCGACGGCGAGTGGTTCGAGGGCAACCGGCCGATCCTGGGGCCGCGCAGCCACGCCTTCTGGCTCGGCTCCAGCGTGTTCGACGGCGCGCGCGCCTTCGAAGGCGTCGCGCCGGACCTCGATCTTCACTGCGCGCGGCTCAACCGCTCGGCCCGCGCGATGTGGCTGAAGCCGACGATGAGCGAGGAGGCGATCGAGGAACTCGCCCGCGACGGCCTGAAGAAGTTCGCGCCGGGCGCCGCGCTCTATATCCGGCCGATGTACTGGGCCGAGCGCAACGGCCCGGGCTCGGTGCCGCCCGACCCGGATTCGACGCGGTTCTGCCTGTCCATCTACGAGGCGCCGCTGCCCGATCTCACCGGCGTGTCGATCACCCGCTCGCGCTATCGCAAGCCGACCGCCGAGACCATGCCGATCGACGCCAAGGCCGGCTGCCTCTATCCCAACAACGCGCGCGCGTTGATGGAGGCGCGCACGCGCGGCTTCGACAATTGCATTCTGGCCGACATGCTGGGCAATGTCGCCGAACTCGCCACCGCCAATATCTTCATGGCCAGGGACGGCGTGATCATGACCCCGATGGCCAACGGCTCCTTCCTCGCCGGCGTGACGCGGCGGCGTGTGCTGAAGCTGCTCGCCGAGGACGGCCGCGAGGCGCGCGAAGCGACGTTGAGCTTTTCCGATTTCGACGAAGCGGACGAAATATTCGTGGTCGGCAATTACGGCAAGGTGATCCCGGTGCGCCGCATCGAACAGCGCGACCTGCAGCCCGGCCCGGCCTTTCGCCGGGCGCGCGACCTCTACTGGGCGTTCGCGCACGCCTGACGGACGCGGCTTGCGCGCGCCTTCTCCCCGCAGCCGGCGGAAGGGGCGCCGACGACCGGCTGGCCTTGACGCGTCAGGCGCTATAGTCTGGCGCAGCTAACGCTCGCGCCGCAGGGACACGTCGATGCGCTGGATGGTTCGCCTTGTCGTGTTGCTGTGCCTGGCGCTCGCGGGCCTGCCGCGGCCGGCGCGCGCCGACGAGCCGTTGACCGTCTTCGCCGCGGCGAGCCTGAAAACCGCGCTCGACGAGGCGGCGGCCGCCTTTCGCGCCGACGGCGGCGCGGAAGTCAGGATCAGCTACGGCGGTTCGCTGGCGCTGGCGCGCCAGATCGTCGCCGGGGCGCCGGCCGACATATTCGCTTCCGCCGACGAGCAATCGATGGACGAGGCGGTCAAGGGCGGCGCGATCGCGCCGGCGAGCCGGTTCGACCTCCTCGGCAACCGGCTGGTCGTCATCGCGCCGAAGCCATCGCCGGTCGAGGCGCTCGCTTTGGCGCCCGACGCCTTCGCCGCGGCGATCGGCTCGGGGCGCCTGGTCACCGGCGAAGTCGACACCGTGCCGGTCGGCCGCTACGCCAAGGCGGCGCTGCAAAAGCTCGGGCTGTGGAGCGTCGTCGAACCGCGTCTGGCGATGACCGACAATGTGCGCGCCGCGCTCGCCTTCGTCGCGCGCGGCGAAGCGCCGCTTGGAATCGTCTACGCCACCGACGCCGCCGCCGACGCCAGCGTCAAGGTCGTCGCCACTTTTCCCGATGACTCGCATCCGCCGATCCTTTATCCCTTCGCGCTGACCGTTTCGTCGCACAACGGCGCGGCGGATAAATTCCTGACCTGGTTGAAGTCGCCGGCCGGGCGCGCGATCTTCGAGCGTCAGGGCTTCAAGGTTTCGAACTGACGGGAGAACCTCGATGAGGATCAGCGCGCGCAACATTCTGAAGGGAACGATCGTCGATATCACCAAGGGCGCGACGACGTCGCATGTGCGCCTGGACGTCAACGGCGCGATCGTCACCGCTTCGATCACCAACGAATCGGTCGACGAGCTGCGCCTCGCCAAAGGCCAGGCCGCCTATGCGGTGATAAAATCTTCCGACGTGATGGTGGCGGTGGACTGACGGGACGATGTCGCAACGAATCAAACCGGCGCTCGCCGCCGCGATCGCATTTGCTTCGCTCTTCGCCGCCGGCGCCGAGGCGCAGGAAAAAGACGCATGCGCCGGCTTCAAGTGGAGCGTGGCGCGCGAGCGCGGCTGGTTCGCGGCGCCGGCGCCGGCCGCCTCCGGCGCGGCGATCGTCGTCGGCCGGGGCTACGCCGTCGCCTTGCAGCCGGCCGGGTCGGTGGCGTTTCGCCTGCCGCCCGAGCGCGCGCCCAAGGCGGGCGCTTTCGGGGCGACGCTCGAAGCGGCTGACATCGGCGCGCCCGGCCCCTATCAGATCACGCTGTCGGACGAGGCGTGGATCGACGTCGTCCAGGGCGACGCGCGGCTGAAGTCGACCGCGTTCTCCGGACAAAAGGATTGCCCCGGCGTGCGCAAGAGCGTGCGCTTCGACCTCAAGGCCGGCGCGCTGACCATTCAGGTCAGCAATGCGGCGAGCGCGATCCTCGATCTGTCGATCGCGCCGGCGCAGTGACGAGACTTGCGGCGCTTGCCGATCTGACGCACCATGGGCCAAAGCGCGAGGGGCCGTCATGCAGACCCGCCTCACCATTCGCCTCGATTTTGACGAACGCCGCCGGCTCGGCCCCGGCAAGGTGGCGCTGCTCGAATCGATCAGCCAGACGGGTTCGATTTCGGCGGCCGGGCGCGCGCATGCGATGTCCTATCGCAAGGCGTGGCTGCTGGTCGAGGAGATGAACCGCATGTTCGCCAGGCCGCTCGTCGCCGCCCGCCCCGGCGGCGCCAGGGGCGGCGGCGCCGAACTGACCGAGGCCGGCCGGCAGGTCGCGGCGCTCTACCGCGAGGCGGAACGCAAGATGCGCGCCGGCGCCAGAACCGAGATCGCGCGGATGGAGCGGGCGCTCGCCGCGTCCGGCTGAGGGCGCGGGATCGCCGCCCGCCTTCAGCGACGCATCCGCGCAGTGAGCCAGTCGCGTAGCGCGACGGCGTTGTTGCGCTGCTCGTCGCGCGCGGCGTAGAGCAGCGTGACCGGGCCCGCGGCGAGCTTCTCGATGATCGAATCGGCGAGCGCCAGCGCCGGCGCGCGCGCTAATTCCTCGGCGTAGGCGGCGTTGAACGCCGCCCATTGGCCGGGATCGCCGTGGAAGCGGCGGCGCAGACCATCGCTCGGCGCAACGTCCTTCAGCCACAGATCGATCCGCGCCTTTTGCCGGGTGAGGCCCCGCGGCCACAGCCGGTCGACGAGCGCGCGCAGCCCGTCGCTTTCCTCGGGCGCGGCGTAGACGCGCTTGACGCGCAGCCCGTTCGCCGTCGCCAGTCGCCGCTCGTCCTCATTCATCGAAGCGCCCTCCGCCCGCCGCTAGCGCGCCGGTTCGGTCACGAGGATGGTCGAGGTTCCGTGCGCGAGCACGCGCGCGTCCGGGCCGAGCACCCGCGCCTCCGCCGAAATGATCCGACGCCCCTGCGCCACCACGCGCGCTTCGGCGCGCACGCGGCCAGTGTCGGTCGCGATCGGGCGCGTGAAATTGGCCTTGGTCTCGATCGTCGTATAGCCGACGCCGGCGGGCAGAAGGGTCTGGCCGGCGCAGGCGGCGACGCTGTCGATCAGCGTCAGCGCCCATCCGCCGTGCACGCCGCCCATCGGATTGAGCAGATGGGGACCGGTTTCCCCCTCGAAGGCGGCGAAGCCGTCGCCGACTTCGACGATCCGGAACGTCAGGGTTTGCGAAATCGGCGGCTGCGGCAAATCCCCGTCGATGATCGCCTGCAGGAGCTGCCTGCCGGTCCGCCCGGCGATTTCGTCGCGGCTGGCGAGGCCGTAAGCGGGGAGCGGCGCGGACATTTCGATCTTTCCATGCATGAGCAAATAATGTATATGCATAGACCTATGAACAGCAGAACGCAACCCGCCGCGAGATCGCTCGTCGCCGACGCGCGCGCGGCGGTCGCGGAATGCGCGGGCTGCAACAGCCGGCTGGCGGCGCGGCGGATCACCCAGTTTCTCGACAAGCGGATGTCGGCGTGCGGGCTCGGCGTCGCGCAATTCGGGCTGATGGCGCAGGTGGCGGGCGCCGAGGACGACACGCTCGGCGCGCTGGCCGAGCGGACCGGCCTCGAACAATCGACGCTCTCGCGCAATTTGCGCACCCTGGAGAGGCAGGGCCTCGTCGAGATCGCGACGGTGGACGGCGACCTGCGCCGGCGCGCGGTCTGGCTGACCGAGCAAGGCGCCCGACGGCTCGAGGCGGCGCTCCCGGTCTGGCGAAAGGCGCACGAGGCGCTGGCGCGCAGCCTCGACCCGGCGCTCGCCGCGCGGCTTGCCGAACTCTCGCGAAATCTCTGAGGGCGCGCCCCGCGGCGCCTCGACCCTGCCGAGCGGCGCGTCGTCGCCTCCGCTTGCCGCTCGCCTCTGGCGTCGGCGGGCGCCTGCGCATAGTGTGCGCGCCGCGCCGCGCCAGGACGGCGCACCATGGTGTTTTGTTCAGGGAGCCCACGTTGTCATTCGCGCGATACCCCAGTCTCAACGGCGCCGTCGTGTTCATCACCGGCGGGGCATCGGGAATCGGACAGGACATGGTTCGCGCCTTCGCCGACCAGGGTTCGCACGTCGGCTTCGTCGACATCGACGCGCAGGGCGGACGCGCGCTCGCCGAGGAGCTGGCGGGCGCGGCGCGCGTGCAATTCGAGCCGTGCGACCTGCGCGACGTGACGGCGCTGCGCGACGCCTTCGCGCGGCTGAAAGGCGCGCTGGGTCCGGCCGGCGTTCTCATCAACAACGCGGCGCGCGACGATCGGCACGGCTGGCGAGAGGTGACGCCCGCCTATTACGACGAGCGCATCGCGACCAACCTTCGCCACATGTTTTTCGCGACCCAGGCGGTCGCCCCCGACATGATCGCGGCGGGCAAGGGCTCGATCATCAACTTCGGCTCCAATTCGTGGTTCGAGGCGGTCGGCGGCATGCCCGTCTACACCACCGCCAAGGCCGGCGTGCACGGCATGACGCGCGCCTTCGCGCGCGATCTCGGCAAGCATCGCATCAGGGTCAACACGATCGTGCCGGGCTGGGTGATGACCGAGCGGCAGAAGGCGCTGTGGGTCAGCCCGGAGGCGGTCGAGCGCCATCTCGCGCGCCAGTGCCTGCCCGATCTCATCGAGCCGGTCTACCTGACCCGGATGGCCCTGTTCCTCGCCTCCGACAATTCGGCGATGTGCACGGCGAACAATTACATGGTCGAGGCGGGGTCGATATAGCGGGCTCGCGCTGGCGCGACGGCGATCGTCGCCTGCTCCCGGGCGCCGGCGGCCATTTCCAGCGCGCAGATCTGGATCGCCGCCTCCTTGCCGCGTATCGCCAACGGCCCGAGCGCGCGCCGCGTGACGCCGGCGGGCAGCGTGGCGAGGCGTTCGAGCAGCGCCGCCGAGGCGAGCACCCGGCAACCGGTGTCCCGGCACGCCTCCTGGATGCGCGCGGCGGTGTTCATGGTGTCGCCGATCAGCGCGATCTCCTTCTTGAGATAGCCGAGTTCGCCGACCGCCACCGGACCGCAGTGAAGGCCGGCGCGGAAATCGGCGCGCTGGCCGAATTCGCGCTCGTAGGCGGGGCCGCGCGCGGCGAGGCGGTCGAGCGCGGCAAAGCAGGCGCGCACGCAGCCCGCCTCGTTCAGGCCGGCCGCCAGCGTCCAGGAGACGATCACTTCATCGCCGACATATTTATGGACCTCGCCGCCGGCCTCGGCGATCGGCAGCGACAGGTCGGTGATGAAGAGGTTGAGGAAGTCGAAGAAGCGGACCTCGCCGAGGCGCTCGGCGATCGCGGTGGAGGAACGCATGTCGATGAACAGCAGCACGCGCTCCTCGAGGCGCGGGTGGTAATAGCGCCCGGCCACGAAGGCGAACAGCACGCCCGGACCGAGCAGCGCGTTGACGCCGAACAGCAGATTGTAGCCGAGGCTGGCCACGAGCGAGAAAATCATGTCGGCGCGGGTGATGGCGGCGAGCTGACCGGAGGCGGTCGGCACCAGCCGATTGACGACGGCCTCCACGATCAGAATGACGCCGACATAGAGCAGCGAGCGGAGCGCGAGATAGGGCAGAAACGGCAATTGGCGGAGCGACGCGCCTTGGGCGCGGCGCAACACGAATATCTCCAGCGAGGACAGTATCCCGGCGGTCAAGCCGCCCACCAGCGCGCCGTGCAGACAGGCGTTGACGAGGTCGACGAGGCCGACCGGCTGGTATTCGGCGATAGCGAACAACCCGCCCAGCAGGATGGCGCTGAGGGTGATCCAGACAACGAGGCGGAGCGCGTTGGGCGGCGGCATCGCCGGCGATCATAGCGCAGATTGCCGGCGGGCGCCGCGCGCAGTCACGACGGCGGCGCGCCGCGCCGCCCATCCGCGCGGCGCGTAAATCTTAGGCTCGACGGAAACCGGCGTGCTTATTCGCCCCCGATTGTCGACCCGGCGCGGCGCTTCCCATTCAGGCCTTGGTATGATTTAATCATACACATCGGCGCCATTCCAGAGAGGTCCCATTATGCGGAGCACCCACCCCATCACGATCACCTTGCCCCACGAAATGGCGGCAATGGTCAAGGCCAAGGTCGCGTCGGGCGAATATGCAAGCGAGAGCGAAGTCGTCCGCGACGGCCTTCGCACGCTCCAGGCGCGTGACGCCGCCATCGAAAGATGGCTGCGCGACGAGGTCGTCAAGAGCTACGATGAATATGCGGCCGACCCCAGCATCGGTATTCCGGCCGGCGAGGTCATGACGCGCCTGCGCGCCGCTTACCGGGCGCGCCTTGCGAAACCCGAAAGCTGATGCAAACCCACGCCGCCGCGTTTATGCCGCGGGCGCAACGCCAGCTCGACAGCCCATATGCCGTCATAGCCGCCCACGGGGGAGAACCTGCCGCCGACATATATGTCGGCGGCATCGTCGCCGCCTGCGCATCGCTTGCGACGTTCCCCGAGCGCGGAACGAAGCGCGACGATATTCGTCCAAATCTCCGCACCATGGGCTACGCGAGGCGCGTCACAATCGCCTTTTCAGTCGATGTCGCGACCAAGACGGTCGCGATCCACGGCGTCTTTTATGGCGGGCAGAATTTCGAACGCTTGCTCCGCGATGTCGCCGGCGATGATTGACGTCGGCGCCAGAAGCCGTTCGGAGGCAATCGATTTCAATCGTAAGCTCTGTCGCGGAGCCGGGGCCAGCGGCAATTGCGCGCGCCCCCATTCTTCGCCGGCCTCGATCAGGGCGGCGGGCCTCCGCTGGTCGGCGAATGGATTGCGACAAACATGGTGATGTCCCAGGCGTTGCGGACGCCGGCGACCAGCAAACTCAACAGCGCCGCGGCGAGCATATCCGCGCTCGTCGCGGACCGCACGAAGAAAAGCGCCGCCGCGGCCAGCAGCATGAGATAGCCCAGCGTCGGAATCAGAGCGTAAAACACCCTGTCGGTCAGATCGGCCTTGAACCTTCGCTCGATGACCAGCCGAACGAATATTGTCGCGGAATAGGCGAGGCCGGCGAGCGCCAGCGCGCCGAGCAGGCCGGCGAGGCTGCGCTCGTCGCGCAACGGCGCGATCGCCAGCATCGAGGCGAACATCACCGCCGAGAAATGCGCGAGCGTCGGGGTGAGGAACGCCTGCAGCGGGGCGCGGTGCTGCTCGGTGAAGGTGTTGGCGCCGATCGAAGCGGCGACGAACAGCAGGCCGACCAGCGTCGCCGACGCCGCGCCGACCAGCGCGTAGAAATCGCGCCACTCGTGCAGCATCCCGGCGAGCCATGCATCCATGTTCATGCGCCAACGCGCCGACGGACGGCGCCGACCGTCTAGCTCGCCTCGCGGAACCGCTCGGCTTCGGCGAGGTCCACCGAAACGATCTGACTCACCCCGCGCTCGGCCATGGTGACGCCGAACAGGCGATCCATGCGCGCCATGGTGATCGGGTTGTGGGTGATGGTGACGAAGCGGGTGTCGGTGCGCTTGCGCATCGCATCGAGAAGGTCGCAGAAGCGCTCGACGTTATAGTCGTCGAGCGGCGCGTCGACCTCGTCGAGCACGCAGATCGGCGAGGGATTGGTCAGGAACACCGCGAAAATCAGCGCCAGCGCGGTCAACGCCTGCTCGCCGCCCGACAGCAGCGTCAGCACCTGCGGCTTCTTGCCCGGCGGGCGGGCGAGGAGTTCGAGGCCGGCTTCGAGCGGATCGTCGGATTCGATCAATTGCAGTTCGGCCGAGCCGCCCTCGAACAGCGTCGCGAACAACTCGCCGAAATGTCTGTTGACGATGTCGAAGGCCTTCAGCAGGCGCTCGCGGCCTTCGCGATTGAGGTTGTGGATCGCCTCGCGCAGCCGCTTGATCGCTTCGGTCAGATCGTCGCGCTCGGCGGCGAGCCGACCGCGGCTCAGTTCGACTTCGATGAGCTCCTCGTCGGCGCGCAGGTTGACCGCGCCGAGGCGCTCGCGCTCCTGTTTCAGATTCTCCAGCCGGCGCTCCACGGCGGCGCGATCGGGCGGCGCGTCGCCGTTTCTCAGTCCGGCGAGCGCCGCCAGGCCCGGCGGCTCGACTTCCAGTTCGAGCGCGATCGTATGGCGCAGCGCTTCGCAGCGCTGGCGCGCGCCCTCCACGCGCTCTTCCGACGCGGCGCGCGCCTCACGCGCCGAACCCATCGCTTCGAGGGCGGCCCGCGCGGCGCGATCGGCCTCCGCGAGGCTCGTCTCGGCCAGAGCGCGCTGGTCGCTCGCCCGCTTGCGCGCCGCCTCGGCCGCATCGACCTCGCCGATCAGCGCGCGCCGCTGCTGCAAAAAGACGGCGGGCGCGTCGGCGAGCCTCGCCAGTTCGCCGCGCGCCTGCGATTGGCGGTCGTCGATCTCGGCGATCTGGCTCTGCGCCCTTTCGCGCCGCTCGCGCCACGACCGCGTTTCGTCGGCGATCGCCCGGCGGCGGCGCTCGCGCGCCTCGCTTTCGCGCGCGATCGAGTGCAGCGCGGCGCGCGCTTCGACGCATTCGGCGCGCTGATCGGCCGCCTGCGCGCGGGCGCGCTCCAGACGCAGCGACAATTCGTCCGTCGCGGCGAGCCCGGCCAGCGCCGCCTCGGCTTGCCGGCGGCGCTCGGCGGCCTCGTCCAGCGAAGCCCGCGCGCGCGAGGCGGCTTCGTCCAGCGCCGAAAGCCGCGCCAGCACTTGCGCGCGCCGGCGCTCGCTCGCCGCCAATCTGTCGCGCGCCGCGTCGGCGAGAGCGCGCGCCTCGCGCACGCCCTGCCGCACCGACGCCTCGGCGCTCGCCGCCTCGCGCAGCCGCGTCTGGAACGCCAGCGCCTCCGAGCGGGCGAGCTCGGCCGCCTCGCGCGCCGCCTCCGCTTCGCGCGTGAGGTCGCCGAGGCGGTTCTTTTCGACGAGGCGGCGCGCCGCCGGGGTCGGCGCCTCGGCGGCCGAGACGAATCCGTCCCAGCGCCACAGGTCGCCTTCGCGGGAGACAAGACGCTGACCGACTTTCAGGAGAACGCGCAGCTTCGCGCCCTGCTCTCTCGAAACGACGCCGATCTGGGCGAGGCGGCGGCGCAACGCGGGCGGCGCCTGGGCGTGGCCGGCCAGCGACTCGACGCCGTCAGGCAGCGGCGGATCGGCGAAATCGCCGGAGATATCCGACCAATGCGTCGGCGCGGCGGCGTCCGTCGAGGCGTCGAGATCATCGCCCAAAGCCGCCGCCAGCGCCGCCTCATAGCCCTTGGCGACGCCGATCTCGTCGATCACCGGCGGCCATTGGGCGTCGGACGCGGCGCCCAGCAGCTTGGTCAGCGTGCGCAGTTCGGTGTCGAGCCGCTGCGCCTCGCGTTCGGCCTCGTTGAGCGGACCGCGCGCCCGCGCCTCGGCGTCGCGCGCCCGCCCATGCGCGGCCTCGACCGCCGCGGCATGCGCCTCCGCCTGCCGCAAAGCCGCGTTGAGCGAGCCGAGCGTGCGCGCCTCCGCCGCCAGCGCTCCTTCTTCGCTCGCCGCCTCCGGCAACGCCGCTCTTTCGCGCTCGATCTTGGCGCATTCCTCGGCGAACCGCGCGTGGCGGCGGCCCTCCTCGGCCAAAACGGCGCCCAACGCCTGGCGGCGCGCATTGAGATCGGACAGGGCCGCCTGCGCCTCGGCGAGCCCGGCTTCGCCGAGGCCGAGCGTCTGTTCGGCGGCGGCGAGGCGAGCCTGCGCCGCGCCCGTCAAATCGGCGCTCGCGGCGGACTGATCGACGAGCGCCGCCTCCTCGGCCGCCAGCCGTCCGGAAACCTCCGCCGCGTCGTCGATCAGCGCGGCCTCGCGCGCCCGGTCATGCGCCAACTGGCCGATGCGGCGCTCGAGTTCCTCGGCGCGCTCCCTGGCGCGGCGCTCTTCGCCCTCGAGCGCCTCGCGCGCCGCGACGAGGCGGTGCAGCACGGCGCCGGCGCGCGCTTCCTCTTCGCGCAAGGGCGCCAGCGCGGCCGCCGCGACGGCCTGCTCGCGGGCCGCCGCCGCCTGGACGCGCGTGCGTTCGGCGACCTCGCGCGCGTCGCCCTCCAGACGCCGCTGCGCTTCGGCCAACAGCGCCTCGCCCTCCCGCCAGGCGATATGCAGGACGAGGGCTTCATGGCGGCGGATGTCGGCCGCCAGCCCCTTGTAGCGCTGCGCCTGGCGCGCCTGACGCTTCAAACCGTCGATCTGCGCGTCGATCTGCGCGAGCACATCGGCGAGCCGCGCGAGATTCTCCTCGGCGCCCTTCAGGCGGAGTTCGGCTTCGTGACGGCGCGAATGCAGGCCCGACACGCCCGCCGCCTCTTCGAGAATGAGCCGGCGCGCCTGCGGCTTGGCCGCGATGATTTCGCCGATCTGGCCCTGGCGCACCAAGGCGGGCGAGCGCGCCCCCGTCGAGGCGTCGGCGAACAGGAGCTGCACGTCGCGGGCCCTGACCTCGCGCCCGTTCACCCGATAGGTCGAGCCCGATTCGCGCTCGATGCGCCGCGTCACTTCGATCACTTCGGCGTCGTTGAACGCCGCCGGCGCCCGGCGATCGGAATTGTCCAGAACGAGGCCGACCTCGGCGAGGTTGCGCGAAGGACGATTGCTCGACCCGGAAAAGATGACGTCGTCCATCCCCGAGGCGCGCATGCTCTTGTAGGAGCTTTCGCCCATCACCCAGCGAAAGGCCTCGACGAGATTGGACTTGCCGCAGCCGTTCGGACCGACGACGCCGGTCAGTCCCGCCTCGATCTTGAAATCGGTCTGGTCGCAGAAGGACTTGAAGCCGGCCAGCCGCAGCCTGTCGAAGATCATGGGCGGCGCCGTCCCGCCGCGACAGCGCGCAAACCGGCGCGCCGGCCGGTCAAGGCCCGGGCGCAGACCCGTGGCGAGAGGATTAGGCGCGGCTCGGCCAACGTCACCCCATAGCGGCCCGATCGGGGCGCGAAACGCAAGCTGTAGCGCACATCGAACCGCCGCTCGGGATCACCGGCCTCGCCCGCGAATCCTGTGCGATTCGCCGCTATTTTAATAGAGGTTGAAGCACTTTGTCGAACGCCTCGAGCGGCAATTCGCCGTTCATTTCCTGGCCGTTGACGAAAAAAGTCGGCGTCGCGCTGACTTTGAACGCCTCCGCCGCGTGCGCGCGGGTCTGATTGACCTGATCATAAAGCGCCTGATCCTTCAGGCAGCTTTCGAAGTCGGCCTGCGAAACGCCGGCCAGCTTGACGAGGCCGGCGAGCGCCTCGAGCGGCTTGTCGCCGAAGGCCCAGGCGCCCTGTTGTGTATACAGCATGTCGACGATCGCGTTGCGCTTTTCCGGCCCGGCGCAGCGCGCCAGCATGAACGCCGCCGCGGCGAGCGGATCGAGCGGGAATTCGCGCAAAATGAATCGGACCTGGCCGGTGTCGACATATTTGGCCTTGAGCGCGGGCCAGGTCGATTCGTGAAACGCCGCGCAATGGCTGCAGGTCATCGAGGCGTATTCGATGATCGTGACCTTGGCGTCAGCCGATCCCAGCGGCAGGTCCGGCAGCGGCCCCGGCGCCATCAACTGGTCGACCGGAAACATCGTCTGCGCGCGCGCGCCGGCGCCCGAAAAGAGGCCGAGCGCGACGAGGCCGCCGACGGCGAGACCGAGAAATCGCCGACGGGCGCGGGCGCCGGGAGGGGACAGGCTGGCGGGATTCACGATCGCTCCACAGGTTGTTCGCGGCGCCCGACGGGAATCGCCGCGCCCTCGCCAAAATAGCCTCGAACAACAAAGTGGCAAGAAGCGGACGAAACGTGGAGGCGCCATCCTATTGTGCAGCGCAGCAAAAGGCCCGCGCGGCGGCGCGCCGCCCGAAGGTGTGTTGCGGCGGCGCGAGAGAGAATTGCGGCGCCGTCCGGCAAACAAAACGCCGGCCCGAAGGCCGGCGTCGCCGCTTGCAGCGCAGCCTTGGCGGCTACTGGCGATATTGCTGGATGCGCGTCGTGCGCAGGCCGGCGAGCCCGAACTGGTCGATCGACATCTGCCAGCTTAAGAATTCGTCAACCGTAAGCGTATAGCGCGAGCAGGCTTCATCGAGGGAAAGAAGGCCGCCGCGCACCGCCGCCACCACTTCGGCCTTGCGGCGGATGACCCAGCGTTTGGTCGACGGAGGCGGCAGATCTGCGATCGTCAAAGGGCTGCCGTCCGGACCAATCACGTATTTCACCCTGGGGCGAAGCGCTTCACTCATGTCACTCTCACATACTCGAACGCAAAGTTCATGGCCGTCACAATAGACGCCTCGATTTAAGATTTACCTAAATCAGCCCCCTCGTTTTCCGGTAAAAAATGTCTCAAAACGTGCTGAATTGTTTCGACTTTATTATCGCGAGCGACCTTCGCCCCGCGAATGGCGCGCCGCGACTCGGCGGCGTCCCGGCCGACGCCGCGCCGCTTTTTCCGCCAATTGGCTTGCATCCAAACCGATAATGCCCATTTTGGCGATCAGGCGCCCGGATCGGCCGGGCCGGACGGAACATGCGCGCCCCAGCCCTCGCCCTCGAGGCCCCGTTGAATTCGCTCGGGCTCGCCAAGGCCCCGGAGAAAACGCGCGTCGTGGTGGCGATGTCGGGGGGCGTCGATTCCTCGGTCGTCGCCGCGTTGACGGCGAGCCAAGGCTATGACGTGGTCGGCGTCACCTTGCAGCTTTACGACCATGGCGAAGCGATCCACCGCAAGGGCGCCTGCTGCGCGGGGCGGGACATCCATGACGCGCGCGACGTGGCGGCGAAGCTCGGCATACCCCACTATGTGCTCGACTACGAGGCGCGGTTTCGCGAGCGGGTGATCGAGCCTTTCGCGCGCGCCTACGTCGCCGGCGAGACGCCGATCCCGTGCGTCGCCTGCAATCAGAACATCAAGTTCGCCGACCTTTTCGAGACCGCGAAGGATCTCGGGGCGGACGTGCTGGCGACCGGTCACTACGTCGTCTCGCGCGACGACGCGGCGGGAGGGCGCGCGTTGTACCGCGCCGCCGACGCCGAACGCGACCAGAGCTATTTTCTGTTCGCCACGACGCGCCAGCAACTGGCCATGCTGCGCTTCCCGCTCGGCGGCCTGCCGAAAGCGAAGGTGCGCGAACTGGCGCGCGCGCAAGGGCTCGCCGTCGCCGAAAAGGCCGACAGCCAGGACATCTGCTTCGTGCCGTCGGGCCGCTACAGCCAGATGATCGAGCGCCTGATGCCGGGCGCGGCGGCGCCGGGCGACATCGTGCATGTCGATGGCCGGGTGCTGGGGCGCCACGCCGGCATCATCCATTATACGATCGGCCAGCGCCGCGGCATCGGCGTCGCCGCCGCCGAGCCCCTCTATGTCACCGCGCTCGACGCGGCGGGCGCGCGGGTCATCGTCGGCCCGCGCGAGGCGCTGGCGACGCGGCGCATTCGGCTGCGCGACGTCAACTGGCTCGGGGACGGCCGCCTCGAGGAGATCGGCGCGCGCGGCCTCGACATTGCGGTGCGCGTGCGCTCGACGCGCGAGCCGACGCCGGCCAGGTTGACGCGCGAGGGCGACGTCGAACTCGTCGAAGCGGAAACCGGCGTGTCGCCCGGTCAGGCCTGCGTGTTCTACGCCTCGACCGCGCCGCAGGCGCGCGTGCTCGGCGGCGGCTTCATACGGGCGATCGAGGGTTAGCCGCCGAACCGCTCCGCCTTGTCATAGGCGGCGTTGATGCGCGTCAGGCGCTTTTGCAACATCGCGCGCATTTCCGGATGGGTGAAGATATAGAGATCGTCGTCGAGAATGCCCTGCAGCGCGCGCGCGGCGACTTCGGCGGGCTCGATCCCCTTGGCGATCGCGGCGCGGATTTGCGCGGCGTGGGCGGCGCCGGCTTGCGACAACGGCGCCTGCGCGTCCCCGGCGAGCGCCGCCGGCTGGTTGCGCTCGCTGAGCGCGATGCCGGTCCGGGCGAAGCCGGGGCACAGCACGCTGACGCCGATGTTCGACCCGCGCAATTCGTAGAACAGCGATTCGGAAATGCCGACCACCGCGAACTTGCTGGCGCTGTAGGGCCCGTCGAACGGCTGGCCGACCATGCCGGCCATCGACGCCGTGTTGAGGAAATGGCCGCCCTCGCCGTGGGCGCGGATGTGCGGCAGGAACGCCGCGACGCCGTGCACGACGCCCATCAGGTTGACCGCAAGCACCCAGTCCCATTGCCGGTCGGGCAATTCGTCGATGGCGCCGGGCCGGCCGCCGACCCCGGCGTTGTTGCAGACGAGATGCACGCGCCCGAAGGCGGCGATCGCGCCGTCCGCCGCCCGTTGCAGCGAACCGCGATCGGCGACGTCGCAGACGAAACCGCGCAGGCGGTTCTCGTCGGCCTGCAAATTCCGCAACGCCTGGTTCAGCGCCGCCTGCTCGATGTCGGCGATCGCGACGCGCATGCCTTGCGCGAGAAACGTCCGCGCGAATTCCAGCCCGAAGCCGCTGGCCCCGCCCGTGACGAACGCCGTCTTGCCGCTGAGATCGCGCAACCTCGCCGCCTCCCCCTTCCGATGCCCGATGCGCAGGCTGCGCTATTTTACGGGTGCGAACAAGGGCGCGGCCGCGCCTTCGGCGAAGGATCGCCGGCCCGGCGCGAAAGCCTTGCCCCGGCGCTCCCTCGGGTTCACAAGACCGTCCCGAGGACGAAACTGACTCATGGCGGCTAGAATTTCCGATTCGGGCGCCGGCCCGGCCGACGGCGGCGTGCGCGGCGGCAGTTCCGTTCGTCCTGGAGAGCAAAGCCGCCGCCTGTCCGCCATCGCGCTGATGTGCGCGGCGACCGTTTTCTTCGCCGCCCTCGACACTTCAGCCAAATCGCTGAGCGCCGTCCTGCCGGCCGTCGAAATCGTCTGGGCGCGCTATATCGCGTCGGCGATCTTCGGCATCCTCGCGGTGCGGCCGCTGGCGCATCCGGGCGTACTGCGCTCGCGGCGTCCCCTGCTCCAGCTCGTCCGCTCGCTGCTGTTGCTGACTTCGACGACGACCAATTTTCTCGCGCTGCGCCAATTGCAACTGGCGGAAACCTCGACCATCAACTTCCTGACGCCGCTGTTGGTGGTGCTGCTCGCCGGCCCGCTGCTCGGCGAATGGGCGGGCGGGGCGCGGCTGATCGCCGTGGCGATCGGCTTTGTCGGCGTCGTCATCGCCACGGGTCCCGGAACTAGCGCCTTCCAGCCGATCGTCATCGTCGCGATCGCCGGCGTCGCCTGCAACGCCGGCTATGCGCTGACGACGCGCCTGCTGGCGAGCTCCGACCCGGCGCGCACGACCTTGATCTGGACGCCGATCGCCGGCGTCGCGCTGCTGACGCCGATCCTGCCGTTCTACTGGGTGAGCCCGCCGACGCCGGCGACGCTGGCGGTGATGGCGGGGATGGGCGTTTTCGCCGCGCTCGGCCATTGGCTGCTGATCGTGGCGCATGAACGGGCGCCGGCTTCGGTGCTCACGCCGTTCACCTATACGCAATTGCTGTGGATGATCGCATCGGGCCTCGTGGTGTTCGGCGACCGGCCGACCGGCGCCATCCTGCTGGGCGCCGCCATCGTCGTCGCCTGCGGCCTCTATCTGATCTGGCGCGAGCGGGCGCGGCGCGGCTGACCGCTCAGGCCGCCCCCCGGCGGCGCACGATCATCTTCATCCCGTTCGCCGGCCGCAACGTCACGCGGGCGACCGGCGTGACGACATGGCCGGGGGCGAGTTCGAACCGCAACGCGCCGAGGAGATGGCCGAGCACCATCGCCATCTCCAGCATCGCAAAGCCCATGCCGATGCAGACGCGGGGGCCGGCGCCGAACGGGATATAGGCGTAGCGGTCGATCGCCTCGCGATGGGCGCCGAGAAAACGCTCGGGGTCGAAGGCGTCGGGGTCCTTCCACAGGGTGCGATGCCGGTGCAGCACGAACGGCGCGACGGTGACCACCGTGCCGGCGGGGATGCGGCGGCCGGCCAGCACGTCGGGGCCGATCGCCTCGCGGCTCAGCGTCGCCGCCGGCGGATAGAGCCGCAGCGCCTCCTCGATCACCGCCTTGGTCACCGGCAGCGCTTCGGAAACGCCCGCCGCGTTCGCCGGATCGAAATTCGCGTCGATCTCCGCCTCGACGCGTTGGCGCCACGCCGGCGCCTGCGACAGCAGATAGAGCGTCCAGGTCAGCGCATTGGCCGTCGTCTCATGGCCGGCGGCGATGAAAGTGACGACGTTGGCGCGCACGTCGTCGTCGCTGACGCCTTTGCCCGTTTCGGGGTCCTGGGCGCGCAGCAGCAGGGTCAGAATATCGTTCGGCGCGGCGGCGCCGGAGGCGAGCAGGCGCTGGCGGGCGCCGATGATGTCGTCGACCGCGCGCGCGAAGAATTCGAGCGTCGCGCGCCCGCGCAGGCGCCCGAAGCGCGGCAGGAACTGCGGCGCGCCGATCAGATCGAGCGGATCGAGCCGGCCGATCGTGTCGAAGTAACTGGTCACGGCGCGCTGGAATTCGCTCGCGTCGCGGCCGAGCCCTTGCGAAAACAGCGTCTGCTCCAGCGCCTCCAGCGTCACCCGCGCCATTTCGGCGGAGACGTCGATCACGCGCCCCTCTCGCCGCGGCGTCAGACGTTCGGCCGCCGCGGCGGCGACGCGGCGCATCGCCGGCGCAAAGCTCAGGATCTGACGCGGCGAGAACAGCGGCGCGAGCGCCCGACGCTGGGCGCGCCAGTCCTCGCCATCGGCGGTCAGCAGGCCCTTGCCGAGGCCGGGCGCGAGCACCCGCAATTGCAGCGCGTCCTTGCGGTAGTTGGCGACATTGTCGAGGAAGATGCGGCGCACCGCGGCGGGCTCGTTGACCACCGCCCGCTCGCCCAGAATGCTGCGCCCGATCAGGATCGGCTGCTCGTAATGGGCTCTCGACCAGATTTCGAGCGGATTGCGCCGCAGCGTCAGGATCGTTTGCAGCACCCCGATCGGCTGCTCGTGCGGCGTCGGCCGCGGCGGGCGAAAGACGGCGGAGGGGATCGATTTGGCGGTCACGGGCGCGACTTGATCTCTTGGCGGCGCAAACTGCCCTGTTATGTAGGCCTCTGTGGGGCGGATGGCGAGATTGGATGAAAGCGGTATCCCGTAACAACCGGGGCCGGGGGCCGGTTCAACAGGGACAACGCATGCGACGCCGCCTGACCTGCGCGCCGACGCTCTGCGCCGCGCTGCTCCTGGCCGGGCCGGTTGTGGCCGGAGACGGGAAAGGCCAAGCCGTCATCGGCTTTGAAGGCGTGGCGATGACCCTGGACGAGATGAACGCCTACTTCCTCGGAAAATCCTGCAACGGCTATTACAACCGCAAGGATTACTACGGCGCGGACGGATCGTTCCGCGACGCCTATCCGGATTCGACGAGCGAAGGCGTTTACACCTTCGCGCCGGGCGTGGTGACCGTGCGCTACACCGGCGGCAGCTCCAAATGGAGGATCGGCCGGACCGAACGCTTGCGCGCCTCCCGTTTGCAGGAGACGGGCCAGCATCTGCTGGGGTTCAACACGCTGTTCTGCGGCGCGGACGCGCATTGAACAGACGCGACGGCGTCGAATGGAGAGGTTCTCGTGAAATTCAGCGAACGCCTTGTTCTCGCCGCGAGCCTCGCCCTGCTGGCCGGCCCGGCAAGCGCCGGCGACAGCGTCAGCGACCTCAACGAAAGCGTTCCGGGCCTCGCCGGGCGCTCCTGGCTCGACCTGTTGAAGCAGGCGATGCCGGACCTCAAGCCCGGCGAGCCGAAAAGCGACGAAGCGGCGACCGCGACTGAGATCAGGCCGATGCGGCCGATGCCGCCCGACAACGAGCCGATCGACCCGTCGCAGCCCATCCAGATCGCGCGGCTCGCCACGGCGCGCGTCACGATCGACGGCAAGCCGCGCTGGATCGTGCTTGGCGAGCAGGACAGCTTCGAAGCGGCGCCGCTGATGCTGTTCGAGGCCGACGGCGAGGGCCAGCTGCTCGACGCGGTCAATACGGTCGGCGACATGCACACCGACATGGACCTCAACGGACCGCTGGCGCTGGGCGCCGCCGGCGCGGTGGTCGGCGTCCGCAACTGGCACAGCAATTCGAACGAAAGCTACAATCAGCTCATGCTGGTTCTCGTCGCGAGGGACCGGTTCAGCCTGATCGCCGAAACCAGCGCGTATGGCTCGCGCTCGGAAAACAAGGACGAGAGCGCCGAGGCTTCGTTCGCCGTGCGCCCGGACAAGGGCCGCGCGCTCGCGCGCATCGACACCCTCGTCAAGGAAAGCGCCCAGCGCCTGTCTGGGGATTCTCAAACCCCGGTCGGCAAGCCCGTCGTCCAGCTCTTCCGCACGAGCTACCGGTGGAACGCGGCGAAGGGAAAATACGAGAAGGCGCGCTGAGGGGGCGGCCGCCTGCAAAACGCCGGAAATAACGCGGCGCGTCCGCCCTCAAAACGTCGTCCTCTGCCTGATCGCCGCCGCCAGCGTGCCGTCGTCGAGATAGTCGAGTTCGCCGCCGACCGGCACGCCATGCGCGAGGCGGGTGATCTTGACGGGATAGGCGCCGAGCAGATCGGTGATGTAATGGGCGGTGGTCTGGCCGTCGACGGTGGCGTTGACCGCCAGAATCACCTCTTTGACGGCGCCCTCGCCGACCCGCGCCAGCAGCCCGGCGAGGTTGAGATCATCGGGGCCGACGCCGTCGAGCGGCGACAGCGTGCCGCCCAGCACGTGATAAGGCGCGCGCAGCGCCCCCGACCGTTCGAGCGCCCAGAGATCGGCCACCGATTCGACGACGACGATCATCGTCTTGTCGCGCCGCGCGTCCTGGCACACGGTGCAGGGATCGCGCGTGTCGACATTGCCGCAGACGGTGCAGGTGACGACCTTCTCGCGGGCGACCTGCATCGCCTCGGCGAGCGGCCCGAGCAGTTGTTCGCGCTTGCGGATCAGGTGCAGGGCGGCGCGCCGCGCCGAGCGCGGCCCCAGCCCCGGCAGGCGCGCCAGCAACTGGATCAGCCGTTCGATTTCCGGTCCCGCGACGGTTTCGCCCATGCCCTTGCGCCGATCAGAACGGCAGCTTCAGGCCGGGCGGCAGCGGCAGCTCGGCGGCGACCGCCTGCATCTTCTCCTCCGTCAGGCGATCGGCCTTGGCCCGGGCGTCGGCGTGCGCGGCGACGATGAGGTCTTCGGCCATCTCCTTGTCGGCGGGCGTCATCAGCGCCGGATCGAGACTGATCGCCTTCATCTGACCCTTGGCGTTGAGCCGGACCTTGACCATGCCGCCGCCCGACTGGCCTTCCACTTCGAGGCGCTCCAGCTCGTCCTGGACGTCCTTCATCCTGGCCTGCATGGCCTGGGCCTTTTTCATCAATCCCATAATATCGACCATCGGCGGCTCCTGAAATTTGAGGCGGCGTCAAGGCGAGCAGACGCCGGTTCGCGTGGCGAAAATGCGGCTGTTCGTCAATCCGGCGCGAAGTTCCGATTCGCTGAAGGCGGAAAGCGCTCTAGCCATCGTCCTCGACGATCGCGGCGTCGACATAGGCGACTTCATCGTCGCCGGCGGCGGGCGCATCGGGCGCCGGCGCCGGCTCGCCGCCGCGCACTTCGACGATCTGCGCGCCGGGAAACCGCGCCATGATCTTGCGCACCAGGGGATTGGCGGCGACGCCGCTGAGGCGTTCGGCCTCCTCGGCGGACGCGCTTTCGCGCAGGGTGGGCGTCCGGGAGTCGGCGACCAGCGCGACCATCCATCGCTCGCCGGTCCATTCCAGCAACCGGCGCGACAGGGTTTGCGCGATCTGCGGCGACGCGCCGGCGATCAGCGAGAAGGCGATGCTGCCCGGTTCGAAACGCGCCAGCCGCACGTCGTTCTCCAGCGCCGCCTGCAATTGAATGTCGCGTCTCGAACGCGCGAGGGCGACGACGTCCTCGAAGCGCGCCAGCCTGACGGCGGGCGCCGCGGGCGCCGGCGCAACGGCGCGCAGCGCCGCCCCGCCCGAGCCGCCCGAGGGGCCGCGCGGGGGCGGGGCCTGCGGCGCCAGCCTCGGCGCCGGCTCCGAGGTCTCCGCGAGCTTGCGCAAGGCGTCCTCCGGCGCGGGCAGATCGGCCGCATAGCCCAGACGAATCAGCGCCATTTCGGCCGAAGCGAGCGGGCGCGGCGAATCCTTGATGTCCTGCACGCCCTTGAGCAGAATCTGCCAGGCGCGGGTGAGCGGCCCGACGCCCAGCTTTTGAGCGAAAGCGCCGCCCCGCCGGCGCTCTTCCTCGCCGATCGTCGGATCGTCGACGCCGTTCGGCGCCAGCTTCAGCCGCGTCACGAAATGGCTGAATTCCGCCAGTTCGATCAGCACCTGGGCCGGGTCGGCGCCGGCCTCGTGCAGCCGCTGCATCAGCGCCAGGGCGGGCGCGAGATCGCCCTTCATCGCCAGCTCGAACAGATCGACGATATGGCCCCGGTCGGAGAGACCCAGCATCGCCCGCACGCCGGCGACCTGCACGCCGTCCCCGGCGCCATGGGCGATCGCCTGGTCGAGCAGCGACAACGCGTCGCGCACCGACCCTTCGGCAACGCGCGCGATCAGCGGCAGCGCGTCGGGCTCGAACGCGACGCCCTCGGCCGCGCAGATTCTCGACAGGTGACGCGTCATCAACCCCGCTTCGATGCGCTTGAGGTCGAATCGCAGGCAGCGCGAGCGAACGGTGACCGGCACTTTCTCGATCTCGGTCGTCGCGAACAGGAATTTGACGTGCGCCGGCGGCTCTTCGAGCGTTTTCAACAGGCCGTTGAACGCCTGTTTCGAGAGCATGTGCACTTCGTCGATGATGTAGACCTTGGCGCGCGCCGAAACCGGGCGGTAGCGCGCGTTTTCGATGACCTCGCGGATGTCGTCGATGCCGGTGTGCGAGGCCGCGTCCATTTCGATGACGTCGACGTGGCGCGAGTCGATGATCGCCTGGCAATGCACGCCGAGCTCCGGCATGTCGACGCTCGGCGCGTCGATCCGGCCGGGAAGGTGATAGTTGAACGCCCGCGCCAGGATTCGCGCCGTCGTCGTCTTGCCGACGCCGCGCACGCCGGTCAGAATGTAGGCTTGGTGAATGCGCCCGCTGGCGAAGGAATTGGCGAGGGTGCGGACCATCGGCTCCTGGCCGATCAGGTCCTCGAAACGGATCGGGCGATACTTGCGCGCCAGAACGCGATAGGGCGTCGCGCCTTGCGGCGCGCTCGCCGGAAAGTCGAAGCCCAGGGAGAGTTCGATTGTCCCGCCGTGCTGCGGCGCGGGCGAGGCGTTGCTTTCCGGCGCGGCGGCGTCGTTCATCTGGCGAAGGCTCGAAACCCTGGGGCTTGCGGCGCGCAAGACGGGAGGCTGGACCATGGTGGGAGGCTGGACAAGGACCCGCCCTGGCTCGTTAGGGCTGCTTCCTTCCGGACCTGACCCGGTTGGCGAGCGGTACGTCCCTCGCCAACCTCCCGACCCCTATTTGGACCATGAGGAGCGCGCGCGCAAGCCTCGGACGAAAACGCCGCCGGCCTGTCGCGCGCGGCGCCTCAACCGTGGGGCCGTCTCGCCGGCGCCGCGCCGATCCGCCGGCCGGTTTCGCGTCCGCCCGCCGCCAAACGCGGAGCCCCGCCGACCGATTGAAACGGCGGCACGAACAGGCGGCCGGACCGCAGCAGATCGGGGATGCGCTCGGGCGGAACCGGCCGGCTGAACAGATAGCCTTGCATTTCGTCGCAGGCGTGCTCGCGCAGGAAGGCCGCCTGCGCCGCAGTCTCCACGCCCTCGGCGATGACGGTCAGGCCAAGCGCCTTGCCCATGCTGATGATCGCCTGGGCGATCGCCCTGTCCTCGGCGTCGTCGGGCAGGTCCTTGACGAACGAGCGGTCGATCTTGATCGTGTCGACGGGGAACTTCTTCATCAGCGACATCGACGAATAGCCGGTCCCGAAATCGTCGATGGCGAGGCGCACGCCGCGGCCGCGGATGATTTCGAGCAGTTCGATCGCGCGGCTGACGTTGTGCATCACCATGCTCTCGGTGATCTCGAGCTGCAGCAGCTCCGCCGGCATGCCGCTGCCGGCGAGCGCGTCGTCGATGTCCTGCAACAGGTTCTCTTCCGAGAACTGACGCGGCGACAGGTTGACCGCCATCGACAGGGGCGGCATCCCCTGAGCCCGCCACGCCTGGTTCTGCGCGCAGGCGCTCTTCAGCACCCAGCGTCCGATCGGAACGATCAGGCCGGTCTCTTCGGCCAGCGAGATGAACTGCATCGGCGGCAGCGCGCCCAGATCCGGCAGGGTCCAGCGCAGCAGCGCCTCGACGCCGGTGATGCGCCCGCTCGCCACGTCGACCTTCGGCTGGTAGTGCAGCGAAAACTCGTCGCGGTCGAGGGCCTGGCGCAGCCTCGCCTCGAACACCAGCCGTTCGACCGACTGCATCTTGCTCTGCCTGACGAAGAACCGGAAACCGTTCTTGCCCTCTTCCTTGGCGCGGTACATCGCCATGTCGGCGTTCTTGGTCAGCGTCAGTTCGTCGTCGCCGTCGCTGGGGAACATCGCGATGCCGATGCTGGCGGTGGCGCGACACTCGAGCCCGCAGAGCTGCATCGGCTGACCGACGACGGACAGGATCTTGCGCGCCGCGACCTCGACCTGCTTGGCCTCCGAAGCATGCTCCAGAATGACCACGAACTCGTCGCCGCCGAGACGCGCCACCACGTCGCCGGCGCGCAGGCAGCGACGGAGCCTGTTGCCGGTTTCGACCAGCAGCGCGTCGCCGGCGTCGTGCCCGAGCGAATCGTTGATCACCTTGAATTGGTCGATATCGATGAACAGCACCGCGAAACTGCGGTCGAGCCGCCGCGCCGACTCGATCGAGGCGTGCAACAGCTGGTTGAAGCTGGCGCGGTTCGGCAGGTCGGTCAGTCCGTCGTGCGTCGCCAGATATTTGATCCGCTCGTCCGCCCTCGCCTTTTCATCGGCGCGGGCGAAATTGTCGAGCGCGAACGAGACGTTGCTGGCCAGCCGCGCGAGCAGTTCGACGAGTTCGGGCGTGAACGCGTCGCGCTCGCTGGACATGAAGACCAGAACGCCGGCCGCCTGGCCGTGACTCAGCAGCGGCAAGGCCGCGCCCGCTTTGTTGCCTTCGCGGCGCGCCCGTTCGTGAAAGGCGGCGCCGCGCTCGTCGGCGAGGTAGTCGTTGAAGATGCAAGGCTGCAAAGTGCGAAACGCGGTGCCGCTCAAACCACGCCCTTCGGGGCGGTCCGCGGTGGTCGCTATCTTCACCGTCTTCTGCATTTCGCCATTCGGTCCCGCCCAGGCGACGACGCGCAGGAAGTCGCTGTCCGGCTCGGTCAGGGCGATGATGGTCGAGGCGAACCGGCCGCCGTGCACCGCCGCCTCGCAAACCAGCTGGAACAGTTCGTTGCGCGTGCGCGCCCGCATGATCGCCTCGTTGGTCGCGCTGAGCGCGGCGAACATGCGGGTCAGGCGCTCCTTTTGCTCGTCGGCGAGGCGGCGGTCGTCGGCGCGATCGAAGTTCTCGAGCGCGAACGAGACGTTTTCCGCGAGCCGCTGCAGCAGTTCGACGAGTTCAGGCGTGAACGCGCCCTGCTCGCTGGAGACGAACAGCAGCACGCCGACCGGCTCGCCGTCGCTGAGCAGGGGCAAGGCGGCGCAGGATTTCGCGCCTCTGTCGAGAGCCCGTTGACGAAAAGCGGCGCCCCGTTCGTCGACGAGATAATTGTTGCTGATGCACGGCCGGCGCGTGCGAAACGCCGTTCCGCTCAAGCCGCGTCCCTCGGGATGTTCGGGCGTGGTCGCCAGTCTCAGGGACTTCGACTGCTCGGCCTTTGGTCCCGCCGTCGCGACGATGCGCAGGAAATCGCTTCCCGCTTCCGCCAGGGCGATGATCGTCGAGGTGAACCGGCCGCCGTGCACCGCCGCCTCGCAAACCAGTTGGAACAGCTCGGCGCGCGTCGCCGCCCGCATGATCGCTTCGTTGGTCGCGCTGAGCGCGGCGAACATCCGGGCGAGGCGCTCTTTTTGCTCGTCGGCCATGCGCCGGTCGTCGGCGCGGTCGAAGTTCTCGAGCGCGAACGACACATTTTCGGCCAGACGCTGAAGCAATTCGACGAGTTCGGGCGTGAATGCGCCGCGTTCGCTCGACATGAACAGCAGGACGCCGACAACCTCGCCCCGGCTGAACAGCGGCAGCGCCGCGCCCGACCGCGTGCCCTCGCGGCGAACGGTCTCCCGCAGCACGCTCTCCTCGATCTCGCCGAGGTAGTCGTTGCTGACGCACGGACGCCGGGTGCGAAACGCCTTTCCCGTCAGCCCCCGTCCTTCGGGCTGGTCGACGGTGATCGCCAGTTTGGCGCGTTTGGACGTCGCCGCGGTCGGGCCCGCCGACGCCGCGATGCGCAAAAAATCGCTTCCCGCCTCCACCAGACCGATCAACGTGGCGGTGAACTTGCCGCCGCTCACCGCGGCCTCGCACACCAACTCGAACAGTTCGGCGCGCGTCTGGGCGCGCATGATCGCCTCGTTGGTGGCGCTGAGGGCCACAAACATGCGCGTGATGTTGTTCTTTTGCTCCTGTCGTTCGAACAGCTCGACGCCGAACGACATGTTTTGGCAGATCCGCGTGGTCAAACGGACGCCGTCCTCGTCCAGAGGGCCGGAATCCTTGCCGAAAAAGAAGGAGCAGACGCCGACCGGGCGGCCGTTCTTGATGAGCGGCAACAGCGCGCCGGCGCTCACGCCGCCGGCGAGGAGCAGCGAGCGCCACGGCGCGGCGCGAGGATCGTTGGCCACGTCTTCGATGAAGCACGGCTCGCCGGTCCGGAAGACTTCGGCAAAGGCCCCGCGACCCTCGGGAAGGTCGGGATCGGCCGAAATCGCCGCCTGCTCGTAGAAGGAGGCGAGCGCGCCCGAAATGGCGGCGGGCGTGAACCGGGGCGAGGCGGGATCGTGCAGGAAAACGGCGGCGCCCAGCAGTTTGCCCGGACCCGTCGCCGCGTCGCAGACCATCTGGAATATTTCGCTCGCGTCGCGCGCCTTGAGAATCGCCTTGTTCGTCGCGTTCAGCAGCCGAAATCGACGGTCGAGGCGTTCATTGGCTTCCGAAACCCGCCCCCGTTCGCCTTCACGGTCGAAATTGTCGAGCGCCGAGGAGACCTTCTCGACGATGTGCCGGAGCAGTTCGGTCGCCGGGTCGCCGAACGGGGCCGACGGGTCGGGACAGAATGCGAAAAAGCCGACGCCGGCGCCGCGGCGCATGATCGGGATGAGCGCGGCCTCGCCGACGCCGGCGCTCGAAGCCGCCTCGACCGGGAGCTGCAGGGCGCGGAGCCTGTCGAGGTTTTCGCCGGCGGCGGCGGCCAGCCGCAGCTTGTGGTCGGGGCCGGCGAGCAGGACCCCCGCGCAAGCGATCGCGCCGGGATGGACCGCGGCTTCGGCGACCCGTTGAAACAGGTCTTCCGGCGAGGCGGCGCGCAACACGGCTTCGCTGGCGGCCTTCAGCGCCGCAAACATCCACCGCACGCTCTCACTCGCCATGGCGGCCGAACCTCACGCCCGCGGAATGATTGAACGGCAGACCTAAAAAGTGCGTTACGATTGTGGTTTAACGTATGGGAATCGTGGCGATAAACTGTCAACGTCAATGCGTTTCCGGAACAGGTCGCGCCGCCGCCGCGAGGTTCAGGAGCGCGCGCGGCGGGCTCGCCCGAAGCCGCGAAACGACGCCCTCGCCAGGTCGCAGGCCCGCCGCCGCCCTTATCGCTCGCCTCAGCGGCGCGTTCGGGTATATTGCGGCCAGCTTACCGGAGCCCTTTCGTGATCTCTGCCGCCGACAGCCGCCCCAGCCCAATCCGCGCTAGAACCAGCGCCGCCGCCCTCGCGCTGCTGGCGTTGATTGCGCTTGGCGCGGGCGCCTGCGGGCGGCGCGGGGCGCTGGAGCCCCCGCCCGACCCCAACGCCGTCGCCAAAGCCGCCGATAACAACCCCGCCCATCCGCAGTTTCACCACAAGCCGAAGCCTGTCGAGCCGCCCAAACAGCCCTTCTTTCTTGATTTCCTCTTATGATTAACCGGGCGCATCGTTTCCCGCCCGCCGCTTCGCCGGCGCGCGGCCGCAACGGCGGATCGCATCGAGACTAAGGGCGTCATGCACCATTTCGTCTATCGCGGCGGCGCAATGCAGGCCGAGGACGTCGATTTGAGCGCGATCGCGCGCGCGGTCGGCACGCCGTTCTATTGCTATTCCAGCGCGACGATCGAGCGGCACTACCGGGTGTTTTGCGACGCCTTCGCGGACGTCCCCTCGCTGGTCTGCTACGCGATGAAGGCCAATTCCAATCAGGCCGTGCTGGCGACGCTGGCGCAGGCCGGCGCGGGAATGGACGTCGTCTCGGAGGGCGAGTTGCTCAGGGCGCGGGCGGCGGGCGCGCCGGCGCAGAAGATCATTTTCTCGGGCGTCGGCAAGACCCGGGCGGAGATGGCGCGCGCAATCGACGAGGACATTCTTTGCTTCAACGTCGAGTCCGAGCCCGAGCTCGAAGCGCTTTCGCGGGTCGCCGTCGCGCGCGGGCGCCAGGCCCGCATCGCCGTTCGCGTCAACCCCGACGTCGATGCGCGCACCCACGCCAAGATCTCGACAGGCCGATCGGAAAACAAGTTCGGCGTCCCGATCTCCCGCGCCCGCGAGGTCTACGCCCGCGCCAAGACTCTGCCTGGCCTGACCGTCACCGGCGTCGACATGCATATCGGCTCGCAGATCGCCGACCTCGCGCCGTTCGACGAGGCCTTCGCGCTGCTCGCCGATTTCGTCGGCGCGCTGCGCGCCGACGGCCACACGATCGACCACCTCGATCTCGGCGGCGGCCTGGGCATTCCCTACCGCCACAACAACGAACCGCCGCCCCATCCCGAGGCTTACGCGGCGTTGGTCAAGCGCCGGACCAAGGCGCTGGGGTGCAAGTTGTTCTTCGAGCCCGGACGGCTGATCGTCGGCAACGCGGGCGTTCTCGTAACCTCGGTGATCTACGTCAAGCACGAGGCCGCCAAGACATTCGTCATCGTCGACGCGGCGATGAACGATCTCATCCGCCCGACGCTCTATGACGCCCATCACGATATCCTCCCCGTGATCGAGCCGGCGCCTGCGGCGGCGCGCCGCCAGGTCGACGTCGTCGGGCCGGTGTGCGAAAGCGGCGATTATCTCGCGCAGAACCGCGATCTTGCGGAAGTCGCCGCCGGCGATCTGCTCGCCGTCATGTCGGCGGGCGCCTATGGGGCGGTGCAGGCGGGAACCTACAATTCGCGCCTGCTCGTTCCGGAAGTGCTGGTCAAGGGCGCTGAATACGCGATCGTGCGCCCGCGCCCGTCTTACGAGGATATGATCGGTTTGGACAAAATTCCGCCTTGGTTGGCGTGAGGCTTGCATGCGCGACGGGCGGCTTGCCCGCCGGCGAGCGGTTGTTGACACGAATCGGGTGGTGAAGGAGTCTTCGCCGCGCCGATCGTGACCGGCTCGCGAAGGCCGGACGCCGCTGCCGGCGGCATTCGGCCGCCGACGAGGAGAACGCATTGAGCGAAGGCGCCAGGACGCCGAACCGCCCGCCCGGCCCGATCGCCGACGCGCGCGCCGCGGCTCGCGACCGGCTGGTCCGCCTCGCCCGGCGCGCCGGCCTGGCGCTGCTGTGGGAGCGCGCCTGGCCGCCGATCGCCTGGGCGATGACGGTTGTCGCGCTTTTCCTCGCCGCCTCGTGGTTCGGACTGTGGCTCGACCTGCCGGCCGGCGCCCGCATCGCCGGCCTTGCATTGTTCGGCGCCGCCCTGATCGGCGCCCTCTATCCGCTGGCGCTGCTGCGCCCGCCGCGCCGCGCCCAGGCGCTGGCGCGCCTCGACCGCGACTCCGACGCGCCGCATCAGCCGGCCACCTCCAGCCTCGACCGGCTTGCCAATTCGACGGGCGATGCGGCGACGCGCGCGCTGTGGGACCTGCACCAGTCGCGTCTCGCCGCCAGGATCGCCGCGATCGAGGTGGCGCCGCCGGCGCCGCGCATGGTCGATCGCGACGTCACGGCGTTGCGGTTCGCCGCCGCGCTGCTGGCGGTGTGCGCGGCCTTCGTCGCCGGCGCCGAGCGCTATGCGCGCATCGCCGCCGCCTTCGATTGGCGCAGCGAGGCGGCGGTCGCCCAAGGCTATCGCCTCGACGCCTGGATCGACCCGCCGACCTATACCGGCAAGCCGCCGATCCTGCTCGACGCGCGGGCCAGGGACGTTCAAAAGATCACGACGCCGGCCGGCTCGATCCTGGTCCTGCGCGCCAGCGCCGATTCGATCGTCGCGCAGGCCGAGGGGGGGCTGACGCCGGTCGTCCCCGCCAAGGCGACCACCGACGCGGCCGCAGCCGAGCGGCGCTGGACGATCAAGGGCGACGGAACGCTGCGCGTAACGCGCGACGGCGCGCCGCTGTCGGCCTTTGAAATCACCGCGATTCCCAATCAGAAGCCGACCATCGCGCTGACGGGGCGCCCGCAGGCCAATGTGCGGGGATCGCTGACCCTCGGCTACAAGCTCGCCGACCAATACGGCGTGGCGAGCGCCGAGGCCGATTTCGCCAAGCCGTTGATCAACGGCGCCGCGCCCAAAGGCCGGTCGCTCGTCGACCCGCCGAAGATGGCGCTGCAACTGCCCGGCGGCGCCAACGGCGTCGGCGAGGCGCAGACGACGAGCGACCTCTCCGAACATCCCTGGGCGGGGGCGCGCGTCACGATGACGCTCAGCGCCCGTGACATCGCCGGCGAGGACGGTTCGAGCGAACCGATTCCATTGACCCTGCCGCAGCGCCGTTTCGACAATCCGCTGGCGCGCGCGCTGGTCGAGCAGCGCCGGGACCTCGTGCTCGACCCCGATGAGAACCGCGGCCGCGTCGCGACCGCTCTCGACGCGTTGATGATCGCCCCCGAGACGTTCGGAACGCCTTCGGGCGTCTATCTCGGCCTGATGTCCGCGCAGGCGCGCCTCGCCGCGGCGCGCTCGGACGAGGATCTGATCGGCGTCGCCGACTTCCTGTGGGCGATGGCGCTGCAGATCGAAGACGGCGACGCCTCGCAGGCGGAGCGCGATCTGCGGGCCGCCGAGCAGAAGCTGCGCGAGGCGCTCGATCGCGGCGCCAGCGACGCGGAGATTCGCGAGCTGATGAAGGAGCTGCGCGAGGCCGCCGAACAATTCACGCGCGAGCTCGCCCAGCGCGGCGACGAGACCGCCGATTCTGAAAACCTGACGAGCCAGGACCTCGACAGCCTGCTCGACCGGATGGAGGAGACCGCCCGCACCGGCGACCGGGCGCAAGCCCAGGCGATGCTCGATCAGTTGCAAAACATGTTCGAGAACATGAAGAGCGCCAGAAGGGGCTCCAGCCCGGCGGAGCGCGAGCTGCGCCGGCAATTGAGCGAACTCGACAAGTTGCTGCGCGATCAGCAGGGCTTGCGCGACGAGACCTTCCGCCGGGAGCAGCGCGAACACCGGCGGCGCGTCGCGCCCGACGGCCAGCAGCAGCCCCAGGCCGGCCAGCCGGACGAGGATCAGGAGGCCGGGCAGGATGATTCCGACGGCGATTCGACCCCGCTCGACCAGCGCCAGCAGGCGCTGCGCGACCGGCTCGGCGCGCTGCAGCAGCGCTTGAAGGGCCTCGGGCTCAAGGGCGAGAAAGGCTTCGACGCGGCTGGCGGCGACATGGGCGAGGCGCAGGGCGACCTGCAACCGGGCGGCAAGGGCAAGGGCGAGGCGGTCGGCGCGCAGGGACGCGCGCTCGAAGCGTTGCGCGAGGGCGCGCAGGGTTTGCAAAAGCAATTGCAGGGCGAAGGGAGCCAGGAAGGCGAGGGCGGCGTCGAGGCGACGGAAGCCCCCGGCGAGGCGGGCCGCGACGGGCGCGATCCGCTCGGCCGCGACCGCAACGGGATCAAGGGCGCCGCGGACGGGCGCCTGAACGGCGGCCCGGGCGCCGCCGAGCGCGCCCATCGCGTGTTGGAGGAATTGCGCCGCCGCCTCGCCGACCCCAACCGCCCCGACGAGGAGCGCGACTATCTCGAACGGCTGCTGAAGCGCGACTGAGCGCCGAGCGGGCGACTTGATAGCGGACCATTTTGAAAATTAGTGGCCGTGCCCATCTCCGCCCGCCGAATGATGAGATTCATTGCTGCTCCACGCACCAGCCCAATAGTAATCGTCATTGGATCCTGAAGGGTCGGGCATTGTTGGTTTGGGAGGTCTGGGCCGAAGGTACGGCCTGAAGGCGAAAAACATCGCCCCCGCGATGAGCGCGAGTCCCGCCGCTAATCCGAGTACCACCGATAACCACTGAAGCATCGCGTTTGACACTCTAGCATAATTCCAGAAGCTTAAGTTAATTGGACCGATGGCTTTTTGTATGGACCGCGTTATTTTCGACTGAGGTTTCGTTTCTTCGGCCCCAACCAGCGCCGTGATTTCCGAAACTTCCCAAAGCCGATGATTTTACGGAGCCTTGTTCGAGGGGCTATAAGGACGACGATCCCCAGGTTTTGAGAACCCACCGATGCCAAGCCTGTCCAATTTGAGCGTCGCCGTCGCGGTGGGCGTCGTCGCGCTCGCGCTGGGCCTCGGCATGGTCAACATGTTGCGCCAGGGATCGGCCAACACGTCGCAGACGCTGATGCGCTGGCGGGTCGGACTGCAGTTTCTGGCGATCGTCATCATCGTCGTCGTTCTGTTGACGCGCGGGCATTAGCCGTCGATCGGGTCGACGACGGCGGCCGCCATCGGAGTAACGAGCGCCGCCGCGCCGCGCCGGAGAGGGTTGATGGTCAAGCTCAACAAGATTTACACGCGCACCGGCGACGACGGCACGACGGGTCTGGGCAACGGCGAGCGGCGCGCCAAGTTCGATCGGCGCGTCGCCGCCTATGGCGACGTCGACGAGACCAACAGCGCGATCGGGCTCGCGCGCGTCGCCACGGCGGCGTCGCCCGACGCCGATCTCCAGGCGATCGACGCGATGCTGAAACGCATCCAGAACGATCTGTTCGACCTCGGCGCGGACCTTTGCACGCCGGAGCCGAAAAAAATCGACAGCCGCAAGGCGGACCGCGCCCCGCTGCGAATCCTGCAAGGTCAGGTCGAATGGCTCGAGGCGGCGATCGACCGGCTCAACGCCTATCTTTCGCCGCTGCGCTCCTTCGTGCTGCCCGGCGGCGCGCCCGCCGCCGCCGCCCTGCATCAGGCGCGCACGGTCTGCCGCAGGGCCGAGCGGCGCATCGTCGAGCTCGCCGCCAGCGAGGGCGAGACAGTCGGGGCGGCGGCGATCGCCTATGTCAATCGATTGTCCGATTTCCTGTTTGTCGCGGCGCGCACCGCCAACGACCGCGGCAAGGGCGATGTATTGTGGGTTCCCGGCGCGAATCAGAAGGAGTGAGCGGCGTATGGCCAAATTCCTGTTCGATCCCCCGCCGCCGCCCGCCCTGCCGGTCGCCGGCCTCGATGGGCTCTATCCGGTCGCCCGGATTTTTTGCGTCGGCCGCAACTACGAGGAGCATGCGCGCGAAATGGGCCATGTCGTGGACCGCGACAAGCCGTTCTATTTCTCGAAGAGCGCGACGGCTTTGCGTCTGTCGGGGGCGACCCTGCCCTATCCGCCCGGCACCAGCGACTACCATTTCGAAATGGAGCTGGTGGTCGCGATCGGCGCTCCCGCCTTCCGGATTCCCGCCGCCGAGGCGCTAAGCGCGGTGTTCGGCTACGCCGGCGGGCTCGATATGACGCGGCGCGACCTGCAACTGGCCGAACGGGCCAAGCAGCGGCCGTGGACCCTCGGCAAGGACGTCGAGGCGAGCGCGCCCGTATCGGCGATCGCGCCCGCCTCGCGCATCGGGCATCCCGCCAAGGGACGCATCCTGCTGCGCCAGAACGGCGAGACGCGCCAATCGGCGGACATCGGCCAATTGGTCTGGTCGGTCCCCGAAATCATCGCGCATCTCTCCGGCTTCTACCATCTTGGACCGGGCGACCTCATCTTCACCGGCACGCCGGCGGGCGTCGGCCCGGTCGCCCCGGGGGACCGGCTCGAGGGTTCGATCGAGGGCGTCGGCGAACTGACCGTGACGATCGGAGAGCGCGCGTGAACGCCGCCTCGCCGATCCCCAACGCGATCGGCGTCATCTCGGGCACGTCGATGGACGGCATCGACGTCGCGCTGATCGCCAGCGACGGGGAGGCGAGGGTCGAGCCTGGCGCGGGCGCGACCTTCCCCTATCCGCCCGAGGTCAGGCGCGCGCTACAGGAGACCGTCGCCGATCCGGACGCCGCGCGCCGGCCGCTCGCGGACCTGCAGCGCGCGGTGACGGACGCCCATGTCGCGGCGGTTTTCGCGTTCATGGAGAAGTTCGGCGTGCGGCGGCAGGACGTCGCCCTCGTCGGCCTGCATGGTCAGACGATCCTCCATCGTCCGCGCGAGGGCTTCACGCGCCAGCTTTGCGACGGCGCGCGCGCCAGCCGTCTGCTGGGCCTCGACGTCGTCAACGACTTTCGCGCCGCCGACGTCGCAGCCGGCGGCGAGGGCGCGCCGTTCGCGCCCCTCTATCACGCCGCGATCTGCGCGAGGCTCGAGCGCCCGTTGATGGTGCTCAACTGGGGAGGCGTCGGCAACGTCACCTATCTCGGCGCGGACGGCGCGATCGTCGCTTTCGACACCGGTCCGGCCAATGCGCTGATCGACGATTTCATCGGGCGGCGGCGCGGTCTCCTCCATGATGAAGGGGGCGCGCTGGCGGCGGCGGGGCGGGTCGACGCCGCCGCGCTCGCCCGGCTGATCGGCGATCCCTATTTCGATTCCGCCCCGCCAAAATCGCTCGACCGCAATCATTTTCACGCGCTGGCGCGCGCGGTGGACGCGCTCGGCGACGAAGACGGCGCCGCGACGCTCGCCGCCTTCACCATCGAGGCGACGGCCGCCGCCCTGCGTCATTTCGTCGATGCGCCGCGGCGCTGGCTGGTGTGCGGCGGCGGGCGCCGCAATCTGACGCTGATGCGCGCGCTCGGCGACCGGCTCGCCGCGCCGGTCGAGCCGATCGAAGCGATCGGCTACGACGGCGACGTGATCGAGGCGCAGTGCTTCGCCTATCTCGCGCTGCGCTCGCGCCGCGGCCTGCCGCTTTCGCTGCCGACCACCACCGGCGCGCCCCGACCGATGCCGGGCGGCGTTTTCTGGCCGGCGCCGAGAGCCGCCTGAGCGCAGAAGCGGCCCCCATCGCCCGAGACGGCGTCAGGAATGGCGAGCGGGCGAGCGGGGCGGTGAAAAAAGGGCCCCGCCGAGGCGGGGCCCTGCAATGGGACGCTTCGGGGCTGGCGTCCCAACGCCGGTCTGGGGGGAGGAGCCGGCGGATTGGCTGAATAGGTTGGCGCGCGAGAGGGGCGTCGCGCAATTCGCATCAATAGAGTTTCCGGCGCCCGATCCTCTCGCCATTCAATCGCTGAGCGGGAGTATCCTGCAAAAAAACGAATAAAGGCGACACATAATCGATTAAATTTTAACGGACCGCGCGCCGCCCGATCGCAGGCGACGGCGCCCGGGCGCGCCCATCGACGCTCGACCGGGACCAAAGCGCCAACAGGACCCGCGGAGCGCCCGGCGCCGGCGGCGACGCGCCTGCGGCCTCAGTCGTCGCGATAGATTCGCTCGCGGCGCTCATGGCGCTCCTGGGCCTCCACCGACAAGGTGGCGATCGGGCGGGCGTCCAGGCGACGCAGCGAGATCGGCTCGCCCGTCTCCTCGCAATAGCCGTAGGTGCCGTCCTCGAGCCGACCCAATGCGCTTTCGATCTTGGCGATCAGCTTGCGCTGGCGGTCGCGCGCGCGCAGTTCGATGGCGCGATCGGTTTCCGACGAGGCGCGATCGGCGATGTCGGGATGGTTCTCACTCTCGCTTTGCAGCGCCGCGAGCGTTTCGCGGCTCTCGCGAAGAATCCCCTCTTTCCAGTCCACCAACTTGCGCCGAAAATAATCCTTCTGGCGCTCGTTCATGAAGGGCTCGTTGTCCGACGGTTTGTAGCCGTCCTTGATCACCCCGGCCAGGCCCATGCTCGAGAATCCTCCGACTGCATTCGGCGCCCTTATAGCGAGACGTTCATTGCTGAACAATGACAATGCGCAGGTCGTGTGAGGCAAATGATTGAAGGAATTGAGAGACGGAGCGGCGGGCGGCCGAACGACGCCCGGCCGGGCCGATCTCCCGCCTCGCCGGGCTTCAGCGCGCCGCCTGTTCGCGCGCCGCCTCGCCCATCAGCCGCCACAGCTCGGCCACGTGCTCGCGCTCGGTCGGCAGCGCGCCGATCGAGACGCGGACCATCCAGCGGCCGTCCAGCGTCGCCGGCGTCAGATAGGCCGCGCCGGACCGGTTGACCGCCGCGGCCCAGGCGAGCGTATGGCGGTCGAGCGCTTCGCCCGCCAGCCCCGGCGGCTCGTGGCGCAGACACAGCGTTTGCAGCGGCGTCGGCGCGAGGATTTTCCAATCGGGCGCGCGCGCCGCCTCGTCGGCGAGCCAGCGGGCGTTGGAAAGATCGCGGCGCAGCCGGGCTTGCAGCCCCTCGACGCCTTCGGCGCGCAGCAGGCACCATAGTTTCAGCGCGCGGAACCGGCGGCCGAGCGGGATTCCCCAGTCGCGGAAATTCTTGACCTCCTCATCGACGCTCGACTGCAGATAGCTGGGGTTGGTCCCCATGACGCGGACGAGATGCTGCGGATCGCGCACGTAATAGAGCGAGCAGTCGAACGCCGCGCCCAGCCATTTGTGCGGATTGAGCGCCAGCGAATCGGCGCCTTCGACGCCCCGCCACATCCAGCGGCATTCCGGCAGGATCATCGCCGAGCCGGCCATCGCCGAATCGACATGCAGCCACAGGCCATGGCGCTCCGTCAGCGCGGCGATCGCCTCGATGGGATCGAGCGCGGTCGTCGTGGTGGTGCCGGTGGTGGCCACCACCGCGCAGGGCGCCCGGCCGGCGGCGCGATCGGCCAGGATCGCCGCCTCGAGCGCATCGGGGCGCATCGCATGGGCCGCATCGGCGTCGATCAGCCGGACGTTGTGGCGCCCGAAGCCGGCGAGCAGCGCGGCCTTGTCGACGGAGCTATGGGCGTGGCGGGAGGCGTAGACGATGAGCGGCGCGGCGCTCGCCTGCAGCCCGCCGCGCGCCAGGCCGTAGCCGCTCGTCCGCTCGCGCGCGCAGATCAGCGCCACCAGCGCGCCGGTCGAGGCGGTGTCCTGGATGACGCCGCTCCAGGCGTCCGACAGTCCCACCATCTGGCGCATCCAGTCGGCGACGACCTCCTCCAGCTCGGTCAGCGCGGGAGAGGCCTGCCAGGAGAGGCCGAGCACGCCGAGCCCGGTGCTCAAGTAGTCGCCGAGCACCGACGAGAGTTCGCTGTTGGCCGGGAAATAGCCGAAGAAACGCGGATGCTGCCAGTGCGACAGGCCGGGAAGGATCAACCGGTCGAGATCGTCGAACACCGCGGCGAACGGCTCGGGGCGCGGCGGCGGCGCCTTGGGCAAGGCCGCGCGCACGGCGCCCGGCTCGGCGGGCGACATCACCGGGCGCGCGGCGACGCCGGCCCGGTAGTCGGCGATCCGGTCGATCAACTGATGGCCGATCCGGCGGAATTCCTCGGGCGTCAACTCATGACCCTCGCCAATGGCCGCCTGCGGGCCGCCGTCGCCGCGCCGGGGCGGCCCACGCTCACGCGAGCTCGAAGCGGATTTCCTGGGCGCCTTCCCAAAGCGTCAGCTTGCCGAGTTTGGCGAGGTTCTCCAGGCCCGAGGTGATGGTGATGAAATGGTTGCCGGCGAGTTGCCCCACCTTGGAGGCGAAGCGCACGCCGCCGTAGGCGAGCAGGATCTCGGTCTCGCTGACGCCGCCGGGATACAGCAGGATGTGGCCCGGCGCGGGATAGCTGGTGTGGTTCTCGTAGCCGACTTTGAAATCGTAGTCGCCGAGGGGAATCCACACGCCTTCGCCGCTCCAGCGGACATGGACCGCCATGCTCTCGAACGGCAGCCTGGCGAGAAACGACTCGCAGGTCTTCGGCGCGTCGGCGGTCTCCAGCCTGGCGTCGAACACATAGGGTCCCGCGGTGATTTTCAGGGCCGTCATCGGCGTTGCTCCTCCCGTTCGGCGCGACCGGCCGCCACCCCCGCCGGTTCGCCGCGGCGCGCCGCCTCCTCCCTAACCCGCGCCGCGGTCGGCGAAAAGAGGACAGAACGGCCGATTCCGGGCGCAGCCGCGTAATTCTTCGCCGGCCGCCCCGGCCGTGGCGCGGCGCCAGGCGCGTTCATTCCGTTAAGCGGCGCTTTACCATGAGTAATGCAACCACCGACAGCCCCGATACCCCACGGTCGGATTAATGGAGTCGCAATGACGAAGCCTTAAGTTTCCGGCGTTCCGCAAGGAATTTGCTCAGCCGCAGCGGGCCTTCCGCTGGAGGCGGCCACGATTTTCAATCCGCGCGTCGCGGCGTGTCTGAGCAAGGAACCGCCAATACTGGAACTCAAGGCGATCAACTTGCAGTTCTCTCAATCCAACGGCGTTTCAGACGGCGGCGCCAGAGCCTTCGTCACTCTGGACGGACTTCGCGGGATCGCCGCTCTCGCAATAGCGGCGCGTCACGCGCCGTTCCTGTGGCAGGCCGGATACCCTACCGGGATGCTGCAAAGAAGCTATCTGGCGGTCGATTTTTTCTTCGTGCTGAGCGGGTTCGTGCTTTCGCATGCCTATTCGGATCGATTTCGAGAGCGGCATGACGGCGCGCCAATTCATGACATTGCGGTTGATACGCGTTTATCCTCTGTATTTCATGGCTTTCATCTATACGATCGTGGTTTGCGTAAACCAGACGATCAATGACAGGACCGACGCTTCTTCATTGATGCTTGAAGCTTTCTTCGCCGTATTGTTCATCCCATCGCCTGTGGGACAAGGACCCCTCCCCCTCAATTTCCTCTTCCCGCTGAATTATCCGGCGTGGTCTCTTTTCTTTGAGCTGGCGGCCAACGCCGCGTTCGGCTTGATCGGCAAGCGGCTCAATGGGCGGGCGCTCGCCGCGATTGTCGTCTCGGCTGCGGCGATACTGGCGTTGGCCGTCTCCTTTGGCGGGCTCGGCTTCGGAACCGGGAGCGGCGCGATGGATGCGGGCTGGCAGTGGCCCTCCTTCGGCGCCGGCCTCGCCCGCGTCGCCTATTCCTTTTTTGCCGGCGTGCTGGTGTTTCGGTTGTGGAGATTCGCCGCTCCCAAATGGAACGCGCCGCCTGTCGTGCTGGTCGCCGCCTTGTGCGGGGTTCTCGCGGCGTGTCCCGCGACGAAATACCAGGCCGCGTTCGATCTGGCGGCGACATTGCTTGTCTTCCCCGCCCTGGTCTTTCTCGGCGCCGCGAGCAGGCCGGGCAAGCGCGCCGCCCGCCTGTTCGCCTGGCTCGGCGGAATTTCCTATGGCGTCTATGTGCTGCAGGCGCCGGTTTACAACTACGCGCATGCGATCGCCCTCAAGATAGGCGGGGATTTCGGCAATGTGTCGCTGTTCTGGGCGGCGATGAGCATCCTTATGGTGGTCGCGGTGGCGACCGCCGCCGACGACTGCTTCGACCGGCCGGTGCGACGCGAATTGACAAAATTCTTCGGACGGCCGCGCGGCCTCCGGCGACAGCCCGAACCCGCCGTCGCCGACCTTCCGCCCCGCTCGGTTTCGCCCGGCGCCTGATGCGACGGCATCATTGTCTTCGGCCCCGCCTACGAGGGAGACGATCGCAAGTCGATAACGGACTTGCCTGCAACGCTTTGAAGATATTGGTCGGAATGAGAGGATTCGAACTTCCGACCCCCTCGTCCCGAACAACTCGGGTCGAGGTTGTTTTCGTTTGTTTTCAAAGGGGTTAGCTACGATCTAAAACCACCTAAATCGCCCAAATACAGGGTGGTTCATTCCGTATCATTCCGCGACGGTCACCTCGTCTCGCCGTTCAACCCGGATCGCGATGGTCGATACCGGAGGCCGGAAGTGGGTCGACGGCGCATCCCTCGGGTCCTAGCATCTACAAACGAGTGGGGGAAGGGAATGTCGAAGAACACGATCAAGCGCGCCGCGGTCAACAAAGCGTTCTTCAACGAGCAGGCGCACCTGCCGTTTCAGTTGCGGCTGGACGACTTCGCCCTGGCGATGCGCGACGTTCTACGACTTCTTCTTCGACGTGAACACACTGCTGCTCGATCGCGGCCTTCACCGGTTCGACGACATGATGCGCCCGGCGGCCATGAGCGGCATGATCTCGGACATGTTAACGGCCTCGATGGCCAAACACTCGCGCTCGCTCGTCGAAAACCGCCATTTCAACGGACACCCCGACCTCATCGTCCAAGGAAGGTACAAGAACAACTCGGTCGATTCCGGAACAGACGGAGTCGAGATCAAGAGCACCGTAAAGAAGGGCGGCGCCGTCGACACGCACGGCGCGCGCGACCAATGGATGTGCGTCTTCGTCTACGAGACCGACCACGAAACGGAGCCGGCCGCCGAGCGAGAATCCATGCGATTTGTCGAGGTCTACCTGGCCGCGGTCCTCGAGGCGGACTTCCGCAAGAATCCACGTGGCGAGTTGGGAACACGCACGGCGACGCTTGACAGGGACGGAATCCAGAAATTGCGCAAGAACTGGATTTACAAGGTTCCAGCCGTCGCCAAGGTCGCCGAACCGAAGACGCCGAAGCTGAAGGGCAAGGTCAAGGCCGATCCCTAGTCGATTTCGACGCGCAGGGCCGCCAGCTTAGGGATCGCGGCCTGCGCCATGCGATAATACTCGTCATCGCGCTCGACGCCGATCGATCGGTAGCCAACGGCGTTCGCCGCAGCCAACGTTGATCCGGAGCCGGCAAACGGGTCGCATACGACACCTTCTCCTAGCGGAAGCACGGCGCGCACGATGGCTCGCATGAAGGCCTGCGGTTTCAAGGAGGGATGTTTCGCCATGTCGCGCTCGGCCTTTGGCGTCGGGCCGGACTTGATCACGTCCCCAAACGGCTTGTCTGCCGAGATGCGCCGGAACCCACCGGTCTTCCATTTCCTGAGGTTGTCCTGCACGCGTCCGTCGACCGGGTGACGTAGAACGATCCACGGCTCGAACTGCGAGCGCGGCATGACCGAAACATTCGAGAATTCCTCATGGGCGTTCTTCGGTCTGTCGCCTCCTCGCATAGTCTGCACCAGGCGCACGATGTGGCCGCGAATCTCCAGTCCGCCGTCAGCCATCGCCTCGGCGACCAGGTGCGAGAGCAACGGGTTCGACGCCACGACAACGTTGGCGCCGGGGACTGTCGCGCGAAGAACGAGTTTCCCAAATTCGACAAAGAAGCGACGCATCTCCGTCCGGTCCTCGTCGTCGAGGACCGTGAAGCGCGGCAGCGGCGCGCGCTGGTGGCCGTCGAACGACGGCGGCAGGCGCCAGACGCCGCCGATGTTTCCGTTACGGAGCCTAGCGTGTTCTTTTTCGCTGTATTCCAGCGGCGAATATGGTGGGTCGGTGACGACGGCGTGCAACGAGCGCGGCTCGACGGACCGGAGCCAGTCGAGGCAATCCGCGCGGACGAGATTCGCCTTTCCGATATCGACAGCCCCGGCGACGAGTGACGCCTTGGCGCGCCCGTCCGCGTTGCGAAGCCGGTATTGTCCGCGTCCGACGCGTTCGAAGACCTCTGGCGTGTGGAGATTCAACGACGAGCGGATTGAGGATTGGGCGACAGTTCCCAGATGTGTGGCGATCGCAGCCTGAATTTCTCCGATCGAGGCGCGCTCGGCTCTAGACAAATAACCCACAACCGCGTCTCTAATGGCCCCTGGCGGACGTGTCATCGAATCGATCCCCCTCGCGGAGGGATTATTTAACGTCTAAACGTCAAACGCAAGCGAAGATTGGCAGCACGGCCAAGCGATCCACCGGAGGATGTCGATGGCGAAGGGAAGCGCAGGCGGGAACGCGCAGAAAGCCATGCAGCAACGGATCGCCGGTGGGATGGCTATCGTCACCCAGGGGGTGGTCCTGTCGCAACCTTCGAAGGCCGAGCTGCGCGCCATGGTCCCCGAGTACCAAGAGAGTCTGGTCAAGAGGATTCCGCCGGGCGTAAAGGGGAAGCCGAAACCGAAGGGGTAGCTGGCGTTCTTCGCGAACAGACCGTTGATGACCTTCCTCATAGCCTCGGAGGATTCGCCGTAGCGTTGCTCGCGAACACGGGCGTGATCGTCAAGGCATCGGCTCCGGCCCTCGGGTCGACGCCAGAAGTCATATTGAACCGTTCAATTCAACGATAAATCGCGACCAAGAAAGTGTCAACCGTCCGCCGCACGGCGAGAGACTGCCCATATCGGGTTTGCGCGCCAACGACGATGAATGACGCGGCGGGTCCATTCCGCAAACGTCTTCAAGGGTGTTATCGCCAATCTAGTAAATCCTTGGAAGCAATGGTCGGAGTGAGAGGATTCGAACCTCCGACCCCCTCGTCCCGAACGAGGTGCGCTACCAGGCTGCGCTACACTCCGACTGCGTCGCTTTTCAGAAGGCGGCGACGCGGCGTTATAGAGGCGCTTCCGGCCCGGCGCAAGCGCGCTGAGCGCCGGGCGGCGGGTCCGTTTGAAATTTGACGATTGCTTCGGTTGAGCCTGGGACAATTTCCGTCGGGAGCGCGGCGGCGCTCGCCGTTACGGCCGCGAGGCGCCGTCTCAAACGTCCTTCACTGCGGGCGAACTCCCCAGGCCCTTCAGAGTTTCGACGATCCAAATCTCGGCCTCCACCCGCGAACCGAAAAACTGCTCACGAACGATTTCCCCGTCGACGCTGATCACGGCTTTATAGGGCAGTTGTTCGGTGGGCGTTTCGACGACTTCTCCGGTTGCTTCGGCCATCGCGCCGCTCCATTCTTTGCGCGAAGCATAGCGGAAGCGGATCGCGAACGCGAGGACGGCGTCAAGGCCGGCGAATGGCGGACCGGCCCGGCGCCGCAATCGCGCGGATCATGCCAAATCTCGCCCTGGGCGCCCGCGCGCCGAACCCGGGGAGCAACAAATTGTTTCTGAAAATATGGAATCGTGCTATGTTGACTTTTGCGATAACCGCCAATCCGGGGAGCCATAACCGCACAACAAGCCGTGAAATCCAAGAACGCGGAATCCAAATTTTTTCGCCCGCAACGCACTGATTTTCCCCGTTTCGCCCAAGAATAAATTTGGAAAAGCTTGCAAAACCAAAAAGCCGGCCCTTGAAAACAAAGGGATTTTTTCGCCTCCAAATCGCCGAATTGGGTCAAGGCGCGTCATCCAAGGGTTTTGCAACGGGCTGGCATGCCAGCCGCGAAGGGGAGCTTCGCCGCCGGCGACGCGGCCCCGAAACGGGCCGCGCCTCAGCCGCAGCCGCCGCGGCGATCGCTCGTGGCGGACCGTTCCGAAAGCCGGCGCGCCTTGCCCGAGGCGCGGCTGCCGAACTCGAATGTGCGCTGATGGATCTCCGGTCGGGCGAGGATCGGCGCAATGAGCCGGGCGAGCCGGTCGGCCCAGGCTTCCGCGTCCGCGCGCGGCGGCGATCAGATCCTGGCGCACCTCGATCAGCGCGTTGGCGAGACCGCGCGCCGTCGCGATGTCGTCGATCACGTCGCCTTCGAGCGCGCCGTCATAGGGCTCGTTGTCGCCGATCGCTCGCGCGCCGCCAGGTCGGCCTCGCGCGGCGAGCGCTCGCAGCAGCGGCTCCGCCAGCCGCGGGTCGCGGTCCCACAGCACGCCGACCTTCCACGGCCGCGCGGCGCCGCGCCAGAACGGCGTGAAGGAATGGATCGACACGACGGCTGGCGCGACGCCCGTCGCCGCCATCGCCTCGACCGTCTCGGCGATCGCGTCGCGATAGGGCGCCCAGTAGAGCGCGCGCCGGCGCGCGATCTCCGCCGCGTCGACCCTCGCGTTGCCGGGCACGATCGCCCCGTCGGACAGGCGCATCACCAGCGTCGGATCGTCGGCGCCGCGGTTGGGATCGATCAGCAGGCGCGAGAAGGTCGACAGCACCGCCGGCGCGCCGAGCCGCTCGGCGAGGCGGCGCGTCAGCCAGGCCGCGCCGATGTCATAGGCGATATGCCGCTCGAGCGCCTCGCGCGCCAGGCCGAGGCCGTCGATATTCGGCGGGCAGGCCGTTGGCGGCGTGGTCGCAGATCACGATCGCGCCGGCGTCAAGCGCCCCGTCGATCCGCTCGACGGGGGCGAACGCCTCCGGGGCGCCGGCGATCTCGGTGGTTGCGGCGGCGCGCATGCCAGCCCCTTGCTTGAGCGTTGCGGCGAGAATAAGGACAGCGCTCGCCCGATTCAAATGGCGCGGATCGCCTTTTCGCGCGTTCGGGCGAGACGGGCGCGCGCCGGCGCGGCGAAACGGGTTCAAACCACACGCCTCGCGCCGGGGCCGGAATTTCAATGAACTCCTCCTCGTCGCCCGCGCTCCGGCCTGAAAGCATCGCCGCGCCTTTCGCCGCGCTCGTCGCCGGCGCCCTCGCGATGGGCCTGTCGCCGATTTTCGTGCGCCTGGCCGATGTCGGGCCGTTCACCAGCGCCTTCTGGCGCGTCGCGCTCGCCTTGCCCGTGCTCTACGCCTGGATGCGTTTGAGCGAGCGCGGCGCGGCGCGGCCGCGCCGGCGTTTCCCGCGCGCCACGATCCTGGCCGGCCTCGCCTTCACCGGCGACCTGTTCTTCTGGCATCTGTCGATCGTCACCACCAGCATCGCCAATGCGACGTTTTTCGCCACCACCGCGCCGATCTGGGTGGTCCTGTTCGGCTGGATCATTCTCGGCGCCCGCGCCTCCCCGACGGTGCTCGCCGGACTCGCTCTTTGCATCGCCGGCGGCGGCGCGCTCGTCGCGCAGAGCCTGCGCCTGGAGACGGGCGGCGCGATCGGCGATCTCTACGGCGTCGCCACCGGCGTGTTCTTCGGCCTCTATTTTCTCGCCGTGCAGGCGGCGCGCGAAGAAGGCTCGGCGGCGCGCGTCACGTTCGAGGCGAGCGCGATCACCGCGGCGCTGCTGCTCGTCGTCGCGCTGTGCCTAGAGCGCCGGTTGCTGCCGCACAGCGCGCAGGGCGCCGCCGCGCTGTTTGCCCTGGCCTGGATCAGCCACGCCGGCGGCCAGGGCCTGCTCGCGGTGGCGCTCGGCCGGCTGCCGGCGGTTTTTTCGTCGCTGGTGATCTTTCTGGAGGCGATCGCCGCGGCGTGCTTCGCCTGGGCGCTTCTCGGCGAGCCCGTCACGCTCGTTCAAGCCGGCGGCGGACTGGCGATTCTCGCCGGCATTTATGTTGCGCGGCCGCGCTAGAGATCGCGGCCGCCGACCGGCAAGTTGACAGCGGCGCGGAGGCGAAGAATATGGCGCGGCGACGGGCGCCGGGGGCGTCGATCCGGACAGTCATGAACGGCAAAATCGGCTTGTTTTTCGTTGGCGCGATCGCGGTCCTGGCGGCCGCGCCCGCGCAGGCGGATTTTCGGATGTGCAACAACACGTCGAGCCGGGTGAGCGTCTCGCTGGCCTATACCGACGGCCAGGGCTGGGTGAGCGAAGGCTGGTGGAATCTGAAGCCCGCCGATTGCGACACGCTGCTGCGCGGCGCGCTGGCGGCGCAGTTCTACTACGTCTATGCGATGGACGAGCGCGGCGGCGAATGGAAGGGCAAGGCGTTCATGTGCACGAGCGACCGCGAATTCAAGATCGACGGCCGCCAGGATTGCTACGTGCGCGGCTACGACCGCACGGGGTTCTTCGAAGTCGACACTGGCAAGGACGCCAAGAACTGGACGGTGCAGCTCACTGATCCGACCGGCCCCTGAGCCATCGGCGCCGGCGCGCGTCGTCGCCCGTTGCGACAAGGCTTCGCCAATCGCGCGAGCTCCGGCGGGGCGCGGCGGCGCGCGTCGCCCGGCGGGCATTTGATCGCGCATGCAAAATGCGTCACGAAGGAGCGCTGGAGCGTCGGCCGGCCGGATCGGCGCCGGGCGCGCGAATCGGCCGCGGCCGACCAAGGTTTCACGGGGGAAGCGTTCGATGAGAAGACGGCGCCGCATCAAGATCATCGCCACCCTCGGACCGGCTTCGTCCGACAAGACCGTCGTCGCCTCGCTGTTCGAGGCCGGCGCGGACGTGTTTCGAATCAACATGAGCCACGCTTCGCATGACGACATGCGCGCGCGGGTGGCGATGATCCGTTCGCTGGAGGAGCAATTCGGGCGGCCGATCGGCATCCTCGTCGATTTGCAGGGCCCCAAATTGCGCATCGGCGACTTCGAAAGCGGGGCGGCGCTGCTGCGCAAGGGCGACGCGTTCACCCTCGACTCGGACCCGACGCCCGGCACGCAGACGCGAGTGTTTCTGCCCCATCCCGAAATCCTCGGCGCGCTCGAGCCCGGCCACAAGATCCTGATCGACGACGGCAAGGTGCTGCTGCGGGCGACCCATGTCGAAAAGGGCCGCGCCGTCACGATCGTCGAAATCGCCGGCCGCGTCTCCAACAAGAAAGGCGTCAGCCTGCCGGACACCACCATCCCCACTTCGGCGATGACGGAAAAGGATCACCTCGACCTGCAGGCGGCGCTCGAGGAAGACATCGACTGGATCGCGCTGTCCTTCGTGCAGCGGCCCGAGGACATTCGCGAGGTGCGGGCGCTGGCCAAGGGGCGCGCGCTGATCATGGCCAAGATCGAGAAGCCGCAGGCGATCGCGCGCCTCGACGAGATCATCACCGTTTCCGACGCGCTGATGGTGGCGCGCGGCGATCTCGGCGTCGAAATGCCGCTCGAACGGGTGCCCGGCCTGCAGAAGCGCATCACGCGTCTGGCGCGGCGGCAGGGCAAACCCGTGGTGGTGGCCACGCAAATGCTGGAATCGATGATCGTCGCGCCGGTGCCGACGCGCGCCGAAGTCTCCGACGTCGCGACGGCGGTGTTCGAAGGGGCCGATGCGATCATGCTGTCGGCGGAAAGCGCCTCCGGACAATATCCGCGCGAGGCGGTCGCCACGATGAACCGCATCGCCGAGGAAGTCGAAAGCGAGGAGGTCTATCGCAGCATCATCGCCACGCAGCGCTTCGAACCCGAGGCGACCGGCGCCGACGCGATCGCGGTGGCGACGCGCGACGTCGCCGAAACCCTGGAGCTGAAGGTGATCTGCGCCTGGACCGCGTCGGGGGCGACCGGCCTGCGCATCGCGCGCGAGCGGCCGCGCTCCTCGATCCTGGCGTTGACGCCGATCGTCGCGACGGCGCGGCGGCTGGCGGTGGTGTGGGGCGTTCACGCCGTCGTCACGGAGGACGCGCGCGACGAACGCGACATGACCGACCGGGCCTGCCGACACGCCTTCATCGACGGCTTCGCCCAGCCGGGCGAGCGCGTGATCGTCGTCGCCGGCGTGCCGTTCGGCACGCCCGGCGCGACCAACAACATGCGCATCGCGCTGATCGCGGCGGAGGGCGGATCGGCCTGAAGCCGGCGGCGTTCGCGCCGTTGCTTCGACGCCCCGGACGGGTTTGAATCGATTCCGACGTCGCCGGCCTGTTCGACTGGAGCGCTGCTCCGCGCCTTGCTTGGCGTCGGCGATCGAACGGAGTTGCGACGCGCCTCAACCGCAAGTCAGCAAAAGCGCATGCGCGAGGAACAACAGCAACCCGCGCGGCGGGTCAAGTCTCGGTCCCGGTCGTCGCGCGGCGATCGGGCCTGGCCGACTCTAATTGTCGTCGGCCTGCAATTGTATTCGATCGTCACGGGCGCAATCACCGGTCAAGCTTGCTTTGGCTGGCAGATCCGCAACGACTGCATTCCGTGGAGCTGGGACAATTACTTTCTTTTCATACTACCTGTTTCGATATTCATTTGGATATTCCTTACCCTGTTTTTGCGAATTTTATGGCGACATTTCAAGCGGCAGGGGTTGAGCGACGAGGACGTCGATGCAGAACTCTGGGGAACAAAAAAAATATCATTCAAGGACATGGCGTTCGCCGCCGAGGTCGGGTTTTGGTTGCCCCTGTTGATGGTGGCGTCGCTGCTCGGCGCGGCGCTGCTTTGGTTCAACGTCATCGCAGTCCGCACCGGCGCAACGCCGGCTTACGCGCCGCAGCCTGAGGTGGCGTTGCGCAGCCTAGGGCCCGACGGCCGTTCGTCGCAGCCCGGCCATCTCGTGATGACCAGGGCGGAGATTCTTCCTCCGCTGCTCCGCGATGGCCAACCGGTCCCGCAAGGACGACCCCGTCTTGTGTTGGCTTTCGAGAGCAGACTACCCGTGGAAGCAGTCCTCCGCAGCTTCAGGATCGCCCTTTACACGGCGGCGGGCGACCGAGTCCCGACGTCTCGCAACGCGCTCGGCGACGACCTGCCGCTGCACGCGTGGGCGCCGCCGCGGGGAGGTTACGAACTCGAGGCCGAGGTCGGCGGCCAACCCCAGATTCTGCAAGTCTGTGCGGCGATTGTGGACAGGGCGTCGCGCGTGGATCGCGAGCGTTCCTTCCTGATCCTGAGCGGCGCGCGTTTCGTGCCGGCGGTTCCGGACAGTGAGGCGCGCTTCGAGCAACAATATGCCTGTCCGGATTAGGCCCGCTCTCCTCGGTTTCCCGATGGCTTGAGGCCAGGATTGCCCTTCCGGGGTCTTCGGCGACGATAGATCGCGCATTGCGCGCGCGGCTGGCCGTGGAAGCCGCCGGCAGCCGCGCCCAAGCGCCGAAGCAGGCCAGGATATGGAGACCTGTCCGACTTTATAACAAATCCTTGAATCGGATTTTAAAGTGCAATCAATCCTTTGCCGCCGCGTTAACCCTGCGCGGCGATCGGCGCTCGTTCACAGAGTTTTAATTGACCCGCATTAACTTGCCTCAATTCCTGCAACACACGCGATCGATTTGACTTTGCTCTGGTCGCTCGGGCGGAGGAGCGGTTTTTGCGCAAAAATCCGGTCACACGAGCCGGCGGGCCAGTCCAGGAGACCAGTTTGGCCGCGCTTGCGAGGCTGGCGACCGCCTCGTCCCGAATCGTGGAGCGCGATCTTTACGACACGATCGCTTCCCTCAAGGCGCAGGCGCTGCGCTACGAGACGGCGCTCGACAATATCTCGCAAGGCGTTTGCTTCTTCGACGGCGAGCAGCGGCTGATCCTGTGCAACCGGCGCTACGCGGAAATCTATCGCCTTGCGCCCGACCAGATTCGTCCCGGAGCGACGCTTCGTCAGATTACGGAGAGCCGCTCGGTCGCCGGAACAAGCTCGATGTCCGTCGACGACTATCTCTCGTGGTGCGCTTCGGTCATCTCCCGCCGGGAATCAAGAACCTGGACCGCCGAGCTCAAGGACGGTCGAACGATCCACGTCTGCCACCAGCCGATGCCGGACGGCGGCTGGGTGGCGACGCATGAGGACATCACCGAACTCAAGGCGATGCGGGCGGTGGCCGACGAGCGCATTTCTCTGCAGGCGCTGATCGACTGGCTGCCCGACAACCTGTGGGTCAAGGACGTCGAGAGCCGCTTCGTCATTTCCAACAAGGTCACGGCGACCCGGATGGGCCTGGCCGAGCCGGCGGCGCTGATCGGCAAGTCGGACCTGGAGCTGCTTCCCAGGGAGATCGCGCAGAAGTTCTACGCCGACGAGCAGAAGATCATCCGGTCCGGGCAGCCGATGATCGACATGGAGGAATATGTCTTCGACGGGGCCGGCGGCAAGACGTGGATATCGACGACGAAAGTGCCGTTGCGCAACGAGCGCAATGAAATCTTCGGCGTGGCCGGCGTCTCCCGCGACATCACCGAGCGCCGGCTCGCCGACGCCCTGCGCGACGGACAGGCGCAAATCCTCGAAATGATCGCCGTGAGCGCCCCGCTGGAGGCGGTGCTCGATCGTCTGGCGCGCCTTGTCGAATCCCAGTTGTCCGGCATATTCGTCTCCATCCTGCTGCTCGACAAGGACGGGACCCACCTGCGGCACGGCGCGGCGCCCAGCCTGCCGGAAGCCTACACCAAGGCCATCGACGGCGTGCGCGTCGGGCCCGGCGTCGGCTCGTGCGGCGCCAGCGTCCATCGCCGGGAAACCGTGGTCGTCGCCGACATCATGGGCGATCCGCTGTGGCGGGACTACCGCGAGCTGGCCGCCGCGCATGGGCTGCGGTCATGCTGGTCGACGCCGATCCTGTCGCATCACGGCGCGGTGCTCGGCACGTTCGCGATGTATTCGGCGACGGTGCGCGAACCGGCCGCCGCCGAGACGCGGCTGGTCGATGTCGCCACGCGCATCGCCGGCATCGCCATCGAGCGCAAGCAGGCCGAAGACCGCATTCATTTCATGGCCAATCACGACGCGCTGACCGGGCTTCCCAATCGCGCGCTGCTCAGCGACCGTCTCGAACAGGCGATCCTCTACGCCCAGCGCTACGACCGCTGGGTGACGGTCGTCTTCATCGATCTGGACAATTTCAAATTCGTCAACGACAGCCTGGGCCACAACGCCGGTGACGAACTCCTCAAGATCGTCGCCAGCCGGATGGTCAAATGCGTGAGAGCCACCGACACGGTGGTCCGCCTCGGCGGCGACGAATTCGTCGTGCTTCTCGTCGATCAGCCCAAGAATACCGACATTGCCAGCGCGACCCTGCAACAACTGAGAACGGCGATCGCGGAGACCGTCCATCTCGGAGGACATGATGTCAGGGTGACCGGCAGCCTCGGCATCGCGAACTACCCCAACGACGGGACCGACGCCGACGCATTGCTGGCCAACGCCGACGCGGCGATGTATCGCGCCAAGGAGACCGGCCGCGACAATTTCCAGTTCTACACGCCCGAGCTGAACACCAAGGTCCACGAAAAATTCCTGCTGCAAGAGGAATTGCGAAACGCGCTCGCTCGTTCCGAGTTCTTCCTGGTCTATCAGCCGCAGGTCGATCTGCGCACCGGGCGCGTCTTCGCCGTCGAAGCGTTGATCCGCTGGCGCCACCCGACGCTGGGCGTTATTTCGCCGGTCAGGTTCATCCCGATGGCGGAAGAGTCAGGACAGATCGTGCCGATCGGCGATTGGGTGTTGCACGAAGCCTGCCGGCAGAACAAGGCCTGGCAGGACGCGGGCCTGCCGCCTGTCACGATCTGCGTCAACGTGTCGGCGCGGCAATTCAGGGAAAGGAGCCTGGTCAAAGGGGTCGTCAGCGCGCTGCGCGAAAGCGGGCTGGAGGCCAGATCTCTCGAACTGGAGCTCACCGAAAGCCTGATCATGCAGGACGTCGACCAGGCGGTCGCGACGATGAAGGAATTGCAGCGCCTCGGCGTTCAGCTTTCGATCGACGATTTCGGCACCGGCTATTCCAGCCTCGCGGCGCTGAAGACGTTCCCGGTCGCCCGGTTGAAGATCGACAAGTCGTTCATCGACGATCTCGAAAGCAATGAGAACGACAGGGCGGTCGCGAGCGCGGTGATCCTGCTAGGCCAGAAGCTCAACTTGCGGGTGATCGCCGAGGGCGTCGAGACGGACGAACAGGTGGCGTTCCTGCGCGCCAACAATTGCGATGAAATGCAGGGCTACCATTTCAGCAAGCCCATTCCGCCGCACGAAATCGCCAAACTGCTCGGTGCGAATCGGGACGCAGCCAAACCCTGACGACAGCGCCGGACGCCAAGGACGCGCTTACAGCCCCTGCCCGTTGACCGCCGCCGTCAGCCGATCCACGGCGGCCCGCAGCGAAGGCAGTTGCGGCGCGATTTCCAGGGCGCGCCGATAGGCGCGCAGGGCGTCATCGCGAAATCCCCTGCTCTCGAGGATCATCCCCAGACCGGACAAGGCGCCGAAATGGCGAGGCTCGAGGATCAGCACATGGGCGATGTCGGCCATCGAGCCCTCGTCGTCGCCCGCCAGGTGCCGCACCGTCGCGCGCTTGTTCCACGCCTCCGCCCATTCGGGTTGCAGGATGACGATCTTGTCGAGCAGCGCCAGCGAGGTTTCCACATTGCGCGTCTCGACCGCCGCGATGGCGCGGGCCATCAGGAAATCACCGGTGCTCGAGCCCGATTCCAATTGCAGCCGATCGATCGCCAGGACAATCCCGCTGGTCTCGGCGGCGTCGCTCGAGGCCGCAAGGCGGGCGAACAGATCGTCGAGCTTCTCGCGGCGCATCTGCGCGGGCGGCGGCGGCTCCGGCGCCAGCGCGGCGCCGCCGGTCGGCGCGGGCGTTAAATCCTCCTGCGCGCGCGGCTCGGAGTCGGCGACGTGAAGGCGCGGACTCGAGGCGGCCGGCGTGGCGGCGCGCCAGCCGACGCCGAGGCCGCCGACCCCGTCGGCGCCGGCCGGCGCGGCGCTGAAAAGGCCTGCGGAAAGGGTGATGAAAACGATGCGGCCGACCCGGATCATCAGGCCAGTTTACGTCGCTGCGCGCGCCGGGTCAAAACCCTGCGTCTTCAGGGATCAGGCGCCTCGCCGCCGTCCGACGCCGTCAGCCCTGGCGGGCCTTGAAGCGCTTTTGGGTCTTGTTGATGATGTAGACACGGCCCTTGCGGCGCACCAACTGATTATCGCGATGACGCGCGCGCAGGGATTTCAAGGAGTTGCGGACTTTCACAGGTCACCCGATCAAGCAGGGCCGGCGGGCTTGACCCACGGCTCCAAATTGGCGAGCGGCTGCTATGCCCGATTACGCGGCGCCGATCAAGCGGGAAATGCCCGTCGCGCCGGCTTGAAAAACATCTCGGCAAGCGCCAGTCTGCCCTCGATTCACCGGCGCGCGTCACGCCGCCTGGAACGGGACGCGCCCGGCGACCGGGCTTGCCAAGCGCAAAGGCGCGGCGGGCCGAGGAGACAGGCCATGTTCCACAAGATCATCGTCGCCGTCGATCTGGCCGACCCGGCGCCGACGCCGAAGGGCCTCGATCAGGCCGTCGAGCTCGCCACGGCGAGCGGCGGCCTGTTGCGGTTGGTCAACATTCAGCCGCTGATGCCGGCGACGTTCATGGAATATGTTCCGGCCGACTTCGACGCCGAGCAGGAGAAGCGCGCGCGCCTGGCCTTGCAGACCGTCGTCGCCGCCGTCCCATTGCCGAAGGACCGGGTTTCCGGCGCGGTGCGCGTCGGCGGCATCTACCACGAAATTCTCGCCGAGGCCGCCGCCTGGGGCGCCGATCTGATCGTCGTCGGTTCGCACCGGCCGGTCGTCGCCGACTATCTCCTCGGTTCGAACGCCAAGACGATCGTGCGCCACGCGCTGTGTTCGGTGCTCGTTGTGCGCAATTGAGCGCGGCCCGGCCGCTCGCCCCTAACGCGTCAGCGCCCGCATCGCCGCCTCCAGCCCGTCGGGGGTCAGCGCGAACATGCGGTCCTGAAAAATCCTGGCGATGATGCCGGTCGATTGCGAATAGGTCCATTGCGGCTGCGGGGTCGGGTTGATCCAGACCGCGCGCGGCCAGGCCCGCAGCGCCCGCTGCAGCCACGCCTGGCCGGCCTCGGGATTGACGTGTTCGACCGAGCCGCCGGGCATGGTGATCTCATGCGGGCTCATGGCGGCGTCGCCGACGAAGATCACGCGATAGTCGCGCGCATAGGTGTTGATGAGGTCATACGTCGAAGTGCGTTCGGCGTGGCGGCGGCGGTTGTCCTTCCAGACGCTCTCATAGAGGCAATTATGGAAGTAGAAATGCTCCAGCCGCTTGAACTCGCTGCGCGCCGCTGAAAACAGATTCTCGGCCGCTTCGACGTGCCAATCCATCGAGCCGCCGACGTCGAGAAACAGCAGAACCTTCACGGCGTTTCGACGCTCGGGCCGCAATTGCACGTCGACATAGCCCTTGATGGCGCTGTCGCGGATCGTGCCGTCAAGATCGAGCTCCTCGGCCGCGCCCTCGCGCGCGAAGCGGCGCAGACGGCGCAGCGCGATCTTGACGTTGCGCGGCCCCAATTCCTCCGAGCCGCTGAAGTCCTTGAAATCGCGTCGGTCCCAGACTTTGACGGCGCTGCGGTTGCGGCCCGCCGGTTGGCCGATGCGAATCCCTTCGGGGTTGTCGCCATAGGCGCCGAACGGCGAGGTCCCCGCCGTGCCGATCCATTTGGAGCCGCCCTGATGGCGCCCCTTTTGCTCGGCCAGACGCTCGCGCAGCGTCTCCATCAGCTTCTCGAACCCCATCGCCTTGAGCTGCGCCTTTTCCTCGGGCGACAGATAGCGCTCGGCGAGCTTGCGCAGCCATTCCTCCGGTATGTCCTGCCGCTCGATTGCTTCGGTCAGGGAGTCCACGCCCTTGAACGCGGCGGCGAAGACCAGGTCGAACTTGTCGAGATTGCGCTCGTCCTTGACGAGCAGCGCGCGCGACAAATGATAAAAATCCTCGACGGATTTGTCAGCGAGATCTCGCTCCAGCGCCTGCATCAGCACGAGATATTCGCGCGGAGTGACCGGGACGCGGGCCTGGCGGAGCGAGGCGAAGAACGACAGGAACATTTGACGATGGCGCCGCGATCGGTGGATGCGGCGATCAAGCCCGATTGCGGGCGAGGCGCCAAGGGAATTTTGTCGAGGACGCGTCCCGCGCCACAGCAGAGCGCCATGGGACCGGTCGGGACGCCCGTTGCATGGCGGTCGTTTAGCCATTGTTAAGTCATTGACACGTATAGGTTGCAAATCATACATTCTGCGACCTATGGAGGCGATGGAGGTGAGAGCTTCGCGACAGGCGGTCCGGCCGCCATCGGGGATCGCCGCCGGCGGCGACGCGGCGGCGAGATCGCCTCTGGATCAATGGCTTTGGCCTGTCCCGCGCGCCGCGCGAGAAACGCGTAGGCGGCCATGATCTCGCGATCGCTTCTCCAACGCGTCATGCACGTGGATGACGAGGACGACATCCGCGAGGTGACGAATCTGGCCCTCGACTCGATCGGGAATTATACGGTTTGCTCTTGTAAGTCGGGCGCGGATGCGCTCGCCACCCTTTCCGGATTCTCGCCGGAACTCATTCTGCTGGACGTGATGATGCCGACGATGAGCGGCCCGGACGTCCTGCGCGCGCTCCGCAAGACGCCCCGGGGCGCCGACATTCCGGTGGTGTTCATGACCGCCAGAGTCCAATCGAACGACATCGCAACGCTCAAGGCGCTCGGCGCGATTGACGTCATTCAGAAACCGTTCGACCCCCTGGCGCTATCCGACCAGGTCGCAAAAATCTGGGCGCGCCATGTCCACGACTAGCGGCCTGGACATCGAGGACCGCCTGCTGCGGCTTCGCAAGTCGTACGGCGCAACGCTGCATGAGAAGACTGAACGTCTCCAGCGAGCGGCGCGGGACTTCAACCCTGCCGACGAAAAGCGGACGCGCGTTTCGCTCGAGGAGGCGCGGGCGCTCGCCCACAACGTCGCCGGGTCGGCGCCCACCTTTGGTTTCGCCGGCGTCGGACAAATCGCCCGCGCGCTGGAATATCGCCTGGAGGGCCTCATCAACAGCCGGGCGCCGATCGACAAGAGCAGCCGGCGGGAAATCGAGGACCTGTTGCAGCAGATCGCGCAGGAGGAAAAGCAATCTCAACTCTCGATCCAATCAAAATCGACGCCGAGGCGGCATCACCGCCTGCTGGTCGCCAAGGGCCGACGTTGGCTGTCGCGAGAAATCGCCCTCGCCTTCGAGAGACATGGTTTTGATATTCAGGTCAGCGACGACTACGAAACGACGGTTTCGCAGGCCGAGGCGTTCGGACCGGACGTTCTGATCATACCGATCGATACAGAAGAGGTCGCCGGATTCGACCTCGCTGCGAGAATTTGGGAAAAAGAATCATTCTCCCATGTCGAGATGTTCTTCTTCGTGAAGTCGGAGGCTTTTCACGAAAAGGTTCTGCTCAGCGGCGTGTCGGACGAGTGGTTCATTGTCCTGCCGTTCGACAGCCAGCAACTTGCCTCTCGTATTCTTCGTCGGGTCTTCAATATAAAAGTCGGCCGCGAGGCCAGCAACAAGCCGTATCTGGCGCCGTATCTGGAGAGCTTCAAGAGGCTCGCCGGCGCCGGAGGCGATCCGCTTCTCGTCACGCCGCCGGCGGCCGCGCCGTCCCTGGCGGCGGCGGGCGCCGGTTCGCCGGCGCGCGCGCCCGGTCAAAGCGGAAAGCGGGTGCTGGTGGTCGACGACGACAGGCATCTGGTCGACGCCATATGCGAGGTCTTGCGCAGCTCTGGAGTTCAACTGTTCAAGGCCTATTCGGGATTTCAGGGCGTGCAACTGGCGACCAAGGAGGTCCCTGACTTGATCATCACCGACTTCGAAATGCCCAACGGCTCCGCAGAATACCTGATTTCGAATTTGCGGCGATCGGAGTCGACGAGGCCGATCAAGGTCATCGTCATGACCGGGCATGAGGTGCTCGAACGCTACAGATTGAGCCACAACCCGGCGTCCTACCTGAAAGTGGTCTCATACCAGCCCAAACCGATCGACCTCGACGGACTCTGCGGCGAAGTGAGGCGGCAGTTGGCGGTCGCGTGATGGGCGGCGCCCCGCAGAAGGGCGTCGTCAGCTTGAACGTTGGCGAAGCATGAACGGTCTGGATGCAACGGAACCACACGAAGACAAAGCGCCGAGGGCGATCGACCGGCCATGAGGGCGGCGCGCCGTGGCGAGCAGACGACGGCGCGGCGCGCGCCATCCCCCGCATCGACCCGACGCCAAGCCTCGCGCTCGCAGGAGAAGACGCCCTTGGGCAAACCGCTCAACGTATTGATGGTCGAGGACGATCCCGACGACCTGGAGTTGATTCTTCAGACGCTCTGGCGCGGCGGCTATGACCCCGTCCACCGATGGGTCGACAACGCCGCGGCGCTCAAGCGCGCGCTCGAATCCCAGCCGTGGGAAGTGATCCTGTCCGACTATTCGTTGCCGAAGTTCACCGGTCTCGAGGCGCTTCGCGCGGTGCGTGAAGTCTATCGTCTCGATGTTCCCTTCATCTTCATTTCAGGCGTCATCGGCGAAGACGCGGCGGTCATGATGATGAAGGCCGGCGCCCAGGATTTCGTGCGCAAGGACAATCTGGCTCGACTTTCCGCGGCGATCGAGCGCGAGCTCGGCGCGGCGGAGACCCGCCGCAAGAAACGGCAGGCCGACGAGAAGCTGGAGTTTGAGCGGCAGTTGCTGCGCCAGCTCATGGAGGGCATCCCCGACGCCATCTACTTCAAGGATCTGCAGCGTCGCTACACCCATCTCAATGACGCGGAACGTCTGCGCCTGAACATTGCCCCGAATGAGGACGTGCGCGGCAAGACGGCCGACGCATTTCTTTCGCCGCAACAAGCCGAAATGCGGCGCAAGGAAGAGGAAAAGATATTTTCGACCGGCGAGCCGCTCGTCGATTGCAGCGAGCGGCGCGAGCAGCCGGACGGCGTCGTCCATTGGCTTTCGACCACCAAGGCGGCGATTCGCGATCAGAGCGGCGCCATCGTCGGACTCGTCGGCATCTCGCGCGACATTACGGAGCAAAAGCGCCACGAGCAGATGAAAGACGAATTCGTCGCGACCGTCAGCCACGAGCTGCGCACGCCGCTGACCTCGATCGCCGGCGCGCTCGGGCTTCTGGCCGGCGGCGCGGTCGGCGCCATCCCCGAGCCGGCCCTGCGCCTGCTCTCAATCGCGCGCACGAACTGCCAACGCCTCGTTCGGCTGGTCAACGACATCCTGGATATTCAGAAGATCGAGACCGGCAACATGGCGTTCGACTTTCAACCGCTGGAAGTGCGCCCGCTGGTCGAGCAGGCGATCGAAGCCACCCGCGGTTTCGCCGAGGGTTACGGCGTGCCGGTTCGCCTCGACGATTGCGCGGCGAGCGGCGTGGTGCTCGCGGACGCCGATCGACTGACCCAGGTCATCACGAATCTCCTGTCGAACGCCATCAAGTTCTCGCCGCGCAGCGCGGAAGTGATCGTCAGAATCGAACATTGCGATCGAACCGTCCGCATTTTGGTTCGCGACCACGGTCCGGGCATTCCCGAAGCCTACCGGAAAAGCATCTTCGAGAAATTCGTCCAGGTCGACGCGACCAACACCCGCCTGATCGGCGGCACCGGACTGGGCTTGAACATCGTCAAGCAGATCGTCGAGCGGCTCGACGGCGAGATCGATTTCGAGGCCGCCCCGGGCGGCGGCACGATCTTCTGCCTCATGCTCGGCGCGCTGGAGCCGGCAACCGCGGCCGACGATCGGCCATCGCCGGCCCGCATCGCGTTATGACGCCGGTTCCGACGACCAGCCCGACGTGGCGCCAGATCGCAGACGCCGGCGGCGCGATTGGTCAGCCGCCGGTCCGGCTGGCGATTTCGATTTTGATTCCGCTCGCCGCTTCGGCGATGCAATGGGCGCTGTGGCCCTGGGTCAAGCCGTTCGTCTGGCTCCTGTTCTATCCCGCCGTCTTCCTGAGCGCGCGAATCGGCGGTCTGCGCGGCGCGCTGCCCGCCGCCATCCTGTCGATGCTGCTCGTCTGGTATTTGTTCGCCGAGCCGCAGCTCGCCTGGGGAATGAAGGACCCCAACCTCGTTTGGTCGATGGTTCTGTTCTTTCTGATGAGTTTGTTGTTCGGCGACGCCCAGGAGCTGACGCTTCGCGCCTATCGGCGCCTTGAACGAGCGATGGAGCAAAACCGCATTTCCTACACGGCCACCCTCGACGCCATTCTGCAGACCAGCCATCACGCCATACTCATCGTGAACGGCGACGGCCGGATTATCGAGGTCAACGCGCAGGCGGAGCGGATGTTCGGCTATGCGCCCTCGGCGATGGCGGGAATGTCGGTGGAGACCCTCGTCCCCGAAAAGTTGCGGCCGCAGCATTTTCGCGATCGGAGCGCTTTTGCCGCCGCGCCCGGCCACCGGATGGCGCGGAGCCGCGACGTGTTCGCGCGCCGCAGCGACGGCGGCGAGTTCCTCGCGGAAGTCGTGCTGGGGCCGATATCCCTGCAAGGTTCCCCTCTCGTCGTCGTCACCGTCGCCGACATCACCGACCGCGTGCGGGCCGAGACGGAAGTGCGTCGACTGAACGCCAGCCTGGAGCAGCGCGTCGCGGAGCGCACCGCCGAGTTGCAGACCTCCAACAGGGAGCTGGAGGCGTTCAGCTATTCGATTTCCCACGATCTCAGAGCGCCCCTGCGGGCAATCGACGGATTCAGCCGGATCCTGGAGCACGACTACGCCGCTCGATTGGACGAAAACGGACAGGACTATCTCACGCGCATTCGTCGATCGGCCAAACGCATGGGGGAACTGATCGACGACCTGCTCAATCTTGCGCGGATCGGCAAGGTCGACCTGAAGCGCACGGAGGTCGATCTCAGCGCGGAAGCCGGCGCGGTTGCGGATGCGCTGCGGACGGCCTCCCCCGAGCGGGAGGCGCAATTCGACATCGCGCAGGGGATGACTGCGCGCGGCGACGCCCGCCTGCTGCGCATCGTTCTCGAGAACCTGTTGAGCAACGCATGGAAATTCACCGCCCGCCGCGCGCCGGCGCGCATCGAATTCGGTCAAAAGGAAATCGACGGGCGGACGGCCTTCTATGTCAGCGACAACGGCGCCGGGTTCGACATGGCCTATGCGGACAAGCTGTTCGGCGCGTTCCAGCGGCTGCACGACGTGCGCGACTTTCCAGGCAACGGCGTCGGCCTGGCGATTGTTCACCGCATCATCGGCCGGCACGGCGGGCGGATATGGGCGCAAGCCAAGCCGGAGAAGGGGGCGGCCTTCTATTTCACGCTCGAAGCGAGCGCCCCTGCCGCAGCCGCCGGAAACGTCGGGTGATTCGCTTGCTCCCCCTGCGTAACCCGCCGGTCCCTCAGCGGGCCAGCGTTCATTCGTCGCCGGTATGCTGCCTGATGAAATTCTTGAGCTGAATGTCGAAGTGATCGGATTCGTCGCCGTCCAGAACTTTCATCGCCTGTTCGACCAGCATTCCGCGAACCGACAAAGGCAAGTCTTCCCAGCACGAAATGACCGCCGCGCCGAGGCGCTGGACGATGTGTTGTTCGTCCTGAAAATAGACTAACAGCTTTTCGTCGCTGCGATCCATCGAGGGGCTCCACAAGGTTCGCTTCAACCCTTACCGACGATCGCAAGAATCCGCTCGCGACGACGCCGCCGGTTGACGACAACTAACTGGCACAACCCGCGCGTGTCAATCTCGGATATTGGACAAACGGCGATTTCGGGTAACTGTTCCTTGCCGCTTTACCGGGGTTTTGCAACGCGAACGGCGCGGCGGCCCAGTTCGAGACCGGATTTGCGGCGAGCCCCGTCAAGCGGCCGGCGGCAACGCGCGATCGATCAGTGCGTTCTCCATCTTCTCCGCCATTTCGCGAAGGAACGGATTGTGCGCTTCCCGGCCGGCGCGTCCGGCGTCGAGCTCGGTCTGGAACCCGTCGCGCAGCGGCCAATGTTCACCCAGCAGCTCGAAGCCGGACGCCTCGACGGCGGCGACCGCGTTGGCGATCTGCTTTTCGGAGCGGCCCACCTTCGAAAGGACGATGACGATGCGCCCCTCGGCGCCCTGCTTGGCGAGCTTGCGCGCGAGCGCGAGGGTCGGACGCAGATCGTCGCTCGAGGTCCCCGTCGGCAGGAACACGACCTGGCTGTCCTCGGCGAGCTCCCTGGTCACCTCGTCGACGAGGCCGCGCGTGTCGGCGATGATGAAATCGATCTGCTCATCGGTCTTGTAGAGCTTCTTGAGACTTTTGAACGGCCGCGCGTCGATCTCCGGCAGCACGCTGTTGCGCATCCGCGTCGCGCTCCATTCGACGCAGGTCAGTTGCTCCAGATCGAAATCGGCGAGCAGCGTCTTGTGGCCGCGATGCGCGGCGCCGACCGCCAGCAGCCGCGCGAGGGTGCTCTTGCCGACGCCGCCTTTCTGGCTGACGAAGCTGATCAGCCGTTTGCGCTCGTGATCCTTGCTCATCGCTCCCCCCGGCCCTCGGGAAGAACTAATACCAAAGCGGGCGCTTGGGCAATTCGCTTCGCCGACGCTTCGTCACGGCGCGCCGACGCGCAAGCCTTCCATCAGCCGCCGATGCGCGGCCGGAATGGCGACCGGACGCTGCGTGGCGCGGTGGACATAGACATGGGTGTAGCGTCCCTGCGCGGCGGCGCGTGGCGCGCCCGCCTTGAAGGCGGAGACGACGTATCGCACCGACGTGCGTCCGAGCGCCTCGACCGCCACGCCGACCTCGATCGCGTCGGGAAAGGACAGGCTGGCGAAGAAGACGCAACTGTTTTCGACGACGAGGCCGATGACGTCGCTCGACGCGGGATCGAGCAGGCCCGCTTCGATCAGAATGGCGTTCACCGCCGCGTCGAAGAACGCGTAATAGGCGGCGTTGTTGATGTGCCCGTAGGGGTCGTTGTCCGACCAGCGCGTCGACATCGGCACGAACCGCGCGAACGCCTCGCGCCCCAGCGGCGTCGGCCTGCCCGCGCGCGCTTCGGCCACGATCGCGCTCAGGCGCCGGGTCCGCCGAGCGCCGCGACGCCGCGCCAGGCCGCGGCGACCAGCGCCCAGGCCAGCAGCGTCTTGACGAGCGTGGCCGCGAAGAACGGAACGACGCCGCCAAACCAGGCCGCTTCCGGCCCGATCAGGCCGGCCAGCCAGGCGAATCCGAAGGCGAAGATCACCAAATGACCGAGCGCCATCGCCGCGAGCAGCCAGCCGGGCGAGCGGTCCCAGCCGCGCTCGGCCAGCCAGCCGACCAACGCCGCCGCGACGAGGAAGCCGACGAGATAGCCGCCGGTCGGGCCCGCCATATAGGCCGGCCCGGCGGCGGCGCCGGCGAACACCTGCAGGCCCATCAACCCTTCGGCGAGATAAAGCGCGACGGTGGCGGCGGCGAGGCGCGCGCCGAACGCCGCGCCGAGCGCCAGCACCACAAGCGTTTGCAGGGTCATCGGCACCGGATAGAACGCGACCTGGGCCTTGGCGGAGACAGCGAGCGCCAGCGCGCCGCCGATCGCCAGCGCCGCAAAGCGCGCGATCCGCGGGGCGGCCTGCTGCGGCCAAAGGGTGGCGGCGAGAGTCGGGCGCCGGTTGTCGTTCATCATCCCTCCGTTGAGCCGCGCGTCGGCGCCGGCCGATCGATGTTGCAAGGTCGCCCTCTCGGCGCGCCAAGCGTATAGAGGAGCCGGTTGCGCCGAACAAGCCGCCGCGAACTTCCAACGTGACGACGGAGGCCCGATGAACCCGCCGAACGACGACGAGCTGATTTTCGAAGGGCCGCAGCAGGCTGCAACGGGGTCGTTGACGCGCCTCTCGCCGCTGGTTCGCCGCCTCATCGCCAACAATCCCTCGCCGTTCACCTTCACCGGGACCTGCAGCTATCTCGTCGGCGAGGAGGAATTGGCGATTATCGATCCCGGCCCCCTCGAGGAGGCGCATGTCGAAGCCTTGCTGCGCGCGGCGAACGGGCGCCGCATCGCCCACATCCTCGTCACCCACACTCATCGCGATCACTCGCCGGCGGCGGCGCGGTTGAGGCAAGCTGCGGACGCGCCGATCCTCGGCGCCCGCCCCTATCGACCGCGCTCGGGATTCGCCGGCGTGCTCAAGGGCTTCGACGCCTCGCACGATCTTTCCTACGCGCCGGATGTCGTGCTCGAGGAGGGCGCGCGCGTCGAGGGGCGCGGCTACACCCTGGAGGCGGTCGCGACGCCGGGCCATGCCGCCAACCATCTCTGCTTCGCCCTGCGCGAGGAGAACGGCCTGTTCTCCGGCGATCACGTGATGGCCTGGTCGACTTCGGTCGTCGCGCCGCCGGACGGCTCGATGGGCGACTACATCGCCTCGCTCGAAAAGTTGCGCCGCCGCGACGAGGCGATCTACTGGCCCGGCCACGGCGGTCCGGTGCGCGAGCCCCGGCGCTGGACGCGCGCGCTTCTCCATCACCGACGCCAGCGCGAAGCCGCGATACTGGCGCGCGTCGAGGCGGGCGATACGCTGGTCTCGCAAATTGTCGCAAGAGTTTACGAGAACCTCAAGCCGGCGCTGGTCGGCGCGGCGAGCCTGTCGACCCTCGCCCATCTGGAAGACCTCGCCGCGCGGGGCCTCGTCGCGATCGAGGGCGAGCCGGGGCTCGCCGCGCATTTTACGCCGATGCGGAACTCGAAAAGCCGCGCGATGACGCCTTGATGATTTTGCCGCGGGGCGACTGGCGGGGACGCCGTCGTCGTTCTATATGAGGGGCGCGGAAGCGGGGCCTTGACCCCCGCCTTTTTAAGGTTCGAGCGCCATGGCCAGCATTCAAGATCAGATCACCGAAGAAATCACCCAGCACCCCGTTGTCCTTTTCATGAAGGGAACTCCGGAATTTCCGCAGTGCGGTTTCTCCGGCCAAGTCGTGCAAATCCTCGATTATCTCGGCGCCCCGTTCAAGGGCGTCAACGTGCTCGCCGACGCCGAGCTGCGCCAGGGCATCAAGGAATACGCTAACTGGCCGACGATTCCGCAGCTCTATGTGAAGGGCGAATTCGTCGGCGGCTGCGACATCGTGCGCGAAATGTTCCAGTCGGGCGAACTCGCCGCGCATCTGGCCGACGCCGGCGTCGAACTGAAACAACCCGCCAAGGCCTGACCCCCGCCGTCACCGGGCGCTTCGCGCGATCGCCGAGTTTGGGGCGGGGTCCGCGCGTGGCGACCCGCATGCCTACTTCCCGATCATCGCCGTGACCACCTTGGCCGCGTCGTCCGAGTCCCACGGCGCGGGGCCGGCCATCACGGCGAGTTCGCAGCCGCCGGGACCGATCAGCAGCGAGGTCGGCAGGCCGAGCGCCTTGCCGGCGACGCGGAGCGCCTCGAACGAGTCGGCGCTGGGATCGGCGTAGCGGGCAAGCGTCTTCACCCCGGCCTCGCTGAGGAAGGCCGCCGGCCGGTCGAGTCGGTTGGTGTCGATGTTGACGGCGACCACCTCGAAATCGGCGCCGCCGAACCGGGCTTGCAGGCGATCGAGCGCCGGCATTTCGGCGCGGCACGGCACGCACCAGGTCGCCCACAGGTTGAGGAGGACGCTGCGCCCCTTGAAGTCGGCGAGCGTCAGTTTCCTGCCGTCCGCGCCCTGGAACGCGATGGCGACGGCGGGCCTCGGGTTGCTGTCGACGTTCAGCGCCGCGACGTCGCCATGCGCGAGGGGCGCGAGGCGCGCGGCGGCGGCCCTGGCGCCCGGACAGGCGGCCGCGTCCTTGCCCCCGTCCGGCGCCTTCCCGTATAGGACGGCGGCGCCGAGCACGGCGGCCAGCGCCGCCGCGACGACCAGCGACGGCGGCCGCCTGCGGCGCGAGGCGGGATTTTGATCGGTCATTCAGGTATCCAAGAGGCGGCGATGAGCAACAAAATGTGGGGCGGACGCTTTGCCGGCGGACCGTCCGACATCATGCAGGAGATCAACGCCTCCATCGACTTCGACCGCAAACTCGCCTCCCAGGACATTGCGGGATCGAAGGCCCATGTCGCCATGCTCGCCCAGACCGGGATCGTTTCCGACGCCGACGCCGACGCCATCAGGCTCGGTCTAGACCAGGTTGGCGCCGAAATCGAGGCCGGAACCTTCACGTTCTCGCGCGCCCTCGAGGACATTCATATGAACGTCGAGCAGCGACTCGCCGAAATCGTCGGTCCGGCGGCGGGCCGCCTGCACACCGCGCGCTCGCGCAACGACCAGGTGGCGCTCGATTTCAAGCTGTGGGTGCGCGAGACGATCGATGCGCTCGACGCGCAGCTCGCCGACCTGCAGAGGGCGCTCGCCGACAAGGCGCTGGTCCATGCCGGCGCGGCGATGCCGGGCTTCACCCATCTGCAATCGGCGCAGCCGGTGACCTTCGGCCACCACCTCCTCGCCTATGTCGAGATGATCGCCAGGGATCGCGGGCGGTTCGCCGACGCGCGCCGGCGCCTCAACGAGAGCCCGCTCGGCGCCGCCGCCCTCGCCGGCACGTCGTTTCCGATCGACCGTGAAATGACCGCCAAAGCGCTCGGCTTCGACCGGCCGACCGCCAATTCGCTCGACAGCGTCGCCGATCGCGATTTCGTGCTGGAGACGCTGGCGGCGGCGGCGATCTGCGCGACCCATCTGTCGCGCTTCGCCGAGGAGATCGTGCTGTGGACCACGCCGCAATTCGGCTTCGTCCGGCTGTCGGACGCCTTTTCCACGGGGTCGTCGATCATGCCGCAAAAGCGCAATCCCGACGGCGCCGAGCTGGTGCGCGGCAAGACGGGCCGCATCGTCGGCGCGCTGGTCGCCCTGTTCAGCGTGATGAAGGGCCTGCCGCTCGCCTATTCCAAGGACATGCAGGAGGACAAGGAGGGCGCCTTCGACGCGCTGCAAACCCTGTCCCTGGCGATCGCCGCGATGGCCGGCATGGCGCGCGACATGACGCCCGACGTGAAACGCATGAAGGCCGCCGCCGGCGCCGGCTATTCCACCGCGACCGATCTCGCCGACTGGCTCGTGCGCGCGCTGCAAACGCCGTTCCGCGAAGCCCATCACATTGCGGGGCGCATCGTCGCCGCCGCCGCGCCGCGCGGCGTTGCGCTGGACAAGCTGCCGCTCGCCGAGATGCAGGCGATCGAGCCGCGTATCGACGCGCGCGTGTTCGCGGTGCTCGGCGTCGACCGCTCGGTCAAGAGCCGCACGAGCTACGGCGGCACCGCGCCGGCGAATGTGCGGCGGCAGGCGCGGCGGTGGCTTAAGCGTCTCAAGGCGGAAGGAAGGTAGGCCGCGCGGCTCGGGCGCGCCGCTTCAATCGGCGCGGCGGCTTAGAGTCTGCGGATCGAGGTGATCGGTCCGCCGCCTTTCTCGATTGTCCGCTCGCGAGCCTCGCGCAGCGGCTCGCTGGCCACCCTCATATGCCAGCCGTTGGCGTGCAGCAGCGTTCGCGCGTCGCGCATGATTCCGACGTGCCCTTTCCAGAACACGAGATCGCCGCGCCTGAGATCGCCCGGGGCTTCGTCGCAGGCGACCGGCGCGCCGAGCGCCGCCTCCATCATGTCGGTGTCGCGCGGCGCCTGGACCCCGGCCTCGGCGAGCGCGGTCTGCACGAGGCCGGAGCAGTCGATCCCCTGCGAAGTGCGACCGCCCCACAGATAGGGCGCCTCGAGGAACCGCTCGGCGACCGCAACGAAGTCGGGCTCTCGCGCATCGAGCGGGTCGAGGTGTCGGGCATAGACATGCAGCCCGTCGGCGGTCGCGGCGAAGTCGCCTTTGATCGCCTTGACCGCGAGGCGCGCGCCAAGCGAAAGCGCGAGCGTTGGCGGCAGCTTGATGCTCGGCCCGGGATAAGCGAAGCTGCGCGGAACGGCGAGGCGATGGGTCGGCGCGTCGGGCGCGCCAAGCGCCTCGGCGGGCATGAAGCCGACATAATCGTCGCGCTCCAGTTGCGCCCAGGCCCAGCCCTCGACCTCCTCGTAGACCATCACGCTCTCGCCGTAGAGCACCTCGGTCTCCAGCGGCGCCTCGTGCGTCGGCGCGCGCCGCAACGGCGCGGCTCCGGCGACGACCCGCCGCCGCCAACCCTCGACGAACTTCGCCGCCTCGACCTTGCCGCGCAGCCATGCAGCGGCAAGATCGGGGCGCGCCGGCGTCAGGCGGCGATCGAACGGTCGGCGTTGGGGAGCGCTGTGGGAGACAGACATTCGGGACAGGCCTTGCGGGAGGAGACCAGTCTAGGGCCTTTCCCGTTAGCGGGATATTGACGCCTCGACGATCGGCCGGCTTCCCGGATGGCCTCGGCGACCGGCGGCGGTTAAGCTGTCGGTCGTCGGGGCTGCCTCATGTATCTTGCGATCGTCGTTCTGCTGATGCTGGTCCTGCCGGTCGGCTCGATCTTCGCCGAATCGGCGATCCTGCACAGCGCCGTCCCTTTGCCGCTTCTGATCGGCAAATGGTTCGTCTTCTGGTCGGTCGGCGTCCGGCTGCTGCTCGCCGGCCTGCGGCAGATCGCCAACCCCGCGTTCACCGCGCAGACGATTTTCGACGTGAAGGACAAGGCGGCGCTGACGATCGTCCAGGAGCTCGGGTTCGGCAATCTGTCGATCGGTCTGATCGGCGCGCTTTCGCTCGTCAACGCCGGCTGGATCGTCCCCGCGGCGATCGCCGCGGCGGCGTTCTACGGGCTGGCGGGGATGAAGCATCTGATCAAGGGCGAGCGAAACGCCCTCGAGACCATCGCGATGATCTCCGACCTGTTCATCTTCGTCGTCCTGGCGGGCGATCTCGCCGTCACGCTTTATCCCGCTTGAGCCGCCTCAGGCGTCGATGCGCTTGATGAACCATTGCAGGATGCGGCTCCAGACCTCGTCCTTGCCGACCTGGTCTTCGACGCCATGTTCGAGATTGGGATTGTCGTTGACTTCGATCACCGCGATGGCCTCGCCCGTCTCCTTGAGGTCGACGCCGTAGAAGCCGGCGCCGATGGCGCGCGCGGCGCGCAGCGCGACATCGATCACCTTGGGCGGCGTTTCGGGAATCGCCAGGGTGCGAAAACGCCCTTCCTGGGCGCCGTTCGGCCCGTGCTTGATGATCTGCCAATGGCCGCGCGCCATCTGATACTGGCAGACGAACAACGGCTCGCCGTCGAGCACGCCGATCCGCCAGTCGAACTCGGTCGGCATGAATTTCTGCGCGAGCAACAGGTCGGTGTCCTCGAACAAGGTGTCGGTGAGCTTCTGCAGCGCCTCGAAATTCTCGACCTTGTGGACGCCGCGCGAGAACGAGCCGTCGGGGATTTTCACCACCATCGGCCAGCCCAACGCCTGCGCCGCCTTGGCGAGGTCCTCCTCCTCCGCCAGCATCACCGTCGGCGGGATCGGCACGCCCTGCGCCTCCATCAATTCGTGCAAATAGACCTTGTTGGTGCAGCGGATCATCGAGACGGGATCATCGATGACCGGCATGCCCTCCTGCAAGGCCCGGCGGGCGAAGCGATAGGTGTAATTATCGATCGAGGTCGTCGCGCGGATGAACAGGCCGTCGAATTCCGCGAGTTCCGCCAGCTGGCGCTTGGTCATCAACTCGACGTCGACCGAATTGCGGTCAGCGAACTTCTCGAAATATCTGAGCGTCTCGATCGAGGACGGCGGCATCTTCTCTTGCGGATCGTAGAGCACGGCGAGCGAGTATTTGGCGACGGTGCGGGCGCGCGGATTGCGCCAATCGCGCTGGGTGTGCTGATGCAGCGCGGTGCGGAAGAACGCCGCCTCCTCCGGGCCGAGCTTGCCGAGCGGACGGGCGCGCAGCCGGTCGATCTTCCACCTCTTGCCCGCGGTTATCGTGACCTCCAGCGCCGGGCACCGATACCAGTCGAACAGCAGCCGGCCGAACGCTTCGAAGCGCGCGTCCTGGGTGAGGCCGAAGCAGAACAGCAGATCGAACGTCGCGCTCTCGGTGGCGCGCGCGCGGTGGGCGGCGCTGTTGAGCGCCTGCTCGAGATCGGGCAGCGCATGCTCGTAAAGCTTGTGCTCGCGCAATTCGAGCATGGTCTCGACGCTGGGGATCACGCGGTGCCCGCGCGCCTCGGCGAGCAGCGAGGCGTAATAGCCCTTCGACTGATAGTTGTAGGAGCGCGAGAGATTGATGAGCTTGGCGCGCCCCGCCCCGGCGAACAGTTTGGGGCGCGCCAGGTAGTCGCTGGTGGTGATCACCTTGTGCGGCGTGTCCGCATTGGGGAAATCGCGAGGCTGATCGACGAGAATGACCCAGCCCGTCATCGCGAGAGGTCCGATCCGGGGGGTTCGATCCGTGAGCGGCGAAACGACATATCGAAGAAACGGTCCTTGCGGCTGATCGGCTCCCTAGCCGGTCGACAAACAGGCGGCGAGCGCTCCGCGGCAAATCGGCCGCGACCGGTCGTCGCGGCGGGTCGCCCATGAAGCGGGGCCGCTTCGAAGGCGCCCGCGGATTCGGCCAGGCGACCCGGCGCGCACCATGTCTCCGCGCCGCAGGCGACGCAAGTGGCGCGACGCCGGTTCAACATCAATATTGCCGCTTCGCGACGGCCGCGGCGCGCGCCTCCTTCACGGCGTTGCCCGGGTCTTGCCGCCGAGGCGCTTCTCGAAGCGCAAGGCCCGCGCGCCGTCGGCGTAATAGCCCTCGTATTGGCCGAATTGCCGGAAGCCGAGACGCTCATAGAGCGCGATCGCCGCCTGGTTGTCGTAACGGACTTCCAGGCGCAGCGATTGACGCCCATGCGCGGCGGCGTAGCGCTCGCAGGCGGCCATCAGCGCGCGTCCGACGCCGCGCCGGCCGATCCGCGGATCGACGGCGATCGAATAGAGGCGCGCCGCGGCCGCGCCCTGGCGCAGGGCGACCAGCGCGTAGCCCACGAGGCTCTTGTCCAGCACCGCGACAAGAAGCGGGCGGTGCGCGCTCTTGATGAAGGCGCGCAGCGAACGCCGCGACAGGCGGTCGGCCGAGAACGCGGCGTGCTCCAGCGCGAAAATCGCGTCGAGGTCGCTCGGATTTGCCGCGCGAATCGAAACCTTGCTCATGCTTGCTCGATGCGTTGGAGCGATGGAAAGCCGCGGCGAATGTTTCACGCCGACGCGGCGAGGGGAAGCGCTTGCGCCGATGGAGGCGTGCCGCCTAAGGTCTGCGCCCGCCCGGCGGCGGCGCGGCAAAAAAACGATGAGGTGGTCTTGAGCGGCGCGCAACAGAGGTTGAGGAGCTTCCGGACGCTACTGACGCAGGCCCATCGGCGCATGGCCCTTGAATTCGGGTTTCGGCTGTGGGACGGCTCGTTCGTTCCCGCCGACTGGCCGGCCGCTTCGCTCGCCGTCGCGATCGCCGACGAGGGCGCCGTCGCCGCGCTGCTTCGCGCGCCGAGGATTACGACGCTCGCCAACCTGTGGGCGGCCAAGCGGGTCGACATCGTCAATGGCACGATTTTCGACCTCGCCGCGAAAAGGACGAAAAGCCGCAGGCGCGATCTGAGGAAATCGCTGCTCTCGTTTCGGGCGCTCGGGACGGCCTTTCAATTCCTGTTCGTGCCGCGCGGCGAGCCATGGCCGCTGGAGGCGATCGCCCAGGATCGCGAAAGCGACGGCTCGCAGGACGAGAACAAGAAGAACATCGCCTATCATTTCGACGTTTCCAACGCGTTCTATGAGCTCTGGCTCGACAAGGAGATGGTCTACACCTGCGCCTATTTTCATGAATGGAGCGACGACCTCGATCAGGCGCAAATCCAGAAAATCGACATGGTCTGCCGGAAATTGCGCCTCAAGCCGGGCGAGACGCTGCTCGACATCGGTTGCGGCTGGGGCGCGTTCGCCTGCCACGCCGCGCAGCGCTACAGGGTGAAGGTCCACGGCGTGACGCTGTCCGAGCAACAGGTCGCCTACGCCGTAGACAAGGTCAAACGCCTTGGCCTGGAAGAGAGCGTGACGATCGAATTGACGGACTACGCCTTGATCCAGGGCGAGCAGCGCTTCGACAAGATCACCGCGATCGGCATGTTCGAGCATATCGGCGCCGCCAATTTCCCGACCTACTTCAAGACCGTCCGCCGTCTGTTGAAGCCGGGCGGGCTGTTCCTGCATCACGCAATAACGCGCCCTGGCGGGAGCCGGGCGGCGCGCACGGGCAGGAGGCGCGCCGATTTTGCGGCGCTGACGCGCTATATTTTTCCCGGCGGCGAACTCGATTATATCGGCCGCACCGTCACCAGTCTCGAACTCAACGGCTTCGAGATTCGCGATGTCGAAGGCTGGCGCGAACATTACCAGCGCACGTGCAAAATCTGGCACGATCGCCTGCTCGCCCGCTATGACGCCGCGTGCGGCAACGTCGGCGAAGTCACCACGCGCGTCTGGATCGCCTATCTCGCCGCCTGCTCGATCGCCTTCGAGCGCAACAACTGCGGGCTCTACCAGACGTTGGCGTCCAAGCGCGTCAAGGGCCCCGCCGGCCTGCCGCCGACGCGCGCGGACCTCTATCGGTGAGTGGCGGGGTCGATCCTGGTCGCGCCGGTTCTCCGACACGAAACGCGGACGGCTTCACCCCCGCCCGGCCCGCTTGAACCATTCCTCTTCGTCGATCGCCTCGACGCCCAGTTCGCGCGCCTTGGCGAGCTTGGAGCCGGCTCCCGGACCGGCGACGACAAGATCGGTCTTGGCCGACACCGAGCCGGCGACCTTGGCCCCCAGCCGCTCGGCCATCGCCTTGGCCTCCTCGCGCGTCATCTTCTCCAGCGAGCCGGTGAACACCACGGTCTTGCCGGCGAGCGGATGACCGGCGGCGACGGCCTCCATCGGGCTCGTCGCGACCTGCGCCAGCAATCGATCGAGCGCCGCCTCGTTGTGCGGCTCGGCGAAGAAGTCGACGAGCGCCTCGGCGACGACCGGACCGACGCCGTCGATCGCGTCGATCTCCGCCCTGCCCTCGGCGCTTTTCGCCGCGGCGCGGAGGGCTTCGAACGCGCCGAAATGGCGCGCCAGCCGCCGTGCGTTGGTTTCGCCGATATGGCGAATGCCGAGCGCATAGATGAAGCGGTTGACCGGAATTTTCCGGCGCGCCTCGATCGCCGCGAAAAGATTGCGCGCGGAGACTTCGCCGAAGCCCTCCCATTCGCGCAGCGGCGGCCGGCCGTCGCCGTCGCGCGCCTGCAGCGTGAAGATGTCGGCGGCGGTCTTGATGAGACCTTCGGAAAAGAACAGTTCGATCTGCTTGTCGCCGAGACCCTCGATATCCATCGCGTTGCGCGAGCAGAAATGCTTCAGCCGCTCGACCGCCTGCGCCGCGCAGACCAGGGTGCCGGTGCAGCGGCGCACCACGTCTGCGACGCCGGTCTTCTCGTCGATCTCGCGCACCGCCGCCGAACCGCAAACCGGACAGACCGTCGGGAATTTATATTTCTGGCCGCGATGCGGGCGGTCGGCGTCGACGACCTCGAGGATTTGCGGAATGACGTCGCCGGCGCGTTGAACCCGCACGGTGTCGCCGACGCGGACGTCCTTGCGCTCGATTTCGTCTTCATTGTGCAGGGTTGCGTTGGACACGACGACGCCGCCGACCGTCACCGGCCGCAATTTGGCGACCGGCGTCAGGGCGCCGGTGCGGCCGACATTGATCTCGATCGCCTCGACGATCGTCGTCGCCTGCTCGGCGGGGAACTTGTGGGCGACGGCCCAGCGCGGGCTGCGCGAGACGAAGCCGAGCCGCTCCTGCAGGGCGAGCGCATTGACCTTGTAGACCACCCCGTCGATATCGTAGCCCAAAGTCGCGCGCTGGCGCTCGATCTCGCGGTAATGCGCGATCATTTCCCCGGCCGACACGCAAAGTCGGGTCAACGGATTGACCGGCAGGCCGAAGCGCTTGAACGCCTTGATCATGCCAAGCTGCGTGTCTGACGGCCGCGAGCTGATTTCCCCCCAGGCGTAGGCGAAGAAGCGCAGCGGCCGCTCCGCCGTGACGCTCGGGTCGAGCTGGCGCAGCGAGCCCGCCGCGGCGTTGCGCGGATTGGCGAAGATCGGTTTGCCCGCCTGCTTCTGGCGGGCGTTCATCGCGGCGAAATCCTCCTTCGCCATGTAGACCTCGCCGCGCGCTTCAAAAATCTCCGGCGCGGCGCTCAGCTTTTGCGGAATTTCCGCGATGGTGCGCACGTTGTTGGTGACGTCCTCGCCCTCGAACCCGTCGCCGCGGGTCGCCGCCTGGACGAGGCGGCCGTCTTCGAAACGCAGCGCGCAGGACAGCCCGTCGATCTTGGGCTCCGCGGTCATTTCCAGTTCCGCGTCCACCGGCATGCCGAGAAAGCGCCGCACCCGCGCGCAAAATTCCGTGACCTCATCGTCCTCGAAAATATTGCCGAGCGAAAGCATCGGCACGGCGTGCCTCACCTTGGCGAATTTCTCGGACGGCGCCGCGCCGACCCGTCGGCTCAGCGACTCCGCGCCCGCCAGCGACGGATGCGCCCGCTCGAGCGCTTCATAGCGCCGACGCAAAGCGTCATATTCGGCGTCGGAAATGACCGGCGCGTCCGAGCGGTAGTAGAGCGCGTCGTGGCGGGCGATTTCGGCGCCAAGGCGCGAATGCTCCGCGCGCGCATGGTCGAGATCGAGGCTGTCGACGGGCGAAGGTTTCTTCGGCATGAGGAGGCGAATTTATCGCAAGGGCTCGTTCAACGGAAGCTGTCGAGGGCGCGCGCGCCGGCCTCAACCGCCTGATCCGGCGCGACCCAGACGAAATCCGGCATCTGATGGCGCGCCCAGGTGAACTGGCGTTTGGCGTAGCGACGGGTGTCGACCTTGGAGCGATTGGTCGCCTCCTCCAGCGTCAAGCCGCCGGCGAGATGGGCGATGAGATGCGGCGCGCCGTGCGCGCGCATGACCGGGAGCGCGGGATCGAGGCGGCGGCGCGCCAGCGCGGCGACTTCCTCGAGGGCTCCCGTCTCCAGCATCGCATCGAAACGCCGGTCGATCACGCCATTCAGCGTTTGACGATCGGGCGCCAGGAAAATCCCCGCCCATCGCCCCGGCTCGAGCGGCGGGGGGACGCGCGCGCCGTGGAACGAGGCAAGCGGCCGGCCGGTCGCCGCCAGAACCTCGAGCGCGCGGAGAATGCGCTGCCTGTCGCGGGGGCGGAGCCGCGCCGCGGTCGCCGCATCAAGGGCGGCGAGTTCGGCGTGCAGCGCCGCGCTCGGCAAGTCCTCGGCGTTGGCGCGCACATGAGCCCGCACATCGTCGGGCACCGCCGGAATATGCGAAAATCCTTGGGTGAGGGCGCGGAAATAGAGACCCGTTCCCCCGACGAAGATCGCCGGCGTTCCTTGCGCGAACACGTCGGCGGCGACCGCTTCGGCCGCGACGAGCCAGCGGCCGGCCGAAAAATTGACGGCGCCGTCGACGCGGCCGAACAATTCGTGCGGCGCCAGAGTCTCTTCGCTCTCGCTCGGCCGCGCCGTCAGCACGCGCAAATCGCGATAAACCTGCATCGAATCGGCGTTGATGACCGTTCCGCCCAGCTTCCGCGCAAGCGCCAGCGCGACGCCCGACTTGCCGCTCGCCGTCGGTCCTGCAATGAGGAGGGCGCGCGGCTTCATCGCCGCGCCGCCAACGCCGGACTTTTGCAACTCCATGCCCTTTCGTTCTCTCGTCGCCACGCTTGTCGCCGACCCCAACCGCTCCGCGCTCAGCGATGCCTTGATCGCGCGCGCGGCGCAAGCGCTGCCGGGCTCCGCCGTGACGCGATGGCTCGAGCCGGGGATCGCCGCCGATCTGTTTTTTGAAGGCGACGACTCAGGCCTCGCGCTTGCCGGAACGCGGCTGCGCGCGCTGCTGGCCCGCGAGCCGATCGACGCGATCGCGCAACCGGCGCGCGGCCGGCGCAAGAAGCTGCTCGTCGCCGATATGGACTCGACGCTGATCGGTCAGGAATGCGTCGACGAACTGGCGGCGCGCGTCGGCGTCGGCGCGCGCGTGGCGGCGATCACGGAGCGGGCGATGCGCGGCGAAATCGCGTTCGAGCCCGCCTTGCGCGAGCGCGTCGCCCTGCTTGCGGGATTGCCCGAAACGGTCATCGCCGACGTGCTGCAAGACGCCATCACCGTGACGCCGGGCGCGCGCACGCTCGTGCGAACCATGCGCGCCAACGGCGCCTATGCCGCGATCGTGTCGGGCGGCTTCACCCAGTTCACGGATGCGATCGCCCGGCGGCTCGGCTTCGACGAGCACCGCGCCAACCGGCTGGTCGTCGAACACGGCCGGCTGACCGGACGCGTCGCTGAGCCGATCCTGGGGCGCGACGCCAAGCTCGCGACGCTGCAAGAACTCCGGGCGCAACGCGGCCTCGCCGCGCACGAGACGCTGGCGGTCGGCGACGGCGCCAATGATCTGGCCATGCTGGAGGACGCCGGGCTCGGCGTCGCCTATCGCGCCAAGCCGACCGTCGCCGCCGCGGCCCACGCCCGCCTCGACCACACCGATCTGACGGCGCTGCTTTACGCGCAAGGCTACGCAAAAAGCGCGTTCGTCGGGGATTGAACGCCTTTCTCGCGCGGCGCGAGAAACGCCGTCCTATTCGATCGCCAGCGCCACGAAGCGGACGTCGCCGTTTCCGTTGGCGACGAGCAGCAGCGCCGACTTCTTGCCGGCCTGCTTGAGCCCCTCGATCGTCTTGCTCACATCACCGGGCTGGCTCACCGCGAGCTGGTTGACCTCTTCGATGACTTCGCCGGGCTGCAGGCCCTTTTCCGCAGCGGGCGAATTGGGTTCGACGGAAGAGATGACGACGCCTTTCACCCCGTCCTTGATCCGGAAAGTCTTGCGCGCCTCGTCCGACAACCCCGACAACTCCATGCCGAAGGCTTTCGACAGGGCCTTCCTCTGGGCGTTCGCATCGTCGTCGCTACCGCCGTTGGCGGCGGCGGCGGCGACCCGCTCGCCGTCCTCGAGGCGGCCAAGCTTGACCGTCTTGGTGATTTCCTCGCCCTTGCGGATGATGACGACGTCGACTTGCTTGCCGACGGGCATCGAGGCCACCAGCTTGGGCAGGTCCCGCGATTCCTTGATCTCCTTGCCGTCGAACTTGACGATCACGTCGCCCGCCAGAAGACCGGCCGGCTTGGCCGGACCGTGATCGTCGACGCCGGCGATCAACGCGCCGCGCGCCGTTCCGAGCCCGAGGCTCTCGGCGATCGAATCGTCGACATTCTGGATGCGAACGCCGAGCCAGCCGCGGCGGGTTTCGTGAAACTCCTCGAGCTGGGCGATCACCGGCACGACCATCGCCGAGGGCGTGGCGAAGCCGATGCCGATCGAGCCGCCCGACGGCGACAGGATCGCCGTGTTGATGCCGATGACCTCGCCGGCCATATTGAACAACGGGCCGCCCGAATTGCCCTTGTTGATCGACGCGTCGGTCTGAATGAAATTGTCGTACGGCCCGCTCTCAATGTTGCGGTTGCGCGCCGAAACAATGCCGGCGGTGACCGTCTCGCCGAGTCCGAAGGGATTGCCGACCGCCATCACGCCGTCGCCGACGCGCATCTTGTCGCTGTCGCCGAACTTCACGGTCTTCAGCGGCTTGTCGCTCTTGACGCGCAACACCGCGACGTCGACCTTGGGGTCCTTGCCGACGATCTCGGCCTTCAATTTGCGCCCGTCGGTGAATATCACCATGATGTCGTTGGCGTCGCCGATCACGTGATTGTTGGTGATGACGATGCCGGAGGCGTCGATCACGAAGCCGGAGCCGAGCGAGCTCGACTTGCGGGGGCGCGGCGTTTCGCCGTTCTGGCCGTGATTGCGGAAGAATTGCTCGAACATATCGTCGAAAGGGGTTCCCTTCGGCAAGTCGGGCATCGCGTCCGCCTGCTTCTCCTCGATCGTCTGCGTCGCGGATATATTGACGACCGCTTCGGCGACGCTGTCGACCAGATCGGCGAGCGAACTGGGACGCGCTTGCGCCATCGCCGGTTCGACCGGCGCAAGCAACGACGCGGCCGCCAGGCCGGCGACGAGCGCCGATGCAAGCGCCGCGCGCCGACTGAGCCGCAGCAGCGCCGGCCGCCCGGCGACCGCGCCAGCACGGACTGTGGCGGACATATGGACAACGCGCATGGCGTGTTTCTCCTGGAAGACGATGTTTCCCCAAGTATTCACATTACACCTGAACAACAATCTTGTCGCAAAAGCGGCGGATGCCGCGTTCGGCGTCAACCGCCCTCCCAAGGCGTGATTTACATAAAGCGCCGCGCCGCCCATACGATGGCGACGCCGACGATCGCCGCGCCTATGCCAAACAACCGCAGGCGCGCCGGCTTCTCTTTCGACGCCTGCGCCATCCGGCGGCGCATCGTCTCGGTGAACCCGGCCAGAAGCAGCCCTTCGATCGCGAACACCAGGCCGATGGCGGCTGAGAAGTCGCGCAAACTACTTGACCGTCTGAGTCTCGGGCGTTGCGTTCCCGCTGGGCGCCGAGGTGGGCGTCGGCGTGCTGAAATATCGGAAGAAATCCGACTTGGGGCTCATCACGATGCGCAACTCGCCGCTCTTCAGGCCGGTCTCGTAAGCCTGCATGGAGCGGTAAAAGGCGAAAAAGTCGGGATCCTTGCCGTAGCTCTCCGCAAAAATCCGGTTGCGCTCGGCGTCGCCCTGACCCCTGATCTGATCGGCTTCCTGCTGCGCCTGGGCGATGGTCACGGTCACCTGGCGGTCGGCCTCGGCCTTGATCTGCTGGCTCTGCTGCGAGCCCTGCGCGCGGAATTTGGCGGCGCGCTGCTGACGTTCGGTCTGCATGCGGTGAAACACCGCCTCCGAATTCTCCGGCGGCAGATCGGCGCGCTTGATTCGCACGTCGACGACGGCGAGGCCAAACCGCTCGGCGCCCGATTTCACCTGGTCGCGAATGTCGGCCATCAGGGCGTCGCGCCTGTCGCGCACGATGTCGGTGATCGACGCCTCGCCCAAAGTCCGCCGCAAGGCCGAATTGAGCATGCCGCCGAGCTGGGCGTTGGCCCCCTGGACGGAGCCGACCGACTGATAGAACCGCAAGGGGTCGGAAATCCGGTAGCGGACGAACGCGTCGACCTCCAGGCGCTGGTTGTCGGCGACCAGCACCTCCTGCCGGGCCTCGTCGAGATCAAGGATGCGCTTGTCGATATAGATGACCGAATCGATGAACGGCCATTTGACGTAGAGTCCCGGCGCATCGATCAGATCGCGCACCGGCTGGCCGAATCGCAGCACCAGGGCCTGTTCGGTCGGAACGACGGTGAAAAGCGCCCCGAGCGCGACGACGACCACCACGATCGCGACGACGAGAAGCGCGAGGCCGGAGAGCGGATTTCTCACTTGGCGGCTCCCGTCGATTTGCGCTGGAGCGTGTCGAGCTGCAGATACGGCACCGCCGGACTTGCCGCGGTGGTGTCGAGAATCGTCTTGTCCATCGCGCCTAGAACCCGCTCCATGGTCTCCAGATACATGCGCTCGCGCGTCACGCCCGGCGCATTCTTGTATTGGGCGTAGACCTGGTTGAAGCGCGAGGTCTGCCCGGTGGCTTCGGCGACCGTCTGCTGGCGATAGGCCTGGGCCTCCAGCCTGATTCGCGCCGCCGCGCCTTCCGCTTCGGGGACGACGCGGTTGGCGTAGGTCTCCGCCTCGTTGACCGCGCGCTGCTGGTCCTGCTGGGCGGCGGTGACGTCGCGATAGGCGGACAGCACCTGCGCCGGCGCGTCGACCGACTGGAGCTGAACCTGCTTGACGAGCACGCCGGCCTGATAGTCGTTGAGCACCTTCTGCATCCGGTCCTGCACGTCCGGTTCAATGGACTTGCGGTCGGTGGTGAGGATGCCGTCGATCGTCTTGAGGCCGACAACCTCGCGCATGACGCTCTCGGCGACGGCTTTCACGGTCTCTTCGGGATGGCGGATGTTGAAGACGAAATCCTCCGGCTTGGCCGGATCGATCTGCCAGCTCACGCGGAACTGGACGTCGACGATGTTCTGATCGCCGGTCAGCATCAGGCTTTCTTCCGGCGCCTGGGCGCGGTTGCGCCCGGTTTCAACCCCCGGCTCCGCCTCGCTGCGATAGCCGACTTCGGTGATCTTCTGGTCCCAGACGGGCGCCTTGATCACCGTCCCGACCGGCCACGGCCAATTGTAATTGAGGCCGGCGGCGGTCTTGCCGGTGTAACGGCCGAACACCAGGTTGATGCCGACCTCGTTGGGCTGAACCGTGTAAAAACCCCAGGCGAACCACAGCAGGACCACGATCAGGCCGAGAAATATCACGCCGCGCCCAGCGATTCCGCCGCCGTTCGGCAGCAGCCCGCGCAGGCCCGCCTGCAGGCGGCGCAGCACTTCTTCAAGATCGCCCGGAGGCTGCAATCCGCCGGGCCCCTGCCCCCACGGCCCCTGGCCGGAGCGCCACGGTCCGCCGCCTTGATTATTCCAGGACATGATTCCTCTTGCCGGGCCGAGCCCCGCTTTGCTGCGCGCCTATATAAGCAACGGGAATGGCCGGGGCAACGCGGCGGCGCTCGAAAGCCTGGCGTCGTTGCGCCTAAGCTGTCCTGACGCCTTCGGGCCGGCATGCGGCCGGCCGGGCGGATCCGAGGGGACCCAAATGACACTGAAACCGCTCGACGGAGTCGGCGCCTGCGTGTTCGACGCCTACGGGACGCTGTTCGATCCGGCGTCCGCCGCGCGGGGCTGCGCCGATCTGCTCGGCGACCGCGCGGCGCCCCTGGCGGCGCTATGGCGCGACAAACAGCTCCAATACACCTGGCTGCTGGCGGCGCAGGATCGACACGCTGATTTCAGCGAGGTCACGAGCGGCGCCCTCGATTTCGCGCTGGAGACGCTCGGGTTCGACAGCCCCCTTCTGCGCGAGCGTCTGTTGAAGCTCTTTTTGACGCCCGATTGTTTTCCGGAGGCTCCCGAAGCGTTGCGGCGCCTGAGGGCGGCCGGAGTCCGGCTCGCCATATTGTCGAACGGCGCGCCCGAAATGCTTCGCGCCGCGGTCGACGCCGCGGGGCTGGACGGGCAATTCGAGGCCGTGCTTTCGGTCGAGGAGGTCGGCGTCTACAAGCCGCATCCGAAAGTCTATCAGCTCGCGGTCGACCGGCTCGGCCTGCCGGCCTCCGCGATGGCGTTCACCTCTTCGAACGGCTGGGACGCCTACGCCGCTTCGGCGTTCGGGATGCGCGTCGTCTGGTGCAACCGCCGTGGCCAGCCACGCGAGCGGCTCCCCGGCGCGCCGGATCGGGAGGTGCGGTCGCTGGCGGAGCTGCCGGCGCTCGTCGCGCTGCCTGGAGACGACGACGCCAACTGACGGGAATTGCGCGCCGCGCGGCGTCGGAGCCACGCGAATCCTCTCTTGGGGCGGGCCGTATGACGCATCGCGGCGGCGTCTTGCCGATCTCGCGCACAGGCGCCTCACTTGGGCCCGCGAGGTCCGAGCAGCATCACCAGTTTTTCGTCCGGTCGACCGACCGGCGTCAGCGTCACCTGTTCATAGCGCAGCGCGCCATCGACGGGGTGGTTGAAGGCGCGCAGCCCGCCCTCGCGCGCCAGAACGGCGTGATCGCTCCAGAACGTCGCAAAATCCGGGCTTGCCGTCCGCAAGCGGTCGACCAGGGCGCGCAAAGCCGAATCGTCCGGGCTGCGCCCGGTATCGGCGCGAAGCTCGGCGACGAGGCGCCGCGCGCGGTCCTCCCAGTCCAAGATGAACGCGCGCGCGGCGCGGCTAAGGAAGACGTAATCCAGCAGGCACGGCTCCCCGCTCCGCAGCCAGTCGCTGAAGAGTCGCGCGGCGGGTTCATTCCAGGCGCGCGCCCGCCAAAGGCGATCGAGCAGATAGGCCGGCGCGGTCATCGCGTTCAACGCGTCGCGCAAGCCCTGAGAAGGCCCGTCCTCCTCACGTCGTCCCGACGAGGACTCGACGGGGTCGCGCTTGCGCGTCAGCTCGAACAGGTAGGATCGCTCGGCCGGAGTCAGTCGCATGGCCGTCGCCAGCCGCGCCAGGGCGGCCGAAGAGACCGAGATGTCGCGGCCCTGCTCGATCCAGGCGTACCAGGTCGGACTCATCCCGCAAATCTGCGCCATTTCCTCGCGACGCAGGCCCGGCGTCCGCCGGCGCTCCGCGCGACCCGGCGCCAGGCCGACGTCCGCGGCGCGCAGTTGTTCGCGGCGTCGCCGCAAGAAGGCGCCCAGCAGGCGCCGCTGGTCGAGGGGCAGCAGCATCGGGGTGGCGTTTATACCAGGATAAGTCGCCAACTTGTAACAGGTTAAGTTCGGGCGGAAAACGGCGCCTCGACCAGGAGAGAAACCATGAGCGACACCCAGCACAATTTCGTGGCGAAGCATTACGCTCCGCGCGCCGCCGCCTATGTCGCCAGCCCGGTGCACAGCGCCGGCGCCGATCTCGATCAAATCGAATCCTTGGTGCGCGGCCGCGGAGACGCCCGCGTGCTGGATCTGGGATGCGGCGGCGGCCATGTCAGCTATCGCGTCGCGCCGCATGTGGGCGAGGTCGTCGCCTGCGACCTCACGCCGGACATGCTGGCGCATGTCAAACGCACGGCGAGCGAGCGAGGATTGGACAACATCCGCGTGCAGCAGGGCGCGGCGGAGCGGCTTCCCTTCGCCAACGCCTCGTTCGACATCCTGCTGTGCCGATACACCGCCCATCACTGGCGCGACCTGGAAGCGGGACTGCGGGAAGCCCGGCGGGTGCTGAAGACCGGCGGGCGCGCCGTTTTCGCCGACGCGATTGCGCCCGCCCATCCCCTGCTCGACACGCATCTGCAGACGATCGAGCTGCTGCGTGATCCCTCGCATGTGCGCAACTACAGCGCCGCCGAATGGATCGCGGCGCTCGGCCGCTCAGGCTTTTCGGCCACCGGATTGACGGCGCGCAAGCTCCCTCTGGATTTCGCCTCGTGGACGGAGCGGACCAACACGTCCGAGCTTGGCGCCGCCGCCATCCGCATGGTTCAGACGCAGGCGAGCGCCGCGGCGCGCGAGCACTTCGCAATCGCCGACGACGGCGGGTTCCAGCTCGACACGTTGACGATCGAGGCCGTCGCCAGCGGAGCATGACCCGCGACCGCCGAGGCCCGCCGCCCCTGCGTCTCAGTCGCGTATCGCCGCGTCGCCCTCGAGGTCCTGCCCTTTCTCGGGCGATTTCGCGATCGGCGCCGCGAGAGGCGCGATTCGCAGAGCCGTGATCCGGTTGCGATTCTTGCGCAGCACTTCGAACCGGAACCCGTGGAACACGAATACCTGCTTGGGCTCGGGAATCGCCCGCGCTTCATGAATCACCAGGCCGGCGATCGTGGTGGCCTCCTCGTCGGGCAGCGCCCAGTCCATCGCGCGGTTGAGATCGCGGATCGTCACCGATCCCTCGACGACGACCGAGCCGTCGGGCTGCGACCGGATGCCGGGGACCGCGACGTCGTGCTCGTCCTTGATGTCGCCGACGATCTCTTCGATGATGTCCTCCAGCGTCACCAACCCCAGGACGACGCCATATTCGTCGACGACCAGCGCGAAATGGGTCTTGCGGCGCAGGAACGCCTGCAACTGGTCGCGCAATGTCGTGGTTTCCGGCACGAACCAGGCTTCAAGCGCAATGTCCTCGATATTGACGCGGCTTGAATCGCCGTCGGCGGAGGCGACCGCGCGGAAGAGATCCTTGGCGTGCAGGACACCGATGATGTTGTCGGGCGCGCCGCGCCACAGCGGCAGGCGCGTATAGGGCGAGGCGAGCACCTCGCGCACCAGCTCGCGCGGCGGCAGGTCGGCGTTGATGGTGCGCATATTGGTGCGGTGGATCATCACCTCCGACACCTCGATCTCGCCGAGTTCGAGCAACCCGCCGAACATGTCGCGCTCCGAACGCGCGACGCCCCCTTCGCGGTGCAGCAGGTCGACGGCGCCGCGCAGTTCCTCGTGTCCCGAGGCGATCGTCCGGCGCTCGCTGGGGCGCATGCCGCAAAGCCAGAGCAGGGAGCGCACGAAGCTTTCAATGGCGGCGACGACCGGCCAGAATATCGTGACGAAAAAAGAGACGATCGGCGCGATGGCGAGGGAAACGCGATCGGGATAGGCGATGGCGATGGTCTTTGGCGTCACTTCGGCGAAGATGACGATCAGCGCCGTCATGATCGCCGTCGCATACACCGCGCCGTGGTCGCCGGCGACGGCGAGAAGCACGCTGGTCGCGAAAGACGACGCGGCGATGTTGACGACCTGGCCGCCAAGCAGCATCGCGCTGATCAAGCGCCCGCGCTCGGCGATCAGCCGGTTGACCAGCTTGGCGGCCTGATCGCCGTCCATTTCCAGCGCGTGCATGCGCGCGCGCGAGGCCGCCGTCAGCGCCGTTTCAGCGCCCGAGAAGAATGCCGACGCGAAAACGCTCGCCAACACGATCAGAGCGTCGACGGTGAGCGACATGGAGCCCTCGATGTTAAGCAGGCGCCCGTACCCGGCAGGCGATCGCGCCAAGTTTATTATTTTCGCGCCAGTTCGTCGCTCAGAAAGTCGCGCGCCTGCAATTCGGCGACGTCGCGCGCGATGAAGCTCTCGCCTATTCCCGTGGCGAGGATGAAGGTCAGGCGGCCGCGTTCGACCTTCTTGTCCTGGCGCATCGCCGCCAGGATCGCCTCCGGATCGGCGTCGAAGTCGGTGATTTTCGAAATCCGCGTCGGCAGGCCGACGGCGCGCAGATGGTTCTCGACGCGCACAGCGTCCTGTCCGGTGCAAAGGCCGAGCGTCCTGGAGAAACGGAAGGCGCAGGCCATGCCGATGGCGACCGCTTCGCCATGCACGAGGCGCGCGCCGTCAAAGCCGGTCAATCGTTCAAAGGCATGCGCAAAGGTGTGGCCGAGATTGAGCAGGGCGCGCTCGCCCTGTTCGGTTTCGTCGGCCGCGACTACCGCCGCCTTGGCGGCGCAGCTCGTCGCGACGGCGCGCAGCCGCGCGGGGCCGCCCGCGTAAACGTCGCGCCAATGCGCCTCCAGCCATTCGAAAAAGGCGAGGTCGCCGATCAGGCCGTATTTCACCATTTCGGCGTAGCCGGCGCGAAATTCGCGCGCATTCAACGTGTCGAGCGCGCCGATGTCGGCCAAGACCAGCGCCGGCTGATGAAAGGCGCCCACGAGATTTTTGCCATGCGGCGAATTGATCGCGGTCTTGCCGCCGACCGACGAGTCGACCTGCGCGAGGAGGCTCGTGGGAATCTGCACCAGGCGAATCCCGCGCCGCACGCTCGCGGCGACGAAACCGGCGAGGTCGCCGACCACCCCGCCGCCGAGCGCGACCACGATGTCGCGCCGTTCGATGTGGGCGCCCAGCACGCCGTCGCACACCTCGGCGAACCGCGCATAGGATTTCGAAGCCTCGCCGGGCGGAACGACGATAGTCGCGCACCGCACGCCCGCCCGCGCGAGGGAGCCGGCGAGCGTCGCAAGATGCGCGGAGGCGACATGGCTGTCGGTCACGATGGCGCAATTGGCGCCCGGCGCGAGACGCGCAATATGCTCGCCCGCCTCGCCGATCAGGCCCTCGCCGATCACAATCTTGTAAGAGCGGGCGCCAAGCGCGACCGGCACTTCGACCCTTCGCGGCGCGCCCGGCGCAGCGGTCGCGCCGTCGGCCGCCGTCGCTGCGGCGCCTTTCGCCAGATGGGCCGCCAGCTTCGCCACGATCGCCTCGACAACCACGTCGTGCGGGCCGTCGCGCGGCTCGAACGTCAGGTCGGCCATCGCGTACACCGGGCTGCGCTCCTCCAGGATGCGGCGCAGCGTCGCCTCGGGATCGGCCGTCTTGAGCAACGGGCGGTTCGACCTCTTGCGGACCCGGCGCATCAGCACCTCGAAATCGGGTTTCAACCAGATGGAGACGCCGGATTCGGCGATGCGCCGCCGCGTCGCTTCGTTCATGAAGGCGCCGCCGCCGGTGGCGAGCACTTTCTGGCCGTCGGCCAGCAGCCGCGCGAGCACCTTGCGCTCGCCCTCTCGAAAATAGGGTTCGCCGAACCGCTCGAATATTTCCGGCACGCTCATTTGCGCGCCCGCTTCGATCTCGGCGTCGGCGTCGACGAACGGCAGGTTGAGGCGCGCGGCGAGGCGCCGGCCGACCGAAGTCTTGCCCGCCCCCATCATGCCGACGAGCACGATAGATCGTCCGCCAAGGGCGGCGACCAGACCGTCGCGATCGCTGAGCGCTGTTTCCGACATCGTTTCCTTCATACCGGGCCGTCGTCAAGCGCGCCGCCGCGGCCGCCCGACGGGGACGCCGAAATTTGGTCGTCCATACAACGGAATGCGCGAGATTGCGACAGCAGCCGATCCGGGGCCGGCGCGCGCCTTATCCGCCCGGGCGCCTTGCGCCGGGCGGTCAGACTAGTAACTTGGACGCGAGGGCTGGTCTTGGGCGTCGCCGGACGACGGAAGCCGCCGCCAGAAGTTGGGAGGATCGTGATGGTCGGCTCCACCGAAACGGGCGATAGAAGAATCGCAGGGCCGCGCCTGATCGCGCTCGTCGGGCCGTTCCAAAGCGGCAAGACCAGCCTGCTGGAGGCGATTTTGGCGCGCGGCGGGGGCGCGCCCCGCCAGGGTTCGGTGCGCGAAGGCACCAGCATCGGCGATCCCAGCCCGGAAGCGCGCGCCCATGCGATGAGCGTCGAGCCCAACATCGCCAGCATCGATTATATGGGCGATCGCTTCACCTTCTTCGACTGCCCGGGTTCGGTCGAGTTCATCCACGACATGCGTCCGGCGCTGCCGGTCTGTGACGCCGCGGTCGTGGTCTGCGAGGCCGACAGCCGCAAATCGCTGGCGCTGCAAGTCATCCTGCGCGAACTCGAGGAGATGCGCCTGCCGCGGCTGCTGTTCCTGAACAAGATCGACCTCGCCAGCGCCGGCGTTCGCGAGACCCTGGCGATGCTGCAGCCGGCCTCGCGCACGCCCCTGCTGCTGCGTCAGTTGCCGGTCTGGCAGCATGGCGTCGCGACCGGCTTCATCGACCTGGCGCTCGAGCGGGCGTTCCTTTACCGCGAACACGCGCCCTCGACCGTCATCGAAACGCCGACGGGCGTCGCGCCCGACCACAAGGAAGCGCGCTATTCAATGCTGGAGCGGCTGGCCGATTACGATGACGCGCTGATGGAGCAATTGATCGGCGAAATCGAGCCGCCGCGCGATCGGGTTTTTGACGATCTCGCCAAGGAGCTTCGCGGCGGGCACATCGTGCCGCTGCTGATGGGCTCGGCCGACCGCGGCCATGGCGTCACCCGGCTCCTCAAGGCGCTGAGGCACGAAGCCCCTGGCGTCGAACAGACGCGCGAGCGGCTCGGCATTCCCGCCCAGGGCCCGGCGCTCGCCCAGGTCGTGCGCACCATTCACACCGGCCATGGCGGGAAATTGTCGCTCGCCCGCGTGTTGCGCGGCGCCTTCGCCGATGGCGCCACCGTCGTCAGCTCACGCGGCGCGGAGGAGCGCATCGCCGGTCTTTCACGCCTGATGGGAGCGGCTTCCGCCAAGATCGCGCGCGCCGAACAGGGCGAGACAATCGCCTTCGCGCGTCTCGAGCATGTGATGACCGGCGACCGGTTCAGCGACGGCAAGAAGGCGCCCGAGCCGGCGATTGTCGCTCCGCCGCCGGCCCCGACCCAGTCCATCGCCGTGCATGTGAAGGATCGCAAGGACGAGGTGCGCCTCGCCGCCGCGCTGGCGAAACTATGCGAAGAAGACCCCGCGCTGGTCTATTTCCAGGATCAGGAATCGGGCGAACTCAAGCTGATGGGCCAGGGCGAGATGCATCTTCGCGTGACCATCGAGCGCCTCGCGGCGCGCTTCGGCGTCGCGGTCGAATCGAAAAAGCCGTCGGTCTCCTATCGCGAAACCATCCGTGACGCCGTCTCCGCCCGCGGACGCCACAAGAAGCAGTCGGGCGGCCACGGCCAGTTCGGCGATGTGGCGGTGGATGTCGCCCCCCGCGCGCGCGGCGAAGGATTTGTTTTCGCCGAAAAGGTGCATGGCGGCACGGTGCCGCGCCAATACTTTTCATCCGTCGAAGCGGGCGCCCGCGACGCTTTGACGCGCGGTCCGTTGGGCTTCCCCGTGGTCGACGTCGCGGTGACCCTGACCGACGGCTCCTATCATTCGGTGGATTCGTCCGACATGGCGTTTCGCGCGGCGGCCAAAATCGCGCTGGGCGAAGCCCTGCCCAAGGCGCGTCCGGTCCTGCTGGAGCCGATTCTCGCCGTCTCGATCTACGTGCCCGCCGACGCGATGGCGCGCGCGAGCGCGCTGGTCAGCGCGAGACGCGGCCAGATCCTAGGCTTCGAGGCGCGCGAGGGCTGGGAAGGATGGGACACGTTGAGCGCGCTCATCCCGGAGGCGGAGATCGGCGATCTGATCGTCGAATTGCGGTCGGCGACCGCCGGGGCGGGCGGTTATGAGGCCAAATTCGACCACCTGGCCGAATTGTCGGGTCGCCCGGCCGAGACGATTATCGCCGCCCGACGCCAAGCGCTGGTCTCAAACGTCTGATTTAGCGGGTTTCGTCGTCGAGATCGGCGGTCGAAGCGTCTTCCGCCGCGAGCCAGCCTCGATAATTGACGATCGTTCCGACAAACGGCGCGCCGATCGCGACGTCGAATTGGAAGCGGCCGTCCCGCTCGGCCTCACAGGCGTGGCCGCGCGGCGCCAGCGCGATCGGCAGGACGAGGCCGAAGATCGCCCAGCGGCGCACGACCAGTCGCAGACGCCCGTCGCCGGTCAGCGCGGCCAGGCCGAAGGTGAACGGGCCGAAGCCTTCGCAGAGCAACCCCTCCCACCGCCCCGCGCCGCGCCATTGCCGCGAACGCATGATCCTGCCGGCGAAATTGCGCGTCCAGATCTCGCTTTCGCCGCGCTTCTCGAATTTCACGCTCACGGTCGCGCCGCGCGCCGCTTCTGGAAACCAGAACGTCGCGGCGATGAGACCCGCGAGAAACCCCGGGCCGCGCTCGATATCGGCCTGGCCGCGCGCGATCCGGACGGAATTGATCGTGTGAGTCGCGCGCACGGCGGCGGGCAAATCGCTCCACGCTCCGGCGAGCACTCGCCGGTAGAGCGGCGCATCGCCAACCGCGCTTTCGTCGCGCACCCCATGCCGGATCGCATAGGGTCGAAAAATCGCGTCGTAGTCGGCGAGCTCGAGCTCGCCGGTGGCGGCCCTGGCGCCGGCGGCGGGTCGCCGGCCGTCGAGCTCGTTGCGCACAATGGCGGCGATCGCCATCGAAGGAATCACCGGACCAGCGTCGCCCTCGGCCAGCAAATGCCAGGAGCGCCGAATGACGCGCCCGGCATCATCCGCGCCCTCGATCTCGACGAACATTCCACCGCGATGAGCGCCCCAACGCAGTCTGGAGACGACGGCGTGAAACAGGGGCGCGAGCGGCGTGAGCTTCGGCGCCAGCCGCAGGCGCGCCAGCCAGGCCAGAGCAATCAGCGCGCGGTGCCATATTTCCGGGACCGGCGCGGCGCCGATCCAGATCGAACGCAGGCCGGGCCATAGCGGGGGCAAGGCCCGCAGATCGGGAACGTCGACGAGCGAAAACAGGCGGCTCTCCAGGGGGAGCATGCCGGGCGGACAGACGGCGCGCCGCATCGTCTCGGTCAGCCCGTAGGCCTGTTGGCTGACGCCGTCCCGTCTCAGCCAAACAGCCTGACCGGCGTAGCTGGCGATGGCGCGGATGACATTGGGGCCGACCCGCGCGAAGGGCGAGGGCGCAATGCCGGCGCGGATCGCGTCGATCCGCGTGGTCCCGCCCGCCAGCCGGCGGACCACCGCCGCGGTGAGGACGGGAAAGCTGCTGACGCCGGCGAGCGCATAGACGCCCCGGGCGCGCGCCGCGCCGTCGAGGGCGGCGATTCCCGCCACGAACTCGGAGGAATCGGCAAGATCCATATAGTCGGCGCCGACCGCGATCGAAGCGCGGACCAGCTTGTAGACATCGCCGGCATAGGCCTGAAACGGCCCGCTGGCGTCGACCACCAGATCCGGTTTGATCGATGCGAGTTGCGCGTCGACGTCGCCATCCCGATCGAAGGCCGCCGCCTCGCGCGGCGCGCCCGCGGGCAAGGCGGCGCAGAAGGCGCGCGCCTTGTCGATCGATCGCCCGGCGAGGATCAGCGTGATGCGCGCGTCGGCGGCGAGCAGTTGCGCCAGACGACCGCCGAAGACGCCGTAGCCGCCCAGTATCAATATCCTTCGCGTCGCGCCGCTCATGAGAGAAACCGGTCCTCGTAGCGGGGCGCCGAGGCCAGACAGTGGTCGCGCCGCCCGAACCAGCGCAAGCGATGGCGAGCGACGATGTCGTAGAGCCAGTCGCGCAAGCGAGCCGGCAGAATTCGAAAGGCGGCGGCCGCCGACCAGGGCGGCCCCAAACGCTCCAACATGCGGATCGCGCTTTCGGATTTGAAAAAAGCGCGGCCGTCCTCGACCAGGATATTGGTCTCGTAGTCCTGCGGATCGAGGCGATAGTGGCGATAGAGCGCCGCTCCGAGAGGCGTCTGCGCCGGCAGCAACCGAAACGCCGCCGCGTTATCGTGACGCAGCACGAAGCGCACCCAACCTGAACAAAGCGCGCAATAGCCGTCGAAAATGATGATCGGTCGATCGTCGGCAAAAGCGGGAACCGAAGCATCGCTGCGATAAGAAAATGGGTGCGGCGCAGCGGCGCCCGCGCCGTCAATCCGGTCTGCGCTCACGCTTCCTCGCCGAACAGCGGCCCCGGCTCCAGCGGGGCGAGGCGGATCAAGCGGGAATCGGCGACCGCGGCCTGGCGATGCTTCACCGCCTCGCGATAGAGAGGATCGCGAAGCATGTCGATGAAGGCCTGGCCCGTTGGATATTGCGCGATGAAGGCGATGTCCCAATGCTCGGATTCGGGCCCGATCAGCGTGAGTTCCGGCCGGCCGATCCACACCTGTCTTCCCCCGAGGCGGCGAAACACCGGCCCGCTTTGCCTGGCGTAGGCGCGATAGGCCTCGAGCCCGCTCGCCTTACGCCCGTCCGGATAAGCCGCCTCGGCGCGCAGCCGGACAAGATTGAGCATGTGGATTGCGCGGTCCGTCGGCAGGTTCCTGAAGCGCGCGAAACTCTCCTTTGTCGGATCGACATGGCCGTCCATTCTCGTTCCTCCGGCTTCCCGTCACCCTATCGCAAGCCGCTGACTCGCGACAGGCGCCGCATCGCGTTCCGTCCCCTCGAAACCCTTCCCGAGCCTGCAGCGGCGAGCGCCGGGCGCCTATACAGACGCCCCCGCTTCGCCTATGCAAAAGCCGCTTTCTCGAGATCAGGCGCGGAGTTGATCGCCGATGGCCGAAGCCGCCTTTGTCACCAGTCGCCTCGTCACCGTTTTCGGCGGTTCGGGATTCATCGGACGCCACGTCGTGCGGGCGCTGGCCCGGCGCGGCTGGCGCGTTCGCGTCGCCGTGCGCCGGCCGGATCTGGCCGGATTCCTGCAACCGCTTGGCGATGTCGGCCAGGTTCACGCGGTGCAGGCCAATGTGCGCTATCCCGCCTCGATCGCCTCGGCGCTGATCGGCGCGCAGGCGGCGATCAATCTGGTGGGCGTGCAGATGGAGCGCGGCCGGCAGAATTTCGAGGCGGTCCACGTGTTCGGCGCACGCGAGATCGCCCGCGCCGCGGCCGCGCACCGCCTCGGCGCGCTCGTGCATGTCTCGGGCATCGGCGCCGATCCTGGCTCGCAATCGCGCTACGTTGCGAGCAAGGGACGCGGCGAGGCGGCGCTGCGCGAAGCGTTCCCCGGCGCCGTCATTCTTCGCCCGTCGGTCGTGTTCGGACCGGAAGATGATTTCCTCAACCGCTTCGCCACGCTCGCGCGCTCGCTGCCCGTGCTGCCGCTGTTTGGCGGCGGCGAAGCAAAAATGCAGCCGGTCTTCGTCGGCGACGTCGCCGACGCGGCGGCGCTCGCGATCGAAGGGCGGGCCCGATCCGGCGAGGTCTACGAATTCGGCGGCCCCGAAATCATGACCCTGCGCGAGATCGTCGAATTCGTTTGCCGCACGACGGGGCGCCGTCCCCCGCTCCTCGACGTGCCCTTCGGCCTCGCCAGGCTGGTGGCGCAAGCGACCGAGATCGCCAGCGCGCTGTCGCTCGGCGTGTTTCCCAAGGCGCTGGTGACGACGCGCGATCAGGTCGAGTTGCTGCGTCACGACAATCTCGTCTCGCCCGGCGCGGTCGAGCAGGGCCGCACGCTGCAGGGCCTCGGCGTCATCGCGCAGGGCGTCGAAGCCATCGCGCCGGCCTATCTCTATCGCTTCCGCAAGACCGGGCAATATGCGAGCAGCGGCGCGGCGTGAGCCGACGCTCAGCGGAACTCGGCGCGATTCGCTGCGGACAGCCGCTTGTGCAGTCGCGCCATCAGCGCCGTCGCGAATAACGGCGTGCACAGGTTGAGGATCGGAATCGAAACAAAGACCGCGACGATCAGCCCGGCCAGAAAGACCTGCAGCGCATAACGTCGCCGCATGGCGCGGGCTTCGGCGGGAGGCCGGAAGCGCATCGCGGCGAGCTCGAAATATTCGCGCCCGAGCAGATAGGCGTTGGCGCCCAGGAAGGCGACGAGATTGACGCCCGGCGCGAACAGGAGCGCCAGCGCGATCAGGTTGACGAGAATCGACAAGCCGGCGAAACGCAGGGCGAACAGCGCCGCGACGCCCGCCGGCGCGGGCTTGCCCGACGGTCCGGCGGGATCGATTTCGCGCTCGACGATCGCCGCCATATCGTCGAGGAAGAAGCCGGCGACCAGGGAGACGACCGGCGCGACCAGAAACGCCAACCCGACCAGCAATCCGAGCCCGACGAGCCAGGAAAGCGTCGTCGCCAGCCAGGGCGCGGCGCCGTCGATGAACGAGACCGCGAATCGATCGAGGCCGAGCCAGACGAGGACCAGCAAGGCGACCGTCAGCGCCAGCGATTTGACCAGGGTCGCGCGAAACGGCGGCGTGAATATCTGCGCGAGAGCCGCGATGGCGTCGTCGATCATGGCGCTCTCGAACCGGCTCGCCTCGTCCGCATCACGCGCTTCTGCGCCGGCGCCAGACGAACGAGGTGCTGACCGCGTAGTTCCAGACCAGGCTGATCAAGGCGCCGGAAACGCCGGCGACCCACCAGACATGCTCGAAGTCGAACAGCCAGGACGCGATGTCGATATTGACGACCACGCCGACGCCGCACAGCAGCGAGAACAGCGCCAGGCCGCCGAGCGCGCTCCAGCCGCGATAGCGGTATTCGCGATAGGTGATTTCGTTGTTCAGCGCGAAGTTGCTGGTCAACGCGGCGAGCGTCGCGACGAGCTGGGCGGCCCGGAAATCGCCGAGCGCCGCCGTTTCGACGAGCGCCGTCAGCACGGCCAGATGCACGAGCAGGCCGAACGCCCCGATCGCCGCAAAAAGCACGAACCGGATCGGCAGGACGCCGGCGCTCGCGTGATGGGCGACGAGCCCGAGAAAGTCCACCGCCACCAGAGGCGAAAGCTTGGATTGACCGGCCTGGCGCTTGCGAAAGACATAAGGCGTCTCGACGATCCGCAATCCCGGCGGCGCGCAAAGCAGGATGTCCGCGAGAATCTTGAAGCCGTCGGAGGAAAGCCTGGGCGCGATCTGGCTGACGATTCGCCGTCGGATCATGAAAAAACCGCTCATCGGATCGGTGACGCTCATTCCGGAAATGCGCCGGAAGAAATAGGCGCCGGCGTTGCTCAGTTGCTGACGCGCCGGCGTCAGTCCGCGTTCGGCGGCCTCGTCGCCGACGCGCGTGCCGATCGCCAGATCGGCCCCGCCGTTCGCCAACGACTGGCACATTTGCGGCAGGATTCGCTCGTCGTGCTGAAGATCGCCGTCGATGACCGCGACCAGTTCGGCGCTCGACGACAGAACGCCCTCGATCACCGCGCCCGCCAGCCCCAGTCGATTGACCCGCCTGATGCAGCGCATCCGGGGATCGCGCGCCGCCAGCGAAAAGGCGATCTCCGCCGTGCCGTCGGGGGAATCGTCGTCCACGACGATCATTTCCCACGCGAGGTCCCTCAGCACGTTCTTCAGCCGCTCGAACAGCTCCGGAACATTGGCCGCCTCGCGATAGGTCGGCACGATCACAGACAGAGTCGGCGCCGCACGATCGGTCATCAGACGCCTTGAATGGAGGCCTTGGAATCAGAGCGATCTATCGCGGATAGGGCAATGGGAACGGCCGCGTCAAGCCATGCGCGGGCACCAGGGCGAGATCGATCTCGTCCATCCCCCGGCGGCCCAGCGTCACTTTCTGCGCCTCGCCCAGACTGGCGAAGAACGGCTGGAACGTCGCGGCGACCGAAGCGAGCTTGCGTTGGGGGACGATGATGATGGCGTCCTTTGCGAGAAACCTCGCCGAATCGTCGAGAAAGGCCATCCCGCGCGGATCGTCGGAATAGACGATCACCGGCATGGTCGGCCCCAGCGCCATGGCGATCTTGCCGCCGTCGGACCATTTGGTGGACACCACAAAGGCGGGCGGTGTGGCATCCCGCCCGTCGAGCAGCGGCGAGCGCGCCAGATCGTTCCAGCCCAGCGCCTCGAGCGTCGGATCGACCGCGCCGGGCGGCAGCCTGATCAATCGCGTGATCCAGCCGGTCGCCGCCTGAGCCGCCAGCGCGAGCGCCGCGGCGGCGAGCAGCGCGGTCGACCCGATCGCCCAACGGCGCAGATCGGCGCGCTTCGCCCAGCCCTCGCTGAGCCAGGCTCCCAGCAGCGGATAGGCGAAGAACCAACCCGGCATCGGCCAATGCGGCAATCCCCTGGCGCCCCACAGCGGCGTGAGGCTGAACAGCAAAATCGGCGGCAACGACAGGCACAGCAGAAACAGCAGGCGCTCGTCGCTCCGCCCCCGCCGCGCGGCCGCGACGAGAGCGCCGGCCAGCGGCGCGAAGATCCACGGTCCGAGCCACACGATCTCGCCCAGAGCCATCGCGCCGACCTGCGCGGGGCGCCAGACGGCGCCCGGCGCGCCGCGCGCGCCCTGAAAGGCGAAGGAGACCCATTCGTTCCGCGCGTTCCAGACGATCACCGGCGAGATTATGGCGAGGCAAAGCGCCGCCCCCACGTAAGGTTCGGGACGCGTGAACCAGCGGCGCTGGCGCGACGAGGCCGCCATGAAGGCGACAAGGCCGAGCGGCGCGAGCACGGCGTTGTATTTCGACAGCCCGGCGAGGCCAAGCCAGAACCCGCCGGCCAGCCAGAGTCGCCACGCCGCGCTGGGTTCGGGCTCGTCGAAAAACAACCTGGCGAAAACCAGGGCGGCGGCGGCGAGGGCGAACAACAACGGCCCGTCCGGCACGATCCAGCCGCCTGCGGAGACGAAAAAGAACGGCGACGCGTTGAGCGCGAACACCGCCAGGACGCCGGCGCGCGCGCCAAACAGCTTGCGCGTCAGCGCGAAGGTCAGCCAGCCGGTCGCCGCGAACAGCACGATGAACAGCAATCGCAACGACTCGCCCTCGCCCAGCAACAGGGCGGCGAAATGGACGAGCCATTGATGCAGGGGCGGGTGATCGAAATAGGACAGGCTGAGGCGACGCGAGATCACGACGGTGTAGGACTCGTCGACGCCGAAACCAACCGCGTAGGCGAGCGCCGCGCGCGCCAGCGCAAATCCGAGAATCACGGCGAGCGCCCAATTGCGGCAGGCCGCTTCATCCGGCGCCGCCGCCCCGCTCGACGGGTCCTGGCTCATTACAGGCAAGCGCTATTCGCCCGGCGACGCGGGAGCCCGCGGCGAAACGCCGGCCGAACGCTGGTCAGGCCTCGATTCGGCAAGGATTCGTTCGAGCGGCCTCGGACCGGCTCGAATCAGCAGCACGGTTTCGGCGAAATGATCATCCCCTGGACGGCGCGACACGGCCGTTCTCCCGATCAATGCGGCGACGGCGCGGCGAATTCGCCGCGGGAAGCCGAGGGAAGCCCACGCGTTTCGGAAAACTCGCCTTCGGCGCCCGGAATGAACTTGTCGAACGCGGCCCAGAACTGATCGCGCAACGGGTCGCGCTCCAGAATGATCTCGTGTTCGGCGCCTTCTATCACGACGAGGCGACCGAGGCGCAGGCGCCCGACGAAGCGTTCGATCGCGCCGAGGTCGACCACGCGATCCGCGCCCGATGCGACCACGAGCATCGGCGGGCCCGCGATCTGCCGGGCGTAGTCGGGGTCCTCGAAGCTCTTCCACAGGCGAAACGCCGCGTGAATCCAGCCGATCGTCCACCAGCCGACGCCGAGGCTCGGATCGGCGGCCAGCACGCCGGCGGCGCGCGCATAGCGGAAGGGATCCGAGGTCAGGACATTCCCCTCGAAGGGCGACTCCAGGATATGGGTTTCGCGGCCGCCCGGCGAATAGGCGCCGCCGAACCCGAGCGTGTCGAGAACTTCGGCGAGAACATGGGCGGCGCGCGGATGACGCAGTCGCGCCGGGGCGATCATCGGCGCCGTAAGCGCCAGCCGCTCGAACGGGCAGCGGTCGGCATGGGCGATCGACAGCATGATCGCCGCCCCCATCGAATGGCAAAGTCCGAACCATGGCTGCGGGCAGGACGGCCCGAGCACATCGTCGGCGAGAGCGTTGAGATCGCGCTCGTAGAGGGAAAAATCGTCGACATGGCCCTTGCGCGGATTTTTCAACTGCCGGGCCGAGCCAGCTTGCCCACGCCAATCCATCGCCGCGACGGCAAAGCCGCGCGCCAGCAATTGCGCGATGGTTTCATAATATTTCTCAATGAATTCCGCGCGGCCCTGCAGGATAACCACCGTCCCGCGCGAGGCGGTCGGGGGCACCCAGCGCGCGGTGCGCAGCCGCACGCCGTCGACCGCCCGCGCCGTGGCGACGACGGCGCCGGGCGGGGCGCGATTGTCGGGCGTAGAGACAAGTGGCATGGAAGCGCTCGCGCAGGGCCAACGGGCCTTATAAGGCATTTTCCGGCGGAAAGGGCGCGGCCGGGCGGCGGCGCGTCTCGCCGGCGGCCGGCGCGCCTATTCCTGACCTCCGATCGCCGCCTCCAACGCCTCGTAAAGCGCGTTCCTGGCGCTGAACACGTGTTCGAGGCTGCTGACGCTGACGCGCTCGGCGCCCTGCGCGAGCAGCCAGTCGGCGAGCTCCGCGATCGCATGCTTGGGCGCGTGCAGGGCGATGAGCCCCTGCGGATCGGCTTCTTCGCCGAGCGCCGGTTGCGCGCCGAACATCGCGCAGGCAGCTGCGAGGACGCCTTGCGCCGAACCGGGCAGGCGTGCGCGCACTTCGCGCGATCGGCGCGCCTCTTCGGCCGCCGCGATGCGCGCCAGCATGGCGCGCGCGGATTGCCGCACCCCCGGGCTCCACCGCGCGCCGAGGGAGGCGACGAGATTGGCCTGCGAGCGGAGGATCACCCCGTCGTCGAGAATCTTGAGGGCGTTGGCTGCGAGCGTGGCGCCGGTCGTGGCGATGTCGACGATCAGCTCGGCGCTGCCCGCCGCCGGCGCTCCCTCGGTCGCGCCGAGGCTTTCGACGATGCGATAGTCGCCGACGCCGTGGCTCGCAAAAAAGCGGCGCGTCAAATTGACGTATTTGGTCGCCACGCGCATGCGCTCGCCGCGTCGCGCGTGAAAGGTCGCCGCGACGTCCTCGAGGTCGGCCATGTTGCGTACGTCGATCCACGCCTGCGGCGCGGCGACGACGACATTGGCGCGTCCGAATCCGAGCGGCGCCAGCAGCAACAGGCGCCGGTCGACATCCACCACCTGTTCGCGCAAGAGGTCCTCGCCCGTCACGCCGAGATGCGCTGCGCCGGCGGCGAGCTGACCGACGATTTCGGAAGCGGACAGGAAGGCCACTTCGACGCCGGCGAGCCCGGCGACGACGCCGCGATAGTCGCGCGCGCCGCGCCCCTGCGCGAATTCGAGCCCGGCGCTCGCAAAAAAAGCCGCGGCGCTTTCTTGCAGCCGGCCCTTCGAGGGAACGGCGAGAACCAGCGCTTCGGCCTCTTCGCGCGCGCTCATGGGGCCGGTCCGTCGGCCCGCGAGGCGCCCAGCCGATCGATCCAGATCGCCGCGCCGACGGCGGGAATGTCGACCGGCGCGCCGAGGCGTCTGGCCAATCCGTCGTAGCGCCCGCCGCCGACCGCCGGCTTGCCGTCCGCCCGGCCGGGATCGACGGCCTCAAAGACAAAGCCGGTGTAGTAGTCGAGATCGCGCACGAACGCCGTCGAAAATATGAACTCCTCGACCCTCATGCCGCGCGCCGCCAGGAATCCGATGCGCTGGTCGAGAGAATCGAGCGCGGCGCCGATGTCGAGCCGGGCGTCGGCGGCGAGCTTTCGCAAATGACGCGACGCCGCATCGGGGTCGCCGCCGATGCCGAGGAACCGGTCCAGGACGTCGCGCTTCTCCTGCGGCGCGCCGGCGCCCGAACGCGCCGCCGCCTGATCGAGAAAGCGGTCGGCGATCTCGCCGACGCTGCGCCCGCCGACCCGCGCGATGCCGGCGATCGCCAGCAGATCTTCGACCAGCGCCTTGGCGCCGGCGTGATCGGCGCGCTCCAAGGCGGCGAGCACGCCCGATTGCGCGCCCTGGCCATTGCCGGCGTCATCGAGGATCGCGCTCAGCGAGCGACCGCGGGCGAGGCCGCGGCGAAGCCGGCGCAACCAGACGTCGGGCAGATCGAGCGCGCGCAGCGTTCGTTCGAAAAGATGCGCGTCGCCGAGGCGCACGCGCAAGGCGCCGGCGCCTGCCGCTTGCGCCGATTCCATCGCCACCGCGAAGATTTCGGCGTCGGCGGCCTCGGCGTCGCGCCGGCCGTAGCTCTCCAGGCCGCTTTGCATCAGCTCGCCGCCTTGCCCGGGACGGGCGCGGAAGACCGGGCCGAGGTAGGCGTATTGCGCTTCGCGTCCCGCTTGTCCCGAAGCGAGATAGGCGAGGCACACGGGGATCGTATAGTCGGGGCGCAGGCAAAGCTCGACGCCGTCGGCGTCGCTGGTCAGGTAGAGCCGTCCGCGGATGTCTTCTCCCGACATGTCGAGGAAGACCGACGCCGGCTGCAGCACCGGCGGCTCGATGCGCAGGAATCCGGCCTCCAGCAGCCGGTTGAGGGCCAGCGCGCCCGCGCCGCCGCCGGCCAATTCCCTGTCGAACGCCTGGGCTGGAGCCTGGTTCACGGTTCAATTTCTCGAATTTAGTTCGATTTCTCTGAATTTGACGTCTCCTTTAACAAAGGCGGGGCGGCCGCGCAGCCCTTTTCCCGCTCCAAGGTGAACGCCGTGTTTTTTCGCTGCGCGCCGAATTGCCGCCCGAACCGGCGGTCGCGGGCGCGAACGCCGCCGGCAGGCGTTGCAGCCACGAGCCAGCCATGTTCGGATGGGACAGAAGCCGCGCCCATTTTCGAATCAAAAAGGATTGAACGCTCTGTTTCGTTTCGGCGCCCTTGTCTTTGCCGTCCTCGCAACCCTTGTCGGACCTGCAGGCCCCGGCGCCGCAAACGCCCAGGGCGGCACGGCGCGCGAGCGTCTCGACGCCGTTCGAGCGGCGCTCGTCGAGATCGACGCGGCGTTCAAGGAGCCCAACCTTTCCGACAACGATCTGCAGCGCCTGCGGGCGGAAGCCGACCCGCTCGCCAGCGAAGTGCAGAGCGTGATCGCCGAGTTGTCGCCGCGGTTGGAGGCCTCCGCCAAGCGTCTCGCCGAACTGACCCCCAAATCCAAGGACAAGGTGACCGGAACCGACGGCGCCAGCGCCGAGCTTGCCGCCGAACAGAAGGTCCATGACCAACTGGACGCCGATTTGCGCACCGCCCGCGCGCTCGCCTTGCAGATCGACGACGACAGCGCGCGCATCGGCGCTGCCCGGCGCAGTCTGTTCGCCCGCCAGACCTTCGAGCGTTCGTCGAGCATTCTCAGCCCCTTGCTGTGGGCGAGCGCGGTCGAAGAGGTCCCGGCCGACGCGAGCCAACTCGGCGCCCTGCTCTATGACTGGCTGAGCGGCGTCTCGGGCCGCCTCGCCAGGCCACAGGCGTTGAGCCTGCTCGCTCTGGCGCTGGCGTTCGGCTTGCTCGCCGCGCCGATACGTTGGATGACCCGGCGCGTCATTGCGCGCGATCCGGCGATCGCCGCGCCAGGCAAGCTTCGCCGCGCGCTCGCCGCCGTGTGGACCACGCTCGTGCTCGCCGGCCTGCCGCTGCTCGGCCTGGCGGCGGTCGCCTACGTCCTGGACGCCTTTGATCTTTCCGATCCCAGGCTGCAGGGCGTCCAGGACGCGACTTTGGACGGCCTCAAACTTCTGTTCGTCACCAACGCCTTCGCGCGCGGGCTGCTGGCGCCGGGCCAGACCTCGTGGCGGGTGATCCCGCGCAGCGACCGCTTCGCGAACCAGGCGTTCGGCTTCTGGATGAGCGTCGCGGCGATCCTGGCGGCGATGCGGCTGCTGGAAGCGGCGGGCGACGCCGTCGGCGCCTCGCTGAGCCTGACGGTCGCGGTGCGCGGACTCGGGGCCACGCTCGTCGCGCTGTTGATGGCGCGCCTGCATTGGGCGAACGCCGAGGTCGCGCCGCAGGGGGCGCCGACGCGCGACGAATGGGCGCCGACGCGCGTCCTCGGCTGGCTGCTGATCGTCGCGTTGTTCGGCTCGGTGCTGATCGGTTACATCGCCTTCGCCACCTTCATCGTCGCGCAGATGATCTGGGTCGCCGGCGTTGCGACCTCGGTCTACCTCATCAGCATCATCGTCGACGAGGGAGCCGAGACGGTGTTGCAGCCGAACACGCCGATCGGCCGCGGCCTGACGTCGACGGTGGGCCTCGGGCGCGAAGCGCTCGAGCAGCTTGCGGTGCTGGTCGAAGGCGCCTCGCGCGTCGCGCTGATCGTCGCGGGAATCCTGCTCGTCCTGGCGCCCTGGGGCATTCAATCGCAGGACATGTTCGGCAACCTGCGCGCCGCCTATTTCGGCTTCCGCATCGGCAACGTCACCGTTTCCGTTTCCTCGCTGCTCACCGCGGCGGCCGTCTTCATCGTCGGCGTGCTGGCGACGCGCGCGGTGCAGGGCTGGCTCGCCACCAAGCTCTTGCCGCACACCCGTCTCGACGCGGGCATGCGCAATTCGATCAAGACGATTTTCGGCTATGTCGGCTTTGTCACGGCGCTGATCCTGGGCAGCGCGCAGCTGGGTCTGAGCCTCCACAATCTGGCGATCGTCGCGGGCGCGCTTTCCGTCGGCATCGGCTTTGGATTGCAATCGATCGTCAACAATTTCTTGTCGGGCCTGATCCTGCTGTGGGAGCGCGGAATCAGGGTCGGCGACTGGGTGGTCATCGGCTCCGATCAGGGCTTTGTGCGACGCATCAACGCGCGCGCCACCGAAGTCGAAACCTTCGATCGCGCGACGCTGATCGTGCCCAACGGCACGCTGGTTTCCGGGGTCGTCAAGAACTGGGTGCTTGCCGATCGGATCGGCCGAATCATCATCAATCTCAATGTCGCCTTCGAGAGCGATCCCGAGACGGCGCGCGAAATCCTGATCGCCGCCGCCAAGGGACAGGAATCGGTGCTGGCGATCCCCGCGCCGCTGGTGTTGTTCAGCGAATTCGGCGACTGGGCGCTGAAGCTCCAGCTGATCTGCTTCGTCGACGAAATCGAAACGGCCGACCGCATCAAGAGCGACATGCTTTTCGAACTCCACCGGCGGCTGAAGGAAGCGGGCGTGCGGCTGGCCTATCCCCGGCAGAAAGTGGATATGGGCGGGCCGAGGTTCGGCGAAGGGCCGGCGAACGAAGGCAAGTCGCCCGGCGATCGGACCGGCGGCTGACAAAATGGGACTCGCGTCATGAGGCGATTCAGAATCGCGGTCATTCCCGGCGACGGAATCGGCAAGGAGGTCATCCCCGCCGGCCTCGAAGTCCTCGCCGCGACGGCGCGGCGCGACGGCGGGTTCGATTTGGCCTTCGACCATTTTGGCTGGGGCTCCGACCATTTCAAGGCGACCGGTCTGATGATGCCGCAGGACGGTCTCGATCAGATCAGGAACCACGAGGCGATCTATTTCGGGGCCGTCGGCGCGCCCGACGTGCCCGACCATGTCACTTTGTGGGGTCTGCGCCTCGCGATCTGCCAGCCGTTCGACCAATACGCCAACGTGCGCCCGACCCGCATTCTCCCGGGCGTCGTCAGCCCGTTGCGCCACGTGCGCGGCCCGGAACTCGACTGGGTGATCGTGCGCGAAAATTCGGAGGGCGAATATTCCGGCGTCGGCGGCCGCGTGCATCGCGGCTTGCCGGAAGAGGTCGCAACCGACGTTTCGATCATGACGCGAACCGGCGTCACGCGCATCTTCCGCTTCGCCTTTTCGCTCGCGCGCTCGCGCCCGCGCAAGTTGCTGACCATCGTCACCAAATCGAACGCGCAACGTTACGCCATGGTGATGTGGGACGAGATCGGCGCCCAGATCGCTCGCGAATTCCCCGACGTGGCGTGGGACAAGATGCTGGTCGATGCGATGACCATGCGCATGACGATGAAGCCCGAGACGCTCGACACGATCGTCGCGACCAACCTGCACGCCGACATTCTCTCCGATCTCGCCGCCGCCCTCGCCGGCTCGCTCGGCGTCGCGCCGACCGCCAATCTGAACCCCGAGCGCCAGTTCCCCTCGATGTTCGAGCCAATTCACGGCTCGGCCTTCGACATCGCCGGCAAGGGAATCGCCAATCCCGTCAGCGCGTTCTGGACGGCTTCGATGATGCTGGAGCACCTCGGCGAAAAGCGCGCGGCCGACCGATTGATGCGCGCCATCGAGCGCGTCACCGCGGACACCAGACTGCACACGCCCGACCTCGGCGGAGCCGCGACGACGCGGGAGGTGACCGAGGCGGTCGTGGCGGCGATCCTCGGCGACAATGGGTAGACGAGGCGGCGGCTACTGCGCGGTGATCTATCGTTCGGTCATTTCTATGACGAGAACCACAAACTAAAATTGTTTTTACTTTGGGCGTTACTCCTTGTCATCCGCTTGAGGCCGAATATGTCCTTCGAAGGGGCATTCATGCGTGCGACGCCTCGCGGTGGGCGCGCCGCTCTTCGAAGGAGAGTGTCATGCGTGCATCGATCAAGAACACGGTCGCTGGCGTTCTGACAGCGACGGCGCTTGCGGTCGCGACGGTTGGCTCGACGGGTCCGGCCGAGGCCGCATTCCGCGGCGGCGGTTTCCACGGCGGATTTCACGGCGGCTTCGGCGGACGCGGCCTTGCCGGACAATTCGGCCATGGCTTCGGCGGACGCGGCTTTGCCGGAGGCTTCGGTCACGGCTTCGGACGATATGGCGGGTTTGGATATGGCCGGTACGGCGGATTTGGCGGGTATGGCGGATACGCCGGCTATAACGGCTACGGCTGCACGCCGTACTGGCTGCTCGCTAATCCCTTGATGTGTTGGTGAGGACTCGCCGTTAGCAGGCGGCAAATCCGCCGCAATCAATCATCGAGGAGAAATGTCCATGGGTAAGATGCTTGTAATCGGAGCAGCGGCCCTATTCGTTGCTCTCGGCGCGGCCAACGATCCGGCGAACGCCTCCGGGTCGCCCTATCCAGCTCAGTCTAACGGAACGCGGCCGGCTGTGAATCAGCCTCGCTATGCCTACGACCGCGACTGCGGTCGGCCCCACCGCGTGGATCATCCGTGGGCGTGCGTCGGCCTCTCATGGGGCATGACGGGCGACTATTCCGACTATTATTGAGCCCTCGCCGGCGAGGCGACGAGGCAGCAAGTGACGCAGGCGGTGGTGGCGGCAATTCTCGCCGACAACGGGCATGAGCGCCGACATCGACGTAGACAGCGTCGCAAAGATCGAGACAGGCGGATCCGCGGCGCGATTTCCAGTCATCAAGCGGATTGCCGTCGCTCTTGAGGCTGATCTTGGCGAGCCGTCCGCCGACTTTATCTCGATGACAACTGTCGCCGAAGGCCGTCGCCGGTCCGTCAAAAGATAGGATTTTTTCAACGGCAGAAGGCGGTCGCTTGATGGGCCCGCCCACCGATCAACTGACCACACCAGTCGAACGTCTTCGGAAAAACATGCTCAATATTTGAAATGTAAGAAAGCCCCAGAGCGGCCAAGCGACTACGACCGCCAACTCCGCCCAGAATGGCACAAGGTGATCCCTTGACGCCAGACCAAACAGGGCGACGCTCCAGAGTGGCGCGAAAACAACTCCAATAGCGAGCGCCCACGTCGAAAGTCTTTGGCTCAAGCGCCAGATCACGACCAAGGTGAGGACGGCGGATGCGGGCCAGACAAGCAATATTGGTCCGCGTGCGTCGTCTGCTTCCCCAAGAGCGCCGCTCAGTGCGTATCCGAGCAGCGAGACCGGAATGATGAGCGCGACAAATGTCGTCGCGGCAATTCTGGAAAACTTCAAGGCGACGGCGCCTGATCGCATTGTTTGCGGTCCGATGGTTCAGCTGCGGCCCTGCGACCCCCAAGGTTCATCCAGCGGGAGCCCGCATCTCCGTTGAGATCGGCGCAGGAGCGCCAGCCGAGCAACCGGCGCTCGGCGGAACGGATCGGGATTGCGCCGCCGATCGTCCGTCGTGGCAAAGACGGGCGCGGTTAGATCTCGATCTGCCGTCCGATCTCGACGATCTGCCCACTCGGCACCTTGAGGAAATCGCTGAGGCGCGCGGCGTTGCGCAGCATGACGGCGAAGGCGGCCTCCTCCCAACGCGGCAGGCCCTTGCCGTCCTTGCGCGAAACGATGGTTTCGTGACCGACGTAATAGGTCACATCGTCCAGGGCGACGTCGCAGCCGAGCGCTTTGGTTTGCGTCAGCACCAGGGGAATGTCGGGCGCCTCCATGAAGCCGAAGCGGACGTCGGCGCGCCAGAACTGCGGGGCCAACCGGGCGAGGGCAAAGCGGTCCTTGAGCGCGACGCGCGGCGTGGAAGTGAAAGTGAGCTTGAGGATCAGCACGTGTTCGTGCAGCGCGCGATTGTGCTTGAGGTGCCACAGCAAAACGGGCGGCGCGCCCTTGGCCGCGCGGGTGAAAAACACGGCGGAGCCCGACACGCGCGGAATGACGCCGGACGCCAGTTTCGCCAGCAGCGGCTCGATCGGCGTGGACGTCTCGGCGACCTGGTCGTGGACCGCTCCGGCGCCGCGATGCCAGACCCACATGACGCCGTAGACCGCGATCGCCAGCAACAACGGCACATAGCCGCCGTCAAGCACCTTGGCCATGTTGGCGGCGAAGAAGGCGCCGTCGACAATGAGAAAGCAGCCGGCGACCGCGCCGGCCGCGATCATGCTCCAGCCCCAGATCTCGCGCATCGCGATGAACAGCAGCACCGAGGTCATCAGCATGGTCAGCGACACCGCGATGCCATAGGCGGCCGCGAGATTGCCGGACTTGCCAAAGCCCAGCGTCAGGCCGAGCGTGACGATCATCAACAGCCAGTTGACCGCGCCGACATAGATCTGGCCATAGCCTTCGGACGAAGTCTGCTTGATCGTCAGGCGCGGCATCCAGCCGAGCTGGATCGCCTGCCGGGTCATCGAAAAGGCGCCGGTGATGATCGACTGGCTGGCGATGATCGTCGCCACCGTCGCCAGCACGATCAGCGGCGCCAGCAGCGGGCCCGGACACAAGCGATAAAATATATTGCCCTCGGTCGGCGCGCCCTCCAGCACGATCGCCGCCTGGCCGATGTAGTTGAGCACCAGGCTTGGCAGAACGATGAAGTTCCAGGCGAGCCGGATCGGCGCCGATCCGAAATGCCCCATGTCCGCGTAAAGCGCTTCGGCGCCCGTCACGCAAAGAAAGACGCCGCCGAGCACCAGGAAGCTCGTCAGTCCGCCCGAAAAGAGATAGCGAAGGCCGTAAGCCGGATTGAGCGCCGCCACGATGCTCGGATGCTGGGCGATGCCGTATACTCCCAACACGGCCATGACGACGAACCACGCCAGCATGATCGGGCCGAAGGCCCGTCCGATGCGCGCCGTGCCTTGCGGCTGAACGGCGAACAGCGCGACGAGAACGAACACCGCCGCCGGCAGCACATAAGGGGTGAGGCCCGGCGCCGCCTGTCCGAACCCTTCAAGCGCCGAGAGCACCGAAATGGCGGGGGTGATCGCCCCGTCGCCGTAGATCAGCGCCGCGCCGAACAGGCCGGCCGTGACGATCGCCGGGCGGACCTGGCGCTTCACGCCGAGCAGCGACATCAGCGCCAGGATGCCGCCCTCGCCGTCATTGTCGACGCGCATCGCGAATCCGACGTATTTGACGCTGGTGATGATGAACAGCGTCCATAGAATCAGCGACGCCGAGCCGAGGATCGCGGCGGAGTCCGGCTTGGCGCCGGTCAGGTCGAGCACGGTCTTGAACGTGTAGAGCGGGCTGGTGCCGATGTCGCCGAACACGATGCCGAGAGCGGCCAGGCCGAGCGCCGGCAGGGCGGTCTTCGGCGGCTCGCTCGCGGTTGTTTCCGATATCGCCAACGAAGACCTCGCGGGTTGTGCGGCGCAGCGTACAGACTTTCTCTGCATTCCCGGCGAATTACAACCGGCGATGTGACAGGCCGTTGACGACGGGGCGGGCTGGCCTCCCGCCGGTCCTTTGTCGTAGAGATCATTTCATGAACGGCCAGGCGATTCGCATCATCGGCATCGACCCCGGACTGCGCAATGTCGGCTGGGGGATCATCGAGATGGACGGGTCGCGGCTCGCCTATATCGCCTGCGGTTCGATCACGACGCGCGCCAGTCTTCCGCTCGCCGAGCGGCTCGCGCAAATCCATCGCGGGCTCGCCGCCCTGATCGAGGAGCGGCGGCCGCGCGAAGCGGCGGTCGAAGAGACGTTCGTCAACCGCGACCCGCAGTCGGCGCTGAAGCTGGGTCAGGCGCGCGGCGTCGCGCTCGCCGCCCCCGCTTTGCTCGGGCTCGCCGTCGCCGAATACGCCGCCAATGTCATCAAGAAGACCATCGTCGGCGTCGGCCACGCCGAAAAGCAGCAAGTCGCGATGATGGTCAAGCGGCTGCTCCCGGGCTGCGAGATCGCCTCGCCCGACGCCGCCGACGCGCTCGCGGTGGCGATCACCCACGCGCAGCATCGCCTCGCGCGAGCCCGGGGCGCGGCATGATCGGCAAGCTCAAGGGCCTGGTCGACGAGGCGGGCGAAGAATCCCTCATCCTCGACGTCAACGGCGTGGGCTATGTCGTGGCCGCCTCGGCGCGCACCTTGCGCAACCTGCCGGCGATCGGCCAAGCCGCGACTTTGCATATCGAGACGCAGTTGAGGGAGGACGCGATCCGGCTCTACGGCTTCCTGGAGAAGGCCGAGCGCGACTGGTTTCGCCTGCTGCAGGGCGTGCAGGGGGTCGGCGCGAAAGTCGCGCTGGCGATCCTGAGCGTCCTGTCGATCGAAGAGCTCGGAAACGCCGTCGCCCTGCAGGACAAGGCGACGGTGGCGCGGGCGCAGGGGGTCGGCCCCAAGCTCGCCGCGCGGGTGGTGCTGGAGCTGAAGGATAAGGCGCCGCCGGCGATCGCGCCCGGCCTTGCCGGCGAGAGCGTAGGCGGGCCGCCCGCCGGCGCGCTCGGGCAGAGCGCGCTCGACGCGGTTCTCGCGCTCGTCAATCTCGGCTACGGGCGTCCGCAGGCGACGCTGGCCGTCGCCAAAGGCGTCGCCTCGCTCGGCGAAGCCGCCGAGACGGCCGCTCTGATCCGGCGCGGCTTGAAGGAGCTGGCGCAGTGACCGAGCCGCCGCGTCGCCTGGTCTCGGCGGAGAAGCGCGTCGAGGACGAGGTCGCCTTGCGGCCGCAGTTCCTCGCCGACTTCACGGGTCAGGAGGCCGTTCGCAGGAACCTGAAAGTATTCATCGAATCGGCCAAGGCGCGCGGCGACGCGCTGGATCACGTGCTGTTCGTCGGCCCGCCCGGCCTCGGCAAGACGACGCTGGCGCAGATCGTCGCGCGGGAGCTCGGCGTCAACTTCCGCGCGACCTCCGGGCCGGTGATCGCCAAGGCCGGAGATCTGGCCGCCCAGCTCACCAACCTGGAGCCGCGCGACGTCCTGTTCATCGATGAAATCCACCGGCTCAACCCCGCGATCGAGGAAATCCTCTATCCGGCCATGGAGGATTTCCAGCTCGATCTGATCATCGGCGCCGGGCCGGCGGCGCGCTCGGTGAAGATCGATCTGGCGCGGTTTACGCTGATCGGCGCCACCACGCGGGCGGGTTTGCTGACGACGCCGTTGCGCGATCGCTTCGGCATTCCGGTGCGGTTGAATTTTTACACCATTCCGGAGCTCGAAGACATCGTGCGGCGCGGCGCGCGCGTCATCGGTCTCGAGCTTGCGCCCGACGGCGCCAACGAGATCGCGCGGCGCGCGCGCGGGACGCCGCGCGTCGCCGGCCGCCTGCTGCGCCGGGTGCGCGATTTCGCGGTCGTGGAGAGCGCCGCCTGCGTCACGCGGCGGATCGCCGACGGCGCGCTTCGCCTGCTCGACGTCGATCCGATCGGGCTCGACCAGATGGATCGGCGCTATCTCGAAGCCATCGCCGTCAGCTTCGGCGGCGGTCCCGTCGGTGTGGAGACGATCGCCGCGGCGCTCTCGGAGCCGCGCGACGCGATCGAGGAAATCATCGAGCCCTATCTGATTCAGCAGGGCTTCGTGCAGCGAACGCCACGCGGGCGCCTGCTCACCGGGCACGCCTTTCGCCATCTCGGCTTGAAAGAGCCGGCGCGCGAGGCCATTCAACAGGGATTGTTTGAAGATGACGCTTGAACAAGCGAGAGTCGGCTCGGCGACGATGCGGCCCGACGCGCGCCCTTTCCGGCATTTGGAGACTTCGCTTGCCAAGTCTGTTTCGCTTCCTCTTCCTCCTTGGCGTGCTGGCCGCGCTGGTCTACGGCGGCATGATCGCGCTCGTCGCCTATGTGCAGGTCGAGCCGCGCGAGATCACGCAGAGCGTGCCGATCCCCAAGGCGCCCAAGTAAGCGCATGAACTTCAACGCATGAACCTGAACGCATGAACGCGCGGGACCCCGGCTCTCGTCTTGTCTCCGCCTTCCTCGAAGCGATCGCCGCCGAACGCGCGGCGAGCCGCAACACGCTTGACGCCTACCGGCGCGATCTTGGCGACTATTCGGCGTTTCTGGCGCAAAGACGGACCGACGCGATCAGGGCTTCGAGCGACGACGCGCGGGCGTTTCTCGCCCATCGCGGCGCGGCAGGCCTGAAGGCTTCCTCGCTGGCGCGCCAGCTCTCGGCGGTGCGGCAGTTTCACAAGCACCTTTACCTCGAGGGACGGCGGGCGGACGATCCGACCATGGCGATCGAGGGGCCGCGCCGCGGCCGCCCGATCCCCAAAGTGCTGAGCGTGGCGGAAATCGACAGGCTTCTTGCCGTCGCGCGCGAGGGCCTCGAGGCCGGCGAACGGCCGGCCGCCGAGCGTCTGAAGGCGGCGCGCCTGTCCTGCCTGGTGGAGCTCCTCTACGCCTCCGGATTGCGCGTTTCGGAATTGCTCGGTTTGCCAAAATCGGCCGCCCGCGCCCGCGACCCGCTCATCGTCGTGCGCGGCAAGGGGGCCAAGGAGCGGCTGGTTCCGATTTCCGAGCCGGCGCAAGCGGCGATGCTGCATTATCGCAGGAGGCTCGACGAATGCGCGCCCGCCGCCGCGAGCGGCCCCTGGATGTTCCCCGCGGAAAGCCGAAGCGGCCATCTCACGCGCCAGGCCTTCGCGCGCGAGCTCAAGGCGCTCGCCGCCGCCGCCGGCCTCGGCGGCTCGCGCGTCAGCCCGCATGCTTTGCGCCACGCCTTCGCCAGCCACCTCCTGCAAAACGGCGCCGACCTGAGGGTGGTCCAGGATCTCCTCGGCCATGCCGACATTTCGACGACGCAGATCTATACGCATGTGCTCGACGAGCGGGCCAAGGCGATGGTCCGCGATCTGCACCCCCTGGCTGACGAATAGGCGCCGCGCGCGGCCGAAAGCGCGCGTCTTGACACCATCGCGGCTTGCCGCCACTTAGGCGCGCCCCGCCAGGGGTCGGGTTCTCACCGGGGTCCAATGCGCAGCTATCTCGATTTTGAGACGCCGATTGCCGAAATCGACGCAAGGATCGACGAACTGCGCGCTATGGCCGCCAAAGGGGAATCGCCCGCAATCGCCGAGGAGATCGCCAGGCTCGAAGCCAGATCCGCCAAAGCCTTGACCGATCTCTACACGGCGCTGACCCCTTGGCAGAAGACCCAGGTCGCCCGCACCCAGGGACGGCCGCATTTCCACGATTATGTCAAGGGCCTGGTTGAGGATTTCACCCCGCTGGCCGGCGACCGGAAGTTTTCCGAAGACGAAGCGATCGTCGGCGGCCTCGGACGGTTTCGCGGGCGCCCGGTCTGCGTGATCGGTCAGGAGAAGGGCGAGGACACGCCGAGCCGGCTGCGCCACAATTTCGGCATGGCGCGCCCGGAAGGCTACCGCAAGGCGGCGCGTCTGATGGAGCTCGCCGACCGCTTCGACCTGCCGGTGATCTCCCTCGTCGACACCGCCGGCGCTTTTCCCGGGATCGACGCCGAAGAGCGCGGACAGGCCGAGGCGATCGCCCGTTCGACCGACATGTGTCTGTCGCTCGGCGTCCCCAACGTCGCCGTCATTGTCGGCGAAGGCGGTTCGGGCGGCGCCGTGGCGATCGCCACCGCCAACAAGGTGCTGATGCTGGAGCACGCCATTTACACCGTCGCCTCGCCCGAGGCCTCGGCGTCGATCCTCTGGCGGGACTCCTCGCGCGCCCAGGACGCGGCGATGAGCATGAAGATCACCGCGCAGGACCTTCTGAAATTCGGTATTATCGACGCGATCGTGCCGGAGCCTTTGGGCGGCGCGCATCGCAACCCCGAAGCGGCGGTCACCGCCACCGGCATGGCGATCGCCGGCGCACTCGAGCAGATGGACAATATGTCGCGCGATCAGGTGCGCGACGCGCGCGCCGCCAAATTCCTCAGCATTGGCAGGAAGATGTAGGACAAGGGCCTTAACGGACTCTTCACCATGTTCCCAGGAGCCGCAGGTTTGCAGTAAGTTCCCGGAAAGGATAATGATCTTAAATACGGCGGGGGCGAACCTTTGGGTTAACGGCCTGCTCGAGCGGGCGCCGAGAGTGACGATCGATGACGAGAAGCTTTTCGGGATCAAGGCTGGTCGCTCTGGGTTTTGCCGCCTCCCTCGCCGCGATGGCGGCCGGTTGCGAGGGCGATCAGCTCGCCGGCGGGCCGGGACGCTCGCTGCGTCCAATTCCGCCCGAGACCGTCGCGCTCATGGAGAAGAACGATACGTCGCCTTCTTCTCCGGTTCTGATCCGGACCTTCAAGAAGGAAGCCGAGTTTGAGATTTGGAAGCTGAGGTCCGACGGGCGTTATGCGCTGTTGAAGACCTATCCAATGTGCCGCTGGTCGGGACAACTCGGCCCGAAGACCCGCGAGGGCGACCGGCAGGTGCCCGAGGGATTCTATCCCATCACCCCCGGCCAGATGAACCCGAACTCGAACTATTATCTGTCGTTCAACGTCGGCTATCCCAACGCCTATGACCGCGCGTTCGGCCGCACCGGCGGCTCGATCATGGTGCATGGCGCCTGTTCGTCGGCGGGCTGCTTTTCGATGACGGACGAGCAGATCGCCGAAATCTACGCGATCGCGCGCGAGGCGTTCAATGGCGGCCAGCGCGAAATCCAGATGCAGTCCTATCCGTTTCACATGACGGCCGAGAACCTCGCCAAGCATCGGCTCGATCCGAACATCGACTTTTGGAAGCAGTTGAAGAACGGCTCCGATCATTTCGAGGTGACCAGGACGGAGCCCGAGTTCGGCGTCTGCGACAAGCACTACGTGTTCGGCGCCGAAGGGGCCAGCAGCTTCAGCGCGACGGCCGCCTGCCCGGCGCTGAAGCGCGACGAGGAAGTGGAGGCGGAGGTCGCGGACAAGCAAGCGCGCGACGACGCCGCGGTGGCGCAATTGATGGCGCAGGGCGTCAAGCCGATCGAACTGGTCTACGAGGACGGCGGCCAGAACAGCGCTTTCGTCGGCGTCAAGGCCGATGTCAGCGATCCCGACGCGATCGCGCACGGGCCGACCGAAACGATCCTCGACGAAAAGACCGGCAAGCCCATTCCGGCGGTTGTCAAGGTCGCGGCGGCGGTTGAAACGCCGCGCGCCGCTCCGACGCCCGCGGCCGCCCCGGCGTCGGCGACCGCTCCGGCGCAGGCGATGGTCGCCGAGGCGCCCGCCTCGTCCCAGCCGCCGCTTGGCGGCCTGGCGCTTTCGTCGCTCGCCGTCGTCGGCGGCGCGGGCGCTTCCGGCGAGGCCCTGGTCAAGAAATGGCTCAATTTCGGCGGCAAGGACGACGGCGCCGAGGCCGTGAAGGTCTACGAGCCCGCCCAGCCCGTTCCGTCCGACGTGCCGTTGCCGCCGCGCCGCGACGCTGCGGCCGATTCGGCGGCCAAGCCGCAAGCCTCGCTGAAGGCGCAAGGCTTCGCCGCCGCTCATGAAACGACGCCGGCCTCGTCGAGCCAGGCCCAGCGCGCGGTGGCTCTCGCCGGCGCGCCCTTGGCGCAATAGCGAATCGACGACCGCCGCTAGACGCGGCGCTTGGCGGCGCCGGCGACGCCGGCGCGAACGAGGGCCAGGAATTCCTGCGCGGCTTGGTCGTTTGGAAAGGCTCGTGCGGGAATGAAGGCCGGCTCGCCGTCGCGCGGCCAGAGATAGATCATCCCGCCGGCGTCTTCGGCTTCGTCGCAGTCGGCGAACGCCAGACGCCGCGACCCCGCCGCGCTTTCGACTTGCAGCCCGGAATCATCGAGACGGACCGTCGCCTGGCCGACGTTCTGCAAAGCGGTCGCGGCGGCGAGGCTGATCGCGCGCGCACCGCGCAAACGCCAGTGGACGGCCATCCTGGAGGCCATGAAGGCGATCGCCCCGACGATCAACGCCGCCTCCGCCGGACGGCGGCCGAGCAGCCCGGTCGCCGTCAATATCGCGACAAACGCGACGAGAAGCAGGAAGCCGACGAGCGGCGCAACATGGGTGAGCAAAGGGCTCCGCGATAGCGCGGCGCGCAACCCCGCGCGGGAGGCGGCGACCTTGGCTTCCTGAGCGGTCAACGCGAACGAACAGGGCTCCGGATGGCTTGGCGGTTCGCTTTCGCTCACGGCTCGCCGGGCGCTTGCGTCTGCAGGGCCAGGGCGTGAACCCCTTGCGCGATTTCATCGGCGAGCAGCGCATAAACCATGCGATGGCGTTCGATGCGCCCCTTGCCGGAGAAGCGCGCCGACGCCACCTTGATGCGATAGTGGGTTTCGCCGCCCTCGCGCGCGCCGGCATGGCCGGCATGGCGATGCAATTCGTCTTCGATCTCGAGCCTCGTCGGCGCGAGTCCGGCCTCCAGCTTGGCGATCATGCGCTCTTTGATGTTCATTTTTCGGTCTCGTCCGTTGTGTAGGGTCGGCGCGCGCCGAACCCAATTCTGCAATGCGCGCCGCGATCCCGCCGCGTCGCGTTTCGTTCAACCGAATTTTACCCGCTCCGCTTCACAATATTCGGGGCTTGCCGGTCGACCGGCGGGCGCCTAAGGTCGTGACGATGAATCTCAATTCGCGCCTTTTCGATCGAATTCGGGTGAAGTCCGCGCCGCGGGCCGCCGACCCCGTCGCCGCGCCTTGCAATCACCCGGGATGCAAGGCCGACGGCGTTTTTCGCGCGCCGATGGGTCGCGAACGCGAAGGCGAGTATTTCTGCTTCTGCATCGACCATGTCCGGCAATATAACGCCGCCTATGATTATTTCAGAGGGATGAACGCGGACGCCCTTGCGAAATTCCAGAAGGACGACGTCGTCGGCCATCGGCCGACCTGGCCGCTGGGCGCCAAGAGGGGCGCGGGCGGCCCCCAGCATAGCGACGAGACGATCTTTGGCGAAGCCCGCATGGCGCGCCGGCGAGGAACCGGGCGCAGCGGCCAATATCGGCATGAGCCGCGCTACAACGCCGTGGCGCTGAAGGCGCTCGCCGCCCTTGAGCTCGATGCGCGCGCCAACGAGGCGATCATCAAGGCCCGCTACAAGGAGCTGGTGAAACGCCACCATCCCGACGCCAACGGCGGCGACCGGTCGTCGGAAGAAAAATTGCGCGAGATCATCCAGGCCTATAATTACCTGAGGGCCAACAAGCTGGTCTGAGACCAAAGGCCGGTTCGATCCGGGCGATCCGACCATCGTTCGCCGCCGACGGCCGCCGGCCTTTCGCCGCAACGGGATGTCCCTATAATGCTTTAGCCCGCCACGGGCGTCCGGCGGGGACGGAGGATTGATGAAAGTCGCGATGTCGCAACCCCAGTCCGCAGCGGCCGACGCTGTCCCCGGCGTGCCTGATGCGCGCATATCGGTGCGAAAGCTGTTCGGCATCGATTCGGATATGGAGGCTCCCGCCTATTCCACGCCCGACGAGCACGTGCCCGATCTGGACCCCGACTATCTGTTCGACCGCGACACCACCCTCGCCATTCTCGCGGGCTTCGCCTTCAACCGGCGCGTCATGATCACCGGCTATCACGGCACCGGCAAATCGACCCATATCGAGCAGGTCGCCGCGCGGCTCAACTGGCCGCTGGTGCGCGTCAATCTGGACAGCCACGTCTCGCGCATCGATCTGGTCGGCAAGGATGCGATCGTGCTCAAGGAGGGCAAGCAGGTCACCGAATTCCGGGACGGCATTCTGCCCTGGGCGATCCAGAGCAACATCGCATTGTGCTTTGACGAATATGACGCCGGCCGCCCGGACGTGATGTTCGTCATTCAGCGGGTGCTGGAGGTTTCCGGCCGTCTGACGCTGCTCGACCAGCGCCGCGTCATCCGCCCGCATCCGGCGTTCCGGCTGTTCGCCACCGCCAACACGGTCGGCCTTGGCGACACCTCCGGGCTCTATCACGGCACGCAGCAGATCAACCAGGGCCAGATGGACCGCTGGTCGATCGTCGCGACGCTGAACTATTTGCCGCACGACAAGGAGGTCGACATCGTGCTCGCCAAGGCGCCGCACTATCGCGGGCGCAAGGAGGGGCGCGACATCGTCAACAAGATGGTGCGCGTCGCCGACCTCACCCGCAACGCGTTCATCAACGGCGATCTGTCGACCGTCATGTCGCCGCGCACGGTGATCACCTGGGCGGAAAACGCCGACATCTTCAGGGACATCGGCTTCGCCTTCCGCCTCACCTTCCTCAACAAGTGCGACGAACTCGAGCGAACTTTGGTCGCCGAATTCTATCAGCGCTGCTTCGGCCAGGAATTGCCGGAGAGCGCGCTGAACGTGGCGTTGAGCTGAAGGGCGCCGGTCCCCCGCGCCGATGCGACTTCTCGCCCTTTCCGGCAGCTTGCGGCGCGCTTCGACCAACACGGCGGCGCTGGAGGCGCTGCGCCGGCTCGCTCCCGCCGGCGTCGAGATCGCGCTCTATCGCGATCTTGCCGCGCTGCCCCATTTCAATCCTGACGACGACGGCGAGACGCCGCCGCAGGTCGTGGTCGCGTTGCGGAGGTTGGTTGGATCCAGCGACGGCCTGCTCATCGCGGCGCCCGAATACGCCCATGGCGTGCCGGGCGCTTTGAAGAACGCGCTGGACTGGCTGGTGGCGAGCGTCGAATTCCCCGGCAAACCCGTCGCGCTGATCCATACGGCGCCGCGGGCGCACCATGCGCAGTCGGCCTTACGCGAAATACTGGCGACCATGTCGGCTCGCTTGGTCCCCGAAGCCTTCGTTGTCCTGCCTCTGACAGGACAGGACGTCGACGCCGGTCGCGTCGCCGCCGATCCTGCGCTCGCAGAAGCGCTGCGCGCCGGGCTCGATTGCTTTATCGAAGCGATCCAGGGTGACGCGGGCTAGGTCGGTCGCCTATATATTGTGGAACCGGCGGCTTTACGGTCGCCCCGCACGACAGCGAAAGCCCGATGCCGCCCCTCGACGTCAAAATGCCCACCAACCGCAAGCCGGCCGGCAAGGCGGAAACGCCAAACGAGCCGTTCAAGCGGGCGATCGCTTCGTGCGCCCGGGCGATGTCGCGTCATCCCGAACTGGAAATCACCTTCGCCGCCGACAAGCCCTCGTTGGTGGCCGGCCCGGAGGGCGCCAGGGCGCGCCTGCCCGAGCCGCCGCGCAAGCCGAGCCCGCTCGACGCGGCGATTCTGCGCGGCCTCGCCAATTCCATGGCGCTGCGGCTGGCCTGCCACGACGAGGGCGTTCATCGCCGCTTTGCGCCGGAGAACCCGGCGGCGCGCGCGCTGTTCGACTCGGTGGAGCAGGCGCGGGTCGAGGCGATCGGGTCGCGCCGGATGGAGGGCGTCGCCTCGAATCTGACCGCCATGCTCGACGACCGCTTTCATCGCGGACCCTACGCCGAAGTCACCGAGCGCGCCGACGCGCCGCTCGACGACGCCGTGGCGATGATGGTGCGCGAGCGCCTGACTGGCCTCGGGCCGCCGGCGGCCGCCCGGCGCATCGTCGATCTCTGGCGCCCCTATGTCGAAGAAAAGGCCGGCGGCCAGCTCGATCGCCTCGACGCGTCGATCCTCGATCAGCGCGCCTTCGCCCGATCGATCCACAAGCTGCTCGCCTCTCTCGACATGGCCTCCGATTCGCTCGCCGATACGGACGAGGAAGAGGACCAGTCGGGCGACGACTCGCCTCCCGAGGACGCCGACGCGACCGACGGCGAGAGCCAGGAGGAGCAGTCGCGCGACAAGATGGAGATGGAGGCTGCCGAGGATTCGGCCGACGAAGTCGACGAAGGGGCGATGGAGGCGGCCGACGCGCCGTCCGGCGAATTTCCCGACGAGGCGGAGGCGGGCGAGGCCGACGAGGCCGCCGAGAACAAGCCTTCGCCGCCCTCCGGCAACGAGCGTCGGGGGCCCGACTACAAGGCTTTCACCACCCGCTTCGACGAGACCATCGGCGCGGAGGAGCTTTGCGAACCCGAGGAATTGCAACGTCTGCGCGACTATCTCGACAAGCAGCTGCAGAACCTCTCCAGCGTCGTCGCCCGCCTCGCCAACCGGTTGCAGCGGCGGCTGATGGCGCAGCAGAATCGCGCCTGGGAGTTTGACCTCGAAGAGGGCATGCTCGACCCGGCGCGGCTGTCGCGCGTGATCATCGATCCGCAGCAGCCGCTGTCGTTCAAGGCCGAAAAGGACATGGATTTTCGCGACACGGTGGTCACGCTGTTGATCGACAATTCCGGCTCGATGCGCGGGCGGCCGATCACCGTGGCCGCGACATGCGCCGACATCCTGGCGCGCACGCTGGAGCGCTGCGGCGTCAAGGTCGAGATACTCGGCTTCACGACGCGCGCCTGGAAGGGCGGACAATCTCGCGAGGCCTGGCTGCAAGCGGGCAAGCCGCCGGCGCCGGGACGGCTCAATGATCTGCGCCACATCATCTACAAGAGCGCCGACGCGCCGTGGCGCCGCGCGCGCAAAAATCTCGGCCTGATGATGCGCGAGGGCCTGCTGAAGGAAAATATCGACGGCGAGGCGCTGGATTGGGCGCATCAGCGCCTGCTCGGGCGCCCCGAGCAGCGACGCATCTTGATGATGATTTCGGACGGCGCGCCGGTCGACGATTCCACTTTGTCGGTCAATTCCGGCAACTATCTCGAACGCCATCTGCGCTACGTCATCGAGGAAATCGAGACGCGATCGCCGGTCGAGCTGATCGCCATCGGCATCGGGCACGACGTGACGCGCTATTATCGCCGTGCGGTGACGATCGTCGACGCCGAGGAGCTCGGCGGCGCGATGACCGAAAAGCTCGCCGAGCTGTTCGATGAGTCGGCGGCGCGCTACGCGCCGGAAAGCCGGGCGCCGGCGCGCGGCAAGAAGCGGGCGGCGTAAGCGCCTTGGAGAGGTTCAGGCCGCCGCCGCTTCGGCGAGCTTCTTCTTGATTTCGCGCTTCAGTTCGATCGCGCCCTGCGACAGTTCGTGGTCATGGGCCTTGATCAGATAGGCGTCGAGGCCGCCGCGATGCTCGACCGAACGCAGGGCCGCCGCCGCCACGCGCAGGCGCACCGAACGCGCCAGCGTGTCGGAAATCAGCGTCACGTTGCACAGGTTCGGCAAGAAGCGCGTGCGCGTCTTACGATTGGAATGACTGACCTTGTTGCCGGCCTGAACAGCCTTGCCGGTCAATTCGCAACGGCGTGACATAGCGCGACTTCCCCTGAACGAAACGGGATTTGGACGCCCGACCGACCAACGCCAAAAGCGAACGCCCTGTGCAGCGTCCCGGCGATCAAACCCGTCGTGGCTTGTTGGAGCGGCGCTCTATAGTGGAAGGGTCTGGAGGCGTCAAGCGTGGGGCTTGCGGCGCAACGGAGAGGCTGTGATGACTGACGGAGGGCCGCTCGAGGGGGATGACGTGCTGGCCCGCCTGCGCCGGCTTCGCGAAGCGATCGACCGGCGCGCCGCCGATTGCGGGCGCGATCCGGCTTCGGTGCGGCTGATCGCGGTATCGAAGACCTTTTCCGCCGACGACGTCTGGCCGACCATCGCGCGCGGCGACCAGCGCCTTTTTGGCGAGAACCGCGTGCAGGAGGCGCAAGCCAAATGGCGCGATTTGCGCAGCCGCGCCGCCGCAATGGGCAAGACGATCGAGCTTCACCTGATCGGCCCGTTGCAAAGCAACAAGGCGCGCGAGGCGGTCGAAACCTTCGAAGTCATCCAGACCGTCGATCGCGAAAAGATCGCCGCCGCCCTCGCCGAAGCGCTGGCGAAGACCGCCAAGGCGCCGCGCCTGTTCGTGCAGGTCAATACCGGCGCCGAGCCGCAGAAGGCGGGGGTGGCCCCGCGGGACGCCGACGCCTTCATCGCGCTGTGCCGCGAAAAATACCGGCTGGAGATCGCCGGACTGATGTGCATCCCGCCGATCGGCGAACAGGCCTCGCCGCATTTCGCGCTGCTCGGCGCCATCGCGCGACGCTGCGGCGTCGCCGAGCTGTCGATGGGCATGAGCGCCGACTGGGAGCTCGCGGTGCCGCTCGGCGCGACCTATGTGCGCATCGGCAGCGCGATCTTCGGCGCGCGCGGCTGACCCGCGCCTCAGCCGATCGTCATCACCGCGCCTCTGGCGAGCCGCGGCGCCAGCCGGCGCATGTCGGCGGCGCGGATCGCCACGCAGCCCGCGGTCGGGCTCAGGCCGGGACGCCCGATATGGAAGAAGATCGCGCTACCCGCGCCGTTGCGCCGCCGCGTGAAATTATAGTCGAGCACGAAAGTCAGGTCGTAGAGGCCGTCGTCGCGCCACATGGAATCGCAGGCGAGCCCGAACGGCAGCCGCACCGGCCGGTTGTAGGCGGGGCTGCGCGGGTCCTCGCACCAGCCGGCGTCGCGCCGCAGCGCGCGCATCGGCGCGCCGCCAGCGGGCGGCCGCGGGCGGTCGGGGCGGTAAAAGGCCCACAGCAGGCGGAAGCGGCCGGCCGGCGTGCCGCCGTCGCCCTCGCGCTTGCGCCGGACGATCCCGGCCGGCCCGAGCGCGCAGGGAATGCGAAAACTTCCGGTCGTCAGCCAGCCGCGCGCGCGGTCGCCGGCCGCGGCGCGGACGCGGAGGGTGGCGAGCAGGCGAAGATTCAACGGCGGCGCTCCGGATGCCGGTCAATATCCGACGATCGCCTGAAATCCGCGCCCGCCGCAAGCCGCCGCGGATGCGCCGCTGGTCGCTCGCCGGCCGCCCTTCCCTCCCAGCGCGTTCCCCCCCATATTGGCGCCATGCCCAAGCCCTCGAAATCGGCGGCCCGACCGAGCCGCGCCAAGGCGTCCAAACCGGAAGTTCATCGCCTCGACGAGCATCTGGCGGCGCTGCTCAATCCGGCTTTGCTCAGCGAGCCGCAAGGCTTTGCGGAGGCGCCGCAGGCGCGCTTTCAACCGGCGGACGACGGGGGCGATCATCCGCGCGGCATGTCCGGCGCGGCGGCGACGGTCGAGTCGCTGAAATCGCTGCTCGAACTCGGCGACCCGAACCTGCGCGGCGCGCGGCCGTGGACGCCGCACCGGCCGCCCCGCCCCGACAAATCCGAAGGCGGCCGCGCGTTCAGGATCGTCTCGGAATACGAGCCCAAAGGCGATCAGCCCGAAGCGATCCGGCAACTCGTCGAGGGCCTTCAGGCGCATGAGCGCGATCAGGTGCTGCTCGGCGTCACCGGCTCGGGCAAGACGTTCACCATGGCGCAGGTCATCGAGCAGACGCAGCGGCCCGCCCTCGTCCTGGCGCCCAACAAGACGCTCGCGGCGCAGCTCTACGGCGAGTTCAGGAGCTTCTTTCCCGACAATGCCGTCGAATATTTCGTTTCGTACTACGATTACTACCAGCCCGAGGCCTACGTCCCGCGCACCGACACCTATATCGAAAAGGAATCGTCGATCAACGAGCAGATCGACCGGATGCGCCATTCGGCGACCCGCGCGCTGCTCGAGCGCGACGACGTCGTCATCGTCGCCTCCGTCTCGTGCATTTACGGCATCGGCTCCGTCGAGACCTACACGGCGATGACCTTCTCGCTGAAGACGGGCGAGAAGATCGACCAACGCCAGCTCGTCGCCGATCTGGTCGCGCTGCAGTACAAACGCTCGCTCGGCGATTTCGTGCGCGGCGTTTTCCGCGTGCGCGGCGACACGATCGACATCTTTCCCGCCCATTACGAGGACCGCGCCTGGCGGATCGGCTTCTTCGGCGACGAGGTCGAGTCGATCGCCGAATTCGATCCGCTGACCGGCAAGAAGACCCAGGACCTCGAGTTCATCAAGGTCTACGCCAACAGCCATTATGTGACGCCGCGCCCGACGCTGCTGCAATCGATCAAGGCGATCAAGGAGGAATTGAAGGCCCGCCTGGATCAGCTCAACAGAGCCGGGCGCCTGCTCGAGGCGCAGCGGCTCGAGCAACGCGCGACCTTCGATCTCGAAATGCTCGAGGCGACCGGCTCGTGCGCCGGCATCGAGAATTATTCGCGCTATCTGACCGGGCGCCGGCCGGGCGAGCCGCCGCCGACCTTGTTCGAATACCTGCCCGACAATGCGCTCGTGTTCACCGACGAAAGCCATGTCACGGTGCCGCAGATCGGCGCGATGTACAAGGGCGACTACCGGCGCAAGGCGACGCTCGCCGAATACGGCTTCCGCCTGCCCTCCTGCATGGACAACCGGCCGTTGCGCTTTGAGGAATGGGACGCGATGCGCCCGCAGACGGTGCACGTGTCGGCGACGCCCGGCTCGTGGGAAATGGCGCGCACTGGCGGCGTCTTCGTCGAACAGGTGATCCGCCCGACCGGCCTGATCGATCCGCCGGTGGAGGTGCGTCCGGCGCGCAGCCAGGTCGACGACCTCCTCGGCGAGGTCCGGGCCGTCGCCGCGCGCGGCTATCGCACGCTGGTGACGACGCTGACCAAGAGGATGGCCGAGGACCTCACGGAATACCTGCATGAGAACGGCGTGCGCGTGCGCTACATGCATTCGGACATCGACACCATCGAGCGCATCGAGATCATCCGCGATCTGCGCCTCGGCGCCTTCGACGTGCTTGTCGGCATCAACCTGCTGCGCGAGGGCCTCGACATTCCCGAATGCGCGCTGGTCGCCATTCTCGACGCCGACAAGGAAGGCTTCTTGCGCTCGGAGACCTCGCTGGTGCAGACGATCGGCCGCGCCGCGCGCAACGTCGACGGCAAGGTCGTGCTTTACGCGGATGTGGTGACCGGCTCGATGCAGCGCGCGATCGCCGAGACCACGCGGCGGCGCAACAAGCAGGCGGAGTTCAACGCCGAGCACGGCATCACGCCCGCTTCGATCAAGCGCGGCATCGCCGACATCCTGTCCTCGGTCTACGAAGCCGACCATGTCACGGTCGATGCGGGCCTGGCGGGGGCGGCCGAGAACGGCGTGCTGCTCGGGCACAATCTCAGGGCGACGATCGCCGATTTCGAAAAGCGCATGAAGGAGGCGGCTGGCAATCTCGAATTCGAGGAGGCCGCGCGGCTGCGCGACGAGATCAAGCGCCTGCAGGCGGTCGAGCTGGCGGTGGGCGACGATCCGCTGGCGCGCCAGGCGGCGATCGCGGCGGCGGGCGGCGGCTATAAGGGCGAGCGCCGGTTCGGCAAGGCCGCCAATCTGCCGGCGAGCCGCGCGCACAAGCCGACCGACGCCGACATGGGGCCGCACAATTGGGGCGGCGGCGAAGCGCGCCCCGCCGGCGGCGCCATGCGGGGACGGCGGCGCCGGGGATAGCGCGCGCGATGGGGCGATCGGGGAGAGCAGAATGAATGGAAGCCGCTATTACGGCGTTCGCGTGGAAGGGGCCAAATACGGCGTCGGCTTCGGCTCGGCGCTCGCCATCGCGATCTCCTATACCAACAATCACTCGATAGTCTGGGCGATCATCGACGGAATTCTCGGTTGGATTTACGTCATCTATTTCGCGCTTTTTCGAAGCTAGAGGCGAGGGCTCGCGAACGAACGCGCCCGGCGACGGATCGCCGCACCCTCCGCCATTCCGATCTGCTCCCGCGCAACTCATCAAAGGACAAACGATGATCGATCTCCATTACTGGCCGACGCCGAACGGCAAGAAGGTCACGATATTGCTCGAAGAACTGGGCATGCCGTACAACGTCATTCCCTGCAACATCGGCAAGGGCGATCAGTTCAAGGCTGAATTCCTCAAGATCGGCCCCAACAACCGCATGCCGGCGATCGTCGACCATGCGCCCGCCGACGGCGGGCCGCCGCTCGGCGTGTTCGAATCGGGCGCGATCATGATGTATCTCGCCGAGAAGGCCGGCCTGTTCTATCCGCAGGCGCTGCGTCGGCGTTATGAAGTGAACCAGTGGGTGATCTGGCAGATGGCCAACCAGGGGCCGAAGCTCGGCGAGTGCGGCCATTTCCTGCGGCTCGGCGACAAGCAGGGCGACCAGTCCTATGCGGTGCGGCGCTTCACCGACGAGGCGAACCGGCTCTACGGCGTGCTCAACAACCGGCTCTACGACCGCCGCTATCTCGCCGGCGACGAATACACGATCGCCGACATGATCTGCTATCCGTGGACCGTGAACTGGAAGGGCCAACGGCAGGACATCGAGGAGTTCAAATATTTCAAGCGCTGGTTCGACGAATTGAGCGCCCGCCCGGCGATCCGGCGCGGCCTCGCGGTGACCGCCGGCCCGAGCGAAGACGTCGAAACCCTGCCGCCGGAAGAGCAGGAGCGCCGGCGCAAGCTCCTCTACAACCAGCGCGCCCGCCCGGCGCCCGAGGGCGGGTTGCTCTAGCGCCCCCCTCGCCCCGCCCGCCGGAGCGAAGGGAAATGCTCGCGCCGCCGCAATCTTCGCCTCCATCCGGCGCCCAAACGCCGTGGCGACGTCCGGGCGCGCCGATGACCGGCGCAAGCGGCCTCCGGCGATAAGCTACGGCGCGGCCGACCGGGCGCCGCGCTCCAGAGAAACAGGCCGGCTTGACCCCCGTCGTGAGCCGGCAATCCGCGGCGGCGTCTGGATTAATTCTCTTTATCTTCAGTCTGTCTTCCGTCCATGGTCGGCGCGATTTTAATGAAGACAAAGACAAAGGTTCAACCCTAAGTCGAAACTACCGGCCTCGCCTGCAGTTGCCGAAAGCCCCACGCAAGACAAACGTGGTACCCTTGCGCGGATTACCAATGCGAGCAGGCAGGCGAGATGATCCGAATTGTCGACGGCCGGATGAGACATCGATACGCCGAAGAAATCGATGCGATGCACAGAATTCGCAAAAAGACATTCTTTGAGCGGCGGCGCTGGGACGTTTCGGTCGTCAACTCATGGGAGATCGACGGCTATGACGCGCTGTGCCCGCTCTATCTCATCTGCATCAATCAGAAAGGTTTGATCGTCGGCGGTTTGCGGCTGCTGCCGACGACGGGCTTTACGATGATCAACGACACGTTTTCATCGCTGTTGCCCGACGGCAAGCGCATCGAAAGCCCGCTGATCTGGGAGTCGAGCCGCTTTTCCGTTGATCACGAGGCGGATGTCGCCATCGGCAGGAAAGGCATCAGCCGCGCCACCGCCGAGCTCGGGCTGGCGATGAACGAAATCGGCATGCAAACCGGCCTGACGCATATCGTGACGGTCTACGACGCCTTCATGCACCGCGTGCTGGGGCGCGCCGGCTGCGCGGGAAAGCCGATCGCTGCGCCGCAGAGGATCGGCGAGGTCCTCACCTACGCCGTGTTCTTCGAGGTCGGCATGGCGACGGACGCGGCGTTGCGCGCCGCTTGCGAGATCGAGGGGTCGGTTCTCGAACATCCTGCGGGCGATGCCGCGCTGAGCCGCGCCGCCTGACGCGCCGTCCCCGCGCCCGTCCGCTGCGCGGTTGCGCTCGCCCGCCCGATTCGGCTAGTGTCCAATCGCGCAAAATCGCGGGGAATGCGTAGCGATCGCGTCGCGCGAGCGGGTGGCGGCCGATGTCCGGCGAGTCGATCTTCGACCTCATTGAGCGCATTTGCAAAGCAGAACGGCTCGCCCAGGGACATGAGGTCCTGCGCACGGCGCTGGCGGACTATGGTCTTGAACATGTGGCGTATGCGGCGATCAACCTGCCGGCCGCCGCGCATGATCGCCCGCTGATCGCCGTGACCTATGCCGCCGAATGGCAGAAACACTACTTGCAGGCCGGCTATGTCAACCTGGATCCTATCGTCCGGGCGGGTATGGGCGGGATTCTGCCCGTCGATTGGGAGACCATCGATCGGTCGGATCCGCTGATCGTTCGCTTCTTCGGCGAAGCGCAGGAATTCAAGATCAGCCAAAAGGGCCTTTCGTTTCCCGTCCGCGGCCGGCACGGAGAATTCGCCTTGTTCAGCGTGACCAGCGCTCATTCCGACGCGGATTGGCGCAAGCTCAAAACAAACTACATGCGCGATTTCATGATGCTCGCTTATTATTTCCATTCATGGGCGATGAAGGCCGAAGGTCTTGACGACAACGAGGCGGGCGCCCGGCTCTCGATGCGCGAAAAGGATTGCCTGCGCTGGCGCGCGATGGGCAAGTCGGACTGGGAAATCAGCCAGATTCTCGCCATTAGCGAGCGGACGGTCAAGTTCCACCTTGAATGCGCGCGCGCGAAGCTTGGAGCGACCAACACGCTTCACGCCGTCGCCAGGGCGATGAGTCAGGGCCTGGTGGCGTGTTGACGGCGGCGGGCGACCCTCGCGACGCGCCGCCGTCCCGGCCTCTGCTCAGGTCGCGGCAGAACTGGACAAGGAGCGGACAGGGTCTTGCGCTTGGCGGCGCGCCGGCGAAAATAGTCCGATCACATCATCGACCGGCTCGGTTGATCGACGAACCTCGCCTCGGCGCAAGACGCGTCTTGACAATTCCAGGCCAGGACGCGCCTGCGCCCGAAGCAACAGTCCAATAGCACTCTGAAGGGACCTGCACGGTCCGGCGTAAGGGCAGTTGATGAACGATCCGCTTGTCGATCCAGTCATAGAAGCGGCGATGGCGTTCAGCGACTCGATCGCCAAGGCTCATCTGCGGCAAGGCGGGGATCTGAACGACCTTTTCGCGGCGTTTGTTGGAATCGTCGTCCAGGAGGACGAGGCGCTGGGCCTTTATTGCCTCGAAAAACTCGACGACTGGAGAACGATGCTGTTGTCCGGCTGACCGCTCGGATGACCCGGGCCACGGAGGCGCCGCCGCGCGGAATTCGACGGTCGCCGCCCGGTCGGCCGACGGATTCTCCGCGTTTGTTTTGGCGGTTCGCTATCCGGACGCCCGCGGCGTGTGAAGCCGGGCGTCGGAATGGCCGGGCAGATGCCTCCGACGCTCGGCCAGGCGCCCGAACAGCGCGTTGCGCTCGGAGGGCGTCGAGCGGAAGAAGGGATAGCGCGCCTCGATGCGCTCCCTGGCGGCGCCAAAGTCGAGGCCCATGCAGACGACCTTGTGGCTGAACTCCGCATAGTCGCGCGGCGCACACCACGGCCGGTAGCCAAGGGCGAATCGATAAAAAGCCTGACGTTGCTCGATGACGGTCATCAGCAGAAAATCGGCGTCGAAATGTTCAGCCGCGAGCCACGCCGGGCGCAACGCGACATAGGGGAGTTCCGGATACCTTCTGGCGAACTCGACCTGCGCCGCCAGGCGCGTCAGTTCGACAATCGCCTGCCCCGACCGAAGATGAGGCGTGATCACATCGGAAAAGGCGCCGAGCGAGGGAAGCGCGTCCTTCTCATCGGCGGCGACGTGCAGCCTGAGGGTGCTCGCCAACTCGCCGTCGATGAAGGTCATCGTGACCCAGGCGTTGGGAGCGTCGTCCAAGCCTTTGTCATGAAGTCGCCCGTTGGCGCGAGGCTCGACGAGCCTCTGCCGGAAGTCGGCTTCATTGCAAATCCGGGCGACCGCCTCCTTTTCCGTTCGCGTTTCCGCGCAACGGTGCTCGACCCTCTCGAGCAATTGGAGAATCCGATCGGAGAATCGCAGGCTCATCTTCGCGACGCCGTACTGCATGAGAAAAACCTCACTCAGTCTTCATCGATGGGTAAGGTTAAGGTTGGGTAAAAGAGCCATGGCCGCAACTGTTCGAACGAACAGCTGTCGCCGCCGGGGGTCGAGCCGCCGTGCGGGACAGGCGAAGCGTCGTCGCCGCGCCTCGCGCCTTGCGCCGGCCCTCATCGGGCGCTCCGCGCCACGTTGTCCCCGCATTGCGGGAGAAGGGGAGCGCTCACGCGGCCTTCGATTTTGGTCGACCGCTCGAGGGCCGATTTGACATCCCCCGCCCCCTCCCCTATCTCGTCGCGAAACTTCGTCAGGTTCATCCTCGTCGATCAACCGACCCGCCTTGGAGGCTGGCGGTCCCCGTCCGGCAGCGCGTCGCGCCCCCGGGCGCGATTGTCGTTGGATCGTTCAGGAGCGGCCCATGTTCGAGAGCCTTTCCGAAAAGCTCTCCGGCATATTCGACAGGCTCACCGGCCGCGGCGCCCTCTCCGAGGAGGACGTCAACGCCGCGATGCGCGAAGTGCGCCGCGCGCTGCTCGAAGCGGATGTCGCGCTCGAAGTCGTGCGCTCGTTCATCGATCGCGCGCGATCCAAGGCGGTCGGCGCGACGGTGCTGAAATCGGTCACCCCCGGCCAGATGGTCGTGAAGATCGTCCATGACGCGCTGGTCGAGACGCTCGGCGGCGAGACGCAGGCGATCGACCTCAACGCGCCGGCCCCGGTCGCGATCATGATGGTGGGATTGCAGGGCGCCGGCAAGACCACCACCACCGCCAAGATCGCCAAGCGCCTCAATGAGCGCGCCAGGCGCAAGGTGCTGATGGCCTCGCTCGACGTGAAGCGGCCTGCCGCGCAGGAGCAGCTTGCGGTGTTGGGCCGACAGATCGGCGTCGACACGCTGCCCGTCGTGCCGGGACAAGGCCCGGTCGAGATCGCGCGGCGCGCCGAGACGGTGGCGCGGCTGCAGGGCTATGACGTCGTGCTGCTCGACACGGCGGGGCGCACCCATATCGACGAACCCCTGATGGCCGAAATGACCGAGATCAGGGACGCGGCGAGGCCGCACGAAATCCTGCTCGTCGCCGACGCCCTGACCGGCCAGGACGCCGTCAACCTCGCCAGGAATTTCAACGATCGCGTCGGCGTGACCGGCATCGTGCTGACCCGCGCCGACGGCGACGGGCGCGGCGGCGCGGCTCTATCGATGCGCGCGGTCACCGGCAAGCCGATCAAGCTGCTCGGCGTCGGCGAAAAGATGGACGCGCTGGAGGATTTCCATCCCCAGCGCCTCGCCGACCGCATCCTCGGCATGGGCGACATCGTCAGCCTCGTCGAGAAGGCGGCGCAGAATATCGACGCCGCGCAGGCCGCCAAAATGGCCGAGCGGATGCGCAAGGGCGTGTTCGACCTCAACGACCTTTCCGAGCAACTCGCGCAGATCGAAAATATCGGCGGCATGGGCGGCATCATGAGCATGCTGCCGGGCATGGCCAAGATCAAGGAACAGGTCGCCGCCGCTCATCTCGACAACAAGGTGATCGGCCGCCAGCGCGCGATCATCTCCTCGATGACGCCCAGGGAGCGGCGCAATCCCGACATCCTGAAAGCGTCGCGCAAGAAACGCATCGCCGCAGGCGCCGGCGTCAATGTCGAGGCGGTCAACCGCCTGCTGAAACAGCATCGTCAGATGGCCGACATGATGAAGGCGATGGGAGCGGCGGGAAAGCGCGGTCCGTTGGCGCAACTTGGCCAGATGTTCGGCATGGGCGGCGGCATGCCGCAGCCGACGCCCGAACAACTGGAGGCTTTTCAAAAGCAAATGGGCGGCGCCCCGCCCGGCGCCAAAGGCGGCGGCTTTCCCGACGCGCCGTCGCCCGGCGTCTTCAATGCGCCGCCGCCGTTCCCGGGCCTGGCGGGCCTCGGCGCGCCGAAGCTTCCAGGCCTTGGCGCGCCGCGGCTGCCCGGTCTCGGCGGCGGCGCGCCGGGCGGATTCAATCCGTTCGGAGCAAAGAAGAAGTAAAAAGGCCCTCATCCGGTCCGCTGCGTTCTCCTGCCAGCGGGAGAAGGTCGGGGATGAGGAGAGGAATTCAATCGAATGTCTGAACAGAAACGAAGGAATGAAAGCATGTCTCTGAAAATTCGTCTCTCGCGCGGCGGCGCCAAGAAGCGGCCGTTCTATCGCATCGTGGTCGCCGACGCGCGCATGCCGCGCGACGGCCGCTTCGTCGAGAAGATCGGCACGTTCGATCCGGTCAAGGCCAAGGACGACGCGACCCGCCTTGTCCTCGATGTCGAAAAAGCCAAGGCCTGGATCGCCAAGGGCGCCCAGGCGACCGACCGCGTGATGCGCCTGCTGGACGGGCTCGGCGTCGCCAAGCGCGCGGCGCAGAACAATCCGAAAAAGGCCTTGCCCAGAAAGAAGGCGCAGGAGCGTAGCGCCGCGGCGGCCGCCGCCGCGGAGAAAACCGCCGCCGCTGCGGCGTAAGCCCTCCCGTCTCCTGCTCGACGGGAGAAGGAGGGAGGGCGAGGACTTGAATCCTTGGCTGCTGCGAGCCGCCTCATCCCCCTGGGCGTTTTCGGCGCGCCGCACGGCGTGCGCGGCGAATTGCGCGTGAAGTCCTATACGCGCGACCCCGCCGCGATCGGCCGCTACGGGGATCTCACGGACAAGGCCGGCGCGCGAACCTTCAAGATCGCCGCCCTGCGCCCTCTCAGGGACGATATGCTCGTCGTGCGGCTCGCCGGCGTCGGGAGCCGCCTGGACGCCGAAAAGCTCGCCGGCGTCGAACTTTTCGTGGCCCGCGAGCAGTTGCCGGCGCCGTCGGACGAGGAATTCTATCACGACGATCTCATCGGCCTCGAAGCCGTTACGCGCGTGGGCGAGACGCTCGGACGCGTCGTCGCGTTGCACAATTTCGGCGCCGGCGACATTCTCGAAATCGCGCCGGCGGCGGGCGGGGAAACCTTGATGCTGCCTTTCAGCAAAGCCGTCGCCGTCGAGATCGACCTCGGCAAGCGCCGCATCGTCATCGTCCCGCCCGATGAAATCGATGGCGAAGGCCGGAACAGCGGGGCGTGATGTTCGCGGCGACAATTCTGACCTTGTTCCCGCCGATGTTTCCGGGCCCGCTCGGCCTGTCGCTGGCCGGCGAGGCGCTGGCGCGAGGCCTCTGGTCGTGCGAGACCGCCGATATTCGCGCCCATGGGCTTGGCCGGCATCGCGCCGTCGACGATACGCCGGCGGGCGGCGGCCCCGGCATGGTGATGCGCGCCGACGTGCTGGCGGCGAGCCTCGACGCCGCGCTCGGGGCCGCGGACCCGCGCCCGCGGCTGCTGATGAGCCCGCGAGGCGCCCGTTCACGCAAGCGCTGGCGCGCCGATGGGCGGCGGGGCCGGGCCTGGTATTGATCTGCGCGCGGTTCGAGGGGGTCGACGAACGGTTGGTCGAGGCGCGCGATCTGATCGAGGTCTCCGTCGGCGATTACATCCTGTCGGGCGGCGAAATCGCCGCGCTCGCCGTGCTCGACGCCTGCGTCCGGCTCATTCCGGGCGTGATGGGCAAAGCCGAATCGGCGGCGCAAGAGAGTTTCGAGGCCGGCCTGCTCGAATACCCCCAATATACGCGTCCGCGCGAATGGGAGGGGCGCGCGATCCCCGACATCCTGATGTCCGGCGATCATGCGCGCATCGAGAAATGGCGGCGCGAGCAGGCGCTGCGGCTTACCCGCGAACGGCGGCCGGATCTCGCTCCCGGACGCGAACTGAATCTCGCTTCCGACGAGACCTGAGACTACATCCCATAACCGCGCGCCATCGCCGCGGCGGCCAGCGGTATCGCAAGGAAGAAGGCGGCTTCCGCCCGAGATAGGCGCGCACCCGCGCGATCGTTTCGAGACGCGGGGCGGAAAGCGGCGTTGGCGCGCAATTGGCGGCCCCAGGCAAGATAGCGGATCGTCGGCGGAATGGACAACAGGCCGACGATGAGGAACAGCGCCATCTTGGTCCAGAAAAAATGATTGACGAGATAATAGTCGTAACCCTTTGCGCCCTAGATGACGCGGGCGACGCCGACGATGACCACGACTGCCGCCAGACAAGCCGTAGGCGGTGTCGATCCTGGCGAGCCGCGCGATCGCCTTGGCGTCGACGTCGATCGAAAGAATGGCAATTTCGGCGGCAAGCGTGGCGGCGAGCGTGAAAATGGCGAGATGATGCAGGCTGGCGAGAGCCCAATCGGTCAACATGGCGCAACCTCCGGCGGCGACGAAAGCCGTTATCGGGCGGGCGAGGGCAAGCGCCGGCGCGAATCCGGCGTCGCGCGCCGGCGCAGCGACTTTCGCCGTCCGCCCGCCCAGCGACTTGCGGAACCATAGCGCGTAGATCGCCGGCAGGACCAGCAGGGTCAGAAACGTCGCAACGAACAGCCCGCCCATGATGGTGACCGCCATCGGTCCCCAAAACGCGCTCTCCGACAGGGGAACCATCGCCAAAATCGCGGCAAGCGCGGTCAGCGCGACGGGCCGCGCGCGACGCACGGTCGCCGAGACGATCGCCTGGCGACGCGTCACGCCGAGTTCGCGCACGTCCCTCTCGATCTGATCGACCAGAATGACGGTGTTGCGCATGTCCATGCCGGCGAGGGCGATGAGGCCGAGCAACGCGACGAAGCCGAACGGCTTGTGCGCGAGATTGAGGGCGATCGAGGCGCCGACAATGCCAAGCGGCGCCGTGAAGAACACGATCGCCAGCCGGGAGAAGCTTTGCAACTGGATCATCAGGAAGGTCAGCATGCCGAGCAGCATGATCGGGAACAGAAGGAAGATCGACGAGTTGCCTTTTTGCGATTCCTCGATCGCGCCGCCCATTTCAATTCGATAGGCCGGCGACAGGCTGTCGCGAATTCCTTGCAGTTTTGGCCAGAGCGCCATCGAGACGTCGGGCGCCTGCGCGCCGTCGACGACGTCGGCGCGGACGGTGATCGCCATGTCGCGGTTGCGCCGCCACATGATCGGCTCCTCTGACCCGTAGCGCACGTGCGCTACTTGCGAGACCGGAACCACCGCGCCGTCGCGCGCCAGCACCGTCAGACTGTCGAGACGGTCGAGCGCCGCCCGTTCGGCCGGAACGGCGCGGGCGACCACGTCGATTTTCTCCTCGTGGTCGCGGACCGTCGTCACCGTGACGCCGCCGATCAAGGTCTGCAGCGTTTGCGCGATGTCCTGCGGCGTCAGGCCGAGCGCTCGCGCGCGCGCCTGATCGACCTCGAGCGTCACGGAGGGCATTTTCTCGTTCCAGTCGAGATTGGGATCGACGACGCGGTCATCGGTCCTCATGACGTCGCGCACGCGATAGGCGATTTCCCGCACTTTGGCGGGATCGGGGCCAATCACGCGAAATTGCACGGGGAAGCCCACCGGCGGCCCGAAGTTGAAACGATCGACGCGCACTCGCGCGGCGCTGAGCGCGCCCGCGGCGACGGCGCCCTCGAGACGAGTCTTGATCCGTTCGCGCGCTTCGACGTCCTTGGCGACGATGACGATTTGCGCAAAGGCTTCATTCGGCTGGACCGGCAGGAGACCCAGCCAGAATCGCGGCGAGCCCTTGCCGATATAGGTCGTATAAGACGAGGCGTCCTTGTCTTCCTTGAGCAATTGCTCGGCCTCGCGCGCGACCTTGGAGGTCGCTCCGATCGAGGTTCCCTCGGGCAGGCGCATTTCAAAGAAAAGCTCGGGCCGTTCGGAAATCGGAAAGAACTGCTGCTGCACGCGGCTGAAGCCGCTGAGGCCCAGCCCGAGCAGGGTCGCGGCTGCGACGACGACGATGAGAGGACGCGCCACGCAGAATTCCACGGCCCGACGAAAGGCTCGATAGAATCGCGTGTCGTAAATCGCGCTCGGATCGGCATGGCGCGCGCGTCGGGTGAAATCCGGCAGCAGCTTCGCGCCGAGAAACGGCGTGAAGATCACCGCGACGAACCACGAGGCGACGAGCGCGATGCCGACCACCCAGAATATGCCGCCCGCATATTCGCCGACCGCGGAATTGGCGAGGCCGATCGGCAGAAAGCCGGTCGCGGTCACGAGCGTGCCGGTCAACATCGGAAAGGCCGTCGACGTCCACGCGAACGACGCCGCGCGCTCTCGATCCCAGCCCTGCTCCAGCTTCACCACCATCATCTCGACCGCGATGATCGCATCGTCGACCAGCAGGCCGAGGGCGATGATCAGCGCGCCAAGCGTCACCCGCTGCAAGTCGAGGCCAAGGAACGCCATCGCGACGAACACGATGGCGAGCACCAGAGGCACGGAAGTCGCCACCACGATCCCGGTGCGCCAGCCGAGCGAGACGAAGCTCACGCCCAGCACGATCAGCAGCGCCTCGACGAACGAACGGGTGAATTCGAACACGGCGGCGTCGACGACTTTCGGCTGATCGGCGATGCGCGCGATCGAAATCCCTTGCGGCAGATTGGACTCGAATTCGGCGAGCGCCGCGTTGAGATTGGCGCCGAGCGCGAGGATGTTGGCGCCTTTCTGCATGACGACGCCGATTTCGAGCGCCGGCTCTCCCTGCGCGCGGATGAGATAGGAAGGGGGGTCCTCATAGCCGTGTTCGACATGAGCGATGTCGCCCAGGCGAAAGGCGCCGCCGTTGGCGAACACCGGGGTCTCGCGCACCGCCGAGACGCCTTCCAGCGCGCCGGTCACGCGCACGGGGACGCGCTGGCCCGCCGTCTGGAATTCGCCGGCGGGATTGACGGCGTTCTGCTTGGCCAACGAATCGAACAACGCCTGCACAGGCACGCCGAGCGTCGCCAGTTTGGCGTGGCTGAATTCGACGAAAATCCGTTGCGCCTGGTCGCCGTAGAGGTCGACCTTCACGACGTCGGGAACGCGCTGCAACCGCCGGCGGAGCGCTTCGGCGACTTCCTTCAGTTGCGCGTATGAGGCGCCTTCGCCGGTGATCGCATAGAGAACCGCATCGACGTCGCCGAACTCGTCATTGACCGTCGGGCCGATCAAGTTCGGCGGCAGGTCATCGCGTATGTCGCCGAGCTTCTTGCGCAGTTCGACGAACAGCGCGGGAACGGCGCGCGCCGGCGTCGAATCCTTGAAGTCGATGCCGATCGATGTGAAGCCGGGCTTGGTGTAGGTGGTCGATTTGTCGAAATAGGCGAGTTCGCGCAGCTTCTTTTCGATGCGGTCGGTGACCTGATCCTGCATTTCCTGCGTCGTCGCGCCTGGCCAGATCGCGCTGACGTTGACGTTCTTGATGGTGAAGGACGGGTCTTCGGCGCGTCCGAGCTGAAAGTAGCTCAGCGCGCCGCCGAGACCGATGGCGAAGATCAGGAAGGTGATCAGCGCGGGATGGCGGATCGACCATTGCGAGAGATTGATCGGGCTCATCACGACCCCGCGAAATCGGTGACGATCCGCACCTTCTGGCCGGCGTCAAGCTTCTGGGCGCCCAGCGCGACGACGGCCGCGCCCTCCGCGACGCCGTCGACGACAAGCACGGATTGACTCTCGTAACCGGAAATCCGCACCGGCGTTTCGCTCACTGCGCCGCTCCGGCGATCGACGACCCACAGGCTCGGTCCCTTGCCCCTGTCGAACAGCGCGGCCAGCGGAAGGCGGGCGACCTTCTCCGTCTTGTCGGCGAGCGTGACGGTCACGCTCATGCCCAGTCGCACGTCGGCCGGCGCGTCCGACAGCGTGTAGCGCGCCTGGTAGGTGCGCGTCGCCGCGTCGGCGGTCGGCGACAGTTCGCGCAACGTCGCGGCGTCTTCGACTCCGGGCAGCGCCCAGAATTCGACGCGGGCCGGCGCCGCGCGGGCGCGGTCGACAAGCTCTTCGGGGATCGCCACGGCGGCTTCGAATTGGCCGGTGTGCGACAGCCGCACGACGGGCGCGCCGACGCCGACCACTTGGCCCGGCTCGGCGAAAACCGCGCTGACGATTCCGTCAGCGTCGGCGACGAGCGTCGCATAGCTCGCCGCGTTGCGCGCCAACGTCACCGCGCGCTCCGCCCTGGCGAAGGCGCCCCGCGCCTGATCCGCCCCTGCTTTGATCTTGTCGACATCGGCGGCCGAGGTCCAGCCGTGCGCCTTCAGCGTATCAATCCGCCGCTCCTCGGCCTGTTGCTGATCCAGAGCGGCCTTGGCCGACGAATAATCGGCGTCGGCCTGCTCGACCTGCAAACGCAAATCGGCGTCGTCGAGCCTGGCCAGCGGGTCGCCCTTCCTCACCATCGCGCCGGCGTCGACAAAGCGCTCCGCCACCTTGCCGGGAACACGGAAGGCGAGGTCGCTTTCGATTCGCGCTTTGACGACGCCGGGCAGCACGCGATCGCGCGCGCGCGGCGCATAATGAACCTCCGCCACCAGGACCGGGCGCTCGGGCGACTGTCTCCTCGCCTGGGTCGGGGAGCCGCACGCGGCGAGCAACAAAGCGGGCAGCAGAGCGAAGGCGACCGGGCGAAGCTGCATGACGCGTACTCCGGGCTTTAGGCGGACTCCGGCGGATTCTTGTTGGCGAGCGCGCGCAGCACGAAGGCGACCAAGGCCTCGGCCTCCATGTCTCCCGAGCAATGCGCGATCAGCGTCGGATGATGGATTGCCGCGGAGGCCGCCATGACCATCTCGCCCAACATGGCGGGATCGCCGGGGCCAAATTCCCCGCTCGCCTGACCCTGCGCGACCAGCCCGGCGACCGTCGCCACGCAAGCGGCGAGGAATTCATCGATCGCCGGCCAGTTCTCCTCCAGCGCAACCGCCACGACGTCATGGACGCGCTTCTGATTGGTCATCTGGTCGCGAAGGTCGCGATACAAGGCCATCAACACGGCGGCGACGCGCTGGCCTGCGCTGCCCGGCCCCGCCGCGGTCTTTCGGGCCGTCTCGACCAGCAAATCAAGCTGGTTCCGACAAATGGCTTCGGTCAGCGCATCCTTCGAGGGAAAGAAGCGATAGATATTGGCGCTGGACATCCCCAGCGTCGCGGCGATGTCGGCGACCGTCGTCTTGCGAAAACCGAGCTGGCGGAAAAGATCCCAGGCCGCCACAAGAATGCACTGGCGGGTCTCTTCGGGGGTTCGGCGGACGACGGCCATCGGGGCTCTGAAGAATGATAACTGACAATAATCAATATTTATCAATCTTCACGAACTGAGTCAACTATGGGCGGCGGCGGGATCTGGATCGCCGGAACGCTGGTCGTCCCGGCGAGGCTCCGCGGAAATTTTCCGACGTGCAAACTCTTGAAAAGGCGCGAGGCCGGACCATGCGGCCGCGGTCAGGCTGGCTTCCGTCAGGCGAGCCGCCAGTCCGCCCCGAACCCGGTCGGACGCGCCTGGCGCAATTGGAATGCCCAAAGCGTTTGACACGTCGAGCCAATGTTCCTATAGGACGCGCGCTCCAGCGCGGCTTTCGGCCGCGCTTTTGGTTTGGCCTTGGCGTTCGCCGAAGTCGGATGGAGCTCTCAACAGCAGGTCAATGCTGCAAAGAAGCCGGCCGCGCCGTTTCAAGGCGCAGAGCCGGATTGAACACGGAGAAAACGATGTTCGCAGTGATCAAGACCGGCGGCAAGCAATACCGGGTCGCCGCCGACGACGAAATTACCGTGATGACGCTCGAGGGCGAGCCCGGCGATGTCGTGGCCTTCGAGGAAGTGCTTGCGCTGTTTGACGGGGAGGTGAGCCAGATCGGCGCGCCGCATGTCGCCGGCGCGACGGTCGCGGGCACGATCGTTTCCCATGGACGCGGCCCGAAGGTCATCGCCTTCAAGAAGCGCCGTCGCAAGAATTCTCGCCGCAAGCGCGGCCACAAGCAGGACCTGACCATGGTTCGCATCACCGAGTTTCTGACGGGCGGCGCGAAACCGGCGGCGAGGGCGAGTGCGGAACAGGTTGTTGCGGAGCAACCGCAGCAGGCCTGAACGCGGATTCCCCATTGGCCCGAACTATTGTATAGAGGCGCGAACGCGCCGCTCGGCGTCGACAGGCGTCAGATCCGGAGCTTGGTGTTATGGCCCATAAGAAGGCAGGCGGTTCCTCGCGAAATGGCCGCGATTCGGCCGGGCGCCGTCTCGGCGTGAAGAAATTCGGCGGCGAAAGCGTTGTCGGCGGCATGATTCTTGTTCGGCAGCGCGGCACGAAATTCCATCCCGGCCGCAATGTGGGCATTGGCGTCGATCATACTTTGTTCGCCAAGACGGCCGGCAAGGTCCAGTTTGAAACCAAAGCCAATGGCCGAGCTTATGTAGCGGTCGTCGCTTCTCAAGCGGCGGAATAAAGAGCGGGGGAACGACGAGACCCCGCTTGGCGCCAGCCCCGCGGACGGTCTCGAGGACGATCCCTCAAGACTTCGACGGCGAGACGAACTCTCCCTCGAAAAGTCCGGTAGGTCCGAAAGGCCTTGATGGGGAAGTGGGGCGCCGCTTCCCCTTTGTCGTTGCGGGGCGCGTTTCGGCGGGCCCCGGCCGGACCGGAGCCGACCATGTTTCCCGATCTCGCCCGAGACGATGTGTTTCGACTGGAGACAAAGCGGCTGTGGCTGCGTTGGCCGCGCGCCGCCGACGCGACGGCGATCGAACGCTATTCCAGCCGTTGGGAGGTCGCCAGAATGACCTCGCGCATTCCCCACCCCTATCCGGCCGGCGAGGCGGAGCGCTTCATCTTCACCGCCCGCGAGGCCAATGCGCTCGGGCGCGACTTGATCCTCGTCATTACGCCCCTTCGCGGCAAGCGCGAACCGATTGGCATGATCAGCCTCGAAAGCCGGCGCGAGGAACGTCTGACCCTCGGATACGCGCTCACCCCCGAAGCATGGGGCAAAGGCCTGGCGACCGAAGCCGCCGCCGCGGCGATCGACGCGGCGTTCACGTTGACCGGCGCGCTCGAAATCCTGGCGACCGCTCATATCGAGAACCCGGCTTCCCGCCGCGTCCTCGAAAAGTGCGGGTTTGCGCATATGGGGTCGGGACTGGAAGGCGCCCCGGCGCGCGGCGGCATGGTCCCCTGCGATCGGTTCCGGCTGGAGCGTTCGGCCTGGGCGGCCCGCCGCGCCGTGCTGGAGCCCGGGGCGCCGCCGCACGCCGAAGGCCACCGAGCGCCGTTATGAAGTTTCTCGATCAGGCCAAGGTTTACGTCCGCTCCGGCGACGGCGGGGCAGGCTGCGTTTCGTTCCGGCGCGAAAAGTTCATCGAATTCGGCGGCCCGGACGGAGGCGACGGCGGGCGCGGCGGCGATGTGATCGTGGAATGCGTGAAGGGTCTCAACACGCTCATCGATTTTCGCTACCAGCAGCATTTCAAGGCGAAGGTCGGCATGCACGGCATGGGCAAGAACCGCGCCGGCGGCCGGGGCGCGGACGCGGTTCTGCGGGTTCCCGCCGGAACGCAAGTGTTCGACGAGGACGGCGAGACGCTCCTGGCCGACATCAGACGCGAAGGCGAACGGGTGCGCCTCGCGCGCGGCGGCAACGGCGGCTTTGGCAACGCCCATTTCGCGACGTCGACCAACCGCGCGCCGCGCCGCGCCAATCCGGGCGAAGCCGGGCAGGAGCGTACGCTGATCCTGCGTCTCAAATTGATCGCCGACGCCGGCCTTGTCGGCCTGCCCAATGCGGGAAAGTCGACGTTGCTGGCGAGCGTCTCGGCCGCCAAGCCCAAGATCGCCGACTATCCCTTCACCACTTTACATCCGGGCCTCGGCGTCGTGCGCGTCGACGGCCGCGATTTCGTGCTCGCCGATATTCCCGGCCTCATCCGCGGCGCGCATGAAGGGCTTGGCCTCGGCGACCGGTTTCTCGGCCACATCGAACGCTGCCGCGTCCTGCTGCATCTGGTCGACGCCGCGGGCGCGAACGCCGCCGAGGACTATCGAACCATCCGCCGGGAGTTGGCCGCTTACGGCGCCGGCCTCGGCGACAGGACCGAGATCGTCGCCTTGTCGAAAGTCGACGCCGTCGATGACGAAACGCTCGACAAACAAAGGCGCCGACTGAAGCGCGCAATGCGCGAACATGGACCGAAGCTTGCCGACGGGGTGAGACGCGCCGGGCCGCTGGAGCTTTCCGCCGTCGCGGGACGCGGCGTCGCCGAGTTGCTGCGCGCCGCGGCGGCGGCGATCGACGCAAGCCCCTCGCAAGAGGGCGCCGAGGCGCCGAAAGACCCTTGGACTCCTTGAGCAAGCTTGCTCGGCTCCAACGCAGCCTCCTCGACACCGTCGCCGCTTTGGTGTAACAGCCGGCCCCTAACTCACAACAGCGCGCCGAAGCGCTCCGCCAGACGCAACGATCGTTTGGCGTCACGGCATGGAGATGACGGCAATGAATTTGATCGAGACGATCGAGGCCGAACAGGCTGCAAGACTTGGCGAAACCGCCAAGATCCCGAACTTCCAACCGGGAGACACCGTCATCGTCAACGTCAAGGTCAGGGAAGGCGAGCGCACGCGCGTGCAGGCATATGAAGGCGTTTGCATCGCGCGCGCCGGCGGCGGCCTGCAGGAGAATTTCACGGTCCGCAAAATTTCTTACGGAGAGGGCGTCGAGCGCGTATTTCCGGTGTTCTCGCCGATGATCGATTCGATCAAGGTCGTGCGGCGCGGGAAGGTTCGACGCGCCAAGCTCTATTATCTGCGCGATCGTCGCGGCAAGTCGGCGCGCATCGCCGAACGCACCGACAATCAGGCCGCCAAGAAGACCCCCTGACGCCTGGCGAGCGCAGTGAGCGGGATCCGACAGGGCGCGGATTCGCCAACGCCGTGCGGATCAAAGTGCTAGACCAGCGGCCATGAACGGCCCAAGCGAACGAGAGCCGCCGCCGAGCCGCGTCGCCGACGTTCTGGCGCCGGTCGCCGTCGACATCGCTTACAGCTATCGCATTCCCGACGAGCTGGATCTTCAGCCCGGGCAGTTCGTCGAGGTCCCGCTGGGCCGGGGCCGCACGACCGGCGTGGTTTGGGCGCTGCATGCGGCGGCGGCGGGCGACAATCTCAAAGCGATCGCCGAGCTTCGCGACTGGACGCCATTGCGCAAACCCTTGCGCGATCTCATCGATTGGATTTCGCGCTGGACGCTGGCGCCGCGCGGGATGGTGCTGCGGATGGCGACGCGGGCGCCCGAGGCGGCCGGCCCGCCCGCCCCGCGCCTCGGCGTGCGCAACACCGGCAAGCAGCCCGCTCGCCTGACGCCGGCGCGCCGGCGCGTGCTGGCGGCGCTCGGCGACGACGCCGGTCTCGCCAAATCCGCGCTTGCCGAGGCGGCGGGGTGCGGGACTGGCGTCATCGACGGGCTGATCGACGACGGCGCCCTGGAAATCGTCGCCTTGCCGCCCGAGCCGATCGCGCCTCTCCCCGATCCGGACTTCGCGCCGGCCGACCTCGACGCCGACCAGGCGCGCGCCGCGCGCGCCTTGGTCGAGGCGGTGGAGGGCCACGCGTTCAGCGCGACGCTGCTCGAGGGCGTCACCGGCTCGGGCAAGACCGAGGTCTATTTCGAAGCGGTGGCCGCGGCGTTGCGCGGCGGCCGGCAGGCGCTGATTCTATTGCCTGAAATAGCGCTGACGGCGCAATTTCTCGACCGCTTCGCGGCGCGTTTCGGCGTGCGGCCGGCCGAATGGCATTCGGGCGCGCCGGCGCGTCGCCGCGAGCGCCTGTGGGGCGCCGTCGCCAGCGGGGAGGCGCGCGTCGTCGCCGGCGCCCGGTCGGCCTTGTTTCTGCCATTCGCCGACCTCGGCCTGATCGTCGTCGACGAGGAGCACGAGGGCGCCTACAAGCAGGAGGAAGGGGTCGCCTATCATGCGCGCGACATGGCGGTGGTGCGCGCGCGGCTGGAGGGCGCGCCGGTCGTTCTCGCCTCCGCCACGCCCTCGATCGAGACGCGCGTCAACGCCGAGCAAGGCCGCTATCGCTGGCTCAGATTGCCCGCCCGGTTTGGCGAGCGGCGCATGCCGGCGCTCGCCGCGATCGACTTACGCCGCGAAGGGCCGCCGCGCGGGCGCTGGCTGTCGCCCCGCCTGATCGCCGCGGTCGAGGAAGGAATGGCGCGCGGCGAACAGTCGCTGTTGTTCCTCAATCGGCGCGGCTACGCGCCGCTGACCCTGTGCCGGTTCTGCGGCCACCGCTTTCAGTGCCCCAATTGCGCGGCCTGGCTCGTCGAGCACCGCTTTCGCCGCGCCCTCCTTTGCCATCACTGCGGCCATGTCGAAAAGCGGCCGGAGATTTGCCCGACGTGCCTGGAAGCCGACAGCCTGACAGCCTGCGGTCCGGGCGTCGAACGCCTCGCCGAGGAAGCGCAAGCTCTGTTTCCACAGGCGCGCCTGCTGGTGCTCTCGTCGGATTTTCCCGGCGGGCTCGAGCACTTGCGCCAGCAATTGGAGGAAGCGGCGAAGGGCGGCTATGACGTGCTGATCGGAACGCAGCTCGTCGCCAAGGGCCACAACTTCCCGCTGCTGACGCTGGTCGGGATCATCGACGCCGACGTCGGCCTCGCCAATGGCGACCCGCGCGCCGCCGAGCGCACGTTCCAGTTGCTGCAACAGGCGACGGGCCGCGCCGGGCGCGGCGAAAAAACCGGGCGCGGCCTGATCCAGACCTGGCAGCCCGATCACCCCGTCATCGCCGCGCTGCTGTCGGGCGATGTCGAGCGCTTCTACGCGCAGGAGATCGAGGAGCGCCGCCGCGGCGGCCTGCCGCCGTTCGGGCGCCTCGCGGCGATCGTCGTTTCCGGCCGCGATCGCGGCGGCGCCGAGGCGCACGCCCGCGCGCTCGCGCGCGCCGCTTTTTCGCTGGCCCCGACCGAGCGTTGGCGCCTCGCGCCGGCGGGCGGCGAATTGCAGGACGGCGAAATCCTGCTGCTCGGCCCGGCCGAGGCGCCGATCGCGATGCTGCGCGGGCGCCACCGCTTCCGCCTGGCGGTCAAGGCGCCGCGCAACGCCGATCTGCAGGGCTTTCTGCGCGCCGTCCTCGCCGCCGCCCCGCCGCCGCGCGGCGGCGTGCGGGTGGCGGTCGACGTCGACCCGCAGAGTTTCATGTGAAGCGCGCCTCCCCGGCTCATGGCGCCGCCGTCGCCGCCTTCGACAACCGGCGACTCGAATGCCTGGAAAATCACTGGATGACACCTCCGTGGCGCGATTCGGCGCAAACGCGCGAGGAATTTCTCTTTGTTTTCAGTGATCAGAAATTTGGATTTCCAAATTTTTCCAAGACTTTTTTTGGCCGAATCGGGGAAAATCAAAAACTTGCGGTTGAAAAAATTTGGATTCGTCGTTTTTCGGTCCGACGACCTCGTTCGCGGAGATGGCTCTCCTGATTGGGGGTCATCAGAAATATAAACCTATCATGAATCCTTGTTGTCAGAAAGAACTTGTCGAAGGGGATTGGCGCGATGCGGATTGCCGAGCCGCCAGCGGCCGCTGGGCCCAGCACCGACGAGATCATGGCGCTCACGCGTGGCGAAGAATGAGCATGGCGCTGGTCGATACGAATGTCCTGTTGGAGATCTTCATCGACGATCCAAAATGGGCGGACTGGTCGATCGGGCACCTGGACGCCGCCGCGCTCAAGGGCCCGCTCGCCGTCAACGACGTCGTCTATGCCGAGTTGTCGGCGCGTTTCGCAACGATCGAAGCCCTCGAGGCCGTCCTCGACGAAGCCGGCATAGCCATGGCGGCGATGCCGCGCGCCGCTCTGTTCCTCGCCGGCAAGGCATTCCAGCGATACCGCTCGGCGGGCGGCGCGCGAACCGGGGTTCTGCCGGATTTCTTGATTGGCGCGCACGCCGCCGTCTCGGGTTTGGCCCTCCTCAGCCGCGACGCCCGACGATATCGCGCTTACTTCCCGACAATCGACCTCGTCACGCCTTAGCGAGCGGCGAGCGGAGCGTCGGTCATGCGACGGCGAAGAGCCAGCAGATTAGCGGGCCATGGATGATGATGATCAACAAACATGTCTACGCCTTGGCCCACCTTGATCAGGCGCCTCAGCCTGGAGCGATCAGGGACAGTTTGGGGAAATAGGTGCGGTAGCGCGCCGCGTCCCGCGTCATCAGCAGATATCCGGCGACGGCCGCATGGGCGCCGATGAAAAAATCCGGAAGCGGCGATTGCCTTGTTCCGCCTCGCCGTCGATAGGCCAGGAACGACTTGCCTGCGAGAAAGGCGGCTTCGTAGGAAATGGCCTCACGGTCGAACATGGTTCTCGGAAGCGCGGCGTCGAGCTCCTCAATTCGCGAAAACCGAATCGAGACCTCGGCGAAAATGACCGGATTGACGACCAGGCGGTAGCGGTCGGCGGCCCGCTCGACGGCTGCCGCCGACCAGGCGAGCCAACGCGCGTCTTCCGTCATGACGTCGAGAAGAACGTTGGCGTCGATCAGCACCGCGGTCATTCAATCGCCGCGGGTCAGCGCCATGATGGCGTCCGTGCTCATCGCGACATCGCCGCGTCCTCGCAAATGAGCGACAAGCCGGGCGCCGCGACCATCGCCCTTACGGGCTTTGGCGCGAACAATGCGCACGACCTTGCCGTCGAACTCGAACTCTACTTCCGTCTGCGGCAGCAAACCCGCCCGCTCGCGGATTTCAGCCGGAATGGTCACTTGGCCTTTCGATGTGATGCGCACCGCCGCCTCCTTACTCTTACGCGTTGGAGTAAGGAATTCAGCGCCGATTTGCAACACTGGGCAGTGAAAGGACTGGCAAATCCCCGAGGCATATGATAGGTTACATGTAACTTTGTTAGAGAACTGCTCATGGCTCCGGCGTCAAACCCCAAGCCCCCGCACATCAAGGTGCGGGAACATCGGGAGCGGCTGCGCGCGCAGGGTCTGCGCCCGATCCAGATTTGGGCGCCGGACGTGCGCTCGCCCGCCTTCCGCTCCGAAGCGCATCGCCAGTCGGCCGCTGTCGCCGCCAGCGCCCATGCGCGGGAGGATCAAGCGTTCATCGACGCAGTGTCAGACCAGGGCGATGAATGAGGCGAGGCGACATCTGGACCGTCTCCGGCGGCAAGGACTATGCGGGCAAGGCGCGCCCCGTCGTCATCGTTCAGGACGATAGCTTCGACGCCACGGACTCCGTCACGGTCTGCGCCTTCACCACGGACGAAACCGAAGCGCCGCTGTTTCGTCCGCCGGTGGCGCCGAACGAGCGCAACGGCCTGCACGCCGCGTGCCGCCTGATGGTGGACAAGATTTCCACGGTTCCCAAGACCAAGGTCGGCGCGCGGGTTGGCCGGCTGGACGAGGAGGACATCCTGCGGCTCAATCGGGCTGTGCTTTTGTTCCTCGGATTGGCGGTCTCGCCCAGGAGCAAACGGGAAGCATAAAATCGGCTACCGTCGGCTTCGCAGTTCTCCGTTCTGAAGTTGCG
>CAVSYB010000008.1:0-4355 GCA_963732155.1 uncultured Alphaproteobacteria bacterium
GTCGGGTCGGGACGTCGGCGAGCGTCGCCCGAATCCGAAAGCCGCCGGAATCGAATTCGGCGATCCGAGAGTCTCAGGCGCCCCGAAGGATTTCGCCGGTAATTCTGCGCCTGCCATGAACGATACGGAAAATCGTCACGGCGTCGATCGCCCGGTCGAATTCGTAGATTACGATGTACGGCGACACGATGCCGATGCGGACGTGCGGGGCAATCGCCGGGCGAGGCGCGCCGCTGTCGGGATGAGCGGCCAACCGCGCGTAAAGCGCTTCAAACGACGCAATGTATTCCGACGCGACGCGGCGCCCCGCGCTGTTTGCGAGATCGGCGACAATGGCGGCGGTGTCGGTCTGCGCCAACAGGGAGACGATGACCCGCGCCATCAGCCCTTGAGCGACGCCAGGAGCGCCGCGTTATGCGCCCTGTGCTCCTCGAGGGAGACAAACTCGCCGCGCGCGACGGCGGCGCGCGCTTCGTCCACGTAAGGCTTGGCCCATGCCAAATCGTCGCTTTCCTCAGCGGCGCGCTCGGCAATGCGCTCGTCGATAAGCTGACGCGCCGCCGCTTCGATCGAAACGAAATCGCCGCTCGCGACGTGGGCCAGAAGCCACGCCTCCTGCTCGGGGGTCAGGGTGATGCTCATAAGGCATCGTACCAAAAAGACCGTCGGCTTGACAGGAAAATCAGACGCGACTGACGCCGCCGACCCGCAGCGAGCCGAGGCCGCCCTCAGACGATCCTCCTGATCCACGGCGCGCGCAGCAGCAGGCCGGCGAGCCAGAAACAGGCGAGGCAGGTCGCCGTCCCGGTGACCGCGAACTTGATCAAAGGCGGCGCCTCGACGTGGCGCCAGGCGAGCGCCATCGCCACCAGCACGGGCGGATGGATGATGTAGATCGCATAGGCGCGCCGCGCGAGCGCCGAGCCGATCGGCCCGAGGCTCGCAAAGCGGCGCTGGAAGGCGTGCAGCAGGCCGAGGATGAAGCCCCAGGCGACGAGCGGCTCCCAGAACGCGTAGATCGCCGCCTGGACGTTCCAGCCGCCGCCCGCGTTCCCCTGCAAGGCCGGCGCATGCGGCGCCAGCCAGCCGACGACCGGGAAGACCGGCAAAGCGCACAACGCTGCGATCAGCCACCGGCGCCGCTGCGCGGCGGGCGCCGCGTCGAGCCACTGCGCCGACGCGCCGAGGCAGCCGGCGGCGAACAGCACGACATAGCTCGCGAAATAGCCGAGATCGGTCGAAAAATAGCCGAACGCCGGGCCGAGCGTCTCCACGCCGAGCGGAAAGGCGAGGCGCAGCGCGAAGGCCGCCGCGCCGGTGGCGAGCGCGGCGGCGGCGAGCGTGACGTCGGAGGGGAAGGGCCGCCCCGCCGCCGATCGAGGGAGCGCGGGCCAACGCGAGGCGAGCGCCCGCCACGCCACATAGACGAAGGAAAAGACCAGCAGCGCCGTCGCGAACCACAGCGGCCCGACGCCGAACAGCCCGAGGCGCCCGTAGAGCAGCAGCCTTTCGCCGAGGGCCAGCGCCCTGGCGCTCTGCGCCACCGCGGCCGCCGCGGGCGTGGCCCTGGTCGCCAATACGATCGCCAGCGGGCCGATGAACAGGCAGAACGCCAGGATCGGAACGCCGAGCCGCAGCGCCCTTTCCCTCAAGTAAGGCCATGCGCCGTTGCGCTCGACGGCGCCCGGCGTCAGATAGCCGGCGATCAGGAAGAACGCGCCCATGAAGAAGGCCTGGTTGACCGTGCAGAACAAGCTCAGCAGCACCGTCCCCGGCGTCCCGTCGGTTTCCGCCTCGTGATAATACCAGCCGCCGTTCGCGCCATAGGTGATCGCGGTGTGATGGAACAGCACCAGCAGCGTCAGCGCCGCGCGCAACGCGTCGAGCCCGGCGTTGCGCCGCGCCGCGACCGGGGCGGCGAGCGCCCGCGCCGCCGATCCCGGCGCGCCGATCGCCTCGTTGCCGGCGCCCATCGTCGCGCTCATCGGTGAAGGCCCCTGCCGATCGGGATTTTCTGCGTCCGCCGGTCGGCCCTTCAGGGAAATCCCGCCCCGCCGCCGGGCGAGTCATGGCGCGCGCGCCTTTCCGGATCGGCCGCGGTTCGGCCGACCGTATACGCGCCGCGCGCTTCGATCGCAACGTTCGGCAGTGTCGTGGCGATGATCCGGCGTCGAATTCGCCAAAGAGACGGACGGTCCGCCGCCCAGGGCATGGAACAGATCGATGGCCGGCCGCTCGACAAGATCGTTCTCCGACAAGCCGCCATAAAACGGCGTCCGCTGCTCAGAGATAATGTCGCCAGGCTCTCTGGATTTGCCCGTCACACACATCAGCTCCAATCGAGCCCGCCGCCGTCATTGCGAGCGCAGCGAACGTCATTGCGAGCGCAGCGAAGCAATCCAGCGCCGGCGGCTCGCGCGACGGCTGGATTGCTTCGCCGCGCTCGCCATCACGAAGCGAGGCGCAACGCGGCCCTCATTCCGCCGCCTCCCCCAAGCGCGCCGGCCAGCGAAATCACTTTGCCGATCCCGCGTAACGCGCCGCGCAACTTTTCCGACATGTCCAGGACCTCGAGCTGCCCGCGGCGCGGGGCGGCCGGCATGGTCCCGCGTCCTGAAGGAGACTTCCCCCTCGACATCCCCGTCGAGCCTGCCGACAATCGCGATCAGACGATCGAGCGAGAAGCGCCGCCGTTGCGCGTTGTGGAGGCGCGAGAATTCGGAATGCGCGACGCCGGTCAGCTTCTCGGCGTCGCGCGTCGAGAGTTTCCGCGCGTCGAGAGTGCGAAACGCGTCGCCGCGATCGCGGATCGCAATCTCGAAGACGGGCGCCGTCGACGCACTTAAGCGGCTTCGCATCGCCCGACATCCGCCCTTCGGCGGCGAGGGTCGAAGGACCGTGTGTTGATAGCCGCTGTCTCCTGCGGCGAACGGTCATTGCAACCGCTCAGCTATTCAGCCAATCCCTTGTCTACTTCCTTGACGCGGTCAACAAAGACGTCACGCAATTTCTCCATATGCCTCAAGAACCAATCAAACTGCAGGGGCCAAGTTGATTTGTCCCCGCAATTAAATTTGCCCTCGGTAATCAGGATTCTCGATCCTTTCTTCTCCGGTTGCTCCTCCCATTGCAGGCTTTCACCGAATTCAAGCTCTATTTGAGTACGTTTTTCGATCAGTTCGCGAAATATCTTCTTTGGATTATTGCCGCCGATCCAGATATCAACGGTGAGTCCGGCGCGACCAGCCGGCAACTCAGCTCTATTCCAAGCATTCATGTAAAGAAGGCCGGTAGCGAGAACCATATATGCGTAACGCCATTTGTTGGGTAAGTGAAACCTAAACTTGGAATTTTTTTCCTGAAGATATTCTGCAAATGCCTGCCAATAGGAAATGTTGAACGCCTGAACCTCGTTGGCCGGCGTGTCGCTGGCGGCCTGGGTCGCCTGCTTAACATTGCGGCTCCAATTGTTTGGCTTTGCGACGAGGTTGAACCACGGCGCTGGCAACGAGTCGCCGATGCGCAGCACCTCAAGCTCCGCGGCGAAGAAATTCCTATTCTCAATCGTGTTCGCATTGAGCCAGTCAACCGCAGCGCGATGTTCTTCACGAAATTTCTCAGCAATCCAGACGACAGAAACAGGACCGTCTTGCCCCGCGACGTAGGTCATGATCTGTCCGAGGTGGGAGTGGTCTGTCCTGCCGAACTGGTTCTCGATAATGACCACGCCGCCATTCCCGTCCTTGGCGAGAATGTCGATATAGAAATCGCCGACGGCGACCTCGGTGCCGTCGACGACGAGAGGGCCGAGGTTCAATATTTGCGCTAAAAGGGTGAGATTTTCATCTCGCGCGAGCCAAGGTGTGAAGTCGGAGGGTTCGCGCGGCCAAACGTCGCGCACTGGCACGCTCGAAAGGCGTCCGAGTTGCACCGCTTCGGCACTCACGGTCGCATGCGATTCATCGGTCATTCCGCCGCCTCCCGTTGGAGCTCAGCGACAGCGCCCAGGTCGATTTCGCCGGAGATGAGCATAGGGAGGAGAAGGTCCTGTTGGGTGGGCCGAGCCGGCTGCCGGGACCCGGCTTGAGCTGCTTTTCAACTTCCGCGAAGCGGCCGTCGGCATAGCGCAGGAACAGCAGGCCGAGCACGGGGCGAGAGTATTCCGACGGCTTCAGCCCCGAACTGGCGCGAAGTTGATCCGCGACGCTCCACAGGCGTCGCTCGATCTCGACGATATCCGACGCCATAACGCCCCCCAAAACCCCAACGCACGCTGCCCTCTTATCGTGCCACGGGAAGGCGCGACGAGCAAAGTTTAGAGTGCCGATCGATAGCGGCGAGCTTGGCGGACGCCG
>CAVSYB010000009.1:0-3790 GCA_963732155.1 uncultured Alphaproteobacteria bacterium
ACAAGTCGGGCAGGCCGGCGCCGCCAGCGATTTTTGTCGCGCCATCGGTGCGACGCGTTGGGCCCCGCGATCGCGGCCTTCCGCCACGCCGCGGCGGCGCGCCCGGCCGCAACCCGGGCGGCGCCGATCCCATAAACCCCTCCTAAAGGCTCTACACGTATAACGTGTTTTAATATCACGATACTCTCATTACGTGCTGGCGGCCGGGCAAAATGAAGCTATCGAATTCCCTCTCCTGCCGCGCCTCGGCGATCGCGGCTCTGGCGCTGGTCGCCTTGGCCCAGTTCCTCTCGGCCGCCGATAGCGATACGGCGCCCTCGCGGCTGCTCATCCGCTTCTTCTGCTTCCCGGCGGGCTGGAGCGTCGCGATTTTTTTGCTCATCGTCGTCTCGATGCGCGACCGCGCCATCCTCGTCGGCTGGATGCTGTCCTGCGCAAGCGTCGGCGGTCTCGCGGGCGCCGCGTTGGGAAGCTCCCGCCCCGATCTTTTGGGCGGCGTCGTCGGCGGCTTCGGCTTCGCCCCTTATCTGTTCGCGCTCTGGCGCATCGGCGCAAACTCGCGGGCCGAAAGGAGCCAATGGATCGACCTTCTCGCCGCCGCTTCGCTCATCCACATTTCCGCTCTCGCGATTCCCTTCTTTCGCGACCAAACCGCGCGGTGGCTTCCGGCCATCGTCGATCTCAGGATCGCCGAGCTTGACGAGGCTTTTGGCGCGCAGCCTTCTTCCGCAATGGCGAACGTCTTCGCCGCGTTGCCGCCGCTGCACAGTCTTTCTCTGGCCGCCTACGCCTTCGTGCAGCTCCCGATTGTCGTGGTCGCGGCCTTCCACTGGAAACGCAAGGACGCCGACGAGATCTCGATCCTGCCGGCCTTCATCATCGGGTCGATGATCGGGTTCGCCTGCTACTGGCTGACGCCGGCGATCGGGCCGAGAGCGTATTTCGGCGCCGATTTCCCGCTGATGCATACGACGGTCGACTATCTCGCCAACCGGGCGCTGCTTGATTTCAACGCCTCTCATCCTCGCAACGCAATGCCGTCCATGCATATCTCGTGGGCGCTGCTGGTGTTCCTCTACACGCGCGGCTTTCCGCTCTGGGCGCGGTTCTACGCGGGCGCTTTCGTCTTCCTGACCGCCTGCGCGACCCTTGGACTTGGCGAGCACTATCTCATGGACCTCGTCGTCGCGGCGCCGCTGGTCCTCGCGGTGAGGGCTTTGTGCGCCGCGGGCTTGAACTGGGCCGAGTCGGCGAGGCTGCGAGGCGCCGCCACGGGGTTTGCGCTGCTGGCGTTTTGGATCGGCGCGATCCGTTTGGGACCCTCGATCGCGCCGTCGACCGCGCTCATTCTGGTCGCGCTCACCGTCGGCGCGTCCGCGCTGCTCGAGCACGCCCTGGCCCGTGCCGAGAATGTCCATATGCGCCCCAAAGTTATCCCTGCGCCGGAATCTCCCGGCGTATTGATATCATTGAGATAATCTCGAAGGCTCGGTAAGGGTCGGCGAGGCCGGGCATCGAGCGCCGCCGAGGCTCAATCCCGCGCGGAACCCAATCGCCAAACAATCCGGGACGTCGGCCGACAGCGAATAGAGACGCCTGACATCGTTTCCCGAGTTCGAGCCCGCGCGAGCGTTTTCCGCGGCGGCCATGAAACGCCCATTGTCGAAGAAACCCGACGGATACCAGCCGGACGACCGAATCCGCTGCTGAATCAATCCCTTGCGCTATGGAGAGTGATTATGCTGGATACTTTGCGTTTACCAGGCGTAACTGAAACGGCGATAGCCCCGACTGTACGCAATCGTATTAACGGTGCGGCAACAGCAAGGCCTCAAAGTCCCAGACATTTCAACGCGCGAGGAAGCGGCTCAACCGGGCGAGCCTTCCTCCATGGGGGATCATCCATCTCCGACGGCAAATCCCGTCTTGCTTCAGCGACGAAAGGGCGAATACCGCAACTCTTGGTGGCCAACTTGCAGTTCACTCGACCCAATCCCGTTTCAGAAGCCGGCGCGCGGGCCTTCGTCACCCTGGACGGCCTTCGCGGGATCGCCGCCCTGGCGATCGCCGCGCGTCACGCGCCATTCCTGTGGCCGGCCGGATACCCGACGGCCCTCCTGCAACGAAGCTATCTCGCGGTCGACTTCTTCTTCGTGCTGAGTGGATTTGTGCTCTCCTACGCTTACTCTAATCGATTCGAGACGGGGATGACGGCGCGTCAGTTCATGATCGCAAGATTGGTGCGCGTCTATCCCTTGTATTGTTTCGCGCTCCTGCTGTCCGTCGCGATGGCCGCAAATCTGATCCTTTCTGGCAAAGTCGATGCGTCCGTCTTCGCCGCCGACGCCCTGTTCGGCGTTTTCTTCCTGCCCTCGCTGGCAAGGCCGTTGCTCTTTCCCCTGAACAACCCCGCATGGTCTCTTTTCTTCGAACTGGTGGCCAACGCCGCCTTCGGCGTGCTCGGCAAGCGGCTCAATGGATGGACTTTGGCCGCGATTCTGTGCCCCGCCGCGGCGATCCTGGCGTCGGCCGTCTGGTTCGGCGGCCTCGGCTTTGGAACGGGCAGCGGCGCGATGGACGCCGGCTTCGAGTGGCGCTCGGTCGGCGCCGGCCTCGCCCGCGTCGCCTATTCGTTTTTTGCCGGCGTGCTGGTGTTCCGGCTGTGGAGATTCGCGTCGCCGGAATGGCGGGCGTCGCCCCTCCTGCTGGTCGCCGCGCTCTTCGCGATTCTGGCGGCCTGTCCGCCGGCGAAATACCAGGCGGCGTTCGATCTCACCGCGACATTGCTGGTCTTTCCCGCCCTGGTCTTTCTCGGCGCGGCCTGCAAGCCGGGCAAGCGGTTCGCTCGCCTGTTCGCATGGATCGGCGCAATCTCCTATGGGGTCTACGTGCTGCAGGCGCCGGTCTTCAACTATGCGCGCGCGCTCGCCGGCGCGGTCGGCCACGATTTCGGCGCGGTCTCGCTGTCCTGGGCGGCGATGAGCATCGCTCTGGTGGTTGCGGTCGCCACCGCCGCCGACGACTGCATCGACCGCCCCGTCCGCGCCAAATTGACGGAATTCTTCAAACGGCCGCGCGGCTTGCGACGGCGGCCCGAACCGGTGGTCGCCACCCTTCCGCCGCGCTCGCTTTCCCCCGGCGCCTGACGCGCGGCGTCGTCGCTATTTCATTCGCGGCGCCCGCGGCGCAGGCTTGCCTGAAACGCGGGAATGGACAAAATTGGCGCGAGCCGGCCGCCCCCAGCAGAGCGCCGGGTCGAGGGCAAGTCGCGAATGGCGGTCATCGGAAAATCTGGCTGCGCCGGCGCGCTGATCGGCGCGGCGCTCATCGCTTCGTCTCCGGCGCGAGCCGGCGATGTCGACTTTTCCGGGACCTGGAGCGTCAGCGGCCATATCGTCAGCGGCAGCGTGATCGTCTACGTGTCGCCGGTCTGCACGTTCCGGCAGACCGCCGATCGGTTGACCGGCGTCTGCAAGGGGCCGAACGGCGCGGGGTCGGCCGCCGGCACGGTCAATGGCGCGGAAATCTACTGGACCTGGCGCATCATTCCGACGAACGCCCTCGGTCTTGCCGGCGTCGCGACGTTTCATGGAGCCCTCGGTCCCGACAATGTCGTGCGCGGCTTCTTCAGCCACTCGATCCGTCCGAATTCGAGCGGCCCGTTCACCGCGCAGAAGGTGTAGGAGCCCTCGATCGCGGCGAAGCGTCGCGCCGGTCGAGCAGGATTTTGGCTTTCGCGGGGAAAAATTTGGTCGGAGTGAGAGGATTCGAACCTCCGACCCCCTCGTCC
>CAVSYB010000010.1:0-4029 GCA_963732155.1 uncultured Alphaproteobacteria bacterium
CGAACGAGGTGCGCTACCAGGCTGCGCTACACTCCGACTGCGCCGCCTTGTGGTGGGCGACGCCGGCGGCGTTATAGAGGCGGTTCGGACCCGGCGCAAGCGCGCGTTCGGCGCCCAGTTTCAATTCCAGCCGGCGCCGCGGGACGGCTGTGCGCTTCTCATCAGATCCTCGGGCGCTTCACGCGCCGTGGGCGCCAGCGCGGGCGGCCTATGGCGATTGGCTCAACGGCGCGCCGGGAGCGGCCGCAGGCGCGCCGTCGCCGGCGCGCGCCAACGCCAGTTCCGCGGTCGGCGTCGCCGCCGGGGCGCCCAGGAGATTGAACGCGCGGCTCACCACGATCATCAAGACGCAGACGACATAGCAGCAGGCGCCGAGCGCGTAGGTCCGGGCGATGCCGAATTCAATCGACAGGGCCATGCCGAGCACCGAGGCGGCCATCGAGGTGATTCCGTTGGCGCTCCAGAAGAACGGCAGCAGCTCGGTGTGGCGGCGCCACAGGCTCAGCCCCAGCGGAAACATCATGCCCATGCAGAACGCCGGAGGCGCCAGCAGCAGCACGGATATCAGAATGCGCATGTCGGTCGGCTCCGTGCGCGCCCATGTCGCGGCCACGGGAGTCAGCAGCCCCGCCGCCACGACCGTCGTCAACAACGCGACGACGCGGGCGACCAGCGCGCCCGGACGGGGCGCGTTCGCGCCGACCGTCGCGCTGCCGAGGCCGCTGAACAGCAGGATCGTAAAGAGCACCACGCCGAGCGCGTAGACGGGATGGCCGAGAAACACCATCAGCCGCTGCATCTGTGAAATCTCGATCAGCATGAAGCCCAGGCCGATCGCGCTGAAATAGGCCACCGGCGGCGCCAGCGTCGCAGCCGGAATCCGCCTCGTCAGACGAACGAAGGGAATGACGACGTAATAGACGCAGGCGGCGAGCGCCACGACGATCAGCAACCGGGTCATGGTGATCGCCGCATTGTTGTTCATCGAGATCGACGAGTAGAAGCTCGCCAGGCTGCCGAAGCGCGCGGTGTAGAAGAAGAACGGATTGTCGTCGGTCGAGGGCGCGATATTTTCCGGCAGCGAAGCGAAGAACGCCGCGTCGGCCTTGCCGGAAAGCAGCGTTGAAGTCACGGCGTCGAACGCGATGTCGGGCCCGAGCATGATCGTGAAGCCTTGCGCCGTCAGTCTCTCGCGCGCGCCTTGCCATTGCGCATCGGTGAAGGCGTCGGGGCGGGTGATCACCGTCACGATGTTGCCGACATTCAGCGCGACGATATGGCGCGGCAGTTCGTCGGGCGCGACGCCTTCGTGCTGGAGCGCGCTCGCGGCGATCGCCACGAGGCGATAGAACTCGCCGCGGTGATCCTGCGGGGCGTACCAGCGCGACACCGACAGCATGCCGCCGGGCTTCAGCGCGCGGTAGAAATCCTCCCACGCCTCGACGGTGTAAAGGCGGTTCTCGGTCAGGGTGAGCCCGCCGGCGGCGGTGGCGGCCCAGGTGTCGATCAGCGAAATCTGAACGAGATCGTAGCGATCGGGCGAATGATTGATGTAGCTGCGGGCCTCGGCGTTGACCAGCGATACGCCGGGCCGGCGATCGAGATGGCCGGAGTAATCGGCGAACTTGTCGGTGAGGACTTCGAAGATCGCCGGGTTGATCTCGATCCCGCGTATTGTCTTGGCGCCGAAATAGAGGCCCGAAAGAATGTCGCGGCCGCCGCCGACGCCGACGACGGCGACGTCGTCAGGATGTTGCACCAGGTAGGCGGCGTTGATGACGTCGTCCTGCAGATAAGAGAGTTTGCCGATATCGCCATCCTGTCGGGTGATGACCGTGCCGGCCCCCGCGTCGATGTCGAGGAAATCCTGGTCAATTTTCGTGCGCGGCGCATGGGCGAAGCCCCAGCCGAACGGCACGGTGTCTCCTCCGGCCGTCACCCTGACGCGCGAATAGGTGTTCCAGCGCTCGAACAATGTCCCGGTTTGCGCGATCCCCTTGGCCCAGAAGACGCCCAGATGATCCCTGCCGGAAGCGGCGAGCCCGGTATGCGCGGCGGCGGCCAAGGCCAGCGCCAACGCTACGGCGCCGCTCAGGCGCACGGTGCGGGCGTCATCGCCGCCCCGCACCACCAGCCAGCCCGCGCCGGCGGCGAAGGCCCCGATCCACAACGTGGCGCTCACCGGATCGACCACGAGCAATGCGAAGATGACCCCCATGCATCCGAGAGCCGCGCCGCTGAGGTCAGCCGCATAGAGCCATCCTCCGCGATAGGGCAAGCGGGTCAACAGCAGCGTTATGCAGACGCCGCCCTCGGTAAAGGGCATGACGAAGCCAGCCGCGGCGATCGCCAGCGCGATCGAAACATACGCCTCGGGGACCACCAGCGGCGCGCACAGGAAGGCGATCATCGCGCCAACGCCGGTGACCGCGAACCACGAGGCGTGGCGCGCGAATTCAACGCCCACCCGTTCGGGGGCGTAGCGGGCGGGCTTGTTGTAGACCTCCATCGCCCCGCGAGTAAGGCCGAGCATGGCGAGCGTAATGGCGAAAAACGCGAAATGATAATACAGAACTACGCTGAAAAAGCGCGTTATGAGTATCTGATAGGACAGGGTTGCTGACGCCAATACAAAAATTGCAAAATAATATCGAGGTTCTGTTCTGGAGACTAATTGGCGCAAGATAGTGCTCCTAATCGGATCTTTCGATTCATCCACGCGGCTCGGTCGTTCCGGCGAACGCTAAATGAAACTCCCTAATGGCGCGTTGACGAACTCTCGGTAATATGACCGCCTGACTTAGCGTCTTCAAAAGAGAAGTGGAGGCCGGCGTCGCGGTTGTGCTTCGTTATTCGGCGGATGATTCGTTCGGGCGCCCGCGCCCACGCGGCTCCGCGGACAGCGCCGACGTCATGCCCATGGCGATGGGCTTCGTGCGAAGCCCCGAAGCACCGCCGCCCCTGAAAGTTCGATGGAACTTCGCAAGCCTCCGCGCGGCCGGCCTTGAAGGCCTCACGCGTCAAAAGCCGCCGCCGGCCTCAAGCGACGGCTCTGCTTGGCTTGCCTTCGCTTTCGCCCTGCGCAAAATCGCCCGTCAATCAGAACGACCGCAGCCGTCGACGCGCCGGCTCGCCGCGGTCAGACCTCCCGGGGAAACCATGGACGGCGTCGAAAGGCGCACGATGGACAAGGTGAGCTGGCGCCTCGCGCCGTTTCTCATGTTTTGCGATTTCATCGCCTGTCTCGACCGCGTGAACGTCGGCTTCGCCGGCGGGCCGATGCGGCAGGACCTCGGATTGACGGCCGACCAGTTCGGCAACGCCGCCGGCATCTTCTCCATCGCCTATTTCTTTCTTGAAGCGCCGAGCAATCTGGCGCTCCACCCATTCGCGCCCGCCGCTGGATCGCGCGCATCTTGTTCACCTGGGGCCTGGCGTCGGGCGCGCAGGCGTTCGCGACGGGCGTGTGGAGCTTCAACATCGTCCGCCTGCTGCTCGGCGTCGCCGAAGCGGGCTTTTTCCCGGACATCATCCCGACCGTACGGGCGAGCGCAGATGGCACACGGTCATTCCCTTCGCGGCGATGGTCGTCGGGCTTGGTCTTGCGGCGGCGACCGATGCGCCGATCCTCAAGATGGTGGTGGCCTGCGACGCCGCCTGGGGATTCTTCTCCATCCTGCCGGTGTTCCGGCCCCTGCCGATGGCTTTCCTCAGCGGAGCCGGCGCCGCGGCGGGCATCGCCGCCGCCAATTCCATCGGCAATCTCGGCGGCTTCTTCGGGCCGAAGGTGTTCGGCTACCTCAAGGACGCGACCGGCGGCGATTCCGCGAGCCTGATCTTCCTCGCCTGCAGCGCGGTGATCGGCATCATTCTGGTGCTGGTCATCGGCCATAATCCGGCGCTGGAGCGGGCGGCCAAGCAACCGGTCTGAGCCGCGCCGGCGACGCGGCGCCGAAACGGGCCGCGCCGTCAGCCGGCGGGCAATTCGCCGCGGTCGCTTTTGGCCGACCGTTCCGAAAGCCGGCGCGC
>CAVSYB010000011.1:0-94953 GCA_963732155.1 uncultured Alphaproteobacteria bacterium
AGATAAAGCGGATTTTCAATCCGCGCTCCCTTCGGTCGTAAGTGGTTGTCTGCACGTTGTTTTTTGCACCTTCCGACAGCGCCGTCGTGGCACTCCACAGGGTGCCGTGGTGTCGCTTGGAGTATTTTCTCCTTTGTTTTCAAAGCTAAAATGGGTGGCGGTCAGAATGTGTGACGTGGCGGCTTCCGCCGTTTCTACGCTACGACAAGTTTTATTACGCCACGGTACGACGAGCGCTTGAAAGGCCTTGCGAGGATCGAATCCGATCTCGATCGTCTTGTCATGGCGAGTAATGACAGAGATGATTTCCGCATCCGACCAGGCCGTTCCCGCAGTCGGGGAACGCGCGTCAACCCGCGCGATCTGCCCTTCACCCGTCAGGTCGAAATCGCGGTGCGCAAGGCAGGCGGCAATCCCAACCGGATCGGCCGTGCGTCTGGTTTGGCGGGCGGCCAGAAACGAGGAGGGAGCGACCGATTCAACGCGCATGGCCGGGGCGCGAAGACGGTGGCTTCCTTCCCTCGGGACAGCGGCGGCTGGCAGCGGGATTCCGCCGGTCGCTTCCGCTCGCGCCGGGTAGTGGTCAAGGCGCGGGTGGTGAAGCTTGCACTCCGGCACGGATCACGCGGCTCGAAGGTGCGTGGCCCCGCGAGCATGGCCGCCGTCGCCCATCTGCGCTATCTCGAACGCGACGGGGTGACGCGCGATGGTGAGAAGGGCCGCGCCTATTCGGCCTTGGAGAACGAGGCGGACGGCCGCGCCTTCATCGAGCGCGGCCGGGAGGACCGTCACCAGTTCCGCCTCATCGTGGCACCGGAGGATTCCATCGAAATGGGCGACCTACGGGGCTTCACCCGCGATCTGATGCGGCAGATGGAGCAGGACCTTGGAACGCAACTCGACTGGATCGCCGTCGATCACCACAATACCGGCCATTCCCACACCCACATCATCGTCCGGGGCGTGCTCGACGACGGCCGCATCCTCAACATCGCGGGCGACTACATCGCCCATGGCATCCGCCACCGGGCGAGCGAACTGGTCACGCTGGAACTTGGGCCGCAGACCGAGCTTGATGTCACCCGCAAGCTTGCATCCGAGGTGGACGCCGAGCGGCTGACCCGCCTCGATCGGATGTTGATCGCCGAGCAGGAGGAGCGCGGCGTCGTGGACCTGCGCCCGAACGCCGCCGAGAGCTACACGGTTCGCGCCAACCGGCATCTCCTGATCGACCGGGCGAAGCGGCTGGAGCGATACGACCTCGCCGCCGAGACCGAGCCGGGACGTTGGACCATCTCCGACAAGGCTGAGCCGACCCTGAAGGCCCTGGGCGAGCGCAACGACATTATCAAAACGATGCATCGGGCGCTGGCCGATCACGGCCTCGCCGACGAGCGCGCTCCAACTCAGTACGTCACGCACGGCGCGCGGATCGCCGAGCCGGTCGTCGGGCGAGTACTTGCCAAGGGGTTGGCCGGCGACGAGATGGGCGACCGGCTGCATCTCATCATCGATGGGGTGGACGGCCGCACCCACTATGTCGAGACGGCCGACTCCTCCAAACTGGGCGAGATCGGGCGCGGTCACATCATCTCGCTCGACCCGATTCCGACCAAGGCCGCGCCGAGGCCCTCGGACCTCAACATCCGCGACATGGCGGCAGACAGGGGCGGCATCTATCGGCCGAGCGAGCATCTGGAAGCCGCGCGCCCGGAGATCGAGCGGTTCAGGGGCGACCCGGATGCCTTCATCCGTTCCCATGTCCGCCGCCTCGAAGCACTCCGCCGCGCCGGCCATGTCGAGCGCATCGACGCCGATCACTGGAAGATACCCGCTGACATCGCCGAACGAGGCATGGCCTATGACGCGCCTGGACAGCCGAAGGACTTCGCCATTCGCACGCTCTCCACGCTCGACCTCGACCGGCAAATCGGCAGCGATGGGGCGACCTGGCTCGACCGGGAGCTTGTCGCCGACAAGCGGACGCCGTCGGGCGAACTGGGCTTCGGCCCAGAGGTGAAGGACGCGCTCCACCGGCGTGCCGAGCGGTTGGTGGAGATGGGGCACGCCACGGACAACGGGCAAACCATCACCATTCCACGCAAGACCATCGCGCGCGCTGGAGCGCCAGGAGGTGGAGCGCGTCGGCACGGCAGATGGCGGCCGAGCGCGGGCTGTCCTATGCCCCATCCGGGCCTGGGGAGTATGTGACAGGTCGGCTGGCGGGCGTCGCCAATCTCACCAGCGGACGCTTCGCCATGATCGAGGACGGCATGGGCTTCCAGCTCGTGCCCTGGCAGCCGGTTCTCGAAAAGCGTATCGACCAATACATCAGCGGCGTCCGACGCTACGACGGCGGCATTGAGTGGGGATTCGGTAGGAAGAGAGAACTTGGGATCGGATTATGATCGCCTGCGTCACGCCATGCCCCGGCCTTCGGGCTTATATGAACGGATGGCAGAAGGAACCCCTAGCCGCGTAACTGGGGTCGGACATTTATGGATGAATGCAAATTAGTGAGGGGAACGGTCGCTCATGCCAGACGCCCGCGAGGCCATTCAAGCAATAGGTGACTCCCTCGCGGCCTTTATGAAGTCAGGCCCGCAGTCTGACGCTCACCGCGATGAGATTAAGAGGCAGGTGACCGAAGCCGTACGGGACATATCGGCTACGGTCGAACAAGCGACAGCCAGCTATAAGCTGGCTGGCGAAGATTTTCTTGGAAAGGTGATGCAAGTTAGAGGTATGCCAACCCGCCAAATCATTGGCGGCGACGGCCAATCTGGCCTGGTTAGTTCTAGCGGCAGTCAGATCGCGCAGAATTTCGATGCGCTGTTGCCGATCATAAAGGTCTGTCTTGCAGAGTGTGTGGCGACTTATCACTTGCAGGCAGGGCGCTATTTCGACCAGCAGATAGGCGAGTTTAACTCTCGATTAGAGCAATTTCTTGAACAAGTGCCGAGCGGCGGAACCAAAGAGAAGGCCGTTAAAAGCCAGATTACAGAGATCAAGAAAGAGCTTCGGCAATTAGCAAAGTGGGAGAAGCTATTCTTCGTCTATAAGGCAAATAGCCTTGCCTCCGAGATCGAATACGTATTCTCCCTTCAAGGCAATCCGCTCGCAGCGATTTGGCACTACAGCGAATTGGATGAACAAGGCGAATATCAAAAGACCTACGATCACAAGGCGCGCGACGGAAAAGTTTACGCCGTACGGGGAAATTGGGCTATCGAGAAGGGCCTTATGAATGCAGGTGCCCACGGCTACATCAATGATTCCACGAGGCCTGCTCAAGAAGTTGGCTGCATGTGTCACCTCCAATGGGTTTACAATCTCCGCAGCTTGCCAAGCGACATGATAACAGCGAAGGGGCGATCCGAGCTTGAGCGTGTGACAGCAATTATCGCTAGTTCGCCCGAGCCACCCGCACAAAAGTCGTCGAGCGCGGCCGTGCCGGGGAATGACCGGAACCGCCCCAAAAGCTGGCTTGGGCGTTTATTTGGCCGAGATTGATGCTTCCCCATGCAAACCTGCTTCCTTGATGAGGCCGGGCCGGGGACAGCCCGTCAAGGCTGGCGCTGGCGCGCCACCGCTGCGCGGCTTACGGCCTTGACCGGCTGTCCCCGGCCCGGCGGGGCTCTCCAGGCAGGTAAGCCTGATTGGGAGTGACGCACTCCTACCCTGACGAAGGGCTGGTCACGGCCCATTGCCCATGATAGGTTACATGTAACTTATTTGGAGATTGGTCATGCCATCGGCATCGAAGCCCAAGCCCTCCCGCGTGAAGGTGCGGGAACATCGGGAGCGCCTGCGGTCGCAGGGCCTGCGTCCCATTCAGATTTGGGTACCGGATGTGCGCGCGCCATCCTTCCGGTCGGAGGCACACCGCCAGTCCTTGGCCGTGGCGGCGAGCGCCCATGCCCGCGAGGATCAGGCGTTTATCGACGCGGTATCGGACTGGGGCGATGAATGAGGCGTGGCGACATCTGGACCGTCGCCGGCGGCAAGGATTACGCGGGCAAACCGCGCCCGGTCGTCATCGTGCAGGATGACAGCTTCGACGCCACCGACTCCATCACCGTCTGCGCCTTTACGACGGACGAAACCGAAGCGCCTCTGTTCCGCCTGCCCGTGGAGCCGAACGAGCGCAACGGGCTGCGCGCAGCTTGCAGGCTGATGGTGGACAAGATCACCACTGTTCCGAAGTCTAAGGTCGGCGCGCATGTCGGTCGCTTGGACGACGAGGACATCCTACGGCTCAATCAAGCGATCCTCGTGTTCCTTGGGCTGGCCGTGTCTCCGAGGACGCAACGGGAGGCTTAGACAGTGAGGGAACTGCACTGGACCGCACTCGCTACGTTCCGCTCGTCTGATGTCATACCACGCAAGTATTTTCACGCTCCGCTGCGAAGCGTGCTGTGGCGTAAAATTCGGCTATTCTTGTCTCGGACTAATCGCGCGATCCTGTCGGGATGTCCCGAACGCGCGAAAAACACCACAAAGACCGTCGCGACTACCCGCATTTGGGCGTCCTGCCCGACGATCTTTACATCCAGTTGGAGCCGTGGCCCCGCATCGGCCGCCGGCCGAAGCACGATGTTGCGACGTGGGCCGTCACCGACGACTGGCCCCGGCGCGTGCCGGTCACGGAGGCCGAGGTGGACGTGTTCGAGGCATGGTTCGGCGACCTCTTCGATGAACTGTTCGGGCCGTGCCGATGATCTGACAAGGAGACTTCTGCCATGACCGTGCCGCTGCGCGCCGCCCTCTATCTGCGCGTCTCGACGGCGCGGCAGGCCGAGCATGATGTCTCCATTCCAGATCAGAAGCGGCAGGGCGAAGCCTATTGCCAGTCGCGCGGCTACCAGCTTGTCGAGACCTACGTTGAACCCGGCGCATCCGCCACGAACGACCGCCGCCCCGAATTCCAGCGCATGATCGAAGCGGGCACCAGCAAGCCTGCGGCGTTCGATGTCGTCATCGTCCATTCGTTCAGCAGGTTCTTCCGCGATCACTTCGAGCTTGAATTTTACGTCCGCCGGCTCGCCAAGAACGGCGTCAAGCTCGTCTCCATTACGCAGGAAATGGGCGACGATCCCATGCACGTCATGATGCGTCAGATCATGGCGCTGTTCGACGAGTACCAGTCGAAAGAGAACGCCAAGCACGTCCTGCGGGCCTTGAAGGAGAATGCCCGTCAGGGCTTCTGGAACGGCTCCCTGCCGCCCATTGGCTATCGCATCGTCGCGGCGGAGCAGCGTGGGGCCAAGGTCAAGAAGAAGCTGGAAATCGATCCGCTGCACGCCGACACGATCCGACTGATCTATAGGCTTGCGCTGGAGGGCGACGGCACGTCCGGCCCAATGGGCGTGAAGAACATCACGGCCTATCTCAACCGCCACCGCCTCTTCACCCGCGACGGCGGACGCTGGGGCATCGGCCAGGTTCATCGCATCCTGACGCGGCGAACCTATATCGGTGAGCACGAGTTCAACAAACGCTCCAAGGCCAAGGCGTTGAAGCCGGTCAGCGAGATCGTCACCGTCGCTGTGCCGCCGATCATCGAACAGACGACCTTCGACGCCGTGCAGGCGCATCTTCGCTCACGCAATCCGAAGGTGACGCCGGCGCGCGTGGTCAGCGGTCCCACCCTCCTTACCGGCATCTGCTTCTGCGCTGACTGCGGCGGCGCTATGACGCTCCGGACGGGAAGGGCGGGCGGTATCGCTACTACACCTGCTCGATCAAGGCGCGGCAGGGCGAGACCGGCTGCAAGGGCCGCTCGATCCCGATGGAGAAGTTGGACAGCCTTGTGGCCGAGCCATATCGAGGATCGGCTGCTCCAGCCGGAGCGGCTCGAGGAAGTGCTGGCGTCCGTTCTCGACCGCCGGCAGGAGCGCGCTTGGAACGTCGCCGCGAGCACATCGCCGAACTGAACAAGCGCGCCACCGAGACCGACCTACGGCTCAAGCGGCTCTATGACGCCATCGAAGCCGGCGTTGCCGATCTCGGCGACCCGGCACTGAGGGAGCGCATCGCCAGCCTCAAGGCGATCCGCGATCAGGCGCAGGCCGACGCCGAGCGCGCTCAGCCGAGATGCTGGAAGGCTCAGCGCCAACAGGCCATCACGCCGCAGATGGTCCGTAAGTTCGCCAGGACGGCGCGAGAGCGGATGCAGGATCGAGGGTGGTGGCTATCGCCGCGACCATCTCCGCGCGCTCGCCCAGCGCGTCGAGGTCGCGGACAGGGAAGTCCGCATCATGGGATCGAAAGGCGATTTGCTCAGAACGCTGACTGCCGCGGCCGGGCGTAAAATCGGCTACGCCCGGCGTTCGCAGTTCTGTTCTGAAGTGGCGGATGGGCCGGGATTCGAACTCGCTCTCGGGCCGCCTCCGCGTCGGCTCCCAAAACCGACCGCCGATCCTATAGCCGAACCCGCCTTCATCGCAGCCGCCCGGCGATCAAGCCGCAGGCTTCTTGGCGAGAATTTGGGCAATCGCCTTCGCGGGCGCCGCGGCGCATTGACATTCGCGAGCCGCTGCGGGCCAAATTGACCCGCGGGCATGGCGGATTCGCCCGGATCACGCATCGGTTCGTGGAAGGCACGCCTTGGCGATTCTGGTCGGACTGCAACACGTCACGCGATATCTTTACGATCGCCCGGTTTCGCTCGGCCCCCAGATCGTCCGGCTGCGCCCGGCGCCGCACTGCCGCACCAGGGTGCCGAGCTATTCGCTGAAGGTTGCGCCCGCCAATCATTTCGTCAACTGGCAGCAGGACCCGCACGGCAACTGGCTGGCGCGGTTCGTCTTTCCGGAAAAGACCGAGGAATTCAGCGTCGCGGTCGACCTCACCGCCGAACTCGCGGTGATCAATCCCTTCGACTTCTTCGTCGAGCCCTACGCGGAGGAATATCCGTTCACATACCCCGAGGAGTTGAAGAGCGAGCTCGCCGCCAATCTCGTCGCCGAACCCGCCGGCCCGCTGCTGACGCAATTCGTCGAGGGCCTGTCGGAGCAGCCGACCCGGACGATTCCTTTTCTGGTCGGATTGAATGCGCAACTGCAAAAGAAGATCGCCTATGTGATCCGCATGGAGCCGGGCGTCCAGGAGCCCGACGAGACGCTGGCGCTGGGGTCGGGCTCGTGCCGCGATTCGGCGTGGCTGCTCGTGCAGATCATGCGCCGCCTCGGCCTCGCCGCGAGGTTCGTGTCGGGCTATCTGATCCAGCTCAGAGCGGACGTCGATCCCATCGAGGGGCCGAAGGGGACGGACCACGATTTCACCGACCTGCACGCCTGGGCGGAAGTCTACATACCCGGCGCCGGCTGGATCGGCTTCGACGTGACCTCCGGGCTGCTCTGCGGCGAAGGCCATCTGCCGCTTTGCGCGACGCCGCATTATCAGTCGGCCGCGCCGATCTCCGGAATCGTCGAGCCGGCGCAGGTGACCTTCGATTTCCACATGAAGGTCGAGCGGCTGCGCGAGGCGCCGCGCGTTACGCGGCCCTTTTCCGACGAGGCCTGGACCAAGCTCGACGCGTTGGGCGACCGCGTCGATCGCGACCTTCGCGACCAGGATGTGCGCCTGACGATGGGCGGCGAGCCGACCTTCGTTTCGATCGACGATTACGACGCGCCGGAATGGAACACGGCGGCGGTCGGCCCGACCAAGCGCGCGCGGGCCGAGGCGCTGATCCGACGGTTTCACCAGCGCTTCGCCCCCGGCGGATTCCTGCATTTCGGCCAGGGCAAATGGTATCCCGGCGAAAGCCTGCCGCGCTGGGCCTTTTCGCTCTACTGGCGCAAGGACGGCCAGCCGATCTGGCGCGATCCGGCGCTGATGGACGCCGGTTCGTCGCCGGCGCCGACGACGGATAGGGAGGCCGAAAGCCTGGTGATCGAATTGGCCGGGCGGCTCGGCATCGACGCCGACTACGTCGTTCCGGCCTATGAGGACGCGGCCTATTGGTTGCTCAAGGAGAACGCGCTTCCCGTCAACGTCGACCCGTCCGATCCGAAAATCGACGACCCCGAAGAGCGCGCGCGCATGGTGCGCACGTTCCAGCACGGCCTGTCGCGCCCGACCGGGTTCGTGCTGCCGATCCAGCGCTGGAACGCGGCCGCGTCGCGCCAGTCACGGTGGATCAGCGAGCGATGGCCGTTGCGCCGCGGCAAGCTGTTTCTGATGCCGGGCAATTCGCCGGTCGGCTACCGACTGCCGATGAAATCCCTGGCGTTCGTGCCGCCGTCCGCCTACCCTTACATTCACCAGCAAGACCCGATGGAGCCGCGCGGCGGCCTGCCCGAGCCGCAGCATTTCCAGCAGATCGTCAGCCTGCCCCAGCCGGAGACCGGCGAGCAGCAAGCCATCTTCGCCCAGGTCGAGGAAGAAGGCGCCGTGCGCACCGCGCTCTCGGTCGAGCCGCGCGACGGCTTTCTCTGCGTTTTCATGCCGCCGGTGCCGAAGTTCGACGACTATCTCGAACTGTTGACCGCCGTCGAGGAGACCGCGCGGGACAAGGGCATGCCGGTGCGCATCGAGGGCTACGTGCCGCCCTACGACCCGCGCATCGATCTGATCAAGGTGACCCCGGACCCCGGCGTGATCGAGGTCAACATTCATCCCGCCGCGACCTGGCGCCAGGCGGTGGAGACCACGACCGCGATCTACGAAGACGCGCGCCAGTCGCGGCTCGGCGTCGACAAGTTCATGACCGACGGGCGCCATACCGGCACCGGCGGGGGCAATCATGTCGTGCTCGGCGGCGCCAAGCCGGAAGACTCGCCGTTCCTGCGGCGACCCGACCTGCTCGGCAGCCTGGTTCTCTACTGGCAGCGCCATCCCTCGCTGTCCTACCTGTTCTCGGGCCTGTTCATCGGACCGACCAGCCAGGCGCCGCGGCTCGACGAGGCGCGCGACGACCAGCTTTACGAACTTGAAATCGCCCTCGCCAATCTGCCGCACCCCGACGAGCCGGCCCCGCCGGTGTGGCTCGCCGACCGGCTGTTCCGCAACCTGCTCACCGACGTGACGGGCAACACCCATCGCGCCGAAATCTGCATCGACAAGCTGTTCTCGCCGGACGGGCCGACCGGACGTCTCGGCCTGGTGGAATTCCGCTCGTTCGAGATGCCGCCCGACGCGCGCATGAGCCTCGCCCAGCAGTTGCTGCTGCGCGCCCTCGTCGCCTGGTTCTGGCGCGAGCCGCATCGCGGCGCGCCGATCCGCTGGGGCACCTCGCTGCACGACCGGTTCATGCTTCCCCAATTCGTCTGGGAGGACTTCCTCAGCGTGCTCGCCGACCTTGGCGACGCCGGTTATCGGTTCGAGCCGGAATGGTTCGAGGCGCAGCGCGAATTCCGCTTCCCGGTCTACGGCCGCGTCAATCACGGCGGCGTCGAAATGGAAATCCGCCAGGCGCTGGAGCCCTGGCATGTGATGGGCGAGGAAAGCGGCGGCGGCGGAACGGTGCGCTATGTCAATTCGTCCGTCGAGCGGCTTCAGGTCAAGACGAAAGGGCTGGTTCCGGGCCGGCACGTCGTCGCCTGCAACGGCCGCAAGGCGCCGATGACCGCGACCGGCGTCGCCGGCGAGGCCGCCGCCGGCGTCCGGTTCAAGGCGTGGAAGCCGGCCTCCGGCCTGCATCCGACGGTCCCGGTGCATTCGCCGCTGACCTTCGATATTCTCGACAGCTGGAGCGGCCGGTCGCTGGGGGGATGCGTCTACCATGTGTCGCATCCCGGCGGTCGCAATTATGATACGTTTCCAGTGAACTCTTATGAAGCGGAGGCGCGGCGGCTGGCGCGATTCCAGGACCATGGCCATACCGGCGGCCATGTCGTCATTCCGCCCGACGAGACCGGAAGCGAATTTCCCATGACCCTGGATCTGCGGAGACCCCTTGGCCGCTAATTCCCGGTCCGCGACCCGGCGCCGCGACGCCGCGATCGACCGCGCGGCGGCGTGGACGCGCGGCTACGCCCCCCTGCCCGGCACGCCCGACGAATTCATCGGTCCGGACGGCGCGATCCGGCCGCACTGGGGGCGCCTCCTCCATGCGCTGGCTGGTCTGGAGCAGGACGCGCTCGAGCAGCGCTTCGAGGCCGCCGACCGGCGCATCCGCAACATGGGCATGTCCTATCGCGTGCAAGGCGAAAGCGCCGAGCGAAGCTGGCCGCTGGGCCGCGTGCCGCTGCTGATTTCCCAGAACGAATGGCGCGAGATCGCGCGCGGCGTCGAGCAGCGCGCCGAATTGTTCGAACGGGTCCTCAGCGACATTTACGGCGACGGCGCCCTGGTGAGGGAAGGCGTGTTGCCCGCCGCGGCGGTCACCGGATCGACCGATTTTCTCGCCTCGATGCGCGGCGTCGCGCCGCCCGGCAGGCGCTGGCTGCGCCTCTACGCCGCCGATCTCGGGCGCGGACCCGACGGCCGCTGGTGGGTGCTCGGCGACCGCACCCAGGCGCCTTCCGGTTCGGGCTATGCGCTGGAGAACCGGCTTGTCGTTTCGCAGGCGCTGCCGAGCCTCTACAGCGAGATGAACGTCGAGCGGTTGGCGCCGTTCTTCCGCGAATTTCGCGCCGGCCTGCGAACCAGCGCGCAACGGTCCGGGCCGCGCATCTGCATCCTCACTCCCGGCCCCTGGAGTCAGACCTATTTCGAGCAGGCCTATCTCGCCCGCTACCTCGGGTTCCTGCTGGTCGAGGGCGGCGACCTCGTCATGCGCGACGGCCTCATCTATGTGCGCACCATCGCCGGCCTGAAGCGCGCCGACGTCCTGTGGCGCCATGTCGACGCCGACTGGTGCGATCCGGTCGAACTCAACCCGGCCTCGCGCATCGGCGTGCCGGGCCTCATCGACGCGATTCGCGCCGGCGGCGTCGCGGTCGAAAACATGCCGGGCGCCGGCCTCCTGGAATCGCGCGCGCTGCTGGCGTTCCTGCCCGGCCTCGCCCGACGCCTGCTCGGCGACGATCTCGTCATGCCCAGCATCGCGACATGGTGGTGCGGTCAGGGCGCCGAGCGCGACAAAGTGCTCGCTTCGCTCGACGAAATCGCCATCGCGGGCGCGTTCGGCGACCGGGTTCCCGGCTTTGGCGACCAGCCGACCGTCATCGGCTCCCAACTGTCGATGGCTGAGCGGACGCGGCTGGCGCAAGACATCGGCGCGCGCGGCGTCGATTATGTCGGACAGGACATCGTCAGACTTTCGACCACGCCGCGGTGGGAAAAGGGACAACTGGTCCCGCGCCCCTTCGTGCTGCGCGTCTACGCCGCCGCCACTCCAGACGGCTGGCGCGTCATGCCCGGCGGCTTTTGCCGCGTGTCCGATCAATCGGACGCCCGCGCGGTCTCGATGGGCGAGGGCGTCGAATCGGCCGACGTCTGGGTGCTCAGCGACAGTCCGGTCGAGGCGACGACCTTGCTGCCGGCGCCCGAAAAAGTGCGGATCGTGCGCCTGCTCGGCAATCTTCCGAGCCGCGCCGCCGACAACCTGTTCTGGTTCGGCCGGTATCTCGAACGCGAGGAGGCGACGCTGCAACTCGTGCGCTGCATCTGCAGCCGCGCCGTCGATCCCGACACGCCCGCCAACAGCGCGCGCCAGTCTCTCGACAGACTGAAGGCCCTGCTGGTCGCCTGGGGCGCCGTCCCGCCTGAAATGGCCAAGCAATCTTCGGCGCCGGCGAGCGAGGCGGCGCTGCGCGAGGAGGCGAGCAACGGCTCGGCGCTGTCGATCGCCAGAGCCGCGCGCAACGCCGCCTCGGTTATTCGCGAACGCCTGACGCCGCAAACCTGGCGCCTGATCGGGCGGCTGGAAACGGTCATCGTCGAGGCGCCCAAGCGACCGCTCGCCGAGCCAGAAATCATCGATTGCACGGAAGACGCGCTGACGACGATCGCCGCCCTGTCGGGTCTGTTCGACGAAAACTTCAACCGCGGCGCCGGATGGATCTTCTATGACGTCGGCCGGCGCATCGAACGGGGCATCAATACGTGCCGCCTGGCGCGACAGTTCGCCGGCAAGGAGGCGAGCGCGCACAATCTCGACGTCCTGCTCGACCTCATCGATTCGCAGATCACCTATCGCTCGCGCTACCTGACCGGCGTCGCCCTCGGACCGGTGCGCGACATGGCGCTGCTCGACCCGTTCAACCCGCGATCGGTCGGATTTCAGGTGGCGTCCATCGACGATCACATCGCCACTTTGCCGATCTTGCGTCAGGACGGCATGCTCGAAGAGCCGCGTCGCCTTTCGACGCAACTGCGCGCCGAACTCGCGACGCAAGACGCCGAGAAGATCGAGGACGCGGCGATTCTCACGCTGGAGCAGAGACTGATGACGCTGGCCGAGACGATCGCCGCCCGCTACTTCCTGCAGGGCGCGAACCATGCGCGCGCCGAGAAAGTCACGGGTCTGGCTTGATCTATGATCTGCGGCACCTGACGCGGTATCGTTACGAAGCGCCGGTCGCCGCCAACACCTGCACGCTGCGGTTGCTGCTGCGCTCGATCGACGGCCAAACGGTGCTGGAGAGCCGGATCGATGTCGCGCCGCCGCCCGCGGAATGGAACGAGCGCGCCGACATCTTCGGAAATCGCGTCGTGCGCATGCGCATCGAGGCGCCGCACCGCGAACTGGTCATCAAGTCGACGGCGCGGGTCGAAGTGATGCGCCCGGCGCCGCCGGCGCCCGGCCTCACGCCGGCCTGGGAGACGGTCGCCAGGGACGCCGCGGCGTCGGTCTCGCTCGCCGCCGATTCGCCGGCCTTCGCCCTATACGGCAGCCGGCTCGTCGGCATATTCGAGGGAGCCACCTCTTACGCGCGCGAAAGCTTCCCGCCGCGCCGGCCGGTCTATGAAGCGGCGATCGAGTTGAGCTCGCGCATCAAGGCGGACTTCGCCTACGACAGCAAGGCGACGGGCGTCACCACCTCGCCCGCCGCCGCCTTCGCCAAGCGCAGTGGCGTGTGCCAGGATTTCGCCCACGTCATGATCGCCGGCCTGCGCGGTCTCGGCGTCCCCGCGCTCTACGTCAGCGGCTACATCCGGACGGTTCCCCCGCCGGGCAAGGCGCGCCTTGCCGGCGCGGACGCCTCGCACGCCTGGGTTTCGGTGTGGTGCGGGCAGGAATTTGGCTGGCTGGGTCTCGATCCGACCAACGCCATGGCGGTCGGCGACGACCATATCGTGATCGCGGTCGGACGGGACTATTCCGACGCGGCGCCGGTTGAAGGCGTCATCCTTTCGTCGGGCCGGCAAAAGCTCGACGTCGCGGTCGACGTCATCCCGGTGCGAGCGTAATCCGCCGCTAGAACGTCACCAGCGGCATCGCGGTCCGGCAATGTTCGACTTCCGGCGGGGAGGCAAAATGCGGCCCGACCAGCGCGCGCCATTGCTGGAACAGCGGCGAGCCGCGAAAGTCGACCGTGTGGTTCTCCAACGTCCGCCAGCGGATCATCACGCGATAGCGGCTCGGCTTCTCGATCGAGCGTTGAAGCTCCAAGCCGAGACAGCCCTCGGCCCGCCGAAAAACGGCGACCGCCTCGTTGACCCGCGCCTCGAAGGCGGCCTCCTCGCCCGGCTTCACGTCGACCTGCGCGATTTCGAGGATCATGGATTCCTTCCCGACGATTCGAGTCTGCGACAGCGACGCCGCGTCCGGCGTTCAAGCCGCGCGGGCCAGCAGATACGCCATGTGGCGCAGCGCCAGCAGATAGCCTTGCGCGCCGAAGCCGGCGATGACGCCGGTCGCCACGAGGGAGACGAAGGATTCACGGCGAAATGCCTCGCGCCGATGAACGTTGGAGATGTGCACTTCGAGAATCGGGAATTCGCAGGCGCTCAGCGCATCCATGATCGCGATCGAAGTGTGGGTGAACGCCGCCGGATTGATGATGACGCCCGCCGCCGTTTCGCGCGCTTCGTGGATCCATTCGATCAAATGGTGCTCGGCGTTGCTCTGCTTGAATTCGACCGTCAGCCCGAGTTCGCCGGCGAGGGTCCGGCATTGCGCCTCCACGTCCGCCAGGGTCTCGTAGCCGTAGATATGCGGCTGGCGTTTGCCCAGCAGGTTCAGATTCGGCCCGTTGAGGATGAGGACTGTCGAAGTCATGGCGTGCGGCCCAGCCGGAGGGAGCGCGCCATTGTGCAATGGCGCGAGGGGCCCTGGCAATCCGCCATCGCCGCCGCCCGCGCCGATCGACGCGCGCCCGGCCGTTGGCGCTTCGACCCGTCAGCCGAGGCGGCGGCGAACGATCCCGCCCGACTTGTCAGAATCGGCGGGACAAGCGACCATGGCGCATGAGCGAATTCACCGTCGCCACGCTGCTTTTCCTGTTGCTGCTGCTGAGCAGCGCGATCGGCGTGCTGGTGCAGAGACGGCTGCCCGAGCGCCACCGCAGCCGCGAGACGATCGAGGCGATCCGCCTGGTCATTTCGATTCTGGTGACCTTCACGGCCCTGGTTCTCGGCTTGTTGGTCTCGTCGGTGAAATCCTCGTTCGACGACTTCAGCAACCACATGCGGGGCTATGGCGTCGACATGATCGAACTCGACCAGAGATTGCGCCAATACGGCGAGGCGGCCGAGCCGGCCCGCGCGCTCCTGCGCACCTATGTCGCGGCGGCGATCGCCGACACCTGGCCCGACGAACCCAAACCGACAGGCGACTACCCCACCCATCTGAAACGTGTGAACCCGAACAGCATCGAGGGCGAGGAAACCGGCGTGCTGATGCAGCGGCTGGACGATATGATCCGGAATCTCGAGCCTGCCGACAAGATCCATCGGCAGCTCGCCGCTCTGCTTGCCGCGCGCATGTCGCACGCCCTGGAGGCGCGCTGGCGTCTGATCGAGACCGCTTATCCGACGGTTTCGTGGCCGCTGCTGTCGCTCATGACGTCATGGCTGGTGATGATTTTCACGGTGTTCGGCCTGGGCTCGCCGCGCAACGCCGTCATCTACGCGACTGTGGTGCTCTGCGCATTGTCGATTTCGTCGGCGGTGTACATGATCCTCGAACTGGACACCCCGCTCAGCGGCTGGATCGTCGTGTCGAGCCAGCCGCTTCGCGACGCTCTCCAACATCTCGACGCCCCGCCGTGACCGGACCCGCGCGCTCGCCCCCGGTCGTCGCGACCGAGCGCCAAGCGTCGCCGTCATCGGTCTGTCAGGTCGGCGCCGTCCGCGGATCGTAAGGCCTCTCGTCGCGCCACCGGCGCATCAGGCCGGCAAGTTCGGGGTCGTTGTCCGCGGGCAGCACGATGCGCAGCGTCGCCAGCAGGTCGCCTTGGCGGCCCTCGCCGGCGGCGGGCAGACCCTTGCCGCGCAGGCGCAAGGTTCGCCCGCTGCTCGCGCCATGCGGAATGGCGATTTCCACCTCGCCAGCGAGCGTCGGCGCGCGCACCTTGGCGCCGAGCACGGCTTCATAAAGCGTGATCGGCAGATCGAGCCGCAGGTCGCGCCCCTCGACCTTGAACAACGGATGCGGCGCATAACGGACGGTCACCAGGGCGTCGCCGGCAGGGCCGTTCCTCGCGCCGGGCTGGCCCTGGCCGCGCAACCGGATTTGCTTGCCCTCCTCGACCCCGACCGGAATGGCGACGTCGAGCGTCTTGCCGGTCGGCAAGGTCACGCGGGCCGAGCCGCCCGTCGCCGCCAGCGCCAGGGGAACCGTCGCCACGACGCTGACATCCTCGCCGCGCTGGGGTTTGCGCGAGCGACCGGCGCCCGCCGCGCCGAACAGCTCGGAGAGAATGTCGGGATCGATGCCGACGCCGCCGCCCCTGCCGCGATTGAACTCGCCCTCGCCGAAATCAAACTCGAAATGCTGAAAGTCGGGTCCGCCGCCCTGCCCGGCCCGCGCATGGCGGCGGGCGCCGGAAAAGCCCTCGAACCCCGGGTGGCGCGGCTTGCCTTCCGCGTCGATTGCGCCGCGATCGAACGCCTCGCGCTTCTTCTCGTCCCCGACGATTTCATAGGCCGAGCCGACCTCGGCGAACTTGTCCTTCGCTCGCGGCTCCTTGCTCTGATCGGGGTGAAACTTCTTGGCCAACCGGCGGTAGGCCGATTTGATTTCGGCGACGCTCGCCGACTTCGTGACCCCCAACACTTCATATGGATCGCGCATAAGGATCCCAGCCTTGCGCGCCCGCATTCCAAGCGCGGACGCCGATCTCCCACCGCCTATTTGGGCGATCGTCGGGGCGCGCGCAAGGCGCCCGCCCGTCCGGCCGGCCGATTTGGCGCGGCGCCGATCGACGGTTTAGCGAGCCCCGTCGGCCTGCGAACGCGCGGCCCATCGCGATTTGGTGTAGAAATCGCAGCGCGCGGTCAATCGACGCGGCCGGCGCCGCAACCCGGCAAAGCAGTGCGGAGCTTCTCATTGAACGAGACAGACGCGGGCGACTTTACACGGGCTGACGAACCGCTTGAGCTGTTCGAGGCCTGGTTCACCGAGGCCGGCAAGAGCGAGCCCAATGACCCCAACGCAATGGCGCTGGCGACGGTCGACGCGAATGGCTTGCCCGATGTCCGGATGGTGCTGCTCAAGGGCGCCGATCCCCGCGGCTTCGTCTTCTACACCAACGAGGAGAGCGCGAAGGGCCGCCAGATCGCCGCTTCGCCCGGCGCCGCCGCGCTGTTTCATTGGAAGTCGCTGCGGCGGCAGGTCCGCTTGCGCGGGCCGGTGACGCTCGTCAGCGACGAGGAAGCCGACGCCTATTTCAGCAGCCGGCCGCGCGACAGTCGCATCGGCGCGTGGGCAAGCCAGCAATCGCGCCCCCTGGAAAGCCGTTTTGCGCTCGAAAAGGCCATCGCCCGTTACGCCGCGAAATTCGGCGTCGGCGAAGTTCCCCGCCCGCCCTACTGGCGCGGCTTCCGTCTGACGCCGATCGCCGTCGAATTCTGGCGCGACCGGCCGTTTCGCCTGCATGACCGCATCCTGTTTACGCGCCAGGCCCCGGATGCCCCGTGGTCCCGGCAACGGCTCTATCCCTGAACTTGCCCCGGTCGGCGCGCGAGAAGCCCGGCAAAGGTGGAAGTCGGCGCCTGTCGCTGCCGATCGAACGATATGATGAGCGCGATTTTTCTTCCGTTACGCCAGCAGCTTACAGAACCCCGGGCCGCGCTCGGCGCTGTGGTTTTCACCGTCCCCCCGATCACCGAAGACGAGAAAGCCGACGATCGACCGTTCAACGGGTCGGTTGCGCGCAAGGGCGGGAGTCACCGTGATCGCCTTGGATGATTATGTTAGGGATGGGCGAGGAATGAATTCACGAACTGGGATGCAATGACTCAAAGTCAAACCAACGCGCCGCGCAGAGCGATGCTGCTGACCGGCGCGTCGCGCGGCATCGGCCATGCGACGGTCAAGCGGTTCTCGTCGGCGGGATGGCGCGTCATAACCTGCTCGCGACACCCGTTTCCCGAGGAATGCCCGTGGATGGCCGGGCCGCAGGATCATCTGCAGATCGATCTCGCCGATCCCGGCGATACGCGCCGGGCGATCGCCGAGATTCGCGAGCGGCTCGAAGACGGGCGCCTCGACGCGCTGGTCAACAACGCCGCCATTTCGCCCAAGGGCTCGGGCGGCTCGCGGCTGGGCCTGTTCGAAACCGAGCTCGAGGATTGGCAGACGATCTTTCAGGTCAATTTCTTCGCGCCGATGATGCTGGCGCGCGGGCTGATCGCCGAGCTCGAAAAGGCGCGCGGCTCGATCGTCAACGTCACCTCGATCGCCGGCGCGCGCGTGCATCCGTTCGCCGGCGCCGCCTATTCGACGTCCAAGGCCGCCCTGGCGGCGCTGACGCGCGAAATGGCGGCGGACCTCGGCCCGCGCGGCGTGCGCGTCAACGCCATTTCTCCCGGCGAGATCGACACGGCGATCCTGTCGCCGGGCACCGACAAGATCGTCGCGCAAATTCCCCTGCGCCGCCTCGGCTCGCCCGAAGAGGTGGCCAAGGCGATCTACTTCCTCTGCACCGAACAGTCGAGCTACGTGCATGGCGCCGAGATCCACATCAATGGCGGCCAGCACGTTTGACGCGGCGGCCCGGGGCCGCGGCGGCTCTTCCGGCCAATCGCCGGAGGCGCCGCGGTGAATGACCGCCTCTATCCCTCGCGCCCCGTGCTCGCCGTCTCGACGGCGGTGTTTCGCGACGGGCGGGTGCTGGTCGCGCGCCGTGCGCGGGCGCCGCTTCGCGGCCTCTATTCGCTGCCGGGCGGCGGCGTGGAGATCGGCGAAACGCTGCGCGAGGCCGCGTTGCGCGAACTGCGCGAGGAAGTCGGCGTCGCAGCGCGCATCGTGGCGTTCAACGATCACGTCGAATCGATTGTTCGGGATGAGCGCGGCGTGCAGGCGCATTACGTGATCGCCTCGTTCGTCGCGCGCTGGACCGCGGGCGAAGCCCAAACCAGCGAGGAGGCCGACCGGGTGGCCTGGATCGATCCCACAGCGCTCGCGGATCTGCCGACCACCCCCGGACTGGAGGGGATTCTCGCCAGGGCCGCCAGCCTCGTCGGGGCCTATCCATGAGCAGGAAAATCCGGCGACTCGCTCTGGCGTTCGTCCTGTGCGCCGTCGCCGCGGGACCGGCTTGCGCCCAGCAGGCGGCGCCCAAGCCGCCCGCGCCCGCCGCGCCGGCGCCGCCCGCCGCCGAACCGCCGCCGCCCTACGAGCCGCAGTTGCTGCGCCTCGCCGAAATCATGGGCGCGCTCGCCTATCTGCGCGACCTCTGCGGCGCCCGCGACGCCGACGCGTATCGCGCCAAGATGGCGAGCCTGCTGGAGGTGGAGGCCAAGAGCGAGACTCGCAAGGAAACCCTGGCGGGCGCCTACAACAGAGGCTTTCGCGGCTATGAACTTTCGTATCGCGCCTGCACGCCGGCGGCCGAAGAAGTCATCGCCCGCTTCCTCGACGAAACGGCGAAGATTTCGACGGACCTCGCCAATCGCTATGGGGGCTGAGCGCTGGCGGGTCCGCGACGCCGCCGGCTGGCCGCCGCCTGCCGTCAAGCGTCGCGCTTGCGGCCGAACCAGCGGTTGACGTTCTTCGCATAGGCGTCGAAGGCCTCGGGATGGGCGGCTCTCAGCGCGGCGTCCTCGCGATCGATGACGCGGTCCATCACCACGAGGAAGAACGCCGGCGCCAGGATCGAGGCGATGAAGGGCAGAGGCTCGAGGGGCGCGAACATCTGCAGGACGACCAGCATCGCCGACCACAACAGGCATTGAACGAGGGTGACCAGATAGGTGGGATTGCGCGAGAACGCGTAAAGGCCCGTGGTCACGAGACCGGATGAGACCACGTAGTGGCGCGCGTCGCCGCCGCGTCGGGCAAGCGTCTCGATGATATAGACCTTGCCTGAGTAGCAGAGGACGAGCGCGAAGCCGAACGAAGAGGCGATCCAGCAAACGGGGGTCGTATGGTCCAGACGCCACCACAGGCGGATGAACAGCACGACGTAGAGGACGGAGAAGACCAGGTCGATCTTGAACGTCGGCGCGAAGCGGAAGGACGCCGCCTTGTCCGGCTCGTCGGCGCCGCGAGCTGGAGTCGGTCGCTGATAGCCCGGGTTGAGCGTCATGTTCGCCGCCGTTCTTTGCGCTGGCGCGGCCTTGGTTGGGCGGGCCGCGCCCCGCATTGCGAAGCGACAATGCCCGCGCAGAGGTTAAAGATTGGCTTAGCCGAGGTCGTGATTTTCGCGCAAAATGGCCCGGCTCGGACGCGCTACGCCGTCGCGGCCCGGGCCGGTCCCATATTCGCGGGCGGCGCGCTGTCGTCGGGCACGAAGAAGTCGACCGCCAGCGGCTGGGTCGGGTCGACCCGATAGGCGTCGAAATCGGTGACGCCGTTCTCGGCGAGCAGCGTGTCGTCGATCAGGAACCGGCCGGTGAAGCTCCGCGCCTCCTTGCAGAAGATCAGATGCGCCGCATCGGCGAGGATTTCGGGCTTGCGCGAGGCGCGCATCAACGCTTCGCCGCCCAGCAGATTGTTGACGGCGGCGGTCGCGATCGTCGTGCGCGGCCACAGCGCGTTCACCGCGACGCCCTGGGCGCGAAGCTCGCCCGCCAATCCAAGCACGACCAGGCTCATGCCGTATTTGGCCATGGAATAGGCGGTGTGCCCGGCGAACCATTTCTCCTTCATGTCGAGCGGGGGCGACAGCATCAGGATGTGCGGATTCGCCGATTGGGCGAGATAGGGCACGGCGAATTTCGAGACCATGAAGGTTCCGCGCGCATTGATCTGATGCATCAGATCGAAACGCTTCATCTCGGTCGCCTGGCTGTTGGTGAGCGAGATCGCGCTCGCATTGTTGACGACGATGTCGACGCCGCCGAAATTCCTGGCGGTTTGCTCGAGCGCGCCGCGCACCGCCGCTTCGTCGCGCACATCCACGATCAGCGGCAGGGCGCGCCCGCCCGCCGCCTCCATTTCGCGCGCCGCGGTGTAAATCGTGCCCGGCAGCCTGGCGTTCGGCTCGCTGGTCTTGGCGGCGATGGCGATGTTGGCCCCGTCGCGCGCGGCGCGCAGGCCGATCGCCAGGCCGATGCCGCGCGAGGCGCCGGTGATGAACAGCGTTTTCCCTTTGAGCGTTTGCGCGGACATCGACCGCCTCCCTTTGTTGCGCCGGATGATTCGGGGTCCTACGCCTTGGCCTTTTGCAGGAAGGCGAAGAAGGCGGCGCGCGCCTGCGGCGAGCGCACGGCTTCGGCGAACAGCCGCATCTCCTCTTCGATCCGCGCGAGTAGGATCGCCGGATCGCCGCGCAACAGCCGCCGCGTGGCGAGCAGGGCCTCGCGTGGTTTGGCGGCGAGCGCCTGCGCCTTGGCGAGCGCATGCGCATAGAGCTCGCCCGGCTCGACGACCGCGTTCGCCAGCCCGAGGTCGTGGGCGGCGACCGCGTCGAAGCTCTCGGCGAGCATGATGAACTGGGCGGCCTTGGCGTGGCCGAATCGCTGCGGGGCGAGCAGCGAGGAAGCCGCCTCCGGCACGAGCCCGAGGTCGACGAACGGCATCTGAAACCGCGCGCTCGGCGCGACATAGACGAGGTCGCAGTGGAAACAAAGCGTCGTGCCGATGCCGATCGCCGGTCCTTCGACGGCGGCGACCAGCGGCTTGTCGAACGTCGCCAGAGCCTTGATGAACAGCGTGCCTGGCGAGGCTTCCGCCCGGCCGGCCAATTCGAGAAAATCGGCGATGTCGTTGCCCGCGGTGAACACCCCGTCCTTGCCCCGCAGCAGCACCGCGCCGATCGCCTCATCGGCGCTCGCCTGCGCCAAAGCGGCGACCAGGGCGCGATACATCGAGCCGGTGAGGGCGTTCTTCTTCGCCGGACGGGCGATCGTCACGCACAGCGCCGCCCCTTCGCGGCTCGTCTCCACGAATTCCGTCATGTTCCCTCCGCCAAGGCCGCTTCAAATTGTTCGAAGGCGCCGGCGCCCGATCGAATCGCATTGTCGAGCCCGGGCGCCTCGGTCGCGATCCGTTCGGCGAAGAAACGCGCCAGCGCGACGCGGCCAAGCTGCGAAGCGTCGCCCTCGCGGGCGAGGCCTTGCGCGGCGAGGCCCGCTTTGGCGAGGCCGGCGCCACCCAGGGTCAACCCGAACAGCCGCAAATAGGGAGCGGCGCCCGCGAGCGCGTCCCGCGCATCGGCGCCGAGCGCGTGGGCGACGAATCTGGTCGCGCGCTCGAGCGCATCGACAGCCTCGGAAAGGCGCCGCGCGGTCGCGCCGAACCCGGCCCCGCCGGTCGCCGCCACCTCGGCGGCGATCTCGCGCATCGACGCGATCTCGCGCGCCACGGCCTGACCGTCCGACAGCGGAAGCTTCCGATGGACGAGATCGATCGCCTGCACGCCGTTGGCGCCCTCGTAAATGGCGGCGATGCGCGCATCGCGCATGTGCTGGGCGGCGCCGGTCTCCTCGATGTAGCCCATTCCGCCGTGCACCTGCACGCCCAAGGAGGCGACCTCATCGCCGATGTCGCTGGAGAACGCCTTGGCGACCGGGGTCAACAGCGCCGCGCGCTCGCCGGCCTGGCGGCGTTCGGCGGCGCTCCTGGCGCTGTGCGAGCGGTCGATCGCCACCGCGGTCAAGTGGCAAACGCCGCGCGCCGCGTGGGTCAGCGCCTTCATCGTCAACAGCATGCGCTGGACGTCGGCGTGCTCGATGATCGGGCTCATCTGCGGTCCGCCCCGGGGGCCGCGGCCCTGGCGCCGTTCGCGCGCATAGGAGAGAGCCTGCTGCAAGGCTCGATCGGCGACGCCCACGCCCTGCATGCCGACGGCGAGGCGCGCGCTGTTCATCATCACGAACATCGCCGCCAGACCGTGGTTCTCTTGGCCGACCAGCCAACCCGCGGCGCCGTCGCCGTCGCCGTAGATCATCACGCAGGTCGGCGAGGCGTGAATGCCGAGCTTGTGCTCGATGCTCGCGCAGCGCACGTCGTTTCGCGCGCCGAGCGAGCCGTCGCCGCGCACCAGGAACTTCGGCACGAGAAACAGCGAGAGGCCGCGCGTGCCGGGCGGCGCGTCCGGCAGGCGGGCCAGCACGAGATGAATGATGTTGTCGGCCATGTCGTGCTCGCCGTAGGTGATGAATATTTTCTGGCCGAAGATTCGATAGCTCCCGTCGGCCCGGCGCTCCGCGCGCGTTTTCACCGCGTTCAGGTCGGAGCCGGCCTGCGGCTCGGTCAGGTTCATCGTCCCGGTCCATTCCCCGGCGATCAGCCTGCCCAGATAGACGCTGCGCAATTCCTCGCTCGCGTGGGCGCTCAGCGCGCCGATCGCCCCTTCGCTCAGCAGCGGGCAAAGCGCAAAGCCCATCGAGGCGCCGTTCCACAGTTCGGCGCAGGCGGCGTTGACGGTATGGGGCAATCCCATGCCGCCGTAGCGCGGCGATCCGGTGACGCCCGCCCATCCGCCCGCCGCCCAGGCGCGATAGGCGTCGCGAAAGCCGGGCGGGGTCGCAACATGCCCGTTCTCGTAACGCGCGCCGTGCAGATCGCCGATGCGGTTGAGCGGCGCGATCACGCTCGTTGCGAAACGCCCCGCCTCCTCGATCACCGAGGCCGCGGTCGGCGCGTCGAGCTCGCCGAAAATCCCCTCCGCGATCGCCTCGTTGAAGCCGGCGACATGGGTCAGCGAAAAGATCACGTCGGAGACTGGCGAACGATATGTCACGGGAGTCCCCCTGGCCTTGCGGTTCGGCCCTCGCTGTCCGGCTGCTTGACGCGGCAGCTTAGGCTGAGATAGCTGCGCGACAAGCCGCAATAACGTTTATATATAAACTAATTGGCGCACAAGGCGCGCTTAGCTCTCTTTCATGATCGACAAGTCAAACCGCCGGACGAAAATATTGACGGCGAACGGCGGGGCGATCGCCGAAGCCGCCGCGATCCTGCGCGCCGGCGGCCTCGTCGCGATGCCGACCGAAACCGTCTACGGGCTGGCGGCGGACGCGACAAACGACCGCGCCGTCGCCGCGCTCTACGCCGCCAAGGGCCGGCCGGCGTTCAACCCGCTCATCGCCCATGTCCTCGACGCCGCGGCCGCGATGCGCGAGGCGGTTCTCGACGCCCATGCGCAGGCGCTGGCGCAAGCGTTCTGGCCGGGACCGCTGACGCTGGTGGCGCCGCTCGCGCGGGGAGGCCGCGTCAGCGAACTGGCCCGCGCCGGCCTCGCCAGCCTCGCCGTGCGCGCGCCGAGCCACCCGGTCGCGCGGGCGCTGATCGAGGCGGCGGCGGTTCCCCTCGTCGCGCCCTCGGCGAACCGCTCCGGCCGGGTCAGCCCGACGTCGGCCGCCCACGTTCTGGCCGATCTCGGCGGACGCATCGATCTGATCCTTGACGGCGGCCCGGCGAGGATCGGCGTCGAATCGACGATCATCGCCTGCCTGGACGCCGCGCCGCGTCTGCTTCGCCATGGCGCGATCCCTCGGGAAGCGGTCGAGGCCGCGCTTGGCCTGCCTGTCGATGCGCCCGGACCGGCGGCGCGCGGCGCGCCGCTGGCGCCCGGCCTTCTCGCCTCGCACTACGCCCCGCGCGCCGCCCTGCGTCTGAAGGCGCGCCATGCGGCCGGCTCGGAGGCCGCCCTCGATTTCGGCGGCGCGCTACGCGCCAGCGACGCCGGCGCGCGGCTCGACCTGTCGCCCGCCGGCGATCTTGTCGAGGCGGCCGCCAACCTGTTCGCGCATTTGCGGGCGCTCGACAACACGGGCTTCAGCGTCATCGCCGTGGCGCCGATCCCCTCGAGCGGCCTCGGCGCGGCGATCAACGATCGGCTGCGACGCGCCGCCGCGCCGCGCGGCTTGCAAAGCGCGGCCGGTTCGGACTGAAATGCGCCTGCGGCTGATCGGCGATCCGCCGCCCCCTCGGCGCTCGTCCGACGCTTTGCGACGCGTTCGCCGCGGAGGGGTCGGGCCGAGGGACGGCGACCGGGGGTCAAGAGGAAGCGCGCTCGAAGCGCGCGCTGCGCGTGCGCAGGGTCACGAGTTCTTCGGACGCGGTCGGATGGACCGCCATGGTCGCATCGAGGTCGGCCTTGGTCGCCTTCATCTTGACCGCGACGCCCAGCAACTGAATCATTTCGGCGGCCTCGTGCCCGAGAATGTGGGCGCCGAGCACGCGATCGCTGACGCCATCGACGACGAGCTTCATGATCGTATGCTCGCGGCGCCCCGAAACCGTCGCCTTCAACGGCCGGAACCGCGACATATAGATGTCGACGACGTCGTATCGCTCGCGCGCCCGGGCCTCGGTCAGGCCGACGGCGCCGATCTCGGGCGTCGCGAACACCGCGCTCGGCACGTCGTCATGATCCACGGCGACCGATTTGCCGCCGAACACATGATCGGCGAAGGCGTGGCCCTCGCGGATCGCGACCGGAGTGAGGTTGACCCGATCGGTGACGTCGCCGACCGCGTGGATGGTCGGAACATTGGTGGCGGAAAAAGCGTCGACCATCACGGCGCCGCGCGCGTTGAGGGCGACGCCGGCGCTCTCGAGGCCGAGCCCGCGGGTGTTGGGCCGCCGCCCCGTCGCGACGAGAATCTGGTCGGCGACGATGTCGTCGCCGGCGGACATCGCGGCGCGCAGCGCCCCGTCGCGCCTTTCGATGCGCGTCGGCAGCCGCCCGAAGCCGAACATGACGCCGGCGTGGCCGAGTTCCTCGCGCAGACCGGCGCGCATGTCGTCGTCGAATCCGCGCAGGATGTTGTCGGCGCGCGTCACCTGGGTGACCGCGGCGCCGAGCCGCGCAAAAACGGAGGCGAATTCGACCCCGATATAGCCGCCGCCGACGATCAGCAGGCGCCGCGGAAACGCCTTGAGGTCGAAGATTTCGTTCGACGAAATCGCGTGCTCGAGGCCGGGAACGGCCGGCTCCAAAGCCGGCGCCGCGCCGGTCGCGATCAGAATGCGCCGCGCTCCGATGAGCCGCCCGCTGGCGAGCCGCACCGATTGGGGGCCCGCGACCTCGGCGCGCTCTTCAACCACCGTGACGCCGGCCTTCTCGAGATTGGCGCGATAGATCGCGGAAAGGCGGGTGATTTCCGCTTCCTTGGCGGCGACCATCGTCGGCCAGTCGAATCGCGTGTCGCCGACTCGCCAGCCATAGCCCGCCGCGTCGGCGAAATCGTCGGCGAAGCGGCTGGCGTAGACCAGCAGCTTCTTGGGCACGCAGCCGCGGATGACGCAGGTTCCGCCGATGCGAAACGCCTCCGCCGCCATCACGCGCGCGCCATAGCCGGCGGCGATTCTGGCGGCGCGGACGCCGCCCGATCCTGCGCCAATCACGAACAGGTCAACCTCGAAGCTCACGGCGCCCTCTTCAAACGAGATTTGCGCGAAGTTCCCCGGCAAAGCGCCAACGCGGCGCCGCGCCCCGCCGCGTCTGGCCCGCCGGCGACGAACGGCGGCGTCAGAAGTCGATCCCTTTTTTCTTCATTTCTTCGCGGGTGCGCGTGAGAATGTCGATGGACAGACGCTGGCGCCAATCCTGAACGGCGCCCATGATTTCGCTGAAGGCGAGCGGCTGGGCTTCGACATATTTTTTGCCGCTCGGGCTGGCGAAGAAAGCCGCGGTGTCCTTGAGCTCCTGCTCGTTCATATGCTTGGCGAGGGCGCGCGCGGCGCTCTCGACGACCCCCTGTTCGGTCTTGGCGAATTCGGGCGCGAGGGCGAGCAGCGTCGCATGCAGGCTCTCCTTGATCTCGGGCCGCGTCGCCGTCACGTTGCGCTCCAGCTCGCCGAACATCTGCGGAACGACGACATCGAAGGAGCGCGTCATGCCCGACGCCACGATGACGGCGCGCGCCGATTCGACTGCGGCGGGCGACGGCTCGTCGGCGCGCGCGCCCGCGGCGCCGAGCGCCGCAACAAGCAGAGCGGCGAGGAATGTCTTCGAGGGGGACGTGCGAACGGTCACGGGGCGTGTCTCCTGTTCAAGCGGATGAGGGAGGTCAGGCAAGATCGCCCAACACTTTGAGGCCGCCTTCGCCGGCCAGGATGGCGGCGCTGGCGAGGCCGATGAAGAGGCCATGCTCGACGACCCCGGGGATTGATTTCAGCGCCTCGGCGAGCGCTTCGGGATCGGCGATGGCGCCGAACGCGCAATCGAGAATATAGTGTCCGCCGTCGGTGACGAACGCTTCGCCGCCCTGGCGCGCGCGGCGCAGGTTGACCGGACCGCGGCAACCAAGGTCGGCGCCGGCGCGCTCGATGTGGCGGCGCGTCGCCGCAAGGCCGAACGCGACGACCTCCACCGGCAGCGGGAACTCGCCGAGCCGGGCTACGTATTTGGAAGCGTCGGCGATGACGATCATCCGTCTCGACGCGGAAGCAACGATCTTCTCGCGCAACAGCGCGCCGCCGCCGCCTTTGATGAGGCGCAAAGCGTCGTCGACCTCGTCGGCGCCGTCGACGGTGAGATCGAGCTCGGGATATTCGTCGAGGGTCGCGAGCGGCACGCCGAGCGCCTGCGCCTGCGCGCGGGTCGCCTCGGAGGTCGGCACGCCGACGATCGACAGGCCGCCCTTGACGCGCGCGCCGAGCAGATCGACGAAATGACGCGCGGTCGAGCCGCTGCCGAGCCCCAGCCTCATGCCGGGTCGGACAAATTCGAGCGCGCGACCGGCGGCTTCGCGCTTCAACCTTTCAAAATCTTGCAAAGGATTTCGTCCGTTCGAGCGGCGCGGGGCTCGGCGCGCCGGGCTATGGCGGGCATGGCCTATCGCCTTCGCGGACGAAACGCAAATGACTGTCCTGGCTCACGACATGCGAGACTCACGGACGGAGGCGGTTTTGTTCATTGTTGGCTTGGCGGAGCGGAGCGCGAGAGGAATTCGAAGTCAAGGATGCGAGGCGCCGCCTTCGGCGGCGGCCCCTCGGGCCGTCCTTGAGTTCGAATTCCTCTCGCGCATAATGGCCTCCAAGCATTCAATGAATTTGTGGCGCTGACGTCAGCGCCAGTCTCAGATGTGTCTGAGCCAGGTCAATGGCGCCGTTGCGCCCCAGGCGCATTGGGAGCGCGGCGGCGCATCGAGGCGCCGCCGCGCTCCGGCCGCGCGACGCGACGATTCCCTGGCGGACGGGCGCCGAGGGGGAAAGCGCCCGTAGGGCCCGTCACGCGTCGGCGACGTCGTCCTGGTCGGAAGGGTCGGCGTTGGCGAGAATTCGGTCGGCGATGAGGCCGGAGTTTTCGCGGATCGCTTTTTCGATCCGCTGGGCGGCCTCGGGGTTCGACTTCAGGAAGTTCTTGGCGTTCTCACGCCCCTGGCCGAGGCGCTGGCTGTCGAAGGAGAACCATGCGCCCGACTTCTCGACGACGCCCGCCTTGACTCCAAGATCGATCAACTCGCCGACCTTGGATACGCCCTCGCCATACATGATGTCGAATTCGACCTGCTTGAACGGCGGGGCGACCTTGTTCTTGACCACTTTGACGCGCGTCTGGTTGCCCACCACCTCCTCGCGGTCCTTGATCGCGCCGATGCGCCGGATGTCGAGACGCACGGAAGCGTAGAATTTCAGCGCGTTGCCGCCCGACGTCGTCTCGGGCGAACCATACATGACGCCGATTTTCATGCGGATCTGGTTGATGAAGATCACCATCGTGTTCGAGCGCGAAATCGAGGCGGTCAGCTTGCGCAGGGCCTGGCTCATCAGCCGCGCCTGCAGGCCCGGCTGGGATTCGCCCATCTCGCCCTCGATCTCGGCGCGCGGCGTCAGCGCCGCCACCGAATCGATCACCAGAACGTCGACGGCGCCCGAGCGCACCAGCGTGTCGGTGATCTCCAGCGCCTGCTCCCCGGTGTCGGGCTGGGAAATGAGCAGGTCTTCGAGATTGACGCCGAGCTTGCGCGCATAGACCGGGTCGAGCGCGTGTTCGGCGTCGACGAAAGCGCACACGCCGCCCTTCTTCTGCGCCTCGGCGATGACATGCAGGGTCAGCGTCGTCTTGCCCGACGATTCCGGCCCGTAAATCTCGATCACCCGTCCGCGCGGCAGGCCGCCGACCCCGAGCGCGATGTCGAGCCCCAGCGAGCCGGTCGGAATCGTCTCGATCTCCACCGCCTTCTGGTTCTTGCCGAGGCGCATGATCGAGCCCTTGCCGAAGGCCCGCTCGATCTGCGACAGCGCGGCGTCGAGCGCCTTGGTCTTGTCCACGGACGTTCCTTCCACGAGGCGGAGATTGGCTTGCGACACGGCTGGTCCTCCTTCTGCACGGTCGGCGGCCAAACCGCAACAGCGGCCGCGCCCGATCATTTGTGCATGTTTTGTTCTCACGCGCAAGTTCTTTTTCTGTTCTTTTCTGATTTATCATGGCCGCGACGAATCGGCCCGTTCCGGTCGCGACTGGCGTTGCAAGACTGGCCATGCCGCAGTTCATGTCGCTGTGGTAGATGAGCGAAGGGTTTGGCGGGCCGCGCGCGATTGCCGGGAAAAGCGCGCGCAGGCGGCCCCATCGCCTGCAATACGGGGATTGCGAAATTGGCGACGCGGTCCGCCTCTGAAGCCCGACGGGGGCGGCCAATGGCCCAACAGCCGGACCCCGCGAGGGGCGTTCCCCTTGAAAGACCGGGCGTGCGCGGATTTCTGCACCTGCCGCCCGGCGGCGCCGGGCGCGGACTGACGCTGACGCATGGGGCGGGCGGCGATTGCGCGCATCCCTTGTTGGTCAGGATCGCCGACGCGTTCTGCGCGGCGGGCCTCGCTGTCCTGCGCTGCGATCTTCGCTTTCGGCAACAACGTCGTTCGGGCCCGCCCTCGCCGGCCCAATCGGCGGCGGACCGCGGCGGATTGAAGACCGCGCTCGAAGTCCTGCGCCAGATCGTCGGCGCGGAGGTCTATCTCGGCGGGCATTCCTACGGCGGGCGCCAAGCCAGCATGCTCGCGGCAGAGGAGCCCGTACTGACGCGCGGCTTGCTGCTGTTGTCCTATCCGTTGCACCCGCCGAACAAGCCCGACGATCGGCGAACCCGGCATTTTGCGGGCTGGCAAACGCCGGCGACGTTCGTTCACGGGACCTCCGACCCGTTCGGGACGATCGCCGAAATGCGGCAGGCCATCGCGATGATCCCGGCGCGAGCGCAGCTCCTCGTGGTGGAAGGCGTGGGGCACGATCTTGGGGCGGGACGCTTTGATCCGGGCGAGGCCGTCGCCGCGCTGCTCGCGCCCGATCGGCCGCGCGGCTAGAGGCGGAGGCGCGGAGTTGATTCCGGCGGCGCGCGGCGTTTGATGAGAAATGACGGCGGGCGCTCCGGCGCGCCCTCCCCTTCGAATCGAGGGAGCGTTCGATGACGCGAGTGGGACGCCATGCGCTTGTGGCCGCCGGCTTCGCGGCGGCGCTGGCCCTGGCGGGCGGCGCTCAGGCGCTCGAGTCTCACGCCGACGCCACGGCGGTCAATCAGGCGACGGCGTGCAAGCTCGCCCTGGCGCTCGCCCGGCAGGACGTCGCGGCCAACCGGGTGCGCGCCTCGCGCTGCGAATGTCTGGAGGACAAGGACGACCCCGAGACCCCCTGGTCGTGCACGGCCTTCGTCAGCTATCGGTGACCGGCCTTCCCGCCGCCGACTTGCGTCGATCGCCGGGTCGGGGCGCCGGCCTCGCCATCGGCCTCGCGGCGAGATGCGATGCGTCCCGAACATATTCGCCCCCCGGAGCCTGCGCCGCCGGGCTTGCGCTTTTCGCCGGCGCGGACTTAAACCAAGCGACATCAATCTCCGCTGGCGTCCCGTGAAATCACCGCCCTCCCTCGATCAGTTCAACCGCATCGTCGTCAAGGTCGGCTCGTCCTTGCTGGTCGATCGCGCGCGGGGCGCGCTGAAGCAGGAATGGCTTGACGCGCTGGTCGTCGATCTGGCCGCGCTTCACAGGCGCGGCGCCGACGTGCTCGTCGTCTCATCGGGCGCCATCGCGCTCGGACGGACGGTCAGCGGATTTCCCAAAGGGACGCTGAAGCTCGAAGACAGCCAGGCGGCCGCCGCGATCGGCCAGATCGCGCTGGCGCGCGCCTGGGCGCAAGCGCTCGGCGAACACCGCATCGCGGCGGGCCAGGTGCTCGTCACCCTGCAGGACACCGAAGAACGGCGGCGCTACCTCAACGCGCGCGCCACCCTCGCCCGCCTCGGCGCCATGCGCGCGGTGCCGGTCATCAACGAGAACGACACCGTCGCGACCAGCGAGATTCGCTATGGCGACAACGATCGCCTGGCGGCGCGCGTCGCCACCATGGCGAGCGCCGATCTGCTGATTCTCCTGTCCGACGTCGCCGGGCTTTACGACGCGCCGCCCGGCGAGTCGCCCGACGCCCGGCTGGTGTCCGTCGTGGAGCGCATTACGCCGGAGATCGAGGCGATGGCGGGCGGCGCCGCTTCCGAGCATTCGCGCGGCGGCATGCGCACCAAGATCGAAGCGGGGCGGATCGCCACGTCGGCGGGCACGCATATGGTCATCGCCGACGGACGGGTGATGCATCCCATCGCCCGCGTCGGCGCCGGCGGTCCCTGCACCTGGTTTCTGACCCCCTCCAACCCCGTCGCCGCGCGAAAAATCTGGATCGCCGGCGCGCTGGAGTTGAAGGGCGCGGTCTATGTCGACGCGGGCGCGGCCAAGGCGCTGATGCTCGGCAAGAGCCTGCTGCCGGCCGGCGTCACCCGCATCGAGGGCGGATTCGCGCGCGGCGATTGCGTCGCGATCCGCGACCCGCAGGGCGCCGAAATCGGGCGCGGGCTCATCGCCTACGACAAGGCGCACGCCGAACGCATCAAAGGCCGCAATTCGCGCGACATCGCGCATATTCTGGGCATGCCGGGCCGCGCCGAAATGATTCACCGGGACGATATGACGGTCGCCGGAGGGTAGCGCGCCGGTTGCGCGCATGACCGTCGGGACGGAGCGCGATCAAAAGGCGTAGCCAACTCGCGCGCCGAAATTGGTGAGGCCGCGGTTGGGCGGGCAAAAGCCGGCGTTGGACATATGCTCGACGGTGGCGAGGATCGACCAGTTCTGCGTCAAACGATATCCGGCCGAAGCGGACTCCCGAAACGACGCATCGCAGCCCATCGCGTTACGGTCCGCCGGCACGACGGTGCCGGTCGGCGCGTCATTCACCGAGCCGCCGAAGCCCCCTTCCACGAAGACCCGGCTCGTTATGTCGTAGTCCCAGGCGAGGCCCGCATAGGCTTCGCTGGTCTTGCCGGCGAAATTCGCCGTCCCCCCGATATCGGGCCGCGGCAGCAGGGCGTTCCACAAAGGATCTTGCGACGTGAACGGTTTGACGAACAACACTTCGCCGCTCAGATCGACGCTGCCGGCCTCCGGGCTGAGCGGATCGTGCACCAGCCCGCCGACCCGCACTTCCGAAAGCGGCGAGGCGGGGTTGCCGGGGCCACCCGCGGCGGGGCCCGGCAGCGACGAGCAGCCGCCAAGCAGGCTCAATCCGGTCAAGGCGCCGACGGACAGAACGACAAATGAAAGTTTGATCTTCATGGCCGCCGACGCTCGCTGATTCGCCATCCCAACCTAACGACGCCAATCCGGGGCGCCTATCCCCGCCGTCGCATTTCGCACACCCTCTCGGAACCCATACGCAAACCATCGCCCCGCGCCGCCTCGCGAGAGTCGACCGGGCCCTGCTTCCCATTGTCTGTCGTGCTGCCTATATTGTCCGCGCCCGCGCGGTAAACCGCGCTGCGCCGACCACGCCACAACCCGCCCCGCCCAGACCGGATGTGATTTATGGAGCCTGCGGTCAGTCTTGTCGAGCCCCGAACGGACGTCAGGGCCGCCATGCGCGCGATCGGTAGGCAGGCGCGCAAGGCGGCGCGGACGCTGGCCGTGGCGACGGCGTCGTTGAAGGCGGACGCCCTTCTCGCCGCCGCACGGGCGCTGCGCGACGGGGGCGACGAAATCCTCGCCGCCAACGCCCGCGATTTGGCCGCCGCCAACGCGAGGGGGCTCTCGCCCGCCTTCCTTGACCGGCTGTCGCTCGACCGGCGCCGGATCGAGGCGATGGCGCGCGGCGTCGAGGAAATCGCCGCGCTTCCCGACCCCGTCGGGCGCATCCTCGCGCATTTCGAGCGGCCCAACGGATTGCGAATCGAGCGCGTCGCAACGCCGCTCGGCGTCATCGGCGTCATTTACGAGAGCCGGCCCAATGTCACCGCCGACGCCGGCGCTCTTTGCCTGAAGAGCGGCAATGCGGCGGTGCTGCGCGGCGGATCGGACAGCCTCCATTCCTCGGCGGCGATCCATGCCTGTCTGGTCGCCGGGCTCCGAATCGCAGGCCTGCCGGAGGCCGCGATCTCGCGGGCGCCCTTCGCCTCGCGCGACGCGGTCGGCGAAATGCTCGACGGTCTGGGCGGCGCGCTCGATGTGATCGTGCCGCGCGGCGGCAAGAGTCTGGTCGAGCGCGTGCAACGCGAGGCGCGCGTCCCGGTTTTCGCCCATCTCGAGGGCGTCGTGCACGTCTATGTCGATCGCGCCGCGGACCTGGCGGAAGCCGAGCGAATCGTCGTCAACTCGAAGCTGCGCCGCACCGGCGTGTGCGGCGCGGCCGAGACGCTGCTGGTCGACAGGGCCTGCGCCGACACCCATCTCGCCCCACTGGTCAAGACGCTGCTCGACGCCGGCTGCGCGGTGCGCGGCGACGCCGCCACAATGGCGGTCGATCCGCGCGTGAGCGAAGCGAGCGAAGCGGACTGGCGCACCGAATATCTCGACGCCATTCTTTCGTGCCGCATCGTCGACGGCCTCGACGCCGCGATCGAACACATCGAGACGTATGGTTCGCATCACACCGATTGCATCGTCACCGAGGATCGCGCGGCGGCGGAGCGGTTCCTCAGGGAGGTCGATTCGGCGATCGTCCTCCACAACGCTTCGACGCAATTCGCCGACGGCGGCGAATTCGGGTTCGGCGCCGAGATCGGGATAGCGACCGGGCGGCTGCACGCCCGCGGGCCGGTCGGCGTCGAGCAGCTCTGCTCCTTCAAGTACCGGGTGCGCGGCGACGGGCAGGTGAGGGATTAGGCGGGCGCCCGCAGCGCCGAGGCTTCGCGCGCCAGTTTCTCGACGGTTCGATAGTCGCCTGAATCGAGCGCGGCCTTCGGCAACATCCAGGAGCCGCCGACGCAGGCGACATTGGACAGAGCGAGGTAGCTCGGAGCCTTGGCCAGATCGACGCCGCCGGTCGGGCAGAACCGCAACTCGGGCAGCGGACCGGCCAGCGAAGCGAGCAGCTTGACGCCGCCGACCGCTTCGGCGGGAAACAATTTGAGCGCGCGAAAGCCTAGCTCCATCAATGTGATGGCTTCGGACGCCGTCGCCACGCCCGGCAGGAATGGCGCGGGCGCCGCCGCCGCCGCCTGCGCGAGGCGAGGAGAGGCGCCGGGACTGACCAGGAAACGCGCGCCCGCGGCGCAAGCCTCGGCGATCTGTTCGGGGGTGAGCACCGTCCCGGCGCCTACGACCGCTCCCGGGACCGCGTCGCGGATCGCCCTTATGGCGGCCAGCGCGTCCGCCGTGCGCAAGGTCACCTCGATCGCCGGCAGCCCCCCGGCGACCAGCGCGCGCGCTTGGGCGACGCCGTCTTCGGCGCTCCTGACCGTCAGCACGGGAATGACTGGGGCGAGCCGCATAATGGAAAGTATTTCAGTCTGATGGCTGGCGGGGTTCACGACGGGACTCCTCGATCGCTGAACGCGCCTGATAGCACGGCGCAAAGCGGCGCGCGACCGCGGCTGTGGCGAGGAAGGAGTCGCGCCCCTCGGCAAATCAACTAAGCTGGCGCCGTCAGGTCGCTTCGGTCGCCAGCGGGAGCCGTGCGTGAACGCCGCCATCGATCTTGCCGTCTATAAGGAGGCGCTGCTCTTTCTTATCACGGCGGGGATTGTCGCTCCGCTGTTTTTCCGCCTCCGGATCAGTCCTGTGCTTGGCTTCCTGCTCGCCGGCGTCGCGCTGGGACCATCCGGCCTTGGACGCCTCGTCGGGCGCGCGCCGTGGCTCGACGCCCTGGCGCTCACCAATGTCGCGGCGATCGATCGCGTTGCGGCGTTCGGCGTGGTGTTTCTGCTGTTCATGATGGGCCTCGAACTGTCCTTCGAGCGTCTGACCCTCATGCGGCGCTTCGTGTTCGGATTCGGCGCCGCCCAGGTCGCGCTTTCGTCGCTGCTGCTCGGCGCGGTCGCCTTCGGGCTCGGACAGCCCCCGGCCCCCGCCATCGTTCTCGGAGCCGCGCTCTCGCTATCCTCGACCGCCCTGATCATCCCGGTGCTGGCCGAGCGCAAGCGGCTCACTCTGGCGGCGGGCCGCGTCAGTTTTGCGGTGCTGCTGTTTCAGGACCTGGCGGTTGCGCCATTGCTGTTCATGGTGACGATGCTGGTCGGGGGCAAGCAGAGCGGACTTGCAATCGGCCTCGCCTTGACGCTTGCGCCGGCCGCTTTGGCGTTGATCGGCCTCATCGTTCTCGGGCGCCTCGTGCTGCGCCCGCTCTTTCATTCTGTCGCCACGACGAAGAGCAACGAGTTCTTCATGGCGGCGTGCCTCCTCGTCGTCCTGGGCACGGGCCTGATCGCCGCGATCAGCGGGCTGTCGATGGCGCTCGGCGCTTTCATCGCCGGCCTGCTTCTGGCCGAAACCGAATATCGACGCGAAATCGAGGTGACGATCGAGCCGTTCAAGGGCTTGCTGCTCGGGCTGTTTTTTGTCGCCGTCGGCGCCGAGCTCGACCTGTCTCTGCTGTTCGCCGGCCCGGCGCCAATTCTGCTGGTCGCGGGCGGCGTCATTGTCGTCAAGGCGCTGGCGCTGCTGCTTCTTGGCGGCGCCTTCAGATTGCCGGGGCGCGTGGCGCGCGAGATTTCCGCCCTGCTGAGTCCGGGCGGCGAATTTGCATTCGTCGTGATCGGGGCGGCGGTCGCCGGGAACGTGATCGCGCCAAGGGTCGGGCAAACCGTCCTGGTCGCCGTGACCCTGACCATGCTGGTGGCGCCGGCGCTCGCCAGACTGGGCGAATTTCTGGCCGGGCGGCCTCTTGCGCCCAGCCTCTCGCGCGAGGCTCTGGAAATGCCGCCCGAAGACGAGGATCATCGCGTCATTATCGTCGGCTACGGCCGCGTCGGCGCCCTCATCGGAGAAATGCTGGCCTGTCACAAGATTCCCTATATCGCGATTGACTCGGACGCCGACCTCATCGCCCGCGAACGCCAGGCCGGAAGGCCGATCTATTTCGGCGACGCCGCACGCCCGGAATTCCTGCGTCGCTGCGGCGTCGAAAAGGCCCGCGCGCTGGTTGTGACGATGGACGCGCCCCGCGCCAACGAGGCGGTGGTCGAGGCCGCGCGGAGCTTGCGTCAGGACCTGGTTCTCGTCGCCAGGGCTCGCGATGCAGCCCACGCCAAGACGCTTTACGACCTGGGCGTCACCGACGCCGTGCCGGAGACGATTGAAGCGAGCCTGCAGCTTTCCGAGGCGGTCCTCGTGGATATCGGCGTGCCAATGGGTCACGTGATCGCGTCGATCCATGAGAAACGCGACGAATATCGCAAGTTTCTCGTCGCTTCGGGCGCCCCGGCCCGCCCGCGCGGCGCGCAACGTTCGCGCCGCCCGGACCCGGCAAGCTGAACCGGCGCGTTACGCGCCCGTTGCGTCCGCGACGCACTTCTTGGTGAAACTTGTCTTCGCGGCGCCGGACAATTTCTTGTCGGCTGCCTGCTTGTCGCAAGAATCGGAAGCGTCGGCGGCGCATTTCTTCATGAAGCTTGTTTTCGCGGCGCCGGCGAGTTTCTTGTCCGTGGCCTGCGCCAGACAAGAGGGGTCGGCGAAAGCCAGCGTCGGCAACCCTGACAGGGTGAGCGCCACAGCGGCGCAGATAATCGATTTGGTCATGAACTGGGCGCTCCTGAGGATCCGGCCGTCTCTCGCGGCCGCCCCGACCTTAAGCCACCGGAGGCTTGCATCCAACAGCGGCGCGGGTCCAGATGTTCTCTGAAGGCGCTCGCCAGGAGCTCCTTGCGATTTCGTTGAATCGAGATTCCACCGCAGACCAAGGGCTGGCGGCGATCTCGAACAAGATCACGCCTGCTTCGCTAGAGGAAGCCTGTACGCCCGGAGTGGAGCCATGCCCCAGACTCGCAGTCGCTTATTCGACGATCTTTCAAAGCTGATGACCGACGCCGCCGGCCTTGCCGAGGGCGCGCGCCGCGAGGTTGACACCGCGCTACGCGTCCAGCTCGAACGATTGCTCGCCGGGATGGACCTGGTGACGCGCGACGAGTTCGAAGCGGTGCGCGACATGGCCGCGCGCGCGCGGACGGAGAATGAGAGCCTGCGCGATCGCCTCGCCGCGCTCGAGGCGAAAATGAACTCATTGTCAACTCAATCTGAGCAACGGCCGCGACGGGATTGATTCGTTTCGCAGATTCTGTGGACGACAACGAGCGCGAGGTTTACGCGCGGGCGCGAATCCGCGAATTTGCTCCGCATGTTCGAAGGACGCCTGCGCGGTTATATCTAGCTGACCAGGGTGATTCGGCTCCCGCCTCCTTCTCCTACAAGGCTCGCGCCCCCGTCGCCCGCGTTCCGTTCAATCGCCATGCCGAAAGCTCACGAATGACGCCCAGCCAAAGTCTTGCCGCCGACCGCACCGAGCATCCGGTCGATGTGGTGGAGCGCCTGGCGGCGCTCAACGAGTGGGCGTTCGATCGCGCCGATGAAGATGAGATTTCGATCCTGGTTTCCGGCGCCTGGACGCAATATGAAGTCGCTTTCACCTGGTTGCCCGCCATTGAATCGCTGCATGTCGGCTGTTCGTTCGATCTGAAGATTCCAGCGCGGCGCCGCGTCGAAATCTCCACCCTCGCCCAAATGATCAATGAGCAGCTGTGGATCGGGCATTTCGACCTGTGGAGCCAGGAGGACATCGTGATGTTCCGCCATTCGCTCGTGCTGGCCGGCGGCGCCCAGGCCAACGACGCCCAATGCAGCACAATCGTCAGCGAGGCGCTGAAGGCTTGCGAGAACTACTATCAAGCCTTTCAGTTCGTTCTTTGGGCCGGCAAGAGCGCGCGCGAGGCGATCGAGCTGGCTATGTTCGAGACGCAGGGGAGCGGCTGAAACGGTCGGGGCTCGCTGGCTGAGAGAATGACAATGAAGGTTTGGCCGCAATCGCTGGCGCTCGTCGGCGCCGGCAAAATGGGCGGCGCCTTGCTGAGGGGATGGCTCGAAGGAGGCCTCCCGTCCACTTGCGTCACGCTTGTCGACCCGTCGCCCCCTCCCGACATCGCAGCGCTCGCCGCAACGCGTCGAATCGTCCTCAACCCGGCGCCCGCCGATCGCCGCGCGCCGGAAGTTCTGGTGCTCGCAATCAAGCCGCAGACGCTCGAGGCCGCCGCGCCCGGGATCGCCGATCTGGCCGCCGCGCAGACGCTGGTCGTCTCTATTGTTGCCGGCAAGACCATCGCCAATCTCGAGGCGCGAATGCCGCAGGCCGCAGCCTTCGTGCGCGCCATGCCCAATACGCCGGCGACAGTCGGCCGCGGCGTCACCGGGGCGGCCGCCAACCCGGCGGTGACGCCGCGCCAGCGCGAGATCACGCATACGCTGTTCTCGGCGGTCGGCGGGTTCGATTGGCTGCCCACTGAAGAACTGGTCGATGCGGTGACGGCGGTTTCGGGCTCCGGACCGGCTTACGTCTTTGCGCTCGCCGAGGCGCTCGCCGAAGCGGGCGCGGGGCTCGGGCTTCCGGCCGATCTGGCGACGCGGTTCGCCCGCGCGACCGTCGAGGGAGCCGGTGAGTTGATGCGCCGCGAGCCGGACATTCCGGTCGCTCGCTTGCGCGAGAACGTGACATCCCCCGGCGGCACCACCGCCGCCGCGCTTGCCGTGTTGCACGCGCCCGAAGGGCTGGCGTCGCTGATGCGGCGCGCCGTCGCCGCCGCGCACAAGCGCGCCGGAGAACTGGCGGGATAAGGTCCTTGCACAGTGGCCGCGGGGTCCCGTGGGGCGACGGCGAGCCTGCGGTCGCAAGGCTTCGAGCGAATCGCCCTTCCCTCGTCCGCGCCCGCGCCTGCACGCTTTCTCGGACCGAGAATCAAACTGGACTCGGTCGGCCATTCAATCGACCGATCGACGCCACATCCTCGGCCGAGTTCCGTTCTATCAACGATGCGCCAGGGGGCGAGTCAGAGGAGATCGAAATGACGCAACATGCGCTTTACGTCCAACTCGAGGCCAAGCCCGGCAAGGAACAGGAGGTCGCCGCCTTTTTGTCCGGCGCACGGCCAATGGTTGATCAGGAGCCCGACACGACGGCGTGGTTTGCGATCAAGATGGGTCCGCGGACCTTCGGCATATTCGACGCTTTCTCCAGCGAACGCGGCCGGGAGGCGCATCTCCAAGGCAAGGTCGCGGCGCAGTTGATGGCGAGGGCGCCGCAACTGTTCGCCAACCAGCCGGAGCTTCAACGCGTCGAGGTCATCGCCGACAAATTGCCGCATTGACGCTCGGCGGCCCATCGTCCCGGCCGACACATGGTCGCCGGGGCGAGAGGGACGCGCCGATGGCGGGGCGGATCGAATCCGCTCCGTCATCACGAGAAAATGAAATCGCGATCTCGCGGGGCGAAAAGGGGGCGTCTCAAGAGGGTCGATTCCTTCAGACGATGTCGAAGAACGCCATATCTTCGGCGACGAGGGGTTTCCCTTGGCGTTCAACATTCCCGGCGCGCGAATCTGCGAGCTTGATCGTCGTCCGTTTGCGACGCTTTCAATTGCATCTTCGAGGCTCGCCCCGCGCTCATAAAACCGGACGCTCGGTCCAGGCGATCGGCGCCGCGTGGTTCCGTGCGGGAATCTGATCGAGGGCGGCTGGCCCCGCGGCTTCGGTGGCGATGACGAATCGCAACCGATCCGCTTCAAGCTGCACGCAGGTCAACACGCCCGTAAGGAATGCCCCGCTGTCGCAAGCGATGCGATGCGGCTTGACGTCCGGACCGCAAACGGTGTGCCCATGCACGACGACGAAATCGTGCCGCCACCCGCGCCCCGACAGGAACGGCTCGCGCATCGTGACAAGCTCATCGAGATCGTGGTCGGCAAGCGCGCGCCTCGGATCAACACCCCCGTGGACGAACAAATAGCTTCCGATCCGCTCGCTCGCCCGCAAACTGGCGAGGCATTCGGCCGCCGCCGCGGGCAGCCGCGCGCGCGCCCGGGTCTGAAGAGCCCGCAAGTCCTCGCCGTCGAAATCCTCGGGTTCAAGGCCGAGTTCATGCGCCGTCGATCCGCCCCCGTTCGCAAACCAGAAATCGATGAAATCGAACCCGATCGTCTCGTCGTACAGAAACGTATTCAAGAATATATCGTGATTGCCGATGAGGCGTGTCACCCGCACGCCGGGCGGGTCGAACTGCGCAAGAAAGCCGAGAACGCCGAGGCCGCAGGGGCCTCGGTCAACGTAGTCGCCGAGCGTTACGAGATGGCGCGGCCCGGTCCCGTCACGAAAGACGTTTCCGGCCAGCCAGTCGACCAGGACGCGCAGATGAGCCAACTGGCCATGCACGTCGCCGATCGCGCAGACAACCTCGTCGTCGGGAGTCCTGCCGGGAGCCGCGCGCCAATCCGAAACGAAAATGCGAAAGGGCCCGTCCCGCACGTCAACCTCCTCTGACGAACAGCGGGTCCGGCGTCTTGACGAGCCTCGCCGAGTTCGACGGCATGGGGAGCAAAGCGCCCGGTCAGGGCTTGAACCCCCTGCTCAGATTAGCATGCGATCGGCGCATGCGCCGCATGGGCTCAAATCGGGCGCTTCGAAGGGCGAACGATCAACCAAACCAGTCCAGCTGGGACATATTGGCGGAGTTGCGCTCGATTTGCGCGCAATTCGCCTGCCTGCACGCGCCGTCGGTTCTGTCTTCGCGGACTCCCGGGACACGGGCAAGGTCACGGAAGAAATGCGACGCAATCGAGCAAAGGGGTCCCGGCGCAAGGTCGGCCTCTCGCCGCCCGGCGAGGCGGGGCGCCACAACCCCACGATTGTCCGGGCGGACGTCAGCGGCCGGGTTTGGAGGAACCGGCCCAAGCAGATAGATTGGCCGGACACGATTTTGGGAGGTCCGCGTGGCGCACGAGAATGAACCGAAGGCCAAAGGCGACGGCGCGGCTGATTCGCGGTCGCGGATTGTTGACGCGTTGCTGGAGCTGGCGGCGGAACAGACGTTCGAAGACATTTCCATTAGCGAGATTTGCGCGAAGGCGGGCGTGTCGCTGGCCGATTTCCGCGACGCGTTTCCCTCCAAGGGAGCCGTGCTCGCCGGCTTCTCGAAGCGCATCGACCGGATCGTGCTTCAGCAGCAAACCGACGAATTGGCGACGGAAGAGCCCAAGGAACGGCTTTTCGATGTGTTGATGCGCAGGCTCGAAGCCATGACCCCTTATCGCGAGGGCCTGCGCTCCGTCGGGCAATGGCTCCGACGCGAACCGCTGGCCGCGCTCGCCGTCAATCAGGTGGCTGTCAATTCGATGCGTTTCATGCTCGAAGCGGCGGGCATCGACAGCGAAGGCGCGACCGGCGCCGTCAAACTGCAGGGTCTCGTCCTGGCCTGGGCCAGGATTGTCGATGTGTGGCTCGATGACGACGAACCCGAACTTTCCAGGACCATGGCGGCGCTCGATCGCGAGCTGACCCGCGGGGAGCGCCTTGTCGCGGGGGTCGATCGCTTCGATCGACTGGCCGGCCCTCTCAAGACCTTGGCGCGCGCGGCGCTCGATACTCGCAGACGCGCTGCGGAGGCGTTCCGCGATCGGACTCGCCGTCGCCCCGCCGGATCAGACCAACGCGAACAGCGGACCTGACCGACCGTGCGCGGGATCGGCGCCGCGCCCGGGCTCGGCAGGAGCGCCGTGAGCGACCGGTCGCCGATTTCATGAGCCTCCGCATGGGACCGCGCACCGGTTGACTCGCGAACAAAAAAATCGCGTCAAATTCGATCGAATCGGGAAAGCGGGCGCCAGTCATTCCCCAAGGAATGCGGCCTGCCAGGGCCGATTCAAGGCCGCTTAACCACAGATATTAGGCGACGGGCAGGCCGCCGCCGCCCAATCTCCCGACTGCGAACGAAGCGCTTGGGAGACCCTTCACATGCAAGCGGAGCGATCCGAAATCAATCCGGGCGCCGAATCGCTGCGCGCGCCCCGGCCAGGCTTCGCCGAGCCCCGCCGGATCGAAGCCTGCGATCCGCGCGCTGACGGACGAAGACGGGTGGTGGTGCTGGCGCGCGATCGGGTGTCGATCGCCCGCAGCGTCGCTGGCGTCTTCATGCATATCGTCATGACGCCGAGCGCCTATCGCGGCGTCGTGCTGCGGCTGAGCGGGTTGCGCGACGACGGGTTTCATTACGAGATACAACTTGCTCATCGCGATCCCGATCTTTGCGTCACGTTGCACGAGGCGACCGACGACACTGAAATACAAGCCGAATGGCGGCTTTGGGCGAAGTTTCTGGGCCTGCCGACGCTCGTCGAACGCGAGGAAGGCCGCGCCGAGCCGGAGGCGCCGCGTTTGGGTGGGATCGCGATCGCTCCGGCGCGCGCGCGGCGGCGCGGCAAAACGATGACTTGCCGCCGGCCGCGGTTCTTGATGCGGCGCAAGACCGGTAGGCTCGATTGCGCCCGCCGCTCGCCCGGCGACAGACGCGAGATTTTCCCAGGCTCGAAGCAGGATCGCTGAATCCCGCCCCTCCGTTGGCAAATCCGGACAAAGAAGCCTATATCCGCCGGAAAAAGGGGCGCATCGGCGTGGATCGGGTTGGGCGGCTATGCGGTTCGAGATTCTTTATGCGCTGATGGTTTTTTGTTTTGTCTCGGCGATCACGCCCGGCCCGAACAACCTGATGTTGCTCGCCTCGGGGGTCAATTTCGGCTTTCAGCGCACGATCCCGCACATGATGGGGGTCGGTCTCGGCTTCGCCCTGATGGTTGGCCTGGTGGGCGTCGGGCTCGACGCCGTCTTCTGGCGATTTCCGGCGCTTCTGCCGACAATGCGCTACGCGGGCGCCGCCTATATGCTGTGGCTCGCCGTCAGGCTGGCGCTCGCCGGACCCATTGGCGAGACGGAATACCGCGGAGACCCCCTGAGCTTTTTCGGCGCCGCCGCCTTCCAATGGATCAATCCCAAGGCCTGGGTCATCGCGGTCAGCGCCCTCACCGCTTATGCCGTCTCCGGCAATTATGCGCACTCGGTCGTCATCGTGGCGCTGGTCTTCGGGCTCGTGACCTTCCCGTGCATCGCGCTCTGGGTCTTGTTCGGGACGGCGATGCGGCGAGTCCTCAGCGACTCCCGCTTCGTGCGGCCCTTCAACCTCGCAATGGCCGCGCTGCTGGTCGCCTCAATCGTCCCGGTGATCGCCGAACGGTGAGGTCACCGGAACGGCGGCTCGTCGAAGCTGCGCAGTTTGCGCGAGTGAAGCGCGGCGCGCTGGCCTTGAAGAAGTTCGAGGGCGGCGATGCCGATCTGCAGATGCTCGCCGATCGCCCGCTCATAAAAGGCGTTCGCTGCGCCTGGCAGCTTGAGCTCGCCGTGCAACGGCTTGTCGGACACGCAGAGCAGCGTGCCATAGGGGACGCGCATCCGAAATCCCTGGGTTGCGATGGTGCCCGACTCCATGTCGACGGCTACCGCGCGTGAAAGATTGATGCGCCGACGCTCCTGCGTCCAGCGCAGCTCCCAATTGCGATCGTCGTTGGTGACCACGGTGCCGGTCCGCAGGCGTCGTTTCAGCGCCTCGCCGCGATCGCCAGTGACCCGCGCGACCGCCTCCTGAAGAGCGACTTGCACTTCCGCCAGCGCCGGTATCGGCATGTCCAGCGGGACGGCGTCGTCGAGGATGTGATCCTGGCGCAGATAGGCATGGGCCAGGACGTAATCGCCAATGGTTTGCGACTGCCGCAATCCCGCGCAATGCCCGACCATCAGCCAGCAATGGGGACGCAAGACGGCGATGTGGTCGGTGATGTTCTTGGCGTTGGCGGGACCAACGCCGATATTGACGAGACTGACGCCCCGCCCGTCCGCGCGCGCGACATGGTAGGCAGGCATCTGAAAGCGGTGCCATGCAATGGCGGCGACGCGCGCTTCGGCCTCGGCCGGCGACTGACTGGCGTCGATCACCACATTGCCAGGCAAGACAAGCCTCTCCACCCCGACATTGGCCCGCAATTGCTCAAGACCCCAGCGCACGAACTGATCGACGTAGCGGTGGTAATTCGTGAGCAGCACCCACGGCTGCATGGAGCGCCAGTCCGAGCCGGTATAGTGGACCATTCGGCGCAAGGAATAGTCGACGCGGACGGCGTCGAACAGCGCCAACGGACGTGCGGCTCCGGGCCTGACGTCGAACGCGCCATCGGCGATCTCGTCGCCCACGACGGCGAGGAGCGGCACGGGAAAGAATCGCGCCAGTTCGGACGCGGAAGCGCCGCCACGGCCGAGCTCGTCGCCTGTCTCGAAGACATAGGGGTAAGGAATTTCCTGCGCGCCGACGCCAACTTCGAGCGTGGCGCCGAACTCTGCGACGAGCGGCTCCAATTGCTCCAGCAAATAGGCGCGAAACGCGGCGGGCTGCGTCACGGTCGTCGTGTATATTCCCGCCTCGGTGAATTTCGCGAAGGCGCGCTGGTTCGACGGCGGCACGCCATCGGGCTCGTAAATGACCCGCAGTTGCGGATAGCGGAATTTCGCGCGGACTTCCGGAGGCGGCGCAACGCCGTCCGTCAGAAACAGCTCCAAAGCGTCGCGTAGCGCCGAAGTTGCTTCGCCGTAAAGCTCCGCGAGGCGATCGACTGCCTGATCGGGCGTCGCCATTCTCTCGAAGGCCTGCGAGGAGCGATGATCCACGGCGACTCTCTTTGCTGATCCATTGTCCGGGGATTCGCTAGGCTGGCGATATTCCCGGCACGGCGCCGAGAAAGTCGCGCTTGCCGAGATCGACGCCATTGTAGCGCAAGATGTCGTAAGCCGTCGTGAAGTGGAAATAGTAGTTCAATAAGGCAAAATGGAGGACGTAGTCGGCGCCTTTCATCTTCATCTTGTTCGGGCCCAACGGAAATACGATTTCGCGGTTCTCGGCCCCGCCGATCTCGCGCGAGTTGAGTCCGCGGATATATTCTAACGTCTTCTTGATGCGCGCCTTGATGTCGTCGAAGGAAGCTTCATTGTCCTCGAATTTGGGAGGCTCGACGCCCGCCAGACGCGCCGCCATATTCTTGGCGCCGTCGCAAACGATTTGGGTCTGGCGAACGAAAGGCAGCATGTCGGGACGCAGGCGCGCCGCCAAAAACACGCCCGGATCGATCTTGTGCGCCGCCGCATAGGCGCTCGCCTTGTCAATGATCCCATCGAGCGCGTTCAGGGTTTGCTCGAATACGGGCACCGTGGCTTGGTAAAGCAGAGTCGGCATCAACGTCCCCTATCGTTTCGGCGCGCATTCGGATCGCGCGGGCAACTTGCACAGAATTGCCTTGAGGTTCAATGGCGGCCCGCCAACGCACGACAGGCGATCCCTGCCGGAGAGCGGCGCGCCGATTTCCGCACCGTTCAGGCGACGGTCAGCGGCTGCCCTTCGATGCGCGGGATGGAATCATCGATGCAGGCCCAGCTCGGCGCCCGGGACGCCCAGATTGTCGCCGCAGGCCGCGCGAGTTCCGGATCGTCGAGCGTGCCCGCGCGAACGAAGATGAGATGCGGTCGGGGCTCGGCTTCGCTGAACAAATGCGTGCCGCATGACGGGCAAAAACGACGGTGCATGACCGCGCCGCTGTCGGCGACGCTTCGATAGTCCCGCAGTTCCCCCGAAACGTCTGTCGCGCTCTTGGGAAAGGCGACGTTCACGGTCCCGCTCCCGGCGCCGAGATACTGGCAAACACGGCACCAGCATGTCCTGGCCGCGATCGGTTCGGCGGCGATTTCATAGCGCACCGCCTTGCACAGGCATCCGCCCATGACGGCCATTCGAACCTCCTCCTTCACGCAACCTTCCGCCGAAGCTCCGCCATGACCGAGTTCGGCGGGTCGAAACGGCAGGCGAATCGCGTCAGCCCAAATTCAGCTCTTTAAAGAAGTCGTTGCCCTTGTCGTCAATGACGATGAAGGCCGGAAAGTTCTCGACTTCGATGCGCCAAATCGCCTCCATGCCCAGTTCGGGATATTCGAGGACTTCGACCTTGCGGATGCAATCGAGCGTAAGGCGGGCGGCCGGTCCGCCGATCGAGCCAAGATAGAAGCCGCCGTGTTTGGCGCAGGCCTCGCGCACCTGTCTCGAGCGGTTGCCTTTGGCAAGCATGATCATCGAGCCGCCGGCCGCCTGAAACTGATCGACATAGCTGTCCATTCGTCCCGCCGTGGTCGGGCCGAAGGATCCTGACGCATAGCCGGCCGGGGTCTTGGCGGGGCCCGCGTAGTAGATGGGATGATTCCTGAAGTAGCCGGGCATTGGCTCGCCCCGCTCCAATCGCTCGCGGATTTTCGCATGGGCGGCGTCGCGCGCCACGATCATCGGGCCGGTCAATGAAAGGCGGGTGCGGATCGATTGCTTGCGCAGCGCGGCGAGCATGTCCGTCATCGACGCGTTCAGGTCGACCTGCACGACCGGACCGCCGAGCGCCTCTTCGTCCACGTGCGGCAGGAAACGCGCGGGATCGTGTTCGAGCTCCTCGAGAAATACGCCCTCCTTGTTGATTTTGCCGAGCGCCTGGCGATCGGCCGAACACGAGACGCCCAGACCGACGGGCAGCGACGCGCCGTGGCGCGGCAATCTGACGACTCGCACGTCATGACAAAAATATTTGCCGCCGAATTGCGCGCCGACGCCGAGTTGCTGCGTCAAGGTCTGAATTTCCGTCTCCATCGCGAGATCGCGGAAGGCGTGCGCATCCGCTCCCCCTGACGTGGGCAGGCTATCGAGGTAGCGCGTCGAGGCGAGTTTGACCGTCTTCATCGTTTGCTCGGCGCTGGTCCCGCCGATGACGATCGCCAGATGGTAAGGGGGGCAGGCGGCCGTTCCCAGCGTGAGAATTTTCTCCTTCAAGAAAGCGATCATCCGGTCGTGCGTCAGAATCGACGGCGTCGCCTGGTAGAAGAAGCTCTTGTTAGCCGAGCCGCCCCCCTTGGCGATGAACAGGAACTTGAACTCCCGTCCGCCCTCGGCGAGGATTTCGATCTGCGCGGGCAGGTTGTCGCCGGTGTTCTTTTCCTCGAACATCGACAGCGCGGTCAGTTGCGAATAGCGCAGGTTCTTCTTCTCGTAGGCCTCGCCGATGCCCTGCGCTATGGCGGCCTCGTCGTCGCCGTCAGTCCAGACGAAGCGCCCTTTCTTGGCGACGACGATGGCCGTGCCGGTGTCCTGGCACATCGGCAGGACGCCGCCCGCGGCGATATTCGCGTTCTTCAGCAAATCCAGTGCGACAAACTTGTCGTTCGAAGTCGCTTCGGGATCATCGAGGATGCCGGCGAGTTGTGCGAGATGACCCGGGCGGAGCAGATGGTTGATGTCGATGAGCGCCTGCTCGCTGAGAAGGCGGATCGCTTCGCGCTCGACGATCAGGATTTCGGCGCCGAGCGCACGCTCTGTGCGGACGCCCTCTGCGCTCAATCTCCGATATGGAGCCGCATCGGGTCCGAGCGGGAAAAGCGGGCGATACACATGGCCCATTGGCGCGGCTCCCAAATGGAGAACGCCCCTTGTCTAGTCCGTCAGCCGCCGGTTTCCAACCGTCGCCGGCGCAAAAAGCAGCATCAAGCCTCGCCCTGCTGCGTCGACAGGGCGGCGATGCCATGCGCGATCGACAGGGTGCGTCGGGCGATTTCGGCATGCAGCCGCTCCACCATCCGGCCATTGAGCTGGATCGCGCCTTTGCCTGCATTTTCAGGGAGATCGAAGGCGCCGATGATCGCGCGCGCGCCATCGACTTCAGCGACCGTGGGCGCGAAGACGGCGTTGGCGGCGCGGATCTGGCTCGGGTGAATGAGCGTCTTGCCGTCGAGGCCAAAATCGCGCCCTTGGGCGCATTCGCTTTCAAAACCCTGGAGATCGGCGATGTCGTTGTAGACGCCATCGAGGATATCGACTCCATGCGCGCGGGCGGCGACCACGCAGTGGGCGAGCCAAGCGGTCATCGAAGCGCGGCCGGGAACGAACCTCGCCCGTGTTTCCTTGGCGAGATCGTTGAGCCCCATGACCAGCACCTCCAGCCGCGAGCCGGGATCGGCGGCTACGGCGGCGATCGAGCCGGCGTGGAGGATGGCCATCGGCGTCTCCATCATCGCCCAGAGGCGAATTCGGTCGGGAGCTCCCGCCTCGCGCAGCTCGCGCGCCGCCTGCATGACGCCGCCCGGGCCGTCGATCTTCGGCAGGAGGATCGCATCGGGGCCGGCCGCCATCGCGGCGGCCAGATCGTCGCGGCCCCAGGGGGACTCGGCGCCGTTGACGCGAATCACGACCTCACGGCCGCCAAATCCGCCTTCGCGGACGGCGGCCATAACCTGCGCGCGGGCCAACGCCTTGGCGTCGGGCGCGACCGAGTCTTCCAGATCGAGAATGACGGCGTCCGCCGCCAAGCTGCGCGCCTTGGCTATAGCGCGGGGGTTGGACCCTGGCATATAGAGGACGCTGCGGCGCGGGCGAGCAATCATGACTGTCTCCGGTTGACCAATCATCATTTCTAATTTGTGCAGCGCAATATTGCTAGAGGCGCCGACGACCAGGCGTTAACCGGGCGTTGGTCGAAATCGTTGAATTGATATGCCGCAATGCGGCGCCTTGACGGCCAACTAACCGTATGTGTTGATCGTCGGCCATCGCGCGAGGAAGGCGCGTTCTGACGCAATTTTCGCCGAAGGGCGGGAGTAATCGGCACTTTTCGGAGACCTGATGGATTATTCAGCGTTTTTCACCGACGCTACTGAACGGCTCCGCGCCGAGCGCCGCTACCGGGTCTTCGTTGAGCTGGAGCGCGACGCCGCGCGTTTTCCGCGGGCGCTTTGGCGACGCGACGACGGCGGGGCGCCAGGGAAACAGGAGGTCGTCGTCTGGTGCCCGAACGACTATCTCGGCATGGGGCGTCACCCGCAAGTGATCGCCGCGATGCAAGAGGCGACCGCCCGCTATGGAGCGGGGGCCGGCGGCACGCGCAACATTTCAGGCAACAGCGGTCCCTTGGTCGATCTCGAAGACGAACTTGCCGATTTGCACCGCAAACCGGCGGCGCTGGTGTTCACTTCGGGCTGGATATCGAATCTCGCCGCCATCTCGACCGTCGCTTCATTGCTGCCGGACTGCCTTATTCTGTCCGATGCGCTCAACCATAATTCAATGATCGAGGGCGTGAAGCGCTCCAATTGCGAAAAGCAGATTTTCCGACACAACGACACCGCCCATCTTGAAAGCCTTTTGAAGGCGGCCCGTCCCGGACGCCCCAAGTTGATCGTCTTCGAAAGCCTTTATTCGATGGACGGCGACATGGCGCCGATCAGGGCGATCGTCGATCTCGCGGAAAAGCATGGCGCGCTCACCTATCTCGACGAGGTGCACGCCGTCGGTCTTTACGGGCCGCGTGGCGCAGGCGTCGCCGAACGCGACGGCGTGATGGAGCGCGTCGATATCGTCGAAGGCACTCTGGCGAAAGGCTTCGGGACTCTGGGCGGCTATATCGCGGCGAGCGCGGCGATTGTCGACGCCGTGCGATCGTGCGCGCCTGCTTTCATTTTCACCACGGCGCTGCCGCCCGCGGTGGCCGCCGCCGCCGCCGAATCGGTGCGCATCGTCAAAAGCGCCGGCGAGGCCCGCGCCAGCCACCAACGGCAGGTGGCCAAGGTGAAGCAGGCGCTGAGCCGCGCGGGCATCCCCATGATGCCCAACAGTTCTCATGTCGTTCCGGTGATGATCGGGGACGCCGAACTCTGCAAGAAGGCGAGCGACCGCCTGCTGGAGCGCCACAACATTTATATTCAGCCGATCAACTATCCCACGGTCGCGCGAGGAACGGAGCGGCTGCGAATCACGCCGACGCCGTATCACGACGATATGTTGATCGCCGAACTTGTCGCCGCACTGTGCGAAACCTGGTCGGCGCTAGGATTGCCCCTCGCGCCGCGCGCGCTCGCCGCGGAATAGTCGCGGGGAATTCGCCGCTCATCGGGCGAGCCAACGGCTGAAGCGGCGCGTCGCCTCGGCGATCTGCTCGGGCGATCGGGCGAAGCACAGGCGAATATAGGCCTCGCCGCCGGCTCCGAACGCCGAGCCCGGCGCAACGCCCAAGCCGGCTTCATCGACGAGGCGCTTCGCCAGGGCGCGCGTATCGTCCTCCCCGTCGACGGAGCAGAACAGGTAGAATGCTGCTTCCGGTCGAGAAAAATGCACGCGTCCCGTCGCGGCCAAGCCGTCGCACAGGATGTCGCGGCTCGCTCGCATTCGGGCGCGCTGATGAACGATGAAAGGCTCGCCCTGCTCGATCGCGGCGATAGCCGCGCGCTGAATGAATACAGGCACGCCCGAGGTCGTATATTGAATCACGTTCTCGATGGTCGAACCAAGCGCGGGCGGCGCCTCGAGCCAACCGATGCGCCATCCCGTCATCGCCCAGTTCTTCGACAGCGTCTGGACGAATAGAATTCGATCCTCCTGATCCATCACATCATGAAACGAGGGGGCCCGTTCGCCCTGGTAGACGAGGCGTCCATAGATTTCGTCGGCGACGATCCACAGACCTCGCTGGCGCGAAAGTTCGAGGAGAGCGACGAGTTCATCGTGCGTCGCCGTAAAGCCGGTCGGATTTCCCGGAGAGTTCAGGACAATCGCCCGCGTCGCCGGCGTAATCGCTCCGGCGAGGCGGTCGATATCGAGGCTCCATCGCGCGCCGCTGGTCATGGGAACGTTGACGCAACGCGCGCCCACCAGCGCAATGGCGCCTTCGAAGTTGGGCCAAGCAGGCGAGGGAACGATGATTTCCTCGCCGGGGCCCGCGATCAGCCGCACCGCGATTTGCAACGCATGCATGCCGCCGACGGTTACGAAAAATCGCTCGGGCTGGAAGGCCTCGCCGCCGGGCGGCAAGCCGTAGACCAGCCTCATGTAGCGCGCAATCGCCTCACGCAGTTCGGGTATGCCCCGCTGGTGAGTGTAGAAAGTCTCACCCGCAGCCAGGGAAAGCCGAGCCGCTTGGGCGATGAAATCGGGGGTCTTCAGGTCGCCCTCGCCGACCCAGAGAGGAATCAGCCCCTGACGGCCGCGGCCGTAGTTGAACAGTTCGACGATGCCGCTTTCTACGACCGCACGCATTTGTGGGTGGATCGCGCCGGGCCAGTCGGGAGGAGACGTCGGCGAAACATCGGAGGCGTTGGAGCGCAAATTGGCCATTGCCCGTAATGGAAGGAACGCGGCAACCCGCCGGCGGCGGGCCGAAGACTCTCAAACCGCCGCCCAGTCGCCGGCGGCGGTCTCCGGAGATCGCCAACCAGGCTCGATAGGCGCGCGCTCAGCGCTTGGCGAGCGAATCGCGAATTTCCGCCAACAACACCTCGCTGCGCGTCGGGGCGGGAGCAGCGGCCGGCGCCGCGACTTCCTTCTTTTTCATCGTGTTGATGCCCTTGATGACGAGAAACAGCACGAAAGCGATGATGAGGAAATTGACCACAACGGTGGCGAAATTGCCATAGGCGAACACCGGACCCTGCTTCTTCGCATCGGCCAGGTTGGACGCGGTGACCGCATGCGACAGACCGAAGAAGTAGTTGGAGAAGTCGGCGCCGCCCAACGCGCCGATGAACGGCATGAAAATGTCGTTGACCAGAGAGTCGACTATCTTGCCAAACGCAGCGCCGATGATGACGCCGATCGCGAGATCGACGACGTTGCCGCGCATCGCGAAATCTCTGAATTCCTTGAGCAACGAATCCCCCCTTCGCCGGCAACAATCTGGCGCTGAGTTTCCTCGCGCCCTAAAGCCAGACTAGCCCAGCTTGACCGTCAGTCAAAGTCCTTCGGGCCGCTCTACTCTCAGATGACGAACTTCACCGATGCAAAGACGAGAACGGCGATCCACATCGTTTCCGCCACCATCAACCCAATCGGACGCCAGCCGACGGCGAAAAGCGCCTTGAACGAAGTTTTCATGCCGAGCGCCGCAATCGCCGTAACCAGACACCAGCGCGAAACATCGTTGGCCCAATTGATGAGAAGATGCGGCAGCAGGCCGAGGCTGTTGACCACGACGAGCAGCGCGAAAGCGATGAGAAAGCCAGGCAACATCGGCTGGACGCTGGTGCGCCGCTCGCCGGTTCGCGCCACGACCAGCGTAATCGCGAACACCGCGGGCAACAGCATCGCCACGCGCAGCAGTTTGACATAGGTGGCGATGTCGCCGGTCTCGGGCGAGATGATATAGCCTGCGCCGACGACCTGGGCGACGTCATGAATGGTGCCGCCGATGAAAATCCCGGCGTGCACGTGATCGAGGCCTACGGCTATCGCGAAAACGGGATAGAGGACCATCGCGAGAGTCGAAAGCGCCGTAATGCTGACGACAGTCAGAATCGTATCGCGCTCGCTTTGTTCGTGACGCGGCAGAACCGAAGCGATGGCCAGTGCGGCCGAGGCTCCGCAAATAGCGACGGCTCCGCCCGAGAGAACGCCGAACGCGGACCCCAGACCGAGGCGGCGACCCAAGGCGAGCCCGACCAGAAACGTCGTGGCGACGCCGACGACCACCATCGCGACGGGCAGAGCGCCCAAACTCGCGATCTGGGTCACCGTGATCTTGACGCCCAGCAAGGCGACGCCGGTGCGAAGCACGGTTCGCGATGAGAATTCGATTCCGGCGACGCAGCGCCCTTCCTCGTGCAGGAAATGAAACGCCATGCCGAAAAGGAGGGCGAACAGCATGACCGGCGTCGTGTATTGCTGCGCGAGCCAGGTCGAAGCCAAGGCGATTGTGCCAGCGACGAGGACGCCCGGATAGATCGCATGGATGAGCCGGGACCGCGGCACGGACCGGAAGAGGCGAGGCGGCGGCGAAGTCTCGATCGCCGCAATTCCCTCCATGCTGTCAAATGAATTGTAGGGGCTGCTCGGCCAGTCCCTGTTTCCTTCCGCCACGCCCCATCTCCCCGGCCCGCCGATCAGAGATCAACCTCCTGAATCAAGATGAGCCAGCGAGGATCGCCCGATCCGGCAACTTCGGCATCAGTTGAGACCGTGGTCGCCGAACCAATCTTGCTCTCCCCGACGAAGTTATTTTGCTCGAAACATCCGGGGAGGGTGAAAAAATGAAGCGCCAAGCTGATCGAACGACACGACCGGCCGCCAGCCGAGCCGGGAGTCGCCCTACTCTCGCCCTGCGATCCCGACGACTGCGGCGAACCGATGTTCCGACTTTACTGCTCCGGCGCTTGGTACAGAAGCGCCTTTGAGTCGTGCGGATCGGGGGCCGGCTTGGAATTATCGGGCGTCGCCACCGTCGTGGAGGTGGGAAGACGATAGCCTTTGGGCGGGTCGGTCAGCCAGTCGCGGTCCGGCTCCTGGCCCGCGACGATTTCGTCGGGCTTGGCCAATCCGATGGTCTCGAGAACGTTGCGAAATGGAACCCAGTCGCAACGACGGGTATTGGATTGCCCCGCGCAATGATTCGGCGCCGCCTCGCCAGGCGTGTAACGATCCGCGCGCAACTGGTCGGGCGACACACGATTGCCATCCCTCAAAGTCGGCACCTCCGACTGCGCTTTCAGGATGGCGAGTTGTTCTTCCCTTGCCTTCCGAGCCTTAACGAGTTCCTGGTCGACCGGCCATGCGGGTGTCCGTTGCGTCACCGGCGGGATCGGCGGGGGGAGAGCCATTTTCGGCGGCAACACGAGGCGCGCGCGCTCCCGATAATCGATTCGCTCTTCGGGCTCTTTACCGGTCAGCCCGAATAAGCCGCCAAGCCCCGTCCAAATCGGCGCCTGACCATCGTCGCCGGCAAGAACCGGCGTTACGGCCGACGCGCCGATGAAAGCGACCAGGGCGGCGGCGAAAGCCAGACCCTCAGCTGCTCTGGATTTGGTTGAAAACAGCGGCATGAGCTGTATTCCTCTCGATCGTTTGTCCGCCGACTTCGCCAGGGGCGAAAGATTCCGAAACGGCTCGCGCGGGAGAGTCGATCGGCTTTTCGGCAAATCAATGGCGCACGGCGGCGAGCAGCGAATATCCCTGCGCGTGGTAATTTCCTAGCACATTTTTGCTTCTAGCACGCCGCCGCGCGAAAGTGGATTCCGCCCGACGCCCGCCAGTTCAACCTCCGGCGCCGCGCGAGGGAACCGCGTGGCGACTAACGACAAGACTGTCATAGAGAAGAAGGGCGACTCCCAGGGTAATTGCCGAGTTGGCGATGTTGAATACATACCAATGATATCCGAACGCATGAAAATCCAGAAAGTCGACGACGGCGTTATAGGCGAACCGGTCATAACCATTGCCTAGGGCGCCGCCGACGATCGCGCCCAGGCCAAGGCCGGCCAATTTGCTATCGACCCGCCACAACCAGGCGCCGAGCAGCGCCGTGGCGGCCAGGGTCACACCCAGCAACACCCAGCGCCCGGTCGCGGTTCCCTGCGGGAAGAGGCTGAAAGAAATGCCCGGATTCCACAAAAGCTCGAAGTCCAGAAACGGCGCAATTGCAATTCGCTCGTGATCCTTCATCCCCAAACCGTGGAGCAGCCAGAACTTCGAGGCCTGGTCGACAATCAGAACCGCCAGCGCCGCCAGGCCGCCGACCGAGCGCGCCTTCATTTAACCGCGCCCGCTACCGCCAACTCGCGCAAGGCCTGCGCATCGCGCGGCGTCACATCGGGGAATTGCGGGTCGGCGGCCGCCGGGTCGAAGTATTTCCACGAGCGTGCGCATTTGACGCCGGGCGCGCGCTCCACGAGGACCGCGACGCCGGGCGTGTCGGGCAACCGGAACGCGTGCGCCGGCGCCGGCTCCAGCGGCTCGATCGCGATATCCGAGGTAATGCACACTTCTGCGAAATCGACGCCTTCGAGCGCGCTCAGAAACGAGGCGTCCTCGATGAAGACGCGCGGGCGCGCTTCAAGCGACGAACCGATCTGCTTGTTCGCCCGCGCGATCTCGATGGCGCCCGTCACCACCAGGCGCAGCCGCCGAATTTTCTCCCACCTGGCGGCGAGCTTCTCGTGGCGCCAATGCGCAGGAATGGCGGGAAACTGCTCGAGATGCACGGAGCGCGCCTCTCCATCGTTTGAGGCCCACGCTTCCTCGCTGGTGAAGACCAGGATTGGCGCGAGCCACAGCGTCACGGCGCGAAATATGGCGTCGATCGCCTCGAGCGCGCCGCGGCGCCGCGCGCTCGACGGCGGATCGCAATAGAGCGCGTCCTTGCGGATGTCGAAATAGAAGGCGGAGAGATCGGCGTTCATGAAGGCCGACAGGGCGGCGATCACGCGGGCGTAGTCGAAGTTCGCATAGGCCGCGCGGATCGTGCCGTCGAGCTCGGCGAGCCGGTGCAGCATCAGCCGCTCGAGTTCGCCCATCGCGTGAAAACCGACGCCGTCTTCGGGCGAATAATGGGCGAGCGTGCCGAGCATCCAGCGGATGGTGTTGCGCAACTTGCGATAATTGTCGCTGACGCTCTTCAACACCTCCGGGCCGATCCGCTGATCGTCGGCATAGTCGACGCTGGCGACCCACAGACGCAGGATGTCGGCGCCCGACTGCTTGATGATGTCCTGGGGGAAGGTCTGGTTGCCCAGGGACTTCGACATCTTGCGCCCCTTCTCGTCGAGCGTGAAGCCATGCGTCAGCACCACGTCGAACGGCGCGCGCCCGCGCGTGCCGCAGCTTTCGAGAAGCGAGGACTGGAACCAGCCGCGGTGCTGGTCGGAGCCTTCGAGATACATCACGTCGTCGGCGCCGCCGTCGATCCGGCGCTTGATCCCGGCGAGGCCGGGGAAGTGAACAGGATCGCCGAGCACGTAAGAATGGGTCGAACCCGAGTCGAACCACACGTCGAGCACGTCGTCGATCTTGTCGAAATCGTCCGGGTTGCGGTTGTTGCCGAGAAACCGCGCCTTGGCGCCCTCCGCGAACCAGGCGTCGGCGCCCTCGGCCTCGAAGGCGTCGGCGATGCGCTTGTTGACCTCCTCGTCGATCAGGATGTCGTGGCCGCCTTTGCCCACGAAAACCGCGATCGGCACGCCCCAGGCGCGCTGGCGGCTCATCACCCAATCCGGCTTGTTGGCCACCATGCCGGTGATGCGGTTCTCGCCGGAGACGGGAACCCACCGGGTCTCCTTGATGGCGGCCAGCGCCGTCTCGCGTAGCGTCGCGCCGACAACTTGCCCCCTCTCCCCGCGCGCCGGGAGAGGGCCGGGGTGAGGGGCAGCGCCGCCGTCAGCGGATTGGCCGCCCTCAACATCCCCGGCGTCGCGCCGCCCCTCATCCGGCCCTTCGGGCCACCTTCCCCCCGCGGGGCGGGGGGAAGGGAAACCCGCGATCGGCTTGTCCATCGCGATGAACCATTGCGGCGTGTTGCGGAAGATGATCGGCTTTTTCGAGCGCCAGGAATGCGGATATTGGTGCTTGAGCCTGCCGCGCGCCACCAGCGCGCCCGCCGCGATCAGCGCCTGGATGACCGCCTCGTTGGCGTCGCCCTTCTCGCCCTTGTCGTTGAGCACGCGCTTGCCCTCGAAGCCGGGCGCGTCCTTGGTGAAGGCGCCGTTTTCGTCGACGGTGTAAGGGATGCGCGCATCGATGCCGCGCGCGCGCAGGAGTTGCTGCGTCTCGGCCGAAGTCCACAGGTCGAAGTCCTCACGACCGTGGCCCGGCGCGGTATGGACGAAGCCTGTCCCAGCGTCGTCGGTGACGTGGTCGCCGGGGAGGAGGGGAACTGCGAAATCGTAGCCGGGGACCTGACCCGCGAGAGGATGGGCGCAAGCGCCAATAGCGGCGGGTTCGAATCGACCCATACGGTCAAAGCGTGTGACCTTCGCGGCGGCCATGACGCTCTCGGCGAGCTTGTCAGCGAGCAAATAGAAACTACCAATGTTCGCCCAATTTCCTTCGGGGGCGTCGAGCACGCGATAGACACCGTAAGAAATCTGGCGCGAGAACGCGATTGCCCGGTTGCCCGGAAGCGTCCACGGCGTCGTTGTCCAGATGATCACCCGCAATTCGCGGTTCATTCGCTCCAGTTCGGCGAGGGAAACATTCTTATTGCCGTCGGCCGAGAAGAAGACGCCGACTGCGCCCTTCCTGAGCGTTTCGATGGCGCCGAGCGCGTTCGCGCGCTCGCTATCGTAGGGGGCCTCATACCGGGCAATGGGAAACGCCACATACACCGTGTCGCTCGTATAGTCCTCGTATTCGACCTCCGCCTCGGCGAGCGCGGTCTTCTCGACGACGCTCCACATCACCGGCTTGGAGCCGCGATAGAGCAGGCCGTTGGCGGCGAATTTCATGATCTCGCGGGCGATCTGCGCCTCGGCCGGAAAGCTCATCGTCGAATAGGGATGGTCCCAGTCGCCAACCACCCCGAGGCGCTTGAACTCCTCGCGCTGCACGCCGAGCCAATGCTCGGCGTAGGCGCGGCATTCCTTGCGGAACGCGATGATCGCCGCCGAATCCGAAAAATCCGGCTTCGCCTTACCCCTCGAGCGATAGTTCTCCTCCTCGACCTTCCATTCGATCGGCAGGCCGTGGCAGTCCCAGCCCGGCACGTAATTGGAATCCTTGCCCGCCATCTGCTGCGAGCGCGTCACCATGTCCTTCAGGATCTTATTCAGCGCGTGGCCGATATGGATGGCGCCGTTCGCGTAGGGCGGCCCGTCGTGCAGCACGAATTTGTCGCGACCCTTCGACGCAGCGCGCAACTGGCCGTAGAGGTCCTCGCGCGCCCAACGCGCGAGAATCTCCGGCTCCTTTTGCGGCAGGCCCGCCCGCATCGGAAAATCGGTCTTGGGCAGAAACAGCGTCTGCGTATAGTCGGGGCCTTTGGCGGACTGGTCGTTCATCTCGTTTTGCGCCGAGTTCGCGATGAGCGCGAACGCCCGTGAAGGAGGTGGGATTAGAGGATTTGGCGTCGCGCGCCAAACGACATTTTGCGAAGCGGGCCGCCGGCGAGCCCGCCATGGAAGCCCGCGCGCCTCGCAAGCTCAGAAATATGAATGCGTTTTCAAACGCTTGCGCGCAAGACTCGCCTGCCGCCGCGCTAAGTCGAAGCCCCCGGCCCGGCCAGAATGTCCCGCGCCTTCTGTTTGTCGCGATTCATTTCGGCCACCAGCGCCTCGAGGCTCTCGAACTTGCGCTCGGCCCGGATTCGACTGACGAACGCCACCTCGATCGTTTTGCCGTAGAGATCGCCGTCAAAGTCGAACAGGAAGGTCTCCAGGAGCGGCGGGCCGTCGTCGACTGTCGGGCGCGTGCCGAAGCTGGCGACCCCGTCGAAGCGCGCGCCGTCGATGAAAACCCGCACGGCGTAGACTCCGTGCGCGAGACGGTTGGTCGGTTCGAGCGCGATGTTGGCGGTCGGAACGCCCAGCGTCCGGCCGAGCTTGCGGCCGGGAACAACGACGCCGCTGACCGCGTAGCCGCGCCCCAAAAACCGCGCGGCGGCCTCGACGTCGCCGGTCTCCAGGGCGCGGCGGATCGCCGTCGAGGAGACGGCCTGCGTTCCAAATCCTTCGGGCGCCTCGATTTTTCGTATGACTTCGACGCGAAACCCGTATCGGGCGCCCGCTTCCCTCATGAACGCCGGCGAACCCGAGCGATGTTTCCCGAAATGAAAGTCCCAGCCGACGATAACGGCCGCCACATCCAGTCGTCCAACCAGCACCTCCCTGACGAACTCCTCCGCCGTCAGAGAGGCCAGATTGACGTCGAAGGTCAGAAACACGGCGCCGTCGAGGCCGAGCTCTTGGAGGGCGCGCGCCTTGACCGCCTTCGTCGTCAGACGAAAGACGACCGGCTTGCCTGCAAAAAAATCGGCCGGATGAGGCTCGAAGGTCAAGACCGCGCTGGGCGCGCCGAGTTCGGCTGCGAGTTCCCTGGTGCGATGGATGACAGCGCGGTGCCCGAGATGCGCGCCGTCGAAATTGCCGATCGCAAAGACGCCATGCGCGAGCCCCTCGGGTGGGCCCGTCGGATCTGCGGCGATCACGAACCGTCTGGCGTTGCTCGCTTGCGACACGCGGCGTCCGTTGCGTGAATGTGCGGAAGGTGGAAGCCGCCGGAAACTGCCCCGGCGGTCGGCAAGGGTCAAGGCGAAAGGCTCACCCGCTCTTGCGCGCCGGCACGCTCAAAACGCCCTCGCCGTCGAGCACCACCCGGCCGTCGACCGTGCATTCGCAGTGCAGGCGCACTCGCCGGCCCTTCTCGGTGAGTTCGGCGACCTCCACCCCGACGGTGACGACGTCGCCGATCTTGACCGGTCCCTTGAAGTTCAGGCTTTGCGAGATATAGACCGAGCCCGGCCCAGGCAACCGCATGCCGATGACCGCCGAAATCAGGCTTGCGGTGTAAAGACCGTGCACGATTCTTCCGCCGAACCGGGTCTTGCGGGCGAAATGCTCGGACAGGTGAATAGGATTGTGGTCGCCGGACAATTCGGCGAAGCCGATCACGTCCTCGTTCTTGACAGTCTTGACATAGGACTCCCGCATGCCGACCGCGAGATCCTCGAAATAGCAAGTCTTGAAGGTCGTCGCGGTCATGATCCTCTTCCGACGCTCAAAGGAGGTTCCTCAATCGAGATTTTTCGCTCCGCTCGTTCCGATGGAGCCGAGTGGCGTTCGGTCCTGAATTCGCCCTACGGGCAAACAATATTTCGGCGATTCACCATACGAGATCGCGAATGGCCGCGGTCGGCCACAGACCGTGCCGCGCCGAGAATTGCTCAAGCGCCGCGGCCTGCAACGGGCCGTTCCCGTGCAAATCCTCGCGATGGATTCCCCCGGTCACAAACAGGATGTCGATCCCCCGCCTCGCGGCGCCGGCGACATCGGTGCGCATCGCATCGCCGATCGCCAGGACGCGCGAGTCGTCGACAGATTCTCCCCGGAGCGCGCCGGCCAGGCTCAACGCCTCCGCATAGATCGGCGCGTAAGGCTTGCCGGCGTAGATCGCCGAACCGCCCATCTGCTCATAGCGTTCCGCGAGCGCCCCGGCGCAGTAGATCAACTGATCGCCGCGCTGGACGACGAGGTCGGGGTTGGCGCAGATCAGCGGCAATCGGCGCGCCAGCATCACGCGGAGAACCGCGTCATAATCGGCGGGAGCCTCGACCCGATCGTCGAAAAGACCGGTGCACAACACATAGTCGGCGCGATCCAGCGGGACCAACGGGGCCGGCGCCGCGCGCGCCGATGCGGCGGCTTCCGCAAAGAGGCTCCAATCCCTCGGCGGTCCGATGTGATGGACCGGCGCCGAACCGCGCCCGATGATGAGCCTCATCGTGACGTCCCCCGAGGTGACGACCCCGTCATAGGCCTCGGCCGGAACCTTGAGGTCATCGAGCTGCGCGCGAATGGGTCCGCCCGGCCGCGGCGCATTGGTGATGAGGACCACCGTGCCGCCCCGCCGCCGAAAGCGGTCCAGCGCATGCGTCGCATGCGCAAAGGATTCCCGCCCATTGTGGACCACGCCCCAAATGTCGCTCAACACGACGTCGTAGCGCGCGGCGATCTCGCTCAGTCCAGCGACCAGCGGGACGCCTGCTCCATGGGGCCTGTTCATGATCCGAGGGAGCTATGGTTCGCGCGCCGCGCTGTCAAGCGCGCCCGCGCGGGCTTGACGATGGGCGGCGGCTCGCGCAATGGACCGTCAGCGAGTCTGAGCTGATATCGAGGCCGCATGCCCCCTACCGACAAGGCGCCCGTCATAACATTCGACGACTTCCTGAAGGTCGATATTCGCCTGGGCACGATTGTCTCCGCGCAACCCTTCCCGCAGGCGCGCAAACCCGCGTATCGGCTGACCATCGACTTCGGGCCAATCATCGGCCTCAAAAAATCCTCGGCGCAAATCACCGCGCATTACAGCGTGGAGGCGCTGTTGGGACGCCAGGTCGCGGCGGTCGTCAACTTTCCGCCCCGCCAGATCGGACCGTTCATCTCCGAGGTCCTCACGTTGGGCTTTCCAGATGAAGACGGCGCAGTCGTGTTGATAGGGCCGAGCTTGCCGGCGCCCAACGGCGGGCGACTGTTCTGAGAGGCGGCCGACTTGACGCGTTCGGGCCCGGTTCCTACCTATCAGGGGCCGCGCGGGTTTCGCCGCGCATTTTTCCGAGGAACCCATGTCCGCCACCTCCAAGGTCACCGACGCCAATTTCGACGTCGACGTTCTCAAGTCCAACGAACCTGTCGTCGTCGACTTTTGGGCGGAATGGTGCGGTCCTTGCCGGATGATCGGTCCCTCCCTCGAGGAAATCGCCAGCGAAATGAAGGGCAAGGTGAAAATCGCCAAGCTGAACATCGATGAGAATCCCGGCGTCGCGAGTAAGCTCGGGATTCGGTCAATTCCAACCCTGATGGTGTTCAAGAACGGGAAGCTGGCCGCCCAGAAGACCGGGGCGGCGCCCAAAAGCGAACTGGTGCGCTGGATCAACGCGTCGGTCTGACGTGCGGCGCGCTTTGGCGGACGCCGAGCGGACCCGGAAGAGCGACAGATTCCTACGGCAAGCCTGCGCCCCATAGTCAGACGACAGGAAACGGGGCGGATTCAATCCGATGCCCTCTCGCGCTAGAGAGGAATCCGCACGCTGGCGCGCAGGCCGCCCATGGCGCTCGTGCCCAGGCTCACGTCGCCGCCATGAGAGCGCGCAATGTCGCGGGCGATGGCGAGGCCGAGGCCGGCGCCGCTGTAGTCCTGATTGCGCGCCTCATCCAGCCGGTAGAACGGGCGAAAGACATCCTCGCGATGCTCGGGAGCGATGCCGGGCCCATCGTCGTCGATATGGATTGCGATAAAGCGTTGTTCGCGTGAGGCATGCAGGACAATGTTTTGGCCATGACGCTGAGCATTGGCGACAAGGTTGGACAAACATCGCTTGAACGCGCTCGGCCTGACCTTCACGTTGAGATCGCCATTCGCCTCGACGGTGACTGCGCTTCCGTGCCGTTCGGCGTCAGACCTCAATGCGTCGAGTACGTCGTGCACATCCGTCGACACCGTCGCCTCTCCTGCATCGCCGCGCGCGAAGGCGAGATAGCCTTCCAGCATGCGCTGCATTTCCTCGACGTCCTTTTGGAGCGGTTCGATCTCGGGCTGCTCATCCATGACCGCCAGCGACAGCTTGAAGCGCGTGAGGATGGTGCGAAGATCGTGGCTGACGCCGTTGAGCATCGCGGTGCGTTGCTCGACGGCGCGCTCGACGCGCCTTTTCATTTCGATGAAGGCGTAGCCGGCCTGCCGGACTTCGCGCGCGCCATGGGGTTGAAATTCGAAATCGCGGCCCTTGCCAAAATCCTCCGCCGCGCCCGCCAACCGCAAAATCGGCCTGATCTGATTGCGCAGAAATAGAATTGCGACGGCGAGCAACACGACGGCGGCGCCCAGCATCCAAAGAATGAAAATGTGGACATTGGGCTCATAGGCGAGGTTGCGGTGCGCGAGCATCCGCAACACGCCCGTGCCGAGGTCGACCCGGATCTCCATCAATCCCGATCGGCCGACGGTATCGATCCAGAATGGCCGGCGAATCTGTTTGAAAATCTCGTCGGGCAGCGCCCGCGTGAGCGGATCGAGCTCGGCGAAGAAGGTTTTGGGAATCGGCGGGGGCAGCGGCCCCGGCGGCAACAATTCGACGTCGATGTGAAACCGCTCGGCGCTGATCGTCTGCAGACGATCGGAGCCTCCCCCGGGCGGGTAGGCCTTGTAAAGGTCGATGATCGCGCCGATGTCGCGCGCGACAGCCGCGGAAAGCCGGTGCGTCACCAACTCCCAGTGCCGCTCCATGAAAACGTAGGCGACCGCCGCCTGCAAAAGCACCATCGGCAGGATGACGATGAGCAACGAGCGGCCGTAAAGCCCCTTTGGCAAAAAATTTGCGATTGCGCGAGCAACCTGCCGCCAGGCCGCTCGCGGTCGCGAAAAAAACAGAGGCGCTGAAAGGGCGCTCACGCCGCTCACCCGTCGACGATCAAACGGTAGCCAGCCCCGCGCGCAGTTTGCAGATAGACCGGATTGGCGGGGTCGCTCTCGATTTTTCGCCGCAGCCTGTTGATTTGCACGTCGATGGTTCGTTCATTGGCCGCGGCTCCCGACCCCGTCAACGCCTCGCGCGAAACGCTCTCGCCGGAGTGCGCGCACAGCAGACGCAGCATGTCGCGCTCGCGTTCGGTCAGGCGCACGACTTCATCACTCGTGCGTAATTCGCCGCGCTCCAGCGAAAAACTGAATGGCCCGAATCGAACGACGGCAACGCCGGCCCGTTGCGGAGCTGTTCTCGTCCGACGAAGGATCGACCCGATGCGCAGCAGCAATTCCTTGGGCTCGTGCGGTTTGGCCAGATAGTCGTCGACGCCGGTTTCAAGTCCGCGAACGCGATCGCTCGACTCCGAACGAGCCGTCAGCATCAATATGGGGACCTGAGACGTTCGACGAAGGCTGGCGGCGAAGTCAAAACCGTTCTCGCCCGGCATCATCACATCGAGAACAATAATCTCGAAGGCAAGGCTTTCGAGATAGGTTCGCGCCTCCTCCGCAGACGCGGCGATCGTGACGCGGTAGCCATGTTTTCGCAAATAGGTCGAAAGCAACATCCGGATGCGTCGGTCGTCGTCGACGACCAGGACATGCGCCGCGTCGTCGCCGGGCGTCGGTTTGTCGTCGCTCACACCTCGTCTCCGCTTTGTCCGTTCAATCGGGCGGCCAGCAGCCTTCCGCCAGCCTCGCCGGCGTCCAAACTCCTTGCGCCGATCAGCGCCATGACATGCTCCCGTTCGGGCTCATCGATCATCGCCAGCAGGAACGCGATCGCCCGCTCCCGACCGCCTTCGCCCAGGGAGTCCATCGCTTTCGAGAACCGGCGCGTCTGGAGATGCGCGAGATCCCTGGCGAGGCGGGCGCCTTTCGCCGTGGTGTGAAGCTGTCGATGACGACGATCCTGCGCGCCGGCGCGCGCTTCAATGAACGACTCGGCGATAAGCTCCTTGAGCACTCGATTGAGACTTTGCTTCGTTATCTTGAGAATTTCGAGCAACTCGGCGATCGTCAGCCCGGGCTGCCGGCTGACGAAATGCAGCACGCGATGATGCGCACGCCCGAACCGATAGGTTTCCAGCAGCCGGTCAGCGTCGCCCACAAAATCGCGATAGGCGAAAAAAAACAGCTCGATCAAATCATACATCGGAGCCGCGCTGGCGGCCGTCGCGCCGGATTTCCCAACAATATCCATGCCTGAGTCCAATTACGTCAGTAGTGTTGACATATTCCAGCTTCCCTGCTATCGATCATGCTGCGCCCGCGTATTTAAGCTGTGCGCCGCCAATTTCCAAACAGCCCGAGGGGCGGGAGGGAGAGTATCGTGGCACAGCAAGCGTTCGACGATCGCGACGGTTTGATCTGGATGGACGGGCGTCTGGTTCCCTGGCGCGACGCGAAAGTGCATGTGCTGACCCACGCCATGCATTATGGGAGCGCGGTTTTCGAGGGTGAGCGCGCCTACGGCGGCGTCATTTTCAAATCGTCCAAACACTCGGAAAGACTGAAGGAATCGGCCCGCATTCTGGATTTCGAGGTGCCCTATTCCGCCGGTCAGATCGACGCGGCGAAGGCCCTCGTGCTCCAGAAAAGCGGCTTTGCGGACGCCTATGTGCGCCCGATCGCCTGGCGCGGCTCCGAAATGATGGGCGTGTCGGCCCAGCACAACACAATCCATCTGGCGATCGCCGCGTGGGACTGGCCGAGCTATTTCGATCCGGCGCAGCGCATGAAAGGCATTCGTCTCGACGTCGCCGACTATCGGCGGCCCGATCCGGCGACAGCGCCCTGTCGGTCGAAGGCGGCGGGCCTCTATATGATCTGCACGATCTCGAAGCACAAAGCGGAGCGTCGCGGCTATGCCGACGCTTTGATGCTGGATTGGCAGGGCCGCGTCGCCGAATGCACCGGCGCCAACGTTTTCTTCATCAGGGATGGCGTTCTGCATACGCCCATCGCCGATTGTTTCCTGGATGGGGTGACCCGGCAAACGGCGATCGAATTGGCGCGGCGACGCGGCGTCGAAGTCGCCGAGCGTCGGATCATGCCCGACGAGCTGTCGTCGTTCAGCGAATGCTTCATTACGGGAACTGCCGCGGAAATCACGCCGGTGAGCGAAATCGGCCCGCATCAGTTCAAGCCCGGAAACCTGACGAGCGCCCTGATCGACGACTATTCGGCCGAAGTGCGACCGAAGTCGAAGGCGGCCTGAGGAACGCTCGGCGGCGCGGGGACGGAAGACGCCGCGCGCGGCGCTGCAAGCGCCGACGTTCGCCCCTTGTCTGCGTCGCCATCAGGGAATCGGCGGCCGCGACTGTGGCGTCATCGCGCCCGGTTCTAACGCCGGATCGGTTCGTGACGCAGCGCGGCGCGAAGGAAATAGAACAGGCCGACCAAAGCCAACAGGATCAAGAAGATCTCGAGGCCATGGGTCGCCAGATCGCCGATCTGGAACAGACCGCCGATCGCCCAGCCCGCCGAAGCGCCCGCCCCCACCAGCTCGGTGCCGACGAGAACGCCGACGCTGATCAGCGTCAGGGCGTTTGTCCAGTTGACCGGCTTGTCGGTCGGCAAGTTCAACTCCACGCTTCGCGAGACTCGTTGGCCCCTATACCATCGGTCTGCGCGGCGCAAGCCGCGCCTCGCCAAAGCCATTGACAGCATCGGCCTTCACCATGAACGAGACGCCCGTCTTCTCCCACGCCGCCGTCGCCGCGCCCAGCTTGCTGGCCGCGCAAGCGGGGCGCGACATCCTCATCCAGGGCGGCAATGCTATCGAGGCGGTGGTGGCGATGGCGGCGACAATCGCCGTGGTCTATCCGCATATGAACGGCATCGGCGGCGACGGCTTCTGGCTGATACGAGATCCTGGCGGCAAGACTCGCGCGATCGAGGCCTGCGGGTTCGCCGGCGAACTCGCGACCGTCGAGCGCTACCGTTTGTGGGAAGCGCAGACCATCCCGTCGCGCGGCCCGCGAGCGGCGCTGACCGTCCCCGGCGCCGTCGGCGGCTGGGCGTCGGCGCTTGAATTGTCGGCGGCGGCCGGCGGTCGATTGCCGTTGGCGCTGTTGCTGGAGAATGCGATTCGCCACGCGCGCGACGGCTATCCCGTTTCATTCTCGGAGGCGCGCTTCGATTCCACCAGCGATCAGGCGCTGATCGCCGCTCCGGGGTTCGTCGAGGCCTTCTTTCTCGACGATAAGCCGGCCAAGGCGGGCGATCGTCGCAAAGCCGTCCGACTCGGCGAAACGTTGGCGCAGCTCGCCCACGCCGGCCTCGACGACTTCTACCGCGGGGATGTGGCGCGGGAGATCGCCGGCGATCTCGAGCGCATCGGCGCGCCGGTGACGCGGGCCGACCTGAAGGCGTACCGGGCCGCCTGGCGCCAGCCGCTGTCGTTGCAGATCAAAGGCGCGACGCTCTACAATACGCCGCCGCCGACGCAGGGGCTGGCCTCGCTGATCCTTCTTGGCCTGTTCGAGCGGCTCAAAGTGAAGGACATCCGCAGCTTCGAGTATTTTCATGGGTTGATCGAGGCTTCCAAACGCGCGCTCGCGATCCGCGACCGGGTGTGCGCCGATTTCGCTGAATTGAAGCATGATAGCGCTGATTTTCTCGCCCCCGAGGCGCTGGATCGCGAGGCCGAGCGAATCGACATGACCCGCGCGGCGAGCTGGCCGCTGAGAAACAGCAAGGGCGACACGGTGTGGATGGGCGCGATCGATGCGCAAGGCCGGGCGGTGTCGTTCATCCAGTCACTTTATTGGGAATATGGTTCGGGCTGCGTTTTGCCGCGCACGGGCGTGCTGATGCAAAACCGCGGCGTCTCGTTCTCGCTGGAGGCCCGGGCGACCAATCCGCTGCGGCCGGGCCGGCGCCCGTTTCATACGCTCAACCCGCCGCTGGCCGTTTTCCAGGACGGACGCGTCATGCCCTACGGTTCGATGGGCGGCGACGGCCAGCCGCAGTTTCAGGCGCAGTTGCTCACCCGCTATCTCGGCGGCGAGAGCCTGACGGCGTCGCTTGACGCGCCGCGCTTTTTGTTCGGCCGCCTGTGGGGCGCGCCATCGATGGGCGTCAAACTCGAGGGCGGCTTTGACGAAGGCGTCGGACAGGCGCTCGCACGCGCCGGCCACCCGATCGAATGGACGGCGCAGCGGCATTCCGACGCCTTCGGCCATGCCGGCGCGTTGGTTCGCAATTCCAAGGGCGCCATCGAGGCCGCCCATGATCCGCGCTCGGACGGCGGCGCGGCGGGCGTCTAGCGCCTGGCGGCGCCGGGCGAGGCTCGATTGCGACGAGCAGCCGACGCATCGGGAAAAGCGTCGTCGCCCGCGCATCTCCTCGATCGGGCGGCGCGGCGCGCCCGGAGCTATTGACGCGCCGAGCGGCGCTTGCTTTTAAGCGGCCCGACGGGCGCCAAGCCTTCGCCGATCAGCCCCATTGGAGAACAGGCATCATGACGCAATGGCGACAACATGGGCGTATCGACGGCGCGATCGTGATGATCGGCTTCGGTTCGATCGGAAAAGGAACATTGCCGCTCATCGAGCGCCATTTCGATTATGACAAGAACCATTTCGTCGTCATCGGCCCGGACGGCTCCGATCGCCGTCTGCTCGACGAACGCGGCATCGAGTTCGTGCACATGCCGATCACCCGCGAGAACTATCGCGAGGTCCTGACGCGCTATCTCACCGCCGGCAAGGGCCAGGGCTTCTGCGTCAATCTTTCAGTCGACACGTCCTCGCTGGCGATCATGGAGCACTGCCGGCAGATCGGCGCGCTCTACATCGACACCGTCGTCGAGCCTTGGCCAGGCTTCTATTTCGACAGGAACGTCGCGCCGGAGGCGCGCTCCAATTACGCCCTGCGCGAGACCATCCTGGCGGCGCGCCGCGCCAATCCGGGCGGCGCCACGGCGGTTTCGTGCTGCGGCGCCAACCCCGGCATGGTCTCCTGGTTGGTCAAACAAGCCCTGCTCAATCTGGCCGCCGATCTCGGCGATGCGACGCTCGAGCCATCGACGCGCGACGAATGGGGCAAGCTCGCCCATCACCTCGGCGTGAAGGGCGTTCATATCGCCGAGCGCGACACTCAGCGCGCGAGAACGCCCAAGCCTCTGAACGTTTTCGTCAACACCTGGTCGGTTGAAGGATTCCTGTCCGAGGGCATGCAACCGGCCGAGCTGGGCTGGGGAACGCACGAGAGATGGGCCCCCGCGAACGCCGGCTTCCACCACAGCGGTTGCGGCGCCGCCATCTATCTCAATCAGCCCGGCGCCAATACGCGCGTTCGTTCGTGGACGCCGACGGCTCAGGCGCAATATGGTTTTCTGGTCACGCATAACGAGTCGATTTCGATCGCCGACTATTATACCCAGCGCGACGCGCAAGGCGCTGTGATCTATCGACCAACCTGCCACTACGCCTACCATCCCTGCAACGATGCGGTTCTGTCCTTGCACGAACTGTTCGGCCGCGCCGGCGCCCCGCAGAAGGACAATCATATTCTCGGCGAAGCGGAGATCGTCGATGGCGTCGATGAACTCGGCGTGCTGCTGTTCGGTCATAAGCGCAACGCCTACTGGTACGGCTCGCAGCTTTCGCTCGAGGAGGCGCGCGCTATCGCGCCGTATCAGAACGCAACGGGCATGCAAGTGACTTCGGCCGTGCTCGCCGGCATGGTCTGGGCGCTCGAGAACCCGCGGGCCGGCATTGTCGAAGCCGACGAAATGGACTTCCGCCGCTGCCTTGAAATCCAGACGCCGTATCTTGGCCCGGTCATCGGCGCCTATACCGATTGGACGCCGCTGACCGATCGGCCCGGGTTCTTCCCTGAGGATATCGATCCGTCGGACCCCTGGCAGTTCAGGAACGTGCTGGTGCGCTGAGGCGCGCCCTTTCATCAAGGACCTCGCCCTGATCGGCGCCATTGACATTCGAGCGCCCGGCCATGAAACCTCGCGCCCGCCGCCATTTCGGAACCGCCCATGTCCCATCAGCGCCTGCAAACCGTGATCGAGCAAGCCTTCGAGCGCCGCGCGACGATCACCCCCCAGACCGCCGGCGATGTTCGCGACGCGGTGAAGACCGCGCTCGATCAACTTGACAGCGGCCAGTTGCGCGTCGCGCAGAAGATCGAAGGCGCGCTTGGGCCAAGCTCCTGGCGCGTCAATCAATGGCTGAAAAAGGCGGCGCTGCTGTCGTTCCGCCTCAATGAAAACACCCTGATTCCCGGCGGCCCCGGCGGCGGGAATTCGGGCGCGAGCTGGTGGGACAAGATCCCCTCGAAATTCGCGGGCTGGGACGCCGCCGCCTTCGCCAGATCGGGATTTCGCGCGGTGCCGAATTGCGTCGTGCGTCACTCCGCTTATATCGCCCCGGGCGTGGTGCTGATGCCCTCGTTCGTGAACCTCGGGGCCTATGTCGACGCCGGCACGATGGTCGACACCTGGGTCACCGTCGGCTCCTGCGCGCAGATCGGCAAGAACGTGCACTTGTCCGGCGGCGTCGGCATCGGCGGCGTGCTGGAGCCCCTGCAAGCCAATCCGACGATTATCGAGGACAACTGCTTTATCGGCGCGCGCTCCGAAATTGTCGAGGGCGTCATAGTCGGCGAGGGTTCGGTCGTCTCGATGGGCGTGTTCATCTCCGCCTCGACCAGAATCGTCGATCGCGCGAGCGGCAAAATCCACTTCGGCTATGTGCCGCCCTATTCGGTCGTCGTCTCCGGTTCGCTGCCGGGCAAGCCGTTTCCCGACGGCTCCCCCGGCCCCTCGCTCTATTGCGCGGTCATCGTCAAGACCGTCGACGCGCAAACACGCGCCAAGACGGGCATCAACGAATTGCTGAGAGATTGATGAGCCAAGCATCGCGCGGCGAGCGCTTTCGATTTCTCTATCGTCAAAGCGAGGGCGCGATCGATCGGCGCGAATGGCGCCTCGCCAGCGGGCCGCCGATTGCGATCGCGCTGGCCATGACGCTTGTCTGGCTCGTCGTCGCGCCGCGCCAGGCCCGCGACCTTTCGCGCGAGGGACTAATCGACCCGCGCATCATCGCGACCTACGCCTATTTGATCGTCTACGCCTTCGCGCTGCTGCTTTGCGCCGTCGCGGAATATTTCGTCAGCGCCAAGCGCTTCGCCGATCGCGGCAAACCGCCGGCTCTGGCGGGCCTCGCGCCGTTTTCGCTGTTTCTCGCGGCGGCGGCCAGTTGGTATCAGCCGCGCTCCGAAGGAACCATGCCGCCCTGGCTGACATGGGTCTTCGATGCCGTCGCGCTCGTCGTGTTGATCTGGACCATCGCCGAACTCGGCTTCGCCGAGGGCGGCGGGCGATAGGCCGGTCCAAGAAATAAATATCGAATAAGATATTGATTATACGAAGTCATTTGCGATTCATGCGAGCCGTTGGCAAACAAAATATTGCGTGATTACGCCGGCGCGGGCATAATCTGGCACATTGGAAATGGCGCGTTTGGAACGCCGCCTCGTCCCTTCGGCGGCTTTGCCGGCGAGGGGTTCGCCCCGATCGAAACCCCTCAAAGAATAGGAAAGTTCATGCCGCCCGCAGCGAAACTGCGCAGCGTCGGCGAAGGCGCGCTTGTGGCGGTGGGTCCGCGGGCGCTGGACCTGCTCATGTCCGGCCAGAGCGTCGACAACATCGCCGACGCCCGGAATCATACTCGGGCGCGCGTCGAGAGAATTCTGCGCGCCGAGTTGAAGGCGATCTCGATTCGGCCCGCGCGGGACTACGCCAAGCTGCAAATCAGGCGTCTCGAATCGATGCTGGTCAGGCTGATCGAAAAGGCCAATGACGGCGACCTCGCCGCCGTCGACCGCATCCTGAAAATCCTCGATCGTCTCGATCGCTATCATGGCTTTGTAAAGCTGCCGGCGACCAGCCCACAAGCGGATGACCAAGCATACGAGCAGTTGCTGAAGAAGCTCGCCGACATGGCGGCTCGCCGCGAAAAGGCGAAAGAAGAGGCATGACGGCAAAACGGCGCGGCGCCGGAAAGGCGCGCAAAGCTCCGTTGTCAGCCTGTCTGACAAACGCCGCCGGCGCCGGACGCGGGACGGTTCGCGATTGGCTCGGTTTGAGCGGGGCGCAGCAGGCCGAGTGGCTCACGCAACTCGACCCGAAGGTCGCGGCGAGACTGCTGCGCGACTGGCGCTTTTGGGCGCGACCCGACCAATTGCCGCCCGGCGGGGACTGGATCTATTGGTTGATCCTTGCCGGGCGCGGCGCCGGCAAGACGCGCGCCGGCGCCGAAGCGGTGCGCGAATGGGTGAAGACCTATCCGATCGTCAACCTCGTCGGCGCCACCGCCGACGACGCGCGCGACGTGATGGTGCTGGGGCAGTCCGGCGTGCTGGCCTGCTGCCGCGACGATGAACGCCCCCACTACGCGCGCTCCGCCGCGCTCCTCTCCTGGCCCAGCGGCGCGACCTCGCAATTGTTTTCCGCCGAGGAGCCCGACCGGCTGCGCGGCAAGCAGCATATGAAGCTTTGGTGCGACGAACTCGCGGCCTGGCGCTATCCCGAAACATTCGATCAGGCGCTGCTCGGCCTGCGTCTTGGCGATTCTCCGCAGGCCGTCATCACCACCACGCCGCGGCCGACGAAAATCATCAAGCAGTTGCTCAACGACAGGAACGCCATTGTGACGCATGGAACGACATTCGACAACGTCGACCACCTCGCCGGCGCCTTTCTCAAAAGGATCACCGCCAGATACGACGGCCAGCGGATCGGGCGGCAAGAGCTGTTCGCCGAGATCCTGGAGGAAGCGCCGGGGGCGTTGTGGACGCGTGAACTGATAGAGCGGCATCGCGTAACGGGGAGCGCCGCGCCGAGCGACTATGCCGAGATCGTGATCGGCGTCGACCCGCCGGCGACCTCCGGCGCCCGGGCCGACGAATGCGGAATCATCGTCGCGGGCAAGGCGGCCGACGGGGCGATCTACGTGCTCGCCGACCTGTCGAGCCAGGGCGACACGCCGGCCGCCTGGGCGGCGCGGGTCGTCGCCGCCTACCGCCGCTTCAACGCCAACCGGGTGGTGGCGGAGGCCAACAACGGCGGCGAAATGGTCGCCGACGTCCTGCGGCAATGCGAGGCCAATCTACCGGTACGATCGGTGACAGCGACCCGCGGAAAATACCTGCGCGCCGAGCCGATCGCCGCGGCCTATGAACGCGGCATGGTGCGTCACGCCGGCGTCTTTTCGAAGCTTGAGGACCAGCTCTGCGCTCTCGCCCCCGATTTTGACGCGCGCTCGGCCGGCTATTCGCCCGACAGAGCCGACGCGCTGATCTGGGCGATCGCCGATCTCATCAATCCCGATCGCGGCGACCGCTCGGGCATGATCGAATTCTATCGCGACGCGGCGCGAAAAAGGTGACGGAGCGCGTCATCGGCGCGGCGGGAACTCCTGCGCCGCCACCGCGTGAAGCACGCCGCCGAGCTTGCGGTTGAATTCCTCAGCGGCGATTTGCGCATTGACCACGCTGGTCTTGTCGTCGCTGGGCAGGGGACATTGCGCGACGATGCGCGCAGAGCCCTGGCGCTCCAGGACGTCCTTGAACTCGACCTCGAGCCGCTCGCGATCGGACCCGGCGGGGAACACTTCGGTGATCCAGACGTCTTTCGCGCCCAGCATCGAGGCCACGCAAAAGGTCCAGCGCTCGCCCGCCGCGACCGGCGGCGCGGCGATTAAGATCAGCAACGTCAATGCGATCGGCAGTCGCCCCGTCACGGCAGTCTCCAACCTGATTCGGGATTTATAGCGCAACCCGCGCATCGAACAACGCCGGGCGAAGGGGCGCTTCGCGCTCCTGCGCGCCGTCGAGCCGAGACGCCCGGCGCAGCCAGGGGAATCATCGAAAATGTCCTCAGACGAAGGTGTACGGACGCCGCTGCCGCCGAGCTTGTTCGCCCGTCTGACGAGCGCGACGCGCTTCGTCATCACCGGCGTCGCGCCGCAGACATGGTTCGGGCCGCAGCAGCCGCTCGCGCCGATGGCGCCGCCGGAGGTCAAAGGGCGCCAGTTCGACTATCCCTTCGGCGCCAACATCAATTATACGCCGCGCTCGGACAGCGCGATCGGCTTCGCCGAGCTGCGCGCGCTCGCCGACGCGCTGCCGCTGCTGCGCGCCGTCATCGAGACGCGCAAGGACCAGATCGCGGCGCTGGACTTTTCGATCCGCTCGCGCGACCCCTCGGCGGGCGCCGCGGCCGCCCCGCGCGCCAAAGCGGCGCTGGCCTTTCTCGATCGCCCCGATCGGCGCCATTCGTTCGCCGCCTGGCTGCGCATGCTGCTCGAGGACATGCTGGTCATCGACGCGGCGACGATCTATCCGCGGCTGACCCGCGCGGGCGCGCTCTACAGCCTCGACGTCGTCGACGGCGCAACGATCAAGCCGCTGATCGGCGAGGACGGGCGCGCGCCCGAACCGCCGGACCCGGCCTATCAGCAGGTGCTGCACGGCGTGCCGGCCGCCGATTTCTCGTCCGACGAACTGCTCTATCTGCCGCGCAACGTGCGCGCGCACCGGCTCTACGGCATGAGCCCGGTGGAACAGATCGCGCTCACCGTCAACATCGCGCTGCGCCGCGACGTCGCGACGCTCGAATATTATCGCGCGGGGTCGGCGCCCGACGCGTTCGCGACCTTGCCGAAGGAATGGACGATCGATCAGATCAAGCAATTCCAGGATTATTTCGACGCGCTGATGTCGGGCAATCTCGGCCGGCGGCGGATGCTCAAGTTCATGCCCTCGGACTTCCGGTTGCAGGAGATGCGCCAGCCGCCGCTGAAGGACCAGTACGACGAGTGGCTCGCCCGCGTCATCTGCTACGCCTTCTCGGTGCCGGCCTCGGCCTTCGTCTCGCAGGTCAATCGCGCGACCAGCGAGACGCTGCGCCTGCAAGCGGCGCAGGAAGGCCTCGTGCCGCTGAAGGCGTGGATCAAGGACGCGCTGGACCGGGTGATCCAGGTCTATCTCGGCGCGCCCGACCTCGAATTCGTGTGGGTCGGCGACGACGCGATCGATCCGTTGCAGCAGGCGCAGACGCTGCAGATTCTCGTCGGCTCGGGCATCAAGACGACGGAGGAGGCGCGCGCGGATTTGGGGCTCGCGCCGGCGGGCGGGACGCGCGGGGCGACGGCTGGGCTCGGCAAGTTCAACCCGTACCACGACCCGCACAATGGACAGTTCACGACGGCGGATGGAGCCGGTGGGGCGACACAGATCGCCTATCAAGGCGAGTTCCATGATTTCGTGCTAAATAACGAATTCGATCAGATGACACAGAGGGGCTTCCGGTGCGTGAAGGAAGTCCGGTTGATGTTTGTGCGGCAAACCGCGCGGCTCGACATGCTTTGCGCTGGGCCGATCGGCGTGTTGGCCGGGATCGAAACCAAGACAGGGGACAACCCGACATTGACCCCCGATCAGGCCTTCATCTACGCGCACACCATCGTAGGCGCTGGAGTGACTTCGCCGGACTCCAAGATCAACGCGCTGGGCTTGCCTCCAAACGCTCCATTGCCGCCGATCCCGATTTTCATCCTGTACGCTGCAGGCCCAGACCAGCCCTATAGGTATTTCGATCTGAAGCCCGAGCCTTTGACAAAAGCATTCTTGACGACAAGCTATGCTGGCTAGCACGCGTCACTGCTTGCGCGCCAACAAATATTACAATTTGGAGCACCTGACATGAGCAATGCCGGTCAACCGCAGGAGGGTGTGAGCATGTGGCTCCGCCGTGCGAACGAAAAGAAACTGATTACAGCGCAAATCGCCATCGAAATTGCTCGAACTCGTGCTGAAGGAAGAGTACGGACAAAGCGAACTCGACCAAAACGAACCGTTCTCGGTCACGGAAGATGGCGACATATGGATTGTTCAAGGTCGCGATACGCCCCCGCAGAACACGACAGATCAGCCGGGCCTCGCGTTGGCTGGACCATTTCAGATGCGCATCTCCAAATTCAACGGGCAGATATTTGAGTGTTGTTTCTTGATGCGTTTGCCACAGGTTAGTCGGAACACGCATCAAGAAAATGGCGCATAAACCTCAGAACTGTGTCGCTTATCCCGTTCAATTATGTTCGTCTATATTAAGAGAGAACAGCAGACCGCCAATGTATGAAACGCCAGATTACCATTTTATGAAAAAATTTCGCGAAGCGCTGTTTAAGAGCGCCGTAGCTCATCCGCTCTTCGGGCTGCCGTTTGACCAGCATTTTCTAGCAGCCGGTCAATCGCATCTCCGACTCCGCCAACAGCCAATTCAGAGGCAGACGCGCTCCCGAGACCGGGTAAGGCCACCTCGCTCAAAACATTCCGCATATGCTCGCGATGGGCGTGCGCCGTAGCGACCGGATCCGGCGACGCCAGATACCTGCTCTCCAGCAAGTCAATCATCAGTAATTCGAGAGCTATTAGTCGGAAATGTTGATCCATGGCATCTTGTTCGTTCAACATAGCGTTCGTTCCTAGGCTGGTTTCCACCCTAGGATACGGCGAGGTGGGGCTGGATGCGAATTCTAGTCCCGGCACTCACCGCCGAAAGAAGCCACCTACTACATATCGACGAACCTGGGCTAACGGGATAAGCTACAAAACTGGGGCTGCGGCTCCCGCCATTCCTTCGCCGCCTGGCTGCGCATGCTGCTCGAGGACATGCTGGTCATCGACGCGGCGACGATCTATCCGCGGCTGACCCGCGCGGGCGCGCTCTACAGCCTCGACGTCGTCGACGGCTCGACGATCAAGCCGCTGATCGGCGGGGACGGGCGCGCGCCCGAACCGCCGGACCCGGCCTATCAGCAGGTGCTGCACGGCGTGCCGGCCGCCGATTTCTCGTCCGACGAACTGCTCTATCTGCCGCGCAACGTGCGCGCGCACCGGCTCTACGGCATGAGCCCGGTGGAACAGATCGCGCTCACCGTCAACATCGCGCTGCGCCGCGACGTCGCGACGCTCGAATATTACCGCTCCGGCTCGGCGCCCGACGCCTTCGCGACGCTGCCGAAGGAACGGACGATCGACTAGATCAGGCAATTCCAGGACTATTTCGACGCGCTGATGTCGGGCAATCTCGGCTGCCGGTGCATGAGAACAAAAATAGAACATTTTCTTGCATCGTTACGCGACATCGGGCATAATTGCTAAATTGGAAATGGTGTGGTCATCGCCTCGTGGGTTCGGGAGGATGACGGAAGATGTCGCCTTTCACGCCGGATGGCGAATGGCTTGACATGACGGCGCGCCGCGCGGCGGGCATGAGGCTCATCACCGAGGCGATCGCCCGGGAGATTGCGCGGCTGGTCGTTGCGAACGAGCACGGCGAGGACGAGCTCAAAGCGCAATTGCCTTTCTCCGTCGATCCGGAGGCGGATGCCTGGGTGGTCCGGGGGAGCCGACCGATGATGGTCGGCTCGGATTTTTCCAAGCTGAATGGGCCGCTCGAGATGCGCATTTCGCAATTCACGGGCCAGATTTTCACTTGTCATTTCCAATTCTATCTGCCGACGCCGGAGGGCGCGCCGATCCAATCTCAACCGAGATGATTTCTTGAACTGACGGGCTCTCCGCTAGGCGACCTCGGCTCGGGACGCGCGGCCTCCCGTCTGTTTGAATGAATCGGCCGCGCCAGAGCTGCCGCTTCGTGCGCCGCCGCCGCCAGAATCCTCGCTTCGTCCGCAATCCCGTCCAGCGCCCTGCGCCCGCCGCGCGGCGCCTTCGCGTCTTCTTGCCTGGAGCGCTCATGTCCGAACTCAAGCTTTTCCTCCCCATCACCAAGGTCGACGTCGACCAGCGCCTGGTCTATGGCCTCGCCACCGCCGAGGTCGCCGATCGCGCCGGCGAGATCTGCGACTATCAGTCGACCAAGCCCTATTACGAAGCCTGGTCGGCGGAGATGAACGAGGCGAGCGGCGGCAAGTCGCTCGGCGCGCTGCGCGCGATGCACGGGCGCGTCGCGGCGGGCAAGATCACCGACATCGCCTTCGACGACGAAGGCAAACGCATCATGATCGCCGCAAAAATCGTCGACGACGACGAATGGCGCAAGGTGGAGGAGGGCGTCTACACCGGCTTCAGCCAGGGCGGGCGCTATGTGCGCCGCTGGCCCGATCCCGGCAGCGACCTCACCCGCTACACCGCCGAACCGCGCGAGATCTCGCTGGTCGATATGCCGGCGGTGGCCTCGGCGACATTCGAGGTGATCAAGAACGGCGTCGCCGAGAAGCGCGCCTTCGCTTCGGCCGCGCCAGCCAAGGACGCCGCGCCGGCGAAGCCGACTGACGACGACGGCGGGACCGAAGCCGCCGCGCAACGCCTCGCCGCGCTCGTGCAACTGGTGGGCGTAGCGCGCGAGCTGAGCCAGAGGCTGATCGCCGAGGCCGAAGCGCTGGCGGCGCAAATCGGCGCCGAGGCGGACGACGACACAACGCCGGCGCCAGAGGCGTCGCAAGCCGACAACGCGCAACTCTCCGCGTCCAAGATCGCAGCGCCGCCGGCCTCGCGGCCGAGCCCCATCGAGGCGCCCCCCTCCCCCGCGCTCGCCAAGGCGCTCGGCGAAACGGCGGCGCTGCGAACAAGGCTGGATGCGATGGCGCCGGACCTCGCCGCCCTGGCCTCGCGGATCGCCACCCTTGAGGCGCAGCCGCAGCCGGCCAAGGCGGCGCTACGCGCGATTTCCAAGTCAGCCGACGGAGCGGACGCAAACGGCGGCTCGTCCGTCGACGACGCGATCCGGCGCCTCTCCGCGCTGCCGCCCGCCGAGCGCGCCCTCGCGCTCACCAAGCTCAGCCTCGCCCATCCGATTACGCCGCGCCTCTGACGCGCCCCGCCCAACACCGACCGAGGCCGCCCATGCCGGTGGAAGCGCTGCGCAAGCAATGGGATGCGAGCAGCGCTCAAGCGCCGCTGCATTGCGCGATGACGTTTGTGGGCGGGAATCTCGTGCTCGGCGCCGAGACTAAACTCGCAGCCGCGGAGTCCGATTCGCCCCCCGAGGAGGGTGACGCTTCTGCGGCGAACGACGCTCGTATCGTCGCATTGCTGAGCGCCGCTTATCGTCGCTCGATCGCGCCTTCGACGCTCACGCATATTCATCGGGCGCTCATCAAGCAAAGCGAGGGCAACGCGACGCTCGCCCTGGTTCATTTGGCCATGACCGGCCTGCCAAAGCTCGCGACTCCGAAAGAAGACGCGCGGCGATTGTTCATGGCCGACGGCTTGATAGCAGCCGACGTAGCGCCGCGCATCATCCTTCAGGCGCTGGAGCTCAACGACCCATCGCTGGATGACTTGGAGCGGGGCTACAATCCCAATCAACCCCGCGTGCCCGCCGGTAGCGGGCGCGAGAGCGGTCAGTGGACGAGCGGCGATACTGGCGATGCGCCACCGACTGACGCTGCCGGAGCATCGACGGGCGAAAGTTCCAACCCCGTCGGCGGGGCTGAGCCGGCCGAGACCAAAAAACCAGCGTTCAACGGTCGCGAACCCAACGATCAGCATCAGCGCAGGGTTGAAGAAGCCCAGGCCGACTATGTTGCGCGCGGATTCACGATCGCGTCCGCCAGCCCGGTCTCCGTGAACATTCCCGGCTTTCCAGGGCCTCGCATCTACGATTTTGTAGCGCGAGACCCAGTCACCAATGAGTATATAGGCGTCGAGGTCAAGACGACGCAATATGACGCGATTTATCTCAATGCTTCGCAGGTTGACAAGGATGCCGCCCTCCTCAAAGCTCAAGGAGTGCTCGTCCCCTCTCTGAGGGCAAAGATTACCCTAGTCGCATACGAAACCTATTGCGGCGGCTGCTGGTATATCAATTTGCGCACCGCGTATCTGGTGGCGAAGCTCTTGAGCGCGGGCGCCACGATAAAGTATCACCCCTTTCCGGGCGGAGGTCCGCCGATATGAAAGAGAAACCAACGAACGCGCCTGCTACACCGGATGGGCCGAACGGCACGGCCAAAAGGGGCTTCGACGAGCCTGCCAAAACTTCTCGCGGGAACAGAAGCACTCGGGAAATCAGCGGGCCGATCGGCATCAGCTCCGAACCGATGTCCGACGAGGCGCGCGCGCAGGCTCTGGCGCTCGTGTCAAGCGTGCTGGGCGACCCGAAGTCGTGGCCGCCGGCCCCCGAGGAGGAGCCGGCGCCCGAGGAAGACGCGAACATCGCGATCGGCGCGCGAAGCAAGGCTCGCCCCAAGATCGACGACCTGCTCGCCCAAGCGCTGCGGGAAGCCGGCTACAGGCGTGTGGCGAAGCTCACTTATCGCGCCGACTGGAGCACGCCCGAAGTCGAGCACCTGCTGACCTTCGACACGTATGGACGACCAAAGCAATTCCTGATCGGCGATATCGGGCTTCGCAACGGAGAGGCGGACGCGCTCGCTGAGCAATGCCAGCGCCGCTACGCCGACCCGATCGTCCGCAGCAGCGATTTTGTCCCACCGCGGTGGTGGTGCTGGATGCATTGCTCATTGGGCATGTTGGCGAACTGGAAGGGCGCCAATCTGAACACGCCAGACTATACGCAGGACGAACTCATCGAGAAGATCGCCGCGTCCGTGCGGGATTTCCTCGTGCCCTATGTCGGCGCCGTCACGACGATCGAACGCCTCTATCACTTCCTCGCGCAAGACGTCGAGCCGATGACCTGGCTCCGCGCCGGCGACCACTTTCGAGCGGCGGAGGTCGCTTTTCTCGGCCGCAAGATTGGGATTTCACCGGGCAAGATCGAAGAGATATTGCTTCCGCACCGGCGACTTATAAAGGTAGGCATCGACACGACAATGTTCACGCCGGAAGAATATATCGCCCGCGTCATTCAGGACGCCGACGCGGCTATCAGCGCGGCCTCGAAATAGCGCGCGGCGCGCAGACTAGGCGCCATGCCTGCATTGCTCGGCGCCATTGCGCGTCGCGATGAAAGCGCGCGGCTCTATCTGATCCAACTATAAGCAACGTCGTCGTTAGGACGTCTGGCGCGAGCTGGTGATCTTTGCGGTCATCACGCTGCAATAGGCGCGGTCAGCCGCGTCAGCTCTCCGCTAGGGAGAGTCTCCGCCAGCAGGCCAATTTCTTGGCGCGACCAAGTTCGACCCACCGCGCGCCGCGGCTACGAGGCGCCGGGCGTGAGCGCCTCCGCCTTTCAACGCCGCCACCTGCCCACTTTATTCACGCCCCCACCCCAAGGAATGGAACACCATGATCATTGCACAGACCACCGAAGAAACCCTGCGCCTCACCAAGGAATCGCTGGCCCATCCCGATGGCGCGCTGGCGAAGAACGTCACGATCGCCACTGGCCTGTCGGCCTATGATTTGCAGGCGCCGGCCAAGAACCTCTATCCGACGATCACGCCGCTGCGCAATGCGATCCCGCGCGTGCAGCGTCTCAACCCGGGCGACGCGGCGCGCTGGCGAACGATCTCCTCCATCACCGGCTCGGGTTTCGACGCGATGGGCTGGGTGCCGGAGGGCCAGCGCTCCGCGAGCATGTCCTACGTCGCCAATTTGCAGGTCGCGTCCTATATGACGCTCGGCGAGGAAGACACGGTGACCTTCGAGGCGGAGGCCGCCGCGCAGGGCTATGAGGACATCAACGCCACAGCGACCTTGCGGCTGTTGCAAAAGACCATGCGCAAGGAGGAGACCGGCCTGCTCGGCGGCAATTCTTCGCTGGCGCTCGGAACCCCGGGGACGCCTGCCCTCTCCGCGTCGGGAACCGGCGCGACGCTGCCCGCCGCGACCTATTCGGTGATCGTCGCGGCGCTCTCCTTCGAGGGTTACGGCAACTCGTCGGTCGCCGGCGGCGTCGCGACGACTAAGACGATCACCGGCAACGACGGCAACACCTACAGCTTGAACGGCGGCTCGTCCAACAAGAGCGCCAACGCGACGCAGGCCGTCACGCTCGGTGAGACCCTGTTCGCCAGCCTCACACCGGTCGTCGGCGCCGTCGCCTATGCCTGGTATGTCGGCGCCGAGGGTTCGGAGACGCTGCAGGCGATCACGACGATCAACAGCGTGGCGATCTCGGCGCCCCTGGCGAGCGGCCAACAGGCCGTCAGCGCGATCGCCGGCGATTGCTCGCGCAATTCGACGCTCGCCTTCGACGGTCTGCTGACCATCGGCTTCAATCCCGCCAACAGCGCCTACGTTGAATCGCTGAGCACGGGAACGGCGGGAACGGGTTCCTTCCTGACGGCTTCGGGACGCGGCTCGGTCGTCGAGATCGACAACATGCTGCTGCAGATGTGGAACGCCTACCGTCTGTCGCCGACCGTTCTCTACGTGAACGCGCAGGAGCAGAAGAACATCACCAACAAGTGCCTGACCAACGCCTCCGGCCCGCTCATCCGCTACAACATCGCCGCCGACAGCGACCGCGGCGGCCCCTATGGCGTGTCGGCTTCCGGCGTCGTGCGCTGGTACTACAATCCGTTCAGCGTCGACGGCGGCTTCGATATTCCGATCCAGGTCCATCCCGATCTGCCGCCGGGGACGATCCTCGCCTACTGCGAGCGTCTGCCGGTCTGGTACCAGTCGAGCGAAGCGCCGAATGTCGCCGAGGTGCTGACACGCCGCGACTATTATCGCGTCGACTGGCCGGTGCGGACGCGCCGCCGGGAATTCGGCGTATATGCCGAAGAGGTGCTCGCGGTCTACGCGCCGTTCGGCGTCGGCATCCTCACCAACATCGGCAACGGCTGAGGTCGCCGCGCGGGCGCGAGTCGCCCGCGTTCCTGGTGGCCGGTCGGAGACCGCGCTTGTCCTGTTCCCGCTCGAGTCACGCACCAGCGAGATGATGGATGTCCCCAGACGATCTGACGACCTTGCCGGCGCTCAAAGCCTGGCTCGGATTGCCGTCGACGAGTTCGCCGAACGACACGACGCTCGCCGCGCTGATCACCGCGGCGAGCCGGGCGATTTTCGCGTTGCTGAACCGCCCGGGCTTGCTGCCGCAAAATTACAATGAAAGGCTCGACGGCGAGAGCGCGCGCATCACGCTTCGCCATTGGCCGGTGATCAGCATCGCCTCGCTCGTCATCGACGGCCAGAATGTTCCGCCGGCAACCGCCGGCGTTCGACACGGCTATCTCTTGCAGAGCGCGGACGCCGCTCCGCCCGGACGACAACAATTTGTTGACGTTTTCGGCCGCTGGCCGCTGCGCGGGCGTCAAAACGTCGCCATCGCCTATAGCGCCGGCTATAACGTCGTTGGCGAAACGCAGACGGTCCCGAGCGCGACGCCGTGGCAGATCAACGCAACTCAACCGTACGGGCCCTGGGGCTCGGATCTCGGCGTCGCCTATGCGGCGACCGGCGCGCCACTGGTCGCGGTCGGAGAGTCGCCCGCGATCGGTCAATACACGGTCTCAGCGGGGCTCTGCACCTTTTCGGCGGCGGACGCCGGCGCGCAAATGTCGCTCTCCTACGGCTATCTTCCGCAGGACGTCGCCCAGGCGGGGCTGGAGCTTGCGGCGGAACGGTTTCGCGCCGCCGAGCGGATAGGCCTGCGCTCCAAATCGGTCGGCGGACAGGAGACGATCGCCTACGACACGGCGGCCGTTTCGGGGGCCGTTCTGGCGCTGCTGCAACCCTATCGGCGGGTGACGATCTAGATGTTGACGCTCGGCCTCGCCGGCGCCGACGCCCTCGATGCGCGGCTCGGCGCCTTTCCCGCGGAACTCCTCGCCGATCTCAATGCAAAAGCCGCGATGCTCGCCGGAGCCCTCGCCGACAAGGTCAAGGACGACAAATTGTCCGGCCAGGTTCTCAACGCGCTGAGCGGCGATTTGCGCGCGTCGATTGTGAGCGAGGCAAGCGTCGACGGGGATGACGTCGTTGGCAGCGTCAGCTCGGCCGGCGACGTCAAATACGCCGCGATCCAGGAATACGGCGGCAAGACGGCGGCCCATGAGATCCTGCCTTCGAAGGCCGAAGCGCTGGCGTTCATCGTGGGCGGCGCGCTCCGCTTTGCAAGACGCGTCGAGCATCCCGGCTCGGTCATTCCCGAACGCTCGTATTTGCGTTCGAGCCTCGAGGAAATGACGGACGAAATCGTCGAGGTTCTCGGCGGGTCGCCGGGCGACGTTTGGGAGCGCTTATGAGCCGCGAAGCCGCATTCTCCGCTTTGTTCGAAACGCTTTCGAACGCCTATGCCTGGGGGGTGGCTTCGCGCCGGCTGAAACTGTGGAGCGACGTGCCGGCCGCCATGCGGCCCGCGCTCTTCCAGCTCGAAGCGGGACCGGAGACCTACCAATGGACCTCGCTGGCGACCCCTAAGCGGACGATCGAAGCCAAGCTGTTTCTCTATTTCGACTCGCGCGATCCGCTGACCCCTGGCGCAACCGGCGTCAACGCCGCGCTCGATGCGATCGACGCCGCCTTGGCGCCCCAGCTTGGCGACCTCGCCGCGGGACGGCAGACGCTGGGCGGCGCGGTCTATGACTGCAAGGTCGCTGGGGTCCCGGTGCGGGATACGGGCGATATGGACGGCGACGGGCTGGCGGTGGTCAGCGTGAGGCTGGTGTTGTCGTGAGCGAGCCTGCGAATATGCGGAGCGAGGATTGACGCCGGCGGCGGAACGAACATCATCGCGGTCGACAATTCTCCAGCGTCGCGCCAGCAACTTCGCCACAGAGGCGAACATTTCTTGTGAGGAGCTCGCCGAATCCGATCTGGCGATATTTGACGACGATCCGCTTTTTCACGGAGAGTGCATGAAGGGAATCCTGCGCCGTATGGACGAGTGCGCCGCAGGTCTGCCTTTATCACCGCTGTCGCCTTACTGAGGACGCGACCATGCCTGACTATCTCGCGCTCCTCAAGGCCATGGCCGCCGCCCTGCGCAGCGGCGGTCCGCTGGATTGGGCCTGCATCGCTCCCATCATTGGCCTTCGTTTCGACGGCGTCAGATCAATCGGCCGAACCGGCTCCGCCTCGGCGATTGAAGGCGGAACGCTGATCAAGGATGGATTGCCTGTCGACGGCGTAATATTCCAGGCGCCGCGCCCGAAGATTTCGTTGCTCTTCCCCGACAAAGCGCTGAGGGAACCCAATATCGCCGTTCGACAATTCGCGGCGGATCAACGCATCGCAAAATCGCGTGCAGGCGGCGGCTACTCAATCGTCTTCACGATCGACGATGTTACGTGCGCGGTCCTCGTAAAAGAGCCGGGAGCATTCATCGACGGGCTCACGGTCAGCGACCCAGGCTCTCCTGGCCAGACGCGACAAGGATCAAGCGGCAACGCCCGAGAAGCGCCGCACCGCGAGGCTTCTGCTGGAGTACCTGCGACAGAGACCAAGCGCGCGAATGGTGCTCGGCCCTCAAGCCGCCTTATGTCGTTAGACTGAGGTCGACAATGGAAAAGCCGAAGCGCGACGGTTCGATGGTCATTCGCAGCGCCTATCAGCAGCTGATCTCGAGCCAAACTGCGATCGAGATATGCCGCATGGTGTTGGTCGATATCTACGGCGCGGAAGAGTACGAGCTTCAAAAGCCCCTCCGCGTCGAGGACGGAGGCAACATGTGGAAGGTTGTAGGCAGCCACCCGGAACGCACGGAGCCTGACGCCAGTCAGCGCGGCCCGATCAGCATGTCGATTTCCAAAATCGATGGGGCGATCGTTTCTTTCTTCAATTGAGGACTGCCGGACGCGCGACCGAGCCGCGCGCAAGGGCATTGAGCGCGGGCCAAAACCCCACAGATAGCGCCCGATCCGGCAGCCCTTTTCGGCGCGCAACCGACCTGATCTAGCCCTCTCGGCCCCTCCTGCGCCGACGTCAAGGCCGCATGTCCATCGCTCGCCGCGCTCCTCATTCCGGTTAGTCGCAACGCGACAACGCTTTCAGTTTCCCTCCCCCATCACAATGGAGAATCCCTCATGTTCGTCTTTGGCTCGGGCGTGCTGATCGGCACGCCGCAAGGCGGCGCGCCGATCAATTTCGGCCTCGCGCAAGAAGTGACGCTCAACGTCAGCGCAACGACGAAGTCGCTGTACGGGCAATATGATTTCCCCGTCGCGATCGGCTCGGGAACGCGCAAGATGACCGGCAAGGCGAAAATGGCTCGCATTTCGGGCCAGGCGCTGGGCTCGCTGTTCTTCGGCGTTACGCCGTCGAGCGGCGTCACGCAAACGCAATTCGGCGAGGCGGCGAGCGTGCCCGCTTCCTCGCCCTACACCTATACGACGAGCTTCCACACCGATTTCGTCGCCGATCAGGGCGTGGTCTATGCGGCGAGCGCGCTGCCGCTGAGGCAGGTCGCCTCATCGCCGACGACGGGACAATATTCGGTGTCGGGCGGCGTCTACACTTTCGCGGCGGGCGACGCGGGCGCGGCGGTGCTGATTTCCTACACCTATACGAATTCGACGAGCGGCGAGAGCATCGCCGTTGCGTCGCAATTGATCGGGCCGACAATCGCCTTTTCCGCGAACCTGTTCGCCGCCGATCCGACGACGGGCAAGCAATTTTCGGTCCTGCTCTACAACTGCGTCGCCGAAAAGCTGGCGCTCGGCACCAAGCTCGAGGATTTCACGCTGCCGGAGCTCGATTTCCAGTGCTTCGCCAACAGCGCGGGTCAGGTGTGCCAGCTCAACTTTGGAGACGCAGCATGAGCGAGGGGGCCTTTCTCGTTTCGTTGGGAGGACGGCGATGGATCCTGCCGCATCTTCCCTTCCGGGCGATCAAGAAAATTCAGCCAGCGTTGTTCCAGGTCTATTCCGAACTCGGCGGCGGCGCGATATCGACCGCCAGTGTCGCGCAACTTAGCGAAGCGCAGCTCGATCGCCTCGCCGAAGCCACCTACCTCGCGATCGCGCACGTCGATCCCGAACTCTCGCGAGAATCCTTTCTCGACCTGCCTTTTTCGGTGAGCGAGCTGATGGAGGCTTTCCCGGCCGTTGCGAATTCCGCCGGATTGCGCTCGACGCGAGCCGCGAGCGCCGCGCAGCCGGACGCGAAGCGGGAGGCGCCGGGGGAGTCGATTTCGACCGGCTGATTGCTCATGTCGTCGCCAACACCGGCTGGACCTGGGATCAGGCGCTCGACGGACTGACCCTGCCGCGACTGGCGGCGCTGCAGGCCGAATGGCGCGCCAATCCGCCCGTCCATTGGTTGATCGCCGCGGCGCTGAAGTATCGATCTCCGGCTGATTCTCTCGGAGCGGCGACGCCGCAGACAACGATTGCGCAAGTGAAGGCGGCCTTTCCCGGCGGGCGATTGTGAACCCCTTTCCGTCATTGTGGAGCCTCCGATGGCCGACGCCAATCTCGTCGTCACATTCTCCGCTTCGATCGACAGTCTGACGGCGGGTGTCGCCGTCGCCAAGGACGCGCTGTCGGGATTGTCGGAGCCGATCGGCGAAATGAACTCGCAATACACCAAACTCGGCGCATCGCTCTCACAAGCCTTGTCGCCGCACAAGGCGCAGGCGTTCGGCGCAGCGATGCAAGCTTCGGCGACGAACGCCGCGCAGGCTCAAGTTGCAGCGATGGACAACGCCAGGCAGGGCGTCGGCAGGATCGCCGCCGACATGCGCGCCGTCGCGATGGAGGAGGCGCAGGAAGAGATCAGGCTCACGGAAGACGCGACAAGGCAAAAGATCGCGCTCTTCGATTCCGAGTACAGACAAAAGCAGATCACCGAAAGCCAGAAGCTCCAGCTTACTCTGGACGCCTTGCAAGACGAATTGCAGGACGAGACCGACATCCTCGATCAGGAATTGGCGCTTGACGGTTTGCGCCCGCAGCAGCGCCAGAGAATTCTCGACGAACTCGCGACGTTGGAGGCGAACTACGCCGAGCAGGTGCAGAAGACGCAGCTGCAAGCCGCCGAGCAGACCGCGCAAGCCTGGCAGAACGCGTGCAATACGATCAACAACGCCTTCAACTCTCAGGCGCAAGGCCTGCTGACGGGAACGCTGACCTGGTCGAACGCGCTGAAGAATGTGTTGACCGACCTGACCGCGGACGTCATCAAGTTCTTCCTCGACTGGGCGCTGAAAGCGGTCGAGAATTATGCGATGCAGCTCGCGCAGAACACCGGCCTCGTGTCGGCGGTCACCGCGGGCCAGGCGACGATGGCGGCGGCGCAGCAGAGCGCCGCGGGGGCCGGAGCGCTGGCTTCGCTCGGCGCCATACTGAAGAACATCACCGCTTCGGCGGGCGAGGCCTTTGCCGGCGTGTTCGGCTTTCTCGCGCCGGTCATGGGGCCGGCGGCGATCGGACCCGCCGCCGCGGCGCAAGGGACGGTGCTCGCCGTCGCCGGCGGCGTCTACGACGCCGGCGCCTGGGAGATTCCGCGCGACATGCTGGCGGGCGTCCACGCCGGCGAGATGATCGTGCCGCAGCGCGGCGGGATCGCCGACGAGTTCCGCAATTTCATGAGCGCGGGCGGCCTTTCCGGCGCGGCCCAAGGGGGCGGCCCGCCGGTGCAGATCCATCCGACGACCAACTTCCACGTCTCGGCGGTCAATTCGGGCAGTGTCGCGCAATGGATGCGCAACAACAGCCCGGCGATGATGAAGGCGATGGACGAAGCGGTGCGCCACGGCGCGATGCTGGGCCTAAGGCGTCTCGCCGGCGCGTGAGGGGCGCGCGCCATGGGCTTCATCAACGGCGTGCACCTGCTGCCGTCGACCGGCGAGTTCACCTACGACACGATTCCGCACCAGGGCCAGCGGCTCGGCGCTTCAATGCTGCCGATCAACAATTTCTACGCGCCGGGGAGTTCGACCACCGATTATTCCACGGCGATCGACCAGTTGCAGGCGGCCTATCCGGACTGCCAGACTGTCTCGATCGTTTGCGCCTGGTTCGGGAACAACGAGACCGTCGACTACTGCCAGATTTACCCGTCGACGACTTACATCGGCGGCGCCTTCGAACAGCTCTCCGGCGCGTCGTGGGTCGCCGACGAGTGGATGGTGTCGAGCCTGACGCAGGCTTCGGCGGGCCTGATCCCGATCCCGACGTCGGGCGAGAGCTTTATCTACGGCGGCACGCCGTCGGACCAGAGCATCGTGCGCTGCGTCCAGGATTTGAAGGCGCGCGGCTTCCGCGTGATCTTCTATCCGTTCATCCTGATGACCGCGCCAGGCCTGCCGTGGCGCGGGCGCATCAGCTATTTCGAGCCGGACGTTTCCAGCGCGGCGACCGCGGCGGTCGACGCCTTCCTCGGCCCGGCGGCGACGACCGACTTCACGCCCGACCCGGTCAACCTGACGGTCGCCTATTCCGGCTCGCCGACCGATTACACCTATCGGCGGATGATCCTGCACTACGCCTGGCTGATGACGGTCGCCGGCGGGGTCGATCTCTTCATGATCGGCTCCGAGCTGAGGGGGCTGGAGACCATCCGCGGACCGGCCTGGACCAGGGCGGGCACGACCGACGGCTCGGGCTATGCGATCTGGGATTATCCGTTCGTCGCCGGCCTTCAGGCGCTCGCCGACGACGTGCGGACGATCTTCGACAGCCAGAGCCTGACCAAGAATTTTTCGACGCTGAAGAACCTGATCGCCTATTCCGCCGACTGGTCGGGCTGGATGGGTTTCCAGCACCCGGGCGAAAACGGCCAGTGGCCGCACCTCGACCAGCTCTTCGCGCAGGACAATATCGACCTCGTCAGCTTCGACAATTACCTGCCGCTCTCCGACTGGACGACCGGCGGCGGCGGCCTCGACGTTGAGAACTGGAACGCGCCGGCCCCCAATATTGTCGGCGCGACATTCGACATGGGGAGCGTCGCCGTCGCGGCGGGATCGACGACGATCGATTGCGGCCACGTCACCGGCTCGCCCGCCGTTTTCGTCGACTGCGGCTCGGTGACCGCGACGAGCTGGCCGCCGGGTTCGGCGACGTTCAGCGGCCTCGGCCTTACCGGCGCGCCGACGATCTGGTCGATTCCCTACCTCAAGGCCAACATCGAGGGCGGCCAGTATTTCAACTGGTTCTACAACGACGGCAATAATGACGGAATCGGCCCCGATCCCAACGGCTCGGACCTCCAGGTCTCGCTTTGCGAAGGCGACCGGCTCGCCCAGACGCGCAACCCCTACTACCCCGACCAGCAATTGCTCGCCAACAAGCAGCTCCGCTGGTGGTGGAACAACCCGCATTATGCGGTCTATGACACTGGCGACGGCTGGACGCCGCAGGGGCCGCAGACCGAGTGGCGCCCGCAGTCCAAGTCGCTTTGCTTCGTCGAATATGGCTTTCCGGCGGTCGACAAGGGGACGAATCAACCGAACGTCTTTTACGACCCGGCCTCGGTCGAGAGCTTCACGCCCTTCTGGTCGGCCTGGGCGCCGGCGGCCGGCGGCGGCTATCGGCCGCAGCGCGACGACACGATCGCCCTTCTCGCGCTCCAGGCGGTCTACGAATACTGGAACGACGACGGCAATAACGAGACGTCGAGCGCCGGCGTCGCGATGCTCCAGTTCGCGTTTTGCTGCGTCTGGAACTGGGACGCGCGGCCGTTTCCGACCTTCCCGGCGCTGAGCTCGGAATGGGGCGACGCGGGCAACTGGCCGTTCGGCGAATGGCTGGCGGGGCGCGGTCCGGCGACGCCGCCGGCGCAGCCCTCGCCGCCGCCGTCGCCCGGCTCCTACGCGACCTTCCCGACGCTCGCGACGCTGGGCTGGTCGACGCATATCTCGCCGAGGTTCGGGACCGACGTCGTCGCGCTCGTGTCGGGCCGGTCGACGCGACGATCGCGCTACGCGGCCGCGCTCTACGACTTCGAACTGACCTACGAGCTCCTGCGCTCGGCGGCGGCTTACGAGGAATTGCAGGCGATCGCCGGCTTCTTCGGCCAGATGCAGGGTCGCCAATCGCTGTTCTGGCTCGCCCCGCCCGGTCTCGCCAACGCTGTCGGCGAGCCGCTGGGGACGGGCGACGGATCGACTGCGACGTTTCCGCTTCTTCGCAATTTCGGCGGCTACAGCGAGCCGGCGCAAGGCACGTCAGGGGTGACGGCGGTTTACCAGAACGGCGTTCCGATCGGCCCCGCGGCATGGTCGCTCAGCTCGGGCTATCTGCCGGCGGTTGCGTTCAAGGCGCCGCCGGACGTCGGGGTCGAAGTGTCGGCCGACTTCGGGCTCACCTGGCTCTGCCGCTTCTCGGACGACGTCGAGGATTTCGAGGAGTTCATGGCGATGCTGTGGACGTTCCGGACGGTCAAGATGCAGACGGTGCGCCCATGACGACGCCGCCCTCCTTTCCCTCGCTCGCCGGCCAGGGCTGGAGCGTCCACAAGAAGCCGACGTTCAACACCATCGTCGCCAGCGCGACGTCGGGCCGCGAGGTCCGCGATTCGCTGTGGCAATATCCGCTGTGGGAGTTCGAGGTGGTGTTCGACGGCCTCGATTCGACCGCCTCGAGCTACCCCGGCCTCGGCGCGCAGTCGCTGCAAAGCCTGATGGGGCTGTTCCTGCAATGCGGGCGGCCAGTTCGGCACGTTCCTCTACACCGATCCGACCGACAATGCGGTGACCAACCAGGGAATCGCGACCGGCGACGGGTCGACCACGACTTTCACGATGGGCCGCTCGCTCGGCGGCTTCACCGAACCGGTCGGCTGGGTGACCTCGATCGCCGATGTCTATCTCGACGGCTCGCCGACCGCGTCCTATTCCCTGACCACGCCGAACTCTCTCGTTTTCAACAGCGCGCCAGGCTCCGGCGTCGTCATCACCGCGACTTTCGCCTACGCGTTCCAGTGCCGCTTCCTCGACGACACGGAAGATTTCGAGCAATTCATGGCGAACCTCTGGAAGGTCGAGAGCCTGAAGTTCCGCACCGTGCGGAGCAATTGAAGAGGGCGCCGATGAAGACCGCGACGACGGCGCTGATCAACTTCCTCAACGCCGCGCGGCAGCAACCCGACGCGCCGATCGCCTTCGCCGATTGCTTCACCTTCACGCTGGCGCAGACCGGCCTTGTCCTGACCTACACCAACGTCGATCAGGATGTCGTCTACAACGGCACGACTTTTTCGGCGAGCGGTCCGCTGGTGCAGGGCCTCAAATACCGCTGCGCGGCGGGCCTCGACGTCGACAAGCAGCAAATCACCATCGCCGCGCGTCCGACCGATCTTGTCGCCGGCGCGCAGTTCCTCGCCGCGCTCGCCGCCGGCGCGTTCGACGGCTGCGCGTTCCAGCGCGTTCGCGTGTTCATGTCGGCGCTGGGGCAGGCGCCGGTCGGCGGCGTCATCCTGTTCCAGGGACGCATTTCGACGGTCGACCAGGTCGGGCGCACCAGCGCGAAAGTGACGGTCGCTTCGGACCTGATCATCCTCGACTACGACATGCCGAAGAACCTCTATTCGGCGACCTGCCTGCACGTGCTCTATGATTCCGGCTGCACGCTGGTCAAGAACGCCTTCGGGACCAACGGGACCGTCGGCGCCGGATCGAGCGCGTCGGTGATCAACTTCTCCGGCGCGCTGGCGGTCCATCAACAGGGCTCGATCCTGTTCACTTCCGGCGCCAACGAGGACATCACCGGCACGGTGAAGATCGCGACGCCGGGCGTCTCGCTGACGCTGGCCTATCCGATGCCCGAGCCGCCGTCGGCCGGCGACGCGTTCACCGTCTATGAGGGCTGCGATCACACCCCGGCGACCTGCCAGTCGCAGTTCAACAATTTTGCGAACTTCCGTGGCTTCCCGTTCGTGCCGCCGCCGCAGATCGCTTATTGAAGGGCATCGCCTGCCCTGATGCCTGACGCGTGCTCGCCGTCAAGGCCGAGCCGGCTTCGCCGGCCGCTGCGCGGGCCTTGACCGCTCCGCGCGCGCCAGGCCGTCGGCCACCATGTCCTTTTGGTGACGATCGCGCCCGAACGGGCGCGTCGCCCACCAAAAGGACATGGATGCAAAACGCCGCATCGGAACGGCGCGGTCATCGCGAAGCGACCGCAGCGAAGCGGAGGAGCGGCGCAGCCGCTTGACGGCGACGGGCCGATGTGGCCGCGCGACGTCCGGAGGCGACGCATGGGCTCTTCCGCCGCCACCCGCGCCGCCGTCGTCGCCGAGGCGCGCTCATGGATCGGCACGCCCTACCATCTGGGCGCCGACGTCAAGGGCGCGGGCTGCGACTGCGCGATGATCCTGGTCAGGGTGTTTTGCGACCTCGGCCTCGTCGCGCCGTTCGACCCGCGCCCCTATTCGAACGACTGGCACCTGCACCGCAGCGAGGAGGTCTATTTGCGCCTGCTGCTGGAGCGCGCGCGTGAAGTGACGCGCGCCGAAGCGCAGGCCGGCGACGTCGTGCTGTTCCGCTACGGGCGTTGTTTCAGCCACGGCGGCATCGTCACCAGGGCGGAGCCCTTCACCATGGTCCATGCCTTCGCGCCGGCGCGCGTCGTCCTCGAGGAGCGCGTTTCGCACAACGCGGCGATCGCCAGGCGGCTGCCCGACGCGAGGTTCGCTTCGTATTGGGCGCGGCCCGACGAACGCCGTGCGTTCGCGGGGCGCTGATGGGCTTTCTTCGCGCCAACAACAACAACCACGGCGCCCGACCTACACAGGGTTGCAGCTCCAGACCTCGGTCAATACGCTGCCCGTCCCGATCGTCTGGGGCGCGACCAAGGTCTCGGCGAACATCGTCTGGTACGACAATTTCCAGACGCAGGAGGGGGATTCGGGCGGCAAGGGCGGTTATTTCAACGCGAACAATTCCACCTCCTACAGCGCCGACCTGATCATGGGGCTCTGCGAGGGGCCGATCGCCGGCGTCAACCAGATCTGGAAGGACCAGTCGGTCTACGATCTGAGCGAATTGGGCCTGCTGCTGTTCGGCGGCGCCACCCCGCAGCCGGTCTGGAGCTATCTCGAGACGAACTACCCTTACGAGGCCCTGGCCTACCAGGGGACGGCCTATGTCTGCGCACCGAGCTACGCGCTGGGCTCCAACGCGGAAATCTCGAACCACAATTTCGAGGTCGAGGGCATCCTCTTCGAGACCGGGGTCAATTTTATCGACGCCGACCCGGCGCAGGTCATTTCGGACTTCCTGGTCAACGCGCAATATGGCGTGGGCTTCGACGGCGGATCGATCGATGCGACGACGTTGTTCGGCTCCGGCGGCGACGCCTCGCTGCAAACCTATTGCAAGGCGGCGGGGATCGCCTTCAGCCCGGCGCTGACCGATCAGGAACAGGCCTCCAGCATCCTCGCCCGCTGGCTGCAAATCTGCAATTGCGCGGCGGTATGGAGCGGCGGCCAACTCAAGTTCATTCCCTACGGCGACCAGACGATCGCCGCCGGGACACAGACGACCGTGACCACCGAAATCGCGCTGCTGTCGCCTTCGACGACGGCGCCGCCGCCGACCATCGTCATGTGCTCGGCCTACCAATTCGTCGCCGACGGCGGCGTGGTCTATGCCAACTCTCTGGCGCCGCTGACCTATATCGGCGCGTCGGTTCCCGAGGACGCCGGCTCCTACGGGATTTCGCCGCCCGGAACCTATCTGTTCGCAACCGACGACGAGGGCGCCGGCGTCTCGATCACCTACACCTATCAGGTCCTCACCAGCTACGTTCCGGACCTGACGCCGGTCTACAGTCTGGCGGACAACGACTTCGTCGATTCCAGGCAGAACGAGGACCCGATCCTCGTCTCGCGCGTCGATCCGTTCTCGCTGCCGACGATCCAGCGCATCGAGGTGATGGACCGCAACAACCAATATGGACTCGCGCCGGTCGAGGCGCGCGACCAGTCGCAGATCGAACTTTACGGCCCGCGCGTCGGCTCGACCATCACCGCGCATGAAATATGCGACGTTTCGATCGTCGCCTCGGTCGTCGCGCAGACGATTTTGCAGCGCGCGCTCTACGTGCGCGCGCATTATACCTTCAAGCTGTCATGGCTCTATTGCCTGCTCGATCCGATGGACATCGTCAGGATCACCGACGCCAACCTCGGCCTGTCGAATCACGCGGTGCGCATCACCGCGATCGAGGAGGACGACAAGGGCATCCTCACGGTGACGGCGGAGGAGCTGACGGTCGGCGTCTCCACGCCGGCGCTCTATCGCACGAAGAAGTCGACGAGCGCCATCCCCAACCAGGGCGCGGCCGCCGATCCCGTCAATCCGCCGCTGATCTACGAGCCGCCGGCCGCGCTGACCGGCGGGACCAATCAAATCTGGATCGGCGCCTCGGGCGGCTCGGGCGGCGTGTTCGACCCGAACTGGGGCGGCGCCTATGTCTGGGCGTCGTTGGACGATGCGACCTACAGCCAGCTCGGGACGATCACCGGCGCCGTCAAACAGGGATTCCTGACCGCCGCGCTGCCCGCCGATACCGGCTATGACACGGTCGATACGCTCGCGGTGAACCTCGCCGAGAGCAACGGCAAGCTCGCCAGCGGAACGCAGGCGCAGGCGCTCGCCGGCGTCACGCTCTGCCTCGTCGACAACGAGCTTATCGCCTATGCGACGGCGACGCTGACCAGCGCCAACAATTACAATCTGACCGGCCTGGCGCGCGGGCTCTACGGCACGACGCCGGTCAGCCACGCAGTCGGAGCCTCCTTCACCCGGCTCAACCAGGCGATCGTCAAGCAGGACCTCGCCGCCGGCTATATCGGCCAGACGATCTATTTCAAGTTCCAGAGCTTCAACGTGTTCGGCAACGGCGTCGAGGAGCTTTCGGCCTGCACCGCCTATCCCTACACGCCGGCCGGGACCGGCGTCTCCGATCCGATCGCCGCGCAGCTCCTGTCCGGCCTCGCGCTCGATCTCGGCCTCGTCAACGTCGCGCCGTCGCTCGCCGACGATTTCGGGACCGCCGTGGGCGTCGCGCTGGCGGTCATCGATCTCGGCGCCATCAATCCCGACCCGATCGCGACGCAACTGCTCAGCGGCCTCGCGCTCGATCTCGGGCTGGCCGCCACGGCGCCGACCGTCTTCGACGATTTCGGCCTGACCACAGGCTCGGTCGCCAGCGTCATCGATCTCGGCCACGACGATGCGGCGATCGATCCGATTGCGGCGCAGATTCTCGCCGGAGGTCCGCTCGATTTCGGCTCGATGAGCGTCGCGCCGACCGTGTTCGACGACTTCGGGTCGTTCAATATCGGCGTGAAGGATGAGATGGACCTTGGAGCCGATTGAATGAGCGAACAGCTTCAACTCCGGCGCGGGACGGCCGCGCAGCTCGCCTCTTTC
>CAVSYB010000012.1:0-244933 GCA_963732155.1 uncultured Alphaproteobacteria bacterium
GCAGGGCGAGGCCGTCGTCGACACCACCAACAACCGGATCGTGGTCAACGACGGATCGACCGCCGGCGGCTGGCCGGCGGCCAAGCTCGCCGAAGTCCCGCGCGTCATCGGTCAGTCGCACATCCCGTTCATCCTGTGCTCGTCGGGCTCGATGGGCAACAACGGCGCGCTCAGCGGCCTCACGGCGCTTCAGACGGCCTACCCGAACGCGTACGTCTACCTGCCGGCCGGGGCGATCGCCTCGGGCAGCGCCGCCGGCTGGTATTACGCGGTCTTCTCTTCGACCACCGCCGCGACCGTCTACAACAACACCTACTCGTCCGGCACGCCGACAATTCCGGCCTCGCCGACCGCGTTCTCGACGACGGGACCGGGCGCGTTCACGCAAACGACGGGGTCTCTGATCGCCTCCTACACCCTGACGATCGCCGGCAACACGATCGGGCCGAACGGCGCAGTGCGTGTGTTGAAGACCGCGACTTACAACAGCAGCTCGAACGTCAAGACCGTCGAAGAAAAATTCGGCGGCACGGAGTTCGGCATCATTGTTCCGACGACCACCGCCGTGGCCGGGATGCTCTCCGGTTTCGCCAATCGCGGCGTGACGAACGTGCAAGCGGCGCTGATGGCCGAAGGCATGACCACCGCCGCCGGCGCGGCCGCCCCATTCTACGGCGCCGTGGACACCACGCAAAACCAGAACCTCGTCGAATATCTCGAGCTGGCGAACGCGACCGACTACCTCGTTCTCGAGAACGTCGTCGTCGAACTGATTCCCGGCGTCCCGTGAGCGCGCCCAAAGGAGCCTGAATGAGCGAGCAACTGCAGCTTCGACGCGGTTCGGCAAGCCAGGTCGCCGCCTTCACCGGCGCGCAAGGCGAACTGGCCGTCGACACCACCAACAACGTCATTCACGTCAACGACGGCGCGACGGCGGGCGGCTGGGCGCATGCGCTCGCCACGCGGACCACCGTTTCGGACGCTGCCTATAGCGCGCTCGTCACCGACCGGCAGATCGCCTATACGGCGATCACCGCGGCGCGCGTCGTCTCGCTGCCCGCCGCGGCGTCCTATCCGGCCGGCGCCGTTCTCGAGGTCGTCGACGAAAGCGGCAATTGCTCGCTGAGCAAGACCATCACGGTCAGCCGCGCCGGCTCCGACACGATCAGCGGCTTGCCGGGATCGACGACGAGCGCCGTCCTTTCCGGACCGAACGCCAGCATCGCCCTGGAAAGCAACGGCGTCAGCCAGTGGACGGTCCTGCGTTCGCGTAACGCGAGCGCGGCGCGCACCGCCGTTTCCGACGCCGCCTATTCGGCGCTCATCACCGACCGGATGATCGCCTACATCGCGATATCAGCCTCGCGGACGGTCAGCCTGCCGGCCGCGGCGGCCTTTCCGGCGGGCACCCCGTTGTGGATCGTCGACGAGAGCGGGTCGGTGACGGCGACCAACACCATCGTCGCCGCCCGGGCGGGATCGGACACGATCGACGGGGCGACCAGCGCGACGATCTCGGCCGCCTACGGCGCCATGGCGATCGAAAGCAACGGCTCCAACGCCTGGACGGTCATCGAGCAGTCGCTGACGCCGCTCGCCGACATCGCCGCGATCGCCAGCGACACGATCCTCGGCAACAACGGCGGCTCGAGCGCCGCCCCTAGCGCGCTGACCGTCGCCAACGTGCTGGCGCTGCTCGGCATCGTCACCGCCGGCGCCGTCGCAAAAAACGTCAACTTCAACAGCGCCAACACCGACACGGCGATCGCCGTGCCGACGCTGCCGACCGGCTTCACGCGCTATAGCATCAGCAACGTCAGGATTTCCGGCGCCAGCGCCTCGATCACCACGGCGACCTTCGGCCTCTACACCGCCAGCGGCGGCGGCGGCGTGCCGATCATCAGCGGCCAGGCGATCACCGTCAGCGCGACGGCCGACGCGACCAACAACAATGCGATGCAGATTTCGCCGGCCGACGCCAACACCATGACCTTCCTCGTCGCCAATGAAGGGACGCTCTATTTTCGCGTCGGCACGGCGGAAGGTTCGGCGGCGACCGCCAACGTCGAACTCCAGCTCGTCGCGCATCCCTGACGCCGCGGCGAAGGCGAAGCCTTCGTCCGCCCAGCGCGGCGGCGCCGACCCCGCGGCGAACGCGCAGCGTTCGTCCGCCCGCGGCGATCGCGCAGGCGCCGCGCCGCCCCTCATCCCGAGGCGAATGCGAAGCATTCGTCCGCGTCGTCGCTGACGCGCCGACACCTTCTCCCGCTTCGCGAGAGAAGGGAGCCGCCCACGCCTTCCTTTAACCACCAACCGGGAGCCGTCATGAAAATCCTCGCCGCCGTCCTCGTCGCCGCGCTCGCCGCGCGCGCCGCTCCCGCCCTCGCCGAGTGGAAGGACATGAACGAAGCGATCGGCCAGGACAATTTCATCGTCGCCGGCCAGTGCTCGGGCACGCTGATCAGCCTCAAATACAAGCTGGTGCTGACCAACGACCATTGCCTCGAAGGCTTCATCGACAAGCAGGAGAAGGAAGAAACCGACGCCAATGGCAAGGTCGAGAAGGTCACCCGCGAAGTCTACAGGGACATGGAGCTGAAGCAGAAGGCCTATCAGGGCTTCGAAGAGGTCGGCTCGTCCTCGTATCAGGCGAAAATCCTCTTCCACGTCCACAAATACGATCTCGCCGTGTTGCAGATCAAGGCCGAAGCGATCACGCAGACGATCTATTCGCACATCCTGCCGGCCAGCGGCAAAGTGCAGCGCGGCGATCCGATCTTCGTCGTCGGCAACCCGTTCATGCTCGATGCCAATCTCAACGAGGGGCACATTTCCTCGACGACCCGCAAAATCCAGTGGGACGACGGCGAGGACATTCCCTATTACGGCGTCGACGCCGGGGTGAACCCCGGCAATTCGGGCGGCGCGCTCTACGACGCCGACGGCTTCCTGATCGGCGTGCCGGCGGCCGGCATGCGCGGGGCGACCGGCCTCGGCTTCGCGATTCCGGTCGCGCTGATCCGCAAGGTGCTGACCGAGCATTGCTATCAGGACGTCTGGGACGACGACCCGAAGCTCGCCGATCATGCGGCTTGCGAGAAGAAGAAGCTCGACGACGAGAACGCGCTTCGCGCCAAGGCCGGCCTGCCGCCGAAGGAAGCGCCGAAAGAGGATTCGACTTCCGGCATGCCGGCGCCGGCCAGGGCCAATTCGATGGTGCTGAAGCCTGCAGCCGCCGTCGGCGCTGCGGCCGCCGTCGGCGACGGCGGCTACACGACGCTCCGCGCGCTGCTCGACTGGCTGGCGCGGTGATGGGAACCGCCTCGATCGAGGTCAGCGCCGCGCTCGCCGCGCGGCTCAAGGCGCCGCCGTTCGCCGGCGCCATGCTCATTGTCGAGGAGAAGGACGCCGGCGACGGCTTCGTGCGGCTGACGGTTCGCTCGCCGCTGCTCGATCCCGATTGCGAGGCTTGCCAGGAAATCGTCGTCGACGGCGACGCGCTGCGCTTCAAGCCCGCGCGCGATCACGACATCGGCGCCGGGCGGCCGTTCAAAATGGAGGCGCAAGCATGACGATCGCTCTTTGCCGCGCGATGTTCGACCACCACTGGCCGAAGGCGCCCCACTCGCTCACCGACGGGATGGTCGCGACCTCGGCGGCGGCCTTCGCCAAATATGGCCTCGCCACGCCGGCCGACGCCGCCGATTTCATGGCGCAGGTCAGCGAGGAGACCGGCGGCGGAACGGCGGTCGAGGAGTGCCTCGACTACAGCGCCGCCAGACTTTGCGAGGTGTGGCCGTCGCGCTTTCCCTCGCTGGCCGCCGCCTCGCCCTTCGCCCATAATCCGGCGGCGCTGGCCGACGACGTCTACGGCGGCCGCTACGGCAACCGGCCGGGAACGGACGACGGCTGGCGCTATCGCGGGCGCGGGCTGATCCAGATCACCTTCGCGTCGTGGTACGCCAAGCTCGGCCGGGAAACCGGGCTCGACCTCGTCGGCGACCCCGACCTCGCCAACGATCCCTCGCACGCGCTGGAGGTCGCCTGCGCCTATTGGAAGCTCGCCGGGGTCAGCGCGTTCGCCAATTCCGGCGATTTCCGCGGCGAGACCCTGCGCGTCAACGGCGGCCTGACCAACTATCCGCTGCGCCTGCAATGGCGCGCGATCTGGCGCGTCGAGTTCGGCCTGGCGGGGTGAGCCTGGTTCTCCGCGCCTTCGCCGGCGCGGCGATCGGCGGCGCCCTCGGTTTCGGCCTGCTCGGCCCGCTCGGGTTGATTCTCGGCGCGGCGCTCGGCGGGGCCTATGGAATCGGCGCAGCGCCGCGATGACGACCCGCGACGCACCGCGCCGTCGACCTCTTGCAGGATGAACTTCCGAGGGATCGAGCCTGTCAAGGGCGAGCAAAGCTCGCCGGCTCCGCCGGGCGAAGCCCCTTGACAGGCTCGATCCCTCGGAAAAACGACTCTCGGCAAGAGGTCGACGGCTCAGCCTGACCGCTCGTGCAGGCGCTGCCGGCGTCCGCGCCGCCCCTCATCCCAAGGCGAATGCGAAGCATTCGTCCGCGGCCGGCTCCGCCGGCCACCTTCTCCCGCTCCGCGAGAGAAGGGCGCCCTCCCCGCTTCCCCGCACGCCGAGGAAACCGCATGCGCCCCGAACCGCTGCACGTCGTGACCGCGGTCGCCAATCCGATCCGCTGGAAGAGCCGCGTCGCGCTGGCGCGCTCGGCGATCGCCTCGTGGCTCGAGGAGCCCAACGTCGCCGTCACGCTGGTCGAATGCGCCTACGGCGGGCGCCCTTACGAGCTCGCCGACCTCGCCGGGGCCCGCGTGACCCATGTTCCCGTCCGCGCCACGACGCTCGCCTGGAACAAGGAGAACCTCATCAACATCGGCATCGCGCGGCTGCCGGCCGACGCCGCGTTCATCGCAACCTTCGACGCCGACATCGCGTTCCGCAAGAGCGGCTGGGCCGGCGAGGTCATCGCCGCGCTCGATCTCTATCCGGTCGTCCAGCCGTGGCAGAACGCCTACGACCTCGGGCCGAACGACAGCCACCTGCAGACCCATGTGAGCTTCGCCTCGCTGTGGCACGCCGGCAAGCCGGTGGTGGCGCTGGGGCCGAACTTCTGGAAGTTCCAGGGCGGCCCCTACGATTATTCGCACAGCGGCTACGCCTGGGCCTGGCAGCGCCGCGCGCTCGACCTGATCGGCGGCCTGTTCGAGGACGCCGGCATGGGCTCGGGCGACCATGTGATGGCGCTGGCGCTGGTCGGCGCCGCCGAAAAGTCGTTCCCCGGCGCGGTCGCGGCGGCCTACCGCAAGGCGGTGACGACCTGGCAGGCGCGGGCGCTGACCCACGTCAACCTGAAGCTCGGCTTCGTGCCCGGCACCATCGAGCATTCCTGGCACGGCTCCAAGGCGCGCCGTCAATACGTCGACCGCTGGGACATGTTCCTCGAGCACGGCTTTGACCCGTCGACCGATCTGAAGCGCAACACCTTCGGGGTCATCGAGTTCGCCGGCAACAAGCCGGCCCTCGAACAGGCCTTCGACCGCTACCTGCGCTCGCGCGAGGAAGACGGCAACCTCGCCGACTGATCCCGCGGGGCGTCACCCTTCTCCCCGCCAGGCGGGGAGAAGGTGTCTGCGAAGCAGACGGATGAGGGGCGGCGCGACGCCGATGAGGGACGGCGCGACGCCTTTTTCCACAACCCCAACGAGGCTCCCATGAAGGACTTTTTCGTGCATCTCGGCGCGCAGGTCGCGGTCGCCGCCGGAACCGCCGCGATGCTCACGCTCGCCCATGCCAATTACAGCGACCTCGGCGTCTACGCCGGGGTCGCCCAGGCCGGCGCGGCGATGCTCGCCGAGACCTGGAACCAGTTCTTCCCGTCGAAGTAACGCCGCGCGCCCGCGCGGATTCGACTCACTTTCCACTCGAAAACGAGGCTCTCCCATGAAAACCCTGCTTGCCGCCGGCGCGCTCGCGCTCGCCCTTGGCTCCGCCGCCTGCACCTCGACCGGCGCGCTTTCGCCGACCGCGCAGACCGACATCGCCAATGCGCTCGCCGTCGCCTGCCCGGTCGAGGCGGCCGTCGCCGCGCAGCTCACCGCCAAGAACGTCGCCCTCAACACCCAGCAGCAGGCGGCCGAGACGATCCTCGCCGGCCTCTGCCCGCCCAATCCCGCCCCGACCAATGCGACGGTGGCGGCGATCGACATCGTCTCGGCCTATCTGACGATCCAGCCGCTGGTGAAATGACGTGGCCGCGCCGGCGGTCGTCGCCCTGCTCGCCTTCCTCGGCGGGTCCGGAACGGCTGGCGCCGCGCTCCCGGCGCTGACCGCGGCGGCCAAGACTGAGGCCGTCGTCGCCGGCGTCTACGCCGACCTGCCGGCGATCTGCCGGGCGAGCGATCCCCTCATCGACGCGCTCGGCGACGCATGGCCGAAATCGCCGACTTTGGCGCGCCTCGCCGCGGTCGCCGACGCGGTCTGCGCGGCCGCGCAAAAGCCGAACGACCCGGTCGACCAGGCGCGGCTCGTCATCGATGCGATCGAGGCGCTGCGCGCGGCCAAGTCGAGGCTCGCCGAAGCCGCGCCCAAGCCTGTCGCGGGTCCCACAACCTCCACCGTCGGCGGGCGCGCCGCCATCACGAACCGCGGCGGTCAGATGGCGCCGGGCGCATGACCCAACGTGGACGGAGGCCGACTTGCTGGTTTTCAACCCGACCATCGACCTGGGGCAGCTCGCCACCATCGCGATCGCGCTGAGCGGCGGCATATGGTTCGCCAGCAGAACCCTCGCCTCCGTGCAGAGCATCAAGTCGGACATGACACGCGTCGAGCAAACCCTTCGCAGCCAGGCTGACGAACTCAAGAAGCTCACCGAGCTATTCGTCTGGAAGGCCGCGCATGACGCGCGACTTTCCGTCGTCGAGGCCGAGGTCGCCCGGCTGCGCGAGGCGCGCGAGCAAGCGATCGAACGCGCGGCGGCCGGAAGCTGATTTCCGCCCATCCGACGATCCTTGTGGCTCGAGGCCCCGTCGCCCATCACGGGCGGCGGGGCCTTTTTGCGTTTCGGGCCAGAGCGTGACTGCGCGCGCCTTAGTCGCCGCCGTCACATCTGAACTGAAAACCGCGCGCGCATATCTCGGGGCAATCGCATTGGACGGCCGCTGGAGAGAGCGACGACGCTGACGAGCGCGTTGACTATCGTCTCCTCGCCGCGAACGACCGATTGTCGAAAATCGACCGTTGCTCCGCCGACGGCGGCGATTTTCGTTTCGATCGTCAACAAGTCATCCATGAGCGCGGGCCTGAGATAGTCGATTTCGAGGCGACGCACGGCGAGCACCATCGCGGCGTCCGCCGCAAGCTCCTTCTGTTCGAAGCCTTGCGCCCGCAGCCATTCCGTCCGGCCGCGCTCAAGGAAGCGCAAGTAGGAAGCATGATAGACACGTCCGGAAAAGTCAGTGTCCTCATAGTAAACGCGCACGATGAGCTCAAGGCTCCCGGACGGCGTCGAGTTCGGATTGCGCTTCGGGGTGATCATCGACGCATTGCGAGCAGGAATGTCTGAAGTGGCAGTTGATCCGAGTTTGCAACGAATTTCCAGAGCGACGACGGGCGATGACGTTTTGACCCTCGGCCGCGCCGGTGCTATCGGCCTCGCAAGATGCGCATTGTCTTCATGGGCGCCCCCGAGTTTGCGACGCCGACCCTTCTCGAGATTGTCAGGCAAGGGCACGAGGTCGTCGCCGTCTACACTCGTGCGCCAAGGCCCGCAGGCCGCCGAGGCTTGGAGCCGACGAAGACGGCGGTTCACCGGATCGCCGAGCGTCTCTCGATTCCCGTTCTGACGCCGCTGACCCTGAGAGAAGCGCGAACACAAGAAGAATTCGAGGCGCGCCGCGCCGAAGTTGCGGTGGTGGTCGCCTACGGCTTGATTCTTCCCATGGCGATTCTGACCGCGCCAGTATCTGGATGCCTGAACCTGCACGCCTCACTATTGCCGCGCTGGCGCGGCGCGGCGCCCATTCAGAGGGCGATAATGGCCGGCGATGCCGAGACCGGCGTGAGCGTCATGCGAATGGAGGAGGGACTGGACACCGGTCCCATCTGCATGACGAATCGCCTCGCGATCGAAAAGCGCTCGACCGCGGGCGAAATTGCGCAGGCTCTGGCGGGCATTGGCGCCGCGCTCATGGCGAGCGCGCTGGCGGCGTTGGCGCGCGGCGAGTTGACCTTTAGCGCTCAGAGCGCCGACGGCGTGACCTATGCGCGCAAGATAGAAAAGAGCGAGACGGGGATCGACTGGCGGCTGGACGCGGAAGCCGTTCGCAATCATATCCATGGACTGTCGCCGGCTCCGGGCGCCCATTCTGAAATCGACTTGGGCCGCGGCGCCGAGAGGGTGAAGTTTCTTCGTGTCGCGGCGGTCGAGGGCGCCGGCCCGCCGGGGATCGTGATCGACGAAGCGCTGACAATTGCTTGCGGCGATGGCGCGATACGGATTCTCGAAGCCCAGCGGGCTGGCAGAACTGCAATGACTGGCGCGGAGTTTCAGCGCGGCGCCCAAATCCCGCCGGGCGCCAGGTTCATCTAGCCGATGCGCCCTCCAATCGGGCGGCAATCCTTCGCTTGAGATCTTCCTTGCCCGGCTCCGCCGCCCGCAATATCTGCGCCGCTCGGAAGAAATCGAGCACCCGGAACTGCTCGACCGTCGGCCGCACAAGAATGTCGGGCGCGCGCAGTTTCAGTTTTTGAGCGGTTATTGCGCCCTGCATGATCTGAGCCGCACCAAACATCGCGTTGAACGGCGCCGGATTTCTCCGCTCCCGCGAGCCTCCGAACGTGACGTCGACCGCGATCACGACATCGGCGACCTCCAACAGAAGGTCGTACGGCAGAGGATTGACCGCGCCGCCATCGATCAGCACGCGTCCGTCCGTTTCAACGGGCTTGATCAGGCCGGGAATGGCCATTGACCCGGCAACCGCGGGAGCCAGCGATCCGGACGAGAAAATCGCCTCGCAACGATTGCGAAAGTCGGTAGTTACGACCTGAAGCGGAATCGCCAGATCCTCAAATCGATCCGGGACCGACTCGGGCCAAAAAAGATCAAGGAAGATTTCAGCGTCAAGCAGCATCGGATTTGCGAGTCCGCGCAGCACCAGATCGGTGAAACGGCCGACGCGCGCCCTCAATAGCTTGGCCATCACCTCCGAGCGATTGCGCATTACGCCGAGCGTATGAGCGCGCAGATGTTTGGCTTCGATTCCCGCGGCGTATGCGGCGCCGATGATGGCGCCTATCGACGTGCCGGAGAGCGCGACAGGCCTTACGCCCAACTCGTCAAGGACTTCGAGGATGACGATGTGCGCGATGCCGCGCGCTCCGCCCCCGCCAAGAGCGACCGCGAGAGTCGGCGAAGAGAGTTGCCGGGCATTGTGCGCCCTCGATTCCATTTCGATCCTCGACGTCAAGCGAATCCAGGCTGTATCGCATCGTCCGAGCCTTCCCGGACATCGCTCCCGGAGGCGAACCTGTCTCTCCGCGCGCAGGGCGCGGCCGTGGCAAGTCTACAAGGCTCGGCCCGCCATTGCGGACCCGAGCCGCATGGCGCCCTACGCGCCTCGTTCGCGTCCGACAGCCCGCCAGCCGATGTCGCGGCGACAGAAGCCTTCCGGCCAATCGATGGCGTCAACCGCCGCATAGGCGCGCGCCTGCGCTTGCGTCACGCTGCCGCCCGTGGCGGTGACGGCCAGAACCCGTCCGCCGTTCGCCAGCAACCGCGGCCCTTCCATTGTGGCGCCGGCATAATAGATCATCACGCCGGGAAGCCGGGAGGCCTTTTCGATTCCCCGGATTTCCGAACCTTTCGAGACCGCGCCGGGATACCCTTGCGCCGCGAGCACGACGGTCAGAGCCGCCTCCTTTGAAAATCGCGGCGCCGCCGGCGGCAGGCGCCCCTGCGCGCATCCCAGCAACAGCTCGAGGAGATCGCTCTCGAGACGCGGCAATACGACCTCCGCTTCCGGGTCGCCGAAGCGAACGTTGTATTCGATCAGTCTGGGCCCGTCTGCGCCAATCATGAGCCCCGCGAACAAGACCCCTCGAATCGGCGCGCCGCGAGCGCGCATGCCCGCGACGGTTGGCCTGATAATCTCCCGCATGATGCGCTCGCTCATCTCTTCCGTGACGACCGGTGCCGGCGAATAGGCTCCCATGCCGCCGGTATTCGGACCGGTGTCCCCTTCGCCGACGCGCTTGTGGTCCTGGGCGCAAGAAAAGGGCTCCGTCCGTTCGCCGTCGCTGAGCGCGAAGAAAGACACCTCTTCGCCGTCGAGAAATTCCTCAATGACGACGGAAGCGCCGGCGGCGCCGAAACTGCCGCCGAACATCGAACGGACGGCGTCCTCCGCCTGCTCCAACTTCGTGGCGACAACGACGCCTTTGCCCGCAGCCAGGCCATCGGCTTTGACGACGATCGGCGCGCCCTTGGCGCGAACAAAGGCGAGCGCCGCCTCCATTCGATCGAATCGGCCATAGGCGGCCGTCGGTATTCCGAATTCTCGGCAAAAGTCCTTCGTGAACCCTTTGGACCCCTCGAGTTGCGACGCGGCGCGGCTGGGGCCAAAACAACAAATTCCGGCGGCGGAAAGATCGTCCGCAAGCCCGGCCACGAGGGGAGCCTCCGGGCCAACCACGACCAGGCCGATCGCGAGCGATCGGCACAAACGCGCCACGGCGCGGTGGTCGCCCATGTCAACCTCGACAGCCTCGGCAACGGTCGCCGCCCCCGGATTGCCCGGGGCGATGAACAGTCGCGTCAACGAGCGCGATTTCGAAAGAGCCACGGCGAGCGCGTGTTCTCTCGCGCCGGCGCCCAGGATCAATACATTCATGCCTGTCTCATGGGGCGCGGGCGCTTGCCTTGTTCAAGGGTCTCCTTCAGCCTTTCATTAGGCGAGGATTGGCGATCCATCAACCGAAGCGCATCGCGGACCACTTGCGCATCGCCCCGGAAACAACGACAAGCATGCGCCTCCAGACGCGCGGCGTTGCGCGCACGCCGGCGCCTCAGCGTTGATGACGCCGAGAGCGGAACGCGGCGCGGACCTCGTCTCGGCGGCGATCGGAGCGGAGTCGCGGCGATGAGATCAGAGTTCTCCCCCATTTGTCTCGGATTTTTTTTGTCGCTGCTGGTGGTCGTATCAGCTAGGGCCGACTCGGGCGAACCCGATCTTCTCTTCCGAAAATCGACCACATTCAAATTGTTGACCCCCAACGACAAGCTGGCGGTCTACGGCGTCGACGATCCCGCGATCGATGGCGTGGCCTGTCATTTCACGACGCCCGAAAAAGGCGGTCTGTCGGGAGCCTTCGGTGTGGCCGAAGAGACCTCCGATGTGTCGTTAGCGTGCCGCCAGTATGGACCAATCAGGATCAAGGTGAAGTTTGAGCAGGGCGATGTGGTCTTTCGCGAGCGCCGTTCGCTATTCTTCAAGAAGATGCAGATCGTCCGGGGTTGCGACGTCAAACGCAACGTATTGGTCTACATGGTTTATACCGACAAATTAATTGAAGGGTCGCCTAAGAATTCGACATCGAGCGTGCCAATCCAGCCTTGGGGCGCGAATGTAGACGTTCAGAAATGCGGCGATTTTCTACGATAATATTGTTACATTACCTCAATCGCCGCAGCGGACGACGTATGGGCTTTGCGATTTATCGGCCGAGGCCGCAGTGAGAATGGCGTCGGTCACATCGGCGGCGAGACCGAACGCGATAGCGGGGCCGTGGCCGTGCGCCTCGCACCACGCATCGGCGACGACGCGCCCACACTCGCCCCGCTCCGCCAGGCAATCCTCTACGCCATAGCCGTCAGCAGCGGCGATGATAAAAATATGTCCTTGGTCTGTCTTTCCCTGACCTGACTGAGCGGCGACCAACGGGAACATAAGGACAAATGGAATGATAGCCGTCCACAACCCGGAACGCCGCATGCGTTGGCTCTCGATTTCGGGGATCTGAGTGAATTGAAACCTGCTCATAGGCTCAATCCTGAGGCGGAGCGGTGAACGCGGGGTTAACGAATCCTCGCCGGCCCGGTCAGTTTATTCAACTTGACTTCCGCAGCCGCCTGCAGGAAAGGATGCGACATGACGCGCCCATTCCGCATTTGCCGGATGATCATTATTTGCGGCTAGCAATATTGCTGGCCGGCGCGCGTCTTTTCCAACCCAGGTCGTGAAAAGCGACGGTCCGGCCAGCCCGAATGCGCTATGGCGCGGCTGGTGGAAACGAAATGTCGAGGCCTCTGAGGCTCTACAACACTCTGACCCGGTCGAAAGAGGCCTTCAGGCCCATCGACGACGAAAACGTGCGGCTTTATGTCTGCGGCCCCACCGTTTACGACTATGCTCATATCGGCAATGCGCGCCCCCTGATCGTCTTCGACGTTCTCTATCGTCTGCTGCGCCATCGTTACGGGGCGGATCACGTCGTCTATGCGCGCAACATCACCGACGTCGACGACAAGATCAACGCCCGCGCGGCGCGTGATTTTCCCGCCTTGCCGCTAAACGAGGCGATTGGCGCGGTCACGCGCGCCACCGAGCGGCAATTCCATGAAGACGCCGCCGCGCTGGGCTGCCTCGATCCGGATGAGGAACCGCGCGCGACCGGTCATATTGCCGAAATGGTGGCGATGATCGAGCGTCTCGTCGCCCGCGGCCTAGCCTATCTCGCCGAAGACAATGTGCTTTTTTCTCCCGCGGCGATGGATCGCTATCCCGGCGTCCCTCGCTACGGGGCGCTGGCGCGTCGCTCGCTCGACGAAATGATCGCCGGCGCGCGCGTCGATGTCGCGCCCTACAAGCGCGACCCGATGGATTTTGTGTTGTGGAAGCCGTCGAAGGCGAATGAGCCGGGCTGGCCGAGCCCTTGCGGCATCGTCGCCCCGGGACGACCCGGCTGGCATATCGAATGCTCCGCCATGTCGATGGCCAAACTGCTCACGCCGTTCGGCGGCGGGCTGGCTTGCGACGACCCCGCAAAGAACATCTTCGATATCCATGGCGGGGGCATCGACCTCGTCTTCCCCCACCACGAGAACGAGATCGCCCAGTCCTGCTGCGCCTTCAATACGCCGCGCATGGCCAATGTGTGGATGCACAACGGCTTCCTGCAGGTCGAAGGCGAAAAGATGTCGAAGAGCCTCGGCAACTTCGTCACGATCCACGACTTGGTGCACACAACGAAGTTTGGCAGCAGCACATGGCCGGGTGAAGTTCTACGCCTAGCAATGATTCAAACACATTACCGGCAGCCCATAGATTGGACAGTGAGGGAGCTAGAGCGATCTCTTCTCGAACTCCGACAGTGGTACGACATCGTCAAGAATCACCCATGGCGCGAACATAGTTTAGACCAGCATATTGTGGACGCACTCTACGATGATTTGAATACACCCGGCGCAATTTTCCGACTTCGCGAATTGGCGAAGACGGACGACAAAGCAGCCCTGAGAGCCGCTCTCGATTTCTTAGGATTTAGCTGCAACTGGGAGCAATTGAAGCGCACTGTCCGTATGGACATTGTAGAGAACGTTTCGATTCGAGACTCCAATGTCATGCACCTTCCCTCATCGTCTCCGACGGCCGGGACTGCACCAAGTTCGACGACTTATTCAGAATCCGATGCTGACTTAGTAGACGATCAGACGCGAACCTACATTGCCGGCTTGATCGCGAAACGCAGGACGGCTCGCGCCGCAAAGAACTGGATCGAATCCGACCGCCTTCGGGACGAACTCATAAGAATGGGCGTGGCGATCAAGGACAACGCGGACGGCACGACGACCTGGGAGATCAAGCGATGAGCGCCGATCGCGCGCCTTCGGCGAGCCTTCGCCCATACCTTGCCGCCGACACCGCGCTCTGCGCCGCGATCTTCCGCGCCTCGATCGAGGAGCTGACGGCCGACGACTACAATGAGGGCCAGCGCGAGGCTTGGGCGTCGGGAGGCGATGACGTCGCCGCCTTCGGCGCGCGCCTGGCTGGCGCGCTGACCCTGGTCGCGATCCTCGAAGGCGGTCCTGTCGGCTTCGCCAGCCTCAAGGGCGATGACGTCGATATGCTTTTTGTCGCGCCGGCCGTGGCCGGGCGGGGCGTCGGAGCGATGCTTCTCGACGCATTGAGCAAACTCGCCGCGACCCGCGGCGTCAAGAATTTGACTAGCGATGTCAGCGACACCGCGCGGCCGACATTCGAAAAACAAGGCTTCGTCGCTCAACGGCGGAACATCGTGCGCAAGGGCGACGAATGGCTCGCCAACACCACCATGGTCAAGGCGCTCGCCGCCGCCGATCCCGCCGACAAATCCAAGCTTCACTGACGGTTCAACCACAATGACGCGCGAACGCCTGTACCTCTTCGACACCACCCTGCGCGACGGCGCGCAGACGACGGGCGTTGATTTTTCGCTCGAAGACAAGCGCCAGATCGTCGCCATGCTCGATCGTCTGGGGGTCGACTACATCGAAGGCGGCTATCCCGGCGCCAATCCGGTCGACACCAAGTTCTTCGAGCGCAGGCCGGCGATCCACGCCAGATTTGCGGCGTTTGGCATGACCAAACGCCCCGGACGATCCGCGCAGAACGACCCGGGCGTCGCGGCTCTCCTGGCCGCCGACGCCGATGCAATCGTCTTCGTCGCCAAGTCCTGGGACTATCACGTCCGCGTCGCGTTGGGCTGCACCCTCGACGAAAATCTGGAGAGCATCGAAGCCAGCGTGAAGGCGGCGACCGCAGCCGGCCGCGAGGCGATGATCGATTGCGAGCATTTTTTCGACGGATACAAGGCCAATCCCGGCTATGCGTTGCGATGCGCCCGCGCGGCGCACGCAGCGGGGGCGCGCTGGATCGTCCTGTGCGACACCAACGGCGGCACGTTGCCCGATGAGGTCGAGCGCATTGTCGGCGAGGTCACTCGCGCCATTCCCGGCGATCGTCTGGGGATACATGCGCATAACGACACCGAAAACGCGGTCGCCAACTCGTTGGCGGCGTTGCGCGCGGGCGCCCGGCAAATTCAAGGCGCGCTGAACGGTCTCGGCGAGCGTTGCGGCAACGCCAATCTGGTTTCGCTGATCCCGACGCTTCTGTTGAAGGCCGAACTGAACGAGCGCTTCGAAACCGGCGTCACGCGAAACGGCTTGAGCGAGATTTCCAAGATATCGCACGCGTTCGACGAGCTGCTCAATCGCGCGCCCGATCGCCACGCGCCCTACGTCGGGGCTTCGGCGTTCGCGACAAAAGCGGGAATTCATGCGTCGGCGCTGGCCAAGGATCCGCGCACTTACGAGCATGTGCCGCCGGAGAGCGTCGGCAACGCGCGCGCCGTTCTGGTCTCCGACCAGGCGGGCAAATCCAACCTCGTCGCCCAATTGGCCCGCCTTGGCCTCGCGGTGCGCAGCGACGATCCCAGGCTATCGTTCCTCCTTGACGAGGTGAAAGCCAAGGAGGCGGAAGGCTACGCCTACGAAGCCGCCGACGCCTCTTTCGAATTGCTCGCGCGACGCTCGCTCGGCGGCACGCCGGCGTTCTTCGAAGTCGAGGGCTTCAGCGTCAATGTCGAACGCAAGTTCAACGCCAGCGGCGCCCTCGTCTCCGCTTCCCAGGCCGTGGTCAAGATCAGGATTCACGGCGAAACGTTGATTTCCGCCGCCGAAGGCAATGGCCCGGTCAACGCGCTCGATCTCGCCTTGCGCAAAGACCTTGGCGTCTATCAGCGCCACATCGAGGATCTTGAACTGCTCGACTACCGCGTCCGCGTGTTCCAGGGCGGCACCGACGCGGTGACCCGCGTTCTGATCGAATTTGGCGATGCCACCGGAGCGCGCTGGTCGACCGTCGGCGTCTCCGGGAATATCATCGACGCCTCGTTCCAGGCGCTGGTGGATGCGATCGTCTACAAGCTGATCAAAGCGGGCGCGGACTAAGCCGCTTGAATGCGGAGACTATTTCACTGCGGGCCCTTCCCAATCGCGAGGGTCGCGCCTATGTTGGGTTAGCCGCCGCAAGGCGGCTATGGCGATAAATCGACATCGGAATAAGTCCTTCGGACCCGGGGGCGGTACCCGGCGCCTCCACCAAAGCCCGTCGCGGCTGCGTCGCAGCGCAGCGGGTTTTGGCGGGGGCGAAATAGGTTCGACGGGGGATGTAAAGGGTGCTCTTTCGCCCGGCATGATACCGCCGTTATCGGGTCAAACCTATAGTTGCTAATGACAACTATGCCCCGGTGGCCCTCGCCGCGTAATGCGGCGCTGGTACTGGAAATCAAGTCCTGAGGGTTCGCACCTTTAGGCGGGGCTCGGAGGCGCCTGGCAACAGAAGCCTCCACTTTTTTGCTCGCGGGTTTCGAACGCCCGCAATTGCATTGGTCGCGCCACTCCGCTAATTCTTGGGCGAAAGGCGCGAGCGCAGCCGCACCATGCCGACCGACCATATCCGATATGATCTTCTGGTTCAGGACGCCTTGCGCTCGGTAGTGCGCAAGGTGCTCGGCGACGCCGCCCGCAACGGATTGCCGGGCGATCATCATTTTTACATATCTTTCAAGACCGGCGCGCCTGGAGTGATGATCCCGGCGGCGATGCGCCAGAAATACCCCGAAGAAATGACCATCATTCTCCAACACGAGTTCTGGGATCTGACGGTCAATGGAGAGGGCTTCGAGGTCAACCTCTCTTTTTCGAGAAAGCCGGAACGACTGGCCATCCCGTTTGCTGCGATAACCGGTTTCAGCGATCCGTCGGTGCCGACCTTCGGCTTCAAATTCATGGTGCCGGAGACTTCAGAGCCAGTGAGCGCATCCCCGGCTGCGAGCCAAAACCTGACGAGGGGCAAAAGCGAGCCCGAGGCGCCTCCCAAGCGCGCTCAGGGCGCCGCGTCGGCAACAAAAGCGACCGCGCCGAGCAAGCCGGCCGAGGCGCCGGCCGCTCCTGCGGCGGTCCCGAAGGCGGTCGAGAAAGCGGAGCCGGCCAAGGTCGTTTCGATCGACGCCTTCCGCAAGAAGTGATGTGGCGCCAGGCGGCGATCATGGGCGACATCATCAATCTTCGTAGAGCCAGAAAGCGTCGAACCGGCGTGGAAGCCGCGGCGAAGGCGGCGGCCAATCGCGTTGCATTCGGCGTTCAAAAAAGCGCGAAACGCCAGGCCGAGGCCGAGCGCACCCTCGCGGACAGCCGTCTCGAGGCGCATCGCCGGGTTGAACGAGGCGATGACGATTGACGCGCCCCCATCCATCGACCGCGAATCGAGGCGGCTGAGAACAGGCGTTTTCAAGCGTTCCCTGGTCATCGCCGGGCACCGCACCAGCATTTCACTCGAGGATGCGTTCTGGGGCAAACTGAAAGTCCTGGCCAAGAAGCGCTCTCAGTCGATCAACGCCCTCGTCGCCGAGATCGACGCCGGTCGCGGGCCGGCGAAACTGTCGTCGGCGATCCGCCTCTTCGTGTTCGAAAACGCAACTCAATAGAGGCCGCCCGCGGCGGGATCGACCTGTTGCGGCGGACGCGGCGCAGGCAAGGGCGGTTGGACGGGCGCTGAAAACGTACTCGTTGCCGATTGCAAGGGATCGTGCGGCGTCGGCGCATTGGCGAGAGGCGAGATTGTCGAAGACGGTTCGGGCGTCGCGGCCTTGCGCTTTTCTTCGTCGGCTTTCAATGTTTCGGATTCCACACGCCGACGATCCTCGTCCCATTTGAGACGCGCCTGCTCGAGCGAATAGCTCTCCAACTCCAATTCGCGGCGGCGCATGAATTGATCGGCTTTCAGACGCCGGTTGAAGAACGCGCGCTCGCGAATGTCCGACTCCAGCGCCGCGATTCTCTCGGTCTCCCTTGCGATCGCTTGAGCCGCCAAACCGGCCACAAGGAGACTGGAATCGATCTGGCGCGCCGGCGCCTCCATTGGCCCCTTCAAAACGACATTGACGGCCGGCGGCGCCCCGCTCCAGAACTTCGGAGTTCGCAATTCGGTGAATCCGGCGCGAATCTCCAACGCGAATGACCGCATGTCGAAGCTGGCGTCCAGCTTCGCCTCGTCAGTGACGTTGCGCGCGTCGAATGGACCAAAGCGCATCACGCCCGCCGTGAGCGATACAGGCGCGTCGGCGTCGGGAATGCGCAATGTCTGTTTGTTGAACTCCACATCGAGCGCATGACTGATGTTGACCTCGTCGATCGGATAGTCCGAGGACTGGGCTTTTTCGACGATCCGGCCCAGGGCTGCCTGGTCGAGACGCGGAATTCGCGCGCCCGACAGGCGAATTTGACCGGTTCCCGCCAATCCACCGATCAGCGCGCTCGGGCTCTGTCCGGTGGCGGCAAAGTCCATCGCGCCCGAAAGGCGCCCGGCGAAGCTGGCTCGGTCAAGGACAAGCGGGTCGATCGAGAGTTGCCCCGCCAGCGATGCGTCCGGCCCGCTTCTGCGAATGGTCACGTGGCCGGCGACGGCGCCCCCGGCGACGTTCGCCGCCAGATCCTCCAGGCTGACGAGGCTGCGCCCAAGCTTCAACCGGGCGCTCGCGTCGCGCGCGACGAGATTGTCCGCTAGGTCGAGCGCGGCGACTTTGAGCGCGATGTCAGCGGAAGGCGCGTCGGCCAGCCCGGCTGTAAACTTGGCGTCCGACCACGACGCTTTGGCCGTCGTCGCCTGCGGTGGCCCGAGGGCGAGACCGGTCAGCGCGGAGAGCGGCAATCGATCCACGGACAGCGCGCCCTCGAGTTGCGGCTGCGTCGCAGGCGTGGCTGAGTTGCCGGCGGCGAGCGCCTGCGCTAGCGTCAAATCGGGATCTAGCGGGATCGACGGGATCGGCTGCGTCGGCGTGGGTCGATAGGTCAAGTCTCCCGCAAAATGCGCGCGGCCGACCACCCCTTTCAACTGCGAAAGGTCGAGCTGGTCGCCCCGCCAGGTCAGTTGAGCCGAAATGTCCGTCGGCACGGCCAACGTCAAACCGCGCGACGTCACCCCCAGCGCAGCCAGGAGAGGCGCGGCGTTGACGGACTTGATGCTGCCTGCGCCCTCGACGAGAAGGGCGCCGCCGGCTCCCAACGCTTGAGGCGACAGCCGCCCCCGCCAAGCAACGTCAGCGGCGCCGAGAGTTGCGGCGAGCTCCCCTTCGACCACCTCGCCCCACCGCCCGTGAAGCGACGCAGCCACGCGTCCGCGCCCTAGTTCAGAAACCGACTGCGCCGGCAATCCGAGCTGTCGCAGCAGCGGCGCCGCGTCAGGCGCGTCGAGCGACAGTGTCGCGCTGAGAGCGCTCGCATCGCTTTCCGAATGGCCCAATTTGGCGCTGATGCGCGTCGCGCCTACGGCGCCTTCCATGCTGAGGGAATCGGGCAGCGCGGCCATGTCGCCGGCGGCGCCCGACGATTGCGCGTTCAAGATCAGTTTGGCGGGCGAAAGCTCTTCGGAGCGGTCGACGAGGATTTCGCTGACCGGCCCTGGCGCGACGCGGCGGACCAGCAAAGCGAAATCGCGCAGTTTCGCCGCATCGATCTTGGCGTTGAGCCAACGACCCTTTTCATCGATCGCCCCGCTCGCCTCGAGGGACGCGCCGCCGAGACCGGCGATCGACAAACGTTCGAGTCGAACGTCGTCGCCCTGCTTGGTCAGCCTCAGGGCCAGCGAGCCGCCCTCCACCTGCCCCTCTCCCAATCGCGCGATGCGGACCGAGCGCGCATCGAGCGTCACCGACAAGTCGATATCCCTGAAGAAATCTCCGTTGGCCCGGACATCAGGAAGCGCGTCGAGGTCGAGCGAATCGGTCCGCAGGTCCATGAACAGGCGCCCGCGTTCGACCCCGACCGCGCGCGTCAAAGCCATGGTTCCCGTGAAGGCCGATCGTTCAAGCGCGAGGTTCAGGTCGCGCGCTACAAAGCCGGCCGCCGAGAAATCCATTTCGCCGGTCGCCGAGGCCGACTGATACGGCAGAAAATCGCCAATGGCCGACAGACGCGCCCCCACCTCGGGCGCGCGCAGCGAAAGCCATTCGCGCAACCGCTGCGCTTCGTTGGTTTGCGCCTCCACTCGGCCCTTGAAGCCGAGCGCCGGACCGAGATCGATCGCTCCTGACGCGAGGATGTGACTGCGACCCGGCGGACTCGCCTCCAGTCTCGCGTCAATGGGTTCTCCAGGATTGACCGTCGCCGACAACGAGACATCGGCGATCGTATCCCCGCCCAGTATCGCCGCTGGCGTCTGGAGTTCGAAAGACAAGGCGATCGGAGGACCATTTTCGAGCCTCAGTCCCGCCAAGACGGCGCTCAAGTTCTCGTAAGCCTGGGCGGGTGACGCGGAATCCTCGCCCTCCGCTCGCAACAACGCGTCCAGATTGAGCTGCTTGGCGGCGAGCGTGACGCTCGCGCGAGGCGCCGGGCCAAACTCCGCTCGCGCCGAACCGCTTGCGGCGAGCTCGCGGTCTTCTCGCCCGAAGCGAACCTCCAAATTGTTCAACGCGGCCGCGTGCAGGTCCGCCTCGAGGACGCCCGAAGCCCGCCATGGCGTCGGCGCGCCACCGCCGCTGATCTTTCCCGAAAAGGCCGCAGCGCCCGAATAGCCCATCGCGGCGACGCCCGACATCGCTGTCGCGTTCGCGAAGGTCAGAGCGCCATCGAATTCGCCGCGCTCAAACCCCTTTTCGGGTTCAATCGCCGCCTTCAAATGCAGTTCGGCCCCCTCCAGGACGCCTGTCGCAAAGTGGAAGGCGAACTTCGCGCCGCCAAAAGCCAAGGCGTCTCCGGAGCCTTTGAACGGCCCCAGCAGCGAATTGGCTTCGGCGTCGAGATCAATTCCCTCGACGCGCGATTCTTCGGCGCCGCCTTTTATTCTCACCCGTCCGTCGCGAACCACGACCTTCTCTAGAGCGATGGAATCGGAACGCGTCGCCAGGCCCAGTCTGGGCAGCAAGAGCTCGCCGCCCGGGCCGCGCCGAAGGTCGATCGTCGGATGGTCAAAGGAAGCCTGAGTGAAGCGGAATTGCCCGCGGGCTAATGATGTAAGGCTAAGCTCCAGCGCCATTTTGTCGCAGGAAAAGAAGCCGCCGGACTCCGGATCGGCGATTTCGACCTGCCCCAAAGTCAGATAGGGGCTGGGTAGAAGGTCGAGATCGATCGGGCCGCCCACCTTCACCCGCTCGCCCAGAATGCGAGACAATTGCGCCTCGACCGCGGCGCGCTGCCGGCCCCAATCGACGAGACGCGGTCCCACCAGCGCCGCGGTCAGCGTCAGAATCACGAGGACGGCGAGGGCGGTGAGGCCGGTGCGCAAGTTTTACCGTCGGTTCAATGTTCGAAGCCGGGATCGGCGGGCGCCACAATATCCCAATTCATGGCGTGAAAGTGACCCCGCAAGCGCGCGCGTTCAAGGCGCCGCGCTCCGATCATGCGACAAAACTACAGCTGCAAGATCTTGCCCGGATTGAGCAAATTGTCTGGATCGAAGGCTCCCTTGATGCGACGCATCAGGTCGAGCGTCGTCGCCGGATATTCCTCTTCCAGATATTGGACCTTCTTCTGCCCGACGCCGTGCTCACCCGTGCAGGTGCCGTCCATCGCCAGCGCACGTCGCACCAATCGCGACGAAAACGCCTCGGCCTTTTCTATATCGGCCGCGTCTTCCATGTCGACAAGGGGACTGACATGAAAATTGCCGTCGCCGACATGACCGACAATGGGCGCCACGAGGCCCGACTGCGCGACGTCGCGCTGCGTTTCCTCGACGCAATCAGCGAGCCGCGAAATCGGCACGCAGACGTCGGTCGCAAACGGCCGCGCTCCCGGCCGCAGCGTCAGTGACGCCCAATAGACGTCATGGCGCGCCTGCCAAAGGCGGGTTCGCTCTTCGGGCCGCGTCGCCCAGGCGAACGGGCCGCCGCCAAACTCGGCGGCAATTTCCCCGAAGCGCTGCGACTGTTCGGCGACGCCCGCCGACGTGCCGTGAAACTCCAGAAACAGCATCGGCGTCTCGGGAAGCGACAGTTTCGAATAATTGTTGCACGCCCTCACCTGCAGCGCGTCGAGCAATTCGATCCGCGCCACCGGCAGACCCGACTGGATGGTGGCGATTGTCGCATCGCAGGCCGAACGGACGTCCTTGAACGGACAATGGCCAGCCGAAATCGCCTCGGGAACGCCCTGCAGCCGCAGGGTGATTTCGGTAATGATCCCGAGCGTCCCTTCCGAGCCGACGAAAAGACGCGTCAGATCGTAACCGGCCGAGGATTTCTTCGCACGGCTCCCGGTGCGGACGATCGATCCGTCAGCCATGACCGCAACGAGTGAAAGGACGTTGTCTTTCATCGTGCCGTAACGCACCGCGTTGGTGCCCGAAGCGCGAGTCGCCGCCATGCCGCCGATCGTTGCGTCGGCGCCGGGATCGATGGGAAAGAACAACCCCGTGTCGCGCAACTGCTCGTTCAACGCGATCCGCCGCAGACCGGCCTCGACCACGCAATCGAGATCCTCGGCATGGACCGCCAGAATGCGGTCCATGCGTGACATGTCGATCGACACGCCGCCATGGAGCGCGTTGACATGGCCTTCCAGCGAAGTGCCGGCGCCGAAGGGGATGATCGGCGCGTCGTGTTCCGCGCAAATGCGCACGGCGTCGACGACGTCCTGCGTCCCGACGGCGAAGACAACGGCGTCGGGCGGCGCGTTGGCGATCCAGGTGAGCGTGTGGCCGTGCTGACCGCGCACCGCCTCGGAAGTGACGAGGCCGTTGCCGAATTGGGCGGCGAGCGCGTGATTGAGCCTTTCGATCGCCGCCGGCGCGCGACGCCCCTCGCGCCCGCGTAGAGATTTCCGGGAATGGTCACTCATGGCGGCGCTCCAAGTCCGGCTCCAGAATAATCGCGCCGCGCGAGCTTGATGAACCTGCGGCTATCGGGCGAGGAGCGCGGCGTTATTCCCCGAGTTGCAAATGGGTGACAGCTGGACCCGCCTTGTCAATACACGCATTTCGCCCATCGATGCACGCGAGGCGGCGCGAACTTCGTAGCCTGCTCGAGAAGCGCTCTTGGCCTCGCGGTCACGACGCAAGCGCGCCTGACCTTGCCTGCGCCCCGCGGCTCGCGCCCGCCAAACTCGGGCCGCTCGCGGCCGTTCTTCCCCGTTGACCGGCATTCCCAATCCTCTCCCGTCCACAGGCGGTCTTGACGAACGGCGGCGCGCGGCATTCCATTGCCCAATTCGGCACGCCTCTTGCAAGGCGATTCGTCGAATGGCCCGGCGGCGCTTCGAGCGCTTTTCGTCCCGGCCGGAGGATGCGCCCATAGCCGGCTCCTCGCCGCCGCATCGCCGCGGCGAGACCCAACGAGCGGCATGAACGCATGTGCGACCCACATGCCAGACCATTTCATGCGGGGCGAGCCCGCGTGCGCGGACCCACGCGTCTGGGACCTTCGGGAGGAGTTCAAGCGTTTCAAGGGGGCGATCGGCACGCGGCCTGATCGCATCGACGAGCGTCTCGATCGGTCGGCCGCCAACAGGAGCGGTTGACATGATGAAAGGTTTCTTGCGCGCAGTCTTTGGCGGCGTCATCGCCGTCGCGTCGTTCTCGGCGGCCAGCGCCCACGACATCTATTCCGGCGTGCACGGCAAGAACGGCCAGCTTTGCTGCGGCGGCGACGACTGCGCGGCGACGTTTTATCGCGAGCGGGGCGGCCATTTCGAATTCCTGACGCGCGAGCAGCAATGGATCGCGATCCCCGAGGAACGCATCACTTTCCTGCCGATTCCCGGCGACAGCGACGAGGACATCGATCCGCACCGCGCGCATTTATGCTATCGCTCGGCGACAAACTCCGATCGGCTCGGCCCCGCCTCGTCGAACGTGTTCGACGATATCTTCCTCTATTGCGCGTTCATCCCGCCAGGCTCGATCTGAGCGGCTTGCGGGGCGAGCGCCTCGTCTCACCCGGCCCGTCGCAGCGCCCCGTTTGCCGCGTCGAAGACTGACTTGGCGCCAAACGCGACGAACAACACGCCGACGACGCGCGTCACGGCGACGCCGTGCCGCAGGAAGAAGCGTCGCGCCGCCGGCAGGCCCGCCGCGAATATCAGCACGATATCGGCCGTCAAAAATCCGCCGAAGGCGGCCAGCGCCAGCCGGGGCGCGTCGGCGAGAGTCAATTGACCGGCGAAGGGCGCCGCGACGGCCGTAAACATCGCCACCGCGACGGGATAGGCTTTCGGATTCGTCAACCCGAACAGCATGCCCGCGATGAGCGGCCGGCGGGCGCCGATTGTTTGCGGCGGCGCGTCTTTCTTCGTCGCGACCGCCTTGAGGCCGAGATAAATCAGATAAACGCCGCAGCCCGCGCCGAGCAACTCGAAGAGCAGCGGCCCAAGCTGGTTGACCCCGATAATCGCCGCAAAAGCCAGCGTGCCCCAGGAGACGTCGCCGACCAGATGGCCGAGGATGAACCACGCGCCCGCCTTGCGCCCTTTCGCGGCCGCCAGAGTGAACAGCGCCAGAAAGGCCGGCCCCGGCGAGACCACATAAAGAAAAGCCGCGGCGGCGGTCGCCAAATAGATCTTCTGCGCCATCATCCGGTGTTCTCCATCGCCAGTTTCTTCAGGAGATAGAGCGCCGCCTGCGCGTCCCGCGGCGACAAATCATCCGGATCGATCGCGGCGAGCTTGTCGCGCAATTCGTCCTTCCGCGCCGCCGGCTTCGACGCGACGGCGAACAACGGCAGCTCGTCGATGCCGCGCAAGGCCGCGCCCGAACGGTTGGTCGCCTCGAGCTCCGCCAGGATCACCCGCGCCCGCTCGATCACGCTCGCCGGCAGCCCCGCCAGCTTGGCCACCTGGATTCCATAGGAGCGATCCGCCGAGCCCGGCGTGACTTCGTGCAGGAAGACCAGCGTGTTGTTCCATTCGGTCACGCGCATGGTGAGGTTGAACAGGCGAGGCAAGGTCTTCGAGAGGCGCGTGAGCTCGTGGAAATGCGTGGCGAACAAGGTCCGCGAGCGGTTGACGGCGTTGAGGTGCTCGATTGTGGCGAAAGCGATCGACAGGCCGTCGAATGTCGCGGTGCCGCGCCCGATTTCGTCGAGAATGACCAGCGAACGCACGCCCGCCTGATTGAGAATCGCCGCCGTCTCGACCATTTCGACCATGAACGTCGAGCGGCCGCGCGCCAGATCGTCGGCCGCACCGACCCGCGAAAAAAGCCGGTCGACGATGCCGATGTGAGCGCGTCGCGCCGGCACGAACGAGCCCATCTGCGCGAGCGTCGCGATCAGCGCGTTCTGACGCAGATAGGTCGATTTCCCCGCCATGTTCGGCCCGGTGACCACGGCGATCCGCCCGCCCTCCGCGACGTCGCCGGAAAGATCGGCGTCATTGGCGACGAACGGCTCGCCGCGCGCGCGAAGCGCCGCCTCGACGACCGGGTGACGCCCGCCTTCGATGACGAACTTTAGCGAATCGTCGACGATCGGGCGCGTCCAGTCGCGGCTGACCGCAAGCTCGGCGAGGGCGCATCCGACATCGATCTCGGCGATCGCCAGACCCAATCCGCGGATCGCCTCCATCTGACCCAGGCACGCCGCCCGAAGTCTGTCGAACGCGGCAAGCTCCAGCGCGAGGGCGCGATCGGCGGCCGAGGCGATTTTCGCCTCCAGCTCGGCGAGCTCGCTCGTCGAAAAGCGCATCGCGCCGGCCATCGTCTGGCGATGGACGAACAAGGCGGCGTGGGGCGGGCGCAACAGCCGCTCCCCTTGCGGCTGCGGGGTCTCGATATAGAATCCGAGAAAATTGTTGTGCTTGATTTTCAGTTGGCGGGTCTCCGCCAGCTCGCAATACTTGCCTTGCAATTCGGCGATGACGCGCCGGCTCTCGTCGCGGAGCGCCCGCGCCTCGTCCAGCGGCGCCAGCGCGCCGGCGCGCACGAAGCCGCCGTCGCGCCTGTTCAACGGCAAGTCGTCGTCCAGCGTCGCGGCGAGTTCGCCCTCGAGCGCGCCGTCGGCCTCAACCAGCCCCGCGCGGACTTCGACAAGGCTTGCGCATGGCGCCGCCTGCGCTGCGAGCTTGGCCGCGACGAGGCGCGCGACCTCGAGCCCGTCGCGAATCGCCGCAAGATCGCGCGGGCCGCCGCGATCGAGGCTAAGGCGCGAGAAGGCGCGGATGAAGTCCGGCGCCGCGCGCAACGAGGCGCGCAAATCGGCGCGCAGGCCCCCCTCCCCCACCAAAAAGGCGATCGCGTCGAGACGCCGGTCGATCTCGCTTGGCCGCGTCAGCGGGCTCGCCAACCTCTCGGCGAGATGGCGCGCGCCGGCCGAGGTCACGGTAAGGTCGATCGCCGCGAGCAACGATCCGGCGCGTTCGCCCGCGAGCGTGCGCGTCAGTTCGAGATTGGCGCGCGTCGAAGCGTCGATTTCGAGGCTCGCGCCGCGAAGGCGCCGTGAAGGCGGCGACAAGGCGGGCCGGGCATCGATCTGGGTGCGCGCGACATAGCCGAGCGCGATCGCCGCCGCGCCGATTTCGGCGCGCGTGAAGGCGCCGAACCCGTCCAGCGTCTCGACCCCGTAGAAAGCGCAGACGCGCCGCTCCGCGAGCGCGCCGTCCGACATGTCGCGCCCGATCGGCGTCAAGGCGGCGCGCGTTTCGGAGAAGACGCGGGCGATCGCGGGATCGTCGAACAAGGCCTGCGGGGCCAGGATTTCGCTGGGCTCGATCCGCGCGATTTCAACGCTCAAGCCGGTCTCGTCGGTCTCGCTCAGCCAAAACGCGCCGGTCGAAATGTCGAGCGCCGCCACGCCGAACAGCGCGCGCGTCTCGCCCGCTCGCCAGCGCTGCACCGCCGCAAGAATGTTGGCGCGACCCGGCTCGAGCAGGCGCTCCTCGGTGATCGTGCCGGGCGTCACCAGGCGCACGACGTCGCGGCGCACCACGGCCTTGGCGCCGCGCTTCTTCGCCTCGGCCGGATCCTCGAGCTGCTCGCAGACCGCGACCCTGTGCCCCAGCGCGATCAGCCGCTGCAGATAATCGTCGGCGCGCTCGATCGGCACGCCGCACATGCGGATGTCCTCGCCTTCGTGCCTGCCCCGCCTCGTCAGGACGATGCCAAGCGCCCGGCTGGCGATCTCCGCGTCGTGAAAAAAAAGTTCGTAAAAGTCGCCCATCCGGTAGAACAACAGGCAGTCGGGATTGGCGGCCTTGATCTCGAGATATTGCGCCATCATCGGGGTCAGGCGAGCGGCCGTATCGCCGCGCGTGGGCGCGCCGTGAGACTCGCTGTCGTCCGGCGTGGGCAAGTCCGCCTGTTTCGTCATGGCCGCGACCCTAACAAAGCCGGGACGGCAAAGCACCGCCTGAACGGGAGGTTTCCACGACCCCCTGACCGGGCGAGCGCCTCACGCCTGGCGCTTGGCGTCCGACTCCGAAAGGACCCTCGCCAACGGCAGTTGCAGCAGCGGACCCGGACCACGACCCAGCGCAGCCTCGCGCCCGGCCTCGATGGCGCGCGCGACGAAAGCCTTGGCGCCCGCCACCGCCTCCTCCAGCTCGCGACCCAACACGATGTAAGCCGCGGCCGCCGCCGAAAGCGTGCAACCTGTGCCGTGCAGGTTGCGCGAGGCGATCCGCGCGCCCGCGTAGCGCCGACTCCCCGCCCGCGTCGCCAGAATGTCGACCGCCTCGGCGGAGTGGAGATGGCCGCCCTTCATCAGCACGGCGCGCGGTCCGCATTTCAGCAGCGCCAGAGCCTGTTCGGTCATCCCCGCTTCATCGGCCGCGACTTCGCCGCCGAGCAATTGGGCGGCCTCCGCCAGATTGGGCGTCAGGCAATCGACGAGCGGCAGCAGAAGCGTCTTCATCGCCGAGACGGCCGTGGGCTCGACCAGCGCGTCCCCGGAAGAAGAAATCATCACCGGATCGAGCACGACAAAGCGCGGCGAAAAGCGAACCAGCGCCTCGGCGACCGCTTCGACGATCCGCCGATTGGACAGCATGCCGATCTTGACGGCGGCGACATTGAAATCTTCGAAGATCGCCTCGACTTGCGCGGCGACGATCGCGGCGGAAAGATTCTCCACGGCGCGAACGCCGCGCGTATTCTGCGCCGTCACCGCGGTCAAAGCGCTTACCCCGTAGACGCCGAGCGCCGCGAAAGTCCTGAGATCGGCCTGGACGCCGGCGCCGGCGCCGGAATCCGAGCCAGCGATCGTCAGGGCGACCGGCGTCCCGCCGGTCAAGCCGCCCTCCGCGTCGCCGCCAGCCAGGCCTTGGCCCGCCCCTCCGGATCGGCGTTGAGCGTGATGTCGGTGACGACCGCCGCGCAATCGGCCCCGGCGGCCAGGCACAGGGGCGCGCGCTCCAAAGTGACGCCGCCGATGGCGACCAGCGGCCGCTGGCCGACAAGCCGCCTCCACTCGCCGATCCGCGCCAGACCCTGCGGCGCGAAGGCCATAGCCTTGAGAATGGTCGGATAGATCGGACCCAGCGCGACATAGTCGGGATCAAGCGCCAAAGCGCGATCGAGCTCGGCATGATCATGCGTGCTGATTCCGACCCGCAGGCCCCGCCCCCGGATGCGCTTCATGTCGGCGCCGTCGAGATCGCCCTGTCCGAGGTGAATGAAATCGGCGCCTTCGTCGAGAGCGATTTCCCAATAATCGTTGACCACGAGCTGGGCGCGGCCTTGCGCGCAAACCGCGAGCGCGGCGCGCGTCTCGGCCCGGACCTCCTGTTCCGCGCGGTCCTTGACGCGCAGCTGGATCAGTCTTGCGCCCACGGCGACAAGCCGCCCGACCCATGAAGCGCTGTCGACGATCGGATAAAACGGATCGAGACCGATCATGCGGCGCCCGCCGCGCAGACGCCCTGCCGTCTCATCGCGCCAGAGCCGGTTTGCCGAGCACCGGCGTCGAGGGCGCGGCCATTTCGCGCGCCTCCATCGGTCCGGCGAGCCAGGCCGTCCGTCCCGCCTCCACCGCCCCCGCGAAGGCCCGCGCCATGGCGACGGGATCGCCGGCCTTGGCGACGGCGGTGTTCAGCAGCACCGCGTCATAGCCGAGCTCCATCACGCCGGCGGCGTGCGAGGGCAGGCCGATGCCCGCATCGACGATCAGCGGAATATCGGGGAAATGCGCGCGCAAGGCACGCAGGCCGAACGGATTGTTGAGTCCCTTGCCCGAGCCGATCGGAGCGCCCCACGGCATCAACACCTTGCAACCGGCTTCGACCAGCCGCTCGGCGACGACGAGATCCTCGGTGGTGTAGGGAAAGACGGCGAAGCCCGCCTCGCCCAGTATCCGCGCCGCCTCGGTCAGGCCGAAAACGTCGGGCTGCAACGTGTCGGCCTCGCCGATCACTTCGAGCTTGATCCAGTTCGTGTCGAACACCTCGCGGGCCATCTCGGCGGTGGTGACGGCTTCCTTGACCGAATGGCAGCCGGCGGTGTTGGGCAGCACGCGAACGCCCAGCTCGCGAATCAGCGACCAGAAATCCTTTCCTTCGCGCAGGCGCCCCGATTCGCGCCGCAGCGACACCGTAACGACATCGACGGCGGCGGCGCGCACCGCCTCGGCGAGGATCGCCGGCGATGGATATTGAGCGGTGCCCAGCAGCAAGCGCGAGGAGAGCTCGACGCCATAAAGCTCCATGCCCTCAGCCTCCTTGCCGCGGCGCGACGATCTCGATTCGGTCGCCCTCGGCGAGCGGCGTGGCGGCGCGGGCGCGCGCCGCGACGAATTGGCCGTTCAAAGCGGTCGCCACCACCGCGTCGCCATAATCCAGCGCTTCGAGCGCCGCGGCGAGCGTGGCGACGTCAAGCTCGAACTCGGCGCCGTTGACGATGAGCGTCATCGAATTCCTCGACAGGCGTCAGGATTGTCGCGGCCGCCCGTTGCGCGAAGGCGGGCGACAGCAGGAAGCCATGGCGGTAGAAGCCGTTGAGATACACCGTCGCTCCCCGCCGGACGATGCGCGGCAAGTTGTCCGGAAAAGCGGGACGCGCGTCGGCGCGCAGTTCGACAATCTCCGCCTCGCCAAAGGCCGGGTGCAGCGCGTAGGCGGCGCTCAGCAATTCGATCGCCGAGCGCGCCGTGACCGGTCCGCGCGCGGCGCTTTCGATCATCGTCGCGCCCACCATGAACAGGCCGTCGGCGCGCGGCGTGACGTAGAGCGGAATGCGCGGGTGCAGGAACCGCACGGGCCGCGAAAGAGATATTTCCTTCGTGCGCAGGATCATCATTTCGCCGCGCACGCCGCGAAGCTCGTCGAGTTCGTCGCGCGCGGCGAGGCCGCGACAATCGAGAACGGTCTCCTCGCCGACCGGAAGCGCCAATCCGTCGACGCCGAATTTCACGGCGACGCCTCGCTCGGCGAGACGCCCGGCGAGGGCGCCAAGCGCTTCGCGCGGGTCGAGATGACCCTCCTCGGCGAAGAACAGGCCCTTGCGGAAGCGTCCGGCAAGATCGGGTTCGAGCGCGGCGACGCGCGCCTCGTCGACGCGTTCATGATGCAGCGTGCGGGCGGCGAAGCGCTCGATCTCCCCTGAATCGCGCGGCGCGGCGACGACAAGCGTGCCATTGCGGCAGACTCCCGGAACGCGCCGGGTCCACCAGTCGAGCGCCAGAGCGCCGAGCTCGACCACTTCGGCCGGCGCGCTTTCGCCCTCGCACCACGGCGCCAGCATGCCGCCGGCGCACCACGAGCAGGCGGTCTCGCCGAGACGCGCGGCGCGCTCGACCACGCGCACCTGCGCGCCCCGCTCGGCAAGTTCGAGCGCCGCGGCAAGGCCGGCGACGCCGGCGCCCCGGACGGTGACGCGCACGGCCTACTGCGCGGCGGGCACGTAGAGCGCGCCGCCCTTTTCAATGAATTCCCGCGACTTGTCCTGCATGCCAGCGAGCGCTTCGGCCTCCTTGCGCAAATCCTGCGTAATCTTCATCGAACAGAACTTCGGCCCGCACATCGAGCAGAAATGCGCGACCTTGTGCGAATCCTTGGGCAGCGTCGCATCGTGATAGGCGCGCGCCGTGTCGGGATCGAGCGACAGGTTGAATTGATCCTCCCAGCGAAAATCGAAACGCGCGCGCGAAAGCGCGTCGTCGCGCAGTTGGGCGGCCGGATGGCCCTTGGCGAGATCGGCGGCATGCGCCGCGACGCGATAGGTGATGACGCCGGTCTTCACATCGTCGCGGTCGGGCAGGCCGAGATGCTCTTTCGGCGTGACGTAGCAAAGCATCGCCGTGCCGAACCAGCCGATCATCGCCGCGCCGATCCCCGAGGTGATGTGGTCGTAGCCCGGCGCGATGTCGGTCGTCAGCGGCCCGAGCGTGTAGAAGGGCGCCTCGCCGCATTCGGCGAGCTGCTTCTCCATATTGACCTTGATCTTGTGCATCGGCACATGGCCGGGCCCTTCGATCATCACCTGACAGCCCTTGTCCCAGGCCACCTTCGTCAATTCGCCGAGCGTCTCGAGTTCGGCGAATTGCGCGGCGTCGTTGGCGTCGGCGATCGAGCCGGGGCGCAGGCCGTCGCCCAGCGAAAACGAAACGTCGTAGCGGCGCATGATGTCGCAGATTTCATCGAAGCGCTCGTAGAGGAAGCTTTCGCGATGGCCCGCCAGGCACCAGCGCGCCATGATCGAGCCGCCGCGCGAAACGATGCCGGTGACGCGCCTGGCGGTGAGCGGCACATGGGCGAGACGCACGCCGGCGTGGATGGTGAAATAGTCGACGCCCTGCTCGGCCTGTTCGATCAGCGTGTCCTTGAACACTTCCCAATCGAGCTTCAACGGATCGCCGTCGACCTTTTCCAGCGCCTGATAGATCGGAACGGTGCCGATCGGCACCGGCGAATTGCGCAGGATCCACGAGCGAATGTTGTGGATGTTGCGCCCCGTCGAGAGGTCCATCACCGTGTCGGCGCCCCAGCGGATCGCCCAGACCAGCTTTTCGACTTCCTCGGCGACGCCGGAGCTGACCGCCGAATTGCCGATGTTGGCGTTGACCTTCACCAGGAAATTGCGACCGATCGCCATCGGCTCCAGCTCGAGATGGTTGATGTTGGCCGGGATGATGGCGCGGCCGCGCGCCACTTCCTCGCGCACGAATTCCGGCGTCACGAACGGCGGGATCGCGGCGCCGAAGCTTTCGCCGTCGGCGAGACTGGCCGCCGCGTCGTCGACCGCCGCCTCGCGCGCCATGTTCTCGCGATGGGCGACATAGATCATTTCCGGCGTGACGACGCCCGCTCGCGCGAATTCGTACTGCGTGACCATCTGGCCGGGCCGGCCGGCGCGCAGCGCCCGCGTCGCCGGGCAATGGGGAGCCAGCCGTTCGCTCGAAACATTGCCGTTGTCCTCTGGCTTCACCGCGCGCCCTTCGACCGCGGCGAATCCGCGCGCGGCGACCCAGCCCTCGCGCACCATCGGCAGGCCCGCCGCCAGATCGATGCGGGCGTCGGTCTCGGTGTAGGGGCCCGAGGGATCGTAAACGCGGACCGGGGGCTCCAGCGGATCGCTCAGGACAATCTCGCGCAGCGGCACCAGAATATCCGGATGCCCCTTGGGCGCGGCGTAAATCTTATGCGATCCGGCGATCGGTCCCGTCGTCACGCTCTGCGGAACCGGCTGAAACTTCCTGGATTTGGCATGCTCGTTCATGGCCGCCCTCCGTGGACGCCCGGGCCGTAACAGCGCAGCGTTCTGGAGGAAGCCGGGCCGACGACAGGTCTCGGCCCGAACCTCGTCCCTTCGCCGGCATGACCCGGATCAGGTTCAAAGGGTCCGGCCGACCGCCGTCTCAGCCCAAAACAATCCGGGCGCCCCTCGAGTGCGTCGAATCTGGGCCGGCAAAGGCGCGGTGTCAATCCAATTTTCTTTGCACGCTCTTCGTCTTGCCGCAACCGGCGAAAAGCGCCAATGTCGCGCCGGTCGCAATACTTGGCGCGCCGGGAGCGCATCGGTCGTGAAGCTGTCTTCGCCCTTGTCGCCATCGGCGCTGTGGTCGCGCCGCGGTCTGGTCGGCGCGCTGGCTGCGCCGCCCCTGCTCGTCGCGCTCGGCGCCGCCCGGGCGCAGACGGCGCCAAAGCCCGACTCCACGGTCGACATGGCCAAGGCGCTGCAGCCCGGCCCCCTGCCGGAATTGTCGGTTGGCGAAGCCGCCGGCCTGCCGGTCATCGAATATGGCTCGGCGACCTGCCCGCATTGCGCGCATTTCGACCGCGACGTCTGGCCGGCGATCAGGAAGGCCTATGTCGACACCGGCAAAGTGCGTTTCATCTTCAGGGAATATTCGCGCAACGATCTCGACGTCGCCGCTTTCATGCTGGCACGCTGCACCGGCGACGACAAGGCCTTTGCGGCGATCGAACTGCTGTTCTCCTCGCAGGACAGTTGGGCGTTCGGCGACAATCCGATGGACGGCCTCGTGGCGGCGCTGCGGCCAGCCGGCATGACCCGCGACAAGGCGGCGGCCTGCTTCAAGGACCAGGCCAAGGCGGATGCGATCGTGCAAATCGCCAAGAACGCCGACGAAGCGTTCAAAATCTCGGGCACGCCGTCCTTCATCATCGACGGCAAGGTCTATGGCGGCGCGCTCAGCCTCGAGGAGATGGAGGCGATCTTGAAGCCGCTCGTCAAATGAGGCGCAGCCGGCTTCGCCTCGACGGTTTTTCCGCGTGCTGCGACATTTTCTTTCTGGAAAAGCGGAGTCGTGTTAAACTGATTTTTTGTCGTCGATGATCGGCGCCTCGGCCGGCGCCGCCCGCAAAGCAAGCCGTCGAACCAAAAAACGTCGATTCCAAATTTTTCGCATGCCAAGTCCTTGATTTTCCGTTTTTCCGCCAAAAATAGTTTTGGAAAAATTTGGAGATCCAAATTTTCGTTCACTGACAACAAAGGGAAATTTCTCCCGCGCTTGCGCCCGACCGCGTCAACGGCGCGTCGCCGGAGGGTTTTGCAAGGATCCGCCCTGACCGCCGCCCGCTGCGCGACAAGGCCTCCTGAACCCGGGAGTCGCGCCCGGTGATACAGCGCGCGCGTCTACCAGCGCAGCAGCCGATCGCCGGCGATGGCGCCGACGGCGACGGCGATCAGCGTCGCCAGCGGATACCAGCTGGCGACGAACAGCGGCGAATCGTCCGGGCAATTCGAGGCGTACAGCGCCGCCGCGACGCCCGCGGCGGCGGCGCCCGCCAGCGCCCCGGCGATTCTAGGATTTTGCGGCGCCCCCTGGCGCATCACCAGCAGCAACGCGGCCAGAGGCGCGATCGACAGCAGCGGGATGATCGTCAGGCAGTGCACGGCGTTGCTGCCGATCAGCTTCGTCCCCCACAAATCCGCGGGGACCACCGCCAGTTCGACGACGACGGCGCCGCCCAGCAACAGGAACGGCGCCAGGAACGCCAGCGCCAGCGCGCCGGGACGCCCGTCGGGGCGAAGCAGCCGCCAGGCCAGCAGCGCCGACGGCAAAGCCAGGGTCACGGCGTCGATGAATTTCAGGTCGAACCGCAGGGTCTGCGCGGCCGAAGCAATGTCCGGCCGCGGCCCGATGGCGGCGAAAAACAGGCCGGCGCTGATCAGAGACCCGGCGCCGAGCGCCAGCACAAATCGAGCGCGCAAACTCAAAGCCCGGCCCGATCGGTCCGCGACAAGCGCCTCGATCAACTGGGAGGTCCTCATTGCGAGGCGCTCCGCCAGATCGAAGCGAGCAGCTTCAGCGATCGGTGCAACGCGACGCGAACGGCCCCCTCGCTCATCGACAGGCGCGTCGCGGTCGCCGTGATCGATTGGCCTTCCAGAGAAATCGAGCGCACGATGTCGCGCTGGCGCGGCGCAAGTTGCCCGATGAGGCGCTCCACATCGCTGCGCGTATGGGGGTCTTCCGCTTCGGCGGCGGCCAGCGTGGTCTCGAAATCCTCGATCGGGACGAATCGGCGCGCGCCGCGGCGACGCATCGCGTCGATGATCTTGTGGCGGGCGATCGCGCTGACCCAAGGGCCGAGCCGAAGGCCGCCGTCCCAGGTGTCGCGCTTAAGATGGATCGCCAACAAAGTTTCCTGCACGACGTCCTCGATATCCGCATCGCCCGAACGCGCCCGGGAGAAGGCGCCGCGAGCCATGGCCCGGACCGAGCGCGCGATCTCTTCGAGCAGCCGACGATAGACGATCTCGTCGCCGGCCATGGCCGCGCGCATCATTCCGGCCCATTTTTCATCGTTTTGGCCGCCGCTCACAGCGCCACTCATTCGTCATTCGCGCGACTGCAAGAAACGTTACAGGCTTGAAAAGACATTCTTGGCGATCCCGAGGCGGAGGGCGGGCGGAAATATTGGCCGGCGACGTGTAACACGCAGGCGCGGGACCGCGAAGTCACCCCATGCGTCGCAACGCCCCAATCCCGGATATCGACCGATGACCGAGACCCGGTTTCACTCGCCGCGCGTCGGCTCGGCGCTCCCAAACCGCAGCGGGGTCGGTCTGAAACCGGAGCATGTCGACGAAATCCTGCGCGACCGACCGGCTCTGGGCTTTTTCGAAATCCACGCCGAGAACTACATGGGCGCCGGCGGGCCGCCGCATCGCCGTCTTGAGGCGATTCGCGCGCTTTATCCGCTGTCGCTGCATGGCGTCGGCCTGTCGATCGGATCGCCGGGGGCGCTCGACCGCGAGCATCTCGGGCGCCTCGCTGCGCTTGCCAGACGCTATCAACCGGGCCTCGTTTCCGAACATCTCGCCTGGTCGAGCCATAATGGCGGCTTTCTGAACGACCTCTTGCCGCTGCCGTATACGCCTGAGACGCTGGCGACCGTCTGCGCGCATATCGATGAGGTGCAGGAGGCGCTGGCGCAGCCCATGCTGCTCGAAAATCCCTCGACCTATGTCGTCTTCAGGGAAAGCACGATCGCCGAAACCGACTTTATCCGCGAAGTCGCCCGGCGAACCGGGTGCGGCCTTCTTCTCGACGTCAGCAACGTGCGGGTTTCAGCGACCAATCACGGCTTCGACGCGCGCGCCTATCTCGAGGCGTTCCCGCTCGACGAGGTCGGCGAGATCCATCTGGCCGGCTTCGCCGAGGCCGAAGACGACGCCGGCCATCTCGTGCTGATCGACGCGCACGATTCCCCGGTGCGCGATCATGTCTGGGATCTCTACCGCGAAGTCGTCGCCCGACGCGGGCCGACGCCGACGCTGATCGAATGGGACAACGACGTGCCGCCATGGCCTGCGCTGCTCGACCAAGCGCGCCGCGCCGACGCGATCATGGCCAAAGCCGGATCGAGGCGCAGCCAAGGCGCCTTCTCCCATGTCGTTTAGTCGTGCGATCGAGGCCTTCGCCAACGCGTTGATCGATCCGACGCGCGCGCCGCCCGCCGGGACGACGGGGCGTGAGGGGGCGCCGGACCTTCGTCGCTTCAGCGTCTATCGCAACAATATTGCGGTGTCGCTGATTGCTGCGATCGAGGCGCGCTATCCGGTCACGCGGCGCATCGTCGGCGACGAGTTCTTCCGCGCCATGGCGCGCCGCTTTGTCGCGCGCAATAAGCCGGAGTCACCGGTGATTCTGCACTATGGAGCCGCGTTTCCCGACTTCGTCGCGACGTTCGCCGCGGCTGGCGACCTCCCCTATCTCGCCGACGTGGCGCGTCTGGAAAACGCCTGGGTCGAGGCGTATCATTCGGCGGAAGAGGATTCCCTGGAGGTCGCGGCGCTGGCCGCCGTGGAGCCAGATTCGCTCGGCGACCTCAAATTCACATTCCATCCCGCCGCGAGGCTGCTCCGCTCGGACTACCCGGCCGCCTCGATCTGGGCCGGGAGCCAGGGCCAGGGTGAATTCGCGCCGCCCGAAGACTGGCGCGGCGAGGAAACGCTCGTCACGCGGCCGGGCGCCGACGTGCGGTTGAGGATTTTGCCTGTCGGCGGCTATTCGTTCGCCCGCCCGCTGCAGGACGGCGCGACGCTTGGCGAAGCGCATGCGGCGGCCATGCATATCGAGGGTTTTGACCCCGGCGAGCACGTGATCGGGTTGATCGTCGCCGGTGCGATTTCGCGACTTGGGATTTGAGGGGGAACTCATGAGCATGAGTCGGAACGCCGCCGCGCGCGGCCGCTCGCCGAGCGTTGTGGCGCGCTTCACCGAGGCCGCATTTGGGATCGTTCCCCTCTCGCTGACCATGCTCGTGCTGAGGTTCGCGCTCGCCGTGCCATTCTGGCGCTCGGGCCTGACCAAATGGGACGGGTTTCTGACGATTTCGTTCGGCGCCCAACAATTGTTCGCCGAAGAATTCAAGCTGCACATATTCGGCGCCGAAATTCCCTATCCGGCGCCGGAACTCGTCGCCACGCTGTCGGCCGTCGCCGAGGTCAGCTTGCCGGTTCTGCTCGTTCTGGGTCTCGGCGCGCGCTACGCGGCGCTTGGGCTGCTCGGGATGACGGCGATCATTCAGCTGACCGTGCCCGACGGTTGGGCCAATTTCCACTTGCCATGGGCGGCGATGGCGTTGGCGATCATGACCTTCGGACCCGGCAAGATCGCGCTCGACTATGTCCTGGGGCTGGATCGGTCCTCGCGAGGGGAATGAGGGTCGCCGAACGGGTTCAATCCGAACTGGCGCCGCGCAAGCCCGAGGCGACCGCGATGCGCGCGGCGCGCCAACGCGCCTGAAGCGCCGCGACGTCGTCGCCGTCCAGCGGATGGATGCGCTCGAAAACCACCAGTTTCACGCCCTTTTCGAGGCGAAAGACTTCGCCGGTGCGTCGGTAATTGGCGCCGATCCCGACGCCCGCCAGCATTTCGCTTGCCGGCACGATCACGGTCTGCTGATAGGCGAGCACAAGGTGGGTCTGAACGGGATCGCCGACCAGCATGATCGCGCAATCCTTCATGTTGTCGACCGGCGGTCCGTCGCGCGTATCGACATGCGCCATGCCGACGCTGACCTTCGAAGCCTCACCGGCGATGAGCGGCAAACCCTTGGGGTCCAACTGCCAGAGCTCGTCGACGATCGCGTCGTTGATCGTGTAGCTCGAAGCGAGGACGCAATAGCGACGATCCGGCCGCGCGTTGGCGTCAATCCAGGCCTTCAGCCGCCCGAGTTCGGCAAGATCGGCCCGCGGCGCCGGCGGCTGTCCGGCGGTTGGCGCAAAGCCGCGCGGCGCCCAGGAGCTCACCGCCGGCGTCAGGGTGAAAGCGGCGAGCGCTCCGGCGACGGTCAACCCGGCGATCCTCGAGCGCTCGAACAACATTAGCATCGCCCCCCCGATCGTCGCCGCAAAAGCCGGCGCCAACAGATAGGCGTGGTGAATGGCCGGCGACTGGACGCCCAGGAAGAGCGCGGCGGCGATCAATGTCGAGCCGCAGGTCAGGCGCAGAAGGCGCCGATCGCCGGAGCGCAAACCCAGGAAAATCGCGCAACAGACCGCAACGCCGAGAAGTGCGGCGCCATACCAGTCAAACAGCTCGGCGACAACGACCGACGGCTCCTTTCTATAGGCCGCATAGATCGTCACGTAGTCGTGCGCGCCGGGATTGGGCAGCCAGTCGATAAGGATTGGCGCGCCCAGCGCGAGCAGGGCGAGGCCGCCGAGCGCCGCGGCGCTTATCGCCTCTCGCCAACGAAAATCGGCGCGCCGGCGCGCGACGAGCAACGCGGCCTCGAACATGAGCATCGCCAGAACGCCAACAGCCGCGAACGCGTACCAGCGGCGAAACAGGAACATCCCGAACAGGCAAAGCGCCAGCGCGAGCGTGATAAGGCGCGCGAGTTGGCCGATGCGCGCGTCTTGCCCCGCCGGGAGGGCCAGAAGCCGCGCCAGCCGATCGGCAAGGCGCAAGGCGGCGACGACCAGAACGAGGCCGCCGATGTCAGGCATGCCGCGAGCGACAACCGCCATCCCCGTGGGATAGGCCGCAAATACCGTGAACACCGCCAATGCGAGAATGGCGGCCTGCCCGGCGGCGGCCGCGCGTCGCCGCGCCGCGCGCCGCGCCAAATCCCGCGCGAGAACGCCGAGCGCAAGGATCGCGGGCGCCGCGTAGAGGGCGATGACCGCGCCTTGATACCAGGCTCGCGACGGCGGCGAACTCACCGCGAGCACGGCGCCGGGGGCCAATACCGGCAACAGCGAATATTCGTCTTTCATCGAATTGACGAATAGCCTCAGGAGGGCGGCGAGCTGTCCCTTGTCGAGGAATGCGGCGACGATGATCGCCTCGATCCGACGGTACATGAAATCGCCGAACATAAGGTCGCGCGACGCCGTGACATAGACGAGGCAATAGAGCGAGAGGAAGGCGATCAGGCCGAAAAGCACCGCCCAATTTCCCGGCGCAACCAGGATCCGGCGCCAGCGCGCCGCCTTCGCCAGACGATAGCCGCCGACGAGCGCCAGGCCGAGCGACCCAAATCCGGCAAACAGAGCGATCTGTTCGGCGCTCCGGCTCAGGGCAGCGATGAGCAGCGCCGCGGCGGCGCAAGAAAGGCTGATCCGAACGAAGCCTTCAACCCCTTTCTCGTCGAGCGAAAACGCCAAGGCGCCGCAGCACGCCAGAGGCATGAACGCGACAATGCTGGCGACGAGCGGATCGGCCGCGGGCGCGACGAGCCGCATGACAAGCCACGCGCTCAGACCCAGACCCAAGGCCGCCGCGAGGATCGCCGCGCGCCGTGGAGAAAATCTGCCCATGGTGCAACCGCGCAGGAGCGAGACGAATTCGCTGGCATCCTGCGCGAAGTCGGTTAAATCTTTGCGAGCGCCCCTTGAGCGTCCGGGGGGTCGGGCCAGGCGCGCGATTGCGAGCGGCGCATCTCCTCAAAGGCGCGCGACAGCGACAGCACCCCAACATCGTCGAATCGCCGGCCGACGATCTGCAAACCGATCGGCAGCCCCTGTGCATCGTAGCCGCAGTTGATGGAGGCGGCCGGCTGCTCCGACATGTTGAAGGCGACGGTAAAGCCGATATGCGTGAAGGGATTGAGCGGATCATTGCTCGGCGACGGCCATTCGGCCGCAAAGGCGGTCATCGGCGCCGTCGGCGACAGGACGAAATCGAACGGCGTCGTCGCCACCACCGCCGTCCTGGCCATCGCCGCGATCTGATTGAAGCCATGGAACAACCGTTCGGCTGAAAGGCCGGAGGCCGATTCCGCCCAGGCCCGAATGAAGGGCAGGATTTTCCTTCTCTTTTCCTCGGTGAGCCGGCGAATATCGATCAGCGAGCGCATGCGCCAGAACTGGTCGAGCCCATCGAGCATCTCCTGCGTCAGGAACGGCGCCAAAGGTTCGACGACGGCGCCGGCGAGCGCGAAATCGCGCGCCGCCCCCTCCACCGCGCGGCGCACTTCCGGCGTCGGGAGAATTCCGCAACCGGCGTCGAGCAACAGGCCGATCCGCAATCCCTTCAAAGGCGCGGGTTGGACGCGCCAATCGATCGCCTGCGGCGGCAAACTCGTAAAATCGCGGGCGTCGGGGCGAGAAAGCGTCGCCATGAGCAGCGCCGCATCATCAACGCTGCGCGTCATCGGCCCCGCGACCCGCCCGATATAGGGCGGGTCAATGGGCACGCGCCCCCCGCTCGGCTTCAGCGCAAAAATGCCGCACCAGCCGCCCGGCAGCCGCACGGAGCCGCCGATGTCGGTGCCGATGTGGAGCGGCCCGTATCCGGCCGCCGCGGCCGCGGCGGCGCCCGCCGACGAACCGCCGGGATTGCGGCTCAAGTCCCAAGGATTGCGCGCCAGCGAGTGAAAGCTCGACAGCCCCGAGGACAACATGCCGTAATCGGGCATGGTCGTCTTGGCGAATATGATCGCGCCCGCTTCGCGCAATCTGGCGGGGGGCGGGGCGTCTTGGGCCGCCGGGGTCAGCTCGCTCGCCGCCGTGCCGAGCGGCGTCGGGTCGCCCTTGGTCGCGATATTGTCCTTGACGGTCGCCGGCGCCCCGTCAAGCGCGCCGAGCGGCGCCCCGCGCGTCCAGCGATCCTCCGACGCTCGCGCCTCGTCGAGCGCGCGTTCGGCGTTGAGGAGATAGGTTGCGTGAATATGAGGCTCGAAGGCTGAAACGCGTTCGAGCACATCCTTCATGGCTTCGAGCGGCGACAAGCGACGCGTGCGATAGGCGAGCAAGAGCTCGGTGGCGGAAAGCTGATACGGTCGCATGATTTCCAAGGTCTGCGCGAAGCCGAGCTTCGCGGCGGTGACAACATCTTCGCGACGAACCGCAGCAATGCGGTCCCTCGCTCCCCGGCGCGGTCAAAAGGAGCGCGCCTCGTCGATCCTGCGGAACCGCCTATTTCCAGGACATGGCCGAAAGGTCGTTGGCGAAAACCGGCGAGTCCCTCCACAGGCCGTGCAGATTGACGTCGGCGATGGTGACCTGCGGGAGTTGGAACAGGAAGGCGTTGACGCAGTCGTCGGCCAGCTTGCGCTGCGCCTCGCCCATGTATTTCTTGTAACTATCGAGATCGGGCGCAGCGGAGAGCTTGGCGATGATGTCGCGGAAATCCTGATTGTCATACTGGAAATAATAGTTGGGATTGGCGTAGATGCCGATGTCGAGCGGCTCGACGTGGCTGATGATCGTCAGATCGTAATTCTTGCCGGTATAGACGCCGGACAGCCATTGCGCCCATTCGACGTTTTCGATTTTCGCCTGGATGCCGACTTCCGCCAATTCCGCCGCGATGATCTCGCCGCCCTTGCGGGCGTAGGTCGGTGGGGGAAGGATCAGCGAAAGCTGGAGCGGCGTCGCAACCCCGGCTTCCTTTAGCAGCGCCTTCGCTTTAGCCGGATCATGCGGATATTCGCCGGTCAGGTCGACGTAGCCGGGATCGGTTGGGGTGAGATGGCTGCCGATCGGCGTCCCAAAACCGTTCATGGCGCCGTCGATAATCGCCTTGCGGTCGATGGCGTAGGCGATCGCGCGGCGAACGCGCACGTCGTCAAGCGGCTTCTTCTTATTGTTGATCGCGAGGATCGTCTTACCCTCGGTGCCGCCGGTCGTCACCTTGAAGCGCGGGTCGCTCTGGAATTGCGCGACACTGTCAAAGTTGCCGAACCGCGGGAACGCGTCGATGTCGCCGGCCAGCAACGCGGCGACCTGCGCCGAGGGGTCATTGATGATGCGGAAAATGGCCTTCTTGATCGCGATCTTCGCCGCGTCGCGAAATCCATCCCATTTCTCCAAGGTGACGGATGAGCCTTTGGTCCAGTCGGCAAACTTGTAGGGCCCCGTGCCGATGGGATTGGTGGCGTTGGCCGCCGCGCTCTTTTCGTCGACGATGACCGCCGTGTTCATGCCCAGATGGTACAGCGCATCGAAGCTCGGCTCCTTGAATTTGAGCGACACCGTGGCGGGATCGGAGGCGTCGATCGATTCGATCGAAGCGAAAAAGGCCTTTTCCTTATTCGTCGAGTCTTTCGCTGCGGCTCGCTCGAAGGAGAATTTCACGTCCCTGGAGGTCAACGTCTCCCCATCCTGGAAACGGACGTCCTTGCGCAGCTTGAAGGTCAGCGTCTTCAGGTCGGGCGCAAGGCTCCAGCTTTCGGCCAGCAGAGGCGTCACCGAGAAGTCGCCATTGATCTTGGTGAGGCCCTCAAAAATATTGTAATGCGTGATCTCGCCGATGGCGGCCGCCGCGCCGGTCGTGGGATCGAGCCCCGGCGGCTCGAGAACCATCCCGATCGTCACGGTGTCCTTGGGGGCCGCGACGGCTGCGAACGCCGCGAAACTCACGCTCGCCGCAACGATCACGCGAACAAGATTGCGCATTTCAACTCCTTGCCGTCACCGGCCGCCTACGCCTGAGGCGTCATAGCAACCCCAACAGGCGTTGCCCGTCAAGCCTCGCCCGTTGTCGATTGGCCCGGGTCGGAGAATGACGGAGCGTCCCGGCGACGGGCGCGCGATATGCCGTCTTGGCCCAAAAAAAACCGCGGCGCCAATGGGCGCCGCGGTCGAAATGTCAGGCCTCAAATTCGTCGATAGGCCCCGGGGACGTTACGCCGCGGGTCCATCCGCCGGGCGATTGCGGCGTTCGTTCATGAAGCGCTCGAACTCCTCGCGGTCCTTCGCCCGCCGAATGTTTTCCACGAACTCCGAAAACTCCCGGCTGGCCTCCTGCAATTTGCGCCGCTCTTCCTCGAGCCGCGCGATTTCGGCCGCTTTCCACTCGTCGAACGCCGCATTGCCCGTCGAGCTTGCATAAAAGCTGCGCCGCGCCTGCCAATTGCATCCGCGCATCGCGCTACGCGCCTCCCGCCATTTCTCGCCGGCGGCGACCTGGAGGTCGCCGGGATAACCGGCCTTGCGCTGCCAGATCTTGAAACCGAGGATCGCCAGTCCGATCGGCCAAAAAACGATAAAGCCCAAGATCATTGCGACGACCTCAAACAGCGTCCAGCGACTTGCGCCCCAACCGCGCCAAGATCCGCCCGGCCACTCGCGAGCGCCGAATTCCTGCGCCCCGTTCGAACCGCCAACAGCACCCTGCACCGTGCTCATGAAGAGCCTCCGTCAAATGAACACGCTTTCGCCCGCGGGCGAAAGCAATGTAACACCTATTCACATTGGGTCAACGAGACAGCGCCGCAAGAGGGTTGCGCGGAATTATTTGGCGCTTGGGCGGAGGCTCCCGAACCTCCTGAATCACAGAGGAAAATGACACGCCGCCGCACGGCCGTCGCCGAGCGGCCGTAGCTCGGGCGCCTCTTGCCGGCATCTGGCCTGAGCGAAAGGGCACCGCGGCGCATAGGCGCAGCCGCCTTGCGGCCCGATCGGCGCGGCGGTCGGCGGGGGCAAGCGCCGACGCGCGGTCTGAAGCTTCGGCGCGGCGTCGATCAGCGCGCGGGTGTAGGGGTGGGCGGGGAACCGCAGCAGGGTCTCGATCGGCCCGGTTTCGACGAAGCAGCCGCGATACATCACCGCGATTTCGTCGCAGATGTGTTCGACGACTGCGAGATCGTGGCTGATCAGAAGAAAAGTGACGTCGAATCGCTCCTGCAAGTCGGTCATCAGATTGAGAACCTGCGCCTGAATCGAAACATCCAGCGCAGAGACCGGTTCGTCCGCGACGACGAGCTTAGGTCGGGTGACCAGCGCGCGCGCGACCGCAATGCGCTGGCGCTGGCCGCCGGAAAATTCGTGAGGATACTTGCGCCCATCGACGGCTCGCAGGCCGACCGCCTCCAGCGCCTCGGCGATGCGGGCGATTGTCTCGTCGCGCCCGATTCCGTCCAGACAGGCGAGGGGCTCGGCGATAATGCGCGCGACTTTCTGGCGCGGATCGAGCGAGCCATGCGGGTCCTGGAAGATCATCTGCATGTGCGCGCGCATCTTGCGCAGCTGCGCGCGGGAGGCGAGACTCAACGCCGAGCCCATCAAGCGCGCTTCGCCCGAAGTCGGCCATTCCAGAGCGATCGCGAGGCGCGCCAGGGTCGACTTGCCGGAGCCGGATTCGCCGACAATGCCGAATGACCGCCCCGCGTTCACGCGGAAACTGACGCCGTCTACCGCGCGAAGTTCGGGCCTCGCCGCGAACAGACGCTCCCGCGGCAACCGGTAGGTCTTGACGAGATTGAGGATTTCGAGCAGCGGCGCGTCGACCAAGGGCGCGGTCATGCCAGCCGCTCCGCCGCCTCGAGCCTGATGCATCGCGCCATATGGCCGCGCCCCAGGCTCGCCGGCGCCGGAGGCGCGTCGCTGCAGGCGTCGATCGTCAACGGACACCGTCCGGCGAACGGGCATCCTTTCGGCATGGCGCCGGCCGACGGCGCCGAACCGGCGATCGCCTTCAGCCGCTCCCCGCGCGGCGCATCGATGCGAGGACGCGCTTGCAGCAAGCCGATCGTGTAAGGATGGGCCGGTCGCGCCAGAACATCCTCGGTGCGGCCGCTCTCCATCGTCATGCCGCCATACATGACGAGCACGCGCTCGCAATTCTGGGCGACGACCGCCAGATCGTGGCTTACCAGAATCAGCGCCATTTCGGATTGCGCGCAAAGTTCCGCGATGAGATCGAGGATTTGCGCCTGGACGGTGACATCGAGCGCCGTCGTCGGCTCGTCGGCGATGACCAGCCTTGGCTCGCAACTGAGCGCCATTGCGATCATCGCCCTCTGACGCTGACCGCCCGATAGCTCGTGCGGGTAGGCGCGCGCCCGTCGCTCCGGGTCCGGCAAGCCGACGCGGTGCAGGAGCTTCACCGCCTCGCCGCCGGCCGCCGCCTTCGAAAGCCCGCGATGAAGGATCAACGGCTCGGCGATCTGGCGTCCGATCGAGTGCAGCGGATTCAGCGCGGTCATCGGCTCCTGGAAAATCATCGCGACGCGGTTGCCGCGCAAGTCCTGCATCTGCGCTTCGCTCATTTTCGTCAGGTCGCGCCCTTCGAACAGAACGGCCCCGGATGTCGCCGCGCCGTCGGGCAGCAAGCCCATCATCGCAAGAGCGGTCAACGTCTTGCCGGAACCGGACTCGCCGACAATGCCCAGCGTTTGACCGCTGTCCAGCGTGAACGACGCCTCCCGCACCATGCGCCGCGCGCCGTCGGGGGTCGGCAGGTCGATGCTGAGGCCGGCGACTTCGAGCAACATTTCAGCGCCTCGCTCGCAGGCGCGGATCGAGCAGATCGCGCAGTCCGTCGCCCAAAAGATTGAGACCGAGGACGGCGAGCGCCACCGCGAGGCCCGGAAAAACCGCAAGCCGCGGCGCCACGAACATTTGCTGCTGCGCGTCGCTCAACATGCGCCCCCAGGAGGTCTCGGGCGGCTGGGCGCCGAGGCCGAGATAGGACAGCGCGGCTTCGGCGAGGATTGCGATGGCGAACTGGATGGTCGCCTGAACGATCAGGGCCGGGGCCACATTGGGCAGCACGTGCTCGAGCGCGATGGCGATCGGGCCCTTCCCGGCGGCGCGCGCCGCCAGCGCGTAGTCGCGCGCGAGCACGCCGTGACCGACGGCGCGCGTCAATCGGGCGAAGATCGGCACATTGGCGACGCCGATAGCGATGATCGCGTTGACGACGCCGGCCCCGAGCACCGCCGTGAGCATGATCGCGAGCAACAGGGCGGGAAAGGCGAAGGTGAAGTCGCAAATATTCATGATGACGACCTCGACGAGGCCTCGCGCCGAAGCGGCGATCAACCCGACGACGACGCCGATCGTGAGGCCAATGCCGACGGCGATGACGCCGACCAGGATCGAAATGCGCGCGCCGGCCAGAAGCTGCGAAACGATATCGTGTCCCAGCGAATCGGTACCGAGCCAATGGGCGGGCGAGGGCTCGAGCAACCGGTGCGGCACGTCGATGGCGCCTGGCGGGTAAGGCGTCCATACCAGCGACACGGCCGCGGCGAGGATCAACAGGGCCACCAGCGCCGCGCCGAACGAGAAACTGGCGTTGCGGCGCGCGCGTGAGGCAAAACTGTCGTCGCTCATATCATGGGCCTGCGCAGGCGCGGATCGATCGCCGCGCAGGCGATATCGACGAGGAAATTCACGAAGATCACGATGCCCACCAGAAGCATCACGCAATTCTGGACCACCAGCAGATCGCGATTGGCGATCGACTGAAACACCAGCCGTCCGACCCCGGGCAACGTGAACACGTTCTCGACGACGATCGCGCCGGCGATCAGATTGGCGAATTGCAGACCGAGGATGGTCAGGATCGGCGTAAGGGCGTTGGGGAGGGCGTGACGCCAGAGGGTCGCGTGCGCCGACAGGCCTTTGGCGCGGGCGGTGCGAATGAAATCCTCGCCGAGAACCTCGAGCAGCGCCGAGCGCGTCACCCGCGTCAGGATCGCCGCCTGCACGAGGCCGAGCGCCACCGCGGGCAGCAGCAGCGCGCCGAGCGCGGGACCTACCCCGGCGCCCCAGCCGGGAAAGCCGCCCGCCGGCGCCCACCGCCAATGGACCGCGAAGAGCAGAACAAGCAGGATCGCGAACCAGAAATTGGGCACGGCGAGTCCCACCTGGCTCGCCGCCATGACGGCGACATCGCCGGTGCGCCCCCGATGTTGCGCGGCGAAAACGCCGGCAGCCAGGGCGACGAGCGTGGCGATCGCCATGGCGAGAAGCGCCAATGGCCCGCTCACCGCGAGCCGTTCGGCGATCAGCGCCCCGATCGGCGAACCGTAGGCGTAGGAATTCCCGAGAGCGCCGTGGGACGCGCCGGCGACCCAGGTCGCATAGCGCGTGACAATATCCTGATCGAGCCCCAGCTTGTGCGCCAGCGCGGCCACCGTCTCAGGCGTCGCGCTCGCCCCCAGCATGACCTGCGCGGCGTTTCCAGGCAGGATCTCGAGCACCGCAAAAACGACCGTCGACGCAAAGGCCAACGTCGCCAGCAACAGAAGGAAGCGTCGAAAAAGATAGTGGGCCATTCTTCGCGCGCCAACCGCTCCCCGGCCATCCCCGTAATGAGGGAGCGGGCGAACGGCAAGAGGCCAGGCTCTTTCCTCGCCCTAAAACGTCCGAAGCGCGACCCGCTACGCGACCGCCCTGATCGTCCGCCCGACCTTGTCGACGATCTCGCCGATCTGGTCCTCGCTGACGATCAGCGGCGGCGTCAGTTCGATCGTATCGCCCGAAATACGGATCATGATTCCCGCTTCATGAAACGAATGCTCGACCGCCGCATAGCCCCGCGCGCCAACGCCGCGGCTCGAAGGGGCCATGTCGATGGCGCCGGTCAGACCGACGCAGCGGATGTCCAGCACATTCGGCAACCCTTTCAGGCTCATCAACGCGTCGCACCATAGCGGCTCGAGCGTCTTGGCGCGCTCGAACAGTTTCTCGTCGCGGTACACGTCAAGCGAGGCGAGCGCCGCCGCGCAGGCCAGCGGATGACCCGAATAGGTGTAGCCGTGGAAAAGCTCGATCGCATGGTCGGGCCCGTGCATGAACGCGTCATAGACGTGCTTGCGCACGAGCACGCCGCCCATCGGAACCGTTCCGGAGGTCACGCCTTTGGCGAAAGTGATCATATCGGGGACGACGCCGTAACGCTCGGCGGCGAAGGCCGCGCCAAGGCGTCCGAAGCCGGTGATCACTTCGTCGAAAATGAGAAGGATGCCGTATTTGTCGCAAATCGCTCGCAGCTTCTGCAGATAACCCTTGGGGGCCGGCAGAACGCCCGTCGAGCCGGCCATCGGCTCGACGATCACACAAGCGATGGTCGACGCATCGTGCAGGCCGACGATCCGTTCGAGTTCATCGGCGAGATGGCCGCCCCATTCCGGCTCGCCCTTCGTGAAGGCTTGATGCTCGCGGCTGTAGGTCGCCGGCAAATGGTCGACGCCGGTCAGCAGCGAGCCGAAGAATTTGCGGTTGTTGACCATGCCGCCGACCGAAATGCCGCCAAAGCCGACGCCGTGGTAGCCGCGCTCGCGACCGATCAGACGCTGGCGCGAGCCCTGCCCGCGCACATTGTGATAGGCGATTGCGATCTTCAGCGCGGTGTCGCAGGCCTCAGAGCCGGAATTGGTGAAGAACGCGTGGTCGATATCGGCGGGCGCCATCGCCGTCAGGCGCGCGGCCAGCGAGAACACCAGCGGATGCGCAAACTGGAAGGTCGGCGTGAAATCGAGTTCGGCGGCCTGCCGCTGAATGGCCTCGACGATAGGCGGGCGATTGTGGCCGGCGTTGCAGCACCAGAGCGCGGCGGTGGCGTCGATGATCTCACGGCCGTCCGGTGTGTAATAATGCATGCCCCTCGATCGCGAGATCAGCCGGGGCGCCTTCTTGAACGCGCGATTGGGCGTGAACGGCAGCCAAAAGGCCTCGAGATCATTGGGAACTTCGACGCGCGTGGCAGCGGTGAGCATGTTCGTCTCCAGTCATCAGGGCGATCGCGATGAATGATCGTTTTTCTGAACAGTGTCAGCCCCAACGCTGTTTGTCCAATTGAAACCATGTTTGCTTCGTTCTAAATACTTAACATATGAACACGGCTGATCATGATCCGGATATCGGCCAGCGCCTGCGTCAACGGCGGCTCCGGCTGGGCCTGTCGCAGCGCGAACTCGCGCGGCGGGCCGGCGTATCCAACGCCACCGTCTCCATGATCGAGGCCAATCGCGTCAGCCCGTCGGTTTCCGCGCTGAAGCAGGTGCTTTCCGCGCTCGGCGCCGGCATCGCCGACTTTTTCGCCGCTCCGGAAGACGAGCGAGAGAAAGTGGTGTTTCGCGCCGATGAACTCACCGAAATCGCAGGCGGCGCCGTCTCCTACCGTCAGGTCGGCGCCAATTTGCAAGGCCATGCCCTGCAAATGATCCATGAACGATACAGGCCCGGCGCGCAGTCGGGATCGAAGATGCTTTCCCATCAAGGGGAAGAGGTGGGCCTCGTCATCAAGGGGCGGCTCGCGCTGGAAGTCGACGGGCGGCGCTATCAGCTCGGAGCTGGCGACGCCTATTCGTTCGACAGCCGCAAGCCTCATTCCTTCCGAAACATCGGGGACACCGAACTGGTGCTGGTTTCGGCTTGCACGCCGCCCAGCTTTTGAACGAGAGGCTCGTCAACCCGGCGCTGTTTGAGCCATTCCGGGACGCGTGCTGCGCGCGATCGGTAACCCGTCCGCAATGTTAAGCCGCAATAAATCAAACCGCTCGAATTGATTCTGGCGCCTAGGCCGCCGCCTGTCGGAGCGGGCAAGCTGTCCTGGCCCGCCTGAGGTCTTTGATTGTCGAGCGGCTTTGATTTGCTCAATCGAGCAGTCAATCGTCTCGTTGGCCGTGCGTGTCGCCTCGGCGCGGGCGGCGAATTGGCGACGGTGGTGAAACCTCGCGTGAGTTGTGTATGGGTCGCTCGCGATTAGGCTGGGCATGTATGGCGGTAGCCCCCTGGTGCCTCGCGGCCGGGGTGGTCGTTTCCATAACAGCGGAGGCCGGCCAGGAACCGTCGCTGGGCGCCAGCGTCGCGTCGCGAGCCCCCCCCAACGCGCCCCCTTCGCCGACGCGCCAGGGGCTGCTTTTCCCAGGCCCCCATTCGCCGGGCGACCTTTTCGAACAGGCGAGCGCCGAAGGCCTCGCACTCGAGGCGAGGCTGACGCTCGGCTCTCCCGACGATCTGGCCGCGGCGGACGATGAGATCGAGCCGAGGACCGATCTCAAACAGGCCAGGACCGCCTTTCCGACGATCGACCGTTCGGGCAAGGGCAACCCCTTCATCGGCTTGCGCCCCGGCTTCGACGCGCGCCTCAATCGCCGCGGCGCTCCCGGCGCCGGAGGCTCTATCGCGGCGGCGGCCTCAGAGGGCGACCCGGCCATCGGCGACGCCTTTGCGCCCGCGCCGCCAACGCTTCCCGCCGATCGATCGACCGCAGCTTCCGGCCATGCCGAAACGACCTTCGGCGACGGCGCGACGCCAGGCGTGCCGCTCGACGTCGCGCTGAACTCGGCGACCCCGACTCCGAACGACGGCGTGTTGACCATCGTCGCCGCCAAGAGCGTTCCAGAAACGACATTGGCGCCCAAGGGCTCCGTTGGCGGCCCGCCCGACTATGCGTCGCTCATCGATCCCAAGGATGCTGCGCGCCAGCAGCGTTGCCTCGCCGAAGCAATCTATTTCGAAGCGCGCGGCGAACCCGAGGACGGGCAGGCGGCCGTCGCGCAGGTCGTGCTCAATCGCGTGCGCAGCGGCATCTTTCCGACCAACGTCTGCGGCGTGGTCTATCAGGATCGCAACCGCCCATTCGCCTGCCAATTCTCGTTCGCCTGCGAGGGCCGCTCGTTGCGCATCGAGGAACCGGGCCCGTGGACGGTCGCCGTGCGCATCGCGAGGGACGTCGTCAGCGGCGCGATATACAATCCGCTCGTCGGCGAGGCGGTCAATTATCACGCGAACTACGTAAGGCCATATTGGGCCAGCGCTCTGCAGCGCGTCGACCAAATTGGCCACCATATTTTTTACAAGCTGCGCATCGGGCAAAATTGAGGAAGCGAATTTTCGCCGCCGCGCCTGAAAACGCGCGCTGTTCCGGCGCGCCGCCAAGCCTATGCTCGCCTCGCCGATATTGATTTGGCGGCGTCAATTTGCGATGAGTCGAGGCGCTTTGCGCGGTGTTAGCGTCCCTCCGGGAAAAACGACAATGCGATTTGTGCGGGCGAATGGCGGCGTCATTCACTGGACCGACGAAGGTCCGCCCGACGCCCCGGCGGTTGTTTTCAGCAATTCCCTCGGCACCGATTTCCGCATCTGGGACGAAGTCGCCAAGCCGCTCGCGGAAAACGCGCGAATCATCCGCTACGACAAGCGTGGGCATGGACTCTCCGAGTTTTGGACGGGCGAGGCCTCGATCGCGGATTTTGCGACCGATCTCGCGGCGCTTCTCGATGGCCTGAACGTGCGCAAGGCGACGATCGCCGGTTTGTCGGTCGGCGGCATGATCGCGCAGGAGCTTTATCGCCTGCGTCCCGACCTCCTGCGCTCTCTGGTTCTCTGCGACACGGCCCATCGCATCGGCACGGCGGAGAGCTGGGCCAATCGGATCGATGCGGTCAGCACGGGCGGTCTTGAAGCGATCGCCGACGGGCTGATGCGAAGCTGGTTCACGCCCGCCTTCCACGCCGCTTCCGCCGAGGTCGTGGCGGGAGTGCGCGCGATGCTGACGCGGACTCCGCAGGCCGGCTATTTGACCGCTTGCCGCGCCATTCGCGACGCGGATTTGACGTCGGGCGCCAAAATGATCCGCGCGCCGACGCTTTGCATCGTCGGCGATCAGGACGGATCGACTCCCGTCGCGCTGGTGCGAGAATTCTCCGGGCTGATCCCCGGAGCGAAATTCGAGATCATCGCCGGGGCGGGCCACATCCCCTGCGTGGAGAAGCCGTCTGTGTTGCGCGGCCTCATCGCAGCGCATCTGAAGGAAGTTTCGTCGTGAGCGATCCAGCGAAGGCCCTTCGTTTTGAAACGGGCATGGCGACGCGCCGCTCCGTCCTGGGCGACGCGCATGTCGACCGCGCCAGCGCGGCTGCGACCTCATTCGATGAACCTTTCCAGACCTTCATCACCGAAGGCGCGTGGGGCTCGGTCTGGTCGCGACCCAATCTCACCAAACGCGAACGCTCGATTGTGACGGTGGCGCTGCTCGCCGCGCTCGGCCATGACGAGGAAGTCGCGATGCACACGCGCGCAACGCTGAATACCGGCGCGACGCCGGAAGACATACGAGAAGCGCTGCTGCACGTAGCGGTCTACGCCGGCGTTCCGGCGGCCAACCGCGCATTCAAGATCGTCAAGAAGACCTATGCGGAAATGGCCGCCGAGACGAAGACGTAGCTGTGGTTTGTCGGCTGGAGCCTCGACCTGTCACAACAGCGGGATCCGGGCCCGACCCCTGCGGGTCGGCGCCGCAAGCACCCTGACGATCCGCCACAGGGCGCTCCGCTCGCGGTTGCTTCGCTTGACTTGAGGCGACGACCCGGCGTTGTGTCGCAAACGGCTTGCGCGTCAGGCAGAGTGTGCCAGACAACTCGATGACGATTTCACCCCTCGATAGCCCGATCCTGTCGGCCCTGCTTGGCGATGAACAAGTCGCCGGCCATTTCTCGGTCGCGGCCGACATTCGCGCCATGCTCGACTTCGAGAGCGCTCTCGCCAGAGCGCAAGCGTCGGCCGGCCTTATTCCGGCTGACGCGGCGACGCGGATCGCCGCCGTATGCGACGAATTCTCGCCGGATCTCGGCGACCTCGCCAGGGGCGCCGCGCGGGACGGCGTCGTCGCGCCGGCGCTGGTCAAGGCGCTGCGAGAAAAAGTCGGCGCCCCGCATGGCGCGCATGTGCATCGCGGCGCCACCAGCCAGGACGTCATCGACACCAGCCTGATCTTGCGGATAAAGCCCGTGCTGGCGATTTTCGAGGAACGGCTGCTCGGCCTGACGGCGTCGCTGCGCGCGCTGGAGGTCAGCCAGGGCGCGGTCAGGCTGATGGGCCGAACGCGAATGCAGCGCGCCATGCCGATCCGCGCCTCCGACAAGCTGCGCGGCTGGCGGGAGCCGCTCGAACGCCACCTGGCGCGCCTCGCTGAATTGCGGCCGCGCCTGCTCGTCGTTCAGTTCGGCGGCGCGGTCGGGGTCCGCGGCGACCTGGAGGACAAGGGCGAAGCGATCGCCGCCGAACTCGCCACGCTGTTGCGGCTTGGCGCGGGGCCGTGCTGGCACGTCGAGCGCGACGCGCTCGCCGAATTCGCGGCGTGGACGTCGCTCGTCGCGGGCTCGCTCGGCAAAATCGGCGCGGACGTCGCTCTGATGGCGCAGAACGAAATCGGCGAAGTGAAACTGGCCGACGGCGGCCGTTCTTCAGCGATGCCGCACAAGTCGAATCCGGTGCGCGCGGAGACGCTTGTCGCGCTTGCGCGCCTCAACGCCGCGTTGCTCGGCGCTCAGCATCAGACGCTGGTGCACGAGAACGAACGCTCGGGCGCCGCGTGGACGCTCGAATGGCTCGTGTTGCCGCAAATGGTGGTCGCCGCCGCGGCGGCGCTGCGCCACGCGGCGGCTTTGTGCGCCGGGCTGCGATTCCTCGAAGCCGGCTCAGCGTGACGTCGACGGTCGCCGCCGCTTCCTCCCCGTCGCAGATGACGGATGCTTCCGCGTGCGATAGGTCTTGGCCGGAGCGGCGCTCCGAGCGGCCTCTCGAAAATCAGGCCGCCCGCAAAATCGCGAAGAATCGTCTGCGAGAGTTAATGTCCAACCGCGCCAGAATGCCGTCGCTCTCGCTCATTGTGGCGCGCAGTTCCCCCGGCGACGTGATCGGCTCCGACAACAAGCTGCCCTGGCGTCTGAAATCGGACCTGAAAAGGTTCAGGCGGATCACGACCGGGCACGTTGTGATCATGGGGAGGAAGACGTTCGAATCAATCGGCCGGCCGTTGCCGAACCGGACCAATATCGGTACTGTCGAGGAACACCGCCCTGACCAATAGCGGCGAAATCGATTTCGACGGCGGCGCCCAATTATATTGGACAAACACATTCGAAGACGCGTTATTGATTGCCGACATTGTTTCGATATGCCGGGATCAAAACGACATTTTCGTAATCGGCGGCGAGACTTTGTACGATTTGATTTCGGCCAACGATTTCGTCAATAGGGTTTATCTGACCGAGGTGTTTGCTGACATACGAGGCGACGCCTATTTCAGGGCGAGATTCCCGAGAACGGAATGGAAACTTGTTTCGGAAGAGGATTTCAGCAGGAACCACGAAGGCGACGAATACGCCTACCGATTCTCGGTCTATGAAAGAAAAAACAGAAGAAATCGATATGAGTTCGTTTCGCGTTTCTTTTCTGACCGGGTCAAGAAAGATGAATGGTTAAGCCGGCAGATTAGAGACCATAAGGCGCAGATCACGGAATATATCCAGGAAAATCTCGATGTATTTCATGATGGGGAGCCGGGCTCAGACGAGGCGCCGTAGCCGCCATCGACGCGGACGCGTCATACGCGCGCCAAAGGTCGCCCCGCGACCTTGATCCGTCTTCGCGAAGCCCGGCGATCGCCCAGCGGCTCGTTCAAGGCGTTGCGCCAGCACTCTTCCAACGTCACGACCAGCCATAGCGTGAACTGACGCTAAGGAACGTTAGATTTTGATCGTTCCCTGTTACGACGGCTTAGCAATCGGCCGGTATAGCCGGACCACGGTTGGTGACGAATGAGCAACAGAATCACGAACGCCTTGGCCGCATCTCATCCAAATCCAGCCGACAATTTGAGACTGGCCGCAGTCACGGCGGGGGTTTCGCTTGTCTATCTCGTTGTCGCTGCGGTAGCGATCTCCACCTTCGGCACAAACACGCCAATTTGGTTCGCCAACGCGATAGCGCTTACCGCGCTTTTGCGTCATAGGCGCTCGGCTTGGCCGCTCCTTCTCCTGGGAGCCGGCGCCGCGGACGCCATCGCGATATACTTGTTCGGCCATGGCCCGCCCGTGCCCCTCGCGCTCTGCGATCTCGTTGAGATCGCGCTCGCGGCGGCGGCCGTGCGCCTATCCGGCGGCATCAAGCCGCCGCTGTTCGCCGGCGGCCAACTCGCGCGCATCTTTCTGGTTTGCCTGATGGTGCCGGTCGTCAGCTCGGTGCTCGGCGCGGGTCTGCTCGCGTTCACTCAAGGGGCTCCGTTCTTCGAGGGCTGGATCACGCGATACCTGGCCTCGTCCCTGGGGCTCGTCATTGTGACGCCTTTCCTGCTGAGCTGGACCGATCCGGAGCTGCGCCGCGATGAACTCAGCCGCGAGGCGCTGCTCAAGGCCTTGTTCGTCAACAGCATCTTAGGCGCAGTCGCGTTCCTCATCATGCGGCAGACGAACGGCGAGTTGCTGTTCCTGATCTTCCCGGTCCTGCTCCTGGTCACTTGGGGCAGCGGGCTGCTGGGCTCCACCGCCGGGGCGATCGCGCTGACTGTCATCGGCGTATGGTTCACCGTCCGGGGCGAAGGCGCCATCGTCGCGCTGGTTCCCGCCGGCGACGGAGTGGCTGAGCGCATTCAGGGCCTGCAGCTCTTCCTCGTCGCGGTCGTGCTTTCGAGCCTGCCGATGGCCGTGGTGCTCGGACACCTTCGCAAGGCCAAGGCGGACGCCGAGGCGGCCGGCCTGGCGAAGGCCCAGTTCCTCGCCACCATGAGCCATGAGATCCGAACGCCGTTGAACGGCGTCATCGGAATGACCGGCCTGCTCCTGACGACCGATCTCACGGCGCAGCAGCGCAGTTTCGCCGAGACGGCGCGACAGTCGGGCGAAACGCTGCTGGGGGTCATCAACGACATCCTGGACTTTTCCAAAATCGAGGCCGGAAAGGTCGAGCTGGAGGTCATCGATTTCGATCTCTACGACATCGTCGAGAGCGTCACCGGAATGATCGCCGTGCGCGCGGCCTCGAAGGGCCTGGAGCTGGCGAGCCTGATCGAGCACGAGCTGCCGCAGCGGCTTCGCGGCGACCCCTTTCGCCTGCGCCAGGTGCTGATCAACTTCGCCTCGAACGCCGTGAAGTTCACCGAACGCGGCGAGATCGTCATACGCGCCAAGCGGCAGGCCGACGCGCAAGGCCGAATGACGATCCGCTTTGAAGTTTCCGACACGGGAATCGGCCTGTCGCCGGACCAAACATCGAGGATTTTCGACGCTTTCGCGCAAGGCGACCTTTCCACCACGAGGAAGTACGGCGGGACCGGGCTCGGGCTGGCGATCTCCCTCAGGCTCGCCAAGCTGATGGGCGGCGAGATTGGCGTCGAAAGCGAGCTGGGCGAGGGCAGCACCTTCTGGTTCGCCGTGCCGCTGATGGAGGCCTCCGCGTCGACGCCGCAGCGCGCCCGTCTGGTCGGAGCGCGCGTTCTGGCGGTCGACGACAACGCGGTGAACCGCACCATCCTGCACCAGCACATCATCGGATGGGGCATGCGGAACGGCAGCGCGGAGTCGGGCCCCCGCGCGCTCGAGCTGTTGCGCGCCGCCGCGGCGCGGGGAGAACGCTACGACGTGGCGATTCTCGACATGCAAATGCCCGGTATGGACGGTCTGGGGCTCGCTCGCGCGATCAAAGCGGACCCGTCGATCGCCGACGTCAGACTGATCCTTCTGAGCTCGATCGGCGATCATGATCTGGCGTCCGCCAGTCGCGAAGCCGGGGTCGACGCCTGTTTGACCAAGCCGGCGCGGCAGTTGGAGCTTTACGACTGTCTGGCGCGCGTGATGGCGCTCCGCGCCTTCGAGAGCGATTTCGTCCATGTCGATTCCTCGGCCGCCATGGCGCGGCACGCTGGTCTCCTGGAACGGCGCAAGGATATCCGCATCCTCGTCGCCGAAGACAACGTGGTCAACCAGCAGGTCGCCTTGGGCGTCCTCGCAAGTCTCGGATATTCGGCGGATGTGGCGGCCAACGGCGTTGAAGCCGTCGAGGCGGCGGCGCGCGTCCATTACGCGGCGATCCTCATGGACTGCCAGATGCCGGAGATGGACGGCTACGCGGCGAGCCGGCTGATAAGGGCCAGCGAAGGGGACGGCGATCGCATTCCGATCATCGCCCTGACCGCGGACGTCGTGACCGATGCGCGGGCAAAGAGCCTTGCGGCGGGTATGGACGACTATGTCACCAAGCCGATCAATCCCGAGGAACTCGCCACCGTGTTGGAGCGGTGGGTTCCCGTCACGCAACGGCGACGCGCCGAAGAACGCCAGGTCGAAACGGGCGACGACCCGCTCGATCGCGCCGTGCTCGACCGGCTTCGCGGGCTGGAGAAAACCACTCCTGGGCTGCTGAAGAACGTGGCCGACTTGTTCCTCAAGGACACGCCGCCCCGGCTCGCCGACCTCAGCGACGCAACGCTCGGAGAAGACGCGGCGCGGCTGGCGCGGCTCGCTCACGCGATGAAGGGCAGCGCCGCCAATCTGGGCGCCCGCCGCATGGCGGCGATCTGCTCGGAAGTGCAGGCCCGGGCGGAAGCCGGCGATCTCGAAGCCGCGCGAGCCCGCCTATCCGATCTCGGCGATGAATTCGAGCGCATCCGGGCGGCGCTCGTCAACAATCTGATGGCGGCCTGAACGATGCGAATCCTTATTGCTGAAGATGACAAAACTTCTCGACTGATTCTTGAAGCGGCGATTGCGCAGCTCGGGCACGAATTCGTATCGTCGCAAGACGGCCTGGAAGCCTGGAGGCGTTTCCAGGAGGCCAACATGGATGCGGTCATCAGCGACCGCTCCATGCCCTTGATGGATGGTCTCGAGCTTTGCCGCCGCATCCGCGCCGCCCCCGGAGCCGGCTACCCCTATTTCATCTTCCTGACGTCGTTCAACGACAAAGCGCGCATCATGGACGGCATCAACGCGGGGGCGGACGATTACCTGATCAAGCCGCTCGACCCGGAGGAACTCTCCGCAAGGCTCGTCGTGGCGGCGCGCATCACCGACCTCTACCGGCGACTGGCCGCCCAGCAATCCGAGCTCGAGCTGCTCAATCGCAAGCTCTTCGCCCAAACGCGAATCGACCCGCTCACCCAACTCGGGAGCCGCCGCAAGCTCGCCGAAGACCTCGAACTCCTGGCGGCGCGGGTCGAGCGCTATTCGGAGCGCTACTGCGCCGTGATGTGCGACGTCGACCACTTCAAGCTGTTCAATGACACTTACGGACATCTCGCCGGCGACGAGGTGTTGCGCAGCGTCGCCCGAACGCTCGCCAACGGCTGCCGCGGCGGCGATCAGGTTTATCGCTACGGCGGAGAGGAATTTCTGCTCGTCTTGCCCGCGCAGTCGCTCGAAGGCGGTCACCGCAGCGCAGACCGCCTGCGCGCCGCCATAGAGGAGCTGAACATTCCGCATTCCGCCAGCCCCACCAGGAGGGTGACTGTCAGCATGGGCGTCTCGATCCTCGCCGCGGGCGACGGAAAATCAGCGTCCGAATGGGTCGAGCAGGCGGACGCAGCCCTGTATCGGGCGAAAGGACTGGGCCGCAATCGCGTGATGGCGGATTTCGTCGCGGCATAGCCGGGCGACCACCCCGAGCAACGCCGTCGATTGTTTCCGAGCGCTTTCGCGGCGTTCACACCGCCACTTGCGCCTTGATCGCCGGCCAGGGGTCGTAGCCCTCAAAAACGACGTCCTCGGCGCGAAGGTTTACGGTAAGCTCTTCGCCCTGCCTCAAAAACGGCGGGCGCGCAGGATCGAGCCTGAGCCGCGGGAGCGCGCGCGGCGCGCGGGTCAGTTGTTCGCGCGCCTGATCGAAGTGGTTGAGATACAGATGCGCGTCGCCCAACGTATGCACGAATTCGCCGACCTCGAGGTCGCTCGCCTGTGCGATCAAATGGGTCAATAGCGCGTAACTCGCGATATTGAAGGGCACGCCGAGAAACAGATCGGCGGAGCGTTGATAGAGTTGACAGGAGAGTCGGCCGTCGGCGACGTAGAACTGGAACAGGCAGTGGCACGGCGGGAGCCTCATCCGGCCGATGTCGGCGACGTTCCACGCCGAGACGATGAGCCGGCGCGAATCCGGATTGCGCCTGATCTCCGCCAGCACCCAGGCGATTTGATCGTAGAGGCGCCCGTCCGCCCCCTCCCATGCGCGCCATTGCTTGCCGTAGACCGGGCCAAGATCGCCAGCCTCGTCCGCCCATTCGTCCCAGATTCGCACGCCATTGGCCTGCAAATAGGCGACATTGGCATCGCCTTTCAGGAACCAGATCAGTTCATGGACGATGGACTTCAAATGCAGCCGCTTGGTGGTGACCAGCGGGAAGCCTGCGCGCAGATCGAAGCGCATTTGCCGGCCGAACAGCGATCTGACGCCGGTGCCTGTCCGATCGCTCTTGAGCGCGCCGGCGCCGAGCGCTTCCTCCAGAAGATCGAGATAGGCGCGCATCGGCGGTTCCGTGGCGACGGTGAAACTGGGGCGGCGTTCGCCGACGAACTCGCCGCGAGCAGCCCCGCGGACTCCGACAGCCGCCTGTCTGAAAAGACTGACCGAGGCGTCGAGCGAGTTGCCTCCGAACCCGACGTTCGCAGAACGCGCGACCCGGCGGATCGGTCAAACCTCAGCCTGATCAATCTCTCGTCTCTGGCGACGGGCGTCCCTTCGAGAATCTCTAAAGGCACTTTCTCGCGATTCGCGAGGAAAGGGAATGGGAGCCTAATGCAGGCTCACCGTCTCCAACTGGTGTTCCCAGGCGTTGGCGATCGCCGCATCCCTGGAGTCGGTCAGCATGATCGGCGTTCCGTCCGCGCCGAGCAACGCATAAAGCTGCAACCCCGGGCGAATGGCGGGCGCCTGCGGGAACAGACGCTGGGCGTCCTCCGACCGGATCGTCTTGACATAGGCCAGCGCGCCGCCGCCCAGATGGGCGAACTCCTGAGCCGTCAGCGCCGGGCGCTCGTCGGTGAGTTTGTTCATCTTGTCGACTCCTGATAGGGCGGCCCGCACTGAACCCGCCAACCCGCGCGAACCATTAGTCTCGCGCCAACACATTGATCTTTCTTACCATCCTGTCCTGCTGCGGTCGCACCAGGTCAATTGACAACAGGCCGTTCGCCATTTCCGCGCCAAGTACCTGCATGCCCTCCGCGAGCAGGAAGCTTCGTTGAAACTGCCGCGCGGCGATGCCGCGATGCAAATAGCAGCGCGTCTTGTCCTCCTGCTGACGTCCGCGAATGAAAAGCTGGTTCTCCTCGTGTGTCACTTCGATCTGGTCCTGGTCGAAGCCGGCGACCGCCAGCGTGATGCGAAGCATCTCCGGCGAGGAGCCCTGACGCGCAATTCTCTCAATATTATAAGGAGGATAGCCATCATTCGCCGTCTTCGACACCTTGTCGAGCGCCCGCTCGATCTCGTCGAAGCCGAGTAGAAACGGCGAATTCAATGCAGCCACGCGCACCATGTTCGAAGCCCTTTCGGCGCTTCACCGGCAAAGCCTTCGCATCGGAAGCGCCTCACCCGCTTTATCATCCTGCGTCCGGCCTTCGCTCAAAAAGCGCTCAGGACGAACTTAATATGGTCGCACCGCCAAGCGGTTCAAGTCCGGGACCTCCGGGCGGCGACCGGGATGAGGCGTCGTCCGATGCGATTGTTCCAGTTGCAATTTACCCGAAAAACATAAATCAATTCTTCACTTGATCTGATACCGGAAACAACTCCGTCCGCCTCGGCTCCCCGACTTTCCTGGCCCTCATGACCGATGAGCCGCAGCGGGATTGCTCGCATTGAGCAAAATCAATCTTGTGTTCAGCCGCACTGAGCGGTTCGCGAGCGATCAGGGAGAAACGCGAGAGCATGGATTGGTCGAGCGAGCAACAATCGGCGCTCGACCGGGTCGGCCAATGGCTGCGCGCGGCCGAACCGCAGGTGTTCCGGCTGTTCGGCTACGCCGGGGTCGGCAAGACGACGCTCGCCCGCCATGTCGCGCAAGGCGCGCGTGGGGAGGCCGCCTTCGCCGCTTTCACCGGCAAGGCGGCGCAGGTGATGCGCTCCAAGGGCTGCGCGGGCGCGACGACCATTCATGCGCTGATCTATCGCGCTACTGAAGCCGACGACGGGGCGCCGAAATTCAGCCTCAATCATGATGGGCCGGCGTCCCGCGCCGGGCTCATCGTGATCGACGAATGTTCAATGGTCGACGAGGAGCTTGGTCGCGACCTGCTGTCGTTTGGCAAGCCCATCCTGGTGCTCGGCGACCCCGCGCAATTGCCTCCCATCAAGGGCGGCGGCTTCTTCACCGAAGCCGAGCCGGACGTCATGCTCACCCAGATTCACCGGCAGGCGCAGGACGATCCGATCATTCGCCTGTCGGAGCAGGTGCGCGAAGGCCGCGACCTCGCCTATGGTCAATATGGCGAGACGCGCGTCATCCGGCGCGCCGAGACCGAACCGGACGCCGTCGTCGGCGCCGATCAGGTTCTCGTCGGCCTCAATCGGACGCGCCGCCTTTACAACCGGCGTATTCGCGAACTCCTGGGAATCGAGGGGCCGCTTCCGGTCGCCGGCGACCGGCTGGTTTGCCTGCGCAACGATCGAGCCAAGGGGCTCATCAATGGCGGACTGTGGCGGGTCGCCGCGCTGCGGACGATGCGCAAGGATTTTGTCCGCATGACCGTGAAACCCGAGGACGAGATCGGCCGCGCAAGCGTCAAAGTCGCCGTCCTCAGGCAATTCTTCGAAGGCGGCGAGGCGGAAATCCCCTACCCGCAACGTCGCGAATCGGACGAATTCGATTTCGGCTACGCGCTCACCGTCCACAAGGCGCAAGGCTCCCAATGGGACGACGTGATGCTGTTCGACGAGAGCTACGCGTTCGGCGAGCACCGCCGCCGCTGGCTCTACACCGGGCTCACGCGCGCCGCCCGGCGCCTGACGATCGTAAGATGAACGCCGAGCGTCTCACCGCGCGCCGGGATTCAACGCCATAGCGCAGAAGCGCCGTCTCGCGGCGCGAATGAAACCGGCGCCCCGGCTATTTGCCGACGCCCAGACCAGCATGCAGGGCGTAAGCGAGCAGGGCGACGGCCGCGACCAGCACGACCGCCCAGATCGCGAAGAAGGACGCCGGCCGACCCTGCGTCTGACGCATCGCCCGCCCGGCCGACGAGGGCGCGTCCGGACCCTGCCCGGCGAGCGTCGCCGCGGCCAGGTGGCGATAAGTGGCCAGGCGCCGCTCGGTGCTCTCGCCAATGATATAGGCGCGCGACTCGGCGTCGTTCGGCGGGCGCCCGGTAGCCTTGATAAAATCGTGCAGCCAGGCTCTTTTGTTCTGCTTGTAGATAGAATAGGCGACAAGGCCGGCGACTTCGCCTTCAACCTTCACCAGATTGTCGAAGATCGTGTTGTGCTCCGCCTCGGTCGCGTCGACCTCGACTGCGTCGCGCGGCTTCAGCATCGCGCCGGCCTTCGGCAACGTTATGGCGACTGGCGAAACATTGCTTCTTGTATCGTTCTCTGGGCTCAGTGACATAGCTGGACTCGGGAATGCCGTTGGGAAGCCGCCGGGTTGAGCCTATAGCATCTTGCCACGGAATTGGACAAGGATTCGCTTCGGGCGCGGACGACAGCGCGGCGGGCGAAGACCTGCCTACGCTTGCGCCGATCGCCGCGCCTCTCCCTCGTGCGATTGACTTCGCGTCGCGGCCAACGTCATCCCGATGGGCGCCGCCGTCGCCATTCGACCGGCAGGGTCGCCAGGCCATGAAAATGGAAGCTGTCGCGGTAATGCGGACGTTCCGCGAGCCGCAACCCGGGCAGACGCTGGAACAGGATGGGCAGCGCGATCTCCATTTCCAGCCGCGCCAGCGGCGCGCCGACGCAGAAATGGATGCCGCCGCCGAACGTGACATGCTGATTGGGCGATCGGGCGGGGTCGAGAAGGTCGGGATTCGGGAAGCGCTCGGGATCGCGGTTGGCGGCTCCCAGGAGCAGACCGATCCTGTCCCCCCGTTTGAACGCGGCGCCGCCGTATTCGACGTCCTCCAGCGCATAGCGGGTGAAAAGGTGGAGCGGCGCGTCGAACCGAAGCAATTCCTCCACCATCGCCGCGTTCGCCGCAGGCCTCGCAAAGGAGGAAAGCGGATCGATTCGCGCCTCCAGGATCGCTTTTGCGCCATTGCCGAGGCCATGCACGGTCGCTTCATGGCCCGCGTTCAGCACGAGGATGCAGGTCGCGATCAGCTCGTCCTCGGTGAGGCGGCCCTCCTCCGACTCGGCGCCGATGAGCTGGCTGATGAGGTCGTCGGTCCTGGCGCCGCGTCGCTTCCCGACATAGCCGCGCAGGAACGCGGCGAACTCCCGCGTCGCCGCCGCGGCCCGGTCCTCGGTTTCGCGCGTTCGCCCGAATTGATACATGGCGACCATACGATGCGACCAGTCGAGCAGTCGCGCCGACATTTCGCGGGGCGCGCCCAGCAGTTCGGCGATCACGATGACCGGGATTTTTGTCGCGAAATGTTCGAGCAGATCGACGCTGCCGCGCGCATCGAACCGATCGATCATTTCGTTGGCCAACTCACCGATGCGCGGCGCGAGGCGCTCGATCTGCCGCGACACGAAAGCCCGATTGATCAGATTGCGCAGGCGGGTGTGCTCGGGCGGCTCGAGCTCCAGCAGCGAATGGCTTTCGATATCGAGGAACGGCTGCAAATGCGCCGGCGGCTCGTCCCAACCGAGTTGCTGGCGACTCGCCACGTGAAGGATCTGCCGCCCGAAGCGCCGATCGCGGAGCAGCGCCGACACTTGCGCATGGCGGGCGAAGCACCAGAAGCCGTATTGCTCCCAGAAGAATGTCGGCGCGACGGCGCTGATCGCGCGATAGGCGGGATAGGGATCATCGAAGAACGCGGGGTCGCGCGGATCAAGCGACACCCGGCGGCGCCCGACGTCGATGTTCACGCTCATGGCCCGCCCGGTCCCCGCAATTCATAAGCGGCCTCGACGAGATATGGGCCGCCCCCCGTCGCCTCGCGCGCCGAAAAGAGAACGAAACGCGTCGCCTCGAACTGGCGCGAGAGAAAATGGCCGCGCACGCTCAAATAGTTCGCGACGGCGTGCGGCGAGCTGGATCGCAAACGCGCCAGCGTGATATGCGGCGTGTATTTGCGCGGCGCCGGCTCGAGTCCGATCCGTCGCATCCGTCGCTCCTGGTCGGCTTGGAGTTCGATGAGCGGCGCCGTCGGCTTGATCTTGGCGACGATGGCGCGCGGCTTGTCTGCGCCGAACCAGCTGAGGCCCTCGAGGACGACGACGAAGGAAGGGCGACGGATTTCCTCAAGGACGTCGGCGACCTCGCCCGCCATGGGTTCGTCGACATCGCCGATGAAGCGCAAGGTGATGTGATAGTTCTCGGTGTCTATCCAGCGCGCGCCGGAAACGCCGCCGCGCAGCATCGCGAGTTCCGCCACAATGTCGGAAGGCACTTCGAGGCCCGTAAAGAGTTGGGGCAAGTTCAAGTCCTGGGTTTGATCGCGGCGGCTCGCCCTTCAAGTCGGACGCAAGCGGAGACCCACCGGAGCGAGCCGGCCGGCGATCGACGGCGCGCGCAACCACGCGCCGCGACAGATGGATCGCGAGGCGCCCGCTTCGGCGCGGATCGACCACGGAGCGGCCGCCTCCCTAGTGGAAAAGATAGGCGGCGCCGATGCGCACGGTATTGCTGGTTCGCGTTTGACCGCAACAATTGTCGTTATCGAGATGGGTGGCGTCGCTCACCAGGGAGTGCGAATAGAGATATTCGGCGCGGATCGCGATGCGCTCGCTCGCCATATAATCGATCCCGGCGCCCAATGTGCCGGCGAGAACGGGCTGATTGGCTTTCAAGTTGCCTGTGGCGCTGTCGACCTGCTGACTGGCTCCGAAATCGAGCCCGCTGGCGACGAAGGGTAGGAAACGGCCGACGGCGTAGCCGGCGCGCCCGCGCAGGTCGCTCTCGAGAAACCCCTGATAGTCCGTCGAAGCCGCGCCGGGCTGGGCGCCATGGCCAACGACGTTGCTCAACATCGCGGCGCCGTCGACGCCGAGCATCGTATTGCCGAACATCCAGTTCTGCCCGGAATAGACGCCGCCGATGGGGCCCGATGCCGAGAAGGCCTTGGCGACGCCCAGACCCTGCGTCGAAATCTGCTGGGCCGCTGCTCCGCCGATGGCTCCCACATAGCCGCCGCCCCAGTCGGCGGGACCGACTTCCGCCGAGCCGCGCCAGACCTCGCCCGGCGTGGAAACCAGAGCGACGCGCGCATAGTGGGTCGCGATATCCGTGCGCGCCCTCGGTCCCCCGAGGTCATAAGTGGTCGCCGGGAGGCTCTCGTAGAGATATTCCGCGCGCAGAACCGATCGCCCGATGAAAGGCAGGACCACTTTGGCGTCGACGCCGGCGCCGAGCGTCCAGCCGACGATCATTCGGGTCTGGCCGTCAAAATCGAGCGGCGCTTGTTGAAACTGGGCGGTGCGGTTGTAGGCGGCGCCGCCGGCGACGAACGGCATGTAATCGCCCGCGTCATAGCCGAGGCGGATTCGTGCATGCATCGAGTAGACGCTCTCCACCTCATTGGCGGCGAGACCCGGCGCGCCGGCGATTTTTCCGACGAGGTAGTTCGAACCGATGTCCCCTTCGAGGCCGTAGACAAACGCGCCGTTCTGCCAATTGTAGCCGACGAACGTGCCGGTGGTCCCGCCCAATGACGTTCGGTGCGCCGACCCGCTCTCGGTCACGGAAAAGGAGCCGAGCGCCCCTCCGACGAACGACCCGACATAGAGACCGCCCCAGCCGGGAGGCGGCCCCGCCGGCGACGGCGGCGACGCGGGTTTCGACGGAACATCGGCCGCGAGCGCGCCGATCGCCGAAAAAACCGCGACAGAAAGGACGAGACTTCCGATAGCTGCACGCATCCGACGATCAACGCTCCGACCGGGAAGGCACGCCTTCCGAACCATTATGTCAACCGGATCGATGGACTTCTCCTCAGGCGGCTTTCAAAGCGGGGCGGCGCCGCCGCCGTTGAGATCCAGCATCAAATCGTCGCCGAGATAATGCTCGATTCGATGCTTGATCGGGTCAACGGCGATCGCGCGCCTATCGGCGGTCGGCCCGGGGTGGGCGGCCTCGGCGTAACGCGGTTGCAAGCAGCCGCTGCGGAAAGCGCCGTCAGCAGAACCGCCGACGCCCGCCAATTCTGCGGCGACCTGGTCTCAGATGACGACATTGACGATCCTCAGAGGCACGACGATGACCTTCTTGGGCGGCCGATTATCGAGCGCGCGGCGGACGGCGTCGAGAGATAAAGCAGCGGCCTCGACCGTCCTGGCGTCGGCTTCACGGTCGATGGTCAGTTCCGCCCGCTTTCGCCCGTTGACTTGCACCACGTAGGTCACATGCGTCGCGACGATGAGGCTGCGGTCCGCCACGGGCCAGGCGCTTTCCGCGATCAGCGTCTTGTGTCCCAGCGCGGCCCAGCATTCCTCCGCCAGATGCGGCATCATCGGCGCAAACAGATGCGCGAGGATGTCTCCGGCCTCGGCGAAGGCGAAGCGCAGATCGTCGGGAATCTCAGCCGCGTCGATCGCGCCGACGGCTGCGCCGAGGACGTTGGCGAGCTCATAGATGGTGGCGATGCAGACATTGAAGCGCAGCCGCTCCACTTCGTCCTCGACTTTGGCGAGCGCGCCGTGCGCCGCCTGCCGGATCTTGTGCGCCGGCTCGGTGAACGACGCCGGCAATGCGGGCCGCGCCGCGCCGACGATGCGTTCGATCTCGCAAACGAGACGCCACAGCCGCTGCGTCTGCTTGAAGGCGCCCTGAATGCCGGCCTCGGTCCAGATCACATCGCGCTCGGGCGGCGAATCCGAGAGCATGAACCAGCGCGCGGTGTCCGCGCCATAGGTCGCAATGATGTCGTCGGGATCGACGGTGTTGCGCTTCGACTTCGACATTTTCTCGATCGGACCGATTTCGATCTCCTCGCCATCCTCGATCATAACCGCCCGCCGCCCTTCCGGGCTCGCCTCCACCCGCACCTGCGCGGGGGCGATCCAGTGACCTTCGGGATGGCGATAGGTCTCGTGCACGACCATGCCTTGCGTGAAAAGGCCGGCGAAGGGCTCGTCGAGCGCGAGGTAGCCGCAACGGCGCATCGCCCGCGTGAAGAAACGGGAATAGAGCAGGTGCAGAATCGCATGCTCGACGCCGCCGATATACTGGTCGACCGGCAACCAGTGATTGGCGATTTCAGGCGTCGTGGGCGACAATTCGTTCGTCGGATCGGTGAAACGGGCGAAGTACCAGGAAGAATCGACGAAGGTGTCCATCGTATCTGTTTCGCGCCGCGCGGGGCCGCCGCATTGCGGGCACACGACGTGCTTCCACGTCGGGTGGCGGTCCAGCGGATTGCCGGGCAGGTCGAACGAAACGTCCTGCGGCAGCACCACCGGCAGGTCGCTCGCCGGGACCGGCACGACCCCGCAATCCGCGCAATGGACGACCGGGATCGGGCAACCCCAGTAACGCTGCCGGGAAATGCCCCAGTCGCGCAGCTTGAAATTGACCTGCCGCCGGCCCTGCGGACGATTGCCGAGATTCTGCGCCTCGAGGCGCCGGGCGACTTCCCGTCTGGCCGCTTCGGGCGTCATCCCGTCGAGGAAGCGCGAGTTGATCATGAAGCCGTCGCCGTCATAGGCCTGCGCGTCGATCGTGAACGATCCGGGATCGACGCCCGGCGGGCAGACGACCGGAGTGGCTCCCAGGCCGTAGGCGCTGGCGAAATCGAGATCGCGCTGGTCATGCGCGGGACAGCCGAAAATCGCCCCGGAGCCGTATTCCATCAGCACGAAATTGGCGACGTAGACCGGCAGCCGCCAGTTCGCATCGAACGGATGAGCGACGCGAAGGCCGGTGTCATAGCCTTTCTTCTCGGCGGTTTCGATCGCCGCGAGCGACGTTCCCACGCGCTTGCAGTCCTCGATGAAAGCGCGCAACGCCGGGTCGCGCCGCGCCGCCCCGCTGGCGAGGGGATGGTCGGGCGCCAAAGCCATGAATTTGGCGCCGAACAACGTATCGGCCCGGGTGGTATAGACCTCAAGCTCCTTCGCGCCGGCTTCGCCGGTCGCCAGGGGCGCCGACGCCGGATCGATCGCGAACCGCACCAGCATGCCGTCCGAGCGGCCGATCCAGTTGCGTTGCATGAGCCGCACTTTTTCGGGCCAGCGGTCGAGGCCATCGAGGGCCTCGAGCAGTTCCTCGGAATAGTCGGTGATCCTGAAGAACCATTGCGTCAGCTCGCGCTGCTCGACGATCGCGCCCGAGCGCCAGCCGCGCCCGTCCACCACCTGCTCGTTGGCCAGGACGGTCTGGTCGACCGGGTCCCAGTTGACCTTGGACTTCTTGCGCGCGACCAGACCGGCGGCGAGCAAATCGAGGAACAACTTCTGCTGATGCTTGTAGTAGGCGGGATCGCAGGTGGCGATCTCACGCGACCAGTCGAGCGAAAGCCCCATCGACTTGAGCTGGCTGCGCATCGTGTCGATGTTGGAATAGGTCCACGTCGCCGGATGCGATTTGTTCTGCATGGCGGCGTTTTCGGCCGGCATGCCGAAGGCGTCCCAGCCCATCGGGTGAAGCACGTTGAAACCGCGCGCCCGCTTGTAGCGCGCCACCACGTCGCCCATCGCGTAGTTGCGCACATGGCCCATATGGATCCGTCCCGAGGGATAGGGGAACATTTCCAGGACGTAGTATTTGGCGCGGGGGTCGTCGGCGCGAGTTTTGAACGTCGCTCGTTCAGCCCAGATCTTTTGCCATTTTTGTTCCGCCTCGCGGGCGTTGTAACGCTCAGGCCGCATGTCAGTTTCTTCAGGGGAGTCGCTCGAGATTCGACGCGCGCGATGGACGGCGGCCGGTCGCCGCGACAGAGCATGATTTGATCCGGCCGGTCAAATTGCGTCCGGCCGCCGTCCGTCGCGCGCGCCGTTCATTGACCCGATGCTTCGATTACGGCAGTTTGAAACCAGCTTTCATCGGTTTTTCAGGAATAACGCGGTGGCCTACCACATACGGGAGCCGATCCTCCACCCCACTCCGATTCTCAGTCTGCGCCCGACACAGATGACCCTCGGCATGCGCGAAGTCGAGGAGAAGCGGAACGCGTGGCGCGCCTTCGACCACAAGAAACTCGGCGACTTCCTCAACTCGCATATGGTCCCGGTCATCCTCGGCCCGAACAAGAAACCCTATCTCACCGACCATCATCATCTGGCGCGGGCGCTTCACGATAACGGGGTTGAGAGCGTTTTCACCACGGTCATCGCCGATCTCCAGCGGCTCGATGAGGAGGCGTTCTGGACCGTTCTCGATTTTCACGCCTGGACCCACCCTTACGACCGCAAGGGGCGGCGGCGTTCCTATTCGGAGCTGCCGAAGACGATCGCGGATATGACGGACGACCCGTTTCGCTCGCTGGCGGGAGAATTGCGTCGCCTCGGCGGCTTCGCCAAGGACTCCTCGCCCTTCGCCGAATTCCTGTGGGCCGACTTCTTGCGGCGGAGGATCAAGACCAAGGCGGTCGAGAAGGACTTCGAGGCCGCTCTGGCGCGGGCGCTCGAGCTTTCCATAAGGGACGAGGCGAACTATCTGCCCGGATGGTGCGCCGCTCACCCGTCGAGCGCCGCGACGCGCGGCGACAAGATCGAACCGGACCCCCCCGCTCGGGCGCCCAAACCCGGCGGCGCGGGTTGAATTCCGCCCCGCCTCGAGTCTTCCCGCCCGCGCCGGCTATGGCTTCGGGCGAAACGCCTTGCAGACCGCCGGATCCGTTTCGAGCCGGTCGCCGCCGATCAGGTCGAGGCAATAGGGGATCGCCGGAAAAACAGCGTCGAGGCAAGTCCGGATCGCCGCGGGCTTGCCCGGCAGGTTGACGATCAGCGCACGGCCGCGCGTCCCGGCGAGTTGTCGCGAAAGGATGGCGGTCGGAACCTCGGCCAGGCTTGCGCTGCGCATCAGTTCGCCGAACCCGGGCAGGACGCGCTCGCATACCGCGCGCGTCGCCTCGGGCGTGACGTCGCGCGGCGAAGGGCCGGTGCCTCCGGTGGTGAGGATCAGCGAACAATTGGCGACGTCGGCCAGTTCCCGCAACGCGGCTTCGATCAGCGGGCGTTCGTCCGGCACGAGCCGGCGGACGGGGCGCCACGGCGTCGCGAGGATCGCCGCCAACGCCGCCTCGATTCCCGGCCCGCCCTTGTCCTCGTAGAGGCCGGCGCTGGCGCGGTCCGAAACGGTCACGACGCCGATCAGAACTTCTGTCACAGGCGAAGGCTCCCGGCGTTGGCGCAGGATTGCTGCGCGGTGGTTCGACCCCGCTCTCCGGCGTCTCGATTTTGGCCCATCATTCTTCGCGAGTCCGCGGCCTTTCTGAATCGCGCGTCAGCGGAAGTCGAACGCCGCCGTCATGTCGGCGCTCGCGGCGTCCCGCGTTCCCAGCGGCGCCAGCCCGAACCGCGTCTCGATCAGTTTGAGAATCGCGGTTGTGTCGTAGACCGTATGATCGACAAAGCCTCGTTTGGCGAAAGGCGAAATCACGATTGTCGGCACCCGCGTGCCGGGTCCCCAGCGGTCGACCTTTGGCGGCGCCACATGGTCCCAGAGGCCGCCGTTCTCATCATAGGTGACGATGACGACGCTGTCCTTCCAAAGCGGGCTGCGTTCGATAAGGCGCAGCAGCAGGGCGGTGTGATATTCGCCGGCCAGCACGCTCGCATAGCCCGGATGCTCGTTGTCTTCGCCGCTCGGCTTGAAGAACACCACCGGCGGCAAAGTCGCCTTTTCGATCCCTTCGACAAAGTCGACCTCGTCCTTGAGATGCGCCTTCGCCCCCGGCGAGCCCAGCGCGTAGCGCTCGAAATAGGCGAAGGGTTGATGATGGAACTGGAACAACGGCCCCGGCTTGCCCGCCACAGCCGCATCCCAGCCCCCCGAATACCACGCCCAGTCGATCCCCTTTTCGTCGAGCCGGTCGCCAATCGTCGGAGCGGTTTGAACAGGGAGCAATCGGGCGGGATCAATCTTTCCGGGAAGCGGCCCGTGAAACGCCAACAGCGTGTTGACCGCGTAGCCGTCCGGCGTCACCGCGCCGTCCTTGACCAGCACGCCCTTGTCGTCGAGCGCGGCCACCAGATCCGCTGGCGCGCCATCAAATCGCGGCGCACAGGCGCAAATGAACATCATGTGGTTGAGAAACGAGCCGCCAAACGCCGCGTGGTGGAAATGATCCATCAGCACATAGTCTTTCGCGTAGCGCCAGAGCGGCGCCGGCGAACCGTCGAAATAGCTCATCACCAACGCGCCCGCGTCGCTCCAGGCGACGTATTTGTCCATTTTGCCGCCGTCGATCTGCAATTGCTCCTGGTAAAAGCGATGCCAGGCGTCGCCGGTCACTTGCGAAAGGGAAACATAGGGCTCGGCGCGATAGGGTTTGTTCGGCAGGTCGGTCGGAAAGCGCGTGTCGACGATCGGCGGTTTGAAATTGGTGTTCAGCACGGGCGGCAGTCTGTCATACGGCTTGCCGTCGCGGTCGACCTGGGTCGCGGCGGCGCCGGCGTCGGCGATTCCCGCCGCTCCCGGGTAAAGACCGTAGAGCTGATCGAAACTGCGGTTCTCGAGATAGATCGTGATGATGTGATTGATCCGATCGAGCCCGGGGACCGGCTTCGGCGCTTCCTGGCCGAGGACCGGCGCCGAAAGGGAGACGACGAGCAGGCCGGCGCCGGCGATGGCGAGACGCGCCGCATCCCGGCAGAATGTCATGGCTTCGGCTCCTTCAGTCGGTTGCGGGCCCCGCGCAGTCGACCGTCACACCGTAAAGTGACGACGGCGTGACCGGCTTCGCCCGCCCGCCGGCGGAATTGGGCGCCAGCGCTTGAACGGCTTCCTCGACGCTCTGAAACAGGTGGTCCGCACCGATCAATTTGGCGAGCCCCAGGCGTGCGAAGGCCTCGTGGGCGCGAACCGATTCCAGCCGCGCGAACGCAACATCGATCTCTTGTTTGTGCAGACGGCGGATGACGGCGCCCAGCACCTCGGCCGCGGTGTAATCGATGTCGACAAGGCTATTGGCTTCGATCACGACGAGCCGCACCGACGCCCGGGCGGCGACGAGCGGCTGAATGGCGCGCTGAAAGTCATAGACATTGAGAAAGGACAGCGGCGCCTGCCAGGCGATGACGATCGTTCCGGCCGACGTCTCGCCGTCCTGGGCGGCGCTTTTCGGCCACCAGATCGACGTGCCGGGAATCCGGACGAATTCGACGATTTGCGAACGAGTCGTCGTCCACACGCCGTAGAGCAACGAAAGCCCGATCCCGATCCCGACGCCCGGCCCGATCGGCAGAAACAGGATCGCCGCGGTCGTCGCGACGATCAAGATGAACTCGGCGAAGCTGCGGCGCCAGACGTCGGCGAATATCGAAAGCCGGACGATCCTCTGCGCCACGAACAGCAAAACGCCGGCGAGCGCCGCGTAGGGAACGTGGGTGAGCAGTCCCGCGCCAAACGCCAGAAGCGCCAGGACGAGACCGGCGCAGAAGAGCGAGCCCAGTTGCGAAACCCCGCCCGTCTCGACGACCGCCGCCGTTCGCGGCGGACTGGCGTTGAGCGGAAACGCCCCCAGCAGCCCCGCCAGCGCGCTCGCCGCGCCGACCCCCACGAAGTCACGGTTGACGTCCGGCGCGGCTCCGGCGTCGGAAGGGAACGCGCGCGTCGTCGCCGCGGTCTGCACCATCACGACGACGGCGAGGACGAGAGCCAGCGGGGCGATCTGCGTCAGGTCGTCCAGCGACGCCGCCGGCATTCTCAAAGAGGGCGCCGCGCCGACGACCTCGCCCAGGGCCAGGACGCCATGATTTTCAAGCCCGAGCGCGCCCACCAGCGCAGCGGCGCCGGCGACCGCTATCAATGCGCTGGGGATGCGCGGATTGACGCGCTCGCTCGCCAGCATGATCGCCAGGACGCCAAAACCGATAGCGAGCGTGACGATATTGGCCGACGGGAGGGAGCGGATCAACGCGGCCGCCCTGTCGATGAACGAGCCGTCGGGCGCGGCGACGCCGAGCAACGCCGGCGTCTGGGAGAGAACGATATGCCCGGCGATGCCCGCCAGAAAACCGGTGGTGACCGGGATCGACAGAAGATTGGCGATCCAGCCCAGCCGGAGCAACCCGCCGGCGATCAGCGCCACGCCGACGATCAGCGCCAGCGCGGCCGCAAGGGAAGCGTAGTGCGGCGATCCCGTGGCGGCGGCAAGCGCCAGGCTGCCCGCGAAAATCGGCGCGGTCGTGGAATCCGCGCCGACCGACATGGCGCGGCTCGAACCGAAAGCGGCGAAGCCGAGAGCGCCGGCGATGATCGCGATGAAACCGATCTGCGGAGCGAATCCGCCCAGGCGCGCCGTCGCCATCTGCTCGGGGATGGCGATCGCCGCGAGGGTCAGGCCGGCGATCAGATCGGGTCCGAGATCGGCGAGGCGCCAGCCGGCGAAGGACGGGAAGATCGGCCAAGGCTTGCGCGCGTCTTCAGGCTGAGTTTCGTCCATCGAATTGGGCCGCCCGGTCTACCGCTTGAGCGATATGAGATCGTTGAGTCGGCGCCGTCAATGCGTCGCCCTGAGGCGGTCGCCGGAGTCGGGTCGTCGGCCGCCGCCGCGGCGCAGCGGGACTCGTCGCGCTGGCGCGCCGTCCTGCGACGGCGCAGAATGCACGCCGCCTCGACTGCCAAAACGACCGCAGCCTCGACAACAGCGGCCGAGGCGTGATCGGGAGGCGAAGGTGCTGCTTCGACGGTTGGCTTTGGCGATCGGATTGCTATGCGCCCTCGTCGGCTCGCAACTGCCGGAATTCGCCCAGCAATATCGTCAACGCCTCGGCGGCGCCCTCGACGAGCTCCGTCGCGTGATCGCGCAATTCGACAGCGAGGCCGAGGGCCAGTCGCTGACGCGGGCGCAGGGAATCCAGCGATTGAAGGGCAACGAGGAGACTCTGGCGCGCGAGCGCGGCCTCGCCATGGAGCGCGACATCGATCGCGCCGACCGGCTCGGCCGCCAGCAGGAAGCGTTTCAGAGCGGCGGTCCGGTCACCCGCCTGGCGGCGCTGATGGAGAATTTCGATCCCGCAACTGCGACTCAGGCGATCAGGAGTTTTGAGCCCGCCGTTCCCATAACGATCGAGGCCTTCGCGGTCGCCGGCGCCGCGTTCGTGTTCGGGTTGGGCGCCACCCATCTGGTCGCCTGGCCGATTCGTCGCAGGTTTCGGCGGCGTACGGGCGGCCTGACGACCCATGGGCGCCTGCGAGCCTTTGATCGGTCATGACGATGGGCCCATGTTCACGCCATTTCACACGCCGCGCCCGATAATCCTTGCGAATACACCAGGCAATGCGTGGAGGGCAGGCCGCAGAGCCTCGACTTCGAGCGGGATTCCTTGTAATGCCGGCCCAACGCCGCCGCGCGCCTGTGAGCCGCGAATGGTCGCCGGCCTTGGCTTCACATGAGGGTGATCGGCGATTCTTTCGGCGATTTTAGTTGACACCAGGACGAATTGTCGTTGACTCGATGCTAGCATGCGACCTTGGGATTAGGCGGTTCAGCCGTTTAACGAGAAAAAAAGAGACGGAGGCGAACATCAAAGAACCTCCGGGGAGAATTGTGTGAAGGCGACCGATATCTCCCAAGCCGATTACTTTCATAAAGTGGTCGATTGCCAGTGGGCGTGCCCGGCTCATACGCCGGTGCCCGAATATATCCGGCGCATTTCGGCCGGGGACTATCTCGGCGCCTATATGATCAACTGGCAGTCGAACGTCTTTCCCGGCATTCTCGGGCGCACCTGCGACCGCCCCTGCGAGCCGGCCTGCCGCCGGGGCCGCGTCGAAGAGCAGCCGGTGGCGATCTGCCGCCTCAAGCGCGTCGCCGCCGACTATAAGGGAGACGTTTCGGCCCTGATGCCGAAGCCGCCGTGGACGCTCAACGGCAAACGCGTCGCCTGCGTCGGCGCCGGGCCGGCCTCCCTGACGGTGGCGCGAGATTTGGCGCCGCTCGGCTACGAGGTCGTCGTCTTCGACGCCGACCCGCGCGCCGGCGGCATGATGCGCAGCCAGATCCCGAAATTCCGGCTGCCCGACGCGGTGATCGACGAGGAAGTGGGCTATGTGCTTGACGGGGGCGTCGAATTCGTCGCCGGCCGGCGCATCGACAGCCTGAAGGCGCTGCTCGGCGAAGGCTATGACGCGATCTTCGTCGGGAGCGGCGCGCCGCGCGGCCGCGACCTCTCGCTGCCGGGCCGCGAGGCGGCGGCGGCGAACATCCGCGTCGGCATCGACTGGCTGGCGAGCGTTTCGTTCGGCCACACCCATTCGATCGGCCGCCGGGTGATCGTGCTCGGCGGCGGCAACACCGCGATGGACTGTTGCCGCTCGTCGCGGCGATTGGGCGGCGTCGACGTCAAGGTCGTCGTGCGCTCCGGCTTCGCCGAGATGAAAGCCTCGCCCTGGGAAAAGGAAGACGCCATTCACGAGGGCGTTCCGATCCTCAACTATCACGTCCCCAAGGCTTTCCTTCATGAGCGCGGACGGCTGACCGGCATGACGTTCGAGAAGGTCGCGGCCTCGAGGGACGCCGCCGGCCGCCGCGTTCTGTCGCCGACCGGCGAGCCCCCGGTCCACATCGAATGCGACGACGTGCTGATCGCCGTCGGGCAGGAAAACGCCTTTCCCTGGATCGAGGCCGACGCCGGCGTGGCTTTCGGCCCGGACGGCCTGCCCAGGCTCGACGCGATCACCTTCCAGTCGACCCTTCCCTCGGTTTTTTTCGGGGGCGACTCGGCGCTCGGCCCGAAGAACATCATCACCGCGGTCGCGCATGGCCACGAGGCGGCGATTTCGATCGACGCCCTCTGCCGCGGCGAAAGCCTCGCCGTTCGCCCGCCGCCGATGACCAATCTGCTCAGCCAGAAGATGGGCATCCACGAATGGGCCTACGACAATGCGATCACCATCGACCGGCGGTTCAAGGTTCCGCAGACCGACATCGCGCTGGCGCTGAAGAACATCGGCGCCGAAGTCGAACTGGGCTTTGACCCGGTCGTGGCGTTCGCTGAAGCGCAGCGCTGCCTCAACTGCGACGTGCAGACCGTGTTCTCGGCGCCCGCGTGCATCGAATGCGACGCCTGCGTCGACATTTGTCCGACCGATTGCATCTCCTTCGTGCCGAACGCGGCGGAAGATGCGCTGCGAGCCTCTCTGAACGCGCCGTCGACCAATCTCGCCCAGGCGATCTACGTGTCGGAGCCGCTCAAGACCGGGCGAGTCATGGCCAAGGACGAAGACCTCTGCTTGCATTGCGGGCTGTGCGCCGAGCGCTGTCCGACCGGCGCCTGGGACATGCAGAAATTCACACTCGACATGGCGCAAGCGGAGCATGCATGCCGATCCAGGGCGTGAACGACTTCGTCATTCGCTTTGCGAATGTCAACGGCTCCGGCTCGGCCAGCGCCAACCTGCTGTTCGCGCGCTCGATTCTTCGGATGGGCGCGCCGATCGCGCCGCGCAACATCTTCCCCTCGAACATTCAGGGCTTGCCGACCTGGTACGAGGTTCGGGTCACCGCCGAAGGCCATCTGGGCGCGCGCGGCGGGACCGACATGATGGTCGCGATGAACCCGCAGACCTTCGACCAGGACGTCGCGTCGATCGAGCCGGGCGGCTACCTGTTCTACAATTCCTCGCGACCGATTCCGGCCTCGAGGCTGCGCGACGACATCGTCGTCCTCGGCATGCCGCTGATGGATATTTGCGCGCGGGAATTCGCCGAGCCGCGGCAGCGCCAGCTCTTCAAGAACATCGTCTATGTCGGGGCGCTCGCCGCGCTGCTCGACATTGAAATCGGCGCCGTCGAGAAGCTGATCGTCGAACAGTTCAAAGGCAAGGACCGTTTGACCGCGCCAAATCTTCGGGCGCTGCGCCTCGGTTACGACGACGCCAGATCCCGCTTCGCCTGCCCGCTCGGCATTCGCGTGGCGCGCAGCGACGCGGTGGGCGATCGCATTCTGGCGGATGGGAATTTCGCGGCGGCGCTCGGCGCGGTCTACGGCGGCGCCACGGTCTGCGCGTGGTATCCGATTACGCCATCGACTTCGTTGGCCGAGGCGTTCGAGAAGAATTGCGCGCGGCTGCGGGTCGACAAGGCGACCGGCCAAAAGCGCTATGCGATCCTCCAGGCCGAGGACGAAATCGCCGCGATCGGCATGGTGGTCGGCGCGGGATGGAACGGCGCCCGCGCGTTCACCGCGACGTCCGGGCCGGGCGTCTCGCTGATGCAGGAGTTTCTCGGCCTCGCCTATTTCGCCGAAATTCCGGCCGTGGTGTTCGACGTGCAGCGCGGCGGGCCGTCGACCGGCATGCCGACGCGCACGCAGCAGTCGGACGTGCTGGCCTGCGCCTTCGCTTCGCACGGCGACACCAGGCATGTCCTGCTGTTCCCCGACGGCCCCGGCGAGGCCTTCGAGTTCGGCGCGCGCGCGTTCGACCTGGCGGAGCGGCTGCAGACGCCGATTTTCGTCATGCTCGACCTCGACATCGGCATGAACGCCCGCCTCACCCCGCCATTCCGTTGGGACGATTCGCGCAAGTTCGACCGCGGCAAGGTGATGTCGGCGGCCGAACTCGAAGCCGGCCGCGAATTCGGCCGCTATCTCGACGTCGACGGCGACGGCGTGCCGTGGCGCACCATTCCCGGCGCCCATCCGACGCGCGGCGCCTATTTCACGCGCGGCACCAGCCGCGACCGCTACGCCCGCTACACCGAAGAGGGCGGCGCCTACGTCGACAACATGGAACGGCTGCTGCGCAAGTTCGACACCGCGCGCAAGCTCGCGCCGCGCGCCGAACTGCGCGGCGCGGCGCAGCCGACCCGCGTCGGGGTGATCCATTACGGCTCGACCGCGGCGGCGATGGACGAGGCGGCCGGACTGCTCGTCCGCGACGGGGTGCACGTCGACGCGCTGCGCATTCGCGCCTTTCCGTTCGGTCCGGAGGTCGGGCAATTCATCGCCGCGCACGAACAGGTGTTCGTCGTCGAGCAGAATCGCGACGCGCAGATGCGCACCCTGCTGATGACCGACCTGGGGATCGACCCGGCGCAACTGGTGGCGATCCTGCATTATGACGGCGCGCCGATCACCGCCCGTTTCATCCGCCGCGAGATCGCCGCCCTGTCGCGCGGCTTTGCGACGCCGCTGAGAAGAGAAACCGTGTCGTGACCTATCTGGCCAAGCCGAAATTCCAGCGCTCCGACCTGCCGGTCAACGAACTCGGCTTCACCCACCGCGACTACGAAGGCGCGATTTCGACGCTATGCGCCGGCTGCGGCCACGATTCGATCAGCGCGGCGATCATCCGCGCCTGCTTCGAGCTCAGCCTGCCGCCCCATCGCATCGCCAAGCTCAGCGGCATCGGCTGCTCCTCGAAGACGCCGACCTACATGCTCGGCCAGAGCCACGGCTTCAATTCGGTGCACGGCCGCATGCCGTCGGTGCTCACCGGCGCGAGTCTGGCCAACCGCGAATTGACCTATCTCGGCGTCTCCGGCGACGGCGACACCGCCTCGATCGGCCTCGGGCAGTTCGCCCATGCGATGCGCCGCGGCGTCGACATGGTCTACATCGTCGAGAACAACGGGGTTTACGGCCTGACCAAGGGGCAGTTCTCGGCGACCTCCGACCGCGGCTCGAAGAGCAAGAAGGGCGTCGAAAACCCGGATTCGCCGATCGATCTGGCCGCTCTGGCGGTGCAGCTCGGCGCGACCTTCGTGGCGCGCAGCTTCTCCGGCGACAAGGACCAGCTCGTGCCGCTGATCAAGGCGGCCTTCGAGCATCGCGGCGCGGCGTTCATCGACGTGATCTCGCCCTGCGTCGCGTTCAACAACCACGAAGGCTCGACCAAGAGCTTCGATTACGTGCGCGCCCACAATTCCGCGCTGAATTCCCTCGATTTCGTCGCCGGCCGCGCGCCGATCGAGATCGACTATCCCGCCGGGCGCACCCGGACCGTCGCGCTGCACGACGGCACGGCGATCCGCCTGCACAAGCTCGCCGACGACCACGATTTTACCGATCGCTCGGCGGCGCTCGCGGCGCTCGAACACCGCCGCGCCAAAGGCGAGATCGTCACCGGCCTGATCTACCTCAACGAAGAGGCGGTCCCCCTGCACGACCGCCTGAACATGTCAGCGACGCCGCTCAACGCGCTGACCGAGCCCGACCTCTGCCCGGGCTCGAAGGCGCTGGAGGCGATCAACGCGGGGTTGCGGTAGGGGGCGGCGGCGGGTCAAAGGCGCGGCCGACAAATCCTTTCCGAAAACCGGAATCCATGGTAGCTTCGAGCTGCGCGGCTCTGCCGTGGAGCACGCGGGTTTCCAACGGAGCCCGTCAAAAACCCAAAAAACGCGATTTCCAAATTTTTTCGGCGCTAACCTTCTGAAATTCCCCAATTCCGCCAAATAAATCTTTGGAAAAGTTTGGAAATCGGATCGAAAACAAAGGGAAATTCGGAACGCTGTCGGCGAATCCGAGCGATTTCCGAGAGAAAATCTGGAAAAAGCGTGCACGGCGACGGACCCGCTTCCCTCGGACGGGCGGAGGGCGGACGCGGCAGGCCTCCCCGCGCGCCGCCAAGACTTTTGGCCGCGCCTTGCATAGGATGGCCGGCGGTCCCCGCCCTTTCCTAGACAGCTCCCGCCCCGCATGCGCCACTGGCTTCGCTCCCCGGCCCTGCTGAAGCTGTTCGTCGGCCAACACATCCTCAACGGCGTCAGCGTCGCGGCGGGGGTGATGGCGGTGAGCCTGATCGCCTCGGCTTTGTTCGGCTTCGCCGGCGGCCAGCCGGCGACGCTCGGGGCGATCTCGGCGAGCATCAGCGACCAGCCGGCGCCGCTGCGCCGCAAGGCGCTGCTGATGGCGGTCGGCTTCGGCATCGCTTGTTTTTCGACGCTGGCGATTCAGCTCGTCGCCAACGCCGCGCCGCTCGCGCTGATCCCGGCGATCGGCGCGCTCGCGTTCTTCGCCGGCCTGATCACCGGCTACGGACGCTGGGCGCTGGCGCTCAGCATGCAGGCGCTGGTGCCGATGGTGTTCGCGCTCGGGCTGCCGGCGGCGACGCCGGCCGCCGCGCTGCGCGGCGAGACGGTGCTGGTCGGCGGCGGCCTCCTCTATATCGCCATCGCGCTCGCCCTGACCGCGATCACCGACGCCGGCGGGCGCCGTTTGATGACCAGCGAATGCCTGCGCGAGTTTTCCGCCTACCTCAGGGCGGTCGCCGCCTTCTACAATCCGACGCTGGACTTGCCGGAGGTCTATGGCGCGGTGATCCGGCAGCAGGCGGCGCTGTCCGATCAGATGCAGGCGGCGCGCGCGCTGCTGCTCGACCGACCGACCGCCTCGAAGGAGCGCATGCGCCAGGCGGCGACGATCGGCATTCTGCTCGATACGCTCGACGCGCTGATCGCCGCCCATGTCGAACTCGCATCGCTGCGCGCCGCCGACGCCGCGGCGACGCTGATGACGCGCATCGCCGTCACCTTGCGCGCCGCCTCGCTCGACCTCCAGTTTTTGAGCCTCGATCTCCTGTCGAACGCGACGCCGAGCCTGCCGCCCGACCATTCGCTCGCCGCCGACGCGGTGACGCGCGAGGCCGAAAAGCTGGCCGGGAGCGACGACCTCGGCGCCGAGGCGCTCGCCGCGGTGCAGGCGACCACCCGGCGGATCGGCGACGCGCTCGGCCACATCCGGCGCCTCGAGCGCGCGCTGAGCGACGACGAGGTCGCCGGCGCGGCGATCGGCGACGTCGATCTGGCCGTCTTTGCGCCGCGTCCGTCCTTCAATCTGAAGCTGCTGACCGTCAATTTGACCCCGGATTCGCCGATGTTTCGTTTCGCGGCGCGGCTCGCCCTGGCGATGACCGCCGGCGCGGTGGTCGCCCAGTCGCTGAGCAGCGCGAGCCACGGCAACTGGATTCTGCTCACCATCGCGGTGATCCTGCGCGCCGGCTACGGCCTGACCCGCGAGCGGCGCGACGACCGGGTGATCGGCACGCTGATCGGCTGCCTGATCGCCGCCGCGGCGGTGGCGATCCTGCCGGTCGGCGCGCTGATCGCGGTCCAGGCTCTGGGGCTGGCGATCGTCCACAGCTTCGCGCGCCTGCGCTACCGCATCGCCTCGATCGGCGCGTCGATGATGGCGCTGGTGTCGCTGCATCTCATCGAACCCTCGCAGGCGACGCCGATCCTGGCGCGCATCGCCGACACGATCGTCGGCGCGGCGCTCGCCCAGTTGTTCAGCCATGTGCTGCCGCGTTGGGAGTTCAACGAGGCGCCGACATTGGCGGCGCGCCTGCGGACCGCCGTCGCCGCCTTCGCCAGGGTCGCGCTCGACGAGACCGCGCCGCGCCAGGACTATCGCCTGGCGCGCAAAAGCATGATCGAGGCGCTCGCCGCGCTCTCGGACTCGGCCGGCCGGATGGGCGGCGAGCCGCAGGCGGTGCATCGCGGCCTCGGCGAGATGGCCGACATGCTGATCGCCGGCTATGTCGTGGCGGCGCATCTCTCGGCGACGCGGCTGCTGGTCCGCGAGATGCGCGGCTCCCCGGAATTCGCGACCGTCGGCCCACGTCTTCGCGCGATCCGCGAATGGCTGATCGCGCTGCTGTCGAAGCCGCCCGCGTCGGCCGATCGCCCGGAAGCCGCCTCTTTCAGCACGCCTTCGGCCGCCAACGACCCGCTCGGCGCCGAATTCCGGCGCCTGCGCAAGTCGGCGCTCGCCTTGACGGCGGCGGCGGCGGTCCATCGAAGCGCCGCCGCGCCGGCCTGAGCGACGCGGCGGTCAGGCCGCGCCGCCGCGAATGAAATTGATGATCCCGGAAAAGTCGTCGCCGGCATGGCCGGCGGCGGCGAACAAGGCGTAGAGCTGCGCCGCCTGGGCGCCGATCGGCGTAACCGCGCCAACCGCCGCCGCCGCTTCCTGGGCCAGCCTGAGGTCCTTCAGCATCAGCGCGGCGGCGAAACCCGGCTTGTAGTCCCGGTTGGCGGGCGAGGCCGGCGCCGGGCCGGGGACCGGGCAATAGGTGGTGAGCGACCAGGATTGGCCCGACGAGGTCGAGGCGACGTCGTAGAGCGCCTGGGCGGAGAGCCCGAGTTTTTCGGCGAGCACGAAGGCCTCGCAGGTGGCGATCATCGTCGCGCCAAGGATCATGTTGTTGCAGATTTTCGCCGCCTGCCCGGCGCCGGCGCCGCCGCAATGGACGATGCGCTTGCCCATCGCCTCGAGGATCGGCTTGCCGGCGGCGAAGGCCGCTTCCGATCCGCCCACCATGAAGGTCAGCGTTCCCGCGGTCGCGCCGCCCACGCCCCCGGAAACCGGCGCGTCGAGGCAGGGTTTTGCGGCCGCCCCCGCCGCTTCATGGGCGCGCCGGGCGCTTTCGACGTCGATGGTGGAGGAATCGATGAACAAAGCGCCGGGCTTCGCCGCCGCGAGAATGTCGCTCCACGCGGCGATCACCTGTCGGCCGGCCGGCAGCATGGTGACGACGACATCGGCTTCGGCGACGGCCGTGCGGCCCGATTCGGCCGCGACGACGCCGCTCGCCGCCGCGTCCCGCCGCAGCTTTTCCACGAGGTCGAACCCGACGACCCGATGGCCTGCCTTCACCAGATTGGCGGCCATCGGGCCGCCCATGTTGCCTAGGCCGATAAAGGCGATCACGCTCATGCCTTCCTCCCGGGAAAAAGCGCCAGCGACGGGGCGCGGATGCGAAGGCCGGCGGCGATCAGCCCTGGATGAGCCCGCGCGCCACGATCACACGCATGATCTCGTTGGTGCCTTCGAGTATCTGATGCACGCGCAGATCGCGAACGATCTTCTCGACGCCATAGTCGGCGAGATAGCCATAGCCGCCGAACAATTGGAGCGCGTCATTGGCCGCGTCAAATCCCGCGTCGGTGGCGACCCGCTTGGCCATCGCGCAGAGCCGCGTCGCGTCGGCCGCCCCGGCGTCCAGGGCGCTCGCCGCGCGCCACAACAACGCGCGCGCCGCCTCCAGCGAGGTCGCGATGTCGGCGAGACGAAACTGCAGCGCTTGAAAATCCAGGATCGCGCGCCCGAACGCCTTTCGCTCGCGCATGTAGGCGATCGCCTTCGCCAGCGCCAATTCGCCGCCGCCGAGCGCGCAGGCGCCGATGTTGAGGCGCCCGCCGTCAAGCCCGGCCATGGCGATCTTGAATCCCTCGCCCTCGGCGCCCACCAGGTTTTCGACGGGGACGCGCACGCCCTCCATGATGACCTGGCGCGTCGGCTGCGTATTCCAGCCCATCTTGCGCTCGTTGGGCCCGAACGAAAGGCCCGCACAGCCCCTTTCGACGACGAAGGCCGACACGCCGCCTGCCCCCTCGCCGCCGGTGCGCGCCATGACCAGATAAATGTCCGCCGCGCCGGCGCCGGAGATGAACTGCTTGACGCCGTCGAGCACGTAGGATTCGCCCTCGCGACGCGCGCGCGTCTTCAGCGCCGCCGCATCGGAACCCGCGCCCGGCTCGGTCAGGCAATAGCTCGACAAATGATCCATACTGGCGAGCTGGCCCAAGAAGCGGTCGCGCAGCGCCGGCGAACCGAAACGGTCGATCATCCAGGCGACCATGTTGTGAATCGACAGATAGGCCGCGACGCTCGGACAGCCGGTCGCCAGCGCTTCAAAGATCAACGCGGCGTCGAGGCGGGTGAGTCCCGAGCCGCCGCTCTCCTCCCGCACATAGATCGCCGCCATGCCAAGCCCCGCGGCCTCGCGCAAGACATCGACGGGGAAATGGCGCGCCTCGTCCCAGGCCAGCGCATGGGGCGCGATGCGCTCATCGGCGAAGGCCTTGGCCATTTCCCGCAAGGCGACGTGATCGGCGTTGAGCGCGAACATAATCGGCAGGCCCGCTTGAACTATTCGGCCGCGAACATTTCGGCGACGGGCGCCTCGAGCCCCGGCGGGTCGAGGCGCAGGAGCCCCTCGGTGAGAATGCGCGTCTCGATGACTTCGCCCTGACCGCGCTTGTGATGAATCAGGACCCGCCTCTCGGGATCGAGGACAAGATAGTGGGCGACGCTGGGCAGGGAAAAATAGCCGCTCAGCTTGACGCCATGGTCGCGTGCGGCGGTGCTCGGAGAAAGAACCTCCACGACGACAATGGGATTGGGAATTTCGATCGCGTCAGGCGGCAGGCGCGGGCCGCAATAAACCAGCGCGTCGGGCTCGAAAATCGTCGTGTCGCTCACTCGCACGCTGGCGCCGTCGGGGTAGACCCTGCAGGGTAGACGGGCGCCATCGATCGCCTGCCTCAACGCCCGGAGCACCTCCCCTTTTGTTTCAACATGGGCGACGCGCTCGGGCGACATCGCCACCAGCGCCCCGTCCTGCAATTCCCAACGCCCTTCCTGAGCCTCTGCCCAGACGAGGAATTCGTCGGCGGACATTTTCTCTTTCACGGCGGCTGACATGGCTTCACCCTAGCACAGCCGCCCCGGCCCGCGATATCGCCGCTGCGAGGGAAGGAACCGGACGGCAATCATCCCATCGTCGGAATATTGAAATTCGCGCCGTCCTTCACGCCCGACGGCCACCGCGAGGTGACCGTTTTGGTCTTGGTGTAGAAGCGGATCGAATCGGGTCCGTGCTGGTTGAGGTCGCCAAAGCCGGAACGCTTCCAGCCGCCGAACGTATAATAGGCGACCGGCACGGGAATCGGAATGTTGACCCCCACCATGCCGACCTCGACGCGGGAGGCGAAGTCGCGCGCCGCATCGCCGTCCCGCGTGAAGATCGCGACGCCATTGCCGTATTCGTGGTCGTTGCAGAGACCGAGCGCTTCATTGTAGCTGCCGGCTCGCACCACCGAGAGCACCGGTCCGAAGATCTCTTCCTTGTAGATTCGCATGTCCTTGGTCACGTCGTCGAACAGGCAGCCGCCCATATAGAATCCGTTCTCGTAGCCCTGCATCTTGAAGCCGCGTCCGTCGACGACAAGCCTCGCCCCCTCCTTGATCCCGATATCGACGTACGACTTCACCTTGTCGAGATGGGCCTTGGTCACCATCGGACCATAGTCGGCGGAGGCGTCGGTCGAGGGACCGATCTTCAGCGCCTCGACCCGCGGAATGAGGCGCCTGACCAGTTCGTCCGCCGTCCGTTTGCCGACGGGCACGGCGACGGAAATCGCCATGCAGCGCTCGCCCGCGGAACCGTAGCCGGCGCCCATCAGCGCATCGACCGTCTGCTCCATATCGGCGTCGGGCATGACGACCATATGGTTCTTGGCGCCCCCGAAACATTGCACGCGCTTGCCGCTCGCCGTTCCGCGCGCATAAATGTATTGCGCGATCGGCGTCGAACCGACGAAGCCGATCGCCTTGATGTCGGGGTCGTCGAGGATGGCGTCGACCGCCTCCTTGTCGCCATTGACGACATTGAGAATCCCGGGAGGGCCGCCCGCCTCGATGAACAATTCGGCCAGGCGCATCGGCACGCCGGGATCGCGTTCGGAAGGCTTCAGGATAAACGCGTTGCCGCACGCGATGGCGGGCGCGAGCTTCCACAGCGGGATCATCGCGGGAAAATTGAACGGGGTGATGCCGGCGACGACGCCCAGCGGCTGGCGCATCGAATAGGAATCGATGCCCGGGCCGGCGCCGTCGGTGTATTCGCCCTTCATCAGATGGGCGACCCCGAGCGCGAATTCGATGACTTCGACGCCGCGCTGGATGTCGCCCTTGGCGTCGGCGAGCGTCTTGCCGTGTTCGCGGGCCAGAATATCGGCGAGTTCGTCATTGTTGCGGGCGATCAGGTCGATGAATTTCATCAGCACGCGGGCGCGGCGCTGCGGGTTGACGGCGCCCCAGCCCGGCTGCGCCGCCTTGGCGTTTCCAACCGCGGCGCGAACCTCGTGCTTGGCGGCGAGCGCCACCGAGGCGCGCACGGTGCCGTCCATCGGTTGGAAAACCTCGCCCGTTCGGCCCGACGCTCCCGCGACGCTCCTGCCGCCGATGAAATGCCCATAGCTGATCATTGGTCGCTCCCTCCGGATTTTTCGGTTCGCGCCTTCCTTATCCCTCATTATTTTGCACAACAATCGCCGATTTCGCGCATCACGTGTGCAAAGACCAGTCCTCGACGGTGGAACTGGCTTCCTTCGCGAGGCTCAAGGCGCGAGGAGCCAGCCCGCCAGCCGACCCTGCCCGCCGGTCGTCAGGGCCAATCTGGCGATCGCCGGCGTCGAAAGCGCGATGCTCGCTCTCGATCCTGCGGCGATCAGGGCCGCGCGGCGACCGGCGCGCCCGACGACGACGTCAGCACACCCGATCCTCCGGCGGGCCTGTCGGGCTCCGCGGCCACCTCCATTGCCCAAAAGACCCGGTATCGGGTGCGGGCGTCCTTGGCGATGGCGATGCCGAAACGAGTCGCCTGCGGCATCAGAAGATTGTCGTTATGCGCGGGGGAATTGCGCCAGCCGGCGAACGCCTCCTCGGTCGAGTAATAGCCGCCGCCGAGATTTTCGGCGGCCCGCGTCGTGTCGACGCCGGCCGCCGCGAGGCGTGAGGAGAAGCCCCCGCCGAGATCGTGCGACAGGTCGTCCGCCGCGGCCGTCGCATCCGCCTGGCGCTGCGCCAACGCCATCAGCGCCGGATCGAGCCGCAGCGGGCCAAGATCCCGGCTCCGGCGGTAGGCGTTCAGCATCGCGGCGGCGGCCGCTGGATCGACATGGACATTGGCGACGAGCCGAAACACGCGCCCATCGACGGGGCCGGTCCGCAGCGCCTCGCCGCCACAAGCCCCAAGCGCCAACGCCGCGACGAGCGACATGGCGTTCCCGAAACGCGTGACGGGTTTTCCAGGCATTTTTCACGACCCCCTCATCGATCAGGCGAGTCTACCGCAATCCGGACGCGGGAGGGGTGGGCGCGCGGATCGCCCGCCGGGCGTCCAGGCCCCGCTCATTGTCATATTGAGCGGAAATTCGCCGCGCAGCCGAGGGGAGGAGGTTTCTGGATCGAATCGGCGGACGCCTCGGGTCGGCCGGGTCTTCGCGCCGACGAGCCGGCGCCGCCGCGGAAGGCCAGCGTGACGGAGCCGGGAGCTGCGCCCTGGCCGATCGCAACTTTCAGCGCTCCGCGCGAAGCGTCAGCAACTCAACGCCCGCCGCGAGGGCGAGGCCGGTCTGCGTCTGAATGGACAGCGGCTGCAAGGTGATCGAGCGGGCTGAGCCGCCGACAAGCGCGTTGGCGCCCACCCCGGCCCCAACGGTCGCCGAGGCGGCGACGCCGACATAATCGCCGGCGAGCGCGCCCCGCCTCGGCCCATGCATCGGCGCGAAGACCTGCCAGGCCAGAACGCCCCGATTGGTTCGGCCGACATCGAGGCCAAATTTCCTGATCATGCCGAAATAGCGCTCGGAATAGCCGCGCGCCGAAACGAAAATGCAGCGCATTTCCTTGGCGGACGTCAAGATGAGGCCGAAGCCCGAAGAGACCTCGCAACGCAGAGCGCCGACCTTCGGGCGCTCCTGGGGCGCAGCCGGCTGCGTTGCGCCAATCGCCGCGGCGAGCGCGGCGACACTGAACAAAGCGCGAAGACTCATCGTTTTTCTCCTGATGCGGCCTTCTTGATTCGCAACGTCGAGACTAGACCCCAGCGAATCGGAAGCCCACAGGCCGTCGAGACGACGATCGTTGCGCCCGCAGGCGGGCGTTCCCGCCGTCGTCGGCGGACACACGCCCCTCCTGTCGCACTTGAATCATCCGCGGGCCTGCGCTTGGCGGCGTCATAGGCTAGTATTGCATCGGACGCCGCCGCCGCGGCGCGATTGTGTTGCGACAATCGGCGATATTGGAGTACGCCCATGCGATTGTTGACCCTCATCGGCGCGCTGGCGATCGGCGCCGCGATCGGCGCCGCCATCTTCTTCTTCGGCGGCTTCTATAGCGTGGCGGCGACCGAGGAGGACCCGGGCGTCGTCGCCTGGGCGCTCGCCAATATCCGCGTCGCCTCGATTGTCCGCCACGCGGGCGACCAGCCGCCGATTTCGCTCGACGATCCTGCAGCCGTGCAGGCCGGCGCTCGCGCCTTCGCCGCGCGCGGCTGCCTCAACTGTCACGGCGGGCCCGGAGTGGGCTGGGCCAAATTCTCGGAGGGATTGCGGCCGTGGCCGGCCGACCTCAAGGATATGGCGAGGGACAGGAACCCGTCGCAGCTGTTCTGGGTGATCAAGAACGGCATCAAGATGACCGGCATGCCGAGCTTTGGCGCGACCGGCACGCCCGACGCCGAAATCTGGACGATCGTCGCCCTCATCAAGAAACTGCCGACCCTGTCGGACGCGGACTTCAAAGCCTGGACGGCCGGCCCATAGTCGGCGCTCGACGACGAGCCGGCGGGCTTGTCAGGGGCGCCCCGGGCGGAGCAACATGACCGGGCGATCGGCAGCCGTGGTGAATGCCGCCCGCAAGGTGCGCCAGCCATGCGAATCGGGAGCAGACCGCTTGGCCCGGCGACCAGGGGCGCGTCGACGCCTCGTTACGTCCCGCTGCTTTGCGGAATGTGCCGGGCGCCCGTCAAGCTCACCATAGACGCTTCTTGGCTCGCGACCGTCGCCTGCCCTTCGTGCGGCCGAACGGACACGTTCGACAATGCCGCCACGGAAGCCGGCGCCTTTCTGGCCGATCGCCGCCGGAGGGAAATGGCGAGGCGACTCGGAACCGCTCCGCCGGACGCCCCACCTCGCTTTCGCTTCATCCGCGACGAGCCGCCGGATTAGGCTGATATCGACGAACGCTGCAGCCGCGCGGATCGGCGACGGCGGCGCGCAGTCTCCTGTTCCCGCCTTTCGCGTTACACCCCGCCGGTCACCGGGATCAGCGCGCCGGTGACGGCTCTCGCCTCGTCGGACGCCAGGAACAGGATGACCGCGGCGAGATCGGCCGGCGCCACCCAGCGATCGAATGCCGCTTTGGGCATTTCAGCCCGGTTGGCCGGCGTGTCGATGATCGAAGGCAGCACCGCATTGACGGTGACGCCGCGGTTCTTCAGCTCCTCCGCCAAGGCTTCGGTCAGCCGGTGCACGCTGGACTTGCTCGCGGCATAGGCGCCCATCCCGGCCGCGGCTTTCACCGCCGAATTGGCGCCGACGTTGACGATGCGGCCGGAGCCGCTCTGGAGCAGGTGGGGAATCGCCGCCTTCGACGCGTTCAAGGCCGTTCTGACGTTCATCGCAAAGAGCAGATCCCATGTCGCGGGGTCGCCACTCTCGACGGTCTCCCAGCGAAATCCCCCGGCGATGTTGATGAGCGCGTCAAGCCGCCCGAACCGGGCCACGACGTTCTCGATCGCCCGCTGTGCGCCCTCGGCCGAGGAAAGATCGACGCCGCCCAACAACAACGCGCGCGGCCCGAGCCGGTCCGCCAGGCCCGCCGGCGGGGTCGGACCGACATCGAGCGCGGCGATGGACGCGCCGCGATCGACCGCCGCCTGGGCGACCGCCCTGCCGAGATTTCCGAAGCCGCCGGTGACAATGATCGTCCTGCCTTGCATGACGCTCCCCCAACTCCCGCCGGCGCTCCGTCGCGACCCGCCCGAACATATTAAACCGGCCGCATGGATCGGGACAATGTGCGCGTTTCCTCGCCGTCGCCAGATGCGGCCAGTTCGTCGCAGCGGCCAAGCGGCTGCGGCTCGATCACGCGACGATCAGCCGGCGCGCCCGACTATTTGCCCGAGCTCTGCGGCGGCGCCGACCGCATTCGGGCGCACGGGCGCGGTCGCCCAGCCTGAGGCCCTGCGCGCCAGCCTCGGCCTTGGAGTCGCGCATGATTTTGCGGCGCGCGCTGCGCAGCTTTTGGATCGTCACACAGGAGGATACGCGTAGACTCCGGCGAACCCGAGCGGCGCAGGATCATCTCGTTGCGGCGGTGGAGCGCGACCGCGCGATCTTTCTCTGACGGTGCGACGACCTCAAACGGCCGGCGGCGGCGGACCGTTTCCTCCTCTCGTCCGCTATTTTGCGAACCGCTCGCCGATCAGCGCGAACAGCGCCCGCGCCGCTTGCACTTCGCCGCCTTCGGGACCATGGGCGCGCGCCGCCGGATTCCACGCATAGATGTCGAAATGCGCCCAGGCTTTCGTATGGGTTACGAATCGCTGCAGGAACAGCGCGGCCGTGATCGAGCCGGCGAACGGGCTCGCTGGCGCGTTTGTGAGGTCGGCGAACTTTCCCGCAACCATCTTGTCATACGGGCGCCACAGCGGCAGGCGCCAAACGGGATCGTGAACCGCCACCGCATGGCGCGCGATCTCGCCCGCCAACGCCTCGTCGTCGGTGTAGAAGGGCGGCAGGTCGGGGCCGAGCGCGACGCGCGCCGCGCCCGTCAGCGTCGCAAAATCCAGCAGGATGGCGGGCGCCTCTTCGTCCGCCAGGCTCAACGCGTCGGCGAGGATCAGCCGCCCCTCAGCGTCGGTATTGCCGATCTCGACGGTCGGTCCGCCGCGGCTCCTGAGAATATCGCCCGGTCGGAAAGCGTTCGCCGAAATCGAATTCTCGACGATCGGCACCAGCGTGCGGAGGCGCACGTCGAGTCCGGCCTCCATGATCATGCGCGCCAGACTGAGCGCCGCGGCCGCGCCGCCCATGTCTTTCTTCATGAGCTCCATCGCGCTGGCCGCCTTGATGTCGAGGCCGCCGGTGTCGAAGGTGACGCCTTTGCCGACCAGCGTCACCTTCGGCGCCTCGGCGCGGCCCCAGACGAAATCGACGAGGCGCGGCTGCTGTGCCGCTGCGCGCCCGACCGCGTAAATCAGCGGCAGGTCGCGCGCAATCAGATCGTCGCCGCGGGTGACCTCGGCCGTCGCGCCAAAATCCCGCGCCAACCGCAGCGCCTCACGCTCCAGCGCGTCGGGCCCGAGGTCGTTGGCCGGCGTGTTGACCAGATCGCGGCCGAAGGCGATCGCCCGCGCTATGCTTTCGAGCCGCGCGCCGTCGACCCCCTCCGGCGCGACCAACGCCGGTTGCGCCTTCCCGGCTTCGCGATAGCGGGAAAACCAGTAGAGCCCGAGCAGAAAGGCGAGCGCGGCGAGGCTGGCGTCTCCGGGCGCGTTGGCGAAGCGATAGACCCCCGCCGGCAGGATTCCGGCGAGCTTGCCCGGCAGCATCGGGTCGCGGGCGCGGGAGGCGGCGCTGTCGAGGCCGAGCACCACCGCGGCGAGCCCGCCTCGAGCATCCGGCAGCAGCTGGTGCGCGCCGGGGGACGGCTCAAAGCCCGTAGCGGCGGCGAAGGCGGCGGCCGACGCGGCGAGCGCCTGGCGCACCTCGTCCCAGCTCTCTTTCGTGGCGAACCAGATCGGGATGGCGTCGGGGGCCGGCGCGGCGAATTCGAGCGGCAAGCGGGTTGCTCCTTTCGAAGGACGAGGTTGCAGGCGACCAGAAGGCGAAGCATAGCCGCGCGGGGCCGCCGCGGCGACCCGGCGCGAACGTTGGGGAACGAACCGGCGCGGTCGGCCGACCACGACGCCACGACTTTCTTCCCCGCCGAAGGCACTCGTTAACCGAACGTTAGCGACAAGACTTTAATTGTTTGGGTCGGCTCGGAGTCGCTGGGAGGCTCGTATTCATGTCAATTTCTCGGCCCCCGCTGGCGAGCGAGCGCGCTTCGCCCGGCAAGTGGCTGCGGGGCGCAGCTCTCGCGGCGGCGCTCGCCGCGCTTGGCGGCTGTCACGACAACGGCGACGTGACCGGGTCGATCAATCCGAGCGCTCAGCCCGCGCCGACGTCGCAAGCGGACCTGCGCGCCGAAGCCGTCACGTTGGGCAAGCGCTATGACGCCGAGCCGGGCGGGAAAGCCATCTCGATCGAATACGCCAGCGTTTTGCGGGCGCTGACCCAATATTCCCAGGCGGTGGCGGTCATGCAGGCGGCGGCGGTCAAGGCGCCGCACGATCTGGAAGTGTTGAGCGCCTACGGCAAGGCCCTCGCGGACGCCGGCCAGTTCCAGCAAGCCCTCGACGTTCTTTCGCGATCCTACACCGCGGAACGCCCGAACTGGTCGGACATGAACGTCCAGGGCTCGGTCACCGATCAACTCGGCGACCACGCGCAGGCGCAAAAGTATTATCAAGACGCCCTGAAGATCGCGCCGGGCGAGCCTGCCATTCTGAACAATCTCGGCCTCTCCTATGCGCTGACCAAGCAATTGCCGCTCGCCGAAAAGACCTTGCAGCAGGCGGCGAACGACCCGCGCGCCAATTCGCGCATGCGCCAGAACCTCGCTTTGGTCCTCGCTCTCGAAGGCAAATTCGGCGAGTCCGAGAGGATCGAGCGGCAGGACCTGTCGGCCGAGGCGGCGGCCGCCAATGTCGCCGCAATCCGCCAGATGATCGCCCAGTCCAACTCCTGGCGCGACATCGAGGCGCTCGACGCGAAAAAGCACCGCGATAAGACATCGCGCGCGGCCGCCCCCGCCCCCGCCGCCGACAGTTCGCCGCTGGCCATCGGCGAGCCGCCCACCTGACGCCCAATCGCCTGCCAGCCGCCCGGCCCGAGGACGCGGATCCGGCTTTCGACCAGAAACCACGGTTTCTTCGACCGGGCGAGCGAGCCGACGTCCGATCCGAACAGCGGTACTGCGCCGAGGCGTCCGGCAGTGACGCGTTCAGGCGGCCCAACGCCGGAATTGCGGATCATTGCGAGCGCGTTGCGCCAGGTTTCGCAAGCCGGGTCGTGGTATATCATCACATCCATCGCGCGATCTTTCAGCGGGCTCCCGCTACGAGAAGGGCGGCGGTGTCGCGGCCCGCGCAAGCCGACGGAAAGTTTGAGTCCCGCAAATGGGCGCCGAAGTGTTGGAAATTGCCGAGATCGAACACAATTCCGACCGCTATCGCGACCTTGTGAACCTGCGCCGGCGCGTCTTGCGAACGCCGCTCGGGCTGGACTTCACTTCCGAACAATTGGCGGGAGAACGAACCGATATTCATCTTGCCGCCTCTCTCGACGGCGAGCTTGTCGGATGCGCGATTCTGACCCCGATCGACGCGTCGCCCGGCGTCGTCAAACTTCGACAAATGGCCATCGGCCCGGACCGTCAAGGGCGCGGCGTCGGCGCGCAGATAGTCGCCTTCGCTGAAAAATTGTCGGCCGCGCGAGGCTACCGGCAAATCGTCCTGCACGCGCGGGAATCGGCGATCGGCTTTTACGAGAGGGCCGGTTACGCGGCCACCGGCGAAATTTTCATGGAAGTCACAATTCCGCACAGAGAGATGGTCAAGCAACTCGCGAAGGCGAGGAACGTCGCGCCATTCGGCGGTTGACGCCTCGGAGAGGCGGCGTCTATAACCGCGCCCGACAGGCTGGGCCGCAAGGTCCGGCCCATTGCTTTTTTGGGCGCGGCCGATTTGAAACGGGCGGCGCCGACGCAATCCAGGGAATTTTTGCCATGGCAAACACATCGTCGGCCAAGAAAGCCGTCCGCAAGATCGCCCGCCGCACCGCCGTCAACAAGGCGCGCCGCAGCGAGATGCGCACGTTTGTGCGCAAGGTTGAAGAAGCCATCGCCACCAAGGATCCGGGCCTGGCCGCCGCCGCCTTGCGCGAAGCCGAGCCGCTAGTCGCGCGCGCCGCGCAGAAGGGCATCCTGCACAAAAATACCGCCGCGCGCAAAATCTCCCGCCTCACCAAGCGCGTGAAGGCGCTGGCGAGCTGAAGCTCGCTCGCCGGACCGCCCGGACTTCTCTCGAGCCGTCGAGCGTGAGCGTGGCGTCGTCAGCCGCGCGGCGGCGCGTTGCCGAAACGGGCTGAAAAGAAACTCCCCTTCCCGCGCGCATCGGCCATCGCCCCGGTCGGGGCGGCGGCGCGGATTTCCGCGGAAGCCGCCCGCATCGGACGACAAGCTGGCGTTGCGCGCGGCGACCGCTTATATGTCGCAATTATGTCGGGAGCGGTTTCGCCCGGCGTCCCGCGCGTTCAACCTCCAGCCCCTGCGGTTCCGATGTCCTCGCCTCACTCGCCGGCCGACGATTTAGTCGCCAACGCGCCGGTCGCGCTCTCGGAGACGGCGCGAATGGCCGGCAGCCCGGCGATCGTCGACTTCCGCCTCGACAACGGCCTCAGCGTGGTCGTCATTCCGGATCATCGCGCGCCCGTCGTCACCCATATGATCTGGTATCGCAACGGCTCGGCCGACGATCCGCCGGGCAAGTCTGGCATCGCCCATTTTCTCGAACATTTGATGTTCAAGGGCACCAAGCTCCACCCGCAGGGCCAATTCTCCGAAGTCGTCACCGAGCTCGGCGGCCAGGAAAACGCGTTCACCGGCAATGACTACACCGCCTATTTCCAGCGCGTCGCCAAAGAGCATCTCGGCGTCATGATGGAGTTCGAGGCCGATCGCATGACGGGCCTCTCGCTCACCGACGAGGTCGTGGCGCCCGAGCGCGAGGTCGTCCTGGAGGAACGGCGCATGCACTGCGACGCCGATCCCGGCGCGCAGCTCAACGAGGCGGTGCAGGCGACTTTGTTCACGCACCATCCCTACGGCGTCCCCATTATCGGCTGGAGCCATGAAATCGAGGGTCTAACGCGGGCCGACGCGCTCGACTATTACCGCCGGTTCTATACGCCGGAGAACGCCATTTTGATCGTCGCCGGCGACGTCGAGGCGGACGAGGTGCGGCGCCTGGCCGCGCAGAGCTACGGCGCGGTCAAGCAGCGCGGCGAGCCGCCGCAACGCAAACGCCCGCAGGAGCCCGCCGCCGTTGCCCGGCGCCTGGTGACGCTGAACGACGAAAAGGTCGAACAACCAAGCTGGCAGCGTTGCTATATCGCACCCTCCTTCCGCATCGCCCGGCCGGGCGAGGCCGAGGCGCTCGAGGTCCTCGCCCATCTCATCGGCGGCGGGCCGACCAGTCTTCTCTATCGATCGCTGGTGCTCGATCAGCAGCTCGCCGTCGCCGCCGGCGCCCACTACATGGGCACAGCCTTGGACGAGACGCGCTTCTTCCTCTACGCCATACCTAGTCCCGGCGTGACGATGGAGGGGCTCGACGGGGCTGTCGACGGCGTCCTCGCGCGATTCATCGCCGAGGGCGTCGACGCGGGCGCGCTCGAAAGAGCCAAGACGCGACTCGTCGCCGACGCGATCTACGCACAGGACAGTCAGGCGATGCTGGCGCGCTGGTACGGGTCAGCCCTGGCGACCGGCCTGAGCGTCGAGGATATCCGCCAATGGCCTGCGCGCATCGAGGCCGTCGAGGCGGCGTCGATCATCGCCGCAGCGCGCAAGCACCTCGACCGCCGCAAGGCGGTCACGGGATATTTGCTGCCCCTCGAACAGCCGGCCGCCGCCTGAAGTTTGCGCTTCCAGAGGCGCCGATCGGCTCAATCGCCTGCCGCGCCGCGGCGCGGATCGATCGACAATACAGCGCGCAACTGCGCCAATGGAAACGCCCGTGAACGCTCCGATCGCCAATCCGACAGTCTCTCGCGCGGTGAACGTCCAACAGATCGTGACGCCACGCGGCGTCGACGCCTGGCTCGTCGAGGATTACGCTGTTCCGCTATTGTCTCTCGAATTCGCTTTCAAAGGCGGCGCCGCGCAGGACCCGCCGGGCAAGCCCGGCGCAACGACAATGCTCGCCGCTCTGCTGGATGAAGGCGCGGGATCCCTGGATTCGCAGGCATTCCAGCAGGCGCTCGACGAGAAGGCCATCGAGCTCTCCTTCCACTGCGAGCGCGACTACCTCGGCGGGCGCCTGCGCACGTTGATACGCAACGCCGATCGCGCCGGCGAACTGATGCGCCTCGCGGTCAATGCGCCGCGGCTGGACGAGGCGCCGATCGCGCGCGTGCGCGAGCAATTGAGCGCCGGCTTGCGCAACGAAGCCAATGATCCCGGTTCTCTCGCGAGCCGCACCTGGCGGGCGCGCAGCTTTCCCGGCCATCCCTATGGCCTGCCGACGAACGGCACGCTCGAGAGCTTGCCCGGAATTGAGCGCGCCGACCTGTTGCAACTCGCCGGCAATCTTCTCACGCGCGGCGCGCTTCACATCGGCGTCGTCGGGGCGATCGACGCCGAGCGCGCCGCCAGGCTGATTGACATGATCTTCGCCGACCTGCCTTCGGCCGGCGCACTCGCCGAGGTGTCTGACGCCTCTTTCGGCGGCATCGGAACGATCGAACTGGTCGATCTCGACGTGCCTCAATCGACGATCCGCTTCGGTCGGCCGAGCCTGGCGCGCCACGACCCCGATTACATGACCAGCGTGTTGCTCGCCCATATTCTGGGTGGCGGCAGCCTTTCCTCGCGTCTGTTCCACGAGGTGCGCGAGAAGCGGGGCCTCGCCTATTCGGTCTCGACTTCGGTTTCGGCGCTGGATCACGCCAACTTTCTTCATGGCGGCACCGCGACCAAGAACGAGCGCGTCAGGGAATCGCTCGACGTGATCGCGGCGCAAATTCTGGATTTGTCGCACAACGGCCCGAACGAGGACGAACTCGTCAAGGGCAAGAAATACTTGGTGGGCTCCTATCCCTTGCGCTTCGACACTTCGGCCAAGATCGCCGGCCAACTCGTGCACATCCAATTGGACGGTTTCGGGCCGGAATGGATGGTCGAGCGCAACCGCCAGATCGAGGCGGCGACGATGGACGACGCCCGCCGGGTCGCCAAACGCCTGTTCGGCGACGGAACGATGAGCGTGGCGATCGTCGGGCGCCCGGTCGGCCTCTAAAAAGGCGGGGCGAATCGCGATCGGCGGCGACCCGTCGCGGCTCCTGGACTCGCCGGCCGCCTCAACTCATGCCGATTTCTTCGAATTTGGCCTGGACGATGTCGCGGTCGAACGGCTTCATCATGAATTCGTCGGCGCCGGCATGGCGGGCGCGCGCAAATTGGGCGACGTCATATTCGCTGGTGCAGAACACGACTTTCGGCCTCTCGCCGCCGGGCATGCGGCGCAGTTGCTTCAGGAAACCGAAGCCGTCGAGAACGGGCATGCTCCAGTCGAGGAGGATGGCGTCCGGCATCAGGAAGGAGCAGGCCGCCAGAGCTTGCTTGCCGTCGGCCGCTTCGGACGTCTGCAGGCGCATGCCTTCAAGAATCCGTCGGGCGATCTTACGGATCACCGGCGAATCGTCGACGACGAGGACCTGTTTCATTTGGCGCTCCTGTCCATCCCAAGCCGCTCGCGGCTTCCGCCAAAGCGCGAGAACGCCGCCACTATGGCCGAATGGGGTTAAGGAGCGCTAAAACGCGAGCCCTCGCCAGACCGACTTCGCCGGCCGCGGTTCAGGCGGACGCGGCGATGGCCGGCGCGACCTTCGCCCGCGCGGACAGGGCCACCTGATCGGGAGCGGTCGTCACCGTCACCTCCAGGCCGCAGGCGCGCCCGACCAGCCCGGTGTAATAGGCCTGAATGGAATGGGCGTCGACCGACCCCCCTTCCGGCGTTCCGGCAATCAGCGCGACCACCCCATGCGCGAGCCGCGCATTGGCGCCGTTCGCCTCGACATGCGCTTCGAGGCTTTCCCCCTCGCCAGTCAAATTGACGGTGACGACGCCGCCGCGCGGAATCGCCGCCACGGCGATGAGGCAGAGATTGAGCACGAGCTTCACTTTGTTCTTGGGGGCGTGCTGGCGCGCCGCGTTCCAGACGAGCCTGGTCCGATCGTTGGCGATGAGGCCGCGCGTGACGTTTTCGGCGTCGCCGGTGTCGATCGAAGCGCCCACCGAACCGGCGGCGCCATAGGCGAGGCGACAGAACTGCAGCCGCGCGGAGGCCGCGGCGGCGCTTTTCTTGATGAGTTCGAGCGCGATTTCCCGCATCTCGCTCTCCTTCTCGTCCTCCAGCACTTCGAGGCCATTGATAATCGCGCCGACCGGGCTGATGACGTCATGGCAAATGCGCGAACAAAGCAGGGCCGCCAGATCCATTCCATCGAGAGCGAATGTTGTCATTGAGCAAATCCTGTGGTCAATCGCTGCGGCGCGGCGCGCCGGTTCGACGCCGGACGCCGCACAGGCGGCTTTTCACCGCCCGGCCGAATCGGCCTGACAGGCGAATTCCAATGGCATTGGATTAACCTCGCCCCCGCAACTTCGCAATCCAGGGATCGATCCACACAATGAGCGACGACGCCAACGGGCCGCAACTCGATATGAACGCGTCGGCGCGCGATGCGATCGCGCGATCTTTTGCGAGCATCGCGCTGGCCGCCGGGCCCGTCGTCATGAGCGAATACGAGGGCGGCGGCGAGGTCCGCCTTAAATCCGACAGCAGCCCGGTGACGGTCGCCGACGAACGCGCCGAAGAGGTCATCCTTGGCCTGTTGCGCGCTCGCGTTTCGGCGGTTCCGATCGTCGCCGAAGAGTTGGTCGCCCGCGGCGAGCATGCCGTCATCGGCGGTAGCTTCATCCTCGTCGACCCGCTTGATGGAACACGCGAGTTCATCTCCCGCAACGGCGAATTCACCATCAATATTGCGTTGGTGCGCGACGGCGAGCCGGTCGCGGGAGCCGTTTATGCGCCCGCCTTGGCGCGCTTGTGGTGGGGCGGCGAACGCGCCTACCAATGCGACGCGCCCGTCGGCGCGCCGCTCCCCGCAGAATCGCTCTGGCGGCCGATCAGGACTCGGCGCGCGCCGGCGCGCGGACTGGTCGCCCTGGCGAGCCGTTCGCACGGCGACCCCGCCACCGAGGCGTTCCTGGCCAAACTCCCGATCGCAGAGCGCCGGTCGGCCGGTTCGTCGCTGAAGTTCTGCGCGCTCGCCGAAGGCGTCGCCGACGTCTATCCGCGCTTTGCCCCTACCATGGAATGGGATACAGCGGCGGGCGACGCGGTGCTGCGCGCCGCGGGAGGCGTCGTGCTGGCGATCGAGGGCGGCCCCATGCTCTACGGCAAGAAGCGCAGCGGCCTGCGCAACGGAGGCTTTGTCGCCTGGGGCGACCCCAGGCGCGGGGCGGACGCCGCCATGCTTAACGAGACGTCAACCTGACAGGGCCAAACTGAAGTTCGCCCCAATTAGGCCGTCATCGCCTTGAAGGTTTGCCTTGTTCTCGAAGACTGCGCCGCCGGGTGCGAAATGGAGCAGGACCGATGCCGAATCTGACACGGCGCGACATTCTGACTGGCGGCGCCATCGGCGCGCTGGGAAGCCTGTCGCCGCTGGGCGTGGCGTTCGCCGATTCTCCGCCGCCATACTCGACCAACGAAATCGTCGACAACGGACATCGCTTCTTCGGCGCGGTGTCGCGCGGACTGGCCGAGGTCGTCCAGGAGGCGGTGCGGCGATGGGGCCAGCCGAACGGCTATGTTCTCGGCCAGGAAGCTTCCGCCGCGTTTTTCGGCGGTCTGCGCTACGGCGAGGGCAAGATGTACACCCGGAACGCGGGCGACCAGGCGGTTTTCTGGCAGGGCCCCTCGGTCGGTTTTGACGCCGGGGCCGACGGCGACCGCACGATGATGCTCGTTTATAATCTTCCGACCGTCGATGCGATCTTTCGACGATTTGGCGGCATCGACGGATCGGCCTATTTCATTGGCGGGTTCGGATTCACCGCGCTCGGCGCGGATAGTATCGTCGTCGTCCCGATCCGCAGCGGGATCGGCGCACGCCTCGGCGTCAACGTGAGCTACCTCAAATTCACCCCGCGCGCGACCTGGAACCCTTTCTGAAGGGAATACCTCGTCCGCCCACGGTGAATTGACCTACCCGCGGACTTTGCTTCGGCGTGGCGCCGTGCGATGCTGCGCCCCTGTCGCAAGTTCGGGTAAGGCAAATTGGTCGAACAGGCAATGTTTTTCCTCGCCGGCCTCCTCGTCGCAGGGCTGGTGGGGCTTGTTGTTGCGCCCGCTTTTGCGCGCCGGGCCTGGCGTCTGGCGGCGGCGCGCGCGCGGATGGCGGCGCCGCTCTCGGTCAAGGAGGCGATCGCCGAGCGCGACATGCTCCGCGCCGAGCATGCCGTCGCGCAGCATCGACTGGAGCAGCGGATTGCGGCTTTGCAGCAGGCGGTCGGGCGCCATCGCGCCGACCTCGGCCGTCAGGCCGCGATGCTTGTGGCGCTCGAAAGCGGAACGAACGACCGGCGCGCCGAAATCGCGGGATTGCGCGCCGATCTGGCCGCCAGAGAGCGCGAGACGCTCGGCCTTGAAGCCGATCTTGGCGCGAGCCGGGTCGTCCTGAACGATTTCAGCGCCCGCCTCGACCACGCCTCCTTGGAAATCGCTCGGCTGAGGGATGAACGATTGGCCATCGAGACCCTGACCGATGAGCAGCGTTCGGTGATTGCGGGCCTTGAGACCCGCGCTTACGGCCTCGAAATGAGCCTCGACGACGCCGCGCAGGCGGCCAAAGCCAAGACGGCCGCCGCCCAGACCGAACTTGCGCGCCTGATGTCGGAACTGGATCGGCGCAAGAGCGAGGCGGCGAAACTGGATGCCGAACTCCATGAGGCGCGCCGGCGACTGGCGGATTTGGAGGCCGCGCCGGCCGTGCGCCAGCGGGCGGCCGAACAGGCGTCGATCGACGGCGGCCGGCTCCTCGTCAATGGCGCCGCGCCCGGCCGTCCATCATCCGACGCCGCGTCTATTCGCCTCGAACCCGACCTCGGCTCACCAGGCGACGTCGCCCTGCGCGAGGCCATCTCGCGGCTGGCCGCCGACCTCACCCGCCTGAGCGGGGCGTCCGCAGACGGGGCCGCCCCGCTCGCAACGGTGGGAAAATCCCGGCGCCGCGAAGCGCGCAGCCTTCCCGCGCTCGGGGCGGACCAGGCAAAGGGCGCGGCCTCCGCCCAGGTTCGACAATTGCGGTCGATGGCGCCGGAACGTTGACGTCCGGCGCAAAAAAAGTTGCGAATGTTCCGTGTTCGACGATACAGCGGCCAAGGAGCACGCCGCTGACGGCGCCGATCATGCCCGCGCGATCGCGACACGGCTACAGGAAATGATCCATGGCTGAAGCACTGGAGGACGCGATCGAGGCGAAGGACAGGCGCGTCGCCCTTCTCATCGCCATCCTGGCGCTGTTCCTGGCGCTGTCCGAGGCGGGAGCCAAGAACGCCCAGCATCGCTCGACGGAACAGAATATCGAGGCCTCCGATCTCTATAACTTCTATCAGGCGAAGAAACTCCGCGCGAGCCTCGCCGAAAGCGACGCCGCGCAGATGGAGATCAACCGCCAGGCGGTCAGCGATCCGAAGGTCCAAGAAGCGATGGACAAGCAGGTCGCGAGCTGGAAGACGATGGCCGCCCGCTACGAGACCGAGAAGCCGGACGGCATGGCGGCGATCCTCGAGCGCGCCAAGGAGGCGACGTCCGGCCGCGAGCTGTCGAACCACCGTCTTGAGCATTTTGAATATGCGAGCGGACTTCTGCAGATCGCCATTGTGCTGGCTTCGGCGGCGATCATCACCGGCATAGCCGCGTTGATCTGGGCGAGCATCGCGCTGGGCGCCGTCGGCGCGGCGTTGATGGGGTTCGGCTATTTCGCGCCGACGGTTCTGACCTTTCTCGGCTGAAAAGCGGGGACGCGCGATCCGCAAAGGGGCGCCCCGCGGCCGCAATCGCTTTTCCGGCTCAATGGCCGCCGCCGGCCCCCGCGCCTTGCAGTTGCGGCCGGCGCATGAGCGGCGTCAGAGCGACCAGAGCGAGGAAAATCACGGTGAGCGAGAGGAAAACGTCGCCGAGCGCCATGACCTCGGCTTGCCGCCTCGCCATCAACATCAATTGCTTGGTCGCCGCCAACGCCGCGTCGGAACCGCGCGACGCGAAGGCCGCAGTCAGCTGCGCCAGGGTCTCGTCGGCGCTCGTACGCCCCCAAGACACCGCTTCATGCAACCGCGCGAGGTGAAGGTCCTCCCGCTTGTCGAGAATCGTGTTGATCAACGCCAAGCCGACCGCGCCGCCGAGATTGCGGGTCAGGTTGAACAGACCCGAGGCGTTTTTCATTCTTTGCGGAGGCATCGTGCCGAGCGCCAGGTTGTTGATCGGCACCATGCAAAGCATGAGCGAGAAGCCGCGCAGCATTTGCGGCACGAGCAATTCCCAGAAGTCCCAATCGGCGGTGACGTAAGAGGCCTGGAGCGTCCCGAGCGCAAAGCCGGCAAACCCGAGCGCGATCATCAGACGCGGATCGACGCGATTCATCAGCCGACCCGATATCGGCGCCATGACGAACATGCAGACGCCGGTCACGAACATCGTCTTGCCGATCATCAAGGAGGAATAGCCGCGCACCGAAGCCAGATAGACCGGATAAATGTAGGTGAGGCCGTAGAGACCGATGCCCATCACGAAAGAAAAGAGCGAACCGGTCCAGAAATTGCGGTCCAGAAAGGCCGTCAGGTCGACGATCGGCTGGCGGGCGCGAAACGCCCGCCAAAAGAACAGGATCGCGCCGGCCGACGAAATGACGATGGCCGCGCTCACCTGCCCGCTCTCGAGCCAGTCCTTCGACGGGCCCTCCTCGAGCGCATATTCGAGAGCGCCGAGAAAGGCCGCCATCGCGGCAAGCCCGACCCAGTCGAAGCGATCGAGCAACGACAGTTCAGGCTCGTCGAAATCGATCAGGAACCAGCAGGCGATCGAGACGATGATGCCCGGAATGATGTTGACCAGGAACAGCCAGTGCCAGGAGAACGCGTCGGTCAAATAGCCGCCGACGGTCGGCCCGATCGTTGGCGCCAGGGTCGCCACCAGGCCGATGATCGGCGCGACGATCGGCTGTTTGCTGCGCGGAAAAATCGTGAAGGCGGAGGCGAACACCGTCGGGATCATGCCGCCGCCGATGAAGCCTTGCAGCGCGCGCCAGAAGATCATCTCCTCGATCGAGGCGGCGCGCGCGCAAAAAAAGCTCATCAAGGTGAAGCCCGCCGCCGAGGCGACAAAGAGATAGCGGGTCGAGAAAGCCCGAGACAGAAATCCCGATAGCGGAATCATGATGACTTCAGCGATGAGATAGCTGGTCTGCACCCAGGTGATTTCATCGGAAGAGGCCGACAATCCCGCTTGAATCTCCGACAGCGACGCCGACACGACCTGGATGTCCAGAATCGCCATGAACATGCCGAAGACCATGAACAGGAACGCCAACAGCCTCCGCGGATTCAACGCCTCGGACTGCGGCGGCGCGGCGGCGCGCGGCGACGCGTTCGACGCCAGCGAGACGGCGCTCACGGTCGGGTCTTTTCCTGCGAGCCTTGCGCCGACGCGTCGAGTCCCAGCGCGCCGAGCAGCGTCGGCTTGGGCTGGCTTTCGTCGCGCGTATGCACGGTGGCGATGACCGAAAGGCCGGGCCGCAGATCGCCGCTTTGCAGCGCATCGGCCGGCAGGGCGATGCGCACCGCGACGCGCTGGACCACTTTCGTAAAATTGCCCGTGGCGTTGTCGGGCGGCAGCAGTGAGAATTGCGAGCCCGAAGCCGGCGCGACCGAGGTGACGACGCCTTCGATCACCCGCCCGTCAAGCGCGTCGACGGCGATGTCGACCTTCTGCCCCGGGCGGATGGAGGCGAGTTGGGTCTCCTTGAAATTGGCGTCGACAAAGGCGTTCGCCAGCGGCACGAGGGCTAGCAGACGCGTGCCCGGCTGAACATATTCACCAAGCGCCGCCGCTTTGTTGCCGACCACGCCGTCGAACGGCGCGGTGATCGTCGCGAAGCTGAGGTCGCGCTGCGCCTTGGCGAGAGCGGTCAGGAGTTCGTCGCGCGTGCGCTCGGCTTCGACCTTTTGCGCCGCCAGGACATCGAGATTGGCCTTGGCGCCGCTTTCGGCGGCTTCGGCCGCGCTCTCGGAGGCGCCGGCGCCGGCCAGCAGCGCCGCGGTGCGCGCGCGGTCCGCCGTCGCCTGCTCCAGACGCTGCTGCGAGCCGAAATTCGATTCGGCGAGCTTCTGCGATCGCTCGAATTCGAGCGCGGCGCGCTGCCGGTCCGCGTCGCCGGCGAGCAGTTGAGCGCGCGCCGCCGCCACCTGGGCTTGCGTCTGGGCGATCACGGCGCGTTGCGCCCCGATCTGCTGGCCGATGCGGTCGACGGTGGCGTCCTGGGTGGCGATCTTGTCCTTCGCCGCCGCGACCGCGAGCTGATAGTCGCCATCGTCGATTTTCACCAGCAGGTCGCCGGTATGGACGATCGAATTATTGCCGATCGCCACCAGCGCGATGTGGCCGGCGACCTTGGCGGCGATGATCGCCGTGTCGGTGCCGATATAGGCGTCGTCCGTCGAGATGAGGAAACGCCCGCTGACGAACCAGTCGTACGCCTTGTAGCCGCCGAAGCCCAAGGCCGCGAGGATCATCGCCGGAAGGATCAGGCTGCGGACCGACCGGCGGGGCTTCGCCTTGGCGAGCGGCGCCAGCGCGCCGCCCTGACCGCCCGCCGCCAGAAGAGGCGCCGGACGCCCCGCGAGATCGACCGGCGGGAGTATCTTGACGTCCTGATCCTGCGCCATCAATCCAAATCCCTGCCGAAACGCTTTGATTCAAAATCGACCGAACCGTTCGGTCATTTTTTTGTTGACATAAACCAGAACCGGGCTTAAATCAAGACCGAACTGAACGGTTCGGTCAAAATTTTTAGAGCCGGTTATTGCTGACGGAGGCGAACAATTGACTGCGGCCATGACGAAAGACGCGCCGATGACGGATCTGCAACTGGCGGACGTGGCGCTTGTCGAAGCGCCCGACGGCAGCGCCAAACGTCGCCAGATCATGGAGGGCGCGCGCACCGTTTTCCTCGCCTCCGGGTTCGACGGCGCAAGCATGAACGACGTTGCGCGCGCCGCCGGCGTCTCGAAGGGGACGCTGTACGTCTATTTCGACTCGAAAGAGCGGTTGTTTGAGGCGCTGATCCGCGACGAGCGCCGCCAACAAGCGGAGCGCCTCACCGATTTGTCGCTCGAGAGCCGCGACGTGCGCGGCGTGTTGCTCAAGTTCGGCTGCCAACTGATCGAGATGATGTCGCGGCCCGACACACTCGCCCATATTCGCATGGTGATCGCGGCGTCGGCCAAATTCCCTCAGCTCGGCCGCGCCTTTTTTGAGGCGGGGCCCTGTTTCGGGGCCAACCGCCTGTCCGCCTATATGCGCCGCATGAACGAAGAGCGCGTGCTTCGAATCGCCGATGTCGAACGCGCGGCGTGGCAGTTCCTTGACCTTTGCCAGGCGGGGACGTTCAAGCCGTTGCTGTTCTGCATGGTCGACGAACTGAGCGCGAAGGAAATTGAAGCAGGAGTCAGCGCCGCGGTCGACGTGTTCATGGCCGCCTACGGCGCCCCGGCGCCGCCGGACGCGGCCGGCTAAACGCCGCGCCGCCCGAAGGACGTATCGATGGCGTCGCGCCGGCAGGATAATTTCCGCGCGAGCCGTCCGGTCGACAGCCCGTCGAATCGGCGAGGCCTGCAAGGCTTCGGCTCGGGCAACGCGACGACCACAATAGATAGCGTCATCGAGCCGATACATCCCCTAAAATGCCGGACGCATGGTTAACGACTTCCTAGCCAGCCTTGCGTAAGGCTACATTGGCGTGATTCGGGTCTTCTTGGCGGAGAGAGCCCGGGCATGGGCGTGGGCGATTCGAGCCGGTTTCAGGCTCGTCGTCCGCGATCTGAGGGGGCCATCGCTTGCGCAGGACAAACCGGCCGAAACGCGAGCCTAAGCCAAAGAGCCTGTCGCAGGGTCGCCGCGACCTCCGGGCGAGCGGCCAACGTCTGCGGCGGCTGGCGAAATTCGGCGTGTCGCTCGGCGCCGTTTTCATTTCCTCGGGCGCCTGGCCCGCCGCCATCGCCCTGCCGATGATCGGCGCCGATGCGCCGGGCGAACAGGACCTCACCAGATTGGTCCTGCTCATCCTGCTGCTGTTCGGCACGTTCACCGCCGTCCTCCATCTGATCGGCCGACACAACTGGACGCGCCGCGAAAAGGCTTTGACTTCCGAACTCGCCCAAACCCATGCGCGCCTCGATCGCGCCAATCTTTTCTTGTCGACCGAGCCGCAGATCGTCGTCGCCTGGGGCGCTGACGGCGAGCCCGAAATCGAAGGCGACTATTCGCTGGTCACAGACACGCCGTTGCCCCGCCGCGTCCTCGGCTTCGGTTCATGGCTTGCGCCGGACCTCGCGCAGAAGATGGACCACGCCGTCGAACGGCTGCGCGATCGCGGCGAGGGTTTTTCTTTTGCGCTCGCCAGTTCTCGCGGCCGTCATTTCGAGATCGACGGCCGCGCGGTCGCCGGCCGCGCCGTGATGCGCATTCGCGACGTCTCGGGCGACCGTCTGCAACTGGTGCGGCTGCGTGAGAGCCACGCCGAACTGCTCGAGGAGCTTGGCGCGATCCGCGGGATGCTTGACGCGATCCCCCACCCCGTCTGGACGCGCGACGACGCCGGACGGCTCGCCTGGTGCAACATCGCCTACGCGCGCGCCGTCGAAGCCAAGGATTCTGTCGAAGTCGTCGCACGCGGGCTCGAGATGTTCGACGGCGAGGCGCGCGAGGCGGCGCATGCGGCGCGCATCGAATCGGGAATCTGGCGCCAGCGCGCGCCCGCCGTCGCCGCCGGCGAGCGCAAGCTCTACGAGGTCGTCGACGTCGCGAGCCAGAACGGCTCCGCCGGCATGGCCAGCGACCTTTCCGAACTCACCGCGCTGCGCGGCGAACTGCAGCGACAGGCCAGCTCCCATGCGCGAACGCTGGATCAACTGTCCACCGGGGTGGCGATTTTCGACCGCCGCAAACGTCTCGTCTTTCACAACGCCGCCTATCGGCAGATATGGTCGTTCGACCCCGCCTTCCTCGATCAGCAGCCAACCGACGGCGAGGTGCTCGATCGCTTGCGCGCCAAGCGGCAATTGCCCGAGCAGGTCGATTTCCGCGCGTGGAAGGCGCAGCTTCTGCAGGCTTATCGCGCGATCGAATCGGCCGAGTATGTCTGGCATTTGCCCGACGGCCGGACGTTGCGCGCCGTGACCAGCCCGAATGTGCAAGGCGGCGTGACCTACCTCTTCGACGACGTGACGCAGCGCTTCAGCCTCGAGTCGCAATTCAACGCCCTGACCCGCGTGCAAGGCGAGACGCTCGACATGCTCAAGGAGGGCGTCGCAGTTTTCGGCACGGATGGGCGCCTGAAACTGATCAACCCGGCGTTCGCTGCGCTGTGGCGACTCGACCCCGCCAGGGCCGCCGAAAAGCCGCACATTGACGAGATGGCGAGGTTTTGCGCGCCGCTGCTCGACGATGCCTCGCTGTGGGCCGCGCTTCGCGCTGTGATCGTCGGCCTGCCCGAGGACCGCAGAGGCTACGAAGCGCGCATCGAGCGAAAGGACGGCCTCGTCCTCGATTGCGCGGCGATGCCCCTGCCCGACGGCGCGACGCTGCTGACCTTCCTCGACGTGACGGCCGGCGTGAATGTCGAACGCGCCTTGAAGGAGCGCAATCAGGCGCTGGTCGGCGCCGAGAAACTGCGCAACGATTTCGTCCGTCACGTCAGCTACGAATTGCGCACGCCGCTGACCAACATTATCGGCTTTGCGCAACTGCTCGCCGAGGGTGTGGTCGGCGAACTCAACGCCAAGCAACTCGAATACGCCGGCTACGTCACCAAATCCTCCGCCGCTTTGCTCGCCATCATCAACGACATTTTGGACCTCGCGACGATCGACGCCGGCGCGCTCGAACTTCGGCTCGAGGAGGTCGACGTCGCCGAAGCCATGAAGGCCGCCGCCGAAGGCATCCAGGACCGGCTCACCGAATCGGCGATCGAATTGCGCATCATCGCGACCGACGGCGTCGGCAGCTGGCGCGCCGACGGGCGCCGCGTGCGCCAGATCCTGTTCAATCTTCTCTCCAACGCGATCGGCTTTTCAGCTCCCGGCCAGACCGTCACGCTGGCCGCCATGCGCCGGGGCGACGAGATCGTCTTCAAGGTCAGCGATCGCGGGCGCGGCATTCCGCCCGAAGTGCTCGATCGTGTCTTCGAACGCTTCGAAACCCATACCGTCGGCTCGCGCCACCGCGGGATCGGCGTCGGTCTGTCGATCGTCCGCGCGCTGGTCGAATTGCACGGCGGCAGAGTTCTGATCGATTCGGCTCCCAACGAAGGGACCACGGTGACCTGCATTTTCCCGGTGGCCGGCGCGCAGGCCGTGACCCGCGCGGTCGCCTGACGTGGCTTCGACGCCGAGCGCGGCCAATGCCGACGCGGTCTGGCGGATCGATCTGCCGGACGAAGCGGCGACCGCTGCGCTGGCCGCGCGGATCGCCGGGTGGGTTGGACGCGGCGATATCATTGCGCTTTCCGGCGATCTCGGCGCCGCCAAGACCACGTTCGCGCGCGCGCTGATCCGCAAGTTGACAGACGACCCGCAACTCGAAGCGCCGAGTCCGACCTTCACGCTGATGCAGGTCTATGAAGCGCCCGAATTTGCGATCGTCCACGCCGACCTCTACCGCATCCGACAGCCCGACGAACTGCATAATCTCGGCTGGGAGGAGGCGACCGAGGACGCGCTGACGATCGTCGAATGGCCGGAGCAGGCCGGCGACTTCCTCAAGTCGGACCGGCTGTCGATCGCCTTCCACCTCGATCCGGCGCAGGGTTCGAACTACCGCCGCGCCCTGATCCAGGGTCACGGCGCCTGGGCGGCCCGCCTCGCCCGCTTCCGGGGGATCGCGGCGCTGCTCGATCGCTCCGGCTGGAGCGGGGCCCGGCGGGTGTTCATGCACGGCGACGCCTCCGTCAGAGCCTATGAACGTCTCAGCAAGCCCTCCGGCGAGACCGCAATCTTGATGTTCGCTCCGCCGCGGCCCGACGGCCCGATCCTGCGCTACGGCAAGCCGTACGGCGCGATCGCCAAACTGGCCGACGACATCAGAGCCTTCATCGCGATCGACGAGGGGCTGCGTGCGCAAGGCTTCTCCGCGCCGCGCATGATCGCCTACAGCGTCGCCGACGGCATGGCGGTGCTTGAAGATTTCGGCGCGCAATACATCGCCGACGCCGACGGTCCCAATCCCGTGCGCTACGCCGAAGCGGCGGCGCTGCTCGCCGAACTGCACGGCCGCTCGCTTCCCACAAAATTGCCGGTCGACGACGAGGTCTACGCGATTCCGACCTATGATTGCGAAGCGATGCTGATCGAAGTCGAGCAGCTTCTCGACTGGTATGCGCCGCATGTCGCGCGCACTTCGCCGGCGTCGGGCGCCCGCGCTCAGTTCGTCGGGGCGTGGCGCGAGGCTTTGACGCCGATCCTCGCGCAGCCGACGACCTGGACCTTGCGCGACTTTCATTCGCCTAATCTGCACTGGCTGCCGGGCCGCGAGGGATTGAAGCGCCTGGGGCTGGTCGACTTTCAGGATTGCCTGCTCGGGCCGCCCGCCTACGATCTCGTCTCGCTTCTTCAGGACGCGCGCGTCGATATTTCCGACGATATGGAGCTGAGGCTGATGGCCCACTACGCGCGCCGGCGCAGCGGCGCCGATCCCGCCTTCGATACGAACGCTTTCACATCGGCCTATGCGGTGATGGGCGCCCAACGAGCGACGAAAATCCTCGGCATTTTCGCCAGACTGGATAAGCGCGACGGCAAGCCGCACTATCTGGCGCATCTGCCACGCATTGAACGCTATCTTGCCAAGAGCCTCGCGCATCCATTGATGCAACCGGTCAAGGTCTGGTATCAGGCCCATTTGCCGCGCGCTTTGGCCGGCGAAGCGCGCGTTGCCGAACGCTGATCGAATTCCTGACGGGCACACGAAAAATGGCGTCGCCGCAAATGCCGAAAGCCGCCATGGTGTTCGCCGCCGGACTGGGCGCGCGGATGCGGCCGATCACCGACACCCTGCCCAAACCGCTCGTCAAGATCGCCGGGAAGGCGCTGATCGATCACTGCCTGGATCGTTTCGCGGAGGCGGGGGTCGCGCGCGCAATCGTCAACGTCCACTGGCTCGCCGATCAGATCGAGGCGCATCTGGCCCCCCGCGCCGAGCCTGAGATATTCTTCTCCGACGAGCGCGCGCAATTGCTCGACCAGGGCGGCGGCATCAAACGCGCGTTGCCGCTGATCGGCGCGGCGCCGTTCTTCCTGTGCAACACCGACGCGTTCTGGATCGAGGGCCCGCGCTCCAATCTGGCGCGCCTGGCGGCGGCGTTCGATCCCGAGCGGATGGACGCCGCGTTGCTCGTCGCGGCGAGCGCCGGCGCCGTCGGCGTCGATTGGCCGGGCGACTTCTCTTGCGACGCCGAGGGACGGCTGGAGCCGCGCGAGGACCGCCATGTCGCGCCCTTCGTCTACACCGGGGTCGGCATCATCAAGCCGGAGCTTTTCGCGCGCGAACGGGCCGAAGTGTTTCGCCTCGCGCCGTTTTTCTTCGAGGCCGCGCGCAAGGGGCGCCTGTTCGGCCTGCGCCTCGACGGCCTCTGGCTCCACGTTGGCCGTCCGGAGTCGATCGCCGAGGCGGAGCGCGCGATCGATCGTTCGACGCTTTGAGAGCCCCGCCTTCGGGGCGGCGGAGACCGGCCCAGGGCGGCGTCCGGCGCTCTGAAGCTCCCCGCTATTGCAGGCGCTCGATCGCGATCGCGGTCGCTTCGCCGCCGCCGATGCACAAAGCGGCGACGCCTCGCCTAACGCCTCGCGCCTCCAGCGCCGCCAGCAGCGTCACGATAATGCGCGCGCCCGAGGCGCCGATCGGATGGCCGAGCGCGCAGGCGCCGCCGTTGACGTTGACCTTCTCGTGCGGCAGCGAAAGATCGCGCATCGCGGCCATCGCGACGACCGCGAAGGCCTCGTTGATCTCATAGAGATCGACCTGCCGCTCGGACCAGCCCGTCTTGGCCTGCACCTTGTTGATCGCGCCAATCGGCGCGGTCGGGAACAGATTCGGCTCGGCGGCGTAGGAGGCATGCGCAACAATGACGGCGCGCGGCGTCAGGCCGCGTTCTTCCGCCTGCGACCGGCGCATCAGGACGAGCGCCGCCGCGCCGTCCGAAATCGAGCTCGAGTTGGCCGCAGTGACGGTTCCGCCCCTTCGAAAGGCCGGCTGTAGCGTCGGAATCTTGTCGAGCCGCGCCTTGGGCGGCTGCTCGTCTTGCGTGACGGTGATCTCGATCTTGCCGTTCTTGACGGCCAGCGGCGTAATCTCGCCCGCGAAAGCGCCCTCGCGCATCGCCCTCTGCGCGCGCTCGAGCGAGGCGACGGCGAAAGCGTCCTGCGCCTGCCGCGTGAACTGGTAGCTCTCGGCGCAATCCTCGGCGAAAGTCCCCATCAGACGCCCCTTGTCATAGGCGTCCTCCAGGCCGTCGAGAAACATGTGATCGATGACGCGGCCGTGTCCCATGCGATAGCCGGCGCGGGCGCGGTCGAGCAAGTATGGGGCGTTGCTCATGCTCTCCATGCCGCCGGCGACGACAATGTCGGCGGAGCCGGCGAGGATGAGGTCATGGGCGAGCATCGCCGCCTTCATGCCCGATCCGCACATCTTGTTGACGGTCGTGCAGCCAACGCCGAGCGGCAGATCGGCGCCCAGCGCCGCCTGGCGGGCGGGCGCCTGGCCCTGGCCGGCAGGCAACACGCAGCCGAACAGCACCTCCTGCACGTCGGCGGCGTCGAGACCGGAACGCGCCAGCGCGGCGCGGATCGCCGCCGCGCCGAGCGTCGCCGCCGTCGTATCCCTGAAGTCGCCCTGAAAGGCGCCCATCGGAGTCCGCGCCGCGCCGACGACGACGACGGGATCGGCTGACGTCATCGCATTTCTCCTGTCCCTGGCCGCCCGCCGGCGTTGAAGCCGCCGCCGGCGTCCCTTCAATAATACGGAATCGATCCGAAAAGGAATCGGCGGTCGCCGTGGCGCCGGCAAATCATACCGTCCTCTCGTCGGCAATTGCGGAATCTCAATTGAAGCGTCGACAAACCCGATAGGCTGGCCTTTCGGCGCTATGCCGGCGCGGCGGACGGGATTGTCGTGGCCGGCAGAGCCGGAGGAGCGCGCCGCCGATGCCGATCCAGAACGCCGAGATCGCCACTCTGCTCGATCAGACGGCGGAACTGCTCGAGATCGAGGGCGCCAATCCTTTCCGCGTGCGCGCCTATCGCCGCGCGGCGCGCACGATCGAGGGATTGCCCCAGTCGGCCGCCAGCCTCGTTGCGGCGGGGCGGGACCTGTCCGAGCTGCCGGGCATCGGCGAGGATCTGGCGGGCAAGATCGTCCAAATCGTCAAGACCGGGCAACTCGTCACTCTCGATGCGCTGAAGAAGGAATTGCCTGGCGAATTGGGCGCGATGGCGGCCTTGCCGGGCCTCGGCGCCAAACGCGTCAAGCGCCTCTATGACGAGCTTGGCGTGCGCAGCCTCGCCGACTTGCGCCGCGCTGTCGAAGCCCAGCGCCTGCGCGAGCTGAAAGGGTTCGGCGAGAAGATCGAACAAAAGCTTCTTGCCGCGCTGCAAAAGCCCGTCGCCCCGGCGAGGTTCAAGCTGTCGACGACGGAGGCGGAAGCCGATGCGCTGGTCGGCCATCTCAAGCGGGGGATCGGCGACGGCGAGGTCGTCGCCGCCGGCAGCTATCGGCGACGGCGCGAGACGGTCGGCGATCTCGACATCCTCGCGACGTCCCGCGACCCCTCGGCTGTGAGCGATCGTCTGGTCGGCTACGACAATGTCGCCGAGGTTCTCGCACGCGGGCCGACGCGCACCACGGTCGTTTTGCGCTCGGGCCTGCAGGTGGACCTTCGGGTTGTTTTGCAGGAGAGCTACGGGGCGGCGCTCCTCTATTTCACCGGATCGAAGGCGCACAACATCGCGCTGCGCGGCCTCGCCATCCAGAACGGCTGGAAGCTCAACGAATATGGCCTGTTCGACGGAAAGAGACGGATCGCCGGCCGGACCGAAGAGGAGCTTTACAAGAAATTGGGCCTCGTCTTCGTGCCCCCCGAGTTGCGCGAGGATCGCGGCGAGGTCGGCCTGGCGGCGAAGGGCGAGCTGCCCCATCTGGTCACGCTGGCGGACATCCACGGCGACCTGCACGCCCATACGACATGGAGCGACGGCGTCGCCCCGATCGCCGAAATGGCGGCGGCGGCCAAAGCGCGCGGCTATGAATATTTGGCGATCACCGATCACAGCCGGCATGTGAGCGTCGCCCATGGCCTCGATCCGGGGCGGCTGTCGCAGCAGATCGACGAAATTGACCGGGTCGGCGCGGGCTTGCATGGCCTGACGCTGCTAAAGGGATGCGAGGTCGATATCCTCGCCGACGGGCGTCTCGACCTTCCCGACGACATACTGTCGCGGCTCGATCTCGTCGTCGCCGCGGTTCACTACAAGTTCGACTTGCCGCGCGACGAGCAGACGAGCCGAATCATCCGCGCGATGGACAATCCTCTCGTATCGATCATCGCCCATCCGACCGGTCGTCTGATCGGCGAACGGGAGCCGTATGACGTCGACGTCGAAAAGCTGATCTCCGCCGCGGCTGAGCGTGGCTGTCATCTCGAGATCAACGCGGGTCCGGATCGACTGGACCTCGACGACGTTCACGCTCATGCGGCCAAAGACGCCGGCGTGAAACTCGTCATATCAAGCGACGCCCATTCCCCCGCTTCGCTGGGCTGGATGCGGTTCGGCATCGATCAGGCGCGCCGCGGCTGGCTCGAGGCCAAGGATGTGATCAACACCCGCCCGCTCGCCCAGTTGAGGAAGCTTCTCCGGCGATAGTCGCCGGAAAATCACGTCGCCTGTTCACAATCCGCAACTGACGCTCAATTCCGCGGGATCGACGGGGTCGATTGTCGCGCCAGGCTCCAGCAGCGCCGCGAATCGCTCACCGCGATCGCGGTTCGACACGGTGACGCGCGGCACGGAATAAAGGTCATCGCCGACGCGCGCGAGACGATCTTCGACCGCAAAGGCGGCGACATAACCGGCGCGCGCCGCCGCCTGCTCCAAAGCGCTGTCGAACGCGCCGTAGGGCCACGCCAACAGGTCGACCGGACGGCCGAGGCGTTGCTCGAGCGCTTTTTTAGATTTCGTCAATTCGACGGCGACGAAGGATTGATAGTCGGCCGCGCTGCGACGCGCGCGTTCCTTCTCGAAGAAGGGATGCGAACAAGTGTGCGACTGCACGTCGACCAGGCCCGACTTCAGCATTTCCCCGATCTCCTCCCAGGTGAGCGCGTCGGGCTCATACGAGATGGCGTCCGTATAGACGAACAGCGTAACGGGCGTGTGGTAACGCTGAATGATCGGAAACATTTCGGTATATTGCGACCGACGCCCGTCGTCGACGGTGATGACGACGGTGTGCGGCGCAGGCGCGCGGCCGCCTCGCAGCGCGTCGACGACCGATCCGAGGCGCGCCACGTTGTAGTGATGGTCGGCGAGCCAGGCGAGCTGTTCTTGGAACACCGGCGTCGTGACGGTTGTCGATCCCGGCGTCGTCGGATGAAACCGATGGTAGAGCAGGATCGGCACGCCTCGATCTTCCGCGCGAACGGAGCCGAGCGAAGCGATCATCGCAATGAGCGCCGCGGCCACGAGAACGTGCGCCAACCTTGCAAGACGGATCGCCGAATGAACGCGCCGCATGGTCAAATGCTAACCGATCGCGCGCGTCGCCGCGGGCTGGCCCGAACCGGGCGCCCGCGGGCGATCGGCGCCCTTCACTTCCAGCGACTTGACGAACTCCGCAAGACGCGTCTCGAAGACGCCGGAGGTGACCGTCCCCGCCTTGAAGCCGCAAACCGCGCGCGGCGCCTGGCCGACGATTGCCTCCATCTGCGCGAACGCGCTTTCGGCGCCGGCATTGCCGAAGGTGCAGAAGAAGGCGACGTCGGGAAGGCGCGCCTTGTTGGCGGTCAAATAGGCGCGAATCGGCGAGGAGACCGACCACGCCCAGACGGGCGTTCCGACGATGACCAGATCGTAGGCCGCCGGATCGATCTTCGCGCGCACGATGGACGCCGGCTGCTTCTGCGTCGCTTCTCTGGCCGACCGCCAATAGCCGAAAAGTCCGGATCGCTCCTTGGTCGGCGCGATTTCTTCGATCTCGCAGCCAAGCGAAGCGGCCAGCGACGCCGCGATTTTGCGCGTCGTTCCCGACCTCGAATAGAAAACGACCAAAATCCTAGGCTCCGCCATCGGCGTTCTCCCGCTGATCCCGCCCGGAAATCCCATATCGCGAAGGCGCCCGGCGCAACTTGATCCAGATCAGCGCCCGCGTCGCCTCAATCGCGCGGGCCGACCGGTCCGAAAGTCGGCGTCAGATGCAGTTCCTGGCCTTGATAGGGATGCGCGAGGGCGACCTCTTCGTCGAGCTCGACGCCCAGGCCCGGTTCGCGGGAAGGGATGATGTAGCCTTCCTCCCAGACGATCGGCTTCTTGATGATCCGCGCGTGAAAACCGCCCCAGGTCTCGAGGCTCTCCAGAATGAGGAAATTCGGCGTGCAGGCGGCGAGCTGAACATTGGCGGCGCCTTCGATCGGACCGCAGTAGAGGTGGGGCGCGATTTGCGCGTAATGGGCCTCGGCCATCCCGGCGATCTTCTTGGCCTCGAGCAGACCGCCGACCCGGCCGAGCGCCATCTGCAGGATCGAGGCGGCGCGCAACTCCAGCAGCCGCGCGAATTCGTATTTCGTGGTGAGCCGCTCGCCGCTGGCGATCGGAATTTTGGTGCTTCGCGCCACTTCGGCCATTTGCTCCGGCATTTCCGGCGGAACCGGCTCCTCGAACCACAGGGGGTCGTAGGCCTCGATCCGCCGCGCCAGGCGAATGGCTCCCGAAGTCGTGAACTGACCATGCGTGCCGAACAAAAGGTCGCATCGGTCGCCCACGGCGGCGCGGATTTTCCGGCAGAACGCTTCCGAGAGATCGAGGCGCGCCAGGCTCGGCTGGCGCGGATCGAGCGTCGAATAGGGCCCCGCCGGATCGAACTTGACCGCGGTGAAGCCCATCGCGACATATTCGAGGGCGCGTTCTGCCGCGACGTCGGGATCGCGATAGACCGGCGAATCCGAATGGACGTCGCCTTCCCCGGCGCGCGGATAGAGATAGGTGTAGGTGCGAAGCCGCTCATGCACCCTGCCGCCGAGCAGCGCATGGACGGGCTTGCCGAGAAGTTTGCCGACGATGTCCCACAGCGCCATTTCGATACCGGACAGCACGCCCATCAGCGAGATGTCCGGCCGCATCGAATAGCCGCGGCCGTAGACGTTGCGCCAGATCAGCTCGATCTGGAAAGGATCGGCTCCCAGCACGTGGCGCTCGAACACGTCTTCGATCATTGCAACGATCGCCCTGGGGGCGAAGCTCGCCGCATAGACCTCGCCGACCCCTTCGACGCCGTCGTCGCTCGTCAGCTTCAGGAACAGAAAATAGCGTCCGCCCATTCGCGGCGGCGGATTGCCGACGACAAAGGTTTTCAGCCCGACGATCTTCATCGGCAGCCCCGCCTAGAACATGATGACGTTGCGCAGCGCCTCGCCGCGCCGCGCCGAATCGACCGCCTCGTTGATGCGTTCGAGCGGATAGCGCCCGGAAATCAGCTCATCGAGTTTGAGGCGCCCCTGCCGATAGAGATCGATGATCTTCGGCACATCGATCTGCACCCGCGCGGAGCCCATCTTGGAGCCGATGATCGACTGACCGTCGGCGGCGAGCCAGCCGGGATCGAAGCTCGTGGTGACCCCGGCGGCCGGCATGCCCACGATGATCGTCGAGCCGCCACGGCGCATCAGGCCGATGGCCTGCTCGATCGCCGATTTGGCGCCGACGGTCACGAAGACATAATCAGCCTTGCGCCCCTTCGTGATCTCCGCGACGCGGCCAGCGAGATCGTCGCGCTGCGAATTGACGGCGTGGGTTGCGCCGAACCGCCGCGCCGCGTCGAGTTTCGCATCGGACAGATCGACCGCGACGATCGCCGCGCAGCCGGCAAGTCTCGCACCTTGCACGCTGTTGAGGCCGACGCCGCCGCAGCCGATGACGACGACCGCGGCGCCCGCTTCGACGCGCGCCGTATTGACGACGGCGCCGACGCCGGTCAGCACGCCGCAGGCGACCAGCGAGGCGCTCTCCAGCGGCACGTCCTTGCCGATGACGGCCGCCTGCGAGGCCTCGATGACGACGTGTCCGGCAAAGGCGCCGGTGCGCAGGCCCTGCACGAGCGCTTCACCCTTCGACGTCAGCGGGCTGTGTTGGTCCAACGGGAAAACCGTCTCGCAAAACGCCGGCGCGCCCTGCGCGCAGGAGACGCAACGCCCGCAAGAGCGAATGAGCGTCACAACGACATGATCGCCCGGCCGCAGATGCGCGACTCCCGGCCCGACTTCCTCGACGACGCCCGCCGCCTCATGGCCGTAGACGGCCGGCAGCGCGCCGCCCCACGCGCCGTCCATATAATAGATGTCGCTGTGACAGATCGCGCAGGCGGCGACCCGGACCCGCGCTTCGCCTCGTCCTGGCGGCGCGAGGTCTATTTCCTCAATCGCAAGCGGTTCGCCGAAGGAGCGACAGACCGCGGCTCTCGTCTTCATGGCGCATCCTTCAATCGCCAGCCTCGGCGATCGAGGCGCAATATGAACGATCGGCGGACCGCCGCCAACGCGCTTTTGATATGCGCGCATGCCTTTCCCGCGCAACCGGTCGGACGCGCCGCCGGCCTCACGCGGTCATCCGCGGATACATGCGCGCTGCAATGGCGACGAGGACCGCCGAGATCGCGATCAGGGTCGCCGCGTCGAAAGCCAGGCCGTATTTGCTCGCGCCGCCGGTCAGCATCAGCGCGCGCAGGCCGTCGACCTCGTAGGTGAGCGGATTGGCCAGCGAAATCGCCCTCAGCCAGGGCGGCATGATCTCGATCGGGTAGATGGCGTTGCTGGCGAAGAAGATCGGCATTGTGAGCACCTGGCCGATGCCCATGAACCGGTCGCGCGTCTTCACGATGCAGGCGATGATCAACGAAAAGGTCGAGAACAGGCCGGAGCCAAGCGCGATGAAGACAATGACGCCGAAAATGTTGGCGGGATGGAAATCGACGGCGATTCCGAGCGCCACCGCGAGAAGATAGACGACGAGCGCCTGCGCGAGCCCGCGCACGCCGGACGAGGTCGCCTTGCCGAGCACGAGCGCGCTGCGCGGCGCGGGGCTCACCATATAGCGGTGCAGCACGCCGAGATCACGCTCCCAGATCGCCGCGATGCCATAGAAAATGGCGGCGAACAGCACGCTTTGCGCCAAAATGCCAGGCGCCAGGAAGTCGAGATAGCGGCCGTTCTCGCTCGCCAGGCCGCGCACCTGCGCCATCACCTCGCCGAACAACAGAAGCCAGATCGCCGGCTGCAGCGCGCGGGAGAGAAGCTCGCTCGGATCGTGCCGCAGCTTTCGGATCTCTGCGTCCGAAACGGCGAATACTTGCGTGAGATAGCCCTGAACCAACCGGGCCGTCGAGCGCTCAGGAATGGCTTTGTTCGCTTCTGCGAGCTTCTCTGGCGTCACGATAGGAGCCTCCGGAGTCGATCTCCAGACCGACGATCTCAGCGAATACGTCGTCTAGCGTGGCGCCGGGGCCGACGCGATCCTTCAATTGCTGCGGCGCGCCGGTCTCGGCGAGCCGGCCGGCGTGCAGAACGCCGATCGTTTCGCACAAAGCGTCAGCCTCCTCCATCAGATGGGTGGTGATCAGAATGGTCACGCCCATCTCGCTGCGCAGCTTGCGCACATGATTCCAGACGGCGTGGCGCGCAACGGGGTCAAGGCCGACCGTCGGCTCATCCATGAAAAGGACGGACGGTTCGTGGATCATCGCAAGGGCGATTTCCAGACGGCGAATCATGCCGCCCGAATAGCCCTGAACCAGCCGATCCGCCGCGCCGGTCAGATCCATCATCTTGAGCGCGGCGGCGATGCGCTCCTCGCGCTCCTCTCGCGGGATCAGATAGAGCCGCGCCGACGTCAGCAGGTTCTCGTAGGCGGTGAGGGCGCCGTCGGCGGACAGCAGTTGCGGGACATAGCCGATATGCGCGCGCACCCTGGACGGGGCGCGCGCGATGTCGAAATTGGCAACCTTCGCGCTTCCCGCCGTCGGCGGCAGAAGCGTCGTGAGCATTTTCATCAAGGTCGACTTGCCGGCGCCGTTCGGCCCAATCAGACCGAATATCTCGCCGCGCCGCACGCGCAGCGACACGCCGTCAACCGCCACGAAATCGCCGAAGCGCTTCGTCAGCCCGGCGGTCTCGATCATGCTGTCCGCTTCATTCATGCCAAGCCGAGCATAGCGCAAAAACGCGGCGGCGCCGCATCGCGCGGCGCCGCTCTCTTTTCTATAGGATGACCCGGGCAGCCACGCGTGGCGTCAGGCGGCCGATTTCACCTCAATCTTTTTGGCGACGGCCGGGGCGGCCTTGGGAATCGTCACGGTCAGCACCCCCTTGCTGAGGCTCGCCTTGATCGCGGCGGGATCGACGCCGGGCGGCAGTTCGACGCTGCGCGAGAACGAACCATAGCTGCGCTCGACGAACCGATAATTCTTGTCGCCCTCATCTTTCTCGGACGCCTTTTCGCCCCGAATGGTGAGGACATCGTCGACGAAGTTGATTTCGACGTCCTTTTCCTCCAGCCCCGGCAGCTCGGCGGTAAGCTCGATCGCCTTGTCGTTCTCCGTCATGTCCATGCGCAGCGCGAGATCGGACGCGCCGAAGGCCGGAAAGGCGCGGCCAAACGCCGGGAAGCCCCGCCCGAAATCGCTAAACAAGCGATCGATCTCCTGTCGAAGCGCCGTAAACGGATCACTCGCACGCGCAAGCGCGCTGCGCTCCTGACTTACGGGAATGACTGATTTTGCATCCATCGCCTCTCTCCCTTGTTGACGCCGCTCGACGCGCCTCACGACGAACCAGATCAGAGCGCGCCGGCAGCCGCATTGACATCGATCAATGGACCACTTGTACCGCCCCGCTCACGCGCCGCGCGGGCGGCGCGAGACATTCAAGAGGCGCAGGACCGGTCATTTCCGAGCGTCCCTCGCGACCCAGAAATCGCCGTTCTTGACATAGGACCGTTTCACCGCCGCCCAGGCGATCCGGTGCGCCGCTTCCTCCTGGCGAGGATCGCCGGCATGGGCCGCGAACGCATGATTAAACGCCTCGCGAAAGATGTCCTGCGCGTGCGCCGGAAGATGCTGGCGAATCGACGGCGGCAAATCGGCATTGATCGAATAAGGCATGACCGCGCCTCATGTTCGGATGTCATTGAGCTCGCGACACATTGTTGGCCGAACAATGGCGTTGGGCCACAGCGGGCGCCGCGGCGCATTGACCGGAATCAAAAGCGCGCATCGCGCCACACCCGGGCGGCCGTTGCCGGCGGTCCGCCTCAGTAGGACGGGATCATCTCGTCCAACACGCCCTTGACGCCCGGAACGTCCTCGGCGAGCGCGAGCAGCGCATTGTGCTCTTCGGGCGAAGAGACGAGCCCCCAGATGTGGACGAGACCGTCGGCGACGATGATGTTGCGCTCTCCAAACCCCGTCCAGGCCTGCTTGCTCAGCCGGTCCATCAGCTCCAGCCGGATCGCCCGGTCCCTCCCGGTCGTCGTGCGAGGCGGCCGGCGTCGAGGCGAGCGCCTGGATCAGATTGGCGCGGCTGACCACGCCGACGAGCGTGCCGTCCCTGACGATCGGCACGCGCTTGATCCGACGCCGTTCGAGCAGCGCGGCGATTTCAGCCCCGGAGGTGTCTTCCGTCGCAGTGATGACATCCTCCGACATCGCTTCGGAGACTCTACGCCCATGCGACTTGGCCTAATCCAGCGCCAGCGCGCTCGCCGGAGTGAGGGCTTCGAGCCACCACGGCTGCTGTTCTTCCGTGCCGATCTCTTCGCGCCGCAGCAGATCGGCTTCGCTGAGAATGCCGACGAGACGCCCCTCGGGGTCGACGACCGGCAGGGCGCTGACGTCATGGTCGACGAGCCGCTTGTGGCCGCCTGCGCAACATCCTCGTCGGCGCTGCCAGCAATGACATCACTCACCATTACATCGCTGGCGTTCATCGCAGTGCCCTTTTCCCGGACGACACGGGCTCGCGCCCCAAGGCGCCGTGAGCACAACGAGGCCATCGTGACACAAATATTTCGTAGCAAAGTCAATGCGGGCGCCGGGCCTTAAGCGACCGCGGCGTGGCGACCCGACGGGCTCATCGCGAAGGCTGCGCCATGATGGCGAGATCACGCCAGGAATTCAGCGGCCCGAAGCGCGCCGACTTCTTGGATTGATGGCGATCCATGCGTTTGAGCACATCCTTCAGGAAGGTGACGGCTTCGACGAGATAGGGCCCCTTGTTGAGCATCACGCATTCGGCGCGCTGCGACATCGCCGCGTCGGTCGCCTCGGCGCGGGTCGGCGCGCCGTCCGACACGAAGCTGTCGAGAACCTGCGTCGCCCAGATCACCGGCACGTGCGCGGCGTCGCAGAGCCAGAGAATTTCCTCCTGCATCTCGGAAAGGCGGCCGAAGCCGAGCTCCACCGCCAGGTCGCCGCGCGCGATCATCACGGCGAGCGGTCGGCGGCCGGCCGCTTCGACAATCAACTGCGGAAGGTTCTGCACGCCAAGCCGCGTCTCGATTTTCAACACAATCGGTTGGGGCGGTCGGCCGGCGCGCCTGCTGACCAGCTCGCGATCGAGCAGCCCCACATCGGCAGGGCGCTGGACGAAGGAAAAGCCGATCAAATCGGCGTGTTCGGCCACGAAGTCGAGCGCGGCCAGATCGTCCTTGCCGAGCGGCGGCAATTGCAGCTCCGCATTCGGAAAGTTTACGCCTTTTTCGACTTTCAGTCGCGCGCCCTTGGCCGGCACGCGGAAAACCTTCAAATTCGCAGCGCCCGGCTCAACCGAGACAACGCGGGCCGCTATCTTGCCGTCGTCGATTGAAACCTCGGCGCCGACCGTCAGGCCGTCGAGAATTTCCGGAAAACTGATCGTCGCGACGATTTCGGCGGCGCCGGCGATCTGATGGGCCTCCTTCACCAGCGAAAACGTCTCGCCGCGGCGCAAGCGAATCTTTTCCGGGCCGTGGACGGTCTCAATCCGGCATTTCGGGCCGGCGATATCCATCAGCACGCGGCAGTCGCGGCCGAGCTGACGCGCCGTCGATCGCACGACGCCGATCATGTCGGCCCAGACTTTCTCGTCGTCGTGCGCGCAATTGATCCGTACGCAATTGGCGCCGGCGGTCAGCAGACGGCGAACCAGTTCCGCATCGGTCGCCGCCTCGGTCGGAAGCGTCACCATGATGAGGCTCTTGGCGCCTTCCGGATCACGCCCGAGGATGTGGTTCTGTTCCTCGTGGAGCGCCCGCTCGCCGTCGCTGACCAGCAACAGCGGCGGATAATCCGGCGTGGCGAGCCCCGACAGTCTGCCCAGCGACGCCAGCAAGGCGTCGAGCGCCGTCAGCACGCGCGCTTCGCTGCGGCCGAGCGATGTGAGCCCATAGGCGGAAAGGCACGGTTGCAGTCCGCTCAAGTCATGGTGACGCAGCGCCAGATATTGCGCGAGATTTTCCGCGCCGGCGCGAAACCGCTCATTGTGGATGCAGTTCTTCCACAGCGCCAGCGTCGCCACGCCGGTGGAGACGACTTCGCCGCGGAGCGACTGCACTGCGTGAAAAAGATCGGCGAGCGGCGGGGCGTAGAGAGACTCACTCTGCCCCTTCGGGAGCGAGGCCGCCGGCGACGGGCTGAGGGTGGCCGATGACGCCATGAAGTCTTCCCTTCGTTCAATCCCGCACCACGGACCACCAAGCCCCCCACCCCGGGGCGACCGCCTGGTTCGCGGCAACCAGAATTGCAGGCTTTCTTGACAATTCTCATAAGGGAGCCGCGCCGGGTGGACATTGCGATAGCGCAATGCCTGCCGCACGGCGCAACGCCGCCCCGGGGTTCGCCGTCGGCCGCCCGTTGCCACAGCCGGGGCTGCGGCGCCTCGGGCGCGCGCTCCGCCGATGGATTGATCGAAGTCAAGCCTCGCGCGCGCGCTTCACGATACTGACGGGGGGAGCTTGGAAGCGAGCGGCGGTCGGAACAATGTCGCCGTAGCTTCGCGATCCATCAACGACGAACTGGCAGGCATCCGGTGACCGGCGACGCTTCCGAGACTCCCGTTCCGGCCGACCCTCAGAGCAAGGTCGAGGTCAAACAGGGCGAACTGCTTCCCCCCATCGAGAAAGCGCTCGTTTCCGCGCCTTCCACGATGCCCCTCGCGCCTGAGCGTCGTTCGCCGCTGCGCCGAAGATCGCGGTGGCGCGCGTTGGCGTTGCTGGCGCTCGCCGTCATCGGCGCCGGCGGCAGCGTCGCCTATTGGCGGTATTCGCACCGGGATGGCCTGCCTATGGGGATCGCATCGGGCAACGGCCGGATCGAGGCGGACGAGATCGACATCGACACCAAATTCGCGGGAAGCGTCGCCGAATTGCTCGCCGAGGAAGGCGATATGGTCAAAGCCGGCCAGGTCGTCGCCCGCATGGACACCCGGGACATCGAAGCCTCGCTGAGAAAGTCCCAGGCTCAAGTCCAGGAATCGCAGCGGAGCCTCGACGAGGCGCACGCCAACGTCGAGCAGCAGAAGACCCAGGTGACGCTCGCGCAGCAGGAATTCGACCGCACCAGCACTCTCGTCGGGCGCGGCTTCGCCACCCTGGAGCTGCTCGACCAGCGCCGGCAAGCCCTCAACGGGGCGCAAGCCACGCTCGTCGCCGCGGAGGATCTCGTCGGCGCCGCCCAACGCGCGCTCGATGCGGCCACCCACGACGTCGAACTCTACAAGGTCAACATCGCCGACAATACGCTCGTCGCGCCGCGAGAGGGCCGCATCCAATACCGCATCGCCAATGTCGGGGAGGTGCTTCCGGCGGGCGGCAGGGTTTACGCCATGCTCGATACGTCCTTCGTCTACATGGATATCTACCTTCCCACCGAACGGGCGGGCAAGGTGAACATCGGCGCCGACGCCCGCATCGTGCTCGACGCCCGGCCCGACATCGCGATCCCGGCGAAGGTCGCGTTCATCGCCGCGCAAGCGCAGTTCACGCCCAAGATCGTGGAGACCAAGGAGGACCGCGACATGCTGATGTTCCGGATCAGAGTGAGGGTTGATCCCGAGCGATTGCGCGGGCGCGCCGAGGCGGTCGGAGGCGGTCTCGCGGGAGAGGCTTATATACGGTTTAACCCGGCGACCGCCTGGCCGCCTCGTTTGCAAACGAACGTCGCAAAATGAGCGTGCGGCCGATGGAGCGTCGACGTTCCGGGCGTTCAAGATCGAACGGACGGCGCCCGACGTATGAGCGCGTCGCGCGGCTTACGGGGACTCCCGGGCGCCGCCACAAGCCTGCGAAGGAGATTGAATTGCGGCATCGGGTGCGCGACCGTCGCCGGACAGAGACCGAATCGCGTCGCGAAAAAGTGACGGACGCCGTCGCCATGAACTGCGGGAACGGGCGGGCGACAGGGTTCGGCGCGACCTCCGCTGCGACCCCATGTTATCGTATCCAGGCCCGAGCCGACAGGCGCCGACCATGAGCAGCGACGACACCGAGACTCCAGTTCCGCCCGCCCGTTCGAGCAAGGTTGATATCCAGCGCGCCGAGGCTCCACTCTCCCGGGCGGCGCTCACGCCGGCGCCGTCCACGCTGCCCGTCGCGCTCAGACCGCCTTCTCCGGCGCGCGCGAAATCCCGGTGGAAGGCCTGGGCCTTGCTCGGTCTGGCCGTCATCGGCGCCGGCTGCGGCGGCGCATATTGGTGGTATGCGCGGCAGGGCGGCCTGCCCGCGGGGATCGCATCGGGCAACGGCAGGATCGTGGCCGACGAGGTCGACATCGACACCAAGTTCGCCGGGCGCATCTTTCAAATGTTGGCCGACGAAGGCGACATGGTCAAGGCCGGCCAGGTCGTCGCCCGGATGGACACGCGAGACCTCGAAGCCACGCTGCGAAAGACCGAGGCGCAAGTCCAGGAATCGCAGCAGAGCCTCGACGAGGCGCGCGCCAACGTCGATCAGCAAAAGACCCAGGTCACGCTCGCGCAGCAAGAGTTCGATCGCACGAGCACCCTGGTCAAGCGCGGCTTCGCCACGGTCGAGTTGCTCGACCAGCGCCGGCAGGGCCTCAACGGCGCCCAAGCCGCGCTCAACGCCGCCAACGACCGCGTCGGCGAAGCCGAGCGGGCGCTCGACGCCGCCACCCACGACGTCGAGCTCTATAAAGTCAACATCGCCGACAACGCGCTCGTCGCGCCGCGCGACGGCCGCATCCAGTACCGCATCGCGAATCTCGGCGAGGTGCTCCCTGCCGGCGGCAAGGTCTTCACTATGCTCGACATCGCCTACGTCTACATGGACATCTATCTTCCCACTGCCGAGGCCGGCAAAGTGAAGATGGGCGCCGACGCTCGCATCGTGCTCGACGCCAGGCCCGATCTGGCAATTCCGGCGAAGGTCGCGTTCATCGCCACTCAGGCGCAGTTCACCCCCGCAACGGTGGACGCCAAGGACGAGCGCGACAAACTGATGTTCCGGGTCAGGGTGAAAATCGATCCCGAACGATTACGTGCGCGCGGCGCCTTGGTGAGAAGCGGTCTGCCCGGCGTCGCCTACGTGAAACAGGACCCGGCGGTCGCCTGGCCGCCTCAGTTGCAAGGGAACGTCCCGCGATGATCGAGCGCGGACCCTCGGCCGCGCGGATCGAGGGCGTTACGCAGTTATATGGCCCGGCGGTGGCGCTCGACGCCGTGACGATCGAGATTCCGGCCGGCTGCGTGGCGGGGTTCATCGGTCCCGACGGCGTCGGGAAGTCGACGCTGCTCGCCATCGTCGCCGGCGCGCGGAAAATCCAGAGCGGACGCGCCTTCGTCCTCGACGGCGACGTCGCGGATTCGGCGCATCGCGCGATGATCTGTCCGCGCATCGCCTATATGCCGCAAGGGTTGGGCAAGAACCTCTACGCCGACCTCAGCGTGCGCGAGAACATCGAGTTCTTCGGCCGCCTGTTCGGACACGGCCGGTCCGAGCGCAACGCGAGAATCGCCGAGCTTCTCGACAGCACCGGGCTGGCCCCTTTTTCCGACCGTCCGGCCAAGAAGCTGTCGGGCGGCATGCGGCAAAAGCTCGGACTTTGTTGTTGTCTCATCCACGATCCGGACCTGCTGATCCTCGACGAGCCGACCACCGGCGTCGATCCGCTGTCGCGCCGGCAATTCTGGGAGCTGATCGAGCGCATGCGTTCGCGTCGCCGCGGCATGAGCCTGATGGTCGCCACCGCCTACATGGAGGAGGCGGAGCAGTTCGACTGGCTGGCGGCGATGAGCGCGGGGAAGGTGCTGTCGACGGGCTCCCCCGCCGAAGTCAAGGCGAGAGTCGGCGCGACGACGCTGGAGGATGCGTTCATCGCGCTGCTTCCAGAAGAGCAAGGAGGCGGCCGCCAGCGGCTGCGCATACCGCCGCGTCGCGTCTCCGGCGATGGGCCAGTCATCGCCGCGCGCGATCTGACGTGCCGCTTCGGCGACTTCACGGCGGTCGACCGCGTGAGCTTCACTATCGAGCGCGGCGAGATTTTCGGCTTCGTCGGCTCGAACGGCTGCGGCAAGACCACGACCATGAAGATGCTGACCGGCCTCTTGGCGCCGAGCGAAGGCGAAGCGCTGCTGTTCGGCGAGCCGCTGGAAGCGGGCGACATGCGTTCGCGCTATCGCGTCGGCTACATGTCGCAGTCGTTCTCGCTCTATACCGAACTGACGGTCAGGCAGAACCTCGATCTTCACGCCCACCTTTTCCATCTGCCGGCGGCGAAGGCGAAGGCGCGCATCGCCGAACTGGTCGAATGGTTCGGCCTCAAGGACCATCTCGAGCAGCGCGCCTTGGATCTGCCGCTAGGGATTCGCCAGCGGCTGTCGCTGGCCGTCGCGATCGTCCACCAGCCCGAGATGCTCATCCTCGACGAACCGACCTCGGGCGTCGATCCCGTGGCGCGGGACCGGTTCTGGGAGGCGTTGATCGACCTTTCGCGCAATCAAGGGGTGACGATTTTCGTCTCGACCCACTTCATGAACGAGGCCGAACGTTGCGATCGGATCGCCCTGATGGATTCGGGGCGCGTGCTCGCCGCTGGCGCGCCGAGCGAACTCGTCAAGGCGCGCGGGGTCGCCACGCTCGAGGACGCGTTCATCAGCTATCTCGAAGAGGCGACGGGATCGCGCGTTTCGGCGACCGCGGCGCCCGCGCCGGGGGAAGGGGCCGCCGCTGCGGCGCGACCGGCGGCGCCCGAGCATTCCGTGTTCAGCCTACGCCGCCTGTTCGCCTATACGATCCGCGAGACCCTGGAGCTGCTGCGCGACCCCATTCGGCTCGGGTTCAGCCTGTTCGGCACCGCGCTGCTGATGCTGGTGTTCGGATTTGGCGTTTCGACCGACGTCAACAATCTGTCGTTCGCGGTGCTCGACCACGATCAGAGTCCCGAGAGCCGCGCCTATCTGGAGGAGCTCAGAGGCTCGACCTATTTCGTGGAGCGGGCGCCGCTCGCCAACTACGCCGAGCTCGAAAATCGCCTCAGAAGCGGCAACATCAAAGCCGCCATCGAGATTCCGCCGAGCTTCGGGCGCGACATCAAGCGCGGACGCCCCGCCTGGGTCGGCGCCTGGGTGGACGGCTCCATGCCGTTTCGGGCGGAGACCATCCGCGGCTATCTGCAGGGCATGCACGAGCTGTATCTGGCGGACCCGGCGGTGAAGACGACCGCGCCCGCTGCGCCTCCGCCCGCCGACATCGAGCTCCGGTTCAAATACAACCAGGATTTCGACAGCATCTATGCGATGGTGCCTGGGGTGATGGCGATGATGCTCGGGCTGTTTCCCGCGATCCTGATGGCGCTGGGCGTCGTTCGCGAAAAGGAGCTCGGCTCGATCATCAATCTTTACGTGACCCCCGTCACAAGGTTCGAATTCGTGGTGGGCAAGCAGCTCCCCTACATCGCGGTCGCCGTGACCAATTTCGCGTTGTTGTTCTCGATGGGCTTGTTCCTCTTCGAGGTTCCGCTCAAGGGCAGCTTGCCCACGCTCCTGCTGGGGGTGCTGATCTACGTCACCGCAATGACCGCCTACGGCATGCTGATTTCGTCGTTCACCAACACCCAGATCGCCGCGCTGTTCGGCACCGCCATTTTGACGGCGTTGCCCGCGACGCAGTTCGCCGGCATGATGACCCCGGTCTCGTCGCTGGCCGGCAGCGCCCAGCTGATGGGCCGCGCTTTTCCCATGACCTATTTCGTCCCGATCAGCGTCGGGACGTTCACCAAAGGACTGGGCTTTTCCGACCTCGGCAGGGATCTGGCGGCTCTGGCGGTCTTCGTGCCGATCCTGACGCTGCTGAACGTTCTGCTGTTGCGCAAGCAGGAACGCTAGGAGGGGGCCGGCCGGTGCGCAAGGCTTCGAACATCTTCTGGCTCGGCGTCAAGGAGCTGCGCAGCTTCCTGCGCGATATCGTGCTCTTGGGGCTGGTCGTCTACGCCTTCTCCTTCGCCGTGGCGATGCGCGCGCACAGCTTCTCGCAGGAGCTGCACAACGCCTCGATCGCGATCGTCGACGAGGATCATTCCGAGCTGTCGCGGCGGATCGCCCATGCGTTCCTGCCGCCGCTGTTCCAGCTGCCGCGGCAGATCGCCGAGCGCGACATCATTCCCCTGATGAACGCCGGACGATACACCTTCGTCATCGACATCCCGCCGAACTTCGAGCAGGACGTGCTGGCCGGGCGTCAACCCGGGCTGCAGATCGACGTCGACGCCACCGCGATGGTGCAGGCGGGTCTGGGCTCCGGCTATGCGCAGCAAATCGTCAGCACCGAGATCGCGGACTTCCTTTCGCATTCGGAAGGCGCGCCGCTGTCGCCGGTCAATCTCGACGTGCGCATCGCGTTCAACCCGAACATCACCACCGCGTGGTTCTCCAGCGTGATGGGCATCATCGACAGCATCTCCATGCTCGCGATCATTTTGTCCGGCGCGGCGATCGTGCGCGAGCGCGAGCACGGCACCATGGACCACCTCCTCGTCATGCCGCTAACGCCCTTCGAGATCGCGATGTCGAAGGTCTGGGCGAACGGGCTGGTGATCACCGTGGCGACCGGCTTTTCCCTTTACGTCGAGGTGCGCATGATTCTTGGCATTCCGATCGCCGGCTCGTTGCCGTTGTTCATGATCGGCGTGGTGATCTACCTGTTCTTCGCCACCGCGATCGGCATATTCCTCGGCACGTTGGCGCGCTCGATGCCGCAGCTCGGGCTGCTTTACATGCTGGTCTATATGCCGATGAACATGCTGTCGGGCGCCAATACGCCACTCGAGAGCATGCCGCCTTGGCTGGCGACGGCGATGCTGGCCTCGCCCTCGACGCATTTCGTGCTGTTTGCGCAGTCGATCCTCTATCGCGGCGCAGGCATCGATGTGGTCTGGCCGGAATTCCTCGCTGTTGCGCTGATCGGCGGCCTGTTCTTCACCATCGCCATATTGCGCTTCCGGTCCGTCGCCGCGCAGGCGACGTAGGGCGGAAGCGGCTCTGATAGATTCCATGCGGATGTCCCAATCTCCCGGGGTCAAACCATTGATCCCGCAGAGCGACGCGCCGTGGACCATTTGTTCGTCATGCCCGTCACGCGGTTCGAAATCGCCCTGTCGAAAGTCTGGGGGAGCGGTCTCCTGGTCACCGCGGCGCCGGCTTCGCGCGGGTGTGGCTCGACTATCCGTTCGTCGCCGTCGTCGGCGGGCTCTTCCTGATGATTGCGTTGGTCCGCTTCCGCAGGGTGGCCGCGCAGGCGGGCTAGGACGCGGGGGAATTGACGCACGCTGCAAGAAACCACGCGAGTCGCTCTTCTTTCCGCGCAGCGCTCGAGGTTCCCCTCTCCTGCGGCGAGAGAGGGGAACATCGCCCTTCGCGATTTGGCTTACGCGGCGACCTGCGTCTCTTCCAGCGCCGCCCTGTTCGCTTCGAACCAGGCAGCCTCCGCGCCGGGGCGCGGCATGATCAAGCCGGCTTCCATGATGGTTTCCGCATCGGCCTCCTCGACTCTGATGACCAAATTCCGTTCGGGCTGTCCGGTCAGGCGCGACCAGGCCGCCGAAAGGGCTTTCAGGAGGGCCTGGCGGGTCTCCAGCGTCCGACCGGCTCGCACAATGGCGTTGATCAGCGTCCCGTTCTCGCGGATGGCGCCAGCGAGGTAGTGCGAGCCCAACGGCAGGTCGCTGAAGACGATATTGACGAAGGGCTCCGGCGCCGCGGTGAATTCGACGTGGATACGGGTGATTTCCCTGGCGACGGCCGCCTTGGTCTCGGCGCTCAGGGCCTTGGACGTGACGCATTGGTAGATGGGCATGGAACTCTCCTTTGGCTGGACTTCCGGGCCAATTCCCGGTAAGTTGACAGTGACAACTCTCTGTATCCTGCGAAGTAGGCACTGTCAACTCCGCCTGGAGATATTTCGTGATCAAAGCCGCCCGCCGCACTGCCCCCCGCCGCTATCATCACGGGAATCTCGCCGCCGCGCTGGTCGAGGCCGCGCTGACGCTGCTCGATGAAACACAGGATTGGGCCTTCTCGCTGCGCGAGGTCGCACGGCGCGCCGGCGTCAGTCACAACGCGCCTTACAAGCACTTTCCGGAAAAGCGCGACCTTCTGGCCGCTGTCGCGGCGCGCGGCTTTGAGGCGCTGGGCGGGCGCACGCTTTCTTCGCTCGAGGGGGTGACAGACGCGCGGGCGCGTCTCCTCGCGTGCGGCCAGGCGTTCGTCGCGCACGGCGTTGACAATCCGGCGCTCTATCGCCTGATGTTCGGCGCGGCGCTGACAACCCCGGAAGCCGGCCGCCCGGCGATCGAGAAGGTCGCGGCAGCCAAGGCGCGCGCAATCGTCGATGCGACGCTCGCCCAAGCCGTCCGCGCGGGGGCGTTTCCTCCAGGCATGGCGAACCCGCCCGAAAGCGCCGCAGCGTCCCTGGCGATGTGGTCCGTTTTGCACGGCCTCACCATGCTGGCGATCGACGATTTCGTCGGCCCGCTCAAGGATGTCGAGAGCTTGGTCGAGCCGCTCCTCGGCGCGCTCCTCGATGGCCTCGCATCACGCCCGCCCGCGCTCCCCGCGAATATCTGGATGGCGCCGCGGCTCTAGCGCCGTCGCCGCTGAGCGTCCGTTCGCCGGGCGAGCTTCATCGGATCCCAATTCAACGAATGGCGGGCGCCTCCGGCGATGCTGTCCCCGGGAACTGCTCCCGTGTCCGCCCCGAGCGCGAAATCCGCCGCATGGCCGGATTCCGCGGCGGGCGGAATTGACGGCCACAGGACGAACCCGCCGACGGCTCGATCGGCCGCGCCGCCCGTCGACCGCACGCGCCGACTCGCCTTCTACTCTCGCGGAGCGTCGAGGATGGAGCGAATCTTGCGCGCCAGCTCGGCGGCCGTGTACGGCTTCTTGAGCCAGGCTCCGGCGCGCAGCCCCTGGCTCGCGACCGCCGGTTCGGCATAACCGGAGGTCAGGAGAATTTTGATGTCCGGCCGCTGGACGAGGGCGGCGTGCGCCAATTCGTCGCCGCTCATACCCCCCGGCATCACGATATCGGTGAAGATCATCTTGATTTCCGGCCGCTCGGAAAGGAGCGCGAGCGCCGCCGCGCCATTCGCTGCTTCAATGACCTGATAGCCTAGACTTCTGAGGCGCGCGATGGCCACCCGCCGGACGCGGGCGTCGTCCTCGACCGCCAGGATCGTCTCGGAGCCGCGGGGCAAGGGAGCCGCCTCGGCCTCGCGCGCCGTGAGCTCGTTTTCTCGTTGCGCGGGGGCGGCCGCCGGCAGGAAGATGCGCACGCTCGTCCCCTGGCCCGGCTCGCTGTACAATTGGACGTTGCCGCCCGATTGCCTGACGAACCCGTAGACCATACTTAATCCGAGCCCTGTCCCGGCGCCCGCCGGCTTGGTGGTGAAGAACGGCTCGAAGGCGCGCTGGCGCACGTCGGCCGGCATCCCGTTTCCCGTGTCGGTCACCGAGATCAGCACGTATCGGCCGGTGCGCACTTCCGGAAACATCTGGGCATAGTCGGCGTCGAGCAGCGTTTGCGAGATCTCGATGGTGACCCGGCCGCCGCGCGGCATGGCGTCGCGCGCATTGAGAACGAGATTCAGCAGCGCGTTCTGCAATTGCGAGGCGTCGACCACCGCCCGATGCGGCGGACCGGTGACGATCAGGCGCAACTGGATCGCTTCGCCCAAGGTGCGGCGCAGAAAGTCCGAGAACCCGGCAATGACCTTGTCAATGTCGACAAGCGTGGGATTGAGCGGCTGCCGCCGACCAAACGCCAGCAGTTGCGCGGTCAGTTTCGCGCCGTCCTGAGCCGCATCCTGCGCTTCCTTCACCAGCTCGCGTTGGGCGGGACTGTCGAGGCTCGCCTCCAGCATTTCGAGGTTGCCCGAGATGACCGTCAGCAGGTTGTTGAAATCATGCGCAATCCCACCAGTGAGCTGCCCGATCGCCTCCATCTTCTGCGCCTGTCGCAGTTCCTCCTCCATTTTTTTCCGGCTGCTCAGGTCGCGAACGAAACCCGTGAAGATTCGTTGGCCGTTGACGCGAGTCTCACCGACGGCAAGCTCGACGGGAAACGTCGCGCCGTCCTTACTGAGGCCGGTCACCACGCGGCCATAGCCGATGATCCGCGCTTCCCCCGTCCTCAGATAGCGCTCGATATAGCCGTCGTGCTCTTCCCGATAGGGCGAAGGCATCAGCATCTTGACGTTGCGTCCGACGACCTCATGCGCCGCATAGCCGAACAACTGCTCGGCCGCCGCGCTGAACAACGTGATGAGGCCGCTCTCGTCGATCACGATCATCAATTCGGGAACGGTGTCGAGAATCGAGCGCAGGTGCGCTTCACGGGTCGCGAGTTCGCTCTGGGCGCGCTTCAGTTCCGAGATGTCGCTGTTCGTTTGGTGGACCGAAAGCGACGCGCCATCCCCCATCGGCCGTGCACCCCAGAGGCTGGCGACCGCGACCGCCGATCCGTCCTTCCTCTGATGCTCGAGCTCCCCTTGCCAGAAGCCCCGCTCGGTCAATGCGGCGAAGATCGAATCGCGCGGCTGCGAAAACTTGGTCGCAAGGAGATCGTCGACGATCGCGCCGATCGCCTCTTCCTTGGTCCAGCCATAAAGGCGTTCGCAGCCCGTCGACCAATACAGAATCTTCCCATCGATGCGATGGATGATGACGTTCGACTGGTCGAACAGCCCTACGAGCTGCTCGAAATTCTCAACGGTTTCGAGCGGATCCATGGCGGGCTCTTGCACAATTGATTACCGGTTGCCGCCCCGACTCAATTCGGCCAGACCGCCCGCCGCGGGGCGGAGAGTCCACCGTGAGACCCAGCGCGAGGCTCGTCGGCTCCCGCGGCCTCCCTCAGCGCATTCATCCTGGGCAGGGCAATGGTGTGCCGCCCGGTCGCCGCGATAAGGCCGCGGCGGGTCAACGCCGTCATCATTCTCGACACTGTTTCAATCGTCAGCCCGAGATAGTCGGCCATGTCAAGGCGGCTCATAGGCAGTTCGATCGTGTTGCCGACGCCGGTCTTGCGGTGAACGGCAAGCAGGAAACTGACGACGCGCTCCTCGGCGTTCTTGCGACCGAGCAAAAGCATCTGGTCCTGCGCCGCCGACATCTCGTCGCACAGCATCGCCAACAGCTGCGGCCGCAGCTCTGGAGATTCGTTGACCAGGATGAAGAAGCGATCGCGGGAAAATCGCCGAACCTTGACGGTGGTCACCGCCTCGGCGGTAAACAAATAGCGGCTATGAAGCGACACTCCGAGCACGTCGCCGGGATAGATGAAACCCATGATCGCGCGGCGGCCGTCCGGCAGAATTTTGCAGACGCGCAGCACGCCCTCCAGGACGTCGTAAATGTGGCCTGCGGCGTCACCCTCCCAGAAGATCGCCTCGCCGGGCGAATAAGAGGTGACCGGCTGCCCTTTGAAAACATCCTGGAGCGTCGGGGCGCGATCGACCGGCTGAACAGGCATATAGGCGGCGTTTCGAGATGGCGTCATGGCGGCTTGGCTGTACATGGCTGCGTCCTCTTGACGTTGGATGACGCCCATTTGAATCTGTCTCTGTAACCGGCGTATCATTCGCCTGTGCGATTTTGCGCCGATTTGTAACAATGTGTGACAGACCCTTTCCCACCAGCCTCGGCGGCGACGCCGCGCCGCCGAGCCCGCGCCGATGAGCCGATCAGAAGACGCCACCATCCGCATTCTGGTCGTCGATGATGACTCGCGCATTCGTCAGATGCTGACCCGCTACTTCACTCAGGAGGGTTACCAGGTCGCCGCAGCGGCGGATGGCCCGGCGATGCGCGCCTGTCTGAACGCCAACCAGGTCGACGTCATCCTGCTCGACGTCGTCCTGCCCGGCGACGACGGGCTGACGCTCGCCCGCCAGATTCGCGCTCATTCCGACGTCGGCATCATTATGCTGACTGGCCGCGGCGAGGTGATGGATCGCGTCGTCGGGCTGGAAGTCGGCGCCGACGACTACATCGCCAAGCCGTTCCACCTGCGCGAGGTGCTCGCTCGGGTGAAGAGCGTGCTTCGACGGCGCAAGCACGCGCCCGAGCCGGCCGCGGCGGAACAGACCCGGTATGACGAAGTGATCCGATTTGACGGCTGGCTTCTCGATATCGGACGACGTCGCCTTATCGCTCCGAAAGGCGAGGCGATCGCGCTCACGACGGGGGAGTTCGATCTGCTGGCGACTTTGGCCAAATATCCCGGCCGTATCTTCGGCCGCGAGACGCTGATGGACCTGACCCGCGGACGAACCTGGGAGGCGTATGACCGGACGATCGACGCACAGGTCGCGCGTCTGCGCAAGAAGGTCGAGGGCGACCCAAAAAATCCCGCGCTGATCAAGTCCGTCCGCGGGGTCGGCTATGTCTTTACCGGGAAAGTCGATCGATGAGCGCCGGACCGACGCGCATCAGCGCGGATTCGGCGTTCTCCGCCTGGGCGAAGTTCGCGAGCGCCGGCACGAAGACGCCGTGATCCGTGCGGCGGAATTCGTCCTCGCTGTGACGCCGGCTCCAGGCCTGTGCGCCCATCGTCCAGAATCGCGCGCCCGAGCAGACCGCCCGATTGCTCACCCCCTGCAGAAACTGCAATAGCTCGATCGCCACGCCATGCGCGTCCGCGGCGCTCGCCGCGATGAAGACGGGAACGTCGAGCAAGCGGCCGTAAAACCAGTGATCCCTGATCGAATAAATGCACAGACCTTTGACGTGCTTGCGCGAATCCACGGCGAGCGCCGCCTGCTCGCGACCGCTCGCGCGCTCGTCGCCGGCGAGCGGCGAGGCGGCGGCCCGGCAGAACCGCCGCCACTCGTCCAGGGAGACGGTCGGCGCGATCGCTGTCAAAAGCGGATAGGCGCGATCAGCCGCCTCCAACGTGATCGGCGCGATGGAATAGATTTTCCGCATGGCGACGCCTCTCTGCGCGAGATTCGCCTGTTTGACTCGCATCGGCGACTTCCGTCGATGAGCAGCGCGGCCTATCGCGCGCTGCGCCCGCTTCGGATCGGAGCCACCCGCCTGGCGCCAACGCCGCCTCTTTGGAATCCCAGGCTCAGCAAGGCGGCGAACAATAGCGCGGCCGGAACAGCCTGAAGCAGAAGGTAGAAAGCTGTCGGATGCATCGCGTCGGCTCCTCGAGGAACAGGCTGTTGTGGTAATTTGCCCGAGTCGCGTTCGGACGCCTTGCGCTAGGTCAATATTCGCCGAGAACCCTGCGCCAGTTTGGGCCGGCCCTCTCCGCCGATCGCCGGGAGGCGATTGGCCGGCGCATTCGACCGCGGCGATTGATCTGGATCAGCCGTCGCGAGACAATTCCGCTCTAGCTTCACCATATCGTCCTTGGGAATCCTTTCATGCCCGCGCCGATCCTGGCTCCCGATCCGCTACGCGCCGAGCCGCCGCCGGCGCCCCGTCCGCAGCCGGAAGGCGCGACCGCGCAACCCGCGGACACTCAGAATCTCGAATTCTTCGACCGCTCGCTCCGCGCCTCCCTGGCGCGCACGACTGGCGGGCTTTCGCCCATCGCGCTCGCCAAATCCTGGTCGGACTGGGCCGCCCATCTCGCCGCCTCGCCGGGAAGGCGGACCGAACTCACCGAGGAGGCCGTTCGCGACGTCGCGCGGCTCCTCGAATTCGGCTTGCGCGCGGCGCTCGAACGGCGGCCGGCGCAACCCTGCATCGAGCCGTCATCGCAGGATCGCCGGTTTATCAGCGAAGATTGGCGCCTTTGGCCGTACAGCTTCTACTATCAGGCGTTTCTGCTGCAGGAGGAATGGTGGCGCGAGGCGACTACGGGAGTGCGCGGCGTGAGCCGGCGGCATGAAAACATCGTCAATTTCGTGGCGCGGCAAATCCTCGACATGTTCAGTCCCTCGAACTTCCTGGCGACCAACCCGGTCGCCGCGCGCCGGACGCTCGAGACGGGGGGAATGAACCTGCTGGCCGGCTTCGGCAATCTTCTCGACGACCTCGATCGCGCCGCCAGCGGCCGAAAGCCGGCCGGCGCCGAAGCGTTCCAGGTCGGACGCGACGTAGCGGTCACGCCGGGCAAGGTGATCTTCCGCAATCGCCTGATCGAACTCATCCAATACGCTCCGGCGACCGACAAGGTGCGGCCGGAACCGATATTGATCGTTCCCGCCTGGATCATGAAATATTACATCCTCGACCTTTCGCCGCACAATTCGCTGGTTCGCTACCTGACCGGGCAAGGGTTCACTGTTTTCATGATCTCCTGGAAGAACCCGACCGAAGAGGATCGCGACCTGTCTCTCGACGACTATCTCGCCTTCGGCCCCCTGGCGGCGATCGACGTCGCCGCCTCGATCTGCGGCGACAGCATCCACGCGGTCGGCTACTGCCTCGGCGGCACGTTGCTTTCCATAGCGGCCGCCGCGATGGCGCGAGACGGCGACAAGCGGCTGAAGACCATATCGTTGTTCGCCGCCCAGGCCGACTTCACGGAAGCGGGCGAACTGACCTTGTTCATCAATGAGAGCCAAGTGTCCTTCCTCGAAGACCTGATGTGGCGACAAGGCTATCTCGATTCGCGTCAGATGGCCGGCGCCTTCAGCCTGCTTCGTTCGAACGATCTGATCTGGTCTTACGCGATCCACGAATATCTGATGGGCGAGCGCGAGCCGATGATCGATCTGATGGCGTGGAACGCCGACGCGACTCGCATGCCGTTCCGCATGCATTCGCAATATTTGCGCCAGCTCTTTCTCGACAACGACCTGGCGGAAGGACGCTTCAAGGTCGACGGTCGGCCGATCGCACTGACCGACATCAAGGCGCCGATCTTCGCCGTGGGCACCGAGACCGACCATGTGGCGCCGTGGCGATCGGCGTTCAAGATTCACTTGCTGACCAAGACCGACGTCACGTTCCTGCTCACCACCGGCGGGCACAACGCCGGCGTCGTTTCGCCGCCGGGGGCGAGCGCCAAGCGTTCCTACCAGGCGGCGACCAAGAAGCTCGAGGATCACTATGTCGACCCCAACGCCTGGCGCGAGTCGACGCCGCGCCGGCAAGGCTCCTGGTGGCCCGAATGGGTGAGCTGGCTCGCGGCGCGGTCCGGCGCCGAGGTCGCTCCGCCGGCGATGGCGGGCGGCAAAGCGGCCGAGGCCTCGCTGGCGAATGCGCCCGGCGCCTATGTCTTGGCGACGTGATCAATGAACGCTATGAAGCCCCGACTCGAGGCGGACGCCATCGCGCCGTTCAAGAACCGCTAGACGCCCGGTCCCGACAGCGGCGGGGCGGCGAATCTGCGCGCACGATCTCATCGACCTGGCTGGACCATGGACGCCTTGCAATTCATCGAGAACAAGACCTTCGACGAGCTCAGGATCGGCGATACCGCCGAATTGACCCGTCAGCTCAACCAACAAGACATTGAGCTCTTCGCCGTCCTGTCCGGGGACGTCAATCCCACCCATATCGACGAGGAATTCGCCAGGTCCGATCGCTTTCACCGGATCGTCGGTCATGGCATGTGGGAAGGCGCGTTGATTTCAGCGGTCCTGGGAACGCAATTGCCCGGCCCGGGAACCCTTTACCTCAAGCAATCGCTGGTTTTCTGCGGACCCGTCAGTCTCGGCGACACGATCTGCGCGCGGGTGACGGTTCGCGAATTGCACGCCGAAGCCAAGCGCGTCGTGCTCGATTGCGAGTGCCGCAACCAGGCCGGCGCCGTCGTGGTCGAGGGCCAGGCGGAAGTCGTCGCTCCGACGCAAAAGATCCGGCGGCCGCGCGTTCCGCTGCCGCAGATTGATCTGCACGAACCCGGCAAGCGCTATCGCGAGTTGCTCGCGGCTTCTCAGGGCCTGCCGCCGATTGTCACCGCCGTCGTCCACCCCTGCGACGACGTGTCGATTCTCGGCGCGATCGAGGCGCGCGACGGCAAATTGATCACGCCGCTGCTGGTCGGGCCGCGCCTCAAAATAGAGAAGGCCGCGCGCGACGCCAATGTCAGCCTCGAAGGCGTCGAGATCATCGACGCGCCGCACAGCCACGCCGCCGCCGAGAAATCGGTCGCTCTGGCGCGCGAGGGCCGCGTGCTCGCCCTTATGAAGGGCTCGTTGCATACCGATGAGATCATGGCGGCGGTCGTCGACCCGCAAATGGGCCTGCGGACGGAAAGGCGGATGAGCCACGTGTTCGCCTTCGACGTTCCCCACTACCCCAAGCCGCTGTTCATCACCGATGCGGCGGTGAATATCTATCCGACACTCGCCGACAAACGCGATATCGTTCAGAACGCCATCGAGTTGTGCCATGCTTTGGGCATAGCGCAGCCCAAGGTCGCCCTTCTTTCGGCGGTCGAGACCGTCAATCCCAAGATCAACTCGACGATCGAGGCCGCCGCGCTCTGCAAGATGGCCGATCGCGGCCAGATCGTCGGCGGCCTGATCGACGGGCCGCTCGCCTTCGACAACGCCGTCTCCAAACGCGCCGCCGCGATCAAGCACATCATCTCGCCCGTGGCTGGCGACGCCGATGTGCTCGTCGCGCCCGATCTCGAGGCGGCGAACATGATCGCGAAGCAGCTCGTCTATCTCGCCGGCGCGGAAACCGCGGGCATCGTCCTCGGCGCCCGGGTGCCGATCATTCTGACGAGCCGCGCCGACGAGCCGCTCAATCGCATGGCCTCGTGCGCGATCGCGCAATTGTTCGTCCATCGCGGCGTGGCCATCACCAAGTGAGCGCCGCCATCCTCGTCCTCAACGCCGGTTCGTCGAGCGTCAAGTTCGCGATCTATCGGGCCGACCCTCTGGAAATGCTCGTCGGCGGGGAGATCGACGCGATCGGCGACGGCGCGCATTTCCGCGCTTGGGGCGCAAAGGCCAGCGATTTCGCCGGTGCCGGCCTTCCGGCGGACGGCGACCACGAAACGCTGCTCGCATGGCTGCTCGACGCCATTCGCGCAGCGCCGGACCTGCCGATCGTCGGGGCCGGCCACCGGGTCGTCCACGGCGGGCCGCATTTCGACAAACCGGTCGTCCTCGACGAGAAGGTCATCGAAGCGCTCGATCGCCTGACGCCGCTGGCGCGCGCGCACCAACCGCACAATCTCGCCGCCATACGCACCGTCGCCAAACGCTGGCCGCAGCTTCCGCAGGTCGCCTGTTTTGATACGTCCTTTCATCGAACGCAGCCGCGCCTTGCGGAATTGTTCGCGATTCCGCGTCGCTTCGCCGACGAAGGCCTGCTACGCTACGGATTTCACGGCCTCTCCTACGACTACATCGCAAGCGTCCTGCCGCAGGTCGCCGGGGCCAAAGCGGACGGGCGGGTCATCGTCGCCCATCTCGGCAGCGGCGCCAGTCTGTGCGCGATGCGCGGCCGCAAGAGTTTGGCCACGACCATGGGACTGACGGCGATCGACGGGCTCATGATGGGCTCGCGCTGCGGCGCCATCGATCCGGGCCTCGTGCTCTACCTCATCCGCGAACGAGGCCTGTCGGCCGAGGCGGTCGAAGATCTGATCAGCCGGCGCTCCGGCTTGCTCGGCGTCTCCGGCGTCAGCGACGACATGCGCGTTCTCGAAGTCAGCAAGGAGCCGGCGGCGCAGGAGGCGCTCGACCTGTTCGCCTATCGTTGCGTTCGCGAGACGGGTTCGCTGATCGCGGCGCTCGGCGGTCTTGACGCGCTCGTTTTCACCGCGGGGATCGGCGAGCATTCGGCCCCGATGCGCCGAAAAATAGCCGAGGGCCTCGCCTGGATGGGCCTGCGCGTCGATCGCGCGCGCAACGAAGCCAACGCACGGCGAATTAGCGCCGACGATTCCGCCGTCGACGTTTTCGTCGTGCCCACCGACGAGGAACTGGTGATTGCCCGGGCGGTCCGCGCGCTGCTGGGTCCGGGTTCGTAGGCAGGCCGGGAAAGCGGCGCGCCGCTCAGGGAACCAATACCGCGGCGCCTTGAACGCGCCCTTCCCGCAGATCGGCGAGCGCCTCGTTGGCCGCGGCGAGCCGATAGCGCGTCGTATGGGTCTTCACGCCCGCCTGCGGCGCGATCGCCAGAAACTCGCGCCCGTCCTGGCGGGTCAGGTTGGCGACCGATGCGACCCGGCGCTCCTCCCATAAGATGCGATACGGAAATTGCGGGATGTCGCTCATGTGGATTCCGCCGCAGACCACGCGTCCGCCCTTGCGAACCGCGCGCAGCGCCGCCGGCACGAGATCGCCAACCGGCGCGAAAATGATGGCGGCGTCGAGCGCCTCGGGCGGTCGCTCGTCCGATCCGCCAACCCACGCGGCGCCGAGCTCGCGCGCCAGATTCTGGGCGGCCGAGTCGCCGGGGCGGCTGAAGGCGTAGACTTGGCGCCCCTGCCAGCCGATCACCTGCGCGATGACATGCGCCGCCGCGCCAAATCCGTACAGGCCGACCTTTTGCCCGTCGCCGGCGGCGACGAGCGAGCGCCATCCGATCAGCCCGGCGCACAGCAACGGCGCAGCGGCGACGGGGTCGGGAAAGTCGGGCATCGGAAACGTGTAGTCGGCTTCGGCTATGAAATGCGTGGCGAAGCCGCCGTCGCGCGTGTAGCCCGCGAACAACGGATGATCGCAGAGATTTTCGCGCCCGGCCTCGCAGTACGGACAGACGCCGCAAGTGTGGGCGAGCCACGGCGCGCCGACGCGCAAGCCGAGCGGGCGATCACGGACGCCCTCCCCGACCGCCTCGACGACGCCGACGATCTCGTGTCCGGGAACAATCGGCAGTTTGGGGTTGGGGAGATCGCCGTCGACGACATGCAGATCGGTCCGGCAGACGCCGCAGGCCTCCACCCGCAACCGGATTTCCCCCGGCCCCGGAACTGGATCGGGCCGCGTCTCCAGGCGCAGCGGTTCGCCGCTGCGATACAGCACCATCGCTTGCACGTGTCATTCGCCTCCCGATCAATCGGCCCCCGCCATTGAGCCATGTCAATGCCCGAACGGCCTGCCGGAGGCTAGTTCAACCCGTTATGCGCATCGTCGCAAGCTGTTCGATGGTTCGCGGGCGGGGAGACGGACATGGACGACAAGGCTCTGCGACAAAGGGTGGTCGACGAGCTTGAATTCGAACCGAGCGTCGAGGCCGCCCATATCGGCGTCGCCGCAGAGCAAGGGGTTATTACACTCAGCGGCCATGTCGGCAGCTACGCGGAGAAGATCGCCGCCGAGCTCGCCACGCGGCGCGTCAAGGGCGTCGTCGGCATCGCCGAGGAAATCGAGGTCCGCTATCCCGGTTCGAATCCCGTCGCCGATGACGAGATCGCCGAGCGCTGCCTCAATGTGCTCGCTTGGGACGTGTTCCTGGCGAAGGATGCGGTGCGGGTGAAGGTCGAGCGCGGCTGGGTCGAGCTTGACGGCAAAGTCAAGTGGCAGTTCCAACGTGAAGCGGCCGAAAACAGCGTGCGCAAGCTCGGCGGCGTCGTCGGCGTCAGCAACCGGATCGAGGTCCAGGCTGAGGCGCAGGGCGCGGAGATCAAGTCGCGTATCGAGAGCGCCTTGAAGCGAAACGCCCTCGTCGACGCCAACGAGATTCGCATCGTCGTCGATGGAGACGAGGTGACCCTCGAAGGCAAGGTCCACACCTGGAACGAACGCGCCGACGCGGAGCGAGCCGCCTGGTCGGCGCCGGGCGTCAGTTTCGTCGTCAACCATCTGCGGATCGCCTGACGCGGGGCTCGCGCGCGTCGCGAGGGCGCCCTCAGATCGACGGGGCGTGCCGGGCGGTTTCGTTTGACCGGTGATGGGCGTCGAAGACGGCGGCGATCGTGCGAATGAACGGGCGTCCTTCGTCGGTGACTTCGATGCGCGCGCCGGCGCGCGTGACCAGTCCGTCAGCCTCCATCTGATCGAGGCGTTGGAATTCGGCGGCGAATTGCGAGGGCGACCGGTCATGCGCGGCGCAAACGGCGGCGACGTCCACCCGCATGTCGCACATCAGCCGTTCGATGATTTCGCCGCGCAGCCTGTCGTCGGCGCCGAGGACGAGGCCCCGCGCCGCGGCAAGCCGTCCGGCGTTGATGCGCTGGCGCCATTCCGGCGTCCGCGCCGCGCTCTGCACATAGCCCTGCGGCATCGCCGAGATCGACGAGGCCCCGAAACCGATGAGCGAGGTCGCCCGGTCGGTCGTATAGCCCTGAAAATTGCGCCGCAGCAGCCCATCGCGCCCGGCCGTGGCGAGATCGTCCCCGCCTCGCGCGAAATGATCGAGGCCGATGCGCACATAGCCGGCCGCCGCCAGCCGCTCGGCCGCCGCGGCCTGCTGATCGAACCGCGCCACGGCGTCCGGCAGGCTCGCCTCCGGCAAAAGTTTCTGATGCGCCTTCATCCACGGCACGTGGGCGTAGCCGAACAGGGCGATCCGATCGGGCGACAGCGCGAGGACCTCTTCGAGCGTTGCAAGAACGCTCGCAACGCTTTGATGCGGCAGCCCGTACATCAGATCGAGATTGATCGAACCGACGCCGGCTTGCCGAAGCCGCGTCACCGCCCATTCGATCTGCGCATAGGGCTGCAGCCGATTGATCGACCGCTGGACCTCCACGTTCAGATCCTGCACGCCGAGGCTGGCGCGGTTCAATCCGAGATCGGCGGCGGCGTCGATCCATTCACCGGTCAGGACGCGGGGATCGAGCTCCACCGCGAATTCGAAGGCAGGCGTGAAGGCGAAGCGCTTGCCAAGCGCGCGCACGAGGACGCGAAGTTCGTCCGGCGCGATCATGTTCGGCGTGCCGCCGCCGAAATGCAGGGCGCTCGCCCGCACGCCGCCCGGCGCCGCCCGGCCGACGATTTCGATCTCGCGGACGAGCGTTTGGACATAGTCGACGACCGGGCCGCGCTGATGGACCACGGCGGTATGGCAGCCGCAGTACCAACACAGGCGGTCGCAGAAGGGGATGTGCAGATAGAGCGACGCCGGCGTGCGCGGATCGAGCGCGGCGAGCCAGGCGCGTTGATCGGCCTCCCCGACGTCGGGCGTGAACTGCGCGGCGGTCGGGTAGCTGGTGTATCGCGGCACACGCCCGCCGTATTTGGCGATCAGCGCTTCCGTCCGGTTTACTGCGGCGCGGTGATCGGCCTCGACGGCCGCGCCGCCGTCCCTTGCGCAGCTCATCGGACCACCCATGAAACCAGCTCCCTGCGCCCGCCCCCGCAACTTGCGGCAAGGCTGCGCCGATGCGCCCCTCCCGGTCCCGATTAGTCGACCATGCGCGCGCCGCCTTGATCCACCTCAACCCCCGCAGCGGCCCGGAAAGCGGTAGCCGCGGACAAGATCGACCGCCAGGGGTGGCCGGATGTGATTCCCTCGCGCCAAAATCAGCGGAGACGCGCCTGTCGATAGGAGCCCAATCGGCGCCCCCCGGCTTTCGGCCGGGCGATCCGGCGCATCGAACGGGCTTCGCGCGGCGCAATTTGGAGCGCCATTGCAACAAAGGACGAGTTGCGCAAATCTCACGTCAATTCCTCGATTATCCCGTGGATTGTCGGATAATCATTCAGTTATGTCGGCGAACAACGCGAGAATGGTCAATTTTATCGATGGGCAAAAGGTCGCATAAGCATGCGTAGCTATCGTGATGATTTTGTTCGATATCATCTATCGGCCCTTTATCATCCGCTGAAGGCGATGCTACGCACTGTTCCCCGGTCGGCGGAAGAGGCGAAGAATTCCGCCATATTTAACGAATGGTATTACTACAGCGTCGAATTGTTTCCCGGCGTAATCAAGCGCGGAATTTACCCAGACTACCTCCCGATGCTCCCCCGCATGCTGCTTCGTAATTGCGATTTGAGAAATGCCGACTGCCTCGATATCGGAAGCATGGAAGGACTAATCCCGGTTCTGATGTGCAAGCAAGGCGCGAGAAACGTCTTGGCGACCGACTTCAACTTTCATTGCTACCAAAAAATGCGCGCCCTAATGGCGGCCCACGGCGTCAATTTTGATTTCAAACGCATCGGCACGCTCTATGATCTGGATAAGAAGATTCCGAATCGTCGACTGCGCGGCTTCGACCTGATCAATTTGTCCGGGGTTTTATATCACGTTTTTTCCCCGTTGCATGTCCTGGCGGGGTTACGACCGCTGCTCAAACAGGGCGGTCTTATGATCGTCTCGACCAACGTAATCAATCGCGATGATTATTCGATGGAATTTAATAACTCAGGAAAGTTGCAATCTGAGGCGAATACATTTTGGTATGTATCCATTCACGCGCTCGACTATATGTTGCGCTATTTCCAGCTGGCGCCAATTGATTGCGTTTATTACGAATTTCCTGGAACCAACATCGGCTATTTCGCCGCTGTGTGCCGCGCAATCTGCGATCGTGGCGCGCAGTTCAATGACCAATGGCTGTCGAACTCCATCGCTCAATCGTGGGAATATCTCCTTTGCAATCAGACAATGCTTGAATCTCAAGACGTTTCGGCCATCAGATACCGCGGTGACAATGGACCAATCAATCTTGCGGAAAAAAACAGCCAAACCGCCCCCGTTGGCGCTGCAATCCACTCTCACGATACTCATTTGCTGAAACTTGCGGACACCCTGTGACGGGCTGTCGTTCCCTCACCAACGCCGAAGCTCACATTGATCGCGCGGACGCCGGCGCCGCCGGGGGGCACGAGGGCCTCAAGATCCCGCAGCTCGCCCGAGCCCGAAATAGAACCGGCGCACATTGAGTGTTCGCTCGATCGGCGGGCCGCCGCCTCGCTTCGGAAAGAGGTATAAATGAGCTAATAAAGCGATCCGACATAGGGCTCGACGAGCGCGAGATTGTCGGTGACCGTCTTCACGCCCGGCGTGTTCTCGATCGCCACCACGATCGCGGCGCGTTGGCGATCGTCGGTCAGCACGCCGCGAATCTCGACATGGCCTTCGTTCACCTGGACGCTGACCGGAGAATTCGTCGCCCATGTCTGCCGGCTGAGGGTGTCGAGAATGCGCGCCTTGATGGCGGCGTCGTCGCCTTTGGGTTGTTCGGCGTTGTCTCGAATCATCGTCCCCAGCGCGCGCACCAAGTCCGCGCGGCTGATGATGCCGACCGGCAGACCATCGCGGACGACCGGAACCCGCTTGATGCGGCGCGAATTCATCAGCGAAACGACATCGGCGATAGGGGTTTCTTCGGCGACCGAATAAACCCCTTCGGTCATCACTTCGTCGACCCGTCGGGCGTGGGTCTTGACATAGTCCTCGGCGAGCGCGCCCGGCCCGCGAAGGAACTCGAGCCACCTCGGCCGCTTGCGCTCGGTGCCGAGCTCGGCTCTGCGCAACAGGTCGCCTTCGGTGATCATCCCGACGAGTTCGCCGCGATCGTCGACCACCGGAAGCCCGCTGACCTTCAACTTGAGCATCAATTCGACCGCCTGCGCGAGTGAAGACTTGGAATTCACCGGGACCACGCCCCCGGTCATCACGTCGCGCGCCAGCATGCCAATTCCTCGTTCGATCGCTTCGGGCTCCATTCGCCCACGACGGCCTTTTTTCGGGATTTCAAACGCGCGCGCCTTGATTTTTGTCAATTGGCGAGTCCGGCGAGCCTTCGGAGCGTCTTATCGCCGGAAAATCGTCCGCCGTCAGCACCTCCTTGGTCAGGAGCAGTTCGGCGCCCTTGTCGAGATCGGCCCGTCGCCGGTTCAGGATCGCCTGGGCCTCGTCGAAGGCCTGGCTGACAATGTCGCGGACGGAAAGGTCGATTTCGCGCATCGTCGATTCCGACGCGTTGGGCTTTTCCTCGGCGCCGGGGCTGAGAAAGCTCGGCGGGGGGTTCGAATAGATGCGTTGGCCGATCGTCTGCGTCATGCCGTAGCGCGTCACCATCTCCTGGGCGATCTGCGTCGCGCGCTGCAGGTCGTCGGCGGCGCCGGTCGAGACGTCGCCGTCGAAAATCATCGTCTCCGCGGCGCGCCCGCCCATCAGCACCGTGATGCGATGGCGCAACTCGCTTTGCGCGAGCACGAAGCGGTCCTCGGTCGGCCTCTGGATCGTATAGCCCAGCGCGCCGACGCCTCGCGGGATGATCGAGACCTTCAACACCGGGTCGACGTCGGGCAGGCTCGCGGCGACCAGCGCATGACCCATTTCGTGATAGGCGATGCGGCGGCGCTCCTTCGGCCTCAGCACGCGGCTCTTCTTCTCGGCGCCGGCGACGATTCGCTCGATCGCCGCGGTGAAATCGTCGAGCGCCACCGAAGCGGCGCCGCGGCGCGTCGCGACGATCGCCGCTTCATTGATCAGATTGGCGAGGTCCGCCCCGGTGAATCCGGTCGTCATGGCGGCGATCTGGTCGAGGTCGACGCTCCGGTCCAGCGTGACTTTGCGGATATGCACCTTCAGGATTTCGAGACGCCCCTGGCGGTCGGGCCGGTCGACGAGCACCTGCCGATCGAAGCGGCCGGCGCGAAGCAGGGCCGGATCGAGCACTTCGGGCCGGTTGGTGGCGCCCAGCAGGATGACGCCGCTGCTCGGATCGAACCCGTCGAGTTCGGACAGGAGCTGGTTGAGCGTCTGCTCCTTTTCGTCGTAGCCGCCGACGGCGCCGGCGACGCGGCTGCGGCCGAGAGCGTCGAGTTCGTCGATGAATATGATGCAAGGGGCCGCCTTGCGCGCCTGCTCGAACAGGTCGCGCACCCGCGCGGCCCCGACGCCGACGAACATTTCCACGAATTCGGAGCCGGAGATCGAGAAGAAGGGAACGCCGGCCTCGCCCGCGACCGCCCGCGCCAGCAGCGTCTTGCCGCTGCCGGGCGGGCCGACGAGCAGAATGCCCTTGGGCATGCGCGCCCCGAGCCTGCCGTAGGACTTGGTGTCCTTCAGAAACGAGACGATCTCCTGCAGCTCGAACTTGGCCTCGTCGACGCCCGCGACGTCCTTGAACGTCACCTTGGTGTCGGTCTCGACATAGATTTTCGCGTGCGACTTGCCGATCGACATCAATCCGCCGAACCCCTGCCGCTCGGCGAAGCCGCGGAACAGGAAGGTCCACAGGAAATAGAAGCCGATCAGCGGCACGACCCAGGAAAGGATTGCGCCAAGCGCGCCGCCCGACGAGGCGCCCGTCACCTTGACGCCGTCGGCCGCGAGCTTGTCGGCGATCGCGGGGTCGACGCGGATCGTCGCGAACTGCGTCTTGCCGCTCGGCAGCGGCGATTTCAGCGAGCCCTGGATCGAGTCCGCGCCGACGACGACGTCGGAGACCTGCTTGCCGGCGAGAAGCTGCTCGAACTGGCTGTACGGAATCATCTCGGTCTGCAGAAACGTAGAGCCAAACTGTTGGAGAAGCGCCACCGCCAGCACAGCGACGACAATGTACCAGAGCGTCCAGGATTGCTTTCGATCCTTGGGCTCCATGCCTGACTCCTGTCCCGCCGCGCCAAACGCCCCGCCGCGGCCGAAGGCGACCTCTCGCGCCCGCCGGTCCCGCCGTCGCGAGAGGTTAACGGGCGATGGTCGGCGCGCCAACCGGCGTTGTGGCTATCGCACACGGCGGGGCGAAGCGTCCACGCCGCCGCGCCGGGCGCCGCAGGAAGCCCGCATCGACGCTCGCTTGCGATGGATCAATGTGCGATCATCGCCCGGCCGCCAAACATCCGCGCGGCGCGGCGAGCCTCCGCGTCGGTTCGGGAACGGGGTCGTGAACGGGATGTCAACTCAGCCGGCGCCCTTGGGCGCCGAGCATCAGGTTTCGCTCGGCCGCCATTCCTATCTCATTCGGCCGCTGCGCAGCGCCGACGAGCCCGCGCTCGTCACCATGTTTTCGCGATCCTCGCCCGAAGACGTCCGCCTGCGCTGTCTCGGCGCGATCAAGGATTTTCCTCACCTGTCGGCGGCCCGTCTCGCCCATATCGACAGCGACAAGGAGATTGCGCTGGCGGCGGTCGACGCCGAAAGCGCCGAGCCGCAAGAGATCGTCGGCGTCGTTCATTTGATCGACCAGCCCGACGAGCCGGGCGCCGCCGAATTCGACATCATGGTGCGAACCGATTTGAAGGGCCACGGCGTCGGCTTCCAGTTGATGAACGACATTCTGGCCCTGGCGCGCCAGCGCGACCTCAAGCGCATTGTCGGCTACGTCCTGTGGGAGAACCAACCGATGCTGCAGATGGCCGGAGAACTCGGCTTCACCAGCGAGCATATCGAGCCCGGCACGGTCCGCGTCACCGCGCTGCTCTGACCGGCGCGGCTGGCGGTCCGGACGAAGGCGATGCAAGGGACGCCGATGGGGGAGAGCGGACGCGCGCCACAATCCTCGACCGTCGTGGATCAAGCGGAAGTGTTTGGCCTGCTCGGCGATCCCGCGACGTTCGGGCTGAGCGCGCCGGTGCGGCGCATCGACACCCACGGCGCCGCGGTGTTCCTCGCCGGAGACGACGCCTACAAGGTCAAGCGCGCCGTGCGCTTCCCGTTCATGGATTTCTCGACGCTCGAAAAACGGCGCGTCGCCTGCGAGGCGGAGATCGCGGTCAACCGGCCGAACGCGCCCGGCGTCTATCTTGGCGTCACGCCGATCGCACGCATGGGCGCCGGCCTCAGCCTCGGCGGCGCCGGCGAGGTCGTCGAATGGGCGGTGCATATGCGGCGGTTCGACGAGGAGGCGACGCTTGATCGTCTCGCGGACCGGCAGGCGCTGCCGCTCGAGCTGATCGCGAAACTGGCGTCGGTGATCCTTCTCTCGCACGAGCGGGCGCCTTTGCGGGACGGCGAGTCGGCGACCCGCGCGTTGGAGCGCTATCTCGATCAGAACGACGAGGCGTTCGCGGCGCGTCCCGATCTTTTCGATCCCGGCAGAGCGCGCCAGCTGGCGGTCGACGCGCGGGCGAGCCTGGCGGCATGCCGGCCTCTGCTCGTCGAACGCGGCAAGGCCGGTTGGGTGCGCCGCTGCCACGGCGATCTGCATTTGCGCAATATCGCGCTGATCGACGGCGAGCCGGTGCTGTTCGACGCCGTGGAGTTCGATGACGCGATTGCGAGCGGCGACGTGCTTTACGACCTCGCCTTCCTGCTGATGGACCTCGAAGAACGGGGACTTCGGCGCGCCGGCAATCTACTCCTCAACCGCTACCTCTGGGAAAGCGACGAGGCGCAGCTTTCCGGCCTCGCCGCCTTGCCTGTTTTTCTGAGTATCCGCTCGGCGATCCGCGCCAAAGTCGTCGCGGCCGGCCTCGATCATCTGCACGGCGCGGCGCGCGATCGCGCGGGCGCGGAAGCGCGCCGGTATTTCTGGTTCGCCGAAGCGTTTTTGACGCCCGTTGCGGTCCGCCTGCTGGCGGTCGGCGGCCTGTCGGGCACCGGCAAGAGCACGCTGGCGTCCGACCTTGCGGCCTGCCTCGGGCGAGCCCCGGGCGCCGTTCACTTGCGCAGCGACATTGAGCGCAAGAGACTGTTCAACGTTGCGGAAACCGCCAAGCTGCCGGCCCCCGCCTATGGCGCGCCGGTGAACGAAGAAGTCTACGAGCGCCTGCGCCGCAAAGCGGCGCTGGCGCTGCGCGCCGGGCAAAGCGTCGTCCTCGACGCCGTCCATTCGCGCGCCGAGGAGCGCGGGGCGGTCGAAGGCGTCGCAAGCGAGGTCAGCGCGACGTTCGACGGGCTGTGGCTGGAGGCGCCTCTGTCGGTCCGGCTCGACCGCGTCGGCCATCGGGAGGCCGACGCCTCCGACGCCGACGTCGCCGTCGCGGCGGCGCAGGCGGCGCCGACCGGCGGCGCCATGACCTGGCGCCGGCTCGATGCGTCGGGCGATCCGCGCGCGACTTTCGCGGCGGCCTGCGCGCTGCTCGGGTTGCCGCAAGCGACGGGCGATCGTCGCGCGTCGTCCGGCCCCGGCGGCAGCCCCGGTCAATGAGCCATCAGGATCGGAATTTCCGAGGTCGCCAGCATTTCGCGCGTCGCCCCGCCCAAAATCCATTCGCGAAACCTCGAATGGCCGTAGGCGCCCATCACGATGAGGTCGGCCGACGACTTGCGCGCCTCGTCCATCAACGCCTGCGCGACCGTCCTGTCGCCCGCCTCGATGGCGAGGACTTCGACATTCACGCCATGGCGATCGAGATGGGCGGCGATGTCGACCGCCGCTTCGCCCTCGCCGCCCTCCCCGTCGACCGTCACGATGCGCGTGTTCGTCGCGCGCTTCAGGAACGGCAGCGCCTCGGCGGCCGCCCGCGCCGATTCGCGCGTATCCTCCCAGGCGACGACGACGGCGTAGGTCTCTTCCCGCGCCTTGGCGCCCGGCGGGACCACATAGACCGCGTGACCGGCGCCGAACAAGGCCGCTTCAAGCAGGTTGTCGGCGACGGCCGTGTCGCCGCCTCGATAGGGCGCGCTGGCGACGAACAAGTCCGCCCATCGCGCCTCCGAGACGCCCAGCCTCGGAATATCGCTGGCCTGCGCCGCAAGGCGGCGGACCTCGTTGGGCGCGTCGATCCGCCGGAAGCGCTCCTTGAGGCGGGCGAGGACGTTCTCGCCTTCGACCCGGGCTTGCTCCTCCAGCTCGACGACCGCCTGCATCGCCGAAAAACCGGGCTCGCCGGCGAAGGCCGCGGCGTATTCGGGCAGCGCGTTGGCGTAAAGGCCGGTCAGGTGCGCGCCGAAGCGAACGGCGATCGATTCGGCATGCGCCAATCGAACCTCGTCTTCATCGCTTCCGTCGAGATGGACCATCAAATCCTTGAACATGTCAAAATCCCGCTGGGTTGACGGCGCCTCGCAACTTCAGGCCGCGGGGGGCGCGGCGGCATTGATCCACCGCAAGCGCCGCCCTTCGCGCCGAACCGCGTCCCGCGGCGAGGGGCGCGCGCTCAGTTGCGATTGTAAACATCCTCGATGCGGACGATGTCGTCCTCGCCGAGATAGGAGCCGGTCTGCACCTCGATCAGCTCCAGATTGATCTTGCCCGGATTGGCCAGCCGGTGTTCGCAGCCGATCGGCAGGTAGATCGATTCGTTCTCATGGACGTGACGGGTTTCGCCGTTGAGGCTGACTTCCGCCGTGCCATGCACGACGATCCAGTGCTCCGCCCGATGAAAATGCTTTTGCAGCGAGAGGCGACCGCCCGGCTTCACGACGATGCGCTTGACCTGATAGCGGGCGCCCGCGTCGATCCCCTGAAAATAGCCCCAGGGCCGGTAGGAGCGCTTGTGCTCGGTCGCCTCGGGATGCTTGGCCGCCTTGAGCTGGTCGACCAGTTCCTTGATCTTGTCGGCCCGATGAGCGTCGGCGACGAGGACCGCGTCCGGGGTCGTCACGACGATGACGTTGTCGAGCCCGACCACCGCCGTCAGCTGATCGCTCGAGCGCACCAGCGTATTGCGGCAGTCGAGCACGACCGCCCGGCCGCGCAGGCTGTTGCCGTCGGCGTCATGCTCGCTGAGGCGCCAGATCGTCGACCACAGGCCGACGTCCGACCACCCGACCTTGGCGACGATCACGGCGGCTTTATCCGTGCGCTCCATGACGGCGTAGTCGATCGATTTCTTCGGGGATTTCGCAAAGCTGTCCGCGTCAAGCACCTGGAAGCCAAGGTCGGGGCGCGCGTTTTCGACGGCGCTGGTCGCGGCGCTGGCGATTTCCGGTTCGAACCGGTTCAACTCCGCCAGCATGACGTCGGCGCGAAAAACGAAATTGCCGGAATTCCAGAGATAGCCGTCCTCGACGAGCCGGCGCGCCTTGGCCGCGTCCGGCTTTTCGACAAACGCGGCGACCTTGCGCGCGTCGCCGGCCGCATCGATGGGATCGCCGGCGCGTATGTAGCCGTAGCCGGTGGCCGGATGATCGGGCTTGATGCCGAAGGTGACGATAAACCCGGCCGCGGCGGCCTCGCCGGCGTCCCGGCACAACCTCGCAAAAAGCTGACCCTCGCTGAAGACGTGATCGGCGGCGAGCACGGCGACGATCGTCGACGGGTCGGACCGCGCCGCCAAATTCGCGGCGACGGCGACCGCCGGCCCGCTGTCGCGGCGCGTCGGCTCGAGCACGATCGTCGCCTTGGCGCCGATCTCCTCCAGTTGCTCGGCGACGAGAAACCGGTAGCGCGTGCTGGTGAGAATGAGCGGCTCGGCGAAAACCGCGCTGTCGCCGAGCAAGGCGACGATCATCTGGAACGTCGACCGTTCGCCGACCAGTGAATTGAATTGCTTGGGCCGGCTCTCGCGGGATTCGGGCCAGACGCGGGTGCCCGAGCCGCCGCACATGATCACCGGAAGAATTTTCGTCATATTCGCCTCAAATCCACGCCGCCGGCGGACCGCCGCAAGCGAACCCGCGATTCACCGTTCCGGCGGCCCTGGGCAGGAGGGCTACCATTGTGTCGGCATGGCTGGAAGTCAAAAACGCGCCGGGCGAACGGCGCCGAGCAGGCCGGCGCTCTCAGCCCCGCGGGCGCGTGAACGGCAAGGCGCCGAGGCCGGCGAAGCGGGCTCGGCCGCCGAGCTCTTCCTCGATCCGAAGAACCTCGTTCCATTTCGCCATGCGCTCCGAGCGGGCGAACGAGCCGACTTTCAACTGACCGGCGTCCCAGCCGACCGCGAGATGGGCGATCGAGACGTCCTCCGTCTCGCCCGATCGCGCCGAGACGATCGTGCCGAAGCCGGCCCGGCGGCCCGCTTCGAGCGCCCAGCCCGCCTCGCTGACCGTTCCCGCCTGATTGACCTTCACCAAAACGGCGTTGACGGCCTTGTCCCTGGCCGCCGCCTCGACGAGCGCGGCGTTGGTGACCAGATAGTCGTCGCCGATCACCTGCATGCGGTCGCCGACCGCGGCGGTGAAGCGCGTCAGACCCAAAGCGTCGTCTTCGGCGAACGGGTCTTCGATCGAAAGGATAGGATAGCGCCGGGCCCAGCCGAGGAGATAGTCCGCCATGCCATCGCGATCGAGTTCGCGCCCTTCGAGGCCGAGCCTGTAACGTCCGTCGCGGCCGAATTCCGAGGCGGCGACGTCGAGGGAAATCGCCGCCTCGCGCCCTGGCGTGTAGCCCGCCCGCTCGATCGCCCGCAGCAGCGTATCCAGCGCTTCCTCGTTCGAAGAGAACGCCGGCCACCAGCCGCCTTCGTCGGCGACTCCTTGCAAGAGCCCGCGGTCGGCCATGATCGCGCCCGCCGCGCGATAGATCTCGGCCGTGACTTCGAGCGCTTCGGCGAAGCAGGTCGCCTGCGGCGCCATCACCATGAAGTCCTGGATGTCGACGCGGCGGCCGGCATGCGCGCCGCCGCCGAATATCTGGATTTCAGGCAGCGGTATCCTGACCTCGCCGTCGCCAGCAAGATGGCGCCACAGCGGCAGCCCCCGGCTCGCCGCCGCAGCGCGCAGCGCCGCGAGCGAAACCGCGACGGTGGCGTTACCCCCGAGCCGCTGCTTGTTGGGCGTGCCGTCGAGGGCGATGAGCGCGGCGTCGATCGCCGGCTGATCGAACGGATCGAGGCCCAGGATCGCCGGCGCGATCTCGTCGCGCACGCTGGCGAGCGCGCCCTGGACGTCGAGGCCGCCGAATCGCGCGCCGCCGTCGCGCCGGTCGACGGCCTCGCGCGTCCCCCGCGAGGCGCCGGCCGGCGCCACGCCGCGCCCAAAGGCGCCGTCGCTCAGACGAATTTCGACCTCGACGGTCGGGCGGCCGCGCGAATCCCAAATTCGGCGGCCGCGAACGGATTGAATGGCGGGATCGGTCATTGCGCGGCGCTCCAGAGATCGACGATAGCCGACAAGCGGCCGATGGGTTCGACGATCAGCGGTCGGGCGAAGCGGCGTATGGCGTCCTTCTCGTCGTCGCGCGTCAGATATTCGACCGGCGATTTCCCGTCGATCCTCGCCAGCAACAGCGCCGGCAGCAGCGCCGCCGCGCGCGCCTCGACCGCCTCGGGCGCTTCCCACGCCACGCCGTTTCGATAGGCCTGCGACAGCCGGCCGAACGCCTCGCAAAACGGGGCGCGGCTCACGCCGTGGCGGGCGCCTTTCAGCAGCAGATGGTTGAGGCAAAAAGCAAGATCGAACGCCGGCTCGCCGAACCAGGCGCATTCGGCGTCGAGGAACACCGGCCCGGCGGCGCCGTGAAGCATGTTCTTCGGGCTGACGTCGCCATGCACCAGCGCGCGCTTTTCAGCCAGCGTCCGGTCGGCGAGCCGATTCAGGCGGGCGGCCAGGTCCGGATGGGCGCGCGCCGTCGCGCGCAGATAGGGCTCGAGGCGAATCTGCTCGAACGTGGCGTCGTTGGCGAACGCCAACGGCAGCGCGGAGTCGGCGGCGCTGCGCGCATGGATGAGCGCGAGTTCGCGCCCGACCATTTCGGCAAAGTCCATGTCGACGGCCCCTTGCAGGAGTTCGGCCTTCCAGACCGGATAGTCCTGCGGCGGCAGATAGGTCATGGCGAACAGTCCGAGCCGGCTATCCTCGCCGAGAATCTGCGGCGCGGCGTTCGGCAGCCACTTGCCGACCGTCCTGATCCACGCCGCCTCCGCCGCATTGCGCTCGAGCGGCGCCTCCCACAGGGCGGCGACCTTCAGGCGGGCCAGCGCGCGCTTGACGCAAAACCGGCGGCTCGCGGTCTCGACGAGGCAGATGTCGGAGGACACGCCGCCGGCGAGCGGCGTCAGGTGGACCGCCTCGTCGGCGCCGACGAGATCGAGGCGGCGAAGCGCGGCGACGACCTCATCGGACTCCATCGCGATCGTCCAGCAGCGGGGTGAAGGGCGTTGCGCGGCCCGCTTGACGACGCGGGCGGCTCGAAAGGACGCCGGATGGCGAGCAGCGCCTAGAGAACCGCCAGCGGATTGCCCGGCGAGCCGGTCGCCCCGACGATCGGCAACGGCGCGAATATGTAGACGAATTCATAGGCTTCCCGCTCCGCCAATCCGTCGAGCATCATCCCCTCGTGCAGGTAGATGCCGTGCTTCATGATGAGGTGCTGATGGCAAGGGTGGAACACTTCCGGGTCGACCGGCGGCACGACGTCGACGGCGAAATTGTCCGCGCCGACGACGCAGACCTGCTTGTCGGCGAGCCAGCGCGCGGCCTCGAGGCCGAGGCCGGGCGCGCCGTCATAGAACGTGTCGATTTGGGTGTCCCAGCGCGACCCGTGTCCGGTGCGCACGAACGCCGCGTCGCCGGGCGCAATCGAATCCTCGGCGACCTTCTGCCGGTCGAGGCAGGCCTCGAGATCGGCGACCTTGATCTCCTCGCCGACGTCGAGCACGCGACCCTTCAGCCGCTGCACGTCGAACAGAATCCCGCGCGTGAAAAACGGCGGCGCGTTCTCGATGCCGAGCCTCTTCAGGCCATAGGGCGTCCACATGTCGCTGAGCCGGTTGCCGTTATAGAACAGCATGGCGGTTCGGTCGCCATTGGCCCCGCATTGGCAGCCGAGATGGCCGAGAGCGTCCATATGCGTGCCGATCTGGCCGATCTCGGTGCTGATGAACTCGTCGTTCCATATGGTGCGGCTGACCTCGCCATAGGGTCCCCCGGTCGGTCCGCCGGGCATGCGCAGAGCGAAGGCGCGCCCTGGCGCAAGCGGCATCCTCGCCCGGTAGGGGCGTCCGAGACTGACGATCTCGCCGGTCTTGATGAGACGACTCGCCGCGAGCGCCTTGGCGGGAGTCATGAGATTGCCGGCGCCGCGCTGATCCTCCGGCCCCCAGCGGGAAGCCTGCCAGTCCAGGCCGAGGGTTGGAATTTCGTCGGAATCGGCGGGCGCGCTTCGGCGCATCGTCATCGGCGGGGCTCCTGGGTTGGCTCGGTTCGCGCGATGGCGGCCGCGGCGGCTGCCCGATCGGCCTCGCTGCCGCGTTGCGTTCGCCTTTGCGCGGCCTGGACGGCGAGGCCGACGGCGAGAATGAGCATCGACCCGTTGAACAAAGGTTCGACGAAGAACGGGGCGCCGAGCTGGTTGAGCCCGGCCACCGTCACGGCGAGAACCGACACGGCGAGGACGGTCCCCCAGACGTTGACGCGGCCCGGCCTGACCGAGGTCGCCCCGAGCAGCGCGGCGGTGAAGGCCGGCAGCAGATATTCCTGGCCGACCGAACTCTGGCCGATCTGCAACTGGGATTGCAGCACGATTCCCGCGAAGGAGGCGAGCGTCCCCGCCGCGACGAAGCCCAGGGTCACGTAGCGTCTCGCCGAAATGCCGTTCAATTCCGCGGTGCGCGGGCTCGCGCCGAGCACATAGAGATAGCGGCCGAGCGGCAGATATTCGAACACGATCCACAGGCCGAGGCTGACGACCAGCGTGTAGAGCGCGGGCGCCGGCACGGGTCCGAGGCTGCCGGAGATGGCGAGGAACGGCGCCGGCAGATCGGCGAGCACCTGCTGGCCGCCGGTGTACCAGGCGTTGAGGCCGTAGAGCACGGTGCCGGTGCCGAGCGTCGCGATGAAGGAGTCGATCTTGACCCGCGTGACGAGGACGCCATTGACGAGGCCAACCAGCGCGCCCATGAACAGCACGGCGATGACCGCCGCCCACCATGGCAGCCCCTCGCCTTGCAGCCCGATCGCCAGCACCTGCGAAATCCCGAGATTGAACCCCGCCGAAAGATCGAAATGATTGGCGGTCATCGGAATGAACACCGCCAACGCCAACAGCGCCTGCACCGATTTGTTGTTGAGGATCGACTTGATGTTGAAGAAAGTCGGGAAGGTGTCGGGCTTCAGCAGCGAAAAGACAATCAACAACAGGATCAGCAACACCAGCAGCCCCCAGACGGAGACGGCGCGCGTGATCGCGGGTCCGACGTAACGCTGCGAGTCGCTTTCGCTCATTGGCGCGCTCCTGCCGGATGTGACGCGTCGCCGCCCGAAGCGTCCGCGGTGAGACGGGCGATCGTCAATTCGCCGCGCGGGATTTCGCAGACCACCCGACCGCGGCTGAACACCAGCGCGCGGTGACAGATGCGCTCCACCTCTTCGAAATCGGAAGAAAGGAGCAACACCGCCAGCCCCTCTTTCAGGGACTGCTGCAGCAGGTGATAGATTTCCGCCTTGGAGCCGACGTCGACGCCGATGGTCGGCTCTTCGAGGACGAGAAGGCGCGTCTTCGCCTCCATCCAGCGCGCCAGCACCACCTTTTGCTGGTTGCCGCCGCTGAGGGTCGCGACCGCCGCCTCGGGGTCTCGCGGCTTGACCGAAAAGCGCCTGAGGACGGCGAAGCAGTCGGATCGCTCCTCGCCGCGCCAGACCGGCTGCAACACGCCTTTGCCGGTCGCGACCGGGTTAATGTAGACGTTCTCGCGGACCGACATGTTGGCGGCGATGCTCTCTTCGGCGCGCCGGCTCGAAACGAAGCCGATCTGGCTGCGCATCGCGCCGGCGGGATCGGCCGGATCGACCGCCGCGCCGTCCAGAACGACGTGGCCCGCCGACAGGGGAATCTGCCCGAAGATCGCCCGGCCGATCGTGTGGTGGCCGGCGCCGCGCAGGCCGACGAGGCCGAGCGTCTCGCCACCGTGCACGATGAAGGAAACCGGCCCGACGGTCTGCGCGACGGCTCCCTCGACGGAAAGCACGACGCGATCGGAAGACGGCGCCGGCCTGACGAAAGCGTCGGTCATCGAGCGGCCGACGATCTTCTCGACGAGATCGCCCGCCGAGGTGTCCTTTATCCGCATCGTCGCCACGCGCCGACCGTCGCGCAGCACCGTCACGCGGTCGGCGATGCGGAACACTTCATCGAGGCGGTGCGTGACATAGAGGATGCCGATGCCGCTCGCGCGCAGGCGCCTCAGCGCGTCCAGCAGACGGCTGACGTCCGCTTCCGGCAGCGCCGCCGTGGGCTCGTCGAGAACCAGAATGTCCGACTTCACCGCCAGCGCGCGCGCGATCGCCACCAGCGAACGCTCCGCCGCCGCGAGCGTCGAGACGCGGACGTCGGGGCCGATGTCGCTGCCGATCGCGGTCAGCGCGTCGATCGCCGCACGCCGCGCGCGGCGCCATGAAATCAGGCCGAAACGGTCGCGCGGATAGCCGGCCTGCACCGCGACGTTCTCGGCGACCGTCATCCAGTCGACCAGGCCGAGGTCCTGATGGATGAACGCCATCGGCAAGGGATCGACGCCGGGACGAACCCGACGATCGTCAAAGCGAATTTCGCCGGCGTCCGGCGCGTAGACACCGGCGAGGATTTTGATCAGCGTCGACTTGCCGGCGCCGTTCTGGCCGAGCAGCGCGTGGATTTCGCCGCGCCGGACGTCGAAATCGATGCGGTCGAGCGCCAGCGTTCCGGTGAATCTCTTGGTGAGGCCCGCCACTTCGAGAAGCCGGCCGGACGCCGCGGCGTCCTTGATGAGCAATTCGGCCTCGGCCATCCCCGGCGCGCCTCTCCCGTGGGCGGCGCGCCCGGCGCCGCCTCAATGCCGAAATGGCCGGCCGGCGCGCGCGCCAACCGGCCGATGGCGCAGACTATGGCGCGACGCCCCAGATTTCCAAATAGTGTTTCTTATAATCGTTGCCGGGGATGAAGGTGTTCTTGTCGCCGCCCTCGGCATGAATGTTGTCCTTGGTGACGAGGAACGGCGGCTGCACGAAGCCGCTGGGCGGCTGACCGTGAAAGGCGCGATTGAGCTCGTCGATCGCCTGGTAGGCCTGCAGCTCGATCGGTTCCGAAACCGTGACGACCTGGTATTGATCGCCTTTGCGGATGCGGTCGTAGGCCGAGCGGTTGCCGTCGGCGCCGATCAGCTTGGCCTGGTCGGTCGCGACGCCGCCGGCGCGCAGCACCGGAACGGCGAAGTCAAAATCGTTGTCGCCGACCGAGGTCGCATAGAACGGCAGGCCGAAGCGCTGAACCCAGCTCGTCGTCAACTGCGGCTGGCGCTGGGCCGCTTCGGAGGCCGGCGAGTTGACATATTCCAGCACCTTGCAGCCGCCGCATTTTTCGACCGCCGCCTTGGTCGCCATCGATTTGACCTCGGCGATCGCATATTCGTTGTGCGTGAGGATGACGACGCGCGCCTTGCCGTCGGAATCGGCGATCGCCCATTGCGCTTCCGCCTTGCCGATCTCGCGCGGGTCTTCCTGGATATTGATGAACAGATTGAGGTCGGGCTGGGGACCCGGCAAACCGGCCGCATGGAGGCCGACGAATTTGACGCCCTGGGCGACCCCGGCGCGAATCGGATCCTTGAGGCTGGCGGCGTCGGCGAACATCGCAATGCCGTCCGGTTTCAGCGCGATCGCCTGGTTCATGCCGGCGAGCCACGAGGTCGGGCTGCCCTTGCCATCGATCACCGTCACCTTCCAGCCGACCTTCTCGCCGGCCTGTTTGATATAGACGCCGTAGAGATGCGAGATGTCGTTCTGCTCGTCGCCCGAGAGAAACACCACCGACTTGCCGGCGTCGGGCTTGGGCGCCGAAGTCGGCCCCTCCCATTTGGTCTGCGGGCCGGCGTAACGCTCGACATCCTTCTTGGCCTGATCCACGACGTCGTCGGCGCGAGCGGCCGACGACAGCCCGACCGCCGCCATCGCGGTCAGCGCGCAACAGGCGAGCAGACTTCCCTTGATCGATCTCATTGACGTTCCTCCTCGTTGAATCCCGCGCTTTGCCCGTTCCTATCGACGCGGGACGGTTGATTGACTCGGGGCGGACTGGCCGCCGCAGCTCGAGCGAATGATCAGCCGCGGCGGCAAAACGATGCTTTCCGGCGCGCCGTTGGGCGCCATGATTCTTTTCAGGAGAAGTCTGGCCGCCTCCTCGCCGATCTGGCGCGCGCCGATGTCGACGGTGGTCAGCGCCGGGCGCGCATGCGCCGCCTCCGGAATATTGTCGAAGCCGATCACCGCGCAGTCCTGGCCGGCGACGAGCCCGCGATCGCCGAGCCCGACGAGGACGCCGACGGCGCAAAGGTCGTTGTGGCAGATGATCGCCGTCGGGTCGCTCCGGCCGCCGATGAGCAAGCGCTCGACCGCCCGTTGGCCCTCCTCGCGGGTGGGCAGGCAATTGACGATCGGTCCGACCGGCAGGCCGTGCCGCGTCAGCGTCTCGCGATAGGCTTGCGCGCGGTCGCGCGCCGGCGAAGCGTGCCGTCCGCCGCCGACGAACGCAATGCGACGGTGGCCGAGCTGGATCAGATGTTCGGTGGCCAGCCGCATGCCGAGGCGGAAGTCGGCGCCGACATGGTCATGGTTGCGCCGCCCGAGGCGACGCAGGACCTGGACGACCGGCACATCGAACCGATGCAGACGCTCGACGATCTCCGGATCGGTTCCTTCCGCGGGGCACAGCAACAGCCCGTCGACGCGATGCTCGCGCATCCGCTCGATGAAGCGGTCCTGACGCGCCGGCAACTCGCCGGTATTGGCGAGAAACGCCACCCAGCCGGCGCGATCGAGCGTTTCATCGGTTCCCGCCGTCAGTTCGGCATAGAACGGATTGGTGATTTCGCAGACGACGAGCCCGACGGTGTAGGTGTAGCGCGACCTGAGGTTGGCGGCGGCGCGATCATAGACATAGCCGAGCGAGTCGATCGAGGACTGCACGCGCGCGCGGGTCGACGACGCGGCCAGCGGATTGTTGCGCAACACGAGCGACACGGTGGCGGGCGAAACGCCGGCGTGTTTGGCGATGTCCTTCAAGGTTATGCGCGTTCGCGTTCGCATTCCCGCCCGGCTCCGGCGCCCGCCGGTTCCGCCCTTAAATCGATCCGCTCTCGAACGCGAGGTCGCTTCGCGGTTGCGCGGATCGCTGATTTAGATCGATCCAAATTACCGCGCGCCGGCGCTTTGTCAAGATCGCCGGCGAGGCGGCAAACGCGCGCCCGCGGCGGCCAGCCGGCCGGAATTTCAGGATGTGGCGACGGATCGCCATCTTTGCGCCACGGCGTCGACAGCCATGAACGCTAGGGGCGGCGCGTGGCGCGCCGCCCGGCGGCGGTCAGTTTGGCAAGCAGCGATGGCCCATGGGGCCCAGATGCATTCCGAACGGACAAATCCTTCTGCGGACGAACCACGAATCGGGGTGACAAACGCCGTTCGCCCCCTGCTGCGCGCCGGGCCCGCAAACGTTGCCGGCGGCCAGCTGAACCCCCGAGATCGAAGCGTCGACGACCGGCGCCGGCAGAACCGCCGCCCCGGCGGCGGTGGCGGCCATAATCATCGCCAGGGCGCCAGCGATCGCCGCCTTCGCGCCAGCCAATTTACCTGACAGCATGGTTTTCCTCCACGGTTGCTGCGACGGACCAAAAAAAGCACGACAAGTCTGAACGGCCCATGAAGCGCGTCGCGTCCCGGTTCGACGTCCGGGCCGCCGGACGGAGGTCCGACTCACGCTCATCCGCCGGCGCCGATTATGACCACGCGCGCGCGGCTGTCGGCAACCCCGATTTTTCGGGCGGCCCGTCAGCCGCCGAACGGCGACAGAGCGTCAGGCCGGTCCGGCTATTGGCGGCGAACGACTTCACGTTTATGAGGCGCGGGCAAATGACGCAGTCACCGTCCGGACCCAGATCGGAGAAGCTTCTCATCATCCGGCTTGGCGCGTTTGGCGACGTGCTGCAGTCCGAAGGCGCGATCCGCGACATTCGCGCCCACCATCCCGCCGCCTCGATCGCCGTGCTCACCACGCGGCCATTCCAGAAGATCTTCGAGAAATGCCCGTGGGTCGATCGCCTTCTGATCGATCCGCGCGCGCCGCGTATTCGCATCGACCGCTACCTGGGGTTGATCCTGACGGCGCGACGCGAAAAATTCGATTTCATCTACGATCTGCAAAACAGTCGCCGCACGCTTTCCTATCGCCGCTGGATCCCCTCTCGCTGGTCGCAAAAGAACGAGCGCCAGTTGCAGGAATGGCAGCGCAAAATCGGCCGCCGTCTTTCGATCCTCGAGCGCATCAAGATTCAGCTCGAGCAGGCCGGCGTCGCGACGGCGCATACGCTGAAGCCGGACGTTTCGTGGATGGCGGACGATGTCGACGCGCTGCTTGCCCGCGCCGGGATCAGCGGCGATTTCATCTTTCTCATCCCCGGCAGCTCGTCCAATCATCGCCATAAGCGCTGGCCCTATTACGCCGAACTGGCCGCCGCGCTTTTGGCCGAAGGCTTTGCGGTGGCGACCGCCCCCGGCCCCGACGAGATCGATCTGTGCCGCGCCTTGCCGGCCGCGCTGCTGCTGGATGACGGCAAGCCGCTCGACTTTTTCCAACTGGCGGGCGTGCTGCGGCGCGCGCGCTTCTTCATCGGCAACGATACCGGTCCGACGCACATGGCCGCCTATCTCGGCGCCAAGGGCCTCGCGCTGTTCGGCCCGCACGCCGAGGCGCGCGCCACCAGCCTCGATTCGTTCCTCAGCATCATCGAGGTGAAGAATCTCGGCGATTTGTCGTGGCGCGACGTGCTCGCGGCGACGAAAGCCGCGCTGGCGCAGGGCTGACGGCGAACGGCGCGGGGTGAGGCCGGCCCAACTCGACAACAGGTCCGGCGGCGGCCCCGTTCTCTAAAATGTTTCTTAATTGTTACGGGCGGCGGCGGCGGGGTCAGATTGCGCTCCTCGGCTCGCTCGCGGCGTGGCGGGGTCTGCCGACCTCGCCCGAATATTCGGCGAGCAAAGCGGGGCTTCGCGCGCTGGTTGAGGGGCTTCGCGCCCGCGTGCGGGCGGACGGCCTGGCGATCGCGCTTGTCGAGCCGGGATTCGTGGCGACGCCGATGTCCGATCGGCTGCGGACGCCCAAACCGTTCCTGATTTCGGCGGATCGCGCCGCGGCGATCATCGCCCGGCGGCTCGCCGCCGGCGCTCGAGAGATCGCGTTTCCGCTGCCGCTGGTGCTGCTCGAGCGTCTCCTGCTGGCGCTCCCACGCGGGCGGACCGCATCCCGGCGCGGTGGTGAACCGCGAAAGGGACGGACGCTCGAACGCCCGGCCGCCGCGCGCGAAGCGGGCCGCGCTCTGCCGCGCCGATTGACTTGCGGCGCGCGACGTGGTTCCAACGCGACGCGGCGCAAAATCCGGTGCGCGCCGGGGCGAACCATGAGAATGGCAAGGTCGAAACGGCTGACGACGACCCGACCCGCCGCCAAACAAGGCGGCGCGACGCCCTAGTTTTGCCCCTCGGCTCCGGTTCCTCCCCCGGCGGGGGCGTCGAGGAACGGGCCCCGTCAGGGGCGAGGCGGGGGAATCCAGCAATTCAAGGAATCCCGAAATGGCGGACTTCAAGGTCGCAGTGGTCGGCGCGACGGGCAATGTCGGGCGCGAGATGCTCGACATCCTCGCCGAGCGCCGTTTTCCCGCGAGCGAGGTCGTGGCGATCGCCTCGTCGCATTCGACGGGCCGTGAGGTGTCGTTCGGCGACCGGACGCTCAAGTGCAAGAACCTGGAGCACTATGATTTCTCGACGACCGACATTTGCCTGATGTCGGCGGGCGGCGCGGTGTCGAAGGAATGGTCGCCGAAAATCGCCGCCGCGGGCTGCGTCGTCATCGACAACTCCTCCGCCTGGCGCATGGACCCCGACGTGCCGCTGGTGGTGCCCGAGGTCAACGCCGCGGCGGCGAGGGGATTTGGCAAGAAGAACATCATCGCCAATCCCAATTGCTCGACCGCCCAGCTCGTCGTCGCATTGAAGCCGCTGCACGATCGGGCGAGGATCAAGCGCGTGGTCGTTGCGACCTACCAATCGGTGTCGGGGGCGGGCAAGGAGGCGATGGACGAATTGTTCTCGCAAACCCGCGCGGTGTTCGTCTCCGATCCCGTCACGGCCAAGAAGTTTCCCAAGCGCATCGCCTTCAACGTCATTCCCGAGATCGACGTGTTCATGGAGGACGGGTTCACCAAAGAAGAATGGAAGATGGTGGTCGAGACCAAGAAAATTCTCGATCCCAAGATCAAGCTGGTCGCCACCTGCGTGCGCGTGCCGGTGTTCATCGGCCATTCCGAGGCGGTCGCGATCGAATTCGAGAACCCGATCAGCGCTGACGAAGCGCGCGAGATTCTGCGCGAGGCGCCGGGCTGCCTGGTGATCGACCGGCGGGAGCCGGGCGGCTATATCACCCCGCACGAGGCCGCCGGCGAGGACGCCACCTATATTTCGCGCATCCGCGAAGACCCGACGGTCGACCACGGCCTGGTTCTGTGGTGCGTGTCCGACAATCTGCGTAAGGGCGCGGCGCTCAACGCGATCCAGATCGCCGAGGTGCTGGTCAATCGCGGCTGGCTGAAGCCCAAGCAAGCGGCGGCTTAGACGCCTTGCGCGACCGGTCGCCGAGTGCGGCCGCTTCGCGTCGGGCAAGATGCCTTCGCCGAATCGCGGTCTCGCGCAAGGGTCGGCCTGCCCGGCTTCGGACCGCCGACCCGCCGCGGTCACGGCGGCGTGGAAGGGCTGCGGTGAGAATTCTGCGGCGCGCGATGTCGCTTGCGATGCTGACGGCGAGCGCGTCGACGGAAACGACGACGACCGACGGCCATGAGGGCTTGCGCTGGCCGCGCTGGCGGCCGATTATTCGCCGGCTTTGAGCGGACGGCAAAAGCAAGTGACGGCGCGGCTTCTCGACCGGCGCGGCGTCATCTGCACGTTCGACGACGGCCCCTGAGGCGCGGGGACGCTGACATCGCGCGTTCCCGATTCTCAGGCGAGAAGCTTCCAGGTCGAGGGCGTCGCGCTGCCGATGGCGGTCCAACTGCCGATCTTGCCGCCGGAGACGATGCCGATGTCCGTCGCGCCGCTCGTCGGGTCATGGATCAGCACGTCGCTCGTCGCGCCGCCCGTGTAATTGCCGACCGCGGCCTCGGTGAACCCGGCGGGAACCGAGATTCCGAGATTGATCGTCGCCATATACTGGCCATTCGTCATCTGCCAGGCCGACAAGGCGCCCGTCGAGCTTTCGAACAGCGGATCGTCGGTCCCGTTGCCGAGAAAATCGCCGGCGCCGAGATAGGTCGAGGTCGTGGGGATTGCCGGACCTGTGAGCGGAGTAGAGGCGGAAACCACCCCGTTCTTCATCTGCCAGTCGAGCAGCTTCCCCGTCGAGCTGTTCTCCCAGAGAATGTCCGAGACGCCGTCGCCGGTGAAGTCGCCGACGCCGAGAATAGTCCAGCCGGCGCCGGGCCCGGCGATCACCCGCGACGAGGCGACGGCGTCGTCGCGCACGGTCCAGATCATCGCGTCGCCCGACGTCGAATTGTACCACAGCACGTCGGATTGGCCGTCGCCGTTGAAGTCGCCGGTCCCGGCGATCGTCCACTTGGTCGACGGCGCCTCGGTGCCGAGGACATTGCTCGCCGAATACGTCCCGTCGCTGAGGTCCCATTCCGTAACCTGGCCGGAAGTGGCGTTCTGCAGCAGCACGTCGGACGTTCCGTTGCCCGTGAAATCGCCGGTTCCCACGAAAATGGAGCCGGCCGGGACGGCCGCGATGTCCTGCGAGGAGCTGAACGCCCCGTTGGCGATCGACCAATCGTTCAGTTCGCCGCTCGACGTATCGACCCACAGCGCGTCGGAAGTCCCGTCATTGTTGAAGTCGTCGACCGTGTTGTGGGCGAGCTTCTTCTGCCAGCCCACGACGAGATCGCCGTTGGCGTCCTGCGACAGCGTGAAATTCGAGGCGTTGTAGTCGCCGGTCACGCTGAAATCGGCGACCGCCGCGCCGCTTGCGTCGTCGATCGTCACCTGGCCGCTCCCAGCGCCGCCGGCGTAGGTCACATAGTCGCCCGCCGCATCGGCCACGCTTTGGAAGTCGATCGTGTCGGTCCCGGTGAAGCCGCTGACGGGAGCGCCGATGTAGGTGCCGACGGCGAGGTCGACCTGGCTCGGCGCGGTCGGCAGGGCGAGCGTTCCGGTCGACGGGCCGGTAACGAAGAAGGTCTCGCTGAGCAGCTTGTGGGCGGCGCTGTACGCCGCGTCATAGGCGACGTAGGGCTCGCCGGAGACGCCGGTGACGTCGAGGTCGTAGGCGCGCGCAATTTTCGCCAGCAGATCGGCGTCGCTCGTCACCTCGGCCTGCGACAGATCGAGCACGGGCGTGCTGGCGTCGGTCAGAATGATCGACCCGATCGTCGCGCCGCCCTGCTCCACCGCCTCGATCGTCTCGATGGCGCTGCTGAAATCGGCGGCGGTGTCGCGGATCGAAAACCCATTGAGCTTTTCCAGCGCGAGCGGGTCCGTCTCGACGGCGGCGACCGAAAACGCCGCGGTGTTTGGCGCGACGGTGATCGCGTCGATATGCCCAATGTCCGCCTCGATCGCGTCGAGGTCGGCCTCGACGCCCGCCGGCTCGGCGGAGATGTTGAAGCCGCCGTCGATCTTGTCGAGGACCGCCTCGTCCGCGATGAAGCTCGCGGCGGGCACGGTGACGATCGCGCCGGTCGACCGGATCGCATCGATAGGACCGGAGTCGGCCTCGATGGCGGCGAGGCCGGCCTCGATGTTCGCCGCCGTGTCGGCGATGTCGAAACCGCCGGGAAGCGCGTTGAGCGTCGCCTCCTCGCTCTCGAACTGGGCGACCGTGACGGTTGTCGGCGCCACGCCCAGCCGCACCGCGACTTCGTTGGTCGAACCGATCGCCTTCACATTGAAGGTGTCGCCCACGAAATTTCCGACGAGATCGACGACCACGACCGCCGCGCCGTCGTGCAGCAGCGTCAGCTTGGTCATGCCTGATAGGGCCGGCGGACGTCGAATAATTGGTGATCGCAACGCCGCTGTCGCCGAAATAGAGCGTATCGCCCGCCACGAACCCCGCAATGCCGCCGGTGAGCCCCGCCTTGTAGGCGAGCGTGAACGTGCTGCCGGCCGCGCCGAGCGACACGGCCGTTCCCGTCGCGCCCTTCGTGCTGCTGATCGAGCCGTCGTCGACGATTGTTCCGACCCCGACGACCGCCACGCCGACAGCGCCGCTGATCGAGCCCTTGTCCTCGACCGTGCCCGCGCCGCCGATGTAGACGCCCTCGGCGCCGCCGGCGATCGAGCCGCCCGTGAGATTGTTGACCGCGCCTTTAGCGGCGAAATAGACGCCGTAGCTCGTGGCCGCCGTCGCCGAGATCGCGCCGAGATTGGAGAGCGCGGCGGTCGCGCCATCGATCACGACGCCGGCGGCGCCGCCGGTGATCGATCCGCCCGTCTCGTTGACGACGACTCCCGCGCCGTTGATCGAAACGGCGACGCCGGTCGCCAAAGTCGCCTTGATCGTCTTGGAATTGGTGAGGGTCCCCTCGCCACTGGTGGAGACGCCGGCGCTGGCGCCGGTGATCGAGCCGGAGTTGGCGATGCTCGCCTTGTCGGTCGATCCGGAATCGTTGATCGAGACGCCGTAGCCGCTGGTGCCGGAGATCGTGCCGGAGTTGGCGATCGTCACGCTGCCCGAACTGACGACGACGCCGGACTCGGCCCCCGATATCTTCGCGGCGCTACCCTCGTTGGCGATCTTGCCGCCGCTCCCGAGAACCACGCCATCGCTATTCGCGCCGGCGGCGGTGATCGAGCCGTCGTTGATGAGGTTGCCGCTGCCGCCGTCGATCTCGACGCCCAGAGTGACGCTGGTGATCGTCGCGTCCGTGCCGTTGCTGACCGAACCGCCGCCGCCGATCTGAACGCCCGCTCCATTGGTCGCGGTGATCGTCTTGGAATTGGTGAGGGTTCCCTCGCCGCTGATGGCGACGCCATTCGCGCCGGTGATCGAGTCCGAATTGGCGACGGTCGCCTTGTCGGTCGGTCCGGAATCGTTGATCGTCACGCCGTAGCCGCTCGTGCCGGCGATCGCGCCGGCGTTCGCCAGCGTCACGCTGCCCGAACCCGAGGCTACGCCGTCATCGCCGCCGCTGATCGAGGCGCCGGCGAGGTTGTTGACCTTGCCGCCGGCGCCGAGGGCGACGCCGACGCTCGTTTCTGTCACCGTCGCCTTGATCGTTCCCCCGTTGGTGAGGCTGTTGGCGACGGCGCCGGTTCCCCCGTCGATCTCGACGCCGACGCTCGTGGCGGTGATCGTGGCCGTCGCATTGTTGGTCACCGAGCCGCCGCCGCCGATGACCACGCCCTTGCCGCCGGTCGCGGTGATCGTCTTGGAATTGGTGACCTTGCCCTCGCCGCTGATCTCCACGCCCGAGGCGCCGGTGATGATGTCGGTGTTGGTGACGGTCGCCTTGTTGGTCGACGCGGGGTCGTTGATGTTGACGGCGATGCCGGCCGTGCCGGTGATCGTGCCGGCGTTGGTCAGCGTAAAAGTGCCGGAGCCCGACGACACGCCGTCTTCGCCGCCGGTGATCGTGGCGCCGGCGTTGTTGGTGATGGTGCCGCCGGAGCCCATCGATACGCCGAAGCTTGTTCCGGTCACTGTCGCCTTGATCGTCCCGTCGTTGGTCAGGCTGTTGGCGACGGCGCCGGTTCCCGCGTCGATCTCGACGCCGACGCTCGTGGCGGTGATCGTGGCCGTCGCATTGTTGGTCACCGAGCCGCCGCCGCCGACGACCACGCCCTTGCCGGCGGTCGCGGTGATCGTCTTGGAATTGGTGACCTTGCCTTCGCCGCTGATCTCCACGCCCGAGGCGCCGGTGATGATGTCGGTGTTGGTGACGGTCGCCTTGTTGGTCGACGCGGGGTCGTTGATGTTGACGGCGACGCCGGCCGTGCCGGTGATCGTGCCGGCGTTGGTCAGCGTAAAAGTGCCGGAGCCCGACGACACGCCGTCTTCGCCGCCGGTGATCGTGGCGCCGGCGTTGTTGGTGATGGTGCCGCCGGAGCCCATCGATACGCCGAAGCTTGTTCCGGTCACTGTCGCCTTGATCGTCCCGTCGTTGGTCAGGCTGTTGGCGACGGCGCCGGTTCCCGCGTCGATCTCGACGCCGACGCTCGTGGCGGTGATCGTGGCCGTCGCATTGTTGGTCACCGAGCCGCCGCCGCCGATGACCACGCCCTTGCCGGCGGTCGCGGTGATCGTCTTGGAATTGGTGACCTTGCCTTCGCCGCTGATCTCCACGCCCGAGGCGCCGGTGATGATGTCGGTGTTGGTGACGGTCGCCTTGTTGGTCGACGCGGGGTCGTTGATGTTGACGGCGACGCCGGCCGTGCCGGTGATCGTGCCGGCGTTGGTCAGCGTAAAAGTGCCGGAGCCCGACGACACGCCGTCTTCGCCGCCGGTGATCGTGGCGCCGGCGTTGTTGGTGATGGTGCCGCCGGAGCCCATCGATACGCCGAAGCTTGTTCCGGTCGCCGTCGCCTTGATCGTCCCGTCGTTGGTCAGGCTGTTGGCGACGGCGCCGGTTCCCCCGTCGATCTCGACGCCGACGCTCGTGGCGGTGATCGTGGCCGTCGCATTGTTGGTCACCGAGCCGCCGCCGCCGACGACCACGCCCTTGCCGCCGGTCGCGGTGATCGTCTTGGAATTGGTGACCTTGCCCTCGCCGCTGATCTCCACGCCCGAGGCGCCGGTGATGACGTCGGTGTTGGTGACGGTCGCCTTGTTGCTCGACGCGGGGTCGTTGATGTTGACGCCGACGCCGGCCGTGCCGGTGATCGTGCCGGCGTTGGTCAGCGTAAAAGTGCCGGAGCCCGACGACACGCCGTCTTCACCGCCGGTGATTTTCGCGCTGGCGTCGTTCGTCACCGTGCCGCCAACGTTGAGCTCGACGCCGACGCCTGAGCTCGAAGTGCCCTTGATTGTGCCGCTGTTGGTGACCTGGGCCGGCTTCTTCTCGGCCTCCAGGCCGGCGCTGGTCCCGCTCAGCGTTCCGGAATTGGTGTACGGGCCTCCATTAGGAAGCAGCTTTCCCACAGTCGCCATAGCGGTGCTCTCCCGATCCCGACGCGATCAAGGACGATCGCAGTTTGACCAGGCCCCCGCCGCGTGGACCAGATCGCATGATAGCGCCATTGCGGTCGCGGGGCCAGCGGGGGCTGGAACGACGCAAAGGCGACAACTCCGTTTACGGTCTGTCAACCAATCGTATAGCGCGCCGTCTGCGTCAATATGACGCCCCGCGGCGCGATCGCCCTCGGGCGCCGCCTACTGCCCCTGGCTCAACGCCGCCAGATCGGCGTTGGCGCCGCAGAGCAGGACGCCGACCCGCTCGCCGGCCGCCGGCCGGTAGGCGCCGCTCTTAAGCGCCGCATAAGCGGCGGCGCCGCCGGGCTCGGCGATGATGCAGAAGTCGCGCCAGAGCCTGAGCTGCGCTTCGCGGATCGCCTCGTCGCGAACCGTCACGCAGGCCGAAACCGCCTCCCGCGCGATCGCATAGACGCGCTCGCCGATGCGCCGGGCGCCCAGCGAATCGGCGGCGATCGATTTGACCTCGACTTCGACCGGGCGCCCCGCTTCGAGGGCGGCGCCGAGCGCGCGCGACCCTTCCGGCTCGACGCCGACGACCTTGACCTGGCCGGCGAACCAGGCGGCGACCCCGGCGATCAGCCCGCCGCCGCCCGCCGCCACCAGCGCCGTATCGAGCGCGGGCGCGCCCAATTTCGCCAGATCCTCCTCCCATTCGAGGGCGACCGACCCCTGGCCGGCGATGGTCTCGAAGGAATCATAGGCGTGGATCGACAGGGCGCCGCTCGACCTGACATAGGCCTCGCAGAGCGCCAGCGCATCGAAATAATCGGCGCCCTCGACGACGACCTCGGCGCCGTATCGCCTGATTTTGGCGATCTTCACCGGCGCGGCGATCTCCGGCACGAAAATGCGCGCCTTGACGCCGAGGCGCGCCGCCGCATAGGCGACCGCGGCGCCGTGATTGCCGCCCGACGCCGTCGCGCAACCGACCGGCGGCGTCGGCCTCGTCAGCAGATTGTTGAAGGCGCCGCGCGGCTTGAACGAGCCGGTGTGCTGCAGAAACTCGAGCTTCAGCGAGATGGCGCCGCCCCCCGCCGCCGGCGAGTCGGCCTCCAGCAAAGGCGTGCGCCGCACATAGGGCGCGATGCGCGAATAGGCGGCGGTGATGTCGGCTGGAGTGGCGTCGCTCATGCGAGAGGCTCAGCTAACCCTTCTCCCCGCTGCGGAGGAGGCCGCCGGCGGGGCCGGCCGGACGAGGCGAGGCAGACGCCCTCAGATCTTCAGCGCGTCCTTCAACTCGCGCAGGCGGTCGAGCCTTTCCTGCGCCGCGCGCTTCTGGTCGTCGGAGGCGTCGGCGAGGTCCTCTTCGGCGTTCTTGATCTCGGCGTCGATGCGCTCGGCGTTGAGTTCGTCGACGGGAATGGCGGTCTCGGCCAGGACGATCAGGCCGGCGGCGCTCACGTCGGCGAAGCCGCCGCGAATGAACAGGCGGGTGTGCTTGCCGTGCTCGCCGATGGCGACGACGCCCGGCCGCAGCGAGGTCATCACCGGCGCATGATCGCGCAGCACGACAAAATCGCCCTCCGAGCCCGGCACGAGCACGTCCTCGGCCGGGCCGTTGAACAACAGCTTGTCCGGCGCGACGAGTTCGAAGTGAAAAGAAGCCATCGTCAACCTCGTCTAATCGTCCTTTCCTCCCCCTTGCAGGAGAGGGACAGAAAGCGCGCGGATCACGCCGCCTCCGCCGCCAGCCTCTTGGCCTTGTCGACCGCCTGTTCGATCGTGCCGACCATGTAGAACGCGGCCTCGGGCAAAGCGTCGTATTTGCCCTCGACGATGCCCTTGAAGCCCTTCACCGTGTCCTCGATCTTCACCTGGACGCCGGGCGAGCCAGTGAACACTGCGGCGACGTCGAACGGCTGCGACAAAAAGCGCTCGATCTTGCGCGCCCGCGCCACCGTGAGTTTGTCTTCCTCGGACAATTCGTCCATGCCGAGAATGGCGATGATGTCCTGCAGCGACTTGTAGCGCTGCAACACCTGCTGAACGCGCCGCGCGACCGCGTAATGCTCTTCGCCGACCACCGAGGGCGTCAACATGCGCGAGGTCGAGTCGAGCGGATCGACCGCGGGATAGATGCCCTTTTCGGCGATCGAGCGCGACAACACCGTGGTCGCGTCGAGATGGGCGAACGAGGTCGCCGGGGCCGGATCGGTCAAATCGTCGGCGGGCACGTAGATCGCCTGCACCGAAGTGATCGAACCCTTGGTCGTCGTGGTGATGCGCTCCTGAAGGGCGCCCATGTCGGTGGCGAGCGTCGGCTGGTAGCCGACCGCCGAGGGGATGCGCCCGAGCAGCGCCGACACTTCTGAACCCGCCTGAGTGAAGCGGAAAATGTTGTCGATGAAGAACAGCACGTCCTGGCCCTGATCGCGGAAATACTCGGCGACCGTCAGCCCCGAAAGCGCCACGCGCATGCGCGCGCCGGGCGGCTCGTTCATCTGCCCGAACACCAGCGCGCATTTCGACTTGACGTTGGGATCGGGATGATGCGGATCGGCGTTGACCTTCGATTCGATGAATTCGTGATAGAGGTCGTTGCCTTCGCGCGTGCGCTCGCCGACGCCGGCGAACACCGAATTGCCGCCGTGCGTCTTGGCGACATTGTTGATCAGCTCCTGAATCAGCACGGTCTTGCCGACGCCGGCGCCGCCGAACAGGCCGATCTTGCCGCCCTTGGCGTAGGGCGCCAGCAGATCGACCACCTTGATGCCGGTGACCAGAATCTGCGCTTCGGTCGACTGCTCGGCGTAGGAGGGGGTCGGCTGATGAATGGCGCGGCGCGCTTCGGCCGGAATCGGGCCGGCTTCGTCGACGGGCTCGCCGATGACGTTCATGATGCGCCCCAAAGTTCCCGCGCCGACGGGCACGGCGATCGGCACGCCGGTGTCGGTCACCTCCTGGCCGCGCACCAGCCCCTCGGAAACGTCCATCGCGACGCAGCGCACCGAGCTTTCGCCGAGATGCTGCGCCACTTCCATCACGAGGCGCGAATTGTTGTTGGTCGTCTCCAGCGCATTGAGAATTTCCGGCAGATGGCCGTCGAATTTCACGTCGACGACGGCGCCGATCACCTGGGTGACCCGTCCGGTCGGTCTATTGGCGTTCGCCATGACTTTCTTCCTCGCTTCGATAAAGGCCAGGCGCCGCGGCGCCCCGTTGACGGGTTCAGAGCGCCTCGGCGCCCGAGATGATTTCGATCAGCTCCTTGGTGATCATCGCCTGGCGCGTGCGGTTGTAGCGCAGCGTCAACTTGCGGATCATTTCGCCGGCGTTGCGCGTCGCATTGTCCATCGCGCTCATCTGCGAGCCGTAGAACGAGGCCATGTTTTCCAGCAGCGCGCGATAGATGCGGGCCGCGACGGCGTTCGGCAGCAGCCGCGAGAGAATCTCGCCCTCGTCGGGCTCGTAGTCGTAGGTCGGGCCGGGTTCGCTCGATTTCTCGAATTCGGGCGGGATCAACTGCTGGGCGGTCGGCGTCTGCGCGATGACCGACTTGAAGCGCGAGAAAAACAAAGTGCAGACGTCGAACTCGCCCGCCTCGAAGCGTTCGAGAACGTTCTTGGCGATCGGCTGGGCGTTGGCGTAGCCGAGCGTGCGCACGGCGCGCAAATCCACGAAGTCGATGATCTGCCGCTCGAACGTGCGGCGCAGCTGGTCGTAGCCCTTCTTGCCGACGCAGATGATCTTCACTGTCTTGCCTTCGCCGATCAGCGCATTGGCCTTTTCGCGCGCCAGGCGCACGATCGAGGTGTTGAAGGCGCCGCACAGTCCGCGCTCGCCGGTGCAGACGAGCAGCAGGTGGGTCTGCCGGGCGCCGGTGCCGATCAACAGGCGCGGCCCCTGCGCGCCTTCCACGGCGCCGCCGGCCAGATTGGCCAGCACCGTTTCGATGCGCTGCGCATAGGGGCGCGCCGCTTCGGCGGCGGACTGGGCGCGCCGGAGCTTGGCCACCGCGACCATTTGCATCGCCTTGGTGATCTTCTGCGTCGACTTGACGGAGGCGATCCGGTTTCTGAGGTCCTTTAACGACGGCATCGCTTAAGCTTCTCCACACGCGTTCCCTCGCCCCTCGCGGGGGAGGGTCAGGGAGGGGCAGCGCGCCGCGCCCTCATCCGTCGCGCTTCGCGCGACACCTTCTCCCGCTGGCGGGAGAAGGGGAAAAGCCCCTCGCCCGCTTGCGGGAGCGGGGTTGGGGTGAGGGGCGGCGCGAATCACTGGGCGAAGCTCTTGGAATAGGCCTCGACCATCGCCTTGAGCTTGGCGGCGGTGTCGTCCGACAGGTCGCGCGAGGCGCGCACCGCCTCGAGAATCTCGGGATTCTTGTTGCGCAACGCCGACAGCAGCCCCTCCTCGAACGGCTTGACGCGGTCGACCGGCAATTTATCGAGATAGCCGTTGACGCCGCAATAGATCGAGCAGACCTGCTCCTCCATCTTGAGGGGCGCGAATTGCGACTGCTTGAGCAGTTCGGTGAGGCGCGCGCCGCGGTTCAGCAGGCGCTGCGTCGTCGCGTCGAGGTCCGAGCCGAACTGCGCGAACGCCGCCATTTCGCGATATTGCGCGAGTTCGCCCTTGATGCGGCCGGCGACCTTCTTCATCGCCTTGGTCTGCGCCGCCGAGCCGACGCGCGACACCGAGAGGCCGACGTTCACCGCCGGGCGGACGCCCTGGTAGAAGAGATCGGTCTCCAGGAAGATCTGGCCGTCGGTGATCGAAATGACGTTGGTCGGGATATAGGCCGAGACGTCGTTGGCCTGGGTCTCGATGATCGGCAAGGCGGTGAGCGAACCGGCGCCGTGCTCGTCGTTCATCTTGGCGGCGCGCTCGAGCAGGCGCGAGTGCAGATAGAACACGTCGCCGGGATAGGCCTCGCGGCCCGGCGGGCGGCGCAGCAGCAGCGACATCTGGCGATAGGCGACCGCCTGCTTGGACAGGTCGTCGTAGATCATCAGCGCGTGCATGCCGTTGTCGCGGAAGAACTCACCCATCGCGCAGCCGGTGAACGGGGCCAGGAACTGCATCGGCGCCGGGTCGGAGGCGGTCGCCGCGACGATGATCGTGTATTCGAGCGCGCCGTGCTCCTCGAGCACCTTGGCGAACTGGGCGACCGTCGAGCGTTTCTGGCCGATCGCGACATAGACGCAATAGAGCTTGATCTTCTCGTCGCCCGATTGATTGAGCGACTTCTGGTTGAGGATCGTGTCGAGCGCCAGCGCCGTCTTGCCGGTCTGCCGGTCGCCGATGATCAGTTCGCGCTGGCCGCGGCCGATCGGGATCAGCGCGTCGACCGCTTTCAAACCCGTCGCCATCGGCTCGTGCACCGACCGGCGCGGGATGATGCCGGGCGCCTTGATGTCGACGCGCGAGCGCTTCGCCGCGTTGATCGGCCCCTTGCCGTCGATCGGATTGCCGAGCGCGTCGACGACGCGGCCGAGCAGCTCCTTGCCGACCGGCGCGTCGACGATGGCGCCGGTGCGCTTGACGGTCTGGCCTTCCTTGATGTCGCGTTCGGTGCCGAAAATCACGATGCCGACGTTGTCGCTTTCGAGGTTGAGCGCCATGCCGCGGATGCCGTTCTCGAACTCGACCATCTCGCCGGCCTGCACGTTGTCGAGGCCGTAGGCGCGCGCGATGCCGTCGCCGACCGACAGCACCTGGCCGACTTCGGTCACCTGCGCTTCGTTGCCGAAATTGGCGATCTCGTTCTTGAGAATGTTGGAAATCTCAGCGGCGCGGATATCCATCAGCCGACCTCTTTCATACGGGTGCGAATTGCGTTCAGTTTGGTCTTGAGCGAGCCGTCGACCATGCGCGAGCCGAGCCTGACGACAAGCCCGCCGATGATCGAGGGATCGACGTTCACGGAAATCTCGACGTTCTTGCCGCCGGTCACCGCTTTCAGCGCGTCCTTCAGCGCCGCGACATGCTCGCTCGAAAGCGCCGCGGCGCTGGTCACCTCGGCGCGCGCGACGCCGCGGTAGGAGTCGTAGAGCTTGTTGTAGTTGACGATCATTTCGCGGATCGCGAACAGCCGCCGCTTGGTCGCGACCAGCTTAATGAAATTGGCGGCGACGCCGGAAATTCCCGCCCTGTCGAGCAGCGCGCCGAGCGCCTTCGTCTGCGCCTCGGCCGAGAACACCGGACTGCGCACGAGGCGCGCAAGGTCGGCGCTCTCGGCGATCAGATCGTCGAAGGTCTTGAGGGCGGCGGCGACCTCGTCGGTCGTCTGCTCCTCCCTGGCCAGCGAGAACAAGGCCGAGGCGTAGCGCCCCGCCATCCCCGAAACAATGTTTTCCTGTTCAGCCACGTTGTCCGGTCTCTCGAAATCGGAGCGCATCCCCGCGCCAGCTCCGCGCCGCCGCAGCGCGGCCGCTGTGGTCCTCCGCGACCAGCCGACGCGCAAGGCCCCGACAAGGACCGCATTCGGCCCGAAGACGCGGATGGCCGGACGCGCCAGCCATGACAATCCGCCCCCCGGACCTCAAGGCGCGGGTTGCGTAACATAGCCGTTTTGGGCGCGCAACCCGACCTGGCGGTCGATTCCGCGGGTTCGCCATGCGCCCTAGAAACTCGTGCTCCAGCCGGTCGCCGGATCGCCGCCGGGATAGGCGACCCCGTCGACGCGCAAGTTGGCGGGGTTGAGCAGCGTCAGGATGCCGCCGGCGTCGTCGAGCGCGTCCGGCGCAAGTGAAAGCGACAGCGGCTGGCCCGGAAGCAGCGTCCCCGCCGGCAGCCGAATCGTCTTTGTCGCCTGGGCGAGGATGGTCCAGCCGGCAAGGTCGATCGGCGCGCTCGTCATATTGGCGACCACCACGGCGCCCGTTCGGTCCGGCGCGCGGTGCAGCGAGGTCAACTCGGCGGCGCGGGTCGGCTGCGGCAGCGGCTCGCCGAGCCCGTCGGAAAACTCATAAAGCGGCGCTTCGCAGCCGGTGACGCCGTCAATCAGCTCGCCGTTGTCGTTGGTGTGCCAGGCCTGGGTCTGGAAGGCGAGGAAAGCGGCGGTCATCCGCCTTGCGTGCGCCTCCCACACGAAGCAGGCGCCGTCGTGCCAGACGCCGTTTTCGCGCACGTGCAGGTCGATCGCCTGGGGGTCGCCCTGCGCCATATGGATGTTGTCGACGCCGAACGGCGTGTCGGGCGTGAAGCCGAAGGCGGCGTCGGTCTGGTGGGGATTGTCCTTGGCGAAGGCGTTGCCGTAAAAGAACACGTCGCCGCCCTGATCCTTGGCGACCTGCAGAATCGCGGTCAGGCGCTGCTCCAGATTGTCGCCGCCCTGGCCCTCGATCGGCAATACCCGCATGGCGCGCGGATCGAACAGATTGCCGCGCTGAAAATCGAGGGCGCCGGAGGCGTAGTCGCGGTTCACCGCCGAAAGGCCCTCGGGCCGCGCCAGCATCGAGGCGACGATCGGGTGGCGAAAATCGCCGTCGATGAGATAGTATAGCCAGGACTTGCCGACGGGATCGCCGAGCCGGCCCTTGTCGGAACGCACGTTGATCGTGGCGAACCACAGCCGCCCGCCGGCCTCCAGCAGCACCCAGAGGTGCGGATTGGTCGCCGGCGCCGCCGGTGCGAAAGCATGGACCTTGCCGCGCAGGCAACTGTAATTGATATGGCCCATCAGGCCGCCCCCGGGAACCGGCGCAGAGCGCGCGGCGCACCCTAGGCCGCGCCGATCCGGGCTGGCAAATCGGCGTGTCGGCGACCGCCTCGCCGGTCCGGGAAGGAGCGCGCAATGAATTCTGCGACTGGTGAAGTCCCGGCGCCGCCGCCCCGTCAGCTCCCCTTGCCCTCGGACGACCGAAGCGTCTCGGTCCTCACCGCGCTGGAGGCGCGCAGGACCACGCGGGAGATCGCGGCGACTCCGCTGCCGGCGCAATTGCTGTCCGACCTGCTGTGGGCCGCGTGCGGGGTCAATCGCCGCAAGGGCCCGTTCGGCGGCGTCGGCCGCACCGCCGCTTCGGCGAGCAACTCGCAGGAGATCGACGTCTATGTCGCGCTCGAAGAGGGCGTCTATCTCTACGACGCGCCGGGCTGCGTCCTGGCGCCCGTCGTCGCCGGCGATCTGCGCGCTTTGGGGCTGACGCCCGGCCAGCGCGGCGCCGAGGCCAAAGCGCCGGTTCAACTGATCTATGTCGTCGACATCCGCCGGCTCACTCACACGACGGGCTTTCAGGAGCCGGGCCTGCACGATCCCGACGTGCAGAAATCCTACTATTACGTCGACGTCGGCCTGATCGCCGGCAACGTCTATCTGTTCGCCGCCGGGCAACGACTGGCGGCGTGGTTCCACAACTGCGACCGGGCCGGCCTCGCGCAGCGCCTCGGCCTGCGCCCCGAACAGCGCGTGCTGTTCGCCCAGTCGGTCGGCTATCCCGCGACGGAATGACGGAGGAAAACGATGCGCCTTTCGGGCAACAGCGTGCTGATCACCGGCGGGGCGTCCGGCATCGGCTATGCGATGGCTGAGGCATTCCTCGCGGCGGGCAGCGCGGTCGCCATTTGCGGGCGCTCGGCGGAGAGGCTGGAGAAAGCGCGGGCGCGGCGTCCCGAGCTTCAAACGAGAGTGTGCGACGTGTCGCGGCCGGAGGATCGCGTGGACTTGCGCGATTGGGCTTCACGCGAGCTTCCGGCGCTGAACGTTCTCGTCAACAATGCGGGCGTGCAGCGCGACGTCGACCTGGTCGCGGGGATCGACGAGTTCCTGGCCGGCGACAATGAGATCAGGGTGAATCTCGAGGCGCCGATCGTTCTCAGCGGCCTGTTCGCGCCGCTGCTCGCCCGGGCGAGGGACGCGGCGATCGTCAACGTCACCTCCGGCCTCGGCTTCGTCCCGGCGGCGAAAATGCCGGTCTACAGCGCGACCAAGGCCGGCCTGCACGCCTTTTCGATGGCGCTGCGCTGGCAATTGTCGAGGGTTGGGATCAAGGTCTTCGAGATCGTTCCGCCGGCGGTCGACACCGATCTCAACCCGGCCGGGCGCGCCAGACGGGGCGGCTTCAAGGCCAATCTCGGCGCGAAGGAATTCGTCGCCGCGGCGATGAAGGGCGTCGAATCCGACGTCTTCGAGATAGGCTTCGGCATGACCGCCGCCTTCATCCACGCCTCGCGCGCCGATCTCGACAGGGCGTTTCAGCAGATGAACAGCCGGATGTGACGCGGCGTTCCTACGCCCTCACTTCCTGGCGCTGGAACGAGACATCGGCGAGCGTGAACAACAGGACCATCCCGGCCAGCAGGCCGGTGAGTCGCGGCCAGATCAGCAGCACGCCGTGAGGCGATCGGCGACGCCCGCTATCCCCTGATGAGCGCGGCGTAACCGGTGCCGAGGCGGCCGCGCACTCTCGCCGAGGCGGTGGCGTCGCCGGTCCGGGTGAGCTTGACGCTGTAGTGGTCGCGGTCGCCGAAGGAGAGGGTGGTCGGCGTCATCCTGGTGTACTGGACGTCGAACGGCGCGCCCTTCTCGGTGTAGCTGACGACCTTGCCGCCGGCGATGGTGACCGCGATCGGCCATGGGTCGTGTTTGCCCAGCATGCCGTTCCAGGTGCCGTCCCAGGCGACGACGTCCGCCGCCCGGCCCGGTTGGAAGGAAACAAGAAGCGCGGGCAGCGCCGTCATCAGCACGAACCGCCGATCGATCGTCATAGGAAGCCTCCATGAAAGGCGCGCCGACGAGCGCTCGACGACCTTCGCGCCGCGCGGTCGGAACGGAACGCGCAAGAGCGCCGGACCTTGCCCGATATCGGCGCGGCTATCGCAGATTCCGCGCCGCTCCGCATCTCAAAATAACTTGAACGGCGATGACGATGGCGGCGAGGGAGAGCGGATCGAGGCGGGTTCCTCGTCTGCCGCGCGAAGCGGCGCGCGCCGGTGAGGGTTTCCTTCCCCGCCCCGCGCTGCTATGCCGCGTCCGCCCCTTTCACGGCCGCGCCGCAAAGGCCAAATCATCCGACATGACCACGCATACGATCGACAACATCCGCAATTTCTCCATCGTCGCGCATATCGACCATGGCAAGTCGACGCTCGCCGACCGGCTGATCCAGCAGACAGGAGCGATGGCCGAGCGCGAAATGGTCGAGCAAGTGCTTGATTCCATGGATATCGAGCGCGAGCGCGGCATCACGATCAAGGCGCAGACGGTGCGGCTCGACTATGTCGCCAAGGACGGGCGCCCCTACGTGCTCAATCTGATGGACACGCCCGGCCATGTCGACTTCGCCTATGAGGTCTCCCGTTCGCTGGCCGCCTGCGAGGGTTCGCTGCTGGTGGTCGACGCGAGCCAGGGGGTCGAGGCGCAGACCCTCGCCAACGTCTATCACGCGCTCGACGCCGGCCATGAGATCGTGCCGGTGCTCAACAAGATCGACCTGCCCGCCGCCGAGCCCGATCGCGTCAGGCAGCAGATCGAGGACGTGATCGGCCTCGACGCGTCCGAGGCGGTGCCGATTTCGGCCAAGACCGGCCTCAACGTCGACCTCGTGCTGGAGGCGATCGTCCACCGCCTGCCGCCGCCCAAGGGCGACGAGGCGGCGCCGCTGAAGGCGCTGCTGGTCGATAGCTGGTACGACGCCTATCTCGGCGTCGTCGTGCTGGTGCGGGTCATCGACGGCGTCATCCGCAAGGGCCTGCGCATCCGCATGATGGGCGCCGACGCGCATTATGAAGTCGACCGCATCGGCGTGTTCCGCCCGAAGATGACCGACGCGGCCGAACTCGGCCCCGGCGAGGTCGGCTTCATCACCGCGCAGATCAAGCAGGTCGCCGACACCCGCGTCGGCGACACCATCACCGACGACCGGCGGCCGACCGCGGCGGCGCTGCCCGGCTTCAAGCCGGCGCAGCCGGTGGTGTTCTGCGGCCTGTTCCCGGTCGACGCCGCCAATTTCGAGGACCTGCGCGCCGCGGTCGGCCGGCTGCGGCTCAACGACGCGAGCTTTTCCTACGAAATGGAGACCTCGGCGGCGCTCGGCTTCGGCTTCCGCTGCGGCTTCCTCGGCCTGCTCCATCTCGAAATCATCCAGGAGCGGCTGGAGCGCGAGTTCAACCTCGATCTGATCGCCACCGCGCCCTTCGGTGATCTACCGGATCGCGCTGACCGACGGCGAGCGTGATCGAACTGCACAATCCGGCCGACATGCCCGACGTCGTGAAGATCGAGGAAATCCGCGAGCCGTGGATCAGGGCGACGATCCTGACGCCCGACGACTATCTCGGCGCCGTCCTCAAGCTGTGCCAGGACCGGCGCGGCGCGCAGGTCGACCTCAATTATGTCGGCAAGCGCGCGATGGTCGTCTACGACCTGCCGCTCAACGAGGTGGTGTTCGACTTCTACGACCGGCTGAAGTCGATCTCCAAGGGCTACGCCTCGTTCGATTATGCGCTGACCGACTACCGCGCCGGCGACCTCGTCAAAATGTCGATCCTGGTCAACGGCGAGCCGGTCGACGCGCTGTCGATGCTGGTGCACCGCGACCGCGCCGAATTGCGCGGCCGGGCGATGGTGGAGAAGCTGCGCGAGCTGATCCCGCCGCACATGTTCCAGATTCCGATCCAGGCGGCGATCGGCGGCAAGATCATCGCGCGCGAGACGATCCGCGCCTTGCGCAAGGACGTCACCGCCAAATGCTACGGCGGCGACGCCACCCGCAAGCGCAAGCTCTTGGAGAAGCAGAAGGCCGGCAAGAAGAAGATGCGCCAGTTCGGCAAGGTCGACATCCCGCAGGAGGCGTTCATCGCGGCGCTGAAGATGGATGGGTGAAGGGCGCTACGACTCCTCCTCGTTGTCGGATTCGGGGAGTGGGTTCCTCAGGATTTCCGTGCCTCCGTCCGCCCATTTGAATTTAGTCTTGTTTCGTCGGTCATAGGCATCGACAATTGTGTCCACGGCTTCCTGGAAGGATTTTGATACGCGTGGCCTGCCGTTTCGGGGCGGGTCGTCCATCGCGTCGAAGAAACAGACCCGTCCGAAATCCCGGTCGTCGGAGTCATAAAGGCCCACCAGAACACGTTCGAAAAGAGTTGCATCATCCGCAGGCTTTTCTCGGCCGGCCCGATAACGAAAAATTTGAATGGCTTGGCCGAAGCTCGAGGGCGCGCTCTTTCCTCCGTCGTCGCATGCATCCAGCGGCAGAAAAACGACGGCGCAGAGCACGGCGTACGGCTGTCGCTCATGATAGTCGGCGGCTTCCGCTCGCAATTCATTGTCGACTCGCGTGTAGTTTTTCGTATAACGCTTTGTCCGGGCGTCACGAAAATTGATGGTCTTGATCGAGACGCCGAGCCCAAGCCCGAGCTCGACCGTCGAATAATTGACGTCGAGCTTCTTCAACCCCTTGCCTGTCCGCGCTCTGGATTCCTGGCCGCCTCCGCGAACGTCAGGCAATATTCCTTCGAAGGAATTCCGAAGGGCGTCCGCGAACCGCTGGGATAGCGCGCGCGACAAGAGTTCAGCGTAGTTCTTCTTGTCGGTTGCGGAGCGTGTGGCGACTGAATTGCGATTGCCCGCCCAATTTAATTCGCGGTCGATTCGATCCAGAAATAAGGACGCGCGTTCTGTCGAGAATCGTGCCGCTCGAGTCGGGGGCTTCTTTCCATCGGTCATCGCAGTCAACGCGACCTTAGTCCGCGCAGCCGTCGCTGGGCCACCTTCGGCTTCATCGCTTCGCACTCCCAGATCACGATGACGCGGAATCCCATGGCGGTCAGGGCTTGGCTCTTTGCGGCGTCGCGTAGTTGATTGTTCGAGAATTTCTTTTTCCAGAAGGCCCTGTTTCGAGTCGGGATGGTCGCTCGCGCGCAACCGGCGTGATGATGCCAAAAGCACCCGTTTACAAAGACGGCCCAATGACGCGACGCGTTTGCGAAATCCGGCGATCCCGGCAAGGAACGGACGTTCCGACGATAATACAGCCCCAGCTCGCGCAGTACCACGGCGACTTGGTCTTCGGCGCTCGTCCCGCGCTGACGCACCCGCCGCATCAGATCCGAGCGAGCGGGGTCGCTGGGCCGCAAGAAGTCGGCGTCCATCATTCGGCTGCGATCAATGCGGTCGGTTCACCATCGACAAAGCGGTCGATGCTACGAACGTGTTCAAGATGGGCGCGCACTCGGTCCTTGAATCCGGGCACGAAACGCAGGGAACTCTTCTCGATGCGCGACAGAAATCCAGCGGTCGCCCTAGCGGACAACAGGCGAGGCTCATGTCGCAGAAATTCATGCAGCGGCTCGCGTCGCCGCCAAGTCGGAAAATCTGAAATCCGCACCTCTCGTCGCGTAGCGCCGTCGAGTCGCGCCGCGCGGGGCCAATCCCTAGCCGCCAACGGGACGGCGTCTCTGGATCGGTCGTAAACTCCAGGTTCTTGCAGACGCATTCCAATCCATGCCGCGACGGGTCGAGTTACCGCGTTTCCAACCAGAGCCCAGCGAAATGACGTTCGGCCAGCGCGCTCCGCAGGTACGGTCCATCCCGCTTGAAAACCCTGCAGTCGCTCAGCATCCCCGATGCTAGGGGTCACGATCTCGCCGTTCGGCAGAAGGATCGCCGGAGGCGATGGAATCCCGATGGTCGAACCATTCTTGAGCGTCGGAACACAGTCGACCCCCCAACCCAAGCCTCGAGTCCCTTCCGTCCAGTAGAACCCGTGCGCGTGTGTGTCCAACCGAGTATTGAGCGCGACCGGTTCAGCCTCGTCGACAAGCAAGACGTCGGCCGGATCGCCCACCAGACTGGCCAGGAAAAAAACTCGCTCCCGTCGTTGCGGAAGAAAGGACAGGGAATTTATCACCCGATAGGCCCAGCGATATCCCCGTTCCTCGAACGCGGAGACAACCCGATCCATCGCGCTGCCGCGGTCGAGGCGGAGCATGAAGGAGACGTTCTCCAAAAGCACCCATTTTGGTCGGCCGCCATCGATCAAGCGGAAGACATGGTCCACTAGTCCGGATTTTTGTCCAGCGATGCCGGCGGTCCTTCCAGCTTGGCTCAGGTCCTGACAGGGGAACCCGGCTGTCAGCAACTCGACCGCTGGAAGCGAATTCAGTCCGGCGACATCACCCACGTTCGGGACGTCCGGAAAGCGAGCCGCCAGCACCGCCGCAGCGGCGGCCCAAATCTCTGAAAATAGAATAGCTTCATGGCCAGCCTCATGCAGGCCGAGTTCCAGTCCGCCAATTCCCGCGAATAGCCCCACAACCCGCATTTTTCATCCTCAACGGCCCTAATGTTCCCGAATCGTTCGGCTTTGACAAGATAGGTTGGGGTGAAGCCGTCGGAAAAATCAAACACCAGGCAGGGGTCGGTTAGAGCGACCGATCGGCGGCAAGATCGTCGCGCGCGAGACAATCCGCGCGCTGCGCAAGGACGCCGCCGCCAAATGCCGCGGCGGCAACGCCGCGCGCAAGACTCCGGCCGCCATCCTAATTATAAGCGCAATGTTCGACGGGACCGCAAGGCGCAAACCATGACGGACTTCACCTATGATCCCGAGGCCGACGCCATCTACATTTATCTCGGCGGCGGGAAGATTGATCGCCAGGCGGAGGCGGGACCATTCATCTACGACATGGATTCCGAAGGCCGGGTGGTCGGCATCGAAATCCTGTCCGCCAGCAAGGTTGTGGCGCCCGGCGACTGGAGGAACGCGCGACGGCCAGGCGCGGAAAGCGCCGACGCCGCCGAATAGGCGCAGATGAGAAGCCGCCGCTACGGCGGGAGGCGTTCGTCGCAGCGCTGAAGAAGGACGGGTGAAGCGCCGCCCTAAAACTCGACCTCCAGCTCCTCGATCTCTTCCACCTCGCCCATCGCCGCGTCGCGCCATTCGATCATCGCCGGCAGATTCCAGATGCGGTCGGCGTAGGCCTGGGTCTGGCGGTCGAGCGCGACGTCATAGGTGCGGAAGCGGCTGACCACCGGCGCATACATCGCGTCGGCCATCGTCAGCTCGCCGAACAAGAACGGCCCGCCGTTGGCGGCCAGGCACTCGCGCCAGAGAAACACGATGCGCTCGATGTCGGCGTTGGCCTTCGACCAGATCTTGAACTTCGGAAAATGCGCCTTGATGTTCATCGGCAGCGCCTGGCGCAGCGATACGAAGCCGGAATGCATTTCCCCGCAAATCGAACGGCAATGGGCGCGTTTTGCCCTGTCTTTAGGCAACAAGCCCGCTTTTGGGGCAATTTCGTTGAGGAATTCGCCGATCGCCAGCGTGTCCCAGACCTTGATTCCCTGATAAGTCAGGCAGGGCACGAGAATGCTCGGCGACAGGAGCAGAATTTCGGCGCGCGCGTCGGCGTTGTCGGGCGCGACGATCGATTCGTCGAAATCGATGCCGGCGAACTTGGCCATCAGCCAGCCGCGCAACGACCAGGACGAATAGTTTTTGCTGCTCAGGGTGATAGTCGTTCGCGACATGGGGCTGCGCCGTAATGAGAGAAAAACCGTTGAAATTCAAAGCAAACGACGTGCCACTGGCACGTGGTTTGCTTCGCCGGAACGAGCGTCAGGCGAGCGTCCCGGAATTGAGCGGTATCGAATGATGTACGATTCCTATCAGGCGATGGCCGATCTTGGCGACTCGGTCCGCCTGCTCGCCGCCAACGCCGAGCGTATCCTCAATACCTGGTCGGCCGGCCCGTTCGCTTCGCCGCTGCAGCGGATGGCCGCCTATTACGAGGTGGTCGCGCTCGCCGGCTTCACCCATGAACGCCCGGGCTTCGACCTTCCCTTCGTGGAGGCGCGCGGCGAAGTCACGCCGGTCGAGGAAGAGGTCGTTCTGTCCACCCCTTTTTGCGACCTGCGCCGGTTCCGCAAGGAGACCGGCGCCGACGAACCGAAGGTCCTGCTTGTCGCGCCGATGTCGGGCCATTTTGCGACGCTGCTGCGCGGCACGCTCAAGACGATGCTCAGGGATCACGAGGTCTATGTCACGGACTGGGTCAATCCACGCATCATCCCGCTGGAATCCGGGCCTTTCACGCTCGACGACTACACGCAGCATCTGATCGACTTCGTCCGGCATATGGGGCCGGATTCGCATATTGTCGCCGTCTGCCAGCCCGCCGTTTCCGCGCTGGCGGCGACCGCCGTGCTGGCGCGCGAAGGCGCCAATCACCAGCCGGCGAGCCTGACGCTGATGGCCGGGCCGATCGACACGCGCATCGCGCCGACCAAGGTCAACGATCTCGCCAATGAAAAACCGATCGAATGGTTCCGCGACAAGATGATCGGGATCGTTCCGGCGCGCCTGGCGGGGGCCGGCAGGCGGGTCTATCCCGGCTTCCTGCAGCTTTCCGCCTTCATGAGCATGAACGCCGAGCGTCACGCCAAATCCTTCGTCGACATGTTCCAGCACCGCGTCGCCGGCGATTTCGAGAAAGCCGATGCGATCCATGAGTTCTACAAGGAATACTTCACGATCATGGATCTTTCCGCCGAATTCTATCTGGAAACGGTGGAGCAGGTGTTTCAGAAAAACCTGCTGCCGCTGGGCAAGATGAAATTCAAGGGAGAGACAATCGAGCCGCGCGCGATCAAGAAGACGTTTCTGCTGACCGTCGAGGGCGAGAAGGACGACATCTGCGCGATCGGCCAGACCCTCGCCGCCCAGGACCTTTGCGGCGGCTTGCGCCCCTATATGAAGACCCACCATATGCAGGCCGGCGTCGGCCATTACGGCGTCTTCAACGGCCGCCGCTGGGACAGCCAGATCTATCCCGTGGTGCGCAACCACATCCAGGCGAGCCGCTGAGATCGGGCCGCAAGGTTGATTTTCGCGCGGCGCCGCGTCGTCAACCGCGCGGCGTCGAGGTCATCACGCCGACCGCCGCGCCGGTGGCGTCCGTGATGATGGCGACGCGGCCGACGTTCGGGATGTTGAACGCCGGGCAAAGCACTTTGCCGCCATTTTCAGCGACCAGCGCGACGCGATGGTCGACATCGTCGACCTCGATGTAACTGAACCAGTGCGGCCCGACGCCCGGCGGCGTTATGCCGGCCATGTCGATCATGCCGCCGGCCACCGCCGATCCGCTATGCGCCAGCGTGTACATGCCGCCCGACGGGGTGGGCATGTCGGTATACGTCCATCCCAGCATTTCGCCGTAAAAGCTCTTGGCCTTCGCGACGTCGTTGGTCAACAGTTCACACCAGCCGAATGTTCCATGCGTCGCCATGACGTCCTCCCGCCGCGCGATGGTCCGCAACGCCATCGCGCGCCGTCATCATGACAGGAAATCGTGACGCGATGACGCCGGCCCGTCACTCGGGCTTGGCCGCCTTCGGGCCGCCCCTGGAAACGCCGACCATCGCGGGCCGCAGCACGCGGTCGCCGATCGTCCAGCCGCTTTGCATGACTTTTGTGACGGTGCCGGAAGGCACGGTTTCGTCGGGCTCCTCGAACATCGCCTGATGGAAATTGGGATCGAACTTCTCGCCCCGCGGCTCGATTTTCTTGACGCCGTGGCGCGCCAGCGCGGCCTGCAGATCGCGCGCCGTCAGCTCGACGCCGTCGACGAGGCTCTTGAACGCGTCGTTGCCCTCGGCCCGGGCGTTTTCGGGCAAACTCTCGAGCGCGCGCGTGAGATTGTCGACGACGCTGAGCATATCGCGCGCGAACGCGCTGACGCCGTAGGTCCTGGCGTCCGACACTTCGCGCTCGGTGCGGCGGCGCAGGTTCTCCATTTCGGCCAGGGTGCGCAAGACGCGGTCCTTCAACGCGGCGTTCTCGGCGTTCAGCGCTTCGATGACGGCGAAGCCGTCACGCTCCGCGCCGGGTTGCGTCGAAGCGGCGGTCTGGTCGGATGCGCCCGTCGAATCGGCCGCCCGCGCCTCCGGGGCGGGCTCGCCGACTTGCGCCTTGGTGGTTTCGTTCATGGTCGGTCCTGTTGTGCGGAAGGGCGGGCCGGATATCAGGCTTCGGCGGCCAAAATTCAAGCGCCGGAGCGCTGGGCGGCGCCGCGCCTTTCCTCCGCCGGATCGAAGATCGCCAAAATGTGGCGTTTTATCGCCGCCTGGCGGGTCGGCGAAGCGATTTTCGAACCCGTCAAGTCGGTTACGTAAAAGGAATCGACCGCCTTTTCGCCGAAGGTGACGATATGCGCGGAGCCGATGTTGAGGTTGAGGTTCGAGAGGGCGGAGGTCAGGTCGTACAGCAGGCCCGGCCGGTCGAGCCCGGAGACTTCGATCACCGTCGAGCGGTTCGACAGGTTGTTGCTGATCGTCACGTCGGGCGCCACCGCGAAAGCCTTGGCGCGCGCGTCGGGGGCGCGCTTTCCGGCGACGATTTCGCCAAGGCGAATCTCGCCGCGCAACGCCTTTTCAACGCCGGCGGCGATGCGATCGGCGCGTCGCAATTCGTCGGCGTCGAGTTCAAAGGCGCGGGACAGGAAGATCGTGTCGAGCGCGAGGCCGTCGGTCGTCGTGAATATCTGCGCGTCGACGATATTGCCGCCCGCGCCGGCGCACACGCCTGCGATGATCGACAGGAGGCGGGGGTGATCGGGCGCGACGATGGTCAGCTCGGTCACGCCGCGAAAGGCGTCCGTCGCCACCTCGGTCGCCAGCGAGCGGACCTCGGCCGCCATCGAGTAGAGCAGCTTGGCCTGCGCGATCTGCCGCTTCAGGTCGACCTTGAGCCAGTAGGCGGGGTAGTGGCGCGCCGCATAGGTCTCGAAATCCGGGTCGGACCAGCCCGGCAGCGCCCGGCGCAGCCCCTCTTGCGCCGCCGCGACGCGCGACTTGCGGTCGATCGAGGAATGGCCGCCGCCGAGCACGACCTCGGTTTCCCAGAACAGCGTGCGCAGGAGCTGGCCTTTCCATCCGTTCCAGACGCCGGGGCCGACCGCCCGGATGTCGCAAACCGTCAATATCAGCAGCATCTTGAGGCGCTCGACGGTCTGCACGACGCCGGCGAAGGTCTCCGTCGTGCGCGGGTCCGAGAGATCCCGGCTCTGGGCGGTTATCGACATCGTCAAGTGCTGCTCGACGAGCCACACGACCGCTTCGGTCTCGGCCGGCGACAGGCCGAAGCGCGGACACAGCCGCCGCGCCACATCGGCGCCGGCGAGCGAATGGTCCTCGCGCCGGCCCTTGGCGATGTCGTGCAGGAACGCCGCGACATAGAGCACCCTGCGGTGCGCAATCGTCGGGGTGAATTCGCTGGCCAGCGGATGGTCCTCGATCAGCCGGCCGGCCTCGATGTTGGCGAGCACGCCGATCGTGCGCAACAAATGCTCGTCGACCGTGTAGTGATGGTACATGTTGAATTGCATCATCCCGACGACGCGGCCGAAATCAGGGATGAAACGGCCCAGCACGCCCGCCTCGTTCATGTGCCGCAGCACGATCTCGGGCGAACGCCGCGAGGTCAAGATTTCGAGAAAGATGCGGTTGGCTTCGGGATCGTTGCGCAAGTCGGCGTCGATCCGCTTCAGCGAATGGGTGACAAGACGCGTGGCGTCGGGATGAATGGCTAGATTGCTGCGGTCGGCGACCCAGAACAGGCGGATCAGATTGGTCGGGTCGCGCTCGAACACGTCGCCGCGCACGACGCTGATGCGATCGAATTCGATCTTGAAGTCCTTGGCGTCGGCGATGACGCTCGATCGCCGGCGCAGGCGTCTGAAGAACCGGTCGAGCACCGGGCGCGGCTTGGCGTGCCGCTCCTCCAGCGCCGCGCAGACGATGGCGGTCAGATCGCCGACGTCCTTGGCGATCAAGAAGTAATGCTTCATGAAGCGCTCGGCGTCGCTCATCCCGGCGCGCGGCGCGTAGCCGAGCCGTCGGGCGATCGGCCGCTGAAAATCGAAGCTCAGGCGCTCTTCGGGCCGTCCTGTGAGGAAGTGAAGGTGGCAGCGGACCGCCCAGAGGAATTCCTCGCAGCGCCGGAACAGCGAAAATTCCTTGGCGGTGAACAGGCCGGCGCCGATGAGTTCATGGGTGTCGCGCACCCGATAGGCGTATTTGGCGACCCAGAACAGCGTGTTGAGATCGCGCAGGCCGCCCTTGCCCTCCTTGAGGTTGGGCTCGACCTCATAGCGTGAAGCCCCCGTCCGCTTCAGGCGGCTGTCGCGTTCGGCGAGCTTGGCCGCGACGAACTCGCGCGCCGAGCGCGCGACGATCTCCCTGTCGAACCGCTCCCATAAGTTGTCGAACAGCGCCGGCTCCCCCAGGATGAACCGCGCTTCGAGCAGAGTGGTGCGGATCGTCATGTCGGCCTTGGCCTGCCGCAGGCATTCGTCGATCGATCGCGTGGCGTGGCCGACTTTCTGACGCAGATCCCAGAGAACATAGAGCATGGTCTCGACGATCTTCTCGGCCTCCGGCGTGCGCTCGCCGGGCAGCAGGAACAAGAGATCGATGTCGGAGCCGGGCGCCAGCAGGCCGCGTCCGTAGCCGCCCACCGCCGCCACCGTCAGGCGCGCGGCGGCCGGCGCCGATTCGCCGAGGCGGAGGAACCGCAGCGCGAGCCCGTGAACGGCCCCGATGATTTCGTCCTCGAGATGGCTGATCCGCGCCGCGCAGGCGAGACCCTTGCCGCCATCCTCGAGTTGCCGTCGCGCCTCGGCGCGGCCTTCCTCGAGCGCGCCGGCGAGGACGCGAATCGCCGCCTGCCGGAACTCTTCGTCGTTGACGATCGTGTCGCGCAAGGCCGCAATTTCGGCGTCGAGGCGCAGTCGCTCGGCGCCTCGCTTTGGCGCGGAGACCGCGCGGCGCGGGCGGGCGGAGCGATGATTTTGGGTCGAAGCGCTGTCCATCGGGGGCGCTTCTACCACGGGGAGGGCGCGCGCGCGCAAGTCGGGCGGCGGGCGTGGGTGAAGATCAGGCCCCGGCCGAAGCCGCCCGCTTCGCCTCGATGGCGTCCCAGATCGCGACGGCGAGGTCGGGGCCGCCGAGGCGTTTGATGATGCGCAGGCCGGTCGGCGAAGTGACGTTGATCTCGGTCAGATGGCCGTCGATCACGTCGATGCCGACGAACAGCAGGCCGCGGCGCCTCAGCTCCGGCCCGATGCGCTCGCAGATCTCCCGCTCGCGCGCCGTCAGTTCGGTCTCTTTGGCGGCGCCGCCGCGCACCATATTGGAGCGGATGTCGTCGCCGACCGGCACGCGATTGACCGCGCCGAGCGCCTGCCCGTCGACCAGAACGATGCGTTTGTCGCCGTAGGCGACCTGCGGCAGAAATTTCTGGGTGACCCAGGGCTCCTTGAAGGTGACGCTGAACAGATCGAACAGCGAGCCGAAGTTGGGGTCGTTCAGGCTGACCTTCAAAACGGCGGAGCCGCCATAGCCGTACAGCGGCTTCATCACGACGTCGCCGTGCTCGACGCGGAACGCTTCGATGGCGACCCGATCGCGCGAGATCAGCGTCGCCGGCATCAGTTCGGGAAAGTCCATCACGAACAGTTTTTCGGGCGCGTCGCGCACCGCGCGCGGATCGTTGACGACCAGCGTGGCGGGGTGAATGCGCTCGAGCAGATGGGTCGTCGCGATATAGGCCAGATCGAAAGGCGGGTCCTGCCGCAACAGCACGACGTCGACCTCGGCCAGATCGACGCGCTGCATTTCGCCGAGCGCCGCGTGTTCGCCGAGAAGGTCGCGAACCGTCACGGGCTGCGCGCGCGTGACGACGCGCGTCCCGTCGAGCGTCAACCGGTCGGGCGTGTAGTAGAGCAGGCGATGCCCGCGCGCCTGCGCCTCCAGCATCAGTGCGAACGTCGAATCGCCGGCGATATTGATGCGCTCGATGGGGTCCATCTGAACGGCGACGGTGAGACTCATTCCTTAGCCTGCTGTTGGTGGCGCTTCGGCCGCCTCTTTTAGGGGTTTCTCGGCGGTTTGAACACCGGCCTTGCCGCGCCGGCGCTCAGTCGATGTCCATCAGGTAGGCGGCCGGCTCGTGCCGGGGAAGGCGACGGGGCGCGACCCACACCGCATCGCCGCGCAGCGTTGCGCGCATCGCCCAAGGGTTGCGTTGGAGCCAGACGCGGGCGGCCGACGAAATGCGGCGCCGTTTGGCCTCGCTGATCGCCACGGCCGCCTCGTTGAGACCGGGGCGCGCCTTGACCTCGACAAACGCCACGACATCGCCGCGCCGCGCGACGATGTCGATCTCGCCGCCCGCCGCCGAGAACCGGCGCGCCAGAATGCGATAGCCTTTCAGCGTCAGCCAGGCGGCGGCGAGCCATTCGGCGCGCCGGCCGAACAATCGGGCGCGCCGATTTTCCTCGGGCCTGGCCGCGCGCCCCATCTAACGCTTCGCGCGCGCCAGGGTCAGCGCTCGCGCGTAGACCTGGCGGCGCGGCGCGCCGGTTTGCGCGGAGACCGCCGCCGCGGCGTCCTTGACCGAGAGGTTCGCCAGCGCGCCTCGCAACAGCCGGTCGAGTTGTTCCTCGCCGACCGGCGCCGCGGGTTCGGGCGGGCCGACCAGCACCACGATCTCGCCCTTCGGCGGCGGCTCCGCGCCAAATTGCGCGGCGAGTTCGCCGAGGGTTCCGCGCCGCGTCGTCTCGTAAAGCTTGGTCAGTTCGCGCGCGACCGCGGCGGGACGATCCCCGAGTTCGGCGGAAAGGTCGGCCAGCATTTCGGCGAGGCGGCGCGGCGATTCGAAGAACACCAGGGTGCCCGGCACCAGCGCCAGTTCATTGAGGCGCGCGCGCCGCGCCGCGCTCTTCGGCGGCAAAAAGCCCTCGAAAAAGAAACGATCGGTCGGCAGACCCGCGATCACCAGCCCCGCGAGCACGGCGGAGGGTCCGGGGACGCTGGCGACGGCGATCCCGGCGGCGAGCGCTTCGGCGACCAGCTTGAAGCCGGGATCGGAGACCAGCGGCGTGCCGGCGTCCGAGATCAACGCCAGGGCGGCGCCTTCCCGCAAGCGCGCCAGCAGGCGGGGACGCACGACCGCCGCATTGTGCTCATGATAGGCGACGAGGGGCGTCGTCACGCCGTAATGAGCGAGCAGATGGCCCGAAACGCGCGTGTCCTCGGCGATCACCGCGTCGGCGGCGGCGAGCGTCGCCAGGGCGCGCAAGGTGATGTCGCGCAGATTGCCGATCGGCGTCGCCACCACATGCAGGCCCGGGGCGATCGGCTCCGCTTCGGCGCGCATGCCCAGCGCCGTGAAGGCGCCGGGCCGCGACGTCTCCTCGCCTGGCCGCGGCGCTCGCTTTTTGGCCGCTTCGACTCGCTCGCGCCCGGTCATCGCCATCTCCGCGGACGGGGAATCGCCACCGGCGGCTTCCCCTGTCGTCCGCCCCTGACAGAGGGAACGCAAGGGCGCCGGATTCGTCGCGGCGCTCCTGCTTGTTGAAGCGTTTACCATCCGGGGCTTAAAATGCCACAATTGGTCGCGAGATCATGAGGGCGAGGATTGGCTGCCCGGCATGAGGCGTCGGATCGACTGGCGGGCGGAGCGGTTCGGGGATCTTCCCGGGCCGCGCTGATTGGGGGGTCCGAATGTCGGCTTTTGCCTCGTTGTCCGATTTCCGGCGCCGCGCCGCCGGCGCGGCCGGCCTCGTCGTCGTCGCCTGCGGGTCGCTGGCATTGGCGGGCTGCGGACCGACCGGCGGGCCGAATTTTGGCGTCAACGACGCTACGATGGCCGCGCCGACGACGCCGGTGCAAGTCCAACCCTTGAACAATACGGCGCCGGTCGGCGAAACGCTCGGCGCGGGGCCGGTGCGCGTCGGCGTGATTCTGCCGCTGACGCAGGGCGGCGGCCCGAGCCCGGTCGGCGTCTCGCTGCGCAACGCCGCCCAGTTGGCGGTGGAGGAATCGGGGGCGAACGACGTGACCCTGATGATCCTCGACGATCATTCGACGCCCGACGGCGCCGCGCAAGCGACCCAGGCGGCGATCGGGGCGGGCGCCGAGGTCATCGTCGGCCCGCTGTTTTCGCAAGGGGTGCGCGAAGCCGGGCGCGTGGCCAAAGCCGCCGACCGCCCGGTCATCGCCTTCTCGACCGACACCAGCGTCGCTTCGCGCGGCGTCTATCTCCTGTCGTTCCTGATCGAGGGCTATGTCGACCGGATCGTCGAATACGCCAGCGCCAAGGGCAAGAAGTCGATCGCCGTCATGGCGCCGCAAAGCGACTACGGCAACATCGCCGTCGCGGAGTTCCAGCAGATCGCCGCGCGCCTGGGCGTTCGCGTCGTGACGATCGTGCGCTACGCGCCCGGACAATCGGCGAGCGCCGCCAGGGAGATTGCCGGCGTCGGCAATCAGATCGACGCTCTGTTCATTCCCGAACAGGCCGACGGGATGGACGGCGTCAGCGCCGCGTTGACCGGCGCCGGCGTCAAGACGCAGATCCTTGGCACGGGGATCTGGAACGACCCGCGGGTCATGAAGCTGCCGGCGCTGCAGGGCGCGTGGTTCGCCGCCCCCGAGGCCGCCGGCTTCAACGCCTTCGCCGAGCGCTACCGCGCCAAATTCAACGGCGACCCGACGCGTCTGGCGACGCTGTCCTATGACGCGGTCTCGCTGGTCGCCGCGTTGGCGCGCACGCAGGGCGCGCAGCGCTACGCCGAAAAGACCCTCACCAACGCGTCGGGCTTCAATGGCGCGGACGGCGTCTTCAGGTTCCGCCCCGACGGCCCCAATCAACGCGGGCTCGCCGTGCTGCAGATCGGCGCCGGCGCCGCCACCGTCCTGAGTCCCGCGCCGCGAAGCTTCGCCGGCGGCTGAGGGGGCGGTCGGCCGCCCTATCCCGTCACTTCCAGCGCCAGCCGTCCGCTGACCGCATCGCCGTATTCGGTCACCGCGTCGACAACCACGCGATGGGTTCCCGCCGGCAGGTCGGCGGGAAGGCGCGCCACCCAGACGTGCGACGACGGCTCCGCCTTCACCCACGGTTTCTTCGTCGCCTCGTTGCGCGCGAAAACCTCCTCGACGAACGGGTCGGCGACGACCTTTCGCGTCATCTCCACCGCCGCGCCGCCGACCCGCATCGTGACTTTGGTCCGCGGCCCGCCGTCGAACACGTTGGCGACAAGAGAGGTCCCGGCGAGCGCGGCGCGCGCGATCGGCGAGCCCAGCAATTGCCCGGACCGGAACTCCCGTTGCACTTCCGGGCGGTCGGCGTGAAAGCGGCTGTCGATCGACAGGCGCATCTGGCGCCCGTTGGGCTCCTTGGCGGGCACGAAGCGCGTCTTGTAGCTCGTCCCGTCGATCGACAGGATGTGGAAGCCGTTCGGGCTGCCGTCGCGGCTGTCGGCGCAGGCGACCCCGCGATGGTCGTATGGCCCGCTCCACCACGAGCCCGACACCGCCGTCAGCACATGATGATGATGCGGCGAGGCGCCGTTCCAGCCGTCGGCGGCGTCGAAGTAATGGTGCTCGGTGGTGTGCGTGTGGCCGGAAAAGCTGACGGTGAAGCGCCGCCCCTCGAACAGCGCGAGCAGCTCCTTCAGGTTCTGCAGGTTCGTATCGGCCCCCGCGTCGAGATAATTGCGCATGGGAATGTGCATCACCGTGACGATCAGCTTGTCCTGAGGCGTGCGCGCCAGCACGTTGCGGACGAATTCGAGCTGCGTTTCGTCGAGCCGCCCCTCATATTTGCCGCCGAGCCGCGGCTTCGACCGGTCCGCGCCGAGGTAGTCGACGTCGTCGAGCATCAGGAACAGGGCGTCGGCGTAGCTGAAGGCGTAATAGTTGGGGCCGAACACCCGCTTGAAGGTCTCGCGGGAGTAGCGGCGATCGGGCGCCTCGAAATTCAGATCGTGGTTGCCGCCGATGTTCCACCAGGGAAGGCCGATCGTCCCGATGATCCGGTTGTAGCGCTGGTAGAGCGAGAGATCGTCGAACATCAGATCGCCGGCGGTGAGGCCGAATTTGGCCGGCGTCGCCGCCAGCGCCTCGATCACGTCCTCGCGGATGAAATCGACCTCCGCCTCCAATTCGGGCTGCGGATCGGTGAACAGCACGACGTCGAATTGGCCGGGCTCCTCCTGGCGGCGCAGCGGGAAATCGAGCGAGGCGGGCAACGGCGGGGTCGGTTCTATCCCGTCGAAGGTCAGGTCGAGCTCGGCAGGCGAGCCGTTGGGCTGGTGCAGCCGGTGGAAGCGCGGCAATTGCGTGGCCGGATCGACCGGCGGCATATAGCCTGCCGGCTTGATGACGAAAATGACGCCCTCGTCCGGCAGCGGCAACGTATAGCGCCCCTGCGCGTCGGTCACCGCGACATCCCTGCCGTTCGACACCAGCACGTTCGCCACGCCGGCGGCGTCCGGCGTCCGCGCGCCCGAGCCGTCGCGGTCCTCGAAGACGACGCCCGAGACGGTCGCGCCCTGCGCGAAGGCAGGCGTCGAACCCGCCGGCGCCAGCGCGGCGGCGACGCCGCCCGCGGCCGCGAAGAGAATCTCGCGCCGCGTCACGCCTGTGGACTGTCGCTCCCCTGTCATGGCCGCTCTCCTCGGTGATGGGCGAACCCCCGCATAGCACCAAGCGCATGTGAAGTTGCGATGAAGTCGGAACCGGCCGCGGTCGGGCGGGACGGCGCTCTCGCCCCGGTTTGCTCTCGCGTCGGCCGATCGATCGGGCTTCCGGCGCCGGGACGGCGGCGCGCGACAGTCCCTGCGGAACAAGAGGACACGCGGCCGTCCGGGTCAATTGACAATATATTGTCACTATGGCAATAGATTTCCATGCTCGGTCCCAACGTCATCACCGATTTGATCCTGGAGACGTTCCGCCTGAACGGCCAGTTGCTCGCGGCGGGCGACGCGCTTGTTTCAGATGTCGGTCTGACGAGCGCGCGCTGGCAGGTGCTCGGGGCGATAGCGCTGTCTCCGGCGCCGCTGTCCGTCGCTCACGTCGCAAGAAACATGGGACTGACGCGGCAGGCCGTTCAACGCCTGGCCAACGAGATGGAGCGCGGCGGATTCGTCCGCTACCAATCCAACCCGCACCATCAGCGATCCAGACTGGTTTTTCTCACGCCACGCGGGAGGGCTGCCTATGACGCGGCGATGAAGCGTCAAAGGCCCTGGGCGCGCGGCCTCGCCGACGGGTTGACCGCCAAACAGATCGAGACGGCCACGGCGGTGCTGAGGGCCATTCGAAGCCGGCTCGACGCCGCCCCAAAGATCGGAAAAAGCGATGCTTAAGCGTGTCCATCCAATCGCAGGAATGATCGGCTTCCTGGCGATCCTCACGTTCTGGACTTCGACCGTGCTGTCGGAGCTGTCCGGCTCCGCGCCGGCGGTTTCCGAGGTCAAGCAGGCGATCCCGTGGGGATTCCTGATCCTTGCGCCGGCGTTGGCGGTCGCCGGCGCCTCCGGATTGCGAATGGCGGGCGCGTCTCGAGACCCCGGAATTCTGAGGAAGAAGCGCCGGATGCCATTCATCGCCGCCAACGGCGTGCTGATTTTGATTCCCTGCGCGCTCTATCTCGCGGCGCTCGCCTCGCGCGGGGAATTCGGCGGCGGCTTCTATGCCGTGCAGGCGCTCGAGCTTGCCGCCGGCGCGGTCAATCTGACGCTGATGTCGCTGAACATTCGCGACGGCGTCCGCCTGAGCGGACAATTCGAGTAGCGGCGACGACGGTGATGGCGGACGTCCGCCGGCGCGCAAAACCCGTCGCGCCAGTCAAAAGGAGCTTGCGTCTTCGGTCCTCCCGCCGATCCGTTTCCAGTAGACCCTCGTCGCCGTCAGGCCGCCGTGCGGCTTCAGCGCATAGTCCGGGATCGTCCCGGCGAGGGTGAATCCCAGCCTCTCATAAAGCGCCGACGCCCCCTCCTCCTCGGCGGTGTCGAGGGTCAGCAGCGTGCGCGCGCGCTGAACGGCGAGCGCCTCGGCCGCGCGCATCAAGGCCGTGGCGGCGCCGCGGCCGCGCCACGCCGGTCGGGTCATCATCTTGGCGATCTCGGCGCGGTGCGGCTGGTTGGGTGGGCAGTCGAGCAGCAAACTGACCGTGCCGACGAGGACTTCGCCGTCCCATGCGCCGAGCACCACGCGCTCGCCGCGCGCCGCCGCGGCCAGCGCTCCCTGCCAGAACGCTTTCGCCGTCGCCCGGTCCAGTGGATGCATGAAGCTGACCGATCCGCCGCCGGCGACCGTTTCGACGAGGATGTCGGCGAGCGCCGCGGCGATGTCCGGCGAGGGGCTCAACGGCCTGATCGCAAATTCGCTCATCCCTCAGCTCCGCGCGAGGACGACGAGATAGCGGCAGGGCGCGGCGCCCTCGTTGGCGAAGGTCGTCTGCGCCGGCGGGCCGAAGCCGAGGCAGTCGCCGGGGCCGAGCGCATGGCGCTCGCCGCCCTCCTCGATGACGAGCGCGCCCGCCTGCGCGAGGACGGCCTGGCGGATGCGCGCATAGGACGAGGCGGGCAAGGTCACCCGCGCGCCGGCCGGCAGCTCGACCTCGACGATCTCCACCGGATGGTCGGGCCGCGCGAACATCTGCCGGCGGCGATAGCCGGTGGCGGGGTCGCGCCAGATCGGCTGGTCGGCGGCGCGCGACAGCCGCCCGCCGTCGCCCTCGGCCCTGACCAGCAGGCCGGCGAGGGTCAGGTCGAAGGCCCCGGCGAGCCGCACCAGGATCACCGCGGTCGGGCTCGCCTCTTGGCGCTCGATCTTGCTGATCGTCGCCTTCGCGACGCCGGAGCGTTCGGCGAGATCGGCGAGCGACCAGCCGCGCGCGTCCCGCTCCAGCCGAAGGCGGCGCGCGATGCGGGCGCCGGCGTCGTCCATCAAAACAGACATATGTCATGTTTAGTGGATGGCACCTCGGCGAGCAAGGGCCGGCGGACGGAAGGCGTTTCGTCGTCCGAAGGTTGACGCCGACGAACGACGGCGTTTTCCTGCGCACGCCGCCATACGGCTTCCGCCCGCATGAGGAAGCCGGTTGCCGCGGGGCTGGAGGGAAAATGAAACAGGCGTCGCGCTATCATCCGCTGCTGGTCGGGCTGCACTGGGCGCTCGCCGCGCTGATCCTCGGCGCGCTCGGGGTCGGCTATTTCGTCCTGAGGACCATGCCGGCCAGCGACCCGGACAAGGTCGGCGTGCTGCGCCTGCACATGATCGTCGGGAGTCTCATTCTGCTGCTGATGATCGTCCGCTTCGTCGTCCGCCTGCGCACGGCGCGCCCCGATCCGGCGATCACCGGCGGCTTGCAGGACCGGCTGGCGGCGCTGTCGCACTACGGCTTCTACGTTGTCGTCATCGCCATGGTCGCGAGCGGTTATGCGACGGCGATCCTCGCCGGCCTGCCGGCGATCGTGTTCGGCGGCTCCGGCGCGCCGCTGCCGGCGCATTTTGGCGTCTATCCGCCGTTCCGCGCGCATTTCTGGCTCGCCGTGCTGCTGGCGGCGCTGATCGTCCTGCACACGCTCGCCGCGCTCTATCACCAGTTCGTCCGCCGCGACCGGCTGTTCCGCCGCATGTGGTTCGGCGCCCGCGCCTGAGCTCAGGCGAGGTCGGCGAGCAACGCCGGCGCCGGCGAGCGCAACAGGCCCTTTTGCGCCGCCCATTGGCCGGCGTCGTCGAAATCGCCGAAGAACTGCGTCTCGCCGCCGGCGAGGAAGGCGACCGGCGCGCCGTCGCGATAGAGCAGCCGGTTGCCGGTCAGCGCCGTCAGCTTCGGGCCCGGCGTCAGCACGCCGGCGAGGTTCAAGGGGTCGGCGCCCGACAGCGAGACCAGCGCGCCATTGGCGGGCGCGCGGCGCGTCTCGCGCAGCAGGCCGACCGCCTCGGGCAGCGCGAATTGCTCGCCGGAGAAGCCGGCGACGAAGCGGCCGCCGCGGATCTCGCCGCGCGCCTCCAGCCGTCGATAGACGCGCAGCAGGTCGCGCCACGGCGGCAGCCAGGCGGCCTCGCGCGCCAGCAGGCGCCAGAACACCACGCCATAGCGGCGCAGCAGCGTCGCGGCCGCGTGCTCGACCGCCGCCGGCTGCGGCTCGGGCGTCGCCGCGCGGCGCGTCAGCGCCCAGCGGCCGCCTGAGTCCATGCCGAACGGCAGCGGCCGCCGGCGGCGCGGGCCGCCCGGCGAGCCGCGCCGGTCGACGGGCGCGAGCAGCGCTCTGAGGCCGCCGAAACTGTCGGAATTGACGAGGCCGAGCGCCACCAGCTCGCCGAGCGCCTCCTCGACCTGCGAGCGCAGCAGGCCGCAGGCGTCGACGAGCTCGTCGAAGAACAACGCCCCTTCGCGGCGCAACGCGTCGGCGACGGCCGCCGCCCGCCCGCCCGGCGCGGCGGCGCCGGCGCCCGACAGCGACAGCCACAGCGGCGCGCTGCGCCGCGCCATCAGCGCGATCGGCGCGGTGCGCACCGGCGCCGCGCGCGCCGCCCCGGGCGTCAGCCGCGCCCAGACGATGCGCCCGGCGAAGCATTCGTCGTCGAGCCAGCCGGGCTCGTAGCCCTTGATGCGGGCCGGCAGAATCTCGGTCTCCCAGGCCCCCGCCGGCGCCTCGAACCCTTCGAGCTGGGCGATGACCGAGGCGACCGCCTCCGGCCCTTCGAGGCGCGAATCGTCGCTGGCGCGCTGCCAGGAAAACAGGAAGCGCAGGAAGTCGCGCGCCGCGACCGGCTCGATCTCGGCGCGCAGCCGCTTGACGGTGGTGCGGTGAATGCGGGCGAGGAGGCGCCGCTCGCACCATTCCTCGCCCTCGCCGTCCGGCGTAAAACGCCCGCGCATGGCGAAGCCCTCGACCTGCAGCGCTGTCAGCGCCGCGTCGATCTCGCTCCTCTCCAGCCCGAGCGAGGCGGTGAGCGCCGCCGGCGCGACCGGGCCGAGCCCTTCCAGCCGTCCGCGCACGATCTCGACCAGCGCCGCGTCGCGGCTCCAGTTCTTGCCCGCCGCATCGGCCGGCGGCGCGACCGCGGGCGACCGCGGCGCGTCTGGCCACACCGCCTCGAACAAAGGCAACCGCTCCGCGGCGATCCACAACGCGGCGCGCGGCGTCTCGATCAGCGTTGTGCGCCTGTCCCGCGCGAGCGCCGCGAGCCATTCGCCCCATTCGGGCGCGGCGCGCGCCTCCTCCTCCGTGAGAAAGGCGAGCCACAGCAGCGCGTCGTGCAGCTCCTCGGCGTTGGCGGCGTCGGGCCAGGCTTCGGCGCGCACCCGTGCGATCGCCTCGGCGTCGAGCCGGCCGATGTCGGCGGCGCTCTCCGGCGCCATCCACCGCCGCGCCATCACCGCCTGGGTGCGGCGCTCTTCGAGCGGCGCGCCGTCGAGGAAGGCGTAAGGGCGCGCGGTCAGCGCCTCCAGCGCCAGCGGCGACGGCTCGGTGAGGTCGTGGAATTTGGCGTCGACTTCGCCCGATTCGAGCCGCGTCAGCAGCCGCTCCAGCCCGACGATGTCCATCGCCTCGTGCAGGCAGTCGTCGATGGTCTGGCGGGTCAGCGGGTGGTCGGGAATCTCGCGCTCGCCGACCAGGTTTTCGGCGCAGGCGATCTGGTCGGGAAACACCGCCGCGATGAGGTCCTCGGCGTCCATCCGCGCCAGTTGCGGCGCCACCTTCCTGCCGCCGCGCATGCGCGGCAGCGCCAGCGAGACGCCGGCGACCCAGCGCCAGCGCGTGGCGAACATCGGCGCGTCGAGCATCGCCTGGATCAGCACCGGGCGGACGTTGTTGGAGTTGAGGTAGCGAACGACGTCGCCGAGCTCGAAGCTGTGCGCGGTGGTCAGCGACAGCAGGATATGGTCCTCGGTCGCCGCCGCCTGCAGCTCGAAGTTGAACTTGCGGCAGAAGCGCTTGCGCAGCGCCAACCCCCAGGCGCGGTTGACGCGCCCGCCATAGGGCGAATGGATGACGAGCTGCATGCCGCCGGCTTCGTCGAAGAAGCGCTCGAAGGCGATTTGCTCCTGCGTCGGCAGCGCGCCGAGCGCCGCCTGCGCGGCGGCGAGATATTCGACGATCTGCTCGGCGGCGGGCGCGCCGATCCCCGCCGCCGCCAGCCACGCCAGCGCCGTCTTGCCGGAGGGATCGTCCTTCAGCAGCGCGCCGAGGGTGGCGCGCAGCCGCGACACCGACCGCGATAATTCGTCGCTGCGCGCCGGCGCCTCGCCGAGCCAGAACGGAATGTTGGGCGCCTCGCCATGCGCGTCCTCCACCCTGACGATTCCGCGCTCGACGCGGATGATGCGATAGGCGGCGTTGCCGAGCTGGAAAACGTCGCCGGCGGCGCTCTCGACGGCGAAGTCCTCGTTGACGCTGCCGATCGAAAGATTGTCCGGCTCCAGCACCACCTTGTAGTCGGCGGTGTCGGGGATCGTGCCGCCCGAGGTCAGCGCGGTCAGCCGCGCGCCGCGCCGGCCGCGCAGCATGCCGTTGACCGCGTCGTGGTGGATCAGCGCGCCGCGCCGGCCGCGCCGCGTCGTGAAGCCTTCGGCGAGCATATGGAGCAGCGCCGAAAAATCCTCACGCGGCAGGTCGCGATAGGGCCAGGCGCGGCGCACGCGCGCATAGAGCGCCGCCTCCGGCCAGTCCTGCGCCGCCACTTCGGCGACGATCTGCTGGGCGAGCGCGTCGAGCGGCCGTTCGGGGATCGTCAGCCGATCGAGTTCGCCGCGCCGCACGCTGTCGAGCAGCGCCGCGCATTCCACCAGTTCGTCGCGCGACTGCGGGAACAGCCGCCCCTTCGGCAGACCATCGACCGCATGCCCCGAGCGTCCGACGCGCTGCAGGAAGCTGGCGATCGAACGCGGCGAGCCGAGCTGGCAGACGAGATCGACCTCGCCGATGTCGATGCCGAGCTCCAGCGAGGCGGTCGCCACCAGCGCCTTCAGCGCGCCGTGCTTCAGCCGCTGCTCGGCGCTGAGCCGATGCGCCTTGGCCATGCTGCCGTGGTGGGCGGCGACCTGCGCCTCGCCGAGCCGCTCGGAAAGGTGGCGCGAGACGCGCTCGGCCATCCGCCGCGTGTTGACGAAGACGAGCGTGGTGCGATGCGCCTCGATGAGTTGCGCGAGGCGCTCGTAGACCTGCTCCCACACTTCCGCCGACATCACCGCTTCGAGCGGCGAGGAAGGGACTTCCAGCGCCAGGTCGCGCGGCCGGTTGTGGCCGACGTCGACGATCGCCACCTCGGCGGCGGCGCCGCCGTCCGGGCCGGCGCCGACCAGCAGACGCGCGATCGCCTCGATCGGATTCTGGGTCGCCGACAGGCCGATGCGCAACAGCCGGTCGCCGGTGAGCGCCGCCAAGCGCTCCAGCGACAGCGCCAGATGGGCGCCGCGCTTGTTGGGCGCCATCGCGTGGATTTCGTCGACGATCACCGTGCGCGTCGTCGACAGGGCGGCGCGGCCCGATTCCGAGCCGAGCAGCACGTAGAGCGATTCCGGCGTAGTGACGAGAATGTGCGGCGGGCGCCGGCGCATCTTCTCGCGCTCGGCGGGCGGCGTGTCGCCGCTGCGCACCAGCGTGCGGATTTCGACGTCGGGCAGCCCTTGCGCGCGCAAGGCGGCGCGGATTCCGGCGAGCGGCGCCTCCAGGTTGAGCTTCACGTCGTTGGACAACGCCTTCAGCGGCGAGACATAGACGATGCGCGTTTCGTCGGCGAGGCGCCCGTCGAGGCCGTCGCGCAACAGTTCGTCGATCGCCGCCAGGAACGCCGCCAGCGTCTTGCCCGAGCCGGTCGGCGCCGCGATCAGCGTCGGACGGCCCGCTTTGATCGACGGCCAGGCCTGCGCCTGCGCCGCCGTCGGCGCGGCGAAGCGGCCGGCGAACCAGGCCGCGACCGCCGGGTGGAAAAGGCTTGCGGGCGTCATGGAGGCGTCCGACGCCGGCGGCCCGGACAGGCGGCGAAGGGCGCCGCCGACAATCTTCGACATCGGGATAATAAGGGGGCGATCCGCGCCAAAATCAACCTCTCCGGCGCGCGCCGGGCGGCGTTTCCCTGACGCCTGTCACCGGCGGGCGCCCGTCCGCCGCCAGGCGCCTCACGGTTATTGGCCGTAGTCGGCGGGGTCGAAGACGCGCTTGGTCGAGCAGAATTCGCAGGTGACCCCGATCATCCCGTCGTCGCCGACCATGTCGGCGCGCTCGGCGGCGGTGAAGCTGTTCAGCATCGCGTCGATGCGCCCGGTCGAGCAGCGGCAGGCGTCGCGCAGCACCCCCGGCTCGAAGACCCGCACGCCGCGCTGATGAAAAAGGCGATAGAGCAGCCTTTCGCTCGACAGCGTCGGATCGATCAGTTCGTGATCCTCGGTGGTCGCCGCCAGCGCCTTGGCTTCGGTCCAATGGTCGTCTTCGAGGACGATGTCGCGCGCAACGCCGGGCGGCGCGTCGCCCGGATCGAGGTCGGCGCGCCGTCGCCGCTCGGGCGAATCGGGCAGGAACTGCGCCATCAGTCCGCCGGCCCGCCAATGCGCGCCGGCCGGCGTGACGGTCTCGCCGACCGCGAGGCGCACGAGGGTCGGGATTTGTTCGGAACGCTCGAAATACTGGTGGGCCGCCTGCTCCAGCCCCTGCCCGTCCAGCCCGATCACGCCCTGGTGGCGCGACAGGCCGGCGCCCGGATCGATGGTGAGGGCGAGATGGCCGGCGCCCAACAGGTCGCCGGAACGCGCAGCGGCGCCGGCCCTCGCCAGTTTTTCGGCGTCGAAACGCGCCAGCGCGCGCAAGTTCGAGGGCGCGTCGAAGTCGACGATCAGCATGCTCACCACGCCGTCGGTCTTGGTCTGCAACTGGAAGCTGCCCTCTCTCTTGAGGGCCGCGCCGAGCAGCACCGTCAGCGCCGCCGCCTCGCCGACGAGGCGGGCGATCGGCTCGGGATAGGCGTGACGCTTCAAAATGGCGTCGATCGACGGGCCGAGGCGGACGAGGCGCCCCCGCGTGCTCAACGGCTCGACCAGAAACGGCACGACGATGTCGTCGCGTCCGGCGTCGGACACCGGCCGCGAGGGCGGTCTCTGGCTCATGAACCCGGCGCTCCCAGACACCAGGCGAGAATGCCTTTCTGGGCGTGCAGGCGGTTTTCCGCCTCGTCGAAGACCACCGATTGCGGACCGTCAATGACCTCGTCGGTGACCTCCTCGCCGCGATGGGCGGGTAGACAATGCATGAAGATCGCGTCCGGCGCGGCGGCGTTCATCAGGGCGCGGTTGACCTGATAGGGCGCGAGCAGATTGTGGCGCCGTCCCTCGTCCTCGTCGCCCATCGAAACCCAGCAATCGGAGATGACGGCGGCGGCGCCGACGACCGCGGCGAACGGGTCCTCGCCCAGCGTGATTTTCGCTCCCTTCGCCAGGGCCTGTTCGAGGCGTTCGCGGCGCGGCTGCAGCGGGCCTGGACAGGCGATGTCGAGCGAGAAGTCGAAGCGCTGCGCCGCGTCGATCCACGACGACAGGACGTTGTTATAGTCGCCGCTCCAGGCGATCTTGCGCCCGCCGATCGGCCCGCGATGCTCTTCGAAGGTCAGAATGTCGGCCATCACCTGGCAGGGGTGCGAGCGCTTGGTCAGGCCGTTGATCACCGGCACCGTGGCGTAGCGCGCCAGCTCCTCCATCGCTTCATGTTCGAGGACGCGGATCATGATCGCGTCGACATAGCGCGACAGCACCCGCGCCGTATCGGCGATGCTTTCGCCGCGCCCGAGCTGCATTTCCGCGCCGGTCAGCATGATCGTCTCGCCGCCGAGCTCCCGCATCGCCACATCGAAGGACACGCGGGTGCGCGTCGAGGGCCGGTCGAAGATCATCGCCAGCGTCTTGCCGGCCAGCGGCCGCCACAGCGGCGTCTCGCCCTTGACCCGCGCCGCCTTCATCGCCGCGGAAGAGGCGAGCAGATGACGCAGCGTCGCGGCCGGCACCGTCAGAAGATCGAGAAAGTGCCGGACCGGCGCGCCGTTGTGCGAGCCGCTCATCCGGCGACGCCCATGCGCAGCGGCGCCATCGCGCTCTCCAGCCGCCCGCAAGCCGCGTCGAGACGGCGCACGCCTTCGGCAAGCTCGTCTTCGCCGATGACCAGCGGCGGCAGCAGGCGCACGACATTGTCGCCCGCCGGGATCGTCAGCAATTTCTCCTCGCGCGCCGCCGCGGCGAATTCGCCATTGGGAACCTTCAGCTTCACGCCGACCATGAAGCCCTCGCCGCGGATTTCCTCGATGATTTGCGGATGGCGGTCCCTCAGTTCGGCGAGGCGCTGGCGCAACAGGAGGCCGAGCCGCGCGACGCGCTCGATGAAGCCGGGCGCCAGAACGATGTCGAGAACGGCGTTGCCGACCGCCATCGCCAGCGGATTGCCGCCGAACGTCGTGCCGTGCGTCCCGGTGGTCAGGCCTTTGGCCGCATCGGCCGTCGCCAGGCAGGCGCCCATCGGAAAACCGCCGCCGATCGCCTTGGCGACGGTCATGATGTCGGGGCTGACCCCGACATGCTCATAGGCGAAGAAGCGGCCGGTCCGGCCGACGCCGGTCTGGATTTCGTCGAATATCAGCAACAGCTCGCGCTCGTCGCACAGGCGGCGCAGCCCGCGCAGAAACGCCGGCGGCACCACGCGCACGCCGCCTTCGCCCTGGATCGGCTCGATCATGACGGCGCCGGTTCCCGGGCCGATCGCCGCCTCGACGGCCTCGAGGTCGGTGAGGGCGATCTGATCGAAGCCGGCGACCTTCGGCCCGAACCCTTCGAGATACTTGGCCTGGCCCCCCGCCGCGAGCGTCGCCAGCGTGCGGCCGTGGAAGGCGCCTTCGAAGGTGAGGATGCCGTAACGCTCGGGATGGCCGCCCACGAACTGGCGCTTGCGCGCCATCTTGATCGCCGCTTCATTGGCTTCGGCGCCCGAATTGGCGAAGAACACCAGATCGGCGAACGTCGCGTCCGCCAGGCGCCTGGCGAGCCGCTCGCCTTCGGGGATCTGGAACAAATTCGAGGTGTGCCACAGTTTGGCGCCCTGGCTCGCCAGCGTCTCGACGAGATGGGGATGCGAATATCCCAGCGCCGCGACGGCGATGCCGCTGCCGAAGTCGAGATAGCGCTCGCCGTTGGTCGCGGTGAGCCAACAACCGTCGCCCCGCTCGAAGGCGAGGTCCGCGCGCGCGTAAACCGGCAGGATCGCGGATGACACGTTCACGCTCCATTCACCAGGATCGCCGCGCGCGGCGGCCGACGGAGGGCAAAAACGAAAACGCCGCCCCGCTGGGACGGCCGCTGTTTGGGCGCAATCATACGGGAATTGCCGCCGACCGGTCAAATCGCGGCCGCCTCGGCGCAAAAAAAATTTGCGTCGCCGCCGCCTCGCGCGCGCCGCCGAACGCCGGTCTAAGGCGTTGATGCAACTCGCGCAATGCTGCGCATTCCCTCGCCCCGCGCGCGCTCCCCGCCAACGACAGTTGGGGAAAAGGCCCCCTCCGACGCGCCGCGAACTCTTGCGCGAGATTCAACGAGTAGTGTAGCGTTGCCGTATTGAACCACGACATGTCGTGTGGCGGACCTTCGTGAGAGCGTTTGGGGGCGTGACGTTCGTCGGCGCGGCCGTTCGAACGGGGTGGAGGGGATTCTGTCTGGAACCGATGAATTGGGCGGCGCGGACGTCCGACGTTCACGCCCGGCCGTTCGCAAATGATGAGGCCAAAATGTCTTGGACGGACGAAAGGGTCGAGCTTCTGCGGCGCCTGTGGCTCGACGGCAAAAGCGCGAGCCAGATATCGGCGGAGCTGGGCCTCGGCGTGACCCGCAACGCGGTGATCGGCAAGGTGCATCGGCTGGGGCTGTCGGGACGCGCAAAATCGGCGGCGCCGTCGATTCCCCGTGTTCGCCAACGACCCGCGGCGGCGCCGCGCGCGCCGATGGCCAGCCGCTCCAGCGGCGGCGCCCATGTCGTGCGCGGCAACACGGCGCTGGCGTTCTCGATCGAGACGGCGATCGAGGCGCGGCCGGTGTTCCAGGAGGACGTCGTCGTTCCGATGTCGCTGCGCGTGACGATCGTCGAGCTCAAGGAAGCGATGTGCCGCTGGCCGCTCGGCGATCCGACGACGGCGGAGTTCCGCTATTGCGGCATTCAGGCGGTGGGCGCCGGCCCCTATTGCGCCCATCACGGACGCATGGCCTACCAGCCCGCGCTGGAGCGCCGCAGAGAGCGCGAGCGCGACCGCCGCGCCGCCCTGCCGCGGCTGGGCTGAACCTGCGGCGGCGGCTCGAACTTCCCCCGGCGATCGCGACTCAGCGCTCCGCCTTGCCGAAGGTTTCGTCGAACGAATAGCCGGTGCCGCGAACGGTGCGGATCGGGTCGCGCTCGCGGCCGCGCGACAAGGCCTTGCGCAGGCGCCCGACATGGACGTCGACGGTGCGCTCGTCGATCTCGACCGAAAGCCCCCAGACGCCGTCCAGCAATTGCGCGCGCGAGAACACCCGGCCCGGCTTTTCCAGGAGATATTCGAGCAGCCGGAATTCGGTGGGGCCCAGATGGACGTCGCGCGAGCCGCGCCGCACCCGCCTCGTCTCGCGGTCGAGATCGAGGTCGCCGGCGGTGAGCTTCTCGGCGATGCGCTCCGGCCGGCTGCGCCGCAGCAGCGCGCGCACGCGCGCCATCAGCTCAGGCACCGAGAAGGGCTTGACGACATAGTCGTCGGCGCCGACCGACAGGCCGCGCACGCGCTCACCCTCTTCGCCGCGCGCCGTCAGCATGATGACCGGCAAGGTCCTCGTGCCCTCCCGGGCGCGCAGCCGCCGGCAGATTTCGAGGCCCGACACGCCGGGCAGCATCCAGTCGAGGATCAGCAGATCGGGCGCGCTCTCGACGAGCCGCAGCTCGGCCTCGTCGCCGCGCTCGACGCATTCGGCGACATAGCCCTCGGCCTCCAGATTGTATGAGAGCAGCAAGGCGAGGTCGGCCTCGTCCTCGACGACGAGGATCCGCGGCGAGGTCGACGCCGCGGCGCGCGCCGGCTCCTTGCGCTCTTCGTTCATTTGGCGGCCAGCCCGGCCGGCGCGGCGACGAACTCAGGCCGCCCCTTCGGGCGTTCGGACGGCAGCGCGTCGCCGGTGACCAGATAGTAGATCGTCTCGGCGATGTTGGTGGCGTGATCGCCGATCCGTTCGATATTCTTGGCGCAGAACAGCAGATGGGCGCAGAACGAGATGTTGCGCGGATCCTCCATCATATGGGTCAACAGGTCGCGAAACACCGAATCCTCCAGCGCGTCGAGTTCGGCGTCGCGCGTCCACACCGCCTGCGCGCGTTCGATGTCGTGCTGCGCATAGGCGTCGAGCACGTCCTTCATCAGCTCGGTCGCCAGTTCGTTCATGTGCTTGAGCCCGATCAGCGCGCGCGGCAGGTGCGCCTCCGCGCCGATCAGCACCGTCCGCTTGGCGATGTTCTTGGCGAGATCGCCGACCCGCTCGAGATCGCCGGCGATGCGGATCGCGCCGATGATCTCGCGCAGGTCGACGGCCACCGGCTGGCGCCGCGCGATGGTCATGATCGCCTGCTCCTCGATCTCGCGCTGGAGCGCGTCGAGACGCGGGTCCTTGGCGATCACCTGCTGGGCGAGGTCGAGATCGACGTTGCTCAACGCGTCCATCGCGTCGACCGTCATCTTCTCGGCGATGCCGCCCATTTCGGCGATGCGCCGCCCGAGGTCGTCGAGCTCCTTGTCATAGGCCCTGGTCGTATGTTCGCTCATCAAATGTCTCCGCTCAGCCGAAGCGGCCGGTGACGTAATCCTGGGTGCGCTTTTCGCGAGGCGACGTGAACAGCTTGCTCGTCTCCTCGAATTCGACGAGCTCGCCCAGATACATGAACGCGGTGAACGCCGACACGCGCGCCGCCTGCTGCATATTGTGCGTCACGATGGCGATCGTGTAGTCCTCCGTCAGCTCGTCGATCAGCTCCTCGATCTTGGCGGTGGAGATCGGGTCGAGCGCCGAGCACGGCTCGTCGAACAGAATGACCTCCGGGCGGATCGCCACGGTGCGGGCGATGCACAGGCGCTGCTGCTGGCCGCCCGACAGGCTGAGGCCGCTGGCGTTCAGTTTGCCGCTGACTTCGCCCCACAGCGCGGCGCCCTTGAGCGCCTTTTCGACGCGGTCGTCCATCTCGCTCTTGGGCAGTTTCTCGTAGAGCCTGATGCCGAAAGCGATGTTGTCGTAGATCGTCATCGGAAACGGCGTCGGCTTCTGGAACACCATGCCGACCCGCGCGCGCAGCAGGTTCAAGTCCTGGCCCGCGTCGAGAATGTTGGCGCCGTCGAGCATCACCTCGCCCTCGGCGCGCTGGTTGGGATAGAGTTCGTACATGCGGTTGAGGACGCGCAGCAGCGTCGACTTGCCGCAGCCCGACGGCCCGATGAACGCCGTCACCTTGTTGCGGTAGAGCGGCAGGTTGATGCTCTTGAGCGCGAGGTTCTCGCCATAGAAGAACTTCAGCGCGTGAATGCCGATCTTTTCGCGCAGATCGGGCTTGAGCTCAGGCATTGGATTCATGTCGTCGTCCTCGATGTTCCGAGCCAGCGCGCCGCGATCGACAGCGCGAGCACCGTCACGGTGATCAGCATCGCCCCGGTCCACGCCAACTGCTGCCAATCCGCGTACGGGCTCAGCGCGAACTGGAAGATCACGATCGGCAGGCTCGACATCGGCGCGTTGAGGTCCAGGCTCCAGAATTGATTGTTCAGGGAGGTGAACAGCAGCGGCGCCGTTTCTCCGCTGACGCGCGCGATGGCGAGCAGGACGCCGGTGATGAGGCCGGCGCGCGCCGCCTTGTAGGCGATCCTCAGGATCACGTGCGAGCGCGGCATGCCGAGCGCCGCCGCCGCCTCGCGCAGGGCGGTCGGCACCAGCAGCAGCATGTCCTCGGTCGTGCGCACGACGACGGGAACGACGAGAATGGCGAGCGCCGCGACGCCGGCCAGGGCGGAGAAATGGCCCATCGGCGCGACGACGATCTCATAGACGAACAGGCCGATCACGATCGAGGGCGCGCTGAGCAGGATGTCGTTGATGAACCGCACGACGGCGGCCAGGCGCGAATATCGCCCGTATTCGGCCATATAGGTGCCGGCGAGCATGCCCAGCGGCGTGCCGATGACGACGCCGAGGCAGGTCAGCAACAGCGAGCCCATGATCGCGTTGAGCAATCCGCCGGCCGAGCCCGGCGGCGGGGTCATCTGGGTGAACACGGCGATATTCAGCCCCCCGAGCCCCCTCCAGAACAGAGTGGCGAGGATCAGAGCGAGAAAGCTGAGACCGAAGGCCGTCGCCGCGTAACAGAGTCCCATGACGACCGCGCTCGACCGGCTGCGCCCGCGATAGCGCGTTTTGTCCATCGCTAGGCTCCCTTTTGGCGCTCGAGCCGCATCAACATCAGTCGGGCGGCCGCCAGCACGAAGAAGGTGATGACGAAAAGAATCAGCCCGAGGGCGATCAGCGAGGACGTGTAGAGATCGCCCACCGCCTCGGTGAACTCGTTGGCGATCGTCGCCGAAATGGTCGTCCCCGGCGCGAGGATCGAGGTGGACAGTCGATGGGCGTTGCCGATAACGAAGGTGACGGCCATCGTCTCGCCGAGCGCGCGCCCCAGCGCCAGCATCGCGCCGCCGATCAGGCCGACGCGGGTGTAGGGCACGACGACGCGTCTGACCACCTCCCACTTGGTGCAGCCGATGCCATAGGCCGATTCCTTCAGGACCGCCGGCACCGTGTCGAACACGTCGCGCGACACCGACGCGATGAACGGGAGCACCATGATCGCGAGGACGAAGCCGGCGGTGAGCGTCCCGATGCCGTAAGGGGGCCCCGCGAAAATCGAAGAGAAGACCGGCACGGAGCCAAACAGCGCGATCAGGGCCGGTTCGATGTACGCCTGCACGAAGGGCGCGAGAACGAACAGGCCCCAGATGCCGTAGATGATCGAGGGAATGCCGGCCAGCAGTTCGATGGCGATGCCGATCGGCCGGCGCAGCCATTGCGGACAAAGCTCGGTGAGGAAGATTGCGACGCCTAACCCCACCGGCACGGCGATCGCCATGGCGATGATCGAAGTCGTCACCGTGCCGACAATGGCGGCGAGCGCGCCGAATTTGTCGGTCACCGGGTTCCACACTTGCGAAGTGAGGAATCCGAAACCGAAGGCGCGCAGCGCCGGCGCGGCGCCGATCGCCAGGGAGACGATGACGCCGCTGAGGATGATCAGGACCCCGGCCGCCGCCGCCCGCGTGAGGCCGCGGAAGACCGCATCGCCCAATTTGAGCCCGGCCAGCGCCTGGGCCCGATTGCGGGAACTGGCTTCCACGCCCTCGGCGCGGCTCATCGCGATGTTCGCCACAATGTCCCTCCTTGCCGGGCGTGCGCGCCGCACGGCCGCCGCGCTGACCCGAGCGGCCGGACCGGGCGGGGCGGGCTCGCGCCCTCCCCGCGCAGGCGCCGCGCTTCAGTTGGCCGCATAAACCGGCTTGCCGCCGGCGTCTTTCATGTCGCTCGCCCAGGTCTTCTTGATGAGCGCGACGACCGGGTCGGGCATCGGAATGTAGTCGAGGTCTTCGGCCATCTTGGCGCCGTCCTTGAAGGCCCAGTCGAAGAATTTGAGCGCGTCCGCGGCGGCGGCCGGGTCGACCGCCTGCTTGTACATCAGGATGAAGCTGGAGGCGGTGATCGGCCACGACTCGGCCCCCGGCTCGTCGGTCAGGATCTGGTAGAAGCCGGGCGCGTGCTGCCAATCGGCGTTGGCGGCCGCCGCCTGGAAGGTGGCGACGCCCGGCGTCACCGTCTTGCCGTCGTGGTTCACCATGTCGGTGTAGGTCATGTTGTTCTGCTTCGAATAGGCGTATTCGACGTAGCCGATGGCGCCCTTGGTCTGGCCGACGCCCGCCGCCACGCCCTCGTTGCCCTTCGAGCCGATGCCGACCGGCCACTCTACAGAGGTGTTTTCACCGACGTTGGTCTTCCAGTCGTCGGAGACCTTCGAGAGATAATCGGTGAAGTTGAACGTCGTACCGGAGCCGTCGGAGCGATGGACGACGGCGATCGCCTCGCTCGGCAGCTTGACCTTGGGGTTCAGCTTGACGATGGCGGGGTCGTCCCACTTTGCCACCTTGCCAAGGTAAATGTTTGCGAGCGTCGCGCCGTCGAGCGTCAGTTCGCCGGGCTTGATCCCCTCGAGATTCACCACCGGCACGATGGCGCCCATGATCTGCGGCCATTGCATCAGGCCGGCGGCGTCCAGTTCCTTCTCCTTCAGCGGCTGGTCGGACGCCCCGAAAGTGACCGTCTTGTTCTTGATCTGCTTGATGCCGCCGCCGGAGCCGATCGATTGATAGTTGAGCCCGACGTTGGTCGCCTTCTTGTACGCGTCGGCCCATTTGGCGTAGATCGGGAACGGGAACGTCGCGCCCGCCCCGGTGATGTCGGCCGCGGCCGCGGCGCCGACGGTCGCCACGAAGACCGCTGTAGTCATCAAGGATTTGAACAACATGAATGCCTCTTTTCTGCCCATTTCGGACGGCCCGGCCGGCAAGCGCCCCCAAGCGCAACGCCGGCGTTCGCAGCAGAGTCGTAAGGCATCAATTGCGTGATGTTATGACGTTTACATTACAGTAACATGACGCATCAAGCGGTTGAAAAATAGATATTTTGTCAAATGTGCGCCGGGTGAAGCGGCGCCATGACGGCGAATGTCGAGCCCTGCCCGACCTGACTGGAGATTGTCAGGCGGCCGCGGTGACGCGCCATGATATGCTTGACGATGGCCAGGCCGAGCCCGGTTCCCCCGCGCGAGCGGCTCTGGCCGGCATCGATCCGGTAGAAGCGTTCGGTCAGCCGCGGCAAGTGTTCCGGCGCTATGCCGCGCCCGTAGTCGCGCACGCTGAGCCAGCCCTCGCGCGCCGTCCTGGTCACCGACACCTCGACCCGGCCGGCGTTCGTCCTCTCCGTGCCGGCTCCGTATTTGATGGCGTTTTCGATCAGGTTTTCGGCGACCCGCACCAACTCGTCGCGATCGCCTGCGACCACCACCGGCTGGCTCGCATCGACCTTGAGGTCGGCGCCCATCTCCTCGGCCAGCGGCGCCAGCGTATCGGCGACATGCCGCGCGATCAGCGCCAGATCGATCGGCGCCTCGGGGCGCACATGCTGGTTCTGCTCGATGCGCGACAACGACAGGAGATCGTCGACGAGGCGCGCCATGCGGCGGCCCTGCTCGCGCATGATGGCGAGGAACTTTTCGCGGGCGCGCGCGTCGTCGCGCGCCGGGCCTTGCAGCGTGTCGACGAAGCCGAGCATCGAAGCCAGCGGCGTGCGCAACTCGTGGCTCGCATTGGCGATGAAGTCGACGCGCATCCGCTCGACCCTTCTCGCCTCGGTCAGGTCGCGCAACGTCAGCAGCGCCGCGCCGACTTCGCCGGTCTCGGCGGGAAGCGGCGCCACGCAGACGTCGAACAGGCGTTCGACGGGGACCCGTTCGCTCCACAGGACGGTCTCCGGCGCGCCGCCGGCCATGACCCGGCGCAGGGAGTCGATGACGTCCGGCGCGCGCAAGGCCAGAACCAGCGGTTCGCCGATCTTCAACGCCGGCAGCAGCGCGCGCGCCGGAGCGTTGGTCGCAGCCAGCCGCCCGTCGCCGCCGATGATGATCGCCGGCTCCGGCATGGCGTCGATCAGATTCGCGCAGAACGGCGATCGTATTTCGCGGTCGAGTTCCCGCCTCGCGCGCTTGCTCATGATTGTCGCGGCGGCGAGGCGGGTTCAGCGGCGGGCGCCAACGGCGAACCGGCGCCAGAATCCGTTCGCTGCGGCCGGAACATGATTTCCGTTTCCGGCTCGGCCGGCCTTCCCGCGCCGGAGCCGGCGATCGATCGGCGCGAAAACGCCCGGACGCTGTGCATCGATCAACCCTCGTCGCGCTCTTCCAACGATTCCAACGCCTCGCGCAGCGAGCGCCAGCGCCGCGCCGCCTCGTGGGCGCCGAGCAGAGCCATCGCGAGAATGAACGGGATCAGGTAATAAATCGCGCGAAACAGCAAGAGCGAAGCGAGCACGGATTCGCTCGATCCACCGACGCCTTTCAGCATCGTCGCTTCGAACACGCCGAGGCCGCCCGGCGCGTTGCTGGCGATGCCGAGCATCGAGGCGAACGAATAGAGGGCGGAGAACGTCAGGAAGGCGAGCCCGTGGCCTTTCGGCAGCAGCACGTAGAGCACGCCCGCGGCGGAGCACACGTCGATGACGCCGAGCACCATCTGTCCCAGGGTCAATAGCGGCCCGGGCAGGGCGAGATTGAAGATCACCGGCCTCGCCCGCCATCGCCGCAGGCCCACCCAGACGAAATAGGCGGCGAGCCCGCCGATCACCCCGAGACCGATCAATTGATTCGCCAGCTCGTTGAAATGATTGAGGTCGCCGATCGCCCGCGCCTCGCCGAGAAAGCCGACGCCGACGATCAATCCCATGCCCAGCCAGAACGTGATGCTGGCGATCGCCGTCAGGCTCGCGACCTTGCCCGCCGAGAGCCCGGCGGGACCATAGATCCAGTAGCGCACGGCGGCGCCGGTGATCAGGGGAAAGCCGAGCGTGAACGAGATGGCGTAGCTGGTGAACGAAGCGAGGGCGGTCAGCTTGTAGGGAACCTTGATGCGCAGATGTCTCAGCGCCAGCCCGTCATAGCCGGTAAGGGCGAGGTAGGAGAGCGCCGACAGGGCGAAGGCCATCGCGATCTGATCGCCGCCCGTCGCGGCGAAGGCGGCCTGGAGCTGGCGCGGATTGACCCTGATGATCGTGCGCACGAAGATGAACAGCGAAATCGAGACGATGACGAGACTGATCGTCATCCCCAAACGGCGCAGCAGCGGACGATTCCGGCGGATGGCCGACGCGACCCTGGCGGCCCGAAGCGCGGCTTTGCCCGGTTGGGGCCGTCTGGCTCCCGCGTCGCTCGGCCGACGCTCTTCGTTCACATCCAGCATGCCTCGTCCATCGTCATTCGACGCACGAAGCCTATAGGCTGGCGCAGCGTATCCGCACAAGTGCGACGGCGCCGCGGCCGGCGGGCCGCGGCTGGTTCGCCGCGCGAGGCGCGCCGGTTCAGCCGAGCGTCACGCGATTGCCGGTGCGCCAGGACAGGTTGGCGGCGTCGGCCAGCAGGTTGGCGCGCAACCCGTCCTCGCCGTTCGGCCGCGGCGCGAGGCCGGCCGTCACCCCCTTGACGAAGGCGTCGAGTTCGTCGCGGTAAGCCGAAGCGTAGCGCTCCAGGAAGAAATTCAGCGCCTTGTCGCCGACGAAGCCCTGCGCGCCAGCGAATTCGACGGTCGTCTCGCGGACGTTGTCGGCGCGCAGCATGCCCTTCGATCCATGCGCCTCGATGCGCTGGTCATAGCCGTAGGCGGCGCGCCGGGAATTGGAGATCTGCGCGACCTTGCCCGATTTCGTCTCCATGATGACGACGGCGGTGTCGACGTCGCCGGCCTCGCCGATCGCCTTGTCGACCAGCGCCGACCCCATCGCGCTGACCGCGACGGGCTCCTCGCCGAGCAGGAACCGCGCCATGTCGAAGTCATGGATCATCATGTCGCGGAACAGGCCGCCCGAGCGGGCGATGTAGGACAGCGGCGGCGGTCCGGGATCGCGCGAGGTGATCGAAACGATCTCCACGGCGCCGACCACGCCCTCGGTGATGCGCTTCTGCAGCGCCGCAAAGTTCGGATCGAAGCGTCGGTTGAAGCCGACCATCAGCACCGCGCCCGCCGCGGCGACCACCTCGAGGCAGGCGCGAACGCGCTTCGCGTCGAGATCGACCGGCTTCTCGCAAAACACCGCCTTCCCGGCGCGCGCCGCCTTCTCGATGAGGTCGGCGTGCATGTCGGTCGGCGCGCAGATGGCGACCGCGTCGATCTCGCCCGACGCCAGGATCGCGTCGATCTCGGCGACGCGGGCGCCGGTCGCCTCGGCGAGCGCCTGCGCGGCGGTGTGATCGACGTCGGCGATCAGGCGCACCTGGCAATCCTTGCGCGCCGCGACGTTGGCCGCATGAATCCTGCCGATCCGCCCCGCGCCGATGATCCCAAACCGCATGGATTCCTCCCCGTTCCATTGGCCGGCCTGAACCGGTCAAAAAAGAATACACATTCTATATTGACTTGCGAATGGAATTTTTGTTTCATTCTCGCCAGGCGACGATCCGCGTTGGCGCCGACTCATCGCAGGGCGAGCGCCACGCGCGCAAGCCCGTTCACAATATTCGAGAATAGGCTAGACTCTCGACGAAAAGGGAGAGACGCCATGGCGACCGGTTCTGGGCCCCAGCGCGCGGACTATCACGGCCCTGCGAACTTGAACGGCAGGATCGCCGTGGTCACCGGCGGATCACAGGGTCTGGGCGAAGCGATCGCCCGCCTGTTCGCCGAGCGCGGCGCGGCGGGGCTGGTCATTTGCGGGCGCAACGCCGCCAAGGGCGGCCGCGTCGCCGAGGCGCTCGAGGCCGCCGGCTGCCCGACGTCGTTCGTCGCGGCGGACCTTGGAAGCGTCGCCGACTGCCGCAAGGTGATCGCCGAGGCGGACCGCCGCTTCCACCGGGTCGACGCGCTGGTCAACGCCGCCGGCGTCACCGACCGCGGCAATATTTTCGACACCACCGAAGAGCGCTTCAACGAGATTTTCAACGTGAACGTCCGCGCGCCGTTCTTCCTGATCCAGGAGACCGCGAAGATCATGCGTCGCGAGAAAATCGCCGGCTCGATCGTCAACATCCAGTCGATGTCGGCCCACGGCGGCCAGCCGTTCATCGCCGCCTATTGCTCGTCCAAGGGCGCGCTCGCCACCCTGACCCGCAACGTCGCGCATTCGCTGATCAAGTTCCGCATCCGCGTCAACGGCCTCAACATCGGCTGGATGGCGACGCCCGGCGAAGACCGCATCATGAAGACCTATCACGGCGCGAAGGACGGCTGGCTCGAGGCGGCCGGCAAATCGCGGCCGTTCGGGCGCCTGATCGACCCCGCCGAGGTGGCGCGCGCCTGCGCCTATCTCGCCTCCGACGAATCCGGACTGATGACCGGCGCCAACATCGACTTCGACCAGACGATCGTCGGGGTGAGCGATCCGCCGATCGAACCTTGAAGGCGGCGCGCCGCATCGGGGTCGAGGCCGGCCCCGGCGCGCTCGAGGCGCCGCACAGCAGGAACCGCGCCAGGTGTCCAAACCGACCCTCGACCTCATCGCCATCGGCCGCTCGTCGGTCGACCTCTATGGCGCGCAGGTCGGCGGCCGGCTAGAGGACATGGCGAGTTTCTCCAAGGCGGTCGGCGGCTGTCCGACCAATATCGCGATCGGCACCGCGCGGCTCGGCCTGAAGAGCGGCCTCATCACCCGCGTCGGCGACGAGCACATGGGCCGCTACATCGCCGAACAATGCGCCAGGGAGGGCGTCGACGTCGCCGGCGTTCACACCGACCCGAGCCGGCTGACCTCGCTGGTCATCCTGGGCGTGCGCGACGACAAGACCTTCCCGCTGATCTTCTATCGCGACAATTGCGCCGACAGCGCGCTCGACGAAAGCGACATCGACGAGGCCTACATCGCCAGCGCCGCGGCGATCGTCGTCACCGGCACCCATTTCGCCCGGCGCGACAACGCGGCGGCGCAGGGTCTGGCCATCGACTTCGCCAGGAAGCACGGCCGCAAGGTCGTCTTCGACATCGACTATCGCCCGAACCTGTGGGGCCTGGCCGGACACGGCGCCGGCGAAGAGCGCTACATCAAGTCGGGCGAGGTGACGGAAAGGCTGCAAAAGATTCTGCCGCGATGCGATCTGATCGTCGGCACCGAGGAGGAATTGATGATCGCCGGCGGCGCCGACGATCCCTATGGCGCCCTCAAAGCGGTGCGCGCGCTCAGCCAGGCGACGATCGTCATGAAGCGCGGGCCGATGGGTTGCGTGGTGTTCCCGGAGGCGATCCCCGCCTCGATCGAGGACGGCGTCAAGGGCCGCGGCTTTCCCGTCGAAGTCTATAACGTGCTGGGCGCCGGCGACGCCTTCATGTCCGGGTTCCTGCGCGGCTGGCTGCGCGACGAGCCGCTCGCCACCTGCTGCGCTTTCGCCAATGCGGGCGGCGCTTTCGCGGTCTCGCGCCTGCTGTGCTCGGCCGAATATCCGACCTGGCCGGAACTGCGGCGTTTCCTCGATCACGGCTCGGCGCACCGCGCCTTGCGCCACGACACGGCGCTGAACCATCTTCACTGGGCGACCACCCGCGCCCGCCAGCCGCCCGGACTGATGGCCCTGGCGATCGACCACCGCGCCCAGCTCGAGGCCATCGCCGACGAGGCGCACGCGCCGCGCGAGCGCATCGGCGCCTTCAAGCGGCTCGCCGTCGAGGCGGCCGCCCGGGTCGCCGCCGGCCGGCCCGGCTTCGGCGTTCTGCTGGACGGCAAATACGGGCGCGAGGCGCTGTTTCGCGCCGCCGACCACGGCTTCTGGATCGGCCGGCCGGTCGAGGAGCCCGGCGCGCGGCCGCTCGACTTCGAGTTCGGCGGCTCGCTCGGCGCCAAATTGATCGAATGGCCGCTCTGCCACACCATCAAGTGCCTGTGCTTCTATCATCCCGACGACCCGCCCGAGATGAAGGTCAGACAGGACCGCGAGCTCCTGCGTCTGCATGACGCGGCGCGCACGCTGGGGCGCGAGTTGCTGATCGAGATCATCGCCAGCAGGCACGGCCCGATCCACGATACGACGATTGCCAGCGTCCTCGACCGGCTCTATGCGATCGGCGTCAGGCCCGATTGGTGGAAGCTCGAGAGCCAGGCCTCGGCCACGGCCTGGGACAACATCGCGCGATCGATCGCGGCCCACGATCCCTATTGTCGCGGCGTCGTGCTGCTCGGTCTCGAGGCGCCCGAACGGCAACTGGCGGGCGCCTTCGCGATCGCCCGCGGCTGCGCCCTGGTCAAGGGCTTCGCGGTCGGGCGCACGATCTTCGCCGAGCCGGCCCAGGCCTGGTTCGCCGGGCGGATCGGCGACGCTGCGGCGGTCGAGCTGATGGCCGGCTCGTTCGCCCGCCTGTGCGAGATGTGGCGCGGCGCCGGCGCCTGACGAACCGACCGGGGCTCGAACAAAAACGTGAAAGGGAGCCGATGAAATGAAAACGATCCGTCTCACCGCCGCGCAGGCGACGGTCCGCTTCCTCGCCCGGCAGATGACCGAAGTCGACGGCGCGAAGGTTCGCCTGTTCGGCGGCGTGTTCGCGATCTTCGGCCATGGCAATGTCGCGGGCCTCGGCGAAGCGCTTTACGCCGCGCGCGACGTCCTGCCGACCTACCGCTCGCACAACGAACAGGCGATGGCGCTTTCGGCGGTCGCCTTCGCCAAGGCGTCGCGCCGCCGCCGCATGATGGTCTGCACCAGCTCGATCGGCCCGGGCGCGACCAACATGATCACCGCCGCCGCGACCGCCTCGGTCAACCGCCTGCCGGTGCTGCTGCTGCCGAGCGACGTGTTCGCCAACCGCCGGCCGGATCCCGTGCTCCAGCAGATCGAGGATTTCGGCGACGGCACGATCAGCGCCAATGACTGCTTCAAGCCGGTCTCCCGCTATTTCGACCGCCTGACGCGGCCCGAGCAGATCGTGCCGGCGCTGACCCGCGCCGTCGCCGTGCTGACCGACCCGTCCGAATGCGGGCCGGTGACCCTCGCCTTCTGCCAGGACGTCCAGACCGAGGCCTATGACTATCCCGAAAGCTTCTTCGAGGAGCGCGTGCATCGTCAGCGCCGCCAGGCGCCCGACGCGCATGAACTCAAGGAGGCGGCCGACGCCCTGCGCGCGGCGGCCAAGCCGTTCGTCATTTGCGGCGGCGGCGTGCTCTATTCGCAGGCCGAGCAGGAGCTCATGACGTTCTGCCAGAAACACGGGATTCCGGCGGCCGAAACGCAAGCCGGCAAATCGGCGACCCCGGCCGACCATCCGCTGTCGCTGGGCGCGGTCGGCGTCACCGGCGCCGGGGCGGCCAACCGGCTCGCCGCGGAGGCCGACGTGATCCTCGCGGTCGGCACCCGCCTCGCCGATTTCACCACCGGCTCGTGGGCGCTGTTCCAGAACCCTTCCCGCCGTTTCATCGGCCTCAACGTGCAGCCGTTCGACGCCGCCAAGCATCGCGCCCTGCCGCTGGTCGCCGACGCGCGCGCCGGGCTGGCGGCGCTGGACGCCGCGCTCGGCGACTGGCGGGCGCCCAGGGCCTGGCGCGAGACGGCGGACCAGGCCAAGGCGGAATGGACGCCCGTGGCCGCCCGCTACACCGCCTCGACCAATCTCGAACTGCCGTCGGACGCCCAAGTGCTCGGCGCCCTGCAACGCGCCGGCGCGGCGTCCGACATCGTGGTCTGCGCGGCGGGCAGCCTGCCGGGCGAACTGCACAAGCTCTGGCGGCCCGGCGCGCCGCTCGGCTATCATGTCGAATACGGCTATTCCTGCATGGGCTACGAGATCGCCGGGGCGATCGGCGTCAAGATGGCGCAGCCGGACCGCGAGGTCGTGGTGACGGTCGGCGACGGCTCCTATCTGATGATGAATTCGGAAATCGCCTCGTCGATCATGCTCGGCGTCAAGCTGATCATCGTCGTCAACGACAACCGGGGCTTTGGCTGCATCAACCGCCTGCAACGCGCCACCGGCGGCGAATCCTTCAACAACCTGTTGCGCGACACGTGGCATGACGCGCTGCCGGCGATCGATTTCGCCGCCCATGCGCGCAGCCTCGGCGCCGACGCGGTGAAGGTGAATTCGATCGGCGAACTCGAAGCGGCGTTCGCCAAGGCGCGTCAGGCGCGGATCACCCAGGTGATCGTCATCGACACCGATCCGATGACCGCCACCGACGCCGGCGGCGCGTGGTGGGAGGTCGCGGTGCCGGAAGTCTCGACGCGCGAAGGCGTCGTGGCCGCCAGGGCCCGTTACGAACAGGCGCTGGTCGCCCAACGCGTGGGAGATTGACGATGACGATCCGTCTCGGCGCCAATCCGATCGGCTGGTCCAACGACGACCTGCCGGCGATCGGGGGCGAAACCCCGCTCGCGACGTGCCTCGCCGAAGCCAGGGAAGCGGGCTTCGAGGGCATGGAGCTCGGCAACAAATTTCCGCGCCAGGCCGCCGCCTTGAAAGCGGCGCTCGCGCCGTTCGGGCTCGCCTGCATCGGCGGCTGGCATTCGATCGAGTTGCTCAACCGCTCGGCGCGCGAGGAATTCGATCTCGCCCGACCGCATCGCGAGCTCCTGAAGGCGATGGGAACCGAGGTGTTCATCGTCGCCGAGACGTCCAATGCGATCCACGGCGACCGCGGCCAACCGCTGTCGCGGCGCCCCTATCTGCCGGCCGGCGGCTGGCCGGCCTATGGCGCGAAAATCACCGAGCTCGCCGAGTTGCTGGCGGGCGAGGGGCTGAAGCTCTGCTACCACCACCACATGGGCACCATCGTCCAGTCGGAGGCGGACATTCACGCTTTCATGGCCAACACCCGGCCGCCCGCCCATCTCCTGCTCGACACCGGCCATGCGACCTGGGGCGGCGCCGATCCCGCCGCCCTCGCGCGCCGTTACCGGAGCCGCATCAGCCATGTCCACTGCAAGGACGTGCGCGAGGCCAAAATGCGCGAGGCGCGCGCCGGCGACTGGAGCTTCCTCGATTCGATCCTCGGCATGGGCGCCGAGCTCGGCGTCTACACCGTGCCCGGCGACGGCATGGTCGACTTCGCCGGCGTGTTCCGCGAACTGCCCGGCTATTCCGGATGGGTGGTGCTCGAAGCCGAGCAGGACCCGAAGAAGGCGCCGCCGCTCGCCTATGCCAAAAAGGGCGTCGCCCATCTCAAGGCGGCGCTGAAGCAGGGCGGGCTGGTTTAGACCTCCGGCTCGCGCTCGCGGCGCCATATTGGCGTCGCTCCACGCGACTTGAGCCGTTCAAGCCTTTGCATCATCGTTGGCCTGACGCCGCCCAACAATGTTGTTGTTGTGTACACAAAAATGTATCTATCCGGGGCGGGCGGCTTTGATGGGCGAGTTCGAATTTGAATGGGACGAGGACAAAGCCGCCGCCAACCTGACCAAGCACGGCGTATCGTTCCTGACCGCCGCGGAGCTGTTCGCCAACGAGAGGATCGAGAAAATCGACGATCGCGAAGCCTATGGCGAGCTTCGCTTTATCGCTCTTGGTCGGGTGGATTTAGATGTGTACAGAATTGTTTATACATGGCGGGATGAAACCCTCGTCAGGATTATCAGCGCACAGAAGGCAAGCCGACATGAGCGGGAACTCTACTACCGTGAGACGCTCGCTTAGCGAGATCAGGGCGATGCGCGCTCGCGGCGAGGATCGGACGCGCGCCGACGCGCCGGAGGCGGAAACCTTGGGTGAGGATTTCTGGAGGAACGCCCGCGTCGCGATGCCGCGCGGCAAGACTTCCGTGCATCTTCGCCTCGACTCGGATGTCGTGGAATGGTTCAAGGCCAGCGGCAAGGGTCACTTGACCCGAATGAACGCCGTCCTGCGGGCCTATTTCGAGGCGCACAAGAACGCTTCGTAGACGGCCGCGAAGGTCGTCGCACGCCGCCTGAATGCGGGAGGAATGGTCCAATGCAGCGCTCGAAGCATCTCGTTCACCCGCGGCAATCGGCCAACGGGGTCGTCCATCGCGTCACGCCGAAGAGCGCCGGCTGGACCTATGTCGGCTTCGAGGCGCGCGATCTGAAGGCCGGCAAGCGCGTCTCGATCGACAGCGGCGCGACGGAGACCTGCGTCGTCGTGCTGTCGGGCAAGGCGCGCGTCAGGAGCAAGGGCTTCGATTCCGGGACGATCGGCGCGCGCGCCCATGTGTTCGAGGCGCCGCCGTGGTCGGTCTATCTGCCGGCCGGCAGCGCCTATTCGATCAAGGCGGTCACCGATTGCGAGGTGGCGATCTGCACGGCCCCGGGCAAGCCCGGCCGGGCGGCGCGGGTGATCGCCCCCGACGAGGTGGAGACGCTGACGCGCGGCAAGGGTTCGAACACCCGCTATATCCGCAACGTCCTGCCGGAGAGCGCGCCGGCCGACAGCCTGCTGGTCGTCGAGGCGATCACGCCGGGCGGCCACTGGTCGAGCTATCCGCCGCACAAGCACGACCGCGACGCGATCCCCGAAGAATCCTATCTCGAAGAGACCTATTACCACCGCATCTCGCCGCCGCAGGGCTTCGCCTTGCAGCGGCTCTACACGGCGGACCGCTCCCTCGACGAGACGCTGGCGGTCGGCGACCGCGACGTGGTGCTGGTGCCGCGCGGCTACCACCCGGTCGGCGCGCCGCACGGCTACGACCTCTACTATCTCAACGTGATGGCCGGCCCGAAGCGCACCTGGCGCTTCTACAACGACCCCGACCACGCGTGGATTCTCGACAAGGCGTGAGCGGAAACAATTGAATCGCGCCGTGAGCCAGCCTCTCGGCGCGATGTCGTTATCGAGTCATTGTTCGCGTGGCGAAACGGTCATGCGTCATTGCGAGGGAGCGTAGCGACGAAGCAATCCAGACTGAGGCTGTTGCCGCCCTCGTCTGGATTGCTTCGCTGCCACTCGCAATGACGCTTTGCCGATCCCTCAATCGATCATATCGGCCTAATCGCCGCCCGCGTGTTTTCCCGCGCTGCACGCGCGCACGATGCGCGAATAATCGCGGCGCTGCGTCTCGTCGAGCGCGTCGCGCGCGACCGCGCGGGAAAGGCCGGCCTGTTGCAAGCCCTGCATCACGCAGCCGCAGGCGGCCGCGCAAAAGTCCGGCGCGCCGCCGCCCGCCGCGCATTCGCGCCGACAGACGCTTTCGAATTCCGCGCGCCGCCAGCCGGCCGTAAAGCCGGTGAGATCGGTCGCCGCGAACAGCAGGCCGAACAGGATCGGCTGGTGGACGAGATAGATGGCGAGCGAGTGGCGGCCGGCGAAGGCGAGCGCGCGGCCGGGGCGCCCGGCGGGGCGCCATCGCCACGGCGGCGAGGCCGACAGGCGTCGGAAATTCAGCCGCGTCAGCGCGAGGCCGAGAAAGACCACGCCCGCCCACGGCGCCAGAGGGCGCCAGTCGAGCGTCTGCGGCGGCATCGTGCCGAGGCCGAGCCAGACCAGCGCCGGCGGATCGAAGGCGGGACTGGCGAAAAGCGCCGGCGCGGCGATGACCAGCGCGCCGGCGGCCAGGGCGATCGAGGCGGGCGCCCGCAGCAGCGGCGCCGCCAGCAGGCTGGCGACGGCGATGCAATGGAGAATGCCGAAAAAGATCGTCTGCTCCGGCGCAAACAGCCGGGTCGCCAGCGTCACCAGCGCCGCGGCGCCGCCGACAATCGCCAGCCGGCGCAGGAAGGCGCGGGCGCGCAATCCGCCGCGATGGGCGAGCGCCAGCGATACGCCCGCCAGCATCAGGAAGGCGCCGGCGACGCCATGCGAAAACAGCCGCATCGGCGGGGTCAGCGGGAATTCCGCCGGCGCCAGGTGAAAATAGGCGAAGTCCCAGCTCAGATGGTAGAGCGCCATGCCGATCAGCGCCGCGCCGCGCGCGACGTCGATCGCCGCGACGCGCGGACCGGACGCTGTCTCGCCTTGCTCCATCGCGCCCCGCGCCCGAATCGTCGCCCGCCGCGATCTTAGCCGATCGCGCCCGATGCCGCTACGGCGCGCTGCTCGGCGACGCGGCCGGATTTGTCCCGGCCATCCCCTCTTCCATGGAACCGTCGCGTTCGCGTGGATGGCCGGCGCAAGGCCGGCGTAGCGGGCGGCGGATCGCGGCTTGAACGAGACTTCGCGCGGTTGTCCGGCCGCGACAATTTCTGACCTGGCTCAGACACATCTAGGACTGGCGCTGACGTCAGCGCCACAAATTCATTGAATGCTTGGAGGCAATTATGCGCGAGAGGAATTCGAACTCAAGGACGGCCCGAAGGGCCGCCGCCGCAGGCGGCGCCTCGCATCCTTGACTTCGAATTCCTCTCGCGCTCCGCTCCGCCAAGCAAACAATGAACAATACCGCCTCCCTCCGTGAGTCTCACAGGTCATGAGCCAGGACAATTTCTGCGACATTTTGGCTCTTATAGCGTTAGCTGTTGGTATGGCCCCATTCCGATAGCGCCGAGGATCCAGTTTTTTGGGGTCGCTTGATCGCCCCAGGCCTCCAACGCCCTGCGCCATCCCAGGTAATTTGGCAGGTTCTTGGTGGCCACGCCGTGGAAGCGGCGCATCCATTCCTTGAGCCGACCGTGATAGGCGTTGACGTTGTTGATGTGGATGTGGGGGGCCTCTGGAAGCGGCTTGCCCGGCGCGGGCACGACATGGACGGGGATTTTCGCCTTGCGGGCGAAGGCGACGATGGCTCGGCCGCCGTCGCAAATGAACTGGTTTCCTGGCGTGACGACGCCCTCGAGCGCGGCATGGATCGAGGCGCGGTCGACATTGGGCAACACGGCGTCGAAAGTGGCCCCTTGGCGGTCGCGCGCGACGAGGATGGGAATGTTTTCGAAGAATGCGCCCGGATGTCCCGCCTTGCCGCCGCGCTTGCGCGCCGGGCGGCGAAGAGCGGATCGCTTGCCTTTGAACGATTCCAGGATAAACGTCTCGTCCGCCTCGACAATTCCGGTCAGCGTCCATGGCTTGTCCAACGCGGGCGAGCCGAGAAAGCGGTGCCGCCAACGGAACGCCGTGCTGGGGTGAACGCGGCACAGCCGCGCGGCCTTCGCCACGCTGGTCGCCTCGATCATCGCCTTGGCGTGGTCGAGCCACTGCTCCTTCTTGCGCAGGCGCGCCATCGGCGTCTTCGTCAAGGCGTTAAACGTGCGCCCGCAGCCCTTGCAGCGATACCGCGCCAAGGTGTTGGCGCGTCCCCAGCCAACGATGTCCCGCCCCCCGCAATGCGGGCAACCCTGGGCTTCAACCTTACTATGGCCGGAGCCCTCAAGCCCGTCGGACCGAACGCGGCGCTCCGGGCGCTCCCCCATCTCTCCCGACAGCGCCGCCAACGCCCGCCGCCGCTGCGCCGGACTCAGTCTCTCGATCCCATCCAGCCAGCCCTGAAACTCCCCCCGCTCCACCGCAGCCTCCTCGAATCGGAAGCCCACATCCTAATCAATATCAACAGCTAACGCTATAAGAGCCGACATTTTCTTTCTGAAATTCTGAAACCGTGATATGTTTTTTCGCCTGTTCCGATATTCAGCGATTTCGCGGCGACGGCCGGCCAACTTTCCACATTCTTTTTCAGGAGAACCAACCGGAATCCTCAAAAATCGCGATTTCCAAATTTTTTCGCCCCTAAGCTTCTGATATTCCACAATTCGACCAAAAATAGTTTTGGAAAAGTTTGGAAATCCAAATTTTCGCTCACTGAAAACAAAGGGCTTTTCGGCCGGCGCTCGCGCCGCCATCGATCATTCCCGCGCTTTCCAAGGTTTTTCCAAATTTCTGTCTCCCTCCGGGCCGCCGGTCCGCCGGGCGGTCGGCCGTCGCCCCGACCGGGCCGCTTGGCGCGCGGCGGGCGGCGGGTTACAAACGCGGCATGGTCCGCCGCATCGACTATTATTTTTCGATGGTCAGCCCCTGGGCTTACATCGGCCATCCCGTCTTCGTCGCAATCGCGCGCCGGCGCGCCGCGCAGATCGTCTATCGCCCGGTGCCGCTGAGCGAAGTGTTCTTCGAGACCGGCGGCCTGCCGCTCGCCAAGCGGCACCCCGCCCGCCAGGCCTATCGCATGATGGAGCTGCAGCGCTGGCGCGAAAAGCGCGGGCTGGCGTTTCACCTCTCGCCGAAATTCTGGCCGTTCGACGCCGACCTCGCCAATCGCGTGGTGATCGCCGCCGCCGCCGAGGCCGACCCCGCGCGCCTCGTGCAGGAAGCGTTCAACGGCGTCTGGGAGAATGAGCAGAACCTCGCCGACGCCGCGGTTCTCGCCGCGCTTCTGCGCCGCGCCGGGTTCGACCCGGACGCCACGCTTCGGCGCGCCAATTCGGCGGAGAGCCGCGCCGCCTACGAGCGCAATCGCCTCGAGGCGATCGCGGCCGGCGCCTTCGGTTCGCCGTGCTACGTGCTCGACGGCGAGGTGTTCTGGGGCCAGGACCGCCTCGAGCTGCTCGACGACGCGCTGGCGAGCGGCCGCGCGCCTTTCTCCGCCCGCCCGTGACGGCGCGGGGCGGCGCACCCGTTGACAAGCCCTCGACCGCGCTCCAAATGGCCCACCCGCGCGGCGGCTCGGTCGATTTGACGCGCCGGCCGCTGCGCGACACGGAGCGTTCTTGGCCCCCGCAACCGACAGCGCCGCCGCGACGCCCGCCGCCATTTCGGCGCGCCGGCTGACCAAGCGCTTCGGCGCGGTGACGGCGGTCGACGGCGTCTCCTTCGATATCGCCGCCGGCTCGGTGACCGGGCTGCTGGGCGGCAACGGGGCCGGCAAGACCACGACGATCGGCATGATCATGGGCCTCGTGCTGCCGACCTCCGGCTCGATCCACGTCCTCGGCGCCGACATGGCGCGCGAGCGCTACCGGGCGCTCGGCCGGATGAACTTCGAGAGCCCCTATGTCGACATGCCGCATCGTTTGACGGTGCGGCAGAACCTGCGCGTGTTCGGCCGGCTCTACGGCGTCGGCGACGTCGCGGCGCGCGTGCGCGAACTCAGCGACAGCCTGGCGCTGGAGGAATTTCTCGATCGCCCGGCCGGCAAGCTTTCGGCCGGCCAGAAGACCCGCGTCGCGCTCGCCAAGGCGCTGATCAACCAGCCGGACGTGCTGCTGCTCGACGAACCGACCGCCTCGCTCGATCCCGACACCGCCGACTGGATTCGCCGCCGGCTGGAGGACTACCGGCGGGCGCGCGGCGCGACGATTCTGCTGGCCTCCCACAACATGGGCGAAGTCGAGCGCCTGTGCGACCGGGTGATCATGCTGAAGCGCGGCCGGATCGTCGACGACGGCGCGCCCGGCGAACTGCTCGAGCGCTATGGCCGGCCGACCCTGGAGCAGGTGTTCCTCGACGTCGCGCGCGGCCACGGCGCGCTGGAGACGCCGTCATGAGTCTGGCCGCGGACGCGCTCAGCGGCTTCTCCGTCGGGCGGACCGGCGCGATGGTCATGCGCTATCTCTACCTCCTGCGTTCGTCCTGGCCGCGTCTGGCCGAGCTCGTCTATTGGCCGGCCGTGCAGATGCTCACCTGGGGCTTCCTGCAGACCTACATCAGCGGCCAGGCCGGCGCCGTGGGGATGAGCGGCAGACTGGCGGTGGCGGCCGGGACGCTGATCGGCGCGCTGCTCCTGTGGGACACGATGTTTCGCGCCCAGCTCGGCTTTTCCGTATCGTTCCTGGAGGAGATGTGGTCGCGCAACATGGGCAATCTGCTGATGAGCCCGTTGCGCCCGCTGGAATTCGTCGCCGCCCTGATGACGATGAGCGTCATTCGCCTGGCGATCGGCATCATCCCGGTCTCCCTGCTCGCGCTGGTGTTCTTCGGCTTCAATCTGTGGAGCCTCGGCCTGGCCCTGGTCGCCTTTTTCATCAACCTCGTGTTGACCGCCTGGGCGATCGGCCTGGTGGTCGCCGGCCTGGTGCTGCGCAACGGCATGGGCGCCGAGGCGCTCGCCTGGTCGGTTCTGTTCTTTCTGATGCCGTTCGCCTGCGTCTACTATCCCGTCTCGACCCTGCCGGCATGGCTGCAATGGATCGTCTGGCGCCTGCCCCCGACCTATGTGTTCGAGGGATTGCGGGCGGCGCTGGTCGGCCATGTCTTTCGCGCCGATCTGATGATCGACGCGCTGGCGATCAACATCGCCCTGCTCGCCGTCGGCGCCGTGGTCTTTCTCAAGCTTCTCGACAGCGCGCGCGCCGCCGGCACGCTGCTGCAGATGGGCGAATGAGCGGGAGGGCCGCCCGCCGGGGCGCCAAGGGCTGGACCGCCGGGGGCCGGCGGCCTCTTATACCTTTTGTGACGTTGATTGGCCTGGAAGCGAGTCTTAAGTAATATGAATTAGGCTGACCGGCGGTTCGGGGCTGATATCCCGCGCCCCGCGGACGGATGATGGCGCCGATGAACTTTTCGTATCAGTTCTATGAAATGACGCTGGCGGCGCTCGGGCCGGCGCGGGCGATCTCCGACGCCAGCCGGCTGGTGTTCGGCAGCCCCTTCAATCCACTGGCCCATACCTCGTTTGGCAAGAACATCGCCGCGGGAGCCGAATTGTTCGAGCGGATCACCCGCCGTTATGGCAAGCCGGTGTTCGGCTTCGAGCGCACCACCGTCGACGGCGTCAGCGTGGAGGTGAAGGAGGAGATCGTTTGGGCCCGCCCGTTCTGCAGCCTGCTGCACTTCGCGCGCGAGGGCGTCAAACCTCGGGCGCCGCAACCCAAACTGCTGATCGTCGCCCCGATGTCGGGCCATTACGCCACCTTGTTGCGCGGCACGGTCGCCGCGTTCCTGCCCACCCATGACGTCTACGTCACCGACTGGAACAATGCGCGGACGGTCTCGCTGGCCGCCGGCGCGTTCGACCTCGACGACTACATCGACTATTTGCGCGAAATGCTGGGCGTTCTCGGACCGGGCGTGCATTCGATTGGCGTGTGTCAGCCCGCGGTGCCGCTCATTGCGGCGGTCGCCTTGATGGAAGCGGAGAATCATCCCGACGCGCCCGCCTCGATGACCCTGATGGGCGGCCCGATCGATACGCGACGCAGCCCCACGGCGGTCAATCTGTTGGCGGAGCGGCGCGGCGTCGAGTGGTTTCGCGCCAATTGCCTGCATCGGGTGCCGTTTCCGCACGCCGGTTTCGGCCGGCTGGTCTATCCCGGCTTCCTGCAATTGTCGGGTTTCATGGCGATGAATCTGGATCGCCATGTCAACGCTCATGTCGAGATGTTCAACCACCTCGTCTCGGGAGACGGCGATTCGGCGGAAAAGCATCGCGAATTCTATGATGAATATATGGCCGTCATGGATCTGGCCGCCGAATATTACATGCAGACGATCGAGACGGTGTTCGTGCGGCACAGTCTGCCCAAAGGCGAGATGACGCATCGCGGGACGCCGGTCGATCTGGCGGCGATCCATCGCTGCGCGCTGATGACCGTCGAAGGCGAAAACGACGACATTTCAGGCGTTGGCCAGACCTATGCGGCGCTAGAGCTGTGCGCGAACATTCCCGCCGGCCTGAAGGTCAATTATTTGCAGAAGGATGTCGGCCATTACGGCGTCTTCAACGGCTCGCGTTTTCGCGCGCTGATCGCGCCGCGCATCGCCGATTTTCACGCCAGCGTCGATGCGTTCGCCAGAGCGCACAAGCCGTCGCGTCGGAAAGCCGCCAAGGGGTAGGCTTTCGCTAAATATAATACATCAGGCTGCCTTCATCGATGTCGGCGAGGGCGCGCATCGAGGCGAGCGAGCGATTGTCGAGGACAGCCGCGATGGAATTGCGCACCTCCAGCATCATCAGCCGGACGGCGCAATTGCCTTCGGCCGGGCAGTCGTCGCAGCGCCGGTAATAGCCCTTGCTGGCGCAGGCGATCGGGGCCAGCGGGCCATCCAGAGCCCGCACAATCTCGCCGACCATGATTTGCGACGGGCTCTTGGCGAGCACATAGCCGCCGCCCCGCCCTTTCTTGGAATGGACAAGTCCGGCGGTGCGCAATTCGCCCAGGATCGCGTCGAGAAACTTCTTGGGGATCGTATTGACCGCCGCAATGTCGGCGACCAGCGCCGGCCGGCCAGGCTCCAGCCCGGCCAGATGAACCATGGCCTTCAGGCCGTATTTCCCCTTGTTGGTCAGCACCGTCTCGGCCCTCGGACCTCATCGCCCATGCATTACATAAGCGCTTGACCCGATTCAGTCCATAAATACTATAGAATGCGCGCGACCCTGATCGCCCCCGCCGCGCCGCGACGGCGCCTCGTTTACCACGCTCCGCGGCTTTCGGCCGCGCCGCGCGCGCCAATGATATCCTCGCTTCATTCTTTGGATGGCGCCCCGCCCGGCGATCAGGGACGAATGAAATGCGAACTCACTGGCAAACGGCGATCGCCCTCGGCGTGGCTGCGATTCTGGCGAGCGATCCGCCGGCGCAGGCGCGCGAAATGGTGAATTTCATCTCTCCTTACAGCGTCGGGACGATTGTCATCAGCCAGAGCGCGCGCAAGCTTTTTCTTATAACGGGACCGGAATCGGCGATTTCCTATCCCGTCGCCGTCGCGAAGCGAGGAAAGGAATGGAGCGGCTTCGCCAAGGTCGACGGCAAGTATGTCGCCCCCGCCTGGTCGCCGCCCGATTCAGTCAGGCGCGACCATCCCGAACTGCCGGACGTCATCGCCGGCGGGTCTCCCCATAATCCCATGGGAGCCCGCGCGATAACCCTTGATCGCGATGAAGTCGCGATCCACGGGACGACGTCCGCGATGCGCGCTTCGGTGGGCACGGCCGCCTCTTACGGCTGCATCCGCATGTATAACGAAGACGTCATCGACCTGTTTGACCGGGTGAGCGTCGGCGCGCCTGTCGTCATGACGCGATAGGGCGATATGGCCTTCGCGCCCTGTCTCGAACGGTCGTTGACCATTGCCGATCCTGCCGCGATTGTGTTGCAGACGATCGGTCGACCAGCCAGAAATTGCTATTCTCCGATCGATTTGCGCCGTTGCAGGATGGCTGCCCGCGGCGGGGGCTCCAGACGCCGCTTCGTCGGCTGTCATGGCCGCGCGCGGTTTGCGAGACACGACGCGTCCGGCCCGTCGCTGGACCGGAAGATAGTACTATTCTACATAAGGGCTCGTCCGCTGGCAGACGGTTCATGGACGCCTCTCCCATCGCCGCCGCAAGAACCGTGCTCGACGGCGAGTTCATCGGCGCCGCGGGAACCTCGATCGAAAGCGGCTGACTTTATCAGGCGAGGCTGCCGACCCTCCGGATTGCCCGGATTTTTGCCGCGCGCACGCTGAGATCCAGGGAGACGCCAATGTCAAACAATGCAAAGGATTCTGTCGCTTCGGACCTGCCCGCCGACCTGGCCGCCTTGCGGGCGGATATCGCCCGCCTGAGCGAAGCGGTGGCCGGCCTTGTCCGCACCCAGACCGACGCGGCAGGCGCCGCGTTGAAGAGCGCGGCGCATGGGGCGCAAGAACAATTGGCGCAGGCGGCGGGCCAGGCGCATGACGGCGCGCTCGGCGCGGCGGCCGACCTCGAGCGTCGGATCGAGAAATATCCGTTGACGGCGGTGCTGATCGCAGCGGGCATCGGGATGGCGCTCGGGATGATGAGCAAGTCGCGGGGATGAAGCGAATGCGGTTCTTGTCGGCTTTGGCCGGGCGCTTGCGGCAGAGCGCACGACGCATCGTCATTCGCGTCGCGCTCGCATTTGCCGTTGCGTTGTCGGGCCTCGCCGGCGTCGCTTTCGCCACGTACGCGTTATTTGAGGCATGGCGGCTGCAATACGGCGTCGTCATCGCGTCGATCGGACTGAGCGTCATTTATCTCTTTCTGGCTGCCGTTTTATTTCTTTGTCTTCGCCTGGTCGGCTCGCCGAGGTCCGCGCCGGCCACGCCCGGGTCGGGCGAGGGGGCGGCGAACGACGGGGCGCCTGTGAAATCCCCCACCTCAGCCAGTGGCGGCTCTGAAGCGGTCGCCCTGGCGCTGGGCGTCGAAATCGCCAAGCAGTTGACGCCCCTCCAGCTCACGATGGTGGCGGCGCTCTCCGGTTTCATCGCGGGCCGCAAACTGTAGAGTCTGCAACAGGCGATCCGCAGCATTCTCGCGCGACGCGCAGCGTCTGCGAGTTTGAATCGCCGGTAACGCGGAAGGCGAAGTCTCGCGGCTTTCGCTGCCGCATGGCCGTGCGCGCCCGTTTCATTGGGTGCGCGGCTCCCTCGTGATCACGTTAGAACGGGCCGTGGTGCCCCTGGCCGGAATCGAACCAGCACTCCGTGAGGAACTCGATTTTGAGTTCGAGCGCGTCTACCAGTTCCGCCACAGGGGCCCAAACCGGAGAAGGTCGGGACCGGGCGATATATAGCGGCGCGCGCCGGGCGGTCAACATGACCGCTCGATCGACGACGCAGGCGCGCTTTCGTAGGCGGGAACAGCAGAATCCTGGCGGGGCGCATTCGAACCGAGTTGGTTTCGCATCGAGCCGAGTTCGGCGCTTCCGCCCAGCGGGTCGACGGCTTACAGCGATCGCTTGAGAAAGAACGCGATCTCGCCGACGATGCCGCGCCGGAACAGCAGCACGACGATGATGAAAATCGTCCCCTCGATCACCGTCACCCACTGGCCCAGATATTGGCCGAGATATTGTTGCATGGCGACGACGATGAACGCTCCGAGGACGGGTCCGTATACGGTCCCCATGCCGCCCAACAGAGTCATCAGCACGACTTCGCCCGAAGTCGAAAATTGCACATCGGACAACGAGGCGTTCTGGGCGAATATCGCCTTGGTCGCGCCGGCCAGTCCTGCGAGCGCCGCCGACAGGACAAACGCCGCCAGCTTATATTGATCCACGCGATAGCCGAGCGAAATGGCGCGAGGCTCGTTCTCGCGAATGGCCTTGAGAATGTCGCCGAACGGCGAATTGATCGTGCGGTAGATGACGAGAAAGCCGAATAGGAACACCGCAAGAACGAAGTAGTAAAGAATGGTCTGGTTGGACAAATCGAGGGCATGGAAAAGCAAGCCCTGCGGCACCGACTGGATGCCGTCCTCGCCATGGGTGAACGGCGCCTGCAGACAGAAGAAATAGATCATCTGCGACAGGGCCAGCGTGATCATCGCGAAATAGATGCCCTGCCGGCGGATCGCCAGCGCGCCGGTAATCACGCCCAGCGCGGTCGAACTGGCGGCGCCCGCGAGGATCGCCAGCGCCGGGTCCAGCTCCCAAACCTTTGCGGCGTGAGCGCCGACATAGGCGGCGAGGCCGAGAAACATCGCATGGCCGAACGAAAGCAACCCGACATAACCGATGAGCAGATTGAACGCGCAAGCGAACAGCGCGACGCACAGCCCCTGCATGAGGAAAAACGGATAGACTGCGAGGGGCGCGACGACGAGCAACGCGGTCATGACGGCGAACACGACCATTTCGTCGCGCCCACTGGGCGCGCGCGCTGTCATTGCGGGGGTATGCGGCGGCTCGCTCATATCAGGACGTTCTCCCGAACAGGCCGGCGGGTCTAATGAGGAGGACGATGGCCATGATCACGAACACCACCGTGTTCGAGGCCTCGGGATAGAATACCTTCGTGAGGCCCTCGATGACCCCCAGAGCAAAGCCCGTGACGATCGAGCCGAGGATGGAGCCCATGCCGCCGATGACGACGACCGCGAAAACGACGCTGATGATGTCCGCCCCCATCCCCGGGCGCACCTGATAGATCGGGGCGGCGAGGACGCCGGCCAGCGCCGCAAGGCCAATGCCGGACGCGTAGGTCAGCGTAATCATCAGCGGCACATTGACGCCAAAGGCGCGCACCAGCGTCGGGTTCTCGGTCGCCGCGCGCAGATAGGCGCCGAGCCGCGTCTTCTCGATCAGGAACCATGTCGAAAAGCACACCGCCACAGAAAAGACGATGACCCAGGCGCGATAATTGGGCAGGAACATGAAGCCGAGGTTGCGCCCGCCCGAGAGCTGCGAGGGAATCGCATAGGGCAGGCCGGACGAGCCGAAGAAGTTCTGGAAGACGCCCTCGATGACGAGCGCCAGCCCGAAAGTCAGCAGCAGGCCGTAAAGCGGATCGAGGCCGGCCAGCCTTTTCAGCAGCAGCCGTTCGATCAAGGCGCCGAACGCGCCGACGATCAGCGGCGACAGAATCAGGGCGAACCAATAGTTGAGGCCGAAGAGGTTCAACAGGAAATAGGCGCAGAACGCGCCGACCATGTAGAGCGAGCCATGGGCGAAATTGACGATATTGAGCATGCCGAAAATGACGGCGAGCCCGAGACTGAGCAATGCGTAGAACGACCCGTTGATCAGGCCGACCAGCAGTTGCTGGAACAGTTGCTGCGAAGAAATGCCCAGCATGCCTCATCGCCCCCCGGCCGGCGCGGCGACTAGTTCCTAACGAGCGGGCCGCTGTCCTCGACGGCTATGTTGAGAGCCAAGACCGAGCCCCGACCGCCGCCGTCGGCATAAAGGCCCGCCAGGTCGTCGAATTCGCCGGGTTTCGCGACCCTATCGTCGGCGGAAGCGGCGGTCGTCGGCAGCGCAAGCCCCGCGACAAGGGCGCTCAGACAAGTCGGTTTCATGAAAGGCTTTCCTCGGGTTCTTGTTTCCTGACGGGCGTTGCGCGGCGGCGGATTCAGACGCCAAGATAGTCGTGCAGCTTGCTCATATTCGTTTCGAGTTCGTCGTTGGCGAAGGAATCGATGATGCGGCCGTGCTCCATTACGAAGTAGCGATCCGCGACGGTCGAAGCGAAGCGGAAGTTTTGTTCGACGAGCAGAATGGTGAAGCCCTCATTTTTCAACTGTACGATGGTGCGCCCGATCTGCTGGATGATGACCGGCGCGAGGCCTTCGGTCGGCTCGTCGAGCATGAGGAGCCTTGCGCCGGTGCGCAGGATGCGGGCGATCGCCAACATTTGCTGCTCGCCGCCCGACAGCCGGCTGCCGCCGCTGGCGAGCCGCTCCTTCAAATTGGGGAACAGCGTGAAAATGCTCTCCAGAGCGAGGCCGCCCGTCTTGGCGATCTGAGGCGGCAGCATGAGATTCTCCTCGACGTTGAGGCTCGCGAAGATGCCCCGCTCCTCGGGACAAATCGCGATTCCGAGGCGCGCGATGCGATCGGAGGCGAGGTCGACGGTCTCCTTTCCCTCGAACTTGGCCGACCCCTTGCGTTTGCCGACGATCCCCATGATCGATTTGAGCGTCGTGGTCTTGCCTGCCCCGTTGCGCCCGAGCAGGGTGACGACTTCGCCTGCCCGCACATCGAAATTCACGCCATGCAGGATGTGCGACTCGCCGTACCAGGCTTCGAGGCGGGAGACCTCGAGCAAAGGCGCCGTCCCGCTCGCCGGCCTTGCCAGGGCGAGCATCGCGTCAGTCATGCCCCACCCCGAGATAGGCCTGCCGCACCTCGGGATTCTTCGACACGGCGGCGTAATCGCCCTCGGCGAGCACTCGCCCGCGGGTCAGGACGGTTATCGTGTCAGAGAGATTGGCGACCACCTGCAGATTATGCTCGACCATCAAGATGGTTCGATTGGCCGAAACGCGCCTGATCAAAGCGGCGGCGCGTTGGACATCCTCGTGCCCCATGCCGGCCATCGGCTCGTCGAGCAGCAGCATTTGGGGATCGAGAGCGAGCGTTGTGGCGATTTCGAGCGCGCGCTTGCGCCCGTAGGACATTTCTCCCGCCGCGACATCGGGGAATTCGCCGAGGCCGACGTCGGCGAGCAGTTCCCTGACGCGGTCATTGAGCTGGTCCAGAACTCTCTTCGAGCGCCAAAAATCGAAGGAATCGCCGCGCTTGCGTTGTAGCGCGATGCGCACGTTCTCCAGCGCCGTCAAATGCGGAAACACGGCCGATATCTGGAACGAGCGGACGAGGCCAAGGCGCGCCACGTCCGCCGGCTTGGTCGCCGTAATGTCGCGGCCGTCATAAACGATGCGGCCGCGGCTCGGATTGAGGAATTTGGTGAGCATGTTGAAGCAGGTGGTCTTGCCTGCTCCATTCGGGCCGATAAGGGCGTGAATAGACCCGCGCCGCACCTTGAGGTTGACATCCGTAACGGCGGAAAAGCCCCCGAACGCCTTCGTGAGGCCTTCGGTGACGAGAATATAGTCCTGCGCGACTGCGGCCGTTCCGGTCGCAAGCATCGCTTTCCCCCTCCCCGATCTTTCGGCGCGCATCGTCCCCTGGACGGAACCCGATAAGGAATTTCTAGCTGACGTCGGCGTTGACTGCACGACTAATCTTTGGACCCTCGACTTCGACTTTCCGCCTATTCTGCCGCGCGACGGCGCCCCGGCTCAATCCACCCGGTTGTGCAGCCGGCGCTCCCAATCGAGCGCCTGCTTGACGATCGTTTCAAGATTGTCGCGCTTTGGGCGCCAGCCGAGCTCGCGACGGATGAGATCGGCTTTCGCGACGATCGTCGCCGGATCGCCCGCGCGCCGACCCGCGCTATTGACCTTGAAATCCACGCCCGAGACGCGCTTGACGACTTCGACGACCTGCCGGACCGAATAGCCGCGGCCATAACCGCAATTGCACACCAGGCTCGGGCGGCCGCCGCGCAGATAGGCCAACGCCGCCATGTGCGCGTCAATCAGGTCGGTGACCTGGATGTAGTCCCGCACGCAGGTGCCGTCCGGGGTGGGATAGTCTTCGCCGTAGATATCGAGCGCCGCGTGCCGCCCCAGCGCGGTTTGCACGGCGCGTTTGATCAAATGCGTCGCATTCGGCGTGGATTGGCCAAGCCGCCCTTGCGGATCCGCGCCCGCAACGTTGAAATAGCGTAGCACGACAGAGCGCAGGTCATGCGCGCGACCGGCGTCGGCCAACATCCATTCGACCGCCAGCTTCGAGCGTCCATAGGGCGACATCGGATCGAGAACGGCGGTTTCGGGGACCGGCTCGGATGTCGTTTCGCCGTAGACCGCCGCGGTCGAAGAGAAGATGAAGTGACGGACTCCGTTTTTTACCGCGCTTTCGATCAAATTGCGCGCTTTGCAGGTGTTGTTCAGGTAGTATCCGAGCGGATCGGCGACGGAGTCCGGCACGATGATTTTCGCCGCAAAATGGGCTATGGAATCAACCTCATGCTCGTCAATCAGCCGCGCTATCAGCTCCGAGTCCCCGACATCGCCGACGACGAGCGTCGCGGTCGCGGGCACGGCCCAGGCGAATCCCGTCGACAAATTGTCGACGATGACCGTTTTTTCGCCGGCGTCCGCGAGGGCGAGCGCCATGTGGCCGCCGATGTAGCCAGCGCCGCCCGTGACCAGAACTGACATTGTTTTCCCCTGACCCGCCTGTGCCTGACGTCATCCCATTCAAATCCGGGCGATCGGCAGCGCTGCCGAGCGCGCCAGCTTCGCCAAGGCGGCGCTGCTTTGGGCGATTCTTCGCGGACGCGCAATCCAAACGCGCGGTTCTGCGCACAAAACGGCGAACCGAACAATAGGCCCGCCGGGAAGGACGAGAGAGGACATGAACAAGCCAATCCGCAAGGCCGTTCTCCCGGTGGCAGGCCTCGGCACGCGCTTTCTGCCCGCCACCAAGGCGGTACCGAAGGAAATGCTGACCATCGTCGATCGTCCGGTGATCCAGTATGTCGTCGACGAAGCGCGCGAGGCCGGCATCGAACATGTCGTCTTCGTAACCGGCCGCAACAAGTCGGTCATCGAGGACCATTTCGACACCGCCTACGAACTCGAGGACATGCTCAGACGGCGCGGCAAGCGACCGGAGTACGACGCCCTGATGGCCGACCTGCCGGCGGCCGGCGCGACCAGCTTCACCCGCCAGCAAGCCCCGTTGGGCCTCGGCCACGCCGTCTGGTGCGCGCGCGAAATCATCGGCGACGAGCCCTTCGCCGTGTTGCTGCCCGACATGATCACGATGGCGGGAAGCCGCGGCAAGCGCTGCCTGGCGGAATGTCTGGGCGCCTACGCCCGGCACGGCGGCAATATCATCGCGGTCGAGGAAGTCGCGCCGGAGGCGACCCATCAGTACGGCATCGTCGCGGTCGGCGTCGACGACGGTCATTCCTTTGAAATCACCGGCATGGTCGAAAAGCCGAAGCAGGGGACCGCCCCGTCCAACCTGATGATTTCCGGCCGCTACATCCTTCAGCCCGAGATTTTCGGGATCCTCGAGCGCGTCGAGCGAGGGGCGGGCGGCGAAATCCAGCTCACCGACGGCATGGTGGCGCTCGCCAAGAATCAGGCCTTCCATGGCGTGCGTTTCGACGGGCGCACCTACGATTGCGGCTCGAAGCTCGGCTTTCTGACCGCCAACGTCGCCTTCGCTTTCGATCGGCCCGATCTGGAGCCGGCTTTGCGCGCCGAAATCGCCAGGCTCGGCGGCGGCCGGTAGGCGGAAAAAAACGGGGCCTGGCGCTCAGCGCTGAAGGCGCAGGCCGAGCATGAAAATATTGTTGACGTAGGTCGAACCGGGCAGGCTCGAGACATATTGCGCGCGGCTGGCGCTGGCGCGCAGGACGAGGTCGCGGGAGAGGTTGTAGTCGAAACGCAGGCCGAAGCTCGTCGTCGAATCGTGCAGCGGCGCGCCGGCATAGACATCGGTGGTGTAGCCGGCGCTCGCGCCGAGCGTCAGGTTGCGCAGCATCGCATGCGACAGATCGATGGTGTAGCTGCGCGTGACCGCCCCGGAATCGCCGGGATTGGTCGTGTCGTTGAGGTTCGTGCTGGTTTTCAGCGTGACGGTGGTCAACGGCGTCGCCGACCAGACGAGCGAGGCGTCGATCAACGGCGCGCGCAAATCGGGCAGGCGCGCGTCCTGATATTGCCGCTCGCCGTAGCCGAAGCTCGCATCGCCGGTCAACTGGCCGGTGAGCGCCAGGGTCGCGCCCGCGCGCCCCAGCGCGCCGTCCGAGCTGCGCGCATAGCCGTTGAAGTCGACGGCGTCGTCGTAGCGTCTCGCATCGATCACGGTCTCGACGAAGGGCGTGACGACGGGGCTGATCCGATATTCGGCGCGCGCCCTCAAACCCCAATCGTTGTAATCGTCGCTGGCGAGATCCTCGATCGAGCCGTCGGACAGGGTGGCGTTCTGATAGGCGGTCCGGTCCAGCGTTCCGTGCAGCGACAGGGCGAGATCGCCGAATTTCTGCAGGCCGCCGAGCGAAGCGCCGAACGTCTCCACCAGCGGAAGCTGCTTGGATGAAAGCGCCACGCCGGTCGGCAGCGTCACCGAGCCCGGCGTTTGCGCGACCACGGTGAATCGCCCCTCGGCGTCGAGCGAGGCGTCGCGCGTCACGTCGAGCCGTCCATCCAGCGTGCCGGTTCCGTTGGGAGTGCTCGCCTGCGCCGCGTCGAAATAGTCGGTGTAGCCGCCGGTCAGGCTGCCCCTGAGCTCGTCGCGCGCCCAGTCCGACTGCAAGGAAAGGCCCGCCTGGGTGGCTTCATAGGCCGAGCCCCTGGCCGGGGCGGGAGTCAGCAGCGGATTGGTGGCGTAGCCGGCGTCCTCTTCGATCGTCGGCAGCAGCTTGATGTCGCCGACCATCACGCCGACCGGCTCGAACGGCTTGTCGTCGGGCGTCGGGCGGCGCTTGGGATGAGGGGTCGGCGCCGCCGCGATGGTCGGCGGCGGCGGAGCCAGGTCGATCACCGGCGGCCCGCCGGGCAGGCCGGCGCGCAGCGCGCCGTGATAGGGCGTCAGCGCCGGCAGCCGGGGCGGCCCGCTGGCCTTCGGCCTTTTCTTGTTCTTGTCGGCTTTAGTCTTTTGCTCGTCGGGGAGCGCCTCGTCCGTCGCAGGCTCCGGCAGCGCGGACGACGCCGGCGGCAGGAGCGTGTCGTCGCCGCCCCTCAGCCCGAGCGGCGCCGGCTCGGCGTCCTGCGCGCGCGCCGGCGTCGCGCAGGGGCTCAACGCGATCGCCAGCGCGGCGAGGGCGGGGCGCCAAGCGCGGCAAGGCGGTGACATACGCGGCAATGGCGCCCCTCGGAGCGCAGGCGCTTTTCGGCTGCGCGAGATCGGCCCCGAGCGTTATGCCGCTATGGTTAATGGCGGCTTAACCAGGCTTTCCACGAGCCCGGCCGGGCGGTCGGCGCCGCGCCGCCGGGGGTGCAATGCCGGGAGGCTGGTGGTAAGAGCGGGCATGGATGGCGCATCGAACCCCCCGACGGCCTCGGCGCTGCGAACCTTCGAGGCCGCGCGGCAGGGCCTGTCGGCGGTCGAAGCGGCGCTGGCCTCGGGCGGACCGCGGGACCTCGGCGCCGCCTTCGAGGAGGCGGTCGGGACGATGGCGCAGGCGCCCGGGCGGATCATCGTCACCGGCATGGGCAAGTCCGGCCATATCGCGCGGAAAATCGCCGCGACGCTCGCCTCGACGGGCCGGCCGGCGAGCTTCGTGCACCCGGCCGAAGCCAGCCACGGCGACCTCGGCATGGTGCAGAACGGCGACGTCGTGCTGGCGATCTCGTGGTCGGGCGAGACCGCCGAGCTCGCCGCGATCATCACCTACGCCAAGCGCTACCGCATTCCGCTGATCGCGGTCACCGCCGAGCCTGAAAGCGCGCTCGGGCGCGAGGCCGACGTGCGCCTCGTGCTGCCGCCGGCGCAGGAGGCCTGTCCGCACGGCCTTGCGCCGACCACCTCGACCACCATGCAGCTGGTGCTCGGCGACGCGCTGGCGATCGCCCTGCTGGAGGCCAAGGGCTTCACCGCGCGCGACTTCGGCGTGTTTCACCCCGGCGGCAAGCTCGGCGCGCGGCTGACGCTGGTGCGCGACGTCATGCACCAGGGCGAGCGCATCCCGCGCGTCGCCGCCGCGGCCAGGATGTCGGCGGCGGTGGTCGAGATTTCCGCCAAGGGCTTCGGCTGCGTCGGCGTGTTCGACGGCGACCGGCTGGTCGGCATCATCACCGACGGCGACCTGCGCCGGCACATGAAGTCCGACCTGATGGATGCGCCGGTGACCGAGGTGATGACCCGCTCGCCGCGCACCATCGCGCCCGACGCGCTGGTCGCCGAGGCGCTGGAAGTGATCAGCCGCAAAATCTCGGCGCTGCTGGTGGTCGACTCCGGCGGAACGGTGGTCGGCATCGTCCATTTCCACGACCTGCTGCGCCTCGGCGCGGCCTGACCAAAGAAATTTGGAAAGACCTCGGAAAACGCGGGAATGACCGATCGCGGCGCAAGTCCGGGACGAAAAACCCTTTGTTGTCAGTGAGCAAAAATTTGGATTTCCAAACTTTTCCAAAACTATTTTTGGCCGAATTGTGGAATATCAGAAGCTTAGGGGCGAAAAAATTTGGAAATCGCGTTTTTTGAGGATTCGGGTCGGTTCTCCTGAACGAGAATGTGGAAAGTTCGCCGGCCGTCGCCGCCGAAACCGGTGAATATCTGGATGGGCCGAAACGACAAGATATCACGGTTTCAGAATTTCAGGAAGAAATTGTCGTAGCCGGCGAGCCGCGCGAGGTCTCGTTCAAGCTGCGATCCACCGCCCGTCCTGGCCGGCCTTGCGCCGGCCATGCATGCGAACACGACGGTTCGATGGGAGACTGGACGGCCGTGGCGCGGGGAGCGCCTGACGAGCTGATCCCATCGCGAAAGTTTCCGGCTTGCCAAACAACATGCAGCCGTCGCAGATTTGGAGTTAGCGCCGCTGACGACCCGCGGAACGGCTGGCGTCAGGACGCCAGGGATCGAGAACCCGGTCGGCGGGATTGGCGAAAGGGACCAATTTGCGACCCTTGCGAATGGCTTGCGCCGGCATCGCCCTCCTCTTTGGGCTGCAAGGCGTCGCGGCCGGAGAGATCGCCGATCTGGCGCGCGACGCCGAGGCCAAGCTGCAGGCCGGCCAGAACGTCCCGGCGATCGAGAATCTGCGACAGGCGCTGCGGCTGGCCCATGACCAGGGCGGGCTGGCTTTTCGCAAGGCGGTGTTCGTGACGGAGGCGCCGCAGGGATTTGGCCTCTATAAGGAACGCGCCAGCAACGTGTTCAATCAGGGCGAGCCGTTGATCGCCTATATCGAGCCGGTCGGCATCGGCTGGGCGAAGCAGGACGGCGGAAATTTTCATTCGCTGTTGACGGTGGACTTCGAAATTCGATCGCCCACCAAGGAGATTCTCACGGGAAAGCGCGACTTCGGGCAGTTCGAATTTCTCAGCCACGAGCAGAACACCGAAGTGATGACCCACCTGACGCTCAATCTGACGGGAGCGCCGGCCGGAAAATACGTGCTGGGCGTGGTCTATCACGACAAGACCACGGGAAAATCAGCCGGCGCGGACCTGCCGTTTGAAATCAGGTGACGTCGCGCCTGGAGCGCCGGCGTCGCGCGCGCCAGCCGGGGCCGCTCGAACCGATCACGACGCGGGCAAGGTCGCCCGGGCGATCTCGCGGACGATTTCAGGCCATATCGCGATATTGGCCGCGCCGGCCAGCAGCGCCAGGCCAAGCGCCAGCCAGAGCGCCCGGCCCGAAATCGTCAGCAGCAGCGCCGGAAGCGCCACGAAAGCCGCGATCGCGGTCATCGGAATCATCGCGACGACTTCGAGGCCGTCGCCGCGCAGATTGCCCTGCCGGTCGATGAAGTAGACCGTGTAGCCCCAGAAAATCAGCTCCGCGGCGACGATCAGCAGGACCGCCGCCCGCAACCCCTCGCGAAGCGGACGGAGCGATTCACCGGCGTCGCGCAGCGACATTTCGTTCTCCGCCATGGCGGTCGGCCGCATCGATCCGGCGCGCGGCGTTCTCGAGCGCTCGCCGGCGGCGGCGTTCATGACCGGCTGGGACAGGTGTATCCGACATAATCGACGCCATTGGAGGTATGCCCGCCGCAGGTTTGCGAGAAGTCGGCGGTGTTGCAACCCGAAAGCGGCAAGGCTATGGCGATCAGCAAGACCCCGCAACGAAAACAATTCAGCAGCATCGCGCCCCTCCTCGATCCCCGAACCGAGCATAGCATAAGTTTGCGCAGCGGTTCGCCGACAAGGACGCGCGAAGGCGCCGCCGCGAAGCGGCCAGG
>CAVSYB010000013.1:0-1485903 GCA_963732155.1 uncultured Alphaproteobacteria bacterium
CCGCTGATTAAGAGTCAGCTGCTCTACCAACTGAGCTATGCGCCCATCGAAAGCCGCGGCGACCGGGCCGCCGCGAGGCGGGGGATGTAGCAAAGGCGCGGCGCCCTGTCCAGCCGGGTTCGCGGTCCCGAGAGAACCTCGGCAGGGCGTCGGCGGCCGTTCAGTTGCGCGTCTTGTCGACCAGCTTGTTCTTGCCGATCCACGGCATCATCGCGCGCAGCTTTTCGCCGATCGCTTCGATCGGATGCGCATTGTTGCGGGCGCGCATCGCCTTGAACGAGGTCTGGTTGACCTTGTTCTCGAGCATCCAGTCGCGGGTGAACTTGCCCGACTGGATGTCGTTCAAAATGCGCTTCATCTCCGCCTTGGTTTCCGGCGTGATGACGCGCGGCCCGGAGACATATTCGCCGTATTCGGCGGTGTTCGAGATCGAATAGTTCATATTGGCGATGCCGCCCTCGTAGATCAGGTCGACGATCAATTTGACCTCGTGCAGGCATTCGAAATAGGCCATCTCCGGCGCATAGCCCGCCTCGACCAGCGTGTCGAAGCCGCCGCGGATCAGTTCGACCAGGCCGCCGCACAAAACCACCTGCTCGCCGAACAGATCGGTTTCGCATTCCTCGCGGAAGCTCGTCTCGATGACGCCGGCGCGGCCGCCGCCGATCGCGCAGGCGTAGGAGAGGCCGAGGTCATGCGCATTGCCGCTGGCGTCGCGATGGATCGCCAGCAGGCAGGGCACGCCGCCGCCGCGCGCATATTCCGAGCGCACCGTATGGCCCGGCCCCTTGGGGGCGACCATCAGCACGTCGAGATCGGCGCGCGGCTCGATCAGGTTGAAATGCACGTTGAGGCCGTGCGCGAACATCAGCGCGGCGCCGTTCTTCATGTTGGGCGCAAGTTCGGCGCGATAGATGTCGGCCTGCAGTTCGTCGGGCGTCAGCATCATCACGATGTCGGCCCATTTGGCCGCCGCGACGACGTCGAGCACCTTGACGCCTTCCGCTTCGGCCTTCTTGGCCGAGGTCGAGCCGGCGCGCAGCGCAACCGCCACGTCCTTGACGCCGCTGTCGCGCATGTTCAGCAAATGCGCGTGACCCTGGCTGCCATAGCCGACGACCGCGACTTTCCTGCCCTTGATGAGGTTGAGATCGGCATCACGATCGTAATAGACGCGCATGTCGGGGTCCTTCGCCGGCGTTTCCACCGCTTTTTGATTTGGGACGCCGGACGCGGAGCCGCCCGGGTCGTCAGGCGGTTCTTAGGGAAAAGCCGGGCGCCGATCAAGCAGGGATTGCCGGCGGCGGCGGGTCGGCCCGCGAGTCTCGGCCATCGCGCGCCTCCGCCGCGACGGCGAGGCGTATTCTAAATATCAGAACATTTGTTTGCCGTAATCCAGATTATTGGAAATAATGGCGGGAAATGTCCAACGCTCGAACGACCGGCGCCGCCCCTTCCATCTCGCCTGTTCCGCACGACCTCGAGGGGCTCGCCTCGAGCGCGCTCGCCGCGGTCATCGATTCCGGCGCGAAAATCCTGATGCGCGAACCCTGGCGCGCCGCGCGGATCGTCCGCGGCGCGGACGCCATGACGATCGGCGAGCTCGCCTTCCATGTCGCGCGAAGGCGGCGGGCGCCGCCGGCCGATCTCAACCGCGGAATCGCGCTGGCGCAATTGAGCCTCGCGCTCGCGGCGCCGGGGTTCGGCGCGGCCTGGGCGGACTGGCGCGCCGCGCAAGACGCTGAATAACGCGCGACGTCGCCCGCCTTGCGCGCGGACCTCACGGCTTTATGATATCCATAGCGCGCTTTGAACCCGGCCGCGCCGTTCCGGGTCAAGACTTGGCTCGGGCTGGAAACGTTAACCTTCAGGGGACCGCCATTGCTCAATCTTTCGCGCCTGCGCGCCCTCGCCGCGGCCGTCGTTCTCGGCCTCAGCGTCGCGGGATGCGGCTACAACACCATCCCGACCGAGGAGGAGGCCGCCAAGGCGCAATGGGCGGAAGTGCAGAACCAGTATCAGCGGCGCGCCGATCTGATCCCCAACCTCGTCGCCACCGTGCAAGGCTACGCCAAGCAGGAAAAGGACGTGCTGACCGCCGTCACCGAGGCGCGCGCCAAGGCGACCGCGATCCATGTCGACGCCTCGCAACTGACTGATCCCGACAAGGTCAAGCAACTGGAGGACGCGCAGAATGCGCTGTCGGGGGCGCTCGGACGCCTGCTGGCGGTCAGCGAAAACTATCCCGATCTCAAGTCGAACCAGAACTTCCTCGCCTTGCAGGCGCAACTCGAAGGCACCGAGAACCGCATCGCCGTGGCGCGCCGCGATTATATCGAGGCGGCGCGCGCCTATAACACCTCGCTGCGCACGTTCCCCGGCGTCCTCTGGGCCTCGACCTTCTTCCGTTCGAACAAGCCGATGGCCGAATTCACGGCGACCGACGAGGCGCAGGCCCCGCCGAAGGTGAAGTTCTGAGCGCGCGCCGCTGCGGCCCGCCGCGCGCCGCGCCGCGCGGCCGATTGCTCGGGGCGCTGATCGCGCTGCTCGGCCTGGCGCTCGGCGCGCTGTGCGCCGAGGCGGCCGGTCTGCCGGCGTTGACCGGCCGCGTCGTCGACCAGGCGGCGATCCTCTCGCCCGACGTGCGCGCCTCGATCGAGGCCAAACTGAAGGGCCTCGAGGACAAGTCGGGCATCCAGCTCGTCGTCGCGACCGTCTCCTCGCTCGACGGCCAGGAGATCGAGCCTTACGCCAATCAGTTGTTTCGCGCGTGGAAGCTCGGCGAGGCGAAGAAGAACAACGGCGTGTTGTTTCTGGTCGCGCCCAACGAACACCGGGTGCGCATCGAGGTCGGCTACGGGCTCGAGGGAACGCTGACCGACGCGACTTCCAAGATCATCATTGCCAACGCCGTGGCGCCCCGCTTCAAGGCCGGCGATTTCAACGGCGGCGTTTCGCGCGGCGTCGACGACATCATCACGGCGTTGACGACCGATTCGTCGGACTGGCAGAAACGGCCGGAATTCCGCGCCGAGGATTCGCACGGGCCGGCCGGCCTGGCGGCCGTGCTGCTGGCGCTTGCGGCGTTCGTTTTCGTGTTCGTCATGATCGCGCGCTCGCAGGGCGGCTTCGGTCGGGGGATCGGTTATCTGCTGCTCAATATCCTGCTCAGCGGCCGCGGCGGCGGCGGCTCTTTCAGCGGCGGCTCGTTCGGCGGCGGCGGAGACGGGGGCGGCTTTTCCGGCGGCGGCGGCTCGTCGGGGGGCGGCGGCGCCTCAGGGGGCTGGTGACGCGATGACCCCCCAGGAAACGGCAGAGGTCGAAACGGCGCTGCGCGTCGCGCAGGCGCGCTGCAGCGGCCAGATCGTCTGCGTTCTCGCGCGCGCCTCGGCGAACTACGAGGCGCCGCCGCTGATCTGGAGCGCCGTCGTCGCGCTGGCGACGCCCTGGCCGCTATTGTTCCTCACCGATCTTTCCGCCGAGCGCATTTTCATCGCCCAGCTCGCGGTTTTTCTGGTCGCCCTCGGCCTGTCGGCGCTGCCGGCCTTGCGCTGGCGCCTGACGCCGCGCGCGGTGCGCCGCTCGCACGCCCACCGCGCCGCGCTGGAGCAATTCGTGATCCGCGGCGTGACCCACGGCGCCGAGCGCAACGGCGTTCTGATCTACGTGTCGCTCGCCGAGCGCTACGCCCGCATCGTCGCCGACGACGGCGCCGCCAGGGCGATCGGCCAGAACGAGTGGCGGGCGATCGTCGACCGGCTCACCGCCGACATGAAAGCGGGCGCGACCAGCCGGGCGCTGATCGGCGCGGCGACAAGCTGCGGCGACCTGCTCGCCCGCCATTTTCCGGCGCGCGAGGGCGCGCCCCCGGTCTCGCAGCGCTTCCATATGATTTGAGGTTCGGCCGCGCGTCGCGTCCGACGGCGATGAGGCGGGGAGCGATGGCCTTACCCCAAAACCTGTCGCCGTCCTGGCCGGGGGGTGCGCGGAGCGCCGGCGTCAGGTCCCCTGCTCGCGCCGGGCGATCTCCTTGCGCACGGCGGGCGCGACGCGGGTCCCCATGAGTTCGATCGAGCGCATCACCGCCTCATGCGGCGCATCGCCGAGGCGCATCTGCATGAGATAGCGCTGGTGGCCGAAGATGGCGTGCTGAAACAGGATTTTCTCGATCACCTCGTCCGGGCTTCCCACCGCCAGCGCGCCGCGCAAGGCGCGCGCCCCGTCGAACTGCGCCCTGGTCGTCGGCGGCCAGCCGCGCTCGCGCCCGACCCGCGTCATCGCCTCGGCATAGCCGGGAAAAAACGCGTCGGCCGCCTGCCGCGAATCATCAGCGATGAAGCCGTGGCCGTTGATGCCCAGCGCCAGCCGCGCCGCATCGAAGCCCGCCCGCTTGCCGGCCTCGCGATAAAGACGGGCGAGCGGGCCGAAACGCTCCGGCTCGCCGCCGATGATCGCCAGGGCGAGCGGCAGGCCAAGCGTCGCGGCGCGCACCACCGATTCTGGCATGCCGCCGACCGCCACCCAGATCGGCAGCTCCTGCTGCATCGCGCGGGGATAGACCCCCTGGCCGGTCAGCGGCGGCCGGCCATGACCGCTCCAGGCGACGCGCTCGTCGGCGCGAATCTGCAAGAGAAGCTGCAGCTTGTCCGCGAACAATTGGTCGTAGTCGTCGAGGCTGTAGCCGAACAGCGGAAAGGATTCGATGAACGAGCCGCGCCCGACCATGATCTCGGCGCGCCCGCCGGAAATCTGATCGAGCGTCCCAAACGCCTGGTAGACGCGCACCGGATCGTCGGAGCTCAGCACCGTCACCGCGCTGGTCAGCCGGATGTTGCTTTGTGCGCGCGGCGGCGGCGGCCAGCACCACCGCCGGCGAGGAGACCGCATAGTCCGGGCGATGATGCTCGCCGACCCCGAACACATCGAGCCCGACGCGGTCGGCCAGCGCGGCCTCCTCGAGCAGATCGGCGAAAGTCTGCGCGACGTCGATCGCCCGCCCGGTCCGCGGGTCGCGCTTGGTTTCGACGAAGGTGTAGACGCCAAATTGCATGGCCGGGAGTCCCTGCGACTCCAGGACGAGTCGATGCGCGCTGATAGCCTTGCGCGGCGCCGGCGACAACAAACAATGGCGCGTCAGCGTCACCCGAGCGGACCGCGCGCAGCGCCGCGCGTTTGAAGCGATGCGGGCGTCGAGCGGAGGCGCCCGATCAGGATTCGCGCTCGCGCATCATTTTGTCCAGGCGCTTCATCTCGGCGTCGTTTTGAGCCGCGACCGCCGCTTCATTGTCTTCTCGCCTTTCCACCTTCCAGCGCGCCCCCAGGCCCTTCAACGCCGCCTGGATTTGTTGATCGATCGCCGCCGCCGCCTGTTCATCCTCCGCCTCCCAGCGGGGCTTCATAGATAAGACGTAGCGCTTGTACGGTTTGGCGAGAAAGCACATCCAGATCAACAGGAACGAAGCAAGGAAGAGTTCGGCGGCGAGATGGAGCGCCTCGTCTTGCGATGTCGACAGGGTGTCGCAGAAGAGCGCGTAGCCCCCGGCCGCCAGGCCGAGCGCGGCGGCGGCCGCGACGAAGGCGCCGACGAGGCCAGGGAAACTGAAAATCGCGTGGAGCACGGCGTTCGGTCCGCGCCGCCGGGTGCGCGCCGGGATGCTGAACCACAGCCAGACGAACAGCAACACGGTGAAGGCGGCGCCGAAAATGCGCTCCGCCGGGATTCCCGTCGCTGCGGCGATCGGCTGAGCCGCAAGCACGATCGCCGTGACGATCGCCACCAGCCCGGCGAGCCCCCGCGCGAACCCATTGTTGATGCACATCACGGCGAGCGGGCCGCCGAGGCCGAGCCCCAGAAGCCATTGATTGGCCGCCGGCGAATGCGGCGGCGCCAGTTCGCGCGGGGCGAGCAGCCAGACGAAAAACGCGACGAAATACACGAGGTAGCCGCGGAGGTAGAGATCGCGCCAGCGGCCCGGCAGGGTGCTGAGCGGGAGGCAGGCGAAGGCCAGAACCAGCGCCGGCAGGGCCATGTCGTCCCACCCGGCGCGCGAGCCGTCGATGACCCCGGACACGAGGGTCGCGCCGCCGACCCACAAGGCGGCGCAGACCGCCGCCCAGACAATTCCGTAGCGGCGCGGCGCGTCCGGCCGCAGCATGACGCCCTGACAGCCGGAAAGCACGCAGGCGACGAACACGACCACGAGCGAGCCGCCCCAGTCGAGGTCGCCGATGTCGCCGATGAGCCACGCCGCCAAGGCCCCCGCCGCGCCGAGCGCGATCGAGGTTCTTGCGAACTGCCACAGCCACCAGCGCAGCCCCGCGGCCTGGGTCGGCGCGGCGGTCGCGCCGGATTTGGAATCCGGAGCCGGACGGGTCATCGACCCGCCCGCCGGCGAAATGATCTTTGGCTCGCCACCATCGCCGCGCCGCCGCGAGTCACGCGGCGGCCTCAACCGATCGTCGCCCGATTCCGAGCGCGCGCCCGGCAGCATCGCCCGTTGCGGGCGTTTCGACAATGGTGAATTGGGCGTCGCGGCCGCAGCATTGAGCAGCGCCGCGAGCGAACCGCGCCCATCGCTATCAAACTCTTGACGTTGTGTGGCTCACAGCCGTACATTGTCTCGTTGAAACCTTTCCGGTGAGCCCATGACCAAGTCCGCCCGCCTCGAAGCCCGTATCACCCCCGATCTGCAAGCGCTGCTGAAGCGGGCGGCGGCGCTCGAGGGTCGATCGGTGAGCGACTTCGTCGTGACCGCCGCGCGGGAGGCGGCCGAGCAGCGCGTCGAGCAAGCGCAAGTGATGCGGCTTTCGCTGGAGGACCAGCGCGCCTTTGTCGAAGCCATTCTCGATCCGCCCGAGCCGAGCGCCTCGCTGCGCCGCGCCTTTCGTCGTCACCGGGCGTTGATCGCGCCGGCGCGGTGACGGGCGGCTTCGTCATCGAGCCGCTTGCGGCTCATGATCGCTCGACCTTCTCCTGCGGCTCGCCGCCGCTTGATCGCTATATCAGGGAACAGGCCACGCAGGACGTCCGGCGGCTGCTGGCGAGTTGCTTCGTCGCGGTGGATGCGGCGACCCAGGCTCTCGCCGGCTATTACACCCTGGCGGCGAGCAGCGTGTTGGCGAGCGACCTGCCGCCGGAATTGCTGAAGCGACTTCCCCGCTATCCCGTTCTTCCAGCGGCGCTGATCGGGCGACTGGCGGTCGATCGGCGGTTCGCGCGCAAGGGGCTTGGCGGCGTCCTTCTCGCCGACGCCGCGCTGCGCGTCCTCAGAAGCGAGACGGCGGCTTTCGCGCTCATTGTCGACGCCAAGGACGAAAGCGCCGCCGCGTTCTATCGGCGCCACGGCTTCCGCGCGTTCGTCAGCCGGCCAATGTCGCTGTATCTGCCGATGGCGACGGCGAGGAAGGCGGCGGGCGACGAAGCGGGGCGGTGAGGTGAGGCGCGGGGAGCGCGCGAGTGATGCGAGAGGCGCCCCAAGCGCCTGGAGCTTGCGGAGGCGCATAGATCGAGCGGCAGCCTTACTCCTCGCCTTCGAACAGCCGTTGGATTTCGCCTTCGTGCATGCGGTCGAAATCGTCGGGGATTTGAGCGCGCCCCTTGAGAAAGCCGAGCGGATTGATTTCTCGCGGCGCCGGCGCCTCCAACGGCGCCGCCGTCGCCAGCCGAACGCCTAGGGCCTTCATGACGCCGAACAGGGTGGACAGGCGCGGGTCGCCGTCCTCGCTGAGCGCGCGATAGAGCGCTTCACGCGACAGCCCGGCGTCCCTTGCGATCTTCGTCATGCCTTTGGCGCGCGCGGCGACGCCGAGCGCCTGGGCGAAAAATGCTGGGTCGCCGATCGCCAGCGCCTCGTCGAGAAATGCCGCAATCTCCTCGGGCGTATCGAGATATTCGGCCGCGTCGAAAAGAATCGTCTTGTCGGTCATGACGCGTATTCCTTCGCCAGTTTCTTCGCCAGAACGATATCCGCCTCCTGCGATCGCTTGTCGCCGCCGCAGAGCAATATCGCCAAGGCCGCTCCGCGCTGGATCAAGTAGACGCGGTAGCCGGGGCCATGGAAAATGCGAAGCTCGCTGACGCCCTCGCCGACCGGCGCGACGTCGCCCAAATTGCCCGACTGCAATCGCGTCAGCCGCGCCGCGATGCGCGCTCGCGCCTGCCGATCGCGCAGGCTTTTGAACCAAGCGGTAAACGCAGGGTTTTGACGAACTTCAATCACTCGTAGCTTATAAGCTACGAAATAGCGGTTGTCGAGCTGATATTGCGTCTGGCCACGCCAAGCTCAAGAAGCGCCGACCCATGCGAACGGCCTGTTCCTCTGGCGACGTTCGGGAACGCAGTCGGGCTATGGTGGCGTCGAGCTGCGACGGGCATTGCGAGAACGCTCGATGCGAAAGACTGCGGGCAGGCGCAATTCGCAACAGACTTACGAAACAAGAAACTCGTTTCAAATCAAAGCGTTAGGATCATTGCGAGTAACAGGGGCAAAAGTCCTGGCGGTCACGGTGGCGTAGGAGCGAGCGCGCGGACGACTTGTGCGAGGTCGGGAATTTCCTGGCGCCCGGGGACGGCGAGGCGTGCGCCCAGATAATCCCAGAATTCGAAGCCGTTCTTGGCGCAAGTCTTGAGGAGTCCAAGAAAGGCGTCGCGACAATCGCGGCCGGCGTCGCTGCGGGTTCCGCCGCTGATGTCGCGTTTGGTGACCTGGCAGCGAATGTCGTTTTCGGAGCCGTTGGTGTGGAGCGGAATGTCGGGTCGTTCGAGCACCCTCAGCAATTCGCTCTTGTTGGCGCTGAGGCGTCCCAGGAGGCGGTCGAGAGTGGCGAAGCCGGTCTTGTGGCTGAAGATGTGATCGAAGCGCGCCGACAAGGTCGCCTTGCGCGCTGGGGATGGGTTACGGCGCCAAGCTTTGAGACTGCGGTAGAACAGCCAGATCAGGCGGCGGACGCGGCTTTGCGCGGCGCGCTGGGCGTCGGTGAAGGTATCGAGTTTGTGGACCAGACGTTCGGCATGGACCCAGCACAGGCCATGTTGACCGACGTCGAATTGACCGGCGTCGTCGCTGACGATCACGGTGTCGGCGAGCAGACCATGCGCCTTGATGGCGCCCCACAGAGCGCCTTCGGTGGCGATCTGCACGGGATCGGGATTGACCTTGAGGGCCGTGGCGCCGATCTGGCGCAGATGAGCGATCCAGGCCCTCCGATTGGCGAAAGCGCGCTTTTTATGTTTTCTCAGGCGGGCGATGACAGATCCGGTGAGCGCGCGGGCGCGCATGTAGGCGAGGGCATCCTTATTGACCACGTAATCGCGGCGCCCGGCGCGCAACAGTTCGAGGAAGTTGAGGCGGCTCTTTGAACTCGTGGTTCCGAACCAAGTGAAATGGGCGTTGCCGATCTGGGTGCAGAATCCGTTCTTGCCTTTGTGACGCGCCCCGGTGTCGTCGACCGTGATCCACGCCGCGTTCGTCAAGCCGGCTCGCAACACGGCGCGGGCCTCGTCCAAGAAGTTCTGCTTGCCGGCGATCAAGAGGCGAACAATCTGTCGCTTGGAGATGAGAATGCCGAACCCTCGCAACAGCATAACCAACCGAGCCATCGTGACTTGCCCCTGATGATATTGGGCGAGCACGAAGCGGCGCAGTTCGGGTCCGAAATGACCATCGACGTCCGGCGGCAAGGGCGCCATCACGGTTCGCCCGTCCGGCGTTCGCCAACATGCCCGTCGGAAGTGGGTGACGTGCGGGCGGATGATCAAATCCTGCACGAGGAAACCGGCATAGCCTTTGAAACGCGAGCCGAGCGGTGGCGCGACCTCAAGCTTGCGCTCTTCGTGGATCGTCAACTTCGTGCGCGTGGCGCCGCGCCGACGGCGCTCGCCCGACAGGTCCGCCGCCCGCGCCTCGCTCGCCTTTTCCATGCCGCTCGGCTTGACGTTCGCCTTGATGTCCGGCCGTCCAGGGCCACCCTTCAGCCGTGCGATCTCGTCGCGAAGCGCTCCAACCGTTCGCTGAAACTCCGCCCGCTCTTCCAATAGCTTCAGCACCAAGCTCTTGAGTTCGGAGAGCGAAAGCGCGTCGATGTCCGGCAGCGGCGGCATTTCCCGATCGAGTCAGAAAAACGCTGATTCGGGAATCCCTCACCGCCAAATCGAGTGAATTCGCCGCACCAACCCTAAGCATCATCCGCTGCTCGCCGGGACTTTTGCCCCTGTTACCATTGCGAGACCTTAAGTTTTGCACCATTGGCGCCAGCGCCTCGGTAACGGCCTTAGTAAATGTCTTGGTGTTTGACGTGGTCATCGACTTGGTATAGAAGTATTATATCTAATGACCAAGGAATGCACCGTGACATATGTCAAAGCTGATCAGTGCAAAGCGCCGCGTGAACTCGTGGACGTTGATCCAGGTCCTCGTTGATCAAGGCGCAAGCGATGAGAAAGAAGGCCGGTGGTCGCTCGCAGTTGGGGAATGGGAAGGCGAACGAAGGCTCGCGGCACGCTGGAACGGAACAGATGAACGACCTGCTGGAAATCCTCAATCGAGAGGAATCGCGACGTGGTTCGTCTTGCCTCCCGAATTTGAAGCGCCGCTGATGTCGATCGTGCCCGCCGATAAACTGGCACTGGCAAGAGCCCTTTTGACTTATAAAATGTTCAATGCAGAGAATGTTGACGTAGACACGAACGAGACAATGGCGACGCTGACAATTTTAAATCAGACCAACGGATTTGAGGTGACACTGCCGCGTGCAGCTCTTGAGGGGCTTCAAAAACGCATTGCGCATGCGCTACAAGTCATAGGCGAAGCAAGACCGGAAAAGCGCAAAAAAACGCAAGCACTTCCGACTATCCGACCATTTTCACCCAGAGGCCCGGGAGACGGCACAGGCTGGATGGGAAGATGATTTGAGTTTGTGATTCACTGGAGGCCGATTTGGCAAAACAGCCACTCGCGATCTCTCTACTAATCGCGTCCGCGACGGTCGCGCGAGCGGACCCAAGTGAATATATTTGCGTGGTGGAGCATGCCGCTGGGCTGCACTACGACGAGCAATCCCACAACTGGTCGCCGCAAGCGTTTGGCACGAGGAACTACGTCTTTCGCAAATTGACAGACGCTGATCGCGACAAACAAAAAACAAAGTGGGCGTACTTGCTAGAACTGCATCCAACGGCAAACTCGGCATTTTTTTACTCCGGAACGGATATGCCATTGGCAACGTGCGTCTACTCCATTGACAGTGTCATGGGGGAGCAATTCAATTGTGAGCCCAAGGGAGCCTTTGACAAGGACTCGCGGCGGTTCAAGATGATCTATGATTCTGGCTATATAAACCAAGCATTTTGGGAACAGTTTCGCCGAGAGCATCCTCAAGAATATAAGCAAAGGCTTTCACAACACGAGGCGGCTACCCCTGATCATCCAGATGATCTTTTCATTGAAATAGGACGGTGCAGCCCGTCCTGACACCCATGGATGCTTATCCCTCGGCCAAGAGTCCTATAATCCCCTATACGGAAACCCACGCCGCAACGCTCGCGCTCCTTCACTCCTTCTCCCCCACCCCCCGCCCGTCGGCGTCACGATCACGATCGCCTCGCCCGCCTCCAGCACGGTCTGGTCGCAGCCCTCGAGCGGCTCGATGCGGCCGCCGGCGCGCACGACGAAGTTGCGGCCGAGTTCCCCCTCCTCGCCGCCCGCCATGCCGAAATTCGGCACCCGCCGATGCCCGGTCAGCAGCGCCAGGTCCATGCGCTGGCGGAAGCGCAGGCGGCGCATCGTGCCGTCGCCGGCGCGCCATCGGCCCTTGCCGCCCGAGCCGCGCCGGATGTGGAAATCCTCCAGCACCACGGGAAAGCGCGATTCCAGCACTTCCGGGTCGGTCAGCCGCGAGTTGGTCATGTGGGTGTGCACGCCGCTCGCGCCGTTGAAGCCGGGGCCGGCCGGCGCGCCCGAGCAGATCGTCTCGTAATATTGATAGCGCGCGTCGCCGAAGGTCAGGTTGTTCATCGTGCCCTGCGCCGAGCCCAGCGCGCCGAGCGCGCCGAACAGCGTGTCGGTGACCGCCTGCGAGGTCTCGACATTGCCGGCGACCACCGCGGCGGGATAGCGCGGCGACAGCATCGAGCCTTCGGGGATGATGACGCGGATCGGCCTGAGGCAGCCGGCGTTCATCGGAATCTCGTCGTCGACCATCACACGGAACACGTAGAGCACGGCCGCGCGGGCGACGGGCTCCGGCGCATTGAAATTGGTCGGCTGCTGCGGCGAGGTTCCGGTGAAGTCGACGGTCGCCTCGCGCTTTTGCCGATCGACGCCGATCTTCACCTTGATGACCGCGCCCTGGTCCATCTCGCAGGAAAATTCGCTCTCCTTCAGCCGGTCGACGACGCGGCGCACGCTTTCGGCGGCGTTGTCCTGGACATGGCCCATATAGGCCTCGACGGTGGCCAGCGAGAACTGCTCGACCATCCGCTTGAGTTCCTGCGCGCCCTTTTCATTGGCGGCGATCTGCGCCTTGAGGTCGTTGACGTTCTGCAGCGGATTGCGCGCCGGCCACGGTCCGCCCTCGAGCAATGCGTAAAGCTCGCGTTCGCGAAAACGGCCGCGCTCGACCAGCCTGAAATTGTCGATATAGACGCCCTCTTCGAGAATATTGGTGGCCCGCGGGCTCATCGATCCCGGCGCGATGCCGCCGACGTCGGCGTGATGGCCGCGCGAGGCCACCCAGAACAGGATCGTCCTGCCCGCCTCGTCGAACACCGGCGTGCAGACGGTGATGTCGGGCAGATGGGTGCCGCCGTTATACGGCGCGTTCAGCGCGAAAACGTCGCCGGCGCGCACCTTGCCCGCGTTGAGGCGAATGATCGTCTCCACCGAGCGATCCATCGAGCCGAGATGCACCGGCATGTGCGGCGCATTGGCGACCAGGCTGCCGTGGCGGTCGAACACCGCGCAGGAGAAATCGAGCCGCTCCTTGATGTTGACGGAATAGGCGGTGTTCTGCAGCGTCACGCCCATCTGTTCGGCGATCGACATGAACAGGTTGTTGAAAATCTCCAGCATCACCGGATCGACCTCGGCGCCGACTGCCGCGCGGCGCGGCGCCGCCTTCACGCGTTGCAGCACGGCGTGGTTCTTGCGCGTGATCTCGGCGCGCCAGCCGTCCTCGACGACGATGGTCTGGTGCGGCTCGATGATCAGCGCCGGGCCGGTCACCCGGGCGCCGATCGAAAGCTTCTCGCGCAGAAAGACTCTTGCCTCGCGCCAGGCGCCGCCGGAGAATAGCCGCACGACGCGCTCGGGCTTCGGCGCCGCGCCGCGGGCCAGGCGGATGCAGACGCTCCCGCAATCTCGCGCCGCCGGACACCGCCTCATAGGTCACCGCCTCGATCACCAGCGACTTGTCGCGATCGATGAACCCGAACCGCGCCTCGATGCGCCCTTTCGAATTCGCGCCGCATCGCGGCGGCCGATCCCCAATCGACCTCGATCGTCGTGTCGGAGCCGGCGTAGCGCAGCAGCACGCGCCGATGGACGACGCAGTCGTCGCCATCCTCGCCCTGCGAAGCGACTTCCGCCCGCGCGTCCTCGCTCGCCGTCTTGCCGCGCCGCTCGGCGCGCGCCAGCGCCTCGTCGCTGAGCGCCTCCTCGACCGCCGTCGAGCGATGGGCGCGGATATCCGCCAGCCCCATGCCATAGGCCGACAGCAGCGAGGAAAGCGGGTGGATCAGCACGGTCTTGATCGCCAGCGCGTCGGCGACGTCGCAGGCGTGCTGGCCGCCGGCCCCGCCGAAGCAGTTGAGCGCGTAGCGCGTCACGTCATGACCGCGCGCCACCGAGATCTTCTTGATCGCCTCGGCCATCCTGGCGACGGCGATCGCGATGAAGCCGTCGGCGACTTCCTCGGGCGTGCGCCCGTCGCCGACGTCGCGGGCGAGCGCCGCGAAGGCCGCGCGCACGCCCGCCGCGTCGAGCGGCTCGTCCTGCGCGGGTCCGAAGATTTTGGGAAAGAAGTCGGGGATCAGCTTGCCGGTCATCACATTGGCGTCGGTGACGGTCAGCGGGCCGCCGCGCCGATAGCTCATCGGGCCGGGATTGGCGCCCGCCGAATCGGGACCGACGCGAAACCGCGCGCCGTCGTAGTGGAGGATCGAGCCGCCGCCCGCCGCCACCGTGTGGATCATCATCATCGGCGCGCGCATGCGCACGCCGGCGACCTCGGTTTCGAACGCCCGCTCGTATTGGCCGTGGAAATGCGCGACGTCGGTCGAGGTGCCGCCCATGTCGAAGCCGATCACCCGGTCGAAGCCGGCGCTGCGGCCGGTCTGCGCCATGGCGACCACGCCGCCCGCCGGCCCGGAAAGGATCGCGTCCTTGCCCGCGAACAGATCGGCGGCGGTCAGGCCGCCCGACGACATCATGAACATGACGCGCGCGCCGGAGCGCTTCACGTCGAGTTCGTCTGAAACGCGCGCGATGTAGCGCGCGAGGATCGGCGACAGATAGGCGTCGACCACCGTGGTGTCGCCGCGCCCGACCAGCTTGATCAGCGCCGAGCATTCGTGGCTGACGGAGACCTGGCCGAAGCCCATCTCGCGCGCCAGCCGCGCGACCTGCCGCTCGTGCTCGGGATAACGGTAGGCGTGCATGAAGACGATCGCCAGCGCGTCGAAGCCGCGCTCCTTCGCCTCGGTCAGAGCGCGGCGCACCGCCGCGAGGTCCGGCGCCCGCTCGATCGTTCCGTCGGCGAGCACGCGCTCGTCGACCTCGACGACCTCCGAATAGAGCTGTTCGGGCTTGACGATGTTGCGCGCGAAAATTTTCGGGCGCGCCTGGTAGCCGATTTCGAGCGCGTCGCGGAACCCCCGCGTGGTCACCAGCAAGGTCCGCTCGCCCCTGCGTTCGAGCAGGGCGTTGGTCGCCACCGTGGTGCCCATCTTGACGACGCCAACCGCGCCGTTCGGAATCGGCTCGCCCGGCGGCAGGCCGAGATGGTCGCGGATCGCCTGCACCGCGGCGTCGCCATAGGCCGGGCTCTCCGACAGCAATTTGCGCGCATGCAGGCGCCCGCGCGGATCGCGGCCGATGACGTCGGTGAAGGTGCCGCCGCGGTCGATCCAGAAGTCCCAGCGCCCCGGCGGGCGCGGCGCGGCGCGCGGCTTGTTCGGCGTCTCGATCACGATTTCGTTTTCCAGATTTTCGCTGCGGCCTTTGGCGCGGCGTCCCGACCGGGTCTATAAGTCGGCGCTTCGGAACGCCGCCCGCCAGGCCCGATCTAAGGGATTGATCATGGACACCACGCGTTTTGGCAAGACCGGCATGAAGGTCTCCCGGCTTTGTCTCGGCTGCATGACCTACGGCTCGACGAAATGGCGCGATTGGGTGCTCGACGAGGAGGCTTCGCGGCCGTTCATCAAGCAGGCGCTGGAGCGCGGCGTCAATTTCTTCGACACCGCCGACATCTATTCGCTGGGCGCCAGCGAGGAGATATTGGGGCGCGCGATCAAAGACTTCGCCAAGCGCGACGAAGTGGTGATCGCCACCAAGCTGTTCCATGCCATGGGTCCGAGCGTCAACGCGCACGGCTCGTCGCGCAAGCACGTCATGGAGGCGATCGACGCGTCGCTGCGCCGCCTCGGAACCGATTATGTCGACCTCTATCAGGTCCACCGCTTCGATTACGACACGCCGATCGAGGAGACCGTCGAGGCGCTGAGCGACGTCGTGCGCGCCGGCAAGGCGCTCTACGTCGGGGCTTCGTCGATGTGGGCGTGGCAGTTCGCGCGCATGATCTCGGTGGCGCGCGAGCGGGGTCTCGCCGAATTCGTTTCGATGCAGAACTTCTACAATCTGGTCTACCGCGAGGAAGAGCGCGAGATGATGAAGTTCTGCGCCGACCAGAACATCGCGGTCATTCCGTGGTCGCCGCTGGCGCGCGGCTTTCTGGCGGGCTCCGGCGTCGGCGCCGGCGCGGCGACGGTGCGCGGGCGCACCGACCAGTACAGCGTCGCGCTCGGGCTCGGCTCCCGGCAGGACGAGGCGATCCGCCGGCGGGTCGCGGAGGCGGCCGAAAAGCTCGGCGTCAAGCCGGCGGTGGTGGCGCTGGCCTGGGTTCTGTCCAAACCGTTCATCACCGCGCCGATCGTCGGCGCCTCGAAGCCGCATCATCTCGACGACGCCATCGCCGCGCTGTCGTTGAAGCTCGACGCGCGCACGATCGCCCGGCTGGAGCAGCCCTATCAGCCGAAGGCGGTGGTCGGACACACCTGAGGCCGCCGCCCCCGGGGCGCGCGGTCAAGCGCGCGTCACGACAGCGTGATAGTGTTTGGTCGCCATGCCTCGTCAGACCGTCCTCGTCTCGGGGGCCGGCGTCGCCGGTCCGACGCTCGCCTATTGGCTCGCCAGGGCCGGGCTGGAGCCGACTCTCGTCGAGCGCTCCCCCTCGATTCGAACCGGCGGCTATGTGATCGACTTCTGGGGACTGGGCTATGAGGTCGCCGACCGCATGGGGATCGCCGGCGAACTCGACCGCCTCGGCTACCACATCAAGGAGATGCGCGTCGTCGACGGCAAGGGCGAGCGGGTGACGAGCCTCGGCGTCGGGATCTTCCGGGAACTGGCCGGAGGGCGGTTCGTCACCATTCGCCGCAGCGATCTGGCGCACCTGCTCGTGGAGAAGGCGAGCCCGGTCGCGGAAATCATGCTCGGCGACGAGATCGGCGCCCTCGAGCCGGACGCCGACGGCGTGCGCGTCACGTTCGAGCGCGCCGCCCCCCGACGTTTCGATCTGGTGATCGGCGCCGACGGGCTGCATTCGCGGGTGCGGGCCCTGGCGTTCGGGCCGCAGGAGCAGTTCGAACGCTCGCTGGGCTACGCCGTCGCCGCCTTCGAGTGCGACGGCTATCGACCGCGCGAGGAGGACATCTATGTGATGAGCAACGCGCCGGGCTGCATGCTCGGACGCTTCGCCCTGCGCGACGACCGGACGCTCTTTCTAATCGTTTTCACCCATGGTCCGAGCGATCGCTGGCCGGCGCAGGACCTGCCGGCTCAGAAACGCCTGCTGCGGCAACGGCTCGGCGGCGGCGGGGAGGGCGCGCGCATCCTCGACGCGTTGGATCGTTCGGACGACCTCTATTTCGATCGCGTCAGCCAGATTGTCACGCCGTCGTGGTCGCGCGGGCGCATCGCGCTCGCCGGCGACGCCGCGTTCTGCGTCTCGCTGCTCGCCGGCCAGGGCTCGGCGCTGGCGATGACCGCCGCCTACGCGCTGGCGGGCGAACTGGCTGCCTCCGGCGGAGCGCATCGCGAAGCCTTCGCCCGCTACGAGAGTTTGCTTCGGCCCTTTGTCGAGACCAAGCAGAAAGCCGCCCGAAACTTCGGCGGCGCCTTCGCGCCGAAAACCGCGCTGGGGCTCATCGTGCGCAATCTGGTGTTGCGCGCCGCCTCGTTCCCCGGCGTGGCGCGCCTCGCGTTCAGCCGCGACATCACCGACCGGCTCGCGCTGCCGCAATACGCCTGGCCTTGACGCTTCGGGCGCTTTGGCTCCCTTAGCCGACCGCCGCGCGGCGCAGCGTCGCTTCGACCGCCTCGAAAATCTCCCCCGGCGTCTCGATCAGCGGATCGGCGCCGGCGTCGCGCAATTCTTCGGCCGCGCCATAACCCCACAGGGCGCCGATCGCCGGCAAACCGACCGCCCTGGCGCCGAGCGCGTCATATTTGCGGTCGCCGATCATGACGGCGTCTCCGGCGCCGGCGAGGATGCCTTCGCGCGCCGCCAGAAAGCCCAGAAGCTCGTCCTTCACCGCGCGGCCGCCGTCGTTCTGCGAGCCGTAGATCCCGGCGAAGAATCCGGCGAGGCCGAAATGATCGAGGATGCGGCGCGCGTCGGCTTCATATTTCGAGGTGGCGACGAACAGGCGGCGACCGTCGCGCCGCAGAGCTTCCAGCGCCTGCGGAACGCCTTCATAAACCGCATTCTCGAACAGGCCCGCTTCGGCGTAGCGCTCGCGATAGAAGCCGAGCAGTCGCTCGACGAGGTCGGGGCCGACCAGCTTGGCGAAAGTCTCGCGCAACGGCGGCCCGACCATGAATTCGAGCGCGCTTTCCTCGGGAATCGGCGCCGTTCGGCCCATCGCCTCGTTGAGGCGCCGCAAGGCGTAACGCGTCGTGCGCAGGATGCCCGGCCGCGAGTCCGTCAGGGTGCCGTCGAGATCGAAAATAACCGTTCCGGCCGCGCTGTTCACTTCAACAGCACGTAGATGTCGACCTGCAGGTTGGGATCGTCCGGGGTCTTCACGTCGTTGAGATATTCCTCGACGAACAGGTTGGCAGCCTCCAGTCCCTTTTCATCGAGATAGGCGGTGATCGCCTCATAAGTCGAGTCGATATCCTCATACGAGCCGCGGTGCTCGAATTTCATGGCTCGGCCGGCCGGAGTCTCGCCGAGCTTGACGGTGTCCGACAGCGCGGTCTTGCCATCGGGCGCCTTTTCGATCGGAATCATCGCGCGATAGCCGAATCCGGTGTCGTCGGTTTCGACGAATACGGCGATCGGCCGGCCGGACGCGGCGAGCCCCGATTTGGCGAGCTCGGCATTGATCGAATTGAGGGCGCCCATCAGCGCGCTGAATCCCTCGCTCCAATTCGCCTTGCCTTCGATATAGGCCGCGGGATGGGCGGTCATATCCAGCGTTCGGCCCGTTGAAGCATCGTCGGGCGGCTGACCGGCGTCCGCCGGAGGCGCGCCGGAGGGTGTTGCGGACGGCGCCGGGGGCGCGGCGGGCGGCGTCGGCGAAACCGGCGCGGCGGGTTCGGCCTGCGCCACGCTGGCCGCCGCGGCCGCAGGCTGTTGCGCCGCGCCGGCGGCGATCGCCGATGGCGCGCCGAGGACCACCGCGCAAACGAGCGCCGCGAGCATGCTCCGGGCGACAACCTTGGACATCGCCAAACGCCTCCTCTCGCACGTCAAGCGAACCGGTTCGCCCGCCACTATGAGGCGAAGCCGGGTTGGCGCCAAGATGGCGCCGCCGATATGCCGAGCGCGCCGCCGCCTCATGCCGGCGCCGGCTTCGCCCATCTCAGCGTCGGCTGGCGGGCGGCGCGGGTTTCGTCGAGGCGCCGGCGCGGGGCGAGGCGCGGCGCGGCGGTGAAGCGCGCGCGCTCGCCGGCGAGCGCCGACAGCGCGAGATCGCGCAGGGTCATGATGAAGAGGTCGAGGCTCGCCTTCGACTCCGACTCGGTCGGTTCGATCAACATCGCGCCGTGAACGACCAGCGGGAAATAGACCGTCATCGGATGATAACCCTCATCGATCATCGCTTTGGCGAAATCGAGCGTCGTCAACGCGGTGTCCTTGAGCCAGCGATCGTCGAACAGCGCCTCGTGCATGCACGGGCGCTCGCCAAAGGGCGATGAAATCAGATCGTTGAGGCAGGCCCGGATGTAGTTCGCCGAGAGCACCGCGTCCTCCGACGCCTGCTTGAGGCCGTCGGCGCCATGCGACAGGATGAAGGCGAGCGCCCGCACGAACATGCCCATCTGGCCGTGGAAGGCGGTCATGCGCCCGAAAGCCTGCGAGCCGGCGCTGTGCTCGACCAGACGCAACCCGTCATCCTTCATGACGACGTTCGGAACCGGCGCGAACGGCGCCAGCCGCGGCGAAAGCACGACCGGTCCGGCGCCGGGTCCGCCGCCGCCATGCGGGGTCGAAAAGGTCTTGTGCAGATTGATGTGCATGGCGTCGACGCCAAGATCGCCGGGACGCGCCTTGCCCATGACGGCGTTGAAATTCGCGCCGTCGCAATAGAAGAACGCGCCCGCTTCGTGGACGGCCTCCGCGACCGCGACGATTTCGCGCTCGAACAACCCGCAAGTATTGGGATTGGTCAGCATGATCGCCGCGACTTCCGGACCGAGCGCGGCTTTGACCGCCTCGGCGCTGACGATTCCGTCGACCCCCGCCAGCACCGGGCGGACGGAAAAGCCGATCGCCGCGGCGGTCGCCGGATTGGTTCCGTGCGCCGAATCCGGGACGAGAACGACCTGGCGCGCGCCGCCCTCGGCCCTCGCGGCGATCGCCGCCTTGATCGCCATCATGCCGCACAACTCGCCATGCGCGCCGGCCTTCGGCGACATGGCGATCGCGCTCATGCCGGTCAATGTCATCAGCGCCCTGGCGAGATCGTCGATCAGTTCAAGCGCGCCCTGCACCGTCGAGACGGGCTGCAAAGGATGAATGTCCGCGAAGCCGGGCAGCCGCGCCATCTTCTCGTTGAGGCGCGGATTGTGCTTCATCGTGCACGAGCCCAGCGGATAAAGCCCGGCGTCGATCGCGTAGTTCATGCGCGACAGGCGCACGTAATGGCGCAACGCCTCGGGCTCGGAAAGACTGGGCAGGCCGATTTCGCTTTGGCGCGCATGAGCGCCGAGCCGCGAGGCGAAAGGCGCGGGTTCGTCGATGTCGACGCCTGTCGCGTCGAGCCGGCCCGTCTCGAAGATCAGCGCCTCTTCCATGTCGAGCGCGCGATTGCCGGTGAAGGTGCGCGCATCCGACGTCGACGCCTCGCCTGGATGTGTCGGGCGCCCCTGATTGTTCAGCATGCCGGGAGTTCCACTTTGCTGGCTTAAAGGCATTCCGCGAGAATCGCCGCATAGGCGGCCCGGTCCTCGTCCGAGTTGGTCTCGGTGCTCGCCACGACAATGAGATCGTCAAGGCCCGCCTCCGGCAGCAGCCGCGAAACCGGCAGGCCGCCGATGACGCCCCTTTTGACGAGCGTCTCGATCAGCTCCTCGGCGGGGCGCGGCGTGCGGATGGTGAACTCGTTGAAGAAGCATTCGTTGAGCACCCTGACGCCCCTCACGCCGGAGAGCCGGTCGGCCAGCTGAACGGCGTTGGCGTGATTGAGCCTTGCGAGCCGCCGCAACCCCGCCTGGCCGAGCAGGCTCATATGGATCGAAAACGCCAGCGCGCAGAGGCCGGAATTCGTGCAGATGTTGCTCGTCGCCTTCTCCCGGCGAATATGCTGCTCGCGCGCCGAAAGCGTCAGCACGAAGCTGCGCCGTCCCTCCGCGTCGATGGTTTCGCCCGCCAGCCGCCCCGGCATCTGGCGCGCATGCTTGAAATGGGTCGCGAACAGACCGACGTAGGGGCCGCCGAAATTGAGCGCGTTGCCGATCGACTGGCCTTCGCCGACGACGATGTCGGCGCCCATTTCGCCGGGCGCGCGCAACAGCCCGAGCGAAACCGCCTCGGTGAAGACCGCGACGAGCAGAGCGCCCTTCGCCTGGGCGGCGGCCTTGATCGGCGCCAGATCGCGCAGATTCCCGAAGAAATCAGGGGTTTGGACGACGACGCAGCTCGTCTCATCGTCGATCGCCGCGGCGATATCTTCGCTCGCCATGACGTCGGGCGAAAGCCGCACGATCCGATCGCCCGCCATGCCGGCGAGGGTGGCCGCGACATCGGCGTATTGGGGATGAAGCCCGCCCGAAAGAACCGCCTTGGCGCGACGGGTCAGACGATGCGCCATCAAGATCGCCTCGCCGCAAGCGGTCGAGCCGTCGTACATCGAGGCGTTGGCGACTTCCATGCCGGTGAGGGCGGCGACCTGGGTCTGGAACTCGAACAGAACCTGCAACGTCCCCTGCGCGATCTCCGGCTGGTAGGGCGTATAGGCGGTCAGAAACTCGGAGCGCTGGATCAGATGATCGACGCTCGCCGGCACATGATGGCGGTAGGCGCCGGCGCCCACGAAGAACGGCGCCGAGCCCGCCGCGACATTGCGCGCCGCCAGGGAGGACAGCAGGCGCTCGACTTCCATCTCGCTTCTGGCGCCCGGCATGTCGAGCAGGCCGCCGAGACGCTTGGCGGGGGGAATGTCGGCGAAGAGGTCGTCGATGCCGGCGACGCCGATCCGCGCGAGCATCGCCGCGCGATCGGTTTCATCGAGAGGCAGGTAGCGCATGGCGAGGCTCATTCGAGCGTCCTGAGGAAGTCCTGATAGGCGGCCTCATCCATCAAGGCGTCGAGTTCGCTTCTGTCGGAGAGCTTGAGCTTGACGATCCAGCCCTTGCCCAGCGCGTCTTCGTTGATCAGGCTCGGCTCGCCCTCAAGGCCGCTGTTGACCGCGACGACTTCCCCCGACGCCGGCGAGAACACTTCGCTGGCCGCCTTGACGCTCTCCACGACGGCGGCTTGCGCCCCTTTGGCGATCCGGTCGCCGACCTTGGGCAGTTCGACGTAGACGACGTCGCCGAGCTGCGCCTGCGCGTGCTCGCTGATGCCGACGACGCCGAGGTCGCCCTCGAGGCGAACATATTCGTGGTCCTTGGTGTAACGGGGCTGCGACATGACTGGCTCTCTCCGGCGATTGCGATCTACGGGCCGCGATAATAGGCGTGGGGATGGAAGGGCAGGGCGACGACGTTGGCCGCCAGCGTCTTGCCGCGCACGATGAGGCCGAGCGGCGTCCCCGGCGCCGCATGTCCGCTCGCCGCATAGCCCATGGCGATCGGCGCTCCGACGCTCGGGCCAAAGCCGCCCGACGTGACGCGCCCGACCGCGGCGCCCGCGACGTCGACGATCTCGGCCCCTTCGCGCGCCGGCGCCCGGCCCTCGATCCTCAACCCGACGCGGCGGCGCGCCGGTCCCTCGGCGAGTTGCCGCCGGATGCGGAGAGCGCCGGGAAAGCCGCCTTCTTCGCGCCGCCGCCTGGGGATCGACCATGTCAATCCGGCCTCGACCGGCGTCGTGTTCTCGTCGATGTCGTGGCCGTATAGGCAAAGGCCCGCCTCGAGGCGGAGGGAATCGCGGGCGCCGAGGCCGACCGGCTTGACCTCGGGCAACATGAGGAGATTCTCTGCAAGGCGCGGGGCGTTGAACGCCGGAAGCGATATCTCGAATCCGTCCTCGCCGGTGTAGCCGGAGCGGGAGACGAAGGCGAATTCATCGCTGCCTTCCGCCACTCCCGGCGCGAAGAGGGTCATGAAAGGCATCGCCGCGAGCCCCGGCCAGCGGCGGGAGAGAATCTGGCTTGCCAGCGGTCCCTGCAGAGCGAGGAGCGCGCGGTCGCCGAGCGGCTCCAGACGCAGGTCCGGCAGACCGGCGCTTATATGGGCGAAATCCTCGTTCTTGCGCGCGGCGTTGACGACGAGGAACAAACGATCCTCGCCCGCCATCCGCGACGGCAGGCGCGTCACCATCAGGTCGTCGAGAATGCCCCCGTTTTCGTCGAGCAGCTGGGTGTAGCGGATGCGCCCCGGCGGCTGCGAGGCGATGTCGGTCGGGGCCAGCGATTCGAATCGTCGGGCGGCGTCGGGCCCTTCCAGATAGGCCTGACCCATATGCGAAACGTCGAACAGGCCCGCGGCGGCGCGGGTGTGCAGATGTTCTGCCAGGATGCCGGCCGGATATTGCACCGGCATTTCATAGCCCGCGAAGGGCACCATTCGCGCGCCCAGCTCGACATGCAGGGCATGCAAAGGCGTTCGCAATAGAGGCGCGGCGGGCGATTCGGTCGAAGCCATGAGGCCCCCGGGCGCGAGAAACGGCGTCTAACTCGAACGCCGTCGCTCCGCGAGCGCGGACTGACGGCTCGATGACGCCCCCTCTGTCCCGTGACCTGAGAGATTTCCTGCGCGCTTTTGCGGCAGTTACCCCCGTCGGTGGGCGAGCGCGCGACGCGCGTCCGCCTCTTTCCAGAGTGTCATCCCCTCGGCGGTCCGTTGGCCTGAGCGTTTCCGGGGCGGTTGCGCCTTCGGCGCCGGAGGAGCCAAACGCTCCGCCGGTCTCTCCCGCTGGGAGTCTTGACCTGACGCCTCAAAGCAAGCCCGAAGCGCGCGCGTTTGTCAATTCGTATGTTTCTTGTGTCGGGGCTTCGCGGGCGGGGCGACGGGGCCGTTGTCGAAGCCCACCAGGATCGTATAGTCCTGATCTTCCTGCTGGTGCGTGAAGGGAATCATGATCGGGTCGGAAATGAACTGATACGGCGCCTGGGCGCTGCCCGCCGTATCGGCGGCGATCTTGTAAAGCTGCGAGAATGCAGGCTTTTGATCGGCGTCGCGGCGGACCACGATGCGCAGTTGGGCGGTATAGGCGCCGGGCGTTCCGGCCGGCCCGATCAGCAGGTGGCCGGCGACGCCGACCTTGATGGCGAACTGGCCGCCCACGACATGGCATTCGCGCGCCGTGTTGGCGATGTCGAATTGATAGCGCACCGAATCATTGGTCTGCCCGCCGACCCGCAGCGCCGCCGTGCCGTCCAGCACCTCGATCAGCGGGCAGTCGACGTCGACCGCCGCGGTGGCCGGGGCGCCCGGCGGGGGCGCGGTCTGGGCGGCCGAGGACAGCAAGTTGGCGGGGTTGACCGAGTTGAACGAGCCGCAAGCGCCGCACAGCCCGGCGAGGGCCAGGGCCAAGGCGGGGCGTAGGCTCCCTGAGACGGTCATTCGCATCATTCCTCAACGTTCCGCCGTTCGGCCCTGTCGGCGGGTTATAGCAGCATTTGCGATCGCGCCCAGACCGGTTCGATCAAGCCCATGGCGAATCACGGCAATTGCTCGAGACCTTCCTTGAAGCCGTCGAGCGCGAGCGGAATGCCGATTCCTTCCTCGGGCGTCTGAAAGATGATGAAAGTCGCGGAATGGCCGCTTTTCATCTGGTCGATGAGCTTGTCCTCCATGACGACTTCGGCGACGCAGCCGTTCGGCAGGCACCGCACGAATCCCGCCCGGCCGACGTCGACCTGGTCGATCTTGAGACCGAGACCCGACGGGATCAGCACGCCGAGCGGCGCGATGACGCGCAACAATCGGCTCTTGCCGTCGGCGGTCTTGAGCACGATCACGATGAGGGTGACGTTGGGTCGATCCTCGGCCGCCACGCTCTGGATCAACGCGCATTGCTCGCGCGCGGCGCCCGGCGGCGTCTCGCAGCGCGTTTCCCAGTCGCCGTGTTTGGCCTTGACGACGCCCTGCGCCGAAGCGGCGGGCGGGTCGGCGCCGCAAACCAGAAGCGCCAAGCACGACGCCGCGGCGATCCCGATCCGCAGTCGCGCGAATCGTCGGCGCTCGATGTTTGACGACTTCATCGCGAATGACAGCCTTTCCGCCCCAACCGCCGGTCTGGTTCCGGTTGGCCTATCAAAAGCCTCCGACCTGTCAAGCGGCGCGCCCTCGCCGCAACCGGCCGGCGTGCGAAGAGAGCGGCGCTGCGGCGCGCCGTCGCCGCGCGCCTCGTGGCGCCAGCGCGGATATGCCGCAGCGCCGAAGATGGCGCAGCGGCATTGCGTCGCGGGCCGCTTTGTGGTTTTCAAGTACCAATTAGCGGCTATGATGATCGCAAGCGCGGCCAAATCTTCGGCGCGCGTTCATTGCGGGTCGGACGGCGCGGCGGGGCCGCTGATGCGGCAGACGCGATCGGGAGCAGCAGGATCATGAGGATTGCGGGACTCGAGAAGCTTCGGGCGCGCGCGGCGGTCGCCACGGACGGGGTTGCGGCGATCGGCGCCGCGCTCGCTTGCGTCCTCGCGGGGCCGGCCTTGGCGAATGGCGTCGGTCTCGCGGAGCCCGGGCAGATCGGCTTTCAGCAAGGCGTGACGCCGATCGCTCGGGAGATCCAATGGTTCCATGACGATCTTCTGATGCCCATCATCACGGTCATCTCCCTGTTCGTGCTGGCCCTGCTGGCGTATGTGATCTGGAAGTTCAACGAGAAGGCCAACCCGACGCCGTCCAAGACGACCCACAACACGATGGTCGAGGTCGCCTGGACGATCATTCCCGTTTTGATTCTCGTCGTGATCGCCATCCCGTCGTTTCGATTGCTGACCAACGAACTGACGATTCCCCCGGCCGATCTGACGGTCAAGGTAACCGCGTCGCAGTGGCACTGGGCCTACGAATATCCCAAGGACCAGGGCGGCGGGTTCTCGTTTGAATCGTATATGAAGCCGGAAAACGAGCTCAAGCCGGAGAACGGCGACGTCCGGTTGCTTTCGGTCGACAACGAGGTCGTGCTGCCCATCAACAAGACGGTCGTCCTGCAAGTGACGGCGGTCGACGTCATCCATTCCTTCGTGATCCAGTCCTTCGGCATACGCGTCGACGCCGTGCCCGGCCGTCTCAACGAGACCTGGTTCAGGGCGGATCGCGAAGGCGTCTACTACGGCCAGTGTTCGAAGCTGTGCGGCAAGGATCACGCCTTCATGCCGATCGTCTTCCGCATCGTCAGCGACGAGAAGTACCAGGCCTGGCTCGCCGACGCGAAGAAGAAGTTCGCCGCGGCGCCGAGCGCGGTTTCGGTCGCCGACGCGGGGGCGACGGACCTCCGATGAACCGACGGCGGGCGACGAGATGAACCAGATTCATTAGGGACCAGAGCCATGGCGACGATGTCTGCAACGCATGAGGAAGAGCACGCCCACCCGACCGGCTGGCGGCGGTTCCTCTATTCGACCAACCACAAGGACATCGGCACTCTCTATCTGGTGTTCGCGGTGATGGCGGGGTTGATCGGCAGCGCCCTCTCCGGGGCGATCCGCTTGGGGTTGATGTTTCCGGGCAACCACGTCTTCCCGATCATTTCGGCGGTCCTCACCGGCGACGGCTCGGTCGACGCCGCCAAGAACATGTACAACGTGTTCATCACCGCGCACGGCGTGATCATGATCTTCTTCCTGGTCATGCCGGCGCTGATCGGCGGCTTCGGCAACTGGTTCGTGCCGCTGATGATCGGCGCGCCGGACATGGCGTTTCCGCGCATGAACAACATTTCGTTCTGGCTGCTGCCCGCCTCGTTCCTGCTGCTGCTGACCTCGATGTTCGTCGAGGGCTCGCCCGGCATGCACGGCTTCGGCGGCGGCTGGGTGCTGTATCCGCCGTTCTCGTCGCTCGCCGGCACGCCCGGCCCGGCGATGGATTTCGTCATCCTGTCGTTGCACCTCGCCGGCGCCTCCTCGATTCTCGGGGCGATCAATTTCATCACCACCATCTTCAACATGCGCGCGCCGGGCATGACGATGCACCGCATGCCGCTGTTCGCCTGGTCCGTGCTGGTGACCGCCTTCCTGCTGGTTCTGGCGCTGCCGGTGCTGGCGGGCGCGATTACGATGCTGCTGACCGATCGCAACTTCCACACCACCTTCTTCGATCCGGCGGGCGGCGGCGATCCGATCCTGTTCCAGCATCTGTTCTGGTTCTTCGGTCATCCCGAAGTCTACATCCTGATCCTGCCCGGCTTCGGCATCATCAGCCAGATCATTTCGACTTTCTCGAGGAAGCCGATCTTCGGTTACCTCGGGATGGTCTATGCGATGGTGGCGATCGGCGCGGTCGGCTTCCTCGTGTGGGCGCACCACATGTATACGGTCGGCCTTTCCCTCACCACGCAGCGCTATTTCGTGTTCGCGACGATGGTGATCGCGGTGCCGACGGGCGTGAAGGTGTTTTCCTGGATCGCCACCATGTGGGGCGGTTCGATCTCGTTGCGCACGCCGATGATCTGGGCGATCGGGTTCATCTTCCTGTTCACGGTCGGCGGCGTGACCGGCGTCGTGCTGGCCAACGCCGGCGTCGATCGCGCGCTGCACGAGACCTACTACGTCGTCGCGCATTTCCACTACACGATGTCGCTCGGGGCGGTGTTCTCGATCTTTGCCGGCTTCTATTACTGGTTCCCGAAGATGACCGGCTACATGTACAACGAGAAGCTCGGCAACTGGCATTTCTGGCTGCTGTTCGTCGGCGTCAATCTGGTGTTCTTTCCGCAGCACTTCCTCGGCCTGGCGGGCATGCCGCGCCGCTATGTCGACTACCCCGACGCCTATTGGCTGTGGAACTTCTGGTCCTCGATCGGCGCTTATATCGCCGGCCTGGGGACGCTGCTGTTCCTCTACATCGTCTACGACGCCTTCGCCCGCAAGCGCGTGGCCGGCGACAATCCGTGGGGCGTCGGCGCCACGACGCTCGAATGGACGTTGCCCTCGCCGCCGCCATTCCACACCTACGAGACGCTGCCTCGCATCGCGGGCGCGGATCATTGACGGGGGTGGGGCTGCGCCGCGCGGCCCGCGCGGCCGATCGTTCAGCCGGGCGCAGCGCCTGCGCGCGCCGGGCGTCCGCTTCGCGCGCGTCGTCGCTGAAAGGCTTGGCTGAGCGCATGGGTCCGCCCGCATGAGCATTGCTGGTCAAAACGACGGCGCGTCGTCGGCTCTGATCGGCGACTACGCGGCCGGTCCGGCTGAATATCTGACGCTGCTCAAGCCGCGCGTGATGTCGCTAGTCGTCTGGACCGCGCTGGCCGGCCTGCTCGTCGCGCCGACGCCTGTCAATCCGGTGATCGGCTTCGCTTCGCTGCTGGCGATCGCTGCGGGCGCGGGCGCGGCGGGCGCCCTCAACATGTGGTGGGACGCCGACATCGACGCCCTGATGGCGCGCACCCGCCTGCGCCCGATCCCGGCCGGCCTGATCGAGCCGCGCCAGGCGCTGTTCTTCGGTCTGACGCTGTCGCTCATCGCCGTCCTGACGCTGGCGCTCGCCGCCAATCTTGTGGCGGCGGCGCTGCTCGCCTTCACCATTTTCTTCTATGCGGTGATCTACACGATGTGGCTCAAGCGTTCGACGCCGCAAAACATCGTGATCGGCGGCGCGGCGGGCGCCTTGCCGCCGGTGGTCGGCTACGCCGCCGCCGCCGGTTCGGTGACGCTCGACAGTCTGGTTCTGTTTGCGATCATCTTCATGTGGACTCCGCCTCACTTCTGGGCGCTGGCGCTCGTCAAGCGCGGCGACTACGAGCGCGCCGGCGTTCCGATGATGCCCAACGCCAAAGGCGCGGACCGCACGCGACTGGAGATCCTGATCTACACGCTCATTCTTGTTCCCCTCGGGATCGCGCCGTGGCGGATGGGGGTCGGCGGCGGGCTTTATGCGGCCCTCGCCGTGGTCGCCGGGCTCGGCATGGGGATCATGGCGTGGCGCGTCTATTGCGTTCGCGAGGGCTCCCCGGCGAACAAGGCGGCGATGCAATTGTTCGGGTTCTCGATCCTGTATCTGTTCCTGCTGTTTTCCGCGCTGGTCGTCGAGCATGGTTTCGGGCTGCTCGAGCGGTTCGGTTGGTGAGGCCGCATGGATGATCGAAAGCCGGTCGACGGCGTGGTCCTGACGCCGCGGCAGCTACGCAACCGCCGATTGCGCAACATAGCGATCGGCGTCAGCGTCGGCCTGCTGGCGGCGCTGTTTTACGCCATCACCATCGTCAAGCTTGGGCCGGGCGTCTTGCGGCCGGAGCCGTAGACCGGCCCTTCGCAGGCGTTCGATTGTTGAACTTTCGGCGGCGTCGTCCTACTCAAGTCGGGCGAGGCGGTTTTCGGACGGATCATGAGCGAACGGCGGCAAGAGACCCGGCAGACCCAGGCGGCGCGCAATCGTTTTGTCGCGGCCTGCGCCGTTCTGACGGTCGCCGGCATGGTGGGCGCCGCCTATGCGGCCGTGCCGCTTTACTTCCTGTTTTGTCGCGCGACCGGATTTGCCGGCACGACGCAGGTCGCCACAACCGCCCCGGCGCTCAAGGGACAGCGCGTGCTGACCGTCCGCTTCGACGCCAATGTCGCGCCGGGCCTGTCGTGGACCTTCGAGGCGGAAACCGAGTCGATCGCGCTGCGCACGGGCGCCACGGCGACGGTGTATTTCAAGGTCCGCAACCGCTCGTCGCGTGAGACGGCGGCGACCGCGGTCTACAATGTCAGCCCCGGGGTTTCGGGGGCCTATTTCGACAAGATTTCGTGTTTCTGTTTCAGCGAACAGCATTTGGGCCCCAACCTGAGCGCCGAACTGCCGGTCGTGTTCTTTCTCGATCCGAAGCTCGAGCAGGACGAGACGATGGACGGAATCTCGGAGATAACGCTGTCCTACACGCTGTTCGCCGCCCAGGACTCCGGCGCTCCGCTCGCCGCGGCGCCCGAGATTCAGGGCGGCAAGTCGCCGCTCTAGCAGTGGCGAATCGTCGCCTTGACGGCGCCGGCCAAACGTTGCAAATCCAGCGAGCTGAACAATCCGGCCGCGATCGACGGACATAGGATAGGGGAAACTGATGGCCGACGCCCACGCGAAGCCGCATCACGACTATCACCTCGTCAATCCGAGCCCGTGGCCGATCATCGGCTCCATCTTCGTATTCTTGACCGCGGTCGGCCTCATCATGTCGATGAAGGCGATGACCATCGGCGGATTGAAGCTCGGCCCGTTCATCCTGGTCGTCGGCTTCGCCGGCGTTCTCTACGTGCTGGCCTCCTGGTGGCACGACGTCATCCACGAGGCTGAAACGGGCGACCACACGCGGGTCGTTCAGATCAGCCTTCGCTATGGCATGATCCTGTTCATCGCCTCGGAGGTGATGTTCTTCGTCGCGTGGTTCTGGGCGTTCTTCGACGCTTCGCTGTTCACCAACGAGAAAATTCAATATGCGCGCGTCGCCTTCACCGGCGGCCTCTGGCCGCCCAAGGGCACCGAGGTTCTCGATCCGCTGAATCTGCCGCTGTTCAATACGCTGATCCTGCTGACCTCCGGCGCCACCGTGACCTGGGCGCATCACGCGCTGCTTCACAACGACCGCAACGGGTTGAAGGTCGGGCTCTTGCTGACGATCCTGCTCGGCCTCCTGTTCACCTCCGTCCAGGCCTGGGAGTACTCCCATGCGCCATTCGCCTTCGCCCACAGCATTTACGGCGCGACCTTTTTCATGGCGACCGGGTTTCATGGCGCGCATGTCATCATCGGCACGATCTTCCTGATGGTGTGTCTCGGCCGCGCGGTCGCCGGGCAATTCACGCCGCAGCGACATCTCGGCTTCGAATTTGCGGCCTGGTACTGGCATTTCGTCGACGTCGTCTGGCTGTTCCTGTTCTCCTGCGTCTATGTCTGGGGTTCGTGGGGCGCGGCGATCGAAGGCGCCGGCGGCGGCTGAGCGCCAGCGCGCTCTATCGCGGCGCCGCCATCGCGAACTTGCGCAAATCGAAATCGAGGTTGCCGGCCTGCGCCCCCGAGAGGGCCAGGTTGGCTCCGATGATTCGCCGCGCCGCCATGTGATCGCCGGGGCGATTGACCGTCTCGACGACCGCCAGATCGGCGCCGCGAAAACCGAACACCGCGAAGGCTCGCGCTCGCGGGTCGCCGCGCACCACCCAATTGTCGCAGCCGCTGGAGAGCCCGGCGATCTGCAGCTTGAGGTCGCGCTGGTCGCTCCAGAACCATGGCAGCGCGGCGTAGCGCTCGCGCTTGCCGACCAGACGGCGGGCGACGCATCGCGCCTGATCGACGGCGTTTTGCACGGATTCGAGCCTGACGCGGGATCCGGTGACAGGATCGGGAAACGCCGCGCAATCGCCGATCGCCGAGATCGTCGGATCGGCGGTTTCCAGACCATCGTTGACGACGATCCCGTTGTCGCAGGCGAGATCCGCGCCGCGCGCCAGCGCGTCCTCGGGCAGCACGCCGATCCCGATGATCGCCAGATCGGCCGGCGCCAGCGCGCCGTCGGTCAGTTCCACCGCGCTGAGCGCGCCATTGCGCCCATGCAGCGCGACGACGCCGACCCCGAGCCGGAGGCTCGCGCCGAACGTCCTGTGCGCCTGCGCGAAGAACGCCGAAGTCGCCGGCGAGACGGCGCGCGCCAGCGGGCGCGAGGCGAGTTCGACGATCGTCACTTCACCGCCGAGGCTGGTGGCGGTAGCCGCGATCTCCAGACCGATGAAGCCGGCGCCGATGACGACGACCCGCCGCGCCGCGCCGAGGCGCTCGCGCAACGCCTGCGCGTCGGCGATGTCGCGCAGGCCCATCACCCCGTCAAGATCGACGCCGGGAACGTTCAGAGGCCGCTGTCTTGCGCCGGTCGCCAGCACGAGATGGCCATAGTCGAGACGCCGTCCGGAGGCGAGTTCGACGCGTCGCGCCGCCCTGTCGAGACCCGTCGCCGTTTCGCCGAGGCGCAGGTCCACCCCCTTGTCGCGATAGAATTGGGCGGCGCGCAGCGGCAGACCGTCGCTCTCCATCTCGCCCTTCAGAAACGCCTTGGACAACGGCGGACGCTGGTAAGGCAGGTGAGGGTCGGCCGACAACAGGACGATCGCGCCGTCGAAACCTTCTTCGCGCAGGCTCGCTGCGAGCTGCACTCCGGCGTGGCCGGCGCCGACGATGACGACAGGAGGAGCGCTCATGCGAAAGTCTCAGCGATCGGGAGGGACGGCGTCGCGCGCGCGACCGTAATGTGCGGCGGCGTCGAGAGGAAGAGCCAGGCGTCACGGTTGCAAGTTGGCCCAGGCCATCCCGATGGCGTTCTGCGCGGTCTTCTCGTCGGCGAGGTCGAGGCGAAGCAGCGTGCTTCCGCGTCGGCCCCAACCGCCCTTCGCCGGCGAGAAGACGTCCGACGCCGCCGAAGTGACGATCGCCTGCTGCTCCGGTCGGAGCTTGATCATCGCCCATCCCGGATCGGGAAATCCGAGGGTGGCGAAAATCCGGGCGCCGACGCGGAAGTCGGCGTGTCCCATATGCGCGCTCTCGATCGCCCCGGGCATCGCCAGGGCAAGGCGCCTGAAGTCCTCGGAGGTCATCTTCGACTGTCCCCGTTGAAGGAGCCTGCCACGGCGCAGCGCCGCCCGGCGCTCTCTCATACCGGGTCTCACCGGGCGCGACCTTCCGGAAAATATCTCGAACGTCCTGGCCGGGACAAGCTCGGCCAGGACGCCCTTGAGTCTTCGAAGCCGCCCCAATCGGAGTCGCGCCGCCGGAGCCTTGGCGTGACGCCCGCGCGTCGTCGTGGCGATTCAGCATCCCGTAACCAAAGCGCATCGTAACAGCGACGCCGCTCCGGCTTGCCGCTCGAAGATGGGAGTTGAACAATGCGCGCATCACTGAAGAACACGATCGCCGGTTCCCTCGCGGCGCTCGCCATCGGCGTTGGCCTCGCCAGCATGGCGACTCCGGCCTCGGCCTGGTATCGCGGCGGCGGTTTCCATGGGGGCTTCCACGGCGGCTGGCGCGGCGGTTATGTCGGCTGGCGCGGCGGCTACGGCTGGCGCGGCGGCTACGGCTGGCGCGGTTACGGTTATGGATACGGCTGGCGCACCGGCTGGGGCTGCGGCTACGGCGCCTGGCGTTGCGGCGGATATTGGGGCGCTCCCCCGGTGGTCAATGTCGGCTATGTCCCCGCCCCGCTGCCCATCCCGGCTCCCGCGCCGGTCGTCGACGTCGCCCCGCCGGCTCCGGTCGTAGCCCCTCCCGCTCCCGCTCCCGCTTGCGGCGTCGTGTTTCGTCCCGTCTTCGACGCGGACGGCTCCAATGTCGGCACGCGCGCGGTCAACACCTGCCAGTGACGCAACAGCGAACGCGATCGCCTCGAATTGAGGCGGTCGCGTTCTCCTGACCTCGTCGGCTCTTACCCAATCTGTGGCGGGCCGGGCCGACAAATCCGCAGGAATTCCGGGCCGCCGGCCGGCCCCTGGCGGCCTGGGGTGAAACCTTGCCGGGAATCAGGCGCGCAAAGAAATCAAACGGAACACAAAGTCCAAGCGATGATCCCCAGGCTTGGTCAGGATTATTCCGACTTGTCCGCTGCTTTGCTGGAATCGAGCTTAAACGATCCTTTTATTTCTTGTAGTCCTTGCAGCGTGACCGATAATCTGTTATCGGCCGCCTTTTCAATCCTGTATTTTATATGAGCCACCGCCGTTCCCCAGCTCGGGATGGTTTGTTGCAGATTGGCCTCGCATTCCGCCTTTTTTGTCGCGTTATCGAAATTGGTCGTTTGTGTAGCGTCCAGTGTGTAATTAGTGTTTTGTATTGCCTTGTCCTTGGCGGAAATATAATTTTGACAGAATCCAAGTCGTGATGTTTCCTTGTCGGTGAGATTTGTGCGATCCGGAAAATTTGCCAAGGTGTTACACATCGTCATTGAAGTTTGCAACAGCAAGTCGCGCCCGATCGACGCTCTTAATTCTTTCGGATATAAATCGAGTGCGGCAATCAAATCGGCGGTTTGTTGCGAATTGACGACGATCGTTTCGGTGAGCTGAGTTGGGAGCTGCTGCTTTATTGTTTGCAGCGCCGCCGCTTTTGCCGCGGCGCCTCCACAGTCGGGATCCGCAACTCCGTTCCCTAGAAAATAAATCCCGAACGCCGAAAAGCAAATCCCTGCGGCGATTACCTTCCAATTGAGGTTATAAGAAGAGCGCTTTTGCTTCTTCGTGGCGCCCTGCGTTATCTCGTTGGGGAAATGGCTCTTGAATATCGTGGAAGTTATGTCTTTCCATTCGTTCTCGCCGTGTTTTTTGACTGTGGCCTTACGACTGACTAAATTGTTCTTGACGAGCTTGATGAGCAATCCTTCAGAGATGATCTCGTAACGGCCGGACTCATCTCGATATGTCCAAAGCTTTTCCGTGGACATTGGATGTCAAGCCTTCGATTCAATCGCGCAGGTTCAGGCCGCCGTCAAAGCCGATCGAGGATCGCAATCTCTCGCCGATCGTCGATCGCAACCTGGATGATGACACGGTTGGACCGCTCGCCGGCAGAGTCGACGCCAACCAGACTCTGGCGCAAACAGGCGGAAGCGTGCCCATTGTTCCTCGATCCGGCCGACTCGGCAATCGCCGACCACCCGTGATGCAATAATATTTTGCGCCTGTCCGGACGGTAAATCAATTTTTGCCGCGATCGCTCCAGCCGGCCATCGATCGTTGGAGGAAGCGGAGCGTTGCATGCGGGGCGCTCGCAAGCCGCAACCGGCGGATTCGCCGATCGCCAAGCTCAATGGACGCTATCGAGCGCAACAGGCTCGCATGGCGCTCCCTACGGGAATCGAACCCGTGTTTTCGCCGTGAGAGGGCGACGTCCTGGGCCGCTAGACGAAGGGAGCGCGAGCTTGCGGCTGAGGCCGGGTTCTATATCGGCGGGGCGCCGCGAACGCAAGCGCGGTTCTGCGCCGACGACGGCGCGCAAATCCGGGGCGCAGCAACAATCCGCCTTGCAACGCCTTGATATCGCGCGATCGCCGGAAGCGATCGCTACGCCAAGCGCGCGGCCCGCCCGGCCTGCGCCCGCTCAATGCGCCTCGTCCCAATTGGCCGCCGCGCGCGCGTCGACCTGCAACGGCGCCGACAGCTTCAGCGCCGGCGCCGGCGCCTCGACCATCACCTTTTCGATCACCTTGATCGACGCCTCGACCTCATTGAGCGGCGCCTCGAACACCAGTTCGTCGTGCACCTGCAGCAGCATCTGCGCGTCGAGCCGCGCCGCGCCGAGGGCATCGTCCATGCGGATCATCGCGCGGCGAATGATGTCGGCCGCCGAGCCCTGGATCGGGGCGTTGATCGCGGCCCGTTCATTGAACGCGCGCTCGGAGGGGTTGGACGCGTTGATGCGCGGAAAGTGGCATTTGCGCCCGAAGATGGTGCGAACGTAGCCGTCGGCGCGCGCCGCCTTCTTGGTCGCCTCCATATAGTTGCGGATGCCGGGAAAACGCTCGAAGTATTTGCGGATGTAGGCGCCCGCCTCCTCGCGCGGGATGCCGAGCTGATTGGCGAGGCCGAACGCCGAAATGCCGTAGATGATGCCGAAGTTGATCGCCTTGGCGCGGCGGCGCACCTCGCCCGGCATGTCCTTGACCGGCACGCCGAACATTTCCGAAGCGGTCATCGCGTGAATGTCGAGCCCGTCGGCGAACGCTTTCTTCAGGGGACCGATGTCGGCGATATGGGCGAGCAGCCGCAGCTCGATCTGGCTGTAGTCGGCCGAGATCAGCGCATGGCCGGGGCCGGCGACGAAGGCGCGACGGATTTTGCGCCCTTCCTCGTTGCGCACCGGAATATTCTGCAGGTTCGGCTCGGACGAGGAGAGGCGACCCGTCGTGGTGGCCGCGAGCGCGTAGGAGGTGTGGACGCGCCGGGTCGCCGGGTTGACGAAGCCGGGCAGCGCGTCGGTGTAGGTCGACTTGAGCTTGGCGATCTGGCGCCATTCGAGAATGCGCGCCGGCAACTGGTGGCCCTCGGCGGCGAGGTCGTCGAGCACATTGGCCGAAGTGGACCACGCGCCCGTCGCGGTCTTCTTGGCGCCCGGCAGGCCCATCTGGCCAAACAGAATGTCGCCGAGCTGCTTGGGCGAGCCGAGGTTGAAGGGCGCGCCGACCATGGCGTGAATTTCCGCCTCCAGCCGCGCCATGCCCTGCGCGAATTCGCCCGACAGCCGTGAGAGTATCTCGCGGTCGATCGCGACGCCGCGCCGCTCCATGCGCGCCAGCGGAACGACCAGCGGACGCTCCAGCGTCTCATAGACCGTGGTCATGCTTTCGCCGGCGAGACGCGGCTTCAGCGCCCGCCACAGGCGCAAGGTCACATCGACGTCTTCGGCGGCGTATTCGGTCGCCTTGTCGATGGCGACGCGCGCGAAGCCGATGAAATTCTTGCCCGATCCCGCGACATCGGCGAAGTGAATGGTCTTGTGGGCGAGCCAGCGCTCGGCGAGCGGGTCCATGCCATGGCCGTCGTTGGTCGCGCCGGCGTCGAGCGCATAAGAAATCAGCATGGTGTCGTCGATGGGCGCCGTCTCGACGCCGCGCTGGGCGAGCACGTGCCAGTCGAACTTGACGTTCTGGCCGATCTTGAGCACGCCCGGCGCCTCCATCAGCGGCCTCAGCAACGCGAGCGCGTCGCGCTCGGCGAGTTGGCCCGGCAGGAGATCGCCGCCGCCGAACAAATCGCCCTGCCCGGCGTGGCGGTGGCCGAGCGGGACGTAACACGCCCGGCCCGGCGCGACGCACAGCGAAAAGCCGACGAGGTCGGCCTGCATCGGATCGAGCGAACTCGTTTCCGTGTCGAAAGCCACGGCGCCCGCCTCGAAAGCTTCGTCGATCCACCGCTTCAGTTCGTCGGCCGTCGTGACCGTCGCATAGGCCGTTCGATCGATTTTCGCCTCGCGAGCCTCGGCGAGGCGCGCGGTCGCGAGCGCCCGCGGCCCGAGCGCGTCGACCGGCGCGCCTGGCGTCGGCGTCTTGTCGCGCGCCGGCGCCGGCGCGCGGGGTTCGACCGCCTCGCCGTTGCGCCCCCGCCAACCGCCGGCGCCGACGAAGGCGGCATCCGCCTCGATCTCGCCGGCGTCGACGCCGTAGATATCGGCGACGCGCCTGGTGATGGTGGTGAATTCCAGCGCCTTGAGGAAGGCGACGAGGCGTTTGGCGTCGGGGGCGGCGAGCGTCAGGTCATCGAGCGGCACTTCGAGCGGAACGTCCCGAACGAGCGTCACGAGCCTCTTCGACAAGCGAATCAGCGCGACCGAATCCGGATTGGTCAACACCTCGCGGCGCTTGGGTTGCTTGATTTCGCCGGCTCTCCCCAGCAGCGTTTCCAGATCGCCATATTCGGCGATCAATTGCGCCGCGGTCTTGACGCCGATGCCCGGCGCTCCCGGCACGTTGTCGGTCGAATCGCCGGCCAGCGCCTGAATGTCGACGACCTTGTCGGCGCCGCCGCCGAAATAGGCGACCACCTCGTTGGGACCGATGCGCCGCTCCTCGCGCTCGCCCGACGCCGGATCGTACATCGCGACGCCCGGCTTGACGAGCTGCATCAGGTCCTTGTCGGCGGAGACGATCAGCACGTCGGCGCCGCGCTCGTTCGCCTGCCGCGCATAGGTGGCGATCAGATCGTCGGCTTCGTAGCGGTCCTGCTCGATCGGCGTCAGGCCGAAGGCGCGCACGGCGCCGCGCATCAGCGGGAATTGCGGCACGAGATCCTCGGGAGGATCGGGCCGATGGCTCTTGTAGAGAGGGTAGATCTCCTTGCGGAACGAAGCCTCCGACTTGTCGAAAATGATCGCCAGATGAGTCGGTTTGACGCCCGCCGCGCCGTCGCGAACGAATTGCAGAAGCTTGGTCGCGAACAGGCGAACCGCGCCGACCGGCAAGCGGTCCGAACGGTAGTTGTATTTCTGGTCCTGACGGATCGACTGAAAATAGGCGCGAAAGACGAACGACGAGCCGTCGACCAGAAAAACGTGATCGCCGGGGCCTACGGGACGGGGAGCCTGGGTCATGGCCCCAGTCTAGTCAAAGCCGGCGGCTTGGGCTATCGGTTCGCACGGCGGGTATTGTCAATACGGTTTGTACAGATCCTGCGCGGCGTTGGCTTTGCTGATATTCTCTGCGCTGCAAGCGTCGCTTGGTGGGCGAGCCGATGCAAGAGATTCTGGCGTTTGCTATTCTCGCGGCCCTTGTCGTGGGCCTCGTGATCGACGGCGTCGCGAGGCGCAGGGAAAAGAGTCGGCAGCGCTCCGCCACCTTGGCATCCCTCGCGCCGCCGGTGCCGAACTCATCTCCGTCGCACTCGGAACAATATTGGAAGGACGTCGCGGCCCCAGGCAGCCCAATCGCTCGCAGCGCGACGCGCGCGGATTCCGCGCCCGATCCAGTTGTTCAGGCGCCATCACCGCTCAGATCGCCGGATGCTCGCAATGCGCGGGCGCAGTCGCCTGAAGTTGAGCGGGCGCAGGACAAACCCGTCGACGACGACGACTATGAAGCCTTCGTCGAAATGGTCTGGCGCATGCCGGCCATCTCGATGGGCGGCCGGAGGTTCGAAAGAACCACCTGGGACGGCGAGAGCCGCGCTTGCGAGGTCGCCGGGCTTGTGCGGGCGCCTAACGGCAAGATCTATATCAACGCAAATGAAGATGGTGTCAAAAAGACCTACCTCGCGGATAATCGCCACCGATGGACTTACGCCGGTCACCCAGTCGACGATTTTGCGTTTCATGCGATCGTGGACGGCGTCAGCATCGACCGGGCTCTCGCTGAGGACCGTCGACCGTCCACCATTGAAGAGGCGCTTGATCCCGCGAACAATCGGATAGCGACCGCGGACCACCAATATGTCATCGGCTACAGGAATGCGGACGGCGATGGCCTCCTTTCGGGTGATAAGCGGAATCAGGCGCTACGCCGACCATCTGACGGCGCGTTGTCACTTTCGATGGGGTCAGAAGCGCACATTCGAGTACCAGTCGAATTACTCTCGTAGCCGATGGTGTCACCGGCGAGGTGATTCCAATGGAGGAGTTCCTTCGTAAGCACTCGCCGGGGAAGACCAAATAGAACCTATTACATAGGCGCCGCCCCGAGACAGCGCCATGCGGCGATCAGCGGTTATTCGACGCCGCATGCGATTTCACGCGGCGTTCCGTCGCAAAGTCTTTACAGTGGCGATTCGTGACGCCTACGGCGGCTTGACGTACGCCGCCGCAGGGACGGTGCCGCCCTTCCTCAGCGCGCCGCCGTCGCGCTGAATCCGGCGGCCGCTTCGACGGCGCGCCGGAAAGCGCCCTCCAGCGTCACGGCGAAATTATAATGCTGCGGCGAGAACGGCAGCGTCCGGTCGGGCGCGATCGAACGATAGCCGACGAACACGGCCAGCAGCCGGCCGCCGCCGGAGCTCAAAACGGCGCCGCCCGAGGCGCCGACGCCGGCGTCGCAGTCGAACGAAAACTCGCGCGTTCCTTCCGCCCCCTTGGCCAGAACGTCGTGCAACCGGCAGGTTTCCATCGACATGACGCGGCCGGAACCCCAATCGCTGTGGCCGCGCGCCACGAACTGGATGTCCTGCAGCGCCTGCGCCGGGCCGCCGACGCTGTACGGCGTCGCCCCCTTGATCGGGCGAAGCAGGCGCGCGACGGCCCAGTCGTGCACGGCGGGGTTCTCGTAAGGGTCGGAATTGCCTGAGACGATCGACGCGACGTCGATCGCCGTGGTGACTTCCTGGTCGGCGACGGTCGCGGTGAAAAAGCAATGGGCGCTGTCGCCGCGCAATCGACCGTGCTCGTCGAACAACACATGGGCCGCGGTGGTGACGACGTTGTCGCCGAGCGTCAACTGCCCGGCGCCGCGCGCGTCGCCGCAGTGAATGACCCCGGACGCCGCGTGGCGTCGCTTGACGTCGCCGAGGTCGAGACGATTCTCGCTGGCGAATTGCTCCGCCGTCAATCGAGGATGCGCGCCGAACACCACGACGGGCGCGATCGGCAGCAGCCCCGGCGTTCCGCCGTTGAACAACGCCGCGGGTTCGGCTTTCGATTCGCAACAAGCGAAGAGACAAAACCCTGACGCAAGCGCCGCGCGAATGATATGGAACATCGAAACGCCGTCTCCCGTCGTTGCAAAAAACACTCTCGCAGCCAGAGCCGGGCCATTCATCCTTTGGCGCGTGAGGTTCCCGGGACATGCGCGGCTTGGAGACGGCTTTGAACAGATGACCAACACCGCGACAAAAATGTCAAGCTTGCGCGATTTCGTCTCCGCTGATGCGCCGCGCGACCGCCATCGCGCGCGGAAGGGCGCCGCCCGCCGGCGATGAGTCCTTCCATCCAGCAGCGCTATCGCGAACTGGTCGCCGCGGGCCGGCTTGAAGCCGATCCCGCGCAAATCGCCCTGATCGGCCGGCTCGACGCGCTGGCGGCGCGTCTCGACGGGTATAGCCCGGCGCGGGCGCCCAACGCGTTCGAGCGGCTGCTCGGCGCCCGGCCGGCGGAGCCCCCGCGCGGCCTCTACATTTTCGGCCCGGTCGGGCGCGGCAAGACGCTGTTGATGGATCTGTTCTTCGACGCGGCGCCGGCGGGCGCCAAACGCCGCGTCCACTTCCATGCCTTCATGGCCGATGTCCATGCGCGCCTTCACCAATGGCGGGCGCGCCGCAAGGCCGGCGAAGCGTCGGGGGACGATCCGATCGCCCCCGTCGCCGCGGCGTTGGCCGCGCAGGCCTGGTTGCTGTGCTTTGACGAATTCAGCGTCCGCGATATTGCCGACGCGATGATCCTCGGGCGCCTGTTCGAGCGGCTTTCGGCCGCCGGCGTCGTGGTCGTGGCGACCTCGAACGTCGCGCCCGACGATCTCTACAAGGATGGCCTCAACCGCACTCTGTTCCTGCCGTTCATCGCCTTGCTGCACGAGCGGCTCGAGATATTCGCCCTCGACGCGCGCACCGATTTCAGGCTGGAGAAGATCGCCCGCGCGCCGGTTTTCTACAGTCCCGCGGATGCGGCCGCCAGAGCGGCGCTCGACGACGCCTTTCGTCGGCTGACCGGTCACGAGCACGGCGGACCGGCGCAGATCGACCTGTTGGGCCGCGCGTTGGACGTGCCGGAAGCATGGGACGGCGTCGCGCGCTTCTCGTTCGACGATCTTTGTCGCCGCCCGCTCGGCGCGCCCGATTTTCTGGCCATCGCCCAGCGATTCCACACGGTGTTGATCGATGAAATCCGGGTGATGCGGGGCGATGAGCGCAACGAGGCCAAGCGCTTCATCAATCTTATCGACACCCTCTACGATCAGCGCGTCAAATTGATCGCCTCGGCCGAGGCGGAGCCGGGCGCCCTGTTTCTCGGCAGGGACGGCGCCGAGGCCTTCGAGTTCGCGCGGACCGCCTCGCGCCTCGTCGAGATGCGCTCGATCGACTACCTGGGGCGGGGCCACGGCGCCGCCGGCTCCGCTTCGTCGGGCGACATGGGCGGATTGGTCGAGACCTAGAGGCATGAGGGCCGCGGCGCGGGCGCTCTCGCCGCGCGCCGCCCCGGCCGCACGCACGCCGGCGCCTCAGACGGTCGCCACCGCGGCCGCCGCATCGGCCCGAATGCGCTCGATCATCGCCCGAACGCCGTTGGAGCGTTGCGGCGTCAGATGAGCCTCGAGTCCGAGCTGGCGGAAGAAGCCGACGGCGTCGGAATTCAGGATTTGTCGCGCCGTGCGCCCCGAATAGAGCGCCAGGGCGATCGCCAGCAGGCCGCGCACGAGGTGCGAATCGCTGTCGCCGCGGTATCGAAGCACCTTCTCTCCCGCCTCGTTGAGGCTTTCGCCGAGCTCGAGCCACACCTGGCTGACGCAGCCGCGAACCTTGTTCGAGTCGTTGTGAGCCGCGTCGCTCAACGGCTCCAGGGTGCGGCCGAGTTCGAGAATATAGCGATAGCGGTCTTCCCAGTCGTCGAGGAAGGCAAAGTCGCTGCGGATGGAGTCCGGGTCTGTCAGGGGGCCGTCCTTCGCGTTCGCTTCGCCCAATATATTGGGATGCGCCCGCCAGGCGCCAGACCGCGCGACGCGAATTCAGACCCCCGACTTGGCCGGCGGGCCGCGCCACGGGGGCGTCAGGTCGGCGGCCTCCAGCGAATCGGCCGACGGGCGCTGGACCCCGCCGGTCGCGGCGAGATGCGGCGCGCTGCGCCTGTCGCCCGGGCGGTCGAGGCTCGACACGGCGCCGCGCCTGTCGCCCGGGCGGTCGAGGCTCGACACGGCGCCGGCCATGGCGGCCAGGGCCGCGCGGCAGGAAGCGCCTTCCAGCGCGCAGGCGGCCGTGACGGCGCGGGCGGCGCTCACGATCGCCGCGGCTTGCGTCTGATCGGCGACGACGGGCGTTTCGGGTCGGTCAAGCGGCATGTTCGACACGACGATGCCGAACCAGAATGTCGATCGCACCAGAAACATCATGACGGGGGCCTCAGGTCACGATCCGGCGAGCGCCGGCGTCGATGACGCCGCGACAATAGGCGCCGGCCTGCAAAAACCACGTCGATTTTTCGAGTCGAAATCGCGCCAACCTCTTAACCTATGGTCAAGCCGGAAAACGCGGCGGCGGCAACGCTTTGTCAACCATAGCGGCAAGCATCCGCGCGCAAACCCGGCGCCGCTTGGCGCCGGCGGGCTTGGGCGCCGCGCTTCTTAGCGTTGATTTAAGGCGGGGCTGGGATCGTCGCGGTGGATCGCGTGTTCGGCCCGGCGATCTCGGAGAGCGGCGTTCGTGTCAGGGTTTGATTCCATTTGGCGGCGAGTTGCGGGCCTGGTCCGCCCGGACGGGGCGGTTTCGCCGATCGACGACGCGCGACGCCAGCAGACGCGGCGCCGCGGCGATCTGGCCGGCGCGACGCTTTACAAGGTGCTCGCCGAGGCGATCGGAGACCTCGTGCTGCACCATGATCCGTCGGGCGCGGTGCTGGCGGCGAGCGGCGACGCCGAGGCGCTGTTCGGCCTGGATCTCCGGGAATTGACCGGGACCGGATTTTTTGAACGCCTTCACGTGAGCGATCGAGCTGTTTTCTTGCAGGCGATCGGCGCGGCCGGGCAGCGCGAAGGAACGATCTGCGTGACGTTGCGGTTGCGTTCCGGTCCGCCAGCCGAGTGGGACGGAGAAGGCGCCGAGCCTGTTTTCGCCTGGGCGGAAGCGCGGCTCCATCGCTTGGCCGATCCTGTCTCCGGCGCCGCCGATTGCGAAGGGGGCGCGGTGGTTTCGGTGGTGCGAAACGTCAGCAGCGCCAAAATCAACGAGGAGAAGCTTGAAGCGGCCCGCGCCGAAGCCGAGAGCGCCAGTTCGTGGAAAGACCGGCTGCTCGCCAACGTCAGTCATGAGTTGCGCACGCCTCTGAACGCAATCATCGGCTTTTCCGAGATTCTGGGCAGCGACGAGCTGGCGCCGCGCGACAGAGCCAGACAGCTCGAATACGCCGGCATCATCCATGCCTCCGCCGAGCATTTGCTCTCGGTCGTCAATCTGATCCTCGACATGTCCAAGATCGAAGCCGGGCGGTTCGCGATAACTCCCGAGCGCTTCGATGCGGCGCCCGCGATCGGCGCCTGCTGCGACATGTTGCGCCTGAAGGCGGCCAATGGCGGCGTCGAGCTGGTTCGGGCCCCGCTCGAGGGACCCGTCGAACTGATTGCGGACAAACGCGCCTTCCGGCAGATCGTGATCAATATCCTGTCGAACGCCGTAAAATTCACCCAGCCCCACGGCCGGGTGACGATCGGCGCGGCGGTCGACGGCGACTGGCTCGACATTCATGTCGAAGACACCGGCATCGGGATCGCTCCCGGTCACCTTCCCAAGCTCGGAGATCCGTTCTTTCAGGTCCGATCGTCCTATGATCGGACGTTTGAGGGCACGGGGCTCGGCCTCTCGCTGGTGCGCGGGCTGCTCGGCCTGCATGGCGGCTCGCTGTCGATCGAGAGCGCGCTTGAAGAGGGCACGCGCGTCACCGTTCGGTTGCCTCTCGATTGCCGCGGCAAGGCCCAGGGCGACGCGGCGCCGGCGCCTATCGCGACCCTCCCGCGAGCGGCCCGATTTTCGCCAAACCCGTCAATGCCGACCCTGCGCGGCGCGACGTCGCCGCGCGCAGTGAAAGAGAAAAAAAGTGCCTGAGGCGCTCGCCCGTTCAAATAACGACTCCATCCTGTCCCGCCCGGCCCGCGGCGCATCGCGCAACGACCGGCGGGGGATGGCGCAGACCGTTCTGCGTCGGTTGCTTTCCCGGCCGGCCCGCACCGTCGCCGGCGCCACATTGGCGGCGGTGCTGACCGGCATCGTCATCAACGCCCTCGTCATGCAAAAGGAGCATCGCTCGGCGCCGTTGTTCGCCGCCCCGCGCCCGGCGACGGAGACGTCTCGGCCGGCGCCTGCGATTGCGCAAAGCGCGGCCGCCACGGCGCAACCGCCTGTCCGTCCGACCGGTCTTTCCGCGGCGGTCGATCCGACGCCGACCCCTCCCCCGCGGGCGGAGGATCCCATTCGCGACCTCCTGCGCGGCGACGCCGGCAAGGATTCGGCGCATCTGGCGATCGCGGCGCAAAGCGCGCTGATCAAGCTCGGCTTCGCAATCAAGGCCGACGGCGTCGCAGGCGCTTCGACGCAGCAGGCAATTCAGCAGTTCGAGCGCACGCACGGCCTCGCCCCGTCCGGCGAGGTCACCCCCAGATTGGTCAAGCTGCTGACCGCGGCGGCGAACGCGACGGCGCGCTGACCTTGGCGCGGCTGCGCGCCGACATCTGGGTCGCGGCCTATCTCAGGCGGTGTGCGGTCGAGGGCGCGGTCGCCACGCTGCGGCGACGCGGAGCGGCCGAGGCGGGCGCGATCTTCGTCACGATCGACCAACTCGACGGCCGCGCCGCGCTCTATGCGCCGGCGCCCCAATCGGAGTTTGCCGGGCGAGGCGTGGAGCGCCTTTGGTCGCGCGCTCACAAGGACGAATGGATCGCGCCCGGCGCTGTCGAGAAGCGGTTGGCGCGCGAGATCGAGTTTGATCCGGACCTTTGGATCGTCGAGGTCGAAGACCGTCAGGGGCGCAACTGGCTCGATCTGGCCGAGGCCTGACCGCGTCGGCGGTCGTCGAGCGGCGCCGTTCGCCCAGCGGAATGTCAAGTCTCGCCATGTATCGGATGGTTAGCGGTCTTTTCACCATGCTTGTTATCCGCGCCTTAAGCCGTCAGGGCGGATAGTCGCCTCAACCTGTCTCTTGCCAGGCGACCACCATGATTCTGGAAGATATAGCCTGGACCGCCAACGGCGAATGGCGGGCGCCGCGGTCATCCGCCGCCGCTGATCTCGTGCTCTATTTCGGCGCGCGGGCGCTGATCGAGGACGGGCGCCGCTTCGCCGATCTGCGCGCTCTCTATCCCAACGCGCGCCTGATAGGCTGCAGCACCGGCGGCCAGATTTGCGCCGAGGATGTCGAGGACGATTGTGTGGCGGGCGTCGCGATCACGCTCGAGCGATCGCAAATGCGGTTCCACGCGACCAACATCGAGACCGCGGCCGATTCGCGCCGATGCGGACTGGAGATCGGCCAGGCGCTGAGCGGCGACGACCTGGCCGGCGTGTTTCTTCTGTCGGACGGGCTCAACGTGAACGGCAGCGAGCTGGTGGCGGGAGCCGCGGACGCCGTCGGCCGGGACGCGCCGATTTCCGGCGGCCTGGCCGGAGACGGCGCGGATTTCTCGCGCACGGTGGTCGGCGCCGACGAAGCGCCGCGCGCCGGCGTCATTGCGGCCGTCGGGTTCTACGGGCAAGCCATGCGCATCGGCAACGGCAGCGCGGGCGGGTGGAGCGTGTTTGGCCCGCGCCGCATGATGACCAGATCGCGCGACAACGTGCTCTACGAATTGAACGGCGAGAAGGCGCTCGATCTCTATGAACGCTATCTTGGGCCCGCCAATTCGCGGGCCTTGCCGGGCTCGGCGCTGCTCTACCCGCTGCGAATCAGCGATCCGGACAATCCCACCCAGGAAGTGGTGCGCACCGTGCTCGGCGTCAATCGAGCCGATGGCTCGATGACCTTCGCCGGCAGCATGGCCGAGGGTTGGAGCGCGCAGCTCATGCGCGGCAGCTACGATCGCCTGGTGGCCGGCGCTTCGGCCGCCGCTCGGCAAGCGCGCATCGCGAACGCGACAACTGAGCCCAGTCTCGCGATCATGATCAGCTGTATCGGCCGGCGCCTGCTGATGGGGCAAAGCGTGGTCGGCGAGGTCGAAGCGGCGGGAGAAGCGCTGGGTTCGAACTACCGCAAGCTGGGCTTCTACTCCTACGGCGAGATCTCGCCGCATAGCGTCACCAAGCGCTCGATCCTGCATAACCAGACGATGACGGTGATGACGCTCGCGGAGGCGGCCTGAGGCCCATGCATCCGCTGCTGCGCAAGCAACTTGCGAAGGCCGCCGACGCCAACGGCTCGATCGATGTTGAAAAGCTGACGGCGACGGTCAGCTCGACCTACGACGACGCGGACAAGGATCGACGCCGCACCGACCGCTCGATCACCTTGATGGTCGACGAACTCGCGCAGCTCAACGACCGGTTGGAGGCGATGGTCGCCTCGCGCACCGCCGAGCTGGAAGCGACGCGCAAGACGCTGAGCGCCACCTTGGAAAACGTCGTTCAGGGCATCGTCATGATCGACGCCGACGAGCGCGTGAAGGTTTGCAACCGCCGCGCGGCGCAGCTTCTCGGCCTGCCGCTTGATGTCGCGGAACGGCGACCGCACTTCGCGGACGTCGTCGCTCCGGCGATCGCCGCCAGCGGGTTCGCCGATCGGGCGCCCGAGCGCGGGGAATTCTCTCGCCGCGCCCCCATTTCGCAAGGTCCTCCCGTTTCCGAGCTGCGCCTGGCGAATGGCGCGGCGCTCGAGGTGCGCGCCATCAAGCTGGAAGATGCGAGCTGCGTCGTCACATACACCGACGTCACCGAGCAGCGCGAGCGCGAGGTGAAGCTGGCGCGCACGGAAGCCGAGTATCGCAGCCTGTTCGAAAACGCCGTCACCGGCATTTACCGGTCGAGCCTCGACGGGCGGCAGTTGCGCGCCAATCCGGCCCTGGTGCGGCTGAACGGCTATGCGACCGAGGCGGAGATGCTCGCGGCGGTCAACGACATCGGATCGGAATGGTACGTCGATCCCGACCGGAGAGACGAATTTCGCGCGGCGATCGACAACAACGGGCGCGTCGACGATTTCATCTCCGAGGTTTATCGCCATCGGACGCGGGAGCGTCTTTGGGTGTCGGAAACCGCGTGGCTGGTGCGGTCGGCGAACGGCGAGCCGCTCTACTATGAAGGCATGGTCGTCGATTCGAGCGAGCGGGTCCGCGCCGAAGCGCGCATCGCCTACCTCGCCCATTACAACTCGCTGACCGACCTCATGGCGCGCGTGACGTTCCTGGAGTCCCTGAGAACGGCGCTGCGGCCCGGCCGAACCGATCGCGGCGTCGCGATCCACTGCATCGACCTCGACCGGTTCAAGGACGTCAACGACACGCTCGGCCATCCCGCCGGGAACGAATTGCTGCGCATCGTGGCCGAACGCCTGCAAGACGCCATCCGCAACTCCGGCGACGTCGCGCGCCTCGGCGGCGATGAATTCGCCGTCCTCCAGAGAAACGTCGCGAGCCGCGCCGACGCGGAGTTCCTTGCGGCCCGGATGGTGCGCATTCTCTCCGCGCCCTATGAAATCGAGGGCGCCAGCGTCTATGTCGGGGCGAGCATCGGCGTCATCCTGGCGCCCGAACACGGCGCCGATCCCGAAGAGCTGATGAAGAATGCGGATATCGCGCTCTACCGCGCCAAGTCCGAGGGGCGCTCGACGTATCGACTGTTCGATCCCTCGATGAGCGAAGCGATGCTGCGGCGCCGCGCGCTGGAGACCGATCTGCGCAACGCCGTCGCGATGGGCGAACTGGAGATCTATCTCCAGCCGATCGTCGAGATCGCCGCCGCAGCGGTCCTCGGCTTCGAAGCGCTCCTGCGCTGGCGTCACCCGCGGCTCGGACTGATGTCGCCGGCGGAATTCATTCCCATCGCCGAGGACACCGGACTGATCGTTCCGATCGGAGAATGGGTGCTGTCCGAGGCTTGCGCCAAGATCGCGGCCTGCTCCGGCGATCTCGTCGTTTCGGTCAATCTGTCGCCGGCGCAGTTCCGCGGCCGCAGGGTTGTCGAGGCGGTATGGTGGGCGCTCAAGGCTTCCGGGCTGCCGCCCTCGCGTCTCGTCCTCGAAATAACCGAATCGGTTCTGCTGATGGACGACGAATTGACGATGTCCGCGCTCAACGAGTTGCGCGCGCTCGGCGTTCGCGTCGCGCTCGACGATTTCGGCACCGCACATTCGTCGCTCAGCTATTTGCAGAAATTCCGCTTCGACACGATCAAGATAGACCGATCGTTCATCGGGTCGAACGCCGGTGACGAAATCAACAAGGCGCTGGTGCGCACCGTGATTTCGCTCGGGCGGGAGCTTGGCGTTTCGGTGATCGCCGAGGGAGTCGAGACCGAGGATCAGAGAGCGAGGCTGCACGCGCAAGGCTGTCGTCTCGCGCAGGGCTATCTGTTCGGCCGGCCGCGTCCGGCGGACGAATGGCTGAAGAAATACTTCGCCGCCGAGTTCGTCCAGTTCGCGCGCCTTTCCGCGTGATCGTCCCGCGTTGGCGATCGGCTATTTGCCTTCTGGCGCTGAGCCCGACCCTCGCGGTCGTCGTGGAGACGCCTGTCTGATCGCCTTGCAGGTCGAGGCGGCGGCGCGCCGGGCGTCAGCGCCCTCGCGATCCCGCGTCGCCCGCCAGCGCTTCGCGCCACGCCTTTGGGTCGCGCGCCGGCGCAGCGAAGCTGGCGCGCGCCGCGCGGGCGCCGGCTGAGAGGTCGAGGCCTTCAGGATCAAGCCCTATCGCGCGCCAGGCGCGCCTATCCCCGGCGGCTTCAGCGCCGGCGAGCCGCGACAGGAACGCGGCGCCGCGCGCGTTGATCTCCTCCAGCAGCGCCGGCTCCGCTTCGATCAGGGCCTGGGCGCCCGCAAGATCGGTCAGAATGTCGGCGGGGATCAGCGCGGCGGCCCGCGCAAAGCCTCCGTTGAAGTGAACCGCCGATATTTCCATACGGAACACCGAAAAGTCGGCGAAGGAGGCGTAGAGCTTCGATTTCGGATTGCGCGCGATGAAGCGCGCGCGGGCCCGGGGCCCCGGATGCGCGGCGATCGGCCCGCTGATCGTCAGGCGCGGTCGGTTGAGCGGGTCGCCGCGCCCCGGCTGGCTGGTCAGCAACAGCGAGCCGCGCGGGTCGGCGGCAAGGTTCTTCGTGTGCTGCGCCAAAGTCGACAGCAGGAGCAGCGGCGCGCCGTCGTAGTCGGAGCCGACCGACACGAGCGTCGTCAGCGGCGCGCGCGAGGCGCGGTCGAGCGTGGCGAGCGCCGCGGTGCGCGCGACGCGGAGCAGCCGCTTGGCCTGGGCGCCGGCGTCGATCGGGGAAACGGCGGGGGTCTGCTTGGCGCTCATGCCGGCGCGCCCCGGCCGACCGGGAGCGCGGCGGGCGCAAAGAGCGGCGGGACGCGGCGCGGCGACATGGAGCGCGCTCCTGGATGAAGCGAGGAACTGATTCTCGCATGCCGGCGCGCGGTCGAGAAGGGGCGGGACGAATGGGCGAACGCCGCTTCGCCGTGCTCGGGCGCGGCATGGCCGCCCGGCGCTAAGCCGCGCATCGGCTTGCGTTTTTGCTTGCGTCGATCGCGCCGGCAGGCTGGCCCGGCGAGAGTGCGGGCTTGTTTTTGTTGCACAAAGGTCACATTTAGGCCTCTAACGGCCTTAATGGTTCGGCGCGACGAGCCGGCCCCGGCGGCCGATCAGGCCACACAGCCGCCGGGCGCCCGGCGACGCCCTTCGCAGATTGGAGCCCCATGCCGACGATCGCCTTGGTCGATGACGACCGAAACATCCTGACTTCGGTTTCGCTTTCCCTCGAAGCGGAAGGGTACCGCGTCCAATCCTACACCGACGGGGCGAGCGCCCTGGAGGGTCTCAAGACGAGCCCGCCGGACCTCGCCATATTCGATATCAAGATGCCGCGCATGGACGGCATGGAGCTGCTGCGGCGGCTGCGCCAGAAATCCGATCTCCCGGTGATCTTCCTGACCTCGAAGGACGAAGAGATCGACGAATTGTTCGGCCTGAAGATGGGCGCCGACGATTTCATCCGCAAGCCTTTTTCACAGCGGTTGCTGGTCGAGCGCGTCAAGGCGATCCTACGTCGCTCCAATCCCAAGGAGGCGGCCGCCCAAAAGGAAAGCGAGGCCAAGATCCTCGAGCGCGGCCGGCTCAAAATGGACCCGGAGCGGCACACCTGCACCTGGAACAACGAGCCCGTCACGCTGACCGTTACGGAATTTCTCATTTTGCAGGCGCTGGCGACGCGGCCCGGCGTGGTCAAGAGCCGCAACGCGCTGATGGACGCCGCCTATGACGATCAGGTTTATGTGGACGATCGGACCATCGACAGCCATATCAAGCGGCTGCGCAAGAAGTTCAAGGTCGTCGAGAGCGAGTTCGAGATGATCGAAACGCTCTACGGCGTAGGCTATCGCTTCCGCGAGGCGTGAAGCTGGAAGCGAGCCGATCCGAGGAGGGGCCCGGCTTCGATATGGCCAAGCTCAGGGTGCGGCGATGAGCGCCGAGGCGCAACGCGATCCGTTGGTTTCGCCGGTCCCGGTCCGCCTTCGCGGCGCCCGGCTGAGATCGCGGGCCCGTCTGGTCTGGCGGGCGATCGTCTCGCGTTTCTCTTCGTCGCTGACCCGGCGCATCGTCGTTCTCAATCTCGGCGGCCTTCTCGTTCTGGTGGTCGGCTTCCTCTATCTCAATCAGTTTCGCGCCGACATCATCGACGCGCGCGTGCAGAGCCTTCGCACGCAGGGTGAAATAATCGCCGCCGCGATCGCCGCCTCGGCCGCCGTCGAGACCGACGCCATCACCGTCGATCCGGAGAAGCTGCTTCAATTGGCGCCGAGCGAAGGCGCCGCGCCGGCCGAGGGCGACGACGAGTCGATCGAGTTTTCGATCAATCCGGAACGCGTCGGCCCGGTTCTGCGCCGACTCGTGACGCCGACGCGGACCCGGGCGCGCATTTTCGATCGTGACGGCCTGCTCCTGCTCGATTCGCGCGCGCTGTCGTCTCTCGGCATCGCCGCGCGGCCTGACCAGACGGGCGCCGGCGCCGACGACGGATCGCCGGTCGGGCGCCTGTGGCGCGTCGTCAAGCGCTGGTTCGCTCCCGCCAAGAAGCACCTGGTCGACGAGCCCTGGGTCGGCAACGCCGCGTCCCGTCCCGAAGTCGGAAGCGCTTTGCGCGGCCAGGCGCAGTCGGTGGTGCGCGTCGATCCGGAGAACGAAACGATCGTTTCGGTCGGCGTGCCGATCCAGCGCGCGGGGGTTGTTCGCGGCGCGTTGCTGCTATCGACGCAGGGCGGTGACATCGATGCGGTGATCGCCTCGGAACGATGGGCGATCCTGCGCTTTTTTCTGGTGCTGGCGGCGGTGATGTTCTTTCTGTCGATGTCGCTCGCCGGGACGATCGCCGAACCCGTGCGGAAGCTCGCCGAAGCCGCCGAGCGCGTCCGCCGCGGGATAAAATCGCGTCAGCAGATCCCGGATTTCACGGCGCGATCCGACGAAATCGGTCATCTTTCTCACGCGTTGCGCGATATGACGCAGGCGCTCTACAACCGCATCGACGCGATCGAAAGTTTCGCCGCGGACGTCGCGCATGAATTGAAGAATCCCCTGACCTCGCTGCGCAGCGCGGTCGAGATTCTGCCGCGAGTTCAAGCCGGGAGCGTCGCACGACCGGCTACTTGATGTCATTCAGCACGACGTGCGCCGGCTCGACCGGCTCATCAGTGATATTTCCGACGCCTCGCGACTCGACGCCGAACTGGCGCGCAATGACGCGGCGCCCGTCGACCTTGTCGCGCTGCTTGGCGCGGTCGTCGCGATGGCGGAGGACTCTCCGCGTCGCAACGGCGTCAGGGTGCGGCTGATCGTCGAGGGCGGCGCCGGCGCGCCGGACAAGAGCGGCGTTCGCAGGGGCCGCTTCTTTGTGCTGGGCCATGATTCGCGATTGGCGCAAGTGATGACCAATCTGATCGAGAACGCGCGCTCGTTCTCCGAGACCGGCGGCGAGGTTCGGGTCGCCTTGCGACGGCGGCGCGTCGATCCCGACGCCGACCTTGATGGTGCGCGCGAACAGATCGTCATCACCGTCGAGGATGACGGGCCGGGCATTCCGCCGCACGCCCTCGAGCGCATTTTCGAGCGCTTTTACACCGATCGTCCCGATCAGGGCTTCGGCCAGAATTCCGGCCTCGGTCTGTCGATCTCACGGCAGATCGTCGAAGCCCATGGCGGACGCATCCGCGCAGAGAACCGCTCGGCCCCCGCCGGCGCGCCGGCCGCCAGCGCGATCGCCCTCGTCGATGACGGCGGCGGCGCCGACTCTGGCGAGCGTCGTGAAAGCGAGCTGGTGCGCCATAGCGCCGGCGCTCGTTTCGTCGTCAGCTTGCCGGCGGCGGCGCCGTGAGCGGGTCCGCGACGAGAGCCGGCGGCGAGGCCGGGCCAGCCCGCGCTCCGGACGCCATCCACGCCACCGCGCTCGTTCTTGGCGAAGTCGGCGCGCTCATCCGCGGACCGTCCGGCTCGGGCAAAAGCGGCCTCGCCCTCGCGCTGCTCGCGTTGGCCAACGGCCGGGGATTGTTCGCCGCCCTGATCGGCGATGACCGTGTCCTGATTCGCGTTGTTGGCGGGCGTATTCTGGCGACCGGAGCGTCGAGCGTGCGCGGCCTCATCGAAAGACGTGGTCAGGGCGTCATCCGGGCGCCGACGGAGCCTTGCGCGGTGGTCAGGCTCGTTATCGACCTGGCGCCGCCCGGCGCGCGGGGTCCGCGCCTGCCCGATGAGGACGCGCTGAGCGTCTCTTTCGGCGAAATCGCGTTGCCGCGTCTGGCTTTCGACGCCGCGAGCGCTCCGATCGAGCGGGCCTATGCGGTTCTGGAGTATCTTGATAGGATTGGCGACAAGATTGTGAGCGGAATCGCGCATTTCGCTTGAATAATTCGCCGCAGTGCACAAAAATGCCGCCCCTTGAATAATTCAGTTGCGTTAAGTCAGCGCGGCCCGGGCGCTCAAAGCGATGGACTTTTGATGATTGGAATGGTCCTTGTGACCCACGGCCAGCTGGCGACCGGTTTCCGCGCCGCGTTGGAGCATGTGGTCGGGCCTCAGCCGCAATTCGAGACTGTGACGATCGGCCCGGAAGACGACATCGAGCAGCGGCGCGCCGACATCCTGAGCGCGGTTTCGCGCGTCCAGGACGGAGCGGGCGTCGTCCTGTTGACCGACATGTTTGGCGGCACGCCTTCCAATCTGGCCATATCGGTCATGGACGGCGGGCGGATCGAGGTCATTTGCGGCATCAATCTTCCGATGCTGATCAAGCTCGCTTCATTGCGCGACAGCGCGGATCTCGACCGGGCGGTGATGGAGGCGCGCGACGCAGGCCGCAAATACATTACGGTCGCCAGCAAGGTCCTGACCGGCAAATGAGCCAGGCCGCTGACGAGCAACGCGACGACGACTGTCCGCCGCCGCCTGAATTCGCCGGCGCGCGCGTTCGCGATATGCTTATCGTCAATCGCAAGGGCCTGCATGCCCGGGCGACCGCCAAATTCGTCCAGTGCGTCGATCGCTTCGAGGTCAGCGTCAAAGTGACGCGCTGCGGAGAAACGGTGGGGGGCGATTCGATCATGGGCATCCTGACGCTCGGCGCCGGGATGGGGGCGACCATCACGGTGGCCGCCGTGGGGCGGCAGGCCGAGGCGGCGCTCGACGCCCTGGCCGAACTGATCGCCAGCCGATTCGGCGAGGACGAATGAACCTCGCGAGTCACATCTTGAAGTCTTCGCCCAGGTAGAACCGTCGCACGTCGGGGTGCGCGATGATCGCTTCGGGCGCCCCCTCGGTCAGGACATGGCCGCTGTGGATGATATAGGCGCGATCGATCAGGCCCAGCGTCTCGCGCACGTTGTGATCGGTGATGAGCACGCCGATGCCGCGCCCCTTGAGATGGCGCACGAGGTCCTGGATATCGCCGACCGCGATCGGATCGATGCCCGCGAAGGGTTCGTCGAGCAGCATGAACGACGGCTTGCCGGCGAGGGCGCGGGCGATTTCGCAGCGGCGGCGCTCGCCGCCCGAAAGCGCGATCGACGGCGCCGTGCGAAGCCGCGCGATGTCGAATTCCTCGAGCAGCGAATTGAGCGTCCGCTCGCGCGCGTCGCGGTCGGGCTCGGAGACTTCGAGGACGGCGCGAATATTGTCCTCGACGTTGAGGCCGCGGAAGATCGAGGCTTCCTGCGGCAGATAGCCGATGCCGAGACGCGCGCGCTGATACATCGGCAGGGCGGTGACGTCGTAGCCGTCCAGTTCGATGACGCCCTTCTCCGGCTTCACCAATCCGGTGATCATGTAAAACACCGTCGTCTTGCCGGCGCCGTTGGGGCCGAGCAGCCCGACCGCCTCGCCGCGCTGCACGCCGATGCTGACGTCCTTGACGACCGCGCGCCCCCCATAGCTCTTGCCCAGATTGTGAACGGCGAGCATGCCGGCGCCGCGCCGCCCGTCGGGCTCGCTCAGCGCGGGCGCGGAGGCGCGATCGAACCGTTCGACCGGCGCCGTCGGTCCCTTGCGCTCCGCTCCGCGATTGACGCCCCAGCCGGTAAGACGCCCGATGAGTCCGCGCGAACGACCGAGCCTGGCGGGGGAAATTGCGTCGTCGCTCAAGAGGGGCTTTTCCTTGCCAGGCTTTTCTCGCGCCGCAGCGCCCGACCTGCGTAATAGCCCGACAGAGCGCGGCTCGCCAATAGGCGGCGTCGGTTACGGCGTGGACACCGACTCGTCAGGCGGAGCCTTCTTTTTCGCCGCCTTCGGCTTGTCGGCGGCGTTCGCTCCGGCCTCCTTCTTGGGCGCTGGCTTGTCGGCCGCGTCGGGGCTGTTCGAGCCGGGAATGAACTGGCCGTGAACGCGCTCGGAAGTCTTGCCCACCTCGACGACAGCCTCGCCGGTCGTCAGATCGTAGGTGAGCTTGTCGCCCTTGGTCACGTTGCCGCTGTCGCTCAGCGTGACATTGCCGAACAGCCAGACCTTGTTTTGATCCTTGTCGTAAGAACCGCGATCGCCGGTCGCCACCTGCGTCTTCGAGACCACGGTGACGGGTCCTTTCGCGTCCATGTGTTTGACCTGGCTGCCGCCGGAGCCGACCCCGGCCGCCGGGGCGCCCGCCGGCGTCGCAGCGGCGGCTGCCTTCCCGTCGGCGCCGGAGTCCTGAGGCTGCGTCTTGGCCAGAAAGATGGTCAGGACCGTGCAGGTGAGCCGGCTGTCCCCCTGAATCGCCACCACGTTGCCGGTGTAGATGGCCTTCTGCTCCTTGTCGAAATAGTTGAGCTTGTCCGCATCGATCGAGATCGGCTCCTTTGAGTCGGCGCCGGGCAACAACGGCGAGGACGACGAGGCCGCCTTCTCCGCCGCGAGAGCCGGCGCGCCGACGAGCGCGGCGACGATCAGGGCTGCTCCGCGGCGGCGCCACGCTCGGGCGGTCATGGATTGGCGCCTTTCGTGCGGGCCTTCGGTTCACCGTCCGGCGCGACGGGCGGAATCATCGTCTTGACGTGTCCTTCGATGACCAGCTCCTTACCGTTGTCGATCGCCGACATGGCGTCCCCGGACAAGGTCGTTCCGGTGCTGGTGAGAACGGTTACGGGTTCGTTCGAGACATAGAGGCCGCTCTTGAAGTCGATGCTGGCGCTCTTCAGCCAGGCTTTATATTGCGGGCTCCTGACCTGGACGTCGTTCGATACGTCCATGTGCTCCTGAGCGCTGTCATAGAGACCGGATTTCGCCGTCATGTGCGCCAAACCGTTCTCCGCCAAAGTGATGTCGGCGGCAATTCCATGCAGTTCGACCAATGTCGGATGGAGAGCGTCCTGCACGGCCTCCTGGGCGGTGACGAGATAGGGGCGTCCGTCTTTTCGGAAGCCGGCCAGCTTGGGATGGGCCATCGTCACTTTGGTCCCATCCACCCCGATGCCGCTGACCGACACGCTGCCGGCGAGCCTGCCGAACGGATCGAACAGCGCGACGCCCAAAAGCACGGCGACCGCGCCGACGGCGCCGCCGAGAAGCGCGAAGCGAAGCAGGCGAACGCGCGTCGAATGGCGCGCCGCCGCCGCGAAGGCGTTGGCGCGCCGCATCGCGTCACCCGACCCGGCCGACTGGATGTTGGCGACCGGCTCAATTCTGGCGGCGATATCGGCCATACAACTCCATTACCATCCCGGCGCGGCCGGACTCCCCCTGATCACATAATATGAAACGATTGAAAGGCAATGAATGGCGAAGTTAAGGCGGCCTCCATCCGTTGGCGCGGCGTCGCCCCGACGGCGCCGAAGCGACGGGTCCCTCGCTCAACCTGGCGGCGAAGGGTAGGCTCCGGGTACGCCGCTCAAGGCGAACCATGTGAAAAAATGTCCATCTCGGCGAACCCGGCCAGATCCAGCCGGACCCGCTCGGGAAGATAGGCGAAAGCGGCGCGCGCCAGAGCGTCGCGGCTCTCGCGCGCCAGCATCGCGTCGAGCCGGTTGCGCAACGCATGCAGATGCAGGACGTCCGACGCGGCGTAGGCCAGTTGCGCCTCGCTCAAGGTGGACGCGCCCCAATCGGAAGATTGCTGCTGCTTTGAAAGATCGACGCCGATCAGCTCGCGCACGAGGTCCTTGAGGCCGTGACGGTCGGTGTAGGTGCGGGCGAGTTTTGAGGCGATCTTGGTGCAATAGACCGGCGCCGGCATGACTGCGAAGGCGTGGCAGAGGCAGGCCATGTCGAAGCGCCCGAAATGAAACAGCTTGAGGACCGCCGGGTCGGCCAGCAGTCTTTCCAGATTGGGCGCCCGGGTCTGGCCGGGCGCAATCTGAATGATCTCGGCGGAGCCGTCGCCGCTCGAAAGCTGGACCAGGCACAGGCGATCGCGCCGCACGTCGAGCCCCATCGTTTCGGTGTCGATCGCGACCGCCGCGCCAAAATCGACATGCGCCGGCAAGTCGCCGCCGTGCAGCCGCACGCTCACTGCCCGCCCCGCCCGGGCGACGGCGCCGCGAGTCGGTGACATCTCCATAATTCGTTGATTAATTTCATTTATTCTATCCCGCCGACGACGCCATGATTAGCAGCGGGGTCATATCCCGTCAAGCAAGGCGACCGCGGCTGGCCTCGCCGCGGGCGTCAATGATCGGGTCGGCCGCTAGATGCCGGCATACCATTCGTAGCCGCGATCTTCCCAGAATCCGCCTCGGCCGCGCCCCAGTCTATCGAACGAGTCGATCGCCTCGATGCGCATCACGTATTTCGCCATCTTGTAGCCGAGCTGGCGCTCGACGCGCAGACGCAGCGGCGCGCCGTGGGCGACCGGCAACGGTTCATCGTTCAGTTCATAGGCCAGTATGGTCTGGGGATGAAAGGCGTCGACGAGATCGATCGTCTCGTAATATTGGCCGGTCCCGTCGAGCGTCTGCTCCAGGGTATCCGCGCAGTGGAAGGCGATGTAGCGCGCCGACGGCCGCAAAGCCGCGAGCGAGAGGATTTGCCCGAGCGGCGCGCCCTTCCATTTGCCGATGCAGCTCCAGCCTTCGACGCAGTCATGGCGGGTGATTTGCGCGCGCGCCGGCATTTTTCTGAGATCGGCGAGTGAAATCTGCATCGGCCTGTCGACGAGGCCGCCGACGACCAGCTTCCAGTTGACGAAGTTCTCGTCGCGCGCCTGGACGTAGTCGGGGTCGTCGGGATCCACCGAACCATTCGGCTTGAACCCCGGCGAAATATCGGCGGGGCCGTACTCGGGCGCGAGCGCGTCGCGCGGCGCGAGCAAGGCTCTTTGCACGCCGCGGGTCAGCGTCTCGGCGGCCTCGAGAACAGACCGGCTCTCGCGCGCATTCGACAACCGGTCGCATCCCGCCAGGCCCAGGACCGCGCCGCCCAGAGCGATGCGCGCCAGCATTTGTCGACGGCTCAGAGCGGTTTCACGCCTCATGGCGGTCCTCCTCGATGGCGTAGCGGCCGGTGATCATCGAATTCATATTGTTCAGGAAGCCGGAGACCAGCACCATCGCGATGTGAACCACAAAGAACCCGACGAGATAGAACGCCAGGATGAAATGGACCGTGCGCGCCGACTGGCGTCCGCCGAACAGGCCGGGCAGCCAGGGGAAAGCCGCGTCGAGACCCGGCGACATCGTCAGACCGGCCAGCACGAGGACAGGCAGCGCGATAATGACGGAAAGGTAGGCGAGCTTTTGCAGCACATTGTAGCGCAGAGCGGCCTCGCCCCTCGGGAAATGCAACCGGACGTGGTCGCGGATCGCCTCCGGGATGGAGCGCAATTCCCGGCCTGACGGTAGGAAATCCCTGAGGTGGCCGCGCCCGAACAGGTTGGCGAAATAGACCGCGCCGTTCAGCGCGAGCAGCCAGGCGAAGAAGAAATGCCAGCGTCGGCCGGTCGCCAGGTCCTGATACGAAGGAATCGTGATCCAGCCGGGGAAGCCGCGCTCCGTGAGCTGGCCGTTCTCATCGCGCGAGGCGCCGAGAAATCCGGTCGTCGTAAAGGATTTTCCGAGGATCGTCGTGACCCCCCTCGCGATCGACCCGTCGCTGTCCTCCCGCGCGGTCAACGCCAGCAGCGGCTTGTCAAACTCGCTGCGATTGCCCCAGTAGAGCGCGGGATGGGCGTTGAATATCTGCAACCCGCTCATCAGCAGGATCGCCAGGCAGGCCGCGTTGACCCAGTGGGCGACGCGGACCAGCAGCGTGTGTCGATAGATCACTCGGCCGCCCGCGCGCGGCCCGGCGCGGTGGCTGAGGGAAGCTTCGTTCGCCAAAGTCAATTGCCTCACTCCGATCAAACGCCCGGCGCGAGAGTAACGACCCATCGCCGGGGAAGTTTCGAACTGAACAGCACGGGCGGCGTCCGAACAAGCTGATTCATCACCCGTGAGGATTTCCGCTTGACCAATCCGGCGCGACCGCGTATCGCCCGCAGCGGGACACCTCTCCCCAACGAGAGGCGCCCATCTGAAAGGATGGCTCATGACGACGAACGCCCCGGCGGCGCGGCCGATGAATCCGCGCTTTTCTTCCGGCCCCTGCGCCAAACGGCCCGGCTGGACCCCCCAGGCTCTCAACGACGCCGCCCTCGGGCGCTCCCACCGCGCCAAGATCGGCAAGGCGAAGCTCAAGCTCGCCATCGACCTGACGCGCGAGGTTCTGCGCGTCCCTGCCGGCTATCGCATCGCGATCACCCCCGGCTCGGACACCGGCGCCGTGGAGATGGCGCTGTGGTCGATGTTGGGCGCGCGCGGCGTCGACGTGCTGGCGTGGGAAAGCTTCGGCGAGGGCTGGGTCGCCGACGTCGCCAAGGAATTGAAGCTCGCCGACCTTCGCGCGCTGAAGGCGCCCTATGGCGAGCTGCCCGATCTCGCCGCTGTCTCGTTCGACCGCGACGTCGTCTTCACGTGGAATGGCACGACCTCGGGGGTGCGCGTGCCGAACGCCGACTGGATCGCCGCCGACCGCAAGGGGCTGACCATCTGCGATGCGACCTCGGCCGCCTTCGCCCAGGCGCTGGACTGGGCCAAGCTCGACGTCGTGACCTTCTCCTGGCAGAAGGCGCTGGGCGGCGAGGCGGCGCATGGGATGATCGTGCTTGGTCCGCGCGCGGTCGAACGGCTCGAGACCTACAAGCCGGCCTGGCCGCTGCCCAAGGTCTTCCGCATGACCAAGGGCGGCAAGATTACCGAAGGTCTGTTCGAAGGCGAAACGATCAACACGCCCTCGATGCTCTGCGTCGAGGATTACATCGACGCGCTGCAATGGGCCAAGGGTCTGGGCGGACTGGACGCGCTCGTCGCGCGCGCCGACGCCAACCTCAGGGCGGTGGCCGACTGGGTCGCGCAGACGCCGTGGGTCGATTTCCTCGCTCGGGCTCCCGCGACCCGGTCGAACACCAGCGTGTGCCTGAAGGTGGTCGATCCGGACGTCGCCTCGCTGCCGGCGGAGGCCCAGGCGGCGTTTTCCAAGGGGCTGGCCGGCCTGCTTGAAAAGGAGAAGGTCGCCTTCGACATCGGCGCCTATCGCGACGCCCCCCCGGGCCTGCGCATCTGGTGCGGCGCGACGGTCGAGACCGCCGACGTCGTCGCGCTGACGCATTGGCTCGACTTCGCCTACGCCCAGGAGAAGGCCAAGCTCGTCAAGGCGGCCTGACCCTCTTGTCCGGCTGATCGAGGCATGCGGCGGCCCGAGTCGGACCCGTCAGCGCCGCCGCCGATCTTCGCGACAATTCGCATTCGTCCCGGTTCCACATTCCGTCCCTCTTGCCGCCGCGGCGGCAAGAGGCGGCAACAAAGGCTCCCGCCATGCCCCCTCGCGTTCTCATCTCCGACAAGCTTTCCCCCGCCGCCGTCGCGATCTTCAAGGAGCGCGGCGTCGACGTCGACGTCAAGCCGGGGCTCGACAAGGAGGAACTGGCGAAGATCATCGGCGACTACGACGGCCTCGCCATCCGCTCGGCGACCAAAGTCACGGCCAAGCTGCTCGAACGGGCCAGCCGCCTCAAGGTGATCGGGCGCGCCGGCATCGGCGTCGACAACGTCGACATTCCGGCCGCCACGGGGCGCGGCGTCATCGTGATGAACACCCCGTTCGGCAATTCGATCACCACCGCCGAGCATGCGATCGCGATGATGTTCGCGCTCGCCCGCCAGATTCCCTCCGCCGACGCGTCGACCCACGCGGGCAAATGGGAGAAGAACCGCTTCATGGGCTTCGAGGTCACCGGCAAGACTCTCGGGGTCATCGGTTGCGGCAATATCGGCTCGATCGTCGCCGATCGCGCGATCGGCCTCAAAATGCGCGTCATCGCCTATGATCCCTTCCTGAGCATCGAGCGCGCCGAGCAGATCGGCGTCGAGAAGGTCGAACTCGACGATCTGCTCGCCCGGGCCGACGTCATCACCCTGCACACCCCGATGACCGCGCAGACCAGGAACATCATTTCGGCCGAGAACATCGCCAAGACCAGGAAGGGCGTTCGCATCATCAATTGCGCGCGCGGCGGCCTCGTCGACGAAGCGGCCTTGCGCGCGGCGCTCGACAGCGGCCATGTCGCGGGCGCCGCCTTCGACGTCTTCACCGAAGAGCCGGCCACCGCCAATCCGCTGTTCGGGCATCCCAACGTCGTGGCGACGCCGCATCTGGGCGCCGCGACCAACGAGGCGCAGGAGAACGTCGCGCTGCAGGTCGCCGAACAGATGTCGGATTATCTGATGCGCGGCGCCATAACCAACGCCGTCAACTTCCCCTCGATCACCGCCGAGGAGGCGCCGCGGCTCAAGCCGTTCATCGCGCTGGCCGAGAATCTCGGCTCGTTCGCCGGCCAATTGACCGACGCGCCGATTCTGAAGGTCGCCATCGCCTACGAAGGCGCGGTCGCCAACCTCAAGATCAAGGCGCTGACCTCGGCGGCGATCGCCGGTCTGCTGCGACCGTCGCTGCCCGACATCAATGTCGTGTCGGCGCCGTCCGTCGCGGCGCATCGCGGCGTGGTCGTCGAGGAGATCGCGCGCGCCGCCCAGGGCGACTATGAGAGCTTCATCACGCTTTCCGTGACGACGGGCCTGCAGGAGCGTTCGGTCGGCGGCACGGTGTTCCATGACGGCAAGCCGCGCATCCTTTCGATCAAGGGGATCAAGGTCGACGCCGAATTCACCCCCTCGATGATCTATGTGACCAACGACGACAAGCCGGGCTTCATCGGCCGCTTCGCGAGCCTGCTCGGCGAAGCCGGCGTCAACATTGCGACATTCGCGCTGGGGCGCGACCAGGAGGGCGGCTCGGCGATCGCGCTGGTCGCCATCGACGGCCCGGCGCCCGAGGGCGTATTGGCGAAAGTCGGACGGATACCGGGCGTCAAGCAGGCGAAGGCCTTGAAGTTCTGAACGGACAAAATTCGCGAGACGTTGCCAAAGACGCCGGCGCGCGCGATCGTAGCGCATGCGTCGCAACAGAACCGCCGCAAGCCTCGGCCTGATCGCGATCGGCCTCGCCGTCTCGATCTCTTCGGCCGGCGCCGCCGAGGCGCCGGCTCCGATCGCCGAACCGCCGGCTGCGCCGTCGCCGCCTTCGCCGGAGGACGTTTCGCTGCAGGGGTTCGCTTCGCAGAACCCGCTCTGCCGCGAATGGGACGATGGTTGCTCGGTCTGTCTGCGCGACGAAAAGGACGCCGCGCATTGCTCGACCCCGGGCATCGCCTGCCAGCCCGAACCGATCCGCTGCCGGCGCGGGACGGCGAAGTAGCCGAGGTCAACCGCGCCACAGCGTCAGCGTGACGTCGGCCGCCGCGTCGATGACTTCCTCGGCGCCCGGGCGGAGGCCCGCGCCGATCAGCGCCGCTTCGGCGCTCAGTCCGCCTTCGCAAGCGGCGAACAGAGCCCTGCCGCCCGCGAGCCGCACGCGACGTGCGCGGGACAGGTGGAAGGCGCGATAGCCGATCGTCATGAACAGATCGAAAGCCCCCTGGCCGCCGGGGACGGCGACCCGCCCGCCGTTCGGCAGCAGCGTCGCAATCACTTCGCGCCACGGCGCCGTGGCGGGGTCCCACCACCAGGCTTCGCCGCGCCGCTCCAGTCCGCGAGCCTGTCGGGAGAGGACCAGCCGCCGGCGGGCTCGGACATTGGCGTTGGCTTCGTGACCGCGACGTCCGAGCGCGACAAGGTCGGCGCGATCGAGCTCGCGCTGGAAATAGGCCCAGTCGGCCTCGTTGCGCAGGGACGGCGGCGTCGCGCCGTCGGCGCCGGCGATGCGGTCGTCGGCCGAGACGATGGCGTAGCCATGGATTTGAATTTCGGGCGAAGTCATCGAACTCGCAGGATTAGCGCCTCATCGCGAAGAAATGCTATATCAGCGGCGAAGGAGAGCCGCATGAAACGGCATTCGACGCGATGAGCGATCCTGACGCCTCGCCGCCGCCCGCGGCGCAGAGCGCGGCCGAGCCGACGCATATCGACCCGCGCCTGCTCGAAATCCTGGTTTGCCCGCTGACGCGCGCGACGCTCGAATATGATTCCCGGCGTCAGGAGCTGATCTCGCGGGCGGCCAAGCTCGCCTATCCCATTCGCGACGGCATCCCGATCATGCTGCCGGAAGAGGCGCGCGCGCTCGAAGACTGACGCGTCAGGACCTCGTGCGTCCGCGCAACGGGTTGATCGCTCGCTTGACCGCCTCCCTGAGGCGGCGCCTTGCCGCCTCGGCCGCCGCCCAGAGCGCCAATCGACGCGCCGCTCCGGGGCGCGTCGCGATCACGCAATCGACGAGCGCGAGCCGCGCGGTCCATAGCCTGTCGATCATCGAATGGCCCTCGATCGCGCAAGAATCCGTCGCCGAGATCGACGCGTCGCGCTGCTGGGCGCGCGACAGTTCGAGCGTCAACTGAAGCCCGGGCGAATATTCCGCGTAGGCTTCGTCGTAGGCCGTCTTCCAATAGAAGGCGCGATCGCCCGAGCGCAGCATGAGTCCGGCCGCCACCGTCTCGCCGTCAAGCTCCAGAAGATGGATGGCGAGCTGGCCGTCCCGCGCCAGGCCGGCGAGCATCGATCGAGCGAAGGCGGCGCGGCCGGCGTCGGCGCCGAGCGCGGTGCGCCGGGCGCCCTTCCAGCCCTTCTGCTCGAGGGCGAGAAATGTTTCGATCGCCGCGTCGTCGGCGGCGACGCGAAATCCGACGCCGCCGCGCTCCTTCAGGCGCCGCATCTGGCGGCTCCATTCCTTGAGCCGCTTCCTCGGCAGGGCCGCCTCAAACCCGGGCGCGCGACCGGCGACGGCGGTCAGAACGGCGCGAGCCCGCGGCGCCAGCCGACCATAGCGGGCGCCGCGGCGCAGGCCGAGCGCGCGCAGCGTCAAATCCGTCGGTCCGCCGGCTTCGATGGTCGGCGCGAACAGGCCGACGATCGCGGGTCGCTCGCGGGCGATCGCATCGAGGGCCGCCTCCAGCGCCTCAGCGCCGGTCTCGCGGTCGAGCATCAGCGCGGCGAGGCCGGCCTGATTGCTCTGCCACACGCGCGCCACGCCAGGCCACAGCCGGATGCGGGGAAACCGCAGAACGATCGCGCCGATCAGCCGCTCCCTCGCGTCGCCCCGCCACACGAACAACAGCCGCAGACGCTCCGCCTTCGCGATATGGCGCAGGGCGCTGACCACGAAGGCCGGTTCGGCGAAGACGTTGGGCTCGAGCGCTCGCGCGGCGAGATCTCGCCAGGCCTGTTCATACGACGCCGCCTCGTCGGGCGCGGCGATTTCAACGCGATGAAGCGGCATCGAACGCCAGTCCGGCCGAGCGCGCCGCGATCACAGCTTGACCGATCCGGCATGCAGGGCGCGCACGAGCTCTTCGGTGACCGGCGCATAGACGCCAAGCGCTCGATCGTCGAAGAAGACCGGATCGCCGCTGCTTCGAGCGTCAAATCCTTCGGCGACGAGCTCGGTCTTTTTCTGCTTGAAGGTGCCCGTCATGTCGAGACTTCGCGTGAACCGCAGAAACACCGGGCGCGCATAGGCCGGCAACCGGCTCGCGATATGGGCGCGCAGCCCCGGAAGATCAAAATCCTCGCCGGCTTCGACGACGAGCGCGGCCATGCCGGCGCGGCCCTCGTGTCCGGGCGCGCGGACGCCGTAGACATTGGCTTCCCGCACGCCGGGGAAGGCGGCGAGCGCTTCGGCGACTTCGGCCGTCGAGACGTTCTCGCCCTTCCAGCGGAAGGTGTCGCCGATCCGGTCGATGAAATAGTAGTAGCCGGCCGCGTCGCGGCGAAGGAGATCGCCGGTGCGAAACCACGCGTCGCCCTCGCGGAAAACGTCGCGCAGGATTTTCGCCTTGGTCGCCGCGGCGTCGGCGTAGCCGTCAAATCGGCTGGCCGGCTTGGTCGGGTCGTCCAGTATTTCGCCGATCGCCTCGCCGACCTCTCCCGGCCCGCATTCGACGCAGCGCCCCTGCGCGTTGCGCTTTTCCGTGTTGTTCTCGACGTCGAAGGCGACGATCCTGAACGGAAATCTCCTCCTGGCCCAGACCGGAATGCGCCCGACGGCGCCCGGATGCGAGTCGAGATTGAACAACACGACGTTGCCTTCCGACGCCGCGTAGAACTCCAGAATCCGCGGGATGCCGAAACGCTCTTGAAACGCCGTGAAGATATCCGGCCGCAGGCCGTTGCCGAAACAAAGCCGGATGCGGTGGGCCTTGTCGTCCGGGCCGGGCGGCGCATTGAGAAGATACCGGCACAACTCGCCGACATAGACGAACATCGTGCAGTCATGATGGATGACGTCGGTCCAGAACTCGCCGGGCGAGAAGCGTTCGCGAATGACGCACGAACCGCCCACCGTCAGCATGGCGCCGGGCGCAAGGATGCCGCCGTTGGCGTGATACATCGGCAGGCATTGATACATGCGGTCGGAATGCTTGGCGTCCATCGCAGCCGAAAAGCCGTGGACCATGCGCAAAAGACGGCTGTGGGTGATTCTGGCCGCCTTCGGCATGCCGGTGGTGCCGGACGTATAGACGTAAAGTGCGCCGTCATCGATCGTGAGCGCGATCCGCTCGCCCGGTTCGAGCGGCGAATCGGAGAAAGCCTCGACGGCCTCGTCGATCCGCGGCCAGGCTCTCGCAGCCTCTCCCGCCGCGCCGGCTCCGTGCGAAAGGATCGGCAGCGGCTGCGCGAGCTGGGCTTGCGCGCTCGCCAGTTGCCGCGCCAGCGCGGCGTCGACGATCAGCGCTTTGGCCGCCGCGATATTGACGCAGTGGGCGAGCGAGGCGCCCGACACGTTGGTGTTGACGAGCGCGGCGATGACGCCGGCGCGCGCGAGGCCGAGCCAGATCGAGAGATATTCCGGGCGATTGGGCATGAACAGCGCGACGACGTCGCCTTTGACGAGGCCTTGCGCGCGCGCCCAGCGCGCATAGCGATTGGCGCGCTCGTTCCAGACGCGATAGGAGAAGGTCTCGCCATCGCTGATCAGCGCGACCCGATCGCCGTATTGGACCGCCAGTTCGTCGGCGAGATCGCAGAAGGTCCGGCGCGGATTCCTGCCAACCGGCGTCGTGCGGGCGAGGCCGCGGCGGAGGCCCCTGATATAGGCCACTTCGCTCTTGATCCGGTCCAGCAACGCCTTCGACCTCGCCATTGCGCCAATCGCCGAATCTCGCATCTATAGATGAACGCCCGGTCAGGAAAGACAAGTTTCGCGGCTCAGCCCGCAAGCTCGCGAAGCCTGGCGGCGGATTCGAAGCGGCGCCTTCGTTCAGGCCAGCAGTCCGCCGCGCGAAGGGGTCGGCGGACGATCGGCGAGCGCCGCAAGATCGCGCAAGGCCTCGACCAGGTCGCTGCGCAGGGCGCAGCAAAGGCAGCCCGAGGAGAGCAGGATCACATTTCCGTCGACCCGTTCGATCGACAGATGATCGAGGCCGATCTCGCCCCATTCGTCGACGACGACCAGGGCGTCGGCGAGCGCCGGCTCGCGCAGAAGCTTGTTCAGAAGCGTCGTCCTGCCGGCGCCGAGGAAGCCGGTGACGACGCTGACCGGGATCGTCGTCGCCTCGGTCATGGCCCGGTCGGAAACAGCTTGCCGACGAACACCGGCGCGCCCGACGGCTTGCCCGTCGGCGAACCGCCCGGGGGTTCGACGGTGACGGCGTAGGTGGCGCCCTGCACGATCGCCCGGTCGAAGCGGTTGAGGCCTGGATTGGCGGTGGGGTTTCGAGGATCGATCACCCCCAGCGAGCGCGGCGCGCCCAGCTTGTCGTCGATGATCCAGAGTTCATACGACTTGCCGGCCTGCGGCGGCGCCGCGACCGGGCGCACCGTCAGGTCGCGCGTGTCGAGATTGACCGTGATGATGAAGGCGGGCTCGTCGGCGCTATGTTGCAGGACGGCGACGAATTCGTGCGGCGCGGACATCCGCGTCGCCTCGCGCAGGCCGACGCCGATCGCCAGCGCCGCCGCGATCGCCGAGGCGGCGACGGCGCTGAAGCGCCAGCGCCGCAGGCGGCGCGTCAGATCGGCGACCTCGGCGGGCGCGCCGGCGCCCGACCGCTCCGCGTCGATTCGCGCCTCGATATCCCCGAAGAAATCGCGCGGCGGGACGAGGTCGGGCGCCGCTTCGCTCAGCGGCGCGAGCCGCCTCTCCCAGGCGTCGATCGCCGCGTCGAGTTCCGGCTCGCGCAGCCGGCGGGCCGCCAGCGCCGCGCGCTCGCCGCCGTCCAGCGTGCCAAGCGCGAATTCCGCCGCCTTGAGATCGTCGTCCGGGGAGAGGCTCATGACGACAGGCAGTCCCTGAGCTGCGCAAGACTGCGATGCAGCCAGGTCTTGATGGTCGGCACCGGACGCGCGAAGCGCCTGGAGAGAGCCTCGCGGGTCGCGCCGCGGTAATAAGCGAGCAGAACGATCTGGCGCTTTTCCTCGTCGAGCAGCGAAAGGCAACGCATCAACGCCGCCAGGCGTTCGCTGCGATCGCGCGCGGCCAGCGGATCGATTTCCTCGGCCTGCGGCTCGAAAGTCTCCGGCATGTCCTCGAGCGCCAGCGGCTTGACGCGGCGCGCTTCATCGAGCGCGCGATTGCGAGCGATCGTCGCCATCCAGGCGATCGGCGAGCCCTTCGCCGGATCGAAAGCGCCGGCCTTCCGCCAGATGCGCACATAGGTCTCCTGCAGAACCTCCCCCGCCAAATCGCCGCGAGCCAAGATACGGCCGATCACGCCGTAAAGTTTCGCGTGAGTCTGTTGGTAGAGAACCGCAAAGGCGGCGCGGTCGCCCGCTGCGACTTGCGACAGGAGACGAGCAAGATCGGGTCTAGAGGCGATGCCGGTTGCTTCGAGCGGTTCCACGTCCGCAGCCTATGCCAAGTCGCCGGGATATAAAATCCATCCGCCGAGGGGTCGGCGAGCCGAGCGACGCGCCGCCGATCGCCGCGCAACCAAATCGCGCGGCCCGCCCGGCGCAACGCAAAGCGGGCGCCCGCAGGCGCCCGCGTCTGATCGTCGGGCGGGGGGGTCAACCCGGGATCAGCACTTTGTTGATGACGTGGATCACGCCGTTCGACTGCATGACGTTGGGGATGGTGATCAGCGCCACGTCGCCCTTCGAGTCGGTCACCGTTATGTGCGACCGGCCGCGGCGCTCGATGGTCAACTCTTCGCCCTGCACCGTCTTCAGGGTCGCCTTGCCGCCCATCTGGTCGATCTTGTCGGCGAGGTCTTGCTCGGTGAGGCGTCCGGCGACGACGTGATAGGTCAGCACCGCGGTGAGCTTGTCCTTGTTTTCCGGCATCAGCAAAGTATCGATCGTCCCCTTCGGCAATTTCGCGAAGGCTTCGTTGGTCGGCGCGAAAACGGTGAACGGGCCGGCGCTGGCCAGCGTGTCGACGAGGCCGGCGGCCTTGACGGCGGCGACCAGCGTCGTGTGATCCTTGGAGTTGACCGCATTCTCGACGATGTTCTTGCTGGGATACATCGGCGCGCCGCCAACCATGACGGTCATTTCCGCCATTGCCGGCGCGCTGACCAGCGCCGCGCCGAACGCCAGCCCGGCGGCGAGGATCGTGGCGCGGAAAACTGTCCTGGGGTTCATCTCTGCTCTCCGTTCGTTCGTTGCGCCGGTTGCCTCGGGCGCGTCCCGCTGCTCGGGATGTGATTGAAACGGAGGCGGACGAGCGGAGTTTCAAAGGTCGCGCAAAATTACCGTCGGTCGCCGGCGAGCCCGGCCTCGTCGGCGAGGGTGGAGAGAATGCCGCAAGGCTTGTCGGCGCCTGGCGATCGCCGACGGAATTGCAAGGGACTAGCCGCGGCGCTTGCGCCGGCCGCCGCCGGTTCCGTCGACGCCGCCCTTCGGCGGCGCGTCCTGGTCGACGCGGGCCGGGACAGGCTCGGGCTGGCGGCCGTAGCGAACGCCGGTGAAGAACAGGATGCGCGCTTCTTGCGTTTGCGCGTCCGCGCGCGTCGGGCGTGCGGCGTTCGGGGAGGGTCGAAAAAACAGCAAGTCGCCCATGGCCATGCTCCGGAGCAGCGACTCTGATTCCGAAGCGCTCCCCACGACGCAATTACGCAAGGGGAAGGTTAATACTTGGTCAATGCAATATCGCTAGCCTTGCGTATTAATCGCCATCGTTAACGGACCGCAAGCGCCCATGCCGAAACAAGGCCCTGTCCCTCTTCCCTTCCTGGCGTCGCTGGCCGCGTCCCAGAACGCCGGGTCGCAGCGCATCCTGCTGCGCATCGCGATCGATCATTTCGTCTCGCGGCACGACCATTCGCCGCCGCAGCTCGCCCAGTTCGAAAAGACCATGCTGCGCCTGATCGCCCGATCGGACGCGGGGGCGCGTCTTGCCGTGGCGCGCAAGATCGCGCGCCATCCGTTGGCGCCCGCCTCCGTCCTGTCGTTGATCGAGGAAATGGGCGGCGACGGCGCGCTCTGGGTTCTCGAATGGGCGTCGTTGCCGCGCGAACGCCTGGCCGCCGCCGCGTTCGGCCACGAGAGCCGCGCCTGCGCGCTCGCCAGGCGCCCCGACCTCGACGCCGAACTCGTCGGCGCGCTGAGCATGCGTCCGGAGCCGGAGGTGGCGCTCGCGCTCGCTGGCAACATTCTCGCGCCGATCGACGCGCAGACCTTCGCCGCGCTGGCGCGGCGGGCGGAGCGCGAAAAGCCGCTGGCCGAGGCGCTGCTGTCGCGCCCGCCGGGCGCCGTCGATCCCGCTTCGCTGTTTCTGCTGGCGGGCTCGGCGCAGCGCGCTGAGATCCTCGCCGCGGCGCAACGCATGGAGCTGGCGCGCCCGGTCGTTGCGGCCAACGAGCCCGATCGCGACGAATCGATCGCGCGCCTGGAGCGTTATGCGCTCGAACGGGAGCCCGAACTGTTCATCGCCGCGCTGGCGCACCGGCTCGGATGCGGCCGCGACCTTGCCGAGAGAATCGCCAAGGAGCCCTCGGGCGAGCCACTGGCGGTCGCGCTCGCGGCGCTCGACGCGCCGCAGGACGTCGCGGTTCGAATCCTGATCTCCGGCGATCTTCAGTCGGGCGCCAAATACACACGGCTCGGATCGCTGATTCGCCTGGGCGTCGGGCTGAATCCGACGGCGGCGCGGCGCGTGATCGCCGCGCTCGTCGGCGCGCCCAAAGCGCGGCGCGCGCAACACCAGCCGGTCCTCGACGCCAAGGCGTCGGCGACCCCCGGGCGCGCGGCGCCGACGACCGCGTCCGCCCATGACGGCGCGCCTCCCGGTCGGCTCCTCGAGCGCCCGTCCGCTGCGGCGTCGAACTTCCGCAAGTCGGGTTAGCGGCGCGGCGAGCGATCGCCGTCCTATTGTCCGACGCCGCCGATGACGACGTCGCGGTCGGCGGGCCACCGCAGGCGATAGGCGAGGCGGACGTCCTTGGCCTCGGCGGGCGCCAGATCGAGCGTCCAGCTCATCACGCCGCGCTTGTCGCCGAGCTGCTTTTCGGTCGGCGACGTGGCGGTCGGCAGCAGCTCGACGGTGATGGCCGTATTCTCCGAGACGGGCGTCTGGTCGATCAGTTGAACCTTGACCGGAAAGTCATGCAGGTTCTTGACGGTGGTCTTGAATTCGCGCGTCTCGATCTTGCTCTGATTGTACCAGGTCGGCTCGTTCTCCTTGCGATTGACCGGCGCGCGCTTGATCCTGATCTTGTCGTCGGCGCCGAAGCCGAGATCGATTCCGTCGCCGGGCGCGACGAAGCCGATGCGGGTCACTCCGACGAAGGCGCCGTCGCGGTGCAGCGAGACCTCGCCCGGCAGCAGAGGCGCATCCTCGACGTCGGTGAAATGGGCCTGGAGATAGGCGGTCGGGTCGAGGCCCGGCGCGGCTTTCGCCATGAGCGTCGGCTGCGCCGCAAAGCGTGAGAGAACAAAGGATTTTTGCGTTCCGTCGCTCGCCAGGCTGATTCGGCCGGGGGCCGTGAATTCGGCGCCGTAGGCGCCCGATTCGATTTGCGAACTCGCCTCTTCGGCTTTCACCGGCGCCGCCGGCATCGGCGCGCCGGCCGGCGCGGATTGCGCCAGAGCGTCCGCGACCGGCGCGGCGCGCAAAGTCGCCGGCGCCTTCGCCGCCGCGGCGCCCTCGCTCATCACGACCGGAGGCTGCCAGAAATCGATCTTGATCGGCTCGACGTCCGGAATGTCGGAGGCGCGCGCGACCCGCGCCGTCGAGACGTTGAGCGCGACGTCGCTCCAGTCTTCGCCGGTGCGCTGGGTGAGAATGGCGCGCCGCGTCAGCGACAGCGCGTTGGCGCCCGCCGTGGTGTCGAGGACCGCGTCATAGGCCGGCCGCCAGCCGACGCCGCCGATACGATAGGATAGCTTGATCCGCGCCCGCGTCGGCGCGTCCGCCGCGATCGTCACGGTCGCGTTTCGTTGAGCGCCTGGCCCGGCGAGCGGGCGTTGTCGCTGCGCCTCCAGCGCCTTGATCTGTTCGTCCAGTTGGCGGGCCCTGGCGAGCGTCGGGCGTAGATCATCGCCCAGCTTGGCGAGACCGGCCGCGACCGCGTCCCACGCCGCGCTCCACTGCGCGACGTCGAGCGGCTTGGCTTCCGGCGACAGTTTCTCCGGTCCCGATTGAGAAAAGCGGATGATCATCGCCCGCTTGGCGTTGAGCGCGTCGATCGTCGATTGGCAGGCCTCCCTTTCGGCGCGCAGGCTCGCCAGCTTGACCTCGATGGCGTTGTCGGGTCCCCTCGCCGCGGCGGGCGCGACCTGCGTTTCGACCGCCCCGATGGTGATTTTCGCGGCGCCTTCGCCCTCCAGCCTGAGGGAGGCGGGATCGAGCGCCAGCGGCAAATTGTCGAACGTCAGCACGCTGTCGCCCTGCGGCAGGTCGATCTCGGCGAGGCGCGAAATGATCGCGGCGTCGGGATAGACCGTCACCGAATCGATTTTCGAGGCGGCGTCGATCTCTGCGGCGAGCGCAGGCGAGGAAAAATTCGGCGCACAGCCGAGAGAGGCGAAGACCGCGCCGGCGGCCGCCGTGAAAATGGAGCGCATGAGACCGTCCTGTGCTAGGATTTCGACCGCGCCATTTCACTTGGCCGATCCGGCGAATTGACGATGCGATTGTGGCGGGCGCGCGGCGCGCCGCGGCTTGGCGCGCTCCTTGCTCATCGCCTGCCGCTCGGCCACAAAGGCGTCGGCGGCCGCCGGCGCCGGCGCGCGACGACCACCCGCTCGAGAGGAATTGCCATGACCACTCCCCTTCACGCGCGCATTGGCGAAGTGACCGAGCGCATCGTGCGCCGCAGCCGCGACAGCCGCCGGCGTTATCTCGACGGCGTCGACAAGCAGGCCGCCAAGACGCCGACCCGCAAGCGCCTCGGCTGCGCCAATTTCGCGCATGGCTTCGCCGCCTGCGGCCCGGCCGACAAGCAGGCGTTGCGCGACGGCGAGGGACCGAACCTGGCGATCGTCACCACCTACAACGACATGCTGTCGGCGCATCAGCCTTTCGAGCGGTTCCCCGAGATCATCAAACGCGTGGCGCGCGAGGCGGGCGGCAGCGCGCAGGTGGCGGGCGGCGCGCCGGCGATGTGCGATGGCGTGACGCAGGGCGAGGCGGGGATGGAGCTGTCGCTGTTCTCGCGCGACGTGATCGCCCTTTCGACCGCCGTCGCGCTGTCGCATCAGATGTTCGACGCGGCGGTCTATCTCGGCGTCTGCGACAAGATCGTGCCGGGTCTGCTGATCGGCGCGCTGTCGTTCGGCCATCTGCCGGCGGTGTTTCTGCCGGCGGGTCCGATGACTTCGGGCCTCTCGAACGACGAAAAGTCGAAGACCCGCCAGCTCTACGCCGAGGGCAAGGTCGGCCGCGCCGCCTTGCTGGAGGCGGAGGCGCAAGCCTATCACGGGCCGGGCACCTGCACGTTCTACGGCACCGCGAACACCAACCAGATGCTGATGGAGATCATGGGCCTGCACCTGCCCGGCGCCTCCTTCGTCAATCCGAACACGCCGCTGCGCGATGCGCTCACCGCGCTTGGCGCGCGGCGCGCGCTGGACCTCACAGCGTTGGGCAACGCCTATACGCCGATCGGCCATGTCGTCGACGAGCGGGCGGTGGTGAACGGGGTCGTCGGCCTGCACGCCACCGGCGGCTCGACCAATCACACGATCCATCTGATCGCCATGGCGGCGGCGGCGGGAATCGCGCTCAACTGGGACGATTTCGCCGATCTGGCCGAAGTCGCGCCGCTGCTGACCCGCATCTATCCCAATGGCAAGGCCGACGTGAACCATTTCCAGGCGGCCGGCGGCATGCCGGTGCTGATCCGCTCGCTGCTCGGGAGCGGCCTGCTGCATCGGGACGTTCGCACGGTCTGGGGCGAGGGGCTCGACGACTATGTCGTCGAGCCGGGTCTCGGCGAGAACGGCGAAATCGTCTGGCGCGAGCCGGCCGCCAGAAGCCATGACGAAACCGTGCTGCGCGGCGCGGAGCATCCGTTTCAGAGCACCGGGGGCCTGCGGGTGCTCGACGGGCCGCTCGGCCGCGCGGTGATCAAGACCTCCGCCGTCGCGCCCGAGCGTCATGTGATCGAAGCGCCGGCCCGCGTCTTTCACAGCCAGGAGGAGTTGCACGCGGCGTTCAGGGCCGGCGAATTGTTTCGCGATTGCGTGGCGGTGGTGCGCTTCCAGGGGCCGAGCGCCAATGGCATGCCGGAATTGCACAAGCTGATGCCGCCGCTCGGCGTCGCGCAGGATCGCGGCTTCAAAATCGCGCTGGTCACCGACGGCCGCCTCTCGGGGGCCTCGGGCAAGGTTCCCGCCGCGATCCATGTGACGCCGGAGGCGGCCAACGGCGGCCCGATCGGCAAAATACGCGACGGCGACGTCATCCGCCTCGACGCGCCCGCCGGCCGGCTGGAAGTCAAGGTCGACGAGGCGGAATGGGCGGCGCGGGGATGCGAGGACTACGATCTGTCGGCTTCGCACACCGGGATCGGGCGCGAATTGTTTTCCGCCTTCCGCGCCGCGGTCGGCCGCGCCGACCAGGGCGCTTCGATTTTCGCCAGGCAAGGGTGAGCGGCTAGGGGGCGAGACTCGATCGACCGAGGCTGGCTGTCGACCCTTTGCTGACCTTCGCCGCCGCTGGTCCGAGGTCCGGTCTTGGCCGGCCGACGGCGAAGCACGCGCTAGGCCGCTTCCAGTCGCCGGATTTCCGTCTCGAACTCAAAGCGCAACTGCGCCGCCTCCGCGTCCGGAAGCCAGTTGGTCATTTGCGGGAATACGGTGCGCCAGTAGAGCGTACGGCGCGCGTCCCACGGAAAGCTTTGCGCCGCGCGGACCTTCGCCAGCACGCGCAGCAATTCGGCGCGCACCTCGTCCGGGTCGGCGCGATAGACGGCCCTCGACTCTTCCAGCCCCGGAATCTCCGGCTGGCTTTCGCCGAACAGGTCCAGTTGGCGAGTCATCTCGGGCGGCCTCGTCCTTGGCGGGGTGAATCGGGCGATGACTTTGTCAGAGCGCGCCCGCTAATGCGACGGCTCATCCTCCGTTATCCCCGACTCCTGTTCGCTCTCGGCGCTGGCGAGGGCCACCAGCGGCCCGGCCACGATCCGCTCCAGCAAATCGGCTTGCCGCGGTTCGAGCGCGATTACGCGGCCGAGCACGTTGAGGAGGTTCAGCAGGTCTTCGGTATATTCGGCAAGCCAGCCATCGGGCTGGATTTTTTCGAGCGGCGAGGGCGGCCGCTTGTCGCCGATCATCGGCTTGGTGCGGTCGCGCCTGCGATAGCTGAACCATTGGTCGAGCACGTTCTTGCCGGAAATCTTGTAATTGCGCATCGCCGGCGTGACGTTCTCGACGTAGCCTATGCCAATGACGAGGCGCCGCTTGGCTGGGTCGTAGTTTATGGTCTCCGGCAGCGGCTCGGGCGCGCCGGGAATCGCGCCGTCGGCGGGAATGAAGGGCGCCTCCTGCTTCGGCAGACGCGGCGGCCCTTTCGGCCGACGGGCCGCCGCGTCGACGAAGCGCTCACCGTAACAGTGCAGCCAGACCACTTCGCGACCGAGCGCAACCGCCTCATCGAACGAAACCTTGTCCGCCGTCAGCGGAATGCGAAGGCCGGGCCGCACGAGCTCGGCGCGAAAGCGTGCGGTGAAATCCGGATGGGCCATGCCGGCAGCGATGTAGGCGAGGAAGTCCTCGGCGCCGACAGGAGTGCCATAAGCCTTGGCCAGCGCCTCCAACACGGCCGCGCGCACGTTCGATTGCGTCGCCGACGCATCGGCCCAGAGCGGATACACGCGGCCGCCGCGACCATGGTAATGGTGGAGGTCGGGGATCAGAGAACTGTATGTAATTGCAGGACCGCTTGTGATTGCTCGGTCCTCGGGAGCCGTCACAAAGACCTGCTTGTCCGACCACGCCTTCCACAGCGTCGGATTGGACTGATTGATCAGTCGCGCATCCGGAATGATCCACTGCCGATCGAAGCTCCGAAACGCATAACGTATTGGCGTAATCGCTTTCGCCTTATCGCTCGCGATGGAATGTGAGCGAAACTCGTGGCCGGCAAGTCCTGCCTTCGCCGCTTTGGTCAAATGCTTGTCGCCCAATTCGCCATCGCGCAGATGCGGATGAAAGAGGATTTCCTTTTTCTCCGCGTCCTTTTCGTTGACCAGCCGCACCCAGCGCTTTTCCAATGTCTCCTTGTCTGGCGCGATGATCCATGTCCGGCCGGGCATGACGCCCGAGCCGTTGTAGGTGAACAGGCGACGCAACGGCGCAAAGTCCGCCCACTTCCCGCCAATCTCCGGCAGGAAAGGCGCGCGCCAGTCCGTCGGACAGTCAATCCAGTCCTTCGCGTCGAGCGACAACGCTGCGAGCGCATCGAACTTGTCCTCCCGCCTGCCCATAGGCAGCGCGCGATACCGGACGCGCGCCGGCGTCTTGCCATCCTTGTCGAGCATTCGGGCGGCGAGCGTGATGCAAACCGGCTGCTGCACGCCCTGGAAGATGCGCGTTGGGACGTCCGGCTGGTGGCCCTCCGGCGAACAGTCGATCACCCAGATGTCCGAGCACGTCCGGCGCAGATCGTCGCGCATCTTCTCGAAGCCAGGCCCGTTGAGAAAGCCGGCGACAGTGATGAAGCAGACGATTCCTTCTTCGCCCGTATCCGGAACACCGGTCGCGGCGAAGCGACCGGAGCCGAACACCTTCAGCGTCGCCCAGCGCCAGAAATAGACGTAGAGGTTCTTCAGATGCTTGCCGTGCGCGCCGACGCCCCAGTCGCGCGGCGCCTTCCAGCGGTCGAGTGGCGCGGCAAGCTTGCCGCCCGCGCCCTTCTCGATCCAGCCGCCGCGCCCTTCAGCCTTTTCCTTGTATGGCGGATTGCCGATGACGACGGTGATCGGCTGCTGGCTTTTAACCCTGTTCGCCTCGCGCCGCGATTTCGCGATCGCCTCGACGATCTGCGGCAATTGCTCCTCCTCGACGAAGGGATTGCCGAGCGTGTCTGTGATGTAGAGATTGAGCTCGGGCGGCGTCTGCGTGGCCGCCACTTTGGTCAGCGTCCGCATTTCCGCGATCAGGCGCAATTGTGCGACCGCGAACGGCCCGAATTGCAATTCGAAGCCGAACAGCCGCTTGGCGGCGGCGGCGATCGCCGGCCCGACAGCGCCCGCGCCCTGATCCGCCTTCACATTGTCAGCGATCTTTCGCAGCGCGCCGAGCAGGAATGTTCCCGTGCCAACCGCGGGATCGGCGAGCGTCACGTCCGACGACGCGAGCCCCGCCGTCCGCTCGAACAGAGGGCCGCGCAACGCCTGATCGACGAGATTGGTCATCGCGCTGACCACCTCCGGCGGCGTGTAATACGAGCCCGTGAGCTTGCGCAGGCGGTTGTCGTAGATTTCGAGAAAATCTTGGTAGAAATAGAGCCACGCCTCCGGCTTGTCCTTGCTGAGCGTCGACCAGTTCACTTCATTGAGCACGCGCGTCAGCGTGTCGAGCGAGGTCTTCAGCGATTGCTGGTTGGCGTCGTCCTCGGTCAGCACGTTGAGCGCCGTGCCGATCAGCGTGTTTGTTTTTTTGAGCCTGATCGCCGCCAGTTCGACGCCGTCCTTCAGCGAAATCTCGAAGGCGCGCGCCATCAGGAGGCCGAAAGTCACGGCCTGCGCATAGCCGTCGGCAAATTGCGCGTCGGTCGCCTCGGGAAACAGCAGCTTGCGCCAGTCCTGCTTGAGATGAAGCAGACTGCCGTGGCCGGCCGCCATCTCCTCCAGAACCTCCTCGCGCAGCAGGCGACAGAGGCGCGCGCTGGTCTGCGCAAGCGCCTTGGCGCTGGTCGGCGGTTGCGGCGTCCAGGTGAGGAAGTCCGCCACCAGCGCGCGCAACGTCTCCGGCGCCTTCAGCTTGGCGCCGGAGGTTTCGATGTCGCCTTCGAGCATGACGATTTTGCCGGCGGGTTCGCCGTTGCGCCACAGGCTGAACCCGTTGCCGTCGGTATAGACGAGATTGGGCAGGGACTTGAGCTTGGCCCATTGCGCCTTGTCGTGGGGATCGGAGAATTTTCGGGGATCGCAACCCTTTCCCGGCGCTTTCACCTCGATGAAGCCGACCAGCGCGTTGTGGACGCTGACCGCATAATCCGGCCGGGTCTGCAAATGCGAAAGCGTCGTTTCGCCGACAAGCGACAAGCTGCCCGGCGCGAGGCCATTGAGGGACGCCAGGTCTTGGCACAACTGCTCAAGCGGCGACCGGAGCTGGTCTTCCGGCGCCCCGGAAATGGCGGGATTATCCAGTTTGGCCTTGGCGGAGGCGCCGAAGGCCGAGACGATGCCCGCAAATGTCATTTTGTTCAATGAGAGCTCCGAATCAATCGAGGATAGATTGTTCGGCCTGCACGGGCGGCCCCGTCAAGACGACGGGTGCGGACCTGGTAGGTTGGCGACCGTTCGTCCGGGTGCACGGGAAAGCGCCTCGCCGGTCAGGCGTCCGCTTTCGAGAACCGCCTCATTGGCCGGGACCGGCCGTAATGGGCGCAGAGCGCGCTCCTTTCCAACATGCCCTCCAGGTCGGCTCCCCACCCCCAGCGGTCATCGAGCGAATAGATCGGGTGTTGACCCTCCTGGCCCGCGCCGGCGAAATTGAAATGGGCGTTCCTTGCCCTGCCCCCGAAGGCGGGGGGTTGCTCAGCCCTTGCGATTTGGCCGAAGCTCGCCGCGCGCCGGCGATCGGCGAGGCGACAAAACATTGACCGGCCGTCGGTCCCGTGAGACGATCCGGCCGTCGGTCCCGTGAGACGATTAAGAGCGATCCAGCGTCGCGGCCGAAAACGGCTTCGCCCGTGTTCGCCAAGGGCGTCCTGAGGATTTCTCGCGCCGATTTCGCGTGAAAAATGCGAAGCGGAAGGAAAACGGCGCCTAAACCCTTGATATGTCCCGATTCGCGGAAGCCCGCGGGGTTCCGCGCCGCTCAATATCAAAGGCTTGGCGGCGATCGGACGCGCCATTTCCGGTTCTTTTGGCTTGCTTTTAGGGCAATGGCGCGCCTTTTGGCGACCGCGGTCGCACAATTGGCCCGCTTCCGACCAATTGAAAGGGTCGTCCTCCTTTCCGGACCCCCGACAAGGGATCGTTGGCGCCCGTTCAATCTTGCCGTCGCAGGCTGCCGGCGCCGTCAGCCCTTCAGCGCTCGCCACGCCGCGACGAACGTCGCCGCCCTTTCCTTGACGCGCGCCGCGCCGTCGCCGGGTCGGTAGAGCGCCGAGCCCAGCCCGAAGCCGCTGGCGCCCGCCGCCACATAGGGCGCCATGTTGTCGGGCGTAATGCCGCCGACCGGCAGGATCGGGACAGCGGCGGGAATGACCGCGCGCCAGGCCCTGACGACGGCGGGCGTGATCATTTCGGCGGGAAAGGCCTTCAGCGCGTCGGCTCCGGCGTCGAGCGCGGCGAAGGCCTCGGTCGGCGTCGCGACGCCCGGCACGGCGATCAGGCCGCGCGCCTTGGCCGCCGCGATCACCGCGAGGTCGGCGTGCGGCATGACGATCAGGTCGCCGCCGGCCTCGGCGACCGCCGCGACCTCTTGCCGCGTCCTCACCGTGCCGGCCCCGATCAGCGCCTCCGGCGGCGCGATCGCGCGCATCGCCCTGATGCTCGCCAAAGGTTCCGGCGAATTCAGCGGCGTCTCGATCAGCAGAAAGCCTTCGCCGAGCAGCGCGCGCAACGCCGCGGCCAATTCGGCGGGCGTAATCCCGCGCAGGATCGCCACCAGAGGAAGCCTGGCCATCGCCTCGGCGAATCGGCTGTTCATGCGACGCCTCCCGTCTGGAGTTTGTTTAGGCCGCAAGGACCGCCCCTCGCAATCGCCGCGCCGGCGTTTCCGGGGCGAAACGGCGGACCGGCGGCGGGCGGCGGCGGAAAATCCGGCTTGTTCAGAGTTCCTTCACCATTTCAGGGTGAAATTGACGCACAGACATCCCGTTCCAGCCGCATGGGCCCACGCCCGTCGGTCAGCCGACTGCAAGAAGGCTCAAATCCGATGCGCCGTCGCTCGCTATTCTCATTCGTGGCCATGTTGAGCCTCCTGCTCGTCGGCGCGCCAGCGGCCATCCCCGCGCGCGCCGAGACGGCGGTGCTGAGCGTGACGCTCGATCAGGCGAAGATCGCCCGCGTCCCCGAGGGAACCGTCACTCTGGTCATCGGCAATCCGATCGTCGCCGACGTGACGATGCTCAAGGGCGCCGGCGCGATGGTGGTGACCGGCAAGGGCTTCGGCGAGACCAATCTGATCGCCCTCGACGGGCGGGGCAATGTTCTCGACGAGAAAACCGTCCGGGTCGTTCCGACCAGTTCGACGCTGATCGTGCAGCGCGGCATGGAGCGCGAATCCTATTCCTGCTCGCCGAGCTGCATGCCGACGGTTCAATTGGGCGACGGCAAGGAATTCACCGACGCTTCGAACCAGATCACCGCGCGCAACGCCCTGACGGCGCCGTCGGCGGGCACGCAGTCCCAACACTAGGCGATCCGTTGTCGGCTCGCCGTCGCGCAGCCCGCAGGCCGTCTTGCTTTTTCCCGTGATGTCGCCTATATGCAGCCTCGTTGGTTTCTCATAGCTTCTCGTCAGTCCGGATGAGAGGCGGTTTTTGAGAGTGGGCCCCGGCCGGGACCCGCTCTTTTTTATTGCCGACGGGACCCATGGCCGAACGACAGCCCGCCGCCGAGGCGGGCGAGACGCACGAGTTGAACCAGACGCCGGAGACCGCCGCCGCGCTCGATGAGCCGCGTCTGCTGGTGGAGAACGGTCTTGCGCGCCGCGTGGGCGCGCTCGTCGAGCCGGCGCTGCGCGATCTCGGATTGCGGCTGGTGCGGGTGAAGATCTCGGCCGCCGACGGGACCACCGTTCAAATCATGGCGGAGCGCCCCGACGGCTCGATGACGGTCGACGACTGCGAGCAGGCGAGCGTCGCGGTCTCGCCGGTCCTCGATCTCGAAGACCCGGTGGGCCGCGCCTATCGCCTCGAAATCTCGTCCCCCGGCATCGACCGGCCGCTGGTGCGGGCCTCCGATTTCCGGCGGGCGGTCGGTCACGAAGCGCGAATCGAAATGGCCGTTCCGGTCGCCGGCCGCAAGCGTTTTCGGGGGATCGTCGAAGACGTGCAGGGCGCCGGGCCGACGATGGCGGCGCGGCTGCGCCTGGCCGCCAAGGACGAGGCCGAAGGCGATCTTGTGAACTTGCCGGTCGGCGACATGGACGAGGCGCGGCTGGTTCTCACCGAAGATCTGATCCGCGCGGCGTTGCGCCGCGAGAGGGCGGCCAGGAAGCAGCGCAAAGCGCGAAAGACCAAGCCTATTTCCGACGAGGCCTTGCCCGGCGAGACGGGCGGGACGATTTAACCAGACGACCCGAAACGGCGACGCGCCGGTTTTTCGGGTCACCAGAGGAGAATTCAGATGGCCGTGAGCGCCAACAGGCTCGAACTGCTGCAGATCGTCGACGCGGTCGCGCGCGAGAAGTCGATCGATCGGTCGATCGTGCTCGCCTCGATGGAGGACGCGATGCAGAAGGCGGCGCGCTCGCGTTACGGACAGGAAACCGAGGTTCGCGCCGAGATCAACCCCAAGACCGGCGAGATTCGCTTCTCGCGCCTGCTGCTGGTGGTCGATCAGGTCGAGAACGATGCGACGCAAATCGCGCTTGCCGACGCCCAGAAGAAGAACCCTTCGGCGCAGATCGGCGACTGGATCGCCGAGTCGTTGCCGCCCTTCGACTTCGGGCGCATTCCCGCCCAGTCTTCCAAGCAGGTGCTGGTCCAGAAAATTCGCGAGGCCGAACGCGACAAGCAATATGAAGTCTACAAGGATCGCATCGGCGAAATCATCAACGGCGTCGTCAAGCGCGTCGAATACGGCAACGTCGTGGTCGATCTCGGCGGCAGCGGGGCGGGCGAGGCGGTGGTGCGGCGCGACGAAATGATCCCGCGCGAAATGTTCCGCCCGGGCGACCGCATCCGCGCCTATGTCTACGACGTCAGGCGCGAGCAGCGCGGACCGCAGATCTTCCTGTCGCGCACCCATCCCCAGTTCATGTCCAAGCTTTTCGCGCAGGAAGTGCCCGAGATTTACGACGGCATCGTCGAGGTCAAATCGGTCGCCCGCGATCCCGGTTCGCGCGCCAAGATCGCGGTGATCTCCAACGATTCCTCGATCGATCCGGTCGGGGCTTGCGTGGGCATGCGCGGCTCGCGCGTCCAGGCGGTGGTCAACGAATTGCAGGGCGAGAAGATCGACATCATCCCGTGGTCCGCCGATGCGGCGACCTTCATCGTCAACGCCCTGCAGCCGGCCGAGGTGATGAAGGTGGTGCTCGACGAGGATTCGACCCGCATCGAGGTGGTGGTTCCCGACGATCAGCTTTCGCTGGCGATCGGGCGGCGCGGGCAGAACGTGCGGCTGGCGTCGCAACTGACCGGTTGGGACATCGACATCCTGACCGAGGCGGAGGAGTCGGGCCGCCGTCAGAAGGAGTTCGTGGAGCGCACCGACGCGTTCATGAGCGCGCTGGACGTCGACGAGACCGTCGCCCAGCTGCTGGCTTCCGAAGGATTCCGTTCGGTCGAGGAGCTGGCCTATGTCGAGCCGGACGAACTGGCCGGGATCGAGGGGTTCGACACCGACACCGCCGCCGAGATTCAGGCGCGCGCGCAAGGGCATCTGGCGCGGATCGAGGCTGAATACGACGAGCGCCGCAAGGCCTTGGGCGTCGAGGACGATCTCAAATCGATCGAAGGCGTCACCACGCCGATGCTGGTGAAATTGGGCGAAAACGACGTCAAGAGCGTCGAGGACCTCGCCGGCTGCGCGACCGACGATCTCGTCGGCTGGACCGACCGCGCCGACGGCGAAGGCAAGCGGCATCCGGGGTTCCTCGACGGCTTCGATCTCTCACGCGAACAGGCCGACGCTTTGATCATGAACGCGCGCCTGCGCGCCGGATGGATCGAGGCGCTGCCGGAGCTGCAGGAAGCCGAGGTCGGGCAGGCGACGGAGGAAGCGGAATAGGCTTTTGCCGGTCTCTGCGCCGCCAAAGGGCGGATTTCGAAGCGAGCGCGTTGTTTCTCCTCTTTGGCGACAGGGATGCGATGGAGAGGGAATTGGCCGCCCGCGGCAAGCCCGATCGCGGCGATTCGCAGCGAACCTGCATCGTGACGGGCGAAAAGGGACCGCCCGAGGCGATGATCCGCTTCTGCTTGTCGCCGGACGGCGAGGTGGCGCCGGATCTGCGCCGCAGGCTTCCCGGCAGGGGGGTTTGGACGAAATTGAGTTTCGCCGTCGTCGACGAGGCGGCGCGCCGGCAGGCCTTCTCGCGCGGTTTCCGGACCAAGGCGGCGGCTTCGCCCGATTTGGCCTGCCAGCTCGATTCGATGATCGAGCGGGACGCGTTGCAGTTCCTGTCGATCGTCAACAAGGCGGGCCTGGTCGTGACGGGCGCCGCCAAGGTCGAGGCGGCGGTCCGCGCCGGCGACGTCGTCGCGCTCATTCATGCGAGCGACGGCTCGCCCGACGGGACGGCCAAGCTGGAGCGCCTCGCGACGGGCCGCTTCGGCGCGGAGGCCGATCGCATTGCGCGAATGAATCTCTTTTCGTCGAGCCAATTGGATTTGGCATTGGGCAGGACAAATGTGATACATGCAGCCCTTGGCGCGGGCGAGGCGAGCGCGGCCTTCCTTTATCGCGCCCGTCGGCTCGCCGAATACCGATCGAGTAGAGTGGGCGAGCCGCCCATCGCGGCGAGGACGGACGATGGCGGCGAGCCGTCCGCTTGAGCCGATGCCGAAAACAGTTGGGCGGAGCCCGGGTACCTGGAAAGACGCATGAGCGATACGAACAATACTGGTGAGAAGACTTTGGGCGCGGCCCCGTCGAAAACCTTGCATTTGAAGCGTCCGGTCGAGCAGGGGATGGTCCGCCAGAGCTTTTCGCACGGCAGAACCAAGGCGGTCGTCGTCGAGAAGGTGAAACGGCGCGTCGCCGGACCCGTCGAGGCGCCGGCGCGCGAGGCGGCTCCCGGCGCTCTGCGGCCGGCGGCTCCCGTCGCCGCTCCGGTCGCTCCGCGAGGCCCGACCGTCGCGGGCGCCGCCGCCCGCGCGGGCGCCGCTGCGGCGCCGGTCGCCCCGCCCAAGACCGGCGTCGTCCTGCATACGCTGACCGACGAACAGCGCGATGCGCGGGCCAAGGCGCTGGTGGGCGCGCGGGCGCGCGAGGATGAAGACCGCCGCCGCCAGGAAGCCGAGGCGAAGCTTCGCGCCGAACGCGAGGCGCGCGAGCGCGTCGAGCGCGAGGCGGCGGAGGCGCGCAAGCGCGAGGAGGAAACCCGCCGCGCCCAGGAAGCCGAGTTCAAGCGCAAGACCGAGGAAGAAGCGCGTCGGCGTCTGGCCGGCGGCGAGCCTTCCGCGGCGTCCGCCGTGACGATGGCGCGAAAGCCGGCGGCGCCCGGCGCCGTCCCGGCGGCCGCCGCGCCGGCGCCCGCCCGCGCGCTGACGGTCGAGGAGGAGGACGCCAGGCGCTCGAGCCGGCGCGGCGCCGCGGCCCAGCCGACGAAGGTGATCCTGCCGGCGCGGCCGGCCCGCGGGTCCGAACAGCGCAACCGCGGCCGGCTGACGGTCGCCAGCGCGACGGCGGGCGAGGAGGAGCGCACCCGTTCGGTCGCGGCGTTCCGGCGCCGCACCCAGCGGCTGAAAGGGCACGGGGTCAAGGAAGCCAAGGAGAAGCTGTCGCGCGAAATCGTGCTGCCGGAGACGATCACCATCCAGGAGCTCGCCAACCGCATGTCCGAGCGCGCCGTCGACGTCATCAAGCTGCTGATGAAACAGGGGCAGATGGCGACGATCACCGATGTGCTCGAGGCCGACACCGCCCAGCTGATCGCCGAGGAAATGGGACATACCGTCAAGCGCGTGGCCGAATCCGACGTCGAGGAGGGCTTGTTCGATCGCGCCGACGAAGAGGGCGCGCCGACGCCGCGTCCGCCGATCGTCACCATCATGGGTCATGTCGATCACGGCAAGACCTCGCTGCTCGACGCGATTCGCAAGGCCAATGTCGTCGCGGGAGAGGCGGGCGGAATCACGCAGCATATCGGCGCCTATCAGGTGACAGCGCCGGGCGGCGAAAAAATCACGTTCATCGACACGCCCGGCCACGCCGCCTTTACGGCGATGCGGGCGCGCGGCGCCAAGGTGACCGATATCGTGGTGCTGGTCGTCGCCGCCGACGACGGCGTCATGCCGCAGACCATCGAGGCGATCCGCCACGCCAAGGCGGCCAAGGCGCCGATCATCGTCGCGATCAACAAGATCGACAAGCCCGAAGCCAATCCGGATCGCGTCGCGCAGGAGCTTCTCCAGCACGACGTCCAGGTCGAGGCCTTCGGCGGCGACACGCTCGCGGTGCAGGTCTCGGCGACCAAGCATCTCAATCTCGACAAACTGCTCGAGGCGATCGCCCTGCAGGCCGAATTGCTGGATTTGACGGCCGATCCGAACCGCCATGCGGAGGGCACGGTCGTCGAAGCGCGGCTCGACCGCGGCCGCGGCCCCGTCGCCACCGTGCTGGTGCAGCGCGGCACGCTGCGGGTCGGCGAACTGGTGGTGGCCGGGTCGCAATGGGGCCGCGTGCGCGCGTTGATCGACGACGCGGGCGCCAATGTCGAAGCCGCCTTGCCGTCGACGCCGGTCGAAGTGCTCGGATTTTCCGGCGCGCCGGAAGCCGGCGACCGGTTCGCGGTGGTCGAGAGCGAGGCGAGGGCGCGCGAAATCGCCGAATATCGCGATCGCCAGAAGCGCGAGAAGCTCGCGGCGCGCGGCGGCGTCGTCAGGACGTCGCTCGCCGACATGATGAGCCAGTTGAAGACGGCGGGCCGCAAGGAAATGCCGATCGTCGTCAAGGGCGACGTTCAGGGCTCGGTCGAGGCGATCGTCGCCGCGCTCGACGGTCTGGGCACCGATGAGGTCGGCGCGCGCGTGGTTCATTCGGGCGTCGGCGGCGTCACCGAGTCCGACGTAACGCTCGCCGAGGCGTCGAAGGCGGTGATCATCGGCTTCAACGTGCGCGCGCACAAGGAGGCGCGCGACCTGGCGGAGCGGCATGGCATCGAGATCCGCTACTACAACATCATCTACAATCTGGTGGATGACGTGAAGGCGGCGATGTCGGGAATGCTGGCGCCGACCTTGCGCGAAGAAATGCTCGGCAACGCGCAGATTCTGGAGATCTTCACGATTTCCAAGGTCGGCCATGTCGCGGGCTGCCGCGTCACCGACGGGGTGGTCCAGCGCGGCGCGCATGTCCGCCTGATCCGCGACAATGTCGTCGTTCACGAGGGCAAGCTGTCGACGCTCAAGCGGTTCAAGGACGAAGTGCGGGAAGTGCAATCGGGCCAGGAATGCGGCATGGCGTTCGAGAACTATCAGGACATGCGCGTCGGCGACGTCATCGAATGCTATAATGTCCAAGAGGTGCGGCGCACGCTTTGACGCCGGCTTTGTCTGGCGAACCAGGTTCGGAACATGACCACGAGCGTTACGAGGGCCGCGGAGGGGTTTGATCGCCGCGCTTTCACGGTGCAGGAAATCCTGCGCATGCAGGAGGCCGGCATCATCTCGGAGGACGAGAATTTCGAACTGATCGAGGGCGAAATCGTTCCGCTGCAGGCCAAGACGCATGTTCACGAGCTGATCAAGTCAACCCTCAATTTGGGCCTCGCGCGCGCCCTGCCGGACAAGCTCTGGCTGGGCGTCGAAAGCACGATGTACTTGTCGAAGCTCACTTTCGTCGAACCCGACCTCGTCGTTTATCCTCGGGGCATCAAGCTCGAGGACGTCAAGGGCTCCGATATTCTGCTCGCCATCGAGGTCGCGCTGACCAGCCTCAAATACGATCGGGGCCTCAAGGCGCAGATCTATTCGCGCTACGGCGTGCGCGAGCTGTGGGTGATCGACGCGACCCGGCGGCGCGCCCATATTCACGGCGGACCCCGCGACGGCGTCTGGGAAACCATCGTCGAGCGCGGTCCGGACGATGCTTTGAGCTGCGCCGCCATCCCCGGCTTCTCGGTGAAGCTCGGGCCGATCTGACCGACGGCCGTCATGCGCGGGCGCGGCGGCGCGAGAGGGTCCGCGCCGCGCCGGCCGCCCTGCTCCCTCGCCAACTGAGGCCGATCTCGTCCATGCCCCGTTCACCCCAAAACAACGCCGGACCATCGCAGCGCGGGCTGCGGGTCGGCGAATTGATCCGCCACGCGGCGTCCGACATTCTGGCGCGCGGCGATATCGAGGATCCGGCGCTCGCCAGAAAGGTGGTGACGATTCCCTCGGTCCGGATGTCGCCCGATCTGAAACTGGCGACGCTCGCCGTCATGCCGCTGGGCGGCAAGGACGCCGACAAGACGGTCGCCGCGCTGGAGCGTCACAAGAAGGCGCTGCGCGCCGAGATCGCGCATCGGATCAACCTGAAGTTCGCGCCCGACCTGCGCTTCGTGGTCGACGGGAGTTTCGATGCGAGCGCCAGGATCGACGCGTTGCTGAAGTCGCCGGAGGTCGCCCGCGACCTCGCCAGGAGAGACAAAGCGGAATGAGCGACGAGTCGCGGGACAAAATTATCTACAAATTTGATCGCGAACGAAGCCTGGCTGGCGGCCGCTTCGCCGGGCGGCGTCTGACGCCAAGTGTCAAAAAGGCCTGGGTTGGACTATTGGCGGTGATAGTTGTCGGAATTCTTGTCGATTCCCTACCGCTCCCGGATTTTTTTCATTTGCCTAGGGCATACAGCGGCCTGATCGAGTTCTTGTGGATCATTGTCGTCATGATTGCCGCAGCTCTGATCTCGCCAAGACTGGCGAGACGTTTTGCGCTTTCGGATCTTCGCAGACGTGAACCGGATGGCTTCGACGTTTCTGTGGTGCGGCTTGAGGATGGTCTGGAAATTGGCTGGAAGAAATCCGTGTTTCGGTTCGGTTGGGCGGACGTAACCGAGCTGATGATCGGCGCTGGGCAATTGATCATCATCCATGGCGCGGCTCTTTCGTTCCCGATGCCGATGACCTCATTCGCCGACGACAACGCCCTGCGCGCCTTTATTCGCGCCTGCGCGGCCCAACTGACGCCTGAGGCAATGGAGCGTAGCCGCGTCGCCATCGGGCCTTACCTCACATGAATTCGCCGCGCTCGACGCGCGTCGCGGTCGACGGGTGGGTTTGCCTCGACAAGCCGGCCGGGCTCACTTCGACACAGGCGGTCGCCCGGCTCAAATATCTGTTCAACGCCAAAAAGGCCGGCCATGCCGGCACCCTCGATCCGCTCGCCTCCGGCGTGCTGCCGGTCGCTTTCGGCGAGGCGACCAAGACGGTGCCGATCGTTCAGGACGGCGTCAAGGTCTATCGCTTCGCCGTCAAATGGGGCGAAGAAACCGACACCGACGACGCCGAGGGACGCGTCGTGGCGACGTCCGACCGGCGGCCCGACGCCGCGGCGATCCGCGCCCGGCTGCCGGATTTCATTGGCGTCGTCAGCCAGGTTCCGCCCGCCTATTCCGCGATCAAGGTCGCTGGGGAGCGGGCCTACGACCTCGCCCGCGAGGGGGTCGAGGTCGTCATGGCGGCGCGCGAGATCGTCATCCATCGGCTGGAGCTGGTCGCCAGCGAGCCGGGCGCGGCGGTTCTCGAGGCCGAATGCGGCAAGGGGACTTATGTTCGCGCGATCGCCCGCGACCTCGGCAGGCGGCTCGGGTGCTACGGCCATGTCGTGTCGCTGCGCCGCACGCGCGTCGGGCCGTTCGCCAACGAGGGTGCGGCGGCGCTCGACGCGCTGCGCGACCCGACCGAGCGCATAGGCGCGCTGCGGCCGATTGCGGCGGGTCTGGCCGAATTGCCCTGCGTCGCGCTGGACCGCGACGGCGCCGCCGCGCTGCGCCGCGGCCAGACGCTGCTGCTGCGCGGCGCGTCCGTCCCCGCCGAAGGCCCCGCCTACGCCGCCTGTTTTGGCGCGCCCGTCGCGTTCGGCGTCGTCGAGGCCGGTCGTTTCGTCTCGACGAGGGTGTTCAATCCGCCGGGGTGAGGAAACGGCGCAGCGTGCGTCCGCACAATTGTCTGGCGTCGCGGCGCTTTTGCTGTATAAGCCGCGCGGCGCGGGGTTTTCGCCGCGCGACGTGACCGACCTGGACGACATCCCGGCTCGGCCAATCCAAAGGACAGAAGAGCGCTTCGCCCTCGCGACGATGGCGCTTTCTCGCAACAAAGGGACCTAATCGATGTCGATCAGCGTTGAGCGCAAAGCCGCGCTCGTGAAGGAATATGCCTTGAAGGCGGGCGATACGGGTTCGCCTGAAGTGCAGGTGGCGATCCTGACGGAGCGCATCGCCAATCTGACCGAACACTTCAAAACACATGTCAAGGACAATCATTCGCGGCGGGGGCTCCTGAAAATGGTGTCCCAGCGCCGTTCGTTGCTCGATTATGTCAAGAAGGATGACGAAGCCCGCTACAAGACGCTCATCGAGCGTCTGGGGATTCGCCGCTGAGCCGGGCCGCGCGCCCGGTTGCCGAACGCCGACGGCGGCATGGGGCCGCTGTCGCGATTTAAGGGATGTGAAAGCTGCGCGTCATGGCAGGATCGCCGGACGCTGGCCCCCGCCCGATCGCGGGTCGAGGCCAGCCTCTCGCCATCTTGCCGATGACCGACCTCATGGCGAAACCACTTGCTGGCAAGACCACTGGCCGAGAAGCTTTCACCATCTCTAGGAAAGATGATGAGAGATGTTCGATATTCAACGTGAAAAACTCGATTGGTGCGGCCGCGATCTCGTCCTGGAGACCGGACGCATCGCCCGCCAGGCCGACGGCGCGGTGTTTGCGAGCTGGGGCGAGACGACGGTCCTGGCGACGGTCGTCTCGTTGAAGACGCCCAAACCGGGGATCGATTTCTTCCCCCTGACCGTCAACTACCAGGAAAAGGCCTTCGCGGCCGGGCGCATTCCCGGCGGCTTCCTCAAGCGCGAGGGCCGGCCTTCCGACAAGGAGACCCTGGTCTCCCGGCTGATCGACCGGCCGATCCGGCCGCTGTTTCCCGACGGCTTCCGCTGCGACACGCAGGTCGTCGTCACGGTCCTCAGCCACGACCTGGAGACCGACCCCGACATTCTGGCGATGGTCGCCGCTTCCGCCGCCCTGACCCTGTCGGGCGTTCCGTTCATGGGGCCGATCGGCGCGGCGCGGGTCGGCTATATCAAGGGTGAGATCAAGGTCAATCCGACCATCGACGAGTTGAAGGACTCCGAACTCGATCTGGTCGTCGCCGGCACCGGCGAAGCGGTGCTGATGGTCGAGTTGGAGGCCAGGGAGCTCTCCGAACAAATCATGCTGGACGCCGTGATGGCCGGCCATCGCGCCTTCCAGCCGGTCATCGAGGCGATCATCCGGCTCGCTGAGCGCGCCGCCAAGGAGCCGCGCGAGCTCACGCTCGCCGACAAGTCGGCGGTTGAAAAGGCGGTGCTGGACATCGCCGGCGTGGATTTGCGCGCCGCCTATGCGATCACCAACAAGCAGCAGCGCTACGGCGCCGTCGACGCCGCCAAGGCCAAGGCGTTCGCGGCGCTGGCGCCCGAAGGCGGCGAAGCGAAATTCGCCAGGGACCTGGTCGCCGAGGCGCTGCACGACGCGCAGGCCAAGGTCGTGCGCTGGAACATTCTCGACGACAAGCGCCGCATCGACGGGCGTGACCTGACGACGGTTCGCCCGATCCTGGCGCAGGTCGGCGTCCTGCCGCGCACGCATGGCTCCGCCTTGTTCACGCGCGGCGAAACACAGGCGCTGGTGGTGGCGACCCTCGGCACCGGCGAGGACGAGCAGTTCATCGACAGCCTGGAGGGCACTTACAAGGAGCGCTTCATGCTCCATTACAACTTCCCGCCCTATTCGGTCGGCGAGACCGGCCGCATGGGCGCGCCGGGCCGCCGCGAGATCGGCCACGGCAAGCTCGCCTGGCGCGCGATCCATCCGATGCTGCCGACGGCGGCCGAGTTCCCCTACACGATCCGCGTCGTCTCGGAGATCACCGAATCGAACGGTTCGTCGTCGATGGCGACCGTCTGCGGCTCCTCGCTCGCTTTGATGGACGCCGGGGTGCCGATCAAGCGGCCGACCGCCGGCATCGCGATGGGCCTGATTCTGGAGGACAAGCGCTACGCCGTGCTTTCCGACATCCTGGGCGACGAAGACCATCTGGGCGACATGGACTTCAAGGTCGCCGGCACCACCGAGGGCGTCACTTCGCTGCAGATGGACATCAAGATCGCCGGCATCACCGAAGAGATCATGCGCGTCGCGCTGGCCCAGGCGAAGGACGGGCGCCTGCATATCCTGGGCGAGATGAGCCGCGCGCTGAGCGGGGCGCGCTCGGAGCTCGGCGAGTTCGCGCCGCGCATCGAGACGATGAAGATCGCGACCGACAAGATTCGCGAAGTGATCGGCACCGGCGGCAAGGTCATTCGCGAAATCGTCGAGAAGACCGGCGCGAAGATCAACATCGAGGACGACGGCACGGTGAAAATCGCCTCGCCCGACGGCGCCAAGATCAAGGCCGCGGTGAACTGGATCAAGTCGATCGCCTCCGATCCGGAAGTCGGCCAGATCTATGACGGCACGGTGGTCAAGACCGTCGATTTCGGCGCCTTCGTCAATTTCTTCGGCTCCAAGGACGGCCTCGTCCACATCTCGCAGCTCGCCAAGGGCCGCGTCGCCAAGACCACCGACGTCGTCAAGGAAGGCGACAAGGTCAAGGTGAAGCTGCTGGGGTTCGACGATCGCGGCAAGGTGCGACTGTCGATGCGGGTGGTCGATCAGCAGACCGGCGCCGACCTCGAAAAGCAGCCGGCGCCCGAAGAAGTCGGCCCCGCCGGATAAGCGCTTGCGCGGCGCGCGGCCCTCGCGCCGCGCGTTGCGCCCGCGCCTGGCTCGCCGGGCGGCGATCGTCATCGATCGCGCGAGCGAGGCAAACCCCGATCTTCGACCATCCCGTAACCCCCTGGCAGGCGCGGCCAGGCGGGCGCAACCGTTCGGATTTTAGGGTTTCGTCAACTCAAACGCCGCAAACTTCCGGCAAAGCCGGATTGTTAAGACCTGCGCAAGCGGCGCCCGCTATTTCTGGATGCGGGCGGGCGAAACAAGAAAATGGCAAGCGTGATGCAAGTCAGTCAAAGCAACAAACTCGACGGCGGCCGCGGCCACTATTCGATCGGCCGCATCAAGGCCGCCTCCGGTTGGCGCGCCGCCAACGCCGCGGGCGCCGAAGCCGATCGCCTGGCGGCGGTCCAGGCGCTGATCCGCGCGGCCGAAGATTATGACGCCGACGCGATCATCGGCCTCGACTTCGAAGTCGACGGCCTCGAACGCGCCGACATCGACGGCGCCCCGCTGCGGCGCATCGCCGCCAGCGGCATCGCGGTGAAGTTCGCCGACGCGGCCTGAATTCCCGCCCGCGCGCCGACCGTCCTTCGGTCGCTTGCGCCTATCTCGAAAGCCACCAGCCCTCGCCGGCAAGCCAGCACGAAGCATCGGGATCGGTTCCCCGATGCAGCCCGCGCACCTCTTTTGCGCCGCCGGCCGCGAACGCCGCCGCCAGCCGCGCCGCTTCGCCGGCCTCCCTCGCGCCGGCGCAAGGGAAGAACACGGCGCCCGACACGAAATGCGCGGCGTAAGCTCCCTCTTCGCGCCGCGCCACCAGCAGCATGCCGCCGACGCCGGCGTCGGGGGTCAGCGGAAAAATCAGGCGGCCGGCGGGGCGAAGCGCGTCGAGCCAGGCGGTCATCGGCGCGGTCGCGCCCGCATTGACGTAGATGACGTCGGCGGCCGGCAGCGCGCCCGCCGCCCCCGATCGGGCGTGAACGACGACATTGGGGCGATCGGCGAGATTGCCCCGGGCGCGCTCGGCGAGATCGGGGTCGACCTCGTAAGCGTCGATACGGCCCGCGCCGCCGATGAGCTCGGCGAGAATGGCGGTGTAATAGCCGACGCCGGCGCCGACATGCACGATGCTTTCGCCGGGCTTCGGCTCGACCGCCTTCAGCCAGACGGCGTGCGAGCCCGGCTCGCCGTTGTTGAGGCGGCGCTCGGGCGCCAGCCCGATCGCGGTGTTGCGATAAAGGAAATCCGGATCGCTCGACGGCGTCAGCGTATAGCCTTCGCCTTTCGGCGCCCACCACGGTCCGTCGCCGCAATATCTCTCCCGCTCGACGGCGGCGAACGCCGCTTCGATGCGCTTGTCGCCCGCCGCGCCCAGTCTCGCGACGAACGCCGCATAGCGGGACCGCAGGGCGCGCGCGTCAGCCATCGAAATCCCTGAAACTCGACGGTTTGATCGCCGGCGCGCCTTTCGGCGCGGCGGCGGTTGCGGTTACAATGGCGCCCCCGGCGGGCGGCGGCAACGGACGGCGCGATGGCGAACAAACCCAGGCAGCGGGCGGCGCATGGCGCGCGCGTCACCGCGCTCGACCTCGACAGCGCCGAGCCGACGCCGGCGATGGCGGCCTATTTCGACAAATGCCGCGCCAAGCTGGGCTTCGTTCCCAACGTGCTGACCGCCTACGCCCATGACATGGCCAAGCTCGAAGCCTTCGCGGCGTTCTACAACGACCTGATGCTGGCGCCCTCCGGCCTCACCAGGCTGGAGCGCGAAATGATCGCCGTGGCGGTCTCCTCTGGCAATCATTGCTACTATTGCCTGACCGCGCATGGGGCGGCGGTGCGCCAGATGTCCGGCGATCCGCGGCTCGGCGAACAGATGGCGATGAACTGGCGCGCCGCCGACCTGCCGCCGCGCCAGCGCGCGATGCTGGTCTTCGCCGAAAAGGTCACCTTCGCCTCGGCGCAGATCGAAGAGGCGGATCGCCAGGCGCTCCGCGAGGCCGGCTTCTCCGACCGCGACATCTGGGACATCGCGGCGGTGGCGTCGTTCTTCAACATGTCGAACCGCATGGCCTCGGCGGTCGACATGCGGCCGAACGACGAATATCACGCACAGGCGCGATAGGGCCTGGGCGTCTTACGGCGGCGTCGATCCGCCTTTCAGCTTGCGCGCCACCTCGTCGGGCATCGCTTCGGCTTTCAGTCGTCCGCCGCTTTCGGCGTCGCGAACCGCCCACACCCGCTTCTCGCGCCCCTCGACCGCGAGCCGCGCGTCGTTGAACAGCCGATGCTCGATCTCGAAGCTCGAGCGTCCGACGCTGATCACGCGCGAGACGATTTCGACTTCCTCGCCGTAATGCGACGCGTGGTGAAAGGTCGCGCGCACGTCGACCAGCGGAATGCCGGCAAGGCCATAGACGGCCAGCATCTCGGCCTTGTCGAGGCCGAGCGCGGCGCGCACCAGCAGCGCCGTCGACCAGTCGAAGAACTCGAAGAACCGCGGATTGAAGACAATGCCGGCGGGGTCGCAATGGCCCCATTCGATCGTCAGCCGGCGCGAGAACTGAAAGCCCATCAGACCTCCGGCAGCGCCATGACATGCGGCGAACAGGGCGCGGCGTAAAGCTCCTCGACGAGTTCGGCGCGATGGGCGAGCACCGCGCGCTGGTTGATCGAGCCCTTGTCGGTGATCTCGCCCTTGTCCGGCGAGGGCGGCGCCTCCATCAGCATCAGGCGCGCAACGCGGGTCGAAGAACCGGTCGCCTCGGCGGCGAGCGCGCTCAGCCGGCGACGCATCTCCCGCCGCACGCCGACGTCGGCGAGGATCGCGCGCGCGTCTTGCGCTTCGGCGCGGTCGGCCGCCAACGCGCGGCAGGCGTCGAGATCGGGGAAGGCCAGCACGGCGATCTCGTCGCGGTCGATTCCGGCGATCGCCACGTCGCGAAAATAGGGCGCGAAATGGGCGATGATGCGGGCGCGCAGCGGCCCGACCCTGACCCAAGTGCCGGTCGACAGCTTGAAATCCTCGGCGATGCGGCCGTCGAACGCCAAGCCCTTGGCGGGGTCGTCCTCGTCGATCCATTTGAGCGCGTCGCCGAGCCGATAATAGCCTTCCTCGTCGTAGGCTTTGGCGTCGGCGGCCGCGTCGCGCCAATAGCCGGGGGTGATCGCCGGACCGCGCAGGCGCGCTTCGAGCTTGCCCTCGACCGGCGCCAGTTTCAGCTCGACGCCGGGAACGGGCAGCCCGACATGGCCGGAGCGGCAATGCTCGGGCGAGCAGGCGAGCGCGAAGGGGCCGCTTTCGGTCGCCCCGAGGCCGGTGAGCATCGGCACTCGCGCGCCCAAGGTCTCGACGGCGATGGCGTCCATCTCGTCCCAGACATGCTGGGCGAGGCCGGCGCCGGCGAAGAAATTCATGTTGAGGCGCGAGAAGAAGGTCTTCCGCAACGCCGGCTCGGCGCGCAGAAACGGGACCAGCTCCTCGAAGCCTTTCGGCACGTTGAAATAGGCGGTCGGGGCGATCTCGCGCAGGTTTCGCACCGTCGCCAGGATGCCGTGCGGCGTCGGACGGCCCTCGTCGATATAGAGCGAACCGCCGTTGTAGAGCACGAGGCCGAAATTGTGGTTGCCGCCGAAGGTGTGGCTCCATGGCAGCCAGTCGACGAGGACCGGCGGATCGTCGCGCAGGAAACGGAAATAATTGGCCAGCATCTCCAGGTTGGCGGTCCACATCGCCTGCGTGTTGATGACGCCCTTGGGCGAGGCGGTCGAGCCGGAGGTGAACAGAATCTTGGCGACCGTGTCGCCGGCGATCGCCTCATGCGCGCGGGCGACCGCCTGTTCGTCGACGGGGGTCTCCAGCAATTGCGAAAAAAACGCGGCGCGACGGCCGGGCGGGGGATGGCGCGCGACCACGATTTCCGCGCCGCCGGCGGCGACGGCCTCCAGCGCCGCGGCGAATACCGCGCCGTCGCTCGCAAACACCAGACCCGGCGTCAGACGCCGCGCGATCGGGGTGAGCCGCGTCAGATCGCTCGACGCCGTCGAATAGGCGGGCGAGATCGGGGCGTAGGGCTGGCCGATATGCGCGCAGGCGAGCGCCAGCAGCGCATGCTCGACGTCGTTGCCCGACAGGATCATCACCGGGCGCTCCGGGGACAGGCCGCGCCGAATCAGCGCGCCGCCGATCGCCCGGGCGGCGTCAAACGCCTGCGCGTAGGTGATCTTGCGCCACGCCCCGTTTGCGTCGCGCTCGGCGATGAACACCCGCTGCGGCGCCTCGAGGGCGAAGCGCGCAAGGCGCTCGGTCAATTTCACGGGATAGGCGCCGAGCGGCCGGGTCGGGCGCACCAGGATCGCGCCGTCGGAGCGTCGCTCCACCGTCGCGGCGTTGGAGCCGATGTTGATCCGGCGCAGCGGCGCGGCTGCGGCGCTTCGCGTTTCGGGCGCAACGAGGCTCGCTTGCATGACCGCTCCTCCCGGCGTCGTCCTGCCCGGCTGAATCCGGATCACGGCGGCGGCGCCACCTTGTCGGCGCGCTTCTCCAGGAACGCGCGCAGGCGAGACTTGGCCTCCGCATCGTCCTGCGCGATCGCCGACATCAGGGCTTCCATCAGATAGCCGGCGGCGCGGTCGCCGTCGGCGATGCGCGGCAAAGCCTGGATCAGCGCGAAATTCGTGCGCCCGGCGTTGCCGGCGATCCGGCGGGCGAGCTCCTTGGCCTTGGCGAGTCCTTCGCCGACCGGCGTCAGATAATGCGAGAAGCCGAAGCCGTAGCCTTCCTCGGCGCGATAGACCCGGCCGGTCAGCATCATCTCCATCGTGCGGGCGGCGCCGATCAGGCGCGGCAGCCGCACCGAGCCGCCGCCGCCGACGAAGACGCCGCGCTGGCCCTCGGGCAGCGCGTAGAAGGCCGAGCTTTCCGCGACGCGCACGTGGGTCGCGCAAGCCAGCTCCAGCCCGCCGCCGACCACCGCGCCGTGCAGCGCCGAGACGACCGGAACGCGGCCGAATTCGATCGCCTCGAACGCGCGATGCCACATGCGCGAATGCTCGACGCCGTGCTCGAGATCGGCCTCGAGCAGTTCGCCGAGGTCGAGGCCGGCCGAGAAGTGCTCGCCCGCGCCGTGCAGCACCGCCGCCTTCACCGTCGGGGGAAACGAGCGGAACGCCGCCTCGAGCTGCAGGATCGCGGCGTCGTTCAGCGCATTGCGTTTGTCAGGCCGGTCGAGGCGGACGATGGCGAGGCTGCCGTCGATTTCGGTGGCGACGACGGCCTCTCCATCTGCGGCGGTCGCTGCGGACATGGCGGCGCTCCTGATTTGTTATCGCGTATAACAATACGCGGACGCCTGTCAAACCGGCGCCGGCGTCGCGCGCGCCGCTTCAGCCGCCGAACAGGTTCATCAGCCAGCCGCGCGAATACTGCCATTCCGTCGGCACGCAGCGATAATGATTGCCGTTCGGGAACGTCAGCGGGAAATAGCCGCCCGGGCAGCGGCGGACCTTGTCGAGCGCGTCGGCGCAGGCGCCGGCGGCGTCGCGAAAGAATCCGAGGCCGCAGCCGGCCGCCACAAGGCGCGCCTCGGAGGGCGCGATGCGCGCGGGCGTCATCCCCGCCCATGCCGACGAGGCCGTCGCAAGCAGGCCGGTCAGGCAACACATCGCGAAAGCGCGCAGCAACATGATTTCTCTCTCCTGCGATCGGCGCTCCGGCGGCGCCGCGGGGGGAACGACCGGCGGACTATACCACACGCCGGCCCCCGCGCGGCGAGGCCGCCTCTTCGGGCGTTCGCCGCACGCCCCTTTCGCGCCGACTCGCCAGCGCCTATCATGCGGCCAAATCGCGGCGCCGCGGCGTCGGTCAGGGGGAAGCGCATGGGCAATGAGCGGCCGACGTCCGCGACGCGCAGCGGTCCGGGCGAAATATCGGCGCGACTCGACCGGCTGCCGGCCACCCGGACGATCTGGACCTACATCGTCCTGTTGAGTTTCGGCTTCTTCTTCGAGCTCTACGACCTGTTGTTTTCCGGCTATGTCGCGCCCGGCCTCGTCAAGGCCGGCGTCCTGACGCCGACGACGCCGGGCCTGTTCGGCACGACGGGGGTGGCGAGCTTCATCGCCGCGCTGTTCGCCGGCCTGTTCGTCGGCACGATCGCCTGCGGTTTTCTCGCCGACAAATTCGGCCGGCGGACCATCTTCACTTATTCGCTGCTGTGGTACACCGCGGCCGACATCGTGCTCGCGTTCCAGGATTCGGCTTCCGGGCTGAACTTCTGGCGTTTCGTCTCGGGCATCGGCATCGGCCTCGAAATGGTGACGATCGGGACGTATCTTTCCGAACTCGCGCCCAAATCCATGCGCGGCCGCGCTTTCGCGTGCTGTCAGGCGGTTGGCTTCTGCTGCGTGCCGATCGTCGCCTTTCTCGCCTACCAGCTCATCCCGCTCGCGCCGCTCGGCCTCGACGGCTGGCGCTGGATCGTGCTGATCGGCGCCGACGCGGCGATTTTCATCTGGTTCATGCGGCGCGCGTTGCCCGAGAGCCCGCGCTGGCTCGCCCAGCACGGGCGGCTCGATGAGGCGAACCGTGTGCTCGCCGCGATCGAGGCGCGGGTCGAGGCCGAATACGGCCGCCCGCTGCCGCCGCCGGGGCCGGCCGAACCGGTCGCCGCCGTCGGCGGGTTCAGCGACCTGTGGGTCGCGCCGGTCCGTCAGCGCGTCATCCTGATGAGCGTCTTCAACATATTCCAGACGGTCGGCTTCTACGGCTTCGCCAACTGGGTCCCGACCCTGCTGATCAGCCAGGGCATCACGGTGTCGACGAGTCTGGGCTACACCAGTCTGATCGCCATCGCCGCGCCGTTCGGCCCGCTGCTCGGCTTTGCGATCGGCGATCGCGTCGAGCGCAAGAGCATCATCGTGGCGGCCGCCGCCGGCATCCTCGTCTGCGGCCTCGCCTTCGCGCAGACCCGCGAGCCCGCGCTGATCGTCGCGATGGGCGTCGGCTTGACCCTGGCGAGCAACGTCATGTCCTACAGTTTCCACGCCTATCAGCAGGAGCTGTTTCCGACCGGCATTCGCGCCCGCGCCGCGGGCTTCGTCTATTCCTGGAGCCGGCTGTCGGCGATCGTCAGCGCCTTCATCATCGCGCGCCTGCTCGGCCTGTTCGGGGCCATCGGCGTTTTCGCGTTCATCGCTTTGGCGATGCTCGTCGTCATGGCGACGATCGGCTTCTTCGGGCCGCGCACGAAAAACCTCTCGCTCGAGCAAATCTCGCGCTGACGCGCGGCCGCGGCGAGCGCTGGACGCGCCGCCTGCGCGGGGTAGAATGGCGCCGACGCGACAGGCGCGGCCGTGTCGGCCCCGTTTGGCGCGATGGAGGTTGCATCCATGCCGGCCCGGACCCACGCGATTCGCGTCTGGACGAGGCGCAAGGCGGACGACTGGAGGCGCTTTGGCCGAAGCAATCCGGTCATCCGCACGGTCATCGTTCACTGGATCATCGGCGCCGGAACGGGCGTGTTCTGCGCCGGCCTGCTGCTCGCCCTCGACCCGCTCGGCTTCCGCTCGCTGCTGTTTCGCTCCGACGCGCTCGTTCCCGGCCTGGCGCTGCTGTTCGGCGGCTTTGCAACCACTTTCGGCGGCTTGGTCAGCGCCGCCGCCGTCATGTTTCCCGATTTCGAGGAGAAGACTGGCGCGGGCAGTGGGCGGCGCGCGCGCCTTCGGGCGTTTGGCGTTCGCACCCAAGCGGCGACCAACGAAAGCGACCGGCGCGCCACAACGCGCCGATCCCTGTCGGCTTTGTCATAGAGTCGAGCCGCGGCGTTGCGGCCGACTATTCCTGCGTGTCGGATTGCGCCGGCTGCGCCTGCGCGGTCTGCTGCGGCGCCTGCGTCTCGGTCGACGCGTTGGTGTAGTTACAAGCGAGCGCCGGGACCACCGTCGCCGCCAACAGGCCGCAGCCCAGCAACACTCCCATCAGCTTCGAGCGCATGATCAAGCCTCCATCGCACCCAGCCAAGGCGCCAATCTAGCGCCGTTGCGGCGCAGCGCAAAGAGCAATGTTTGGGCAGGTTCGACAAATTCGCGCGATCGAACGCCGCGGAGACGATCGCCGCCGGCGACGGCCGCCTGGCGCAGTCGGCCCGCCTACCGCGCCGCCCCGCCGCCGGTCCTTGCGGCGGTCAGATGCGCCTCCAGCGCCGCCGCATCGGCGGCGAGCGCCGCGCTCGTCCCGGCGTGGACGATCGCGCCGCGCTCGAGGATGATCGCCTCGTCGGTGAACGGCAGCACCCTGTGCGCCTTCTGTTCGACGACGATCATCGACAGCCCGTCCTCGCGCACCAGCTTGCGCAGCGCCGCCAGCACTTCGTCGACGATCAGCGGCGCGAGCCCCTCGGTCGGTTCGTCGAGCAACAGCAGGCGCGGATTGAGCATCAGCGCGCGGCCGATCGCCAGCATCTGCTGTTCGCCGCCCGACAATTGCCGCCCGCCGACGCGCGCCCGCTCCTCGAGCCGCGGGAACAGCGCATAGACCCGCGCCAGCGTCCAGGCGCCGGGCCGCGCCACCGCGGTGAGGTTCTCCTCGACGCTGAGCGAGCGAAAGATATTGCGCTCCTGCGGCGCCCATCCGAGGCCCGCGCGCGCCCGCTGGTGGGGCGCCAGGCGCGTGACGTCGGCGCCGGCGAAGCGGATGCGCCCGGCATGGCGCGTCGTCACGCCGACCAGCGAATTGATCAGCGTCGTCTTGCCCGCGCCGTTGCGCCCGAGCAGGGCGAGCGAGCGCCCCTCCGGCAGCCGCAGGTCGAGACCGAAAATGACGCGCGCCTCGCCGTAGCCGGCGCTGAGGCCCTCGACAGCGAGCAGGTCAGTCATGCGCGGCCGCTCCCTCCCGCCTTGAACGGGTCCTTGACGGCCTCGATGGTCGGGAACGCGACATTGCTCAGCTCGCCGTCGACCCGTTCGACCTTCCGCACATGGACGTTCCTCCGGTTGCGCTCTTCAACGGCGCAAGCGCCGTCAAATGAACCATCCATGCGGCTCCGGCAATAGACGCACTCCTCGCCGTCCTTCTTTTCGCGTCGGCCGACGGCGAGCGGCGAGGCGGCGTTTCGGACATGGACAAAGGCGCGCAAAAAGGTTTGACTCGGCCTCGCCGATCGCGACGGGGAATCCTGCGCCCGAATTTTCGGCCGAGGGAGCCCCATGGTCGTTCGCATCGTCAAATGGGCGCTGATCGTCGTCGTCGCTGTGGTCGTGCTCGCCGCCGGCGCGGTCGCCGCGCTATTCTACCGGGCGATGCCGGACTACGCCGGCGCGGCGCGCCTGCCGGGGCTGACCGGCGAGACGCGGGTCTATCGCGACACCTATGGCGTCCCCCATATTTTCGCGCCGACGATGGACGATGCGGCGCGGGCGCTCGGCTACCTCCATGCGAGCGAGCGGCTCTACCAGATGGAAATCCTGCGCCGCGCCGGGCAGGGAAGGCTCGCCGAGATCGCCGGCGCCGACCTGATCGGGGTCGACCGGTTCATTCGCACCCTGGGCTTTTATCGGCTGGCGGAGAGCAGCTTCGCCGCGCTTCGCCCCGAGACGCAGGCCTATCTTCAAGCCTATGCCGACGGCGTCAACGCGTTCCTCGCGACCCATAAGGACCGGCTGCCGCCGGAGTTCCTGATCCTGGGCGACGATCCCGAGCCGTGGAAGCCCGCCGACACGCTGGTCTGGGGCAAGCTGATGAGCCTGCAGCTCAGCCAGAACTACGCGATCGAAGAGGACCGCGCGCAGCTCGCGCAAAAAATGTCGCCCGACCTGGCGCGGCTGCTTTATCCTGCGGCCCCCGCCGGCTCGCCGATCACCACGCTGCCGACCGGCGGCGCCGTCCATTCGGAAATCCCCTCGGCGCAGGATCGCCTCGGCGCGCTGATCGGCGTCGACCACGGCGCCTCCAACGAATGGGTCGTCTCCGGCGCCCGCACCCAGACCGGCAAGCCGATCCTCGCCAACGATCCCCATCTCGGGATCGAGGCGCCGATCCTGTGGTACCTCGCGCGCATCGTCACGCCCGGGCTTTCGATCAAAGGCGCGACGGTGCCCGGAGCGCCGATCGTGCTGCTCGGGCAAAACGACCATATCGCCTGGGGCTTCACCACCGCCGACACCGACACGCAGGACCTTTTCATCGAGACCGTCGACCCGAAGAATCCCGACCAATATCTGACCCCCGACGGCGCCCGGCCCTTCGTCGTCCGCGACGAGATCATCCGCGTCAAGAACGCGCCCGACGTCGTCCTGAAAGTTCGCGCGACGCGCCACGGGCCCGTTCTGTCGGACGTCGACAAAAAACTGGCGGGGCTGGCGGGCGCGGGCAAGGTCGTGGCGCTCGCTTTCGCCGGTCTTGGCGAGCGCGACACATCGGTCGCGGCGATCGCCGACGTCGACCGCGCACAGAACTGGGACCAGTTCCTGGAGGCGCTGAAATCCTTCCAGACGCCGACGCAGAACCTGGTCTTCGCGGATACGGTCGGCAATATCGGCTTCATCAGCCCCGGCCTGGCGCCGCTGCGCAAATCGGGCGACGGGCTCATGCCGGTCGACGGGGCGAGCGGCGACTACGACTGGACGGGCTTCATCCCCTTCGACCAGCTCCCCCAGGCCTACAACCCGCCGACCGGATTCCTGTTCAACGCCAACAACGCCAACGTGACCGACGATCACGTTCCGACGTTCGGGCGCGACTGGGAGGAAAACTACCGCGCGCGACGCATCCAGCAGTTTTTCGACACGATCGACAAGCATTCCCTCGACACCTCGGCGGCGATGCAGGCGGACATCCTCTCGCTCGCCGCGACCGACTTCCTGCCGCTGATCAAACGCATCGCGCCCGCCGACGAGCGCGCCAGACAAGCGCTCGCTCTCATCGCGCGCTGGAGCGGCGCGATGGACAAGGACAGGCCGGAGCCGCTGATCTTCAAGGCGTGGCTGAGCGCGATGCGCCGCATCATGATCAACGAGAAGACCGGCCTGCCCTTGAGCGAAAAAGGCCCCTACGCCGCGATGACGCTCTATTCGCTGCTGAACGATCACCCGCAATGGTGCGACGCCCCGCAAAAGCCCGATCCCGACTGCGGCAAGACGATGGGTCGCGCGCTCGACGAGGCGCTGGCCCTGCTCGCGCAGCGCGACGGCGCCGACATGAGCCAGTGGCGATGGGGCAAGGAGCATGTCGCGGTCCTGACCCACAAGCTTTACAGCCACGTCCCGTTGCTCGACCGCTGGAGCGACCTGTCGCGCGCCACCAGCGGCGGCTTCTACACGCTCGATCGCGGCGAGGGCTTCGACCCCAAACCCGATCGTCCCTTCGCGCGCACCCATGCCGCCGGTTTTCGCGGTCTCTACGATCTCGGCGATCCCGACAAGTCGCGCTTCATGATCGCCACCGGCGAGTCGGGCCACATATTTTCGCCGCACTACGGCGATCTGACGCCGCTATGGGCCGAGGGCAAGGCGATCACGCTCGCCGGCTCGGAGGACGAATTGAAGCGAAGCGGCGCGTCGCTCATGACGTTCACGCCGCAATAGAGCGCGCGGCGTCAGGGCTTGACGCCGGTCAGGTCGCAGCCGGTCGAGCCGAGCGGGCGGAACGCCTCGTCGGCGGGAATCTTCGATTCGATCGACAGGTAGTCCCATGGATATTTCAACTCCGCGGGCTGCTTCGCCTTGACGAGATAGCGGTCGTAGACGACGCGGCCGTCCTCGCGCACCTTGCCGTCGGCGGTGAACACGTCGTGGATCGGCGCCGCCTTCATCGCCTTGGCGACGCTCAGCGCTTCGTCGCCGCCGGTCGCCTTGACCGCCTCGAGGTAGTGCAGAACCGACGAATAGAGCGCCGCTTGGTTGTCGTTCGGCATTCGCTTGGTGCGCTCGAAGAAGCGTTTGGCGAAGGCGCGGGTCTGATCGTCGAGGTCCCAATACCAGGACTGCATGAAGACAAGGCCATGCGCCATCGGCAGGCCCATCGCGTTGACGTCGCTGAGATAGGTGATCGGCGTGGCGATGTATTGTTTCGTCGTGAGGCCGAATTCGTTGGCCTGCTTGAGCGAGGTGGAGAGATCCGCGCCGGTGTTGGCGAGCACGACGACCTTGGCGCCGGACGCCTGGGCCGACAGGAGATAGGAACTGAAGTCGGCGGTGTTGAGCGGCGCCCGCACGCCGCCGATCGTCGTCCCGCCCGCCTTGGCGATCGCGCCGCGGGCGTCGGCTTCGAGCGAGGCGCCGAACGCGTAATCGGCGGTGATGAAGAAGAAGGTGTCGAGCTTCTGCTTGACCAGCAGGCGCATCAGCGAGACGCCGTTCGACCAGTTGTCGGCGTTCCACTGGAAGCCGTTCGGCGAGCACGCCTTGCCCGTCAGGTCGGAGGACGAGGCCGAGTCGAAGATCACCAGCCGGTCGCGCGCCTTGGCGAGATTCTGCAGCGCCAGCGCGACGCCGGAATTGGTGATGTCGAAAATGACGCGCACGCCCTTCTCGTCGTACCATTCGCGCGCGATCGCCATGCCGATATCGACCTTGTTCTGGTGGTCGGCGACCAGCAGCTCGATCTTCTTGCCCAGAACCGTCCCGCCGAAATCCTCGATCGCCATGCGCACCGCCTGGACCGAACTCGGCCCGGCGAGATCGGCGTAGGGTCCCGACTGATCGTTCATGATGCCGATGACGAAAGGGCCCTCGTCGGCCGAGGCCGGCGGGACGCCGGTCAGCAGCGACAGCAAGCCCAGTAGACACAGCAAGGCGCGAGGCATGGGTCAGCTCCCTGGAAGCGGCGAACGGCGGTCAGGCCGGGCCGAACCGCCCGGCGCGGTAGTCGGCGTAGGCCTGTTCGATCTCGGCCTGCGTGTTCATCACGAACGGGCCGCCGGCGACGACCGGCTCGCGCAGCGGCCGGCCGGCGTAAAGCAGCGCGCGCAACGGCGTCTCGCCCGCCGCGACCGCCGCCTCGGAAGCCGCCGCGTCGGCGCCCCGGTCGAGCTGGACGACGTCGCCCGCCTTGACCGCCGCCGCGTCGGCGCCGATCCGGCCCGTCCCTTCGAGAATGACAACGAACGCATTATAGTCGGCCGGCAAATCCTGGCCAACGGAGACCCCGGGCGCGAGGCGGAACTCGACCATCGTCACCGGGACGTAGTTCTCGGTCGGCGCCCGCACGGCGCCCGAGGCGCCGGAGAACACGCGGATTTCCGCGCCCGGCTCGCGCCGCGCCGGCATCTCGCTCGCGACGAGGTCCTGGTAGCGCGGGGCGACCATCTTGTGCGCCGCCGGCAGATTGACCCATAGCTGGAGCGTGTGCGCGGTCTGCCCCTCGGCGGGAATCTCGTTGTGGATCAGCCCGCGCCCCGCGGTCATCCATTGCGCGTCGCCCGGCAGGATCGCGCCTTGGTGGCCGAGGTTGTCGTAGTGATCGATCCGCCCGTCGATCACATAGGTCACCGTCTCGATGCCGCGATGGGGATGCTTGCCGAATACGCCGCGCGGGAACCAGTCCTCCATCAGGGCGAGGAACGGATCGACGGCCGCGTAGTCGCCGCGCATCGCCGCCGGCATCAGCGGGCGCACGCGATGCTGCGGCGTCATGCCCTGCCGCGCCTCGGGATGTTCGATTCCGAGCGTCGATCGCTGGAAAACCGCCATGGTCCTTCTCCCGTTCGAGCCTGCGCCCGCCCCGCCGCCGATCAATAGCGATCCACAGCCCCGCTTGTCACGCCATTGAGCGCCGGAAGTGAAGAATTGTGAGAAGCGGCGCCGGGGTCAGACGAGCGGCGTCCAGATCGCGCGCAGGAACGACAGCCGCATGCCGGCGCGCTCCATGTTGCGGTGGCTGGTCGACAGGAAGTCCGCGCCGCCGCACACGAAATCGACGCCCGCGGCTTTCGCGTCGCGCCGACGGCGGGCCAGCAGCGCGGCGTGCAGGCCACGCTGGCGGAACGCCGGGTCGGTCGCGGCGTCCGCGAAATAGCCGACGCCGGCATGGACGAACAGGATCGCGGCGGCGGCGGCCCGGCCGTCGATCCGCGCCACGTAGAGCGACCAGCCGGGCTCATTGAGCCACGGGCGCACGTTCGCCTTGAACGCCGCGCGCGCCGCGGCCGGAATGACCCGGCCCTCGACATAGGCGGCGAGGAAGTCCTCCATGTCGGCCGCGCTTGCGACTCGTTCGACCGTGACGCCGTCAGGGCCCGGGACCGGCGGACCGGGCTCGCCGACCAGCGCCGCGTGAAAGCCCGACTGGAAAAATCCGAGCCGCGCGAGTTCGCGTCCCATCGCGGCGTCGCTGTCGCCCGGCGTGATCTCGAACCGTCCCGGCGATCCGCGTTCGCGCTGCCATTCGACCAGCGGCCGGATGAGCTGCGCCTGTCCGGCGCGCAGGCCCACCACGCCGTTGAACGACGGCGACGGCAGGTTCCGCGCGCTCAGCGCGGCCGCCTCGCCGAACCTGCCGATGGCGACGCCGGTCGGATTGCCCGGAATGCGCTCGAGAACCTGCAAGCGCGCGACCGTATAGGCCGACGCCGCCCCAACCACGCGGCGGATCAGCTCGATCGAGGGCGCCCATCGCGGAACTGAACTCATCGCGGCGTCGCCTCCGCAGCCGGAAACCTCACGCCTTCGCCACCCGCAGCAGCGAGCCGTCCTCGACGCCGGTCACCCGCACTTTCGCGCCGGCGCCCATGTCCTCGCCGGTCACCCGCCAGACGCTGTCGTCGACGCGGATCGCGCCGTAGCCGCGCTCGATCGGCCGATCGAGAAAGAATTCCCGGCCGATCAGCCCTTCGGCGCGGCTGTACGGCTGCGGCGGCGAGCGCCGGTCGAGCGAGCCGTAGACGCGCCGTCCGACGATCAACAGCGCGACGACCAGCGCGGCGAACAGGAAAAGCTGCGCAGTGATCTCCATCGGCCAGAAGAAATCGGCGGCGCCGAGGATCACCGCGGCCGCCCCGATCCAGATCAGGAAGGCGCCCGGCGCCAGGGTTTCGGCGGCGCACAGGACCAGCCCCAGCGTCAGCCAGAGGACATAGCCGAAATGAAAGCCGCTGTCGGGCATTGGCCTGGCTCAGGGGCGATTGGTCGGGGCGGGCGGCGGGTTCGGCGGCACGACGTTGCGCAGCGGACGCGCCGGCCTCGCCGCATCGGCCGCGCGGCTTTCGCCGAGTGCGCTCGCGGCGATTTCGGCAATTCCGCCCAGCGTGCCAGCGAGCGAGGCGAGGTCCAACGGCATGATGAACACTTTCTGGTTTGGAGTTTCGGCGAGCGACTGGATCGATCTTACGTATTTTTCGGCGATGAAAAAATTCAGCGCCGCCACGTCGCCCTCTGCGAGCGCCTTGCTGAGCACGTTGGTGGCGACCGCGTCGGCCTGGGCGAGGCGTTCGCGCGCCTCGGCTTCGCGGAACGCCGCCTCCTTGCGCCCCTCGGCCTCCAGCACCACCGCCTGCTTCTTGCCCTCGGCGCGGGTGATGTCGGACTGGCGCATGCCCTCGGCCTCGAGGATCACCGCGCGCTTTTCGCGCTCGGCTTTCATCTGGCGGCCCATCGCGTCGATCAGGTCCTTGGGCGGTTCGATGTCCTTGATTTCGATGCGCGTCACCTTGATGCCCCACGGCAGCGCGGCGGCGTCGATCACGGTGAGCAGGCGCACGTTGATCTCGTCGCGGTGCGACAGCAACTGGTCGAGGTCCATCGAGCCCATCACGGTGCGGATGTTGGTCATCACCAGGTTGAGCAGCGCCTGTTCGAGATTGGCGACCTCATAGGAAGCGCGCCGCACGTCGAGCACCTGGAAGAAGGAGACGCCGTCGACCTTCACGGTCGCATTGTCCTTGGTGATGATCTCCTGGCTCGGGACGTCGATCACCTGCTCCATCACGTTCATCTTGCGGCCGACGCGGTCGAAATAGGGAATGATGACGCCGAGGCCCGGCGTCAGCGTCTTGTTGTAGCGGCCGAACCGCTCGACGGTGTAGTTGTAGCCCTGCGGCACCTGGCGGATGCCCATCATGATGGTGATGAGGACGAACAGCACCAGGATGATGGCGAAGACGCTGAATCCGGCGATCATTGGCGTAAAGTCTCCCCCTCCCCGCGGCGCTGGCGGCGCGGCCGTCTGCGCTTACGGGACGCCCCGTTCTAGCGCGGGCGAGGTGGAAAGGCCATCGGGGGCGGGCGATGCGCGGCCTTCTCTGGCGGTCTATGTCTGGCTGTTGGTGTTCGTCATGCCGCCGTTCAGTCGCGCCCTTACGCGGCGCCTGTACGGAGTCTGACGGCGCTCTAGCGGACGCCCGGCGTGGTCACGCCGCCTCGCTACGTCAGCGCCTGGTCGGCGGCCGCCGCGTCGTTGAGCACGCGATCCGCCGTCGCGCGGTCGAAATCGCCTTCCCAGTTGGCGACGACGACGGTCGCCACGCAATTGCCGATGAGATTGCCGAGCGCGCGCGCCATGCCGATGAACCAGTCGACGGAGAGGACCAGCACCAGCCCGATCACCGGCACGCTCGGCACGGCGTTGAGCGTGGCGGCGAGAATGACGATCGCCGACCCCGGCACGCCATGCGCGCCCTTCGAGGTGAGCAGCGACACGCCGAGCACGAGCAGGAGATCGCCGAGCGACAGCGGCGTGTTGGTCGCCTGCGCGATGAAGACCACCGCCAGCGTCAGATAGATCGAGAAGGCGTCGAGGTTGAAGGAATAGCCGGTCGGGATCACCAGACCGACGACGTCGTCCTTGACGCCCATCGCCTCGAGCTTGCGCATGATCTGCGGCAGCACCGCGTCGGACGACGCGGTCCCCAGAACGATGGTCAGCTCCGCCCTGAAATACGCCAGGAACTTGAAAATATTGACGCCCGCCGTGCGCAGGACGGCGCCGAGGACGACAATCACGAACAGCGCGACCGACACATAGAACAGGCCGACCAGCCAGGCGAGCGAGCCCAGCGAGCCCACGCCGTATTGGCCGACCGTGTAGGCGACCGCGCCGAGCACGCCGAATGGGGCGACCCGCACCACCAGGCCCATCGCCCGGAACAGCACGGCGGCCACCGCTTCGACCATCTCCGTCACCGGCTTGCCCCTCTCGCCGACCAGCGCCAGGGCGGCGCCGAACAGAACGGCGAAGAACAAGACCTGCAGCACGTCGTTGCGCGCGAAGGCGTCGAACGCCGTCGTCGGGATGATGTTGAGAAGGAAGGCGCCGACGCCGCCGCTCTTCAGCTTGTGCGCGTTTTCGGCATAGGCGCCGAGGGCGCCGGCGTCGAGCTTGCTCGGATCGATGTTCATGCCCCGTCCGGGCCCGACGATGAACGCGAGCGCAACGCCGAGCGCCAGCGCGACGGTGGTCATCGCCTCGAAATAGACGAGCGCCTTGACCCCGACCCGCCCGACCTTCCTGAGATCGCCGGCGCCGGCGATGCCGTGGACGACCACGCAGAACACGATCGGGCCGACGATCATCGAAATCAGCCGCAGGAAGACGTCGCTGAGGACTTTCAGCCCGACCGCGAAAGCGGGAAAGGCGACGCCGACGGCGATGCCGAGGACGAGCGCGACCAGCACCTGCGCGAACAGCGATTTATAGAGCGGCGCGCCGGCCGGCGCGGCGGCGGCGGGGACGGCGGCGGTCATCGGCGGGCCTCCAGCGACGCCTCGCTACGGCAGCGAATGCACGATCACCGGCCCGGCGGTCGCGCTCGCCGGTCCGTCGAGCAGCGGGCCGAGGTTCTTCTCGATCCAGGCGAGCGCCCGTCTGTTGGATTCCTCGGCGCCGGCGAAATCGTTGAACAGGCTGATCGCGGTCACCGTGTCGTCGCCGGAATAGACGACGTAATAGCCCATGAAGCCCGGCACGTTGCTGATGATCGAAACCGCGCCCTGCTTGACCCTGCGGGCAATTTCATCGGCCTTGCCGGGCTTCGCCCTGGCCTGGCGAATAGAGGCGTACATGGCGACCTCCGCGATTGATCGATCGTTTGCTGCCGGCGCGGCGCCGACGAGCCTACGCCATCCCGCACCGCCGGGCCAGCGCGCGTCCTGGCTCATGTCATGTGAGACTCACGGACGGAGGCGGTTTTGTTCATTGTTTGCTTGGCGGAGCGGCGCGCGAGAGGAATTCGAAGTCAAGGATGCGAGGCACCGCCTTCGGCGGCGGCCCTTCGGGCCGTCCTTGAGTTCGAATTCCTCTCGCGCATAATTGCCTCCAAGCATCCAATGAATTTGTGGCGCTGACGTCAGCGCCAGTTTCAGATGTGTCTGAGCCGGGCCAGCGCGCGATGACGAACGCGGAAGCCCGGTCGCGGCCTCACCGGACCGGCGAATACATCCGCGCTTCGACGCGGCGATTCTCCGGGCTGAACCTGTTCGACACCAGCGGCTTGGCGCTGCCGAAGCCGACCGTGGCCTCCACCGGGACGCCGAGCGGCGCGAGATAGGCGGCGACCGCCGACGCCCGCTTTTGCGAAAGATCGAGGTTGCCCGTCTCCGCGCCGCTCGCGTCGGAATGGCCGTCGATCGCGAACTTCCGCCCGCGCAGGCGCGGGTCCTTCAGCGCCTTGGCGAACTCGTCGAGGCTTTCCTTGTCTCCTTGCGTGAGATCGGCGGAGTTGGATGGAAATTTGACGAGGACGAACCGGCGCTGCATCAGCAACGGCGGGCATTCGGCCTCTGACCCGAAGCAAACGACCGGCCGGCGATCCGCCTGGACGAAGAACGCCACGACCGCCTCGGCCTTGTACGCGGGATCGGCGCGCGCTTCGCCGATCGCCGAGGCTTGGGCGAGGATCAGGCTGGCCAAAAATCCCGCGGCGAAACAGGCGCGCATCCGAACCGATTTCCCTCGCCCGACATTCCCCGGACAGCCGCAGGGTCGCTCGCGAATTTGGCGCATCGCCGTCCCTTGCGCAAGCAAGCGGCGCTGGCGCGGGCCGTCGGGCCGCGCGAGCTTACGGGACGCGCCCCTTCTATCGCTCGAGCGGATGACAGGCCATCGGGCCGCGCGACGGCGCCGCTTCCGGCGATCGGCGCGATTCAGGAGGCGCGAGCCGCCGCTCACGTGAGGTGTTGATCCCGGCGCGCCCCGGCCAGACCTAACCGGGCAATTCCGCCTCGATTTCGTCGAGGAATGAGACGATGCGCTCCCGATCGCCGGCGTTTCCGTCCTGGTTGACGCTGAGGGTGAGTTCGCCGTCGTACGAGCTGATCGCGAGCTGGAAGTAAGGCTTGTACTTGATCGAGCCGCACAAGAAGGCGTCATAGGGCCGCAAATCGCCAAAGGAGATTCGGGCCGGATCCAATATCCCGATGTTCGTCATGCAGATGAGCGGGTTCTTCAGGCGCGATCTCAACCGGCTGTTGGCGGTCCTGTTCCCCAATATCCGATACGCCAGGTCGAGCTTGACGAAGGCGTTGAGGCCGATGTCGGCGTTCTTCTTCTCGTCCATCACCGCTTTCACCCGGCCGAGCGCGTCCTCGAAGCGCTCTTCGGGCCGGTAGTCGAGCTGCGTGGCCACCATCGAGGAGAGATTGGTCAGGGACCTGAATTCTCCCGTTTCGCCGAGGTAGCGGCGCATATCCACCATCACGGGGATCTGGAGCTCGGCGCCGGCCTCGAGCGCCAACCGCTGAAACAGCCGCCGATAGAAAGCGGTCAGCACGGCGTCGTTGAGCGTCGCCCCTTTGGCGCGGCAATAGTCCTTGAGCGCCGAAACCTTCTCCCGCGCCAGCTTGCGGGTGACGATGAAGGGCCGTGTTTCTCCGCCCTCAATCAGCGGAAATCGATGATCCCCGGTGCGATTATTGTCTCCGCTTTGCGAGAACAGGGACTTGAGCCTGACGCTGATGGGGAAGCGCTTCAGCACCCCGCGAATGCTTCGGTCTCCGGTTATCGCAATCGGCCTGAACGCCGGGTCGGCCGTCAGCCCGGAATAGATCTTGCACAAGAAATCGAGATATTGTTTGAAGCCCGCCGCATCGCAGACCATGTGATTCATCTTCAGCGCGACGGCGAAGGGACCGGAGTCGAGCAGGCAGACCCCGACCTGCGGGCCGAGCCCTTCATCGACCCGCGAGACGAGGAACGCCTCGAGCTGCGCCTCCGTCGGCGCGACGACGAAGGCGCGGCCGAAGTCGTCGGGATCGAGGCTGGTCCAGCGCGGTCTGGCGCCCTCGACGTAGCGGGCGCCGAGGACGGGAATCGCGGCGATCGAGGCGATCACCGATTTCTTCAGGATTTCGGCCTCGAGCCCACGCTCGAACCGCAGCACGCAATGCAGCACGTGGTCGTTGAAGCCGTTCGCGTCGAACAGCCATTGGACCTGATCGAACGTTTCGGCGGCGTAATCCATCGATCGCGGCTCCCTGGCCTCTCCGCGTAACCCAATGGGCCGCCAGGCCGGCCGAGGCGCGCTCGCGGGGACGGCGCCCGCCTGGTCGTTGCGATCGCGGGGCTGCCCGCCGGCCCTTCGGCGCAAAACATGGAACAACCAAGTCCGCCGCCTCGCCGCCTCGTCAGATCAGCTTCACCAGTTGCTTGCCGAAATTGCGTCCCTTCAGCACGTCGATCAGCGCGGCGGGGGCGCTCTCCAGCCCCTGGGCGATCGTCTCGCGATAGCGGATGCGCCCCGCCGCGACATGGGCGACGAGCTCGTCGATCGCCTGCGGCCAAAGCGCGATATGGTCGGAGACGATGAACCCCTCGATCTTGCTGCGGGTGATCAGCAGCGTTCCGACATTGTCGAGCGCCGTCGGCGCGCCTTCGTAGGACGCGATCAGGCCGCAGACCGCGACGCGCGCGAAATTGTTGAGCCGGCGCATGCAGGTGGCGAAGGGAACGCCGCCGACGTTCTCGAACAGGCCATCGACGCCGTCGGGCAGCGCCGCCTTCAGCGCGGCGACGAAATCAGGCGCCTTGTGGTCGACGCACCGGTCATAGCCGAGCTCGTCTCTCGCATAGGCGCATTTGTCGGGGCCGCCGGCGATGCCGACCGTCCTGGCGCCGGCGATTCTGGCGAGCTGGCCGACGACCGAGCCGACCGCGCCGGTCGCCGCCGAGACGACGATCGTCTCGCCCGCCTTCGGCGCGATGATCTTGTTGAGCCCATACCAGCCGGTGACGCCCGGCATGCCGACCGCGCCGAGATAGGCCTGGATCGGAATGCGCGCGGCGTCGATCGTCCTGAGGTCGCGCCCGTCGCTCAGCGCATATTCCTGCCAGCCGCCCATGCCGACGACCTTGTCGCCGATCTTGAGGCGCGGATTGTTCGAGGCGACGATTTCGCCGACCGTGCCCCCGCCCATGACGGCGCCCAGTTCCTGCGGCTTGGCGTAGGATTTGGCGTCGCTGAGCCGTCCGCGCATATAGGGGTCGAGCGAGAGATAATGGTGGCGCACGAGCGCCTGGCCCGGGCCCGGCGTCGGGACCGGCGCCTCGACGAGCCTGAAATTGCCCGGCTCGACAGGGCCCGTCGGACGGGAATCCAGAACGAATTGCCGGTTGACGGGCATGGCGGTTTCCTCCTCACGGCCGGCGACGGCGGAGCCGCCAGCATAGCGCGCTTTGGCCGCGCGCGGGAGGATTTCAGGCGCCGCCGAACAGCTTGCCGAGCAGCGCCTTGTCGCGCGCGGCGGGCGCGGCGCCGGCCCCGCCGACGTTCGGAATCGGGGCGGGCGGCAGCGGCGCGTCGTCGGGCAGGCTGGCCGGCGCATTGACCGGCGCGATGTCGCGCCTGACCGGGCCGGGCTGCGGCGGCGCGCCGTTTGGCGCGCTCGCGGGCGAAAGATCGCGCGCGATCGGGCTGTTCTGCAGCGCGACGCCGCCGCGGTTGATCGTCATCGGCGTCGAGGCTTGCGGGATCAGGCCGGGCGGATCGGGCGGCGCGAGCGGCGGCGCGCTTTCCGGGGCCGGCGCGTCGGCGTTGCGCCAGACGCCCGAGGGCAGGGCGGCGACCGGCACGCCCTGATGGGCCGCCTTCATGAAGCGGCTCCAGATTTCGACCGGCAGATTGCCGCCCGAGACTTTTTTCGTCGGGGCGCCGTCGTCATTGCCGAGCCAGACGCCGGCGACGAGGTAGCTGGTGTAGCCGACAAACCACGCGTCGCGCCATTCCTGGCTGGTGCCGGTCTTGCCCGCCGCCTGCCAGCCCGGCAGTTCGGCCTTGTGGGCGGTGCCGGTGAGCAGCGTTTCTTCCATCATCTCGTTCATCATCGCCACGTATTGCGGCTCGATCACCCGGCCGAAGCTGGCGTTCTTGCGCGAATAGAGCTGTTTGCCGTCGGCGGTGCGGACGCGCGAGATGACGTGCGGCTGCACGCCGATGCCGCCGTTGGCGAAGGCGGCGTAGGCGGCGACCAGTTCGAGCGGCGTCACCTCGGACGTGCCGAGCGCGATCGAGGCGTTCGGCTCGAGATCGGAGGTGATGCCGAGGCGATGGGCGGTGCGCACCACCGTCTTCGGACCGACCTCGAGGCCGAGGCGGACGGCGACCGTGTTGAGCGAAAGCGACAGCGCCTTGGTCAGCGTCACCGGGCCGAAATATTCCCGGGAATAGTTTTCCGGGTTCCAGCCCTTGACGGTGATCGGCGCGTCCTCGCGCACGGTGTCGGGCGTCAGGCCTTTTTCGAGCGCGCTGAGATAGACGAACGGCTTGAAGGCGGAGCCGGGCTGACGTTTGGCGGCGACCGCGCGATCGAACTGGCTGTCGGCGTAGTTGCGCCCGCCGACCAGCGCCTTGACGGCGCCGTTCGGGTCGAGCGCGACCAGCGCGCCCTGGCTGACCCCGAATTTGTCGCCCTTGGCGTTGAGCTCGTCGGTCAGCGCCCGTTCGGCGAGCGCCTGCATTTTGGCGTCGAGCGTCGTGGTGACGACGATATCCTCGTCGATCGCGCCGACGGTGTCGTCGAGCATGTCCATCACATAGTCGGCGGCGTAGTTGATCGATCCGGAGCCCTTTTCGTGAACCACCTCGGCGGGCCGCGCCAGCGCCAGTTGCGCCATCGCCTCGGTGATGTGGCCCTGTTCGGCCATGGCGGTGATGACCTGCGCGGCGCGCGCGTTGGCGGCCTCCAGATTGTGGTTGGGCGCCAATCTGGTCGGCGATTTCATCAGCCCGGCGAGCACCGCGGCCTCCGAAAGGGTGACCAGCTTCGCGCTCTTGCCGAAATATTTGCGCGCCGCCGCTTCGACGCCATAGGCCCCCGAGCCGAAATAGACGCGGTTGAGGTAGAGCTCGAGGATCTGATCCTTGGAATATTTGCGCTCCAGCCAGAGCGCCAGAATCGCCTCCTGGATCTTTCGCGAAAGCGTCCGCTCCTGGGTGAGGAACAAGTTCTTGGCGAGTTGCTGGGTGAGGGTCGAGCCGCCCTCCATGCTGCCGCGTCCGGTCACGTCGCGAAACACCGCGCGGGCGATGCCGATCGGGTCGATGCCGAAATGCGTGTAGAAACGGCGGTCCTCGATCGCGACGAACGCCTTGGGCAGGTAGGGCGGCAGTTCGCTCAAACGCACCGCCGCCCCGCCGGTGTCGCCGCGATTGGCGATCAGCGCCCCGTCGTCGGCGAGAATCGCGATGTTGGGCGGCCGCTTGGGCACGGCGAGCTGATCGATCGGCGGCAGCTGGCTCGCGTAATAGACCAGCAGGCCGGTCAGCGCGACGCCGCCCCACACCGCCAGGACGACCGACCAGTAGAGCAGCCGCCCGAAGGTGGAGCGCCCGCTCCCGCGACGCCCCGAAGCGCGCCGGCCGGCGCGGGCGACCTGATGGTCTCTGGCCGACTTTCTCGTCCGCGACGGGGGACGGTCGTCAGGGTCGGCGCGCAGATCGGCGCGGCCGCCGCGCCCGCGCCAGGAGTCGTCGAGGCGCGGCTCGATGCGCCGCTCGGTTCGCCTGCGCCCTAGGCCAAACATGATAAAGTCCCGCCGCTTCGGTCATCGCTCAGGAACGTTTCGACGCAAGCGCCCTCCGCAGACATCGAAACTAAAGGCGGCGATTTAAGGGCCAGTTAAGGTTGCGCGCCCGGCCGCGCGAGGCGCGAATAACGCTGGAAAAATCGCGCCCGGGGCGAGCGGCGCCCTTGCGGACCGGCGGACGTCTTGGCAAAGTCGCGCCCCCCGCGGCGCGACATCGGGGCCAGGCTGTCGCGCGCAAGGGAATCAGGCTATTCGGGTCGCCGGCGGGCCATCGAGGCCCGCCTCGTTTCGCGTTTCGGACGCCGGTCTGCGCAAGGCGGAAGGTCGGGCCGCCCGGATCGGCCGGCAAGGTTGGGATGTTGCGATGAAGGTCACGTTGGAGCGGACGGCCATGCTCAAGGCCCTGGGGCACGTGCATCGCATCGTCGAGCGGCGCAACACCATCCCGATCCTGTCGAACGTGCTGATCGAGGCGCGCCAGGGCCGGGTGACGCTCAAGGCGACCGACCTCGATCTCGAGGCGACCGAATCGGCGCCGGCCGACGTCGCCCAGGAGGGCGCGACCACCGTGCCGGCCCATGTCCTCTACGAAATCGTCCGCAAGCTCCCCGAGGGCGCGCAGGTCTCGCTGGAAATGTCCGGCGAGGCCGGCCAGTTGCTGCTCCGTTCGGGCCGCGCGCGCTTCCATCTGCAATGCCTGCCGGCCGCCGACTTTCCGGACTTGACCACCGGCGAATTGTCGCATCGCTTCGTCCTGGCCGCCGCCGACCTGAAGAAGCTGATCGACAACACACAATTCGCCATCTCGACCGAGGAGACGCGCTATTACCTCAACGGCATTTTCCTGCACGCGGCGGAGGTCGAGGGCGCGGCGATGCTGCGCGCGGTCGCCACCGACGGCCATCGGCTCGCCCGCGTCGAACTGGCCGCGCCGCCCGGGGCGGCAGGGATGCCCGGCGTCATCGTGCCGCGCAAGGCGGTCAGCGAAATCCAGAAGCTGATCGAGGATCCGGCGCAGGAGATCGTCGTCGAATTGTCGACCGCCAAGGCGCGCTTTCAATTCGGCGACGTCGTGCTGACCACCAAGCTGATCGACGGCACGTTTCCCGATTACGGCCGCGTCATCCCGACCCATAACGACAAGCGCCTGGTGGTCGACAAGGAGCCGTTCGAACGGGCCGTCGACCGCGTCTCGACCATTTCGTCCGAGCGCGGACGCGCCATCAAACTGTCGATCGGCGAGGGCAAGATGGTGCTCTCGGTCAACAACCCGGATTCCGGCTCGGCCAGCGAGGAGCTCGAAGTCGATTATGATTCCACGCCGATCGAAATCGGATTCAACGCGCGTTATCTGCTCGACATCGCCGATCAGCTTTCGGGCGACACCGCGCTCCTCAAGTTCTCGGATCCGGGCTCGCCGACGGTGATCCAGGACCGCGACGGGGCGGCCGCGCTGTTCGTGCTGATGCCGCTGCGGGTCTAGACCCGCCCAGACCGCAACGCGCGCAGCACCAAACCGATGACGCGCTCGAACCGGTCCTCCAGCGCCGCGCCGGCCGTCTCGGCGTCGAGGCGCATCGCCAGGGGATGGATGAAACGGTGGGCGGCGTCGAAGATGAGCGCCATCGCCCGCCGCCGGTCGGCCATCGCGAAGGCGCCCGACGCCATGCCTTCCTCGACGACCCGCTGCAGCTCCGATTGAACGCGCGCGCGGTGCTTGCGCGCGCCGCCGCCGGCCTTGTCCAAAGCGTCGATCAGCAGATCGAACAGCGCCGGGTCGGTCTCCAGCTTCTGCCGATAGGCGCGATGGATCGCCAGCAGCATGCGCTCCAGTTTGTCGTAGGCGGGGTCGGCGCCGTCGGCGGCCTCGCGCAGGCGCGCTTCGAGCGGGCGCAGCCACGCCGCCGTCACTTCCTCGAACAGCGCCTCCTTCGAGGGAAAGTAACGGTAGACGTTGGCGTGCGTCATGCCCGCCTCTTGCGCGATGCCGACGATCGTCGCGCGGCCCGCGCCGAATTTGCGCACATGCGCGGCGGCGATTTCGAGAACGCGGGCTTCGACCGGTTCGGCGGATGAGGATCGAGGCAAGCGCGCGATTTCCCCGCGCCCGAGGCGAGGGCGCCGCGCGATGCTGGCATGAAACGTCAGGGCGTGCCAGCGTCCCCGCGCCGCGCCGCGCCGCCGCGCGAACTCCCTGCGTTCACGACTTCGGCCTGCCGGCCGCGGCGATCGCGGTGAAAATGGCGAGCGGCGTCGCCGGCATGTCGAGATGGGTCACGCCATAGGCGCGCCACAGCGCGTCATTGACCGCGTTCATCACGGCCGGGGTCGAGCCGATCGAACCGGCTTCGCCGGCCCCCTTGAGGCCGAGCGGATTGGTCGTCGAGGGGATGTTGCGCGTCTCGAAATGAAGGTTCGGAAAATCGTCGGCGCGCGGCAGGCAGTAGTCCATCAGGCTCGCCGTCAGCAATTGCCCGTCCTCGCCGAACACCGCGCGCTCCATCAGCGCCTGGCCGACGCCCTGCGCGACGCCGCCCTGCACCTGGCCGGCCAGCAGCAGCGGGTTGAGCGTGAAGCCGAAATCGTCGACCACCGTGTAGCGTTCGATGCGCGTCTCGCCGGTTTCCGGATCGATCTCGACCTCGCAGGTGTGCGTGCCGTTCGGATAAGTGGCGTCGGGGGGCGCGAACGACTCGATCGCTTTCAGCTTGTCCCGGGTCGCGCCCGGCAATGCGGCGATCTCCGCGTAGGAAATCGCGCGGTCGGTGCCGGCGATCCGGATCGCGCCGTTCGACGCTTCGAGGTCGGCGACGGCCGCCTCGAGCTTGTCGGCCGCCAGCTCCTTCAGCGAGACGACGAGCTTTTCCGAAGCGCGCGACACCATCACCGCGCCGATCGGGATCGAGCGCGAACCGCCGGTGCCGAATCCGGTGGCGACGCGGTCGGTGTCGCCCTGCACGACGGTGATGCGGTCGAGCGGCACGTCGAGATATTGCGAGACGACCTGCGCGTAGGCGGTTTCATGACCCTGGCCGTTCGACTGCGTGCCGATCAGCACGGTGAACCGGCCGTCGGGCGCGAGTTCGACCGAGCCCTCCTCGTTGTCGTTCCACGCGGTGCATTCGATATAGCTGGCGAAGCCGATCCCCCGGATGGCGCCGCGCTTGCGGGCCGCCGCGGCGCGCGCTTCGAACCCCGCGTAATCGGCTTTGGCGAGCGAGGCGCGCATCGCCCCTTCGAAATCGCCGACGTCATAGGTGCGGGCGGTTTGCGTGCGATAGGGCATCTGGGCCGGTTTGACGAAATTGCGCGCGCGAATCTCTTCCGGGGCGAGCTTCAGCGCGCGCGCGCATTGATCGACCAGGCGTTCCAGGACATAGGCCGCCTCGGGCCGGCCGGCGCCGCGATAGGCGTCGACCGGGACGGTGTGGGTGTAGACCCCGCGGCAGCGCACGTAGAGCGTGGTGATGTCGTAGCTTCCCGTCGCCATCGTGGCGCCGAGCCACGGGATGAAAGGGCCGAACTGCGAAAGATAGGCCCCGAGATTGCCGAGGATGTCGACGCGCATGGCGAGGAACCGGCCATTGGCGTCGAGCGCCATTTCCGCCGTCGTCAGATTGTCGCGCCCCTGCGCGTCGCCGACGAAATGCTCGCTGCGGTCGGCCTGCCAGCACACCGGACGCCCCAGCCGCCTGGCGGCCTCGAGCACCAGCGGATATTCGCGATGCATGAGGCTCTTGGTTCCGAAGCCGCCGCCCACGTCGTTGGTGACGACGCGCAACTTATCGGGCGGGATCTTGAGAATCGATTCGGCGATGACGTCGCGCAACCCGTGCACGCCCTGGCTGCCGACGTTGAGCGTGTAGCGCCCCGAAGCCGAATCATATTCGCCGATCGCGCTGCGCGGCTCCATGTAATTGGCGACGAGGCGCTGGTTCACGACGCTGAGGCTGACCGCATGCGCCGCGCCGGCGAAGGCCTTCTCGGTCTTCGCCTGGTCGCCGATATGCGCGTCGTAGGCGATATTGCCGGGCGCCTCGCCGAACACTTGCGGGGCGCCGTCGCCGATCGCTTCGCGCATGTCGACGGCGGCGGGCAGCGGGCTCCATTCGACCTCGAGCAATTCGGCGCCGTCGCGCGCCAGCCGCTCCGACTCGGCCACCACCATCGCGACCATGTCGCCGACGTGGTGCGCGGCGCCTTTCGCCAGCACGGGATAGGGCTTGAGGGGCGTCGTCGATTGGTCCGAATTGGCCATCGGCGCGAGGCACGGAAGGTCGCCCAGCGCCGCCAAGTCGGCGGCGACATAGACCGCCTTGACGCCGGGCAAGGCGCGCGCCGCGTCGAGATCGCCGAATGAAAACGTCGCATGGGCGTGCGGGCTGCGCAGGAAAACCGCGTGCAGCGCCCCCTCCGGCGCGTAATCGGAGGTGTAATTGCCGCGTCCCGTGATGAGACGCACGTCCTCCACCCGCTTGACCGCCTGACCCACGCCAAATTTCATCGGCTTCATCGATCCCACCCCAATATCCATTCTGATTCGACGGCGCGCGACAGGCGACGCCCGGTCGCGGCGGCACCTTAATCATCTCGTTCGCGTCGCGCCAGAGCGTCGAGGCGATCGCGCCGAAGGCCGCTTTGGTCGGGCGGCGACCGTCGAATTGGCGCGCGGGCGCCATTTGGTCAAGGATTCGTTAATCGCTGGCGCGGACAATGGCGAAAATCGGTTAACCAGGTTGGACCGCCGCCATGAATTCCTCTCCAGCATCAGACGACAGCGTCATCGCAGAGTCCGCCGCCGAGCCGGCCGCCCCGGTCGAGGGGGTCGCGCATCCGGCGCCCGCCGATCCAGCCGTCGAAACGGCGGCGTCGGAGGCCGCGCCGGCTGTTGGCCAGGCGGCGCCGGAGGCCGCGCCCGCTGCCCCGCCGGCCGCGCCGGAAGTCGCGGCGTGGATCGCCGCCGCCCCGGCGGCCGCCGCCGCCGAAGCCGCGCCGCCGGTGCGAAAACCCGCCCCCGAGGTCAAGGCCGAAGTCAAGGCCGAGGCGCGGCGGCCCAGCGCCAGCCTCATTCCCTTCATCGCGCCGCAGCGCTCCGGGGCGGCGGCGGCGAAGGCCGGCGCGTTGTGGCGCATCGCCTCGGACAGGCGCTTCCAGGTCGGCGCGCTCGCCGCCGCTCTGGCGCTCGGCGCCGTCGTCACGGCGGCGTCTATTTCCTACGGCAACCAGCAGGCCGGTTCGCTCGAAGCCCAGAGCGCCGAAACCCAGACCATCGAGGACGCCGTCAGGACGCTCAAGACGAGGATCGGCGCCCTGGAGGCGGCGCGGCGCGACGAGACCGCCGACCTCCGCAGGACGGCCGCCGAACTCAAGAGCGGCCTGACCGGCGCGCGCGACGCCAATGCGGCGCTGGCGCAATTGGGCGCGCGGCTCGATCGCCTCGAACACGACCAGGATTCGCGCATCGAGAAGCTCGGCGAGCGCGTCGACCACGACGCGACGACGCGCAACGCCGATTTCGCCGCCCGGCTCGAGAAGATCGAAAGGAAGCTCGCGACGCCCGTCGTCGTCTCGCTGGCGCCGCCGCAGAGCGCGCCCGCCGTCCCGCCGCCCAAACCGCCGGTCGTGGCGGCGGCGATCGGGTCGAACGTCTCCAGGGAGACGACGGGTTCGATCGCGCCCGTCCGCCCGCTCATTCGCGGCTGGGTGGTCAGGGAGGTCCAGGACGGGATGGCGTTCGTCGAGGGGCCCTACGGCTATCGCGAGATTTCGCCGGGCGAATATCTGCCGGGGGCGGGCCGCGTCGAGCGCATCGAAAGACACGGCAGCGATTGGCAGGTCGTAACCAGCCTCGGCACGATCAATAGCGCGCCGGAAGGCAATTTCTGACGCGCGCGGGAACTTCGAGGAACGGTCGCGCCGCGGCGATCCGGCCGCGTTGCCGTCGCGCGGCCTCGATGACAATATGGCGCCATGGAAATACGGGGCGCCAGAGCCGAAGACGCGCCTGCCGGCTGTGAGGCGCTCAGGCGCTCGATCGCCGACCTGTGCGCCGCCGATCATCGCAACGACCCCGCGATCCTCGCGCGATGGCTCGGCAATAAGACGCCCGAGATTTTCAGGTCGTGGATCGCGCAGGCGGGAAATTCGTTGCTGGTGGCGGTTGAGGGCGACGAAATCCTCGCGGTGGGTTCGGTCACCGACGAGGGGAAGATCACGCTCAACTATGTCTCGCCGGATGCGAGATTTCGCGGCGTGAGCCGGGCGATGCTGCGCGCGCTTGAAGCTCGGGCCGCCGAACGCGGCAATGTCCGTTGCACGCTCATCAGCACGGAAACCGCGCGCCGCTTTTATCGCGCGAACGGCTATGTCGAGGACGGACCGCCGGTCGGCGAATTCGGTTCAAATTCCGGCTACCCGATGTCGAGGATTCTCATCTAGACCGCCCGCTTACGCAACCTCGTCCCCAGGGCGAGGAGGCCGACGATGAGAACCACGGCGTAGGTGGCGGCGCCGACGGAGGCGAGCGCGACAAGCTCGGCCTCGTTCCGCCAATGCGCCAGCCCCTGCGCCCAGGCGAGCGCCGGCGCCTCGCAGAGCGCAATCGCCAGCGTCAGCGCGCCGCTCGCGCAGAAAGCCGCGGCGGCGACTTCGGCGAGGCCGAGGTCGAGGCGCATCCATCCACGCCGCGCCGCCAACGCCGTCAGGCCCGCCAGATTGATCCACGCTCCGGCGGCCGTCGCCAGCGCCAGGCCGGGCGCGCCCCAGCTCCGGTACAGCGCCACCTTCAGCGCGACATTGACGGCGATGGCGCCGAGCGAAATGAACATCGGCGTCGCGGTGTCGCCCCGCGCCTGGAAGCTGGCGACCGCCGAGCGAATCAGCACGATCGGCAGCAGCCCGAGGCCGTAGGCGGCGAGCACCGCGGCGGAATTGGCCGCCGCCTCGGCGCTGAACGCGCCGCGCAGAAAGGCGCCGCGCGTCACGATTTCGGGAATCAGCAGGAAGGCGACGCAGAAGGGCGCCGCCAAAGCGAGGGTGATCGCCATCGTGCGGTTCTGCGCGTGAAAAGCGCCGCGCTCGTCGCCGCCCGACAGCCGCCGGCTCATCTCCGGCAGCAACACCGTTCCCGCCGCGACGCCGATGACGCCGATCGGCAACTGGTAAAGCCGCTCGGCGTAATAGATCGACGAGACGACGCCGGTCGGCAGCAGCGAGGCGATGATCGTGTCGGCGAAAATGGCGATCTGCACGCCCGCCGAACCGATGATCGCCGGCGCCAGCGCGCCAAAGAACTGGCGCACGTCGGCGCTGAGATCAGGCCACGCCAGCGTCTCCAGCAGGCCGCGCCGGCGCGCCGCGCCGCCCACCAGCGCCAGTTGCGCCGCGCCGGAGACGACGACGCCCCAGCTCGCCGCCTCGCCGGCGTTGGGGAACAGGTAGGCGAGGCTGAGGAATCCGACGATCGCGACGTTCAGCAGCACCGGCGCGAAGGCGGCGGCGGCGAACCGTCCGTGGGCGTTCAGCGTGCCGGAATGCAGCGTCACCAGCGTGATGAACAAGAGATAGGGAAAGGTGATCCGCGTCAGCCGCACCGCCAGCGCGAACTTGTCGGGATCGGCCTGAAAGCCCGGCGCCATCAGTTCGACGAACCAGGGCGTGTAGGCGAAGGCGAGCGCCAGCAGCACGAGCTGGGAGGCCAGCAGCAGCGTGAATATCTGGCTCGAAAAGTGCTTGGCTTCGGGCGCGCCCTCGGTCGTCAGCACGCGCGAATAGGAGGGCACGTAAGCGGTGTTGAAGGCGCCTTCGCCGAAGATCGCGCGGAACTGGTTGGGCAGCCGGAAGGCGACGACGAAGGCGTCGTTCACCGCGCCCGCGCCCAGGACGGCGGCGAGCGCGAGATCGCGGCCGAAGCCGGTCAGGCGCGACAGCAGCGTGAAGGCGGCGACCGAGAAGAGGCTGCGATACATTCCCTAGGCCCGAATCAGCGGCGCCGGCGGCCGCCGTGGGCCGAGTATCGCACGCAATCGGAAAGCCTTGCTGACCCGTGCGACGATCAGGGCCTCAGGCGGCCCTATCGCAATCTCATGATGTCCCCGGGCCTCTCCAGCTCGAATTGGTCGATTTTCCTGACGAGGGAAGGCGGATAGCCGAAACGCGCAGCGATCGACGGGTCGGCTGGATTGGCATTTGCAAGCCCATGGCAAACGAACAAATACTCGGCGTAGGCAAGTTCGTTATACCCAAACACCCCTTCCGAATGGCCGGGCGATAGGGTGGCGGCTTCCCACCTCGCGTCATTCCCGAAAATGATCGCCGGCTGCGCCTTCGAGCAGAATACGTAGGCGGTTTCGGATAGGCCCCATTCGATCGGCGTCTTGGAACTGTAGCTGGCGTTCGGATGGTGCGATTCGCCGATCGCGATCGCGATGCGAAGAAGGGATCCCAGCCGGTTGGTCCGGACCGTGTCGCGATGATCGACGCGGAACCAGGTACAAATGTCCATGTGGCAGCCGCCCTGAACGGTCTCTCTACTCCCCGCGGAGCTGCTGAGGCGCGCCTGCGGGCAGATCGCTGTCTCGGCGGGCGACCGGGCCGACGGGCAATCGAAACCGGCCTGAGCCGCGGCGACGTCCGCCCAGCTTGTTGCAAGAAGGATGGCGAGGATCGATTTTCGATGCATTGTCGCCAAGCCTCTCGCTCGAGCGGTCATGCTGAGCCGTTCGTTGAATTAAACAAGGGATTGCGCTCTTCGCGAAGCGGCATGCCGGCTCCTTCCTGCGGAACGCGTCGATAAAAGAGGCGCGCCGCCAAGCCGCCGGACGGATGAGACGCTCCAGGGCCATCTCGCATCGGGCCTCGTCAAACCAATCATGGGCTCAGCGCCAGACCGCCTACCGGATTTCGCAGGAGGCGCTGTGAACCTCGGGCAGCGAGAAATTGGCGAGTTCGCCGGTCGTGGCTTGCCGCATGACGACGGCCGTAAATCCGACCTGCTTCACATATTTCGCCTCGAGATGGCCGCTCTTGTCGTCGCCGATCTCGAGGTTCATCACCATAAGGAAATGCTGCCCGGCGAACAGACGTTGCAGCTTGTTGGCGGCGATCACATGCCAGACGGCCTTGTTGGAATTCGCGCCGATCGTCGAATCGAATTGCTTGACGCTCGATGGCAGGGCGAGGCGCTGTTCTCTTTTCTTTTTCCTGCCGAAGAAAGCCGATGAGCCGGATGAGTCGCGGACGTCGAGCCAGTTCTCGGTGACATGGTTCTTACCTGACAGCGTGACGACGACCCGGTGCGTCCACATGATCCCCGACTTGATGGGAGCCGACGTGCCGTTGCTGTCGGAAAGCAGATCATGCGTTTCGACGATCTCGCCGGTGATCGTCGTGGCGGCGCCGCCCGCCGACGGAGCCGAGCCCGCCTCGGCGGCCTGCGCCTCATCGTCCGGCTCGTCCTTGAGCGCCGCGTGCTTGGCCTGAGCTACTCCCGCCGTCAGCACGGCGCCGAACAGCAGCGCCGCCACGACGACGAGCGACGCCGGCGCCAAGCTCCCTCTGCAAAGCCTCATTTCCCCTCCCCCTCGATGCCGATCGCTGCGGACCGGCGGCCGCCACTACCCCGCCTGCCGGACGAAGCTCTCCAGCACCATCTTGCGGCCGGCCTTGTCGAAATCGATCGTCAGCTTGGCGCCGTCGACGGCGACGACGCTGCCGGGGCCGAACTTGACGTGGAAGACGCGCGCGCCCTTGGCCAGTTCCGGTTCGCCGCCCGGCCGGGCGACCGCTTTTCCCTCGATCACCATCGGCCCGCGCATCGGGCCCGGCGCCGGCCGCTCGGCAAAGCCGCCGCCTTTCGCCTGCTCCTGGGCGCGCCGCCAGCCCGGCGTCTCATAGCACGACGAGAACGGCTCGACGCGGTCGAAGCGCGAAACCGCATAGCCGCCGTGCGAGGAGGCGCCCGACGGCTCGACGACCTCGACATGGGCCTCCGGCAATTCGTCGATGAAGCGCGACGGCGCGGTGCTCTGCCACAGGCCGCGGATGCGGCGGTTGGCGGCGAAATAGATTTTCGCCTGCGCGCGGGCGCGCGTCAGGCCGACATAGGCGAGCCGCCGCTCCTCTTCGAGCCCGGCGCGGCCGTTCTCGTCGAGCGAGCGCTGGTGCGGGAACAGACCCTCCTCCCAGCCCGGCAGGAACACCACGTCGAATTCGAGGCCCTTGGCGGCGTGCAGGGTCATGATCGACACCCGCTCGCCGCCCTCGCCGCTCTCGGCGTCCATCACCAGCGAGACATGTTCGAGGAAGGCGACCAGGCTCGGGAATTCCTCCATCGAACGCGTCAGTTCCTTCAGGTTTTCCAGCCGCCCGGCGGCGTCGGCGGTGCGGTCGGCCTTCCACATGTCGATATAGCCGCTCTCCTCCAGGATGAGCTGGGCCAGTTCGTGATGAGGCGTCGCCTCGATCTGCGCCGACCAGCGGTCGAGCGAGCGCAGGAGATCGCGCAGAATCTGACGCGGCCGCGCCTTGATCTCCTCGGTTTCGACCAGCGCCCGCGCCGCCCGCGTCAGCGGCAGGCCGGCGCGCCGCGCATGCTCGTGCAACATCGCCAGCGCCGCCTCGCCGAGGCCGCGCTTGGGCACGTTGAAGATGCGCTCGAAGGCGAGATCGTCGTCGGGCTGCGCCACGCAGCGCAGATAGGCGAGCGCGTCGCGGATTTCGGCGCGCTCGTAGAAGCGCGGGCCGCCGATCACCCGGTAGGGCAGGCCGAGCGTGATGAACCGCTCCTCGAACTCGCGCATCTGGAACGAGGCGCGCACCAGAATGGCGATTTCGTCGAGCGACTGACCGCCGCGCTGCATTTGCTCGATCGCCTCGCCGATGACCCGCGCTTCCTCCTGGCTGTCCCAGACGCCCGACACGGTCGGCTTGTCTCCCGCCTTGGCGTTGGTGAACAGGGTCTTGCCGAGGCGGTTCTGGTTATGCGCGATGAGGCCCGAGGCGACCGCGAGGATATGCGCGCCGGAGCGATAGTTGCGCTCCAGGCGGATGACCCGGGCGCCGGGAAAATCGTGTTCGAAGCGCAGGATGTTGTCGACGTCGGCGCCGCGCCAGCCGTAGATCGACTGGTCGTCGTCGCCGACACAGCACAGGTTGCGGCTCGCCTGCGCCAGCAGCCGCAGCCAGAGATATTGCACGACGTTGGTGTCCTGGTATTCGTCGACCAGGATGTAGCGCAGCCGCCGCTGGTAGAGATCGAGGATTTCGGCGTGCTCGCGGAACAGCCTGAGGCCTTCGAGCAGCAGGTCGCCGAAATCGACGGCGTTGAGCGCCTTGAGGCGCGCCTGGTAGAGCGCGTAGAGCGCGGCGCCCTCGCCGTTGGCGAAAGCCGCCGCTTCGGCGGGCGGCGCATGGGCGGGGTCGAGGCCCCTGTTTTTCCACCCGTCGATCAGGCCGGCGAGCGCCCGCGCCGGCCAGCGCTTGTCGTCGATGTTGCGCGCCTGCAGCGCCTGCTTGAGCAGCCGGATCTGGTCGTCGGTGTCGAGGATGGTGAAATTCGGCTTCAGGCCGACGAGTTCGGCGTGCCGCCGCAGGATTTTCGCGCCGATCGAATGGAAGGTGCCCATCCACGGCATGCCTTCGACGAGGCCGGTCAACTGGCCGATGCGCTCGCGCATTTCCCGCGCCGCCTTGTTGGTGAAGGTGACGCTGAGGATTTCATGCGGCCGGGCGCGGCCGGTGGCGATGAGATGGGCGATGCGGGTGGTCAGCACGCGGGTCTTGCCGACGCCCGCTCCGGCGAGCACCAGCACCGGACCCTCGAGCGCCTCGACCGCCTCGCGCTGCGCCGGATTGAGCGCGTCGAGATAGCGCGGCGCCGCGCCGGCGCGGGCGCGCGCCGACAGGCTCGGCGCGGCGACGCTCTGATCGGCCGGGGCGTCGAAACGCGATTCCGGTCCCTCGCTGCCGGACAAATCGGGGGCCTCGCGGCGCGGACGAATCATATCAGGGTCAATGTGGGGGGCGGCGGGCAAAAAGTCGACTCGAACGGGCCGCCGCGCGGCGCGCCGCGGCGGCCTCAGGCGCCGGTCTGGCGGGCGCCGACGACGAAGCGCAGCGAAAGCGGCCGACCCGCGACGGCGCCGCCGAGGCCGTCGGTGATCGCGGCGGGCAGGCAGCGGTCGAAGGCGGCGGCGAGGCCGTCGGCGAACCGGCGCTGCGCCGCCGCGTCGCCGGTCAGCCTGGCGAAGGAAATCCGCGGCTTGCCGAGCAGGGCGCCGTCGCGGCGCAGGCTGAAGACGACGGTGATTTCGGTGCCGGGCGCGCCGCCCGGCGCGACGAGGCAGCGGTCGAGCTGCGCGAACAGCTCGCGCAGCGTGTTGGCCGGCGCCGGCTGGGCTCGCGCCGCCGCGACGCCGAGCGCCGCCAGCGCCGCGGCCGCGCCGACCCGCGTCAAGCGCCCGGCCGCGCATATCGGCATGGTCGCCTCTCCCGATTTCCGCTTCATCAATGATATGGCGTAAGGGCGCTTCGACCTTGCCGCCCGAGGCGACTGTTCAGATCACCCTCACGTCGGAGGCTGTCGCGCCGGCTAGAAATTGCTGTCGTTCGCGATCCTCCTCGGGCTGGACGCGCGGCGGCGCGTCGATCACGAGGAGCGGCGCGCCGGGCTGACGGTAACTTGGCCAGTGCGGCAATCCCGGGCCGTTGGGATTTCCCGTCTTGACGAAATTGAGCCAGTAACTCGAAGTCGGGTCGGCGACCGCGGCGTCGTCTTTCGTCACCAGCCACGGCGCCGCGCCGAGATTATCGAATACGAAGGGAATTTCGCAAGCGTGGAACGCGCCGGCCTCGGCGCTCGGCTGGTCGCCGAACCACCCCTCGGGGGTCAACGGCGCGCGATCGAACCGGTAGCGGAAGATGTCGGAATCGCCGTGTTTCTTTTGCGCCTCGATCCATGCCCAGGTTCTGTGGACGATCGCCAGGTCGCCGCCGAGCAGGCGCGCCGAAGCCGTCTCCTCTTGCCTCGTGTTGGCGGGATAGAGAGCGAGCGCCTCGGCGGCGCGCTCGCCGAAGATGTCCTCGACGATCGATTTGAACGGCTTTCCTCCCAGGCGACTGTTCAGCACGTTGAAGTTGAAACCCTCGTCCCTGTTCCAGCCGGCCAACAGCGGCACGTCGCTCTGCGCCCTCGCCGCAAAAATCTCAGGCAGCGCGCGCGGCAGCACATGGCCGTCGATGATCGGCATGAAGCCGATGCCGGGCGCCGCCGCGAGGATTTCCTCCGCGGGGACCCGGCGCAGCGCCTCCAGCGTCGTCGCGCCAAGCATGCGCGCGAATTCCGCCCCCTGCCTCTCGGCCTCCGCCAGTTCGAGAAACATCCGGGTGGGAGCCGGAAACATCGCGCCGCTTTCGCCGATCGCCGCGTGGAACAGGCCCGCGGCCAGCGGCGAGGCCATCAGCGCGCTGACGGCCATCGAGCCCGCCGACTCGCCGGCGATCGTCACGCGCCTGGGGTCGCCGCCGAAGGCGCGGATGTTGCGCGAAACCCAGCGCAAGCCGGCGATGAGATCCATGAGGCCATAATTGCCGGAAGCGCGTTCCGGCGATTCCGCCGTCAGCTCGGGGTGCGCCAGAAACCCCAGCGTGTTGAGGCGGTGATTGACGGTCACCACGACGATTCCGCGCGCCGCCAGATTGCCGCCGTCGTAACGGGGCTCCGATCCCGAGCCGACAGCGAAGCCGCCGCCATGAATCCAGAACATCACCGGGACTGGCGCCGCCGCCTCCAGCCCGGCGGTCCAGACGTTCAGACAGAGACAGTCTTCGGAAACCCCGTCGAGCATCGGATCGATGTCGGCGAACACGATTCCCTGCATCGCGTTCGGACCGAATCGATCGGACGGTCGGACGCCCGACCATTCGGCGACGCGTCGCGGCGGACGCCAGCGCAGCGCGCCGAGCGGCGGCGCGGCGAAGGGAATCCCCTTGAAGCACGTCACGCCGTTCTCGCGTTCCTTCGGGACCGCAAGCAAGCCGCCTTCGATGCGGATCGTCGTCTCGGCCATGCCCCCGTCCTACGCTCCGCCAATGGCCTCGCATTCGTTCAGCCTGCGTCGGTCAGGCCGGGCTCCGCGCCGACATTGCGCGCCCCTCAAGGCTCGATGCAGCGAAACGCCAGCGTCTGCGCCGCGCTGTCATAGGAAACCGTTTCGGCGGCGCGTCCATAGGCGTTGCAACTCTTGTCGGCGGCGCGGAAGGCGATCGCCTGGCTGGCCCCGGCGACATATTGAACCATATGGCCCTTCGAGCTGGCGGCGGGCGCCGCGCAGCCGGCGAGGGCGATCAGCCCGGCCGCCGCCGCCAGCGCCCGCGGCCGGACAGACGGCGGGGCCGAAAGGCTCGAATCGGCGGAAGCGTCACGGCGCATGCCGCGATTCTAGGCGAAGGCGCGGCGCTGCGAAAGAGTTCCGGCGGCGCCGCGCGCGCGGCGTCCGGGAGGCCCGCAGACTGCCGCGATCGTTGACGAGCCCCTTGGGAAAGGCGAGATAATCGCCGCTTGGGGAGCCTCGATGAGCCATTCGAACCTGCTCGAGCGTGAAGGTCTTTGGCGGGACCTGGGAGAGTGGGAGCGGTTCGAGTTGAAGAGCGCGATGCGCCCGCGAAGGATCGGCCGCGGCGAAACGCTGATCGAGAAAGGCGACCCCGCGGACGTTCTGTTCGTCGTCAATTTCGGTCTGTTCGAGGTCAAGGGCGAGGCCGGCGTCGTCGCCGAAATCGGCGCCGGCCAGCTCGTCGGCGAGATCGGCTTTTTCGCCGGCGAGCGGCGCAGCGCCGAGGTCGTCGCGGCGCGCGATTCCGAAGTGCTCGAGATCAGCCGGGCCGGGTTCGACGCGCTGGCCTCGCGCCTTCCCGAAGTGCGGCGGGCGGTCACCCGATCGCTGGCCAGGCGCCTCGCCGAGGTCGCCGAGCGGGCGCGCGGCTCCCGGGTCGCCCGGCCGGTCGGCCCCTCGCGCGCCGTGGCGGTGGTCGGCGCCGGGTCGGGAGGCGCGCCCGAGGCGTTCGTCGCCGCTCTGCGTGCGGCGGGCGCGCGGGCCGGCGCCCGCATTCTCACCGGCGCCGACGCGCGCCAACATTTCGCCGATCGCGAGGCCGACCGCTACGCCATCGCCAACTGGCTGGCCGGCGTCGAGCGCGAGAACGATCTCGTCATCTGCGTCGCCGACGCCGGATTGACCGCCTGGACGCACGCCGCGGTCCGCTCGGCCGATCAATTGCTGCTGGTCGCCGAGGGCGCCGCGACGGCGCCGGGCGAGGCCGAATCCTTTGCGCTCGAGTTCTTTCCGCCGGCGCGGCGGCGGCTGGTTCGCCTCCATGCGCGCCGTGTCGGCGCCGTCGAGGCGACTTCGCAATGGCTCGCCCTGCGCGAGGCGGCGACCACCCATCATCTGGCGATGCAAGACGGCGACGATTTCCGCGGCCTCCTGAGGTTCATGGCGGGACGGGCGACCGGCTTCGTCGCCGGCGGCGGCGGCGCCTTCGGTCCCGCCCATGTCGGCGTCTTCAAGGCTTTCCAGGAGAGCGGCGTCGTCTTCGACATGTTCGGCGGCAGCAGCGTCGGCGCCGCGATGACCGCCGCCTTCGCCCTGCTGAAGAGCCCCGAGGAGATCGAGGCCAACACGCACGACATTTTCATCCGCCGCGCCGCCCTCAAGCGCTGGACGCTGCCGCGTTACGGCCTGCTCGATCACACCGCGCTCGACGAGGCGTTGCGGCGGCGCTACGGCGAGACGCTGATCGAGGACGCCTGGAAGCCCTATTTCGCGGTGGCGACCGATCTTTCGAACTACAGCCTGCGGGTGCTGAGGGCCGGGCCGATCTGGCAGGCGGTGCGCGCGTCCTGCGCGATTCCCGGCGTGCTGCCGCCGTTCTTCGACGCCGCCGGCCACATGCTGGTCGACGGCGGCGTCGCCGACAACGTGCCGCTCGAAGTGATGAACACGCTGAAGAGCGGGCCCAATCTGGTCGTCGACCTCAGGCCACGCGCGCTCAGGGTTTTCGACGTGCGCTATGAGTCGATCCCCGGCCGCTGGGAGCTCGTCAGGCGCGCGCTCAATCCGCTGTCCCGCCGCGGCGAGTTGCCGCGCTGTCCCGGTCCGATGAGCGTCATTCAACGCAGCCTGTTCGGCAACGTCCGCGCCGGCGCTATCGCTGATCCCTCGTCGGACCTCGTTCTCAGGCCGCCGCCGTTCCCGGGTTCGAGCTTCATGGACTGGGGCCGCCACGGCGAGGTTTTCGCCGCCGCCTACGAGTGGGGGCTGAAAGCGGTCGAGGGCTTGCAGGCGAGCGGCGATCCGGCCTTCGCCGCCCTGCGGCGCGCCTCGCGCGGTTAGCGCGCCGCGAGCGCCGGTCGCGCTCGCTCCGGCGCGGCCGCCGATGTATCAAGGCGAGCCATGCATCTCAGTCACATGCACTATCTGCCGATCGCGCCGCTGTTCTTCGCGGCGCTGGTCGGCGTCTTCGCGCTGCTGCTGATCGTCATTCAACTGCGCATTTTGCGCTACGCCTACACCCGCCTCGGCGTCAGCTCGGGCACGGCGCTGCTGCTGCTGTTCGCTTCGCTCGTCGGCAGCTATGTGAACATCCCGGTCGCCCAGCTTCCCGAGCCAAACGTGATGTTCGGGCAGGAAGTCGATTTCTTCGGCATGCGCTACATCCTGCCGGTCGAAGGCGACTGGCCGGGCACGATCATCGCGATCAATGTCGGCGGCGCGGTGATCCCGATTTTGCTGTCCGTCTATCTGCTCGCCAAAAACCGCCTGTGGGCGCCGGGGCTGGTGGCGATTCTCTGCGTCTCGGCGGTCTGCTATTGGCTCGCGACGCCGATCCGCGGCGTCGGCATCGCGCTGCCGCTGATCGCCCCGCCGATCGCCGCGGCGATCGTCGCGATGATCGTCTCCTGGCGCAACGCCGCGCCGCTCGCCTATGCCGGCGGCAGCCTCGGCGCGCTGATCGGCGCCGATTTGCTCAACCTGCCGAAAATCCAGGGCCTCGGCGCCCCGGTCGCCTCGATCGGCGGCGCCGGCACCTTCGACGGCGTCTTCCTCACCGGCGTCATCGCCGTGCTGATCGCCAGCATTTCGGGGGGAAGGCGGGCGTAGGGGAGGCTCTCGCAACAAAACATTGACGGCCGGCTGAAACGCGGCGATTCTACCGGGGCTCCGCACGGAGCGGCCCAGCGGTCCCGTCCGGAAAACACATTTCCAAATTTTTTCGACGTTAAGTCACTGATTTCCCTCGAATCCCACAAATATAAATTTGGAATCCAAATTTTTTATTCAATGATATCAAGGGGGCGATTCCGCGGATTTTTGGAAAAACGCGTCGCCGACGCGCTTTCCAAGGGTTTTCCAAATTTCCGCCGGGGCGCCGATCAGGCGGGCCGGCCGCCGCGGTTCCAGCCGCGGCCGTAGTCGCCGAACGCCTCGAAGCCCAGGTCGGTCACCGCGACCGTGTCCTCGAGCTTGATGAAGCCGCGGCGCGGGTGCGCAATCGTCGTCTCGATCGAGATGACCATGCCGCTCTCCAGCGGGCGCTGCGCGTCGTAGGCGGGATAGGGGATGGGGCCGCGGCCGGTGAGGCGCGGCGCCTCGTGGCTGATGAGGCCCATGCCGTGCGCGACGAATTCGAGCGAATTGCCGGCCGACGACTTCTGCATCACGGCGCCGGCGCTGGTGTAAATGTCCGCCCCCAGCGCGCCGGCGCGGATCGGCTGGCGCGCCGCCATCTGGATTTCGTCGACCCCGGCGAGCAGGTCGACCAGTTCGGCGTCGGGCTCGCCCTGGATCGCCATGCGGCAGAGGTCGCCGATATAGCCCTTGTAGTTGCCGCCGGAGTCGAGCGACAGAATGTCGCCTTCGCCCCACACCTGATCGGACGGCGCCCGGTTGAGGCTGGTCCCGGCGGTGATCAGGCAATATTCGAAGGTCAGGCCGCGGTTCACCTCCTCGCGGCGAAGCGCCTCGGTGAGTTCGATCTTGGTGGCGCCCGGACCATGCGCGGCGATCACCGCGAGCATCGAATCGACCACCAGTTCGGAGGCCTTGCGCAGATCGTCGAGCTCCTGCGGCGTCTTGCGGGCGCGCAGCCGTTCGAGCGGCAGATGCGCCTCGACGAGCTCGACCGAGGACAGCGCGCGGCGCAACAGGTCGTGCGCGTCGGCGGGCAGGAACGCGCGCTCGACGCCGACCCGCTTCAGCTTCAGCCCGAGCTTGCCGAGGTGGTCGGCGGCGAGCTGCGCGGCGTCGAGGCTGGCCCGCGCCTTCTGCACGTTGGTCGTCCAGAACTTGCCGAGATCCCGCTCGTAGGACTCCATGGGATGGCCGATGTAGGCGGAAAGATCGGGGCGGCCTTTGACGTAGACCAGGATCGGCAGGTAGCGGCTGACGCCGATCGCGTCGAAGTGATCGAAAAAGAAGAACCGGTAGCCGCCGAACAGATACTGGATGTTGTGCTTGGACGAGATCAGCAGCGCGTCGATGCCGGCCTCGTCGAGCAGCGCGTCGAGACGCGCGTTGTCGAACGGCATTGCCGCCGCCGCGGGGGAATCCGCTTCGAGCGTGCCCTGCGCCTGTGCCATCCTCAGCCTCCCTGAAACCGGCGTCGACCGACCGCGCGCCTCATCGACGCCGACGTTGCCGCTTTGGACGGGTCTTGGCAAGTCCCATCCGCGGCGCGGCGGCGGGCGCGGCTAGCCGCTGTGACGCTGCAGGAACTTCAGCGTCCTTTCGTTGAATTCGGCGATGTTTTCGTAGATCGGCGCATGGGCGCAGCCCTCGAACACCACCATCTCGCTCCCCGCGATGCCGCCGTTCAACGCGCCGCCGAAGCGGGTGGAGGTCACGACGTCGCGCGCGCCGAAGGTGATCTGCGTCGGCGCCTTGATGCGGGGGAGCTGCGACGCGGCGTCGTGCGCGATCACCGCATTGGACTGGCGGATGAAGGCGTCGAGCGGCTGCACCGGCCGGCCGCGCACGAAGGCGATGACCGCCTCGATGAACTCGGGCTTGGCGGCGTAGAGCTCGGGCGTGAAGCACCACGGCAGGATGCCCTCGATCACCATCTCGGTGACCGTCGCCGCGCCCTTGGCCATCGTCTGCCAGCCTCCGACGACAGTCTTGAGGAACGGGTCGGTCTTGGCCCAGCAGCTGTGCAGCGACAGCGATTTCACCCTTTGCGGGTATTTGCCGGCGAGCCACAGGCCGATGGCCGCGCCGAGCGACAGGCCGCCGACATGCGCGCGCTCGACGCCGATCGCCTGCATGAAGGCCGCGACGTCGTCGGCGAACATTTCCGTGGAATAGGTCCCGGCGGGCTTGTCGGTCTCCCCGGCGCCGCGCGGATCGAGCGAGATGCAGGTGAAATGCTTGGCGTAGTCGGCGACCTGAAAGGCGTAGCAGGCGTAGTCGGCGGCGAGGTAGGGGATGAGCACCAGCGGCTCTCCGGCGCCCTGGCTCTCATAGTTCATGGTGATGTCGTTGACTTTGACCTTCGGCATTTGATCGTCCTCCCGTGTTTTTCCTTCGGCGACGAAGCCGGCGCCGCAGGCGGCGCGGCGCCCAAGGCAAGATGCGCCGCAACCGACGCCTGGACGCCGCGTCGCCTTACTTAATCCGCAATACCGGCCTGAAAGGAAGGGGCAATCGACAAAGCCTCGCCCGGCAGTCGGCGGAATGGCCGAATCCCGGCCGCTCCGCGAGTGTTTTGGGTTTTTGCGCCGCTCGCCGCCATCCAGGCGGCTTTCGCCAGCGCGGAGGGCCAGGCCGCCGGAGCCGACCCGCAAGACTTCGCGACCGGCGGCGCCGAATTGCTCATTTTCGACGGCCGCGAAGTGTGAACGCCGGCGCGGTCCGAGGCCGCGAACGCCGCGCAACGACTCTTCGCACGCATGGGTCGTGGCGCCTGCCGGACTCCGAACCTATCTACGAGGGCGCGCGAGCGCGGCGCCCCGCCGTCGCCCTGCAACGAGGTTCGCCATGAACAAGCCCACCGCCGCCGCAGCCGGTCAATTCGCCATCGGCGGCGATCTCGTCGTCAACCGGCTGGGCTTCGGCGCCATGCGGGTCACCGGTCCGGGAATCTGGGGCGAGCCGCAGGATCGCCCGGAGGCGCTGCGAACGCTGCGCCGCCTGCCCGAGCTCGACGTCGATTTCATCGACACCGCCGAAAGCTACGGACCGGAGGTGAGCGAGCGGCTGATTCACGAAGCGCTTTTTCCGTACCAAGGCCTCGTCGTCGCCACCAAGGCCGGCCTGCAGCGTCCGGGTCCCGGTCGATGGACGCCCGACGGGCGCCCCGAAGTCCTGCGCAGCGGCGTCGCGGGCAGCCTGAAAAGGCTCGGCGTCGCGCGCATCGACCTGTGGCAGCTTCACCGCATCGATCCCGCCGTGCCGCGCGACGAGCAATTCGGCGCCGTCGCCAGCATGCAGGCCGAGGGCCTGATCCGCCATATCGGCCTCAGCAACGTGCGCGTCCCGGATATCGAAGCCGCGCAGAAATTCTTCAGGGTTGCGACGGTGCAGAATCTTTATAATCTCGGCGACCGTTCCAGCGAAAGCGTGCTGGCGTTTTGCGAGGCGAACGGCATCGGCTTCATTCCCTGGTATCCGCTCGCCTCCGGCGGCCTCGCCCGCGCCGGCTCCGCGCTCGCAACCATCGCAAAGAAGTATAAGGCCGCGCCCGGTCAGATCGCGCTGGCCTGGGCGCTGAAGCGCAGCAAGGCGATGCTGCCGATACCCGGCACCGGCAAAGTCGCCCATCTCGAGGAGAATGTGGCGGCTGCCGGCGTCGAGCTGTCGCAGGCCGACTTCGAGACGCTCGACGTTCAGGGACGGACGAAATAGGCCGGCATTGTCGGTTCAGCCCGATCGATCGCCGCCTCCGCCGCCCGCGGGCGTCATGCGCGCCGCGGCGTTCGATGGCGGTCGTCCGAGGCGACGGTCGACCTTCTCAGTTGCAGGTCCAGGAGCCGTTCAGCCCGCGAATGCACATGTTGTGCTCCCAGTTGTAGATGTAGCACTCGTATCCACCCGCCCGGCAGGCGGCGATCGCCTGCCAGTTGGCGGCTGCGGGGTTCCCCCAGCCATAGGAGACGCCGCAGGCGCCGCTCCCCTGCGTGTCGCAGGCGATCGCGCCCCATCCGGCTTGCGCCGCGCCAGGGCTCGACGCCGCGCCGACGAGCAAGATTGCAAACAACGTGTTTCTCATATGCCCCTCCTGTCGTAGTCCTTCCGACGTTCCGGGGTTGGCTTCGCCTCCGATCCGGCGATCGCCGCTGTGAGCCCCTTTCGTCAGTGTTGGCCTTACGGTCCGGCTCCTTCAGCCGATCAGGGTCGGCTCGCCTGATCGAGCGCCTCGATGTCGCCGGGCTCCAGCGTCAATTCGGCCGCCTTGATCAGGCTGTCGACCTGCTGGAGCGAGGTCGCGCTGGCGATCGGCGCGGTGACCCCGGGCCTGGCGATCAGCCAGGCGAGCGCGACTTCGGCGGGCTTGGCGCCGCGCTGCGCGGCGATGGAATCAAGAGCCGCCAGGATGCGGCGTCCGCGCGCGTTGAGATAGGCCTTGACGCCGCCGCCGCGCGGGCTTTTCGCGAGATCGGCCTCGCTGCGATACTTGCCCGACAGGAAGCCTTTGGCGAGGCTGTAGTAGGTGATGACGCCGATTTTCTCGGCGATGCAGAGATCGCGCAGCGGTCCGTCGAACGAGCCGCGGTCGTAAAGATTGTATTCGGGCTGCAGCGCCTCATAGCGCGGCAGCGACTTGCCCGTGGCGGTTTCGAGCGCGGCGGCGAGCTGCCCGGCGTTGAGATTCGAGGCGCCGACGAAACGCACCTTGCCTTGCCGGATGAGGTTTTGGTAAGCGCCGAGCGTTTCCTCGTAGGGCGTGTCGGCGTCGGGCCAATGCGAGAGATAGAGGTCGATGAAGTCGGTCTGCAGCCGTTTCAGCGAAGCCTCGGCGGCCTCGGCGACGTAGCGCGCCGAAAGCCCTTTCTTGCCCGGCCCCATCGGCGAGCCGACCTTGGTGACGACGACGATCCGATCGCGATTGGCGCGGCTCTTCATCCATTGGCCGATGATCGTCTCCAATTCGCCGCCCTTGTTGCCGGGCGCCCAGGCCGAATAGACGTCGGCGGTGTCAATCGCATTGAGGCCCGCCCCGACAAAGCGGTCGAGGAGATCGAACGCCGCTTTCGCATCGACCGTCCAACCAAACACATTGCCGCCGAACACCATGGGGGCGATCTGCAGGCTGGTGCGGCCGAGATGACGTTTTTGCATGATCTTCCTCTTCGTCGGATCGAAAATGAAGGCGGCCTGGCGCGCCGAGGCGGCGACGCTAGCAGACGGTCCTGCCGAGTGGAATGAATTTGAACGCCGGGATTGGCCGTCGGGGATCGTCGCCGACGCAGCGATGGGCTTCCGGCGCGTTTTCAAGCAAGATGCGCCCCCTGCCGCTGGGAAAGCCGATAAAGGGGGGCTCAGCCATTGAACGAGAGCGCGCGCCCGGAGCGCGCCGGCCGGCAAGCGCCGGACGGCCCGAAGGAAGAAGGCGGCTCGCCGGGCGAAGTCTTTCGCGTGTTCCTCAAGCTCGGCCTGACTTCTTTCGGCGGCCCGATCGCGCATGTCGGCTATTTCCGTGATGAACTGGTGGTGCGCCGGCGATGGATCGACGAGGCCGGCTATGCCGATCTCGTGGCTTTATGCCAGTTCTTGCCAGGGCCGGCCTCGAGCCAGGTCGGCTTCTCATTGGGCGTGCTGCGCGGCGGCGGCCTGATCGGCGGGCTCGCCGCCTGGGCGGGGTTCACCGCGCCCTCGGCGTTGGTACTGTTGGCTTTCGCGCTCGGCGCCTCGGCATTCGCCGGACCGGTCGCGCAAGGCTTGCAGCACGGCCTCAAGCTCGTCGCGGTCGCCGTGGTCGCGCAGGCGCTCTGGGGCATGGCGCGCAACCTCACGCCCGATCGCGAGCGCGCAGGGATTGCGCTGGCCGCGCTGGCGATCGTCGTCACGGTCGCCGCATCGTTCGCGCAGATTGCGGCGATCGGCGTTGGCGCGCTCGCCGGGCTCGCGCTTTGCCGCGGCGGCGCGGGACCGGTCCAAGGAGCCTTGCGCTTTCCCGTCAGCCGGGCCAGTGGCGTCTTCGCGCTTTGCCTGTTTGTCGCGCTTCTCGTGGTTCCTCCGCTGTTGCGCGGCGCCCTGCCGGGGCTCGCGCTGTTCGACGCCTTCTATCGTTCGGGAGCCTTCGTTTTCGGCGGCGGCCATGTCGTATTGCCGCTGCTGCAGGCCCAGGTCGTCGCGCCTGGTTGGGTCGCCAACGACGCCTTTTTGACCGGCTACGGCCTGGCTCAGGCCGTGCCGGGGCCACTGTTCTCGTTCGCCGCCTATCTCGGCGCCGTGATGGGACCCGCGCCGAACGGCGTCGCCGGCGCGGCAATCGGGTTGATCGCGCTGTTCCTGCCGGGATTGCTGCTCGTCTATGGCGTCTCGCCATTCTGGGACGGCCTGCGCGCGCGCGCGCCAGCCCAGGCCGCCATGCGCGGCGCCAATGCGGCGGTGGTCGGCATTCTCGGCGCGGCTTTCCACCAGCCGGTGTGGACCAGCGCCGTTCTGACGCAGGTCGATTTCGCGTTCGCCGCGGGCGGCTTTTTGCTGCTGACCGTCTGGAAACTTCCGCCGTGGACGGTGGTCGCGCTGCTGGCCGCCCTCGGCGCCGCGTCGGGCCTCCTTTGACGCGCCGCGCTCGCCCGCGATGGTCGGTCAAATCGCCTGAAGCGTCGATTCCAGCCTGCGCCACCTCTGCGCATCGTCGGGAATTCCAAAGCTCAGCCTGTCCGGCAATTCGGCGGAGGGGCGGACCAGGATCCCGCCGCCCAGGACGCCGATGCGCGCGTTCCGGCGCAGCCGGGCCAGCAACTGGATGAGCGCCTGGGCGGCCGGCGCGGCGACGACCTGGCTGGAAAGCGCGCCGTATCGCCGCGCCGCGGCAGCCTCGAGGATGGCCAGACGCCCGGGCTCCGGCAATCGAGCCCGAAGCGCGGATGAGATTTCGGGAAGCGGGAAAGAGTGCGGACTGACGCCCGTCGACAGGTCGATCCGGGGCGCCGGCGCCTCTGGAAGCAACCGGCTGTCGGCGGCAAGATTGCCGCCGTGATAGGCTAATTCGCCAAACGCCGCTGGAAGGGGCGCTTCATCTCGCATGCATCTCGTCTTGTCGCCCCGGTTGGCCTTCGCAGCGCTCGTCATCGAAGCCGTCGCGGGCTATCCCGACGTTCTCTACCGCGCGATCGGTCATCCCGTGACCTGGATCGGGGCGTGGCTGTCCTGGCTGGATCGCCGGCTGAATCGGCCCGCGCTGTCTTTCCGCTCGCGCCGCGCCTGCGGCGTGATCGCGCTTCTCCTGCTGCTCGCGCCGGTTGGCGGCGTCGCGGCGTTTGTGACTTTCGAAGCGCCCGCGGGCTGGGTCGGGTTCTTCGTCGTCGCGCTTCTCGCCGCGAGCCTGCCGGCCCAGCGCAGCCTTCACCGTCACGTCAGCGCGGTCGCGGACGCCCTCGAAAGCGCCGGCCTGTCCGGCGGCCGGCGCGCCGTTGCGCTGATCGTCGGTCGCAATCCCGATGCGCTGGACGAAGCGGGCGTCGCGCGCGCCGCCATCGAGAGCCTGGCGGAGAACTTTTCGGACGGCGTCGTTGCGCCGTTGTTCTGGATGGTCGTTGGCGGGCTCACGGGCGCCGCGCTCTATAAGGCGATCAATACGGCCGATAGCATGATCGGGCATAAAAGCGAGCGCCACCTCGCCTTTGGCTGGGCGGCGGCGCGGCTCGACGATCTCGTCAACCTGCCGGCGTCGCGCCTCGCCGCCTTGTGGCTGGTTCTCGCCGCCGCGATTCTGCCGGGCGCCTCCGCCGCGGCGGCGGCGCGCGCCGTGCGCCGCGACGCCCGGCGCCACCGCTCGCCCAACGCCGGGTGGGCCGAAGCCGCAATGGCCGGCGCCCTCGGCTTGCGGCTCGCCGGGCCGCGCGTCTACGGCGAGGAGATGGTCGACGACGCTTTCATGGGGGAGGGCCGCGCCGAGGCTGGCGTCGCCGACATCCGCGCGGCGCTGAACCTCTATCGACGAGCCTGCCTGCTGCAGGCGATCGCGATCGGCGGACTGGCGCTGATGGGATAGCGAGGGGCGCTTGATTTCTCTCCGCGCATCGTCTGCTCCCATGCCGCTCTGTCTCAATCGGCCGCTCCATTCCGCATGAATGGACAGGCGATCCTTTGCCTCAAACGAGTTCGCGGTCGTTTCCGCGGCGATTGCGAACCCGCCCAAAAGTGATCGCCTTGCCCCCGATGGCGACTGAGCGGCCGGGGTCCCCGGTTGGGTTGAGGTTGGGCTTTGCGGCCAAAGTCTTGCCTCACCGGCGCAGGCTGCTAAACGAAGCGCCCGTCGAATGAAGCCTTCATTGTCGGAGGCGGGCGGTATATCGTTTATGCGCCGCCGCTGCATTTCAATGACCCGCGATCCGCCTCGCTCGCCCATAGAGGAGCCATTCCATGCCCGATCCCGCCGTCGTGAGGGAACTTGACGCGCGCATCGCGGCGATTCGCGAGAATATTCGCGAGCTGATCGAACAGGCCGCCGCCTCGTCCGGCGCTTCCGATGAGAATCTGAACGCGGATCGAATCGCCGAGTTCGAGGCGCAACTCGCAGCCGCGATAAAGGAGCGGGATGCTTTGCGATGATGGGGGGTGGAAGGGTCATGGCCCAAACCCGTTTGGCGAAAAAGGCGCGAGCCGGCGGCGGCTTGGCTGGACAGCGCTGAAGACTGACAGAGATTTCCAACAGAGCCGCGCCCAAATGTCTGCTCCATTTGACAAGGGGCGGGCCAGCTGGGACATACGACGGCGCACGGTCCTTCCCTCGGGAAGGTGAAAAGGGAACACGGATGGGAAAACCCGAACCGTGGCCGCCCCCGCGACTGTAGGCAGCGAGTCGGCGCCGAACGCCACTGGATCCGCTCTGATCCGGGAAGGCGGCGCCGGCCTCAGGAGCTGCGAGCCAGGAGACCTGCCGTGCGCGAATTTCTCGAACGGCCGCCGGAGGGGCGGCCAGGGAGCGAGTCATGAAAGTCCGACAGGCGCGCCACGGCCCCGTCTTCCGCCATCGGGAGAAGGGCCTGCGGCGTCCGCGCCCATGACGGCCGATGCGGTCGCGCCGGTCGCCACGCTGTTCGTCTGCGTCGCCTGCAAGCACGCCGATGACGCGGGCGCGCGACCCGGCGAGGCGCTCTACGAAGCCGTGCGGACGCGCCTCGCGGGCCTCTGCGGCAGCGAACTCGCGGTCCGCGCCGTCGAATGCCTGTCGGTCTGCAAGCGCCCGTGCACGGTGGCCCTGACCGGGCCCGGCAAATGGACCTATGTCGTCGGCGATCTCGACGCCGCGGCGAATGTCGTAGACGTCATCGAAGCGGCAATGAAGTTCGCCGCGACGGGCGACGGGCTCGTTCCCTGGCGGGAGCGGCCGCGGTCCTTTCGCAAAGGCGTCGTCTCGCGCACGCCGCCCTTGCCGGGATCGGCGCAAGGAGCATGAACATGCTTGCCAGAACGCCTCTCACGATCGTCACCGGGTTTCTGGGTTCGGGCAATACGACTTTGATCCGCCACGCGCTGACGCACGCGCACGGACGAAGGCTCGCGCTCATCATCAATGAGTTCGGCGACGTCGGCGTCGACGGCGACACTCTGAAATCCTGCGGCGCGACCTCCTGTTCCGGAGAGAACATGGTCGAACTGACCAACGGCTGCATTTGCCGCGCCGTGGAGGACGACTTTTCCCCGGCGATCGCGGCGCGAGCAATTCACCTGTCGGTTCATGCCCTCGACAGGCTGGTCGCCGATCTCGCGCCGCATTACGGTGCCGACTGTCCCGCCGCGGTCGTCTATCGCGCTTCCTGGCCGGATCAGCGCATCGTGTGCGGCGCGCTGGCGGACATCGTCGGACAGGCGAAGGCAGCGGCGATCGAGCGCAGCGCACTGATCCTCGTCGGTCGTGCGCTGGCGGCGAAGGGGTTCGTCGAAAGCGCGCTCTGCAGCCCCGCCTGCGTCAGGCGCTTTCGCGGCGGCGGCGGTTCGGAAACAGCGCCATGACGACGGCGCGCGCTCTGGTCGTCGCCGCGCCGCGGTCGGGCAGCGGCAAGACGACGGTGACGCTGGGGCTGCTGCGCGCATTTCGGCGGCTCGGGCTTGCTGTCGTCGGCGTCAAATCGGGGCCCGACTATATCGATCCGGCGTTTCACGCGGCGGCCTCGGGGCGGGAGGGCCTCAATCTCGACAGTTGGGCGATGTCGCCCGCGCTGATCGGGAATCTGGCCGCCCAGGCGGCGGACGGCTCCGATATCCTGCTGTGCGAAGCCTCGATGGGCCTGTTCGACGGCGTGCCCGCTCCGCCGGGGCGGTCGGGCGCCTCCGCCGATGTCGCCGCGACGCTGGGCGCCCCCGTGCTGCTTGTTCTCGACGTGTCCGGCCAGGCGCAGTCGGCGGCGGCGATCGTCAAGGGCTGCGCCTCCTACGATCCGCGGGTCGCGATCGCCGGGGTCATCCTCAATCGGGTGGGGAGCGCGCGGCACCGCCGCCTGGCGGGCGACGCGATCGAGGCGCTCGGCGTCCCCGTCGTCGGCTCGCTGCCGCGTCTCGAGGAAATGGCGCTGCCCGAGCGTCATCTCGGCCTCGTTCAAGCGAGCGAAACGGACAATCTGGAGGTTCGGCTCGACCGCATCGGCGAATGCGTGGCGGCCCATGTCGATCTGGCGGCGCTGCGCGACCTCGCCCGCCCGTTGCCGGCGCCAGCCGACGACGCGGCCTCCGTCGCCTTGTCGCCGCCCGGCCAGCGCATCGCGGTCGCGCGGGATTCGGCGTTCTCCTTCCTCTATCCGCATCTGCTTTCCGGATGGCGCGCGAGCGGCGCGGAAATTCGCTTCTTTTCCCCGCTGGCCGACGAGGCGCCGCCCGCCAACAGCGATTTCTGCTGGTTGCCGGGCGGCTATCCCGAACTCCACGCCGGGCGCATCGCCGCCGCCGCCAATTTCCTCGGCGGACTGCGGCTTTTCGCCGCCACGCGTCCGATCCATGGCGAATGCGGCGGCTATATGACGCTGGGCGCCGCGCTCACCGACGCCTCGGGGAGCGTTCACCGCATGGCCGGACTGCTCGGCGTCGAGACGAGCTTCGCCAAACGCCGGATGAATCTCGGCTATCGTGACGCCGCGCTCGCCGCCCGCTGCGGGCTCGGCGCCGCCGGGCGGCGATTCAAGGGCCACGAATTCCACTATTCGACGATCGTGACCAACGGCGGCGATGAACCCTTCGCTCATGTCAGCGACAGCTACGGCGCCCCGCCCACCCCGTCAGGATCGCGCCGCGGCGCCGTGACGGGAAGCTTCTTCCATATCATCGCGGAGGCGCCGTGACGCGCCGCGCGCCATCGTTCAGACCTTCGCCAGGGCAAGCTCCTTGATTCTTGTGAGCGTCGCCGACGGCGTGATGGCGTCCGTCGATATCTTCAGATGGATGATCGCGGGGGTGCGCGCCGCGCGCGCCGCCTCGAACGCCGCCGGGAAATCCTCTGTCCTCTCGACGCGCGCGCCGAAACCGCCGAACGCGCGCGCATAAGCGGCGAAATCCGGATTCCGCAAATCCGTCGCGCAGATCCGGCCGGGAAATTCGCGCTCCTGGTGCATGCGTATCGTTCCGTAGCTGGCGTTGTCGCAGACGATCACGATGATCGGCAGATCATATTGAACCGCGGTCGCGAATTCCTGACCGTTCATCAGGAAATCGCCGTCGCCGTTGACCGACAGCACCAGCCGTTCGGGGTGGAGGCGCTGCATCGCCACGGCGGCCGGCACGCCATAACCCATTGAGGCGGAAGTCGGCGCGATATGGCCGTCAAGCCGGCGGAATCGGTAGAAGCGATGAATCCACGCGGCGTAATTGCCCGCGCCATTGCACAGGATCGCGTCAGGCGGCGCATGGTCGCGCAGCCAGACCATGATCGAACCCAGATTGACCGCGCCGGGCTGCGGCGTCGCGGTCTCCGTCCAGGCGATGAATTCCTCGTTCGCTTCTCGCGTTTGCGCGCTCCAGCGGTTGGGCGCGCGCGGCGCAAGCGCGTCGAGCGCGGCCGCAAAGCCGATCGGCGTGGCGTGAATGGCGAGCCGGGCCTGGTAAAGGCGCCCCAATTCTTCCGCCGACGGATGAATGTGGATGAGGTCGACGCGCGGGTCGGGGATTTTGAACAGGGTGAAGCCCTGCGACGGGATTTCGCCGAGTTGTCCGCCAAGCAGGATCGGCAAATCCGAGTTCTTGATCCTGGCGATCAGCTTGGGATTGGGGCCGATGCCCAGATCGCCGGCGTAGCAGGGATGCAGCGCATCGAACAACGGGCCGCGCCGGTAGCTTGTCGCCACCGGCAGTTCAAACCTTTCGGCGAACCGCAGGACGGAGCGGGCGGCCGCCTCGCTCCAGCGCGCGCCGCCCAAAATGAGGAAGGGCCTTTCCGCCGCCGCCAGCAGACTCTCGAATGCGGCCATCGCGGGCGCGCCAGGAAAGGTTTCGACCGGTTCGCTCGCCCGCCCTTTCGGCGCAAGGACCCGCTCGTCGAGCATGTCCCTGGGAAGGCTGACGACGACGGGGCCGGGACGTCCTTCCATCGCGCATTGAAACGCGCGCGAAACGATCTCGGGCACGCGGCGCGCCTCGTCGATTTCCGTCGTCCATTTGGCGAGCGAACCGAAGAAGGCGCGGTAGTCCATTTCCTGGAACGCGTCGCGGTCGCGAAAGGCGCGCTCGATCTGGCCGATGAAGAGCACCATCGGGGTCGAGTCGTGCCGAGCGATGTGCACGCCGGGCGAAGCGTTGGTCGCGCCGGGTCCTCGGGTGACGAAGCACACGCCGGGCCGGCCCGTCGCCTTGCCCATTGCTTCGGCCATCATCGCGGCGCCCGCTTCGTTGCGACAGACGGTGATCGTCACATCACGGTCGCGTATCGCGTCCAGCACCGCAAGATAGCTTTCGCCGGGAACGCAGAAGACGTGGCGCACCCGGTTGACGATCAGTTGGTCGACGAGCGCATGTGCGGCGCTGCGTGGGCGATCGGATTGTTGCATCGATCTCGGACTCCCGGTCGGCGGTGAAAGCGACGGCGCGGCTAGGGGCCGAGAATCGCCAGTTCGGTATAGGAAAGATCGCCGAGCGCGGGAGGCGCCTGGCCCTTGAAATATTTCGGGCCGCGCTCGGCCAGATATTTGCCGATCAATCCCGGCACGGGCCCGCTCGCGTCGGCGACGAATATCGGCCACGCGCGCATCAACAGGTATCGCCCGATCGGCCCCGCGAAAAACACGAATTCTTCCATGCTCCGGCAATAGATCAATTGCTGGCAGGGAACGAGACGATGAAAAGCCGCCCTGCGTTGAAGAACGAAGGGATAGGCTGCGCCGTCCTTGACGCAGACGAGCGCACGGCATCCGAGCGCCGCATGTTCGCAGAGAATCGCGCGCTCGCCTTGCGACAGCAGCGCCGCCTCCGGCGCATCCTCGGCGAACGCGACGACTCTGACGCCGGGCCGTCGCGCCGAAAGGATCGGCGCAAACACGACCTGGCCATCGCAAAACCGCCTGAAGCCGAGCGCCTCGACGCCCAGCCTGGTGTGCGCGGCCGGCGAAATGTTGAGATAGGTCACTTCCTTGCGCTTGACGGCCATGCTGACCAGGAACATCGCATAGCTGCGAAAGTCCTTGTCGACGCACCAGCTCGAAAGGTTGCAGCGAATGGTTTCCCCTGCCGGTTCCGCGTGGCGGGAATAGATCGCCAGAATGACGCCGACGACGCCGCGCGCGCCCTCCAGGAGATAGCCGTATTTCGGGAAATCGGCGATCGCCGGTCGCTGCGACATGCGCGCCAGCGCCCGGACCCAATAGGCGCGGCGTCGACGCGGAAATCCGCGCCGCAGACAGTCGACCACGGAATTGATGTCGGCGTCTTCTATCTGACGGCAGCGAACGCCTGATGTTTTCGACGCCTGCATTAGGAATTTACCGTCAATTCAGTTCGTCAGGAAAGCATGCTTCAAATATAATACAATGTTGCAGTGACTCAATGTCGAGGCGGATGGCGCATGTCGATTAGGTTAACGATAATCTCGCAGATTCAGCAGGTTGCGGCTGAACAGAAGAAGACGCTTGCGCCGCTGACCGACGATCTGCCGTTGCTCGAATCGGGTATGGATTCGCTGTGCTTTGCAATCCTTGTGGCGCGCCTCGAGGATGCGACGGGCGCCGATCCCTTCGCCGCCGCCGACGGCGCCCGATTTCCCAATACGATCGGCGAGCTGATCGCCTTCTATGAACATGTCGCGGCCTGAGCCGTTGTCGCTCGCCGAACTGCTGAGGGCTGGCGCGGGCGTGGGGCGGACGATTACGACGGCGGGCGGTTGTCTTTTTCTCGATCGCTTGGCGGACGCGACGAGTCTCGGCGGTCATCTCGAGCAACTGGAAGGCCGTTCCGTCATCCTGGTCGCCGGCGATCAATTGAAGACGGCGGCCGCGCTGATCGAACTCGACGGCCGGGCGCGCCGCATCCTATTGTGCCCGCCCGATCTCGAGGCGCGACATTGGGTCGCTGTCGCACGCGACGCCGCGGCCGACGCCGTCGTGTATGACGCGCAGAGCCAGCCGCCGCGGGAAATCGATGTCGCTGTCGCCGCGCCATGCGCGCTGCCGTTGCGCTCGAGCCCGGCCGCGCCCGCCGGACGGCGCGCGACCGAATGGATGTTGCTGACCTCGGGAACCACCGGCGATCCGAAAATGGCGCTCCACACCCTGGCGACGCTGACCGGCGCGATTTCGCGCGGCGCGCCGCAGGCGGCGGTGCAGAACTGGGCGACGTTCTACGATATCCGGCGCTACGGCGGGCTGCAGATATTTCTGCGCGCTGTCGCCGGGCGCGGATCGCTGACGCTACGCGGCGCCGGCGAATCGGTCGATGATTTCCTGATTCGCGCCGGCGCTGCCGGAGTGACGCATATTTCGGGCACGCCGTCGCATTGGCGGCTCGTTCTGATGAACCGCGCGGCGCGGCGCATCGACCCGGCCTACGTCAGGCTGTCCGGCGAGATCGCCGACCAGGGCCTCCTCGACGCGCTGTCGGCGCTCTATCCGCGGGCGCGGGTCGCCCATGCCTACGCCTCGACGGAAGCGGGCGTCGGTTTCGAGGTCGACGATGGACAAGCGGGATTTCCGGTCTCGTATCTCGGCCGACGCGACAACGGGGTCGCCATGAAGATCGTCGACGGCTCGCTGCGCGTCCGGTCGGATCGCACGGCGCTGCGCTATCTCGGCGCCGACGCCCCGGAACTGCGCGACGCCGAGGGCTTCGTCGACACCGGCGACATGATCGAGGCGCGCGGCGATCGCTGCCATTTTGTCGGACGGCGCGGCGGCATCATCAACGTCGGCGGCGCCAAAGTGAACCCCGAGGAAGTCGAGGCGGTGATCAATCTGCACCCCGGCGTGCACGCCAGCCTCGTCAAGGCGCGCAGGAACCCCATCACCGGCGCGCTCGTCACGGCGGACGTCGTGCTCAACGAGGGTGTGATCGAGGCGGCGAGCCTGAAGGAAGAGATCGTCGCCGCCTGCGCCAGTCGCCTGGCGCCGCACAAAGTGCCGGCGCTCGTTCGCTTCGTTCCCTCTCTCACGGTGACCGCGGGCGGAAAGCTGGCGCGCAATGGATAATGTCGTGGTGACCGGCGCCAGTCGCGGCATCGGCCTGGCGATCGCCAGAAAGCTGGCGGCTTCGGGCTATGGCGTGACGGCGGTCGCGCGCCGCAGCGGCGACGAACTCGAAGCCGCGATCGAGGCGTGCGAGCGACAGGCGGTCGGCTCGCTGCGCTTTGCGGCCCTGGATTTGTCGCAAATCGAGGCGATCCCCGATTTCGTCCGGCAATTGCGGCGCCGGAACGGGCCGATCTACGGCCTCGTCAACAACGCGGGCATCGGCCCGGAGGGATTGCTGGCGATAATGCCGGACAGCCAGATCGAATCGCTGTTGCGGCTCAACAGCCTTTCGCCGATCGTCCTGACGAAATATGTCGTGCGCGGCATGATGGCGGAAGGGCGCGGGCGCGTCGTCAATCTGTCGTCGATCATCGCCTCGACCGGCTATAACGCGCTGTCGGTCTACGGCGCGACCAAGGCCGCGATGGTCGGCTTCACCAAGTCGCTTTCGCGCGAGGTCGGGCGCCTCGGCGTCACGGTCAACGCCATCGCGCCGGGCTTCATCGACACCGAAATGACGCGCGGGCTCGATGAGGCGCAACGCCGCCGCATCGCCGATCGCAGCGCCCTGCGCCGTCTCGCGGAAGCGGAGGACGTCGCCAATATGGCGGCGTTTCTGATCGGCGAAACCGGCCGCAACATCACCGGAGCGGTGATGACCATCGACGCCGGCGCCACCGCCTGAGCGGGGCCGGCCCCCGCGTTCGGGCTTTAAAGTCCCAGCGCCGTCCTGACCGCCGCCGGCCATTGCGCGACGTCGGGACCATGGGTCGCAAAAAGCGCGACCGTCAGACGGTCCATGCCGAAGGCGACGCAGCCGGTGTGGGCGACCTCTCCTGCGCCATTGCGCATGTTCCAGGTCGATCCGAAATGGTCGCGGTGATAGTTGAAGCTCATGCAGGCGGTCGGCTGTTCGGCGGAGCGGACCGGCACCAGCAATTCGAATTTCAACGCCTGCTGCGCCTGAGCCTTGCCGACCAGCACCCCGCCGCGTCCGAAGAACGGGTCGCTTGCCGTTTCCACGCGGTAGCTGAGGCCCAGAGCGTCGGCGATGCCCGTCGCGCGCGTCATCCAGCGCTCGCGAAACGCCTGGACCTGCTCGGGCGCGCCGATGAACACATATTCGCGCATGCGGAACGATTGGAAGCGGTCGATGTCGCGCGAGGGCTCCCGGCGGAAGCAGTCGCAGGCGACATCGAAAGTCAGGCCGTCGGCCGGGATCGGTCCCGCCGAGGCGGCGATCGGATAGACCGGGTAGCACGCGGCGGGCGCCAGGACGAGGTCGCCGGTCGACAGCGCGTTTGTCCAGTCCTGCCCGGCGACAAAGCGGTCGACGGCGGCGCCGATTTCGCGCTCGCCGCCAGTCAGACTGCAAACGCAGCCGAGCAGATGGGGAAAGCTCTTGAGGTAGCCCGACTTTTCGATGAGGGCGCGGCTGACCACCGGCGGGAACCGGAGGACCTCAGCGCCGGGATCGCGATGTCGCGAGATCAGCGCGGCGAGCGCCTCCACGACCGCTTCGTAGCGCGCCGTGCGGCCGTAGACGCCGTCGGCGCCGAGCGGACGGAACAGCGCGTCGAGCAGGACTTCGGGCGAAGTCCTGGGCTCGCCGAATGTTTTGGGAACGATCGTCATGCGCAGCCTCCTTTTTGCTCGATCAGTCGTTCACCCCGGCCGCGGCGTCGCTCATCAACACGGCGGCCTGCGCGTCGGCGAGGATGCGGTCGTTGTTGATCATGATCGGCGAGGAAAGGATGTCGCGAAGATATCTTCCCATCGAGAACTCGCCGTCGTTGCGATAGCCCGACAGGCCGCAAGTCCGCATCGCGCCCATCACGATCGTCACCGCCAACTCGGAAGCCTCCACCTTGAGGAAGTTCAGCGCGAGCTGCACGTCGATCGCGTTCAGGGCGCGCGGGTCGCCGGAATGAAGCTCGAACTTCTGCGTCGCGGCCTGCAACGCGCCGCGCAGGGTTTCGAGCGATAGCCGCGCCTGCGTCAGATGCGCCGCGGCCGGCGGCAACTTGCCGCCCGAGGCGCGCGCGGCCTTGCGCACGAAGGCGCGCGCCCGCTGGACCGCTCCGGCGGCGACCCCGCTCCACGCCGCGCTCCAGAAGAGATGGGCGAGCGGCATCATCGTCTGGCTGTGAATTCTCTCGTAGGGTTCGGGCAGGATCTGATCCGGCTCCCCCTGCGCCCGCAGGATGAAGCCGACGCTGCAGGTTCCGCGCATGCCGAGCGTATCCCAGGATTGGGTGCGCTCCAGCGTGTAGTCTTCCTTCAGGAAGGCGACGAGCACCTGGTCCGAACTGGCGGCGGTCTCGGCGCGCCGCGCGGTGGTGAGGATGCCGTCGGCGTGTTCGCCATAGGAAATGACCGAAGCGTTGCGCTCCAGGGCGATGCGCGAGGCCTTGGTCTGGATCGCCGCCTCGCTCGAACGGATGGCGCCGCCGTTGGCGCCCTCGGTGGTCGACGAGGCGATCAGCAATTGCTTTTCGGCGATGCGTCGTTGGAGGTCTTCTTGCCAGGCGGCGCCGCCGGCGTGCCGGACCAGGCAGGCGACCTTGACCTGGTGCATCGCATAGATCAGCGCGGTCGAGGCGCAGGCGCGCCCTAGAATGGCGCAGACGTCGACGACGTCGGCGACGCTCGCGTCCTCGCCGCCCAGCGCGGCCGGGATCATGACGCCGAGCAGCCGCTGCTCGCGAATCGCCGCGAAGGCTTCTGCGGGGAAGCGGCCCTCGCGGTCGACCTCGTCGGCGAAGCGGGCGGCGATGTCGGCGGCGGCCGTCGCGCGGGCTCCAAAGCCGCCCGGCTCATAGCGGCCCGCGGCGCTGGCATGGGCGTTGCGAATCGGCAATCGGCTGATGTTGGAAGCCATGTTCCGGGTCTCCGTCATCTTGCGAAACGCTCGCCATGGGCGGGTCGATCACAAGTAGATTAATGTTAATAATTTACGATGATGCGGTCGCACATCGTATATAAACGTGATGATTTCGTTATCGCGCGTTTGCCATAAATAATCGATAAAGTGTTTATTTATTGGTTAACAGTTCGTTGCGAAATATACGACATATTTCTGCTTGCATTGACTCAAATTTAGGACGACTATTTACATAGTAGCGTTGCGCGTGATCGATAACCGCGGCGTCTGTCGCTGCCCCGTTCTGACACAGAGAGTGATGAAAAATGCTGGACTGCGCCGCTTTGACCGACCAGATCATCGAGATCGTCCGTCAGGCCATGCCGGGCCAACCCGCGCTCGCCAACCTCGCCGCGGACGCCGACCTCTATGACGCCGGGCTCACGTCGATGGCGATGGTCAAACTGATGCTGGCGGTCGAGGTCGCGTTCGACATCGCCATTCCGGACGCGGACCTGCACCCCGACAACTTCCGCTCGATCGGCGCGGTCGAAACGCTCGTCGCGCGATTGCGGGGCCGCTGATCCTGCATGCCTCTCGATAAATTCGCGCGGCGGTTTCTCGATCTCGCCGGCGCCGGCGCGAGAGGCCGCGCGGGTGAGCCGACGCTCGCCGAGATGCGCGAGGGAATCGAAAATCTCGCCGCCTTCGCCGGCGCGCCGCGCGCGGCTGAGGGCGACGCGCGCGATGTGCTGTTGCCGGGAAGCGCCATCCCGGCCCGCATCTATTCGCCCGTTGCGCCGGCCTCGCAGACCTTGCCGGGCCTTGTCTATTTTCACGGCGGCGGCTGGCTGTCGGGCGGGCTGGCGTCCCATGCGGCGATCTGTCGCGCCCTCGCGGCGGAAAGCGGCTGCCGCGTCATCGCCGTCGACTATCGCTTGGCGCCTGAACATCGCTTTCCCGCCGGCATCGAGGATTGCCGCGCCGCCGTCGCGATCATCGCCGATCATGCGGTGGCGTTCGGCCTCGATCCGGCGCGCATCGGCGTCGCCGGCAATTCGGCGGGGGCCAACCTTGCCGTCGTCGTCTGCCAGCTCGCCAAAGAGAGCGGTCCGCGAATCGCGCTGCAGGCGCTGCTTTGTCCAGTGATGGATGCGCTCGGCCACACCCGATCGCGCCAGACGCTCGGCCGCGGCTACTTCCTCGAGGAGCGGACGATGGTTCGCTATTGGGAGAATTATCGAATCGACGGGCTCGATGCCGACGACCCGATGGTTTCCCCGCTGCGGGCGAGCGATTTTCGCGATATGCCGCCGGCGATCATCCACACCGCCGAATACGATCCGTTGTGCGACGAAGGCGCGCTTTACGCCATCGAACTCGCCCGCGCCGGAGTCGCGGTCAGCCATTGCCGGCACCCGGGCATGATCCACCACTTCTACGGCCTCGGCGGCGCTATTCCCTATGCGTCGACCGCCCTGGCGGCGATCGGCGCGGAAGTCCGCGCGGGCTTTGCCTGACGGAGCGCCGGATCGAGGCCGGCGTCAAAGACGCATCGCGCCGCTTTCGATCGCCGCAAAGGTAAGACGATCGAGCGCGACATAAGCGTCCTGCGCCCGATCCAACACATAGAGCGGATCGGCGATATGGCCGGGATCGAATCCCTCGTTCGCCAGATCATTCTTCCTGTGCTTGAAGGTCGCGGTGGTTTCGATCCTGCGGCGCACGCGCAGGAAGACCGGGCGCGCGTAGGGCGGCAACGCGCGCAGATGGCGGGCGATCCCATCAAGGTCGAGATCGCCATCGACGCGCAGCAGGGCCATGCCGGCGCGCCCCTCGGCGCCCCTCACCGCGACGCCGTAGACGACCGCCTCGACGACGCCGGGGCAGGCGCACAGCAGGGAGGCCACCTCGAGCGTCGCGACATTCTCGCCTTTCCAGCGGAAGGTGTCGCCGATCCGGTCGATGAAATAATAGAAGCCCTGCGCGTCGAGACGCATCAGGTCGCCACTGCGCATGTAGGCGTCGCCCGGCGCGAAGACGTTGCGCAGGATCTTCTTTTCCGTGTCGGCGGGGTTCGTGTAGCCCTCGAAGCGGGCCGACAGGTCGCGCCCGTCGCTTGAAATCCGCCCGATCGCTTCGCCCGCCTCGCCGGGGCGGCAGCGGACGCAAAATCCGTCGGCGCCGCGCAACGGCTGGCCGGCGTCGAAATCGAACTTCACCAGCGCGACCGGATCGCGCGCCGTCAGAAAGCCCGGCGTCCTGCCGATCGCGCCGACCTTTCCCTCGACATTGTAGAGTGAGAAATTTCCTTCGGTGGCGGCGTAGAATTCGAGAATGCGCGGGATGGCGAAGCGCCGCTCGAAGGCGCGCCAGACCTCGGCGCCCATGCCGTTGCCGCAGGCGAGCCGCAGGCGGTGCGCTCGCTCGGCCGGGTGCGGCGGCGCCGCCCCGAGATAGCGGCAGAGCTCGCCGATATATTGAAACACTGTGCAATCCCAGCGCCCGACGTCGTCCCAGAACTGGCGCGCCGAAAACCGCTCCTGCACGACGACCGAACCGCCGCGGACCAGCGCGGCGCCGATCGCCACGACGCCGCCGATGCTGTGGTACATCGGCAGGCAGTCGTACATACGATCGTCGGCGCTGATGTCGGCGAGGCCGGCGAACCAGCAACTCCACATCATGATGCGGTGATGGCTGACGTTGGCGGCCTTCGGCATCCCCGTCGTGCCCGAAGTGTAGATGCACAACGCACGGTCGGCGAGGCGCACTTCGCGCCGTTCGAGGGTCGACAGCTCGCCGCCCTCCAGCGTCTCGATCGCCAGATCGATCCGCGGCGCCGCGAGCTGCGCCTCTCCGTGCAGCCACAGCGCGGGCGCCGAGGCCAAATGCGGCGCGGCGGCGCTGAAAGCCTCCGCCAATTCCGCCGCGACGATGATGTGGCTCGGCTCGGCGACCGCGATGCAATGCGCCAGGGCGGCGCCGGTAAGGTTCGTGTTGAGCAGCGCGACGACGCCGCCGACCTGCGTGACGCCGAGCCAGATCGCGAAATATTCCGGCCGATTGGGCATCAACAGGCAGACCGGCGCCGCCGGGCCGATCCCTTGCCGCAGCGCCCACCGCGAATAGCGGTTCATCCGTTGCGCAAGCGCGGCGAAGCTCATCGTCTCGCGATCGCTAAGCAGCGCGGGCTTGTCGCCGAACGTCCGTCCCAACTCGCCGATCAGCGCCGGCAGCGTTCGCGTCGGAGTCTCGGCGATGCGCGCGGTCGCCTCGAGCGCGCGCATCCAGTCGCGCGCCGGCGTCGATCGCCGATCGGCCGGGCGCGCGATCGGCGTCGGTCCCGGCGCTTCAGCCGACAGCGTCGAGCCGTCCATCGGGTCTCCCCAATCTCATTCGAGCTGCTCGAACCGCCCGCGCCAATGGATGAGCGCCGGCGCGCCGCCGGTGCGATGCACGGCGGCGACCCGGCCGATCAGAATCGCGTGGGTGTGGCGCTCGAGCACCTCTTCGACGGCGCAATCGATGTAAGCGAGCGCGCCGCGCAGCAGCGGCGCTCCGGTGACGAGCGTCGTCCATTCCGCGCCGGCAAATCGCGCGGCGCCATGCACTCCGCCGCGACCCGCAAAGCGATCGGCGAGATCCTCATGCGCAGCGGCGAGAATATTGACCCCGAAGGCGCGGCTCGCGCGAAGCGCGGCGAGGGTCGACGACGCGCGGGCGATGCAGACGATCAGCGAGGGCGGGTCGAGCGACAGGGAGCACAGCGAGGTCGCAGTGCAGCCCATTCGTTGCTCGCCGCGCCCGGCGGTCACCAGGGCGACGCCGCTGGCCAGTTCACGCATCGCCAGGCGAAACGCTGCGCCCTCCGGCTCGGTCGCCGCGCCGTTCAGGCGGTTCGCCGGCGATCCGAGCGTCGGAATCTCGACATAATTCATTGACCGCCGTCCTTCTATCCGCCCCACCGGGCGACGGCGATCGACCGATCGTCGAGAGTCGCAGCCTTGCGTTCCGAGACAAGGTCGAGCCAATTGCGATAGAACTGGACCGCCGCGGGGCGCCAGGGGGCCTCGACCGGCCCGAACGCGCCGGCGTCGGGAAAGGATTCCATCAGTTCAGGCCGGCGGTCGAGCCGCGCGCGCTCCGCGAACGCCGCCAGGGAGCGCTCGACAGGCGTCGGATAATAGGCGACGGGAATGGCGGGCGGCGCATCCTGCTCACCGCGCAGGAACCGGCTCATGTCGCGGCGATATTCGCGCGCCAGCGAGTCGTTCTCGTATTCGGGATGCCCCTGAAGGAAGACGAACAGGGCCTCCCGCTGCTTGACGAAGGCGTCGACGCCGACTTCGCGGTTCGCCGTGAGCAGTTGATAGTCCTGGCGGATCAGGTCCTGCGCGTTCAATCCGTTGCGGCGCGAGTGCGGCGCCAGCACCGCCTCGCCCAGGCCCGACACGAGCCGGTTGAGCGGCGTCGTCTCGAACGCAAATACTCCCGAGCGCTTGGCCGCCAGCGGCTGCCGGGCGATCCCATCGAAATGCAGCACGCCGGCGTGCGCCGCCAGGCACGAGAGGATCGTCGAGACGGTGCTCGCGTCGGCCCAGTCGAGAAGCTCGGTCAGCGCCGACCAGTAGGGCTCCTCGCTCAATTGCGGCGTCATCGGCTCGGCGCCGGTCACGATCAGCGCGTCCAGCCGCACGCGGCCAAGCTCGTCCGCGTCCCGATAGGTTCGCTTCAGCGCGCCTCGCGCCTCGGCCGAGCGCGGCACGTCGCGCAGCCCGAAGAGATGCAGGCGCACGTCGGCGCGCCCGGATGCGGCGGTCAGCAGATTGGAGAACTGGCGCTCGGTCGCCAGCAGCGCCGCATCGGGCATGTTGTTGACGAGCCCGATCTCGATCTTTCTGCCGCGGTCGCGGATCGAGCCGCGACGCAGGCGCCGCTCGCGGACGGCGCTGATCTGCGCGATGGTTTCGGGCGACAGGCGTTCGACGGTGACGGGCATGGCCGCTTACTCCGCGGCCAGGGCGGGGCGGCGAACCGCCGCGGCCGCCGCCAGCGCCTGGTCAATGTCCTCGATGATGTCGCTGACGTGCTCGATGCCGACGCAGATGCGGATCGTTTCGGGACGAACGCCCGCCGCGGCCTGCTCGGCGGGGGTCATCTGTCGATGGGTCGTCGAGGCGGGATGGCAGCACAGCGACTTGGCGTCGCCGATGTTGACGAGACGCTTGACCAGAGTGAGGGCGTCATAGAAGGTCTTCCCGGCCTCCAATCCGCCCTTGATCCCGAAAGTGAACAGCGACGCAGCGCGCCCGCCGAGATATTTTTGCGTCAGCGGGTAGAACGGGCTGTCGGGAAAGCCGGCGTAATTGACCCAATCGACGCGCGGATCGGCGCGCAGGAATTCCGCGACCTTGCGGCCGTTTTCGACATGGCGCTCAACGCGCAGCGCGACCGTCTCGATGCCCTGCAGCAGCAGGAAGGCGCTCATCGGCGCCAGCACGGCGCCGGTGGTGCGCTGATAGACGCTGCGGCAGCGCGCGACATAGGCCTGCGCGCCGAAATGCTCGACGTAGACGAGGCCGTGATAGGATTCATCGGGCTCGCTGAACGCCGGAAAGCGGCGCGCGTTGCCGCGCCAGTCGAAGGCGCCGGAATCGACGATCGCGCCGCCCATCGCGACGCCGTGGCCGCCCATGAATTTTGTCAGCGAATGCACCACGATATCCGCGCCGTGCTCGATCGGGCGCAGGAGGATCGGCGTCGCCACGGTATTGTCGACGACGAGCGGCACGCCGTGCCGGTGCGCGACTTCCGCCAGCGCCTCGATGTCGCAGATGTTGCCCGCCGGATTGCCGATGCTCTCGCAAAACACCGCGCGCGTGCTTTCGTCGATCAATGGCTCGATCGCCTCGCCGCGGTCGCTCGGCGCAAAGCGCGCCTCGATCCCCTGTCGCCGCAGGACATGGGCGAACAGCGTGTGCGTCGTGCCGTAAAGCTGCGGCACGCTGACGATATTGCCGCCGTGGTCGGCGAGGGTGGCGATCGCATAATGCAGCGCCGCCTGGCCCGAAGCGGTGCTGAGCGCGGCGACGCCGCCCTCGAGTTCGGCGACCCGGCGCTCGAGAATGTCGGCGGTCGGGTTGCTGATGCGCGAATAGCGAAAGCCGTCGACCTCCAGATTGAACAGCGCCGCGCCATGATCGGCGCTGTCGAACTCATAGGCGACGTTCTGATAGATTGGCGCGGCGACCGCCCTGGTCGCCGGATCGCAACGGAAGCCGCCGTGGATGGAAATCGTCTCGCTGCGCATGTGGCCCTCTGCGCGTTGCGCTGAACGGGATGAATGAAAGAATTCCTGTCCCGTGAAAGCTTCGTGCCAACAGACTTGCTCCAGTTAGCGCGCATTTTCAACAATTGGTATTGATTTATCGTTCGTTAAAGTTAAGACAAAACTTGGTTAATTCATTAATTATAGTTACATATATTTACCATATTGAAGCTGTTGCTACGACCGAGCTCATGCGGGTTGATGCAGCCCGGCTTGGCTTGGCGGCCGCAGGCCGCGCGCGCACGTTTCCCCGCGACCGCGCGACGACGGTCATTGTCGCGCGCGCCGGCGCAGGCGCCGTTCGGCCTTCAGCCCGGCTGCGATGCGGCGACCGCAAGGCGAGGCGGCCAGTTCGCCGATTCGGCGCGGATCAGCCAGGCGATGGCGGCGGCGACGAGACACATGACGCCCGCCGCGAAAAAGGCCGGGAGATAGCTCGACAGCAGGCTGCGCGACAGCCCGGCGCCGTAGGCGGCCGTCGCTGCGCCCAGTTGATGCGCGGCGAAGATCCAGCCGAAGGCGACGCCGGCCCTCTCCTTGCCGAAAGCCTGCGCGGTGAGCCGCACGGTGGGCGGCACGGTGGCGATCCAGTCGAGGCCGTAAAAGGCTCCGAACAACGACAGGCCGTAGAAAGTGAACGCCGAATAGGGGAGGTAGAGCAGCGAGAGCCCGCGCAGGCCGTAATACCAGGACAGCAGCGCGCGGTTGTCGAAGCGGTCGGACAGCCATCCCGACGCGATCGTCCCGAAAAAGTCGAACACGCCCATCATGGCGAGCGTCGAGGCGGCGGCGACAGCGGGCATGCCATAGTCGGCGCAAAGCGCGATGAAATGCGTCTGCACGAGACCGTTGGTGCTGAGTCCGCAAATAAAAAAGGTCGCGAACAGGACCCAGAAGGTTCCGCTCGAAGAGATTTCGCGCAGCACCGAGAAGGCGCGGCCGAAAGCGGGCGCCGGCGGCGGCGTCAGGCTCGCTCCCGGAGCGGGCGCCGTCTCGCCGTAAGGCGCGAGGCCGATGTCGGACGGGCGGTCGCGCACGAACAGCGCGACCAGCGCGCCGGCGAGCAGCAGGCCGATCACCGAGGGAGCCAACGCGTAGCGCCAGCCGACGTGTTCGACGAGCCAGGCGGCGAGCGGCAGAAACAACAATTGTCCGGTCGCTGCGCTGGCGGTCAGCATGCCGAGCACGAGACCGCGCCGCGCCGAGAACCAGCGCGTCGAGACGATGGCGCTGAGCACCAGCGCCGTCAGGCCGGTGCCGACGCCGACGACAAATCCCCAGAGCACGACAAGATGCCAAGCGCGATTCATAACCAGCGCGAGCAGCAGGCCCACGACGATCAACGCGATGGCGGAAAGCACGACGCGGCGCACGCCGTAGCGCTCGATGAGCGCCGCCGCGAAAGGCGCCATCAGCCCGTACAACGCCAGCCGGACGGCGAGCGCGCTGGAAATCTCGGCAGTGTTCCAGCCGAACTCCCTGGTCAGCGGCAGGATCAGCGCGCCGGGCAGGCCGACCGCGCCCGCCGTCGTCAGGCTGGTCAGGAAGATGACGGCGACGATGACCCAGCCGTAATGGACGCCGTGGCGGGACAGTCGTCGGGAAAGCGCTTGCGCGAACATGCCGATGCTCCAGTTTTCGCGCTAACGCACAACGGCCCGCCGCGCACGCGCTTTGATGATTGCTGTCATCATTGAATGATGATATACGTCATCATAAAGCGAGCGTCAATTCGAGCGGGGCCGATCATGCGGATCAGCAAGCAGCAGGCCGATGGGAACAAGGCGCGGATCGTCGAAACCGCTACGGCGCTGTTTCGCGAAAAGGGCTTTGACGGAATCAGCGTCGCCGACCTGATGCGCGCGGCGGGGCTCACCCATGGCGGATTCTACAATCATTTCGAATCCAAGGATGAGCTGGAGGCGGTCGCTTGCGCCGGGGCGTTCGGCAATTCCGTCGCGCGTATCGACGCGATCGCCGGGATCGCCGATCCGGCCGAACGCGCGCAGGCGCTCGACGCCTACAAGCGCCGCTATGTCTCGAAAAAAGCGCGCGACGCGGCTGCGGCGCGTTGCCCGATGGTGGCTTTCGCCGGCGACGTTTCGCGCCAGCCGCGATCCGTTCGCGAGGAATATGCGTCGGGCCTGCGCCAATATCTCGACGCCTTCGTTCGCGCTTCGGCCGCGGAGAAATTCAGCGGGCGGGGACGGGAGCGCGCGCGCCGGCAGGCCATTGGGCAATTCGCCGCACTGGCCGGCGCGCTGACCTTGGCGCGGAGCGTCGCCGAGGCCGATCGCGCCCTTTCCGATGAAATTCTCGAAGCCGCCCTCGCCGCGCTCGATCCTGCGACCGGCTGAGTCGAAGCGGCCGGAAGCAGCGCCTTTCGTCATTGCGAGCGGAACGAAGCAATCCAGGCGCCGTAGCGGTTGCGGCATTGTTCGCGGCCTCTCCGCCATTCGCCGAGTGCTCAACGGCGCCACAAAAAGCCAGGCGTCACGATCGCTGGGTTGCTTGGCTCCGCTAACAATGACGGCCGGTGCGCGGCCTCTAGGTGACGACGCTCGGCGCGGTTCGGCCGGTGCGTTGTTCGATGCCGGCCAGCGCCCGCGAAAGCGCGATGAGGTCGGCCAGCGCGGCTTGCGTCTCCAACCCGAGATCGCCGCTCTGCGGCACATAGCGCTCGATGTAGACCCGCAAGGTCGCCCCCGCCGTGCCCGTGCCCGACAGCCGGTAGACGATGCGCGAGCCGCCCTCGAACAGGATGCGCACGCCCTGCGCGGCGGTGTCGGAGCCGTCGACCGGATCGTGATAGGCGAAGTCGTCGGCGGCCTCGATCTTCAGGGCGCCGCGGCTGGAGCCGGGCAGGCTCGCAAGCTGGCCGCGCAGCGCGTCCATCAGGGCGTTGGCGGCGCCAAGATCGATCTCTTCGTAGTCGTGACGCGTGTAGTAATTGCGGCCGTAGATCGACCAGTGTTCGCGCGCCAGATCGAGGACGGCGACGCGCCGCTTGGCCAGGACGCTCAGCCACAGCAGCACCGCCCACAGGCCGTCCTTCTCGCGCACATGGTTTGAACCGGTGCCCGAGCTCTCCTCCCCGCAGATCGTCGCCAGGCCCGCGTCGAGCAGATTGCCGAAAAACTTCCATCCGGTCGGCGTCTCGTAGCATTTGACGCCGAGCCCGGCGGCGACGCGGTCGGCAGCGGCGCTGGTCGGCATCGAGCGGGCGATCCCCGCCAGCCCCTTGGCGTAGCCGGGCGCGCAGCGCGCATTGGCCGCCAGCATCGCCAGCGAATCCGACGGAGTGACGAAAATGCCGCGCCCGATAATGAGATTGCGGTCGCCGTCGCCATCGGACGCGGCGCCGAAATCGGGGGCCTGCGGCGACATCATCAGATCATAGAGGTCGCGCGCGTAAGTGAGGTTGGGGTCGGGATGATGGCCGCCAAAATCGGGCAGCGGCGCGCCGTTGACCACCGTCCCCGCGCCCGCGCCGAGCTCCCGCTCGAGAATGGCGTGGGCATAGGGGCCGGTCACCGCATGCATCGCGTCAAAACGCATTTTGAAGCCGGAGGCGAACAAAGCGCGGATCGCGTCGAAGTCGAACAGCGACTTCATCAGCGCCGAATATTCGGTGACGGGGTCGACGATGGCGACCTCGGCGCCCTCGATCCTGGTCACGCCGATCGCATCGAGATCGACGACGGGCGCATCGGCAATTCTGTAATGGTCGATCGTCTTGGTGTGCACAAACACCGCGTCGGTGACTTTCTCCGGCGCGGGTCCGCCGTTGCCGACATTGTATTTGATGCCGAAGTCGCCGTCCGGGCCGCCGGGATTGTGGCTTGCCGACAGGATGATCCCGCCATAGGCGGCGCGTCCGCGAATGAGGCAGGACACCGCCGGCGTCGAGAGGATGCCGCCCTTGCCGATAACGATATGGCCAAAGCCGTTGGCGGCGGCGATCTTGATGACCTTCTGGATCGCTTCGCGGTTGTAATAGCGCCCGTCGCCGCCGACGATCAGAATCTTGCCAGCGAAACCCTCCAGCGAGTCGAAAATCGACTGCACGAAGTTCTCGACATAGTTCGGCTGCTGGAAGACCGGCACCTTCTTGCGCAGGCCGGAGGTGCCCGGCTTCTGGTCGGGATAAGGCGTGGTTTCGACGGTGCGGATCATCTCGAGCGCTCCCTGCCTGCATGGCGCGCCCGGGCGGGCCGCCGCCGATCCGCTCAATCTAGTTTGGCCGCCCCAGCCGGCGCAATGGCGCTTCGCCGGCGCTTCATGGCGATCGCGCGGGCCACTGTCCCTTTTCGATATTGGCGGCGACGATGACCGCCTGGGTGCGGCTTTCCACTCCGAGCTTTTGCAGAATGGCCGAAACATGGGCCTTGATCGTCGCCTCCGACACGGAAAGCTCGTAGGCGATCTGCTTGTTGAGCAGACCCTCGGACAGCATCATCAGCACGCGCACCTGTTGCGGCGTCAGCGACGAAAGGCGCCGCACCAGCGCGCTGGCGTCGTCGGGGGTCGAAAGATCGAGATCGGGCGGCGCCCACCGCGCTCCCTCGAGCACCGCGCGCACCGCGGCGCGCATTGTCTCCACGTCGAGGGATTTGGGAAGATAGCCGGAAGCGCCGAAATCGAGGCAACGGCGCATCACGGCGCGATCCTCGTTGGCGGATACGACGATCACCGGCACGCTGGCGTGCTGCGCGCGAAGATACATCAGCCCGGAAAATCCGCGCACGCCTGGCATCGAAAGATCCAGGAGGACGAGGTCCATGTCGGGCGTCTTGTCGAGGACCGCCAGCAGGCTGTCGAGATCGGCCGCCTCGAAGATTTCCGCCCCCTCGATGGCGCCGGTCAAGGCTTGCCGCAGGGCACCGAGCACGAGGGGATGGTCGTCGGCGATGAGAATGCGCGTCTTCTCCTCCAAGTCCCTGGCTCCTCCCCGGCGCGCCCGATTCTTGTGCGCCCCATACCTGCCAATGATAACCCGCACAGGCAAGGGGCGGCGGATCGGCGGCCGGGGCGGAGACTTGCGCTCGGATCAGGGCGCGGGCCGGGCGCTCACGGCCATTTCACCACGGGCGGCATCGAGGAGAGGATCGATTCGACGTTGCCGCCGGTCTTCAGCCCGAAAATCGTTCCGCGATCGTAAAGCAGGTTGAATTCGACATAGCGGCCGCGGCGCACGAGTTGCTCTTCGCGGTCAGCTTCGCTCCATGGCGTCGCGAAATTGGCGCGCACGATCGCCGGGTAAATTTGCGCGAAACTCTCTCCAACGTCCCGGGTGAAGGCGAAGTTCGCTTCGAAGGTCTCGGGATTTTCTGGACAATCGAGATAATCGTAGAAGACGCCGCCGATTCCGCGCGGCTCGTTGCGGTGCTTGAGTTGGAAATATTCGTCGCACCATTCCTTGAGCCTCGCGTAGGAGGCGACGCCGGCATGGCGCTCGCATGCACCGCGCATCGCCGCGTGAAAAGCTCGCGCGTCAGGGTCGCTCTGAACGCGGCGTCGATCGAGCACGGGCGTCAAATCCGCGCCGCCGCCGAACCACTGTCTGGTCGTCACGACAAAGCGCGTGTTCATATGGACCGCGGGGACGTTGGGGTTGCGGGGATGGGCGATGAGCGAGATCCCGGCGGCCCAAAAGCGCGGGTCGGCCGCCGCGCCCGGAATCTGGCCTGCAAACTCCGGGGCGAAAGCGCCGTGGACCTTCGAGACATGCACGCCGGCCTTTTCAAAGACGCGGCCGGCGAGCATCGCCATGCGCCCGCCTCCTCCCGGCGCGCCGGAATGATCGACGCGCGACCATGGCTTGACGACGAAGCGGCCGGGCACCGCGGCCTCAGGCGCGAACGGGCCCGGCGCTTGATCCTCCACCGCCTCGAAAGCGCCGATGATTTTGGACTGCAATTCGTCGAACCAGTCGGCGGCGGCGCGCTGGCGGTCCTCGAGCGTTGCGTGCGTCATCCTGTCGCTCCCCCGAGTTGTCCGACCTGACGCATCGCCTCGCCGAGCGCCAGCGCCGCCGCGACGCCAACATTGAGCGAACGCATGGCGGGCCGAATGGGGATGCGAACGCGCGCGTCGGCGTCGTCGTGCACCTCCTGCGGCACCCCGGCCAACTCCCGTCCCACCATGATGACGTCGTCGGCGCGGAATGCGAAGTCCCAGAGCCTTTCCTCCGCCTTGGTGGTCAGCAGCACGAGCCTTTTCCCATGGCTGCCTCGCCATTGCGAAAAGGCGCGCCAGGAAGCGTGACGATCGATCTCGACATGATCGAGATAGTCCATACCGGAGCGGCGGAAATGGCGGTCGGAGACGGGAAAGCCGGCCGGTTCGATGATCGCCGCCCTTATGCCGAAACAGGCGCAGGTTCGCAGCATCGCGCCCGTGTTCTGGGCGATGTCGGGCTCGTAGAGCGCGAGCCAGAGAGGAGGGGCGAGCGGGACCATGGCGTTCGCCTTTAGAGCCAGTCGGGCAAAAGGGAAAGGCCGTGTCGCGGCGTCGCCGGGCAAAGCCGCTGTCGCGACGCCGATGTCGGCCGGCGGCCGTGACGACAAGCCGCGCCCGACGCCGCAATGGGACTATGGACAACCAAAGCGAAGGGTGCGAAATAGCCGCGAACGATGGGCCGGGGGCGCGCGCTTTTGGCGTTTGTCAGACCCATCCGGGCGCCGGCTGGCGCTTTGAAACACTTGCTTTGAGGCGCATCGAATGCGGCTCGAACGGCTCGGCGCGATCGCCTGACAAGAGGAGAGGCGCGGCCGCAAAATTTGGGGGCTCATTTGGCAGGCGCGGCGACCGTCGATCCGAACCGCAGGGATTTCCTTTACCTGGCCACCGGAGCCGTGGGCGCGGTCGGCGCCGCCGCGGTCGCCTGGCCGCTCATCGACCAGATGAACCCCGACGCTTCGACCGTCGCCCTGGCGGCGATCGAGGTCGACATCAGCGCGATCCAGGAAGGACAGATCGTCACCGTTAAGTGGCGCGGCAAGCCGGTATTCATTCGCCACCGCACGCCCAAGGAGATCGAAGAGGCGGTCGCTACGCCGCTGAGCGAATTGCGCGACCCGCAGACCGACGCCGAGCGCGTCAAGAAGGCGCCATGGCTGATCGTCATTGGCGTCTGCACGCATCTGGGCTGCGTGCCGCTCGGCCATCAAGGCAAATACGACGGCTGGTTCTGCCCGTGCCACGGCTCGGTTTACGATACCTCCGGGCGCATCCGGCAGGGGCCCGCGCCGCTCAATCTCGAAGTCCCCGAATACGCCTTCCTGTCCGATGTGAAAGTGCGGATCGGTTGATCCTCGGGCCAAGGCCCAGCTATCGTCTCCCTCGTTTCCCGCCAGCCCGTCGATAGAGAACCAAAGTCATGAGCGGACCCACGGCTTACGTCCCTAAAAGCGCTCTTGCCCGCTGGTTTGAAAGCCGCCTGCCGATCATCGGGCTGGTTCACTCGTCGTTCGTCGTCTATCCGGTCCCGCGCAATCTCAACTACCTCTGGGCCTTCGGCGCCATCCTGTCGTTCATGCTGGGCGCCCAGATCGTAACAGGCGTCGTTCTGGCGATGCATTATACGCCGGAGTCGACGATGGCTTTCGACTCGGTCGAGCATATCATGCGCGACGTCAATTTCGGGTGGCTGCTACGCTACCTCCACTCGAATGGCGCGTCGATGTTCTTCCTCGCCGTCTACATCCATATGTTCCGCGGCATCTATTACGGGTCCTACAAGGCGCCGCGCGAGGTGCTGTGGATCCTCGGCGTGATCATCTACCTGTTGATGATGGCGACGGCGTTCATGGGCTATGTGCTGCCGTGGGGCCAGATGAGCTTCTGGGGCGCGACGGTCATCACCAATCTGTTCACGGCGATCCCGATCGTCGGCAAGAGCGTTTCGATCTGGCTGTGGGGCGCCTACGCCGTCGACAATGCGACGCTCACCCGCTTCTTCTCGCTGCATTATCTGCTGCCGTTCATGATCGCCGGAGTGGTCGGCCTGCATGTCTGGGCGCTGCATGTCGTCGGCCAGAACAATCCCGACGGCGTCGAGGTCAAGAATGTCGAGCGCGACACTGTCGCGTTCACGCCTTACGCGACGCTGAAAGACGCGTTGGGTCTGGCCGTGTTCCTGATAGTCTACGCGTGGTTCGTCTTCTACATTCCGAACTATCTCGGCGACGCCGACAATTACGTCCACGCCAATCCGCTCGTCACGCCCGCGCATATCGTGCCGGAATGGTATCTGCTGCCGTTCTACGCGATCCTGCGCGCCATCCCCAACAAGCTCGTCGGCGTCGTCTGCCTGTTCAGCGCCATCGCCGTTCTCGCCTTCCTGCCGTGGCTCGACACCTCGCCGGTCAAGTCAGGCAAATACCGCCCGGTGTTCCGCATTTTCTTTTGGGTCTTTGTCGCGGTCTGCCTGGGTCTTGGCTGGCTCGGTTCGCAGGAGGTGTCGGACAGCACGACATTGGCGGCCAGGCTGCTGGCATTCTGTTATTTCGCGTTCTTCCTGATTGTCCTGCCCCTGCTCGGACTGTTCGAGAAAACCAAGCCGTTGCCGGCCTCCATTTCCGATGCGGTGCTGTCCAAAGGCGCGTCGGCGGCGCAGCCCGCCGAATGATTTGAAACCGATCGCTCAAGGGAAATGCACATGATCCGTTTCAAAAAAATCGCCTTCGCCCCGGCGGCCTGCGCGCTGCTGATCGCGTTGGGCGCGGCCTCGCGCGCCGATGATGCCGCGCCGGCCCAGCCCGCCGCCGCTCCTGCGGCCGCCGCGCCGAGCGCCGAGAGCGCCGCGCCAACAACCAGTGCCGCGCCGAGCGCGACGCCCGCCCAGCCCGGCGCGGAGGCCGCGCCCGCGGCCGCCGCGGCTCCGGCCGCGCCTGCTCCTGCGCCCGCTCCCGCACCGCCCGCGGCCACTCCAGCGCCCGCCGCTGCTTCGGCCCCTCCTGCGCCAGCTCCTGCTGCGGCTCCCGCCGCTGCTCCCACGCCCGCCGCCGCGGCGCCGGCGCCGGCTCCGGCTGCGCCCGCTTCTGCGCCCACTCCCCCGCCGCCCGCAGCCGCTCCGGCTTCCGCCGCCGCTTCGGCTCCGCCTGCGCCCGCTCCCGCCGCTGCTTCAGCGCCGGCGGACGGCGAAGCGGCGGGGCCGGAACAGGCCGCCGCCGGGGCGCAGCCGGAGCCATCGCGACAGAGCTGGAGCTTCTCCGGACTGTTCGGAACCTACGACCAGGCGCAGTTGCAGCGTGGTTTCAAGGTTTATCGCGAGGTCTGCAGCAACTGCCATCGGCTCAGCATCCCCTTCCGCACATTGGCCGACCCGACCGGCCCGGGCTTCAGCGAGGCGCAGGTCAAGGCGTTGGCGGCGAGCTACCAGGTCACCAACGATACGCCGAACGACAAGGGCGAAATATTCAAACGACCCGGCATTCCCTCCGACATCTTTCCTCCGCCCGAAGCCTATCCCAACGCCGAAGCCGCCGAGGCGACCTTCGGCAAAGCGCCGCCCGACATGTCGCTGCTGGCCAAGGCGCGCAAATATGAGCGCGGTTTCCCGTGGTTCATTTTCGACGCGCTGCCGGGCGTCCAATATCAGGAGGTCGGCGCCGATTACATCTACGCCGTTCTGACCGGCTATACGCATCCGCAGGATCCGGACTGGGACCTCTATTTTCCCGGCCACAGGATCGCCATGCCGGACCCGCTCTCCGACGGCGCGGTTGAATATACCGATGGCACGCCGGCCAAGCTGACCAACTACGCGCAGGACGTGACCGCCTTCCTCTACTGGGCGGCCGAGCCGACCCTCGTCGAGCGCAAGAAGATCGGCTTGCGCGTGATGATTTTCCTGATCGTGTTCGCGGGGCTGCTCTATTTCACGAAGAAGAAGGTCTGGGAAAAGATTCACTAGTCCCGTTTGCGACGCGCGGTCGTTGGCGCAGTCGGCGGTCGCTTTCTCTGCGCAGGGCTCTTTCTAGGCCTGGCTGATCGATCATCGCCAAACATGCGTTGATCCGGCGCCGGCGCTCGACAATAATGCGTCGAGGGAAGCGGAGCCAAAGCCCAATGACCAAGGCGATTGTCGGCATCATCGGCGGCTCCGGCGTCTACAATCTCGACGCGCTGACGCAGCCGCGCGAGGAGAAAGTCGCGACGCCGTGGGGCGAGCCCTCCGACGCCTTGCGCCTAGGCAGAATTGGCTCGACCGAGGCGGTGTTTCTCGCCCGGCATGGGCGCGGGCATCGTCTCTCGCCGTCCGGCCTCAACTACCGCGCCAATATCGATGCGCTGAAGCGGGTTGGCGTCACCGACATCATTTCGTTGTCGGCCTGCGGCTCGTTCAGGCGCGAGTTCTATCCCGGCCTGTTCGTGCTGGTCGACCAGTTCGACGACCGCACATACCGGCGCGAGACGAGCTTTTTCGGCAACGGCTGCGTCGCCCATGTCTCGATGGCGCATCCGGTGGCGCCGCGTCTGCAGCGGCGGATCGCCGACGCGGCCGTCGCGGAGGGCGTCGCCTGCCATCTCGGCGGAACCTACCTGTGCATCGAAGGGCCGCAATTTTCATCCTACGCCGAATCGCTGAACTATCAGGCGCGCGGCGCCGACGTCATCGGCATGACCGGAGCGACCGAAGCCAAGCTCGCCCGAGAGGCCGAGATTTCTTACGCGACGATCGCCATGGTCACCGATTTCGATTGCTGGCACGAGGAGCATGACGCCGTCGACGTCGCCGCGGTCGTCAAGGTGGTCCACGAAAACGCGCAGCGCGCCGGCGCGCTCGTCGCGCGCGTGCTGCGTGATCTTCCCGCCGAGCACGAGCCTTGTCCGGTTGGCTCCGATCGCGCGCTGGACAATGCGATCATGACGCCGCCCGAGGCGCGCGATCCCGATCTCGTCAGGAAGCTCGAGGCGGTCGCTGGCCGCGTTCTGCGGAGCTGACCTGCGAAAGCGGGAAGTCACTCAAATTCAGAATTCTCGTCGTGACGGATCGTTTGACGACCGCTGGCTCCTCGATTGCTTAACGGCGTGAGCTCGCGGCGAGTTGCAGCGTGACTCCCACGGCGCGCCGACCATGCCCTACGGCGTCCGGCCCTTCCATCGCAGCGGTCCTGTTCGCGCTTTCACGCACGAAGGACGAAGGACTCGCTTTGCTTGCCCGCGGCAACGGCGCGACCGCCGGACCGCTCGACATCCGCAAGCGCTTTGCGCCCGTCGTCGGTAATTTCGGTCAGGAGATCGAGCACGCCGATCGGAATGATCTGCGCGAACCCGGCGTCCTTCAGGTCGATGAACTCCTGGGGAACGCCGCCAGTGCTGACCCGCCGATGCGCGGGCAATTCGACAAGTTCGCGAAGACGGTTGAAATGGTTGTCGGTCAGCTTCATGGCATCCTCCCGCCGCCGGAGTCTCTGGCGACGCCCTGCGGGCGCTCACGCTCTGTCGGCTTCGAGGCGCGCCGATCACTGGCCACGCCATGGGGATTCGGGTGCCCCGCGCCGCTCGTTGGGTCTGGGGCAAAGATGGCCCATAAACTCGCCGAAACTATGTTCCATCGGCGCGGCCGAGATCGTCGTGGACAAGGCGGCTGCGTTGAAGAGGGCGAACGCTCACGAATAAAGACTTGGAATGCACGTAATTATCGACAAATAACATGTGACGGACGGGCTTGCTCTATCGGCAGACAATCGATAGATTAAGTTCTCATCAAGGAGCGCGCATGACCCTCGACTGGGCGCATTTCACGCCTCTTTCCGCCTTGGGCGGCGGGCTGGTTCTTGGCGCGGCCGCGTCCGCGCTCGCGCTGGGCGCCGGACGGATTATGGGTCCGGCCGGCATTTTGGGGGGCGCGCTTGATCCCTCATCGGGCGATCGCAGTTGGCGGATGTGGCTGATCGGCGGTCTGTTGGCCGCGCCCGGCTTGCTCGGTCTGTTCGGGCTGGCGAGCGCGCCGCAGATTGCGACGCCGTGGGCGAGTCTGGTCCTCGCGGGCCTGCTGGTCGGGTTCGGTGCGCGGTTGGGGTCGGGATGCACCGGCGGTCACGGGATTTGCGGCCTCTCGCGGCTGTCGCCGCGCTCGATCGCCGCGACCGTGTTTTTTATGCTCAGCGGCTTTCTGACCGTCTTTGTCGTCCGTCATATCCTGGCCTGAGGCGAGCGATGCGGAACCTCCTTTGCTTCGCCGTCGGTCTCGCGTTTGGCGTCGGCCTGTGCGTGTCAGGGATGACCGAGCCCGACAAGGTGCTCGGCTTTCTCGACCTCGCGGGTCAATGGGACCCTTCGCTCGCCCTGGTGATGGGCGCGGCGGTCGCCGTCGGGCTGATTGGATTCACGGTCGCGCGCGGGCGCGCGAAAGACCTTCTTGGCGGGGCGATGGACCTTCCGCGCCGTCGCGACATCGATGCGCCGCTCGTCGCCGGCAGTCTGATGTTCGGCGCCGGCTGGGGCCTGGCCGGCATCTGCCCCGGCCCCGGCATCGTCGACGTCGGATTCCTTGATCCGCGCGCCGCCGCGTTTGTTGCGGCGATGGCGGCCGGCATGTTCGCCTATAAGCTTACGGGGGTCCGCTTGCCCGCGCCGGGTCCGATCGGGCAAGATGCCTGAGGACTCCCGGACTGACCCCATGATCGCACGTGTTCTCGAGAGAGCGCTCTTCGCGAGTCGCTGGCTGTTGACGCCGTTCTATTTCGCGCTGGTGCTCGGTCTGCTGGCCTTGATCGGCAAGGCCGGCCAACGCGTCTGGGACCTCGGCGCCGGTTTCGAGAGCCTCAATGAGCGGGGCGTCATGCTCGGCGTGCTCGCCATCATCGATCTGACGTTGACCGCCTCGCTAGTGGTGATCGTGATCTTCTCGGGATATGTGAATTTCGTTTCTCGCATCGAGGCGAGCGAACATGGCGACTGGCCGCAATGGATGGCGAGCGTCGACTTCAACGAACTCAAGCTCAAGCTGATGTCCTCGATCGTCGCGATTTCGGCGATCAAACTGCTGGAGTCGTTCATGGAGGTCGGCGCCGAGTCGGATCGTGATCTTTATTTCCTGACCGGCATCCACCTCGCCTTCGTCGTCTCGACCCTGTTGCTCGCGCTCGCCGATCGTCTCGGTCACGCCAAAGCGACCGGGGCGCACGAGGAGACGGCCGAGGAATAATCGGCGCGACGAGCCAAGGTCGCGCATGATTGATCGACATGCTGCGCGGACGAGCCCGGCGGGAGAACGCCGTCGCCGCCAGGCCGATGCGCCGCATCGTTCAATTCGCCGCGATCCGCGCTCATTTCTCCAACACGACCTGGCGGCACTCGGCCGGCATCTGGGCCAAGGTCAGCGGCGGCTTCGGCTTGGCGTTCGGATCGACGACCGGGTGCAACGCCTCATCGGTGAACCACCACGCCAGCGATTTGTCGCAACCGTCGCCCGGCGGAACCGGTTCTTGCGGTTGGCAGGTCGTTTCGCCCGCCGGGCAGGCGATGCGGACATGAAAATGATAGTTGTGCCCCCAGTAGGGCCGCACTTTATTCATCCAGGCGGCGCCCCGCGCGGTCTCGCACAGCGCCTTCTTGATCGCCGCGTTGACGAAGATGCGCTCGACCTCCGGCTCTTCGGCGGCCGCCTTGATGATTGCGGCCTGGCGCGAGGTCCAATGCGCGGGGTCGACGCTGAGCCCGTCGTCGGTCACCATATTGACCGCGGACATTTCCTCGCGCTCGCTGCGCGTCAGGGCGCGGTCGGGCATCGGCGTCAGCCAGATGTCGGCGTCGAGGCCGACCTGATGCGAAGCATGGCCGGTTAGCATCGGTCCGCCGCGCGGCTGCGAAATGTCGCCGACCAGAATGCCGGGCCAGATGCCCTGCGCCGCGGCCTTCCTCGAAAAGCGCTCGAGAAAGGCGATCATCGCCGGGTTGCCCCAGTTGCGATTGCGCGACAGCCGCATCACCTGCCATGTCTGGCCATCGACCGGCAGCGCGACCGCGCCCGCCAGACAGCCGCGCGAATAGAAGCCGATCGAACGCGCTTGCACCTCGGCCGGCGTCAGGGCGCGGCCGAACACCTGCTTCGCAGGCAGCGTCGGATCGGCGGGATTGGCGAGCGGCGGCAACGGCTCCGGATTGAGGCTGCCCTGGTCCTGCGCCGCCGCTTGGCCGGCGACCGCAAGGCCGATCAGCGCGATCGCCTGCGCCAGGCGGAAACAGGAAAACGTCACGGCCCTTCCTTTTGTCGACCCGGGCAAGTTTGCGCGGCGCGCATTAACGAAACATTAACCGGCGGGTCAACGCGCCTCGTCGCGCGCCGCCACGATGAAAAGCCGCGGGAACGGCAGCAATACGCGTCCGTCGGCGAGCGGCGGATAGGCCGCGCGGATCTCGGCGCGGTACTCGCCCAGGAACGCCTGTCTCTCATCCTGCGCGAGCGGCGACAGAAACGGTCGCAGGCCCGTGCTTGCGACCCATTCGACGACCGCGTCGGGACCCTGCAACGCATGGACATAGGTCGTGCGCCACAAGTCGATCTGCGCGCAAACAGGCGCCAACGCCGCATAATAGTCGGTGAATGCGCCGATCCGCTCGCGCGCCGCCGTCGCGCCGGCCAGCTTGGCGGCGAAGGGCGCTCGCGCGGCGACCGTGCGCATCAGCACGTGCGAAGGCTCGCCGAGATTGTCCGGCGCCTGCACCGCCAGCCGGCCGCCCGGCGCTAGCTCGGAGATCAGCCGGACCATCAGCGCAATATGGTCCGGAATCCATTGCAGGACCGCGTTGGCGAAAATCAGGTCGAGCGGCGCGCTCGCGCGCCACCGCGCGACGTCGGCCTTCTCGAACGCCACATGCGGCAGCCGCCCGCGCGCCTTGGCCAGCATGTCGTCGGACGAGTCCAGTCCGAGGATCGCCGCGCGCGGAAACCGGTTCGCCAGAAGCTCGGTCGAATTGCCGGGGCCGCAGCCAAGATCGGCGATGCGTGCGATCGCGCCGTCGGGAACCCGGGCGAGCAGATCGGACGCCGGCCTCGTCCGCTCCGCTTCGAACTGCAGATAGTGCGTCGCGCTCCAGTCTTGCAACAGCTGTCTCCTTTTGGACAAGATCGGGCGACATGCGGCGATATCCCGGGCTTTTGCGGCCCCATGAAAACCGTCAAATTTCCTTTATTGCGACAAAATTGCAACAAAAATGCCGGCCGTAACCGCTCGGGTTCGTCGAACATACAAAACGTCCACAATTCAAACTGTTGCGGGCAAAGCGGCGATGCGGGTCAGGCTGGCCGCCGCCATGGGTCGAGTTTGAATCGCCTCCCGCAAGAATCATTTGGTCGCTCAAAGGCCTGTTTGACGCATTTGAAGGCTAAAAACTCTCGTTGTTTGTCAAGGGATTGCAATCATGCAAACGTGGAATGTTGATTGATTTCGCCTTGCTCTAGCCATATTCAAGACACTTTTGCAACAGTTCCTGTTGCTCCCGCCGACCCGACATGCGATATTCACTAAACAGAAAGCAATGACGTTGCGGCTCTCGCTGGCGTGGCGAATAGGATCAATCTTAACAGGCTTGAGCGTCGATTTAGGACGGCAGATGTTGTGTATTAGGCCGTATCCCTAGCGTTTATGCGCAGTCGGTGCAGTTGTGGGAACGCATTGCGGGGCGTTTTCAACTGATGCCTTCAATAATCGACAAAGGAAACAACCACAGTGCGCGCTGTGGAAGGAGAGGCCATGTCTGCCCAATTGTTGAATGGATATGCCGGTGATGTGTCCGTCACCGACGCCTACGCCATACTGGAAGAGGATGAATCCGCGGTTCTGGTCGACGTCCGCACCAAGGCCGAATGGACCTATGTCGGCGCGCCCGATCTCTCCAGTATCGGCAAGGAGACGATTTTTGTCGAGTGGCAGCAATTTCCCTCGATGCAGATCGCGCCTGATTTTGCGACGAATCTGCTGAAGATTTTGCGCGAGCGTGAGGTCGCCGCGTCGGCGCCCGTGCTGTTCCTATGCCGCTCCGGGGCGCGCTCGCGCGCCGCGGCGATCGCTTTGACCCAGGCGGGACAGGCGCGCTGCTTCAACATTGCCGAGGGCTTTGAAGGGCCGCTCGATGATAAGCGCAAGCGCGGCGTCGTCGGCGGCTGGAAGGCCCGCGGCCTGCCTTGGGCGCAGTCCTGACGCTCGCGGGACGCCTCCGCCCGTTCGATCGGCTCCGCAGCGACTGCGATCGCGGCCGTTCCTCGCCTCAGTCAAAGAAAAGAATCTCGAAATGTCCCATGCGCCGATGATTGTCGAGGAGCCCGAGGCGATGGTTGGCAAACCGCGCAGCCTCGAAGAATCGTGGAAGCGATGCGGCGCCCGGCTGCGAGCCGAACTCGGCGAGGCCATCTTCTCGAGCTGGTTCGGCAGGCTCGAGCTGGAAGGGGTCGTCAATCGTCAGGCCCGCTTCACCGTGCCGACCCGCTTTCTGAAGAGCTGGATCGAATCTCATTATCTTGATCGCATCCTCGCCGCGCTCAACAGCGAAGTCGGCGAAGTCGCCAGCCTCACTCTGGCGGTGCGCTCGACTACGCAGGCGACGCCGGCCGCCGCGCCGATGGTCGTTCGGCGCGCGGCGACGAGCGAGGCGCTGCAAACCGAGACTGGCGCTGCCTCGCGTCACGCCGCCGCCGGAGGGCGCGCGCCCGCTCGCCGTGACGAAGGCGCCCCCGCGCAGGACTCGCTTCCCGGCTCGCCTCTCGATCGACGGCTGAGCTTTTCCACGTTCCTGGTCGGGCGATCGAATCAACTCGCCTATTCGGCGGCGCAGCGCGTCGTCGAAACGAGAACGGGGCAATTGCCGGCGTTCAGCCCGCTGTATATCCACGCGACGGTCGGCCTGGGCAAGACCCATCTGCTTCAAGCCATCGCCCACGCGGCGACAATCCAGGGCCGGCGCGCCATTTATCTCACGGCGGAAAAATTCATGTACGGCTTCGTCGCCGCGCTGAAGGCGCAGACGGCGATCGTTTTCAAGGAGAGCCTGCGCGCGATCGACCTCCTCATCTTCGACGACGCGCAGTTTTTGCAGGGCAAATCGATTCAAACCGAATTCTGCCACGCGCTCAATGCGCTGGTCGACGCGGGACGGCAAGTCGTCGTCGCCGCCGATCGTCCGCCGGGCGATCTGGAGGCGCTGGAGGAGCGCGTGCGCTCGCGGCTCGCCGGCGGGCTTTGTGTCGAAATGGGGGGTCTCGACGAGGCGCTGCGCATCAAGATACTGGAAGCGCGGATCGCCGCGGCCCAGCTTACGCAGCCCAATTTCGAGGTCTCGCCCGCCGTCCTCGCGTTTGTCGCGCGCTCGATCAATTCCAACGGGCGCGACCTCGACGGCGCGGTCAATCGCCTTCTTGCCCATACGACCCTGACAGGCGCGGCCCTCAGCGTCGAGACGGCGGAAGTCGCGATCCGGGATCTCGTGCGTCCGCACGAGCCCAAGCGGGTGAAGATCGAAGACATCCAAAAACTGGTCGCCAGCCATTACAGCGTGACGCGCGCCGACATATTGTCGTCGCGCCGCACGGCGACCGTGGTGAAGCCGAGGCAGATCGCGATGTATCTGGCGAAGACTTTGACCTTGCGCTCGCTTCCCGAGATCGGACGCCGCTTTGGCGGACGCGATCACACCACCGTGCTGCACGCGGTGCGCAAGATCGAGGGTCTGTCGCACGCCGATCGCGCGCTCAACGAGGAGCTCGAGCTGCTCAAGCGCATGCTGCAGGATTGACGTTTGCCGACATGGGGCGGCGGACGCCGCGGTTGACCCGGCGAAGATCCGGCGGGTCTCCCGGGACTCGCGAGGCGCGATGACGCTCATCTTCAAGATCGCCGGCGCGAACGAATGGCGGCGCGCGGAGGCCGAGGGCGCCTTCGACGGGTCGACGGTTGACCGCGTCGACGGCTACATCCATTTCTCGACGGCGGCGCAAGTGGCCGAGACGGCCGCCAAATGGTTCGCCGGCCGCGAGGACCTGCTGTTGGCGGCGGTCGATCCCGATGCGCTGGGTCCGGCCTTGCGCTGGGAGCCGGCGCGGGGCGGCGCGTTGTTTCCCCACCTCTATGCGCCCCTGCCGATGTCGGCGGTGCGCTGGAGGCGCGCGTTGCCGCTCGGCGCGGACGGCCGCCACGTCTGCGGAAATCTCGACGCATGATGCGGGCGCTCGCCGCGCTGGCGTTGCCGGTTCTGTCGAAGCTGGAGCCGGAGACCGCGCACCGCGCCGCGATCGCGGCCTTGCGTCTGGCGCCGAGGACGCCGCCGCGGCGCGTCGACCCGCGTCTCGCGATCCCGGCCTTCGGCCTCGCCTTTCCCAATCCGCTTGGCATGGCGGCGGGATTCGACAAGGACGCCGAGGTTCCCGGCGCGCTGCTCGGCTTCGGCTTCGGCTTTGTCGAGGTCGGCACGCTGACGCCGCGGGCGCAGGCCGGCAATCCGCGCCCGCGCCTCTTCCGCCTGACGCGCGACCAGGCCCTGATCAACCGGCTCGGCTTCAACAATGGGGGCTATGAGGCGGCCCACGCGCGACTGTCGCGCAGCCGCCACCGGGGAATCGTCGGCGTCAACATCGGCGCGAACAAGGATTCGCCTGATCGCGTCGCCGACTATGTGGCGGGCGTCAGGGCCTTCGCCGACGTGGCGAGCTACTTCACGATCAATATCTCCTCGCCCAATACGCCGGGCCTGCGCGACTTGCAGCAGCGCGGTGCGTTTGACCAACTGGCCGCGCGCGTGACCGAGGCCCGCGACGCCTGCGCGATCCGCCGCCCCGTGCTGGTGAAGATCGCCCCCGACCTCGATCTGGCGACGCTTGACGATATCGTCGCTGTCGTGAGGGGGCGTGGTCTCGACGGCATGATCGTCTCCAACACGACCGTCAGCCGCCCGCCGGCGCTCCGCGACCCGCTCGCCAGCGAAGGCGGCGGACTCTCCGGCCGGCCGCTGTTCGATCCTTCGACGCGGACTCTGGCGTGCGCCTATCTGCGCGCCGACGGCAAGTTTGCGCTGGTCGGCTGCGGCGGCGTCGACGGCGCGCCGGCGGCGCTGGCCAAGATCGAGGCCGGCGCGACATTGGTCCAGCTCTACACCGCGCTGGTCTATCGCGGGCCGGGGCTGATCGAAGAAATCCTGCGGGGCCTGTCTCAGGCGCTTGTCGAGCGGCGGATCGAGAGGCTTGGCGATATCGTCGGGACGAGCGCGCGCGACCGGGCTGCGGAAAGAGTCTGAAAGGCGCGCGCCGGGGCGGCGCGCCGACCGGCTCCGCGGTCTCAGGCGGCGTCCAGCTCGAGGAAGCCGCCCGATTGTCTGCGCCACAACGCCGCATAGAGGCCGTCGCGCGCCAGAAGCTCGTCGTGCGCGCCGATCTCGGCGATCTGACCCCTGTCGAGCACGATCAGGCGATCCATCGCGGCGATCGTCGACAGCCGATGCGCGATCGCGATGACGGTCTTGCCCTGCATCAAGGCGTACAGATTCTCCTGGATCGCCGCCTCGATCTCCGAGTCGAGCGCCGAGGTCGCCTCGTCAAGGATCAGGATCGGCGCGTTCTTCAACAGGACGCGCGCGATCGCCACGCGTTGCCGCTGTCCGCCGGACAGTTTCACGCCGCGCTCGCCGACCTCGGCGTCGTAGCCCGAACGTCCCTGCGGATCGGCGAGGGCGAGCACGAAATCATGCGCATGCGCCTCTCGCGCGGCGGCGATCACCGCCTCCATCGGCGCTTCGGGGCGCCCGTAGCGGATGTTGTCGGCAATGGAGCGATGCAGCAGCGAGGTGTCCTGCGTGACCAGACCGATCTGCTGGCGCAGGCTGTCCTGCGTCACCGCGGCAATGTCCTGTCCGTCGATCAAGATGCGGCCGCCTTCCACGTCGTAGAAGCGCAGCAGGAGACTGGCGAGGGTCGACTTGCCGGCGCCCGAGCGCCCGACCAGTCCGACCTTCTCGCCGGCCGCGATTGCGAACGACAGGTTGTCGAATACGCCGGCGCCCTTGCCGTAATGGAACCGGACAATTTCGAAACCGATGGCGCCGCGCGGCTCGGCGAGTGGAACCGCCTTCGGGCGATCGATCAGCGCATGCGGCCGCGCGATCGTGCGCATGCCCTCTTGCACCGTCCCGATATTCTCGAAAATGCCGATCGACACCCACATGATCCAGCCCGACATGGTGGCGATGCGGATCGCCAGGCCGGAGGCCAGAGCGATATCGCCCAGCGTCACCGCGGCTTTCGTCCACAGCCACACCGCGAGGGCTCCGGTGGTCACGATGAGCACGCTGTTGAGAACGGACACCGAGGTGTTCATCACGGTGATCAGACGTGTCTCATTCTGAAACGTCGCGGTGTGGGCGACGAGCGCCTCGCGCGCATGGGCGTCCTCGCGTTCGAGATGGGCGAACAGCTTCACCGTCTGGATGTTCGTGTAGCTGTCGACGATCCGGCCGGTCACGATCGCGCGCATATGGGCGATCTGCTCGGCGCGGCGGCGAATGCGCGGAACGAAATAGGCGAGGGCCGTCACATAGGCGAGGATCCACAGCGCCAGCGGGCAGCCGAGCCGCCAGTCGGCTTTGGCGAAGATGACGAGCGCGCTGCCCGCGAAAATCGCCACGAACCACAGCGCGTCGATGATCTGCACGATGGATTCGCGTAGCGCGGGCCCAGTCTGGACGACGTTGGAGGCGATGCGGCCGGCAAAATCGTTGGCGAAATAGCCGAGCGACTGACGCAGGACGTACCGGTGCGCCTGCCAGCGGATGAGATTGGTCATGCCGGGCGCGATCGTCTGCTGCGTGAGCAGATCATGAGCCAAATGGGCCAGCGGCCGCCCGACGAGGATCACCGCGCCCATCGTCAGGAAGGTCGCGCCGTAATCGCGCAGCAGATGTTCGGGGCTGGTCGCGCGCAGGAGATCGACGAGCGAGCCGACGAAACGCAAGATGGCGACTTCGATCAGCGAGACCATCAGGCCGACGATCATCAAGGCGGCGATATAGGGCCAGACCTGCCGGCAATAGCGCCGGTAGAAGCCGAACAGGTTCGCCGGCGGCATGGTTTCGTCATGCGCGCGAAAAGGATCGATGCGGCTTTCGAAAAAGCGGAACATGGGCTGTTTCCAGATCGAAATCGCGGCGGACGCCCGCCTTCGAGGCGGTCGCCAAGGCGACTTTTCGTCATGAGCGAAGCGAGCGGCGGCGCCCCGCAAGGCGTTGAACTGAGGGGACCGGCGGGAGCCTGCGCCGTTCAGACTTGCGAATTTGCGCTCAGAGGGCGCTCAACGCGGGAGCGGGGCCATAGGGCGCGACGGATCGCGCATGGAGGCGAACGAGCGGAAACTGAGGGACACATAGGGGATGACAAGCTGAATTCTCTTCATCCGCTCCTCCTCGCCTCGACTCCGCCTCGAAAAGTCCGCGAGCGCCATTCGTCGACGGACGGCGGCGTTCATAATCGAATTCGCCGACCGGCGCCGCAAAAATCTCGCGCGGAGCGCTTTTCGCCGCGCCGCTGTTGCGCAAAAGCGACAGTTTTGCCGAGCTACGCGGCGCGCCTTGCGCGCAACGGCGACGACGGCTTCCTTGCGAGCCGACAAAAAAGGGGCGGCCGAAGCCGCCCCTGTTCGATTCCTCGGCGTGACCGCCGCCAGGTTCAGAAGTCCATGCCGCCCATGCCGCCGCCGCCCCCGCCGCCCATCGGCATCGCAGGCTTTTCCTTCGGCATTTCGGCGACCATCGCTTCGGTAGTGATCAACAGACCGGCGACCGAGGACGCGTCCTGCAAGGCGGTGCGCACCACCTTCGAGGGGTCGACGATGCCGGCCTCGATCATGTCGACATATTCCTCGGTCTGCGCGTTGAAGCCGTAGGTCTGCGACTTGTTGTCGAGGATCTTGCCGACCACGATCGAACCCTCGAGGCCCGAGTTTTCGACGATCTGACGGATCGGCGCCTCGAGAGCCTTCAGCACGATGTTGATGCCGGCCTGCTCATCGGCATTCTCGCTCTTGAGCTTGCCGACAGCCGCCTTGGCGCGTAGCAGCGCGACGCCGCCGCCCGAGACAATGCCTTCTTCCACCGCGGCGCGCGTGGCGTTGAGCGCGTCTTCGACGCGATCCTTCTTCTCCTTGACTTCGACCTCGGTCGCGCCGCCGACGCGGATCACCGCGACGCCGCCGGCGAGCTTGGCCAGGCGCTCCTGCAGCTTCTCCTTGTCGTAGTCCGAGGTGGTCTCCTCGATCTGCGCCTTGATCTGGCCGATGCGCCCTTCGATGTCGCTCTTCTTGCCCGAGCCGTTGATGATCGTGGTGTTCTCCTTCTCGATGCGAATGCGCTTGGCGCGGCCGAGCATCGCGAGGGTGACGTTCTCGAGCTTGATGCCGAGGTCCTCGGCAATCATCTGGCCGCCGGTCAGGATGGCGATATCCTCGAGCATCGCCTTGCGCCGATCGCCGAAGCCGGGCGCCTTGACGGCCGCCACCTTCAGGCCGCCGCGCAGCTTGTTGACGACCAGCGTCGCCAGAGCCTCGCCCTCGATGTCCTCGGCGATGATGACGAGCGGCTTGCCGGCCTGCACGACCGCCTCGAGAACCGGGAGCATCGGCTGCAGCGAGGAGAGCTTCTTCTCGTGGATGAGAATATAGGCCTCGTCGAGCTCGGCGATCATTTTCTCGGCATTGGTGATGAAATAGGGGCTGAGATAGCCGCGATCGAACTGCATTCCTTCGACCACGTCGAGCTCGGTTTCGGCGGTCTTGGCCTCTTCGACGGTGATGACGCCCTCGTTGCCGACCTTCTGCATCGCCTTGGCGATCATTTCGCCGATCGACTTGTCGCCGTTCGAAGAAATGGTGCCGACTTGCGCGACCTCCGCCGAATCCTTGATCTTCTTGGAGCGCTTGGCGATGTCCTTGACCGCTTCGGCGACGGCGAGATCGACGCCCCGCTTGAGGTCCATCGGGTTCATGCCGGCGGCGACGTATTTGGCGCCTTCGCGCACGATCGCCTGGGCGAGAACCGTGGCGGTCGTGGTGCCGTCGCCCGCCTTGTCATTGGTCTTCGAGGCGACTTCGCGCACCATCTGCGCGCCCATATTCTCGAACTTGTCGTCGAGTTCGATCTCCTTGGCGACGGTGACGCCGTCCTTGGTGATGCGCGGGGCGCCGAACGATTTGTCGAGAATGACGTTGCGGCCCTTGGGGCCGAGCGTGACCCTGACGGCGTTGGCGAGGATGTCGACGCCGCGCAGCATTTTCTCGCGCGCGTCCGAGGAGAAACGTACTTCTTTAGCAGCCATAGCTCAAAACTCCTGACCCGTAGCGGGTCTGAATGACGGAAAATCTGTGAGGCGAGCCGCGATCAGCCGACCACGCCCATGATGTCGGATTCCTTCATGATCAGAAGCTCCTGACCATCGATCTTGACTTCGGTGCCCGACCACTTGCCAAACAGCACCTTGTCGCCGTTCTTGACGTCGAGGGGCGTCAGCTTGCCGGCCTCGTCGCGCCCGCCGGGGCCGACGGCGATCACTTCGCCCTCCTGGGGCTTCTCTTTGGCGGTGTCGGGAATGATAATGCCGCCCTTCGTCTTTTCCTCGCCTTCAAGGCGGCGGACGACGACACGGTCATGCAGGGGACGGAATTTCATGACTTGAGCTTCCTGTTTCGCGTTCGCCCGGGCTCGTCGGCCCAGGCCGGGTTCAACTTGCCGTGTTAGCACTCGCAAAGACGAGTGCTAACAGCGCGCGCCGTAAATAGGCGTCGGGGCTGAGGCCGTCAAGGGCGATGCCTCCGTCCGCGGGGCCTGCGCCCCGAAAAGCACCGAAACATGGCTGACATGAGGAGGCGCTGCGAGCGATCGCCCGCAACCGGCGATCAGGCCGCCAACAGCCGCTGAACCTCGTTGACCAGATCCTTGAGGTGAAACGGCTTGGACAGAATGCGCGCATCCTTGGGGGCGTTGTTGTCCGGGTTGAGGGCCACCGCGGCGAAACCGGTGATGAACATCACCTTGATTTCCGGATCGAGTTCGGTCGCCCGCCGCGCCAGTTCGATGCCGTCCATTTCGGGCATGACGATGTCGGTCAGCAGCAGTTCGAACGGCTCTTCGCGCAGGCGGTTGTAAGCGGACAGGCCGTTGTCGAAAGAAGCCACGTTATAGCCGGCCGTCTGCAGCGCCTTCACCAGGAAGCGGCGCATGTCGTTATCGTCTTCGGCGAGAAGAATCTTGGTTGCGATTTCGACCGGCGCGTTCATTATTTCCCCTCGATAGCCGATTCACCATCCGCCCGCATCAGTAAAAATCGAGTGAAGGCGATGAACAACAGAGCACATTCCCGCTCCCGACCTAAGGGAGCGCAATATCGGCCCGCGGCCGCCCTGCGCGCGCGGCCGCCGACGCGCGCTTCTTTTTGTGACGTCTGACGATCGATATCTCTCGCGCCGTCCCGCATATTGAAGCATAGTTGGGACGATTTCCAACCTAGCGCATTCCCGGTGCAAAGCGGGCGCCGGCGTTGCGTTCGAAAACGAGACACACGAAATGCGGGGCCAGATGGAGGGGGGCGAATGCGCCGGAGCCTCGAACTCGCACGGCGCCGACTTCCGCGGCGCTGATTTTTGGGGCGCGGATCTTCCGGCGCCATTTGAGATTTTCGAGCCTGACGTTCTGGCGACGCCGCTGGTCTTCAATTCGCCGCACTCGGGCCGGGTCTATCCGAAGCAATTTCTCGCCTCCTCCCGTCTCGACTCGCTGACGCTGCGCCGTTCGGAGGATGCGTTCGTCGATGAATTGTTCGCCCCTTGCGTCGAAATCGGGGCGCCGTTGATGCGCGCGAATTTTCCGCGCGCCTATCTTGATCTCAACCGCGAGCCCTTCGAGCTCGACCCGCTGATGTTCGAGGGCCGGCTGCCGGCCTTCGCCAATACGCGTTCGCTGCGCGTCGCCGGCGGGCTCGGCACGATCCCCAGGGTGGTGGGGGAGGCGCAGGAGATCTACAAGGGGCCGATCGCTGTCGGTGAGGCCCTGGAGCGGATCGCCATGCTCTACAAACCCTATCATCAGGCGCTTGGAGACCTTGTCGATCGCGCGGCGGGCGCCTTCGGCATGGCGGCGCTGCTCGATTGTCATTCCATGCCTTCGAGCATGACCGAGGGGGGCGCGACCGATTTTGTCGTCGGCGATCGCTACGGCGCGAGCGCCGCGCCGTGGATTGTGGAGACGATCGAAGCCGCGCTTCGGCGCGCGGGTTATTCGGTGCGGCGCAACAAGCCCTATGCGGGCGGTTTCATCACCGAGCATTACGGCGCTCCGGCCGCTTCGCGACATGTCGTGCAGATCGAAATCAACCGCGCGCTCTATATGGACGAGCGCGCGATGGTGAGATCGCCGCGTTGGCCCCAGTTGAGCGCGGACCTGTTCGCGATGGCGTCCCTGCTGGCGAGCCGGGTCGGGCGTGAGATCGGGCGCGCGCAAATCGCGGCTGAATGAACCGGCTGCGCCCGGTCAGCCTCCCGAACAAAAAAGGAGGCCGCCTGTGTCGCCACAAGCGGCCCAAGTCTAGGGAGGAAACGCCCAAGGAGGGCATATGCGGCAGGTCATGCCGCACCGCAACAATATCTACGTGCGCCGCACCAATTGCAAGATATTTTTTGCTGCGCGGGGAAGCGGCGGGTTAGGATGGCTGGCGACAGGCCGGTTCGCCGCGCTCCGAACACCGAGTACAGGGGCTGCGGCGTTTCAGTATAATCATACAAAACAATGGTTTATGCGCTCGGCCGGCGGCGGCTGTCCGGGCTGACTCAACATAATGGGTATGGCACATATGCATTTTTCGCAAAGCGGCGCGGCCGTTCGCGGGCGCCTGGCATGACCGCCGTTGATTTCGCCGTTTTCGTCGAACGCCTCGCGCAAGTCTCCAGCGAGGTGATCATGCCGTTTTTTCGCAGCGCGATCCGCGCCGAGGACAAGTCGAAGGGCGGGGTCTTCGATCCCGTCACCGAGGCCGATCGAGCCGCCGAGGTCGCGATGAGGCGGCTGATCAGCCAGACTTTTCCTGCGCATGGGGTGATCGGCGAGGAATACGGACGCGACAGGCCGGAGGCCGAATATGTCTGGGTGCTCGATCCGATCGACGGCACCAAGAGCTTCATCTCGGGCCTGCCGATGTGGGGGACGCTGATCGGCCTGATGCATCGCGGCCGGCCGGTCTACGGCATGATGGCGCAGCCGTTCACCCGCGAGCGCTATTTCGGCGACGGCAAGCGCGCGCGCTGGCGAGGCCTCGCGCTTCCTCGCGGCGACAGCGCCAGCGGCGAATGGACCACTCGGACGCTGAGGGTGCGGGGCTGTCCGTCGCTCGCCGAAGCCACCTTGATGACCACCAGCCCGCTGCTGTTCGACGACGACGACCGCGCCGCCTATTACCGCGCCGAGAAGCCCGCGCGCCTGACGCGCTACGGCGGCGATTGCTACGCCTATTGCATGCTCGCCTCGGGCTTCATCGACGTCGTCATCGAAACTAATCTCAAGCCGCACGATATTGTCGCCCTGGTGCCGATCATCGAAGGCGCGGGAGGCGTCGTCACCGACTGGGAAGGCGGTCCGGCGGCGGCGGGCGGGCGCGTCGTCGCGGCCGGCGACCGGCGGGTGCATGCCGAGGCGATGAAGCTGCTGGCGGGCGAGGGCGCATAGGTGGACCTTGCCGATTTGTCGGCGTTTTCTCGCCCTTCGCGGCGCCGTCTCACCCGCGCAAGGCGGCTACCCTTGCGGGTCCAGCGGCGCGTCGATGAAAAAGTCGTTGAGCGGGGCGGTTCGCCGGCGACCGTCGGGCGAGAAAATCGCCATCGACCAACCCGCGGCGAAACCCGCCGTTGCGGCGCTCAGCGCGCCGATCAGCAGCCTCCCCGCGTCGGGGACGCCGCGCTCCAGCGCGCCCAGAACGAGGGCGGTCGCCACGCTCGCCGACAGGCTGGCGATGGCGTGCGCCGAGCGGGCGCGCGAGAACAGCGCGAGCGCCAGGACGGGCGCCGTCAGACCCAGCGTCATCGCCGCCGCCGCCACGATGGCCGTTTGCGGCGTCAGGATCGGCCGATCCGCCAAGCCGGCGCAAAGCGCGACGACGATCAGCGCAAGGGCGCGCGAGCGCGCAATTCTTTGGCTCGCCAGCGGCGGATAGCGGCGATCGACGCCGCGCGGATTGGTCAGCCCCCACGCGCGCGAGGCCGAATGCGCGCCGGCGACGGCGAGGGCCAAGGCGGCGAGCAGGACCGCGGTGGACCGCAGGCCGCTCATCATGCCACCCGACGGCGCCGACCCGGCGAGGGGGGCGATCAAAACGGCGAGGCCGATCAGCGCGGCGAAGATCAGGCCGAAACCGCCCGCCCGCAGAGCTTGCCGCTCCCCCGGACTCGCCGCGGCGGGCGCGGCGAAAAGCGGCAACGCGGCGATCGCCAGCGCGGTCGCGACGACGACGAGCAAGTCGGCCTCGAAATCGCCGGCGCCGACGCTCCAAGAGCGCGTCAGCCAGTCGCTCCAGAGTCCGGCTTCGCGCAGAGGCGGCCAGAACGCATCGCCGGCGATGAATTGTCCGGCGATCGGCAGATACAGAATGAAGAGCACGATGCCGGCGCTCGCCGCCGCGCCCCACACCAGCCCGGCAAGACCGCCCGGAACGATCGTCAGCGCGACGACCGCGGCGATGATCGCCGCCGCGGCGCCGCGCGACAGCGCGAACTGCGCGATCAGCGCGTTCGCCGCCGCTTCAAATCCCGCCGCCGCGACGAGCGCGCCGATGACGAAGAGCAGGGCGGCGAGAAACAGCCTGAGCGGCCGGCTCGCAAAGCGCGTCGCCAGCAGGTCGCCGGGAGCGCTCGCGCCCGTCGCCCGCAACAGTGGTCCGACCGCCAGCGCGCCCAGGCCAAGGCCGAGCGCTGCGCCCGCAAGGGGCAGCGGCAATTCGCCGGGCGGGCCGAGGCAAACAACGATTCCCGCGGCGATCGCCGCCAGAGCCAATCCTGCATAGGGGGCGGGAACCGCCCGATCCGCGGCGAAAAACGCCGGCACGCGGGTCGAGCGGGTCAACAGGCCGAGCAATGCGAGGCCGGTCAGCGCAAAGAACGGCCCCAGCGCGCTCACCAGAGCGTCCGGGGCGCCGACCCGCGCCAGCACGAACACCAGCCCGACGCCGGTCAGATAGGCCGCCGCCGCGAAGGCCGCGCGTCCATCAATTCTGGCCCGTTCAAGTTCCCGTCGATCCGCCATCGGCCGCCTCGCCCGGCGCGCGTCACAAAGGCGGCGACGCCGGCCCGCGTCAATCTAAGGAGTGCGGCGGGGCGGCCGCAAGCGACCGGAACGCGAACGCCGGGGGATCCGGAGCCCCCTCAGCCCCACATCGCGCGCATGCGCGCCGCCAGATCGACGCGCGGGCCGTCCTTGGCGCGCCTATCCTCCGCCTGCGCCGCCGGCCAGGCGATCCGCTCGAACAGCCCCAGCAGTTCGGCCGGGATGAAGCGCGAGCGGCTGGCCAGCACGTGGCGGTCGCCGCCGCGGGGCTGGCCATGCACGAAAAAGCGCTGCGGGACGATCAGCGACAGTTCATCGCGCGCTCTCGTCATCGCCACATAGAGCAGGCGCCGCTCTTCCTCGATCTCGTCGGTCGATCCGGTGGCGAGATCCGAGGGAATGCAGCCGTCGACGACGTTGAGCACGAACACCGAGCGCCATTCCTGTCCCTTGGCCGAATGAATCGTCGACAGGATCAGATAATCCTCGTCGCGATGGGGCGGCCCCGATTCGTCGCTCGCCGCTTCCGGCGGGTCGAGCGTCAGCTCCGCGAGGAACCGCTCGCGCGAGGGAAAGGTCGCCCCGATGCGCTCCAGCGCCTCGAGGTCGGCGAGCCTTGTCGCGGCGTCCTCATGGCGCCGCTCGATATGCGGGCGCAGCCACGCCACGGCCTCCCCCAGATCGGCCGGCCAGGGCGCGCGGCGCGCCGACAGACTGCGCATCAACGCCGCGAACGGCGTCAAATCCTCGCGCGTTTTGGCCGGCGCGGCGAAGGCGCCGAGCGTCGCAAAACCGTCGTCGCCGCCGGCGGCTTCGACGATCCTTTCGGCGGTCGCCGGGCCGACGCCGGGCAGCAGTTGCGCGACCCGAAAACCGGCGACGCGGTCGCGCGGGTTCTGCGCGAAGCGCAGGATCGCCAGCGCATCCTTGACATGCGCGGCGTCGAGGAATTTCAGGCCGCCGAATTTGACGAACGGGATGTTCCGCCGCGTCAGCTCCAGCTCCAGCGCCGCGCTGTGATGGGACGCGCGAAACAACACCGCCTGCGATTTCAAACCGGCCCCCGCTTCGCGATTCTCGAGGACGCGTGTGGCGACATAGCGCGCCTGGTCGGCCTCCTCGCCGACGGTCGCCAGGACGGGCAGGACGCCCGAGGCGCGATCGGTCCACAGGTCCTTGGCGAAGCGTTGCGCGCTGAGGCCGATCACCGCATTGGAGGCCGCGAGGATCGGTTTGGTCGAGCGATAATTGCGGTCGAGCGTGACGAGTCTGGCTGGCGGGTCGAAGGCGCCGGGAAAGTCGAGAATGTTGCGCACCGTGGCGGCGCGAAACGAGTAGATCGATTGCGCGTCGTCGCCGACCACCGTCAATCCTCGCCCACGCGGGCGCAGCGCGAGCACGATCTCGCCCTGTAGACGATTGGTGTCCTGGTATTCGTCGACGAGCAGGTGGTCGAAACGGCCGGCGACCTCGGCGGCGATGCCCGGCTCCCGCATCATCTGCGCGAAATAGAGCAGGAGATCGTCGTAATCGAGCACGTTCTGGCGCTGCTTGGCTTCGACGTAGGAGGCGAACAGGCCGCGCAATTCCTCCTCGAATCCGGCGCACCAGGGGAAATGCCTGGCGAGCGTTTCGCCGAGCGCGGCGCGGCTGTTGACGGCGCGCGAATAGATGGCGAGGCATGTTCCCTTGGTCGGAAAGCGCGCCTTGAGGTTCGACAGGCCGCGCTCGTGCCGCGCATAGTTGATCAGATCCGCCGAATCCTCGCGGTCGTGGATGGTGAACTGCGGATCGAGGCCGAGGCGCAGGGCGTAGTCGCGCAAGAGTTGGGCGCCGATCGAATGAAACGTGCCGGCGAAGGCGGGCGTCGCGGCGGCGGCGGCGTCGGGCGCCAGCCGGCGCGCCAGCAGGCGTTGCACGCGCCGGTTGAGCTCGCCCGCCGCGCGCCGCGAAAAGGTCGCGAGCATGATCCGTTTGGGGTCGGCGCCGCCGAGAATCAGATGCGCGACGCGGTGCGCCAGCATGTTGGTCTTGCCGGAGCCGGCCCCGGCGATCACCAGCAGCGGGGGCGGGCCGTCGGGCTCGCCGGCGCCGTGCTCGACGGCGAGCCGCTGGGCCTCGTTCAGTTGGTCAGGAGCGCCGAAGGCGAGCGGAGCGGGGGCGCGAATCACGGCTGACGTCATGCCCCACAGCAATCATGTTTCGCCTTTTGTTCGCAAGATAATCCGCGACGGTGCGCGGAACCCCCGCCAGGCCGGCGAACGCACCGGCCGCGATTTGTCTGCGCGGGCGAAAATGCGGCGCTGGGGGCTGATCAGCGAACGGCGCCCCGGATGCGATCGTTAACTCGCAGTCTGCCCGCGGATGGCGACGATCGCGCTCGGAATCGGCGTTGTCGATCGCGGCTCCTTCCTTTGCGCTCGCCGAGACGGGCGGTCCGACGAGGGCTTGGGCGAGCGCCCCCGCGGCGGCGCGCGGAGCCACCGGCTCACAGCCGCCTTGAGCGGATGTCCGGCAGGAAGAAGGTCAGCAAGCCGATCGCCGGCAGGAACGCGCAGACGTTGTAGACGAGCGTCAGGCTGGTCAGGTCGGCGAGTTCGCCGAGCACCGCCGCGCCGATGCCGCCAAGGCCGAACGAAAGCCCGAAGAACAGCCCGGCGATCGCCCCGACGTTGCCGGGCACCAGCTCCTGTCCATAGACCACGATCGCCGAAAACGCCGAGGCGAGGATCAGGCCGATTGCGAGGCTGTCGGCCGCCGTCCAGAACAGGTTGAGGTGCGGCAGGGCCAGGGTGAAAGGCAGCACGCCGACGATCGAGGCCCAGATCACGAACTTGCGGCCGAAGCGGTCGCCGATCGGCCCGCCGATGAAGGTCCCCGCCGCCGCAGCGGCGAGGAAGACGAACAGGTAGATCTGCAATTCCTGCACCGACGTGTGGAAGGTCTGGATAAGATAGAAGGTGTAGTAGCTCGACAGGCTCGAAAGATAGAAAACCTTCGAGATCATCAGCACGACCAGCACGGTGATCGAGCGGACGACGATCCTGCGAGGCAGCGCGGGCGGCGCGGCGGCGGAGGCGGCCCGCGGCGCGGCGCGGCGCGCCGCGTACCATTGGCTGACGCGCGTTAATATGACGATGGCGATCAGCGCCAATGCGCTGAACCAAACGACCGAGGTCTGGCCATACGGCACGACGATGAAGGCGGCCATCAGCGGCCCGAGCGACTGGCCGAAATTGCCGCCGACCTGGAACAGCGATTGCGCGAAGCCGTGGCGTCCGCCCGACGCCGCGCGCGCCACGCGCGAGGACTCGGGGTGAAAGATCGCCGAGCCGATCCCGATCATCGCGACCGAAACGAGCAGCAGCGGATAGCCGCGTCCGAACGCCAGCAGCGCCAGGCCGCAAAGCGTGAAGAGCATCGCCACGGGAAGCGAATAGGGCTGCGGGCGCCGGTCGGTGTAGAGACCGATGAACGGCTGCAGCAGCGACGCCGTGCCCTGGAAGGTTAGAGTGATGAGTCCGGTCTCGAAGAAAGTGAGGCCGAGCTGGTCGCGAAACACCGGATAGAGCGCCGGGGCGAGCGACTGCATCATGTCGTTGAGCATGTGCGAGACGCTGATCGCCGCGAGAATGCTCAGGGTCGTCGTTTCCGCGACGCGACGGCTGACGCGGCCCGGAACAGGCGTTTCCAGCGCCCGGGTGGAGGATTCTTGCGCTGCGCTCAAGGGGGAAGTTCCGTGGAAAATCACCGGCCCCGCGAATGGCGGCGCTCAGTCGGGGGCGAGCCATGTGCATAGCGCGCGACCGGGCCGACCGCCAATGCCTCGTCGGCATGGCGGCCATGCCTCAGTCGGTGGGCTGGCATGTCAGCGCGCCGCCTTCGCCGCGTCGAAAAGGCCCGCCGGGGGCGCTTGCGAGCCGCTAGCGGGGCGCCAGCACCATCACCATCTGGCGTCCCTCCATCAACGGTTCGGCCTCGACCTTGGCGATGGTCGCCGTCTCATTGCGGACCCGAAGCAGCAATTTGTAGCCGATGTCCTGATGGGCCATTTCGCGGCCGCGAAACCGCAAAGTGACCTTCACCTTGTCGCCTTCGTCGAAGAAGCGGCGCACCGATCTCATTTTCACTTCGTAATCGTGATCGTCAATGCCCGGGCGCAGCTTGATCTCTTTGATTTCGACCACTTTTTGTTTCTTGCGCGCCTCCGCGGACTTCTTCTGTTCGAGGAAGCGGAACTTGCCGAAGTCGAGAATCTTGCAGACCGGCGGCTCGGCGTTGGGAACGATCTCGACCAGATCGAGCGAGGCCTCGTCGGCGAGCTGCTGGGCCTGGGCGATCTCGACAACGCCGCGATTATGTCCCTCGGCGTCGATCAGTTGAACCGTGTTGGCGCGAATGTCGCGATTGATGCGCGGCCCCCCTTTCTCCGGAGTCGCTTGGGCTTTCATGGGACGACGAATGGCTTGTCTCCTAGGGCTGTTGAAACGAACGGGTTGCGATAAACACCAACGCCCCCGCGGCGAGGCGCAGCGAGGAACACACGGGAATGTGATGTTCCATGGTTCGCGGCGTCAAGTCAATCGCGCGACGAAGCCGCTCCGACGAGGCCCTTACAACATGCTCGGCAGCACCCGATCGGGCGGGCGATGACCGTCCATGAAAGTCTTGATGTTGATGATGACTTTCTCGCCCATGTCGTTGCGGCCCTCGTTGGTCGCCGAGCCCATGTGGGGCAGCAGAATCACCTTGCCGCTCTGGGCGAGCTGGACGAGCTTTTCGGATACGGCTGGCGCGTGTTCGAACACATCGAGGCCGGCGCCGGCGATTTCGTCGGCCTCCAGCATCCGGGTCAGAGCGTTTTCGTCGATCACTTCGCCGCGCGCCGTGTTGACGATGATGGCGTCGGGCCGCAGATATTTCAACCGCCGCGCCGAAAGCAGATGATAGGTGGCGGGCGTATGGGGACAATTGACCGAGACGATGTCCATGCGCGCCAGCATCTGGTCGAGCGAATCCCAATAGGTCGCCTCGAGCGACTCCTCGACCTCGGCGGGCAGGCGCCGGCGGTTGTGATAATGAATCGACAGGCCGAAGGCGCGCGCCCGCCGCGCGAGAGCCTGCCCGATTCGACCCATGCCGAGGATGCCCAGGCGCTTGCCGGTGATTCGCCGTCCCAGCATCCAGGTCGGCGACCAGCCGGCCCAGCGGCCCTCGGGAATGATCCGCGCGCCTTCCACAAGGCGGCGGGCGGTCGACAGGATCAACGCCATCGTCATGTCGGCGGTGTCCTCGGTCAGCACGCCGGGCGTGTTGGTGACGGTGATGCCGCGCCGCAGCGCAGAAGTGACGTCGACATTGTCGACGCCGTTGCCGAAATTGGCGATGAGCTTCATTTGCTCACCAGCCTGGGCGATCATGCCGGCGTTGATCTGGTCGGTTATGGTGGGCACCAGCACGTCGGCGCTGCGCATCGCCTCGGCGATTTCGCTCTCGCTCATCGGCGCGTCTTCGACGTTCAAGCGCGCGTCGAACAATTCGCGCATGCGCGTCTCGACGAGGTTGGGCAGCCGGCGCGTCACGACGACGAGGGGTTTCTTTTTGGTCATATCGGCGCCCCCTTTCGGCTCGATGATCCGATCCGCGCGAACCGCTCCAGGTTCGCCAAAATCGAGCTCCGCCTCCGCGATTTTACGCCTCGTTAACGCCGACGGCGGCAGATGGGTTTCGGCGAGCGGACGGCGCTGCGCGCCCTCGCCTCCCAAGGCCTCTCTAACAGATGGCGGGGCAAAGACAAGGACCGCGGCCGTGCGTCAACTGTGATGGGGGCGGGATGAGACGGGGCGAAGTTGGAACGATCTGGCGCGCGCTGCTTTTTCTGGTGTTCGGCGTGGCGCTGGTCCAGCCGACGAGCGCGCCTTTGGCCGAGCAGACCGGCACGGCGACCGGTCTGCCGATTCCCCGCTATGTCAGCCTGAAGACCGATCGGGTCAACCTGCGCGAAGGCCCCTCGAAGGAGCACGCCACGACGTGGGTGTTCCAGCGCGCCGGTCTGCCGGTCGAAATCACCGCCGAATTCGAGACCTGGCGCAGGGTGCGCGATTCGGAAGGCGCGGAGGGATGGGTCCTGCATTCGCTGCTTTCAGGCCGGCGCACCGCGCTGGTCGCGCCATGGAAGAAGGGCGAGGACTTCAAACTCTTCACCGCGCCGCGCGAGAGCGCCGACCTCGCGGCGACCTTGCAGTCCGGCGTCATCGGCAGTATCCGGACCTGCGACGGCGCTTGGTGCCTGATCGATGGCGAGGGCTTCAAGGGCTATATTCAGCAGTCCAATCTCTGGGGCGTCTATCCTGGCGAGAAGCTCGACTAGGCGTCTGTTTCTGGGCTGGCGCGGCGCGTGGCGGGAATCGCCGGCGTCCGGCCCGGCCGGCGACGATTTCGGCCAACGCGCGCGCCGGTTGCGCGTCGACACGCTGATCCGCCTGCGATGGCTGGCGGTGGCCGGCCAATCGGTCGCCGTCCTGGTGACCCGCGTCGGCCTCGGCTTCGACCTGCCGATCGTCTGGTGCTTCCTTTGCATCGGCATGTCGGCGCTGCTCAATTTCGGGCTCAGGCTGCGCTTTCCCGTCAGTCAGCGGCTCGACGATCGATGGGCGGCGACCATCCTCGGCTTCGACGTCCTCCAGCTCGCGGCGCTGCTGTTCCTGACGGGCGGCCTGATCAATCCGTTCTCGATCCTGTTTCTCGCCCCCGTGATGATTTCGGCGGCGTCGCTGCCATTGCGGCGCACCCTCGTCCTGCTGTCGCTGGCCCTGGCCTGCGCCACCGTCTTGACGTTCTGGCATCGCCCATTGCCGTGGACGGAGGATGGCGGTCTGCATCTGCCGATGCTGTACGGCGTCGCCATCTGGGTGGCGATCGCGGTCGGCGCGGCGTTCATCACCATCTACGCCTACCGCGTCGCCGAGGAAGCGCGGCTGCTCGCCGGCGCCCTCAACGCCACGGAGCTGGTGCTGGCGCGCGAGCAGCACCTCTCCCAGCTCGACGGGCTGGCGGCGGCGGCGGCCCACGAGCTCGGCACCCCTCTGGCCACGGTCGCGCTGGTGGTCACCGAGATGACGAGGCAGAACCCGCCCCCCGGCGCCTTCGCCGATGATTTGCGCCTGCTCGAGCAGGAGGTCGGCCGTTGCCGCGCCATCCTCGGCAAGCTCGCCTCGCTCGGCGAAGACGGCGCCGGCCCGCTGGAAGAATTGAGCCTCAGCCATCTGATCGAGGAAATCGCCGCGCCGCACCGCCATTTCGGCGTCGCCATCGCGATCGATATCGACGGCGCGGGCGCGGAGCCGGTCTGTCGCCGAAATCCGGGCATGCTTTATGGGCTCGGCAATATCGCGGAGAATGCGGTGGACTTCGCCAGTCGGCGCGTTCGCATCGCCGCGTCCTGGAACGACGAAACGGTGAAGATCGTCATCGCCGACGACGGCCCCGGCGTCGCGCCGCAGGTTCTGGCGCGGATGGGCGAGCCCTATATCGCCGCCCGGGGCGCGGCCCAGCAGGAGGGGCGCGAGACCGGCGGCGGCCTCGGGCTCGGCCTGTTCATCGCCAAGACCTTGCTGGAGCGGTCCGGCGGCGAACTGACGATCGTCAACGCGCCTGCGCCGGCGACGGGCGCCGAGGCGACGGTGACCTGGCCGCGAGCGTCGTTCGAACGAGGTCGACAGAAGCGTCAGCAGCCAATAGAAGGAGGCGCCGTCCCCGTCGCGCGGTGAGGGAGACCGCCGCGGCCGGGCTGCGTTGCGAGCGTGGGCATGGAACGCACCGGTGACATCCAGGACCAGGCCGCGTCCGAATCGCCGTCGGGCGACAGGTCGCTGCTGATCGTCGACGACGACAAGCCGTTCGCGGCGCGGCTGGCGCGAGCGATGGAGTCGCGCGGGTTCGTCGTCGAGACGGCGGGCGGCGTCGCCGAGGGGCTCGGCGCCATTGCGGCCCGGCCGCCGGCCTTCGCGGTGATCGATCTGCGGCTCGGCGACGGCAGCGGGCTGGACGTGATGCGGGCGCTGAAGGCGGCGCGGCCGCTGGCGCGGGCGATCATTCTGACCGGCTACGGCGCCATCGCCACCGCGGTTACGGCGGTGAAGCTCGGCGCCTTCGATTATCTGGCCAAGCCGGTCGACGCCGTCGAGATCACCGCGGCGCTGATGGGCGGCCCGTCCGGGCGCCCCCCGGGAGCCGAACTTCCGATGTCCGCCGACCGGGTGCGCTGGGAGCACATCCAGCGTATCTATGAATCGTGCGAGCGCAACGTCTCGGAGACAGCGCGTCAGTTGAACATGCACCGGCGGACGCTGCAGCGCATTTTGGCCAAACGCGCGCCGCACTGAAACGGCGCGAGTCCGGGCGCCATTTTCGATCCGCGCCAGGGATACAGGCCTCGCGCGTTGCGCAAAAACGCGCCACGGCGCCCAAACCTTGCGCGCCGCCCCTTGGCGAGACGCGCGTTTCAGCCGCATCCGGGTTTCAAAACGGCGGCGCGCGCCGCGGCCGGGGTGGCATAGGGCTTGCGTCTTGCGGAGGCCCCAAAGCGGGCGTCAACCTCAAGCCGGCATGAAACCGGCGCATCGAAGACGGGGTCTCTCATGTCATTCTCAAGACGGTTTATGTTGCGTGCCGCCGGGGCGTTGATCGGCGGCGCGGTGGCGCTCGGGGCCTTCGCCGCCAAGGCTGAGGATACGATCAAGATCGGCATTCTTCACTCGCTATCGGGCACGATGGCTATCAGCGAAACGACGCTGAAGGACGTCATGCTGATGCTGATCGATGAGCAGAACAAGAAGGGCGGCGTGCTGGGCAAGAAGCTCGAGGCGGTCGTGGTCGACCCCGCGTCGAACTGGCCGCTGTTCGCCGAAAAAGCGCGCGAGCTGATCGCCAAGGATAAAGTGTCGGTGGTGTTCGGGTGCTGGACCTCGGTCTCGCGCAAGTCCGTGCTGCCGGTCTTCAAGGAGCTTGATTCGATCCTGTTCTACCCCGTGCAATACGAAGGCGAGGAATCCGAACGCAACGTCTTCTACACCGGCGCCGCCCCCAACCAGCAGGCGATTCCCGCCGTCGATTACCTGATGAGCCCCGACGGCGGCTCGGTGAAGCGCTGGGTGCTGGAAGGCACCGACTACGTCTATCCCCGCACCACCAACAAGATTCTCGCCGCCTATTTGAAATTGAAGGGCGTGCCCGACGCGGACGTGATGATCAACTATACGCCGTTCGGCTTCTCCGACTGGCAGACCGAGGTCACCAAGATCAAGGCGTTCGGCTCGGCCGGAAAGAAGACGGCGGTCGTCTCGACCATCAACGGCGACGCCAACGTTCCCTTCTACAAGGAGCTCGGCAACCAGGGCATCAAGGCGACCGACATTCCGGTGGTCGCATTCTCGGTGGGCGAAGAGGAGCTCGCCGGCCTCGACACGAAACCGCTCGTCGGCCACCTCGCGGCGTGGAACTATTTCGAGTCGATCGATACGCCCGAGAACAAGGCGTTCATTGAAAAGTGGCACGCCTTCACGAAGAAAGCGAACCGCACCACCAACGATCCGATGGAAGCGCATGTGATCGGCTTCAACATGTGGGTGAAGGCGGTGGAGAAGGCCGGCTCGTTCGACGCCGATAAGGTGATCGACGCGATGATCGGCGTCGCGGTGCCGAACCTGACGGGCGGCCTGTCGACGATGATGCCCAACCACCACATCACCAAGCCGGTCTATATCGGCGAAATCCAGGCGGACGGCCAGCTCAACACCGTCTGGCAGACGCCCGGCACGGTGGTCGCGCAGGAATGGTCGCCCTATCTGGAAGGCTCGCGCGACCTGATCTCCGACTGGCGCAAGCCGCTGTCTTGCGGCAACTTCAATGTCAAGACCGGCAAGTGCGGCGGCTGACGCCCGCCAGACCGATCCCTTCCCCGGACGCCGGGAAAGTGATCTTATGAAGTCTTAAGCAAGCCCGCCGCCGCCGGCGGCGGGCCCCGGTTGGTTCGCCGCCGAGCGGGCGCCAAAGGCCGGGCGCCTCGACGCTCGAGCCGCCGCCGGGCCGAAGTCAGACTGAATTTTTCCGGTCACCCGCCTTTCGCCTGCTTTCGGATGCGGCAGGGCGACGCAACAGAGTACAAGACGCATGACGAAAGCCCGCCTGTTCGCAGCGCTTTTTCTCCTCTGCTGTTTCTGGGCGGCCGGGTCCGTCGCGCGCGCCGACGCACTCGACGACACCCTGGCGCTGTTCCTGGAGGACAAGTTTCCGCAGACCGAAAAGGCGATCGGTCAGCTTCCGCTGAGCGGCGCGCCGGCGGGAACGCAGATTCTCGAGGCGCTCGCCGACAACCGCCTGTTCATCGACAAGGGCTCGAACACGATCGTCTTCAAGGACGCCGCCGGCGAGATTTTCAGCGCCAAGACCGGCCAGAAGGCGACCAACGTCAATCCCGACGCGCTCAAGAAAGTGCGGGTCAACAACGCCCTGCGCAGCGCCATCGACGCCGCGATGGGCTCGATGACGCTCGGCGCCGCCGATCCGGCCAAGCGCATCGCGGGCGCCGACGCGGTGTTCAAGTCCCACGATCCCAAGGCGCTGGCCGGCGTCGAGGCGGCCCTGGCGAAGGAAAAAGACCCAGGCGCGGCGCAGGCCTTGAAAGAGGCGCGCGCCGCGATCCTTGTCCTCAGTCAAGACGCACCAGAGGCCGATCGCCTCGCCGCCGTCGCCATCTTGAAAGACCGGGGGGATCAGGACGCGCAGAGCCTGCTCGACGCCATGACGCAGCAGGCCGGCGAGGGCCCGCTCAAGACGGCCGGGCTCGCGGCTCTGGCCTCGATCAAATCGCGTCTGGCGCTTTGGGACATCGCGCAAAATCTCTGGTACGGCCTTTCGGCCTCCTCGGTCCTGCTGCTCGCCGCCATCGGGCTGGCGATCACCTTCGGCGTCATGGGCGTCATCAATATGGCGCATGGCGAAATGGTGATGCTGGGCGCCTATTCGACTTTCATCATGCAAAGCCTGCTGCCGCCTTCGCTGGCCGAATGGTCGCTCGCTTTCGCCATTCCGGTGGCGTTCGTCGTCGCGGGATGCATGGGCATTCTCATCGAGCGGCTGGTGATCCGTTTCCTCTATGGCCGGCCGCTGGAGACGCTGCTCGCCACCTGGGGCGTTTCGCTGATCCTTCAGCAGTTGGTGCGCACGATTTTCGGCGCCAACAATCGCCAGGTCAGCGCCCCCGCCTTCATGTCGGGTTCGATCAAGGTCGGCGGCATCGAAATAACCACAGGGCGGCTGTGGATCATCGTGCTCGCCATTGTCGTGTTCGCCGCGCTGCAATTGCTGCTGCGCGCGACCTCGTTCGGCCTGCGCATGCGCGCGGTGACGCAAAATCGGCGGATGGCGGCGGCGATGGGCATTTCGACGGGGCGCATCGACATGCTCGCCTTCGGCCTCGGCTCGGGCATCGCCGGCATCGCCGGCGTGGCGCTGTCGCAGATCGACAACGTCTCCCCCAATCTCGGCCAGGGCTATATCATCGACAGCTTCATGGTGGTCGTGCTCGGCGGCGTCGGCAATCTCTGGGGCACGTTGCTGGGCGCCCTCACGCTCGGCGTCGCCAACAAGCTGCTTGAGCCGTTCATCGGCGCCGTGCTCGGCAAGATCACGCTGCTGATCTTCATCATTCTGTTCATTCAGAAGCGCCCGCGCGGCCTGTTTGCGCTGAAGGGCCGGGCGGTGGAGGCATGATCGCCTATCGTTTCCTGGCCGGGATGGATCGATTGGGCCAGGCGTTCATCGTCGCGATGCTCCTCGCGGCGGCGCTCGTGCCCATTCTCGCCCTCGCCATTCCCGGCAATTCGGCCTTCGCCATCCCGCCCTACGTGGTGGCGCTGATGGGCAAATATCTGTGCTACGCGCTGCTCGCGCTGGCGCTCGATCTGGTGTGGGGCTACTGCGGCATCCTCTCGCTCGGCCATGGCGCGTTCTTCGCGCTCGGCGGCTATGCGATGGGCATGTATCTGATGCGCCAGATCGGGACGCGCGGCGTCTACGCCAATCCGATCCTGCCCGACTTCATGGTGTTCCTGAACTGGAAGGAATTGCCCGTTCCCTGGTGGGGATTCAACTTCTTTCCCTATGCGATGGCGATGGTCATGCTGGTTCCCGGCATTCTCGCCTTCGCCTTCGGCTGGTTCGCGTTCCGCTCGCGCGTCACCGGCGTCTATCTTTCGATCATCACGCAGGCGCTGACCTACGCGCTGAAGCTCGCCTTCTTCCGCAACGACTTCGGCTTTGGCGGCAACAACGGGCTGACCGATTTCAAGGACATTGTCGGCTTCAACGTGCAGGCCGACGCCACAAGAGCCGCATTGTTCTCGATTTCGGCGATCGCGCTGGTCGCCGCCTTCATCCTCGCCAAGGCGATCGTGACGTCGAAATACGGCAAGGCGCTGATCGCGGTCCGCGACGCCGAGAGCCGCGTCCGCTTCCTCGGCTACCGCGTCGAAAACTACAAGCTGTTCGTCTGGACGGTCTCGGCGGTCATCGCCGGCATCGCCGGCGCGCTCTACGTGCCGCAGGTCGGCATCATCAACCCTTCTGAATTCGATCCCGGCAATTCGATCGAGGCGGTGATCTGGGTCGCGGTCGGCGGGCGCGGCACCCTGGTCGGCGCGGCGCTGGGCGCGGTCGTCGTCAACTTCGCCAAGACCTATTTCACCGCCGCGTTCCCCGAATACTGGCTGTTCGGCCTTGGCGCCCTGTTCGTGCTCGTCACGCTGTTCCTGCCCAAAGGCATTCTCGGCTGGATCGCCTCGCTGCGCCGCGGACCGACGCAGGCGCCGCCGGCCTCGCTCGCCGAACAGGCGGAGATCGCCGAACAGGGAGGCGGCGCGCAATGATCGGCGTCGACGATCCCAGGTTGACGAGCACGCTGCTCTATCTCGACGGCGTCAGCGTGTCCTTCGACGGCTACAAGGCGCTGCGCGGCCTGTCGCTGATTCTGGCGCCCGGCGAAATGCGCGCCATCATCGGTCCCAACGGCGCCGGCAAGACGACGATGATGGACGTCATCACCGGCAAGACGCGGCCCGACGAGGGCGACGTTTATTTCGACGGTCGCCACAATCTTCTCGAGCTGGACGAGGCCGAAATCGCCCAGCTCGGCGTCGGGCGCAAGTTCCAGAAGCCCACCGTGTTCGAGAACCACACGGTGTCGGACAATATCCTGCTCGCCGCCAAGGCGCCGCGCGAGGTGTTCGCCACCCTGTTCGGCGGGGCGCGCGCCGCCGAACAGGAGGCCATCGACCGCATCCTCGAGGTGACCCGCCTGACCGATCAGCGCGCCCGTCTCGCCGGCGCGCTTTCGCACGGCCAGAAGCAGTGGCTGGAGATCGGCATGCTGCTCGCGCAGGACCCCAAGCTGTTGCTGGTCGACGAGCCGGTCGCCGGGATGACCGACGCCGAAACCGCGGTGACCGCCGAACTGCTGCGCGAAATCGCGCGCGACCATTCCGTCGTCGTCGTCGAGCACGACATGGCGTTCGTACGTGAGCTCGGCGTCAAGGTGACGGTGCTGCACGAGGGCTCGGTGCTCGCCGAAGGATCGCTCGACCAGGTGAGCGCGCACGAGCGGGTCATCGAAGTCTATCTGGGGCGATGAGCGCATGCTGAGCGTCGAAAACATCGACCTGTTCTACGGCGCCGCCCAGGCGTTGCGCTCGGTCTCGCTGAAAGCCGAGATCGGCCGCGTCACCTGCGTGCTCGGGCGCAACGGCGTCGGCAAGTCGTCGCTGCTGCGCGCCATCGTCGGCCAACAGCAGATCGCCTCGGGCGCCATCCTCTGGCAGGGCGAGAGCATCAGCGGCCTTGCGCCCTATCAGCGCGCCAAGCGCGGTATCGGCTATGTCCCGCAAGGGCGCGAGATCTTTCCGCTGCTCACGGTGCGCGAAAACCTGATGACCGGCTTCGCCACGCAGGGGCGGGCGACGCGCTTCATCGACGACGAGATCTTCAGCCTGTTTCCCGTGCTGTCTGAAATGATGGGCCGGCGCGGCGGCGATCTCTCGGGCGGCCAGCAGCAGCAACTGGCGATCGGCCGCGCCTTGGTGACGCGGCCGAAATTGCTGGTGCTCGACGAGCCGACCGAGGGCATTCAGCCCTCGATCATCAAGGACATCGGCCGCGCGATAACCTACCTGCGCCAGAAGGGCGAAATGGCGATCCTCGTCGTCGAGCAATATTTTGAATGGGCGCGCGATCTGGCCGATGATTACGCGGTCATGGACCGCGGCGCCGTGGTGCTCGCCGGCGAACGCAAGAGCATGGTCGAGGCGGACGTGCGCCGGAAGCTGTCGGTATAGGGCGCCTGGCGCAGGGCGGCGGCGTCATCCATTTGCCGCGCGCAGCGATGGTGCGCCGCGCTTCGTCTTGCCAAAACGCCGCACGCGCGAGAATATCGACGCCGGTCCCGCGTTCATTTGCGGAATTTCGCACAAGGAATCTTCAAGACGAGACCCGTTTGAGGGGCGATGATGAGGAATTTCGCTCGGACGATGCGCGGCAGGGCGGCGCTTTTTCTCGCCTGCGGCTTGTTGACCATCGCGGGCGCCGATCAAGCCTTGGCTTGGGGGGCCGGCGGGGGCGGCGGAGGCGGAGGCAAGAAAAACGATAAGGAAACTAAGGTCGACCCGGAGAAATTGAGAAAGCTGAGAGATTTGACCAAACGCCTCCGCGCCGAGATCAGACTAGACAATCAGAAGAGCCCAGCCGTTCAATTGAAAGAGTTGCAACAAGCGCATGAATTAGTTGGTCTTATGGAAGGTATCCCGGTGACCGATTCGACCGCGGCAGATTTGAGCGCAGCCACGTTAGCCGCGTCGGATCCAATATTAAGCAGTTTTGGACACTGACGGGCAGGCGAATTTCCTGGCGTCCAACATCGAGAAGACATTGTCGGCGTCGCTGAGCCCCGCCAGCTTGGCTAAGTCGGCGCGCGCGGCCCGCTTCATCGGCGACGAGATTTTCGGCCTGTTTCCCGTGCTCCCCGAAATGATGGGCCGGCGCTGCGGCGATCTCTCGGGCGGCCGGCAGCAGCAACTTGGCCGGGAATGGCCCGGTCACGTACTGAGCTGCGGCGATCTCTCGGGCGGCCGGCAGCAGCAACTGGCGATCGGCCGCGCCTTGGTGACGCGGCCGAAATTGCTGGTGCTCGACGAGCCGACCGAGGGCACTCAGCCCTCGATCATCAAGGCCATCGGCCGCGCCATCGTCTACCTGCGCCAGAAGGGCGAAATGGTGATCCTCGTCGTCGAGCAATATTTCGAATGGGCGCGCGACCTCGCCGACGACTACGCGGTCATGGACCGCGGCGCGGCGGTGCTGGCGGGCGAACGCGTGAACATGGTCGAGGCGGAGGTGCGCAAGAAGCTGTCGGCGTAGGCGCGCAACGCCCTTCTGCCGCCTTCGGCGGGAGAAGGGAGAGCCTCACAGCTTCACCCACTTCCCGTTGGCCTTCGACGACTTGACCGCCGCCTCGATGAACGCGAGGCCTTTGACGCCGTCGTCGACGGTGGGGAAATGGACGCCGGCGGGCGGCTTCTTGCCGTCGCGCGCCGCTCTGATCGCGGCGGCGATTTCCCCGTAGATGTTGGCGAAGGCTTCGAGATAGCCTTCGGGATGGCCGGGCGGAATGCGCGTGACCCGTGCCGCCGCGGTCCCTGAGTCCGGACCGCCGCGGGTCACGATGCGGGTCGACTGGCCGAGCGGCGAAAACAGCATGCGATTGGGCTCCGCCTGGATCCAGTCGAGGCCGGCCTTGGTTCCGTATATGCGGATGCGCAGGCCGTTTTCGTTGCCGGGCGCAACCTGGCTCGCCCATAGCGCGCCGCGCGCGCCGTTGGCGTAGCGGAGCATGATCTGCACGTTGTCGTCGAGCGCGCGGCCGGCGCCGAATGAAGTGAGTTCGGCGCTGAGTTCGGTCGCGTCGATCCCGCCGATATAGCCGGCCAGATTGTATGCGTGGGTGCCGATGTCGCCGATCGCGCCCCCGGCGCCCGAGCGCTGGGGGTCGACGCGCCATTCGGCCTGTTTGTTGCCGGACTTCTCGGTCGGGCCGGTCAGCCAGTCCTGCGGATATTCGACCTGGATCAGGCGGATTTCGCCGAGGTCGCCCGCCTTCACCATTTCGCGCGCCCGCCGCACCAGCGGATAGCCGGTGTAATTGTGGGTCAGCGCGAAAATGAGGCCGGAGCTGTCGGCGGCGCGCTTGAGCTTCTTGGCCTCGGCGAGCGAAGTCGTCAGCGGCTTGTCGCTGATCACATGGATGCCGGCCTTCAGAAAGGCGTAGGCCGGGCCGGCGTGCATGTGATTGGGCGTGACGATGGCGACCGCCTCGATCCCGTCGGGGCGCTTGGATTCGGCCTTGGCCATCGCCTCGAAGTCGTCGTAGACGCGATCGGCCGGCAGGCCGAGCGCGGCGCCCGAGCGGCGCGCCTTTTCCGGCGTAGCCGAAAGCGCGCCGGCGACCAGTTCGTAGTGCCCGTCCATCCGCGCGGCGAGCCGATGCACGGCGCCGATGAACGCGCCTTCGCCGCCGCCAACCATCCCCAAGCGAACCCTGCCGCCGCTTCGCGCGTCGCTGCGCCCTTCAATAGCCATCGTCGTTTCCCCCGATCGTTGCTCAGCGCAGGCCGAGCGCCCGCTTGATCCGCTTCTTGTCGACCGCCCCGCCGCCAGCGAAGTCGTCGAACGCCTTCTCGGTGACGCGGATCAGATGATGTCTGATGAATTCCGCGCCTTCCCGCGCGCCGTCCTCCGGGTGCTTCAGGCAGCACTCCCACTCCAGCACCGCCCAGGAAGAATAATCGTATTGCGCGAACTTCGAGAAGACGCCGGCGAAGTCGACTTGTCCGTCGCCGAGCGAGCGGAAGCGTCCGGCCCGGTCGATCCACGAGGCGAAGCCGGAATAGACGCCCTGCCGGCCGGTCGGGTTGAATTCGGCGTCCTTCACATGGAACGCGCTGATGCGCTCGTGATAGATGTCGATGAAGGCGAGATAGTCGAGCTGCTGCAGCACGAAATGCGAGGGGTCGTAATTGATCGTGCAGCGCTGGTGGCCTCTCAACGCTTCGAGAAACCGCTCGAAGGTCGCCCCGTCGAACAGGTCTTCGCCCGGATGGAGTTCATAGGCGAGATCGATGCCCGCTTCGTCATAGGCGTTGAGAATGGGCCTCCAGCGCCGCGCGAGCTCATCGAACGCCGTCTCGATCAGGCCAGGCGGGCGCTGCGGCCACGGATAGACGAAGGGCCAGGCCAGCGCCCCGCTGAAAGTCACGCTGACGCCGAGGCCGAGGTTCTGCGAGGCCCGGGCCGCCATCATCAGTTGGTCGACCGCCCATTTCTGCCGCTCGCGCGGCCGCCCGTGCACTTCGGCCGGCGCGAAAGCGTCGAACGCCTCGTCATAGGCCGGGTTCACCGCGACAAGCTGGCCTTGCAGATGGGTCGCCAGCTCCGTGATCGCCAGGCCGTGGCTTTGCGCGATCCCGGCGATCTCCTCGCAGTAGGTCCGCGATTGCGCGGCCTTGGCCAGATCAAACAGCCGCCCGTCCCAGGCGGGAATCTGGACCCCCTTGTAACCGAGCGAAGCCGCCCATTTGCAGATCGCGTTGAAGGAGTTGAACGGCGCGGCGTCGCCCGCAAATTGCGCCAGAAAAATCGCCGGTCCCTTGACGTTCGCGCTCATTTTTCCCCCGTCTGGAGCTTTGTGGTCGCCGCGCTCATCGGATCCAGGGCGCGTTCGCCCTCCATCAAATCCGATTTTCGAGGGATTCGCCAGCGGTCAGCCGGGCGTCAAGCCGCCGCCGCGTCGCGACGGCCGCCAAAGCGGAGCAAAGCCGTGACGGTCGCGCCTTCGCAAAACGCGCCGAAGGGTCCGCCGGCGCGAGATCCCGCCTCACATCTTGCCCAGCGTGCGCATGAGTTCGCCGATTTTCCGGCGCTGCTCGTCCTGATCGCCCGCGACGATGGCGTGTTCGACGCAATGGGCGACATGATCCCTGAGGACCTCTTCCTCGACCCGCTTCAGCGCCGCGCGCACCGCCGAGACCTGGGTGATCACGTCGATGCAATAGCGGTCCTCGTCGACCATTCGGCGCAGACCGCGCACCTGCCCTTCGATGCGATTGAGGCGCCTGAGGCAGGATGTCTTGACGGCTTGGCGCATGCTTGTCATATACCCCATGAGGGTATAGACGGCAAGGCGCGCGCATGACTTTTGAGCGCATCGCCGCGCGGCGGAGACAGCCATGACGCACAGCGCCCACCCGCATCACCACGCCGCCGGCGCTGCGACCGTCAAGGACCCGGTCTGCGGCATGGACGTCGATCGCGCCGTCTCGAAACACCGGACGATACACGGCGGCGCGACCTTCTATTTCTGCTGCGCCGGCTGCAAGGCGAAGTTCGATGCCGACCCGGTGCGCTATGGCGCGGAGGACGACGGACCGGCGGCGGAAGTCGCGCCCGCCGGCGCCCTCTACACCTGCCCGATGCACCCGCAGATCCGCCAGATCGGCCCCGGCGCGTGCCCGATCTGCGGCATGGCGCTTGAGCCGCTGCGCGTCTCGGCGGAAATCGGCGCGAACCCCGAACTCGCCGACATGACGCGGCGATTCTGGCTCGGCCTCGCCTTCGCCGCGCCGCTGTTCATCGTCGAAATGGGCGGGCATTTGTTTGGCTGGCGTCACTTCGCCTCGCCGGTCGTCCTGGCCTGGATCGAATGCGCGTTGGCGACGCCGGCGACGCTTTGGGCCGGCTGGCCGATCCTCGCGCGCGGCTGGCGCTCGCTGGTCACCCGCAACCTCAATATGTTCACGCTGATCGCGATGGGAATCGGCGTCGCATGGCTCTACAGCCTCGTGGCGACGGCGTCGCCGGGCCTGTTTCCGGCCGCTTTGCGCGCGCCGGACGGCGGCGTCGCCGTGTATTTCGAAGCGGCCGCCTCCATCACGGTGCTGGTCCTGCTCGGCCAGGTTCTGGAGCTGCGCGCCCGCGAGCGGACCTCCGGGGCGATCCGCGCGCTGCTCGACCTCGCGCCCAAGACGGCGCGGCGGTTGAACGCGGACGGCGGCGAACAGGAGGTGGCGCTCGAACTGGTCGCCGTCGGCGACCGTCTGCGCGTGCGGCCCGGGGAGAAGACGCCGGTCGACGGCACGGTGCTCGAGGGCCGTTCGGCGCTCGATGAATCGATGGTGACGGGCGAGTCGATGCCGGTGGCCAAGGGGGTGGGCGACAGGGTGATTGGCGGCACACTGAACCAGTCGGGCGCGCTGGTGATGCGCGCCGACAAGGTTGGCCGCGACACGATGCTCGCCCGCATCGTCGACATGGTGGCGCAGGCGCAGCGTTCGCGCGCGCCGATCCAGCGCCTCGCCGACCGGGTCGCCGGCTGGTTCGTGCCGCTGGTCATCGGCGTCGCGGTTCTCGCCTTCGCCGCCTGGGCGATGCTTGGACCGGAGCCGCGATTGGCCTATGGGCTGGTCGCGGCGGTGTCCGTGCTGATCATCGCCTGCCCTTGCGCGCTCGGCCTGGCGACGCCGATGTCGATCATGGTCGGCGTCGGACGCGGCGCCGGGCTCGGCGTGCTGATCAGAAACGCCGAGGCGCTGGAGCGCCTCGAAAAAGTCGACACGCTGGTGGTCGACAAGACCGGCACGTTGACCGAGGGCCGCCCGTCGGTGACCGAAGTCGTTCCGGCTGAAGGCTTCCTCGGCGACGAGGTGCTTCGGCTCGCGGCGGGCGTCGAGCGCGCATCCGAGCATCCGCTCGCCCGCGCGGTCGTCGCGGAGGCCGAGGCGAAGGGGCTGACGGCGCCGGCGGGCCAGGAGTTCGAGGCGCCGGCCGGTAAAGGCGCGCGGGGCGTCGTCGACGGCCGCCGGGTCGTCCTGGGCAGTGCGGCGTTTCTGCGCGAAATGGGCGTCGACGTCGCCACCCTCGCCGCCAAGGCGGAGCAATTGCGCGGCGACGGCGCCACCGTCATTTTCGCGGGCGTCGACGGCCGGCCGGCCGGCGTTCTTGTCATCGCCGACCCGGTCAAGCCGACGACGCCTGCGGCGCTTGCGGCGCTAGCCGAAGAGGGCGTCCGCGTGGTGATGCTGACCGGCGACAACCGCGCCACGGCCGAGGCCGTCGCGCGGCAGCTCGGCCTGCGGGAGATCGAGGCGGAGGTCTCGCCGGAAGGCAAAGGCGCCGTCGTTGACAGGTTGAAGCGTCAGGGCCGCGTCGTCGCCGTCGCCGGAGACGGCGTCAACGACGCCCCGGCGCTCGCCGCCGCCGATGTCGGCATCGCGATGGGATCGGGAACGGACGTCGCGATCGAGAGCGCCGGCGTAACTCTCGTCAAGGGCGATCTCATGGGCATCGTGCGCGCCCGGCGGCTTTCGCGGGCGACCATGGCCAACATCCGCGAGAACCTCTTCTTCGCCTTCGTCTATAACGCGCTTGGCGTGCCGATCGCCGCGGGCGCCCTCTATCCCGCGCTGGGAATCCTGCTGTCGCCCGACGTGGCGGCCGCCGCCATGGCGCTGTCTTCGGTCAGCGTGATCGCCAACGCGCTGCGCCTGCGCTCCCGCGTCCTGTGAGACCGCCGCTTCCGGCTTGACCTTGGCGGCGTGGTCCGGACAGGGTGGCGCGAGATCCAACGAGGGAGCGATTCATGTCCGTCGTCGTCGCCTACGGCGATTCCAACACCTGGGGCTGTGATCCGGCGAGCGGCGCGCGCTTCGCGCCCGGCGTGCGCTGGACCGGCGTGATGGCCCAGGAGCTCGGCGGCGGATTCCGCGTGATCGAGGAAGGCCTGAACGGGCGCACGTCGGTGTTCGACGATCCGATCGAGCCCTATCGCAACGGTCTTGCTTATCTGACGCCCTGTCTGCTCAGCCACGCGCCGCTCGACCTGCTCATCATCTCGCTAGGCTGCAACGACCTCAAGAGCCGCTTCTGGCTTTCGCCCGGCGATATCGCGCTGGGCGTCGAGCGGCTTGTCCTGACCGCAAAATCCCTCGGCGTCGGCCGCGCCGGCGCGCCGCCGGACGTCATTCTGGCCGCGCCGCCGCCGGTGGCGCAACTGACCGCCTTCGCCGACATGTTCGAGGGCGCGCAGGAAAAGTCGCGCGCCCTCGGCGCGCGCTACCGCGCCGTCGCCACGCTGCACGGCGTCGGCTTCATCGACGCGGGCGAGCACATCCGTTGTTCGCCCCTCGACGGCATTCACTTCGAGGCCGACCAGCACGCCAGGCTCGGCCGAGTCATGGCGGGGATGGTGCGCGAGCGGCTTGGCTGAAGCGGCGAGCAGGCCAAAGTTACGAACATTTCATGCCGTTCGGCTGAGGCGCGCCCTTCTTTCGGCGGGGCGCCTCTGCAATAGTGCGCGGCTTGCCTTGCGCCATCCTGGCCGCTCCCAATCGTTCGAGGCCCTGCCTGATGAGACTTCTCGCCTTTGCCGTCGGCGTCTTCGCTGTGGCGATTTTTCTGGTCGGGCTGCACCGGCCCGACACCGCGATATTTCTGCTCGCCGGCGCGGCGCTCGCCTGCGCCGCGACCACCTTCCTCGACGAGCAAATGTCGATCTTCCTGAAGGTCTTCAACGCTATATTCGCGGTCGAGACGATCGTCTTCGGCCTGGCGTTCCTCGTCGACCAGCTCGGGTTGTGGCCGCCGGACTACGCCGACTACACCTTGCCTGAAAGCCTGCCTTTCGCCGTGGCGCTGTTCGGTTGCCTGACCTTCGCCCTGTCCTTCATCCCGGTCGTGCGCAAGATGACCGGCATCGCCGATCCCTATTTCCACGCTTCCGCGCCGACCACCGCGCGCATCTGGCCGTTCCCCCCGTTTGTCATCGCGCAGAACAGGCTCGCCAAGGTCGCGCTGGTGTTCCTGATCGTCGTCAACCAGTTGCAGGTGGCGATCGAGGTGCGCCTGTCGTTCTATTCGCGGGATTTCTACAACGCGCTTCAGAACAAGGATCTGGCCGAGTTCTGGCGCCAGCTCCTCTATGTCTTCCTGCCGTTCGCTTCGATTTACGTCGCCAGCATCGTCATCGAGTATGTCGTCACCTCGACGTTCGTCATCCGCTGGCGGCGTTGGCTGTCGGGCCATTACATCGGGCGTTGGCTGAGCGGGGGCGCCCATTACAACATGGCGCTGGCGGGTTCGCCGACCGACAACCCGGACCAGCGCATCTCGGAGGACATCTACGGCTTCATCTACGGCAGCGGCTCCGGGACGGGCATTTACGGCTACTCCGTCACCATCCTGTCGACGCTGACCTCGCTCGTCTCCTTCGCCATCGTTCTTTGGGGCCTGTCCGCCAATTTCACGCTGCCGGGCAGCAGCCTGCTCATCCCTGGATTCCTGTTCTGGGTGGCGCTGCTCTATGCCGGCCTCGGCACGGCGGTTACTCACGCGATCGGCCGTCCGCTGGTCAGATTGTTCTTCGCGCAGCAGCGCTTCGAGGCCGACTTCCGTTTCGATCTCGCAAGATTGCGCGAGTACAGCGAGCAGATCGCGCTGCTGCGCGGCGAGGAGACCGAGTCCCTCGGCGCGATGTCGAAATTCGCCAACATCTACGACAATTACATGCGCATCGTGCATGTGCGCAAGACCTTGCGCGTTTTCACCGAGGCCTACAATCTGGCGAGCCAGTACATTCCTTTCATCGTCGGGGCGCCTTTCTATTTCACCGGCAAGATCCAGCTCGGCGTCCTGATCCAGGTCGCCCGCGCCTTTGGCAACGTCAACAGCTCGCTCACCTTTTTTGTCAGCCAGTACGTCGGGCTCGCCGATTTCAAGGCGGTGCTCGATCGCCTGACCTCGTTCGACGCGGCGATCGATCGGGCGCTGGCGTTGAAAGCGAAAAAGCCGCGCATCGAAATCGTGCGCTCGGACTCAAGCGATCTGCAAATCGAAGAACTCGACCTCGGACTGCCGGACGGAAGCGCACTCGCGCGCGTCGAGAACCTGTCGTTCGCGGCGCGTCAGCCGACACTGTTGGTCGGTCCGTCCGGAGCGGGCAAGTCGACCCTGCTTCGCGCCATCGCCGGCATCTGGCCGTTCGGCGTCGGCCGGATCGCCGAGCCGAAAGCCAGCCTGATGCTGTTGCCGCAACGGCCCTATATTCCGCTGGGCGCGCTGCGCAACGCCATCGCTTATCCCGCCGCGCCTTCCCGCTTTAGCGACGCGGAGCTGCGCGATGCGCTCGCCGCTTGCGGCCTGCCGCACCTCGTCAATCGGCTCGACGACGCCGAAAATTGGCAATTGCAGCTGTCGGGCGGCGAAAAGCAACGCCTGGCGGTCGCCCGCGCGCTGCTCGCGGCGCCCGATTGGCTGTTTCTCGATGAGGCGACTTCGGCGCTGGACGAGGCGAGCGAAGCCGAACTCTATCGCGCCCTCGCGCGCAAGCTGCCCGATACGACGCTCGTTTCGATCGGCCACCGCGCGACCCTGTCGGCGTTCCACAAACGGCGCATCGAGATGTCGCCGCGCCAGGACGGCCCCGCGCGGGTGCGCGAAGCCGAAGCATGACGCGATGGCGCCGAGGCGCCGCGATCAAAGCGACCGGGCGAGGCGCAGCGTTCCCCTCGGCCCCTTGATGACGAGCTCGCCGTTCACGAGGTCCCAGGTCGGGCTTCCCGTGAGCGCCGAGAGGAAGCCGAACTCGGCGGCCATGACGTCCTTGGAGCATTGATTCTTGGTCAGGGCGTAAGGGCCGACCAGTAGATGCTGGTTCTTCACAGGGTACAGCGTCGCCGACCACGAATTGCATCCGGTATAGCCCGAGCCGCGCAGGCTGCCGTCGATCATCAGGCTGGCGTCGAGGCCGGCCGGCACCGGCTTGTCATTGATATCGCGCAGCGAGAAGGTCTGGTCGAGCGGAAAGTTCTTCTGGAGCGGCGGGAGCGGCTTGGGCGGATCGTCCGAATCCTTCTGCCGCATCTGCGCGAGCGCGAAGGTCGCGAAGACCGCGGCGGCGAGGGTGACGGCGGCGCGCAGGAAATGGCTGTTCATCGAGAGGTCCCCTGGGCTGCGGCGCTATTGGCCTGGCGGATGATTTGGGCCGTTCGCGCCTGGACGGCTGAGGAAGCCGGCGGCGGTCGTGGCTGGGCGGACCGGCCGGCGCCCCGCTTCAGGCAAAAAGGCCCCAGAATCGGGATGATATAGCGAGAGGCGCGCCATCAGGCAATCGCCGGCCGCGGGCCGGCGGGGCGAGTTTTTTGGCGTCCGGCGGGAGCCGGGCCTTGCACGCCCCGCGCCACGCCACCACATTCCGGGCAGCGCGGTCCGTCGAGGACGCGCCCACGGCCGGCGCCGCCAAATACGGGGCGCAGGCTGCTCATATCGCTTCATCAGGAGGATGTGCCAATGCGTAATTATGATCTGTCGCCGCTCTATCGTTCGACGGTCGGCTTCGACCGGCTGTTTTCGCTGCTCGACCAGCATTCGAGCGTGGCGAGCGCCGCTCCGACCTACCCGCCTTACAATATCGAGCGAACCGGCGAGAACGCCTATCGCATCACGATCGCGGTGGCGGGCTTCGCCGACAACGAATTGTCGATCGAGACGCGCGAGAACACCTTGACCGTGCGCGGCTCCAAGGAGACCGCGCAGAAGAGCGCGAGCGAGAACCGCGAGACGCTCTACCAGGGTATCGCGGCGCGCGCCTTCGAGCGACGTTTCCAGCTCGCCGATCATGTCTCGGCGGTCGGGGCGACGACCCAGAACGGCCTGCTTCACATCGATCTCGTTCGCGAGGTCCCCGAAGCGCAGAAACCGCGCAGCATCGCGATCAACAAGCCGGCCAGGCCGGTCGAGTCGACCGTCCAGCCGATCGCCAAACAGGCGGCCTGATCGCTGATCGACCGGATAATCGGGTTGAGGGCGCCGCTTGCGGCGCCCTTTTTCGTCATTCGAGCGGCGCGACCGGCACGTCGTTGAGCGCCGGCTTGACCGACGAGGCTTTCGAGACCGGCGCGGGGGCGACCGCTGCGGGCGCGACCCTGGTTTCCGCGACATGCGGCGCTGCCGGCTGGACCGGTGCGACGCGAGCGGCGGCCGGCGCGACGCTCGGAACCGCCGCCGGCTGGCCGACCGACGCCGTTGGGGTCGTCGCGCTCGGGGCGGCCGCCGGTTGGACGATTGGCGCTGGCCTGCCGTCATTTGGCGCCGTCGCGGGCTGGGCGACGGGCGTCAGTTCGGGCCGCTTGTGCCTGGCCTGCGGCCTCAGCCGCGGCTTCTCCAGCAATTGCGTGCGGGTCGCCGCGTTCGGCTCAAAATTGGGAGCCATAATGACGTGCGGCGTGGAGGTCTCGTCGGTGCGCGCCGCCTCCTTGGCGATCGGCGCATGGACCGGCGCGGCGGGCGTCGCATGGAGCGGCTGGGGTCCCGTCTCGCTGTCGATGGCGGCCGGCGGGCGCGGCGCGTCAACGTCGTCGTCGCCCATGAACCAGGAGAACAGCGAGCCTGTTTGCTGCGGCTCGTTCGACCAGCCGCCGACGGCGGTCGCCTGACGGCGCGCCGCGGCGGCGGGGAAGCGCTGCAGCAGGCGTCCCTCCTGCGCGTCGATGATGAGCCGCTCCGGATCGTTCTGGCGGCCGAGCACATCGGCCAGATAGACCGCGCCGTGGCGGACGACGGGGCCGGTCAATCGATAGCCGCTCGCCTGGATCATGCGCTCGATCTGCGCGGGAGGCAGCGCCGAATCCCAATTGAACAATTGCGCCCGGGCGGCTGGGGCTCCCAGACAGAGAAAGGCGGCGGCCAGGGTCAGCGCCGCAACCTGCGGGCGCGAGACGAGCGATCGCGATCGAATGGCCATCACACTCAACTCCCTGGACCCCAAGCGACTCCCCACGCATCCTTCCCCAATAATTACGGCAGGGATAGGACGAAGCCTTTATAGTCCAAAGCGGGTGCAAAGGCATCGCCCGAAGGCGTCGACATTGCGTCAAACGGCCCGCGCCCGCGCCGCGCCGGCGCAATGGGCTTTGACGATCGCCAGGAACCTGTCGATCTCCGCCCCGTCGGTGTTGAACGAGCAGACGAGCCGCAGGAAGGCTTCCCCGTCGCGCGGCGTCCTCGACGGCGCCGTCGCGCGCGATGACCACTCGCCGAACCCGACCCCTTCGGCCTTCAGGGCCGCTGCGAGGGAGCGCGGCGTGATTGGAAAGACCTCATTGACGCGCCGCGGCCAGGCGAGCCGGATCCCCTCGACGCCGGCGAGCCCGTCCGCCATCCGCCGCGCCGCGTCGTTGGCGCGCCGGGCGAGCGTCAGCCAAAGCCCGTTTTCGAGATAGGCCGCCATCTGGGCGCCGAGGTAGCGGCCCTTCGACGACGTCTGGCCGGCGCGCTTGCGCTGATAGGGGAAGTTCGACGCCCGTTCGGCGTCGAAGAAGATCACCGCTTCGCAGCCCATTGCGCCGTTCTTGGTGGCGCCGAAGGACAGGGCGTCGACGCCGGCCCGCCACGACATTTGCGCAGGCGAGCAGCCGAGTTCGACCAGCGCATTGGCGAAACGGGCGCCGTCGAGATGGACCGCGAGGCCCGCCTCGTGGGCGATTGCGCTGAGGGCGGCGATCTCGTCGAGCGAATAGATCGTGCCCGCTTCGGTGGCCTGGGAAAGCGACAGCGCGCCGGGCTGCACCGATTTCACGAGGCCGCGCGGAAAGCGGCCGATCGCCTCGCGCAGCGCCTCGGGCGTGATCTTGCCGCCTTCGCCGGCGATGCCGACGAGCTTGGCGCCGCCGGTGAAGAATTCCGGCGCGCCGCATTCGTCGTCGTGAATATGCGATTCCTCGTGGCAGAAGATCGCGCTCCACGGCGGCGTCAGCGCGGCGAGGGCGAGGGCGTTGGCGGCGGTGCCGGTCGAGACCAGGAACGCCGCGACCGGCCGCTCGAACGCCTCGCTCAAGGCGGCTTGCGCGCGTTGCGTATGCGCGTCGGCGCCGTAGGCCGCCGCCGATCCCGCATTCGCCGCGACGATCGCATCGAGAATCGCCGGCGCCACGCCGGACGCATTGTCGCTCGCAAAATTCATCCGTCGCGCTCCCGCGCTCCCCGGCCGAGCTATCGCCGCAATCGCCTCGACGCGCAAGCCCGCCCGCCCGCCGACCCCCAACGGTCGACGGGCGAAAAAATCTGCTCTCCTCGCGCGCGGCGACTTGTGCCGCGCCGCCAAATCTGTCAAGGTCGCACAAGATAGGACAGTTGTGCTGACCATTTTCTGGCGCGTTTGTTGCAGGCGGGATTCCTGCGGGCGCGGATCAGGGGGTCGGGGCAATCAGGCGACGGCGCAGATGAGCTTGACGGTCAAACGAGATCGAAAAAAACACGCCGCGTGAAGCCTTTTGGGCTGCGTCGTGTCGCAGCCGTCCATGTCCAGACTGCGCCACCACAATTTGACGACGAACGGCCGGGAAGTCGCGGCCGCGCAAAGGGAGCGGAAAGATGAAAGGCAAGGCCCCCGGCGAGCTTTCCGCCGACCGCGCCGGCCGCGGCGAAGCCGCCGCCGCCGCTTCCGTTCGACCCGTCGCCAATTCGCGGAGACCCGCCGTGACCGATCCGTTTCTGCCGCGCCGCCAAGGCCTTTACGACCCCGCAAGGGAGCACGATTCCTGCGGCGTCGGTTTCGTCGCCGACCTTCGCAACCGCAAGTCGCACGACATCCTGCAAAAGGGCCTGCAGATTCTCGTCAACCTCGACCATCGCGGGGCGACCGGCGCCGACGCCAAGCTCGGCGACGGCTGCGGCGTTCTCGTCCAGATTCCGCATGCCTTCTTCGCGCCCGAATGCGACCGGCTCGGCCTGTCGTTGCCCGCGCCCGGCCATTATGCGATCGGCCAGTTCTTCATGCCGCGCGACCGCTCGGCGCGCGCCCTGGTCGAAAAGATCATCGAAGAAGTGGTCGTCGAGGAGGGCCAGACCCTGATCGGCTGGCGCGACATTCCCGTCGACAACCACGACCTCGGCGAACGGGTCAAGGCGGTCGAGCCCGCCCAGCGTCAGTTGTTCATCGGTCGAGGCCGCGACGTCGTCGACGAGAACGACTTCGAGCGCCGGCTGTTCATCCTGCGCAAGGTCGTCTCCAACCGCATCTACCTGGCGGGCGCCGGCGGCTTCGCCGAATATTATCCCGTCTCGATGTCGTGCCGGACCATCGTCTACAAGGGGATGGTGCTGGTCCGCCAGCTCGCGCCCTATTACACCGACTTGCTGGACCCGCGGTTCGACACCGCGCTGGCGCTCGTCCACCAGCGTTTCGCCACCAACACGTTCCCGTCCTGGCGGCTCGCTCATCCCTACCGGATGGTCGCGCACAACGGCGAGATCAACACGCTGCGCGGCAATGTGAACTGGATGGCGGCGCGCCAGGCCAGCGTCGCCTCCCGGCTGTTCGGCGACGACATTTCCAAGCTGTGGCCGATTTCCTACGAAGGGCAATCGGACACCGCGTGTTTCGACAATGCGCTCGAGTTTCTCGTGCAGGGCGGCTATTCGCTGACCCACGCGATGATGATGCTGATCCCCGAGGCGTGGGCGGGCAATCCGCTGATGGACGAGGAGCGGCGCGACTTCTACGAATATCACGCTTCGATGATGGAGCCGTGGGACGGCCCGGCGGCGGTCGCCTTCACCGACGGGCGCCAGATCGGCGCGACGCTGGACCGCAACGGCCTGCGGCCCGCGCGCTATTTCGTCACCGACGACGATCTCGTCGTCATGGCGTCCGAAATGGGCGTGCTGCCGGTGCCCGAGGAAAAGATCGTCGCCAAGTGGCGCCTGCAGCCGGGCAAGATGCTGCTGGTCGATCTGATCGAGCACCGCATCGTCTCCGACAGCGAGATCAAGCAGGCGCTGTCGCGCGCCAATCCCTATCGCGCCTGGCTGGAGGACACCCAGATCGTCCTGGAGGACCTCAAGCCCGTCGAGCCGCGCGCCTCGCGCACCGACGTCTCGCTGCTCGATCGCCAGCAGGCCTTCGGCTATACGCAGGAGGACCTGGCGATGCTGCTCGCGCCGATGGCCTCGACCGGCCAGGAAGCCGTCGGCTCGATGGGCACCGACACGCCGATCTCTGCGTTGTCCGATCGCTCGAAGCTGCTCTACAGCTATTTCAAGCAGAATTTCGCGCAAGTCACCAATCCGCCGATCGACCCGATCCGCGAGGAGCTCGTCATGAGCCTCGTGTCGTTCATCGGGCCGCGCCCCAACCTGTTCGATCCGGCCGGCAACGCCAAGAAGAAGCGCCTCGAAGTGCGCCAGCCGATCCTCACCAACGAGGACCTCGAGAAGATCCGCTGCATCGGCCATTTTGAGGATTCGTTCGACACCAAGACGCTCGACGTCACCTATGACGTCGAAAAGGGCGCGAGCGGCATGGAGGAGGCGCTGTCGCGCCTGTGCGAGCGCGCCGAAATCGCCGTGCACGGCGGCTACAACATCATCATCCTGTCCGACCGGATGGTCGGCCCCGACCGCATCCCGATCCCCGCGCTGCTGGCGGTGGCGGCGGTGCATCATCACCTCATCCGCAAGGGGTTGCGCACGTCGGTCGGCCTCGTCGTCGAGACCGGCGAAGCGCGTGAAATCCATCATTTCGCCTGCCTGGCCGGCTACGGCGCCGAGGCGATCAACCCCTATCTGGCCTTCGAGACCTTGACGGCGATGGCGCCGGGTCTTCCCGAGGAGGTCAGCGCCTACGAGGTCGTCAAGCGCTTCATCAAGTCGATCGACAAGGGCCTGCTGAAGGTCATGTCGAAGATGGGCATCTCGACCTACCAGTCGTACTGCGGCGCGCAGATTTTCGACGCCGTCGGCCTGACGCGCTCGTTCATCGACCGCTTCTTCTTCGGCACTGCGACGACGATCGAAGGCGCCGGCCTCGACGAGATCGCCGAGGAGACCGCGCGTCGCCACGCCGACGCCTTCGGATCCTCGCCGGTGTTGCGCGACGCGCTCGAGGTCGGCGGCGAATATGCGGTGCGGCTGCGCGGCGAAGCGCATTCCTGGACCGCCGAAACGGTGTCGCTGCTGCAGCACGCGGTTCGCGGCGGCGCCAAGGACAAGTATCGCACCTTCGCCAAGGTGCTGAACGAGCAGCAGGAGCACCTGCTGACCATCCGCGGCCTGTTCCGCATCAGGGACGCCGCGGAGGATGGCCGCCAGCCGGTTCCGCTCGAAGAGGTCGAATCGGCCAAGGACATGGTCAAGCGGTTCTCGACCGGCGCGATGTCGTTCGGTTCGATTTCGCGCGAGGCGCACACCACCCTCGCCATTGCGATGAACCGCATCGGCGGCAAGTCGAACACCGGCGAAGGCGGCGAGGAGGCGGACCGCTACAAGCGGATGGCCAACGGCGATTCGATGCGCTCGGCGATCAAGCAGGTCGCCTCTGGCCGCTTCGGCGTGACCGCGGAATATCTCGTCAATTCCGACATGATGCAGATCAAGATGGCGCAGGGCGCCAAGCCCGGCGAGGGCGGGCAATTGCCCGGCCACAAGGTCGACGCGATCATCGCCAAGGTGCGCCATTCGACCCAGGGAGTCGGTCTCATTTCGCCGCCGCCGCACCACGACATCTATTCGATCGAGGACCTCAAGCAGCTTGTCTTCGATCTGAAAAACGTCAATCCGCGCGCGCTGGTGTCGGTCAAGCTCGTTTCCGAGGTCGGCGTCGGCACGGTGGCGGCGGGCGTCGCCAAGTGCAAGGCCGACCATGTGACGATCTCGGGCTTCGAGGGGGGAACCGGCGCTTCGCCGCTCACCTCGATCAAGCATGCCGGCTCGCCCTGGGAGATCGGCCTCGCCGAGACGCATCAGACGCTGGTGATGAACGGCTTGCGCTCGCGCATCGCGGTGCAGGTCGACGGCGGCGTGCGCACCGGGCGCGACGTCGTGGTCGGCGCGTTGCTCGGCGCCGACGAGTTCGGCTTTGCGACGGCGCCGCTGATCGCGGCGGGCTGCATCATGATGCGCAAGTGCCATCTCAACACCTGTCCGGTCGGCGTGGCGACGCAGGACCCGGTGTTGCGCAAGCGTTTCGTCGGCCAGCCCGAGCACGTCATCAATTTCTTCTTCTTCGTCGCCGAGGAAGTGCGCGAACTGATGGCGGCGATGGGCTACCGGCGTTTCGACGAAATGGTCGGCCAGCGCCAGATGCTGGACAAGACCCGCGTCGTCGAGCACGGCAAGGCCAAGGGCCTCGATTTCTCCGGGCTGTTTCACAAGCCCGAGCCGTCGCCCGGCGACACGATCTACCGCAGCCAGGGTCAGGATCACGGCCTCGAGCGCGTTCTCGACCTTCAGTTCATCGCCAGCGCCGGCGAGGCGATCGAGCACGGCAAGCACGTGCGGCTCGACTTGCCGATCCGCAATTCGGACCGCTCGACCGGCGCGATGCTGTCGGGCGAGATCGCGCGCCGTTACGGTCACGCGGGCCTGCGCAGCGAGACCATCCACATCAAGCTGAAGGGGTCGGCGGGCCAGAGCTTCGGCGCCTTCCTCGCCCAGGGGGTGACGCTGGAGCTCGAGGGCGAGGCGAACGATTACGTCGCCAAGGGCCTGTCGGGCGGGCGCGTCGTCGTTTATCCCCCCAAGGAAGCCGCCAAGCTCGTCCCCGAGCGCTCGATCATCGTCGGCAACACCGCGCTCTACGGCGCGATCGCCGGCGAATGCTATTTCCGCGGCGTCGCGGGCGAGCGGTTCGCGGTGCGCAATTCCGGCGCCGTCGCGGTCGTCGAGGGGACCGGCGATCACGGCTGCGAATATATGACGGGCGGCGTCGTGGTGGTGATCGGCGAAACCGGGCGCAATTTCGCCGCCGGCATGTCGGGCGGCATCGCCTATGTGCTCGATGAGGCCGGCGATTTCGCCAAGCGTTGCAACCTGTCGATGGTCGAGCTCGAACCCGTCGCGGCGGAGGAGGAGCTGATGCAGCGCCTCCATCATTCGGGCGGCGACCTCGAAGGCCACGGCCGCGTCGACGTCATGGGCGACATGAACCGGCACGATTCCGAGCGGCTGCGCCAGTTGATCGTCAATCACGCGCGCTACACCGGTTCGAGCCGCGCGCGCGAGATCCTGGAGAACTGGGACGCCTATCTGCCGAAATTCCGCAAGGTAATGCCGGTCGAATACCGGCGGGCGCTCGCCGAACTCGCCGCGCAAAAGAGCAGCGAGCCGCTGCTGGCGGCGGGCGAGTGAGCGCGCCCCTGGCGGGGCGCGCCAGGGGCGGCGGCGTTTTCATTGGCCAACGACGGATTTTGGACCATGGGCAAGGTGACGGGTTTTCTGGAGATCGACCGCGCGGACCGGCGCTACGCCCAGGCTTCTGACCGCATTCGCCATTATCGGGAGTTCATGCTGCCGCTGTCGGAGGAATCGACGCGCAACCAGGCGGCCCGTTGCATGAATTGCGGCATCCCCTATTGCCACACCGGCTGCCCGGTCAACAATCAGATCCCGGACTGGAACGACCTGGTCTATCGCGGGCATTGGGAAGAGGCCTCGCGCAACCTCCACACCACCAATAATTTTCCCGAATTCACCGGCCGCGTCTGCCCGGCGCCCTGCGAAGCGTCCTGCACGCTGAATCTTCAGGAGAGTTCGGTCACGATCAAGACGATCGAATGCGCCATCGTCGACCGCGCCTGGAGCGAGGGCTGGATCAAGCCGGAGCCGCCCGAGCACCGGACGGGTCGCCGGGTCGCCGTCGTCGGCTCCGGGCCGGCCGGCCTCGCCTGCGCTCAGCAACTGGCCCGCGTCGGGCACGACGTTCATCTCTTCGAAAAGCACGCCAAGCCAGGCGGGCTGCTGCGCTACGGCATTCCCGACTTCAAGATGGAGAAGACCCATCTCGATCGGCGCATCGCGCAGATGAAGGCCGAGGGCGTGGTCTTCCATTGCGAGACGAAAGTTGGGCGCGACGTTTCCGCCAAATCGCTGGTCGACGACTACGACGCCGTCGTGTTGTCGGGCGGCGCGGAATCGCCGCGCGACCTGCCGGTCCCCGGGCGCGACCTGGCCGGCGTGCATTTTGCGATGGATTTCCTGCCGCAGCAGAATCGTCGGGTCAGCGGCGAGCCGATCGGCTCCAACGAGCCGATCAGCGCCAGCGGCAAGCATGTCGTGGTGATCGGCGGCGGCGACACCGGCTCGGACTGCATCGGCACGTCGATCCGCCAGGGCGCGGTGAAGGTCACCCAGCTCGAAATCATGCCGATGCCGCCGAAGGCCGAGGACAAGCTGATGACCTGGCCGAACTGGCCGCTGAAACTGCGCACCTCGTCGAGCCACGAAGAGGGCGCCGAGCGCGATTTCGCGGTGCTGACGAGTTCATTCGAGGGCGACAACGGCGCGGTGACCGCCCTGAACTGCGTTCGCGCCGATCCCAAGTTCAAGCCGGTCGAGGGCACGCAGTTCCAGATCAAGGCGGATCTCGTGCTGCTGGCGATGGGCTTCGTCTCGCCGGTCCACGAGGGCATGGTGAGCGACCTCGAGGTGGCGCTCGACCTGCGCGGCAACGTGCAGGCCAACGTCACCGACTACGCCTCGTCGCGCGAGAAGGTCTACGCTTGCGGCGATATGCGCCGCGGCCAGTCGCTGGTGGTCTGGGCGATCCGCGAGGGGCGTCAATGCGCGGCCGCGGTCGACAAGGCGCTGATGGGCGCGACGGTTCTGCCGCGGTGACCTCTCCTTCTCCCGCTTCGCGGGCGAAGGAGCTACGCGGTGATGCGGTCGTCAGCGGCGGAGGGCTCGCGCAGCACGTAGCCGCGGCCCCAGACGGTCTCGATGTAGTTGCGCCCGTGCGAGGCCATCGCCAGCTTCTTGCGCAGCTTGCAGATGAACACGTCGATGATCTTGAGTTCCGGCTCGTCCATGCCGCCGTAGAGGTGGTTGAGGAACATTTCCTTGGTCAGCGTCGTGCCCTTGCGCAGTGAGAGCAACTCGAGCATCTGATATTCCTTGCCGGTCAGATGCACGCGCGCGCCGTCGACCTCGACGGTCTTCTGGTCGAGGTTGACCAGGAGGTCGCCGGTGACGATCACCGACTGGGCGTGGCCCTTCGAACGGCGCACGATCGCGTGGATGCGCGCGACCAGCTCGTCCTTGTGGAACGGCTTGGTCAGATAGTCGTCGGCGCCGTGGCCGAGCCCTTTGACCTTGTCCTCGATGCCGGCCATGCCGGACAGGATCAGGATCGGCGTCTTGACCTTGGTCACCCTCAGCGTGCGCAGCACTTCATAGCCGGACATGTCGGGCAGATTGAGGTCCAGGAGGATGATGTCGTAATCGTAGAGCTTGCCGAGGTCGATGCCTTCCTCGCCGAGGTCGGTCACGTAGACGTTGAAATTCTCGGACTTGAGCATCAGCTCGATGCTCTGGGCCGTGGCGCTGTCGTCCTCGATCAATAATACGCGCATGTCAGGTCCCCAGCCTTGTCCATCGGTTCGAGACCGCGGTTAAGTTCGCCCATTTCGCGCCGCGACGAAGCCGGCACGCGACCGAAGGCGAAATCGGCCGAATCGAGACGCAACCGTGCAAGCGAATGGTTAACAAACCTTGATTCATCCTCGCAAGCCCAATCACAGAGATTTGCTAGAAAAGGCTCAATTATTTGAGTTTATTACACTAATTGCGTCGTTCGTTGCTCATGTGTTGCGTTAACTGATGTCGGTAAGCGATTCCCGGGACTCGCGGTTGCGCCATCCATCCAGGCCGCCCGACCTGATCCCGTCGCTCGCTCTGCATGGAGTGTTAACGATCCGGGTAAACGAACCGCTAACGCGAGGGTAGGAATCGGCGTTTTCGGCGCTTTGACGGCAAATTCGTTCCGAATCCCCTCTGCGGACCCCATCGCGTAACAAACGAGCAACTTTCATGCGGCATCGTGCCCCGGTCTCGCGGTGAGGGATTTGCGGCCCGGGCCTGTCGCTGCCGGGCGTGTTTGTAAGCGTTGCGGAGCACCACCCATGAAGTCGCGGGACACGCTGATTCGATTGAAGCGCTTCCAGGTCGAGGAAAAGCGCCGGCGGGTGCGGCAGATCGAAATGATGATGGCCGAATTCTCGCGGATGACCCTCGATCTCGATCGGGAGATCGCCGCCGAGGAGAAGCGCGCCGGGATCAGCGACCCCGGACATTTCGCCTATCCGACCTATGCGCGGGCGGCGATGACGCGCCGCGAAAACCTCAAGAGCTCGATCGCCGACCTCGCCGGACAGATCGAGGAGGCCAAGGCCGCGCAGGAAGAGGCGCAGGCCGAATTGCAAAAGTTCGAGACGCTGGACGGGCGCGAGAAGGCCGCCGAGCGCGGCCTGGAGATGGGCGCGCGGGCGTGAGGGCCCTCACCCCCGCCGGCGCAGAATGACGACCCGGTTCGTGTTTGTGCCCTTGGCGTTGTTGGCGACACCCCAGCAATGGGCGGTCTTGGTGAATTCCTGAACGTTCACCAGCACGCAGAGGGGCGACCAGGGCAGGCCCTCGATCGCGCGCAACACCCAGGTTTCGAGCTCGATCGTTGCCGACCGCACTTCGCCGACTTCGAACGCGACATGGCCGCCCACGCGGACAGCGCGAGAAAGTTCCATAAACACCAAGCGAATGAACCGCATCCAGTCTTCTGGATTGCGGTGCATGGCGATCGGGATGGCGCCAGCGTCGCGTCCGATAAACCAGCAGCGCAGCCAATTGTCCGCGGCATATTGCACGACGTCGAGGAACGGCGGCGAGGTCACGACGAGATCGATCGAGCCGTCGGCGATTTCGGGGGTTGAAGCCGCATCGCCCGTAAGCATCAAGTGCCGATGTATATTCGTCGCCGCCCCCTGCGACAGAAGCGAACGAGACTTCTTCAGAATGATGCCGGGCGCATCGCGCTTGGGCGGCGTCTGGCCTCTCTTCATGTTGATTTTACGCTGCGCTTCGGCCGAAACCGCCTGATTGGGCGGCAGCGTGTAGACGGAAAGGAATCCGGGCGAATGGCCGGTCAGCCTGTTGACCGCGACCATGCGAATCCATTCGTCGACGGCGTCGAGGCTGCCGGCGGTCTCGCGCTCCAGCAGGTAGCGGCGTAGAGCCTGAATCTGCTCCAGTGTCTCGGGGTGAAAGAACGCGAGCAAGTCCGGGCTCGCCTCGTCGCCACAGTTCCAGTCGATTTCCTTCAAGCGAGTGGCGATCGCCCCCAACCCGGGCGGCGCAAGACGCGGCTTGCCGAATACCGCGCTCAAGGGATTGATGTCGACGCCGACCGCCCTTCTCCCCATCAGGGCCGCCTGGACCGGCGTCGTGCCGCGCCCCATGAACGGGTCGTAGACGCTTTCGCCCTCGCGGGTCAGCCGTGCGATGAAGAACTCCGGCAATTGCGGCTTGAAACAGGCGCGATAGGACACTTCGTGCAGCCGATGCGCCTGCCGCTGTCGGGACGTCCAGAATTCGTTGAACAGGAAGTCGACGCCGTCGCGGCGCTCGACCGCCGTCCGCGCGCCGTTGAATGTGAAGGACCGCAGCTCCTCGACCAAGAACGAAGCGCCCGACGCTCCCGGCGCGAACAAATCGAGTTGGCGCGCCGACATCACGTCCTCTGCGAAATTCGAAACCAAAGCCGCCAAAGGGAGGGCCGCCCGCTTTGAACGAATCGGGCGCGGCGAAAGCATAGCCGAACCGCGCGTCGAAATTTCTTTTCCCTCGCGGGAATAAACCTTCCGTCCCCGGAGTCATCTCCTCAACCGGCGCACCGTCGGGCGAGGAGAATCCAAATGGCTGAAAAAGAGGATAGGGGCGTCGACCGCCGCCAGGCGCTCGAATGCATGGTCTGGGCGGGGACCGGCGTCCTGTGGACGCTCGCCGGCGGCGTGCCCAAATCCGCCTTGCTGGGGTCGGCGCAGGCCGCCGAGGCCGGGTTCAGCTTCCTGCAGATCTCCGACAGCCACGTCGGCTTCGACAAGGCGGCCAATCCCGACGCGCTCGGCACGCTGCGCGAGGCGATCGGCAAGGTCGTCGCGATGCCGGCCGGGCCCGCCTTCATGATCCATACCGGCGACATCACGCATTTGTCGAAGCCCAGGCAATTCGACGACGCCGACCAGGTCATCGGCGCGGCGCGGCTCGATGTCCATTACGTGCCGGGCGAGCACGACGTGATCGACGAGACGCAGGGCAGGGCCTATCTCGACCGTTACGGCGAGAACGCGAAAGGCGCGGGCTGGTATTCCTTCGACCAGGGCGGCGTTCATTTCATCGGCCTCGTCAATGTCGTCGACCTCAAGGCCGGCGGCATGGGCAATCTGGGGCCGGCGCAACTCGCCTGGCTCGCCGACGACCTGGCGGGCAAAAGCGCCTCGACGCCGATCGTCGTGTTCGCGCATATCCCGCTGTGGACCATTGCGCCGTAATGGGGCTGGGGCACCGAGGATTCCGCGCAGGCGCTCGGGCTGCTCGCCCGCTTCGGCTCGGTCACCGTGTTGAACGGCCATATCCACCAGTTGATGCAGAAAGTGGAGGGGGCCGTCACCTTCTACACCGCGCGCTCAACCGCATTCCCGCAACCGGCGCCGGGAACGCCCGGGCGAAATCCCGCGGGTTACTGCGCGCGCGAGGCGAGCTTTTCGATCAGCGCCGCCATCACCTCCGCCGCGCGCGCGTTGTCGATCTGACAGGTTCCCGCCGCCGCGTGTCCGCCGCCGCCGTAGCGCAGGCATAGCGCGCCGACATCGATCGGCGAACTTCGGTCGAGGATCGACTTGCCGATCGCGAACACGGTGTTCTGCTGCCTGAGGCCCCACAGCACATGCATGGAGAGGCGGCACTGCGGAAACAGCGCGTAGATCATGAACCGGTTGCCCGCGTAGATCGTCTCCTCGTTGCGCAGATCGAGCACGACGAGGTCCCGGTGGACGCTCGTGCAGCGCAGCACCTGCTCGCGGAACGGCGCTTCATGCTGGCGGTAGAGGTCGACGCGCTCCCTGACGTCGGGCAAAGCGAGAATTTCCTCGACCGTATGATTGCGGCAGTAGTCGATCAATTTCATCATCAGGTCGTAGTTGGAGATGCGGAACTGGCGGAAACGGCCGAGCCCGGTGCGCGAATCCATCAGGAAGCTGAGCAACGCCCAGCCCTCGGGGCGGAGAATTTCCTCGATCGTGAAGCGGGCCGCGTCCGCCTTGTCGACGGCGCTCATCAGGTCCTCGCCGACCCGCGGAAACTGCGGTCGGCCGCCGAAATACCGGTAGACGACGCGGGCGGCGGACAACGCGTCGGGATCGATGATGTAGTTGGTGGGCGGCTGGCCGGCGCGCCGCTGCATCTCGCTCGAATGATGATCGAACGCCAGATGGCAGCCCGCGACATAGGGCAGGTTGGTGGTGATGTCGCGTCCCGAAATCGCGATCCTGCCGTCCTGCATGTCCTTGGGATGAACGAAGGCGATCTCGTCGATCAGGTTCATCTCTTTCAAAAGAACGCCGCAGACCAAACCATCGAAATCGCTGCGGGTCACCAAGCGGAATTGCGTCGCGGTCACAGGCTTCTCCTGGAGGCTGAAAGCGCCGGATCGTATCGGATGTTTCTGAACAGGGCGTTAGCGTCAATCGTGCAGGTCGGCAGGGATTGGCTAACCACGCCGCGGCGAATTTGACACGAGCGCGCGCGCCGCTCCGAGAATCGTCGCGCCGCGCTGTTTCGCCGCGCCAGCCCCGGAGAACCGTTGATCGCCATGTCCGATTTGCATCCCGCGCTCGCCCGCGCCGAGGCGTTCTGCAAGACCTACAGTCTTCGCATGCCGATCCTGCTGGCGCCGATGGCCGGCGCCTGCCCGGCCTCATTGTCGATCGCGGTGGCCAACGCGGGCGGGTCTCGGAGCCTGCGGGACGCTGCTGATGGGGCCGGCGGCGATCAAGGCCTGGGCCTCCGAAGTGCGCGCCGGCAGCAACGGCGGCTTTCAGCTCAACCTCTGGACTCCCGATCCGTCGCCGCCGCGCGACGCCGCGGCCGAGGACGCCGTGCGCGCCTTCCTCGCGCAATGGGGTCCCGAAGTCGCCGCGCGAGGCCGGCGATGCGACGCCGCTCGATTTTTCGGCGCAGTGCGAGGCGATGCTCGAGGCCGGCCCGACGGTCATTTCGTCGATCATGGGGCTCTATCCGCCGGCCTTCGTCGAGAAGATGAAGGCGCGAGGGATCAAATGGCTCGCCGCGGCCACGACGGTCGCCGAGGCGAAAAGCGCCGCGCGCGCCGGGGCCGACGCGATCGTCGCGCAGGGCATGGAGGCGGGCGGCCATCGCGGCGCGTTCGATGCGGCGAAGGCCGAGAGCGCATGGTCGGGCTGTTTTCGCTGCTGCCGGCGGTGGTCGACGCGGTGAATGTCCCGGTGATCGCGGCGGGAGGAATCGCCGATGCGCGCGGCGTCGCCGCGGCGCTGATCCTCGGCGCCTCGGCGGTGCAGGTCGGCACCGGATTCCTGCGCTGCCCCGAGGCGAAACTGCCGGCCGCCTGGGCCGACGCGATCGGCGCCAGCGCCGCCCGAGGAGACGATGGTCACCCGCGCCTTTTCCGGGCGCGCCGGGCGCAGCGTCGCCACCGCTTACGCGCGCGCCGCCGACTGCGCCCGGATGCGCCGCCGCCGGCGCCCTATCCGGTGCAGCGCGCGCTGACCCAGCCGATGCGCGGCGCGGCGGTCAAGGACAACGACATCGCGCGGATGCAGGCGTGGGCCGGCCAGTCGGCGGCGCTGGCTGAGGCGCGCCCCGCCGCCGATGTCGCACGCGCGCTGTGGGACGGGGCGCAAGGGTTGCTGCGATAGGACGCGCGGTCGTCGCGGAGCGCGAAGAGGCGCCGAAGCGGCAAAAACGACGAAGCATCGACCTACGCGCATTCAATGCGTGTCTATACACATGGATAGCCGAGTCCTGATTGCTCTCCTTGAAGCCGACGGATGGCGTCAAGTCGCGCAAAAGGCCCGTGTTGCGTGACTTCGAGGTCTGATTTGTCTGGAGCGTGCGCGACGCCGACGTCAGGGAGAGGTCTATTGCTGCCGAGCCATAACCAGCTTGGCTGCGTCGCAGCTCATGTAACTCATGCGAGGGTCGGCCTGTCGACTATGATGGCGGCACCGATCATGTCAGCCGGATGGCGCTCGCCTTTAGGACCTCGGGGCACTGCGCACCCCTTTCACGGCTCGGCTCAGCCGTCGGCGCCATCCCGGCAGCTTGGCTGGGTCCACAATTGAATATTCCGGGTCGGGCGGCTTGGGGTCGTAATGAGCAAGGAATTCGCGCCACGCAATCCACTCGTCCAGCATTCTAAGCACACTACCGGAGCGGTTTGCTCCGCGAGGGCGATAAAGTCTGGCGAAGCGTTGAGCGCTGCCATCATCGCCACCGGCCCTACGATTGTTAGGCCACAGTTGGCTGACCCCCCGGCAATCTCCGTAGCTCTGACGCCGCGCCACAACCCACTCCTTACTGTTTTGCTAGCGGCCGAGCATACAGCCGCTGGAGGGGCAAAGAGAGAAATCGTCAAGAGTGGCTAATTTCAAACTGATGCACTACCAAAAGGCCAGTCACGTTCAGTTCAAACATCCATTGAAGCCGGGCCGGGTGACCGTCGTGCACCCGAAGAAGGACATTCCTTCGGGGACATTGCGGAGTATCGAGAAGCAGGCCGGCCTCAGACTAAGGTAGTCGCCATGCGCCAGTATATCGCCCTCATCCATAAGGCTCCCGGCAGCGACTTCGGTGTGTCGTTCCCCGATCTTCCGGGGTGCGTCACGGCGGGCTCGACGTTGGACGAAGCGCGCGATATGGCCGCCGAAGCCTTGGCCTTTCACCTCGAGGGCATGGACCAGGATGGCGACGCCATCCCGGAACCATCCGCCCTGGAAACGGTCATGGCCGACCCCGAAAACCGGGACGGAGTCGCCATCCTGGTTCCAGCGCCGGGCCGCCCGGCCAAATCCGTTCGCATCAACATTACGCTGCCCGAAGATGTGCTCAGCGACATAGACCGTTACGCCGAAGCCCAGGGGTTCACCAGATCCGGTTTCCTCGCGAAGGCCGCCAAAAGCGCGATGGCGGGGTAGGTGAGGCGGCGCCCGCGCGGGCCTAATTGAGACGCTGGCTCGATTGGGCGTCGAAGAGGTGGATCGCGCCGGGTTGCGGAGCCACGCGGATCGTCTGGCCCGGCCTGGCGGCGATGCGCTCGCGGAACACGCCCGACATCGGCTGGTCGCCGAGCTTGCCCTGCACCTGCGTTTCCGATCCGGTGGGCTCGATGAGTTCGACGGCGAAGGGCAGGCCGGCGCCGTCGAGGGCCAGATGCTCAGGCCGGATTCCGTAAACCGCCGCGCGCCCGGCATGCGTCGCCGCGTTGGCGTCGAGCGGCAGGGTCAAGCCGTCAGCGGTCTTGAACCCGTCCTCGCAAATCCTCCCGGCGATGAAATTCATCGCCGGCGACCCGATGAACCCCGCGACGAACAGATTGGCCGGACGATCATAGAGCTCCAGAGGCGCGCCCATCTGCTCAATTCGACCGTGGTTCATCACCACGATCTGATCGGCCATGGTCATCGCCTCGATCTGGTCGTGCGTGACATAGACCGTCGTGGTCTCCAGGCGCTGATGCAGCGATTTGATCTCGCTGCGCATCTGCACGCGCAGCTTGGCGTCGAGATTGGACAGCGGCTCGTCGAACAGGAACACCGAAGGGTCGCGCACGATGGCCCGCCCCATGGCGACGCGCTGGCGCTGGCCGCCGGACAATTCCTTGGGGTAGCGCTGAAGCAGCTCCTGCAGGCCGAGGATGTCGGCGGCGCGCGCCACCTTGGCGTTGATCTCTTGCCTCGGCGCGGCCTTGAGCTTCAGGGAAAACGCCATGTTCTGCTCGACCGTCATGTGCGGGTAGAGCGCGTAGGATTGAAACACCATGGCGATGTCCCGCTCCTTCGGCGCGACGCCGTTGACCACTCTCGAACCGATTCTGATCTCTCCGGCGGTGATCTCCTCGAGGCCGGCGATCATGCGCAGCAGGGTCGACTTCCCGCATCCGGAGGGGCCGACCAGGATGACGAAGGCGCCATCGGGGATATGAATTGACACGCCGTGCAGGATCGGCGTCGCGCCGAACGACTTTTTCACATTTTCGATCGACAAGGACGCCATGTCACCTTCTTCCCACGTTCACAGAACCATCGCCCTCAGACCCGCGCCAATCAATTCGACGGGCGATTTCGCGTCGTCATGAAACGCGCCGCGTCGGCCACGCGCCGAGTTATTCCTTCACCGCCCCGGTCAGGCTGGACACGTAGTATTCGACGAAGAACGAGTAGAGGATCACCACCGGCAGCGAGCCCAAAAGCGCCGCCGCCATCAACGAGCCCCAGTGGTAGACGTCGCCTTCGACGAGTTCGGTGATCGCGCCGACCGGCACCGTCTTGTTCTCCGACGAGGAAATGAAGGTGAGCGCGTAAATGAATTCGTTCCAGGACAGGGTGAAGGCGAAGATGCCTGCCGAGATCAGGCCCGGAACCGCCAGCGGCAGCGTGATCGACCACAGGACCTGAATCCGCGAGGCCCCGTCGATCATCGCGCATTCTTCGAGTTCATAAGGAATGGTGCGGAAATAGCCCATGAGCAGCCAGGTGCAGAACGGCACCAGGAACGTCGGATAGGTCAGGATCAGCGCCCAGTCGCTGTCATAAAGGCCGAGTTGGAAGATGATTGCCGCCAGCGGGATGAACAGGATGCTGGGCGGCACCAGATAGGCGAGAAAGATCGCCAGCCCGACGTATCGCGCTCCGGTGAACCGCAGCCGTTCGATCGCATAGGCCGCGCACACGCTGGCAAACAACGAGAGCACCGTCGAGGCCACCGCGACGAACATTGTATTGTAAAGCCACTGCGGATAGCTCGTCTCGAAAAACAGCTTGTGAATATGCATCAGGGTCGGATGAACGATCCAGAACGGATTGAAGCGCGCGTAGTCGTAAAGCTCTTCGTCCGGTTTGAAGGTCGTCGTCGTCATCCAGTAGAAAGGGAACAGCAGCACGAATATGAAGACGGCGAGCGGCAGGTAGAGCGTAAAGAGGCGGCGGGGCAGGCGCTCCAGATAGTCCATGCCTTCGGGCGCCCCCTGTTTCGCCATCGCTCAGCCCCGCGCTCCCGGCTGCCAGCGGCGGCGCTGCAGCCCGAAATAGCTGAACAGGATGGCGGCGAGCAGGAACGGCACCATCGCGTCGGCGATCGCCGCGCCCTCGCCGAGATGGCCGCCGGTGATCGCCCGTTCGAACGACAGCGTCGCCATCAATTGGGTGGCGTTGATCGGGCCGCCCTCGGTCAGCGTGTAGATGAGCTGAAAGTCGGTGAAGGTCATCAGCACTGAAAAGGTCATCACCACCGCGATGATCGGCGACAGCAACGGGAGAGTGACAAAGCGGAATCGCTGCATGGCGCTGGCGCCGTCGAGCGTCGCCGCCTCGTGGAGCGAGGGCGAGATCGTCTGCAGGCCGGCGAGCAGCGTGATCGTGACGAACGGTATGCCGCGCCAGACGTTCGCCGCGATCACCGACCAGCGCGCGTGCCAGGGCACGCCGAGAAAGTCGATGTAGTGGTCGATGAGTCCGAACTTGATCAGCGCCCAGGACACGATCGAGAATTGCGGGTCGTAGATCCACCAGAAGGCGATCGCCGACAGCACCGTCGGCACGACGAACGGCAACAGAACGATGGCGCGCAGCAGCGATTTGAACGGCATCCGCCGGTTGAGCAGCAAGGCGAGATAGAGGCCGAGAAAGAACTTAAAGAAGCTCGCGACGGCCGTGTAGAACAGGGTGTTGAACACCGAGAGCCAGAACACCGAATCGTGCGCCAGCGAGACGAAATTGGCGAGGCCGACAAAGCGCCCGGGCGCGCCGATCGGCGTATCGGTGAGACCGAGCCAGAAGCCGAGGCTGAGCGGATAGGCGAGGAACACCAGCAGGATCGCCGCCGCCGGCAGCATGAAGACGAGGCCCAGAACATTGCGATTGTCGAGAAGGCGCGCAATCGAGCGGCGCCGACCCGCCGAGGGTCGGTCGGCTGTCTCGACCTCAGCCGCCATGGAGCCTCTCCTCGAGCCGAAGCCGGCGCCGCCGTCAGGCGCCGATCCGCTCCTCCTCGTTCCCGTCAGGCCTTGTAGTAGCGCTTGGCGCGCTCGGCGGCGCGCTGCGCGGCGGCCTTCGGGGTCTGCGCGCCGCTGCTGGCCTCGGCGAACATGTCGACGCAGACGAAGTCGCCCATCACCGCGGCTGAGGCGTAGCCGAGCGATCCCGAATAGCCGACGTCGCGCGCGTATTTCAGCACATCGCGGAACGGCGTCACCTTGGGATCGGCGGTCCACACCGGATTGTCGTTCCATGCCGGCAGCGGCGGCGCCATGTAGCCGTTCGAGGCGGTCTCCCAGGCGTCCACCTGCGGCAACTCCCACATGAAGCGCAGGTATTCGCGCACCGCGTTCGGATATTTGCTGTAGCTGTACGCATAGGTGTTGAGGATGTTCTGCTGCTCGCTGTGCTCACCCGAGACGCCGATCGGCATGTTGGCGTGGTTCATGTCCTTGGCGATGGCGTTCAGCGCCGGCTCGGGCGAATTCTTGGCGACCGTATAGATCGAGATGCCGTTGAGGGTCAGGCCGATCTGGTCGGCGAGGAACGCCTTGTTGTTGCTCGCATCGTTCCACGAGAGCACGCCGTCGATGAAGGTCGCGTAGAGCTGTTTGGCGTATTCGAGCGCGGCGATCGTCTCGGGCGAGTCGATGACGACATTGTTGTTGTCGTCGACCATCTTGCCGCCATGCGCCCACAGGCACCAGTGAACCCATCCGTTGGCGTCGCCGGTGGCGTGGCCGAGGGCGAATCCCGGCGGCTTGCCGACCTTCTTCAGGCCCTGGCACAGCTTGAGATAGCCGGCGAGGTCCTTGGGAAACTCCTCGAAACCCGCCGCCTTCATGGAGCTGATGCGGTAATTCATGCAGCCGCCGGTGGCGCCCTGCGGCAGGGCGATCCACTTCTTGCCGAGCATGCCGTAGGTCTTGGCGACCGGATACCAGCCGCCGTATTTGGCGCCGAGATATTCGGCCAGATCGGTCATGTCGAGCAGCTTTTCCGGGAATTTGAACGGATCGTCGTTGGTGCCCATGATGATGTCCGGGCCGGCGCCGACATTGGCCGCGACCGCCGCCTTGGGGCGGATGTCGTCCCAGTTCTCGGCGTCGACGCGCACCTTGACGCCGGTCTGTTCGCTGAATTTTTTGGTGTTGGCGACGAATTCGTCGAACTCCGCTTGAATGAACTGCTTCCAGCGCAGCACCCGAATCGAGGCGTTCGGCTCGGGGGCGGCGCCATTCCAGGTCGGGGCCGCCAATGCGGTTCGACTGAGCAGCAGGCCGGCGCCCGCCGCCGCGCCGGACGTCACCAGTTTCCGTCTCGTAATCTCGCTCATCCGTTCCTCCCATGACGCCTTTCGGGGCATTGTCACGTTTGCGAGATTCACTTGTCAACCGCGAGTCTGGACACCGCAATTCTGGCGCGATGACCGGATGAAGGAAAATCGATGATCCGCCCGTCCGGCTATTGCGCCAAAAAAATACCAAGAACGTCGGCGCCGGGCGAACGCGGCGACGCCGCGGCAGGGCATGACCCTCCCTGGCGCCCAGGCGGCCTCATGAAGGTCCTTTCTTGCGATGTCTTGCGGCGGTCAATGGCGCGCAACTGAGCGCCGCCGCCAATGGTCGAAGACCCTCGAGAGACTCAAGGCTTCAGTTCACCCCTCCTTAAAATGGAGGGCGCGGTGCGTGGCGGCGAGGGGCAGGGCTGCTGTTCCGGCCAAGAGCGCCTGGAGCCTTGCACATCACGTCTCCGCCGCCTGAATGGTTTTGGGCGGGAGCCGGCGCCTGGCGTCGTTGACTTTGATCATCCCCTTGGCCCATCGGGCGGCCAGAGGGAGCGCAAGCTCTTGGTCATGTGACGGAGCGGCCGGCGAATGCCAGGCGCCAACGTCGCCACTGTCGGCCTGTCTTGCCGCCCTGTACTCCCTCGGCGACTTGCCGACTTCGCGGCGAAACCGCGTGGCGAAGTATTGGCTGGTGTCGAAGCCGCACGAGGCGGCGATATCGGTGATGCTGCGGTCGGGTTCGGCTCCGAGCAGTTCGCGCGCTCGTTTGATGCGCAGGCCGTTGAGGTAGTCCATTGGCGAAATATTGGTGATTTCGACGCAATAGTTGGAGAACTGCGTTCGGCCAAGACCGCAAGCCTCCGCCATGGCCTCGAGCGCCCAGGGCTCCTCCACGCTGCCGGCGAGGCTGTCCAGAAACAGCGCCACCGTGCGCCGAGATGACGCCAGGTAGGTGTCGAGGGGAACGGGCTGGCTGCTCAGGAGCGTGAGAACTTCGAGGAGGGTGGCGTTGATCTGAATCTTCAGCCGCGACATCAGCGCCGGGTCGTCCCGCCGCCGGGTCAGATCGGCCAGCGCTTCAAACGCATTGCGGAGGCCGGCGTTGGCGGGCCAGACAGGTTGCTCGTTCGACTGCAGAAGAGTGGTCAGCGCGACGATCTCCGGGCGCGACAGGACAAGCCACTTCGGCCAGCGCCATTCCTGATTTGGACGCCGCACGCCGACATCGAGAATGACCCAGTGCATCCGGCACGCCGGCAGCACAGGGAAGCCGAGCCGATGACTTTGCCAGGGCCGCGTGATCGTGAGATGGCCGGGCGTCAGTTCGTAGCGCTTGTCGTCCACCCCGAATCCAACGCGCCCGCGCGACAGGAAAGCGAACTCAATCCCTTCATTGCGGTGCCAATCCAGCGCGAAGGTCTGGTCGCGCGGGGCGTCCCAGTAACCGACCGTTTTCAACTCCCGCATTTCATGGGCCGGCAGCCGGTCGCCGGGGTAGGCGCCGCGGGCGAGCGCCCGCATTTCGACCTCGCCGGCGTCGGCGGCGATGCGCAGCGGCTTGCAGGTGTCGGCGTGGAATACCGCAAGATCGTCGAAGAAACTGACCACGCTCCCCTCCCCGTTTTGTATAATATTTACCGCCAGCATATCTTGAAAGACCGGCCATGGAAAGGCTCGTTACTCTCTCGCCCGCTCGACGCAGCCGGCTGGACGAGGAGAACGGCGGTGAAGTTGGTCCTGGCCTACGGCAATTCGAATACCTGGGGCTACGCGACGCTCGCGCGCCCTGACGGGCGATACAGGCCCGACGAGCGCTGGCCGGGGGTCCTGCGCAAGTCGCTCGGCGACGAGTGGCTGGTCGTCGAGGAGGGCCTCCCGGGCCGCACGACAGTGAACGACGACCCCGTCGAGGGTCTCGAGAGGAATGGCCGCACATACCTGTTGCCGTGCCTTCTCACGCACCGACCCATCGACGTTTTCGTAATCATGCTCGGCACCGTCGACCTCAAGGCGCGCTTTAACAAGACGGCATGGGAGATCGCGGCCGGCGTCGGCGCGCTTGTCACAATTGTGAAGTCGGCGGCGGTGGGGCCGAACGCCGACACGCCGCAGATCATCATCATCTGTCCGCCGCCAACGCTTTCCGACCTCAAGGAGTTCAGCGACCTCTTTGCCGGCGGACACGAAAAATCACGGCAGCTCTCCCGTCACTACCAAGCGATGGCGGCTCAACTGGGCGCGCATTTTCTCGATGCCGGAAAGCTGGTGAAATCGAGCGTCACGGACGGATTCCATCTTGATCCGACCGAACATGCATCCCTCGGCCGCGCCGTCGCCGGCGAGATTCGCCGCATATCCCCGGGAGCCTGATGCTCACCATGGCGGCAAACTCCCAAGCGGCGGACGCTTCTTCCGTCGAGCCCGCGATCGAGGCGCGCGGCGTCACGAAAGCGTTCTTCGGCGCGCTTGTGCTCGACCGCGTGGACTTCTCTGTCGCCCGCGGCGAGGTGCACGGCCTCATCGGCAAGAACGGCGCCGGCAAATCCACTCTCCTCAAGATTCTCAGCGGCGCGCAACCTCCGGACAAGGGCGAGATCATCCTCGCCAACCGGGCGCGCAGCGCGCTCAACCCCCTCGAAGCCCGCCGCGCCGGCATCGCAGTCGTCTATCAGAACCCCGAACTTCACCATGACCTTTCGGTCGCCGCGAACATCTTCCTCGGGGCCGAGCCGCGCACGCGCCTGCGCCTGATCGACGACGACGCAATGGTCCGCGATGCAAGCGCGCTGCTGACGCGGCTCGGTCTCTCCCTCCCGGCGGAGCGCACACTGGGCGAACTGGACATCGCCGACCGCCAGCAAGTCGCAATCGCCAAGGCGGTCCGCGAGCGGGCGAAGGTGCTTCTGCTCGACGAGCCGACTTCCGCGCTGAACAAGAGCCAGGTCGACTTCCTGTTTCGCCTGATCCGCGGCCTGAAGCGCGACGGGATGGCGGTCGTCTACATTTCCCATCACCTGGACGAGGTTCTGGCGATCTCCGATCGCATCACCGTATTGCGAAACGGACGACGGGTTGGGGTGGTCGACGCGCGCACTGTCGATAGAGACAGGCTCATCGAGATGATCGTCGGCAGAGCTGTCCGGGCGCACCCCCCGTCGGCGCGGAGCCGCAAGACCGTTCGGCCGCTCCTTTCTCTGCGGTCCGTTTCGCTTCCCGGCCAACTCAACAACATTTCGCTCGAGGTCGGCGCCGGCGAAATCGTGGGCCTGACCGGGCTCACCGGGGCCGGGGCGCGCGCGCTTGCCTCGGCGATCGGCGGCATCGAACCGGTGATCGGCGGCATCACGCTCGAGGGCAAAGCTTTCGCGCCGCCGTCAGTTCACGAGGCGATCCGCAGCGGCGTTGTCTATGCGCCGGAAGACATGCGCGGGCGCGGCCTTGTCATGCCGCTGTCGGTCGCCGCCAACATCTCCCTCGCGCATCTCGCAAGCGTGGCGCTTGGCTGGTGGATCGACCTTTCAAAAGAAAAATCGGCCGCGGCCGGGGTGATCAGGCGTCTGGATATCGCGCCGCGCGATCCCGATCGGGAAGTCCAGCTCCTCAGCGGGGGCAACCAGCGGAAAACATTGATTGGCCGCGCGATTTTCGCCGACGCCAGGTTGTTCGTCCTCGAAGAGCCGACACAGGGCGTGGACGTCGAGGCGCGACGCCAGATTCACGACCGGCTGAGAGAACTCGCCGACAAGGGCGCCGCGATCGTTTTCGTCTCCACCGACCTCGAGGAGCTGATCGACCTGGCCGACCGCATTCTCATTCTTCGCGGGGGCGGCATCGACCGTGAAGTTCTCCCATACGGCCTGACGCCCGATCGCCTGCTTGCCGCAATCCAGTTCGGAGAGAATCGCGGGGCGGCGATCCATGGCTGACGCCGCGGCGCCGCAAGCGACAGACGGCGAGCCGAGGCCCGCCCTCTCACGGCCCTGGCGGTTCGGTCGCTACGCGCTTCTCATCACGCTGGTGGCCGTCGTGATCGTCACGGCGGTTGGCAATCCGCGCTTCCTGTCGGCCGGCAATCTTCTCAATATCCTGTTCCAGGTCTCGACGCTCGGCATTGTCGCCACCGGGCAGACCATGCTGCTCATCGCTGGCGGACTCGATCTCTCCGTCGGCGCGGCCTTATCGGTGGCCGGGCTGGTCACGGCGATTGTGATCTTCAGCACCGGCTCCGTGACAATCGGCGTCGCCTCCGGGCTCGGCGCCGGGACGCTCATTGGCGCGATCAATGGGCTGCTCGTCGCCACCAACCGCGCCACGCCATTCATCATCACGCTCGGCACGATGACGTTCCTTCAGGGGCTCGCCATCATCATCAGCGGAGGCAGCCCGATCAACGGGGCCGGCGCCCTCTTCGCGCTGTTCGGTCTCGGCAGCACGCTCCGCGTGCCGAATCCGTTCTACGTTTTCGCAGCAACTCTGGGGGTCGTATTTTTTGTGCTCCGGCGCACGATGCTGGGGCGCTACGCCTTCGCGGTCGGCGGCAACGAGGAGGCGGCGCGCCTGTCCGGCGTGCCGGTGCGGCAAATCAAGATCGGTCTCTACGCGCTCAACGGAATGATTGTCGGAGTCGCGGCGATCGTCCTTACCGGCATCCTCAATTCGGCGCTGCCCAACATGGGCGTCGGCTATGAATTGCGGGCAATCGCGGCCGTCGTCATCGGCGGCACGCCGCTCACCGGCGGGCGCGGAACGGTCCTCGGCACGCTCGGCGGCGTGCTGCTGCTTGGACTTGTGTCGAACAGCATGAATCTTCTGGGCGTCGGCGCGAATTATCAGAGCGCCGTTCTCGGGCTGATCATCACCGCCGCGGTGCTTCTGCAGCGAAAAAGCTAGCGGAAAGTGAGCATGCCGGAATCTCCCGGTGCGTTCGTGTGGGAAAAGGGAGAAGCGAAATGTCCAGACTGAAGTGGAGACTCGCGTTGGCCGCGGCGATGATGCTGCTGCCGGCCGGGGCGCAAGCGCAGCAGAAGTCGATCGCTTTCATGCGCGCGGGCCCTGATCCGTATTATCAATTCGGAATGGAGGCGGCGCAGACGGCGGCCAAAGATCTCGGCGTCGACCTCCCCACCTACAACGCCAACAACGACTCGACCCAGGAACTCGCCAATATCCAGGACGCCATCACCAAGGGCGTCGGCGGCATCCTGATCTATTCCGTATCGTTGTCGTCGGAAAAGGCGGCGATCGCCCAGGCGCAGAAAGCCGGCGTGCCCATTTTCTTCCAATATGGCTACGATCCCGCGCTGCTCAAGGATACCGCCGGCTTCATGCAGATCGACGTCGGCACTTTCGCCAAGCCGCTTGGCGAGTGGGTCGGCAAGCAAGTTCCGGAAGGCGAGGTCGCGATCGTCAGCGGCAAGCTGGGTCGCGGCGACGCGGAAGCCTATTCCGCTGGCTTCAAGGAAGGCCTGAAAGCGTCCGGGTCCAAGGCCCAGGTCGTCGCCGAGGCGCCGGGCGACTGGAACAGGCAACAAGCTCTCGACGCCGTCGCACAGATCCTGACAGCCCATCCCAATCTCAAGGCGCTCTACGTCCATAACGAAGACATGGCGGTCGGCGCATCGATCGCGATCGAACGCGCCGGCAAGACGGGCCAGGTCATCATGGTCTCCGGGAATGGCGCGCCCTATGGTCTCGACCTCATCAAGGCGGGCAAGCTCGCGCTGACCAACGCCAACCCGCCGTCGATCGCCTCGGTGATGGCGCTGCGGTTGCTGATCGGCGTCATCGACAAGAAGGTCGAACCGGGCCGCTACTATGACGCTCCGACGCAGTTGATCGACAAGACCAACCTCGATCACGCCACCCGCTGGGATGCGCCGCCGGCGCAAGTCGAGAGCTGGCTGGCCCAACCGCTGCCGCAGCCGGTGATACCCCCGCCCGCGCACTAGCTCAGGGTCACGCGGAGGTCGTGGTCGGCTGTCAGACGTCCAGCTAAAAGTCGATCACGACCTCCCGTTCGCATGGTGACCGGGTCTCGCGGGACTCCCGCTATCGGCGGATAGCTTCAGCCGGGAAGCCGGCGTCGCGCGGCCAGCCAGGCGATCCGCTTTCAGTAATTTTGATCGGTTGACCGCCGCGGATTACGGGGGGGTGCGAAGACAGGATGCGCATTGCCGCGACGGCGTCCTGTCGGCCTCGCCGGCGAGGCTGAACAAAGCACAAGCCGCCCGCCGCGCGGATCGCCCCGAATCGTGTCCGCGGCTCGGCGCGCGCGTCACATGCGCCTCAACAAATCCTTAACACGTGGGGGAATAAGACTTGATTCGTCCGAATTATTCGGGCGCGTTGGGCGCGCGCGTGAACGTCTCTCCATGTTCGGCGCGTCGCCAAGGCCATGACGGCAGTCTCTTTTCTTCACCAGAAAGGCGAACGGTCATGCTCATTCCCGAAATCTCCCAGGTCGGCGGACGAACCTCCGACTCCGGCCGACGGGAGCCCGCCGCAAACCCGCGCCGCGCGCCGGCGGTTGCTGCGACGCCGACGCAAGTCGAGCCGCCGGCGTTCGACGCCGGCGAAGACCTCGAGGCGGACGAATTGGCCGCCGCGACGCCGCAGCCGGGCATGACCCTCGCCGGCGCTCTGGCGGCCTATGCCTCGGTACTGACGCTCTGATCGCACGAGGCCCGCCGGCCGCCGCGCGCGCCGGCGGATCGGAGCGTCCGGTCATCGCGGCGTGCGCTTGTTCCCTCGCGCTTCTGCTCGGCGCCTGCGAGCCGTCCGGCGAGCAGGAGATGGCGACCTGCCATGCGCGGGCGCAGCGCGCCTATCCGCAGGAGGCAACCCCGCGCTCGGAAAAATGGGACGAATATATGAAGGCGTGCATGGCGACCGAGGGATACAAATTCAACGCGGTCTCCTTCGATTGCGGCCATGGCGACGTCTATGAGGACGCCGCCTGCTACGTGCGGTAGTCGCGCGGATCGGCGTGAACCGCCGCTGGCTACCTGTTCTTCTCTCCACCCTGCGCGAGCAGTCGGTAGCGCGCCAAACGCTCGTAGAGCGGCTGCGCCGCCTCGGCGATCGGCTTCAGCGCGTCGGGCAGGTCGTCGAAGCGCGCTGGCGCGGGCGGCGGCCCGAAGCCGGTGGAGCGCTCGACCGCCTCGTACCACGCCGGCGCCCAGACGCCGTCACTGTCGCGCTTGCCCGCCGGCCAGGCCAGCATCGCCTCGTCGAAGGCGACGCCGCAGGCCGCGCACAGCGCGCCGAGCGCGCCGCGCGGATCGGCGAGCACGTCGGCGCCGTCGACCACCGGCGGCGCTTTGCCGAGCCGGTCGGCGGCGCGCTCGAACAGCGCGACCTGGGCCGGCAGGCCGATCTCGTCGAGGGTAAAAGCCTGACGCTTGCGCGCATAGGACGCCAGCACCGCCGTGGGGTCGCGGATCAGGAAGGCGTTGACGACGCCATCGGTCCAGTCGCGGCCGAATCCGGGAAGCATGTGATGGGTCATATGCTTCTGGTACCACAGCGTCCGGCCGCCCGGCAGCGGCCCGGTCAAATGCGCGGCGACCCCGCGCCAGTCGGTCGGCTGCGCGGCGATCACCTCTTCGCGCATCGGGTGGTCGAGCCCGGTGGCGGTGAGATAGGCGCCATAGAAAGGCTCGTCGCTGACCGCGCAATCGGCGCGGGCGCCGAACGCGCGCATCATCGCGGTCGAGATGTTGCGCGGGCCCGACCACATCGCGATCCTCGTCATGCCGCGCGCCCCCGCGCCTCTTCGGCCTCCAGCGCCTTGTAGAGCGCGCGCAGGCGCCGCGTCATCGGCCCCGAGGCGTCGGCGGCCTCGCCCGACGGCTCGCCGATCGGGCGGCCGTCGACGCGCGCCACCGGCGTCAGGCCGGCGAAGGTGCCGGTGACGAACGCCTCGTCCGCGCCATAGACGTCGAACAGCGAGAAATCGCGCTCGAAGGCGGGAATGCCGGCGCGCCGCGCCGCGCGCAACACCGCCTCGCGCGTGATGCCGGCGAGGCAGAAGCCGCCGCCCGAGGTCCACAGCTCGCCCTTCCGGACGATGAAGAAATGGGTCGAGTTGCAGGTCGCGACGAAGCCGCGGTCGTCGAGCATCAGCGCCTCGTCGGCGCCCGCCTCCATCGCCTGGATGCAGGCGAGGACGCAGTTGAGCTTGGAATGCGAATTGAGCTTCTGGTCCTGCTCGGCCGGCCCGGTGCGCCGGATATGGACGGTGAACAGCTTCAGGCCGTTGGCGAACATTTCCGGGCGCGGCAATTTCCATTCGGGGATGATGACGATCGTCGCGTCCCCGATGGTCAGGCGCGGGTCCTGATAGGGCGAGCGTTTCTTGCCGCGCGTGACCATCAGGCGGATATGCACGCCGTCGCGCATGCCGTTGGCCTCGATCGCGTCGAACAGCCGGCCGGCGAGCGCCGCGCGGCTGAGGCCGATGTCGATGCGCAGCATTTTCGCGCCGTCCCACAGCCGGTCGAAATGCCGGTCGAGGAAGGCGATGCGCCCGGCGATCAGCCGCAGGCCCTCCCAGACGCCGTCGCCGAGCACGAAGCCGGAATCGAACACCGACACTTTCGCCTCGTCGCGCGGCGTCAAAACGCCGTTGACGCTGATCAGGACATGGTCGTTTCTCGCATCGCCGACGTAATCCTGCGTTCCGCCGGCGGCCTCCGTCTCTTGCATCGCGTCCTCGGCTCCAAGGTTCGCTGCCGCGCCGCCCGCGACAATGGCCGCGTCCGCGGCGCGCCGCAAGGCGGCGGCCGGAACGGCGCCTCGCGGAAACGTGATCGGACTTGCTCTCGCCGCCCTGCTCGTGCAGGGAAGGCGCGGGCGACGGCGGGAACCGGCGGAATCGATGAAACGCGTGATGGATTTCGCCTGGCCGGCGATCGGGCTCTGCGCGGTCGCCTTTTCGTTCTGGCTGCTTTGGAAGGAGTTGCGCGGCGTCTCGGTCGGCGACGTCGCGACGAGTTTTGCAGCGATTCCTTTGAACTCATTGGCTGTGCGCGGTGCTGTCGACCTTCCTCGCCTATGGGGCGCTCGCCTGGTACGACCGGATCGGCCTCGCCCATCTCGGCCGGCGCCTGTCCTGGGGCTTCATTTCGCTGACCTCGTTCACCACCTACGCGCTGTCGCACAACATCGGCGCCTCGGTGTTCTCCGGCGCGGTGGTGCGCTACCGCGCCTATTCGACCAAGGGGCTCGGCATGGCGGAAGTCGGCCTGCTCGTCGCCTTCTGCTCGTTCACCTTCTTCCTCGGCACGGTGCTGCTCGGCGGTCTGGTGCTGACGTTCGAGCCGGAAATCGCCCAGCGCTGGATCGATGCGCCGCATTGGGCGGCCCGGCTGATCGGCCTCGTGATGCTCGCCGGCGTCGCCGCCTATATGGCGGGCTCGCTGTTCCATTTCCGGCCGTTGAAGATCGGCAAGTTCGAGCTCGTCTATCCCCGTCCGCCGATCGCCGCGCGCCAGTTCTTCGCCGCCCCGCTCGAATTGCTCGGCGCGGCGGGGATCATCTATTTCGCGCTCCCCGCCGCCGGCAATCCCGGCTTCTTCGTGGTGCTCGGCATATTCCTCGCCTCGTTCTCGATCGCCCTCGTCAGCCATGCGCCCGGCGGGCTCGGCGTGCTCGAATTCGCCTTCGTCAAGGCGATGCCGGACGCGCCGACCGCCGAGCTGCTGGCGGCGCTGATTGTCTTCCGGCTGCTTTACCTTATTGTGCCGCTGCTTTTCGCGCTCGTCGTGGTCGTGCTGTTCGAGCGCCAGCGCATCGCCGAGGTCTTGCGCGCCAGGTTGTGAGGACGCCGTGCCCGGGCCGATTTTGATCGGCGAACAGGACGTCCTGCTCGTCGTCGACATGCAGAACGATTTCATGCCCGGCGGCGCGCTTCCCGTCGCCGAAGGCGACGCCATCGTGCCGCTCGTCAACCGGCTCGCGGAAGGCTTCGCCAATGTCGTGATGACGCAGGACTGGCACCCGCCCGGCCATGTGTCGTTCGCCTCTTCGCATCCTGGCGCCAGGCCGTTCGACGTCGTCGCGGCGCCCTATGGCGACCAGGCTTTGTGGCCCGACCATTGCGTGCAAGGCAGCCCCGGCGCGGCGTTCCACAAGGGCCTGGCGAGCGATCGTGCGATCCTCATCCTGCGCAAGGGCTGGCGCCGCGCCGTCAATTCCTATTCGGCCTTCGCGGAGGCCGACCGCAAGACCCCGACCGGCCTTGCCGGCTTGCTGCGGGAAAAGGGCGTTCGCCGCCTCTTCGCTTGCGGCCTCGCCACCGATTTTTGCGTCGCCTGGTCGGCGCGCGACGCGCGCGCCGCCGGCTTCGAGACGCTGGTGATCGAGGACGCCTGCCGGGCGATCGACGCCGAGGGTTCGCTGCAGCGCGCCTGGGCGGCGATGGCGGCGGCCGGCGTTGGGCGGCTCCGTTCGGCCGATCTCTTGCGCTAGGGGCGATCGTCGGCGGGCTTGCCGATCCGGCCGAGCGCCTTTACCAACGATTAACCGAACCGGCGACAAGCGGCAGAGGAAGCCGCCGCGGGCCCCGGCCGGAAGATTCGCCGGCGCACGCGGCTGCTATAGTCGCCGCGCCGATTCACCCGAACGCCAGGTCCCTCCGCCCGCGAATGATCACGCTGTTCCATCATCCCTTTTGCCCTCATTCGCGGTTCGTTCGGCTGGCGCTCGGCGAGTTCGGTCTGGAGCCCGAACTCGTCGAGGAGCGGGTCTGGGAGCGCCGGCGCGAATTCCTGCTGCTCAACGCCGAGGGAACGACGCCGGTGCTGGTCGAAGCGGCGGCTCCCGGCGTGCCCGGCGCCGGCGTCATCGCCGAATATCTCGACGAAACCCGCGGGGCGGACCTCGGCGCGCGGCGCCTGATGCCTGATGATACGCGCGGACGCGTCGAGGTGCGCCGGCTGATGAACTGGTTCAACGTCAAATTCTTCTACGAAGCGTCGAGCTGGCTGGTCGCCGAAAAGATCTACAAGCGTTTCATGCCGGCCACGAACGGCGGCGGCGCGCCCGATATGGCGGCGATTCACGCGGCGCGCTCGAATGTGCGCTATCATTTGCGCTATATCGGGCATCTCGTCGGGGCGCGTAACTGGCTGGCCGGGGACAGGTTGAGCTTCGCCGATCTGGCGGCGGCCGCCCATCTCTCCAGCATCGACTATCTGGGCGATGTTCCATGGGCCGAGGACGAAGCGGCGAAGAACTGGTACGCGCGCGTGAAATCGCGTCCGTCGTTTCGCCCGCTGCTCGCCGACCGGATGGCCGGCATGACGCCGGTCGAGGCCTACGCCAATCTCGACTTCTAGACGATCTGCGCGCCAAGGCGCGGGCTCTAGGGTTCGATCTGTGCCGCATCGCCGCGCCGCGACTCTCGGATGCGGCGAGCGGCCATCTCGCGCGCTGGATCGCGGAAGGCGAACACGGCGACATGGACTGGATGGCGCGCACGCTCGAGCGCCGCGCCGACCCGCGCGTCCTGTGGGGCGAGGTCCGCAGCGTCGTGATGCTGGGCGTCAACTACGGGCCGCGGGGCGATCCGATGGCGCCGCTCGGCGACCCGAACGTCGGCGTGGTTTCGGTCTATGCGCGCAATCGCGACTATCACGATCTTCTGAAGGGGCGGCTGAAGACGCTCGCCGGCTGGCTGGCCTCGGCGAACCCGGCAAAACCCGCGCAGGTCAAAGTGTTCGTCGACACCGCGCCGGTGATGGAAAAGCCGCTCGCCGAAGCGGCGGGGCTCGGCTGGCAGGGCAAGCACACCAATCTGGTGTCGCGCGAATTCGGCTCATGGCTGTTTCTCGGCGCCCTCTTCACCGACCTCGAATTGCCGTTCGACGAACCCGAGCCCGATCATTGCGGAACCTGCCGCGCCTGCCTCGACGTCTGTCCGACGCGCGCCTTTCCCGCGCCCTATCGCCTCGATGCGCGCCGCTGCATCGCCTATCTCACCGTCGAGCATAAGGGGCATATCGCGGCGGAGTTTCGCGCGCCGATCGGCAACCGCATCTTCGGCTGCGACGATTGCCTGGCGGTCTGCCCGTGGAACAAGTTCGCCCAACATTCGCGCGAGGCCGCGCTGATCGCGCGCGAGGATCTTCAGGCGCCCGCTCTCGACGAACTGGCGGCGCTCGACGAAGCGACGTTTCGCCGCCGCTTCGCCGGCGGGCCGGTCAAACGCCTCGGGCACGCGCGTTTCCTGCGCAATGTGCTGATCGCCGTCGGCAATTCCGGCAATCGAGGGCTCGCCCCCGTCGCCGCGCGGCGGCTCGCCCATGCCTCGCCTCTGGTGCGCGCGATGGCGGTCTGGGCGCTCGGGCGCCTGTGCGAGCCGGAAGCGTTCGCCGCCCTCGCGCAAAGTCACGCGCCGCGCGAGGGTGACGAAGACGTCGCCGCGGAATGGTGCGCCGCGACGCGCGCCTGAGCCGGCTCCCGGCGCCGGCGTGAACTTCCAAAATCTCGAGACAAAAACGCCCGCGCTTGCAGCGGGCGAAATCGACCACCCTTCGCGCCGCGCAAAGCGGCGTGGCGATCCGGTGGAAACGCTTGGAGTTTGTCGCCCGCGCCCTAATGCGTCGTCGCGAGGAGTCTTTCTTGCCGCAATTTTTCGATTTCGTCCTTGAGCACCAGTTTCTTTCGCTTCAGTTCGATCAACTTCAGATCGTCGGCCGCCGGATGCGTCTTCTCGACGGCGATCGCTTGCTCGATCGCCTGATGACGACGCTCGAGTTCCGCGAGATGCGACTCTAGGGACATAAATCGACTCCCTTGTTGTGATCGACGACGAAATTGTGACACAGACAGCGCTCGTTTCAAGCCGCGAAATCGAGACAGGCGATCAATTCTTTTACCCGCCCCGTCGAATTCGACCAATCCGGAGGGCCAGCAGCTTACCTTACGTCGTGGCGCGCTGCGCTTGCGAACTCGCCCGCTCAAGATCATAATCGTGAAGCGTTCGGGCCCCTGCGCCGAAATTTGAGAAACGAATCAGCCGAGCGAGCCGAATGGGGCAACAGGAGTTGAGCGAGGTCGAGCGCGCGGAACTGCGACGCCAGATCGAGCGCCTGCGCGAGGAGCATCGCGACCTCGACGCCGCGATTGAAGCTTTGGTCAACGCCGGCGCCGCCGACCGGCTGCAGATGCAGCGGCTGAAAAAGCGCAAGCTGGCCTTGCGCGACCGCCTGTCGCAACTGGAGGATTTGCTGACGCCCGACATCATCGCCTGAGGGACGCCGAGCGGGGCGTCGCCGCCTTGCGCCGTTGGCGCCCTTCGTTTATGCGGTTGGACCCTTCGGCCGTGATGTTTCCCCGACTGGACAAGTCCTTGGCGGTCAGCCCGAAACCCGTCGCGATCATCATGGGAAGCCAGTCGGACTGGGCGACCATGCGGCGCGCCGCCGAGACGCTCGACGAGCTCGAGGTCGGCTTCGACACGCAGATTGTTTCCGCCCATCGAACCCCCGACCGGCTGGTCGCCTTCGCCAAAGGCGCCCGGGCGGCCGGGTTCAAGGTGATCATCGCCGGCGCCGGCGGCGCCGCACATCTGCCGGGCATGACGGCGGCCTTCACGCCGCTCCCCGTTCTCGGCGTTCCCGTCGCCTCCAAGGCGCTGTCGGGACAGGACAGCCTGCTGTCGATCGTCCAGATGCCGGCGGGCGTGCCGGTCGGGACGTTGGCGATCGGCGAGGCGGGCGCGGTCAACGCGGCGCTGCTGGCGACGGCGGTGCTGGCGCTCGGCGATCCCGCGCTGGCCGAACGGCTCGACGCCTGGCGCGCCGCGCACACCCGGGCGGTGGCCGACCGGCCGACCGACGCGGGCGCCGGCCCCCGATGATCCTCAGTCCCGGCGCGACCATCGGCATTCTCGGAGCGGGGCAGCTCGGCCGCATGCTGGCGATGGCGGCGGCGCGGCTCGGCTTGCGCAGCCACGTGTTCGCGCCGGAAGCGGAGGCGCCGGCGTTCGACGTCGCCAGCGCGCGCACCATCGGCGCCTACGAGGACGAGGCGGCGCTGGCCTCGTTCGCCGAGGGGGTCGACGTCGTCACCTACGAATTCGAGAACGTGCCGACGCGATGCGCCGATTTTCTTGCGGCCCGGCGGCCGGTGCGTCCGGACGCGCGGGCGCTTGCGGTGACCCAGGACCGGCTGACCGAAAAGTCGTTCCTCAACCGGCTCGGCCTGAAGACCGCGCCTTTCCTCGCCGTCGAGGACGCCGGAGCTTTGGTGCGCGCGGTCGCCGCGCTCGGCCGCCCGGCGATCCTCAAGACGCGGCGCTTCGGCTATGACGGCAAGGGTCAGGCGCCGATCCGCGAGGGCTCCAATCTCCCGGCGCTGCATCGCGCGCTCGGCGGCGCGCCGACCATTCTGGAAGGATTCGTCAATTTCGAACGCGAGGTGTCGGTGGTCGCGGCGCGCGGCCTCGACGGCGCCTTCGCGGCGTTCGACGTCTGCGAGAACGAGCACGAACGCCAGATCCTGGCGCGAACCCGCGCGCCCGCGGCGATTGAGGCGACGACGGCGGCCGAGGCGGTGGCGATCGCGCGCCGGATCGCGGAATCGCTCGATTATGTCGGCGTCCTCGCCGTCGAAATGTTCGTGGCGCGCGCCGATGATGGCGGCGAAAGCCTGGTGGTCAACGAATTAGCGCCGCGGGTCCACAACTCCGGGCACTGGACCATCGACGGCGCGCAAACCTCGCAGTTCGAGCAGCACGTGCGGGCGATCGCCGGCTGGCCGCTGGGGGGCGTCGAACGGCGCGGGCGCATCGAGATGCGCAATCTGATCGGCGACGAGGCGGGGCAATGGCTGGCGATTCTCGCCGAGCCCGACCTTTGTCTCCATCTCTACGGCAAGATGGAGGCGCGCCCCGGCCGCAAGATGGGCCACGTGACGCGGATCTCGAAGGAAAGGGAGGCGAGGGCCACAGACGGATCGAGCTGAAACGATCCTGGTCGGCGGCTAACCAGCCTCGCCCGACCGAAGCCGCCTCGATAGCCCCGGCGCCCCGTTCAATTCCGCCGCGCTCAACAGCTCTTCGACTTCGAGGCGCGCCATGTCCAGAAAATACCCGACCAGATCGAGCTCCAGCCATCTTGCTTCCGCGCGGCAGTACAAGAGTTGGCAGAGCAACGCTCCCAGGCTGCCGCCGGCTTCCTCATCGACGATGGAATGTATCATTGGACGGCCCCCCTCCAGCAATCAGCCGACAGAACGGGATCCCGGACGTCGTCGCGCGCGAACGCCGCGCCGCGCCATTGGCGTCGCCGGCGACGCTCGCAGAGCGGACGCCATTCGCCCCGGCGCATCCGACGACGGGACGCCGGTTCGGAAACATGGGCCTCCGAAGGCGGGCGGCCGACGAAGATCCGGAATGAACGGCGCCGCCGCATGACGTCCGCGTCCCACGCGGGGACGCAAGAGAATCCCACCGTTCCGACCTTCGCGGAGCGCTCGCCAGGCCGACTCGGCGACGTCAGCACATACCGGAAGAAGGGCCGCAGCCAGTGGCAGAATTACTGTGGAAAATCGAAACAAGTCCAATTGACAGCGACTGCTACAATTCAATTTCGCCGTTCCTGATGGCGATCACGACGGCCTGGGTGCGGGTCACCGCGTTGAGCTTCAGCATGGCGTCGGCGATAATCTTGTTGATTGCGCGCTCGCTCAGTCCCGAAATCGAACCGATCTCCCACGAGGTCTTGCCCGCCGAAATCCATCGCAGCACGTCACGCTCGCGCCCCGTCAGCGCGCTCATCGCCGGCTTGGCGGGGGCCGGGCGCGAAAGCGCATACGCCTTGCTCGCCGCAAACATCGCAATCAATTGAATGGCCCGTTTGGCGTCGTCGCTCAAATCGGGCTCGGCGCCGGCCAGCCACATGCACGTGGGGATGTTGTCCCGACGCCCGATCGGAACCACCAGGCCCTTGCCGAGGTCGAACGTGTCGAGGAGCTCCAGGAATCGTTTGTGCTCCGCGGCGTTCTTCCCGGGGTAGGGCGCCTCGCTATACCGAAAGGCCTCGTAGCTCGTTCGGGCGTGGGCGCAGATATGGTCGACCAGATAGAAGCGCTCCGCAATATAACAGTCGCGAAAGCCCGCCGGCGTTCTTTCCGCAAGGATGAGCGGATCGGCGTCCGCCCCGGGCGGCGGCAATCTATTGATCCCTAAAGAGGTGTAGCCACATTCCTCGACCGCGCGGGCGAGCGTCGCAGCGATCTGCCGCGGCGAGGCCAGGCCGGAAATTTCGTCGATCGTATCCAGGATTCGGTTGCCGAGCGAACCGGGGTTCATGCGGAATTCGCCGTCCGATGCACCGCCCCCCGATGATTATGAGGCGCGCATTCGACGAAAATAGGGCGGGCTTTCGATCGCGCCCGCCGGCCGGCCGCCAGGCGCGCCGCGCGGCGCGCTTCCGCCTAGGGCGCCGGGCGACCGGTTCGGCCGATGCGCCGCCAGAACGCCAGCGCGCCGACGGCGAGCAGCGCGAGCGTGCCGAGGGCCAGCAGCAGCGCCAATTCCTCCATCCAGGCGATCGCCGGAACTCCCAGCGCCATGACCGCTCCGACCAGACAGATTTGCCAGGCGGAGATGTGGACGCCCGCCGTGAAGGCGCCCAGCGCCAGCAGCATCAGGGTCGCGAGCCCGGTGGAGTCGGCGTTCATGACTTTCTGGACGCTGGCGAGCAGCACCAGGTTCATCGCAGCGAGAAAGGCGAGCCAATGCAGCGCCTGCGTCCAGATCAGGCGCAGCCGGGCCTTCTCGTCCCCCGCCTGGGCCCATCCGGAGGCGATGCACGCCAGGCAGATCACCGGCGCGAGGAACTCCCAATAGCCGACGATCGATTGCTTGGAATAGCTGGTGTAGGCGATGCCGAAAATCGCCAGCGCGAGGATCGTCGCGTAAGGCGCTTCGCGGAGCCAGAAGCGCGTCCGCGACGAATGCGGCGGCGCGTCGGGCGCGACGCCGGCTCGCTGGTCGGCGGGGTTGCTCATGACGAAACCCTCGTTGGCGGCGTCCGCGCGCGCCTGGCGTTGCGGCCCGAACCGACCGCGCAATGCGCGCCGAGCCTATCCGCAAACGAGGCGGCCCGACAGCGCCTATCCGTCTGCGACGCGATCGATCGGACCGCCGTTGCGGCCAACGGGGCGGACGGCGTCGCCGGCCTGAACTCTTCCACCGCGGAAAAGCTCGCACCCATCCTGCGCGACCGGGGCTTGGCTACATCCAACGTCGCCGTCGGGCGCGTCATCGGCGATCTCATCGGCCGCGGCGGCGTCCCGGCCGTCCCCGCCCTCATCGGCAAGCTCGCCGCCAGGGGCCGAGCCAAAGGGCGTCCCCACGCCATCCGCAAGCCCAAGCCCGTCGCCTTCGAAAGCCCGGCGACGTCGTCCAGATCGACGCCTGCGCCGATCCGCCCATGCGCTTCGACAAAATCGCCGAGAGGGTCGACGCCTTCCAGCGCCTCCACAACCGCCGCAGGCTTCACGGAGCCCTTGTAGGAAGAACCCGGGCCCAAAACCTCTCAACCCGCCGAGCCAACGACTGACCCCCGTCTCAGATGACGTGAGCCAGGAGACGCGTTTGAACTTGCGCCGAAGCAGCGTGATCGATTCTGAGGGCGTCCTCTGTCCGAGGAGGCGCCTGACGGGTTGGATTTCAGATGGCTTTTCCGATCCCTTCGACTTTTCTCGGGAGTTCGGGACTCATCCCGCTCCGCCAATCGCGCGAAGGCGCCGAGGCGCGTCCGTTCCCGACTTGGGCCCCGCGTTCATCGCGGGTCAGGAAGTCGGTCGAGGTAGCCCGGCACGGGATCGGACCGGTCCTTTGAATACCACGGATTGAATGCGGGGTCGTCAAAGACATCCGTGCGATAACGATCGTGCAGATCGCGCTGAGCGCGTCGGAAGCGCACAATGTTTTGAGGCGTTTCGTCGCTGCCGCGCGACGCCAATTCATGATGGATGAGAGTCGCAAACGGAGTCCACACGATGCGATAGCCTTGCTCGCCCGCCCGCAAACAGAAATCGATGTCATTGTAGGCGATCGGGAATATGTCCTCGTCGAACTCGCCGGTCCGATCCAGGCACTCGCGGGATATCAGCATACAGGCGCCGGTGACAGCCGATAGGGACTGGCGGACCAGCAAGCGTCCCATTGGACCCGCGCAATCCTCGTTCGCTTCCGCGTACCAATGGCCGACCAACGTGCCGATATTCGGAACGGCGCCGAATCCAACGATGACGCCGGCATGCTGAATGCGCCGGTCCGGGTAAAGGAGCTTCGCTCCCACCACGCCAACGCCGGGATAGTCGAAACAGCACACCATTTCCTTAAGCCAAGAAGGCTCGATAATCTCGACGTCGTTGTTCAAGAGCAGCACGTAACGGCCCTTCGCCAAGGCAATGCCGTGGTTGACGGCCCGCGAGAAGTTGAAAGGTTCTTTCTCGACGCGCGCGGTGAAGGTCACGCCGCTATTTTCGTATTCGTCGTAGAGCGCCAATACGCGTTGGTCCTCCGATCCGTTGTCGATGACGATGATCTCGATGTTGGGATAGCTGGTATTTGTCAGGAGGCCCGCCAACACTTGCCTTATCAAAGGGTACGAGTCACGGTTTGGAATAATGACCGACACCAGGGGCCAGTCGCGACCGCCGAGATCGAAGCGAATCCGGTGCAGATTGGGCGATAAGGCCTGCTCCGTCGAGAGCGCGGCGCGTCCGCCGGCGTAATGTTCGCTGAGGGCGCGACGGGCGCTTTGGGTCGCAGCATCCAGAAAAACCGCCGAAAAGTTCGAACCGTGCTGGCGCCAGACGTAAGCGGGATAGGGGACATGGATAATCTCGTCGGAAGCGAGCCCCGCCGTATAGCGAAGCACGAGATCGTAGTCCTGTGACCCTTGAAAACCTTCCCGCAACCCGCCGATCCGGAGCAGGCGATCTCGCCGGTAGACGGAGAGGTGGTTGACGTAGTTCACTCCGGACAACAGCACGGGATCCCACGCCGGCTTCAGAAAAAAGCCGACCGGCCGCAGCGCAGCGTTGGCGATCAATTCGTCGGTGTAGAGAAATTGACATTCAGGCGCCTTGGCCAAAGCGGCCGCGATTCGCGAAACGGCGTACGGCGCCAGGACGTCGTCGTGGTCGAGCAAGCCAATCCAGGTTCCCGCAGATCGCGCAAGGCCTGCATTGGTCGCCGAAGCGATGCCGCGGTTAAGCTCGTTGCGCAGGACCAGCACGCGGGGGCCATGCGCGCATTGAGCAAGCCATTGCACGGTTTCGGGGGACGTCGACCCATCGTCGCTTAGAATCAACTCTGAATATTCGCGCTGCTTCATAAATGAGGCGAGCAGATCGTCAAGATGTCCGGGCTTGGCGTTGAATACAGGCACAATAAATGAAATCAAAGGCCCCAGCGCGGCGGGCCTCAATGCTTCTACGGTCAATTCCGCGGCCGAAGCCAGCGCGACCATGTGCGCGAATTTCGAAGCGACGCTACGGTTCTGGTTGAGGTTTCGAAGGAATATCAGCACGCGTCGCGCGCCCATTCTTCGCGCGACGCGGCGTAAGAGGGGAAATTGCCGCGACAGTGAACTCAGTTTCGAAAGTAGGCTTCGCATTGGCGCTCCGTACGACCACATTGAGCGTCGATGTTCATGCTTCAACACTGACGCCCGTCGGTAGTCAACTATGACGAAATTCGTGGGCGCAGGCTTTGGCATTCGTCGATGCATGTTTAATCGTCGTTCTCCCTTACATCTCGGCATGACAAGATCGATCTGCGTCGACCATGCATGATCGCTCTCCTTTGATCAGCCGCCGCCGCGCGCCGCATCGCGAAGGGACATTTCGTCGCGAGCGAGAGCGACGGTCTCGCAGGCGTCCGGGCAGTCGGCAACGGCGCATTCGACCTGCGCCCTCTTCGGTGATCGGTGAGCGGCCATCGCATACGGCGGTCAACGCCGCCGCCCGATCAACTGCCTTCGCTTAGATCACGGACAATCGCTTCACGCGCCGTCAATCGGTTCACGGCGGCTCCACCAACCGTCCATGCTCGAGTCTGCAGATTTTGTTGCACAAGCTTTGGATGAGCTCCGGCGAGTGCGACGCCAAAACGAAAATGCTCGATTTCTCAATGAAATTGTTCATGCGAGTGCGCGCTTTCGCCTGAAACTCGGCGTCCCCGGCGCCGATGACCTCGTCGACCAACAAAATTTCAGGGTGCGCCGCTGTCGCGACCGCGAATGTCAATCGCGTTTGCATGCCGGCGGAATAAGTTCGGACCGGGAGAGACAAGAAGTTCCCCAATTCGGTGAATTCCTCGATGTCGGGGATAGCCGCCTCCGCTTCGGCCAGTTTCTTGCCGAGCAGCATGGACATTCTGACTATGTTTTCATAGCCGGATAGCTCGGGATCGACGCCGGCGCCCAGACCAAAGAACGACGAAACCCGGCCTTCCACGGACAGGCGGCCCTTGGCTGGCTTGAAGATTCCCGCCATCGTGCGCAGCAAGGTCGTCTTGCCGGAACCATTGTGCCCAACCAGGCCGAGCCGGTCGCCGTCCTTAAGATCAAGCGTGACTCCGTCCAGCGCCATAACCGTTACGATCCCTCCGTCGCGCCGCGCCATGCGCCCGCCCGTGGAGATCGAAACAAGCTGATTGCGCAGCGACATGCTGCTCGCATTGTAAATGGGATACTCGACCGTGATGTCTTCGAGATGAATTCTGGCCATGTCGGCTATGCGATCCCTCAGATCCAGTACGGCAGACGATGGCGCTTGCGCGCGGTCAGCCAGAGAGCCGCGGCCCAACCGGCGACAGTCACCGCCAAAGCAAAGAGATAAATTCCGACGCTCGGAACGACCCCCAACACGGGGTCCCTGATGAGTCCAATCCAGTAGCCGATCGGATTCAGAGCCATAATCGGCTCCATCGCGCCGAGTTGGCGGGCGTGGTAGATGACAGGACTCAGGAAAAACAGGATCGGCAAGAAAGCCACCACGAGCGGCTCGACGTCGCGAAAGCGGGCGCCGACATATCCGAGGATCTGCACGACCCACAGCAAGTTAAAGATGACGAGGATCAGCCCGGGTATCGCCAACAGCGCCAAGAGCGACGCGTGCCGCGGAAAAATCGCCAGGACCACGATGAATACGATGATGTTGTGGAAGAGGTTTACGAGCTGTCTGAGGATCAACTGCGTCGAAACGAAGAATGACGGAAGATTGATGTCCTTGATTTGACTGGCTTGACGATAAAAGACGGCGGGACCTTCCGCCAGGCATCCTGAGATCAATTGCCATACGATGAGGCCGATCGTGAGCGAGGGAATGAACTCCGCGCGGTCGACCCGCAGCAAAACGCTCCATACAAGTCCCAATCCGACCACCCCGACCATTGTGCTGAGCACCAGCCAGAACGGTCCCAGAAAGCTTCTCCGGTAGCGCGCCTTCGTGTCGCTCCATGCGAAATAGACGGCAAGCCGCAATCGTTCGATGGCTCCAACGAGGTCGCGCCAGCCGATTTCCATTAAACTCTCGATCTGTTCGCTTCAATTTGGTCATTCGCCGCAGGTCGGTCTTCAGCGCGCTCCCGAGCCAGGGCGGTCCGCGCCGGCGCTCAGTCGCGGCGGGCGATCTTTAATTCAAACGAGCCCGCCGCGCCACACCGATCGCCTGGATGAAAGGGCGCGCAGTCCGGCAGCCTTCGCATGGCGCCCGGGCCCGCCCGACGCGCTCGGCGCCGTCTTCGGCGCCTGCAAAGGTGAACGCAAATCCGCCCTCCGGCGTTCGAAACCGCAGCGCGCAATTCAGTTCGGCGCCGCAGGTTTGCGAACGCTCACGACTTGACCCGCGCGGACGTGATAGACGAAGCGCAGCAGCGGATCGGCCAGACGAGGAACGGCGCTCTGTCGGTCGCCGAGCCTTGTGCGCATGTAATCGACCGCAATATCCTCCACTGGCGACCCAAAGGTCCCTTCGAGCGCCTTCCAGACGCGCGAAAAAGGATAGTAGAAGCACGCCTCGTCGAGCGCCGTTTCCACCATCGCGATCCACTGCGCGCGGGTCAGCTCGCCCCGACCGAGGCCGAAACCGAGGCGATGGCAGAGGCTGAAATAGGCGTGGCGCGAAGCGCTTCCGGCTTTCAATCGGTGTGCGAAATAGAGTCCGACATGGCCCTCGTACCAAGTCTCGACCACCGGGAACGCCGCGATGAAACAACCACCCGGACGCAGCAGGCGAAAAACGTCGGCGATCAGGCGCTCGGGATCCCGCACATGCTCGAGCACCTGATTGGACATCACCAGATCAAAATGCCCATCGGGAAAATCGGCGCGCTGGTCGATGATCCGGAAGACGCGGTCCTTGACCGCGGGCTGAATGGCATCCCCCAACGCGGAATAATATCCGGCGAAGACGTCGGCGCCCCACATGTCGAGTCCGGCCGCAAGCCCGCGCGCGACCGTGTCCCCTGCGCCGCAGCCGTAATCGAGCGAACGCCCGCCCACCCGTTTTGCGTGGCCGACAAAATAACGATAATTGAAGGGGGTTCGTTCGTCTGACATTTCACTTGGAGAGCGGGCTCGCGGGCGATCGTCTCTCCTGTCGACCATCCGGAGCGTCGGCGGTTCGCTTGCGCACTCTCTAGCATCCCCCACAACTTGCGCCAATCGCCAAATTTCGCGAGGTCGATGGGCGCCAGGGGCGCCGGCGAAGTCAGACCCCGGCGCTCTCGGCCGACGACTTAGACATATTGAAGATTAGTCGGCGCCGCGAAAGCGACGAGGCGCCGCTTTCGTTTCCGCCCCCGCCTCTATCCCGGTCGGGGCGTTATTGAAACTCTTGCCATCCGCCGTGGCGGCGGCCTATTCATCGCAGCGCGTTGCTGGCGACGGCCATGAGGTATCGCCCGTAATCGCTCTTGGCGAGCGCGCGGCCGAGGTCCATCAGTTGATCGGAATTTATGAAGCCCTGCTCGAAGGCGATCTCCTCGGGGCAGCAGACGCGCAAGCCTTGGCGCTTCTCCATGGCGCGAACGAAATTCGTCGCGTCGGTCAGGGCGTCCGGCGTGCCGGTGTCCAGCCAGGCAATGCCGCGGCCGAGTTGTTCGACCCGAAGCTGACCCATTTCCAGATAGACCCGATTGACGTCCGTGATCTCGAGCTCGCCGCGAGCGGACGGCCTGATCGTCGCGGCGATGTCGACGACTTGCTTGTCGTAGAAATAAAGGCCGGTGACCGCCCAATGCGATTTCGGCGTTTTTGGCTTCTCCTCGATGCTGATCGCGCGTTTCCGGTCGTCGAACTCCACCACGCCGTAGCGCTCGGGATCGACGACGCGATATCCGAACACCGTCGCGCCGACCGTCTGATTGCGCGCCGTCTCCAACAGAGGTCCGAGCCCGCCGCCGTAGAAGATATTGTCGCCCAAGACGAGCGCGGAAGGGCCGCCGCGAACGAAGTCCGCGCCGATCGTGAAGGCCTGGCCGAGGCCTTCGGGGCGCGGTTGTTCGGCAAAGCTGATCGACAGGCCCCAGCGCGCGCCGTCGCCGAGCAGACGGCGAAAGGTCGGCAGGTCTTGGGGGGTCGAAATGACCAGGATTTCGCGGATTCTCGCCTGCAACAATACCGACAGAGGATAGTAGATCATCGGCTTGTCGTAGACCGCCAGGAGCTGCTTTGAGGTCACCATGGTCATCGGATGCAATCGGGTGCCGCTGCCGCCGGCCAGAATGATGCCCTTCATGACAGGATTTCCTCGTGCGATTCGTTGGCTGCGCGGCTGACCCGATCAGCGTTCAGGGTTCACACGCCCGCCGGCCACAGCGCCGCCGGGGATCGCGCCCTCGCGCCCTGCGATGAAAATGCGGCGCGCCGGCAAACCACTATGCCGGAACCAGGCCAAGCCGCTCCCCGGCATAGACGGTCTCGCGCAGGGGACGCCACCACCACTCGTTCTCAAGGTACCATCTGATTGTCTTCTCGATCCCTGTGTCGAAGGACTCGGCCGCCCGCCAGCCAAGGTCGGCCTCGAGCTTGGTCGCGTCGATCGCATAGCGCGTATCGTGTCCCGGCCGGTCGGCGACAAACGAAATCAGCCGGTCGTGAGGCAGACCGTCGGGCCGCAGATCATCGAGGATGGCGCAGATTCGCTTCACGACGTCGATGTTGCGCCGCTCGTTGCGGCCGCCGACGTTGTATTTTTCGCCGATGCGCCCTCGGGTGAGTATCGTGAACAGCGCCCGCGCGTGATCGTCGACATACAGCCAGTCGCGGACGTTCGAGCCGTCGCCGTATACCGATATCGGCTTGCCGTGCAGCGCGTTGAGGATGGCGAGCGGGATCAGCTTTTCTGGAAAGTGGAACGGGCCGTAATTGTTCGAGCAATTCGAGATGACGACGGGAAAGCCGTAGGTGCGCGCCCAGGCGCTCGCCAAATGATCCGCCGCGGCCTTGGAGGCCGAATAGGGCGAGCTTGGGTCATAGGGGGTGACCTCGCTGAAAAGACCGTCCTTTCCCAGCGAGCCGTAGACCTCGTCGGTCGACACATGAAGAAAACGAAAGGCGTCCCTGCGCGCGCCGTCGAGGCCCAGCCAATAGGCCCGCGATGTCTCCAGGAGAATAAAGGCGCCGACGATGTTGGTGTTGATGAACGCGGCCGAGTCCACGATCGAGCGATCGACATGACTCTCGGCGGCCAGATGAATCACGCCGTCGGGCTGAAACTGCTCGAAAAGATCGATCATCGCCGCGCGGTCGCAAATGTCCGCCTTGGCGAAGCGATAGCCGGGGTGGTTGTTGATCGAATTCAGAGAAGCGGAATTGCCGGCATAGGTGAGTTTGTCGATATTCAGGACATCATGACCGAGTACGGCGACAAGGAGACGGCACACTGCTGATCCGATGAAACCCGCGCCGCCCGTTACGATAACCCGCATCGATGGTGATCTCCCTGGGGCAGGTCGTCCGCGGCCCGCGCCAATGCGTCGCCCGGCTTATTAGGTGAAAACGAGTCCGATGTCACGCCGCCGGCGTGCGCTGCAAGCGCGCCGCTAGAAGTTCCATTGCTGTTCGGGGCTGCCATTGCACTTTCGCGCCTCGATGGGCGTGCCGTTTTCAGTATTGCCGTCCGGAAGGTCCATGCACTTCCCGCCCTTCCCCACGATGGCGCCGTTCTCGACGCTCCATTTTTGCTCCGCCGCTCCGGCGACGCAGGTCCGGATTTCGAGAACCGCCCCGTCAGGAGCATCGCCGTTCGGAATCCCGATGCACTTCCCGTCCTTGCCTATGATCGCCCCGTCCCTCAGCGTCCATTCTTGTTCGTCAGTGGCGTCGCAATCGTAGTAGTTGAGCTTGGCTCCCTCCTCCGTCGCCCCATTGGGGATGTCGACGCACCTATTGTCCATGCCCCGTATCTCACCCATGCGGGCCGTCAGCCTGGCCGCGAGGCGCAGTTCGATTTCGTCCGCCAGCGATTTGGCGAGTTTGATCTCGGCGTCGCGCTCCGCGCGCAGGTTTGCGAAACGCTCCTCCGTGCGGTCATAGACCGCCACCGCGGTCGCCTCGCCGGTCACGACCGCGTCTCCCCCTCCGGTGGGGGTCAGCGTGTACTTGGCGATGCCGGTCACCGTCGCGGCGTTCGCCACCTGGATCTGCGAGCTCACCGTCGGCGTCTCGCTCTCAATCGTCGTCGTGACGGCCAGCCGGTATTTGGGCGGCGGGGCGGCGCCGGTGCCGTTGAGATCCAGGATCAAATCATTGCCGAGATAATGGCCGATTCGATCCTTGATCGGGTCGACCGCGATCGCGCGCATATCGGCGGTCAGCCCGGGGTGGGCGGCCTCGCCGTAAAGCGGTTGAAAGCAGCCTCCCGCAGAAAGCGCCGCCAACAGAACCGCGGACGCCCGCCAATTCTGCGGCAACTTGGTCTCAGATAACCACATAGACGATCCTCGGAGGCGCGACGATGACCCGGCGCGCCGATTATCCAACGTCCAGCGCACCGCGTCGAGAGACAAAGCAGCGCCCCGATCGTCTCGGCTTGGGCTCCATGGTCGATCGTCGCGCAACGCCAATGGCGTCAAGGACGCGCACTCGATTGGCCGTTTGGGCGGCGGCCCACTGGCGTGGATCGCCTCGCCTCGGCTTCCAGCGCGGCGGTTTCTTTCGGGAAGGCCGTTGCTCCTGGCGCGACCAACGATCGGCTCGATGGCGCGGCGCCATCGAGCCGCCGCTTGATCCTCGACGTTCGTTGGCCCGGAGCCTACGGCAGACCGACGTCGGGAGCCCGACGGCCGCGCTCGCCAGATTCTTGCCGAGCCGAACCATGGCGCTGGAAGGTCGAAACGGCGACCAGCTTCATCTGCTCAACCCCGCGCGGAGGCGGGAAGCCATCGGAGACAATCCTCGCCGCCGCCGGCAGGCTCCCGCGCCGTCGATCGAGGCGTCCGCGGCCTAGTATTTCCATTTCTGTTCGGCGCTGCCGTCGCAGTGCGACACCTGAACCGGCGTGCCGTCGTCGGTCTTGCCGCCGGCCAGGCCGATGCACACCCCGTCCTTGCCGACCAGCGTGTCGCGCACCGCCTTCCATTGCTGCTCCTCGGCGCCGTCCTCGCACTCCCAGAGGTTGAGAACCGTGCCGTCGGCCGTGTTGCCCTCCGGGATGTCGATGCATCGGCCGTCCTTGCCGGTGATCAGGCCGTCCTTGATCGTCCATTGTTGCCCGGGAGCCCCGCTGCACGCACGGTAGTCGAGCGTCGTTCCGTCCTCCGTGACGCCGCCCGGGATGTCGAGGCACTTGTTGTCCTTGCCGCGTATTTCGCCCGCCTGGGCGGTCGCGGCCCAGCAGAACAGACAAAGAAAAGCCGCCCCGCCAAAATGTTTCACGTCGTCGTCTCCATCCCGCATCGTTGGCGCGCTCAATATGGCACATCAGGCGCCGCAATCCAACCGCGCTCGAGTCCCCCGAAATCCCCGATCGGCCACGCCTCGCCGCGCGCCGCAAGCTCCGGCCCCGCCCGGATTCCCCGCCGCTGCGCGAGACGCATGAGAAAGCCCTCGGCGGGCATTGGCGAAGGCCGGGCGATCGCCTGAGTCGTGGCGGACCCTGGCGAGCGAGCCGACTTGATTTCGTGGCTCGGGCAGTCCAACGGTGCTTCCGGCGAAGACAGGCCAGCGCGATCCACCGCCGCCTGTCGAAAAGGAAATGTGTCTTCGACAAAATGAAGAGAGCGTCAAGGAACAGATTTCAGAGCAAACGCGGACTTGCGGTGAGATCCTCGGCCTACGCCTGGCACGTCGCGCAAAAGCTGCTCAGTCTCACCGCGGGTCTGCTGTTCGTTTCCCCGCAGGGGCAGAAAATCCGCGGATGGCTCGCGCGAGGAGCGCCGCCCCAGCCCTGGCCGGCGTTGCGTCTGGCGATGGTCGTTCACGCCTATTATCCAGAATTGCTGCCCGAAATCCTTGCGTGCCGGTCGCTGCTGCCGAACGGGACGCCGCTGTTCGTCACGGTTCCCCCCGAAAAGCACGGCGAGGCGCAGCGGCGGCTGGAGGGGGTCGCGGATGTCCGCCTGTTCATAACCCCGAACCGCGGCCGGGATATCGCGCCTTTTCTCAGTTTGCTGAATGCGGGGATTCTGGAGCCGTTCGACGCGGCGCTCAAAATCCACACCAAACGAAGCCCGCACCTGCTGGATGGAAACATCCGGCGCAAACTGCTTCTCCAGCTGCTCTGCGGCGAACCGCGCGCCGCACGCGCGACGGCGTCCTTGTTCGAGGATGCAGAGGTCGGCATGGTGGGCTGGGCGGCCAGTTATCGTGCCGCGCCGGGCTATTGGATGACCAACGAAGCCGCGGTGGCCTCGCTGGCGCGCCGGATGAACGCCGCAGATTCCGCGCGCCTGGGCTTTTTCGAAGGATCGATGTTCTGGTTCCGCCCGAGCGCGTTGGAGCCGCTTCGGCGGCTCAATCTCGCGCCGGAGGACTTCGAGGCGGAAGCGGGACAGACCGACGGCACTTTGCACCACGCCGTCGAACGATGCTTCACGATCGCCGCCTGGGCCGGCGGCTTCACCGTCCGCAACTTGCGGGGCCGGCTGTTAGTCGGCGGCGATGTCGCCCGGAACCGGCCCGAGTTCATTTCCCCAACCGTCGCGGAGCGCGCGCCAGATCACCTTGCGGGTTGACGCGGCGAACCCGCGCGCGAACAACAAGAGCCCGGTCTGCGCCAGCAGCGTGAACGCAAAGCGCGCCTTCCACCTTGCCGGAATATAGGACAGTCGCATGCAGTCGACCGCGTTGCGCAGGTAAAGATAGGTTCGCGCTTCCGACTGGCGCAGGATCTGCGGCGACGAACGCCGGTCGTCGGTCTCCGCCGCGCCCCAACGATGGACCATGCGAATGTCCTCCGCGACCAGGCAGCAATAACCGGATCGCCAGGCGCGGAAGCCCCATTCCACGTCGATCGCGCCGACGAAATAATCGCTGCGGAACGGGCCGACGACCCGCCACGCCGCCAGCGATATGAGCGAGCCGGAGGTCGGCGCGAAATCGACCGTTCCCGCTTCGCGATTACGCCAGAAATAGCGCAACGGGCGATAATTTCCGGCCGCCGGCGGGACCAGCAGCGGCCCCAGCACGGCGGGGCGGACGCCCTGGCGCTCGAAGGCTGAAAACCGTCCCGACAACGCGCCGGCGAGGCCCGGCTCGGGCGCGCTGTCCTGATCGAACAGCAGGATACGAGCGAAGCCCTCTAAATCCGCCGCCTCGCAAACCGCGTTCAGCGCCGCGCCCAGCCCGATATTGGCGGGGGAACGGATCACCCGGGCGTTCGCCAGACCGGCGATCTGCCCTTCGACGACGCCTTCCAACGGTCCGTTGGCGAACAGCAACAGACGCCGCCCCTGCCGATCGAGGGCGCGCAACAGCCCGGCCAACTGCGCGGCGTCGGGATGGTAAAGCACGATCGCCGCCGGAACCGGGCGAGACTCGGTTTCTCCGGCGCGGACGTCCATGGCGACGATCGCCTCCTGCTCGACGGCCACCCGCGCCCGGTCCCCCGCCTCGCGCCGCTTCTTCGCGCGCCGATGGCTCCGATCAGATTATGCCGCGATTCCGCCGACGTCTACGCTTAGCGGCCGCCCGAACCCGGCCGAGCGCGATCGCCTCGGGGAGCCGCCCCGAAATTCAATCGACAATGGGCCGCGGCAGACCTATGTTCAACCAGTCGATCGACTAGACTGATGGGGTTGATGAGATGAAAGAGGTCGGAGCGTTCGAGGCGAAAACCAGGTTCGGGCTCTTGCTCGACTGGGTCGAAGCCGGCGAGGAGGTCGTCATCACGCGGCGCGGCAGGGTCGTCGCGCGTCTCGTGGCTCCCGCGGGAGCGGTCGATCGTGAGGCCGGCGTCGAGGCGGCGGCGCGCATTCGGGCGCGACGGCGCGGGGTCACGCTGGGCGGCCTCGAGCTCAAGGACCTCGTCATTGAGGGGCGCCGGTGAGGCTGGTCATCGACGCCTCATTGACGATGACCTGGTATTTCGAGGACGAAGCGACGCCGGCGACCGAAGAACTGCTCGACACGGTCGCGCGAACCGGAGCGGTCGTGCCGCCCCTCTGGCGGCTTGAAGTGGCGAACGGGCTTCAGTCGGCAATCCGTCGCAAGCGCATCGACGCCGCCTATCGCGACGCGTCGATCGCCGATCTCGGCCGCCTGCCGATCGCCGTCGATCCCGAAACGGACGCCCATATCTGGACGACGACGCTGTTCTTGTCCGATCGGCATAGGCTGACGATCTACGACGCCTGCTATCTGGAGCTCGCTCAACGACGAAACCTGCCGCTGGCGACGCTCGACCACCAATTGCGCGCCGCCGGCGAAGCGCTTGGACTGTCGCTCCTTGGGAGATGAAATTGAGATGGCGCTCGCCGGGCGCGTCTTGAACGCGGGGATCGACGATCATCCTCGCGGCGAGGCCGGCGAGGGCGGGAAGAGCCGCCGGAACGTTTATTCGAGCAAGAAGGCGATCACCGAGACGTCGAAGCTGGCCATCGCGGCTCCGTCGTCCAACGATGAAGATCGGGCAATGCGCATCACATCCGGTAACCCGTAACCCCCAGAACGTCTCGGGCGTGCCAAAAGAAATCGATCACCTCTTGCAGCGCGTCGGCGCGATCGGTTACGGGGTTACGGGGACGTGATACGCATTCCCCGATCTTCATCGTGAACCACGGAGCCGCGATGGCCGGCTTCGTCGTTCGCCGACGACAACTCGGCCGATGCGGAAATTTTCCCGCCTGCAAGCGCCTGAAAAGACGCGATCGGGGGCGGAAATGCTTAACTGCGTCCGGCGCGTCCTCCCGCCTGCCGCGTCGCTCCGCTTATAGGTTCAAAGCCGTCGCGCTTCGCGCGACACCCCCTCATCTGGCCGGCTTCGCCGGCCATCTTCCCCCGCAAGGGGGAAGATGGCCTCAACCCCTCACGCCCCCGGGTAATCCTCGATCCGCCCCAGCGCCGGCCCGCGCTCGGCCCGCAGGCGTTCGCCGACCCGTTCGACCTGCCGCATCGCGCGCAGGAAATTGCGCGAGGCGAGCTTGGCCAGCGCGCCTTGCGTAAAGCCGCGGCGGATCAGTTCGGCGAACAGGTGGGGAAAGCGGCCGACGTGCTCGAGGCCGAGCGGCTGCGCGCCGCCGAAAAAGTCCGACCCGATCCCGACGTGGTCGACGCCGGCCGTCTCGACGAGATAGACGATATGGTCGGCGAGCTCCTCCAGCGTCGCGCGCGGCGCCGGCCCGTGTTGGGCCTCCTGTTCGGTGAGCGCGGCCTTGGGATCGGCGACCAGCGGCGCCTTGCCGTAGCGGTCGCGCGAGCGCGCCAGCCAGTCGCGCAGCTTCTGCGAAATGAAGCCCGGCACGAAGGTCGCCATCACCAGCCCGCCATTGTCCTTCAGGCGGCGCAGCACGTCGTCCGGCGCATTGCGCGGATGATCGCACAGCGCGAAGGCGTTGGAGTGCGACAGCACGATCGGCGCCTCGGTCACGTCGAGCGCGCGCCGCATCGCGTCGTGCGAGACATGCGCGCAATCGACGATCACGCCGAGCCGGTTGAGTTCGCCGACCACCGCGCGGCCGAACGCGTTGAGGCCGCCGGCGCGCGGCGCGTCGGTCGCCGAATCGACCCAGTCGAGGCTCTCGTTGTGGCACAGCGTCATCAGCCTGACGCCCGCCGCCCGCCAGATGCGCAACGGGGCGAGCGCGTTCTCCAGGCCGACGCCGCCCTCGACCGCGATGAACGAGGCGATCTTGCCCGCCCGCCGCGCCCTGGCGACGTCGCCGGCGCGGCGCGCGGCGAGGAACACGTCGGGATAGGCGTCCTCGAGGCGGCGGATGAGGTCGATCTGCTCGAGCGCCGTGCGCGCCGGATGGGGCGCGCTTGTCGGCTGGAACGCCGCCCAGAATTGCGCGCCGACCAGGCCTTCGCGCAGCCGCGGAATGTCGGTGTCGCCCCTGTCGTGCGGGCGCCGCAGGTCATAGGCGGCGACGTCGCCGCGCGCCTGCGCGTCGATGCGGATCACCCAGGGGAGATCGTTATGGCCGTCGACGAGGGGAACCCGTTCGAGGAGCGCGCGCGCCTGCGCCAAAGCCTTGTCGTGTCGCATCCCCGTCATAACCCCCGATCACATTCATCGGCCCGACACAATCATCATTCCGGGGCCGGCGCCAAGGGTCGTCGCGGGCGATCTTTGCGTCGGCGTCGCGGCCGCCGATTTCCCGCCGGGGCGTTGCCGGGGTCGGCGAAGCGCCATAGAAGGCGTCTGGCGTCATTTCAACCCAAGGGCGATCGATGCGCATCGCGGTGATCGGCACGGGCTATGTCGGGCTTGTGAGCGGGGCGTGTCTTTCCGACTTCGGCCATAGCGTCGTGTGCATCGACACCGACGCGGCGAAGATCGCGGCGCTGCGGCGCGCCGACATTCCGATCTTCGAGCCGGGCCTCGGCGAGATCGTCGCCGGCAATGTCGGCGCGGGCCGGCTTTCCTTCACCACCGATCTTGGCGAGGGCGCGCGCGGCGCGCAGGCGATCTTCATCGCGGTGGGCACCCCGACCCTGCCTGGCGAAGACCGCGCCGACCTCAGCGATGTCTACGAGGCGGCGCGGCAGATCGCGACGGTCCTCGACGGTTATGCGGTGATCGTCACGAAATCGACGGTGCCGGTCGGCGCCGGCGACGAGATCGAGCGGATCATCGCCGCGGCGGCGCCGTCGGCGCGGTTTTCGGTGGTCTCCAATCCCGAATTCCTGCGCGAGGGCTCGGCGATCAAGGACTTCAAGCTGCCCGACCGCATCGTCGTCGGCGTCGAGGACGATCAGGCGCGCCAGGTGATGAGCGAAATCTACCGGCCGTTCTATCTCAATCAGGGCCCGGTGATGTTCACCGGCCGGCGCACCGCCGAACTCATCAAATATTCGGCCAACGCCTATCTCGCGATGAAGGTGACGTTCATCAACGAGATCAGCAATCTGTGCGAGCGGGTCGGCGCCGACGTGCAGGATGTGGCGCGCGGCATCGGTCTCGACAACCGCATCGGCCGGAAATTCCTGAACGCCGGGCCCGGCTTTGGCGGCTCGTGCTTTCCCAAGGACATGCTGGCGCTGGCGACGACGGCGCGCGACGCTGAGGCGCCGTTGCGCATCATCGAAACGGTGATGGACGTCAACGAGAAGCGCCAGGCCGCGATGGCCGAAAAGATCATCCGGGCGTGCGGCGGCGCGATCGCGGGCAAGACGATCGCCGTTCTCGGCCTGACCTTCAAGCCGAACACCGACGACATGCGCAGCGCGCCGAGCCTGGTGATCGTGCCCGCGTTGCAGGCGGCCGGCGCAACAGTCGTGGCGTTCGATCCGAAGGGCGGCAAGTCGGCGCACGAGCTGCTGCCCGGCGTCGCCTTCGCGCAAGGACCCTATGAATGCGTCGCGGGGGCCGACGCCCTGGTCATCATCACCGAATGGGAGGCGTTTCGCGCGCTCGATCTGCCGCGCGTGAAAGCTTCCATGCGCCGACCGATCGTCATCGATCTCCGGAACATCTATCGTCCCGACGAGATGGCGGCGCTCGGCTTCACCTATGAAAGCGTCGGACGCGGCGCGCGCAAACCGCCGACGGCGCCCGAACGAGCCGCGCCGACCTGAAGCCGCTCTCTTGTGCGCGGGCGGGGTCGGCGGCGAGGGCGCGGATCGTCCGCGCCGGACTCACTCGCCGGCGGGCGCCTCGTCGGGATGGGCCGGCTGCTCCGGCGCGCCGGAGCCCTGAGCGTCCTGCGGGCCATCGAAGCTGAAATTCGGGCGGATGCGCCGCCGGCGCCCGCGCGAGGGATAGCGCGGCGCCGCCTCCATGTTTTCGATCGGCGCTCCGCCGCCGGACGCCGCCTCGGTCTCGGTCGGCTGCGCCCCGTCGGCATAATTGGCGCGATTCGAGAATTGCGCATCCTCGCCGTCCGGCGCCGCGCCGCCGCGCGCCGGCGCGGTGATGAAAGAGGGCAGCGCGCCGGCGAGCCCCGGCTCGCTGGGAACGGCGGTCTCGCGAGGCGGGTTGGCCTCGCGATAGGGGCGGAAGTCGCGCGGCCGATTGTCGCGCGGGAAGCGATTGTCCCGCGAATCGCGATTGTCGCGCGAAGGCTCCTGGCGATCCTGATAGGGCCGGTTGTCGCGCGGTCCGCGGTCCTGCGGCCGATTGTGCGAGCGGTCCGGCCGTCCCTGATAGCCGCGATCGCCTTGCGGCTGGCGATCGCTGTCGTAAGGCCCGCGGTCCTGGAACGGCTGCGCCTGCGGTTGCGCCGGGATCGGCGCGGCGAAAGTCGGCTGGGGCTGATAGGGCGCCGGCGCCCGCTCGGCGGGCGAGGCGAAGCGGTCAGACAATCCCCCGCCGTCGTCCTCGTCGTCCAAATCCTCGCCTTCGCCGTCGCCGGCCGGCCGCGAGGCGCCGTTCTGCTGCTGCAATTGCGCCGCCTGCGCCGAGGCGATCAGGCGAAAGTAGTGTTCGGCGTGCTGGAGATAGTTTTCCGCCGCGACCGGGTCGCCGTTGGTGTGGGCGTCCCGCGCCAGCTGCAGATATTTTTCCGCGACGTGATGGGCGTTGCCGCGGATTTTCACGTCCGGCCCGTTCGACTCGTAGGAACGCGTCAGCGGATTGGGTCCGCGGCGATTGTTGCTGGGACGACCGCGCATGCGCTTGTTCTGACCAGGTCTCATTGACATTCCCTAAACTCTCGAAGGCTCCGAATTTTGGCCGATGTTTGAACCTTCAGAGGTCCTTGCTTTGTGCAGATAACCGGCGCATCCCGCGCGCTCGCGGCGGCGTTCCGACGAACGCCAGGACAAAGCGGGGCGCTGGCCGGCGGCCCCGATCCCAATGATCCATCCGCGCCCGAAGACGCGCGATCACGTGCTGACTTCCGACCGCGATCAACGACGCCTGCGCCAATCAGACGCCTCATGGTCGAATGATAGTCTCGCGGCTAAAGTCTCTCCGCTTGTCGTCAATCTGAGACGGCCGATGATGCGGGCGAACCCCGGAGCCGAACTCCACAGGCCGCTACGCAACTTTCGCCCGGACAACGACGCGAAGACGATTCTATTTATAAAATAGTCTTTTTTTCGCTTCCCGCCAAGAGGCATTCTTGCGGCGAGGCCCATTCAATCGCCCCGGCCTGTTTCATCGACCGTCGCGCCGGGACCCGCGCGGCCGCTGACGACCCGCGCCACGCCGGCCAGATCGGCATGCGCCGCGAACGCCGTCAATCGATTGGCGCGGAGGATCGCCATGACGCTGTCGGCCTGTCCGGCGCCGACCTCCAGGAAGAACCGCCCGCCACGCGCCAGCAGGTCGTCGAGCCCGGCGCCGATCGCCCGATAGGCGTCGAGGCCGTCAGGTCCGCCGTCGAGGGCGAGCGCGGGATCGTGGTCGCGCACCTCGCGTTGCAGGGCGCCGATCTGGCCGCTCGCGACATAGGGCGGATTCGAGACGACGACGTCGAACGGCCCGCGAACCGCGCTTCCCCACCAACCGACGACGACGTCGGCGCGTCCGGCGAGGCCGCAGGCGGCGAGGTTCGCCCGCGCCTGCGCCGCCGCCGGCGCCGAGAGATCGACGGCGACGCCGCGCGCGGCGCCGAATTCGGTGAGCAACGCGCAAAGGATCGCGCCCGAGCCGGCGCCGAGATCGAGAATCCGCAGCGGCGCCGCGCGCCGATCCGCCAACGCGCCGACGACCGCATCGACCAGCGTCTCGGTGTCGGCTCTGGGATCGAGCACGGCCGACGAAATCGCCAGCGGCAGGCCCCAGAATTCGCGGCGCCCGACGATGCGCGACAGCGGCTCCCGCGCCGCCCGCCGCGCCGCCATCGGCGCCAGGCGCCGGACCGCCGCTTCGCTCAGCGCGCGTTCCGGCTCGCGCAACAGATCGGCGCGGCTCAGACCCGCGGCCGCGCAGAGCAGCAGGCGCGCGTCGGCGGCGAAGCCGTCGACCCCGGCGTCGCCGAGCATGGCCCGCAACGCTTTCAGCGCCGCCTCGCGCGTCACGCCCGCCTGCAGCGCTCGCGCCATGGTCAGGCGAGCGCTCCGTGGCAATGCTTGAATTTCTTGCCCGACCCGCACGGGCAGGGCTCGTTGCGGCCGACCTTGCCCCAGGTCGAGGGATCCTTCGGATTGCGCTCGCCGGTCTCGATCAACGTCGGCGCCGCGACCACGCCGACCGCCGCGGCCGAGAATTCTCCCGCGCCGACGCGCTCGTTCAGCGCGGCGAACGCTTCCTGGTTGTCGCCGGTCAGCGGATCGAGATGCTGGAACTGCATCGGCGGCGGCGCCGGCTCGGGCGGCTGGAAGCGCACCTCGATGCGCATCATCTGCGCGATGACCTCTTCGTGCCAGCGCTCGATCAGCGTCTTGAACAGCTCGAAGGCCTCCGACTTGTACTCGTTGAGCGGGTCGCGCTGGGCGAGGCCGCGCCAGCCAATCACCTGCCTGAGATGGTCGAGCGTCACCAGATGGTCGCGCCAGAGGTGATCGAGCGATTGCAGGATGACCTGCTTTTCGATGTAGCGCATCGCCTCGGGCGTATTGCGGCTGACGCGTTCGGCATAGGCCTCGTCGGCCGCCTTGTGCAGCCGCTCGCTCATTTCCTCGTCGGCGATGCCCTCCTCCTTGGCCCAGTCGGCGACCGGCGGATCGAGGTTGAGCCTGACACGGATGGCGTCCTTGAGGCCCGCCACGTCCCAGGCCTCGGGATAGGCGTCGGCGGGAATGTGCTTGGCGATGAGATCGTCGACGACATTGGCGCGCATTTCGGCGATGGTCGGCTCGAGAGATTCCTGGGCCATCATCTTGCGCCGGTCCTCGAAGATGACCTTGCGCTGATCGTTCATCACGTTATCGAACTTGAGAATGTTCTTGCGCATGTCGAAGTTGCGGGCCTCGACCTTCTGCTGCGCCTTCTCGAGCGCCTTGTTGATCCAGGGATGGACGATCGACTCGTCCTCCTTGAGCCCCAGCCGCTTGAGCATCGCGTCCATGCGCTCGGAGCCGAAGATGCGCATCAGGTCGTCCTGCAGCGACAGGAAGAATTTCGAGCGCCCCGGATCGCCCTGACGGCCGGCGCGGCCGCGCAGCTGGTTGTCGATGCGCCGGCTCTCGTGGCGTTCGGTGCCGATGATATAGAGGCCGCCGGCGTCGATCGCCTTCTGCTTGAAGTCGGCGACCTCGCTGCGGATCGCCGCCTCCCTGGCGTCGCGCTCCTCGCCCGGCGCGAGCGCGGCGCATTCCTGGGTCACCCGCATCTCGACGTTGCCGCCGAGCTGGATGTCGGTGCCGCGGCCCGCCATGTTGGTGGCGATGGTGATCGCCCCGGGCACGCCGGCTTCCGCGACGATATAGGCCTCCTGCTCGTGGAAGCGCGCGTTCAGCACGGCGAACAGCTTGGACGGCTTGCCGGCGCGCGCCGCGGCGTAGAGCGGCAGAAGCGCCTGCTCCGCGGTGAAGTCGATCTTCGTATAGCCGTGCTTTTCGAGAATCTCGGCGAGCTGTTCCGATTTCTCGATCGACGTCGTGCCGACCAGCATCGGCTGCATCTTGGCGTTGGCCTCGTCGATTTCGCGCACCACGGCGCGCAGCTTTTCGGCGCCGGTCCGGTAGACCTCGTCGTCCTCGTCGAGACGGTTGACCGGTCGATGCGTCGGAATCTCGACGACTTCGAGCTTGTAGATCTCGGAGAATTCGTCCGCCTCGGTCGCCGCCGTGCCGGTCATGCCGGCGAGCTTCTTGTAGAGGCGGAAGTAGTTCTGAAAGGTGATCGAGGCGAGCGTGACGTTTTCCGGCTGCACCGGCACGTGCTCCTTGGCCTCCAGCGCCTGATGCAGGCCCTCGGAGTAGCGCCGGCCCGGCATCATGCGGCCGGTGAATTCGTCGACGATGACGAGTTCGCCGTTGCGCACGATGTAGTCCTTGTCGAGCTGGAACAGTTTGTGGGCGCGCAGCGCCTGGTTGACGTGGTGGACGAGCGTCACGCTCGAAGCCTCGTAGAGCGAGCCCTCCTTGAGCAGGCCGGCCTCGCGCAGCAATTCCTCGGCGTGTTCGTTGCCCGCCTCGGTCAGATTGACCGTGCGCTGCTTTTCGTCGAGTTCGTAGTCGTTTCGCGCCAGGCGCGGGATCAGCGCGTTGACGGAATTGTAGAGGTCGGAGCGGTCGTCGGAAGGGCCGGAGATGATCAGCGGCGTGCGCGCCTCGTCGACCAGGATCGAGTCGACCTCGTCGACGATCGCATAATGATGGCCGCGCTGAACCATGTCGGCCATGTCGTATTTCATATTGTCGCGCAGATAGTCGAAGCCGAATTCGTTGTTGGTGCCATAGGTGATGTCGGCGGCGTAGGCCTGCCGGCGCTGGTTGTCGTCGAGCCCGTGCACGATGACGCCGACGCTCATGCCGAGGAAGCCGTAGATCTGGCCCATCCATTCGGAGTCGCGGCGCGCCAGATAGTCGTTGACCGTGACGACATGGACGCCCTTGCCGGCGAGCGCGTTGAGATAACTCGCCAGCGTCGCCACCAGCGTCTTGCCTTCGCCGGTGCGCATTTCGGCGATCGCGCCCTCGTGCAGCACCATGCCGCCGATCAATTGCACGTCGAAATGGCGCTGCTTCAGCGTGCGCTTGGCCGCTTCCCGCACCGCCGCGAAAGCCGGCGCGGCGATGTCCTCGAGCGTCTTTCCGGCGGCGAGCGCGTCGCGAAATTCCTGCGTCGTGGCGCGCAATTGATCGTCGGTCATCGCCGCGAATTGCGCTTCGAGCGCGTTGACGGCGCCGATGTGCGGCCGATATCCCTTCAGCCGCCGGTCGTTCGCCGAGCCGAAGACGCTTTTCAATACCGAGCCGAGCATATTCGACCTTTCCGACCCTCGGCGCCGGCGGCGCCGCAATTTCCCGCCGCCCCGCCAGGCAGCGACCCGCCGATCCTAACGCAACTCTTGTGAACGGGGGATGTCCATTCCTTCAACCGGGCGGCGCGCCGCAAATTCGGCGTTTCCGAGCATCCCGCCAATTTGCCGGAGAATGCGCCCGCCGGCGTTCGGATTTCGTCAGCCCGGCGAGGGGCGATCCCGAAACGCGCGCGAGCCGGACGGGCCAAACCCGCCTTCCCCGCGCAGGGGCGGACGCTCGCCCAGCAGATAGGAGGCGGCGCCCGCCTTGTCAATGTGAGAGCGGGCGAGGCGGATCGCCGCCCGCTGATCCGCCGGCGCGGTCGAAATAGGCCAAAAGAGCCGCCGCAGGCCGTCGAAAACGCCGACTGCGACAACAAACTTGAAACCGCCGCGCAGCGGTCATAGTTTCGGTTAACCAGGTTGTCCGGCGTTTCCGCGTGCCTCTCGAGCCCTTGGAGCGCCGTCAAAAAGGGGCCGCTCATGGGAACGCTTTTCAGGACCTTTCTGTCCACGCTGATCCGGCACGGCCACCTGGAAGTGGAAACCGCCGACGGCGTCACCCAGGTCTTCGGCGATCGGACCGGCCCGAAGCTCGGCGTCAGACTGACCGACCGCGCCGCCGAGCGGGCGCTGACCTTCGACCCCACCCTGGCGATGGGCGAGCTCTACATGGACGGCCGGCTGGTCGTCACCAAGGGCGACCTCTACGATGTTCTGGCGCTCGGCGCGCAAAACATCGCGGCGTTCGGCGGGCCGCGCTGGCTCAAGCTGCTGGAGGACGCCCGCATCGCGACCCGGCGGTTCCGCCAGCGCAACGACCGCCTCAACGCCAGGCGGAACATCGCCCACCACTACGATTTGAATGTCCGGCTCTACGACCTGTTCCTCGATGCGGACCGGCAATATTCCTGCGCCTATTTCGAACATCCCGGCGCGACGCTCGAGGAGGCGCAGCTCGCCAAGAAGCGGCACATCGCCGCCAAAATGCTCGTCGACGACGGCCACAGCGTGCTCGACATCGGTTGCGGTTTCGGCGGTCTGGGGCTTTATCTCGCCGGCACCGCCGGCGCCCGGGCGACCGGCGTCACCCTGTCGCGCGAGCAGCACGACGTCGCGGTCAAGCGCGCGGTCGACGGCGGCCTCGCCGATCGCGTCAGCTTCCACCTGCAGGACTATCGCGACGTCACCGAGCGCTTCGACCGGATCGTCTCGGTCGGCATGTTCGAGCATGTCGGCATCGGCGGATTCGACGAGTACTTCCAGCACGTTCGCCGCCTCTTGAAGGACGACGGCGTGATGCTGCTGCATGCGATCGGGCGCAGCGGCAAGCCGAATGCGACCAATCCCTGGATCGCCAAATACATTTTTCCCGGCGGCTACATTCCGAGCCTGTCCGAGGTGTTCGCGTCGATCGAGCGCGCGGGCCTCTATGTGACCGACACCGAAATCCTGCGCCTTCACTACGCCGACACGCTGAAGATCTGGCGCCAGCGCTTCATGGGCAACCGCGAAGAGGCGAAGGCGCTGTATGACGAACGCTTCTGCCGGATGTGGGAATTCTACCTCGCCGGCTCCGAAACCTCTTTCCGAGTCGACGCAAATATGGTGTTTCAGATTCAACTCGCCAAGAATCAGAGCGTCGTTCCGGCGACGCGGGCCTATGTCGCCGAGCGCGAGGCGCGATTGCGCGAGCGCGAGGAGCAAAGACCGGCGTTGCGGCTCGCCGGCGAGTGAGGCGCGGCGGACGGACGGCGGGCGAGGCGATGATGCTCAACGATCCCGTGTTCGACGCCGACGGCGCCCCCAACCAGTCGCCGCCTTTCGTCGGGCGCAACCTGTTTCTCGAGGATTGCGCGTTGCGCGAGGCCGCGGCGGCGGCCGGCGTCGATGCGGCGGGCGAGGCGCTCGCCGATTTCGGCGCGGCCTGCGGCGGCGCCGAGGCGATGGAGCAGGGGCGGCTCGCCAACGAATTTCCGCCGCGCCTCAGGCTCGTCGATCCGCGCGGCAATCGCCTCGACGAGGTGGAGTTTCATCCCGCCTATCACGCGCTGATGGCGCGCAGCATGGCGGCCGGCCTGCATTGCTCGATCTGGGACGAGGCGCGCGCGCCCTCGATGGCGCCCGCCGGCCATGCGGCGCGCGCCGCGCGGTTGTTCATGGCGACGCAAGCCGAGAGCGGCCATCTCTGCCCGTTGACGATGACCAGCGCGAGCATGGCCGCGCTAAACGCCGAGCCGGCGATCGCGCAGAACTGGCTGCCGAAGATTCGCGGACGCCGCTACGACCCGGTTTTGCGCCCGTGGTGGGAGAAGAGCGCGGCGACGCTCGGCATGGGCATGACTGAGCCGCAGGGCGGCACCGACGTGCGCGCCAATACGACGCTCGCCAGCCCGGTCGCCGGCGGCTATGCGATCACCGGGTCCAAATGGTTCATGTCGGCCCCGATGTGCGACGCCTTTCTCGTGCTCGCGCAGGCGCCGGGCGGGCTGACGACCTTCCTGACGCCGCGATTTCGCCCCGACGGCGCCAAGAACGCGATTTTCTTCGCGCGGCTCAAGGACAAGCTCGGCAATCGCTCCAACGCCTCGTCGGAAGTCGCCTTCCGTTCGGCCTTCGCCGAGCGCGTCGGGCCGGAGGGCCAGGGCGTGCGCACGATCATCGAAATGGTGCAGTTGACGCGCCTCGACTGCGTCGTCGCCTCGGCGGGACTGATGCGGTTCGCCCTCGCCCAGGCGACCCATCATGCGCGCTGGCGCCGGGTGTTCCAGCGGCGTCTGATCGACCAGCCGCTGATGCGCGCGGTGCTGAGCGATCTGGCGCTCGAGGTCGAGGGCGCGACCGCGCTGGCGTTCCGGCTGGCGCGCGCCTTCGATCGCGCCGCCGACGATCTCTTCGAGGCCGCCTATGCGCGGCTCGTCACGCCCGCCGCCAAGTTCCTGGTGTGCAAGGCGGCGCCGCAATTGGTCTATGAGGCGATGGAGTGCCTCGGCGGCAACGGCTATGTCGAGGAATGGCCGCTGGCGCGCGCTTATCGCGAGGCCCCGGTCAATGCGATCTGGGAAGGGTCGGGCAACGTGATGGCGCTCGACGTGTTGCGCGCCGCGGCGCGCGCGCCCGACGCGGCGGCGCGGGTGGTCGCGCGGCTCGGCGAGGCCTGCGGCGTCGAGACCGACCGCCTCGGCGTTTCCGCCGATTTCGGCGCCGAGCGGACGGCGCGCCGCGCCGCCGAGCGCCTCGCCCGCCTCGCCGCCGCCGCCGCCCTCGCCGAGCGGCGCCCGGCGCTCGCCGACGCCTATGTCGCGACGCGCCTCGCCGGCGAAGCGCACGCGCAATTCGGCGCCGTCGATCTGGCGGGCGCCGAGCAGGAGCTGATCGAGCGCATCCTGCCGCAGGAGGATTGAGCGGGCGCGAGGCGCCTGACGCTCAGAGCGTAAACTCGACGACTTCGGGCGCCCCCGCGAAGCGCGAATAGCGAAGCCAGCGAAGGCGCACCGCGAAATAGGCGATGTCGGGCCAGCTCTCGCGGGTCCTGCCGTCGGGCCAGGCGGCGTAATAGGCCGCCTTGACCCTCGCGAGGTCTTCGCCTTCGGCGCGACGCGCCACGCCTTCGATCTGCACCGAGATTTCGTCGTCCCAGCCGACGACCACCGCGATCGCCGGCCGCGCCGCCAGATTGACCGCCTTGCGCGAGGTCGAAAAACTGTCGAACACGATCTCGTTGGCCGCCGTCATGGCGATGCCGACCAGCGCCAACTCGGGCGCGCCGGAGGCGTCGACCGTCGAGACGACGGCCAGCCGCTGGCTTCTCATGAATTCGAAAACGTCTTCGACCTTCATCGCGGGGCGCCCCGAGGTTGGCGTCGCAGGACGAATGAACCGTTTTGCCGCCGCGCGCAACCTCGGCGCGGCGCGCCGGTCAGAACAGGCTGAGCTGGCGCGGCCCCGTCGCCTCGTCTTCCGGCGGACGGAACAGGTCGCAGCGCAGCCGCGTCGGCGTCTCGTTGTAGCCGAGCCGCGCGGCGGCGATCTCGAAGCGGCGGCCGATCATCCAGGCGTAGGGTCCCGAGCCCGCCATGCGCTTTCCCCATTGCGAGTCGTAGTCCTTGCCGCCGTGCGCCGATTGCACGAGCGACAGCGTGTGGCGCAGCTTGTCGGGATAGTGGACGAGCAGCCATTCCCGGAAGATGTCGCGCAATTCGAGCGGCAGGCGCAGCATCACATAGCCGGCCTCGCGGGCGCCGGCGCCATGGGCGCGCGCCAGGATCTTCTCGATCTCCGCATCGTTGACCGCCGGAACGATCGGCGCGACCATCACGCCGACCGGCACGCCGGCGCCCGCCAGACGCTCGATCGCCTCCAGCCGCCGCGCCGGGATCGGCGCGCGCGGCTCCATTTTGCGCGCGACCTCCTTTTCGAGCGTCGTCACCGAAAGATAGACCTTGGCGAGCCCCCTGGCCGCCATCGGCGCGAGGATGTCGAGATCGCGCAGCACGAGGTTCGACTTGGTGACGATGCCGACCGGATGGTCGCAGCGCGCCAGCGTCTCGAGGATCGAGCGGGTGATCCGGTATTGCCGTTCGATCGGCTGGTAGGGGTCGGTGTTGGTGCCCATCGCGATCGTGCGCGGGCGGTAGTTCGGCGCGGCGAGCTCGCGCTCCAGCAGCGCCGCGGCGCCGTCCTTGACGAACAGCTTGGTCTCGAAATCGAGCCCCGGAGAGAGCCCCATATAGGCGTGGGTCGGCCGCGCGAAGCAGTAGACGCAGCCGTGCTCGCAGCCGCGATAGGGATTGATCGAGCGGTCGAATGAAATGTCGGGCGACTGATTGCGGGTGATGATGACGCGGGGCTTCTCGTGGATCACCTCGGTCTTGAATGGCTCCGCCGTCTCGTCGGGCTCCCAGCCGTCGTCGAATTCCTCGCGGCGCAGCGGCTCGAACCGCCCGCTCTCGTTGGAGGCGGCGCCCCGTCCGCGCCGCCGCTCCGGCGCGACCAGCCCGTCGCCCAGCGCGACGCCGAGCTGGCGCGCGACGACGACACGCTCCCCGTAGTCCCTCAGCTTGGTCCGCTGCGGTTGCATGTTCGCTCTCCGGAACAAATAGAGAACAAACATCTAGGCGACGGCGCCGCGCTCGTCAAGAGAGGGCGATCGGTCAAGCTGAGTATTGGAAGGCGGTCGCTCGCCGGTGACGCCGGCGTGGCGCTCGTGGGTCGACAATGGGGAGAATCTGCTATGTTGCAGCCTGAATCCCGACGAAGGCGGATACGCGGTCGCTTCTCCAAACACTCTTGGAGCGGCTTTGAGAACTGATCGTTCCCGAGGTTTGAAGCATCAGTATTCTTGAAGCCCGCTACGCCACCTTCGGCGCGAGCCTCGTGACCTTGATCGCCGCCGCGCGCGCTCGAATCTGGGCGAGGTCGTAATTGGCTTGCATTCGAAGCCACGCCTCGGCTGTGCTGCCGAGGGCCTTTTCGAGCCGGAAGGCCATTTCCGGCGAAATGGCGCTGCGGCCGGCAATCACGTTGTGGAGTTGTTGTCGCGTGACGCCCAGCCCCTTGGCGGCCTCGACGATCGAAACGCCCATTTCTTCGATGCCGTCGCCAATCATCTCGCCGGGATGCGGCGGGTTCTTCATCGGCACGGTTTCCACCTCCTCAGTGATAGTCCACGAGATCGACATCCGAGGCCCTGCCTTTGTCGAAACGGAAAATGATCCGCCAATTCGCGCGCACGGTCAGCGACCAAAATCCCTTCAGATCGCCTTTCAACAGGTGCAGCCGGAAGGCCGCATAGTCGAGATCGGCCGGTTTCTGGGCGGCGTCCAGCAACGCCAATATCTGCTTGATCTTTCGAATATGCTCAGCGTTCACGCCCTTGGGGTTGTCGTCCTCAAAAAGCTGCCGCAGTCCCTTGTGTCGAAAACTCTCGATCATCGACCCTCGATCGCTCTGTATGCGCCGTGTGTAAAGTCATTCTTTACATATGTCAAAGTACGTTTTACACCGCGCGATTTCATTGATACGTCGGCCGCTCCGCAGGCGCGCCGCTTCGGACCTGGCGCGTTTGGCGATCGATGTTCTGGACTCAGCGCCGGACGGCGCCGCGCTCGTCAAGAGAGGCCGCGCAGCGGGCCCGTTTCCTCTCACGCCGGAGAAGGACTATGCTCGCTTTGCGCCGATGCCGGCCGCCGATGCGGACTCCATCGGCCCGCGCGAACGCAAAGGCCAAGTCGAGCCGAAGTCGGGCGGGAGGCGGAGAGCCGCGCGAAACGACGCGTCGGCGCGCATTGGGGAGATTGCCACGGCCGCAGACCGTAAATTCGCCGCGCGCGATTTCGCGTGAGCCGCCGGTCGGCTGGGAGGGTCCAGGATCATGTCGTGCGAAACAAAGCGGCGTGCGACGCCGCGAGACGCGCTCGCCGCCTTTGTCCCAATCCTGGCGCTGGCGGTCGCCGGCGCGCTGATCGCCAGCCGGCCCGCCGCCGCGCAGGCGGACGCCGACAGGTTCCTCGCCGACAATTGCTCGGACTCTCTCAGCCTCAATGCGAGCACCAACAACAACGGCGGCGCCTGCCAGTTGTGGCGCCTCGTTCCCAACGGCGACGGCTGGTCGCGCCTCCAGATCAAGCACAGCGGCAAGTTCCTCGCCGACAATTGCTCGGACTCCCTCGCCTTGAATCCGATGTCGACCGCCAACGGCGGCGCCTGCCAGTTGTGGCGCCTCGTTCCCAATGGCGACGGCTGGTCGCGCCTCCAGCTCAAACGCAGCGGCAAGTACCTCGCCGACAATTGCTCGAACGTCCTCAGCCTCAATGGGCTATCGGGCGCCCGTGACGGCGCCTGCCAGTCGTGGCGGCTGGTTCCCGACGCCGATGGCTGGTCGAGACTGCAGATCGGCTACAGCAGCGCGGCCGGCGCTCCCGCCGCGGCAGGCGGTCCGCCCGGCGCCGGCGCACCGCCGGCCGCCCCGGAAGGCGGCCCGCCCGCCGTGGCCGGCGGCCCCGGCGCCCCGGAAAGCGATCAGTTCGTCGAGGGCGGCCACAGCTACGATTGGTATCAAGAAGGCTGGAACGGCCCCGGCTTCTATGTCGTCGGATCGGCATTCCGTCAGGGCATCGGCTTCGGCGGCGGCGAAGGGTGGCTCGGCCGCCATCATCACGAGCGCCGCGCCGACGATCATCGCGGCGGACTGCGCCACGAGGCCTTCGATCGTCGCGTCGACCGCGACCATGACCGCGACCATGACCGCGATCACGATCGCGACCATCGCCACGATCACGATCACGATAAAGATGGGCGCCGCGGCGACCGAGGCGATCACCATGCCGGCGATCGCCATGGCGCGCATCACGGCGCAGGCCACGGTCAACACGGCCATGGCGGCCACAAGGGGAAGCCGCGCAAGCATCACTGAGCGTCACCGACGGCGCGACGACGAGACTGGGCGATCGGCGGGCGAGGGCCTCGCCATCCCGGCGCCCGTCCTGATAGGATGGGGCGTCATGCCGCTTCAATTCAAATTGCCAGGCTATCTCGGCAACGCGATCCTGCTGCTGCTCGGCCTCGTCACGCTGGCGAGCGAGAATGCAATCGTCGGCGCGCTGTTGGCGGCGCTGGCGGCGCTGAATCTCTATCTCGTCTACAAGCTCGACCAGTTCTCGCGGCAGGAAGTCTGGCTCGCGCACCAGGTGGAGGTCGCCAAGATGCGCGAGGAGCTGCTGGTCGCCCAGCGACGCGTCGCCGAACTGCAGGCGGCCGGATCGAACGCCGGGCCGGGCAAGCAGGACGACGTGACGATGCATTGAGGCCGGACGAGCGGGCGCCGACAGCGGGGTTGAGCGATGACGATGCGGCGACGCCGACTGGGTTCGAACGGGCCGTGGGTCGGCGCGCTCGGCCTCGGCTGCATGGGCATGTCGGGCGTCTATGGCCCCGCCGACCGCGGCGAGAGCGTGGCGACCATCAACGCGGCGATCGACATCGGCGCCAATCTCATCGACACCGGCGATTTCTACGGCTCCGGCCATAACGAGTTGCTGATCGCCGAGGCGCTGAAGGGGCGGCCGCGCGACGACTTCCTGCTCAGCGTCAAATTCGGCGCCCTGCGCGATCCCTCGGGCGCCTTCGTCGGCTATGACGCGCGCCCCGCCGCGGTGAGGAACTTTCTCGGCTACAGCCTGCGGCGGCTCGGCGTCGACCATATCGACATCTACCGGCCCGCCCGGCTCGATCCCGCCGTGCCGATCGAGGAGACGATCGGCGCGATCGGCGACATGGTGAAAGCCGGCTATGTCCGGCACATCGGCCTGTCGGAAGTCGGCGCCGCGACGATCCGGCGCGCCGCCGCCGTCCACCCGATCGCCGACCTGCAAATCGAATATTCGCTGATCGTGCGCGGGATCGAGGCGGCGATCCTGCCGGCCTGCCGCGAACTCGGCGTCGCCGTCACCGCCTATGGCGTGCTCGCGCGGGGCCTGATCTCCGGCCATTGGACCAGGGCGCGCGGCGACGCCCCCGACATGCGCCAGTCCTCGTCGCGCTTCACCGGCGACGATCTCGATCACAACCTGGCGCTGGTCGAAGCCTTGCGCCGGGTCGCCGCCGCGCGCGGCGCCAGCGTCGCGCAGATCGCCATCGCCTGGGCGCTGGCCCAAGGCGAGGACATCGTGCCGGTGATCGGCGCGCGGCGCCGCGCGCAATGGGCCGAATCGGAGCGCGCGCTGGCGCTTGTCCTCACCGCCGCCGATCTTGCGGCGATCGAGGCCGCCGCGCCGAAGGGCGCCGCCAGGGGCGAGCGCTATCCCGCCGCCGCGATGGCCCATCTCGACAGCGAAAAGGGGTAGGGGGCGGGTCGCACGCGCCCGATGCGGCGAGCTCGCGCGAAAGCCGCCGCCCCGCCTCAGCCCGCCGCGGCGAGCCGCGCCGGCGGCGCGTGATCTTCCGAGCGCCAGTTGCGAATGAGCGCCAGCGTCTGGTTGAGCGGCGCCGGCCGGCCGAACAGATAGCCCTGGCCCAGCGCGCAGCCCATGTCGGCCAGCGCGCGCGCCTCGCTCTCCCGCTCGACGCCCTCCGCGACGACGGGAAGCTTGAGCTGTTCGGAAAGCCGCAGGATCAACTGGATGATCCGAAGCGTGGTGGCGTCGACGCCCATCGACTGCACGAACGGCGGCGCGATCTTGATCGCGTTCGCCGGCAGCGTGTTGAGATAGCTCAGCGACGAATAGCCGGTGCCGAAGTCGTCGATCGCGATCCGCACGCCGAGATTGCGGCAGGCTTCGAGTTTTTTGGCGGCGATTTCCGGGTCTCTCAGCAGCGTGCTCTCGGTCACCTCGATCTTCAGGCTTTCCGGTGGAACGGCAGTGGCCGCCAGCGCTTCGGCGATGCGCGCGTCGAACGGCGTGTCGACGAGATCGCGCCCCGAGACGTTGATGCTGACCGTCAGGCTTTCGATTTCCCCGGCGTTGCGCGAGCCGGCTTCGATGAAGCGGGGGATCGCCGCCATCGCCTGTTGCAGGCACCAGTTGGTGATCTCGACGATGAAGCCGCTGGATTCGGCGACCGCGATGAATTCGGCCGGCGGCACCATGCCGCGTTTGGGATGGCGCCAGCGCGCGAGCCCCTCGAAGCCGGTCAATTGCCGCGTCGACAGCCGGACGATCGGCTGAAAGAACAGCTCCAGCTCGCCCTCGTGAAGGCCGCGCCGCAAATCCGCCTCGGACGACAGCGCCCCCAGGGCGGCCTGGAAATGCGGCATCGAGACGGGCTGCGAGCGCGCCTTCGGCAGCGCGCCGTTGAGCCGCTCGAGCATGGTCAGGCTCTGCAAATAGCGGTCGATCACCACGTCCAGGCAAAGGCGCACGATCGGGTCGATATTCGCCATCCTCTCGTCGATCTGCGCCTTGGTGACCACCAGCAGCGCGCAGTCCTCCGCCACGCGGGCCGCAGCCGAGCGCTTGCCCTGCACGATTATGGCCATCTCGCCGACCATGCTGCCCGGACCGCGGCGCGCCAGGCTGAAGTCCGCGCCTTCGCGCGTCACGAAAATCTCGATCTCGCCGCTCTGGACCAGATAGGCCGCGTCGCCGCTGTCGCCCTCGGAAAACAGCAGGGCGCCGGCGGACAATTCCATCTTGTGGAGCTGATAATCCATTTGGATCAGACTGACTTTGGGAAAGCTCCGCCATGTTGCTTGAGATGTATTAACTTAAGACTACCGCCGCCTTCGGCCGGCGCGATTCGGGCGGCGAAATCGCCTCCGCCGTTCGCCGTGGACAGGCCGGCGCGTCGCGACGGCGGCGTCGGCGGCAAAGGCAAGCGCGGCGCGCGGGCCGGCGGTCGCCCGCCTCAGCGCGCGAACGTGTTGCAGGAATCCACCTGGCCGCTCTTCAAGCCCGTCGTCAGCCATTGCTGGCGCATCGCCGAGCTGCCGTGCGTGAAACTGTCGGGCACGACATAGCCCTGGGCGGCCGTCTGGAGGCGGTCGTCGCCGATCGCCTGGGCGGTCGCCAGCGCCTTTTCGACGTCGCCGGGCTGGAGAAGATGCCATTTCTCCTCGGCGTTGGCCGCCCATACGCCCGCCAGGCAATCGGCCATCAGTTCGATGCGCACCGATATCGCATTGGCCTGCGTGCGGTTGCTCTGTTGCTTGACCTTGTCCGCCTGACCGAGAATGCCGAGCAGGTTCTGGACGTGGTGGCCGACCTCATGGGCGATCACATAGGCGTAGGCGAAATCGCCGCCGCCGCCGTATTTGGCGCGCATGTCGTTGAAGAACGCCATGTCGAGATAGACCTTTCTGTCGACAGGGCAATAGAACGGCCCCATCGCCGCCCGCGCGCCGCCGCAGTCCGAGCGGGTCGCCCCGCTGTAGAGAACCAGCGTCGGCGGCGTATAGGCGACGCCCTTCTGCGCGGGCAGCACCACGGACCAGACATCCTCGGTCTCGCCGAGAATTGCGCCGACGAAATGGCGCATCGGGTCGTTCTGCGCGACCTGTCCCGGCGTGACCGCGGCGGGCGACGGGGCGGGCGTCGAATAGGAGCCGCCGCCGTTGCCGACCAGAATTTGCGCGCCGCCGATCAGCACGCGCGGATCGATGCCGGTGACGTAGCCGATCAACGCGAGAACGAGGAGCGCGCCGATGCCGAGCCCGCCGCCGCCGACCTGAAAGCCGCCGCCGCCGTCGCCGCGGCGATCCTCGATATTGGTCGATTCCCGGGAATTCTCCCACTCCATCGCCGTCTCCCGACCTCTCCCGCCGAGGCCTGCTGTAGAGCCTTTCCGAGCCCGCTTCAATTGCGCTGGAGCGTCCGCCGCGGACCCAAGCGAACCCTCCGCCGACTGCAAGCGCGGGCGATCGCTCGCCGATCGGCGAGCCGCGCGTCGTTGACAACCGCGCGAGGGTGCAGGACGTTCGGCCGATGCGAAAGCCCGGATCGCCTGCGATCGCTTCGATCGAGTTTCATCGCGCTCCGGCGCCCGCCGGGCGGGCGGCCGGCCGCCGTCTGCGCATCGCTTCGAGACCCGAGCCATGACCGCCGCCGCATTCGACAACGACCTCAAGGCCGCCATCCGCTCGATTCCGGACTATCCCAAGGCCGGCATCATGTTCCGAGACATCACCACGCTGCTCGGCGACGCGCGCGCGTTCCGTCTCGCCGTCGACCAGTTGGTGCAGCCCTGGGCGGGCGCCAAGATCGACAAGGTCGCCGGCATCGAGGCGCGCGGCTTCATTCTCGGCGGCGCGGTGGCGCACCAGGCTTCGGCCGGGTTCATCCCGATCCGCAAGAAGGGCAAGCTGCCGTTCAAGCGCGTCAGCGTCGGCTATTTCCTCGAATACGGCGTCGACGAAATGGAGATGCACGAGGACGCGTTGGCGAAGAACGAGCGCGTCATCCTGGTCGACGATCTCGTCGCCACCGGGGGCACCGCCGAGGCCGCGATCACGCTGCTGCGGCAGATGGGCGGCGACGTGCTCGCCGCCTGCTTCGTCATCGACCTGCCCGATCTCGGCGGCGCCGACCGGCTGCGCAAACTCGGCGTGCCGGTGCGCACGCTCGTCTCGTTCGAGGGGCACTAGCGCCGCGCGGCGCGCCGGAGAAGCCGATGCGCCGACCGACCGGGCGCGCGCCCAGGCCCGAAACCACGTCGGACCGGCTGCGCGCGATCTGTCTCGCCCTGCCGGAAGCCGCCGAGGTGGTGATCAGGCGCGGGCCGACCTTTCGCGTCGGGGACAAGATTTTCGCGCTCGACCGCACGGTCGACGGCCGCGCGACGGTGTGGTTCAAGGCGCCGGCGGGCGCGCAAGCCGTGCTGATCGGCGCGGACCCCGAACGGTTCTTCTCGCCGCCCTACTACGGCGCGAAGGGCTGGATCGGCCTGCGCCTCGACGGCGCGCCCGACTGGCGCGAGATCGCCGCGCTGATCGAGCGCAGCCACCGGCTGGTCGCGCCAAAGCGTCGGCGCGCTCCGGCGGGGTGAGGCGCGGGAGGCGGCCCCGTGACGCGCCCGCCGCTCGATCGCGTCACTCGCTCCCCGTCAGGACTTTCCGGATGGCGTCGAGCCGCGAACCGTCGCCGTCGGCCTCGCCGCGACGAAAGCTCGGAACCAGCGCGCCGAACCCCTCCGCGCATTCATCCCAGGCGTAGACGAGGATCGTCTGGGCGGGCGAAGCCGCGCGATGGCTCTCGGACCAGGCGATCGCCTGCTGCAAATGCCGCGCGATTTCCGCCGGCGTCGCGCGCGCGTAATATTTGTCGAGGCCGACCCCCTTCTTGAGATAGGCGCGATCCCAGAACGGTGGATTTTCGACCAGCGGCCGCTGGTCCCATCCGGTCATAGCGGTCGGGACCATCGCCATGCCGCTGCCGGCCAATTGGTCCCAGCGTTTCTCGGCGTCTTCGGTCAGCTTCCGGTAGGGCGACTGGTCGGCATGGCCGACGATCGCATAGTCGCCGATGGCGTCGCAGCCGAATCGCCTGCGCCAACGCCGCGTCCGCGGCCGAGCAACACGATATAGGGATCGCCCGAGCCCTCCGATTTCGCTGCGCGACCGCATGAAGCCACGAGCCCGGCGACCCCCTGGCCGCGCTGCCCCATTCCGACTCGAACTGCTCTTTGCGAGCTCGAAAAGCAGATAGTAGAGCGGCCGGCCTGTCGAGAACGCGGACGTAGCCCTTCTCCCGCATCATCGCGAGCTCGTGGCGCGTGTTGTCTGGAAAAGTGTCCGGCCGGGTTCCGCCATTGGCGATGCTGCCGATCATGCAGAAGCCGATGTGCGCCCCGGCGGGCGCTAGACAGGTAGAGATCGAGCGCGTTGGTCATCGGATCGTCCGGCGCGTAGCCCATGAACGCCCAGTAATCGAGGCCGGCGTGCGACGCCGCAGCCGATCTCGCGATCCATGACCGCCTGCGATATCCCCGTCGATGCGCACGCTGTCCGGCCCCGTCTCCCGGCCGAAGAACGGCATCCGGTCGTGATAGCGCGCCGGCCCGAGCGCCGTCTCCACCGCGCGCGCGACGTCCCGTCGGCCGGATCGTACCAGGCGTCCCAGCGGATCGCGCCGACACTGGGCCGCGCGGCCTGCGGCCGCGCCTGCGCCGCGCGCGACGCAAAAGGCCTGGAGGCGACGGCGGCCAGCGTCGTCAGCAAGGCGCGGCGGGTAAAATGAACGGCACGGCGCATCGGCGCTTGTTGGCGTCTCTCCGCAAACGACTTAGGCAACGGAGCGGCGAATTACGAACGCGTCTTGCGACAAAGACGAGGTGTCGAAGGCGACGACGGTCAACGGCAGCGCCTCGTCGGCAATCAGCCGCCGAAGGAATTGTTCGCTGATAAACGCTTCACCGTAGGTCTTCGAATCCGTGAAGCTGAACCATACGAACTCGTTGCGCTCATACTCAGCAATTCTTGCGGCGAGGTCGCCAGCGCCTTCGATGCATTTCCTGGCGTACCAATGAAGCTCCTTCCCGCTCTCGAGTTCCTTTTTCTCTCGCTCCAGGCGCCTCAAATATCGCAAACCCCACGTCGTGAAAGCGCCCACGCCTCCCGGTCGCAAAATCTCTGCAATCTCGCGCAGCCATTGGCGAAGAGACGAATGCGAAAGGTGGGAAAATATCGACCATCCAACGACCAGATCGAACCAATTCCTCGGAATGGAGCCGTCTGGCGCATATCCTCCGGAGAGGATTGTGACGTAAGGGTTCAAAGAACGCGCCAATGTCGCATACAGAAGGTTGGGCTCGAACCCGAACATCTTGTCGAGATCGAAGTCTCTGAGGAACGGCCGGGTCATTCGTCCCCAACCGCAGCCGAAATCAAGGAAACGCCGAGATTTCAGGTCGCCGACATCGGCGTGTTTTTTAATGAAACCGTAAAAGCTGAACGCTTCCGCAATTGAAGTTTCCCACGACGCCGACCCGTGGACCAGCATCTGCAAATCCTGGTCGGGGATCGTCGGGAACTCAACGCCGGATACGCTCGTCCCGTTCTTGGTCGACACCCAGACGTCTTTCCATTTCTCGTCCGGCAGCGATGAAAACTTGTCGCGAAAAATGTTCGGACTGTACCCGAAAATTCGGATCGCATTCTATTTTTGGCTTGGTCACGGAGAACATATCCGCCCCCTTTGCGCGGTCCAAGGCTATCGGTTGGCTACAACTCCGCCGTCCATGCGCCTGACGCGGCCGTATGGCCAGTTATCGTCGCCCCCGACGATGCGGAAAGGCCATTCGGGGGGCATCGTTAGCTCATCGTTGCGTGCAATCGCTCAACTTTACCGGTCGCAACGTCGCGCGCGATCCGACGAGACGGTCGTTTCGACTGGCGTCCGCGGGATGCCCACTCCGAAGCAAGTCTCTCGAACGATCTACGCCGCGCCAAGGCATCGTTCGAGGAATTCCGCGTCCTCCAGGAACGCGTTGAACCGCGCTTCCTGCGCCTTGCTGTAATGGATGACGCGGCCGTCGGCGGAAAGCTCGACAATGCCCCGCTTCAGTGGAGAATCGGCCTTGTCGGCCGTCGCTGGTCTCGCCGAAAGCTCGGCAATCTCCGAGAAATAGCGCCTGACGTTCGGGTTTTGAAAGGACTCCCGGTCCTTGGTCAGCGCCTCCGCCACCGTCGCGCCGGGAGCGAGCGCGCCATGCGCGACGAGCTTGTTGAGGTTGGCGCGGATGCGGCGCTGCGGCTCGAGGTTCGTCATATGGAGCACGAAGAAATTGTTCTTCACGCAGGCCGGCCCCCCGAGGCGTCTAATCCCGTCATTGTGCAACGCCACCCTGTCGAACAGGCGCACATTGGCGCGCCGCACCGGTTTGCCCCAACGCATGCCGCCGACGAGATGGCCGCCGTCCTCGCCCACAACGAAGCGCCGCCACGAGCCCGCGCAATTGTGCAGCCACGTCCCGGGGAAGACGGCCACCTCCGGATAGGCCCTGAGGAACGCTAGGATTCGCGCGTCCTCGCAATGACGCCCGTCGACGATGAGCGTCAGGAATTCGTCGGTGTCCAGAAAGACGAAGTGTGAGCACGAAGCGTCCAGTGCGCCATAGAGGGACGCAAACGCATCGAGATTGTGAATCGCATCGACGAAGCCGTGATAGGAATAGACGGTCAGCGCGCCGCCGTGGCGCGCGTAGGTATCGAGCACCTTGTCGGACGTGGAGCCGTTGTCGAATATGATGATGTTCTCAATTCCGCAGATTCTGGCGTGCCAGGCGATCCACGGCTCGATCAGTTCGTCCTCATCTTTGGTTTTTAGCACGATTTTCAGTTGAGCGTGGCGTTGGGCGATCGTGTTGCAGATGGCGTCCCTATTGTCGTGCCAGGTCAGCATTTGTTGGCCTTGCGTCAGCTAGAGCATTTTCCGCTCACGTTGCATCGTATCCGGCGGCTGCGAGATAATTTGCGCATTCTTGCGGCGTGAAGCGGCGGAGTGCGTCGGCGATGGCCTGCCAAAGATCGGGAATGGTTCGTGCGGCGGCGGCGCGCAGCAACGCCTTGAGTTTGGCGGAGGCCATTTCGATCGGGTTGAAGTCGGGGCTGTAGGGCGGCAGATATCGCAAGGTCGCGCCGACGGCCTCGATGGCCTGACGCACGCCGTAAACCTTATGAGCGGGCAGATTGTCCATAATCACGACGTCGCCCGGCCGCAACTCGGGGACGAGCGCCTGTTCGACGTAGGCGAGAAAAGCCTCGCCGTTCATCGGGCCGTCGAGAACCATCGGCGCCGCGATCCCGTCATGGCGAAGCGCCGCCGTGAAAGTGGTCGTTTTCTCAAGGCGAACGCAAAGCGTTCGTCCGGCAATGGCCATGAGGCACGGCCGCGCGGCATCGCTCGCCGCGAGGCGCGCGGCCATAGAGGCGCGCCATTTTGGTGTTCGCCGATGTTTCGTCGATGAAGACAGTCCGCGTCGGATCGAGATCGAGCTGGTCTTCAAACCATGCTTCACGCGCCGCGTCCACCGCGCTGCGACGCTGCTCGGCCGCATGCGCCGTCTTTTTTTGCGCGTGATGTTCCGACGCTTGAAGAACCGCCAGAGCGTGCCGATCGCAACAGCGACGCCATGCCCGCCCAGTTTCTCCTGCAGCTCAGCGAGCGTGATGTCCGACTGCGCGGCGACCGCCGAGAGGATCAGTTCGGCATGCGCCTCTATCCGATGGGAATGGCGGTCGCCGCCCTGGCGTCGGGGTGTGATGTTCCCTTGCCGCCGCTTCTGCGCGCGCCAACGGATGGCGCTCGACGCGCTGACCCCGAACCGCTCGGCCGCCGCCCGGCAGGACAACCCGCCTTCAATCGCCGAAACCACCCGCCCCCGAAGATCAATCGACAATGCCATCGCCATGCATGCCCGCCTCCTTCGCCGGCCGGAAGCTTAAATCAAATATCCGCCGATTCGGGAATCCCTTCACAATTCAAACCGAGCGGAAAATGCTCTAACTACTGCTTCACGAAAGCTTACCACGATCGGGCGACCGTTTGGAATGTCCTGACCGGAAGTCAACATCTCTACGCGATCCGGGGTCGTCCCTGATGGTCGTCCGTTTCTCGAAGTTACGCCAAGACGATTCAAAGACGTTCGTTAACCGGAGACTAAGCGACAGCGAACATTTTTATAGTGCTTTGCGCGCCCCAGTTCGTGCGACGGCTTTCTTCCGGTTTGTCGCGAATCGAGCCCCGTCGTCGCAGTGCACCCGTCGTCGCGTCGTGAACCGCCGTGCGCGCTGGACACGCCGCCCTCTTCCCTGTCATGTTTCGTCCCGCAACAGCGCAATGAAGCCTGCGCCTGCGGAGGCGAAACCTCATGCGCCAGTTATTCGTCGGAGCTTTATCGCGTCGGTCTTCCTGCTCGCGGCGGCGAGCGCCGACGCCGCCTGCTTCGATCTCTCGAAATCGGAGCCGCACAGCCTCACCGGTCTGCTTTCGCATCGCATATTCCCGGGGCCGCGCCGGGCTTCCAGGACGTGCGGCAAGGGCGACGACGCCGGAGCCGGGCTACCTCCTGCAACTGCCCGAGGCGATCTGCCTCACCGGCGATGAGTTCGCCGACCCCGCCAAGGTGTTTTCGGAAGTGCAACTGGTCGAGACCGACAAGACGGCGAGCGCGATGCGGGCGCTGGCGGACCACAATGTGACGGTCGAGCTGACGCAGCCGATACCGGCGATGACCGGCCACCATCACCGCCCGCTGGTCGCCTGGGTGACTGACATCGTCGCCGTCGCCGACAAGGCCGCCGAATATGGAACCGCGGCCACCGCGGTGCGCGGATTCTATTACGCGCTCGCCGGCGGCAATGGCGAACAGGCGGCCGTCTTCATCGTGCCGGAGCGTCGAAAGGGAGCGTTTTCGCCGGACGAGATGACGCGCTTCTACGGCGGCCTCGTCGCGCCGCTCGAGTTGCTCAGCCTCGCGCCGAGCGGTCCCGGCGCCTATCTCGTGCGCTATCAGTTCGCCAGCCGCGCCCGCGCGTGCAACGGGCGGGCGATCGTGAAGACGGTCAACCGCGGCGGGTCGAATCTGATCGCCAGCATCCAGGCGCTCGACGGCTGCTGAGCGAACCGGTTCGAGCGCGTCGGCGCGGGAGGCCTGACCATGCGCACCATCTTCGCGCTTGTCGGCGCCGCTCTTCTGACGGCGACCCCGCAGTCGGCGCGCAATCTTCCCGCTCCGCCGCAGGCGCTGTTCGGCGACCTCTACGCGGATGTCGAAATGCAGCGCGTGTTTCCCGACAGCAAGGAATTCGCCGACGCGACGCCAAGGTCGCCGCCGGCTGAAATCCTGGCGCTTTACCAGGCGCAAAGGCCGCTCTCGCCGGAGGCGCTGAAGCGCTTCGTCATCGCGCATTTCGCGCTGCCGCCCGAGCCGGGCGCGCCGCCCCTCGCCGCCGCGCCGGCGCCGATCCGCCGGCATATCGACGCGCTGTGGGAGCGCTTGACGCGCGACACGCCGACGGCGCCGCCGTATTCCTCGCTGCTGCCGCTGCCGCGGCCCTATGTCGTGCCGGGCGGCCGATTCCGCGAACTCTACTATTGGGACTCTTATTTCACGATGCTGGGCCTCGCGCAAAGCGGCCGGCGCGACCTCGTCGAGGACATGGTTGCGGATTTCGCCCATCTCATCGACGCCTATGGGCATGCGCCCAACGGCGCGCGCTCCTATTATCTGACGCGCTCGCAGCCGCCGTTGTTCTTCGCGATGGTGGGCCTGCTGTCGCCGGCCGACCCGGCGGCGGCCTTCGCGCGCTATCTCCCGCAATTGAAGGCGGAGCATTCGTTCTGGATGGAGGGCGCCCGGCAACTGACCGCGGGAGGCGCGCATCGCCGCGCCGTCGCGCTCGAGGACGGCGCGATCCTCAACCGCTACTGGGACGACAGCGACGCGCCCCGCGACGAATCCTATCGCGAGGACGTCGTGCTGGCGAAGACCGCCCGGCGCGCGCCGCAAGACGTCTATCGCGACATTCGCGCCGCGGCCGAGAGCGGCTGGGATTTCAGCTCGCGATGGTTCGCCGATTCGCGGACGCTGGCGGCGATCGATACGACCGCGCTCATTCCCGTCGATCTCAACGCTCTACTGTTCGGCCTCGAAGGCGCGATCCGCGCGGGGTGCGAGCGGGCGGGCGATCGCGATTGCGCCGACGAGTTCGCCCGCCGCGCCGCCGCGCGCCGCGCCGCGATCGACCGCTATCTCTGGGACGCCGCGCGCGGCGCCTATTTCGATTACCGGTGGCGCGAGCGGCGGCGCGCCGACGGGGTCAGCGCCGCCACTCTCTATCCGCTGTTCACCCAGGCGGCGAGCGAGGCGCAGGCGGCCTCCGTCGCTAGGATCGCCGAAACAGAGCTGCTGAAGGCCGGCGGCGTCGTCGCCACCCCGCTCGACACCGGCCAGCAATGGGACGCGCCGAACGGATGGGCGCCGCTGCAATGGATCGCCGTGACCGGCCTGACTTTCTACGCGCAGAGCGCCCTCGCCGAAAAGATCGCCTGCCGATGGACGGTCAACGTCTCGCGCGTCTATCGCCAGACCGGCAAGCTGCTCGAGAAATACGACGTGATCGCGACCGACCGGCCGGGCGGCGGCGGCGAATATCCGACGCAGGACGGCTTCGGCTGGACCAACGGCGTGACGCTGAAGCTCATGGCGCTTTATCCGGCCGACGTCGGCTTCACGCGCCTCGACCAATGTCCGGGCGGATGAGCCGCCGCGCCGGCGGCCGTCGCTTTGGTCTTGCGTTGGGTCGCGCAGGATGATTTTCTGGACCGCAACAACCGTGACAGGCGAACGCGGGCGCGGACGCTCGCGCGCCCCGGAGGCTGCCGGGGGGCGATCCCCGCGGAGGAGGCTTGGCGATGGCGGGTCAGACCGACTTCTTTCTCAAGATCGACGGCGTCGACGGCAAGTCGCAGGACGACAAGCACAAGAACGAAATCCACATCAAGTCGTTCCTGATGGCGGCGTCCAACGCCGGATCGGGCGGCTCGAACCAGGGTTCGGGCGTCGGCAAGGCGCGCATCCACGACATCCACGTCACCAAGGAACTCGACAAGTCCTCGCCGAACATCTTTCTCAACTGCCTGACCGGCAAGCATCATCCCAAGGCGACGATCACGGCGCGCAAGGCCGGCGAGAAGCCGCACGAATACCTCAAGATCACGATGGAGGAGGTGTTCATCACCGGCTATCATCTGTCCGCCCGCGGCAGCGGCAAGACGCCGACCGAGAATTTCGCGCTGAACTTCGCCACCGTCGAGCAGGAATACAAGGGTCAGAACGCCGACGGCTCCGCCGGTGCGGCCAACAAGAAGAAGTTCGACCTCAAGAAGCACAAGTCGGCGTGACCGCTCGCGCTGGCGAGTGAGGCCGTGTTTGAAGGCCATTCGGCGCAACCATGACTCCGGGAGGGCGCGATGATGGACGACGGAAGCGATGGGGAATCGGCCGACGGGTTCGGCGGCGCTGACGGCTCGGGCAGCGGTTCCGGCTCCGGTTCCGGCTCGGACGGTTCGGGTGGGGCCGACGGCTCCGGTTCGGGCTCCGGCTCGGGCGACGGCTCCGGTTCCGGCACGGATGGCTCGGATGGGGCCGACGGCTCCGGCTCGGGGACCGGCGATGACGCCAAGGCGACGGACTGGGAGGTCTGCGGCGTGGCCGGCGGCGGCGGCGCGGCCGGAGTGGCGGCCGGCGCCAGTTTCTGGATTTTCAGGAGCGCGCTCGCCAACCGCCAGGGGCAATTCCTCTTCGTCGGCGCCGGCATGGGCGTTGGCGGCGATCTCGGCGGCGCCACCGCGCCGAGCCCGGGCGACGTCGCCAGCGGACAGCCGAGCAGCTCGTTTACGTCAATTCAATGCGACACGCCGTTCTCGATCAACGATCTGAACGTGTGCTCCGGCCGCATCACCAGCGCCGGCGCCGGTTTCGCCTACGGCTATTCGATCTGCTACATCACCGCCGGAACGTTTCCCAGCCTGTTCCACAGCCAGAACGCCGGCGGCTGGAACGTCGGCGTCGGCGCCAACGCCTCGGTGCTGCTCGGCGTTTGGAAGATGCTGGGCTCCAGCTCGCAGTACACGCCTTCGTCGAGTTGAGCGCCGGCGTCACGCCGGCGTCGGGCTGGCGGCGCTCCAGGCGGCGGCCAGCGCCGGGAATTTCGCCAGCCCGTTCTGGTCGAGGAGATTGGCGGCCTCGATCATTCGCAGGTCGTCGAAGGTCCGGCGCGTCAGCGCGAGGCTTTGGCCGTCGCGCGTCGTCGCCTTGGCTTCCTCGTCCGTCAGCGCGGCCGGCGCGTCGAGCGTCGCCGGCCGGTTGAGGATCGAGAAGAGATGCGCGAGCTCGTCCGCCCGCGCGCCGAACGCCGCGGCGACGGCGGGGCGCGCGTCCGCCGCCAGCAGGCTGCGCGTGAAAATGTTGGTGCCGTAAACGGCGTGCAGCCCGCCGCCGAAGCACACCGCCTCGTCGAGCCCCTGCGCCTCGAGAATCGAGAACGTCCGCACGAGATGGTCATGCAGCGTTCCCGTCTGGTGGCCGAGGTTCAACGCGCCGCTCTTTCTGAGAAACGTGCTGAGCTTCTCGAAATTGTCGCTCCTCTTCCGCCGCGCCTTGAAGATCAGCGTCTCGCGCAAAATCGTGCACTTTCTCGAAACGCCCCTGGCGGCGTGCCGCACATTGCCCGGGAAGATCACCGCGCGATTCCTCTTCGGCAACACGGATTTGACGATTTCGCCGCGCGCGTCGAGGAACGTCGTCTCGCCGGCCCAGTCGGGGTCCCATTTGTCGGCCATGTAGAGGATCGCGGTGCGCTCGTCGGCGCGCTCGGAATCGGTGTGGAAATAGCCGTCGGTGCCGAAGGTATAGCCGTTGAGGTAGCAGCGGATCAGCAGGCTGTCCGGCAAGCGGGCGTCGCGCAGCGTCCGCCAGGCCGCGTTGAGCGCCTCGAACTGCGGAGTCTCCTCGATCAGGAACGAGACATCGGCGAGGTTGTGCCGGCCGGCGGCGACGAATCTCCTCGTCCAGTGGCCGTGCGGGTCGGTGCGGGCGTTGGAGCGCGACCCGTATTCCATCGGCTCGCTCGCCACGAAGCGCGCCAGATTGTCATAGGCCTCAGCCGGCAGGACGTCGTCCAGCACAACAATGTCGTCGCTCATCGCTTCGCCCGCTCGTCATTCGCGTCGATCCGAACCCCGAAATGGCCGCCGGTTTGACGTCGAGATTGCGCCATCCGGGCGTCGCGCGCAACGCCGCCCTTTCACTGCTCGTCGCCATCCGCTAGGCTCGCGCCCAATGGCGGGGGAGGCCTTGCATGAGCGTCGCGGTCAAAGCGTCGGCGGAGCCGTTCGGCGCGCCGATCAATCTCATCAACTTCGTCTGGATGGGGCTCGCCTTCGCCGCCGTCGCGGCGGCGATCGTCGTCGGCGATCTCTGGCTGCTCAATTTCGTCCATGTCATCGCCGGCGCGATGTGGACCGGCATCGACCTGTTCATGGGCTTTGTCGTCGGCCCGATCCTGCGCGCCGCTCCGTTCGAGGCGCGCCGCGCGGTGATCACCCGGCTGACGCCGAAGACGTTGTTCATCATGCCGACCTTGTCGATCGCCACGGGAACGAGCGGCTGGTTCCTCGCCGGCCGGCTCGGCTTTCTCGACCTCGCCTATCCGCAATTCTGGTGGGTGGCGGCGGCGCTCGCCATCGTGACGATCCTCACCGTCCAGGGCCTCGGCTATCTCCTGCCGACGAACCTGCGAGTTTATTTCGAGCTGCGCAAACCCAATCCCGACGGCGCCAAGGTCGGCGCCCTGATGAGCCGCTACTTCTATGTCGTGGCCTGCCAGGGCGCGATGCAGGTGGCGATCATCGTGGTGATGGCGCGCTTCGCGACCGGGCTCTAGCGAGGCGCCGCCGCCGCCTCTTCATCGGTTGTTCACTTTGGCTTAGTCAAACTGCGCGCGCTGGGGCGATGCGGAGGTAAGTTCATGTCGATGCAAAGTCTGGCGAGCCGTTCGATCGCCGCCCTGGCGGCGGCGTCTGTGCTGGCGCTCTCCCTGAGCCCGGCGTCCGCTCTGACCCTCGCGGGGCCGTCCCTGCAGCCGGCCGTCGCCGCCGGCCAGATCGACAAGGTCTGGTGGCGCGGCGGCTGGGGCGGTGGATGGCGCGGCGGCTGGGGCGGCGGATGGCGCGGCGGCTGGGGCGGCGGTTGGCGCGGCGGCTGGGGTGGCGGTTGGCGCGGCGGCTGGGGCTGGCGCGGCTACGGCTGGGGGCCGGCGGTCGCCGGCGGCGTCGTGGCGGGCGCGGTGGTCGGCTCGGCGCTCGCCGCGCCCTATTATTACGGCCCCGGCTACTACGGCTACGCGCCCGGTTCTTACGGGCCTTGCTGGCAGTGGGCCGCCGGCGCCTATGGCCGCTACGAATGGCGCCGCCTCTGCTGAGCCCGCATGAAGCGAAATTGCGCCGCCGGCGCGACGGCCGGCGGCGAACGCCGGCCCGCATGAGGCCCGTCGTCCGCCTGCTCGCGGCGGCCGCCGTCCTCGTCGCGGCGGCGGGCGCGCGGGCGGCCGAGCTGCCGAACATGAAGGCCGCGCCGCCGCCGCGCGCCAGGCCCTGCAACATCGGCGGCATGGTCGGCGTTCTCGCCGCCGGCGGGGTCTGCGTGAAGATCGGCGGCTACGTCACCGGCGGCGTCCAGATGGGCAATGTGAAGTCGCCCGCCGCCGCGCCGCCGGCGACCGGCGCGCCGCCCTGATCGAGCCCGCCGCCTGCGCCGGTTTGAAACGGCCCCGCGTCGCGCGCCTCCCCCCATGAAGCCATCGCGCCGCCGCCCGGACGATCAGGAGCATTCGGTCGCGCGGCGGGGCCGGTCACCTCCTCCCTCTCCACAAGACCGCAATAACATCAAGCGTTCACAAGGCAATTCGCGCCAGCCGGGATCATAATATTGACGGCGTGCACAGAATTGTTACGGATTGACGCAGGATGGTCACGATTTCGCCGCGAGCGATCCATGCCGGCGAGCGATGATTTCTTTGCGAGACGAGCTGACTTGCTTGTTTGGCCCGTGCTCGCAACGTTCCCGTGCAACAAAGGAGGCTGTCATGCTGTCTAAGTTCAAAGGAACGCTCGTCAGGCCGGACGCCGAAGCCGGTGCGGTTTCGTCATCGCTGACGACCGCTCGAATCCTTTCGGCCGCCGTGGTCGTGGCGGCGCTCGCCTGGCCGGCCGCCGCCATGGCCACCGAAAACGGCGCGGTTGGCGGCGCCATCGCCGGCGCGGTCGGCGGGGCGGTGGTCGGCGGGCCGGTCGGCTTTGTCGTCGGCGGGGTTGGCGGCGCCGTCGTCGGCAACGCGGTGACCGATCACGGCTGGCATTATCGCCATTACGCGGCGCGGTCCTATCCGGACTATCACGCCTACGACGGCTACTATCGATAGCCCTGATCGAATCGCCGACGCCGGCAGGGCCGCCCTTCGGGGCGGCCCTTTCCATTGCCGGCGCCGCCACTTCAGGGGCGAAGCGGCGCTCCGCGGCGCCGGGCGCGCGCCCCGCGTCGACTGAGGCCGCCCGTGACGATCAAGGGCACATTAGCGGATTGAGCACGACCCAGTAGGGGCTGCAGCCGTAATAGCCGCCCCAGCCGCCGTAACCGCCATAACCGCCATAACCGCCCCACCCGTACCTGCCATAGCCGCGGTAACCGCCCCAGCCGAAACGCCGCCCGCCCCAGCCGCCGAAGCGCCCGAAGCCGCGGCCGCCGAAGCCGCCGCGGAATCCGCCGTGAAAGCCGCCGTGAAAGCCGCCGCCGCCGCGGAAGGCCGCCGCGGCCGGCGTCGCGGCGCCCACCGCCGCTACGCCGAGGGCCGTCGCCGCCAGAAGGGCGACGACCGTGTTCTTGATCGATGCGCGCATGACGTTACTCCTTTGAACAGCGGCGCGCCGCGCGTCCCAACGCGGTCTTAAAGACATAGTCGGCGATGACATCGAAAGAAGGCAATTTTGCTAAATTAAAGAATATTTTAGATCGCGTAATCGCTACTCGTCGGGGATCGTGGACAACAAATTACAACGACGTAATCTTTGTCGCCGTGAGATTTCATCTTTGACGAAGCTATCGATTGCTGCGCCGCGAAGACCATCGCGCGGATCGCCGCGGTGCGGCAGGCGCTGCGACGCTGACGCAACCAGCGCCGCCATCCTGTCGCCACAAAACGGGACGTGACTGAGCCGCGACGGAGCGGATCGAGGGGGCGTCGTGGGCGGCTTTGATCCCATCGCGTTGGCGCGGGCGCAGTTCGCCTTCACGATGGGCTTTCACATCGTCTTTCCCGCCTTCTCGATCGGCCTCGCCAGCTATCTGGCCGTGCTTGAAGCGCTGTGGCTGGCGACCGGCCGGCCGGTCTATCTCTCGCTGTTCACCTACTGGAAGAAGATCTTCGCCGTCGTGTTCGGCATGGGCGTCGTCTCCGGCCTGGTCATGAGCTACCAGTTCGGGACCAACTGGAGCGTCTATTCGGACAAGGCCGGACCGATCGTCGGCCCGCTGATGGGCTATGAGGTCCTGACCGCCTTCTTCCTCGAATCGGGCTTTCTCGGCGTCATGCTGTTCGGGCTGCGCAAGGTCGGGCCGGCCTTGCATTTCTTCGCCACCGCGATGGTGGCGCTCGGCACCCTGATTTCGGCCTTCTGGATCCTGTCGGCCAACAGCTGGATGCAGACGCCGGCGGGCTATGGGGTGAACGAGGCCGGCCAGTTCGTCGCCGTCGACTGGCTCGCCGTCATCTTCAATCCGTCGTTCCCCTACCGCCTCGTCCATATGGTGCTGGCGGCCTATCTGACCACCGCTTTCGCCGTCGGCGGCGTCGGCGCCTTTCACCTGCTCGCCGGCCGCGCCAACGAGGGCGCGCGGGTGATGTTCTCGATGGCGCTGTGGATGGCGGCGCTGGTGGCGCCGGTCCAGATCGTCGCCGGCGACCTGCACGGGCTCAACACGCTCGCCTATCAGCCGGCCAAGATCGCCGCGATCGAGGGCGATTTCGACACTTTGGCGGGCGAGCCGCTGATCCTCATCGGCCTGCCCGACATGCGCGCGCAGCAGACCGAATACGCGATCGAAATTCCCGATCTCGGCAGCCTCATCCTCACCCATGAATGGCATGGCCTCGTGCATGGCCTGAAAGACTGGCCGCTCGACCGGCGGCCGGACGCCGCGGTGGTGTTCTTCAGCTTCCGCATCATGGTCGGCCTCGGCTTTGCGATGGTCGGCCTCGGCCTGTGGAGCCTGGCGGCGCGCTGGCGGCGCGATCTCTATGATTCGCCCTGGCTGCAACGCGCCGCGCTGGTCATGGCGCCGTCGGGGTTCGTCGCGGTGCTGGCGGGCTGGACGACCACCGAGGTCGGCCGCCAGCCCTATACCGTCTATGGCCTGCTGACGACCGCGCAATCGGCGTCGCCGATCGCCGCGCCCGGCGTCGGCGCTTCGCTCGCCGCCTTCGCCGTCGTTTATTTCTGCGTGTTCGGCGCCGGCGTGTTCTATCTCCTGCGTCTGATGGGCAAGCCGCCGGAAGCGGTCGAGCCCGATCTGCCGATCGGCGAGCCGATCCGCGCCGCCGGCGTCACGCCGGTCGCGGCGATCGATCCTGGCGGCCTGCCGGCGTCCTGAGGAGCAAAATGGCGATCGATCTGCCGTTGATCTGGGCCGGGCTCATCGCCTTCGCGGTGTTCGCCTACGTGGTGCTCGACGGCTTCGATCTCGGCGTGGGCATCTTGTTTTTCTTCGTCAGGGGCGAAGCGAACCGCGGCCTGATGATGAACAGCGTCGCGCCGGTGTGGGACGGCAACGAAACCTGGCTGGTGCTCGGCGGCGGCGGCCTGATGGCGACGTTCCCGCTCGCCTACGCCGTCATCATGCCGGCGCTCTATGCGCCGCTCGTCGCCATGCTGCTCGGCCTGATCCTGCGCGGCGTCGCCTTCGAGTTCCGCTGGCGAACGAAGCGCGGCCGGTTTCTGTGGGACCGCGCCTTCGCGCTGGGTTCGTCGGTCGCGGCGCTGGCGCAGGGAATCGCGCTCGGCGCGCTCGTCCAGGGCGTGCCGATCGCCGGGCGCGCCTACGCCGGCGGCTGGTGGGACTGGCTGACGCCATTCAGCGCGCTCACCGGCGCGGCGCTGGTCGTCGGCTACGCGCTGCTCGGCGCGACCTGGCTGATCTTGAAAACCGAGGGCGAAGTGGCGGACCGCGCCAATGCGCTCGCTCGCATCGCCGGCGTCGGCATGCTGCTCCTCATCGGCGCGGTCAGCCTGTGGACGCCGTTCCTCGATCCCGTGTTCATGCGCCGCTGGTTCGCCTTTCCGGCGATCGTCTTCGTCGCGCCGGTGCCGCTGCTGGTCCTCGCCTGCGGCTACGTCCTGTGGCGCGCGCTCGACGCGCGCAACGACCGGCGGCCGTTCCCGGCGGCGCTCGGCCTGTTCGCGCTCTCCTATGCCGGCCTCGGGATCAGCTTCTATCCCTATATCGTGCCGCCCTCGCTGACGATCTGGCAGGCGGCGGCGCCCGAAAGCAGCCTGCGCTTCCTGCTCGCCGGCGCGCTCGTGCTGATCCCGCTGATCCTCGCCTACACCGCCTATTCCTATTGGGTGTTTCGCGGCAAGGTCGATGCGGCGGGAGGCTATCATTGACACCCGCAAGGCCGCTGATCGTGCGGCTCGCCTGGTTCCTCGGCCTGTGGGCGGCCGGGGTCGCCGCGCTCGGCGCCGTCGCTCTCCTGCTGCGCCGCGCGCTGGGCTGAGCGGACGCGGCGCCCGTCGGGCGGCGAAATGAGGAGGGCCGGCGGGCCGCCTGGGCCGGCCCTCCTGCTCCCTCCGCGAGACCGGAGACCAACAGCATCGGGAGCGCAAGCCGCATCGCACGGCGACGGCGCCGGCTCATTGATCCAGCGCAACAGGCGCCCGGCGACGCGGCGCTACGGCAGGCGGCTGCGCCATTCCTGCGGCAGGAAATCGGCGGGGTCGGGCAAGTGAACGCCGAAGGCGCTGCGCACGCCGATGACGAAAGCCCAGTAGACGGCGATGATTCCGATCGCGGCCGCCAGCAATGTTCGTGCGTTGTCTGTCATTTGTCGGCCTCCCCAAGGGTGGCGTGCAAACAACCCGATCATAGCGACGCAACGTCGCAGCGCGGAACAATTTGCCGTGAACCTGCCGGCGTTGCGGCGCGCGCCTTGCGCCAGATCAAGGAACGGCGTCAGGATTCATGCAATAGCATCTTTGCTTCTCCGAGATACGGCTTGGTTCTAGGGAGGAAGCGGGAGGGCTGGCGTAGGCTGTGCGCCCGGCCCTCCCATTTTTCGCCACAGGGCGAGGCGCGATCCGGAGATCGGGCGTCGGCCAGTCGTCGGGGCGAGCCGCTTACGACTCGATCTCGGCGAAAAGAACGACGAGCGAAGCGCAATCGAGCGGCATGACGGGGTTGGTGTAGATCATTCGCGTGTGACGCCCCTTCTCCTCGAAGGCGGCGTTGAGCAGATCGGATGCGCCGTTGAGGCACTTGGGGTGGTCTTTGTAACCCTCGGCGACGCCGAGCACCCCTTCGAGCCGCACGATGCGCATGACCTTCGCCAACTCCCCGACCGCCTCCTTGATTTGCGCGAGGGCGTTCAGGCAGGAGAGCTGGCAGGACTTGTAACCATCCTCTCCGGAAAGCTCGTCGCCGATCTTGCCGATGTAGGCGAGCTCGCCGTCGCGCCACGGCAGATTTCCAGAAGTCATCACCAGGTTTCCGGTAATCACCCACGGAACGTAGTTGGCGACCGCGCCGGCGGCCGGCGGCAGCGACAGTCCAAGCCGGGCGATGCGCTGCTCCGGAGTGTTTGCGGTCATTTCCAGCCCCTTGCCTTGCCGCCGGCGGCCGCGCGACGCGATCGCGAGAACGGCGGCGACGCCTGTGAAAGCCGACAGTCACGCCAGCCTATCACATCGGCGGAGCGGCGCTCGCCCCCGGGACCTCCAGCCTTCCGTCGTCGCCCCGCGCGCCCCGAGCGCCGGCGACAACCACGTCCTGCCGATCGTGGCGCGCCTCGCGACCGGCCTGGCGAGGCCGGTCAAATTCACCGCGCCTTCCCCGACGCGCAACCCGCGCCGATTCCTGTTCCCCGGGGAACAGCGCCCCGAATGAACGGGCCGTAATGTCCTGAGCGTCGGGCATGGGCTCGATCGTGAGACTTCAACTCAGGGAGCGCTACAATGTTCAAGAATCTCATCCTCGCGGCTTTGTTCGCCGTCTCGTTCGGCGCTACGGTCAGTTCCTTCACCGCTTCGGCTCACGCCGAAATCGACGACTTCTCCTTCGATATCGACCAGGTTCTCGATGTCGGTCGATGATCTGCGGTCTCTCGAAAAGAAACGGTTTTGAGACCGCGGCGAGGCGGCGGGCGGATCGCCGCCGACCGCCCCGAAAGCGCCTCTCAAAACCCGTTGTTGATTCCACCCTCCAAAAGCGCCGGGGATCGGCGGGACTGGCGCGGCGCAGAGAACGCCACCGCGAATGTCCGCTCCCTGACCGAGGGCGTTCACAGGCGTCCTGCGACGAACCGTCCGGTTCGGAGAAGCCACGCGACCTCGCTCAACGGCGGGAATGGGCGCATTCCTGCCGCTCCAGCCGTCGGGGTGGCTCTCGACCCGAAGCGGTCATTCCGGATCGGTAGGGCGGGACGTCGCCGTCGGGGGGAAGCGCGAAGGTCGGCTCTCTCATCGCCGGCGACAGCGTCATGGTCGTCTCCAGGCTCTGCGACCGGCTGCCGGCCGAGGAGCCCGCGAACTCCTCGGGAGGGGAGAACAGGATCGCCCAACCCGGTTTCGGCCGGCTGCGCGCTTCGGCGCCGCTGCCGGTTCGCCATTGCGCAACAGGGCGAACGGACGCAGGATGATCAATCGATCCGGCCGATTTCGAGATGCCCGAGCCGTTGACGCCCCATTACGCGACCTTCTGCAAAGCCTGTTGGCAGGTCGCCCGCAGACCGATCGCCTTGCGCGGGGTGTTGTCGGCGCCGTATCGCGCCTTCGGCCTTCGTCCGAGCCGGATGAATCCCAATTGCTGCACTTATTGCGAGTCGATGTTCGAGACGGTGATGCGCGCCCGCAACGTCACCATCGACGCCACCATCCTCTTCGCCGATCTCAGGGGATTCACCCGGCTGTCGCAGTCGATTTCGACCAGCGCGATGTCGGGGCTGCTCGACACGTTCTACGACGAATGCGCCAACGCCATCTGGGCGCACGACGGCATCCTGAACAAAACGATCGGCGACGCCGTGATGGCTGTCTTCAACTTTCCGATCCATCAGGACGATCACCCCCGGCAGGCCGTGCTCGCGGCGCGGCAAATCCAGATGCGATGCGGCTCCTTGCGGGAGGAGATCGGCGCAAAGCTCGGCCTCGAAACGGATGCGCTGGCGGTCGGCGTCGGCATCGATACGGGCGAACTCAGTTTCGGAGAGTTCGGCCGCTCGCATCGCGATCTCACCGCCATCGGAACCGTGGTCAATACCGCTTCGCGAGCCCAATCGGTCGCCGAATTGGGTCAGATTCTGGTCACTGAGGCCGTCCGCGACAAGATGCAGCCCGACATGGCGGGCAGTCAGGCCAGAACCTACAAGCTCAAGGGCTTTGACGCCGACGTCCGATTATATCATGCCTAGGGCGGGGGGTGAGCGCTTCACCAGCGTCTCGGATCATTGGCGTCGCCGACTTCGCTTCAGACCCGACGCCGCATGAAAGGCGTCGAAACCGGCCCCGGCCCGTTCCGGCCGCGGAAACGGGCTGCGGGTCGATTCGACCCGTTCGCCGCGCCGTCGGGAATGACCGCTCTTTTGCGCGCCGCGAGCGGCCGGCGTCCGTCCCTTCGAGACGGCTGAACCAAGCGACGGCGAGTACTGGTCGCGACAGGCCGGAGTCGACCCTCAGGGGTCATTCGCCGGAAGGCTCAGCCCACGGGGTTCGCGAAAGCTTTGCGCTGGGAGGGGTGATCGCCTTGTGCTATTCGCTCGAACGGGCGGGGCGGGCATGGCCGAGAGTCGGAAAATTGCTGCAATCCTGGCGGCCGACGTCGTCGGCTTCAGCCGGCTGGCGAGCGCGGATGAAGACCGTACGCTTGCGCGGCTGAGAGCGCTGCGCGCCGAACTGATCGACCCCGCGGTCGCCAGCCAGAATGGACGGGTGTTCAAGCGCACCGGCGACGGGGCGCTGGTCGAGTTCCGCAGCGTGGTCGAGGCCGTGCGCTGCGCGATTTCCATTCAAAGCGCGATGATCGAGCGGAACGTGGGAATTTCGGCCGATCAGCGCATCGAGTTCCGCATCGGCATCCACCTGGGCGATGTCGTCGAGGAGAGCGACGGCGACCTGATGGGCGATGGCGTCAACATCGCCGCGCGCCTCGAAGGCGTCGCCAGGCCCGGCGCCATCTGTCTGTCCGAACAAGCCTATTGGCAGGTCAAGGCCCGGCTCGACATCGCGGTCAGCGATCTCGGCGCGATGCAACTCAAGAACATCGCCGAACCGGTCCACGCGTTTTCGTTGGAAGTCGGGCTTCCCGCGCGGGCGAAGCCGGCGGGGCAGGCCGGGCCGACCCCCGCCCAGACGCCGGCGGAACGGCTCTCCGCGCCGGCCAAACCGTCGATCGCGGTGCTGCCGTTCCAGAACATGAGCGGCGACGCCGAGCAGGATTTTTTCTGCGACGGCCTGGTCGAAGACATCATCACCACTTTGTCGAAGCTGGCGGGACTGCGGGTCATCGCCCGCAATTCGACCTTCGTCTACAAGGGGCGTTCGGTGGATGTTCGCGAGGCCGCAAAGCAGCTTGGCGTGCGCTATGTTCTGGAGGGCAGCGTTCGCAAGAGCGGCTCGCGAATCCGGGTCACGGCGCAGCTGATCGACGCGACGGACGGGTCGCACCTGTGGGCTGAACGTTATGATCGCGCCGTCGACGATATCTTCGCGATCCAGGACGAAATCACGCTCGTCCTGGCGACCGAGATGCAGGTCATGCTGACCGACGGCGAACAGGCGCGGCTGCGCTACACGACGACCGACAATGTCGAGGCCTGGACCTATTGGGTCAAGGGCCTGTCCCATTACCGCCAGCCGCCGACCAAGGACAATCGAGAGGCCGCGCAGCTTTGCTGGGAGAAGGCGCTGGCGCTCGATGCGAATTCCGCGCCGCTCAACGCCATGCTCGGCTTCATGCATTGTCTGGACGCCCGATTCGGCTGGAAGGACACGTTCGAAATCGCGAAGGGAAAAGCCCGCGCCTATGCCGACCGGGCGCTCGAGCTTGATCCGGACAATGCCGACGCCCACGTCACTTCCGGCTTGGTCCTGCTGATCGAGGGGCGCCACGACGAAGCGATGGCCAGCGCCAGGAACGCGGTGAAGCTTGCGCCCGGCTCGGCGGAGGTGGCGCACCTCGCCGGCTTCACTTTCATTGCGGCGGGACGTCCGGACGAGGCCGTTGCGCTTTGCGAGAGGTCGATGACGCTGAGCCCGAACTATCCCGCCATGGTTCTTGGCACGCTTGGAGACGCCTATCGCCAGGCCGGGCGAACCGACGAGGCGATCGCCGCTTTCGAGGCCTATCACGTGCGAAGTCCCGGTTTCGGCCTCACCGACGTCGTGATCGCCTGTCAGGAAAAAGGCCAGCCCGAGGAAGCCAGGCGAACGGCCGCGCGCCTGATGGCGGCGCGCCCCGGATTCACGATCGCGGGGTGGCGCAAGACCCAGTTCCTGCGCCGCGACCAATCCCGGGTCGACGCCGACGAGGCGGCCCTTCGCGCCGCCGGACTTCCATCGGGGTGAGCGCGCCGTTCGAAATTGCCCTTCGTAGCGATCGAACTCGGACCGTCCGGGTCCGACCCAGAGGCGACGTTCATAACGCCAGGAATTTTGACGAAGCGGCGACTTTTGGCGAGAAATTTGGGACTTACGAAAGACGCAAAGCAGCGCGGCGCGGACGCGAAACAATCCGCGAGGGCGAGCCGCGCGGATTAGGGGGATTTCGCCAGGCACGCCGAATCGACGGGCGCGCTGTCTTGGCGTCTGCGCCTCCGGCTCGGTGAGCCCTGTCAGACGTGTCCGGTAGCCGTCGAGCAGTCGGAATCCGCCGCCTGGTCCGCGATCCCCGTAGACCGGCGCGCCGGCGGCGGAGAGCGCGTCGATGTCGCGATAGACGGCGCGCACGGAGACCTCGAACTCCGCGGCCAGCGCGTCGGCGGTCAGCCGTCCGCGCAACTGCAGAAGGATCAGGATCGACAGGAGCCGGTCGGCGCGCATGGTTCGATGCAACAGGAAGTCCTGACACAAGGCGTCAGGCAAGCGAAGCTAGTCTTCGCGCCGGGGGACAGCGTCGCTGACGTGGCCGACCACGAATGGAGGAGCGAGATGTCTTTTCCGGAAATCGCCAGCCGCTTTGTCGAATTCAACGGGCTGAAGATTCACTACCGCGAGGTGGGCGCCGGCCCGGCGCTCATCTTCCTGAACGGAGGCGGTCCGGGTTCATCGGGGCTCAACACTTTCTCGCGCAACATGGCGCCCTTCGCCGACCGCCACCGGGTGATCGCCGTTGACCTGCCCGGCTACGGCAAGTCCTCCAAGCTGAGGATCAGCGAGCCGCTTTGGGGCTACTACGCCAGGGTCGTGGCGGGCTTCATCGACGCGCTGGGGCTCGGCAAGGCGCACTTGATCGGCAATTCGATGGGCGGCGCCGTCAGCCTCAAGATCGCGCTCGACTTCCCGGAAAAAGTCGACCGTCTGGTCCTTGCCAGTCCGGTCGGCGGCTATTCGCCTTTCCAGACGCCGCCGACCGACGGCGTCCGCTCGATGGTGACCTTCTACCTGCCGCCGGGGCCGTCGCTCGAGCGGCTGCGGCAGTTCCTCGGCGATCTCGTCTACGACCCCGCCAGCGTGCCGGACGAGATGCTCGAGGAGCGGCTGGAGCGGGCGACCGATCCCGACGCCGCAGAGTTCATGCCGCTGCGTCTGGGGCCCGATAGGCCGCCAATCGAGGAACTCTGGCGCGAGCGCCTCGACCGCGTTCCGCACGAGACCCTCATCGTCTGGCGGCGCGAGGATCGCATAAATCCGATCGATCAGGGCATGGTCCTCATGCGCCAGATTCCCCATGCGCGGTTTCTCGTGATGCCCAGATGCGGGCACTGGGTCCAATGGGAGAAGGCCGACGATTTCAATCGCGCCGTGGCCGCCTTCCTCGAGAACTGAGGAACCATCTTCGCCACTTGCGCGAAACCGTCATCCATGTCGACGCGACGTTGCGACTGTGCGATCCGAACGGCGACCCCATGGCGATCGTCGGCAAGCGGCCCTATAAACGCGTCAAGCTGTTTGGAGCGGGCAAGCTCAATCGGCTGATCCTCGACGCGATGCGCGAGGGCGAGCAGCCTATGGCGACGGGCGAGATTGTCGCTGCGATCGTCGCGGAGCTTGGCTATGGCGCCGATGCGGCGAAGGGCATGACGAACCGCGTCAGGGCGAACCTGGCCTATCTGACGAGGGCGGGGAGAATATTGAAGGAAGGCGAGCGGGCGGCGACGCGCTGGGCGTTGAAGACCTAGCGCACGCACGCAATCGGGAATATCTTAAAGGGTGATCGGCGGGGCCTGCCAGCCCCGCGCAAATCGACATTGCGATGATCCGCTCATCGGCTAGTGAACTCTAGCCGAAACGGGAGCGGTTCTCACCATTGCAAGGCGGAATTAGGATCAAACTACAAGGCGACAATTGAGCGCGGACCTCAATTTCGGTATCGGCCCTGCAATTTCTCTATTGTGTTGGTTCTTGCGATACCAACTCCCGACCATGCGTAAGCACATAGCAGATGGCGGCATTGTTGCTGGAGCGCTCCTCATCATAGCCGATTTGATGGTCCCGGAAATGAAACCCAACGTCCTCGCGGCAGGATTGCTGCTTATTGGCTTGTTATTTGTCGGTGGCGCGCTGGATGTGTGGCTGAATCAGAAACCCGGTGCCCCTGTTCGGGCTGGATCGGCCTCCATTGAGCCAAAAAACAATATGGGAGGTGTCAGTGAAAACGAGGGGATTGTTACCCAAGGACAGCGCGGCGATAACAGTATTTCAAAATAACCTAGGTTCAGCGCTGCTTGGCAGCGCTGTTTTCTGCACTGCCATTTTATCGGGGCAAACCACACTGGCTCAAAGCGATAACCCGCCTAATACAATGGGACCTATAATCGATAACAAGGGGATCGTTACTCAGGGTCAGCAAGGAAACAATACAATATACCAACGCCCGGCCGATCGCCATTTGAACGATGATATGAAACAGCAGCTACTACAAAATCTTCCGCACGGCAGGAAGATAAGGATATTTTATATAAACACCGAATCTGACGCCCAAGGTTTTGCAGAAGAACTTGCAACATTTCTCAGAGAATCAGGATTTAACGACATCGATGGTCCGAGCGGAGGAATGCAATTTGGCGGCAAAATGACCGGCATCAATGTAGATCTTAATAAAGATCATCCGGAACGGCCTATTCAGATTTCGATTGGCCTTAGATAAATCACGCGGACCGCTGCCAATAGCCGCAGAAATCGACGCTCGGCTTGCGTGACAGCTCCAGCCTCGTAAGCCGTGCAACCTGATCGCCGTTTGGCATGCGCCGGTTATCTTCGCGCCACGTGGCCACTTGGGCGTAGCGGAGCCGATAGACGCCGGCGATATGGTCATGATGGCCGATCTCGGCGCGGCGGATGCGGCTGAAAAATTCCTCTGCCCAATTCGTGCATGCGCCGTCCATTGAATACGCCTGCTCGTGATTGATGCGCTTCATTTCAAAATGGCCGTGCAGCCCATCCCAAGAGGTCGCTTCATCGGAGTTGACGAGGGTTCACTTGGCGACGCGAGCGCGGATGAATGACATGGCCTGCGCTTCGCTCTTGAACACGGCGGGAACCGAATTGCCGCTGCGCTCGCGAACAATGACGACAACCTTGCGCCTCCCGGTCTGGTTACGGGCCAACCGACGGTCGACGCGGTTCTCGACAAGGTTTGCGGGCTTGCGATAGCCGCCGAAATAGCCGCCGTCGACCTCTGCGACCTTGCCTTCGCCGCCGACGACGCGGCCCTTCATTTCCTCCGCCATCGCCTCGCGCAGCCTGTGCAACAACACGAAAGCGGCCTTGTGCGAAATGCCGAGATCGCGCGAGAGGGCCAAGGCGTTCTTGCCTTTGACCTCATTGCAGAAGATCGCGATCGCGACCAGTACCCGTGCAGCGGGAGCTTATGCGAGGCGAACAACGTTCCGCCGGTAAGCGTGAAGTCCTTGACTCAAGCGCAGCAACGGAAGCGAAGCGAGCCGATCGGGCGGCGGCATTCGTAAGCGTTCCAGCCGCCGCAATGCGGGGAAACGGGAGCGCCGCCGGTCGCCGGCCAGCGAACGATGCGGAACATTGTCTCGGCGTCCGCATCGAAGATGCGGAACACCTGAGCGAGGCTCAGGGTCTTTGCCGCTGCCGATTGGAGGAAATGCTGAGACATCCGCACTATTCGTTAGGTTTCTGACGCCTAACGTAGGTATCTTAGCTTGCGTTGTCAGCAGAAATCTGCCGTTTTCAGCAGAAATCACGTGCGGAGCGAAAAAATGGGACTTACCGAACTTGAGAAGGAATGGGGGAGTCGGGCGAGCCGGTTCATCAAGGCCGAATTGAAACGGGCTGGTATTGGTTACAAAGAACTAGCGGAGCGGCTCAACAAGCATGGCATGGAGGAATCAGAGACCTCGATAACTGGCAAACTGGCGCGAGGAACGTTCGCAACATCATTTTTCTCGCGCGTCTCACAGTCTTGGATTGTGACGTTCTGACGTTGGACGATATATAGTCATAGTATTGGAACATCACTCTCAGAGAGAAATTCATCGGCAAGCCCTACAGCGATTATTTGACCTCCGGCCGACTGCTGAATTCCCAGATATAACTTTGATCTAAGCGTGTAGCTTCTAGAAAAAAGCTCGTCAATCTTTCCATACAGCACAATCAATTTTAAATTACCTACCATCTTTTGTTTAATTACTTCTTGCTTAAAAAACCCTGAACGTATACCTCGCGCAGATAATCTAGGTATTGTCATAGACACCTTACGCTCTGCTTCAGGCAAAAATCTATCTTCAATGGTCAAGTTAAATTCTTCCACTTCTATACGTATAGCGCCAGACCACATATTTCTAAAATTGCAACCAATTTGTAAAGCGTTGTCGCCGCCTTCTGGATTTATAAATATTTGAAACCCTTCAATACTTATGCAATGCTCAAGAGGGCCGCTAACGATGACGTGGCGGGGGCGATTCAGATGAAACGCGGAATGAATGCCTATAATTGTCCATAGACATAGAACAAATACTATACAGGCAATATATACTGGCGGAGAGGTTAGCCACGCTGACAAGACGAGCCAGTATGCGGCCAGCGCGGTAAGGGCGGCGGTCACAAGCGCACCCCAGCCTGTCGTGAGATACGTGAGCGCGACGCCGCCCCACGCGAGTCCGCGCCCGATAGTTGTAAAGAATCTCTGCATGTCTCTATCCCTGACTCTGCGCGCTCGGCCGCGCAATATGAGTCAGCGACTTGCCCATGCAAAAATTGGGATTGTGCCGCCGCGCTCACTGAGCGGGCCTTGCGGCGTTTGCGCCCACATACCGGGAAACTCAAACTGAGCCGCTGCCCTGCGCCATGTCCCGCTCGGCGACGGGTCAAACAAAATCTTGACGAAGCGCCGATTCCCTTCGATCCTGTTTTTCAGGAGGTTTTGCGGACGGGCTTTCTCAAAAAACGCATTTTCCAAATTTTTTCGCCCTTAACCCTTTGAAATTCCCCAAAACCGCCAAAAAAAGTCTTGGAAAAATTTGGAAAATCCTTGGAGGTCGAATTGAATTTCCCTTAGATTTCAATGACCAAGATTCGGCGCGCCCTGCCAGAGTCGCGTCTTTTCGCGTCATTCCAAATTTTTTATTTGGAGGCGCGGCGTCGCTCGCTCCGTCATGGCCGGACAGTCCTCGGACAAGCCCGGCGATGACGGAGGAGGCTGCGCCGTTTACGCCTTTGTTAAGCGTTTGCGGCTTAGCTCGGCCGGGCCTGTTTCGAGTTCGACCTCCACATGAATCCGGTCTATTCGCTCGTCGTGCCGATCTACAACGAAGAGGCGGCGCTGCCGATTCTTCTGCGGCGGCTCGACGGGCTGCTCGACCGGCTCGACGCCCCCGCCGAGGCGATCTTCGTCGACGACGGCTCGAGCGACGCCAGCGCGATCGTCTGCGAGGCCAAGGCGCGCGCCGATCGGCGCTACCGCTATATCCGATTGTCGCGCAATTTCGGCCACCAGATCGCCATCACCACCGGCATGGACCGCGCGAGGGGCGAGGCGGTGATCGTGATGGACGCCGATCTCCAGGACCCGCCCGAGGTCGTGCTCGACATGGTCGCCAAATGGCGCGAGGGCTTCGACGTCGTCTACGCCGAGCGCCTGTCGCGGGCCGGCGAGAGCCGCTTCAAGCGGCTCAGCGCCGATCTGTTCTACCGGGCGATCGCCCGGCTTTCGGCGGTCGACATCCCGCGCAACGTCGGCGATTTCCGCCTCGTCGACCGCAAGGCGCTCGATTGCTTCCGCGCCATGCCGGAGCGCGACCGCTTCGTGCGCGGCATGTTCGCCTGGCTCGGCTTCAGGCAGACCGCCGTGCAGTTCCACCGCCCGCCGCGCGTCGCCGGGCAGACCAAATATCCCCTGTTCAAGATGATCCGCCTTGCGGCGAGCGGCGTCATTTCGTTCTCCGACGCGCCGCTGCGCCTCGCTTTATGGGCCGGCATGGCGGTCTCGGCGCTCGCCATGCTCTACGGCTGCTGGGTCATCGCGATGTGGGCGTCGCAGGCCGATTTCGTTCGCGGCTGGAGCTCGTCGATCGTCATCACCGCGTTCCTGTGCGGCGCCAACATGATGATGACCGGCATCATGGGGCTCTACGTCGGACGCATCTACGCCGAAGTGAAGGGCCGCCCGCTCTATGTCGTCGACAAGACGGTCGGCTTCGAGGCGGAGGCGGGCGAGCAGCCGCGCAGGCCGCCGGTCGAGGCGCGCGGGGTCGAAGCGCGGCGGGCGTGAGGGGCGGACTCCTCCGGGCGCCCCAGGTTCTGCGAGGCTCTTCCGAGGGGCGGGGCGGCATGCCATCGCCGTGCTCGCCGTCGAGGCCAAGCCGCTTCGCGCTCCTTGACCACTCGGCGGCGTTGGCCTGCCCGGCCCCTCAGTATCGATACTGGTCCGCCTTGAACGGCCCGCTGGCGGGCACCCCGAGATAGGCCGATTGCTGATCGGTCAGTCTTGTGAGCTTGGCGCCGATCTTGGCGAGGTGCAGCGCGGCGACCTTTTCGTCGAGATGCTTGGGCAAGGTATAGACCTGTTTGGCGTATTGGCCCGGCTTGGTCCACAGCTCGATCTGCGCCAGCGTCTGGTTGGTGAAGGAGGCCGACATCACGAACGAGGGATGGCCGGTGGCGTTGCCGAGGTTGACGAGGCGGCCTTCCGACAAAAGCAGGATTTTCTTGCCGTCGGGAAACTCGATCTCGTCGACCTGCGGCTTGACGTTGCTCCACTTGTAGTTGCGCAGCGCGCCGACCTGGATCTCCGAGTCGAAATGGCCGATGTTGCAAACGATCGCGCGGTCGCGCATCGCGCGCATGTGGTCGAGCGTGATGACGTCGACATTGCCGGTGGCGGTGACGAATATGTCGGCGCGCGGCGCCGCCTCGTCCATCGTGACGACCTCGTAGCCCTCCATCGCCGCCTGCAAGGCGCAGATCGGGTCGATCTCGGAGACCATCACGCGGCAGCCGGCGTTGCGCAGCGAAGCCGCCGAGCCCTTGCCGACGTCGCCGAAGCCGGCGACCATCGCCACCTTGCCCGCCATCATCACGTCGGTGCCCCGGCGGATGCCGTCGACCAGCGATTCGCGGCAGCCGTAAAGATTGTCGAACTTGGACTTGGTGACGCTGTCGTTGACGTTGATCGCCGGCCACAGCAGGCGGCCCTCTTTGGCCATCACGTAGAGCCGGTGGACGCCGGTGGTGGTCTCCTCGGTGACCCCCCTGATCGCGGCGGCGTTGCGCCCGTACCAGCCGGGGCGGGCGTTCAGGCGGCGCTTGATGGCGGCGAACAGCACCTCCTCCTCCTCGTTGCCGGGCTTGTCGAGGAAGGCGCGCTCGCCCTGTTCGGCGCGCAGGCCGAGATGGATCAGCAAGGTGGCGTCGCCGCCGTCGTCGAGGATCATGTTGGGCTGCCCGCCGTCGCCCCATTCGAAGATGCGATGGGTGTAGTCCCAGTAGTCGGTCAGGCTCTCGCCCTTGACGGCAAACACCGGGGTGCCGGCGGCGGCGATCGCCGCGGCGGCGTGGTCCTGGGTCGAATAGATGTTGCAAGAGGCCCAGCGCACGTCGGCGCCGAGCGCTTTCAGCGTTTCGATCAGCACCGCGGTCTGGATGGTCATGTGCAGTGAGCCGGCGATTCTGGCGCCCTTCAGCGGCTGCGCCCGCGCAAATTCGGCGCGCGTCGCCATCAGGCCCGGCATTTCGGTCTCGGCGATGGCGATTTCCTTGCGTCCCCAACCGGCGAGCGCGATGTCGGCGATCACATAGTCCTTGGCGTCATTGGTCATCGTTTCGCGCGCCCCAAACACATCTGGCCGCCTCGTATCAAGTCTCGCGAGAACAAGCAAACCTCGCGCGACCGCGGATGAGGCGTCGTCTTAGAAGCCTCGCGGCGAAGGTTTGGCGGCTGGCGGTCCCCGCGCGGGCGCCCGGCAACAGGCCTTGCGGCGGCGGTCTGCGGCGCATGCCGCCGCCGGTCGCGCGCCACGGGGGCTCGCCGGCCGACGCCGCGCGCCATTTCGGCCCCCGGCGTCCGCGCTTGGCGGCGAATTAACCCTGGCCGGCTTTGACGGGGGAGGCGTCACGCGCTAGGTCGCTCAGGCGCGCGGACTGTGCTACAAGCAAGAAACGAGCCGCGCAATATTGCGCAAGCAACGTCCCCTCGGCGCGAGTCAGTAGCGAACAATGGCTTTGTCGGCAAAACTGGTGATGCGTCAAGGCCAGTCGATGGTGATGACGCCGCAACTCCTGCAGGCGATCAAGCTGCTGCAACTGCCCAATATCGAACTGGCCGCCTACATCGAATCCGAGCTCGAGCGCAACCCGCTGCTCGAGCGCGCCGACGATCTGGCCCCGCCGGCCCCCGAATCCGAGGCCGCCGCCCTTTCCGAAACGCCGCCGCGCGAGGATGCCGACTGGGACTCGCCGGAGCTCGAGACCGACGCCGGCGCGCTGGCCCAAAATCTAGGCACCGAGCTCGACAACGCCTTCGAGGCCGACCGCGCGCCGACGCCGGCCGAATACAGCCCGCCCGCCGAGGGCCACGGCCTGACCGCGACCTCGTGGAGCGGCGTCGCCGGCGGCGGATCGGACGCCTTCGCGCCCAATCTCGAGGCCTATGCGGCGGCCGAGGTCAGCCTCGGCGACCATCTGGCGCGGCAGGCGGCGATCGTTCTGACCGACCCGGCCGAGATGATGATCGGCCGCGCCCTGATCGACGCGCTCGACGAGGCCGGCTATCTGACCGGCGTGCTCGGCGACCTCGCCGACCGCCTCGGCGCGCCGCTCGCCCAGGTCGAATCGGTGCTTCGGCGCCTGCAGCAGCTGGAGCCGACCGGCGTCTTTGCGCGCGATCTCGCCGAATGCCTGGCGCTGCAACTGATCGAGCGCGACCGGTTCGACCCGGCGATGCAGGCGCTCATCGCCAATCTGCCGCTGCTCGCCAGGCGCGACTATCCGGCTTTGCGCCGCCTGTGCGGCGTCGACGACGAGGACCTCTCCGACATGATCGGCGAGATCCGCCGCCTCGAGCCCAAACCCGGCCGCGCCTTCGGCGCGCCGCCCGACCAGTTGGCGACCGCCGATGTGTTCGTCTCGGTCGCCCCCGACGATTCCTGGCGCATCGAACTCAACAGCGACGCGCTGCCCCGCGTGCTGGTCAACGAGACTTACGCGGCCACCATCAAGCGCGGCTGCGCCAGCGAGGCCGACCGGGTGTTCCTGGCGACCAATTTGCAGAACGCCAATTGGCTGACCAAAAGCCTCGAACAGCGCGCGCGCACCATTTTGAAGGTCGCCACCGAGATCGTGCGCCGGCAGGACGGCTTTTTCACCCACGGCGTCGTCGGTCTGCGCCCGCTCAATCTGAAAACCGTCGCCGACGCGATCGGCATGCACGAATCGACGGTGTCGCGCGTCACCTCCAACAAATACATCGGCACGCCGCGCGGCCTGTTCGAGATGAAATATTTCTTCTCGACCTCGATCGCCTCGAACGGCCTCGGCGAAGCCCATTCGGCCGAATCGGTCCGCTTCAAGATCAAGCAGATGATCGACGCGGAGGACCCGCGCGACGTGCTTTCCGACGACGTGATCGTCGCCAAACTGAAGGTCGCCGACATCGTGATCGCGCGCCGCACCGTCGCCAAATACCGCGACAGCCTGCGCATTCCCTCCTCGGTCGACCGGCGGCGCGAGAAGATGGCCCCGACGATCGCCGGAATGTCGCTGAAAGATTCGCTAAATATTTGATCTATTTGAATTACGCAGAGCTTGTCGACAGGCTTCTGGCCGTCCTCATTGACATCGTCGCGGCAGGCTCCTAACCGTAAGGACGCCGCCGGCCGCTGCGCCGCGGCGACGGGCTTCAAGAGCATTTTCGAACGAATTGCACATCGGTTCGCGGAATGGAAATGCGGCGCCTCAGGGATGCCTTGGCGGTCAGGACTTGGACGCTGCGGCGCGGGCCGATCTCGAAGCCGGCAACAGAGGCGTGACGGGCCATGACCTTGCGCGTTTCGGGAAAGAATCTCGACATCGGCGATTCGCTTCGCCAGCACGTGCTGAGCCGGGTCGCCGCGGTGATCGGGCGCTATTTCGGCGGTCCGATCGCCGGCCATGTCGTCATTTCGCCGGAGGGTTCATGGTTTCGCTCCGATTGCTCGCTGCATCTGAGCTCCGGCATGAATCTCCAGGCCGAGGGCAAGGCGCAGGAGCCCTACGCCAGCTTCGATCAGGCCGCCGATCGCATCGAGCGCCGGTTGCGCCGCTACAACAAACGCCTTAAAGAGCGGCACGCGTCGGCCAACGGGGGATCGGAAGCCGGCGGCGCAGCGCCGCCGATGGTCGCCAGTTATTTGATTGAGGCGCCTGACGAAGAGGCGGAGGAAGTCCAGGATTTCAGCCCGGTGATCGTCGCGGAGGGATCGGCGCTGCTCAAAAGCCTGTCCGTCGCCTCCGCGGTCGCCGAACTCGATCTTACGGGCGCGCCGGTCGTCGTTTTTCAGCATGCGGGAAGCGCGCGCGTGAACGTGGTCTACCGACGCGGCGACGGCGCGATCGGCTGGATCGACCCGCATTGAGCTTCCCGGCGCCAAACATGCAAGGAGAGGGCTGCTTGTTCTCAGAGAATGACGGCGCTCGTCGCGGATCAACCCAGAGATCAAAATGCCATTGAACGAAATTCTCGCCCCCGACGCGGTGATCGCGTCGTTGCGGGTCAACAGCAAGAAACAGGCCCTGCAGGAATTGAGCGAGCGCGCGGCGGTCGTCTCCGGCCTGCAGGCGCGCGAGATTTTCGACGCGCTGCTGCAACGCGAGCGGCTGGGTTCGACCGGGGTGGGCGACGGCATCGCGATTCCCCACGGCAAGCTGCCCAAATGCGCCCGCATTTTCGGCATTTTCGCGCGGCTGGAGCGGCCGATCGACTTCGAGGCGCTCGACGGCCTGCCGGTCGACCTGATCTTCCTGTTGATGGCCCCGGAAAACGCCGGCGCCGATCATCTGAAAGCGCTCGCGCTGATCGCCCGCGCTTTGCGCGCCCCCGGCCTCGCCGCCAAGCTGCGCGCGACGCGCGACCCATCGGCGCTGTTCGCGCTGCTGACGCTGACGCCGACCTCCAACGCGGCGTGACGGGACGCCATCGCCGATGAAAGCGCGCGTCATCGTCACCCTGAAGGACGGCGTCCTCGATCCGCAGGGCAAGGCGATCGAAGGCGCGCTGAAATCGCTCGGCGTCGAGGGGGTGGGGAGTGTTCGCCAGGGCAAGGTGTTCGACATCGAGATCGAGGCGGGCGACGCCGCGACGGCCCGCGCGCGGCTCGGCGAGGCCTGCCGCAAGCTGCTCGCCAATCTGATCGTCGAGGACTATGCGGTGGAGCTCGTCTGACTCCATGCGCGCCGCGGTCATCCTGTTCCCCGGCTCCAACCGCGAAGGCGACGTCGCGCGCGCGCTGCGCCAGGCGAGCGGCGTCGAGCCGGCGATCGTCTGGCACGACGAAAGCGCGCTGCCGGCCGGCGCCGACCTCGTCGTGCTGCCCGGCGGCTTCTCCTACGGCGACTATCTGCGTTGCGGCGCGATCGCCGCGCGCGCCAAAATCATGGACGCGGTGCGCGCCCATGCGGCGCGCGGCGCGCTGGTGCTCGGCGTCTGCAACGGCTTCCAGATCCTGTGCGAGGCCGGCCTGCTGCCCGGCGTGCTGATGCGCAACGCCGACCGGCGCTTCGTCTGCCGCATGCAGCACCTGCGCGTCGAGAACAACCGCACGCGCTTCACCGCGGGCTACGCTGCGGGTCAGGTCGTCAAGGTGGCGATCGCGCATGGCGAGGGCAATTATGTCGCCGACGCCGCGACCATCGCGGCGCTGGAGGGCGAGGGGCGCGTCGCGTTCCGCTATTGCGACGCGGCGGGGCGCCTCGGCGGCGCCGCCAATCCCAACGGCTCGACCCACGACATCGCCGGCGTCTACAACGACGGCTTCAACGTGCTCGGCCTGATGCCGCACCCCGAGAATCTCATCGACCCGCTGGTCGGCGGGATCGACGGCCGCGCCCTGTTCGCCAGCCTGATGGCCGCCTAGCGCGGCCCTTCCCCCTGCGGGGGAAGGTGGCCTTCGCGTCAGCGAAGGCCGGATGAGGGGAAGCCGAGCGCAGCGAGGCGCCTTGAGCCGACAGCACGAAAGCCGTCTCGCTTCGCTCGACCACCCCTCATCCGGCCGGCTCCGCCGTCCACCTTCCCCCGCAAGGGGGGAAGGGACGCGCCAGACCTCCAAATAAAAATTTGAAATGACGCGCAAGGACGCGGTTGCGACCGGGCGGCCTCGGAGACGGTCATTGAAATATCAGGACAATTCTGACCAACCTCCAAGGATTTTCCAAACTTTTCCAAAGATTTTTTTGGCCGTTTTGTGGAATTTCAGAGAGTTAGGAGTGAAAAAATTTGGAAATGTGATTTTTCTGGGAGGGGGTGGGTTTTTTCTCGTGATCGGATGCCCGGGTTCAACGCGCCTCGCGACGAAGATAGCACGGCTTCCGATAATCGAAAAGAAGTTGTTACGATATTCTAAATCTGAGCAGTCTCGCGGGGCCACGCCGACGAGCCGCCGTCAAGCGGCTGCGCCGCTCCTACGCTTCGCTTCGGCCCCTTCGGGGTGACTGCGCCTCGCCGGCGCGGCGATTAGCCTCCATGTCCTTTTGGTGAACGAACGCGGCCGTCGGCCGCTTCGCTCACCAAAAGGACATGGGAAGCCAGGAGCCGTCGCCGCGCGCAGCGGTCAAGGCGCGCGAAGCGCCCGCGAAGCGGCTCGGCCTTGACGGCGAGCACGGCGATGGCGTGCGCCGGGTCTCGATCGCGAATTCATGCAACGCTCATCCTGTCCCTGCAAGGCGACGTCCCGGTAAACCCGCGATGACGTGAGAGGTCAGCGCTTTCGGTCGTCGATGGTGTTCGCTCTTCCATCAGACGGCCTTCCCGCTCGAGGCCCGGCTACAAGCGGCCGAAAGGCCGCTTCGCGGTTCGACGGCCATGCGCTGACCTCAATGATGGATCAACCGACATTCTCCCTAGGGCCTCTGGTTCAAGCGCGATCTGCAACTGTTTGGGTTCATGGCAAGCCGGGACCGCTACGCGAAGCGCGGCGACCGGCGATGGCGCCGGGCGGCGCCGGATCGCCTGTTACGGCGCCGGGCGCTTCGGCTGCTCGATATTCGGCAGGAAGATCGTCAGCAGGCCGATCGCCGGCAGGAAGGCGCACATCTGATAGACGAAGCCGATGCTGGTCCGATCGGCGAGCGCGCCGAGCGCGGCGGCGCCGAGGCCGCCCATGCCGAAGGCGAGGCCGAAGAAGATTCCCGACACCATGCCGATCCGGCCCGGCAGCAGCTCCTGCGCGAACACGACGATCGCCGGAAACGCCGAGGCGAGGCCGACGCCGATGATCACCGTCAGGCCGACGGTCGCCCACAAGCCGACATGCGGCAGGATCAAGGTGAACGGCAGGATGCCGAGGATCGAAACCCAGATCACGTATTTGCGGCCGATGCGATCGCCGATCGGGCCGCCGATCAACGTGCCGATCGCCACCGAGCCGAGGAACACGAACAGCAGAATCTGCGCCGTCTGCACCGGCAGGTGGAAGCGGTCGATCAGATAGAACGTGTAATAGCTCGACATGCTGGCGAGATAGAAGAACTTCGAGAAGATCAGCGCGACGAGGACCGAGATCGACGCGACGATGCGCGCGCGCGACAGCGGCGGTCCGCTCTTTCGCCCGGGCGCGCGCGGCGCGACGCCGACATGATGGCGCTTGTACCAGGAGCCGACGTTCCACAGCACCACCATAGCGGTGAGGGCGGCGATCGAGAACCACGCGATGCTGCCCTGGCCGCGCGGCACGACGATCGCCGCGGCGAGCAGCGGGCCGATCGCCGAGCCGAGATTGCCGCCGACCTGAAACACCGACTGGGCGAGGCCATAGCGGCCGCCCGAGGCGAGGCGCGCGACGCGCGAGGATTCCGGATGGAAGATCGACGAGCCGACGCCGACCAGCGCCGCGGCGAGCAGCAGCGTCGGGTAGTTGGGCGCCGCCGACAGGAGGAGAAGACCGACGAGGCTCGCCCCCATCCCGATCGACAGCGAGAAGGGGAGCGGGCGCCGATCGGTGACGATGCCGACGATCGGCTGCAGCAGCGACGCCGTCACCTGGAAGACGAAGGTGATCAGCCCGATCTGGCCGAAACTCAGCGCAAAGGAGATCTTCAGGATCGGATAGATCGCCGACAGCAACGACTGGATGGTGTCGTTGAGCAGGTGCGAAACGCTGATCGCGATCAGGATCGCGAAGACCGTGCGATCGGCCTCCCGCTCCGCCGAGCGGGTCGTCTTGACAGGTGCGTTCACGGGAGAGTCTCCGGCCCGGTGCTGATTGGCTTTTCGGTCTAAACGGCTCCGCGGGCCTACTTCTCAAGCGCCTTGCGAACGGGGCGCCTGACGGCTTCAACAACGACGGCGACAGGCGCCCGATTTCTCGACTCTAACACGTCCGCCGCCGCGCGGCTCCCCCCTCCGCGGGGGCTCGGCGGCGTCGCATCCGGCCAAGCGGCGTCTACTGCGGCGATTGCGTATGAAAGGCGACGCCGGGCTCGAAGCTCACTTCGTCCAGGGCGTCGGTCAGCCTGCCGGTCATCGCGACGATGGAAACAATGACCGCGACGGCGACCAGGCAGACGATGAGGGCGTATTCGATCGCGGTCGCGCCGGATTCGTCGCCGACCGATCTCCTGACCGCTTCGAGGGTCATTTCGATGTCTCTCCGCGGGCCTCGGGACACGGAACGACCCCGGCGCCTTTGCGACGACCGAGCCTTGCGCCCGACGAGGCGAGGCAAGACACGCGCCGGGCGAAATGCGCCATTTCGAAACAACAGCCCCGCCGCGCCGCGTTAATCCTGAAGCCGCTCGCTGATGCGAATCCGCTCGCATTTTTTGTTCGGCGGGCCGGATCGTGCTATTCTTGGCGAAAAAAGGCCCGACTTTTCCACGATTTCGAGAAGAGCGGGGTGCGGGAGGAAGAGCCATGACCACTCTGCCGGCCGACGAAGACTACGCCAAAGCGATCCTCGCCATTTTTCAGGCCAGGGGCGTTCGACCGCGCCAAACCCTCAACGCCGAACAAGTCGAAAGCGAATTCGTCGCCAGGCATATGGGCCGGCGGCCCGATTACGAGGCCGGCCTCGACTATGCGATGGATCGCCACTGGCTGACGCTCGAGCTCAACGCGATACGGCTGACGGAAGCCGGCCGCGACGAGGCCTGAGCGATTTCGGCGTTTCGATCCGGCCCGCGGCGGCGCGCGTTCGCCGCGCCGGCGCCCGCTTGTCCCGCGAATCCCTTGAAGCCGGATCACAGTCCGTGCCGGAGCAGCGATGCGAGCAGCGCCAGCGCCAGCAGGCCGGCGACGCCCTGCCAGAATCGCAGCGGGTCGCGCTCGTAGAGCGTCAGCGGCCGGCGAAGCGCGACCGCCGGGCGCGCCGGGCCGGTCTCCATCTCCATCGCGAACTCGTTCATGTCGCGAACGCGCTCGGCGGGATCGCGGGCGATCGCCCGCCCGAGCGCCGCCTGCAGCCAGGCCGGCAGATCGGGACGCAGCGCGGAAAGCTCCCTTGGCCGGTCGCGGCGCGGCGGGCTCACGGCGTCGGCATTGCCGTATGGGAACTCGCCGGTCAACACGCGGAACATCGAAACGCCCAGCGCATAGACGTCGGTGGCCTCGTTTCCCGGCTCGCCGGCGAACATTTCCGGCGCCATGTAGGCCGGGGTGCCGGGAATCTCCTCGGGCGGAAAATCCTCCAGCCCGGCGACGCGCACGACCCCGAGATCGATCAGCTTCAGCGATCCCTCGCCTTCGAGAATGACGTTGTCGGGCTTGATGTCGCGATGGACGACGCCGACGCGGTGGAGCGCCGCCGCCGCGCGGGCGAGCTTGATCGCGATATGGCGTCCCTCCTCCAGGCCGACCGCCGGGCGGCGCGCCAGCCGCGTCTCCAGCAGTTCGCCCTGATAGAGCGGCATGACGGTGTAGAGGCAGGTCTGCCGGCCGGCCGGCTGTTCGATGATCTGGCCGATCCACGGGCTGCTGACGCGCGCGCCCACCCACGCCTCGCGGACGAACGCGGCGCGGTAGCTCTCCACCGTCGCGACCTTGGGCTTGGGGAACTTCAGCGCGACCTCGCCGCCCTCGATCTCGTCCAGCGCGCCGAACAGGCGGGTGTAGCGGCCGTCGGAAATCAGCGCCTTGAGCAGAAAGCCGTCGATCGCCTCGCCGCCGGTCGGCGTCGCGATCAACGGCAGTTTCATGATCGCGGCGCCGATGTCGGCCGAGGCCGCCGCCGGCAGCCCGACCACGTCGACCACGAGGGCGGTGCAATTGTCGGCGCCGCCGGAATCGAGCGCGGCGGCGACCAGCGCGCGGGCGGTGTCGCCCGAAGCCGAGCGGGCGCGCAGGATCTCCGCGATGCTCTCGTCGGTCAGAAACCCGTGCAGGCCGTCGCTGCACAACAAGAAGCGGTCGTGCCGCGCCACCGGCTGGGCGGCGTAGTCGAGGCGCACCTGCGCCTCGACGCCGAGCGCGCGGTTGAGGACGCCCGATCGGCCGGCGCCGGCCTCGCGCACATGATCGGCAGTGAGGCGCGACAGGCGGTCGTCCCTGAGCCGGTAGGCGCGGGTGTCGCCGACATGCAGGACATGGGCGACGCGCCCGCGCAGCACCAGCGCGGTGAACGTGCATCCCATCCCTTTGAGCGCGGGGTCGTGGCGCCCCTGCGCGTGCATCCAGTCGTTGAGCGCGTCCAGCACCCTGGCGCCCGCGCGCCGCACCTCCATGGTCTCGGGCTGGTCGCAAAATCCGTCGAGAAAGCCGCGCACCGCCATCTCGGCGGCGACGCGACCGCCCTTCGCGCCGCCGATTCCATCGGCGATCGCCGCGACCACGTCGCCGCGCGGCTCCGGCAGCTCGGCGCCCAGGACCGCGCCGGCGAAATCCTCGTTGCGTTGGCGCGGCCCGGTCTCCGAAACGAAGCCGATGCTGACCTTGGGGTCGGCGACGCGCTCAGCCATCGCCGCCGCTCCCAGGACGCGGGGCGGCGCCCCGACGGCCGATCCCGGATCGCGGCGTCAATTCTCCGGCCTGCAGCGATCGTAGAGGAAATAGCCGCCGGTGCTCGAGGCGACGATCACGGTGAGGTTTCCCGACTTGCGGTCGAGCGTGTAATTGCCGCCGTCGGTCGCATCGCGCCATGAAATCCTGGCTTCGCTGATGCGGGCCGGATTGGAATCGACGGTCGAGCGGTCATAGTCGATGCCGATCCGCCAGCTCGCGCCGCTGACCGGGTTGGTGCAGGTCATCGCGGTCTCGCCGGCCTGCGCCGCGCCGGGCGAGGCGCCGACGGCGGCGACCACGGCGATCGCCGCCGCCAGCGCGCGTGTGGCGAACATCATCCCCCCTGTCCGGCCGTCAGCGGCTCGTTCGCCGACTGCCGCGGTTCGCCGGAACGGCGCCGCGCAGACGGCTGCGGATCGGATTATCGCTATTGTTGGGAGGCTTTCAATCGCCGGCCCGCCCATTTTTTGGTCAATATGTCGCCACTTCCTGGGCGCCGCGCCAAAGCTGTGGTCAACCGCATTCGCCTGACAACACTGGCCGCAGAACCTGATATGTTTTGCTGCGCAGGCGGCGCCATTCTTGCTTATTTTTTTGGCGTTCGTCTAGAGTTGCTTGCTCACGGGGATCGGCGGGCAATTGGCGGTTTCCGGGGACGTCATCATCAATCGCAAGATGGGGGAAGGGTCATGGCGCTCGTTCCATCACCACAGTGGCTAGATACGGGAGATAATGCCTGGCAATTGGCGGCCGCGACTTTCGTCGGCCTGCAAAGCATTCCCGGGCTCACGGTTCTTTACGGCGGCATCGTCAAGAAGAAATGGGCGATCAATTCCGCCTTCATGTCGATCTACGCTTTCGCGTCGGTCCTCGTCGTCTGGGTTCTGTTCGACTACAACATGGCGTTCGGGCCGCAATGGTTCCCGTTCCTGGGCAAGCCGATGCTGGCGACGTCGGCGCTGTTCACCACCGGCCAGGCGACCATTCCGGCGGCGGCGGCTGGCATGCCGCCTCTCGCCTTTCCGATGGCGACCTTGATCTTCTTCCAGTTCGTGTTCGCCGCCATCACCGTCATCATTCTCGCCGGCTCGGTGCTCGGCCGCATGAACTTCACGGCGTGGATGATCTTCTGTCCGGTATGGATGACGCTCGTCTACACCGTGGGAGCGTTCAGTCTGTGGGGCGGCGGCTGGCTCGCCAGCATGGGCGTGGCGGACTTCTCCGGCGGCTATGTGATCCATCTCGCCGCCGGCACGTCCGGCTTCGTCGCGGCATGGGTGATCGGCCCGCGGCTCCAGGCCGATCGCGACCATTTCCCGCCCAATAGCCTGCTGATCACGCTGGTCGGCGCCGGAATCCTGTGGCTCGGCTGGAACGGCTTCAACGGCGGCGACCCCTATTTCGCCAATGCCGACGCCGGCGCGGCGGTGCTCAACACCAACACCGCCACCGCCACGGGCCTGCTGGTCTGGACGCTAATGGACAAGATGGCCTACGGCAAACCGTCCGTCCTCGGCGCGGTCAACGGCATGATCGCGGGTCTGGTGGCGATCACGCCCGCCGCCGGCTATGTCGACGGCTGGGGGGCGATCATCATCGGCATCTGCGCCGGGATCATCCCGTGGCTCGCCATGAACAAGCTGCAGAAGATGAGCTTCATGATGAAGGTGGACGATACGCTCAGCGTCTTTTCCACGCACGGCGTCGCCGGCCTGATGGGCGGCCTGCTGACGGGCATCCTCGCCAATCCGGCGATGCTGCAATATATCGGCACCGAAAAGGATGCGCCGGGCGTCAACGTGACCGGCCTGATCTATGGCAACGCCACGCAATTGTGGCTCCAGCTCGAAGGCGCGGCGTTCATCATCGTGTTCAACGCGATCGCCACCTTCATCATCCTCAAGGTGATCTCGTTCATCGTGCCGCTGCGGATGGACGACGCCACCCTGAAAGTGGGGGACGACGCGGTTCACGGCGAGACCGCCTACGCGATCGGCGCGGAAGGCGAGTAGCGGCTCCGCTCTCCTCGCGGAAACCGCGGCGCGACGGGGCCGGCGACGCCCCGTCGCGTCCGCTCGAAACCAGGGCTGCGCCAGGCGTTCCCGGAGCCCGTGGGCATGCGCGGCGCCTGGCTTGGTCGGGGCGCGGGCGGGAAGATCGCCTCGATGCTGTCGGACCGCGCCGTCATTGATCTGAGTCATCGACGAAGCTCCCCTCGGGGCGCCTGATCCTCGCGCTCGACAATGAGGGCGCAGGGATGAAATCAGGATTGCTTCGCGCGATCGCCGGGGCCGCCGTCCTGGCGGCTTTGGGCGCGCCGCCGGCGGCCGCGCAGAGCCCTGCGCCGGCGGCGAGGGCGCAAACGCCGGCAAAACCGACCCCGCAGCAACTGGACGCGATGCTGGCGCCGATCGCGCTCTATCCCGACGCGCTGGTCGCGCAGATCCTGGCGGCCGCCACCTATCCGCTCGAGGTGGTGCTCGCGCGTCGCTGGCTCGCCGATCCCCACAACGCCGCGCTGAAGGGCGACCAGTTGGCCGCGGCGCTCGCCGGGCAGGACTGGGATCCGAGCGTGAAATCGCTCGTCGCATTTCCGCGCGTGCTGGCCATGATGGACGGCGAACTCGATTGGACCGAGCGGCTGGGCGAGGCCTTCCTCGCGGACGAGGGCGCCGTGATGGATTCGATCCAGCGCCTGCGCCGCAGGGCGCAGGCCGCCGGCAACCTTCGCGCCTCGCCGCAGGCGGCGGTGGCGACCACCCCGGAGGCGATCGTCATCGAGCCGCCCGGCGCCGGGACGGTCTACATTCCCGACTGCAACCCGTCGGTCGTCTACGGCGGCTGGACCGACTCCGCTTTCCCGCCCGACTATTTTCCCGGCTATTTCGGCGGCGCGGCGGTCGGCGGTTTCGGCTGCGGCTGGATCGGCGCGCCGATCGTCGCGCCGCTGTGGGGCTGGCCGATCTGGAATTGGCGCGAGCATCGTCTCGACATCGACCAGGCGCAGTTCGCCGCGCTCGATCGCCACGCGCCGCCGCCGGCCGGCGGCGCCTGGCGGCATGAGGCGACGCATCGCCATGGCGTTCCCTATCGCGATAGCGCCCTGCGGGCGACGCTGGGCGGGACGCTCTCGTCCGAAGCGAAGCGAAATCTGCGGGGCTATCCGCCCTTGCCGTCGCTGCCTGCGGCGCGCTTCGGATCGCCGCCCTCGATCGCGCCGCCGGCGCCGCGGCCGCCGCCCGACTTCGAATCCTTCGGGCGCGGCGCCGATGCGCGCATCCAGGCCGAGCGCGGCGCGGCCAGCCGCCAGTCGATCCCGTCGTTCGCGCCGCGTTTGGCGCCGGGGGGATTCGCGCCGCATTTCGGCGGCTTCGCCCCGCATGCCGGCGGCTTCGGCGGCGCGAGGATGCGATGAGCGAAGACCCGGACGGAAAGGGGCGGCAGGAGGCTGGGATGAGCGACAAGCATGGCGCGGCGGCCTTACGGCGGCGGCTTCGCGAGGCGGCCGTGGTTCTCGCGGCGACGCTCGCGATGGCGAGCGCGACGCCCGCGGCCGCGCAAAGGATCTTCGCATCGCCCGGACAGGCGGCGGAAGCCCTCGCCGCCGCCTGGCGCAGCGGCGGCCAAAACGCGCTGCTGGCGATCTTCGGGCCGGCGGGCGCCAGGCTCGTCAATTCGGGCGATCCGGTCGCAGAAAAGGCGGCGCGGCGGCGGCTGGCGGCCTCCTATGACGAGGCGCATCGCTTGGAGGCGGAGGGCGCCGGGCGCAGGGTCATCGTGCTGGGCCGCGACCAATGGGCCTATCCCATTCCGCTGGCCAGACGGGGGGCCGGCTGGCGCTTCGACGTCAAGGCGGGCGCGCAGCAGATCATCGACCGCCGCATCGGCCGTGACGAGCTCAATGCGATCGCCGTCAGCCGCGCCTATGTCGAAGCGCAGCGTGACTATGCGGCGCAGGAACCCCTCGGCCAATATGCGCAGCGCGTCGCAAGCTCCGAGGGCAAGCGCGACGGGCTGTATTGGCGCGTCCCGGCCGGCGGCGAGGAAAGCCCGCTCGGGCCGCTGGTCGTCGCCGCCGAAGCGGAGGGCTATGGCGCGGCGAGCGCGGCGGGCCGCGCGCCGTTTCACGGCTATTTCTACAGGATTTTGAAACGCCAGGGGCCGAGCGCGCCCGGCGGCGCGAAGGATTACCTCGTCAACGGACGCCTGACCGGCGGCTTTGGGCTGGTGGCGTTTCCTGCGATCTACGGCGATTCCGGGGTGATGACCTTCATCGTCAACCAGGGCGGCGTCGTGTTCGAAAAGAATTTCGGGCCCGACACCGCCGCGATCGCCGGGCGCATCGCCGCCTATGATCCCGACGCCAGTTGGCGCGTCGCGCCCTGACGCCTCGCCCGCGCCGCGAGCCTTGCGCGCTGTTTGATTAAGCTATTGCTTAACTGTCGGCGCCATGATACTAAAGCATATGCTTAACCAATCCGCAGCGCTCGACCTGACCTTCCAGGCCCTCGCCGATCCGACGCGGCGGGCCATGGTGGAGCGGCTGTCGCGGAGCCCGGCCACGGTCAGCGACCTCGCCCGCCCGCTCGCCATGTCGCTGCCGGCGGTGATGCAGCATCTGGCGGTGCTGGAGGGCTCGGGCCTGATCGTTTCCGAGAAGATCGGGCGCGTGCGGACCTGCCGGATCGAGCCCAAGGCGCTGGGCCGCGTCGAACAATGGATCGACGCGCGGCGCCTCGAATGGGAGCGCCGGTTCGACCGGCTCGACGATTATCTGAAGGAATTGCAGGACAAGGGAGACGGCGATGAGTCCGATCAATGAACGCAAGACGGGGTCCAATCCCCTGGTGATCGCCCGCAGCTTCGCCGCGCCGCGCGAACTGGTGTTCAAGGCGTGGAGCAGCGCCGACCACATCAAGCGCTGGTTCAGTCCGGAAGGCTGCAGCGTCCCCGAGGCGGAGGTCGACTTTCGGCCCGGCGGCGCCTTCGTCGTCTGCATGCGGCTGCCGGACGGGCGGGACTTCTGGTCGCGGGGCGCGTTCGGCGAGATTTCGCCGCCGCGCCGGTTGTCGTTCGTTTCGTCGGTCATCGTCGACGGCGAGAAGAGGTTCACCGCCGACACGACCGTCAGTTTCGAGGAGGAGGGCGCCGGCGCCCGCATGATCGTCCGCCAGGCGTACGAAATTCACGACGAGAGCTTCCGCTTCGCCATCGAGGGCTCCGCCGAGGGCTGGCGCACCACGCTCGACAAGCTGGAGAAGGAGGTCGCGCGCCTGCAAGAGCCGGACGCCCGCCCGGTCGCGCACGCCACGTTCTCGCTGGAGCGGGTGTTCGACGCTTCGCCCGCGCGGCTGTTTCACGCGCTGGTCGACAAGGCGGCCAAGGCGCGCTGGTTCGTCGGCGGCGACGGCTATGAACTGCTCGAACGCACGATGGACGTGCGCGTCGGCGGTCGCGAGCGACTGAAGGGGCGGTGGCGGAGCGGCGTCGTCTCCAATTTCGAGGCGGTCTATTGCGACGTGGTGCCCGACAGGCGGCTCGTCTATGCCTACGAGATGAGTCTCGACCAGCGGAAAATCTCCGTCTCGCTCGCCACCCTCGAACTCGAACCGGCGGGGGCGGGCGTGCGGCTCAGGCTCACCGAACAGGGCGCGTTCCTCGACGGCTATGACGACGCCGGCTCGCGCGAGCGCGGCACCGGGTGGCTGCTCGACCAGCTTGGAGCCTCGCTGCGCGACTGAATTGGACGGCCGTCGTCGCGCCGCGCGGACCGCGAAAAAAATTTGCAAAGTTTCAACACTTAGGGCGCGTATTGTCGGGCGATGCATGATTCGCTCGATCGTCTGTACGTTTCGGTGCAGGCCGCCAGGGGGCGGGACCCGGCGATTTCGCGCACGTCGCGACTGTTCCGCGACGGCGTGCAGAAGATGGCCAAGAAGCTCGCCGAGGAGGCGATCGAAGTCGGCCTCGACGCGGTGCAGATGAACCGCGGCTGCGTCATCCTCGAAAGCGCCGACCTGCTCTACAATCTGGCGGTGATCTGGGCCGAATGCGGCGTCAGCCCCGAGGATGTGTTCGCCGAGCTCGATCGCCGCGAACGCATCTACGGCATCGCCGAGAAGCTGCCCAAGCTGGCGAGCGCGGCGCAGGGGCGCCGTCTGGCCGTCGTGCCGGGCGAGGGCGCGCGGGCCAAGCGCTAGAAAATCCATTATGCTGCCTTCGTCGATGGCGGCGGCGATCGTCGCCCTGGCGCCAATGTGATGCGCGCCGACTTGTTCGCGCGGGGGTCTCGGCCTAATCCTTGATGCGGCGTCGAGGCCGCCCGAGGCGAACGGTGGTCCGGGCGCCGCCCCGGTGAATGGCGTCTGGCGGGACGCCGGGCGTCGGGAACGCGCGGAGCTTGAAGGAGGCCGAATGTGACATGGGCTAGCGCGGAAGCCGCGGGACAGGCGCCGCCGCCGATTCAGGCGGCCGGCGACGCGCCGCCGCCGCAAGGACAGCGCGCGGTCTTCGTCGCCGACGCCGCCGTCGGCGCCGACCTCCTCGACATCACCGAAGCGCTGCAGCCGATCGTCGAACTATGCTGTCACCGGGAGACCCAGACGCCGCTGACCATCGGCGTCGTCGGCCCGCCCGGCTCCGGCAAGAGTTTCGCGCTCGAACGGTTGATCGCCGCCGCCGAGGGGCTCGCCGCGGCGGCGGCCGCGACGCCCGGCGGCCCGTTCGTCTCGCCGCTGGCGATCGTTTCGATCGACGCCGCGGGCGTCGCCGGCGATCCGGGCAGCGCGATCGCCGCCGCGGTGTTCGCGGCGCTCGGGCGCGAGCGTTCCGGCGTCAACTACGCCGCCCTCGCCGATGAGGCCGCCCATGCCGGCGTCGACCCCTATCAGGCCGCCAACAAGGCGCTGGAGCGCCACGACGAGGCGCGCCGCCGGCTCGACGCCGAGCGCCAGGCGCGCGACGACGTCGAGGCGCGCCGCGCCCGCCTGATCGAGAACATGCTCTACGAGACGGCGGGCTCGCGCATCGACGCCTATGCGCGCGCCAGGCGCGGCCCGATCGAGGCGCGCTTGCGCCGTTTCGATCTCGTCGTCGGCGACTCCTCCGCCAATTTCAAGGACCTCGTCCGCGATCTGGCGGGCGCCGGCTGGAGCGCGCGGGTCGGCGTCGTGCTGGGCGCGCTATGGGCCTACCGCAGTCAGCGGCGGTTGTTGCTGGCGGGGCTGGCGCTGATCGCCGTCGGGTTCGGACTCGCCGAGGCGCAGGGCCCGCGCGCGCTGGACTGGCTACGCGGCCTCGGCCCGCCTTTCGTCGCGATGGCCGACGGGGCCGCCGCCCACGCCGGCCTGATCTCGAACATCGTCGCCGCGCTGGTCGGGCTCGGCGTCATCGCGCTCGCCGTCAATCTCTGGCGCGCGCTGCAGTTCACCGCGATGCTGTTTCGCGGCGCCGGGCTGCTCGGCTACGACGTCCGCGAGCGCCAGCGCGATCTCGACGCCGCCTCGGCGCGGCTGAATCGCCGCATCGCCGCGCTCACCGCCGAGACGGAAGCGGCGGCGAGACAGGCCGAGGCGGCCGAAAAACGCGCCAACGCCCGCGGCCAGGCGACGCCGGCGCGCGGGCCGAGCCCGCCGTTCATGGAATCGGCGCCGGCGGGACCGTCCGCCGCCCGCGCTTTCCTCGCCGCCCTCGGCCGGTTGATGGGCGCGCCAGCCGAGCGCGGCGCCGCCGCGCCGTCGCCGGCGTCCTTGCGCGCGGTGCTCGGCCCGCAGGTTTCGCCGTCCGTCGATCCGCCGGCCGCTCCGGCGCCGGCGCTTGCGACGCCGGAAAGACTGTTGCTCGCCTTCGACAACCTCGACGCCCTGGCGCCCGCGCAGGCGCTCGAGCTGATCGAGGCCGCCCATTCGCTGCTCGGGCCGCGCTGCGTGGCGGCGCTCGCCTGCGATCCGGCCGCCCTGGCCGAGGCGGCGGGCGACGCCAACCGGCTGCGCAGCCGGCTCGACAAGCTGCTCCAGTTGACCTTCAACGTCAGGCTCGCCGGCGCCTCGAACGGCCCGCGACTCGTCGCGCGCCTGCTCGGCGGCGGCGCGCCGCGTCCGCTTGCGCCGGCCGCCGACGCAAGGCAGTCGCGGCTGTCCGAGCCGCTGAGCGTCGGCGAAGCGACGCTGCTCGGCGCGCTCGCGCCGCTCGCCGCCGGCACGCCGCGCGGCGTCAAGCGCTACCTCAACGTCTATCGCGTGGCGCGCCTCGCCAAAGTGCGCCGGCCGGCGCTCGCCCTGATGCTGGCGCTCGGCCAAAGCCGCGACGAGGAGGCCGTCGCGGCGATGGATCTGTTGCTGACCGCGCAAGAGCGCGTCCTCGCCGATCCGCCGGGTCCCCCGACCCTGGCCGCGGCGGTGCGCGCGACGCGCGCGGCGAGCGAGGAGGCGCTTTCGGTGGCCGAGTTGATCGCGGCGCGGGACGTCGCGCGGCGGTATCAGCTACTGGCGTAACGGCGAAGGCCGCGCGGCGCTATTCGGGCGGCAGCTTCGCCTCGTTCCAGCCGCCGCCGAGCGCGACGATCAGGCTGACGACGGCGAGCAGGCGCTGCTCGCGGGTCGCCAGCAGGGATTCTTCGTCCGTCAGCGCCGTCGCCTCGGCGGTCACCACCGTCGTGAAGGCTTGCGTCCCCGCCTGGTATTCGTTGAGGGCGATCTGCACCGCCTGTTCGGCCGCCTTGACCGCCTCGCTCTGCACCGCCGCTTCGCGCGACAGAATCGGGATCGCCGCCAGTTGGTCCTCCACTTGCTGGAACGCCGTCAGCACCGTCTGGCGATAGGTGGCGACGCTCGCCTGGTAGGTGTCGCGCGCCGCCTCCACCTGCGCCGCCGTCAGCCCCGCGTCGAACACAACTTGCGCCGCCGAGAGGCCGAACGACCAGGCGGGGTTGGTCGGGCCGAGCCCGGGCGTGCCGAGATAGCCGGCCGCGCCCGACAGCGTCACGTCGGGATAATAGCCGGCGAAGGCCACGCCGATCAGCGCGTTCTCCTGCTTCATCGCGCGCTCGGCCGCCGCGATGTCGGGCCGTCGCTCGAGCAGCGTCGACGGCAGACGCAACGGCGCGGCGGGAACGCCCTGCGCGAGCTTGCCGTGCGGGATCGACAGCCCCGCCGGCGGGCGCCCCATCAGCACGGCGATCGCATGTTCGAACTGCGCGCGGGAGACCCCGGTGCTGATCTCCTGGGCCTGTGCGGCGAGCACCAGCGCCCGCGCGGTGATGACGTCGGATTGCGCCGCCACGCCGGCGTTGTACTGGTTCTGCGTGATGGTCAGCGAACGCTGGTATTGGGCGACCGTGTCGGCGAGCAGATCGCGCAGCGAGTCCGTCTCGCGCAATTCGTAATAGGCGGCGGCGAGCGAAGACTGCATCGAGAGCGTCGCATTGGCGAGATCGGCGGCGCTCACTTGCGCCCCGGCGACCTGGCTTTCGATCGTGCGCCGCACCTTGCCCCACAGATCGAGCGTCCAGGCGGCGCTCGGCTCGGCGCTGAGGGTCGTCGTCGTCACGCCCAATTGCGAGGCGCGGGTCAGCGACGGATCGAAGCTCAAGGTGGGAAACAATTGCGCGCGCGCTTCGGCGATCAGCGCTTGCGCCTCGCGGTAGTTCGCCTCGTCGGCCTTGATGGTCTGATTCGAAACGGCGACCTGCGCCTCGATCGTGTCGAGCAAAGGATCGCCGAACAACCTCCACCATTCGCCCTTGGCGAAATCATCGCGCGGCGCGCCGAGCTTCCAGCCTTTCATCTCCTTGTATTGCGCCGGAACGATCGCCGCCGGCCGCTGATAGTCGGGCCCGACGGCGCAGCCGCTCAACACGAGCGCCACGCCGGTCAGCGTCGGCCAACGCGCCACGCCTCCACGCCCCATTACCGAGCCCCCGCGACCCGCTCACCCGTCCGACCGAGATAGAACCGATTCCAAAGGCGGCGCAGCCATTGGCTGAGTCGGTCGAGGTAAAGATAGATGACCGGCGTCGTATAGAGGGTCAACGCCTGACTGACGATCAGGCCGCCGACGATCGCAATTCCCAGTGGATGACGCAGCTCCGACCCTTCGCCGGTTCCAAAAGCGAGCGGCAGCGCGCCGAGCAGGGCCGCGAAAGTCGTCATCATGATCGGGCGGAAGCGCAGCAGGCAGGCCTGAAAGATCGCCTCGCGCGGCGCGAGGCCGGCGCGTTGCGCCTGCAGCGCGAAGTCGATCATCATGATCGCGTTCTTTTTGACGATGCCGATCAGCAGGATGATGCCGATCAGCGCGATGATGGTGAATTCGGTGTTGAACGCCTTCATCGCGAGCAGGGCGCCGACGCTGGCGGACGGCAGGGTCGAGATGATGGTGAGCGGGTGGATGTAGCTCTCGTAGAGGACGCCCAGCACGATATAGACGGCGACGAGGGCGGCGGCGATCAGCAGGGGTTCGTTCGCCAGGGATTGCTGATAGGTCGCCGCCGTCCCCGCGAACGAGCCGTGAATCGTCGAAGGCATGCGAATGTCGCCGATCGCCTTCTCGATCGCCTCCTGGGCCTCGCTGAGCGCGTGGCCGGGCTTCAGATTGAACGATATGGTGGTCGCGACGAAGGGTCCCTGATGGTTGACCGCGAGCGGCGTCAGCGCGGGCGCAAAGGTGGCGAAGGCGGCGAGCGGAATCATCGTTTCCTTGCTGCTGGAGACCGAAGCGCCGGCCGAGGCGGAGGAATTGCCGGTCGTCGCGATCGAGTTGATCGCCACATTGCGCGCCGAATCGGCGGCGATCGCCGTCGCCGCGGCGCCGGCGGCCGCCGTCGAGATCGCCGCGTTGTTGACGGTCGTCGTCGCGGCATTGTTGACGATCGTCGCCGTCGTCGCCGCGTTGTTGGCGGTCGCCGTCGCCGCGTTGTTGGTCGTGGTCGTCGCCGCGACGTTGACGCTCGGCGCGGCGCTGGCGATCGCCGTGGTGGCGGTGAACGTGCCGGCCGTCGCATTGGTGCTCTGCGAGCCCGAAGGATTGGCGCCCGAGGTGGAGACCCAGATGTCTCTCAGGGTCTGGGGGTCCTGCCAGTAGCGCGGCTCGACCTCCATCACGACATGATACTGGTTGACCGCGCTGTAGATGGTCGAGACCTGGCGTTGGCCGAACGCGTCGTAGAGCGTGCTGTCGATCGCGCTCATGATGAGGCCGAGGCGCGCGACGGTCGGCCGATCGATCGTCAGGTTGCTCTGCAGGCCGCCCTGCTGCTGATCGGAGTTGACGTCGGTGAGGACGTCGACCCTCTGCATCGCCGCGGTGAGGCGCGGCGTCCATTCGTAGAGCGTATGCGAATCGTCCGATTGCAGCGTGAATTGGTACATCGCGTTGCTCTGCCGCCCGCCGCTGCGCAGATCGGCGGCGGCCTGCAGATAGAGCCGCGCGCCGGGCACCTGGGCGAGTTTGCCGCGCAGTCTGCCGACCACCTGATCCGCCGAAACCCGGCGCTTGGCGAGCGGCTTGAGCGAAACGAACACGAAGCCCGAGTTGATTTGCCGGCCGCCGGTGAAGCCGACGACGGTGTCGACCGCCGGATCGGCCTGCACGATCGCCTGCAACTGGGTCAGCTTCTGCTTCATCGCCTGGAACGAGATGCTTTGATCGGCCTGGATGCTGCCGATCAACAGGCCGGTGTCCTGGGGCGGAAACAGCCCATAGGCGATATTCGTGAAGAGATAGACGTTCAAAATGATCGTGGCGATCAGCGTCAGCGCGACGAGCAGGGTGTGCCTGAGCGCGACGGTGAGCGTGCGGCGGTAGAACTCCTGCGCGGCGTCGAAGCCGAACTCGCCGATGCGATAGAGCCACCCGCTGGAATGGGCGGCCGGATGGGGCAGAAAGCGCGAGCACATCATCGGCGTCGCGCTGAGCGAGATGAACAGCGAGATCATCACCGCCATCGACAGGGTGATCGCAAACTCCCTGAACAGGCGCCCGATGATCGAGCCCATCAACAGGATCGGCAGGAACACCGCCACCAGCGAAATGCTCATCGAGATGACGGTGAAGCCGACTTCGCGGGCGCCCGCCAGCGCCGCCTGCATCCGGGACTCGCCCGCCTCCATGTGCCGGGAGATGTTCTCCAGCACGACGATCGCGTCGTCGACGACGAAGCCGGTCGAAATCGTCAGCGCCATCAACGACAGATTGTCGAGGCTGAAGCCGAGCAGATACATCATTCCGAACGTGCCGATGATCGATACAGGAACGGCGATGCTCGGAATGGCGGCGGCGCGCAAATTGCGAAGGAACAGGAAGACGACGAGGGTGACCAGCGCGACCGAGGTGATGAGCGTGCGCTCGGTGTCGTGCAGCGAGGTGCGGATCGTCACCGAGCGGTCCAGCGCGACGGTCAGGTCGACGTCGCCGGGCAGCGAGGCGGCCATGCGCGGCAGCTCCGCCTTCACCGAGTCGACGGCGTCGATGATGTTGGCGCCGGGCTGCCGGTAGAGAATGACCAGCACGGCGGGCTTGCCGTTGGCGAGCCCCGCGTTGCGCAGATCCTCGACCGAATCCACGACCTCCCCGACATCGGTCAGCTTGATCGCCGCATTGTTGCGGTAGGCGATGACGAGGTCCTTGTATTGGGCGGCGTGGCTCGCCTGGTCGTTGGTGTAGATCTGATAATGAAAGTCGTCGTCCTCGATGGCGCCCTTCGGACTGTTGGCGTTGGCCGAGGCGAGCGCGGCGCGCACGTCCTCGAGGCCGACCCCGTATTTGAACAAGGCGCCCGGGTTGAGCTCGACGCGCACCGCCGGCAGGGCGCTGCCGCCAACGTCGACCTCGCCGATGCCCTCCAGTTGCGACAGCCGCTGCTGCATGACATTGGCGGCCGCGTCGTAGAGCTGGCCTTGCGTGCGCGTCGGCGAGGTCAAGGCGATGACCATGATCGGCGAATCGGCCGGATTGACCTTTCGGTAGATCGGGTTGGCGCGCAGGCTGGCGGGCAGGTCGGCGCGCGCGGCGTTGATCGCCGCCTGGACGTCGCGCGCCGCGCCGTTGATGTCGCGGTCGAGCCCGAATTGCAGCGTGACGCGCGTGCTCTGCAGCGTGCTCGACGAGGTCATCTCGGTGACGTCGGCGATCTGGCCGAGATGCTTTTCGAGCGGCGCGGCGACGCTCGTGGCCATCGTGTCCGGACTTCCGCCGGGCATCGTCGCCTGCACCGAAATGGTGGGAAAGTCGACCTGGGGCAGCGGCGAGACCGGCAACAGGCCGAACGCGAACGCGCCGGCGAGCGCAATGCCGATGGTCAGCAATGTCGTCGCCACGGGCCGCCGGATGAACAGCGCCGGGATGTTGTTGTTCACGGCAATTCGGCCGCGATGGCGCCGGAGGCGGCCGAGGCGCCCAGGCGCGTGCCGATCCGCTCGAACAGCAGGTAGATCACCGGCGTGGTGAACAGGGTCAAAATCTGGCTGACCGCCAGCCCGCCGACGATCGCCAGGCCCAGCGGATGCCGCAGCTCGGAGCCGACGCCGGTTCCCAGCATCAGCGGCAGCCCGCCGAACATCGCCGCCATCGTCGTCATCAGGATCGGTCGAAGGCGCAGCAGGCAGGCCTGATAGATCGCGTCGCGCGCGTTCTTGCCCTCGTTGCGCTGCGCGTCGAGCGCAAAATCGATCATCATGATCGCGTTCTTCTTGACGATGCCGATCAGCAGCACGATGCCGATGATGCCGATCACGTCGAGCCCGGCGCCCGCCATCATCAGGGCGAGCAGCGCGCCGATGCCGGCCGAAGGCAGGGTCGACAGAATGGTGACGGGGTGGATGAAGCTCTCATAGAGCACGCCGAGCACGATGTACATCGTCGCGACGGCGGCGAGGAGCAGATAGATTTCGTTCGACAGCGAGGATTGGAAGGCCGCAGCCGCGCCCTGGAAGGCGGTGGCGAAACTGGCGGGAAGCTTGATGTCGCGCTCGGCCGCCTCGATCGCTTCGACCGCCGCGCCCAGCGACGCGCCCGGGGCGAGATTGAACGAAATGGTGGTCACCGGCGCCTGGCTCAGGTGCGAAATCTGCAAGGGCGACTGTTGGATGGCGATCTGGCTGATCGCCGAAAGCGGCACCTGGCCCGAGGTTGACGCCGAAGAGGGCAGATAGATCGACTTCAGCGAAGTCACCGAGCGCTGCATCGAGGGATCGACGTCGAGAATGACGCGGAACTGGTTCGACTGGGTGAAGATGGTCGAGATGATGCGCTGGCCGAACGCGTCGTAGAGGGCGCTGTCGACCGTCGCCGGCGTGATGCCGAACCGCGCCGCGGTCGGGCGGTCGATCGTCAGGTAGGCGGACAGGCCGCTTTGCTGCAAGTCGCTCGCGACGTCGACGATCTCCGGGACGTTCTTCAGGCGGGTCATCAGCCGCGGCGTCCAGGCCTGCAACACGCCGAGGTCCTGGTTCTCGAGCGTGAACTGATATTGCGTGGCGCTGACGGTGGTGTCGATCGACAGGTCCTGCACCGGCTGCATGAACAGCGCGATGCCGGGCACGTCGGCGGTCTCCTCCTGGAGGCGCCGGATGATCTGGCTGGCGGTCAGCGTGCGGTCGGCGTGCCGTTTCAGGTTGATCAGGAAGCGGCCCGAATTGAGCGTGACGTTGGAGCCGTCGACGCCGATGAACGAGGACAGGCTGACGACGTCGGGGTCCTTCAGGATGGCGTCGGCGAGCTCCTGCTGATGGCGCGCCATCGACGGGAACGAGGCGGTCTGCGCCGCCTGGGTGATCCCCTGAATGACGCCGGTGTCCTGGACGGGAAAGAAGCCCTTGGGGATGACCGCGTAGAGATAGCCGGTCAGCACGAACGTTCCCAGCGCGACGGCCAGCGTGACGATCTGGTGATCCAGCACGACGGTCAGCGCGCCGCCGTAGAGGCGCACGAGCCCGCGGAAGAAGCGTCCGCCGCTCGCCTCCGACGCCTTCGCCTCGCCCTCGACATGCGGCTTCAGCAACTTGGCGCACAACATCGGCACCAGCGTCAGCGAGACGACCGCCGAGATGACGATGGTCACCGCGAGCGTGATCGCGAATTCGTGAAACAGCCGGCCGACGACGTCGCCCATGAACAACAGCGGGATCAGCACCGCCAGCAGCGATATGGTCAGCGAAATGATGGTGAAGCCGATCTGGTGCGAACCCTTCAGCGCCGCGTGAAACGGCGTCTCGCCCATTTCGAGGTAGCGCGCGATGTTCTCGATCATCACGATCGCGTCGTCGACGACGAAGCCGGTGGCGATGGTCAAGGCCATCAGCGACAGATTGTCGAGGCTGAAGCCGAGTTCGTACATCGCCGCCAAGGTTCCCACCAGCGACAGCGGCACCGAAAGGCTCGGAATGATCGTCGCCGGGACGTTGCGCAGGAACAGGAAGATCACCAGCACGACGAGGCCGACCGCCAGCGACAGTTCGAATTCGACGTCGCGGACCGACGCGCGGATGGTCGTCGTGCGGTCGGTCAGCGGCGTGATCGAGATCGAGGAGGGGATCGAGGCGGTGATCGCCGGCAACAGCTTCTTGATGCTGTCGACGACCTGGATGACGTTCGCGCCGGGCTGCCGCTGGACGTTGACGATGAGCGCCGGCGTGGCGTTCATCCAGGCCGAGAGCTTGTTGTTCTCGGGGCCCTGCTCGACGGTGGCGACGTCGGTGAGCTTGATCGGCGCGCCGTTGCGGTAGGCGATCACCGAACTGTCGTAGTCGCGCGGGTCCTGGATCTGGTCGTTGGCGTTGATCGAGAAGGACTGCGACGGGCCGTCGAAGTTTCCTTTCGGCGTGTTGACGTTGAGATTGGCGATCGTGGTGCGAAGATCGTCGAGATTGAGGCCGTAGGCCGCCAAAGCGAGCGGATTGGCGTGGATGCGCACGCTGGGCCGCTGGCCGCCGGAGATCGTCACCAGTCCGACGCCGGCCAGTTGCGACAGTTTCGCCGCCACGCGCCCCTCGACGATGCTTTCGACATCGGTCAGTCGAAGCGTCGTCGACGTCACCCCGAGCGTCAGAATGGGCGCGTCGGCGGGGTTGACCTTGGCGTAGATCGGCGGCGCCGGCAGGTCGGCCGGCAACAGATTGCCCGCCGCGTTGATCGCCGCCTGCACTTCCTGCTCGGCGATGTCGATGCTGATGTCGAGGCCGAAGCGCAGGGTGATGACCGAAGCGCCCGCCGAACTCTGCGACGACATCTGCGCCAGCGACGGCATTTCGCCGAACTGCCGCTCGAGCGGCGCGGTGACCGAGGAGGTCATCACCTCGGGGCTGCCGCCGGGATAGAAGGTCTGCACCTCGATGGTCGGGTAGTCGACTTCGGGCAGCGCCGACAGCGGCAGGAACTTGTAGGCGACGACGCCGATCAACAGAATCGCGACCATCAGCAGCGACGTGGCGACCGGCCGCTCGATGAATATGCGCGAAGGGTTCAAGCGTCGTCCTTCCCCCGCCCGGGCGTCACGGCGGGCTCGCCGGCGCGGCCCCGTCCTGGCTGGCGCGATGCCTGTGCGGGCGCTGGCCGCCCTGATCGGCGCCGGCCGCATCGACGGCCGGCGCGCCGCCCTGGGCGCCTTGTCCGGTCGACGAAGCGGCGGCGGAAGCGGGGCTGTTGCGCACGGCGACCTTCGCGCCTTCGCGAAGCCGGTCGGCGCCGTCGATCACCACCTTCTCCCCGACTTGCAGCCCCGACAGGATCGCCGTGCGGCCGGAGTCGGCCGGGCCGATCTTGATCGGGCGCACGGTGACCGTGTCATCGTCCTTCACGACATAGGCGAAATTGCCGTTGGGGCCGAGCTGCACCGCGGCGTTGGGAACGACGACGGCCCCCGACAGCGTATCGACGAGCAGGCGCGCGTTGACGAACTGGTTGGGGAACAGCGCGCCGTCGTCGTTGGCGAAAGTCGCCCGCAGCTTGAAAGTGCCGGTCGTCGTGTCGATCTGGTTGTCGAACGTCGTCAGCGTTCCCGTCGCCAACTGTTTGACGTTGGCCCGGTCGAACACCGTCACCGGCAGCGTCGCGCCGTCCTTCATCCGCGCCGCGATCTGCTGCAGATTGTCCTCCGGCACCACGAAGATGACGCTGATCGGCTGAATCTGCGTGATGACCACGATGCCGTTGGGATCGGTCACTTGCGCGTAATTGCCCTCGTCGACCTGGCGCAGGCCGACGCGGCCGCCGACCGGCGCGACGATGCGGCAATAATTGATGTTGAGGTTGGCGGCGTCGATCTGCGCCTGGTCGGTCTGCATGGCGGCGAGATCCTGCGCCACCAGGAATTTCTGATCCTCGACCTGTTGCAGCGCGATCGAATTCTGCTTGCCCAGCGTCTCGTATCGGGCGAGATCGGACTCCGCCTGGGCGTGCAAGGCGGTGTCCTTGGCCAATTGCCCCTGCGCCTGCGCCAGCGCCGCCTCGTAGGGGCGCGGGTCGATTTGCGCGAGAAAATCGCCGGCCTTGACGATCTGCCCCTCCGTGAAGCCGATCTGCTGCAGGTTGCCGGCGATCTGCGTGCGGACCGTCACGGTGGCGAGCGAGGTCACGACGCCGAGCGCGTCGACGACGAGCGGGATGTCGCCCTTGACCGCCACGGCGTCGCGGATCGTCTGCCCCGGCGATCCGCCGGCGGTCCCGCCCGCCCGCGTCGCGTCGGGGGTCGGGGCGATGTCCTCGAAATGTTGCCACGCGAATAGGCTCGCGACGGCGAGCGCCGCCGCGACCAGCCATCTGGCGAGGCGGCGGCTCCGGCGGGGCGCCGGCGGCGCCGGTTGCGGCGGCGCGATCGCCGGCGGCGCCAGCGGTTGCCGTTTGGTCTCGACCCGCGCGGGATCGACGTTTTCGTTCATAAGCGACCTCGCAGCCTCTCTTCGCATCGCACGCCAAAGAGGAAACTTCAACTCACTCCAACGTGTTCCAGATCAAGCCGAATTGCGCCGCGCGCCGCCGCGCCGACGTCGGCGCCGCGAGGCGGTTGCAATCCGCGCCCGCATGCGGCATAAGCGCCCCTGACGGTTCGGCCGTCATGGATGCGGGTGTAGCTCAGGGGTAGAGCACAACCTTGCCAAGGTTGGGGTCGAGGGTTCGAATCCCTTCGCCCGCTCCAGATTTCCTCCATGAAATCAGTCGGCGAAAACGGTCCTCGGGGACCGCCTTCCGCTTGCATTGGGCTCCGAGGCCTTCCCAGCGAGCGCCTTGCGAGCGCGCGGAACGCCATCGGGCGTCGTTTCCAAGCGGTCCATCCCGAACGCGGCGCATCGCGGGAGGTCGCGGATTCAAATCGCCCGCCGCAACCCACACATCGCCTTACGGTCTTATGGCGTTCAGCGGCCGGCGCCCGAACGCTCAGCGGGAGCGGCGATCGCTGGCGGGCCGTCACAATAGCCGATTCTTGCAATCGGTTGAACCGGCCGACGCCTGAACGTTCCGGTCGTCGCCAAGTCCCGCGCCGAGGCGGCCGGCCATTTCGGCTTTCTCGGGCATTTCTTCGGCGCCGATTGCCCGGCTTCAGCCAGGCAAACGCCGGAGCGGCCGGGGTGGCGGCCGAGCCGCCCCGGGCTGATTGCCGATCTCGACCGGCCGCGCTATTTCGAGACGTGAACGGGTCGCCCGGCCCGCGGGCCGCGCGCCCTGCGCCGAGCGACGACTCACGGCGATATTGGCGGCCCATAAAGGCGCCGCAAGCCATGGCCAACGCCGCCGACCTGTGATCATAATCGCCGCAGGGTTGGAGGTTGTGACGATGGCGCCCTTTCTCTTGCTGATCGCGCTGGCCGCGCCCGTGCCGAGCGGCGACCCCGAGAGCATTTGCCGCAGCGTGCGCGCCAATTCGCTTCCCGAGGAACAGGCCAACGCCTTTCAAAATTGCGTCAACGAGGAGCGGGCGGCGCAAGAAAAAGTCCGGCAGAAGTGGATGACGGCTTCGCCCGCCGCGCGCTCCGACTGCGCGCCGATCGCCGGGATTCCGTTCAGCTTCGTCGCCGTGATGACCTGCCTCGAGATGCAGCCCGGCGGCGATTTCGACCCCGGAAACGCGAAATAGCGATCGGCGGCCGGAAGGCGGCGCAAGCTCGCCCGCCGCGGCGGCTCTCCGCCGAGGCTCATCGGGCGAAGCTGGACTTTCGGGCCGATCGGAATGGGATTACCGTTCAACTCGATTCGGGCCGGGTTCGGAAGACGACGGCCCATATCCGCGGCGCGGCGAGATCGAGTTGCCAAGAGGAGCAACGAAAATGAGGCGCCTGGCAATCATGGCCGCTGCGGCCGTCGGAATGTCGCTCCCGGCGCTGGCCGCCGACCAGCCGCCGGCAAATTCGCAGCCGGTCTATTTGCCGAGCCTCGGCGACATCATGGTCGAAACCCAGTTGCGGCATTTCAAATTGTGGTACGCCGGCCAGGTGAAGAATTGGACCTTGGCGAAATACGAACTGGCGCAAATCAAGACGAGCTTCGATGATGCGACGAGGCTCCATCCGGAGGTTCCGGCCGCCAACATGACGACGATGGCCCAGCCGGCGGACGAGCTCGGCGCCGCGATCGAGGCGAAGGACGGCGCGAAATTCGCCAGGGCGTTTCAAAGACTGACCGCCGAGTGCAACAGCTGTCACGAATCGGCCGGCTTCGGCTTCATCGTCATGAAGGAGCCGAGGTTGTCGCCGATCGAAACATCGCCGTTCAGCGACGAATCGTTCACGCCGAAGTAGGCGGGCGGCGCTCGTCCGCCGCGGCCTGTTGCGGAAGCTCGTCGTCCGTCGGCGACCGGGCCGGGCGCGGCGGATCGCCGGCAAAGCCGCAGGCGGTCAGCGCGGCCAGCATATGCGGCGGCGCCGGCGCTTCGACGACCACCGGCGGGCGGGACCTGGCGATCGGCACGCCAACGCGCCGCGCCAGCAATTGCAGGCCGAGCGCCGATGGCGACGGCGCGTCGCGCGCGCTCCCATAGACGCCGTCGCCGACGATCGGCCAGCCCTCGGCGGCGCAGTGCACGCGCAATTGATGGGTGCGCCCGGTCAGCGGCTCGAGGGCGAGCCAGGCGATCGGGCGCCCGTCGATCTGGCCGCGCCCGAGCATCGTCCAGCGCGTTTGCGCCGGTGCGCCGTTTGGATCGACCTTCATCCACCAGCCGCGCGTCGCGTCGAGCCGGCCAAGCGGCCGGTCGATCAGGCCGCGCTCGGCCCGCGGGCCGCCCTCGACGATCGCCCAATAGGTCTTTTCGACGCGCCCCTGCTTGAACAGAAGCCCGAGCTTCTCCAGCGCCTTGTGATGGCGGCCGAGCACCAGGCAGCCGGCGGTCTCGCGGTCGAGCCGATGGGCGAGAGCGGGCCGGCGCGGCAGCCCGAAGCGCAGCGCGTCGAAATCGTCCTCGAGGCTCGCCCCGCCCTTGGGGCCCTTGTGGACGGCGACGCCCGCCGGCTTGTCGAGCACCAGCATCAGCCCGTCGCGATAGAGCAGGCGCGCTCTTGTTTCTTCCGGCGTCATGACCCAATAGCTAGTCCGCCGCCCCTCGCGCGCCAAGCCTCGGCGCCTATATAGGCGGCGGCAGTTCGCCGATCGGGAAGGCGTTTGGAAGGCTGATGGCGGTCAACGACGACGGCGCGGACCAAGCGAGGCCGGGATTGATGCGTCGCCTGTTCTCCCGCGCCGCGCCCGATCCGCGGCCGGCCACCGACGGCCCGGCCGCGCCGGCCGCGACGGCGAAACGGAGCTGGTTCGCCCGGCTGACGTCGGGCCTGTCGCGGTCTTCGGCCTCGATCAGCCAGGGCATCGTCGACATCGTCTCCAAACGCCGTCTCGACGCCGCCGCGCTCGACGATCTCGAGGATGTGCTGATCCGCGCCGACCTCGGGGTGGCCGCCGCGGCGCGCGTGCGCGAGGCGGTCGGGCGCGGCCGCTACGACAAGGCGATCGAGCCGCAGGAAGTGCGGGCGATCCTCGCCGCGGAGGTCGAGAAGATTCTCGCGCCCGTCGCGCGCCCGCTGATCATCGATCCCGCAAAGAAGCCGTTCGTGATCCTGGTGGTCGGCGTCAACGGCTCGGGCAAGACGACCACCATCGGCAAGCTCGCGGCGAAATTTTCCGGCGACGGATTGAACGTGACGCTGGCGGCCGGCGACACCTTCCGCGCCGCGGCGGTCGAACAATTGCGCCTGTGGGCGGCCAGGACCGGCGCCCGATTCGAGGCGCGCGAGCAGGGCGCCGACGCCGCCGGCCTCGCTTTCGACGCGATCAACGCGGCGCGGGCCCACGGGTCCGACGTGCTGATGATGGACACGGCGGGACGCCTGCAGAATCGCAGCGAACTGATGGGCGAGCTCGAAAAAGTCATCCGCGTCATGAAGAAGGTCGATCCCGAGGCGCCGCACGCCGTGTTGCTGGTGCTGGACGCCACGGTCGGGCAGAACGCCCTCGCGCAAGTCGAGATTTTCGGGCGCGTCGCCGGGGTCACCGGCCTGGCGATGACCAAGCTCGACGGCACGGCGCGCGGCGGCATTCTGGTCGCCATCGCCGAGAAGTTCGCGCTGCCGGTGAATTTCATCGGCGTCGGCGAGAGCGTCGAGGACCTCGAACCCTTCGTCGCGCGCGATTTCGCCCATGCGATCGCCGGACTGGAGGGCTGAATGGCGGAACGGCGGCAAGTTGCGCGACGAAACGCATTCAGGACTTGACTTTCGGCCGCGAGCCGCGTCGGAAATCGGCAACTTTGTAAGGGCGATCCTTGGAACAACCGAAAGCCTCGATGACCGATAGACCGGCCGCGGCGCCCGCTAGGCGGCGGACCATCAATCCGCTCCTCAAGCTCGTCCTCGAGCTGGGGCCGCTGGCGGTGTTTTTCGCCGCCTGGCTGACAGTGGGCGTCAAGGAAGCCACCGGCGTGCTGATGGTCGCGGTCGTCGCGACCCTCGGCGTTTCCTACGCGCTGCTGCGGCGATTGCCGACCATGCCGCTCGTCACGGCGGTCATCGTGATCATTTTCGGCGCGCTGACCTTCTACTTCAACGATCAGAAGTTCATCATGATGAAGCCGACCGCGCTTTATCTGCTGTTTGGCGGCGCGCTGTTCGGCGGCCTGGCCTTCAACAGGCCGCTTCTGCCGGTGCTGTTCGACGGAGCGTTGAAGATCACGCCCGAGGGATGGCGCAAGCTCACGGTGCGCTGGGCCTTGTTTTTCCTCGCTTTGGCCGCTCTGAACGAAATCGTCAGGAATTATCAGCCTGACTATTGGATCTATTTCAAGACTTTCGGCTTCATCCCGCTGACTTTGCTGTTCGCGCTCGCCCAGGCGCCGCTGGTCATGCGCTATGAAGCCAAGGACGACGAGGCGGGCGAGACGTTCTGAAGCGTCGCCGTCAGGCCTAATTCCAGGCGTTCAGCGCCTGGTACATCACCCGGTCGCCCGTAGAGCCTTTCTCGAACGTCAGTTTGGCGATTCGATCGTCGTTCAGCAGCAACGGGAAGTCGAACCAGTTGTGTGTCGCCAGCAGATCGAGATTGCGGCTGGCGTCGGCGTCCGAGCGCGTCAGGCCGACGAGATAATAGCTGTCGTTGATCTTGACGCGAACGCCGGAGAGCGGTTCGCCGGTTTGCGCCTCGCCTCGGCGCAATCGCGGCAGGTCCATGTCCTTGATGCCCTTGATTTGGGCGCCGTCGGCGAAGGTGGTGCGCAGGTCGATCGTGTGGGTCGCCGGCAGGGTGGCGTCGGCGTTTTTGCGAATCGTCACCGTCGCGTGCATCTTCTGGTCGGGAATGTCGATTTCAATCCGCACCCCCAGGCTCGACGGTTGTCCGGCGAGCGCCGGGATGATCGACCAGGCGGCGCTGCCCATGCTGACCGCCGGCTTTTGCGGGTCGTTCGCCTGCGCGATCAGCATCGCCGCGATCGGGGCGGCGGCGACGGGGGTCGCTGCGGCGGCGGCCGGCGCCGCCTGCGCCTGGGCGGCCGTCGGAGCCTGGGTCGTCGCGGGCGCCTGGGCCGTCGCGGGCGCCTGGGCCGTCGCGGGCGCCTGAGCGGCGCCGTCGGCCGGCGGCGACGACGCAGCGTCGGCGGCCGGGGCCGGCGGCGCGGCGGTCGCGGCCGGCGCCGGGGACACCGCCGCGACCGGCACGGTCACCGTCGGGATCGGCGTTTCGCCGGCGACGGGCGGCGGCTCGGGCTGCTCCCCCGCGTTGATGCGCTCGGCGATCTTGTTCTGACCCGCCGGCGCCGCTATTTCGGGCGCCGCGCTCTTGGCCCTGGCGGCGAAGTCCTGCGGCGTTTCCCGCCAGAAATAGGCCGCCACGGCGATCGCGCCGGCGACGCCGAGCGCCAGGGCGATGGCGACCAGCGGCCACGGATTGCGGCGGCGCGCCTCGGCGCGCCCCGGCGCGCTCGGGCGGGCGCCCTCGGACCCGCCCCTGGAGGCGGCGGCGGGCGCGAGGACGGAAGGCGGCGAAGGGGCGACCGGCGGCGCGAGGCCGCTATCCTCCGCGCCGGCGGTCAGCAGCGCCTCGACCGGCGGAGCGATCGACGGGGACGGCGCGGCGCTCGCAAGAGGCTGCGCGGGTTCGATGGTCGGCGCGGCCGGGGCGCTCGCGGCGGGCGCCGCGGCCGGCATCGGTCGGCGGGGCGGCGGCGGGACCAGGGGCCGCGCGACCGGCGGCGCCGGCGCCGTTGGCGTGGAAGCCGGACGCGGGGAGGGGGCGACCGGCCGCCTGGCGAGGGTCGCAGCGGACGCGGCGGCGGCCGTCGGCCTCGGGGCGGGCGCCCCCGACAGGCCGGGCCGCGCGGTCGAGGCGGACGACGGCGGCTTTGCAGTTGCGGCGCCGGCGGCGGGCGGCGGCGGCGCGGCCTGCCCGCCATATTCGGCCTCCAGGCGCGCGATCGCGCGGTCGAGCGCCGCGTCTTCGTCGGCGATGTCGGTGGCGGCCATCGGCGGCTGGATCGAGCGCAACTGGCCGATCAGCGCCTTGCGCGCCCGTTCGTAGATCGCGCGGCGCGCCGTCGACGTCGTCCGGCTCGGCAAGTTTGCCAGCGCTTTGGCGAGCAACGGATAATAGTCAGCCATGATCGGTTCCGGTCGTTCCTCTTTGGCCCCCCGCGCGCCCCTGTCGAATTAATCCCGAAACGGATCATGCACAAGAATCGTGTCCTCGCGCTCCGGGCTGGTCGACAGCAGCGCGATCGGGGCGCCGATCAATTCCTCGATCCGGCGGACATATTTGACCGCCTGGGCCGGCAGGTCGAGCCATGAGCGGGCGCCGCCCGTCGATTCGCGCCACCCTTCGATGGTCTCGTAGATCGGTTCGACGCGACTCTGCATGCCGGGGGCGGCGGGCAGATAGTCGATTTCCTCGCCGTCGAGCCGATAGCGGGTGGCGACCCTGATCTCGTCGAAACCGTCGAGAATGTCCAGCTTTGTCAGGGCGATGCCGTCGATCCCCGAGAGCTTGACGCACTGCCGGGTCAGCACCGCGTCGAACCAGCCGCAGCGGCGCGGCCGGCCGGTGTTGGTGCCGAATTCGTTGCCGCGCTGGCCGAGGAGGCGGCCGATCTCATCGACGAGTTCCGTCGGGAAGGGGCCGCCGCCGACGCGCGTCGTATAGGCCTTGGCGATTCCCAGCACGTAGCCGATCGCGCGGGGACCGAGCCCCGAGCCGGTCGCGGCGTTGGCCGCCACGGTGTTCGACGACGTGACGTAAGGGTAGGTGCCATGGTCGATGTCGAGCAGCGCGCCCTGGGCGCCCTCGAACAGGATGCGCTTGCCGGCGCGGCGCGCGCGGTCGAGCAGCTCATAGGTCGCCGCCATGAAGGGAAGCACCTTGGGCGCGACGGCGAGCAGTTCGGCGCGGATCGCCGCCGCGTCCGGCGGCGTGAGCCCGAGCCCGCGCCGCAGCGGATCGTGATGGGCGAGCAGGCGCGCGATCTTGCCGTCGAGCGCGTCCGGTTCGGCAAGGTCCATCAGGCGGATCGCGCGGCGGCCGATCTTGTCCTCGTAGGCGGGGCCGATGCCGCGCTTGGTGGTGCCGATCTTGACCCCTTCGCTGGTCGCCGATTCCCGGTGCGCGTCGAGCTCGCGATGCAGCGAGAGGATCAGGGGGACGTTTTCCGCGACCTTGAGATTTTCTGGCGTCACCTCGACGCCCTGGCCGCGCAGCTTGTCGATCTCTCCGGCGAGGTGATAGGGGTCGAGCACCACCCCGTTGCCGATCACCGACAATTTGCCGGGGCGCACGATGCCCGACGGCAACAGCGCCAGCTTGAACACCTTGCCGTCGATGACCAGCGTATGGCCGGCGTTGTGGCCGCCCTGGAAGCGCACGATGACGTCGGCCGAAACCGACAGCCAGTCGACGATCTTGCCCTTTCCTTCGTCACCCCACTGGGCGCCGACCACGACGACATTGGCCATGCCAGGCGAAACTCCCAACAAGAAAAACCCCGGCGCCAGCGACAATGGGCTGGGCCGGGGCTCATTGCTCCAATGAACTACGCGATCACGCCCGCCAAGTAAAGATGCGGGGGCGGCGCGCGCCGAAGATCGTCCTGCTCGCGACCGAAGGCGCCGCGCCGCCGCGCTAGCGGAACAGCGCCATCGCGTTGGTGATCGTCTCGACGACGCCCCACAGCAGCGGAATGCCCACGAACCCCCATGCGAGGATGAGCTTCACGGTCGTCGACGAAGAGGTTGCGTTGGCCATGGTCGTTCTCCTCAAGCTCCCGCCGGATCGCCGGCGGCGGCGACCTGCGCCTGCGCTTCCTCAGCCTCGTGGTCCGGCTTCATATGAAAGCGAATGTCGACCGCCTTGATGAACAGATTGCAGAAAAATCCGATGACCAGCAAGCCGGCCATGATGTACATGGTCGTGTTGTAGGCCTGCGCCTTCGGCACGCCGCTGTCGATCTGGTACTGGCGGATGTAATTGACCAGCACCGGACCGAACACGCCGGCCATCGACCAGGCGGTGATCAGCATGCCGTGAATGGCGCCGACGTAGCGGGTGCCGAACATGTCTCTGAGATAGGCCGGCACTGTCGCGAAGCCGCCGCCGTACATCGACAGGATGATGACGAAGCACAACACGAACAGGCTGACGCTGCCGAGCGTGCCGCTGTGCGGCACCAGCGAGTAGAGGACGGTGCCGATCACGAAGAAGCAGAAATAGGTGTTCTTGCGCCCGATATAGTCCGAGATCGAGGCCCAGAAGAAGCGCCCGCCCATGTTGAACAGGCTGAGCAGGCCGACGAAGCCGGCCGCGGCGACCGGCGTGACGCGGCCGGGGAACATCTCCTGGCTCATCGCCGAGGCCTGGCCGAGCACGCCGATACCGGCCGTGACGTTGAGGCACAGGACCCACCAGATCAACCAGAACTGCGGCGTCTTCAGCGCGTCGTAGACATAGACGTCGTTCCTGGTGATCAGCTTTTGCGCGACCACCGGCGGCGTATAGCCTTCGGGCCGCCAGTTGGCTGGCGGCACGCGCACGATCGCTGCGCCGACCCACATGAAGCACAGATAGATCGCGCCGAGGCAGATGAACGCCTCCATCACCCCGACATGGGTCGGCGTCGAGAAGCGCTGCATGAGCCAAACCGACAGCGGCGAAGCGATGAACGCGCCGCCGCCGAAGCCCATGATCGCCATGCCGGTGGCCATGCCCGGCCGGTCCGGGAACCATTTGATCAGCGTCGACACCGGCGAGATATAGCCGAGGCCGAGACCGACGCCGCCGAGCACGCCGTAGCCGAGATAGATGAGCCACAGCGCGTGCAGGTGGACGCCGATCGCCGAGACGAAGAATCCGCCCGCCCAGCAGAGGCCGGCGGCGAACATCGCGCGGCGCGGGCCGCCGTCCTCGACCCAGCGCCCGAACACCGCCGCCGAGGCGCCGAGGAAGAAGATGGCGATCGAAAAGATCCAGCCGAGCTCGGTGAGCTTCCAGTCCTCGGGCGCCGACTTGCCGATGCCGATCAGCCGGGTCATCGGCAGGTTGAAGACGCTCAGCGCATAGGCCTGGCCGATGCACAGGTGAATACACAGCGCCGCCGGCGGCACCAGCCAGCGGCTGAAGCCCGGCTGGGCGATGGTCCTGGATTTGTCGAGCAGGCCGCCGGCCCCGGCTCCGGCCATAACCGTAGCGTTCGCAGTCATTTGTTTCCGCCCTTCTTTTCAGGAGCCATTGTCCCAAAGGGCTGGCTCCGTTTCCCCCAGCAAAGCTTACAAGACGGACCGTCGCTTGAGCTCGGCGACGGCGCGTTCGGCGATGGCGTTCAGCCCGGCCTGTCCTGATTCGGCGTAGGCGATGATTTCACCGACCATCTTCGGCGTCCAGTAGAGCCGCAGATGATCGGCGGCGCCGTTCACCGCCTCGCTCTCCGGCATCGCCTTGAAATAGTCGCCGATCTGATTGGCCATGCGCACCAGCTTGTCTCTTTTTTCGCTGCTCATGCGGCGAGCCCTCCGCTGGCCGGCGGCGCCGGCTCGGCGAAGATTTGCGCCTGGTCGGGGCGCGCCACGGCGATCAGGGCGATCCCGCAAGCCGCCGCCCGCTCGATGGCGAGCGAGGTCGGCGCGGAGAGCGCCACCAGCGTGGCGGCGCCGAACACGGCGGCCTTGGCGACCATTTCGAAGGAACAGCGGCTGGTGATGACGAAAAAGCCGTCGTCGGGGGAGACCCCGGCCCTGACGAGGGCGCCGATCAGCTTGTCCAGCGCGTTGTGCCGCCCGACGTCTTCGCGCAAGGCGACGATCGCGCCGCGACGGTCGCACCAGGCGGCGGCGTGCACGGCGCGGGTGCGGGCGTTGAGCGGCTGGCTGCGATCGAGCGCCTGCAGCGCCGCCGCGACCGCCGCCGGATCGATCGGCCGCGCGCCGGCGCCGACGCGGCGGGCCGCCGGCAGGTCGGCGAGGTCCTCGACGCCGCACAGGCCGCATCCGGTGCGCCCCGAGAGGGCCCGCCGCCGGGCGAGATGGGCGGTCATCCGCTCGCCGGCCAGCGTGACATCGACCTTCAGGCCATCCGCCACGCGCTCGACCGCGACGCCGCGAATGTCGCTCGAGGCGCCGATGATCCCCTCGGTCAGGGCGAAGCCGACTGCGAAATCCTCCATATCGGTCGGCGTCGCCATCATCACGGCGAAGGGGACGCCGCCGAACAGCACGTTGAGAGGCGCCTCCACCGCGATCTCGCGGGCGAACGGCGCGCCGGAGGGGCCGCCGTCATAGCGATAGTCGCGCGCCGTCGCCGCGATGGCGGCGGCCTGGTCACTCGGCGGCATCGACCAGTCCTTGCGCGATGCGCCGCAGCGAGAAGCCTTCCTCCCGGTCGAGCTCCTGCCAGTCGGAATAATGGTTGGTGCGCCTCACCTGCACCGCCGTCACCTTGTATTCGGGGCAGTTGGTCGCCCAGTCGGAGAATTCGGTGGTGACGACATTAGCGCCGGAATTGGGGTGATGGAAGGTCGTATAGACGACGCCGGGCTGCATGCGCTCCGAGATTTTCGCGTGCAGCGATATTTCGCCGGTGCGGCTCTGCAGCGAGACGAGGTCGCCGTCGCGCACGCCGCGGCTCTCGGCGTCGAACGGATGAATCTCGAGCACGTCCTCCTCGTGCCAGAGGTTGTTCGAGGTGCGCCGCGTCTGGGCGCCGACGTTGTACTGGCTGAGGATGCGCCCGGTGGTCAGCAGCAACGGGAAGCGCGGGCCGGTCCGCTCGTCGGTCGGCACGAACTCGGTCAGCATGAACTTGCCCTTGCCGCGCACGAAGCGATCGACATGCATGATCGGCGTGCCGGTCGGCGCCTTGTCGTTGCACGGCCACTGAATCGAGTTGAGCTCGTCGAGCCGGGCGTAGGAGACGCCGGCGAAAGTCGGCGTGAGCGCGGCGATTTCATCCATGATCTCGGACGGGTGGGCATAGGTCATCGGGACGCCGAGCGCCTTGGCGAAAGCCATCGTCGTCTCCCAGTCGGCCATGCCGGCGAGCGGCGCCATCACCTTGCGCACGCGGCTGATCCGCCGCTCGGCGTTGGTGAAGGTGCCGTCCTTTTCCAGGAACGACGAGCCCGGGAGGAAGACATGCGCGTAGCGCGCCGTCTCGTTGAGGAACAGGTCCTGCACGACGATGCATTCCATCGCTTTCAGGCCCGCCGTGATGTGCTGGGTGTCGGGATCGGACTGGGCGATGTCCTCGCCCTGGACATAGAGGCCCTTGAACGCGCCCTCGACCGCCTCGTCCATCATGTTGGGAATGCGCAGGCCCGGCTCGTTGGAAAGCGGCACGCCCCACAGATGCTCGAACATCTCGCGCGTCGCGTCGTCCTTGACGTGGCGGTAGCCGGAAAATTCGTGCGGGAACGAGCCCATGTCGCAGGAGCCCTGCACGTTGTTCTGGCCGCGCAAGGGATTGACGCCGACGCCGGCGCGGCCGACGTTGCCGGTCGCCATCGCCAGATTGGCCATGCCCATCACCATCGTCGAGCCCTGGCTGTGCTCGGTGACGCCGAGGCCGTAATAGATCGCGCCATTGCCGCCGGTCGCATAGAGCCGCGCGGCGGCGCGCAACTGGCCGGGGTCGACGCCGGACAGCCGCGCCGTCGCCTCGGGCGAATTGCGCTCGTCGGCGATCAGCCGCGCCCAGGCCTCGAAGCTGGCGAGATCGCAGCGCTCGCGCACGAAGGCTTCGTCGACGAGGCCCTCGGTCACCACGACATGGGCGAGCGCGTTGATCACCGCGACGTTGGAGCCGGGCAACAGCGGCAGATGATAGTCCGCCTTCACATGCGGCGATTCGACGAGGTCGGTGCGGCGGGGATCGACGACGATCAGTCGCGCCCCCTCGCGCAGGCGCTTCTTCATGCGCGAGGCGAACACCGGGTGCGCGTCGGTCGGATTGGCGCCGATCACCATGATCACGTCGGCCTTTTCGACCGATTTGAAATCCTGCGTGCCGGCCGAAGTGCCGAACGTCTTGCTGAGGCCGTAGCCGGTCGGCGAATGGCAGACCCGCGCGCAGGTGTCGACATTGTTGTTGCCGAATCCGGCGCGCACCAGCTTCTGGACGATGAAGGTCTCTTCGTTGGTGCAGCGCGACGAGGTGATCGCGCCGATCGAGTCGCGGCCGTAGTCCTTCTGCAGGCGCTTGAATTCGCTCGCCGCGTATTGAAGCGCCTCGTCCCACGACACCTCGCGCCAGGGATCGGCGATCAGCTTGCGGATCATCGGCTTGACGATGCGGTCCTGGTGCGTCGCATAGCCATAGGCGAAGCGCCCCTTGACGCAGGAATGGCCCTCATTGGCCTTGCCGGCCTTGTAGGGGACCATGCGCACGACCTGCTCGCCCTTCATCTCGGCCTTGAACGAGCAGCCGACGCCGCAATAGGCGCAAGTGGTGACGACCGAATGCTCGGGCGTCCCCAGCGCGATGACGCTCTTCTCGTTCAGCGTCGCGGTCGGACAGGCCTGCACGCAGGCGCCGCACGAGACGCACTCGGACGAGAAAAAGTCGCCGCCGCCGGGCGAGACTTTCGAGCCGAAGCCGCGGCCCTCGATGGTCAGCGCGAAAGTGCCCTGCACCTCCTCGCAGGCGCGCACGCAGCGCGAGCAAACGATGCACTTGGACGATTCGAACGTGAAATACGGATTGGACGCGTCGGTCGGGCTCGTCAGGTGATTGGCCCCGGCATAGCCGTAGCGCACTTCGCGCAGACCAACCGCGCCCGCCTGCGCCTGCAATTCGCAATCGCCGTTGGCGCTGCACGTCAGGCAGTCCAGCGGGTGATCGGAAATATAGAGCTCCATCACGCCGCGCCGCAGTTTGGCGAGCCGCGGCGTCTGGGTCCTCACCTTCATGCCCGGCTCGGCGGGCGTCGTGCAGGAGGCGGGGGTTCCCTTGCGTCCCTCGATTTCGACGAGGCAGAGCCGGCAGGAGCCGAACGCCTCGATCATGTCGGTCGCGCAAAGCCTCGGGATCTGCGTGCCGAGGCTGGCGGCCGCCGCCATCACCGAGGTTCCCGCCGGCACGCTCACGCTCTGTCCGTCGATGGTCAACGTGACCAGCGCCGCGCCGGGGCGGATCGGCGTGCCGCTGTCGAATTCCTGAACGAGGGCCATGTCGGCCTCCTATTCGGCGGCGGCGCGTGGGGCGCCGGCCAGAAAGTCTTCGCTGAAATGGTCGATCGCGCTGATCACCGGCAGCGGCGTCAGCCCGCCGAGCGCGCAGAGCGATCCGTCGGTCAGCACCGTGCAGAGGTCGCGAACCAGCGCGAGGTTTTCCGCCGGATTCCGTCCGGCGATGATCTTGTCGATGGTCTCCGCGCCGCGCGTCGAGCCGATCCGGCACGGCGTGCACTTGCCGCAGCTTTCCTGCGCGCAGAATTCGAAGGCGAACCGCGCCTGGCGCGCGAGATCGACAGTGTCGTCGAAGACCACGAGGCCGCCATGGCCGAGCATGCCGCCCGCCGCCAGCATCGCCTCGTAGTCGAGGGGCGTGTCGAGCAGGCGGTCGGGAAAGTAGGCGCCCAGCGGGCCGCCGACCTGCACCGCGCGCACCTTGCGGCCCGATCTCGCCCCGCCGCCGAAATCCTCGACGAGTCGGCGGATCGTCGGCCCGAGCGCCAGTTCGACCAGACCGCCGTAGCGGACATTGCCGGCGAGTTGGAACGGCTGGGTGCCGCGCGAGCGCCCCACGCCATATTCGGCGTAGGCCTTGCCGCCGTGCGCCAGAATCCACGGCGCCGAGGCGAACGACAGCACGTTGTTGATCACCGTCGGCTTGCCGAACAGGCCGCGGATCGCCGGCAACGGCGGCTTGGCGCGCACCTGGCCGCGCCGGCCCTCCAGGCTTTCCAGCAGCGACGTCTCCTCGCCGCAGATATAGGCGCCCGCGCCGAGCCGGGCCTCGATATCGAACGAATGGCTCGAGCCGAGAACGCCGCGGCCGAGCAGGCCCGCTTCGCGCGCCTTGCCGAGCGCCGCTTCGAACGCGCGGAAGGCGTGCGGATATTCCGAGCGGATATAGACATAGCCTCTTGTCGCGCCGACCGCGACGGCGGCGATCGCCATGCCCTCGATCAGCGTGAACGGATCGCCTTCCAGCAGCATGCGGTCGGCGAAAGTGCCGCTGTCGCCCTCGTCGGCGTTGCAGACGATATATTTCTGATCCGCTTCGACGCCGGCGACCGTGCGCCATTTGACGCCGGTCGGAAAGCCCGCGCCGCCGCGCCCGCGCAGGCCCGAGGCGAGCGCCTCCTCGATGATCGCTTTTGGCCCGATTTCGAGGGCGCGCGCGAGTCCTTTCAGCCCGCCGTGCCGGCGATAGTCGTCGATCGACAGCGGCTCGATGAGCCCGCAGCGCGCGAACAACAGGCGCTGCTGGTTGCGCAAATAGGGAATGTCCTCGGTCGGGCCGAGCGCCCTGGGATGGGCGCCGCCGTCGACGAACCCGGCGTCGAACAGCGACGCGACATCCCCCGGGGCGACCGGACCATAGGCGAAGCGGCCGCGCGGCGTCTCCACTTCGACGAGCGGCTCCAGCCAGAACAGGCCGCGCGAACCGTTGCGCGCGACGACCAGCGGCAGGCCGCGGCGGCGCGCTTCCTCGGCGATCGCTGCGGCGACGCGCCCGGCCCCGACCGACAAGGCGGCCGAATCGCCGGGGACATAGACCCTGACGGTCACGGCGCGCTCCTCGAGGCGTCGCGGACGATCGCGTCGATCGCCGGCCGATCGAGCCGGCCGATCGGATCGCCGTTCAGCAGCGCCGCGGGCGACAGCGCGCAATTGCCGAGGCAATAGACGGTTTCGACATGCAGCGCCGCGCCGGGCCTCGATTGGTCGGCCTTGAGGGCATGCCGGGCGGCCAGATGAGCGACCAGATCCTCGCAGCCCATCGACTGGCAGGCTTCGGCGCGGCAAAGCTTCAGAACGCTCCCGTCAACCGGGGTTTGCCGAAAGTCGTGATAAAAGGAGACGACGCCGTGCACCTCGGCCTTCGACACGTTGAGCGCTTCGGCGACGAGCGGGATCGCCGCCTTGTCGATATATCCGAAGCATTCCTGCAGGGCGTGCAGGATCGGCAAAAGCGGGCCCTCGCGCGCGCGTTGTTGCGCGATGACGCGGCTTGCCAGCTCGACGTCCCAGGGCGCGTCGCCCTTCATCCGGACCTCCCTGATGGCGCTGCGCCGGGCCGCGCCCGCCATCCTTCCTCAAGATCGTTCACGCCGGGTTACATTTCCAATTGAACGTTCCGACCAAATGATAGGATATTTCTATCGATTGTCGACAGTTTCTCCGGCCGGCAGCGGTGGAAATATCAGGCGGCCGATATCCTCGGGCTGCTCCATCGCGAACAGGTTGCGCGCCAGCGGCGAAGCCGGCTGGCGATCGGACATGATCAGGCCGATGGTGCGGCGCGCGCTGGGCTCGACGAGTTCGAGAGCGCGCGTGTGGCGCGGGATGCCGAAGAAGTGCAGCAACTGGCGCGGCACAATCGAGGACCACAACCCCGAACTGGCGTGCGAGCACAGGTTGAAGATCGAATTGGTCTCGACGGAGGGCTGGGGCTGGGCGCCGGCGGCGCGGAAAAAACCGTCGATGATGCGCCGGTTCTGCATGTCCTGCGTCAACAGGCACAAAGGCGCCTGCGCCGCCTCCTTCCAGGTGATCTTTCGCCGCTGCGCGTACGGGCCGTTCGCCGGCGTGAGGAAAAGATATTCCTCGAGGCAGATCGGTTTGGTCAGCACGTTTTCGAGCGGTTCGTTGTCGAGATAGGTCAAGCCGGCCTCGAGCTCGAAATCGTCGATACCGCGCTGGATCTCCTGCGAATTCAACGACAGCACGGTCACGCTGACATTGGGAAAGCGCGCGTGGAACGGTCCGGTGATGTGGGAGACGATCGGCAGCGCGGTCGGGATGGCGCCGAGGCGCAACCGCCCGGAAAGCCCCTTGTCCATTTCCTGGAGATCGCGCCGCAGGATGTCGGCTTCGGCGAGGATGCGATGGGCGTGGTCGAGCACCATGCGGCCCTGGCTGGTCAGGCCGTGGAACTTGTGGCCGCGCTCGACGATCGGCGCGCCCAGATCGGCCTCGAGCTGGCGGATCGCCGCCGACAATGTCGGCTGCGAAACATTGCAGGCGAGCGCCGCGCGCCCGAAGTGCTGCTCTCTCGCAAGGGCGACGAGATATTCAAGCTGGCGAAGCACCATCGACGATTGCCTTCGGCCGAACCGCCGCTCCCGTCGCGAAAAGTCGCCTGCGCCCCTGGCGCAACCGGTGCGCGCAGCGGCCGGCGGTCGCCCAGCGCCGTCCCGGGCGATCGGCGCCGGCCGCTCGCGTGGCGCAATGTAACGCATATTGCCGAAATGCAACAGTTGGCGTCGCCGGACTGACATGTCGATAGCGCCCGCCTATCGCCGGGACGGCTGGCGGCGCGCCTGGGAAGGGCGGGCGGCGGCGGCGCGCCAGCCCCGCTCGCCGGCGTTGATTTTGATCAAGGCGGCGTTTCGCGGGACGCCCGATCAATCGTCGCGCAGGCGAAACCCGAACTGGTCAAAGCGGGTGACCGCGTGCGCGGGAGCCTCGGGCAATGGGCGGACGGCGCGTGGAGGAATCGAGCCAGGCGCGCGTTTTTGTCGGCCGCAGTTGCTGAGGCCGACGGAGAATTGACGGCGGGTCGGCCCGAACGCGCCGCAGGACCTGACGGGTCGATCGGAGGAAGACAAGGAATGTCCATGGCCGGGCCGACACCGCCGCGACGGGCGATCCCGCGCGACAAGCTGAACGACTACACCGACGAAAGCGCCGCCGGACGGCGCGAATTCGTCCGCGAGCAGACCGGCGCCGCGCTGCCGCATGTGGCGAAATATTCGTTCGATCCTTCGCTCCTTCAGGGCAACATCGAGAACTTCATCGGGGTGGCCCAGGTGCCGATCGGCGTCGCCGGTCCGCTACGGATCAACGGCGAACATGCGCGAGGCGATTTCTTTGTCCCTCTCGCGACGACCGAGGGAGCGCTGGTTGCGAGCTACAACCGGGGAATGCGGCTGTTGACGGAATGCGGCGGGGTGAAGACGACGGTCGTCGAAGAATATATGCAGCGTTCCCCGGTCTTCGTGCTCGAAGACGCCGCACGCGCCCGGGAATTCGGCCGCTGGGTCGACGAGAATTTCGCGGCGATCAAGCGGGAGGCGGAAGCGACGACGCGAATTGGCGAGCTCGTCAAGATTCAGCAGTTTTCGATCGGGCCGCTGCGACATCTGCGCTTCAACTACGCCACCGGCGACGCGGCGGGGCAGAACATGGCCGGCAAAGCGACTCTGGCGGCTTGCAACTGGATTTCGAACAACTATCCCGGCGGCGCAAAGTGCGTCCTGTCCGGCAACATGGACACCGACAAGAAGCACTCGGCGATCAACATGCTGCTCACGCGCGGCAGGCGCGTCGTCGCGGAGGCGGTGATCGACAAGGACATTCTGAAGGATCTGATGGGCGTCGATACGAAGGAGCTCTTCGAGACGCGCCAAATTTCGAACGCCGGCGCGTTTCTCGCCGGCTCGGCGAACAATGGTTCCCATACGCCGAACGGCCTCACCGCGATGTTCATCGCGACGGGTCAGGACGTCGCCGACATTTCCGAGTCGCAAGCCGCGGTGACCTACTCCCAGCTGCTGGATAACGGCGACTATTATTGGTCGGTGACGCTCACTTCGCTCATCGTCGGCACGGTCGGCGGAGGCACCGGCCTTGCGACGCAGCGAGAATGCCTCGAAATGCTCGGCTGCCAAGGTCAGGGCAAGGCCGACAAGTTCGCGGAGATATGCGCTGGCGTGGCGCTCGCCGGCGAAACGTCCCTGGCGAGCGCGGTGTTGCGCGGGGACTGGGTGTCGAGCCATGACCGTTTGGGGCGCCATCACCCTTGAAGCCGCAAGCCCGATTCGACGCCGGATTTCCCGTGAGAACGATCCGGCGCCGCTGTTCCGGCTCGAGCCCGCGGCTGGAGATCATGGCCCGGTCGGCGCGCTCCCGCCCGGACTGAGCCAATCCCTGATCCGCTCATAGACTTCCTGTCGATCGAGCAGATCCAGATGGTTCATCGCATAGCCGACCCATTGCCGGTGCGCGGCGAACGGCACAGCCCGATGCGGCTCCTTGTGGTGCCCCAGCGCGCTTTTCAGCGGCACGAGCCCGTCGCCGAGGAGCCGGTCATGAACGTCGCCGACCCGATTGCCGGTCGTCGCGGCGATCGCGAAACACTCGACGCTCGCCGGCAGGGGCACGGCCTGCCGCGAATCGCCTCTGTGCTCGAAGCGGTCGCGGCCCTCCCAATCCTCATCGAGCAGATTGCCGTAGCGAAGGTCGGTGACGCCGGCGCTGCGAATCCTGCCGAGCCGCGTGAAGGGCGCGGTGTACGGGCTCTTTCCGAGGGTAAGATCAATCCATTGGCCGCCGCGCTCCAGCGGCGCTCCGTGGTGCGGCGCGCCGAGGAAGACCAGCTTGCGCAGATGGCGCGGCCAGTCATGTCCGGCGACGGCGCCATAGTGGCAGGCGCTGCGCGACACCAGTCCGCCCATGCTGTGGCCGATGATGACCAACTCCTCCACCGGCGCCGGCCATTGGGCGAGCAGCGCTTCGAGCAGCTCGGCGAAAGCGCGTCCGTTTTGGGAAATATGCAGGCCGGTATTGTAATGCAGATACAGCGGCGTGTAGCCGAGATCACGGGCGAGCGCCGCGCCATGATCGTGCCCCTTTCTGCTCCAGTGCCGGTCGTTCAGCCCGAGGCCATGCGCCAGGATCGCCAGCCGGCCGTTCGGCGGCGAAATGTCGGCCATCGAGCTCTTCGCGTCCAACCGCAGGAAGCGTCCGTCGTGGCGCAGGCGCATCGGGATCGCCAATGGATTGCCGGTCGCAACCAGATGGTCGCCGAGGACGCCGTTCAGCGCCGCGCGCACCGCCTCGCGGTCGGGGGAGGGACTCGCCTCGCCGAGCAGGGGAGCGAGTTGCCTGAGAGGGGCGTCGATCCCCCGCCCCGCCAAACGGATCGCGCCCCGAACGCCGCGATAGACCCATCCCGAAACACCGCTCATTCGTTCGCGCGAAGGCGTCCCGGCAAAGCCCGACGCGCGGGCGATGTTGTGGTGCATGGACTCCACCAGGCCGACCAACCCGGCGGCGGCGTCGAACGCCAGCATGCTGTATCCGCGAACTTCCGACGAAGACACTCCGGTGGAATTGGTCATCGGACCCCCTCTGGTCGAGAGCCGGCGCGCCGGCGCGGCGCCCTTCGACAGAATCGCGCAATGATTCGCCTTTCGACCGCACCAGCTTCACCGCGCGGGACGACATAAGCAAGCGAAGATGTTGGCGCGTTCAACGCCGGGCGGCCGGCGCCTCGCTGCGCAACCGCCGGGCCTTCCCTGCTCCGGCGCGGCGCGGATCAATCGCGCATCGCGCGCGGCCGGAAAATGCCTTGCAATTTTAAGGACTCGGCGCCGGCGCCCGCATGCGCCGCCGCGATCGCCGCACGCGCAGGAATTCCTGGGTTCGAGGAACGCCCTCGAAAAAGTGACCCGCGGGCCGAAACACTTCGCGCACCCGGCCCGCGGCTCGCGGGGCTTCCCGTCGCAGGCAAAAGTCCGGACTTCGCTACGCCGCTTCTTCGCGCTGATATTTTTCGCGCAGCACCTTCTTGTCGACCTTGCCCACCGAGGTCAGCGGCAGGTCCTTGACGATCACGATCCGATCGGGGACCGCCAGCTTGGAGATGACCCCCTTCTCCGTATAGGACCTCACGTGAGCGCGCAGCGCTTCTTCCGCGGCTTCCACGGAATCGCCGACCGATTGCGGATCCATGACGACCAGCGCCATCGGGCGCTCGCCCCATTTGGCGTCATGGACGGCGATGACCGCCGCCTTCAGGACGCCCTTCTTCTCCGAGATGATGTCCTCCAGCTGGATCGACGAGATCCACTCCCCGCCGCTCTTGATGATGTCCTTGAGCCGGTCGACGATGCGGACGTGTCCCTCGGCGTCCCATGTCGCGACGTCCCCCGTGTGCAGGTAACCGCCCGCCCAAAGCTGCGCCGACGCTTCGGGATTGTTGAGATAACCCATCGTGAGCCAGGGCGCGCGCGCGATGATTTCGCCGCGGCTCTTTCCGTCGCGGGGCGCGTCCTCCATGTCCGTATCGACGACGCGCAGGTCGACCATCGGCCCCGGCAGGCCGGCGATCGTGCGGTACTCCACCTGCCGTTCCGGGTCCTCCGACAGCTGCTTGGTGGTCAAATGCAAGGCGGCCAGGAACGGGCACGACTCGGATTGCCCATAGCCGGTGAACACATCGATGCCGCGCGCCAGAGCGGCTCTGGCCAGCGAGCGCGGCAGCGCCGAGCCTCCGACGATCATCTTCAGTTTGGAGAGATCCACATCCTTGCTGCCGGGCGCGGCGAGCAGCATCTGCAGGATCGTCGGGACGCAATGCGTGAACGTCACGCCCTCCTGCGCCACCAATCGCAACAGCACGTCGGGCGCGTAACGCCCGGGATAGACCTGCTTGACGCCCGACATCGTCGCCGTATAGGGGCAGCCCCAGGCGTGCACGTGAAACATCGGCGTCATCGGCATGTAGACGTCGTCGCGATGAAACCGGCCCTGGCTGGGCGACAGGCCGTATTCGACCAATCCGGAGAGCGTGTGCAGGACCAGCTGGCGATGGCTGAAATAGACGCCCTTCGGGCGACCCGTCGTGCCGGTGGTGTGAAACGTCGTCGCGCGCGTGTTCTCGTCGAAATCGGGAAACTGGAAGAACGGCGAATTGGCTTCCAGCAAATCCTCGTACTCGCATTCGATCGGCAGGCGGGTGGCCGGCCGCGCCTTGCCGTCGTGCAGCAACACGTACTTTCGCACCGACGGCAGCTTGTCGGCGAGCCTCTCGACGAGCGGCAGGAAGTCGGAATTGACCAGCACCACGCTGGGCCGGGCGTCGTTGAGCGCGAACACCAATTGCTCGGGCGCGAGGGTCAAATTGACCGTTTGGAGCACCGACCCCATCATCGGCACCGCGAAATAGCACTCGTGGTAGCGGTGGCTGTCCCAATCGAGCACCGCGACGACGTCGCCGCGCCCGACGCCGATTTGCGACAGGCCGCTCGCCAGCCGCCCGATGCGCTCGCGAAAGACCCGGTAGCTGTGCCGCCTGAGATCGCGATACACGATCTCCTGGTCCGGCGAATGGGACAGCGGATAATGCAGGAGATGTTTGATCAGCAGCGGATACTGATAGGCGGCAGGGCTGAATGCGATGAGATTGTCCGGCATGGCGCGCTTCCCCCGATACGAAATTGGCGCTCATCTTTATGATCCGCCTGCCGTTTTGCCTTGATCAGGATCAAAATCGACGGCGCCGGCCCGCCTGGCTACTCGTCTCGAAGGCGACGAAGCTTTTCGCTTGATCGCGCTCCAGCGCTCGACCGTCGCCGTGCGGATTTCATGCTCGACGGCCTTTTGGCGGCCGGGGATGCGGGTTTGGCTTGCGCCGCATCGCCGGCGATTGACAAAACCGGCGGCGCAATTTCGATGGTCTCGATCGCGTCCGGCTGACTGAGCGCCTCGCTCGCCCGCTTCAGCGCTTCAAATTCCTCCAGCAGATAGTCGGCGATCCGTTGCGCGTCGGGAACCGCCGCGCGGCAGGCGATCAATCCGAATTCGAGATTGTCGAGGTAGCTTTGCACGGTGATGTTGAGCGCAAGGCCGTGGTAGGGGATCGACACCGGGAAGTAATGCGCGGCCGCCGCCCCGGCAAAGTAAATCGGCTCGCGAGGGCCCGGCACGTTGGAAATGACCACGTTCGCCACGGGGGGAAACAAGTCGGCGGCGCCGGTCATCCCGACGAGCCGGGCCGCGGCGGTTATGACGATCGGGGCGCCGATGATCGAAATATCCGTCGTCAGCACCTCCTTGACGTCGGCGAACAGCCCCTTGGCGTCTCGCGCGGAAGCCTTGACGGCGGCCAGCCGCCGCAGCGGCTCCGCCTCGTCGGTCGCCAGCTTGCACAAGGTGAACAGCACCTGGTTGTTGAGCCGGGCGTCGTCCCGCGCCCGCAACGAGGCGGGCACCGCGGCGGTCAGGCAGGCGCGGGGAAGCGCCTTGCGTTCGGTCAGATAGCGCCGCAACGCGCCGGCGCAGATCGTCAGCACGACATCGTTGATCGTCGCGTCTCTCGCCTTGGCGATCTGCTTGGCCGCGGATAGCGGGACCGACGCCGTGCCGAAGCTTCGCCGCGCGGAGATCGATTTGTTGAAGATGGTCTTCGGGGTGTCCCTGAAGACGTCGATCAGATAGCGCATGTCCTGGGCCGGGCGGCGCGCGATTTTCATTACGGTTCGCGCGGCGGCCGGCAGCGACCCGACGAGGCGGGCCCCTTGCCGGGCGAAGTCCGCGAACGCGCCGCCAACCATGCCGGGGAAATTGGGGGCGGCCGCTTTGGCGCTTCTCGCGGGCGGCTTCTCGACGGGCGGCGGATCGGCCGACAGGTCGTAGATGAACGGCAACGTCTCCATGCCGGCCACGCCATCCATATCGGCGTGATGCACCTTGGCGTAGACGGCGAATCCTCCGTCCTCCAGTCCCTCGATCAGAGTGTACTGCCATAGCGGCCGCCGGCGATCGAGCCGGGTCATGTGCAATTCGGCGACGAGGCGGCGCAGTTGCGCCATCGAGCCCGGGCGCGGCAGGGCCATGTGCCGGAGGTGGTATTCGAGATCGAGGCTTTCCGCTTCGACCCAAACCGGATGATCGATCGCGAACGGCGTCTCGCGCGGCCAGCGCCGGTAGGACGCAAGCCGGTCGAACTGCGCCACTGTATGGTCGCGGAAGCTCTCGAACAGCTTCTCTCCGGAAATCGCCGCCGGCCCGAAGAGGGTCAGGCTGGCGAAATGCATCGGAGTCTCCGCCAACTCCAGGTAAAGAAAGTAGGCGTCCAGCGCCGAAAGGCGGTTCATCGCGCCCCTCCCATCGACCGGGCGGGTCGGCCTCGACCGGAGACTTCGGCGGCCGCCGTGCAATGCTCGGCGATCGCCTCGACCAGAATCGGGATCAGGCCGGGCGCCAGGTCATGGCCCATCCCGGGAATGATCCGCAGCCGCGCGCCTGGAATACGGGCCGCGGTGTCCCTGCCGGCCTCCACGGGCACGAAGATATCGTCCGCGCCGTGCAGCACAAGCGTCGGCGCGCGAATCCGCCCGAGCATCGCGACCCGGCTGCCGGAAGCGAGAATGGCCAGAAGGTGGCGGCCGACCCCGGCGGGATAATAGCAACGATCGACGCTGCGTTCGACCTTGGCGCGAAGCTGCTCCTGGCTGGTCGGAAAGCCCGGGCTGGCGATGAGGCGATAGAAGCGCATCGCCTGCCGGACGGCCCGCTCGCGCGTGAAGGCGAATCGCCGCAAGAACAGCGCCTGGATCAGGCGCGGATCGCTGCGCGGCAGATCGGGATCGCCGCTCGACGACATGATCGACGTCAGGCTGAGGACGCGCTCGGGGCGCTCGGCCGCGATGATCTGGGCGATCATGCCTCCCATCGACGCGCCGACGATATGCGCCCGTTCGATGCCGAGCGCGTCCATCAGCCCGATCGCGTCGCGCGCCATATCGCTCAACAGATAGGGCGCGGCGACCGGGAGGCCCGCCAGGGCGCTTGCGAACGCCGCGGCGACGGCGATGGCGCCGCCGCCCCTGGCCTTGGTCGAAAGGCCGACGTCGCGGTTGTCGAACCGCACGACGCGAAAGCCGCGGCGGGCGAGACCCTCGCAGAATTCGTCCGGCCAGGCGATGAGCTGCATGCCCAGGCCCATGATCAGCAGGATCGCCGGCCCCGACCGGTCGCCGTTTTCGACATAGGCGATGTCCATGCCGTTCGCCGCTACAATCGGCATCGAGCGTCCTCCCTGTCGGTCAAATCGTCCGCCGCGCGATGACGCCGCCGACCGTGCGCACCAGCCAGCGAGGCAGGATCTGAACCCCGCTGGCGGCGACGCTGTTGGCCAAACCGGCGACCTGCACCGCTTTGCCCGACAGGCAGGCCGAGTAGCCTTTCTTCGCCACCGCCTCGGCGTCCATGACGGCGAGCGAAGGAATCCGCAGGCCGCGCGGCGATCGCGCCATCATGTCGGTCCTGGTGAAGCCGGGGCACAGCGCCGTCGCGGCGACGCCCGAGCCTTTCAATTCCTCGGATAGCGCCTCGGTCAGCGACAGCACGTAGGCCTTGGCGGCGGCGTAGACCGCAAGGCTCGGGATCGGCAGGAAGGCCGCGGTCGAGGCGACGTTGAGGATGCGGCCGCTTTTCCGTGCCAACATCGGACCGAGGAACAACCGCGTCAGCGCCGTCAAGGCGATCACGTTGACTTGCAGCAGCCGCAAATGGTCTTCGAGCGCTATGGCGGCAAAGTCGCCCTCGAACAGAACGCCGGCGTTGTTGACGAGAATCTCGACTTCGATCGCCTTGTCGCGCAGGGCGTCGAAGATTTGTTGCGGCGCCTGCGGGTCGTTGAGGTCGGCGGGCAGAATCATCACCCCCGCGTCGTGCGTCGCCTTGAAGTCCTCGGCCATTTCGCGCAGCTTGTCGCGGCCGCGGGCGAGCAGGGCCAGCGAAAACCCTCCGTCGGCGAACGCCTTCGCCAACTCTCGCCCGATGCCCGCCGAGGCGCCGGTGACGAGCACCCAGCCGCGGCCGCTCCCTTGCGCCATTTGACCCCTGCATCCGTCGGTCTGCCGCCAATCCAGCGATAGTCTCTAGTCGCCGAGCGCGCCGGCGCCTTGATCTTGCGCAATCGCGCCGCGTCGAAGCTGCTCCGTCGATTCCGCCGAGGGAGGCCCATATATGAACCTCCGCCGGGAGAGGCGGATGCGACTTGAAACCCTCGCCGAAAGGACGTCGCCCGCTTCAGGCGGGGTTCACGCCGCCTGCCGGACGCCGCGCAAAGGATCGGGGAAGACCAGCCGGCGCAGCCCGCTGCGCTCGAACGGCAACCACCGCCCCTCGGGCTGGCTCAGCCGGTCGGCGATCACGTAAAGCGCCGTCGGATTCGCCCCGAGACCGAAATGGCTGGCGCATACCTCGACGTTCTCGGTATGCGCCTGGTCGTCCTCCATGCAACACCGCCAGGCCACGATGCCGTCGCTGCGGCTGAAGATGGAGGTCGTCGGCACGGGCGGCGGCGCGGGAAGATCGGCGCCGAGGCGCGCTTCATCGACGCTGTGGCCCGCCAGGAACTCGTAGAGCCGCCACGCTCTTGTCGCCTTCGGGTGACCTTTGAACGGACTGCCGAGCGTGATCACCTGTCTGACGTCGTCGGGCGTCGCCTTGGCGACCTCGCGGGCGAAGATGCCCCCGAGGCTCCAGCCGATGAGGCTGACCTTGCGGCCATGGCGCTCGCGGATTTCGCGCAGGCGCTTCAGCTTTCGGTTGGTCAGGCCGGGCCGCAAGCCGATGTTGCGGCCGAGGTTCCAGCCATAGGCCTCGTAGCCACGGTTGCGCAGAAACGCCCGCAGCGGCGCCGTCGACATATCGCTGGCGGCCAGTCCGGGAAGCACCAGGACCGGATGGCCGTCGCCCGCCGGCAGCAGGCCGAGCCACGGGAACACGCCGACGAAGGCCGCGTGCTCCCACATGGCGCGTGCTTCCAGCAGCATCAGATGCGGCGCCGGCGGCCCGATTTGATTCGTATCCTCCATTTGATTCCTCTTCGCGGGAGCGCTTCGGCGGCGCCGAAATTGGCGACAGAATCGCCTGCCTAACATAGGGACGCCGCTCGCAAAGCGCCACTTCGGCGGGCGCCCGGAACGGCGGCGCGTTTTGTGAAGGGTCGCCCGCGGGAGACGGCGGATCGCCGTTTCCGGCCTTGCCCGCGCAACCGCCTTGCTCGCACCAAATTGTCCGTTACAATCGACGCCCGCATGCGGGACAGACAGGCGGCAGGACCGCCGCGGATCGCGCTTGAGCCGCTGAGTTTTATTGAGATCGTGGTTGACCCTGTTCGCGTCGTTTGAACGCCATCCTGTCGCCGGCGTCGTCAAGGCCGGAGGGAGTCGCTGTTGAGCCCGTCTTCGCCAACCCCCGAGGCCGCGCCGGCCGGCGCGCGTAAGTGGATGCTCGCGTTCCTGGCGGCGATCTGCGTGCTCGCGCTCGCCGCCATCGCGCTCAACCCTGTTTGGCGCGGCAGGCCGGGCGGCGGCGCCTCGCTGGTCGGCGGCGCGTTCGAACTGCAAGGGCCGGACGGGCGGGTGGTGACCGACGCCACCATGAAGGGGCAGCCGTTCCTGGTCTATTTCGGCTATACGAACTGCCCCGACGTCTGCCCGACCACGCTGGCGGAAATATCCGACGTGCTGGCGCAGATGCCGGGCAAGCCGATCCGCGCCCTGTTCATCACCGTCGATCCCGAACGCGACACCGCCGCCTCGCTGAAGGATTATCTGTCGAGCTTCGATGCGCGCATCATCGGCCTGTCCGGCGACCGCGCCGCCATCGACAAGGTGGAGCGCGCCTACCGCGTCTATGCGCGCAAGGGGCCGCCGGAAAAGGGCGGCTATTCCATGGACCACAGCTCCATCGTCTATCTGATGGACGCGCAGGGGCGGTTCGTCGAGGCGTTCAATCTGGAGCGCAAGCCGGAGGAATCGGCCAAGGAGCTCGAGGGGTATCTGTGAGGGGAGGCGGGCGGGGCGCCGTCTTGCCGCCTCCTTTGTCATTGCAGGCCGGATTGGGGGGATTGGCGGACCCTCGCGGCGCCGATGGCGCTGTTGCGCGGCGGCCGCGAGCCTGCTGAAATCACGCCGCAGCGACCGCAGGCTTGACCTCTTCGGCGATCCGCGACCCGATCTCCCGTTCGGCGAGCGCCAACTCATAGGCCGTTTGCAGATTGAGCCAGAACCGGGCGCTGTTGCCCAAATACCGGCCGAGACGAAGCGCCGTTTCAGGCGAAATCCCGCGTTTGGCGTTCAGAATGTCGGTGATGCGGCCCGACGGCAGCTTGAGCTCCAGCGCCAGCCGGTTGGCTGACAGGTCGCGCGCTTTCAATTCTCGCTTCAGGACGCGGCCGGGATGAACCGGAATCATGCTGTTGTCCTTTCAGTGATAATCAACAATTTCCACATCCCAGGCGTCGCCGTCCGCAAACCTGAAGCACAGACGCCACGGGCCGTTGATCGTCATCGCCCATTGGGCCTTGCGGCCTCCCTTCAACTTGTGAAGGCCGATTGATTTGAGGGGGCTCAGATCATTGAGCGACGATGCGGCGTCAAGAGCCGCAAGCATTTCAATCGCCGCGTCTTCATCAAGCCCGGAAAACTTGCATTTGCCTTCCTCGGCGAAGCGCTGGGTCGCTTTGCCAGCCCACGACTTGATCATCGCCATAGATACTACGTTTGGCGTAGTATGTCCAATGTCCTACACGCGGTTGTCGGGATCGTCCTTGGGCGATCGTCTCCCGGCGCTGCGCCAATGCGCCGCCCGGGGCTCAGAAGCGGCGCTATCCATTCCCGCCCCGCCGCCGCGCCACCGCTTCATCCAGCAGGCGGGCCAATTGCTCCGGCTCCCTCGGGAAGCCGGCGCGAATCCACAACGCCTGCAGGCTCTTCAGCGTCGCGCCGACCCCCTGGCCCTGCGCGACGCCGCGCGCCACGATGTCGGCGCCGGTGAACGGCAGGCTCGGCTCGGGCGTATCGGAGACGAAGCGGAAGGCCGACGCGAAGGCGGGGTCGTCGGGCGCCGCGCCCGCATCGACATGGGCGAGCGTCAGCCCGTCCTGCGCGGCGGTCCGCTTGCGCTCGAACAGCAGCGCGCGCAACGCGCCGAGCGAGGGCGGCGCGCGATGGCCGTGCAGGCTCTCCAAAACGCGGGCGGCGCCCGCCAGCCGTTCAGATTCGGCGTTCGACAGCCGGAGCCGGTCGCGGAGCCGCTCGGCGTCTTCGACGATCGAAACGCCGAGCCCGGCGAGCCGCAGCAGGGCGTCGGGCGCCGCCGCGCGGGCCGCCTCGACGGCGATGAGCCGCTTCAGCCGCGCCGGGTCCGGCGCGCCGGCGATCGGCAGCCCGAGCAGGCCCGCCTCGCAGCATTGCGCGACGACGTCGCCGGCGCGCGGCGCCTTCAGCAGTTTCATCAGTTCGGCGCGCACGCGCTCGCGCGAGAGCCGCATCAGGCCGTCGCGCTCCTGAATGGCGGCGCGCAATCCCGCTGCGTCGAGCGGACCTTCGCCGTAGGTCGCCGAAAATCGGAAGAATCGCAGGCTGCGCAAATAGTCCTCGCGGATGCGCGTGCGCGCGTCGCCGATGAAGCGCACGCGGCGCGCGGCGAGATCGGCGAGGCCGCCGGCGTAGTCGTGAACGGCGCCGTCGCGGCTCAGCGAAAGCGCGTTGATGGTGAAGTCGCGGCGCCGCGCGTCCTGCAAAAAATCGCGGCCGAAACGCACCTTGGCGTGGCGCCCGTCGGTCTCGATATCCTCGCGCAGCGTCGTCGCCTCGATCGGCAGGCCGTCGACGATCAGCGTCACCGTGCCGTGCTTGACGCCGGTCGCCGCGACGCCGAAGCCGGCGGCGCGCGCGCGCCGCATCACGACCTCGGGCCGCGCGGTCGTGGCGAGGTCGAAATCGCCCGGCGGCCGGCCGAGCGCGAGGTCGCGCACCGCGCCGCCGACGAGACGCGTCTCCTCGCCGCCGCCGTCAAGCGCCGCGAGCGCCCGCGCCAGACGCCCCTGGTCGAGAATCCGCCGATCCTGCAGCCGCCCGTCGACGATGGTCGGCGCATCGGTCATTCGATGCGACCGGGAACCAGCGCGCCGTTTTCGATATGCGCGGGGACGTAGACGCCGTGACCGCGCGGGGCGTTCAGGCCGAAGATGAGCATTCCGGCGACGGCGATGAACAATCCGATCAACGTCAGCGCCGAAACGCGCCCGCGCGACCAGTGCTCGACCGCCAGCGGATAGCGGGCGCGAAGGACGAGATAGACCGCGAACGCGACGAAAGGGCTCAGGAACAGCGCCAGCGGCTCGAGCACGGACCGCAACATCAGGAGTAGAGCCTTTCGAACAGATTGCGAATGATACCAGCAGTCGCCCCCCAGATATATCGCTCGCCATAGGGGATCGCATAGAAATGCCGCACGCGGCCTTGCCATTCGCGGTGATGACGCTGGTGATTGGCGCCGGTCATCAGGAAGCTGAGCGGCGTCTCGAACACGTCCTCCACCTCGCTCCTGTTGATCGTCGGCACGAAGGACGGGTCGATGATCGCCACCAGCGGCATGATGCGAAAGCCGGTGCCGGTCAGATAGGGATCGAGCCAGCCGAGCGGCTCGATCGCGCCGGGCTCGAGACCGATCTCTTCATGCGCCTCGCGCAACGCCGCCGCCAGCGGCGTCTCGCCCGCGTCGATCTTGCCGCCGGGAAAAGCGATCTGGCCGGAATGGCTGCGCAAATGCGAGGCGCGTTGGGTGAGCAGCACGGTCGGCTCGTCGGGGCGGGCGACGATCGGCGCCAGCACCGCGGCCGGGCGCGCCCGGGCGACGACCGGCGCCTCGGGCGGCGGCGAGTTCAGCGCATGGTCGCCGGCCGTCGGCGCTCGCGCCGGGTCGAGCGCGTCGGCGGGAAGTTCGCGCGGCAGCCGCGCATGCGCTCTGGCGCGCAGGTCCTCGGTCGAAAAACGCGCGACGGGCGGAATGGTCAAAGTCCCTCGAGCTCCGCCGCCCTGGCCATCGGGAAGAAGACGCCGCAGGACCATACGCCGAACCAGTCTTCGCCCGCCAACGGCTCGGTTTGTCCGAGCGCCGCCAGATCGTAGAACAACGCGCGCTTGACCAGCGCCCAGAGGCCGCCGCGCACCAGCACATAGGGCTTGAGCCCGCCCGAAGGGCCGCGTTCGAAACGCAGCGGATGGTCCTTGTCGACGGTCACGAAATCGTCGACATTGGTGCGAAAGGTCAGGCTTGGCGCGCCATTTGCATGGCCGACGATGAGCTCCACCGCGACAAAAGGCGCGTCGTCGACCTTGACGCCGACCCGCTCGACGGGCGTGACCAGCACGAAGCGGTCCGCGTCGCGGCGCAAAATGGAGGCGAACAGCTGGACGAGCGGCGCCCGGCCGATCGGCGAACCGTTATAGTGCCACGTGCCGTCGCTGGCGATTCGCATGTCGATATCGCCGCAAAAGGGGGGATTCCACAGGTGCACGGGGGCCGGGCCGCGCTTTGGCGCGGCGGCCAGGCGCTCGACGCCGCGCAGCAGATTTTCGGGCGGCGGCGTGCGATCGTCCGGTTGCGGGCCTGCGTTCGCCATAATCTCGCGCCTGTTTGCGGGCAAGCATTTGTCCTGCTTGGCGCGGCTCGTAGGAACCGCTCGACGCCTCAATCTAATGGGCGGCCCGCAAAAGAGGAAATGTCACAGGAAACATCGCGTGGCCCCGCCGGTTAGTGGAGAACAAATGAGCCCGATTCAGGACGCTGCAGTCACCGACTTCGAGGGGGGCGTCGCGCGCGGCGCGGAGGCCGCGATGGAGCGAATCGCCGCCGCCAAAGCCGCGGTCGGCGCGGTGATTTTCGGTCAGGAAAAGGTCGTCGAGCAGACTTTGGCGACGCTGTTGGCGGGCGGTCACGGTTTATTGATCGGCGTGCCGGGCCTCGCCAAGACCAAACTCGTGGAGACGCTGGGGGTGGTGCTCGGATTGAACTCGCTGCGCGTCCAGTTCACCCCGGATCTGATGCCCTCCGACATCCTGGGTTCGGAAGTGATGGAGGAGGGCGCCGATCGCTCGCGCGCGTTCCGTTTCATCAAGGGGCCGATCTTCGCGCAATTGTTGATGGCCGACGAGATCAACCGCGCCAGCCCGCGCACGCAGTCGGCGCTGCTGCAGGCGATGCAGGAACACCACATCACGGTGGCCGGCCAACGTCACGACCTGCCGCGCCCGTTCCATGTCCTGGCGACGCAAAATCCGCTGGAGCAGGAGGGCGCCTATCCGCTGCCCGAGGCGCAGCTCGACCGATTCCTGATGCAAATCGACGTCGGCTATCCCGATCGCGTCGCCGAGCGCCGCATCCTGATCGAGACGACCGGCGAAGCCGAGGCGCGGCCGAGGGCCGCGATGAGCGCCGCCGAACTGATGGAGGCGCAACGGCTGGTGCGCCGCGCGCCGGTCGGCGACAGCGTCGTCGAGGCGATCCTCGACCTGGTGCGCGCCGCGCGTCCCGGCGAGGGCGATGTTGAAATCACCAGGCACGTCAGTTGGGGCCCCGGTCCCCGCGCGGCGCAGGCGCTGATGCTGGCGACCCGCGCGCGGGCGCTCGTCGACGGGCGGCTGTCGCCGTCCAGGGACGACATCGCGGCGCTCGCCGAGCCGGTGCTCAAGCATCGCATGGCGCTGACCTTCGCGGCGCGCGCCGAGGGCGAAAATCTGCCCGGCCTGATCGCGCGCCTCGTCGCCAAGACGGTTCGCTGAGGGATGGTCGGAGCCCTTCGCGTTTCCGCCGCCGACCGGACCAGCCCGCTGTGGCGGCGCGACGCGGCGACGCTGGCGGCGCGACTGCCGAGCCTGATCGTCGCGGCGCGGCAGGTCGCGCAAAGCGTCATGCATGGCGTGCACGGGCGCCGGCGCGCCGGACCCGGCGAGACCTTCTGGCAGTTCCGTCCGTTCATTTCCGGGGAGCCGGCGGGCGGGGTCGACTGGCGCCGCTCGGCGCGCGAGGACCGCGCCTATGTGCGCGAGCGCGAATGGGAGGCCGCGCACACGGTGTGGATCTGGATCGACCGTTCGCCGTCGATGGCCTTCGTTTCGCAGCTCGCTCAGGCCTCGAAGATCGAGCGCGCGACGGTGCTCGGGCTCGCCGCCGCCGATCTTCTGGTGCGCGGGGGCGAGCGGGTCGGCCTCATCGGTCTGACCCGGCCGCTGGCGACGCGCGGGGTGATCGAGCGTTTCGCCGACGCGCTGGCGCTCGACGAACGCCTTTCGGCGGCGCAGGCGCCGCTGCCGCCGCTGGCATCGCTGACCGCGCGCTCGAAGGTGGTGCTGATCAGCGACTTCCTCAGCCCAGAGGCGGCGATCCGCGCCGCAATCGACGCGCTGTCGGCGCAGGGCGCGCAGGGTCAGGCGCTGATGATCGTCGATCCGATCGAAGAGACCTTTCCCTTCGAGGGTCATACGGAATTCGTCGGCGCCGACGGCATGACGCGGCTTCGCGCGCCGCGCGCGCAAGGCCTGCGCGAGGGTTATCTGGAGCGGCTCGCGCGTCATCGGGACGCCGTGCGCGCCGCCTGCGCGGCGCGCGGCTGGGACTTTGCGCTGCATCGCACCGACAAACCGGCGGCGCAGGCGCTGCTCGCCCTGCGCATGCGCCTCGAAGGCTCGACCCTGGCGGCCGCTTGGGCGCCCCGCCTGGCGCGAGGCGCCTGAAATGATCGGTCTGCCCCTCAGCTTCGTCGCGCCCGCCGCTCTGGTCGCTTTGGTCCTGCTGGCGGCGCTTTATCTGTTCCTGCGCGTCACGCCGCCGCGGCCGCGCGAAGTGCTGTTCCCGCCGCTGCGCCTGCTGCTCGGCCTCGATCCCAAGGATCAGACGCCGCACCGGACGCCCTGGCCGCTGCTGCTGCTGCGGATCGCCATTTGCGCCGCGATCATTCTGGCGATGGCGGGGCCGATCTGGAACGCCGTTGCGTTGCCGGGCGGCGGGCCCGGGCCGCTGCTCGTGCTGATCGACGACGGCTGGCCGGCGGCGCCGACATGGGATCGCCGGGTCGCGGCGGCGGGCGAGCGCCTCGCGGCGGCGGGCCGCGCCGGGCGCCCGGCCGCGCTCGTGCCGATTTCGCGCGGCGACCAAGAGATCGCGCCGCTCGACCCCGCCGGCAACGCCGAGAAATTGCGGGCGCTGGCGCCGGCGCCGTTCGCGCCCGACCATGCCGGGACTCTGGCCGCCGTCCAGCGGTTCCTCGCGCAAAATCCGAGAACGGAAATCCAGTGGATCGCCGATGGCCTCGACCTCGGCGGCGCGAGCGCCTTCGCGCGGCGGCTCGCCGAACTCGCCAAGGAGGGCGGCGTCACCGTGCTGACCGACAGGGCGAGCCCGCTCGGGCTCGCCAGCGTCGACAATCTCGCCGGCGCCCTGCAGGCGCGGGTGCTGCGCGCCGACGCCAACGGGCGGCCCAAGGGCGTGCTGCGCGCGCTCGACGCCAAGGGGCTGACGATCGGCGAAGCGCCGTTCGATTTCGGCGCCGAGCGGGTCGCCACGGCGCAGTTCGACCTGCCGATCGAATTGCGCAACGACGTCGCGCGCGTCATCGTCGCCGACGAGCGCTCGGCGGGCGCCGTCGCGCTGCTCGACGAACGCTGGAAGCGCCGGCGCGTCGCCATCGCCTCGGGCGCCAGCGCCGACATCGCCCAGCCCCTGCTGGCGCCCAACTACTATCTGGCGCGGGCGCTCGCCCCGTTCGCCGACATCCGGGAATGGCATGACAGCGCCACCGATCCGGTCATTTCCCTGCTCGCCGAAAAGCCGGCGGTGCTGGCGCTCGCCGACATGAGCCTCGCCGGCGGGCCGGCGCACGACGCGCTGGCCAAATTCGTCGATGACGGCGGCGTGCTGATCCGCTTCGCCGGCGCCCGACTCGCCGCCACGACGGATGACCTGACGCCGACCGCATTGCGCCACGGCGGGCGCACGCTGGGCGGCGCGCTGTCCTGGGAGACGCCCAAGAAGCTTGCGCCTTTCGATCGCGACAGCCCGTTCGCCGGCCTCGTCGCGCCCGACGAGGTGACCATTTCGCGGCAGGTTCTCGCCGAGCCCGGGCCGGGCCTCGCCGAAAAGACCTGGGCGCGGCTGGCGGACGGAACGCCGCTGGTGACCGCCGACCGGCGCGGCAAAGGGCTGATCGTGTTGTTCCACGTCACCGCCGACACCACCTGGTCGAACCTGCCGCTGTCGGGACTGTTCGTCGACATGTTGCGCAAGATCGTCGCGCTCGCCGGCCAGACGCCGCCGGACAAGCAAGCCGCGTCGGGCGCCGGCGCGGCGAAGGCGGCGAGCCTGGCGCCCGTGCGCACGCTCGACGGCTTCGGCGCGCTCGGCGCCCCGCCGGTGACCGCGATGCCGATCGCCGCCAGTTTTTCGGGGGTCGCCGACGCCGCCCATCCGCCGGGCTTCTATGGCTCGCCCGACGCGCTGACCGCGGTCAATGCGCTCGATCCTTCGCAGGAATTGACCGCCGCTTCCTACGCGCCGTTGAACGTGGAGGCGGGCGCTCTCGCCGTCGCCGCGCCGATCGACCTGCGCCCGTGGCTGCTCGGCGCCGCCTTTGTCGGGCTTCTGGCCGACACGCTCGCCAGCCTGTGGCTCGGCGGCGGGTTCGGCCTCCGGCGCGCCGCGAGGATCGCGGCGGCGCTGCTGATCCTTCTCGCCTGCGCCGGCGTTCCGATCAACGGTCGGGCGGTCGCCGCCGAACAGACGACGATTTCGCAACGCGACATGGACGCCGCCCTGTCGATCCACCTCGCCTATGTCGTCACCGGCGACGCGGCGGTCGACGAGACGAGCCGCGCCGCCCTCGCCAACCTGTCGCAGGTGCTGACGCAGCGCACCTCGCTTTCGCCCGGCGACCCCGTCGGCCTCGATCCGGCGCGCGACGAGCTGAGCTTCTATCCGCTGATCTACTGGCCCGTCGTGGCGGCGCGGCCGCAACCCGAAGCCCAGGCGGTGACGCGCGTCGCGGCTTATATGAAGAACGGCGGCACGCTGATCTTCGATACGCGCGACGCGCTGACGGCGAGGCCCGGCGGCCCGGCGACGCCCGAGGGCCTGTGGCTGCAAAAATTGCTGGCCGGCGTCGACGTGCCCGAACTGGAGCCGGTGCCGGCCGATCATGTGGTCACCAAGAGCTTTTATCTGATCGACGGTTTTGTCGGCCGCACGACGATCGGCCAGACCTGGATCGAGGCCTTGCCGCCGCCCGATCCCTCCGACACTTCAGTGCATCCGGCGCGCGCCGGCGACGGCGTTTCGCCGATCGTCATCACCTCCAACGATCTGGCCGGCGCCTGGGCGGCCGACGCCGACGGCCAGCCGCGGTTTCCGCTGATCCCCGGCGGCGCGCGCCAGCGCGAGCTGAGCCTGCGCGGCGGGGTCAATCTGGTGATGTACACGCTGACCGGCAATTACAAGGCCGATCAGGTCCATGCGCGCGATCTCATCGAAAGGCTTTCGCATTGAGCGCCTATTCGATCGCCTTTTCGCCGCTGCTGCCGCAATCGGCGCTGGTGGTCCTGGCCGTCGCCGCGCTCGCCGCGGTGGGCTTGGCGCTGTTCGCGCGCCGTCGCGGCGCGCTAGCTCGCGCGCTCGCCTTCGCCCTGCTTTTTCTCGCGCTGCTCGATCCCTCGCTGACCCGCGAGGATCGCCGCCCGCTGAAGGATGTCGTCGCGGTTGTCATCGATCAATCGGGCAGCCAGACGATCGGCAACCGCGCCGCGCAGACCGAGCATGCGCGCGCCGAGCTGGAGAAGCGCCTTGGCGCGCTCGACAACGTCGAGACCCGCTTCATCGAAGCGGGCAAGTCCGACAGCGAGGAGCAGGGCACGCGGCTGTTTACGGCGCTGCAATCGGGCCTCAGCGACGTGCCGCCCGACCGGATCGGCGCGGCGATCCTCGTCACCGACGGAATCGTCCACGACATCCCCGCCAGCGCCGCGGCGCTGGGCTTCAAGGCGCCGCTGCACGCGCTCATCACCGGCCATGAAGGGGAGCGCGACCGGCGCATTGAGCTGGTCGAAGCGCCGCGCTTCGGCATCGTCGGCCAGGACCAGACGATCAGCGCGCGCGTGTTCGACACCGCCGACAAGGGCGAGCCGGTGGCGATCGAAGTGCGCCGCGACGGCGAGAAGATCGCGACGCTGAGCGCGATGGTCGGCCAGACGATCAACGCCAAGGTGCGCATCGAACACGCCGGCCCCAACGTCGTCGAACTGGAAGTGGCGACGCTGCCGGGCGAGCTGACCGACGTCAACAACCGCGCCGTGATCACCGTCGAGGGCGTGCGCGACAAGCTGCGCGTGCTGCTGGTGTCGGGCGAGCCGCACCAGGGCGAGCGCATGTGGCGCAATCTCCTGAAGTCGGACGCCAACGTCGATCTCGTTCATTTCACCATTCTGCGGCCGCCGGAAAAATCGACCGACGGCACGCCGATCAACGAACTGTCGCTGATCGCGTTTCCCGTCGCCGACCTGTTCGGGCGCAAGATTCGCGATTTCGACCTGATCATTCTCGACCGCTATTCCAGCCAGAGCATCCTGCCGAAGGTCTATTTCAACAATATCGTCGCCTATGTGCGCGCCGGCGGCGCGCTGCTGATGGCCGAGGGGCCGGACTACGCGACGCCGGAGGGTCTCTATTTTTCGCCGCTCGGCGATCTCGCGCCCGCCAAACCCGATGGCGAAGTGATCGCTCATGCGTTCCGCCCGACCATTTCCCCCGACGGCGCCAAGCATCCCGTCACCCGCGGGCTGACCGGCGGCGACGCCTCGCCGCCGGCGTGGGGCCCGTGGTTTCGCCAGATCAGCGCCGAAGTCACCGGCGGCGTCAACATTCTCTCGGGAGCCGAGAATCGGCCTCTGCTGATTCTTTCGCGCGCCGACAAGGGACGGGTGGCCCTGCTGCTGAGCGACCAGATGTGGCTTTGGGCGCGCGGTTATGAAGGCGGCGGCCCGCATCTCGACCTGCTGCGCCGTCTTGCCCATTGGCTGATGAAGGAGCCGGATCTCGAGGAGGAGGCGCTGCGCGCCAGCGCGCACGGGCGCGAGCTGACAATCGAGCGGCAAAGCCTCAAGGGCGACGTTCCCGAGGTCAGCGTCGTCGGGCCGACCGGCGCGGCGAGCAAGGCGCAGTTGAAGAGCGCCGAGCCGGGCCTTTCGCGCGCGACGATCGAGGTCGACCGATTGGGGCTCTATCGGGTCAGCGACGGCGAGCATCAGGCGCTGGTCAACGTCGGCCCCGACAACCCGCTCGAATTCAGGGAAGTCGTCTCGACGACGGAAAAGCTGCGCCCGCTCGCCGAAGCGACCGGCGGAACCGTGCGCCGGATCGCCGACGGCGACGGCGACGAAGCGCTGGTGCCGCGCGTCATCGCGATGCATGAATCGCCGAGCTACGGCGGCGCCGACTACATCGGCGTCAAGCGCACCGGGTCGAGCGTCGTCGTCGGCGTCGCGTCGATGCCGCTGGCGCTCGGCTTCCTCGGCCTGGCGGCGCTTCTCGGCGCGGTCGTGCTGGCCTGGCGGCGGGAGGGTTCGGGCGGCCCGGCGCGCCGGCGGCGCTAGCGAGGCGGCCTCGGCTACCCAACGCGCCTTCAATCGAGTAGGAAGTCGTCGCCGGCGGCGCGCGGCGGGCCTGGCCCGGATGTTGCGTAGGCGGGCGGGATTTCACGTCTGCGGGGGAAATTTGTCATGAGCAAGGTGTACAAGGACGCCGAAGCCGCCCTGGCCGGCGTCATCAGGGACGGCATGACGATCATGTCCGGCGGTTTCGGCATCTGCGGGGTCGCCGACACGCTGATCGCCGCGATCCGCAAGTCGGGCGCCAAGGACCTGACCGTCATCTCCAACAACGCCGGCGTCGACGGCGGCGGCCTCGGCCTCCTGCTGGAAACCCGGCAAATCCGCAAGATGATCTCGTCCTATGTCGGCGAGAACAAGCTGTTCGCCCAGCTCTATCTGGCGGGCGAACTCGAGCTGGAGTTCAATCCGCAGGGAACGCTGGCCGAACGCATCCGCGCGGGCGGCGCCGGCATCCCCGCCTTCTTCACCAAGACCGGCGTCGGCACGATCATCGCCGAGGGTAAGGAAATGCGGGTGTTCGACGGCCAGCATTACGTGATGGAGCGCGGCCTGTTCGCCGACATCGCGCTGGTCCACGCCTACAAGGCGGACACCGAAGGCAATCTCGTCTATCGCAAGACCGCCCGCAACTTCAACCCGAACATGGCCACCGCGGCGGAGCTGACCATCGCCGAGGTCGAGCATCTCGTCGAAGCCGGCTCGATCGATCCCGACACGATCGTCACGCCGGGGATTTTCGTGCAGCGCATCGTGCACGCGCCGGTCGACATCAAGCCGATCGAGCATCGCACCACGCGCAAGCGCGCCGCCGCCTGAAGCAAAGGAGTTGGGGAATGGCCTGGACCCGTGACCAGATGGCGGCCCGCGCCGCCAGGGAGCTGCGCGACGGCTTTTACGTGAACCTCGGCATCGGCATTCCGACGCTGGTGGCCAATTTCATCCCCGCCGGGATGAACGTGCAATTGCAGAGCGAGAACGGCATGCTCGGCATGGGGCCGTTTCCCTTCGAGGGCGAGGAAGACCCCGACCTGATCAACGCCGGCAAGCAGACGATCACCGAATTGCCGACGACGAGCTATTTTTCGAGCGCCGATTCTTTTGCGATGATCCGCGGCGGCCATATCGATCTGGCGATTCTCGGCGCGATGCAGGTCGCCGAGAACGGCGATCTCGCCAACTGGATGATTCCCGGCAAGATGGTCAAGGGTATGGGCGGCGCGATGGACCTCGTCGCCGGGGTCAGGCGGGTGGTCGTGGTGATGGAGCATTCGGCCAAGGACGGGCCGAAGCTCCTGCACAAATGCACCCTGCCGCTGACCGGCGCGCATGTCGTCGATCTCGTCATCACCGATCTCGGGGTGTTCACCATCGACAAGGAAGGCCGGCACGGCATGACGCTGGTCGAACTCGCCGAGGGCGCGAACCTCGAGGAGATCGCGGCGAAGACCGAGGCGAGCTACAACGTGGCGCTGGCGTAGCGCCGGGCGGCGCGCATCCTCGCGGCTCTTGGGAAGCGGGGCTAGACCAGCGCCTTCTCCATCAACCGGCGCAATCGCGCCGAAAAGGCGGCGGCGTCGCTGGGCGCCTCGCCCTCCGCCAGCCGGGCCTCGTCATAGAGAAGCCACGCCGAATCCTCGATCAGCGATTTGTCGGCGGCCGCCGGCAGGCGGCGGGCCAGCGAAGCGATCAGCGGATGGCCGGCGTTGATCTCCAGAATCGGCTTGGTGCGCTCGCTCACGCGGCCGTGCGTGGCGAGCATTTTCTCGAGCTGCCGGTCGGGGCCGAACTCGGGGGCCACCAGACAGGCGACGCTGTCGGTGAGCCGGTCGGAGGCGCGCACGTCGGCGACCTGATCGCCGAGCGTCTGCTTGAAAAAGGCGAACAGGGTCGCGACGGCGGCGGGAGTCTCGCCGGACTGCGGCCTGGCGCCCTCGACGAGCGGGATCGCCTTGATGTCCGCGGCGCCCTGGGTCACCGACTTGAACGGCTTGCCGTCGTAGCCCGCCGCGGTCGACACCCAGAACGCGTCGACCGGATCGCAGAGCATGAGAACCTCGACTCCCCGCGCGCGGAAACCTTCGAGCTGCGGGCTCGCCGCCAGACGTTTGGCGTCTTCGCCCGTCAGGTAGAAGATCGCCGTCTGGTTGTCCCGGAGCGCGCCGACGTAATCGGCGAGCGTGCGTCCCCCTTCCGCGTGGGCGGAGGTGACGAAGCGCGCCATTTTGAACAGAGCGTCGCGGCGTTCGGGGTCTTCGTAGAGGCCCTCTTTCAGGACCGCGCCGAAATTCTCCCAGACTTTCGCGAACTTCTCCGGCTCGCTTTCCGCGAGCTTGCTCAGCTCCTGCACGAGGCGATTGGTCACGCCCTTGCGGATCGCCGCGAAGACGGCGCTCTGCTGGATCATTTCGCGCGAGACGTTGAGCGGCAGATCGGCGCTGTCGACCACCAGGCGCACGAAGCGCAGCCAGCCCGGCAACAGGTCGCAATCCTGGCTGATCAGAACGCGCCTGACATAGAGCTTGTTGCGCCCCTTGCGCGCCGGATCGAACAGGTCGAGCGGACGCGATCCCGGAATGAAGGCCAGCACCGTATATTCGTGGCGCCCTTCGGCGCGCCAGTGCGCGGTGAGCGCCGGTTCGTCATATTGGCCCGACAGGCCGCGGTAGAACTCCGCATAGTCCTCCGGCGTCACGTCGGATTTGGACTTCGCCCAGATCGCCGCGCCGTCGGCGATGCGGCGCGGCTCGGCGCCGGGCTTGTCGACGAGATCGATCGGCACGGCGACCGCGCCGGAATGCTCGCGCACGATGCGCTCCAGTCGATGCGGCTCGGCGTAGTCCGCCGAGGCTTCGTTGAGGCGCAGGATGACGCGCGCGCCGCGAGCGGGCGCGCGATCGAGCGGCAATGGCGCGATCGTGAAGGCGCCGTTGCCGTCGGACGACCACTTCCACGCTTCGGCCGCGCCGGCGCGCCGGGTCTCGACAACAACCTCGTCGGCGACCATGAAAGCCGAATAAAAGCCGATGCCGAACTGGCCGATCAGATTGCCGGCGCCTTCCCTCGCCTTGTCGTCGCCGGTCATTTTCTCGAGAAACGCGCGGGTGCCCGAACTGGCGATCGTGCCGAGCGCCCCGACCAGCTCGTCGCGGTCCATGCCGATGCCGTTGTCGGCGAAGGTCACCGTCTTTTCGTCCGGATCGACGGCGATGCTGATTGCGAACGGCCCGCCCTCGGCGACGAGCTCCGGCCTGGCGATCGCCTCGTAGCGCAGCTTCTCGCAGGCGTCCGCCGCGTTGGATACGAGTTCGCGCACGAAAATATCGCGGTCGGAATAGACCGAGTGCACCATCAGATGCAGGAGGCGCGAAACGTCGGCCTCGAAATTCTGCGTCCTCGCCTGCTCGGCGCCTTCAGTTTCGGAATGAACGTCGGTCGTCACGAAGCCCCTCGCCGCGATTGATGAACCGGCGCGCGCCCTCGGCGCGCCGGCGGCCTTCATATCGCGGCGCCGATCCGATGTTTCAAGTCAATCGCCGGGGAGGGGGATTTCAAAAAAAGAGCGGACCGGCTGGGAGGGGTCCCGCCGGTCCGCCGGCCTGCGTGGCAAAGCTCCGATCCGACTTGCCGCTCGGGGGCTGGGGGGCTGAAAAACCGAGCTGACTGGCGAATCGATCCATCGCGGCTAGGCGCCCAACCTGCTCCCGCGATGCGGCGCCCGATTGACCACAAGCGGGCGAAACTGTGACATCCTTCACGATCCCGCGACGGTCCGGCCACCGGAGGACCGGGACGCCGGCGCGGGATTTTTCCAAATTTACGGCGCGGGGAGCGGGGTCGGAGCGGCGGCCGGCTCGGCCGCCGCGTTCTTCGAAACCGGCTTGCCGGGCGCGGCGACAAGCGCGCCTTTGGCCCTGGATTTGTTGCGATTGGCGACCTTGGTCGCCGACGGCTTGGCGGCGGACGGGATAAGCGCCTTCGCCGCCATCGGCTTGACGCCCGGGCGGACGGCGCCTTGCAGCGCCATCGGCGCGGTGAGCGGCGGGGTTTCGTTCGGGTCGATCGCTTCCGGCTTGTCGAGGGGGGCGTAGGCGCTGCTTTCGGGAGGCGCCGCGGTCGGCGCGGCGGCGTCCGTCGGGCGCGCCGCGGCGACGGGACCGGTCCAGCCCGGCTTGGGCCCGACGAAAACGGGCACCGGATCGAACTCAGGGGCCGGCAACGAGGCCAGCTCCAGAGGCGTCATCGTCGCGGCGGGCGCCGGCGCATAGGCCGAGGCGCCGCGCGCGTTTCCCTTGGCGCCCGGCGCCGCGAGCGGCGTCGTCAATTCCTCCTCCTCGCCGGCCGCGATCGCCAGCCGGCCGCGCCGCGAGCAGATTTCCTGATGCATGTCGGGCGCCGCGCCGACGCCCGGCGACGGCAGGTTTTCAAGCGGGCCGAAGCCGCCGCCCCATTGACCGAACGCCTTGTCGAACAACGCCGCCGCCTCGGCGGTGCGCTCCCTGGCCGATGGCGAGCCGAGCACGACGGCGATCAGGCGCCGACCGCCGTGGGTGGCGCTCGCCACGACATTGAAGCCGGCCGCGCAGGTGAAGCCCGTCTTCATGCCGTCCGCGCCGGGATAGCGGCCGATCAGGCCATTGTGCGTGCGGATGATCTGATCGCCGAGCTGCAGCGCGCCGATGCCGAAAATATCGCTGTATTCGGGAAATTCCCTGAGCAGCGCGCGGCCGATCATCGCCATGTCGCGCGCCGAGGACACCTGGCGGACATCCGGCAGGCCGTTCGGGTTGACGAAATGCGACTCCCTCAGCCCGAGGCGCGCCGCCGCGGCGTTCATCTCGTCGGCGAACGCCTCGACCGACCCCGAGACGCCCTCCGCCACCGTCACCGCGACGTCGTTGGGCGACTTGACCATCAGCATCTTCAGCGCATTGTCGAGCGTCACTTCGACGCCGGGCTGGAAGCCCATTTTCGAGGCGGGCATCCGCGCGGCGCGCAGGGATACGACAAACGGCGTGTCCATGCTGACGCGCCCGTCGCGAACCGCGTGCAGGGCGACGTAAACGGTCATCAGCTTGGTGAGCGAGGCGGGATACCAATTGGCGGTCGACTGGCTTTCGCTGAGCACCTGGCCGCTGTCGACGTCGATCACCAGCGAGGGATTGGCCAAGGCGCCGCTGGCGGCGATCGCCAGGGTCAGGGGCAGCGCCAATGCGCCAAGCGTCGCCATTCGCCTCAGGCCAGATCGCATTCTTCGAGTCCCGCTCACCAGGCGCATTCGACAGCGCCGAGCCCCCCGGTTCGACTTTGCTTGAGGACGACAGCGTCCCGTGCTGTGTTAAGGGCAAGCATCGCTTGCGTAAAGCGCAAAGAGGGAGGCTCCCGTCGCGGCTCGCCGCGGACTCACCCAGAATTGATTGGCGCGCGGGGCGAGGGCAAACTAGCTAAGAGGTTGCGGAGGACTGCTAGGAGGTTGCGTGATGTCGGCTTTGCGCGCGGGAGCGATCGTGATCGGGGCGCTCGCCTCGCTGTCGACGCCGGCTTTGGCCGCCGGGTCCGGGGGCGCCGGGCCTGGGGGCGTGCGCAACGTCGTCGAGCTTTTCACCAGCCAGGGCTGCTCGTCGTGTCCGCCGGCCGACCGCATCCTCAGCCGGCTGGCCCGCGACCCCGCCACCCTCGCGATGTCCTTTCCGGTCGACTATTGGGATTACATCGGCTGGAAGGACACGTTGGCGCAGCCGAGCTACACCGCCCGGCAGAAAGCCTATGCGTCGGCGAGCGGCAAGGGCGAGGTCTATACGCCGCAAGCCATCGTCAACGGCCTCGCCGACGCGGTCGGCAGCGACCTGGAGGCGATCGAGCAAGCCGAGCGCGACACGCAAAAGCGCGGCGGCGTCCTGTCCGTCCCGCTGTCGATCGCCGAACGCGAGGGCAGGATCGACATTTCGGTCGGCGCGGCCGGCGCGGGGTCGCCGCAAAACGCCGGCGTCTATCTGGTGGCGCTGGCCAGCTCGCGCACCGTCACCGTGCAACGCGGCGAGAACGCCGGCTCGACGCTCACCTATTCCAACGTCGTGCGCGGCATGACAAAGGTCGGCGACTGGAACGGCGCGGCGGTCAATCTGCAGGCCGATGTCGCGCAGGGCCATGTCGACGGCGCGGATTCCTATGCGGTGATCGTGCAGGCGGGCGCCCGCGCGCAGCCCTCGGCGATCCTCGCCGCGGCGCGCGGTCCCTGACTCGATCCAGCAGGATTCACGGCGCCTTTTTCGGCATTGCGCGATCGCCGTCGAGCGGCTATACCCCGCCGACCTTCCCGCCTCGCAGCCCCATGCGGCCGCAGCGGGAACAGGGCGCGTAGCTCAGCGGGAGAGCACTCCCTTGACATGGGAGGGGTCACAGGTTCAATCCCTGTCGTGCCCACCATTCCGGCCCGCCTTCGCTTTTTGAGGCGGAGGGCGAGTCCAATCTCCCTTCAACGATGACCTGTCCGCGCTACGCGCGCAGGCGCGTGATCGCATAGGCGCCGGAGACGCCGGCGAGCGCCAGCGCCATGCCGAACCAGGTGAAGGCGTAGGCGAGGTGGTTGTTGGGAAAGGCGAGGATCGTCTCGCCGCCCTGCGGCAGGTCGCCGACGCGTCCCGAGGCGTCGGCGTCGATGGTGAACGGCGCCGCGCGCGGCAGATGAAGCGCCGCCGCGATGGCGGCGGGATCGCGGGTGAACCATTCGCCTTTCGCCGGGTCGTCGGCCGGCGTGAACCAGGTGCGCGGCTCGCTCGCGCGCATCAATCCGCTCACCGCGACCGGCTCCGACGCCTGCTCTTTCGGCTCGGCGAAACGGTCCTTCTCTACGATCGGGATGAAGCCGCGATTGACGATGACGTCGGCGCCGTCGCCGAGCCGCAGCGGCGTCAGCACGAGATAGCCAGGCCCGCCGAAGCGGCCGCGCGGGTTATCGAGCGCGCGAAACACCAGCACCTGGCGTGCGAAGTCGTAGACGCCGGCGACGCGAACATGGCGATATTCATAATCGGCCGGCGCAAGATTGGCCCAGTCGGTCGGCGGCGGCGCGGCGACCGGCGGCGCGCCCGCGCGTTCCGCCACCTCGGCGATCAGCGCTTCCTTCCAGGCGAGCCGCTGCAATTGCCACAGACCGAGCCCGACCAGCCCCGCCGCGCCCAGCGCGGTGAACAAGGCGAGCCACAGCAGCGAGCGGCGCCGCGCGGACATCGCTCACGGCCCGAGCCGGCCGAGTTCCGCCTTGTTGCGGTATTGCAGCGCGATCAGCACGCCCTTCAACGGCCGCAACAGCCCGAGGCAGACGATCAGCGTCAGCGGCAGGAACAGCGCCATATGCACCCACATCGGCGGCTGGTAGACGATTTCGGTCCACAGCGCCGCGCCGAGCACGATGAACCCGCCGAACAGCGCAACGAACACCGCCGGGCCGTCGCCGGCGTCGGCGAAGGAATAGTCGAGGCCGCAGACCTCGCAACGCGGCGCCACGCGAACGAAGCCCGAAAACAGCCTTCCGTCGCCGCAGCGGGGACAACGCCCCGCCAGACCGGCGGAAATCGCCGGGATTGGTGGATAATCCTTGCCGTCGGCAACCATGGGTCGGAGCGTTCCGTCGACAGCTTCGCGTAAGGGCGAGCCTTTAGGGGATATAGGCGCCGGAATCGGGTCTGGCAACACGCGGCGCCTCCTCGCCCTCAGCCCGGTCAACCCGTTATCCAGGGCGGCGAGGCGGGTCTGTCGCCGGGCGGCCTTGCCGGAGCCCGATTCCACAGGATCGAAAAATGCTCTAATCAGCGGCGCAACAATTCTCCCCGACAAAAGGATTGTCATGTTCGACAAGGTTGACCGTCGCGCCCTGTTGAAAGGCGCGGCAGCCTCGGCCGCCGGGCTCACCGGGGTCGCCGGCCTCGAGGCGCAGGCCGCCGAAGCCTTGCAACTGGCCGAGCCGGAGGCGTTTTCCTACGAGCGGCTTAAGGCGCGCGCCGAGCAAATGGCGCGATCTCCTTACGTTGGTCCGCCGCGTCCGGCGCCCGAAGTGGTCCAGAAAATCAATTACGAGGAATGGGGCAAGATCAAGTTTCGCACCGATCACGCCCTGTTCGCCGACGGTCCGGGCCGCTTCCCGGTCGAATTCTTCCATCTCGGCCTGTTCTTCCAGAAAGCCGTCGATCTGCACGTCGTCGAAGGCGGCCAATCGCGCAAAATCATCTACGATCAGTCCTATTTCGACATGCCCGCCAATTCCATCGCCCAGCGGTTGCCGAAGGGCGCGGGCTTCGCCGGCTTTCGTCTGCAGGAGGCGCGCGACGGCGCGCTCGACTGGCGCAAGAACGACTGGGTGGCGTTCCTCGGCGCCGCCTATTTCCGCTCGATCGGCGAATTGCGGCAGTACGGCCTCTCCTCGCGCGGCATCGCGCTCAACGTCGCGACGCCCGATCGACCCGAGGAGTTCCCCGACTTCACCAATTTCTACATCGATTCGAACGAAGGCGCCGACAACGTCATCCTCTATGCGATGATGGAAGGGCCCTCGATCGTCGGGGCCTATCGCTTCGACATGATGCGCGGCAAGGGCGTGGTGATGGAGATCGCCGCCTCGCTGTTCATGCGCGCCGCGACGTCGCGCTTTGGCGTCGCGCCGCTGACCTCGATGTACTGGTTACTCCGAGACCAAGAAGGAGACCGCGGCGGACTGGCGCCCCGAAGTGCACGATTCGGACGGGCTGGCGATGTGGAGCGGCAGCGGCGAGCGGCTGTGGCGGCCGCTCAACAATCCGCCGCGCATCATGGTCTCGGCGTTTTCCGACAATAGTCCGCGCGGCTTCGGCCTGCTGCAGCGCGACCGGGTGTTCGACCATTATCAGGACGGCGTCTACTACGATCGGCGTCCGAGCCTGTGGGTCGAGCCGCTGCCCGGCCCGCACGGCGAGGGCTGGGGCAAAGGTTCGATCCAGCTTTGCGAAATCCCGACCAACGACGAAATCCACGACAATGTCGTCGCCATGTGGGTGCCGGAGAAACCGATTCCCGCCGGCGCGCAGCTCGAGCTGCGCTACCGCCTGCATTGGCTCGCCGACGAGCCATTCCCCTCGAAGCTCGGGCGCTGCGTCGCCACGCGCCTCGGCAACGGCGGCCAGCCCGGCCTGCCGCGGCCCAAGGGCGTGCGCAAATTCATGGTCGAGTTTCTCGGCGGCCCGCTCGCCGATCTGCCGTTCGGCGTGGTGCCCGAGGCGGTGACCAACGCCTCGCGCGGCGCGTTCGGCGCCTACCGGCTCGTTGAAGCGGTGCCCGACGATGTTCCTGGCCACTGGCGCGTCCAGTTCGACCTCGCCGGGGTCGAGGGCCCCGATCCCGTCGAATTGCGTTGTTATCTGAAGGCGGCCGGCGAGACCCTCACCGAGACCTGGATGTTCCAGTATCATCCGTTCTGACGTTCGCCGCCGCGCCGGGAATCGAATAGGCTGCCGCCGCAATTTCCGGCGGGTCAGGCTCAGGCTGGCGGGCCTCGCGATGGAGGGGGCGGCGTGATCAAGGACCTTTGGAACATCGGCCTGAAGGTCGCCGACCTCGACCGGGAGGTCGATTTCCTCAGGGACGTCGGCGCGGAGGTCGTGCTGCGCGATCGTCTGTCGTTCGCCGGCAAGGATCGCCAATACGCGGTTCTCAAGCTCGGCGGCGTTCGCATGCTGTTTTTCGACAGCGTGGTCTTCGAGGACCGTCTCGAAGACGGCGTGCCGCCGGGTCTCAGCCACGCCGTCTACGAGGTCGACGACCTCGACGCCGAATATGCGCGCATTCGCGATCTCGGCGCCGAGGTCCTGATCGAGCCGACTTCGGTCGGCGCCGGGTTCGGCGCGCGCCGCATCGCCTTCTTCCGCTCGCCCGGCGGTTTCGTCTTCGAAATCATGCAGGTGCTGGAGCGGGCGCCGGCGACGGGGTAGGATCGTCGCGCCATTGGGTCGAAGAGGCCCGCAGGCGCACCGCGCCGGCCGCCGCCTGTGTCGTCGCTCTATCTCGCGCGTTCGACGCCCACCGGCGTCTGCCGCTGCGCCTCGGGCTCTGCGCCTGGCGGGCGGCCGAGTCTTCGACGAAAAGCGGCGTGCCGGGTCGGGGTCAAGCGGGCGCCTGCGGCCGCGGCGCCTGCGGCCCGAGCGCCGAGGGCCGCTTGGTGCGATACTGGCTGCGCGCCGCCCCGCCGGCGCAGATCGCGCTGACCGCCAGCAAGGTCACCCAAGACATCTGCGAAAAGTCTTCGGCGAGAAACGCCAGCGTGAGATCGCAGGCGAAGGCGGCCACCAGATAGGGCGCGACCTTGGCTCCTGTTTCGCCGAGCCCGCGGAAGGCCAGCCATACCAGCCAGGCGGAGAGCAGCGCGCCGATGCTCCCCAGTTCGTACCAGATCTCGAACAGCGCGACGCGCGGGCTCGCCGCCGGGATCAGGCCCGCCTCCGCGCCGCGGACGGCGGTGTCGATGCCGACCCCGGTGAAAAGCCGCAGCGGTTGGTGAAGGACGATGTCGGCGGCGGCCGCCAGCGGCGTGAACGCGCCGGACAAAGTGGACAGCTTGGCATGCAGGAACCAGCGCGCCAGCGCCGGCGCGACGGCGGGCGCCAACGGCGAAAAGACGACGATCGCCGCGGCCAGGACGCCAAGGTCGGCGGCGGCGCGCCTGAGGTCGGAAATGGCGAAGGAAAGCGCGAGAACGCCGACGAACAAGGCCGCGGCGGTGATCGGGGCGCCGATGGCGAAAACGAACGCCGCGGTCAGGATCAGCAGCAGCCGCGCCAGGCCGTCGCGCCCGCGCGCCGCCAGCCCCGCCATCGCCGGCCACAGCATGATCACCAGGGCAAGGCCGCTTCGCTCGATCCGGTCGCTGTAGGAGGCGACGCCCTGAAGCTGGGCGAGCGCCAGCCCAATGATCGCCAGCATCGCCAGGGCGACGCCGATCGGGAACAAATAGACGTCGGTCGCGCGCACGCGGGGCGGCGAAACGGCGAACGCGACGATGACCACCAGCGCGGTCGCCGCGAGTTTGAGGAGGTGCCAGCTCGCTTCGACGGGAAACGGCGTCCAGGTGAGCGACAGCGTCGCCCAGGCGGCCAGCGCGAGGGCGACCCAGGCGACCGGCGACGACAGGGCGCCGCGCAACTGCGCGGCCATCCCCTTCGCCGGATTGAGCATCGCGGCCACCAGCAGCAGCGCGACGCCGATCGGGAAAAACAGGAAAATCGCGCGCGACGAAAGCGCCTCCGCGCAAGGCGCGCCGAGCGCCAGGACGACGAATCCGAGCCGCTGCAGCAGGCGCGCGGCGTCCTCGGCGGCGTCTCGGGAGGCGGGAATCGAGAAATCGGCCATTCTTGCGGGTCTCGCGCGGCGCGTTGATCATATCGCACCGCAGCGAGCAGGGCTGTGGGACTTCCGCAACAGTCTCGTTGCAATATTGACACGCGGCCGGCCGCGGCGGCGATGCGCCGCGTCGAAAACAGGCGCGGCGAATGTCGTTGCGCCGCGCCCGCCGGTGTTGCCTCGGCGCTCTTTACTTCGCCATCGCCTTGTCGATCACCACATTGGTGAAGGCGCCCGTCGGCTCCTTGGAGATCACCGGGTCCGAGCCGCCGGTCAGCAGCGTCGCCACCGTCCGCTTGTAATCGGCGGGGTCGAGCTTGCCGTCCGAGCCTTCGGTCAGCTTGTTGATCTCGCCCATCATCTGCCGCTGGTGATGCTCGGTCTGGGCGCCGGTCGCGTCATTGTCGAGCACGATCTTGGCCGCCGCGTCGGAATTCGCCCGCGCCCACGCCCAGCCCTTCATCGAGGCTTTGACGAAGCGCGCCATCTTGTCGACGAAGGCGGGGTCCTTCAGTTGGTTCTCCATCACATACAGGCCGTCCTCCAGAGTGGCGACGCCCTGGTCCTCGTATTTGAACACGACGAGCTGCTCGGGCTTGTAGCCGGCGTCGATGACCTGCCAGTATTCGTTGTAGGTCATGGTCGAGATGCAGTCGGCCTGCTTCTGCAGCAACGGATCGACGTTGAAGCCCTGTTTGAGCACTTTCACGCCGCCGGGCGAGCCGTCGGTCTTGAGGCCGAGCTTGCTCATCCAGTTGATGAACGGATATTCGTTGCCGTAGAACCACACGCCGAGCGTGCGGTTCTTGAGGTCGGCCGGGGTCTTGACGCCCGTGTCGGCGCGGCAGGTCAACTCGAGGCCCGAATGCTTGAAGGGCTGGGCGATGTTGACCATCGGCACGCCCTTTTCGCGGGTCGCCAGCGCGGCCGGCATCCAGTCGACGACGACATCGGCGCCGCCGCCCGCCAGGACCTGCTCGGGCGCGACGTCGGGGCCGCCGGGCTTGATCGTCACGTCGAGCCCGACCTCCTTGTAGTAGCCCTTGTCCTTGGCGACGTAATAGCCGGCGAACTGCGCCTGCGTGACCCATTTGAGCTGCAGCGTCACCTTGTCGTCGGCATGCGCCACCCCGGCGGCCGACAGCGCGGCTATCGCGATCATCGCACCGATACTCTTTTTCATCGACTCCCTCCTTCTGCTTACGAGACTGCTCACGCGCCCCCCTGGCGGTAAGAGGCGTGCCAGAACGTGACGCGGCGTTCGATCCGCGCGACGATTCCGTAGAACGCCGACCCGGCCAGCGCCGCCACGACGATGGTCGCCCAGACCATGTCGATGCTCATATGGCCGACTTCGGTGCTGATGCGAAACCCCATGCCGACTGTCGGCGTGCCGAAAAACTCCGCGACGATCGCGCCGATCATCGCCAGGGTCGTGTTGATCTTGAGCGCGTTGAAGACGAACGGCAAGGCGGCGGGCAGCCTCAGCTTGGCGAGCGTCTGGCGATAGCTCGCGCCGTAGGTCTTCATCAGGTCGCGCTCCATCGCCCCGGCGCTGGCGAGACCGGCCACCGCGCTGACCAGCATCGGGAAGAAGGTCATGATGACGACGACGGCCGCTTTCGATTGCCAGTCGAAGCCGAACCACATCACCATGATCGGCGCGACGCCGACGATCGGCAACGCCGAAACGAGATTGCCGAGCGGCAGCAATCCGCGCTGCAGGAACGGCGAACGGTCGATCAGGATGGCGATGAGAAGACCGGCGCCGCTGCCGATGACATAGCCGGCGACGACGCCCTGGATGGTTTGGGCGAAATCGGCGGCGAGCGTCGGGATCGAATGGGCGAGGCGCCAAAAGATCGCGGTCGGGGCGGGCAGGATGATCGAGGGCACGCCGAGGCCGCGCACGATCGCCTCCCAGGCGACGAGCACCCCGGCGCCGAACAGCGCCGGCGGCGCGAGGCCCGAACCGCCGCGGGCGGTCATCGCGCAAAGCCCATGCGGCGCGCCACCATCCGATCGACGAGCCCGACGGACCCGACCAGCGTCGCCGACAGCGCCGCCGCGGCGAACAGCGCCGCCCAGATTTGCACGGTTTGACCGTAATAGGAGCCCGCCAGAAGGCGCGCGCCGAGGCCGCCGTCCTCGCTCTTGGTGACTTCGGCGACGACCGCGCCGACCAGCGCGGCGGCGACGCCGATCTTCATGCTGGCGAAGAAAAACGGCGCGCTCGCCGGCGCGCGCAGCTTCAGAAAAGTCTGCGTCCGCGTCGCGCAATAGGTCCGCATCAGATCGAGTTGCAGGGGATCGGGCGAGCGCAGGCCCTTGACCATGCCGACGGTGACGGGAAAGAACGACAAATAGGCGGCGATCACCGCCTTGGGGATGACGCCGGTGATGTCGAACTGATTGAGAATCACCACGATCATCGGCGCCAGCGCGATGATCGGAATGGTTTGCGAGGCGACGATCCACGGCATCAGCGATCTCTCGAGCACCCTCACATTGACGATCAGGATCGCCAGGGCGACGCCCAACGTGGCGCCGATCGCAAAGCCGAGCAAAGTTTCCTGCAGCGTGATGAGCCCGTGATAAACCAGGCTGCGCTTGGAGTTGGGGGCGGTCTCGAACACGGTTCTGTCCAGCTCCGCGACGATCTGATGCGGAGCGGGAAGCTTCGGGCGGTCCATGTTGAGATCGGCGGCGGCGAGATCCTCGAACGTATAGTCCGCGCGGCCGGCGTTGGCGAACAGGTCGCGCTGCAGCGGCGCGTTCATATAAAGCGCGCCGACGTACCAGATCGCGACGAGCGCGGCGACGATGATCGTGACGGGAACGGCGTTCCTCATGAGCGCGCCGATCCCTTCTCCCGCTTCGCGGGAGAAGGTGGCCTCGCCCCGGACGCCCATTCAATCCTCATAGGAATGCCCTTCGCGCAAGCCGTGGCGCACGCGGTTGGCGACCTCCAGGAATTCCGGCGTCTCGCGAATGTCGAGCGCCCGGTCGCGCGGAAAGCCGCATTCGATGATGTCGTGGATGCGCCCGGGGCGCGGCGACATCACGACGATGCGGGTCGACAGGAACACCGCCTCGGGGATCGAATGGGTGACGAACAGCACGGTCTTCTTCGTGACGTCCCACAGGCGCAGCAACTGCTCGTTCAGCTTGTCGCGCACGATCTCGTCGAGCGCCCCGAACGGCTCGTCCATCAGCAAAAGGTCGGGATCGAACGACAAAGCCCTGGCGATCGAGGCGCGCTGCTGCATGCCGCCCGACAATTGCCAGGGAAACTTCTTGCCGAAGCCGGTCAGATTGACCAGTTCGAGCCCCCTGGCGACGCGCGCGTCGCGATCCGCCTTGTGATAGCCCATGATCTCGAGCGGCAGGGCGATGTTGCGCTCGACGCTGCGCCAGGGATAAAGCGCCGGCGCCTGGAACACATAGCCGTAGGCGCGGTTGGCGCGGGCCTCCTGCGGGCTCAGGCCGTTGACGCGGATCGCGCCGCCGGTCGGCTCCTCCAGATCGGCGATCGCGCGCAGCAGCGTCGTCTTGCCGCAGCCCGACGGGCCGATGAAGGAGACAAATTGCCCACGCTCCACCGCGAGACTGACGCCGCCGAGCGCTTGCACCGGCCCGTCGGCGGTCATGAAGCTCAGCGACAGATTGTCGATGTCGATCACCCTCGCGCCAACCGCGGCTTTTTCAGTGGTGGCGAGGGGGCTCAGCATTTTATCGCGCGACGCCTTCCACCGCCGTATGCCTCTTGAAGGCGGCGAGCGCGCGGGCCTCCGGCGGGAAGGGATCGCGCCTGACGAACTGGCCGCGTCCCGGCTCGACCTGGATCTTGCCGTCGCGCCAGGGAACCTCGCCTCTCGACAGGGTGAAGCGCGGCAGGCCGCGCACCTTGACGCCCTCGAAGACGTTGTAGTCGATCACCGAGAGCTGCGTCGCGGCGGAGATCGTCTTCGACGCTTTGGGGTCCCAGACGACGAGATCGGCGTCGGCGCCCGGAATGATCGCGCCCTTCTTCGGATAGAGATTGAGGATGCGCGCGATATTGGTCGAGGTCACCGCGACGAATTCGTTCATCGTCAGGCGCCCCGTTTCGACGCCGTAGGTCCACAGCACCGGCATGCGGTCTTCGAGGCCGCCCGTGCCGTTCGGGATCTTGGTGAAGTCCTCCTTGCCGAACGCCTTCTGCGCCGTGGTGAAGGCGCAATGGTCGGTGGCGACGACGTGCAGCGAACCGGCGCGCAGGCCGTTCCACAGATCGTCCTGGTTCTTCTTGTCGCGGAAGGGGGGCGACATCACCCGCCGCGCCGCATGCGTCCAGTCCTTGCTGTAATATTCGCTCTCGTCGAGCATCAGGTGCTGGATCAGCGGCTCGCCGTAGACGCGCATGCCCTTGGCGCGCGCCCGCCTGATCGCCTCGTGCGCCTGGATGCAGGAGGTGTGCACGATATAGAGCGGGCAGCCCGCCTGGTCGGCGATCATGATCGCGCGATTGGCGGCTTCGCCCTCCACTTCGGGCGGCCGCGACAGCGCGTGACCTTCCGGCCCGGTGACGCCGGCTTTCAGGTATTTGGCCTGCAACGAGGCGACGACGTCGCCGTTCTCGGCGTGCACCAGCGGCATCGCGCCGAGTTCCGCGCAGCGCTGGAACGAAGCGAACATCTGCTCGTCGTTCACCATCAGGGCGCCCTTGTAGGCCATGAAATGCTTGAAGGTCGTCACGCCTTTGGCGACGACCTTGGCCATATCCTCGCGCACCTTGTCCGACCAGTAGGTGATGCACATGTGGTAGGCGTAGTCGGCGCAGGCGGTTTTCGAACGGCGGTCCCAATCCGCCCAGGCGTCCATCAGCGGCTGGCCGGCGCCCGGAATGCAGAAGTCGACCACCATCGTCGTGCCGCCGGAGAGCGCCGCCTTGGTGCCGCTTTCGTAATTGTCCGCCGAAGTGGTGCCCATGAACGGCATTTCGAGATGGGTGTGCGGGTCGATGCCGCCGGGCATGACGAAGCATTCCGTCCCGTCGAGCGTCGTATCGCCCTTGAGATTCGGGCCGATCGCCGCGATCTTCTCGCCTTCGACGAGCACGTCGGCTTGATAGCTGCGGTCGGCGGCGACCACCGTTCCGCCTTTGATGACGAGCGACATGGCTAGTTCTCCGAGACTTGACCAGGGCCAGCGTTTCTCACCCGACGATCTCCGCCTTTTCCAGCGCCGCCTGCATCAGCACGTCGGCGCCGGCGGTCGCCCATTCGCGTTTGATGTCCTCGCTCTCGTTATGGCTGACGCCGTCGACGCAGGGCGTAAAGATCATCGAAGTGGGCGCCACGCGGGCGAGATAGCACGCGTCGTGCCCGGCGCCCGAGACGATGTCGCGATGCGACAGGCCGAGATGGTCGGCGGCGCGGCGCACCGCGGCGACGCAGCCCTCGTCGAACGCCACGGGCGCGTAGTAGAACACCTGCTTGATGTCGGTCGACAGGCCGATCGTCCCGGCGATTTTCTCGACGCCTTCGCGCAATGCGGCGTCCATTTCGCTCAGCACGGCGTCGAGAGGATGGCGGAAATCGACGGTCATGAACACTTCGCCGGGGATCACGTTGCGCGAATTGGGGTAGGGGTTGAGCATGCCGACCGTCGAAACGGCGAGCGGCGCCTTGGAAAGACCGACCTGGTTGACGAGCTCGACGATCCGCGCGGCGCCCAGCAGCGCGTCCTTGCGCCGCGGCATCGGCGTCGAGCCGGCATGGCTTTCGAAGCCGGTCAGGCGAATCTCATACCACCGCTGCCCCTGGCCGTGGGTGACGACGCCGATGTCGATGGCTTCGTCCTCCAGAATCGGCCCCTGCTCGATATGCAATTCAAACGAAGCGTAGATCGGCCGCCCGCCGATGGGTTCGCTTCCCTGGTAGCCGATCCGCGCGAGTTCGCCGCCCAGCGTCTTGCCCTCGGCGTCGACCCGCGAATAGGCGAACTCTTCGGTGAAGACGCCGGCGAAGACCCCCGATGAAATCATCGCCGGCGCGTAGCGCGATCCTTCCTCGTTGGTCCAGTTGACGATCTCGATCGGACGGCGCGTCTTGATCTTCAGATCGTTGAGCGAGCGCACGACCTCGAGGGCGCCGAGGACGCCGAGGACGCCGTCGAATTTGCCGCCGGTCGGCTGCGTGTCGAGATGGCTGCCGAGCACCACCGGGGGCAGATGGTCCTCCACGCCGGCGCGGCGCGCGAACATGTTGCCCATACGGTCGACCTTGACCGCGCAACCCTCCTTCTCGCACCACGCGGCGAACAGCTCGCGCGCCTGCTTGTCGAGGTCGGTGAGGGTCAGGCGTTTGCAGCCGCCTTTCGGGGTGGCGCCGATCCCGGCCATTTCCATGAGCGCGTCCCACAGCCTCGGCCCGTTGACGCGCACATTCGACAAGTCGGACATTCGGCCGCCCCTTCGCTCAAAATCGAGCAACGCTATTATGAATTTGACCAAATGGTCAAATGCCGCAATCTTGTCCATGGCGCTGAAAATTGCGGCGCCGGTCGTCGATCAAACGACGTCCGACGGGGCTGCGGGGGCAAGCTGTGAACAAGCCGCTCGTCAAGATATCGATCCGCGCGGAAAACGAGCGGAACATTCTGGAAGCGGCGGAGGCGGTGTTCGCCGAACACGGCTTCGGCGGCGCGACGACGGCGGCGATCGCCGCGCGGGCCGGCGTGCCCAAGGCCAACCTGCACTATTATTTTCCGACCAAGGCGACGCTGTATCGCGCGGTGATCGAGCGCGTGCTGACGGCGTGGCTGGAGGCGGCCTCCTCTTTCGACGGGAGCGACGATCCCGAGGAAGCCATCTCGCGCTACATCAGCGCCAAAATGGACCTCGCGCGCTCGATGCCGCTGGCCTCGCAGATCTGGGCCAGCGAAATCATGCGCGGCGCGCCGGTGATCCAGGATTTTCTGGAGACGACGCTCGCCGAATGGGTGGAGTCGCGCGGCCGGGTGGTGCGCCGCTGGATCGGCGAGGGCAAGCTGCGGCCGATCGAACCGCGATATCTCTTCTACATGATCTGGGCGACGACCCAGCACTACGCCAACGCGGCCCATGAGATCGCCACGCTGGAGAACGGCCGCCCGCTCGACGACGCCAAATTCGAATTTGCGCGGCGCCAGGTGATCGAAACGATCGTCGGAGGGCTGATCGCGAGGTGACCGAATGGCGCGCCTGTGATACTTTTGACAGAGATATCAAACACCGCCGGGGGCTCGAAGTGAACCATCGCCGCTCGAAGTTGGAAGTCGGGGCGCCGCTTTTATCGTTGATCGCGCCGATCGTCGTCGGCCTCTTCGGCGCCTCGGGCGCGGCGGCGGCCGCTTCGGGATGCGACGCCGGCAAATGGCCGCTGTCGGCGATTCAGGCGCGTTTCGCCGGAGCGCTGCCGGCGCTGGCCAGCGGCGACGCCCTGCCGGGGCTCGGCGCGCCGGTGCTCATCAACCTCGCCGCCCAGGGCGAAGTGACTTTCGCGCACGCGCCCGGCCGCGCCGGCAAGGCCAAGCCCGCCTACGCGGCGGTCGTCAAGCTCGGCGCGGAGCCCGCCGCGACCTATCAGGTGACGGTTTCCGAGGGCGCCTGGGTCGACATGGTGGAGAACGGCGAGTTGGTCAAACAATCGGGCTACGTGCGCGGCAAGGATTGCCCGGGCGTCGACAAGAGCATTCGCTTCAAGACCGACGGCGGCCCTCTGACCCTGCAGATCAGCGGCGCCTACGCCAAGACGATCAAGCTCGAGGCGGCGCGGGCGGAGTGACCGCGCTTCGCCGCAGCCGCGCAGCGGTTTGAATTCCGTCTCGCCGCCCTCGCGTCGCGGGGAGGCTTCCGATATGCTGACGCGAAAGCGGGGAGCGCAGTCGATATGTCGGACGCCGGCGAGCTAGCGGGACAGATTTCACTGTTGGGCGGCATCGTGCGAGGCCGAATCGCAAGAGCTCTCGAGCTGGAGTCCTCGGACCAGCTGCGCGAGATCCTCATCGACGCGCAGGAAGGCCTCGACACATTGCTGGAGCTGGCGGCGGCGACCGCGGGCGAGGAACCGGTCGACGACGCCTGAAGGCCTCGCGGGCGAGCGCCGCCGCGTCGGCTTTCGCCTCAATCCTCCGCCGCCGGGCGCAGCGCGCTGAGCCGCGCGAGCTGTTCGAGAAACAGCTTCTGCTCCCGGCGCGAGCCGACCACGGCGCCGATGCGCCGCTCGTGGGCGGCATGAATCGCCTGCAGCCGCGCGACGACCGATTCCCCCGTCTGGGTCAGATGCAAGGCGTTGGCGCGGCGATCGGCGGCGACCGCGCGGCGGGCGACCAGCCCTCGCCTTTCGAACTCGTCGACCATTTTGACGAAGTTCGACCGCTTGATTCCGAGCGATTGCGCGATCGCGGCCTGCGACGAGCCGGGATTGCGCTCGATCGCGGTCAAGGCGCCGTAGTGGGAGGGACGGATATGGTGTTCGGCGAAAGCGCGGATGAAATCGTCGAAGACGGCGAGCTGCGCGCGCCGCAGCTGGTAGCCGATAACGCCGTCGAGCGCCGAAAGATCGATCGCGCCGCCCGCCGCCGATCCCGGGGCCTCGCCCGACCCGTCCGCGCCCTTCGTCATCCTCGCCGCCCTCGATTCACCTTAACCCTCCTTGCAAGCGAGCGACGCCATCCTGTCAATAGAGCGCCATCCCGGCGGCGCCGCGCGGCTGGCTTGCGCAACTGCGGAGGCCGCCGGCCGCCGCTGCGCCGAGAGCGCGCCGGAAGGCCTTGACGCTTGCGCCGCGTCTGGCTACATTCCAGCACCATTTCAACATCGGGCGAGCGAAGCCGTGGTTGTCACCCTTATTGTATCTTGTGCGCTGGAGACGGGACAGGCTTAGAGCTTGGCATCCCCGAACTGGCGCATACCCCGAGGCCCGAGTGGGCCTTTTTTATTGTCTCCAATTCAAGCCGCCGCCGCCTTTGATTTTTATGGGAAAAGCCGAGGGCGTCGCGCCCAATCGTCACGGAGCAGAATGATGTCGAAACAGATGACCGGCGCTGAAATGGTCGTCGAGGCGCTCAAGGATCAGGGCGTCGACGTTCTCTTCGGCTATCCCGGCGGCGCCGTCCTGCCGATCTATGACGCGATCTTCCACCAGAACAAATTGCGCCACGTGCTCGTGCGGCACGAGCAGGGCGCCGCGCATGCGGCGGAAGGCTATGCGCGCTCCACGGGCAAGGTCGGCGTGCTGCTGGTCACTTCCGGGCCCGGCGCGACCAATGCGATCACCGGCCTCACCGACGCGATGATGGATTCGATCCCGCTGGTGTGCATCACCGGTCAGGTGCCGACCCATCTCATCGGCTCCGACGCCTTCCAGGAATGCGACACCACGGGAATCACCCGCAATTGCACCAAGCACAATTACCTCGTCCGGCGCATCGAGGACCTGCCGCGCATCCTGCACGAAGCCTTCTATGTCGCCTCCAACGGCCGCCCCGGCCCCGTGGTGGTCGACATTCCCAAGGACGTGCAATTCGCCGTCGGCGACTACGCGTTCCAGAAGAACATCCAGCACAAGACCTACCGGCCGCAGGTCAAGGGCGACCTTGCGCGCATCCGGGCGGCGGTCGAGATGATGGCCAGGGCGCGCAAGCCGATCTTCTACACCGGCGGCGGCGTCATCAACTCGGGGCCGAACGCCTCGACGCTGCTGCGCGAGATCGTGCGCCTGACCGGCTTTCCCGTCACCTCCACGCTGATGGGCCTCGGCGCCTATCCGGCGTCCGACAAGCAATGGCTCGGCATGCTCGGCATGCACGGCTCGTTCGAAGCCAACAACGCGATGCACGACTGCGATCTGATGATCTGCGTCGGCGCCCGCTTCGACGACCGCATCACCGGACGTCTCGACGCCTTCTCGCCGCATTCGAAGAAGATCCACATCGACATCGACCCGTCCTCGATCAACAAGAACGTCAAGGTCGACCTCGCCATCGTCGGCGATTGCGCCCATGTGCTGGAGGACATGGTGCGTCTGTGGCGCACCGGCGCCGTCAAGGCCGACGCGGCCGCGCTCGCCAAATGGTGGGGCCATATCGACCAGTGGCGCGCCAGGAATTCCTTCGCGTTCCGCCCGTCGAGCAAGATCATCAAGCCTCAGCACGCGGTGCGCCGGCTCTATCAGCTGACCCGGGATCGCGACGTCTACATCACCACCGAAGTCGGCCAGCACCAGATGTGGGCGGCCCAGCATTTCCATTTCGACGAGCCGAACCGCTGGATGACCTCGGGCGGCCTCGGAACGATGGGCTATGGCCTGCCGGCGGCGATCGGCGCGCAGCTCGCCCATCCCAATTCTCTGGTGATCGACATCGCCGGCGAAGCCTCGATCCTGATGAACATGCAGGAAATGTCGACGGCGCTGCAATATCGCCTGCCAGTGAAGGTGTTCATCCTCAACAATCAATACATGGGCATGGTGCGCCAGTGGCAGGAGCTGCTGCACGGCGGGCGCTATTCCGAGAGCTACACGGCCTCGCTGCCCGATTTCGTCAAGCTCGCGCAGGCTTATGGCGCGCACGGGATCCGCTGCTCCGACCCCGCCGATCTCGACGCCGCGATCATGGAGATGATCGACAGTCCGAGGGCGGTGATCTTCGACTGCGTCGTCGATCAGAAGGAGAACTGCTTCCCGATGATTCCCTCGGGCAAGGCGCACAACGAAATGCTGCTCGCCGACCTCGGCGACGACGCCGGCGTCGAGATCGGCTCCGTCATCGACGAAAAAGGCAAGATGCTGGTCTGATCCCTTCTCCCCGCGAGGCGGGGAGAAGGTGGCCTTGCGAAGCGAGGACGGATGAGGGGCGGCGCGAACTCCGAAGGCGATCCATGCGCACCAGAGACCTTCCGACCACGGCGCGTGCGCAATCGCTGCGCTCCGTCCCGACCGACGCCGAGCGCAAGCTTTGGCTTCGTTTGCGGGATCGCCGCTTGAATGGCGGCAAGTTCGTTCGCCAAGCGCCGGTCGGCCCCTATTTCGCCGACTTCGCCTGCAGAGCGTCGCGGCTGATCGTCGAAGTCGATGGAAGCCAACATGACGAAAGCGCCTACGACGCGAAGCGCGACGCCTTTCTCGTCTCGCAGGGATATGCCGTCCTGCGCTTCTGGAACGCCGATGTGTTCGATGCGATTGACGACGTTTGTGAAACCATCGTTGCGGCGCTCGAAGGCAGGCTTGCGCCGTTCCAGCGTTTCAAGACGCCGGCGCCAGGCGATGGCGCAGCCCCTCATCCGGCGCTTCGCGCCACCTTCTCCCCGCTGCGCGGGGAGAAGGGCTCCTCACAACAGGACGAGAATCCATGAACGCGTCAGTCGCCGCTCCCGCCGCACCCCCATCCCCCTATTCCTCCGCGATCGGCAAATCGAATCCCGAGAGCCACACCTTGTCCGTGCTGGTCGACAACGAGCCCGGCGTCCTGGCGCGGGTCGTCGGCCTGTTCTCCGGCCGCGGCTTCAACATCGAGAGTCTCACCGTCGCCGAAGTCGCGCATGAGACCCATCTGTCGCGCATCACGATCGTCACTTCCGGCACGCCGGAGGTGGTCGAGCAGGTCCGTCATCAGCTCGAGCGCCTGGTGCCGATCCATTCGGTGACGGATCTGACCCTGACGGTGCGGGCGATCGAGCGCGAGCTGGCGATGGTCAAGGTGCGCGGCAAGGGCGAAAACCGCGTCGAGGCGTTGCGTCTGGCCGAGGCGTTCCGCGCCAAAGTCATTGACGCGACGATCGAAAGCTTCATCTTCGAACTGACGGGCGCGCCGCGCAAGATCGACGATTTCGTCGAACTCATGCGCCCGATCGGCCTCGTCGAGGTCTCGCGCACCGGCATCGCGGCGATCTCGCGCGGCCCGGAGCCGATCTGACCGCGGCGGGTCGGGCGGCCGTTGGCGCGGCGCGGTCATCCTGTTCGGGTTTCCGCTTGGTTGATTTCGATTTTCAAAAAGCGGATCTCCCCAAACTCCTGTTCCCGGAAGCGCTTTCTCGTTTGCCGACGCGCGATCGACGGGGCGGCGGGCGCGCGCCAGGTCGGCGACCGACCGTGGACGAGGCGGCGCGCATAATTTGATCTGCATCAAAGACGGTTCAGACCGGCCGCCGCATTGCTTCCTGCCTCTGGCGCGGCGAAGCTTCCAAAACGAATCGGCCGCGAAGACGGGGCAGAATCATGACGCAGACTTTAGCGCCCGCTAAAACCATGACCATTGGCGAGGCGGGCCTCGCCGTCGTTTTCACCCTGCTCGCCTTTGCAACGCTTTTCATCGCCGCCAAGGCTTATGAGCCGGGCTACGCGTTCCACGCCGCGCTGTTCGTCGTGGCGAGCGTCGTGGCGGTTTTCGCGATTTTCAATCGCTATTCCAACCGGCCGGCGGAGCTGCCGCCGCAAATGATCGACGGCAAGCCCAACTACAATTTCGGGCCCGTCAAATTCTGTTCGCTGGCGGCGGTGTTCTGGGGCGTCGCCGGGTTCACGGTGGGACTCTACATCGCGCTTGAGCTCGCCTTTCCCGCGTTCAATCTCGACCTGCCGTGGATCACCTTCGGCCGGCTGCGGCCGCTCCACACTTCGGCGGTGATCTTCGCCTTCGGCGGCAATGTTCTGATCGCCACGTCGCTCTATGTCGTGCAACGCACCTCGCGCGCGCGCCTCGCCGGCGATCTGGCGCCGTGGTTCGTCGCGTTCGGCTACAATTTCTTCATCGTGATCGCCGGCACCGGCTATCTGCTCGGCATCACCCATTCGAAGGAATACGCGGAACCCGAATGGTACGCCGACATTCTGCTGGTCTGCGTCTGGGTCACCTATTTTCTGGTGTTCCTCGCCACCATCTGGAAGCGGGTCGAGCCGCACATCTACGTCGCCAACTGGTTCTACCTCGCCTTCATCGTGACGATCGCTGTGCTGGTGCTCGGCAACAACGCGGCGATCCCGGTCTCGGTGTTCTCCTCGAAGTCCTATATCCTGTGGTCGGGCGTGCAGGACGCGATGATCCAGTGGTGGTACGGCCACAACGCCGTCGGCTTCTTCCTCACCGCCGGCTTCCTCGCGATCATGTATTACTTCATTCCCAAGCGGGCGAACCGGCCGATCTATTCCTATCGGCTGTCGATCGTCCATTTCTGGGCGCTGATCTTCCTCTATATCTGGGCGGGTCCGCACCATCTGCACTACACTGCGCTGCCCGACTGGGCGCAGACGCTCGGCATGACCTTCTCGATCATGTTGTGGATGCCCTCGTGGGGCGGCATGATCAATGGCCTGATGACCCTGTCGGGCGCCTGGGACAAGCTGCGCACCGACCCGGTGCTGCGCATGCTGGTCGTCTCGGTGGCGTTCTACGGCATGTCGACCTTCGAGGGGCCGCTGATGTCGATCAAGGAGGTCAATTCGCTCAGCCACTACACGGACTGGGGCATCGGCCATGTCCATTCCGGCAGCCTGGGCTGGGTCGGCTTCGTCTCCTTCGGCGCGCTCTATTGCCTGGTGCCGTGGCTGTGGAACCGCAAGGGCCTCTACTCCCTGAAGCTGGTGAACTGGCACTTCTGGATCGCGACGATCGGCATCGTGTTCTACATCACGGCGATGTGGGTGGCGGGCATCATGCAGGGGCTGATGTGGCGCGCCTACACCAGCCTCGGCTTCCTCGAATATTCATTCGTCGAAACGACGCAGGCGCTGCACCCGATGTACGTCATTCGGGCGCTCGGCGGCGGCCTCTTCCTGATCGGCGCGCTGATCATGGCCTACAATCTCGTCATGACCATCATCGCCTCGCCGCAATCGGACGAGATCGCGGAGCCCGGCTCCACTCCCGCCCTCGCGCCCGCCGAATAAGGACACGGTCATGGCAGCCTCAACCGGAAGTCGTTCGCTTTGGGCGCGGCACCACACGCTCGAAAAGAACTCGATCCTGCTCGTGCTCGGCATCCTGATCGCCATCTCGATCGGCGGTCTCGTCGAAGTGCTGCCGCTGTTCTACCTCAAGAGCACGATCGAGAAGGTCGACGGCGTGCGACCCTATTCGCCGCTCGAACTGATGGGCTTCAACATCTACGTGCGCGAAGGCTGCTACCTCTGCCACTCCCAGATGATCCGCCCGCTGCGCGACGAGGTCGAGCGTTACGGCCACTATTCGCTGGCGGCCGAGAGCATGTACGATCATCCGTTCCAGTGGGGATCCAAGCGCAACGGCCCGGATCTCGCGCGCGTCGGCGGCAAATATTCCGACGATTGGCACCGCGATCACCTGCGCGATCCGCGCGCCGTCGTCTCCGGCTCGATCATGCCGCGCTATCCCTGGCTCGAGAAGACGCCGCTCGACGGAACGCATATCGGCGAGCACATGGCGACGCTCGCGATGACCGGCGTGCCCTACAGCCGCGAAATGATCGACAATGCGGTCGCCGATCTGAAGGCGCAAGGCACCGCCGACGATCCCCACGCCGCGGATCTGCAGAGGCGCTACCCCAAGGCGATCGTGCGCGATCTCGGCGGCGACAAGGGTCAGCTGACCGAGGCCGACGCGCTGATCGCCTATCTCCAGCGCCTCGGCACGCAGGTCGATTTCAAGATCTACGACGACAAGGCCAACATTCGCTGAGAGGCGGTCATGTCAACTTATCAAGCGCTGCGAAGTCTGGTTGCGTCATTCGGCCTCGCCTATTTTGGTCTGATCTTCGTCGTCGGCGTCGCTTACGCGTTGTGGCCGTCGAAGCGACACGGGCACGAGGAAGCCGCCCGCATCCCGTTGCAGGAGGATTGATCGATGTCCGCAGAATCGACGGGCGGCCACCACAAGCCGACTGACGCGCCCGGCGCGGGCGCGACGACCGGCCATGAATGGGACGGCATCAAGGAGCTGAACACGCCGCTGCCGCGCTGGTGGCTGTACACCTTCTACGCCTGCATCGTCTGGGCGGTGGCCTACTGGTTCGTCTACCCCGCATGGCCGCTGATCACCGGTTACACGCATGGCTTCGCCGGGTGGCAATCGCGCGCGGCGATCGTCACGCAGCTCGACGAGCTCAAGGCGATGCGCGCGCCGATGAACGAGAGGATCGCCAAGGCGTCGCTGTCCGAAATCGAAAAGACGCCGGAGCTGCTGTCGTTCGCCCGCGCGCAGGGGGCGGCGGTGTTCGCGATCAATTGCTCGCCGTGCCACGGCGCGGGCGGCCAGGGGTCGCCGGGCTATCCCAACCTCAACGCCGATCGCTGGATCTGGGGCGGGACGCTCGATCAGATCGCCGTGACGATCACTCACGGCGCCCGCTGGGACGCCGACCCCGACACGCATTCCACGTTGATGCCGGCGTTCGGCCGCGACGGCACGCTGAAGCCCGACGAAATATCGGCGACCGCCGATTACGTGCGCACCCTATCGGGCAATGCGCCCGACGCCGGCGCGGATCTGGCCAAAGGCAAGAAACTCTTCGCCGACAATTGCGCGGCTTGCCATGGCGACGACGGCAAAGGCAATATCGAGCTGGGCGCGCCCAACCTGACGACGCAAGTGTGGCTTTACGGGCCGACCAAGGCTGATATCATACACCGCATCACCGTTGGCGGCGGCGGCGTGATGCCGGCGTGGGGCGCAAAACTCGATGCGCCGACGATCAAGACGCTGGCCGTCTTCGTCCACAGTCTAGGCGGCGGCCAGTGACGATTGTCGATGCCGATAGCGAAAGCGAATATGGGGACGAGCCGCTATACGCCTCGGCCAAGCGGATCTATCCGCAAAAAGTGCGGGGCGTCTATCGGCGCATCAAGTGGATTCTTCTCTGCGTAACGCTTGGAATCTATTATCTTCTGCCGTTCGTCCGGTGGGACCGCGGGCCGAATGAACCGCACCAGGCGGTGCTCGTCGATCTCGCGCACCGGCGCTTCTATTTCTTCTTCATCGAAATCTGGCCGCAGGAAGTCTACTACCTGACGGGATTGCTGATCCTGGCGGCGATGACGCTGTTCCTGATGAACGCCCTCGCCGGGCGGGTGTGGTGCGGCTATCTCTGCCCGCAGACGGTGTGGACCGATCTCTTCATCGCGGTCGAACGGCTTGTCGAGGGCGACCGGCGCGAACGGATGCAAAAGGACGCCGGCCCCTGGACGTTGCGGCGGCTCCGCGAAAAGACGTTGAAGCACGCGCTCTGGCTGATCATCGCCTGGTGGACCGGCGGCGCCTGGGTGCTCTATTTCGACGACGCGCCGACGCTGGTGCGTGAGCTCGCGACTTTTCAGGCGCCCGGCGTGGCGTGGGTGTGGATCGGCATCCTGACGTTCACGACCTATGCGCTCGCCGGGACCATGCGCGAGCAGGTCTGCCTCTACATGTGTCCGTGGCCGCGCATCCAGGCGGCGATGACCGACGAGAACGCGCTCAACGTCACTTACCGTCTCGATCGCGGCGAGCCGCGCATGTCGCTCAAGAAGGCGACGGCGGCGCGCGTTCTCGGCGAAGCGGCCGGCGACTGCATCGACTGCGGCCAGTGCGTCGCCGTCTGCCCGACCGGCGTCGACATCCGCGGCGGCGACAACCTGGGCTGCATCCAATGCGGCCTGTGCATCGACGCCTGCGACGCGGTGATGAAAAAGATCGATCGCCCGGTGCGGCTCATCGCCTATGACAACGCGGGCAACATCGAGCGCCGCCGCGCCGGCAAGCCGAATCTCTTCAAGCCGGTGCGGGCGCGGACGATTCTTTACGTCGTGGTGATCGCGCTGGTCGGCGGGGTGATGACGACGGCGTTGGCGACGCGCGTCGATCTCGGCGTCAGCGCCATCCACGACCGCAACCCGATGTTCGTCAAGACGGTGGACGGCTCGATCCGCAACGGCTACTCGATCCGCATCCTCAACCGATCGTCCGGCGCGCGGAGCTTCGCGATCACGGCGGAAGGCGCGGAGACGCCGCGCCTCGAGGCGATCGGCGTCGAGCCCGACGCGCAGGGCCGGGTAGTCGCGCAAGTCGGCCCCGACCAGACGCGGGAGCTGCGCGTGCTGGCGACGCTGCCGGCCGGCAAGCGGGCCGATCAGCAGGACATGACCTTCCGCATCACCGACGTCGACAGCGGCGCGACCGCCGTCGCGCGGGATCATTTCGACGCGCCGTGATTTTCGCGGCGCGGCAACAGGCGAGCCGACGATGGACCTACGCATGGAGCTTTCGGACGCCCCTTCGATCGACGAAGGGCGCCGATTCACCGGATGGATGGCGCTGGCGATCCTCGCCGTGTTCTTCGGAACCATCTTCTGCGCGAACGGCTCGCTGGTCTATTACGCGATCTCGACGTTCAGCGGCGAACAGGAGACGAGTCCCTACGAGCGCGGGCTCGCCTATGACAAGGAGATCGCCGCCGCGCGCGCGCAGGACGCGCGGGCATGGCGCGTCTCGGTCAATGCGCTTCATTTCGAGGCCGGCGCCCCGGCGCTGATCGACATCACGATGCACGACGCCGACGATCAACCGATTCAGGGTCTCGCCGTGACGGCCGCGCTCGAATTCCCCGCCGACAAGAAGCTGGACCGGCGCACGGTCGTCAACGAGGCCGAGCCGGGCGATTATCGCGCCGACGCCGCGATGCGGCCCGGCCAATGGGACCTTGTCATCGAAGCGAGGCGCGACGGCGAGCGTCTGTTCCGTTCGCGCAACAGGATCGTCCTGCGCTAGAGGGTCAAATGACGGCGGGCGTCGATCTCTCGAGCTTTGTGCGCCATCACGACGATGGCACGGCGCGGCTCGATCTGGCGGTCGACGGCGTCACTTGCGCGGCCTGCATCGGCGACATCGAAGGCGCGCTGGCGCGACTGCCGGGCCTGCTGCGCGCGCGCCTCAACTATACGACTCGCCGCCTGACGGTCGAATGGGCGGAGGGAACGCTCGATCCGGCGAGGGTTCTGGAAAGGCTGTCCGGAATCGGCTATCGCGCCTATCCGTTCGCGGCGGACGTGGCGGAGGACGCCGAGGCCGCCCAGGCGCGCTGGTTGCTGCGCTGTCTCGCCGTCGCCGGTTTCGCCGCGATGAACGTCATGTTGTTGTCGGTTTCGGTCTGGGCCGGCAACGCCAGCGACATCACGCCGGAGACGCGCGACTTCTTCCATTGGCTTTCGGCGCTGATCGTGTTGCCGGCCGCCGCCTTCGCCGGCCAGCCGTTCTTTCTGAGCGCCCTGCGCGGCCTGCGCGCCGGAAGCCTCAACATGGACATGCCGATTTCGATCGGCGTAGGCCTCGCGCTGACCATGTCGGTCATCGAAACGCTCAACCACGCCGAGCACGCCTATTTCGATTCGGCGATCACGCTGATGTTCTTTTTGTTGATCGGCCGCTATTGCGATCTCGCGATGCGTCGGAAAACGCGCTCCGTCGCGGCGAACCTCGCCGCGTTGCGCGCGCCGATGGCGACGCGCATCGAGGAGACCGGCGAAGCGACCGCGATTCCGGCAAGCGCCCTGTCGCCGGGCGACACCGTGCTGATCCGGCCGGGCGAGCGCGCGCCGTGCGACGGCCTCGTCCTGTCGGGACGCTCGGAGATCGACGAAAGCCTGATCACCGGCGAAACGATGCGCCGCGTCGCGACGGCCGGCGCCGCCATCTACGCCGGGACGCTCAATTTCAACGGCGCCTTGCGGGTGCGGGCGCGCGCCGCGGCCGGCGCGACGCTCATCGACGAGATCGAGCGCCTGATCGAGGGCGCCGTCGCCCGGAAGGCGCGCTATCAGCGTCTCGCCGACCGCGCTGCGCGGTTCTATGCGCCGGTCGTCCACATCGCGGCGCTGGCCACCGCGGTCGGCTGGCTCATCGGCGGGGCTTCGCTGCACGACGCGGTCATTGCGGCGATCGCGGTGCTCATCATCACCTGCCCCTGCGCGCTGGCGCTCGCCATTCCCGCCGTGCAGGTCGTCGCTTCCGGCGCGCTGTTCAGGTCAGGCGTTCTGCTCAACGCCGGCGATGCGATCGAGCGTCTGGCCGGCGTCGATGCGGTGGCGTTCGACAAGACGGGAACCTTGACGCTCCCCGACGCGAGCGTCGTCAACGCCGCCGCGGTCGACCCGGCCTTGCTGCATCGCGCCGCGCGGCTGGCCATGACCAGTCATCATCCGCTGGCGAAGGCGGTCGCCGCGCATGGCCCCGCCGGCGAGCCGTTCGACGACGCCGACGAGACGCCCGGCGAGGGCGTCCGCGCGACGATCGAGGGCGTCGAGGCGCGTCTCGGCAGCGCGGCGTTCTGCGGGCTCGAAGCCGAGGCCGCGGCGGCGCGGGCGAGCGATCCGCTCGCCTCGGTGATCGCGTTCCGGCATGGCGCGGCGCGCGCGATCTTTCAGGTGCGGCAGATATTGCGCGCCGACGCGGCGGCGACGATCGAGGCCTTGCGCCGGCGCGGACTGAAGGTGATGATCCTGTCGGGCGACCGGGTCGAGGCGGTCGCCGCCGCGGCGAGGGCGCTGGGGGTCGCCGATTGGCGCGCCGACATGAAGCCGGCCGAGAAGATCGCCTTTCTCGATCAGCTCAAAGCGCAGGGTCGCAAGATTCTCATGATCGGCGACGGGCTCAACGACGCTCCGGCGCTCGCCGCCGCCTATGCTTCGATGTCGCCGGCCACCGGCGCCAACATCGCCCAGGCTTCCGCCGACGCCGTGTTCCTCGGCGACCGCCTCGCCCCGGTGAGCGAGGCGATCGGGACGGCGCGGGCCGCGCAGGCCATCATGCGGCAGAATCTGACGATTGCGATCCTCTACAATCTCGTCGCCGTGCCGCTGGCGATCACCGGCCATGTCACGCCGCTGATCGCGGCGCTGGCGATGTCTGGATCGTCGATTCTGGTCACGCTGAATGCGCTGCGCGCCCGCTCGCCGCGGCGGGTCGAGGGGGCGACGGCATGACCATCCTGATCATTCTGGTGCCGCTCGCGCTGCTGCTGGGCGCCGTCGGCCTCGCCGCCTTCCTGTGGTCTCTGCGCAACGGCCAGTACGAGGACCTCGACGGCGCGGCGCTACGGGTGCTTTCGGACGACGACCTCGCCCCGCAGGATCGCGCGCCATGAGCTGGGTCACGCTCGCTCCGCCGCAGGAGAGACCCGGACATCTCGTCTGCGCCTGCGACCTGACGCCGCCGGCGTCGCGGGAGTTCGCGAAGGGCGCGCCGGGCGTCGCGGCGCCGGCGGGCGTCTTCGCACTCACCGTGCTCGCCCAGGCGTTGACCGCGGCGGTGCTGCCGGTCGCCGGCGTCATCCTCGCCCCGAAGCCCGTTTGGGCCGCCCTGCCTTACGCGCTGACCTTGGTCGGCGCGGGCGTCGCCACCCTGCCGGCCGCCGCGCTGACGGATCTTTTTGGACGCCGGGCAGCGCTGGCGCTGGGCGCCAGCCTCGGTCTCGCCGGCGGCGCGGTCGCGGCGCAGAGCTTTGTCGCCGGTCAATTCTTCGGACTGGCGCTCGGCGCGTTCTGGCTGGGCGTCGCGCAGGGGTTCGGCTTCTTCTATCGGCACGCCCCGGCGTTGCGGGCCGGCGACAAGCCGCGGGCGGTCGCCTTCGTTCTCGGCGCCGGGGCGCTCGCGGGCCTGCTCGCGCCGGCGGCGATCGGCGCCGCGCAACGGTTCGCCGGGCCGCACGCTCCGGCCGCCGCGCTGCTATGCGCCGGCGTCGCGCAGGTCGCGATCCTCGCGCTGGCGCTGTCGATGCGGGCCGAGCTCGACATCGCCGCCGCGGCCTCGACGCGAACCACGCGCAAGGGCTTGTTTGTCGTGGCGACGATCGCCGCCGCCGCCGCCTGGTTCGCGATGACGTCGCTGATGGCGCATGCCGCGCCGGCGATGGCCCTGTGCGGCGTCGGCGCCGCCGCCGCCTCGGGGGTGATCGCCAGCCACATCCTGTCGATGTACGCCCCCGCCGCGTTGGTCGGAGCCTGGGTCGGCCGATTCGGCGCCGTCAGGGTCGCGGCGGGCGGGCTCGCGCTGATCCTCGGCGCGCTCGTCGCGGCGCGGCTGCCGGCCACCGCTTTCAACTTCGCGGCGCTGATGGCTGTCGGCGGTTGCGGCTGGTCGCTGGCGATGCTCGGCGCGACGACGGCGATCCACAGTCATTGTTCGCCCTCGCCGCGCGTCCTGGCGCTGCACGACAGCGCCCTGTTCGCCGCCGCGATCGCCGGGGCGTTTGTCGGGACCTTCGGGCGTTAGCGACGCGCGGCGACTTACGCGCACGCCGACTGGCGCGCGGCCAGCGCGCGGGTTCGCAGCATGGCCTGAAACGCGCCGAACAGCTTCTTCATTTGTCCCGCCTTGTAGGGGAAGACGTGTTCGGGATCCATGGCGTGAACGATCATCGCGTTGCCGACCTCGAAAATCAGCAAACGCCCGTCCGGCGTCTCGCCGCAATCGATCAGCAGATAGTCAAGCTCGCAACGCCGGGCGATCTCGCGCAAAGCCTCGCGATGGCGGGCGCCGAAGCCGGCGTCGAAGTTTTGCATGAACGCCGCCTCTTCGGCGCGATTGCGCTCGTTGTCGATCATGTCGGCGTTGAGGTAGTGGATCATCCAGCGGCTCGAGATCGCCATATGGACGGCATGGGCGCGCCCGTCGATCAGCGCGACGCGATATTTTCGAAACAGCCCGTCGGCTCCGCGATAGTCGATGAACGGCGCGACGAAGAATTCGGCCTCCGGCTGCGTGACGAGGTAGGCGGCGATCGAGGCGCGATCGTCGAGCTTCTTCAGCCCCTCGCCGGCATGCGATCCGACCGGCCTGGCGATGATCGGCAAGCGGCAGTCCGGCGCGATGCGGGCGGGCGGCGCCTCCCCTTGCGTGAGGCGCGCCAGGCTCGCCCGGTCGATGCGCAGGTTGAGCGGCATGCAGGCGCCGGGAACCGAGGCGAGCAGCCGCGACGCGCCGTCGCGCGTCAGTCGCGCAATCCGGTCGGGCGCGTTGAGCACCGGTCGCGGCCATGTCGGCAGGCGCCCGGTCAGCCATTTCAGAACCGCGCTGTTCGCATCGCCCTCGCTCACGGCGACGAAGGCGACGTCGTGCTCGGGGACGATTTCGGGCAGCCGCGATCCCGGGACCACGAACAGAATGTCGAGGACGATGTCCGCGTTCTCGACCAGGAACTGGATCGGCGTATTGGCCATCAGATTGCCCGGCGCGGCGAAGGCGAGGACTCTGAGCGGATCGGCGACCGCGACGCCGGGTCGATGCCGATATAGCCTGTGCAGCGCGAGCGCCGCGGCTTGCAACTCAGCGTGGCGTTGCTCGCGTCCCTGAAAGAGCTCGAGCAGGGAAAGGTCCATGTGAGCCGCCGCGTCCTGCGGATCGCTCAGACCGCGCTCGGCGAGCGATCGGGCGAGCGGGTCAAGGTCGGCGCCGCGGAACGCCATTTTTGCCAGCGCCGCAAGTCCGATGACGGTCGGCGGCCCTCGTTCCGCCGTCGCCGCGCGCCGCATAACGGAGCCGTTCATGGGGAGCCCTTTTTTCAAGACAGCCAAGTGGCCATCGGTGGGAGGCTAGCCGTCCAATCTTGCTCCGGACTGTCCAAACGGCGGCGCGCCGCTTTGAGGCGCCGTCGCCTCGTCCGGCCATCGGCCGCCTAGTCGAGCACGGCGTAGTAGCGCGCGCGCAGGGCCGATCGGTCGCTCTCCTTGATGGCGACGGGCTTCAGGGTGAAGCAATAGCGCACCCCGAGCACTGCGCTTCGCCGCCAGATCGTGGTGACCGAATGGAGCGATCCCGTCTCGTCGTCATAGAGACGATAGCGGGTCGGCAGGCCGATGTTCCTGGCCAGCATCAGGCACAGGCCCTGGCCGGAACGATTGCGCACCAGGCACTCGCAAAGGAACTTGTTCTGGGCGTCGAGCAGCTTGCCCGAACGCAAACGAAGACGGCGGCGCGCGCTGGAGCGTTTCTCGATTCCCCTCGCCGCGATCGGCGGCGCGTCCGGCGGCGACTCGACGATCTCGTATGAAACCAGGTTTCGACGCGCCAGCGACTGGCTCATTGCGCGGCTCAATCCGCCCGCCGCCAGCCGCCGGCGCATCCGGATCCCTTCAAGATTCGCCGCCATGAATTCGTCCGACAAGCCGCAAGCCGTTCCGCTGCAGAGCGCCCGGGTCGCCCGTAGCGACCCCGACGCTTCGCGACGGCGCGCCGATCGTCGCAGCGATGGCTTTTCCGAGACTGACCTTGGCGGCCGGATCGAGCGAAATCCTTCGGCCGGCCGGCGCGCGGGCGCGCGCCCTCCAGTTTCGCACCAGCCAGCCCTCTTAAGCAGAACCGGAGGCATCCATTCCAAGAGGCTGAGGCCAGAATGACGCAGGAAGCTCTCTCCTCTCTCCAGACGCTCGGCGAGCAGCTTCGCGTTCGCCTGCTCGAGCTGCCGGAATATCGCGCGCTCATCGTGATCGACAGGACGATTGCCGAGCTTTCGCAGATTCTGAACCAGCCGACGGCGGCCTCGCCCGGGCCTGCCGGCGCGTCGGCCAGGATCGAGGAGCCCTCGATTGGCCTCGCCGCGCCGGCCGGCGCCGTTCAGCAACGCGTGGAGGCGCCGCCGCGCGCGCCGGTCAGCAGCCAGAGCCGGATGGCGGCGGCGATCGCCGCAACGATCGCCGCCAAAACGGCCTCGCTCAACGCGCCCGCCGCGACGCCAAGGTTCAGCCATCCGCTCAGCGCCGCTTCGTGAGCCTGACGGCCGCTCGCCGCCGGGCCTTTGCAATTTCTTAAAGCGAACCGGTTAGCCTGCCGCGTGGTGTGGACGGGCCGGGTTTGCCAATGCTGCGCGCAATCATCGAGGAGATCGAACGGCTGCACGGGGCGGCCGCGGCGCGGCGCGACGAGCCGCCGGGCGCGCAACTCGAGGGACTATTGGCGCGCTGCTTGCAGGAGCTGCGCGCGCTCGCCGCGCTGGAGACGCGCGATCGAGGCGGCCGGCGTCCGCCATTGCGCGTCATCTGACAGGCGCCGCCGCGCTCTTTCGCCTTTGCAACGAAGCCGCCCGCCCTCCACGTGGCGGCGACGGCGGCGCGCCAACGCGCCGGTCGCTCTCAAATGCTTTTGCCGGAACGCCGCGCGAGCGCCGCGCCTGCGCGAGGCCGATCAGCGCCGGCGCTAATCAGCTTCGCGCAAGCGTGCCGTTGTTCAATTGACCATCGGCGCTTCAGAGGGATTTGGTCGATGAGCGGCAATATTATGAACGCTTCGGTCATGGGCATGAACGCCCAGACCAGCTGGCTGGCGACGATTTCGCAGAATATCGCCAACTCCAGCACCACCGGCTACAAGGACGCCGAGACGCAGTTCACCTCACTCGTCGACCAGTCCGCCATCGGCAACTATTCGGCCGGCGGCGTCGCCACGACCGCCGTGTCGATGAACAGCGAGCAGGGCAGCGTCGTCGGCACCTCCACCACCACCGACCTCGCGGTCCAGGGGGCCGGCTTCTTCGTCGTCACCGACGCGGCGGGCGACACTTTCCTCACGCGCGACGGTTCGTTCGTGCCCGACGCCTCGGGAAATCTGGTCAATGCCGGCGGCTATTATCTGATGGGCACCGATATCCAGAACGGCAACACCAATACGGTGGCGAACTCGCTCGCCGATCTGCAGAAGGTCAACATCGCCCAGACCGGGGAGCAGGCGACCCCCACGACAACCGGAACCCTCTCCGTCAATCTGCCGTCCACCGCCGCCGTGGTCCCCGCCGCCGATACGCCGGCGGGCGGCGGCGCCACCTACAGCGACGAGACGTCGCTGGTCACCTACGACAACCTCGGCACGCCGGTCACGCTCAACGTTTACATGACCAACATCGGGCCCAGCGCGGCGGGCGACCCGCAGTGGGAAGTCGACGTCTACAACCAGGCGAACGCCGCGGCGGGCGGCGGCTTTCCGTACTCGGCCGCGGCTTTGACGTCGCAAGTGCTCACCTTCAATCCGGCCAACGGGCAACTGGCGACCGGATCGCCGCTGCCGATCGCCATTCCGAACGGCCAGACGATGAATCTGGACATGGGCTCGACGACGCAGCTCGCCGCCGCCTACACCGTCAACGGCGCGACGACCAACGGGAACGCGCCCGACACGATGACCGGCGTCAGCATCGCCACCAACGGCACGCTGTCGTTCAACTACAGCAGCGGGACGTCGCTGCCCGGCTACTCCATCCCGCTCGTCAACGTCGCCAGCCCCGACAGCATGACGTCGGTGAACGGCACGGTGTTCTCGCCCAACGTCAATTCGGGCCAGCCGCAGGTCGGCGTCGCGGGCACGGCGGGATTCGGGTCGATCGAATCCTCCTCGCTCGAGAGTTCGACGGTCGATCTGGCCACCGAGCTTACCGCGATGATCCAGGCGCAGGCCGGCTACGAGGCGAATTCGAAAGTGTTCCAGACGGGCGCCAACCTCCTCGACATCCTGAACAAGCTTCAGTCGTAGCAGTTGAGCCTGCGCCTATGAGGCAATCTGCATGACTTTGTCGTCTGCGTTCAGCATCATCAACTCGGCGTTCAACGCCAACGCGGCGCAGACCGCGGTCATTTCGCGCAACATCTCGAATTCGAGCACGACGGGATATTCGCTCAAGACCGCCAATCTCGTCACCAATTCCTATGGCGGCGTCGAGGTCGCCTCCATCGCGCGAGCGACGAACAGCGCGCTTCTGGACCAGATGCTCGCCGCCAATTCGCAGTCGGCCCAGCAGTCGGCGCTCGCCAACGGGCTGAGCCAGTTGAGCGCCACAGTGAGCGATAACGCGTCGACGTCGTCGTCCTCGTCGACGACAACCGCTTCGGGACAGTCGCCCTCGGCGATGCTGGCGAACCTCGAGACCGCGCTGCAGAACTACGAGACCTCGCCGTCGGATACGACCGTCGCCGAATCGGTCGTCACCGCCGCCTCGGACCTGACGACCTCGCTCAACAATGCGACGACGACGGTGCAGCAGGTGCGCTCGCAGGCCGACGCGGCGATGGCGCAGTCGGTCACCACCGTCAATTCGCTGCTCGGCCAGTTCCAGACCGTCAACAACACGATCGTCAGCGGCCTCCAGACCGGCGCCGACGTCACCGACGCCGAGGATTCGCGGGACAACATTCTGAACCAGCTCTCGCAGCAGATCGGCATTTCGACGGTCACGAACGCCAACGGCTCCGAATCCATTTATACCGACAGCGGCGTGACGCTCTTTCAGACGACGGCGCGCACCGTGAGCTTCACGCCGACCCCGACTTTGACGGCCGGCGCAACCGGCAATCCGGTGATGGTCGGCGGCGTTCCGATCACCGGAGCTTCGTCGCCGATGGCGATCCAGTCGGGCGCGCTGGCGGGTCTGGCGACGTTGCGCGACACCACGGCGCCGCAATACCAGGCCCAGCTCGATCAGATCGCCAACGGGCTGGTCAGCGCCTTCGCGGAAACCGACCAGTCGGGTTCGGCGACGCCGGGCCCGGCCTTGCCCGGCCTGTTCACCTATGCGGGCTTCTCCGCGACCACCGGACTGCCGACCGACACGACCGTTCCGGCGGGGCTCGCCGGCCAGATCGCCGTCAATGCGAGCGTCGATCCGAGCCAGGGGGGAAACGTCAACCTGCTGCGGGACGGCGACATTTCCGGCGGCGGCGCCAATTACACCTACAACACCACCGGCGCGGCGAGCTACACCACGCGCATCCAGCAAATGATCACCCAGATGTCGGCGACCCAATCGTTCGATCCGTCCGCCGGCGCCGGATCGAGCGACAGCCTCACCGACTATGCGAGCGCGTCGGTGAGCTGGGTGCAGGGGCAATATCAGCAGGCGACCGACCAGGCCAGTTCCTCGAGCGCCCTCGCCACCGCGGCCTCGCAGGCGCTGTCGAACGCCACCGGCGTCAATCTCGACACCGAGACGTCGCAGATGCTCAGCCTCGAGAACTCCTATCAGACCTCGGCGAAGCTCCTGACCACCGTGAACAACATGTTCGCCTCGCTGCTGACGGCCATCGACGCCGTGCCCTCGCCATGACCAATTCCGTCTCGACGCAATATATGTGGTCGTCGATGCAGCTTTCCGTGGCGAAGCTGCAATCGGAGCTGCTCACCGCGCAGACCGAATCCACGACGGGTCAGTACGCCGATCTCGGGCTGCAGCTCGGAGTCCGGTCCGGCGAGGAGATCTCGCTGCAAAACGAGAACGGCGCCCTTCAAACCTTCACCACCAACAATGCGCTGGTCACGACGCGATTGGGCACGGCGACGACGGCGCTGAGCACGTTGCAGACCGACGCGCAAAACACGCTCAACAGCCTCGCCGAATATGTCCCCGAGATCGGCCAGGGATCGTCGCTGCAGACGCTCGGGGCCAACGGCCTGCAGTCGCTCGTCGCCACGACCAACACGTCGGTCGACGGCCAGTATGTGTTCGGCGGCGTCAACAGCGCCGTCGCGCCGATGACCAACTATCTCGATCCGCCCGCCGCCGCCCAGACCGCCGTGCAGACCGCTTTCTCCACCTATCTCGCCGGGCTCAGCCCGCCCGCCACGGCGCAGACCGTGACGGCGGCGCAGATGCAGACGTTTCTGACCTCGCCCGCCTTCACCAGCCAGTTTCAGGGCGCGGCCTGGTCGGCCAACTGGTCGTCGGCGTCCAGCACGAACATCAGCAGCGACATCTCGCCGACCGAGACGATCGACACCTCGACGAACGCCAATCAGCCGGCGTTCCAGGAGCTGGCGCGGGCCTATACGATGTTGAACGAGTTCACCGGAACCTCGATCAACTCCGCCGCGATGCAGAGCGTCGTCGATCAGGCGAGCAGCCTGATGAGCACGGCGGTGAATTCCCTGACGTCGATGCAGGCGACTCTCGGTTCGGCTCAGCAGCGCGTCACCGAAGCCAACGACGGCATGTCGGCGCAAATGAACATCCTGCAAACGCAGATCGACAATCTCGACAACGTCAACACCTACCAGGTCGCAACGCAAGTGAACTCTCTGACGACGCAAATTCAGACGGCTTATTCGTTGACCGCGCAGCTGCAGAAGCTGAGCCTGGCGAGCTATCTCTAGCGGCTCGTGGGTTTGGCGGACGCAAGAGCAGGTTCGAGGTCCTTATGCGGACGTATCTTTTGAGGCGATGAGGCGGCGGCTTGGGCGGAGACGCGGCTTAGCGGCCATCGGGGGCGAGAAATGTATCAGTTTTCCTACTCAGAGGTTGCCGAGGATTCGCCGCAGGAAATGCGGGGGATGGAGCGGCGCGTCCTCGATCAGGCCATCGCCCTTCTGCGCATCGCGCGCGACAAGGGTCCTGGATCGAGAGAGCTGGTCGACGCTTTGTTCTTCTATCGTCGCCTCTGGTCGATTTTCATGGACGATCTCGCCAATCCGGAAAATGAACTGCCGGAGGAGCTGCGCGCCGGACTGATTTCGATCGGCATCTGGATCGTCAAGGAAATCGAGCTCATTCGCTCGGGCAAGGCCAGGGACCTCACCGCGATGATCGAAATCTCCGAAATCATTCGCGACGGACTGAAGTGAGGCGGCCGTGAACATCTCGCTGCGCGCTGACGAGAAGATCTACATCAACGGCGCCGTGCTGCGCGTCGATCGGAAGGTCTCGATAGAACTGCTCAACGACGTGACGTTTCTTCTCGAATCCCACGTCATGCAGGCGAACGAGGCGACGACGCCGCTGCGGCAAATATACTTCGTCGTTCAGATCATGCTGATGGATCCCGACGCCGCGCCGGCCGCCCTGGACCTGTCGCGAAAGCTGATCGACGCGGCGCTGCGCACCTTCGACAACCCGGCGATTCTGTCCGGCCTCAAGACGATCGACGAACTGGTTGCTTGCGCACGCTATTTCGATGCGATGAAGGCGTTGCGCGCGCTGTTTCCCGCAGAGCGAGCGACGATGACCGGCAATTTGAAGACGCTCGCCCCGCATGCCGCCTGAAAGGATGCCCCGCCCATGACCGTCGCCGCTTCCCCCTCGATAACCTCCCCCACCAGCGCCGCTTCCACCGCCGCCGGCGGCAGCACGGCGTCCAGCTCCGCAGCCGCGTTGCAGACCCCCACCGTCGACTACAACCAGTTTCTCACCCTGCTGATCGCGGAAATACAAAACCAGGATCCGACGCAGCCGATGGATCCGACCCAATCGGTCACCCAGCTCGCGACGATTTCGGGCGTCCAGCAGCAGATGCAGAGCAACGCCACGCTGTCGTCCCTGCTGACCAATTCGTCGCTTTCGCAAGCCGAGAACCTGATCGGCCAGACCATCACCTCGGCCGACGGGACGACCACCGGAACGGTGGCGAGCGTCAATGTTGGCGCATCGGGGTCGATCGCGACCCTGACCAATGGAAACACCGTGACCCTGACCAGCGGCATCACCATCGGGTCATGAACGAAGCCGACGCACTCGACCTGATCCGCGCGGCGATCTGGACGATCATTGTCGGCTCGGGGCCGGCGGTCGCGGCGGCGATGGCGGTCGGCATCGTGGTCGCGCTGGTCCAGGCCCTGACGCAGGTGCAGGAAATGACCCTGACCTTCGTGCCGAAGATCGTGGTGATCTTCTTCGTCGTCAGCCTGACCGCGCCGTTCATCGGCGGTCAGGTCTACGCCTTCACCGAAATGGTCTACGGGCGGATCGAAAAGGGCTTTTGAAGCCCCGCGCCGCCGAGCGCACGCATTCGCCTTGGCGGGAGCGCCCGCGCCTGTCCGCGCCGTCGATGGGGAGACTGGCGCAAGCTTGGCGTTGCACTCTGCCCGGAGGCTGACGAGGAGTAGAGCATGGCGAGCACGGCGTTGGCGGGACCTCCCCTCGCGGGCTCCCCGGTCGCCAGCCGCAGCGGCGGCAAGGATGTCGGTTTCGCGGTCGCCATCGTTCTCATCCTGTGCTTCTTCTTTCTGCCGGTTCCCGCCACGCTGATCGATCTGGGCATCGCCTTTTCGATCGCGCTGTCCGTCCTCATCCTGATGGTCGCGCTGTGGATTCAGAAACCGCTCGAGTTTTCGGCCTTCCCGACCGTCCTGCTGGTCGCCACGATCCTGCGGCTCGCGCTCAACATCGCGACGACGCGCCTGATCCTCTCGCACGGCGCCGAGGGCATGACCGCGGCGGGCTATATCATCGGCGGCTTCGCCCGCCTGGTCATGGGCGGCGATTTCGTCATCGGCATCATCGTCTTCGTCATCCTGATCACCATCAACTTCCTGGTCATCACCAAGGGCGCGACCCGCATCGCGGAAGTCGGCGCCCGGTTCACGCTCGACGCCATTCCCGGCAAGCAGATGGCGATCGACGCCGACCTTTCCGCTGGCCTGATCGACGACAAGCAGGCGCAGTTTCGCCGCCGCGAGCTCGAGGAGGAGAGCTCGTTCTTCGGCTCGATGGACGGCGCCTCGAAATTCGTGCGCGGCGACGCGATCGCCGGCCTGATCATCCTGGCGGTGAACATTTTCGGCGGCATCGTCATCGGCGTCACGCGCCACGGCCTGACCCTGTCGAGCGCGGCGGACATATTCACCAAGCTGTCGGTCGGCGAAGGCCTCGTCTCGCAAATTCCGGCGCTCATCATCTCGCTCGCCGCCGGCCTGCTGGTCGCCAAAGGCGGCACGCGCGGCTCGACCGAGAAGGCCGTGCTCGGCCAGTTGAGCAACTATCCGCACGCGCTGTTTCTGGCTTCGCTCCTGATGTTCATCCTCGGCGTCGTCCCGAACCTTCCGTTCGCCCCGTTCGCGCTGCTGGGGAGCGCGATGGCATTCGTCGGCTACGCCATTCCCAAGGGACAGGCCAAGGACCGCGCCGTCGCGGCGGCGGAAGCGGCGGCGCGCGAGGAGAAGGCCAAGGCGGAAGCCAAGGGCTCGCTGAAAGAGCACCTCAAGGCCTACGAAATCGAACTGTGCCTCGGGCGCCAGCTGACGACCACGTTTCTGGCCTCGCATGACGAAATCGGATCGCGGGTCGCCAAGATGCGCCGCAAGTTCGCGCGCCAATACGGCTTCGTCGTGCCCGACATCAAGCTCAGCGACGACATCAAGGCGCCGCCGCGGACCTATCAGATCCGGATTCACGGCACGGTCGTCGCGGCCCAGGAAGTTCGCCTCAGCGAATTTCTGGTCATCGTCGGCGACGGCAAGCGCCCGAACGTGCCGGGCGACGAGGTGCGCGAGCCGGCCTTCGGCATGCGCGCGATCAGCATCTCGGAGGCGTTCGTCAACGAAGTGAAGCGCCAGGGCTTCAACCCGGTCGACACGCTTTCCGTGCTGCTGACCCATCTCAGCGAGGTCATCCGCAACAACCTGTCGCAACTGCTGTCCTACAAGGACATGCGCGCGCTGCTCGACCGGCTGGACCCCGAATACAAGCGCCTGATCGATGAAATCTGCCCGTCCCAGATCTCATATTCGGGGCTGCAGGCGGTGCTGAAGCTGCTGCTCGCCGAGCGCGTGTCGATCCGCAACCTCCATCTGATCCTCGAGGCGATCGCCGAGATCGCGCCGCACGCGCGCCGGCCCGAGCAGGTCGTCGAGCATGTGCGCATCCGCATCTCGCAGCAGATCTGCGGCGACCTCATGCACAAGGGCGTGCTGAAAGTCCTGCGTCTGGGCAATCGATGGGACCTCGTTTTCCATCAGAGCCTGAAGCGCGACGCCAAGGGCGACGTCGTCGAATTCGACATCGAGCCGCGCCTGATGGAGCAATTCGCCGCCGAGGCGTCGGTCGCCATTCGCGCGCGGATGGACGCCGGCCATCAGTTCGCGCTCGTCGCGACGGCCGAGACGCGCCCCTACGTCCGCATGATCGTCGAGCGGATGTTCGCGACGCTGTCGGTGCTTTCGCAGCTTGAAATCGCCCGCGGGTTCGAAGTCGAATCGCTGGGAACGATTGCATGAGCAGTCTGACGGCGGATTTCGGCCTCGACCCGCACGTCGCGCTCGGCCCGCAAATGATCCTGGGGACTTTCGTGCTGTTCTGCCGGGTCGGCGCGTGCCTGATGCTGATGCCGGGCTTCTCCAGCCCGCAGATTCCCGTGCAGATGCGGCTGTTCGTCGCACTGGCCGTCACGTTGTCGCTGGCGCCGCTGTTGATCGCCCATCTTCCGGTCGCGGCGTTCAGCGAGCAACCGTTGACCGCGTTGCGGTTCATCGTCACCGAACTGCTTGTCGGCGGCGTCATCGGCGCGCTCGGCCGGCTGTTCATGCTCGCCCTCGAGACGATGGCGACGGCGGCGGCGATGAGCATCGGCCTCAGCAATCCGTTCGGGGTCGTCGCGGAGGAGACCGAAGTGCTGCCGCCTTTCGTCTCCCTGATCACCCTGTCGGCGACGGCCCTGATTTTCGTGATGGACCTGCACTGGGAGGTGTTCCGCGGAATCCTCGCTTCCTACGATGCGATCCCGGTCAGCGAAAACTTCGACGTCAATTTCTCGCTGGCCGAGTTCGCGCGATTGCTGACGAATACGTTTCAGATCGCCCTGCGCATCAGCGCGCCATTCATATTCTACGCGATCATCATTCAATTGGCGGTCAGCCTCCTCAACAGGCTGACTCCCTACGTCTCCATCTATTTCATCGCGGCGCCCTTCGTCATCTGCGGCGGGCTTTTCTTAACCTATCTGGTGATAAGATCGTATCTCGATCAATTCATGCTCGGGCTGTCGTCCTGGCTCGCGACGGGATAGTGGAATGCGGCAACGGCGCAAATCGCTGGCGAAGATCCTGGAGCTCCAGGACCAGTTGAAGGATTTGAGCGCCTGGAAGCTCGCCGCGCTCGACCAGCAGCGCACCGCGCTCGAAGAGGCGCAGCGGGCCACCATCGAGGCGATCGATCGCGACGCCATCTCGATCGGCATCCTGGTCAACAGCTCGACCTCCCGGCTGCGCAGCATCGACAGGCGGATGGCGACGCTGAAGGCCGAACATGTCGCGCAAACCCAGCGCGCGCAGAAGCAGGCGATGCGCGCCAGGCTCGCCGAGCGATTGGTCGAGAACTTCGAAGTCAAGTTCCGGATGCAGCAGGAGCGCGCCGATCTCGGCGAGCTGATCGAGCGCACGCTCGGCAAAAAAGCCACAAGCCCTGCATAAGCCTGGCGGGCGACACTGGCGCGCCATCAAGGCTGCGCCGGAAGACGATCATGGCCATCAAACCGTCGTCGGATATCGTTCTCGAGGTGCTCAAGGCCGCCGACCCTCTTCGCGCCGAGGCGACGACGCAGAGGCTGGTGGCGCTCGGCGCGGGCGACGTCGACGCCGCCGACGATTTCACGAAAGTCCTCGACGCGACGGAGCAACCGCCCGCCGCCCGCGCCATCGGGGCGAGCGCCGCCGACATGCGCGACCATCTGGCGCGCCTCGACGGGACGTCGGCGAGCGACCAGAAGGCGGCGCGCGTCCAGGTCGAATTCGAAGCCTCCGTCTTGAAGACCTTCGTCGACGCGATTCTGCCCAAGGACGAAACGAGCGTCTACGGGCAGGGCACGGCGGGGGACATCTGGAAGTCGATGCTCGCCGATCAGATCGCCAGGCAGATCGCCAAGTCGGGGGCGTTCGGCATTTCCAAACGCCTGTTCGCCACTCATCCGTTGCCCGGCCACGACCATGTCGCCGCCTCATCGCTGGCCGCGCGCGACCCTCTGGCCGGCCTCACCATGCGCGGCGCGGCGGAACTGGCTGATCCCGCGATGTCGGCGTCCGGCGAGGCCGCGCTGCTGTCGCTGGCGCGCGATAGACCATGAGCGGCCCCGCATTCGGCCGCGCGCCGTCGTCCTCAGCCGCGGCGTCCTGCCGCCCCGCCGGTTCCGCCGCGATGCTTCTGGCGGCGATCGAGCGGCTGACCGGCGCCCTCGAAGCCGAGAACGCCCAGATCGCCAGTCGCAAGGTGGTCGACTTTCGGGAATTCAACCAGCTGAAGAGCCAGGGCTTGCTCGAGCTGACGCGGCTGATGCCGACCGTCGCCGGCGACGAGGTCGGCCCGAACCTGCGCGCCGCGCTGGTCGGGCTGAAGGCGAAGCTCGAAGACAATCGGCGGGCGTTGCGCGTGCAATTGAAGGCGGTTCAGCAAGTCTCCGAAATCATCGCGCGCAGCATCCAGGCCGGACAGTCCGACGGCACCTATTCCGCCTACGCCTGGCGCGAGTAGAGCGGTGGCCAAGCTCGTTCTCATCGGCTTCTGGGCGTGCCTGATGACGCTGGCCTCGAGCTACGCCGTGACTTACTGGAAGGGGACCCAGGCGAAGGCGGCGATCGCCGAGCAATCCTCCAAGAACGTCGAATACAAGAAGACCAAGGAGTTCACGGTTCCCAAAATCGCGAACGGCGAGATTCAAGGGTACATCGTCGCCCAGTTGTCCTATGCGGTCGACGTGGAGGTCGAGAAGACCATCTCGGCGCCGGCGGAGCCCTTTCTCGTCGACGAGGCCATCCGCTATATTTACGATGACGATTCCGTGGATTTCAACAATCTGAAGAAATACGACCTTCAAAAACTGACGAAGACATTGGTTCAGGCCGTCAACAAGCGCCTGAACGGCAATCTGGTGAAGGACGTGCTGATTCAGGAATTCAACTACATGAGCAAGATGGAAGTGAAGAAGCAGTTGTAGCCGACCGGACGGATCGGTCGAGGCGCCCGCGCGCCGTCGCCGTCGATTGTCGCGTCGCCCGCGTTGTGGGGCAACGCGCGCGTCAATCGCAGAACGCGCGGGCGTTCGGGGTCCAGCGCCCCATGCCGCTCGCCACCATGTTGCGGATGACCGCGCATACGTATCTCTTTTGCGCGGCGTCATTGTTCGGGCCGGCGTTGTATCGGGCGACCGCGAGCGTCCAGGTTCCCTCGCGCTGGCGCAGCTCCTTGAGAAAATTCGCGGCGTAGCTGACGTTGCGCGCGGGGTCGAACATGTCGGTCAGCGAGCGGAAATCCGCGGCGTGCCAGCGATGGTTGATCTGCATGCAGCCGATGTCGATCAACTGGGCGCCCTTCGCCCGCTCGGCGTTGAACTTGGCGAGCGCCTCGTTCAGGCTGGCCGAGGCGACCGTCCTTCCGTCGACGTTCATGTCGAAAGGATTGAGCGCGCCCTTGCGGCCGGTTTCCGTCAGGCCGACCGCATAGAGAACGTTGAGCGGGATGTCGTGGGCTCGCGCCGCCCTCGCCATCTCCCGTTCGCAGGCCTGATCGTCCGCGGCGAGGATCGGGCGCGGCGCGCTAAACGAAACGGTGGCCAGGATTGCCGTCGCCGCCAGTCTCGCCCGGGCCGCCAGGGTTCCGCCGCGCCGGATCGCGCTCTGCGCCGCCGCCCCGGAAGGATTGGTCGCCGCGCGCCGAGCCGTCGGCGGTTTGTCCGGATTGATCTTGAAAGGCCTCGCCATGACCTGGTGTTCCCGATTGCGCCGCTTCGCCGTTCGCGACGGTCGGCGCGGCTGTGTCCAACGCCTTCACAGTGACGCTTTCGACGGAGAAGCTCAGCGACTTCAGTTTGTCCGTTATGGCGGCGCTCTGATCGCCGACCAATTTGAGCGTATCGGGGTTCCCGACGGCGATGGTGACGTTCAGATTGCCGTTGGCGAGCCGCATCTGGATTGACAGAGCGCCGAGACTCCTGGGGTTCAATTGAACGTCCAGCTCCTTCACCGGCGTTGCAGCGGCGGGGCTTGCGGCGGCGCCCGGCCTCGCGGGATCCGCCGGCGCGTCGCCGCCGCGCGGAGCCACGGCGCTGGCGGCGCCGGCGACGAAGTCGGCGAGCTGCCCGATTGGAATGAACGCGACGCCGTTCGCCGAGGCCGCGACGGGCGCCGCCTGGGCGACGCCGGCGGCGCTCCCGGTTGCGACGGGCGGACTGCCTGGCGTCGGCTGCGCGCCCGTCGGCCGGCTGGCCTTGCTCGGCGCCGGCTCGCCTCCGCCGGCGTTAGCCATGCCTTGTCCGGATTGCGCGCCCCCCGAGGCCGCCGACGAGGCGTCGTCGGCGTTCGCGACGGCCGCGGGCGCCCCATTCGGACGCCCTGCATGAGCCGAGCCCGCGGAGGAGGAGGAGGAGGCGGGGCCGGGGCCGGACGATGGACTTGACGCGGCGCGCGCGGCGCCGGTCGCCCGCGCGGTGGGGTCGAGGCCGAGATAGGTGATCGATCGCACGACCGTCACGTCGACCGGCGGCGCGCCGGCGTTCAGGGCGATCGCCGGCGTCGAGAACGCCAGCGGCCCGTCCGACGGCATGGCCGCCTCGTTGGTTGCGCCGGGGGCGCGCGCGCTGGCCCCGCCGGCGATCGCGATAGCGGCTGGCGATCCGGCCGTGGCGGGCGTCGCCTTCGCCGTTCCGCCCGGCGCGGGAGATTGCGGCGCGCCGGCCGCGCCGAGAAGCAGCCAGGCCCAGCCGCCGTCCGCCGGCGCGGAGGCGTCGGCGCCTTCGCCGGTCTTCGCCGCGGGCGCTTCGGAAGGGGCCGGCGGCGCATCCGGCGCGGCGCTTGCGCCGAACCGCTTGTCCAGGGCGACGAGCACGCCCGATCCCAAACTGTGAATCGCCGAGACGGACCGCCAGGCGGCGGCGGGCGTCGCCGCATCAGCCGGCTCAGCCGCAGGCGGGGCGGCGCTCGCGCCGTTCGCGCCCGCGGCGGCGCCCGGATGGGCCGGCGCGCCCGCCTCGTCGAGGGCGCCGAGCAGGGCGACGAAGGCCGATCCGTCTTCGCCGCCGCGCTGATTGGACGCATTGCGGTCGCTGGCGAGCGCGCCGGCGACGGCGCCGCCGCCCATGGCTTGCGCCGCGCCCTGAGAAGGCAAGCTGAGAGACGTCATGGAGACCCCGCGCTCTGAGCGGTCTTGACGGCCGACAAGGCCGCCTCCGCCGTATGGATCGTGGCGGCAGCCGAATCGTCCGGCTGGTCCGGGGCGGTCGCTGGCGCGGCGGGCGTCGGTTCGCGCACGCGTTGCGCGACGGTCCGCGCCGCCGCCAGCAGCGCCGCATCCCGCCGGGGCAGTTTTTTGGCGTCGATCGCCTTCAACTCGGCGAGGGCGGATTCGTATTGATCGGTCAGACTGCGCGCCGCCGCACGATAGAGCCTGGCGCGCGCGGCGTCGGCGCTGTCGGCCGTAGCGAGCGACAGCGCCTTGTCGGCGGCGACGTCGGCCATGGCGATCCTCCCGCCGATGAGCGCCGTGCGGGCGATCGCCAGAAACAGTCCGCGGCGCTCGTCGCGATTGAGATCGCTCGTCATCGTCTCGAATTTCGGAAAATTGGCGGCGTCCTCCGCGACCCCCAGACGGGGCAGCGCGGCGGCGAAGACCTTGAGAAAGTTGTCGACGTAGGGTGATTTGGGAAAGCGGTTCATGTATTGCCCCGCCAGCGCCATGAACTTCTCCCCGTCGGGGGCGATGTCGCCGACCACCGCGACCTCGCGGCGCAACGCCGCTTCCTCGATCAGTCCGCCCGGCGACAGCAGGCGGGCGAGATCGAGAAGCGCGACAGCCTTTTTCGGATCGACCGTCGTCAGCAGCATCGACTGAACGAACGCGACCTGGGCGCCGAGCGTGAATTCGAGCGACTTCGGATCGAACCCGTCGAGCAGGCGCCGGGCTTCGGCCTCGTGGCCGAGCTCGTAGGCGAGCGCGCCCTTCAGCAGGCTCTCGTCGCCCTTGGGAATGGCGCCGCCCACCAGCAGGCGCATCACGACGCGCGGCTGGCCGCCGCTGAGAAGGTAGATGACCGCGGCGCGGGCGTTTCTCGACTTTTGCCACACCTCCGGCTTGGCCGCGGAGAAGGCCTCGGAGATTTGGCGCAGCAGTTTCGGTTGGGTCGCGAGCGCGGCCGCATCGCCTTGCGCGATTTCCGCCTGGGCGCTTTGCAGGTTGTTGACCAACTGGGCCGGCGAAAGCGGCGCCTCGTCGGCGCGCGCCGAGACGCTTAGCGCAAACGCGCAAGCCAGCAGGCTCGCGGCGATCGGCTGCGCGGCCTTCATGGCTTTTCCTGTTGCAGCAGGATTTCAATGCGGCGGTTTTCCGCGGCCTCCGGCTTGGCGGGAATTTTCGGCCGGCGATCGGCGTAGCCTTCGATGCGCTCCATTCGCTTCTCGTCGACGCCGCCGCGGATCAGCATGTAATAGGCCATCTGCGCGCGCGCCGACGACAGCCGCCAATTGTCGTAGGTTCCGGATTTGAACGGGCGGGAATCGGTGAAGCCGCGCACGATGATCGCGCCGGGCCGCGATTTGAGGCTCTGAGCGATCTTTTCCATGATCCGCACCACTTTGGGCTGCGGTTCGGCGGAGCCGCTGGCGAACATCCCGAAATTGATTTCGTCGGTGAGGCTGATCAGCGTGCCTTCGGCGGTCTGCCGGACTTCGATGCCGGGCGCCGGCTGCGCATGGGTCTCCGCGCGCAGTTCCTTGGCGAGCTCGCTTTGAAGCCTGGCGGCATCGGGCGACGCCGCCGGGGCGCGCTCGGCCTCCGGCGGGCTGGCCGGCGCTGGCGGCGGTTCGGCCGGGTTCGCCGCCGGTTGCGGCGCGGCCTCGGCGACGGGCGGCGTCGGCTGTCGCGGCGGTTGCGGCGGCGCGCCGGCGATCGCGCTGCCCGCCGACGGCTTGAACGGGTCGACGAAGCCGCGAACATCCGGGACTTCCGCTGCGGTCGCTGCATCGCCGCCCGCCGCGGCGTCCGTCTTGGCCGCCGGCTCGCCGCCCGAGGCGGCGTCCGCCATCCCCGCCGAGTCCGCCTTGTTGGGCGGCTGCGGCGGCAGCTTGCCGGCGATCTTGTCGAGGCTGGCGTAGGGATCGCTGAACAGCGCGCCTTCCGAAAAGTGAGCCTGGGGATGGGCCGGGTCGACCGGGTCCTGACCGATCTCGGCGGCTTCCTTGGCGGCGGCCTCCTTCTTGCCGCTCTCGTCCTTGGCCTGGGCGGCCTCCTTCTTGGGGTTCTCGTCCTTGGTCTTGGCCGGAGGCGACGGCGCCGGCGGCGCGCTTTCCGCATCGGGCGACGTCTGTTCGCGGCTCTCGTCGCTGCTGATTTGCCGGATGCCTTTTTTCGCCTTCGCCATGTCCTCGAGCTTCAGCGGATTGAAATAGCGGGCGATGATCGTCTTGGTGTTCTTGTCGGTGGCGTTGATGATCCACAGCACCAGAAAAAACGCCATCATGGCGGTCATGAAATCGGCGAAGGCGATCTTCCAGGCGCCGCCGTGATGCTCTTCATCATGCTCGCTGTGACGCTTGATGATGATGATTTCTGGGTGCTTCTGGTCCATTGGCGCGTCTCACTCGCCAATGGCTTCGATATGGTCGATCCACGCCTGAAGCTGCGACTTGATGATGGTGTGATGGGCCTCGACGGTCACGTCGACGCCGTCGCCCTCGACATATTCGACCGTTGCCGGATGCGAGGCGAGCCTGTCGCGCAGGACTCCGAGCAGCGCTTCGGGGCCGGTGATCTTCAGCGCCGCGGGCGCGTCCCTGGACAGGATCCTCGAGAGAGTCTCGGAAAGGGCCTGGGTGACCTGCTTGACACGCTCCTCGATGAGGAACGGCTTGAGGATGCGCGCCACGCTCCTTGCGAGTTCATCTTCGATCGCGACCATCGCGCCTTCGATCTTGTCGGCCAGTTGCGCATATTCGTTGGCCTGCCAGGCGATGCGCTGTTCGGCTTCGCGCTCGTCCCATTGCCGGCGCTCCGCGGCGAACGCGGCTTCGCACTCGTCGCGCGCGGCGGCGAGACCCTCCCGCCTGCCGCGCTCGAAGGCCTCCTCGACGCGCGCGTCGATGTCGGCGGGGGTCGAAAGGATTCGCGTTTTCAGCAATACGCTCTCGCGCGCGCGGTCGCCCTGCGTCGGCTCGGCTCTCCCGAACTGATTGAGATATTGGGCGATCGGAATCGGCCTCATGCATTTTCTCCCAGGCGAATCCATTGCTTGAGAATGGCCGCCGCATGCTCTTCATCGTAGTCGACCAGCTGCTGGAGCTGCTTCTGCGGGGTCTTGTTCTTGCGGGCCAGGATGTTGCGCAGGATCTCGCCGTTGTCGTCGGGTTCGGGCAGCAGGTTCTTCGCCTCGCCATTCGGGAAATTGTTGACGAGGGAGGCGAAGTCGCCGATCGCGGGCGTCGGCTCGGGCAGGAACGCGATCGGCTCTTCGCGGCCGGGCTTGGGCGCGGCGAGCAGCGCCTTGGTCGCCGGCCTCAGACCGAAGACGATCAACAGGACGGCGACCAGAAGCACCGTCCCCGCGCTGACCAGCGTGCCGGACTGGCGCATGGCCTGTTCGATCAGCGAAGGTCCGTCGACGGGCTCCAGTTCGCGTCCGCTGTCGACGAAGTCGACGACCGAGACCTTGATCGTATCGCCGCGCTCCTTGCGCAATCCGGCGGCCGTGGACACCAGCTGTTCGATCTCCTTGACCTGGCTGGCGATCGCCTCCGGCGTCGCCTTGTCGCCGAGCGAAGCGGCGATGCCCGCGCGGTTGACCAGGACGGCGATCGACAGGCCTTCGACGACGAAGCCCGAACTGACGGTCGAAACCGACTTGGATGAGACTTCGTAGTTGGTCAGCGTCTCGTTCTTCTTGGAATCGTCGTTCGACTGTTTGCTGTCGTTGGCCGACGATTTGGTCGAGGGAAGATTGCGCTCGACGCCGGTCGCGGCCTGCGGCGTCGAGTTTTGCGAAGTCTGGTTTTCCTTGATGACGCGAACGGATCGTTCGACGCGCGAATCCGGGTCGTAGGTCGTCTCGTTCACCTGCTTCTTGTCGGTGTTGAGCCTCGCCGCCACGCTGATCTGGAAATTGCGCAGGCTGAGGTAGGGCGCCAGGGTTTTGCGGACGGAGTCCTGGATGTCTTGCGAGACGCTCTTTTCCAGCGCCAGCATATTGATCGGCTCCTGGTCGACCGAGTCCGACCCGGCGGCCAGAAGCTGGCCGTCGACGTTCAGAACCGTCACCTCGTCGACCGTCATTCCCGGCAGGGCGGCCGAAACGAGATGGCGGATGGCCTGCGCCGTCGTCCGATCATCCGACAATTCCGTGCGAATGACGACGGATGCGGACGGGGGTTGGCGCGCCCGGCGGAACGAACCTTCGTCGGGCATCACGATATGCACGCGGGCGGCCTTCACGCCGCGCATCATCTGAATCGTGCGCGCGAGCTCGCCCTCCAGCGCCCGCACGCGCGTGACCTCCTGCATGAATGAGGTGAGGCCCAGCGAGCCGAGCTTGTCGTAAAGCTCGTTGCCGACGCTGCTGCTGTGCGGCAGGCCTTTTTCCGCCAGCGTCATGCGGGCCATCGCGGTCTGGCCGACGGCCACCATCACCGAGGCGCCGTCCGCGCTGACGTCGAACGGAACGCCGGCCTCCTTCAGCGCCGAGCCGATGCCCGCGACGTCCTCGCGATCGAGGCCGGAGTAGAGCAGCTCCATCGTCGGCCGGCTGAGATAATAGCCGCCGAGGACCATCACCGCGAAAATGCTGAGGCCGATCATGCCGAGGACGGCGAGCCGTCTCGTTCCAAGCGCGAGCAGATTCGCCCACAGACGCTGCGCCTGGTCCCACGCGGTCATTCAGCGCCCCGTGAAATTTCTCGTGCCTGCATGGGCTCACTCTTCACGCCGGAGCTTGCGCGGGGATTGCCGCGCCAAAACCTGCATGTTTGCAGCCCGTTGCGGCGCAGTTTCGGTGGCCGCGACGGCGCGTGCCCGGCCATCGCGCCGGCGCCGAAGTCTCGCCTCCGCGAACGACCCTCAGCCGCGCGGAAACCGCGCGTTAACGATCAACGCCGCTAACTTCCGCAGCGTGACGTTGTTTACCGGCCATTAAGGCTGACAAGGCAGATTGCGTTCAGCTGATCGGCGTCGAAAGCCACGCGCGACGCTCCGGCATCAATACACGGCGAGATAAGTCCCGAAAGGCAGGACTTATAGGCATCAGGCCGCTTCGCCGTACCGGTGTGAGTCCGAATGTCACCCTAAACTGTCATTCAACCCCAAGGAAGCACACCCATGTCTTCACTTCTCACAAACGCCTCCGCTCTGACGGCGCTCCAGGCGCTCGAAATGACTCAGCAAAACCTGGCGACCACGCAGAGCCAGATTTCGACCGGCCTGGCGGTCTCCAGCGCCGCCGACAACGCCTCCTACTGGTCGATCGCCCAGAACCTGCAATCCGACACCGGCGTCCTCGGCGCCGTCAACGATTCGCTGGCCCAGAGCCAGTCGATCCTCGGCGCCGCGACGTCCGCGCTGAACGACGTGATCACCACGATCAACAGCATCAAGACCGTTCTGACCGAGGCGGCCAACCCGGGCGCCGACTATTCGACTCTCAACACCACCTTGCAGTCGCTCGGCCAGCAGCTGACCGAAGCGGTCGCCGGCGCCTCGTTCAACGGCTATAACCTGCTCGACGGCAGCAACACGGCCGTGAATTTCGTGGCGGGCTACAACGTGAGCAGCACCGGCGCCGCTTCGTTCAACAACATCTCGCTGACCGCGCAGGCGCTGACCGGCGCCGCCACGACGGCGACGACCACCGTCGACCCGACCATCACCGACGCCACGACGATCGCCCAGATCGTCGGTCTGACGGCGTCGACCGGCACCCTTGTCGCGGGCGGCACCACGATCGCCGTGACGGCGGGCGCCGCAGGAAACCCGCCGACCGCCGGCAGCGTCACGATCACCAGCGAGAGCTTGTCGGGCGAGACGACCGCCACGACCTATTCGGCTCTCGACGCCAACGGCAACGCGACCAACCTCGCCGCCGCCGCCGCTCTCGGCGTCACCGTGGTGACGACGCCGGCGCCCGGCGCCACCGCCGGCTTGCTGACCCAGGGCAACACGGATCTGACCAGCATCACGACGTCGGCGACCGCGGTCGCGCAGCAGTTGAACGACGTCAACGCCGCGTTGAACGCCGTCACCAGCTACTCGTCCGAGATCGGCTCCATCTCGAACATTCTGACCAACGCGGCGAATTTCAACTCGGCGCTGTCGAACAACTACACCACCGGCATCGGCGCGCTGGTCGACGCCGACATGAACCAGGCTTCGACCCGTCTGCAAGCCTTGCAGACGCAGCAGCAGCTCGGCGTTCAGTCGCTGTCGATCGCCAACCAGAGCAGCCAGTTGATCCTGAAGCTGTTCCAGTAACAGCGCCGGACCGGGCGGCGCCGAGGTTTGCTCGGCGGGCTCGGGCGCCGCCGCGACGACGATCGGGCCATGTTCCCTCGGGGGCATGGCCCTTTTCGCATGACGCTCCGGCATGGCGCGCCGGGCGAGGCCGGGCGACGCCGCCCGCCGGTCGGCGACCTGGCGGCGGCTCAATTCACCGAGCGGACCAGGCTGCCGATCAACAGGTTCCAGCCGTCGATCAGCACGAAGAACAGGATTTTGATCGGCAGGGAGATGACGGACGGCGGCAGCATCATCATACCCATCGACATGGTCAGCGTCGCAACGATCATGTCGATCACCAGAAATGGCAGGACCACCAAAAAGCCGATCTCGAAGCCGCGCCGCAGTTCCGAGATCATGAACGCCGGAATGAGCAGGCGCAGGTCGATCGTCGAGCGGTCCTTGACCTGAAAGCTGCCCTTCGACAGGTCTTCGAACAGGTTCAGATCCTTGTCGCGCACCTGCGCCAGCATGAACTCGCGAAATGGCCCGGTGACCTTGTCATAGGCTTCCTGCTCGCTGATCGAGTTGTCCATCATCGGCTTCAGGCCGGTCTGCCAGGCGCGGTCGAACGTCGGCGCCATGACATAGAAGGTCATGAACAGCGACAGGCTGATCAGCACCAGATTGGGCGGCGCGCTTTGCAGCCCCAGTCCCGACCTGAGGAAGGAAAGCGCGACCACGAACCGCGTGAAGCTGGTGACCATGATCAACAGGCCCGGCGCCACGGACAGGATGGTCAGTATCGCGACGAGCTGGACGATGCGCGCCGTCGCCGAGGCGCCGCCGCCGGGGATCAACGCGCCGAGGTCGACCGTCTGCGCGCTGGCTTGCGCCGCCGTCGCGACAAGCAGCAGGCCGGCGAGAAACAGTCGCTTCACTGGACCACCAACGTGCGAATGACGAGCTCCTTCGCCGCGCCGCCCGAACGGATCGCGACGCGTTCGTTGAGGTCGTCCCGCAGATTCTGAAGCCCGGCGGGCCCCTGGATTTGCGAGAGCGACGTGGTGCGCAGGAAGGCGAGGATGTCGCCGGCGATCTCGGCGCCCAGGGCGTCCGGTTGTGGCGTCGCCTTGGGATCGAACAGCAGCGAGGCTTCGAGCCTGATCCATGTCTCCTGCGGCGAGCCGAGGTTGGTGACGACGGCGGGAAGATCGAGCAACCGCGAATTCGCGTCGGGACTGACGCCGGGCGCCTTCTGTTCGGCGGCGGCCTCCTTGTCGGGATGCTCCACGCCCGGCGACGCGATGCGAAGGCCGTAGAGTCCGCCGGAGGCCGCCGCCAGCGCGGTGACGATCAACATGGCGATTGCTACCTGCTTCATCTTCGCGCCTGTTCGTTCGCGCGACGGGGGGCTGGGAATGTCGCCGCGCGGGCCGCCGTCTCGATCCGCAGGGCGCCGGCGTCAGAACGGTTTGATCTGGTCGAAGATCTGCTGGCCCCAGGTCGGTTGCTGCACTTCGTCGAGCCGCCCGCGACCGCCATAGGAAATGCGCGCTTCCGCGATCTTGTCGTAGGGAACCGCATTGTCCCGGTTGATGTCGCCGGGCCGCACGATTCCGCTGATCGCCAACAGGCGCAGTTCGTAGTTCACCCGAACCTCCTGCGACCCGCTGAGCAGCAGGTTGCCGTTGGGCAGGACCGCGGTGACGATGGTCGCGATCGCCAGCTGGATCTGCTCGGATCGGGCGATATTGCCCTGGCCCTGATAGGTCGAAGTCGAGGTCAGCTGGTCCATCGTGGTGCCGGTGTTCTTCAAGCCCCAGCTCCCCTGATACTCGAGATTGCCCACCCCGGAGCGCGATGTGTTGTTGCCCAGCGTGGCCTGGTCGTTGATCGCAATGTTCACCGTGACGATGTCGCCGACCTTCGAGGCGCGCTGCTGCTTGTAGATGGTGGCGCCGCTCTCGACGAACAGCGATTGGGCGGAGCCGCCGCCGGGCGGGGTGTAGGCGGCGATCGCCGGATCGGCGGGAGCCGCCAATCCGCTGCCGACCGAGGACATGCGCGGCTCGACGCCGAGGTCGGCGACGCATCCGGCGAGCCCGCTCGCAACGAGGCCGGCCGCGACGGCGATCCCTGCGGCGCCTTTCATCACGACTTCTTTCGATTGGCGGTCGGGCTGGCGGCGCCAGACATCATGTCGGTCAGCTTGGCGGCCTTGCCGGCGTCCATCCCGTTGAGGATCGCGCTGGAGACCCTTGGATTGAGCTTGGTGAGAAGCGCGGCGGCCGTCGCCTCGTCCATCGCGTTCATCTGCGCGGCGGCGGCATCCGGATCCATCTTGGCGTAGACGGCGACGACGCCGTCCTCCGCCTTCTTCAGGAATTCCTCGCGCTTGGCGACCCATTCCTTGGATTCAACCTCCTTGGCTTCAAGGTCGGCGATCGTCTGCTTGAGCTGCGTCTCCAGCTCGCCCAGTCGCTTCATCTGCCAGGCGATGCGCGCATCGGCCGCGATACTGGCGATGTTGGCGCAATATTGCTGCACCCCGTCGCCGGTCTCGGCGGTCGCTTTCTTCGCCTCGGCGTCCGGCTTTTGCGGCTCCTGCGACAGGGAGGATTCGGGCGCGCCGATCACCAGCGTCGCGGCCAGAATTCCCGGGAAAAGCGGCTTGTGTTTGAACATCACTGATCTGCGCCCGCGCCCCGCGGAGAGTCGGCGCGCTCACAGTGCGATCGACAGCTTGCGCCGGGCTGACGGAGCGGCGAACGCGGGCGCCCGGCCGTCGCGAGGGAGGGTTACGCGGACGCCCGGCGCTCCTTCGACGACACGTCGTCGGCGACCGGGGAGCCGAGCGAAGGGCCCAGTCCTTCGAGCAGCGGCGCGATGAACGGCTCATAGGCGCGTCGGCGCCCCACCGAGCTCCCGTAGATCGGCTGGCGCACCTGACTCGCGCTCGCCGTGCGCACGGGCCGCTCGGTCCCGTGGAAGGCGAGGCAGCGCGAATCCCATTCGAGGCCGCAATGGGTGAGGATGCGGCGGGCCTGCCCCTCGAGGTCGGCGACGACCTCCTCGTATCGCACTTCGAGCATCACGCCTTGCGGCAGCGCGTCGCGCCAATGCGCCATCACCGCCTCGTAGGCGCGGTAATAGCGGCCGAGCTCCGCGAGGTCATAGGTGTACGGCAGGTTGTCGACGAACATTTTCGAGAAGCAGGAGAGGCAGGTGTCGACGGGGTCGCGGCGCGCGTGAATGATGCGCGCGTTCGGCAGCGCCAGATGGATGAGGCCGAGGTGGCGGAAGTTCTTCAGCATCTTGTTGACGATCCGCTCCGCCCCGGCCGGCGCCTCGGCGACGATGCGCCTGACATAGTCGGCTCCGAGCCGGCTCAATTGCGCGCCCGACAGCAGCGATGCGATTTCGGGAAAATAGAGCGCCCGCCCGCCGTCGCCGAGGGCGGCGATGGCGTCGTCGAACGCGTTGCTCTCGCCGGCGCCGAAGACCCTCGCATGGCTCGCGAGGATTTGCTCGATCAGCGTCGTCCCCGACCGCGGCATGCCGATCACGAACAGCGGGGCCGGCGAGCGCTCGCCGGCGCCGGCGCTCTCCCGAATTCGAGCGACGGTGAACGCCGCCCGCGTGCGCTCCAGCAATCCCAGGGCGCCCGCCTCGTTGTAGACCAATTGCCTGCGCCGCCGCGCATTGCCATCGAGCAGGAGCTGAAACGACCGTTCGTGTTGTCCGAGGTCCGCCAGCGCCTTGCCGAGGGCGAAGCTCAGCTCGATCCGCTCGTCGTCGGTGCACGCGGGCATTTCGCGCGCCAGCGCCTCCATCGCCGCGACTTGCGGCTCGTCGGGCGAAAATCGCCTGGATTCTCCCAGATGATAGTAGAAGCGAGGCCGCCGCGGGGCGAGTTCGATCGCCCGCTCGATGGCCTGGCTCGCTTCGCTGGAGCGGCCGAGTTCGAGCAGCGTCAGTCCCTTGCCGTCATAGGCGTCGGCGAGGCGGGGATTGACGGCGATCGCCCTGTCGTAGCTCGCCAGCGCCTCGGCAGGACGGTTGAGGCCGGCGAGCGCGACGCCGCGGTTGACCAGCGCCTCCGCGTAGGCGGGGATCACGGCGAGGGCCTTGTCGCAGCTCGCCAGCGCCTCCTCGAAACGCTTGAGGTCGATGAAAGCGCCGCCTCGATTGTTGAGCGTCACGGCGTTTTCGGGCCTGAGCGCCAGCGCCCGCTCGTAGCTCGCCAGCGCCTCCTCGGGGCGCTTGAGGTCTCTGAGCGCGTTGCCGCGATTGTCGAACGCCTCGGCGTAGTCGGGCTTCAGGGCGAGCGCCCTGTCGTAGCTCGCCAGCGCCTGCTCGGGGCGGCGCAGCATCGCTTGCACAAGCCCGAAATTGTTGAGCGCCGCGGCGTTGCCCGGCCGCAGCCGCAAGGCCGCGCCGAGGCTATCGTACGCTTCGGCGATCCGGCCTTGCTGATATTGGACGACGCCGAGCAGATGCAAGGCGTCGAAATGATCCGCTTGCGCCGCGAGAATCGCGAGGTAGAGGCGCTCGGCCTGGTCCAGCTTGCCCGCCTGGTGCAACGGGAGCGCCCGCCGCAGCAACGGCAGCGCGATCGACGGATTGTTGCGCGCGAGCGGCTGTTGCTTCATCGGACGCCCTCTTTCGATTCGTCGGCGGATCGCGGCGGCGCGTCGGTCGCTTCGGCGCGCGCCTACTGGACGACGAGGTCGGCCTGCAACGATCCGGCCGTCTTGATCGCCTGCAGAATGGCGATGATGCCCGGCGGCTTGAGGCCAATGCGATTGAGGCCGGCGACAAGGCTGCGCAAGCTGGTGCCGCCGACGACGGCGAGCGGCCCGCCTTCCTGGTTCGTCTCGATCTCGGTCTTCGGCGTCACCACGGTCTTGCCATTGGAGAGGGGCGCCGGTTGCGACGCGGTGGGGGTCTCGCTGACGCGGACCGACAGCGTTCCATGCGTCACCGCGACGGTCGATATCTGCACGTCCTGTCCGATGACGATGGTGCCGGTGCGCGCATCCAGAACGACGCGCGCCGTCATGTCCGGCTCGACCTGCAGATCGCCGATCTCGGACATGAAACGCGCCACGCCGGTTTCAGGCGGCCGGAACAAAGTGACCGTCCGGAAATCCTGGGCGTAGGCGACCCGCTTGTGGAAGCGGTCGCGCGCATAGTCGTTGATCGCGTCGGCGATGCGCACCGCCGTCTTGTAGTCCGGGTTCCTCAGCTCCAGCGTCAGCACGGGGCTGTCGCGCATCGGCGGCAGGCTTTTCTCGATCAGCGCGCCGTTTGAAATGCGCCCCGCCGTCGGCACGCCCTGCGACAAGGTCTCCGCCTGTCCGGCGACGTCATAGCCGGTCACGGCGACCGCGCCCTGCGCGACCGCATAGGTTTGTCCATCGGCGCCCGACAGCGTGGTCAGAACCAGCGTCCCCCCCATCAGCGAAGTCGCATCGCCGAGCGAGGACACCGTGACGTCGATCCGCGAGCCGACGCCCGCCTCGGGCGGCAGATCGGCGGTGACGATGACAGCGGCGACGTTGCGGGTGCGCAGCGTGGTGTTGCGCACGTTGATGCCGAGGCGGTCGAGCATCGACTGCATCGCCTGTTCGGTGAACGGGGCGTTGCGCAGCGTATCGCCCGCGCCCTGAAGGCCGACCACCAGGCCATAGCCGATCAACTGGTTGTCGCGCACGCCCTGCAGCGTCGAGATGTCCTTGATGCGGACCCCCGCCAGCGCCTGCGCGCCGACGAGGCAGAAGACGAGCGCGACGAACAGGCGCCCCATCAACCGCCACTCACGCTGACCGAGCCGTCGGCTTGTATCTTTCCCGTGACGGTCAGTCCGCTGTCCTCGTTGCGCACCCTGATGGTGTCGCCGACGCCGCCGGGCTCGAGCGCCTGCGCCGAGGTTACGATGGTCAGCCCGCCGTCGCGATAGACGAGCGTGACATGCGCGCCATTGGCGACAGCCCTGGGATTCTGGATCGCGGCCGCCTGGATCTCCTGGCCCGGCAACAGCGTGCGCTTGGCGATCTTGCCGATCAGCGCGGCGCGGTCGGCGACGATCGAGTCGTCGTCGAACGCGTCGTCGACGGCGACGTCGGTCAGCATCGAGTCGCGGATGACGTCGCCGGGATAGATGACCTTCTTGGGCGTCGGGATCGTCCGATCCTCCGCGAGGGCGGGAAACGCCGCCCCATGCAGGAGAAGCAACGGCAGCAGCAGGTTCGCCGCGGCGCCTCGAGCCGATCGCCGGCCCCGGTCAACAAGCATGGCGCCCGCCCATCATTGCCTGAGGTTGGTGATGGTGCCCGACATCTGGTCGGCCGCCTGGATCACCTTGGAGTTCATTTCGTATGCGCGCTGCGCCGCGATCAGATTGGTGATCTCGGTCACCGGATCGACGTTGGAGGCTTCGAGATAACCCTGCTGGATCGTGCCGAAGGCGGTGTCGCCGGGGACCCCGACGGTCGGCGGGCCGGAGGCCGCCGTCTGCTGCACCAGATTGCCGCCGAGCTGCTGCAGGCCCGCCTCGTTGACGAAGTTGGCGATGGTCAGCTGGCCGAGCGTCTGCGGGGCGACCTGCCCGGGAATCGTCGCCGTCACCAACCCCGTCTGGCTCACCGTGACGGCGGTCGTGGTGATCGGTATCAGGATCGTCGGCGTGACGGTGTAACCGTCGGCGGTGACGATCTGGCCGGCGGCGTTGGTGTTGAAGGCGCCGTCGCGCGTGTAGACGGTTTGCCCGTCGGGCGTCGTCACCTGAAACCAGCCGCGGCCGTTGACGGCGAGGTCCAGGGTATTGCCGGTGTTGGTGAGCGATCCCTGGATGTTCAGCGTGCGGATCGCCGCCGTGCGGACGCCGAGGCCGAGCTGGGCGCCTTCGGGAATGGTGGAGTTCGTTCCGCGATTGGAGACGCCCATCAGCCTCTCCGTCTGATACATCAGGTCGGTGAATTCCGCCTGCGAGCGTTTGAATCCCGTCGTATTGATATTGGCGATGTTGTTGGCGATGACCTCCAGGTTCTGCTCCTGGGCGGCCATTCCGGTCGCAGCGATGGCAAGCGTTTCCATGTCCCGTCCTCAAATGGCCATGCGGCTGATTTCCTGATAGGCCGTGACCGCCTTGTCGCGCAGCGCCAGAGCGGACTGCAGCGAACGTTGCGCCGACATGATCGCCTCGACGACCTTGTGCACGGGCGCCGCGCCCTGCAGGCCCTCGATCGAGGCGGCCTCCGCCGACTTCAGCGCGCCGATGGCGTCGCCGGAGACCTGGCTCATGACCTGGCCGAAACTGACGCCGGCGCCCGGGTCGGCGCCCGGCGCCGCCGCGCCGGTCGCGCCGGCCGAGCCGGTCGCGCCCAGGGAGGCGAGAGAAGATGTCGCACCCAGGGACGCGACGGAAGAGCCGGAGGCCGTGAGCGCGGAAATGCCGTCGATCATCGTCAATCCTTCAGCAGGCCGATCGTCATCGAAGTCATGTCGCCGCATTGCTTGACGACTTGCAGGTTCGCCTCATAGGAGCGGTTCGCTTCGCGCATGTCGGCCAGCTCGACGAGAAGATTGACGTTCGGCATCTTGACGAAGCCCTTTTCGTCGGCGGCCGGATTGCCCGGGTCGAGCTCGACCTTGAACGGTTGGTCGTCGAGGCCGATGCGCTTGACGCGGACCATCTGGACGCCGGTGGCGCGGTCGAGCTCGTTGTCAAAGGCGATCGTCTTGCGAACGTAGGGGTCGGCGCCGGCGGTCGCGCCGGTCGATTGCGCATTGGCGACGTTTTCGGCGATCACCCGCAGGCGCATCGACTGGACCTCCATGCCCGAGCCGGCGATTTGCAGCGAGGCTTGCAACGGATCGATCATCGCCGGTCATTTCACGCTGAGCATCAGCATTTGATGAAACGCCCGCTTGATGTTGGCGTTGAGGGTGAAGCTGCGATTGATGTCGCCCTCTTTCATCATTTCCTGTTCGAGGCTGACCGAATTCCCGGAATAAGTGGTCTCCCAGGTGTCGACCTCGGCGGGGCGCGTCGCCGTGAAGTCGTTGCTTTCGGGGAGCATGTGCGCGCCGTTGGTCACGGCCATCGCGAACTGGGTATGCTCCAGCACGTCGGCGAACGGCTGGATGTCCATCGCCTTGTATTCCGGCGTATTGGCGTTGGCGATGTTGGCCGCGGTGATCTTCTGGCGGGCCGAAAGCCATTGAGCCTGCTGCGACGCCAACTCGAGAAGATAGATCGGTGACAAAGCGGAACTCCGGACAGGCCGATGCCTGGTTTGCAGATTATCCGGCCTATCTTGTCCGAGGCTGGCGTGGAGAGGCCGCCGCGCCGGCGCCCCGGCGCGAGACGCGCCCGGCCCTCAGGCCGCGGGCCGCGAATATTGCGCCCTCTGATCGGGCAGTCTGGCGTCGGCGACGGCGTCGATCAGCCTTTGCGCCTTGAGTTCGGAGTCGAGCCCCTTCTCGTCGAAGAACATGTCGATGATCTCGACCGCGGCGCGCGATTGGCTGAGCACCAATCTGAAGAACACGCTCACCAAGGCGTGCCGGAACTCCATGTCGAGCAGGATGGTCGGCGCCGCGTCCCAGCGCACGCTGCAACCGGCGACCAGCGCATATCTCAGCGTTCCGTTCTTGAAGTAGAGCTCGGTCGACGAATTGACCAGGTCTTCGATATTCGCCGTCTGGTCGTTGCGGATGAACAGCATCAGGTCGGAGACGTCGGCGAGCCGCAATTCGGTGGCGACGTCGACGATTCCCTGGGCGATGATCTTCTCGAAGGCCTGAAGGTGCGTCTTGCATCGATCGATCGTCATGAGCGCTGTCCGTGTCTGACAATGGGCCAATTGCTCTTTTTCGTCTGGATCAGATGGATGATCTCGGCGATGGTTCGATAGAATTCCGCCGGAATCGTGCTGTCGACGGCGACAACTTCATACAGGGACCTTGCCAGAGCCTTGTCTTCGATCAGCGGAATGTCGTTCTTTTCGGCGATCTCGCGTATCTTGAGGGCGATCAGGTCCTGGCCCTTGGCCACCACGACGGGCACGCCGCCCTCGCTGCGGACGTAGCGCAGGGCGACGGCGTAGTGCGTCGGGTTGACGATGACCATCGTCGCCTTCGGGACCTTGGAGAGCATCCGCCGGCGGGAGCGGTCGAGGCGGATCGAGCGCAGGCGCGCCTTGAGCAGGCGGTCGCCCTCCATCTGCCGGATCTCCTCCTTGATCTCTTGATGGCTCATTCGGTGATCGCGCCGCCAGTGGATTCTCGACCAGACGAGGTCGGCGGCGGCGATCACCAGCGTCGCGACGACCGCCGCCGAGACCAGCCGCGTGGCGCCGTCGAGGATTAGTTCGGGCAGGTCGCCGACGTCGACGAACATCGCGTTGATGAGCGCCAGTCGCTGGCCGTTGAGCACGATCGCGACGATCGCTCCGACAGCGACGAGCTTGACGACGCTCTTGAGAAATTCGGTCAATCCTCTGAGACCGAAGATTCGCGAGAACCCTTGCCTCAGGGAGATCCTGCCGAGGTCGGGCTCGATGCGTTCGGCGACGAAGCGCGGCATGTTCTGCGCCATCGAGGCGACGACGCCGCTGACCACCAGCAGGGTGAGGATCGGCGTCAGGAACGTGAGAATCTCCCCGAGAATCACGCGATAGAGCGCCATCACGTCGTCGAGCTTGTCGAGGCGCCAACCTGCGGGATCGTCGAGCAACAGCACGAGCGAGGCGGCCAGCCGCTGCGCCTCCTCGCGCAGCAGGAAAATCATCGCGACGAGCATGCTGGCCAGGGAGGCGAACAGCGCCACCTCGCGCGACACCGGCACGTCGCCGCGCTCGATGGAGTCGCTGAGCTTCTTCTCCGTCGCGTTTTCGGTCTGACTGTCCTTGTCCGGAGCATCGGCCATCGGCGCGGCGGAGCCCGGTCAGGCCGCTTCGGCTTCGGCGGCGGGCGCCAATTCGATCTCGTTGCGCTGCGCCATTTCGAGCACGAGATCGGCGATCATCCGGCGCGCCTTGGCCACTTCGCGCGGCGGCACGTCGCCGCCGGAGTCGAGTTCGCTCTCGACGAGGCGTCGCGCCCGCGAAGTGAGCGAGGAAAGAACGGCGTCGCGGAACGAGGCCTCGGTTCCGCGGAGCGCCAGAACGACGCGCTCGGTCGGTATCTTGTCAAATACGATCGCCCGCGCCTTGGCCGAAAGCTTGAGCATGTCGTCGAAGGAGAACAGCATTCGCCGGAGAGCTTCGGCCTCCTTGGGCCGGGTCGCGGCGAGGCTCTGGACCACGTCCTCCATCTGGTCGGGGTCCAGCTTGTTGATGATCTCGGCCAAGCGCGAATGCGGGCTGGCGCTAGACAGCCGCGCGGCGGAGGCGAGGAGGTCCTGCTGCAAAATGCCCTCGACGCTGCGCAGCGCCGCCTCGTCGACGGGTTCGAGAGCCAGCATGCGGCGCATCACCTGGTTTCGGACATCGCGGGGAAGCTGGGACGTGATCCGCGCCGCGAAATTGGTGTTGACCTTGGACAGAATGAACGCGGCGGTTTGCGGGTGCTCCTTGAGAAGGTAGGCGGCGAACACGTCTTCGGGGATTTCGACCAGCTTCTCCCACATGCTCGATTGCGAGCTGCCGAGCACATCCGACAGGATGTCGGCGACCTGCTCGGGGGGAAACGCGTTGGTCAGCAGTTGCTCGGCCTCGCCGGCGTTGCCGAGAAGATCGACGCCGTTCGAGAAATGCGCGCAGAATTCTTCGACGAGCGCCTCCAGGACCGGCGTCTGGACCGCGCCGAGCTCCGCCGCCGACAGCGTGATCTTGCGCAATTCCAGGGGATCGAAATGTTTCAGCAGCCGTCCCGCGACGGGCTTGCCCATCGCCAGAAGCAACACCGCGGCCTTTTCCGAACCCTTCAGGTTCCGCGTGGGCGTGGAGATTCGCACGGTCGAATTGACGGCCATGGCCTGGGGCTCCCGTCAGGGCGCATTCTCGGCGCTGGATGAGGTGACGATTTCGGTGAGCGAAACGCCGAAGCGGGAACTGTCTTCGTCGACAACCACCACTTCGCCGCGCGCCACCACGCGGCCGTTGACCATGACGTTGACCGGCTCGCCGATCCGTTGATCGAGCGCGATGACCGCGCCGCGCCCCAGCTTCATCAGACCGGCCACCGGCATTGACGTCGAGCCGAGGACCACCTGAACGGTGACCGGGATTTTCAGGATGGTGTCATAGGCGCCCGCGCTGTCGCGCGCGCCGGCGCCGGTCGCTGCGGAAGGGTTCAAGGGGGCGTCGACGTCGGGCATCGCAGAATTCACCTTCCCATTGGCTCCAGGCGAGGGGCGAGCCTCGCGGCGCGCCGAACCCTTTTCCTTTCGGCCGAGGCCGCACCGCGGAACATGGCTTCAGGCGAAAGCGATATCGTCCAGAATGTCCCGCCTTTCGACGATCGGCTCCTCGATCTCCAGCGTGTAACGCCCATCGGTCTGATTGAGCTTGCACCAGAACAGATCGCGCTCGCCGCATTCGAGGCGGACCCGGCCCATTCCCGAGCCATGCAGCTTGAGGATATGCCCGACCTCCATCGCGGCGACCTCGCCGAGCGTCATCGGGATCTCCTCCAGCACGCCCTTGACCGGAATCTCGGCGCAGCTCACGCCGTTGCGCATCTGCCTCGCCCAGCGCGGGTCGCTCGCCGAGCTTTCGCTCGGCTGCTCGCGCGACAGTTTCTGGCGGATCGGCAGAAGCGCCGTCTGCGGGATGACGACGGTCATCTTTCCGCCGAGGCCCAGCGCCTGGAACAGGATTCTCGCCAGGACGACGGGCGCGTCGCGACGCCCCAGGATATTCGTATCGACGAGCGGCTCCTGGCGCTCGAGCGTGAAGGACGCCTCGACGATCCCCTCAAACGCGCCGTGTAGCGACCGCGCCGCCAGCTCGCAGACCTTTTGCAGCAGGTTCATTTCTATTCTTGTGTAGGGCCAATTCGACAACTCCGGCCGATCGTTCGGATCGCCGCCCATCAGGATCTGGACGATCGACAGAACGAAATCCTGATCGACGATCACCAGCGAGCGGGCGTCGAGCTCCGGGGAATGCAGGACGGCGCCGACCGAGCCCTTGCTCTCCCGCAGCACGGCGAACAGGCTCGCCGTCGCGATCTCGTCGACCGAAAATGCGGTCGGCGCCCGGCACAGAAGACGCAGGCCCTCGAAGAGGGAGCCGACGAACCGGTCGAAGACAATGCCGAGCATCGGCAGGCGGTCGATGGCGAAGCCCGACTGGTCGAGTAGCGGATCATGGCCCTTGCGCTCGCGGGAGGCGGCGGTTTGTTCCCTCGCGGACATCGTCACGCCGCCGCCTTGAGCGCGGATTCGCCCGAGCCTGCCGAGCCGCCCGCGATCGTCTCGTTCTCGACCGTGTCGATCGAAGGCCGCTCCTTGGAGGGAATGGTTTTACGGCCATATTCCACCGCGACCTGCGGCATCGCGCCGTTCATGAACGCCAGCAGAGTTTGTTTGATCAGGACGAAGGAGCGCAGCTGCTTCTTGCGGACCACGCGGATTTTCTGGGCGATCGGCCCCATCACCCCATACGACAGGAAAATGCCGGCGAACGTGCCGACCAACGCGGCGCCGATGAGCCCGCCCAGCAATTCGGGCGATTGGTCGAGCGCGCCCATCGCATGAATCACGCCGAGCACCGCCGCGACGATGCCGAGCGCCGGAAGGCCGTCGGCGACCGAGTTCAGGGCGTGAACGGGCTTGAACCTGTCGTAGGTGATGGTTTCGATTTCCTCGTCCATCAAGGCCTCGATCTCATGCGTCCTCGCGTTGCCGATGATGATCAGCCGGCAATAGTCGCAGATGAAGGTGACGAGGTCGGTGTCCGCCAGCAGGCGCGGAAAAGCCTTGAAGATTTCCGATTCCTTGGGGTTCTCGAAGTGATTCTCGACCTCGCTGCGCGACTTGCCTTTCAGTTCCCGCATCAGCGCATGGAGAACGCTGAGCACATCCAGGAAATCGCGGCCTTTCGGTCCCTTGTCGAGCACTGCTTCGCCGATCGCCTTGCCGCAATCCTTGATGGTCGCCAGGGGGTTGGCGACCACGAAAATGCCGAGCGCCGATCCGGCGATGATGATCAGCTCGAAGGGCTGCATCAGCACCTCGAGGTGCCCGCCGAGCGCGGCGTAGCCGCCCAGGATGCTGCCGACGGCGATGACCAGACCGATGATGAAATTCAATTGGCTCTCCCGACGCCCTCTTGGGGCAGGCAGGTTGCGAGCCTGACCTTGCGTGAGGCTGGCCCGCCCAAACCAGCTTCGCGCAAGTCAGACATGGCAGGGTGCCAGGGCGGCGCGACGGCGGGATTTTTCGCGCGCGCCGTCGCGCCGATCGACCGGTCAACCCGCGGGTTCTCGCCATGCAGTCTGGGCTTTACGTCGCTCTCTCCGGCCAGGTCGCTCTGGAGCGGCGGTTGCAGACGATCGCCGCCAACGTCGCGAACATGAACACCATCGGCTATCGGGCGGACGGCGTCAGCTTCGAGGCGCAAATGGCCAAGGCCGGCGACAGCGTCGTCGCCTTCGCCAGCGGCGGAGCCGATTTCATCTCCCGCCAGACGGGCGGGATGAGCAAGACCGGCAATCCGCTCGACGTCGCCGTCCAGGGCGACGCCTGGCTCGCCATCAAGACGCCGGCCGGAACGGTCTACACGCGCGATGGCCGGATGACCATTTCCGAAACCGGCGAACTGACGACGCTGAACGGTTATTCCGTGCTCGACGCGGGCGGCGCGCCGATCCTGCTCGATGCGACCGCCGGCCCGCCCGACATTTCGCGCGATGGAATGATCACCCAGAACCATGCCCAGGTCGGGGCGCTCGGCCTCTATTCGATCGACGACAACGCCAAACTCAGTCGCTACGCCAATTCGGGGGTCATTCCGGACAAGCCGGCCACCGCGGTGCTCGACTTCACTGCGAACGGCGTCGCCCAGGGTTTCGTCGAAAGCTCGAACGTCAATCCGATCATGGAGATGACCAAACTGATTGCGTTGTCGCGCGCCTTCGACGGCGTCTCCGCCGCGACTGAGAAGACGGAATCGTCGCTGAACGACGCGATCAAGACGCTGGGGTCGAGCGGTTGATGGCGATCGGGCGGCGCAACCTTCGTGAAACGAACCGGCGGAACCCATCGTCATGAACGCGCTTGATCGTCTCGAGGCGGGCGTAGCCTGGGGCGCGAGGTTCCTGGAGCCGGTTCGCGTCGGCGGCGTCGTCACCGAGGTCGCGATGTCCCACTATCGCGTCGCGGGGCTCTCGCAATTCCTAAAGCTCGGCGAATGCGTCAGTCTCGACATCGGGGGCCGCGCCCAGATCGGCGAGGTCGTGCGCATCGACGGCGGCGCCGTCACGCTCAAGCCCTTCGACGCGCGGTGCGACGCGGGGATCGGGACAACCGCGTTCCGCGCGGAGAATCTCTCCCTTTCTCCGCATCCGAGCTGGAAGGGGCGGGTGATCGACGCGCTCGGCCGGCCGATCGACACCAACGAACCGCTTCAGCAGGGCGAGCGCGTCATGCCGCTCGACGCCGAGGCGCCGCCGGCGATGCGCCGGGCGCGGGTCAAGCGGCCGATCAAGAGCGGCATTCGGGTGATCGATTTCTTCTCGCCGCTTTGCGCGGGACAGAGAATCGGCGTGTTCGCCGGGTCCGGCGTCGGAAAATCCTCGCTTCTGGCGATGCTCGCCCGCTCGCCGGACTTCGACACGGTGGTCATCGCGCTGGTCGGCGAGCGCGGACGCGAGGTGCGCGAGTTTCTCGACGACACGCTCGCCGGCAACCGGGCGTCGGCGATCACCGTCGTCTCCACCGGCGATGAAAGCCCGATGATGCGGCGCCTCGCGCCGAAGACCGCGATGACGATCGCCGAATGCTTTCGCGATCGCGGCGATTCCGTGCTGCTGATCGTCGATTCGGTGACCCGCTTCGCCCACGCCGCCCGCGACGTGGCGCTGGCGGCGGGCGAGCCCGCGGTCGCCCGCGGCTACGCGCCGAGCGTTTTCAGCGAACTTCCCAGGCTCCTCGAACGCGCCGGGCCGGGCCTCGAGGGAGGGGGATCGATCACCGGCGTCTTTTCCGTGCTCGTCGATGGCGACGACCACAACGATCCGGTCGCCGACAGCATCCGCGGCACGCTCGACGGCCATATCGTGCTCGACCGCACGATCGCCGATCAGGGCCGCTATCCCGCCGTCAATATCCTGTCGTCGATCTCCCGGCTCGCCGACTACGGGTGGACGGCGGAACAGCGCAAGCTCGTCGCCAGACTGCGCTCGCTGGTCTCCCGCTACGAGGAGACGCGCGACCTTCGCCTGATGGGCGGCTATCAGGCCGGCTCCGACGCGGTGCTGGACCAGGCGGTGAGCGTCGTGCCGCGCATCTACGAGGCGATGACGCAGATGCTGTCCGCCGGTCCCAGCCACGACGCGTTCCAGGAGCTGGCGGCGGCGCTGAAATCCGACAACAAAACGGAGAAGCCCGCCAAGGCGTCGTAGCCGCGGCGCCACGGCGGCTCCGCCTTGAAGGGGCGCGGTCAAGAAAATGCCTGAAAGCGCAGTCTCGAACGCCACGCGCGGCAAATCGCCGCAACGACTCCCCTTCGCCTCCAGGATCGCGCCCGTTCTGACCGCCGATCGCATTCTCGGCGCTTCGGGCGTCGTGATCGCCTGTTCCTCGTTGGCCTTCGCCGGCTACATGCTCGCCGACAAGGACCGGCCGCCGCGCATCGCTGGCATGGAATATCTTTCGATCTTCGCCCGTCCAAGCCATTCCGCAGCGCCCGCGGCGCCGATCGAGGCGCCCGTAATGGCGCAGGCGGCGAACCCGCCCGCCACCCAGGCGATCGACCCGACGCCGACGGGATCGATCCTCGATCAGGCCGCCTCCGGGCGGCCGGTCAATCTCGTCCTGACCCCGATGCGCACTATCGATGCGCGGGCGGCGCCGTCCTCCTATTCGATTCTCGATGTCGCGAACGGCCAGGCCCTGGTCGCCAGCGAGTTTGACGCCCGCCGGGTCAAGGTCGGCGACGTCGTGCCCGATTTCGGCCGCATCAACGCGATCGAGAAACGCGGCGACCATTGGGTCGTGCTGATCCAGAACGGCGCGCCGCTCGAATGGCGGGAAAAGGCGCCGGCGGCGGCCAAGCCGCCCGCGCCGAAGAAGAAGATTTCCCGGCAATAGCGCCGGCGCGCGCCGCCGAGGCGCTACGCCCGGTCCTCGATGGCGATCCGGTTCCTGCCGGCGCGTTTGGCCCCGTAGAGCATGGTGTCGGCGCGCTTCAACAGCGTTTCCTCGTCGTCCGTTTCGTCGAGCCGGACGATCCCGAAGGACGCCGTGATCCGGGTGAAGAGCTGGCCGCTTTGCGCGTTCTTCCATTGTTGGGCTTCGAGACGGCTGCGGATCTGCTCGGTGAGCTGCGTCGCCTCGTCGAGCGTCATGCGCGGCAGGATGATCGCGAACTCCTCGCCGCCGAACCGCGCCGCAAAATCGACGTCCCTGATGTGCTTCAACAGCAGCTCGGCGAAAAACTTGAGGACGAGATCGCCGAACGGATGGCCGAAACTGTCGTTGATCTTCTTGAAATGATCGAGGTCTCCGAGCACCAGGCACAGTTCGGTCTTCTGGGCGCGCGCCTCGGCGATGTGTCGGGAGAGATTGACGTCGAAAGAACGACGATTGCCCAGCGCGGTGAGGGAATCGCGCAGGCCGATCTCCTGCGCTTCGGCGAGCCGCGAGCGCAGCGCCGCGACCTGCGAGCGGGACTTGTCGAGCCGCTCGGTGAGTTCACCGGTCTCGCGCCGCATCCGCTCGTTCGCCTCGATCAGGCGCCGAACGACGGCGCGGACCTTTTCGGGGTCGACCGCCGCGGGCAGATTGCGCCCCGCCTCGGCGAGCGAATCGTTGTAGCGGCCGCTCGCTTCGAGGTGCGACTGGATGATCTCCACGATGGTCGCCAGCTCGTGATCGAGCCGGCGCACTCTCGTCTCGAGACTCTTCTGCCGGGCGCTCGCGCCCGCTGCGTCGCCGCCCGCGCCCGCCGGGTCGGCGCGCAGCTCGCCGACCCCGATTCCGGCAAAGCCGAGGACCATCAGCGCGACAAAGCCCCAAAGGATGAAGGGGCTCTGAACATTGGCGATGGCGCCGGCGATGCCCACGGCGGCGATCAGGAACAGCACTGCCAACTGCAGCGCGGGCGTCGCGAAAAGCCTCATGGCGAACCGTTCAGTGCAGGCTGACAGCCGAAAACCCCCGACGGAGGTCGCCTCGAATCCTCCCGCGGACAAATTCTCACGATTGACGTTGCCAAGCCGGGCGGCCGTTGGCAAGGCCGCGCCGGCGCGGAATCCCCGTGAGAATCCGCGGCAAGCGGCGACCGGCCGTCGACTCCCCCGGCCGCATCGTCCCCCGCGCGTTGGCGGTTGCGGTGGAGCCCTTGCGCGTCTTACGGCCGCCGGCCGCCGGCGAGGCGCGAGCGGGCGCGATCGAGCAGCATGTTGGCGATCGCCACCCGCCGCGTCGCGCTCGCACGTTGCGATTCGCGATGGCGGTCGGGATGATGGCGCCACATATAGAGACGCCGCAGCCGGGCGAGCTCCGCCTCCGTGAGGTGCTCGGTCAGGCCGAGCTCCTCGAGGATCGCTTCCGCGCTTTCCTCGGCTCCGCGCGGCGATTCGACAAGCGCCGCCGGTTCATCCGGCTCTTCGATGAAGGCCATCGCCGCATGCCAATCGGATGCGCCGCCGGTCGTGCGCCGGGGATCGTCGTCGATCGGGAATGTCGCGCCGGCCAGCGGATTGGGATTGGCGTTGGCCGAACCGCCGCCTTCGCGCGCGCCCTCCCGCCGGCGCGCGGCGCGCCGCGCGTCGGCCAGCGCCCGCCGGAATCGCGCCTCGGGGCTCTCGTCAAAATCTTCTCCTGAGAGGGGCGGCATCAACCGGAACCGGGGACTGGCGCATTCATTGCACACGGGAGAGATTGACATCGCGTAAACCGGCCGTGCGCGTCGCGGCTGGCGGGCGATCCCCTTCGACCCGGCCAATCCGGCTGCAAGGCTCGGGAAAGGCTGGGCGGCTATCGCTCGATCGAGCGCCATGCGGCCCCCGGTCTCCGGCAGGCGGCTGTGGCGCGGGATGCGAGCCGGAATGTCGAAACCCTTCGTCGTCGTGGCGACGCCCTGCTTCGGCGGCCTCGTCAATCAGGGCTACATGATGTCGGTGTTGAAGCTGGCGCAGGTGGCGGCCGGCGGCGAATTCGAACTGGACGTCGTGCTGCTCGGCGGGGATTCGCTGATCACCCGCTCGCGCAGCGTGCTGGTCTCGCGCTTTCTCGACAATCCTCGCGCGACGCATCTGATGTTCATCGACGCCGACATCGCCTTCGAGCCCGACCAGTTCCTCCGCCTGCTGCGGCTCGACAAGGATTTCGCCGCGGGGGCCTATCCCTTGAAGCAGATCGACTGGCGGGCGCTCCCGGGGCGCGCGGTCAAGGGCGAGGCGCTGGCGGCGGCCGGGCTCTCCTATGTCGGGCAGATCTGCACCGGCGAACAACGGCGCACCGAGGCCGGCTTCGCCACCGCGACCTACGCCGGAACGGGATTCCAGTTGATCAAGCGCGTCGTGTTCGACCGGCTGATCGCCGCCCATCCCGAGCTCAAGTTCCGCTCCGTCCATACGCTGACCAACGAAACGCCGACGGACGACCATCTCTATGCGCTGTTCGAATGCGCGATCGATGCGCAGAGCGGCGTCTACCTGAGCGAGGACTATGCCTTTTGCGCGCGCTGGCGGGCGCTGGGGGGCGAAATTTGGCTCGACCTGCACAGCCGGCTCACCCACGCCGGCATGAGCTATTACGAGGGCGACTGCGCGCGCCGATACGCGGCGCTGAACGCCGCGCCGACGGGCGAGACGGCGGCGCCGCGCAACGCCGACGCCGCCTGAGCCGCCAAGGTTGGCGAGAGAAGGCGCAAGCCGGGACGCGCCCGGCCTACGCCCGCCGATTTCTGCGGCTTCAGAACTTCAGCTTCTTGTCGAGATCGGCCGCATTGTCCTTGGTGATCGCCAGCGTCGGCACCGTCACGGTGTCGGGCACCAATTCGGCGCAATCGAGCAGGATTTTCTTGGCGAGGTCGAGCGATTCCGCCGCGCCGGTCGGATAGGTGAACGTCGCCGCCCATTGTCCCGAGGCGACCGCGCGCACGCCGCCGGCCGGTCCTGGCAGACCGTCGGTGCCGATGATGCCGATCTTGCCTTCCTTGCCGGCGCCCTTGGCGGCAAGGTAGGAGCCGGCGGCCATCATGTCGTTGCTCGCATAGACCACCTTGACGTCGGGATTGGCCTGCAGGATCGCCGAAAACGCGGTCTGCGCTTTATCCGGCAGCCAGTCGGCGGCCTGCTCGGCCACCACCTTGATCTTCGGGTTCTGCTTGACGCCGTCCTTGAAGCCGTTGAGGCGCTGCACCGCCGGCGTCGAGCTCGGCAGGCCCTCCAGCACCGCGACGTCGCCGCCGTCGGGCAGCAAGGTCTTGGCGGTGTAGGTTCCCGCTTCGAAGGCGATCTTGTAGTTGTCGCCGCCGACGAAGGCCGTGTAGTCCTTGCCGGGTTTCCCGTTGGTCTGGCGGTCGAGCTCGATCACCGGAATTCCCGCTTTCATCGCGCGGGCGACCGCCGGCGTCAGCGGCGCCGCCTCGAAGGGCGAGATCATCAACAGGTCGACGCCCTGCGTGACGAAGTTGTCGACCTGCGAGGTCTGGGTGTTGTCGTTGCCGGCGCCGTCGGCGATCTGCAACTCGAATTGCGGGATCGCCTTGGCCAGCGCGATCAGGTCGTTGTTGACGTGCTGGCGATAGGGCTCGGCGTAATTGGCCTGCGAGAAGCCGATCACGTATTTGTCCTTCGGCCCGCAATGCTTGGCGATCGGCGCGGCGAAAGCGGCGCCCGCGGTGAGCGCCAGTAGCGGCGCGGCCCAGACCGCGCCCATCAGTTTGTAGCGTAGATGCATTTTCCGTCCTCCCGTTTGATAGTCCTCCGCACGATCCGGGAAAAATCAGCGCATCGAGCCTTCCCGGCGTCCGACCATGGTCTGCAACGCCGCGGCGAGCACGATGATGGCGCCGGTCGCGAGCAGTTGCAGCGATGCGTTGACATTGTTGAGCTGGAGAATATTGGCGAGCGCGCCGAGCATGATGCTGCCGGCGATCGTGCCGATCATCGAACCGGCGCCGCCGAACAGGCTGGTGCCGCCGATCACCACCGCGGCGATCGCGGTCAATTCATAGCCGGCGCCGTCGTTGGCGCTGCCGAAGTTGAACTGCCCGGCGTGGACGATGCCCGCCGCGGCGGAGGCGAATCCGGTGATCGCGAACACTGCGACCTTCACGCCGGCGACCGGGATGCCCGACAGCCGCGCCGCCCGCTCGTTGCCGCCGACCGCATAGACATAGCGTCCGAAGCGGGTGGTGTTCAGCGCGACGGTCGCCACGATCGCCAGCGCGACGAACACCAGAGTGGCGACCGGCACGACATTGTGAAACAGCCGCTCGCCGAGCAGCGCGAACACCGGCGGCGCGAGGCCCGGCCCGTCGCCGTAGGAGATGTTGATGTAGACGTTGCCCGACAGGATCAACGCCAGCCCGCGCGCCATTTGCAGGCCGGCGAGCGTCACGATGAACGGCTCGAGGCGGAACCGGATCGCGATCAGGCCTTGCAGCGCGCCGAACGTCGTGCCGGCGGCGAGCACCACCAGCAGCGTCGGGACCAGCCCCAGGTTGGCGGTGGTCATCAGCATCGCGGTCAACACCGAGTTCAGCCCGAGCATCGCGCCGACCGAAAGGTCGATGCCGGCGGTGATGATGACGAAGGTCATGCCGAGCGCGATGATGCCGGTTTCGGAGATCGCGCGAATGATGTTGGCGATGTTGTCGGGCGACAAAAAGATGATCTGCCCGTGGCGCGAGGGCGAGAAGAGGACGCCGCCGATCAGCACCAGAACGAGGCCGATCACGCTCTGGAAGCGGACGATCAGCGCGAGCGGGTCGCGCGTCGCCGAAGCGGGCGCGGGCGTCGCGACTTCCGCGGCGTCGGCTTTGGGCGCGTCGGTCATGCGGCCTCCTCGGCGAGGCCGGTGGCGCTCTCGAGCAACGCCTTCTCGTCGACTCCGCCCGGAAACTCGGCAATGCTGCAACCCTGCCGCATCACCACGATCCTGTCGCAAAGGCCGATCAGCTCGGGCAATTCGCTCGACGCCACCAGCACGCCCAGGCCCTGCCGGGTGAGCGCCCGCAGGCGATGGTAGATCTCGCCCTTGGCGCCGACGTCGACGCCGCGCGTCGGCTCGTCGAGCAGCAGCAGGCGCGGCTCCTGCAACAGCTCCTTGGCGAACACCACCTTTTGCTGGTTGCCGCCCGACAGGTTGCCGACCGGAATCGCGGCGCTCGGCGTGCGGATGTCGAAAGCGCGGATCGAGCGCAGCGCCGCCTCGTTCTCCGCCGCGGGCGCCATGAAGCCGGCCGGCGAGATGCGGCGCAGGATCGACATGACGATGTTGCGCCCGACGCTGTGGCGCAGGATCAGCCCGCCGCCGCGCCTGTCGTCGGTGACGAAGGCGAAGCCGGCGCGCCGCGCCGCGGCGATCGTGGAGAGCCGCGCCGGCTGGCCCGCTGCTTCGATTTTACCGCGCCAGCGTCCGCGCGGCCCCGCGCCGTAGAGCGCCGACAGCAATTCGGTGCGTCCGGCGCCCATCACGCCGGCGAGCCCGACGATTTCCTGGGCGTGAACGGTCAGCGTGACGTCGCGCGGCGCCTGCCAGCCGGGGATTTCGGCGCTCGGCGAAAAGCCCGCATGCTCCAGGCGCAGCAGCTCCGGCCCGAGCGCAACGGCGCGCGGCGGGAACATCTCGTCGAACGGGCGGCCGACCAGCAGGCGGACCAGGCGCGCCTGCGGCGCGCTCGCCGGCTCTTCGCCGACGCGCCGCCCGTCGCGCAGCACCGTCACCCGGTCGGCGACGCGCGGCACCTCCTCCAGTCGATGCGAGATATAGACGATGCCGACGCCGCGCTCGCGCATCGCGCGCACCACGTTGAACAATCGCTCGGCTTCCGCCGCGCTGAGCGCCGCGGTCGGCTCGTCCATCACCAGAATGCGCGTCGCGTAGGACAACGCCTTGGCGATCGCCACCAGTTGGCGCTGGCCGATGCTGAGCTCGCGAACGCGCCGCCTGACGTCGATCTCGACGCCGGCCGAGGCCATCCGCGCGCGCGCCTCCCGCTCCATCCGCGCGTTGTCGAGGCGCCCGCCGGGCCGCATCAGCTCGTGTCCCAGAAACAGGTTGGCGGCGATGTCGAGGCCCGGCACCAGGTCGAGCTCCTGATAGATCGTCGCAATGCCGCTCGCCTGGGCGTCGCGCGGATTGGCGAAGCGCATCGGAGCGCCGTCGACGCGGACCTCGCCGCGGTCGGGCGCGATGACGCCGCCGAGGATGTTCATCAGCGTCGACTTGCCGGCGCCGTTCTCGCCGAGCAGCGCATGGACCTCGCCGCGGCGCAGGTCGAAGTCGACGCCGCGCAGCGCATGGACGCCGCCGAAGCTTTTCTCGATGCCGGTCATGGCGAGGACGGGGGCGCTCATGAGGAGCCCTTCGCCGCATGCGTCGAACCGTTGGCCGAAGCGCTGCGCGCCGGGCAGCCGCACGAGGTGCGCACGACGAGCCGCGGCTTGAGGCGGATCGTGCGGCGCGCGCTGTCCGGCTTGGTGATGCGCTCGATCAGCAGCGAGGCGGCCTCGCGGCCGATTTCCTGGCAGGGCTGCGCGATGACGGTGAGGCGCGGCTCGAAATAGTCCGCCCATTCGAAATCGTCGAACCCGACCAGCGCCACGTCGTCGGGGACGCGCAGGCCGAGCTCGCGCAGCCCATGCATCGCGCCGATCGTCGCCAGGTTGTTGCCGGCGGCGAGCGCCGTCGGCGGATCGGCCAGTTCGAACAGCTTGCGCGTCGACAGCGCCGCCGCTTGCGTGCTCGTGCTCGCGGCGACCAGCAACGCTTCGTCATAGGCGAGACCGCCCGCCTTCAACGCGGCCTTGTAGCCTTGCGTGCGCTCGCGCGCGGTGGAGAAACCGGACTGCCCCGCGACGAAGGCGATCCTCTTGTGGCCATGCGCGATGAGATGGGCGACCAGCGTCTGCATCGCGCTGCGGTTCTGGACGCCGACCTGATCGAAGCGCCGCGACAGCAGGCGATCCACCAGAACGAAGGGAATGCGGCTGTCCTCGAGATATTTGAGGGCGCGCCGCTCCGGGTCGGCGGACGGCGCCAGGATGATGCCGTCGACGCGGCGCTGGTGCAGCGCCTGGACGACCTTCAGCTCCTGCGCGGACTCGTCCTGGGTGTCGGACAGAAACACCATCAGCCCGAGCCGCGCGCACTCGGCCTCGATGGCGCAGACGATATCGGAAAAATAGGGATTGGAAATCACCGACATCGCGATGCCGACGCTGTCGGTGGAGGCGCGCTTCAGCGAACGGGCCAGCGCGTTCGGCCGGAAGCCGACGAAGGCGATCGCTTCTTCGACGAGCTGGGCCGTTTCGGCGTTGACGCGTCGCGTGCCGTTGACCACATGCGAGACGGTGGAGACGGAAACGCCGGCGCGGCGCGCAACGTCAACGATGGTCGACATCCGAGCCCCCGCCGCGGACAAACGCCGTCCCCATCGCGCTTCCCGACATCAAGCGCCTCCTCGCCCTTAATACCCCGCGCTTGAGCGCCGGGCGCGATCGTCAAGACCGCATATTGCGCAAAGGGTAACGCGATCGAAACATTTGCGCAATCGTTTTTCTGTTGCCACCGGATGACGGCTCGCGCGCTTGCCGGCCGCCCGACCGGCGCCCGGCGCCGGCCGCGGCGATTTGCGCGGCGCGGCGAGTTTTGCTAGAGCGCGAGGGCGAGCGGCGCGTCCGGCGCGGCTCAGGGAATCCCACCCGCCATGGACAAATTCACGACCCTGACCGGCGTCGCGGCGCCTCTCGAGATCGATAATGTCGACACCGACATGATCATCCCCAAGCAGTATCTGAAGACGATCAAGCGCACCGGGCTCGGCGCCGGCCTGTTCGCCGAGATGCGCTACAGGGACGACGGTTCGCTCAATCCCGATTTCGTGCTCAACAAACCGGCTTATGCGAAGGCGAAGATCATCGTGGCGGGCGACAATTTCGGCTGCGGCTCGTCGCGCGAACATGCGCCATGGGCGCTGCTCGACTACGGCGTGCGCTGCGTCATCTCGACCGAATTCGCCGACATCTTCTACAACAACTGCTTCAAGAACGGCGTGCTGCCGGTCAAGGTGTCGCCCGAGGATCTGGAGAAGCTGATGGACGACGCGCGGCGCGGGGCGAACGCCACCCTGACCGTCGACCTGCCGGCGCAGGAGATCCGCGGCCCCGACGGCGGCGTGGTGCGCTTCGAAATCGACGCGTTCCGCAAGCACTGCCTGATCGAGGGGCTCGACGACATCGGCCTGACGATGGTCGAGGGCGAGGCGATCCACGCCCACGAACGCAAGGCGGCGGCCGCGCGGCCGTGGGTCTGAGCGCCGCCGCCGGCGCTGGCGCGCGGCGGGCCCGGCCGGGCGCCGTCTTCGGGAAACAGCCGTTGAGCAGAAACCGCTTTTCATGGGCGCTTTTCGTCGCGCTGGCGCTTGTCGCCGCCTCCCCCGCGCGCGCCGATTTTGAGTCCTGCGCGGCCTCGCTGCGCGGCGAAGCGGCGCGCCAGGGCGTTCCCGCCGCCGTGCTCGATCAGGCGTTCGGCGGGCTCCAGCCGGACATGAAGGTGCTGGAGTTCGAACAGCAGCAGCCGGAGTTCAAGACGCCGATCTGGGACTATCTGGCGCCGCTCGTCGACGAAGAGCGCGTCTCCGACGGCAAGGCGCGCATGGCGCAATATGCGTCCGCCCTGGCGACCGCCGAGCAGCGCTTCGGCGTCAGCCGCTACGTCGTCGCCGCGATATGGGGCGTCGAGTCCGACTTCGGGCGCGCGATGGGCAAGCGGCCGCTGGTGCAATCGCTGAGCACGCTCGCCTGCCTCGGCGCGCGCCCCGCCTACTTCCGCGGCGAGCTGATGGCGGCGCTGAAGATCATCGCCAACGGCGACATCGCCGCCGACCGGCTCACCGGCTCCTGGGCGGGGGCGTTCGGGCAGACGCAGTTCATGCCTTCGACCTTCCAGCGGCTGGCGGTCGATCTCGACGGCGACGGGCGTCGCGACATCGTCGATTCGGCGCCGGACGCGCTGGGCTCGGCGGCCAACTACCTGCGCAGATCGGGCTGGCGGCCGGGTCTCGCCTGGGGTTTCGAAGTGCGCTTGCCCGCCGGCTATGCGGGTCCGTCGGGCCGGCGCGCCAAGGCGCCGATGTCGGCCTGGGCGGCGCGCGGCGTCACCCGCGTCGACGGGCGCGCGCTCGGCGAGGGCGAGGCGGGCCTGCTGGCGCCGGCGGGCTTCGACGGTCCGGCCTTTCTGGTGACGAGCAATTTCGACGCGATATACGCCTACAACCCCTCCGATTTCTACGCCTTGGCGATCGGCTGCCTGTCCGACCGGCTGGCGGGCGGGGGACCGCTGGCGACGCCGTGGCCGACCGACGATCCCGGATTATCGCGCGCCGAGCGCCGCGAGTTGCAGCGGCTGCTGATCGGCCGCGGCTACGACGTCGGCGAGCCCGACGGCGCGATCGGCAAGAAGACGCGCGACGCGATCGCCGACTTCGAGGGGAAGAACGGCCTCCAGCGCGACGGCCGCCCTTCGGCCAGGGTGCTCGCGGCGCTGCGGCGTTAGAGCGACTTGCGCATCAGCGCGGCGCCGGCGGCCAGCGCGGCGAGCTTGGCGTAGGCGGTCTTCCACGGCATCGGCGCCATGCCGCAATTGGTGCAGGCGAACAGGCGCTCGGGCGGAACGTAGGCCATCGCCTGGCGGATCGTGTCGGCGACCTCCTGCGGGCTCTCGACGACGTTCGAAGCGACGTCGATGGCGCCGACCAGCACGTCCTTTCCCTTCAACAGCCCGAGCAGCTCGATCGGCACGTGCGAATTGCGGCATTCGAGCGAGACCTGGTCGATCGAACTGCGGGCGATCGCCGGAAAGGTCTCCTCGTAGTGCCGCCACTGCGAGCCGAGAGTCGCCTTCCAGTCGGTGTTGGCCTTGATGCCGTAGCCATAGCAGATATGGACGGCCGTCTTGCACTTGAGACCTTCGGCGGCGCGCTCGAGGGCGGCGACGCCCCAATCGGACACCTCGCGCATGTAGACGTTGAAGGCCGGTTCATCGAATTGCACGACGTCGACGCCCAGCGCTTCGAGCTCGCGCGCCTCCTCGTTCAGCGCCGCCGCGAAGGCGTTGGCGAGCTCGGCGCGGTTGCGATAATGCTCGTCGGCGATCGTATCGGCGATGGTCATCGGGCCGGGGAGCGTGAATTTGAGCTTGCGGCGCGTATGGGCGCGCGCCGCGGCGGCTTCGGCGGCATGGACCGGACCCTTGCGGCGGATGGCGCCGGTGACCGTCGGGACCTCGGCCTTGTAGCGGTTGGCGCGGATGCCGATCACCGCCTTGCGCGCGAAGTCGACGCCGTCGAGATTGGCGAGGAAACCATGCACGAAATGAACGCGCGCCTGCTCGCCGTCGCTGACGATGTCGATGCCGGCGTCCTCCTGCAGCTTCACGGCAAGCACGGTCGCATCGAGCTTGCCCGCCTCGAGCGCTGCGCCTTCGAGCTTCCAGGCCGGCCACAAACGCTCCGGCTCGGCCAACCACATCGGCTTGGGGAGGCTGCCGGCGATGGTCGTTTCGAACATGACGATGGCTCCCCCCACGCTTGTCGAGGATTTCTCGCGCGATCCGGCGGTGGCCACGGTTGACCGAGGCCGATGGCGCGCTGTCCCGTGTTGGCGTCGCTCCGGTTCTAAGGTACAAGGCCTATCGGCGCAAACTTCTGAAAGCGGCGACTTTCGCGAGTCTCACCGCGGGGAAGGCCGCCCCTGGAGCCGACGGCGATCATGAGGCGCAGCATGAACTCGCCGCCGCGCCCGGCCCGCCCCGCGCCGCCGGGAGACGGCGATCAGGCCGTTTGGCGCGGCCGCCTTCGGCCGAACAGCCGTCGACATTGGCTGGACGACAAGGCCTGAGGCCGAGCGCAGCGCGCTTCCCGGAACAAGCGAGAACCGCCATGCCGATCGCATTCAATCCTCGTGGAGCCAGCGGCTACATCTGGGACGTCGAAAAGAGGATCGGATCGGGCTCCAAGGGCGACGACGTTCGTCTTGTGCAGTATCTGGTCGCCCGCTACGGCATGTGGACGGGCGCGCCGGGCTACATTTCCGTCGATGAGGTCGACGGAGACTGGGGGCCGAAAACCAGCGCGTCCTTTCTTCTCTACGAACAAACCGCCATGTCGGTGAGGACCAATGGATTCGTCTATCCGGCGCCGCTGGACGTCGACATATTTCACACCGGGGTGCACGGATTCATTTATCACATCATCTCGCTGCAGGAATATTACTGCGCGGCGATCCTGCGAAAACCCGTCGGCGCCATCGACTATGACACCGTCATGGCGATGCCCGACGACGGCCTGTGCCCCGCCGATCTCGGTTTCGCGCTGACCGCGGCGCAGGCGAAGGTCGGCTATTCGCACTCGGCCCACGCCGGCGCGGACGGCGCCGGGGCGGGCGGCGGCGGGGGCGGCGGCGGGGGAGGTCAAAGCGATTTCTTCCTCAAGATCGACGGCATGGAGGGCGAATCGCAAGACGACAAGCACAAGAACGAAATCCACATCACGTCGTTCAGCGTCGGGGCGACCAACGCCGGATCGGGCGGACACGACAAGGGATCGGGCGTCGGCAAGTCGCGCATCCACGACATCCAGGTGACCAAGGAGGTCGACAAATCCTCGCCGAACATTTTCCTCAATTGCGTTTCGGGCAAGCATCATCCGAAGGCGACGATCGTCGCGCGCAAGGCCGGCGAAAAGCCGCATGAATATTTGAAAATCACCTTGGACGAAGTGTTCATCTCCAGCTATCAGCTGCACGCCAAGGACAGCCATGTGATGCCGATCGAGCGATTTTCGCTCAACTTCGCCTCCGTCGAGCAGGAGCACAAGGTTCAGAACGCCGATGGATCGGCCGGCGCCGCCAACAAGAAGAAATTCGAGCTGAAGAAGCACAAGGCGTCGTAGCGGCCGGCGCCGGCGCGCTCGCCGATCGCGAGACGCGCGACGGCCGAACCGACGCTCTCGCCCGGCGGCTGGCTGTCGGGCGGGTGATGGCTTTGCCATCGAAACCGCCGCGCGCCGTGCGGCGTTCATCCTTGCGGCCCGGCCGCTCCAGGCGGCGCCTCCGCGTCACGAGGCGGCGTCCGCTTCCGATCTCAGCAGCGCGCGCTTGCGCTCGACCCCCCAGCGGTAGCCCGACAGCGCGCCGTCGTTGCGCACGACGCGATGGCACGGGATCGCCACGGCGATCTTGTTGGCCGCGCAGGCCTGCGCGACCGCGCGCGCCGACCTCGGCGCCCCGATCCGTCTGGCGATGTCGGCGTAGCTTGCGGTCTTTCCCGCCGGTATCTCGCGCAGAGCCTGCCAGACGCGCTGCTGGAACGCCGTGCCGCGCAAATCGAGCGGCAGGTCGAGGCCGAGCGCCGGCGCCTCGACAAAGCCGACGACGGTCGCCACCAGTTTCTCGAACGCCGCATCGCCGCCGATCAGCCGCGCCTGCGGAAAGCGGTCCTGCAGGTCTCGTGCGAGCGCCTCCGGATCGTTGCCGAGCAGAATCGCGCAGACGCCCCGCTCGCTGCGCGCCACCAATATTGCGCCCAGCGAGCACGCGCCGATCGCGAAATGGATTTGGTTGTTGGCGCCGCCGGCGCGATAGTCGCTCGGCTTCATGCCGAGCAGCCGGTCGGCGGTCTCGTAGAATCGGCCGCTGGAGTTGAACCCCGCGTCGTAGATCGCCGCGGTCACGCTGGCGCCGGGCCGCGCCAGTTCGCGCCGCACGCGCTCGGCGCGATGCGCGCTCGCATAGGCCTTCGGCGTCACCCCCGTCACCGACTTGAAGACGCGATGGAAATGATAGGGGCTCATGCCCGCCCGGCGCGCGAGCTCGCCGAGCGCCGGGGCCTCCTCGGCCGCCTCGATGGCGCGGCACGCCTCGGCGATTGTCGCCGCCTGCCGCTCGCGCCGCCCCGCCTCGTCGGGCCGGCAGCGCTTGCACGCGCGAAAACCCGCGCGCTCGGCGTCGCCGCAGGTCGGAAAGAATGCGACATTGCGCGGGTTGGCGAGCCGCGAGGCGCAGGACGGCCGGCAATAGACGCCGGTCGAGCGCACCGCGTAATAGAACGTGCCGTCGGCGCTGCGGTCGCGCGCGGCGACCGCCCGCCACTGGCGATCGAACTCCGGCGCCATCCCGGCGCCGGGCGACTTTTCCGATGCGACGTGCATCCTCGCGTCCTTTCCCATCCGTTGTGTGGCGCCTTCCTAGCCGGGGATTGGGCGCGCCGCACTCCGGGTCTTGCTCTCAAACGGGCGGCCTCGGGAGATTCTGCGCGCGGCGAACGCCGGTCGCGTCCGACCTCGGCTCAACCGACCTTCACCCCGAACCCCTTGGCGATGAACAATCCGCCGTGGCGCAGGCCGCCGTTGTCGATGCCGTGGCCGACGCCCATCGACAGATGCCACTGATTGGGAATGTCGGCCTTGGCGAGTTCTTCGGAAGAAATGAACAGGGCTTCGAGCGGAATCACCTGATCCTGGTCGCCATGCACCAGCAGCACCGGCGGGCGGCCGCCGCGCGCGTCGCGCGCCGCGGCTTCGCCGAGATGCTCGGGTCCGACGAGCATGCCGGAATAGCCGACGATCGAAGCGGGCGCGCGGGCGCGGCGCAAGCCGACATGCAGCGCCATCATCGTCCCCTGGCTGAAGCCGACCAGCGAGAGGCGCGCTTCGTCGAGGCCGAGGCGCGCCAGCTCCGCGTCGAGAAACGCGTCGACGAACGGCCGCGCCCTGGTGACGCCGGCCCATCGTTCATCGCCGCCGTGGCGCTCGTCGAGCCCGCGATTGCTGATGGCGAACCATTGCCGGCCGGTCGGCGACATCGCACAGGGCTCGGGCGCGTTGGGCGCGACAAACGCCGCGTCCGGCAGCCAGTTGCGCCATTGCCGACCGATTTCGATGAGGTCCTTGCCGTCGGCGCCATAGCCGTGCAGGAGCACCACGAGCTGCTTGGGTCGGCCGCTTTTGGCTTCGAGGCGAGGACCGGTGATCGTCTGAGCCACAAGGCGCTCCGTAGGGGCGGTCGAGGAAGGAAAAGTCAGGTTCGGGCGCCCTCGAGCGCCATCCCGACGCGCTGCCGCGCGACGCGATAATAGGCCCATAGCATGCGCGCCGCGACTCCGCGCAACGGGCGCCAGCGCTCGGCGATTTGTTCGAGCCGCCGCGCGTCGGGCCGCTGTTTCAGGCCGAGCGCCAGCCTCGCCGCCTCCTGCAACGCCAGATCGCCGGCCGGAAAGGCGTCGGGGTGCCCGAGGCAGAACAGCAAGAAAATGTCCGCCGTCCAGGGACCGACGCCCTTGACCGCGATGAGCGCCCGATGCGCGTCTTCGGCGACGAGCGCGCCGAGGCCGGTCAGATCGAGGCCGTCGCTGGCGACCGCCTGCGCCAGCGCGCGCAGGGCGCGCATCTTGGGGGCGGAGAGTCCGCAGGCGCGCAGCTTTTCGTCGCTTGCTTCGAGCACGCTCTTGGCGCTCAACGGCGCCAGGAGGCTCTCGGCGCGCTTGAAGATCGCATTGGCGCTGGCGGTCGACACTTGCTGCGAGATGATGATCCGCGCGAGACCGGCGAACCCGGGCTCCTGCCGGCGCAGGGGCGTCGCGCCGCCTGTTTCGAGCAGCTTGCCGATCGTTTCGCGATCGAGCGCGAGAAGCCGGGCGGCGGCTTCCTGCAGCGCCGCTTCGCTGTCGATGAGCGGGCCGGGATGATAGAGGATCGCCGCTTTCGGCGCTCGCGCGATTCGGCGCCTTTGCGTCTTGCGCGCCGCCGTCTTGCGGGGCGCCGCCTTCGGCGCTTTTTTCGACTTTGCGGCGGGCTTCGGCCTCCCCTTGGCCTTGGCCGCCGTCGCTCCGCTAGCCGATCGCCGGCCGGATCGACCGGCCTTGCCTTTCCCGCGAAGATCGCCGCTCATTCCCTGTCCCCTCTCGCCCGTCCGTCGTCGCCGGCGGATTCTGACACGCCGCCGCCGATGCGCAACTCCGCAAAATGACCGCTCCCTCAATTCAGCCGGTGTTCCGCTTCGCGCCCTCGCCGAACGGCCTGCTGCATCTTGGCCACGCCTATTCGGCGCTTCTCAACGCGAGGATGGCCGCGGCGAGCGGCGGGCGATTCCTGCTGCGCATCGAGGACATCGACCGCGCGCGCCGCCGGCCCGAATTCGAGCGGGCCATCGTCGACGATCTCGGCTGGCTTGGCCTCGCCTTCGCCGAGGCGCCGCGCCGCCAGAGCGAGCATGTCGGCGACTACGCGGACGCGCTCCGGCGGCTGACCGCGCGCGGCCTCGTCTATCCCTGTTTCTGCACGCGCGGCGAAATCGTCCGCGCCGCCGGCGCCGCCCGCGACCCCGACGGCGCGCCGCTTTATCCCGGAACCTGCCGCGCGCTGACCGGCGGCGGGCGGGCGGCGCGCCTTTCGGCGGGGCGCACAGCCGCCCTGCGCCTCGATATGGCGCGCGCGCTCGCCGCGGCGCCGGGCGAATGGCATTGGCGCGAATATGGCGAGGGCGCGAGCGAGACGATCATTCGCGCCGAGCCGTCGGCGTGGGGCGACTTCGTGCTGAAGCGCAAGGACATGCCGGCGAGCTACCATCTGGCGGTCGTCGTCGACGACGCGCTGCAAGGCGTCAGCGACGTCGTGCGCGGCCGCGACCTGTTCGCGGCGACGAGCGCCCATCGCCTGTTGCAGAGGCTGCTCGAGATCGCCGCCCCGCGATATCGCCACCACCGTCTGGTGCGCGATGTGACCGGCGCGAAGATGTCGAAGAGCGCCGCCTCGACGCCGCTGGCGGAATTGCGCCGCGGCGGCTTTGCGGCCGACGAGGTCCGCGCCGCGCTCGGCTTCGGCGGGGCGGGGCCGGGCCGGCTCAGGGCGACGATCAATTGACTTTCAGCGCCGTTTGCGCTGGCGGCGCCGCGTTGGGCGCCTGGGCCATCAATTGATCGGTGCGGTCGCGTTCGCGCTTGAAGGCGGCGAGCATCTTGCCGTCGAACTCGCGCGTCCTGGCGAGTTTGATCGCCATCGGATCGACGAAGCGGCCGTTGACGATGACCTCGTAATGAAGATGCGGCCCGGTCGCCAGGCCGGACTGGCCGAGATAGCCGATCACCTGGCCCTGGGTGACGCGCACGCCGGGGGTGATGCCGCGCGCAAAGCCCGACAAATGCGAATAGGTCGTCACATAGCCGTTGGCGTGCTGGATCTCGATGCGCCGACCGTAGCCGGAGGTGAATTCCGCCTTGATGATGGCGCCGTTGCCCGCCGCCAGAATCGGCGTGCCGATCGCGTTCGCCCAGTCGACGCCGGTGTGCATGCGCGCGTAACGCAGGATCGGGTGGTAGCGCATCCCGAATCCCGAGCGCAATTCGCCGGCGACGATCGGCTTGCGGATGAGGAACTTGCGCGTCGATCGTCCGTTCTCGTCATAATAGTCGACCATGCCGTCGTCGGGCGTCTCGAAACGGTAATATTTGAAGGTCTGCTCGCGGGCGGTGACGGTGGCGTAGAGCAGCTCGGGACGGGAGTCGATATCGTCGGGCTCGCTGTAGAAAGCCTCCACCGAATCGCCGGCGACGGTCGCGCGCTGGAAGTCGACGTCATTGACGAAGATCTTCACCATCTGATCGATGATCGGGCGCGGGACGCCCTGCTTGAGCGCCGTTTCGAACAGGCTCTGGTAGAGGTTCATGCTTCCGGAGGATTCATCGTCCTCGCTCGCGGCCTTGCGCGCCGCGCGCGGCGGCATCGTCACCGGCACATAGGCGCCGGCGTCGGTGACGGCGATCGTCGCTTTCAGTTGCTCGTCCGAATAGACCGAAATGCGGCCGATCTGGCCGATCTGCCCGGGCGCTGCGGGCTCGTCGTATTGCAGCATGACCTTCTGGCCCTCGACCACCGGCGGGTCGCCGCGCTTGGCGCCAAAAGCCGCCACGATGGCGCTGACGGCGTCTCTCGATGCGCCGTTCGCCCGCAGGATGTCCTCGATCGTCTCGCCGTGGCGCGCCACGATCAGGCGTTCGGACGCCACCTGCCCGTCGCCGCCCCGGCTGCGCGGCGCGTTGGTCACGTTTTCCGGCACCATGCGCACTTCGATCGAGGCGAACGGCGCGCCGGAGCTCACCCCGCTCGTCGCCGCATAAGCGAGCGCGCCCAGCCCGTCGGTCCCCGCCCGGCTGGTGCGCATCAACAGCATTTGCGGGGGGAGCGGCAACGGCGGCTTGGCGCCCGCGGCGGCGGCGGCGCGGATCGATTCGACGACCTGCGCCTGCGCCTCCGCGAGCGTCAGTTCGCCGGTGATCGCGGCCGCGTCGGCGCTCGTCAGATCGCGCGTCGAGAAGGCGACTTCGGCGTCGTCCTGCATCGGGCCGGGGTCCGGCGGGGCGTCCGGCTGCTCGGCCGACCCGGCGGTCAGCTTCAACGGATTGAACTCCGGCACGGCGTCGGCGTAACTGGTCGGGGTCAGGGTCAGCGTCGTGGCGACGCGCGTGAAGGAGCGCGCCTTGACGACGTCCTTGTCGCCGATGCGAATCGTCGTCGCGGCCTTGAACGTCTGTTTGGCGGCGACGATGTCCACCGGGCGCACCAGCCGATCGCCCTTGCCGGGATTGACGGCGGCCTCCGGGGCGCCTTCATGCCGGGGCGGCAGCGCGATCTCCGGCTCTTCGGCGAAATTGGATTGCCGGTCGAGCCCGAGATAGAGGGCCGAGCCGATCAGCGCCACGCCGCAAAGACCGGTCGTCACCACGCCGATCAGCCAGCGCAGCGAGATGTGCCGGCGGTCGGCGGCCTCGAGCCGCCTGAAGCCCGCCTCGATCGGCTGTTCCCGGCCAAGATCGATGAAAGGGCGCGAGCGGTCGACACGGCGGGGCGCGAGGGCGGTTTGGGCGGCCAATCTGTCGCTGCTCCGTAGCAATTGTCGAAATGGCCGCTCGACTCGCCAGTTCGTCGGGGAGAAGAGAAACTAAACGCCGTGACGCCCGCGTCAACCGGCGCCGGACGGCGGCGCGCAAAACGCGCGAGGAATCAGGGCAAACCGTGGCGCTTATAGGGCGGGGGAGCGGATTTGAGCGCGGCGGGCGCGATAAGTTTTCCACAACGCGCGACGGGGCCGCCATCATTGTGAATATTTTTTGAAAAACTGTTTGACAGGTTGGAGGCCCCCCCTTATATCACCGCCACCGACGGCGACGACGCCTTGGGCGGACGAATAGCCATCTGGTTTTCGAGACTATCTCGGGCCTCAAGCCACCTGACCGAAAGGTCGGGTAAAGCCGGTCCTGTTTGGGGACGCCAGTCCTCGCCGATGTTTCTGCTGTTTGACAATTGAATCGGAAGAAAGAGAGACGTGGACGGCGGAGTCCTTGCGGACTGCCCCTTCAAGGGCAGTCGAAGAGATACTCTGACGGTCACGTGATGAATTCATCGCGCTTATGGCTTCGGCCTTAAGCGGATGTGTTCGGAACTCGTCAACGAGAAGCGCGAAACGAGAGTTTCCGCAGTAGTGACCAGTCAGGTCAAAGATCTCAATTCAACTTGAGAGTTTGATCCTGGCTCAGAACGAACGCTGGCGGCAGGCTTAACACATGCAAGTCGAACGCCCCGCAAGGGGAGTGGCAGACGGGTGAGTAACGCGTGGGAACATACCCCTCGGTTCGGAATAGCTCAGGGAAACTTGGATTAATACCGAATACGGTCGAGAGGCGAAAGATTTATCGCCGAGGGATTGGCCCGCGTCCGATTAGCTAGTTGGTGAGGTAATGGCTCACCAAGGCGACGATCGGTAGCTGGTCTGAGAGGATGATCAGCCACATTGGGACTGAGACACGGCCCAAACTCCTACGGGAGGCAGCAGTGGGGAATATTGGACAATGGGCGAAAGCCTGATCCAGCCATGCCGCGTGAGTGATGAAGGCCTTAGGGTTGTAAAGCTCTTTCGTCAGGGACGATAATGACGGTACCTGAAGAAGAAGCCCCGGCTAACTTCGTGCCAGCAGCCGCGGTAATACGAAGGGGGCTAGCGTTGTTCGGAATTACTGGGCGTAAAGCGCGTGTAGGCGGGTCTTTAAGTCAGGGGTGAAATGCCAGGGCTCAACCTTGGAACTGCCTTTGATACTGGAGATCTTGAGTCCGGGAGAGGTGAGTGGAACTGCGAGTGTAGAGGTGAAATTCGTAGATATTCGCAAGAACACCAGTGGCGAAGGCGGCTCACTGGCCCGGTACTGACGCTGAGATGCGAAAGCGTGGGGAGCAAACAGGATTAGATACCCTGGTAGTCCACGCTGTAAACGATGGATGCTAGCCGTTAGGCAGCTTGCTGCTTAGTGGCGCAGTTAACACTTTAAGCATCCCGCCTGGGGAGTACGGTCGCAAGATTAAAACTCAAAGGAATTGACGGGGGCCCGCACAAGCGGTGGAGCATGTGGTTTAATTCGAAGCAACGCGCAGAACCTTACCAGCTTTTGACATGTCCAGTCCGGTCGCCAGAGATGGCTTCCTTCCCGCAAGGGGCTGGAACACAGGTGCTGCATGGCTGTCGTCAGCTCGTGTCGTGAGATGTTGGGTTAAGTCCCGCAACGAGCGCAACCCTCGCCCTTAGTTGCCATCATTCAGTTGGGCACTCTAGGGGGACTGCCGGTGATAAGCCGGAGGAAGGTGGGGATGACGTCAAGTCCTCATGGCCCTTACAGGCTGGGCTACACACGTGCTACAATGGCGGTGACAACGGGATGCGAAGGGGCGACCCTTAGCAAATCTCGAAAAGCCGTCTCAGTTCGGATTGCACTCTGCAACTCGAGTGCATGAAGTTGGAATCGCTAGTAATCGCGGATCAGCACGCCGCGGTGAATACGTTCCCGGGCCTTGTACACACCGCCCGTCACACCATGGGAGTTGGTTTTACCCGAAGGCGTTTCGCTAACCGCAAGGGGGCAGGCGACCACGGTAGGGTCAGCGACTGGGGTGAAGTCGTAACAAGGTAGCCGTAGGGGAACCTGCGGCTGGATCACCTCCTTTCTAAGGATATTCCTCTATGAGCGGCCTTCCGGCCTCTCTACTGGAATTCTTAGGATAAACGGCCAGTCAGGCCGTCTTTGCGGGGCGCCGCCGTCTTCGTTTCTCTTTCTTCCCCCAGAAGGACGAGCCATAAGTCGTCGCTTGCGACGCAAGGCGGGCGCCAAAGCTCGGGCTTGTAGCTCAGTTGGTTAGAGCGCGCGCTTGATAAGCGTGAGGTCGGAGGTTCAAGTCCTCCCAGGCCCACCATTCGGTTAGCGTTGTCTCGGGGCCATAGCTCAGTTGGGAGAGCGCGTGCTTTGCAAGCATGAGGTCGTCGGTTCGATCCCGTCTGGCTCCACCAGACGGTCGAGATCGCCGGGGCGGTCCTTCTGGAAAATCAGTTTCGCGGCGCGCGTGGCGCGGGCCGCGTTCTATCTGACATCGTAAAGAGGAAACACGTTCGGTCAGGGAATCGGGGGGCTGCGAGCCTCGCAATTCTTCTGAGCATCTCAGTCGTGGGCTTGGCTTGACCGCAAGGCTCCCGGATGTGTTTGAAGCAAAACTGGTCTTTAGAAGATATCGACGCCTTCACGGATTCCCCGCACAACGGACGAACGCCATGCGTTCGCCGTGGGATGAGTGGTCGCTGCCGAGCGATGGGCGTTGGTAATGAGAGCAATCAAGTGTCTTAAGGGTATCCGGTGGATGCCTTGGCGCTGAGAGGCGATGAAGGACGTGGTACGCTGCGATAAGTCATGGGGAGCCGCGAACAGGCTTTGATCCGTGAATTTCCGAATGGGGAAACCCACCTTCGATATCTGTAATTGTGAGATTGTCGCGCGGCGGCTTGCCGCCCGCGGTGGTTTCGCACTTGCAGATATCAAAAGAAGGTATTTGTTCCTGAATAAAATAGGGAACAAAAGCTAACCTGGGGAACTGAAACATCTAAGTACCCAGAGGAAAGGACATCAACGAGACTCCGTTAGTAGTGGCGAGCGAACGCGGACCAGGCCAGCGCTTCTGCAATTCCAACCAGAACCGATTGGAAAGTCGGGCCGTAGTGGGTGACAGCCCCGTATGGATTTAAGAATTGCGGAAGACTCGAGTAGGGCGGGACACGTGAAATCCTGCCTGAACGTGGGGGGACCACCCTCCAAGCCTAAGTACTCCTCAGCGACCGATAGCGCACTAGTACCGTGAGGGAAAGGTGAAAAGCACCCCGACGAGGGGAGTGAAATAGTTCCTGAAACCGGATACTTACAAACAGTCGGAGCCCGCAAGGGTGACGGCGTACCTTTTGTATTATGGGTCAGCGACTTAATCTGACGAGCAAGCTTAAGCCGATAGGCGTAGGCGCAGCGAAAGCGAGTCTGAACAGGGCGTTCAGTTCGTCGGATTAGACCCGAAACCGAGTGATCTAGTCATGAGCAGGTTGAAGGCAAGGTAACACTTGCTGGAGGACCGAACCGGTGTCTGTTGAAAAAGACTCGGATGACTTGTGATTAGGGGTGAAAGGCCAACCAAACTCGGAAATAGCTGGTTCTCCGCGAAATATATTTAGGTATAGCCTCGCGTGAATACTCCAGGGGGTAGAGCACTGGATGGGCTAGGGGGGCCAAAACCCTACCAAACCTAACCAAACTCCGAATACCTGGAAGTAATGCGCGGGAGCCACACAGTGGGTGCTAACGTCCATTGTGGAGAGGGAAACAACCCAGACCAACAGCTAAGGCCCCCAATTCATGGCTAAGTGGGAAAGGATGTGGAAATCCCAAAACAACCAGGAGGTTGGCTTAGAAGCAGCCATCCTTTAAAGAAAGCGTAACAGCTCACTGGTCTAAATAAGGGTTTCTGCGCCGAAGATGTACCGGGGCTCAAGCCATGAGCCGAAGCTTTGGGCGCGCAAGCGCGGTAGCGGAGCGTTCCGTAAGCCAGTGAAGGGACAGCCGTGAGGCATCCTGGAGGTATCGGAAGTGCGAATGCTGACATGAGTAACGACAAACACTGTGAAAGACAGTGTCGCCGAAAGTCCAAGGGTTCCTGCGTAAAGTTAATCTTCGCAGGGTTAGCCGGTCCCTAAGGCGAGGCCGAAAGGCGTAGTCGATGGGAACCACGTTAATATTCGTGGGCCAGCGGGTGGTGACGGATGACGAAAGTTGTGAGGGATTACTGGATTTCCCTTGCAACCTGGTTGTTCCAGGAAATAGCCCCCGCATCAGACCGTACCCGAAACCGACACAGGTGGACAGGTAGAGCATACCAAGGCGCTTGAGAGAATGACGTTGAAGGAACTCGGCAATTTACCTCCGTAACTTCGGAATAAGGAGGCCTTCCGTTCGGGCAACCGGACGGGAGGGGCACAGTCCAGGGGGTGGCAACTGTTTAACAAAAACACAGGGCTCTGCGAAATCGTAAGATGACGTATAGGGTCTGACGCCTGCCCGGTGCCGGAAGGTTAAAAGGAGAGGTGCAAGCCTTGAATTGAAGCCCCGGTAAACGGCGGCCGTAACTATAACGGTCCTAAGGTAGCGAAATTCCTTGTCGGGTAAGTTCCGACCTGCACGAATGGCGTAATGACTTCCCCGCTGTCTCCAACGTCAGCTCAGTGAAATTGAAGTCCCCGTGAAGATGCGGGGTTCCTGCGGTCAGACGGAAAGACCCCGTGCACCTTTACTATAACTTTGCGTTGGCATTCGTGACGGTATGTGTAGGATAGGTGGTAGGCTTTGAAACGTGGGCGCCAGCTCGCGTGGAGCCACCCTTGAAATACCACCCTTACTTTTATGGATGTCTAACCGCGCCCCGTCATCCGGGGTCGGGACAACGCATGGTGGGTAGTTTGACTGGGGCGGTCGCCTCCCAAAGAGTAACGGAGGCGCGCGATGGTTGGCTCAGACCGGTCGGAAATCGGTCGTTGAGTGCAATGGCATAAGCCAGCCTGACTGCGAGACTTACAAGTCGAGCAGAGACGAAAGTCGGTCATAGTGATCCGGTGGTCCCGAGTGGGTGGGCCATCGCTCAACGAATAAAAGGTACGCCGGGGATAACAGGCTGATACTCCCCAAGAGTCCATATCGACGGGAGTGTTTGGCACCTCGATGTCGGCTCATCACATCCTGGGGCTGGAGAAGGTCCCAAGGGTTCGGCTGTTCGCCGATTAAAGTGGTACGTGAGCTGGGTTCAAAACGTCGTGAGACAGTTTGGTCCCTATCTGCCGTGGGTGTAGGAGAATTGAGAGGATTTGCCCCTAGTACGAGAGGACCGGGGTGAACGTATCTCTGGTGGACCTGTTGTGGCGCCAGCCGCAGTGCAGGGTAGCTATATACGGAATGGATAACCGCTGAAGGCATCTAAGCGGGAAACCAGCCTCAAGACGATTTCTCCCTGAAGAGCCGTGGAAGACGACCACGTTGATAGGCCGGGTGTGGAAGCGCAGCAATGCGTGCAGCTTACCGGTACTAATCGCTCGTTTGGCTTGATTGCTCTCATTTACCAACGCTCATCCGCGCCGGATGAGCGGCCAGTTTTGCTTCGTTTCCGCCTTTCGCCGGCCTGGTGGCTTTTGCGAGGTGACCAGACCCGATCCCATCCCGAACTCGGCCGTCAAACGCCTCAGCGCCGATGGTACTATGTCTCAAGACCTGGGAGAGTAGGTCGCCGCCAGGCCTGCGAAGGGCGGAAACAAGCCTCTTTTCTTTTTCCTGCCGCGGGGTGGAGCAGCCCGGTAGCTCGTCAGGCTCATAACCTGAAGGCCGCAGGTTCAAATCCTGCCCCCGCAACCAGATTGAAGCCCGTCGGATCAAGGCGCCCGCCTTGGTCCGACGGGCTTTTTTCGTTGCCAGCCTCCGGCGAAGGCCGCCTGGCGAAGGACGACGGGGATCGGTAGGGTCCGAGAATGGCACGACGTGGTATCGCCGAGATGCCTCAAACTCAGCTCGCCGAGCTGCTCCCCTGGAGCGGCAGTCGTGGCCGGATGAACGTCGTCGCGTGATGACAAGCCGCCCCGACGAGCGCGAACAGGAAATGCTGCTCCGCAGCCTGATGGCAGTCGGTCCATCCAAGCCCGTCGGCTATCTGCCGCTCCATACGATTGAGGAGTTCGTGCAAATTACGCCCGAAGCAGTGGTCGCCGCCCTGACGGCGCACGGGCTCGCCACAGTTCAGTTTGGCCCGACCGGGTGTTGCGTCAAGAGCGGCGCGCTTTACGCCTGTCATCGCGAGGCGCTTGCCGCGCTCTTACAAGCGAATGCCGACGCCATCCGCGCGATGGGACTTCCGCTTGACCCGGAGATCTTCGTGGCGCACATCGCCGCGGTCTGGTTTGAGAATAATCATCCGGTATATCCGATCATTGCAAAGGCGTTCGGTCACGGCCTTTGATACAAGTCGGTCCTCCAACGCCGCGGCCCTGATCGGGGACTTATGCGGATCATCCGGGAGAACGCCATGAAGCTCGAAGGCGGCTGCTATTGCGGCAAGGTGCGCTACGCGATCGAAGGCGAGCCGCGCTTACGCGCCCAATGCCATTGCCGCGAGTGCCAGTATTTCTCCGGCGGCGCGCCGAACATGTTTCTTCTCGTCCCGCCCGACGGCTTCAGTTACACCCGGGGGACGCCGAGACGGTTTGCGCGCAGCGATCTCGAGCGCCCCGTCACTCGGGAATTCTGCGCCGAATGCGGCACGCATCTGACCACGCGGCGGCCGGGCCTGGCCGCGGTGATCTTGAAGGCCGGCACGCTCGACGATCCCGGCCTGTACGGCCGCCCGCAGATGGCGATCTACGCCGTCGACCGGCAGCCGTTCCATCATATCCCCGACGGCCTGCCGACGTTCGAACGGCTGCCGCCGCGATAGCGCCAGCGAACGGGAGACTTTGACGTCGCCTGCGACGGGGAGGTCGCGCAATGAACAGGAAGCGGTGCAATTCTCTCACGGCGTTCGCCTCCGCCGCAGCGGCGGCGGCGCTGTCCGCCTCCGCCGTCCTCGCGGTGGCGCAGGCGGCCGGCGCCGTCAGCCTGAAATCGGCCGCCGCGGCCAAGGGCCGCTATTTCGGCGCGGCGCTCGACCCCGCCTTCCTCGCCGATCCCGTCTATCGCGATCTCGCCACGCGTGAGTTCAGTTCGATCACGCCGGAGAATGCGATGAAGTGGCCAACCGTCGAGCCGGCGCAGGGCCTCGTCGACTGGACCGCCGCCGACGCGGTGGCGGCTTTCGCCAAAGCCAACGGCCAGAAGCTGCGCGGTCACAACCTGATCTGGCCGGATCACCTGCCCGCCTGGGTGGACAACGGCCGCTTCTCGCCCGCCGCCTTGCGCGACCTCATCGAAAGCCACGTCGCGAGCGAAGTCGCGCGCTACAACGGCGCCGCCTACGCCTGGGACGTCGTCAACGAGCCGTTCGACGACGCCGGCCATTGGCGCGGCGGCGTTCTCTACGACGCGCTGGGCGCCGATTATGTCGCCATCGCGCTGCGCGCCGCGCGCGCCGCCGACCCTCAGGCGAAGCTCTACGTCAACGAATACAACGTCGAACACGCCGGCGCGAAATTCGACGCGCTCTATCAGCTCGTCGCCTCGCTCAAGCGGTCCGGCGCGCCGATCGACGGCGTCGGCCTGCAGGGCCATTTCATCACCGGCCGCGCGCCCGCCGATTTGCCGGCGGCGATGGCGAGGTTCGCGGCGCTCGACGTCGACGTCGCGATCACCGAACTCGATTCGCGCCTCGAACTTCCCGCGAGCGCCGCCGCGCTCGCCCGCCAGGCCGACGATGACCGCGCCGTCGTCGCCGCCTGTCTGTCGGTCGCCCGCTGCGTCGGCGTCACCACCTGGGGCGTCTCCGACGCCCATTCCTGGATCCCCTCGTTCTTTCCCGGCTACGGCGCCGGCCTGCTGTTCGACGAACGCGGCGAACCGAAGCCGGCCTATGCGGCGGTGATCGAGGCTTTCGGGAAGTGAGCGCTCTCCCCACGCCCGACCGGGTGATGGCCGGTTGAATTTCCGTTATTGGCCGGAGGGGGAATGGCAGGTTCCGGATGGCCAGGGGCGATAGAGGATGTTCGTTGTCGACATGCGGCTGACAAGAAGCCAACTCGAACACGCCGCAATATCCAATAAGGTCCGATGAAATCGGTGATCACAGGTTACTCAATTGTACGCCTGGCCCAATATTAACGTTCGTCGTTAATTCGCCAGTTGAAAAGCCGCCGCTCGACCGCCATCAGCAATATATTGACGGAGTATCCGATAAATCCAATGGTAAGCGCTCCGACGAACATGTCGGACACCCGGAAGTACGCTCTTGCGTAATTGATCATATATCCCAGCCCGACATCCGCCGCTATGAATTCTGAGGCGACAATCACGACAAAGCCCGCGGACAAGCCTAAACGAACGCCAACAAACAGATCTGGAGATATCGCAGGAAATACAATTTCTCTGTAGAACCGCCAGCCATTGATGCCAAGCGTCCTGGCCGCTCGTATGAGCACCACGTCTATGTTCGCCGCGCTCAACATGACTGTCGTCATGATGATGTAGAACGCGGCGAACGCTATGAACACCAGCTTGGACAACTCGCCGATGCCGAACCAGAGAATGAACATGGGCAGCAACGCCAACGGCGGAATCGGCCGAATGAGTTCAATCAACGGCTCAAAGACGACCTCGACCATCCTCGACCGGGCGATCCCGATGCCCAGAACAACCGCGGGCGGAAACGCCATCAGCACGCCGAGGAAAACGCGCGTCGCCGATGCGACGATATGTTTCTGCAATGCGCCGGTTGAGCACAGCGCCGCTGTCCTTTTGACGATATCGAGCGGCGACGGGATCAGTAATGGATTGTAGAACTTCAGTTCTGAATTAATCAAGTCGACAGCCTGCCAAGCTGATACAAACATAATTATTGTACAAACTTTGTAAAGCCTCATCGCGTTGGGATTCCGGAGGCTGAAGTCCGCTGGACGTTTTGCCTCGGGCAGCACAAATTCGGCGCTAAGTTCGCTCGACACGACGTATAGCCCTTTCAATGCCGATCAACTCCTCCGATGCGCGTTCGCGGGGCCAAGAAACCTCGTTCTTGACGACAGCCTTCAATTCCCCCGGATGCGCCTTGAGCAGGATCACGACCCCCGCGAGGTAGGCCGCCTCCTCCACGCTATGAGTGACGAACAGAATGGTCTTCCGGGACGCGCTCCACAGCTCAATCAACTGATCTTGCAGCGCCTCTCGCGTGTAAGGGTCGAGCGCGCCAAACGGTTCGTCCATCAATATGATTTCCGGGTCGTTGGCGAGGGTGCGCGCGATCGCGGCGCGCTGTTTCATCCCGCCGGACAGTTCCTTGGGATATTTGTCCCTATGGTCATACATGCCCGTCACTTTGAGGAAGTAATCGACCTTGGCGCGGTCGACTTTTCCCGCGCCCGATTTGGCGCCGAGAACGACGTTCTCCCGCACCGTGAGCCATGGGAACAGGGCGTATTCCTGAAACACGACCCCGCGGTCTCGTCCGGGTCCGGTGACGACGCGCGAGCCCGCGGTCACCGTTCCCGCGCTCGGTTTGATCAAGCCGGCGGCGATGTTGAGAATGGTGGACTTGCCACAACCCGACGGCCCCAGAAGGCACAGAAATTCCCCTGCGCCGACGTCGAAGCTTATGGACTTGAGGACCTGAACCGGCGGTTGGTTTGGTCGAGCGAAGACCATATCAACCCGGTCGAAACGGAGCTTAGGCGTCTTGTCCAAGAATAGGGTCCGCGCTGGTCGCGACTTCTCTGCAAAAGTCTTGCCAGGCGGCCGCCGCCGCCCGGCTCGGGTCATCGGCGGAAGCGCGCCGTCAGAAACCCTTCGCGGTAACCAAATTCGGAGCCACTTCCTTCAGAAGGTGGAGATCGTAAACGTCCTGAGGATGATAGACCTTGCTGGTCCAGCCGATGTCCGGGCGTCCGCCATACGCCAGGAGCTTGGTCAGATCCGCCACCGTGGGATCGTCGACGGCGTTGGAGTAGATGTTCATCTTGAGAATCTGCGTCAGGTCATCGACCGGAATATCGAGCGGACCGGATAGAATGGCCGCGATCTCCTCGCGGGGATGGGAATTGATGTAGTCGGTCGCCTTGATGAGCGCGCGCATCACGGCTTTCACGGTCTCCGGATTTTTTGTGAGGAAGGGGCCGTTAACGATCAGGCCGCCATCCAGATACATGTAATTGACCTTCTTCTCTGCGCCGTCGATATAGGATTTGTTGCCGGAGAAATAGAGGCGGCCGCCGGCCTTCACCCCCGCAAGCGCGTAGGGATTCCAAATAGCCATGGCGTCGATATCCCCACGCAGAAGCGCGGGGATTTGATCCGGCGGCTGCAGATTGACGAGGGTGATTTTCGAGCAGTCAACTCCTTTGTCCTCACACATGCTTGTAATCGCCATCGCGACGCCGGCGCCGGCGGCCATGCCGATCTTCTTGCCTTCGAGGTCCTTCGGAGACTTCACGACGGTCTTTGGCCCCAGCACGACCTGCTGCGAGCCGCCGATGTTGGACATCGGCATCAGGTAGCGCATATCGACGCCTTTGTCCCGCAGGACGCCGGCGATGTACGCCGACTCGCCAGTCAGCAAGATCTGGCCGCTCGCTGCAAGGCTGGGCGTGTCCGTCCCGCTCACGATCCATTTGATCGTGACATCCAATCCCTCGTCCTTGAAGAATCCTTTCTCGGAGGCCAAAGTAATCGACGCTGATTCCTGCGCGTCGCGCACGGCCCAGAAGTCCAGTTTCGTGACCTCGGGCGCGGCTTGGGCGGCCTCTGACGTCGCTAAGTCCACGGGCAGCGTGAAGCTCATGGCTCCGACCACGGTGAGCAGCGCGGCGACGCCCACTCGTTCCAAGCCCTTCCTGAAGCCTGACTGCAGAACATGTTTCATGTCGCTTCCTTTCACGGTTGATCGCATCAGCACGGCTTACGTCAGGAATTTTTTTGCGAGCTCACTTCGCATGCTCGTCCGCCGACGCTGAGAGTTGGCGCCGCCAGCGTGGATGGGGCCCGCGCCCGCGACAACCTCAAAGAATCGGCACGGCGCCGCCGCCTCGCGACGAACATGGAGTCTAGATCGCACAGGCCCAGCGCCGAGGCCGCTAACGTCGCATTTATGCGGCGCCGGACAATCGCGTTTGGGAAAGACGCGTTGTTGGCGCAAAACTTGCTGCGTCCAAAAAGCTTTGCCCGTGCCTTTGAAAGGGACAGCGATGAAGCGCGCTCTGGAAGCATCGATGCCTTTTGCGGTGGCTGTTTCGCTGGAGAAGTTCGCCAGCGACATCCGCGTCGCGCGGCTGAAACGAGGGCTCACGGCCGAGCAGATGGCCAAAGGCACAGGGGTGCATCGCTCCACCTACGGCCGCCTGGAAGCTGGCGACGCCGCGGTTTCGATTGGGCTCTACGCAAAGGCGCTTTTCGTGATGGGTCTGGGCGCGCCGCTCGGCGATCTGGCCGACCCGCGTCGCGATGAAGAAGGACAATTGCTCGACCTGAGCCGACTGCCGAAACGGGCGCGCGCGCCACGCGATAGACCGATTCGCTTCCGCCTCCCACATCTCGGCGCGCCGCCGGTTCGCTCCGCCGATCTGGTCTTGCGGATTGGCGTGCTCGGCGCGATGAGTGGCCCGGCCGCGCCTTGGGGGCTTGTCAGCAAGCACTGCGCGGAGGCGACGGCGGAGATGTACAATGAGGCGGGCGGCGTCGAAATCGGCGGCAAACACTATCGCGTGGATATCGTGTCGTTCGATGACGGCATGCAGCCGGCTCGCTCGGCCGAGGGCGCGCGGTTCCTGACGGAAACACAGGACGTCCGATACATCATCGGACCCAATGTGGAACAGACGATCGCGGCCGCGACGCCGGTGGCCGAGCATAATCGCGCGATGCTGTTTCCCTACTCTTTCACTCGCGCGCTCTACAGACCGCCGCATGAGAACGCCGTGCTCTGTCAGATCGCCAACTATCAAGCCGCGCCACAGATCTATCGATATCTGATGGAAAGCGAGGGCGTCGAAACTGTCAGCATCGTTGCGCCGGCGACGCCGGAAGGGCTCCGTCAGCGCGCCGAGACAATCTCGATCGCGCGGCGGATCGGATTGCGGATTCTGTCGGAAACGGGCGTTTACCGCCCGGGCGCCGACAATATCGAAAGTTCGCTTCGGCCGGCGCTCCAGACCATGCCCGATCTCCTGGCCCTGCCGAACCTGGCGCCGAGCGACTCCGTAAGACTTATCGCGCGGGCGCGCGAAATGGGCTTCCTGGGTTCGATCACGACCGAGGCCGCTCAAGATACCGAGCTTCTGATAAATTCGATCGGCCCCCACGCCGACGGACTCGTCATGCTCGGCGGCGCTAGTCCGGTCGGCGCTCATAACGCGCGGATGCGAGATTTCATAGCGCGCTATGTCCAGCGCGCCGGTCATTGGAACGACGAGGCCGGCACCAAAGTTCATACCTTGGAGTTGATCCTGGCCACGCTTCAGATGGCGGGCTCCGGCGCGCTTGACGATGTCGGTCGTTTCAAAGCGATGATCCCGCATTTCTCGATCGAGAACCCGCTGTCGAACAGGCGCTCACAGCTCACCTATTACGGCGCTCGCGATCTCTTGCATAAACGGCAGATCGGCATTCCCCTTGTCGTGAACGCGATCTGCCGCGGGCGGCTCGAAACGTTGTTCGAGCAGGAGCCCGGCGAATTTATGCAATAGATCAGCTCGAGAACAGATAAATTCGTTGCATAAGGGCGATAAGGACCGACGATGGGCCTATGTCGGAGGACTCGCGCCTCAAAGGTTCTGTCCACCATAAGCCGCCGGGGTCAGATGACGGCAAGAGATCAGTGAGGGATTGCTTACGCTCCTTCCAATCTTCGAGCGAGCGGGCCTCGTTCGCGCCGCGGCATGCCGGAACTGATCGGGTCACTCAAACCTGGTGCGAGAGTTCAACGATCATCCGGTCGATCCCGGTCGGCAAGTCTATTGTCGGCCGCCACGAAAGTTTGGCCTTGGCTGCGGAAATATCCAGCGGGCCGCAAATCACATCGTCCGGATCGGGTCCACTGGCCATGTGGATTTGGGCTGCTGGCAGGCGCTCACCCACCAACTGAGCCACTTCGTCCAATTGATAGCGACGACCGTCGGCGACGTTGAAGGCCGATTGCACCCCTTCGGCTGAGGTCAAGGCGGCGACGACGGCCTCGGCGACGTCCGCAACATGCACGAACTGACGCGGAAACCCGGCGCCATAGGGGAGGCGCGTTGGCTGACCGACCAGCGCGCCGCCAATCATAGCCTTGATCACGCAGGCCGTGCGACGGCGGGGACCATAGACCCAACAAGGGCGCAGGATGACGGTGTCGACGCCATGGCCTGCATACGCCCGCGCGATCCGCTCCGAGCATATCTTCGAGACCCCATATGCGTCGGTGGCCTCCAGCGGCGTTCGCTCGTCGACAGGTTTTTCGCCGGTTTCGCCGTAGGCCGACGCGCTCGAGAGCAGGACGAACCGTCGCACCGACGCAAGTCGCGCGGCTTCATAAAGATCAAGCACACCGCCAGCATTCGTCGAGAGAACCGCATGCGGCCGATCCCTTCCGAGCATGGGACCCGAGACGCCGGCGGCATGCACGATCGCCTCAATCCTGTGTGTCTTGAGAAATTGGCTGAGCGGTTCGACGCCCGATATCGCCAGAGGCGACGCCTCGAAGGCGGCATCGGCCGGACGCTCGGTAAGGATATCCGTTGGAGCCGCTTCAAAGCCGGCCGTCCTCAGCGCGAGCACCGCCTCATGGCCGATTAGGCCATAGGCCCCGGTTACGAGTACACGGCCGCCGTTCATCGTCGGGGCCCGGCGTCGCGGATAGGGTCTGTCATAGGAACACGTCGCCGCCATTGGGCGACAAGGTTTGGCCAACGTAGAAGTCGCCATCCGAGGACACGAGAAAAACGGCGGTCGGCGCAATCTCGCTCGGTACGCCGAAACGGCGTATCGGCAGTTCGGTGAGCTTGCGGGCCTTCCAAGCGTCGGTCAGGCCCCCGCTGAGCCGCGTCTCGGTCATACCCGGCGCTATCGCGTTGACGAGGACGCCGTATTCGGCGAGTTCCAAGGCAAGCGCTCGGGTCAAGCCGAGCACGCCCGCCTTGGCGGCGCAGTAGTGTGTGAGACCGGGGGCGCCCTTGTAGGCGAGCTGCGAGGCGATGTTGACGATCCTGCCCCACCGCCGCGCCCGCATGCCTGGCGCGGCCAATTTCGCGAAATGGAAGAGCGCGCGCAAGTTGACGGCGATCATGCGGTCGAACATGGCCAAGTCGATCGCCTCGAAGGGCTGTTCGCCGCCGATGCCAGCATTGTTGACCAGGATTTCGATCGGGCCGACCGCGCATTCGGCCTCGGCCCAGAAGCGCTCGACGGCGGCGGCGTCCGAGACGTCGCATTGAACAGCCAGCGCCCTGCGGCCGTATCCCCGGATCGCGGCGGCGACCGCCGCCCCACCCTCCGGATCGTCGTCGTGACAGAAGGCGACATCCGCGCCTTCGGCCGCGAAGGCCGTCGCAATGGCCGCGCCGATGCCACAACTCCCGCCCGTGACGAGGGCTTTTCTGTTCTCGAGCCGTCCTGCCAAGTTCAACCGTCCATTCCGAGCATCGAGGCGAGCATGGGCGAACAGGAGCGGCCCGCATAAGGCCACGCGCCTGGTCTGGTTCCTTAACTGCGTAAACGTGAGGATTCGACCGAGACTTCCGCCGATGCCGACGCACTTCCCGGCGACGACGGCAGGCCGAGCCATTGTTCGGTATTGCGCTATGCGCCGATGGGTTTTCGCAAGCACGCGGCGCGCTGTTCAGCCAAAGTTCCCCCAGTTACTTCGCGAGAATGGATGTGGCTGGCCCCGGCTACAACGTCAAAAAATCGACAGAGCGCCGGCGCCTCGCGACGAACCTGGAGCCTAGATCGCAGATGTCCGGCGCCGTCGCTGATAGCGTCGCATTTATGCGGCGCCGAGTAATCGCCTTTGAGGCGGATGCGCTATCGGCGCGATGTTTGCTGAACGCGAAAAGCCCCGCTTGCGTTTCGCGGGTAGTGTGCGGACGCCGATCGGCGCCAGGAGGGCGACTTACGGGAGCCGCCTCAAAATACACGAAGTCAATCAGGGAAGACAGCCACGTCCGTCACAGCAATGTCTGCTTTCGAAGAGCGACGACTTTTCGTCGAATGGCAAAGATGGGCGCAGTCCTGCCGCGCCAGCCGCGTGGCTTACGTGGGTTGGAAGCGGAAATTCGAACCGACCCATTGCCCGCCCCGACATTCGTTTCCGGAAAATACGGAATCGTGCTATCGTGCCTTTCGACAATCAAAAGCCGAGAGGAAAGAAACACAGAACCAGGCCGTCAAATCCAAAAAACGCGATTTCCAAATTTTTTCGCCCCTAAGCTTCTGATATCCCACAATTCGGCCAAAAATAGTTTTGGAAAAGTTTGGAAATCCAAATTTTCGTTCGTTGAAAACAAAGGGTTTTTCGGCCGACCCTTGCGCCGGCGTCGGTCATTCCCGCGTTTTCCAAGGTTTTCGCAAATGCTGACATGCCTTGACATGCGAGCGCCCGGCGCGGCCCGGCGACCACCGCCGGCGCGCTGGCCTGAGGCAGGGCGCCGAGCGGACAATCCGGGAAAGGCAGGCTTAAGGCGCGCCTTTTGCGTCACGGGGGCGCCGGCGGGTGAGCATTTGACCATGTTTCGGGCAGTTGTTTGTCTCTCAAAGCGCAGTCATGCTAGCTTGGCCGCGCGTTTGCATGCGGGCAAGCCTCGAGCGAACCCTGCCGAAGTGAAATTCATGCGTTGGCCCGAGGTCGTGATATTCGATTGCGATGGCGTGCTCGTCGACAGCGAGTTGATCGCGTTGGGGCAGATGCGCCGCGCGCTCGGCGCGGCCGGCCTGCCGATCAGCCATGACCAGGCGATCGAGCAATTCCTCGGCCTCAGCGTCGATTCGATCATGCAAAAAGCCGAAGCCGACCTTGCCGGCGCGCTGCCGGCCGGTTTCCGCAACGATCTGACGCGCGACATCCTGGCCCGCTTCGCCGGCGAACTGAAGGGCATCGAGGGCGTCAGACAGGCGGTGGCGGGCCTCAAATGCCGGGTCTGCGTCGCCTCTTCGAGCCCGCCCGAGCGCATCCGGCTCGCCTTGTCCGTCGCCGGCTACGGCGGCCTGTTCGAGCCGCACATCTTTTCGGCGACGATGGCGCCGCGCGGCAAGCCGCACCCGGACCTGTTCCTGCACGCGGCGCGCGAGATGGACGCGGCGCCCGGCCAGTGCCTGGTCATCGAGGACAGCGCGCCCGGCGTCGCGGCGGCGGTCAGCGCCGGGATGGAGGTGTTCGGCTTCGTCGGCGGCAGCCATTTTTCCGGCGGCGCGGCGGGCGAGCGCCTGAAGGAGGCGGGCGCCGCGCTGATTTTCGACGACATGAGCCGATTGCCCGAGATCGTCGCGCGGCGCGCGGGCGACAATCAAGGCTCCTGAAACCATGGTTTGACGAGGAAATGGCCAGGAAAACCGAAGCCGAAGACGGCAGGCTCGACGACGCGGCGCGCGCCGGCTGGCTCTACTACGTCGCCGGCAACACGCAGGAGGAAATCGCCCGCAAGCTCGGCATTTCGCGTCAGTCGGCGCAACGGCTGGTTTCGCTGGCGATCAGCGAGCGCCTCATCAAGGTCAGGCTGGACCACCCGATCGCCCGCTGCATGGAGCTCGCCGCGGCGCTGAAATTGCGGTTCGACTTGCGCTATTGCGAGGTCGCGCCCTCGGATCCCGGCTCGACCTCCTCGACGCTGGGCATCGCCCAACTCGCGGCGGCCGAAATGGAGCGCTGGCTGCGCAACGCCGAGCCGGCCATCATCGGCATCGGCACGGGACGCACGATGCGGGCGGTCGCCGATCAACTGCCGGCGATGGAATGTCCGCAGCACAAGTTCGTGGCGCTGGTCGGCACGACGAAAACCGACGGGTCGGCGTCGTTCTACGACGTCGTCATTCGCGTTTCCGACACCGTTCGCGCGCCTCACTATCCCATGCCCGTTCCGGTCGTCGCCCGCTCGGTCGAGGAGCGCGAGTTGCTGACCGGCCTCGCCTCGGTGCGCAGCGTGCTCGCGCTGGTCGAGCGCGCCGACGTCAGCTTCGTGGGCGTCGGGGCGATGGGCGACAGCTCGGCGATCGTCCTTGACGGCGTCATCACGCGCGAGGAGGCCGAAGAGCTGCGCGGGGCGGGCGCCGTCGGCGAAATCACCGGCTGGGCCTTCGATTCGCACGGACGGCTGATCGAAGGATCGATCAATGACCGGGTCGCCAGCGCGCCCTTGCGCCGGGCGACCAACCGCCTGGTGATCGGCGTCGCCATGGGCCCTTCGCGCCGCGCCGCGTTGCGCGGGGCGCTCGCCGGCAAGCTGATTTCAGGCCTCGTGACGGATGAGGCCACCGCTGAGCATTTGTTGCAGCGATGAGCAATTACGCCGATAAGACTTAATAAAATCAGATATTTATTGTTGCGCTGCACTGCAAATATTGCATTGCAGCGACGATTTCCTGTTGACTCCGTCTCGACATTCGTTCGAATATTCGCTCGTACGACAAGCAAATGCTCAGGCATTGCCAATGGAGGAAACACCATGAAGGTTCTCGTGAAGAGCCTGCTCGGGGCGGTCGCCCTGGCCGGGTTCTCGCTCTCCGCTTACGCAGAGACGACGCTGACGATCGCGACCGTCAACAACGGCGACATGATCCGCATGCAGAAGCTGACGGATGATTTCACCAAGGCCAATCCCGACATCAAGCTGAACTGGGTCACGCTCGAAGAGAACGTGTTGCGCCAGAAGGTGACGACCGACATCGCCACCAAGGGCGGCCAGTATGACGTTCTGACCATCGGCACCTATGAAGTGCCGATCTGGGCCAAGAAGGGCTGGCTGGTCCCGCTCGACAAGCTCGGCGCCGACTATGACGTCGACGATCTCCTGCCCGCCATTCGCTCCGGCCTCACCGTCGACGGCAAGCTCTACGCGGCGCCATTCTACGGCGAAAGCTCGATGGTGATGTATCGCAAGGACCTCATGGACAAGGCCGGGCTCAAGATGCCCGACGCGCCCACCTGGGCGTTCGTCAAGGAAGCCGCCGACAAGATGACCGACAAGGCCGCCGGCGTCTACGGCATCTGCCTGCGCGGCAAGGCCGGCTGGGGCGAGAACATGGCGTTCCTGACCGCGACCGCCAATTCCTTCGGCGCGCGCTGGTTCGACGAAAAATGGAATCCGCAGTTCAACTCGCCCGAGTGGAAGGCGACTCTCAACTACTACGTGCCGTTGATGAAGGCCGACGGCCCTCCGGGCGCCGCGTCGAACGGCTTCAATGAAAACCTCGCGCTGTTCAATTCGGGCAAGTGCGGCATGTGGATTGACGCCACCGTCGCGGCCTCCTTCGTAACCGGCAAGGACTCCACCGTTGCGGACAAGGTCGGTTTCGCCCTGGCGCCCGATAACGGCCTCGGCAAGCGCGGCAACTGGCTGTGGGCCTGGTCGCTCGCCGTTCCCGCCGGCTCGGCGAAAATCGACGCCGCCGAGAAGTTCATCTCCTGGGCGACGAGCAAGCACTACACCGAATTGGTCGCCTCGAAGACCAGTTGGGCCGACGCGCCTCCGGGAACGCGCAAGTCGCTTTACGCCAATCCGAACTACGCCAAGGTCTCCTTCGCCAAGGAGACGCTCGACTCGATCAACTCCGCCGATCCGGCGCATCCGACCGTCAAGCCGGTTCCGTACGTCGGCGTGCAGTTCGTCGCGATCCCCGAGTTCGCCGGCATAGCGACCGACGTCGGTCAAGATTTCTCGGCGGCTTTGGCGGGGTCGATGAGCATTGACGATGCGCTGGCCAAGGCTCAGACCACCACCGAAACGGCGATGAAGAAGGCCGGCTACATCAAGTAGCGGTCGTTCGTTCATCGCCTCAAGGCGGGTCGCCCCTCGCGCGACTCGAAGGGACCGTCCTCCCGATCCCTGTCCCTTCCCCTCGCGGGGAAGGGACGATCGGCGGGCCAGACCGCCCAAAGCCGCTTGTCGATCGGCGACGCTCCGCATACCAAGGACGCAAGTCTGCTTTCGTCGATTGACTCGGGACCGTCGCACGCTCGGCGCCTCGCCGCGGACACGCATTGCGCGGCGGAGGAATTTTGACGATCGATCGCGCGATCAAGACATAATTCGCCGGGGGGAGAGTCCAGGGCCATGGCGACGCAGCAAACCAACACCGCGGGCCGCATTCTCGTCGCGCCGTCGGTCGTACTGCTCTTTCTCTGGATGATCGTCCCGTTGCTGATGACGATCTATTTCTCGACGCTCAATTACAATCTGCTGAGCCCCGAATCCGAGAGTTTCATCGGTTTCCGCAACTATCTCGATTTTCTGTCCGACCCGGACTTTCTCGGCGCCGTGGCCAACACATTCATTCTCGTCGGTTCGGTGCTTGTGCTCAGCGTCGTCGGCGGAATTCTCGTCGCATTGCTGATGGATCAGCAAATCTACGGACAGAACATCGTGCGGGTCATGGTGATCGCGCCGTTCTTCGTGATGCCGACGGTGAGCGGGCTGATCTGGAAGAACATGCTGATGAATCCGGTCTCCGGCCTGTTCGCCTGGATCGCCAAGCTGTTTGGACTGCCGGCTATCGACTGGTTCACGAACTATCCGATGCTCGCGGTTGTGCTGATCGTCACGTGGCAATGGCTGCCGTTCGCCAGCCTGATTCTTCTGACGGCCCTCCAATCGCTCGATGAAGAGCAAAAGGAGGCGGCCGCGCTGGACGGCGCGAAGGCCGTATCGTTCTTCTTTTACATCGTTCTGCCGCACATCGCCCGCGCAGTCACCGTCGTCGTGCTCATCGAAACGATCTTCCTGTTGAACGTTTTCGCGGAAATCCGCGTCACCACGAACGGCGGCCCGTCGACGACCAACATCCCCTTCCGCATTTTTGAACTTGCTACGAACGCCAATGACGTCGGCGGCGCCGCGGCGGGCGGCATCGTCGCAGTCGTGCTCGCCAATATCGTTGCATTCTTTCTGGTGCGGATGATCGGCAAGAATCTGGAGTCCTAAACCATGGCGCTCAAACAAACAATGAGCCGGCGCGTCGGCATGACCGCCGCGGCATGGCTGGTGGCTTTCCTGATCTTTTTCCCGATCCTGTGGATGTTCCTGACGAGCTTCAAGACCGAGGCCGACGCCTACGCGATTCCGCCCAAGTTCCTGTTCTTTCACTGGACCACCGAAAACTACGTCGAGGTGCAGTCCCGCGTCGATTATTTTCTGCACGCCTATAACTCGATCGTATTGTCGGTCGGCGCGAATGTCGCAGGCCTGATCCTCGCCATTCCCGCCGCATGGTCGATGGCTTTCGCGCCCTCCAAGCGCACCAAGGATCTGCTGATGTGGATGCTGTCGACCAAAATGATGCCGGGCGCGGGCGTCTTTATGGCGATCTATTTCCTGTTTCTACAGGCGCATCTGCTCGACAGCCGCTGGGGGGTCGGCTTCCTCCTGATGATGGCGAACCTGCCGATTCTGGTCTGGATGCTCTATACCTACTTCAAGGAGATTCCGGTCGACATTCTCGAAGCGGCGCGCATGGACGGCGCCTCATTGCTCAACGAGATCGTCTATGTGCTGACGCCGATGGCCATTCCCGGCATTGCGTCGACGATGTTGCTGTCGATAATTCTCTCGTGGAACGAAGCCTTCTGGACGCTCAATCTGACCAACGTCAACGCGGCTCCCTTGACAAATATGATCGCCTCCTTCTCCAGCCCCGAGGGCGATTTCTGGGCGTTGCTTTCGGCGGCCTCGGTTCTGGCCATCGCGCCGATCCTCATTTTGGGCTGGTTCTCGCAGAAGCAACTGGTGCGCGGCTTGACTTTTGGCGCGGTGAAATAGGCCACTCTGGCGGCAGCGGAAAGAACGGACTATGGGCAGCATCGAACTGAGACAAGTGCGCAAGGCTTTTGGCGGCCTCGCGGTCATCAACGGAGTCGACCTGAAGGTCGAGGACGGAGAATTCACGGTCTTCGTGGGCCCCTCGGGCTGCGGCAAGTCGACCTTGTTGCGCCTGATCGCAGGGCTGGAGGACGTCACCTCCGGCCAGATCCTGATCGACAATCAGGACGCCACCAACATCGGTCCCTCAAAGCGCGGACTTTCGATGGTGTTCCAGTCCTACGCGCTCTACCCGCATATGAGCGTGCGGGGCAACATCGCCTTCGCGCTGAAGATGGCCAATCAGCCAAAAGACGTGATCGAGCAGAAGGTCAAGAAGGCCGCGGGGATTCTGAACCTGACCGATTATCTCGATCGAAAGCCGCGCCAATTGTCCGGCGGGCAGCGCCAGCGCGTTGCGATCGGGCGCGCCATCGTGCGCGAGCCCAAGGCGTTCCTGTTCGACGAGCCGCTGTCGAATCTCGATGCGGCCTTGCGCGTCCAGATGCGCCTCGAGATCGGCGATCTCCATCATACGCTCAAGACGACGATGATCTACGTCACGCACGACCAGGTCGAGGCGATGACGATGGCCGACAAGATCGTGGTTTTGAACAAGGGCGAAGTGGCGCAGATTGGTTCGCCGCTTGAACTCTACAACAAGCCAAACGGCCTTTTTGTTGCGAGCTTCATCGGTTCGCCGACCATGAATCTCATCACCGGTCCGTCAGCAGCCAAACGCGGCGCCGCGACGATCGGCGTGCGGCCCGAGCACGTCGATCTGTCAACGACTGCGGGCGAGTGGCCTGCGCGGGTGAGGCTCGCCGAGCACCTCGGCTCGGATACGTTCGTTCACGTCGAGACAGACAATGTCGGACCCATGACGATTCGGCTCGAGGGCGAGGCGGTCAATGCGCCGGGGCAACGCGTGTTCGTCACCCCGCAGGAAGCGAGAATTCACCGCTTCGATAAGGACGGGTTGAGAATCGCCTCGTGAAACTCGAGGGAAGAACAGCAGCTGCGGCGGTCAGCGTCTCAAGGGGAGTGGCCGTCGCATGGTCCGGAGCCAGCATTTCCGGGCTGCATTTGCAGGCCTGATCGGGGCGTCTGAAGGACGATTACGCGAAATCGGTGGACCCACGTCATGTCCGTAAAATTGTCCAATGCGGCCCTGACGGGCCTAAGCCGCGAGATCGCCGTGCCGCGGTATCGCCGCTCCGATTTGGGCGCGGGGATCGTTCATTTCGGCGTCGGCAATTTTCATCGCGCGCATCAAGCGGTTTACCTGGACGACCTTTTCAACGGCGGGCGCGATCACGACTGGGCTCTTATCGGCGCCGGAGTGCGCGACGCCGATGCGGTGGTGCGCGAGGCGCTTCGGCGACAGGATTGGTTGACGACGGTCGTCGAGCAGGAGGCGAAAAGCTCGAAAGCCCGCGTCATCGGGCCGCACGTCGATTTCGTCCGGCCGGGCGATGTCGCCGCGATGCTCGACGTTCTCTCCCGACCGCAAATCCGAATTGTTTCGCTGACGATCACCGAAGGCGGCTATTACATTTCGCCGGCCACTCAGGAATTCGACTCGGCCCATCCAGATATCGAATCCGACGCGCGCCAAATCGACGCGCCGAAGACCGTGTTTGGTCTGATCGTCGCCGCCGCCGCGCGTCGTCGCGCGGCCGGCGTCGCACCCTTCACTGTGATGTCGTGCGACAATATTCCGGGCAATGGCCATGTCAGCGAAAACGCCGTCGCCGGTCTGGCGCAACTCGCCAATCCCGAGCTCGGGCGCTGGATCCGAAGGAATGTCGCCTTTCCCAATTCGATGGTCGACAGGATCACTCCCGCGACGACCGATCGCGAGCGCAAGGCTCTACGGGACAAATACGGCCTGGAAGACAATTGGCCTGTCTTCTGCGAGGAGTTTCGCCAGTGGGTGCTTGAGGACAGGTTTCCGTCGGGGCGGCCGCGGCTGGAGGACGTTGGCGTCACCTTCACCTCGAATGTCGCGCCCTATGAGCTGATGAAGATTCGGATTCTCAATGGCGGCCATGCCGCGATCGCCTATCCTGCGGCGCTGCTCGACATCCATTTTGTTCATCAAGCCATGGCCGACCCGCAAGTCGCGGCTTTTCTCGACCAATTGACGCGACGCGAGATACTCTCTGTCGTTCCGGCGCCGCCAGGCGTCGACCTCAAAGCTTATCAGTCCCTGATCGCGCGACGATTCGCCAATCCGAAGATCGAAGACACGATCGAGCGCTTGTGCTTCGACGGCTCGAATCGACAGCCCAAGTTCATTCTTCCCACGGTCGTCGATCGCTTGAAATCGGGCGCCGAGATCAAGGGCCTGGCGCTTGTCTCCGCCCTATGGTGTCGTTATTGCCACGGCGAAACCGAAAGCGGCAAGACGATCGCGCCAAACGATCCGAGCTGGGGACGCCTGCAAACGGCCGCGAAAGCGGCGCGGACGAACCCGCTCGCGTTCCTCGAGATGAAGGATATTTTTGGCGAAGCCGCGCGGAACCCCGCCTATGTCGCCGCGTTTTCCGACGCCCTGTCGAGGCTTTGGGCGCATGGTGTCCGGGCGACGCTAACGGATTATCTGATCGAGCGGCCCTGAAGAAGATCGTCGCCGCGCCGTTCTAAGGGCGGACGGGAACGCCCGAAAGCCACGTCGGCGCCGCGGCGGTCCTCGGCCCCGCCAACGCTACGACCGACGAGCGTCCACGACGCGAAGTTCGCGCAACGCAACGCGTCCCGAGAACCACTGGTCGACGGCCCCAAGGCAACGCAAGCCGATCGCATCGTCTTCCTGCACGACCATTCCGACAAATGTCGCGAAAAGGTCGACAATGTCGCCGCCCTGGCTGGCATGCGACTTGGCGATCATTTCGGCAAAGACGATGGCGGCGTCAATTTCCGGATCGAAGGCGGGCGTGACCATCAGCGCACCCTGGTTGGAGGCCTATTGCGCCTTGACATAAGGTCGTTCTGGCGGCGGCGGTTCGAAACGCGGCGACATACGACGCCAGCGGTCGAGCCGAAAAGCCGGAAAGTCCCGATTTGATTGACCGATGGCGGCTACATGACTCATGGGACAGCGAAATGGCCTCTATGCCGTTGCCTGTGCTTCCGCGCGCGGCTCAACCCGGATTCTCTCGCATGCCCCGCCGCGGACGACGCGCAATCGCGTCGCCTGCGCCCGTCCGCTAATGCAGGCTGAGGATGTACGCAATAATGCCTTCTCTTTCCTGCGCCGAAAGCGTGAGCATCGGCATCCCCGCGTGCGGGGTGGTGAGCGCCACGAGTAGGGCGGCGCTCGTCATTCCAGGCGCGCTCGCCAGTTGCGTGAACATCGGCGCCTTTGGGTTGGGGGAGTTCGTCTGTCCCCTTTCGACGGCGTGACATACCGAGCAAACCTGTTGCGCCAATGCGAAGCCCGCTTTGGAATTGTCCTCCGATTGGGCGCGAACATGCATTGCGGCCAGCGAAAGCGCCAGACAGGTCGCGACAAAAACTGCTTGCTTCACCAGGAATTTTCTCCGCCCCGAATCTGCGCCTCGCGTTCCCTGCTAATATGAGCGAAGTTCGTCGCCGGACAAAGGCAAACTTATGCAGGAGCGCGCCCGATGCACGAGTTTCCGCCGGGGGACGCCAGCCCTGCGAGGGCGGGTCGTCCGCGCGAGGCGGCGGCCGGCGACCGTGCAAGTGCGATGATCGGCGACTGCTCGACAATGGGGATTGACCCGGTCGCGGCTCGCCCCTCAATCGTCGATCGCGCCGCCGTGCCGGGAGAGCCGAGCCGTGGATAGAGCGCGCACGCGTCGGTCGATCCTCGGACTTGCCGGAAGCGCCGCCGCCTCCCTTCTGCTTGTCGGCAAGGCGTCATCGGGGTCGAGCGAGCTGGTCCGGGAATCCGCCTATAACTACATTATCGTATCCCAAGAAGGCTCGCGGGTGTTTTTCCGGCGCATGGAAAATGGCGCGAGGGTCTCGGCGATCGACCTCAACAAGCCGGGCTATCAGATCATCCCTTATACGAGATACCTGTTCGCGCCCGCCCTGATCAACCCCGCGCCGGCGAGCGTTCTGAGCATCGGTTTGGGCGCAGGATCGTTCAATCGTTTGTTCACTTCGTGCTACCCGGATGCAAAGCTTACGACCGTTGAAATAGACCCAATGATTTTGAATCTGGCTGTTGAGTTCACCAAATTTGAGGAAAGCGCCAACGACAGAGTCATAATTAATGACGGCCGACGCTACCTGCATCGGAGCCATGACCGATGGGATTGGATCATCATCGATGCGTTTGTGAAGAACAGCCAATATCCGCCCCATATGGCGACGCATGAATTCTTCGAACTGGCTTCCGAGCATCTGACCGACAACGGCGTCCTGGCGATCAATATCATCGAAGGGAACAAGCTGTTTTCTTGCCTGGTCGCGACGATCAAAATCGTGTTCCCGAACTGCCTGCTGTTCGATGTTCCCGAGAGCGAAAACGCCGTTGTCCTCGCTTCCAGGAACGCCGGCCTGCCGTTGCAACGGCAAATCAGAACGGCCTTGCCGCCGCAGCACTCGCTGATGAAGGACAACGGCGTCGACCTCGAGAAAATACGCAGCGCCGGCGCGCCGCCGGACGCCGTCGGCTGCCCGGCGCCTCTGACGGATGATTTTTCGCCGACTGAATTTCTGGGCGCCGAATGGCGGAAATAGAAGGGGGGCGAATGAGGCGGCTCGGGCTTCTGATCGGCGTCGCCGCATTCCTGCAAGGCTTTCTCAGCATGGGCTTTCAACTGGTGGCGACCCGCCTGCTTGCGCCGTTCTTTGGCTCCACCTTGTTCGTCTGGTCCTTCGTAATTTCGACGTTCCTGGCCGCTTTCAGCCTGGGAGCGATATTGGGCGGCCTTTTCTCGCAGTTGGCCGCACGTCGGCTGATGGCGAACCTGGTCGCGTTGGTCGCCGTTGGACTTGCGGGCTATCTGATCACTGCGACTCTGGGACACGCCATTCTCGAACTCGTCGATTCGGAGTTCGACGAAGTCTTCTTCGGGCTCGGCCTTTCCTGCCTGGCGCTGTTCTTTTTTCCGGTCGTCTGCTTGTCGGCGTTGCTGCCCATTTTCACCGAGGCCTTGGTAAGCTCCGGTTCGCGGGGCGGCATGTCGACCGGCGTCGTTTACGGAATCAGCACGCTCGGAAACATTACCGGCGTGATGGTGACCGCCTTCGTGCTGATCCCCTCGTTCCCGACGTCGGCGATTCTGCGGGGATGGACAGGCGCGGCGGCGATCTGTTTCGCCATGTTCATCTGGCTGATCGGACGGGCCGCGCCCGGGATGGCGGCCCGCGATCGCCATCCTTTCGAAGGCGTGCGATGATCATGGCGGCGCGGCCCGCCTGTTTCAACGGCTTAGGGACGAACGTGCCGTTCCTCGGCTGCGCGTGACTCAGGGCGGCGAAGGGCGGCTCACTTCACGCTATAGGTGAACCTCAGGCCCATCGGCGCTCCCGCCGGCGGCGCAGGAAAGGGCGCCGCCTGGACCACCGCGGCGAGAGCCGCCGAATCAAGCTCACGCAAGCCGCTTGAATGGGCGATTCGTCGTTCCTTGAGGGCGCCCGCTCCATCCACCGCGAAGACGACTACGCCTTCGAGTTTCGAGAAATTACCGCGAACCGTTGCTGGCGGATGCATGTGGGACATGACCATCCCGTAGACGATGGACAGGTAGGTCGCCCGGGCATTTCCGCCGGCGATGGGCGTCTCCTCCGCCGCGCCGGCGATTTCGAGGCCCGGCAGCGATTCGAAGCTGGAGGGATGGCCGATAGACCAGGGGGGGAACGGTTCGCCGCCGAACGTCGCCAGGTTGTCGGGCTGGACTTGCGCATCCGCGCGCGCCTGTCGCTGCCCCAACTCCTCGCGATCCGACCCTGGCGCCCGAATCACCTCGGCGTCCGGCGTGTCCAAGGCGGGGGCCGGCGATTTGTCCGCAGCGTCGCGCTCTCCCTCTTGTATCGGCCCCGCCGTTTCCGCGGCGGCGAGGCCTGAACTTGGCTGCCGCATCGGCGCCGCCGCCGGCGAGGCCTTCGTCGACTGGTCAGGCGCGTCCCTTTCGATCTTCTCCTTGGTCGCGGCGCGCGGTGCGTCGAACGCCGGCTCTTCGTCGCTCGGTCGCGGCGCCGGCGGCGGCTCGACCACGATTTCGACTGGTATTTCCATCGTCGCGGGCGCCGCAATGGGCCCCAGCCAGTGCTCAAAAATCAGGACCGACAGGACGACCGCGTGGATCAGGCCAGCGCCGAATAGCGCCAGGACGCGACGCCGCTCCACAGGGGATGAGGTCGGCGGCGGTCCGATCAGGCGCTCGCCGGGGTCTGCTCTGAACCGCACGTCAGGGCGCGTCGCAGCGAGGGGGCGGGGATCGCGGCTCCGGTCGGCGTCGGACGCGGCGGATTGAGCGATTGCGGAGGTCAGGCGGCAGCTCCGACTTAAGGATTGCGCAAGACCGGTCGATCCCTTCGCGAGCGTGAACGCGACGCCAACATCAGCTTTGAGCGAAGAGGCGTCGATCGCGTCGCCCGCATGAAGCGATGAGCGCAATAGACAACGGCGGCGATCTCTGCGCTATCGCCTTCGATCCATATTCCTCCAAGCCGAGGCCGCCGGCAATCGAGGAGCAAGGTCCACGGATAAAATTCCCGTGACGCGAAGGGGGTCTCTTCCGTGCAGTTGGGCGCCGGGGCGGCCGACACCGAAGGCGCTGCGTCGTCGAGAGTCATGTCGCCGTGTCGCGCGGCGGCCCCCTGCGGCTTGACAGTGGATCGACCGTCGCTTCAGCGGGAAACCCGAGGCGTTTTGTGAAATGCTTAACCATTCTATGTGAAATCCTCGGATGTCGTGTTCTTTCGATTTCTGGGGAAATCACCGTGCAGATGGCGCTTTTCTCGAAACTTCTGATCAAGCCCTCGGTGCATCTGGCGGTGATCGTCGTGATCGCCTTTGCGGGAATGGCCGGCGCGATCGAAAACATCCGCAGCCCTTACGCCAGCGCATGGATTTTGGGGCTGATGATCCTCGGCTTTGTCGCGGGCGGTTTAGGCGAACTGCGCGTCAAGGACAAGAATGGGCAAGGAGACAACGGCGGGTCAGAACGAAATCGCGAAGCCAAGGAATCGCAATTCGTCTCCGTGCTGGCCGCCGCGCTGAAACTGATTCAAACCCATCTCGTTGCGAACGGTCGGTACTCCGAATCGCTCGCCGAAGCGGATCGCGGCCTGCTCTCGTCGACCAATCCTGAGAAGGTGCGCGCGATCATACGCGCTCTCGCCGCCGCGAATGAAAAGATGCGGCGCGAGACGAATGATCTCTCGGCGAGCCTCGAGAAGTCCCGTCAGCAGGTGGCGCAACTCAGCTCCAAGCTGGTCGAGGCCGAAGAGATCGGAATGCGCGATCCGCTCACCGCGCTCGCCAACAGACGGTTGTTCGACGCCAATCTGGCCAAGGAAATCGCCGACGCGCGGTCTCGCGCCACCGAAATGTGCCTGGTCATGGCGGACATCGATCATTTCAAGAAGGTCAACGACAACTTCGGCCATCCGTTCGGCGATCGCGTGTTGAAGCATTTCGCCGAGCTGCTGACGAAAAACCTCAAGGGCCGCGACACCGCCGCGCGAGTCGGCGGGGAGGAATTCTCGATCATTCTCCCGCAGACGACGCTTTCAAGCGCCGCGGTGCTCGTCGAGCAAATCCGGGGCAAGCTCGAAGCCCAGCAATGGAAGAACGCCATCAACGGTCAGCTCTTCAGCAAGATCACGGCGTCCTTCGGCATCGCCCGGCTTGGGGTGGACGACAATTCCGAGACGTTGGCCAAGCGCGCCGACGCCATGCTCTACGAAGCCAAGCGCACAGGGCGGAACCGGATCGTCAGCGAAGCCGCGTGAGGTTCGGCCGCCCGCCGCGCATCAGCCGATTTCGGTCCTTGACGGAGTGGTGGGCCGGGCAGGACTCGAACCTGCAACCAGACCGTTATGAGCGGCCGGCTCTGACCATTGAGCTACCGGCCCGGAGCCAAGGCGGCCGGGAGCCGCATTAGACGCAAAAGCCTTTGAGACGCAATGGCGCCGCCCGCGGCCTGAGACGGCGCGCTGCGGCTTGAGCGCGGGTCATTGCCGCACCCACCACGCCGGCTCGGGCCGCCTCAATTGTCGAGGAAGCTCCTGAGCTTCCTCGACCGGCTCGGGTGCTTCAGCTTCCGCAGCGCTTTCGCCTCGATCTGGCGGATGCGCTCTCTGGTTACGGAGAACTGCTGGCCAACTTCCTCCAGCGTGTGGTCGGTGTTCATGCCGATGCCGAAGCGCATGCGTAAGACCCGCTCCTCGCGCGGGGTCAGCGAGGCGAGCACGCGCGTCGTCGTCTCGCGCAGGTTCGACTGGATCGCCGCGTCGATCGGCAGGATGGCGTTCTTGTCCTCGATGAAGTCGCCGAGGTGGCTGTCCTCCTCGTCGCCGATCGGCGTCTCGAGGCTGATCGGCTCCTTGGCGATCTTGAGCACCTTGCGCACCTTTTCGAGCGGCATGGCGAGCTTTTCCGAGAGCTCCTCGGGCGTCGGCTCGCGGCCGATCTCGTGCAGCATCTGGCGGCTCGTGCGCACGATCTTGTTGATCGTCTCGATCATATGCACGGGAATGCGGATGGTGCGCGCCTGATCGGCGATCGAGCGGGTGATCGCCTGGCGGATCCACCAGGTCGCGTAGGTCGAGAATTTGTAGCCGCGCCGGTATTCGAATTTGTCGACCGCCTTCATCAGGCCAATATTGCCCTCCTGGATGAGGTCGAGGAACTGCAGGCCGCGGTTGGTATATTTCTTGGCGATCGAGATCACGAGACGCAGGTTGGCTTCGACCATTTCCTTCTTGGCCTGGCGCGCCTCGCGCTCGCCCTTTTGCACCATTTGAACGAGCTTGCGGAATTCCTGAATCTCGAGGCCGGTCTCGGTCGCCAGCGCCTGGATGTCGGAACGAAGATCCTTGATCTGGTTCTTGTCCTTGGCGACAAAGTCCTTCCAGCCGCGCGTTCCCAGCTTGGAGACGCGCAACAGCCATTTGGGATCGAGCTCGGAATTCTGGTAGTTCTTCAGAAAGTCCTCGCGCGAAACGCGGTGGCCCTCGGCGAGCCGCATCAGTTTCACGTCGAGGCCGATCAGCCGCTTGTTGATGTCGTAGAGTTGCTCGACCAGCGCGTCGATGCGATTCTGGTTGAGCGACAGCGACTTCACGTCGGCGACGATCTCCTTCTTCAAGGATTTGTATTTGCGCTCCTGCGCCGGCGACAAGGTCTCGTTGCGGAGCTTGTTCTCGACATTCTGATCCTGCAGGCGGCGCAGCTTCTTGTAGGCGTCGGCGACGCGGTCGAAAGTTTCGAGCACCTTCGGCTTGAGCTCGGCCTCCATCGCCGAAAGCGACACGGAATTCTCCATATCGTCGTCGTCTTCGAAGCTTTCGGCGCTCGGCGGCGGATCGCCGTCGAAACCGGCCGGAGGCGTCTGCGGAGCGGTGGCCGGCGCGCGCTCGCGCTGCTGCGCGGCGAGCGCTTCGGCGGCGCCGGGCGCGGTCATGTCGATCTTCGGCGCCTTCTTGCCGTCCGGGCCGGCGTAGGTCGCCTCGAGGTCGATGATGTCGCGCAGCAAGATCTTGGCGTCGTTCAATTCGTCGCGCCAGATGATGATCGCCTGAAAGGTCAGCGGGCTCTCGCACAAGCCGGCGATCATCGCCTCGCGGCCCGCCTCGATGCGTTTGGCGATGGCGATTTCGCCCTCGCGGGAGAGAAGCTCGACCGAGCCCATTTCACGCAAATACATGCGCACCGGATCGTCGGTGCGTTCGGCCGGTTCCGAACTGCGGGTCGCCACCGCCGAGGCGCGCGTGGTTTCTGCGACTTCGCCGCCCTCGGCCTCCTCCTCCTCGCCGCTTTCCGAATTGTCCTTTTCCGCCTCCTCGGCATCCTCGTTATCGACGACGTTGATCCCCATTTCGTTCAACATCGCATTCATGTCCTCGATCTGATCGGAGGAGATCTCCTCGGAGGGCAGAACCGCATTCAATTCCTCATGCGTGACCCAGCCGCGCTTCTTGGCGATTTTGATCATCCGCTTGACCGCGGCGTCGGTAAGATCGAGCAACGGGCTATCCGTCGTCTCCACGACGGCGGCGTCGCCTTCAGCCTTTTGCTCGTCTTTCTTCGCCATATGCTCTACTCCGTCGGTTCCGCGCCGGGACGCGAAATTGCAAGTCTTGGGTCGATCGGCGACCGATGATTGGCGGCGCAACCAAGGCGGCGGGCCGGTCGTTCTGTCTCATTTCTATGGAAAAGTGGACTCACATTTTGCAAAAAAAAGACGGGCGAATGATTCGTCGGCCTCAAGGTCGGGCACAGCCCCTAACCCCCCGTTAACCCTCAAGTCCGCTGTGGGAGGACCGCCCTCCTCACACTGGCGGCGCGTTGCGCCCCGACGCCGCTCCGAAACCCTCAATGGCCGCCTCGGCGTTCGCCAAATCGGCGAGATTTTCTTTAATGTCGCACAATCGGGCGAAATTTTGCTCGTTGATCTCCGCGCCGTTGTCCATAGCGAGCGCTTTTTCGGCCAATTTCAGCTCCTTATTTAGCGCCCGGGTCTTGCGATGCAAGGCCAGCGTCTGCCGTAAGACCAGATGGGCGTCGGAAGAATCCGCCTCGGGCCGCAAACACCACCAGAGCGGCGTTTGCGCCGCCAGTTGCAGGACGCGACTGCGCTCGGCGGCAAGTCCCGCCGCCTCGACGCCTTCCTTGCCGATCGGCCTTTCCAGGGCCAGAGCGAGAAGCTGATCCCGAAAGGCGGTCAGACCTCGATTGGACAGCTCGAGACTGGCAATTTCTTCAATGTGCCGCTCAAGCAGATGCGGATGATTGAGGAGGATCGCCAAAATGACGACATCTCTCGGCGCATCCTTCGGCTTTCCGGTCAGCGCCTGTCGCCTGGGCAAGGGATGGGCGGCGAATCCAAGCCGCGGGCTCTGGTTGTCGGGCCCGGGCCGCCAGGCGCCTCTTTTTCCCGGCCGCGTCTGCGCCCTTTGCGGCGCGGCGGGCCGGCTCGAGCCAAAAAAGCTCGACAGGCGCGCCTCCATGTCCGCCCGATAGTGGCGGCGAAGCGCTTCATCGCCGATCGTTCCCGTCGCCTCATGGAGCCGCCGCTCCAGCGCCGCGCGCCGCTCGGGCGTGTCGAAATGTCCGCCCTCGACTTCGCGCAAGAACAGCATTTCGGCCAGCGGCCGCGCGGCCTCGATGACCCGTGCGATCTCGCCCTGCCCACCCGACCGTGCGAGGTCGTCCGGATCTTGCCCTTCGGGCAGCAGCGCGAACCGCAACGTCCTGCCCGCCCCGATCAGCGGCAGCGCCAGATCGATGGCGCGGAACGCCGCCTTCTGCCCGGCCTTGTCGCCGTCAAAACACAGGATCGGTTCGCCGGCCATTCGCCACAGCAGTTCGCATTGGTCGCCGGTGAGCGCGGTGCCGAGCGGCGCGACGGTCTGAGGATAGCCGGCTTGCGACATCGCGATGACGTCGACATAGCCTTCGACGACGATAACCTCGCCCCTGTCATGGGCCGCCTTGCGCGCGCGATGATGGTTGAACAGCACCGATCCCTTGTGGAAAAGCTCGGTGTCGGGAGAATTGAGGTATTTCGGCTTGATCGCGGCGTCCATCGCGCGGCCGCCGAAAGCGATGACCCGGCCGGTGCGGTCATGGATGGGGAACATCACGCGGTCCCGGAACCGGTCATAGGGCACGACGATGTCTTCGCCATGCACCAGCAGTCCGGCGGCGATCATCGCCTCGGCGCCGACGCCTTTGGCCGCCAGCGCGTCCCGCAACGCAAAGCGTTCGGGCGGCGCATAGCCGAGCGAAAATTCGCGCTGGACGGCTGCGTCGATGCGGCGATCCGCGAGATAGCCGCGCGCTTTCGCGCCGATCTTCTCGTGCAACGCCCTCTCGAAGAACGTCGCCGCCAGCCCCATCACCTCCTGCAGCGAGGCGCGCTTGCTGTCCTGCTCCTGGCTCTCTCGCGAGCGCTCCGGCATGGGAAGGCCCGCCATGTCGGCAAGGCGCTCGACCGCTTCAGGAAAGCTCAGGCCCTCGGTCTCCATCAGGAAATCGAAGACGTCTCCGTGCTTCTGGGCGGAGAAGTCGTGATAGAAGCCCTTTTGATCGTTGACGAAAAACGACGGCGTCTTTTCGGCGGTGAAAGGCGACAGGCCCGCCCATTCGCGGCCCTGCTTGCGCAATTTGACGCGCTTTCCCACCACCTCGGAAACGGGCAGGCGCGCGCGAATTTCATCAAGGAAGGCGGGCGGGAATTTCATCGAGGCCTCTCGTCCCAGATCGCCGCCGATGCGCGCCGCGGCAAGGCAAAACGCTTGTTTCTCCCCGACTTCCACAGGCGCGGCGGCCGATCAGCCGGCCTCCGCCCCCATCAGCTTGCGCGCCTCGGCGGCGTTCAGCGGCCGCCCGAACGCGTAGCCCTGCGCAAACTCGCAGCCGAGCTGCGACAACTCAACGGCGTCGGATTCGGTCTCCGCGCCTTCCGCCACGACGTCCATGCCCAGATCATGGGCCATCGCGATCACCGATCGCAGGATCATCGGCCGGGCGCCGACGGCGTTCTGGCGCACCAGCGACTGGTCAATCTTAAGCGTGTCGAAATGATAACGCTGGAGATGCCCGAGCGAAGAATAGCCCGTGCCGAAATCGTCGAGCGACAGTCCGGCGCCGATTTCACGGATCCGTTGCAGCATCTGCGCCGCAAATTCCGGATTTTCCATGACGAGGCCTTCCGTCAGCTCCAGTTTCAACGTGCCGCGCAGCACATAGCTTCGGCTCAGCGTCGCCTTCACATCGGTCAGCAGATCATGGCGCAACATTTGGCGCGAGGAAATGTTGACGCTTGCGAAGATCGGCGGCTCGACCTCCAGCGCCTTCTGCCAGGCGGAAAGCTCGCGCGCCGTCTGCTCCATGGCGAAAACGCCGAGGTCGACAATGATGCCCGTCTCTTCGGCCAGGGTGAAGAAATCTGCGGGGCTCAATTGTCCGAGTCTGGGATGATGCCATCGCAGCAGCGCTTCGAAGCCGGCCACGGTGCGATCCTCCAACCGCACGATCGGTTGGAAAAGAACCTTGATTTCGTCGCGTTCGAGGGCGCGGCGCAGGTCGCTCTCCAGCGACGGCCGGTCGGACCGCTGGGCGCGCATCGCCGGCGCAAAGAATTCGGCGCGATTGCCGCCAGTTTTCTTGGCGTTGGCCATCGCAATCTCCGCGTCCTTGACGAGTTCGCCGCCTTTGGCGCGGAGCTGAGGGTCGAACAGGGCGACCCCGATCGAGACGGTGAGCGCGACCTCCCGCTCGCCGAAACTGATCGGCGTGGCGAGATTGTCGCGGATCGATTCGACGATTTCGGAGATCTGGTCGGGGGTTCCGTCGATCATCACGATGGCGCCAAACTGGTCGCCGGCGAGCCGCGCCAACGTGTCTCCGGGCGGCAGATTGCGCGCGAGCCGTCGCGCGACGGTCAGCAGGACCGAATCGCCGAACGAAAGGCCGATCGCCTCGTTGATCTGCTTAAAGCGGTCGACATCGATCACCAGCACAGCGGGCGCCGCGCCGCCGGATCGCCGCGCAGCGATCAGCGCCGTCTCCAGCCGGTCGAAAAACAGCTCACGGTTGGGCAGGCCGGTCAGATTGTCATGCACTGCATCGTGCAGCATACGCTCTTCGGCGGTCTTGATCTCCGTGACGTCCGACAGGGCGCCAATGACGCGAACGACCTCGCCCTCGGCGTTGACCACCGGGCGCGCCTTCATGACGAACCAGAAGTAATGGCCGTCCGCGGCGCGCAGGCGAATATCGTGATTGATGCGGCCGCATCGCTGCTGAAGGACGCTGTCGAGCGCCGCCTTGTATCGGTCGCGGTCCATCGGATGGAGGACCTCGAGCCAGGACGCGGCGGGTCCTTCCAGCGCGCCGCGCCTCAGGCCGAGCTGGGCCTCGATCTCCGAACCGACATAGATCTGGTCCTGGTCGACGTTCCAGTCGAATATCGCGTCGCCGCAGCCGGTCATCGCCAAAGCGCGACGCTGCGAGTCGACGCCGCGGAAACCGGCGACGCCCGAACCCGAAAAGGCGTTCTGCATCACGGTGAAGCCGATCAGCATGACGATCAGCACCAGGCCGCCGATCAGCCCCGGCGAGGCCAGGTCATTCGTCAGCGCGCCGGTCACCGTGAAGCCCGCGCCGATCACCCACACCAGCAGCAGAAACCAGGTTGGGATCAGCATCACCGCGCGATCGGACCCGCGCGCCGCCAGGTTGAGAATGAGAATGAACCCGATGCCGGCGACGGTGGCGATCGATATGCGGGCGACGCCGGCGGCGATCGGCGCATTGTAGATCGACAGCGCGACGACCGCGGCCATCAGCGACAGCCAGACGGCGGCGATATGGGAATAGCGCACGTGCCAGCGCCGCAGATTGAGATAGGCGAACAGGAAAATGATCAGCGTCGCGCCGAGCGTCGCCTCCACGCCGGCGCGCCAGACGCGCTCAGCCTCGTCCTCGAAGCCGAATATCTTGCGCCAGAAGCCGAAGTCGATGCAGACGTAAGCCAGGACCGTCCACGCCAGCGCCGCGGCGGCGGGGAAGATCAGGGCGCCCCTGACGACAAAGACGGTGGTCAGAAACAGGGCCAGCAGGCCGGCGACGCCGATCACAATCCCCTGATAGAGCGTGAGGCTCGTCGCCTTCTCCTTGTAGGCGTCCGGCTCCCAAAGATAGATCTGCGGCAGGTTCGCGGTGCGCAATTCGGCGACGTAGGTGACCGTCGTGCCGGGATCGAGGGTCAGCCGGAAAACGTCGGCGTCCACCATGTCGTCGCGCTCAGGCGCGACGCCTTGACTCGCCGTGATGGTGGTGATGCGGCTCGAGCCGAGATCCGGCCACAGCACGCCCGACCCGACGAGCCGAAAGTGGGGCGCGACGATCAGGCGCACAAGTTGCTCGTCCGAGTCGTTGGTCAGCGCGAAAACGATCCAGGAAGGTTGGCCGCCGGCCTCCAGCGCGCTGACTTCGATCCGGCGCACAATTCCGTCGGCGCCCGGCGCCGTGGAGACCTGGATGCGGTCGCCCTGCGCGCTGTAATGTTCGACGACGCTGGTCAGATCGATCGCGTCGGCGTCGATTGGAACGCGTATCGATTGCACCGCGAAAGCCGGCAGGCAGCCGACGGCGAAGAAAAACGACATTGCGATGAAGCGCAGCAGCCGGCGCCTCAGTACGCCGCCGTCGCTCGCGCAGCGCCGATCTTGCGCGCGCCAGGCAGGATCACCTCCGCGCCTCGGCGCGCCAGGATGGTTTGAAGACAGGCCGCGATCAGCCAATGTCCGGTCCCCGTAGCACACGGGCGCGCGCGGCGTCGCTTTCCAGAAGACCGAACAAATAGTGGTCCCGCCAGTCGCCGTTGATGCACAGATAGGCGCGCGCGAAGCCCTCGCGTTGAAAGCCGTTGCGTTCGAGTAGTGTCGCCGAGGCGACGTTGGCGGGGATGCAAGCCGCCTCGAGGCGATGCAGACGCAAGGTCGAAAAGGCGAAGGCTGCAGCGACCGCCACCGCGCGCGTCATATGGCCCTTGCCGGCGTGCGGGGCGCCCATCCAATAGCCGAGCGTGGCGGTCTGCGCGACGCCGCGCCTGATCCCGCCGATCGTCAGACCGCCGAACAGGGTGTTCGAGCCTTCCTCAAATATCAGGAAAGAGAACGACTCGTCGCGCGCGATCTCGTCGGCCTGACGGCGCAAGCGACGGCGGAACGCCCCGCGCGTGAGATCGTCGGCCGGCCAGGTCGGTTCCCAGGGGGTCAGGAAGTCGCGGCTTTTCTCCCGCAACGCCGCCCAGGCCAAATAGTCGTCGCTCTGGGCAGGCCGCAGAAAAAGGCCGCCGCCGCGCAACAGCGGCGCGGGGTCGACGGCTCGGGTTACGCGAAACAGCGCCATCGCGCGCCCTCAGTTGCCGGCCAGGCGTCGGGCAACGCGAGCCTGGTCCATGACTTTGCCAGTGCGCCCGACGGCCGCTATCGTCGGCGTGGATCTCAGCATCGCGGCGCCCGCTTCGCGAACGTCGCGGACATTGAGCCTCTCGATGCGCGCGATCATCTCCTCGACGCCGAGAGGGCGCCCGTAGATCAGCATCTGGCGCGCGATCTGCTGCGTGCGCGCGCCGGATGATTCGAGCGCGGTGAGCAGCGAGACCTTCATCTGCGCCTTGGCGCGCTGAACCTCCTCTTCGGTCAGCGACGCTGCCGCCTCGCTCAGGCAATCGAGCGCCGCGTCCATCAACTCGCCGGAGTCTCTCGGCGACGTCGCCGCATAAACCCCCATCAGGCCGACATCGGAATAGGCCCAATGAAACGAATAGATCGAATAGGCGAGGCCGCGTTTCTCGCGCACCTCCTGAAACAGCCGGGACGACATGCCGCCGCCCGCCGCCGCGGCGAACACATGAGCTGCGTCGTGGTCCGGCGCGTGAACCGCGCGCCCTTCGAATCCGACGATAATATGAGTCTGACCGAGAGGCTTCTTGGTCATGGTCTCGCCGCCGCGATAAGTCGCCGGCAAAGCGATCGGCGCTTCCCGGCGGCCCAACGGCTCAAAACGCTTGGCGCTCAACTCGACGATCTCGGCATGCTCGAGCGCGCCGGCGCCGGCCACGATCATGGCGCCGGCCAGATAGTGGCTACGCAGGTAGCCATGAATCGCAGTGCGGTCGAAGGCGCCGACGCGCTCCGGCGTGCCGAGAATCGGGCGGCCGATCGGCTGCCCGGGCCACGCCGCCGAGGTGAATCGATCGAAAACGAGATCGTCGGGCGCGTCCTCGACCGCGCCGATTTCTTGCAGGATGACGCCTTTCTCACGCTCCAGTTCGGCGGCGTCGAACGCACTGTCCGTGAGAATGTCGGCGAGAATATCGAGCGCCAGTTCGGCGTCCTCTCCCAGAACGCGCGCGAGATAGGCGGTCTGCTCGACGCCGGTCTCGGCGTTGAGGTCGCCGCCGGCGTTCTCGATCGCCTCGGCGATGTCGCGCGCGCTGCGTCGGCGCGTGCCCTTGAAGGCCATGTGTTCGAGCAGATGCGACAACCCGTGTTCGTGGGTCAGTTCATGCCGCGATCCGGCGCCGACGAACACGCCGAGCGAGGCGGTCTTGAGATGCGGCATGGCGTCGGTGACGACGCGCAGGCCCGAGGGAAGGGTGGTGATCTCGACGCTCATCAGGCGGCCCGCGCGCGCTCACGAACGAATCGCTCGACGGCGCCCCGGTCGTTCGGCAGAACTGTAAAGCGCTCCCGGCGCTGCATCAAATCGGCCAGATGCTCCGGTAGGGGCGGTCGCCGGCCGATCGCCCGTTCGACCGCGTCGGGGAATTTGGCGGGATGCGCGGTGGAAAGAACGATCATCGGCGTCGCTGGAGCGCGCGCCAAGGCGCGTCGCGCCGCGCTGACCGCCACTGCCGTATGGGGATCGATCACGGCGCCGCTCTCCTCGAACGTGCGGGTCATTTCCCGCGCGCAAGCCGCCTCGTCGGTCGAGAAGGCGTCAAACGAATCGCGGATGAATTGCAGCGGCGCCGGCGCGATGGAGAATTCGCCGGATTGCGCCAGGCTGGCCATCAGCCCGCGCACCGCGCCGGCGTCGCGGCGGTAGGCCTCGAACAGCAGGCGCTCGAAATTCGACGAGACCTGGATGTCCATCGACGGCGATTGCGTCGCGACCACCCGCTGCTTGCGATAGAGGCCGCTCTCCAGCGCGCGCGCCAGAATGTCGTTTTCGTTGGTGGCGATCACCAGCCGCTCGACCGGCAGGCCCATCCGTTTGGCGCAATAGCCGGCGAAGACGTCGCCGAAATTGCCGGTCGGCACGGTGAACGACACGCGCCGCATCGGCGCGCCGAGCGCGACCGCGCTGGTGAAGTAGTAGACGACTTGCGCGGCGATCCGCGCCCAGTTGATCGAGTTGACGCCGGACAGGGCTAGCGAATCACGAAACGCCGGATCGTTGAACAGGCCCTTCAGGATCGCCTGGCAATCGTCGAAATCGCCCTCAACGGCGATCGCGTGGACGTTGGGCTTGTCGACCGTGGTCATCTGCCGGCGCTGCACCTCGGACACCCGCCCGTGCGGATAGAGAATGAACACGTCGGTCTGCGAAAGGCCGCCGAACGCCTCGATCGCCGCCGCCCCGGTGTCGCCGGACGTCGCGCCGAGAATCGTGGCGCGCCGGCCGCGCTTGCGCAACACGTGATCCATCAAACGGCCGAGCCATTGCATGGCGAAATCCTTGAAGGCCAGCGTCGGCCCGTGAAACAGTTCGAGCACGAACAGATTGTCGCCGATCTGGACCAGCGGGGCCGTGGCCGGATGGCGAAAACCGGCGTAGGCGTCCCGCGCCATCGAACCCAGTTCGCCCGCGCTCAGTTCGCCGTCGACGAACGGCGCGGTCAAGGCGGCCGCCGCTTGCGCATAGGGCGCGCCGGCCAGCGCGCCGATCGCCGCCGGCGCGATCGTCGGCATGGTTTCGGGAACGTAAAGGCCGCCGTCGCGGGCAAGGCCGGCGAGGAACGCGTCGGAAAAGCCGATTCTCGGCGCTTCCCCGCGCGTTGACACATAAGACACGTGAGATTTTTCCCCGATAAGGCGCGCGAGGTCTATCGCATTTCCCGCCAAAGGCGAAGCCGAGCCCCTCAAAGCAAAAACAATGCGGCCAAACAAAGACCTGGGGGCGGAGCCATCGCGTTCGGCGTCGACCGACGGTCCGCTCCCAAATGATGGTGATGGTGGGGCGCCGTCCATGAAACTCCATCACCGTCAAAGGGGGGAATTGCGAATGTGTCGCGATAATGGACCCGGCGGAGGCTCTCAGAGATTTCAAAGATTACGCGCCACGGCTAAGTCCCTTTAAAATAAGCGGCTTTCCCGGTGCAGGTTATCGCGACGGAATGGAAGCCTGATTTTCCTGTCAGACCTACAGGTTTTTGTGGTACAAAAAGCGATGATGATCACGCTGAATCCGGAACAGGAAGCACAGCTCAAAATTCGCGTGGCGAGCGGCGATTTTGCTTCGGTCGAAGAGGCGGCGCGCCAGCTCATTGACGAGGCCCTGGTCGAGCGCGCGCTTGAGGAAAACGACGATATGGCGTGGGCGAAGCCCTATGTCGACGAAGCCCTGGCCGAGGTTGCGCGCGGCGAGGAGATCACCGTTGAGGAGCACAAGGCTCGCAACGCGGCAAGGCTCGCGGCGCTCAGAACCTAGTGGCGCGCGTCATCGTCACACCGTCCGCCGACGCGGACGCTGCTGGGATCATCGCTTATCTTGAGGCCAAGGCAGGATACGGCGTCGCCGCAAGGTACAACGCTTCTTTCGAACAGCTCTATGACAACCTGGCGGACTTCCCCGACGCCGGCGCGCCACGCCCCAAAATTGGCTCGAATATTCGCATCGGCGTCGTTTCCCGCTACGTCGTGATCTACAGGCGCACGGAGGCCGACGGCACTGTGAGGGTGCTTCGTATCGTTCACGGCAGCCGCAGGATCACCGGCAAGCTGCTTCACGGCGCATCGTGATCCACGGCTACGCGCGGGCATCGACGGATGGCCAGTCCTTCGAAACGAGCGGCGCGCCGTTGAAGAGCGTGCTCGATCCCCGACGCAAGCGCGAGATCGAACTCATGGCGAGACCCGCGATGACGAACGAGCGCGCCAAAATCTCGCTGCGCGTGTCCAAGCGCGACCTGACGCGCCTGAAGTCGCGCGCGCTCCGGGAAGGCATACCCTGCCAGACGCTGATCAATGCGCTGATCCATAAGTACGTCTCGGATTGAGGGAGATGGGGGCGGCTTAACGGGTGAAGGCAATGAGTCTTGGACTGCACCCCAGGAGTGAGACACGTCGCCGCGGCAAGCGGCGCACGGGGGTTACGCAGACGCCATCACAAGATCTGATTCATTTGGCGGGCACCCGCGCGCCGGCGCATCCGCCGCGTCAAAGGCGCGTCACAAAGGCGCGGATCAGGGATTGTGTATGGCGTCCCCGTAACCCCCTCGTAACCCCCGTAACCCCGTAACCGCGGCACACCCCCTCTTCCGGTTGATTTTGCGACCGAGTCACTCGCAGCGGTCCAACGCCAGTCTAAGCGCGGCGCCCGCCGCAGCGGCGTCCGTCGTCGCCGCAATGACGACGGCTCTGTCCGGCGGAAGATCCCGCCAATATTCCGGCTTGTCGCGCTTGTGCGGCTGAATTGAAATCTTGCCCTCGGACCGCTTGACGCGACACCAGTCCATGTTCTTGTAGGCCTCGCGTTTGGTCTTGTAGCGGTAGCGGCGCATGAATTCCTGCTGCCAATTCCGATACAATTGCATATAGCGCGGCCATTCGAAGAATTGACGCTCGTCGGGCGGCCAGATGAAACGGCTCTTATCCAAACACTCTAGAAGCGCGCGCCCCAAAGCCTCGTCGGTCGCATCCCGCGGCAGATAGATCACGTAGCCCTGATCCTCGCGCTGGATCATGCGATATCCAGACAGCGGTTCGACGGAAACGAATTTTTCGGTCCCGTGGACATCGGCGCACTGCCGGAAGGGGAACAGTTCTGTCGGCGTCATTCCCTGATCCTCGTGATGATGACCCGAACGCCGCGCTCTCTGCCATAGCGTATCGCCGCAAATAGATAGCGCCACTGCGTCGGAGAGGTATATTCGGGAATGGCAAGGTGAATTGTCTTCGACAAAACATCTCTTAGATCGAGATCGATGTCCGGACGTGGATCGCTATAGTCGGCAGCAGAGTCAATATAATTCTTCATCCGCCAGTATATAATCTGTGGCTTCTTGATATACCCTACACTCAATGTGTTCAGCGTCTTGGCGCTTATCGCTTCGCCCGTCGTAATATCAAACTCGTCGAACGTTTTGGATGTCGGCGGCAATTCTGTAGCGTCCGGATTCTGCCTTTCGATATATCCCTCAAGCGGGTCACCCTGATCCTTTATGCCTCCCTTCCAGTCGATTCCGATCTCACTATTATCGGCAATTCCGCCGAGTCCCCCGACCTCCTTGGGCGCCTCCGCGGGCGCCAAAGGTTCGATTTCAACCTTCGGCTCCGCCGAGAACCGCACGCGTGGCGGCAGATTATCGGACGCCCACACCCCGCCGGCGACATCCAGCATCGATCGGGGCAGATGACCGGGCCCGACAATCCCGCCGTTGACTGCGCCCTGGTACAGGGTCAGCGCGGCGGAGAGAAGGTTCCCCTGCGCTGTCGGCGGCGTGTACCCATAAGCGAACCAGAACGAGAGGCGATCCTGAAGAAAGGAATATTCCGCGAGCGCCTGCTCCTTGTCGGCAGGTGCGAGGTTTCCGCCTTCCCGTCCCAATCGATCGCCGAACTGAATGACCTGTTTGGCGAAATCGACGGGCCCGAGCCAATCGTATTCTCTCTCGAACGTCTCGACGAGGGAGGTCGGCTTTCGACTGTTGTCAGCCGCCTCGTCCTTGGGCGTCGGCGAGGCGACCGGCGCAGGCGACGCATGTCCGTCGCCGCCGGACCCGGAATCGGCGACGCGCGGATCCTTCGCATCGGCGCTCGGCGCGTCCGCGCCGTTGTCGGCCGGCACCGCTTGGCCCGCCGTGCCGGCGGCCCCGCCGGTCGTCCAGCGGCCATGCCAGTCTCTCGGTTCGTTGGGATCGTACTTGGTGAGCGCGCCATTAGTCTTCGCGAGCCGCGCCGCCGCTTCCCGGCTCAGTTCCGGCGTCCGCGTCAGCACTGCGGCAATCCCGGCGCGCGCCGAGTCGCCGCCGTTGAGGGCTCGCGCGATGACGCCGAGGCTCGACTCAAGCCGGGTCGGATCGCCGTCCGCGCCGAACGCCGCCTGGATCAGCGAGGCGATCTCAGGCGCCGGCCGCGGCGCGAATCCCGCCCCCGTCTTCTCGAGCAGCGGCACGCCGGCGAGCGACAGGCCGGCGGGCGTGCAGCTCAACCCGAGCCCTCCGGGCTCGTTCGTCAATCGATACATTCGCATCCTGCGACCACCCGTCGGCGGAACTGTCAGGAATTATGTGTTTCTGTTTTGTTCTGGTCAAGGATTGGCGATTATCTAGTTGACAAATGTCCGGCTAGGAGTAGTATCGAGGCTAAGGAGTTAGCCCGATGTCAGCCGCCGATATTCAAGCCCCCGCATTCACTGACGACAACACCGCTCGCGAGGCGATCGAAGCCTTGATGTGGCCGAACGGCCCCGTCTGCCCGCATTGCGGCAACGTCGAACAAGCCAAGATCGGCAAAGTTCAGGGCAAGTCGGCTCGCGCTGGCCTCTATTACTGCGGCGCCTGCAAGAGCCAATTCACGGTCACGGTCGGAACGATCTTCGAGCGCTCGAAAGTCCCGCTGTCAAAATGGTGGCTCGCCATTCACTTTTTGGCGTCTGGCAAAAAAGGCACGTCAAGCCATCAACTGCATCGCCTGCTCGGCGTGAGCTATCAAACTGCGTGGTTCATGACGCACCGCATTCGTGAGGCAATGCGCGACGGCGGCTTGGCCCCGTTAGGCGGCGGCGGCAAGACCGTCGAGGCGGACGAAACTTTCATCGGTCGCGTTGAGGGCGTCCCCAAGGGCCGCGCCGGCTTCGGTCATAAGAACGTTGTCTTGACCCTTGTTGAGCGCGGCGGATCGGCGCGCAGCTTCCATGTCGAGAGCACGTCGATCGCCGACGTCATCCCAGTCGTCAAAGCGAACATTGCCCGTGAGACCGCAGTGATGACCGACACGGCCCCGCACTTCAAGCGCATGACCGGCTTCGAGAAGCACGAAATGGTCAACCACACCGAAGATGAATACGTGCGCGGTGCGGTCCATACGAACACGGTGGAAGGCTACTACAGCATCTTCAAACGCGGCATGAAGGGCGTCTATCAGCACTGCGGCGAAAAGCACCTTCACCGCTATTTGAGCGAGTTCGACTTTCGCTATTCGAACCGCGCCAAGCTCGGCGTGAACGATGCGCAGCGCGCGGCCAAAATCGTTGAGGGCGCCAAGGGCAAGCGCTTGATGTATCGACGGCCTGACGAAAGCCCGATCACCTAATCGACGCCGGTGGCCACAGTAAGCGTGAGAGCAAGGACCAGAAGTAGTTGGCTAAATGTGGTTGCTCACAAAATGGAGATGGTCATGAGCACTACAAAGAAAGCGTTCGTCGGAAAACCAAAGGGAAATTCGGATGAGCGACAAGCCATCGCGTTAGAATTCATCGCTCACTATCTTGATCGGATCGACGACCACCTTGAAAAACTTGCAGCCGTGGCGGAGAGCGGTGGCGCGACCGAAAAACTTCGTCTTCAATTGATGAACATTGAGCGGGCGATGGAGTCGTTTCGAAAGGAATGAATCCTAAATCGCTTAGTTCTACTGGGGTTAAGCCTTCCCAGCGCGCCAAAATATCGCGCATGTCAAAAAGACTGTGTCCGCGAATCATGAATTCGATGGGACGCGGTTTGGGGAGCTTGTTGATTGACATAGCGAAGGCTGTTCCTCTAAACAGGTTAGAGGAATCGGCTCGCCAGCCATGTTGATCGCAGCGGGGTGCCAGCCCCGCCGATCACCCTTCAAGATATTCCCGATTGCTTTCGCGCGCTAGTCGGCGCACTTCGGCCTTATTGCGCAGGCGCCCATTGCGGCGGCGCTGTCTTTGACATGCAAACGTATTTAAGCCCTTTGCGAGCAAGAATCGCAGGGGTTGAGCCATTGCCGTATTCATAGACATGCTTCATGAAATTACAGCCTTCCAAGCCGGGGCCGTAGCCGGAAATCTCCGAATGCCCGACCAACACACACGGCGTATTTACGCCAATGAAGCAGTAGAATAGGGCGTAAATCATCTCAAAAGGCTATCCCCCGCTTGGGCTTGCTGGCGTTCTTTCTCGCGCCGTCGCCGTTGGGCTTCGCCTTTGGGAGTCGTAGGCTTGGACGCCGATTTCTGTTGCTCTGGACGCATGCGCAGCAAGCGCCGCATCGTCTCTTGCTCTTCGGCAGAAATACCGGCGAGCGGATCACGGTTCTGCGATCTCATCCCGTCATCTTAGCACGGCGGGGCGGCCAGTTACAGCCGCCCCGCGTTCCGCTACCTTGGTTGATGCGACTCAAACCTAGGACGCGAAATCATGTCAGACACAACCATTCAAGTCCGGGCCAATTGCCCCACATGTCACAGTCGGATCACTTGGACTGACGACGTGACGGATGAAACGATGCTTGTTTGCAAGGAGTGCGGCCAAGAAGTCGGGACCTATGCTGACTTCAAAATGAAGGCCGTTGAGGCCGTTCGTGACAGGGCGGAAGCCATCATGAAAGATGCGCTCAAGAGCAACTAAGTCAAATTCCAGTGTGTCTGGCATGTCCAAGGTCATCCGTGATGAGCACTTTAAATTCCGCGCCGTTCAACACCGAACCATTTAACGCCGTCCCTCTTTGGTTCCGGGCGAATTTAGACGAACTCCGACTCATTTCCGACGTGTCGTTGCTGGGCCTATACGGGCCATGGCGATATATACCGATTTAGCCAGAAAAAACGGCTCCTCCCATTCCCCACGCTCGTCAATCACGGAAGCGCCAGCCTCGCGCATCTCGCGAGTCACAACCGGATCATTCTTCGGAATAGCCGGACGCGCAGCACCTTGCGATGCTGACGCCTTTGCCGGCCTGTCACGCCCGGCTGATTCTACATCTTCGTTGGCGTTTGTCATCTAGATAATCGCCCAAGGATTTGTTCTTCTCACGCCAAACCCGCGCGTTACGTCCTTGCGGTGGACGCGCCCGCAATTCCCTTCTTTGTGATGTCTGATCACCACAGCGACGCTGTGCAATATCTATTTTTGGAACGTGCCGAAGAGGCGTTCGCGCTTTGTCGATGATCCCCTCGCCCTGCCGTTCAGTTGGGCCGGGAAAGGCCGCGAAGATTTGCCCTATCGCCCCGTGCGCAACCGCGACCCCGCTCCCCTACCGCTGGCACACCGGACAATAGAACGTCGAGCGCCCCGCCTGCACGATCCTGGCGATCGTCCCCGGGCAGCGCGGGCGGGGGCAGGCGGCGCCTTCCTTGCCGTAGGCGACGAAGGAATGCTGGAAATAGCCGAGTTCGCCGTCGGTCTGGCGGTGGTCGCGCAAGGTCGAGCCGCCCGCCGCGACCGCCTCTTCGAGAACCGCGCGGATCGCCGCCGCCAGCCGCTTCGCGCCCGCTGTCGGGCCGCCGGCCTTCGTGGCGAGCGTGCCCGCCTCACGCTTCGGCGACAGGGCGGCGCGATGCAGCGCTTCGCAGACATAGATGTTGCCAAGGCCGGCGACGAGGCTCTGGTCGAGCAGCGCGGCCTTCAGCGGCGTCTTGCGGCCGGCGAGCAGCCGGGCCAGCGCCGCCGCGTCGAAATCGTCGGCGAGCGGCTCGGCGCCGAGGCGGCGAAACAGCGGATGATCGGCGAGCCCGTCTGACGGGGCAAGCTGCATCAGGCCGAAGCGTCGCGGGTCGTTGTAGGTGACGCGCGCGCCGTTCGACAGGAAAAGCACGACATGGTCGTGCGCCGCGCTCTTCGATCGCGCGAAATGGAAAGCGCCCGGCGTCTGCTCCGTATCGTGGTCGATGCGGAACGAGCCGGACATGCCGAGATGAACAATCAGCGTCTCGCCGCTGTTGAGCGGCGCGAGGATATATTTGGCGCGCCGCGACAGCGCGCCGACCTGCCGGCCGGTCAGCCGCTCGGCGAAATGCTCGGGGAAGGGGATGCGCAGGCCGGCGCGGCGCACCGCCACCGTCTCGATCCGCGCATCGGCGAGGACCGCCGCCAGGCCGCGGCGCACCGTTTCGACTTCCGGCAGTTCAGGCATCGGCTTCCGCCTGAATGATTGCGAGAAACGCCGCGCCGTATTTTTCGAGCTTGGCGATTCCGACGCCATGCACTTCGGCGAGCGCGTCGAGATCGCGCGGCCGTCGCTGCGCCATTTCGATCAGCGTGCGGTCGGGAAAGATCACATAGGCGGGCTGGCGCTGGCGATGCGCCAGCTCGCTGCGCAGCGCCTTCAGCGCGGCGAGCACGCCTGCGTCGGCGTCGCCCGGCAGGGCTTGCGTCTTGTCGCGGCGCCGCGACTTTTTCGCGACAACGTCCTCGCGCAGCATGAACGGCGCCTGCCCGCGCAGCACCTGCTGTCCGTCCTCGGTCACGAACAGCCGGTCGCGATCGGCGGGATCGTGGGCGATCAGCCTGGCCGACAGCAGTTGCCGCAACACGCCGCGCCAGTCGGCGGGCGCGCGCTCGGCCCCGACGCCGAAGGTCTTGAGGCCGTCGTGGCCGTATTGGCGCACCGCGTCGGTCGCCTTGCCGGCCAGAATATTGCCGAGATGGCCGAAGAAGAACCGCCCCGAGGTGCGCAGGATCGCCGACATCGCCTTTTGCGCCTCGATGCGCCCGTCGATCAGCCGCACGCCGCCCTGGCAGACGTCGCAATGGCCGCACGCCTCGGCCTCCTCGCCGAACATGCCGAGCAGCACCTGGCGCCGGCAGCGCGCCGATTCGCACAGCAGCACGAGGTCGTCGAGCTTCTTCTCCTCGATGCGCTTGCGTTCGTCGGGCGCCGCACTTTCGGCGATCTGGCGGCGGCGCAGCGCGATGTCGCCGGCGCCGTAGAGTGTGAACGTGTCGGCGGGCAGCCCGTCGCGCCCGGCGCGGCCGATCTCCTGGTAATAGGCCTCGATCGAGCCGGGCATGTCGGCGTGCAGCACGAAGCGGACGTCCGGCTTGTCGATGCCCATGCCGAAGGCGGTGGTCGCGCAGATCACCACGCCGTCGTCCTGCAGGAACGCATCCTGGTTCTGCGAGCGCGTCTGATGGTCGAGGCCGGCGTGATAGGGCAGCGCGCGCCGGCCGGATCGAGAGAATTCCTGCGCCAGTTCTTCGGTGCGCCGGCGCGAGGCGCAATAGATGATGCCGCTCTCGCCCTTGTGCGCCTCCAGCCGCTCGGCGAGCTGGCGCGTCGCATTGGCCTTGGGGCGCATCGCCAGGAACAGGTTGGGGCGGTCGAACGAGCGCACGAACACCCGCGGCCGGCGGACGAACAGCCGCGCGACGATGTCGGCGCGGGTCGGCGCGTCGGCGGTCGCCGTCACCGCGATGGTCTGCACGCCGCCGAGCGCCTCGGCGACCTCGCGCAGCCGCAGATATTCCGGGCGGAAATCATGGCCCCATTGCGACACGCAATGGGCCTCGTCGATCGCGAACAGGTCGATCTTCGCCTCGCGCAGCATGGCGAGCGTGTCGTCGCGCACCAGCCGCTCCGGGCGCGACATAGAGCAGGCGCAGCGAGCGATCCCGCAGCGCTTCGGCGACGCGCTGGCGTTCGCCGCCGTCGGAAGCCGAATTCAGCGCCGCCGCCGCGACGCCGAGTTCGCGCAATTGGGCGACCTGATCGCGCATCAGCGCGATCAGCGGCGAGACCACCAATGCGAGCCCTTCGCGGGCCAGCGCCGGCAGTTGGTAGCACAAGGATTTGCCGCTGCCGGTCGGCATCACCGCGAGCACGTCCTCGCCGCCGAGCGCCGCGCCGATGACCTCCTCCTGGCCCGGCCGAAAGCCGGGAAAACCGAAGACGCGGCCAAGCTGCGCGCGGGCCGTCACCAGCAGCCGATCGCCTGAGGTCATCGCCCGGCCTCGGGCGGGGGATCGAACACCGGCGTCCATTGCACGTCCTCGATGCGCTCGGCGCCGCAGGCCAGCATGACCAGGCGGTCAAGCCCGAGCGCCGCGCCGGAAGCGGCCGGCATATCGTCGAGCGCGGCGAGGAAATCCTCGTCGAGCGGGTAGCTTTCGCCGTAGACGCGCTGCTTTTCCGCCATCTCCGCCTCGAGGCGGCGGCGCTGCTCGGCCGAATCGGTCAATTCGCCGAACGCGTTGGCGAGTTCGACGCCGCAGGCGTAAAATTCGAAACGCTCCGCAAGCCGGGAATCGCGGGGGCTGACCCGCGCCAGCGCGGCCTCGCAGGCGGGATAGTCGATCAGCGCAGTCGCGCGGCCGAGGCCGAGCGCCGGTTCGACCCGCTCGCTCAATATCCGGCTGAAAACGTCGGACCACGCATCGTCGGCCGCGACGCGCAGGCCGGCCTTGACGGCCTGCGCCGCGAGCCCATCGCGGTCCGGCGCGCGCCCGTCGCCCGGCAGGCTGTCGAACAGGTCGATTCCCGCATGCCGCAGGAACGCCTCGCGCACGGCGAGCCGCTCGGGTTCGGCGAACGGATCGGCCTCGCGGCCGCGAAAGCGAAAGGTCTGCGCGCCGGCCTGCTGCGCCGCGATGGCGATGATTTCGGCGCAGTCGTTGATCAGCGTCTCGTGGGGGGCGCCGGCGCGGTACCATTCCAGCATGGTGAATTCAGGCGCGTGCAGCGCGCCGCGCTCGCGGTTGCGGAACACCCGGGAGAACGCGAAAATGCGCTGTTCGCCGGCCGCCAGCAGCTTTTTCATCGCAAATTCCGGCGAAGTGTGCAGGAAAGCCGCCGCGGCCGCGCCGTCCGGCCCGATCAGCCGCGTCGAAAAGGCGTGCAGATGCGCCTCGTTGCCGGGCGAGGCCTGAAGGATCGCCGGCTCGACCTCGATGAAGCGGTGGCGCTCGAAATAGCGCCGCAACGCGCCGGTGATTTTCGCGCGCGCCGCCAGCCGCGGCCGGCGGTCGGCGTGGCGGTCTTTCGACCAGAATGGCGATGGCGGTTTCAAAGCGGTCAATCGATCCGGCTGGCCTTTCGCCCCGCGGAAACAATCCGTCTGGCCTTTGGCGGCAAAATCGTTATGTTGCGCGCCGCAACAGCGCAAGGGCGCGCGCCCCGACGCGTTTTTTCAAGACCGTCGCCGCCGATCATCCAGGGACTCAAGACGTGAAAGTCATCGCAAGCGCGATTCGAAAAGGCAATATCATCGAGCGGGAGGACGGTCAGCTCTGCGTCGTTCTGTCAGCCGAAAGTTTCCATCCTGGCAAGGGCACGCCGACGACGCAGATCGACATGCGGCGCATTTCCGACGGCGTGAAGGTCACCGACCGCTACAAGACCACCGAGCAGGTCGAGCGCGCCTTCGTCGAGGACCGCAACTTCAGCTATCTCTATTCCGACGGCGACGGCCACCACTTCATGAACGACGAGACCTACGACCAGATGCAGGTGGCCAGCGACGTCATCGGCGACCAGGGGCAATGGCTGCAGGAAGGCATGAAAGTGATCCTGTCGGTGTTCAACGACACCGCCGTGGCGATCCAGTTGCCCCCGCGCGTGACGCTGGAGATCACCGAGACCGAGCCGGCGATGAAGGGCCAGACCGCGTCCTCGTCCTACAAGCCGGCCAAGCTTTCCAACGGCGCGCGCGTCATGGTGCCGCCGCACATTTCGCCGGGAACGCGGGTCATCATCCAGACCGAAGACGGCTCTTATGTCGAGCGGGCGAAGGACTAGCGGCCGTCCGCGCCGTCGCGCGCCTATGTCGGATATTCGCGGCCTGATGGAGACGCATGATGCAGCTCGGCATGATCGGACTGGGCCGGATGGGCGCCAATATCGTGCGCCGGCTTATGCGCGACGGCCATTCCTGCGTCGTCTATGATCGAGATCCAGCCCCCGGCGAGGCGCTCGCCGCCGAGGGCGCGCACGCCGTCGATTCCCTCGCGCCATTCGTGGCTTCCCTTACTGCGCCGCGCGCCGTCTGGGTGATGCTGCCGGCCGGCGCGCCGACCGAACAGACGATCGACGCCTTGGCCTCGCTGCTCGAGCCCGGCGACGTCGTGATCGACGGCGGCAATACGTTCTGGCGCGACGACATTCGCCGCGGCGCAGCGCTCGCCGCCAAGGGTCTGCACTATCTCGACGTTGGCACGAGCGGCGGCGTCTGGGGGCTCGAGCGCGGCTATTGCATGATGATTGGCGGCGACGCGGCGGTCGTGCGCCGTCTCGATCCTTTGTTCCGCTCGCTGGCGCCAGGGCGAGGCGACATCTCGCCGACGCCGAACCGCGAGGGTCGCGACCCGCGAGTCGAGACCGGCTATCTCCACGCCGGGCCCTGCGGCGCCGGGCATTTCGTGAAAATGGTCCACAACGGCATCGAATACGGCATGATGCAAGCCTATGCCGAGGGCTTCGACATCCTGCGCCACGCCGACAGCGAGGCGCTGCAGCCCGAGCATCGCCTGTCGCTCAATCTCGCCGATATCGCCGAGGTGTGGCGGCGCGGCAGCGTGGTCACCTCATGGCTGCTCGACCTGACCGCGGCGGCTCTGGCGCATGAGGGGGAGCTTGCCTCCTATTCCGGCTTCGTCGAGGATTCCGGCGAAGGCCGCTGGACGATCATGGCGGCGATCGAAGAAGCGGTGCCGGCCGAGGTTCTGTCGGCGGCGCTCTACACGCGCTTTCGTTCGCGCCAGCCCCACACCTTCGCCGAGAAGGTCATTTCGGCGATGCGCAAGGGATTCGGCGGCCATATCGAGCCGCCGGCCAAGAAGGACTGAGGGCTGTCGCAGGGCGCCGGGCGTTCGCGTTCCCCGCGCCGGCTACAATGCGCTCCGTTCGCCGGCGCCGTGCGGCGTCGCGGCGGCGATCTCGGTGATGAGTTTGCGGATCATCGCCTCGTCGAAACTGTTGAAATCGTCGATCGGCAGGACGAACGAGCCGGGGCCGCCCGTCACGTTGTCGCGATAATATTTGGCGAGGCCGCCAGGCGGGTTGGTGTGCAGCGCCAGATAGCCGCCCTGTGCGGCGGCGGTCTTGTTGAAGATGGCGAGGCCGTTGATCGTCACGCCGGCGCTGAGGGCCGCGTCGCGCGCCTCCGTCACCGACCGGCCCTGGTTGCTGGTGCCGTCGCCGGAGACGTCGATCACATGGCGATCGGCTTCGAAGCCGCTCTCGCCAAGCAGGCTCATCGAGAAATCGAGCGCCGTTCCGATCGCCGTGCGTCCGACGAAGGAGCGCGGCGCCGCCATGAGCGCGGCGGCGAATTTGCGCGCGTCGGCCGCGTCGTGAATCACCGCCCAGTCGACCACCGTCTTCTGCTCGGATTCGCCAGCCCATTCGACAAGGCTGACGGCGATGGCGCCGTGCGGTCCGGAGCCGATCGCATCGATGACGCGCGGATCGGCGATCGCCGCCGCGTAGCCGTGGCGTTGCAGCGCGAACTCGTCGTCGTTGATGCTGCGCGAGACGTCGGCCGCCAGGACCAGGGCGACATCGACGGCCTGCGCCGCGCGCGCCGGACCGGCCGGGGGACCGATCGCCGCCAGACCAAGTGCGACGATGGCCGCCGAAGCGGCCGCACAAACAGCCACGATACGCATTGCCGCCTCCTGCGAGGCGGCGCGTCCGGGACGCCTCGCTGACCTCCCCAGAAGAGCCGCGACGGGGTCCGGCGTCAAGGCGAGATCGGCGCGCGCGCCGGCGTCGAGCGTTCAATAAAAGCCGATCGGGAAATATTTCAGGTAGAGCTCGGCGTAGACGCCGCGGGCGGCCAGACGCGCCAGCGCCCAGTCCAGCGCGCGGCGCAGCTTCGCATCCTCCTTGCGCAAGGCGAAGCCGACGCCTTCGCCGAAAAACCGGCTTTCGGTATAGGGGCCGCCTCGGAAAGCGCAGCAATTCTCCGACGAAGCGCCATTGAGCCACACGGCCAGCGACAGGCCGTCGCCGAACAGCGCGTCGATCGAACTGGCGCGCAATGCGGCGCGCAACGCGCCGGCGTCGGGGAAGGCCTTTTCGGCGATTCCGGGAAAGAACGCATCGAGATAGGCCTTGTGGGCCGAGCCCGCAATGACGCCGATCGTCTTGCCTTTCAGGCCGGCGGGCGTCGCGTCGAAAGACGCCGTTTCGCGGCGCACGACAAAGCGCGCCGGCGTACGATAATAGGGCGCGGTGAAATCGAGCTTGTCGCGCGTCGCCGGGGTCGCGGCGAGCGAGGCGGCGATCGCGTCGCCCTTACCTTCGAGCAGCGAATCGACGATCGTGTCCCAGCGGCGCGCCTGAATCGTGCAGGCGACCTGCAATTCCTCGCAAACGGCGCGCGCCAGGTCGACGTTGAAGCCGGCGAGAGAACCATCGGCCAGCGCGAAATCGAGCGGCGGATAGTCGTCGTCGGTCAGGAAGCGTATCGCCCGCAGGCCGGAAAGATCCGGGCGATCGAGATGAAGGTTCGGATCCCAGAAGCTCGGCGTCTCGATGCGGGCGTATTGCGCCTCGGCCGGCGGCGCCGAGGCGCTGGCCGCCGCCGCCAACAAGAAAATATTTATGAAAACAAGTCGGAACATAATGACACAATCGCAATGTTGATATTGAATGGCCTTGGCCGCCGGTCGAAAGCTGAAATCCGCGTCTGATTTCGGCCTTGTGTTCTCCAGACCACGGCGGAGCCGCAGGATTGCGGGACGTCCCGGATTGGCTCGCCGTCGGCGATTTCTAGCAAATTTGTTGGCGTTGCGTGACAGATTTCAACCAGCCGCCGGCGCATCGGGGTCCAGCGCCTTTTCGCGCGCTCGCCATGCTGGCGGCGACGCCCGCGTGGCGCGACGGCGAGCGGCTTCGCGCGCCGCGCGAGGGCGGGATCGCCGCCGAAATCGCCTTTTTGGCGAGCTATGGCATGCCTCCCGGCCCGTTGATCGCCGCCACAAGGGCGGCGCGCGACGGGGTCAGCGCCGATCAGGCGCTGCTCGCCGAAGGCCCGATGCGCGAAGACGAGTTTTATCGCTTGCTCGCCCGCCATCTGGGCGCGCCCTACTATCGCGCCGAAATGAGAATCGGTCCGTGCGATCCCGCCAGGGCCGTCGCCAGCGGCATCGCACCGCTCGCCCCGAACGCCGAGGGATTGCGCTGCGTGCTGGCGCCGCGCGGCCGGGCGCTGACGCTGCTGCTCGCCGCGCCGAGGCGGTCGCCGCCCGTCTTCGCCATTTGTTCGCCGCAAAGATTGGGCGCCGCGTTTCGCCTCCAGATGGGGCGCCGCCTGGCGCAGGAGGCCGCCGACGCCCTTGAGCGGCTCGATCCGGCGTTGTCGGCGCGGGCGGGCCTGAGCAACGGCCAGTTGGCCGGCGTTGGCCTGCTGGTCCTTGCCGCGCCGCCGTTCGGCGCGCTGCAACCCCAAGCTTTGGCCGCGCTATGCGCCGTTGGCCTCTATGCGGCCTTCGCGGGGTCGGTCGCGCTGCGCTTTGCGGCGCTGGCCGTCGGCGCGCCGGCGCGTGAGTTTGCGCCGCTGGACGAGCGCGACCTGCCTGTCTATTCGATCATTGCGCCGCTGCGTCGCGAAGCGAAAGTCGTCCCCCGGCTGATCGACGCGCTCGACGCGATCGATTATCCGAGGTCCAGGCTCGACATCAAGATCGTCATTGAGCGCGACGATCCGGAAACGCTGAGGGCGCTGGCGCAAATGCGGCTTCCCTCGCGCTACGACGTCATCGTCGCGCCGCCCGGCGCGCCCGCCACCAAGCCGCGCGCGCTGAACGTCGCCCTGCCGTTCGCGCGCGGCGAATTCATCGTGATCTATGACGCCGAGGACATGCCCGCCGCGGACCAGTTGCGACGCGCCGCCGCGCGCTTCCGCGAAGACGCGAGCGTCGATTGCCTGCAGGCGCGCCTCGCCATCGACAATATCTTCGACTCCTGGCTCACCAGGCTGTTCGCGATGGAATATGCGGCGCTGTTCGACGTCATCAATCCCGGTCTCGCCACGCTCGGCGCGCCGATCGCGCTGGGGGGAACGTCGAACCATTTCCGCGCCGACGCGCTACGCCGCGTCGGCGGATGGGACGCATGGAACGTCACCGAGGACGCCGATCTCGGCCTGCGCCTCGCCCGTTTCGGGCGGCGCGTCGCGACGCTGGATTCCGACACGGGCGAGGAAGCGCCGGCGACCCTCGCCAACTGGTTCGGCCAGCGGCGCCGCTGGCTGAAGGGCTGGATGCAGACTCTCGCGGTCCATACGCGTGAGCCGCGCCGCCTGTTCTGCGACCTCGGCGCGGCCCGCGCGCTGGCGGCGCTCGCCCTGATGCTCGGCGCGGCGCTCGGCGGTCTGCTGGGTCCCGCGCTCGCGGCCTATGCGTTGTGGCGCGCCCTCGCGGGCGATCTGTTCGCCGCGCAAACGACCTTGCAGGCCATTGGCAATGCGCTGGCGCTGGCTTTGCTGGCCTCCGGATTTCTGGCGATCGCGATCCCGATCGTGCTGTCGTTGCGCAGCCGCGGCCTGCAGCGGCTCTATCCAAGCCTGCCGCTGCTGCCGCTTTACTACTGCCTCGTCTCGATCGCCGCCTGGGCGGCGCTGATCGATCTGGCGCTGTGGCCGTTTCACTGGCCGAAAACCGAGCACGGGCTGGCGCGCACTTCGGCGCGCGCCTCCAGCCGTCTGCTCGAGCGCTTGAGCCTTTCCTGAGGCCGACGTCAACGCCAAATTCGGCGCATCGGCGATTGACTTGACAATGCGTCTTTCTACTGTGCGCTGCCCGGCCGACCGTGGCCGGAACCCGAATTCCGAGGCAAGTTCAAGAGAATGCGTGAAATGCCATCCGACGCCGCGCGGACTTCGAAGGCCTGGCCGTTCGAGGAAGCGAGGAAGCTTGTCGCCCGCGTGGCGCGCACCGGACAGAGCGAAGTCCTGTTCGAGACGGGTTACGGACCCTCCGGCCTGCCGCATCTCGGCACCTTCGGCGAAGTCGCGCGCACGACCATGGTGCGCCACGCGTTTCGCGTCCTCACCGGGGACGAGATCAAGACGCGGCTGATCGCGTTTTCCGACGACATGGACGGATTGCGCAAGGTCCCCGACAATATTCCCAACCGCGACGTCGTCGCCGCCCATCTCGGCAAGCCGCTGACGCAGGTGCCGGACCCGTTCGGCGAATACGACAGCTTCGCCGCCCACAACAATGCGCGCCTGCAAAGATTCCTCGACGCGTTCGGCTTCGACTATGAATTTGCTTCTTCGACCGCCTATTACAAATCCGGGCGCTTCGACGCCGCGCTGCGACACATGCTGGCGCGCCTCGAGGCGGTGCAGCAGATCATGCTGCCCTCGCTGCGCGAGGAGCGCGCCGCCACCTATTCGCCGTTCCTGCCCATTCATCCGCGCAGCGGCCTCGTCATGCAGGTTCCGCTCATCGCCCATGACGCGCAAGCCGGCACGATCAGCTGGCGCGATCCCGACACCGGCGAAGCGTTCGAGACGCCGGTCACCGGCGGCCGGTGCAAATTGCAATGGAAGCCCGACTGGGCGATGCGCTGGCTGGCGCTCGGCGTCGACTACGAAATGGCCGGCAAGGACCTCATCGATTCGGTCAGGCTGTCCTCGGCGATCGCGCGCGCCCTCGGCGGCCAGCCGCCGGAGGGCTTCAACTACGAACTGTTCCTCGACGACAAGGGACAGAAAATCTCCAAGTCGAAGGGCAACGGCCTGTCGATCGAGGAATGGCTGACCTATGCGAGTCCGCAGAGCCTGTCGCTGTTCATGTTCCAGAAGCCGATGGCCGCCAAGCGCCTGTATTTCGACGTGATCCCGCGCACGGTCGACGAATACCTGGGGTTTCTCGACGCCTATCCGCGGCAGGACTGGAAGGAGCGGCTGGGCAATCCGGTCTGGCACGTGCATGACGGCGCGCCGCCGGCGCCCGAACGCCTCGCCCACGGCGCAAGCGGCGAGACGTCGATCTCATTCAGCATGCTGCTCAATCTGGCGGCGGTCGCCAACAGCGACAATCCGACGGTGCTGTGGGGCTTCCTGCGCCGCTACGCGCCTTCGGTCTCGCCGGCGACCCATCCGCGGCTCGACCGTCTCGTCGCCTACGCGGTCGCCTATTTCAGGGATTTCGTCGCGCCGAGGAAGCGCTACCGGCTCCCCGACGAGGTGGAGCGCGGCGCGCTGGAGGGGTTGTCGGCGGCGCTCGCCGCGCTGCCCGCCGACGCCGGCGCGGAGACCATCCAGCACGTGCTTTACGACATCGCCCGGCCGATCCCGCGCTACCAGGACCTCGGCGCCAAGGGGGCGACGCCGGAGCGGCCGGGCGTTTCGAACGACTGGTTCAACATGCTCTACCAGGTGCTGCTCGGCGAAGAGCGTGGGCCGCGCTTCGGCTCGTTCGTCGCGCTCTACGGCCTCGACGAGACGCGCGCGCTGATCGGGCGGGCGCTGAGGGGCGAACTCGTCGCGCACAGGGCGGCGTAGCGCGCGAGGTCGTCGCGACGCCCGCCGGCGAGACGTCGGAAAAATCCTCGGAAAACCCCGGGATGACGCGCCTGGCGCACGAATTGGCGCAAGGCCGCGGGAAATTTCCCTTTGTCGTCAATGAGCGAAAATTTGGATTTCCAAATTTTTCCAAAACTTTTTTTGGCCGAAACGGGGAATATCAGGGGCTTGCGACGCAAAAAATTTGGAATCGTCGTTTTTTGTATTTCACAATCTCCGTCGTGGTTATGCCGGTCCATATTTCAGGAGTTCCAAAACCAGCCTAGCATGATTTCGCGCGCTTTGGAACAAATTGTCGCCGGCGGGGCTAGCGGCGCGCTTCGGCCAATTGAGTGGGCGCCGGCCCGCTCCTTCCCCCTTGTGGGGGAAGGAATCTCGGCGCGGTTCCAATGCCTTTCAAATTGAATGACGCACGCGACTGACCGCCCGTGGGGCAAAAGAACAAACGCCGCAACTGTTCGAACGAACAGCCGTCGCCGCCAGCGGTTGAGTCGGCGCGCGCGAATGGCGTAGCGCCGTCGCCGCTCGCGAGGCTGCGAACAGCGGGCCGTTCAGGCGCCGAACGCCAGCCACGCCGCGCCCGCCAGCAACGTGATCGCGGTCAGCGGAAGTCCCACTTTGAAATAGGCGGAAAAGCTCAACGCCGCGTCGGCGGCGCGCGCCTGCTCGGCGACGATGAGGTTGGCGACCGAACCGAGCAGCGTGAAATTCCCCGCCAGCGTCGAACTCATCGCAACGACGAGCCAGGCGCGCCGGGGATCGTGGAGGCCTGACACGAACGGTTTCAGCGCCAGCACCGCCGGCACGTTGCTGGTGATGTTGGACAGCACGGCGGTGAGAGCGGAAAGCCGCCACACGTCGTCGAGGCCGAAGCGCCTCGCCGAAGCGACGATGTCGGGCGTCAGCAGCACGCGCTCGGCGCCCGCGACGACGACGAACAGGCCCGCGAACATGAACAGCAGCGGCCCGTCGATCTCGCGGTAGATGCGGGCCGGCTTGATGGCGCGCGTGACCAGCAGGAAAGCGCCGCCGATCAGCGCCGCCTCGGCGACCGGAACGCCGGCGAAGAAGGCGATCGCCAGGCCGACGCAGACGAGCGAAGCCTTGAGCATCTGGCGCGGATGCGTCCGGCCGCGCGTCACCTCGAAGTTCAATTCCGCCCGTCGCGCGAATTCGGCGCGGTAGACGATGCGGATGATGACGATGACGGCGACAAGGCCGAACGCGGCGACCGGCGCGAGCGTCGCCGAGAAGGCCGGATAGGAAATCCCCGACAGCGCGCCGATCACCATGTTCTGCGGATTGCCGGTGATCGTCGCCACGCTTCCGCAATTGGAGGCCGTCGCCGTGGCGATAAGGTAGGGGACCGGATCGCGCTTGATGGCGCGCGTCACATGGACGACGATCGGAGCCATGACCAAGCAGATCGCGTCGTTGACCAGGAAGGCGGAGAGAACGCCGGTCAGCACGGTCACCATCACGAGCAGCATCAGCGGCGCGTGCGCGTGGCTGATCGCCAGCGCGCCGAGGCCGCGAAAAACGCCCGACACTTTCAAATGGGCGACGACGATCATCATGCCGAGCAGCAGCGCGATGGTGTCGAAATTGATGGCCCGGTAGGCGTCCTCCATGCTGAGCGCGCCGATGCCGATCATCGCCGCGCCGCCGAGCAGCGCGATTCCGGCGCGATCGAGCCGCAAGCCGGGAAAGCGCCCGACCGCGACGCCCGCATAGGTCAAGACGAGGATCGCCAGCGCCGCCGGGCCGGCGCCGGTCATCGGGCGCGGCGCCCGGACCGCCGGCCCATCGCCATCTATGATCCGCCGATCAGGATGCCGGCGAACAGCACCAGCACGCCGCCGACGATCACCTGGAACGCCGCCTGCAGGAACGGCGTATCCATGTATCTCGCGCGCACCCAGGCGATCGCCCACAATTCGAAGAAGACGACGACTCCGGCGACGCCCGTCGCGATCCAGAACGCGTTCGGCCAGCGGTCCGGCACCAGATAGGGCAGGGAATGGCCGAGGCCGCCGACCGTCGTCAGGCCGCCGCAGACCAGGCCGCGGATCAGCGGCGCGCCGCGCCCGGTCAGCGAGCCGTCGTCGGAGAGCGCCTCGGCGAACGCCATGCTGATGCCGGCTCCGATCGAGGCGGCGAGGCCGACGAGAAACGTCGGCCAATTGCTGTGCGTGGCGAAGGCCGCCGCGAACAGCGGCGCCAGCGTCGAAACCGAGCCGTCCATCAGGCCGGCGAGCCCGGGCTGGACGTACTGGAGCACGAACATGCGCTGGGCGGTGGCTTCCTCCGCGCCGCGCACGTCCGGCGGCACGTTCGCCTCCGTCAGTTTGTGGGCGAGGTTTTCATGGCCCTCTTCGATCAGCGCGAGATCGCCGAGCAGGCGCCGGACGCCGACATCGGTCGCCTGGGCCGCCGCCTTCCGGTAAAACCGGGCCGCCTGAAACTCCATGGTTTCGGCCTCCCGGCGCATCTTGTCGACCGGCAGGTTGCGGGTCAGCCAGATCGGCCGCCGCTTGAGGAAGCCCTTGACGTCCTCGCGGCGGATCGGCGGCAGGATCGGGCCGAACCGCTGCTGATAGAGTTCAAGCAGCCGGCGCCGATGCTCGGTCTCCTCTTCGCCCATTTCGATGAAGATCCTCGCCGAACCCGGATAGCGTTCGGCCAGATCCTCGGCGAAGGCGTGATAGATGCGCGAATCCTCCTCCTCGGAAGCGATCGCCACCGCGAGAATCTCGCGTTCGGTGAGATCAGAAAAAGCCTTCACGGACGCCCCTTCCAGCCGACCCCATTTCTAGAGGCGCCGCCGACCGCTTTCAACCACGCGCCGTCGGCGCGACGAGGGGACAGCGGCGCCCTGGCGGCGGGCGCGCGGCTAACGCAGCACCGCCCCGTTGGCCGTCAGCACCGCCCCGGCCAGATACAGCGACCCGGCGATCAGAATGCGCGGCGGGACGAGCCAGTCGCGGGCGGCGAGGAAGCGCAGCGCCGCTTCGACGCTCTGGCAGGCGGCCGCGTTCAGTCCGACGCTCTGGGCGAAGGCCGCCACTTCGTCGGCCGGCCGGCCGGCGTGTTCGCCCGCAATCGGCACGGCGAGCGTCTCCTGCGCCAGGCCCTTGAAGTGGCGCAGGAAGCCGGCGGTGTCCTTGGTGTTCAGCGTGCCGCAGATCAGCGCCAGCGGGCGCGGCGACTGCTCCTCGAAATCGGCCATCGCCTGAGCGAGCGCGCGCCCGCCTTCCTCGTTATGGCCGCCGTCGAGCCAGAGTTCGGCGCGCGGCGGGGCGAGGTCGATGAGCCGCCCCGAGCGCAGGCGCTGCAGCCGCGCCGGCCAGTCGGCCTCCGCCAGGCCGCGCTCCAGCACGCGCGCGCCGAGGCCCGGTTCGATGGCGCGCAGCGCGGCGAGCGCGTTGGCGGCGTTGACGTGCTGATGGCGCCCTCGCAGGCGCGGCAGCGGCAGGTCGAGAAGCCCGATCGCGTCCTCGAACACCAGCCGGCCGTTTTCCTCGTGCATGGCGAAGTCGCGCCCGCCGACGATGCGCGGCGCGCCGACCCGCAGGGCTTCGCGCTCGATGACCTCGAGCGCCGCCGCATCCTGTTCGGCGATGATCGCCGGGGCGCCGCGCTTGAGAATTCCCGCCTTCTCGTAGGCGATCTTGTCGACCGTCGCGCCGAGGAATTCGGGATGATCCATCGAGACCGGCGTGATCACCGTGGCGACGGGCCGGTCGATGACGTTGGTCGCGTCATAGCGCCCGCCGAGGCCGACTTCGAGCAGCAGGTAATCGGCGGGCGTCTCGCTGAACATCAGCAAGGCCGCGGCGGTGGTGATCTCGAACACCGAGATCGCCTGGCCGGCGTTGACCGCCTCGCAGCGATCGAAGGCGGCGAACATCGGCTCGTCCTCGACCAGTTGGCCGGCGAGCCGGATGCGTTCGTTGAACCGCACCAGATGGGGGGAAGTGTAGACGTGAACGCGCTTGCCCGCCGCCTCCAGCGCCGCGCGCATGAAGGCGATCGTCGAGCCCTTGCCGTTGGTGCCCGCGACATGGACGACGGGCGGCAGGCGGGTCTGCGGCGCGCCGAGGTCGACGAGCAGGCGTTGGATGCGCCCGAGCGACAGGTCGATCCGCTGGGGATGGAGCGGAGCGAAGCGCGAGACGATCGCGTCCTGCTGGTTCATGCCGAAATTCCTGCCTCCTGCGGCGCGGTCCATGGCGGGCCGACGCGGCTGCTTGACTGTCTAGCACGACGGCTTGCGCCGAGCCGTCGCGTGCTTTGGGATGATCGCCCTTCGGGCCGGGGCGGCCCGGCGGCGCTTCAGGCGGCCTCCGGTCGGGGGGCGCGCGTCAGCAGCCGGCACAGGCGGGCGAGCAGCGGGCGCAGTTCGTGGCGCGTCGCCACCATGTCGACCATGCCGTGCCGCTTGAGGAATTCGGCGCGCTGAAAGCCCTCGGGCAGCCGTTCGTGGATCGTCTGCTCGATCACCCGGGCGCCGGCAAAGCCGATCACCGCGCCGGGCTCGGCGATGTGGATGTCGCCGAGCATCGCGTAGGACGCCGTGACGCCGCCAGTGGTCGGATTGGTCAGCACGACGATATAGGGCAGGGCCGCGGCGCGAAGCTGGCGAACCGCCACCGTGGTGCGCGGCATCTGCATCAGCGCGAACATGCCTTCCTGCATGCGCGCGCCGCCCGAAGCGGTGAAGATGATGAACGGGGTGCGCCGCTCCAGCGCCGCCGTCATGCCGGCGATGATCGCCTCGCCCGCCGCCACGCCCAGCGTGCCGCCCTGAAACGCGAAGTCCTGCACCGCGACCGTGACGATCATCCCCTCGAGCGCCCCGACGGCGAGCGTGATCGCGTCGGGCGCGCCGGTCTTGACGCGATATTCCTTCAGCCGGTCGGTGTAGCGCTTGATGTCGCGGAACTTCAGCGGATCGGCCGGAACGTCCGGCGTCGGCAGCTCGTCGTAGCGGCCGTGGTCGAACAGGCTGGCGAGCCGCGCCTTGGCGCCGATCGCCATGTGATAGCCCGAACCCGGCACGACGAACAGATTGGCTTCGAGGTCCTTGTGGAAGACCAACTGCCCGCTCTCGGGGCATTTGACCCACAGGTTCTCCGGCGTCTCGCGCCTCAGAAAGGAGCGAATCTTCGGCGGAACGACGTCGGAAATCCAGTTCATCGCGATCCTTTCACGCGGCGCGCCCGCGCCGCACGCCTTCGGCCAGCCGCGCGACCACGTCCGTCACCGCCGGCACGGTCGCCGCGCTCGCGGCGCCGTCCTCGAGCGAGCCGCGCACCGCTTCGACGATCGCCGAGCCGACCACCACGCCGTCCGCGCTGGCGGCGATCGCGGCGGCGCTCGCCGCGTCCCTGACGCCGAACCCCACCGCCACCGGCAGATGGGTATGCGCCTTGATCCGCGCAACCGCCGCGCCGACCTTGCCGGCGTCCGGCGCCGCCGCGCCGGTGGTGCCGGCGACCGACACGTAATAGACAAAGCCCGAGGTATTGGCGAGCACGGCGGGCAGGCGCTTGTCGTCGGTGGTCGGCGTCGCCAGGCGGATGAAGTTCAGCCCCGCCTTCAGCGCGGGCAGGCAGAGCTCCACGTCCTCCTCCGGCGGCAGATCGACGACGATCAGCCCGTCGACGCCGGCGCGGCGCGCGTCGCGCAAAAAGGCGTCGACGCCGTAGACATAGATCGGATTGTAATAACCCATCAGGATCAGCGGGGTCTCGGCGTCGCCCTGGCGAAAATCGGCGACCAGCGCGAGCGTGCGCCGCATCGTCTGGCCGCCCTTCAGCGCGCGCAGCCCCGAGGCCTGGATCGCCGGCCCGTCGGCCATCGGATCGCTGAACGGCATGCCGATTTCGATGACGTCGGCGCCGGCGCCCGGCAGCGCTTTCAGGATGGCCAGCGAAGTCGCCGGATCGGGGTCGCCGGCGGTGACGAAAGTCACCAAAGCGGCGCGGCCCTGCTGGCGCAGGGCGGCGAAGCGGGTGTCGATGCGGGTGGTCATGGCGGGTGGTTAGCATGACGGGCGGCGGAGGGAAACCGGCCCGCGTTGCGCCGCCCCCGCGTTCGGCGACAGTGGAGCGAAGGCGAGCGGGCTGCTATCATGAACGTTCGGTTTGCGATTCGTTCGCGGCGCGTGGCGCGCCGGAGGGAAGGGGCCGGCGGAGCGGACGGCGCAGGACCGGAGGCGTAGAGTGAGGGGCGCGCGGGGGGCGAAGATCAATGGTTTGATCTTGAGCCGCGGGGCGGCGGGTTTGTCATCGTCGTCCGGCGTGGGAGTCCGCGATGGCCATTCCGACGGTTGCCGAATGCGCGGGATTGAGCGGCGCGACGCGCGCCCTGCTTCATGAGTTCGATCAACTGCTGCGCGACGCCCTGCACGCGACGCAGCACAAGGCGCGCGCGCTCGATCTACAGGACCGGCAGGTCGAAACGGCCTGTGTGACGGTGATGATGACCGTGGCGGCGGGCGCAGCGCTGGCGGCGCTCGAAAGCCCGGCCGAAGTCGACGACGCGATTTTCTCGGCGGCGGCGCGCGACGCGCTGATCTGGGCGCGCCGCCGGGCCAACGTCCCCGCCGTGCGCCGGCGCTGAGCCGTCGCGCCGCGCGCCCGGTCCGGCGCTCACATGCCGCCGAGGTGGTCGGCCACCGTGAAGATGTCCTTGTCGCCGCGCCCCGACAGGTTCAGCACCATCAGATGATCCCTCGCCTTGTTCGGGGCGAGGCGCATCGCGCCGGCGATTGCGTGCGCCGGCTCCAGCGCCGGGATGATTCCCTCGAGCCGGCTGCACAACTGGAAGGCGGCGAGCGCCTCCTCGTCGGTCGCCGAGATATAGGCGACGCGGCCGCTCTCCTTGAGCCAGGAATGTTCGGGCCCGACGCCGGGATAATCGAGGCCGGCGGAGATCGAATGGCCCTCGTTGATCTGGCCGTCGTCGTTCATCAACAGATAGGTGCGGTTGCCGTGCAGCACGCCGGGCCGCCCGCCCGACAGCGAGGCGGCGTGCCCGTCGGGGATTTCGAGGCCGTGGCCGGCCGCCTCGACGCCGACCATTTCGACGCCCGGCTCGTCGAGGAAGGGATGGAACAGGCCGATCGCGTTGGAGCCGCCGCCGATGCAGGCGACGAGGCTGTCGGGCAGGCGCCCCTCCGCCGCCATCATCTGTTCGCGCGTCTCGCGGCCGATGACGCTCTGGAAATCGCGCACCATCGCCGGATAGGGATGGGGTCCGGCCGCCGTGCCGATGCAATAGAAGGTGTCGCCGACATTGGTGACCCAGTCGCGCAACGCTTCGTTCATCGCGTCCTTCAAGGTGCGCGCGCCCGACTGGACGGGGCGCACCTCGGCGCCCAGCATCTTCATGCGGAACACATTCGGCTTCTGCCGCTCGACGTCGACCGCGCCCATATAGACGACGCAGGGCAGCCCGAAGCGCGCGCAGGCGGTGGCGGTGGCCACCCCGTGCTGGCCGGCGCCGGTTTCGGCGATGATCCGCGTCTTGCCCATCCGGCGGGCGAGCAGGATCTGGCCGAGCACGTTGTTGATCTTGTGCGAACCGGTGTGGTTCAGCTCCTCGCGCTTGAAATAGATTTTGGCGCCGCCGAGCCGCTCGGTCAGCCGCTCGGCGAAATAGAGCGGGCTCGGTCGCCCCGCGTAATGCTCGAGGAAATGATCGAGCTCGGCGTGAAAGGCCGGGTCGGCCTTGGCGGCCTCGTAGGCCTGCTCCAGCGACAGCACCAGCGGCATCAGCGTTTCGGCGACGAAGCGCCCGCCGAATATGCCGAAATGGCCGCGCTCGTCGGGGCCGTTGCGGAAAGAGTTCTGCTTGTCGATCCTGGTCACGCCACGCTCCCGGTCTCGTCCTGGCGCGCGAACGCGGCGCGCGCGGCGGCGACGAACGCCTCGATCTTCTCGATATCCTTGACGCCCGGCGCGCGCTCGACTCCCGAGGACACGTCGACGCCGCGCGCCAGCGAGAGCGCGATCGCCTCGCCGACGTTGGCCGGGTCGAGCCCGCCCGACAGCAGCCACGGTCCTCGGCGGCGCGAAGGCGCGCGCCAGGCGCCAGTCGAAGGGAGCGCCGTTGCCGCCGGGACGCGTCGCGTCGCTGGGCGGCTTGGCGTCGATCAGCAGCCAGTCCGCGACGTCCTGATATTCCAGCGCCTTGTCGAAGTCCCGCGCCTCCGCGACGCCGAGCGCCTTCATGGCGGGCCGACCGAATTCGCGGGCGATCTCCGCGACCCGCGCCGGGCTCTCGGCGCCATGCAATTGCAGCAGATCGGGCTCCAGCCGGGCGACGATCGCCGCCAGCGTCCGGTCGGAAGCATCGACGCTCAGCGCGACGATCTTGGCGCGCCCGCGCGCCCGCGCGGCCAGCTCGCGCGCGTGATCGAGCCCGACGAAGCGCGGGCTCTTCTCGAAGAACACGAATCCAACCATGTCGGCGCCCGCGTCGAGCGCGGCGTCGAGCGTCGGCGCGGTCGACAGGCCGCAGATTTTGACGATCGAGGACATGGCGCTCCTTTCCGCCAATCCGCGGCCCTTGTCAAAGGCGTGGCTGTTCAGGAGGGAGCCAGTTTGCGCCACACCAGCATCGCCGCCGCCAGATCCTCGATCGCCGCGCCGACCGATTTGAACAGCGTGACGTCCTGCGCCGAGACGCGGCCCGGCGCGCCGGCGCACAGGGCGGCGAGGTCGGCGACGATGTCGGCGCGCCCGATGGCGCCGCTTTGCAGGGCGAGGGAGACGTCGCCGCCCTCGGTCAGCGCGGCGTCGGTGTCGACGAACACGCGCGCGCGCCGCAGCGCTTCATCGTCGGCCTCGCGCATCTCGAGATTGAAGGCGCCGACGAGATCGACATGCTGGCCTTCGCGCAGCCACGCGCCGGCGATCAGCGGCGCCGGCGACAGCGTCGCGCAGCAAATGACGTCGGCGCGGCGCGCCGCGTGCTCGAGATCGTCGACGGCTGCCGCCTCGAAGCCGAGCGCGCGCAAAGCCTGCGCCAGATTCGCCGCGCCGTCGCGGCGGTGGTTCCATACCGTCACTTCCTCGATGGGCCGAACGGCGGCGTGCGCGCGCACCAGGAACGGCGCCAGCGCCCCGGCGCCGACCATCAGCAATCGGCGCGCGTCGGCGCGCGCCAGAAACCGGGCGGCGAGCCCCGAGGCGGCGGCGGTGCGCCAATGGGTGAGCCGCGTTCCGTCCATCGCGGCGAGCGGCTCGCCCGTCACGCCCGATTGCAGCACGTAGAGCCCGAGCACCGCGGGCAGGCCGCGGCGGCCGTTATCGGGAAACACATTGACGATCTTGACGCCGAGCCAGGCGCCGCCCGGCGCGCCTGGCGTCGTCCATGCCGGCATCAGCAGATGCGTGGCGGTCGCCGCGCCGGCCCGCTCGATGGCGTGATGGTGGCGCTTGGGCGCGGTAAAGCCGCCGCCGAAGGCTTGCGCCAGCGCATCGATCAAGGCCGGAAAATCGAGCGCGCCGTCTATTTCCGCGGCGGAAATCCAGCGCATGCGGCAGCCTCGGCGCGTCAGGCGTGATGCTGAAGGCGCGCGCCCGATGTGACGCGGTCGTCGCTCCGCGCGGCGCGCGACGCCTCCGCCTGGCCGCGCAGCCGCTCGGCCTCGGCGCGGCTCTGGCGCGCGGCCTTTCGATGTTTGCCCTGGGTCAGCCAGGTCGCCGCGCCGCCGGCCAATACGCCGATCATCGCCGCCAGGAACAGGATGAGGAAGAGCGGCGCGCTGATCGCGAAGTCGGCGACGTCGCCGGCGGCGAACGGATCGAACGAGACGGTCACGATATGCCGGTTGGCGAACGCGAAAATCAGCAGGACGATCGCGATCGGCGTCAGGACGATGAATTTGAGGAGAGACTTCATCGCGGCTTTCATGAAATCGTCGCCGCCGGAGGCGAACGGCGAACGCGATCGAGCGCGCCGGCTCAGACCGGCGACGTCTTGTTCAGCCGCTCGCGCATCTCCTTGCCCGTCTTGAAGAACGGCACGAGCTTTTCGATCACCGGCACCTGGTCGCCGGTGCGCGGATTGCGGCCGGTTCGCGCCGAGCGCTGTTTGGTCGAGAAGGCGCCAAAGCCGCGCAACTCCACCCTCTCGCCGCGGGCGAGCCCCGCGGTGATCTCGTCGAGGATGGCGTCGACGATGTTTTCGACATCGCGCTGGTAGAGGTGAGGATTGCGCGCCGCCATCCTCTGCACGAGCTCGGATTTTATCAACGCCAACCCCCCCAATCGAGACAACGACAATGCAGAGGCGCCGATCGAGCGGCGGTCAATCACCCGTGGGAAGCTGCCAAAGAGACACAAGGCCGTCAAGCAACTGGACGTCGCCCGCCAATTCGCCCCGCTTCAACAGATTGGCGACGCCCGGCAGGCCGAATCCGTCGGCGAGCGAGGCCGCCGATCCGAGCAGGCCCAGTCCGAAACTCGTCTTCGGCCGCCAGTCCAGCGTCGGAAGATCCTTGGCGACGCCCTTTTCCTGCTCCAGCCAGGCGATCGCCTCCCGCTCGCCGCCGATCGCATCGACGAGCTTCAACGGCAGCCCCTGGCGGCCGGTGAATACGCGCCCGTCCGCCACTTGCGCCAATTCCTCGTCGCTCAAATGCCGGCGATCCCTGACGAGGCCCTTGAACCACTCGTAGGAATCGGCGACGAGCGCCGCCATCGCGGCGCGCGCCGCCTCGCTGGTCGGCGTCATGCCGTTGGGCGCCGACTTCAGCGGCGAGGATTTCACCTCCTCGAACTGCACGCCGATCTTGTCCAGCAAGCCGGAGAAATTCGGAAATTCGATGATGACGCCGATCGATCCGACCAGAGAATTGCCCTGAACGAATATCCGATCGGCGCCGAGCGCCGCGATATAGGCGCCGGAAGCCGCCATCGTGCCGACCACCGCGACGACCGGCTTCCGGGCGGCCAGCCGGCGCAATTCGTCGAATATCCGCTCCGACCCCGCCGTCGTGCCGCCGGGACTCGAAATGTCGACCACTACCGCGGCGGCCTTCGAATTGGCGATGTCGCGGATCGTCTGCAAGGTGGCGTCGCTGCCGGTGATGAGACCCTGGATCGCCAGCCTGGCGATATGCGGCCGGTTCGTCTCGTCCGCCAGGCCGGAATATCGATAGCCGGCGGCCAAAATCGCCAGCCCCGCCACGATGAACGCCGCCAGCCGCCAGAACGTCACCTGCCGCCGCAATCGGCGACGGTCGACGATATAGTCGGCGGCGGAGGCGGAAACGGACATCGCGTTCTCATGTGGCGTTTAAGGGACGCGCGAGGCTCGCAAGCTCGTTTCAGCGCATCGCGCGAACACTAGTCGCGCCGGCGCGCTCGCGCAAGGCTCTCACAAACGCGCGGCTGGCATCAGTTTTCCTTTGAGACTCTGCGCGATCTTGCGCGCTTCTTGCGCCTCGTAGCGCTCGGGCGCGCCGGCGCCCCACACCGGACCGGGCCACGCCGCGTCGCCGAGCCGTCGCGCCACGACGTGAACATGCAACTGCCGCACGATATTGCCCAAGGCGCCGACATTGATCTTGTCGACGCCGGGCGAGGCGGCCAGCGCCGCGGAGACCGCGGCGATCTCCTCGATCAGCACGGCGCGGTCGGCGGAATCGAGATCGAAAAGTTCTCTCAGGTTTTCGCGGCGCGGCGCCAGAACGAGCCAAAGATAGCGCGCGTCGTTCATCAGCAGCACGCGCGACAGCGCGAGGTCGCCGATCTCGATCGTGTCGGCGGCGAGCCGCGGATCGAGCGCGAAGCTCACGGCAGCCAGCTTGCGCCATGCGGGCCCGCGGCGAGCCCGAGCCTTCGCGCGATCGTCTCGGCGATATCGGCGAGCGTTTCGCGCCGGCCGATCGGCCCCGGCGCGACGCCGCCGCCAAAGGCGAGGATCGGCACATGTTCGCGCGTATGGTCGTAGCCGCGCCAGGTGGGGTCGTTGCCATGGTCGGCGGTGATCACGCAGAAATCGTCGTCGCGCATCGCCGCGATCAGTTCCGGCAGCCGCGCGTCGAACAATTCGAGGCAGGCGGCGTAGCCGGGCACGTCGCGGCGATGGCCGAACTCCGTGTCGAAGTCCACGAGATTGACAAAGACGAGCCCGCCGTCCGCCGCCTGGTCGAGCGCGGACAAGGCCAGATCGATATTGTCCGCATTGCTGGCGCCTTTCATTTCGCGCCCGGTGTGACGATGGGCGAATATGTCGCCGATCTTGCCGATCGTGACGATGTCGCGATGGGCTTGCGCCGCGCGCTCGAGCAGATTTCCCGGCGGCGGCGGCATCGCGAAATCCTTGCGACGCGCGGTGCGCGCAAAATCGGCGCGCGTCCGCCCGACGAACGGCCTGGCGATGACGCGGCCGATGTTGAGGGGATCGCAAAGGCGCCGCGCGGTCCGGCACAGGTCATAAAGCCGCTCGAGGCCGAACGCCTGTTCGTGCGCGGCGATCTGCAAGACCGAGTCGGCCGAGGTGTAGCAGATCGGCTTCAGGCTCTTCAGATGTTGTTCGCCGAGCTCCTCGATGATTGCCGTCCCCGAGGCGTGCCTGTCGCCGAGAATGCCGGGCAGCCGGCCCTCGGCGATCAGCGCCTGCGTCAACGCGCGCGGGAAGGCCGGGACGGTTTCGGGAAAATAGCCCCATTTGAATTGCACCGGCGTTCCCGCGATTTCCCAATGACCGGACGGCGTGTCCTTGCCGAGCGACGTCTCGACGCCATAGCCCCATTGTCCGACGGGCGCGTCGCCGCCGAAACCCGGCGCCGGACGGCCGGACGAGGCCTGGATCGCCCGCCCGAGGCCGAGCCGGTCGAGATGGGGCAAATGAAGCGGACCGGCGCGCAGGCCGGCGCGATCGCCGCGCCCTTGGGCGCAGCCTTGCGCGATATGGCCGAGCGTGTCGGCGCCTTCGTCGCCATAGGCCGCGGCGTCCTCGGCGCCGCCGCAACCGACCGAGTCGAGCACGATGACGATGGCGCGGCCCATGGTTAGCCTCATTGATTGACCACCCCGCTCGCGTCGACCTCGATGTTGAACGCGGCGGCGAACAGCGCTTTCGTATAGTCGCTCTGCGGGGCGGCGAAAACGCGGGCGGCCGAACCGCTTTCGACCACCCGGCCGTGACGCATCACGATGATCTCGGAGGCCAGCGCGCGCACGACTTTCAGATCGTGCGAAATGAACAGGTAGGCCAGCGAGCGCCGCTTCTGCAAATCGCGCAGGAGATCGACGATCTGCGCCTGGACCGACATGTCGAGCGCCGAAGTCGGTTCGTCCAGCACGATGAACTTCGGGTCGAGCGCCATCGCCCGGGCGATCGCGATGCGCTGGCGCTGGCCGCCGGAGAACTCGTGAGGATAGCGGTCCATCGAAGCCGGGTCGAGGCCGGTGTCCGAAAGCGCGCGCGCCACCGTCGCGCGGCGCTGCGCCGCGGTCATTCTGGTCTTCTGCGCCAGCAGGCCCTCCTCGACGATCTCGGCGACCGACAGGCGGGGCGACAGCGAGCCGTAGGGATCCTGAAAGACGATCTGGATGTCGCGCCGCAACGGGCGCATTTGGCTGAAGTTGAGCGGATCGATGCGCCGGCCGCAATAGACGATCGTTCCCTCCGAGCGGATGAGCCGCAGGATCGCCAGGCCGAGCGTCGTCTTGCCGGAGCCGGATTCGCCGACCACGCCGACGGTCTGTCCCTCGCGGACGACCACCGACACGCCGTCGACCGCCTTGACGTGGCCGACCGTGCGGCGCAGCAGGCCGCGCTTGACCGGGAACCAGACCTTGACCCCGTCGGCTTCGACCACCGCCGGGGCGCCGGGGTCCGACGGCGGCGGCTCGCCTTTGGGCTCGGCGGCGAGAAGCGCTTTGGTATAGTCGTGTTGCGGATTGGCGAAGACGCGGTTCACCGGGCCGGCCTCGACGATGCGTCCGTTCTGCATCACCGCGACGTCCTTGGCGACCTTGCGCACAATGCCGAGGTCATGGGTGATGAACAGCATGGCCATGCCGCGCTTGGCCTGGAGCTCCTTGAGCAGCTTCAGGATTTGCGCTTGCACGGTGACGTCGAGCGCGGTCGTCGGCTCGTCGGCGATGAACAGGTCGGGGCGGTTGGCGAGCGCCATGGCGATCATCACGCGCTGGCGCTGGCCGCCCGAAAGCTGATGCGGATAGGCGCCGAGCCGCGAAACGGGGTCGACGATGCCGACCTCGGTCAGCAGGGACGCCACCTGCGCGCGCGTCGACCCGTCGCCGCCGCCGTGCAGCGCGATGATCTCGCCGACCTGCCGCTCGATCGTGTGCAGCGGGTTCAACGAAGTCATCGGCTCCTGAAACACCATCGTGACGCCGGCGCCGCGCATCGCCCGCAAACGCGCGTCGGACATTTTCAGGACGTCTTCGCCCTTGAAGAAAATCTCGCCGGAGGGATGGCTCGCCGTCGGATAGGGCAGCAGCCGCGCCAGCGACAGAGCCGTCACCGATTTGCCCGATCCGGACTCGCCGACCAGCGCCAGCGTGTCGCCTTTCTCGAGTCTGAACGACACGCCCTTGACGACGGTCTGGGCGGCGCCGCCTTGCGCGAAAGCGACCGACAGATCGCGCACGTCGAGGAGAATCGGCGGTTCGGCGCGCGCCCGGCCGCCTTTCGCAAAGGCATCCTTGTCCGCGCGCGGGTCCGGGGTCACGTGAAGGTCTTTCTCGGATCGAAGGCGTCGCGCACCGCCTCGCCGATGAAGATCAGCAGCGACAGCATCACCGCGACGATCGCGAAGGCGGAGAGGCCGAGCCACGGCGCCGAAAGGTTCGATTTGCCCTGCAACAGCAATTCGCCGAGCGAGGGCGAACCAGGCGGCAGGCCGAGCCCGAGGAAGTCGAGCGAGGTCAGCGTGCTGATCGACGAATTCACGACGAAGGGCAGGAAGGTCAGCGTCGCCACCATGGCGTTGGGGAGGACGTGCTTGACGATGATCCTGGCGTTGGACAGGCCGAGCGCGCGCGCCGCGTTGACATATTCGAAATTGCGCGCGCGCAGGAATTCCGCGCGCACGAGGTGAACCAGGCTGACCCAGGAGAACAGCAGCAGGATCACCAGCAGCACGAGGAAGCTCGGCGCCAGAATCGCCGACAGGATGATGAGGATGTAGAGATGGGGCAGGGACGACCAGATCTCGATCAGCCGCTGCATGACCAGATCGAGCCAGCCGCCGAAATAGCCCTGCACCGCGCCCGCGGCGACGCCGATCACCGAGGAGACGCCCGCCAGCGTCAGGCCGAACAGGATCGACAGGCGAAAGCCGTAGATCAGCCGGGCGACGACGTCGCGTCCCTGATCGTCGGTTCCGAGCCAGTTCCATTCGAGGTCGCGGCAGGAGCCGGCGCCGCTGCGCGCAAACAAAGGATCGTGCGCGGCCCGCGCGGCGACCGCGGCCTGGCATTGCGCCTGGCTCAACATCCAGGTCGGCGCGGAAGGCGCCGGCGTCGGCAATTCGAGATTATGGGTGTTGTTGGCGAAGCGGATCGGCGGCCAGATCGCCCAGCCATGCGCCTCGATTTCGTCGGCGATGACCGGATCGCGATAATCGGTCTCGGCGAGGAAGCCGCCGAACTTCTCCTCGGGATAGTCGAACAGCACCGGAAAGAGAATCTCGCCCTTGTAGGAGGCGACGATCGGCCGGTCGTTGGCGACGAACTCGGCGAACAGGGAGATGACGAACAGGACGAGGAAGATCCAGAACGACCACAGTCCGCGCCGGTTGCGGCGGAAGTTGTCGAGCCGGCGCCGGTTCATCGGCCCGAGCCGCAGCCGGCCTCGGCGGTTCGCGGTCGCATCGCCCGGGGTCAACGCTCAGACCTCCCGCGTTTCAAAATCGATGCGCGGATCGATCCAGGTGTAGGTCAGGTCGGAAATGAGATTCACCACGAGGCCGAGCAGCGCGTAGATGTAGAGATTGCCGAGGACGACCGGATAGTCGCGGTTCATCAGCGAATCGTACGAGAGATAGCCGAGGCCGTCGAGCGAGAACACCTGCTCGATGAGCAGCGAGCCGGTGAAGAAAGCGCCGATGAACGCGCCGGGGAATCCGGCGATGACGATCAGCATGGCGTTGCGGAACACATGGCCATAGAGCACGCGCCGCTCGCTCAGGCCCTTCATCCGCGCCGTCTGGACATAGGCCTTCTTGATCTCGTCGAGAAAGGAGTTCTTGGTCAGCAGCGTCGAGGTGGCGAACGAGCCGATCACCAGCGCCGTAACCGGCAGCGTGACGTGCCAGAGATAGTCCAGCACCTTGTGCGGCCAGGAGAAGTCCGCGAAATTGTCGGAGGTCAGGCCGCGCAACGGGAAGATCTGCCAGAACGAGCCGCCGCAAAACAGCACGACGAGCAGGATCGCGAACAGGAAGCTCGGGATCGCATAGCCGACGATCACCACCGCCGAGGTCCAGGTGTCGAAACGCGATCCGTCCCGGACCGCCTTGCGGACGCCGAGCGGGATCGAGATCGCATAGGACAGGAACGTCATCCACAGCCCGAGCGAGATCGACACCGGCAGCTTTTCCTTGATGAGGCTCAGGACCGGCGCGTCGCGAAAATAGCTGCGGCCGAGATCGAAGGTCGCATAGTCCCTGACCAGCATGACGAAGCGCTCGGGCGCCGGCTTGTCGAAGCCGTATTGCTTCTCCAGCTCCTTGATGAATTTCGGATCGAGGCCCTGCGCGCCGCGGTAGCGTGAGGAAATGTCGCCGCCGGAATGGGCCATCGCGCCGGCGCCGATCTGGCCGCCGCCGCCGCCGATGCGCGCCGTCGCGCCCTCGTCGAGCCCCTGCAACTGGGCGATCGCGCGCTCGACCGGCCCGCCCGGCACGAATTGCACGATGGCGAACGACACCAGCATGATGCCGAAAATGGTCGGGATCATCAGCAGGATGCGGCGGGCGATATAGGCGAGCATGGGCTTTAAGGCCTCTCGCCTGGACGGGCGGCGGGCGCCTCGCCCTCCCCGGCGAGGGGGGAACGGCCGCGCGGTCCTTCAATCCTGCCGACGCCGGCCGATCTCTTCATGCCGCTCAAAGCCCGATCTTCTTGGCCTTCTCGACGTCCCACCACCAGGTGTCGGGCGCGCCGGTGCCCAATTTCGGTTCGCGCTCCGGTCTCGAAAAGATGTCCCAGTAGGCGATCAGCGACTGGTCGCGATACCACATCGGAATCCAGTAATGCGCGGCGCGCAGCACGCGGTCGAGCGCGCGGCAGGCGGTATCGAGCGCGACGCGCGAATCGGCCCGGGCGATTGTTTCGACGAGCGCGTCGACGACGGGATCGGCGACGCCGCACATATTGCGCGAGCCCGGCGTCGCCGCGGCGGCCGAACTGAAGAAGATGCGCAGCTCCGTGCCCGGCGTCGGCGCGCCGCCAAAGGCGGCGGTGATCACGTCGAAGTCGAAATTCTCGGTCCGGCTCTTGTATTGCGCGGCGTCGACGATGCGCGACCTCGCGTCGATGCCGAGCTTGCGCAGGTTCTGCTCCAGCGGGGTGGTGTGCGGCTGCAGCGATTCGGAAAAGTCGAGAAACTCGATCGTGAAGGGCGCCCCGTCCGGCAGCTTCAACACGCCGCCGTCGCGCACGCATCCGGCCGCGCGAAGCAATTCGTCGGCGCGCCGCAGAAGAGCGCGGTCGCTGCCCGAGCCGTCGGAGACCGGAGGCAGATAGGGGGCGCCGAACACCGCGTCGGGAACCTTGCCGCGAAACGGCTCCAGCAACGCCCGCTCGTCGGCGCCCGGTTCGCCGACCGCCTCCATCGCGGTGTTCTGGAAGTAGGAGACCACACGCTTGTAGACGCCGTACATGATGTTCTTGTTGGTCCACTCGAAGTCGAAGCACAGGCCGATCGCCTCGCGCACGCGGGGATCCCTGAATTGCGGGCGGCGCGTGTTGAAATACCAGCCTTGCGATCCGGTCGGCGCGCCGTTGGGCAGCGCCTCCTTCCTGACGCGCCCGTCGCGAAAGGCCGGGAAATCGTAGCCGACCGCCCAGACGCGCGAGGTGTATTCCTCGTGGAAGTTGGTCGCGCCGGCCTTGAACGCCTCGAAGGCGACCTGCCGCTCGCGGTAATATTCAAAGCGCAGCCGGTCGAAATTATTGACGCCGACATTGACCGGCAAGTCCTTCGCCCAATAGTCCCTGACGCGCTCGAATTCGATGAACCGGCCCTGTTCGAAGGTCTTCACCGCATAGGGGCCGGAGCCCAGCGGCGCGTCCATCGTCGAAGCGTCGAAATCGCGCGTCTTCCACCAGGCTTGCGAGAAGATCGGCATCCCGGCGACGATGAGATGGGCGTCGCGGCCGCGCGCCTTGATGAAGCGCACGGTCGCAACGTCGTCGGCCTCGGCGCCGGCGCTTTCGAGGTCGCCGAGAAGCTGGGAGAACGTCGGGTGCCCCTTCTCCTTGAGGATGTTGAGGGAGAAGGCGACGTCGCCCGCCGTCAGTTTCGAGCCGTCGTTGAAGCGCGCTTCGGGGCGCAGCAGGAATCGATAGGTGAGCTTGTCCGGCGAAACGCGCACGGCGCGGGCGATCAGGCCATAGACCGAATCCGGCTCGTCGCCGGTCGCCGCCATCAGATTATCGAAGGTCGCGGTCATGCCGGCCGCGCCATCGCCCTTCCTGGAGAACATGTTGAGCGTGTCGAACGTGTCGAAATTCTGATTGCCGCCGGTGTTGGTGATCTGCAGCGACAGCACGCCGCCCTTGGGCGCCTCGGGGTTGACATAGTCGAAATGCTTGAAATCGGCGGGCAGCGCGAGATCGCCGAACGCCGAGAGACCGTGCGTTTCAATTTCGCCCTCCGCCCGCGCCGCTCCGGCGGCGAGCCCGCGCCGCAGCAGCAGAGCGCCGGCGGCCGCTTTCAGCGCCAGGCGCCTTGTGATTCGCGCGGTGATGGGGCTTTCTCGCAAGAAGTGAATTCCTAATCTCGATTCGCGGCGATTTAATCCGCTAATGGCGTTCTTGGCCAGTGCGGCGCCCCGTGCGGCCCCGGCGGTCCGGCGCGACGGCGGCAGGCGGTCGAAGGGAGCGTTGAGATCATGAATGAGGCTTTTTTCAAATCGCCCGGCCGGCCGATGCAGTTCGGCTTCGCCGCCAATCCGCTCGACCGACAGTCCGAACGGCGCGAGGACGCGGCCTTTCTGGCGTCCTTGCGCGCCCGGCCGGACGCCCGCGCGCTGGTGATTTGCCGCGACACGCCGATGCTGAAGAAAGCGGCGGGCGGCGTCGATCCGCTGTTCCGTCTCGACGAACTCGAAGCCATCGGGACGATGCGCGAGATCGCCCTGCTCGGCGTGTTTCCCGGCGGCGCGCCGGTCTATGCGGCGCTGCTCGACGATGGCGCGGTGGAATTGCGCTCGGACGCCAGCGACGGCTTTCTCGACCGGCGGGTGCTGGTCGCGCCCGGCCGCGACGATCTCGCCCTGATCGACATGCGCTCGATCGCGATGCAGGGCCTGCTGGCGCCCGAGCTCGTCGGCATATTCGGGCAGGCCAAGGCGCTGATGCACTGGCATGCGCGCCATCGCCACTGCGCCAATTGCGGCGCGGTGACGCGCGCCGAGGCGGCGGGCTGGCGGCGGCAGTGCGACGTGTGCAAGGCGCAGCATTTCCCGCGCACCGACCCGGTCGTCATCATGCTGGCGGTCGACGACGACCATTGCCTGCTCGGACGCCAGGCGCGCTTTCCCAGAAGGATGTATTCGTGCCTCGCCGGCTTTCTCGAATCGGGCGAGACGATCGAGGACGCGGTGCGCCGCGAAATCCTCGAGGAGGCCGGCGTGAGCTGCGGCGCCGTGGCTTATCTCGCTTCGCAGCCCTGGCCGTTTCCCGCCTCGCTGATGATCGGCTGCATCGCGCGCGCGACGACCCGCGAACTCCATGTCGACGGCGCGGAGCTCGAGGACGCGCGCTGGTTCTCGCGCGAGGAGGCGCGCGCGATGCTGGAGGGGCGGCATCCCGCCAAGCTGGCCGCGCCCCACCCGATGGCGATCGCCCATCACATCTTGCGGGCCTGGGTGGAGGGATAGGCGCGCGAGGATTCAGCCGGCGATCGTCGCCATCTGCATCGCGATGAGCCGGGCGACGCCGCCCCGCGCCAGCGACAGCAGGCTCAACAATTGCGCCTCGCTGAACGGGGCTCCCTCGGCGGTCCCCTGCACTTCGACGAGGCCGCCGGAGCCGGTCAATACGAAATTGGCGTCGGTCTCGGCGGTGGAGTCCTCCGCATAGTCGAGGTCGAGCACCGCTTCGCCGTTGACGATGCCGCAGGAAATCGCGGCCACGTGCTCGCGCATCGGATTGTCGCGGATGATCGAGCGTTGCGTCATCCAGGCGAGGCAATCGTTCAGCGCGATCCATGCGCCGGTGATCGCCGCCGTCCTCGTGCCGCCATCGGCCTGGAGGACGTCGCAATCGAGGGTGATCTGGCGCTCGCCGAGGCGCGGCAGATCGACGACGGCGCGCAAAGACCGGCCGATCAGCCGCTGGATTTCCTGGGTCCGGCCGGAAACCTTGCCGGCGGTCAATTCGCGGCGCGTGCGCGTCGCCGTGGCGCGCGGCAGCATCGCATATTCGGCCGTCACCCAGCCGCGGCCCTGACCGCGCAGCCACGGCGGCGGCTTGTCCTCGAGCGAGGCGGCGCACAGCACATGCGTTTCGCCGAAGCGCGTCAGGCAGGAGCCCTCCGCGTAACGCGCGACGCCGCGCTCGAAAGTCACCTTGCGCAACTCGTCTGGCGCGCGCTTGGAGGGCCGCATTGGTTTTTCCTGATGATCGGGGGCTGCTCTAACCCCGACGACGCGCCAACGCAACCGGCGAGCGCCTGACTTCGGGGCGCAGGCGCGGGAGCCGCGGCGCCCCCGGCCTGATCTCAGTCCGCGACCGGCACCGTGTAGTTCAGGGCGAGGCGCCCGCCATCGGGGTAGATGGTCTGTCCGGTGATGTAGGACGCATCGTCGCTCGCCAGGAACGAGGCGACCGAGGCGACCTCTTCGGGCTCGCCGGCGCGCCCGAGCGGCGTGCGCGCCAGGATCTTGCGCCGCCCCGCATCGTCGCCGAGCACCGCCTTCCTCGCCAGCTCGGTCAGGATCGTGCCCGGCCCGATCGCGACGACGCGGATGTTGTGCGGCGCCAGCTCGATCGCCGCCACTCTCGTCAACTGGTTGAGGGCTCCCTTGGAGCAGGCGTAGGCGGCAAGGCCCGGGATGGCGAGCAGCGCATTGACCGAGGACATGTTGATGATGACGCCGCCGCGCCCGCCGGCGATCATTCGCCGCGCCGCCACCTGCGTGCCGATGAAGGCCGAGCGCAGGTTGGTCGACAGCACCCGGTCGAACGTTTCGTCGCTCATTTCGAGGATCGGCGCGCTGAGCGCGACGCCGGCGTTGTTGAGCATGATGTCGAGCCGGCCGAATTCCTCGACCACCCGGTCGACCAACGCCGCGATCGCCGCGCGCTCGGTGACGTCGGCCGAGGCGAAAGCGGCCTGGCGCCCCTCGTCGCGCAATTGCCGGGCCGCCGCTTCGCCCGCCGCCGCGTCGATATCGGCCAGCAGCACCGCGGCGCCGTCGGCGGCCAGACGCCGCGCGCAGGCCAGTCCGATGCCGTGCGCGGCGCCGGTCACCACGGCGCACTTGCCGGTCAGTCGCGTCATGTCGGCCCGCCCTTCGCCGGTTGAATGGCCTTGCCAGACAAGGCCGGAGCATGAAAAGCAAAAGCCCGTGGGTTTGTCGAGGGGCGGGAGGCCGGGGCGGGATGGCGGGCTCTTACGATGTGGTGATCGGCGGCGGCGCCGTGATGGGCTCCTCGGTCGCCTATCATCTGGCCGCGCAGCCCGGCTTTTCCGGCCGCGTCCTGGTGGTCGACAGGGACATGACCTACCGTCGGGCGGCGAGTTCGCTGTCGCTGAGTTCGGTCCGCCAGCAATTTTCGAGCCCGATCAACATTCGCGTCGGGCTCTACGGCGTCGCTTTCGTGCGGCGCGCGTGCGAGACCCTCGCCGTCGACGGCGAGGCGCCCGAACTGTCGTTCACCGAGAACGGCTATCTCTATCTGGCGAGCCAATCGGGCGCGGCGGCGCTCGCGCAAAATCATCGAACGCAGATCGCCGAGGGCGCCGACGTGCTGCTGCTCGATCGCGAAGACCTCGAACGGCGGTTTCCGTTCCTCAATCTCGACGGCGTCGCCGCGGGCGCCTTCGGGCGGACCGGCGAGGGGTGGTTCGACGGCTACACCTTGATGCAGGCCTTTCGGCGCAAGGCGCGCTCGCTCGGCGTCGGTTATCGCGAGGGGGAAATCGTCGCCCTCGAGCGCGAGGGGCGGCGCGTCACGGCGGTCCGCCTGGCGGACGGCGACCGCATCGCCTGCGGCGCCTTCGTCAATACGGCGGGCGCCGCCGGCGCGGCGCGGCTGGCCAGGCAGATGGATCTCGAAATTCCGGTGCGCTCGCGCAAGCGCTGCGTCTTCCTGTTTCACGCCCATCAGCGCATCGCGCGTTGTCCGCTGGTGATCGACGCCGGCGGCGTCTATTTCCGCACCGAGGGCGACGCCTATTTGTGCGGCGTTTCGCCGCCCGAAGCGGAGGACCCGGACAGCGACGATTTCGAAGTCGTCTGGCCGCAGTTCGACGAGATCATCTGGCCGGCGCTCGCCCATCGCATCCCCGCCTTCGAAGCCTTGCGCGTCGGGCGCGCCTGGGCCGGCCATTACGACCTCAACGTCTTCGACCACAACGCCATCGTCGGGCGCGCGCCCGGCCTCGACAACGGCTATCTCGCCGCCGGCTTTTCCGGCCATGGCATGCAGCAATCGCCGGCGGTCGGGCGCGGCCTCGCCGAATTGATCGCGCTGGGGCGCTATGTGACGCTCGACCTCGGCGACTTCGCCTATGAGCGCATCGCCGAGGGCCGCCCGCTGGTCGAGCGCAACGTCATTTGAGGCCAGAAGAGGACGAAATGGTCTTGCCATTCGGAGCGCCGCAAGACTAAAGTCTGGGCAGAGGCGGCGGCGTTCGTGTTGGCGTGCGGAGTCGGTGATGAAGAGAATTCGCAGTTCGGTCCTTCAGGTTTGTTCATATCGGTCCGTCGCCCTCGTCGTCGCCATAAGTCTGGCGGCGGATGCGCCGCTCGCGGCGCTGGCCGACGCCGGTTCGCCGACGCGGCCGGCGATCGGCGATCGCGGGCGGATCTCCGATTCCGGCGCGCGCCTTGCGGCTTTCGCGACGGCGCCGCTCGGCGCCGGAGCCACATTCCGCGTCGCCGACGACGCGGCGCCCGCCGCCTCTCCAGGCAAATCGTCCCAGGAGAACATGTTCTGGGAGTCGGCGCAGAAATCAAATTCGATCGCCGACTACAAGGCCTATCTCGATGCGTTTCCCAACGGCGTTTATGCGCCGCTGGCGAGGAATCGTATCGCGACGATGAACCCGCCGCCGCCCGCCGCGCCGCCTGCGCCGCCGGCCGCGAGCGAGCCGGGGCCTTCGCCCGTCGCCCTCAAGGCGGAGATCGGCACGATGGAGACCGAACAGACGCTCAATCTGGCGCCCGGCGATCGCATCGAACTGCAACAGCGCCTGCAGGCGTTGGGGCTCTATTCCGGCCCGATCGACGGCAATCTCGGCCCCACTCTGCGCGCGGCGATCGGCACCTGGCAGAAGCAGCACGAGCTGGCGACGACCGGCTGGCTCGGGCCGCTTCAACTGGCGGCGCTCAAGGCCGAAAGCGACGCGGCGGCCCAGCCGCCGCCCGGCGCGCCGGGCGCTCCGCCGGCTCAGCCGGGGCCCGCGGCCGCCTCGAATCCGGAGAAGGCCGCGCAGGAGACCGCGTTTTGGGAATCCGCGCAACGCTCCAATCTGGCGGCCGATTATCAGGCCTATCTGCAGGCCTTTCCGAACGGCCTCTATGCGCAAATGGCGAGGAACCGCATCGCCAGCCTGACCAGCGGGCCGCCGGCCGGGCCGGGCCCGGAGCCGGGCCCCGGCGCGCCGAGCGCCCTAGGGCCGCCGCCGCAGCCGGTCTCGCCCGAGGCGCTGAAAGCCGAAATCGGCACCGTCGAGACCGAGCAGACCCTCGACATCGGGCCGCCCGGCCGGATGGAGCTCCAGCAGCGGCTCACCGCGCTCGGGCTCTATAACGGCCCGGTCGACGGCGACCTCGGGCCGATGGCGCGCGCGGCGATCGCCGAATGGCAGAAGCGTCACGACCTCGCGCCGACCGGCGAACTCGGCCCCCTGCAGCTGGCGGAACTGCGGATCGAAAGCGAAGGGGCGTTCCAGCAGTTCGTCGTCGCCCACCCCGTCGTCGTGCAGCCGGTCTACGCTCCGGTCCGCCGCTACTACCACCCCAACGAAGCCGCCCCCGCGCGCGCCAACAACAACGGCGCTCCGGCGGTCCTCGGCGCCATTCTCGGCGGCGTCGCGCTCGGAATTCTCGGGGCGAAGCTCGGCGGCAGGTTCGGGGGCGGCAAAGGCGGCGGCAAGGGCGGCGGCAAGGGCGGAAAGGAAAGGAAGAAATAATCCTCGCAGGCCGCGAGCTGTTTCGCCCGCCGGCGCGCCGGGCTGGTCGCCGACTTTTCCAAACGGATCGCAGCGCCGCGGGCAGGCGGCGCGTCGGCCGCAGCGGTCGCGGCTATGGGAGCCCATGGCGTTCGGATTGCGCCGCCGCGCGCCGAAACCCGGGTCATCGCAATTTCCGCGAGGGGTCGCGCGGCCAGGCGAACTTGAAATGTTCCGCGATGATGTTGCGCTTCGGAATTCGCAGCGCGCGCAGCGACTTTTCAACGCTCGTCACCATCGCGGGCGACCCGCTGACAAGGCAGAGCCGCTCGGCGCGGTCCGCAAAATCCAGGCAACGCGACAGAGTCTCGATCGTCAGCTCGCCGATGTTTTCCGACGAATCTGACGGCGAATCCGACAGAGCCAGGCGCGAGGAGAGGTTTGGCTCCCGCAATGCCTTTTCGCGCGCCGCGCCGTCGGCGTTCGGTCCGCTCGTCGATCGCGCGTTCGCGAGCCGAAGGAGATCGGGACAGAAAGCGTCGAAGGGTCTTCTGGCGGCTCGATCGCCGATCCGCTCTCCAGGCGATCGTCAGGGAACCTTGAGGTCGAATTCGGAGTGGCACTGGGAGCAGAAATTCTCCGACGCGACGTGAACATGGTGGCACGAGGCGCATGGGACATCTCCCTGATGCGACTGGTGCGGGTTCGGACTGTCCGATGCGGTCATCGCCGCGAGCTTGTCGAAAGTGACGCCATGACAGCTCAAGCAGGTGGTCGTCGAGGCTGCCTGGAAGGGAGTCGTCGCGTGGCAACTGTCGCAGGCGAGGCCCGCCGCGATATGCTTGTCGATCAGGAAGCCATGTCCGACGCCGGGGGCGGCGGGGAGCTGTTCGGCCGCGGCGAGGATCGAATTTGCGACCCCGCTCCACACCGTCGATGCAGGGTGATCGCTCGTTCCCAGCCTGGCCGTCGCGTGCAGCACGAGCGGCAGAAACCCGCCCGCGACTGCGAAGATCACGACGAGGACAAGCCTGCGCATGAACCACCCTTCGGCGGCCGGATCGCCGGGATCAGCATCAAAACCAAGGGAATGTTAAGTCGCGCCGAGGCGACCTGTCGAGGTCGGCGCCGCGCCTTCCGGCCGGCGGCCGGCGGATTGGCGAACCCGCCGGTTACTCCAGGACGGCGCGATGGCCCGCGATATAGCCCTGGCAGGCGGCGCGGGCCAAACCGTGCTGGCTGAAGCCGCCCGCCAACTCGCCCCCGCAATAAAGGCCGGGGATGATTTGGCCGTTCATATCGATCACCTGGCAGCTCGCGTTGATTCGCAGGCCCGCGCGGCTGTCGTGAATCACCGGCGTCGCCCAGGCGGCGTAGAACGGCGGCGTGGCGATCTTGTGCAGCGGCCTGGGTTTGCCGAAGTCGCCGTCGGTCCCCGAGTCGACGAACGAATTGTAGCGCGCCACGGTCTGCTGCAGATTGTCCGGCGGCATCGGCGCGCGCTGATGTTTCATCACGATCTTGCCGGCGAGATCGGCGAGGGTGTCGGCGCTGAAGAAGAAACCCGCGGCGACGTCGACGTTGGGCGGCGCCGGCGACCAGTTTTCGCGGACCACGGCGTCCGCGTCGAAGATCGCCCAGATCGGGCCGCCGCCATTATGGCCGTCGCCGATCCCGGCCAACGCCGCGTTGATCCAGTTGTTCGGCCTGTAGGCGATGTTCCGGGCGTTCAGATAGCTGTCCTGAACGTAGGCCTTGATCGAATTGTAGTCGTTGGACGCGAACCCCTGGCCGGTCTCGTCGTAGAAGCGCATGCCGAGCATGTTCACCATGATGGCGTCCTGCCAGTTGAGCACGCTCAGCCCCGAGGCGCGGGCGCGCTCGAACACCGGGCTGCCGGGCATCCATTTGACGCTCGCATAGCCATACTGGCTGCCGATGGTCCCGGGCTTGGTCAGCCTGATGCCGAACTCGCCGGTCTGGTTGTAGAGTCCCCACAGCGAGGCGCCGACCGCCATGGCGGCCAGCTCGCCGCTGGCGTCCTGGTCCGACCACGGCATTCCTCCTATGCCGCAATATTCCTCGGTCAGGCGCGGGTCGAACATGCGGCGGAAATTCACGTTGCCGCTCGAACCGCCCGTGGCGACGATCACCGCCTTATGCGCGCGGATATCGAGCCTGCCGCCGTTGCTCCCGACCGCGACGCCGAGGACGCGGCCCGCGTCGGGAGCCTCCCGATAGATCCCCGCCATCTTGTGATCGAGCAGAATCTGCACGCCGGCCCTTCTGGCCGCGGCCTCCAAAGGGCGCATCAGCCCGACGCCCGAAGAAGTGGTGGTTTGAACGGCGGGATCGACCGGCCTGCCGGTTTGGACCAACGGCCAACTCATCGCGGCGGCGTGCATTTCGCGCGGCGCCGAGTTCCCGACCGAATTTCCGCCGAGGGCGTCGGGCGCCCGGTCGATGAAGATCACCCCGTGCCCGACCAGCCAATCGTAAGCGGCGGCGCTGTTGTCGGCGAAGGCGCGGATGATTTCGCGGTCATTGTAGCGGTAATCGGGAAAGCCATTGGGCTCGACCACCGACCAGTCGGTAAGGTCGCGGAAGAGCAGGTCGGGCAAGTCCTCGACGCCATGCTTCTTCTGCGCGCTGGAGCCGCCGCCCAGCGGAACGTTGCCGGCGCTGGTGATCGCGTGGCCGCCGATATCCTTCTGCGCCTCGAGAAGGATCACTGACGCGCCGGCCTCGCGCGCTGCGACGGCCGCCGGGAGCCCCATGGCGCCGGCGCCGATCACCACCACCTCCGCCTCGAGGCTCCATTGCGTGGGGAGCGGTCCGGCCTGGGCCGCGGCCGGGCTCGGCGCGGAGAGCCTGGCGGCGGCGGCCGCGGCGCTCGCAGCCGTGGCGTTCAGGAGGAGGCCGCGACGCGAAACATTCGCCTTCTCTGGCATTGCAGCCCTCCCGAACTCGCTCGATCACGACAATTCGGCCGGCGTCCGGCCGCGCCGAGCCTGTCAGTCTGGCGGAAGCGCCAGACAGCGGCCCGCTTTCGGCGTCGAGCCGGGGGCGTGCAGGCTTCGCGGGTCGCCCGGCGCGGCGCCGGCGATGACGATCAATTCGACGCCGCGCGGCGCGTCCATGCGTCCTTCGCGCGCAAGCGGGCGGCGGCGTCGGTCAACGGCCAATGAACGCGCGGCTCGGCAAATCCGCAGCGCGCCGGGCCTCACGGCGGCGGAGAGGCCGGGGCGTTTGCGTGGCCGAACACATCGAGGACGGTCGCTCCGAGAGCCGCCCCGAAAATGCCGGCGGCGACGCCGGCGCCCAAGCCGCCGGCGCCGTGAAGAGCCTTGGGCCCCCCGGCTTTGGCGCCGCCGCCATGGGCGCCGGGTTTGACGGCCTTGTCGTGGTGATGGACGTCCGGGTCCTCGGCGAAGGCCGGCGACACGAAGGCGGTCGCCGCGCCGCCAGCGACCGTCGCGCCGACCAGGACCGCCAGAGCAAGTTTCATCATCGTGCGCGCCCTCCGTGCCGCTGGTTTCGTTCCGAATCGAGCGACCATCGTGTTGATCAACTCCGAAAAAGGATGAACAGTCAGATCGCGCAGGACTGCGGCGCTGACGCGTTGGCCTCGATCGGCCTGTTCATGATGCGCGGATTCGCGATTTGAAAGCAAGGCGGGCGTCCGGCGACTTCCCCGTGAAACTTCGGGACGCCCGCGCGCCAGGACGGCTGGCCAATTTATTGCTTCAGCCGAGAAGCGTCGCTCTTGCCTAGTGCGATGATGCGCCGCAACATACAAGGCCAGGGCCTGGCCGGCCGCTCCACGGTCGGCCCTCGAGGAGTTTGCCGCCCATGTCGATCGCTCCTGTCGGCCAAGCGCGCGAAGCGCACGCGAAAAACCCGGCGCCCGAGACCGAGGGCCATGAGCACGAGAAGGATGTTCCGTTGCGCGGCGATATCCGGTTGCTCGGCCGCATCCTGGGCGACACGGTGCGCGAACAGGAGGGCAATGCGGTCTTCGAGATCGTCGAGCGGGTTCGCCAGGCCTCGATCCGGTTCCACCGCGACAACGAGGTCGGCGCGCGGCGGGAGCTCGAAGCGATCCTCGACAGCCTGACGGCGGATCAGACCCTGACGATCGTGCGCGCCTTCAGCTATTTCTCGCACCTGGCCAACATCGCCGAGGATCAGCATCACATTCGCCGCAATCGCGCCCATGTGGCGGCCGGGTCGGCGCCGCGCTCGGGCGCGATGGCGCACGCCCTGAAGCGGGCCCGCGAGGCGGGGATCGACGCCCGGGCGTTGCGCGCCTTCTTCGATCGCGCCCTCGTCAGCCCCGTCCTGACGGCGCATCCGACCGAGGTGCGCCGCAAAAGCACGTTGACGCGCGAACTGGAGATCGCCGAGATCATCGACCAGCGTCAGCACATGCAGGGCAACCGCCAGGAGCTGCAGGACAGCGAGGAGAGGTTGCGCCGCGCCATTCTGACGCTGTGGCGCACCAACATGCTGCGCCAGACCCGGTTGAAGGTGCTCGACGAGGTCGCCAACGGCCTCTCCTATTACGACTACACTTTCTTCGGGGAATTGCCGCGCATTTACGGGGCGCTCGAGGACGAGCTGGCGCGCCAGGAGCCGCCGGTCAAGGACAAGGGGCTCGCCTCGTTCCTGCGCGTCGGCTCGTGGATCGGCGGCGATCGCGACGGCAATCCGTTCGTCACCGCCGACGTGCTGCGCGAGACGATGCGCCTGCAGAGCGCCCGCGCCCTTCGCCACTATCTCGACGAGCTGCATGAGCTGGGCGGCGAATTGTCGCTGAGCGCCGGCCTCGCGCGGGTGAGCGCCGCGCTCAACGAACTGGCCGAACGCTCGACCGACCATTCCGCCAATCGCAGCGACGAGCCTTATCGCCGCGCCATCGGCGGCGTCTATTCGCGCCTGGCGGCGACCGCGCGCGAACTCGATCAGGTGGTGGTTTCGCGCCGGCCGCTCGCCGAGGCGCCGCCCTATCGGAGGGCCGCCGATCTCGCCGCCGACCTCGACGTCATCGCCGCTTCGCTCGAGGAAAACGGCGGCGCCATCCTGGCGCGCGGGCGGCTTCGTTCGCTGCGTCGCGCGGTCGACTGCTTCGGCTTCCATCTGGCGCCGCTGGACCTGCGTCAGAACTCCGACGTGCACGAGCGGACGGTGGCGGAGCTGTTCGCCGCGGCGGCGCCGGGGATCGACTACAAGAAGCTCGACGAGGAGGCGCGCATCGCCCTGCTGTTGCAGGAATTGCGTTCGCCGCGCCCGTTGGTCTCGCCGTTCCTGACCTATAGCGAGGAGACGCAAGGCGAACTGGCGGTGTTCAACACCGCCGCCTGGATTCACAAGACCTATGGCGAGCAGGCGATCGTCACCAGCATCATCTCCAAGGCGCAAGGGGTCTCCGATCTGCTCGAGCTGGCGCTGCTGCTGAAGGAAGTCGGCCTCGTCGGCGCCGATGGGCGCTCGGCGCTCAATCTCGTTCCGCTGTTCGAAACGATCGAGGATCTTCGCGCCTGCGTCGGGGTGATGGACCGGTTGCTCGGCATTCCCGAATACCGGCGCCTCGTCGACAACCGGGGCGGCGAGCAGGAGGTGATGCTCGGCTATTCCGACTCCAACAAGGACGGCGGCTTCGTCACCTCCGGCTGGGAGCTGTACAAATCCGAGATCGGCCTGGTCGAGGTCTTCAAGCGCCATGGCGTGCGCATCCGGCTGTTTCACGGGCGCGGCGGCTCGGTGGGGCGCGGCGGCGGGCCGAGCTACGAAGCCATCCTCGCGCAGCCGGGCGGCGCGGTGCAGGGTCAGATCCGCATCACCGAGCAGGGCGAAATCATTTCGAGCAAATATTCCAATCCCGAGGTCGGACGGCGCAATCTGGAGATTCTCGCTTCGGCGACCCTGGAGGCGAGCCTGTTGCAGGAGGAGGTCGCCGCGCCGGACCCCGCCTTTCTCGTCGCGATGGAGCGTCTCTCGCAGAGCGCCTACAAGGCCTATCGCGGGCTGGTCTATGAAACCGAGGGTTTCGAACGCTACTTCTGGGCCTCGACCGTGATCACCGAGATCGCGACGCTCAACATCGGCTCGCGGCCCGCCTCGCGCAAGAAGACCACGGCGATCGAAGACTTGCGCGCGATCCCCTGGGTGTTCAGTTGGGCGCAATGCCGGCTGATGCTGCCCGGCTGGTTCGGCTTCGGCTCGGCGGTCAAGGAATTCATCGACGCCGACCCCTCGAACGGCCTCGACCAGTTGCGGAACATGCACCGGCAATGGCCGTTCTTCCGCACGCTGCTGTCCAACATGGACATGGTGCTGGCCAAGAGCAGCCTGGCGATCGCCTCGCGCTACGCCTCGCTGGTGCCCGACGTCGCGCTTCGCGAGGCGATCTTCGGACGGATCAGCCGCGAATGGCGCGACTCGATCGACGCCCTGCTGGCGGTGACCGGTCAATCCAGCCTTCTCGAGAGCAATCCGCTGCTCGATCGTTCGATCCGCAATCGCTTCCCCTATCTCGACCCGCTCAATCACGTGCAGGTCGAATTATTGAAGCTGCATCGCGCCCACGCGGGCAATGAGAAGGTGCTGACCGGCGTCCAGTTGACGATCAACGGCATTTCGGCGGGCCTGCGCAACAGCGGCTAGCGCCGGCTGCCTTTTTTGCGTTTCTCCGGGCCGCCGGATTGTGGGTTAACGATTTGTAATGGCTCGGTTACCCATCCCGCGCCGGAATCCCTTGCGCGCGGGGGCGCGCAGGACCATATTGTGCGCGAGCGCGGCTGGGCGGCCCGATCGGGCCGGTCTGGCGCGCGACCAACTCCATGAGGGTTTCGATGTCCGACTATGACCGCACAGCAAACGCTCGTTACGGCGCCGGCGTTGCCCGGTCCGGCGTGGGCGCGATCGATCAGGGCCTGCGGGCCTATATGCTCGGCGTTTACAACTACATGACCCTGGGGCTCGGCGTCACCGGGCTTTTCGCCTACGGGGCGTTCAAGCTGGCTGACGTGCATTTTGCGGGCGGCTACCCGGTCTCGGTCAGTCCGTTCGGACAGGCGATCTACTTTTCGCCCCTGCGATGGGTGATCGTGTTCGCACCGCTCGCCGTGGTGTTTTTCATTTCGGCCCGCATCAACGCGATGTCGGTGGCGAGCGCGCGCAACGCCTTCCTGGTTTTCGCGGCGCTCATCGGGTTGTCGCTGTCGGCGCTGTTGCTGCGCTACAACGATCTGTCGGTGGGCCGGGCGTTCTTCGAGACCGCCGCGGCTTTCGGCGGCCTCAGCCTCTATGGCTATACGACCCGGCGCGATCTGTCGGCGATGGGTTCGTTCATGGTGATGGGCCTGTGGGGTCTGATCATCGCCAGCGTCGTCAACCTGTTCCTGCAGAGCACCGGCCTGCAATGGGCGCTCTCGATCCTCTGCATCGGCGTCTTCTCCGGCCTGACGGCCTGGGACACGCAGTCGATCAAGCAGCAGTATTTCGCCGGCGACGGTTACGAAATGGCGCAGAAGAAGTCGGTCTACGGCGCCCTTCGGCTCTATCTCGACTTCATCAACATTTTCGTGGCGCTGTTGCAGTTGACGGGTTCAAGCCGCAACAACTGAACGAACCTCGACCAAGCCCCGGTTCGCGACGCGGCGAGCCGGGGCTTTTTTGTTGGCCTCACGCCTCGGCGAGGCCCAGCACGTCGGCCATCGAATAGAGCCCCGCCTTGCGCCCGCGCGCCCAAAGCGCGGCCTTCACCGCGCCGCGCGCGAAGACGGCGCGATCCTCGGCGCGATGCGTCAGTTCGATGCGCTCGCCCTCGCCGGCGAAAATCACGCTGTGATCGCCGGCGACGGTTCCGCCGCGCAGCGCGGCGAATCCGATGTCGCCGCGGCGGCGCGGGCCGGTATGGCCATGGCGGATCGGCGCCGTTCGCTCGGCGAGTTCGGCGCCGCGCCCGTCGGCCGCCGCTTCCCCCAGCAACAGGGCGGTGCCCGACGGCGCGTCGACCTTCATGCGGTGGTGCATCTCGACGATCTCGATGTCGAAATCCTCGCCCAACGCCTTGGCGGCGCGCCGGGTCAGGGCGGCCAGCAGATTGACGCCGAGGCTCATATTGCCCGATCGCACGATGGCCGCATGGCGCGCCGCGGCGTCGATGCGTTCGAGGTCGTCGGCCGACAGGCCCGTCGTGCCGATGACGTGGACGATGCGCGCCTGCGCGGCGAGCGCGGCGAACTCCACGGTCGCGGCGGGCGTCGAGAAATCCAGGATGCCGTCGGCGTCGAGGACGGCGCCGAGCGGATCGGCGGAGATCGCCACGCCCGTCTCGCCGATTCCGGCGAGCAGTCCGGAGTCTCGCCCCAGCGCGATCGAGTCCGGACGCTCCAGCGCGCCGGAGACGACGGCGCCGGGCGTCTCATGGATCGTCCTGATGAGCATCCGTCCCATCCGCCCCGCGGCGCCCGTCACAACGAGCCGCATATCGGCCATTTCCGTCTCCCTTGGCGCGCCGCCGCTTCAGCCCGGCTGCGGCCCGTCATAGCCTTCGACGACGACGAGGTCGACGAGGCTCGCCGCGTCGCGCAAGGCGGCGGCGCGGCGATACTCCTCCGATTCGAGGCAGGCGAGCGCCGTCGCATAGTCCTTGAACTCGATCACCACATGGCGTTGGCGCAAGGCGCCGACGGGCGCCGCGCTGCGCCCCGCGCGCACCAGAAAGCGCGCGCCGAACTTGGCGAAGGCGACGCCGTTGGCGGCGATATAGGCCTTGTAGCCCTCGGGGTCGGCGACGTCGACATGGGCGATCCAATAGCCTTTGGCCAACATCAGGCTCCTTCCACCAGGACATATTCGATGATCGCCGCGCCGGCGCGCAGCGCTTTGGCGTTTTGATAATCGGGCGAGAAATAGAAGGCGCGGGCGGCCTCGAAACTGTCGAACTCGATGATGACGTTGCGCGCGCGCGCCGTCCCTTCAACCGCCTCGAAGCGGCCACCCCGCGCGAGCACCCGGCCGCCATGCTTGCGGATCGCCTCGGTCGCGACTTTCGCGTATCGCGCATAGGCGTCGGGATCGGTGATGTCGATGCGGACGATCGAATAGCCCTTGGCCATGAACGGCTCCCGTGCGGACGGCTGGCGGAGAGGCGAGGGTCGCCGGGCGCATGTTAGCAAGCCGCCGCGATTTCGGCGACGATCGCTTCGGCGGCGGCGCGGGGGTCGGGGGCCTGGGTCACCGGCCGGCCGACGACCAGATAGTCCGCGCCGTCCCTGATCGCCTCGCCCGGCGTCGCCACGCGTTTTTGATCGCCCGCGGCGGCGCCCGCCGGGCGAATGCCGGGCGCGACGAGGATCAGGCGATCGCCGAGGTCGGCGCGCAATTGCGCCGCTTCGGCCGCGCTGGCGACCAGTCCGTCGACTCCCGCGGCCTGGGCCTGCGCGGCGCGGCGCGCGACCAGCGCCTTGACCCCGAAGGCGTAGCCGGCCTCGCCAAGATCGGCGTCGTCGCTGGAAGTGAGCACCGAGACCGCGAGCAGTTTCAGGGCGGCGCCATCGCGGCCGGCGACCGCCGCGCGCATCGTCTGGGGATAGGCGTGGATGGTGAGAAACGTCGCGCCGAGGCGCGCGATCTGGGCGGCCGCCCGCTCGACGGTGTTGGGTATGTCGTGCAGCTTGAGGTCCAGGAAGACCTGCCTGCCGGAGGCGACGAGCCGCTCGACGAGGCCGAATCCGCCGCCATAGGCGAGCTCCATGCCGACCTTGTAGAAGCGGGCGCTGTCGCCGATCCGCGCGACGAGCCGCTCGGCCTGCGCGACGTCGGGCACGTCGAGCGCGACGATCAGCCTGTCGCGCGGCGGAATTTGGTTGCGCATGAAGTCTCCGGCTCGCCGCGCCGTGCGATGCCACGGAAATCGGTTTCGCTCAACCCGGGCGCGGGCCGCGGCGCCCAGGATTCGAAAAGCGCGCCGGTTCGCCGGGCCGAGGCTTCGGCCGCGCGATCAGCCGCGCGGCGGGCGGCCGCGAAAGATGTCGAGCGGCTTGCGGCGACGCGCCTTGTCGAGAATCTCGTCGGCGTGAGCGCGCACATTGGCGCCGAGCCTGGCCTTTCGGGCGTTCAGCAGACGGCCGGCCGCTTCGGCCTTGCCGGCCCATTCCTCGCCAAGACGATCGGCGCGCGCGCACAATCTCGTGATCAGCGGCGCCGGCGCCTCGGCGCCGGGATCGGCGCGATAGGTCCACACCCGCGCCGGCGGCAGATTGGCCCATATCGGCGCGCTCCCTCGCGCGGAGAAACGGCCCGCGCCGGCGAGCCGGGGGATCGGCGAAACCACGCCGTAGCTGAATTGCACGAAAACGCCGCCCTTGGCCATCAGCGCGAAGGCGTCTTCGATCAGCGCCGTGCGGCGGGCCGGCGGTTGATTGAGGAGCGGCAGGCTCGAAACGATCGCCCGCACCGGAAGGCCCTCCAGCCCGGCGAGGGTTCGCGGCAGGTCGAAGGCGTCCCCCTGCAGCACGCGCACGCCGGGAAAGCGCTGGCGAAGCAGGCGACAGAACGCCGCCTCGTATTCGACCAGCACCAGTTGCCTTTCGTCGACGCCGTGATCGATCAGCGCCTTCGTCACCGGCCCGGTGCCGGGGCCGAGTTCGACCACCAGCCCGTCGCCCGGCGGGCCGACCGCCCGGGCCATCGCGCGCGCCAGGGAACGGCCCGACGGCGACACCGCGCCGGTCAGTCTCGGGCTCTCGAACAGCATCCTGAGAAAGCGAAGCTCGTCGGCGAGCGCGCCCGGCGCGCGCAGATTCACGCGCAGTTTCGGCAGTTCGATCCGCTTCTTCAACGGCGCCGCCAACAAAGGCCCCCGCCCGCGCGCCTCCGCTCTCCTCCGGGCCGGTCAGTCGCGCGGCGCATGGTCATTGACCGCCGAGCCCCTCGAAGAATTCCTTCATCCGGGAAAAGAAACCGGCGCTTTCCGGGTGGGTGGTATGGGAGGATTCCGCGTCGAATTCGGCGAGCAGTTCGCGCTGCCGGCGGGTCAGGTTCTGCGGCGTCTCGACGTTGATCTGGATGTAGAGATCGCCGAAGTCGCGCGAGCGCAGGGCCGGCATGCCCTTGCCGCGCAGGCGCAACTGGCGCCCCGACTGGGCGCCCTCGGGCACGCGGACCTTGGCGTCGCCGCCGTCGAGCGCGCGCACCGAGAACTCGCCGCCGAGCGCCGCCTGGACCATCGAGATCGGAATGCGGCAGTAGAGATCGGCGCCGTCGCGCTGGAAGAAGGGATGGGGTTTGATCGACAGGAAGATGTAGAGATCGCCCGCCGCCCCGCCGCGCTGGCCGGCTTCGCCCTCGCCGGTCAGACGGATGCGCGTGCCGTCCTCGACGCCGGCCGGGACGTTGACCGACAGCGTGCGCTCGCGGGTGACCCGGCCCGAACCGGCGCAGCGGTCGCACGGATTGTCGATGGTCTGGCCGCGCCCCTGGCAGGTCGGACAGGTCCGCTCGATCGCAAAAAAACCCTGCTGGGCGCGAATTCGGCCATGGCCCGCGCAGGTCTTGCAGTTCTGCGGCTTCGAACCCGCCTTGGCGCCGGAGCCCGCGCAGGTCTCGCAGGTCACCGAGGTCGGCAGTTTGATCGTCGCATTCTTGCCGTGATAGGACTCTTCGAGGGTGATTTCGAGGTTGTAGCGCAGATCCGCGCCGCGTTCCCTGGCCGAAGCGCCGCGCCCGCCGCGCCGGCCCATCATGTCGCCGAACAGATCGTCGAATATGTCGGCCATCGACGAGGCGAAGCCATCGCCCATGCCGGCGCCGCTCTGCTCGAAAGCCGCATGGCCGTAGCGGTCATACGCGGCGCGCTTGTTGGCGTCCGACAGCGCCTGATAGGCCTCGTTCAGTTCCTTGAAGCGGGCTTCGGCGTGATGATCCCCGGGATGGCGATCGGGGTGGCATTGCATCGCCGCCTTCCGGAAGGCCGCCTTGAGCTCCGCCTCCGAGGCGGTTTTGGCGACGCCCAAAGTCTCGTAGAAGTCGCGTTTGCCCACGTCCGCTTCAGCCCGCTTTGTCATCGAGTCGTTCGATCAATCCGGCGCCGCGACCGGATTTCGCAATCGCTCTCTGCCCCCGTCGATTTCCCGCCCATGCCGGCCCCGGAGTTTCCGCCTCCCTCATCGCGACCGCCCTCTCGGACGCGAATCGGCCCCTTGCGCGGCGGCGCGGACGCCGGCTGAACCGGCGTCCGCCTCCGTCAGGCTGATTTCTTCTTGTCGTCGTCGACTTCCTTGAATTCGGCGTCGATGACGTCGTCCTTCGTCTGGCCGCCCGCCGCCCCCTCGGGGGCGCCGGCGCCCGCGGCCTGCTGGGCCTTGTACATCGCCTCGCCGAGCTTCATCTGCGCCTGCATCAGATCGTTGGTGCGCGCCTTGACGGTTTCGACGTCCTCGCCCTGCAACGCGGTCTTCAGCGCCGCCACCGCCGCCTCGATCGCGCTCTTGTCGGCGGCCGAGACCTTGTCGCCATATTCCTTCAGCGACTTCTCGAAGTCGTGGACCAGCGATTCGCCATGATTCTTGGCGTCGATCAACTCGCGCCGCTTCTTGTCCTCGGCGGCGTGCACTTCGGCGTCCTTGACCATCTTGTTGATGTCGGATTCGCTGAGGCCGCCCGAAGCCTGGATGCGGATCTGCTGCTCCTTGTTGGTCGCCTTGTCCTTGGCCGTGACATTGACGATGCCATTGGCGTCGATGTCGAAAGTGACCTCGACCTGCGGCACGCCGCGCGGCGCGGAGGGCAAGCCGACCAGATCGAACTGGCCGAGCAGCTTGTTGTCGGCCGCCATTTCGCGCTCGCCCTGGAAGACGCGGATCGTCACCGCGGTCTGGTTGTCCTCGGCCGTCGAGAACACCTGGCTCTTCTTGGTCGGGATCGTCGTGTTGCGGTCGATCAGGCGCGTGAACACGCCGCCCAGCGTCTCGATGCCGAGCGACAGCGGCGTCACGTCGAGCAGCAGCACGTCCTTCACGTCGCCCTGCAGAACGCCCGCCTGGATCGCCGCGCCGACCGCGACGACTTCATCGGGATTGACGCCCTTGTGCGGCTCCTTGCCGAAGAACTGCTTGACGATCTCCTGCACCTTGGGCATGCGCGTCATGCCGCCGACCAGAACGACCTCGTCGACCTGTCCGGCCGACAGGCCGGCGTCTTTCAACGCCTTGCGGCAGGGCTCGACGGTCTTCTGCACGAGATCGTCGACCAGCGCCTCGAACTTGGCGCGCGTCAGCTTCAGCGTCAGATGCTTCGGACCGGTCGCGTCGGCGGTGATGTAGGGCAGGTTGATTTCGGTCTGGGTCGCCGAGGAAAGCTCGATCTTGGCCTTTTCAGCCGCCTCCTTGAGACGCTGCAGGGCGAGCTTGTCCCGGGTCAGGTCGATGCCCTGCTCCTTCTTGAACTCGCCCGACAGATATTCGACGAGGCGCATGTCGAAATCTTCGCCGCCGAGGAAGGTGTCGCCGTTGGTCGACTTCACCTCGAACACGCCGTCGCCGATCTCGAGGATCGACACGTCGAACGTGCCGCCGCCGAGGTCATAGACCGCGATCGTGCCGGACTTGCGTTTGTCGAGGCCGTAGGCGAGCGCCGCGGCGGTCGGCTCGTTGATGATGCGCAGGACTTCGAGACCGGCGATCTTGCCGGCGTCCTTGGTCGCCTGGCGCTGCGCGTCGTTGAAATAAGCGGGGACCGTGATGACCGCCTGCGTGACCGGCGCGCCCAGATGCGCCTCGGCGGTCTCCTTCATCTTCTGCAGGATGAACGCCGAAATCTGCGACGGCGAATATTGCTTGCCGTCGGCGGTCACCCAGGCGTCGCCGTTGGGCGCCCTGATGATCTTGTAGGGGACGAGCCCCATGTCCTTCTTGGTCATCGGGTCTTCGAACGGGCGCCCGATCAGCCGCTTGATCGCAAAGAACGTGCGCTCGGGATTGGTGACGCCTTGCCGTTTGGCGGGCTGGCCGACCAGGCGCTCGCCGTCGTCGGTGAACGCCACGATCGAAGGCGTGGTGCGCGAGCCTTCCGAATTTTCAATAACCTTGGGCGTCGAGCCTTCCATCACCGCGACGCATGAATTGGTCGTGCCCAGATCAATGCCGATAACTTTAGCCATTGCGCTATCCCTCACTATCTCGCGAGACCGCGGGGCCCCGAAGCGGCCCGGCCGTGGACGGCGTCGGATTCGGCCATGTTCAGCCGCGTTCCTGTCCGTCCGGTCCCCGATGGACTGTCCAAAATTTCCTCAGAGCCGATTCTCGCCGCTGACGCGTTTCAAATCACCCTTGCGTGATTGGCCGGTATATAAGAGGGGCTCCGGCACGGCGCAAGGCGGGCGGCGGCTCTCCGGCGCGCAAGTTTCTCAAGGGCCACGCGGCCTTTCGCGTCGGTCCGAGGCCTCGGGCGAATTCGGCTCGCCCTCGCGGCGCGGCGCCCGCCTCGGCCGCGCCAGGCGGCTTTCCCTTTTGCCGCGCCCGCACTATTGGTCGCCGGATGAAGCCTCGCCCGGCCGCCATCGCGCCCCGCCCGATCTTCGCCGGCTCGGCGGCGCTGCGTGGCGTCCGGCCGCAATGACCGGGCCGGTCTTCCCGCTCTCCCTCGAGGCGCAGGACGCCGCCGCGCGGCTGAGGGCGCGGGGCGAGGCGCGGGCGGCCTTTTCCCGGATCGGCGGGCGCACCGAACCGGCGCGGGTGTTCGATACGGGCGGCTTGCGGCTGCGCTTTCCCCGCGCGTCCGGCGCTTGCGAGGCGGTGCTCGTCAATACGGGAGGCGGGATGGCGGGAGGCGACCGCGCCAAGACCGCGATCGTCCTCGACGCCGGCGCCGAAGTCCTTTTCACCACCCAGTCGGCGGAGAAGATCTACCGGACCGACAGCGAGACGACGCGGATCGAATCGCGCGCCGCCGTCGGCGCGGGCGCTCGCCTGGAATGGCTGCCGCAGGAGACGATCCTCTTCCACGGCGCTCGCCTGGCGCGCCGTCTGGAGGTCGATCTCGCCGCCGATGCGTCGCTTCTTCTCGTCGAGGCGGTCACCTTCGGCCGGATCGCGATGGGCGAGGCGGCCGCCGACGCGGGATTGCGCGACCGTTGGCGGATCCGGCGCGACGGCCGGCTGATCTTCGCCGAGGAGCTTCGCCTCGAAGGCGCCGGCGCCGTTCTCGGTCGGCCCGCGGTGGGGCGCGGGGCCCGGGCGATTGCCTGCATTTTGGTCGCGGCGCCCGACGCGCAGGCGCATCTGGACAAAATTCGCGCGACGCTCGAAGCGGCGGCGCTGGCGGACGGCGAGCCGCTGGAGGCGGGCGCAACCGCACTCGACGGGATCGTGGTGGGCCGGTTGATTTCGCCCGCGCCGGCCCGGTTGCGCGCCGCGGTCCGCGACGTCATGATGGCGCTGCGCGGGCGCGCCGCGCCGCGGGTCTGGTCGTGATTCCGGCGCGCCTGTTGCAGCATCGACGTGAAATTTCCCGGAGGATCGCCCCGCTATGAACCTCACCCCGCGCGAAAAGGACAAGCTGCTGATCGCCATGGCGGCGACGGTCGCGCGCCGCCGCCTCGAGCGCGGCGTCAAGCTGAACCACCCGGAAGCGATCGCGCTGATCACCGATTTCGTCGTCGAGGGCGCGCGCGACGGGCGCACGGTCGCCGAATTGATGGAGACGGGCGCGCACGTCGTCGGCGCCCATCAGGTGATGGACGGCGTCGCCTCGATGATCCACGACATCCAGATCGAGGCGACCTTTCCCGACGGCACCAAGCTGGTGACGGTGCATCTTCCGATCCGCGGCGCGGTCGACGCGCTGACCCCCGGCGAGGTGCGCGCCGAGCGCGGCGATATTCTGATGAACCAGGATCGCCAGACCGTCACGCTCACCGTCGCCAACTCCGGCGACCGGCCGGTTCAGGTCGGCTCGCACTATCATTTCTTCGAGACCAATCCGGCGCTGAAGTTCAACCGCGTCAAGGCGCGCGGCTTTCGCCTCGACATTCCCGCGGGAACCGCGATGAGATTCGAGCCCGGCCAGAGCCGCGAGGTCCATCTGGTCGCGCTCGCCGGCAAGCGCGAGGTCTATGGCCTGCGCCAGGAAGTGATGGGCAAACTCTAGCGCGCGCTTGATCTTTCGCCCCCGATCTTTCGCCGATGTCGAATGTGACTCCTCCCTCCTTGCCCTGATTTCTCGAGGTCGCTCTCATGGCCAAGACCCGCAACGAACCGGCCCGCGCGTTTCTCTCCCGCGAGGCCTACGCCGACATGTTCGGGCCGACGACCGGCGACCGCGTGCGCCTCGCCGACACCGAACTGTTCATCGAGATCGAGAAGGACTTCACCACCTATGGCGAGGAAGTGAAGTTCGGCGGCGGCAAGGTCATCCGCGACGGCATGGGGCAGAGCCAGGTCTCGCGCCGGCGCGGCGCGGTCGACACGGTGATCACCAATGCGGTCATCCTCGACCACTGGGGCGTGGTCAAGGCCGACGTCGCGCTGAAGGACGGGCTGATCGCCGGCATCGGCAAGGCGGGCAATCCGGACATTCAGCCCGGCGTCACCATCGTCATCGGGCCCGGCACCGAGGTGATCGCCGGCGAGGGCAAGATTCTCACCGCCGGCGGCTTCGACACGCATATCCATTTCATCTGCCCGCAGCAGATCGAGGAGGCGCTGATGTCCGGCGTCACATCGATGCTGGGCGGCGGCACCGGGCCGGCGACCGGCACCTTCGCCACCACCTGCACGCCCGGCCCCTGGCACATCGCGCGGATGATCGAGGCGGCCGACGCCTTTCCGATGAACCTCGGCTTCGCCGGCAAGGGCAACGCCTCCAAACCCGCCGCGCTCGTCGAACAGGTCGAGGCGGGCGCCTGCGCGCTGAAGCTGCACGAGGACTGGGGCACCACGCCCGCCGCGATCGATTGCTGCCTGTCGGTCGCCGACGACCATGACGTGCAGGTGATGATCCATTCCGACACGCTGAACGAATCGGGCTTCGTCGAGGACACCATCAAGGCGTTCAAGGGCCGCACCATCCACGCCTTCCACACCGAGGGCGCCGGCGGCGGCCACGCGCCCGACATCATCCGCGTCGCCGGCCTCGCCAACGTGCTGCCGTCCTCGACCAACCCGACGCGCCCGTTCACCCGCAACACGCTCGACGAACATCTCGACATGCTGATGGTGTGCCATCATCTCGACAGCGCCATTCCCGAGGACCTCGCCTTCGCCGAGAGCCGCATCCGCAAGGAAACCATCGCGGCCGAAGACATCCTGCACGACCTCGGCGCGCTCTCGATGATGTCGAGCGACAGCCAGGCGATGGGGCGGGTCGGCGAGGTGATCATCCGCACCTGGCAGACCGCCGACAAGATGAAGCGCCAGCGCGGCGCGCTCAGCCCCGATACGAGCCGCAACGACAATTTCCGCGCGCGGCGCTACGTCGCCAAATACACCATCAACCCGGCGATCGCACATGGCGTCTCCAGGCACATCGGTTCGGTCGAGAAGGGCAAGCTCGCCGATCTCGTGCTGTGGACGCCGGCGTTCTTCGGCGTGAAGCCCGATCTCGTGATCAAGGGCGGCGTCATCGCCGCCGCGCCGATGGGCGACCCCAACGCCTCGATCCCGACGCCGCAGCCGGTGCACTATCGCCTGATGTTCGGCGCCTTCGGGCGCGCCCGCACCGGCTCGTCGCTGACCTTCGTCAGCCAGGCCGCCGTCGACAACAAGCTGGCGGGCAAGCTGAAGGTCGCCAAGCGGCTCGTCGCGGTGGAGAACACCCGCAACATTTCCAAGAAGAGCCTCATCCACAACGACGCGACGCCGGACATCAAGGTCGATCCCGAAACCTACGCCGTCACCGCCGACGGCGTCCCGCTCATCTGCGAGCCGGCGAGCGAACTGCCGATGGCGCAGCGGTATTTCCTGTTTTAGCGCAACGCCCTTCTCCCGCTCGCGGGAGAAGGTGGCGCGCAGCGGCGGATGAGGGCGTCGATCGCCGAGCGCGGCCCCGACGCCCTCACCCCGACCCTCTCCCGCCCGCGGGAGAGGGGGCAGAGTCGGGGTTCGCCGATCTCGCAAAAATCTGCAACGGCGATTTTCCCGGACTTGACATAAGTCCGGGCGCCTCTTCCGCTCGTCAAAATGAGCGCCTCGATCGCCGCCCTGCGATCGCCCGTCGCGGCGAAAGACGACGGGCGATTGGGTCAGATCGGCTGGTTGGCGTCGCGTCCATCGGGACGATGCGGCGCGCAGACGCGGCCCGCCCGCCCGAGACTGGGGCATTGTTCTTCCGCCGACGCGCCGGCGCCAGGCCGGTCGTCGCTTGCGGCGCGCCTGACGCAATGATCGCCGGCGCGACCCATGCTCGTGCAATCCAATTGCGGGCCGAGGCCCTCGATCGCCGGTTCGCCTGATCCGAAGGAAAGCAACCAGCCGAGGAACAACCCAGCGACGCCGAGGATGACGATCGCCATCGCGACGCGGACGGCGACGCCGGGCGTCGGAAGGCGGAAGTTCGCCTCGAGGGCCGATGTTCTCCCACGCGTCCTGGCGCGAAGAGAGCTCCTGATCACGGCGCGCTCCTGAATGCGGCCGTTGCGGCCGTTCTCATCAGGCCGTCTTGCTAGCGCGGGGGCGTGCAAGGGCGCCATATGGAATGAGGGGCGCCGGCATAAGGAAATTGTAAAGGCTCTCCGCCGCCAGCCGCCGGTTCGAAACGCCGGCCGGGACGGCGGACGGGGGAACCGATCAGGCGGTTCAATTCGGCGTGACGGCTTCGACGCCGACCCTCTTGCCGGAACTCCTGGATCATGTCGTTGAAGCGCATCGGCGCCTCGACGAAGACGGACCGTCGCCTGGTCAGGATATCGCCTTGTCGAAATTCGTCCGCCCGCATGGCGCGCGCCCCGCGCGTTGAGAATGCAATCGACGCGGGAGCTCAACGGCTGCGCCGCGGGCGCGCGATGATCAACCCGATCAGGGCGGCGACGGCGAGCGCCGCTCCGGCCAGGAACGTCGCCGTCGGGCCGAAGGCGTCCCACAGCGCGCCAGCGGCGACGCTGGCGGCGAGCAAGGCGAGGCCGGTCGAAAAATTGAACACGCCGAACGCCGCGCCGCGCAATTCGGCCGGCGCCGAATCGGCGATCATCGCCGACAGCACGCCCTGCGTGAACGCCAGTTGCATGCCCCACAGCGCGATCCCGATGGCGACGCCGGAAAGGTCCGACGAGAGCGCCAGCGCAAGGTCGGCGAGGGCGAGGAAGATCAGCCCGAGCGCCAGCATCCGCGTGCGGTCGCCCCGGTCGGAAAGGACGCCGGCGGGATAGGCGCCAAGCGCATAGACGACGTTCATCGCGATGAACACCGTCGGCGCCAGCGCGACGGGAAGTCCGGCGGCCCGCGCCTTCAGGACGAGGAACGCCGCGCTGATCTGCGCCAGCGCGAACACCGTTCCGACCGCGACGATCATCCAATAGGGGCGGCCGAGGCGGCGAAGCGCGGCCCGCCCGAACGGCGGCGGCGCGCCGCGCGCCTTGACCGCGCCTTCCGTCTCCTGGACGCCGAAGATGATGAAGGCCACCGCAAGGAACGCTGGGATGACGGCGATCCAGAACACGATCGTATAGCGGTCGCCGGTGAGCCACATGAACAGGATGCCCAGCAGCGGGCCGACGAAGGCGCCGACGGTGTCGAGCGCCTGGCGCAGGCCGAAGCTGGCGCCGCGCAGCGGCGGCGGCGTCAGGTCGGCGATCAGCGCGTCGCGCGGCGCGCCGCGAACGCCCTTGCCGAGCCGATCGATGAGGCGCGCCGCCATGATCCAGCCGGCGTCGGGCGCCAGCGCGAACAGCGGCTTGCTGAACGCCGCAAGCCCGTAGCCGAGCGCGGCGAGCAATTTCCGGCGGCCGACCCAGTCGCTGATCGCGCCCGAGAAGATTTTGGCGATGCTGGCGATCGCCTCGCCGAACCCCTCGATGAGGCCGACGGTCAGCGTGGAGGCGCCGAGCGCGCTCACCAGATAGACCGGCAGCAGCGCGTGGATCATTTCGGATGACGCATCCATCAGCAGCGAAACGAAGCCGAGCGCCCATATCGGGCGCGGGATCGCGCGCAAGGTCGCATAATCGAGCCTGGCGCCGCCCTTTGCTGGCATTTCCAACGCTCCCCGGCGTCTCGAGTTTCGCCGTTAGCCGACGCGCCGGCCGGGCCGCGCCGCCGATGCCGGGCTCTGCGTCTCGCCCTCGAGCCGCAAGCCCTGCTCCAGCGCCTGACGCATCGCCCGGGCGAGGAGATCGCCGAGCGCCGCCGCCTCGGCGAGGTCGGGATTGTCTTTCTCGGCGGTCATCCGCCGCCAGGTCTCGTCGGCGACGTCGAGCGCGAAGGCCATCAGCACGCTCGCCAGAAAGCTTTCGGCACCGACGCCGCGGTGGGCGACGAGCGCGCGTACTTCATCGGACAGGTTGGGATCGAGCCGACCCAGAATCGGCGCGGCGTCAATCGCGCCCGATCGAAGCCCGGCGATCAGGTCGCGCAGGCGATGGGGAGCCTCGCCCGCCGGAGAAAAGTGATCGTCGATGAAAAGAAACCCGGAGCCGGACGAATTCATTTCGCCTCCCGCCTTTTCGTCGCGACGCGGCGCGCTAAATCTGCGGACGCATCTGATCGGCGCCCTTCACGTAGCGGCGCGCGTAAGCCAGCAATTGGCCGTCGGTCGGATGGTCGAGCGATTCGACGCCCTCGATCCTGATGGCCATTTCCGGATGATAGCGCTTGATGTGCTTGACGAGCTCGTTCTTCTCGCTCGACGGTCCGACGATCAGCACGGCGCCGGCGCCGGCGACCGACCTCGCGACGCTTTCCAGAAAGCGCTGATCTTCAAGCTCGCGGCCGCCGCTGACGCGGTCCGCCTTGTGATGCCGGCTGTGGGCGGGGTGGTCGGGGCGCAACACCTGCTCGTCCAATTCGCTCGCATTGAAGTGAAGGACCCGCGCCTGATGGTGATCGATCCAGATGACGGCGTGATAGTGGCTCGGCATGAGTCGGCTCCATGGCTCCCTTGAGAAATCCCGTCGCGGACCACGTTCTTGGCGGCCGCCGGGCTGTCAAGCCTTGTCCATCGAAGAAGCGACGTTGTCTTTGACCTGAGTCACGCCAGACTCGGTCCGCCCCGTTCCGTCAGCGAGCGGGCAGCGCCTGCGCGACCTTATCATAGCCGGCCCAGGCGTCGCCGCGTTCGGCGAGCCGGGCCGGCATGGTCGCGAGGGTGAAGGCATGCGGGTCGAGCGTGGGGGTCGCCTCGGCCCAGGCCAACGGCGCGGCGACGGTCGCCCCGTCGCGCGCCCGCGGCGAATAGGAGGCGATCGCCGTCGCGCCGAGCCCGTTGCGCAGCCAATCGATCAGGATGCGGCCGCGCCGCGCCTCCTTGGAAATCGTCGCCAGGAAACGCCGTGGCTCCTCGCGCGACAGCGCCTCCGCGAACGCCTTGGAGAAAGCCCGCGCCTGCGCCCAGGTCGCCGGTCCCGCCAGCGGCGTCACGACATGCAGGCCCTTGCCGCCGGTGGTTCGGCAGAACGAGAGGAGATTCAGGGCGTTCAGCCGCTCGCGGATGGCGTTGGCGGCGTCGACGACTTCCGCAAAGCCGACCCCTTCGCCCGGATCGAGATCGAACACGATGCGGTCGGGGCGGAGCGGATCGCGCTCGGTCGCCCCCCAACTGTGCAGCTCGATCGCGGCGATTTGCGCCATCGCGACGAGGCCGTCGACATCGTCGAGGGCGAGATAGGGCCGGCCCCGCGCGGCGCCTTCGCGAATCTGCCGCGGCAGGCCCTTGTGCGCATGCTTCTGGAAGAAATGCGGACCGGCGACGCCGTCCGGGCAGCGCAGAATCGCCAGCGGCCGCCCAGCGATTCCGGGCAGCGCCGCCGAAGCGACCGCGCGCCAGTAGTCCGCCAGGTCCTGCTTGGCGACGCCCGGCCACAGCTCCCGGTGGGGATGGGTGAGGACCACGCCCTTGGGCGCCGCTCGCCGCGCGGCCGGCGGATCGTCGCTCGGGCCCTGGCGTTTGGCGTTCATGGCGGAATGCCGGCTTCGCGCGCCGCGGCGCGGAATTCCGGCGCCAGCGCGCGGTAGAGGCTGCGGAAGCGCGCGATGCGCGGCCTGAACGCGGCGACGAGGGCGGGATCGGGCTCCGTCACGTCGGCGACCGGCGGGGCCGCGCACAAGGCCTCGGGCGTCTCGCCGGTCATGGCGAGGCGGGCGAGCCGCGCGGCGCCGAAAGCCGGGCCGGCGCCGGCGTCGCGATAGCGCACGACGGTCCTCTCGAGCGCGGCGGCGATCATCCGCGTCCACAGCGCGCTTCTCGCGCCGCCGCCGATCAGCCCGACCTCGCCGATCGGCGCGGCGCCGCTCTCGACGCAGTCGCGCGCGTCGGCGAGCGTGAAGGCGACGCCTTCCATCGTGGCGCGCGCGATATCGGCGCGGCTCGTCGAATCGGTGAGGCCGAAATAGACGCCGCGCGCGTGCGGATCGTCGTGCGGCGTGCGCTCGCCCGAGAGATAGGGCAGAAACAGCGCCTCGCCGGGCCCGCGATAGCCCAGCGCCGCCTCCTGTTCGAGATCGTCGGCGCCGACCCCGAACAGCCGCGCCGCGAAAGCCAGCGCGCCGGCGCCGTTGAGCATCGCCGCCATGCGATACCAGCGCCCCGGCAGGCAGTGAGCGAAGCTATGGACGAGGCGCTCGGGCGCGGCGCGATAGGCGTCGGAGGCGACGATCAGTTGCGCCGCGGTGCCCAGCGAGACGAACGCCGCGCCCGGCCGCACGGCGCCGATGCCGACCGCGCCGACCGCCGCATCGCCGCCGCCGGCGGCGATGACGACACGGCGGGGCAAGCCAAAGCGCCCGGCGATTTCATCGCGCAAAAAACCGACCGCGTCCGAGCCCTCCGCGAGGCGCGGCGCCAGCGCCGCGTCGACGCCGCTCGCCGCGAGCGCTTCGGGGGACCATCGGCGGCGCGCCTCGTCGAGCCACCAGGCGCCGGCGGCGTCGCTCATGTCGGTGCGCTTTTCGCCGGTCAGGCAAAGGCGCAAATAATCCTTGGGCAGCAGCACGCAGCGAATCCTGGCGAAAATCTCCGGCTCGTTCCGCCGCAGCCAGATGAGCTTGGGCGCGGTGAAGCCGGCCATCGGCCGCACGCCGACGATCGCGGCCAGCTCGGGATGGCGCTCGGCGAGTTCGCGCGCCTCCACAAACGCGCGCGCGTCATTGTGCAGGATCGCCGGGCGCAGCGGCCGGTCCGCCTCGTCGATGAGGACGGCGCTGTGCATCTGGCCGGAAAAGCCGACCGCCGCGACCTCGCGCATCGCCGCCGGCGCCTCGCGCGCCAGGGCGGCCAGGGCGGCGAACATCGCATCGCGCCAGTCGTCGGGATTCTGTTCCGACCACAGGGGGTGGGGATGGCTCGGAAGATAGCTTTCGGCCGCCGCGCCGATCATGCGCTGCTCATCGTCGACGAGCACGGCCTTCAGCGCCGAAGTCCCGCAATCGATGCCGAGGAAATTCATGTCCGTCGGACCCGCGTCGCGCCCTAGTCGAACCACTTGGCGTAGATCGCCGCGAACGAGCCGTTCTCCATCGACAGGTGCAGCCATTGGTCGACGAAGGCTTTCAAGGCCGCGTCGCGCGGCATCCAATAGGCCTTTTCAGCGAAGTCGAACGGCTGGTCCGGATGGATCGCGCACAAAACGGCGGCGTGCTGTTTTTGCTGGAAGCGCGTCTCGGACGCATCGGTGATCATCAGGTCCGCCTCGCCCTTGGCGATCTCGTCGAAGATCGTCAGATTGTCGCCGTAGACGACGATCTGCGCGGCGTGAAGATTGGCGCGGTCGAAGCGCTCATTGGCGCCGCCGGGATTGGCGATGACCTTGACTCCGGGCCGATCGATTTGCGCCAGCGTCTGGTATTTGTCCTTGTCGGCGCAGCGGGCGATCGGCGTCTTTCCCTCGCGCATGTAGGGGGCCGAGAAAAACCCCTTCTTGGCGCGATCGAGAGTGACGGAAACGCCGCCCATCGCGATGTCGAAGCCGCCCGCTTCGAAGTCCCTGGCGAGACTCGGCCAGCTCGTCGGCTCGAACTCCACGCGCACGCCGAGCGCCGCGCCGAGCGATCGGGCGAGATCGATGTCGAAGCCGGAATAGCCTCCGCTCGCCTTGTCGAACGCGGTGAACGGGCGGTAGTCCCCGGTCGTTCCGACGCGCAGCACGCCGCGCGCGAGGATTTCATCGAGGCGCGAAGCCTGCGCCGCGGCCGCAGCGGCCCACGCCAGCGCGGCGGCGACGATGAGACAGCGGATGCGGAGCAAGCGATCCTCCCTCGCCGCGCCGAGGCGGGCGAAGGATCAATCTCGCGCGGATCGGTCGCGCGGGCAAGGCGCGGCGGCCAATCCCGAGCCTCTTCAGGCGTGGCAATCGCGCGCCGCGCCGGCGCGCCGAACCCAGGCGGCGGGTCGATCGTCGTCTCGCGAACCGGCCGGGGCGTATTTCCCGCCGAGGCCGTGCGAGAGAATATAGCGTAGCCCCGAAAGGATCGGCTGATCGGCGCCGCGCACCGCTTCGTCGACGCCGTCCCACTCGTGTTCGTCGGCTTTGATCGAAAATTCCTTGACCAGTCGCGCCGCGAGCACGCCGACCGGCATATTGCGCTGCGAAGCGCGGTCGGCGAAGTCCGCCGCAAAATCGCCGCCGATCGAAGCCAGCGCGGCGCGCGCGACATGGGGATTGGAACAGGTGTGGACGATCTCCTGCAATATCATGGATGGCCTCCCTCTCGACGATCCAGACGCTTGCCCCTCCCATAACCGCCAAACAAGACCGAGTTGTGTCCGCTCGGTTCACACAAACGCCGGCTTTTGCGACGCCGAGCGTTGGTCAGGCGCGGCGACCGCGCAAGCGCGCCTCAGAAGTCGCTCGCTAGGCCGTTAACCTCCCAATCGCCGTAGCGAACGGGCTCGGGACCGCCGCGCCCGCCGACTTCGCGCGGCGGCGGCGGCGCGGCCTTCAGCCGCCGCTGTTCGGCCTCCGCCAGCGCCCGCCGCGCCGCTTCGCCGGGCTCGCCGCGCCATGCGGCGGGCTCGCGCGGGCCGGCCTCTTCGACCGACCCGTCGCGCGGCGAAATATCCGATGCGCTCGTCAACGCCTTCTCCTTCGCGGCGCCTCGCGCCCCATTCCGGGGCGCCCGATCGGCGGCCAAAATCGCCGCCCGCGCCGAGGCCATCATACCGCGCCGGCCGGCCCGGTGGAAATTGGGCGCGCGTCGCCGACTATTCTTGCTATTGTTTTGGCGAGGGGTCGCTCCCTGATTCGGTTAAGGTCGAAGGCGTGAAACCACCGGACCGTCTCAACAACGGAAATTTCAGGCGGCGTCCCGCGGGTCCCTCGGCGGCGGCGCCCGAGCCCGTGGCGCCGGGCCTGACGGCGCGCATCGCGGCCGCGCAGATTCTCGCCGATACGCTTACCATGGGGCGTCCGCTCGACGAACGGTTTTCCGGCGAGAGCGTCCATCCCCGATTGACCGGCCTCGATGCGCGCGACCGCGCGCTGACCCGCTCCATCGTCACCGTCTCGCTGCGCCGGCTCGGCACCATCCGCAAGGCGCTCGCCTCCTTTCTCGAGAAGGGCCTGCCGAAAAAATCGGGCTCGCTGGAATGGACGCTCGTCGCCGCCGCCGCCCAGATGCTGTTTCTCGATACGCCCGATCACGCCGCCGTCGATCTTGCGGTGCGCGCGGCGAGAGCCGAGCCCGCGACGGCGCCGTTCGCGGCGCTGGTCAACGGGGTCTTGCGCAACGTCGCGCGCGCGCGACAGGAAATCCTCGATGGCTCCGATCCGCTCGACGACGATACGCCGGCCTGGCTCGCCGGCCGATGGCGCGCCAATTACGGCGCCGCGACCGCGCGCGCGATCGCTTCGGCCAATCGCGACGAGCCGACCCTCGATCTGAGCGTGAAGAGCGACGCCGAAGGCTGGGCGCGCCGCCTCGGCGGCGTCGTGCTGCCGACCGGATCGGTGCGGCTCGAATCGCATGTTCCGATCTGCGACCTCGAAGGCTACAAGGACGGCGAATGGTGGGTGCAGGACGCCGGCGCCGCGCTACCGGCGCGCTTGCTGCGCGCTTCGCCTGGGGCGCGCGTCGTCGATCTCTGCGCGGCGCCGGGCGGCAAGGGCGCCGAGATTGCGATGACGGGCGCGCGGCTCACCGCGGTCGACCGGTCGGCCGAACGCTTGAAGCGCCTGGCGGGCAATTTCGAGCGTTTGCGGCTCGACGCCGAAATCGCCGTGGCGGATGCGCTCTCCTTCGAAGCGCCGCCGTTCGACGCGGTGTTGCTCGATGCGCCCTGCACGGCGACCGGCACGATCCGGCGCCACCCCGACGTCGCCTGGACCAAGCGGCTCGGCGACCTGGCGCCGCTCGCCGCGCTGCAGGCGCAGCTCCTCGACAAGGCGGTGGCGCTGACCAAGCCGGGCGGGCTGCTCGTCTATTGCACCTGCTCGCTGGAGCCGGAGGAGGGCGAATCGCAGATCGCCGCCTTGCTGCGCCGCAACCCCGACGTCCGGCGGCTGCCGATCGAGGCCGATGAGATCGGCGGCCTGACGGAATGCGTATCGCCGGCCGGCGATCTGCGCACGCTCCCCTGTCATTTGCGCGGACCGACGCCGCGCCTGTCCGGACTCGACGGATTCTTCGCCGCCCGGCTGCGGCGCAGGAGTTGACCGCCGCGGTCGCCGCGGCGGCAGATTGCTGAGGTGGATTTGGGCTCTCAAACCGCCTTTCCCAATGCGCGTCTGCTGCGATTCGCCGCCGGGGCCTGGCTCGCACGCCTACGGCGTCCGCTGATGATTCACCGACAACTGTTGTTTGCGATGCGCGGCAGGCGTTCCGAACGGCTGCTGATCGCGCCGCAGGACATTCGCACCGCCGATCCGATCGCCGCCGACCATATCTACGCCGGCTACTTCTCGCTCGCCGGCAAGATGGCGACCACCCACGGCCAATCGCCCTTCGTCATCCCGGCCCCGTCGGCGGCGTGGAGCGAGGCGCTGCACGGCTTCGGCTGGCTGAGGCACTTGCGCGCCGCGGGCACCGCGCTGTCGCGCGCCAACGCCCATGCGCTGGTCGAGGATTGGCTCAACCTGGACGCGCGCGGATCGATGGATCGCCAGGTCGCCCGCGCGCCCAAGGTCGTCGCGCGCCGGCTGATCTCGTGGCTCAGCCAGTCGCCGATCATCCTGGAGGACGCCGATCACGTCTTCTATCGACGCTTCGTTCGCGCCATCGAGGCGCAGGCCGCGGCGCTCGACCGCGCGCTCGCCGGCGCCCTGGAGGCCGATGCGCGGCTGACGGCGATCATCGCGCTGACCCAGGCGGGCCTTTGCCTGGAAGGCGCGGGCGGCCTGCTGCGTCGCGCGACCGTCATGCTGGCGCGAGAATTGCCGCGGCAAATTCTCGCGGACGGCGGTCACGTCAGCCGCAACCCGCGCGTTCTGGTCGAGCTTCTCGTCGATTTCCTCCCCACCCGGCAGGCCTTCGTGGCGCGCAGCATCGCCGCGCCCGACCCGCTGCTCAATGCGATCGACCGCATGACGCCGATGCTGCGGATGTTTCGGCACGCGAACGGCGCGCTGGCGAGCTTCAACGGAATGGGGGTCAGCGAGCCCGAAACATTGGCGACCCTGCTCGCCCACAGCGCCGGCGGCGAGGCGGCGATTCTCGATGCGCCCTATTCGGGCTATCAGCGGCTCGAGGCCGACGGCGCCATCGTCATCGCCGATGTCGGCGCGCCGCCGCCCGCGCCGTTTTCAAGGGAGGCCCACGCCGGCTGTCTGGCGTTCGAATTCTCCACCGGGCTGCATCGGCTCGTCGTCAATTGCGGCGCGCCGCAGCCTGATGCGGTCGAGGCGCGCGAGGCGGCGCGCACGAGCGCCGCGCATTCGACGCTGATCGTCGACGATCATTCGAGCTGCCGCTTCGCGGCGGTCGGGTCGCGCCTCGTCGCCGCCGGCGTGATTCTCGAAGGGCCGACGCGCGTCGAGGTCAAACGCGAAATCGACGGAGCGCGCGGCCAATCGATCGAGGCGCGCCATAATGGCTACGCCAGGCGCTACGACGCGATCCATCAGCGCAAGCTGCGGCTTTCCATCGACGGCGCCGGTCTCCACGGCGAAGACTGCGTCCTGCCGGCGCGCAAGGCCGCCAGGCTCCCGGAAAAGACGCTGGCAGTGCGGTTTCACCTGCATCCGGCGGTGCGCGCCGAACTGGCGGCCGAGCCCGGCGGCGTCGTGTTGATCACGCCGTCCGGCGAACAATGGCGCTTCGAGGTTGCAGAGGGCGCGGTCGCCTTGGAGGAGAGCATATTCTTCGCCGCTCCGGGCGGAGCGCAGCCGACGATGCAGATCGTGCTGCGGTCCGGCTTGGTCGCAAACGCGCCGATCCGCTGGTCGTTCACGCGGTTCAAGCCGCCGGCGACGGGTGAAATGCAGGCGCGCGGGCGCGCGCCGCGTGGCGGCGCCTGAACCGGCCAATCCGACGCGCCGCGAGTTTTGTTTTCCGGCAAAGCATGATACTGCGCCGCAACAAAGTGCGAAGGCGTCGATTTGGCGCGTCTTCCGCGCGGGAGATTGCATGGCTGGCGACCTGGCGCGGATCGGCCGCGCGCTGATTTCCGTCTCGGACAAATCCGGTCTGGTCGAACTGGGCGCCGCGCTTGCGGCGCGCCAAATCGAACTCGTCTCGACCGGCGGCACCGCGCGGGCGCTGGCGCAGGCGGGCTACGCCGTCAGGGATGCGACCGAACTGACCGGCTTTCCCGAGATGATGGACGGCCGGGTCAAGACGCTGCATCCGGGGATTCACGGCGGCCTGCTGGCGATCCGCGAGGATCCCGCGCATGAGGCGGCGATGCTCGCCCATAACATCGCGCCGATCGATCTGTTGGTCGTCAACCTCTATCCGTTCGAGGAGACCGTCCGGCGCGGCGGCGCCTTCGAGGAAATCATCGAGAATATCGACATCGGCGGCCCCGCGATGATCCGCGGCGGCGCCAAGAACCATGCCGACGTCGCCGTCATCGTCGAGCCCGGCGATTATCGCGCGCTGATCGAGGAGCTGACCCGCCACGACGGCGCGACGAGCCTGGAGTTTCGCCGCGCCATGGCGCAGAAAGCCTATGCGCGCACGGCGGCCTATGACGCCGCCATTTCCAACTGGCTGGCGCGCCAGACCGGCGAGACCGCGCCGGCGTGGCGGGCGTTTGGCGGGAGGCTCGTCAATTCCATGCGCTATGGCGAGAATCCGCATCAATCCGCCGCCTTCTACGCTGGTCCGGAGCCCCGCGCCGGGGTTGCGAGCGCGCGGCAGGCGCAGGGCAAGGAGCTGTCGTTCAACAATGTGAACGACACCGACGCCGCCTACGAGCTCGTCGCCGAGTTCGATCCGGCGCGCACCGCGGCGGTCGCCATCGTCAAGCACGCCAACCCCTGCGGCGTCGCCGAAGCGTCGACGCTGCGCGAAGCTTATGAAAAGGCGCTCGCCTGCGATCCGGTGTCGGCGTTCGGCGGGGTGGTCGCCGTCAACAGGCGGCTCGACGCCGACGCGGCGCGCAAGATCGTCGAGATATTCACCGAGGTCATCATCGCGCCCGCCGCCGACGACGAGGCCCTGGCGATCGTCGGCGCGCGCAAGAACCTTCGCCTGCTGATCGCCGGCGCCCTTCCCGATCCGCGGGCGCCGAGCCTGTCGTTTCGATCCGTGGCCGGCGGCTTTCTGGTGCAGGACCGCGACAACGCGCTGGTCGACGACATCGCGCTGAAGGTGGTCACCCGGCGCGCGCCCAGCGAGAGCGAACTCGCCGACATGCGGTTCGCCTGGCGGGTCGCCAAGCACGTCAAGTCCAACGCCATCGTCTATGCGAAGAACGGCGCGACGGTCGGCGTCGGCGCGGGGCAGATGTCGCGCGTCGATTCATCGCGCGTTGCGGCGCGCAAAGCTGAAGACGCCGCGCAGGCGGCGGGCGCGGCGGCGCCGCTGACCCGCGGCTCGGTCGTCGCGTCCGACGCTTTCTTCCCCTTCGCCGACGGCCTGCTCGCGGCGGCCGAAGCCGGCGCGGTCGCGGTCATTCAACCGGGCGGCTCGATGCGCGACGCGGAAGTCATCGCCGCCGCCGACGAAGCGGGCCTTGCGATGGTGTTCACCGGCCTGCGCCATTTCAGACACTGAGCCGCGCCGTCTCGATCGGGCCGATCGCTTCTCCGGCCCGAGCGGCGGCATTGGCAGGGCGCCGCGCGTCGGGTAAAGAACAGCGCTTGGCGCGCCTCAGGGCGAGCGCCGCCCGCGGGGTCGCCGATCGGGGACGCGCATTCGCCTGCGATGGTTTTGAGAGAACGCAATGGTGAACGCAGAAGTGGCCTCGGGCGGCGAGCTGTCGTGCGATGGCCAGATTGTCGGGCGGCTGCAGGGTTTCCGTTTCACGCCGGAGGCGAGCGTCGGCGCGCAGCCGGCGAGCCTCGACGGCGCCGACATTGCGGGCGTGATCGCCAGAGAACTCGACGTTCGGGCCAACCGTCTCAGCGAGGCGGTCGACGCCTCGCTGGTCCTCGCCAATGACGGCGCCATCCGTTGGCTCGGCGATCCGATCGCCAAGATCGTCGGCGGCGACAAATTGCTGGCGCCGCGCGCGTTGATCCTGGCGGACGAGAATCTAACCGAGACGGCGCAGCAAAAGGCGCAGGCGCGCGTCGATTTGTGGCTCGCCGCTTATGTTCGGCGCCTGCTCGGGCCGCTGTTCGAACTCGAGGCGGGCGTCGGCCTCGAGGGCGCCGCGCGCAACGTCGCGCTGCAGCTTTCGCAGGCGCTCGGCGTCCTCGAACGCGGGCGGGTGGCGCAGGACGTCAAGAGCCTGGATCAGAACGCGCGCGGAATGTTGCGCAAGCTCGGCGTGCGTTTCGGCGCCTACTACATCTATCTGCCCAATCTGGTGAAGCCGGCCATTCGCGCGCTGGCGACGCAGCTCTGGGTGTTGCGTCCGGGCGCCCCGGCGGTCGCGGCGGGCCTCGACGAACTGCCGCAGCTCGCGGCGTCGGGCCGCACCTCGTTTCTCGCCGACGGCGCTATTCCGAGGGAAATCTATCGCGTCGCCGGATTCCGGTTGTGCGAAGACCGCGCGGTGCGCGTCGACATCGTCGAGCGCCTGGCGGACCTGATCCGCCCCGCCGTCGCCTATCGGCCCGGCGTCAGCGCGGGCGAGCCGCCGCCCGGCAGCGCCGATGGCGACGGTTTTGTCGTCACCGGCGCGATGACCTCGCTGACGGGATGCTCCGGAGAGCCGTTCGCCGCGGTGCTGCGCTCGCTCGGATTCGTCAGCCGGCGCGTCAACGGCCCGGCGCTCACCCCGGCGCAACCGGCCGGCGCCACCGCCAGCCCCGTCGAAGCCTCGCCCGAGTCGACCGATGCGGCGCCGGCCGTCGAGCCGCCCGAGAGCGTCGCCGACGGCGGCGCGGCGGCGATCGCCGAGGCGAGCGAGGACGGGCAGTCGCCCGCCGGCGGCGAGGCGCCGCCCTCCAGCGATTCCGTCGTCGCCGTCGCGCCTGCCGCCGAGGCGGCGGCCGCGCTGGACGAAGATGTTCTCATCGAGGTGTGGCGGCCGAGGCCGCCGGGCCGGCAAAGGATTCCGCGACGAGGCCCCAAAGAACGGGCTGCGCCGCCGGTCTCGCCGGCGCCGGCGGGCGAGCCGCAGGCGGCGCGCCGGGTGGAGGCGGGCAACTCCGCCCGGCGGCGTCGGCCCGTTCCGGAGGCGCCGCAGGCCGGGGTCGAGGCGGCGTCCCGCCCGCAGGAGGAGGGGCGCGGATTTCGCGGCGCGCGCGCGCCGCGCCGGCGCGCCGATCATGCGGGCGCGGCCGACGCTCCGTCGAGCCATCGTTCCGGCCCGAACCGGGGCGGGCCGCCGGAGGAACGCCGGCCCGACGGTCATGCCGCTCCGCCGGCGCGGCGCGAGCCGCCGATCAACCTCGATTCGCCGTTCGCCAAACTGCTGGCCCTGAAATCGCAACTTGAGGCGAAGGGCAAAGGCGGCTAGTTCTCGCCGGGCGGGCGCCGCAAGGCGCCGTCGATCCGCCTGCCGATGGGAATCGCTTCCAGAGCCTGTCCCTTCGGAAGCGGCCCGAACGTCGAACCCTGCGGCGGGCGCTCTATTACATATTGGAAGTGCGAAATAACAGCGAGGTCGCGCAGATTTCCAACGCCGGCAAGGGCCAGTGAACGAGCCGCAGGGGACGCCCCGGGCGCGGATCCTGGCGAGCAACGTGGACCGGTTTGGCCAATCGACGACAGGACCGCCGCGAGGAAATGACGATGACTTACGTGGTGATCGAGAATTGCATCAAGTGCAAATATATGGATTGCGTTGAAGTGTGCCCGGTCGATTGCTTCTACGAGGGCGAGAACATGCTCGTCATTCATCCGGACGAATGTATCGACTGTGGGGTTTGCGAGCCGGAATGTCCGGCCGAAGCGATTAAGCCGGATACTGAGCCCGGTCTGGAGAAGTGGCTTGGCCTGAACGCCGAATACGCCAAAGCATGGCCCAATATCACGATCAAACGAGAGCCGGAGCCTGATTCGAAGGAATATGACGGCAAGCCGGGCAAGCTCGAGGCCTACTTTTCCCCCAATCCGGGGCAGGGCGATTGATCGACCGTCCGGGGTCCGTCCGCCGTCGCGATTAACCAAATGGATGAACCCGCGCCGCGGGCGCGGAGTCAGCCTTTGATTTTCCATGCATTTTGTGCTAAAGATAAATTTAACGAATGAATGATCGCCCGTGACCAGCCATCGTCCGGGCGGGGCGCGGGAGGATGATCGTGTCCTTTCGCCTTCGAGACCCTCTCTAGGGGCGATGACGCCGCCCGATCGCGTTTGGCCGAAATTTGTATGAACGAGGGATCGAGCCGCAAGGGTCGTGAACTCAACAGAACGCGCGAAGCGCTCAGTTCGAGGAGAAGGCGGGTCATGACGACTCGGAAAAAAGCAACAAAGAAATCATTGAGCCGTCCGTCGAAGGCCGCCAAGCGTCCGTCGAAGTCCAGCCCATCGGCCAAAGCCAAGGACGCCAAGATCGCCAAGCCGGCGCGGCCGGCGAAAAAGACGGCGGCCAAATCCGCCAAGAGCGCCAGAGTCGCAAGCCGCGCCGTGGCGCGCGCCAGGACCAAGGCCGAGCGTTCGAAATCGAGCCGAGCGGCCTCGGCAAGATCGTCGGCGAAGGCGTCGGCCAAGCGCAAAGCCGCTGTGAGCGCGAAGACTCAGGCGACGGCGCGCGCGTCGAACGCGGCGGCGAGAACGGCCGCCTCGCACGCCAAGGCGCGCAAGATCGTCAGCGCCGCCAAGAAGAAGGCCGAAAGCGTCAAGAAGGGCCACGACCATCTGGCGGCGGCCCTCGAGGCGCGCGCCGCACCGGCGGTCGCCGTGAGCGAGGCGAGCCCGCGTGAATTGCCGAAGGCTGTCGCCGCGCCCGCCGGGACGGAAAACGTCGCGCCGGCGAAAGCGGCGACGAAGCCGGCCGGGCCGGAAAAGCCAGCGGCGGCAAGCGCCGAAGAGGCGACGGGCGGCAAGGGCGCCAAGAGTGCGGGCCAGCGCCAGGGATTCAAGACCGGCGAGTTCATCGTCTATCCCGCGCATGGCGTCGGCCAGATCGTCGCGGTCGAAGAACAGGAGGTCGCGGGCTTCCGCCTCGAGCTATTCGTCATCACCTTCGTCAAGGACAAGATGACGCTGCGTGTGCCGACCGGCAAGGTCGGCGGCGTCGGCATGCGCAAACTCGCCGAGCCCGAAGTCGTCAAGAAGGCGCTCGACATCCTGCTCGGCCGCGCGCGCATCAAGCGGACGATGTGGTCGCGCCGGGCCCAGGAATACGAGGCCAAGATCAACTCGGGCGACCTGACTGCGATCGCCGAGGTGGTGCGCGACCTCTATCGTTCCGAAGCGCAGCCGGAACAGTCCTATTCGGAGCGACAGCTCTATGAGGCGGCGCTCGATCGGCTGGCGCGCGAAGTCGCCGTCGTCCAGAAGCTGAGCGAGGGCGAGGCGCTGAAGGCGATCGAAGCGCAATTGCAGAAGGGCCAGCGCCGCGGCCCCAAGGTCGAGGCGGAAGCCGCCGTCGCGGGCGTCAGCGAGCCGGACGTCGAAGAGGCGGCGTAACGGCCGCGACACGGAGCCTGGGCGTCGGGTCTTGCGCCGAAACGGCCGGACCCGCGGTCGGACGCGACATTCCCTTCCGGTCTTCCGCCGTCGCCGGCGACGCCTTCAACAGGAAAACCTGCCGTGTCGCCGCAGCTTTACGCCGCATTCGTCGCCGCTAGCGTCGTACTCATTCTGATCCCCGGCCCGAACGTCGCGCTGATCGTCGCCAACAGCCTCGCGCATGGCTCGCGTTATGGGCTGACGACCGTCGCGGGGACCAGTTCGGCGATGGTCGTTCAGCTCGGCTTGACGATGCTGGGCATGACGACGCTGCTCGGCGCGCTGGCCGACGGATTCGGGACGCTGCGCTGGATCGGCGTCGCCTATCTCGTCTATCTCGGGCTCAAGGCGTGGCGGGCGCCGCCGATCGACCTGACCAGGATAAGGCCGGAGCCGCGCTCGCTTCGCGCGATCTATCTGCGCGGCTTTCTGGTGTCGCTGACCAATCCGAAGACCCTGTTGTTCTACGGGGCCTTTTTGCCGCAATTCGTAACCCCCGGCGCGGACCTCGCCGGGCAGCTTGCGCTGCTCTGCGCGACCTTTCTCGCCGTTGCGGTCACGCTCGATGGCGCGTGGGCGCTGCTGGCCGCCCGGTTCGGGAGGGCGCTCGCGGTGAACGGCCGATTGCGCAATCGGCTGACCGGCGCGCTGCTCCTGGGCGCCGGCGTCGGCCTGGCGCTCGCCCGCAAATCCTGAGCGCCGCCCTTTTCGCGGCGGGGCGCGCCGCCTTGGGAGCATCCGTCGCGTCTCGTCGGCCGGAGGGCAAAAAAACGGGGATAAGCCGCCGGCGGCGAAAGGCCGGGCGCCAATCGTGGCAAGGTGGCGTTGATTGGATGACCGGTCGCCTGCGGCGCCCGGCGCGAAGGGGGTGCACGCGTGACGGGAGTCTTCACAGCAATCGCCGCCGGAGCGCTGACGTTTGGCAGCGGGGTTCTCGGACTCTACTTCCAGAAGCGGCTACCCAAGGAGCATATGTCGGGCGGTTCGCGCGACATGATTCTGGCGGTGATCGGCCTCGTCACGCTGTTGCTGGCGTTGGTCCTCGGGACGCTCGTCGGCAACACCTACGCGTTTTTCGCGACGCAAAAAGGCGAGCTCGAAACCTTCGCCTCGCGCGCGCTGCTCGTCGATCAGGCGCTCGCGGAATACGGTCCGGAGGCCAGGGCGGCGCGCGACCGGCTGAAAGAGGCGCTGGACCAGAGCTACGAGCTGTTCTGGCGCGGCGCGGACGCTGACCCGCAGAAGCTCAAGGTCGAAGAGGCGCTGGTCCGCTGGCGGGCGATAACGACTTCCCTCGAGCCGCTCAACCCGACGGCGCCCGAGCAAAAGGACGCGCTCGCCGCGGCCAAACTCAACCTGACGGTGATGGAGCAGACCCGGCTGCTGATGTCCCTGCAACTCGCCAGCCCGATCCCGGAATCGCTTCTGATCGTGGTGGTGCTGTGGTCGATGTTCCTGTTTTGCGGATTTGGCGTGCTTTCCGGCGCCAATTCCACGACAATCGTCGCGCTCGCCATGGGCGCGATTTCGGTGGCGAGCGCCATCTATCTGATCAAGGACCTCAGTCAGCCCTATACTGGTTTCTTTCGCGTTTCACCGGCGGCGATCGAGCAGACGATCGATGCGATCGACGAATAGCCGCCGCGTCATTCCGCCGATGGGCTATTTCGAGGGGACGTCCGATGCAGAAGCAGGCGTTGGTCAAGCCATGGCTTCTTGGCGCGTCCTTGTCGCTTCCGTTTGCGATCGGCGCGGCCGAGGCTGGCGACCTCGTCTTTGACATCACCTATGTCGATGTGACTCGGCAGACGTCCCCGACCGTCGCAAACTATTCGGTCAATCAACATGTGATCGTGACGCTGCATGACGGCAACAGGGTGACTGAACAGCGCGCGTGGCAAACTCCAAAGGAGGGCTCATCGATCAGCGTGGAAGGGGCGCTTGGCGCCAATGTTTCCGGCGGGAGGTTTTCCGTCAAATGGCATGTCGAGAATCCGCATTCGCTCATTCGCTACCGCGAATTCCCTCAGCACGTCGAAGTCCTGCACATTGCGGTCTCCGGTCGAACTTGCCAGGCGACGATCGACCACAAGCTCAAACCCGGCTTCAGCACCTATGAACGCTTCGGCGCCAAGTGGGAGCCCTATTATTACACTTCGTTGCAATCGACGGGAATCGCGTGCCGCGTTACGGAACAATGAACCGATCGCGCCGAGGCCGTCGATCCGCCGCGTCGATCGCCGGCGGCGAATGGTCGTTGCAAACGGCCCGGACATGCCGGCAATCTCGCCGCGACAAGCCGTTCGCGGGTCGGCGTCCGGAAAGCGGCGCCCGACCGCGTGACGAACGTTGAGGATCCATGGCCGCCCTGCGCACCTATTTCATTAATCTGGTGCTGCGCAGCGTCGTGAAAAGGCGGCTTGCCGCGTGCCGCACGCCGCTGGAGGCGCGCAAAGTGTTCGACGCCGCCGCATCGAGAACGCCGGGGGGCGTGCGCGTGACGCCGGCGACGATTGCCGGCGTCGCCGGCGAATGGGTGGAGGCGGACAACGGGGCTCGCGGCGCGACGCTGCTTTACCTGCATGGCGGCGGCTACATCGGCATGTCGCCGCGCACCCACCGCGCGATCACGGGCGCCTTCGCGCTGCGCGGCTTCAGCGTCTTCGCCGCCGACTACCGCCTGGCGCCGGAACACCCGTTTCCCGCGGCGCTCGATGACGCCGCGACGGTCTGGCGGGCGTTGCGCGCCAAGGTCGAAGGGCCGATCTTCGTCGCCGGCAACTCGGCGGGCGGCGGGCTCTGCGTCGCGTTGCTGCTCGACCTGCGCGACCATGGCGAGGAAGCGCCCGCTGCGGCGTGCCTGTTCTCGCCGTGGACCGATCTGGCGGCGACCGGCGCTTCGCTGAAAACCAACCGCCGCCGCGATCCGCTGCTCGTCGCCGACGGCATGCAGGCGGTCGCCGCGGCCTATGTCGGCGCGGCCGATCCGCGCGCGCCGCTCATTTCGCCGATCTATGGCGAGTTCTCCGGGCTGCCGCCGCTGTTGATTTTCGTCGGCGACGGCGAAATTCTGCTCGACGACGCCAAACGTCTCGCCGAACGCGGCCGCGCGGCCGGCGTGGCCGTCGACCTGCGCGTCTACCCCGACATGCCGCACGCCTGGCCGTTTTTGAACGTGATCCTGCCGGAAGGCCGGCAGGCCCTCGACGAGGCGGCGGCGTTCTTGTCCGCCGCGGGCGGCGCGACGACGGCCGCCTCGGCCGCCGGCGCTATCGGCTCGAAGACGACGGCCGCCTGAAGGCGGCGGGCGGGCGCCTCCGCCGGACGGCGACCGCCTCGCCCGCCTGCGACCGATTGTCGCCCAGGTTTGCGAAATCCCGCGCGTTCGGGCATACGGTCGCCGATCGTGAAACGCGGGAGGATCGCGCATGCGGCAGACCGGGATATTCAACACCGACTTCGGCGCGGAGGGCTTCGGCTTTACCGAACTGGCGGCGGTTCATTGGAATCTCCAGGCGCCGCAACTCTATGGCGAGGCGCTGCAGCGCCGCGAGGCGCGCATCGCGGCGGGCGGCGCGCTGGTGGCTGAAACGGGCGCCCATACGGGACGCAGTCCGCGCGACAAGTTCATCGTCCGCGACCCGACGACCGAGCGAGGGGTCTGGTGGGACAATAACGACGGCATGTCGCCCGAGCATTTCGACCGGCTGCTCGCCGACTTCATCGAGCACGCCAGGGGCTGCGAATTGTTCGCGCAGGACCTCTACGCCGCCGCCGACCCGTCGGCCCGCGTCAGGACGCGCGTCTTCACCGAGCTCGCCTGGCATTCGCTGTTCATCCGCAATCTGCTGATCCGGCCGCAGGCCGAAGAACTCGCCTTTTTCGTCCCCGACATGACGATCGTCAACCTGCCGTCTTTCCGGGCCGACCCCGAGCGTCACGGCAGCCGCAGCGACACCGTGATCGCCTGTGACTTTTCGCGTCGCGTCGTGCTGATCGGGGGCACCAGCTACGCCGGCGAGATGAAGAAATCGGTGTTCACCTATCTCAACTTCACGCTGCCCGAAGCGGGCGTCGTGCCGATGCACTGCTCGGCCAATTCCGGCGGCCGCAACGAAGTGGCGGTGTTCTTCGGCCTGTCGGGCACCGGCAAGACGACCCTTTCGGCCGACCCCACGCGAATCCTGATCGGCGACGACGAACACGGCTGGGGCCGCCACGGCGTGTTCAACTTCGAAGGCGGCTGCTACGCCAAGGCGATCCGCCTGTCGCGCGAGGCGGAGCCCGAAATCTATGCGACGACCGAGCGCTTCGGCACGGTGATGGAGAATGTCGTTCTCGACCCCGTCACCGCCGCCCCCGATTTCGACGACGACGCCAAAACCGAAAACACCCGCATCGCCTATCCCCTCGATTTCATCGCCAACGCCTCGGCGAGCGGGCGCGACGGCCACCCCAGAAACATCGTGATGCTGACCTGCGACGCGTTCGGCGTGCTGCCGCCGATCGCCAAGCTCGACCCGAGCCAGGCGATGTATCATTTCCTGTCGGGCTATACGGCGAAGGTGGCGGGCACCGAGCGGGGCGTCATCGAGCCGCAGGCGACGTTCTCGACCTGCTTCGGCGCGCCCTTCATGCCGCGCCATCCCTCGGTCTACGGCAATTTGCTGCGCGACCTCATCGAGAAGCACCACGTCGATTGCTGGCTGGTCAATACTGGCTGGACGGGCGGCAAATACGGAGTCGGCCGGCGCATGCCGATCCGCGTGACGCGGCGTCTGCTCGCCGCCGCCCTCGACGGCTCGCTCAATCGCGCCAATTTCCGCTCGGATCCCTATTTCGGCCTCGCCGTGCCGACCGCGGTGCCCGGCGTCGAACCGCATATTCTCGAGCCGATCAAGACCTGGGCGAGCAAGTCCGAATTTGCCGAGGCGGCGCGGCGGCTCGTCGGCATGTTCCGCGAGAATTTCGCGAGATTCGAGAAGCATGTCGACGAGGAAGTGCGCGGGGCGGGGCCGGCTCCCAGAATCTCCGCCGCCTGAACCGGCGCGGGCGGACCGAACGCGGCGGCCGCGCGCTCAAGCCTTCTTGCGCGTTCCGCTTTCGTCCTTCTCGTCGCGTTTGCGAAACCGCACCACCGCGCCTGGCTGCGCGCTGCGCCCGGCGATCCGCCGGCGCCCGGTGAGCGTCAATACATAATGGCCGCGCTCGCTGTCCCACCGCATCAGATCGTCCTGGACGGCGATCTGGCGGATGATCATCGTGGTCGGATCCTGAACATGGGCCGGCGCCACATCGCCGAATGTGTCGAGCTTCTTGAGCGCTTCGACGAGCTTTTTGCCAAAGGATTCTGTCATTTTGCCTTCTCCACGATCAAGATGATGCGGCGGCGCCCGAACTGCAAGCTTGGCGGGCCCGGGAATCTCGCGCGGCGGGCGAGCGGAGGCCGCAGGGGCTGGCGAGTCCGCGAGCAAAAGCCGCGACCGCCGGCGGCGAGGACGCAACCGCCGCGGGGCGGGGCGTCGTCGCGCGCCCGCCAGTCTTCGCCCCGGGGGGACCTGCTCGGCGTCCTCAGCGCAGCGTCAGCGACGCAACGCCCGCCGCGAGGGCGAGGCCCGTCTGCGCCTGGACCGACAGGGGTTGCAAGGTGATCGACTTGCCGAAGCCGCCGATCAGCGCATTGGCGCCGACGCCCGCCCCGACGGTGGCCGAGGCGGAGACGCCGACATAGTCGCCCGCCAGGGCGCCGCGCCTGGTCCCCATCGTCGGCGCCAGAACGTCCCAGGCCAGGACGCCCCTGTTGGTGTGGCCGATGTCGAGGCCGAACTTCTTGATCGTGCCGTAGTAGCCCTCGGTGTAGCCATGGAGCGAGTGGTAGGTGCAGCGCATTTCCTTCGTGGAGGCGATAATGAGGCCGAGACCCGCCGAGACGCTGCAACGCAGCGCGCCGATCTTCACGTTCTGCTGAGCGGCCGCCGGCTGCGCGGACGCGACGGCGCCGATGAAGGCGGCGACGCATGAAATGGCGCGAAAGTTCATCGATCTCTCCTCTGGTTTTGTCGAACGGAGCGAAGCAATCCTGCGATGGAGACTAATTTGGGTTCTTTTTTCGCAGGAGCTCCGACGCTGCGCGTCCGCCGCCATTAGAGGCGGCGCGTCGCGCCCCGTCAAGTCGCGGGGCAGGGGGAGCGAAAACGCAGCGCGGCGCCGCCGCGCCGGCTCTCAGGCCTCGGCGACCTGCAGCACCAGCTTGCCGAGACTCCCGCGGGTGAGCAGCTTGATCAGCGTCTCCGGAAATTTCGAAAAGCCGGCGACGATATTTTCGCGCGACTTGAGTTTGCCGGAGGCCAGCCAGCCCGCGATGGCGTTCGCCGCCTCGGGAAAGCGGTCGGCATAGCCGGAGACGACCATGCCCGCCATGCTGGCGCGGTTGACCACCAACGGCGCGTAGCTGGGCGGGGTCTTGCCCGGCGTCGCGCCGTTGTACTGCGACACGCCGCCGCACAGCGCGATGCGGGCGCGACGCGCCAGATTGGCCATCGCCGCTTCGAGAATGTCGCCGCCGACGTTGTCGAAATAGACGTCGATTCCGTTGGGACAATGTTGACGCAGCGCCTTGCGGACATCCTGGCTCTTGTTGTCGATCGCGGCGTCGAAACCGAGCTTGGCGACGAGATGGCGACATTTCTTGGGGCCGCCGGCGATGCCGATGACCCGGCAGCCGTAGATCGTGGCGATCTGCCCCGCGATCATGCCGATCGGGCTGGCGGCGCCCGAAACGACCACGGTCTCACCGGATTTGGGCTTGCCGATATCGAGGAGGCCGAAATAGGCCGTCATGCCCGGCGCGCCCAGCGTGCCGAGGAAGACCGGCAGCGGCGCCAGAGCGGGATCGACCCGGGTGACCCTGTCCCCCCTGGAGAGCGCGTATTCCTGAACCCCGAACGCGCCGTGGACGTGATCGCCGACCAAAAAGCCGGGGCGATTGGAGGCGACGATCTGGCCTATGGCGCCGGCCTTCATCACTTTGCCGATGCCGACGGGCGCCACGTGGGAGCGACCCTCGTTCATCCAGCCGCGCATCGCCGGGTCGAGCGAGACGTAAAGAATCTTGACCAGGAATTCGCCGTCGCCCGGCTCGGGCGCCGGCTCTTCGGTCAGATTCCAGTCGCTGGGTTTGGGCACGCCGGTCGGGCGGGCGGCGAGCCGGAACTGATGATTTACAATGGTCATAGTCGTCCCTTCCAGGCAAAGCCATGGCTCCCTCCGCCGCCGGGCGAGCCTGGGCGCGCCAGCGCGTCGCTGCAGAATCAAGCCGCCCGAATTGCCGGCCCCCCGGGATCGGGCGATTGTTAGTCGCCAATCAGACTCGGTGTGTCAATACGCTGCGTCAGATCGGTGCTTTACCCTGGGGCGGGAGGCGGCGGTCGACGACGTTCGGGTTGGCGCGCCTCGATTCTATTCTCTGCGCTCGCCGAGCTCGCCGCTCGCCAGGGCGAACTGTGCCGGCCGCGTCGTCGATGTCCGCCACGACCGCGCCCGCCGCTCCGTCTCGGCCCTCCGGGCGCTGTCGCTCGTTCTCCGGCGAGGCTGGTCATGTATAGTGCGGTCATGGGAGCGCTTTGGAATTGGCAGGGAATCAGCGTGGCGTCACTGCTTCTGGCGGCGGCCCTGGCGACGTCGTTGCCGAGCGTCGACATCAAAGGCATATGCCGCAGCGCGCAGGCGGCGGCGCTTCCGGAGGAACGCGCGCGCGCGTTCGACAGTTGCGTGAACGAAGAGCAGGCCGCGTTTGATCGCCTCAAGCAGAGTTGGGCGAGCTATTCGCGCGTCGCGCACGAAAATTGCGCGGAATTCGGCGGAATGTCTTTCAGCTATGTCGAACTGCTGACCTGTTTGAAGATGCAATCGGGCGGCGATCTCAGCGCCAGTCACCTTCCCAAGCCGTCGGGCGGCGACGCCGCCGCTGGCCAGCCCCAGCCCGCCTCGGGCCCCGCGCCGAAGATGCCCAGACGGCTCATGACGCCAGGCGCCAATCCCTGAACCTCCGGCGGTCGTCAAACGGTCGCGATCGCCTGCCGAAACCCCCGTCAACCGGGCGCACGCCTTGCGCCGGCCGCGCGGGGCGGGGCGGGAGGGTTGGTGGGCGGGTCGGGGCGCTTCGTTCAGGCGTCGCGGTTTTCGGCGGGCGCCGAGGACTGCAGCGCCGACGGCTCGCCGTAGATCTCCTGAAAGTCGTCGCGCCGCGCGTCGCGCAGGATCGCGCGGCACAGCACCACGAAACCCTCGGCGGTGATGCCGGTGCTGGCGGTCATCATCCGGGCGAGGCGGATCGTCTGTTCCTTCGCCGCCTGGGATTTGCGAGGCGCCCGAACCATCTTGTCATCCCCTTAAATCGTTCGCGCCACCGCGCTGCTCCGATCCCGCGATCGGCGCGCGCCATCGTCGATAAGCCGAAGCGATCGCCGCAAGCTTACGGTCTGGCGGCGGGATCGCCGCTTGCGGCAGACCTTGCGGCAAACCCTGGCGATGACGGCGCCCCGGCCGGCCAAGCAAGCCCCACGCCGCCTTGCCAAACCCCTAAATCGCGCCGCCGCCGCCCCGCCGCATCGCCCCTGCCGCGAGGTTAGGTTGACCCGGCGCTAAGCCCATCGAGCAAATTCGAGCCATCGGTCGCCGGGCGCCGCGGCGCCGCGGCGGGCTGCGCGTCAGGCTCCTCCGCCCAGCGCGGCCAGGTCGATTTCGCCGAACCGCGCCAGAATCGTGGCGTCCTCGAATTCGCCGGTCACGGGATCGCCGCGGCGGGAGAAAGCGACCGCGCCGGCATGTTCGGCGGCGAGCGCGCGCGCCCGGCGCTCGGCCGCCGCGGCGTTGATCGCCTCCTGCGCCGCGCCGGGCCGAATGTCGCCTTCGGCGTCTCGATCGAACGGGATGACGACATAATAGGTGTCGTTGACGGGCTGGTCCGGCCGGGAATCGTTCTGGCGAATCTTGGTCTCGAGGAACGCCGCAGCGGCGTTGACGAGCGCGAGGACGTCGCCGCGCCGGTCGCCGGCGGTCGCGCCGCCGGCCCCCCCGGAGGCGGTGAAAGGCCGCGCCGCATCGACGCGCTGAGGCGGCCGCCGGCCGCCCGGCGGCTTCCGGTTGGCGGCGTGGGCGATGCGGTCGATGGCGGCGAAGGCCGGAGACTGACGGCGATATTCCGCCCGCAGAACCGCCTTGCGCCGGGTTCCGGCGAGATAGTCGAGCGCGTGAAAGGTCACGACGCAAGCGATGAAGGCGTGACGCCTCGACGAAGGGGTCGCCGCCAAATCCTCGATGGTCGGCGCGACGATCTCTCGCATGTATTCGTGCGGCGTCACCTGTTCGCCTTCTCCGGCGGCGCCGTTGGCCGCGGACCGGGGCGGAGCGCCGAGCGCCCGCCAGCCCGGTCGAGGCCCTCCGATCAGGTCCGTCAGGCGCTCCGATCTTCGCGGCGGCCAATCGTTTGGCATGGCCGGCCGCCTCGCGCAAGGCGGTCGCCCTTCCCCCTCAGAGATCGCGCGGCGTCAGGGCGCGCGGCGTCAGACGCGCCAAATCGCCGGCCGCGCGGCCGACCGCCACCGCCAGAACGTGCCCGTCGGTGGTCGGCGGACTTGCAAATTGCCAGTCCAGCGCCTCCCGCTCACCGCCCGCGGCGAACTCGATGCGGATCGGCTCAAGGGTGAAGGCGAAGGAATCCAGCGGCGCGGCGAGCCCCGCGCCGATCGCCTTGACATAGGCCTCCTTCAGCGTCCACAGGCGGAAGAAGCACAGCGGCCGGCCGGCCGGCGGCGTCCGCCGCAGCATCGCCACCTCGGCGGGAGCGAAATAGTTTTGCGCGATCGCGAGATCGGCTTTGGCGGCGTCGACCGCCTCGACGTCGACGCCGACGGCGCCGCGCCAGGCCAGCGCCGCCGCCGCCAGGCCGCGCGTATGCGACAGGTTGAACGCGACGTCGGGCGCGCCGAGGCCGGGATCGACGCGCGGCTTGCCGCCGGGCTCGCTGGTGAAGCGCCAGGCCGTCGAAGGGACGTCGAGACGGCGCGTCAACAGCGCGCGCAACAGCGCGTGCGCCGCGATGAAATCCCGACGGTCGTCCTCGAAATGAAAGCGGTCGGCGCGCGCGCGCTCGTCGTCATCGAGCGTTGCGAACCAGCGGCGGATGTCGGGTGGACGGGCGGCGTCGGTCGCCAGCCACCAGACGGCGACCTCGTCCCCGGCGAGCGGCCCATCGCCCGGATGCGGCGCGCGGAGCCGGCTCGAAGGAGCCGCAAGCGCCGGATCGGATCGCCGAGTTGCGCGCGCCATGTCCTTATAGCCACCATCCCAGAGCGGAGGTCGGGCGATCCCTCGCCGCCAACGCCGGCCCGCGCGGCCAATTCGCCGGCCGGGGCCGATTTTGCGCCGGCGACCCCGAGCCCACATCGTTCTACCATCGCCGGTCGAAGCGTGATACCGTAAGAGCCATGATCATGGTCATCGGCGCGCCAATATGAGGGCTAGATATCCACTCCTTTTGGCCGGAGTCGTGCTTGTTTCCGGCGGCGTCTATGCGTGGATCGCGGGCGGCCCGGTCCAGGCCTGGCAGACGGCGTCGATCCGGCTGGCGGCGCTGACCAAACCCGCCGCTCCGGGCGCGCCGAGCGCCGTTCCCGAGGGCGACGAGGTGGTGCGCGTCGTGACGGCGCCGGTTGTCCAGTCGACCGTCCCGATCCTGCTTTCCGGCATCGGCACCGTGCAGGCCTACAATACGGTCGACGCCAAGGCGCAGGTCGACGGCGTGATCCTGCAGCTGAATTTCAGCGAAGGGGACGACGTCAAGATCGGCGATCCGCTGGTCACCATCGATCCGGCGCCGTATCAGGCGCGGGTGCTGCAGTGGCAGGCGGCCAAGGAGCGGGCGACCGCCCAGCTCGAAAACGCGAAGACCAATCTGTGGCGGGATCAACAATTGCTCGCCAAGGATTTCGCCACGCAAAAGCAGACCGACGCGGAGACCGCGCTGGTCGGCCAGTACACCGCCGACATCGCGGAGGCGGACGCGCAGATCAAGTTCGCCCAGAACCAGCTCGACAATACGGTCATCCGATCGCCGATCAACGGGCGCACCGGCATCCGGCACGTCGACGCCGGCAATCTCATCCGCGCCGCCGACAACACCAACATCGTCACCGTCGTTCAGACCAAGCCGATCTCGGTCATCATCACCGTGCCGGCCAAAGCCCTGGCGCAGGCCGGCATATCGTCGGGCATGACCGATCTGTCGGTGATGGCCTACGAGCAGGACGGCGTCGCGCTGCTCGATCGCGGCAAGGTCCAGACGGTCAACAACGTCGTCGACGCGTCGACCGGCACGATCAAGCTGAAGGCCAATTTTCCCAACGAGCGCTCCCGGCTGTGGCCCGGCGATTTCGTCGATTGCAAGATCGTGGTCGAAAACCGCCACGACGGGCTGACGGTCCCGGCGATCGCGATCAAGCATGGACCCAAGGGAGATTTTGTCTGGGTCGTCCGTCCGCAGGACTCGACCGTCGAGGCCAGACACGTCCGCGTGAAGCAGACCGTCGGCGACACCGCGCTGATCGACCGCGGACTGCAGGCCGATGAAACGGTGGTCACCGAAGGTCAGTATTACCTGCGAACGGGAAGCCGGGTCGCCGCGGTCTCCGAATTGCCAGTCGAGCGAAACGAGACTTCCGCCACAGAATGAACATTTGCGCGCCATTCATCGTCCGGCCGATCGCGACTATCCTGCTGGCCGTCGCGGTGGTGCTGGTGGGGCTGCTCGGCTACAGCATGCTGTCGGTGGCGGCGCTGCCGACCGTGGAATTCCCGACGATTCAGGTGGTGACCACCTATCCCGGGGCGTCGCCGGACGTCGTGCAATCCTCGGTTTCGGCGCCGCTCGAGTATCATTTGGGCCGCATTCCCGGCCTGACCGTGATGACCTCGTCGAGCTCGTACGGCGTCAGCCAGATCACCCTGCAATTCAGCCTGTCCCGCAACATCGCTTCGGCCTCGCAGGACGTGGAGGCGGCGATCGCGGCCTCGGCGGGCTGGCTGCCGGTGACGCTGCTGCCGGCTCCCCCGACCTACCACCAGGTCAATCCCGCCGACATGCCGGTGCTGGTGCTGGCGCTGACCTCCGACACCATGCCGCTCTATGCGATCACCGAGTTCGCCTCGACCGCGTTCGTCCCCAAGCTGTCGCAGGTCGACGGCGTCGGCCAGGTCACCATCGCCGGCGGCCAGGCGCGCGCCGTTCGCCTGCAGGTCAATCCGAGAAAGCTCGCCGCTCTCGGGCTGTCGCTCGAGGACGTTCGCAGGGCGGTGGAGGCCAATACGGTCGATCAGCCGAAGGGCGAGATCGACGGGCCGCGGCAATCGTTTCAAATCGGCGACAACGACCAGCTGTTCGTCGCCAACGCCTATCGCGACGTGATCATCGCCTATCGCAACGGCTCGCCGGTGATGTTCAAGGACGTCGGCGACGCCGTCGAAGGGCTGGAGAACGAGAAACTGGCGGGATGGTACAACGGCCAGCCCGCGGTCATCCTGAGAATCCAGCGGCAGCCCGGCGCCAATATCATCAAGGTGGCGGACGCCATCAACGCGCTGCTGCCGGAGGTCGAGAGTTCCTCGCCGCGGGCGCTCAAGATCGACGTCGCCAGCGATCGCACCACCACCATCCGCGCCGCGGTCGTCGAAGTTCAGCATACGCTCGGGATCACGGTGGGTCTGGTGATCCTGGTGATTTTCCTGTTCCTCAGAAAGTTCTGGGCGACGGTCATCCCCGCCGTCACCTTGCCCGTGTCGCTGATCGCCACCTTCGCGATCATGGCCGCGATCGGATTCAGTCTGGACAACCTGTCGCTGATGGCGCTGAGCGTCGCTTCCGGATTCATCGTCGACGATGCGATCGTGATGATCGAGAACATCGTGCGCTTCATCGAGAAGGGCGAACGGCCGATCGACGCGGCCCTCAAGGGGTCGCGCCAGATCGGCTTCACCATCGTTTCGCTGACCGTTTCGCTCGTCGCGGTGTTCATTCCGCTGCTGCTGATGGGCGGGGTCGTCGGGCGCCTGCTCCGCGAATTCGCGATCACCCTGTCGGCCTCGATCGTCATTTCGGGCATCGTGTCGCTGGTCCTGACGCCGATGATGTGCGCCAAGCTCCTCAAGTCGCAGGAGTTGGTTCGCCCCGGCCGTCTCTATCGGCTCAGCGAGCGCGTCTTCGACGCGATGCTCTATGTCTATGAGGCCGGGCTGCGCGCGGCGTTGCGCCACCAGACGGCGATCCTCGTCTTCACCGCCGCGACTTTCGTCGCCAGCGTCTGGCTCTATGTCGTCATTCCCAAGGGATTCGTCCCGGCGCAGGACACCGGCCTCATCTCCGGCGTGACCGACACGGCGCAGGACATTTCCTTCGACAGCATGTCGAAGCTGCAGCAGAAGGTCGCCGAGGTCATCAAGAAGGACCCCGACGTCGTCAGCGTGATCAGCATGATCGGCGTCGGCGATGAGAATGCGTCGATCAACAGCGGGCGGTTCTACATCGACATCGGCCCGCCGGACCGGCGCCGCGCCTCTGCGGCGCAGATCATGAAGCGGCTCAGCGACGCCGCGGCTGAGGTCGGCGAGATCACGCTTCATCTGCAGCCGGTCCAGGACATTCAGCTGGAGACCCGGCCGACCCGCACGCAGTACCAATACGTTTTGCAGGACCTCGACGAGGCGGAGCTGCGCTTTTGGGCCAACAAGTTCGTCGAGGCGCTGCGGAAGGGCCATGATCTCGCCGATGTCGCGAGCGACCAGCAGGATCTCGGCCAGCAGATGATGATCACCATCAACCGGGACGCCGCCGCGCGGCTGGGCCTCAACGTCGCCGCGATCGACGCGATCCTGTATGACGCGTTCGGCCAGCGCCAGGTCGCGACGATCTATTCGTCGATCGATCTCTACCACGTGATTCTGGAAGTCAGCCCCGAATACCGCAACACCGCCGAAGCGCTTGACAGCATTTACTTGACGACCGCCGGCGCCGTGTTGCCGAACGCCGGCCAGAGCGTCACCGGCGTGAGCGCCGATTTCGGCCACGAGAGCCGGCTGGTGCCGCTCGCCGAATTCGTCGGCGCCGAGAAGCGTCTGGCGCCGCTCGTCGTGTCCCATCAGAACCAGTTTCCGGCGATCACGCTGTCCTTCAACATGCCGCCCGGGAGTTCTCTCGGACAGGCGCTGGATGCGCTGCGATCGACCCAGCGCGCGATCGGGCTTCCCCGCTCGATCGAGACGCAGCCGGTCGGCAGCGCCGCAGAATTCGCCGCTTCGCTCGCCAGCGAACCCGCGCTGATCGCGGCGGCCATCATCGCGGTCTACGTCGTGCTCGGCATTCTCTACGAGAGCTATATTCACCCGATTACAATTCTTTCGACGCTGCCCTCGGCGGGCGTCGGCGCGCTGCTCGCGCTGATGCTGTTCCATCAGGACCTCGACCTGATCTCGCTGATCGGCATCATTCTGCTGGTCGGCATCGTCAAGAAGAACGGCATCATGATGGTCGACTTTGCGCTTTCGGCGGAGCGGCATGAAGGATTGGAGCCCGAAGAATCGATCTACCAGGCGTGCCTGCTGCGCTTTCGGCCGATCATGATGACGACGATGGCGGCGCTGCTCGGCGCGCTGCCGCTGGCGGTTGGCGCCGGCACTGGCTTCGAACTGCGGCGCCCGCTCGGCATCGCGGTCGTCGGCGGCCTGCTCGTTTCGCAGTTCCTCACGCTCTACACGACGCCGGTCATCTATTTGATGTTCGCGCGCCTGGAACGGCGCTTCAAGAGGCGTCCGCGCTCCGACCTCGCCGTGGCGTTCATCGACGCCGGCGAGCCGCCGCCCGTCCGTCGGAGCGCCCCGACACCGCAGGACGCCGAGGCTTGAGTTTTTCCGAACCATTCATACGCAGGCCTGTTGCGACCACGCTGCTGATGCTGAGCGTCGCGCTGCTGGGCGTGATCGCCTATTTCAAGCTGCCGATCGCGTCGCTGCCGAACATCGAGCGCCCGACGATCAACGTCTACGCCTCGCTGCCGGGCGGCAGCGCGGACACCATCAACTCTTCGTTGACGACCCCGCTGGAGCGACAGCTCGGGCTCATTTCCGGGCTCAAGGAGATGCACGCCAGCAGCATCTATGGCCGCTCGATCATCACGATGGAATTCGGCCTCGACAAAGACATCGACGAGGCCGCGACGGCCGTGCAGGCCGCCATCAACGCCGCGAGCACGTCGCTGCCGAAAGGCATGCCGGGTCCGCCGATCTACGTCAAAGCCAATCCCAACGGCTTTCCCATCATCGCCATCGCGCTGACTTCGGACGTCATCGACACGCCGGACCTGTATCAATACGCCGACACCGTGCTGGCGGGGAAATTGTCGCAGCTCGACGGCGTCGCGCAGGTTCGCATCAGCGGCGCGGCGCGGCCGGGCGTTCGCATCCAGGTCAATCCGCGGGCGCTGGCGGACATGCATCTGTCGACCGCCAAGGTGAAAGGCGCCCTGCTGCTCGCCTCGGCCGATCTTCCCAAGGGAGAGATTTCCGACGGGAATCATACGGTGACCCTCGAGGCCAACGATCAGCTTACGACGGCCGCCGACTACCGGGACGTGGTCGTCGACTGGAGGAACGGCGCCGCGGTCAAGCTGCCCGATGTGGCGGACATTTTCGACAGCGCCATCAACGACGACGTCGCCGGCTGGTTCGATAGCGACTCGGCCGTGGTGCTCTACGTCCTGAAGAACGCCGACGCCAACGTCGTCCAGACCGTGGACGCGACGATCAGGATGCTGCCGCAGCTTCAACGCTGGATACCCGCGGCGGTCAAAATGCACGTGCTCTACGACCGCACGTTGCTGATTCGCGCCGCCGTCGCCGACGTCCACTCGACGATCGCCGTTGCGATCCTGCTGGTCGTGCTGGTCATGTTGGTGTTCTTGCGCCGGTTCTGGTTGACGGTCATTCCGAGCATCACCATTCCCATGTCGCTCGCCGCCACCCTGGGGGTGATCTATCTGCTCGGCTTCAGTCTCGACAATATCTCGCTGCTGGCGCTGACGATCGCGGTAGGCTTCGTGATCGACAATTCCGTGATCATCATCGAGAACATCGCCCGGCTCGTCAGGACCGGCGAGAGCCCGCTGGACGCCTCGTTGAAGGGAACGCGCCAGATGGGGTTCACGGTGATCTCGATCGCCGTCGCCCTGGTCGCCGCGCTGATTCCGATCCTGTTCATGCCCGACATCGTCGGCCGATTGTTCCGCGAGTTCGGATTGACCCTCGTCATCGCGATCGCCACTTCCGCCGTCGTCTCGCTGACGCTGACGCCGATGATGTGCGGCCAATTGCTGAAGAGCGACGGCAGAAGGCCCGACGGGCGGGTCAGCGCCTTCGTCGAACGGGCTCTCAACGGATGCGTCGCGGTCTACGGGAAAAGCCTCGACTGGACGCTGCGGCGCGGGTGGCTGACGTTGATCGCGGCGGTGGGGCTGACGTTCGCCACGGTCGGCCTGTACGAACGTCTGCCGAAAGGATTCCTGCCGACCCAGGATACGGGGATTCTGTCGGTTCGCACGCTCAGCCGCTCGAACGTCTCATTCGAGGCCAAGTCGAAGTCCCAGGAGTCGATCGCGGCGGCGATCACCTCCGATCCGTCGGTGGAGCATGTGGCCTCCTATATCGGCGTCGGCCCGATGAGCGTCGGGACGATGCTGGTGAGCCTCAAGCCCCTCGAGGTCCGCAAGGAATCGGTCGGACAGGTGATCGACCGCCTGCGCGGGACGCTGGCGCGTTCCGAGGACGCCCGCGTCATCATGGTGCCGCTGCAGGATCTCAACGTCGGCGCCAAGAAATCCGCGGCGCGTTACCAATACACCCTGTCGGGGTTCGATCGCGACGAGGTGGCGCACTGGGCGGTGCTGATGAAGGAGCGCATCGCCCAACTGCCGCAAGCCACCGACGTGCAGGTCAACTACGAGAAGCGCGGGCTCGAGGTCAATCTGGTCATGAACCGCGTGCGGGCGGCGCGCGCCGGCGCCACCGCCGTCGACCTCGACAATATTCTGAACGACTGGTTCGGCCAGATCAGGCTCGACCTCATTCGTTTCCCGGTCAATCACGCGCGGGTGGTGATGGAGGTCGGGCCGGAGTACCGGAACGATCCTTCCGACGTCGACCGTCTTTTCCTCACCTCCGGTCTGCCGGCGGACATCCTGAGCAGGCGGCGGCGCGACCACGCCTCGATGTGGGTGCCGCACGAGAACGGGATTCCGTCCTACACCGTCTCCTTCAACACGCCGCTGGGCGTCTCGATCGGCGACGCGGTGGGCGCGATCCGGAACGTCGAAGCCGCCGCCCATCTGCCCAACGACATCCGTTCGGGATTCCGGGGCGAAGCAAGGCTCGCCGACGAAACTTCGCAATCGCTGCCGTTCCTGTTCCTGGCGGCGGTGATCAGCATCTACATCATTCTCGGCATCCTCTACGAGAGCTTCGCCCACCCCTTCACGATCCTGTCGACGCTGCCTTCGGCCGCCTTCGGCGCGCTGGTCGCGCTCGCGCTGACGCACACCGAATTCACGCTGATCGCGGCGATCGGCTGCATACTGGTCGTCGGCATCGTCATGAAGAACGCGATCATGATGGTTGATTTCGCGCTGGATGGGGAACGACGGATGGGATTGTCAGCGGCGGAGGCGATTCGGCAGGCGGCGCGATTGCGCTTCCTCCCCATCATCATGACGACGCTGGCCGCCCTGCTGGGCTCGCTGCCGTTGGCTCTTGGCGCCGGGCCCGGCTCCGAGCTGCGGCAGCCACTGGGGATAGCGACCGTCGGCGGCTTGTTCCTGTCGCAATTTGTCACCCTCTACACCACGCCGGCGGTGTATCTGGCGATCGATCGGCTGCGTATCCGGCGACCGCGGCGGGCGTGACGACGCCCCCGATCGCCGGCGTGCGGAGGTCGCGCGCCGTCAGTGAGGGGGGTGGGGAAGATTGGCGAAAACGCTGAAGACCGCCGCGGCGGCCGACAGGATCGTGGAGGCGACCGCGATAATCACCGACCAAAGCATGTAGCGGGCGTTCTTTTCGGTCGCCCGCGCCGCGACTTCCTGGGCCTCGGCGGCGCGTATCCGGGCGATCGTGCGACGCTGCATCTGACGCATGCGCCGCCTCTGCCCGGGATCGAACCGGCCTTGCGACAGTTCATCGCCATCGGGATCATTGGATGATTGCGGCATGTCGCGCGTTCCGGCTGTTCAATTCGTCCGCTCTGCGATAGCATAAAACCTACCGACATGACCGGATAAACACAAGGCGCGGCGCAGAGCGGCGCCCGCGGCGGCCGGCCGGCGGTCGCCTCGGGGTCGCAGGGCGAACGAGGACCGACCCATCCGATGCGAGCCTTGAATAAGCCTCGCAAACCGGATCAATAGCCCACAAACTCAGACTCGGATGGCAGGCGGTTGTGACGCAGGTTGGATCAGTCGGCGATCGGCCGCTCCCCAGATATGACGCGATCGCCGCTCCGGCGGACAGGGCCTTCGACTTCCGCCGCTCAACGCCGCTACGCCGGTCCTATATCGTCGCCTCAACGCCGCGATCAGGCGGCGCCCTGCTCTGCACGCAGCTTTGGAAAACCGGCGTGCTCGGGGCTCCCTCCGAATACTGGAGCTATCCGGGCGGGCGCCTCGGCAGCAGGATGGCCAAGCGTCTCGGCGCGTCGTCTCACGCCGACTATCTCGCCAAGGTCGTTGCTTGCCGCACCTCGAGGAACGGCGTCTTCGGCGTGAAGGCTCCGTTCAAGGACTTCCAGGAGACGCTGCTGAAGGTTCCCGAGGCGTTGAGCATGCTGGCTCCGCTGACCTACATTTTCGTCGATCGCCGCGACAAGCTCGCCCATGCGGTCGATATGGCGAGGGGCGTGCAGATCAGTCGACGGCTTTCGGCGCGCGCGGAACGTGTCTCCACCCTCCGCTACGACAGGAATTTGATCTCGAAATGCCTGGGATCGCTCGAGCGGGCGCGCCTCGACTGGATGCGATGGTTCGAGAGCAGCGGCGTCGATCCGCTCGTCGTGACTTATGAAGATCTCGCCGCCGACAAGGCCGGCGTCGTGCGCCGGGTCGTCGAATTCCTCGGCGTGCAGGACGACCCGCGCGAGGAAGTGCGCGATCTCCCCGAGTTCGAATTGCGCGCCGGTGGAATGAACGACGAATGGGCGGCGCGCTTCGAGCGCGAAATCCGCGAGGGGATACGGGTTCGACGGGCCTGAGCCTCACCGACCGGTTCGCCGGTCGCTTCCGCCCGAGCGCGGCGTTGCGCCAACTCAGTCCGATGGCGATCGGCGCAGCACCTCGGGGATCGCATAGCGTCGTTCGAGCAGCGCCGACCGCGGCTGATAGGCCCGCAACGTCAACAGGAACGGGGCGTTCGGGGCTGGCAGCCAGTTCGCCTCGTCGCCGGCCGGCGCGTCGTGCTGAATGAATATGTCCAGCGAGCCGTCGCCGCCATAGCGAAGATCGGTCTTGCGGCTCCCGATGCTGTAGCGATCGAGGGCGTTCGGCGCGAGCCATCGGCGCTTGTTGTCGTCGGTCTGGTAAAGGGTCAGCGACCAGAAAGCGTCGACCGGCGGCAGGCCGCCCGGGGGGAACCGCAGGACATAGCGATCGCCGCCGATGAGAGGATCGCCGGCCGCATCGGTGGATGTCGAGAAATACATCGCTTCTTTGCGCGGCAGCAGGCCAAGGCCGGCGAGCGCGCATTTGGCGCGCATCAGGTAGTTGGCGCCGAAGTCGCCGACTTCGCCGGGGGGATCGCCCCAGCCTTGGCGCCGATCGCCGTAATAGCGCGATTCGTCGAGCGGCCCGCGCAATTGCAACAACAACGCGTTCGACGGCCAGCGGCCGAACTCGGCGCGCTGAGGGTCGAGCGCGAGAAAGCCTTCGGCGGCTCGAACCTTCTCGCGCCCCGCGGCGAGCCCCTGCCGCAAGGCGTCCAGCTGCGGCGCGGTGAAATCCTGGCGGCGGAATCGCAGCGATGGGCCGACGCCGATTTTCCGCAGCCGGTCGAGAATGGGCTGGTCCTGCGCCGGCGGCGGATTCTCGGTCAACATCGCGTTGAGCGCCTCGAGGAAGGTCAACGGCTTGGCGTTGTCCATCGGCAGCACGGGCAGGGACAGCGGATCGGGCTTGTCGATCGCGGCGTCCGAGGGCGCGCCCCATCGGGAAATCGACAGTTGATCCTGAATCGCATGCACCGCCGCGACGTCGGCCGGTCCGTCGACGAGAATTCGAACGAGCGCCCAGACGGTGTCGGTGGGCGCCCGGACGGTCGACATGCCGGGCGGCGCGGCGCCGTCCCATCGCGGGCCGGCGAGCAGGAACCGGAGCGGCGAGGCGCCCGTGGCGCGCCGCCCCAGCACCTCGAAATTGTTGGTGAAGGCGTCCATCAGGGCGAGGCTGTAGTAGCGATCGGCGGTATCGGGCAGGCCGAAAATGAGCGGGCCGCGGGCAAGATCGATCCAGGCCCGCGACAGCAGCGTGTCGCAGTTGACGGCGGTGACGTCGGAGGTCGTCGGCGTGCTGAGCGTTCTGGTGTGCAGGAACGTGTTGAGGCGCAACGGCCCGCCCTTGCGGGGCAGGCTCAGCGCCCGATAGCGCAGGCGGGCGACCTCGTAGATGGGCAACCCATAGATATAGGCCAGCCGTGCGATGTCCATCAGCTCTGCGAGCGCGCCGTCGCCAACCAGTGTGTTCATCGCCTCGCCCGGATTTTCGATCTTCGTTACGGTCCAACCGCCGCCGCGACCGTGGCGCGCACGATCCAGGCGCTGTTGTGCGTGGGGCTCTTGTTGGCGTCGTAGCCGGCGAAATAGATCGCGTCGCCGTCATGGGGGAACGGCGAGGCGACGATGGCGCGCGACGCGATCATCGGCAGGCTGGAGAGCGCAGGAACGCGACGAAGCGTGTAGCGGCCCTCCGCGTCGCGGATCAGATACCAGGCGCCGCTCTCGAGGCGCCCGACTTCGTTGTCCACGACCGTGTGCGCCGCCGCCACCGGCGCGTCCGGCGGGATGAAGGCCTCGAAGCCGATGGCGAGCGCCTCCCGCCCACGAGAATCGCGGACGTGGGCCATATCGTTATAGGCGCTGATCGTGTAGCCCACGCGCATCCCCCACGCCGCCCCGAGGAAGCTCTTCAGATCGACCTCGGTGGATTCGCCGCCGTCTTTAGGATCGACGCGGATGATGCGCCCCTCGGTGCCTTCAACGGCGGCGAGCAGCGCCTCGCCGTGCCCCGAAGGTTCGGACACCGCCGTCAGCCCGCGCAGGCCGGTCTCGGCGAAGCCGGGTTTGGGGTTGGTGTAGACGAGCTTCCATTGCGGCTCCGCGCCGTCGATCCGCTCATAAATCTGCTCTCCGACGGCGGCATAGAGGCGCCCGTCGCACTCGGCGAAGCTGCTCACTCGCGGCCAATGGCCGTTCAAGGCCTTGGCGTTCGCCTCGGCGCCGGAGATCGACGAAAGATCGAATTCGGGCGAGGCGGACCAGCGGATGCGGCCGGTAACGGCCGGATCGTAGGAACCGCTGAAAATGCCGCGCGGGTCCTGTCCGGCGAAGACATGATCGATTCCGGTGACGCGATCGCGGTGCTGGCCGAAGGCGCGCACCTGCGGCAAATGACCGGGGATGCGGCGATCGCTGGTCAGCGTGACGGCGGCCCAGGCGCCGGTCGCATCGTCACGCGCAAACACCCTGATCGCGCCGCTGAGGTCCCAGGTCGAGGCGATCAGGACCGGGACGGGCTCCGGCAGCGGCTTGCCGGTCCCGTCGGTCGCGAACACAACCTCGCGCATCGCGCCGATCGCAAGGTCGCGAAAGCGCCCGCCCGGCAACCGATCATCGAAAGTCTGATCGACGCGCCATTCTCCGCCGGGACGATCCAGCACGAGAATCTGCGCGCCTTGCGGACCTTCCGATCCCGGTCGATCCTCCCAGTAACCGTTGCCCGCGTACAGCTTGCCGCCGTGCGCGACGAGGGAGCGGATCTCGGTGCCGCCCATGAAGCGGCCCGCCGCGTCGCGCCCGCCCGGCGCGAAGCTCAGCTCGAAGCCCTCAGGCTTCGCGCCGCCGCCCGCCGAATCCTGCGCGCCGCCCGGCGCCGCGGCGATGACGCCGGCGCCCAGCAGAGCCAGCAGCGCCAAGCCCAGGCGCCGCAATTTTCGCCATCGAGAGATGTGCATGGACACGACGCGAACCTCCGGTCAACCGGCGCGCGGAACGCTAGCGCGACGCGCCAAGCGCCGCCGCGAGGGAGGCGCGGACCACCCAGGCGGTGTTGTGCGACGGCATCTTGTTCGCGTCGTAGCCGCCGAAATAAATCGCGTCGCCGTCATTGGGGAAGGGCGAGGCGACGATCGTGCGCGTCGACAGCATGGCCTGACCGCGACTCGAGGGAACCTGGCGCACGTCATAGCGCCCGTCGGCGTGGCGGATCAGATACCAGGCGCCGCTCTCATGCTGCCCGCGATTCCCCTGCACGACGCTGTGGCCCGCCGCGATCGGCGACTCCCCGCGAATGTTGGCCTCGACGCCGATCAACAGCAGGTCCTGCCCTCGCGAATCGCGCACTTTCGCCATGTCGTTATAGGCGGCGATCGTATAGCCGACCTCCATCCCCCACGCCCGGCTCAAGAAGTCGCTGAGGTTGAGATCGGTCGCCTCGTTGCCGTTGCGCGGGTCGATTCGCACGATGCGGCCGTCGCTACCCTCGACCGCCGCCAGCAGGACCTCGCCGCCGCTGGCAGGGTCGGCGATGGCGGTGAGGCCGCGCAGGCCGGACTGGGAATATCCGGGCTCGGGGTTGGTGTAAACGAGGCGCCAGCTCGCGTTGGCGCCGTCGATTCGCTCGTAGACCTGCTGCCCGACGGCGGCGTAAAGGCGCCCGTTGCAATCGGCGAAGCTGGTGATGCGCGGATGCGCCTTGAGACCGGGAAATTGGCTCTCGGGCATCGACTCGAGATTGAACTCCGGCGTACGGCCCCAGCGGATGCGGCCGGCGACGCCGGGGTCATAGGCGCCGCTGAAGACGCCGCGCGGCTCATGTCCGGCGAACACCATGTCGACGCCGGTGACTCGGTCGTGATGGACGCCGAAGGCGCGCACCCACGGCAGATGGCCCTCGCCCGGGCCTTCGCGATCGTAGGCGAGCCTTGCGGAGGACCAGGCGCCGGTCGAATCGTCGCGCGTATAAATCCTCTGCTCTCCGCTAAGATCCCAGGTGGAGGCCATCAGCATGGAAACCGGCGCGGCCAGCGGCGCGCCGCTCGCGTCCGTCGCAAAATTCGCTTCGGCGAGGGCCGCCACCGCAAGGTTGCGCGCCCGCCCGTCATAGGTCTCCCCGCCAAAGGCGTAATCGACGCGCCAGCGTCCGCCTGGCCGATCGAGAACCAGGATCTCCGCGCTTTGCGGGCCTTCGGATCCGGATTGATCCATCCAATAGCCGTTGCCCGCGAAAAGCTTGCCAGCATGCGCGGTCAGAACGCGAAGTTCGGTCCCCCCCATGAAGCGGCCGGAAGCGTCGCGCGAGCCCGCGGTGAACGCTCTTTCAAACCCGCCTTGCGTCGCCGCCGCGGCGTCGGCGAGCGGCCCGCCGCCGGCCCAGACGGCGACAGCGGCCGCCAACAGGGCGAACAGCAACGAGCTCGAACCAAGCCTTTTCCAGGATCGGGCGCTTAGCGGCGGCATAGGGTCAAATCTCCATTAGGAAGGGCGCAGACTGGTAGCACATCGGCGATGGCGCGGCGCGCGAAAAGAAGCGATCCACGCGTGGAAGCGCGCGGGACGGATCGCCCGGGTCGCCGTTGCGCGGCCGCCCTGACATAGGCGCCGGCGATCGCAGACTTCAACGCGCATCGAAGCCGAATTGACGCGTCGCACCGTTCGGGTATTCATTCCGCGCTCGATGTCGCGCGAGGGCTCGCGACGGGATGCGGGCGAGTCGCGACGATCGGCGCCCGGCGTTCTTCGAGGAGGCGACGTGACGGCCGACGATGAGGAAGACGCGACGATCTACACGGTCGTCGTCAACGACGAGGAGCAATATTCGGTCTGGCCGAGTCACAAGGCGATCCCGCCGGGCTGGCGATCGGCCGGAATGGAAGCGCGAAAAGCCGAGTGCCTCCGGCACATCGACGAAGTCTGGACCGACATGCGGCCGCGCAGTTTGCGGCGAAAAATGGAAACGGGGTCGCGCGACAGCGACGCCTCGACGGAAAGCGACGGAGACCCCTCTCCTTCGTGATTCTCTCTTTGCGGATGGTGAGCCGGCGCATCGATCGGCGCGACAATCTTCAACCGGAAAAATGTGGCGCAAGTCAGTCATTGCAAGGGAAGGCCAAAGTCTGTCTCTCTCCGTGACGGAGTGGAGCCGGCGCGGCCTCCCCTGCGTCATGCTGCATGGCTTCGGAGACGCCAGCTGCGTATGGAACTACCTCGCCATCCGGCTGGCGCCCCAGTTCCGCGTCGCCGCGATGGATCTGCGGGGGCATGGCGATTCGGATTGGGATCCCGAGACCCGCTACGACAACGAGACCTTCGCCAACGATTTGGCCAGGACCGTCGCCGCCCTCGGCTTCGAACGGATGATCCTGATCGGCCATTCCCTGGGCGCCGACGTCGCCATCCGTTTCGCCGCCGAGAACGCCTCCCGAATCGCCGCGCTGATCATCGTCGACTACGGCCCGGAACTCGACGAAACAGGAATCAACGAGGTTCTGCGCGGCTTCGCCGCCGTGCCGCGCGCCTTCGCGTCGCCGGAAGAATACGCCGAATGGCTGATCGCGCGCCGTCCGCTGGCCGACCAAGGCCTGCTCCGGCAATTCGCGCGCCAGAGTCTGCGGCAGTCGCCGTCGCAGATATGGGAGCCGAAGGCGGACGCGGCGCTCGCCAGCCATTCGCAGATCAGCCGGCTCACGGCGAGCGAGGGGCGCTACCGGGACCCTGATCTCTGGTCGACGCTGGCGCGCGTCAATTGCCCGTGCCTCGTCGTCCGCGGCGGCGGTTCGGGCGTTCTTCCTCTCGATGTGGCTAGTCGCATGGTCGAGCGGACGCTGTGGGACGGCCGGCTGGCGACGATCGCCGGCGCCGGGCATGCGGTCATGTTGGACAACCCGGCCGGATTCAGCGCCAGCGTCATTGAGTTCCTGTCAGGAATTGCCGCGTGAACGCCCCTTTGGGGGAAAAGCGAATCGGCGACCGCCGTTGACCGGGGCTGGCGGCTTCGCTCCGGCGCCTCGCTCGATCCGCCGGCAATTCGCCCCTTGCGGCGGTCGGTTTTCGCGCGGAGCGCGCGGCGATTCGCCGGGAAAAACCGGATAAAGCTCCAAGGGTCGGACCATGCGCCGAATCGACGCCGCAGGTTGTGGGGTATGTTGGACGTGATATAGGTTGAACGCGAAATTGCACGGGTGCGCGATGCAGATGAATTTGACGAAACCAAGGGCCCAGGAAAAGCCGATCCGCTCGATGAGCGATCCGCGTCTCGATTTCGCGCATGCGACGCCGCTCCGAAAGTCCTACATCATCGCCTCCTCCCCGCGCTCGGGAAGCACTTTTCTTTCGCGGAGCCTCGCGCTGACGGGCCTTATGGGCGCCCCGAGCGAAGTGTTGAACCCGGGCTATGACCTGCGGTTCCTCAAGAACCGGTTCAGGGCGACTTCGCCCGCCGACTACATCGCCAAGGTGGTGGCGCACCGCACCTCGCGGAACGGCGTCTTTGGCATGAAGGTGCACTTCCAGAACTTCGAGGTTTTCCTGGCGGAGTATCCGCCGTTGCTGGACGTGCTAGCGCCGGTGACTTTTATCTATCTCACCCGTGAGGACAAGGTCGCGCAGGGGGTGTCCATGGCGAGGGCGCTGCTGACGGACCAGTGGTCGTCAAGGGTGAAGCGAGGCGAGCGACCGCCCTTGCAGTACGACCGCGAACTCATCGAGAATTGCCTGAAAGAGGTCGCGCTGCAGGACGCCGGTTGGCGGCAGTGGTTCGAGAAGCACAACGTCGCGCGATTCGAGCTGACTTACGAAAATCTGATCGCCGATCCGGCGGCGACGATCGCCAGCATCCTCGAACTGCTCGGCGTGCAGGACGACGAGCCAGACCTGGTCGAGGTTCCGCAAATCGAGAAGCAGGGCGACGACACGAGCATCGAGTGGATCGGGCGCTTCGCACGGGAGACGCAGGCACGCCGAGACGATCGCAACGCCGACGTCGCGGGCGCGAACGGCGGCGAAGCTGCCGTCGACGGCGGCTCGGAGGTCCCGGCGAGCGATCGCCATTTTTTCGATCGTCATGAACGGTTGATCGGCAATCTGCCGAAGGTGCGGGACTCCGCCACCGGCTTCGTCGACCTGATCCGCCTTCGCCATCGCTATAATGCAATGGTCTGGCAAAATCGCGAGCTTTTTCCTAACGCGCGGGTGCTGGACATCAGAAGCAACGACGGATTTTGGACTCTTGCGGCGCTCGACGCCGGCGCCGCTTTTGTCCTGGGGCTCGAGACTTCGACGGCGGCGGTCGAGGCAGCCGCGAAGAATCTTTCCGAGGCGGGCGCCAAGCCGGACTCGTATGGATTCTCTCAGGCGAACCTTTTCGCGTTCCTGAGAGCCCTCGATCCCGAGCAGTTTGACGTGATTCTCTGCAAGAGGGTTTTCGAATATTGCAATCTGGCCGACCTTTTCCAGCACCTGTCGCGGCTTCGACCCAAGCATGTCATCGTGGACACAAAGGTCGCGCCCGGCAAAGGCAGCTTCGCCCGATTCGCGATTGCAAGAAGGGCGTGGGAGGGGCGCAAAGGCTCAATCACGTCGACCCCGACCCACAAGCTGATTACTTTTCTGTCCGAGCCCGCGTTTCAGTGGCGCCAGATCGACTGGCGCGCCATAGGCGTCACCGACTGGGCGGGGATTCCCGACTACGAGCGTGGAACCCAGCGGACATACGTGTTTGATCTTCGGGAGTGACCGGCGAGCAACAAGCGGGAATGGGCGCGTGTCCCGCCCCTCAAGCCGCGGCGCCGCGGGCATGACCTGAAACCGATCGCCTGGCGGCCGGAATCCCGGTCGCGACCGTCGCCTCGCCGAGCGGTCGCCGAGGCGCGACAGGAAGTCGGGACGACCTGCTCGATCGGCCCAAACCTACCGTGGCTCCGCTCGGCGATTTCGAGACATGAGGCCGGGGTTTTTGACGGCGGCTGTGTCGGCCCGACGCAGCGACGGCCGCGGAGGCGGACCGGATGCACATGTCGGCGGATCGCCTTGTTCAAAACGCCAAGGCCGCGTAAATTTCAAGGCGGGGCGACCGCTTGGCGCTTGTTGCGCCAGTGAGCCGGACATCAGGTCCGAACGAAGCCGAACGCCCGTAGGTGCAGCATGCAGGTGGATTCGATTGCTGAAAAAAAGCCGGCCCCGTTCGCGACCGACGAGCGTTATGATTTCGATAAACCTGCGCCGTTCAGAAAATCCTACATCGTTGCGTCCTCCTATCGGTCCGGCAGCACTTACTTCTGCACCGAACTATGGAGGACAGGCGTTCTTGGCGCGCCCGGCGAATATCTGAATATCGCCTCACGCAACTACCGGATGATGCGCCGGCTTCAGGCGACGACGCCGGAGGATTACTTCACCAAGCTGCTCGCGCGCCGCACTTCCGCCAACGGCGTATTCGGAATCAAGGCGCATTTCCATCACTTCGAGCCGGCGCTGAAATGGTATCCTTCGATGCTGAAGCGGTTGTCGCCGGTGACCTTCATCTACATCGAACGCAGGGACAAGCTGGCCCAGGCGATTTCCATGGCCAGGGCGATGCAGACGGACAGGTGGTTGCCGCGAATCGAGAAAGGTCCGAGCCCGCCTTTGAAATACGACCCGGAATTGATTGCGAAATGTCTTGAGGAAGTCGACCTTCAGGACGCCAGCTGGCTGCAATGGTTCGCTTCAAACGACGTCACGCCGCATCACTTGATCTATGAAGATCTGTTGGCCGACCCTGCCGGCGCGATCCGCAGCATCGTCGAGCTGCTCGGGGCGCAGAACGACGAGCGCACGGAGGTCCGCGTTCCGCCGGCCGACAAGCAAGGCGATGAAACGAACCGGGAGTGGAAGAAGCGCTTCGAGCGCGAAACGCTCAGCCCCGGCGACGGGCGCGTCGCCGACGTCGGCGGCGCGGAGGGAGTGGTCGGCGGCGCGGAGGGAATGGTCGCCGGCGGCGCCGAGGCGAAGACCTCGACAGCCGGAGGACATTTCTTCGATCGCTACGACGGGCTGGTCAGGACGCTGGCGGGAAAGACGAACTCCGCGACGGGCTTCATCGACATGATCCGCCTGCGCCGTCGCTATGAAGCCATCATTGGGCAGAATCGCGCGCTGCTTCGCGGCGCGCGCGTCCTCGATCTCGCCAGCTCCGAGGGTTTTTGGAGCCTGGCGGCGCTGGACGCCGGCGCCGCTCACGTCGTCGGGATCGAGACGTCGCGGGGCCTCGTCGAAACAGCCGAGAAGAATTTTGCTGAATGTTCGGTCAGGCCGGATTCGTACAAATTCATCCAATCGAATATTTCCGCGGTGTTGCGAACTCTCAATCCCGGCCGGTTCGACGTCATTCTGTGCAAGGGATTTTTCGAGAGGTGCCAGGTTGTCGAGTTTTTTTGGCATTTGTCCCGCCTGCAGCCGAAGCACGTCGTTCTCGATACGGCGATCGGGCGGGGCGACGATGCGATGGCCCGGTTCTCAACGACGACGGGCCGCAAGGGCGCGATCATGTTGACGCCGACCCACAAGCTCATCGCGTTCTTGTGCGCGTCCGAGTTTCAATGGCGCCTGATTGACTGGCGCTCGCTGGGCTTCGACGATTGGACTGGCGTCCACGATTACGCGCGTGATAGCCATCGAACCTACGTGCTGGATCGGTTGCCGTGACGCAGCCGCCTCGAGAATTGACAGGTCCGCCGCCCAAATGAAAGCCGCCATTGACCCTGGGCCGGTTCGTTATGTGATCGACGAACGCCTCGACCTCAATCACTTCGGGCCGCTCCGGAAATCCTACGTCGTCGCCTCCTCGTATCGGTCGGGCAGCCAATATCTTTGCTGGCGACTGTGGCAGACCGGCCTTCTCGGCGCTCCCAGCGAGGTTTTGAATCCCACCAGCGAAATGCGCGTGCTGATGGACCGCTTCAAGGCGACGTCGCCCGCCGATTATATCGTCAAATTGCTCGCCCGCCGCACTTCGAGGAATGGCGTCTTCGGAATGAAGGCGCATTTCCATCATTTCGAGGCTTTCGTGAGGGAATATCCGGAGCTGCTGGAGGTGCTGGCGCCGACGACCTACATCTACATCAGCCGCGAGGACAAGATCGCCCAGGCGGTGTCCATGGCCAAAGCGCTGCAAACGGACGCCTGGACGTCGCGGATGGAGGAAGGGCCGAAACCGGTTCTGGTCTATGACCGCGAAATGATCGCGCATTGCCTCGTCGACATCGAACAGCAGGATCTCACTTGGCGCCGATGGTTCGACGTCCACAAGGTTGCGCCGTTTCTGGTGACCTATGACGAGTTGACCGCCGACGCGCCCGGCGTCGTCCGGCGATTCGTCGAGTTTCTCGGGGTCGAGAACGACGAGCGCGACGAAGTCGATGTTCCGCCGGCCAGGAAGCAGGCCGACGAAACGAACCAGGAATGGATGGAGCAATTCGAGCGCGAGACTTACAGCGACGGAAGAGCCCGGCAAGCCGGCGCGGGGGGCGGCGAAGACCGCCATGCGTCCGCCGCCGACGCCGGAGCGCCGTCACGCGACGCTCATTTCCTCGATCGCTACAGCCGGTTGGTCAAGAGCGTTCCAACCGGCGCGACCACAGCCACCGGGTTCCTGGACCTGATCCGTCTGCGACATCGCTACGACGCCATCGTGGCGCGGAACCGCGACCTGTTCCAGAACGCCCGCGTGCTGGACGTGATGAGTTCCTACGGTCTGTGGAGTCTGGCGGCGCTCGACGCCGGCGCCGCGCATGTCGTGGGCGTCGAGGCCTCCCCGGCGCCTATCGAAGCGGCGAGGAAGAGCTTCGAGGAAAACGGCGTCGACCCGCAATCCTATCGATTCATCCAATCCGAGATGTTCGCGGCGCTCGAACAATTCGCTCCCGGTTCGTTCGACCTGATCCTGTGTCAGGGATATTTCGAACGATGCGACATCGTTCAGTTCTTCCACCATTTGGATCGCCTGCGGGCGAAGCGCGTCATTCTCGACACCGCGATCGTCCTTGGCGAGGGTCCCCTCGTCCGCTTCCGACACGAAATCGGAGAGGTGTTGGGCGCGCCGAATCATCCGTTGATCATGTTTCTTTGCGACGCCTTTGACTTTCGCTGGCGCCTGGTCGACTGGCGCAGGATGGGCGTCGCGGACTGGACGGGGATCCACGACTATGAACGCGACCAGCGGCGCACCTACGTCCTGGACCGAATGGGCTAGGTCGGGCCGGATTTGCGTTCGCTGACGCGCGCGCGTCTGCTATGCAGCGTCGGCGTGATCGCTTCGGCGAACCAAGGTGACGCCTCAGCCGGCCGTCTTCGGCGCCGGGAAGAACAGGGTCGGACGCATGCCGCGGGTTTATAACGACGAGGAAATCGACGAAGAAGACGAACAGTCGGACGCCTCAAAGCGACTGGCGGCCGTCACGGAACAGGTCAACAAGGCTCTGGAAGACGCGTTGCAGGTCACCCAGAACGCCTCGCGCTACCTGCCGTGGTTGCTCATCGTCGGCACCGCTTCGACCGTCATCGCCGCGGCGGCGATCGCCTATGGCGTCGTCGCGCTTCTCCTGCACACGCCGCCAGCGGCGCCTTGAAGGGCGCCGCGCCGCCGGGATTGCCTTTCGTCGAAGCTGCTCGCCATTCAGGCGAGCAGCGCCACAGCGATTATTTGGGCGCGGGCAGTTTAGGCTTGGGGGTCGGGCCAGTCGGCGCGGGGGGTTCAGGCTTGACCGCTGCGGTCGTCGAAACGGAGGTCGATGTAATCTTCAGCTGATCTGCGAAATCCGTCAGAACCTGCGCCTCTTTTTCGAAATCCGCTGCGTTCGACCGTCCCATGACGTCGAAATACATGCCATTGCTTTCAAAAACGGTGATGATGAAGCCGGCTCTCATCCCGCTGGTCTGGGTGCCCTTCAAATTAACGCGAACGGCCGGCTGGCCGTTCACCTTGACGTCCTCGGACTTCGCGCCGTCGTTGTCGAGCAGTTTCAGCTTGTCGACCGTGAAATTGGCGACGGTCTTGGCGTCCTTGAAATCTTCCTTGGGATAGACGCGCACGACGACGCGGGAGCCTTTGCCGTCCAGGGCGACGATCTTCGACGATGGCCCTTCCGGCTTGCCTTCGTGCCAGCCGTTGGGCACCGCCAACTCCAACGTGCCGTCCTCGCTCTTCACCGTCATGTCCGCATAGGCCGGCGGCGAAAACGCGGCGACGGTCGCGGCAACCGGCAGGGCATACCAAATCCTCATGATTGCAACCTCAGTGTCTTGTGCGCCGTCAGGCATTGCACGAAAGTTGGGCGAGATTATCGTTTCGGCCCGGACAACGCCAGAATATTTTCCAGTTCGCGGCGACCCGTAGCCGACCGACGCCGGCGCCTTGCGTCTTGAACGCGCGGCATGGGCGGTCGGCGCGGCGCAAGGAGAGGAATGATTAACTTCGGATCAAATGATCCCCCGACCGAATGCTGCGCCGCAAAGAAGCGCACGCGCGCCCGCCGTCCTCGCATGCGCGAGCGGCGCCGAGGGACGGTTGCAAATCGCCGGATTGCCCGGACGGTTGGTTGCAGATATCCTGAACACTGCGGGCCTGCGAGGTGAAATTGAAACTCCAGGCCCGCCGAGTCCGCGGAGCCATCATCCTCGCCCTCATGACTTCCGAAGATGACGGGCGCGCCCACGCCGGCCTGGCGCGAGCGGCGCTTGATCTTGACGCCCTGAAGCAGACGGCGTCGCCTTTGGCCGATCGCCGGAATGAGCCATCGAGACGCCAACATTCTGCGCAACGTCGGCCTGCATGAACCTTTTGGCGATCAGCGACCTTCATCTCGGTCACGAAATCAACCGAAAGGCCCTCAATTCCATCGAGCGGCGACCGAAGGACTGGCTGGTCCTGGCGGGCGACATCGGCGATTCGGAGGCTCAGCTTGCCGACGCCTTCATGTTTCTGCGGCTCCGGTTCGCGCAGCTGATCTGGACGCCGGGCAATCACGAGCTGTGGACCACCGACAGCGCTCCGGGATCGCCGCAGGCGACGCGCGGCGAAGCGCGCTACGACGCGCTTGTCGCGCTGGCCCGCTCGTTCGGCGTGCTGACGCCCGAGGATCCTTATCCAATCTGGCCGGGAAGCAAGCAGCCGATCGTCATCGCGCCGCTGTTCACGCTCTACGACTACAGCTTCCGGCCGGACGAAGTGGCGGTCGCCGACGTCGTCGAATGGGCGGCCGCGGAGGGAATCGTGACCGCCGACGAGATGTTGATCGATCCGGTCCCGTATCCCGATCGGGCGGCTTGGTGCGCGGCGCGTGTGGAGAAGACGGCGGCGCGGCTCGCCGCGCTGCCGGATGACTACGCGACCGTGCTTGTGAACCACTATCCGCTGGAGCGCGAACACGCCTTTTTGCCGCGGGTGCCTCGCTTCGCGCCCTGGTGCGGCACGCAGCTCACCGACGGCTGGCACAGCCGCTTCCGCGCCAAAGCGGTGGTCTACGGCCATCTTCACATCCGGCGCCAATTCGAGCAGGAGGGCGTCGAGTTCCACGAGGTGTCGCTGGGCTATCCCGGCCAGTGGGATCGGACCGCGCCGATCAACTCGTATTTGCGGGTCATCCTTTAAATCGCCGGTTCATCGGCGCCGACGTCGCCGCCGGCTCCGCACGGGCATTTGACCAGGCTGCGTCAAAGTTGCCGTATAGCTTCTCCTCGCAGAGGCTGCAGCCGGCCGGTCTCGAACCAACAGAGCGACAGGCGCCGACGTGAAGAGCGCATCGTCCGACAATCAGGCCCGCGTCGCCGGGCGCGGCGCCGACACTCCGGCGCCCTTTCGCAATTGGATGGACGCCCGGCTCGATTTCCCGCGATCGGTTCCGCTGCGCAGGTCCTATGTGGTGGCCTCCTCGTATCGCTGCGGCAGCACGCTCTTTTGCTCGGAGCTTTGGCGCACCGGCTTGCTTGGCGCGCCGGCCGAATATCTCAATATCGGCGAGGGCAGGATGCTGCGGGAGGTGATGGCGGAACGCCTGCAAGCCGCTTCGCCGGAGGATTACTTCGCAAAGCTGCTCGCTTGCCGCACCTCCGGCAACGGCGTGTTTGGAATGAAGGCGCATTTCCATCACTTCGACGCGGCGCTGAAATGGTGCCCATCGATGATCGGGCTGTTGTCGCCGACGACCTATATCTACCTCAATCGGCGGGACAAGCTGGCCCAGGCGGTGTCCATGGCGAAAGCGATGCAAACCGACGCCTGGACGTCGATGGACAGCGCCGCGCCGATCGCCTTGCGATACGACGAGCGTTCGATCGCTCGATGCCTGGAGGATATCCAGCAGCAGAGGCTCGGCTGGCTGCGATGGTTCGAGATCAACGCCATCACGCCGTTCGTCGTGAATTACGAGGACCTGCTCGCCGACCGGGCGGGCGTCGTTCGCAGCATCGTCGAGCTGCTCGACGCGCAAGGCGACGAGCCCGACGCGGTTCGCGCCCCCATCGCCGAGAGTCAGTCCGACGCGACGAACGTCGCGTGGGCGGCGCGCTTTCGGCGCGAGCACGACCTGCCGCCGGCGACCGCCGCGGATTGACGCCCCGCGCGACCCCTCGCGGTCATCGCAACAGGCGAACGCCCTCGCCCATTCTCGGCCTCTGGCGGCGGGAAGGCCGGCGCGCCCGGATCACAAGGGTCGCCGCGCCGCCTATCCGTTCGATCATTGCGGCTCGATCGCGTCGACATCCACCAGGCCGGTCTTGTCCTGCAAATCGCTCTCGGCGATATCAGACACCAGCTTTTCGTGGATGAGAGCGGCGAGCGTCGCGATGGTCGGTTTGGCGAACAATTCCCTGGGTTCGAGCGTGATGCGGTATTTGTCGCGAATTCTCGGCAGGAGCTGCAGCGCGAGCAGCGAATGGCCCCCCAACTCGAAGAAATTGTCGTCGAGGCCGATCGGCGCGATCATCAGCAACTCGGTCCACAAGGTCGCCAGCGCCCCTTCCAGCTCCGTCGCGGGCGCCCGATAGGGCTGAGCGAGCGCGGGGCGGGGATAGCGCTTCGTCTTGGGCGCTGCCGGTTGCGCCCCGGCGGCGGCCGCCGGGGCGCGCAATCCGCCCTTCGACTGACGCTGAGGACTGGCCGCCCTGACGATCACCTGGGGATGCCGCGCCGCCAGCGCCTCGGCAAAAGCGCGAACGCCTTCGGCGGTGCTCAGACCGATCTTGAGCTGGCGCGGTTTGGCTCGCCCGGGCGCCGCGCGAAGCGTATTGACGGCCATCCCGACTTCTCGCCAGTTGTCCCAATTGATCGAGATCGTCGGCCACTTGCCCCGGCCGAAGCTCGCGATCGCATAGGCGTCGAGATAGGCGTTTGCGGCGGTGTAGTCCGCCTGTCCGACGCGGCCCCAGATGGCGCTGGTCGAAGAGAACAAGGCGAGAAAATCCAGCTTCCGGTCGGCGAACACCTGTTCGAGCGCCGCGAGCCCGAGAATCTTGGAGTGGAGCACTTCGTCCACTTCCTCCGGCGTCTTCAACCCGATCGGCGTATTGCCGGACACCCCGGCGGCGTGAATCACTCCGTTGACGTCCCCGAACTTCTCGTAGGCCTCGCGCGCCACGGCTCGCATTTGCGCGAGATCGCAGACGTCCGCCGCGCCCACCATCACCTGGCCGCCGGCGGTTTCGATTCGCTCGACGCCGCGGATCATACGAACGAGGCGAGTCTCGTCCTCGGCCTCGGCCAGAATGCGGCCCCATTCCTCGCGCGGCGGCAGCGGCGTCCGGCTGATCAGGATGAGTCCCGCCCGGTATCGCGCCGCCAGATGCTCGGCGACGGCGAGGCCGAGGTCTCCCAATCCCCCGGTGATCAGGTAGACGCCGTTCTGGCGCAAGGCCGCCTGCTGGTTCTTCAGAAGGAACGGCGGAATCGGCTCCACCGTCCGGACCCACCGGATATTGCCGCGATACGCGGTTACGACGCCTGGCGACGGCTCCATAATGTCGGCGACGAGATATTTTGCCAGCGAGTTGACGTTCGGCGCCCAGCGCGAAACGTCGACGATTCGGCAACGCAGCCCGGGGTATTCGTGCATGGCCGCCAGACACGGTCCGATCGGCAGCGCCATCATCGGGTCTATCGTCTCGCCTCCGGTGATCGACTGGGCGTCGCGGGTCACGACGGTCAGGCTGACGCTCTTGGCGTCGGCGTGCCGCATCAACGAACGGATCAGCACGATCAGGGCGTTGACCTTGTCATCGACTTTCCGGCGATATTCCGACGCGACCTCCTCGGCGGCGCGCGGACGCGACGGATCGCAGAAATAGACGACTCGAAGCCGCTGCTCGGCCCCCAGCCCTTTGGCCGCCTCGGCGCACAGCTCGTTGAGCTCCTCCTCGCGGTTGGGATCGAGCGAGAAGCGGCGCTCGCCGAGCTGCTCGAGATCGCCGCCCTTCTCGACGATCGTCGCTTTGCCGCTGTGATCGCTCAAAGCCTCGGCGAAGCGCTGGTCCAGGCTCTCCTTGGTGACGAAGACCAGCCAGTTCGGACGCCGCCGATCCAGATCCCGGTCCACGGAATATTGCAGCCGCTTCCAGGACACGGTCTCCATCAGACGATCCGAGGCCGCGCCGGCGGGCTCGGCGCCGATGAGCGATCCGGCCGGAGGCGCCGCGCCGGCGCCGGCCGGCGGCGCCGGCTGGTCCTGATCGATCGCCCAATATCGCTGGCGGGCGAACGGATAGGTCGGCAGCGGGCGCTTGAGGCGTCGTTCCCCCTCATAGCGCCGGCCCCAATCGACCGGCACGCCGGCGAGCCATAGCTCCGCCCCAGCGCGCAGCAGGGTCTTGACTTCGCCGACGCCGCGGGCCGCGGAATGGGCGAGCGACGACTGGATCACGTTGCTCGCCGCTTCGCCGACCAGCGAACGCGCCAGGTTGCCGAGCGCGCGACCGGGACCGACTTCGAGCAGAACCGTCGACACCTGGTCGTGAATCGTCGACAGCCCCTTGTGGAACTGCACCGGCGCCCGCAACTGTTCGCCCCAATAGACCGGATCGGTGGCCTGCTCGTCGGTGATCCACTCGCCGCTCACGTTGGAGATATAGGCGATCTGCGGCGGCTTGAGGTCGATGCCGCGCATCACCTCGATGAACGGGCCGACCGCGGCGTCCATCATCGCCGAATGAAACGCGTGCGACGTATGCAGCGGCGTCGAGGAAATCCCCTTGGTCGACAATTGCTTCTCGAGCGCCGCGATGTCCTCGCCCGGGCCCGATGCGACGCAGGCCGTCGGCGTGTTGATCGCCGCGATCGCCAGAGACGGCGGCAGCAAGGGCTCGACCTCCCGCGCCGGAGCCATCACCGCGAGCATCGCTCCTTCCGGCATGCTCTGCATCAGGCGGCCCCGCGCCGCGACGGCGCGCAGCGCCTCTTCGAGCGAGAAGACCTCGGCGATGCATGCGGCGGCGAATTCGCCGATGCTGTGACCGAGCGCGACGGCGGGGCGCACGCCGAGACTCATCCACAGCTTCGCCACGGCGTAGGAAACCGCGAAAATCGCGGGCTGCGCATATTGCGTGCCGCGCAGAAGCTCGTCTGCCTTCGTCTCCGCCTCGGCCGCCGGGAACAGCAGCGTGCGCAGGTCGAGTCCGAGGTGCGGCTTCAACAGTTCGGCGCAACGGTCGATCTCACGCCGGAAGACCGGTTCCTCCTTGTAGAGCTCGCGACCCATGAAAATGTGTTGCGAACCCTGGCCGGGAAACAGAAAGGTGACCGGCTGCGCGGGCGCGCTGCGCAGCCCTTCGACGACGGCGCTGGGATCGTTCAATTCGAGCGCTTCGGCCGCCTCCTGGGTGCTCGCGCAAACGACAGCGCGAGCATGTTGATAGACCGTGCGGCCCGTCGCCAGAGTGTGGCAGACGTCGGCGATGTTCTCGTCGGGGTTCTCGCGAAGGTGCTGGGCCAGACGCGCGCTCGCCGCCTCCAGCGCCGTCGCGCTCTTGGTCGTGACGATCGCCACGTGCATCGATTTGGCGCTCGGCCCGGAGAGCGCGGGCGGCGGCTCCTCGATGATGATTTCCGAGTTCGTCCCGCCGATGCCGAATGCGCTGACGCCCGCCCGGCGCGGAACCGGACCCGTCCATTTCATGAGCTTTGTGGGCACGTAGAAGGGCGAGGCGGCGAAGTCGATCTTCGGGTTGGGCGTTTCGAAAAAGAGACTTGGAGGAATCTCGCCGGTCTTGACGCAATGGGCCGCCTTGATCATGCCGGCTAGCCCGGAAATGGTGTTGAGATGGCCGATGTTCGACTTCAGGGAGCCGATGCCGCAAAATTGCTTCCTGGAGGTCTTGGTTCGAATCACCCGCTGCAGCGCCTCGATTTCGATGGGATCGCCGAGCGCCGTGCCCGTGCCGTGCGCCTCGACATAGCCGATCGCATCCGGAGAGACGCCGGCGACCGCCAGCGCCTCCGCGAACACCGCCGTCTGGCCGTCGACGCCGGGCGCGGTGTAACTGACTTTCGTCGCCCCGTCGTTGTTGACCGCGGTTCCCAGAATCACCGCCTGGATGTCGTCGCCGTCGGCGATCGCATCGTCGAGCCTCTTGAGAACGACGAGTCCGACGCCGTCGGCGAACACCGTCCCGCTGGCGTCGGCGTCGAACGCGCGCGTGTGCCCGTCTCGCGACAGAATGCCGCCTTCGACAAAGTAATAGCCGCCCTTGCCGCGCAGCCACGACACCGATACGCCGCCAGCCAGCGCCACGTCGGATTCGCCCGACAGCAGGCTCTGCACCGCCAGATGGACGGCGACAGTCGATGTCGAGCACGCGCATTGCACGGTGAAACTCGGGCCGCGCAGGCCGAGCTTGTATGAGGTTCGCGTCGCCAGATAGTCCTTGTCATTGCCGATCACGGCCATTTGCCGGTCGACGCCGATCACCCCCTTGTTGGGCAGTATCTGGTTGCCGTAGAGGGTCTGCCCTTCGCCGGCGAACACGCTGATCGAGCCGGGGTGTCGCGCCGGATCGACGCCGGCGGTCTCCAGCGCCTCCACGGCGCATTCCAGAAACACCCGGTGTTGCGGATCGATGAATTCCGCCTCTCGCGCGCTGTATTTGAAGAATTCGGCGTCGAACAGGTCGAGTCCCTTCAGCGGGGCGCCGGCCTTGACGAAATTCGGCAGCCTCAGCACCGCTTCGGAAATGCCTGTCTCCCGCAGTTCCTCCTCGCTGAAGATCGAGACGGATTCGACCCCATTCTTCAGATTTGACCAAAATTCGGCGACGTTCGCCGCTCCCGGGCAACGCAGCGCCATGCCGACGATCGCAACGCGCGACCCTCGGTCGCTATTCTCTGTCTGTTCCAATGATGCCTCATTCACCAGAATGCACCTCAGTTCCGGCGCGCCGCGCCAGGAATCTCTTGCGCGCTTCGCCGCGCTTGGTCGATCCGACCAGGACATCGTTGCGATGTCCCTCCACCAGATAGGACGCCAACGCGCGGATCGTCGGATACCGGAAAAGGACGGTGATGGGAATGTCCCGGTGCGTCCGCTGTCCGATCATGTTTTGAACCCGCACGAGCGTCAGCGAGCCCCCGCCCAGTTCAAAAAAGTTGTCGTCTATCCCGATCTCCTCGACCCCGAGGATTTCGCTCCAGACGCCGGCGAGCTGCTTCTCCACCTCGGATTTGGGCGCAACGCGGATGCGCGACGGCTCCTGTCTGGGCTGCGGAGCCGGCAGGGCGCTGCGATCGACCTTGCCGCTCGGAGTCAGAGGCAGCTCGGCGAGGAAGACGAAATGAGCGGGCGTCATGTGATCGGGCAAACTGGCCTCCAGATGCTCGCGTAGCACGGAATCGATGGGAACGGCGCCTTCGGCCACCAAATAGGCGACGAGGCCGGGCTCGCCGCTGGGCAGATCGTCGCGCAACTCGACGACCGCCTGCCGCACGCCGGGGTGATCCTGGAGCGCCATTTCAATTTCCGAAAGCTCGATGCGGTGACCGCGGAGTTTGACCTGATGGTCGCGCCGGCCGACGAACTCGAGGACCCCGTCGGGGCCGCGCCGCACCATATCGCCGGTTCGGTACATCCGCTCGCCGTTTCCAAAGGGATCCGGCAGGAAACGCTCGGCCGTCAAGCCGGGTTGCCCCAGATAGCCTCTGGCCAGCCCGACGCCGCCGATGAACAGTTCGCCGACGACGTTGGTCGGCGTCAGCTCCAGGTCGGCGCTCAGAACGATGGCGCGCATGTTGGCGATCGGCGAGCCGATGCGAACACCCGCGCGGCCGTCGCGGCCTTGCGCGGAAAACCAGGTCGCGTCCCAGAACTCGGACGTGCCGTAGATGTTGAATAGTTCAGCGTCGGGAAGCCGCGCCGCAAAGGCGGCGGCGAGCGGCGCCGTCAACGCCTCGCCGCTGCAGGCCCAGTGGCGCAATTTCGGCAGAAGCCCCGCGAGGTCCTTCGGGCTGTCGAGAAGGCTGCGCAGGAAGGACGGAACGAGCACGATGCGGGTCACGCCCTCGCGCGCCAGAAGATCGATGCAACGCGAGGGATCGCCAGCCAATTCTTCGGGAACGATCACCGTCGATTGGCCGCGGATCAGCGGCATGAAGATTTCCCACAGCGAGTCGATGAAGCCGAGCGTGGTCTTGTAGGCGTAGACCTCGTCGCGGACGGGCTGCGGCGGGTCCCAATGCAGTCGATTGACGATCGCCCGGTGCGCGCCCATCACGCCTTTGGGCCGTCCGGTCGACCCCGAGGTGTAGAGGACATAGGCGAGATTGTCGGGAAGGGTCGCGGCGGGCGGAGCCGTCGACGGCTGCGACTCGATCAGGAACCATTCGGAGTCGACCTCGACCACCGGGGCGCGCCGCGCCGGCAGCAGCCCGGCGAGCGCCGCCTCGGTCACGAAAACGCGCGGCTGCGCGTCGGCGATCATGTAAGCCAGCCGATCCGGCGGATAACCCGGGTCGAGCGGCAAATACGCGCCGCCAGCCTTGAGAATGGCGAGCAGGGCGACGACCTGGTCGGGCGAGCGCCGCATGCAAAGCCCGACGATCACGTCGGGCCCGACGCCGAGGCCGCGCAGGCGCCAGGCCAGCTGATTCGCCCTCCTCTCCAGCGTGCGGTAGTCGATCCGGCGACCGGCGAAGTGCAAGGCCGGCGCATCCGGCGTGCGCGCCGCCTGGGCGGCGAAGAGATCGTGCAGCCGCGCTTCCGGGTAGGGCGCCGGCGCGACGCTCCAGCCGATCAACGCCCGCCGGCGCTCCTCCTCGCCGAGCAGCGGCAACGCCGAAATCCGCCGCTTTGGATCCGCGACGGCTCCCTCGAGCAGCGCCACCAGGTGCCCGAACAGGCGATCGATGGTCGCCTGGTCGAAGAGATCAGTGGCGTATTCGATGACGCCGCCGATGTCGCCGTCCTCCCCTTCCGAAAGCGACAAGGTGAAATCGAACTTGGATCCGCGCGGCGCGAGCTCGGCGGCGTCGACGCCGAATTCCGAAAAGACCGCCGCAGCGCGCGGCGGCTGCATCACGAACATTGTCTGGAACAGCGGCGCGCGATTTTTTTCGTGCCGCGCGCCCAGATCGGCGACAACGCTCTCGAACGCGACGTCCTGATTGTTGAACACTTCCATCGCCTCGGCGCGGACGCGGCGGAGAAACTCCACGAAAGTCGGATCCCCCGCCAGATCGAGGCGAAACGCGACGGTGTTGATGAAGAGGCCGATGAGAGGCTCGATTTCGGCAAGGCTGCGATTGGCCACGGGCGAACCGATCACGATGTCGGTCGCGCCGGAATAGCGGTGAAACAGCGTCGCCAGAGCCGCGATCATGACCATGAACAGCGTCGCCTGCTCGCTCTGGCAGAGCGCCCGCAGCCGCGCGACCAGCGGCCGTTCGAGCCTGACGCCGGTCTGGGCGCCGCGGAACGAGCGCTCGGGAGGGCGCGGCCGGTCGTATGGCAGAACTGTCGTCGGCGGCGCATCGGCCAATCGCGCACGCCAGAACGCGAGCTGCCTTTCGATGGCGTCCCCTTGCAGCCGCGAACGCTGCCATGCCGCGTAGTCGCCGTACTGAAGGGGGAGCTGGGTCAGCGGGTAAGGCTTGCGTTTCCTGATCGCCTTGTAGAGCGTCGTCGTCTCGCGCACCAGCACGCTGAGGGACCACCCGTCGCAGATGATATGGTGAAGGTTGAAAAGCACGACATGATCGCGATCCGTCATGCGGACCAGATCGCAGCGAAACAACTCGTCCTCGGCGAGATCGAAAGGCTCGGCCGTCCGCTTTCGCAGCCAGCGGACCAGCCTCGCCTTGCGCTCAGCCGACGGAAGATCGCCGAGATCGAGCACGCCGATGGTCACCGGCTCGGGCGGCCGGATCACCTGCATCGGGGTTCCGTCGATGACGCGGAAATTGGTCCGCAGAATCTCATGGCGGCGCACGACCTCGGTCAGCGCCGCCTCGAGCGCGTCCAGTTCGAACGGTCTGGTCGAGCGCAGGGTCCTGAAGGTGTTGAGCACCGCGCTGTCGGGAAAGAGTTGCTGAAGCAGCCATTGACCCTCCTGGGCGAGCGACAGCGGTGCGGTGGTCTGGCTGCTGCGCCGGGGTATCGTCGGTCCGGAGCCGACGCCGGCAGGCTCTCCGCGGAGCCTCCGGTCCAGGAGAGCCCGCTGATCCAGGGAAATATCTTTCGGATGGCTCAACCGAGCGGTATGAGGCATCGTTATCCTGGCTCCGCAGAGGTGACTCGAGGGGGTCTAACTTTGCATAGTGTGGCAAATATTCCGACAAGCTGAGGACTCTGTCGGGCGGTCCGCTGGAATCGGCCGCCCAATGTCGCCGCCCCGCTCTCCCCCCGCCCGGCCTCCGAACGGTCGTCTGTCAGTGAAGCCGGAACCCCGCTCGACGCCCGTCGGAGCTATTTGTCGATCGCCGCCGCCTCCGCGCCGGGTTGGCGCGAGTTGGGTATTACTTCCTCCGCCTTCAAGAAGGAAGAGGGCTCTCTCCAGGTCGGCGTCTCCCCCCGTTCGAGCCAGAGCACGCGGTCCGCCAGGGGGAAATATTCCTCATCGTGCGTCACCGCGATAACCAGCTTCCCCGAATCCCGCATCTTCGGCAAAAATTCCCGGTAGAAAAAATCCTTGTATCGATGATCCTGATCGGCGGTCCATTCGTCGAACACGAGGATCGGACGATTTTCGAGGACGGCCTTGAGCAGCGCTATCCGCCGCCGCTCGCCCGAAGAGAGCGCGGTCGAACCCCCCGAAGACGCCAGCGCCGCGAGCGATCTTCGATTGAGTTCCAACCGGACGGCCAACTGCTCCGCCTGCGGGCCAAGACGGTCGGCTGGCAGGTCGCCGACGCCTTCGAACAGGCAGAAATCCGCGAATACGACCGCGAAGTTGGCACGATACCAGTGGATGTTTCCTTCGTCTACGGCGGCGCCGTCGAACCGAATGTCTCCGCTGGTCGGCGGGTACAGTCCGGTCAGGACCTTGACGAGCGTCGTCTTGCCGCTGCCGTTGGCGCCGGCGATGAAGATCAGTTCGCCGGGACGGAAGGTCATCTCCAACGGCCCGAGCGCAAAATTGTCCTTGCGATTTCCACCGCCATAACGGAATTGAACCATCCGCAAATTGAGCGCCCGCCAATACTGCGACGCGGGCGGCGTGTATCGCGCGCCGCCGCGCGCTGCGCCGCTGCGCGCCGTCTCGTCGCCTGAAAGCTTGAGGCCGATCGCCGCAATTCTTTGAAAGCCGACCGAGGCGTCGGCGAGCGCGCCGCTGTCGGTGATCAGCGACCGGAGAGGACGGCGGATCTGCAGCAGCGCCAGGACCCCGAACTCCAGTCTCAACTGAGCGTTGCCGAACGGGCCGAACACGGCGACGCCCAGAATCACGTAGAACATCGCGTGACTCCAGGTCGCGACCAGATCGGAATAGCGGCCTCGCGTGCCGGCGGACTGCTGCTGCTCCCGCACGCGATGTTCAAAAGACAGCAACACCAGGCGGGCGAGCGAACGGTTGAGCTTCAATTGCTTGGCGCCTTCGAGCACCATGCCGAAGACGCGAACGACCCGGTCCCAGGCCTCGCGTCCGGAGTGGCGATGCCGTCTTTCGAGCTTGCGCAGAATAACGGCGCCGCCGACGCACACCGCGCACAACACGGCCGTGACCAGCATTATCTTGGGCGAAAGCCATCCGATATAGGCCAGACAGGCCACCAGAATCGCGGAACTGGCCGACAGCGACGCGAGATTGCGGACCGCCGAAGCGACGTTGACGAGATCGCTGGTGAAGGCGACCAGCAGCCGCGCCTCGCCGATCCGCTCGAGCTCCAGCAATGGAACATGGAGCACGGATCTGACCAACCGCCGCCGCATGCGGATGACCGACTGCGCCGACAGCTTGTTGACGGAGGCGCGCGCATACCGCCCGATCAGCACCGCAAGCACGGCGATGACGGCGAACTGCCACCACAGCACGGAGCCGGTGCGGAACGATTCCAACACGCAAACCGTTGCGCTCAGTTCGGCGACGCCGCCGAGCACGCTGGCCAGAATCGTCGTCGCCAGCCGCAGCGCGGAACCCTGCGCCAGAAGCCCCAGCAGCCTCATCATGACCTGGCCCGGATCGATCGGCAGAATCCGACGATCGCGATACGAGAGAATTGCGCCATGCCGAAGTCACTCTTGCTGTATTCCTCGAGAGGCGTCAACTTGACGCCCGATTGGCCGGCCGCTACGCCAAAATCCTCCCTTTTCGAATAGGGCGGCCAGGTGCAAGGCTCGCTGAACGGCCAGCCGGGGGCGGATACGGGCGCGCCGCGGGCCGACGCCGCCGCTTGCGCCGGAAGGGCGAGGCGAACCGGGGATTCGCGCCAAGCCGACTGGATTTCGTCAGGACGGGATCCGCCGGCTTCGACCTTTCGGCTGGTTCCGACCTTCTCGCCATTAGCCTTGCGCTCCCAGAAATCGCGGCGCGAGCCGGCGGCGCGCGTCGAGGTCCTGCCAGGATGTCTGAGTTGATGTTTTTTTGCGGCTTGACGGGACGGGTTTCGCCGGTTCGATCGCTCAGGGGAGACAGGGGGCCGGGTTCCTTTTCGAGCGATCCGATCAGCGTCCGGCGGATGACGCCCCGAACAACAGGGAGACGCGGCCGGCCTGTTCGGCTACCATCAATTCGATGCAGACGATTTGATTCAGTTTCGCCCGATGGGCGCGGTTGAAGGCGAAGGCGGCGCGATTCGCTCCGCGGCCGGTTGCGAGGCCGGGCGCGCCCGGCGAAGGCTTCGATGCGGCGGCAAGGGGCGGGGACGCCGCGCCGGCGAGCGACCGACGCGTGAGGCCTTGCAGCCTCGCCAAGGGGACCGTAATGGTCATGCGGGGCTCGGGCGCGGGCCGGGACAGGAACTGCGCGGGGTCGCCTGTCGCGACGCTCATGACGGATCGGCGCTTGGGCGCGCGTCGCGGGCGGCGGGCGGCGCCCGTAAAGGATTGCTGGCTCCCCTTTGCGCCGCGCCGACATAGAGGTAGGAGAGAACGGCGCCGGGCGAAATGGGATGCTTGCCCGCGCTTGCCCGATAACCGGACTCGCCACGCGCGAGAGCGGAACTTTTTCACAGGAGCCGAACTGCAATGAGTCAAGTTGGATCGACCCGCTCGCTGAACCGCTACGACCGGTTCATGAGGAAGAGAGCCGCGGGAGCGGGCTCCGGCTCCAGCGCGTCCGACCCCGTCCGATTGCAGAAGCGTTATGAAATGATCTATTCCCGCAACCGCGAGTTGTTCAAAGGCGCTCGTGTGCTCGACCTCATGAGCGCCACGGGCTTCTGGAGCCTGGCGGCGCTCGATGCGGGGGCCGCCCATGTGTCGGGAGTGGAGGTTTCGCCGGCGGCGGTCGAGACGGCCAAGAAGGCGTTCACCGAATACGGAGTGAATGCGGGAGCCTATCGGTTCATCAATTCGGAGATACCCGCGGCGTTGCGCAAGTTCGATCCCAAAGCGTTCGACGTCGTGCTGTGTCATGGATTCTTGGAACAGTCCGATCCGCAATTCGTCTTTCAGCAATTGTCCCAACTCCGGCCGAAACACGTGGTCCTCGACACCAGAATGGTTCAGGGCAAGGGGCCGATCGTCCGCTTCAGGGCCAGGTCGTCCGACGAGTCGAAGGTGAAGGCGGCCGACCGTTATAAATCCATTCTGGCGATCCCCAATCACGAATTGATCACGTTCTTCTGTGACTATTTCCAGTTTCGCTGGCGCCAGGTCGACTGGAAAGCGGGGATAACCGACTGGAGCGGGCTCGGCGATTATGAGCAGGAGCGCCGTCGGACCTATCTGCTGGAGCGGGCCGCCGCCGATCCCGCGCCCGCCCCGCGCTGACCGGCGCGATCGGGCCTGACCGGACGCGCCTCCTCCGCGCAAGAGGCGTCGCGATCACGTTGGGGGACGGCGCGCCACCCGGCGCCGTCGTCTGCCGCGAAACGCCGCCTCGCTTTGAGCTTGCGCGAAGCGGCGGGGATTGACGCGGCGACTTTGGCCCCGCGGCGCCGGGTGGATTGGACGAGCCGATGGCTCGAATTTGCTCGATGGGCTTAGCGCCGGGTCAACCTAACCTCGCGGCAGGGGCGATGCGGCGGGGCGGCGGCGGCGCGATTTAGGGGTTTGGCAAGGCGGCGTGGGGCTTGCTTGGCCGGCCGGGGCGCCGTCATCGCCAGGGTTTGCCGCAAGGTCTGCCGCAAGCGGCGATCCCGCCGCCAGACCGTAAGCTTGCGGCGATCGCTTCGGCTTATCGACGATGGCGCGCGCCGATCGCGGGATCGGAGCAGCGCGGTGGCGCGAACAATTCAAGGGGATGACAAGATGGTTCGGGCGCCTCGCAAATCCCAGGCGGCGAAGGAACAGACGATCCGCCTCGCCCGGATGATGACCGCCAGCACCGGCATCACCGCCGAGGGTTTCGTGGTGCTGTGCCGCGCGATCCTGCGCGACGCGCGGCGCGACGACTTTCAGGAGATCTACGGCGAGCCGTCGGCGCTGCAGTCCTCGGCGCCCGCCGAAAACCGCGACGCCTGAACGAAGCGCCCCGACCCGCCCTCCCCAACCCTCCCGCCGCGCCCTGCGCGGCCGGCGCAAGGTCGTCGAACGATCCTCGTCTGGCCGAACCCGGCGCCTCGTGCTAAGGGCTGAAAGCGCCCGCGCGAAAATGTCGCGCCGCCGCTTCGCCGGGAGGCGCCATGCGTTCGGCTTCAATCATCGCTCTGTTGTTCGGGCTGACCGTCTCCGGCGCGGCGGACGCGCAGATGTTCCGGGGGCCGTGCCACGTCAACGCGCTGTGCCCCGGGGTGCAGAGCGGCGGCGGCCGAATCATGAACTGCCTGAGGGCGCATCAGTCGGGATTGTCGCAGCAATGCCTCGCGGCGATCGGCCGCGCCGTCCTCAACCGGCGAGCCCGCGGCCGGAATGGGCCGCGATACAGGCAGGGCGGCAACTACGGCGGCGGCCCGGGTGGTCCCTACGGCGGCGGTCAGGGCGGCCCCTATGGCGGGGGCCCGGGCGGTCCCAATGGCGGCGGCCCCGACGAGGGGGGCGGTCCCGATGAAGGGGGCGGCCCCGACGAGGGCGGCGGCCAGGGGCAGGCGCCGCAGTGATTCGCTGTTAACTCATTGCAACGCCGAGCGCGCCGAATCCAGCGCGGGCTGATTGAATCGCGCTGCGGCTCAGCGCCGGCTTGGCCGCGCGAAACGATCGATCGGGCGCGGCCGCCTCGCCCCTTGAATCGTCACGCTAGGCGGAAGCGGCAAATATCGTCAGCCGGTCGGCGGCCTCGCGCAGCGCCGCGCGCACCGGCATTTCCTCGACCGGCCCCGCCGCGAGCGCGCGTTCGAGCGTTGCGAGCTTGGCGGCGCCCTCGATGTGCAGCGCCAGCGCGCGGGCGCGCAGGATCACCCGCGCCGACAAGGTGAGCCGGGGCTCGGGGGCGCCGGGCGCGCTGATCCGCACGACCAGCGCCCGCGCGCCCGGGTTGATCGCTTCGGCGAGATTGTCGGCGCCGGGAAACCACGAAGCGGTGTGCCCGTCCTCGCCCATGCCCAGAACGACCAGATCGGCGGGCGAGGGCAGGTCGGCGATCCGCGCATTGGCCGCCGCAAGCTCCTGGTCGGGCGAGAGGCGCGAATCGGCGAGCGGCGCAAAACGCGCGGCCGCGGCCGCGTCGCGCAGCAGCGTCTGGCGAATGAGCCTGGCGTTCGATCGCGGACTGTCGTCGGCGACGCAACGCTCGTCGGCCGGCGCGATCGTCACGCGCGACCAGTCGATCGCCTCTAGCGCCAGAGCGGCGAAAAAGCGTTGGGGCGTCGTTCCGCCGGACACGATCAGCAGCGCTTCGCCCCGTTCGTCGACGCCCTTCTGCAGCAGCCTTGCCGTCCATTGCGCAAAGGCGGGCGCGAGGGCCGCGCCGTTGATAAAGTCGCGGCGTTCGAGCGTCATCGAAGTCATTCGTATTCCTCGTTCCAGGTGCGCCCGTCGCGCTCGATCAGCGCAATTGCCGCCGCCGGCCCCCAGGTGCCGGCGGTGTAGGGGCGCGGCGCTTCGCGCGATTGGCCCCACGCCTGGCGGATCGGATCGATGAAGGCCCAGGCCGCCTCCACTTCGTCGCGTCGCATGAACAACGCGGCGTTGCCGCGCACGACATCCATCAGCAGGCGCTCGTAGGCGTCGGCCGACGGCCCCGAAAAGGCCTTCTCGAAGCTCATGTCGAGCGGCACATGCTGCAGCCGCATGCCGCCGGGCCCCGGCTCCTTGATCATCAGCCAGAGCTTGATGCCTTCATTGGGCTGGACGCGGATGACCAGCCGATTGGCGGGAATGCCCTCGACGCCCGATTCGAAGATGGCGTGCGGAACCCGGCGAAAGCCGATTTCGATTTCCGAGAAGCGCTGCGGCAGTCTCTTGCCCGTGCGCAAATAGAACGGCACGCCCGCCCAGCGCCAGTTGGCGACGCCGACCTTCAAGGCGACGAAAGTCTCGGTGTCGCTCGCCTCCTTGCCGATGTCCTGCAGATAGGACGAGGCCGCCGCGCCGTCGGCGAAGCCGCCGCGGTACTGGCCGCGCACGGTCAACACCGGCGCGTTGGAGGCGTCGATCCGCGCCAGCGATTTCAGCACTTTCAGCTTCTCGTCGCGCAATGCGTCGGCTTCGAGCGAGGCGGGCGGCTCCATCGCGACGAGGCACAGCAATTGCAGCATATGGTTTTGCACCATGTCGCGCAGCGCGCCGGAACTGTCGTAGTAGGCGCCGCGGCCTTCGACGCCGAGCGTTTCGGCGACGGTGATCTGCACGTGATCGATGTGCGCGTTGTTCCACAGCGGCTCGAACAGGGCGTTGGCGAAGCGCAGCGCCATCAGGTTCTGCACCGTTTCCTTGCCGAGATAGTGATCGATGCGGAAAATGCGGTTCTCCGGGAACACCGCGCCGATCTCGTCGTTGATCGCCGCGGCGCTCGCGCCGTCCTTGCCGATCGGCTTTTCGACGATGATCCGCGAGCGGCGCGTGACCAGCCCGTTCGCGCCGAGCCGCTCGGCGATCGGCCCGAACAGATCGGGGCTGGTCGCCATGTAGAACGCGCGCACCCGCTCGTCGGGACCGAGCAGCCCCTTCAGCGCGTCCCAGCCGTCGTCGCCCGTCACGTCGACCGCCGCATAGACGATGCGGTCGAGGAAGCGTCCGACATAGGGCGCCGAGGGGTCGCTGGCGCCGCCGAACTTCAACAGCGCCTCCCTCACCGTCGCGCGAAAAGCGTCGCGCTCCATCCGACGGCGCGAAACGCCGATGATGCGGGTCGGCTCCTTGAACTGGTCGTCCTTGTCGCGGTGGATCAGCGCCGGGAACAATTTGCGATAGGCGAGATCGCCGGTGCCGCCGAACACGATGAGATCGAACGGTTCGACCTTGATGATCTGCGAGGTCATCGGCGGCCCCTCTTCAATTGTCGCGCCTCAAGGCCAATGGACGGGCTGGCCGGCGGTCAACCCGTTCGGGACGTCCTTAAACAGCACTTCCCTGTCACGCGCAAAGTTGGCGATCAGCGGCAACGCCGCCCCGCCGATCGCGCGCGCGTCGGCGCCGACCGCCCCGGTCATGATCGCCGCGTCGGAGAGCCCGCGCCGGTCGAGCGCCTCGACCCGTTCGGCGACGCGCGCCGTCAGGCGGTCGCGCACGTCGGTCGGCATCGCGCCGTCGATGACGATGGCGGAGAAATCGATGACCGACATCGCGGCGACGCAGGCGTAGGCGAGCGCGTGCGAGGCCTCCTCGATCCAGGCGTCGAGATGCGGGCCGAAATCGCTCCAGCGGGCGGGCGTGCGCCAGATCGACGAGGGGTCGAGCCCCGCGGCCTCGACGCGCCGCTCGAGCTGGTAGATCGAGGCGCAGGCGATCAGCTGCGAAGGAAGCCCGCCGGCCTGGCCGAGCGGCATGATCGGCATCGAACCCAGCGCCCCGGCGTTTCCGGTGCGGCCCGGAAACAGCGCGCCGCCGATGACGAGGCCGCCGCCGACGAACGAGCCGAGAAAGAAATACAGAAAATCCCGATGGCGCCAGCCCTGGCCGAAGAAGAACTCCGCCGCGCAGGCCGATGTCGCGTCATTGCAAAGGGTGACGGGAAACGGGCAGAGGTCGGCGACTTCGCGCTCGATGTCGATGTTCCGCCACAGATCCATCGCGCCCGGCGGCGCGCCGATCTCCGCGCCCCAGCTCCACAATTGAAAGGGCGCCGCGATCCCGAGCCCGGCGACGCGGCTGAACTGCCTTGGCGACAGCGTCCGGGTGAACGAGGGCAGGGCGCGCGAGACAAAGTCGAGGATGATCGACGGCGTCGGATAGGCGAAAGTCTCCTGGGCGCGCCGGCTTATTCGGCCCTCGAAATCGACGAGCACGAGTTCGCAGCTTCGCCGCCCGATCTTCAGGCCGAGCGAAAACGCCCCCTCGGGATCGAGCGAAAGGGGAACGGTCGGTTGACCGACACGGCCGCGCTGCGGCGCTTCGCGACGCAACAAGCCGTCCAGTTGCAACCGGTTCATGATCGCCGATGCGGTTTGCACGGAAAGGCCGGTCAGCCGCGCCACCTCGATCTTGGAAAGTTGACGATAGCGCCGCACGAGCGACAGGATCAGGCGCTCGTTGTAAAGGCGCACGCCGGCCTGATCGGCGCCGCTGGCGATCGCCGTCGCCGTCGGCGGCTCGAGCCTCTCCTCCTGCTCCGGCGGCATTGGGGCGTCCCTGTCGTCGTCGCCGCGAGGAAGGACGCAAGAGGGCGGGGTCCGCCCTCGCGGCGCCAGTCTGTCGGCGATTCTCGCTCGGCCGACCATGGGCGGGCGCGGCGCGCCTGTCAATAATAATTCAGGCCATTTTATTTATCCATTGACTCCGTCCGCGAATTTTGCGCTTATCAGGGCGCGACGGCGCGCATTCGACTTGCGAAAAGTCATTCCGACGGTTCGCCAAGGATTCCGCGCAAAGCGCGGCCGCCGCAGCAAATGCGCAATTTTTCGGGAGGAAGCCAGTGTCCAGCAAGTTCGGAATTCTGTCGACCATCGCCATCGCGGCGCTGTCCGTCGGCTTGATGAGCGCGCCGTCCTACGCGGACGGGCCGATCGTCGGCCTGATCACCAAGACCAACACCAACCCGTTCTTCGTCAAGATGAAGCAGGGCTTCGAGGCCAAGGCCAAGGAGCTCGGCCTCACGCCGCAAGCCTACGCCGGCAAGTTCGACGGCGACAACGACGGCGAAGTCGCCGCCATCGAGGCGCTGATGGCCGCCGGCGCCAAGGGCATTCTGCTGGTGCCGAGCGACTCGACCGCGATCGTCCCGACCGTCGAGAAGGCGCGCAAGGCCGGCATCCTGGTGATCACCCTCGACACGCCGCTGGATCCGATCACCGCCGCCGACGCCAATTTCGCCACCGACAATTTCAAGGCCGGGGAATTGATCGGTCAGTGGGCCAAGGCGACGCTCGGCGACAAGGCGTCGAGCGCCAAGATCGCGACCCTCGACCTCACCGCCAACCAGCCGACAGTCGACTATCTCCGCCACAACGGCTTCCTCACCGGCTTCGGCATCCCCGTCAAGGATCCCAAGCACTTCGCGATGAGCGACAGCAAGCAGATCGTCGGGTCCGACCTTTCGTCGGGATCGGACGAGGGCGGCCGCACGGCGATGGAGAAGATTCTCCAGAAGGCCGATCATATCGATCTTGTCTACGCGATCAACGAACCGGCGGCCGACGGCGGCTATGCGGCGCTCAAGGCGGCGGGCAAGGAAAAAGGCGTGTTGGTGGTCGCGGTCGACGGCGGCTGCAACGGCATCAAGAGCGTCAAGGCTGGCGTGATCGGCGCCACATCGCAGCAATATCCGCTGCTGATGGCCGCCGACGGCGTCGCGGCGGTCGCTGAATTCATCAAGACCGGCAAGAAGCCGGTCAGCATCGACACCGGCGAGCAGCTGGTCACCGACCATCCGGTCCCGGGGGTCAAATCGATCAGCGTCGACGAGGGCATGAAGCTCTGCTGGGGTTGATTTCCTTCCCGTTTGATCGCTTAATGAATCTGAAGAGTCGGCGCTCGCAAGCTTGGTCTTCGAGCGCCGATTTTTTTAAAAGAAAGGGCGCAAGCCTTCGGGAGTGTCAGGGGGGAGCGAGCGATGAGCGAAGCCTCGCAAAGCGAGCGGCAAACGCCGCAGGAGTTCGAGCGCGTGCTCGCGGCGGCGACGACCGCCCAGGCTTCATTCGAAGAAGAGCATCTGGCGTTCGGCAAGCGCGTGCAGCGCTTCCTTCACCTCTACCCCACCGTTGTTCCCTTTGTCGTGCTGCTGCTGGGCCTTCTGCTCGGCGTCACCGTCAATTTCTCCCACTTCGTCACCGGCAGCAATCTGTCGACCGTCCTGACCCAGGTGACGATCGTCGGCTTTCTCGGCATCGCGCAGACATTGGTGATCTTGACCGCCGGCATCGATCTGTCGGTCGGCGTGATCATGGTGATCTGCTCGGTCGTGATGGGACGCCTGGCGGTCGTCGACGGCGTGACGCTGTTCATCGCCTTTCCGGCCGGGCTTTTGTGCGGGATCGCCTGCGGTTATCTCAACGGCACGCTCGTCACGCGACTGCAGATGCCGCCCTTCATCGTCACCTTGGGCACGCTGAGCATCATCGGCGCCCTCAATACGTTCTATTCGCAAAGCGAAACCATTCGCGAACAGGACATCTCGGACCAGGCGCCCTTCCTTCAATCGATGGGCATACCCTTCGAGATGTTCGGCGCGCGCATCATTCTGGGGAGTTTCCTCCTCATCCTGCTGGCGCTCGTCGTCTGGTACGTCCTCAACCGCACCGCCTATGGCCGCCATGTCTACGCGACCGGCGACGATCCCGAAGCGGCGCGCCTGGCCGGCATCGACACCGATCGCATCCTGCTCAGCGTCTATGTCCTGGCCGGACTCATCGCCGCGATCGCCGGCTGGGTGCTGATCGGGCGCATCGGCGCGATCAGCCCGACGGCGGGCGCGAACGGCAACCTCGACAGCATCACTGCGGTGGTGATCGGCGGCACCAGTCTGTTCGGCGGCCGCGGGTCGATCATCGGCACGCTGATCGGCGCGCTGATCGTCGGCGTGTTTCGCTCGGCGGTGTCGCTCGCCGGCCTCGACGTGCTGTGGCAGGAGTTCGCCATCGGCATCCTGATCATCGTCGCGGTCGCGCTCGACCAATGGATCCGGAGGATCTCCAAATGAGCGTCGAACCGATCCTGTCGGCGCGCAGCCTCGTCAAGCGATATGGTCGCGTCACCGCGCTCGATCACGCCGATTTCGATCTCTATCCCGGCGAAATTCTCGCGGTGATCGGCGACAACGGCGCGGGAAAATCGTCGATGATCAAGGCGCTTTGCGGCGCCGTGATCCCCGATTCCGGCGAAATACGTCTCGCCGGCGAGGTCATTCATTTTCGCTCGCCGATCGACGCGCGCGAGGCGGGCATCGAGACGGTCTATCAGAACCTGGCGCTCTCGCCGGCCTTGTCGATCGCCGACAACATGTTTCTCGGGCGCGAAATTCGCGCGCCGGGAATTTTCGGCCAGTTCTTCAAGCTGCTCGATCGCCGCGCGATGCAGAAGTTCGCGCGCGACAAGCTGAACGAACTCGGACTGATGACGATTCAAAACATCAATCAGCCGGTCGAGACGCTTTCGGGCGGCCAACGCCAGGGGGTGGCGGTGGCGCGAGCGGCCGCCTTCGCGCGTCGCGTCGTCATCATGGACGAGCCGACGGCGGCTCTGGGGGTCAAGGAATCGCGGCGCGTGCTGGAGCTGATTCTCGACGTGAAGAAGCGCGGTCTTCCCATCATCCTGATCTCCCACAACATGCCGCATGTGTTCGAGGTCGCCGATCGCATCCACATTCATCGCCTCGGCCGGCGCCTGACGGTGATCGATCCCCGGAAGCAGACGATGTCCGACGCCGTCGCGATGATGACGGGGGCGATGGCGCCGCCGCCCACCGAAATGGCGGCCTAGCGAGGGCGGCCTTTCGCCCCGTCGGCGTCGGGCGACGCGTTTCGGGCCGTAGCGCGATGTTCGTCGAGGCGGCGCTCGATTCGGCGCGTCAAAGGGGCTGTCGCGTTGGACCCAACGCCCATTCTGCAGGCTCGCGGCCTCGTCAAACGCTATGGCAGCGTCACGGCGCTCGACGGCGCGGATTTCGACCTTTATCCCAACGAGATTCTCGCGATCATCGGCGACAACGGCGCCGGCAAGTCGCAGATGATCAAGGTGCTTTGCGGCGCGGTGATCCCGGACGAGGGCGAGGTCAGGCTGGCGGGAGAGGTGGTTCATTTCCGTTCGCCGATCGACGCGCGCCAGGCGGGGATCGAGACGGTCTACCAGAATCTCGCGCTCTGTCCGGCGCTGTCGATCGCCGACAACATTTTTCTCGGACGCGAGATGAAGTCGCCTGGATTGTTGGGCCGGGTTTTCCGATTGCTCAATCGCCGCGCGATGCAGACGATCGCGCGCGACAAGCTCTCCGAACTCGGCCTTATGACCATTCAGGACATCACTCAGACCGTCGACACGCTTTCGGGCGGCCAGCGCCAGGGCGTCGCGGTGGCGCGCGCCGCCGCTTTCGGCAGCCGCGTCGTCATCATGGACGAGCCGACGGCGGCGCTGGGCGTCAAGGAAGCGCGCCGCGTGCTCGAACTGATCCTCGACGTCAAGAAGCGCGGCCTGCCGGTCGTGCTGATCTCGCACAACATGCCGCATGTGTTCGAGGTCGCCGACCGCATCCACATCCACCGCCTCGGCCGGCGGCTGGCGGTCGTCGACCCGAGGAGAGTGACCATGTCCGAAGCCGTCGCGATGATGACCGGCGCGCGGCCGCCGCCGCCCGTCGACCAGGCCGCCTGACCGACGGCGCGCGCGGCCGCCGGTCCGCCGGGCGGCGCGATAAACTGTTCGTGCGTTGCGCAACGGGCGGGCGCCGCCTAATTATTCGAATGTCGAAGCGCCGCTCGATCGCCCGATCGCCCGGCAGCGGCGCAACGACCATTCCACCTGAAGGGACTCTGCGCATGAAATACCGCCCGCTCGGCCGCACCGGCCAGTTCGTTTCGGAAATATGCCTGGGGACGATGACGTTCCATGGCGGCGCCGGCTTCTGGCGCAATATCGGAACGGTCGAACAACAGGGCGCGACCGCGCTCGTCGCGCGCTCGCTCGAGGCGGGCGTGAACTTCATCGACACCGCCGACGTCTATTCGGAGGGACAATCGGAGGTCATGCTCGGCCAGGCGCTGCGCGACCTCTCGGTCAAGCGCGAAGACGTCATCATCGCCACCAAGGTGCGCGGCCGCACCGGCCCGGGCCCCAATGCGGTCGGCCTGTCGCGCGGGCATATCATGGACCAGGTCGCCGGCAGCCTGAAGCGGCTGGGCCTCGAGCACATCGACCTCTACCAGATTCACGGGTTCGACGCGGTCACCCCGATCGAGGAGACGCTGCGCGCGCTCGACGATCTCGTGTCGCGCGGCATGGTGCGCACGATCGGCTGCTCGAATATGGCGGCCTGGCAGATCATGCAGGCGCTTGGCCTCTCGCAGGCGCGCGGCTATGCGCGCTTCGAGACGGTGCAGGCCTATTATACGATCGCCGGACGCGACCTCGAACGCGAGATCGTTCCGCTGGTCGTCGACCAGGGCCTCGGCGTGATGGTCTGGAGCCCGCTGGCCGGCGGCCTGCTGTCGGGCAAGTTCACGCGCCGCGGCGCGACGCCCAATGACGCGCGCCGCGTCGCTTTCGACTTTCCTCCCGTCGACCGCGAGCACGCCTATGACGTCGTCGAGGCAATGCAGCCGGTCGCCAGGGCGCACGAAGTCTCGGTCGCGCAAATTGCGCTGGCCTGGCTGTTGCAGCGCGCCGGCGTGATGAGCGTCATCGTCGGCGCCAAGACCATCGCGCAGCTTGACGACAATCTGGGCGCGGTGAAAGTGAACCTGACCGCCGACGAGGTCGCGGCCCTCGACAAGGCCAGCGCGCTGCGCCCCGAATATCCGGGCTGGATGCTCGAACGCCAGGGCGCGCCGCGCTTGCCGACGCCGGTCGGCTGAGGCAGAACCCTTCTCCCGCCAACGCGGGAGGAGGGGACTTTGCAACCTCGGGGGGCGGCGCAATGACGGACAAGGTTTCCTGGGGCGTGCTCGGCGTCGCCAATATCGGCGTCGAGAAAGTGATCCCGGCGATGCAACGCGGCGCGCGTTCGCGCGTCGAGGCGATCGCCTCGCGCGATGTCGAAAAGGCGAGGGGCGCCGCGGCGCGGCTGGGCGTCCCCAGGGCCTATGGCTCCTACGAGGAGCTGCTCGCCGACCCCGCCATCGAAGCGATCTACAATCCGCTGCCCAACGAGCTGCATGTCCCGTGGACGCTGCGCGCGCTGGAGGCCGGCAAGCACGTGCTTTGCGAGAAGCCGATCGCGCTGACCGCGGAGGAAGCGCGGCCGTTGATCGCCGCGCGCCAGCGGGCCGGCCGGCTCGTCGCCGAGGCCTTCATGGTGCGCTTCCATCCGCAATGGCGTCGCGCCCGCGAACTGGCGCATTCCGGCGCGATCGGAAGCTTGCGGACGATCCAGACCTTCTTCTCCTATCATCTGCTCGACCCGGCCAACATCCGCAACAAGCCGCCGGGCGGCGGCGCGCTCTACGACATCGGCTGCTACGCGATCCTCACCGCGCGCTATATTTTCGGCGACGAGCCGACGCGCGTCTGCGCGACCATCGACCGCGATCCGGCGCTGGGCGTCGACCGGCTCGCCAGCGCGCTGATGGAATTTCCGGGCGGGCGTCAATTGTCCTTCGCCTGCTCGACGCAGACCGCGCCGCACCAGCGCGTCACCATCGCCGGCGACAAGGGGCGCGTCGAGATCATGATCCCGTTCAACGCGCCGCCGGACCGCCCGACGCGGATCATGATCGACGACGGCGCCGACCTGTCGGGCGCCGGCGCGCGCTGGGAGGAATTCGCCGTTTGCGATCAATACACGCTGCAAGGCGACGCCTTTTCGCGCGCCGTGCGCGGCGAGGGAAGCCTGGAATTTCCGATCGAGGACGCGATCGCCAACATGCGCGCGATCGACGCGGTGTTCCGCTCCGCCCGGAGCGGGCGGTGGGAGACGCCGTAGCGCTCCTTCGCGAATGTTCGCGAGGGCGCGATATCGTGATTTTCAGCATATATGGCGCCTTTGCGGGAGGCGCTCGTTGGACGAGATTTCGTTCGGCGTTCCCATGATATCAAGGGGTTGCGATGCAAGAACGTCTCCGGGGCAAAAGGGCGGGCAAACCTGTAGGCGCGGTCGTTGACCGCGCGTTTTCTGACGCGGCAGCTACTTGAAAGAAAAGCGCTTTCGCGCTGAACGCGGTCAACGACCGCGTCTACAAGAAGCGTCGCGCCTGGAATTCTGCCCGGTTACGCAAATATGTCTCCGACCGCGCCAGGGCCAGAAATCCGCCGGCATTTAGGCGGGATGACTCCTCGTCGAAGCGCTCGGCCGTCGTTGCGAGGGAGCGTGGCGACAAAGCAATCGAGACCCCCATAGCCCTCGTTCGGCGCCGCTCGCAATGACGATCGGCCATAAATCATTTCGTTGCAGTATAACACGCCTTGCTGATTTTCGGAAATTATTGTGCAAGATTTTGCGCGCCGCCTTCGGGCAATCGTTGCAGAATATGCAGCAGTCCAAACCGCAAGTCCGCCGACAGGAAACCTTCAAGCCGTCCGTCGCAGCGCGAAGGCCCGCCCGTCGCTGGTGTAGGCGTGGCCGAGGCGGGCGAGCGCCGCGAGGATGCGGGCGATGGCGGGCTCCGCTCTGGCGCTCAGGCGGAAAGCGCCGGCGATTGTACGGGCGTCGAGCGGCGCGCGCGCCTGCATGAGCGCGGCGAACACAGCGGCGATGCTGTCGAGCGTCTCGCCGGTCCAGGCGAGCGTGCGGTTGAGCACCGCCGCCGACGAAGCCGTGTTGGCGACGACGCCGGTGATCCGGTCGTCGGTGTCGCGGGTGAAGGTCTCGACCACCCCGTTGCCGAAGGTCAGGCCGGCGACGCCGCTATAGGGCGTCCAGCCGATCGACGAGGCGATGGTCCGGCTCGACGACGTCGGCGCCTGCTTCGTGTCGATCTCGGTGACGCGGCCGAGAACGTCGCCACTACGGCGCCATAGCTAAGGGACAGCGAACGACAGATACGGAATTGTGTATCCTGTCCCCGTAAACCCGTAATCCTGTAACCAGGACAAATAGATTGCCATCTACGGTTCTCTTTCTAAAGTAAATTTGTTATTTGACCAGCTTATACAGAATGAAGATGAGAAACTTTCCTTTGTTCCACAGACAACAATGTCAACACCATCGTATATACTTACAGTTTGGTGCTCTGATATCCGTGCCTTTCCAATCTCATCCCAAGACATGAAAGAAAGAACAAAGCCATCTCCGTACTCAATTGCGTCTCGATAGCTTATCGCTGAATAGCTACGGCTGTAATAGAGAAGAACTGGGATAGCTCGACTAGAGGGACAATTAGAAAGATCCGAATACTTCGGATCGTTCATGATTTTCTCTATCGCCGACTGGCAGATCTTTATTTGCGGCATTAGATGCTCTTTTTAATCAAAAGGGAACCGGTGCGTAGGGTGAGCAACTGTGGTAACCATCAATTTCCAGGGTGAAGGAGTATGGAGCCATCGGAATCCCATATGTGCAGTGTGTTTTGTTAATAGTTTCATCGTACCTCTTGTCGATCAGCGGGCCCGAGAACGCATACTGCTGTGCTCGGCAAATGGCGATTGGTGTTTGATTGGTGGTCGGCTCCGGCGAGTAAGGCAGGTCAGAAATCATAAGACCGGTCGGATCAATGTTAGTGATTGGACTCTGGTTTGCGTAACCATATACGCCTGCTCTACGCAAGAGTGCCCGCCATACACTTTGTTTATTCGCGCCGATCCTGTCCCGAGCGCTTATGACAGCCGAAGGGAGGGTTTCGGCCTGATCGACAGCAATTGCTGGCGAAGAATTGAGCAGATCCGTCGACACCGACACCGTGGACATTTGACTTTTGTCTTGAGCTGCACCCAGCTTATCCGGCTGCACGTACCTCCCTATGGTCGCATCATAGTGCCGATGCCAGTTGTAGGCGAGCCCGGTCTCGAGCTGGAACCACTGGCCGGGAAAGCGGATGTTCATCACGGTCGGGTTCTGGTTGATGTAAGCGGTCGTCCCGAACGGCGTGAAGATGACGTCCCACACCCAGTTGGCGCTGGCGTCGGTCATCCGCGCCGGGCGCATCAGGTGGTCGACCTGGACGTAATAGACCACCGGCGACGTGTTGACATTGTCGACCACCGCCACCGGCATGTCATTGAGCCAGATGTATTCGCGTAGCGTCTGCCCGCTGGAATTCAGCTCGGCGATGATGTGGTTGTTTGTGTCATAGGCGTAGAGGATCGTCGTCGAGGTCGGGGTGACCGTCTGCGTGACAACGCGCTGGGAGAGCCGGCTGTCGGAATCGTAGGAATAGGTCGAGCCATTGGCGGGCGTCGCGGTCTGGTAGGTCTGCGCCAGCCTTCCCTCGGCGTCGTATTCGTAGGTCTGCGCCGGCCCGCTGCCGCCGACCGAGGCGCTGTCGGTCGTAATGTCGCCGGCCGCGTCATAGCCGAAGCCGCGCGCCGTCCCGCCGGCCGGGGTGATCGAAGCAAGCTGGTTTGAGGCGCCGGGATAGGCATAGGCCGAGGCGAGGCTGTTGGCGGTCTCCGATGTGCGATAGCCGGTCGCGTCATAGGCCCAGGCGTAGGAGCCGAAATAGCCGACGGCCGAGGCGAGCTTATGGGTCGGCGTATAGGTGAAGCTCTGCGATTGCGCAGTATAGGTGAAGGGCGGCGTGTTGCCGGGGAACTGGTTGTCGGCGATGCTGTCGAGCGTCTCGCCGGTCCAGGCGAGCGTGCGGTTGAGCACCGCCGCGGACGAAGCCGTGTTGGCGACGACGCCGGTGATCCGGTCGTCGGTGCCGCGCGTGAAGGTCTCGATCACCCCGTCAGGCTGGCGACGCCGCTATAGGGAATGATCGGGCGTGCGCGCCCATCCGAAACGGCGCGCCACCGCACCGGTCACCGCGCGGCCGGTTCTGGCGATCTTCCGGACATGTCGCCGGGCGAGCGGGCGGAGTTCGACGTCTTCGAATCCCTCGTTGCCAACGGTCGCCCGCTCGGCGAGGCGGCCTTCCTCGCCTTTGCCGATCGAAAGGTCGGCCGCAGCCTGCACAAGGGCAAGCCCGGACCGAAGCCCAGGCCGGCGGGCCAGTGAGATAGGGAATTGTGTATCCTGTCCCCGTAACACCGTCGATCGTCTGGATCAGGCGGTTGAGCGCGTCGAAGCCGTAGGAGGGGGGATTTGGGGATTAAGCAAAGCGTCACCGTAACTGCGAGCGCATCGCCGCGTTGCGCGCTGCCGAAACGATCGGCCGTCCGCTCGGCGCGCCCTCTTTCATCGACCGCCTTGCCGCCCTGACCGGCCGCGATCCGCGACCGCGCAAGCGAGGGCCCAAGCCGGCCGGGATTCAGGAGTTAAGTAAGGTGTCATCGTAGTTTATAATTTAATTGTAATTATGAAGTTTAGTTTAGTGCACTGTCACCGTAACAATCGTCCATCTCGGATGGGTACAAATAAAATTCATCGACAAAATCTAGATTATAATGCACGTCTTCGGAAAATTGGAGATCTAGAGACGTTATCATGCATAGATATTTTCCGTTCACGCGGAACAGGCGTATATTTCTAAACTCACTAATTTTTCCAACTTGAATCTCTCTGATTTTGAAATGGGGTCCACTATAAGAAATTCTTTCAGTACCCTTATGTAGCCGACGGGACAATATTATCCATTGCAAAAATACGATCGTTCCATCGCCGGATTCTAGATTGGTCAACGAGAAGCCCGCGTATTTATTTAGTTCTATCGCGGCCCGCTCAGTTAGAGAAATATTTTCGTAAATCCGCACGCCTTTACCTCATCTTTCTTCCAATATAACTTTCTTCGCACTCACTCGGATCAAAGGCCATCACCTGATCAAGTTCACCGGTATATTTTCCTATAGCTAGTGGTGAAAATCAATCGGATGAGTCCGACGCGTCGTGAGTTTTTTCAATCGCTTGTGGTCTTTTCGATGGGCTCGAAGCGTCTGATTCTATCCACTAGACACATATATAAACCTCCGCCGAGCTTTTGTATCTTCGTTAACTCAAAGGTGTCCGCGAGGCAATCGATAACTGGCAATAGAGGTCGTTGAAGCGGTGTATAGGGACCTGACGCTAACCCAGTTCGATCTCGTTTCGTGAGCGGCGTCTGCCGAGCATAAGCGTAGAGGCTCGATCCAGTAGGCGCTATAGGCGTACTCGGATATATTTCCGGCATCATCGGTACTGTTTTCGATTAGGCCCACCGTGGACTTTGTATAGTTATCGCTCAGGCTGATCGCTGATGACGATCTGACCGAGATAGCTAAAAGGCCACGAATGAATGTTTCACCATCGTCACTCAGCAAGGGATCCGGCTGCACGTACCTTCCTGTGGTCGCATCGTAATGCCTATGCCAGTTGTAGGCGAGCCCCGTCTCCAGCTGGAACCACTGGCCGGGGAAGCGGATGTCCATCACCGTCGGGTTCTGGTTGATATAGGCCGTCGTCCCGAACGGCGTGAAGATCACGTCCCACACCCAGTTCGCGCTCGCGTCGGTCATCCGCGCCGGCCGCATCAGATGGTCGACCTGGACGTAGTAGATCACCGGCGTCGTGTCGACGTTGTCGACCACGGCGACCGGCATGTCGTTCAGCCAGATGTATTCGCGCAGCGTCTGGCCGCTTGAATTCAGCTCGGCGATGATGTGGTCGTTCGTGTCATAGGCGTAGAGGATCGTCGTTGAGGTCGGCGTGGTCGTCTGCGTGACAATGCGCTGGGAAAGCCGGCTGTCGGCGTCATAGGCATAGGTCGATCCATCGACCGGCGTCGCGGTCTGGAATGTCTGCGCCAGCCGGCCCTCCGCGTCATATTCGTAGGTGAGCGCCGGCCCGCTTCCCCCTGCCGAAGCGCTGTCGGTCGTGATGTCGCCGGCCGCATCGTAGCCGAAGCTGCGGGCGGTTCCGCCCGAAGGCGTGACCGAGGCGAGTTGGTTCGACGTCGCCGGATAGGCATAGGCCGAGGCGACGCTGTTGGCGGTCTCGGAGGTGCGGTTGCCGGTCGGGTCGTAGGCCCAGGCGTAAGAGCCGTAATAGCCGACCGCCGAGGCGAGCCGATGGGTCGGCGTATAGGTCAGGCTCTGCGATTGGGCAGTGTAGGTGAAGGGCGGCGTGTTGCCGGGGAACTGGTTGTCGGTGATGCTGTCGAGCGTCTCGCCGGTCCAGGCGAGCGTGCGGTTGAGCACCGCCGCCGACGAAGCCGTGTTGGCGACGACGCCGGTGATCCGGTCGTCGGTGCCGCGCGTGAAGGTCTCGATCACCCCGTCAGGCTGGCGACGCCGCTATAGGGAATGATCGGGCGTGCGCGCCCATCCGAAACGGCGCGCCACCGCACCGGTCACCGCGCGGCCGGTTCTGGCGATCTTCCGGACATGTCGCCGGGCGAGCGGGCGGAGTTCGACGTCTTCGAATCCCTCGTTGCCAACGGTCGCCCGCTCGGCGAGGCGGCCTTCCTCGCCTTTGCCGATCGAAAGGTCGGCCGCAGCCTGCACAAGGGCAAGCCCGGACCGAAGCCCAGGCCGGCGGGCCAGTGAGATAGGGAATTGTGTATCCTGTCCCCGTAACACCGTCGATCGTCTGGATCAGGCGGTTGAGCGCGTCGAAGCCGTAGGAGGGGGGATTTGGGGATTAAGCAAAGCGTCACCGTAACTGCGAGCGCATCCGATTGATTTGCACCACTAGCTCGGACTTCCTCATTGAGCGAGCCTTTCGTCAGGACAAGATACCGATGGTGCCGGACGATGTTGCTGCGGTCGAGCTCGCGTCGCCCGATGTTGCGGACGGAGTCAGCAGATCGGCGGCCGGGCTCTACGACTGCGATGTGGGTTGAGGTGCTGGTCAGGCCGAAGCCCGGAATGGCGGGTCACGAGATAGAGAATTGCGTATCCTGTCCTCGTAACCCCGTTACTATTGACAGTGTATTTTGCCAAACAGGGGTCTGTTACCGGAAAGGCATCGAATATAGCGTCATTAAGATTATCGATCCCTCCTCTGACTTGGTTTGGCGAGTCAAAAAAGTTAGCCTCTCACATCTTGCCACCACTTTAACTGAGCTTACATTTCTACGCGCCACCATTCACCCGTGAGATCCTCGGGCAGATCATCCTGAAAAGGTTCAATTCCTCTTCGCCGGAGCTCATCGAACCATCGATCCCTGAGAGACTCCGGTAATTTTGTTCCACACCACGGGCAATACAAAATCGCAATTACGCTGGTACCTCCATCTATCACGCGAATTCCGTACTCGCGTACTTCGGGTATATATTTTAACGCAATCTCGTTGTTGTTGACTGCCATTGACATCATACTGCAGCAATGACTAGCCATCGAAGTTGCCACTCCTGTCGCCTAAGGCACATCGGTCTTGCGCCCCGGAACTGGAGGTTTTGTCATGTCTCCAGTCTCCGGGTCCGCGCTTCCGAGGTGCTCGCCGTTGGGACCATAGACCTCGAGATCTCCATGCAAGCGGTCCGGATCATAGTAGCGCCTCTTCTTACCGGGCTCGCCGTTCGTCCTCATTGGTCTTCCCTTGCAAGGTATAAGGCCGTCCCAGAACGGACCTGCCACTGTCGAGTAAACGTCCGGCCCGGTCAACCAGTCTCCGAGTACGGCCCCAATTGCAGCGCCAACGAACGCCCCTGGCACGCCGCCGCCTACTGGGTCGATCACCTCACCTATGACAGCTCCGGCCGATCGACCGTATCCAAGGCCCGCCAATCCTCCAGCGGCGTTCTCCCCGCTTCGGTCCGTCCATCCAAGCGGGGCCTGCCTCGCATAATTGTAAATGCTCGGCCCATCGCCGAGTATCGCAACCAGTCCAAGGCGGTCCGGCTGCACGTACCTCCCGGTCGTCGCATCGTAGTGGCGATGCCAGTTGTAGGCGAGCCCCGTCTCGAGCTGGAACCACTGGCCGGGAAAGCGGATGTTCATCACCGTCGGGTTCTGGTTGATGTAGGCCGTAGTCCCGAACGGCGTGAAGATCACGTCCCACACCCAGTTGGCGCTGGCGTCGGTCATCCGCGCCGGGCGCATGAGATGGTCGACCTGGACGTCATAGATCACCGGCGTCGTGTTGACATTGTCGACCACCGCCACCGGCATGTCGTTCAGCCAGATGTACTCGCGCAAGCGTCTGGCCGCTGGCATTCAGCTCGGCGATGATGTGGTCGTTCGCATCATAGGCGTAGAGGATGGTCGTCGAGGTCGGCGCGACCGTCTGCGTGACGATGCGCTGGGAAAGCCGGCTGTCGGAATCATAGGCGTAGGTCGCGCCATCGGCCGGCGTGCGGCGCCCGAGGCGACGATCATCCGCAGCGCGCGGTGCGGTTAGATTGTCTCTTTGCCGGGGTCGCACGGCCGTGATATACGTGTATATCGTCGCAATTAGTGGTTTGAGTCAGCCAAATTGAAAGGGCGCCCGCCCCTTCCCCCCTTGCGGGGGAAGGTGTCATGCGAAGCATGACGAATGAGGGGAGTCGAGCGAAGCGAGACGGCTTGCGACGATGCGGTTCCGACGCGTCTCGCTTGGCTCGACTACCCCTCATCCGACCCGACTTCGTCGGGCCACCTTCTCCCGCAGGGGGAGAAGGGCCGCGTCCTTCAAATCCATTGAAGCTGTCCACCAGCCGGCTTTTTCCGGCCCTGAGGAGATCGGCGCCATGCTCGCCATTCGCCTGCCCAGGGACATCGAGGCCCGTCTGGAGAACCTTGCGAGGCGAACTGGACGCAGCAAGACTTTCTACGCGCGGCAGGCGATCCTCGATCAACTCGACGATCTCGAAGACCTGTATCTCGCCGAAGAACGTTGGCTGGCGTTGCAGCGAGGCGAGACCGGCACGGTCGGGCTGGCGGAGGTCGAGGCCGAGCTTGGCCTCAACGAATAGAAGTGGCCTGGGCGATCGAGTTTGAGCGCACGGCGGCCAAGGAGCTTGCCAGGCTGGGCAAGCCGGCCGCGGCGAGGATCGTCGAATTTCTGTCCGAACGGATAGCGCCGCTGGAAAACCCGCGCGACCTCGGCCAGGCGCTCAAAGGGAGCGCTTTGGGCGAGTTCTGGAAATACCGCGTCGGTGATTGCCAACTCATCTGCAAGATCGTCGATGCGCGGATCACCATCGTTGTCGTTCGAGTCGGCAATCGGCGCGACGTCTATCGATGAAGGCCGACGAACCGCACGGGGCCGCGTCGCCGGCCGGCTGACCTTCGCTTCGATTGGGCGAATCCCGATCGTGATTCAGACGCCGCCCAGGAATGCGCGGATCGCCGCTTCGACCTCCGCCGGATATTCTTCCTGCGCCGCCAATTTGCCGCGCGGCAGCACGCGGCTCTCGACGTTGGGCAAGCCGGCCAGAGCCTCCATCTCGGCGCGCGATTTGCGCGGCGTCTCGGCGCCGTAGAGCACGAGGATCGGATCGCGCACGCGGCGCGCGCCGGCGAGAAAGCCCGCCCGGTCGCCGGCCGGGTCGAGCGCGCCGCTGACGAAGCGCGCCGAGGCGTGCCGCGCGCCCGGCGCCCGCGTCACCTTCAATTTCTCCGACAGCCGGCGCGGCGTCGCGAACGCCGGGTCGGCGTAGACATGGCCGCGCGCCATCATCCGAACGACCGGCGGATTGACGTTGAGGGCGTAGACGACGGCGCCGATCCCCGGCAGATCGACGAGGCGGACGAGATAGTCGAACGACGCCGCCGGCCTGCCGCTCATGGTCGGCAACGGGCCGCGCCAGGTCGGGGCGATCAGGCAAAGCGCGCCGGTCGAGCCCGGCGCCGCTTCGGCTTGTTGAAGCGCATAGGCCGCCGCATGGCCGACCGCGACGGTGGCGAGCGGGCGCGGGGCGACGGCGGCCAGAACGTGATCGAGAAACGCCCGATAGGCGGGCGGGCGCCAGTCGACGGGCGGCCTCGGCAGATCGCCGAAGCCGGGCCAGTCGACGCTCACCGTCGCATAGGAGGCCGCCAGGCGCTCCTGCAGCGGCCGCATTTCCTCGCGCGTCGAAATCGAACTGAGGGCGGGCAGCAGCAGGATCGTCGGTCCCTCGCCGAGGCGCGTCGCGCCGATCCGTAGCGGCCTGCCTTGCCAGCTCCACTCGATCGTATCGGTCGTGGGCATCGCGCCTCGCTCGCTGTCGTCGGCTCCAGGAGAGGCGGACGTATCGCGCCATTGCGCCGCCTATTCAATGCGCCGGCCCCTTCGCCGGCGTTCGAACGCCGCACGCGCCTCATTACGCCTTGCATTTGGAAACGATTGGTTCTATATCTCGGGCATGCAAAGCCCCAAGCTGGTCCCCATTTCCGATCGCGGCCCTGGACGCCCGCGCGAATTCGAGCTCGACGCGGCGGTCGCCGACGCCATCGAGGTGTTCCGCGCGCATGGCTATCACGGCACGTCGGTCCAGGACCTCAGCGAGGGGACGGGCCTGGCGCGCGGCAGCCTCTACAAGGCCTTCCACGACAAGCGCTCGTTGTTCCTCGCCGCGCTCGACCATTACACCGCCGCCTCTCTGCGGCGGACCAGCGAGGCTTTGGCGCAGCCCGGCCCGGCGCGCGAGGCAATTCGCGCCGCGCTGATGAATTACGCGCGGCGCGCCGCCGATGCGCAGGGGCGGCAGGGATGCCTGATCACCGCGGCGGCGATGGAGATGATGCCCGGCGACGCCGAGGTCGGCGCGCTGGTCACCCGGATGTTCCGCCGCCTCCAGGACCTGTTCGCCGCCGCGGTGATCCGCGGCCAGGCGTCGGGCGAAATCCCGCGCGGCCACGACGAACGGGCGATCGCGCGGCTGCTGCTGTGCACCGTCCAGGGCCTGCGCGTGCTCGGCAAGACCGGGCCGAGCGAGCAGGAATTGGCCGAACTGGTCGACGCCGCGCTGCGGGTTCTGGCCTGAAATTCGACCCAATTAGGAACTGACAATTCCACAATAAGAGAAGGATTGCGACGATGCCGGAACAGGCGGCGATGGCGCGGATCGAAGGCGAGACTCTCGATCCGCGCCGCTGGGCGGCGCTGGCGGTGCTGCTGGTCGGCGCGTTCCTGGCGCCGCTCGATTTCTTCATCGTCAACGTCGCGATGCCGTCGATGTCCGCCGGCCTCGGCGCGACCCCCGCCGAGGTGCAACTGGTCATTTCCGGCTACGCCGTGGTCTACGCGGTGTTCCTCATCACCGGCGGACGGCTCGGCGACATATTCGGGCGCAAGTCGGTGTTCCTGATCGGGCTCGCCGGCTTCGCCGCCGCCTCGGGGCTTTGCGGCCTCGCCTGGTCGCCGGCGTCGCTGATCGTCGGCCGGCTGTTGCAGGCGCTCGCCGCCGCCGCCATGGCGCCGCAGGCCCTGGCGTCCGTTCACGCGCTGTTTCCCGCCCGCGAGCGCGGGCGCGCCTTGAGCATTTACGGGGTCACCCTCGGCCTTTCCTCGATCGCCGGCCAATTGCTCGGCGGCGCGCTGGTCGGCGCCGATATCGACGGGCTCGGGTGGCGGCTGATCTTCCTGATCAACCTGCCGGTGTCTGTGGCCGCCTTCGCCGCGGCCATCCCCTTGCTCGCGCAAACCCGCGGCGCCGGCCGTCCCAAGCTCGATCTCGGCGGGGTCGTCCTGTCGGCGGCGACGCTCGCCGCGCTCGTGCTGCCGCTCATCGAGGGGCGCGAGCGCGGCTGGCCGTGGTGGTCGATCGCGCTGCTGTTGACGACGCCTTTATTCGCCGAGACGTTCAGACGTTACGAGATCGGCGTGGCCAAGGCGGGTGGCGATCCGCTGGTCGCCATCGATGCGTTCGACTCGCCCGGCCTGCTGAGGGGCCTTGGCGCGATCCTCACCCTCTACGCCATGGCGGCGTTCTTCCTGACCTTCTCGATCTACTTGCAGACCGGGCTTGGCCGGACGGCGCTCGAAGCGGGGGTGGCGATTCTGCCGTTGTCGGTCGGCTTCCTGACCGGCTCGATCGCCAGCCCGGCGGTGGCGCGCCGGCTCGGAGCGGCCGCGCCCTCCGCCGGCTTCGCGCTCTCGGCGAGCGGCCTTGCGGCGCTCGCCGCGCTCGTCGCGGCGTCGCCCGCCGGCTTGGCGCCGCCCTTCGCGCCGCTGTCGATGGCGCTGGCGCTGACCGGATTTGGCATGGGGACATCGATCCCGACCATGGTCTCGGTGATCGTCCAACGCGTCGCGCCGCATCGGGCGGGGTTGGTCGGCGGCCTGGTCAATTCGACGTTGCAGGTCAGCGGCGCGCTCGGCGTGGCGCTGCTCGGCGGCTTGTTCTACGCGATATTGGGGCGCCAAACCGGGCCGGCCGCGGTCGCCCACGCCTTCGCCGCGACGGTGCTGGCGATCGCCGGCTGCCATGCCCTCGGCGCGCTGCTCGCGACCGGCCTCGGCCACCAGCGCCCGGCGATGCGCGGCGGCGCAAAAAACACCGCCCCCGCCGCTTGCGAGGCGCAAGATTGCGAACCCGCGTGACCGGCGAGGCGCCGCGGTCAGAGCTTGAACACGCGTTTGACCAGCTTCATCTGGAGCCGGGAGCCGAGCCAGCGGCGCAGCCGCCACACCCGCCCGGCGTCCGGCCCGACGAGGTAGCGCAGCCGGTCGCCCGGATCGATCGCCGCGGCGTAGATGACGCCGGCCACCAGTTCCGGCGCGCTCGAATTCCTCACGTAGTTGGCGCGCGCCGCGTTCACCTTGCTCATGAACCCGGAATAGTCGGGCAGGCTCGACCAGTCCCACTCGTCCATCGAACGGCCGCCGAAATCGGTCTTGATGGCGCCGGGCTCGATCAGCCTCACCTTGACGCCGAAAGCGCCGAGTTCGTACCAAAGCCCTTCCGAGAGACCCTCGACGGCGAATTTCGAGGCGTTGTAGACGCTGAACGACGGCAGCGTCAGCAGTCCGCCGAGCGAGGAAACATTGATCAGCACGCCGGCTCTGTTGGCCCGAAAATGCGGCGCGACCGCCTGCACGCAGGCGATCAGGCCGAAGAAATTCACGTCGAACTGGCGCAGGATCTGCGCGCGCGTTCCCGCCTCGAGCGGCCCGAAGGCGCCATAGCCCGCGTTGTTGAGCCAGACGTCGATCCTGCCGAACGCCTGAAGCGCGGCGGCCACCGCGACCCCCGGACTGGCGGGGTCCTGCACGTCGAGCGCGACGAGCTTCAGCCTCGCCGTCTCGGCCAGGTCCTTCTCGGCGGCCGGATTGCGCATGGTGGCGACGACGTTCCAACCCTTGTCGGCGAACAGCCGCGCCGTCGCCTTGCCGATGCCGCTGCTGGCGCCGGTGATGACGATCGTCTTCGCCGCATTGTCGATCATGGGCCATGCTCCCCCGTCGCCGCGCATTGCGATCGGCGCCGTCGCGGCGACCGTCGCCCGAAAGGCGGGGGCTGCTTCGATCGCCGATCCGGGTTCGGATTCGCGGTTATTCCGCCGCGGTCTTGGCGCCCTCGCCGAACCGCCTCTCGATGTAGTCGGCGACGAGCGCCTTGAAATCCCGCGCGATCGTCGGACCGCGCAGCGTCAGCGCCTTGGCCCCGTCGATGAACACCGGCGCGGCGGGCGTCTCGCCGGTTCCGGGCAGCGAAATGCCGATGTCGGCGTGCTTGGATTCGCCGGGCCCGTTGACGATGCAGCCCATGACGGCGACGTTGAGCGCCTCGACGCCGGGATAACGGGTGCGCCAGGCGGGCATTTCATCGCGGATGTAGTTCTGGATGTCGCTCGCCAGCTCCTGAAAGACCGTCGAGGTCGTGCGCCCGCAGCCCGGGCAGGCGGCGACCAGCGGCACGAAGGTGCGAAAGCCCATCGTCTGCAAAATTTCCTGCGCGACCTTGACCTCCAGCGTGCGGTCGCCGTTCGGCTCGGGCGTCAGCGAGACGCGGATCGTGTCGCCGATCCCCTCCTGCAGCAGGACGCCCAGCGCCGCCGACGAGGCGACGACGCCCTTCGAGCCCATGCCGGCTTCGGTCAGGCCGAGATGCAGCGCGTAGTCGGACCGCCCGGCGATCATGCGATACACCGCGATGAGGTCCTGCACCGCCGAAACCTTGGCCGACAGGATGATGCGGTCGCGCGCCAGGCCGATCTCCTCCGCCCGTTCCGCCGACAGCAGCGCCGACTGGACCATCGCCTCCCTCGTCACCGCCCGCGCGTCGATCGGCGCGGCGGACCCGGCGTTCTCGTCCATCAGATGGGTCAGCAATTCCTGATCGAGCGAGCCCCAGTTGGCGCCGATGCGCACGCTCTTGCCGTAGCGGATCGCGGTCTCGACGATCTGCGAGAACTGCCGGTCCCGCTTGTTCTTGAACCCGACATTGCCCGGGTTGATGCGGTATTTGTCGAGCGCCTCGGCGCAGGCGGGATGGTCGGCCAGCAGCTTGTGGCCGATGTAATGGAAGTCGCCGATCAGCGGCGCCGCGACGCCCATTTGCGCGAGCCGGTCGCGAATATGCGGCACTGCGGCGGCGGCCTCGTCGCGATCGACGGTGATGCGCACCAGCTCCGATCCGGCCCTGGCGAGCGCCGCGATCTGGCGCGCGGTCGCTTCGATGTCGGCGGTGTCGGTGTTGGTCATCGATTGCACGGCGATCGGCGCGCCGCCGCCGACCATCACGGCGCCCGGCCCCGAGCCGACCCGCACGCCGATGGTGGCGTGGCGGGCCGTCGGGCCGACGCGGGACTGCGGGGCGATCGAAGTCATGCGTTTCTCGCTCGTTGCGTCGCCGCCGGCGCCGGATCGGCCGCCGCGGCGTTTTCCAGGTTCGCGCCGATGTTTCTATTGCACCGCCCATTCTTTGTCATTAGCCTCGCTCGCACGCGGTCGGACGAAAGAACCGCGGGGCCGGCGGCGGCGCGCGGGCCTTACGACGGGGTGGATTCTTGATCCGGAGCTCAGCTTCCAGCGATCCGCCGGCGCCTGAGGGGGAGGCGCCGCCGGGAGGCGAGCGCCCGGCGCCCGGGCGGCGAGGCCCGCGGCCTGCGAGGCCGCCCGCCAGAGGCAACGCCAACGATTTTCTCGCGGCGGCGCTGGGCGGCGAAATCGTCGCCGGCGTCTATCCCCCGGGATCGCGGCTGCCCGGCGAAGCCAGTCTGCTGCAGCGGTTCAAGGTTTCGCGGCCGACGCTGCGCGAGGCCTTCCGGGTGCTCGCCGCCAAGGGCCTGATCGTGTCGCGCCAGAAGGTCGGCACCAGCGTGCGTGCGCGGTCGGACTGGAACATGCTGGACCCCGATTTTCTCGCCTGGCATCTGCGCGCCGCGCTCAACGACGATTTCGTCAACAACCTGTTCCAATTGCGTCGGTTGATCGAGCCGCAGGCGGCTTTTCTCGCCGCCGAGGCGCACGACGCGGCGGCGTTCGACCGGATCGCCGCCGCCTATGCCGACATGGAGCGCTCGAGCCGCGCGACGGAAGAAATGACCAAGGCGGATTTGCGCTTCCATCGGGCGATTCTCGATGCGACCGGCAATCCGTTCATCGGCTCGCTCGGCGGGCTGATCGACACGGCGCTGCTCGGCACCTTTCGGCTGGGCTGGCGGGCCCCCGCCTCGATTCGCGACAATCGCCTCAACCAGCACCGCGTGGTGATGGAGGCGATCGGCGAGGGCGAGCCGGAGCTGGCTCGCGACCGCATGGCCGCGCTGCTCCAGGATTCGATCGCCGACGTGCGCCGCGAAATGGAGCGCCGGGGGATCGCCAAGGCCGCCCGTCAGGAGGGCGCGAACGGCGGCTCCTGACGCGCGGCGCGATCGATCGCCCGTTCGACCGGCGAGGTCGGCGCGCCGCGCCGACCGCCCCCTGACCGCCGCCGCCGCGGCGCCGCCTTCTCATTCTGGCCGCATCTTTCGCCTTCTGTGCTGCGATGCAATATAACGCCCGTCGCCAAGCCTCAGCGGCGGGCCTCGCCAGGAGCCTCTCATGTCACTCGCCAAACGCAACGCTCTCGTCACCGGCTCAACCAGCGGCATCGGGCTCGCCATCGCGCGCGCGCTGGCCGAGGAAGGCGCCGATGTCGTCATCAACGGGATGGGCGATCCGGCGGCGATCGAGACCGAGCGGGCGCGCATCGAGAAGGACTTCGCGGTCAAGGCCTTCTACAACGGCGCCGACATGACGAGGCCCGCCGAGATCGCCGCGATGATCGCCGACGCCGAGGCGCGGCTCGGATCGCTCGACATTCTCGTCAACAACGCGGGCATCCAGTTCGTGTCGCCGATCGAGGATTTTCCGATCGAGAAATGGGACGCGATCATCGCGATCAACCTGTCCGCCGCCTTTCACGCGATCCGCGCCGCGACGCCCGGCATGAAGGCGCGCAAATGGGGCCGCATCATCAGCACCGCCTCGGCCCATTCGCTCGTCGCCTCGCCGTTCAAGTCCGCCTACGTCTCGGCCAAGCACGGCCTCGCCGGCCTGACCAAGACGGTCGCGCTCGAACTCGCCGCTTTCGGCGTCACCGTCAATTGCATCTCGCCCGGCTATGTCTGGACGACGCTCGTCGAGCGCCAGATCCCCGACACCATGAAGGCGCGCGGCATGACGCGCGAGCAGGTGATCAGCGACGTGATCCTCGCCGCCCAGCCGACCAAGCAATTCGTCACCGCCGATCAGGTCGCCTCGCTCGCCGTCTATCTCTGCTCGGACGCCGCCGCGCAGATCACCGGCGCGAACCTGTCGATCGACGGCGGCTGGACCGCGGCCTAGCGCGTCGTGGGCGCCGCCGCGGCGAGCGCGCGCCGGAAGACCAATATCGCGCTGCAGGGCGGCGGCTCGCACGGCGCCTTCACCTGGGGCGTGCTCGACGCGTTGCTGGCCGAGGAGCGGCTCGACCTCGTCGCGATCAGCGGCGCCAGCGCCGGCGCGATGAACGCGGTCGTCCTCGCCGACGGCTTTGCGACCGGCGGGCGGGAGGGCGCGCGAGCGAAACTCGCCGAGTTCTGGCTTTCGGTGAGCCGGGAAGGCGTGCTGTCGCCCATTCAGCGCAAATGCTTCGATCGCTATTTCGGCGCCTTCAGCCTCGCCGCGGCGCCCGTGCTCGACTGGCTCGACGGGGTGAGCCGCTACGCCAGCCCCTACGACTTCAACCCGTTCAACCTCAATCCGTTGCGCGACCACCTGGCGGCGGTCGTCGACTTCGAACGGCTGCGGCGGAGCGACGCGCTGCAATTGTTCGTCGCGGCGACCAACGTCCACACCGGCAAGGTGGCGATTTTTCGACGCGATGCGCTGACCGTCGATCACGTGATGGCTTCGGCCTGCCTGCCGCGGCTGTTTCAGGCGGTCGAGATCGACGGCGCGCCCTATTGGGACGGCGGCTTTGCCGGCAACCCGCCGCTGTGGCCGCTGTTCTACGAGACCCGATGCGACGACGTCATCATCGTGCAGATCAATCCGATCGACCGCGCTTCGACGCCGCGCACGCCCCGCGAGATCAACGACCGCATCGATGAAATCACCTACAACAGCGGCTTGCTCGGCGAATTGCGCGCGGTCAATTTCGTGACCCGCCTGCTTGACCGGGGGGCGCTCGATCCGGCGCAATACAAGCGCGTCAACATCCACCGCATCGGCGGCGGCGGGGAACTGGAATCGTTCGGCGCATCGACCAAGATCGACACTACGTGGTCGTTCCTGACGCGCCTGCGCGATCTTGGCCGCGAGGCCGCCGGGCTATGGCTGGCGCGCAATTTCGAGGCGATCGGCGAGCGCGGCACGCTGGATTTGCGCGCCGAGCTGGCGTGAACGCCGGGCGCCCGGCAACCCCTTGTTAATCCAAAACTGCGAAAAACGGCGGTTCGAGCGTATCGCGTTCGCCGGCCGTCGTGGGCGCCTTCTCCGTGTCAGCAACAACCAACGCCTTCCGCGCCCTCCGCCCGATCATGACGGCGCCCGACGCGCGGCGTTCGCGCCGCGCCGCTTTCGCCGAACGGCTGATTCCGTTCGGCGCCGCCCTCGCCGCGCTCGCCGTCCAGCTCGTGCGCCCGACCAACCCGGACGTGTCGTGGCTGCTGACCGTCAACGACCGGATTCTCGCCGGCGCAACGCCCTACAAGGACATCGTCGAACTCAACCCGCCCGCGTCGATCCTGCTCTATCGGATTCCGGCCCTCGCCGCGAAATTTCTGCCGGCGCGCCCCGAATGGATCGTCGCCGTGATGCTGGCGCTGACGGTCGGCGCGGCGCTCGCCTACGGCGGCGCCCTGCTGGCGCGCTATCGATTGAGCGCGTCGGCGGACAGCCCGGTTTTCCTCATCGTCGCGGCGCTGGTCTTCGCGGTCCTGCCTTTCGATGAAATGGCGCAGCGCGACCACTTCGCGACGATCTTCATGTTTCCTTATGCGCTGATCGCGATCGGCCGCGCGGCGGGCGAACGGATCGGGCGGGCCGACGCCCTCGTCGCCGGCGCGTTGCTGGGCCTTGGCGTCGCGATCAAACCGCATTTCGCGCTCTGCGCTTTGTTGGCCGCCGGCTTTGTCGCATGGCGCCGGCGCGACGTTGGCGCGTTCCTGCGCGCCGAATATGGGGCGGCGGTGGCGGTCGCGCTCGCTTATTTGATCGGCGCTGCGATTTTCTATCCCCGGTTCTTCACCGACGTCCTGCCGATGCTCGCCGACGTCTATCTGCCGTTGCGCCTCGATTTCGTCACGCTGGCGGCGCGGATCGCGGTTCCCCTCGCGGCTCCCCTCGTCTTGTGCTGGATTTGCCGCGATCGCCGCGCCAATGCGGGAACGTCGGTTCTGCTGCTGATCGGCGCGGGGTTCGTCGGCGCCTATCTGATGCAGGGCAAGGGCTGGAGCTATCACGCCTATCCCGCCATCGCGTTCTTTCTGATCGCCGCCGGCTGGGCGATGCAACTGGCGCCGGCCGCGGGCCTGTCGCGGCTGTCCGCCGCGCTGCTGCTGGCGATCGCGCTGGTCGTCCCGGCGCCGCGCTTTTTCAGGCCGGACGCCGCCAACCCGGCGCTGGCGGCGGCGATTGTGCGCCTCGCGCCGCATCCGAGGATTCTCGCCATCGCGTTTCCGCTCGACGTCGGCCATCCCCTGACGCGCGACATCGGCGGCGTGTGGGTCGGGCATACCTGGGGCCTGTGGGCGACGGGCGGCGCCCTCTACATGAAAGCGCACGCGGGCGACGACGCGGCGCGGCGCGCCAGGGCCGACGCCTATTTCGACGGCGAACGGCTGGCGACGGCGCAGGACATCGAAACGCAGCGTCCCGACATCGTGCTGATCCAGCAGACGCCCGGATTCGACTTCGCGCAATGGATTGGCGACTCGCCGCCGCTGCGGGCGGCGATGGCGCGCTACCGGCGCGTCGGCGCCGTCGATGGCGTCGAGATCTACCAGCGCCGCGACGAAGCGGCGAAGGGCGAAGTCGCGCCCGCAAGCTAGCCGAAGGCCGCAACGACGGTTTCGATCGGCAGGAACAGCGTGCGGCTGTCCTCCGGATATTCGAGGAACTCGGCGCGTCGCAGATAGAACCGCCTGGCCGCGTCGTCCTTCGCGTGGACCATCACCGCGCCGATGCCGATGCTCTGCGAGGCGAGCGCGATCCGGCGCAACGCGTCGGAGAGCAGGTCGGCGCCGAGCCCCTTGCCGGCGTGGTCGCGGCTGACCGCCAGCCGCCCGATCACCGAAACCGGGATCGTATCGGGCGCATTGCGGCGCATCTTGCCCGGCGCGGCGGCGCGCTCGACGGCCCCCGCCGAGATGCAGAAACAAGCGACGACCCGATCGCCCTCGCAGACGACATAGGTGCGCGAGAAGCGGCTTTCGTTCTTCAAGGCGCGATGGCGCAGCCAGTCGTTCAGCGCCGGTTCGCCGCAGTCGAAGCCGGAAAGGTCGTGCGCGGCGGTCAGCGGAACGGGGGCCGACAGCGACGGCTCGCGACGCTCCAATTCGCCGCCTACTTCCGCCATGCCGGCGCCCGACGCAGCAGAGACCGCAGCGCCGGTCCCGGCGCCGGCGGATTGTCGAGGGCGTGCATGAAGGCGTCGAAGCGACCGGAATCGAGCGTGAACAGCCGCCGGTCGAGGAGCACGTCGATCGCCTGCCGCCGGGCCGTCTCGACCATGAACTCGGTCCGCGTCTTGCCGAGCGCCGCCGCCGCATCGTCGATGAGCTGGCGGGTGTCGGCCGCTATCCGAAGGTTGATGCTGCCCTTCGTATCGGCGGCCGACGATCGCCCGGCGACCGCCGCCGTGGCGGCGCGAAGACGGTCAGGGGATGGAGCGCGGACTTTCGACATGGACCGCCTATGCAGGTTTGTATCCACGATGTCAATACGAAACACCCGATTGAGCGGAGGCGCGTCAACCCCTCAGGCCGCGCTCCCGGCCGCGCCGGACCTGCGCCAGAGGCGCGTATCCGCCATTCGGCCGCGCCTGCTGACGCGGCAGGCGGCGGCGGATCGCTACCGCCCCTTGAACGCCGGCGCCCGCTTCTCGACGAAGGCGCTCATGCCCTCTTTCTGATCCTCGGTCGCGAACAGCGAGTGGAACGCGCGGCGCTCGAAGCGCACGCCTTCGGCGAGCGTCGTCTCATAGGCGCGATTGACGCATTCCTTGGCGGTCATCACGGACGGCGCGGAGAGGGCGGCGATGGCGGCGGCGGCCTTCAGCGCCTCCTCGAGCAATTGGGCGGCCGGGACCACCCGCGAGACGAGGCCGGCGCGCTCGGCCTCGGCGGCGTCCATCAGGCGCCCCGTCAGGCACATTTCCATCGCCTTGGATTTGCCGACGAAGCGGGTCAGCCGCTGCGTGCCGCCCACCCCCGGAATGACGCCGAGCTTGATCTCGGGCTGGCCGAATTTGGCGGTGTCGGCGGCGAGGATGAAGTCGCACATCATCGCCAGTTCGCAGCCGCCGCCCAGCGCAAAGCCGGCGACCGCGGCGATGATCGGCTTGCGCAGGCGCGAGACCGCCTCCCAGCCGGCGACGAAATCCTCGAGATAGGCCTCCATATAGGTCTTGGGCTGCATCTCCTTGATGTCGGCGCCCGCCGCAAAGGCCTTGTCCGATCCGGTCAGCACCAGCGCGCCGATGCCGGGATCGGCCTCGAAGCGGGCGAGCGCCGCGTCGAGTTCGTCGATCAGCGCCGAGTTCAGCGCGTTCAGCGCCTTGGGCCGGTTGAGCCTGATCAGGCCGACGCGGCCGTGCGTCTCCACGATGATGGTCTCATAGATCATGGCGCTGCTCCCCAAAGGCGGTCGCCGACAGGACTAGCGAAGCGGCGGCCAAATGCAAAGCGCCGGCCGAACGCCGCACGTTGACAAGCGCGCGCGCCGCCCCTTATGAAGCCGGCCGTGCCCAGGTGGCGGAATTGGTAGACGCACTGGTTTCAGGTACCAGCGGTGCAAGCCGTGAAGGTTCGAGTCCTTTCCTGGGCACCATTGAAACGTTCGCGACGCCCGCCCTCCGACTGCAACGCCGCCCGACGCCCGGCGTTGGCATCAATCGGCTTCGCTCCTTCGGGGCGGGGCGCGTTCCCCGGGGCTCGGCTAGTTCACCGAAGTGCGCAGGGCTTCGTCCAGTATCGTTACGCCGAGGTCGAGTTCGTCGTCGGCGATGGTCAGCGGCGGGGCGAGCCGGAACACCGCGCCCATGCCCGGCAATTGCACGATGTTCATGTGCAGCCCGAGTTCGAAGCAGCGGCGCGTGACGCGCTGTCCGAGCTCGTCGGCCGGGGTCTTGCTGCGCCGGTCGACGACCAGTTCGATTCCCTGCATCAGGCCGCGGCCGCGCAGGTCGCCGACGCAGTCGTGCTTTTGCTGCAAAGCGATCAGGCCCGAGCGGAGTCGTTGGCCCTTGCGCTGCGCGGCTTCGTTGAGCCGGTCTCGCGCGAGGACCTCCAGCACCTTCAGTCCCACCGCGGCCGGCAAGGGGTCCGAAACATGCGTGGTGTAGAACAGGAAGCCCTGGTCGTGGCAGCGCTCTTCGATCGCCGCGCTGGTCAGGGTGGCGGCCAGCGGCAGCCCGGCCCCCAGGGTTTTCGACAGCGTCAGAATATCCGGCGTGACGCCGTCCCGCTCGAAGGCGAACCAATCGCCGGTTCGGCACAGCCCGGTCTGCGCCTCGTCGAGAATGAGCAGCATGCCCCGCTCCTGGCATTTGCGCTGGAGCGCCGCCAGATAGCCCGGCGGCAGTTCGATCAGGCCGCCGGAACTGAGAATGGGCTCCACCAGACACGCCGCGAGGCTGCCGCATGACTGACGGTCGACCAGGTCGAACGCATCGTCGAGCTCGCCGCGCCAATCGAGCGAGCCATCCGGCGTCCTGAACCGTGGGCGATAGCTGTTGGGCGCGGGGATCGCCAGACTGCCCGGCATCGGCGGTCCATAACCGCGCCGACCGGCGCTGTAGGTCGCCGAAGCCGCGCCGGTGGTCATGCCGTGCCAGGATTGACTGAAGCTGACGATCTCATGCTTGCCGGTGTACAATTTCGCGAGCTTGATCGCCGCCTCGTTGGACTCGGCTCCCGTCGTCAGCAGCAGCGCCTTGCTGAGCCCGGGCGGAAGAATCCGCGCCAGCTCCTTGGCCAAGGCGACGACCGGCCGCGACAGCATGCCGCTGAACAGATGATCGAGGCGGCCGACGCCCTCGCGCACGACTTCGACGATCTCGGGGTGGCAATGACCGAGGATGGCGCTCATCTGACCCGAGGTGAAGTCGAGGATGGCGCGCCCGTCCTCGTCATAGACGAAGCAGCCCTCGGCGCGATCGATGATGGCCGGCGTGAACGAGCCGCCGTAGCGCACCAGGTGGTTTTTCACATCAGTCCAGAAGTCGTCGCCGGGCCGCATCGCCGCACTCGCGTTGGAGGATCGCGCTACATAGCGCAATTATCGGGCATCCCCGCGCCTTTCACAATCGCGCGACCGTGCTTGACGCTTTGGCCGTCGTGGCCGAAGCCTTCGGCGTGCCGACCGAATTGCCGCCCTCGCAAGACGATCAGGGAAGCCGCTCCAACCTGGCGGCGCTCGTCGTCGTCATCGTGCTGGTCGCCGGCTGCCTGTGGCTGTTCCATGCGCTCAGCGGCGCCAACGCCAAGCTGAACTGTATCGCCGCCGGACGGCGTGACTGCGACCACGCCGTCGATCAGTGAGGGCGGCCGCCCGGTTCGAGCCGATCGTCAGTGCTGGTTGGCGTAGCGCGGCGTTTCGCCGACTGGCTCGAACTCGACCGCCGGCGCGCCCCAGACCACCTTGTGCGGACCGAACCGGACATCCATTCGCTCCGGGACGAGGGAGCGGCGCGCGAGCATCCGATAGCGACAGATCACCGTTCCCTCGGCCCCGGGCGGCAGGTTCCACTCGCGGGCGAGCGGCGAGGAAGCTTTCAGGCGAACGTGCTGTCCGGTCGTGACGATCGCCTCCACGGCTGGAGTAGGCAGCCCCGCCGATGGGATGAGGACCGAAGCTGGTTGCCGCATCGCGTCATACTATTGTTGCATTGCGAGAAAGCAAGCCAAATTATGGCTTTGTTAACCTTTCGCAGGGTGGGCGGCGCATTTGAACGCGACCACGGCGATGGCGCGCCAGCGCGGCGGCGATCGAACGGCCTGCGCGCGCCCCGTCCGCCGTGCGCGCCGCTCAGTTCTTCGGCCAGGGGAACAGGAAGGAATGCGGGGCGACGCGTTCCTCCGGCGGCCGGCCCAGCGGCTTTTCCGGCCAATCCGTCGGATGCTCGTGCGCGGGATCGCGGACCACGGCGATCCGGTAGAGGCGCCAGGTCGCGTGCCCGAGGATCGGCACCACGACGGCGAGGCCGATGAACAGCGGCAGCGAGCCGATGACCAGCCCGCCCGCCACGATGAGCCCCCAAAGCGCCATCGCGACCGGGTTCTCCCACACCGTCCTGATCGAGGTCGCCAGCGCCGCCGCCGCGCCGACGTCGCGGTCGAGCAGCAACGGGAACGCCACGACGCTGACGCTGAAGGCGACGATGGCGAAGCAGAAGCCGATCAGGCAGCCCGCGACGATCAGCGTCCATCCGCGCTCGGTCGAAAGGACCTCGTGCGCGAAGCCGGCGGCGGAGGCCGGCGGAACGGGGCCGAACAACGAGATGTAGAGCAATTGCGCGGCGGCGATCCAGGCCAGGAAGATCGCCAGCAGCAGCAGCCCGAGCGCGGCGATCGAGGGGATCGACGGCGAACGCACCACGTTGAACGCGTATTTCCACGACGTATCGAGCCCGAGCTCGCGCCGCCGGCTCATTTCGTAAAGGCCGACCGCCGCGATGGGCCCGAGCAGCGCAAAGCCCGAGGCGAGCGGAAAGACCAGCTGCAGCGCGTTCTGCTGCGACGTGAGATAGGCGAGAAACAGGCCGCAGGCCGGATAGATCAGCCCGAGAAACGCCAGATAGGAGGGCATCGCCCAGAAGTCTTCGGCGCCTTGCGCCAGGGCGCGCCAGACGTCTTTCGGCCCGATCTTGCGAACGACGGGAAGGTCCTGAACCGCGTCATGCCCGACGAAGACGTGAAAATTCGTCATGATCATTCCTCCCGAATGCAAGCAATCGCGGATTCGCGGCGCCCGGCGGCGGAAGGTCGGTTCGCATCGCGAAGTCTCGCTCTGCTGTCTTAGACCTTAGTCTACTCCCGCGGCGGCGGTTTGTCATTCGCGCGGCGGGGCCGCGGCGCCGGCGCGCAACAACTCGACGCCAGCTCGGCAAATCATCGGAAGATGCTGGACAATCTCATTCGCCGCCATATTGTGGGCGCGCGGCAGTCGGCCATGGAATGCGCCGAGAGGGAGGAAGCGATGAAATACAGAGTGGTCGGCTTTGCGCTGGCGGCGGCGCTTGTCGCCGTTCCCGCGCTCGCGGAGGACGCGATCAAGATCGGCTATATCGATCCGCTGTCGGGCGGCGGCGCCTCGATCGGCGAAGTCGGCCTGAAGACGTTCCAATATCTGGCCGACCAGATCAACGCCGCCGGCGGGCTCAACGGCAAGAAGGTCGAAATCGTCGGCCTCGACAACAAGGTCAATCCGCAGGAAAGCCTCATCCAGGCGCAAAAGGCGGCCGATCAGGGCATCCGCATCATCACGCAGGGCAACGGCTCGTCGGTCGCGCTGGCCTTGTCGGACTGGGTGACCAAATACAACGACCGCAATCCCGGCAAGGAGATGCTCTATCTCAATTACGCCGCGGTCGATCCTGCCTTGACCAACGACAAATGCTCCTATTGGCATTTTCGGTGGGACGCCAATTCCGACGTCAAGATGGCCGCGCTGACGACCTTCATGAAAGGCCGGCCGAACATCAAGAAGGTGTATCTGATCAATCAGGATTATTCGTTCGGCCAGGCGGTGCGCGCGCAGGCCCGCGCCATGCTGAAACAGAAGCGTCCCGACATCGAGATCGTCGGCGACGAAGTGCATCCGCTGCTCAAGGTCACCGACTTTTCGCCCTATATCGCCAAGATCAAGGCCTCGGGCGCCGACAGCGTCATCACCGGCAATTGGGGCCAGGACTTCGCGCTGCTGTTGAAGGCGGCGGCCGACGCAGGCCTGCAGACCGACTGGTACACCTATTACGCCGGCGGCGCCGGCGGCGCCACCGCGATCAAACAGGCGGGCCTGTCGCATCGCGTGTTCCAGATCAATGAGGGCCTGGCGAATTCCGGGCCCGAGGCGGCGCAGAAGTTCGAGAGCGACTTTCGCGCCAAGACCGGCGTCAGCCTGTTCTATCCGCGCGCGGTGAACGAGATGCGCATGCTCGCCAAGGCGATCACCCAGGCCAAGTCGGACGACGCCAAGGCGGTCGCGGCCCAACTCGAGGGCATGACGATCGAAGCGCTGGACGGCGGCGACGCCACGATGCGCAAGGACGACCATCAGCTCTACCAGGACATCTACATCGGCAGCTTCGGTCCGCTCGATCCCGGCGCGAAATTCGACGAAGAGGGCACCGGCTGGGGCTGGAAGACGATCGGCGTCGTCAAGGGCGCCGACACGGTTCTGCCGACGACCTGCAAGATGGATCGTCCGTCGTAAGGAGCGAGACCGGGCGGCGCAGGCCGCCCGGCCCGCCTTGCGCAACGACGCCGCGTCGTTTCGCTGACAGGGCGGCGCGACGCGTCCTGCGCGCCGCTTGGCGCGCGTCGCGGACCTTTCGGGGCGAAGTTTCGATGCTCCAGCTCATCGCCTTTTCGACCCTCAACGGCGTGCTCTACGGCATGCTGCTGTTCATGATGGCGAGCGGCCTGACGCTGATCTTCAGCATGATGGGCGTGCTCAATTTCGCCCATGCGAGCTTCTACATGCTCGGCGCCTATTTCGGCTTCGAGATCAGCCGCCGCATCGGCTTCTGGCCGGGCTTCGTCGTCGCGCCGCTGCTGGTCGGGGCGGTCGGCGCGCTGGTCGAGCGCTACGGGTTGCGCCGCGCGCACCGGTTCGGCCATGTGGCGGAACTGCTCTTCACCTTCGGCCTCGCCTTCGTCATCGAAGAAGTGGTGCAGATGTTCTGGGGCCGCCTGCCGGTCGACTACCGCGTGCCGCCCTCGCTCGATTTCGTCGCCTTCCGCCTGTTCGACACGACCTATCCCGCCTACCGCATGTTCATGCTGCTGACCGCGGTCGCGATGTTCGTGTTTCTGCTGGCCGTCCTGACCCGCACGCGCGTCGGCCTCATCATCCAGGCGGCGCTGACGCATCCCGACATGGTCGCCATGCTCGGCCACGACGTGCCGCGGATTTTCATGATGGTGTTCGGCGTCGGCGCGGCGCTGGCGGGCCTGGCGGGGGTGATCGCCGGCCCGGCGCTGGTGACCCAGCCCTCGATGGCCGCCTCGCTCGGGCCGATCCTGTTCGTCGTCATCGTGGTCGGCGGCCTCGGCTCGCTGACCGGCGCCTTCGTGGCCTCGCTGCTGATCGGCCTGGTTCAGACTTTCGCCGTGGCGATGAACTATTCCTTCGCCGAGGTGTTCGGCCCGAACGCGCCGCCGTTTCTCGGCGATCTGTGGCAGGTCACGATCGCGCAGCTCGCGCCGATCATTCCTTACATCCTGCTGGTCCTCATCCTGATCGTCCGTCCCACCGGCCTGATGGGAACGCGCGAAACATGACCGCTTTCATGCGCGCCGTTTCGCCGTGGCTGGCGCTCGCCCTGCTGTTCGCCGCGGCGCCGAAAATCTTCTCGTCCGGCATTGCGCTGACGATGATGAGCCTCATGGGCGTGATGATCATTTTCGCGCTGTCCTACAACATGCTGCTCGGGCAAACCGGCCTGCTGTCCTTCGGCCACGCCATCTATTACGGCCTCGGCGGGTTCGTTGCGATCCATGCGATGAACGCCGCCATCCACGCCAGGCTCGGCGTCCCCGCCCCAGTCATCCCCCTCGTCGGGGGGCTTGCCGGACTCGGCTTTGGCGCGCTGTTCGGCCTCGTGTCGACGAAAAGGGCGGGAATCACTTTCTCGATGATCTCGCTCGGCCTCGGCGAACTCGTTTCCTCGAGTTCGTTCATCTTGCGGACCTTCTTCGGCGGCGAGGCCGGGGTCACCACCAATCGCACCAAGATGACGCCGTTCTTCGGGCACAAATTCGGACCGCAGATCGAGGTCTATTATCTCATCGCGATCTGGTGCTTCGTCTGCATCCTGGCGATGTACGCCGTTACGCGCACGCCTTTCGGGCGCATGTGCAACGCGGTGCGCGAGAATCCCGAGCGCGCCGAATTCATCGGCTATTCGCCGCGGACGCTGCGCTTCATCGCCTTCTGCCTGTCGGCCTTCTTCGCCGGAGTCGCCGGCGGTCTGGCGGCGATCAATTTCGAGATCATGAACGCGCAAGAACTCGGCGCGCAGCAGTCGGGCATCGTGCTGCTGATGACTTATGTCGGCGGGGCCGGCGCCTTCGCAGGCCCGATCATCGGCGCGGTGATCATCACTTTCTTGCAAATCACCCTTTCGGACGTCACCGCCGCGTGGCAGCTCTACTTCGGCCTGATGTTCATCGGCGTGGTGCTCTACTCGCCCGGCGGCGTCGCCGGCTGGCTCATCCTGCACGCGGAGGCGACGCGCCGCGGCGAAATCTGGCGCCTGGCGCCCGCCTACGCGATGGTCGCCCCGGCTCTCGCGGCAGGCCTTGCGGGCGCGATCATGCTGATCGAACTGACCGATCGCCAGCTCGCGCTCGCGCGGAGCGAGGGCTCCGTGATGCGTCTTTTCGGCTTCGAGGTCGATGCGGCGACGGCGGGGCCATGGATCATCGCCATCGTGCTGGTCTGCGCCGGCGCAGGGTCGGGTCGACTGCTCTGGCCGCGGGTCGTCGACGCCTGGGGCGTCGTCGCCGTGCGTCTTCGCGCCGGGGGCGAGCGATGAACGCCGCCCTCTCGTTGATCGACCTGCGCAAAAGCTTCGGCGCGATGCAAATCATCCGCGGCGTCTCTCTCGAGATCGCCGCCGGCGAACGGCATGCGATCATCGGCCCCAACGGCGCGGGGAAATCGACGCTGTTTCATCTCGTCAGCGGGCGCATCCGGCCGACCTCCGGCGAGGTGCGCCTCAACGGCGAACGCATCGATGGTCTCAGGCCGTGCGAGATCAACCGCCGCGGCCTGTCGCGCAGCTTCCAGATCACCAATGTCTTTCCCAGGCTGTCCGTCTACGAGAACCTGCGCTGCGCCACGCTCTGGTCGCTCGGATACGGATACGCGTTCTGGACGCCGGTCGACCGATTGCGCGACGCTCGCGAACGAGCGGAGTGGCTGATGGATCGCATCGGCCTGACCGCGCGGCGGAACCTGCCGGCCGGCGTATTGAGCTACGCCGAGCAACGGGCGCTGGAAATCGGCATTACGATCGGCGGCGACGCGCAGGTCATCATGCTCGATGAGCCGACCGCCGGCATGAGCAACAGCGAGACCGGACAAGCCGTCGAACTGATCCGCAAGGTCACCAAAGGCAAGACGCTGGTCATGGTCGAGCACGACATGAGCGTCGTCTTCGACCTGGCCGATCGCATCTCCGTGCTGGTTTACGGTCAGATCATCGCCAGCGACACGCCCGAGCGCATTCGCCGGAACGAGGCGGTGCGTGAAGCCTATCTCGGACAGGCGAGCCATTGATGGGCGCGCCCCTGCTCGAGGTCGACGATCTTCACGCCTATTACGGCAAGAGCCACATTCTGCACGGCGTCACTTTCCGCGTCGCGGAGGGGGAGATCGTCAGCCTGCTCGGGCGCAACGGCGTCGGCCGTTCGACGACGATCAAGGCGATCATGGGCGATGTCCCGCCGAAAGGCTCGATCCGCTTCAAGGGCGAGGAGATCGCCGGTCTGAAGCCCCACCAGACGGCTCGCAAGGGTCTCGGCTACGTTCCGGAGACGCGCGACATCTTTCCCGGGCTGACGGTTCGACAGAACCTGATGCTCGGCGAGAAGCCGGGCAAGATCGGCGGCCGCTGGACGATGCGCGACATGTTCCGCATGTTCCCGGTGCTCGAGGAACGCGCGGAAACGCCGGGCGGCGTGCTGTCCGGCGGCGAGCAGCAGATGCTGACGATGTGCCGGACGCTGATGGGCGACCCCGACCTCGTCATGATCGACGAGCCGACCGAAGGCCTCTCCCCGATGATGGTGGAGCATGTCGGAGGCCTCCTGCTGGAGATCGCCAAACGCGGCGTCGCGATTTTGCTGGTCGAGCAAAAGCTGACGATCGCCTTGAAGATCAGCAAGCGGGTCTACCTGATGGGACGCGGGCGCATCGTCTTCGAGGGCGCCCCCGCCGAACTCGAAAGCGACTCCGCCGTCCGCAAGGAATGGCTGGAGGTTTGACTTCGGTCGCGCCCGAGGCCGGCGGTCGGCCACGGGAGCGGCCGCGGCCCAGCCTGCGGCGCGGCCCCCGTTTGCGGCCGGCGCAGCATGGAGCCTCGACGACGGCCAGCCGTCTGACAATGGCCAATGGCGGCGCTTCGGCTCGAAGAGGTGGGGAAGCGGGCGCCGGTCCCAACGCGCCGCTGGATTCTGTTCTACGGCGCGACCGGAGGGTGAAGCCGGGGGTCAAGCGCGAATGGCTCTTGAAATTTGCGAGCGTAGGCTCCGGCGGCGGTCGCCGCGATGAAGATCAGGTTCCAGCTATGGGTCGACACCACGCTTGGCGGAAGGATGAACTCGTGCGTGCGCGGCAATGTGTCCCCGAAGGCCTGTCGCCCGGCGCCCGGCACGCCCGGCCTGAGCCAATCGGGGTTGGCGATGGACGCTGGATCGACCACGTAGACGCCTGAGGGTTCGCCGATCGTCAGGGCTGTAAGACCATGAGGGACGATGTCCAGCGCCTTGAAGCCCTTGTGCGCCGCCACCTCGAGGATTGCCGTCGCCGGGTCGATCGAGCAGTACACCGCTCGAACGCCGACGCTGTTCCAGCGACCGCCAAACCGGAATGAACCTTCGCCGCTGTCCCGGCCCGCGCTGTGCGTCGTCTGATCCAGGCGCCAGGCCAGCAGTTCAATCCCGCCAGGCGGCGCCGGGAGCGGGGTCACAGGTAGACGCCATACTCGAGTTGCTTCAGCAAATTCTCGACCATTTCCGCCCCCGCGCGGGTCGCCAGGAGGTCGATCGGACGTTGCCGGTCGAGGCCGATGGCCGGGCTTTCCAGCCAATGCTCCGCATCCTCCTGCGATCCGAACGTCGCGGTCGCTTTGGCCAGGATCTCGGCAAACTTTCACGTGCGTTCGCTTTGCTCCTGGTTCAGAGGTTTCTCGGGAGCCTCTTTGCGGCGCTGATCGGTGCGCAAACTCATCCCCAAGGCTTTTTCGAGCGAAACCCATTCCATGGTGACGAGACTCTTGACGAGGTGGCTCAGCGCCTTCGCGGGAAGGCGATGGAGAAGCATTTCATGGGCGTCAAACGGGCCATTCAACTCGCGCCCGAAAGTCCGGGCGCCGCCCAGCAAATTCGCCGCGGCCTCGAACTCGGCCACCCCCTTAGGTTTGCGCTCGATCAGTTCGCTGCGGTCGGTCATTCGAATTCCCGGACATGCGTCGTTCCATCTACGACAGGTGACGCGGCCGCGTTCAAGCCTCGATCGCCGCTGCAACAATTCCGGCTGAGCCCTCGCGGCTTTCCGAAAAATTGTTGTCCGACAAATTGTTCCTGAAAACGGGGAGCCATGCTAAGCTGGTTTTCTAATAATCTAAAGCATGGAGCGTTTTGACCACCGACACAAATCGTGAAATCCAAAAAACGCGTTTTCCAAATTTTTTCGCCTCTAAGCTTCTGATTTTCCCCAATTCGGCCAAAAATAGTTTTGGAAAAGTTTGGAAATGCAAATTTTCGTTGACTGAAAACAAAAGGGAATTTGCCGCGCGCTTGCGCCGGATCGCGCGCAAACCGCGTCATCCGAGGTTGCTGCAAACGCTGGCATGGATTGCCGCTCAGCCGCCGATCGGGCTGCGGGGAAAGGCGAGTTCGTGGCGCGAGCGCCATTCGTTTCTGACGTAGTTGACGATCAGCGAGCGCCGCACGCCCTCGATCGCGCGCCGGTGAAAGCCGTGCCAGGTGTCGGCGGCCGGGATGAAGATGAGGCCGCCGTTGCGGCGATAGGGCGCGGTCTCGACGAGTTTCATGTCGGCGTCGAGAATGTCGGTGCCCCAGGCCTGCGAGCCCGGTTGGTCGGAGAGGTAGATCAGCATGGTGAACAGCTTGGCGCCGATGTCGGTGTGCGGCTCGAGCCAGAACCCGTCGGTGTCGAGGCAATATTCGATGCGTAGATAGGCGCCGGCGAGCGAAACGCCGCACAAGCCTTCGAGGCGGCCGGTCACCGTCTCGCTCTGCCACGCCGAGGCGAGTTCGGCGCAGACGGGATGGCGGGCGATCTGCTCGGCCCCGAAGAACAGCCGCGTGCTGTTGTTCGTCTCCCGCTTGCCCAGCGTGTCGGCGATGCGCGGCGGCGCGACCGGCAACGCGTCGATCGCCGCGCAAGTCGCCTCGGGCAGCGCGCCCTCCAGCAGCCAGTGGCGGAACGGCCGCGTCTCGCAACGGCTCGCCGCCAGGCAGGCGAGGAATCGGCCGGCGACCGGATCGGGCTCAGCCATGTCGGCCGGCCGCGGCCGCGCGCGGCGCGATATGCGAGAGCAGCCGCTTGGCGCGGGCCGAAACATGATGCCGGAGCAGTTCGCGGCGCGCGGCCAGCCCGCTGGCCATCCAGTTGATCATGACGTAGCGGCGAACGCCCGCAAAAGGCTCGTGTCCGTGGAACGAGCGGTCGGAGCGCCGGAAGGCGACCAGCGTGCCCGAATCCGGAGGGACTTCGGCGATGGCGTCGGTGAGATCGTCCGGCCCGCGCAACAGCCGCAGCCGCCCGCCGGGCGCCTCCCAGCGATCGTTGAAGTAGAGGAGGGCGGTCACCAGCTTGGCTTCGCTGTCGGTATGGATGCGCCCGTCCTTCTCCTGGCAGCGGCCGCGCACGGTGATCATCGTCGGGCGCCCGACGAGGTCGAGATCGAACTTCTCCGAGAAGGCGCGCGCCACGGCCTCGCTTTGCAGCTCCGCGATGAGCTCGCCAAAGCGCGGGCCGTAGGCCGTCGCCTCGACGGGGAGCAATCCGGGATCGTCGATCGCCGGAAAGTCCTTCAGGACCCGGCTGGCGTCGTCGGCGGCGACGAGACGCGGGACGACCGTATACATAAAGGGTTCGCGCGCGAGCGGGGCTTGGCGAAAGGCTTCGAGATCAAGCAGCGGCATCGCGTCCTCCGGATTGTGAAGGCCCTTAGCGGAATGACTCCGCGCTCGAATTGATCTATATCAAGCGCCAGGTCGGCCCCGCGCGCGCCGGCGCCCGGCGAGGGCGGCAATCAACCCTGGCCAAGGGGATTCGATCGGAACGTTGACGCAGATCAACGCCTTCAGGCGGCCGCCCGGCGAACGTCGCCGCAAGCTCAAATCAACTTCTTTCACCTGCGAGGGAGCGCCCCGTGGCTTATAAGGAAATTCTCGTCTACCTCGATCCTTTCTCCGATACGGACGCCCGGCTGGAGCTTGCCGTCGCCCTCGCGATGTCGCACGGCGCGCGGCTGATCGGCGTCGACGCCTGTTCCGACGCTGCCTACGAGGGGCCGTGGCGGGACAGGGCGCTCGCCCTCGAGGACACTTTTGAAGCGACGATCACGCGCGCGGGCTTGAAGGGCGCCTATCGCGGCGCCGACCAATGGACGAAGGGCGCCGCGCACAGCTACGCCCATTACGCCGACCTCATCATCGCGCCGCAGCCGGAATTCGAGGCCAAGGACCTGATCGTCGCCGGCATTCCCGAGGACGTGCTGGTGTCGGCCGGCGTGCCGGTGCTGCTGCTGCCCTATGGCTGGAAATCGCGCGCCACGATCGAGAACATCGTCATCGCCTGGAAATCCAGCCGCGAGGCGACGCGCGCCGTCCACGATGCGATGCCGCTGCTGACCAGGGCCAAGAAGGTCACCGCCTTCACCTTCGCGCCGGCGAACGACATTTTCGGCAAGGAGCCGGATTTGCTGGTCAACCACCTGCGCGAGCACGGCGTCGCGGCGGACGCCTCGAGCTGGCCCGACACCGGCGAGATTTCCGCCTCCGACGCGCTTTTCGCCTGTCTGGAGACGCAAGAGGCCGATTTGATCGTCGCCGGCGCCTATGGCCATTCGCGCTTCATGGAGAGCCTGTTCGGCGGCGTCAGCCGCGACCTCGTGCGGCAACCCTCCCTGCCGATTCTGCTGTCGCACTGAGCGGCGCGAGGCGCGACGCCGGGTCGCCTCGACGCTGCCGTCGCGCGACAGGGCGAGGGCGCCGCGCTATTGTGGCGCGAGGCCCGTTTCCTTCGAGTCTCCCGACGCAATGTCCTTTCCGCGCAATGTCCTGACGCTGTCCTGCGCCAATCGGCCCGGCATCGTCGCCAAGGTTTCGACCGCGCTGTTCGAGGATGGCTTCAATATCCTCGACGCCCAGCAATTCGACGACACCGAGACCGGCAATTTCTTCATGCGCGTCGTGTTCGACAGCGTCGCCGGCGCGGTCGACCTGTCGGTCTTCCGCGAGCGGTTCGCCGAAGTCGCCGCGCCCTTCGCGATGAACTGGTCGATCCGGGCGGGCGACGAGAGGAAGCGGGCGCTGATCCTCGTTTCGCGTTTCGATCATTGCCTCGTCGATCTGCTCTATCGCTGGCGCAGCGGCGAATTGCCGATGGATATCGTCGGAGTCGGGGCCAATTACCCGCGCGAAACCTACGCGCACATCGATTTCGACAAGATCCCGTTCCACTATCTGCCGGTGACCCGGCAAACCAGGCTCGAACAGGAAACCCAGATCTGGGAGCTCGTTCGAAACTCAAAATGCGACGTGGTCGTGCTCGCCCGCTACATGCAAATCCTCTCCGACGGCCTGGCGGCCAAGCTGCAGGGGCGGTGCATCAACATCCACCATTCGTTCCTGCCGGGCTTCAAGGGCGCGCGGCCCTACCACCAGGCCCATCGCCGCGGCGTCAAGCTGATCGGCGCGACCGCGCATTACGTGACCTCCGATCTCGACGAAGGGCCGATCATCGAACAGGACGTCGAGACGATCAGCCACCGCGATACGCCCGATGACCTCGTGCGCAAGGGGCGCGACATCGAGCGCCGCGTGTTGTCGCGCGCCCTGGCGCATCATCTTGAAGACCGCGTGCTGCTCAACCGCGGCAAGACGGTGGTCTTCTCAGGCTAGGTCGGCCCGCGCGAGCTCGCGCGATCGTGATCGAGAATCCGTTGCGCATCGTCGCCCCGGCCATCAAGAAACTCGGCGGCGATCCCCTTTCTCTTCGCCGTTTCCCCGCAAATCCGCCCGATCGGAGCCGCCGTTGCGCCTCACCTTGCCACTTGCCGCTTTGGCCGCCGGCGCGTTCGGGATCGGCACGACCGAATTCGTCATCATGGGCCTGCTGCCCGACGTGGCGCGCGACCTTGACGTCTCCATTCCCGCCGCCGGTCTGATCGTCGCCGGCTACGCCGCGGGCGTCGTCGTGGGGGCGCCGATCCTGGCGATCCTCACGGCGGGCCTGCCGCGAAAGGGCGCGCTCATCGGCCTGATGGCGCTGTTCGCGTTCGGCAACCTGATGTGTGCGCTGGCGCCCTCTTATGGGCTGTTGATGGCCGCGCGCGTGCTCACCGCTTTCTCCCACGCCGCCTTCTTTGGCATCGGCGCGGTCGTGGCGGCGGATCTGGCGCCGCGACATCAGCGGGCGCAAGCGATGTCGCTGATGTTCGCGGGCCTCACCCTGGCCAATGTGCTCGGCGTTCCGGGCGGCACGGCGCTCGGCCAGGCGCTCGGCTGGCGCGCTTCGTTCGGCTGCGTCGCGTTGATCGGCGCGGTCGCGGCGAGCGGCGTCGCCCTGTTCGTGCCGCGCGAGGGACGGCCAAAGGCGGGCGACGTGCTGCGCGAGTTCGGCGTGCTGCGCGATCGGCGCGTTGTCGTCGGCATGGCGATGAGCGCCGCTGCGGCCGCGAGTTTCTTCGCGGTATTCACCTATATCGCGCCGATTCTCGAAACGGTGACCGGGATTTCGCCGCACGCTGTCACCGGCGTCCTGGTGATCTATGGCGTCGGCCTGACCGTCGGAAACCTTCTCGGCGGCCGGCTCGCCGACTGGAACGCGCTGCGGACCATCGCCTGGCTGTTTCTGATGCTCATCGCGGTCCTCGCCGCCTTCGCGTGGACGAGCCATTACGCAGCGCTTGCCGCCCTGACCATGTTTGTGTGGGGTATCGTTTCCTTCGCGCTCGTCTCGCCGCTGCAGATGCGCGTGATCGACCTCGCGCGCGGCGCCCCCAACCTTGTTTCGACGCTCAATCAGGGGGCGTTCAACATCGGTTGCGGCGCGGGCGCGTGGTTCGGCGGCATTCCAATCCGCTTGGGCGCCGGCCCTGATGCGACGCCTTGGGTCGGGGTCGCGATCGCCTTGGCCGGGCTCGCCCTGACGCTCGCTTCAATCGTGCTGGATCGCCGCCGAGCCGCATTGGCGGCGTTGGGATGACGCCGGTGGGCGCCCGGCGACGCGCTCAGGAGAGGCCGGCGCGCGTCAGCAAGGCCTTCAACCAGCGCCAAAGCCGGTTCTTGGCCTCGATCGCCGGCGGATTGGGCAGAATCGCCGGCTGGGCGGAAAGGGTCTGGCAACCCTGCGCGAGCCGCGAAAACAGGATTTCGCCATCGGTGAAATAGCGGTCGCCGCCGCCGTTGCGGCCGTTCAAGGTCGGGCCGATCCCGCTGGTCTCGTAGATGTCTTCGACCTTATCGGCGCTCGCCAGGTCGGCAGACAGCAGATCGCGCTCGGCGTCGATATCGGGCGCGATGTGATGCGTGACCTGGCCGGTATAATGGCTGACGCCGACCCCCCTGTCGAAGGTCGCGGCGCCCAGCCAGACGGGCCGGCCATCGTCGCCCGCTTCGAGCACCTTCCACAGGCGCACGTGGTGGCGCGTGTCGGCGCTTTTGCCCGCCGGTTTTTCAAACGCCAGATCTTCGCGCCGCCCCTCATAGAACAAAGGGCTGACGGGCGCCCGGGCGTAGGGCCGGTCAAGCAGCACGCTGCCGACGATCTTGAAGCTCGACTTGAACGTCACGGGATCGGCGGGCGACCAGCCGGCGGCGTTCATCGCGCAGAGCACATCCTCCTTTGAACCTTCCAGCCCGACGTTCAGAGCGTCGCCAGGCATGCCGAGCGCATTAACGGTTGTCATGGCGAGATCGGCGATCGCCCTTTGATGCTCGTAATGTTTCCAGAGGACCGGCGCCAGCCAATAGGCCAGCGCGAGATAGGCGGCCAGACAAGCGACCACCGCCGCCACGAAAACGCGCAGGTAGGAACCGCGAGAAACGATCTGACCGGCCGAGGGCGACGCCATGGTTGGTGATTAGATCGGCGCCGCGTTCGGAGCAATCGCTTGGACGTTTCGGGATTGGACGCAGTTTCCCTAACCGCGGTCGCCCGGCTACAATGGCGTTCAGGAGGTGCGGTCATGAAACATGAAAATTTCCCGGTCACCCACACCGACGCGGAATGGCGCAAGATTCTCACGCCGGAGCAATTCGCCGTCATGCGCGAGCATGGCACCGAACGGGCCGGAAGCTGCGCGTTGAACTACGAGAAGCGCGCCGGAAAGTTCCACTGCGCGGGGTGCGATTCGTTGTTGTTCGCTTCGAAAACCAAGTTTGAAAGCGGCACGGGCTGGCCAAGCTTCAACGATCCCGTTTCTGGCGCCCTGGAGACGACGGTCGATCGCAGCTATGGCATGACGCGCACCGAAGCACATTGCGCGCGCTGCGGCTCGCATCTCGGCCATGTCTTCGACGACGGGCCCGCGCCGACCCATTTGCGCTATTGCATCAACGGCGTCGCGATGAATTTCAGGCCGGACTGAGCTGCGCGCCCGATGCAATGCGCGCTCCGCGGCGGAAGGAAGCGGTTTCAACGCCGCGGCGGCAGCATTGCTTCGTGATGAACCCTACTTATTCCAGAATTGCTTTTCCCGACGCATGAATCCCCACGGGCGGCGGCTCTTGGGCAACACGTCTCAAGGGGCCTGGACATGAACGCGCCCGCATCGCCGGAATCATTTCGCAACGCCCACCGGCCCGCTGGTCATCCCGACGTCAAGAACGGCCGCATCGGCGTGCTGCTCGTCAATCTCGGCACGCCCGAGGCGACCGACTATTGGTCGGTGCGCCGGTACCTGAAGGAATTCCTGTCCGACCGGCGGGTCGTCGAGACCAACCGCTTGTTATGGTGGCCGGTCCTCAACCTCGTCATCCTGTCGCGCCGTCCGCAACGCAAGGGCAAGGATTACGCCGCGATCTGGAACGAACAGCGCGACGAGAGCCCGCTGAAGACCTTCACGCGCGGCGCCGCCGAGAAGATTGGCGAGGCGCTGGCTGCAAGTGGGCGTGATCCCGCCTCGCGTTGCGTCGTCGATTGGGCGATGCGTTATGGGAAACCGGCAATCGGCGAGCGGCTTGCCGCGCTGCAAGCTGCGGGGTGCGACCGCATCCTCCTCGCGCCGCTTTATCCGCAATATTGCGCCGCCACTACAGCGACTGTCTGCGACAAGGCGTTCGACGCCCTCAAGAGCATGCGTTGGCAGCCGGCGATCCGCGTCGCGCCGCCTTACTATGACGATCCCGTCTACATTAGCTGCGTCGCGCAGTCGATTCGCACGGGGCTCGCGGCTCTCGATTTCGAACCGGAAGTCATCCTTGCATCGTTTCACGGCATTCCGCGCGCTTATTTCGAGCAAGGGGATCCTTACTACTGCCACTGCGCCAAGACCTGGCGGCTTTTGCGCGAAGCGCTTGGCTTGTCGCCTGAAAGGTTCCGGCTGACCTTTCAGTCGCGCTTTGGACCAAGCGAATATTTGCAGCCCTACACCGACAGCACGGTCAAGGCGCTGGCGGCGAGCGGCGTCAAGCGGCTGGCGATCGCGACGCCGGGGTTTTCTGCCGACTGCCTGGAGACGCTTGAGGAAATCGGCGTCGAGAACGCCGGGTATTTTCGCGAGGGCGGCGGTGAGAAATTCGCGGCGATCCCCTGTCTCAATGACAGCGCGGAGGGCGTTCGCGTGATCCTGAACCTGGTGCAGCGGGAGCTGTCGGGCTGGCTGTGAGGGACGGGCGACCCCTTATCAAGCTCCCGGAGGCCGCCTATATCGGGGCCGCTTTGCGCCCGTCCCGAACGGGCGTCAGGAGGTCCGCACGACGATGAATGACGCCAACCAGTTTTCCGCCGCCCGCGGCGCCGGCCGGGACAAGATTCCCGTGACGGTGCTCACCGGCTATCTCGGGGCCGGCAAGACGACCTTGCTCAACCGGATTCTGAGCGAGCCGCACGGCCGCCGCTACGCGGTTATCGTCAATGAATTCGGCGAGATCGGCATTGACAACGAACTTGTCGTCGGAGCCGACGAAGAAGTCTTCGAGATGAATAACGGGTGCATCTGCTGCACTGTGCGCGGTGATCTCATTCGCATCATCGAAGGACTGATGAAACGCAAGGGGAGCTTCGACGCCATCCTTGTCGAAACGACCGGTCTCGCCGATCCTGCGCCCGTCGCGCAGACTTTCTTCGTCGATCCGGACGTCCAGAATCTGGCGCGGCTCGACGCCGTCGTCACGGTGGCCGACGCCAAATGGCTCGCGGCGCGGCTGCGCGATGCGCCAGAGGCCAAGAACCAGATCGCCTTCGCCGACGTGATCGTGCTGAACAAGACCGATCTCGTCTCGCCGGCCGAATTGCGCGAAGTCGAGGCGCGCATCCGCGCGATCAATCCTTATGCGAAGCTGCACCGCGCGCAGCGTTGCGATGTGGCGATCGAGGACGTGCTGGAGCGCAAGGCGTTCGATCTCGACCGCATCATGGAGATCGAGCCGGAATTTCTCCACGTCGACGACCACGATCATGACCACGACCATCATCATGCGCATGGCGACGGTCTGAAGCATTATCACGACGAACACATGCAATCGATCTCGCTGCGGCTCGACGGCGATGTCGATCCCGACAAGTTCATGCCGTGGATCACCGAGCTGACGCAGGCGCAGGGGCCGAACATCTTGCGCTGCAAGGGCATCGTCGCTTTCTCCGGCGAACCCCGGCGCTTCGTTTTTCAGGGCGTCCACATGATGCTCGACGGCGAACCGCAGCGCGAATGGCGGCCCGACGAGAAGCGCAACTCCAGGGTCGTGTTCATCGGACGCGACCTGAAGGAAGAGGATATCCGCAAGGGTTTCCTCGCCTGCGCGGCGTGAGCCGCGGCTTGTCCGCCGGGAAGCGCGGTCCACGCCCTGCTTTTCGTCCGAGCCGGATCGGGCGGAGGCCGGCGGCGTGAACCAACCCGCCTCTTCGCTCGCCCGCAACGTGCGGATGTTCGACGCCGGCGCGCGTGTCGGCGCGGCGGGTTTTCTCGACGGCGAGCCGGTCTTCGCGCTCGGCGACGGCGCGGTCCTGCTTGGCGAGCCGGGCGCGGCGCGGCGCGTCGTCGCCCATCCCGGCGGCTCCATTCTGGTTGCGGTCAACGACGGCAAGCGGTTGGTGACCGGCGGCGACGACGGCCGCGTCGTCGCGACTTCGCTCGACGGCGCGACGCAAGGGATCGCCGACGAGAAAGGCCGCTGGATCGACGCGCTCGCGATGCGGGCGGGAAACGTCGCCTGGAGCGCGGGGCGCGCGGTCAGCAGCCGCGACGGCGCGGGCGTCGTCAGGTCCTGCGTCGCGCCGACTACCGCGCGCGGCCTGTGCTTCATGCCCAAGGGCTACCGCCTGGCGCTCGCCCACTACAACGGCGTCTCGCTGTGGTTCCCCAATGTCGAGGCCGCCCCGACCGTCCTCGAATGGAAGGGATCGCACCTCGACGTGGTCGCTTCGCCGGATGGCCGCTTCATCGTGACCTCGATGCAGGAGAACGCCTTGCACGGCTGGCGGGTCGCGGATTCGCGCAACATGCGGATGACCGGCTACCCCCGCAAGACGCGTTCGCTGTCGTGGTCGCACGACGGCCAGTGGCTGGCGACGTCGGGGGCCGACGCCTGCATCGTCTGGCCGTTCCGCGACAAGGACGGACCGATGGGCAAGGCGCCGCGCGAATGCGGCGTGCGCGGCGCCAAGGTGTCGCAGGTCGCGTTCCATCCGCGCGCTCTGGTGGTCGCGGTCGGCTACGACGACGGCTTCATCCTGCTTTGCCGCCTTGCCGACGCCGCCGAAATTCTGGTGCGCGAAACCGCCGCCGGCGACGGCGCGGTGACCGCGCTGGCCTGGGACGCGATCGGCGCCCGGTTGGCCTTCGGCCTGGACAACGGCGGCGCCGGAGTGCTCGCGCTTCCCGCGTGACGGCGCGCCACGCTTGAGGTTCCTCAACTGAGCCGGATCAACGACGCTCAGAATTCAAGGATCGAACAAGGGCGGAAGACCTGCTCAAGAATCTGTCGAAAGGAATTTCCATGAGCCCCGACGCCGCCCCTTTGTTCGCGCCCTTCAAGCTTGGCGATCTGCAATTGCCCAACCGCATCGTCATGGCGCCGCTGACGCGCAATCGCGCGACGCATGGCACTGATGCGCCCCGCGAGCTGAACGCGCGCTACTACCGCCAGCGCGCAAGCGCCGGCCTGCTGATCTCCGAAGCCTCGCAAATCAGCCAGCAGGGCCAGGGCTATATCTGGACGCCGGGCTGCTACAGCGAGGCGCAAGTTGCGGGTTGGCGCGAGGTGACCGACAGCGTGCATGAGGCGGGTGGGCGCATATTCATCCAGCTCTGGCACGTCGGCCGCGTGTCGCATTCTTCGCTGCAGCCGGGCGGCGGGCCGCCGGTCGCCCCCTCGGCGATCCGCGCCAGGACCAAGACCTTCATCGAAGGCGGCTTTGCCGAAGTCTCTGAGCCGCGCGCTCTGCAGATCGACGAGATCGCGCAAGTCGTCGCCGACTATGCGCACGCCGCCGAAAACGCCAAGCGCGCCGGCTTCGACGGCGTCGAAATTCACGGCGCCAACGGCTACTTGATCGACCAGTTCCTGCGCGACGGCACGAACAAGCGCGCTGATTCCTATGGCGGCTCGATCGAAAATCGCACGCGCTTCGCGCTCGAGGTCGTCGAAGCGATTACCAAGGTCTGGAGCAAATCGCGCGTCGGAATCCGGCTTGCGCCGGTGAGCCCCGCCAACGACATCCAGGATTCAAATCCCGCCGCGCTGTTTGGCTATCTGGTCGAAAGGCTCGATGAGCGAGGCCTCGCCTATATCCACGTCATCGAGGGCGCCACCCAGGGCGCGCGCGACAACTATCCCTTTGACTTTGTCGCTTTGCGCAACTCGTTTCGCGGGGCCTACATCGCCAACAACGGCTATAGCAGGCAGATGGCGATCGAGGCGGTGGAGAGCGGCGCCGCCGATCTCGTCGCCTTTGGGCGCCCGTTCATCGCCAATCCCGATCTGGTCGATCGTCTCAGGCTCGAGGCGCCGCTGGCCGAGCTGGACCGCGCGACGCTGTATGGCGGGGGCGAGCACGGCTATACGGATTATCCGGCGATAGCGGCGACCTGAGACCGCAGCCGCAATGGCGGACTTCTGAAGACGCGCGCGCTCATTTCCCTCTGTTCTTGTCCAGGCAATGATGGCAATGAATCTGGTCCGCCGGACGAAACGGCGGCGCCCTTGATCGGGACGGAGGGACATCGATGAAGCTATCGGGCAAGACGGCCTTGGTGACCGGCGGGGCGCGCGGCATCGGGCGGGCGATCGTCGCGCGCTATATCGCCGAGGGAGCGCGGGTGGCGATTGCGGATCTGGCGATCGGGCAGGCGCGCGAGGTCGCCGGCGAATACGGCGACAAGGCTTTCGCGTTGGAGGTCAACGTGGCGAGCCGGGCCTCGATCGACCGGATGGTCGCCGGGGTCGTCTCGCAATGGGGCGGCGTCGACATTCTCGTCAACAACGCCGCCATTTTCGACATGGCGCCGATCGTCGAGGTGACCGAGGCGAGTTTCGACAAGGTGTTCGCGGTCAACGTCAAGGGCCTGTTCTTCACCTTGCAGGCGGTCGCCCGGCAGATGATCGCGCGCGGGCGGGGCGGCAAGATCATCAACATGGCCTCGCAGGCCGGGCGGCGCGGCGAAGCGCTGGTCTCGGTCTATTGCGCCTCCAAGGCCGCGGTGATCAGCCTCACCCAGTCGGCCGGCCTCGATCTGATCAAGCACCGGATCAACGTCAACGCGATCGCGCCGGGTGTCGTCGACACGCCGATGTGGGACGACGTCGACGCGCTGTTCGCCAAATACGAGGGGCGCAAGCCCGGCGAGAAGAAGAAGCTGGTCGGCGCCGCAGTGCCTTATGGGCGGATGGGAACGCCCGAAGACCACGTCGGCGCCGCGGTGTTCCTCGCCTCCGCCGATGCCGACTACGTCGTCGCGCAGACCCTCAACGTCGACGGCGGCAACTGGATGAGTTGAAGAGTCGTTTGTCAAAAAAGAGCCGGAGCGGCGGCGAAAAGTTCTACGCCGCCGCCGAGGCCACCGCGTCGCAGACGTCGTCGACGAGCCGTTCGACCAGCTCGCGGTCGTCGGCTTCGGCCATGACGCGAATGACCGGTTCGGTCCCGGAGGGACGAATGACCAGGCGTCCGGTCGCGCCGAGCCGGCGCTGGGCGGCGGCGATCGCCGCGATCACCCGATCCGTATCGAGCGGGTGGCCGCCCTTGTAGCGGACGTTCTTGAGGATTTGCGGCAACGGCTCGAATCGATGGCAGATTTCGCTGACCGGCTTTTCCTGCCGCTGCACGACGGCGAGCACTTGCAGCGCGGCGACGAGGCCGTCGCCGGTCGTCGCGTAGTCGGACAGAATGATGTGTCCCGACTGCTCGCCGCCGACATTGTAGCCCTTTTCGATCATCCGCTCGAGCACATAGCGGTCGCCGACCGCGGTGCGTTCGAGCGCGAGGCCGATGCTCGCCAGATGACGCTCCAGGCCCAGATTGGACATGACGGTGGCGACGATGCCGGGCTGGGCGAGCCGTCCGTCGGCCTGCCAGCTTTGCGCGACGACGGCCATCAGTTGATCGCCGTCGACCAAATGACCCTTTTCGTCGATGATCAGCACGCGGTCGGCGTCGCCGTCGAGGGCGATGCCGATATCGGCCCGCATCTCGCGCACCTTGCCGGCGAGCGCTTCGGGCGCGGTCGAGCCGACGTCGCGGTTGATGTTGAACCCGTCGGGATCGATGCCGATCGAGAAAACCTCGGCGCCCAGCTCCCACAGCGCCTCCGGCGCGACCTTGTAGGCGGCGCCGTTCGCGCAATCGACGACGATGCGCAAGCCTTCCAGAGAAAGATTGCGGGGCAGCGTTCGCTTGGCGAATTCGATATAGCGCGCATGGACGCTTTCGATGCGTTTGGCGCGGCCAAGATCGCGCGATTTGGACAGGCGCGGCGCGATCTCGCTGTCCATCAGCCGTTCGATCTCGGCTTCGATCTCGTCGGAAAGCTTGTAGCCGTCGGGTCCGAAAAGCTTGATGCCGTTGTCTTCATAGGGATTGTGTGAGGCCGAGATCATCACGCCGAGGTCGCAACGCATCGAGCGGGTGAGCATCGCGACCGCGGGGGTCGGGACAGGGCCGAGCAACAGGACGTCGACGCCCACCGATGTGAAGCCGGCCACCAGGGCGTATTCGATCATATAGCCCGACAGGCGCGTATCCTTGCCGATGACGACGCGGTGGCGGTGGTCGCCGCGCTGAAAGGCGAGTCCGGCGGCCTGGCCGACTTTCATCGCGAGTTCCGCGGTGATCTTGCCGTTGGCGCGGCCGCGAATGCCGTCCGTGCCGAAATATTTGCCCGCCATGACTTAAGTCCTCGCCAGCGCCCCCGACTCGCATTGGCCCTATTCCATTATCCCATTCTTAGCCGTTGATCGTTCAAAAATCATTGCATACCGTAAATGTCGCCGGAGCCGCCGCGCCGCGCGCTATTCCTCGGCCGGCGGTCGAGCGGGCGCTTCGCGCAGGCTGGCGGACGAACGCCCTGGTCGCGGACCGGCGGGCCCCGTCGGGCGGGAGTCCGGCCCGTTCCGCGCCAAAGGGGGATCGATCGATGTCTGAAATCCTGGTCGCCGCCGCGGCGGTGCTTGCGTTGATTTTCGCGCCTCGCGTCGTGCCGGACGCCGTGACGGGCTGGCGTCGGGCGGCGGCGATCGCCGGCTTGCGACTGGTTTTCGGCCTTCTCGCGCTGTTTGAAGTGCTGGAGACCAGCATCATCTCGATCCCGGCCAATCAGGTCGGAATGGTGCGCAAGGTCTATGGCTTTTCCAATATCGCGCCCGGCCATATCATCGCGGCGCACGGCGAGACCGGCTATCAGGCCGAGATCATTCCGCCGGGAACCTTCCGCATCTCGATCTTCTTCAATGTGCTGAACCGGGTCGACCTGCTGCCGGTGGTCATCGTCCCCAGCGGCTTTTACGGGCGAATCGTCGCCAACGACGGCGAACCCTTGACCACCGGTCAGATCATGGCCGATGCGTGGTCCGAGGCGGACTTCGAGAAATTCCTCGACGCCGAATATTTCATGACCCATGGCGGCCAGAAGGGCCTGCAATTGAGCGTCCTCAAGCCCGGCGTCTATCCGCTCAACCTCGCCCTCTATCAGGTCAAGATCGGCTACATCAGGAACGGCAAGGACATCGTCGCCAGCAACGACGACGTCTATGATCTGCGCGGGCTGACCAAGGAGGAAACGCCGCTCGACACCTCGATCACCCGCGTGCCGGCGGGCTCGGTCGGCGTCGTCCGCTCGAGCGTGCAATCGGCCGGGGTCGATTGCAAGGCGCGCACCGCCAAGACCGACGAGGGCGGCCTGACGGCGGAACTTGTGCCGCAATATTGCAAAGGCGTATGGGACACCTCGCTGTCGCCCAACGATTATTATCTCAACCGCGACGCCTATGACGTGACGCTGGTCTCGACGCGCGTCACCACGCTGGAGTTCAAGGGCGGCTTCACCCGTCGCTATCTCGACCTGAAGGTCGACGCCAAGGGCGACTTCACGCAGACCGAGCGGACGGCGACGTTCCCGCAGCCGAAGGACTCGGCCGATACGGCGATCAACACCAAGATCGAGGGCTGGGAAATCCCGCAGGAACTGCGGGCGATCGTTCAGATCACGCCGGAGAACGCGCCGATCGTCGTCGCCGCGGTGGGGGGGCAGGAAGAGGTCGATCAACGCATCCTGGTGCCCTCGATCCGCTCGCTCGTGCGCAATGTCTATGGCGGCTCGATCGTCGTCAAAGAGCTCAACGACAAGGGCGTGCTGGTCGATGTGACGCGCCCGACGCGCGTGCTCGACACCATCGAAAATCGCACGGTCCTCGAACAGGCGATCCTCGAGCGCGCGCAGATCGACGGGCGCCGCGCCGGCGTCGCCGTCAAGGAAATTCGCCTCGGCGAATCGGCGATCCCGCCCGAACTGTTGCTGGCGCGGCAGCGCGAACAGCTCGCCGGCCAATTGCGCGCCGCCTACATTCAGGAACAGACCGCGCAGGAGCAGCGCCAGAAGACCGAACAGGCGCGGGCCACCGCCGACCAGCAGCGCGACATCGTGACCGCGCAGACGGCGGTCAAGGTCGCGCTGCTCACGCAGGATCGCCGGCAGGCCGAAGGCCACGCCGAACGGCTCTACCTCGAGGAACAGGCGGCGGGTCAGACGGCGCAGGCCGAGGTGCTCGGCAAGGACAGCGTGCTCAGGCTGCAGCAGCTCAAGCTGTTCTTCGAACTGCTTGCCGCCCACCCCGAGCTGGTCGCCAATCTCAGGCTGCCGCAGGTCTATGTCGGCGGCGGCGGCGGGCTGGAGGGCGCGGCGGCGATCTTCGGCTCGTTCATGAAGCCGGCCGAGGCCGCCCCGACCCCTCCGCCCAAATGAACCGGCGGGGCCAAAGCCCCGCCGTTCGCCGGGTTGAGGTCAACGGGCGATCTGGCCGCCGACCATGGTCTCTTCGCGGTTGAGCAGGCGCTGCTGACGATGCGTGATATGGCCGTTCTGCGCCGCGGCGAAGGCCCGCTCCTGCATGCGGATCGAATGGACCTGGCGATGCAGCGCATGGGCGCGCGCCGGCGAGATCAGGCCGGCGCGCAGCGCCTCGGCGATGCGCAGGTTCTCGTGCGCCAGCCGCGCGTTGACTTCGGCGCGGCGGGAATGGCCGAGCTGTCCCTGGGTGTCGGCGCTGGCGGCGGTGGCGCCGAGCCCGACGACCGAAAGGGCGAGGGCGGCGAAGATCAGTTTGGCTTTGGTCATGTTCAGTCTCCTTCGGAGGAATGTCCGATGAAGACGAGATTACGAGGTTCCTTATGAAGGCAGGCTGAAGCAAATATTCATCGCCCGCTCATCAAGATGAAGACAAGATGACCATAAATTCATCTTGGGACGGGCGCGCCCCGGCGGCCGGACGCGCGGCGGCGGCCGCCCGGGCGGGGCGTCGATCGATGCTCGAAAAAACCTTGGATGACGCGGCCTCGACGCGATCGGGCGCAAGCCCGCGAGAAATTTCCCTTTGTTTTCAGTGAGCGAAAATTTGGATTTCCAAATTTTTCCAAAACTATTTTTGGTCGAATTGTGGAATATCAGAAGCTTAGGAGCGAAAAAATTTGGAAAACGCGTTTTTTGGATTTCACAGCGTCCATTGCGGTTATCGCTCCCCCTCTTCGCAGGGAGAACGGAAAGCAGCCTACCACAATTCCGCGTTTTCAGAAAGAAAATATCGCCGCCCCGACGCTGCGCGCGATCCGCCGGCGAAGCCCGCCGATCGCCGGACGGTTCGAACGCCGATCCCGCGCGGCCCTCAGGTCTGCGGCTGCGGCTCCAGGCCGCCGGCGGCGTCGGGGCCGAGCGCCGGGCGGCTCTTGCCGGTGGCCGGAACCGCCGCGCGCGGCGGCGCCGGGGGCTCCTTGTCGGCCAATTCGCGCACCGGTCGGCGGCCCTGCAACAGGCCGACGATCTCGTCGCCCGACAGGGTCTCGAACTCCATCAGCCCGCTGGCGAGCGTCTCGAGATCGCCGCGCCGCTCGGTGAGGATGCGCATCGCGGTGTCGAAGCCCTGCTGCACGAGACGGCGGACTTCGGCGTCGATGGTCTCGGCGGTCGCTTCCGAGATGTTCTGCGTGCGGCCCATCGAATAGCCGAGGAACACCTCTTCCTGGTTCTCGCCGTACATCACCGTGCCGAGCTTCTCGGAGAAGCCGAAGCGCGTGACCATCGCGCGCGCGATCTTGGTCACCTGCTGGATGTCGCTGGCGGCGCCCGAGGTCACCTTGTCCTTGCCGAACACGATCTCCTCGGCGACCCGTCCGCCCATCGACATCGCCAGCAGCGCGGTCATCTGCTCGAAGCTCTGCGAAATCTGGTCGCGCTCGGGCAGCGACTGCACCATGCCCAGCGAGCGGCCGCGCGGGATGATCGTCGCCTTGTGAATGGGAACGCTCGCCGGCATGGTCACCGAAACCAGCGCGTGGCCGGCTTCGTGATAGGCGGTCAGCTTCTTTTCGTCTTCGGTCATCATCAGGGTGCGGCGTTCCGCGCCCATCAGGATTTTATCGCGCGCGTCCTCGAATTCGGCGCGGGTGACCACCCTCTTGCCGCGGCGGGCGGCGAGCAGCGCCGATTCGTTGACCAGATTCATCAGATCGGCGCCCGAGAAGCCCGGCGTGCCGCGCGCCACCACCTTGAGGTCGACGTCCGGCGCCAGCGGCACCTTGCGGACGTGCACCTTGAGGATCTTTTCGCGGCCGATGAAATCGGGATTGGAAATGACGATCTGGCGGTCGAAGCGGCCCGGCCGCAGCAGCGCGGGATCGAGCACGTCGGGGCGGTTGGTCGCCGCGATGATGATGATCCCCTCGTTCTGCTCGAAGCCGTCCATCTCGACGAGCAACTGATTGAGCGTCTGCTCGCGCTCGTCGTTGCCGCCGCCGAGGCCGGCGCCGCGATGGCGGCCGACCGCGTCGATTTCGTCGATGAAGATGATGCAGGGCGCGTTCTTCTTGGCCTGCTCGAACATGTCGCGCACGCGGCTCGCGCCGACGCCGACGAACATTTCAACGAAGTCGGAGCCGGAAATCGTGAAGAACGGCACATTGGCCTCGCCCGCCACGGCGCGCGCGGTCAAGGTCTTGCCGGTGCCCGGCGGGCCGACCAGCAGCACGCCGCGCGGAATGCGTCCGCCCAGACGCTGGAATTTCTGGGGATCGCGCAGGAATTCGACGATCTCCTGGAGGTCCTCCTTGGCCTCGTCGACGCCGGCGACATCCTCGAAGGTGACGCGGCCGTGCGCCTCGTTCAGCAGCTTGGCCTTGGACTTGCCAAAGCCCATCGCCTTGCCGCCGGCCCCCTGCATCTGGCGCGACAGGAAAATCCACACGCCGAGAAAGGCGATCAGCGGGAGGCCGTTGACCAGCAGGGTCATCAGCCAGGAATTGCCGTCCGACGGCGGCTTGGCGGTGATCGAGACGTTCTTCTTGTAGAGCGTGTCGACCAGCGAGGGGTCGCTGGGGGCGTAGGTCATGAACGGGCGATTGTCGGTGAAGCGGCCGGAAATGTCCGCTCCGGCGATCGTCACCTCCTTGACATGGCCCAGATCGACTTCGCTGAGGAGCTGGCTGAACGTGATTTCGCTGCTCGGCGTCTTCTGTCCCGGGCTCTGGAACAGCGTGACCAAGGCGAGCACGAGTAGGAAGATGATCACCCACAGCGCGAAATTACGGAAATTAGGGTTCATAGCGATCCTAACGGCAGCCTCGGGAGGCCGGCGTCTCGCGGCGGCCTCCGCTGCTCCAACCCCCCATTTAAGCGCACGCGGGGCAATTGCCAAGGGAAGCGCATTTGTCTGAATTTGAAGTGAAGAGGCGGGGCTCCTGCGCCAGGCGCTTCCGTTCACGCCTCGGTCTGCGCGCTCGATCTCGCCCGGGAAGCTGCGCGGCCCCGTCGCGGCGTCTCCGGACTGACGCTCAGCGCGCCTTTGGCGCTCATCCGCACGCTGGCGCCGCCGACATTGGCGCGCAGCGCCTTGTTCTGCGCGCGCGCCTGCCGCAGCGCCTGCGCCAAGGCTTCGATTTGCTCGAGGCGGATCTGGCGCGGCTCCTTGCCCGCCACGCGCGCGATCTCGCCCGCCAGCAGGCGCTGCGCGATCTCCAGCGGCTCGTCGAACAGCGCTTGGGCGTCGCGGGTCGGCCGCGGGCTGGTCCAGCCAAGGCGCGCCGCCGCCGCCCGGGCCTGCGCGGCGACCGCCTGCTCCATCCGCGCGGCGCGGCGCGACAGGCGGGCGATTTCCTCGACGCCGAGGCCCTCGGCCGCCAGCAGGGCGGCGAGGCGGCGCAAATGCGTGCGCTTGAAGCGGGGGTCCTCGTTCGACGGATCGCAGGCGAAAGCCTCGCCGCAGGCCTCGCAAAAGGCGACCAGCTCGGCCTTGCGCAGTCCGAGCAGCGGGCGCGCCAGCGTCGCCTCGCCTTGCGCGGCGGCGCTCTGCATGCCGCGCAGCCCGGCGATCCCGGAGCCGCGCAGCAGGCGAAACAGCACCGTCTCGGCCTGGTCGTCGGCGTGATGGGCGGTGACGAGGACGTCGGCGCCGACTTCGCGCGCGCAGGCGCCGAGCAACCGGTAGCGCGCCTCGCGCGCCCGCTCCTGGATGCGGCTGCGCGGCTTGACGCCGCGCCATTCGATGAGATGGTGGGCGAGACCCAGCCGGCGGGCCAGCGCGCCGACCGCCTCGGCTTCGGCGCGCGAGCCGGCGCGCATCGCATGATCGACGGTGGCGACTTCGACGCCTGGGCGGCCCGCCGGTTTCGCCCAGCGCGCCGCCATCAGCAGCAGCGCCGTCGAATCGGGACCGCCGGAAACCGCGAGCAGGAGCTTTTTTGCCTGCGCCAGCGGCGCCAACAGGGCCTCGATCCGCGCCGGCGAAATCGCCTCGCCGGCCGCCGGCGCGCTCCTCTTCAACAATGGTCCTTCTGGATCTCGCGCTCGACGACCTTCTTCACCGCCGCCGAGGCGTTCGGATAGCGGCGCCCGACCTCGCCGAAGGTGGCGCAGGCCTGATCGTTGTTGCCGAGCGCGGCGAGCGATTGCCCGAGGCGCAACATGCCCTCTGGCGCGCGCGGCGATTTGGCGTAATCGGTCGACACCTTGAGATATTGTTCGGCGGCCTCGCGCGGGCGCGAACGCTGCAAATAGGTCTCGCCGAGGTAGAAAACCGCGTCCGCCGCCAGGCGGTTGCCGGCGTTGCGGGCGAGGAAGGCGCGCAATTGCTGCTCCGCCTGTTCGAACTGGCCGACGCGATAGCTCTCCAAAGCCGCGTTGAACTGTTCGCGGGGGTCGTCGGGCGGCCCGCCGATGCCGGCGATGACGGTCGGCTCCTGCGGAGCGGCCTCGGTCGCGGCCGGCGGCGGCCCGGCGACATTGTGCGACAGGTCCAGCGGCGCGCCGGGGGCGGGCGGCGCGGCGGCGAGCGGCGCGCTCGGCGGCGTCGTCCCGATCGGGCGCGGGGCGCCCACGGCGTTGGGATCAGTCGCCGGATCGAAGGCGTCGGACCGCTTGCCCGGTTTGGCGGGCGGGGCTTCGGCGATCGCGCCGGGGGCCGCGCCGTGCGCGCCGCCGAGACGAAACTCGACGTCCTCCTGGAAACGCTTCAACTGGTCTTGCAGCAGGCGCTGCTGGTTCTGCAGCTCCTCGATCGCGCCATTGGCGGCGCGCAACTCGTTCTCGAGCCTCTCGACGCGCACGACGAGCAGGCCCTGGTCGCCCGCGTCGCCGGGAATGTCGGCGGGCGGTGCGGCGCCCGCCTGGGCGGTCCGCGCGAGCGGCGCGCGCGATCCCGCCAGCTCGTCGGCGCGCAAGGCCGGCCCGCCGATCACCGCCAGCGCCGCCGCCAAGGCGGCCGCGCAGCGCAGCCCATCGAATGATTTCAAGCCTTCAGCCCCCGTTGGATCGCGCGCCCGGCGAGGCAAGGCGCCCGCCGACGGCGATATCATACAGCGCCGCTTCGGCCAACAATTGGGCGAAGCTGCGGCCAAGCGGGGGCGAAGCGACGCCGGTCGAGGTCACGAAGTCGGGGCGCCGGCGAGCACCGTGACGGCGCGGCGGTTTTGCGACCAGCACGAAATGTCGTTGCACACCGCGACCGGCCGCTCCTTGCCGTAGCTGATCGTCTTGATGCGCGAAGCCGAAACGCCCTTGGCGATCAGGAAGTCCTTGGTCGCCTCGGCGCGGCGCGCGCCCAGCGCAAAATTGTATTCGCGCGTGCCGCGCTCGTCGGCATGGCCCTCGATGGTGAAGTTGTAGCGGCCGTACTGGTTGAGCCAGGCCGCCTGCTTGTCGAGCGTCGCCTGCGCCGTCGCCGTCAGGTCGGTCGAATCGGTCTCGAAGAACACGCGGTCGCCGACATTGCCGGCGAAGTCCTGGAAGCTGCCGGGCCCGGCGCCGGCGTTGGCGCCGTCCAGCCCACCGGCGTTGTTTCTGGCGCAGGCGCCGAGGGCCAGGCCAATCAACACCGCGGCCCCGAATCTGAACGCGCGCGCGCTCGTCAAACCGTGCATAATGAAACTCCTGACAACAGCGCCGCCCCACGGCTGACCCTTAGGAGCGAACGGTTAAGGGAAGGTTCCGTCAACCTTGCCGGTCGGTTGCGGCATTGCGTCAAATTCGCGCCAAAGCCGGCGGATGGTTAATCGGAGCTTGATGGCGGCAATGGGGCGGGTCGGCCCGCCGGGGCAAACCGGCGGCGCGGCCGGCCGCCGGTCCGTCCGTTCGCCTGATGGGTCGTTTCAAATGGGGCCGTGATGGACAAGCGAGCGCCGCCGAGACCGTTGATGCTGCTGCTCGCGGCGGTTTTTCTGTTCGAATCCTGGTTCTGGCAGGGCTGCATCGCGCTGGGGCGGCGAATCGTCGCGCGGATCCCGTGGGCGGCGCTCAAGGCGCAAATCGCCGCGGCGATCGCGAAATTGCCGGCGCCGGTCGTGCTGATCGTGTTCCTGATCCCGGTCGCCATCGTCGAGCCGCTGCAGACGCTATGCGTCTACCTGATCGCGCGCGGCCATCTGCTGCCGGGGATCGTCGGCTTCGTCGCGCTGAAATTCTTCGGCCTCGGCCTGATCGCGGTGATTTTCGACCTGACGCGCGAAAAGCTGCTGTCGATGCCGTGGTTCGCCTGGGTCTACGCGAAATTCGTCGCCTTCAACGCCTTCGCGCATGACCTGATCGCGCCCTACAAGGAGGCGGTGATGAAGGAAATGCGCGCGTTGAGGCGACGGGCGCGCGCCTATTGGGTGAGGCTGCGCGCGGGGCGAGCCGAGGCGAGGGGCGGCGACGCCCGATCGACGACGGCGGGCGGGCTCAGCGGCCCGCCGAACGGGAAGGGGTCGCCTTGAGCCGGGCGCGCGGATGGGCGGCGCGATAGGCCTCGATCAGGCGGGCGCTGTCGACGGCGGTGTAGATTTGCGTCGTCGAGAGCGAGGAATGGCCGAGCAGTTCCTGGATCGTGCGCAGATCGCCGCCGCGGCCGAGCAAATGGGTGGCGAAGGAATGGCGCAAGGCGTGCGGCGTCGCGCTGTCGGGCAGGCCGAGCGCGCCGCGCAGGCGCTCGACCGTCAACTGGATGATGCGCGGCGACAGCGGGCCGCCTTTGGCGCCGACGAACAGCGGCCCGTCGGGCTTGAGCGCATAGGGGCAAAGAGCGAGATAGTTCTCCACCGCCGCGCGCGCCGGCGCGATGACCGGCGCGCTGCGCGTCTTCTGACCCTTGCCGACGACCGTGACGCTGTCGACGGCGCCGATCGGCGCGTCGCGCCGGCGGATCGACAACGCCTCGGCGATGCGCAGGCCCGCGCCGTAGAGCAGCGCCAGAACCGCCGCGTCGCGCGCCAATATCCAGGGATCGCGCGCTTCGCCCGCGCGGGCCTGCGGATTGGTCATCGCTCTGGCTTCGGCGACGCCGAGCGGTTTGGGCAGGCTGCGCGCCATGCGCGGCGCCCGGATCGTCGAGAACGCCGAGGCGCGGCCGTCGCCTTCGCGCTCGAGGCGGCGCGCCAGCGAGCGCAGGGCGGCCAGCGCCCGTAGCAGCGAGCGGCCCTCGACGCCGTCGGCGCGGCGGCGCGCCAGAAAGGCGCGCAGGTCGGCGGGCGTCAGGCCGATGAAATCGGCGATGGTCGGCGGCGCCTCGAACCTTTCGCCGAGAAAATCGAGGAACTGCCTGACGTCGCGGCCGTACGCATCGAGCGTGTGCGGCGAGAGCCGGCGCTCGAGGCCGAGATGACGCAGCCACGCCAGAACCTTGCCGCGCAGATCCGGCGCGGCGGGAAGGACGGCGAGAAGAGCCTCGGCGTCGTCGGTCTTCAGCATCGCCGCACGATGCGCCGGCAGGCTTAACCAAGCGTTGCGGTCGAATTGACAGGTTCATTGATGCGTATTATAGTGCGCACTACCGACGGGGGCGGCGCCATTGGAAACGAACACCCGCCGGATCGTCGCCCGGCTGCAGCGCGAGAACTGGTCCAAGGTCGGCGGCGGGAATCACGACAAGTTCACGAATTCGGCGCGCGGGGGCGTGCTGATCGTCGCGCCGCGTCATCGGACGGTTTCGCCGGGCGTGGCGCGCGACATCGCCAGGAAGGCCGGCTGGATCTGAAAGGAGGATGCGGTGGCTGACTATGTCGGAATCATCGATCAAGGCGGTGGCGCCTGGGGCGTGCGAATTCCTGATCTGCCGGGGTGCTATGGAGCGGGCGCCAGCGCTGAAGACGCGATTCGCGATGTCGCCTCGGCCGCGCGCGAATGGATCGAGCATCAGACCGGCGGCGCGAGGGCCCTGCCGAGAAACCGGACGACTGCCGAGATTCTGGCGGCGGGTGAAATCGACATCGCGGCGGGCGAAGCGGCGGTGATCATTCCCGTCCTGGTCGACGATGGACGCACGGTGCGCGCGAACCTCACCTTCGACGCCGGGCTCTTGCGCGCGATTGACGCAGCGGCAACTCAACGGGGACTGACGCGTTCCGCATTTCTCGCCAGCGCCGCGCGGGAGAAAATTGCCGCGCGGCGGTGAATTGGGGGAGTATTCTCCCGTCCTGCGTTTAAGCGCCGCGCGTCTTTGCCGGCGGCGAATTTCCGCCGCGATCGGCAAATTCTTTTGCAATTCCGGAGTCCCGCCGCCCGACCGATGCCGTTCCTCCACACCCCCTACGCCTCCGGCAAGCCGTCGTTCGCCATCGGCCTGGCGCCGCTCGATCCGGCGCGCTGGATCGAGCCGGACGCCGATCTGGCCGACCAGCTGGCGCTGAAGGAGGCGATCCTGGCGCGCGAAGGCGCCGCGGCTTTCGGCGCGCTGGTGGGCGCCGAGGCGGGGCAGGCCGAGACGCTCGAACTGCTCGCCGCCCACCTGCTGGCCCGCTTCCCCTTGATATACCGGCGCGAGGGGCGCGCGCTCCGCGTGCGGCCCGGCGATCGTCTCGTCGCGTTCGACGGCGAGCCGGCCCTGCTGACCGCCTCGCGCCTGGTGCAGGAGGATCTGCTGCTGATGCGCCGCGGCGAGGACGGCTGGCGGCTGGTCGCCGGCTCGCTGTGCTTTCCTTCGACCTGGACGCTCGGCGACAAGCTCGGCCGCGCGTTGGACGCCATTCACGCCCCCGTTCCCGGCTATGCCGGCAAGATGGCGGGAATGGTCGCGCGCATTTTCGACAATCTGCCGGCCGGCCAGCCGGTCGAGCGGTTCAACTGGTCGATCTACGGCGACGCGCGGCTGCGCCACGCCGAATCGCAGCAGGATCCATGCGAGCGGTTTCCGCCGGGCGAACCCGTTTCGGCGCGCGCGCATGTCAGGGTCGAGCGGCAGACCTTGCGCCGGCTGCCGGAGAGCGGCGACATCCTGTTCACCGTGCGCGTGCATGTCGACCCGGTTTCGGCGCTCTCGCATGACGCGCGCGGGCGCCGGCTGGCGCGCGCGCTGCACCGCGCGCTGGCCGCGCTGAGCCCGGCCGAGCTCGCCTACAAGGGGATCGCCGAAGCGCGCGAGCGGCTGCTCGCCGCCCTGCGGGGGCTGGCCGAGCCGCCCGCTCAGTGACCGGCGGGGGCGGTCTTGACCGGCGCCGGCTCGGCGCCGCCGACGAAGGCGACGCCGACCGCGTGGTCGGTGCGCCAGATGCGGCGCGCGTGGCGCCGGCTGTCGTCGCCGGAAAAGTTGCTGACCAGCAGGTCGAACTCGGCGGGCACGACCGACAGGTCGTCCGCTTCGATCCTGGCGCCCAGCGGCGAAATATTGCGCACCACCGCCTCCAGCGACGAATAGCCGCTGTTGAAGACGAAACGCGCGTTGAGGTAGCAGCGGCGCCGTTCCGCGGCGCGCGGTGTGAACTGGCCCATGCTATTGAACCCGGCCATGCAACGGTCCCCGCGTGGGTCGGGAACCTCTATGTTTGTCGTTACGCCCGCGCGGCGCGGCCGGCAACCCCTATCGCGCGGCGTGGTGAACGCGCGCCGCCGAAGGCCTCGATAAAGCCCGAATGGCGCCGATAGAACCGCGCCGACGCAGGACCGTTTCGATGCAGGACGACGAAGCCAACCGGTTTTCCGCGCGCGCCTCGCGCTATGCGCGGCTCGGCGCCAATGCGGGCGCGCTGGCGGCGCGCATCGCCTCGAGCCGCGTCACCGGCGCGCGCGGCGGCAACGCCGAGGCGCTGGCGCGCGCGCTCGGCTCGCTGAAGGGGCCGCTGATGAAGGTCGCGCAGATGATGGCGACCATTCCCGAGGCGCTGCCGGCCGACTACGCCGAGGAGCTGATCAAGCTGCAGTCGCAGGCGCCGCCGATGGGCGCGGCCTTCGTCAGGCGGCGCATGCAGGCCGAGCTCGGCGCCGACTGGCGGGCGCGCTTTTCAGCGTTCGACCTGTCGCCGGCCGCCGCCGCCTCGCTCGGCCAGGTGCACCGCGCGACCAGCCTCGAGGGCGAGGCGCTCGCCTGCAAGCTGCAATATCCCGACATGGCCTCGGCGGTGGAGGCCGATCTCGTCCAGCTCGACCTCCTGTTCTCCATCCACCGCCGGATGGGTCCGGCGATCGACACGCGCGAGATCGCGCGCGAGATCGGCGCGCGCATCCGCGAGGAGCTCGACTATGTCCGCGAGGCGCGGCTCGCCAGGCTCTATCAAACGATGCTCGCCGGCCGGCCGCGGGTGCGCGTGCCGCGCATCCTCGAGGCGCTGTCGACAAGGCGCCTGCTGACGATGCAATGGCTCGACGGCGGCAGGCTGACCGATTTTCAGGACGCGCCCGCCGAGGCGCGCAACACGATCGCGATGGCGCTGTTCGAAGCCTGGTGGCTGCCGTTCTCGCAGTTCGGCGTCATTCACGGCGATCCGCATCTCGGCAATTACACGGTGGTCGCCTCGGGCGAGGCGGACCAGCGGCGGGTCGAGGCGGTCAACCTGTTCGACTACGGCTGCGTGCGCATCTTCCCCGCCGGCTTCGTCGGCGGCGTCGTCGAGCTTTACGAGGGGCTGAAGCAGGGCGACGAGGCGCGGGTCATCCGCGCCTACGAGATCTGGGGCTTCACCCGGCTGTCGCGCGAGACGATCGCGGCGCTGAACATCTGGGCGCGCTTCATCTACGGGCCGTTGGTCGAGGACCGCGTGCGCAGCATCGCCGACGGCGTCAAGCCCGGCGAATACGGCCGCCGCGAGGCCTTCGCGGTGGCGCGCGCCCTCAGGGCGCAGGGGCCGCTCAAGGTGCCGCGCGAATTCGTGTTCATGGACCGCGCCGCGATCGGCCTCGGCGGCGCCTTCCTGCGCCTCGGCGCCGAGCTCAACTTCCACCGCCTGTTCGAGGCGGCGATCGAGGGCTTCAAGGTCGAGGCGGTCGCCGGTCGGCAGGCGGCCGCGCTCGCGGCGGTCGGCCTCGACGCGTCGGAATAGCCGCCGGAGGTTCGCGCGGGACAAGTCCTCGACGCGAGACCGCTTGCCTTCCCCGACGAGCGGTTGCAGGAGCCGATATGGTTTCGCGGCGACGCCGCGGATGCGCGAGAAGCCCGGGATCGACGTCGACCCCGGCAATTCGATATCTGGATTCGGAGCGACAGGACCGGCCTCTCGAAGCGGCCGGCCGTCGAACGAGAGAGGGCGAAGACGTCGCCGCGGCAAGGCTTACATTTGGCCCATAGCCCTGACTTCCATCACTTCGATGGAGGATTGCGGAATCTGCAAATGCGGATGCGTCTCGAACATTTTCGCGGCGGCTTCATGCGAGTCCGCCTCGACGAAGGAATAGAGCATGATCTCGTTCTTGGTGTCGGCGACGCCGCTCGCCGTGATCCGCTTGGTCTTTCCGCCGGCTTCCGTCAGCGCGATCATCTTCGCATGATCGCCCATCCACTGTCTCCACTCGGCCTGCATCTTCTGCTCGGCGGGCCTGCGGATTTCCGGGTCGGTCTTGGCCCAATCGGCCAGCACCGACACCGGCGTGAGATAGAGGACGAGGAACTTCCTGGGCGTAGAGTCGGTCATGGCCTATCCTTTCGTTTGACGCTGCGCGCCGTTGAAAAGCGACATGAGGCATCGCCTGAGGTGCGCGAGACTTTCGCGCACGACTTCGGGGCCCTGTTTTGCTTTGGCGAAAATAAATGCGCCCTGCAGAACGGACTGGATGAAATAGCCGACGCTCGCCGCGCTCCAGGTCGCCTCGGGCGCGTAGAGCTGCTTGGCGGCTTCGATGTCACGCGTCAAAATGGCGACGTGCGACGACAAGCCTTTTTCGCAAGCGGCGCGGATTTCAGGATGCGTGGCGTAGGTTTCCTGAACCCGCGTGCCGAGAAGGCAGGTGTAGTCCGGCAAGTCGCCCCGCAAAATCTCGGCGCGAAAATCCACATAGCCCAACAGCCGCTCCAGGGGATCTCTCGACCGATGATAGGGCGCAGCGGCGAAGAACGCCTCCGTTGTCCCATCCCAATAGGCCGCGGCGGACAGGGCCAGATCGTCCTTGCTGTTGAAGTGATGGAAAAAGCTTCCCTTGGTGACGCCTGCCGAGCGGCAGATGTCGTCGACCGTTGCGGCCGCGTAGCCTTTGGCGCGGATCACATTCATCGCCGCGGTCAGGAGTCTGGTCCTCGATTCGTGGCGGGCCTGCTCAATCATCCGCGAACAATACCGACTAGTCGGTATGCCGTCAAGCCGCCGAGGCGACGCGAGTGCGACGCGATCATCGGCGCCCGTTCCGTGAAGGACGTCGACGCCCCGATTTCCGACCTCGGCCTTCGGCGACGGAAAGGTCCCGAAGCGAGCCGCAAGCGACGTCGGCCGAGAATGATCTGAAGCCCGCTTCGCGGCCAGCGCGGTATTTCAACCGATTGTCGCCGATCACCCGAAGCGGACCTACCGTGCACAAGGCTCATGGGGCGATGTGGACGAAGATTGCAACGAAGAGGTAACGCATATTATTGGTGTGGCCGTGTGTTGCAAATGTCTTGATCTTCGCACCTTGGGTGTTTGCGCGTGATGCTGCGCGCCGACGTAAGACGCTTCCGATGACGCTAGTCCATGCCGGTCTGCCGGAACTTGCAAAATGAGGCCCGTCAGTTATGACAGACAGAGGCCCGTCATTTTTGACAAGAGAATGGGCGTCAGGATTGGCGCTCAAAAAGACATACTCCCCAATATCACGCATTGTCGACAGCATGCACTATCACGCAGGGATGCCCGTCAGAAATGGCGGCCCTTACGAAGGTCTAAGTGCCTTGCGTCCAAAGGCAAACCATCGGCATATCACCGCGTATGATGACAGCTCCCAAGCCCACAGCATCCGTTGTGAAGATGCCGACGCCCCCCTCGAAAGAGAAAGAGCGGCGAAAGCTCGAAGACCGTTTCAGCCGACAGGTTGTCGGCTCCTACGGCTTCACTCAGTTGCCGAACCTCCTGCTTTACGCGCAGGCTCGCCTGAAGATCACGCCGACGCAATTCAACGTCCTGCTGCATCTCGTCCAACATTGGTGGGATGCAGACAAGGCTCCTCATCCCAAAATTGAGACAATTGCGCGGCGTATGGGCAAGAGCGAGCGCATGGTTTTGCGTTACCTCGGCGGCCTCGAAAAGGCCGGTCTCATTAAGCGAGAGCACCGCTATCGCGGGAAGCAAAAGCAAATTTCCAGCGCCTACCGGCTCGACGGCCTGCGGGAGCGCCTGATCGAACTCGAACCAGAATTCCGAAAGGCCAAAGAGTTTCGAGACGGGCGACAAAAGACTGCCGAGACGGCCGCTTAATGGTTTCACGACGTAGCTCAATGGATAGAGCACCCGCCGTCTGCTTATGTTACCGACCTGAACAATCGGAGCGTAAGGGCTGGAGGATATGGGTTCAAGTCCCGTCGTCGTGCCCTTATCGTAGATCGAGCATCTCGGCCGCGGAATGGTGTTAGATGATGTCGATGAACGGCCGAGACGATTTCTCCGAGAAGGTTAAACGGGTCGTCGCTGCGCGCGCTGGCTGGCATTGCTCACTTGCCGGCTGCGCTAAGCTGACGGTAGGGCCTAGCGAGCAAGCTCCCGACAAGATCACGAATATCGGCGAGGCCGCCCACATTTGCGCGGCTTCCCCGCGTGGCCGGCGCTACGACGAGTCGATGACGCCTGAAGATCGCGCCGGTCTCGATAACGCGATATGGCTCTGCTCCGACCATGCGAAGCTGATCGACCGGGACGAGGTAACCTTTACCGCTGACGGGCTCCGCGCGATGAAGTGCGAACATGAAGCGGCCTGCGCACGCGCCGTGCGCACGGGATCAAGTGCGAGTCTCGCGACGAGTCTGCTCGCGGTCGGCCCTGAAGTGGTCTGCACCGGCGACCTCCTACACATAGACGTCGGTAGCTGGACGCTGAGCCTGAGGCATTTCCTGATCGGCGACATGCACGGGGTCATTTCCTTCATCGATGGCTTCGCGGGCGAGGCCCCTGAAAACAGGTACATCCTCAGCAACGAGCTCGGCGACGGGCGCGTGCTGATCGCCGCCCCGAGCCTAACGAAGCAGGCCGACGGGTACACCTTGGTTTGTTCGATTGCACCGGGTGCACCGCGGGTAGATGCGCAGAAGATTGGGAGCGGACTGGCCGCGCACCCGGAAACGAATGACCTGTACATCGACGAAAGGGGCGGCATAGCCCGGGTGGCGGGTATCGATTACCTGCCGCAGCGAATGCGCGAAGTTCTGTCGATGCAGCGCGGGGAAAGTCCGTTCTCCCCAACCTTCGGGATGCGCTTCTTCGAGTATTTCGAGGCGTATCGCGGAACGCCGTGGCTCGATCTGCTCTTTAAGCTCGATGTCGTCCGACAGGCCTCCATTCCGTTCAAGAATGGAATCTCGGGCCGCATGCATACGCCGTTGCAATGCGTGACGCGAGTCCGCAACGTCGAATTGCTCGCGAATTTACCCACAAAAAACCGGCTCCCAGTTCGCGTCGATCTCGACGTGCAGGGCATAGGGCCATGGACGCGTGAGCTGTCGATCTACGTGCCGACGGCGGAACAGATGGCCGGGCGCGCGAAGATGCTGGCGGGAATGCCTTGGCTTGCGGATGCGGCGCGAAATTCTTGATATTTGGAACACGGCGAACGTCGTCCGCCTCGCGATTGTTTAACGTCCGCTGTTCGCTCTCAGTCGCCCAAAACTGTTATTTCGCGCTCGACCAAATATCGCGGCCGCTTCGCGCCGCTTCTGCGGCGCTCAAGCGCGCCGATCGCATGACGACCCAGGGCTCAAATCGCGCCATTCATTTTCCCCGGGTCGAGTCCTGGCTCCTTGCGCGGAGCCGGGCTTCGAACCGACCCGGCGCCGGAAAATCGCCTGCCGAGGCGACGCCGCCGCCGGGGCGTTCACAGCTTCCACAGCAGCGGCAGGCGCGGGGCGATCACGTAGTTGAGCTGGACCAGCACGATGAAGCCGATCCCCAGGGGAATGCTGACCAGGCCGAGAACCGCGCCGACGGCGTAGAGCGACTGGGCGACGACGACGCGGCGGCGGAAGGCTCGCGAGAAATGCGCCGGCGCATCCGCCTTGATGAGGCCGGCGCGATCGGCGTAGATCACATAGGCCATGACGGTGACGCCGCACAGCAGGATGTTCGCCCAATAGATCAGGAACGCCGTCCGATAGGTGATGAATTCGGCGAGCAGCCGCGTCGAAAACGGCAGCGCCGTCACGCAGGCCAGGAACGCGAAGTGCAGCCAGCTCAGATCGCGGTCGGCGTGCGTCAGATGGTTGAGATGGGTCTGCTGGCCGACCCAGAAGATGCCGAGCGTCATCAGGCTGAGCAGCCAGGTGACGAGGCGCGGCCCGAGCGCCGCAAGGCCGGCCCAAAGCTCGGCTTCCGAATGGATTCCGGCGCCGTCGGGGATGTGAATCTCGAGAACCAGCACGGTCATCGCGAAGGCGAAGATTCCGTCGCTCAGCGCGGCGATGCGGCCGAGGTCCTGCGCGGCGATGCGATTGTAGACCGTCATCGCGCGAGTTTCGCCTTCGCGGCGGAGGCCCGTCAATGGGGGGCGCGGCCCGGCTTCGGCCCCGGGCGCCCGAATCCGCCCGGAGACGTCGAACGCGGCGCGGGGGATGGTCGCGCCGCGTTCGTCGCTGTGGCGGTCGAGGCGGGCGGGAGCGCCGGCCGCCGCGACGCGCCGCTTATTCCGCCGGTTGCGCCGTCATCTCGCCATGGCCGTGCTCGTGGCTCGGCTCGGCCGGCGCGACATGGGCGAACTTGGCGAAGCAGTAGAGCATCACCGCGACCAGGGCGTAGCTTACCGAGACCATCGGCGACTGCGCGATGCCGAGATCCTCGGCATGGATCAGGCCGAAGAAGGTGCAAACCGCGCCGGCCAACGCGAACCACGCCGCCTTTTCGAGCTGGCGGTCGATGACGAACACCGTAACCGCGCCCAGAATGATGCCGGCGAGCGTGGCGCCGCCGCCGAGCGTCGCCAGCCCTTTGTAGAGCACGCCGTTGTTGCCGAACTTGTCGAGAGCGATGGCCGAGGCGTCGGTGCCCGCCGCGTGCAGCGCGCCGTCGATCTGGCTCTTGCCCCAGGCGGCGATCTGCGGAACCATCGCCAGGATGATCGCCGGGGCATGGCTGCGCGGCGATTCCTGGAACGCCTGCGAGCCGATCAGCATGCCGATATAGAGCAGGATCGGCAGGATCGCGATCACCGGGATCAGGCTGCTCGCCAGGGCGACGACGCCGAGCCACGAAAGCACCAGCACCATCACCCCGGTCGCGGCGGAATAGCCGATCCGGCCGCCCATCGCCTTCCAGCCGGGATGGCCGATGTAAACGGCGTTGATGAAAGGATTGCCCATCAGGCAGCCGATCAGGCTGATGACGCCGTCGGCGGTCAGCACCTGCGTCGTCGGAAACGAATCCCCCGCGGCGGACGCGCTCTCAACGTTGTCCATCGCCTCGACGAGATCATAGATGCCGAAGGGAATCGCGGTGACCAGGATCACGCCGAGGAACTTGAAGCCGGAAAAGACGTGATCGACCGCCGGAATGGGAAACGAGAAGCCGAAGTGCGAAAGCGCTTCGCCCACCGCGCCGAAGCTCAAGCCGCCAAGGCCCATGCCGAAAATGTTCGATCCCCAGGCGATGATCGTGCCCGCCGCGATGGCGATCAGCCCGCCCGGCACGCCCTGGAAATAGCGCACCCCGCCGAACCAGTTGGCCAGGATGATCGCGAAGCAGACGATGCCGATCAGCGGCGTCTCGAACACCAGCAGGCCGGGCCGCATCGAAATGAAGGTGATGGAAATGCCGGCGAGCGAGCCGAGCAGCGCCGCCCGCGGCGTGATCCGGCGGATCACCGGCCCGATGAAGCCGCCGATCATCAACACGAAGCTCTGCACGAACACCCAGGTGAGGCCCGCCTCCCAGGCCTGGATGGGATCCTTGGTCGCATTGAGGATCGGCAGCATCACCACGAAGGTGACGACGAACATGTGCGGCACGCTGGTGCCCGAAGGCAAGGCGGTGACATCGCTGCGGCCGGTCTTCGCGGCGAGACGATAGGCGAGCCAGGCGTAATACACCGTCGAGAGGAACAGCATCAGCCCGAGGGCGGGAAGAATTCGGCCGAAGACCAGCAAATCCGGCATTTTCAGCACGAAGCGCAGCAGCCCCGTCAGGACCAGAACATTGACCAGGATGTTCGTCCCGAAGCCGAAAAAGGCGTTCCAGTCGCCCGGAACCCAAAAGCGCTCGCTGCCCCGCGCGGTGATGGCTCCATTCTGCATTGTCCCACTCCTTCCAAGATCCGGTTCGGGTCAGTCGCCCTTTTCCAAACCGCCCAACGCATCGATCAAAACCTCTGACTTGGCGACCCACCCGAAGATGCCGCCCTGGGCCTTGATCATCTTCAGCCCCATGGCCTGGAACTCGGGAAAGTAGGAGCCGACGCAATCCTCGACGACCAGGCAGTCGTAGCCGCGGTCGTTGGCCTCGCGCACCGTGGTGTTCACGCACACCTCGGTCGTCACGCCGGTGACGACGAGTTGCTTGACGCCGCGGTGCTGGAGGATGGCGTGAAGATCGGTGGCGAAGAACGCGCCCTTGCCGGGCTTGTCGATGACCGGTTCGCCGGGTTCGGGATAAAGCTCGGCGATGATGTCGTGGCCGGCCTCGCCGCGCACCAGAATGCGGCCCATCGGGCCGGGATCGCCGATCGAGGTCGCGCTGCGGCCCCGCGCCTTCTTGGCCGGCGGCAAATCGGAGAGATCGGGCCGGTGCCCCTCGCGGGTATGGAGCGCCGGCAGGCCCGCGGCGCGCCAGGCGGCCAGCAACCGGCGGTTCGGCTCGATCGTCCGACGCAATTGCGAGACGTCGTTGCCGAGCATCTCGCCGAACCCGCCGGGCTCGAGGAAGTCGCGCTGCATGTCGATGATCAACAGGGCGCAATGCCCGGGCGACAGCTCGAAGGGATAGGGTTCGGCCGAGAGCTCTATGATCTTGCCCATATGGCGCCGCCGCGGTTCGAGAAGATTAAATCGCCCTCCGTCGGCTCGCGTCATCGCGAGATGACGGCCCTCACGTTCCCCATGAGATCATCGCGCCGCGATCGTTGCGCAGCCGCGCCCCGGCATCGGAGGCGTTGGACGGCCCGCGCCGCGCCGATGGCGGCGGGAGCGGCCGGTCGCCGGCTCGACCCGTCGAAGACTGCGTTCAAGACCGGCCGGAACCTGCCGGAACCCGATCGCGGCCAGCTTTGGCGCCGCCGATGCTTGGTCGACTGGATAGACAGACCGAGGCAACGCGCAACCTCGCGAGATCTGCATGTACAGCCTAGACTATGCATGCAATAATCGCGTTATGCATGCCTATAATCTAGTTTTGCATGCTGATATTGTATGCTAGACTGCCCAAGGACAGGGCGCCGAAGCAGATTGGAACGGGTCGTTGAGAAAAACCGAGCCGGAAGCTGCGACGCAAACCGAGCGTCTTGTCGAGGGCATCGCGGATGGCGTGCTGTCCGGCGAATTCCAGCCAGGGTTTCGTCTCGACGAACACCGGCTTGCCGAGCGCTACGGCGTGTCGCGGACGCCGGTGCGCGAAGCGCTGCGGCAGCTCGCCTCGACCGGCTTGATCGAAATCAAGCCGCGGCGCGGCGCCACGGTCGCCAGCGCGACGTCGGCGCAACTGGAGACGCTGTTCGGCGCCATGGCCGAGATCGAGGCCGCCTGCGCGCGGCTCGCCGCGATGAGCATGACGCCGCTCGAACGGCGCCGCTTGCAGAGCGTGCACGAGGCGATGGCGGCGTTCCTGCCTCATCATGACCGCGACGGCTACACGGCGGCGAACGTCGTTTTCCACACGCAAATCTATTCGGGCGCCCATAACGCCATCCTGGCCGAGTTCGCCGCGGGACTGCGCCGACGGCTGGCGCCGTTCCGCCGCGCGCAATTTCGCGCCGCCGGCCGCATTGCGCGCTCGCACGCCGAGCATGGGGCGGTCGTCAAGGCGATCCTGGCGTGCGACGCCGCGGCGGCCCATGCGGCGATGTTTCATCACATGAGCCTGGTCGAGGACGCGTTCGGCAAGCTCGGCGCGACTTCGCGGGCGACGCGGTAGCCGCAGGTTCGGACGGCTCGGTTGTTCCGGGCGCCGCACTCGATGTCCATCGCCCGTTGGAAGCGGCCGCCGAGGGCGCGCGGTCGTTAGAGCGCGGCCATGCGGCGATGGTCCGGCGCGCCGAGGCGATCGTCGACGGTCATGGCGCGGCCTCACCCGGTCGGAAAAAGGGCGTCGACGGCGGCGTCTGGCGAGGCTGGCGGCATTCCCGCAAGCCCCCGGGCGGTGTCCGCGGCCAGAAGGCCGGTCTTCAGCCCCGCGAGCGTGCGCAGCATTTCGCGGCGCAGGTAGGGAAGGCTCTTCATCCGATGGAAGGCGAGATCGCGCACGTTGGCGAGCAGACGAGAATCCGACTGAAAGAACGGCGTCATGACGGCGCTGGCGAATTGATAGAAGCGGACGTGACGTCGCCGCAACCGCGCATAGAGCGCGAGCGCCCGCGCGACGTCGTCGGTTTTTGCGAGCGCGTCGCCGAGCGCCAGCGCGTCGAGCAGCGCGCTATTGGCGCCCTGGCCGAGCTGCGGCGAGGTGGCGTGCGCCGCATCGCCGAGCAAAGCCAAAGGTCCGCGGAACGGGCGCGCCGCGGTGAAATGCATATATGAGGCGAGCGTGAATTCATCCGGCCCGCCGAAGGCGGCGGCGACGGGCTCCAGCGCCGGCCATATTCGCGCGACCTGCCGGCGCCAATCGTCGAATCCTGAACGCCAGGCCGGATAGCGCTCCGGTTTGAGGCTCCAGAAGAAGGCGGCGAGCGGCGCCGAATCGGCGCTGATGCGGCCGACCGGCAGATGGCCGATCATGATGGTCGCCGCGACGTAGCGTTGCGCCAACGTCCCCGGCGCGATTCCGGCGTCGGGGATGCTGGACCACACCGCGCCATAGGCGAATCGCCGAACCCTGGCGGTCGCCGCTCGCGCGCGCACGAGCGAACGCGCGCCGGAAGCGTCGATCACGAGGTCGAAAGCCGGCGAAAACGCTCCTTTGTCGTCGACCGCCCGCGCGCGGCCGTCCGCCGCGATCGCGACGTCGACGATGGCGCGGCCGGTCTCGATCGCCGCCCCGCATCCGGCGAAGGCCTCCCAGAGAACGGTGTGCAGCGCCGCGCGGTGAACGCCGATGGCGTAGAGGGCGGGATCGAGATCGGCGTAGCTCAGATCGAACACGACGCCGCCGCGCTCGTTGAGGCCGTGCAGCCGGCCGATCGGGGCGCCGCGCGCCTCGATGGCGTCGCGCAGGCCCAGCCGTTCGAGCGCGGCGAGCCCGGTCGGCTGCAGCATCAGCCCGGAGCCGATCGGCTGCGCGGCGGCGAAGCGCTCGTAGACCGCGACGCGATGGCCCCCGCGCGACAGCATCGTCGCCGCGGCGAGCCCGCCGACGCCGGCGCCGATGATCGCAATATCGAGGCGTCTCCCCATGCCGCCGACCCCCCGGGCCTATTCCAGCCGAGCCGGCCGGCGCGCTAGACCCCGCCCCGTTCCCGCAGCAATTGCACGACGTGGGCGCGCAGTTCGGGGATGCCCTCGCCGCTGCGCGCGGAAGTGAAGAAGGCGCGGGGGTAGGCGGCGGGATGGACGCGCAGCGCCTGCAGCGTCGCTTCGACGCGCTCGGTCTGATCGGCCGGCTTGACCTCGTCGCGCTTGGTCAGGACGACGGCGTAGGACACGGCGGACTTGTCGAGCAGCGTCATCGTCTCGACGTCGCTGTCTTTGAGGCCATGCCGCCCGTCGACGAGAACGAAGGCGCGCATCAGCGAGGCGCGCCCGCGCAAATAGTCGCGAGTCAACCGCCCCCAGGACGCCGCCTTGCTCTTGCTCGCCGCCGCATAGCCGTAGCCGGGCATGTCGACCAGCGTCAATCGGCCGCCGAGATCGAAGAAGATCAGCTCCTGCGTGCGCCCCGGCGTGTGCGACGTGCGCGCCAGACTCTGGCGACCGGTCAGCGCGTTGATCAGCGAGGACTTGCCGACGTTCGAGCGTCCGGCGAAGGCGATCTCCGGCGCGCCGATCGGCGGCAGGCCGTCGGGCGCGGCGGCGGCGAAGAAGAAGTCGCAAGGGGACGCGAACAACTTGCGTCCCGCCTCGACCAGCGCCGCTCCGGCCTCTCCGGCCGAAGCCTCGTTCACGTCGGCCGCATCTTGGCGAACATCTTGGTGAGATTGTCCCAAAGCTCCACCTTCACGCCGTTCTTGCGCATGATGAAATATTGCTGGGTCACCGAAAGCGTGTTGTTCCAGGTCCAGTAGATCACCAGGCCGGACGGGAAGGCGCCGAGCATGAAGGTGAAGATCACCGGCATCCAGGCGAACATCGTCTTCTGCACGGGATCGGCCGGCTCGGGGTTCATCTTCATCTGAAAGAACATCGACAAGCCCATGACCAGCGGCCAGATGCCGAGCGCGAGGAAATGGCCGAACACCGGCAGCGCGGTCGGGTTCCACGGGATCAGCCCGAATAGCGTGAAGACATTGGTCGGGTCGGGCGCCGAAAGATCCTTGATCCAGCCGAAAAACGGCGCGTGGCGCATTTCGATGGTGATGAAAATCACTTTGTAGAGCGCGAAGAACACCGGAATCTGGATCACCATCGGCAGGCAGCCGGAGACCGGATTGACGCCCTCGGTCTTGAACAGCTCCATCTGCGCCTGCTGCTGCTTGGCGCGGTCGTCGGGGAAGCGCTCCTTCAAAGCGGCGATTTGCGGCTGGATCTTCTTCATCTTCGCCATCGACGCATAGCTGCGGTTGGCGAGCGGGAAGAAGGCGAGCTTGACCAGCACGGTGACGATCAGGATCGCCACGCCGAAATTGCCGACAAAGCGGTAGATGATGTCGATGAGCTGGAACATCGGCTGGGTGATCATCCAGAACCATCCCCAGTCGATCATCAGATTGAACTTCTTGATGCCGAGGTCGGTCATGTAGGCGTTGATCGTGTTGACCTCTTTGGCGCCCGCGAAGACCCGCGAGACGACCTCGCTCGTCGAATCCGGCGCGACGGTCTGCGCGGCGCCGACATAGTCGGTCATGTAGTCGGCCGGCTGAACTGCGCCGCTAACCGAGAAGTGCGCCTCGACCGGCAGCGCCTGGTCCGGAATGATCGCCGAAGCCCAGTATTTGTCGGTGAAGCCGAGCCAGCCGCCGGCGCCGTTCATGACGACAGGCTTGGCCGGATCGATCTTGGCGTAGGTGACTTCCTGAATCGAATTGTCGCCGACCCCGCCGACATAGCCTTCATGCAGCACGGCGTAGCCTGAAACTTCCGGCTTTCCGCGCCGCAGGATCAGCGCGTAAGGGTGGAGAACGACCGGCTCGCCGGTCTTGTTCTCGACCGAATTGGTGACCGTGAACATGTAGCGGTCGTCGACCGCGATCACCCGGCGGAAGATCAGGCCGGCGCCGTTGTCGTAGGTGAGGGTCACCGGCTTGTCGGTGGTCAGCGCCGTCGCGTCGCTGGACCACACGGTGTCCCGCGCCGGCAGTTTGGCCTTGGTTCCCGCGTCGGGGATATATCCGGTCTCCGCCCAATAGGGAGCGGGGCCGCCCTGCGGCGAGAACAGGACGATGTTGGGACTCTTCGGGTCGATCGTCTCCCGATAGGCTTTGAGCGTGAGATCGTCGAGCAACCCGCCCGTCAGATCGATCGAGCCGCCGAGGCTCCGCGTGTCGATCGGGATGCGCTTGGCGGCGGCGAGCGCTTGCGGCCTAGTCTCGGGCGCCGAGGCTGCGGACGCCCCCGACGGAGGGACGGCGGCGCCGGACCCGGCGGCGGGGGCGTTGGCATGGTTCGTCTGGGTCTGCGCCTGACGATCCTTCTGCAACTGCGGCGCGCCGTAGAAATAGTTCCAGCCAATCAGCACGAGCACCGACAAGACGATCGCCAGGATGAGGTTTCTTGAGTCCTCGGAGTTCATTGTCGATCGTCTCTGTCTTCGGATTGGCCCGGGCGGCCGGTCCGGGAGGAGCCGGCGTGAACGGCTGAAAAGGCGCGCTTCAGATCGGCCTGAAGCAGGTCGAACCGCCTGCCGAGGGCCGTCCGCTGCGCCATCAGCACGTAATCATGGTCGGGCCGCGTCTCAAGGCTGGGCGTCAGGCGCAAGGCTTCCCTGAGGCGCCGGCGAATGCGGTTGCGGACCACCGCGCCGCCCAGCTTCCTGGTGACGGTGAAGCCGACGCGGGCGCCCAGGCCGTCGGGCGCGCCGGCGCGGCGGTTGGCCTGCAGCGAGAATGCCTCGGCGCGCGCCCGCCGCCCGCGCGCGGCGCGCTGAAAATCGCCGCGGCGCTTCAGGCGGCTGAGGCTTAAGGGCTGGTTGTCGTCGCGCGTGACGCCGGCGTCGTCGGACTCGTTCATCTCGTCCCTTCCGCGCGACCGATCGTCAGGAGCCGCGCGCGCGGGATCAGGCGGAAATCCGCTTGCGACCGCGCGCCCGGCGCGCGTTCAGCACCTTGCGCCCGCCCACCGTCTCCATGCGCGCGCGAAAGCCATGGCGGCGCTTGCGCACGAGCTTGCTCGGTTGAAAGGTCCGCTTCACTGTCAAATCTCCAAAAAAAGCGCTTCAACTCAAGGACGATTGGCCTGACGAGCTTCGCTCAACGAACCAACTCCGGCCTCGCCGCGGCGCCTTGCGACGCGTCCTGCGAGCCGGGACAAACCTCAGAAAAGAACGCCTTGGAGTTCCGCAGCGCGCGCGCCTTATAGGGGCGGAGCGCCGGCGAAGTCAATCGCCCGCCGGCGCGTCGGTTCAGGCGATGCGGCTCGCCGGCGCGGCGGCTGCGCCCAGCGCTTCGAGCGCCTTGGCGACGATCGCCCGGGCGTCGAGGCCCGCCTTGGCGTAGAGCCGGTCGGGCTTGTCGTGGTCGAGAAAGACGTCGGGAAGGGTCATCGCGCGCACCTTCAGGCCGCTCTCGAGCAGGCCGCTTTCGGCGAGCAGGCTGAGAACATGCGAGCCGAAGCCGCCGATCGAGCCCTCCTCGATGGTGATCAGCAACTCGTGCTCCTGCGCCAGACGCAGCACGAGGTCGCGGTCGAGCGGCTTGGCGAATCGCGCGTCGGCGACCGTCGTCGAAAGGCCGCGCGCGGCGAGATCCTCGGCCGCCTTCAACGCCTCGGCGAGGCGCGTGCCGAGCGACAGGATCGCGATGCGCGAGCCTTGGCGCAAAACGCGGCCCCTGCCGATCTCCAGCGGGACGCCGCGCTCCGGCATTTCCACCCCGACCCCGTCGCCGCGCGGGTAGCGCATCGCGATCGGGCCGGCGTCATGGGCGACGCAGGTCGCGGTCATATGCGCCAGTTCGGCTTCGTCGGCCGCCGCCATCACCACCATGTTGGGCAGGCAGGCGAGATAGGCGATGTCGAAGGCCCCCGCGTGGGTCGCCCCGTCGGCGCCGACCAGTCCGGCCCGATCGATGGCGAAGCGGACGGGGAGGTTCTGGATTGCGACGTCGTGCACGACCTGGTCGTAGCCGCGCTGCAGAAACGTCGAATAGATCGCGCAGAACGGCTTGTAACCCTCGGTGGCGAGACCGGCGGCGAAGGTCACCGCATGCTGCTCGGCGATGCCGACGTCGAAGGCGCGGTCGGGATAGGCGGCGGCGAAATGGTCGAGGCCGGTTCCCGACGGCATGGCGGCGGTGACCGCGACGATCTTTTCGTCGCGCGCGGCCTCGGCGATCAGCGCGTCGGCGAACACTTTGGTGTAGGCGGGGGTGTTGGTCCTGGGCTTGGATTGCGCGCCGGTGATGACGTCGAAGGCGCTCACCCCGTGATATTTGTCGTCGGCGGCCTCGGCCGGGGGATAGCCCTTGCCCTTCTTGGTCACGACATGGACCAGCACCGGGCCATTGGTCATGTCGCGCACGTTCTTCAGGACGGGCAGGAGGTGGTCGAGATTATGGCCGTCGATCGGCCCGACGTAGAAGAAGCCGAGCTCCTCGAACAAGGTGCCGCCGGTCCAGAAGCCTCTGGAATATTCCTCGGTCAGGCGCGCCTTGTCGTACCAGAATCTCGGCAGGCGCCGCGCGAGCTGCTTGGCCTTGGCGCGGATCGAGCGGTAGGTCCGGCTCGAAACCAGCCGGGCGAGATAGGCCGACATCGCGCCGGTCGGCGGCGCGATCGACATGTCGTTGTCGTTCAAGATGACGATCAGCCGCGAATGCAGGGCGCCGGCGTTGTTCATCGCCTCGTAGGCCATGCCCGCCGACATGGCGCCGTCGCCGATCACCGCGACGACCCGATTGTCGCCATGCGACAGGTCGCGCGCCACCGCCATGCCGAGACCCGCCGAGATCGAGGTCGAGGAATGGGCCGCGCCGAACGGGTCGTATTCGCTTTCCGAGCGCCTGGTGAAGCCGGAGAGACCGCCGCCCTGGCGCAGCGTGCGCATGCGGGCGCGCCGCCCGGTGAGGATCTTGTGCGGATAGGCCTGGTGCCCGACGTCCCAGATGACGCGGTCGCGCGGCGTGTCGAAGACATAGTGCAAGGCGACCGTCAGTTCGACCACGCCAAGCCCCGCGCCGAGATGGCCGCCGGTCACCGAAACCGCGTCGATCGTCTCCGCGCGCAGCTCGTCGGCGAGCGCGCGCAGGTCGCTCTCGGGCATCGCGCGTAAATCTTGGGGAAATTGGACCCGATCGAGAAGAGGCGTTTTGGAAATCGTCACAAAAGTCCCCTGGCGCGCATCCCGGTTCCGCGCCAGAACGCCCGGGCGCTGCAAATGCGGGCGGACGCTACACCAAATCGGAGGCAGGCGGAAGTCGCGGCCCCGCGGCGGCGATTCGACGCGGACCGCGCGGGCGGAATCGCCGTTCGGCGGGTGAACCGCGCCTTGACGGTCTTGCCGGCTTTGGCCATGCTGGCCGCGACAGGGAGGCGTGGCGGCTTTCGGCCGCATCATCGCGCAGCGTCCGCGCCGGGCGTTCGCAAGATCATCTTCCCCCTTAAAACTCGTTCGGGAGCCGCGAGCGGCAATGACCAATTTCATCAAGGGCCTCGCCGTCGTCGTGGGCGTTCTGAGCGCCGCCGCCGCGGCGTCGGCCGAGGACCTCAACATCGCGCTGATCTGCGGCAAAACGGGGCCGCTCGAGGCCTACGCCAAGCAGACCGAGACCGGGCTGCGGCTCGGTCTGGAATATGCGACCAAGGGCTCGATGGAAGTCGACGGGCGCAAGATCAACCTCATCGTCAAGGACGACCAGAGCAAGCCCGACCTCGCCAAGACGGCGCTCGCCGAGGCCTATGAGGACGATCACGCCGACATCGCGATCGGCACCTCTTCGTCGGCGGCGGCGATCGCCATGCTGCCGGTCGCCGAGGAGCACCAGAAGATTCTCATCGTCGAGCCGGCCGTCGCCGATCAGATCACCGGCGACAAATGGAACCGCTATATCTTCCGCACCGGGCGCAATTCCTCGCAGGACGCCATCTCCAACGCGGTGGCGATCGGCAAGCCCGGCGTGTTCGTGGCGACGCTGGCTCAGGACTACGCCTTCGGGCGTGACGGCGTCGCCGCCTTCAAGGCGGCGCTCGCCAAGACCGGCGCGACCCTCGTCACCGAAGAATACGCCCCGGCGAACACCACCGACTTCACCGCGCCGGCGCAGCGGCTGTTCGATGCGCTGAAGGACAAGCCCGGCCGCAAGATCATCTGGGTGATCTGGGCGGGCGGCGCCAATCCGCTCGACAAACTGCAGGATCTCGACCCCGGCCGCTATGGCATCGAGCTGTCGACGGGCGGCAATATTCTGCCCGCGCTCGCCGCCTACAAGCGCTTCCCCGGCATGGAGGGGGCGGCCTATTATTACTATGGCATCCCGAAGAACGCGGTGAACGACTGGCTGGTCGCCGAGCATCAAAAGCGCTTCAACGCGCCGCCGGATTTCTTCACCGCCGGCGGTTTCGCCGCGGCGATGGCGGTGGTGACGGCGGTCGAGAAAGCCAAATCGACCGATTCGGAGAAGCTGATCGCGGCGATGGAGGGCATGGAATTCGACACGCCCAAGGGCAAGATGGTGTTCCGCAAGGAGGATCATCAGGCGCTGCAATCCATGTACGCCTTTAAGATCAAGGTCGATCCCGCGGTCGCCTGGGCGATTCCGGAGCTGGTCCGCGAACTGAAAATCGAGGACATGGACATCCCGATCCGCAACAAGCGCTGAGGCGAGGGACGGGCGGCGGGAGAAGGGTTGGCCGCGGATTTACGAACGCCATGATCGCCTCGCTGGAGACGAAGGACGTCACGATCCGGTTCGGCGGGCATGTCGCCGTCAACGCCGTCTCCTGCACCTTCCGTCCGGGCGAGCTGACCGCGATCGTCGGCCCCAACGGCGCCGGCAAGACCACCTATTTCAACCTGATGTCCGGCCAGTTGCGCGCGAGCAGCGGCAGCGTGCTGATCAACGGCGCCGACGTCACCCAGCGCAGCGCGGCCGAGCGGGCGCGCGCCGGGGTCGGCCGCGCCTTTCAGCTCACCAATCTTTTTCCGGCCTTGAGCGTTCTCGAAAACGTCCGTCTCGCGGTGCAGGCGGCGGCGGACGTGCACTATGAAATGACGCGGCCGTGGATGCTGCGCGTCGAACTGATCGAGCGGGCGCTGTTCAACCTGGAGCGGGTCGCGCTGGCCGGCAAACGCCATCAGCGCGCCGCCTCGCTTTCGCACGGCGACCAGCGCAAGCTGGAAGTCGCGATGATGATGGCGCTCGAGCCGGAGATCTTCATGTTCGACGAACCGACCGCCGGGATGAGCGTCGACGAGGTTCCCGTCGTGCTCGATCTCATCGCCCGGCTGAAGGCGGACGAGAGCAAGACCATTTTGCTCGTCGAGCACAAGATGGACGTCGTGCGCTCGCTCGCCGACCGCATCATCGTGCTGCACAACGGCCAGCTCGTGGCGGACGGCGAACCCGCCGCGATCATCGCCTCGCCGATCGTGCAGGAGGCCTATCTCGGCGTCTCGCGAAGGCCGCGGCCGGCATGAGCGCCAACCTCATCCTGCAGGACGTGCACACCCATATCGGGCGCTATCATATCCTGCAGGGCGTCGACTTCGTCGCGCCCGAGGGCGAGACGACGATGCTGCTCGGGCGCAACGGCGCCGGCAAGACCACGGCGCTGCGCACGATCATGGGGTTGTGGCGCGCCTCGCGCGGCAGGATCATGCTCGGCGATCAGCCGCTCGCCGCGCTGGCGACCCCGGACATCGCGCGCGCCGGCGTCGCCTACGTGCCCGAGACGATGGCGGTCTTCTCGGACCTCACCGTCAGGGAGAATCTGGCGCTCGCGGCGCGCGAGGGGCCGCTCGACGACGCCCGGCTCGAATGGATTTTCGGGTTTTTTCCCGCCTTGCGGAAGTTCTGGCTGTCGCGCGCCGGCGGCCTCTCGGGCGGCCAGAAGCAGATGCTGTCGATCGCCCGGGCGATCGTCGAGCCGCGCCGTCTGCTGCTGATCGACGAGCCGACCAAGGGGCTGGCGCCCGCCATCATCGGCGCGCTGATCGACTGTCTGAGGGAGATCAAGCGCACCGGCGCGACGATCCTGCTGGTCGAGCAGAACTTTCGCGTCGCGCAGGAAGTCGGCGATCACGTTCGCGTCATGGACGGCGGCCGCATCGTCCATCAGGGCCTGATGGCGCCGCTCGCCGCCGATAGCCAATTGCAGAGCCGGCTGCTCGGCCTCTCCCTGGATTCGCATCAATGAGCGCCATCGAGACCGGCGCGGCGCTGCCGCGACAAAGAATCGACATCGCGCCGGCGCTGACGCCGCTGCTGGTCGCCGCGCTCGCCGCGCCGTTCGTCGGGTCGCCCTCGACATTCGTCACCTTGACGGTCGCCGGCGTGGCGATGGGCATGATGATCTTCACGATGGCGTCGGGGCTGACGCTGGTGTTCGGCCTGATGGACGTGCTCAATTTCGGCCACGGCGCCTTCATCTCGCTGGGCGCCTATGTCGCCACCCTCGTGCTGCTGCCGCTCGCCGCCTGGTCGCAGGCCGACTCGCTCGCCCTCAATCTCGGCGTGCTGCTGCTCGCCTTGCTGGCCGCCGTCGTCGTCTGCGCCGCCGCGGGCTTCGTCTTCGAGCGCGTGCTCGTCGTCCCGGTCTACGGCCAGCATCTCAAGCAGATCCTGGTGACGATCGGCGGGGCGATCGTCGCCGAGCAGTTGCTCTACGCGCTGTTCGGCCCCCAGCAGATTCCGCTGCCGCTGCCGGCCGCTTTCCGCGGCTCGTTCATCATCGGCGACGCGGCGATCGAGAAATACCGCGTTGTCGCGACGATCGTCGGGCTCGTCGTGTTCGCCGCGCAAATCCTCATCCTCAACCGCACCAAGATCGGCCTGCTGATCCGCGCCGGGGTGGAGAACCGCGAGATGGTGGAAGCCCTCGGCTACCGTATCGACCGGCTGTTCGTCGGCGTGTTCATGGCGGGCTCGGGGCTCGCCGGGCTCGGCGGCGTGCTGTGGGCGCTCTACCGCGAGCAGGTGCACGCCTCGATGGGCGGCGAATTGCTGGTGCTGGTGTTCATCGTCATCATCGTCGGCGGCCTCGGCTCGGTCGGCGGCTGCTTCACCGGCGCCGTTCTCGTCGCGCTGATCGCCAATTACGCGGGATTCCTGGCGCCGAAGCTGGCGCTGGTGTCGAACATCCTGCTGATGGTCGTGGTGCTGCTGTGGCGTCCGCGCGGCCTCTACCCGGTGAGCGGGCGATGATGATCCTGTCGGGCGATGCGCCGCGCAGCCGCGCGCTTTCCGCGTTGCTGATCGTCATCGTGCTGGCGCTCGCGTTGGCGCCGTTCCTGTTCCCGGGCGCCAAACCGCTGAACGTCGCGGCGAACATCTGCATCTACGCGCTGCTGGTCGCCTCCTACGACCTGCTGCTCGGCTACACCGGCATCGTGTCCTTCGCCCATGTGATGTTCTTCGGCATCGGCGCCTATGGCGTCGCCATCGCGCTCTATGGGCTGGGGGCCGGCTGGGGGGCGCTGGCGCTCGGGGTCGCGGCGGCGCTGCCGGTCTCGGTCGCCCTCGCGCTGGCGATCGGGCTTTTTTCGCTGCGCGTGCAGACGATCTTCTTTGCGATGGTGACGCTGGCGGTCGCCTACGCCTTCAACGTTCTGGCCTCGCAGCTTTCCTGGCTGACCGGCGGCGAGGACGGACGCTCGTTCCAGGTCCCCTACGTCCTCCAGCCGGGGTTCCGCCTGTTCGGCGGCGAGCTGTTCGGCGTCAGGATCACCGGGCGGGTGCTGAGCTATTATCTGGTGTTCGCCGTCTGCGCCGCGCTGTTTCTCGTTCTGCTGCGCATCGTCAATTCGCCGTTCGGGCGGGTGTTGCAGGCGATCCGCGAAAATCCGTTCCGGGCCGAGGCGCTCGGCTACCGCATCGTCTTCCATCGCACGCTGGCGACCTGCATTTCGGCGGCCGGGGCGACGGCGGCGGGCGCGCTCGGCGCGCTGTGGCTGCACTACACCGGCCCCGACACCGCGTTGAGCTTTTCGATCCAGGTCGACGTGCTGGTCATCGTGGTGATCGGCGGCATGGGATCGATGTACGGCGCGATCGCCGGCGCGGCCTTGTTCATCATCGCGGAGAACTACCTGCAGGCCTTGATGGGCAAGTTGTCGGCCGCCGCCGCCGACGCCGGGCTGCCGATCCTGCCGGGCCTGTTCCACCCCGACCGCTGGCTGCTGTGGCTCGGCCTGATGTTCATCCTGGCCGTCTATTTCGTGCCGACCGGCATCGTCGGGCGGCTGCGCGGGGCGGAGGATAGGACACGGTGAGGCGATCGGCCGGCTCCGGGCCGCGCAACGGGCTTTGCGACCCCGCGCCGCGGTCCTGAGCGGCGCTCCGGCGACTCGCCCGAAGCCGCTTTGGCCGCGCGCTGGCGCGGCGCGTCAGGCGGAGCCCTGCGAGGCGCCCGGCCGACCTCCCGGGACATAGGGGCGGAAATTCGTTTTGTCGGTTCCGCAGTCCGGACAGCTCCAGCTCGCCGGAATGTCCGCGAACGGCGATCCCGGCGGAATCGATTGCGTCGGGAGGCCTTGCGCCTCCTCGTAAATGAAATAGCAGCCGCGGCAGATGAACCGACGTTGATGGCTTTGAGGCGGGCGGCTGATCGCGGCGCGGGCGCGCGCGGGCGCTTCGATTTGCGGAATCTCCGCCGCGTCGCCGATCGCGACGCATCCCCCGACTCGCGTCGTGAGGTAGACGCCGAGGTCCTTGTGACCGAACGCGGCGCGCAGCGATCCCGGAATGTCGAGATCGCGGCGCCCGGTCGTCGGGTTGACATTGGTCGCGCCGCAGCGCCCGTTTCGACGGTCGACCCGGAACAGCGCGTCGCCAAGCCGGATGTCCTGACCGATCCAGTCGAACTCCTCCCAGGCCTTGGCGCCGTCGATGTAGAAATTCGCGCGAAAGCGCAGCGGGTCGATTTCGTAGCCCCATTGCTCCTCTAGACTCCGCACCGTGGCGAGATTGATCAGGGAAATGAGGTTCTCGGGCTTGTCCATGAAGTGCCCGTTGCGCGAGCGCACGAGGCGCGGCGGCTCGCGCAGAGTCGGCACGCGCTCGTGAAAAAACGCCTCGATCGCCGGCCAGTCGCCCTCGTCGGCGAGGTCGGCGGCGAACAATTGCCGATTGCCGCGCGTGACGGTGAAGCGCTCCGTTTCAACGTCGACATGGGTTTTCACGTCGGCGAGCCCGTCGTCCAGCATCAGCATCAAGAACAGGCTTTTCTTGGCCCACTTGGGCTCGACGGGATCGATCGGCGCGCCGGGGCGCGCCAGGGCGAACACCCGGTCGTAAGGAAAGGTTCCTCCGGCCTCCAGCGCGACGCGGTTCATCGCCTGTGGGCTCAGACCCTTGACGGGATAGCGATAGATTCCCTTGACCAGTGGCATGATCGCGCCAGCCTCTCGAACGGGTCCGAGGGCCGAGCCTGCACGATTGTGCGCGACAATCCGTAGAGCCGGTCGATGACGAAATTTGGAGGCCAGATTGACTCCCGCCGCGGCCGCGGGCGGCGCGGTGTAATGCGAGGGCGCCGGCCGCGCGGCCAACTCGTCGACGTTGAGTTGCCGCCTGTCCACGGCGTCGTCAACGGCGTCCGACAGGCGCGCGACGCCCTGTTCGATCTGCCGCGGCGTCATGCAGGCGTAGCCCAAAACGATGCCCCGCTGCGCCAGCAACGAGGGTCGGGTCTCGTAGGCTCCGCCGGAGGCCAGCGAGTAAACGCCGACGCGCGCGCGGCGCCCGAGACTCTCCAGCACGGGGGCGTCGGGGACACCGGCGGGCAGGCGCCAGAATATGTGCAGGCCCGCCGCCGCGCCGCTGACGTCGACTTCCCCGAAGTGCCGGTGCAAGGAAGACAAAAGGCTGTCGCGGCTTTCCGCATAGTGGCTGCGTATGCGCGTGAGATGCGCGCGGAAGCCGCCGCTGCGAATCATTTCGGCGAGCGCCGCCTGGTCGAGCCAGGCGTTTCCGTTGTTCAGCAGCGCCTTCATCGCGCGGACCGCTTCGGCGACGCGCGCCGGCGCCGCGATATAGCCGAGCCGAAGTCCCGCGCCGAGCGATTTCGAGAACGTTCCGAGATAAAGCACGCAATCGGGCGCGATGGCGGCGATCGCCGGCAGCGGCGAGCCCTCGTAACGAAAATCGCAGTCGTAGTCGTCTTCGAGGATGTAGCAACCGTGCTTGCGCGCCCAGGCGACGACTTCCGCGCGCCGACCGAGGGACAGCACATGTCCCGTCGGATACTGATGCGACGGCGTCAGATACAGCAGACCGGCGGATCGGTCGGGGAGTTGCTCGGCCTGCAGGCCATCCTCGTCGACCGCGACGCCGACGAGTTGCGCGCCCGAGGCTTCGAACGCGAACGCCGCGCCCTGATAGCAGGGCGTTTCGATCACTCCGGTCGAGCCGGCGCCGAGGAACAGCCGCGCGGCGATATTGATCGCCTCCTGGATTCCGTTCACGATGACGATGCAGGCGGGATCGACGACGACGCCCCGCGACGCCGCCAGATGACCCGCGATGGCGGAGCGCAGACCGGAAGAGCCGGCCGGGTCGCCATAGTGCGCGAGCCCCGCCGCGCCGCCCTGCGAAAGGCTTTGCTGCAACAGACGGCGCCAGGTCTTCAACGGAAACAGGCTGGCGCTCGGCTGGCCGGGAAAGAAGTCGAACGACAGCCGGCTGCGATTTCGGCCGACGAGGTCGGGCGCGCGAGCCACCTGTTCGGGAAGCGGCATCTGGTCGGAATTCGAGCCGCCGGTCGACATCGGGACGACGCCGGAAGACGGCAGCGGGCTGTCGGGCAGGCGCGCGGCCACGAACATCCCGGAAGCTGGCCGCGAGTCGATGTAGCCCTCGGCGACCAATTCGTCGTAGGCGCGCACAACCGTGTTGCGGGATACGGCGAGTTGCTCGGACAACTGACGGGACGACGGCAGACGCGCTCCGTGCGGAATCCGATTCTGTTGAATCGCGTCGCGAAGCCGCTCCACCAATTGCGCGGTCAGCGTCTCCGGCCGAGACCGGTCGAGCAAGACGGGTATCTGCATGGCCGGACTCGTCCACGCCGACGTTTGCGGATCGCACGCCGAAGAGAAACGCCAGCGCCGCCTGGTTTTCTCTGAAGAATGCATAGCGACAAACGCCGCTTCTGCAAAGCATTTGTGGGGCCAGATCGATGGATACGCGGGACTGGCGCCATCATTATTTTGCGATCTGGACCCACGGCAGCGTAGTTCGCGATCTTGCTGCCTATTCGCCAAGCAGACTGCCTACGAACAGTTGCCGACGCGACTGCAATATAGGCGTTCCCGGCAGGGCGACTTCGGAATCCGGAAGCAAGTCTGGCCCTACTGTACCGGCGGACGGTGGCTCTTGGTCGAAGCAGGGCGGCGATGCACGCTCGGAGCCATCAGCCGGCGTGGGGCGTCTCGCGCCGAACTCGATGCCTCAGTTCACGACTCAGCAAGGAGAGACCCTCATGCGAATTACACGCCGTTCCTGGTTCAGCGCGGCCGCGGCGCTGCTCGTCCTCAGCGGACTGGGCGCGCCGAAGGCCCGCGCCGAAGAGACGATCAAGATCGGCATCCTGCACTCGCTGTCCGGCACGATGGCGATCAGCGAAACGATCCTCAAGGACCTGATGCTGATGCAGGTCGCGGAAATAAACGCCCACGGCGGCCTTCTCGGCAAGCAGATCGAACCGGTGGTCGTCGATCCCGCTTCGAACTGGCCGCTGTTCGCAGAAAAGGCGCGCGAACTGATCAGCAAGGATCACGTCGCGGCGGTGTTCGGCTGCTGGACGTCAGTCAGCCGCAAATCGGTGTTGCCGGTCTTCGAGGAGCTGAACGGGCTGCTGTTCTATCCCCTCGAATACGAAGGCGAGGAATCGTCCTACAACGTGTTTTACGGCAGCTCCGTGCCGGACAACAAGGCGATCCCGGCGGTCAAATATCTGATGAGCGCGGACGGCGGCGGCGTCAAGCGCTTCGTGCTCGAGGGAACCGACTACGTCTATCCGCGAACCAGCAACAAGATCATCCGCGCCTATCTGAAATCGGCCGGGGTCGCCGACGAGGACATCCGGGAGAACTACACGCCTTTCGGCTTCTCCGACTGGCAGACCGAGGTCGCCGCGATCAAGGCGTTCGGCTCGGCGGGCAAGAAGACGGCGGTGGTCTCGACGATCAACGGCGACGCCAATGTTCCCTTCTACAAGGAACTCGCCAATCAGGGCATCAAGGCGACCGACATTCCGGTCATCGCCTTCTCGGTCGGCGAGGAAGAGCTCGCGGGCGTCGACACCAAGCCGCTGGTCGGCCATCTGGCGGCGTGGAGCTATTTCGAGAGCGTGGATTCGCCGGAGAACAAGGCCTTCATCCAGAAGTGGCGCGCCTACACCAAGAATCCCAAGAGCGTCACCAACGACCCGATGGAATCCGCCTACATCCTGTTCCACATGTGGGTGCAGGCGGTCGAGCAGGCGGGCACCACCGACGTCAACGCGGTGCGCCAGGCCATGATCGGCCAGAAGTTCAAGGCGCCCTCCGGCGATGTGGTCGTAATGGGCGCCAACCATCATATGGCGAAGCCCGTGATGATCGGCGAAATCCAGGCCGACGGGCAGTTCGACATCGTCTACAAGAGCGATCCGTTGCCGCCGCGCGCCTGGAGTCCCTACGTCGAGGCCAACAAGGGACGCATCGCGGACTGGTCCTATCCCTGGGTCTGCGGCGGATGCACGGCTCCGAAGTTTGCAGTGAACTGATCGCGGCCCCGTCTCGATCGGTTCGGCGCCCGGCGGCGACGCGAGTCGCCGCCGGTTTTTTTTCAACTCGTGCGAGCGCGGCAAGCCCGACGCGCTCCAGCACGCGAGGCGGCTCTTATGGCCAGGATCATTTTTGTTTCGTCCGAGGGAAAGCGGACCGAACTGGAAGCGCGCCCCGGGATCTCCGTCATGGTGGCGGCGGTCACCAACGGCGTTGACGAAATTGTCGCCGAATGCGGCGGCTCGCTGGCCTGCGGCACCTGCCACGTCTATGTCGAGCCGTCGCAACTGCCGCTGATTTCGCCGATGAGCGCGGCGGAAGACGAAATGCTGAACGGCACGGCGAGCGAACGGCGCTTCAACAGCCGACTGAGTTGCCAGATCGCGGTGTCGGACGCGCTGGATGGCCTCGTCCTGCATTTGCCGCCCTGCCAAGCGTGAACGCGAAGGGCGCCGGCGCCGTCTTGTCGGGGCTCAGGGAGCGCGCGAACGCTCCGCCCGCCGTCTTTGCAGAAACCGGCGCACCGCGGGGTCGGCCTCGAGGCCGATCGCCCGGTCATAGGCCTCCTGCGCGGCCGGCGCCTCGCCGAGCCGCGACAACAATTCGGCGCGCGCCGCCCAATACGGCTGATAGTCGGAAAGGCGGGAGCCTTCGTTCACCGCCGGCAGCGCCGCCAGGCCCGCGGCCGCGCCGCGCGTCTCGGCTGTCGCGATCGCCCGGTTGATCGCTGCGACCGGCGAGCCGGTGATCGCGCAGAGCCCGTCGTAGAGCCGCTCGATCGCCGCCCAGTCGGCCGCGCCGGCGCGACGGCGCACGACATGCGCCGATTGGATCGCCGCCTCGAGCTGATAGCGGTCGATCGCTCGGAACGCGCTGGCGCGAAACAACAACGCCTCGGCTTCGTCGATCAGCCCGCCGTCCCACAAGGCGGGGTCCTGATCGGCGAGCGGCACGAACTCGCCCGCCGCATCGCGCCGCGCGCCGCGCCGCGCCTGCGAATAGAGCATCAGCGCGAGCAGACCGAGCGCCTCGGGCTCGTCGGGCAGAAGCTCGACGATCAGCCGGCCGAGCCAGATCGCCTCTTCCGCGAGGTCGGCGGGGCGCGCTTCGACGCCCGCCGGGTCCGACCAGCCTTCGGTGAAGGCGGCGTAGATCGCCTCCAGCACCGCTTCGAGCCGCTCGCGCATATCCGCGCGCTCGGGCGCGCGGAACGGAATCCCGGCCTGGCGAATCTTGTTCTTGGCGCGCGACAGCCGCTGGCCCATCGCGGCGGGCGACACCAGAAAGGCCGAGCCGATCGCCTGCGCGTCGAACCCGAGAATGGTCTGCAGGATCAGCGGCGCCCTGACGCCCGGGTCGATCGCCGGATGCGCGCAGGCGAACATCAAGGCGAGGCGCTCGTCGGGAATTTGCGCGGTCTGGCCGCCCATCGCCTCCAACTCCTCGGCCAACAATTGCAGATGCCCCGCCGCCGCCTCGCCGACCCGCCGGCGCCGGTCGGCGTCGATCATCTTGCGCCTCGCCGCGGCGAGCAGCCAGGCTTCGGGGCTGCGCGGCGCGCCGGCGACCGGCCAATCGACAAGGGCGGCGGCGAAGGCCTCCGACAGCGCGTCCTCGGCGCCCGCCACGTCGCGCGTCCGCGCGCTCAGGAAGGCGATCAGCTTGCCGTAGCTTCGGCGCGCCACCGCCTCCGCCGCCGCGGCCGCACGCTGCTCGCCCTCTCGCGGCATGAGAAATTCCAGATTATGGAAAGTTCTCGTTCACATCGGCCGGACCGGGCGAACCTCGATCGCCCCGACCTGGGCGCCGGGACAGCGCGCCGCCCACGAAAGCGCCGCGTCGAGATCGGCGGCCTCGATCAGGTAATAGCCGCCGAGCTGCTCCCGGGTCTCGGCATAGGGTCCGTTCAGCACTTTGGTCTTGCCGTTCGAAGCGCGCACGGTGGTCGCCGTGGACGACGCCTCCAGCGGATCGCCCGCCTTGAAGACGCCGGCTTTCTTCATCGCCTCGGTATAGGCGCCGTAGGCGGCGAACATCTGGCTCATCTGCTCCTTGGTCGCGCTGCCCCGCGCGGCTTCGTCGCCGTAGATCAACAGCATATATTGCATGATGCGCTCCTCGTTTCGTGTTGCGCAGGGCGCTGGGCCCCGCTGTCCCAATGACGTTCGAGCCGCTTCGATTTCGACAGGGCGAGGAAGAATATCTCACGGACGCCTCCAGAACGTGAAATGGCGATCACCCTTCCTCGGTCCTGACGGGCGAGACCGCAACAGCGCGGCCGGCGCGATTGTGCGGCGACCACCGCCGCGCTATGGAGAAGAGGCGCGGGAGTGCGTCATGTCTCTGTCCGCCTATCTCGCCTTCCTGGTCGCCTGCACGGTGGTGATCATCGTGCCCGGCCCCACGGTGACGCTGATCATCGCCAACAGTCTACGCTACGGACGGCGCGCCGGCATGCTGAACGTGGCGGGCACCCAGCTCGGCCTGGCGATCACCGTCGCCGTCGTGCTCATGGGCCTCGCCTCGCTGATCGCGGCGATGGGCGCGTGGTTCGTTTGGCTTCGCCTCGCCGGCGCCGCCTACCTGATCTGGCTGGGCGTGCGCCTGTTGACGGCCCCGGGCGGGATGGAAGCCGTGGCGGCGGCGCGCAAGCCGCGCAGCGGTTTCTTCGTGCAGGGCCTGGCGGTGGCGCTCAGCAATCCCAAGACGCTGCTGTTCTTCGGGGCCTTTTTCCCGCAGTTCATGGACGCCGGGCGTGATTTCGCCGCGCAGGTGCTGATCATGGGCGTCACCGCGATGGCGGTGGCGGCGGTTTCCGACAGCGCCTATGCTGTGCTCGCCTCGCGCGCCGGGGTGGCGCTGTCGCGCCGTCGCGTGCGGCTGATGACGCGGCTGAGCGGCGGCGCGCTGATCGGCGGCGGCCTGTGGCTCGCCCTGTCGCGCGCGAAGTGAAGCGACACTCGACGCAGGGCGGAGCGGAAAATTGTCAAACAATCCCACGTCCTCCGTGGTGCGGGTTGAGAGCGCCGGGAATCTGGCGCTGATCCTGATCGACAATCCGCCGGTCAACGCCGCCTCGCAGGCGGTGCGTCGGGGCCTGGCGAGCGCGATCGAAGCCGCCGGCGCCGATCCCGCCGTCGAGGGCATCGTCATCGCCTGCGAGGGGCGCACCTTCGTCGCCGGCGCCGACATCAAGGAATTTGGCAAGCCGCCGCTGCCGCCCGCCCTGACCGAGGTGCTCGCGGTCATCGAAGCGTCGAACAAGCCGGTCGTCGCGGCGGTGCACGGCACGGCGCTCGGCGGCGGGTTCGAGCTGGCCTTGGCTTGCCACGCACGGGTGCTCGACGCGCAGGCGAGCGTCGGCCTGCCCGAAGTCAAGCTCGGCCTCATTCCCGGCGCCGGCGGCACGCAGCGCCTGCCGCGCCTGATCGGCATGCGCGCCGCCATCGAGATGGCGGCGAGCGGGCGGCAGGTCAAGGCGCAGGAGGCGCTGGCGCTCGGCATCGCCGATCAGATCGCCGTCGGCGACCTGCGAGAGCGCGCGCTCGCGCTGGCGCGCGCCTCGGTCGGGCGCCCGATCCGCCGGCTGGGCCAGACGCTGCCGCCGCCGTTCGATCGCGCCGAGATCGACGCCGCGCTGGCGGCGATCGAAGCCAAATCGCGCGGCCAGACCTCGCCGCTGGTCGCGGCGCGCACCGTGCGGCTCGCCGCCGAATTGCCGTTCGCCGAGGCGATGGCGTGCGAACGCGCGGCTTTCATCGAATGTCTTCAAAGCGACCAGTCGAAGGCGCTGCGCTACGTTTTCGCCGCGGAGAGGGAGGCGCCGCGCGCGCCGCAACTCGAAGGGGTTGCGCCGCGCAGGATCGAGACCGTCGGCGTCATCGGCGCCGGCACGATGGGCGCGGGGATTTCGGTGGCGTTCGCCGACGCGGGCTTTCGCGTCGCCGTCGTCGAGACGAGCGAAGCGGCCGTGCAGGCGGGACGCCAGCGCATCGCCGCGCCATGGGACCGCCAGCTCAAATCGGGGCGCCTCGGCGCCGAGGAGCGTCAGGCGCGCGGCGCCCGCGTCGAAGTGACCAGCGATTTTTCGACGCTGGCGCCTTGTGACCTCGTCGTCGAAGCGGCGTTCGAGGACATGGCGGTCAAGCAGGAAATCTTCGCGCGCCTCGGCCCGATCGCCAAGCGGGGCGCGATTCTGGCGACCAACACGTCCTATCTCGACGTCGGCGCCATCGGCGCGGCGAGCGGCCGGCCGGTCGACGTGATCGGCCTGCATTTCTTCTCGCCGGCCAATGTGATGCGCCTCGTCGAAGTGGTCGAGGCGCCGGCCAGCGGCAAGGACGCCGTCGCCGCGGGCGTCGCGGTCGCCAGGAAGCTCGGCAAGATCGCCGTCGTCTGCGGCGTGTGCGACGGCTTCATCGGCAATCGCATTCTCGCCCATTGGCGCCCGATCGTCGACATGATGGTCGAGGACGGCGCGACGCCGCAAGGCGCGGACGCCGCTCTGGAGCGGTTCGGCTTCGCGATGGGCCCTTACGCGGTCGGCGATCTCGCCGGCCTCGACATCGGCTGGGCGCGGCGCAAGCGCCTCGCCCCGGCGCTCGAACTCCAACAAGCGATACGCCGGAACGATCGCCGACGAGCTTTGCGAGCTCGGCCGCTTCGGGCAGAAGACCGGCGCCGGCTGGTACAGCTACGCCGACGGCAAGAAAAGCGTCGACCCCCTCGTCACCGGGTTGATCGAGAGGGTGCGCGCCCGCAAGGCGCGCCCGCAGCGCGATTTTCCCGACGAGTTGATCCAGCGGCTGGTGCGCGCGGCGATCGTCAACGAAGGCGCGAAGGTGCTCAGCGACGGCGTCGCGCGTCGCCCGCTCGATATCGACGTGGTGCTGATCTACGGCTATGGTTATCCCGCCTGGCGCGGCGGCCCGATGTTCGAGGCTGACGCGCTGGGCCTCTCGAAAATTCTCGCCGACGTCGAGGAGGCGCACGCCTTCGCCGGCGCGGGCTATGAACCGGCGCCGCTGTTGCTCGAACTCGCGCGCGGCGGCCGGCGCTTCGCCGATCTGGCGCCGGGCGAGGCGGCGGGTAAGGGGTAGCGCTTGCTGCTCCCGCCCTCGCGGGAATGATAGCGCCGAGACCCGTCCAAACAGAATGGAACGGTCCGCTGGCCCAGAGGGCGAGTTATGACGCAAATGGTCGAGTGTGATCCATTGTTTCGCATGGCGGAGCGTTTTTCATCCCAGAAAGCTTGTCAAGGATCGCCCTTCGGGCGACCGCCGGAGGCGGCGACCGCTTCGCGGTCGTCCTGGACAAGCTTTCTGGGATGAAAACAATGGCCTCCATGCGAACAATGGCTCGCTAGCGAAAGCGTCGGCGAGGGCGCCAGAAAGAGATTCACGACAGCCGGGCCGCCCGGCGCAATCGCGGAGCCGCAGAAATGACCGAAGCCTTTTTGTGCGAAGGCGCGCGCACCCCGGTCGGCCGCTACGGCGGCGCGCTGTCGGCGGTGCGGCCGGACGACTTGCTCGCCCATGTCATCCGGGCGGCGCTCGCCAAAGCGGCGAAGCTCGATCCGCGCGCCATCGACGATGTCTACGCCGGTTGCGCCAACCAGGCGGGCGAGGACAACCGCAACGTCGCGCGCATGGCCGCCCTTCTCGCCGGCCTGCCGCAGACGGTTCCCGCGGCCACGATCAACCGGCTGTGCGGCTCCGGGCTCGACGCGATCGGCACCGCCGCGCGCGCAGTGCGGGCCGGAGAGATCGACCTCGCCATCGCCGGCGGCGTCGAATCGATGTCGCGCGCGCCTTTTGTGCAGGGCAAGGCGAGCGAGGCCTTTTCGCGCCACGCGGAGATTTTCGACACGACGATCGGCTGGCGTTTCGTCAATCCGCTGATGAAAGCGCAATACGGCGTCGATTCGATGCCGGAAACCGCCGAGAACGTCGCCGAGGAATTTCAGATCGGACGCGCCGACCAGGACGCGTTCGCGCTGCGCAGCCAGGCGCGCGCCGCCGCCGCGCAAAAGAGCGGCCGGCTGGCGCGCGAGATCGCGCCCGTCGAGATCAGGGATCGCAAGGGCCACCTGACGACCGTCGCCCATGACGAGCATCCGCGCGAGACGAGTCTGGAAAAGCTCGCCGCGCTGCCGACGCCGTTTCGCAAGGGCGGCACGGTGACGGCGGGCAATTCGTCGGGCGTCAACGACGGCGCGGCGGCGGTCATCGTCGCCTCGGGCGCGGCGGTCGAGCGGCATGGCTTGCGGCCGCTCGCGCGCGTCGTCGGCCTCGCCACCGCCGGGCTGGCGCCGCGCATCATGGGCTATGGCCCCGTGCCGGCGACGGTGAAACTGATGGAGCGGCTCGGGTTGAAGATCGCTGATTTCGGCGTGATCGAACTCAACGAGGCGTTCGCCGCGCAGGCGCTCGCCGTGCTGCGCGCCCTCAACCTTCCTGACGACGCGGAGCATGTGAACCCGAACGGCGGCGCCATCGCGATCGGCCATCCGCTCGGCATGTCGGGCGCGCGCCTGGCGCTGACCGCGGCGGTCGAGATGAACGACCGCGGCGCCCGCCGCGCGCTGGCCACCATGTGCATCGGCGTCGGCCAGGGGATCGCGCTGGCGCTGGAGCGGGTGTGAGAGGCGGCCCGAAGACGCCGCTCTGATCCGCTACTGAGACCGAACAAGGCCATGTTCCCGGAGCGTTGGACGAGGAGGTTTTCGCATCATGAGAAGCATCATTCGGCAGTCGGTCGTGCTCCCCGCGCCGGCCGAGGCGCTCTACGCGACCTATCTTGACCCGGCCGGACATGGCGAGATCGCCGGTGGCCCGGTGACCATCGAGGCCAAGCCGGGCGCGGCGTTCAGAGCGTTTGACGGAGCGATCACCGGCGTCGTGCTGGCGCTCTCCGCGCCGGTTCTGATCGTCCAGTCCTGGCGTTCGACGTATTTCGAACCCACAGATCCGGACTCCACGCTGATTCTGACCTTTACGCCGCAGGGCGCGGAGGGCCGCATCGACCTCGTGCACCTCGACGTTCCCGAACAGGACTATCGGGGCGTCATTGACGGCTGGGAGAAATTCTACTGGACGCCATGGCGTCAGCTTCTCGCCCGACGCTGATGTGGCGTCGCATGGACGGATGGCCGCAAAAACAAGAACATCAACAACATCCCTTGGCTCCAGGATGTCCGCCTTTCAACTTCATCCTCGCGACGTTTGTCACATACGCGGCGGAGGCGCCTCATCCGCGCCTTCCTCGGCATTCCTCTGGAGCCTTTCCTCGGCGTATGGCAGGCGCCGGATTCAAAATCCAAGCTCGCTGTGCGAGCCGAGGCGGACGAGTTCGAGGCTGTCGTCGTCGGGTTTGCGGTAGATCAGGATCAGATCGGGTCGGACGTGGCAGTCTCGGTGATCATCCCATTCGCCCGCGAGCGGATGGTCCGAATTCCGGCGCGTCGGCCGCAAGCGTGTCGACCACCGCCTTCAGCAACGCATCGAGTTTCTTGCCGTGCCGCGCGGACTTCTCGCGGCGATAGTCGCGCCTGAAGCGGGCGGTAAACTTAATCGTCCGCATTCAGGCTCGCGAGCAACTCATCGCTGGAGGCGACCTCGGTGAATTCGCCGCGCCGGGCAGCCTTCATGGCTTCGATGGTCGTCGCGTTGGGGACGAGGGGGCTGAACGGCAGCGCCTTGTCCGCCGCGATCCGAACCATCATCATGCGGAAGGCGTCCGACACCGACAGGCCCATCGCCGCCAGCACGGCGGCGGCTTCGACTTTAATGCGCTCGTCAATGCGAGCGCGCACCACGGAATTTTCTGGCATGGTTTGTCCTCTTGGGCTACAATGTAGCACAACTTGAGATCGAAGACCAGCCTTGCGCGAAATCGGCCATCCAGATTTGGCGGTCGCCGCGAGGAATCGTCGGAGTGACAAAGTGAAGACACGCAAGCGTCACAGCAATTGGGCGTGACCGCGCCCGGCGGCCGGTGGACGGGCCGGCGCGAATTTGGGAATATATGCTGACCGCGCTTTCTGCATTCGCCCGTCATCAGGAACAGCGCCGCCGATGAGCGATACCGACGCCAAAACACGCACCAAGACCCGGCCGAAAACCGAGCGGCCGCGCCTGCACAAGGTCATCCTGGTCAACGACGATTTCACGCCGCGCGAATTCGTCGTGACGGTGCTCAAGGGGGAATTCCGCCTCAGCGAAGACCAGGCCTACCGGGTGATGATGACCGCGCACCGGCGCGGCGTCTGCGTCGTCGCGGTGTTCACCAGGGACGTCGCCGAGAGCAAGGCGACGCGCGCCACCGACGCCGGCCGCGCCAAGGGCTACCCACTGCTGTTCACCACCGAGCCGGAGGAGTAGCGGTTCGACAGGGGCTTGGAGGCGGCGCCCTCGATCGCATCGTGTCGATGGTCAATTCCGCGGGGAAATGGCTCTCCCTCTCGCATCGCTCGGCGAGCAAATCGCGATACGCCCATCGCCCGGGGCGGTGAACAATCTCCGCCGCCGATTGCTCCGTCGCGTGACGTGGGAGGCGATCCTGCAATGCGTATCAGGTCCCCGTAACCCCGTAATCGCCCCGTAATCGAAGCTCCTCCAAGGACTCGGCGCCGAGATCGCCCTGGGCGGATGTCGGATGCATACGGTTGATCGAACGGGACGCAGAGAATACGGTTTTGCTCTTGAGTGATATCTGCGCCGCGGACTACGAGGTTGAAAAATGGCACCACCAAGAGTACTCGGCCCGAGTGATGGTCACCTCGCAATTCTAGGAGGCACCAACGCCCGATTTATCATCGAAGGGGAAGACGCTGGCAAACGTTTTTCGCTTGTCGAGCATCCGATGCAGCCGCGCGCCCTAGCGGCTCCCATGCACCGACACCACCGCGAGGACGAATATAGCTTTGTCCTAGAAGGTAGCATCGGGGCGCTGCTCGGAGATTCCGTGGTGATTGGCAATTCGGGGGACCTGATCTTCAAGCCGCGCGAACAATGGCACACGTTCTGGAACGCGGGCGAAGCGCCGGCCCGAGTATTGGAAATCATATCGCCGGCCGGCTTCGAGAATTATTTCCGCGAGTTGGGAGCGGAGCTAGTCAGCGGCCCTCCTGATCCGCAGCGGCTCGCGGCGCTTTGCGCGAGCTACGCGCTTGATATGGACATGAGCAGCGTTCCCAGCCTCGTCCAACGATTTGGAGTTCGCTTTCCGGGAGCGCCGCTCCCCGGGCTGCATTGAACTTTGCTTTTTATGAAGTAGCGAGACGGCTTCCGGGTTTGTCCCTTCGCGACATATCGATCTCGGTCACTTTGTGAGCGAAGCGGACATCATCGCGTCACGCCACCAAGTTTATGGGTACACGGCCTAGACGAACTGCCCTACGTGATGGGCCTGGTTCGACAATCATTTGACTTCCAAATGGGGAATGGCGACGAATCCTGATCTTGCCAGTGTCGCGGCGATTTTGCGAGCCAATGCGCCGAACCGGCGGCTCGTGTGCCTGCCTCCGCCGTGACGGCACCACAGAACAGATAGAGCGCCGTGCGCGCCTTCGCCGCGGCGAAGGGGGACCGGGGGTTACGAGGACAGGATACGCAATTCCCTGTCTCAATGGCCCGCTGCCCTCGGCTTGGGTCCGGGCTTTCCCTTGCGCAGGCTTCGCCCGAGTTTGCGCTCAGCGAAGACGAGGAAGGCCTCATCGCCGAGCGGGCGACCGTTGGCGCCGAGCGACTCGAAACCGGCCAGTTCCGCCTGCTCGCCTGGCGACATGCTCCAGCAGATCGTCAAAGCGCCGCGCGATCGCCAGAACCGGCCGCACGTCGACCAGCGCGTCGCCGCGCCGTCGAAGATGAGCGCGCACGCTCGACCACTCCCATTCGCCGGGCGCCGCGCAAAGTCGTGCGCGCACGGGATTGAAGGCGAGACAGCGCACGGCGTTCAGCATATGCGGCTCGTCCATCGCGACGCAGCCGAACCGGCCCTGAAACAGATGCCCGGTCTGGCGCGCGCGGGCGTTGACGAAGGCGGTGTAGCGCCGGTGCGCCTCGCCGACCGCGCGCGAAACGCCGTCGCGCGTCGCCGGCGTCAGAATGAGATGCACGTGGTTGGGCATCAGGCAATAGGCCCAGCAGCAGACGCCATTCTTCTCGCAGCGCTCGGCGAGCAGATCGCGATACAGCGCGTAGTCGCCGGGCTCGGTGAACACCTTCTGCCGCCGGTTGCCCCGTTGCGTGACATGATGCGGAATGTCGGGGATCACGATGCGCGATAGTCGGGTCATGAGCTACGAAAGCACGGCACGTGAGATCATGCAATGCGTATCCTGTCCCCGTAACCCGTTGCGTGACATGATGGTTGCGTGACATGATGGGGAATGTCGGGGATCACAATGCGCGATAGCCGGGCCATCGTCTATCGAAGCAAGGATCAGGAGATCGCGCAATGAGTATCCCATCCCCGTAACCGAACCGGAGGAATAGGGCTTCGACGCATGCGTTGGTTGGAGGCGCGTCCCGGTTGCTTCGTTGCGATGGTCAATTCCGCGGGGAAACGGCTCTCCCGCTCGAATTGCCCGGCGAGCAAATCGCGATACGCTCATCGCCCGGGGCGGTGAACAATCTCCGCCGCCGATTGCTCCGTCGCGTGACGGGGGAGAGGATCCTGCAATGCGTATCCTGTCCCCGTAACCCAATGCGTATCCTGTCCCCGTAACCCCCTGAACCCCCTGTCCCCGTAACCCCCCGTAACCCCCCTGCAATGCGTATCCTGTCCCCGTAACCCCCCTGTCCCCGTAACCCCCACAAAGTATCGTTAGACCTACCCCGCTGAGCAATCGTTGGCACGTTGTTCGGAGGTGTTGGAACTGTTATGATCTGCCCTGAGACTAGACCCGGCGACTACCCACAGCAAGGCAGCATGCAGACCGCCGAAAGAACCCTTACGCGGCGCAAGCCGAAGCAGCAACGCTCGCGCCAGACTGTCGACTTCGTGCTCAGCGCGGTCCAGCTTGTGGCCAAGCGCCACGGGACCCAGGCCATTACCACTAATCGCATTGCGGAAGCCGCCGGCGTCAGCGTCGGATCGCTGTATCAGTATTTCCCCGACAAGCGCGCGATCTTCACAGCCCTTCACGACCGACACGTCGACGAGGTGCGGCGGGTCATCAAGCAGACGACGACTGACTGCGCCTCGGCTCCGCTGGAGGAATTCGCGCGTGAATTCGTCTTGGGCCTAGTAGACGCGCACGCGGAAGTTGCCGAACTGCACGACGTTGTCGCGGCCGCTGTTCCGCAGAGCGCTCTCGGCTTCAGGAACGCGCTGCATCAAACCTTCGGACAAGTCTTATCACGCGCCGACGACCCGGAGCGGTACAGCAGCGACGAGGCGGAGCGGATGCTTTTTGTCCTGCCCCGCATGGTGGAATTGCTCGTGCACGGAGGAGCGCGCGCGCCCCTCTCGCGCGCTGGCGCAAAGAGCGAGGCAATCCGTGCCGTACTGGTCTACGTGAATTCCTTTCAGGGCGGCGCACCGAAGCATTACTGAAACGACGACGCATTCTCGACGGCCCACTGATCGAACGGGATTGGCTCCCGCCCGGTTATCTGCTTGACGCCATCCGTCACTGTATCAAGTCGGCTCTCGCGCACCGCCCGCCAGATGTCCACGAGAGCATCTGCATAGGCGCCTTTCCCGGCCCATTCGACCGCGCGGGCGTATGCCTGTCCGTCCGTTATTTCCTCGAAGCGAACCGGTTTGTCGATGGCTCTGCCTATCGCCACCGCCATCTCCCCATACGACAGCGCCTCAGGGCCGGTAATCGCAAGCGCCTGACCGTCGTAGTCGTGCGTAGTTAGCGAAGCTGTGGCGACGGCAGCGATGTCGTCTGGATGGATGAATGCGATCTTGCCCCCACCCGTCGACGAGCGCAGCACGCCCTCTCGGCGGATGGAATCCGACCAGCTGAGCGCATTGGACATGAATCCGGATGCCTGAATAAACGTGAACGCCACCCCGCTCTCCCGAATGGCATCCTCGCCCTGTGCGTGCCAAGGACCGGTGCCGATCCCGGTTCGTACGTCTAGTGTAGAGAGCTTGACCACATGGCTGACGCCTGCGTGGCCGGCAGCGAAGGAGACCGCGCGATCTTGCTTTTCAAGATCCGATCCATCGGTGACAAGGAGTATTCCATCGACTCCAACCAACGCCCTAGCCAACGACGGACCTGGGTTTTCGAGGTCTCCGATATGGATGTCGACCTGGTCACCGAAGAGGGCTTTGGCTCTCTTAGCGCTGCGAACGAAAACGGACGGGCGCGCGCCAGAGTTGATGAGGCGTTGAGCTACCCTCGAGCCGATGTTGCCCGTTGCTCCGAAGACGAGGTATTTCACTTGACTGCGCTCCACCCACGGATCACCTCGAGTGCCATTCGCTTCTGGCCTGCCAGAGTGAGGTGCAATCCGTCGTCCATGAGGAGATCGGAAGGAGGCGGGCTGCCCAGCAAAGTGAAGGCGTCGATGACCGGCGCATCGCCGTCGCGGATGATCTCGGCTACTCGTCCCAGGTCTTCGTTACGGAACCGAACCCCGAATCTGGAGAGGCCCCCATGCGCCGCAACCTTCGCCTCATTGGCTGCCGGCGGAGTGATCCAAATCGTGCGGGCCTTGGTTTCTGTGGCAACGCGTTGGCGCAGCTCCGCAATATTGCGCGCGGTCTCCTCATGATGGACGAGTGTCTTGGTGGGGCGCGGACCCTGCGTGCGCGCGTCGTTGGTGCCGACTAGGAAGATGACCCAATCCGGCTGGGCATTGGCAATCTCTCCGAACCGGACGAGACCGTGGGTGGTCGTCTCACCTGCCACAGCGCTGATGGTCATCGAAATCTTATCGGCGCCCCGGCGCATCTTCAGCATCTCCCGCAGAATTACCGCCCAGGACTGTGGATCAGACGTCAGGCTGTCGCCGAACGTCACGATGTTGGCTCCGTTCCGAAGGGGCAGACGATCGATCATCAATCCCACAGCCTGGTTGGCTAGTAGGACGCTGGCCGCTTCCGAGGCCTCCCTCTGCAAGCGGCCAAATTCGGCCGCATAGACCTCGGCTGGAAGGCCGAGTAGCGCGGCATGAGCGTCCTGGTCGAAATTGGCGCCCCCGGGGAGAGATGCCAGGCTCCGCTCGGGTTGGATGACCTTCAAGAGCCAGTTCACCTGTTCGTTCGACATCGATTCACCTCGCACCCGAATGCATCTGCGTAAGGTGATCAAATAACCGCTCCTCAGGTACGCTGCTACTCGCGTTTCCGGGTTGCTAAATGTATGAAAGTGCTAATAAATTTGCAAAGTCCGGAGTCTTCATCAGGTTCCGGCCTGTACGGACACCGCTGGCCCTCCTCTCCAATTATCCGAGAACACGCCTTCCATAGTCTCTGAGTTCGCCTTTCGGGGGGTTACGGGGACAGGACACGCAATTCCCTGTCTCGATGGCCCGCCGCCTGAGACAAGCTCGAACCGACCCGCGCCACGCTGAAGGACAGGCCCGCATCGCAACGCGTTGATATGGATCGCACCCCGGACGAAATCGCGGTTTGGCTTCGCCGCGCCGGCGATCCCGATTTTTCGCGCCGAAGCCTTGCGGTTCGCTGAGGGATCGCTTCCTCTGTCGTCGAGGGACGGAGCGGTGGTTCGACATGACCAATCAGGCCTGGGCGCTGCGCGGCGGTTTCGGGATCGACCGGCTGGCGCTCGAGGAGCGGCCGGTGCGGGCGCCCGGTTTCGGCGAGGCGCGGGTGCGCGTCGAATGGGTCAGCCTCAACCGGCGCGACCTGCTGCTGGTCGAGGGCGTCTACAATCCGCGGCAGGTCCTGCCGATCGTTCCCTGCTCCGACGGCGCGGGCACGGTCGAGGCGATCGGCGAGGGATGCGCGAGGGTCAAGGCCGGCGACCGGGTCGTCGTGCATTTCTTTCCCGGCTGGATCGCCGGCGAGCCCGACATCGCCAAGCTGTCGACCGCGCTCGGCGGCCCCGGCGGCGACGGAACGCTTGCAACGGACGATCGTCATTTCCGAGCAGGCGCTGGTGCGGCTGCCTGAATCGATTTCAACGCAAGCGGCGGCGACCTTGCCCTGCGCCGCGTTGACGGCCTGGTCGGCGGTCGTCGAACAAGGCGGCGTCAAGCCGGGATCGACCGTCGTCACCCAGGGGACCGGCGGCGTGTCGCTGTTCGCCGTGCAATTCGCCAAAATGCTGGGCGCGCGGGTCGTTGCGACGACCTCCAGGGAGGCGAAGGCGGCGAAGCTGCGCGAACTCGGCGCCGATCACGTCGTCAACTATCGCGCGGAAGCCGATTGGGCGCGCCGCGCGCGCGACCTTGCCGGCGGAATAGTCGACCTCGTCGTCGAGGTCGGCGGCGCGGATACGCTCGACGCCTCCTTGCGCCTCGTTCGGCCGGGCGGAACGATCGCGTTGGTCGGCGTGCTCTCGGGCGCCAAGGCGTCGATCAACCTGCCGCTCGCGGTGATGCGCCAGGTCCGGCTGCAAGGCGTCACCTGCGGCCATCGCGAGACGTTCGAGGCGATGCTGCGCGCCATCGCCGCCCATGGCGTCGATCCCGTCATCTCGCATCGCTTCGCCTTCCCCGAGGCGCGGGAGGCCCTGCGCTGCATGGCGGGCGCCGACCATGTCGGAAAGATCGTGATCGATATGGCGGGGTAGGGCGCGCCGCTTGGCGGCGGCCGGCGCATCCTCATGAGTTCACGGCCGCCTGTCGCCGACGTCGCGCAAATTTGCTTTTCCCGCCGCGCCGCAAAGAGCATTGTGGCGCTCGCAGCATTCGCGCGGACGAGGGGAGCTTTGGCCGTGAGCGTCGAATTCCTGATCACTTCGTTCATCATCGTCGTCTCGCCCGGCACTGGCGTTCTCTTCACGCTGGCGGCCGGCCTCTCGCGCGGCTCCCGCGCCAGCGTCATGGCGGCGTTCGGCTGCACGCTCGGCATCGTTCCGCACATGGGCGCGGCGATCCTTGGGCTGTCGGCGGTTCTCCACACCAGCGCGCTCGCCTTTCAGACCTTCAAGTATCTGGGCGTCGCCTACCTCCTCTATATGGCGTGGAGCGCGTTGCGCGAGCGCGGCGCGCTGAAGGTCGAGAGGCAGGTCGGCGCCCGCTCGGCGGCCGAGGTGACAGTCACCGCGATCTTGATCAACATCCTCAATCCGAAGCTGTCGATCTTCTTTCTGGCGTTCCTGCCGCAGTTCGTCAGCGCCGGCGAACCGAATCCGCTCCTTCGCATGCTGGCGTTGAGCGGCGTCTTCATGCTGATGACGTTCGTCGTCTTCGTCGGCTACGGACTGTTCGCCGCTGCGGTTCGCGATCATGTGATCTCGCGGCCGCGGGTGTTGAAATGGATGCGCGGCGCCTTCGCCGGCGCCTTCGTCGCGCTCGGCGCCAAGCTGGCGTTCGCCGATCGCTGAAGGCGACCGGCGCGTCAGATCCCGAGTCGCGCCCCGACGACGGCGCGCGTCCCCGCCAGCACCGGACGCAAGACGCGGTCCGGGACGCGCGAGGCGAGCTGGCTGCCGATCGCGGTCGCTGGGTGAATGCCGAACGGCGGCGCCATCGACGAGCCGCCGCCGACGCCGGTGAACCCGACCAGGGCGCCGACGGCAAGGCCCGAAAGCGAGTAGAGCGGATTGAGGCTGCGAAGGAACTCCATCGCGCCCTCGGGCTTTCCGGACTTGCTATTCCGCAGCGACGGCGAACGAACCCGCCGCCTTCAGGGCGCGATCGAGATCGGCGAGGATGTCGTCGATATGCTCGATGCCGACCGACAGGCGCACGTAGCCCTCCGAGACGCCCGTTTTGAGCTGGTCCTCGGGCGACAGTTGCGAATGGGTGGTCGAGGCGGGATGGATCGCCAGGCTGCGCGCGTCGCCGATGTTGGCGACGTGGTAGAACAGTTGCAGACTGTCGATGAAGCGGCGGCCCGCCTCGCGGCCCGCCGCCAGCTCGAAGCCGACGAGCCCGCCGAACTTTCCGCCGAGATATTTGTCGGCGCGCCGGCGCGCCTCGCCCGTTTGCACCGAGGGGTGGATGACCCGAACGACCTCCGGACGCTTGGCGAGCCAGGCCGCCACGGCGCTGGTGTTGGCGATATGGCGCTCCATGCGCAGCGCGAGGGTCTCGACGCCTTGCAGGGTCAGGAACGCGTTGAACGGCGAAATCGCCGAACCGAGGTCGCGCAGCAGGACCACCCGCGCCCTGATGATGTAGGCGATCGGGCCGAGCGGCTTGACGGCCTGCGTCCACACCGCGCCGTGATAGCTGGGGTCGGGCGTGTTGAGCAAAGGCTGGCGCTCGGGGAATTTCTCCCAGTCGAAATTGCCGCCGTCGATGATGATTCCGCCGATCGAGTTGCCGTGGCCGCCGAGGTATTTGGTCGAGGAATAGACCACGATCGCCGCGCCGTGATCGAACGGGCGCGCGATCAGCGGCGCCGCTGTGTTGTCGACGATGAGCGGGACGCCGAAGCTGCGCCCGATCGCCGCCACCTCGGCGATCGGAAACACGACGAGCTTGGGATTGGGCAGGGTCTCCGCGTAATAGGCGCGGGTCCGGGCGTCCGTCGCGCGACGGAAGTTCTCGGGATCGCTCGGATCGACGAAGCGCACTTCGATCCCCTGGTCCTTCAGCGTATTGGCGAAGAGGTTCCAGGTGCCCCCGTAGAGGTCGGTCGAGGAAACGACGTTGTCGCCGGCGCGCGCCAGGTTCTGGATCGCGAAGGCGGAGGCCGCCTGTCCCGAAGCGACCGCCAGCGCGGCGACGCCCCCCTCGAGCGCGGCGAGGCGCTTTTCGAGCACGTCGTTGGTCGGATTCATGATGCGCGTGTAAATGTTGCCGAACTCTCTCAACGCGAACAGATTGGCGGCGTGCTCGCTGCTTTGGAACTGATACGAGGTGGTCTGATAGATCGGCACGGCGACCGCGCCGGTCGCAGGATCGGCGCGCCACCCCGCGTGGAGGACGAGAGTTTCGGGCTTGGGGGCTTGGTCAGACATCGCAGGCGCTCCAGTCGTGGTTGGTGGGGATCAAGGGAACGGACGGCGAAGCGGAAAGGGAAACCGGCCCGGGCGCCGCGCCGTTGTCGGGCTCCTCGGCGAGGAGCGTTTCGGAGAGTCGATCGTCGAACGCGCCAAGGCGACGGCCGCATTTCGTTGCAACGGCGGCCGGGAAGTCGGAAAATGGCGCGCGCTTGAGCATACCTGCCTTCTTTAGCGGCTCGGGTTCGCGTGACGCAAGGCGCCTCGCGCCGGTCAACATAATACTAAATCGATTTATTTCGTCAATTGATGGCCGCTAATGGCTCCGCCACCGACTCGATCGCGCCCGGAATCGCCAGCGCGGCCCGGCTGGCCCGGCGGAGAAAAACGGCGCCGACCGGGGCGGCGCAGCGCTCGAGCGCCGGCGCGTTCGAGCGCGAGGCGCCGTCCGATCGCGCGCAGGTCTGCGCCGGCCGCGGCGATCAGGGGTCGAGCACGCTGTCCCAGTAGAGATAGTCCATCCAGCTTTCGTGCAGATAGTTCGGCGGGAACAACCGCCCGTTCTGATGCAGGTCGTGCACCGTCGGCTGATAAGGCCTGGTGGCCGGCCACATGCGCGCGGCGGCGGGCAGCAGGTCGCCCTTTTTCAGGTTGCAGCAGGAACAGGCGGCGACGACGTTCTGCCAGCTTGTCAGCCCGCCCTTGGAGCGCGGCACCACGTGATCGAACGTCAGTTCGTCGCGATCGCCGCAATATTGGCAGGTGAAGCGGTCGCGCAGGAACACGTTGAACCGGGTGAAGGCGGGAAATCGCGACGGCTTCACATAATTCTTCAGCGAGACGACCGAGGGCAGCCGCATTTCGAAGGACGGGCTTCGCACCGTCGTCTCATAGAGCGAGACGATGTTGACCCGGTCGAGAAACACCGCCTTGATCGCGTCCTGCCAGCACCAGATCGAGAGCGGGTAATAGCTTAGCGGACGGAAATCCGCATTGAGCACCAGGGCCGGACAGGCTTCCGGCGACACCGCTCGGACGTGAACCGTCAATAACCCGCTCCGTTCTCCGCCAATCAGCCGCCGGACCGAATCCGACTGTCATAATACTCTACAACCGCCGTGACGGGCTTGTGAAGGCGCCCCGCCTGCGGCGTGCCGCGCTAGGTCGCGGCCGCCTCGACAGCCATAATATCATTGTCCGACAGGCCAAAATGATGGCCGATCTCGTGGACCAGGACATGGGTGACGACCGCGCCGAGGCTATCGTCGCCCTCGCACCAGAAATCGAGCAAAGGGCGGCGGTAGAGCCAGATCATGTTGGGCAGCGTTCCGGTTTCATCGACGGCGGAACGATGGGTCATCCCGCGTCCGCGAAACAGTCCGAGAAGGTCGAACTCGCTTTGCGCGCCCATTTCTTCGAGCGTCTCCTCGTCGGGAAAATCGACGACCTGAATGACCAGGCCCTCGCAGAGCCGTCTGAACTGCTCCGGCAATCGCGCGAACGCCGCTTCCGCCAGACGGTCAATGTCGGCGGCGGTCGGGGCTCCGACGGCGGTCCAATCTTCCCATCGCGAACTCTCGCTCATCGGCACGAGCCCTCAAAGCGCGGCAGCGCCTCCGGCGACCATGCCGGGGCGCGCTTCAGCGGTCAATCTTTCGTGAAAACGGCGCGCGTTCGGCGGCGGTCGCAGACCGTAACGCCCTGACGGGCGTCGCAGGGCCGCCGCCGGCCGCGCGCAATTTGCGCAAAATCAATGTCGCGAATCACGAAAACGCCGAATCAGATCGGACGGTTTGCGCGGCGGCAGGAGCCTGTGACGCAGGAGGCGGATATGACCGGCGCCGGTTATTTCGACGAGGACGCGTTCGACGAGCGTTCGACCGACAGCGCGGTCAGGGCCATGGCGCGCCGCCAGTTCGGCGTTTCGCTGGCCGTCGCCCTCGCGCTGTTGAGCGCGGCAGGGTTGATGATTCTCCGGGAGCATCGCGAGACGCCCGCTGAATCGGCCGCGCTTCATAGCTTCATGCACGCCGACGCGCGCGGCGTCGCGCTGGCGCCAGCGGCGGGCGGATAAGGCCTTCGAACCCTCGCAAGCGGCGGCTTGCGCTATTGGGCGGGGTCGAGGGCGTTGGCGCGCAGACGTTCGAGCTCTTGCGACATTTGTCGCGTCCGCGCCGCCAGCTTCGCGCGGATGCGCGCCGCTTCTTTGGGGAACTCCGCGAGCACCCGGTGGAAGATCGGGCGGGGGACGCGCAGGACGACGGAGTTTTCCATCGCGCGCGCGCTCGAAGGCCGCGACACTTCGGCGACCATCGCATTTTCGCCGATCAGCGCGCCGGGACGGGCGATGCGCCGGCGCTCTCGTCCCGCGCCGCCGGCGCTGAGCAGGATGGCGCCGGAAAGAACCACAAAGCCCGAGTCGGCCGGCTCGCCTTCCTCGAACAACCGCTCGTCGAGCGCCAATTTGCGCTGTTCCGAGGCGAAGGCGATGAGTTGCAACGCGTCGCGCGGCAACAGGTCGAAGGGCGGCGTGCGCGAAAGACGGCCGATGCTCTGTTCCAGCGTCATCGAATTCAACTCGCCCCGCTCAGGACAGCAACTTGTATCCGCCGGCGTCGGTGACGAGCAGGCGGGCGTCAGCCGGGTCGACCTCGATTTTCTGGCGAAGGCGATAGATATGCGTCTCCAGCGTATGCGTCGTGACGTTGGCGTTATAGCCCCACACATCCTTCAGCAGCACCTCGCGCGAGACGACCTGCCGGTCGGCGCGATGCAGGAAGCGCAGAATGGCCGCCTCCTTCTCGGTCAGCCGAAGACGCGCGCCTTTGGCGTCGATGAGGTTCTTTGAGGCTGGTCGAAACGTGTAGGGACCGATCTGGAATTCGGCGTCCTCGCTCGCTTCGTGCTGGCGCAACTGAACGCGCAGGCGCGCCAGCAGCACGGCGAAACGGAACGGCTTGGCGATGTAATCGTTGGCGCCGGCGTCGAGGCCGAGCACCGTGTCGGCGTCCGAACCATGCGCGGTCAGCATGATGATCGGACGCTTGAACCCCTCCTTGCGCATCAGGCGGACCGCCTCGCGCCCATCCATGTCGGGCAGGCCGACGTCCATTACGATAAGGTCGGGCGGGTTGGCCTGCGCAGCGGCGCGGGCGGACGTGGCGTCCTCGGCGACGGAGACCGCAAATTCTTCGTGCAGCGCCAGTTGTTCGGCCAAGGCGCCGCGCACTTCGGCGTCATCGTCGACGATCAGGATATGGCGGGTCTGGGCCATGAACGATTCTCTCGCACAGGGATGATTTTGCTGCAATCATAGACGGTTTTGCGCCGATCCGCATAGGCGCCGGCGGGGCGGTCCGCCAACGCCGGCCGCTCGCCTGGCGGCCATCGCCGGGATTCGCCGCGCCGACCGCCGCGCCGATGAAAACGGAATTCCTACCGGGCCTCGGGGCGCCGGCGGACGAGCATCGGCCCATAGATCGCGAGAAAACCGGCGAAGGCCGCGATCCAGGCGACGGCGGCCAGAGGCATCAGCGCCGTCGCGTAAATCGGCGCCATCGCCATCGCGACGCGCGCCGCCATCGCAATCACGATGGCGAGGTAAATCGCCTGCGTTCCCCGTGAGGCGCGCAGCTCCCGCCCGGCATGGCCCAACGTGGCGCGCGTCATCATCGCCAGCGTCATTCCGCCGACCGCGCCGATCGCCCAAACATGAACGCCCGCCGCCGCGGGGATCAAGTCGGGCGCGAGACCGTGGGCGCCCGCCGCCAGGAATCCCAGCGCCGCCAGGAGATAGCCGACGTGCAAAATGAGCACCAGCCGATCGCTTCGCGCGGCCCAGCCGCGCCAGCGCGACAGGCGCCAGAGGTTCGCGCCGCCCGCGGCGAGCGCCGCCGCGCCGGTCGGCGGCGCGTCGGGAAGAACGATCCACGACGCCAGCGCGAGCCCGGAAAGGATCATGACGACGCCATCGGCGCGGCCGAACGAGGCGGGCCGCGCCGCGACAGCCCGCCTGGCGAGCCAGTTATGCGTGAAGCTCGGCGCGACCCGCCCGCCGATCAGAAGGATCAGCAGGATGAGGATCGCAAGGCCGGTCCGCGAGGAGACAGCGGCCGTCCCCACGGCGGCGGCCTCGAGGTGAAAGCCGACATTCGCGGCGGCGAACATCAGCGCGAGAACGACGACCTTTCGATTGCGCGAGTTGCGCGCGACGATCACCTCCCGCCCCGCCACGACCGCGAAAGCAAAGAGGAACAGGGCGTCGCATAGCGCCGCCGACTTCCAGCCGATGATCGCCGAGGCGAATACGGCGGCGCGGCCGATCGCCCACAGCGCGCAGAGCCCGGCCAGCGGCCGCCCGGCGACCGGCAAGCGGCCGGTCCAGTTGGGGATCGCGGTCAACAGGAAACCCGCCATCACCGCGGACCCATAGCCGTAGATCATCTCATGGGCGTGCCAATCCACGGGGGAGAACGCGGTGGGAACTTCGAGTTCTCCGGCGTAGAAAGGCGCCCAGATCGCGATCGCGGCGACGGCCCACAGCCCGGCGGCGAGAAACAGCGGGCGAAAGCCGTGGCTCCACAACGCCGCCCCCTTCCACGACCGCTGCGTTTCGGCCGTGCGCTTCATCGCGGATCGTTCTTGCACGGCGGGCCGCCGGCCTCGCCCATCAAAAGAAATTGAATCCGTGCGCGCCGGCGACCGCGCCGAGCACGGTCAGCGCGGCCAGAGCCAGCAGGACGAAATGGAGGCGCGCAACGCTGCGCAAGACGGCGGCCGGGTCGTCTTGCGCGCGGCGCGCGAATCGCCGGCGCGCCAGCGGCTCCGCCACGAAAACCATCAGCGCGAACACGAGCCAGAGCGCGAGCATCGCCGACATCCACCAGAAGCGGGGATCGGCGAAGCGTTCCCAGAGGTCCATCCGCCAGGTCATCCACAGGCCGGCGGCGCCGGCCAGCGGAATCGAAATACGGACCTGCCCGGCGAAGCGCCGCTCCACGGCCTCGAACAGCGCGAAACCCTCTTGCGCGCTCGGACGCAGTGCGGCGAGGGGCAGCACGACGAGCGTCACGAAGGCGACGCCGCCGATCCAGTGAACCACGGCGAGCACGTGCAATGCGCGCGCAAGGGCGATGTCGTCCATCATGCGCCTCCTTTCGAGAGGCCGACCGGTTCAAAGCGCGACGACGCCCGCCCGCCGCGCCGTCCTCACTTCGTCGCCGGGCCGGCGTGCATGAGATCGTCGTCGCGCGGGCCGTCGACGATCAGGAATCCGGCGAGCCCGCGCTCGATGCGCGACAGGGCGTGATCGACGAGGGTGTAGCGGCCGGCGCGCCGCACCTTCAGATCGACGACGGTGGCGCCGCCCGGCGGCACGGTGACGGTCTGCACGCCCGCCAGCGGCGGCGAGCTCAGGCCGCCGCTCTGATAGACGCGATCGAACATCTCGCCGATCAGATGAAAGGACGACGTGAAATTCGGGCCGCCGACGCCAAAGAATATGCGGACCGTTTCGCCGGCGCTGGCGCGCAGCGGGTGCTTCTTGGTCAGCGCGCCGACCGCGCCGTTGAAGATGAAATATTCGGGCCGTTCCGAGATCAGCTTTTCGTAGTCCATCTCCTGGTCGCCCTGTGCGCCGAACGGCTGGGCGGTATAGATCTCGCCCTGCATGACATAGAATTCGCGATCGACCTGCGGCAGGCCGCCCTCGGGCTCCACCAGGATCATGCCGTACATGCCGTTGGTGATGTGCTGGGGCACGCTCGGCGTCGCGCAATGATACACGAAAAGACCGGGCGTGAGCGCCTTGAAGGTCATGATCTTCTCCCCGCCGGGATCGGTCTGGGTGAATTCGGAGCCGCCGCCCGGGCCGATCGCCGCGTGAAAATCGACCGAATGGGTCATCACGCTGTTTTCGTCGTTCTTGAGGTGCACCTCGACCGTGTCGCCGACGCGCACGCGAAGCATCGGACCCGGCACTTTGCCGTTGAAAGTCCAGTAATTGTATGTGGTCTTGTCGGCCAGTTGGCCCTGAAGCTCAACCGCGCGCAGGTCCACGCGGACGATCTGCGGCGCGCGCGCGCCGATCGGCGCGGGCAGGTCGGTCGGGTCGCGCGAGACGTCGGCGGCGGTCGCGACGGCGGCGGCGCGCGGACCGGGCGCCACCTGGATGCGCCCCTGCATGCCGGCCTCGCGGTGGCCCGGCGCCGAGCAGTAATAGGCGAATTCGCCGGTCTTCGAGGCGGTGAACGTCACCGCGCTGCTGGCGCCCTTGCCGACGACGCGGCTGGAGCGCGCGCCGTACTGATCCACGACGATATCGTGCTCGGCGCCCTCGCCGTTGATCAGATTGATCTGCACGGTTTCGCCTTCGTGCACCACAAGCAGCGGGTTGACGGCGCCATTGATGTCGCCGCCGACGCCGAAATAGACCATGCGACCCTCTGCGACGCCGGTGCGCAAGGTGAACACCGTCGGCGCGTGCATGTCGCTCGCCATCGCGCCCTCTTTCATTGGCGCTGGCGCCGTCGCCGGCGCGTCGGCCGCCGAGGCCGAACCCGCCGTCGTCAGCGAGGACACGCAAATGGCGAAATCGTCGAGCAAGCGGCTCTGCCACAGGCCGCCCGACACCAGCACCAGGCCGAGCGCGATCAACGTCGATTTGGCCGCGCGCGACAGCGCGAATTTCGCGGGATTGAACGCCATCTTTGAACCCTCCTCGCGATCCCCGGGCTGGCGCGCCGGCGAGTTTCCATCGCAGATTAGCGACTATCGTCCGAATCGGAGGACGATAAAATTGACGTAGATCAAAATATGACTTGATTTATATCACACTTCAAATCGTCATGCGAGGGCGCCGAACGACGGAAGGATTGGCGAATGGGGGCAGGGTCGGATCCGGACCGGGCTTTGGCGGGGCTGCCGTTGTTTGACGGGGTGCCGGCGACCGTCCGCGACCACCTGCTGCGCAACGCGGTCGCCCATGGCGTGCCCGCCGGCGCCGTGCTGTTCGAGCAGGGCGACCCGCCGAATTTCCAGCACGTGGTCGTTTCGGGGTCCGTTCAACTGTTCGGACGTTCGGCGGTCGGCCGCGAAGTGCTGATCGAACTGGTTCGAGCGCCCGACCTCGTGATTCCGGCCGCCGTGGTCACGGATTCGCCTTATCTGATGCGCGCCGTTGCACCCGAGGCGTCGCGCATCCTGCTGATCCACGCCGCGACGCTCCGCGCCGCCGTCGCCAGCGATCCCGCCCTGGCGCGGCAGGTGATCGACAGTCTCGCCGGGCAATTCAGGCGGATGGTGCGCCAGGTCAAGAACCTCAAGCTCCGATCCGCGGTGGAGCGGGTCGGCTGCTACATCCTGGTCCTGTCCAGCCGGCAGGGCACCCCCGATCGCGCGGTGCTGCCCTATGAAAAGAAGCTGATCGCCTCTGAACTCGGCATCACGCGCGAAAGCTTCTCGCGGGCGCTCGCGATTCTGCAAAGGAGCGGCGTCGCCGTGCGCGGCGATACGATCGCCATCGTCGACCCGGCGCGCCTTGCCGCCCGATGCAAGCCTGATCCGCTCATCGACGGGCCGGACCGCGAGCGCCTCGTCGCCGGCGTCGCGCCCGTCTGAGGCGCGCCGCCGATGCGCTACAGCGCCAGTTCGATCTTGAGCGGCGCGTGATCGGAGGTCCGCTCCCAGCCGCGCGCGTCGCGCAAGACCTCCATCGCGCGCAAATTCGCCTCGAGGCTCGGGCTGACCCAGATATGGTCGAGCCGGCGGCCCTTGTCCGCCGCCGCCCAATCGGGCGAACGGTAGCTCCACCAGGTGTAGAGCTTGCGCGAGCCGGGAACGAACCGGCGCGGCGCGTCGATCCACGGGCCCGCCGCCTGGACCGCCGCGAGCTTTTCGACCTCGATCGGCGTATGGCTGACGATCGACAGCAGCGCCTTGTGGCTCCACACGTCATGTTCGAGCGGCGCGATATTGAGGTCGCCGACCAGGATCGCCCGCCCCTTCGCGATTCCCTCGGCGCGCGCCCAGCCCGCCATTTCGTCGAGGAAGGCGAGCTTGTGCGCGAATTTGTCGTTGATCTCCGGGTCCGGCTCGTCGCCGCCGGCCGGCACGTAAAAATTATGGACTTCAAGGCCCGAGGCCTCGCCGCCCAGCGTCGCGTGCATGTGGCGGGAATCGCCCTTGCCGCAGAATTGGCGCTTCCGGCTCGCGAGAATGGGATGGCGCGAGACAATGGCGACGCCGTGATAGCCCTTCTGGCCGTTGATCGCGATGTGCTCATAGCCGAGCTTGTGAAACTCCGACGAGGGAAATTCGGCGTCGCGGCACTTGGTCTCCTGCAGGCAGAGAACGTCGGGCCGCTGCTCGCGCAGATAGCGCGCCACGAGGCCGATGCGCAGCCGCACCGAATTGATGTTCCATGTCGCAATGGTGAAGCGCATCGCCGTCCGCCGCAGGGTTGGGAACAAGGACAAAGACCGCCCCGAGGCCCATGGCAAGGCCGCCGGCCGCATTGCCCACAACGCAACGCGCCTCCCGGCGGCGCAAAGGCGGCCGCCGATCCGCGCGTCAGGAGGAAGCTTCGCCGCCGGCCCGATCGTCAGTGCTTGGCGCCGATCATCCGTTGCTCGTCGATTCTGAACAGCCCTTCGTCGGGCCTGGTCGTCAGATCGACATCGAACAGCGTCACCACCGTCTGGTAGCCCTGCGCGTCGTCGACCGTCCACTGTTTGAGCGCAAAGCTTGCGGGGTCGAACAACAGCTCGATGCGCGCCGAGCCGCCGAGCGTCGCGTTGTCCTCGATCGTGATCGCGACGGCGTTTTCGTTCGTCTCGACGCCGAGCACCTGGGTGTCCTTGGCCAGATCGATGGAGTCGTCGAGCAGGAATTTCAGCGGCGTCTGGCCGATCAGATAGAGGTCCTGCGTGTCGAGCTTCTGGTCGCGCACCGCGACGCTGCGTCCGTCGGCGACGATCTCCAGCCGGTCGGGCGGAGCGAACTGGAAACGCATGCGGCCGGGCCGTTCGAGGTAGAGCTTGCCCTCGGCGCGATGGCCGTCCGGCCCGATCTGCACGAAATCGGCGGTCATCAGCCTGGCGCTCGCCAGCCACGCGTTGGCGCGGCGAACCGCCTCGGCGGCGCTGATCGCCGGCCTGGGTCCCGGCTTGGCGTCCTTGGTTTCCTTGGCGGGCTTGGCCTTCGGCGCCGGCGCGTGCAGATCGACCGGGGCGTCCTGGGCGATCGCCAGCCCGGCGGCGCCGAACAGCATCAGCGCCGGCAAAGCGATCAACCGCGCCATCGACATGAGGACTCCTTGGCCGTTCCGCTCGGCGTCTCTAGGCAGCCGATGTGGCGTTAGTTGGACGGGCGCGCGGCTGGACGGCCGGGCGGGGCGCGTGCGTACCGCCGCCTGTCGCGAAGCGACGAGCGTCAGAACAGCGTCGGGCGACGCAATTATATCGAAAAGAGGCTTGATCACGAACGGTGCAATACTTCGAAGGGACCCGAAGCAGGTTATTCTTGACGTTCATGGACGCACGAGTCCTTTTCAGGAATCCATAGTCGTCGCTTCGGTCGCGCGCGCAACCGGGACTGACATTTTAGTCGACGACATCAATAGAGAGCGCGAATACGATCATGAAGACATTGCAGATCAAGCTGACTTAATGTCCGTGTGAACGAAACGTGACATTCATTGCCTACAATTTGGTCATGCGCACAAATTTGTGACAGTCTTACAACAATTGAACAGACATTGATAAATTTTTGAGCAAATTTTAGCTTGACACTGCGGCATGCTTGCTTTTGTATTAAGTTGTGACGTAACTGAGGCCAAGATTGTGCGTCCACAAAGGCGGCTATTGAAGTGGCGTCTGCGAGTTGCAGTTGCAGACGAATGATAGCGAACAGCCAAGTGGTGACATCATGGTCAAATTGTTAGCGCTGTTGCTGTGGGCGGTCGCGACGGGCGTGACCATCCTCGTGGCGAGTCTGCCTCTCGGAGTTGAAGCGCAATTAGTTTTGGCGACCGGCGCCCTGGCGGCGATGCTGGCGATCAAGCTGGTCAATATTAAAGGCCTGTTGCGCCCGGTGTTTCTTGGTCTTGGGACCTTTGTGATCCTACGCTACCTGTTGTGGCGATTGGCCTACACCCTGCCGCCGATCAACTCGCCGCTCGACTTCGCGGCGGGTTTCGTCCTGGTGGCGGCCGAGTGCTATTGCGTCGCGATGCTCTTTCTCAGCCTTTTCACAGTCGCCGACCCGATCACCCGGCCCGCGGCGCCGCGCGTCTCGGATGACGAAGCGCCGACCGTCGACGTATTCATACCGACCTATGACGAAAGCATCGAAATCGTCGCGCCGACCGTCGCGGCGGCCAAGCGCATGATCTATCCCGACGGGAAGTTGAACGTCTTCCTGCTGGACGATGGAGGCACCGAAGAGAAGATCCATTCCGACGACGCGGCGGCCGCGGCGCGCGCGCTCAACCGTCGCCAAAGCTTCCAGGCGCTCTGCGCCGAGCTCGGCGCCTGCTACCTGACGCGGGACGAGAACCGCCACGCCAAGGCGGGCAATCTCAACAACGGCCTGGCGAACAGCGAGGGCGAGCTCGTCGCGGTGTTCGACGCCGATCACGCGCCCGCCCGCGACTTTCTGTTGGAGACGGTCGGCTTCTTCACCAAGGACGAGAAGCTGTTTCTGGTGCAGACGCCGCATTTCTTCCTGAACCCCGATCCGATCGAGAAGAACATCGGCGCGGTCGGCATGCCCGCCGAGAACGAGATGTTCTACGGCTTGGTCCAGAAAGGTCTCGACAAATGGAACGCCGCATTTTTCTGCGGCTCGGCCGCGCTGCTGCGGCGGCAGGCGCTCGACGAGGTCGGCGGATTCCACGGCTCTTCGGTCACCGAGGACGCCGAGACCGCGCTTGAGCTGCACTCGCGCGGCTGGAATAGCCTCTACGTCGAAAAGCCGATGATCGCCGGTCTGCAACCGGAGACCTTCGAATCCTTCATCGGCCAGCGGTCGCGGTGGTGTCGCGGAATGGTCCAGATGCTGTTGCTGAAGAACCCGCTGTTTCTGCCGGGTCTGACCCCGCCGCAGCGGCTCAGCTATCTCTCGAGCAGCTTGTTCTGGCTGTTTCCGCTGTCGAGAATGGTCTTCATTTTCGCGCCGTTATTATACATTTTCTTCGATATGAAAATATACATCGCCAACAGCCAGGAATTTATGGCCTACACTTTGACCTATATGGTCTCGGGGCTGATGATCCAGAGCTACGTGTTCGGAAAGGTGCGCTGGCCCTGGACCTCGGACCTCTACGAATACATCCTGTCCGTGATGTTGTTCCGCGCCGTGCTCGGCGTATTCGTCGACCCGCGCCGGCCGAAGTTCAACGTCACCGCCAAGGGCCAGACGCTCGACGAAGACCAGCTGTCGAGCCTCGCCTGGCCCTACTTCGCCCTGTTCTGCATCGTCGCCCTGAGTATGGTGATGCTCGGCCTGCGCTTCGCCAACGAGCCCGCGTCACGCGATCTGATCACGGTGGTCGGCGTCTGGAGCGCGTTCAACCTGTGCCTCACCGGCATCGGGCTTGGAGCCGTTTCGGAGCTGCGCGAGCGGCGCAGCGTGCCGCGCGTCGCCGGCAATGCGGCCGCCAGCCTGGTGATCGGCTCCGAGACGCTGCCGGTCGCCGTCGAAGACATGTCGTTTGGCGGCTTGCGCGTAAGGATGCTTGGCCCGACCTACCTCCCGCCGCGCGGGACTGGGGTTCTGCGCATTGAAACCGGCGATCCGTCCGCCCCGGTCCTCGAGACCCCGGTCGTCAACGCAGGGCGGCGCCTCAAGAACGAAACGCGCGGCGTCGGCCTGAAGTTCTATGGGCTGAACGGCGACCGGTTCAAGATCGTCGCCAGGGTGATCTTCGCCGACATCCTGCCGATCTACCAGGCGCGCAGTGAGAACTACGCGCGAATGGGCGTCCTCGTCGGCTCTTTGCAATTCGTCTTGTGGAGCCTGAATCAGACGTCGCGCGGCCTCTACTACTTCCTGTTCAAGCGCGGTCGGGCCCCGGCGCCCCAATTCGTCGGTTCGACGCGAAGAAGCTCGGTCGCCGAAGGTTAGGCCGCCCCCAAGCCCGTCGTTTGGAGTTGAGCGTATGCGTGTCTTCGATCGGTTGGTCCGGCGGCTTAGCCCCGCCGCCGCTTCGGCGCTGGCGCTGGCGCTGGGCCACAGCCTGGCGCCGTGCGGCGCGGTTGCGGCGCAATTACGCCAAGCCGCCGTCGTTCCGGCCGAAGCGTCGCTGCTGAAGCGTTTGCCCGCGAGCCGCGATGAACTCGTCTTTCGCGGCGAGAACGCGAGCCGCGATTGGCTGGTCTATCTGAGCCCGGCCGAAGCGGCGCGCGCCGCGAGCTTCCAGTTGGCGATGCTCAACGCGGTCGTTGTCCTGCCCGACCGATCCTCGCTCAAATTGAGCATCAACGGGCATCCGTTGTCGACGCTGCCGATTTCGATCGCCTGACGGAATCACGGTCGTCAGGGTCAAAATTCCCGCCGGCGTGCTGACGCCTGGCTTCAACAAGGTGCATATGAGCGTCGCCCTGACGCACCGGGTCGATTGCTCCGTCAAAGCCACTTATGAACTTTGGGCTCTGCTGGACCCGGCGAAGACCGGCATCGCGCTCGAAGGCGGGCTCCCCTATTCGGTCCGCTCGCTCGATGAACTGGCCGCCGAGCCGCTGGCCGAGGACGGCACCACCCGCATTCATTTGCGCATGGCCGACAACGCCGACCCGGAATCGATCGGCCTCGCCGGGCGTTTCATCAATGTCCTCGTCCGGCGCGCGGGACTGGTCCGCCCGATCGTCGATGTCGGGCCTGACTTCGGCCAAGGGTCCGGCTTCGACGTCGTTCTGGCCGACGGCTCGTCCGCCGACGAACCGCTCGGAGGGCTTCGCCTTCTGGGCCGCGAAAACAACGTCACGCTGGCTCGCGATCCGACGAGCGATCGGCTGGTCGTCGTTCTTTCCGGCGCCACCCTGACCGAGCTCGACGAGCGGATCTCCGAATTGGACAGAATCGCGCCGAGGCAAACCGTCGCCCAATCGCTCGCCGAGGGCGTCGCCATCGACGCCGGCGCGCGAAAGAGCTTCGCCGAACTGGGTTTCGAGACCGACAATTTCGCCGGCCGGCATTACATGTCGACCGTCGACCTCAAGCTTCCCGCCGATTTCTTTCCCGCCAGTCACGACAGAGTTCGCCTGCTGATCGACGGCGGCGCTTCGGGCCTGCTCGATCAGAACAGCGAACTGATTTTTTCAGTCAACGGGACGATCGTCTCGTCGATGCCGCTGGTCCCGGGAAAGCCGGAGCAATTCGCGCGCAAGCTCGTGGAACTGCCGCTGCGCTCTTTTCGGCCCGGCCACAACGAGCTCGCCATCGAAGCGATCACCTCCTCGCCGTTGGATCGGCAATGCGACGTCGTCGCCGCGCACCGCGACACGCGGCTGACCATCGCGGGGACGTCGGAGCTCGAGTTTCCACAATTCGCCCATCTCGGCGCCATCCCGCAGCTACCCTCGGCGCTGGCCGGCGGCGCGGGGCGGGAACAAGGCGGACGACTGAACCTTTATCTGCCCGATCTCGAACGAGCCTCGATTGGGACCGCGCTCACGGTTCTGGCCAACATGACCTCGGCGGTCGGCAGGACGGAGACTCCGCTCGTTCATCTGGAGCCGCCTGGACCCGGCGAAGCGCCAGGCGTCGTGATAGCGCCGATCGATCAGCTTCCCGAAAAGCTGGCCGCTCCGCTGCGCAGATTGATCGCGCCGCCGGCCGCCCCCGGCGACGCGGCCAATGTCGTCGGGCAAGCCGACGCGGGCGCCGGCGCCGATGCGCGGCAGGGCGCAGACCAAACCGCCGCGTCGGGCGAAACGCCGTTCAACGTCGTCTCCATCCCTCCCCTCGCCGAGGCCGGCCTCGCCATGCTGCGGAGCCACGGGTTCTTCTTCTCGATCGGCGACCGCGACGCCGGCGCGCTTCCTTTCTCCGCGAATTCGCTGCTGATCGGCGCGGTCAGCCCGACGGCCGCCCCGCAGAGCATCGGCGGCGTAGAAATTCCGCAAATCGTGCGCGACGCATCGCAATGGCTGGTGATTACCGCGCAGACCTCCGACGGATATGCGTCCGGCGTCGAACGGCTGGTCGCCAATGGCCATTGGAGCGCCCTCGCCGGCGAGGCTGTCAGCCTGGATCTCGAGACCAATCAGTTGCGGTCCGTGCAACCCTCGCGGGTCGCCTATGTGGCGCCGGGCGGTCTGGCGCTGTCGGAGATTCGCCCGATTCTCGGAGGCGTCGTGTCCGACAACATTCTGCTCAGCCTCGGCGCCCTGATCCTCCTGATGTCGATTCTCGGCGTGTCGACCCACGTGGTGATCCGACGAATGGGTGCGCGGTGATTGTCAGGGCCGGGTTCGCGGGAATGCTCGTGGCCGGCTGTCTTCAGCCGGCGCCGGCAGTCGCAGGCGAGGCGACGCAGGCCTGGGCGACCCCTCCAAACCCGCTCGCCGCGGCCGCGCCCGATTCCGACCCGGCGACCCGCGACATCATCAGCGAGGTTTCCCGGACGTGGTTCAAATCGGAATGGCGCGCCTACGCCTCGACGTTCGTCACCCCGGACGGCCGCGTCGTGGACAATGCGAACGGCGGCGTGTCGCACAGCGAGGGACAGGGCTATGGACTGCTCCTGGCGGCGATCGCCGACGACCCGGAGCGGTTCCAGGCGATTTGGAGCTGGACGCAGGAGCACATGCAGGTCCGGCGCGATCGCCTGCTGTCCTGGGAATGGGATCCGAAGAAAGGTCAGATCGCCGACCCCAACAATGCGACCGACGGCGACATTCTGGTCGCCTGGGCGCTCGCCGAAGGCGCGCGGCGGTTCGGCCGAGCCGACTACCTCGCAGCCGCAAAAGGCATCGCCGAAGCGATCGGAGCCGAGACGATCAGGAACACCGACCATGGTCCGATCCTGTTGCCCGCCGCGGCGGGCTTTGCGCGCGACGACCAGCCTGACGGACCGGTGATCAATCTGTCCTATTGGGTGTTTCCGGCCTTTTCAACGCTCAAGCAGTTGGCGCCTGGTTACGATTGGGGGGGCTCGAGGACAACGGCCTGAGGATTCTCGCCGAAAGTCGGTTCGGCCCGCTGCGCCTGCCGTCGGATTGGCAGTCCGTCGCCGGCGCCCAGCCTGCGCCAGCCAAGAAGTTTCCCGCGCTGTTCGGCTACAACGCCATTCGCCTTCCGCTCTACCTCGCGTGGAGGGGAGGGGACGCGTCGCGGCGCGCGTTGCGTCGTTTTGTCGGTCTCTGGCGCGGCAAGGGCGTCGACCCCGTCATCATCGACGTCAATACCGGCTCGGCGGGCCAGGCGTTCGACGGCGCCGGCTACCGGCTCGTGCTTGCGCTGGCGCGCTGCGCTTCCATCGGCCAGCCGATAGACGGCGATCTCCTGCGGTCTCGCGATCACTTCTATTATCCCGACACCCTGCGGCTGCTGTCGCTCGCAGTCATTCAGGAGAGGTTTGTGCAATGCTTGTGAGTCGCCTCGTCGCTGTCACGACCATTGTGATCATCGCCGCTTCGGCGGTTCATTCGCAAGGCGCCAATCCTGGCGAGGAGTTGGGCCAGAGGCCGGCGTCGCTGTTTCCCGACGCGCAGAGCGCGGGCGCCGAAACGGCCCAAACGAGCGCCGCGACCGCGCCGTCCGCCGCGACCGACGCCGTCCCGGCGGTCGAGCGCCGCCGCGCCGCCGCCTCGCCGGAGCCGGCGCAGCCCTGGGCCTTCACGCTGCCCAAGCCGCCGGCGCCGGCGTCCGACGGCGCCGCGACGGGCCACGCCAACGAGATCGACATCAGCGCGCTGCGCTATTTTGCGAGCCAGAACGACCTCGCGCGCGTGGCGGCGGAAATTCGCCTGCTGCGCGCGGAGCATCCGGGCTGGGAGCCGCCGCAGGATTTGTTCAGCCAGACCAAGAACGGCGAAGCGGAAAAGCCATTGTGGGAGCTGTTCGCCAAGCACGATTACGCGGGGGTGCGGGCGGCCATCGCGGAAATGCAACAGAACAATCCCGACTGGCAGCCCTCGAGCGACCTCGCCGGCAAGCTCGATCTCGCCGAGGCCAACGACAAGCTGGTGCAGGCTTCCGACGCGCAGCAGTGGGGCGCGGTGATCGACATCGCGGCCGCCAACAAGATGTTGTTGACCTGCGCCGACGTCGACGCGCTTTGGCGCACCGCAGAAGCGCTGGCGCGCACCGACGACGAGCCGCGCGCCGTTGAAGCCTACCGCTATATTCTCACGACCTGCGCCAAGCCGGAAGAGCGCCTGGCGACGGTTCAGAAGGCGAGCCAGCTGCTCAAATCGCCGGAAGAGCTCGACGAGCTGATGCGGCTGGGCAAACGTCTTCCAAGCGGAAAATCCGAGTTCGACTCGGTGCGCTTCGATCTCATCCGGCAAAAGGTTGGCGACGCGGCCGGCGGCAAGGCCGGCGCCGAGCCAAGCCAGGGCGAGCTCGACGCCCTGGCCGCCCACGCGCGCGCCGCCAGGGACCTCGACGATCAGCAGCTGCTGGGCTGGTACAACTATGCGCGCAAGGATTACGTCCAGGCCGAAAGCTGGTTCAGGATGGCGCTGCAGCCAGGCCCGAACGCCAAGGCCGCCGAGGGCCTGGTGCTGACGCTGCGCGCCGCCGACAAGCTGCCGGAGGCGCAGCGGCTCGCCGTGCAATATGCGCCGCTGGACCATTTGAACCGAAAGCTCATGGTGGAGGTATTTTCGGCGATTCTGAATGACCCCAAATCCGAGCCGTTGTCGGCCGACGACCTCACGACCTTCACCAAGGCGATCGAAGAAGAACGATCCGCCGACGGCGCCCAAGTCTACGGTTGGCGCCTCTATAACGCCAATGACCTGGCCGGCGCGGAATCCTGGTTTCGGAAATCGGCCGAGTGGCAATCGAACGAATCGGCTGCGATCGGACTGGTCGTCACGGCCAAGCGGCTGAACCGCGCGCGCGACTATGCCGATCTCGTCGCCAAATACCGCGCGACCTACCCGAAGATCAACGAGTTCGACAGCATGATGCGCGCAAGTTACGCGCCGGCCCGCCCCGCCTACAGCCGCAGATGGGCCGCCGCGACGGGCGACGGAGGCTGGGACAAGAACGCGGACGCGATCGTGAAGATGCTCAGGGGGGGCGATTACGATCAAACGTTGACGATGCTCGACGAGCGCAAGCAGCGAGGGCGGCTCGAACCGGTTGGTCTTTCGCTCGTTCGCGCTTGGGCGATGTACCATAAGGGAGACTGGGAAGGGGCCAAGAAAGTCTTCGCCGGCGCTGAAGCCAAAGGCCATGCTCGCGAAGCGGAGGAAGGTTTGAGCATGATCCAGCGCGGCTATCTTCCCCCGTGGCTTCGCTGACGGCCCGCGCGAGGTTCGCCGACCGAGCGCAAGGCGCTGCATGGGGGTCGGTTTCCTGCGAGCCGCCTGGGATCCGACGCACGGGGAATTTTGGCAAGCCTCGATTTCTCCTGATCGGGAGGCGTGCGCGATGCGAACGCTGCTGACGTCGGCCGGCGCTCTCGGCGATCCGCGACCCGTCTGGGGCGGAAACGACGGGTTCGCGGTCAATCTCGTCGAGCATCTCGGCGTGCCCGCGTTTGCGCTCGACGCCGAACGTCGCGTGCTGCTGTGGAACAAGGCGTGCGAGAGGCTGACCGGCGTCCCGGCGCGGCAGGTGGTCGGCACGTCGAACCAATGGCGCGCCTTCCACCGGGAGCCTCGACCTTGCCTGGCCGATCTCGTCATGGCGAGGCGCCTCACGGAATTCGGCGCGCTCCGCGCGAGCGGCGACCCGATCGCCGTCAGCGAATTCGGCGCCTCCGCCGAGACCTGGTGCGCGATGCCCGAGCTGGGCCGGCCGCTCTATCTGGCGATCGACGCCAGCCCGATTTATGACTCGGCCGGGGCGATGATCGCGGCGGTGCAGACGCTGCGCGACATCACCGCGCAAAAGCTGCGGCAAATCGAACTGGAGTCTCTCGCCGCTCACGACGGACTCACCGGACTGGGCAACCGGCGAAGCTTCGACGACCGGCTGAAGGAGGAGGCGCGCCGGGCCGCTCGGGACGGACGGCCGCTGTCGCTGCTGATGATCGATATCGACTTCTTCAAGCCCTATAACGACGCCTATGGACACCAGGCGGGCGACGAATGCCTGAGAACGGTGGCGCGAGGGATATCGGGCGCCCTGTCGCGAGCCGGCGACTTCGCCGCGCGCTACGGCGGCGATGAATTTGCCGTCGTGCTGCCCGACACCGCTCAACCCGGCGCCGCGCGGGTCGCCGGACGCCTGCGCCAGCGCATCGACGAACTCTGCGTGGCGCATCGCGCTTCGACGGTCTCAGGCAGCCTCACCCTCAGCATCGGCGGCGCCGCGGCGGTCGCTTTCGCGGGGCGTTCGCAGGCCCTCGTCGCCGCCGCGGACGCGGCCTTGTACGGCGCCAAGGCGGGCGGCCGCAATCGCGCGCTGATCGTTCCCCATCCCGCAAGCCCGACGCCCGGCCTCGAGCGGATATTTCGCGAACTCCCGATAGCTTCGGGGCGCCTGTCCGCTCAACCCTATTCGTCGATGTCGCCAACGAAACTGGCGGCATATATGACGCGGCGCATGGAGCCGGGTTGGGCGTCGCGACGGATCGCCGCGCGTCGTTTCAGTTCGGAGCCGAGCGCATCCTTGTCTTCGAGTGTGCGTCCCTGCCGGATGTCGGCCAAGCCGCGCTCGATCGCCGCTCTGCCTTCGGGGCTTCTCACATCATCGACCACGCCCGCCACATCGTCGGCAAGGGCGACAGGCGTCGCAACATTCTTTTTGGCTGTCTTGGTCACGGGCAAACGCATACCATGGGAGGGCGGAAAGGGCAGGCTCCTGCGCGGGGGATGCGGGGGTGGGGCGCCACGATATGCAATCAAAAAGGGAAATACGAGCGTCTTGTCGTAGTTCGTCACTATTTGAATCTACATGATGGGAACTTCGTCAGTCTCCATCAGTTCCGCGATCTCGCTTCTGAGCTTTTCCGCTTCGGTTTCCAATTGGACGATCTCGGCGGAGATCGTCTTAGCCAGGTCGGCTCCGGTTTCGTCCAAGAGACCGGGCTGGCGGCTGCTGAGTTGGTAAAGCTCGTAGTCAGGGCTCTCGTGGAGGTTGTTCAAGGCTTCGATCTTATTGATGATCTCGGCCTGCAGCGTTTCGAGAAGCTTCCGTAAGGACTCGATCTCGTTCGCATCGCTGAAATCCAGCGTCGTCCAACCTTGCCGCAGGATAAATCCGTTAGGATCGCTGGCTATCTCACGTAGAAGTTCTAAGTCGCCTTCCTCCTTGGCGCGATTGATTGCGCTCGTTAGCTTCTCGTAGGTGTCGACGGTACCCGCCTCGCCCGCAAAGCGATCCGGATGATAGAGAAGAACAAGTTTTTTCCACAGCGTCCTGAGTTCGATTTCGTCTTCGCTGCTCAGTTCTTTTCTGTTCGTGGCCGCTTTTGCCGCCCCCTCGTAGTTCGAGTCCGACTGCGCTCTCGCTTTCGCATAATCCTCTGTGACGTGAGCTGCTTCCTCGTCTCCGCTGCCCAGGAGGGCCCTCAGGTACTTGCGTCTGTGGTCGACCATCAACCGCAGCCGATCCCGTTTCTGATAGTGTTCCCTGACCAGATTGAATAGCTTCGCTTGGGTCGCCTCGACTGCGAGCGATCTCTGGTGAAGTTCGTCTCGATCTCAGCGAGTCGCGAGCGAGCTGCGGCGACCATGTTCCGTAACGGCGCGATTTCTGGATGGACGTAGGCGACTATTCTTGTCGTCGTTTCAATTGACCCACTTCGTTGCCGAGTGTCGGGTTCTACGGCCACATCTGACAACGACAGAATGTCTTCACCTTCCGGCTCGGCTTGCTTCAGCTTCTCCAGATACCACCGACCCATGCTGGCGCTTCGGGAATTTGACGAGCTGGCCAACCACTTCAGCCAGTCGTGCAGAGCTTCGTCCGTAATGGCGTCCCTGAAGTCCCTGCCTTTGAACTTGCCGAACGCGACGCGCGAAAGAAACCACTTGGCTCTCGTGTAAGCGAAGACGTCCGACCATGATTTGAGCCCTCGGTGCTCCGCTATTGGTCGTAGAACGTTCGCCATCAGGTCTGATACCGTCTGAACGTCGCCCAGCGCGGTGTGCGCGCCCCTCTCAGGCAGTCGGTAGAACTGTCGTAGCGTTTGCAGCTTACAATTTCCGGCGGGCACTGGGTCGAGCATTCGCTGTGCGAGACGAAGAGCGCAGAACCCGGTGGTTCCGATTGGCTCAATACCGAGTCGCAACCATTCCGGCTTGAGGACTTCCACGAGGTCATAATCGAGGTTGTAGGAAACGATGGGGCGGCCTCCAACATAGAGAGAGAAATCACGGTACACGGCAACGGCGGGGTCGCCGTCCCGTTCGAGTATCTCTCTTGTGTAGCCGTGAACACGGGATGCTTCTGGAGGTATGTCTGCGGTTTGATTGAGCAGACGACGAAACGGTTCTCCCTTCGGCTCCCGGCCGTGCAATCTGCTCCGCCAACTCGACGACGAACATCGGCGCACTCAGACCGGTGGTCTCGGTGTCTATCAGGGTCCAATCTGTATTATTCATATCGTTTGAAATTCTGGCTCGGGAGCTTAGTAACATCGACTGATGGATCGCATCGCAGTTCTGTGAGAGCGGTATTCGCTCTGACGTCCAGCTCAGCAATCCGATTATTTGCACAATTCAGTTTGGTGAGGTTTGGCACGTGCGAGAGTTCGAGCTCGGTAAGTTGGTTGTCGCTGCAATATAGCATGGTGAGGCGCGGCACATTCGAGATGTCGAGCTCGGTAAGCTGGTTACTGGCGCACGAAAGGTGATAGAGGCTTGGCACGTTTGAGAGGTCGAGCCTGGAAAGTTTGTTGCCGTAGCACCGCAGCTTAGTGAGGCTTGAGAGGCCCGATAGGTCGAGCTCGGTGAGCTTGTTATCGTCGCCATCGGCCCCACAATCCAACTCGGTGAGTTTTGGCACGGCCGATAGGTCGAGCTCAGTAAGTTGGTTGTAGCGGCACACCAGTTCGCTGAGGTTTGGCACGGCCGATAGGTCGAGCTCAGTAAGTTCGTTGTTGTGACAATAAAGCAAGCTTAGGCCCGGCACGTTCGAGAGATCGAGCTCGGTAAATTGGTTGGCGTCGCACCGCAGCTTGGTAAGGTTTGGCGTCCCCGACAGGTCGAGCTCAGTAAGCTGATTTTCGCCACAAGATAGTTTGTTGAGGTTTGGCACACTCGAAAGGTCGAGTTTCGTAAATCGATTTTTACCACAAAACAGCTCGGTGAGATCTGGAACGCCCGAGAGGTCGAGTTCGGTAAGATGATTGCCGTAGCAGTCCAGTGTGGTGAGCCCCCGGACTTTGGACAGATCCACCTTTGTCAAATGGATGGGACCAATGAAAAGCGACCGCAGAAACGGGAGCGAAAATGAAATAACCGCGTAATCCAACGCAAATTGATCGAACACGGCAATCGCCTGAATGGATAGGCCCGATACCCAATCAAATGTCTTAATCCGCAGGTGGAAGAAATCCCATGCCAGTGATACAATAGCTCCTCGCTCGACTTTGAAGACCGTTGTCGTCACTTCAGAAATATCGCGTGCCTCGCTTCTATAAAGACTTCTGGCTCGTTGTGTGAAAGAAGTTTTCTCAAGCTGCTGAACGAAAGCCTCCGGATCAATTTCGAGTGCTTTCGCCCATATCAAAATCTGACTGTAGTCAGGCTCACAGAACTCGTAGCGCCCGATCTGAAAGCGAGCCGCACTCAATGCCGTTTCTCTTGAACGAGCAACAGTGAGCGCATCTGAGACTACGTTCGACAGGATGTTTCGAGGGCCTGCGCCCACTTCGGCGAGCGATCTCGGTCCCTGAATAACTAAAGCATTGCGTTCGTCGTCCGCCATCTATAAGTCCCTGCGGTGTCGTACCAGCTATTGGCGAAATGCGTCTGATCCACTATTGGGTGCCCGACGCACCGCAGATTGAATTTTCACCGGTACAGCACGACCCTGCTTTAAAAATCCTCAACACTTTGTTTTTCAATGGGCCAACCTCGAGCGGCCGAGCCCGCCCAGCCGCCGCCGGGCGATTTGCACAGCTTCCTTCCCGGTCGGCTGACGGGTCGGCAGTCATGCCGCGCCGTGCGGTACGGTGTCCGCCTCATGGAACGCGCGAGCCATCAATTTCGCCAGTAGGTCTCGCGCCTCGTTCGGCCCATTCTCGGGGCGGGTCGAACTTCCGTCTTGCATGTCGCTCGGAGTTTGCGGTCCGCTTGAGCCGCATGATCTCGTCAGCGTCGGCCCAACCCAAGTCGAGAAACTCCTTCTCGCGCCCGCCAAACCTCAGAATAAGGCACTCCAAAGCCTTGTAAATGTCGAACCAGTCATTGCCTCGCGCGAAATACGTGAACGCGTCTGCCAGAAGGTCGTCTTTTGCTGCGATCGAAACACCGTTGGGGGATGCTGGGCTCGGACGATGGCGAAGGTTTTGGCTTCCCACGGGGCCAAGAACGACAGCTGTTAGCTGGTCTTTGCACCGAGTTCTTCTGAAAGAACCCCGCAAACACACACCGGCGAGTGCCGTCGGACAGGATTTCCGCGATACCCTCAAGCCGGACGACCCGTGCTCTATGGCTCACGCCGAGCGCGCCATTTACCTGCTCTATCAGTGCCTTCGCGCGCTTGTAAGCCTCGGTCGACGTGGTCGCGGGGTCGAGCAGGTTCCAGCGGAGGATCAGCCCGTCCTCCGTTTCCGTCACCCACGGTTCGAATGGTTGTTTGAGAGCTTCCTGCCAGTCCCCAAGGTCGAACGCATGGCCGCCAAGCACGATGCCCCACCCAATTCGCGATGCAATACCGTCACCCATTACTGTCACCCATTTTTCCCCCGTCATGTCGCCCGGCCAGGGGAACATGGTGAGCGCGGCTGGCACGCCCAAGATGCCGCCGCACGCGATTTCGGTTTCAACGAACTTCTCGCGAGGCTCTTATAGCGTTAGCTGTTGGTATGGCCCCATTGACCGAGAGCGCCGAGGATCCAGTTTTGCGGGATCGCTTGATCTGGCCGAGGCTTCGAACGCCCTGCGCCATCCCAGATAATTTGGCAGGTTCTTGGTGGCCACGCCGTGGAAGCGGCGCATCCATTCCTTGAGGCGCGACCGTGATAGGCGTTGACGTTGTTGATGTGGATGTCGGGGGCTCTCGGGCAGCGGCTTGCCCGGCGCGGGAACGACATGGACGGGGATTTTGGCCGTGCGGGCGAAGGCGCGCATGGCTCGGCCGCCGTCGCAAACGACACGGTTTCCTGGCGATGACGACGCCCGCGAGCGCGGCTGGATCGAGGCAGCGGTCGACATCGGGCAACACGGCGTCGAAAGTGGCGCCTTGGAACGGTCGCGCGCGACGAGAATGGGAATGTTTTCGAAGAATGCGACCCGGATGTCGCGCCTTGCCGCCGCGCTTGCGCGCCTGGCGGCGTAAGACCGGAGCGCTTGCCCTTGAACGATTCCAGGATAAACGTCTCGTCCGCCTCGACAATTCCGGTCAACGTCCGTGGCTTGTCGAACGCGGGCGCAGCCGAGAAAGCGGTGCCGCCAGCGAAACGCCGTGCTCGGGTGAACGCCGCAGCGTCGCGCGGCCTTGGCGACGCTGGTCGCCCTCGATCATCGCCTTGCGCGTGGTCGAGCCAGCTGCTCCTTCTTGCGCAGCCGCGCCATCGGCGTCTTCGGTCAAGGCGTTAAACGTGCGCCCGCAGCCCTTGCAGCGATACCGCGCCAAGCGTGTTGACGCGTCCCCAGCCGACGATGTCCCGCCCCCCGCAATGCGGGCAACCCTGGGCTTCAACCTACTATGGCCGGAGCCCTCAAGCCCGTCGGACCGAACGCGGCGCTCCGGGCGCTCCCCCATCTCTCCCGACAGCGCCGCCAACGCCCGCCGCCGCTGCGCCGGACTCAGTCTCTCGATCCCATCCAGCCAGCCCTGAAACTCCCCCCGCTCCACCGCAGCCTCCTCGAATCGGAAGCCCACATCCTAATCAATATCAACAGCTAACGTTATAAGAGCCTCTCGCGATTTCCCCTTTTCTGCGACCTTAGGCGCGCGTCATGTTATCGCCAACCATGCCGAGCGGCATTGAGGCAATCCGGATTCCATAGATTCGACCCTTGCCGGCAACGCCGCCTGTTGACGGCGGCGCTCGGCGTTTGGTCTGGACCGCCTCGTTATCGCCAGCGATGACCAAGCGCGGGATTCGGCGCCCGGCGTTTGCCGATCGTTTCTTCGATGCCGCCGCCGCCTTTTCTTTTTTAGAAACAATTTCTCGACGCCGGAACCCTTGCCGCATAGAATGGCCGCTCATCGGGCTATTGGCCCGCGTCAATGAATTTGGAGGGCGCGGCCCTTCTCCCCTCGCGGGAGAAGGTGACCTCGCGAAGCGAGGTCGGATGAGGGGTGGTCGCGCGCAGCGCGACGGCTTGCGACGACGCGGTTCCAAGCCGTCTCGCTTTGCTCAACTCCCCCTTCCGTCATGCTCCGCATGACACCTTCCCCCGCAAGGGGGGAAGGCGGGCGCCCCTTCAATTTGAATGAAGCGCGCCGCTATGACGAGGCGGCGTCGGCCGGGCGGGGAATCCGAAAGAATCGATTTTCCAAATTTTTTCGCCCGCAAGCCTTTGATTTCGCCCGATTCCACCAAGAATAAATTTGGAAATATTTGCAGGCTGAAGCGAGGCCTCTTTGAAAACAAAGGGACTTTTCGCGCCCAATTTGCGCGATCGACGCGATTCCGGCGCGATGCAAGGTTTTTGCAAGGACTGCGACGCGCCGCCGAGCTTCACTCGTCCACGTCGCCCGCGAAGGCGACCCTGTCGACGCCGCCGCCGACCAGGATTTCGCGCTTTCCCGCGTGATTGGCGGGGCCGACCACCCCCTCCTTCTCCATGCGTTCGACGAGCGAAGCCGCCTTGTTGTAGCCGACCGAAAGGCGGCGCTGGATGTAGCTGGTCGAGCACTTGCGGTCGCGCAACACGATGGCGACGGCGCGGTCGTAGTAGTCGCCCGCCTCCTCGGCGTCCATCGAGCCGGGCGAGGCGAGCGGCGCGCCGTCCTCGTCGTCTTCGCGCGGCTCGTCCTCGGTGATGGCGTTCAGATATTCGGGTTGGCCTTGCGCCTTGAGATGCGCCACGATCTTTTCGACTTCGTCGTCGGCGACGAACGGTCCGTGGACGCGCGAGATGCGCCCGCCGCCCGCCATATAGAGCATGTCGCCCTGGCCGAGCAGCTGTTCGGCGCCTTGTTCGCCCAGAATCGTACGGCTGTCGATCTTCGAAGTCACCTGAAACGAAATGCGCGTCGGGAAATTCGCCTTGATGGTTCCGGTGATCACGTCGACCGACGGGCGCTGCGTCGCCATGATCAGATGAATGCCCGCCGCGCGCGCCATTTGCGCGAGGCGCTGGATCGCCCCTTCGATGTCCTTGCCCGCCACCATCATCAGGTCGGCCATTTCGTCGACGATGACGACGATGTAGGGCAGCTCGTCGAGCTCCATCTCCTCCTGTTCGTAGATCGCCTCGCCGGTCTCGCGGTCGAAGCCCGTCTGCACCGTGCGGGTGATGGTCTCGTTTCTGGCGGCGGCCTCGGCGACCCGCGCGTTGAATCCGTCGATGTTGCGCACGCCGACCTTGGACATTTTCTTGTAGCGGTCCTCCATCTCGCGCACCGCCCATTTCAGCGCGACCACCGCCTTTTTCGGATCGGTCACCACGGGCGTCAGCAGGTGGGGAATCCCGTCGTAGGCCGAGAGCTCGAGCATTTTCGGATCGACCATGATCAGCCGGCATTGCTCCGGCCTCAGCCGATACAGCAGCGACAGGATCATCGTGTTGATGGCGACCGATTTGCCCGAACCGGTCGTGCCGGCGACGAGCAGGTGCGGCATGCGCGCGAGATCGACGATCACCGGCTCGCCGCCGATCGTCTTGCCCAGCGCGATCGCCAGCCGGTGCTTGGTCTTCTCGAAATCCTGGCTGGCGAGGAGTTCGCGCAGATAGACGGTCTCGCGCCGCTGATTGGGCAGTTCGATGCCGATCGCGTTGCGACCCTGCACCACCGCGACGCGCGCCGAGATCGCCGACATCGAGCGCGCGATATCGTCGGCGAGACCGATGACGCGCGACGATTTGATGCCCGGCGCCGGCTCCAGTTCGTAGAGCGTCACGACCGGGCCCGGGCGCACGTTGATGATCTCGCCCTTGACGCCGAAATCGTCGAGCACGCCCTCGAGCAGGCGCGCATTCTGTTCGAGCGCGTCCTCGGAAATCTTGGAGGCGACCAGCCGCTTCGGCTCCGCGAGCATGAACAGCGGCGGCAATTGATAAAGCGCGCGATCGAGAAACGAAGGCTGCGCCTCGTTGACGATGCGCCGTCCCGGCTTGAGAGCGCCGGCCGGCGCGGCGACCCGGGAGACGGCGCCCGTCGTCTCGCCGGGCCTGGCGGCGAGGCCGTCGCCGTAGGAGGAGACGGCGCCGCCAAACGGCGGCTCGACGCGGCGGGCCGAGACGGGTGAATCGGCGTCGCCCGAGAAGAACGGGCTGCTTTGCGGATTGAGCCAGGGCGCGCGCGGCGGCGCGCCCGCCGGCGGGGCCCGGCGCCGTCCGGCGACGAATATCCGGCGAACGGCGCTCTTGATCGTAAGCACGGCGTGGATCGCCGCGCCGAGCAGGACCAGGCCAAAGCCGGGCTCGCCGTCGGAATCGTCGTCGTCAGGCTCGGCGGATTCCTCGACCCGGCGTCGGGGCGCCGCCGCGCCCGCGGCCCCGGTTTCCGTCTCGACCGAGTGCGCCGTCAGGCCGAAGCCGGCCGCCGCCGTCAGCGCCAGGATCGCGATTCCCGTCAGCGCAAGGCCGGCGACCAGCATTCCGCCGGTCGAGCCCGCAAAAAAATGCCGGGGGATCCCCAGGACGGCGTCGCCGAGGACGCCGCCGAGGCCGGTCGGCAGCGGCCAGCGGTCAGGGGCGGGCAGAAACGAGGCGAGGCCGGCCGCGGCGGTCGAGCCGACCAGCCATAGCGCGAGGCGAAGTCGCGCGCGCTCCAGCCGCCGCCGCGTGATCAGGCGCCAGCCCCAGAACGCCGGCGGCGTCAAGGCGACGACGCAAGCGAGCCCGAGAAACTGCATCGCGATGTCGGAGGCGATGGCGCCGGGCGCGCCGAGCAGATTGTGGACCGGCGTCGACGCCGCGTGGTTCAGGCTGGGATCCTCGACCGACCATGTCAGCAAGGCGAGCGACGCCGCCGCGACGCCGCCCAGGGCGCCGAGGCCGATCAGTTCGGCGGCGCGTCGCTTGGGCAATTCCCGGAGCGAGTCGGGCAGATGGTCGATGATCGAGAAGCTGGTCGTTCGCATGGCCTCGTCCGCGCTCGAACGGTTCGGGTCGCCGCGTCCGGCGCCGCTTTGGCCGCAAACTAGGCGCGCGGAGTTAATGCCGGCCTAACCTTAATGAAGCGCGGCGCGCGGGCGAGGCGTTCGCCCCGGCGCGCGAGGCTCGGCGCCTCCGGTTCGAGGCTGATCCGGAATGGCCTTGAAATCAAAAAGAAACGCCCCCGCGAGAGGGCGCCAAGTTGGGGAGGAACGGGTCGAAGATCGAACGATCGGGCCGGCGCTCTGCGGCGGGCGAGAGCGGCGACGCTGGGTCGCCGCTCCTTTCGGGCGCCCGCTATTGCACGATCTCGCCGTGCAGCGCCAGATCGAGGCCGTCGCGCTCGACTTCGTCGCTGACCCGCAGGCCGAGAGTCATGTCGATCAACTTGAGGATGATCAGCGAGACGATCGCGTCATAGACGACGACGGTGCCGATGCCGATCAACTGGTTGACGACCTGGCCGGGATTGCCTTCGATGAGTCCGGACGTGCCGCCGTACTCGTTGATCGCGAAGACGCCGGTCAACAAGGCGCCGATCGCGCCGCCGATGCCATGGACGCCGAAGCAATCGAGCGAGTCGTCGTAGCCGAACGCGTGCTTGAGGCTGGTCGCGCCGAGGTAGCAGCCGACGCCGCAGGCGACGCCGATCGCCATCGCGCCGACCGGGCCGACGAAGCCGGAGGCCGGGGTGATCGCGACGAGTCCGGCGACCGCGCCCGAGCAGATGCCGACGACCGTCGGCTTGCCCTTGTGCGCCCATTCGACGAACATCCAGGTCAACGCCGCCACCGCGGTGGCGATCTGCGTGACCGTCATCGCCATGCCCGCCTGGACGCCGGCCGAAACCGCCGAGCCCGCATTGAAGCCGAACCAGCCGACCCACAGCAACGACGCGCCGATGAAGGTCAGCACCATGTTGTGCGCGGGGCCGCTGTCGCGGCGCTTGCCCAGCATGATCGCGCACATCAGGCCCGCGACGCCCGCGTCGATGTGGACGACCGTGCCGCCGGCGAAGTCGAGGACGTGAACGCGCGCGTCGGGATTGGCCGAGTTGAAGATGCCGTCCGGCCCCCACAGCCAGTGGGCGACGGGCGAGTAGACGAACAGCGCCCATAGTCCCATGAACCACAGCATCGCCGAGAACTTCATGCGCTCGACGAACGCGCCCGCGATCAGCGCGGGCGTGATGATCGCGAAGGTCATCTGGAAGCACATGTAGACGGTTTCGGGGATGGTCGGCGCCAGCGAATTGGGATTGCCGATGCCGCCATTGTTGACGTCGCTCAGGATGCCCTGGAGGAACGCGCGACTGAGGCCGCCGATGAACGGTGTGCCGGCGGTGAACGAAAGGCTGTAGGTGACGATCGCGTAGAGCACCGTCACCAGGCAAGTGATGGCGAAGCTCGTCATCACCGTGTCGCCGACGTTCTTCTTGCGCACCATTCCGGCGTAGAACAGCCCGAGGCCGGGAACGGTCATCATCAGGACCAGGGCCATCGAGGTCAGCATCCATGCCGTGTCGCCGCCGCTCGGCGTGCAATTGGTGAGCACGGCGGGGACGGCGGCGACGGCGGCGTATTTCTCGGTTTCAGGGACCGCCGCGACGGCGGCCGCGCAAGCCGGCGTCGCAGGAGGAGCGGGTTTGGCCGCAGCCGCTGGAGCGGCAGGCGCCGCGGCGGCCGGAGCGGCGGCGGCAGGCGCAGTCGGCGCCGCGGCGGCGGGCGCAGCGGCCGGGGCGGCGTCGTCAGCGCGCGAAGGACTGAGGCCGGAAAGGCCGATCAGGGCGGCGACCGCCAACGCCGGCGCGAGGCCGGCAAAGTAACGAGACAGTTTCATTGCTGGAGACTCCAATTGGAATGGGACGGGTCAGGTCAAAGGGCGTCTGCGTCTCTCTCGCCGGTGCGGATGCGGACCGCCGAGTCGATGCCGTAGACAAAAATCTTGCCGTCGCCGATCTGACCGGTGCGGGCGGCCGCGGTGATCGCCTCGATCACCTTGTCGACGAGATTGGCGTTGACTGCGACTTCGATTTTCAGCTTGGGCAGAAAGCTCACGGCGTATTCCGCGCCCCGATAGATTTCCGTGTGCCCCTTCTGCCGGCCGTAACCCTTGACCTCGGTCACCGTCAGGCCGTGCACGCCGATGGAAGTGAGCGCGTCGCGCACCTCCTCGAGCTTGAACGGCTTAATCACTGCCATTACAATTTTCATGTGCCTCATCCCAGCTTTGCGGGTCCCTGCGCCCGCGAACAAGCGGACTTCTTCCCGCGCGTTGTCGGCTGGACGCGCCAAGGTCGCCCCGCTCGCGGCTTTCATTAACAAGCCCCGTGCCAAGGCGCCTCGCCGGCAATAAGTCGTTGAAAAGGCGCAATGTCCAAAATGGCGAGACGGCGAAGCCGCGGCCCGGCGCGCAACACGTCCCTCACTTGTGCTTAAAGAATGGGCGCCTGTGAATTGATCAAAAACCGGGGCTCTCCGGTCGTCGTCGGACCAGTCCTTCCTGGGCGACGCTGGCGACCAACAAGCCCGCTCGCGAATAGAGCATGCCGCGCGTCAGGGCGCGCGAGCCGCCGCTGTTGGGGCTGTCCTGAACATAGAGCAGCCACTCGTCGGCGCGGCATGGGCGATGGAACCACAGGGCGTGATCGAGACTCGCGACCTGAAACTCCGGATCGGAAACGCTGAACCCATGCGTGGCGAGCGCCGTGTCGAGCAGCGTCATGTCCGACAAGAACGCGAGGGCGGCCCGGTGAACCGCCGGATCGTCGGGCAAACGCCCGGAGATGCGAATCCACAGCGATTGCTTGGGCTCTCTTGGCCGGCCGCGCGCGCCCGGCGCATAACGCGACAGGTCGATCGGACGAACCTCGATGGGGCGGATGCGATCGAAGAAGGCCTGCAGCCTTTGTTGCGCGGCTTCGCCGACCGAACGCAACAGATCGAGCGGACCGGGCAGCGTGTCGGGGTCGGGAGCGGCGGGCATCGGCAGGGAATGTTCGACGCCTTGTTCGTCGATCTGAAAAGACGCCGACAGCGAAAAGATCGCCTTGCCGCGCTGGACCGCGACGACCCGGCGCGTCGTGAAACTTCTGCCGTCGCGGATGCGGTCGACCTCGAAGACGATCGGAATGAGAGGATCCCCGGGCAGGATGAAATAGGCGTGCAGCGAATGGGGCGCGCGGCCTTCCACCGTGCGCGAGGCGGCGACCAGCGCCTGAGCGATCACCTGGCCGCCGAACACCCGCTTCCAGCCTTTTTGCGGCGACCGCCCTCGAAATATGTCGACCTCGATCGTTTCAAGATCGAGACGTGCGACGAGATCGGCGGCGCTGGCAATCATGTCGTTCCTCAAACTGGCTCGCCTCGCACCGTGACGTCTTGTGACGGCGAGCGTCAAGAGCGGGGCGCGGAGCCGCGCGCTGCGACTGCGCGCCCGTCGCAACGGCGCCATTGTCGCGGCGGCGGCGATTTCGTGTTTCAATGCGCCGTCGCCCGAAAGCCGCGCGTCTCACGATTCGCCCGCGGCCGTTTGGAGACAATCGCCGTGCCGACGAGGATCGAGTCCCGGACGGCCGCCGATGAAGGGCCGATCGGATCGGGTCGGGCAATTGACCTGCAACAGGGGGGTGACAATGGCCGGGATGAGCCAATTCGAGCGCTATGACGGGCTGGGCCTCGCCGATCTCGTGCGCAAGCGCGAGGTCAGCGCGCTCGAACTCGTCGAGGAATCGATCGCCCGCATCGAGGCCGTCAATCCGAAGATCAACGCGGTGATCTGCAAGCTTTATGAGGCCGCGCGGTCCGCGGCGGCCGGCCCGCTCGATGGGCCGTTCGCCGGCGTGCCCTTCCTGCTGAAGGATCTGATGGCGCCGCTCGCCGGCGTCCCGATGAGCCAGGGCAATCGAGTCTTGGCGAAAGTTCCGTCCGACTGCGACGCTGAAATTGTCCGCCGCTACCGGAAGGCCGGCCTGATTTTCGTCGGCAAGACCAACACGCCGGAATTCGGCCTGGCGCCGGTGACCGAGCCGGAAGCGTTCGGACCGGCGCGCAACCCGTGGGACCTGACGCGCACCCCGGGCGGCTCGAGCGGCGGGTCGGCGGCCGCGGTCGCCGCGCGCATCGCTCCGATGGCGCACGGCAACGACGGCGGCGGCTCGATCCGGATACCCGCTTCCTGCTGCGGCCTGTTCGGGCTCAAACCGACGCGCGGCCGCACGCCGCTCGGCCCGAAACAGGGCGAGGCGTGGCGCGGCTTCGCGATCGGCCACGCCATCACGCGCTCGGTGCGCGACAGCGCCGCCTTGCTCGACGCCACCGCCGGCGCGGAGATCGGGGCGCCCTACGCCATCGCGCCGCCCGCGCGCCCCTATGCGTCCGAGGTCGGCGCGCCTCCCGGCCGATTGCGCATCGCCTTCACGACGGCGCCGTTCCTTGCGCCAACCATCCACCAGGATTGCCTGGAGGCCCTGCGGGCGACGGCCGGCCTGCTCAAAGACCTCGGCCACGAGGTCGTCGAGGCGACGCCGCCGTTTGAAGCGGAGCCCTGGCTCACCGCCTTCATGACGATCGTCGCCGGCGAGACTGCTTGCGACATCGCGCTGGCGAGCCAGACCGCCGGCCGCACGCTCGGCTTCGCCGATTTTGAAGCCGCCACTTACGTGATCGGCCTGCTCGGCCGGACCTGGAGCGCGGGCGACTACGCCAGCGCGGCGAACTATTTGCAGAACTGGTCGCGTCGCCTCGGCGAGTTCCTTGAAGGCTACGACGCGCTGTTGACGCCGACTTTGGCCGGACCGCCGTTGCCGATCGGCGCGCTGAGGCCGACGTCGGCGGAACAGGCGATCTTGAATGTCGTCGGTGCGCTCAAAGCGGGCTGGTTCATGACGGCGACCGGCCTAGCGAAGCTGCTGGCGACCAAATCGCTCGAGCCGATTCCCTATACGCCGCTGTTCAATGTCACCGGCCAGCCCGCGATGTCGGTTCCCCTGCACTGGAACGCCGCTGGCCTGCCGATCGGCGTGCAGTTCGCCGCCCGCCTCGGCGACGAGGCGACGCTGTTTAGACTGGCGGCGCAGCTCGAACAGGCGAAGCCGTGGTTTGACAAGGCGCCGGCGGGCTTTTGAAAAGGCGGGGCGCGCTGCGAATGGCGCTGCGCGCTCACTCCCCGTAGGGCGCCCAGATGTTCTTGACCTGCGTCGCGCGGCGCAGGAAGGCGCGCCCCTGCGCCTCGCTCGCCGAGCGCCAGTCGCGCGCGCCGTCGGTCCAGGTCGCCTTCAGATTGCCGATGGAGGCGGCCTCGACCATTTTGGCGCCGGCGGGCGTTCCACAGTGCCACACCGCGTCGACGCCTTCATGCTCGGCGAGCACCTTGGCGAGGACGTCGCGCTCGCCCGTCACGATATTGACGACGCCCGCCGGCACGTCGCTGGTGTCGAGAACCTGATAGAGATCGGTCGCGGCGAGCGGATGGATCGGCGAGGGGACGACGACGACCCGATTGCCCATTGCGATCGCCGGCATCGCCAACGATACAAGCGCCAGCAGCGGCGCCTCGTCCGGACAGGCGAGGCCCATGACGCCCCAGGGCTCGTTCATCGCGAGCGTGATGTGGCGCGACCGCGTCGCGTGGACAGCGCCGTCGAACTTGTCGGCGAAGCCCGCGTAGAAGAAGGTCCGGCGAATCGCCGCCTCGACCTCCGCCTCGGCGTCGCCGGCGGAGGCGCAGGTCATCTCCGCAAGCCGCGCGGCCATTTCCGCGGCGCGGGCGTTCAGGTTCTCGGCGAGATAGAACAGAACCTGCGCGCGATTGTGGCCGGTCGCCGCGCCCCACGCGGCGGCTTTGCTGGCCGCCTCGACGGCGTTGCGAATATCCTTGCGATTGCCGAGGCCCGCCTGGCCGACCGCGATGCCGCGGCTGTTGAAGACGGTATAGGAATAGCCGGAATCGGGCCGCGCCTGCCGACCGCCGATGTAGAGCTTGGCGGTTCGATCGATGCCGACGGAGCCCCCGCGCGGCGCGACGCCTTGGCCGGGAAGCGCCGACAGAGCCTGGCGCGGCTCGGCGAACCCGGCTTTGCCGGCGGGCTTCGCTGGCGCGAGATATTCGCCAAGGCCCTCGCGGCCGCCTTCACGGCCAAAACCGCTCTCGCGATAACCGCCGAAACCGGACGCGGCGTCGAACAGATTGGTCGAGTTGATCCACACGACCCCCGCCTTGATCTGGGCGGCGACCTCGAGCGACCGGTTGATGTTTTCCGACCAGACGGAAGCGGCGAGGCCATAGCGCGTGTTGTTGGCGAGCGCCACCGCCTCGTCGGGCGTGCGGAACGTCATCGCGACGAGAACGGGACCGAAGATCTCGACTTCCGCCAGCGTCGAGGCGGGCTCGACGTCGGTCACCAGCGTCGGCGGATAGAAGCACCCCTGCGTCGGAACGGCGGCGTTCGGCCGCCAGATGGTCGCCCCCTCGCGCGCGCCCGCCTCGACCAGCCGCGCGATGCGCTGCAATTGAACCGGGGCGACGATGGCGCCGATGTCGGTCGATTTGTCGAGGGGATCGCCGACCCGCAAATGCTCCATGCGCGCCCGCAGCTTACCGTAGAGGCGTTCGGCGATTCCCTCCTGCGCGAGCAAGCGCGAGCCGGCGCAGCACACCTGGCCCTGGTTGAACCAGATCGCGTCGACGACGCCTTCGACCGCGCTGTCGAGATCGGCGTCCTCGAACACCACGAACGGCGATTTGCCGCCAAGCTCGAGCGACAGCTTCTTGCCCGTGCCGGCCGTCGCCTTGCGGATCAGCCGGCCGACCTCGGTCGAGCCGGTGAAGGCGATCTTGTCGACGCCGGGGTGGGCGACGAGCGCTTCGCCCGGCGCGCCGTCGCCGGTCACGATATTGACGACGCCGGGCGGCAGGCCGACCTCCATGCAGATTTCGGCGAACGCCAGCGCGGTGAGCGGGGTGAATTCCGCCGGCTTCAGCACCACCGTATTGCCGGCCGCCAGCGCGGGGGCGATCTTCCACGCCAGCATCAGCAGCGGGAAATTCCACGGAATGATCTGACCGCAGACGCCGACCGGCCCCTGACCGGGGAATTCCGTTTCGATCAGTTCCGCCCAGCCGGCGTGGTGGTAGAAGTGGCGCGCCGCGAGCGGCACGTCGATATCGCGCGATTCGCGAATCGGCTTGCCGTTGTCCATGCTCTCCAGCACCGCGAGGAAGCGGTCACGCTTCTGGATATGTCGGGCGAGCGCATAGAGATGGCGCGCGCGGACGTCGCCGGGGGTGGCGGACCAACGCGCCAACGCCTTGCGCGCCGCCGAGACGGCCTCATCGACGTCGGCGGCGGTCGCCTGCGTCACCCGGGCGAGCGTCGCGCCGGTGGCCGGATTGGCGACCTCGAACAAGGCGCCGGGTTTGGTGAAGCTTCCGCCGATGAAATGACCGAAACCGTCGCGATGCGCTTCGAGCCACGCCAGCACATGGTCGTTGCTCTCCGGCGAGGGGCCGTATTCCATTGTGCGCAGGATGTCCCTGATCTTTCCCATCGACCCGTCCTCACGCCATCGCATGGCGGTAGCCCGCCGAATAGCGCCCCGTCGCGAAATGATCGAGCTGGCGCTCGATGTCGTTGAGCAAGCTGCTGGCGCCGATCCGGAAGAGATCGGGCCGCAGCCAGCGGTCGCCGAGTTCCTCCTTGATCAGAAACAGCCAGTTCAACGCGTCCTTGGCGGTGCGCAGGCCGCCGGCGGGCTTGAAGCCGATTTCGCAGCCGGTCAGCGCGCCGTAGTCACGCAGCGCCCGCGCCATCACCAGGCTGACCGGCAGGGTGGCGTTGACCTCCTCCTTGCCGGTGGAGGTTTTGATGAAATCGGCCCCGGCCTGCATTGCGACCATGCTGGCGGCGTAGACGTTGCGCAGCGTCTTGAGGTCGCCCGTGCCGAGAATCGCCTTCATATGGGCCGCCCCGCACGCCTCGCGCATCGCCTTGACTTCTTCATAGAGCGCCGGCCAGTCGCGGTTCAGCACATGGGCGCGGGTGATGACGATGTCGATTTCGCCGGCGCCTTCGCCGACCGCGTAGGCGATTTCGTCGAGCCGCGGCTTCAGCGGCGTCAGGCCCGCGGGAAAGCCGGTCGCCACCGAGGCGACGGGAATCCCCGAGCCGTCGAGCGCCCTGACGGCCGGCGCCACCATCGTCGGATAGACGCAGACCGCCGCGACGGTCGGGGGATCGTCGGCAAGGTCGAGCGCCGCGACCAGTTCATCGCTCAGCGGACGGCGCGCCTTGGCGCAGAGCCGGCGCACCCGCTCGGGCGTGTCGTCGCCAGAGAGCGTCGTCAGGTCGATGCAGGCGACGGCTTTGACCAGCCAGGCCGCCTGATATTCCTTCTTGACCGAACGGCGCGCCGCGAGAGTCGCCGTGCGCCGTTCGACGGCGCTGAGATTGACCCCGACCCCCTCGAACCAGGCGGGATCGAGGGGAGCGCCGGTGTTTCGCTTGATATTGTGGCCCGCCTGGGCGCTCGCGCTGGCGTCGTGCATGGCGTCACCTCCGGACTTCGCCGCCAGGCGCGGCGGCGGTTCGGCAAAAGACCTCGAACTCGGCTTCGCTCGCGTAGGACTTCTGGGCGCCGCGCCTGGTGATGGAGTCGGCGGCGTAAAGCATGGCCTTGTCCAGCGCGGCGTCGAGGCCGTCGCCGCCGACATAGTAGCGCGCGAAGCTGCCGACGAAAGCGTCGCCGGCGCCGGTGGTGTCGACCGGCGCAACGCGGACCGGCGCGATGCGTCTCACCCCGTCGGCGGTCGCCACCATGGCGCCGCGCGATCCCATCGTGACGATGATGGTCTCGACGCCTTTGGCGAGGAGGCTGCGCGCCGCCTTCTCGATCTGCGCCTCGCTCGCCACCGGCAGACCGGACAGAATCGCCAGTTCGGTCTCGTTCGGCGCGAGGAAGGAGACGTCGCGAATCCGCCGGGGATCGAGGTCGGCGACCGCCGGCGCCGGGTTGAGCAGCGTCTTCACCCCGTGCTTCTTGCCGAAGGCGATCGCCGCATAAACGGTGTCGATCGGAATTTCGAGCTGCAGCAGGATCAGGCCGCAGGATTTCAGATCCTCCGCCGCGCGCTCGATATCGGCGGGCGACAGGTCGGCGTTGGCGCCCTTGACGATCAGAATCGCGTTCTCGCCCGACGGCTCGACCATGATCGTGGCGACGCCGCTGGAGCGGCCCTTGACGCGCGAGACGCGCCCGGGGTCGATGCCATAGCCGGCGAGATTCCGGATCGCAACGTCGCCGAACATGTCGTCGCCGACCTTGCTGAGAAACACGACCGCGGCGCCGAGCCGGGCCGCCGCAACGGCCTGGTTGGCGCCCTTGCCGCCGTGACCGATCTCAAAGCTCAGCGCCTCGATCGTCTCGCCGCGCGCCGGCATGCGCGACACATAGGTCACCAGGTCGACATTGGTGCTGCCGATCACCGCGACCCGGCCGTCGTTTCGCGCGCTCATCGCGGCGCGCCTGCGCAGCGAAGGAAATCGCCGCGCGCGTTCGGCGGGGGCATCGCATCGCGGCGAGGCAGTCGGTCCCTCAGCCCGCCGCCACGCGGACCGGTCGCCGCACTGCCGTCGCCGCTCCGCATCGCCATCCTCTCCGCAGCCGCCCTCTCCGCTATCCTTTTATTGCGATGGTAACACCGATGTTTTGATCTTCACAAATCGGCTCCGGCGCCGCCTGGAGCGGGTTGTCGGCGGGCGTGGCGGGCGCCCCGGCGCCAATCCGCCGCAGAACGGAATTTGACGTCCCGCGCGGTTATGATGAGTAATGATTGCGGCGGGGATTGTCGTCGAAAATTGGGCGAACAACGACAAACGGCGCGCGGCGCCGCCGAGCCGGACCAGCCGGTCAAGGGAGGAACGTTGATGCACCGCAGACAAATGTTGCTATACAGCGCCGCTTTTGCTGTGGCGCCGCGCCTGGCGGGCGCCGAGACGGGCAAGCCGCTCAAGATCGGCATCATGAACGACATGTCGAGCGTTTACGCCGATTATCAGGGCGTCGGGTCGATCGTCGGCGCGAGACTCGCCGTCGAGGATTATTCCGCGAAGTTCGGCGTGCCGGTGGAGATCGTCTCCGCCGATCACCAGAACAAGCCGGACATCGGCTCGGGAATCGCGCGCAACTGGTTCGACAATGAAGGCGTCGACGTGGTCATGGACCTGCCCAATTCGGCGGTCGCGCTCGCGGTGGTCGGCGTCGCCGAGCAAAAGAACAAGGCGGCGATCGGCTCGGGCGCCGGCACGTCGGCGCTGACCGGGCCGAAATGCTCGCGCAACTTCATCCATTGGACCTACGACACCTATGCGCTCGGCACGGGGCTCGGCAAGGCGCTGGTCGCGCAGGGGGCCAGGACCTGGTTCTTCGTCACCGCAGACTATGCGTTCGGCAAGGACCTGAAGGCGAATTGCGCCGCGGCCGTCGAGGCGGCCGGGGGCAAGGTGCTCGGCGAGGTGCGCCACCCCCTCAATACGCCCGATTTCTCGTCGTTTCTGTTGCAGGCGCAGGCCTCGGGCGCCGACGTCGTCGCCTTCGCCAATGCGGGCGGCGATCTCAGCAATTCCTTCAAGCAGGCGGCCGAATTCGGGCTTTCGAAGAAGCAGCGGCTCGCCGGCCTCATCCTCAACGTCACCAATATTCCGGGCCTCGGCCTGGCGGCGGTGCAGAACTCGACCATCTGCACCGGCTTCTACTGGGATATGAACGACGGGACGCGCGCCTTCGCCAAGCGCTTCCGGAGCGCGCATCCCAAGGCGATGATGCCGAACGACATGCACGCCGGCATGTATTCGGCGACCGCGCATCTGATCAAGGCGATGGCGGTGACGCAAAGCGCGGCCGACGGCGTCAAGTTGATCGATCAGATGAAGGCGATGCCGACCGACGATCCGCTGTTCGGCAAGGGCTCGATCCGCGTCGACGGGCGCAAGATCCACCCGATGTATCTGCTGGCGACCAAGACGCCGGAGGAATCCAAGGGCGACTGGGACTATTTCAAGGTGCTGGCGACCATCAAGCCGGAAGACGCCTGGCGCCCGCTCGACAAGGGCGGCTGCCCGTTCGTCAAGGCGTGAAGCGGCATCCCAGTTCGGCCCGTCAGACGCGGCGATGAGGCGGCTCGTTGCGCCTCAGGCGAATTCTCATGCGCCGCGCTCGATGACCTCGTTGGCGAGCCGCGCGATCAACGGCACGGCCTGACCCATCTTCCTCGCGCGTTCGGGATTGGAGGCGTTGCCGTCGAGCGAGCGCTTGTAGACGCCTTGCACGATCGCGGCGCTGCGAAAGAAGCTGAAGGCGAGAAGGAACGGCCAGTCGGGCACGCCGGCGATGCCGGCTCGCCGACAATAGGCCTCGATATAGGCCGCTTCGCTCGGCAGGCCCAGCGCGGCGCGATCGAGGCCGGCGAGCCCGCGAAATTCCGAGGCGTTGGGCAGGCGCCATTGCATGCACTGATAGGCCAGGTCGGCGAACGGATGGCCGAGCGTCGAAAGCTCCCAGTCGAGCACCGCGATCGGGCGCGCGCTCGACGGATCGAAGATCATGTTGTCGATGCGCCAGTCGCCATGCACCAGCGCCACCCGCCCGTCGTCGGCCGGCGCGTTTTGGCCGAGCCACGCCATCAGGCGATCCATGTCGGCGTTGGTTCCGGTTTCGCTCGCCCGATATTGATCGCCCCAGCGCTGCAATTGCCGGGCGAAATAATTGCCGGGCTTGCCATAGTCGGCCAGACCGCTGGCGGCGACGTCGACGGCGTGCAGCCGCGCCAGCGCCGCGTTCATCGAATCGTAGATCGCCGCGCGCTCGTCCGCCGCAAGGCCTGGCAGCGCCGGGTCCCAGAAGATGCGGCCCTCGACATGGCTCATGAGGTAGAACATCGAGCCGACAACGGTTTCGTCTTCGCAAAGCGCCAGCGCCCGCGGCGCCGGAAAGCCGACGTTCTCCAGCGCGCGGAGCACGCGAAATTCGCGATCCACCGCATGCGCCGATTTCAGCAATTTGCCCGGCGGTTTGCGCCGCAGCACGTAGCGCCCGGACGGCGTCTCGACAAGATAGGTCGGGTTCGACTGCCCGGTGGCGAATTTCCGGGTCGCGACGGGGCCGGAAAAGCCGGCGACATTGCCGCGCGCCCACTTCTCCAGACGCTCGGCGTCGAGAGGAAAGGCGTCGGTCATTGCGGCTTGTTGGAATAGCGCTTCAGTTCGTTCCTGGCGATGACGCGACGATGGACGGCGTCGGGGCCGTCGGCGAGGCGCAGGGTGCGCACGTGCACCCACATGCTCGCCAGCGGGAAGTCCTGGCTGACGCCGGCGCCGCCGTGCATCTGCACGGCCTGGTCGATCACTTCGAGCGCGACGCGCGGCGCGATCACCTTGATCTGCGAGATCAGCGGCGCGGCGGCCCGCACGCCCTGCGTGTCCATGGTCCACGCGGCTTTCAGGCACAGCAGGCGCGCCATCTCGATCGACATGCGCGCCTCGGCGATGATGTCGTGATTGGCGCCGAGCGAGATCAGCTTCTGGCCGAAGGCTTCGCGCGTCTGGGCGCGCCGGCACATCGCCTCGAGAGCGCGCTCGGCCTGGCCGATCGCGCGCATGCAATGGTGGATGCGCCCCGGTCCCAGCCGCCCCTGCGCGATCTCGAAGCCGCGCCCGCGGCCCAATATGACCGCCTCGCGCGGCACGCGAACGTCGGCGAAGCGCATGTGCAAATGGCCGTGCGGCGCGTCGTCCGCGCCGTAGACCTTCATCGCGCGCAGCTTTTCGATGCCCTTCGTCGCCGCGGGGACGAGCAGCATCGAATGGCGCGCGTGTTTGGCCGCTTCGGGATCGGTCAACGCCATCACGATGTAAAGCGAGCAGCGCGGATCGCCTGCCCCCGACGACCACCATTTCTCGCCGTCCAACACCCACTGATCGCCTTCGAGGCGCGCCGACATCGCGATATTGGTGGCGTCGGACGAGGCGACGCCCGGTTCGGTCATCAGATAGGCCGAGCGCGCGCGGCCGTCGAGCAGGTCGGGCAGCCAGCGCGCCTTCTGCTCGGGCGAGCCGAAGCGTTCCAGCACCTCCATATTGCCGGTGTCCGGCGCCGAGCAGTTGAACACTTCGGAAGCGAGCGGCGACCAGCCCATTTCCTCGGCGAGATAGGCGTATTCGACGGTGGTCACGCCGGAGCCCTTGTCGGAGCCGGTCAGCCAGAAGTTCCACAGGCCGCGCGAGCGCGCGCGGGCCTTGAGGTCGGTGAAAATCTCGGTCATCCGGGCGGTCGGCCTGAAACGGTCGCCTTCGCGCCCGACCTCGGCTTCATATTCCTCTTCGAGCGGCATGATCTCGTCGCGCACCATCGCACGCACCGCGGCGATCAAGGGGCGCACCTTGTCGGTGATGCCGAGGTCCATGCCTGCCTCCCGAAGATTGTTTGCTGGCGGAGTTGATCCGCAATCGCCGCGCCGCGCAAGGGCGAGGGGCGCATCGCTGAAGCTGCCCGCGGCGCGGCGCCGAAATGCGGCCGGGAAACCGTTGTCCGCCGCGCGGCCGCGCGGGCCTCGTCCTATTGCGGGAACGCGACGGGATTGTCGGACAGGGTCTTCAGATAGGCGAGGATGTCGGCGCGCTTGTGCGCGTCGGGCTCGCCAGGAAAGCTCATCTTGGTGCCGGGCTCCATTCCCGTCGGGCTCTTGATGAAATTGAACAGCTCTTCATAGGTCCAATTGCCGCCCATCTTCTTCAGGGTGTCGGAATAGTTGAAGCCCGCGATCGAAGCGACCGGGCGTCCGACGACGCCATAGAGCGGCGGGCCGACCTTGGCCGCGGCGCCCTTCTGGAAGTTGTGGCACGCCTGGCACGCCTTGGTGTCGGCCTGGCCCTTCGCCGGGTCCGCCTTGGCGAGCAGGGCGGGGAGCGGCTCCTCGGGCGCGGCTTTCGGCGGCGGCGCCGCCGCCTCGGTGGCCGCCGGCAGCGCGTAGCCCGGCTTCATCGCCTTGTTCGGCGCGAAAATCGCGTTGGTGAAAATTCCCAGCGCCATCGTCGCCAGCAACGTGCTGAGCAAAGCCAAGGCGAGCTTGTTGGAATTCGTCGTTTCCATGCGCGGCGCAGCCCCAAGTCTCGAATTCGACCGCCAGGACCTCGCAAGGCGGCCCGGACGGTGTTTTGATTACCCGCTTTGCGCCGGACTTGGCAACACGTATAAACGCGGCCCTTTGTCCTTTTCGGGCGCGCGACCGCGGCGCAGGTTTATCGTTTTCCGATGGCGAACCCGATCGTTATCATTCCGGCGCGGATGGCCTCGACGCGCCTGCCGGGCAAGCCCTTGGCGGACATTCATGGCGAGCCGATGATCGTGCATGTCTGGCGTCGCGCGGTCGAGGCCGACGTCGGTCCGGTTCTCGTCGCCGCCGATGAGCCGGCGATCGTCGGCGCGATCGAGGCGGTTGGCGGGCGCGCCATTTTGACGCGGGGGGATCACCCCTCGGGCTCCGACCGGATTTTCGAGGCGCTGAACAGTTTCGACCGGCAAGCGCGCCATGACGTGGTCGTCAACGTGCAGGGCGACCTGCCGACCATCGATGCTTGCGCGGTGCGCGCCGCCGTGCGGCCGCTGGACGACGGTGAGGTCGACATCGCGACGTTGGCGACGCCGATCGTGCGCGCCGCGGAGCGCGACGATCCAAACGTCGTCAAGGCGGTGGCGACCGAGATTGCGCCCGGTCGTTGGCGGGCGCTGTATTTCACCCGCGCCAGCGCGCCATGGGGCGAAGGGCCGTTGTTCCATCATATCGGCCTCTACGCCTATCGCCGCGCGGCGCTCGCCGCTTTCGTCGCCCTGCCGCCCTCGACGCTCGAGCGGCGCGAGAAGCTCGAACAGTTGCGCGCGCTCGAGGCGGGCATGCGCATCGACATTGCGATCGTCGACACGCCGCCGCTTGGCGTCGACACGCCCGAGGATCTGGAGCGCGCCAGGCTTATGCTCGCGCCCAGCGGAGGAAAGCATGGCCAGTCCTAAATCGATCGCCTACCAGGGCGAGCCCGGCGCCAATTCGCACATCGCCTGCGTCGAGCGCTTTCCCGACATGGCGCCGCTGCCTTGCGCGACGTTCGAGGACGCGTTCGCGGCGATCGGCGACGGCGCCGCCGATCTCGGCATGATTCCGATCGAAAATTCGATCGCCGGGCGCGTCGCCGACATTCACAACCTGCTGCCCGCTTCCGGACTGCATATCGTGGGCGAAACCTTCCTGCCGATTCACTTCCAACTGCTCGGCGTGAAGGGCGCCCGCATTTCCGATTTGCGCTTCGTCCACAGCCATGTCCACGCGCTGGGACAATGCCGCAAAATCATCCGCCGTCTGGGACTGGGCGCCGTCGTGGCGGGCGATACGGCGGGCGCGGCGCGCGAGATCGCCCAATCAGGCGACCCGGCCCGCGCCGCACTCGCCACAAAGCTCGCCGGCGAAATCTACGGGCTGGACGTTTTGGGCGCCGACGTCGAGGACGAGGCGCACAACACGACCCGCTTCGTGATCCTCTCCAAGACGCCGCGCTGGGCGAACGCCGGCGAAGGGCCGGTGGTGACGACGTTCGTCTTCCGCGTGCGCAACGTGCCCGCCGCGCTCTACAAGGCGCTCGGCGGCTTTGCGACCAATGGCGTCAACATGACCAAGCTGGAAAGCTATATGGTGGAGGGCGAATTCGCCGCCACCCAGTTCCTCGCCGACGTCGACGGCCATCCCCAAGACCCGGGCGTTCGCCGCGCCCTGGAGGAGCTGGAGTTCTTTTCGAAGGAAGTGCGCATTCTCGGCGTCTATCCGGCCGATCGCTTCCGCGTCGAGACGCAGAAGGCCGCGGAACAGGCGCCGGCGAACGGCCGGACTTGAATTTCGCGTGCCGAAACTGTGTTTGACAAATCCGTATTCGCGAATAGATTTTTTGGCGAATCATCCTCGATGCCGCGGGCGTCAAGATGCCGCACACCCAAACGATCCGGTGCATCAGGAAAAGCGACAGTCGGCTTCCCTACCAGAGAATATTGAGCGTCGGCGGGACCAACGCCGATGGTTCCCGATGGACCCAGAGCCACGAGAAAACCATAAAAGAGATAGAAAGCGGCGTGTGGGAATTTTATTCGCAGGGCGCCTGGCGAAGAGACAGAATCATCGTGGCGACCTATTTGGGCTATAAATATCTGAAAGCGGTCGGCGACCTATCTCACCCCGATACGCTGCTGACTCTTCCCGAGTGTCCGTAGGACGGCGGAACTACGCCTCGGCGGTTTCGCTACGCCGACGGGACGCCGTCAGCCGCCTTCTCGCCCGCCCGAAGGCGCAGCCGCGCGGGGGCTGACGGGCGCGGCCGGTCCTAGCCAAACAAGGCGGCAGCGCCTAACTATGGAGCTGCGCCCGTCCGGTCATGGCTCGTTCCTTGCTGGATCGGCGACGTGAAAAGCAGGGATTTGACAATGCCAAATCTGGACATTTCCACGGTCGTCTTTGCGATCATCGCAATCTTCGTCGTCTGGAAGCTCAGATCGGTGCTCGGCATGAGAAACGGCGCGGAGCGCCCGCCGTTCGAACTCGGCTCCCGGAGCCGGGCGCAATCCCGCCAACGGCGTGCAGCCGATGGGCCAGGTCGTGAGGCTGCCGACCGCCTCGCCCGCGGCGGCCGCGCCCTCCGGCGCCGCCGCTCCCGGCGCCGCCTCGCGCTGGAAGGGCTTCGCCGAGCCCGGCTCGAATGTCGCGGCCGGCCTCGACGCGATCGCGGCCGCCGATCCCGGTTTTTCGCCCGAAGGTTTTCTTTCCGGCGCCCGCTCGGCCTATGAGATGATTGTGACCGCCTTCGCCGCCGGCGACCGAAAAACGCTCGGCAACCTGCTCGCGCCGGATGTGATGGACAATTTCTCCAAGGCGATCGAGGCGCGCCAGGCGCGCGGCGAGACCATGGAGACGACGCTGGTCTCGATCAATTCGGCGATATTCGAGGACGCGCGGCTCAACGGGGGAAGCGCGCAGATTTCCGTGCGGTTCGCCACCAAGCTGGTCTCGAACACGCGCGACAAGGCGGGCGCGGTGACCGAAGGCTCCGCCAATTCCGTGGTCGACCACCTCGATATCTGGACCTTTTCCAGGGATACGGCCTCGCGCGATCCCAACTGGCGCCTGAGCGCGACCGAGACGGTCCACTAACGCCTCGCCCGGGCATGAGCGATGGCGCTGGCTCTCGATCCGGTTCGCTTCGCCGATCTTGCCGGTTTCGCCGTCGATGACTGCTTTGCGGCGTTCCGGACTTTCCTGGGCTCGGCCAGGGCGCTCGCCGAGGGCGCGCGTCCGACAAGGCCGGCGGTCGCCGCCTCGCCGGCGCTCGTCGCGCTTGCAAGAGAGGCCTTGTCGGCCGAAGTCGCCGACGCGGACGCCGCGCGGCGGTTTTTCGAGCGGCGGTTCCAGCCTTTTCGGGTGCGCGCCGAGGGCGCCGGCGGGGCCGGCTTTCTGACCGGTTATTACGAGCCGCGCCTGGCCGGTTCGCTGACGCCGTCGCCCGAATTTTCGGCGCCCGCGCTGGCGCGCCCGGACGATCTCGTCACCTTCGCCGCTGGCGAGGCGCCGCGCTCCTTCGAAGGCCTGTCGGGCGCCCAGCGTCTGCCCGGCGGCGCGCTGCGCCCCTATCCCGAACGCGCGGCGATCGAGGCCGCGGCGGCGGCGGGTGAGGGGAGGCCGATTCTTTGGCTGCGCGATCCCGTCGAATTGTTCATGGCGCAGGTGCAGGGATCGGCGCGCGTCGAGCTGCCCGACGGGCGCATCGTGCGCCTCGGCTATGACGGGCGCAATGGGCAGCCCTATACTTCGATCGGCTGCCTGTTGATCGAATCGGGCGAGATCGCGCAAGCCGATATGTCGCTCGAGCGCTTGAAATCGTGGCTGCGGGCGCATGGCCAAACGCCGGGCGACAGGGGGCGCGACCTGATGCAGCGCAACCGTTCCTATGTCTTCTTCAAGCTCGAGACGGTTTTCGACCCGGCCGAGGGGCCGACCGGCGGCTCCGGCGTCGCCCTCACCGCGCTGCGCTCCATCGCCGTCGATCGCACCGTCTGGGCCTATGGGACGCCGTTCTGGCTCGACGCCGATCTGCCGTGGCGCGGACCCGAACCGGACGCGTTCCGCCGGCTGACGATCGCGCAGGACACCGGATCGGCGATTGTCGGGGCCGCGCGGGCGGACCTCTACTTCGGCGGCGGCGACGAGGCGGGACGACGCGCCGGCGACATCCGCCATGCCTGCCGATTCACGGCGCTGTTGCCGACGGGAGAATTGCGGTGAAAGAGCCGCCCGCGAAACAGCGGGCGGGCCGTCCCCGCCGCCTCAGCGACGAAGAGATCGAACTGTGGATCGCCGTCGCCAAGAGCGTGTCGCGGCGCAAGGGCGCCGCGTTGCCGGCGTCCCGCAAGGTCCGGCCGCCGTCGGACGCGCCAACATCGCGCGAAGCGGAGGTCGCGCACGCGCGCCCCGCGCCGCGGCCGCCGGCGCCCCCGCCGCTCGCCACGCTGGACAAACGCTTGCGCCGGCGCCTCGCGCGTGGGCGAAGCGCCGTCGATCGCTCGATCGACCTGCACGGGATGAACCAGGCGCAGGCCCATGAGGCTTTGCGTCGCTTTCTCGCCAGCGCGCAGGCGAGCGGCGAACGCTTGGTCGTCGTCGTCACCGGGAAGGGCGCCGCGAGGGCGACGGGGCCGGGCGCCTCCGGCTTCGAAGCGCCGGGCGTCTTGCGCCGGCTTGTTCCCCATTGGCTGCACGCGAGCGATCTGCGCCCGATCGTTCTCGGCTTCGAGGAAGCCGGCCGCGCGCACGGCGGCGCGGGAGCGCTCTACGTGCGCCTGCGGCGCATCGAGCGCTCCGGGCCGCGCTGAGCGCCCCGGCGGCGGCGGGCGGCATTGACCGCGATCGGCCGGAATGCGAGGAGGGCGCGCCTTCGCGGAGGAAAACCGACACATGGCGCGTGAAATCGAAGTTCTGGGCCTCGGCAACTCGCTGGTCGACATCATCGCGCTGACTTCGGACGACTATCTCGTCGCCCAAAACATGCAGAAGGGCGCGATGACGCTGATCGACGAGGCGCGCGCCGAGAGCCTTTACGCCGCGCGTCAGGAGCCAACCATCATGTCGGGCGGCTCGGCCGCCAACACCATCGTCGGGGTCGGCTCGTTCGGCGTCAAAAGCGCTTATATCGGCAAGGTCAAGGCCGATCCGCTCGGACGCGCCTTCACCGCCGACATCCGATCCACCGGCGTCGATTTTACGACCGGCCACGCCAGCCAGGGCCCCGCGACGGGGCGCTGCTTCGTCTATGTGACGCCGGACGGCGAGCGCACGATGAACACCTATCTCGGCGCGAGCACGTTTCTGTCGCCGCCGGACGTCGACGAAGCGCTGGTGAACCGCGCCGGCATCATCTATCTCGAAGGCTACATGTGGGACCGGCCGGCGGCGAAGGCGGCGTTCCAGAAGGCGGCGCGCATCGCCCATACGGCGGGCGCCCGCGTCGCGCTGACGCTGTCGGACTCCTTCTGCGTCGATCGCTTCCGCGCCGAATTCCTCGATCTCATGCGCACCGGCCTGGTGGACACGGTGTTCGCCAACACCGAGGAAATTCTCTCGCTCTATCAGACCGCGGATTTCGCGGCGGCGCTAAGCGCGTTGCGCGCCGAGGGCGTTCTGGCCGCCGTGACGCGCTCGGAAAAGGGCTCGATCGTCCTCGACGGGCGCACGACGCATGAAGTGCCGGCCTTTCCCATCGATCGCATGGTCGACACCACGGGCGCCGGCGATCTCTTCGCCTCGGGTTTCCTTTCCGGCATGGCGCGCGGCGCCGACCATGTGACGTGCGCGCGTCTGGGCGCGCTGGCGGCGGCCGAGGTCATTCAACATCTTGGCGCGCGGCCGCAGACGGGGCTCGCCGCGCTCGCGGCGCGGCAGGGAATCGCGTTTTAGATCGTAACTGCCCGGCGTGGATCGCAGAGTTTACCCGCGAGGAAGTCGGACTTCCGCGGCAGCCGGCAGAGTTGTTAAGCCGAAGTGGTGGCCGAGGTCATCTGCGTTTCCCGTAGCGGGCCGGCGACATTCGAGTTTGCCGCTAGCGATCAGGCGAACGAGACGTGCGGCGAGTACGTGGTCGCCAACTTGAAAATATGGACCTTGGTCAGCCAAGACACCGCCGATCAATCTCACGACGCGCTGCCATTGATCCGAAGCGTGCGACATCAGCGCGGCGTCGAAACAGGAAATCGGCGCGGACGCGACACCGTCAGGGCCCGCTACGCGAAGAGGCGCATCCTCGGCTCGGAGTCGACGCCATGCCTCCAAATGAGCAATTCGCTCAGATGGATTCAACGGATGCGCCCGGTCCCAAAGTGCTTCCGCAGCAATGGTGTCAGGCCCAAGCATACCGCGACTGAGGGCCTTGTCCCGTCGCCGCCGTCCATCGTCAGCGCTCATGGTGACCTCGATGTCGGCGAGGTCGACGACATCGTATTGCTGATCATCCATGCGCTCGATCCAGGCGAGAAATGCAGTGTGCTCATTGGCCGATCGGCTCGAAGTCCAGACAATGCGACGAGATGCCCGTTCGGACGCGCGCCGCCAGAAGGCGTTGACGTTTCGAGGGAGCCAGTCCCAGTCTTTCCGCAAGTATCCCAACTCGGCGACCATCCAACGGAGTCGAGACGCGGGGGCTGGCGGATTTATCGGGCCGCACGCCAGGCAATCCGGGAAACCCACCACTCGATCTTTCCGGCCAGTAGCGCTCAGCGCCTGCCTGAGCAACCCCGGCGCACTGAGCGACAAGACGATGTGCAGCGTCCCAGATGAATCCGTCACCATAACCCCTCAGCGTTTCATTCGATCATGATACCCATTGGATGTAGATCGACAAGAATCCGGAGCCCGCCTCAAGCCGCCGGGCGTCACGCAGTTTCGCCCATAGCGCCTGTGTGCCGACCCCAGTTCCAAGGCAGGAATTCGTCGAGCCCGTGGACCGTCAGTCCGGCGCCTCACCAGACATTGGTCACGCTGAACCCCTTGGCGCGCAGCCGCTCGATCAGGCCTTCCTTGCCGATCAGGTGGAGCGCGCCGACCGCGATGAACACCGGGCCGCTTTCCAGCAGCGGCGCAAGGCGCTCGGCCATGACCTGGTTGCGGGCGCCGAGCAGGCGCGTCGCGAAAGCGTCTTCGGCCTCGCTCTCCTCGGGCGTCAGAATCCCGCTGGCGTCGATCACCGGCAGAATCTCGCCGGGAATCTGGCGCGCGTAGAGGCTCAGAAGGGTCGCGTACATGTCGTCGTCGAGATCGGGGCGTTTGGCCGAGCTGATGAGAACGGTCGCGGCGAGCGCGGAATCGATGGAGGCGAGAACGTCGGTCTGCTCCTCGATCGTCTCGATCGCGACGACCTTGACGCCCTTGTCCCTGGCGGTCCGCGCGAGGAATTCATCGACGATCGGCAGATCGCTTTGTTGCCGAACGGCCTCGCAGGCGGGCGCCGCGGTCAGGGCCGCGAGGAACCACAGCTTGAGGTGATGGGCGAGGGCGCCGCCGACGCCGCGCCCGGCCAGGTATTTTTCCACCAGCGCGCGATCGTCCGGCGCGCCGATGGCGGCGAGCGTGTCGCCCTCCTTGGCGAGGGCCTTGACCATCATCGCCGCGCCGAGTTCGGCCTTGGCGAAACTGTCGAACGGACCGCCGAGTTCGGTGGCGACGGTCTTCACGTCGGCGATATAGACCGCCGCCGCCCGCGCCAGCGCGAGGGCGCGATCGTCGGTCGAATGAATCGAGCCGAACAGGTAGGACGCGGCGCGGCCCGGCTTTTCGATGCGCCACAACAGTCCCTGGGCATCGTCGAGTTCATCTCCGCGCCTGGCCCTGGCGCGCGCCAGGGCGTCCGGGCGGAGCAGGAGATCGCTCGAGAGATCGCGGCCCTGGCAAGCCGGCGGCGCGGCGGCGGGCTCGCCGGCGAACGCCGGCGCGGGGCCGCGCCACGCCAGGGCGCCCGCCGCAAAGAGAACAACGGCTATTGCGCGCGCCCTATTCATCACTCGATCCGCTCCCGGCCGCCAGCCGTCGGCCTTTTGCTCGGCGCGCCCGGCGCGTCGATCGGCGGGCTCACAATTTCCGCAGCGCCACTTCTTCAATCCGGTGACTGGCGCCCTTGGTCAACAGCAGGCTGGCGCGCGGGCGCGTCGGCAGGATGTTTTCGTGCAGGTTGACCAGATTGATCCGCGTCCAGATCGAACGGGCCGTCGAGCGCGCGTCGTCGTCGTCGAGATCGGCGTATTTGTGAAAGTAGCTGCGCGGATCGCGAAACGCCGTTTCGCGAAGCCGCATGAAACGCTCGACATACCACTTTTCGAGAAGAGCGTCGTCGGCGTGGAGAAACACCGAGAAGTCGAAAAAGTCCGAGACGAACGGGATCAACTTGTCCTCGCGCGAAAGCCGGTTCGGCAGCAGGACGTTGAGTCCCTCGACGATCAGGATGTCGGGCCGGTCGACGATGATCGTTTCGCCGGGCACGACGTCATAGACCAGATGGGAATAGACCGGCGCAACCACGTCCCGCCGGCCCGCCTTGACCTCCGACAGGAAGCGAATCAGCGCCGTTCCGTCGTAGCTCTCGGGAAAGCCCTTTCGCTCCAGCAGACCGTCGCGAATGAGCGCCGCATTCGGCCGCAGGAAGCCGTCGGTGGTGACGAGCTGCACCTTCGGCGTATTGGGCCAACGCGTCAGCAGCGCCTGCAGCACCCGGGCCGTCGTCGACTTGCCGACCGCGACCGACCCGGCGATGCCGATGATGTAAGGCACCTTGCCATCCTCGGCGCCCAGGAACCGCTGCGTCGCCTTGAACAATCCCTGGGTCGCAGCGACGTAGAGGGCCAGCAGCCTCGAAAGCGGCAGGTAGATGGCGACCACCTCGTCGAGCGAGATCGGATCGTGCAGCGATTGCAGCTTGCGCAGATCGTCGATGTTGAGGGTCAGCGGCGTGTCGGCGCGCAATTTCGCCCATTCGTCGCGGGTGAAACGCCGAAAGGGCGAGGCGATCGCCTCAGGTGGTTGGACCAGCGCCGGATCGTTCATGCGGAGCTCGAAACCTCGTCTTGCGGCCATCGCCGATCTTCGCGCGGGCCGTCGAAACTCGCGCCGGGCGACGCCGTCCGCCGCTTCTTCAGGATTTCCGCGCGGCCTTTTCCTCGAGGCCAGAGCGGCTGGTCCGCCGTTCGAGCTCCGCCAGGACCTCGTCCAGCGAAACCTCGCGAGCCTTCAATACGACGAGCAGGTGGTACAAGACGTCGGCGGCTTCCGCCCGAACCGCCTCGTCGCTCTGCCCGACGGCGGCGATGACCAACTCGACCGCCTCCTCGCCGAATTTCTTGGCCGCGCCCCGCGGGCCCTTATCGAGCAGGGCGCGCGTGTAGGATTGCTCGCCACCCGCCTGCGAACGGAGCGCGATTGTCTTGGCGAGGTCGTCGAGAGAGAACACCAAGCGGGACTGTCCGACAATGAGACGTAGGGCTAAGCTTCTATTGTGACGCCGAAAAACGCGGATGTCGAGAAATCCTCCGGCTTGGCGCCTGTTCTGCGCGCCTCCGGCGCGCCGCAAACCTCGCCGCAGTTGACGCCCGCCACCTCTGGCGCGACGGCCACCACTCCCTATATATGAGGGCGCTCGCCGGGCGGGGATACGGCTGGCGTCGCCCTGATCCCTGGAGAAGGTGGGTCTTGCCGCCGGTCGCCGCGGCAACATCCAAGCCGCCGCGGCGGGACGAGAATCGAATTGTGGAGCCCCGCGGGCGGACCGCGGGGGATGTTTGGCGGGGTTGCACGAATGCGGTCGTCGAGCGAAACCCAAGCCCTGTTCACCGTGCTCAGACAATTGGGCGCGCCATCGGCGGTGAGCGCCATCGAGACGCTGGTGCAGGAAGGAAGCGACCCCGCGCTCTGCCGCGTCAACGCGCTCGACTTTGCGACCAAGCGCGGCCTTGATGAGGAAGAGGTGATCGCCGCGTTCCTGCACGCCACCCGGCTCGGCCTGTTCGAACTGTCGTGGAACGTGCTCTGCCCCGGGTGCGGCGGCGTGCTCGACACCGGCGCCACGCTGAAGACGGTGCGCCATGACGAATATCAGTGTTCGTTGTGCGCCACGGGCTACGAGCCGACTCTCGACGAGATGGTCGACGTGACTTTCACAGTGAGCCCCAACGTGCGGCGCATCGCGGCGCACGACCCGCATTTGCTGCCCATGCCTGAGTATTTCCGTCAGATCTTCTGGGGTTCGGGCGTCGACCTTCCCGAGGGAGAAGCGCTCGAGCGCGCCCTCCAGGAGATCACGCTCGACTCGCTCGAACTCGCGCCGGGCGAAAAGGCCAGCATCTCTTTGCAGGCGCCCGAGGCCTTCCTCATCGTCTTCGATCCGGTCGCCCATATGGCGCAGTTTATCGACGTCAAGGGCGAACCGACGCGCGAGCGCCAGGCCATCACCCTCGTGCTCAGCAAGGAGCACGCCCCGACCGGGACGATCACGCTGCGGCCGGGGCCGCTGCGCATCCAGTTCGAGAACCGCGTCGGGACGCGCACGCTGCCGGGCGTCTGGGTCGCCGGGGACCCGCTTCACGAGCTGTTGGGCAAGCGCCGCCCGTTCCTTACGGCCAAGCGTCTTCTGACCAACCAGACCTTCCGCGATCTCTATCGCACCGACACGATCGCCGTCGACCAACGGTTGAAGATCACCAGTCTCACGTTCCTGTTTACCGATCTGAAGGGTTCGACAGAACTTTATGACCGGGTCGGCGACCTCGCCGCCTACGATCTGGTGAACGCCCATTTTCGCGCGCTGCAGGATATCGTCGCCGCGGAGGCCGGCGCCGTCGTGAAGACCATCGGCGATGCGGTGATGGCGACCTTCCCGACGCCGGACCGCGCCGTGGCCGCCGCCTTGCGTATGCGCGCCGCGATGCGCGAACTGGGAGCCGACCTCATCCTGAAGATCGGCATTCATGAAGGCCCGTGCCTTGCGGTGATGCTCAACGAGCGGCAGGACTATTTCGGGCAGACCGTCAACATCGCTTCGCGCGTGCAGGGTCTCGCCACCTCTCCGGCGATTTTCGCCACCGAACGGGTGGTCGGCAACAGCGAATCGGCGCGGCTGCTCCAGAGCAGCGGGATCACGCCGACGGCAAAGGACCACGCGCTGCGCGGCATCGCCGAACGCCTGCCCGTGTTCGAGATCCCCTGATTCCCAGCTTTACCGGCGGCCGGTCGCGCATTTCGAGGGAAAGCGAAGGTGCCGCGCTCATCGCCCGCGGTCGCGCTGAGGTTCGTCGGCGCAGGGATAACGCACGCCGCCTCTGCCCGAAAAGGTCGGGCCGCAGGCCGGGCCGCCGCCTTGGTTGGAGTCCGGACCGGAATTCGTCGTCTGACCCGGCCCATACACGGGATAGGGATTGACGAGAAAGGGGATGGAGTTGCCGAATGGACTGATCTGCGCCTGCGCGGAGGCGGCGAGCAAAGCGATGGCGGATGCGAGGACAATCGATTTGATCATGGCTGTCTCTCCGCTCGATCCGACATCCAGAGCGATGCTTCGCGGGCTCTTCGTCGCCAAGGGGCCAGTCGCGCGGGAGCCGCCAGGCCCGCGCGCGCATCCGCGTTACCGCGCCAAGGCGCCGCACCGTTACGACGCCGCTTCGCCAAACCCCTGATTTATTCGGCGCGCGCCCGGCGCTTGACCAAACGGGCCAACGCTCGAAGGCGGTCCGTGCGCCGCCCCGCGGAGCGGAGCGCGAAAGGCGTTCAAAAGTCAAGAACGCCAGGCTCCGCCGATTGGCGCTTCGCTGCATCCGAAGCCAGATGCAATCGAAAGCATGAGCCCTGGGGCCGAGCGGCAGGGCGAACGAAGAATCTCAAAGCAACGCCGGATCTCTCGGGAACTGCCGCACAGACGGTCGCGGGGCTCGCAATTTTGTGATAAAATCACCTTGCGTCATCCTGATCGAAAGGCGTTTCCATGCGCGGTTGCGTCGCTGCTTTGGTCTTGATGACGATGGCCGCCGCCCCCGCAACCGCGCAGTCCAACGGCGTCCAATCCAACGGCGTCCAATCCAACGGCGTCCTTGGCTGCGATCGGAAGGACGCCGATCCGCAATATTGCCACGACGGCAAGCGGCGGACGGTTTGTTCCGAAAACGGCCACCTGCTTTGGCAAGACAGCCGCGACGCGTTATCGCAGGGCGAGATGCATTTCCTGGCGCTGGACGGCCGGGTTCCTACGCCGCCATGCGGCGGCAAGATCGGCGGTTGATCCATCCTCGCCAAGTTCCGGCGAACGAATTCCGGCGCCCTTCGCGAAAGTCGCGCCGCGCTCGCCGCGAGGTTAGGGCGAGCCCGTTCAATTCGCCACGGAAATGTGACACAACGGCGCCCTGGGCGGACGTGGCGAAACTGGTAGACGCAAGGGACTTAAAATCCCTCGGCCGTAGGCTGTGCGGGTTCGACCCCCGCCGTCCGCACCATTCCACTTGAAACAAGGTGACGGCTGTTGGTCAGATCGCAGCGCCTTCAAGCGTCTTTCGACGGCGTTCCCGCCCGAACTCTGAAGTCCCCGGCCGACCTGGTCGAGGCCGGACTTGCGGCGCCCGAGCGGGAGGCCGAACTCGGCGAGGTGGCCCGGCGCTACCCGATCGCCATCACGCCGGGGCTCGCCGCGCTGATCGATCCGGGCAACGCAGCCGATCCGATCGCGCGGCAATTCGTCCCCGATCGCCGCGAGCTCGACTTGCATCCTGCCGAGAGCGCCGATCCGATCGGCGACGACCTCAAGAGTCCCGTCAAAGGGCTCGTGCACCGCTATCCCGATCGGGCGCTGCTCAAGCTCGTCTCGGTCTGCGCCGTCTATTGCCGCTTCTGCTTCCGGCGAGAGACGGTGGGGCAGGGCGAAGCGGGGCTGAGCGGCCTCGAATTGACGGCGGCGCTCGATTACATCCGCGCTCATGAGGCGATCTGGGAGGTCGTGCTGAGCGGCGGCGATCCGCTGACGCTCTCGCCGCGCCGCATCGCGGAAGCGACGCAGGCGATCGCCGCCATCCCGCATGTGAAGGTCCTGCGCTGGCATACGCGACTGCCGGTCGCGGCCCCCGAGCGGGTGACCGGCGCGCTCGTCGAGGCCCTCGCGGGCGGCCACGCCAAGACCGTCTATGTCGCGTTGCATGCCAATCATCCGCGCGAACTGACGCCCGCCGTTCGCGCGGCCTGCAAGCGGTTGATCGACGGCGGGGTGGCGATGGTGAGCCAGAGCGTGCTGCTGAAGGGCGTCAACGACGACGCCGATACGCTCGCCGCGCTGATGCGCGCCTTCGTCGAGACGCGCATCAAGCCCTATTACCTGCATCACGGCGATCTGGCGCCCGGCGCCGCGCATTTCCGCACCACGATCGCCTCGGGCCAGGCGCTCATGCGGGAGTTGCGCGGGCGCCTTTCCGGTCTCGCGCAGCCGACTTATGTCCTCGATATTCCTGGCGCGCACGGCAAGACGCCGATCGGGCCCGGTTATGTCGCGGCGACGGCGGACGGCGCCTATGAGCTGCGGGACGCTTCGGGCGCCGTTCACCGCTACGAGGATTGCTGCGCGCCGCAGGGGTAAGCCGCCGTCCGCGCAAGTTTGGATAAAGTCGCAACAGTTTCTCAACGGCGTTCTGTCAATCTTTTCGCGCGCAAATCGCTGGGATTTGCGGCGCGACGAATGTTGGTCATGGACGCAAACACGATTGTGACGCTGCTCACCGCCCATCTGCTGCTGATTGAGGCGGCGCCCTGCCTGGCGCTGTCCCTCGGCCTCGCCGTCGCCTTGGCGCGGCTGCACAGGCGCGCCCAGGCGCGCGCCGCCGCCGCCGAAGCGGCCAATGAAGCGCTGCGCGACGAATTGTGGCGCCTCAAGGAAGGCGTCGCTGCCCGCGAGCGCGCCGAAGCGGCGAGCGAAGCCAAATCGCGGTTTCTGGCGACCATGAGCCATGAAATCCGCACGCCGCTCAGCGGCATCCTCGGCATGGCGGACCTCTTGCGCGAGGCGGCGCTGGATGCGGAAAACGCCAGCTACGTCGAAGCGATCCGCAGTTCGGGCGCGGCGCTGGTGGCGCTGGTCGATCAGATTCTCGATTTTTCGAAGATCGAAGCGGGCCGGCTTGATCTCGTCAGCGAACCCCTCGATTTGCACCGGCTGGTCGAAGGCGTCGTTGAACTGCTGGCGCCGAGCGCCCAGAGCAAGGGCCTGGAGATCGCCGTCTCGATCGTCGCCGATGCGCCGCGCTTTGTCGTCGGCGACGGCCTGCGCCTGCGGCAGGTGCTGACCAATCTGGCCGGCAACGCCGTGAAGTTCACCGCCAGCGGCGGCATCGGAGTCAGCCTCGCGCGGGCGGGCGACGGGCGGCTGCTGTTCAAGGTGGTCGACACCGGGCCCGGCGTCGCCCCGGATCGACGCGAGGCGATATTCGAGGATTTCGAGCAGGGCGACGGCTCCAACGCGCGCCATCACGAGGGAGCCGGACTCGGTCTCGCCATTTCGAAGCGCATCGTTTCCTTGATGGGAGGCGATCTGACCCTGACCGACAATTCCGGCGGCGGCGCGGCCTTTTCTTTCGCCATTTTGTTGCCGGAGGACGCGCGCGCCGGGCAAAAGGCGTCCAGCGAGAAGGCGGCGCCGCGCCTCGTCGGCCGGCGGGCGCTGATCATCGCCCATTCGCCGTTCGAAGCGCCGGCGCTGGCGGCGCGTCTGGAGGAGGCCGGCGCGACGGTGGCGCGCGCCGAGGGTCTGGAGGAAGGGCTGCGCGCCTTGAGCCTCGGTCCCCAGCCCGACGTGGTCATTGTCGATTGCGCGTTGGGCGTCGAGGCGACCAATCGGCTGGCGCTCGCCGCCCGGGCGGCCGGCGCGCCCAAGAGCCTCGTCCTGTTTTCGCCGTTCGAGCGGCGCGCCTTCGGGCAGACCTCGCTGCAGGGGTTCGACGGCTGGCTGGTCAAGCCGGTTCGCGCACGGTCGCTGTTCGATCGCCTCGCCGACGAGTTTTCGAGCGGGTCCGCTCGGCCGGGAACGATCGCGCCGCTGCCGGCGAATCGCCTCGCGCGCGCGCTGCTCGCCGAGGACAATGAAATCAACGCGACGATCGCCCAAAAGGCGTTGCGCCGGCTCGGCTTCGAGGTCGTGCGCGCGCATAACGGACGAGAAGCGGCGACGCTCGGCGAGGCGGCCGCGCGTGGCGAGGCGCCCCGTTTCGAAATCGTCCTGATGGACATCAAGATGCCCGGTCTCGACGGTTTTGAAGCCTCACGGTGCATTCGCCGCGCCGAACAGGAAGCAGCCTCGCCGCCGATGCCGATCATCGCCCTGACCGCCAATGCGATGGAGGAGGACCGCCGCGCCTCGCTGAGCGCCGGCATCGACGACTTCCTGACCAAGCCGGTCGACCTTGCGCGGCTCGCCGAGGCCATTGACGGCGCGCGCCGCAAGAGCGCGACCAGCAAGGCGACCAGGAGCGCCTGGGCGTTGTCATAATTCATTGGGATGAAGATGCTCTGACATTCGCTATATGAGCGAATCGGGGAGCTGGCCAATGACATTGCGGGCGATTGCGGGCGCAGTCGGCGTCAAGGACTGCGCCTTGCCGCGCGCGGCGCGCCGCGCGGGGATTCCGGGCGGCCTCGGGCCCCGGCTCGGCGCGATCGGCTCGCTGGAACTTCGCCTGGCGACGACCAAGCGGGAAATCCGCAAGGCGCAGAAGCTTCGCTACCGCGTCTTCTTCGAGGAAGGCGGCGCGGTGGTCGATCCGACCGCGCGGCTGATACGCCGCGACGTCTGCCCGTTCGACCGGGTTTGCGATCATCTGATCGTCGTCGATCACGCCGCGCCGCGGCGCGCCGGCGGCCCGAAGGTCGTCGGCGCCTATCGGCTGCTGCGCCAGGATGTCGCCGAGGCGAATTTCGGATTCTACAGCGCAGCGGAATTCGACGTGGCGCCGCTCCTCGCGCGCCACGAGGGCAAGCGTTTTCTCGAGCTTGGCCGCTCCTGCGTCGCCCGCGGCTACCGGGGCAAACCGACGCTTGAATTACTGTGGCGCGGCATCTGGGCCTATGTCCGGCATCACGATGTCGACGCGATGTTCGGCTGCGCCAGTCTGGAAGGCGCGCAACCGGCCGAGCACGCCGTGGTCATGAGCTATCTCAGGCGCAACGCGCCGGCGAGCCAGGAATGGAGCGCGGCGGGAGCCGGCGGCCGCGGCCTCAGCGTGGCGCTGTTGCCCGAGGACGCGGTCGATCCGCGCGCCGTCCTTCGCGCGCTACCGCCTCTGATCAAGGGGTATTGGCGGCTGGGCGCGAAATTCGGCGCCCAGGCGGTCGTCGATCCCAAGTTCCGCACGACCGATCTGTTCGTCATCATGCCGGTCGTCGACATCCAGGAGCGCTACCTCAGATATTTCGCGCCGCAGAGCCTGGCCGCGCCATTGGCGGCGTGACGGGCTCGCCGCGCCTGGGCGGCGGAAAACATAATTCCCCTGCGGACGAAAATCGGTTATTCAGCCCTTGCCGCTTCGCGAGGCTTGCTTTCGCGCACCCGTAGCTCAGCTGGATAGAGCGCTGCCCTCCGAAGGCAGAGGCCAGGGGTTCGAATCCCTTCGGGTGCGCCAATCAAATCAACGAATTCGTTGAGAAATGACGAAAATCTGCTCCCGGGATAGCTACCGCGCGACGACCCGCAGCGAGGGAAATGCGCTCGGTCCATCGGCTTTGGCGATTTGCCGTGGAGGCGCGAAAACGCTCAGAGCAACAGCAGCGCTACGGTTGCGCGGCGTCGCCTGTTCCGCCCAGCCGGCGCCAAGCCCACATCGGCAATCGTAAGATCGGGTACACCCAACTCAGCGAACTCGGCAAGACAAGGGCCGCGACATCGGCCGGCGAGATCAGGTAGCGGCGAAGTTCGTCGAAAACGTAGCGCCAACTCTGACCGAGGAGAAACATCGACAGCGAGACGCGCAAGGTCCCGCCGACGCGGGCGTAAATCTCGGTTTGAGCGCCGCCGCCCAGCATGACATCGAGCGCCAGGGCTTCGAGCATTGCCAATCGCGCCGATCCGCGCAACTCCGCGGCCAAGAAAGCGGGGAGTTCGAGCGCCAACAGGCGCTGGCAGAGGAGGAGGGCCTGGCCGGCGCACCGGCCTGCCCCGACGGTCTGCGCGGCTCGATAGAGAGTCTCGATATCCCGTTCGCCTCTGGCGGAAAGCAACGCCGCCAGATCGGCCAACCATTTCAGGCGCGCCCACCCATGTTGGGCGCCGTGCACGCAAAGATAGATAAAAAGTTCTTCGAAACGAAACGTCCGAATCTGCGCTTGCCCGATCCGGACCTGTTGAAGGGGCGACTGCGGCCCGATGTCCTTCAGCAGGAGAGCGTTGTAGCTCGGCTTCCAATGCAGTTCGACCAGCATGTCCCTGTCGCGCGCCAGAAACGCCCACTCCCGGCTGTAGCGCATCAGCAACGCAAATTGCTGCGCGGTCAGGGCGGGCAGCGGATTGGCGAGCGCATAGCCCGCCTTCTCCAACACGAGCTGCGCTGCGGCGACCCGGGCGGGCGCGACAAGAATGTCGATGTCCAGGCTGTGCTTGAGCGAAAGATCGCCATAGGCGAGCGCGGCCACCGAAGAGCCCTTGAGGAAGATGATCGGGACGTCGGCTTCATCAAACCGACGCTGAAGACGCACGGTCTCCCCGGCAAGGGCGAGATTTCGGCGCGCCAGGGCCGCGGCTCGCGCGCGCAGATTTTCGGCGATCTCCGCGGGCGGCTGAATCCCGGCCCTCGCAATGCCGTCCTGCGCCAGGCCCCAGACGAGATGGCGCTGGACAATCCTGAGCGTGCGCGGCCAGTCGCAGTCGGCCTGCGTCGCGGCGCGGATCGCCTGTGAGCGCGCCTCGCAAGGCGGCCACCGGCAGCAGGCCGCGACCAGGAAAAACTCCGGCGGCGCGCCGGCCAGCGCTTTGTTCGCGAGCGCTTCGGCCATCCGCCCGGCAATCGAGCCTGCCCCCGGCATCGGTCACCCCGGCGCCCCGCGGGAGGCGACGAGCCTGCCGTTTTCAAAAGTCAAGATACGGGCGCAGAGCTGCAAGCTTTCCTGTCGATGAGCGACGATCACCGTCGTCGGCGCCGGTTGCAGCCGCCCGACGGCCGCCAGTATCGTCCGTTCCCCGGCGACGTCGATGGCGCTCGTCGCCTCGTCGAGCACGAGCAGACGCGGCCGGCGCAAGACGGCGCGCGCCAAGGCGATGCGCTGGCGCTCGCCGCCGGACACCAGCGAACCGCGCTCGCCGACGATCGTGTCGAGCCCGTTCGCCATCTCGCTCACCAGGCGATCGGCGCCGGCCAATGTCAAAGCGGCCCAGAGCTCGGCCTCGCTGGCGCGATCGTTGGCCCAAAGCAGATTGCGGCGGATCGTGTCGTGAAAGAGAAACGGGTCCTGCGAAACATAGCTGATGGCGTTGCGCCAGCTCGCCAGCGCCGCGCCGTCCAACCTCGTTCCGCCGATCATGATCGTCCCCGACTGCGGGCGGATGAGCCCGACGAGCAAATCGGCGAAGGTCGTCTTACCGGCGCCCGATGGACCCGTCACGCCGACGATTTCTCCGGCTTCGATTTGAAGGTTTAAATCTCGGACGCCGTTGACGCTGGTCTGATCGCCGCTATTGCGGTCGCCGTGCGCGAAGGTCACCGCACGAAACACGATCGGACCGTGGCGATCGAGGGAAACCGGTCCCGCGGCGGCTGGCGCCGTGGTCTCGGGCGGTAGTTCCAGTTCGAGCTCCTGCAATCTTTCATAGGCCGACAACCCGTGCGCGAATTGCTGCGCGCTGCGAAAGATTTGCAGAGCGGGGCCGCTCATCCGCGTCAGGATCAGCAGCAGAGTGATGACCACCGGCGCCGGCATATCCATCAGACCGAAGCCAATGAAGGCGCAAACGGCGCCGGAAAGTCCGAAGAGGGTCGAGAACGCCGCCTGGTCGGTCGCCTGCTGGCGCAGGAAATCCAACTGCCGCCGTTTCATCGCGGTGATCGTCTCCTCGAATTCGGTGACGAAGGCGGTTTGCATGTTCTGGCTCATCGCGAGCTTCAAACCACCGAGCAACTGGCCGACCGAATGCGTCAAGGCGAGATAGCCGCCGGCGATGAGACTGCCCAGGTGATAACCTCGGCGGAGCGTGAGACCCGTCCTCAACGTCGCGGCCCCGAGCAGGACCATCGAAAGCGCCGCGAATTTCGGCGCCAGCAGGAGCGCTACCGCGCATTGGCTGGCGAACACCAAAAGAGCCACCAGGCCGTCCAGCGCGAATTGGGCCAACGCGCCGGCGCGATCGATGTCGCCGCCTATCACTTGCATGACGCGGGCGTGCCGGAGCTTCAGCACACGTTCCCAACTCGTCGCGGCAAGCCGGCGCAATATCTCGCGGCGGCGTCTTTCGATGAAGCCGATCCGCAATTCCCCGAGCAATCGGGTGCGCGCCGAAATGACGAGGGCGCGCAGGACGAGCAAGGACGCGAAGAACGCGAGCAGGACGAACAGACGGGTCACGCGCGCTTCCGCATGGAGCAATTTGAAGACCGTGGCGGTGACGACCCCGACCCGCGCGCCGGCCGCGCCGGCGTCCATCGTCAGCCCGAGGAAGGGAATGATGAGAACCAGCCCGACGTTCTCGAGCAGAGCGCCGAGCCCGATGAGCAGCACGGCCCATGCGCCCCGCCACCCGGCGAATCTCGCGAAGTCGCGCAAGAACTCAAACCCGGCCTCGATCGAAAGGCGCGCCGTCGCCTGGTTCGGCGCGGCGGGAGCGGCCGGCGCCGCCGATCCTTTCCCGATCACGAAAACCGCCTTGGTCGCCGCCTCGCTCATCTCAATCGCCCACCCGATTTCGTCGAGGACGCAGTCGCCGCCTGTTCCCCGGGCCGGACAACAGGAGCCGCCGCCTCCAGCACGCGGACCGCGGCGATCATCGGGGCGTCGACGGCCGGTTCGGACTCGTCACGCTCTCGGCAGGCGAGCGGGAGAGGTCGCCCCGCTGCGCGAAGCGCGACCGGCGCGGACCTTCTCCGGCGCACGCGGGCGGCCGGGCGCGATCTATCGATACAGGTTCGACACTTGCCATTCGGATGCGCATCCCCTTCGATCGAACGGCCGACAGGTTCGTGCGCGCGCGCCGACAAGTCAAATTGCGACGTCCCGTTCGGCTCCCCGAGGAGTCCTTGCGTCGGCGCATCATCCCCTGAGCTCAGTGGCTCGCAGAAGAGCCCCGATGAAGGCCAAGCCGCCGACCGCTCAGCGTTCGAGAGCGCTTGGCCAAGGAGCCTCCGCGGCGAGGGCGCGAATGGCGCTGGAAATCTGTTGCATCGCAAATCTACGGCGAGCCGCGCTGATAAACCACGCTTTAAATCGAATGTTGAGAGGTTTCCGACGCCGGTCCGATGCGACGTCGCCCTGCGCCGCGGCGTCGACATCCGTTGCGCCCGGGTCGGCTCAGGCGCCGCGGCGGGGCGGCGGATCGGGGGGAATCATGCGGAATGCAGGGAGAATCTTTGACATTGCGCAGAAGTGGCATACGATCTCGCGCGGCAATTGGGGCCAGCCTCGACAAGAATAACATCCAGAACGCGTGATCCGAGTTTCGGCTTAGGCGCCGCGTTGTCGCGCGCGCGGCGAATCCGGTCGGAGGGCGACGGTTAGAGGGGATGCGTTGTCGATGAAAACCCACGCTCCGACGTCCAACGAGAGGATTGGACGGTTCATTGATTTTCGCGACGTGCTGAGCGTGATCCTCGCCGGGCCGATTGCCTTTGTGCTCCGGGACCAGAATTTGATCGTCAACGATCACGCCCAGCAGACATTTATCTATTGTGCGATGGCCAGCGTGGCGGGCCTGTTGATGCTCGTCGTTTTCCATCTGGGCAAGAACCTCAGCGATTACGTTTCGACGCAGGAGGTCCAGTCCGTTGTCAAGGCGGCGCTGGCGACTACGACGCTGACGTCCTTCGCGCTATTTTCGGTCACACGTCTCGATTTCGTGCCACGCTCGATTCCGGTCATTCACTTTCTGGTTTTGACTTCGCTAATGTTTTTCTTTCGCGCCGTCGCGGCGAAAAGGCGAGAGTATAGGGAAAAGAAAAACGTCCGGGTCGTCACCAATCCGGAGTATGTATTGCTCATCGGCGCCAATCGGCTGGCGTGGTTTTACTTGCGGCTGGTCGACAATTTCGATCTTGGGCGGACGACTATCGTCGCCATTCTTGACGATGACGCGAGATTGTTCGGACGGTCGATGATCGGTTACCCGGTGCTCGCGCCGCCCTCCGAACTCCACCGCGTGATCTCGGAATACAGAGTTCATGGGGTTCGCGTCAACAAGGTCTTGATCGCCGCGAACCGCCAGGCGGACGCAGGGCATTGTTGGCGGGGCGTCGAAGACTATTGTCGCAATTCGGATATTTCTTTGGATTTCCTCGGCGACATGCTGGGTATCGAGCTCGACGCGCCGGCGCCGTCCGATCAAGTCATCGAGGCCTCAGCGTTCTCGGTGCGCCCTTACTTCAAGTTCAAGCGTGTTTTCGACTTCTCCATTTCGTCGGTTGTGATTTGCGCATTGTCGCCGGTTTTCGTGCTTGTCGGCCTTGGCGTTCTGATTGATGTCGGCTGGCCTGTTGTGTTTTGGCAGAAGCGTGATGGACGGGCCGGGGCGCCATTCCTCGTTTACAAGTTTCGCACGCTGCGCGCGCCATTCGACCGCCGGGGGCGTTTTGTCGAGGATGGCCAGCGGACGTCCCGCTTTGGCCGGCTCCTGCGTCGAACGAGGCTGGATGAACTTCCGCAAATGTGGAACGTGATGGCCGGCGATATGTCCTTCGTCGGACCGCGTCCGCTCCTGCTCGTCGACCAGCCCCGCACAAGCGCATTGCGGCTGCGGGTATTGCCGGGACTGACGGGATGGGCGCAAATCCATGGCGGCAAACTGGTGGCCGTCGACGAAAAGGGCGTGCTCGATGATTGGTATGTCGAACACGCCTCTCTCTGGCTGGATATCCGGATCATCCTGCGCACCGCCGCGATCGTGATTCTCGGCGACCGGCGGGCGGAGCGAAAACCCCCATCCAAGGTCGTGGAGGAAGGGCGGCGCGATGCTGGACAGCCCACCTTCACCGGCCAGGTCCAGTTGATGGCGGAATCAAACCTCCTGACGATTGACGCCTTCCGTAAGGAAATGTTGGTAGGCAAGCCGAAGACCTTCTCGCAGCGGGGTTCGCGCCCGCCAGCCAAGGGCAGCCATCCGTGAAATGTCGAGGAGTTTTCTCGGCGTTCCGTCGGGTTTGCCGGCGTCGTAGACAATCCGGCCGCCGTAGCCGACGGTCTCGGCCACCAGCCGAGCGAATTCGGCGATGCTCACGTCCTCTCCCACGCCGATGTTCACCGGGTCGTCGCCATCGTAATCCCTAAGGAGGAGAGCGCAGGCCTCGGCAAAATCCTCCACATAGAGAAACTCGCGCCGCGGCGTTCCCGTTCCCCAAACGACGACCGCCGGACTTCCGGCCTGCCGTGCTTCATGAAATCGCCGAATCAGCGCCGCGACGACGTGACCATGTTCGAGATGATAATTGTCGCCGGGCCCATAAAGATTGGACGGCATGACGGATATATAATGGCGGCCGTATTGTCGCCGATAAGCCTGAACGAGCTTCAGACCGGCGATTTTGGCGATCGCATACCACTCGTTGCTCGGTTCGAGCGGGCCGGTCAATAACGACTCCTCGCGGATGGGTTGCGGCGCGTCGCGAGGATAGAGGCAGGTCGAGCCTAGAAATAACAGCCGATCGACGCCGACGTGGTGGCAGGCGGTGATCAGATTTGTCTGAATGGCGAGATTGTCGGCGAGAAAATCGACCGGAAAGTCGCTGTTGGCCTTGATGCCCCCGACGCGGGCCGCCGCCAGGACGACGACATCCGGCCGGAGTTCCTCGAGCAGACGTTCGGTTTCCCGCTGTCGCCGAAGGTCGACCGCGGCCCGTTCGGCGGTCAGCGTGATGCAGCCAACGCGAGCCAATCGCCGCGCAATCGCCGCTCCGGCCATGCCCCTGTGACCCGCTACAAAAACGCGCCGCCCATTCAGGGAAAACGGCGTCGGGAATTCGGTCATCGGAACGCGTCAGTCATGGCCATCGCTCCGCTCCGCCTGGCCTTTCAGGAGTCGAAGGTCGGAACGAACCATCTCGGAGACGAGGTCGCGGAAGCTTGTCTGATGCGTCCAGCCCAGTCTTTCTCGCGCCTTGGTGGCGTCTCCGGCCAACACATCGACTTCGGTGGGTCGAAAGTAGAATGGATCGACCCGCACCAGGATCTGGCCGCTGCTCCTGTCGACTCCGGTCTCGTCGACGCCCTCGCCGCGCCATTCGATCCGTCGGTCGATCTCGCCAAACGCGAGTTCCGCGAACTCGCGAACCGAATGGGTTTCCCCGGTGGCCAGGACGAAGTCATCCGGTTTCTGTTGCTGGACGATCCTGTACATACCCTCCACATAGTCGCGCGCATGACCCCAGTCTCGCCTGGCGTCGAGATTGCCGAGATACACGCAGGATTGCCGCCCCAGCTCGATCGCCGCCACGGCGCGGGTGATCTTGCGCGTCACGAAGGTTTCCCCTCGAATCGGGCTTTCGTGATTGAACAGGATGCCGTTCGAGGCGTGAAACCCATAGGCCTCGCGATAATTGACGGTGATCCAATACGCGTAGAGCTTCGCCGCGGCATAGGGCGAGCGCGGATAGAAGGGCGTCGCTTCGCGTTGGCGAGGCTCCTGGGCGAACCCATAGAGCTCCGACGTTGAGGCCTGATAGAAGCGCGTTTGGTCGCGCAACCCTAGAATGCGGATGGCCTCGAGCAAACGAAGCGTACCGATGGCGTTCACGTTGGCGGTATATTCAGGCGTTTCAAAGGACACCTGGACGTGGCTCTGCGCGGCCAGATTATAGATTTCTGTGGGGCGGGTTTCCTGAATGATTCTGAATTAGATTCGAAGTGTCCGTCAGGTCGCCGTAGTGGAGGAAAAATCGGACGTCCGGTCCGTGCCGGTCCTGGTAGAGATGGTCGATGCGATCGGTGTTGAACGAGGACGAACGCCGCTTGATCCCATGGACGACATAGCCCTTGTCGAGAAGAAGCTCAGCGAGGAATGCGCCGTCCTGGCCGGTGACCCCGGTAATCAGCGCAATTTTGGTCGCCATCCGAGTCGTCTGGCTCCCGGGAGAATTTCCATCGCTCCAACATTTAGCGGACGCCTCCAGAAGCGTCCAGTCCCGACGACGGCAGGGCCTTGGCGGCGCCCGACATCTGAAGGCGATGGTTCGAGGGTTCAGCCGGCTGGCCAGCGCGAGGCTTCGTCGACAGGAGCCGCGCCGCGTGGGGCCTATGCGATTTGTCGGCTTGGATATTCATCGGGAGCGGCGAAACAGGCTTATAGTTCCAATCGATAGCCCAAACGCGTCATGACGGCGCCATGGGCGTGTTCGATCGCTCTCGCCTGCTCGACTGTCAATGTCTCGCGCCAACCGCCGACCCGGCCGGCGCGGAAAAAGGGCGCGGTGCGCGACATCCGCTCGGCAAAGCCCTTCTCGCTTTCCTGGCGCTGCAATTCGGCAAAATCCGCGTGACCGATCGCCCGTTCGATTTCCGCAATTGTCGCCTCCCGCTCCGCAAAACCAAGCGCGGCGCCAAAGCCCGCGACCGGATCGGCGACGAGGTCTTCGTAGCGGGACATGCGCACTGGGACGTCGGTCTGGTCGAGCCAACTCGTCACATGCCCACTCCATCCTTGAAGTTTTTGCCTGAGTTGGGGCTCCATGGCCTTGCGCCGCTGGCATAGGGCGCCATCGACGGCGTTCATGAATTTTATGGCGTCATCGATCGTCGTGCTGTTGTGGTGGGCGAGCGATATGGCGACGTCGCGCGGGTCGCGGACCAGGTAAACTGCGGCGCGCGCCGCATGGCGACCGAACATCGGCTCGCCGTCCGGGGTAAGCGTATAGGCGTCGTGGACCTTGATCCAGCGCTGCGCGGTCGCCTCCGCGGCGATCCGCTCGTAGACGCGCGGCCGCAGCCGGTCGACGTCGTCATGGGAGATCAGTCCGGAATCAAGAAGCGTCGCGGCTTCGAATTCGTGGCGGCTGCTGGCGATGCCGCCGCGCTCGTCGAGGTCGTTGATGTCGGCCGGTCCATTCTCGCCGGCGGCGAGATTGGCCAGAAAAATCCGGAACCAGGTGTTGCCGGATTTTGGAAACGAGGCGAGCCAGATGATGCCGGCCCGCGCGGTCATCGGCCGAGCGACTGCGAATGTTCGCTCACCATCGCAACAGTCTCTTCGATATGCCCGAAACCGCGCGGCCGAACGAGCGTGAATATCTTGGCGTGACCGAACAAGGCGGCCGCCTGCGCGAGCATCTGCGGCTTCGAGCCGAGCTTGGCGCGCAATCCCGGTCGATAGGCCTGGTAATCGAGCATGCGCATGGCGTCGGGGAGAGCGAGCGAGGCGATTCCCTCCTTGAGCGGCGGGCGCGCTTCGCGCAGCACGAAGATCGCGGTCAACCGGCGAGCCGCAGCGACGCTGGATTGGGGCTCGATGAAATATTTCTCGAAACTTTCGCGCACCGCTTCGCCTTGGCGCGCTCCGAGATCGAGCCGCTCGATGGACTCGCGCCAGAGCTTCAATTGACGCCCATCCGGAAGCACGACGGGACGGTGTTCCGCGTCCGGGCTGATGACGCAAATGTCGTCGGCGACGAACTCGAAGCCCTCGCGGCAGAGCGCGGCCGCGAGCGTCGATTTGCCGGCGCCGGAATGGCCACAGATGGCGATCGCGCGACCCTCCCTCGCAACCGCAGCGCCGTGCAACACAAGCGCGCCGCGTTGGTGGAGGAGAATGCCGAACGAGGTTCCAAGCACAAACGCGGTCGCGTCGCGCATCTTGGCGCCGGGCTCCAGTTCGACGCAAATGTCGCGACCGCTCTCGATGAGAAAGCGAGCCAGTCTGGGCACACGCAGCAGGAAAATCTCGCCCGCCATCTCCCAGGTCGGCCCACTGGCGGCCGCCCCTTCCAACCTCGTCGGCACCGCGCTGCGGCGGATCGAAACATCGAAGGGTCGGGCCGGCGCATGGTCGGGAATCGCGCCGGGCAGCTCCAGTTCGGAAGAAACATGCATGCCGCTGATGAGGTAACTGTGCATCAACCGTCAGCCGAAGCGCGCCAGCGGCGACATGCCGGGGACGCCGGCGGCGCCGACGACGATCTCGCCGCCGGCGACCAGCCAGGCATGCGCGATCAATTTGCCGTTCGGGTCGAGGGTCGCACCCAGATGAAAGGCCGAGCCGCAGCCGCGACGCGCCAGCATGGCCTTCGCCGCCATGGCTTGCGGCAAGCAAACCGCGTTCCAGGGAACGTTGCGCGCGGCGATCGTCACCGCCCGCCGCACCCGCGACAACATCGCCCCGTCGCAATTGTCGGTCTCGGGCGCGCGGCGAAGCCACGGCGCCATCAGCCGGAACGGAACAACCAAGATCATCAACCGCGCCACGCCCAGCATCACGACCGCCTCGCAAACGAGCCAGCGATCCGCGCCGTTCATCGCGAGAAACGTCCCGATCTTACGCGGCGGCTTCATGAACCATCCCGTTATCGACGAGATCGCCGGTGAATTTCAACACCTCGGCTTCGCAGGTCGGTTCATCGACTTCGAACTCTTCGCAGAGTTGCGCGCAGAGCTGAGCGACAGTCTTCGGAGTTTCGAGCAATTCCCAAATTCGCGAGGCGACCGCGTTCAGGCCGTAATAACGGCCCGCTTCGATGCTCATCATCACCGCTTCGTCGGCGCCGACGGGCGCGTGCAGGATGTCGCCGTCGCGGACCAGTTTGGTCTCGGGCGTGATCGGCATGGTGAGGCTCCGCCGCCCCCTGGGCGCGCTTGGAATGGTCGAGGGGCATTATTGGGCAACCCGGCTTTGCGAGCAAGGGCGGAGGGAGCTGCAAGGGGCGGAGCCCAGCGAACCCCATCGTCTCTTCCAGCCTAGCAAAGCCGACGAGGCGATGGGCTTCGCTTCGTTCGGCACGTTCTACTCGCCGCCTCCTTCGGCCCAGATCGTCAGGCTCCGGCGATCGTGCGCGCCGCCGATTCGGAATTGCTCTCCGGCGACCGTATCGACGGTTGCCGCGAAAGGGTAAAACAGCACAGCCCAGCAAGATTTCGCCCCCGGCGCGGGACGGTTTTCGTAACGGACAGCCTCGTCCAGCTCAAAGGAGATCCACTGCGCGATTCCGTTCACCGGCCCGCCCGCTGAACGGCACAGCAGCGAGGTCTGCGACGGCGCGCATTGTTGCGCCGAAGCGAAATCGAAGACGAACAAATCGGCCGCTTCGCTTCGCAGCGAAAGCAGTTCAGAGCCCACGCGAATCTGGCGCACGGGCGGCGCCAGAGTGTTGAAGGCCGAAAGGTCGAATCCCCCAACATTGATCAGGCCGCCCAGATCTTCGCCCGCGTCGTGCGCCAGCGCCACGCGCACCGCGCCACGCTCCGGAATGACGCGCGCTCCCGGCTTGAGCAGGTTTCGAAGGGCGCGCTCGTGCGCGGCAAGCACATTCTGTCCCAGAAGATTGTTGCTGACAATTTCCGACACCAGGATGTCGGCGCGACCTCCCATGTCGGTGTCGGCGTCAAGCTGGTCCGAATGTTTGGCGATCACGCGAATGCGGTCGGCGTAACCGTTCGCCGCCACGATCTCGGCGGCTTTTTCCGCTATCGCGGGCGTCATCTCGCAGGTGATCACCTCGGCGGCGCCGGCGCGCGCGGCCATCATGGCCAGAAGGCCAGTGCCGGTTCCGATTTCCAGGACGCGTGACGTGGGCTTCACCGCGCGGCGCAGCGCCGCGTCATAGGCGGCGTTGCGCGTCTCATCCATGACGATGTTGAAATGCCATTGCGGCACTGTTCCGCTGACAAATTGCTTCGCCTGCGCGGCGAGTTGAGCGTCGTCGGGCGCCAGCGAAAGCGCCGAGCGGCACATGGCGAGCGCTCTGTCGTTCTGTCCGTTCTCCTGCAGCGTGCGGGCAAGGTGCAGCATCGCCGTCGGGTTGCCCTGAACGCGCGATTCCAGCGCCGCGATCTTGTCCTCGAGCTCCGCCATCAGCCGAAACGCGCCAGCGGCGACATGCCGGGGATGCCGGCCGCGCCGACGATGATCTCGCTGCCGGCGACCAGCCAAGCATGCGCGATCAATCTGTCGCTTCTGTCGAAGGTCGCGCCCAGCTGAGAGGCCGAGCCGCAGCCGCCCCACGCCGGCTTGGCCTTCGCCGCCATCGCTTGCGGCTGGTGCACCGCGTTCCAAGGAACATTGCGCTCCGCAATCGTCACCGCCCGGCGCAGCCGTAACAACAACGCTTCGTCGCAGGTGCTGGTCTCGGGCGCGCCGCGAAGCCACAGCGCTATCAGCCGGAACGGAACGCTCAGGACGACGAGCCGCGCCATCCCCAGCATCACGGTCGCCTCGCAAACGAGCCGGCGATCCGCGCCGCGTATGGCGAGAAGCGTCCCGATCTTACTCCGCAGCTTCATGAACAATCCTGTTGTCGATGAGATCATTGACGAATTTCAGCACTTCGCGCTCGCAGGCCAGCGCCTCGACCTCGAACCTTCGCAAAGCTGGACCATGGTCTTCGAGGTTTCGAGCAATTCCCAAATGCGCGAGGCGACCGCGTTGAGGTCGCAATAACGGCCGGCCTCGACGCTCGTCATCACGGCTTCTTCGGCGCCGGCGGGAGCATGGAGTATCTCGCCGTTGAGCCTGAGGGCGGCTTCCAGCGCAATCGACATTCTCAGGCTGCGCCCGCCAAGCGCAACAGTCGTCACCGACGCACAGTATCAGGCATCCCGGCCTTACGAGCAACCCGAACGGAGCGCGTCAAGGCGCCGTCGCTCGCAAGCATGTCCGGCGCTGACGGGCTCGGGCAAGGGGTATCGCCGGCGGGTTTCGCCGGCGGAGTCCAAGACGACGCCGCGCACCCTTATTCAAGGGAGCCCAATGGACCGGCCGCCGGATGATTTGACTTCGCCTGCGGACCGCCTTCGATCAGGGCGTCAAGTCCCAAAGCAGGCTATCGTTGGCGTCGCGGAAGCGGTCACCTTTCGAACGCCGTCAAGCAACCATTCGGTATTGCGGTGACGTTGTGTTGAATAGGTCAAGACCGATGGCCTCGACGCGGCATGACTGGCTACGACAACGAAATGCACTGTCGTCGCTATCAAGTAATCGACAAGGGGACGAAGATGGAGCGGCAAAAAAAGTCAAGACGCTACTCCATAAGGCAGCGATGTATAACCACTGCAACATGCGACGTGATGGTCGGCGTTGTGTGTCACCGACTTGAGAGTGGATTCCGCCAATAAGGTTTCGTGGGTGAGCGCGGGCGGCGCCCACGGGCGCTTCGTCGGGGAATGGCGGACAGGAAGGATCGGAACGGAGCAAAGAGGCGAGACACCGGGAGCGAGGGAAGGAAACGGGGCGTCGGTCATTTGCGCGGTTCCGGCGATGAGGGTTTCGACCTATGAAACGGTACTAGGAGCAAGGTCGCAAGGGAGTTGGCGGCTAGTGGGCCCAGATTGTCTGGGCGCGCCGATCGGGCGCGACGAACTCCGATGCCGATAAGCCGCGGGCCGCCTGCCGCCACTGCGTCAGTAAGTTGCTGAAAGCCAGCCATGGCGCTGCTTTCAAGAGCGGTGGCGATGGCCGATTTTGCTGGAATTCCGCGCACCAACCGGGGCTCCGCGTGGCTTCTGGCGCAGTCCTACCAATCCATATTAACGATATACCCAATGGGCGGCCGCGAGTCGATAGGCAACGGCAAGTTCGTAGGGCGGATTAACGCGGCGTTACCGTAGTCGTGCGCCATAAAACCCTACGACCGTCAACGGGCCGCCGCTAGGCGTTATCGCCCCTGAACCATTCGATGTAGCGCGCGGCCAAGAACGCGAGCATCGCCTGGCGCGTGTCGTATTCGTTGCCGGAAGCATGCTGCTCGACGGTGCGGCGCGTCAGCATCGCCCGCATGCATGCAAAATCGAAATAGCGCGATAGCCGGCCGGCCTTTTCCATGCGGTCGATTTCGGCGAGCACTCGCGGCTCGATGCGTTTGGCCATCATCAGGAAGTCCGGACCCATGTCGTCATTGCCCGGCGGGCGGTCCTGGTATTCGGCTGGATATAAATCCTTGAGCGCGGCGCGCGCCAGATAACGGGTGCGGCCGTTCTTGACATATAATTCCTCGGGGATGGCGAGGCCGAATTCCACGACGCGCTTGTCGTGGAACGGCTGCGTAAGTTCGAGGCCGTGCGCGGCGGCGGGAATCGAGCCGCCGGTCACCGCCGCGTTCTGCTGCATGCGAAGCACCTGCTCCATGCCGACGCGCATGGATTGGCCCCATTGCGACGGGAACAACGGACGCGCCTGCTTGTTCCTGCCCTCGATGACCTGCCGCGACAACGGCATGGTCGGTCCGAACAGGCGATGGCCGTTGCGGTAGCGTGTCCACACGGTCATCCAGGATGGCGGCACAAGCCGCAAGAGAACATTGCGGACCAAGGTCTGTTTCGCGCTTTGGCGCAGATGCCGCCGCATCGCGTGGAATTCCGATCCGAAGCGGCGGAACTGCCCCTTGAGCAGAAAGCGCACCAGCGCGTTTTGGCCGCGCGGATTGAGGGTGTAGTCGCCGCCGTAGCCGTCCATCACGATCCGCGCGCCGCTCGCTGCGATCTCGGCATACATCGCATCGGTGACGTAACGGTTGGCGCTGTGGCCTTGGCCGGTTGCAAGAAACCCGCGTTCCATGCCGGTGAAAATGTCGAGGCCTTCGCGCGTGACATAGCGCACGTCGAGATGCGGCATGTGGCGGCGGCACATCTCCACCCAGCGCCGGGCATGTTTGATGCTGCCGCGATAATCTTCCGGCATGACCGACGAGACGGCGATGAGCTTGCGCCCCTGCCGCGTCACGACCGGGCCGGCCAGCGCACAGATGGCGCTGGAATCGAAGCCGCCGCCCATGAACAGCCCGGCCGGCCTCGTGGCGCGGCGCAGTCGGCAGGCCACCGCCTCGCTCAGGACCTTGCGATAGGTCTCAATGTAGTAGGCCTCCTCGCGGCCTTCCTGCGCCGGATCGGCATGCGGCTCCCAGTAACGGCGCGATGCGACTGTCCCATCGGAGGTTATTGTCAGCACGGCGCCACCGGGCACGGCGCGAATGCCCTCATAGCCCGTCGTACCGACCTCGCTCGGTTCGTCGAACAGCAACCCTTGCACGACGCGCTCTTCCAAGAGCGTTCGCGGCGCCTGCGGCAACGCCCACAGGCCTTTGATCTCCGTTGCGAAGGCAAAGAACCCTTCGCCTTTGTGATAGAACACATGGCGCTGCCCCATGTGGTCGCGCGCCAGCGTGAGCGTTCCGTTCCGCGCGTCCCATACAGCGAAGGCGAAATCGCCGATCAAATGATCAACGCAATCGGCGCCCCATTTTTTGTAGGCCGCGAACAGGAGCGCGCTGTCGGGCATTTCGGACAGCGCCGCGGAGCCGATCGACAGCGCCTCGGCAAGCGCCTCGCGGTTGTCGAGCCTGAGATCGGCAACGAGAGAAACTTCCGCATCGCGAACCGGCTGAGCGTCGGATATGTCCTCGCGGGTGACGCGCATCATCAGATGGCCGAGACCGACCGGTCCGGCGCACCATGCCCGAGCCCGGTCGGGACCGAGATGCGCGAGCTGCGCCATTTGGCGATCGAGATCGCGCTGCGCAACCGGCTCGCCGTCGAAACGAAATATCCCGCAGATGCCGCTCATGACGCCGTGTGGCCGTCCCCGTACGGTGATGGAGCGCGCACCAAACCAATCGTCCCGATAAGGGCGCGCCGCACGATCAGGGTATCAAGAGGATTCGAATATTGGGCAGCGCCTACGACCTCGACGCCGAGCCGAAAGCGCTTACGAATGGCGCGGCGCCCATATGCGTGCGGCGGCAAAGACGTAGTCGAGATCGAACCGGGACGCAATAACCCGGGTTTTCCTGTCGTGGGCGCCGCACGAAGTGCTGCCGGTCAGTTGTCCGTCGCGAAGGTTCATCGATTCCCGCTTCGCGATCAATTGCTGGATCCATGGCAAGAAGCCCGGGGCGTCGGCGCAAGCCGGTCAGGTCGGCCGTTGAGCGAAGAGCATGACCTGCAGCCGCGCTTTTCCGGCGTCCCGGACTGCGCGGCGCGTCAGGTCGAACCGCCCTGCGAATGTTCGGGGACCGGCGCTTTCGGAGACGCCGCGTCGAGCGAGGCGATCAAATCGCGCCACTTGTCGATCGCCAATTTTCGCGAAAAATGCGTCTCGATCATCGTGCGCCCGTTTCGGCCCCATTCGGCGCCCAAAGCGCGGTTGGAGATCATCGATTCAAGGATGTCCGCCAGCCCGTTCGCGTCGCCGGGCCTGACGACGGCGCCGCACTGGTATTTGGCGACGAGGCGGGCGATTTCCCCCTCCGGATCGGTGATCGACACGGTCGCGCGCCCGGCGGCGGCGATACCATAGAACTTGCTGGGCACGATCATGCCCTCGAATTCCGAACGAAGCGACAGCCAGTGCGCGTCCGGCACGCTCAGCGAATGCGCGAGCTCGCTCTGGTTCTGGTAGGGCTTGAACAGCGCCAGGCTTTCAAGGCCCCTGCGCCGCAGCTCCTGTCCGAGCCGCGCATACTGAAAGCCGCCCCCGATGAACAAAAAACACAAATCCCGCCGGGCTTTGAAACGTTCGGCGGCGGCGAGCACGGTGTCGAATTCATGAACGCGGCCGAGGTTGCCCGAATAGCCGATCACGAATTTGTCCGCGAGGCCCCATTCGCGCCGCAGATGATTGGCGTCCGGTTCGATGGGGCGGATGGCCTGGTCGTCGACCCAGTTCGGAATGACGCGTATCGATGCGCGGGAAATGTTGCGGCTTGCGACGTAATCGGCCATGCCTGAACCGAGCACGACATTGGCCGCCGCGCGGCGCAGCGAGCGGTCGCGCAGACGCATCAGGAGGCGCCCGACGCCGCCGCGGACGAACCGGACGTCGAGTCTGATCGCGACCTCGGGGTAGACATCCTGCAGCCAGTTGACGATGTGGACGCGCCGGTTTCTTAACAGCCACCAGGCCCAGACCGACAACAACGGCGGGTCGGTCTTGACGATGACAATGCTCGCGTCGGTCGCTTGCTTGCGCAGCTGGAAAGCGGCCCACCAATAAAACGAAAGGAAATTGAGGAGTCGCAGGACGAGCCGTGGGGATTGCCGCCCCATTGGACCGACGCGGTAAATCGCGACGTTGCGCGTCATCTCGCTGCGGTGAAGATGGCCTTGCGGGCCGGCGATGAGATTGCGACTGGCGATCACGTGCACGTCATGGGACTCCCCGGCGAGCGAGAAGGCCAGATCCGTGAGAATCTGGCTCGTCGCCGACTGGTCGGGATAAAAGAAGCGGTTGACGAAGATGATCCTTGCCATCCGCTGTTTCTCCAGCCTGGGGGTCTTGGGGGATTCAGGGGACCCTCGTTTGATCCGCCCGCCGTCCGTGGCTCCGTCTTTCCTGCCGGCGCCTGACCTCGGGAAGGCGAGTCGGGCGCGCTTTATCGCCGACTCGCCTTATTTCGGGAATTCTTGTCCTGCCCCATCCATTCATATTCTGTTCTCGACTGGCCGTTCGACGATGCAACTGTTGAGCACGTTGCGATGACGCATCCCCGAGACCGGCCCCGAGGGGCGCCCGTCATCGCGAATCCGCGCGCCTTGTCACCGGGCGCGAAAAACCTCAGGCTGCCCGAGCCTTTCCCCGATATTTGCGCGAGGCGAACCGCCGTATGTTCTTCGTCTTCTCCAAGCTGCTTTGGCTGGCTGCCGCCCCCTCCAATGTCATCGCTCTTATGATCGGGGTTGGCGTCCTTGCGACCGCGACCCGGTTTCGTCGCGCTGGCTTCGTCGCCTCGGCGGTCGGCGCCGCCGCTCTGCTGGCCTGCGGATTTGGGCCGGTCGGCATCTGGATTTTGCGCCCGCTCGAGGACCGCTTCGAGCGCCCTGGAGCTGATTTGGCGGCTCCCGACGGAATCATTGTGCTGGGCGGGGCGATCAAGCCGGCGATGCTTCGATTTCGCGGGGCGCTGGTCCCCGACGGCGCGAGAATGACCGAGGCGGTCGCGTTGGCGCGGCGCTTCCCGCGGACCCGAATCGTCTTCACTGGGGGGTCGAGCAATCTTCTGTCCGCGCCGATGCCCGAGGCGGACGCCGCCAGGCAGTTTTTCGCCGCCATGGACTTGCCGCCCGAGCGAATGATCTATGAGACGCGCGCGCGCAATACGATCGAGAACGCCGCACTGACCCGTGCACTCGTCTCACCCAAGCCCGGCGAGCATTGGCTGCTGGTGACTTCCGCGTTCCACATGCCGCGCGCGGTTGGCGTGTTCCGCCACGCCGGCTTCGACGTGATCGCCTGGCCGGCCGATTATCTCAGCCTCGGTGGACCGAATGAGTTGGCGACGCCGATCGACACGGTGAGCGGCGGGCTGCGCCTCGTCGACGTCGGCGCAAGGGAATGGATCGGCCTTGTCGCCTATCGTCTCAGCGGCGCGATCGACGATCTGCTGCCGGGCCCAATCTAGGGCGAAGCGGGCTCGGTCATTGGGCGCGCGATCGATGTCAATCCCTTTGCGCTCATGAAAATGGCGAGCAGGGACGCGTGGCGGACGCCGCGCGCGCGTGACGAACACAAAGACCCCGAATCCAACTCGATCAGTGCGACGATGATCAGCTTCCCACCCGGAAATCCATTCGCTTTCGAACGTCTCGCGGATCGCGCGCCGCGCGACGTAAGGAGCTCGGAATCTTTGGCCCACAGGGACGCGCCTCCATCAGGAGCGACCCAAAGCCAATGCCCGCATCGGTCTCTCGGACAAAAGCTGGTCAAAATAAGCGATCGTCTTGACCAGACCCTCGCGCAACCGAGTCTTCGGCTCCCATCCAAGAATCTCTTTGGCCTTGGCGATGTCTGGCCGCCGCTGGCGCGGATCGTCCGAGGGCAACGGCTCGAAGCTGATTTTAGCCCTCGTTCCGGTCAATTCAATGATGTGCTCGGCCAGCTCCAGGATCGTGAATTCATCCGGGTTGCCGATGTTGACGGGGCCTGTCATGTCACGGGGCGTATCCATCATGCGCAATATCGCCTCGACGAGGTCATCGACATAGCAGAACGAACGCGACTGGCGTCCGTCCCCGTAAACCGTGATGTTCTCGCCTTTGAGCGCCTGGACAATGAAATTGGAGACGACGCGTCCGTCGTGGGGATGCATGCGCGGACCATAGGTGTTGAAGATGCGCGCGACCTTGATCGCCAAATTGTGCTGGCGGTGGTAATCGAAGAACAGGGTTTCCGCGCAGCGCTTGCCTTCATCATAGCAGGACCTGACGCCAATCGGATTGACATGGCCCCAATAGTCCTCCGTCTGCGGATGGATATTTGGGTCGCCGTAAACTTCGGACGTCGACGCCTGGAGAATCTTGATTTTCAACCGTTTGGCGAGACCGAGCATATTGATCGCGCCGATGACGCTGGTCTTGGTGGTTTGGGTCGGGTCAAATTGATAGTGCACCGGCGAGGCCGGGCAGGCGAGATTGAAGATTTCGTCGACCTCGACAAACAGCGGATGCGTGACGTCGTGCCGCATCAACTCCATGCGCTTGTTATCGAGGAGATGCGCGACGTTGTGGCGTGAGCTTGAAAAGAAATTGTCAACGCAAAGCACGTCATGTCCCTGATCGAGCAGTCGCTCGCATACATGCGAACCGAGGAACCCCGCGCCCCCAGTGACCAATATCCGTTTCCCCGTCGTCATTTCCGCTTCCCTTGCGTGTGTGAGGGCACGAATCATTGCGTTCGACGAGATATTCGATCGACTGGTCGTTGTCAGACCTCCGTGAAGGGCGCCGAAAGCCCCGCAAAGGGGGGCTTTGCGCATTCTTCACGAAACACCGCGCGGCGCCATGACCTTTCCGCGCCCGTCGGGCGGCACATGCCGATGTCATTGTCGAATTTCTCGTGGTTTTGGACGCCCCGCGTCGGCTTCGGCCGGACACCGGATTGTGGGACGGAGAGGACCGGCAAGTCGACTGCGTCCTCCCCTTCTCGGTCCTCCTGTCCATCATTCGGCAAACCGGCTGAAGTCTATTGAGCGGAGCCTTCGCCCACAGTTTCGGCGGCCTTGGCGTTGGCGGACGGTTCGCGACTGATCATCGCCTCGCCAAGCACCAGAAAATCCATGTTCGTGCGCAGGAAACAATCGAGCGCTTCGCCCGGCGTGCAAACGATCGGCTCGTTCTCATTGAACGACGTGTTGAGGACCATCGGAACGCCGGTCAGGTCGCGGAACGCCGAGATGAGCGCGTGATAGCGCGGATTGGCCGATTGTTTGACAGTCTGCAGGCGACCGGATCCATCGACATGCGTGACCGCCGGGATCTGGGAGCGTTTCTCCTCGCGAATTTGGAACACCTGCATCATGAACGGGACTTCGTCGTCCTCTTCGAACCATTCCGTCACGGCCTCCGACAATATGGACGGCGCAAACGGGCGGAAGGTCTCGCGACGTTTGATCTTGGCGTTCAAAATGCTTTTCATGTCAGCGCGGCGCGGATCGCAAACAATCGAGCGATTCCCGAGGGCGCGCGGGCCCCATTCCATCCGGCCCTGGAACCATCCGACGACGGCGCCATTGGCAATCAGCGTTGCCGTTCGACGACACAATTGCTGTTCGCTATCGATACGCTCGACCACGCAGCCCGCCCCTGAAATCCGCGCGGTTTGGTCTTCGAGCAGCTTCGCGACGGCGTGAGGCCCGAATTGCGGGCCCCAATAAGCATGATCCATCACAAATGAACGGCTGCCGCCAATCCTGTGCCAGACGGCGAAGGCCGCGCCGACCGCTCCGCCCGCGTCGCCCGCCGCCGGCTGAACATAGACCTTCTTGAATGGCGTCGTCCTTCGGATTTTTCCGTTGGCGACCGAATTCGCCGCGCAACCGCCGGCGAGCGAAATATTCGGAATCCCGTGGCGCTCATGGAGAATGTTCAAAAGGTTGAAAAACGCCTCCTCGTACATCGCTTGCGTCGATCGGGCGATGTCGCGATGGCGATCCTCGATCGGCTCGCCCTGGCGGCGGCGTGGACCAAGCAATTCTTCGAGCGCCGGGGTGAAAAGCTCTGCGAATTCCGGAGAGCCGCCGCTCCATTCGAAGGCGATTTTTTCCTTGTGATGACGGAAGAAGGACAGATCCAGCGCGAATCCGCCATCCGGCTTCGCTCTCACGATCCGCCGCATTTGGCTCATGTGCCGCGGCTCGCCATAAGGGGCGAGGCCCATGATCTTGTATTCGTCGCCGTAGTGGGGGAAGCCCAGATACTGCGTGACGGCTTGATAGAAGACGCCAAGCGAGTGCGGGAAGAGGACGCGTCCCTCGACGACGATGTCCGCGCCTCGCCCGACGCCCCAGGCGGCGCTCGCAAAATCGCCAAATCCGTCGACGGAGACGACGACGGCGTCTCTGAAAGGCCCGACGTGGAAGGCCGACGATAGATGGGCGAAGTGATGCTCGACGTGGTTGATTTCGCCTTTGAAGGTCGAGCCTGGAAAGACCCTCGCCAGAAACCGCGGGATTCCTGCACGCGATTGGCGGTTGCGCAGACGCTCGAGAATCAGCGAAGGTCTCGGGCGTTCGCTTGCGAGGTAACGCAACTTACCGATGAGATTTACGCGGCTGTCCTGATTCACCGCGATCCGATCGATCGCCTCCAGCGGCAGGTCGGCTTCTGTCAGGCAATAGCGGATGGCCTCGATCGGAAAGCCCGCCCAATGCTTGACGCGGCGGAAACGTTCTTCCTCCGCGGCCGCGATCAACCGGCCGTCGTTGACAATCGCCGCGGACGCGTCGCCATGAAATACATTGAGGCCCAAGACAATCATGCCGCCTTCTCGATTGTGCATTGACGCTTTCGCTTGGACCCGCCGGCGTCCCGATGGCGCGCAAGCGTCGTCGCCATCGTCGATCGCGCGGACCCGCTCTCGCGTATCTACAGGCCGAAGCCCTTGCTCCTGAGGCGCCGTTCCACAATCTCCAGCGCGATCAACAACTCGGCCAGCGTCCGTTGCATCACGTAGAACCACCCCGGCCAACCGTCCAGCAGGCAGCGTTTGGCGAGCAGCGTGTACAGGAACACCAGGATGGGGGCCGGCCAGGCCATCAGGCGAATTCGGTCCGACGCGCGCAAGCTGCCGCCGGCTGAGCCGAGGAGATGCTCGGCTTCCAGCGACGCATATTTCTGTTGCGACGTGAACCATCGCCGAAACGGCTTGTGGTCGTCGTGATCGAGCTTGTGCATCAGATCGACGATCCCCCCGTCGATCACAACACGCTGTGTATGCCCGACCTGGACATAGTGCGCTCGCTCGCGGCGAAACAAGGCGACGATCGGCGGATACAGATTCGCCGCCAGCGGTTTCCCATAGACGCAGTAGCGAAACGACATGCGGTAGCCGGCAATCGTTGCTGGCGGCGACAATCGAGATATCTCTAGGGTCAACGCTTCCGGCAGCAAATAGTCCGCGTCGAGGGCGAGAATCCATGGGCGTCCAATTCCACACGCCTCAAGGCCGAAGTTCCATTGAGCGGCATGATTGTCGAACCGCCGCCGCACCATCCGGGTATTGTGGTAGCCGCCGATGATGCTCTCGGTCTCGTCCGTGCTGCCGCTGTCCACGACGACGACCTCGGGAAACGCCTTGAGCGCATCGAGGGTCCTGGCGATATTGGACGCTTCGTCCCAGGTCAGTATTACGACTCCGATTTCGTCAAGGAAGCTCATGCTGCGCGCGGCGCCTTGAGCGAAGCGACACTCTGATAAAGATCGATCAATCGGCGCGCCATGGCGGGCGTCGAATAGGCGCTGAGCGCGAATTCGCGCGCCCGTTCACCCATCGCCTTACGCGCGCCCTCGTCGCGGAGCGCGTCGCTGATGGCTTTCGCCAGCGCTTGAGCCCCCGGTTCGGCCACCACCGCTCCGCCGGCCTCCGCGGCTTCGCGGGCGATCGCGACGCCGGGGCTCAACACGCATGGCAGGCCAGCAAGCATGGCCTCGACAGCCGCGATGCCGAAGTTTTCCGAGAACGACGGCAACACGAAAAGGTCGGCCGCGGCGAAGGCGGCGGCCTTCCGCGCACCCTCGACATGGCCGAGCCAGAGAACAAGATCGCCAATCCCCGCCGCCCGCGTTCGCGCCTTCAGACGATCCACGTAGGCGCTGTCGCCATCGCCAGCGACGAGCAGCGAGCTTCCCGCCTTCAATTCGTCCGAGCACGCCAGAGCATCGATCAGCGCCTCGACATTCTTCTTCGGGTCGAGCCGCGACAGAAAAAGAATTGTTCGGCGCCCCCGCAATATCGGACTGGCCTCGCGCAGGTTCAATGACAAGGTCTGAGGCTCCTGCTCGACCCCCAGCGGGATGACCACGCCGCGAAACGTGAGACCCAGGCCTTCAGCTTCCACCATCTCCATGCGGCTGGTGAAGTGGACGGCGGAGGCCGCGCGCAGGTTGGGTCCCTCAATGACCGCAATCGACAGCCGTTTGAGCCCGCGCCGACGTTGACTGGTGCCCCACGCGCTCAACGCGCCCAGTGGCCGGATGACATAAGGAACCCGCAATCCCCGCGCGATCCAGGCTGCGATGGTCGAGGAGAACGAGAACAGCGCATGAATGTGCACCACGTCATGCGAGCGTATTTCTCGTACCAAATAGGGAACCAGGCCCGGCGCCACCTTGTACCAGTCCGTCCACTTGCGGGCATACACGCGCGACGCCCCGTTTGCGGCCGCCGCCAACGGCGTCCAGGCCACCCCCGCGCAGACCGGGTTATCATCGCTTGTCAGGGTCGTGACCCGGACGCCGGCCTCGCTCAGAGCGCGTTCCATCGATGCAATCGCCCGGCCCGGGCCGCCATCGGCCATCGCGACGGATGGAATGACATGCAGCACTCGCAATGAGGTCAACGGCCAGGGGTCCTCACCCATAACGGCGGCAATTCTCCGGCCGGGGCGGTTTGGCTTGCGCGGGGGCCGCTCGGACGAGGCTTGGGGCCGGTGAAATTTCATTCTCTGGGCGGAGCCACATCGCTTCGCCGGTCAAATCAGACGCAACCCTGCTCAGGTCGACGCGGCTCGCTGTTCCAGCAAACCAGCCATGCGCGCCATCGTCCAAACTTTGGATCACGCTTTCCTGACTCTAACGTCCCCGTGCGCCCGGAAATTTCCGTCGGTTGCCCTTACCCAGGGGCAGAAGCGCGGCGCCACCAGGGAGGCGAACACCAACGCGGCGAGCAACGCGACGATCACGCCGCCGAAAGTCTTGGTGATGCTGCTGCCCAATTCAAATCCGCTGTAGAGGATCGCCGACGACATCCCCATCCCCAGCAGGCCACGCGAGGTGGGCCAATCGAGAAGGCGCCGGTAGATCTGCCCATAGAAGAAGCCAAGCAGAGAGATCGGCGCCATCATGCCGGCGATCCCAAAATCGATGTAGCTTTCTCCGATGTAGCCAATGCTGATGGACGTGGCTTCGGAGATCCCCACAATTCCGCCCGTGTAGAGATTGGTCCGCTGCGTGTCGCTGATGATGGTCTTGTCGGGAAAGAGAAGCCGCGGCGTGAACGGCCGGGCCAAAGCATCTCCCCAGATCGCTCCGCCCTCGTAGGGTAGGTATTCCGGCACAACGTTGAGGACTACGCCAAAGAATTCCACGTAGGAAAGACGACGCAGCATCTGGTCGGCGGCGCCGCTCAACGCGTTAAGGTCGAGCTGCTCGACCAATTCGTAGAGCTTTTCCAGACGCTGTTCATAGCCGATCGTGACGACTTGCGCCGCCGCGCCCCCTGAGACGATGCTCCGATATTCGGTCTTGACCGCGGTCCAGGCGATCCCCAGCGTCAGCAGCAGCGCGCTCAAGGCGCCCAAGCCGAGCAGGCGCGACGCGGACATCCTGACGCCGGACGCAATGGCCGCAAACAAAGCGAAAAAGATCCCGGTCTTGAAATCGGAGAAATAGCCGCCGATTCCCTGCGCCAGCTCCAAGGCGAACGCGCCGATGAAATATGGGGCGCCGCGGCGACCGGCGAACGCCGCATAGGCGAGCATATAGAATAACGCCCACTTTATGGAGGCCAGCGCCAACAGCGGCTGCGACAGATCCGGAACGACATACGCGAAACTCAGAGCGACAAAGGCGGCCCCCGCGCTACAGAGGTACAGCCAGAACCATTGCGCCATTGAACCGGCTGCCGCCACCGAACGAGCGGCGGCGCTGTGTTCCGCGCTCTGCGCGCCCGCGCCCAGACGCATCCCGGCAGCCAGGAACAGCAGCCCTGTCAGCGTCAGCCAGATGGCCCGTTCCGTTTCCCCGCCGACCCGCGAATACTCGGCAACGCCGATGCCGAGCCAGGTGGCGTGGAATACGGCGACCGAGGCCTGCAGCCACTGGAAGCCGAAAATGAATAACAGAATCGGCGTTTCACCCGGCCGCCACAGCAGCGCGCTGCCAGCAACGAGGGTCACCACCGACGCCAGCGCCGTCCAGGTGTTGGGGCCGACGCCGCCGAACAGGAAGATCAGGACCGCGGCCGGCAACACCCCCGGCGGAAGCTTCATCGAACGGCTTCCGCTGCGGGGGGATGGAAATGGAGCGTCGACAAATCCGACATGGACAGAAATTTATCCTGGCGAAGACAAGCGGCGTTTCGCCACAACGCCAGCGCCAGAGACTGTCGCGTCAACGTCCGGCGGGGTCATCGGATCACTCCATCCACGCAATCGGCGGGCAGGCGATGGGCGCGGACACCGGCGGATTTCAAACCCCTGCGGCCTCGACAGGCGTCGGTGGCTGATATGGCGGAGCCAGATCGCGAGCGAAACGACGGATGCCGGGACGGCCCATTTGTCCAGTCGTGCGCGGAAATCGCTCATGGGGCGAAGCCGACGCCGGTTTCCGCACCGTTCGCACAGACGAAATTCAGCGCGTCCGCAATCCCCGACGCAGCGGACTTCAGGTTAAACCGCTCCGAAGTTCGCTCGATGCAATCCCCTTGTCGCGGATTGTCGATGATCTCGAGTATTGCGACGCTCAGTTTTTGAACGTCGCCGACCGGATGCGTCAGCCCCGCCCCGGTACCCGACGCCAGATCGGGCGCGCATCCACAGGCGTTGGACACAATGATCGGCCGTCCACAGGCGAGCGCCTCGTTGGCGACAAGCCCCCAGGTTTCGCGGGCGTCCGAGGGCAGCACGAGGCAGTCGGCGGCGGCATAGGCGGCGGGCATTTCCGTCTGGTTGCAGAAGCCCAGAAGATGAAGCGGAACTCCCGCCGCCGCCGCCGCCTTCATCATCGACGACCTGAGCTCGCCGTCTCCTGCGACCATCACTTCGACATTGCGGCCGCCCGCGCGCGACTGCGCCGCCGCGGCGATCAGGTCGAGCGGCCGCTTGGAGGGGACAAGCTTGCCTGCAAACAGCAAGACCTTCGCCTGGGGCGCGATCCCATGCATGGCGCGCAAACTTCGTCTCGCATCCGGAGTGGCGCGAGCCGCAAACCACGCGGTGTCGACGCAGTGCGGCGAAAAAAACAGCCGCTCGGCCGGATAGCCGTAGTTCTCATAATACGAGCGCGATCGCCGCCCCACATAGAGCGTCGCATCGAACAAGCGCAGGAGCGGCGGATAGGCCAGCGACTTCACGATCCGTTTGATGTTGGAGCGCGGCGTCTCCAGATGGCTGTCGCCCCGCGCCAGCACAGGAATTCTGAGGCGTTTGGCCGCCCAAATCGTTTGCCAATAGGTCTTCAGATGCCATCCCATCACCAGGACCGCGTCGAACCGCCCGCCGCGCAGTCGCTCGCCGATCTCCGGAGTGTCGCAGCCGGAGAACTGGCCCGGCCTGGGCGTTCGAGAATGATTCGTCAGGAACTGCGACGCGTAACCAGCCGTCAGGTCAATGTCCCATTCGAACGCCGTGCCGAACCCGGCGTTCGCCTGATCCCGCGACGTCGCGCGACAGGCGAAGAAAACCGTCGAATCCAGCCCGGTTGCGAGCTCTCGAAAGAGCGGGGCCTGATACTGGATCGGGTGCGAAGTGACGACGGCTAGGCGCATGAAATCGGATCGAGGCGCTCATGGCGGGGCGGGCCGGGGGAGCCAACGGCGGGGATAACGATTCCCGAGATGACGAGGAAAGCCTCCAATCCAGCCGCGCGGGCGCTGCCGTCGACTCGAACCAATATCAGCCATACGCCTTGGTGAAGTGGGGCGTGGCGACCGCGAGCGAGGTCAGTCCGCGCATGCATTCGGCGATCGGGTCGTCGGCCGTTCGTGTGAGTCACGTCAATTTGTCGAGAATGTCGCCGAATCGGCGCGCCGTCTCGCGCGCTTCATACGGCGCGTAAAGGCCCGGATCAGGCGCACCCAGGGATGCGGGCGCAGTCACCACCCTATGCAACGCCTCGCTCAGCGGCCCTTCGAGCGCGGCCAACTCCTGCGCATCGGAAAATGCGAGTGCGACGCCGCCTCCGACGGTCGATAAAATATTATGTGCGCTGCTTGCGCGGTGAAAAATTGACAGGAACGGCCGGCCGGACATGAGGCCCGGGTAGATCTTCGAGGCGGTGTAGTGCGGCTCGTCCGAGCCGATCAACAGAAGGGCGTTTGAGCGGGCCAGCACGTTGAGCGCGCGCAGATAGGGCAACCGTTGCGGAATCTCCCGCACGAATTCGGCGACGCCCTCGGCTTCAGCCAGCGGACGGACGCGATAGGTCCTGAAATCACTGGGTTGGTTGCTTGTGCCGATGAAGTTGAATCTCATCCGCGCGGCCAATGAGGGGCGCTCCGAGCGCAATCGCAGAAAAGAGCGGAACAGCGCGCGAACCAATTCGCCGGAGCGCGGCATGAAGGCGCCGACGAACGAAAGATTGATGAACCGCCCGTCAAGATCCATCGAACCTTCGGCAGCCGGAAGCTTCCGCATCGCCGCAAAATCGTTGGGATCGCCGCCAATCGGGATACTCGCCATTCGCCGCAGGTCGAGCCAGGAATAGCGCGCGGCCATCTCGGCATTCTGCGTGTCGGAGACCGAAGTCACGAAGTCCGCGCCGCGCAGCGCGCGCGGTTCGAGAGTCCTCGCCAACCGATGGGAAAGGCCCGCTTTCGAATTCCAAGGCTCGCTCGCCCCCCACGCCGAAACCCAAGGATCCTGAAAATCGAGAATCAGGGGAACGGCGAAATCCCGCTTGATACGGGGTGCGAGCAGCATCGGATAGAACGGAGAGCCGGTGATCAGGACGGCGTCGACCTTGCGTGATGTGAGCGCTCGAAACAACGCCGCTTGAAGAGGACGCCACGCCCGCAAGCTGATTTCCCCCAGTCCGATCGTGCGCGTCAGGCGCGGAGAAACCGCTCGGACTTTAATGATCTCAACGGTATCGGGCACAAGAGCCGCCAGCCCCGGATCGAGCTTCTCCTCATGAAAAACCTCGTCGACGCAGAACACGATCGGCGTCCACCCCGCCGAGGGAAGGTGGGTCGCCAAATGCCTCGCGCGATGAACGCCCGCCAGCGTGCTCGGGGGAAAATAGGGCGAGACGATGGCGACGCTCCTTGCGTTCATCCATCAACTCGCCGCTTCTCGAATATGGTCCCTTCGAACGTCGGTTCAGTAGCTTCGCCGCCATCGGGATGGCGACCTGAGTAGCCGAGCGCGTCGAGGAGCTGCACCCATCCGACGGGCGATGTCCCCAGCGAGCGCATGGCGTCCGGGTGAACCGCTATGATCAGCGCCGGCGATGCTCTCGACAGAGTTGCTGGCGCGCCCCTCACGGAGAGCAGCCCAGCGCCTTCCACATCGATCTTGATGAGGTCGGGGGAACGACCGCGACAGATTGAATCGATGGACGTCATGCGGACTCTCTCCTCGTGTCCGCCGACATCATAGGCGATCGAATTGGCAGAGGCTCCAGATCAAACGGATCCTGTCTGAACGTAAATTCGATCTCGCCCTCTGCTTCGCCTACCGCAGCTTCTATCACGCTTACGTTGTGGCGCTCGCTCCAAACGAGGTGGGTGCGCAACAGGCGAGCGTTCGCAGGAGACGGCTCCACCGCCATCACGTGACCGGCTTCTCTGACCCGATCAGCGAACCGCAACGTATGGATTCCAACATGCGCCCCGACGTCTATGACCGTTATGCCGGGTTTTAGACGCTGATCCTAGACGCCGCTCAGGACCAGTTCGCACTCGCCTGGCCGCATGCCAGCCAGGCGCGGGGCCAAACTCTTCTGAATTTTGCCGAGAAGCGCGACTCGAATTCCCCGCGGATGCAGGGCGTCGAGTACAGCATGGTATCGATCTCTCAATACAGAATGGCTGAGCCAGAGGCCGGCGGAGGGGCCACGCATACGGCGTAGAACATCCGACATGGTCGTTCTGATCTTGAATGCGAGGGCGTCGAATGCTGAAATACAGTCGGCGGCCGGCAGCCCGGGCTTGCCGCTTCTTATGTGTCATTGCGACCTCGCGAGCGACCGCACGGCCTGATCCGAGCCCGATTGTAGCGCCCGCCGCACCGCTCGCAGCAGCGACCCGATTTCATTCTCCCAATTGTACCGCTCGCGCCCCAGGCGATAAGCCACGGCGCGGGCCGCGGCGAGCCGGGCTGGATCGCCGAGCAAACCGTCGATCATCGCCGCGAGGACTTGCGCGTCGTCGACGGGATAAACCTGTTCTGTCAGGCCCGCCTCGACCGCGAACCCGCGTTGCCCGGGCGTATCCGACATAACCACGGGAATGCCGGCAAGAAGATAGGTGAAAAGCTTGTTGGACAAAGCGACAGCGTTGTTTCTTGTATGGGCTGGCTCGCCGCAAAGGCCGATGTCAAACGCCGCGGCTAGTCGCTCCATTTTGTCGGGCGCGTCGGGCGGCAAAATATGGAGCCGGCCCGTCGCGCCGCATCCTATGGCGATCTCCTCCAAGCGATCGACGAAGCCGGCGACGGGCGTCCCGCGCAAATAGAGGTGCGGGCGGGCCTCCGCAAGCCCGATGGCCCGGACCGCGCATTCCAGACCGCGATCGGGGCCGATCGTCTGGGAAAACCAATAGAGTGAAGGACCCGGCGCCGCGGTTCCCCTTGCTGTCGGTCCGGGTGGAGCCTGCGTCAGCGGAAACACGTTGAGAACGACCTCAGGTCGCTTGACGCCGTAGGCCTCGACATAAGCGTCGGCAATGCCCGGCGAGGCGGCGGTTACGTGCGCGCAACCCCGCAAATGACGGTCCTCGATCGCCCGCACCAGTCGTCGCTCGGCGTCGTAGTCCGGGCCGTCGGGCCAGTCGCCGAGGTGGAAGTCCTCAGCGTCGTAAGCGTAGCGCCCGCCGTGACGCCGGGCGGCGCTGGCTGCGGCCGGCAACGCCGCCGGATAATGGGCGATGTAGAGATCCGCCGGGGTGCGCAAAGCAGCGGCTGACAGGGGTCTCGTGGAAGCGCTGAAACGAAGGTCGGCGAAATGGACAAGGCCGGTCGCGGCGTGAGCTTGGCGGCACGCAACCTCGAGTGTCCGATTGAGGCGCCAACGCCACTTGGACCTCAAGTCGATGCGCTCGAGACGCCAAGGAATTCGACGCATCAGGGACTGGTCTCGCGGCTCGACCAGATCGAGGCGCCGCGTCGCGATCACGGTGACCCGACACCCCGCTTCATGCAACGCTTGGGCTTCCTTCGCTACGCGCGGATTCGAGCCGATTTGCCCGGGGGTCAGGATGCACACGCTCGGCGGAGCTGGCTGGTGAAATGGCGACGACATGTTCAACGGCCAGCGGCCTTGAAATTCGGCTTGTATCCGGCCCGGATTTGACCCACCTCGAGCGCCGCTATCAATTCCCGTCGGAAGTCCGACCATTGCCTGCGGCGCGCGGTTTCCAAGGCGTGGAACCGCATCGCCTGCAACCTGTCGCGATTGTCGAGGCACCACCGCAAGGCGTCGGCGAGAGACTTTGGATCGGCCGCCGGCACGATGAGCCCGTTGTCCGCCGTCACCAGAACGGCCGCCCCGGCCTGATCGGTCGTGATCACCGGCAGTCCATGCGCCATCGCCTCGGCGACGACCATCCCGAAGCCGTCGGACAGCGTTGGAAATACGAGGACGTCCGCATCCTCGTAGGCTTTGAAGAGCGTCGTCCTGGGAACCGAGCCATGAAAGACGACGGCTTCCATCTTCGATTCGAGAAACCTATCCGACAAGTTGACTTGGCCGTAGACATTGAGGATCGCGGCCGACTTTGGGGCGAGCCGTCGCCACGCCTCGAGCAGGTGGTGCGCTCCCTTTCCCAAACTGAAGGACCCCGCCCAGGCCACGCTGAGCGGCCGAGTCTTGCGCTCGATGTCGAGCCTGACCTCGGCAATGGTTGGCGGAGCCGCCAGAGCAACAACAAACACCTTGGCGGGGTCGGCGCCCGCCTCGATATGAGATCTTGCGGTGAGGGGCGAGTTGGCAATGATCATGTCGGCGAGCGCAATCTCATTTCGTCTTCTCTCGTACCGACGGGCAAACTTGCCCTCGAAATAGCCATCGTGTTGTCCCGCGAGCTCCTTGCAAAGGCGCTTTTCGCGCCGCCGGATTTCTTCGAACTGCCGGCTGTCGAGCGAGGGCAAGTGCAGGATTCTAGCGACGCCCTCCTTGTTCGCGCGCTCGAAGGCGGCGAGCGCGGTATACTCAAAAGCGTGAATCGCCTGCACCCGGGGGACGTAGCGGCGGGCGACGAGTGCATCGAAGCTGCGGCTCATACGGTCCCAAACTCGATCGGTGACGGCCGGTCCGACGCCGGATTTCACGGCGGCGCTGCGCAGCAGCTCCCACATCGGATAACTGTGCACCAGGTGAGGCGGCGCCTGCTCGATCGTTCTTCGGGCCAATTGCCGGGCGAGGCGCTTCGACCCCTGAAAAGGTACTCTCTCAAGCAGGGAAGCCAGCATCCCGTCCTGCCGGTAGACATATGTCGTGACAAACGCCTCGAGCGCTCCGGCTTCAAATAATGCCCGCGCGCAGTGCTGGGCATGCTCCATGTTTCCCGGGTACGCCAAGACGCTTCGCATAGGCTAACTACTGAACCACGGCCTGCCGTGGCGGCGTTGCGGTTCGCATTGCTCGCTCCGACGCGAGGTCATCTGCGAATAGACGCCGAGGTAGCCATCTGTGACCGCGACATCGCTATATAACCGCTCGACCCGTGCGCGGCAGGCCGCTCGATCGATCCTGTGCACACTTTTGGTCGCTGCAACGAGCTCGTCCAGCGTGTCGACGACGAACCCTGTTAGATCCGGCTCCACAACCTCCGGAACGGCGCCCCGGCGAAGACCGATCACGGGGGTGCCGCAAGCCATCGCCTCGATCATGACGATGCCGAAGGGCTCCTCCCACAGGATCGGCATCAGCAGGGCGCGCGACTGGCCCAACAGCTCGTTCTTCCGCGCGTCGTCTACCGGCCCGACGTAGCGGATGCGCACACCATCGATGAGAGGGGCGACGCGCGCGTCGAACCAGGGGCGATGCGCATCAGGAACATTGCCGGCCAAGACCAGCTTCAGGCCGGTGCGGCGCGCCACTTCGATGGCGAGATGGGGCCCCTTGATCTCCTCGATCCGGCCGAGAAACATCAGGGGCGCGTCTGGACCGACCCTCGCGCGGAACGCGTAAATGTCAAGCGACACGCCGTTCGGCACGTGGTGCCAGCGGCCGGCAAGCTGCGTCGCCTCGGTCATTCGCCGGCTGACCGCCGAAAACTCGAGGGATCCGCGCGAGAGCCGATGCGCGATGCGCGTCGTGCGCGGGCTGATTTCGCGCTGATAGCTCATCAGCTTCGGGATCTCGAACGGCAGGATCGGCGCCAGATAGGCGAGCCGGGAGAAGCTGTGTACGATATCGAAGCGGCGAGCGACGACGTGGCGGGCGAGCGTCGCCGCATTGCGCACCGTCGCCAGCTTCGAGCCGCTGCTCCGCCCGGGCCAACCGACGCTTGGAACGGGACACGACGATTCACAACTCGCGAACAACGTGACGTCGTGGCCCCGCCCCGCGAGATTTCGCGCGAGCATGTCGACGACGCGCTCGATCCCGCCATAGTGGACCGGCGGCACAGGCAGCTCCGGATCGGCCGTCAGGGCGATTCTCACGCTTTGTCTTGCCTAGTGCGGCGGTAGCGACTGGTAGAGATGGGCCATTTCCGATGCGACCGTCGACATGGCGCGAACGCCGCGAGATGGGCGCGGCAGTGCGCCTCGCCGGCGCCGCGATGCGAGCCGTTCGATGGCCGCCGCCCAAGCGGCGACGTCGCCAGCCTCCACCAACTCGCCGGCGTCCCCCTCATCGACCAACTCCGCGATTCCGCCCAGACGCGACCCCAAGACGAACAGCCCCGCGGCCTGCGCCTCCAGTATGACCAGAGGACCTGTCTCCAGGCATAACGACGGAACGACGAGCGCGTCGTAATCCGACATGACCGAAGCAAGATCGCCGCGCGAGACCGCAGGCTCGATGGATATCCGCGCATCGACGCTCGCCAGGGCGCGAACGCGCGCCTCATAAGCGCGCTGGGCGGGCGGCGCGGGAACGGTGCGAATCGACAGACGGACGGGTGTCTGCGTTGGCAGCGAGCGGATCGCCCGCACGACCACTTCGACGCCCTTCACCGGATCCCACCGACCCAGGAAGAGCAGCTTCAACGGCGCGCGCGGCGCGGAGCGGTATGCGGGGATGGCCTGGGCCGCATCCAGGTGGCCGCGGGGAACGCCCTGGCGGCTCAACAGGAGCTTGCGCTCCGGCACGCCGTTCGCCGCCAACGCCGCGTGGAGCCACTGACATACAGCGACGATGCGATCGGAATTCTCGATCATTTCGGCGATATAGCCCAACCGCTCGGCTGCGAGGGCGCGCGCCGAAAGCGCCGTCGCCAGACGGCTCTCGGCGCGCCGCGCGCGTTTGGCCATCCCGAGCGGCAGATCGCCAAGCGCCCGGGCCAACGGCTTCGGCGCGCCGCGGCTTTGCGCCCAGCAGGCGGCGCACGCCTTCTCCTCGACGCGTCCGTCGCACGCGGCCTCGCCGAACCGCAGCATCGTGCCGCGCAGGCAGATGGCGCCCGGCGCATGGACTGTCAGAACCGTCCGAAAACCCAGTTCGCGCGCGGTTCGCAGATGATGCGGCCCGCAGCCTCGCGTCCAGGAGTGTTGGTGATAGATTGCATTCCGATGTCTGAGGAGATGCGCACGGAACGCCTCGAAATCGTGATGGGGCATGCCGTCTCTCATTTCGTCCGAGGCCGCCGCCTCGTTCACCGGGTAGGTCTCTACGGGCGCGCCGGCGTGCTCATAGCGCTCGGGCATATTGGCGCTGCGCGGCGCCAGAACCAAGCTTCTCATCCCGAGGCGGGCCAACTCGCCGACCAGCCCGTCGAGGTAAACCTCGGTGCCGCCGATCTGGTAGGGCAGGTACCAACCCGCGACCTGCAGCACATTGACTGCGCAGCCGGTCATCCGCGACCGACCAAGGACAGCAAGGAGCGCGCCGCGCGAAGACCGACGAGCCGCGCCAGCGGGGCCGCGACTCTGGAGTGCAGGGGCGGCCGCAAGTCCAGCTTGCGCTGCGAATCGACGGCCTCGAAATAGCTGGGGTGACCGGCGGAGAAGAGGCCGCGGCCAGCGGTGTTGTAGATGCCCAGAACCGCGTTGCGGCGCGCGTCGTCGAGAGAGCTTCTGGCCCGCCACAGCGTCTCGATTTGTTGCCCGTTCAACAGCACATCCTGAAAGAAACGCGCCGGATCGCAGCGCGAGAGGCTGCCGGGACGGACGCGATATCTCGCGCCAATGTGAGGCGAGTGGACGAAACGCGCGCCGTGATAGGCCGCGTCGAACAGGAAGCGGGCGTCCTGGATGATGGGTAGATCCGCGCGAAACCCGCCAATCTTGTCGACGATGAAGCGTTTGTAGAGGATGGCGGCCGTCGTCGCCCAGACATGGACTGCGATCGCGAGCTCTGCATTCGCCTCGAGCGCCGGCCAGGCGATCGAGCGACGTTGGCCGGGCGCGAGTCCTCCGGCGTCGTCGTCGTGGCATTCCAGCCAATCGCAAATCACCACATCGGCCTTCGACGCCTCGGCGGCCGCCAGCCGCTGCCTCAGTGTTTCGGACTCGAGCATGTCGTCGGCGTCGAGGAAAACGATCCACTCCGCATTGGTTTCCGAGACGCCTCTGTTGCGAGCCGCCGAGGCGCCGCGATTGGGTCCGGTCACAACCCGAGCGGAGGGCTCGAAGGCGCGGGCGACCGCGAGAGAGCTGTCGGTCGAGCCGTCGTCGACGACGATCACCTCGACAGGCACGTCTTGCGCCAAGGCGCTTTGGAGCGTCGCGGCAAGCGTGGAGGCTGCGTTGTAACACGGCACAATCACCGCTACGGCGCCATTGCGCTCGTCAGCTTCGCTGCTGCCCGTCGCGTCTCTGGTCGGTTGCGTGACGTTCATGTCACCTGTTCAGCCCGCTTCGGAGCCGCCGCCGAGCGGACTTCCCGGTTGCCAAAGAGCATCAGGCTCGGCGGCTCGATGTGCTTCCATCTCATGAGGGCGACAATAGACATCGGGCCAAGAGAGGTCGCAAAGAGGCAAAGCAGCGACAAGCGCTTCTTCGCGTCCAACAACAGCAGTCGCTGCGCCGGCCAATCATGAAGGTGCACTCCGCAGGAAAGGTCGACGCGCTTGCCGAGACGATCGCCACACCCGGAACCGCTCCCGCACGCTGGCCTTCGCGGTCGCGAGCCGCTTCGGGGCGCGTCTAAGTCAGCGGCGCGACGATTGGCAATCGGCCGGTTTCCACGAGCCATTCAATGGTTGCAGCCTGGGCGTGGGCCAGATCGACCTTCGGCCGCCACTTCAGAATCTCGCGCGCCTTATTGGCTGAGAACGTTGTCTGCGCCGGACCGAAGAGAGATGCGAGCCATTCCGGCGGCGGCTGGGCGGGCGCGTCGGCTTCCTGTCTGGAAGACGAATCTCTACTCGCCCAGCCGTCGCCGCCGAGTGATCCGACGCGCTTGCCGAGATCGAACAACTTGCGGATGGTCGAGCTGCGCTTCGCCACATTCCTGACCTCGCGAGCAGACAAGACTGAAGACACTAGGTCCTCGACTCTGAACGGACGGCCGTACCGCGGCAATCCCTTCAGTTCGGATGCCGTGAAGCTCGGGACCTGAGACGCGATGGACCGGATGAGAGGCCCAATAAATTCGCGCCAGGATATTGCGCCGTCGTTGACGATGAACCTGTTGCCGTGGGCTTCTGGAACCTCGCTCGCCGCGATAATCGCGTCGATCAGGTTCAAGACATAAGTGTAGTTGCACGACCCGATCCCGTCGCTGATCCAGCAGAATCGGCCTTCCCGCGTGAGGTCGACCGGAAGGTTGGTATAGACGCCGCCGCCAGGCCCGAACACGCAGGTCGGGTTGAGGATCACGATGCGGGTCGGCAATGACGTTCGGGCTCGCGCCAAGCACCACCTCTCGATGGTCGCCTTGGTGCGCCCATACTCGCCGCCATAAGGCCGATAGGGAAACAACTCGTCGACCTCGCCCTCGCCTCGCGGAAATCCGAACACATACATCGTGCTCAGGACCACCACGCAGTCCGCGCCGGCCTCGATTGCGGCCTCTACGACGTTCTTGGCGCCGTCGATCGTGGTTCGCGCCGGATTTTCGCCGTCATTTCCATACGCCAAATGATAGATGATCCGGGCATCGGCGACCGCCGCTTTGACGGATTTCCTGTCGAGCAAATCCGTCGGCACGATCTCAACGGGAAATCTTGAAACATTCGCGCATGTCCCCGGCCTGCGCGCTGCGACGCGAATGTTGTTTTGCTCGAGGCTGAGCCGTTCCACGAGGTGCCCGCCGATAAAGCCAGTTCCCCCTGTGACGAGCACATTGGCGCGATTGGATGGTGGAACAGAACACATCGGCGCGCTCGCGCCGTGGCGGCGCCGCTCATAAGCCCATTCGATCAAAGCCACGGCGCGCTCGGCGTCGGCGGCGTCGGCGATCCGCGTAGCGCGGCCGCTGATCGCCCGCTCGAAATCCGCCAACATCTGGCAGAAGCTGCCCTGGAAAGTGGCCGGCCAAGCGGCTTCATCGAAGGGTCTTTCGACAGTGACACGGCGGCTGAAGGAGCCAATCGGCGTCACGATCGCCTCGTTCTCGTTGGCTTTGTTGACGCGAATCTCGCCGCGCTCACAGGCGATCTTGATGTAGGCGCCCGATTGATGGATCCGCGACAGCCGCATCTCGATCGGCACGTCGCCGGCAACGAGACTGTACCGAAGGCTCGATTCGATGCCGCCTTTCGCATCGTCGGAATATGCAAGCGGCTTCAGCGCGCCGATCACGTTGTCGAGGTAATCGAGGTAGTGGACGCCCATGTCCGCCAGCACGCCGCCGGCGTCAGGCGAGAAGAATGCGAACGACCTCGGCCGCCACAGGAACGGGGCGCAGTCATGGACCTCGATGGCGCGCACCTCGCCGCATTCCTTGGCGACGACCATGTCGCGCGCCAGCATCAGCGACGGCAGATATCGCCGCGACATCGCGACTTTGAGCGTGACCTGCTTTTCGTCGGCGAGCGCACGCAATCGAGCGCAATCGGACGCTCTCAGGGCCAGCGGCTTTTCGCACAGCACATGTCGCTCGCGATCGAGCGCCCGCCGCACAGCGTCGACGTGGAGCTGGTTTGGCGCCGCGACGATGATGCAACTCGGTTCGTCCTGTCTCGGCGGCGACAGCGCCTTCAAGTAGCTTGCGTAGTCCTGGTCGTGGAATTCGACGTCGCCGAATTTCGGTTGCCGCAATCTGATCAAACGAGCGTCGGGATCGACGACCGTCGCGTCGGCCAGACGGTCCATGAGACGCAACGCCGGAAGATAGTATCCGGTGGTGACGCTGCCGCCGCCGAAAATCAAATATTTCATGCGGCCGCTCGAATCCGCGCCCTAGAGAAATCTAGAGCGACGAACTCGAAATACTCCGCCACGCGGCCGCACCGCTCGTCTAACCGCCCGCTTCTTGTTGACAAAATCCTGTGCGGTCGGCGGGCAGATTGGCCTTTCTCAATCTTGCCGAGAAAAACTCGCCCCAGAGCGCGCACGAGTCTCAGCTCAAGCCCAATCGTAAAGCCATGCGCATAGGGCCGCCAGCCCGTAGATCGGGAAGCTACGCGCCGCATCGCGTTGCCTGTCATGATTACAGCGAGCCAATTTTGGCCATAGTGATGGTCTCCGCCGTAGCATTGCTTTCTCCGAATGCTAGTGGCGGATTTTCGATGCCGAAGCGGACGTCCCACAGCTCGTGTCCTTGTCCGCTCCTTTGAGTGAATGACCAATTTTTCTTCCCAATTGCAGCACCGTCGATATTAAATGTTATGGCGGATTCTATAAGGTCGAAAAAGCGAATCCCTGCCTCGGCAAGCATGAGGTCGATTGAGTACCTGCCGATTGCGAGTTTCACGGAAGGAAGCTTAGCGTGAATCACTGTAAGTCCACGCTCCGCTGTAATCTGCCAATCCTGGGCCAAGCCGCTCGGAGCGAACGCCACCGGCACGCCATCTGCTTGACGTAAAATCAGCTCGACACTGAAAGTGGTCGGCTCTTGAACCTCTACCTCGATCATTAGTGTCGGGGAGTCTCCGAACAGGAGAGAACTGGTCTTTTGTCCCTTGGTCTCAAGCCAAGCATTGCATATCGCCACACGATCCGGGCGAATGTGACGCCGCTCCAGATTGAGTCTCCCAGCGACGGCGCCTTGGCCCATGTACGTTCGTATTGATTGAGCCGCTTCGCCGTCCAGGAATATTCGTCCGTCTCGCAGCAGGATCGCCCGAGGGCAAAGCTTCTGCACCGCCGCCATGCTGTGACTCACGAACAACACCGTGCGTCCGCTGCGTGCGACATCGTCCATTTTGCCGAGACATTTCTTCTGGAATTCGACGTCGCCGACGGCGAGAACCTCGTCGACGACCAGAATCTCCGGCTCCAGATGCGCGGCCACGGCGAAGGCGAGACGCACGTACATGCCGCTCGAATAGCGCTTTACCGGCGTGTCGAGGAACCTCTCAACCTCGGCGAAGGCGACGATCTCGTCGAACTTGCGTCGGATCTCGGCGCGGCGCATACCGAGAATGGCTCCGTTGAGATAGATGTTCTCGCGCCCCGTCAACTCGGGATGGAAGCCGGTGCCGACCTCGAGCAGGCTCGTCACGCGGCCCTCTATGGTGACCCGCCCCTCGGTCGGCTCGGTGATGCGCGAGAGGACTTTCAGAAGCGTCGACTTGCCGGCGCCGTTTGGGCCGATGACGCCGACCACCTCGCCGCGCCTGATCTCGAAATTCACGTCCCTGAGCGCCCAGAACTCCTCTGTCGTGTCGCCGGCGACCACGGCGCGGCCGCGCAGCATGTCGGCCGTCGCGCGCAACAAAGCATTCGCCTTGCGGCTGATGATGTCGCGCAAGGCGGTGTAGCGCTCGCGCTCGGATTCATGGCCGATGACATATTTCTTGCCGAGAGCCTCGGCGCGGACAACGACGTCGCCGTTCACGCCGGTCTTTCCAAAGCGCTCGCCTGAAGCATCCGACTCACCTCAAAGCAGGTCCGCGAAGGTGCGCTCGGTGCTGCGGAAGCGCGAGACGCCGAGCCAAAGCAGGAAGGCGACCACGGCGAGGCTCATCAAGAAGCCCGGCAGGTAGAGCTGGCTTTGCCCGCCAAGAAGGCACCAGCGGAAGCCATCGATGACGCCGACCGCCGGATTGAGACTGTACAACAGGCGCCATTCGCCCGGCACTCTCGCGCTCGAAAACCCGACGGGCGAGACATAGAGGCCGAACTGCACGATGAACGGGATGACGTAGCGGAAGTCGCGATATTTGACGTTGAGGGCGGTGATGAACAGCCCTGGGCCGAGGCTCGCCAAAACGGCGAGGAGGGCGAAGGCGGGGAGGAATACGATCCGCCAATCGGGCCAGAATCCGAACCACAGCATCAGACCGAACAGCAGCGCCAGGTTGATGCCGAAATCGACGAGCGCCACTACGGCCGAGGACGCCGGAATGATGATGCGCGGGAAATAGACCTTGCCGACCAGATTGGCGTTGCCGACCAGACTGCCCGACGCTTCGCCCAGAATGCTCGAGAACAAGAACCACGGCAGCATTCCCGCGAAGACGAGAACGGGATAGGGGGCGGCGCCGTCGCTCGGCAGTTTGGCAAGGCGGCTGAACACGATCGTGAAGATGACCATCGTCAGGAACGGGCGCACGACCGCCCAGGCGACGCCGATGACCGTCTGCTTGTAGCGCACCGCGACGTCGCGCCAGGCGAGGATGGCGAAGAGCTCGCGATAGCGCCACAGGTCCGACCAGTAGTTCCGCTCAGCGCGCCCGGCTTCCAGAATGATCGTACGTCGAGCGGGCGCGGACCGGTCGGGCGCATTCGGCGCGAGGGAAGCCTCGGCGGACGAAGGCGGCGATTCCGGGAGGGTACGCGGTTCAGGCGAGGCTGCGGACGAGGTCGTCGACATGCTTCGAGAAGTTGTTGAAGGCAAAACGCTCCACCGACCCCGGGCTCGCGGGGCCGCGCCGATTCAGTTCCGAGACGAGGGCGTCGACCAGCTGGCGAGGATCGTCGGGATCGACGAGCCGCCCGATCTCGCCATCGGCAAGCGCGTCCAGGCTCCCGTCCCGGACGCCGCCGATCACCGCAAGCCCGCTGCGCGCCGCCTCCAGGAACACGATGCCGAAACCTTCCCCGGTGCTCGGCATGGCGAACACGTCGGCCAGCGCGAAGTAGTCGGGCAGCTCATCGGCCGCCACCTGGCCCGCGAAGATCACCCGGTCGGCGACGCCCCTGGATCGCGCCTCAAGCTGGAGACGGGGAACATTGTCGCCCGAACCGACGATCAGATAGATCGCCGCGGGGCAATGCGCGGCGACGTCGGGCAAAGCGGCGATAATGCGATCGTGTCCCTTGTATCGTTCCGCGCTGACGATTCGACCGACGGTAAGGATGACTTTTCGCCCTTCGAGGCCATGCCGCCGGACGAGATCGGGCCGTCGCGCGCGCGGGGCGTATTCGGCGTTGAAGGTATTGGGCAGCACGCGCACGCGCCACGGCTCGACATCCGCCCAGTCGAGAAGCCGTCGTCGAGTGTAGCGGCTCACCGCGGTGATGAGGTCCGCGTGTTCGGCGGCGCGCCGAACTGCGGCGTTCGGCGCGCTCCAGGCCTCGAAGCCGTGGACCTGAAGCCACAGCCGTTTGGAGGTGAGCCTCGCGAGCGCAGCGGCGAGGGGGATCGCGTTGAGATGACCGCAGAAGATGACGTCGAACCGCCGCCGCAGGGCGAACGCCGCCGCCCGGGCGCCCCAACTCACCCGTCCGCGCGACGGCCGAGGCTGCGTGATCTTGACTGGCAATCCCGCGGGCGCCGCGCCGAAGCGCGGCAACGCCGTGACGCTCTCGACCAGCGATGATTGAGCGAGCGCCGACATGAGGTCACGATTATATTGCGCAATGCCGCCGCCCGCGCCAAAGCCGTCGGTAAGGAGCGCCAGAATGGCGACACGATTCATTTCCGCCGGCTGCTTCCGCGCTTGCGTGGGAAGCGCTTCGATGGGCCGACGCGCATTGTTTCTCAGCGTCTCACCAGCCGCGTTGAAACAACGACGCGGCGGGCTTCAGAAGGGACTGACTGTCCCACACGACACGAGACCAATCGCGCGCCCATGGCGTTGCTGAAACTCTTCTCGATGGGCCAACGCCCTGGTGCGTACGCGGACTTGCCCGCATCCAGGTCTCGACCGGCGTTGCAAAGCCGGTCTTTGCGCGCCTCGCCACAGTCGGAGGCAACGGACGGGTCGGCGCCTTTGACAAGAGCTGCTTTCCGTCCGGTTCCCGCCTGGACGTTATCGGCGCCGTTCTGCGTAGAAGCACGCTGTCGACCAACGGCGCGCGCACCTCGAGCGAATGGGCCATGCTGGCCCAATCGGCGTCTCGCAGGAGTTGATTGCGCAGGTAGAGGGAGGATTCGAGCGCGGCCACGCGCCCAAAGGCTGTGCGCGGGCGGGGCTCGATCTCCCGATCGATGAGGCGCATGGGCGACAGCCGGCGCAGGCCTTGGGTGATGGCGTCGTGGTCCAGCATCCGGCCCAGCTCCCACGGCATGAAGAGCCCGCGCTTCAAGAGGTAGGCGCCAGCGTAGCTCCCGCCCAACTCGATCATCCCGGCCGACTTCGGACTGACGTCGAAGGCTCCGGCGGCACTTGAGAAGACCATGCGCGCGGCTCGACCCAGCAGAGGAATTCGCGACGCCAACCCGAACGTTCTTACCCAGCGCGGGATATCTCGAAAGGAAGGATAGCCGCCGAAAAGCTCGTCGCCGCCGAGCCCCGAGATCACAACCTTGAGACCCAGTTCGTGAGCCGCTTTGGACACGAACCAAGTGTTGACGCCGTCGATGGACGGCTGATCCATGGCCTCGACGATCCGCGGCAAGTCCGACTCAAATTCGGATCGGGTGACGATGCGACTGGTGTGAGATGCGCCATAGTTCGCGGCCACCTCGCTGGCGAGCGCGGTCTCATCCTCGTGCTTGCCGCGAAACTCTTCGAAGCCCACGGTGATCGTCTGGATGTCCGCAGCGCCTGCGTCGCGCATGAGTTCGACGAGCGCGCCGGAATCTATCCCCGCCGACAAGAACGCCCCGACCGGAACATCCGCGACGAGATGACTGCGAACGGATTCTTTGAGAGCTTGGCGGACTTCCGCGAAGTCCTCAGATGGAGACCGTCTTCCTTGTTCGGCGTTGCGATAGACCGAAGCGATTGAATGATAGCGTTGCGGCGCATGCACGCCCAAGCGGTCGACAGAGATTGTCGTGCCGGCCGGCACGCAACGGATCGCGCGCCAGATTGTGAAGGGTTCTGGCACGCTGCCGAATAGAAAGAACCCGACGACGCCGGCGGGCTCCGGGTCTCGGGATAGGGCGCCGCCGGCGAGCAGCGCCTTGACCTGCGACGCGAAACGGAAGGTCCATCCGTCATCGCTGTAATAGAGCGGCTTGATTCCATAAGGATCGCGCGCCAGCAGCAAGACGCGCCTCGTGACATCCCAGATCGCGAACGCGAACATGCCGCGCAAATCCCGAACCATGTCCGCGCCGCGATCGGCATAGAGATGAAGCAGAACTTCGGTGTCTGACTGAGTTCGGAACTTGAAGCCTTTCGCCACAAGGGCGCTTCGAAGCTCACGGTAGTTGTAAATTTCGCCATTGAAAGTGACGACGATACTTCCGTCTTCCGTTTGCATGGGCTGCAAACCCTTGTCGGAAAGGTCGATAATGGCGAGACGACGATGGCCAAAACCGACGCGTTCGGCGGAGTCGACCCAAAGTCCGACGCCGTCGGGACCGCGAGCCTTCATGTGGTCGCGGATGGCGACCAATTCGCTTCGATCGATTCCGTTCGCAGCGTAATGGTATGCGTTTATGCCGGCGATTCCGCACATGAGAGCTGTATCTCGCCCGGTTAGGCCAAGGGTCGCGCAAGCGCCCGACTCGCTGCTATCGCGTGATCGCGGCGATCCTCGAAAAGGTCTTTTCGAACGGCGCAACTTTCCAAGTCAAACCCGGGCGTAGACCCCTTTAGTGCGAGCGCCGGGACCGTAGCCTGATGGGGGCGGCCGAGCGCAATCGGGCGCTGACTTCATCAAGGTCACGAACGAAAATTGTATTTCCTGAATCCGATCGCCGTCGCTTGAGAGGCGTCAATTGACGTTGCTCTGGATGATATAGGAACGGCGCAAACCCGGCGGCCTGAACCGGTTCGACAACGTCGTTCGATGAGCGGCCATAGGCGCGACAGTTGTCGTTGATTTCCACAATGAGCGCCAGAAGAGCGGGATTGATCAGCGCTTGATGACCGCCAGCGAGCGCCTCCAACTCAAAACCCTCAACATCGATTTTCATCAAGGTGGGAGATCGGCGCTCCAGCATCCGGTCAAGCGTTTCAACCGGCAAGTCTACGGCAGCCTCACCGGGGAGCGCCACATGATTGACGGCGTCCTGGTTGAACGTAAATCGCAGAACGCCGGGTTCCGCCCCAACGCCCACCCGATGCAGTGTCACCAAGGTCGACAATTTGTTGAGGCGAATGTTCGCCACAAAACGATCCGCCGTATCGCCGATGGGTTCGAACGCTATCGTCGTTGCTCCTGCTACGCCGCTTGCCAACACGCTATAGGAACCGGCGTTGGCTCCGACGTCGACGAAAAGATCGCCGGGACGCAAAAGGTGCAAAGCGAACGCCATGTCCGCGTATTCAGCGAGGCCATAGAAGATATTGCCCGTGATGCCGGTTTCGCCAGCCCGCGCAAATAAAGTCGTGCCCCCGACGAAAGGCACGATGAGCGGTCGGGGCGCGAGCCGCGAGACGATCTGCCAGCGCGCCCAGCGGCCCAGCGCTTGTAGCTCTCGTCCACGGTTAAGCGGATGGCGAGCGACCTCGGCAAGTTGCCGCGGAACGGCAAGAACCCTTTGAATCATCATCCAGATCGTATCGATTGACGCAAAATCTGCGGGCTCGACGGATTTTTTGCATTGCGATAGCGCCCAGTTCGAGCGCTAACCGACTTCAATCACGGCTTGATTGATTTCAAGCAGACGCGATCGGCCGACAAACGTCCTGGCGGAAAAGATCGCCATATTCCTCGCATGAATTCGGACGGCCGAACGAGCGGCCTAAGAGCCCGCCGCGTCAAATTCCCTTCCGCTGCCGCGAGCCTCAATCCAAGGAAACGATGGAGGGAAGGCTTCGTCGCGCCGAGGAGTTCGGAAAAAGTCGCCTTGAGTTCGACGGCGCTCCAATATCCCCCCTCAAACCCTTCGTCTTGCTCCCCCAGAGGTCGTTCGACGATCGGCTCCCTCGCGACAGTCCAGCGACTTCCGGCCAAAACTGCAAAACGTGGAACGGTTGCGTCGGACCGAATCCAGCCGCCCTTCGCCAAAAGCGGCTCCAGACCGAACAACATGGCCCTTAAGGGACCACCCGGCGCGGAACCAAAAATGCGCATGCTACCGCACTTCGGGTGAACCGGTCCCCAAAGCCATGCTTGGTCGCCTCGCCCGCGCGATACCCAAGGGCGATGCGAAAGAAACAATCACGCCGCCGTCAGATCGACCTGGTCAATCGTGATCGGCGCCTGGCAGCCCATGATCTTCAACAGAACACGAACGCGTCCCTTCCCGTCGAGCCGATCCAGCACGCCGTGAATCTGCGCGAAAGGACCGGTCAACACGCGCACCGGCTGCCCCGGTCGGAGCCCGCCGTCGAAGCGCACCAGACCCGTTTCGTCGACCGTCGCGAGCAAGGCCTCCACCACGCCCGTCGGGACGGGCGTCGGGCGGCCGTGGGCGCAGACCAGCCGCGCCACGCTGAAAGTCCCGTTGATCGAACGCCAACGATCCCGATCAGGATCGAGTGCGACGAAAATATATCCGGGAAAAACCGGCGCGACCACTTCGCGCCATTTACGGGCGTGGCGAACAGTCTTGTGGAAGGAGGGCAAGAAGCTTCGGAAACATTGCGCGGTCAGGTGAAGGCGGGCGAGTTTTTCGCGATGATGCAGGGTCTGGACGACAAACCAGCGCTCCCCGTCCCGCAATTCGAAATGGAAGTCTGTGACCTCTTCAGCGTGGCCGTGTCCCAAACGCGCGCGCTGAAGGCCCTTTGCCGAGACGACCATTGCCTTATGCAGCGTCGCGCACGACTCGCGACCCGGTCCCAACCGGCTTGACTCGGTTTACGAACCTCACACGATTACCCCCGTTACTCGCCATAGCCTTCACCAACGCCTATCCGAAAGCGTGCCTCTTCGCAAGCGCGAGAGATTGGCGGACAGGAGATCCCCGGCCGTATGGTCATCATCATTGCTCGGCTGGAGCCGCGTCTTCAACCGGCTTCAGGGGCGCGCGCGATTGCCTGTGTTTGCGCCGGCGCCGGTGTCGCCGCAACCCCGACCACCAGACCTCGCGACCATAATCCGCCGGCGGAGGCTTGAACTGCAAGGCTGCGCAGAGCGCGAGCACAGATTCGAGCGCGATCGTGCGCAAGGGATAATCCACAACCGAATGCAGCAACAAAAGCCAAATGACAATGACGCCCGCGCGTGCTTGCCGTCCGTCGGCCTCTCGTTCACCGACGAGCGCCCGACGCGTGCCAAAGCAGAGCCAAACTACGAAACCCAGGAGAAGCGCCAGCGACGCCAGGCCGCCCTCGAGCACAATCTCGAGCAGGTCATCGTGGGCGCGGTTGACGATTTGAGGAATGAGATCGGCTATTCGCTCATGCAGCGGATAGACGCTCGGAAAGGTTCCAAACCCCGACCCGAAGGGAAAATAACTCCAAAGGGCTCGCCAAGTGACGGCTGCGAGCGTCCAACGAGAATCCTCGACGAGATCTTAAGTCGCGAATCGCTCCAAAATCGCCAACAGGCCCAGGCCCAGCAACAAGGGGAGCAACATCAGTCCCAGCCCAACGACCAGCCAGAAAGCTCGACGCCGTCCAAATCTGGCGACTTCCGGACGCAACACCATCGCCACGGTTGCAAGAATCGAAACCCCGCCGAAGATGATGGCCGCACGGGAACCCGACAGCGACAGGCCAAACAACAGGGCGGCGGCGACGCCGCCGAGGATGGCGAGAGACAGCGCATGCGAGCGAAGGCGTGATTGGGTCAGCGCGGCGGCGGATAGAGGCAACAAAGAATATTCAAAGGCGCCAAAATGGTTCGCATTGGCGAAAAATCCTACGCCCTTGCCGATATTGGTGACATTGTAAAAATAGAGCCCGCTATCCAGTCCGCCGATCACCTGCAACATTGCTATTGGGACGCTCGCGACGCCGATCGCCGCCACGACGAGCGCTTGCAATTTGCGGGCGTCGCGGTCGAGGCTCAGGGCGGCCAAAAAAATGGCGACGGGCGGCAGGAGGGACAAAAGGGCGCGCCAGGTGGCCCCCGGAATCACGGTGACCGGGCGCCATGACAAAGGGACTTCGGCCGCGGTAAAAATGTCAACGACGGGCTGGCGGCCAGGCAGGGCGCTCCAAAGCCAGGCTGGCAGAGGGATCAATTGCGCGCATGGCAAGGCGACGACGCCGATCAATATGGCGAGGGCGCCAGGCGACTGCTTCAGAATGGGCCATGCCCGCGGTAGCGCCAGCGCAAGCAAGGGCAAAGCGACGAGTTCCGGGATCGCATCGCAACCCAGTCCCTGGCGCGCGCCGCCGCCAAACAGCAGCGCCGCGGTCAACGCGACGCAAGCGAGCCATAGCAACGGGTCTTTCATGATTTCCCGAAGTCGTCCCCGACAAACTCAACCGCGGCGCCGGCAACCCGCAACTGCGCTCTTCTCCCCACCGACCGCCTCGCCGTGGCCTTGGGAAACATCGCGTCCAGGTTTTCCTCGGAGCCACTGAGGCGCGATCAAAAGCAATTCCGGAATCCGCATCCAGTCGTCGCCGCCACGCGCGTCGCCCTTTTGTGTTCGATTGGCGTCGCGCGCATCGAACCATAAGACGAGGACTTTGAGGCCTCGAGCCGCGGTCCGAATTGAAAACGCAAAGCCCGAGATCATTACTACAAAGTAACAACCGGATTATCAGTTACTTCATTTGCGTCCTCTCATATCGGTCATTTTGCTTCAATTTGCAGATTCACATAGGATGCTCCTCCGGTAATCTCGCTTTCCAGAGCGACTCGAGCCGGAAGTTCAAGAACCAGCTTTTGGTAAGCGCAGTTTTCCTTTGGAATCTCGAAGTCGATGCCGAATTCGCGCCAGGGATTGTCGCCGATCATCAAATCGGTCGCCGCCAGCGTGTCGGCGGACTTGCCGACGCAGAACAGTCGCCACCATAATCCCCGTTCGTTTTGCAGATTTTCGGATCGTTCCTGACCAGAAAACCGGTAGTTCCCGGGCGCCAACGACAGCAAGTGCGAGACGTTCTCGAATTGAACGCGCCCGCCAAAAAAATCCACGTTCAATATGCGCCTGCCGCTTTCCGTATCAACGTTGATCAGAGCCTGCGGCGCAGGTGCGAAGACCCAATCGAACGGCAAATTGGTCAACGCGTACTGGAATCGCGCGTTGTAGAGATAACCCAACTTCCGCAAGCGGTCCGGGGAGAGTGATTTGGTCCAGGCCAAATAGGCCTGATCGAGCGTTCCCTCGTCCGCCAGACGCGCAAGAAAAGCTTGCAGCTCCGCCGTCGTCGGCGGATTTTCACCGTCTTGCAAGTTGGCGAATAAGGCACTCAATCCCCGAAGATCGGTTGATTTCGCCGAAAGCCGGCCGAGGACAAAGGAACGCCATTGGGGATTGCTCCGAAGGAGTGCAACGAAGCCAAGGCGGTAGGGCTCGCTTGTCAACGCCGGAGCCAGCGCCAAGGTCAAAGGATCCAAGGTTTGGGGCGTCTGCCCCCGAAATAGAGCATCGACGCGCTCCAGCGCCGTCGCGACGTCGCCGTCGCGGATATCCTGATCGAGGAGCCAGATTTCCGACTCGAGGTTTCGGAGGTCGACCCGGCTCGCCCATCGCATCAGGTCGGTCGCCCGGCCATCGTCGTCCATTCCCTGGAACGCGCGCCCGAGCGAGGTCAGCGCGGCGGGCGACAATGGGTTATCGCCAAGCGCTTCCTGCGCGCCGTCCTTGGCTTCGTCAAGGCGCGATCCTTCCTCAAGATAGGGGCGGCGGGACAGCATGAGCCGCGCCGCGGATTGCCCAGGGTCGAACAGGATCGACAGCTCCGGATTGGAGCTCCTCAACAAATCGCCGGCCGATAGTCGAACTATTTTGACCGCGAGCAGCGCCAGCAGCGCGGCGAAAATCAAACGCCCGAACAGACCGAAACCCGACTGAAGGGAGGGAGCGCGCATGGGCACGTGTGGGCGGCCCCCATGTCAGATCGAGGAGATATAGCAAATTGCACTCACCGGCCACCCGACGATCCGGCGTCCGCCACCGCACGCTCCGGTTCGTCCAAAAGCAATGTCGCAAGAAACGCTTGGCCGACCCCGTAAGTCGCTTCGTCGGGGACCGTGATCCCGGCGCCCAGCGTCAACCCCGTCAGCAGAACGCGCAGCCACCGCGCGAGCCGGCGCCTCGAAAGGCCGCGCGCCGGTTCCAAAGGGCGTGCGATCCAGGCCACGCGATACAAGCGCCGAGAGCGAGACATTCGAACAGCCGAAGAGCGAGGTTTCTCATCCTCCAGGCCGCGGTCAACTCGACGCCACGCGTCGATCACCCGACCGGCGAAGGCGGCGCGCCAAGCGTTTGGATTTCTGTCGGGATGCAGCCATTTGAGCAAATCGCGCATGTGAGCGAGGATTTCGGTCCTGTCGGCGTCCTCGGCCACGCCCAGGGTTCGAAGCGAGGAAGCCTCGCGATGCAGCATCACTTGCAGCACGAAAACTTCGGCGACGGCGGCCAACTCGGGTCCGCCCAAACCGCTCAGCTGGCGCGCTTCGTTCAGGGCGTCGGGTTCGTTCGCGAGAATTCTCAACAGCAATCTTACGCCAGTCGGAAGCGCCTGCGATCGCATCGCCGCCGCGAGGCCAGGAGCCCGCGAAAGCGCGATGGCGGCGTCCAGGGCGCGGTTAGGCGACATCCTGCTTGCCGGTCAACGACGGCTTGGTCGTTTGGCCGTAGACAAATCTGTCCGTCCCGGAGCCATACCCGTAGCCGTAGCCATAGCCGTATCCATACCCATAAGAGGCTCCGCCGTGTTTCGGATGATACTTGTTCAGGAGGCCGCCAACCATCCGGGCTCGAGCGAAATGAAGTCTTTTCAGGGCGTCACGGACCACCGCCCGGCGGGTCTTGGCCCCTTCGATCACCAACATGGTCCCATCCGCCACGCTGGCCAAAATAGGAGCATCCGCCAGTCCCATGATTGGGGGGCCGTCGATAATTATGATTTCGAACGATCCTGCCGCAGTGCTCAACAGGGCGCGCAGTCGCGGTCCGGCCAAGAGTTCCGCCGGATTGGGCGGGAGCGGTCCGGTGGTCATCACGACCACGCCGTTCATCGAACTATCCTTGAGTATCTCCGCTGCGCTGACGCCGGACAAACAATTGGCAAGTCCGCGGCTATTGTCCAGGTTCAGCATGCGGTGCATCGAGGGATTGCGCATATCCGCGTCAATCAACAACACACGCATCCCCAGCTGCGCAAAATTGAAGGCGAGACAGATCGCTGTCGTTGATTTTCCTTCGCCGGGGCGCGAACTCGTAACCAGGAGCGATTTGGGCGCCCCCTCCGAGGTCGAAAATTGAACGGCCGTTCGCAAGGAGCGAAAAGCCTCCGAAAGGGGAGAGGTCGGATCTTCCATCACCTCGGTCAACGCGGTCTTTTGCCCATCGGGAGCGCGATAAAGCGGCGTGATGCCAAGCACCGACAGACCAAGCTTTTCCTCGATATCCTCGGGCGTCTTGAACGTGTCGTCCATGATTTCGATAATCGAAATCGCGCTAGCCGCCGCCGCCAGTCCGAGAATGAAGGCCAACAGCAAATTCTTGCTCAGCGAAGGGAAGTCCGGCGTCGAGGGCATCTGCGCGCGATCGAGGATCGAGACATTGTTTACGTCGACGTTGCTGGCGACGCCCAATTGTCGGAATTGCTGCAAAAGCCCATCGTAAAGGGTTCTATTGGTGTCAACTTCTCGGAGCAGGATCGTATAATCAACACTTCGCCCGCGCAGATCGAGCGCCTCCGTCTTCAGTTGGGCCAGCTTGTCCCCCAAGGCCTTTTCATCGGCGACGGCGGCGTCGTATTGGGACTTGATCGAATTTTTGATCAAGTTGATCTGGTTGCGAAGATCGCGCTCCGCCTCGTTGATTTGGGTCTGCAGGGAGATCATTTCCGGAAAGCCCGGTTTGAGAACCGTCAGTCGATCCTGATATTGCCCCCGCAACTGCGCCAACTTGCTGCGCGCCGCCTGAACAATGCTGTCGCTCATCACCTGGGGCAGGGCTGCGCCGCCGTCGGCCTGCGCCTGCCGCCAGGTTTGCTCCAGCGTAATCCGTGTCGTAACCGCCGATGAATAGGCGTTCTGAACCCCCTGGAATTCCGTCATGACTTGAGGTTGCTTATTGTCGACGTCAATGATCCCCTCTTTCTGGGCGTATTGAATCAATTGTTTTTCGGACGCCTCGAGCTTGAGCTTCAATTCCTGCAACCGCTCGTCGAGAAAGTTGCGCGCATAGTTGGAGGCCGAAAAACGCATGTCGAGCGTCATCTTCTGAAATTGCTCGGCAATCCCAATGCTGATCCTTTGCGCCCACACGGGGCTAGGGCTCGAGTATCGGATGCGAACAATTGACGACAAGGCGACCGGTTGAACCGAGAGTCCGCCCACAATCTGACTGACCGCTTGTTCGTGACGGTCGCGGACCGCGCTCGCGTCGCGCGCAACGTTGTCCGGCGACGCGCGTCGGAACAGCCTGTCAAAGAACGAAACTTGCGGGCCGCCTACAAAATCCGTTTGAGCAAGGTCGAGCGCCGTCGCGACACGATCCGCGAGCAGGCGACTCTTGATCAGCTCGTATTGAGTTTGGTAAAATTGCGGATCGTTATTCAGTCCCTCAAACTGCGGACGTTGGTCGTTGATCACTTTTGGCACGTTCCTGTCGATTTTGATCGACGTGTAGCCGCTGTAAATTTTGGTCGTCATAAGAGTTACAGCGAGGCCGCCAAACAGGAAGGCGGCGAGAATCACCGTCACCAGCAATTTATGTTTGCGCGCGAGACCGAGATATTTCAGCAGTTTCGCGCGTAAGTCGTCGCGCGAATCCTCGAGCTCTCGCGTCAATTTCGTTCGATACGGAAAATCGAGCGCCCGTTCTGGCTCCACCAGTCGCGGCAACGTCTCGCTCGATCCGGCGGTCGGCAGATTTGCGTTCACGCGGGCGCTCCCCGAACAGGATTACAACACGACCCGCCGATCGCCGCAAGTTAATGGACCAGCAACGCGCCTACGCTGACGGCCGCCAGGCCGGTGCCCACATTTTTCCAAACGGTCTTCACCATCGAATCGTCGACAACGACCGTGTCTCCGCCATAAATCGGGGGATCTTCGGCGGCGCCCGCTCGTATGGCTTTCGCATCGAAATGGGCGGCGGCGCGACCCTTTTCAGTGTTTCGAAAAACGGTAATTGCGGATTGATCCGCGGTGTCGGTGAAGCCCCCCGATTGCGCTATAATGTTCAATAGGGTGGCGCCGCCTCGCACCGAGACAACCCCTGGCTTGGTCACGGAGCCTTCGACCGTGACGCGCAAACCGACGGCGTCCTTCACAGAAACGCTGACCTGAGGATTTTGCAGGTATTTCGCTTTCAGGCGGCTCGTAATCTCCGCCTCGACTTCGCGGACCGTACGTCCGCCGACCGGGACGGCGCCCAGCAGAGGCAGTGCGATGTTTCCGGTCGCGTCCACCTGCGCGTCCCGATTGAAGTCCGCCACTTGGTATACAACTATTTGCAGTATGTCATCCGGCATTATGCGATAATTCACATGATCGGCGTCCGACGCCGCGCTACTGCCTGATATCGGCGCAGGCTTTACTGCTTGGGCCGGCGAGGTCTGGTCCGCCACGGGGGAGAATGCGCCATTGGCGCCGCTGGAGGCGCAGCCTGCCAGCAGGCTGAATCCGATCGTCAGCAGCCCGGCCCTCAGAAAGCTCCCGACCTTACCGTCCCGCACGAAAATACCTCGACACCTTACCCCAAAGCGTCTCGTAATCGTCTTCATCGACGTTCGAAATAGGTCCTGGGAGTCCGGGAGCCTTGGCGGGAGCGCAATCATTCAAAATCGCCTCCGGCCGGAATTGAACGATATTCATCGCCTCCTGCTCTCCAACCAAGGCGCACAGGGCGCGAAAAGCTTCCCCCATGAGCGGCGCGCGCCGAACGGTGTCGTGAGCGTCGGACGCCATGACGTGGACCACGCCTTGCCGCAGCATCCGCTCGGACCACTTTTTCGCGCGGGATCCGAACTTGCCCAGCAAAGCCGCGGCGGTTATCTGCATCCACGCGCCCGAGCGAACCAATCGCATCAGCCTATCATAGTCGCGATCGATCCACGACATCCTCTCCGGGTGCGTCACGATCGGAACATACCCCGCCGAGAGCAAATCGAAAAACAGTCCTTCGATATTCGGCGGCAGAACATGGTGCGGCGGCTCGACAAGAACATAGCGGCTGTCATTGAGACTAAGCGCCTCCCCGGACTTGAGCTTCGCAACAAGATCCGGCGCGACATGCACGTCGCCGCCGCTCACCAGGCGCACCGCGATTTGCGCGGCGTCCAGTTCTGATTGGAGCCGGTCGACCCGACGGCGGACATCCGGACCGCTGTTGTTGTAGACGCCCGCGAAGATGTGCGGCGTGCAAGCGATGACCGTGACCCCGTCGGCGACCGACATGCGCGCCATTTCGAGGGACTGTTGCAAATCCCTGGCTCCGTCGTCAATTCCAGGGAGCAGATGGCAGTGGAGGTCTATCAAGACTTACCCGCGATGCTACGCATGCCTTCCCTTTAGGCGCGCCTTGAAGGATAGGTTGAGCGCTAATGCTTGGCCGCTGTCAAACCTCCGGGCGTCGGCATGCGGGAGCGGTCCGCCGCGTCAAGGCGACCGCAGCCTTCAACTCAATTCCGAAATTGGCGGATGAAACGCCAATGGCCGCCGGAGCGGATGCGAGACCGCTTGGTGCGGCGACCCGCGCCACGATTACGCAGTGCTGATAATTTGCTTCGGCCGAAATCTGTTCGATCGAACTCACGCGCCGCGAGGGTTCCAGCCCCCGGTCGCGAAAATCGACGCGACGAAGCTCGCCGGTCGGACCGAGCTTGAGACGTTGCCGACCGGCGCGATCGGGTTGGCCGCCCGCGCGAACCCCTGATCCGCGCGAAAGCTCGACGGCTTGGGCGAGGAGACGGGGCAGTGGGAGCCATTTCAGCGCTCCGGCAAACGATTGGCCGCGGCCTGCGCGCACGTCCTGGAAGAAAGCGCACGAATTTACGCGCATCCGAGCACGACGCGAAACCGCAAGCCACGACGTTCAGGCTCTCGCAGGCCGCAAAGAAAATTTTGCGTTTCAGGAACGGCGCCGCTCTCGGCAAGACGTCATCCGGTTGCCGCAAAAACGCGACACGAGCAGCGTCTCAAGGGCTGAGGCTGCTCTTGGAATGCTTGGACGCCACGACTGCCACGCCCGCCGCAGCCCCGGCGGCGATAAGACCAGCTCCCACAAGTCGCGGGTCAAAAGTCGTGACCGCCCCTGGCGCCAGGGCCTCTTTCTGCAGGCAGACAAGCCCATTTTCCTGGGTGATGGTGGCGACCGAGTTCGCGCCGACAGAAATCAAACAGCCAGGCCCCAATCTCACCTGAGCCAGACCGTCTCGCGCCAAGACCCGGTCTCCGCCGACGACATCCGTGCCGACGATCGCTTTGGTAATTGAATCTCCCCGACCGACCGACACGTCTCCGCGGACGCTGGAAATCACGCCGTTCCCGGCGCCGCAAACCGCGCCGTTCGCATTCTGGCAGGCCGATTGCGCGTAAGCGCCGGTCTGCCATGCAAGCATCACAACAGCAAAAGCGCCGAGCCCTCGCGAAATCCTGCGCACTGTGTCCACTCCGTGTCCACTGCTTAGCTCAACAACGTACTCAAGAATTCATGGCTCAAAACCGTCATCGGGAACTACCACGACGGCTGCGGCGGAGCAAGGATCGTCATCGACAGAATGTCATCTTGCGGTCGCGGTCCGGTTTGAAAAGAGACTGCTGACCCAGTGTGAGGACCAACTCCGTCGCCGCCGCGGTTCAGGCGAGTAGCGACTTGATCCGCTCGGCGTCCTCCGGCGTCGCCGGATTGTAGACGACCATGGCGAGATCGGGCCGGCCGTCGACCGCGAAGGCGGAGTATTCGAAGGCGAGCGGGCCGAGCGCCGGATGACGTATGTGCTTGACGGCCTCGCCATGGACGGCGCCGCGAACGTCGTTCTCCCGCCACATCGCCCTGAACTGGGGACTGAGTCGACAGAGTTCTTCCACCAACGATTCCACTTCCGCCGCAGCTCCCGCGCGGGCCGCGTCCACCCGGAACGCGCCCAGCGCGAACCGCGCCACGCTCTCCCAGTCGTATTGCGCGCGGCGGGCGCCTGGGTCGAGGAAGATGAAGCGCAGGATGTTGCGCTGATCCGGCGGCAGCGATCCGTAGTCGATCAGCATCACGGTCGCCGCCCGGTTCCAGGCCACCACATCCCATATCGCGGTCCTGATCAGGGCCGGGCAGGGGTCCAGCGCATCGAGCACGCGCTGCAGCCGCGGCGTGACGCCGTCGTTCTTCCGGTAGCGCGCTTCGGGCAGACGGCCGAGGCCGAGCAGGAAGAGGTGCTCGCGTTCGACATCCGTCAGCATCAGCGCGCGCGCGATGCGATCGAGCACGTCGCCCGACGGCGCGCCGCCGCGCCCCTGTTCGAGCCATGTGTACCAGGTCGGGCTGATGTTGGCGCGCTGCGCCACTTCCTCGCGGCGCAGGCCGAGAGTGCGGCGGCGCTCCGCGGGAAAGCCGAGAGCGGCCGGGTCGAGCTTGGTGCGGCGATCCCGAAGATAGGTCCCGAGCCGGTTCTCGGTCGCCAGATGTTCGCTCATCCTGTTAGCCATTTTACTATGATAATCTCACTACTTTACTATCATAGCCCAAACGCCCACATTTGTCTCCAGCGAAACCCGGAGACTTTTCCCATGCGTGTGTTTGTCACTGGCGCCACCGGTTGGGTCGGTTCGGCCATCGTGAAGGATTTGATCGCCGCCGGTCATCAGGCGCTCGGCCTGTGTCGCTCGGACGCGGGCGCCGAGGCGCTGGCTGCGGCGGGCGCAGAAGTTCATCGCGGAACGCTCCAGGACCTCGACAGTCTCAGAAGCGGCGCTGCGCAGTCAGATGGCGTGATCCATACCGCTTTCAACCACGACTACTCGAAAATAGCGGAGAACGGCGCGGACGAACAGCGCGCCCTCGCGGCGATCGGCGCGGTGCTCGAAGGCTCCGACCGTCCGTTCATCGTCACCTCGGGAATAGCGCTGCTGGCGCCGGGAAGCGTGGCGACCGAACAGAGTCCGCCCCGCCCTGCCTCCGCGTCCTTTCCACGCAACCCGGAGGCGGCGATCGCAGCGCTGGCGGAGCGCGGCGTGCGCGCGACGGCGGTCAGGCTTCCGCCCTCGGTTCATGGTCACGGCGACCACGGTTTTGTGCCGGGCGTCATCAGTCTCGCGCGCGAAAAAGGCGTCTCCCCCTATATCGGCGAAGGGCTCAACCGCTGGCCGGCCGTCCATCGGCTCGATGCGGCTCGCGTCTTTCGGCTTGCTCTCGAGCGCGGCGCGGAAGGGGGCCCCTTCCACGCCGTCGCCGAAGAAGGCGTGCCGTTCAAGGAGATCGCGGAGGTGATTGGCCGCCGTCTGAATATTCCGGTCGTCTCACAGTCGCCGGAAGAGGCGGCAGAGCACTTTGGCTGGTTCGCCAGATTCGCCGGCGTCGACTGCCCGGCTTCGAGCGAGAAAACCCGATCGCGGCTCGGCTGGGCGCCCCAACAGCCCGGGCTCATCGCCGACATCGATCATCCCGCTTACTTCGCGCAGTAGAAAAGAAACTGCCGAGCGACCATCGCGCTCAAACTCAACGAAAGAAACGGAGACCTCCTCATGCGTGTGTTCGTCACTGGCGCGACCGGCTTCATCGGCTCGGCGGTCGTCAAGGAGTTGATTGCGGCGGGCCATCACGTGATCGGCCTCTGTCGCTCGGACGACAAGGCGCCCGCCCTGGCGGCCGCCGGCGCCGAGGTGTATCGAGGGTCGATCGCGGACCCGGACAGTTTAAAGGACGGCGCCTCCCGATCGGACGGGGTCATCCACCTCGCCTTCAACCACGACTTTTCGAGATTCGTCCAAAACTGCGAGGACGATCGCCGGGTGATCAAGGCGCTCGGCTCGGTTCTCGCCGGCTCCGATCGGCCGTTGGTCGTCACCTCCGGAACCGGGATCGCCAACACCGTTCCAGGTCAGCCGGCGAGGGAAGACAATGCGATCGTCGGCTCCGACGCGCATCCCCGCGCCGCCTCGGAGGAGGCGGCCGTCGCTGCCGCGGCGGACGGCGTCAATGTGTCGGTGGTGCGACTCCCGCAGGTTCACGACACGGCGAGGCAGGGCCTCATCACCCCTGCGATCGCGACGTATCGCGAAAAGGGCGCGTGCGCCTATATCGGAGACGGGCTCAACCGCTGGCCGGCCGCGCATTTTCTCGACGTCGCCCGCCTCTACCGGCTGGCGATCGAAAATGCCGAGCCGAACGCGAAGTATCACGCGGTCGCCGAAGAAGGCGTGTCGATGCGCGACATTGCCGAAGCCATCGGTCGACGTCTGAAACTGCCGGTCAAATCCATCGCGCCCGAAGAGGCTCAAGCCTTTTTCGGCTGGCTCGCGATGTTTGCCGGATATGACCTGCCCGCCTCGAGCGCGCAAACGCGCAGAAAGCTGGGATGGGAGCCGACCGGGCCGGGATTGATCGCCGACCTCGTAGCGTTGCGTCTCCCCGATCGCTGAAGCCCGCACGGACAATCGGAGGCGCCGCAGGGCGCCTTCGAGAACGCGTCGCCCGGAGCGCTCACGGGCATGCATGACTGAAGCAGGCGCGGCGCCCGCGCGGCGGGCGCTTGTCCGGCGCCTCGGCATGCGCCAAGGTCTGCGATGGGCTGGCGCTTTCCGTTTCGCATCCTGACGCGCGTCGTCGTCGTGGGGCTGTTGGCGCTGTTTTGTGTTTTTGTCGGGCTTCTCGTCCTCAACTCCGCCGTCCCGCCGCTATCGACGCTGATGCTTGGCCGCACGGTGGAAGGCAGGAGCTATGAACGCGTCTACGTGCGGCTGAAAGACGTGGCGCCGGCGCTCATCGCCACCGTGATCGCCTCCGAGGACGCCCGCTTCTGCCGCAACGACGGCGTCGACTGGGACGCCCTTTATGAAGTCATGCACAAGGCCGGCGCCGTCGGCCCCTCGCGCGGCGCCTCCACGATCACGATGCAAACCGCCAAGAACCTCTTTCTGTGGCCGGGCCGTTCGACCATGCGCAAGGGCGTCGAGATCGCCATTGCGCTGATCCTCGGCAAGGTCTGGTCGAAGGCGCGCACGATGGAGGTCTACCTCAACATCGCCGAATGGGGGGACGGGCTGTTCGGCATCGAGGCGGCGGCGCGACGCTATTTCCATAAGAGAGCAAGCCAGCTCGACGCGCGCGAGGCGGCGCTGCTGGCGACCTCGCTGCCCAATCCGATCAAGCGCGACGCCGCGCATCCCAGCCCGATCCAGCGCCTGCTCGTCGCGAGCCTCGTCGCGCGCGCCCGCAACAACGCCGGATCGCTGGATTGTTTCCCGCGATAGGGGGCGTCGCCGCTACAGCAGGCCGGCGACGCCGCCGTAGAGCCCCACGGCGATGACGATCGCCGAAACGCCGGTCAGCGCCCACAGATAGAGCCCGCGCGGACGCAGCGGCGCCGGCAGCGCGGTCACCGCCAGCGCGATCAGGAAGCCGACCACCAGCGGCAGCAGGAAGGCGTTCAGCACCTGCGCGGCGATACTGAGCCACACCAGGTCCGGCGCGAGCCAGACGAGGGCGGCGGCGCCGACGACGCATACGGCGTAGACGCCATAGAACCATTTCGCCGCGAACGGATGATACTCCAGCGAGCGCCGGTAGCCGGCGACCTCGCCGATCCCCCAGGCCAGCGCCAGCGAGCAGACGATGGCGGCGACCAGCGAGGCGCCGAGGACGCCGGCGCTGAACACCAGGCGCCCCATGGTCTCTCCAAGGAGCGGCGACAGCGCGCTGCTGATCTCGCCGACGCTGGCGAGGCCCGCAGAAGCGCCGCCGGAGGCCAGCGTCGCCGCCGCCGCGACCAGCACCGATCCGGTCAGGCACTGGGTCAGCAGCGCGCCGACCGCCGTATCCAGCCGGGCGGTCTTGAGGTCGTCAGGCCGCAGTTTCTTGTCGGCAATGGCGGACTGTTGGTAAAAAACCATCCACGGATTGAACGTCGCTCCGATCACCGCCGCCGCCAGGTAAGTGAACTCGTGGTTGCCGAAGGGCAGGTCGGCCGCATCCTTCGCTAAGGTCGCCAAGTCCGGGTGCGCGGACCACGCGACGGCCAAGAACGCGAGTTCGAACAGGCCGATGACGATCGCGGTCCGCTCCACGCGCCGGTAGGAGCCGGTGGCGACGACGGCGAGCAGGGCCGCCGCGGCGATCGGCAGCGTGAGGCCGCGCGGGACGCCATAGAGTTCTCCGATCCCCCCGACGCCGGTGAATTCGGTGACCAGCGAGGCGATCGTCGCCGCGGCGAGGCCTGCCGTCGAAAGCCACGCCCATCCGACCCCGAACCGTTCGCGGATCAGTTCTCCATGGCCGCGCCCGGTGTGGATTCCGAGCCGCACCGTCAATTCCTGCACCATGTAGAGCATCGGAATCAACAGCAGCAGCAGCGGCAGCAGCCGATAGCCCCATTGGGCGCCCGCCTGGGCGCTGGTCACGACATTGCCGGCGTCGGTGTCCGCCAGCATTACGAGCAAGCCGGGTCCCCAGACGGAGATCCATCGGAGAGGCGCGGCGATTTTCGCTGTCCGGGGGGCTACGCTGGCCATGCCGCCGCTGTCAGTTCCAGGGTGCGCCAAATTCAAACACGCATCCGGGTAAGTCAAGCGGCCGGTCCGGCGCTCAACGCCTGTGCGGCGTCGCGCGATCGCCCCCGTCCTTCGCGCACCGCCCCCTCGACCTCAGGCGGCACGGCCCATTTTGGGGCGGTCCCGGCGCAAGGTGTGTCATCGGGAAACACGTCAAGGCTTACCTGAGCGGTCGGCGGATTGCTCGCAGGACGAATGAGTCTTGGGGAAGCCCGATATGACGGACAGGATCGACAGGATCGTTGACAGCGCCAGCGCGCATACGAAAGCGCTGCTTCAAACGGACGCCAGCCAATGGCCGGCGGCGCGCCAAGGTCTCGAAAGGATTCTCGCCAACTTGCGCAAGAGCGCGCCTGACCATCCCGGACTCCAGCGTCTGCGACGCCTCATCGACGACCTCACTCTGATCTATGGCGACGACAGCACGGCCGATTGAGGCGCGGCCGCGGGGACCTTCAGGCGGACTTGATCGTCGGCGGGCTGTCGGAATTGCGGTAGCGCAAGGCGCGCAACCGCGTTCGGCGTGAAAGTCCGGCCGAGGCTTGGCCTTGGCGGCGCCGATGGCGTATCAATTCGTCGTTAACGCGCCGGCGCCAGCTTGCAGTCCAGCGCTGCTGCGCCACATAGAGCGCGGGGCCAGCAAGGAGAACAGATCGATGGCTCGCCATTCGAAGGCTTTCACCGTGACGGCGGCCGCGTTGGCGTTCGCCGCCATGCTCGCCGCCGATGCGCAGGCGCAGGTTCGCCGCCCGCATCACCGTCTTGTCGCCCGAAACGGGGATGTCGTCGTTCATACCGGGCGCTCCTATCTCGATCCCGGCCCCACCGCCGCCGTCGGTTCGGAAAATCACTATTTCAGCGACACCGCGCCCTATTCCTACACCGGGCTTGGTCCGTCCTTTACCGGCAACGTCGCCGGATTTGAGCGGCTGCCGACCCCGCTGAATCCGCCGGGCCGCCCGGAGCCGTTGTTCCAGTTCTAGCCGACCGGATTATTCTGCGGCGCGGCGGCGCCCGCTATCCCCGGCCGCGGGCGATAGTGGTAGAGCCTGCCCATGACGGCGGGCGGGGGCGAATCTTCCATCGAAGCGATGGCCCGAAGGATCCGCGCGGGCGACCGGGCGACGCTGGCGCGCGCGATCACGCTGGTCGAAAGCCGCCGCGGCGACCATCAGGCGCGGGCGCGGGCGCTGGCGCAAATACTCGCGCCCGGCGTCGGCACGGCGATGCGGGTGGGGATCACCGGCGTCCCGGGCGTCGGCAAGTCGACGTTGATCGAGACGCTGGGCTCGAATCTGACGCGAGCGGGCCACAAAGTCGCAGTGCTCGCGGTCGATCCTTCCTCGAAAAGCTCCGGCGGCTCGATCCTCGGCGACAAGACGCGGATGGCGAGGCTGGCCGCCGACCCCAACGCCTTCATTCGCCCCTCCCCAGCGGGCGGGACGCTGGGCGGCGTCGCGTCGCGAACACGCGAGACGATGGCGCTGTGCGAAGCGGCGGGATTCGACGTCCTGCTGGTCGAGACAGTCGGCGTCGGCCAGTCGGAAACCGCGGTGGCCGACATGACCGATTTCTTTCTGGTGCTGACGTTGCCCGGGGCCGGCGACGAATTGCAGGGCATCAAGAAGGGCATCATCGAACAGGCCGACATGGTGGCGGTCAACAAGGCCGACCTCGACCCGGCCCGCGCGCGCCAGGCCGCGGCCGAATATGGCGCCGCCTTGCGCATCCTGGCGCCCGCCTCGCCCGATTGGGCGCCGCCGGTCGTGCTGATCTCCGGCCTCGCCAACCACGGCCTCGACGAGATGTGGGGCGCGATCGAACGCCACCGCGCGGCGCTTGGCGCTAGCGGAGAACTCGAGCGCAAGCGCGCGCGTCAACAGGTCGAATGGATGTGGGCCTTGCTCGAAGAACGCCTGCTGCGGCGGGTGCTTGACAGCGAGGCGGTCAAGGGGCGACTCGCCCGCCTCGAGCGCGAGGTCGCCGGCGGCGCGCTGGCGCCGGAAGCGGCGGTGGAGCAGATCCTGGCGGCGGCGCAATCGCATTAGGTCGGCTGCCGGACGGCGACGTCCGCGCGGGCTCCCGGCGCGCCTAGTTCGAAAGCTCCAGCTCCCTGACCGGCACAGCGCGCGGTTGCGGGCGGCTTCCTTCGATATGGCTCAGGAACTGCCGCGCGCTTTCGCCCCAGGTGAATTGCAGCGAATGTTGGCGCGCCGTCGCCCGTGGGATCGCGAGGGCCGACAGGCAGGCGGCGCCGAGATCTTCGCTGAGAATCCCTGCGCCGCTGTTGCCGATCACGTCGAGCGGGCCGGCGACCGGATAGGCCGCGACGGGCAGTCCGCTGGCGAGAGCCTCGATCAGCACGATTCCGAACGTGTCGGTGCGGCTGGGAAAGACGAAGACGTCGGCGCTGGCGTAGACCTGCGCGAGCGCCTCGCCCGAGCGGCTGCCGAGGAAATGGGCGTGCGGATATTGGCGCTCGAGCGAAGCGCGCGCCGGCCCGTCGCCGACGATCACGGTCGATCCCGGCAGCTTCAGGCTCAACAGCGCGCCGAGATTTTTCTCGACGGCGAGGCGGCCGACATAGAGAAAGATCGGGCGCGGCAGATCGAGAACGCTGCTCGTTCGCGGCCGGAACGTCAAATGATCGACGCCGCGCGACCACACCTTGACGCGCGCAAAGCCGCGCCGGCTCAGTTCGTCGCGCATCGTCGGCGTCGGCACCATCACCACGGCGGCGGGCGCGTGAAACCAGCGCAGCGCCGCGTAGGTCCAGCGCTCGGGGATCCGCGTGCGCGCCGAGACGTATTCGGGAAAGCGGGTGTGATAGCTGGTGGTGAACACCCGGCCGTTCGCCTGGCAATATCGGCGCGCGGCGAGGCCGATCGGCCCTTCGGTCGCGATATGGATGTGATCGGCCCCCAGGGCGGCGATGCGCCGCCCCACCGCGCCCCACGGGGCGAGCGCCAGCTTGATGTCGGGGTAGGTCGGCAGCGGAATGGCGCGAAAGCCCTGCGGCGTCAGGAAATCGATCTGCGCGCCCTGGGTTCGGGCGGCGGCCGACATCTGCTCGAGCGAATGCACCACGCCGTTGATTTGCGGCCGCCACGCGTCGGTCGCGATGAGAATGCGCATCAGGCCGCCTTCGCCGCGGCTTCCACCTCCTGCGGCGTCTGGCTGGATTTGGCTGCAAGCGCCGCCCAATAGAGAATCTCCAACTTCCCGTCGTAATGCTCGACGACCAGCGAGCAAGACTCGACGAAATCGCCGGTGTTCACATAGGTGACCCCGTCGATCTGGCGAATTGCGGCGTGGTGGATATGGCCGCAGATGACGCCATCGGCGCCGCGCCTTTTGGCTTCGCCCGCCAATTCGCGCTCGAAGCTGCCGATGAAATTGACGGCGTTCTTGACCTTGAGTTTGGCCCAGGCCGAAAAGGACCAGTAATCGAAGCCAAGAAAACGGCGCAGCCGATTGAAATGCGTATTGACGAACAGAGCCGCTTCATAGGCCGAGTCGCCGAAAAACGCCAGCCATTTGGCGTGCCGCACGACGACGTCGAATTCGTCGCCGTGCATGACCAGAAAGCGGCGGCCGTCGGCGGTCACGTGCGTCGTTTGGCGGACGATCTCGATTCCGCCGAACATCAGCCCGATGAACTGGCGGGCGAATTCGTCGTGGTTGCCGGGCACGAAAATCATCCGCGCGCCGCGCCGCACCTTGCGCAGCAGTTTCTGGATGACGTCGTTGTGGGCTTGCGGCCAGTACCACCCCGATTTCAACCGCCAGCCGTCGATGATGTCGCCGACCAGGAAAATCGTATCCGCGTCGTTGTAACGTAGAAACTCGAGCATCAGCTCGGCCTGGCAGCCGCGCGTGCCCAGATGCAGGTCCGACATGAATATGGCGCGATAGCGGGTGGTGCCGTCCTGGTCTTTGGCCAATGCAGCCTCGATCGGTAGCGCGCGAACGCCTCGGCGCCCCTTTGGCCAGATTCTGATGTCGTTGCGATGACAGCGCGCAGGGCTCCGGGCGCGCGGTCGGCCAAGGCGCGTCAGGATGGCGCGGCGGTCGGCGCTTGCCGGGCGCAGCGCGAACCGCCACAATGCGGCCGTTCTCGAACTCGCGTTCTGGAGTCTTTCCCATGGATTTGGGCATTGCCGGACGCAAGGCGATCGTCTGCGCCTCCAGCAAGGGGCTTGGCAAGGCCTGCGCCAAGGCCTTGGCGCAAGCGGGCTGCCTTGTCGTCCTCAACGGCCGCAACGCGAAGAAGCTGGAGGCGACGGCGCAGGAAATCCGCGCGATCGGCGCCGAGGTCATCGCCATCGCCGGCGACATCGGGGAAGCCCGCGTGCGCAAGGCTCTCCTCGCCGCCTGTCCGGCGCCCGATATTCTGGTCAACAACAACGGCGGACCGCCGCCGCAGCAATTCCGGACGATCACCCGCTACGATCTCCTGCGCGGGCTGGAAGCCAACATGCTGACCCCGATCGCCTTGACGCAGGCGGTGCTGCCGGGCATGGCGCAGCGCCGCTTCGGCCGGGTCATCAACATCACTTCTTCGTCGGTCCGCGCGCCGATCGCCGGGCTCGACGTCTCTTCGGCCTCGCGGGCCGGACTGACCGCCTTTCTGGCGTCGAGCGCCCGCGCCCTGGCGCGCGACAACGTGACGATCAATTCGATCCAGCCGGGCGCTTTCGACACCGACCGCATTCGCGTCGGCCTGCTCAACCAGGCCGCCAAGCGGGGAATCGACGAGACGCAAGCGCGCGCCGAACGCGAGGCCTCGATCCCCGCCGGCAGGTTCGGACACGCCGAGGAACTGGGCCAGCTATGCGCCTTTCTCGCCAGCGCGCAGGCCGGCTACATCACCGGGCAGAACATCCTCATCGACGGCGGCGCCTTTCCCGGCGTGTTCTGAACGCTCCGGGCGCCGGCGCCTCCGGCCGCTCGCGCCACGCCCAAAAAGGCGTCCCCGCCGCCCGAATCGTTCGATAAACCGGACGACTTCGTTTATTGTGCCAAACGTCGTCGGGCTTGGATTGGCATATGGGCGTCGAAGGCAAGGACAAGGCCAAAGTGCTTGAAGCGGGCGCGACGGCGCTTTCCGGGCAGCTCGGCCGCACCGTGCAGCGACTGCGCAAGAGCCACAGCCTGTCGCTGTCCGAGCTTTCGACCCAATCGGGGGTCGCCAAATCGATCATCTCGCAGATCGAGCGCAACGAGACCAACCCGACGCTGACGACGATCTGGCGTTTGGCCCATGCGCTGGACGTGTCGATCGAGTCGGTGCTGCACGGCGCCGACGAGGGGCCTTTCATCGAACGGTCGAGCCGCGGCGACACGCCGATCCTGGTGTCCGACGACGGGCTTTGCCGGCTCGCCGTGATCGGTTGGATCAAGACGGTCGACTGGCTGCAATGGTATGATTTCCAGGCCGAGCCGGGCGGCCTTCTCGAATCGGAGGCGCACCAGCGCGGCTCGATCGAATGCCTTTCGGTGCTGGAGGGCGATCTGGAGATCGAGGTCGGCGGCGTGACGCAGACGGCGCGCGCCGGCGAAACCTTGCGCTATCGCTGCGACCTGCCGCATCGCATTCGAAACGTCTCCGCAAAGCCGGCCCATGCGACGATGGTGTGCATTCTCAGGGCCGCGGTGATGGATTGACCAATCTCGCGCTGCCGGGCGACCGCCGTATCGGGTTGCGGCTCTCGCTGGTCTACGCCGCCACCTTCTTCACTTTTGGCATGCAGTTGCCGTTTCTGCCGATCTGGCTCGGCGCGCGCGGGATCGACGATCGCCATATCGCCGTCGTGCTGGCGGCCCCGCAGTTCTTGCGCGTCCTGGCGACGCCGCTCGTCGCCGGATGGGCCGACAGACGCGGCGACTTTGTCGGAGCCCTGTCCGCATCGCTGATCGTCATGACGAGCTTGCTCGTCGCGCTGACCTTCGTGTCGGGATTCGCGGCGATCATCGTCACGGTCGCTCTGTTCTCTTGCGCGCAAAGCGCCGCGATGCCGCTCGCCGACGCGCTGACCTTCGCGGTGCTTCGCGCGCAGGCCCGGCGGCCCGCTCTCTCATCCGTGACCGGAGGCGTCGGAGCGGTCCGTCTCGAATATGGCGCCATTCGCAAGTGGGGCTCGGCCGCCTTCATCGGCGGCAATCTCGCCGCCGGGCTGATGCTGAGCCTCACCGGCGTCGCGGCGATTCCCTACGGGCTCGCGGCCTCCGCGCTGCTGTCGGTCGGCGCCGCGCTCTACGCCGCGCCGCTCGGCGCCCTGGCCCATGCGCCGCAACCCGGCGAAGCGGAGCGATCGAACGGCGGCGGTCTCGGCTTGCTGATCCTGGTGATCGGCGCGGCGACGCTGATTCAGGCGAGCCATTCGCTGCTCAACACGTTCGGCTCGCTGCATTGGGCGCGCGAGGGCCATTCGAATGCGTTCGTCGGCGCGGCCTGGGCGCTCGGGGTCACCTCGGAGACGGCGTGCTTCGCGCTGGTCGGGCGCTGGGTCGCCGGTCCCGATCGGGCGGTCGGACTTCTGGCGCTCGGCGGCCTGACGGCCCTGCTTCGCTGGCTCGTCATGGCGAGCGATCCCGGCGCGCCCTTGCTGGCGCTGGCGCAGGCGGGGCACGGCTTCAGCTTCGCGGCCACCCATTTCGGCTCGATGTTGCTGATTTTTGAATCCGCGCCGCATGCGATGCGCGCCCGCGCGCAGGGGTGGCTGACCGCCGCGATCGGCGGCGTCAGCGCGACGGTCGTCGCGCTCGCCGGTCCGCTCTATGTCGACCTCGGCGAACGCGCCTATCTCGTCATGGCGGGCTTCGCCGGCGCCGGCGTCGCGCTGGCGATCCTTGTCGAATTGCGCCGGCGGTCGGCGCGCAGCGCCGCCTGACGCGCGCCGCTGACGCGGCGAATCAGGCGAATCCGGACGGCGCCGCGCGCCGTTTGCCATCGTTCGCCAATGTCGGTTTAATGGGCGCGCGCGCCCTCTGCGGTCGCTCGATCCCGGCGTCGAGTTTCATGCAAACGAGTGGAGAGCCATGCGATGAAGGCGGCGGATCGATTCGTTCCGACGGCCACCGCGATCAGTCTTTTCCTCGACGTCGACGGGACGCTCGTCGACCTCGCGCCGACGCCTGACGCGGTCGCGGTCCCGCCTTCCCTCGTTGACGATCTGGCGATGGCCGAACGACGTCTTGACGGCGCGCTCGCCCTGGTCAGCGGCCGTCCGATCGAACAACTCGACCGGCTGTTCGCGCCTTTGCGATTGCGGGCGAGCGGAATCCATGGCGCCGAAATCCGATATTTGCCGCACGAACCGACGCAATCGCTGACCAGCGATCGTCTGCCGGCGGTCGCCTGGGTCGATTTCCAGCGGCGGCTCGGCGCCTTTCCCGGGGTCCTCGCCGAGAACAAGGGGGTCAGTTTCGCCGCGCATTACAATCTCGCCGGGCCGGTCGGGAGCGAGCTGTTCCTCGCCCTCGAGCGCTTCGTCGAACAGTTCGCCCGGCTGGACCTGGAGTTGACGGCCGGACATCTCGTTTTCGAGGTCAAGCTTCCCGGCTTCGACAAGGGGACGGCGATCCGGCGATTCATGGGGCAGGCGCCGTTCGCCGGACGGCGGCCGGTGTTCATCGCCGATGACAAAATGGATCGGCCCGGTTTCGAGGCGGCGCTGGCGCTCGGCGGCGCCGCTTTTTCGGTCGGCGTCGAAATGCCCGGTCTTTCCGGGTCGTTCGCGCAGCCGGCGGCGGTGCGCGAATGGCTCGCAAAGGTGGCGGCGTGACCCAGTCAGCCAAGCTCGCGGAAAAGCCGGCCGGCGGTCAGCCGCTCGACCTCGCGCTGATCGGCAATTGCCGCGTCGCGGCGCTCATCGATTCGGGCGGCCGCCTCGTGTGGTGGTGCTTTCCGCGCTTCGATTCCAACCCCGTCTTCTCGCGCCTGCTGGCCGGCCAGGAGGAGAAGGGCTTCGCCGACGTCGTGCTCGACGATCAGAGCGACGCGAAGGGCGCTTACCTCCGCAATACGGCGATCGTCGAGACAGAGCTTGTCGACCGCCACGGCGGCCGCGTCCGACTCACCGACTTCGCGCCTCGCTTTCCCCGCTACGAGCGGATGTTCCGGCCGCCGCAACTCGTGCGTCGCATCACCCCCGTGGCGGGATTGCCCAAGATCGCCATCAGGGTGCGCCCGACGCACGACTACGGCCGGCCGACGACCGACTTTTCTCTCGGGTCCAACCACATTCGCTACCAGGGGACCGGCGCGGTGATGCGGCTGACCACCGATGCGCCGCTTTCCTATATCGCCGAGGAAAGGACCTTCCCCCTGACGCGGCCGCTCACGCTGGTTTTCGGTCCCGACGAGCCGTTCCTGAGCGGGCTCGATACGACCGCGCGCGAATTCGAGGAGCGTACGCGCCTCCACTGGCAGGATTGGGTGCGCACGCTCTCGGTGCCGTTCGAATGGCAGGAAGCGGTGACGCGGGCCGCGGTGACCCTCAAACTGTGCAGCTTCGAGGAAACCGGCGGGATCGTCGCCGCGCACACGACCTCTATTCCCGAATCGCCCGCCAGCGGCCGCAACTGGGACTATCGCTATTGCTGGCTGAGGGACTCCTATTTCGTCGTCCAGGCGTTGAACAAGCTCGGCGCCACGGAGACGATGGAGGCCTATATCAACTACATTCTGGCGGTCGCCGCGGATCGCCACGCGCCGCTCGTGCCGGTTCATTCGATCGTGCCCGGAGACCCGCTCGATGAATCGATCGCGGCCGACCTCGCCGGCTTCCGGGGACAGGGACCCGTGCGCGTCGGCAATCTGGCGAAGCTGCAAAGCCAGCACGACGTCTACGGCAGCGCAATTCTCGCGGCGACGCAGATGTTCGTCGACGAGCGTCTTCCCAGAATGGGCGACAAGGCGCTGTTTTTCGAGCTGGAGCCGCTCGGCGAGCAGGCGGTGAAGCTGGCGCTGACGCCGGACGCCGGCATCTGGGAGTTTCGCGGCCGCCAGCGCGTGCACACGCATTCGGCCGCGGTGTGCTGGGCGGCCTGCGATCGTCTCGCGCAAATTGCGCGGCGCCTTGGACTGCAAGAGCGCGCCGCGTACTGGCGCGCCCGCGCGGACAGCTTGCGCGAACCGATCCTCGCCCGCGCCTGGCATGAAGACAAGCGGGCTCTGGCCGGCGTGCTCGGCGGCGCCGAACTCGACGCGAGCGTGCTGCTGCTTTCCGAATTGGGAATGCTCGCCGCCGACGATCCGCGATTCCTCGCCACCTGCGAGGCGGTCGGACGCGAGCTGATGCGCGACGGCCGCATCATGCGTTACACCAACGAGGATGATTTCGGCGTCCCCGAGACGGCTTTCATCGTATGTAACTTCTGGTATATTGACGCCCTCGCCGCAATCGGCCGCATCGACGAAGCCCGCGGGATGTTCGTCGATTTGCTTGGGCGTCGAAACGCGTTCGGCCTCCTCTCCGAGGATATTCATCCCGAGACCGGCGCGCTGTGGGGCAATATCCCGCAGACCTATTCGATGGCGGCGATCATCAATTCGGCAATGCGACTTTCTGTGAAATGGGAGGATGCATGGCGCCGCGTCTCATCCTAGTCTCCAATCGCGTGAGCGTTCCCGATTCCGGGAGCCGCAGGCAGGCCGGCGGCCTCACCGTCGCCGTCAACGCGGCGCTCAGGCATCGGGAAGGGGTGTGGTTCGGCTGGAGCGGCGACGTCACCGAGGACGCCGCCGCGCCGGCGCCGACGCTCGTCCGGCGCCGCATGCGCAGTTACATCACGCTCGATCTGTCGGCCACCGATTTTCAGGAATACTACAACGGATTCGCCAACCGGGTGCTGTGGCCGATCCTCCACTACCGCGTCGATCTGGCGGAATTCACATCGGGCGAGCTCGACGGCTATCTGCGCGTCAACCGGCGATTCGCCGACGCCCTCTCGCCCATCATCGAGCCGGAAGACACGATCTGGGTGCATGACTATCACCTGCTGCCGCTCGCCAAGCTGCTGCGCGCGCGCGGCCACGAAAATCCGATCGGATTTTTCCTGCACATCCCGTGTCCGCCGCCGGACATGCTGGACGCCTTGCCGCAACACTGGGAGACGATGGGCGCGCTCAGCCATTACGATCTGGTCGGCATGCAAACCGCGCAGGACGCCGAAAATCTTGGTCGATATCTGACCGTTCACGGCGCCGAATCGCGCCGCTCGCCGGGACAATTCGAAGTGGACGGCCGAAGGCTCGTGGTGCGCGCCTTCCCGGTGTCGATCGAGACGACGCTTTACGCGCGGGCCGCGCGGCGAGCGATGAACTCCAAACTGATCGAAGAAATGCGCGCGAGCCTGATCGGCAGGCGTCTGATCGTCGGCGTCGACCGCCTCGACTATTCCAAGGGCATCCCCCATCGCATCAACGCCTTCGGCCATTTCCTCGACAAGCACCCGGAGTGGCTGGGCAAGGTTTCCTTCCTGCAGGTGACGCCCAAGAGCCGGGCGGAGGTGCCCGAATACGCCGCGATGAACCGCGAGATCAACGAACTCGTCGGGCAGATCAACGGCCGGCATGGCGATCCCTCATGGACGCCGATCCGCTATGTCAACCGTTCCTATTCGCGCGCGGCGCTCGCCGGACTCTACCGGTCGGCGCATGTCGCGCTGGTGACCCCGCTCCGCGACGGCATGAATCTCGTCGCCAAGGAATATGTCGCCGCGCAGGACCCCGACGATCCCGGCGTGCTCGTTCTTTCGCAATTCGCCGGCGCGGCGCAGGAGCTCGACGCCGCCCTGATCGTCAACCCCCACGAGACCGAGGCGATGGCCGAAGCGATCAAGACGGCGCTCGAAATGCCGCTGGCCGCCCGGGTGGGCCGCCAGCGCCGGATGCTCGAACATCTGGCGGCCAATGACATCGACCGCTGGGCGGAGCGATTTCTGGCCGCGCTCGAGGAGGCCAAGGAACGGCCGGGATTGTTGAAAGGCTTACGCTCCTTGTTCGCACAGCGCGCGTGAGCGACGGACGGCGAATTGCGGCGGGGGCGCGTTGCTCTGATTCGTGCGCGTTTCGTGCGCGTTTGGGCTCGACTTTCCCGGCGCGGGACGCCGCGTCCAGCCGGTCGGCAACGCGGCGCCAACCATAACGTCGATTGGACGGGCGCCCACGGCGAAAAGGGGCTGGCTTATTGGCGAATCACTCCGGCGATTCGCGCGAAAGCCGATTCGTGCTGGTTTCGTACCCGTTCCGGACGGACATTCCCGCGCCGGGAGGCCGCGACGGGGCCGGGGCTAACCGACCATCAACGCCGTCCCGGGCGCGTCCGCCTCGACAGCCGCGCATGGCCGCGATATGAGCCACTTTCGACGCAAATCTTCGAGCGCCCGATGCCTTCTGCGCCTTCCACCAAGAGCGAAAGAACCGGCGAGGGGGTGCGCGTCTCGCTCACGGGCGACTGGACCGTCCATGCCGGACGATTGGCGGAGACCGAGGCCGACGGCATCGTCCACGCCGGCGACGGGGCGAGGCGCGCGACGATCGATCTTGGCGGGATCGAGCAACTCGACACCGCCGGCGCCTGGCTGATCGACCGCTCGAGGGCGCAACTGGCGACCGCCGGGCTGGAAGTCGGCTATTCGCGGGCGCTTCCCGAGCACAAGATCCTGCTTCACGAGGCGCATTATCGCGTTTTCGAGGCGCCCCCGCGCCCGCATATCGCGCCGCTCGTCCTCGTGCTCAGCGATGTCGGCGAGAGCGTCTACACCGCCGGACGGGATCTCATTGACGGCGTCGGGTTCTTCGGCCGGGTCGTCGGCACGACCGTCTGGCTGGCCGTCCATCCCCGGCGCTGGCGCGTGACCTCGATCGTCTTTCAGTTCGAGGCGTTCGGCTTTCGTAGCGTGCCGATCATCGTCCTGATCAATTTCCTGGTTGGCGCGATCGTCGCGCAACAGGGCATTTTCCAATTGCAGCGCTTCGGCGCCTCGACCTTCGCGGTCGACCTGATCGGCATTCTCGTGCTGCGCGAACTCGGCGTCCTCATCACCTCGATCATGATCGCCGGACGGTCGGGATCGGCGATCACCGCCGAGATCGGCTCGATGAAAATGGGCGAGGAGATCGACGCGCTCAAGGTGATGGCGCTCGACCCGATCGAGGTGCTCATCGTCCCGCGGGTGGTCGCGCTGGTGGTCGCGTTGCCGATTCTGACTTTTCTGGCCGATCTGGCCGCCCTGTTCGGCGGCCTTTGCGTCTCCTGGGCCTACGGCGGGATAGCTCCGGAAGTCTATCTCGAACGATTGCAGGCGGCGGTCGACTTCAGCGTCTTCATGATCGGCATCACCAAGGCGCCGTTCATGGCGCTGATGATTGCGATCGTGGCGTCCGTCGAGGGCTTCGCGGTGCAGGGTTCGGCCGAATCGCTGGGAACCAACGTGACCAATTCGGTGGTCAAATCGATCTTCATGGTCATTGTCCTCGACGGCGTGTTCGCCATGTTCTTCGCAGCCGTTCGCAGTTGAGGGACGCGCGCTTGACCGTGAAAAGAAACGCATGAACGAGCGCGCCCAGATCGACGGGCCAGCGGCCGGGCAGGCGCCGCACGAGATTATCCTTCGCGTGCGCGGGCTGAAAGTCGGCTTTGGCGACAAGCTGGTGATGGACGGCCTCGACCTCGATCTCCGTCGCGGCGAAGTGCTCGGCTTCGTCGGCGCCTCGGGCGCTGGCAAAACGGTCCTGACCCGCACCATCCTTGGGCTCATTCCCAAGCGCGCGGGCACGATCGAGGTCTATGGCCACGACCTCGACGCGCTGAGCGAGACCGAGCGCGACAATATCGAGCAAAGGTGGGGCGTTCTGTTCCAGCAGGGGGCCCTGTTCTCCAACCTGACCGTCAAGCAAAACGTGCAGGCGCCGATGCGCGAACATCTGGGCATATCGCGGCGCCTGCGCGACGAACTGGCGATGTTGAAAATAGCGCTGGTCGGCCTGCCCGCCGACGCGGCGAACAAATATCCCTCGGAATTATCGGGCGGTATGATCAAGCGCGCGGCGCTCGCCCGCGCCCTGGCGCTCGATCCGGACATTGTTTTCCTCGACGAGCCGACCTCCGGCCTCGATCCGATCGGCGCCGGAGATTTCGACGAGCTGATCTCGACGTTGCAAAAGACCCTCGGCCTCACCGTGTTCATGGTGACGCACGATCTCGATAGCCTCTATGCGATTTGCGACCGTGTCGCGGCGCTCGGTCACGGCCGGGTGATCGCCGTCGGCCCGATCGCCGACCTGCTTCACTCGGATGATCCTTGGCTAAAGGCATATTTTCATGGGAAGAGAGGCGAGGGGCGCAGCCTGAGCCAACTCGGTCCCGGCGCGCCGGCGGCGCCCCAATGAACGATCGACTGATTTCTCGCAACCGGAGCAACTCGATAGGAAGATTGGCTTCGTCAGACCCATCGATGGCAAGAGACTGAAGGCGGCATGGAGACCAGGGCGAATTACGTTCTGATCGGCGCATTCACCCTCGCGGTGATCGCTGGCGCGTTCCTGTTCGTGCTGTGGCTGTCCGGCGCCGCCAGGACGCCGGAGCACAAGACCTACAGGATCGTCTTCACCGGCTCGGTGTCCGGCCTCACGCGCGGCAGCTCGGTGCTGTTCAACGGATTGAACGTCGGCGCGGTGCGCTCGATCGACTTCCTGGAAAAGGACCCGAGCCGCGTCGCCGCCATTGTCGACGTCGCCGGCCGCACGCCGATCAAGACGGACACCAAGGCGCGTCTCGAATTGCAGGGCCTGACGGGCGTCGCGGCGATCGCGCTGACCGGCGGCGCCGAAACGACGCCGTCGCTCGAGCCGGGCAAGGACGGCGCGCCGCCGACGATTTACGCCGAACCCTCGCAATTGCAGAACCTGCTGGAGACCGTTCAGCGCCTCTCGGTCAGCGCCGAAGGTCTGATCGGCAAGGCGAACAAGCTGCTCGACGAGAACAGCGCGTCGATCACCGACACGCTGGCGAACGCCGACACCTTCTCGAAAGCGCTCGCCGACAATTCCTCGGGCGTCAACGCCGCCTTGAAGGGCGTCGCCGATCTCGGCCGCACGCTCGCGCCGCTCACCAACAAATTGCAAAGCCTGTCGGACGACGTCGACAATCTGGTCAAGGCGGTCGACGTCGACAAGGTGCGCGGCGTCGTCGGCAATATCGACGCCTTCGCGGCGACGCTGGCCCGCAATCAAGGCTCGGTCGACAGTCTCCTCACCGATACGGCGGCGCTCGCCAAGAAGCTCAACCAGACCGCCGGCCAGCTGGACGGGGCGCTCGCGGATTTTCGCGGCCTCGCCAAGGCGATCGACACCAAGAAGATCGCGGACGTCATCGACGGGGTCGACAATCTCGTCTCGGCGGTGGAGGCCGACAAGGTTCGCTCCGTCGTCAAGAACGTCGAAGCCTTTTCGACAACCCTGGCGAACAACCAGGGCCATGTCGACAGCCTGCTCGCGGACGCCGCGTCCCTCGCCAAGAAGCTCGACGGGACCGCCGACCAGCTCAATGGGGCGCTCGGCGATTTCCGCAATCTCGCCAAGGCCGTCGACACCAAGAAGGTCGCCGACGTCGTCGACAGCGTCGACAAGATCGCTTCGGCGGTGGACCCTGAGCAGGTTCACAACGCGGTCAACAATCTCGGAGCTTTCTCGACGACGCTGGCGAACAATCAGGGCCATGTCGACAGCCTGCTCACCGACGCCGCTTCCCTCGCCAAGAAACTCGATGGAACGGCCGACCAGCTCAACGGGGCGCTCGGCGATTTCCGCAACCTCGCCAAGGCCGTCGACGACAAGAAGATCGCGGGCGTCGTCGATGACGTCTCCAAGTTCGCCCGATCGCTCGGCGATAATCGCGGCAATGTCGATCGCGCGCTCAAGGACGCCGCGGAGCTCGCCGCCAAGCTGAACAATTCCGCCGACCGGCTCGACGCGCTGATGGTCAGCGCCCAGAATTTTCTCGGTTCGCCCGAGACCAAGGGAGCGCTCGGCGAGGTCGGCGATGCGGCGCGCTCGGTGCGCCAGTTCGCCGACGATCTCAACCAGCGCACCAAGGAGATCGCGGTCGGCCTGACGCGCTTCAGCGGTTCGGGTCTGCGCGAATACGAGGCGCTCGCCATTGACGCGCGCCGCACGATCGGCGATCTCGATCAGGCGATCCGGTCGTTCGAACGCAGTCCCAACCAGCTTATTTTTGGCTCCAGGCCGGCTTTGCCGGAATATCACGGCGGACAATGAACGCGACATCCCGCAGCGCGCGGTGGTTGAGGGGCGGCCTGGCCGTGGCCGGCGTTCTCGTCGCGGCCGCTTGCGCCAGCGCGCCGCCAGAAACCTTCGACCTCTCCGCCGCCTCTCCGCCGCCGGCGCACAAATTGCGCGCGCAGCTCGCGATTCGCGAACCGATCGCCTCGCTCGACCTCGACAGCCAGCGCATCCTGGTGCGCACCGGGCCCGACACGATCGCCTATCTGGCGGGCGCGCAATGGTCCGACCGGCTGCCCGCCCTCGTGCAGACCCGTCTGGTGCAGACGTTCCAGAATGCGCGGCTTCTCCAGTCGGTCGCGCGCGCGGGCAGCGGCCCCGCCGCCGACTACAGCCTCGAACTGGACATTCGCGCTTTCGAGCTGGACGTCGGCGCCGGCCAGGCGAATGTCGACATCGCGGCGAAGATCGTGGCGACCGCCAGCGGGCGGGTCGTGGCGGCGCAAATCTTCACGACGCACGCGCGCGCAGCCGGCTCCGATGGCCCTCAAGTCACGAAAGCGCTGAACGCCGCCCTGTCGGCGGTGATGGCGCAGATCGTCGCCTTCACCAGCGCGCAAATCTGAAGCGCCGTCGCTTCAACCCGTCCCGATCGGCGATTCCCGTCCGAATGTCCGGCGCATCCTCGGGAAACGGCCGGCGCGGGCTACCCCATCCGTCCGGAGGCGTGGGCGAGCATGGTATAGACCTTGCCCGTGTCGGACAGCAGGTAGGCGCGCGCCTGCGCGCCGTCGCGGTCGTTCGGGCCGATCTTGGCGAGCAGGCGTTCGAACTCCTGCGTGTAGCGCTCGACGGTGTCGCGGAATTGCGCGTCGGTGCGGCAGCGCCGGCGAATCTCGTCGAAGGTCTGCTGGCCCTGCGCCGTATACAGCCGGCGCGAGAACGCATTGTTGTCGCCGCGCCGCCAGCGGTCCCACATTTCGCCGGCCGCGTCCGCGTCGATCAGGTTGGCGATGCTGGCGGCTATGGCGTCGAGCGCGTCGGCGGCCGGGCGATTGGCCGCCGTGGCGGCCGGCGGTTCGTCGCGCGAGGCGCGCGAAAGGAGATCCGAGAGCCAGCCGGCCTGCGCGCGCTCGGCGGGCGGCGTCGGTTGGCTCCGGCCGGCGCGCGGCGCCTCGATCGGGCTGAGCTGCGCAAGCGGGCGCAACGGCGTCTCGACCGGGCCCGGCAATTCGATCACGTGCGGCGGCTCGACGGGCGCGGTCGCGGCAGGCGGCGCGAGGCTCGGCGGCGGCGCCGCCGGCGCGGCTTCGGAGACGTCGAATCCCGCCGCGGAATTGGACACGATGCCGGCCAGTTCGTTCAGCGCCTTGATCTGATCGCTGATGACGCGGCGCATGGCGCCCGCCTGCTCGGCGGTCTCCTGCGGCAATTCCAGAACCCCGCGCCGCAGTTCCTGCCGGGTCGCTTCGAGTTCGCGCTGGATTTCGCCGGCCATCGAGCGAACCTCGGCGGCCGATTGCTTGAACCGATCCGTGATCTGGTTCATGACGCCGGCCAGTTGCGTATTGGCCTGATCGTAGGCCGCTTGCAACGCCGCGGCGGTGCGCTCGCGCTCCTTGCCGGCGTTGTCGCGGATCATTTCGAACTGACTGCTGACGGTGGCCGCCGCGCCGTTGGTCGTCAGCATCAGCGCCGCGTTGATTTCCTTGGCGCGCGCCTGCGCCTTGCCGAAGGATTCCTCGACTGTCGCGGCGAACGAGCGCATGAGCGCCTCGAAGTCCTCGCTCTTGCGCCCGATCTGACCCATCAACGCCTGCAGGCTTTCACGCCGCCGATCGAGCGCCGCGTCGACCGTCTCCTGGGTCGAGGCCAGGTCGTGCGCCACCCCCGCGAGCGAATTGGTGTGTTCGGCGAGCCGCTCGGCCAGGCCGTTCGCTTCGGCCTGCGTCGTGGTCGAAGCCCGGTTGAGCCCGGCGACCTGCGAGGAAATCGAGCCGAGCGCGCGCTGGAAATCGGCGACCCGCGCGGCGAGTCCCGTCTGGACCGCGTCGAGATCGGAGCCGGCCGAGCCGACGATGCGCTCGAGCGTCGCGCTCGCTTCGCCCAATTTGTCGAGCACCAGCGTCAGCTCGTTGCGCAGCCGATCGCCGGTGCCGCCGAGCGCGTTGACCGAAGCGCTGGCGCTGCTTTCCAGGGATTCGCGCAGCAAGGCGCCCGATTGCTCGACTTCGGCGCGCAGACGATCGGTCAGATTGGCGATCGCCTCAGTCGAATTGGCGGTCGAATCCTTGGCGACCGACTGCAAGGCGGCCGCCGCCGCCTCCATTTCACGCCGCAGACGGTCGGTGAGGCCGGCGATGGCCTGCGTCGAATTCACCGTCGAATCCTTGGCGGCCGACCGCAGGGCTGCGGCGGACGCCTCGATTTCGATGCGCAGGCTATCGGTCAGGTTGACGACGGTCTGCGTCGAGCTCTCGGTCGATTCTCCGGCAGCCGAGCGCAGCGCCGCGGCGGACGCCTCCATCTCGGCGCGCAGGTTGTCGATCAGGCTGCTGATCGCATGCGTCGAACTCTCGGTCGATTCCCCGGCGGCCGAGCGCAGCGCCGCGGCGGACGCTTCCATCTCGGCGCGCAAGCCGTCGGCGAGGCCGGCGATCGTCTGCGTCGAAGTCTCGGTCGAATCCCTGGCGGCCGATTGCAAGGTCGAGGCGGCAGCCGCTATTTCGACCCGCAAGCGGTCGGTCAGGGCGGCGACGGCCTGCGCCGAATTCAGCGCCGAATCCTTGGCGGCCGACTGCACCGCCGCGGCCGAGGCCCCGGCCACCGACTGCAAGGCCGCGGTTGAAGTCTGGGCGGCCGACTGGAGGGCCGAGGTGGAAGCCCCGGCGACCGACTGAAGGGCTGCGGTGGAGGTCTCGGCGATCGACTGCAACGCGGCGGCGGACGCCTCCATTTCCTGGCGCAGGCGATCGGTCAGGGCGGCGACGGCGTGGGTTGAATTTTCGGTCGAGTCCTTGGCGGTCGACTGCAAGGCCGCCGCGGACGCCTCTATTTCGAGCCGCAGGCGGTCGGTCAGGCCCGCGACGGCCTCGGTCGAACTGGCGGTCGTATCCTGCAGCGCGGCGCGCAAGGCGGCCGCGGCGCTCTCCACCTCGGCGCTGAGCTGCCCGGTCAAGGCGCCGAGCGAGCGCACCGAACCGGCGGCGCCGGCGTTGATGGCGGCGAGCAGATCCTCGCTTCGGCGCGTCATCAGTCCCATCAGGCTGGTCGCCTGCTGGTCAAAGGCCTGCGCGGCGCGCTCGCCGACGCTGGCGATCTTGTCCGCCGCCTCGCCGCCGCGGGTTCCGATCTGCGCAACGAAATCCGCGCCCTTGTTCTCGATCAGCGACCGCATTTCGTCGATCTGGCCCGACAGGGCCTGATTGAGCCGTCCGCCGCCGCCCTCGATCGACTGGCGAATGGCCGCGCTATGCGCATCGATGGCCTTGTCGAAGATTTCCTTGTGCTCGGCGACGACGCCGGCGATGCGATCGGAATGGGCGCCGACGAGGCCGTCCAGCGCCGTGGCGTGCGCCGAGAGCTGGTCCGAAATCGACAGGCCCCGCTTGTCCAGGTTGGCGGAAACGGCCTCGAGCGGATCGACGACGCGCTCCTGCAGCTTGGCGACGCCCTCGGTCAGCGCGGTGGTCATTTCGTTGAGATTGCCGCCGAGGGTGACGTTGATTTCGCGCGCCAGGCTCGACAACGCCTGGGTGAGCGAAAGCGCGCGGGCGCGCAAGGTCTCGTCGATCTCGGCCGATTTGGCGTCGAGCCCGCCGGCGACCTCGCGGCCGCCCTCGCTCAGCGCCTTGGCGACCTCCATCGTCCGCTTGGCGAGCGCGTCGCTGATGTTGCGCCCGCGGGTCTCCAGGTTCGCGTCGATGCGGCCGAGAAGCTGCTCCAGCGACGAGGCGACCTCGCGAATCTTGGCGCTCGCGTGCTCGTCGATCGCCCGCAGGTTGTCCTCGTACAGCGCGGCGGTTTCGGCATTGCGCTTGGCCAGCCGCTCGTCGAGTTCGGGGCCGCGGACGACGATCGCGTCTTCGATCGCCGACAGCTTTCCGTCGAGCTGGGCGGCGAGCGCGGTCGACTTGGCGTCGATCCGCGCGACGATTTCATCCGTGCGGCCGCCGATCGTCGCCTCGAAGCCGCTGAGCCCGGCTTCCATCGATTGGTCGATGCGCTGCGAATGGGCCGTCAGGGCGACGTCGACGGCGGCGTGGTGCGCGATCGAGGCCGTCTCGAATTCGGCGAGACGCGATCCCGACGCCTGTTCGAATCGCTCGTTGTGTTCGGCGAGGCGGCGATCGATTTCAGCCTGGTGGCCGGCCATGACGCCGTCGATCGCCGCGACCTTCTGCTCGATCTGCGAGCTCAAGCGGTCGGTGTAGACGCCGATGCGCTCGACGACGCTTTCGCCGCCCTCGCCGACCAGACGCTCGAACGCGTCGAGCTGCGCGCCGAGCTGCGCGGTCTGGCCGTCGAGCGTCGAGACGAGGGCGCCGCCGCGCGCCGCGAAAGTCTCCTCGAAGGCGGTGAGGCGGGAAGCCAGGAGGTCATTGACGCCGTCGCTGTGAATGGCGATCGAGGCGACGGCCTCGCCGGCGATCGTCGCAAATTTCTCGTTGAGCTGGCTGGTCTGTTCGTTCATCTGCGCCAGCGCGTCGGTCGCGGTGGCGCTGAGCCGTTCGTTCATCGCCGCGCCATGTTCGGCGATGGCGTCGATCGAGCGCTGCGAGGTTTCGTCGAACCTCGCGCCGAGCTCGCGCGAATGATCGTCGAGTTGGGTGCGCAGCAGGGCGTGGCGGGCGTCGAACTGGTCGGACCAGGTAGCGGCCGTCGTCTCGAACAGGTTGCGCGCGTCGCCGGCGCGTTCGCCGAGCTGCGCGGCGAGGCGCTCGCCCGTCGTGGCGAGACTGTCGTCGAGGGCGCGACCCTGAACGACGACGGTGTCGTGCATTCGGTCGGCGGCGCCGCTGAGGCGCGCGACCAGGCTGTCGCCGTGCGTCAAAATCGTCTCATTCAGGCGCCCGCCGCTCGTCTCGATGCGGTCGACCAGGCTGTCGGCGCGCGAGCCGAACTCCCTTTCCAGCGCCTCGGTGGTTTGCGCCAGCCGCCCCAGAACGTTGTCGCCTTGTGCGAGGATCGCGTCGGTCGTGCGCGCGCCGGTCGCTTCGATCAGGCTGACGAGGGCGTCGCTGCGCGCGCCGAATTCGCCGGCCAACGACTCGTTGGCCTGTGCGAGGCGCGCCGCGATCCCCTCGCCCTGCGCGAGGATCGTTTCGGTCGTGCGCGCGCCGGTCGTTTCGATCAAGCCGACGAGCGCGTCGCTGCGCGCGCCGAATTCGCCGGCCAGCGCATCGTTGGCCTGCGCGAGGCGCGCCGCGACGCCCTCGCCCTGCGCGAGGATCGCTTCGGTCGTGCGCGCGCCGCTGGCGTCGATCAGATTGACCAGCGCGTCGCTGCGCGATCCGAATTCGCCGGCGAGCGCCTCGCTCGCTTGGGCGAGGCGTCCCAACACGCCGTCGCCATGCGCGAGGATCGCCTCGCTCGTGCGTGCGCCGCTCGCGTCGACGAGACTGACCAGCGCATCGCTGCGCGTTTCGAACTCGCCGGCCAGCGTTTCGCTCGCCTGCGCGAGGCGCTTCATGACGCTGTCGCCATGCGTGAGGATCGCTTCGGTGGCGCGCAGCCCGCTGTTGTCGATGCGGGCGACGACCTCCTCGCTGCGCGCGCCGAAATTGGCGGTCAGCGTCTCGCCGCCGACGTTGATGCGCTCGTCGATCTGCGCGATGCGCGCGAGCAGCGCGTTGGCGCTCTCGTCGCTCGCCTGGGCGAGCCGCGACGTCACTTCCGTTCCGAGCGCGGCCAGCGTCTCGCGCATCTGCCAGCTCTGGTCGGCGATGCGACCGACTGTTTCGGCGCCGGCGCGGTCGAGCGTCGCGGCGATCTCCTCGGAAGTCGCGCCGAGCGTGGAGACGACCTTGCGGCCGATCCCGGAGACGCGTTCGTTCATCCGGTCGGAAATGCCCTCGAGATCGGCGGCGACGCCCTGATGCGCGCCGGCGATCGCCGCGCGCACGCGCCCGCCGTTGGCGACGATCGCCTCGCGCTGATCGGCCATTTCGGAAATCAAGGCGCGGATGCGCCGCTCGTTCTCGGAATAGGAGCGCTCCAAGGTGGACACTTCGGCGCGCACGAGATTCTCGAGCTCCGAGGCGCGCGCCAGCGCCCGTTCGATGCCGTCGCCCATCGAGGCGACCTCGCGGCGAATCGCCTGCGAAAGCGTCACCACCTGGTCGGTCGCCAGCGTCTCGGGCTCGGCCAGCCGCATCGCGACCTGGGTCATCGAGCGCGCCGAGGCGCGCAGTTCATGGGCGCGGCGCGCCAGAAACGCCAACGCGAACAGGAACAGCGCCGGACCGATCGCGGTGAGGCCGGCGAGCCCGATTTCCGGCCGCAGCCAGAAGTCGCGCGTCGCCAGGGCGCCCTCGCCCTCGCCGGCGTAATGGGCGGCGTAATAGACGACGCAAAGCGCCAGCCAGGCGAGCGAGGCGACGAGCGCGACGATGAAGGGCGCACGGCTTGGCGGGCGCGTCTGCAAGGCCTGCAGGATCTGGCCGACCGAGGGGCGGTCGTCGTTGGCCGGCGCGCCGCCGGGCGCCAAAATCGGCTTGGCTTCGGCCGGTTCGGCGGCGGCCGGCTGCGGCAACGGCTTCAGGGTCGGCGCCGGCTGCAAGGGGGCGGGCGGCGCCGGCGCCGCCTTCGCCTCGAACGCCGCGGCGGGCAGCGGCGCGGGTTTGGCGGGCGCGGGCGCCGGTTTGGCGTCGAAAGCGGCGGCGGGCAGCGGCGAAGGCTTGGCGGGCGCAACCGCCGGCGCCGCGGCGGGAAGCGCGCGCGCCGTATCGACAAGGCCATCGTCATGCGGCAGGTTCAGGGCGTCTTCGATCGCCGACATCGCCGCCGCAAGCGGATCCTGAGCCTTGTTCTGAGTCGCCATCGTGTCCGCCTCACCCCATCATGCCTTATGACGCCAACGCATTGATTGTCGCGGCGCCGCCGTTGCGCGGACCTCCCCTTTGGCCTCCGGGGGGATTCGCGTCGGTCGATTAACCAATCTCATCCTACAGGCCAAGGCCCAAGATTGAAACATATGAGGATTCTCATCCTCCAAACGTCGTTAACGGTTCAGTTACTGTAACCGTTGACCATCACGCGCGTCCAATTCGCACGGCGGCGCGATCGGCCAAAGCGCCGGCCGGCCGCGGCGCGGCGCGCCGATCCCGGGGACCCAAGCCGATGGCCGCGGATATTCCAAGCCCTTGCAATGCAAAGGAATTCGCCACGACCGGGCGCGCCGCCGCGCCCGATTGCGGCGCCTCCGTCATCGATCTGTCGCATCTTGCCCGCCAGACCCTCGGGGACCGCGCGCTCGAAGCCGAGTTGCTCGCGCTTTTCGATAATCAGGCGGCGCGAATCATCGCGCAACTGATCGAACCCGAAGCAGGGGACGCCAAAACGCGCAGCGATCTCGCCCACACCCTCAAAGGTTCGGCGCTGGCGATCGGCGCCGGCGAGGTGGCGCGCTGCGCGCAGGCCTATGAGGCGGCCTGCGCAACGGGGCCGTCGCGCCCGGCGCTCGACGACCTCATCGCCGCCGTTGCGCAGGCGAGGGCCGCCATCGCCCGGCTGCTCGACCGATCCCCGCCGGCCTCGCCCGGCGGCGCGGACGATTGAGGCGCGCGCCGCCCGCCGAATCGCGTGAAAACAGCCCCGCCACATCGGCCTTTCGCTGCGCCGCCGAAGGCCTTATGAAGGCCGCGCGCCGCCAGGGGCGGCCGACCTTTCGCCCACGCGTCCCCGTCACAAGGAAGAACCGCGCTCCATGATCCACGTCACCTATATCGATTCGAAGGGAACATCGCGCCGGGTCGAGGCGCAGGAGGGCTCGACCGTCATGGAGACGGCGCTGCGCAACAGCGTTCCCGAAATCGAGGCGGAATGCGGCGGCGCCTGCGCCTGCGCGACCTGCCACGTCTATGTCGCGCCGGAATGGAGCGAGATCGTCGGCAAACCCTCGCAAATGGAGGAGGACATGCTGGATTTCGCGTTCGAGGTGCGGCCGACCTCGCGCCTGTCCTGCCAGATCAAGGTGACGCCGGCGCTTGACGGCCTGGTGGTCAACACCCCCGCCAAGCAAGGCTGAGAACCATGAGTGAAATCATCAAGACCGACGCTCTCATCGTCGGCGCCGGGCCGATCGGCCTGTTCGCGGTGTTCGAACTCGGCCTGCTCGACATCAAGGCGCAGCTCGTCGACATTCTGCCCAAGCCCGGCGGCCAGTGCGCCGAACTCTATCCGGAAAAGCCGATCTACGACATTCCCGGCTTTCCCATCATCACCGCGCAGGGGCTCGTCGACAATCTGATGAAGCAGATCGAGCCGTTCGGGCCGCGCTTTCATTATAATGAAATGGTCGAGAGCCTCGAGGTTCTCGGAACGCCCGAACATCCGGCGTTCCGGGTCGGGACCGACGCCGGCAAGATTTTCGAGGCGAAGGTGGTGATCGTGGCCGCCGGCGGCGGCTCGTTCCAGCCGAAGAAACCGCCGATCGCCGGCATCGACGCCTTCGAGGGCGGCGGCGTGTTCTACGCCGTGCGCCAGATGGAGCAATTCCGCGGCAAGCGCGTTTTGATCGTCGGCGGCGGCAATTCCGCCTTGGACTGGGCGCTCAATTTGCACCCGATCGCCGGGCGCATCACTTTGATGCACCGGCGCGACGCTTTCCGCGCCGCGCCGCATTCGGTCAATGCGATGCGCGAACTGGTCGCCGACAAGAAGATGGACTTCGTGCTCGGCCAGGCGACCGGCCTGAAAGGCGACGGCGGCCGGTTGCAGGCGGCGACGGTGCGCGGCGAGGACGGCAAGGTCTTCGACATCGCCTGCGACGCGATGCTGCCGTTCTTCGGCCTGACGATGAAGCTCGGACCGATCGCCAACTGGGGCCTCAACCTGCACGAGAACCTGGTGCCGGTCGACACCGAGAAGTTCGAATCGAACGCGCCCGGCGTGTTCGCGGTCGGCGACATCAACACCTATCCGGGCAAGCTGAAACTGATCCTGTCCGGCTTCCACGAAGCCGCGCTCTGCGCGCAGAAGGCGTTCCGCTACGTCTATCCCGACAAGAAGCTGCTGTTCCAGTACACGACGTCCTCGACGAGCCTGCAGAAGAAGCTCGGGGTCGGCTGAGCGGCGCATTCCGTAGTCCTTCTCCCGCTTCGCGGGAGATGGTGGCGCGCAGCGCCGGATGAGGGCCTCGAAGCCTGCCTGTCCCCATCCCCCGATCTCGCCCTTCGGCGACGGCGCGCGTCACCGCTCCCGCGTCCACGGCCGGCGCGAGGCATGACGAATGTGCGGAATCCTTATCCGGTCTTCGAAGACTCGATAGAAGATTTTATAGGGATAACGAATGAGCGGGATGACGCGCATCCCCGGCCGCTCGATCACCGGCGCCGCAGCCTCCGGATGTTCGGCTAAGTGCGCGATGATCTCGCGGAACCGCGCCTCGGCCGCTGCGGCGCTCGCAAGGCCGAACGCCCGGCTCTCCTCGGCCGCCTTGCGAAGATCGTCGATCGCCTGATTGCTGTACTCAACCTTCATGCACGGCGAAATGTTGCGAACGCCGCCTTGATTTCCGCCTCGTTGGCGAGGCCGCTGCGCTCCGCCTCATCGAGCGCTTTCAGTTCGTCCGGCGCCGCGTGATAGGCGCCGCCGGCCAGCTGCGCGTCGATTTCGCGCGCGATCTCGGCGAGCTGCTCCTGCGCCTCTTCGGGCCAGGCTTCGACCCTTCGCAAGACGTCTTTGAGGGCTTTGGCTGTCATGCGCCCATTATAGCATTCGATACCCGGATGGATACTTGCCTGGATTGACGACGTGCGCTCGCCACCGCCGGCGCGGCGCGGTCGCGTCCTCCGCCGATCGTCGCGCTTGGGCGGCGGCCTGGGTCATCTCCCGGCGCGCCATGCCGTCGCCGGGCTCGCCGTCGAGGCCAAGGCGAATGCAAAGCATTCGTCCGGCCAAGCCGCTTCGCGGTCGCTCCGCGAGCCTTGACCGCCGCGCGCGGCGATGGCTGCTGCCCGACCCAATCCTTTTGCCGAGCGTCGCCGCAAGCTCAGTTCACGCAGACGTCCACCGGCTGCTCGCCGAAAAAGTTGCCGTATTGGTCGTAGACGGGCTGATAGGTCCAGCAACCCCTGACGGCGTAATAGCCGAATCCCGCCGCGCCGAGCTGGCCGACGCCGGGAACCAGGCCCCAGGCGACGCCGCCATGGCCCCAGACGGCGCCGGGGCGGAAGCCGCGCAGCTCGGCGGGCGGGGGACCGCCGAAGGCGGGAGGGGGCGGAGGCGCGCCGCCGCCAACGCCCGGCGGCGGCAATCCGGCCGGCAGATCGGCGCCAAAGGCCGGGGCCGTCGCGCACAGCGCCAGGAAAACGAGCCCCCTGCCTAGCATTTTCGCCCCTCGAACGCGCGGCGCGGCGCGCCGACCGCCCACTACTGGCCGCTTGTGCTTAACATTCGGCTAATTTGGGCGGCCGCGCCGGCGAGGCGCAATCGCCCCGAAGGGGCCGAAGCGAAGTGGCGGAGCGGCATAGCCGCTTGACGGCGGCGCGTCGGCGTGGCCGGCGACGCAGAGTTGCGGCAAGCGCGGCCGGCGGACCGCGAAATCAAGCGATGCGCATCGCGTCCCGGTCATCCGCCCGTCCCCGTAGTCCTCCCGTAACCCCGGCGGCTCGGCGCGGCGGATAACGACTGATGATTTTGCGATATTCCTCGACGCTCGAGCCGAATTGGCGTCGACAAATTCTTGGGAAAGCGAGGCTCTCGGCTTGCGTCGTCGCCTGTGTGGTCCGGGAATACGGCGCCGGATTTTTCCTTTACTTGGTAATTTACTGTATTCTTGTAACCCTCTAGAAAGCATTCTGCGGCGCCGGCGGGTTGGCTTGGCCCGCCAATTCAACGGGGGGACCAGATGACGAGGATTACCGCGACCTGGAAAAATGACGCCTCGGGCGCCTTTGGCGTCGCGTCCAATTGGAGCACGGGCGCCGTTCCCGGCGCCAATACGATCGCCGAACTCACCGCCACGGGCGCCGCTTACACGGTCACCAGCGGCGCCGTCAACACCGTCTACCAGTTGTGGGCGGCCGCCAATGCGACGCTCGCCGTAACGGCCGACACATTCTCGGTCACCAATTTCCTCGACAGCGAAGGCGCGATTGATGTCTCGGCGGGAGCCGCGCTCGCCCTCGGCGTCGTCGGTTCGGGCGGAGGTTTCGTCAACGGCGGCTCTATAAAATTGAGCGGTGGAACGAGCCCCGCCACCGAGGCGAAGCTCGAAATCGAGGGGTCGATTGACGACCTGATTGGCAGCGGCACGCTGACGCTTTCAAACAGCGCCTACAATGAGATTATCGGAGGCACGAGCTCGGCGATGGCTGCGCTCGAAAATGATGCCAACACGATCAGCGGCGCCGGCACGATCGGCGACAAATATCTGACGTTCGACAATAGCGAGAGCGGAACGGTCGACGCCACGGACTCGACGAAGCTTCTGATCAACGGCGCGATCGGCTCGATCGCAGCGAGCACAGCGACCGACGAAAACGACGGCCTCATCGAAACGACGGGGACCGGCGGCCTGCGCATCGACGCGGACATGTACAACAACGGGCAGCTTCTCGCCGACGGCTCGGGCGCCCTCACCCTCGGAGCGGGGGTTCTGGCGGCCAGCCCAACCATTGAAGGAGGCGGAGAGATCGCGGCCGTCGTCTCCGGCGCGAAGATCTACCTCGACGACGTCACCGTGCAAATCGCGTTCGTCTCGACCGCCGCCGGCAGTTCGATCACCTCGCTGGCTGGCACGACCAACTCGATCTCCAGCGGCGAGTTCACCAATGACGGCAGCCTCGTCGTCGCCGCGGGATCGACCCTGAATCTCAGCGCCTCGGTGCAAAACGCCGGCACGATATCGCTGGCGGGGAGCGCCTCGGCCGAAGCGAAGCTGCTGATCTCCGGCGACGGCGCGCAACTGATCGGCGCCGGCCATCTGGTTCTGAGCAATTCCACCAACAATCTCATCGGCGCCGCGGCGAGCGACGCGACCAGCGGCGCGCAATTCAGGAACAATCAGGGCGGCCTCATCGAAGGCGCCGGAACCATCGGCGACGCCAATCTTCGTTTCTTGAATTTCGGGACGGTCGACGCCGACGACAGCGCCGGACTGACGCTGGTCGGCGATACGAACAGCAACCTGAGTAGCGATTACAACACCGGGCTGATCGAAGACACCGGCTCGGGAACGCTGACCATCGAAAACACATGGACCAACGCCGGCGCGATCGAACAAGAATCGGCGAGCGGCGCGCTCGATCTGCTGAATTTCGTCAATCCGAACGGCGGAGGCCACGTCGACGACAACGTTTCGGGAGGCGTGATCAACCTCACCAACGCCAATATCAGCGGCAGCTACCTTCAGACCGTCGCCGGCAGCGTCGTCAACGTCACCGCGAGCTCGACGAGCACGATTGACGACCAGGTCTTTAACCACGGGTCGATTTACGTCGACAGCGCGACGCTCATCGGAAACGGCGACTATTACAACTACGGAACGCTGGAGCTGGACGGATCGGGCGCGGCATCCACGCTCGAGTTGAACGGCGGCTTCGAGTTGCGCGGCGACGGCGACCTGATCCTCGGCAATTCCACCGGCAACTCGATCGTCAGCAACGGCTCGCCGCAGAGCTTCGCCAACTTCGGCAATACGATCTCGGGGTCCGGAACGATCGGCGACGCCCACATGTCCTTCTCGAACTACCTTGACGGCACGGTCGACGCCAACGGGGCGACCGCCCTCACGCTCGCCGCCGACGCTGGCGAGATGCTCAACGCCGGGCTCATGGAATCGACCGGCGCGGGCGGCCTGACGATCAGCGGCAACCTCATCAACTCCGGCGTGCTGAAATCGACCGCCGGGCTGCTCGACGTGACGGGGAACCTCGGGGCCTTCGGCCAGGCGGAGATCGGCGGGACCGGCTCGATCGAGTTCGGCGGAAGTCTCGGTCAGGACGTGACGTTCCTGTCCGGCGCGAGCGGAAGCTTGATCCTTGATCATTCTTCGGTCGCCGGCGACACGCCTTCCGTAATCAAGGGCTTTGCGGCGGGCGATACGATCGATCTGCGCGACATCCAGGACATCGTCGGCACGACCAAGAGTTTCGCCGCCGTCCTGGGCGGGGGCACGCTGACGGTCAGCGACGGCACGCACACGACCAATCTCATCCTCGCCGGCAGCTACACCACCGGGTCCTTTTCGCTGTCCTCCGACGGTCACAGCGGCACTCTGGTCAGCTTCGCCTGAGCGGAAGGGGTGGGAAGGGGCGCGGCGATCCGTCGGAGCCGCATGGGATCGCCGCCATGAGCCCGGCCGCGCCCGCCACCCCGCCTTTGCGATCCGCGAATACTCAGGGTAGTCGGGTGAACGACGCCAACGCCTGAAAGGGTAGCCGGGGTCAGGAGCGGGGCTCGAAATCCCCCTCTCCCGCCGCCTTCCCCCGCCGCGGGCGGGAGAAGGGCAATGCGCGCGCCCCTGCGCCCCCGCTTCCACAATTCCCGCTTCATGCGCTAGAAGGGGACAGCATCGTCACGGCGAGGGTTCATGAGCGGCGTCAACGAGATCAGGTCGAGCTTCATCGGCTTTTTCCAGAAGCATGGCCACGAGGCCGTAGCCTCCAGCTCGCTGGTGCCGCGCAACGATCCGACGCTGATGTTCACCAACGCCGGCATGGTGCAATTCAAGAACGTCTTCACCGGCGTCGAGAAGCGTCCCTACCAGCGCGCCGTCACCGCTCAGAAATGCGTGCGCGCCGGCGGCAAGCACAACGACCTCGACAATGTCGGCTACACCGCGCGCCATCACACCTTCTTCGAAATGCTCGGCAACTTCTCGTTCGGCGATTATTTCAAGCCGCTGGCGATCGAGCTGGCGTGGAATCTCATCACCAGGGAATTCGCGCTGCCGAAGGAGCGCATCACCGTCACCGTCTATCACGACGACGACGAGGCCTATTACCTGTGGAAGCGCGTCGCCGGCCTGCCGGAATCGCGCATCATCCGCATCGCCACCTCGGACAATTTCTGGGCGATGGGCGACACCGGGCCGTGCGGGCCCTGTTCGGAAATCTTCTACGACCACGGCGACCATATTCCCGGCGGCCCGCCCGGCTCGGCGGAGGCCGACGGCGACCGCTTCATCGAAATCTGGAACCTCGTGTTCATGCAATACGAGACCCTGGCCGGCGGCGAGCGCGTCAACCTGCCGCGCCCGTCGATCGACACCGGCATGGGTCTCGAGCGCATCGCCGCGGTGCTGCAAGGCGTCCACGACAACTATGACATCGACGTCATGCGCGCATTGATCCGCGCCAGCGCCGACGCTTCCGGGGTCGACGCGGACGGTCCGCACAAGGTTTCGCACCGGGTGATCGCCGACCATCTGCGCGCCGCCTCGTTTCTCGTCGCCGACGGCGTGCTGCCGTCCAACGAGGGGCGCGGCTATGTCCTGCGCCGCATCATGCGCCGCGCGATGCGCCACGCCCAACTGATCGGGACGCGCGATCCGTTGCTGTGGCGCCTGGTGCCGGCCTTGGCGCGCGAAATGGGGCAGGCCTATCCCGAACTGATCCGCGCCGAAGGGCTGATCGCCGAGACGCTGAAACTCGAGGAGACGCGGTTCCGCGCGACGCTGGCGCGGGGCCTGGCGATTTTGGAGGAAGAGGCGCGCGATCTGCCGACGGGCGCCAACCTGCCCGGCGACGTCGCGTTCAAGCTCTACGACACCTACGGCTTTCCGCTCGATCTGACGCAGGACGCCTTGCGCGCCAAGGGCCTCGGCGTCGATTCCGACGGCTTTTCCGCCGCGATGGCGCGCCAGCGCGCCGAGGCGCGCAAAGCCTGGGCGGGCTCGGGCGAGGCGGCGACCGAGACGATCTGGTTCCGGTTGCGCGACGAACTGGGCGCGACCGAATTCCTCGGCTACGAGACCGAGACGGCCGAAGGGGTCGCCTTCGCCTTGCTCAAGGACGGCGCCGAAGTGTCGAGCCTCGCCGCGGGCGACAAAGGCGCGGTGATTCTCAACCAGACGCCGTTCTACGGCGAGTTGGGCGGCCAGGTCGGCGACGCCGGTCTGATTCTCGGCGCCGGTCTGCGCGCGCGCGTCACCGACACGCGCAAGAAGCTCGGCGATCTCTTCGTGCATGAGATCGTCGTCGAGCATGGCGAACTGATCCGCGGCATGGCGCTGGAGCTGCGCGTCGATCACGCGCGCCGCCTCGACATCCGCGCCAATCATTCGGCGACCCACCTGCTGCACGAAGCCCTACGCATGACGCTCGGCGATCATGTCGCGCAGAAGGGCTCGCTGGTCGCGCCCGACCGGCTGCGCTTCGACATCGCTCATCCCAAGCCGGTCAGCGCCGCCGAGCTCGCCGCGGTGGAGGACATCGCCAACCGCATCGTGCTGCAGAACGAGCCGGTGACGACGCGGCTGATGGCCGTCGACGAGGCGGTGGCGTCGGGCGCCCGCGCTTTGTTCGGTGAAAAATACGGCGAGGAGGTGCGCGTCGTCTCGATGGGGACGATCGACGGCGGCGCCAACGGCCCGCGGCCCTATTCGGTCGAACTGTGCGGCGGCACGCACGTGGCGCGCACCGGCGACATCGGGCTCATTTCCGTCACCGGCGAAAGCGCGGTTTCGGCCGGCGTGCGCCGCATCGAGGCCAGGACCCGCGACGCGGCGCGCCATCAGCTCAACGAGGAGGCGCGCGCGCTCGCCGCCATCGCCGCGTCGTTGCGCGCGCCGCCGGCGGAAGCGGGCGCGCGGCTGGAGGCCCTGCTGGAGGACCGCAAGAAGCTCGAGCGCGAACTCGCCGACGCGCGGCGCAAGATCGCGATGGGCGGCGGCGGCGGATCGAGGCAGGGGGAGGCGGTCCGCGAAGTCGGCGGCCTCAAGCTCTACGCGCGCGCCGTGAGCGGCGTCGAGATGAAGGATTTGAAGTCGATGGCCGACGAGGCCAAGCTGGCGATCGGCTCCGGGGTGGTCGCCATCGTCGCGCTCGCCGAGGACGGTAAGGCGAGCGTCGTGGTCGCGGTCACCGCCGACCTGCTGCCGCGCCACAGCGCGGTCGATCTCGTGCGCGTCGCCTCGGCGACGCTCGGCGGCAAGGGCGGCGGCGGGCGCCCCGACATGGCCCAGGCCGGCGGCCCCGACGGCGCCAAGGCCGAAGCGGCGCTCGACGCCATCGAAGCCGCGCTGCGCGACAAGGCGGCATGAGCGAGGGCCTTTGCCGCTTCGTGAGAGAGGGTGGCCTGCCGAAGTCGGGCGGGATGAGAGACTTCGCTTCTTGGCGCAAAGTCAACAGGGCCCGCCGAAAGGCCGGCATCCGGCGCTGCGCGCCACCTTCTCCTGCCAAGGCGGGAGAAGCGGTCATCCCGTCTTTCGACGGGCTTCGAGATAGCGCCGCAGCACCGCGTTGATGCGCGTTTGGTAGCCGCGCCCTTGCGCCTTGAACCAGCCAAGCACGTCGTCGTCGCGCTTGAGGCCGACGGGAATCTTGATCGGGCGGCGGATTTCGCCCTGCGCCCATTCTTCGTCGGTCTCGGCGGACCATCGGCGTCGTTTGCCGCGACGCGTTCGACTTCGCTGTCCGGCATCCGGTCAAGGCGTTCGTAATCCGTGCGGTCGACGAGCGGGACGAGCGCGCCTTTGGCTTTCTTCTCGAAGGCCTTGCCGTCGATCACGACGACGCGGACAGTTCTGGCCTTGCTCAGAGCGCCGACGCTCCCTCTGATTGGCCATGCGCGCCGAAATGATTCGCGTCGCCGCGCCGCGCATCGTGAAGGTCACATGATAAAGCCGGCCGTCGCAGCTCGCGAGCATGTTGAAATCGCTCCTCGCCATAGTCCCGGCGAGCGTCTCTCGTAATCTTTCGGTTTGGGTCCAAGAACCCGACCAGTACGGCCGAAAAATCCACGCCGCGCTCGGCGAGGGTCCTGTCGCGCTTGGCCGGCGACCACTCGAACTCCATCGGCTATGATGGGAATCTATCTAGACAATTGTCAAGATTTTGGCCACGGCGAGGCGCTGATGCGATGAATGAACTCTTCTCCCGCAATGCGCGAGAAGCGCAGTTCACCCCATCGCCGCCTGCAAATTCGCGTCCACCTTGTCGAGGAAGCCGCCCGTCGAGAGCCATTTCTGTTCCGGTCCGACCAGCAGCGCGAGGTCCTTGGTCATGAAGCCCGCCTCGACCGTGTCGACACACACTTTCTCCAGCGTCGTGGCGAAGCGCGCCAGCGCCGCATTGTCGTCGAGCTTGGCGCGATGGGCGAGGCCGCGCGTCCACGCGAAGATCGAGGCGATCGAATTGGTCGAGGTCTCACGACCCTTCTGATGTTCGCGGTAATGGCGCGTCACCGTGCCATGCGCCGCCTCCGCCTCCACCGTGCGCCCGTCGGGCGAGAGCAACACGCTGGTCATCAGGCCGAGCGAGCCGAAGCCCTGCGCCACGGTGTCCGACTGCACGTCGCCGTCGTAGTTCTTGCACGCCCAGACGTAGCCACCCGACCATTTCAGCGCCGAGGCGACCATGTCGTCGATCAGCCGATGCTCGTAGGTGAGGCCGGCGGCGGCGAAGCGCGATTTGAATTCGGCCTCGAAGACTTCCTCGAAGAGGTCCTTGAAGCGCCCGTCGTAAGCCTTCAGAATCGTGTTCTTGGTCGACAGATACACCGGATAATGGCGCGCCAAGCCGTAGTTCAGCGACGCGCGCGCGAAATCGCGGATGGAATCGTCGAGGTTGTACATCGCCATCGCGACGCCCGAACCGGGGAACTTGAACACTTCCCTCTCGATCACCTGGCCGTCCTCGCCCTCGAAGCGAATGGTCAGCCGGCCCTTGCCGGGGACGCGGAAATCGGTGGCGCGATACTGGTCGCCATAGGCGTGGCGGCCCATCACGATCGGCTGCGTCCAGCCCGGCACCAGCCGCGGCACGTTCTTGCAGATGATCGGCTCGCGGAAGATCACGCCGCCGAGGATGTTGCGGATCGTGCCGTTCGGGCTCTTCCACATCTGCTTGAGCTTGAACTCGGCGACGCGCGCCTCGTCCGGGGTGATCGTCGCGCATTTGACGCCGACGCCGCAGGCCTTGATCGCCTCGGCCGCCTCGATCGTCACCTGGTCGTTGGTGGCGTCGCGATGCTCGATGCCGAGATCGAAATACTGCAGGTCGACGTCGAGATAGGGATGGATCAACTTTTCGCGGATCAAATGCCAGATGATCCGGGTCATCTCGTCGCCGTCGAGTTCGACAACCGGGTTCTCGACCTTGATCTTGTCCATGGGAATTGAGCCTTTCCTCGCCGGGTGTGCGCTGCAACGAGAGCCTCCGCGCCTATAGCATCCGCCACGACGCTGGCAAAGCGCGGGGCGGCGCTTGAAAATTAGGCAGGACGGCGCAGCGGCCCGCTTCGGAACGGCCGCGTCGTACGGCCGCCGCCGGTCGCCGCCGCGGCCATCCTCCTCTCGGTCGCCGGCCGCACAACGCCCTTGCAATAGGGTAGGGGGCTATGCTATTCGAAGCCATGACCCACACGATCCGCGAAAAGCAGAAGCTGCTGGCGCGCGTGCGCCGCATCCGCGGCCAGGTCGAGGCGATCGAGCGCGCGCTCGAGGGCGAAGCGGGCTGCGAGCCGGTCATGCACCTGATCGCCGGCGCGCGCGGCGCGATGGCCGGCCTGATGGCCGAAGTCGTCGAGGATCACGTGCGCGAGCACCTGGTCGACGCCGATCGCCACCCCGGCGCGTTGAACGGCGAAGCCGCCGAGCAACTGCTCAGCGTCGTGCGCACCTATTTGAGGTGAGGTCCGCCATGGCGACCGGCTCGGTCGAGTTCACGCCCGCGCACCGCCACCTGTTCCTTGGCGAAGGCCATGAGAAGAGCGAGCGGCGGACCTGGGCGGTCATCGCGCTGTGCGGCGCGATGATGGTCGGTGAAATCGTCGGCGGCCTGATGTTCGGGTCGATCGCGCTCGTCGCCGACGGCCTGCATATGAGCACCCACGCGGGCGCGCTGCTGCTCGCCGCGCTCGCCTATACTTATGCGCGCCGCCGCGCCGACGACCCTCGCTTCTCCTTCGGCACGGGAAAGGTCGGCGACCTCGCCGGTTTCACCAGCGCCGTCATCCTCGCGATGATCGCGCTGCTGGTCGCTTACGAATCGGTGGCGCGCCTGTTCGCGCCGGCGGCGATTCATTTCGCGCAGGCGATCCCGATCGCCTGTCTCGGCCTCGCCGTGAACGTCGCGAGCGCCTGGCTGCTCGGCGGCGGCCACGCGCATGAGCCCGGCCACGCGCACGCGCATGGCCACGACCATGGCGAGGCGCGCCGCATCGCGACCGCCGGAGGAGCGATCGTCCTCGAGCTGTTCGAGGATGACGCGCCGCCGCGCTTCCGGCTGCGCGCCGAAAGCGGCCCCGCTTTGTCCGCGCCGACCGCCTCGATCGAGACCGTGCGGGCGGACGGCGCGCGCCAGTCGTTCGCGCTGCGCGAGGCCGGCGGTTATCTCGAATCCATCGACGGGATTCCCGAACCGCACGAATTCACGGCGCATGTGCGGATCGGCGCGGCGGATCATCCCGTCGCTTTCGTCGAGCCTGCGCATGCGCCAGGCAAGATGGAGCGCGACAACAACATGCGCGCCGCCATCGTCCATGTCATCGCCGACGCCGCCGTCTCGGTGATGGTCATCGTCGGACTGTCGCTTGCGTGGCTGTTCGGCTGGGTGTGGATGGACCCGTTGGCCGGCGTCGTCGGCGCGCTCGTCATCGCGAGCTGGTCCTATTCGCTGATCCGCGACACCGGCGCCGTCCTGCTCGACATGAACCCCGATCCGCGCACGGCTTCCGGCATCCGCGAGATCGTCGAGGCCGGCGGCGATCGGCTCGAGGATCTGCATCTTTGGCGCCTCGGCCCCGGCCATCTCGGCGCGATCGTGTCGGTGACGACGCGGCAGGCGCGCGGACCCGACTATTACCGGGCGCGGCTCGCGCCCCTGCGCGGCCTGTCCCATCTGACGATCGAGGTCAACGCCGGCTGATCGCCGGCGCCTGGCGCGGTTCGGCGGCGGCGGTCAATCCCTCAGGTTGCGTCGCAGCGCAGGCGGCTGACGATGCGCAGCACGTCGCATCCGTTCGCCGCCGGGTCGCGGTGCGGCTCGACGGTCTGCGCCTCCTGCCAGCCGATGGTCGCCGGGCGCGAGAATTTCATGCGCATCGGCGTCGGGATCGCCTCGCCGAAGGCGATCGCCTCGCGATCGGCGATCGACGACAGGAAGTCGAGCATGGTCGCCGAGGATTCGCCGAGCGCCGACTTGATGATCGCCTTGTCGCCTTCGTTGGGCAGGCGCATCGCGAATACGGTCGAGCATTGCGACAGCACCGTCGCGTCGAGCTCGACGGGGCGCTGCGAAACGACGCACAGCGAGGCGCCGTATTTGCGCCCCTCCTTGGCGATGCGGCCGATCGCCTGTCGCGTCGGTGCGAAGCCGAGGGCGGGGTTGTTGGGGATATAGCGATGCGCCTCCTCGCAGACGACCGCCACTTCATAGGCGCCCTCGCTCCATTGCGCGACGTCGAAGGCGATACGCGCCAGCACCGAGACGACGGAGTTGAGGACTTCGTTGGGCAGCCCGGCCAGTTGCACGATCGACACCGGGGCGCCGTTGATCGGCATGCGGAACAACCGCGAGAGAATCGAGGCCATCGAGTCCTCCATCCCCGTCATCCCGAACATGAACTTGAAGCGGGGATCGCGGTTGAGCGTCTCGAGCCGGTGCTTGAGGATGCGAAGATCGCCGCGCCGGTAGCGCGGCTCGAGCTGGCCGATCCACTCCTCGATGATCTGGAAGGCGTCGCTCATCCGATAGGGCACCGGCGTGTCGGCGCTCGCCGCGCTGCCGCTCGCCGGAGCCGCGCGCCGCACGGCGATCGGCGAGGTCGGCGTCGTTGTGAACTTGGTCTTGGCGGCCTTGACCAGCTCCAGCAGAGCCTCGCGTTCGTCGGGGCTGGGGTCGCGGCCTGAAAAGACGATGTCGGCCAGTTCGTCGAAGCGGAACATCCAGAACGGCAGGTCGAGATTCGTCGCGTCGAAGACGAGCGAATTGTCGGGAAAGTGGCGCTTGTATTCGTTGTGGGGATCCATGATCAGGATGCGCAGGTTCTTGCGCGCCTCGATCGACTTCTGGATCAGGATCGAAACGGCGGTCGTCTTGCCGACGCCGGTCGATCCGAGGACGGCGAAGTGCCGCCGCACCATCTGGCCGACGCTGATCGTCGCCGGGATTTTCTCGTTCTGGCAGAGATGGCCGATCTCGACGCCGTCGTTGCCGCGGAACGCGTAGATCGCCGCCAGGTCGGCGGCGCGGATGAGGTGGGCGATCGCGCCGAGCGCCGGGTACGACTGCAAACCGCGTCGAAAGCGGGGCTTGCCGTCGGCGTCGTCGGCGATTTCGCCGGAGAGCTCCACCCTGACATGGACGACATTGGTCTCGGTGTCGTTCCATCGACGCTCGGCGGCGGCCAGCGTGCAGACGACGCCGACGATCCGCACGTCGCCGTGGACGATGGTGATGAGATGGCCGACCGACCAGTAAACGCCGTTGCCGCCGGTCCCCATGCGGCTGGCGATCACCGCGTGCAGGCCGTCGAGCTCGACGAGCTGGCCGAGAACCCTGCCGGCGCGGACGTCGCGCCGGTTCTCGAGCGCCACGATGTTGACCTCGGAGGCGGGATCGGAGTCCTTGTCCAGCCGCGCGGTCAGGGAGCCGAGGCTCTGGTCCATTGCCAATTCCTTATGTCGTGAGCGGCGATCTTGCGCCGGGCCTCCTGCGGGCCTCGTCGCGGATTTCTCATCGGCGATCGTTTCGAATTCGATAACGCCGGGCGCGCTCTGCAACGATCGGCGAGCGCGCCGTCGACGCCCGCGCCGGCCGAGCGAGCGCGCCGGCGCGCCGCTTTCCCGCCGCAAATCGCACTGGATGCAGAGGGTTAGTCGATGGGCTCGCTTTTGCGCCGGGCGGCTGCGGCGAAAAGCTCACCCAGCGTCAAGCCGTCCCGCGGGGAGCGCGACAAACCACAAAGATGGTTGCGCAATTCTTGACGCAGACCGGCCGAATGAGGCGATCCGCTTCATCGTCGGCGCGCGCGCGCCGATCCTTCCCCAACGGCGCCCGGCCGCGCGCCCGTCGATTCGCCATTTCGTGTCATGATTGTTGACATGAAAAAAAATTCATGTCATATGGCGCGACATGAAATCTTCGCCGCGCCCCTACGTGATGACCGCCCGCGCCGACGCCGCCGCCGCGACCCGGACGCGCCTCGTGCGAACCGCGGCGGCGCTGCTGACGACGACCAGCTTCGACGAAATGACGCTGGAGGCGATCGCCGCCGGGGCGGGAACGACGGCGCGGACGGCGCTGCGCATCTTCGGCGGCAAGGAGATGCTGATCGCCGAGGCGCTGCGTTCGCTCGGCGACGTCGCGTTCGGACCGGTCGTCGCCGGCGACCTCGACGCCTCGGTGCGCGGCGCCTGCGACCTCTACGAAAAGGTCGGCGACATGGTGATCCGCTGGCTCGCCGACGAGGCGCGCCTGCCGGCGATGCGCGAGCATCTCAACGTCGGCCGGCGCAACCTGCGCGCCTGGGTCGCCGCCTCCTTCGCGCCGACGCTGGCGCGTCTCGACGGCGACGCGCGCCGGCAGACGCAGGATGCGCTGATCGTCGCTTTCGACGTCTACACATGGAAGCTGCTGCGGCGCGATTTCGGCCTTGGCCGCAAGGCCGTCGAGGCGGTCGTCCGCCGCATCGTCGCCGCTCTGACGAGGGAGAGTGAACATGGCTCGCATTCTGTGGCTGAACTGGTCGGGCGGCGGCAATCTGCCGCCGAGCCTCGGCATCGCGCGCGCGCTGATCGGGCGCGGACATGAAGTCGCCTTCGCCGGGCGGCCCGAAATGGTGGCGCGCGTGGAGCGCGCCGGCTTGCGCGCGATCGAGCTGACGCGCGCCTACGAGCAGGCGGCCGCCTATCCGAACAAATGGCTTCCGCGCGCCGCGAGCTTCCTCACCTCGCCGGCCGTCGCCGAGCAGATCCGGGCGCTGTTGCCCGTCGAGCGCCCCGATCTGGTGATGGTCGACGCGATGTTTCCCGTCGCCCTCGTCGAGGCGGCGCGTTACGGCGCGCCGACGATCGTCGTCTGCCACACCTGCGTGTGGCGCGGCCTCGAGATGTGGCGCAAGATGCATGCGATGCTCGCCAGCCTGCGTGTCGAGGCCGGCTTCGAGCCGCTGACCGCGCGGCTCGAGGAGCTGTGGATGACGCACGACAGATTGATCGCGACGACGCTGAGGGCGCTCGACGACGCTCCCGGCGACCTGTCCGACGCCCACAAGCTGCGCCACGTCGGCCCGTCGCTGGAGCGCGAGCGGCATGGCGCGCGCGTCGCTCTGCGCTGGCGCGACGACGATCCGAGGCCGCTCGCGTTGGTGAGCTTCAGCACGATGCCTGAGCAGGGTTCGCTCGCCAAGTTCCAGAACGCGATCGACGCGCTGGCGGCGCTGCCGGTGCGCGGCGTCGTCACGGTCGGCGACAGCGTCGATCCGGCGGCGCTCCAGCCCGCCGACAATGTCGTCGTCTTCGCCACCGCCGATCATGACGACCTGATGCGCCGCGCCGCGCTGGTGGTGACGCACGGCGGCCACGGCACCTTCATGCGCGCGCTGAAGAACGGCCTGCCGATGGTCGTCATACCGGGCCTGGCCGCCGATCAGCCGGTCAACGCCGTGGCGGCGCAGGCCTGGGGGGTCGGGCGGGCGCTGCCGGCCGACGCGGGCGCCGAAGCGATGCGCGCGGCGGCGAGCGAGGTTCTCGCCTCGCCTGCCTTCGGCGAAGCGGCGCGGGCGATTTCGGCGCAACTGGCCGGCGTCGACGGCGCCGAGGCCGCCGCCGATGAAGTCGAGCAATTGCTCGCCGAGCCCTTGCGCCGGGCCTCCTGAGCGCCGGCGTCAGGGTCGCCGGGTCAGGCCGAGCCGTGCGGCGATCAGACGGTCGAGCACGCGCTTGGGCAACAGGGTGGGGATCGTCCAGTTGACGAGACTGTTGCGCACCACGGCGGTGCGCGCCTTCGGCCTGGGCGCGGTCAACGCGTGATGGATCGCCTCGCCGATGCGCTCGGGCGGCAGGCCCTTGCGCCCGTCGGCGATGAAAAAGTCCTTGAACTTCTTCAGCACCGCCGCGTAATCGGTCTCCGCATAGGCGGTTTCGTCGGCCTGCTCGGCCTTGTCCCAGATCGGCGTCGCCACGGCGCCCGGGCCGATCGCGATGACGTCGATGCCGTAGATCATCAATTCGCGGCGCAAGCTGTCGGTGAACGCCTCCAGCGCGTGTTTCGACATTACGTAGTCGCCGATGAAAGGCGGCGCGAGCCTGCCGCCGACCGAGGTGATGTTGACGATGCGGCCCGGCCCGCCGGTCAAGCTGCGATCGGCGCCGAGCAGCGGTATGAACGCCTGGCTGACGGTCACCGCACCGAACACGTTGACCTCGAACACTTGCCGGATCTGGTCGACGGGCTCGAGCATCAGCGGTCCGCCGTGCCCCATGCCGGCGTTGTTGACGAGGCCCTTCAGAGTGCGGCCGCCGAGTCTTGCGCGCACCTCGTCGGCCGCGGCGCGCACCGCCGCCGCGTCGGTGACGTCGAACCGCAGGGGCGCGACCTTGTCGCCGAACTCCTGGCGCAGCGAGTCGGCGTCGGCCGGCTTGCGCACGCCGGCGAACACCCGCCAGCCCTGCGCCGCGAGGACCTTGACGGCGGCGCGGCCAATGCCGGTCGAGGCGCCGGTGACGACGGCGTCGCTTGTCATGCGGTTTCTCCTTGCCTCGAGAGGCGGGCCGGGGATCGCCCCGCCGCCTCTACTGCCGGACCAGCTTGCCGGTCGGCGCCCCGAAATCAAGCGTCGTGAAGACCTTATTCGCGTCGCGCGCGCCGTCGAGGACGCAATCGCGCGCCGGCGCATCGGGCCGCCCGAACAATCCGGCGAAGGCGCCCGGCCGCGCCGCGACGCCGAGCGCGGCCAGCTTGCGCCTGTCCTGCCGGCCGCAATCGGCGACTTCGATGAAGCCTGTGGCGTCGCGCAGGATGACGCGGGCGTAGAGGTAATCGCCGCCTTCGCTTTTCGCCTGGACGGCGTAGAGGCCGCCGCCGAGCCGATGCATGGTCAGCGGCGTCACCGCGCCCTTTTCGCTGACGTAATCATAGCCGCGATCGCGCCGGCGCAGTTCGACGATCTCGTCGCGCGCGTAGCGGGCGCCGATCCGCCGATAAGCGACATAACGCCCGCCCTCGCCCAGTGGCGCGACGGCGCTCGCCTCGGGGAACAGGGGGCGGCTGGAGGTCATGCAGCCGCAGAGGGCGAGCGACGACGCGACAAGCGCCGCCAGCGCGCCGGCGCGGCGCCTCTTCGTCACACGCGCCGTCGGTTTGGCCGCCATTCGCTCCCCTCCGCCGCCGGCTTTCCGCCCGCCGCGGCGGCGAAGGCTCACCTTAAGCGAAGAACGGGCCGGCGCCCAACGCCGACCTCGGCGCGCCGGCGCTTGACTGGCGAGCGCCGCCGGGACTTCACTGGGCGCCAGTCGACGGCGAAGGCCGGACGCACGCGGATTGCGCGCCGGGTTCGACAGGGGAGGAGCTGATGTCCGTCACCGGGATGAAGGGGGGCGTCGCTCGACGTCGCCTGCTGAACGCGGGCCTCGTCGTCGGCGCGGCGCAACTGGCGAGCCCGTTCGTCCGGCGGGCGCGCGCCGCCGATTCGGTCAAGATCGGCCTCGACAATCCGCTGACCGGCCCGCTCGGCGGCCTGGGCAAGAACGAACTCGTCGGCTGCCAGCTGGCGCTCGAACAGGTCAACGCCAAGGGCGGCGTTCTCGGCCGCCCCGTCGAACTGGTGATCGAGGATTCGACCAGCGGCGACGCCGGCACCGCGGTGCTGAAAGCCCGCAAGCTGATCGACGGCGACAAGGTCGATTTCCTGATCGGCAACGTCAACTCGGCGCTGTCGCTGGCGATCGCGCAGGTCTCCAACGAAAAGAGAATCCTGCACGTCGTTCCCGGCGGCCATACCGACGCCGTCACCGGCGCTTCGTGCCACTGGAACGTGTTCCGCGTCTGCAACACCACGCAGATGGAGGCCGAGGCGGTCACCGGCACGCTGATCAAGGACTACGGCAAGAAGTTCTATTACATCACGCTGGATTACGCCTTCGGCCATACGCTGGAGGCGGGCATGATCAGGGCCTGCGCGCGGCTCGGCGGGTCGCGCGTCGGCGGCGCGCTGTCGCCGCTCGGCACGGTGGACTTTTCCTCCTACCTGATCAGCGCGCAGGCGGCGAAGCCGGACGTCATCGTGTTCCTGCTCGGCGGCGACGATATGGTGAACGCGCTGAAGCAGGCGGTGCAGTTCGGCCTCGACAAGAAAGTGCCGCTCGCCGGCGCCCAGCAGGAGCTGGAGCCGCTGGAGGGCCTGCCGCCGGAAGCGCGCATCGGCCGCTGGGTCATGGAATGGTACTGGAAGCAGCCGGGCGTGCCCCACGTCGCCGAATTTGTCGACATCGTCAAACAACGTACGGGGCGCGTGCCGACGGCGCGCACGTGGTTCGGCTTCGTCTCGGTGTGGACCTGCGCGCTCGCCGCGGCGAAGGCCAAAACGCTCGACGCGCCGGCGATGGCGAGGGCGCTGCAGGGTTTCGTGTTGCCGCCCGAGATCGGCCTGATGCGCGATCCGCCGTTTTACCGTGCGGGGCAGAACCAGCTCATCGGCGACCTCTATGTCGGCAACGCGCAGGCGAGCGGCGACGCGCCGGACGATCTCTTCAAGGTGACCGACGTCGTCAACGGCGCCGATGTCGCCGGCACGGTCGAAGAGAGCGGCTGCCGGATGACCTGGCCGGCGTAAGGTCGCCAGCGCGGCGCCGGCCGCAAGACGGCGGACGGCCAGCGCGCCGGGGCCGCCGCGCCCGGCGCTCGTGGCCGCGACCGGCGCCTCGGCGGCGATGAAATACCCCCGATTTTTCACGCTACGGTTACTTAACCGTTAACGTTAAAGCTATCATTTTGAATTGGTTATGGAAAACTAGGGTAATCATTTCGTAACGCCTTGTCAGCCACCGCGCGCCGCCCGCGCGCCCTATCGCGACGGAGTTCTCTTGAGGGTTCGAAAATGAGCGTTTCTTCCAACAATTCGGGCTCTGACACCGTCGATGACCACAAGTCGTCCTGGAGCAATCTGAAGCTCCATATCTTCGGGCGCGGCGCCGCGCCGCCGGCCGCCGCGCTCGATTCCGCGACGCCGCCGGACGCCGCCGCGCCGCCGGCCTCGGTCGCCCCGGAGCTGGACACGCTCGCCAAGGTCAATGAGGAGATCAGGGAGCGCTGCATTCAGATCGTCAGCCGGTCCGACGAGCTGACCGGGCTGCGCAACGAATTCATCGAAGTCTTCATCAGCGTCGACAAGATTCTCAGGGAGACCGAGGGGACAAGCTCGGCGCTCGCCGAGCGCAGCGCGATGCTGGCGCGCGAGGTGGAGGAGCATGGCGCGCTGAAGAGCCTGCACCGCGCGTTGCGGGAGGAGAGCGAGAAGAACCGCGGCGAGATCGACCTGCTGCGCAGCGAGGTTCAGCGCGCCGGCGAACTGGTCGCCGGGCGCGAGGCTCGAATCGAGGCGCTGGAGGCCGAGCTGTCGGCGGAAAAGGACAATACGGTGGCGCTCAGGGCCGAAGCGGAGCATGAGCGCTATGTCGCCGCCCTGGCCGCCGACAAGCTGCAGGGCGCGCTCGCCGAAATTCGCGCCAACGAATCGCTGATGTCGGACTTGCAGGCGCAGGTCGCCGCCCTGAGCGACCGCTGCTCGACCGCCGAGTTCCACGTCAAGGCGATGCAGACGAGCCTCGCCGAGACGCAGACCCTCGCCAAGGGGCTGCGCGACGCGCTCGCCGAAAGCCAGCACAAGGTCGACGGTCAGTCGCAAAGCCTCGGCGAGGCGGAGACGCAGATCGCGGGGCTGCGCGAACGCGCCGAAGAGCTCGAGTCCAATCTCTCCTCCACCCGGCTCGAATTCGAGCTGGCGCAGACGCTCTGGCAGCAGCGCGCGGAATCGAACAACGACGAGCTCGAGGCGCTCAAGGCGCAGATCGACGTCCATCGCTCGCGCGCCGACGCGGGAGACGAGCAGCTCACCGAAACGCGCGCGGAACTCCAGACCGCCGCCGCCGAGGCGCGCGCCAGGCAGCGTTACGTCGAGCAGCTGGAGGCGAAGATCGCCTCGCTCGACGAATTCACCAGGGATGCAGCGCAACAGAACGCCGATCTCAACCACAAGCTGATCGACGCGGAGAAGTCGGGCGCGGCCCTCGCCGACCGCTCGCAGGCGCTGATCAGGGCGATGAACGATCAGAAGGCCAAGCTCGAGAACGCCGAGCAACGCGCCCAGCTTCTCGAAGAGCGGCTCGCCGCCCACTCGGCGCGGTTCGCCGTCGACAGCGAACAATATCAGCAGAAAATCCGCGCCCTCGTCGAAAAGGTCGAAGAGGAAAGGGTCGCGCGCGTGGTCATTTCCGGCGCGCTCGAAGCGGCGCGCAGCAAGTCGTCGAACCATCCGCGCGGCGAATCGAGCCTGCTGGACATCCTCGCGCGCGCGGTCAAGGAGGCGGACGTCGAGGATCGCCAGACGACCGCCGCGCCCCGGTTGGCGCCGCCCGTCGCCGAGAGCGCCGAGCCCGCTGCGCCGGTCCCGGCGCCGGAGGCCGCCGAGAATCCGGGCCTCGGGCCGATCGAGCCGCCGGGCGGCGCCAAGCGGGCGCTTCCCCGAGCGCGGCCGCTGGTCATCAAGCGCGAGAAGCACCAGGGCGGCCGCCACTGATCGGCGCCCCTCGCGGCGAGCGTCGCTGAACGCGCGCCAACGACGCGGGCGGCGCGCCGGCCCGCGCGTCCTTGCCTCGATGTCTGGCCGGGAGCTCCGCCGGTCGGATCATTGACCTTGCCGCGCGATCCGATTACCTCCATTCGCTGCGAGACGAGTCGCGGCGGCGCCGATGCGTAAGGCGCGCGCGCCCGATGGGGCGAAGTCGCGCGACGGGCGCGATCGGCGCAGTCCTTGGCGAGTTTGCGGGTTGCGGGAGCGGCGGCGGGACGGCAATCACCGGGGATTCGGCATATGCGCGGGCGCTTTCGATTCGGCTTGCTGATCGGCGTTCTGATGCTGGGCGGGGGTTGCAGCGGCCCGACCGTTCAAGACGCCCTGGCGGCCTACCACAAGGGCGACTATGCGACGGCCATTTCGCTCTTTCAACCGCTTGCGGAAGACGGCGATGCGACCGCGCAGGTCGTCCTCGGCGTGATGTACGACAACGGGCAGGGCGTCACGCGGGACTACGCAGAAGCGGTCAAGTGGTATCGGCTCGCCGCCGAACAGGGCAACGCCGAGGGGCAGGCCGCCCTCGGCGCGATGTACGACAACGGGCACGGCGTCGCGCAGGACGACGCGGAAGCCGTGAAGTGGTTCCGCCTCGCCGCGCAGCAGGGCGATATGGTCGCCCAATATAATCTCGGCGTGATGTACAAGAACGGGCGCGGCGCGCCGCCCGACGCCAGGCGTGCTTACCTCTGGTTCACTATCGCGGCGGCGAAAGGCCAGGGCGACGCCGGCGAGAAGCGCGACGAGGCCGCGGCGAAGCTCACCCCCGATGAGGTCGCGCAGACGGAAGCGCAGGCGCGAAAATGCGAGGAATCGGCCTTCAAGGGCTGCGACTGAGCGGCGCTTTCGCCGCGGTCCCCTGTCCGGCGCCGGCGCGCGGCGGGTTCGGCGACCTGTCGATTTCAGCGTCGCCATCGTGATTGGGCGATTTCCGCTCGGCGCGTTTCACCGCGTCGGCGATCCGGTCCCGCCCTTGCCGGTCTCCCGGGCGCGGTGGAGCGCGACGCCGACGACGACGAGACCGACGCCGAGGAGTTCGGCCGATGTCGGGACCTGCCGCAGGACGAGGAAGCCGATCGCCACGGCGGTCGCCGGCAGGATCGACAACAAAAGCGCGAACGAGGCGCGCGGCAGCCGCGCCATCGCAAGCTGGTCGGTGACGTAAGGGATGACCGACGAGGAAACCCCGACGCCGACGCCGGCGGCGAGCAGGCGCAGGTCGAAGAAGGCCGGCGCGGCCTGCTCGACGCCGATCGGCAGCGCGGCGACCGTCGCGATCAGCATGGCGAGGCCGAGACGGTCGAGGCCGCCGCCCCCCGAGATGCGATGGCCGAGCATGATGTAGGCGACGAACAGCACGCAATTGGCGAAGGCGTAGACGTAACCGAGAAAGGCGCCCTCGAGCCGCAAGTCGGTGAGGATCGCAACGCCCGCGACGGCGACGATCAGCGCGGCGAGGTTGCGCGCCGAGCGGGCGCCGAGCGCGGCGAGGCCGATCGGTCCGAGGAACTCGATCGCGCCCACCGTGCCGAGCGGCAGTTGTTGAATGGCCAGATAGAACAGTGCGTTCATCGCCGCGAGCGCGACGCCGAGACCGACGATCGTCCAGCGCTCCGCCGCGGCGAGCGCCGGCCAGATGCGCCACGGTCTTCGCCAGATTGCAAAGATCAGCGCCGCGCTGGCGATGCGCAGCCAGGCGACGCCGAGCGGCTCGATCGCCGCGAACAGCATCACGGCGAATGCCGGACCGAGATAATGGAAGACGGCGCTGACCAGGAACCAGGCGTGCGGCGGCACGCGGTCGGCCAACGGGGTCGAGGAGATGGCGGCGGCGCTGGGCATGGGCTATCATAGGCAGGCGCATCGGCAAAAGGCATGTCGCTTTGAAGGCTGCGAAACACCTTATCCGTCGAATTGAAGGAAATCCGCGTGCAAAACCTTAAACCGGCGAACCTGCTGGCGGACCCCGTCAACCTGCGGATTCTAAAGGCCCTGTCCGCCAATCCGCGCCTTCCCAATGCCGAGCTGGCGCGAGGCGTCGGCATGTCCGGCCCCGCCGTTCGCGAGCGCGTGCAGCGCCTCGAAGAGGCCGGCGTGATCCGCGGCGTCAGGCTCGATCTCGATCCGAATCGCCTCGGCTATCCGGTGGCGGTGATGGTGCGGGTGCGCCCGGCCCCCGGCCAGCTCAACAAGATCGTCGAACTGGCGCGCGCCACGCCGCGCGTCGTCGAGTGTCATCGCGTCACCGGCGAGGACTGCTTCATCATGCGGCTGCACCTGGAGAGCGTCGAGGCGCTCGACGGGGTATTGGATGCGTTCCTGCTTTACGGGCAGACCACGACGTCGATCATCCAATCCTCGCCGGTTCCGCTGCGATCGCTGCCGTTGCCGAACGGGGCCGGCGCGGCGTGAGATCGTCGTCGCGAACGTCACCGGCCGAGTTGAAGACGGCTGTGGGCGAGCGGTCGGCGCCGGCCGCCGCCACGCCGCGTCCGCAAGCAGCCGGCAAGGCCGCCCATAAAACGCCCGGCTTCCCCCGAGGTCCGCGACGCCGGGCGGCGCGACGCCGACGGGGGGCTCCATGCGAATCCCCGGCGCTTCGTCTTGCCGCCGGTTCTACGGCGCGTTTTTGAACATCCGCATCGGAGCGCCGGCGCGAGGACTGCGGTAGAATGACCGCTGATGTCGCGATTCGCAGTTGGCAATCACGCGCGGCGGCGCGGCGTTGCCAAAGTCCGTAGAAAGCGACACTCTCGCAATTCGACCAATTCGTCGTCGCTTGCACCGTCGGGCCGACAGGAGATTTTGATGGTCATCAGGAGCTTCGCACTCGCGATCGTCACGGTCCTCGCGCTTTGCTGCGGCGCGCGGGCGCAGGGCTATTCGACTCCCGCCGAGAGGGATTACATGCCCTACAACGCCAACCTGCCGGCCTGCGACGATCCCGGCGTGCTCGAGATGATCAGCGCCCGGTTCGCGCAGAAAGAATCCGATTTCTGGAAGTCGCCGCTGGCGATCGCCGGCTATGATCGCATCCGGCAGATCGGCTGGCGCTCCAATGGTCCGGGCTACATCCCCCGCCGCTATTGCATCGCGCGCGCCAACGTCAGCGATCCGAGGCCGCGCCCGCTTGTTCACGGGCCGCATGCGGTCATTTACGCGATCGGCGAGGGCGAGGAGATTCGCGGCTTTGGCTTCTTCGGCATGGGCTATGGCGTCGAGTGGTGCGTCATCGGCCTCGACCGCGACCTGGCTTTCGCGCCGGGCTGCCAGGCGGTGCGCCCGATCATCGACACCGACATCGTCGGCGCGAAGGGCATGGACAGGATCATGCAGGACCTGTCGCGAACGGTGAAGATGAGCCAGTAGGAGCCGCGCGCTTCCCGCATTCCCTCGCCCCCGCGTTTGATCGGCGCCTGGGCTTGCCGGCGCGCAGCCCAATCCGGATGGGCGCGAGCTTGACGAAGGGGCCGTGCGTTGCGGCGGCTTGGTCATCGACATCCGCCATACCTTGCGTCGCAGCGCCAGGCGGCGGCGCTATTTCTCCATGCAGAACCCGGGCGAACCGCCTTCGCTGAGGCCGCCGATGTGGGCTTGCGAGTAGCGCTCGACGCCGATGTGCGGCCACGTCTCACGCGAGTTCGAGCGCCCGCGCAGCCAGCGCTACGACGCGCGGAATGGGTTTCGCGCCCCGTTCGTAATAGGCCACCATGCGGCGGCTGACGCCTAACGCGCGGGCCGCCGCGTCGAGCGTATAGGCCTTGCGTTCGCGCCACCGTTTGAACGCATCCGCCGACATGGTGAGTCCCGCCTGCTCCTGCGCGAGCCGCCAAAGCGTGTCGGCGGACATGTCGATCTCATCGGACCAAACAACATCAGTCCCGTGCTCGCCGACGCGCACGCCGCCAAACATTTCCGGCGACCGGCGCAGCGGCTCGTAGACGTGGAACGTCCCGACAAGACCGGACACGTCGACGCGGCTTTCGTCCGTCCTGTCCCACTGGATTCGCAGGGTCAAGGGCTGCTTGTCGGCCGTCACGGCGACGATGCGCGGCAAGCTCTTCTTCGGCATGGTCAACCCCGCTCGTTGAGTTCCGCCCATTTCAGGGCGAGCATTTCCTGATGGGTTCGCGCCCACGCCAGCGCCTCGGCGATCTCGGTTGGGCGGGCCTCCCCGGCAATCGCCGTCATGTCCAAAATCCGCACGAGAACCTGAGAGTCAGGCCCGACAACGTGGACGGGCGGCAGGCGGCGGTCATCGGCATGGATCCGTACGCTGACGGAGCCGAAGCGTTGCAATGTCGGCATAAATGCCTGTCGATCGTCATAGCGCCAAAATATCTGGCAAAATTTGTAATGCAACTATTGCACTATTCGAGAAGGATTCAAGGAGAGCCTATTGAAAGCCGACCGACATTCTCTTTCGGAAAATCGAAACGCATGATATAAGGGTCGGCCGATTTTACCAAGAAAGGCCGTCGCCTTGAACGAAGCCGCGCGCGCTGCGCCCGCCGCCAGACCCAGGGTCCGCGTCACCGCGCGGGACCGCGCCGAGCGGCGCGTGCGCATTTTCGCGCAGTTGCAGGAGGGCTGGACCTATGAGGCGATCGCCGACCAGGAGAAGCTGACGCGCGAGCGCGTCCGCCAGATCGTCGCCGAGACGCTTGCCGGGCGCGTGATCGAACCGAGCGCCGACCACCTGCACTTGCAGATCGCCCGGCTCGGTCCGGCGCTGCGGCTCGCCGCGCAGCAGGTGGCGGCGGGGGAATTGCGCGCCGTCGACCGGCTGATTTGGGTGCTCGACCGGCTCGACAAATATCAGGGCGTGGCGGCGGCGACGGGCATCGCGCGCAGCCCCAACGACGACTACGAGCAATTGTTGGAAAAGCTCGCCAGGATGGCGGCGCGGCGCGAGGCCGCCGTCGAGGCCGACACGCCCGCCGCGTCGGAGGCGGGGGAGACGCCCGTCGTCCCGCTGGCCCTTTCGCCGGCGGGCGGCGAGGCGGAAAACGCGATTTCCAAATTTTTTCCGCCCGAAGTCATTGAAAACGCTCAATTCGGCCAAAAATAGTTTTGCGGAAATTTGGAAATCAAAAATTTCGCTGACTGAAAATACAGGGATTTTTTTGAGAAATTTGGTCCGAGTCGCGTCGCCGGCGGGTTCCTGCGAGGTTTTTGCGTGTCGCCGGGCGCGGGCCGGCGGGCGGGGTCGGCGTCGCTCGCAGCGCATTCTTGCGCCGGTCCGGCAAAGCTGCTAGCACCCGCGCCTTCGCGCGTGGGAGAGCGCCCGGTCGCCAGCCGGGGCGACGCTCGCACCACGCCACTGCAACCGGCGTCGCCGTCCGCTCGTAGGGCGGCGCGCGCCCTATTGGAGCAGCCTCATGGCCAAGAAGATCACCGGCTATATCAAACTGCAGGTGCCGGCCGGCGCCGCCAACCCGTCCCCGCCGATCGGCCCGGCGCTCGGCCAGCGCGGGCTCAACATCATGGAATTCTGCAAGGCCTTCAACGCGCGCACCGCGCAGATGGAGAAGGGCACGCCGATTCCGGTGGTGATCACCGCCTATCAGGACCGCTCGTTCACCTTCGAGATGCGCAACGCGCCGGTCACCTTTTTCCTCAAGAAGGCGGCGGGCCTGAAGATGGGCAAGAAGCCCGCCTCGGGCGCCAAGACGCCGGGCCGCGGCTTCGTCGGCAAGGTGACCAAGGCGCAGGTTCGCGAGATCGCCGAAAAGAAAATGCCCGATCTCAATTGCGCGACGGTCGAGGCCGCGATGGCGATGATCGAAGGCTCCGCCCGTTCGATGGGCCTCGAGGTGGTGGGGTAAGTCATGACTCACGCAGGCAAGCGAATCCTCAAGGCGCGCGGCGCCGTCGAACGCACCCGGCTTTACAAGCTCGACGAAGCGGTCAGGCTGGTCAAACAGGGCGCCACCGCCAAATTCGACGAAACCGTCGAGCTGTCGCTCAATCTGGGCGTCGATCCCAAGCACGCCGACCAGATGGTGCGCGGCGTCGTCAACCTGCCCAACGGCACCGGCCGGACGCTGCGCGTCGCGGTGTTCGCGCGCGGCGCCAAGGCGGAGGAGGCCAAGGCGGCGGGCGCCGATGTCGTCGGCGCCGAGGACCTGGTGGCGGCGGTGAGCGGCGGCGAGATCAATTTCGATCGCTGCATCGCGACGCCGGACATGATGCCGCTGGTCGGGCGGCTCGGCAAAGTGCTGGGGCCCCGCGGCCTGATGCCCAATCCGAAGGTCGGCACAGTGACGATGGACGTCGCCGCCGCGGTCAAGGCGTCCAAGGGCGGGGCGGTCGAGTTCCGCGTCGAAAAGGCCGGCATCGTGCAGGGCTCGGTCGGCAAGGCCTCGTTCGGCGAGGCGCAGCTCGCCCAGAACATCCGCGCCTTCGTCGACGCGGTCGCCAAGGCCAAGCCCACCGGCTCGAAGGGGACCTATCTCCAGCGCGCCGCGATCTCTTCGACGATGGGGCCGGGCGTCAAGCTCGACCTGTCGACGCTGGCGACGGCGGGCGCGGTCGGCGCCTGACGCGCACGGCCGCGCCGCTCACATCGCGCGGTAGAGCGCCCAGCCGACCTTCGACAGCCCCCAGCTCTCGTAGCGGCGCACGAAGGCGAAGCCGACGCGGCAATCGCCGGCCGCCAGATCGAGCTCCGGCGGCAGATCGCCGATGTTGGCGGTCTCGGCGATGAACCATTGCGGCCGCCTGACGCACCAGTCGGCGCGCGGGACGAGGTCCAGCGGCGGGTGGCCGCGATTGTACCAGCCGATGAGCTTGCCGACGCGGTCGTCGAAGCTGCTGGCGACGACGCGCTGGCCGGAGTCCTCGATAGCGGCGAGCGCCTGCGGCCAGGCCGTCTGTTTGGAGGCCTGATAACGCATCAGCAGGCTGGCGTCGCCGATCAGGATCGCCGCCAGCGCGGCGAGCGCCGCCGCGCGGCCCCACGCGCCGGCGCGCCACAGGGCGCCGAAGATCTCGGCGAGGAGCAGGATGAAAAACAGCGCGCAGACGAGATAATAGCGCGGGATATGCGCGTTGGGCGGCCGCAGGATGAAAACGGCGGCCGGCAGCGCCAGCAAGATGACCGCATAGGCGATGCGTCTGTTGTCGAGGACGAGCCGCCAGCGCAGCGCGACCAGCACGGCGGCGGCGCCGGCGGCGAGGACCAGGCCGGTCGGCGCCGCGAGCGGCAAGCCGATCGCATCGCGCGTCATGTCGGCGACCGCCGCCATGGCGAGTTCCGCGTCGAACGCCCGCAAGCCGCCGATCGTCAGGCGCCCCGTCACCACGATCCCCGCGGCGACGAAGGCCAGCGCAGGCAGCACGGCGAGGAACGTCGGCGCCAAAAAGCGGAGCGTCGCGGCGGCGGCCGGCTCCCAGCGGCCGATTTCGCGCCGTTGCTCGCCAAGATGGATCAGCGCGAACAGCGCGATGACCGGCAACAGCGCCAAATGCCACAACAGGCCGATTCCCGCCGCCGCCGCGAAGAGGTAGCGCGCGCGCGAACGTGGCTGGGCGACGGCGCGCTCCAGCGCGTCGAACGCCGCGGCGGCGGCGAGCGCCATGCCGGCGTAACCGCGCGCCTCGACGCTGTAGTTGACGAAGAAATAGGAGGCGGCCGTCAGGGAGCCGGCGGCGACGGCGGCGGCGGGGCTGTGACGCGCGGCGATTCGCGCCATCACCGCGACGGTCAAGGCCCCCATGGCGATCGACGGCGCGCGCAGGATCAGTTCGTCGGCGGTCAGCGGGCTGGTGAAATAAAGCCACAGCGAATTGAGGAAGTGATTGTTGTCGTGGGAGATTCCCCAGAAGACCTGCCACGGGCGGGTGAGCGGCGCGAGATTCTCGATCGACCAGATTTCGTCGAGCCATAGCGGTCCGCGCGCCGCCCAGAGCCGCACCGCCAGCCCGGCGGCGACGAGCGCCGCCACGGCGAGGCCGGGGCGGTCGAAATGCGCCAGACGGCGCATCGCGCTTGTCGGCCTCGCCCGTTCCGCCGGAGTCAAAATCCCCGGCGGCGCCTGGCGTTCGAGTGCGGTCATCGGCTTTCCCTCGGGCCCGATCGCCCCGAGACAGACCACACAGACCTCTCCGCCCGGTAAATTCGGGCGGCGACGGCAATTCAAGGGCGAATGAGGCGGCTATCGGGGCGCGTCGGCCGGCTTGCGCGTTGGGAGGGCCAGTCACGATAATTCCGCATGGCGAAGAAAATAGGTTCCGGCGCCCCCTTGGCAGAACGGCCGTGGCGGGATAAACAGCGCGTCCGGGGTCGGCGGCGCAATGAGACCCTGATGATCATTTTTGGCTTCCGCCTCGCCCGGGTTGGTTCCAGGCTATCGGGATTTATTCGGGAGGGAGCGGTGGATAGGCTGGACGACCCGGGGCCGCGCCCCGTGTCGTGTCCGGCCATGTCCTGTCCGAGACTGCCGGCGCGAGCCCCCGCCTTGTGGGAGGCCGCTTAATTCCCTCCCGCTCCCAGGCGGGGCCGAAGGGGGCCTGCATAGACGGGGAAGACCGGGTTGTTGTTGAGCCGCTTGCGAGCGGTTTAGTGATTTCGGTTCGAACCTTCTGTCCGGCGGCGGGCTGACGCCCGGCTCCGGGGACAGGCGCAAGTCGCTGCGGCGCAGCCTCGAAAAGGGCGCGGCGCGGCATGTGCAATAGGCGGAGATTTTCCGCCAACCGGAGACAGCACCGTGGATAGAGCGGAGAAAAAGGAGGCCGTCGCGACGCTTCACGAGGTCTTTGCGAAGGCTTCCGTGGTCGTCGTGGCGCACTACTCCGGCCTGACGGTCGCCCAGATGCAGAGTTTGCGCAAGCGGATGAAGCAGGCTGGGGCGCGCGTCCAGGTCGCCAAAAACCGCCTCGCCAAAATTGCTCTCGAAGGCACGGACGTCGCTTCCGTGGGCTCCCTTCTCAAGGGGCCGGCCCTGATCGCCTATTCGGACGATCCGGTGGCGGCGCCGAAGGTCGCTGTGGCCTTCGCCAAGGACTACGAGAAATTCGTGCTCCTCGGCGGCGCCATGGGCAAGACCGCTCTGAACGTCGACGGCGTCAGGTCGCTTGCGACCCTGCCCTCGCTCGACGAGTTGCGCGCCAAACTGCTGGGCCTGTTGCAGGCGCCGGCGGCCAAGCTCGCCCAACTCTCCAACGCGCCGGCCGCCAAGCTCGCGCGGGTGTTCGGGGCCTATGCCTCAAAGGACGCAGCCTGATCGGAGGCTCTTAACAAACCCCAGGGTTCGAACCATATAAAGGACAAAGACATGGCCAATCTGGAAAAAATCGTCGACGAATTGTCGAGCCTGACCGTCCTTGAGGCGGCCGAGCTCGCCAAGCTCCTGGAAACAAAGTGGGGCGTTTCGGCGGCCGCCGCGGTAGCGGTGGTGGCGGGCCCGGCGGGCGGCGCGGCGGCGGCCGCTCCGGTCGAAGAGCAGACCGAATTCACGGTCATGCTGACCGCCATCGGCGACAAGAAGATCGAAGTCATCAAGGAAGTGCGCGCGATCACCGCGCTTGGCCTCAAGGAGGCCAAGGATCTGGTCGAGGGCGCGCCCAAGGCGGTCAAGGAAGGCGTCAGCAAGGACGAAGCCGCCAAGATCAAGGCCGCACTTGAGAAAGCCGGCGCCAAGGTTGAGCTCAAATAACACATCGCGGGCCGTTCGGTCCGCATCTGAGGATGAGGGGTCTCGGGCCATCGGCCCGGGACCGTTCAATCGTTCCAGCGCGCCCACGAGATGATCGGACGATTTGGAAAGAGGTCGCGGCGGTGACGCGACAAGGCTTTTTTTGGGGCGAGCGCCCCGATCCGCATGCCCCATCCCGAAGGGGCGCGGCGCCTGCGGGCCTCTAATAACCGGCAGCCCGGCGGCAAGCACTATCGAGGAGCGACATGGCGCAGACATTCACAGGCCGCAAGCGTGTTCGCAAATTCTTTGGTCACATCAAAGAAGTCGCGGAGATGCCCAATCTGATCGAGGTTCAGAAGGCGTCCTATGATCAGTTTCTGATGGTCGACGCGCCGGCGGGCGGCCGCGCCGACGAAGGCTTGCAATCCGTCTTCAAATCGGTGTTCCCGATTTCCGATTTCGCGCAGACCGCGCTGCTGGAGTTTGTAAAGTACGAATATGAGGCGCCCAAATACGACGTTGACGAATGCCGTCAGCGCGGCATGACGTTCGCGGCGCCGCTGAAGGTGACGCTGCGTCTGATCGTATTCGACGTTGACCCCGAGACCGGCGCCAAATCCGTCAAGGACATCAAAGAACAAGACGTCTACATGGGCGACATGCCGTTCATGACCTCGAACGGCACGTTCATCGTCAACGGCACCGAGCGCGTCATCGTATCGCAGATGCATCGCAGCCCCGGCGTGTTCTTCGATCATGATAAGGGAAAGAGCCATTCCTCGGGCAAGCTGCTGTTCGCGGCCCGCATCATTCCCTATCGCGGCTCCTGGCTCGATATCGAATTCGACGCCAAGGACATCGTGCATGCGCGCATCGATCGGCGGCGCAAGATTCCAGTGACCTCGCTGCTCTATGCGCTTGGCATGGACGGTGAAGAGATTCTGTCGACCTTCTACAACAAGGTCGTCTACACGCGCGACAAGGATGGCTGGCGCGTTCCGTTCGACGCGGACCGGATGAAGGGCCTCAAGGCCTCGGTCGACCTGATCGACGCCGACAGCGGCGAAGTCGCCGTCGAGGCCGGCAAGAAGCTGACGGCGCGCACCGCCCGCCAGTTGACCGAGCGCGGAGTCAAGGCGTTGCGCGCGCTCGACGCCGATCTTCACGGCCAATATATCGCCGACGATCTTTATGATCCACAGACCGGCGAGATATTCGCCGAGGCGGGCGACGAGATCACCGACAAATCGCTGCACGCCCTCATCGAGGCCGGCTTCGACGAATTGCCCGTCCTCGACATCGACCATGTCAATATCGGGCCGTATATCCGCAACACGCTCAAGGTCGACAAGAACAGTTCGCGTGAGGACGCGCTGTTCGACATCTATCGCGTGATGCGCCCCGGCGAGCCGCCGACCATCGACAGCGCCGAAGCGATGTTCAATTCGCTGTTTTTCGACCCCGAGCGCTACGATCTTTCGGCGGTCGGCCGCGTCAAGATGAACATGCGCCTCGACCTCGACGCCGAAGATACGGTGCGCGTGCTGCGCAAGGCGGACATTCTGGCGGTGGTCAAGGCGCTGGTCGATTTGCGCGACGGCCGCGGCGAGATCGACGACATCGATCACCTCGGCAATCGCCGCGTGCGGTCGGTCGGCGAGCTGATGGAAAATCAGTATCGCGTCGGCCTGTTGCGCATGGAGCGCGCGATCAAGGAGCGGATGTCCTCGGTCGAGATCGACACGGTGATGCCGCAGGACCTGATCAACGCCAAGCCGGCGGCGGCGGCGGTGCGTGAGTTTTTCGGCTCCTCGCAGCTTTCGCAGTTCATGGACCAGACCAACCCGCTCTCCGAAATCACCCACAAGCGTCGTCTTTCCGCGTTGGGTCCGGGCGGCCTGACGCGCGAGCGCGCCGGCTTTGAAGTTCGCGACGTGCATCCGACGCATTACGGCCGCATCTGCCCGATCGAGACGCCGGAAGGCCCGAACATCGGCCTGATCAACTCATTGGCGACGTTCGCCCGCGTCAACAAATACGGCTTCATCGAAACGCCGTACCGGCGCGTGCGCGAGGGCAAGGTGACGACCGACGTCGTCTATCTCTCGGCGATGGAGGAGGGCAAATACAGCGTCGCCCAGGCCGACACGCCGATCGACCCCAGCGGGGCGCTGAGCGGCGACCTGATCGTCTGCCGTCACGCCGGCGACGTGGTGTTCCTGCAGCGCGACCGCGTCGATTTCATGGAAGTTTCGCCCAAGCAGCTCGTATCGGTCGCCGCGGCGCTGATTCCGTTCCTCGAGAACGATGACGCCAACCGCGCGCTGATGGGCTCCAACATGCAGCGTCAGGCGGTGCCGCTGGTGCGCTCGGACGCGCCGTTGGTCGGCACCGGCATGGAGGCGATCGTCGCGCGCGATTCGGGCGCCGCGATCGGCGCGCGGCGCGCCGGCGTCGTCGACCAGATCGACGCGACGCGCATTGTGGTGCGTGCGACCGAGGAAACCGACGCCGCGAAGCCGGGCGTCGACATCTACCGGCTGATGAAGTTTCAGCGCTCCAACCAGTCCACCTGCATCAACCAGAAACCGCTGGTGCGCGTCGGCGACATTGTCGCCAAGGGCGACATTATCGCCGACGGTCCTTCGACGGACCTCGGCGATCTGGCGCTCGGACGCAATGTGCTCGTCGCGTTCATGCCCTGGAACGGCTACAACTTCGAGGATTCGATCCTGCTGTCCGAGCGCATCGTCAAGGACGACGTGTTCACCTCGATCCACATCGAGGAATTCGAGGCGATGGCCCGCGACACCAAGCTCGGACCCGAGGAAATCACCCGCGACATCCCCAACGTTTCCGAAGAGGCGCTGAAGAACCTCGACGAAGCGGGCATCGTCTACATCGGCGCCGAAGTGGTGGCAGGCGACATCCTCGTCGGCAAGATCACGCCGAAGGGCGAAAGCCCGATGACCCCGGAAGAGAAGCTGCTGCGCGCGATCTTCGGCGAAAAGGCTTCGGACGTGCGCGACACCTCGCTGCGCGTCCCCCCCGGCGTCCAGGGAACGATCGTCGAAGTGCGCGTGTTCAATCGTCATGGCGTCGACAAGGACGAACGCGCCCAGGCGATCGAGCGCGAGGAGATCGAGCGGCTCGCCAAGGATCGCGACGACGAACTGGCCATTCTCGACCGCAACGTGTTCGCGCGTCTGGCCGAGGTGCTGATCGGCAAGCGCGCCTTGTCCGGTCCCAAAGGGTTCAAGAAGGATCAGGTGCTGACACGCGCGCTGATCGACGAACATCCGCGCTCTCAATGGTGGAATTTCGCGCTCGAGAGCGATCAGACGATGTCCGAGCTGGAAGCGATGCGCAAGCAATACGACAAGTCGAAGAAGGGGTTGGAGAGCCGCTTCCTCGACAAGGTCGAGAAGCTGCAGCGCGGCGATGAACTGCCGCCCGGCGTGATGAAGATGGTCAAGGTGTTCATCGCCGTGAAGCGCAAGATCCAGCCCGGCGACAAGATGGCGGGACGCCACGGGAACAAGGGTGTCGTGTCGCGCATCGTGCCGCAGGAGGACATGCCGTTCCTCGAGGACGGGACGCCGGTCGACATCGTGCTCAATCCGCTGGGCGTGCCAAGCCGCATGAACGTCGGCCAGATCCTCGAGACCCATCTCGGCTGGGCCTGCGCCGGCCTCGGCCGACAGGTTGGCGAGGCGGTCAATCTCTATATGCGCAAGGGCGACGTGAAGCCGCTGCGCTCCAAGCTCAAGGAGATATACGGGGCGAACGAGACGATCCAGGACCTCGACGACAGGGACGTCGTCGAGCTCGGCGAGAATCTGCGCCGCGGCATTCCGATCGCGACGCCGGTGTTCGACGGCGCGCGCGAGCGCGACATTGTCGAGATGCTGAAGATGGCCAATTTCGACTCGTCGGGTCAGGTCACTCTCTATGACGGGCGCACCGGCGAGACCTTCGATCGCAAGGTCACCGTCGGCTACATCTACATGCTGAAGCTTCACCATCTGGTCGACGACAAGATCCACGCGCGCTCCATCGGCCCCTACAGCCTGGTCACCCAGCAACCGCTCGGCGGCAAGGCGCAGTTCGGCGGCCAGCGCTTCGGCGAAATGGAGGTCTGGGCGCTGGAAGCCTACGGCGCGGCATACACGCTGCAGGAAATGTTGACCGTCAAATCCGACGACGTCGCGGGTCGCACCAAGGTCTACGAGTCGATCGTTCGCGGCGACGACACGTTCGAGTCGGGCATTCCCGAAAGTTTCAACGTGCTGGTCAAGGAAATGCGCTCGCTCGGCCTCAACGTCGAGCTGGCCTCGATCAAGAAGCCGGTCGGCGAACTGCCGCCGGCCGAGGCGGCGGAGTGAGGACTGCATGCGGTCAGCCGATATCGACGTCGTGACACCCACGCTTGGCGGGTGTCCGCGGACCGCGCGTTGCGTCGACAAATGGGGGGACGAAAAAACGGCCGGGGCGGCGGAGGTCGGGCGCGAGCAGCGCCGTGCGTAGGCGAAAACTCTATCGGCGAGGCCAGGACGGGCCGCGCCTTCTTCCATCAACGCGGGCCATCGCGCGTTTGGCGCGGATGGCGGCGCAGGAGATGAAATAATAAATCAGGAAGTCACGAATCCCTTTGCTCCTGTGGTTCAGCCGCAGGCCTTCGATCAGATTCAGATCGCCATCGCCAGCCCCGAAAAGATCCTTTCCTGGTCGTTCGGCGAGATCAAGAAGCCCGAGACGATCAATTACCGCACGTTCAAGCCGGAGCGCGACGGATTGTTCTGCGCGCGCATCTTCGGGCCGATCAAGGACTACGAGTGCCTGTGCGGCAAATACAAGCGCATGAAATACAAGGGCGTGATCTGCGAGAAGTGCGGCGTCGAGGTCACGCTGTCGCGCGTGCGGCGCGAGCGCATGGGCCATATCTCGCTGGCCGCGCCGGTCGCCCATATCTGGTTCCTCAAGTCGCTGCCCTCGCGCATCGGCCTGCTGCTCGACATGACGCTGAAGGACCTCGAGCGCATCCTGTATTTCGAGTCCTACATCGTGCTCGACCCCGGCCTGACGCCGCTCAAGGACCGTCAGCTGCTGTCGGAGGATGACTTCCTGCGCGCGCAGGACGAATACGGCCAGGACAATTTCACCGCGATGATCGGCGCGGAGGCGATCCGCGAGATTCTCAAAGGCATGAATCTGGCGAAGATCGCCGAGGATCTGAAAGTCGAAATCGCCGAGTCGAAGAGCGAACTCAAGCCCAAGCGGCTCGCCAAGCGGCTCAAGATCATCGAGGCCTTCATGCATTCGGGCAACAAGCCGGAATGGATGATTCTGACCGAGGTGCCGGTCATTCCGCCCGACCTGCGCCCGTTGGTTCCGCTCGACGGCGGGCGTTTCGCGACGTCCGACCTGAACGATCTCTATCGTCGCGTCATCAACCGCAACAACCGCCTGAAGCGGCTGATGGAGTTGCGCGCGCCCGACATCATCATTCGCAACGAGAAGCGGATGCTGCAGGAATCGGTGGACGCGCTGTTCGACAACGGTCGGCGCGGGCGCGTCATCACGGGCGCCAACAAGCGTCCGCTGAAGTCGCTGGCCGACATGCTGAAGGGCAAGCAGGGGCGATTCCGTCAGAACCTGCTGGGCAAGCGCGTCGATTATTCCGGCCGCTCGGTGATCGTGGTCGGCCCCGAACTCAAGCTGCATCAATGCGGCCTGCCCAAGAAGATGGCGCTCGAACTGTTCAAGCCGTTCATCTACTCGCGCCTCGACGCCAAGGGCCTGTCCGCCACGGTCAAGCAGGCCAAGAAGCTGGTCGAAAAGGAAAAACCGGAGGTTTGGGACATCCTCGACGAGGTGATTCGCGAGCATCCGATCATGCTCAATCGTGCGCCCACCCTGCATCGCCTTGGCATTCAGGCGTTCGAGCCGGTGCTGATCGAAGGCAAGGCGATCCAGCTGCATCCGCTCGTCTGTTCGGCGTTCAACGCCGACTTCGACGGCGACCAGATGGCGGTGCATGTGCCGCTGTCGTTGGAGGCGCAGCTCGAGGCGCGCGTCCTGATGATGTCGACCAACAACATCCTGCATCCCGCCAACGGCATGCCGATCATCGTGCCGAGCCAGGACATCGTGCTCGGGCTCTACTATGTCTCGCTGATGCGCGACGGCGAGCCCGGCCAGGGCATGGCGTTCTCTGAAATGGGCGAGATCGAGCACGCCTTGGCCGCCAAGGCGGTGACGCTGCACGCCAAGATCAAGGGCCGCGCCTGGTCGTTCGACGCCAGCGGCAATCGCGTCGCCAAAATATTCGACACCACGCCCGGCCGCATGATTCTCGGCGAACTCGTGCCCGAACACACCAAGATTCCCTTCGACGTCGTCAACAAGCTGATGACCAAGAAGGAAATCTCCAACATGATCGACATCGTCTACCGCAATTGCGGGCAGAAGGAGACGGTCATCTTCTGCGACCGGATCATGGCGCTCGGCTTCAGGGAAGCGTTCAAGGCCGGCATTTCGTTCGGCAAGGACGACATGGTCGTGCCGGATTCGAAGCCGCGCTTCATCGCCGAGACTTCGGCGCTGGCCAAGGAATACGAGCAGCAGTACAATGACGGCCTGATCACCCAGGGCGAGAAATACAACAAGGTCGTCGACGCCTGGGCCAAGTGCTCCGACAAGCTCGCCGAGGAAATGATGGCGGGCATCTCGGCCGTCCGCAAGGACAAGAGTGGCCGCGATCTGCCGATCAACTCGATCTATATGATGTCGCATTCCGGGGCGCGCGGATCGCCAACCCAGATGCGCCAGCTTGCCGCCATGCGCGGTCTGATGGCCAAGCCGTCGGGTGAAATCATCGAAAGCCCGATCATCTCAAACTTCAAGGAAGGCCTGTCGGTCCTCGAATATTTCAACTCGACGCACGGCGCCCGCAAAGGTCTCGCCGACACCGCCCTGAAGACGGCCAATTCCGGCTATCTCACGCGTCGTCTCGTCGACGTCGCGCAGGATTCGATCATCACCATTCCCGACTGCGGCTCGGCGCGCGGCATTCGCATGCGCGCCATCGTCGACGCCGGCACGGTGGTCGCGTCGCTGGCGATCCGCATTCTCGGCCGCACCGCGGCCGAGGACCTCAGGGATGCCGACGGCAAGACGATCGTGCCGGCCGGCCGCATGATCGTCGAGGAGGACATCCCGGCGATCACCGCCGCCGGCATTCAGGAAGTGAAGATCCGCTCGGTGCTGACCTGCGAGGCCGAGAACGGCGTCTGCGGCGCTTGCTACGGGCGCGATCTGGCGCGCGGCACACCGGTCAACATGGGTGAAGCGGTGGGCGTCATCGCCGCCCAGTCGATCGGCGAGCCGGGAACGCAATTGACGATGCGCACGTTCCACATCGGCGGCGCGGCGCAGTTGGCGGATCAGTCCTTCATCGAATCGAGCTTCGACGGCGAGGTGAAGATCCGCAACCGCTCGGTGGCGCGCAATTCGGAAGGCGACATGATGGTGATGGCGCGCAACGTGGCCGTGGTGATTCTCGATCGCAGCGGCGCCGAGCGGGCGGTTCATCGCGTGCAGTACGGCGCCCGCCTGAAGGTCGACGATGGCGACCACGTGAAGCGTGGCCAGCGCATCGCCGAATGGGACCCCTATACGCGTCCCATCATGACGGAGACGCCGGGCGTGATCGGCTTCGAAGATCTTGTCGAGGGCGCCTCGATGTCCGAGCAAATCGACGAGGCGACGGGCATCGCCAAGCGCCTGGTTATCGACTGGCGCATGTCGCCGCGCTCGGCCAATCTGCGTCCGGCGCTGGTCATCAAGGGCAGGGACGGCAAGATCGTGAAACTGCCGCGCGGCGGCGACGCCCGCTATATGCTGCCGGTCGATTCGATCATTTCGCTCGAACCGGGCGCGACGGTGAATGCGGGCGACGTCATCACCCGCATTTCGATCAACAGCGCCAAGACGCGCGACATCACGGGCGGCCTGCCGCGCGTGGCGGAGCTGTTCGAGGCGCGTCGCCCGAAGGATCACGCGATCATCGCGGAGATCTCCGGGACCATCCAGTTCGGACGCGACTTCAAGAACAAGCAGCGCGTTTCGATCGTTCCCTACGAGGAAGGCGGCGAGCCGGTCGAATATCTGATCCCCAAGAGCAAGCATATCCATCTCCAGGACGGCGACGTCGTGGAGAAGGGCGACTACATCGTCGACGGCAACCCGGCGCCGCACGACATTCTGGCGATCAAGGGCGTCGAGGAGCTCGCCGCCTATCTGGTCAACGAAATCCAGGAGGTCTATCGGCTGCAGGGCGTCAGCATCAACGACAAGCACATCGAGGTGATAGTCCGGCAAATGCTGCAGAAGGTCGATGTCGTCGATCCCGGCGACACCGACTTCCTGTCGGGCGAGCAGATCGACAAGTCGGAGCTCGAAGCGGCCAACGAGATCATGAAGGCGGAAGGCAAGAAGCTGGCGACCGGGACCCCCGTCCTGCTCGGCATCACCAAGGCCAGCCTGCAGACGCGCTCGTTCATTTCGGCCGCCTCGTTCCAGGAGACCACCCGCGTCCTTACCGAGGCGGCGGTCAACGGCAAGGTGGATACGCTGGAAGGCCTGAAGGAGAACGTCATCGTCGGACGCCTCATTCCGGCCGGCACCGGCGCCGCGATGACCAAGCTGCGCAGCGTCGCCGCCATGCGCGACACGCTGATTCTCGCCCAGAAGGCCGAGGCGTCGAGCGCGCCGCAACTGCCGCCCGCCGCCGCGCCGGTGGACATCGCGCGCCAGGTGGAGAAGACCCCGGCGGAGTGAAAGCCGTAAGCGGCGGCCATTTCGCCCTGTTCGCCAGAGAGCCGCCTTCGGGCGGCTCTCTTCTTTTTGGCTGCAACAAGGACGGGCGGGTGAGCGCTCGACAGCGAAGCGCCTCGCCCTCGGCGCTCGCCTCCGCCGCCGCGTCGCCGCGAGCCGGACTTTATTTGGCCGACAAATCACGCTCTCTTGCATCCCGTAAACAATTGGTTATCGGCCGATCGCTCGCTGGGCTGACTTTCACGAGGACGAGCTATGAAGGCGCAATTCCAATCTGCTTGCGAGCCGAGGGCCGAAGCGGCCCCCCATTCGCTGGCGAACCCTTCGCTGGCCCCGGTGCTGGCTGGCGCGCGCGCCCGCGGCATGGCCGACGCCCTCGAATTGCTTGGCGTCGCGGCGGCGCTGGTCGACGAATGCGGCTTTGCGCTCCATGTCAACGATCGCGCCAAGAGCCTGCTGGGGCCGCAGCTTTGGCTTGACGGCGGACGCCTGAGGTCGGTCAGCGTCGAGTTGGACGAAGCGATCGGCGCCGCATTGAAAGGAGCCTTGGCCGCCGCTGCGCCGGCCCGCGCCGTCGTCAACGTCCGCGCCGCGGATTCGCGCGGCGTGGCGGCGGTGAAGGCGTTGCCGATCGCCACGGAGCCTCATGACCCGTTTCAGCTCGTCCGGGCCGTCGTCATCATTGAAGAACAGGGCGCGGTAAGCCACGGCGGTTGCGAGGTCTTGAACTGAACGACGCCCTGGCGCCGCTCACGCGCGGCGGCGCGATATTTCGTCATCGACCGGACGTTTTGTCCGGCGACAGGGGTTGACGGGTCCCGACGCGGCGAATATGTTCCGCGCGCTTTCGACAGGCAGTAAATTCATCGCCGTTCCGGGCGCCTCGCCCGAAACAATGCGGGTCTAAACGCTGTCGGTCTCATGGACGAGACGGTCATACCGATCACGCCGAAAGCGGGATCGGGCATGGGGCAAGATCGCGGTTCAGCCGCGGTCCTCTGCAATTGTCGCGCCTTAAGCCTCCAGGCTTAGCGGCGCGGTTTGTTTTGCGCGCAGCGTCGCCGCGACGCGCAAGGCGGGACGGGAATTTGTTCGGAACGCCGCCGCGAGGCGAGCTGTTGCGAGGGACGAAAGGCGAGAGATGCCGACGATCAGCCAGTTGATCCGCAAGCCGCGGCAACCGAAATCATACCGCGAAAAGGCCCGCCACCTCGAGGCGAGCCCGCAAAAGCGCGGCGTGTGCACGCGCGTCTACACCACGACGCCAAAGAAGCCGAACTCGGCGCTGCGCAAGGTGGCCAAGGTGCGGCTGACCAACGGCTTCGAAGTGATCGGCTACATCCCCGGCGAGGGGCACAATCTCCAGGAGCATTCGGTGGTGATGATCCGCGGCGGCCGTGTCAAGGACCTGCCGGGCGTGCGCTACCACATCCTGCGCGGCGTGCTCGACACGCAAGGCGTCAAGGACCGCAAGCAGCGCCGCTCGAAATACGGCGCCAAGCGGCCGAAGTGATCTGAGAAACGACGGCGAAGATCGCCGGAAGAGATTGACCGGATGGCCGCTTCACACCCGGCCATGACCACAGAGAGAGTGAACCCATGTCGCGCCGTCACAGCGCCGAGAAACGCGAGATCATCCCGGACGCCAAGTTCGGCGATCTCGTCGTTGCGAAGTTCATGAACACCATCATGTACGAAGGCAAGAAGTCGATCGCCGAGGCGATCGTCTATGGGGCTTTCGAGGGCATTGAAAGCAAGGCCAAGACCGACCCGCTGGCGGTGTTCCGCCAGGCGCTCGAGAATGTCGCCCCGGCCGTCGAGGTACGCTCGCGCCGGGTCGGCGGCGCCACCTATCAGGTGCCGGTCGAAGTGCGCACCGACCGCCGTCAGGCGCTGGCGATCCGCTGGATCATTTCCGCGGCGCGCGACCGCAACGACAAGACGATGGTCGACCGGCTGTCGGCCGAATTGCTGGACGCCGCCAACAATCGCGGCGCCGCCGTCAAGAAACGCGAAGACACCCATCGAATGGCCGAAGCCAATCGCGCCTTCGCCCATTATCGCTGGTGAAGCGCTTCGCCGGCAGGATTCAAGGAACTGATTATGGCGCGCAGCCATCCCATCGAGGATTACCGAAACTTCGGCATCATGGCCCACATCGACGCGGGCAAGACGACGACGACGGAGCGTATCCTCTACTATTCCGGCAAATCTCATAAGATCGGAGAAGTGCACGACGGCGCTGCGACCATGGACTGGATGGAGCAGGAGCAGGAACGCGGCATCACCATCACGTCGGCCGCCACCACCACCTTCTGGCAGGAGAAACGCCTCAACATCATCGACACCCCCGGCCACGTCGACTTCACGATCGAGGTCGAGCGCAGCCTGCGCGTGCTGGACGGCGCGGTCTGCGTGCTCGACGGCAACCAGGGCGTCGAGCCGCAGACGGAGACCGTCTGGCGCCAGGCCGACAAATATGGCGTGCCGCGCGTGGTGTTCGTCAACAAGATGGACAAGACCGGCGCCGATTTTTTTCGCTGCGTCGAGGAGATCAGCACCAAGGTCGGCGGCCGCCCGGTCTGCATCCAACTGCCGATCGGCTCGGAGAGCAATTTCAAGGGGGTCATCGACCTCCTGCGCATGAAAGCGGTCGTCTGGGAGGAGGAGGGGCTCGGCGCGAAATATCACGACGAGGACATCCCCGCCGAACTGCTCGCCCAGGCGCAGGAATATCGTCACGCGCTGATCGAGGCGGCGGTCGAACTCGACGACGATGTGATGGGCGCCTATCTCGACGGCGCCGAGCCCGATATCGAGACGCTGAAGCGGCTCATCCGCAAGGCGGTCCGTCAGATCACCTTTGTTCCCGTGCTGTGCGGCTCGGCTTTCAAGAACAAGGGTGTGCAGCCGCTGCTCGACGCGGTCGTCGACTATTTGCCTTCGCCGGTCGATCGCGGCGCGATCAAGGGGATCGACGTCAACACCGGTGAAGAAATCCTTCGCCAGCCGAAGGACAGCGAGCCCTTCTCGATGCTCGCCTTCAAGATCATGGACGATCCGTTCGTCGGCACGATCACCTTCTGCCGGGTCTATTCCGGCAAGATCGACTCCGGCACGACGGTCCTGAATTCGACGAAGGACAAGCGGGAACGCGTCGGGCGCATGCTGCTGATGCACGCCAACAACCGTGAGGACATCAAGGAGGCCTATTCGGGCGACATCGTCGCGCTGGCCGGCCTGAAGGACACCCGCACCGGCGACACGCTTTGCGACCTGCACAAGCCGGTGATCCTCGAGAAGATGGAATTTCCCGAGCCGGTCATCGAGATCGCCATCGAGCCGAAGTCGAAGGCCGACCAGGAGAAGCTCGGCGTCGCGCTCGCCAAGCTTGCCGCCGAAGACCCCTCGTTCCGCGTCTCGACCGATCAGGAGTCGGGCCAGACCATTCTGAAGGGAATGGGCGAACTGCATCTCGACATCAAGGTCGATATCTTGCGCCGCACCTACAAGGTCGACGCCAATATCGGCGCCCCGCAGGTCGCCTATCGCGAGAAACTCACCAGGCGCACCGAGATCAACTACACCCACAAGAAGCAGACGGGCGGCACCGGTCAGTTCGCCAAGGTGACGATCGTGTTCGAGCCGGCGGAGCCGGGCGCGGGTTCCTCTTTCGAGTCCAAGATCGTCGGCGGCGCGGTGCCCAAGGAATACGTCCCCGGCGTCGAAAAGGGCATCAACAGCGTGATGGGCTCGGGGATTCTGGCGGGCTTCCCGGTCGTCGACGTCAAGGCGACGCTGATCGACGGCGCCTACCACGACGTCGACTCTTCGGCTCTCGCCTTTGAAATCGCCTCCCGTGCGGCGTTCCGCGAGGCGCTGCAAAAGGGCGGCACGGTGTTGCTCGAACCGATCATGAAGGTCGAGGTGGTCACCCCCGAGGAGCACACCGGCTATGTGATGGGCGATCTGTTGTCCCGCCGCGGCCATGTGCAGGGGCAGGATATGCGCGCCAACGCCGCGGTCATCAACGCGATGGTGCCGCTCGCCAACATGTTCGGCTATGTCAACAACCTGCGCTCGGGCACGCAGGGGCGCGCCAGCTTTACGATGCAGTTCGATCATTACGAGCAAGTGCCTTCGAATGTCGCCACGGAGATTCAGGCGAAATATGCATGAGGCGCGAACCGGAACGCGCGAGTTAAAAGCATCTAGTCAATCAGCAGGACGAGAAGGAGTTCGGCCATGGCCAAGGAAAAATTCTTGCGGAACAAGCCGCATTGCAACATCGGCACGATCGGTCATGTCGATCACGGCAAGACGTCGCTGACGGCGGCGATCACCAAGGTTCTGGCCGAAACCGGCGGGGCGACCTACACGGCCTATGACCAGATCGACAAGGCGCCGGAGGAGAGGGCGCGCGGCATCACGATCTCGACGGCGCATGTCGAGTATGAAACCAAGGCGCGCCACTATGCGCATGTCGATTGTCCCGGCCACGCCGACTACGTGAAGAACATGATCACCGGCGCCGCGCAGATGGACGGCGCGATCCTGGTCGTCTCGGCCGCCGACGGCCCGATGCCGCAGACCCGCGAACACATCCTGCTGGCGCGCCAGGTCGGCGTCCCCGCGCTCGTTGTTTACATGAACAAGGTCGACATGGTCGACGATCCCGAACTTCTGGAGCTCGTCGAGCTCGAGGTTCGCGAACTCCTTTCCAAATACGACTTTCCCGGCGACGACATTCCGATCGTCAAGGGTTCGGCGCTGATGGCGCTCGAAGGCAAATCGCCGGAGATCGGCCACGACTCGATCCTGCGATTGATGGAGGCGGTCGATAAATATATTCCGCAGCCGGCGCGCCCGAAGGATCAACCGTTCCTGATGCCGGTCGAGGACGTGTTCTCGATCTCCGGACGCGGCACCGTCGTCACCGGCCGCATCGAGCGCGGCATCGTCAAGGTCGGCGAGGAAGTCGAGATCGTCGGCCTGCGCGACACCGTCAAGACCATCGTCACCGGCGTCGAGATGTTTCGCAAGCTGCTCGATCAGGGCGAGGCGGGCGACAACGTCGGTTGTCTGCTGCGCGGCACCAAGCGCGAGGACGTCGAGCGCGGCCAGGTGCTTTGCAAGCCTGGCTCGGTCAAGCCGCACACCAAGTTCACCGCCGAGGCCTATATCCTGACCAAGGACGAGGGCGGTCGCCACACGCCGTTCTTCACCAATTATCGCCCGCAATTCTATTTCCGCACGACCGACGTGACAGGGGTCGTCACGCTGCCGGAGGGCACGGAAATGGTGATGCCCGGCGACAACGTCACCATTCAGGTCGCTCTTATCGTGCCGATCGCCATGGAGGAGAAGCTGCGCTTCGCCATCCGTGAGGGCGGCCGCACGGTGGGTTCCGGCGTCGTCGTTTCGATCACCGAGTGAGGAAACGACGGATGATGAGTCGGGCGGGGGACCGCCCCCGTTCGCGCCGGTCGGGGATTTGAATCATGAATACGCAAAACATCCGCATCCGTCTCAAAGCGTTCGATCATCGTGTGCTCGACGCTTCGACAAAGGAAATCGTCTCGACCGCCAAGCGCACGGGCGCGCGGGTGCGCGGGCCGATTCCGTTGCCGACCCGGATCGAGAAGTTCACCGTCAACCGGTCGCCGCATGTCGACAAGAAGTCGCGCGAGCAGTTCGAGATTCGCACGCACAAGCGCGTTCTCGACATCGTCGACCCGACGCCCCAGACCGTCGACGCCTTGATGAAGCTCGATCTGGCGGCGGGCGTCGACGTCGAAATCAAGCTTTAGGGAATTCACCGGGCGCTTCGTTTCGACAACGGATGGGCTCTTGAGGAATACGCGCCATGCGCTCAGGCATTATCGCACAAAAGGTGGGAATGACCCGCGTGTTCACCGACGCGGGCGATCATGTGCCGGTCACGGTCCTCAAGGTCGAGGGCTGTCAGGTCGTCGCCCATCGCACCATGGACAAGAACGGCTATACGGCGTTGCAGCTCGGCGTCGGTCGCGCCAAGGTCAAGAACGTGCCGAAGGCGGAGCGCGCGCGTTTCGCCGTCGCCAATGTCGAGCCGAAGATGAAGCTCGCCGAGTTTCGGGTCACTGAAGACAGGCTCATTCCGGTCGGCGCCGAGATTACCGCCGACCATTTTCTGGTCGGCCAGTTTGTCGACGTGACGGGCGTGACCATCGGCAAGGGCTTCGCCGGGCCGATGAAGCGCTGGAACTTCGGCGGCCTGCGCGCCACCCACGGCGTCTCGATTTCGCATCGCTCGCATGGCTCGACCGGCGGCCGTCAGGACCCCGGCAAGACCTGGAAGAACAAGAAAATGGCGGGGCATATGGGCGTCGACCAGGTCACGACGCAGAATTTGCGCGTCGTGCAGACCGACCCCGAGCGCGGATTCATTTTGGTCGAGGGCTCGGTGCCCGGTCACGCCGGCGGCTGGATCGCGGTGCGCGACGCCGTGAAGAAGCCGCTGCCCAAAGAGGCGCCGGTGCCCGGCAAATTCCGCGTTCACGCGGCGCCGCAGGCCGGGACGTCGCCGGCCGAGCCGAAGGGAGCTTGAAATCCATGAAAATCGACGTGACGTCGATCAACGGCGCGGCCGCCGGCTCCGTGGAGCTCAACGACGCGATTTTCGGGCTCGATCCGCGCGAGGATCTGATCGCCCGCATGTTGCGTTGGCAACTCGCCAAGCGTCAGGCCGGCACGCACAAGACGCTTGGCCGCGCGGAGATTCACCGCACCGGCAAGAAGATGTACAAGCAGAAGGGCACCGGCGGCGCCCGCCACGGCTCGGCGCGCGTGCCGCAGTTTCGCGGCGGCGGACGGGCGATGGGTCCGGTTCTGCGTTCGCACGCTCACGACCTGCCCAAGAAGGTGCGCGCGCTGGCGCTCAAGCACGCCCTGTCGGCCAAGCTGCGCGACGGCGGCGTCATCGTCTGGGACAAGGCCGACCTCGCCGAAGGCAAGACGGCGGCTCTGCGCGCCTCGTTCGACAAGGCGGCGCTGAACAACGCGCTGATCGTCGACGGCGCGAAGCTGCAGCCGAATTTTGCGATGGCGGCGCGCAACATTCCGCAGGTCGACGTGCTGCCCGTGCAGGGCATCAATGTTTACGACATCCTCCGCCGCGAGAAACTCGTGCTGACCGTGGCGGCCATCGAGGCGCTGGAGGCGCGGTTCAAATGAACAGGGATCCGCGCCATTACGACGTGATCGTCGCGCCGATCATCACGGAAAAGGCGACAATCGCCTCCGAGAACAATCAGGTGGTTTTCAAGGTGCGCCGCAATGCCACCAAGCCGCAGATCAAGGCGGCCGTCGAACAACTGTTCGAAGTCAAGGTGACGGCGGTGAACACGCTGCTGCGCAAGGGCAAGAACAAGGTGTTTCGGGGCGTCCGCGGCGCGCAGCAGGACGTGAAGAAGGCGGTGGTGACGCTCGCCGACGGCTATCGCATCGACGTGACCACCGGGCTCTGAGGTTTACGACAATGGCTCTCAAGACTTACAAGCCGAGCACGCCCGGCCTTCGTCAGCTGGTGATCGTCGATCGCAGCGGGCTCTACAAGGGCAAGCCGGTCAAGGCGCTGACCGAAGGCCAGTCGGAGAAGGGCGGTCGCAACAATGCCGGGCGCGTCACCGTGCGCTTTCGCGGCGGTGGCCACAAGCAGACCTATCGCGTCGTCGACTTCAAACGGCGCAAGCTCGACGCGCCGGCGACGGTCGAGCGGATCGAATATGATCCCAACCGCACCTCGTTCATCGCCTTGATCAAATACGCCGACGGCGAGCAGGCCTATATCATCGCGCCCCAACAACTCGCGGTCGGCGAGGAGGTCGTCTCCGGCGCCCAGGCCGACGTCAAGCCGGGCAATGCGATGCCGCTCGCCAATATGCCGGTCGGCACCATCGTCCACAACGTGGAAATGAAGATCGGCAAAGGCGGCGCGATCGCCCGCTCGGCCGGCTCCTACGCGCAGATCGTGGCGCGCGATCAGGGATATGTCTCGTTGCGCTTGAGCTCGGGCGAGCAGCGGCTGATTCATGGTCAGTGTTTCGCCACCGTCGGCGCGGTGTCGAACCCCGATCACATGAACACTTCGATGGGCAAGGCGGGCCGCAACCGCTGGCTCGGCCAGCGGCCGCACAACCGAGGCGTGTCGATGAACCCGGTCGACCATCCCCATGGCGGCGGCGAAGGCAAGACCTCGGGCGGACGCCACCCGGTCACGCCTTGGGGCAAGGGGACGAAGGGCACTAAGACTCGCAAGAACAAATCGACCGATAAATTCATTGTCGCCTCGCGGCATGTCCGCAAGAAGAAGGGCTGAGACATGGCGCGTTCGATCTGGAAGGGTCCGTTTATCGACGGCTACCTCTTGAAGAAGGCCGACGCGGCGCGCGGGACGGGCCGTTCCGACGTCATCAAGATCTGGAGCCGTCGCTCGACGATCCTGCCGCAATTCGTCGGTCTGACCTTCGGCGTGCACAACGGGCACAAGCATGTCCCGGTCGCCGTCACCGAAGAGATGATCGGTCACAAGTTCGGCGAATTCTCGCCGACCCGCACGTTCCACGGCCACACCGCGGACAAGAAGGCGAAGAGAGTTCTGATCGTCATGTCCAAACCTGCAACCCCTCGCGTCCTCGGCGACAACGAAGCCAAAGCGGTCGTGCGCATGCTGCGCGTCAGCCCGCAGAAGCTCAATCTCCTGGCCCAGCTCATTCGCGGCAAGAAGGTTTCGGCGGCGCTGGCCGACCTCGAATTCTCGCGCAAGCGAAGTTCGACCGAAGTGCGCAAGGCTCTGGAATCGGCGATCGCCAACGCGGAGAACAATCATGATCTCGACGTCGACGATCTGGTTGTCGGCGAGGCGTTCGTCGGCAGGGCGATGGTGATGAAGCGCTTCAGCCCGCGGGCCCGCGGCCGGGCGGGACGCATCGAAAAGCCGTTCTCGAACTTGACGATCATCGTGCGCGAAGTCGCGGCAAAGCCCGCCGAAGCAGCGGCCTGAGGAGACAGCCATGGGTCAGAAGATCAATCCGATCGGGCTGCGTCTGGGGGTGAACCGGACGTGGGATTCGCGCTGGTATTCCGGCAAGAACGAATATGGCAAGCTGCTGCACGAGGACATGAAGATTCGCGACGTCCTGATGAAGAACCTGAAGCAGGCCGCCATCTCGAAAATCATCATCGAGCGGCCGCACAAGAAGTGCCGCGTCAACATTCATTCGGCGCGCCCCGGCGTCGTCATCGGCAAGAAGGGCGCGGATATCGACAAGCTGCGCAAGCTCGTCTCGAAGCTGACCAACTCCGAGGTCGTCATCAATATCGTCGAGGTGCGCAAGCCGGAGGTCGACGCGACGCTCGTCGCCGATTCGATCGCCCAGCAACTGGAACGCCGCGTCGCCTTCCGCCGCGCGATGAAGCGCGCCGTGCAATCGGCGATGCGCCTGGGCGCCGAGGGCATCCGCATCAATTGCTCCGGGCGGCTGGGCGGCGCGGAAATCGCCCGTCTCGAATGGTATCGCGAAGGCCGCGTGCCGCTGCATACGTTGCGCGCCGACGTCGACTATGGCGTGGCGACCGCCCACACGGCCTACGGCACCTGCGGCATCAAGGTGTGGATATTCAAGGGCGAGATCCTCGAGCACGATCCGATGGCCCAGGACAAGAAGCTCGCCGAGGCCGACCATTCGGGCGGCAATCGTCCGCGGCGCGAGCGCGAGCCGCGCGATCGCGACGCCGCCTGACACCCTGAAAGTTTGCGACCATGCTGCAGCCCAAGAAAACCAAGTTCCGCAAGGCCTTCAAAGGCCGGATTCGCGGCGTCTCCAAGGCGGGGTTCGAATTGAATTTCGGGCAGTTCGGACTGAAGGCGATGGAGCCGGAGCGCGTCACCGCGCGCCAGATCGAGGCGGCCAGGCGCGCGCTGACGCGCCACATGAAGCGCGCCGGCCGGGTCTGGATTCGGGTGTTCCCCGACGTGCCGGTGTCGAAGAAGCCGGTCGAGGTGCGCATGGGCAAGGGCAAGGGCGCGCCCGAGTTATGGGTCGTGCGCGTCGCGCCGGGCCGCATCATGTTCGAAGTCGACGGCGTGCCGGCCAACGTCGCGCGCGAGGCGTTCGGTCTGGCCGCGGCGAAACTGCCAATCAAGACGCGCTTCGTCGAGCGCATCGCGGAATAGGGGGTCGCAGCGATGAAAAGAAAAAGCCGCCTGTCGGACCTGCGCGTCATGACCGAGGACCAACTCGCCGACGAGGCCCTGGCGCTGAAGAAGGAGCAGTTCAATCTGCGCTTTCAGCGCGCCAGCGGCCAATTGCAGAATACGGCGCGCGTTCGCGCCGTTCGGCGCGATATCGCGCGAACCAAGACGCTCGCCGCCCAGAAGCGCGCCGGCAAGAACAAGAGCTGAGGACGGGGACCATGCCGAAGCGAATTCTCCAGGGCGTCGTGGTCAGCGACAAGCAAGACAAGACTTTGGTCGTCAAGGTCGAGCGCCGTTTCACGCATCCGTTGCTGAAAAAGACGGTGCGCCGTTCCAAGAATTATCACGCGCATGTCGAAAACAAGACGCACAAGGTCGGCGACACCGTCTCGATCGAAGAGACCAGGCCGATCTCCAAACTGAAGAGATGGATTGTCGTGGACAGCGCCGGCGCCAAGAGCTGAGGCGCGCGGCGCGAAACGAGCAGAGAACCCGGAGGCGAAAGTCTCCTTCAGGCGTAGTCCGGCGCCGCGATCGCTGGAAACCGCTCTGACCAGAAAGGCGAACGGGCGATGATTCAGATGCAAACCAACCTCGACGTCGCCGACAATTCCGGCGCGCGCCGCGTGATGTGCATCAAGGTGCTGGGCGGCTCCAAACGGCGCTACGCCTCGGTCGGCGACATCATCGTCGTTTCGATCAAGGAGGCGATTCCGCGCGGCCGCGTCAAGAAGGGCGACGTCATGAAGGCGGTCGTGGTGCGCACCGCCAAGGACATCCGCCGTTCGGACGGCTCGGTGATCCGCTTCGACTCGAACGCGGCGGTGCTGATCAACGCCCAGTCCGAGCCGGTGGGCACACGCATCTTCGGGCCGGTGCCGCGCGAATTGCGCGCCAAGAACCACGTGAAGATCATTTCGCTCGCCCCGGAGGTGCTGTGATGGCCGCCAAGATCAAGAAGGGCGATAAGGTCGTCGTGCTGGCCGGGCGCGACAAGGGGCGCAGCGGCGAGGTCCAGTCGGTCGATCCGCGGGCGGGGCGCGCCGTCGTCCAGGGCGTCAACCAGGTCAAACGCCACACGCGGCAGACGGCGCAGACCGAGGGCGGCATTCTCACCAAGGAAGCGCCGATCAACCTGTCGAATCTGGCGATCGCCGATCCCAAGAGCGGCAAACCGACGCGCGTCGGCTTCAAGTTTCTCGAGGACGGCCGCAAAGTCCGGTTCGCCAAGCTTTCCGGAGATCTGATCGATGGCTGACACAAAATCCGAAAAGGGCGCCAAGGCGGGCAAATCCGACAAGTCGGACAAGCCCGAGAAGGGCGCCAAGGCGGCGAAGGCCGACGCGCCGGCGGAGGCCGCCAAGCAAGCCAAGGGCAAGGGCAAGCCGGCGGCCGCCGCAAAGGCGCCGACGGGTCCGGCCGCCGCGCTGCCGAAGGACTATGTCGCGCGCCTCAAGAAGCTGTATCGCGAGGATATCGTTCCCAAGCTGGTCAAGGAGTTCGGCTACCAGAACGTGCTGGAGGTGCCGCGCCTCGACAAGATCGTGCTCAACATGGGCGTCGGCGAAGCGGTGAACGACACCAAGAAAGTCGCCGCGGCGGCCGCCGATCTGGCGCTGATCGCCGGCCAGAAGCCGGTCGTGACGCGGGCGCGCAAGGCGATCTCGACGTTCAAGGTGCGCGAGAACATGCCGATCGGCGCGAAGGCGACGCTTCGCAAGACGCGCATGTACGAGTTCCTCGACCGTCTCGTCACGGTGGCGCTGCCGCGCGTGCGCGACTTCCGCGGCCTCGACCCGAAATCGTTCGACGGGCGCGGCAATTATGCTCTGGGCGTCAAGGAGCACATCATCTTCCCCGAAATCGACTACGACAAGGCGGAAGCGATGCTTGGCATGGATATCGTCGTTTGCACGACGGCCAGGACCGACGCGGAGGCGCGGGCTCTGCTGCGCGCCTTCAACTTTCCGTTCCGGCAGTGAGCTGACCCGCTCAGACGCGGAAATGAGAGGCATCAATGGCGAAGAAGAGTTCGATCGAAAACAACAATCGCAAGGCCAAGCTGGTGAAGAAATTTGCGGCGCGCCGCAAGCGTCTGCTGGCGGTGGCGAACAACGAGAAGGCGCCGATGGAAGAGCGTTTCGAGGCGCGCCTGAAGCTCGGCGCGTTGCCGCGCAATTCGGCGGCCGACCGCGTGCGCAATCGCTGCGAAGTGACGGGGCGGCCGCGAGCCTATTACCGCAAGTTCAAAATGTCGCGCATCGCGCTGCGCGATCTTGGCAACAAGGGCCTGATCCCGGGCCTGGTCAAGTCGAGCTGGTGAGGGGGAGACGATCATGGCTGTGAACGACCCCTTGGGCGATATGCTGACCCGCATCCGCAACGCGCAGATGCGCAAGCGCGGCAAAGTTTCGACGCCGGGCTCCAGCTTGCGCGCCCATGTCCTCGACGTGCTGGAGGCGGAAGGCTACATCCGCGGCTATTCGACGACCGACTACGGCAACGGCCGCACCGAGTTCGAAATCGAACTGAAATATTTCGACAACGAGCCGGTGATTCGCCAGATCGAGCGGGTCTCCAAGCCCGGCCGTCGCGTCTATGCGGCCGTCGACGCGATGCCGCGCGTCGCCAATGGCCTCGGCGTCACCATCATCTCGACCCCCAAGGGCGTGATGGCCGATCACGCGGCGCGCGAAAATCATGTCGGCGGCGAAGTCCTCTGCAAGGTCTTCTGACCGCCAGAAACGGAAAAACAGCCATGTCTCGTGTTGGCAAAAAGCCCGTCCTGGTCCCCGCCGGCGTCTCCGCCCGGCTGGACGGCCGCACTGTCGCCGTCAAAGGCGCCAAGGGCGAACTGAAGTTCACCGCTTCCGATGACGTCGCCATCAAGGTCGAGGGCAATCTCATCCGTATCGACCCGCGCGCCGACAGCAAGCGCGCGCAGGCGATGTGGGGAACGGCGCGTTCGATGGTCCAGAATCTCATCGTCGGCGTCACCAAAGGCTTCGAGAAGCGGTTGGAGATCAACGGCGTCGGTTACAAGGCGGCGGTGGCCGGCAAGAATCTGCAGTTGTCGCTTGGCTTCAGCCATGACGTGATCTATCCGATCCCGGCGGGTGTGACGATCGTCACGCCGAAGCCGACGGAAATCACCATCGCCGGCATCGACAAGCGGCAGGTCGGCCAGATCGCCGCCGAAATCCGGGCGTTCCGCCCACCCGAGCCCTACAAGGGCAAGGGCGTGAAATACGTCGACGAGTTCATCTTCCGCAAGGAAGGCAAGAAGAAGTAAGGGCGCCGCCATGGCCAAATCGAACAAGACCGCCGACCGGCGCAAGGCGCGCATCCGCCGCGCCATCGCCGCACGCAGCTTCGGGCGTCCGCGCCTGAGCGTGTTCCGTTCGTCCAAACAGATCTATGCGCAGGTCATCGACGACGAGAAGGGCGTGACGATCGTCGCGGCTTCGTCGCTGGAAAAGTCAAAGCGCGAAAGCCTGAAGACCGGCGCCAATATCGAGGCGGCGCGGCTGATCGGCAAGGACGTCGCCGAGCGCGCCCTCGAGGCCGGGATCAAGCAGGTGGTGTTCGACCGCGGCGGCTACATGTATCACGGGCGCGTCAAGGCGCTCGCCGAGGGCGCCCGCGAAGGCGGGTTGGAGTTTTGAACCGCGAATAACCCAAGCGAGCGGCGCGCCGTCGGGCGTCGCCGCGCAAGTGATGGAATGGATCTGACATGGCGCGTGAAGGTGAAGGCGGCCGCGGCCGCGACCACAATCGGGAGGAGCGGGACAGCGAATTCGTCGACCGTCTCGTTCACATCAATCGCGTTGCGAAGGTCGTGAAGGGCGGGCGCCGGTTCGGCTTCGCCGCTCTGGTGGTCGTCGGCGACCAGAAGGGGCGCGTCGGCTTCGGACATGGCAAGGCGCGCGAAGTGCCCGAGGCGATCCGCAAGGCGACGGAAGCCGCCAAGCGCGGCGTCATACGGGTGCCGCTGCGCGAGGGGCGCACGCTGCATCATGACGTGAATGGGCGCCACGGCGCGGGCCGCGTGGTCCTGCGCGCCGCCGTCGCGGGCACCGGCATCATCGCCGGCGGCCCGATGCGCGCCGTGTTCGAGTCGCTCGGCGTGCATGACGTCGTCGCCAAGAGCCAGGGCTCGTCCAATCCCTATAACATGGTGCGTGCGACCTTCGACGCCCTGCGCCAGGAGGACAGTCCGCGCTCCGTCGCCCAGCGGCGCAACATCAAAGTGTCCACGCTTCAGTCCCGGCGCGTCGGCGTTGAAGCCGATGCGTCGGATTCATGATCGGGAGCCCGTCATGACGCAAGCCAAGACGATCACCCTCGAACAGACCGCCAGCGCCATCGGGCGGCGCAACGACCAGCGCCGGACCCTGATCGGTCTCGGCCTCAACCGGATCGGCCGGCGCTCGGCGGTCCTCGACACGCCCGCCGCGCGCGGCATGATCGCCAAGGTCGCGCATCTCGTGCGCGTCATCGACGGCCTGTGAGGATTTGAAACGATGAAACTCAACGAGATCGCCGACAATCCGCTCGCCTCCCAGGCGCGCACGCGCGTGGGGCGCGGCATCGGTTCGGGCAAGGGCAAGCAGTCGGGCCGTGGCGGCAAGGGCCAGACGGCGCGCTCGGGCGTGCGCATCAAGGGATTTGAAGGCGGCCAGATGCCGCTGCATCGCCGTTTGCCCAAACGGGGCTTCGTCAACCCGTCGGCCCGCGATCTCAACGAGGTCAATGTCGGGCGGATCCAGGCGGCGCTCGACGCCGGCAGGCTCGACGCGGCCGGCGCCGTGACGATCGAAGCGCTGGTCGCGGCGGGCGTCTGCGGGCGCGCGCGCGACGGCGTCAAGATCCTCGGCAAGGGCGAATTGACTGCGAAGCTGTCCTTTGAAGTCCTCGCGGCCTCGAAGAGCGCCATCGCCGCGATCGAAAGGGCGGGCGGCAGCGTCAAGCTGCTTGGGGCGGAGGCGATTGCGGAAAGCTGAGGGGTTGCGCCGCCGGTGACAAGTCGCTGCGGGGCGACCATATGATCGGAAGGAGGGACGGCGGGCTTTCGGCGCGCGGTCGATCCGCCCCAGTCAGAACCTGTTGAACGCGGCGCCAGGCGCCGCCCGGAGCGCACCCCATGGCATCGGCAGCCGAACAGCTTGCAGCCAACATCAATTGGTCCGCCTTCGGCAAGGCCGAAGAACTGAAGAAGCGGATCTGGTTCACTCTCGGCGCTTTGGTGATCTTCAGGCTCGGCACGTACATTCCGCTGCCCGGCATCGATCCGGCCGCCTTCGAGGCTTCGTTCCTCGGTCAGAAGCAGGGCGTGCTCGACCTCTTCAACATGTTCTCCGGCGGCGCCGTCCAGCGCATGGCGATTTTCGCGCTGAACATCATGCCGTATATCTCGGCCTCGATCATCATCCAGTTGCTCAGCTCCGTGATTCCCAGCCTCGAAACCCTGAAAAAGGAAGGCGAGGCCGGGCGCAAGGTGCTCAATCAGTACACGCGCTATCTCTGCGTGGTTCTGGCGATCTTCCAGGCCTACGGCATTTCGGTCGGCCTTCAGGGACGCGAAGGCATCGTCGCCGAGCCCGGCCTGTTCTTCACCTTGTCCACCGTGGTGACGCTGACCGGGGGCACGATGTTCCTCGTCTGGCTCGGCGAACAGATCACTTCGCGCGGCGTCGGCAACGGCTCTTCGCTGATCATTTTCGCAGGGATCGTCGCGCGTCTTCCCCAGGCGATCGTCCAGACGTTCGAGCTTGGCCGCCAGGGCGCGATCTCGACCGGCCTGGTGATCGGCGTCATCATCATGGCGATGGCGGTGGTCACGTTCATCGTGTTCATGGAGCGCGCCCAGCGGCGCGTGCCGATCACCTATCCCAAGCGCCAGGTCGGCAACAAGATGTACGAGGGGCAGACGTCGTTTCTGCCGCTGAAGCTCAACACCTCGGGAGTCATTCCGCCGATTTTCGCCTCGTCGCTGCTGCTGCTGCCGACCACCGCCGCCAATTTCGCGCAGGGCAGTTCGGGGTCGGGCCTTCTGGCGACGATCTCGACGCTGCTGGGCCGCGGCAGCCCGCTTTATTACCTGCTGTATGTCGGGCTGATCGTGTTCTTCGCCTTCTTCTATACCGCGACGGTGTTCAACCCGACCGACACCGCCGACAATCTGAAGAAGCATGGCGGTTTCGTGCCCGGCGTGCGGCCGGGCGAGCGCACCGCCCAATACATCGACTATATCCTGACGCGCATCACGGTGGTCGGCGCGCTCTATCTGGCGATTATTTGCCTGTTGCCGGAAATGCTGATTTCCTACGCGGCGTTGCCGTTCTATTTCGGCGGCACGTCGCTGCTGATCGTCGTCAACGTCACCATGGACACGGTGGCGCAGATTCACGGACACCTACAGGCCCACCAATACGAAGGCCTGATTCGCAAAGCCAAACTGAGGGGGAGAAAGAGATGAGGTTGTTGCTGCTCGGGCCGCCCGGCGCCGGCAAGGGCACCCAGGCGACGCGGCTCGTGGAGAAATTCGGCATTCCTCAACTCTCAACAGGCGACATGCTTCGGGCGGCGGTCAAGGCGGGCACGCCGATCGGCCGGCAAGCCAAGTCGATCATGGAATCGGGCGCGCTGGTCTCGGACGACATCGTCGTGGGCATCGTCGCCGACCGGATCGACGAGGCGGACGCCGCCAACGGCTTCATCCTCGACGGCTTCCCCCGCACGATCGCCCAGGCGGAGGCGCTCGACGCCATGCTCGCCGGCAAGGGTCTGAGGCTCGACGCGGCGATCGAATTGCAAGTCGATTCGGGCAAGCTGGTTCAGAGGATATTGCGCCGCGCCGAGGAGGCGAGGGCCGCCGGCCAGGCGGTGCGCAAGGACGACGACCCTGAAGTGTTCAAGACCCGCCTTGCCGCTTACGAGAGAGATACGGCGGCGGTGACGCCGTTTTATCGCGCGCACGGCGTGCTGCATTGCGTCGACGGCATGGCCCCGATCGGCGAGGTTTCGGCGGCGATCGACGATATATTGGCCGCGCACGCGTGACTCCTGTCTCTCGCGCGAGGGAAATAGGGTCCGCCGTCGGTCAGGGAGAGCCATGAGCGAGCCCGAGGTCCTGGTCGAAAGGCGCGGCTGCGCCGGGCTCCTCGTCCTCAATCGGCCTCGCGCCCTTAACGCGCTCAACTTGGGAATGGTGCGCACGATCGCCGCGGCGCTCGACGAATGGGAGCGCGACGAGACGATCACGCGCGTCGTGGCGACGGGCGCCGGCGGCCGGGCCTTCTGCGCGGGCGGCGACATTCGCCTGCTCTATGAGCAGGGCCGCGCCGGCGACCACGCCGCGCAACTGAGCTTCTGGCGCGAGGAATACCGGCTCAACCGCCGCATCAAGCGCTATTCGAAACCCTTCGTCGCTCTGGTCGACGGCGTCGTGATGGGCGGCGGCGTCGGCCTCTCCGCGCATGGCGCGCGGCTCGTCGCCGGCGGCGGCTTCGCCTTCGCCATGCCCGAGGTCGGCATCGGTTTCTTCCCCGACGTCGGAGCGACCTATCTTCTGCCTCGGCTGCCCAATCTCGTCGGCGTCTATCTGGCGTTGACCGGCGCCAGAATGGGCGCCGGCGACGCGCTGGCGCTCGGTCTGGCGCAGGCGATGGTCGCCAGCCCGCGGATCGGCGAGCTCGCCGAGGCCCTGGCGGATCGCCAGCCGATCGATTCGATCCTGGCGCAATTTGCTTCGCCGGCGCCGGCCTCGCCGCTCGTCGCGCATAGCGCGCTCATCGAAAACTGCTTCGGCCTGTCGACGCCGGCGCAAATCATCGCCGCGCTGGGCGCGGCGGCGGACGCCGGTTCGGATTTCGCCAGGGCGGCGCAGCAGGCGATGCTGGCGAAATCCCCGACCAGCCAGGCCATCGCCCTGCGACAGATGCAAATCGGCCGCGCGCTGTCCTTCGAGGAGGCGATGACGGTGGAGTTCCGCATCGTTTCGCGAATCTGCCGCGAGCATGATTTCTACGAAGGGGTGCGTGCGCTGATTGTCGACAAGGACAACCGGCCGCAATGGCGCCCCGCGACCGCCGATGCGGTGTCGGAGGCGGCCGTCGACGCCTATTTCGAGCCGCTGGGCCACAGCGATCTTGTATTCGGGGCGGTCGCTCGATGAAGGAGGCGAGCGAGCGGGGCGGCGCGAGCGAAATTCGCGTGGTCGAGCACGCGCCGTTGCCGGCAATGCGCATGGTCGGCGCCGCGAGCGAACGCCCGGCGGCGCTTCGTTGGGCGCGGATGCTGGTCTGGTTCATGCGCACGATCGCCGTGGTGTGGATCGTCAAAGGGCTGTTCGCCTGGACAATCGTGCTCGGCGTCAATCACGCCGTCGCCGACTTCGTCGAACTGCCTGCGGTCATGCGCGGTATGATCGGTTTTTTCGCCATCTCCAATCTGATGGCGGCTGTCGGCCTCTGGTTGGCCGCGCCCTGGGGCGGCGTGCTGTGGCTGATTTGCGCGGCGACGGAAATCGCGGCTCCCATGTTGGACAAGCAAGCGTCAATGACCGACGCGGTCGGCCTGGCCCTCGACGCCGTTCTGATCGCCGTCTATTTCGCCTTGAGTTGGCTCGCGGCGAACGAGCGCGGCTAGGCCCGGCGGTTCAAATTTTAAGAATTTGGCAAAGTAAACAAAGACTGGATTTAGCTTAAGTTTACCCCAACAAGTAAACCGTGGATTCATCCTGACTTTTAAACTCGTCTTCATGCGCGGTCATTATAGTTCACCTCACAAACGGACCGAATATAAAAGTCGGCCGGGGACAGTCGAACAAGCGGGTGAACTATGGGAAACGTTGCGAAGTCAGAACAGGTTGCAAGCCGTTCGGAACGAATTGCCGAGGTTAGTCCGGTATATCTCGAAGCTCTGACGATGGTGGAGCGGCTCCATCGTCGCCTCCTCGACGTCATCAAGGACGAATTCGACCGTCGCGGTCGATCCGACGTCAATGCCGTGCAGGCGTTGTTGCTTTATAATATCGGCGACAAGGAGCTGACTGCCGGAGAGTTGCGCACGCGCGGCTATTATCTCGGGTCGAACGTCTCGTATAACGTCAAGAAGCTGGTCGAGATGGGTTATCTGCACCATGCCCGCTCGCGCATCGACCGCCGCTCGGTTCGCATCAGCCTGACCGAGAAGGGCGAGGACGTGCATCGGATCGTCGCCGGCCTTTACGAGAAGCACGCCAAGACCGTCGAGCAGATCGGCGGCGTCCTGACCGACGATTTCGCACGCATGAACCAGTCCTTGGCGCGCCTCGAGCGCTTCTGGACCGATCAGATCAAATATCGTCTTTGACAAAAAAGACGGCGCAGAGCGGGCCGCGCGACCGGCTCGCGGCGCGCCCGATCGCCGAAACGCCGCAGTCCCCATGCGCGCTTGCCGACGATCGCCGGCGGTGCGACCCTCGCCCGTGCGGGCGTCGGCCGCCGCCGCAAAGGATTTGCAAATTTTTGTGATGCGGCCCCTCGACGGTTCGCCGACGGCCCCAGCCATAAAATCGCCCGACTGCTCGGCTCCTTCTGGGGCACGACGACTCAGCGTCCGGCGCGGCGCCGGCGCGAGGGATGGCGTGCGTTTTCGCGCATCGCGACCCGCCCGGGCGCCGGAACGGAAATGTTGGGCGCGCGCATCATTCCGAGTATAGTGAATCGAAACCGCCAGTGGGGGCCAGCCTGTCCGTGAAACAGCTCGAATCTCCGCGCGCCGATCGGGGCGCGCTCTTGTCATTGGCCGCTGTCGGCGCGCTGGCGCTTGTGACGGCGGTTTTGGGGGTTCCGGGCGCCCGGGCTCAGGACGCCGACGGGGCGGGACCGCCGCAGGCGGAATGGCGGCAAAGCTACGAGACCGCCGAACGTCTGGCGGTCAATCGCGAAACAACGCCGGTGTTGTCGCCCGAAACGGTTGCCGCGACCGAAGCGGCGATTCAGCAGTACCAGGGAATCGTCACGCGCGGCGGCTGGAACGCGGTGCTCGCCGGCGTCGAATTGAAGGTCGGCGTCAAGTCCAAGGCGGTGCAGTTATTGCGGCAGCGGCTGGTCGTCTCCGGCGACCTCGACCCGGTCGCCGGCACGGGGCCGGTGTTCGATTCCTTCGTCGAGGCCGGCGTCAAGCGGTTTCAGGCGCGCCATGGGCTCGGGGCCACCGGAATCGTCAACGACCAGACTTTCACCGAGCTGAACGTCTCCGCCGAGGCGCGCCTTCAGCAACTGGAAACCAATATCGTGCGTTTGCGCACCTTTTCGGGCGATCTCGGCGAGCGCTTCGTGATGGTGAACATACCGGCCGCCGCGGTCGAGACGGTGGAGAACGACGTCGTCTATTCCCATCACGTCGCGGGGGTCGGCAAGATCGACCGCCAGTCGCCGATCATGCAGGCCAAGGCGACGCAGATCAATTTCAATCCGTTCTGGACGGTGCCCGCTTCGTTGATCAAGAAGGATCTGATTCCCAAGATGCAAGCGGACCCGACCTATCTCACTGAAGAGAAGATCCGGGTGTTCAACAAGGAAGGTCAGGAAGTTTCGCCGCAGTCGATCAACTGGAATTCCCTCGACGCGACGAACTACAAATACCGGCAGGACACCGGCGCGGACATCAACTCGCTCGGCTTCGTGCGGGTCAATATTCCCAATCCCTACGGCGTCTATATGCACGACACGCCGTCCAAGGGAATCTTCGGCGATGATTTCCGGTTCGTTTCCTCCGGCTGCGTGCGCGTGCAGGACGTGCGCGACTACGTCGCCTGGCTCCTCAAGGACACGCCGGGCTGGTCGCGCGATCAGATCGACGAGGTGATCCGCTCCGGGCAGCGGCTCGACGTGACGCTGGCCAAGCCGGTCAACGTCTATTGGGTCTATATCACCGCCTGGGCCACTCCCGACGGCGTCGTGCAGTTCCGCGAGGACATTTATCAGCGCGACGGCGCCGGCCCGGGCCCGATGGCGACCGCCATCCCCGCCCAACCACTGACTGCCGTGCAGGAGTAGGGCGCTCTTCCGCCTGTTCTGCTATTCCAGGCGAAAAGGACCATCCCGGGGCCGGCGGGCCAGGCTCGACCCGGGAACAATCCATCGGCGCAGCGCGACAGGCGGCCCCATGCAGATCAATCCGATCGTCGAGGTTGGACGCGGCGCAGGCGCAGCGCGCTTCGGCGCGGACCTGCCGATCGCCGTCATCGCCGGCCCCTGCCAGCTCGAGAGCCGCGCGCACGCGCTGGAAATGGCGGGCGCGCTCGCCGCCGTCGCCCGCAAACTCGGCTTCGGCCTGGTGTTCAAGACCTCGTTCGACAAGGCGAACCGCACGTCGGGCGCCGGGCGGCGCGGCGTCGGTCTGGACGAGGCGCTGCCGATCTTCGCCGAAATCCGCGAAAGCCTGGGCCTGCCCGTGCTGACCGACGTCCACGAACCCTGGCAATGCGCGCGCGCGGCGCAGGCGGTCGACATCCTGCAAATCCCGGCGTTCCTGTGCCGCCAGACCGATCTTCTCGTCGCCGCGGCGCGCACCGGTCGGGCGGTGAACGTCAAGAAGGGGCAGTTCCTCGCGCCCTGGGACATGAAACATGTCGTCGCCAAGATTGCGGACGCCGGCGGCGTCAATGTGCTGGTGACCGAACGCGGCGCGAGTTTCGGCTACAACACGCTCGTCTCCGACATGCGCGCGCTGCCGATCATGGCGCGTGAGACCGGCGCGCCGGTTGTCTTCGACGCCACCCATTCCGTGCAGCAACCCGGCGGGCAGGGCGCCTCGACGGGCGGCCAGCGCGAATTCGTCGCCGCGCTGGCCCGCGCCGCCGTCGCCGTCGGCGTCGCCGGCGTGTTCATCGAGACCCATCAGGACCCCGATCACGCGCCCTCGGACGGTCCCGTCATGGTGCCGCTTCGCGATTTCGAGCCGCTGATCGGCGAACTGATGGCGTTCGATCGATTGGCCAAGCGGCGCGGGCAGCCGGATCGGCCTGTGTCGGCCTCGGCTTGACGCGGGGCGCGCCCGTCATGAATTGGTCATCCGCCGGGACTACGCGATTCTGATGGACGACTATCTGTTCAGCTACGCCGCGCCGACCGATCCCGCCGTCAAACGGCATCTGATTCGTTTGGTGGAGCGGGCGACCGGCCAACCCGTCCTGAAGCGCCTTTATGTCGACAATCAGCGCTCTCCCCGCCCGAGCGAGAGCTTTTGGGCGGCGGCGGTGCGCTCGCTGGCGCTCGACGTGCTCTACGATGAGGCGGCGCTGGCGCGGCTCCCGCGCAGCGGTCCGACCGTCTTCGTCGCCAACCACCCCTATGGCGTGCTCGACGGGCTGGTGATTTCGTGGCTGGTGCAGAAGGTGCGGTCCGATTTCCTGGTGCTCACCAACGCTCTTTTGATGCGCGCGCCCGAGGTGCGCGATTACATTCTGCCAATCGATTTTTCCGAGACGCCGGAAGCGCGCGAGATGAATTTGAAGTCGCGGGCGGCGGCGAGGGACCAGCTCGACCGGGGCGGCGCGGTGGTGGTGTTTCCGGCGGGCGGCGTCTCGACGGCGCCCGATCGGCTCGGCCGTCTTCCGGCGGTCGACGCGCGCTGGCAGCCGTTCGTCTCCCAGCTCATTCAGCGATCGAAGGCGACCGTCGTTCCCATCTGGTTCGACGGTCAGAACAGCCGTCTGTTCCAGATCGCCAGCCACGTCAGCCTGACATTGCGACTGTCGCTGATCTTTCGCGAAGTCAGGAACCGGATCGGCGCGAAGTTGGCGTTGGCGATCGGATCGCCGATTCCATTCGAGGAGATCGCCGCCGTCAGGGATCGCCAGGCGCTGGCCGATCTGTTGATGGCCCGCACCTACGCGCTGGCCGGTCAGGCGCCTCCGCCCTCGCGCAAGGAAGGCTCCGGCGCCCGGCTGCGAGGCAAGCTGCGCAAACTGCGGCGACGTCTGGCGGCGGCGTGAGCGGTCGCGTTGGCCGCGCGCCGATCGGGCGAGCTCATCCGCGCCCCCGATAGGGCGCGACGCCCTGGTCAGGCGCCCAAACCCCCGCCGGCAATTCTCCGGTCTGCCAGAACACGTCGATGGGAATGCCGCCGCGCGGATACCAATAGGCGCCGATGCGCAGCCAGCGCGGCTTCAGCAGGCCGGCGACGTCCTTGGCGATGCGCACCGTGCAATCTTCGTGAAATGCGCCGTGGTTGCGAAAACCGCCGAGATAGAGCTTCAGCGACTTCGATTCGACGAGCCATCGGTCCGGCACGAAATCGATCACCAGATGCGCAAAGTCCGGCTGGCCGGTGACCGGACACAGCGAGGTGAATTCCGGCGCCGTCAGCCGCGTCACGTAGTTGGCGTCGGCATGCGGGTTCGCCACGCGCTCGAGAATGCTCGCGTCCGGATGGTCGGGCAGGGCCGACGGTCGACCAAGGTGGGTGAGGCCGACCGGCGGCTTGGGCCTGGACATCGCGGGCTCTGGGCCTCTTGCAGGATACGGCGCGCCGCTTCGCGGATCGGCGTCGCCGAGGCGCGGCCAGCGACCCTCTACACCTTTATCGAGCCGAGGTGAATCGGCTTTTGCGCGGCGGAACGACGATCGAACCGAGCGCGTTGGCCCTCCGCATGAGGATTCGTCCTCGCGGCGCGGCTTTGGAGAGGGGCGTTGACAGGAGATCGACGTTTTGCGCAAGCCTTTCGCGCCGTCGCTTCGCCGCGCGGCGCTTCGGCGCTTGCCACTCGCGGCGCGATGGCCCAATCACTGACTCGGGAGGCGCCGAAATGACTTCAGCCGTCGCGAGGGGGTCGAGCTTTGCGCCGGCGGCGACGCTGGCGGGCGCGGTTCTGATCGCCTGCGGCGTCTGGGCTTCGCTGAGCCTGCAGTCATGGCTCCTCGCGGCGATTTTCGGCGCCGCCGGTCTTGCGCTGTGGCGCTTCGTTCTGAAGCTGCAGCCGTTTTCTCCCACGCACATTGCGCTGGATGCGGCGGCCTTCGCGATCTTCGCCATCATGCGCAACGATGCGGCGGGCTTTTGGCAATTGGCCGGCCCGTGGAGCGACGTGCCGCGTTTCAATGTCGCCGGCGCCGCGATCGCCTACACGATCTATATCGGGGGCTCGGTGACGGCGCTGCTGACGCGCTATCGTCCGCTGCTTGTCGCAGAGGCGCTGGGTCTCATCGCGATTCCGTTCCTGTTCAATCTCATCGTGACCCTCGGCGCCGATTGGCACATGCGGGAGCTGGGCGCGCTGCTGAGCCCCGACGTTCCCCGCTCGTTCCAAGGCCAGGTGGCGGTCGGTCGCGCGGCGGTGCTGCTGTTCGCCGCCGAAGCGATGGGGCAGACCTATTCGATCATCGGAACCGGTCGGTTGAAGCGAAGTCCGAGGCTCCACGCGCTGGCGGTGCTCAGCGCCGCGTTCGGCGCGCTGACGCCGCTCATCGCCAATCTCGCGCAAGGCGTCAGCCAACCGCTTCTGGCGATTCCGGTGAGCACGGTCATCGCCGCGCTCGCGCAGTCGGCGCTGTGGACGATCGTTTACGTCATGACCGGCATGACGCTCGATCTCATAAACGGCCGGCCGCCGAATTTCCGCGGCGCCTATGGTCATTGGCGCACCGGCGCGGTCAAGGGCGCCATCTACGGCGGCGTGTTCATGTTCCTGGTGCTCGTCCTGGCGGCGCCGTTGCGCGAACCCGCCTTCGTCGCCCTCGCCAAGGCCAATGCGATGCTGCTGGCGCCGATCGGCGGCGCGCTGGCCTACCCGCTCGCGCAGACCCTGGTCGGCAGCGCCGACGGCACGGCGCCGTTCTTCGGCCGGCTGCGCGACAGCTATCGCGATCGGCGCGCCTATGCGCGCGGCGTCGTCGCCGGGATCGGCGCTGTATGGGCGCTGACCGCCGGACTCAGCGACGCGTCCGGCGGCGCGCGGTTTTGCGCGCTGTTCGTCGTCGGCGCGCTCGCCTATAGCGGCGTCGATCTGGCTTTCGACGCGGCGCGGATCGTGTCGGGCGAGCGCCGCAAGCTTCAGACGTGGCGTGTTTACGGCCTCGCCCTGGTGATCGGCGGCTTCGTCGCCGGCGCGCTCGGCTGGTATTTCGACACCGCGCAAATCAATGTCGTGACCTCGAAATTCTGGGCCTATGCCGATGTGAACTATCGGCTGACCGGACGCCCGCTCGGCGATTACACGGTCTATCCGCTGTTCAACAAATACGGCCAGATCAATCTTGGCGAAGTCGCCGGCGGCGTACGGTTGTTCTATTCCGAATCGCTGGCCGGCGTCATCAACTGGTCGCTCGCCGCGCCGCTGTTCAGCATCAATATCGCGCTGTTGTCGGCGCTGATGGAGCGCAGCCTGCGCCCGATCAAGGGTCTGGTCAGCGCCGGCGGCCTTGGCGGCCTCGTCGAGCAGGCGGTTCGCGTGATGCGATGGGGCCTGTGGATGTCGCCGATCATCAATTCCTTTCTGCGCCAGTCGCCCGATCCGACCTGGTACAATCAGGACGGCGCCGTGCGCACGCTGGTGTCGATCGGCGCCGACATCGGCCTGCCGCATCCCGATTTTCGCGCCTTCAGCCTCGCCGTCTTCATCGGCCTGCTCGCCTTTGACTGGTTGCGCGTGCTGATCTGGTTCGATCATATGGGATTGCGCGTCGCCACGCTGGTCAACCTGACGTTCGTCGGCGGCGATCGCCTGGATGAAGCGGCCGGACGATTTGTCGGCCATGCCGCGCGCACGCGGGCGATCCCCGACGGCGTCCGGCGCTTTGCGACCTGGGCGCCGCTGCTGATCCCCTTCTACATTCCGCGCGGCGCCGAGTGGGACAAGGCCTGGACCGGCGCTGAGGCCCTGCACAACGCCGGCGGCCCATGGCCCGGCCCGGTGCGCGTCCTCGCCGCCGCCTATGCGCTCGCCGGCCTCGCCATGGCGCTCGGCGCGTTGATCATCGCCGGCCGCGCCCGCGAAAAACTCGGCCCCGCCGGCCCGGCGCTGGCCGGTGCGCCCGCCGCCCTCGGCGAATCGCCGCAAGCCTTTTCCTTCAACAATGGGGCGATCGGCGTCGATCTGTTACGCGACGGGCGCGGCGCGGTCTTCGTGCTGGGGGCGGCGCGCGACAGTTTCGCGATCGATCTGACGCGCCGCCCGCTCGATCCGCTGCAATCGCGCGGGCCGTTTTTCTACATCAGCGAGGACGGCCAAGCGCCGTGGTCGATCGGCTACGAGCCCTCGCGCCGCGCCGGCTCCTACAGCGTCGAGGCGACCGGCCGAGCCAGCCTGGCGATCGCCAATGAAATCGGCGATCTTGCCGCGCGGATGGAGGTCGGGCCCGACGCGCAGGGCGCCGTGCTTTCCTGGCGCATCCGGCTCGCCGACAAATCGGGGCGGGCGCGGCGGTTGCGCCTGACCAGCTTCGCCGAACTCGCCGTGCATGAAACGGGCGCCTACGCACGCGACCTCGACTTCGCCGCCATGCATGTCGAGACGTTTTTCGTGGCCAGGCTCAATGCGATTCTCGCGCGCAACCGCCTGTTGCGTTCGCCGCGCGCCGGGCGCAGCGAGATGGCGTTTTTCGCGGCGCGGCCGCTCTCGCCCGGCGTTCGGCTCGTGGGCTACGAGGATTCGCGCGCGCGCTTCATCGGCGAGGGCTCGCTGGCGAATCCCACGGGAATCGGCGCCGGACGGGCGCGCAAGACGGACGATGAAGGCAAGCTCTGGAGCTTCGACCCGGCGGCCAGCCTGACCCTGGAGATCGAACTCGACGCGAACGGCGTCGCCGAGCTCAACTTCATCGCCGGGCTCGCCGACAACGAGCGCGCGGCGGCCGATCTCATCGCGGAACGGCTCGACCTGCCGCCCGTCGAGAACGCCTATCTGGCGAGCCGCGTCTACCACAGCCGCTCCGTCGAACCGACGTTTGCGCTGGCCTCGCGCTGGCCGTTCGCCTTCTCCCCGGACGGCAAGGAATTGCGCCTGACCCATCGCACGCCGCGCCCGTGGGCGCACGTGATGGCCAACGAGCAGGGCGCCGGGGCCATGGTCGCCAATGACGGCGCGGTCTACTCGTTCGTCGGCAACGCCCAGCAAAACGGCCTGACGCCATTTCGATTCGACAGCGTAACGACGCCGCAGCCCGGCCAGGTCGTCTATATCGCCGATCGCGACGCCGGCGAGGTCGACGCGCCGGGCTTTGCGCCGTTCCAGCGCGACGACGCCTCCCACGAGGTGGTCTTCGAGCCCGGCGTCGCGACGTTCAGAAAACGGCGCGGCGACCTCGCCAGCGACTATTGTGTGTTCGTTCCGCCGGATTTTCCCGGCGACATGCGGCTATTGACCCTGCGCAACCTCGGGGAGCGAACGCTGCGCCTGCGGGTGACCCCGTTCTTCGACATCGTGCTTGGCGAGAACGCCAACGACACCAGGAATTTCATCAGAAGCGAGATCGTCGACGATGTCTTGATGTTCGAAAATCCGCGCAATGATTTTCAACATGGCGTGGCATTCGCCGCGACCAGCCTGATCGACCCGATCAAGGAGACGGTGCGCGCCCGCTTCTTCGGCGGGCCGGGGCGCAACATCGTCACGCCGACGATGGTCGAGACCGGCGCGCCGGACGCCTCGCAACGCGACGACGGCCGCCGGGTCGCGGTGTTTTCGCGCGACCTCGAAATTCCCGCGGGCGCGCAGACCACGATCGCCATCGTGCTCGGCCAGGCGGCGAACCGGATTCTGGCGCGCGACGCCGCGCGCTCGGCGCATGTCGCGCATGTCGAAGCGCGGCTCGCCGCGACGCGCGCGCATTGGGCGCAGCGTCTGGGCGCCGTTCAAGTGACGACCAATCGCCCCGACTTCGACCGTCTGGTGAACACCTGGCTGCCTTATCAGGTGATGGCCTCGCGTCTGTTCGGCCGGCTCGGCCCCAACCAGCGCGGCGGCGCGTTCGGCTTCCGCGATCAATTGCAGGACGTGCTGCCGCTGATCTTCATCGAGCCGCGTCTCGCGCGCGCGCAAATCCTGCTGCACGCCGGCCAGCAGTTCTTCGAAGGCGATGTGCTGAAGTGGTGGCATCGCGCGCCGAACGGGCAGACCGGCCTCGGCCAACGCACCAAAGCGAGCGATCCCCATCTGTGGCTGCCTTACGTGCTGGCGCGCTATGTCGAGGCGACCGGCGACATGGCGTTGCTCGACGAAAACGTCGCCTATCTCGAAGGGCCGGCGGTTCCTGCGGCCGACGACACGATCGTCATCGCGCCGCGCCCGTCGCGCGAGAGCGGCGACGTTTACGAGCATTGCCGCCGCGCGATCGACTACACGCTGCGCCATTTGGGCGCGAACGGCTTGCCGCTGCTCGGCGCGGGCGACTGGAACGACGGCATCGACGGGCTCGGCCGTCAGGGGCGCGGCGTCAGCGTATGGATGGGTTTCTTCTTCTACGACGTGCTCACGCGTTTTGCGCCGCTCGCCCGCGCCCGGGGCGACGCCGGGTTCGCGGCGCGCTGCGACGACGCGCGCGCAGCGCTGCGCGGCGCCCTTGAAGTCGGCTGGCGCGGGACGCATTACGCCCTCGATTTCGCCGACAATGGCGAGGCGCTCGACATGCCCAATGCGATGACGACCGGCTGGCCGGCCTGGTCGGGCGCCGTCGATTATGCGCGTGGGCTGGCGGCGATCGAGGGCGGTCTGAAGAGTATCGAGCGGCGCAATCGCATTTTGCTGCTTGAGAAGCCGTTCTTCGAGCATTCCTCGCCCTATCCCGGCCGCATCGCGGACTATCCGCCGGGGGTGCGTGAGAACGGCGGCCAATACAGCCATGGCGCCTCATGGATCGTCGACGGGTTCATGCGCCTTTCGGAGCAGGCGCGCGTGTCGGGCGATGAGGCCGCCGCCGCCGCGCTGGCGGCGCGCGCGTTCACGATCTTCGAGAAAATCTCTCCACTCAAGAAGACCGATCCCGACAACATCGCGCGCTACGGCCTCGCGCCCAATCAGCAGCCCGCCGACATCTACGAAGGCTACGGCCACGACGGGCGCGGCGGCTGGTCGTGGTACACCGGCTCTGCGGCGCGCATGGTCTCGGCCGCCTACGCAATAATCGGGTTGAAGATGATCGACGGCGAGATCGTCGTCGCGCCGGAGCTGTTCGAGGCGAAGGGCGAATTGCAGGTGCGGGTGCTGCGCGCCGGCGGGCGCGAATGGCGCCGCGCCGACGCTGGACCGCCGCCGCCCGCCGGCGCCGCAGTGGAGTTGGCCAGGTAGCGGATGTCGCCGGCGTTCGGCGCCCGCGCCGGGCCGCCTCGAGCGCGAGCGACGGCGCGCGCTATTGCGGGGCGAACGTGATCGTCGCGACCGCGCGCTTGACCCGATCCTCGGGCCATGCGGCGGCTGCGGCCGGCGCCTTGTCGCGATAGATCATCGTGCCGGAGCCCTCCTTCAAATCGATGGCGCCGCGCGGGGTCGTCAGCCGGACTTCGCCTTTCAGCACGAGGACGCCGAAGCCGCCGTCGATCGGCCCGCCCCATACCGTCGTGCCGCGAACGCCCAATATGCCGATCGGCGTTCTGATCGCGACATGGCCGCCCGTCGGCCCCTCGATTTTGCCGCCAACGAACAGGAAGGCGCCCCGGGTCGCGCTGAGGGCCAGTCGATTGCCCTGTTCGCCCGGACGATAGACGAATTCGTCGACGGTGAGCCTGCCCTTCTCGCCCAGCGTCAGCACCGTCCCGTCGTCGAGCTTGGCTTCGAGCCGGGCGCCGACGCCGGTGCGCATGCGATCGCGAAAGAACACCGGTCCCGCGGGCGCGAGGTCGCGGGTTGCGCCCGCTTGGGTCGCCGTGGCTTGCTCTTGGACCTTGTCGACGCTGCCGACCGTGACCGCCGCCGCCGCGACGCCAGGGCCCAGACCGAGACACGCTGCGACGATCGCCGCGCGCATGGGATGTTTCGCAAGCTTCATTGGCCTCTCCTTTCACTGGGGATATCGAAGGTCATGCGCGCCGTGCGGCTTTGCCGGCGGCGATCGCGGCCGATCGATCTTGATCGGGCAAGCGCCAGGCGCTGGCGAGCGCGAGCGTCCGGTCGAGCGGCGCCGCCCTGCCGAACAGGTAGCCTTGCGCGAAGGCGCAACCGAAATCGGCGAGCAGCCGTTCTTCGTGAGCATATTCGATGCCTTCCGCCACGACCGGCCGCTCGAGCTCTTCGGCGAGCCGCAGGATCATCTGGATGATCTTGCGACTGGTCGGCTCCTGCGTCATCGATCGCACGAAGCTGCGATCGATCTTGATCGTGGTGATCGGCAGCGCGCTCAAATAGCTCAGCGACGAGTAGCGAGTGCCGAAGTCATCGATCGCGATATTCAGGCCCAGCTTGCGGCAGGCCCTGAGCGCTGCGATCGCCTTCAGCGGCTCTCTCATCACCACGCCCTCGGTGATTTCGAGCATGATGCTGCCAGGCGCGAGGCCGGCGTTCTCCAGCGTCGCCGCGACCATGTCGACGAACCTGGGGCGCGCGAGATCGTGACTGGAGATGTTGACCGACATGAACAGAGGGTCGACCGCCTCGACATTTTGCGACGCCGCGGCCAGGATTGACGGAAAGACGCGACCGACCTGCGCGAGACTCCAGGCTGTTATTTCGACGATCAGCCCGCTCGCTTCGGCGATCGGAATGAATTCGCCGGGCGGGACGAGGCCGCGCGTCGGGTGGCGCCATCGCAGCAGCGCCTCGAAGCCCGCCAGGCGCCGCGTCGGAAGGCGAACGATCGGCTGGAAGAACAGTTCGAACTCGTCCCTTTGAAGCGCGCGTCGCAATTCGCTTTCGAGCGACAGGGTCCTGATCGCCGCCTTGAATTCGTCGCACGAAGCCGCTGTCGCCTCGACGGGGCGTTGGGGCGCGGCGGTATGATCGAGCACCGCGAGAGTTTCGCGATAGCGCGCCAGCACCACCCCCAGGCACATGCGCAGGATCGGATCGGTCCCGGCGATGCGATGGGCGATCTGTTCGGCGGTGATGACCAGCAGCTCGCAGTCTTCAATGACGCGCGCCGAGGCGGAGCGCGGGCGATTGTCGATGATCGCCATTTCGCCGACGATTTCGCCGCGTCCGCGGATCGCCAGAACGACGTCCTGGCTCTTGCCCGCCAGAAATATTTCGAGGCGGCCTCTGTTGATCAAATAGGCGCACGAGCCTGCATCGCCTTCGCCAAACAGCAGCGTGCCGGCGGGAAGCGCAATCCGGTCGAGAGAGGCGTCCATGCGATGCCAAGGCCTGTGTGCCGCGCGTTGCCCCTCTCGACCATCGCACGCAGGAAGTTAAGCGAATCTTCCCCGAAAAGATAAAGTAGAGTGAACCGTCAGCGATTCGTCGCGCCCCACTTCCCGCAAGGTTAATTGCAAATCGTATACAATGAAGCGCGCGAACGATCCGACCCTGTTGTTTACAGACTACACATTTTTGTGAAATACTATTTATCGTTGGCGTTGTAGAGCAGACCGCGGGTGGTTGGCGACATGAGGTTGACTTGGCGGCGTGGAGTTCCAGCCGTTGTGGGTCTGTCGATCATTTTGTCTTTGCTCGCCGCGCGCGGTCTGCTGCCTGATCCGTTCGAGCGCGCGCGGCTGTTCGTGTTCGACACGCTGCAGCGCGCCGAACCGTGGGCGACGCCTCCGGCCGCCGTCGAGGTGGTCGACATCGACGATGAAAGCCTGAGGCGCGTCGGGCAGTGGCCGTGGTCGCGATCGACGCTCGCCGCGCTCGTGCGCGCCCTTCAGGACCTCGGCGCCAGAGCTATCGCCTTCGATGCGCTGTTCGCCGAGCCGGACCGCACGTCGCCGGCGCTGTTGGCCAAGACCTGGGAGCATGACTTCGGATGGTCGGCGCCGGTCGGGGTGAAGCTTCCCGACTATGACCTCGAGCTCGCCACGGCGTTCGAGCGCGGGCGGGTCGTCGTCGGCTTCGCCCTGCTCGCCGACGCCGGCGCCGGGGCCGCCCCCGCGATCAGCGCGAGTTTTGCGACCATCGGCGCAGACCCGACCGAAACCCTGCGGACCTTCCGCGGCGCCATTTCCAGCCTGCCCGTCCTCGAGGCGGCCGCGGCGGGCGACGGCGCGCTTTCGATGGCCGCCGGCCGCGATCAGACGATCCGTCGGCTCTCGTTGCTCTATGCGCTCGACGGCAAGCTGATGCCGTCGCTGGCGCTGGAGGCGCTGCGCGTCGCCCAGGATGAGGACACGATCGTGGTGCGGGCGGAGCGCGACGGCGGTCCTTCCGGCGCGATCACCGGCTATACCGTGCAAGTCGGCGCCTACGAGGCGCCGCTCGATCGCGACGGCTCCCTGATCCTGCATCACGGCCCGCGTGGGCCGCAAGGCGCGATCGCGGCCTGGCGGCTGCTCGATCCGGATCAGCGATCGGTTCTGGCGAGCAAAGTGGACGGCCGCGTCGTGGTGGTGGGCGCGAGCGCCATCGGCCTGTCCGACCTTCGCGCGACCCCGCTCAATCCGCTCGAGCCGGCGGTCAATCTGCACGCCCGCGCGATCGAGCAGATCATGGCGCGCCATTTCCTGATCCGCCCGGCCTGGGCGTCCGGCGCCGAATTCGTCGTCGCGGCGCTGGCCTCGGCCGCGCTCGTCACGCTGGCGGCGTTCGCCAGCCTGCGCGCGGCGCTTGTCGCCGCGGCGGCCGGATTCGCCCTGTTGATCGGCGCGACGGTCGCCGCCTTCATGGCCAAAGGCCTGGTCCTGGACCCGAGCTTCATCGCGCTGACGATGCTTTGCAGCGGGATCGCGGCGAGCTTCGCCCGCTACTTCGTCGTCGAGCGCGACGCGGCATGGCTGCGCTCGGCGTTCGCGCACTATCTTTCGCCGGCCCTCGTGCAGGCGCTGGCGCGGGATCCCAGCCGTCTGAAACTTGGCGGCGAGCAGCGCGAGATGACCTTCTTGTTCACCGACCTCGAGGGCTTCACCAGCCTGACGGAGACGGTCAGTCCCGAGACCCTGGTCGGTCTCCTCAACGCCTATCTCGACGGGCTCTGCCGCGTCGCGATGGAGCATGGCGGAACGGTCGACAAGATCGTCGGCGATGCGGTCCATGTCATGTTCAACGCCCCCTTGGATCAGGCCGATCATGCCGAACGCGGCGTTCGATGCGCGCTCGCCATCGATGCTTTCGCGCGGCGCTACGCCGTCGAACAACGGGCCGGCGGCGTTGATTTCGGCGCGACGCGGATCGGCGTCAACACCGGCGCCGCGGTGGTCGGGAATTTCGGCGGCGGCCGCCGTTTCGACTACACGGCGCACGGCGACGCGATCAACACCGCCGCGCGCCTCGAATCGGCCAACAAGACCTTGGGGACGCGCATCTGCGTCGCCCGCGCCACCGCCGAGAAGGCCGGCGGCGTGCCGTTCCTGCCGATCGGCACGCTGATGCTCAAAGGCAAGGCGCAGGGCGTCGACGTATTCACGCCGTATTGCGAGCCCCCCGACGAGGACTCCTGGAGCGCCGTCTATCTCGACGCGTTCGCGCGAATGTCGGAGGGGGACGATGCCGGAGCGGCGGCGCTGATCGCGCTGCATGAGCGCCATCCGGACAACCCGATCCTTGCGCTGCACGCGCGCCGCATCCGCGCCGGCGAACGCTCGGCGCTGATGGCCGCCTGAGCGGCCCGGCTTCTAAAGCACGTAGAGGGCCGCGACCAACGCGATGTTGGTGATCTGATGCAGCATCTGATCGAACCCGATCAGCCACCAGAACTCGGCGCGCTGCGCGTCCCAGCCGCCGCGCAGGCCGATCAGCGTCTTGCATCGGTCGATGGTCGCATGAACGGCGATGTCGACCAGGGCGAGCCACCACAGGCGCGGCGCGACGACCCACATGATGACCAGCGTGATGACGCCGTGGCAAAGGACATGAACGGCGAGCGGCGCCTGCCATCCCTCGCGGCGCTCCTTGCCATGCGCCATCCAGTTCGTCTGCAACAGGAAATCGGCGACGTAATGCTTGAGCGCCATCACAACGAGCAGGATGCACAAGGACCAGAGCGGAACGGGCGGGCCAAGCTGCGGCAAAATGACATCCAGCGAACGGAGCGGCGGGCATTGGACGGCAACTTCGCTGATTTTTCATTAATCCGCTAGCCTTTGCGGCCGGTCGATGGCGCCGGGCGGCCCGCGGCGCCATCCAATTCGCCGCCGCCGACCGGACCAGGGGGTGATCCCGAGGCGCGCCGGGCGGCGCGGCCTTGCTCGAATCGGGAGCTTGTGAGATCGTCGCCGCGAGCCAATCGCACAAGCGTCGAGGTGGGGCATTCAGGAGATCGCGTCGCGATGATCATCGGCGTTCTCAATCAGAAGGGAGGCGTCGGCAAGACGACGCTCGCCGTCAATCTCGCGGCGACCCTCGCCGGTTCGGGCGCCCGCGTTCTTCTGGTCGACGCCGATCCGCAGGCCAGCGCGCTGGCGTGGTCGAGCACCCGCGAGCGCGCCCCGTTGTTCGCCGTGGTCGGCAAGGCGACGCCGAGCCTGCATCGCGAGCTTCCGCTGCTGGTCAGGGACTATGATTTCGTGCTGATCGACGGCGCGCCGCGGGTCAACGATCTCGGACGCGCCGCGATCCTGGCGAGCGACGTCGTCCTGATTCCGGTGCAACCCTCGCCCTATGACGTGTGGGCGGCCGCCGACACTGTGGGCCTGATCCGCGAGGCGCGCCAGTTCAAGGCGAATCTCCGGGCCGCTTTCGTCATCAATCGCAAGATCGCCCGCACGGCGATCGGCCGCGACGCGGCGGCGGCGCTCGCGCAATTCGAGGACGTGCCGGTCCTTTCCGCGATGCTGATGCAGCGCGTCATTTACGCTGAGAGCGCCGCCAAGGGGCTTGCGGTGATCGAGGTCGCCCCGACCGGCGAGGCCGCGCGGGAGATGCGCGATCTGGTCAAGCAGGTCGTCGGCGAAAAGGAAAGGAAAGCGGCGTGAGCAAGAAGACCGTGGTGATCAAGATGCCGGTCAGGGCGACGCCGTCTCCCGAGGACGAGCGCGCGCGGACCTCGCGCGCCGCCGAGGAACGGACATCGCCGATCGCCCAGCTCGCCGATCACGCCGGCGAAACTGCGGGTCCGTCCAAGCCGGACCAATGGGTGCGGCGCAGGGACGCCGGCGCGGCCTCGGCGCCCGGCGCCGCGCGTAGCGTGACGATCGACCTGGCGGCGGAGCGCGATTTGCTGCAGGCCGCCGCGCTGGCCTTCCTGGTGCCGCCGGCGCTCGGCTGGTTCTGGCTGTCCAACGCCATGAATCGGGCCTGGGGCCGATTCGGCTGATCGATCGCTCTTGCGCCGACGTGCGGCGATCAGGAGCGTGCCCATCTCGAATCGAAGCGCCTGGCTTCTCCTTCCCCTTGTGGTGGAAGGGAGGGGTCGGCGGCCGCGCCGACCAGGCGGGATGAACGCGCTGCGCCTCGAAGTCCGCCGGCAGCCTTCGAGCGCGCCGCGTGCTATGCTGAAGCGTAGCGGGACAGCGTTGGGCCGGCCAGCGTCAGCCGTGAGCCCTCCCGGCCTCGAACCATCGGCATGGGGACGAGCCATGGACAATGAACAGGAATACCGCCGCGCCAGGCACGCGGTCAGATCGATCCGGGGGTTCTATATCCATCTTGCCGTGTTCGTCCTGGTCATGGCCTATTTGCTCATCATCAATCTGACGACCGGCGGCGGCTGGTGGGTTCAATGGCCGTTCTTCGGTTGGGGCCTCGCCGTCGCGATCCACGCCGCCACTGTGTTCGGCCTGGGCGGCTGGCTCGGCCCGGACTGGGAAGATCGCAAGATCAAGGAACTCATGGACAAGAAGACGCAGCGGTGACGGACGAGCGGCGCGTCAGGCGTAAGCGATAAGCGCCGCAAAGGCGATGCTCAAAGGGCGCCCGACGTCGCGGAGAGCAGACTCGGCGCGACGGCGGCGACGCGGAAATGATCCGCCCCGCAAGCCGTTGGCATCGCCAGATTCGCGGAAACAAACTGGCTGCGCGAAGCGGGGAGGTCGGGCCATGGACCCGAAGCATGTCGAAGCGAAAGCCGACGGCCCGGTGTTCACCATCGTGATGAACCGACCCGACAAACGCAACGCCGTCGACGGGCCGATGGCGGCCGAGTTGCGCCAGGCGTTCGAGGCTTTCGAAGCCGACAATTCGTTGCGAGCCGCGGTGCTGTGGGGCGCCGGCGGTCATTTCTGCGCGGGCGCCGATCTGACCGCGATCGGCGATCCCGCTCAGCGCAACGCGCTCGATCCGCAGGGCGGGGGAAGCGGCCCGATGGGGCCGACCCGTCTCGCCTTGTCCAAGCCGCTGATTGCGGCGGTCAGCGGCTATGCGGTCGCCGGCGGCCTCGAGCTGGCCCTGCTGGCCGATCTCAGGGTCGTCGAACGCGACGCGGTGTTCGGCGTGTTCTGCCGGCGCTGGGGCGTGCCGCTGATCGACGGCGGCACGGTGCGCCTGCCGCGCCTGATCGGCATGGGCCGGGCGCTCGACCTCATTCTGACCGGACGTCCGGTCGGCGCCGACGAAGCCCTCGCCATCGGCCTCGCCAATCGTCTCGTCGCGCCCGGCGAGGCGCTCGCCGCCGCGCAGGCGCTGGCCCGCGAGCTGGCGGCGTTTCCGCAAGCCTGCATGCGGACGGATCGCGATTCAGCCTACCGGCAATGGGATTTGCCGCTGGCCGAGGCGCTGCGGCGGGAGGGCGCGCACGGCGTCGCGCACGTCCTCGCCGAGGGCGCGGCGGGAGCGGCGCGCTTCGTCGCCGGCGAGGGCCGGCATGGCGCGTTCGGCGCCTGACGCCTCTCAGGCCGCCTCGATGCCGGCCAGGCTCTTGCGAGCCCGATCGATCGCGGCGGAAAGCACGTCGGCGGTTTGCGCGCCCGGCACCGCGAAGCGCTGGGCGAAGATGAAGAACGGCACGCCGGTCACCCCCAGCTCCTGCGCCTCGGCGATTTCGGCGCGCACTTCCGTTTCGTCCGCCCCTTCGGCGAACAGCTTCTCGACGACTTCAGGGTCCATGCCGCATTCGCGCGCGGTCTCGATCAGCAGCGTGCGGTCGCCGATATCGCGCCCCTGCTCGAAATAGAGGCTGAACAGGCGGTCGACGACTTTGTCCTGCGCGCCGGCCAGGAACGCCCAGCGGATCAGCCGATGCGCATCGAGGGTGTTGGGCGCGCGCGCGATCTTGTCGAATGCGAAGGCGATGCCCTCCTCGGCGCCCAGCGCCTTGAGGCGCTCGTGCGCCGCTTCGATCCGCCCGTCATTGCCGAACTTGTTGGTCAGATAGGCGCGGCGATCGACGCCCGCTTTGGGAATGCTGGGGTCGAGCTGGTAGGGGCGCCAACGCACATCGATCGGCTCCGGCTCCTGCGCCAAAGCGCGCTCCAGCCGTTTCTTGCCCAGATAGCACCACGGGCAAACGACGTCGCTCACGACGTCAATGGCCAAGCCGTCGTTCTGCGCGCTCATGCCGCTCTCCGATGGTCTGCGCTTCAATCCTTGGGTTCGCCGCCCGTCAGCGCCCGGATGTCATGTAGGGCGCGCAAACGGCTTTGCGAGCCCGGGCGCGCTTATTCGTTCTTGCGCCACCACGCGTCGGTGTTGACGCCGAACAGCGGCGTCCGGTCGGGATGGCCGAGCTTGGCCGAATAGGCGATCCACTGGTCGGGCGCGTAAAACAGCGGCACGATATAGAAGCCCGAAATCAGCACGCGGTCGAGCGCCCGCACGGCGGCGACGAAATCCTCGTGCGTCCTGGCCGCCAACAAAGCGGCGATCATCGCGTCAATGGCCGGAGACGCCGCGCCGCAGATGTTATAGGCGCTGTCCATATCGGCCGACGACGAGCCCCAGCGACTGACCTCCTCGCCGCCCGGCGAAGGCGTCGCCGCCCACGTGCCGATCGTCATGTCGAAATCGAATTTGTCGCGCCGACGCTGGAATTGCACTTCGTCGACGAGGCGCACCGTCGCGGCCGCGCCGATCCGGCTGAGGCTCTGCGCATAGGCGAGGGCGAGCCGTTCGTCCTGTCGGCTCCGGACCAGTATTTCGAACGCGACCCGCTGTCCGCGAGCATTGGCGAGCGCTCCGTCCTTCAACGCATAGCCTGCCTGGTCGAGCAGGCTCAGCGCCCGGCGCGCCAGCGTCCGGTCGCGCCCCGATCCGTCGCTGACCGGCGCCGACCATCGGCCCTCCATCACGTCGGCGCGCACCGCGTCGGGGTAGGGCGCCAGCAGCGCGCGCTCCAGCGGCGAGGCGGGCCGTCCCACCGACGACAATTCGCTGTCGTCGAAAAAGCCGACGGAGCGGCGATAGGCGCCGCCGAACAGATTGGCGTTGATCCATTCGAAATCAAACATCATCGCCAGCGCCTCGCGCACCCGCGCGTCAGCGAACACCGCGCGGCGCGTGTTGAACGCGAAGCCGTCGACCCCCTTGGGCAGCCCATTGGCGAGGGACTGCTTGACGATGCGCCCATCGCGCAGCGCCGGGAAATCATAGCCGCTGCGCCAGCGCGTCGGATCGCTCTCGATGCGAAAATCGTACAGTCCGGCCTTGAACGCCTCGAACATCGCCGTCGCGTCGCGGTAGTAATCGATGCGAATCTCGTCGAAATTGTAAAGGCCTCGGGTGATCGGCAGATCGCGCGCCCAATAGTCGGGGTTGCGTCTGAGCACCAGGCGTTCGCCGGGCTTCACTTCCGCGATCACGTACGGCCCCGAACTGACCGGAATTTGCAAGGTCTGCTCGTCGAAATGCGCCGCGTCCGTATGAGCGCGCGAGAGAACGGGCATCATCGCCAGAATAAGGGGCAACTCGCGGTCATTGGCGCCGGTCAGATCGCAACGCACCGTCAAGGCGTCCGGCGTCTCGACGCTTCTGACGAGGCTCAAGGCCGCGCGCTGCTGCGGTCGACCCTTTTCCCTCAGGAGGTTGAAGGTGAAGGCGACGTCCCGCGAGGTGATCGCCCCGCCGTCGGAAAATCTCGCGCGCGGATCGAGATGAAAGACCACGTGACTACGCGCATCGTCCGTTTCGATCGTTTGCGCGATCAGCCCATAAAGGGTGAAGGGCTCGTCGGCCGAGCGCATCATCAACGTCTGGTAGACGTTGCCGGTGAGCCCCTGCGCGGTCGACAAGGCGCGCACATTATAGGGGTTGAGACTGTCGAACGCGCCGTCGTAGGCGAGGGTCAGACGCCCGCCCTTGGGCGCGGCCGGGTTGACATAGGGCAGGTTCGCAAAGCCCGGAGCGAGCGCCGGCTCGCCGTGCATCGCGATGGCGGGCGCCGGGGCGACGGCGTCGGCGAGGGCGCAGATGGGCTCCGCCCCGAGAAAAGTCGCGAAAATCAGGATGATGAGCCCGTTGCGAATCGGCTGCGCCTCCATGAGCCCCATCCTAGAGAACGGCGAATTTCCCGTCACCCCGCCGGCGCCGGTGTCGCCCGGGCCACAGGGCGACGAAATTCTTATTGGATAGGGGCCGTCGATATGGAAAGAAGCCGCCAATATCGCTATGCAACGCGCGCGCCCCGTTATGGCCGCATTGTCGCGACATGCAGCGGTCGACGAATGCTCGATGTCCGGGGGCGTTCGGCGCGCCGCGTCGTCGAGCGCGACGACGGTTTCGTTGCGGGCCGCTGGATTGAAAGGACTTTGACTTATGACGTTCCTTCTTGGGCGCTTCGGCGCCGTTGCGCTGGGTTGCGCGCTCGCGGCGCCGATCGGCGCCGCTCTGGCTCAGGTCGCTCCCAAGCCGGCTTCGCCCGCCCCGGTTACCGGGCCGATCAAGCTGGATCTGATAGCGTTGCAATCGCCGTGGACCAAGATTTGCGGCACGGATCAAGGCAACAACAAACAGGTCTGTTACACGACGCGCGACTTTGGACAGGCCCCGGATCAGCCGCCTACGCTCGCGGTCGCAATCTACCAGATGCAAGGCGAAGACAACCGCATCGCGCGCTTCCTCCTTCCGGTCGCGCTGATGATCCATCCGGGCTTTCGCCTGATCATCGACAAGGGTGAGCCGATCCCCGGGGAATTCGCGATCTGTTTTCCGAACGGCTGCTTCGCCGAAACAAAGCTCAATGGCGCCACCATCGCCACCTTGAAGAGGGCGCAGACGGCGACGGTGCAGGTGCGCAATCAAGCCAATGTCGAGGTCAACTTCACCGTGCCGCTGAAGGATTTCGCGGCCGCCTTCGATGGTCCTCCGGTCGATCCCAAGGTCCTCGCGCAGAAGAATCAGGAATTGCAGAAGCAGCTCGAGGAGAAGGCCCGTCTCCAACGCGAGCAGCTCGAAAAACAGAGCGCCCAACCTGCGCCCGCGCCCCCGGCCGCGCCTCAGGCTCCCGCGGCGCCGCAACCGCCGAAGTAGCCGAGCGAACGGCCGATCCGCGCCTGCGCTGCGCGCGCATCCGGCGGGGATTGATCGACGCCCGCCGTCACGGGAGGCTGAAGGCGGTTCAGCTCGCGCGGTGCGTCATGCGCATGCGATAGGCGCCGTCGTCGCCGCGTACGAACATTTCGTCGATTTGCGGATTGCTTCGCACCGGCTCGCCGGAGTCGTCCGGCAACAGGTTCTGCTCGGAGACGTACGCGACATACTGGGTTTCGGCATTTTCCGCGAAGAGATGGTAGAAGGGCTGGTCTTTCGAAGGGCGCACGTCGGCGGGAATCTGGCGCCACCATTCTTCCGTGTTGGCGAACACTGGGTCGACGTCGAAAATGACGCCTCGAAACGGATAAATGCGGTGCTTGACCACTTGGCCAATGCCGAATTTGGCAACGCGCGCGATCATTGAAGTCGTCCGCCCCCAATGGGTTGGCTGGTTACTATCGGCGTGTTTGCGAGTCAATTCCTGCGCGCTCGCGGTTCGCCGCCCCGCCACTGAGCGGCCGTCCAGGGCTTGCGAGGCCTTGCTCAGAGCCCGTAGAGGGCCGCGAATTCCTTGTCCTTGGCGGCGACCTGGCGCGCGAGATCGACGATGACCTTCGCCTGTTTCCATGTCGCGTCGTCCTGCATCTTGCCGTCGATCATGACGGCGCCCGAGCCGTCCGGCATGGCGGCGAGGATCCTGGCGGCGAATGCGACTTCGTTCGGGTCGGGCGAAAAGACCCGTTTGGCGATCGCGATCTGGCTGGGATGCAGCGTCCAGGCGCCGGCGCAGCCGAGCAGATAGGCGTTGCGAAATTGCGCCTCGCAGGCGGCCGCGTCGTCGAAATCGCCGAAGGGGCCGTAAAACGGCTTGATGCCATTGGCGGCGCAGGCGTCGACCATCCGGGCGATCGTGTAGTGCCAGGGATCCTGCTGGGCGGCGGGCCGCGGCTCTCCGGGGGCGCCGGGGTCGGCCAGCACGCGATAGTCCGGATGGCCTCCGCCGACGCGCGTCGTCTTCATTGCGCGCGAAGCGGCAAGGTCGGCCGGTCCCAGACTCATGCCGTGCAGACGCGGCGAGGCGGCGGCGATCTCGGCCACGTTGTTGACGCCCTGCGCGGTCTCCAGAATGGCGTGAACCAGAATCGGTTTTTGAACGGCGTGGCGCGCCTCCAGCTGGGCCAGGTACTGGTCGATGAAATGAATGTCCCACGGCCCTTCGACTTTCGGCAGCATGACGACGTCGAGCTTGTCGCCGATCTCGCCGACCAATCGCGTCATGTCGTCGAGAAACCACGGCGAATTCAGAGCGTTTACGCGCGCCCAGAGACTCGTCGAGCCGAAATCTCCGGCGCGCGCCATCGTGATCAAGCCTTCGCGCGCCGCGACCTTCGCTTCGACCGGGATCGCGTCTTCCAGATTGCCGAGAATCACGTCGACCCGTCTCGCCAATTCGTCGGCCTTGGCGCGGACCTTTTCATTGTGAGGCGGCACGAAATGGATCATCCGCTCGAGCCGCATCGGCAATTCGCGGTACGGGGAGGGCGCGCCAATGGCGAGCGGCTCGAAGAACTTGCGAGGGGCTTTCATGAGGGGCTCCGCGATCCTGCTGCGAGAAGCAAAATTTCTGCCAGCCGGCGCCGGCGACGATGTCTTGGCCCGCTGCCTCGGCTCAGCCGCGCGCCGCGGAAGGTTTGATGCTCGGCGCCGACCACGGCCCCTTCAAATCGAAGTCAAGGCGCGGGCCCTTCGATGTCGGGACGCCGTTGTTGTCGGTTTGCGTCGCCGTCGCGCGCCCCGACAACCGCCGGCCAACGATATCCATCGTTCCGGCGAGAGACACGCTGACGCCGGGGCCGGTCAGCGAGCCGTTGACGATTCCCCCGCCGCCCTTCCTGATCGTGAGAGTCGCGGCGGCCTGACTGAACACGGTGCGCCCCACGCGCATGTCATTGAAGACGTCGATCGGCCGGCGTTCGCTGCGGCGCAAGGCCTCCTCGAAACTCAGCCCGTCGATCACGCCCGGGGCCAGCTGGATTGTCGCGGCGCCTTGCAACGCCTGGGCCAAGGCGGCCGGGCTATCCCCGTCCGCGTCGAAGGCGAACTCGCCGCCGCCCTGACCCGAATAGGCCTTCCAGCCAAAGTCCGCGCACAGCGCGCCGACGTCGGCGTTGGCGAGGCTGCCGGACGCATGCGCCGCCACGCCCGACGGCGCCGGCGCGACCGACAGTTCAGCCTTGAGGAGCCCGCTGTAAGCGCTCGCCTCGACGAGCGTCGCCGTCAGGCGCTGATCCTTGTTGATCAGCTCGAAGGCCGCGTCCGAGAGGAGATGACCGCGCCATCTGGCGCGACCCGTCGATATCCGCAGATCAAGATCGAAAGCCGCGAGCGGCCGGAATTCGAATGGCGCGTCGCTCCAGTCGCCTTTCGCATCGAGGATGGAAGGCGCGCTCGCCAGAATCGGCTCCAGCTTGAGTTCGTTGGCGGCTAGGGTGCCGGAGATCAACGGGCGATCCGAAACCTTGGTCACCGCCAACGCGCCCTCGAAATCCTGCTCCAGAAGGCTAAGGCGCAGCTCGCTGAGCGTGAGCATCCGCCAACCCGCCGCCGCTTTGGCGACGAGCGCGATATGTCCGGCTGAAAGCGCCGAGGGGCTCGACAGGCCGAGTATACGCCTGACCGCCGCGACCGACGGGACGTCCGCCGACACCGCGCCCGCGAACCAGGTCTGCGCGCCGCCCATGAAATCCCCTTCCAGCCTGGCTCGCGCCATGCTCGAGGAGATCGACAACAGACCGTCCGAACGCTTGCCCTGCAGCAGTTCGGCGGGCGCGCCGAGCCTCGCCTCTATGGCGAGCGGCTCGTCGCGCCATCGCGCGCGCAGATTGACGCTGAGCGGATCGGCGAGCTTCGGCCAGTCGACCGTCCCATCGACGTCTTCGACAAGGGTTTCGAATTTGCTGGCGGCGCTGACGACACGCAACAGGCCGCCGCGGATTTCCAGCGCGCCGAGCGGGGTCGAGTCGCGGTCGGCGCTCATTGCGGCGGTCGTCGTCGAGACCACGCCTTCCGATTCGAAGGCGTGCGAGTCGATGTCGAGAAGGATCGTCGGCTGCAGCAGCGTCGCGCCGGCGACATCGAAATGGCCAAACAGCAAGGGGAGCAAGGCGAGGCGCGCGCTCGCGGCGGGCGCCGTCAGAATGGTCGCGCCATCCCGTCCGCGCAGCTCCACGTCGACCATGTGAAGCGTCGGCGCCGGAAGCAGGTTGAACTGGGCGCGCGCCGGCCGGCGCAATTCGACACCCAGGGATTGCGACAGGCGAAGGTTCGTATCGTTGGCGATCAACGCGGAGGAAATCGGCCATCGATAGAAGCCCGCCGCCAGCGCGAGGAGAGCGAACGACACAACCGCCGCCCATTTCACACGTGGGGCCATTCATTCGTCCTTGGCGAACCAGGGGACGGCGATCTCCGCGCCGCCCGCCGCCCCGCCTATAGCGTGTTTTGTTGCGATTGCGCCATCCTTCGATGATCGCCTCGCTTGGGGCTCCGTCCATTCTCGAAGACGTCGACCGCGTTGCGAGGGGATGACGCGCCGATCGACACCCAACGGCCGGACGGGCGCGAGCGCCGGCGCGCGCTCAATTGGTCGCCGAACTCGGCGGTTCGACGAAGCGGATCGAATCGTCAGGCGAGTCCGGCGAGGATCCGCCGCGCATCGGCGCAAACGCGATCCCGGCATCAGGCCGCGGCGAGAACGCTTTGACCGGCTGAACGATGTTTGGCTCGGCCGCGTGCTCGATCGCCGCAAGAAGAGCCCGTTTGTCCCGCGCCATTTCGACATTCGCCAGCGCCGCGAAGTCGTCTTGCGCAAAAGGCGAATGTCCCGTCCCGCGGAACACCACGACGCCGGAAGGCGTCATGATTGAATCGCCGCTGCGCAGCGTGAAATCGTCGCGTAGCGGGAAGGCCTGGCCCGCCCCGCGATGGCAGGCGCAGGTCTTGTCGATGACGGTGCGGCTGCGGAAGGCGGTCGGCAGCGCGCTGTAGCGCGCGCCGTCTTCGGCGACCGCGTCCTCGATCGCCTCCGATCCGCTCGGCTCGATGAACAATTGCGTCGGCGCGTCGGGACAAAGGCCGGAGCATGCCGCCTTGTGGTCGCCCAGGTCCGCATCGCCGGACAGCGGGCCGATCGGGAAATAATAGCCGTCGCACAGGCGCACGCACACGGAACGACGCGGCGGCGACGAAGCGCCCGGGACCGTCCGGGCGGTCGTCGCGGCCGCCTCCCACGCATTTTCCGATCGGGGGTCGAGCGGGCTCCAAACGACATTGGCGTCCGACGACGCTTCGCCTTCATCCTGCGCGCCGCCCTGGTCGGCGGGGCTGATGACGAGGGAAGGGTTATCGAGGCCGCCGATCGGTCCCGCGGCGACCCCCGCCTGCGGAGAACAGAAGCCGAGGACGGCCAATCCGCAGCCGGTCAGGAACGGCCTCAGCGCGCGACGCTTCGCCCGGCGCGGTGGCGCCGCCCGCCGCCAAAATGAAAGCCGGGCGATTCCTTCAGCGCTCGATGAGCCCTGACCATGACGCCCGGTCATCCAACGCTCCGAATGCTTAACAAGATCTACGCAACAAAGGGCGATTGCGTCGAAAGCCCTTAACGCATCGTTAGGCATGAACGGCGGGCGGCGCAACGATCGAAGCGACATATGATAAACGCGCGGGCCGCGGGTGGCGCGCGGGCCTCCGGGAAACGAGGGAATCGGCGGGATCTCTCCCTCGGCGCCCGCCAGGGCCAGCGGCGCGCGATCAGGCCAACGATCCGGCGCCAGGACTCTTGCGGTATGGTGAATCCAATCGGAGCCGCTGGATCATTCCTGCAATATCAAGGCCTTGCTGCGAGGGTTGCCGTTTCGCGCGGCGTGCCGGCGGCGCTGAGCCGGGCGCGTTCCGGCGGAATCCAGCCGGTGCGGCGGCTGGCGACGCGTCGCGAGGCGACGGCTTGCTGAAAGAACAGCGGAAATTCCGAGATCGATGTAACCGTCTCGCAAGTTTTGCCAAATACATTGCCTGTTGGCTAACTATCCGACCCTCCTTGGAGCCCCATGACCTCGCTCTCGGTTCCCACGTCCGGAAATCCGATCTTCCGCCGCCCGTGGGCGGCGATCGAACGATTCCTGCGTTGCGAGCAGGGCAGCCCGGCCGTCGAGTTCGCGCTCGTCGCGGCGCCGTTCATCGGTCTGATGGTCGCCATCCTGCAGGTCGGTTTGGTCTATTTTGCGCAGGAGGCCCTTGAAAGCGCCGTCGAACAAACGGCCAGGCTGGTGCTGACCGGTAAGGCGGCGAGCTCGGGAATGACGCAGAGCCAGTTTGCGACAGCCCTCTGCAACAATTCCCCCGGGCTGTTCACCTGCGCGAACTTCATGATCGATCTGGAGCCTGCGGCGTCGTTCTCCGCAGCCAATGTCTCGCAGCCGACATTGACTTTCAACGCCCAGGGGCAGGTCACCAACACCTGGCAGTACAACACGGGCGTCGCCGGGGAGATCATGGTGATGCGGGTGATGTACGAATGGCCGGTGCTGCTCGGACCCCTGTCGTTCAACCTGGCCAACGAACCGAACAACAAGCTCCTGATAATGGCGACTTCAGTATTCAGGAACGAGCCCTAGCCATGAAGATGCTCGCAAAACGGCGCCGCATGCCGAACATCCGTTCAATCCTGCGGAAGTGGCGGAGCGATCCCGCCGGCGCGGCGGCGGGGGAGTTCGCGATGATCCTTCCGATCGCGCTGTTTCTGTTCACCGGCACGATCACTTATGGCAACGCGATCTATATCGACCGCAAGGTGACGCTGACGACGCGCACCGTCACCGATCTGGTGACGCAATATTCCTCGGTGGCGAACACCGACGTTCAGACCATCCTCGGCGCGTCGGCGCAGATTATGGCGCCTTTTCCGTCGGCCAACGCCGTCGTCACGGTCTCGGAAGTGCAGACGGATTCTTCGGGCAACGCCACGGTCACCTGGAGCCAGTCGCTCAACGGCACGAAAAGACCTGTGGGACAGTCCCTCACGCTACCCTCCACGATCGACGGGGCGAATGTCACCTACATATTCGGAGAGGTCAGCTACACCTACACGCCGGCGATCGGCTATCTCGTGACGGGGCCGATCACGCTTCACGACAATACCTACATGGCGCCGCGCATCTCGCCGTCCGTCCCCTGCACCGGCTGCTGACAAGTCCGCGCCGGCCCCGCCGACGGCAACCCGGGCGCTCGCTCCCCAACTCTGTCGAAAGCCGGCTATCTCGCCGTCGAAAGGGCGTTTGTCGCAAGGCGCCCCCGCACGACGCTCGTTCGGACGCCCGCTGGCCGTGCGACCTTCGCCCGCCATGTGGCGCGAGTGCGGCCGATCATCGACAATGCGGAAGGAGCATGAACGTCGCGCGCCGATCGGGCCGGCCTCTCGTCCGCCCGCGCGGCGCGGTTCGGGGATTCCCCGCCGATCCCCTGCTTGCGGCGCCCGGCAAAGCGCACGATAATGGCGGCGACGTGAGGCAGTTTCGCCACCGAGCCAGCAATGCAGCTTCGTCTGACAATCGAAAATATGGATCGATTGCCTGATGGCGGTCCCGTCCGGGTGCAAGTCGAAGGCCGCGGCCTCGACATCGGCCGCGATCAGCATCTCGACTGGACCCTGCCTGATCCAACCCGTCACGTGTCCAGCAAGCATTGCGAAATCCGCTTTCGCGACGGCGGCTATTGGCTGCACGATGTCTCGACCAACGGAACATTCGTCAACGGCGCGCAGTTCCGGCTCGACGCGCCGTATTTGTTGAAGAACGGCGACCGGCTGTCGATCGGCCAGTACATCGTCGCGGTCGAGGTCGAGGGGCAGCAAGCGCCGGCTTCGCCGTTTTCCCAGGCGCCCGGCGGCCAAAGCGCTGGCGATCTCTGGGGCTCTGCGGGCGAAGCGGCGGCGCCGGAGGATCGGCGCGACTATCTGCCGGAACGGCCGCGCCAGGCGACGCCCGACTTTCTCGACTTCGCCTCGGGTCTCGCGCCGGCCGAATTGTTCCCGCCGCCCCCGGCGCCCGCCGCCGAGTTGCGTTCGCCCGCCCTCGGAGCGCCTGACGATTGGCTGCGCGGCAAGGCTCCTCCGCCGATCGCAGAGCCCATCGAGCCGATTGCGCCAACGCCGCGCCGGCCCGCGCCGCCGCGCCCGGCGCCCGGGTTCGCCACGACCAGACCCCCTCAGGCCCCGGTCGCCGCGTCGGCGGTCGAGACCTGGCCGAGCGGCGCCGCGGCGCGCGAGGATTCGCCCGCGCCGGCGTCCGTCGCCGACGCGTTGGTCGCGCAGCCCGATGCTCTGACGCGCATCGCCCGCGCCGCGGGCATTCCCGAGCGCGCCATCGCCGGGCGTGATCCGGGCGCCGTGGCCGACGATATCGGCGCGGTGCTGCGGCTGATGGCGCTGAATCTCGCCCAGATGCTGTCGTCCCGCTCGGAAACCAAGAGCCTGATGCGAAGCTCGAGCCGCACGATGATCCGGGCGCTCGAGAACAATCCGTTGAAATTCACCGCCGGGCCGGAGGAGGCGCTGGCGATCATGCTGGGGCCGCCGACGCGCAACTATCTCGACGCGAAGACGACGGTCGAGCGCAGTTTTGCCGATCTCAAGGCTCATCAGATGCAGACCTATGGCGCCATGCAAGGCGCGCTCGAGGCGCTTTTCGAGGATCTTGCGCCTGACAAAATCGACGCTTCCGTGGAAGCCGATCGAGGCCTGGGGGCGCTGGTGGGGTCCCGTAAGGCGAAGCTCTGGGACACCTATGTCGAGCGTTGGCGCGCCAAGACGAAGCGGAGCGATGGGCGTTTGTCGGAGGCATTCATGCTCTTGTTCGCCGAAAGTTACGATCGCCTGCAGCGCAAGGAGCCTTGAGGCGCGGTTTTATCGGGCCGCGATCGGCTCCGACGCCTGGCGAGGTCAGGTTGGGGCCGGCGGGCGGCGCGGCGGGCTTTGCAGGCTTGCGTCGCATTTTGAGTCGTGCGCAGCATCAATTCGCCGGGCTCGGGCGAAATCAACGGCGGTTTCCGCCGGGCGACGCCGCCGAGGTCACGGCGTCTCAGCGGGACGATAGCGGGAATTCCGACCATGTCATGGTACGCGAAGGTCAATTGGTCGGAAGGACTGTTCCTTCGGCCTCATCATTTGCAGCAGGCCGACCGCTACCTCGAAAACGCGCTGGAGAGCCGGGTGCGCCATGTCACCCCCTATCCCTGGGGCTTTGCGGCGCTCGAGCTCGACCGCGACCAGGCCCAGCAGAGCAAATTCGCGCTACGCAGGGCGGCCGGCGTCATGCCCGACGGGTCGCTGTTCGATTTTCCCGCCGACAGCCCGGCGCCGCCCCCGATCGAGGCGCCCGAAACGGCCGCTGGCCAGCTCGTCTGGCTTTCCATGCCGGCCAAGGCCAACAACTCGCGCGAGGTCAGTCACGAAAAGACCGACAATGCGGCCCGCTTCGTCGCGGGTTCCGAGACGGTGATCGACTCGAGTTCGCATCTGCGGATCGAGGAGGAAATCGACGTCGCCTATCCGCGTCTGGCCTACGAGATTCGCAAGACCGCCAAGCCCGGTTATGTCGGGCTGCCGATCGCGCGCATCGTCGAAGTCCACGACCGGACCATCGTCTTCGATGAGAAATTCGCGCCCCCGCTGCTCGTCTGCGCCGCTCATCCGACCGTCGAAGGTTGGCTCGACCGGGTGATCGGCTGGATCGGCAACAAGCTCGACGAGCTGGCGCGCTACGCCAGCGACGCCACGGCGGGGGGCGGACTGCAGAGCGCGGACTATCTGATGCTGCAAATGCTGAACCGCGAAATCCCGGTCCTCAAGCACTTTCGCCGCTCGCGCTATGTCCATCCCGAGCGTCTTTACGAGGAGCTGCTGCGCATCGCCGGCGAGCTGGCGACGTTTGCGACGGCCGAACGGCGCGCCCGCGAATACTCGATCTACAGTCACGACGATATGGAGGGCGCGTTCGCGCCGGTGCTGCGCGACATTCAGGATTTCCTCAGCGCGCGTCTCGACCGCCGCGCCATCCGCCTCGAACTGATCGAGCGCGCGCAAAACGCCTATATTTCGACGATCAAGGATCGCACGTTGTTTCGCAATGCGACCCTGGTGCTCGAAGTCTCGGCGCGCCGCCCGCTCACCGAGATCCAGCAGAATCTGCCGAACTTCCTGAAAGTCGGGCCCAACACCAAGATGAACGAAATCGTTCACGCGCATCTGCCCGGCGTGAACCTCGTCCATCTGCCGACGCCGCCGCCGCAGATCCGCGCGATCACCGACCACGTCTACTTTTACCTTGATCGCACGTCGCCGCTTTGGCCCGAGTTCAGCGTCGCGAGCGCGATCGGCATGCACTTCGCCGGCGACTGGCCGGAGCTTCAGATGGAGCTGTGGGCGATCAGGGAAGACAGGCGATGAGCGACAACGACGATCCTTTCGGCCGTCGCGAACGAACCATCATCCGCCCCAACCCCGGCGGGCGGCGATCGACGCAGGCGCCGGGCGGCGCGCCCCCCGCGGCGACGCCGACTTCGCCTGTCGCCTATCCGCCGCCGCCGGCGCCGTCCTACCCGCCGCCGCCCGCTTACACCCCGCCCTCGTATCCGCCGCCGCCCTATCAGCCGCCGCCGCAGGGCGGACAGGCCAATTGGGACGGATGGGCGACGACCCCGACGCCCCCGCCGGTCAATCCCTACATGCAGCAGGCCAGCGCGTCCGCGCCGATGACGCCCGCGCCCCTCTCCCCGCACGTGTCGGTCGATCTCGTCGCCATCCCGGGCAATCCGCTGTCGCGCGCCTCGGCTTCCCTGCTGTTGTTGCTCGGCCGCCTTCGCGCCTCGCTTTCGCGCGCCGGAACGGGCCAGTTGATGGACCAGGTCGCCCAGTCGATCGTGCAATTCGAGGCGGACGCGCGCGCCGCCGGCGTCGCCCCCGAGCAGATCAACGCGGCCAAATACGCGCTCGCGGCGACCGCCGACGACATCGTGCAGAATCTTCCGACCGACGACCGTCACCTGTGGACCAAATACAGCATGCTCGTCCGTTTCTTCAGCGAGCGAACGGGCGGCGTGAAATTCTTCCAGGAGCTCGATCGCGCCAAGCAGAATCCCGCCGCCAATCTCGGCCTGCTCGAAATCATGCACGCCTGCCTCAGCCTGGGTTTCGAGGGCGTCTATCGCGCTTCGTCCAGCGGCGGCGGCGCCGGCGCCCTGCAGGGCATACGACGTGATCTCTACGAGACGATTCGCCGCGTGCAGTCCAAGACGATCGAGGATCTTTCGCCCCATTGGCGCGGCCAGACCATCGGCATCGTCGCCAACCGGTTGCGCGTGCCGGTATGGTCGATCGCCGCAGTGGCCGGCGTGATCCTGCTGGGCGTCTATATTTTCTTGCGTAACCTGCTGAGCGGCGAGGCCGAGGCGGTCGCGCTGAAGATGGCGCGCCTGCACCCGGACACGGAAATCACCATCGCGCGCGAGACCGCCGTCAAGCCGCCGCCCGACCCGCCGCCGCATGTCTCGACGCAACTGGAGCGCATCCGAGCGGCGCTGGCCGACGAGATCATGGCCGGCAAGCTGAGCGCCAACCAGACGGCGACCTCGATCATCATCCGGATCGGCAATCTCGTCCTGTTCCCCTCCGGGGCGGCGAAGGTCAATGATTCGTTTTCGCCGATCGCCGCCAAGATCGCCAGGTCGCTGGAGAAGGAGCCGGGTGGCATCCGGGTCGACGGCTACTCCGACACGGACCCGATCAAGACCGTAACCTTTCCCTCGAACTGGGAACTCTCCGAAGCGCGCGCCAAGTCGGTCGCCGGCGTCCTGAAGACCGGGCTGTCGCAGCCCGACCGGGTGACGGTGTCGGGAAAGGGCTCGGACAATCCGGTCGCGCCGAACGACACGGCCGAAAACAAGGCGAAGAACAGACGCGTGGAGATTTCCATTCCGCGCGCCGACTAGTTTGCCCCGGAACCGGTTCGCGGGGCGGCGACGCCGCCGGGGAGGAAGCGGGCGCATTGCCGCGATGCTGGGGAATTGAAGAGTCGCTTGGGCGGTAAAGTGGAGCGGTCGTTGATATGACTTTGGTCGCCTGGATATGGATCGCGCTGAGCATCGTCGGCGCCATCACCTTTTCGGCGCTGGTCTGGTTCGCCGGCCCGATCATCTCCATCGGCGACTCGCAGCCGTTCGACGGCTTCTGGCTGCGCTTTTTGATCATCCTGATCGTCTGGATCATCGTCGTCGCGTCGGTCGCCTACACGATCGTCAGGCGCCGGCGCGCCGCCGCGGCGCTCGAGAAGGCGTTGACCGAGCCCGTCGCGGACGAGACGGATGCGCCGATCCTCGCCGAAAAGATGCAGGACGCGCTGTCAACGCTGAAGAAGAGCAGCAAATCGAGCGCGAGCTATCTCTACGATCTGCCGTGGTATCTGATCATCGGTCCGCCGGGCGCCGGCAAGACCACGGCGCTGGTCAATTCGGGACTGAAATTTCCGCTCGCCAACAACTCGACGGCGCGGGCGGTGCAGGGAGTTGGCGGCACGCGCTATTGCGATTGGTGGTTCACCGACGAGGCCGTGCTCATCGATACGGCGGGGCGCTACACCACCCAGGATTCGGACGCCAAGACCGATCGAAAGAGCTGGCTGTCGTTCCTGGCCATGTTGCGCGCCAATCGCCCGCGCCAGCCGATCAACGGCGTGCTGGTGGCGATCAGCGTCGAGGACATTCTCAAGCTCTCGACGGCGGAGGTGAACGCGCATGCCGACGCCATCCGCAAGCGGCTGGCCGAGCTGAACGAAGAACTGAAGGTGAGCTTTCCCGTCTACGCCGTCTTCACCAAGATGGATCTGATCGTCGGCTTCACGCAATATTTCGCCGACCTCGACGAGGCGAAGCGCCGCCTCGTCTGGGGCGCCACCTTCCAGACGGCCGACAAGAAGGCCAACAACGTCGGCATGGTTCCCGCCGAGATCGACCTTCTCGTGCAGCGCCTCGCCGAGCGCATGCCCGAGCGTTTGCAGGATGAGCCGGACCTGCGCGCGCGCGCGATCCTGTTCGGCTTCCCCGCGCAGATGAGCGCGATCAAGAAGCCGATCTCCGACTTCCTCAACCGCATCTTCGAGCCGACGCGCTATCAGACCACCGCCACCTTGCGCGGATTCTACTTCACCTCGGGAACGCAGGAGGGCACGCCGTTCGATCAGGTGATCGGCGCCTTGCAAAAGAGCTACGGCGTCGAGAGTTTCGGCGCCGCCGCCTTCTCGGGCGTCGGCAAGAGCTTCTTCCTGCACGACATGCTGGCCAAGGTCGTGTTCGGCGAGGCGGGCTGGGTGTCGACCAACATGGCGGCGGTGCGCCGCTCGTTCTTCATTCGCGCCGCCGCCTTCTCGCTGATCGGGCTCGCGACGCTGGCGATTCTCGGCGCCTGGTGGATGAGCTATTCGCGCAACGCCGCGCTCATCGCCGACACCGACCGCGCCGTCGACAGCTACGCCGCCGCCGCCGGTCCGCTCCTCAAACAGGACACGGTCGGCGATCCGGACCTGCGGCCGGTCTACGAGCGGGTCGACGGCCTGCTCAATCTGCCGACCGGCTATGCGACGCGCGAGGCGGCGACGCCGGTTTCCCAGACGTTCGGGCTGAGCCAGCGGTCGCGCCTGGAGGCGGCGTCGCAGTCGGCCTATGACACGGCGCTGGAGCGCCTGATGCGGCCGCGCCTCGTGCTGCGGCTCGAACAGCAGATCCAGAAGAACATCACCGACCCGACCTTCGTCTACGAGGCGCTGAAAGTCTATTTGATGCTCGGGGGCAAAGCGCCGAGCGTCGACAAGGATCTGATCGTCGAGTGGTTCGCGCGCGACTGGGAGGAGAATATGTATCCCGGCGCGCCCTACCAGCAGGGGCGCGACCTGCTGCGCGACCATCTGGTCGCGATGCTCGACCTCGACTCCGGCGAGACGCCGAAAATCTCGCTCAACGGGCCGCTCGTCGAGCAGGCGCAGGCCACCTTGGCGCGCATGCGGGTCTCCGAGCGCGCCTACACGCTGCTCAAATCCGAGGCGCATGGCGAGGCGATCGAGGATTGGATCGCTTCGCGGCGCGGCGGCCCGGACATGGCGCTGGTCTTCGAAGCGGCCAACGGCGCCAGCCTCGATACGGTCCGCGTTCCCGCGTTCTTCACCTATCAGGGGTTCTATCGCGCGCTTCTCGATCACATGCCGACCATCGCCGAGAAGATGCAGAAGGAGCAATGGGTGTTGGGCCCGTCGGGCGACCAGAGCGCCGTCAAGCAGCAATATGCGAGCATGATGCCGGACATCATCGACCTCTACGGCAAGGAGTTCGTCGCGGCGTGGAATGTCGCCCTCGGCAACCTGGCGCTGCGCCCGCTGGTGGCCGACAAGCCCAAATATCTCGCGCTCAGCGCCGCTTCGGCGCCGACTTCGCCGATCAAACAGATCTTCGAATCGATTCGCGACGAGACATCGCTGACGCGCGAGCGAAAGGCGCCGGGGGCGAACGCCCAGGGCGCGGCTATGGAGGCGAGCGCCGCGCAGATGGCGGCGAGCCGCCTCGGCTCGACCAGCGCCCAGGCCCTCGCGCTGGCGATGAAGTCGCAGCGCAAGGCGGGCGATCCGATGCCGGAGGTTCCCGGCGCCTCGATCGAGGCCAATTTCAAGCCGTTCCAGGTGCTGCTCGACGGCGAGGCCGGCTCGCGGCCGGTCGACGCGCTGCTCGCCAATCTCAACGAACTCTATCGCGGCTTGACCCTGGCGGCGACCAATCCCGCCCAGGCCAAACAGGCGATCGACCAGGTTCAGGTGCAGGTCGCCAGCTTGCGCAGCAACGTCACACGGCTTCCGCAGCCGCTCGCGGGCATGATGGACAAGGTCGCCAAGGACGTCTCCGGCGACGCCAACGACACCTCGGTCGCCCAGCTTTCGCAGGCGCTCGCCGACCAGGTGACGGGCGCCTGTCAGCAGGTCACCGCCAACCGCTACCCGTTCGCCAAGAGCGACCGCGACGTGCCGATGGCCGATTTCGCGCGGATGTTCGCGCCGGGCGGCGTGATCGACCGCTTCTTCTCGACCAACCTCGCGCCGCTGGTCAACCTTTCCGGCAAGACCTGGGCCTGGCGGCCGAACGCCAATCTGACGCGCAAGCTTTCCGACACGACCTTGCGCCAGTTCCAGCAGGCCGCCGACATCCGCGATTCCTTTTTTCCGACCGGCGGCAATCAGCCGACCATCAATCTCGAGGTCAAGCCGGTGACGCTGAGCGGCGAAGCGCAAAGCGCGACGCTGCTGATCAACGGCGCCTCGGTTGTCGCGCAGCAGGGAACCAACACGCCGACGACGGTGCAATGGCCGGGCGCGGGCGCGGGCGCCGCCTCGATCGCCATGCTGCCCGAGATGCCCGACCGCGTGTCCAAGCTGGAGCGCACCGGCGCCTGGGCGTTGTTCCGTCTGCTCGACGCCGGCTCGGTGCTGCAGCGCGGCAACGCGGTGAGCGCGAGTTTCGTCGTCGGCGGGCGCGAAGTGTCCTATCAATTCAGCGCCGCCTCGCTGAACAATCCGCTGAGCCTGCCGTCGCTGCGCCAGTTCAAATGTCCCAACGGATTGTGAGGCGCGATGCTCACCGGCCTTTACGGAAAGCTTCCGGCCAAACGCGATTTTGTCGCGGCCAACGTCTCGCGGCGTCTGCTCGAGGTTTGGGAGCCCTGGTTGCAGGCCAGCGTGGCGACGTCGCGCCAGATGCTCGGCGAGGGCTGGCGCGACGCCTATAACAGCGCGCCGATCTGGCGCTTCTGGCTCGGCGCCGGGTTCTGCGGCGAGGCCGTGCTCGGGGCGCTGATGGCCTCGATCGACGGCGTCGGGCGTTATTTTCCGCTGACCGTCTTCGCGACGGAGGGCGAAGAGGCGCTGCCGCCGCCCGAGCTCGACCCCAATGACGCGTGGTGCGAGGCGGCCGAAACGATTCTGCTCGACGCGCTGGAGCAGGACGCGGACTACGAAGGCGTCGCCGCGGCGGTGCTGGCGATGGCGCCGCCCGCGACGCTGCCGCGCGTCTCCGAGGTCGCCGGCATCGCGCAGCTTTCCGACGGCGCCGTCGTGGTGCGCGATTTCGGCGACGAATTGGCCGTCGCCTTTCGCGCGGCGCGGCGCTTCGCCCATCGCCAGACCTTCGCGACCCAATCGTTCTGGTGGACGATCGGGGGCGACGGCTTCCCGCCGACGGCGCTCGCGGCGACCGGCCTGCCGGCCCCGACGCGCTTCGCCGACATGCTCACTGGACTATTCGAGGACCATCCTGCGGAACCCCGTTGAACAATCGCCTCGCGCGATGCCGTTTCGAGGCGCTCGCCCGGCGCCGGCGGGCGGCGGGTATGTTCGAGAGCGCCGTAGAAAGCTTTCGCCATGACCAGCGCCTTCTTTTGCAACACGGCGACCGCGACCCATGTCGGCAAGGTGCGCGAGGTGAACGAGGACAGCCTGCTCGCCCGGCCGGAGGTCGGTCTTTGGGTCGTCGCCGACGGCATGGGCGGCCACGGCGGGGGCGATCTGGCCAGCCGCGCGGTGGTCGCCGCGCTGGCGACGATCGAATCGCCCGAACTCGGCGGCCGATCTTCTCGCGCGGTTCGAGGACCGCATCATCCATGTCAATGACGACTTGCGCGCGCTCGCCCGATCGCGCGGCGCGCAAGTCGTCGGCACCACGATCGTCGCCATCCTCATTCACGGCGCCCACTACGCCTGCGTCTGGTGCGGCGACAGCCGCGCCTACCTTTTGCGCGGCGGCGTGTTGACGCAGATCTCGCGCGATCATTCAGAGGTTCAGGACCTCATCGATCGCGGCATCCTCGATCCAAAGGAAGCCAAGCGTTGGCCGCGACGCAACGTGATCACGCGCGCGCTCGGGACGGCCGATCAGGCGGCGCTCGAAATCGGCGACGGTCGGATCCTGGTCGGCGACCGGTTTCTGCTGTGCAGCGACGGGCTGACCACTCATGTCGATGACAGCGAAATAGCCGCGCTGCTCGGCGCGGACGAGCCGCAAAAGGTTTGCGCGCGCCTCATTTCCCTGACGCTGCAGCGCGGGGCGTCGGACAATGTTTCGATCATCGTCGTCGCTTGCGACTACGACACGCGAACCGTCCGTTTCGATGCTTCCTGGAGCGTCGGAGCGGCCGCCGCGAGCGCCTCCGACCGCGGCGTTGGCGGATGATCGCCGGTCCGCGGGCTCTACTCGGAAACGATCACGCCTTGCGCGGTGTCCTGGTGGAAATCGCCGAAGAACGGAAAGCGGCCGGGGCCGAGCGGCCGCATTCGCACCTTGCCCTCGGCGCCCGCCGGGATCACCTTCTCGATCGCCGGGTTATGCATTTCGAACTCGTCGGCCGTGTCGTCCTGATTGGCGACGATGATGAAAAACGGCTTGCCGGTCGGGACGTGAATTTCGGCGGGCGCGAAGCGATGGTTCTTCAGCGTGATCGAATAGGTCGCAAGGTCTTCGGCGCGCGCGCCGCCGGCCCCGGCGAGCCCCGCCGCCGCGGCCAGCGCGGCGACCGACAGGAAACGGTTCACGTCACTCTCCTCCTGCAAGGCGGAACGGCCGAATTCGCGCGCGGCCTGCGCGCGTCACATCGAGGCGTCGAACAAGCGCTGGCCGATGAACTCGCCTTCGGCGACGCCGCCGGGACAGGCGAAATGGCCGCCGCCGGTATTGGTGACGAACTGGTTCATCATGTCGTAGCGCGACATCTTCTCGAAAATCTTGATGAAGCCGGTGCGCGGGTCGCGTTGGTAGCACATGAAGATCAGCCCCGCGTCGAACTCCATGCCCTGGCGCCAGGGCGGCCAGCGCTCGGCGGTGAAGTTCGCGCCGTCGTTGTAGGAATAGGCGCGCCGCAGGATCCGCGAGCCTTCGAGGCTCGCCTGATGGGCGAGCCGCACGTGCGAATTCTCGGGGATGACCGGATTGCCGTCGGCGTCCTTCGCTTCGAGATCGACGGGATCGAATTCGTCTTCGGCGCCGAGCGGCGCGCCCGAGAGCTTCTTGCGCCCGAAAGTCTGCTCCTGAAACGCAACCTTCATGCGATCCCAATGTTCGAGCGCGATGCGGGCGCGGCGGACGACGACATAGCTGCCGCCGCGCATCCAGGCCGGCGCCTCGTCGCCGGCCCACACCACCGCCTCCATCGCTTTGGCGTCGCCTGTCGAGGGATTGCCGGTGCCGTCCTTGAAGCCCATCAGATTGCGCGGCGTGCTCCTGGCGCCGTAGTCGGAGACGAAGCCGGACTGCACCCAGCGAATCTGCGCCACTCCGTAGGCGAGGCGCGCCAATTGGCGGATCGCATGGAAGGCGACCTGCGGATTGTCGGCGCAGGCCTGCGCCGACAGGTCGCCGCCGGTGCGCGCCGGCGCCAACTGATCGCCGGGAAAATTCGGCAGATCGACGAACGCCTCCGGGCGGCGCGCGCGAAGGCCATAACGGTCGCGCCCGTCCTTGACGAACAGCCCCGCGCCGAAGCCGAAGGTCAGCGTGAGGCGCGAGGGCGACAGGCCGAGCACGTCGGCGGGGTCGGGCTCCGGCGCATCGTCGTCGGCGCCGCGAACGTCGACCGCCCGGCCGGCGCTGAGCAACGCTGCGGCGTCGGTCCAGCGCCTCAGGAGTTGTGCGACGGCGTCGCGCTTGTCGGTCGTCAGATCGAAGGCGGCGAAATAGGTGTGCGCTTGAATCGGCGTGACGATGCCGCCCTGGTGGGCGCCCCAGAACGGCTCCCTCGTCCTCGCCTCGGCGTCTTGGGCGGCCTCGAGCGCCCGCGCCGGGTTCGCCGCAAGACTCGAGCCGGCGGCGGCCAGCCCCGCCGTCGCCGCGAGAAAGCGGCGGCGCGTCGCTTGCGGCCTGTCGCGATCGCGTTCCGTCATGGGGTCGCCTTGGCCAGCATGTTGGTGTCGTCCTCGACATAATAGAAGCCGCCGCCGTCCGGCGCCATAGCGAGGCCGAACAGGTCGCCGTTGCCGGGCGGCGATTGCGCCTGGTTGGAATCGACCCATTGGGCCGCCAGTTGCCTGCCCGAAGCCGGATCGAATTCGACCACCTCGCCGTTCTTGCCGTTGCAGGCGAGGATGTGGCCGTTGCCGGTCGCGGCGAGCGCCAGCGGACGCTGCAACAGGCCGTCCCTGGTGACGGTGCGCCCGGTCCCTGCGCTGCCCGACCGAGTCGGCGCGTCGGCGATCGCGACGATGCGATTTTCGATGGCGTCGGACACATAGAGCGTATTGCCGATCAGCGCGAGGCCGGTCGGGCCGATCAGGAACACATCCTTGTCGGCGCGTTGGGCGAAGCCGCTGGCGATCACCGTCTGGCTTGTCACCTTCGGCGGTCCGCCGCCGGGAATCGCCAACTGGATGCGTAACACCGTCGCCTTGTTGATCACCACCGGCACGCCGGTCGCCGGATCGAGCCGGGAGGGCGCCGGAACGTCGTAGCCCGACATGCTGACGAACAGCGTCGCCTTCGCGCCATTGTCGATGACGGCCATGTTTCCCCAAGGGCCGTTGATATGCGAGCCCGACCAGACGGTGGCGAGTTGCCCGTTGGAGTCGAACACCAGCAGGCAGCCATTGCCCTTGGTCGCGGTCGTGCCGTCGGTGCTCGGAGTGCTGCCGACGATCACCCAGCCGCTGCTCAGCACGGCCATCGCGGTGGTGAGGCCGATGCCGCCCGGGCACTGCGGCAGATTCTGCGGCAGCTTGGCGAACAGCGTCGTCGATCTCGTCGAGGGATTGAAGTCGATGATCGTCCCGCCGGTGCCCTGCAGGTTCGACGAATTGTTGAAATTGTCGACGAGCACGTCGCCCTTCTGGATCTTGCCCGTCGAGGCCGGCGCGACGACCACCGCGTAGGGATTGAGATCGCCGTTGTCGGTGATCGTGGAGGTCAGCGTCGGGTGGCGATGCAGGCCTTCGAGCACATTCTGCGCGCGCGCGGGAGCGACGCTGAGGATGGACAGCGCCGCCGCGCAAGCAAGGGCGCCGAGCGCGCCGTTTCGTCCAGGGTTCGACATGGTCGTTTCCTTCGTCCTTGACCTCTTCGTCGGCGCGACGGCGGGAGCGGCGTCCGCGCCCGCCGTCGCGCCGCGCTAAAAGGTGATGTTGGTGCGGATGCCGAGCACGGTTTCGTTTTTGATCTTCTGGGTGGGATTGTACGGATTGACGATGCCGCCGCCGGGATTGAAGACGTATTGAACGTCAGGCTGAATCTGCCACCATGGCGTGATTTCATATTGATAGGTCGCCTCCAGGAACGTCTCGCTTGTCCGCACGGGCGAGTAGACGCCGGGATTGTAGAAGGCCGTATCGAGGCTGAGCCCGGTGACGTTGTCGCTGACCCGCGCAAAGCCGATGCCGACGCCCGCCGTGTCGTCATCGCGCCCGAAGAACGGCTCGTGCATCGTCAAGCCGGCGTTGAGGCTGAAGTTGATGAGGTTGCGATCCTGCAACGGCGTGAACATCGGGCGCAGGAACACGTTGATGTTGCGGTCGGGATCGTCGGCGAAGCGATAGATCATCTGATCGGCGACGGCGTAGAACGCGTAGTCGCCCGGATGCGTCGCCGGGATTCCGTCGCTCGCCGGATTGGCGAGCGAGAGGCCGGTGTTGTCGTAGCGCTGATCGGCGAAGCTTTGGGTGTCGTACCACACGCCGATCTTGTAGGTGCGGGCCAGCGGATCGGTTTCGTTGGCCTGGACCAGCGTGCCGGACGACGGGTAGCTGAATTGCAGTTCGGCGATCGCCAGCGCGCCGCCGTTGAGCGGGAAACTGATGCCGGAGGGATTCTGCAATTGCGGATCGCCCATATTATTGGCGACCGGGCTGCCGTTGAAGACGCCGGCGAGGACGGTGACCGAGTCCGTCACATGCAGCCGGCCGCGCACGCCCAAAGCCGAAAGCGGATAGGCGGGCCCGCCGCCGGGCAGGTCGGCCGACGGCAGCATAGGCCAGCCGAACATCGTATTGATGAAATAGTTGGCGTTCTGGCTGCCCATGAACTCCTGGTCGAGGCTCTGCTGGCCGATTTTGACGTCGAACTTGTCGTCGAACATTTTCTGCTGGTACCACAGCTCCCACAGCCTGGTGGCGCGATCGGCCTCGATGCCGCTCGCCGTCTGCAGCGTGTAGAGATTGTCGGCGCTCAGGCTGCGCCCGTGAATTTGCAACGCGCTGACGTTGAACAGGCCGCCGTACAGACCGAACGCGCGCTGCGTGTCCATCTGCAGGGTCGCCGTCGTCAGACCGTCGTAGTCGAAGCCCTGGCGCGCGCCGCCGCTGACGTTGCCGAGAACCTCGCTCTGCTCCTGGATGGTCAGCGTCAGGCCGTATTTGGCCAGCGCCGGCCTCAGGCCTCCCATGTCGCCGAGCAGGCTGGAGCTGTGCCAGTTGGCGCTCAGCAACCCGAGGGGTCCGGCGCCGCTCGCGCCAGGCGCGGCAGAGGCGGCGGCCGCGGCGATGGGCGGCTCGACGGGCGCGCCCGGACCGACCGGGGTCGGCGTCGCCGCGGCGGGGGCGGGGGCGGCCGTTCCGATCGGCGTCTCGATGAACTCGCCCGAATCGGGGTTCACCGGCGTCGAGCCGGGGATCGGGGCGAGCCCCGCGTTCGGCGCCGGCGATTGGGCGAGGGCGCCGCAGGCGCCGAGCATCGTCAGGCCGGCGGCGCAGGAGAGCGCGCCGCGACGCCGCGACTTGGCGGCCCGCCACGCCGACCGCCCGGCGGCGTCAAAGCGATAAGCAAACAAGAACGACTCCCCATTCGCCATGGCGGCGAGCGCGGAGATAAAACGTAGTCCAACACCTTATGTCAACGAATATATCGTTGTTTAGAATCACAAAAAACTTGGCAATACCAGCTTGGAATGAATGTAAACTACGTCTGATCCAGATTAAAACAATTCAAAACTGACGAGTGTTACGGCCATAGCTCATGCAATCGGTCCATGATTTTGCCGGGATGGGGGCGGAGAGCGGCGGCGCAAGCCTTCGCGTCGATCGCGCGCCTGGACCGGGCCGCCGGGCTGGCGCGTCTCAATGGCTGGCAAATTCGAGGGCGGCGTCGACCATCGCCTTGGCGCCGGCGAAGGCGGCGACCTCCTGCTCGTTCGGCGGCGCGGCGCCCGCGCCGGCGACCTCGGTTCCCATGTGCGGCAGCGGATCGACGGCGACGCGGTCGACATAATATTCAAAATGCAGATGCGGCCCCGTCGACAGCCCCGTGTTGCCGGAAAGCGCGATGGTCTCTCCCTCGGTCACCGTGGCGCCGGGGACGATGTTGGCGGGAATTTCCGACAGATGCGAATAGGACGTTTCGAACCCCTTGTGCTGAATTCGAACGTGATTGCCGAAGCCGGAAACGGGCCCGGCTATCTCGACCTTGCCGTCGGCGACCGCGCGCACGATCGAGCCGATCGGCGCGCCGAAGTCGATTCCGGCGTGCAGACGCAGGATATGCAGAATCGGATGGAAGCGCATGCCGAACGTCGAGGTGACCGGCGCACCCTTGATCGGCGCAAAGATGCCGCCGACGCTCGAGGGCGCGGGGCCGCCGCCGCCGGCCTTTGGATCGAAGCACCGGAAGGCGCCCTCGGGCGATTGAAAGGAATAACAATCCACGGCGCCCGTCGGTCCCGTCAACCCGACATAGATCACTTTGCCCGACAGTTTCGATTTGCCACGAAAATCGCGGGCGAACAGGAAGCGAAAACCTTCTTCCGGTTGCAACGGAGCCTTCAGGTCGGTGAGCTTGCCCAAAAGCTGGATCGCCTCGCGGATCACCGGCTCCGGCACGTTGTTGCGCACGCCGGCGCTATAGACGCCGTCCGACAAATTGTAATGCACGGCCATGTCGACCTGCTGCGGCCCTTCGTCCAGGAGCCCCTGCGGGATCGCCGGCTGGGCGCCTTCGCCATAGCCGCCTGCTTCGCCGAGCGCGACGGCGCCGACATATTCTTTGTTTTCGTAAATCGAGAGTTGCGTAACCCGATAGGCGCCGGACATGTCGAGCGCGCCTTCCGCGATCGCGAAGCTCGACGGCGGCAGCGACTGAACGTTGTAGGCGGCCTTGGCCGCCGCCTCGATGGCGCGGGCGCTGTCTTCGGCAAAGCCGTTGCGGATGAGCAGGTCGCCGATCCTCTCCTGGACGACGACCTTGATGATCGCCTCCTTGATTTGCGGCTGCGCGCTCGATCCGCCGACCGACACGTCGAGCTGGCTGCTGTTGAGATCGGTCACGACAGACTGCTGCGATGCCGCCGGCGTGCTGGCGCCGCCGTCGTCGTCGAATCCGGCCGCCATCGCGGCGTTGGGATCGACGCTCAGTTGCGCGCCCTCATAGGCCAGGCCGGCGTCGGCGAGGTCGGCGCCTTCGGCCGCTTCGGGGAACTTGCCCATGAATCCGCCGTCCGAGGAGACCAGCGGCCCGCTGACGAAAAAGGCGGTGCTTTCAACCTTGGGCGCGGCGGCCGCGAGAATCGCCGGCAAGGCGACGGAAAGCGATCGCGGCGCGACGGTGGCTCCGCGGCGAACCAGCACGGGATCGCCGGGCAGATCGATCATCGTCGATCTCGGACCGGCCGCGGCGGGCGCGGCTTCCGGCGCCTGCGGCCCGGCGGAGACGACAACCGGGGCGGGGGCCGGACGCCGCAAAAGAAGGCGATAGCCGATGAGGCCGGCGCAACAAAAGAACACCGCCACAGCAATCGCCAGCAGCGTGAATCCGCTACGCCGCGTCATATCCAGAAAATCCGGCTCCCAGGCTCGCGCGCCGCGACTATAGCCGAAACCGGACGCGCAATCACGCCTCTCCGCGTCGAGCGGACGTCAGGCGCCGCCGTCGCCGAATCATTCCCAAAGGGGGTTGCCGACCGTCCGGGCGAGCGACGATCAGAAATCGCGGGTGATCGACAGATTGCCTGCGACGCCGCTGTTGTTCGTCTGGAACCCCGGCGGCCCGACATAGGCGGCGGGCGTCGCCTGGCGGGTCTCCTGAACCATGATCCCGAGCTGGAAATCGAGGTGCGCGACCGGATCCCAATGCGCGACGACGCCGCCGAGGAAGCTGTTGGCGCTCACTGAAATCATCACCGGCGCGTTGCTATAGCGAACGCTGGCGAACGAGATTTCCGGCGTGAGCGAGAACTGCGGCGAAAAATGATGTTCAAACTGCGCGGCCGCCGTCCAGGCCGTCGGCGTCGACCACAGGCCGACGTCGTAATTCAAGGCGTCGGTCAACTGGTAGATCATCCCGTTGCCGTTCAGGTTCAGCCCCTCGTCGCCGGGACTCATCACGGTGTTGGGGATGCCGGAATAGCCGAGCGCCGCATGACTGTAGACGCCCTGCAGCGCGAACTTGTCGCCGTCGCCCAGGGTCGGAAGGTTGATGGTGGCCCCGGCGAGCAAGGCATAGCCCCATATCTCGGCGGTGTCGCCCGAAACGCCGATCGCCCGCGTGTCATGGGCGACGGCGGAGAGCTGCGCCGAACCCCAGGTCTGGTCGGCGCGCGCGACGCCGACGATGTCGGGGTATTTCTCGCCGAGGTAGGCGTTGTTGAACCCGCCGTCGATGCCGTTGTTGACATCGGCGCCGGTCCCGTCCTCCACCGAGATCGTCGCCGTGAAGCCGTTGCCGAACGTCGCCGTGTAGGCAAACAGCTCCGGCTGATTGCCGCTGACGCGATCAGGCGAGTAGAAGTCGTACCACGACGCGCCGCCAGCCAGATAGGAGAAGAACGATCCGACCTTGCCGGCGGTGATGCCCGCCCATTGCAAATAGCCGACGTTGAGCAGCATGCCGTTCGTTGTGGATTCGAAGCCGTTGCTGCTGATCGCCTGGACTTCCGCGTAGCCGCGCAGGACGCCATATTCGGTCGGCTGGCGAACATCGATGTTGAGCTGCCCGCGCGTGAGAAAGCCGAGCGCGTCCCTCGACCCGGCGCTGGCGATCTCCTGCGAAGTGACCGGACTGACGCCGGGAACGCCGGTGAAGGCGAGGCCGTTCTGCCGAGCGATGTTGCCGGCTGCTACTTCCGCGGTGACGTAGCCGGAAATTTTCAGGCATGTCTGAGTGCCGGGAATGATGAAGCCGGCCATTCCCGCGACGTTGCAGGTCTGAACATAGGCGATCGGCGCCGCCTTGAACGTCGGCAAATCGGCCGCGCGCGCCGCGCAGACCGTCGCGACCGCGACCGACAAGCCGCACACGGCGCCACGCGCGAGCGTCAATGGCCGTCTTGAATTCATGCGCGTTTCAGGTCCCCCTCGGTCTTCGACGCGTGACGCTCGCCCGGCTGCTGCGCCTCGTAATGAGTCGCCGCCGAGTCCCGCCCGATCTTTCGCTGTTCCCGCCCCCCTTACGCCGACCATTGTTGGCGGGCGAGCCCTCGGCGAAACCAAAATTTCGATTTGCCCCACGCGCCAATCTGCATTGTTCTCATATCAGCCGGGGACTTCCAAGACAAACTGATCGGCGCTGAAATCGCACGGCCGGGAGATTTCGCAGCCAGCGTTGCAAAACAGCCACCCCGGCGGGATTGTCGCGCGCGAGCGCGCCGGCGAGGGAATTGATCGGGCGGATTCAATGGGGGTTGCTGCGCTTGTCGCGATGAGCGACAATTGGGCGGGGTAATCTTTGCAAACAGGGCGATCGCTCATCGCGCACAGTGGCGCGGACCGTAAGCGACGCCCGTCCCAGGGAAAACGGAACAGGGGCGGCCGGTCGGCGCCGCTTGGGAGCTTCCATGCCTAAGGGTCATGCGCAATATCTCGCTCTGGCCGCGGCCGCGGCGCTGATTCTGGTGGAGTTCGCGTCGCCCGCCCGGGCGGCCTGGAGCCACCCTGCCGTCGCCGCCCGCACGACCGCGTCGCGGTCGATGCCTCCGCCGGTCGTCACCGTCGGGCCGCCTGTCGTCACCACGACGACGTCGACCTCCGGCGGCGTGACGACGACGACGACGACGACCAGGACGCCGACGATTACGACGACGACGGTCTTCACCACCAACGCCAACGGATCGACGACGGCCGCGAGCAAGACGGTCACGGTCACCAGGACGACGATCACCCGAACCCACAGCACGACCAAGTCCCTTCCGACGAAGACCACCACGACCTTCACCCCCGACGGTTACACCCCGCCGGCGGGATATCCGACGACGACGACGACGCCTCCGGACGTCACGACGAAGTCCATGACATCCGACGGCGTGACGACAACCACGACCAGAACCACCAGCACCACGACGACGACGACCGCGGTCCCCGCCACCCCTGCGCAGCTTCGGACGTGCCGTTGTTATTACGAGCTGAAGGCTGTTGCGGACACTACGACCACCGTAGAGACGTCGACGAGCGACACCAAGACGCTGGCGCCCGTCACGACCGTCGGGATGACCGACACGACGGGACCCGCGCCGCCGCCTCCGGCGCAGCCGGTCGACACCAAGAGCCCGACCGTTCTTGCCGGTTCGCCCGATATCGTATCGATGGTCGAGCGGGCCTCCGCGAACGCCCAGCAGCAGGTGGACGCCTGCCAGGCCGATACGCCGCCGTGCATCGCCGACGCGCTGGACGCCTACGCCGAGGCGTTGCGCAAGCTCGCGCCGTTCCTGCCGCCGCAGTTGCGCAACCTGCCGACGATCGTGGCGACCGCCGCGAAAAAGGTGCGTGCGGCCAAGACCAAGGCGGAAGCCGTGCAGGCGGTCAGGACCGCCATCGCCCAGGTGCACAAGAGCATTTCGCTGCTGAGGGCGGACGACGCGGTGACGCGCGATGTCGGCACGCGCGAGGGCGCTTTGGTCGTTCAAACCCTGCAGGTCGCCGACGACAAGCTCGAAAAGGCCGTCGGTCTTTAGGCGGCCGGCGCGAGAGGCGCTCATGCCGACCCACCCGCTTCTCGCAACGCGGCAGGCCATGATTCTGCTCAAATCGGGCCGGATCAATGTCGGCTCCCGCCAGGCGAAGAAAGGCTTCGACGGGTCCGGCGCCCGGAGCGATCGCGCGGAGAGTGAGTCGATGTCGCCAGTCCTTCAACACTGGTCGCGCGCGCTGACGCGCAGGCGGCGCGACGATTGGATCGGCCTCGCCCGCGTCGCCCTGGCGATGGGCTTTCTGGCGGCGGGCGGCGCAACGGCCGGCGCGGAGACCCGCGTCGCTCTGGTGATCGGCAACGGCGCCTATCGCGAGATCGCGGCGCTCGCCAATCCGCCGAACGACGCCAAGGACGTCGCCGCGGAACTGAGCGCTCTGGGCTTCAAGGTCACGGTCGGTTCCGATCTCGACCAGGCGACCATGCAGCGCGACATCGCCGAGTTCACGAAGGCCGCCGCCGCCGCCGACGTTTCGCTGTTCTACTACGGCGGTCATGGCCTGCAGGTCGCCGCCCATAACTACCTCATTCCGGTCGATGCCCAGTTGCACAGCGAAGAGGACATTTACCGGCACACCGTGGCGTTCGACGACGTCCTCAAGGCGCAGGAGCAGGGCAAGGGCGTCCACCTGATCTTCCTGGACGCGTGCCGCACCAATCCATTGAAGGACGCGCCCGCCTCGGCGCATGCGGAGGGCCTGGCGCGCGTCGGCAACGCGGCGGGCTTTCTCATCGCCTTCGCCACGCAGCCCGACAACGTCGCCTACGACGGCGCCGGCCGCAATTCTCCCTTCGCGCAATCCCTGCTGGGCCATCTGGCGACGGTCGGTCAGGACATTTCCAGCATGATGATCGAGGTGCGCAAGGACGTCATTGCGGCGACCGGCGGCTCGCAGATTCCGTGGGAGAATTCCTCGCTCACCCGGCAGTTCTATTTCGCGCCGGGCGAGGCGGCGAGCGGATCGCCCGAGACCCAGTTGTGGCAGCTCGCCGGCGGACAGCGGGACGTCAATCTCCTGCATTTCTATCTCGATCGCTATCCCGACGGGCCGCATGTCGGCGATGCGCGCATGCTGTTGGAGGAACTCGCCAAGACCGGCAAGCAGGCCGGCGCGGCGGCCGCTCCGCCCCCCAGGGAGAATGTCGAGGAACTGCTGTGGAAGCTCGCCCGAAGCGGGCGCCAGCGCGCGTTGGTCGAGCTCTATCTGGCGCGCTATCCCGGCGGCGCGCATGTTCAGGAGGCGAACGACCTGCTCGCCAGCCTGCAGCAGACGCAGGGCTCCGAGGCGCCGCCGGGCGTCGTCTGCGAGAGGCTGGCGACTCATCCGCGCGACGCCACCGCCAACACGCCGGGGGTCGATCTGAACGCGCTGGCGCAGAACGCCCAACCGGCGATCGAAGCGTGCAGCGCGGCCGCCGCCGAACATCCGAACGTGCCGCACTATGTCGCGCTTCTGGCGCGCGCGACCGCCGCGGCCGGGCGACGCGAGGAGGCGATCGCCCTTTATCGAAGGGCGGCGGATGCCGGCGACGCGCGCGCGATGGTCAGTCTCGGCCTCATCCTGGAGTCGGGCGACGGCGTCCCCAAGGACGTCAGCGCCGCCAACGCGCTCTACGAAAAGGCGGCGGCGCGCGGCAGCGCCGACGGCGCGATCAATTTCGCGGTCGCGCTGATGAACGGCAAGGGCGTCGAGAAGAACGTGCAGCGGGCCGTGGCGCTGCTGCGGACCGCCTCGCAGGGCGGCTCGGCGATCGCCACCTACGATCTTGGGGTTCTGGCGCAGCAGGGCGCAGCGGGCGAGCCGGCGCAGGCGCTCGACTTCTTCCAGCGATCGTCCAGCCTCGGCGATCCCCGCGGCTATCTCGCCGCCGCCATCCTGCTCGATGAAGGACGCGGCGTGCCGAAGGATCCGGCCGCCGCCGCCGAACAATTGCTGCGCGCCGTCGCCGGCGACGACGGTTCGGCCTTCAACCAACTGACGGCGAAAGCCGCGTCATGGTCGCCCGACACGCTGAAAGCGGTGCAGACGCGCCTCAAGAGCGCCGGCTATTTCGCCGGCGCCGTCGACGGCAGGGGCGGCGCGGCGCTGGCGCCCGCGCTCAAGCAATGGCGCCTGCTGGGCCCGCCGCAAAAGACCTGACTTCGAGACGGCCCGAGATTATTGCTCGAGCAGGTGCGTTTCGACGCGGCGATTCTCGGGGCTGTAGGGGTCGGCGACGCGCGGCTTGGTCTTGCCGAACCCCTTGGGGATCAGCGAGCCGGGGTCGAGACCCTGCGAGGCGAGATAGGCGACGACGGAGGACGCGCGCCGCTCCGACAAGCCGAGATTGTACAATTCGGCGCCGGTCGCGTCGGTGTGGCCGTCGATTTCGAACTTCTGGCCCTTCAGGCGCGGGTCTTGCAGCGCCTTGGCGAACTGGTCGAGGTTCTCCTTGGCCGCTTGCGTGAGCTTGTCGGAATTGAATTCGAAATTGACGAGCAGATCGAATTTCGCGGCGGCGCCCGAAGGCGGCGGCGCCGGACAGTCGGCCGCCGTGCCAAAGCAGATCGACCGCGACTTGCCGATCTTCGCGTTGGCGAAGAAATCGGCGACCGCGTCGGCCTTGTAGGCCGGATCGGCGTGGGCCGGCGCAATGGCGAGGACAGGGGCGATGGAGAGCCCGGCCGCAACGACGAAGGCGGCGAGCAAAGGCGTGCGCATTTGAAGCCTCCCGAACATTGGCTCGCGCTTGACCGCGAGTGAGGGAATATTATGACGTTCGCTTGTTGGCCCGTCAACAATTGACGACCCGTGAGGGGCGTCGCCGCCACCGGCGGACCGCCCTCGGCGATCGAGATCATAACGCGTCATCGAAGCAACTCCCTGATGGTTTCGGTCGCTCGCGCGGCGCTTGCCTCGACCGCGGGCCGAGGCGAACCGGCGAACTCGGATGCCCGGTTTTACGGTCTGGCCGGCGGAGGCAGGCGCGGCAGACCGTATCCTCCCTTCGACCCGTTCGCCTCGCGCGGCGGGCGGAATAGGTTGTTCCCCTTTTGCTGAACTCGGATTAGCCTGTCGGCGAGGCATGGCTCGGAGCATTGGCGACGTGGAAGAAAGGACCATCATCCAGCCCGGCTCGCCAGGGAGCGTGCGGCGCGGCGTGCGGCTCAACGGCGTCTACGAGATCGAGACGCTGATCGCGCAGGGCGGCATGGGCGAAGTCTACAAGGGCTTCAACATCCAGACCAACGATCCCGTCGCGATCAAGATGATCCTGCCTGAACTGTCCAACAATCCCGACGCCTTCGCGCTGTTTCGCCGCGAGGCCTCGACGCTGCACAATCTCCAGCACGAGGCGATCGTCCGCTATTACGTCTTTTCGGTCGACCCCGAGCTGCAGCGCGCCTACCTCGCGATGGAGTTCGTCGACGGCCCTTCGCTCACCAAGCGGCTCACGCAGGGACGCCTCACCCTCGCCGAGGCGACGATCCTGCGCAAGCGGATCGGCGGGGCGCTGGAGGCGGCGCATCGCTTCGGCGTCATCCATCGCGACATTTCGTCGGACAACGTCATCCTTCCCGGCAACGATCCCCGGCGCGCCAAGATCATCGATTTCGGCATCGCCCGCTCGCAGCGTCCGGGCGAGGGCACGCTGATCGGCGGCGGCTTCGCCGGCAAATACAATTACGTTTCGCCCGAGCAACTGGGGCTGGCCGGCGGCGAGGTCACCGCCAAATCCGACATCTACAGCTTCGGCCTGGTGCTCGCCGAGGCGCTGCGCGGGCGCCCCATCGACATGAACGGGACGCAGGTCGAGATCATCGAGAAACGCCGCAGGACGCCTGATCTTTCCGACATCGACCCCTCGATTCGCCCGCTGCTGCAAGCGATGCTGCAGCCGCTTCCGGCCGACCGGCCGGCGAGCATGGCGGCGGTCGCCGCCTGGGGCGAAAGCGCCTCCGACAAGGGGCGCGCCGACAGGGAGCGCGGCGGCGACATCGGCGCCCCCGCCAGATCCGAACGCGGCTCGACGGCCGGCCGGGTGGCGGCGATTCTCGGCGTCGTCATCGTCGTGGCGAGCGTCGGCGGCACGCTCTACGTGTTTCGCGACGCGATGCCGTGGAGCGGCGGCGCCGGCGTTCCGGCCGGCCCGGCGCCCCCCGCGCCCGGCCCGTCCGCGAGCGTTGCCCCGAGCCCCCCGGCGCCGCCGCCGCCGGCTGAAGACACCGCTTCGGCCCACAAGCTGCCGCCGCTGCCTGAGCTTCCGGCGAGCCCGCCGCCGCCGGCGCCCGATGTCGCGCCGGATCGGACGCCGTCGGGCGAGACGGCGACGCCCGCGCCGCCGGCGGCGCCGCACGTTCCGAGCGCCGACGAGATCGTCCAGTCGCTCAACCAGTTGAAGCAGCAAAAGGCCGCCGCGCCGCCGCCCGCCGGCGAAGCGCCTCCGGCCGTCGAACCCTCGCCGAAGAACAACGACCAGCCGAAGGTGGCGGCGATCGCCCCTTCCGCGCCGTTGGCGCCCACACCCGCGCCGGTCTCGCCGCCGCCCGCTCCGGCGCCGCCCGCCGCCGCGGCGCCCCGCGCGCCGCAGACCATGCTGGCGCTCGCCGACGCCGCGGTCGGCAAGGACTATGTCGCCGATCTCCCGCCGTTCAGCGGCGCCAAGGACCTCGTGCTGCACGCCGAGCCCAATCCGCCGGACGGGCTGACCTTCGCCGACCTCGGCTCGGGCTTCGGCCAGATCTCGGGAAGACCGAGCAAGGCCGGACAGTATTCCTTCGAAATCGTCGCGCGCAACCAGGCCGGCGCCACCGCCCATATGACGACAAGGATCGCCATCGCCCCCGGGACGTCGGCGCCGATCGTGGTGGCGCCGGCGCCAGCGCCTGCCGCGCCCGCCAACCCCGTCGTCGCCTCGCTGACGCCGGCCGACAAGGCCGCCTCGTTCATGCGCGATTTCGACGGCGGATCGTGCTTCCTCGCGCGCCCGCTCGGCGCCGCCTCCAATTCGATCGCAATCCAGGGCATCGGCTCCGACAAGGCGACCTTCGAGCGCTTCTACGTCAGTTTCATCAAGCAGATCGGCGTCGAGCCGGCGCTGACCGTCCGGCTGATCGGCGCCGCCGAATGCCCGGCGATCGATCTGATTCGCGCCGACGGCGCCGATCGCGCCAGCGCGCCGAAAATCGAGTTGACCGGCTATGACGTCGGGCCCGGCAAGCCGCTCGCCGGCACGGTGGTCAATCTGACGGGACGTCGCCTCGACCTCCTGCTGGTCAGCAGCGACGGCCAGGTCTACCGGCTGGACGCGCACGTCCAGCCGGACGGGCAAAGCGCGACCTTCAGCGTGCCGATCACGCCCGACGCCGCCTCGATCGAAGCCTTGCAGATGCTGATCGCCGTCACCTCGTCAAAGCCCTCGCCCGCGCTCGAAGGCTTCAAGGCGGGCGCCAGCGCGGACATCCTGCCGCGCCTGCGCAGCCAGCTCGCCGACAGCGCGGCGACGCTCGACGTGGAGTTCTTCAAGCTGGTGAAATGAGGCGGCGCAGCCATCGTCGGGCCGAGGTCGACTCACGGGACCTGGACGATCGACGCCGGCGATCGGGCGTCTTCGACGACCTCGTAGTGACGCGCCCGCGAGTCGAAATCGACGAGCGCCGCGATCGCGCCGGGTTCGACGACCGCCTCCTCGATTTCGCTTCCGGCGAAGCTTCTGATGGCGTCGATCGAGCGCCAGCGCGTCAGCACCAGGAACTCGATTGTGTCGTCGAGCCGGCGCCGGTCCAGAGAGGCTCCGAGAAACCCCGGAATGCGAGCCAGCTCCGGAAGCACGTTGGTGCGAAAATGAGCGGGATAGGCCTCGGCCCTCGCCACGCTCGCGCGTCCGCGCCACTCTCGAATGATCATCGAAAACCCATCGCCGGCCGGCGGTCATGTCCCCGCGAGGCCGAGGCGCCGAAATTCTCCATCACTTCGGCCGTGTCGACAAGTCTTGCGACCGGCCGGCGGTGGGTCACTTTGAGTTTCCGCCATTGGCCGATTTCTGTCGGTCCGCTCTTGGTGATTTTGCCAGAGATCCAGATATGAGTTCGTCTTTTTCGCGAGTGCGGGGTCGGAGAAGCGTATGGTAGCGTTGGACTACGCCACACTACGCTAGGCTTTGATGGCGGGCCGCAACCGACGATGAAGAGCAGCGCGTCTGCGCTGAGGCCCTATGTTCGATGGCGCATTTCTCTGAGATATCCGAGCACCATTGCGCGCATGTGATCGTGCAGCACGCCGCGTTGAACCGAATCTGTATGGTCGGTCACGGCGGCCTGGAGGAGGGAGCTGCAAGCCGTCACGATGAACAGCGCAAGGGAAAGGACATCACGAAACGCAGCGTCGCGACAACTGGCCAAGAGGCCGGCGACGAGCCCAGCAACCCGGGTCGCCGCCGCCATCACAAGCTCCGCGCCGCCAACGTCGACGAGCGGCTCATGCATCGCCCGTGCGACATCCAGGCGCCGCCACTTCGCGGCAATGAAGGCGTCGACCAGTCCGGTTGACATTTCGTCGAGTGAGCATCCGTTGAGGGACTGGCAATCGCGCCCGATAGAAGAGGATATCTCATCCAGGTAGCGCTCAATCACCGAATTGATCAGAGCCTGCCGATTGGGGAAATACTGATAAAGCGTGCCGATTGAAACGCCGGCCCGCTCCGCCACTCGCGTGGTTGTCAGTTTCCGATATCCGACGGCGAGCAAAACCTGAATGCTCGCTTCGAAAAGCGCCGAAACGGTTGCTTCCGATCGTGCCTGAACCGGATGTTTTCGGGGCTTGAATGCGTGGTCCCGTGTCGACGCCATGAATGCGAATTCCCGAAACATGAAGATAGCTTCATATTAGCGGTCAGGCCATTCCGGGCAAGAACGACATGGGTGCAGGGCATGAAGAGCAATCGGGACGATGATTGGACGGTAGTGACGGGGGCGACCGGAGGACTTGGCAAGGCCCTTATCGCAGAGCTCGTCGCCGGCGGTCGAAACGTCATCGCTGCGGCGCGCAATGCCGCTCGTATAAGCAAACCAGAGGGGCCGGGTCGCGTCGAAGGCGTCGACCTGGACATGGAGCAGCCTTCGACGATGGCGCAGGCCATCCAAGCCATCACGCGCATCGTCGCCGGCGGCAAGCTCTCGGGTCTGGTCAACATGGCCGGCATCATTGTCGAGGGTCCGCTTGAGGCGATCCCGCCAACTGAGTTTCGACGCCAACTCGACATCAACGTGGTCGGGCCGTTCGCGCTCACGCAGGCGCTGCTCCCGCTGCTCAAGCAAGGGCGTGGAACGGTGGTGAATATCGGCGCGATCTCCGCCCATCTGACGGTTCCGTTCTACGGCCCGATCGCGGCGTCGAAATCCGCGTTGGCGTCGCTGAACGACGCTATGCGTCTCGAATTCGCGCAGTTCGGCATCCGCGTCATCCTGGTTGAACCGGGAGCAATGAGGACCGGGATCTTCTCGACGTCCCGAACGGCGCGGGACGCCAACCTGTCCGCTTCGCCAGAACTGGAACAACGCTACCGTCCGGCGCTCGTCGCGATGGACCGCGCCTTCGAGAAAGCGGGAGGCGACGACCCGCAAGTCGTCGCTGAAGCCGTGATAGACGCCCTCCGCCGAAAGCAAGCCAAGCTCAGGATGGTCGTTGGCAGGGGAACAGGCGCGTTGCTCATGCTGTCGTGGCTCCCGATCGGCGTGCGCGACGTGCTCGTGAAGAACGCGCTCGGTCTTTCGGGAGCGCTGAAGTCGACGATCTGACCGTCAGGTTGGTCCCGGTCGGTTTCGGAGCCCAGCGTACAATCGGATCGGCTGGAGGGCGGGCCGGGAGGGATTTGAACTACCTTCTAATCTTGGAATGGCAATCTCATATATGATTGCTTTCAGGAAAAGTTCGGCCCATCTAAATGACTTGCATGGACGCATTCCTGCCGCGCCCGCGTGGCTCGCGTCGGTTGGAATCGGAAATTCAAACCGACCCGCTAGCGAGCAGCCGAGTTCATCACCAACGAGGCGCCCGAGAACCGGGAGCCCAATCAGCGGCGCTTAGAGGGCGCATGAGCCGGGCGTCGTGACGGCGATCGCCGGGACGAACAAGCGATGCTTCCGACGCCGGCGGCGAGCGCCGGCCGCGGTTGTCGCCTCAATGGCGACGCCGCTCGCGCACGACGGGACGGCGCGCGTCTACGGATCGCCGGGCTGTTTGTTTCACGTCGAAGCGAACAATAATCTTTGATCCCGGAGGAACTCGAATTCAGTTCTGCCGGGCGGACGGGTCTGATAATCTTCCGCCAGGTCCTTCGAGATGTCTGGACCCGCAGAGAAGGAGTATCGCCATGCGTAAGATGCTTGCGCTCGGAACGGCGTCGCTTTTCATCTCGCTCGGCGGCGCGCTGCTGGCTTCCGCCGGCGCCTATGCCGACGATCCCACCGGCGTGCTGCTGAGCGAGCAGCGGTGGTATAACGGCCCGCCGCTGACCCGCCAGGAACTGAACAATTTGCCCGCCTACTCCGATGTCGGGCCGTGCCAGCCGGGAATGCAGCAGGAGGCGTTCCCGAATATGCAGGGCTATCGGTGCATTCGTCCCCGACAGTGACGGACAGGCGAACAATTGCAACGACGACGCGCCTGGCGCCCTCGCGCGGCGGTCGAACGAGGGGCCGGCGCGGGTAAGCGGCCAGCCGCTGTCGCTATTGCCTCGGGCCGGCGAGGCAGGCGGCGGGTGCTCCGACCATGGGCGTCCGCCGGCCGCTTGGCGCCAACAATTCATTGCTGAAAATCTGGAATCGTGATAGGGCTTTTTTTGCCGTTAGTTTCGATATTCGCCAATATTGGCGCGGAGGGTCGATCCCAAATTCACAATCGTCTTCAGGAGAATGGAGGCGGAAACTCAAAAAACGCGATTTCCAAATTTTTTCGTAGGTAAGCTTCTGATATTCCACAATTCGCCCAAAAATAGTTTTGGAAAAATTTGGAAATCAAAATTTTCGATCACTGACAACAAAGGGAAATTTCTCGCGCGCTTGCGCCAAAACGCGTCGCAAGCGTGTCTTTCAAGGATCTTGCAAACGCCGGCTTCGCGGCCCCCCGCGGGCGCCCGGAGCCCGCGCTCCGGGTAGCCGATCTTTAGGTCAGTCGCGCTATGGCGCGGGGTTCCGCGCGGGGATCAGCGAGAACAAGCAGGTCTCCATCAGATCGCCGCCGCGCGCGTCGGCCAGATGCGCGCCGGGATCGGGCATCGGCGCGCCCGCCTCGTTCTTCAGCACCACCATATTGGGCGCGACGAGCTGGATGTTGGCGCCGATGCCGCGCCCGCGGCCGAGCAGGTTTTCGCGCAGCGCGAACTGCTTGCCGAGGTCGCGCCGCTGCCCGGCGCTCGCCGACAGCGCCGTGCGGATTCCCTCCAGGAACGGCGCCGGCTGGCGCGCCATCGCCAGCAGAATGGTCTCGCCGCCCGTCCCGGTCGCCACCGGAATGTTGACGTCGGGGGCGCTGGCGAGGTCGCGGATGTCGCCGGGCCGGGTCTCGCCGAAGGCGTAGAGCTTGGACTGCAGCAGGCCGGTATAGCCGACGCGGAAGGTCGCGGCGGGGCCGACGGGGAGCTTGTCGTTCGGCGCGAGCGGCACGTTGGCCGCGCCGGAGGAGACGGACGGGGCGTCGGGGTCCGACACCCAGACCTGCCAGCTGCAGGCCGGGCCGCCCTGCGTCTGTCCAATCTGCGGCGCCATCCAGGCGATCGGAACGCTGGCGCCCGGCGCGACGTCGGGATTCTCGGCGAAGCTCTGCGCCTTGACGCGCGCGATCAATGATCGGTCCTCGGGCGCAAGACGGCTCGCGATATTAGCGATCAGCGCCTCGGCGTCGGCGCGCGTCGGCGCGGCGACGACCCAGCGCACGCGGCTTGCGCCGGCATAGGCCTTGACGCGCGCGGCGAAGGCGGCGACGTCGGCGTCGTTGGCGAGGGTCGCCGGCGCGGCGCGCGCCTCGCCGCTCGCCAGACCCGCCGCCAACAGCGCGGCGCCGGCCAGCGCGCCGAGCAGGCGACGCCCCGGCTTGCCGCCTGTGCATTTGACGCCGATTCGCTGTCGATCAGTCATGGCTTCCTCGCGGGCAAGGCCAATGAATCCGGGCGGCGGTTCAGGTCGGACAGAGCCGCCGATCGTTGGTGACCTTGAATTGATATTCGATCTCGGCGCCGAGGCGATCCTGCAAAAAACTCGCCGTCGTCGTCAACACGGCGGCGCCGGACAGTCCCTGCAAATGCTTGCGCAGATCTTCCTGGAGCGCCGAGATTTCGACGCCCGGATCGCGCGTCGCCACCACGAACAGCCGCACCTCGTCCTCGACCGGCTCGATCGGAATCGCGGTCAGCAGATCGAGCGTCGCGTCGGAAATCGGCGCGCTGTTCAGCGCGCGAAAATGGTCGGCGTCGAGGATCACCGGATCGGCGGCGCGCGAAACGGAGGCGATGAAGATTCGCGGCGCGCGCAGCTTGCTGGCGAAGGGCAGGGCGTCGCGCGCGGTCACCCGCATCAGCAGTGTTTCCCCGCCGATCACCAGCGGCTGGCGCTGCTCGTCGAAGCAGGACCCCAGAAGCTGCAGCTTGTCGGTCGCCGAATCGTAACGGGCGCGCTGGGGGGTCGTGTCGGCGTCGTCGGGGCGGATGGCGCGCGTCGCGCCCTCGGCCGTCGCCACAGGGGCCCAGGCGAGGTCGATCGCCGCGTGAGTCAGCGCCCTCCAGCCGGCAAACAGCAGCGCGAGCGCGCAGACCGCCGCCGCGAGCGCCGTGGCGCGCGCCGGGGTGAGGATTTCGCGCATCGCGAAAGGGCCAAGCGCCTCCTCGACGCCGTCCAGCGTGTCGGCGAACACAAAATCGAGATTGGCCCCCGCGTCGCTCGCCTCGGACCTCAACCGTCCGAGCGTCGATTCCTCGGCGACGGCGAGGGAGCGGCCGTCGGGCGTGGTCGAGGGCAGCACCACCGTAAGACGCGTTCCGGCAAGCGCCTTGCGGTGCTGCACGATATAGTCGCCCACCAGCGTCAGCTTGCCGCGCAGGCCGTCCACCGGTCCGACCGCGACGGCCGGCGCGCCGGGCCCGCTGGGCAGCCGAATCTCTCCGGTCGCGAAAACCACGCCGGGATCGCGCCCGAACGCCTGGCATATCGCGGCGAGCGCCAGGCCGAGGCCGGCGGAGCGCGCGTTCTCGTCGGTGAGCCGGCCGATATGCAGATCGGAGATGCGCAGGTTCCAGGGGTTGACGCGTCCGTTGCGCCGCCCGAGCCACAATTTGGCGCGGCGCGCGTCGACGAACCTCGTGACCGCCTCGCGCACCGTCTGGCCGATCCCGTAAAGACCGAAATCGAAAAGCTCGGAGATCTGCGGCAGCAACCGGGCCGGGTGCGCATCGGGCGCGATGTCGCCGGCGATCGCCTCGAACACTTGCGCGGATTCGCCATTCGCGCCGACAAGAGGCACGAATACGCGAGCGATCACGGCGCGCCGTCCAGCAACAGCAATTCAAACGCCGAAAGATCGCCCTCGCTGATCGCCGCCTCTTCGAACACCAGGTGCAGCCGGCCGTCGCGATCGAAGACGCCGTCGGCGGCAAGATGCGCGCCGAAGCTGACCCGCGCGGCCCTGTTGGCGTAAGCCGACAGTCCGACCACGCCCTGGGCCTGCAACTCCAAAACATGCGCGCCGGTTGGCTGGCGCGACAGCCTCGCCAGAACCAGGCCATCTGAACTCATCAGCCCCGAGTTGGGGAATCGCCATTCGCCGGGACCCTTGGCGGCGAGCGCCTGGAAGGCGGCCGCCGGCCGGCCGACGCCGCGCCCGCGCCGCAGGTCGTGCTCGGCGAGCGCGGTTCCGGTCGCGACCCGCAGGGTCCGCAGGAAGCGCGCGGCGTCGCGCCTGTTGAACTGTGCCGTCATGAATGTCTCCTTAAACCTCGGATCGGCGCGAACTCAAGCGCCATCGCTCGCATCTCGGTTACGGTCTGGAGGATTCCGTCTTCCATACGAATTTGGCGGTTCGACTCGAAAGATCGTCGAGGTACGCCTCGAGATTGTTGTCAAAATCGGCCTTCAGGCGGCGGCGCAGATAGAGATTGGAGCCCATCGCGTCGGCCAACGACCGCCCGGCCATGATCGAGGCCAGCAAGGCCATCTCCTGGGCGTCGATCACCCCGGCGGCCACGGCGCCCTCCAGGAACGGCGTCGCTTCCTCGGGCCTCATCAGCGGCTCATCGGGCTCCTCGACCAGCGCGGCGCTTTGCGCCGCCTCCATGGCGTCGAAGGACAAAAGGAAGGTCTGATCCTGCCCCGCCAGCCGCGTCAGGACCGCCGATCCGAGCGGCGTCGCGGCGAAGGCCTTGGCGTCCTTGCATCCAGGGATCGGCGCTGCAAAGAACGCCACGTCCAGTTCGCGTTGGTCCGGACGCCGGCCAAACTCGCCGTTCATCTCGACTTTCAGCACCTTGAGAAAGGCGTTGGCGGCCTTGAGCGTATTGACACCCACGGCGTCGTCGCCGACCAGCCATTCCTTGGGACAAAGCCCGAGCCGCAGCACTTCGGCATAGGGACGGTTGGCGGCGTCCAGGCATTTCAAAATGCGGTTCGAGAGTTCAAACAAATCGCGCCTGTCGTTGAAGCGACGCAAACTCGGCCCCCCGCCGGTCAGCGCCTTCCAGATCGACAGCGGCCCCGGCGGGCGAACCTGGCGCGGACCGACCGCATGGGAGCCGATCAGCGCGGCGAGGTTGTCGGCCGAGGAAGGCCCGTCGCCGCGAGTCCCGATCGGCCGGTCGAGAACGTTGTCGAAGTAGAAATCCGCGGCGTCCTCGGCATTGTTGGGCGGCGGATAGGCCCACGAGCCGACGAGCACTTCTGAATATTTGCGATTGGTGGTTAAGCTGCGATGAACGCGCTCGAATAGCGAAAAAGGTTTGATTGCGACGATTTCCTCGCTGTCGCTCAAACTGTCGTTGCCATTGACGAGATTGGCCAAATGGCCGGCGAAATAAGCGACGACGTCGCGACCGCCCTTGGGCGCGGTGGCTTGGCTCATGTGACGCTCTCTGGCTGCATTGCCATCCCCGTTCGACGAAACGACCCCCGGTCTCCCGCTGGCTTACGCGAACTGCAGACCATGACCCTCAATTCGTTCGTGCTTATAGCACGTTGCGGCCTTCATTGGGCTCTCTGCGAACCTCTCGCGTGTTCGCGGAGTTTGCACCGCAACGCGTTTGTTCCCTTTTTCACAAGGCAATATTGGCCCAATCTTCGACGATTTCCCAGCCCCGCCAGGGCGGCGTCCCGTAAATGGGATGGCGCGATGCTCAATCCCGTGAACGAAGCGGAGCCCTTGCGGCCATCGCGAAGGGCAGATTGCGCTTCGCGCCAGTTGGCTTATGCTTGGGCGCCAGTTGGAATTTGCTTAATCCGAGTTCAGGTCTAACCGATGCACAGGGGAGTACGGCTCAATGGCTTCCAACAGCAATTCCGGTCAAAAATTCATCTCTCGCAACCGCAAGCCGCGGGTCCACATCACTTACGAAGACCCTTATGACGCCGAGAGGCTGATTGAGCTTCCGTTTGTCATGGGCGTGCTCGCCGATCTCTCGGGCAACAACTCGGCCGTCCAGAAGCCGGACATGGCCGATCGCGCCTTTCTCGACATGGACATGGACAATTTTGACAAGCGCATGGCGGCCATCGAGCCGGGTCTGTCGATGAAGGTTCCCAACAAGCTGGGCGGCGCCGAAGGCGGCGACAAGCTTTCGGTCAATGTCAAGTTCAAGAAGATGGACGACTTTTCGCCGACCGCGATCGCGCGGCAAGTGCCGGCCGTCGCCAAGCTTCTCCAGGCGCGCGAGCAATTGTCGAATTTGCTTCGCTATATGGACGGTAAGGTCGCCGCCGAAGACGCGCTGAAGAAATTGCTCGCCGATCCGCAATTGATGGCGGCGATGAAGGACAAGCTGGCCGAAAGGCCGTCCGTTGAGACTTCGGACGAATGATAGAGGGGCAATGAACGATGGCCACGCAACAGGAACAGAAGGACCTTCCGTCCACCGCCGCGACAGGATTGGTCGAAGTCGATGATTTTGCCGCGCTTCTAAAGCAAAACTTCAAACCGCGTAGCGAACGCGCCGCGAGCGAAGTCGAGAACGCGGTGCAAACGCTGGTCACCCAGGCGCTTGCCGACTCCAGCGTCGTCAAGGGCGATGTGATCGACACGATCGAAGAGATGATCGCGCGGCTCGACGAAAAGTTGTCGGAGCAAATGAATGAAATCCTCCACGCGCCGGAGTTTCAGAAGCTCGAAAGCGCATGGCGGGGCCTGCACTATCTCGTCTACAATTCGGAGACGGACGCGACGTTAAAAATCCGGGTCATGAACGTCGGCAAGAGCGAACTCTACCGCAATTTGAAACTGTTTCCGGGCGCCCGCTGGGATCAGAGTCCGCTGTTCAAGAAAGTCTATGAGCAGGAATTCGGTCAGCTCGGCGGCGAGCCCTACGGCTGCCTTGTAGCCGACTATCACTTCAACCATTCGCCGACCGACGTGCAGTTGATGCGCGATCTCTCCAAAGTCGCCTCGGCGGCGCTCGCGCCGCTGCTGACCGGCGCCGACCCGACCCTGATGGGCATGGATTCGTGGACCGAGCTGAGCAATCCGCGCGATCTCAGCAAGCTTTTTGACACGCCGGATTATGCGGCGTGGAAAGGCCTGCGGGACTCGGTCGACGCGCGATACGTCGCGTTGTGCATGCCGCGCGTTCTTTCTCGCCTTCCCTACGGCGCCAAGTCGGAGCCGGTCGAGGAATTCGGTTTCGAGGAGGACACCGATGGTCATAAGGGTGAAAAATACGGTTGGATGAACGCGGCTTACGCGATGGCCGCCAATGTCAATCGTGCGTTCAAGGAATATGGCTGGACCGTGCGCATTCGCGGCGTTCAATCGGGCGGCGAGGTGATCAATCTGCCGACCCACACTTTCCCCACCGATGACGGGGGCGTCGATCTGAAATGCCCAACGGAAATCGCGATCACCGATCGTCGCGAAGCCGAGCTGTCGAAATCCGGCCTGATCTCCATCATTCATCGCAAGAACACCGACAAGGCGGCCTTCATCGGGGCCCAATCGATCTACAAGCCGAAAATCTACGACAAGGTTGAAGCGACGGCCGCCGACAATTTGTCAGCCCGCATTCCCTACATGTTCGCGGTGTCGCGCTTTGCGCATTATCTCAAATGTATGGTGCGCGACAAGATCGGCTCGACCAAGGAAAAGGATCAGCTGGAGAAATGGCTGAACGAATGGATCACCCTCTATGTTGACGGGGATCCGAAAAATTCGAGCGAGGAGACCAAAGCGCGCCTGCCGCTCGCGGACGCCAAGGTCACGGTCAAGGAGAACGAGGAAAACCCCGGCTACTATTCAGCCAATTTCTATCTGCGGCCGCATTTCCAGTTGGAGGGCATGGACATCGGCATGAGCCTGGTCTCGAAAATTCCGGGAGAAAAGAGCTGAAATTATTCTCGCAGCAGCGGTCCCTGATATCGCTCGGGGGAGATTCTCGGACCGTAACATCAAAGGCGGGCGCGAACGCCCGCACATCTTCAAGAACGGCGCAGTCGCCCTTCGAGAAGTTCACCCATGAAGTGGAGGCTTAGCTATGGCTGGTCAAAGCGATTTCTTTCTGAAGATCGACGGTATCGAGGGCGAGTCGCAAGACGACAAGCACAAGAACGAAATTCACATCACCTCGTTCAGCATGGGAGCGACCAACGCCGGCTCGGGCGGCTCCAATCAGGGGTCGGGCGTTGGCAAGTCGCATGTCCATGACATCCACATCACCAAGGAAGTCGACAAATCTACGCCCAATATTTTTCTCAACTGCCTCACCGGCAAGCATCATCCCAAGGCGACGATCACCGCGCGGAAAGCGGGCGAGAAGCCGCACGAATATCTGAAGATCACTTTGGAGGAAGTGTTCATCTCGGGCTACCAGCTGCACGCCAAAGACAGCGGCAAAATGCCGATCGAGAGCTTTTCGCTCAACTTCGCCTCGGTCGAGCAGGAACACAAGGTTCAGAACGCCGACGGATCGGCCGGCGCCGCCAACAAGAAGAAATTCGACCTCAAGAAGCATAAGGCGGCGTGAGCGGCATGCGCAGGTGACCGGCCTTCGATCGAAGGCTGGTCTCGCCGGGCGACGGCGGCGTCTTGCAAGCTCCGCCAAACTCGTTCTTTGTCTTTGTTCGCGTCGTGGTCGCGCGGGCGGGCAGGTGTTTTCGTCGCCTCAGGCAGGAAAGTCGCCCTTCTTGACTTGGAGGCTTCGACCATGACGACGGCCGGCTCCAGCTGCGCCGATAGAATTTCACCCATTCGATCCCAGGCGCGGAGTGGCGCGAGCGAAATTGGCCGGGTCGTCTTCTGCAGACTGACCGGTCCCGCCGGCGCGGCGGCGCTCTGTAGTCCTCCCGGCCTCTATGCGACGAGCGGCAGACCGTCTCACGGGAGCCCCCCTTCAAGAGTGGATCAGGCCCTTGCTGACGGGTGTCAGCTTTGCTGAGGATATCATCATGGCGCAAGGCGACACGTTTCTTAAGCTCGATGGGATCGAGGGGGAGTCTCAGGACGATCGGCACAAGGGTGAAATCCACATCAAATCCTACAACCTTGCCGCCGCTAACTCGGGATCCGCCGGCGCGAATTTGGGATCGGGCATTGGCAAGGCTCAGGTGCAAGACCTCGGTTTCACCAAGCACGTGGACAAATCGTCGCCGAATTTTTTCATCAGTTGTTGCAGTGGCAAACCCATCCAGACGGCCGTACTGACTGTCCGAAAGGCCGGTGAAAAGCCGCAAGAATACATGACGATCACTTTGACCGAAGTATTCGTCTCTTCGTTCAACCACACAGGAAACGACGGCGCGGGTCTCCCCCTGGAGAGCGTCTCTCTCAACTTCTCCAAGATCAAGTTCGAGTACAAGACCCAGCTATCCGACGGCACGCTAGGCGCCGCGATAGCCAAGACTTATGATATCAAAGCGAATAAGATATCGTGAGCCGTCGTTCTGTCGCGACCGTTCTGCGCCTCTTGGAGCCGACCATGGCTGGCGGGAACTCTTTTGGGCGCAGCGGCGGCGCGGCAGGCGGCGAAGCCAATGACGATCGATCAACGATGCTCTTGACCCGCCGGGGCGCCGATGGCTTCCAATAAGAACGATCGTCTGGCCCCTCCTTTGATGTATGCGTTCCGCGCCGCGCATGAGAAGCGCGACGCCAAGCAGCGGCTCGACTTGCGGGACGAAGCAGGCGAGCGGGTCATCGCGGCGCGCCGTGTCACCACGAGGAGCCCCATTTCAGAATCCGGACTGCGGCGCGAGGTGATGACCGATCTGCTCAGCCTGTTCAACACGACCAATCTGGACGCCGCCGAGGATTTGTCCTCCCTGCCGGCGGCGCGTAGCTCGATTCTGAATTACGGGTTCCCCGACCTCAGTTGGCGCACCATCGACGAGAACTCGTTGAGCGACGTCTCGCGCGAGATTGAGATTGCGCTGGCGGATTTCGAGCCGCGTCTTGCTCGCAATTCCATCCATGCCCGGCGGGACGTGTCGACCGGCTCGGAAGAGCTGAAACTGCGATACCTCGTCAAGGCCGATCTGCGCGCGCGGCCGGTCAATGTGCCGGTCGAATTCGTCGCCGAGGTTGAGCTTGATTCGGGCAAGATCAAGATCGACCGATTGTAGGGGCGTATGAACCGCGAATTCTTGGAATTCTACAATCGCGAGCTTGCGCTGTTGCGTGAGCAGGCGAGCGAATTCGCGCAGGAATATCCGGGAGTCGCCGAACGGTTGGGCGGTCTGATGGGCGATCGCGTCGATCCGATGATCGGCGGTCTTCTCGAAGGCTCGGCGTTTCTGGCGGCCCGCGTCCAACTCAAACTCAAGCACGAGTTCGCCGAATTCACCACCAATCTCCTCGACCAATTGGTGCCGCACTATCTAGCGCCTACGCCTTCGGCGCTGTTGGCGCAGGTTCAGCCGAAGTTCGGCGACCCGGCACTGCGGGAGGGGCGCCTAATCCCACGCGGCGCTTACCTCGACGCGGCTTATCGAGAGTTGGAGCGCAATATTGCGTGCCGCTTCGCTTTAGCCGCACCGATCGCGCTGTGGCCGTTTGAGATCGCCAATGCGGAATATTTCGCCGCTCCCGGCCCGCTTCAGGCGTTGGGGTTGCCTGTCGGCGCCGAATGTTCGGCGGGCCTGCGCCTGCAACTGATGGTTCGGAGCGCCGAACGCATCGAGGACGAGCCACGCGAGTCGGAAAGCCAGACTCGTCCCGAACTGCGGTTTTCGGCGTGCCGCGTCAAGAGTTTGACCATCCACTTCCTCGGCCACGAGGCGGACGCTGTCGCGCTCTACGAGCAAATGTTCGCGCATTGCCGCGGCGTCTTCTTCCGTTATCTCGATTCCTTTGGCGACCCTGTGGTCGTCGCTGGCGGCGACGACATGTTGCGGCAGATCGGCTTCGACGAGGACGAGGCGCTCATCGCCAATGACAAAAGAGTGTTTCGCGGCTTCGACTTTTTGCGCGAATACTTCACCTTTCCACGTCGCTTTCTTGGCGTTTCACTGCAAGGTCTCGGCGCGGTCGCGCCAAGGTTGGCCGCCAAGACCATCGACGTCGTATTTGTCTTTGACGACGCCCATACACGTCTGGCGGCGGCCATACGCAAGGATTTCTTCGCGCTCTACGCGGCCCCGGCCGTCAATCTTTTCGAGAAGACGCTCGATCGCATCGCCGTCAAGTCGAACCAGCACGAGTATCAGGTCGTGCCGGATCGCAGTCGTACGCTCGATTTTGAGCCGAATCGAATTCTCAACGTCTTTGCGCATATCCCCGGCGTGGCGCAGAAGGTTGCCGTCGAGCCTCTTTACACCGCGGCGGCCGCTCGCAGCCCATCCGGTCTCTGTTACACAGCGCGCCGCCTGCCGCGCCGGCGCACTGCCGAGGAGAGGAAGTACGGGCACAGGTCCGATTACACCGGCACCGACATGTTCCTTTCGCTTGGCGAGCGCTCCGATCCGGACGAGGTGAATCGGGTCGCCGAACTCAGCGTGCAGGCCCTCTGCACCAATCGCCATCTCCCCGAACATTTGCCGGTGGGCGACGGTGGCGCGGATTTCAGGTTTCTTGACGATGTGCAGCTCGAGGTGCGCTGCGTCGCCGGCCCGACGCGACCGCTCGAGCCGATCCTGACTTCGATGGCGGGCAAGGTCGAAGGCGCGTCCATTGGCGACGTCGCCTGGCGCATCGTCAACATGCTGAGCCTCAATCACCTGGGGCTCGTGCAACGCGCCGGGGGCGAAAGCGGCAAGTCGCTTCGCGAAATGCTTTCGCTGTTCGCCGACTTGTCCGATGGGGCGACCGAGCGCAAGATTCGCGGCGTCCGCAGCGTCGATTCGCGCCCGATCGTGCGGCGCATACGCCGCGGCCATGGCGTCGGCGCGGCGCGCGGCACGGAAATCACCGTGTTGATCGATGATAAATCATACGAGGGATCCGGACCCTTTCTGGTGGGCGCCATCCTTGATCGCTTCTTCAGCGAATATGTCGGCCTCAACCATTTCACGCAAACGGTGATCCGCACGACCGAGCGCGGCGAGATCATGCGCTGGCCGCCGCGTCTGGGCTTGCGGAGCGATCTGTGAGCTATCTGGACCAACTCGTCGCCGAGCCATGGCGCTTCGACTTGTTCAATGTGTTGCGCCGCTTCGAGCGCGAGCATCCACAAAAGCCGCGCATTGGCGACGCCGCGACTCTTGGCGACGAATTCCTGGTCGTCACGCAAGACCCGTACATGGAATTTCCCGCCTCGACTTTGGAGGGGGCGACGCAGGAAGCCACGGGCCGGATGCGCCTAACCGCGCGGTTTCTTGGCATGTTCGGTCCACAAGGGGCGTTGCCGCTGACGACCACGGAAGAAAGCTATATCTGGCTCTTGGAGCGCGACGACGCCTTCCCCCGCTTTGTCGATATCTTTCAACGGCGCTTTCTCGCGCTGTTCTTTCGCGCCTGGGCCGATCCTCGCCCGATCGCGCAAAACGACCGGCCTCGTGAAGATCGCTTCAGGACTTATATCGGCTCGATGATCGGCGTGGGCACGCCGCCTTATCGTGACGTCGATTCGATTTCCGACTTTGCGAAAATGCAATTCGCCGGTCTCATTGCCTCCAAGGCCAAGAGTGCTTCGCGTTTGCGCAGTCTGATTGCCGGACTGTTCTCCGTGAAGGTCGAGATCGACGAATTCGTCGGTTCATGGCTGTCGTTCGAAAAAAACGAATGCACGCAAGTTGGCGCCAATCAGAGTCGGCTCGGCGTCGATTGCATTTTAGGGTCGAGCGCTTTCAGCGTGATCGACAAGATTCGCATTCGCATTTTCGTGAAGGACATCGCGCAATACGAGCGTTTCTTGCCCGGTCCCGATCTCGCGCAGCAAATTGCGGACGCGGTCTTTCTGTATCTGGGGGAAGAACTCGACTGGGACATGGAGCTCGCCATTCCGGCCGGCGAAATTACGCCGGTCCGCCTGGGGCGCGGCGTCAAGCTCGGCTGGACCAGCTGGATGGCGCCCAATTGGTCGCGGACAGATCAGACGATCCGGACCGATGCAAGATTTCACGTAGTGAGCCGTCTAGCCTATAATCAATCAAGGTCGGCAGCGACCTAGAACGCTGGAGGGACAGGAATATGGGTGCTGACATCAGCGTCGAATCGGTCACCGGCAAGCTCAACCGGGTCGGCTACGAGGCATTCATTCAAGCGCTGCGGCAGGCCAAGGGCGCGGGCAACAGAAACATCGAGCTCAGCCACTGGATGCTGCATCTCCTCCAGAAAGACCGGACCGACCTTGCGCTGAGCGCCGATCATTTCAAGCTCAATCGCGCCAAGCTGCTTGGCGACGCGACAACCGTCGTCAATGGCTTCCGCAAGAACGAGACGGAGATGCCGGGTATTTCCAATCAGGTCGCCGACGCGCTCGATCGGGGTTGGCACTATGCGACGCTGTTGTTCGGAGAGACGCAGATCCGCACCGGCCACCTGCTGGTGGCCATGCTGAAATCTCTCGATTTGAAGCGCGCGCTACTGCACGTTTCGCCTGAATTCGGCAAGATTTCAGCCGACGAGCTTGCCGCCGGCCATCGGTCGATATGGGCCGAATCCGAAGAAGGCAACTTGCGCCCGATGGACGGTTCGGGCCTTGCCGCCGCCAGCGCGGATGGAACGATCGCCGCGCCTGGCGCCAAAGGCACGACGGCGCTCGACCGCTTTAGCCAGGACCTGACGGCCAAGGCCAAGTCGGGCGAAATGGACCCTATCCTTGGTCGAGACGAGGAAATCCGGCAGATCGTCGATGTGCTCATGCGTCGTCGCCAGAACAATCCAATCCTCACTGGCGAGGCGGGCGTCGGCAAGACGGCGGTCGTCGAGGGTTTCGCGCAGCGTATCGCCTCAGGAGATGTTCCACCGCCGTTGCGCGGTGTGAAGCTCTGCACGCTCGACGTCGGCCTGATGCAGGCCGGCGCATCGATGAAAGGCGAATTCGAGCAACGCCTGCGTTCGGTGATCGACGAGGTGCAGTCTTCGCCGACGCCGATCATTCTGTTCATCGACGAAGCGCATACGCTGATCGGCGCGGGCGGCGCAGCGGGAACTGGCGACGCGGCCAATCTGTTGAAGCCCGCCCTGGCGCGCGGCACGCTGCGCACGATCGCAGCCACCACTTTTGCGGAATATCGCCAGTATTTTGAGAAAGATCCGGCGCTGACCCGCCGCTTCCAGCCGGTGCAGATCGGCGAGCCCGATGTCGCCACGGCCGCAACGATGTTGCGCGGTCTGATCGCGCCGATGGAAAAGCACCACAAGGTGCGCGTCTCGGACGCGGCGATCGTCTCCGCCGTGCAATTTTCCCATCGTTACATTCCCGCCCGCCAGCTTCCCGACAAGGCGGTCAGCCTGCTCGACACCGCCTGCGCGCGCGTCGCGATCAGTCAGAACGCCAAGCCGGCTGCTGTCGAGGATGCTCAGGTGAACATCGCCGCGCTGGAGCAGGAGCGACAGGCGCTGTTGCGCGAGCGCGATCTCGGCGCGGCCGACGAGGAACGCGTCGTCGAAATCGACGCCGCCCTCGCGACGGCGCGCGAGGAACTCGCGAAGCTGGAGGCGGAATGGTCGGCCGAGCGCAAGCTGGTCGAGGAAATTCACGCTCTTCGCGCCAAGTTGGCGGACAAGCCGGAAGGCGCGCAAGAGCTCGCAAACGCCGCTGAAGGGGCGCAGAGCGATCTCTCCAACCTGCGGGCGAAGGTCGGCGAACTCGAGGCGATCGTTCCCGACAGGCGCATGATCTACGCTCATGTCGACGAACAGGCGGTCGCGTCGGTCGTGTCCGATTGGACGGGCATTCCCGTCGGCCGCATGGTCGCCGACGAGGTCGAGACCGTATTGAAGCTGCCCGAGATTCTCAGCCGCCGGGTCGTCGGACAGTCGCATGGCCTTTCGATGATCGCCAAGCGCATCGAGACGAATCGCGCCAAGCTCGACAATCCGAACAAGCCGATCGGCGTGTTCATGTTGTGCGGTCCGTCAGGCGTCGGCAAGACCGAGACCGCGCTCGCGTTAGCCGAAACGCTTTACGGCGGCGAGCAAAACATGATCACCATCAACATGTCGGAGTTTCAGGAAGCCCACACCGTCTCGACGTTGAAAGGCGCGCCTCCGGGCTATGTCGGCTATGGTGAGGGCGGGCGGCTGACCGAGGCGGTTCGGCGGCGCCCGTACAGCGTGATTCTACTCGACGAAGTGGAAAAGGCCCACCCCGACGTGCACGAGATATTCTTTCAAGTGTTCGACAAAGGCGTCATGGAGGACGGCACCGGCCGACGCATCGATTTCAAGAATACGCTGATCATCCTCACCTCCAACGTGGGCACCGAAGCCATCATGGAGGCGGCCAAGCGACCGCTCGTCCCGGATCCTGAAGGATTGGCGGTGGCGCTTCGCCCGGAACTGCTCAATGTGTTCCCACCCGCCTTGCTCGGGCGCATCGTGACAATTCCCTACTATCCGCTATCCCCTGACATGCTGGGCGGCATCGTGCGCCTTCAATTGGGCCGTGTCGGCAAGCGGATCGAAGAGGGCCACGGCGCGGCGTTCGACTATGACCAGGCGGTCGTCGATCATATCGTCTCGCTGTGCAATGATCCGGATTCTGGCGGCCGCGTCATCGATAACATCATCACCAACTCGATCCTGCCCGCGCTGTCGCGCGAAATCCTCAAACGCTCGCTCGCGCGGGAGGAAATCCATCGGGCGAAGGTGTCGATCGCCGAGGGGGCGTTCGCCTATGAGGTGACTTGAGAGAAGAGCGTCCGCGGCCGCGGCGCAACATTTTAGCAGGCCGGAGTTACGATTATGGGTTTTCGCGCGTCAGTCAGTTGTCGGCGCGGCGTTCGAAAGACGCGCGACCCCTATCTCCGCAGCATCGCAAGGGAGGGAGAGCAATGGCCAACCGCTTCGAGCAGGTCGACGAAATCCAACCCGACGCGATCACCGTGATCCTCGAACAACGCGGCGACGGGCGTTGGGCCAAGGTCCATTGTCCAGCTTCCGCCCATTCCGGGTTGCTGAAGGATATGACAAGCGAAAGCATGGCGCCCAAGGACGCCCTATCCGGCGCCGTGAAGCTCGCCAACGAGCTGAAGCTGGCGATTGTGGTGGTCGACCCCGACGCGGGCTGGAAGCGGGAGTGGGGCGAACTCTACCGTTGGCGCGATGAGGCGGAGACGCTCTGATCCGGCTGTCCGAGAAAAAATCCACGACAAGAAGCGCGGACAAACATAAACAACGAGCTTGGCCTCGTTAGAAGGGAACCGGCCAGAGGAGACGCGCGCCAGTGGGGCCACGCCATGACCGGCTTGCAGTTCTGGCGCTCGCCGTCTTGCTCGCGACCGGCGGCTCGGCCGAGGCCGCGTTGCGGGTCTGCAACAAGACCCGATACCTCCTGAACTTCGCCGTGGGCTACAATGCGGGAGCCGATTTTGCGACCGAGGGATGGTGGTCCGTGACGCCCAACACCTGCGCAACGCCGATCAAGGGTCCGTTGAAGGGGAGGTTCGTCTATCTCTTCGCGACCGATGTCGACGCCAACGACGTCCTGAAAGGCTCCGTTTCGATGTGCGTCGACAGGCGCAAGTTCCAGATCTTCGGCATTGCCGATTGCTGGCGGCGCGGCCTGCAAGCGGTCAATTTCGCCGAAATCGACACGCTGTCCTCGCCCGATTGGACGGCGTTCCTGAACGACGCCGGAAAATAGCCGAGGAAGCCGGGCTTGATCCCTCTTCAACCGCCGCCCTTCAGCGACGAAAGGGCCTCTTCGGGCAACAGGTCCCTGAGCAAGCTGAGGAAATCGCGGGAGGCAAGCGACTTCGCACGGTCCAGCAGATAGGGCGCCGGGCTTGAAGGCTCGGCCTTGCGCATATGCGCCGCGACCCCGTCGACAAGCGCCAGAGCGGCCGCGCGCGTTGCGGCGACGGGGACTTCACGTCTCTCCGGCGACTCGACCGGATCGGCGCCGGCCGGGATGCTGCTGACCGGAACCATGAAGGCGGCGTCCGCGCCCACGAAGATGCGGGCGGCGTCGGCTTGGGCCGGCGTCAGAATTTTCATGACCTCGTAAAGGTTCTTGCCCAAAAGTCGGCGCGCCTGACCGATCAGCAGTACGGCCGCGCTCGACGGCTCCATGGCTTCGAAATAGGCCAAAGCCGCGCCAAGGGCGGCGTCGATATCGGCCAGCGACGCATATTCTGGCGCCGGGCCCGGCGGGCCGGCGTCGGACGAGGCGGCAGTCTCGTCGGTTTGCGCCGCCGGCGCCGCCACGGTCGGATCGCGCAGCGCGACCGCCGCCTGGATGAACGAGGCCATCTTGTCGACGAGAGGCGACAAGGCTTCGAAGTTCACCGCCTGCTCAAAGCCGACGCGTTCGATCAAAGTCGTACGAATTTGCGCGATCGAAGTCTTCAGCAGGAGCAGGGAGCGCAGCGTCTGGGCGAGCCGGGCCATCTCGGCGTTGAGCAGGATCCGATCGATCGTCGCCGAGTTCGGCAGGGTTTCGCCCTCGCGCAGATTGGCTTCGCCGATCGCCGCCATTTGCGCGCGGAACGTCAAGACGCCGTCGCGCTGCGTCTCCGCCAGCGGCGCGTATTGCAAAGGCAGGACGACGACCGGACCGTCGTCGAGCGTCGAAAGCTGCGAGATGCGCGCGATGAAGTCGCCATCCTCGGCGCGAGGATGCGCGTCGTCCCAATGATCGGCGAGCAAGCGCGCGAGGACGGCGAACCAATGCGCGAAACCATCGAGGTCGCGGTTGAGGATGGCGAGCTTGGCCAGAAGGACCAGCAAGCGGGCGTCGTGGCTGCGCGCCAGCAGCTTGCCGCCGCTCGCGAGCGCACCGGGCAAATCGATGGTCTTTCGATCGAACGAAAAGTAGGCGGCGGGCAGCTGACCCTCGACGGTGGCCATGAAATTCATGAATTCCGCGTCGCCTTCGGCTTCGAGGTCGGGGCCGCAAGGGGCCTCAGCGGAAACGTCGGGGAGGAAGCCGGCGTCGTCGGTTGCATCCGTCATGATGGCGCTCTGGAAGTCGTGTGGCCGGTTTTGGCCGATCGAGAGGTTCGGTCAGACCGTAAAATCCGCCGTCTCGGTCGGGTCCGGGCGCGTCGGCGCGCGCCCAAATTGCGCTTCGACTATGCCTGCGAATGGCTTATCGTCAAGTTGGATAGGCGTCCGAACGCTCCCGTTCAAAAGAGGTTGTCATGCCCAATCCCACGCAAGACGGGCGAATCGGTTCGCTGGCGACGCCGCTGGGCAAGGATGCGCTGCTTCTTGGTCGATTTGACGCGTTCGAAGGGCTTGGAGAGCTGTTTGAATATCGGATCGAGGCGCTGAGCGTGCAGGAGGACATCGACTTCAATGGTCTGATCGGTCGAAACCATTCCGTGCATCTCGAGACGGTCGATCAAGTCGGGCGGGATTTCAGCGGCGTCCTCGTCGAAGCGCGGTGGGTTGGCAAGCGAGGCGCGCTCTACGTCTATCGGCTTGTGCTGAGGCCGTGGCTGTGGCTGCTGTCCCGCACTTCGGATTGCCGCATTTTCTCCAAGTTGAACATGTCCAACCCGTCGCCGCTGGAAATCGTCAAGAAGGTGTTCTCGGACAGAGGCTTTACCGATTTCAGCGACCGCACGAGCGAGAGCTATCCGACGCTGGAATATTGCGTGCAGTACCGTGAAAGCGATATGAATTTCGTTTGCCGGATGATGGAAGAATACGGAATTTACTACTATTTCCAGCATGAGAAGGGAGACGGCGGCAGCCCGACCAAGCACACGCTCGTGCTCGCCGATTCCAAATCAAGCCACGACGCGACGCCAGGCCTCGCCTCGGCGTTCTTTTCGCCGCTGACCGGTCAAGTGCGCCGCGACAGGCAGCAATTCGACGATTGGACGACCCATCGCGGATTCCAGAGCGGCAAGTTCACGCTCAACGATTACGACTACGAAAAGCCGGACGCCAATCTGGTCGCCGATGCCGAGCAGCCGGGCGGCTATGAGCGCGACTCGATGGAAATCTACGACTACCCCGGCCGCTACGACGATCAAGGAGAGGGCGCGACTCTGGCCAAGGTGCGTCTTGAAGCCGACCAGGCCAAGGACCGGCGCCGCTCGGCGGTCGGCTACGCGCCGTCGCTGACGCCCGGCTACAAAATCACCCGCACGTCCGTCGTCGGACCGCAATCCGAGGACATCGAATACCTCTTGCTGCGTTGCACGCATTCATATGGCTACCAGACCTATGAATCGGCGGGAGTGTCCGCCGACGACGACGCGATCTACACCGGAGCCTACGAACTGGCGAGCAGCGAGCGGCCGTTCCGTTCGCCGCTGCTGACGCGAAAATCGATCATTCAGGGTCCGCAGACCGCCAAGGTCGTCGGCCAGGGAGAGATCGACGTCGACAAGGAGGGTCGCATCCTCGTCGAGTTCTACTGGGATCGCAAGAAGACCTCGTCCCGTCGGGTGCGCGTCGGTCAAATCTGGGCCGGCCAATATCAAAAGACCCTGTTCATTCCGCGCGTCGGCGACGAGGTCGTGGTGCAATATCTCGAAGGCGATCCCGATCGGCCGATGGTGGTCGGCAGCGTCTACAACGCCAACAACACGCCGCCGGTGACCTTACCCGACAACAAGACCAAGTCGGGAATCAACACCCAATCCAGCACCGGACATAGCGGCCACAACACGTTTTCGTTCGAGGACTCGGCGGGCGAGGAATACGTCCATCTGAAGGCGCAGAAGGATCTGACGGTCAACGTTTTGAACAACGAGACGCGCACCGTCGGAAACGATCAGCAGGAAACGATCACCGGGAATCTCACCCAACAAGTGAACCAAAACCTCAACCAGACAGTGAACCAAAATCAGACGCTGAACGTCGGACAGACCTATTCTCTGACGGCGATGCAAGAGATCGTACTGACGGTTGGCCCGAGTTCGATTACGATCGACCCGACCGGCATCACTCTCAGCGCGCCGATGATCACGTTGAACGCAATGGCTACCATCAGCGAATCGGCGCCGGCGATCACCGTGACGGCCGACGCCGCCTATGCGCTCACCGCGGCCACCGTTGCAATTACCGGGGTGACGACGATGCAGCCGGTGCTCACCGTCAACGGCGCGATCGCCTGGACCGCGGCGGCAGGCCCGCCGCCCATTCCGGTTCCCGCCTAGGCCGGGTCGCGGAACTTCGTTGCAAGGATCCGGGGCTCCATGTCTTCCCGTCTTCGCTTCACTTCGGCGCGACAAATCTTCGAGACCTTCGAAACCGCCGCCAACGACATCGCGACGCCGGCGGGCGACGAGGGGCCGCTCGACTTTGCGCGCAAGCTCGCGCGCTCCAGCCGGCCGATCGAGGCGGTCGCCTTTTGCGCCTACCTGCTGCCGCGCCGCGAGGCGGTGTGGTGGGCGTGCCAATGCGTGCGCGCCATCCAGGGCGACCGGGCCGGCCCCGATGCGGCCTTGAAAGCGGCGGAGGCTTGGGTGCGCGAGCCCGAAGAGGCGACCCGGCGGGCGGCGCTCGACGTCGGCGCCTCGGCCGACCGGCGCGCCGCGACGACCTGGCTGGCGCGCGCCGCCGGCTGGTCCGGCGGCGACATAGCGGCGCCCGGTCTGGCGCCGACTCCCGCGCCGCCGCACCTGACCGCCAAGGCGGCCCTCGCCGCCATCGTCCTGGCGATGGCCAGGGCGGGGACCGCCAACCTCGCCGGCTGGACCGCGGCCTGCACGGACGCCTGCATCCGCTTCGCCGAAGGCGGCGACGCGCGACCGCGCCTCGCCGAGGGCGCCGCGCCGCCGCGCTAGGCGCGCGCGATCCTCCGCGCCGCGAACTGGCTTGTCGCCAGAGCCCGGTCGGCGGTTGAGCGGAAATTCATGCCAGTGTTTGCAGGACGCTCGCCTGACGCGCTTTGAGCACCGTCCGGCGCAAGCGCGCTAAAAATTTCCCTTTGTTTTCAGTGAACGAAAATTTGGATTTCCAAATTTTTCCAAAAATATTTTTGGCCGAATCGTGGAATTTCAGAAGCTTACGGGCGAAAAAATTTGGAAAACGCGTTTTTCGGATTTGGCGCCCTCCTTTTCTGGCGACGGCTCGATGGGCTGGAGGAATTAAAAAACAATCTACCACGATTCCACATTTTCAGAAAGAAAATGTCGCGGTCGACAGAAAATGTCTCCGCCGTCTCGTCGCCCGCCCGGCGGCGCGGAGGCGGCAGGCGAACCCCGGTCGGCGGGGGCCCGGCAATCGTTCGGCGAATCGGCTCGCAATCGGGGCGACCCCGTCTGAACGAGCGCGCGTCGAAGCATTGCGGACCGGCGTTCGTGCGCCCGGCTCGTCGCCGAATGGCGGCTGCGCGGTCCCCATGGCGGGCTTTGACCGACTGACGCAGGTCAAGGCGCGCCCGCGTCGCGGCGCCCATCCTGTGCGCTGGGGCGGCGCGAATCCATGGGGGACGATCGCCGTCGCGGGGTTGAATCCTGCGAGGAGCAGCCGCGGCATGCCGGTCTTTCCCTCGCGCGGGGCAGCCGGCGAGTCCGCCGTCCTCGCTTCCTTACGTTTTCCTTATGCGGGAAGGCCCAACCGCGAATGGATTCCTTACGCGCTTCTGACGCAAGAACGCGCGGGTCAATACGGAGACGCGTCGCCATGGCTGATCTGATCTATCTCGCGATCGGGGTTCTGTTCCTCGTCGTGATGGGCGTTTACGCCGACGCCTGCAGCCGGTTGTAAGGAGAAACGCCATGACCGAGCCCATCATCGGCCTGATCGTCGGGGTCAGCCTCGGCCTCTATCTCTTGTACACGCTGATCCGCCCCGAAAAATTCTGAACGGGCATTCCACGGAATTCCGAAACTGAAGGTGACGCCATGACACTCGTCGGCTGGTCGCAAATCGCGATCGTCCTTGCGCTTGTGCTCGTAACCGCGATCCCGTTGAGCAGCTTTATGACGAGCGTCTACGCGGGCAAGGACAACTTCCTTTCGCCGGTTCTGCGGCCCGTCGAGCGCGGCTTCTATCGCCTCGCCGGCGTCGACGAGACGCGCGAACAGAGCTGGTTCATCTATGCGATCGCGATGATCGCCTTCTCGATCGCCGGATTCGCCTCGCTTTACGCGTTGCAACGGCTGCAGAACGTGTTGCCGCTCAATCCGCAGGGCTTCGACGCTGTGCCGCCGGACCTGGCGTTCAACACCTCCGTCAGCTTCATCACCAACACCAATTGGCAGAACTACGGCGGCGAGACGACGATGAGTCATCTGACCCAGATGCTCGGCCTCACCGTCCATAACTTCCTGTCGGCGGCGACGGGCCTCGCGATGGCCTTTGCGCTGGTGCGCGCCTTCGCGCGTTCCAACGCGACGACGGTCGGCAATTTCTGGGTCGATATGAGCCGCATCGTCCTTTACATCCTGCTGCCCATCTCGGTCGTCTTCGCCATCGTCTTCGTCGCGCTCGGCATGCCGCAGACGCTGGCCGGCTCGGTCGACGTGACGACCCTCGAGGGCGCCAAGCAGGTGATTTCGATCGGGCCGATGGCCAGCCAGGAGATCATCAAGGAGCTCGGCACCAACGGCGGCGGATTCATGAACGCCAATTCCGCCCATCCGTTCGAGAATCCGTCGGTCTGGTCGGATATCATCGAGAACTGGTCGCTCCTACTCATCCCGTTCGCCAGCGTTCTTGCCTTTGGCCGCGCGGTCGGCGACGTGCGCCAGGGGCGGGCGATATTCATCACCATGGGCATCCTTCTCGTCGTCGGCGTGATCGTCGCCTATTGGGCCGAGAGCGGGGGCAACCCGCTTTTGACGGCGCTCGGCGTCGATCCGTCGCAGGGCAATATGGAAGGCAAGGAGGTCCGCTTCGGCACGGCGCTCAGCTCGGTCTTTGCAGTCTCCACCACCGGCACGAGCACCGGCGCGGTGATCGCCATGCACGATTCATTCATGCCGCTGGGCGGCCTCGTGCCGCTGTTCAACCTGCTGGCCGGCTGCATCTGGCCGGGCGGCGTCGGCGCCGGGCTCTATGGCTTCCTCGTCGTGGCGGTGATCGCCGTCTTCGTCGCCGGCCTGATGGTCGGCCGCACGCCCGAATATCTCGGCAAGAAGATCGAATCGCGTGAAATGAAGCTCGCGATGTTCGCGGTGCTGATCTATCCGCTCGCCGTGCTCGGCTTCTCGGCGGCCTCGGTGCTGCTGCAAACAGCGCTCGACAGCCTCAACAATGCCGGGCCGCACGGCCTGTCGGAAATCCTTTACCAGTATGCCTCGCAGAACGCCAACAACGGCTCGGCCTTCGCCGGGCTCAACGGCAATACGCCGTGGTTCAACACGACCGGCGGCATCGTCATGCTGACCGGCCGCTTCGCCTATGTCATCCCGGTGCTGGCGCTTGCCGGAGGGCTGGCGGCCAAGAAGAAGGCGCCGCCGTCGGCGGGCACTTTCCCGACGACGGGCATGCTGTTCGTCGGCCTGCTGATCGGCGTCATCGTCATCCTCTACCTGCTGCAATATTTCCCGGCGCTCGCGCTGGGACCGGTCGTCGAGCATTTCCTGATGCTGGGCGGCAAGGCTTTTTGACAGCAGCGCTCTTTTGATCGGAGTCATCCATGTCCACCAAAGCGAAGGCTCAGGGGCTTTTCGATCCCCAAATCATCCGCGGCGCGGTCCAGGCCGCCGTGCGCAAGCTCGACCCGCGGCAATTGGCGCGCAACCCGGTGATCTTCGTCACGGAAGTGGTTTCGGTCGTCGTGACCGGATTTTTCATCCGCGACCTCGTCACACATGAAACCTCGCCGTTGTTTTCGGGGCAGATCGCCTTCTGGCTGTGGTTCACCGTTCTGTTCGCCAATTTTGCCGAAGCGGTGGCGGAGGGGCGCGGCAAGGCGCAGGCCGACGCGTTGCGCAAGACGCGCACCGACACGCGCGCCAAGCGCTATGTCGATCCGAAGAACCTCGGCGGCCCCTATGCGGGCGTCAGCGCGCTCGATCTGCGCGTCGGCGATGTCGTGCTCGTCGAAGCGGGCGACATCATTCCGGGCGACGGCGACATCATCGAAGGCGTCGCCTCGGTGAATGAATCGGCGATCACCGGCGAATCGGCGCCGGTCATCCGCGAGGCGGGCGGCGACCGCTCCGCCGTGACCGGCGGCACCACCGTCCTCTCCGACCAGATCAAGGTCAAGATCACGGCGGCGCAGGGCTCGACCTTCATCGACCGCATGATCGCGCTGGTCGAGGGCGCCGAGCGTCAGAAGACCCCGAACGAACTCGCGCTGTCGATCCTGCTCTCCGGCCTGACGCTGATTTTCCTGATCGTCTGCGTGACGCTATGGCCGATCGCCAAATATTCGGGGACGGTGCTTTCCGCGACGGTGTTGATCGCCTTGCTGGTCTGCCTCATTCCGACGACGATCGGCGGACTGCTGTCGGCGATCGGCATCGCCGGCATGGATCGACTGGTCCGCTTCAACGTGATCGCGACCTCCGGCCGCGCGGTGGAAGCGGCGGGCGACGTCGACACGCTGCTGCTCGACAAGACCGGCACCATCACCTTCGGCAATCGCATGGCCGACGAGTTCATTCCGGTGGCCGGCGTGACGGAGCGCGCCCTGGCGGAGGCGGTGGCGCTCGCCAGCCTCGCCGACGAGACGCCTGAAGGGCGCTCGATCGTGGCGCTCGCCAGGAGCCGCTACGGCGTCGATACGCCGGCCGGTTCGGCGCAGGGGACCGTCGTGCCGTTCAGCGCGCAGACGCGCATTTCCGGCATCGACCTGCCGGGCCGGGTCCTGCGCAAGGGCGCGGTCGACGCCATCCTCACGCAGGCCGGCATGACGCGCGACAATTCGCCCGTCGAGTTCAACCAGGCGGTCGACCGCATCGCGCGCTCGGGCGGAACGCCTCTGGCGGTCTCCGACAACAAGCGCCTGCTCGGAACCGTCAACCTCAAGGATATCGTCAAACCCGATATCCGGCCGCGCTTTGCGGCGCTGCGCGCGATGGGCATCAAGACGGTGATGGTGACGGGCGACAACCCGCTCACCGCCGCGGCGATCGCCTCCGAAGCCGGCGTCGATGATTTTCTGGCGCAGGCGACGCCGGAGGACAAACTCGCCTACATCCGGCGCGAGCAGCAGGGCGGGCGCCTCATCGCGATGTGCGGCGACGGCACCAACGACGCGCCGGCCCTCGCGCAGGCCGACGTCGGCGTCGCCATGCAGACCGGCACCCAGGCGGCGCGCGAAGCGGGAAACATGGTGGACCTCGATTCCGATCCGACCAAGCTGATCGAGATCGTCGGCATCGGCAAGCAATTGCTGATGACGCGCGGTTCGCTGACGACCTTCTCGATCGCCAACGACGTCGCCAAATATTTTGCGATCATTCCGGCCCTGTTCGTCACGACCTATCCCGAACTCGGCGCGCTCAACATCATGGGGCTGAGCTCGGACAAGTCGGCGATCCTGTCGGCGGTCATCTTCAACGCGCTGATCATCATCGCCTTGATTCCGCTGGCGCTGAAGGGCGTCGCCTATCGCCCGATCGGCGCGGCGGCGCTGCTTCGCCGCAATCTGGCGATCTACGGCCTCGGCGGCATCATCGTTCCGTTCATCGGCATCAAGATCATCGACATCGTGATCTCGGCGCTGCATCTGGCTTGAGGATCAAATCATGTTGAGCCAAATCCGTCCCGCCATCGTCCTGCTGGCGTTGTTCACCGTCCTGACCGGCCTCGCCTATCCCCTGGCGATCACCGGAATCGCGCAGGTCATCCTGCCGCGCCAGGCCAACGGCAGCCTGTTGTTCAACGCCGCCGGCCAGCCGGTCGGCTCGGCGTTGATCGGCCAGAACTTCGCCGCCGACAAATATTTCCATAGCCGTCCCTCGGCGACCCAGGCGCAGGACCCGGCGCATCCGGACGACCCGTCAAAGACCATCGATGCGCCCTATAACGCGGCCAATTCCACCGGCTCGAACCTCGGTCCGACTTCGCAGAAGCTGCTCGACCGCGTCAAGGCCGACATCGCCGCCAAGCGCGCGGCGGGCTGGACGGGGCCGATACCCGCCGATTCGGTGACGACCTCGGCTTCCGGGCTCGACCCGCATATTTCGCCCGAGGACGCCCTGGCGCAGGTCGCCGCGGTCGCCAAGGCGCGCAGCCTGCCGGAGGATAAGGTTCGCAGCCTCGTGCAGGCCCATATCGCCGGGCGCGTGCTCGGCCTGGTCGGCGAGCCCCGCGTCAACGTGCTGCAGCTCAACATGGCGCTCGACGCGCTGGCGCCGTCCTGAAAACCGCGCGACGGCAAGGCCAAGGGGCGCTATGATCGCCGGGCATCGATCGTCGACGCTGAGGGCAAGTGGCGCAGGAGCGAGACCTTGACCGCCGGCCCGACCCCGACGCCCTGCTGGCGCTGGTGGGAAAGGAAGCGCGCGGCCGGCTATGGGTGTTTCTCGGCGCCGCGCCCGGCGTCGGCAAGACCTATGCGATGCTTCAGCGCGCCCGCGCGCTGAAACGCGAAGGCGGCGACGTGGTGGTCGGCCTCGTCGAGACGCACGGGCGCGGCGAAACCGCCGCGCTGCTCGAAGGGCTCGAGGTCCTGCCGCGCCGGGTCATCAGCTATCGCGGCCAGACGATCGAAGAGTTCGACATCGACGCGGCGCTGGCGCGCCGGCCCAAGCTCATCATCGTCGACGAACTCGCCCACACCAACGCTCCCGACAGCCGCCATCCCAAGCGCTGGCAGGACGTCGAGGAATTGCTCGACGCGCAGATCGACGTCTGGACCGCGCTCAACATCCAGCATATCGAGAGCCTCGCCGACGTCGTCTCGCGCATCACCGGCGTCGCCGTGCGCGAGACGGTGCCCGACACCGTGTTGCGCGACGCCTCCGACATCGTGCTGGTCGACATCACGTCGGACGAGCTGATCCAGCGCCTCAAGGAGGGCAAGGTCTACCTGCCCGAGACGGCGCGGCTCGCGCAGCAGAATTTCTTCACGCTGGGCAATCTGACCGCCTTGCGCGAGCTCGCCTTGCGGCGCACCGCCGCGCGGGTCGACGACCAGATGGTCGACTATCTGCGCCAGCACGCCATCCAGGGTCCGTGGGAGACCTCCGAGCGGTTGCTGGTGTGCGTCGGACCCGACGCGCTGTCGGAAGAGGTCGTGCGCACCGCCAGCCGCCTCGCCACCGGCCTCAATGCGAGCTGGGTGGCGGTGACCGTTCAGCCGGCCGGACGCGAGGAGAGCGACCCGGCCAAGGCCAAACGCATCGAGGACGCGCTGCGCCTCGCCGAGCGTCTGGGCGGCGACACCGAGCGTCTGGTCGGACAGGACCTTCCGGCCGAGGTGCTGTCCTACGCGCAGCGCGAGAACATCACCCAGATCGTCATCGGACGCTCGCGCGCCGGGCTGCTGGCGACGCTGGCCGGCCGCTCGCTGTCGGCGGCGATCGTGCGCCGTTCGAAGAACATCAGCGTGCACGTGGTGATCGGCGACACGGAATCGGAACAGCCGGCGGCGCGTCGCTGGGCGCTGCCGCCGTTCGCCGGCCTGCCTGTCGGCGCGCTGGCGGCGGTCGTCTCCGTCGCCCTGGCCACCGGGCTCGGCTACGGGCTCGACGTCACGCTGCATCTGCCGAACCTGTCGATGATTTTCCTGACCGCGGTGCTGTTCTGCGCCGTGCAATTCGGCCTGCGATCTTCGGTGCTCGCCGCGGTTCTGTCGTTCTTCGCCTATGATTTTTTCTTCATCGAGCCGCGCTACGAGATTTCGATCGCCGAACCGCAGGAGTTTTTCGCGCTGCTGATCTTTCTGGCGGTCGCCGTGCTCACCGGCCTGCTGGCCGGCCGCGCCCGCGACCAGTCGAAAAGCGTGCGCGACAACGCCCGCACCACCCAATCGCTCTATGAACTGTCGCGCAAGCTGTCGGGCGCGCCGGCCATCGACGACATCCTCCTGGCGGCGACCATCTATACGCACAAGACGCTCGGCGCCCGCTGCGTCGTGATGATGTTGCCGGACGACGGCGAGCTGAACCTCACCGTCGCGTGGCCGCCGATCGACCAGCTCGACGCCGGCGAGACCGGCGCCGCGCGCTGGGCCTTCGACAAGGCGGAGCCGGCCGGCTGGCGAACCGGCACGCTGCCCAACGTGCGCTTCCAGTTCCGGCCGCTGCTGACGACGCGCGGCGTTTGCGGCGTTTGCGGCGTCGAGCCGGCCGATCCGCTGGCGAGCATCACCCCCGAACACGAGCGCGCGCTCAATCTCATCCTCGAACAGACCGCCATCGCGATCGACCGTTCGCTGCTGGTGAAGGAATCGGTCAAGACGGCGGCGCTGGAGGAGAACGAAAAGCTGCGCACGACGCTGCTCGCCTCGCTTTCGCACGACCTGCGGACGCCGCTCGCCTCGATCACCGGCGCGGTCACCACCCTGCGGCAATTCGGCGACGCGATGGCGCCGGACAAGCGCGCCGACCTGCTCGCCTCGATCGAGGAGGAGGCGGCGCGGCTGACCCGCTTCGTCGCCAACCTTCTCGACATGTCGCGCATCGAAGCGGGGGCGCTCAAGCCGCGGCGCGACTTCGTCGACGTCGCCGAGGTGGTGCGCGCCGCGGTCGAACGCGCGCACAAGGTTTTCCCCGACCAGAAGATCACGATGAGCCTGGCGCGCGATCTGCCCTCGATCCGCGGCGACGCCAACCTGCTCGAACAGGTGCTGTTCAACCTGTTCGACAACGTCCAGAAATATGGCGGCGGGGCGGCGGCGACCGTCCATGCGCGGCGTCTCGGCGGCGACGTCCAGCTCTCGGTCACCGACGAAGGCCCCGGCGTCAAGCCCGCCGACCTCGAGCGCATCTTCGAGAAATTCTACCAGGGCGGGCGCGCGGACGGGCGCAAGGCCGGCACCGGGCTCGGCCTGTCGATCTGCCGCGGGCTGATCGAGGCGATGGGGGGGACCATCCACGCCGAAAGTCCGGCGGCGCGCCGCCGCGGCACGCGCATCGTCATCGACCTGCCGGGCGTCGAGGCGTCGGCCGAGGCGCCGGCGCCGACATGACCGCGCTGCGCGCCCTGGTGGTCGACGACGAGCCGCAAATCCTGCGGTTCCTGCGCCCGGCGCTGGAGGCGGCCGGCTACGACGTCATTCATGCGACGGCCGGCCGCGAAGCGCTGCGGCTGATCGCCAACTCGGCGCCCGACATCGTCGTGCTCGACCTCGGCCTGCCCGACATGGACGGCAAGGCGGTGCTCGCCGAGGCGCGAAAATTCTATTCGGCGCCGATCGTGGTCCTGTCGGCGAGGGATCGGGAGGCCGAGAAGATCGCCGCGCTCGATCTCGGCGCCGACGATTATGTCGAAAAACCCTTCGCCATCGGCGAGCTTCTGGCGCGGCTGCGCACCGCGCTGCGCCATCGCGCCGGCGGCGCGGCGCAGGCGATGCAGGTGGCCTCCGACGGGCTCGCCATCGACATGGACCGGCGGCGCGTCACCAAGCATGGCGCGCCGTTGAAGCTGACGCCCAAGGAATACGACCTGCTCTGCGTGCTCGCCCGCCACGCCGGCCGGGTTCTCACCCACAGCCAGATCCTCACCTCGGTGTGGGGGCCGGCGCACAAGGACGACACGCAATATCTGCGCGTCTTCATCGGCCAGTTGCGCGCCAAAATAGAGGACGATCCGACCCAGCCGACGATCATCCGCACCGAGGCGGGCATCGGCTACCGGTTCAGCGAGGCATAGGGCGCGCTGGCGCATGACCGTCGCGCGGCGTAATTTGCCCCGATGACCGAACATTCTCCGCCGCCCGCCGCTCCGACGCGCCTGACGGCGCGCGCGCTGATCGTCGGCGAGCGCATCGACACCGCGGGGCTGGAGCGGCCCGACATGATTTCGGCGCGCCGCTGGCGTTCCGCGATCGGGACGGACGGCATGGTCGCGCTGTTCCGCTTCGGCGTCGCGGTGATGGTCGGCCTCTCGCCGCTGGAGGAGGAGGATACGCTCGCCAAGCTCAAGCAGCGCAGCAGCGGCGCGCGGGCGCGGATCGACGACGAGACGGCGGTCCTCGAAATATCGGCGACAATCGGACGACCTCGCGCCGCCGGGCGGCCCGATCCAGATGAAGGACCTGTCGCCGCAGCGCTTTCTCGTGCTCGCCGACGCGCTGGCCAAGACGGTGGCGCTGGCGCGCGACGAGCGCGAAGTCAACGCGGTGTTCGACGTGATCGAGCCGTTCGCCGCCACCCTGGCGAGGAGCGGGCGCCCGCCGTTCAGACGACGTGCGATGCTGCGCCTGATCGGCCAGGCGCTGCTCGCCCAGCACCGCGTTTCGGGGCGCGTCGCCGTCGAGGAAAAGCCCGACGTATTGTGGGACCGGCCCGACCTCGAGCGCCTCTATGCGCGCCTCGAGGACGAATACGAGCTGAAGGAGCGCGGCGAGGCCCTGAAGCGCAAGCTCGCGGTGATCGTCGAGACCGCGCATGCGCTGACCGACATCATCGACGCCGACCGCGCCACCCGGCTGGAGGCGACGATCGTGATCCTGATCGTCGCCGAGCTGATCGTCACGCTCTACCAGCTCTATGCGAGCGGACACGGGCGCTGACCGGCCGATCCGACGCCGGCCGGCGAAACGGCGGTGTTGACCAATCCGCGCCGAGAAAACAACATGCCTCTCCTTGGCGGGAGGACGGGCGATGGCGCGTGGTTCGGAATTGCTGGCGCGGTCGCCGCTGTTCGCCTCGCTCGCCGCCAAGGAGATCGACGCGCTCGACACCCGCTGCGTGTGGCGCAAGGTCCGCGCCGGGGAATGGCTGATCGACGACCAGTCCGAGGGCGCCGACGTCTTTTTCGTATTGAGCGGCCACGCCCGCGTCGTGATGGGGGCGTCGGGGCGGGAAATCATCCTGCACGACATTCGCGACGGCGAATATTTCGGCGAACTCTCGGCGATCGACGGCAAGCCGCGCTCGGCGGGCATCATCGCGATCACCGATACGGTGGTCGCGCGCATGTCCGGCCCGGTGTTTCGCGAGGTCGTCCATGCCCATCCGGGCGTCGCCGACAACATCCTCGCCAAGCTCGTCGCGGTCATCCGCGCGCTCGACAACCGGGCGAGCGAACACGCCAATCTCGGCGTGCGCGAGCGGCTCTGCGCCGAGCTGTTGCGCCTTGGCCGCACGACCGCCGACGGTCGTCTCGTCGTCTCGCCGCCGCCGACCCATGCCGAACTGGCGGCGCGCATCAGCACCGGGCGCGAAGCCGTGACGAAACTGCTGAACGCGCTCGAGCGCCAGGGCGCGATTTCGCGCGCCCGGGGGGCGATCGCCTTGGCCGACCCCGAACGCTTGCGCCGGATCATCGCCGCCGTGGAATAAATCCCGCCGGGCCGCCGCTTCGACCGGCGAAATCGGCTCGATCCCTCAGGCCGAGCAATCTTCGTCCGCCCCGGTCGGGTCCGCGCGCCCTTGCTTCATCGCTTCGTAGACCGGGTATTCCGACTGGTCGATGACCCACAGCGCCTTGACGCCGACGCTGCTCAGCCCGAACACCAGCCCGGCGAATCCGAGCAGGATCGTGCTCAACGCCATCGTTTTGATATTGCCGGGCAAACCACCGCCTTGCCAGCCCGGCGCGGCGACCGAAGCGCGCACGCCGCCCTCGTCGCCGTAGTCCGCGCGCTCCGCGAGCAACTGGGCCGCCGGAGCAGCCTCCTGCAATTGCAGGTTGAGGCCGGCATAGGCGACCTGCTCGCCCGCCGAAAGCGCCCGCGCGCCGACCGAGCCGAGGGACAGGAGGAGCATCGTGGCCCCGAACAAAAGCAGCTTGCGCATGGAGGCTTGTCCTTAAATCGCCGTTCGCCCCCGCGACCGGTTTCAGTCGGAGCCCTCTGCTCCGTTCCCTGTCGACCGGGGCCGTTGACCGTTGATACGCGCAAGCCGGCGCGGCGGATGTGGCGTTTTCCACATTGCGAGCCTGAACGCTCCCGGCGCCAAGCGACGCCTTGCCGCCGACCGCGAAGCGCGGCGTCGCCGGCGTTCACGGGGCGGCGTCAGCCCCCGAACAGCACTTTGTTCATGATGCGCCCGGGCGCGAGCGTGAAAAGGCCGGTGACGACCAGGGCGAGGACGAAAATCCAGGTCATCGCCCAGCGATGGCCGCCCACATCGTGTCGTCGCGCCAGCGCGACGGCGAACGGCACGATCGCCAGCGTGAACAACGACAGGAGATGAATGGGGCTCCACGGCCCCCAGGTCCGTATCGTATGGATGAACAGCGAGGTTCCGGCCACGAGGATCATCAGCGCCGCCCACGCCCAGCCGATCGATCGGTGCGGCAGCGTGCCCTTCGGCGCGAGAAACTGCACGACGCCGAGGCTGATCGCCGCGAAGGCGAAGGCGGCGTGCGCCCGAATCACCGGCGCGGCGCCAAGAAGCGGAGCGAGCGTCATCGTCCGACCGACCCCTGATGCATTCAGGTCCGGCCGAAAATCTGCGCTCATTGCGCGTTTCCGACAACCCCGGGGCGTCGGCGCGTCCGTCCGACGGGTGGTGGCGAGCGTGCCGACGGCGGCGCCCGGGCTCTTCCCCCTTCGGCGATTCTCGGATAGGAGAAAAGCAGTTTTCCGGCGAACGGCGCCCGGCGGTTCGCGTCAACGGAATTGAAGGGCCCCGCGTCCCTTCTCCCCTTGCGGGAGAAGGCGCCATGCGAAGCATGACGGAAGAGGGGGAGTCGCGCGCAAGCGCGACGGCTTGGAACCGCGTCGTCGGAAGCCGTCTCGCTACGCTCGACCACCCCTCATCCGACCCGACTTCGTCGGGCCACCTTCCCCCGCAAGGGGGGAAGGGGCGCGCCTTTCGATTTCGCTGACGCGAGCCCGCCAGGCGCTATCGTTCGCTCTATCTGAGGACGCTCCACGGCGCCTGACGCCCGCGTAGCGGCCTTTTTTTGCGCGCCCGACAGCACGCCTGACAAGCTTGTCCGCCCGGCGGCGGCAAGCGTGGGGACCCATGCCGAAGCGGACCGACATTTCGACCATCCTCATCATCGGCGCCGGCCCGATCATCATCGGCCAGGCGTGCGAATTCGATTATTCGGGCACCCAGGCCTGCAAGGCGCTGCGCGCCGAGGGCTATCGCATCGTCCTGATCAATTCCAATCCGGCCACCATCATGACCGATCCGGAGATGGCGGACCGCACCTATGTCGAGCCGATCACCCCGGAGATCGTCGCCAAGATCATCGCCAGGGAGCGCTATGCGGCGCCGGGCGGCTTTGCGCTGCTGCCGACGATGGGCGGCCAGACCGCGCTCAACTGCGCCTTGTCGCTGAGGAAGATGGGCGTGCTCGACGAATACGACGTCGAGATGATCGGCGCGTCGGCGGCCTCGATCGACAAGGCCGAGGATCGCAAATTGTTTCGCGAGGCGATGACCCGCATCGGCCTGGCGACCCCGCGCTCGCACCAGGTCAAGACCCTCGCGCGGGCGCTCGCCGCGCTCGACGACATCGGCCTTCCCGCCATCATCCGCCCCTCCTTCACGATGGGCGGCACCGGCGGCGGGGTCGCCTACAACAAGGGGGAGTTCATCGAGATCGTCGAGCGCGGCATCGACGCCTCGCCGACCAGCGAAGTGCTGATCGAAGAGAGCGTGCTCGGCTGGAAGGAGTTCGAGATGGAGGTCGTCCGCGACAAGGCGGACAATTGCATCATCGTCTGCTCGATCGAGAACATCGATCCGATGGGCGTGCACACCGGCAATTCGATCACCGTCGCGCCCGCGCTGACGCTGACCGACAAGGAATACCAGATCATGCGCGACGCCTCGATCGCCGTGCTGCGCGAGATCGGCGTCGAGACCGGCGGCTCCAACGTGCAGTTCGCGGTCAATCCGGCCGACGGGCGGATGGTGGTGATCGAGATGAATCCGCGCGTTTCGCGCTCGTCCGCGCTGGCCTCCAAGGCGACCGGCTTTCCCATCGCCAAGGTCGCGGCCAAGCTGGCGGTCGGCTATCTCCTCGACGAGATCGCCAACGACATCACCGGGGGGGCGATGCCGGCGTCCTTCGAACCGACGATCGATTACGTCGTCACGAAAATCCCGCGCTTCGCCTTTGAAAAGTTTCCCGGCTCCGATCCCGTCCTGACGACCGCGATGAAATCGGTCGGCGAGGCGATGGCGATCGGGCGCACCTTCGCCGAATCCCTGCAAAAGGCCCTGCGTTCGCTGGAGACCGGCCTGACCGGCCTCGACGAGATCGAAATCGAAGGCCTCGGCAAGGGCGACGACCACAACGCCTTGCGCGCCGCCATCGGCAAGCCGACGCCGGACCGCCTGCTCAACGTCGCCCAGGCGATGCGCGCCGGGATGAGCGTCGAGGAGATCCACGAGGTTTGCCGGATCGACCCATGGTTTCTGGCGCGCGTCAGCGAGATCGTCGCGCTGGAGAGCAAGGTCCGCCGGCACGGCTTGCCGGCCGACGCGGCCAATTTGCGTCGCCTGAAGGCGGCGGGCTTCTCCGATCTGCGCCTGGCGACGCTGGCCGGGGTCGCGGAGGCGGACGTGGCGCGGGCGCGCCGGACGCTCGCCGTCGCGCCGGTCTACAAGCGCATCGACACGTGCGCCGCGGAATTCGCTTCGCCGACCGCCTATATGTATTCGACCTACGAGGCGCCCTTCGCCGGCGCGCCGGTCTGCGAGGCGCGGCCGACCGCGCGCGAGAAGGTCGTCATCCTCGGCGGCGGACCCAACCGCATCGGGCAAGGCATCGAATTCGACTATTGCTGCTGTCACGCCTGTTTCGCGCTCACCGAGGCGGGCTACGAAACGATCATGATCAATTGCAATCCCGAGACGGTGTCGACCGACTACGACACCTCGGATCGGCTGTATTTCGAGCCGCTGACCGCCGAGGACGTGCTCGCCATTCTCGAAAAGGAGAGCGAGCAGGGGACGCTCAAGGGCGTCATCGTGCAGTTCGGCGGCCAGACGCCGCTCAAGCTGGCGCGCGCCATCGAGCTCTCCGGCGCGCCGATCCTCGGCACGTCGGTCAACTCCATCGACCTCGCCGAAGACCGCGACCGCTTCAAGCGCCTGCTCGACAAGCTCGGGCTGAAGCAGCCCAGGAACGGCATCGCCTATTCGGTGGAGCAATCGCGCCTCATCGCCGCCGATCTCGGCCTGCCGCTCGTCGTGCGTCCGTCATACGTGCTGGGCGGCCGCGCGATGGCGATCATCCGCGATCAGACCGAATTCGACGATTACCTGCTCGGCACGTTGCCGAGCCTGGTGCCCTCCGACGTCAAGGCGCGCTACCCCAACGACAAGACCGGCCAGATCAACACCGTGCTCGGCAAGCACCCCCTGTTGTTCGACCGCTACCTGTCCGACGCGACCGAGATCGACGTCGACGCGCTTTGCGACGGCGAGAGCGTCGTCGTCGCCGGCATCATGGAGCATATCGAGGAGGCCGGCATTCACTCCGGCGACAGCGCGTGCTCGCTGCCGCCGCGTTCGCTGAGCCCCGAGATGATCGAGAGGCTCGAGACGCAAACGAAAAAGATGGCGCTGGCTCTCGAGGTCGGCGGCCTGATGAACGTGCAATACGCGCTGAAGGACGGCGAAATCTATGTGCTCGAAGTCAATCCGCGCGCCTCGCGCACCGTTCCCTTCGTCGCCAAGGTGATCGGGCGCCCGATCGCCAGGATCGCCGCGCAGATCATGGCGGGCGGCAGGCTCGAGTCTTTCGATCTGAAGCTCGACGGCTTCGACCACGTCGGCGTCAAGGAGGCGGTGTTTCCCTTCGCGCGATTCCCCGGCGTCGATACGGTGCTCGGCCCCGAAATGCGCTCGACCGGAGAGGTGATGGGCCTCGATCGGTCGTTCGACATCGCCTTCGCCAAGAGCCAGCTTGGCGCGGGCGCGAACGTGCCGCGGGCCGGCGTCGTGTTCGTCTCGGTGCGCGACGTCGACAAGCCGCGCATTCTGGCGACGGTCGAGCGGCTGCACGCGCTCGGCTTCAAGATCCAATCGACCGGCGGCACGACGCGCTATCTGCAGGCGCATGGCGTTCCCGCCGTGAAGATCAACAAGGTCTCGGAGGGGCGCCCGCACATCGTCGACGCCATCAAGAACGGCTCCATCCACCTCGTCTTCAACACCACCGAGGGCGCGCAGGCGCTCGCCGATTCCAAGCCGCTGCGCCGCGCCGCCCTCTTGCATAAAACCCCCTACTACACCACTCTGGCCGGCGCCATGGCCGCGGCCCAGGGCGTCAAGGCCTATATCAGCGGCGAGCTTGAAGTGCGGGCGCTGCAAGACTATTTCGCTTGACGCACCGGGCGGGCGCATCGGCGCCTGGCGAATGTGAAACCTCGACACAGGCGAGAAAGGACTGGATAAGGATTTGCTATGGACAAATTTCCGATCACGATCTCCGGACATGCCGCTCTAGAGGCTGAATTCATCCACCGCCAGCAGGTGGAGCGGCCGCGCATCATCCAGGCGATTGCTGAGGCGCGTTCGCACGGCGACTTGTCCGAGAACGCCGAGTATCATTCGGCCAAAGAGGCGCAATCGCACAACGAAGGGCGCATCGTCGAGCTCGAGGACAAGCTGCAGCGCGCCGAGGTGATCGACGTCTCGAAATTGTCCGGTTCGACGATCAAATTCGGCGCGACGGTGACGTTGATCGACGAGGACACCGAGGCCGAGAAGGTCTTCCAGATCGTCGGCGAGACCGAGGCCGACGTGAAGTCCGGCCGCGTGTCGATCACCTCGCCGACCGCTCGCGCGCTGATCGGCAAGAAGGTCGGCGACAGCGTCGAAGTGATCACGCCGGGCGGCGGCAAGAGCTACGAGATATTGAAGGTCGCCTATGTCTGACCCAACTTGAGGGGAGGCGTCTTCGGAGGCGCCGTCTCCGGGAGCGATGATGATGGCCAGGTCGATCGCATTTCGGCGCGCCGCCCTCGCGGTTGTTGGCGCGCCTCTTTTGGTTGGCGCTCTCGCCGCCGCGGCGCTTCCGGCCGCGGCTGACGATGTGTCTCGCGCATCCGCAGGCCCGGCGGCGCCAATGCGGTTCCGGGCGATCAAGGTCGATGTTTCGCCTTTGGCTGGAAACGGCCTTGGGCCGGAGGCGGAGTGGACGGCGGCGTATTTGCCCGGGCGCCTGCGCGCCGCCTTCGCCGCCCGCATGGCGCCGGGCGACCGCGCCGCGCCGACCCTGGTGGTGCGCATCGATCGGTTGATCCTCGGCTCGTCCAACGGCAGCCCGTCGCAACCCTTCGGCCTTTATGGGGCGAGCGATGACATCGAGGGCGTCGGCATGATCGTCGCGCCCGGCGGAAAGGTCGTCGCCACCTATCCGCTGTTCACCACGCTCAGCGCGTTCACCGGCGGCTCGGTCTATGACACGACGGGGCAGCAGCGCCGCGTCGACGAACTCGCGGGCAGCTTCGCCCAATGGTTGCCCGGGAAGATGGGATTGTGACGCCAGCGGCGCCGGGCTTGCGTCTTGCCAGATGACGCGTTGCTCGCCGCGGGCGCGCGCGTCCTCGTCCTGAGCTCCGGCAAGGCGGGCCACGAGGCCAACAGCCGCGGCGTCGCCGAGGCGCTGGGCGCGCCCTATACGTTGCGCGTCGTCGCGCCGCGCCGGCTGTTCGCGCGGCTTTCTCCCTACGGTCCGCTCGACCCCAAGGATTGGCCGGAAAGGGCGGGTTCGCTTCTTGCGCCGCCTTTCCCCCACATCGCGATCGCCTGCGGACGGGTGACCGTCCCCTATATCCGCGCGCTCAAGCGGGCGGCGGGGGAGCGGGTCTTCACCGTCTTCTTGCAGGACCCGCGGTTTTCGCGCGCGCGCATGGATCTCATCTGGACGCCCGAGCACGACCGTCTCCGGGGCGGGGCCGTGCTGTCGACGCTGACCTCGCCGCATCCCTTCTCGGCGGCGCGGCTCGCCGGCGCGCGCGCGGCGCCCGATCCGCGCATCGCCGCGCTGCCGGCGCCCCGCGCCGCCGTCATTCTCGGCGGGCCGAGCGCGGCGAACGACTTTGCGCCGGCCGATGTCGCAAGGCTGGCGGCGGCGGTCGCGGCGATCGCCGGGGCCGGATACAGCGTCATGGCGACGCCCTCGCGGCGCACGCCGCCGCCGCTCATCGCCGCGGTGCGATCCGCCATGGGAGGCGCGCCAGGGTTTGTGTGGGACGGCGAGGGCGCCAATCCCTACGCGCAAATCCTCGCCCACGCCGATGCGATCCTGGTGACCGGCGACAGCGTCAACATGGTCGGCGAGGCGACCGCCACCGGCGCGCCGGTGCATGTGTTCGAACTCTCCGGCGGGTCAGGCGAGAGGATCGCCCGCTACATCGACGCGCTGGAGCGCCTCGGCGCGGTGCGTCGCTTCGCCGGACGCCTCGAGCGCTTTTCCTACGAGCCGCTCGATTCCAGCCGGACGATCGCGCGCGAAATTGCCCGGCGGTTCGCCGCTTCGGCGGCCGGATCGCCCGGCAACCTCCGCGCGAGCCGCTAGCCGGGTCGATCCGGCGCGCGCCAGGCGGGGCGGGAGGCGTTGAACCGCGCCGCCGAATCGGCGCTATTGTCGCTCGCCAGGACGCGTTCGCACGGAAAAGGCCATGGTCGGCGCGGGAACGGATCGCACCAAGACCGCTGTCGCGGGCGGACCCGCGATCGTGCTGGTGCGCCCGCAACTGGCGGTCAATATCGGCATGTGCGCGCGCGCCATGGCCAATTTCGGCCTCGACGATTTGAGGCTGGTCAACCCGCGCGAAGGCTGGCCGCGCGCCGGCGCGCGCCGCAAGGCGGCCTATGCGGCGGCGGCCGGCGCCGTCGACCTCCTGGAATCGGCGCGCGTGTTCGACAGCCTTCGGGAGGCCGTCGCCGATCTGAATTTCGTCTATGCGACGACGGCGCGCGAGCGCGGCCAGTTCAAACGCATCGCCGCGCCCGGCGCGGCGATGGCCGAGACCGCCGCGGCGCTCGCGGCGGGCCAGAAACGCGGCATTCTGTTCGGCCCCGAGCGCACCGGCCTCGATAATTTCGAAGTGTCGCTCGCCGACGCGATCATCACCTTTCCCGTCAACCCCGCCTACGCCTCGCTCAATCTGGCGCAGGCGGTGCTTCTGTGCGGCTATGAATGGTTCAAGGCCGCGCATGGCGACGCGCCGCCGCATGTCCCGCTGCAGCGGTCGGGACCGGCAAAGCGCGAAATGGTCGTGGCGTTTTTCGAATTCCTGGAGACCAGGCTCGACGAGCGCGGTTTCTTTCGCCCGGTCGGCAAGAAGCCGGTGATGCAACGAAACCTGCGCAACATCTTCCACCGCATCGGCCTGACCGAGCAGGATGTGCGCACGCTCTGGGGCGCCGTGGTGCGGCTCGTCGAGGGGCCGCGCGTCGTCGTGCAGACGCGCAAGCGGGTCAGGCGCGCCAACAGCGATCCGACGAAACCGGCTTGACAGCCCGGCGCGGCCGCGTTGAATTCCGGCGCGAGAAGGGCCCGCCCATGTCGTCCGATCATCCCATTCGCATTGTGCGCGTCCCGGAGCGGGTCCGCGTGATGTGGCGCGGCAGGCCGGTCGCGCAGAGCGACGCGGCGCTCGAATTGCGCGAGCACAGCTATCCGCCGGTCCTCTACATTCCGCGCGCCGACGCCGACATGAAGCATTTCGTGCGCAGCGACCTGGAGACGACCTGTCCCTACAAGGGCGTCGCGCATTACTTCTCGCTCGCCGCGGACGATGCGACCGACAAGGATGCGGTGTGGACCTACGAGACGCCGCTGCCCGCCGTCGCCGAGATCAGGGATCATCTGGCCTTCTATCCGGACAAGGTCCAGATCACGCGCGGCCAGAGCGCGCCGCTTTGACCAGGCTGCGGCGCGCGGCGGCGAAGCCAATATCGCGAGAGGGCGGGGGGCCCGAGGCCGGAATCGCGCCGATGTTTCGAATCGGCGCGACCGCGAACCCCGATCGGCGCCGAGGGTCGACCCGGCGTCTTGTCGCCGGGCGAATCGAATGAGGTCAGGCCATCTCGAATTGCAGCAGGTTTTCGTCGGCCAGGAATTCGGTGTGAATGGAGCGCGCCCCCTCGGCGTCGCCATTCATCAGCGCCACGATCGCCTGCGCGTCCCGTTCCTGCGGGCAACTCGCGACGACGCGCTTCCAGCAGCCCTCGTCGAGCACGAGCCAGCGGCCGTCCTGCAGCCGGGTCAGGCGGAACCGAACCTCATCGCCCGGATTTGAATGGCTCATGACATCTCCTGTTTCTCACCAGCCAGCGGGGGAGCGTAAGCCCTCGTCCCTTACGGGACGGCCCCCCGCCGCTCAAGCCACGGCGCCAATGATACTCGTCAGGCTTGCGCCCAGGCGCCCTCGCCCCGCAGAAGCGCGTGCGCCGCCAAGGTCCGCAGACCTCAGAATTACCGAGATTTTCTAAATCCGCGAAAAGGTATTGGGGAGATTCTTAGCTTTCGCGCCGGCGGCCGCCGCCCGCTGCGCCGCGCGACGCATCCCGTAAGCCGCATTCCGGGTCAACCGGCGCGAGCGACCCTTTCGAGCGAATTATTTCGCCTTCAGCGACCAGTGTATAGGCGAATCGGTCGGCGGGAGGCCGCGGGGCGCCCGACAGAAACGCAAGGACAGGCCGCCCGTGACGGAATCGGCAATTCCGTCTACATCAGGAGCGCGGGCGAATCACTGACGAGGCTATCGATGATTCGTTATGGACTGAAACCGGAAGACGGCGCCAAGTTCTACGGACGAATGGTGCGCCTGGAGAGCGGCAAGATCCGTGCGGAATGCTACGCTGAACTGGACTGGCTGACCGGCGTATCGAGCGAGGGGCCGGAATATGAGGTCCTTTCGAGCCCCGCGGAAGCCAGCGACTGGATCGGCCGCAAGGCGAGTCGACGCGGATTCGCCGACTTCTACGTCGTTGCCTAGCGCGGCTCGAAGAACGACGATCTCTCATCCGTGAGACGACGCGTCAATCGATCCGCGTTCGCGCGAACACCATCAGCTTGATGGAATCCATCGCCACGGTGAATACGATCGTGGCTGCGGCCGGCAAGGCGACGGGCACCGCCGACAGCAACGCAGTCAGGACAAGCAATAATATCTGCCGAGGGCTGATCTTCAGAACCAGCGCGTAGGCCACGATTCCGATGGCGATGACGAAATTGATCGCCGTCAGGTTGCGAACGACGCTGAGAACGGCCTTCTGCTCCGCGCTCTCGACATGGGCGGTGCTCACCAGCTCCGCGGCGCGCCCGAAATACGTCCTCGTTCCCGTCGCGGCGACCTCGGCGATCGCGCCGCCTCGACGCACCACGCCGCCGGCGTATGCGCCGTTTCCCGCCGCTATCTCGGCGGGGATCGATTCTCCCGTCAACATGGATTGATCGACAAGCAGCGAACCGTCGACGAGTTGGACGTCGGCAGGAATGACGTCTCCAAGCGAGATTTGCACGATGTCGCCGGGAACCAGGTCCGCCGCGGGACAGTCGCTCCAGGCGCCGTCCCGCTTGACGCGGGATTTCAGCGTCAGGCGCTGCTTGAGAAGCTCCAATGCGGCGTTCGCCCGGCCTTCCTGAAAACCCCCGAGCAGCACGTTGAAGAGGAGCAAAGCCGTCACCACCAGCGCTGTGACCCGCTGGTCGATGGCGATTTGCAGCACAATGGTCGCCTCGAGCATCCAGGGGACAGGCGCCCAGAAGTGGCGCAAGAACCTCCTGAGCGGATCGACCCGGTTCTCCACGACGGCGTTCGGACCGAATTCGGCGCGACGAGACGCAGCTTCGGCAGATGATAGGCCGGCCGGTTCAATCGGCCCCTCTGTCGACTTGTCTTCCAATGGAGCGATCGTTCCTTCAGAGCTGAGGTCGACATTCCGAGCCGATTGACGGCGGAGACGCCGGCTTCCTCGCGCCGATGGCCTCAGCCGGAACGCGTCGGGGCCCGCTTTAGCGCAATTGGATAAGCCGCACCCGTTCGGCGTTTACGAGCTCGCTTCGCGATGTCGGCGGCCAGCGCAGTTCGGTTTGGGTCTTGCCGTTCGAGCCGACCGGCGACCCAATCCTAGCGCGCCACCGGAGGAATATAGGTCTCCAATTCGGGCGACGGCAATTCGACGACCTTGCCGAGTTCGGCGGAGCGATAGAGCGCCATCAGCATGTGCGTGACCGCGACGCCGTCCGCGAAGGTCTCCATCGGCATGCGGCGATGCCGGAAGGCGTCGACCATGTGGCGATCCTCGCCGACATAGCCATAGACGCCGGCCTCGTCGTCCAGGACGGGCATAAGGCCCTGCTCGGCGTTCTGTTTTTCGACCAGATCCTCGCCTTGTCCGCCGCTGATCGCGCGGGACATGAATATTTTGAGGCCGCCGCCGAGCGAATTGAACTCCATCGCATATTCAGGTCCGAGAAGCTCGATCGATATTCGCAATCCGGCCCCGACATAGGCCCAGGAATTTGTCGCCTCGACCAGCGCCTCGCGCCCGTCGGGGTCTCTGAACACGAGCGCGGCGCGCGAGAAGTCCTCGGCGGGACGCTTGCCGTAGTCGACCTCGGGGCCCATCATCGCTTGCAATTTCTTGACATACTCGGGTCGCGTCCATTTGAGGCTGCCGATGGTTGCGCTGGCGCTGACCAGCGTCAGCTCGCTGCGGGGCGCGCCGGGCTTGGTCAGGAGATAGCGGGCGACCTCCACGCTATGGCACCCCATGTCCGAGAGAACCCCGCCCCCTTGCTTGCGGCCCTGCCAGAACCACGGCATGTGCGGCCCGCTGTGCTCTTCCGCCGCGCGGGCGATATAGGGGCGACCGCTGATCGGCGCGGCGCGGCGCCAGACGATGTCCTTTCCCCGCGCGACCGCGGTAGAAAAGATCTGGTTCTCGAGATATCCGTGCAGAAGCTTCGCGTCTTCGGCGAGCCGCAACATCTCGCGAGCCTCGGCAAGCGTGCGAGCGAGCGGCTTTTCGCAACACACGCCGACCAGTGGGGCGCCGCCGGACGTCGCTTGGCGATGGATTTCGCGCATGATGTCGAGCCGAGCGTCGTTCGGCGCCAGGATCCACACGGCGTCGACTTCGCCTGAAGTCAGCATCGCGTCGAGAGATGCGAAGGCTCGACACGGGCCAAGCTCCTGTTCGTTGATCTCGCTGGCCAGCGCCTCGCATTGCGCGGCGGTCGGGCCGTAAACGCCGGAAACCGTGACGTGACGCACGGAAACCAGCGCCTGAACGTGGAATCTGGCGATAAAGCCGGCTCCGATCAACCCGATCCGCAACCTGTCGACTGCATTCGGCTCAACCATTTCCGCCTCCTTCGAAACCTCCGGCCGCGGCGATCCGGTCGCCGCTAGCCTCTCAATCGTCGCTGCCGCCCATAGAACAGCATCAGCGCCAGCAGCACGGCGCCATAGATGATCTGTCGACCGAACGGCGGAATGTTCAGCGTGGTCAGGATGCTCTGGAGAACGACGAGAAAGACCGCGCCGGCCATCGTGCCCCAATAGGCGCCGCTGCCGCCCGCCAGCGACGTGCCGCCGATGACGACGGCGATGATGGAAGGGAGCGTATATTGATCGCCAGCTCCGACGAAGACGTTGCCGGTATAGCCGAGCAGCAGGAGTCCGGAGATGCCGCTGAACAGGCCGCTGAGCCCGAACGCCAGCATACGGGTCAGACGCACCGGAACGCCGGCCAGCGCCGCAGCCTCCTCGTTGGCGCCGATCGCGTAGACGTTGAGCCCGAACGTCGCGCCTTTCAGCGTAAACGCCATGAGGACGCCGATCGCCAGCCAGATGAACACGATGCCGGGCAGCCCGAGCGCGAGGGGTTGCACGATTTCGGCGAGCAACGGCGCGGCGCGGCCCGACGGGACGCCGCGCGTCAGAACGACAAGCAGGCCGTTGACGACCCCCAGCATCCCCAACGTCATCACCAGCGGCGGGATGCGCAGCAACGTGACGCCGATCCCGTTCAGCAACCCGATCGAGAAGGTCGCGGCGAAGACGCTGGCGATGGCGAGCGGCAGGTTGGCGTCGTTCTGCTGCATGAGATTGCCGCCGAGGAAGGCGCCGAACGAAATGACGCTGCCGACCGACAGATCGATTCCTTCTTGCCCGCACAGGATCACGAGGTTCTGCCCGGCGGCGACGACGCCCAGCAACGCCGCGATGATGAGTTGATTGACGATCTGACGCGGCGAAGCGAACCCCGGCGACAGCGCCTCGCCGACCGCCAGCAGCGCGAGGATCGCGAAGGCTTCGATCGACAGCGGCCTTCGCAGCAACCCCGGGAGACTCGCGAGCATCTCAGGTCCTCGTTCTACGCGCCATCATCACGCCGCCGGAAAGCGCCGCGAGGATGATCGCTCCCTGGATCAGCCCCTGCCACTGGAACGGCACGTGAGCGAAGAAGATCACGTTGTTGATGAGGCCGATGATGAACGCGCCGAGGATGCTGCCGGTGACGCTGCCGACGCAGCCGGCGAGCGACGTCCCGCCCAACACGACCGCCGTGACGGAAGACAGCGTCAGAGCGCCGCCGATCAGCGGGTCGCCCGAGGCGGTTTCCCCGACCAGCGCAAGTCCGCAAAGCGCTGCAAAAAACCCCGAGATCACATAGGCGCCGAGGCGCACCCGCGCGACCGGGAGGCCGGTGTGGAAGGCCGCCTGCATGTTGCCGCCGGTCGCGCGCAGAGCGTAATGGAACCGTGTGCGCGCGATAACGGCGCTGAAGGCGACTGCGGCGATGAGCGCGAGCAGCACATTTGGCAGGCCCAATGTCGAGCCGGCGTAGGCGCTGTAGAAACTCGCCGGCGCCTGGCCGCCGGCCTGCGGCAGGATCCAGAGAGCCAGCCCGACGTAGATGACGCTGGTGGCGAAGGTGGTGACGATCGGCTGAAATCGCAAATACGCTACGCAAAAGCCATTAAAGGCGCCGGCGGCCAACCCGATCGCAAGCCCGGCGGCGATGCAGACTGCGTAGGACCATCCGGAATCGCCCAGGCGCTCGATCAGCTCGACGACCGCGACGTTCACGACCGAAACGATTCCGCCATTGGACAGATCAATGTCCGACCCCAGAATCACATATGTTTCGCCAATGGCCAGCAGGGTCAATGGAAGAAACTCGGCGAGATCTGACGTCGCCACGTCGAATGTCAGCAATGTCGGCTGCAACGCCGCGTTGATGGCGATCAGCAACACGAACACGCCCAGTGCAAGGACGTAGGGCCGTCGGGCGGAGAACGTCGAAAGACGGGCGCCGACGCCGTGCTCGGTGGAGGCGACGGCCTGCTGGGCGCCGGAGTTCGTCGACCCGCTAGCCATGCTGTCCATCGCCATGCTCGGCGAGATAGGCTGCGCGATAGAGCGCCACCTCGTTCCGCTCGGCGCCGGTCAGTTCGGCGACCCGCCGACCCGCGTTGAACACCAGCACGCGATCCGACACCGTCAACAGCTCCTTGTCGTCGGAGGAATGAAGCAGGATGGAGACGCCTCGAGCGCAAAGATCGTCCATGAACCCGTAGAGGTCGGCCTTCGTCTCGAGATCGATCCCCTTGGTGGGGTCGTCCAACAGGAGGATGGCCGGCTCGGTCGCCAGAAGGCGCGCGAGAACCACCTTCTGCTGATTGCCGCCGCTGAGTTCCGCCACCGGCGAGTCGAGCGAAGAGAATTTGAGTTTGAGCCGTTCGATGATCGGCTGGAGAAAGGCCGCAAGCGTCTTGCGCGGAACGAACGCCTGGCGATTGCGGGCCAATAGCGACAACACGAGATTCTCGAAGATCGGCCTGACCGCCATGACGCCGTTCCTGGCGCGATCCCCCGAGACGTAAGCCATCGAGCGGCGCATGGCGGCGACCGGCCGTTTGGGCTCGAACCGCTGCGCCCCGATCACAATGGAGCCGGCGCGCAACGGTATGACGCCGTATAGGGCGCGCAACAGATCGGACTGTCCCTGACCGTGCAGTCCGCCGAGCCCGAGGATCTCCCCTCGACGCAAGCCAAACGACACATCGACGAGCTTGCCGGCGGAAAGATGCGCGACCGCGAGAACCTCCTCGTCTGTCGGCTTGCGCCGGATGGCTTGCGCGGCGAACGCCTGGGTCGAGCCCACCATCGCCATCACCAACTGATCGCGCGTGGCTTCCCCAGTGCGCGCGGTCGTGACCGTGGCCCCGTTGCGCATGACCGTGATTCGGTCGGCGATGGCGAAAACCTCATCCATTCGATGCGAAATAAAGATGGTCGAACGGCCCTCCGCCTTGAGCGCCCGGATGTGATCGAAGACGATTTCCACCTGGTCCCGATCGAGCGCCGCCGTGGCTTCGTCGAAAACGACGATCCGCGATGGACGCGAGAGCACCTTCAGAATCTCGACGATCTGCCGCTGGTCGGCGGAAAGTTCGCCCACCATGGATTCGGACTGGACGCCGCCGCCCAGCGCCTTGCCGAATCCAGAAAGGAGTCTCGCCGTCGCTTCACGCATCGCGGCGCGGTCCACAAGTCCATTTGATCCGCGCGGCTCGCGGCCGAGGAATATATTCTCGGCCACGGTCATCGGCGGAATGAGACTAAGCTCCTGGAAAAACATCTCGACTCCCCGGGCGGCCGCTGCGCCGGGGTTGGCGAAAGACACAACTGCGCCGTCGAGAAGAAGTTCGCCGGAATCCGCGCCGACCGCGCCGGCGATGATCTTGCAGAGCGTGCTCTTGCCGCAGCCATTGGAGCCGACGAGGGCGTGAACCTCGCCTTTTTCCAGCGCGAAATCGACGCCGTCGAGTGCGACCACGCCGCCAAAATTCTTGCTGATCTCTCTGGCAGCCAGCGCGGTCACGGCCGGTAACGCCCCCGTTTCAGAACCTGCGCCAGCTTGCTTGGCTCAACCACGCCCATAGGCGGCGAAGGGTTCGCCTTTCCTCAGGTTCTCACCCGGGTTGGTCTTGCTCCGCCGCCTAAAGTCGACACCTTGTAGGCGCGATGGCCGAGGGTCGCGATCAGTTCTTGAAATAAGTCTTCAAGGCGTCCTCGGGTGACACCGTCGTCGTCACCGAGAAATATCCCGGCTTGTCCTTCACCTGCTGGTAGATTTGCTCGACATTGGAATTGTCGATGAGCGGGATCGGAATGTAGATCGCTGTGCCGTTCGGGCCGGAGAACACACCGTCCTTGAATTCGTGACCTTGCAGCTTGAGCACCGCGACGTTCAGCGCGCTGGCCATCACCCCGGGAGGGTTCACCGACGCGCCGCTATTGTAGTGGTTGTCGTGCCACAATTGCAAAAAGTCGACCCGAACTTCGCCAGTGGCGGCGATGTTGGTTTTCTTGGCGTCGACGATCGCGCGCCAGGCGCCGGCCGCCATGCCGTCCTGCACCCACACGCCGTTGATGTCGGGATAGGTCGCCAGCAGATTCTGCATGGCTTGCTGTCCCTTGGCCTCGTCCCAATCGGCGTTCACTTCATTGAGGATTTTGATGCCGGGATACTTGGCGAACACCTCTTTGTAGCCTGCGACGCGCGCCTGGTTGGCGGGATGGCCCGCGACGCCGTTGATGCAGACGATGTTGCCTTTGCCGCCGAGCGTCTTGGCCAGCCACTCCGCCGACTTCATCGCCCAGCCCTTCTGGTCGATGCCGACGTAGAGCGCGTCTTTCGAGGTCACTTCCTGGTCGGTCGCGATGACGAGAATACCCTTCTGCTTGGCCTGGGCGATGATCGGATCAAAAGCGGTCGGGCTGTTGGGATTGATGAGAATGGCGTCTACGCCCTCATTGATGAAGTTGCGCAACTGGGCGATTTGTCCCGGCACGTCGACAGTGGCGCTTTGCGCGTCGGTCTTCACCGTCACGCCCTTGGCCTTCCACGCCGCCGCCGCCGCCACCGCTTCGTCGACCATCTGGGTGCGCCATTCGCTGCCGACCCAGCCGTTGCTGAGGCCGATAACAAAGCTGTCCTTGGCTTGGGCGGCGCCGACGCCCGCCAACAGCATCGTCGCGACGCTCGCGCTCAAAGCAAAACGCCTGATCATTTGCGGTCTCCTCGGTTATGGTTGCAGAAAGCGTCTCCACCCGCCCTTCCCTGGATCGGGATGGCTTTATGGGGATAGCTTCCACTCCGCGCCCGCCGCGACCTTGATCAGGATCAACTTTTCCGCACCATTCGACGCGCGGCGCGGGCAAACGCGCCGTAAAGGGACGCGCGCGTTGGGACGTGCGGCTGTGGAGCGGCGGCGACTCGGCGGGCGGCCGGCTCGCGAACTTTTGGGACAACGCAGGTCGCACGGGCCCTAGGCGTTATGGCTTCGCCGATCGCAATTTTATCGTTTCGCCGTCGATCGCGAATTCGCCGTAGCCGCGATGATGGAGGGTCTTGGCGCGCGAAGCGCGCCGGTCGGTCCATGCCAGGACCGCCTCGACGATGAAGAGCGCATACTTGTTGACCCGCGTCGTATCGATGACCTTGCACTCGATGTTCGCGAAACAGTCGTCGAGCAGGGGCGGCGAAACCCTCTGCGCCGGCTTCGCCGTCAAGCCGATCGAGGCGAACTTGTCGACGTCGCGCCCGGAACAATTGCCGATCTGCACGACCTTGGCCGCCAGGGACGCCGGCGGAATCGCAATCACGCATTCCCTGGTCTTGCGCAGCGCCGCAAAGCTGTGATTGGCGGGACTTACGACGCAGGCGATGAGCGGCGGCGTGAACTCCAGCATCATATGCCAGGACATTGTCATCACATTGCGATGGTCGCCGTCCGCCGTCGTCAGCAGCACGACCGGTCCGGGTTCGAGCAACTGGTAGACCCTGGAAAGCGGAAAGGCTCTCATGCCGCGCCTCTGCATCAAGCGTTCAAATCCGGGCGATCGCCCATGTGTCAGAAATATCCGATTTCACGACTCGCGGCATACCCGCGCCGCCCGTCTGCTTTCCAACGGCGTGCATCCCAAGCTTGCGCAACAGCGCTCCGGGCGCTCCACGGTCGGCATCACGCTCGACTTGTACAGCATATGCCGCCCGGAACGCCGCAAGATGCGGCTTCGAAGGTTGACGGGGCGATCCGCGCCGCCATAGACAAAGGCTCGCAAGGAGTTGGGCGGCAAGTCGCCAGCAACGGGGCGCGAACCGCCAGAACAGTCGATCCAGAAACATTGAAATGATGAGATCGATGGAAGGGTGGCCGAGTGGTTTAAGGCAGCGGTCTTGAAAACCGCCGCGGGCGCAAGCCCGCCGTGAGTTCGAATCTCACCCCTTCCGCCAACTCAGAACAGAACTGCGAACGCCGGGCGTAGCCGGCTTTACGCCTGAGGTGGCGGTCAGCGTCTGAAGCAGGTTGGTTTTCGAGCCGATGATGCGGACCTCGCGGTCTGCGACCTCGACGCGCTGCGCGAGCGCGCGGAGATGGTCGCGGCGGTAGCCGCCTCCGTCGATCCTGATCCGCTCGCGCGCCGTTCTGGCGAACCTCTGGACCATTTGCGGCGTGATCGCCTGGTGGCCTGACGTGTCCAGCATTGCGGCGGCGCGTGCGGCGTCGGCTCGCGCTTGGTCGCGGATCGCCTTCAGGCTCGCAACGCGCTCCTTCAGCGCCGGGTCGTCGAGATCGGTTACGCCGGCCTCAATGGCGTCATAGAGCCGCTTCAGCCGCAGGTCAGTCTCGGCGGCGCGCTTGTTCAGCTCGGCGATGTGCTCGCGGCGCCGCTCAGCACGTTCCTGCCGGCGGTCGAGGACGGATGCCAGAATCCCCTCGAGCCGGTCTGGCTGGAGCAGCCGCCCGGCAATGTGCTCGGCAACGAGGTTGTCGAGCTTCTCCATCGGGATCGACCGGCCTTTGCAGCCGGTCTCGCCCTGACGCGCCTTGATCGAGCAGGTGTAATAGCGATACCGCCCTCCCTTCCCGGTCCTGAGCGTCATCGCGCCGCCGCAGTCGGCGCAGAAGCAGATGCCGGTAAGGAGGGTTGGGCCGCTCACGACGCGCGCCGGCGTCACCTTCGGATTGCGCGCACGCAAATGGGCCTGCACGGCGTCGAACGTCGCTTGGTCGATGAGCGGCGGGACGTCGACGACCACGATCTCGCTTGCGGGTTTCAGTGCCTTGTTCTTGGCGCGTTTGTTGAACTCGTGCTCGCCGACATAGGTCTTGCGGGTCAGGACGCGATGAACCTGCCCGATGCCCCATCGTCCACCATCGCGGGTGAAGATACGGCTTTGGTTGAGACAGATCGCGATGTTCTTGACACCCATCGACCCGCTCGTGCCGTCGCCCTCCAAGGCGAGCCGATAGATCAGCCGCACCGTGTCGGCGTGCAGCGGATCGATTTCCAGCTTCTTCTTGACCTTCGCGCCGCGCTGCTCGGCCGCGACGGCGCGATAGCCGATCGGCGGCAATGAGCCGTTCCAGAAACCCTGCCGGGCGTTCTCTTTCAACGCACGCAGGACGTGCTTGGCGTTCTCCTTCGACTGGTACTCGTCGAACAGCGCCATGATCTGCCGCATCATGACGTGCATCGGATCATCGCCCATCTCCTGCGTGATCGAGACGAGCCTGACGCCATTCTTGGCGAGCTTGCGGACGTAGAACTCCAACTCGAAGTGATCGCGGAAGAAGCGCGAGAAGCTGTGGACGACGACGATATCGAAGGGCGCGGGCTTGCTGGTGCCCGCTTCGATCATCCTCTGAAACTCCGGCCGTCGGTCGTTGGTGGCCGAGGCGCCCGGCTCCACATAGGTTTCGACAAGTTTGTAGCCGCGCGCGGCGCAGTACGTTTCGCCCTGACGCTTCTGATCGGGAATCGAGACATCGTGCTCGGCCTGCCGCGCCGTGGAGACGCGCAGATACAACGCAGCGCGCAACGGCACGGTCATCGCGTTTGTCCTCTCAGATCATCGGCGCGGCCCGAACAGCTCATCGAAGACATCGCCGAACCATGCCTCGAACACATCGAGCTCGGCGTCGGTGATCGGCACAGGGTCGGGCCAATCGTCCATGACCGTCCACGCCGATAGATCGTGCTTCGCCGGCCGACCGATGCGGGGCCAGGGTTCGATCGGAATGTAGAGGTCATCGGGCAAGATACCCAGGCTGGCGCGCGGTCGGGACATTGCGGCAGGATCGCGCGAAGCCTCCGGGACCGGAACGGCCGATTTCTATGCCAGAGCATCCTTCCCCTTCCCGGCGACAAAGATCACGCTGCGGTGCCGAGCGGGGTCGCGCGTTCGATCCGCCCACGTTCGCGGGGACTATTCATCGCCTCCCATAGATCGCTGCGGCGCTGGACGTTGAGCCAGAAGTCGGGGCTATTGCCGAACACGCGCGCAAGGATGAGCGCCGTCGCCGCCGTCACGGTCCGGCGGTTGTTGCACAGCTCGTTGACGTGCTTGCGCTGAACGCCCATCGCCTCGGCCAACGCCGCCTGCGTCAGCCCCATAGGCTGCATGAACTCCTCCACAAGGATTTCGCCAACCGTGGCCGGCTTTCGCTTCGTCGTCAGCATGGTTCGCCTCATCTGTAGCTGTGATCGTCGAGATAGACGCCTTCTGCCTCGCCGCGGCTGCCGTCCCACCGGAAGACCAGCCGCCATTGGTTGTTGACGCGGATCGAGTGGAACCCGGCCAGATTTCCGCGCAGCTTCTCGAAGTGATTGCTGGGCGGCACGCGCAAGTCCTGATCGGTCGTCGCGTCGTCGATCATCTGGAGCTTGCGGAAGAGACGGCTTTCAAGGTCAGGCGGGATGTTTCGCGACCGCGTGTCCTCGACGAAGAAGGCACGCAGCCACTCGTCCCGAAAGCGGTCGTCCCGAAAGCTCACGATCATCCGTCGGCTCCAGCTTTGTATCTATGTACCACTCATGGGTACAAAAGGCAACCCTGAGCCGGTTCGACGTCGCCGAAACTTGGACGGCAAGGGAAAAGCGCCCGCCGTCGGTCGAGCGTATGTATTTGGATTAATTGAGAGTTTTCGGTATCCGCCGAACGGCCCCTGCCATACGCTTTCAGCAAAAGCTCAACGATATCAATGATCCGAGGGCCATCCGTCGCGACGCAGGTCTGAAAGCGGTGATGTGGCCGGCGCAAATAGCATTGATATCGTTGGAAAATTGTCAAAATGCGCCAGCACGACCTTCCGTCGACAGCGCTATAACCAATTGATCGGATGAGGGAAAACGAGCAAAAGATGGCGGCGCTTTTATCTTGCCGTCCAAGACTCGGATCGTCCCTCTCTCAGCCCTCTCCGGTTACTCGATCGTCCCTCCAATCGGCGGCAAGGAGATTCGCGCGCGGAACAGTCGCGGAAAACGGGAATGGCAATCGCGATAGCCGGGGTCACAAAGTCAAAATGCTAAACGTTCCTCAGCGCGGCTCGATCGATCTTGTCGCGCTTGGGCTGCGATCCGAGTGCATAAGGCACGACGTGTCAAAACAACAACAGCCGGCAATTGAGGCGCGGCCGGCGAACCGGCGAGCATCATCGGCGACGCCTACCCGCTGCTGTTCGCCGCGTCTTTGATGAGCCATTCGACCGCCCAGCTTCCTTGCCAACTCCCTTGCACACGGGATATTTCGCGCACCCGTAGAAGTGCCCATGAGGCCCATGTCGAAGAACCGTCGGGCCGCTGCATATCGAGCATGGCGCGCCCGCTTTCGGAAGCGATTCCGTGGCCACGGTTGGCTTCTGTGAATTGTTCGCCCGTCCGATATTCTGTTTCCAACCGCAATCTTCTTCGCACTGCCAGAACGGGCCGTAGCTACCCAGCCTGTAAGTCGTCCGATGGCCACAATCCGGACAGCGCGGATTTTCGCCGAGTACCGAAAGCCCTTCAGCTTTGTCCGGCCTGACGCTGGTTGCGACCGCCATGAAGGCAGACAACTGTAGCGCCGCAGGCTTGCCAGTGAGCCGTGCCATCATTTCGTCCGTTCGGTTGGTGTGAGACAATGGATTGAGTGAACCAAACCAGATGATCTCGTCGTCAATAATGACGACCTTCTCATGGATATCCCACCTCGTATCGACGATGCATCCCATCGCCTCCAGCCCGTTGAGGGCGTCGCGTCCCAAGTCCGCAGGGATGCTCCCATTTCGTGTTGGCGGGCGAGTCACGCAGCGGATTTTAACGCCCTCGGAAAGCTTCCGGCGGAATAGCGATTCATAGGCGGCAACGCGCTGCGGTGTCACGAATCCAGAATAGATAGCGATCCCCTTTGTCGCCTTTTCGATATCGGCACCGCAAACAGCTTCGAAGTCGGTTTGGCGGAACAAACCTGAACGAAGTGTCTCAGGGTCGAGCGCGAACGGGCGACCTATGCGCTGCAGGTCATCGGCGATGGGCCACATCGCCAGAACATCGCGGACGTCAACAATCTGGCCCTTGGTCGAGACTTCATGAAGAAGCCCACGAAGAAAAGCATCAGCGGGCAGCTTAGCGTCCAGGTAGTCGAGATTGGCGACGAAGATGATATGTTCCTCGGCACGGCTCACTGCAACGTTGAATAACTTTGCTCCGGCGTCCTCCGGACTACCGGCCTGGGCGAACAGACTGACATAACGCTCGCCGAGGCTGTCTGGGATATCGATCACCATCGCCCGTTTTTCATCGCCCTGGTAGCGATGCACGGTTCCGACGACCACCCCGGTTCCATTCGTCAGCCGCTTCAACACGTCTCGTTGAGCCGCGAACGGTGTGCACACCCCCAGGCGACTTTGGTCGGCGGAGCCTCCGTCATCGCCGGTCACGAAGCCCGTCTCTCGCAGATGTCGAACGAGATTCCGGATGGTCAGTGCGTTCATAAGGTTGTAGCGCGAGGAGCCGTGCCTGTTCACGAACGGCTGAACGGGTGAGGTATCGATAACTGTCAAGGAACCGCCAAAAGGCGCCGGCGGACGAGCTTCTTTTGCTTTAGCATGGACCTGAGTCCTCAGCCGGCCGCCATACATGCGCGCGGAAATCAGCCGGCAAATCGCATCATTCATGCGGGTACTGATCCGTTAGCATGACTGTCCGCTTGGGCGTTCGGTGCGCTTTTACTGCCTCGGTGATACCGGCCATCTGAAAAACATCGGAACCAATTACCTCTTGGATGGCCGCCTGCTCGGTTGGGACTATTGGGGACAATTGGCGAAAGTCGCCCGACACGATTACCTTTTCTTTGGCCAAGCCGCTGACGTAGTAAATTGCTGGCAACATCACCATCGATGCTTCATCGATGATGACCACGTCAAAATTGGTAAACTGTTGCGGCGTCAGGTAAGTTTTTGTCACCGTCGCGCCAATGATTTTTGCCTCTGCAACGACAGCCTTTTCGATCCCTTCCAAAGTCCGATTGATATCCGCGATCTCGCGAAGCGCCGGCGCGATCTACTCTTCGGTTTCGTCCACCTGCCTCTTGGCGGCGCCTCGATTTTGATCCCGTAGCGCTCCTGCCAACTTTCCATGCTGCGCTATAACCTCGCGCTCCCGGGACAGCCGCTCAGCGTCCTGAAGGGCGGCGCGGTGTGATCCAATCTGCAAATTGGCGGCATCCATTTGCGAATGCGCCTTCGCCAAATCAGCGCGGATCGCGGTCTCCCCGCGCATTAGCAATCGGCGCATAACTCCGGCACCAAGGCGGTCGGAAAGTTCGCGTTCAAGGTTGCTGACGGAATTTTCAATTTGTCGCGAGACGGCCTCAGCATCGGCTAGCGCTTTTTCGCATGCCGCGCGCTCATGAGCCAAGTCGCCTCGATCGTGTTCCAGATCATCCAGCCTTTTGAAGGCGTCCAGTGTTCGATGTGCCGCCGCGGCCGACAGTCGGAGGCGCTCGATTTCGCTCTCCAGCAGACTTTTACGCTGCTGGAGATCCACCGATTTCCGGCGCACGATGCCGTCAAGAAGTCACGAATTCGGTGAATTCAGACGGAATGCCCTCGGTTTTGCCGATCCGCATCACTCTGCCGTCATCCAAGGCAGGATGGGCGATCGTCAGCGTCCTGCAAAGGTTGATGAGAACCTGGTCAACGGCCTGATTGGTGTTCGAGCAGATCAGCACCCGCTTACCGGCGTCGAACAGAAGTTCATTGAGGCTGCTAAGGGAGCGCGTCTTGCCCGTCCCCGGCGGCCCCCACAGATAAGTCACTGCGTTGGCAATCGCGTGCTCTACAAATTCCTTCTGCGGAGTATTGAGCTGGCGGTCGGTTTTGGGGGAGTGTTTGGCCCCGCTCGATACCGCCTGAGCCTCACGATTATCCAAGACATCGTCGGCTAGCGTCAGGTTTAGCTTTGCCTCCCCACTGCGTACTTTATCCAGCCGATCAGCCATCGCATCTATCATCGCAGTATTGTCAATGCGCAAGACACACGTGCGAATGGTGGGGCCAAGGTCCTCATCGAATGAGACGACAAGCCACTGGGTGGAGACCGATACAATCCGCCCGTCACACGTGCGGTTACCGATCGCGATCGTAACCTTCGCGCCTTCAAAAAGCTCTGCGTCACCGTCATACGGAAAACGGTAGCCGCGTTCACGGCCATCGAGAGGAACGGCTTCGCCATGTTCAAGGGTGACAGTCCGCATGCCGCTGCCGCGCCTGCGCATTTCTTTGACCAGCGCCCGAAGGGCCGCGACGAATTTTTCGACACGTGTAGCGTTCTTGCCGACCTCAATCTCAAAGTCGCGCTTATCCGGAAATGTCCAGCGGCTTGGTACGCCGCTGATCGCGCCACAGGGCCGGATGGATCCGACTTTTCCCCGCGCGCCCCCTATTGGATCGTCCGTCTCATCGCTATCGGGGGAATTCGAAGTTTTCTGACGGGCGATCCCAGACTTGGAGGTTCGGGAGGGCGTCCGATGCTGACCTGGCAGGGCCGAGTCCCCGGTTTCCAGAGGAAGCTCGGGCTGGAGCTGTCGGCCGACTGCGGATGGTGCCGCAGGGTCCGTCTGAAGCCGAGCCAAGGCCTCATCCACCTGGATTCGGAGATCGCGCATCGATGGTGTATTGCGGTAAACAAGCTCGGCGCGGAGCGCGTTCAGCGTCTTCGCGTTTTCCTCACCGTCCCTGAATATCGCGAGGAGTTCTTTGCCTCGATGGTTAAGGTAGGGACGCGACGCCATGCTGCCTCATTCAGCACCCGGGACCCGCCCGAGTACCCCCAATGTTCCGCTCGCGCACATTCTACAGGGGGGCCTGACAACCGCAACGCGATACCGGAACCCGTCGCTGCTTGATAGGTAGGCCTATAGGGCTATAGCGTAGACGTAGTGCTCATCATCGTCGGTCGTGGCCCGCCAATCATGCCGATTTTGCGCCATAAAGCGACGCGACATTCGGGAGCCGACCGCCGCCACGATCGACTGACATCGGCCCGGCGCTTTGCGCCGCTTTGCCCGGGGGCGGCTCGACGACCTTCGCACGATCATCTCCATCACGGTCGAAGATGCGAGGACGAGGATCCTCCCGGATGTCAAAGTCGCTGTCCGACGCATTATGATCAGGCTGCGCTTCGGCGTATGGCCGATTGACAGTCCATGCGTTGTGATGGCGGCGGCGTCGTTGCGGCCGAAGGCATGGCGCGACCCACGCGTCCTGCCATGGGAAAATAATCCTTGACCGGCGGGCGCCGCCCGGACACGAGAACTCCACGCGCGCCGGTCACACAGCGTGGGAGCGAGATATAAATCTTATTTCTATAGACATTATATTAAAATACGCTAAGAACGCCCGCCGGGCGCGCGCCATAGTGAGCGATCAGGCCTGCCGCGTTGGGGGGTCTTGCCGTGCTCGGGGCGACCTGACCGGCGTTTCGGCCTGGAAAGGGGAAATCATGTCCGCGATTTCAAGTCGCCGCTTTGCGACTTTGTTCGGTTGGCTGGCGACCGTGGTCGTCGCAACCAACATCGGAACCCCGACCGCTTTCGCTCAAGCCAGCGGCGAGCCCGTGACGATCGGCGTGAGCGGACCCCTGACGGGTCAGAACGCCCAATACGGGGCCCAGTGGAAGAAGGGATTCGATCTCGCGCTCGAAGAGGTCAACGCCAGGGGCGTCAGAGGCCGGCCGCTGCAATATGTCTTCGAAGACAGTCAGGCCGATCCGCGCCAGTCGGTCGCCATCGCGCAAAAATTCGTGAGCGACCCGAAGATCGTCGTCGAAGTCGGCGATTTTTCGAGCACCGCCTCGATGGCGGCGTCCTCCATCTATCAGCGCGCCGGCCTCGTCCAATTCGGCTTCACCAACTCGCATCCCAATTTCACCAAGGGCGGCGACTTCATGTGGAGCAATTCGGTGAGCCAGGCCGATGAGCAGCCGCGGCTCGCCAAATACGCCGCCGATCTCGGCTTCAAGCGCGTGGCGGTGCTCTATCTCAATACCGACTGGGGTCGCAGCAGCCAGGCGATCTTCACCGGATCGGCCAACAGCCTCGGCGTCGAAGTCGTCGCCGCGGAGGGATACCAGCCCGATGAGAAGGACTTCCGTTCGACGCTGGTTCGCGTTCGCGACGCCAGGCCCGACGCGATCGTGCTGATCTCCTACTACGCCGACGGCGCCCTGATCACCCGACAGACGCGCTCGGTCGGCTTGACCCAGCCGATCGTCGCCAGCGGTTCGATCTATTCGCCGAAGTTCATCGAGCTTGCCGGCGAGGCCGGCGAAGGCGTCTTCACCGAATCGAATTTCTTCCCCGGCGACACGCGCCCCGAAGTCCAATCCTTCGTGACCAAATTCAGGGCCAAATACCACGAGGAGCCCGACGACTTCAACGCGGTCGCCTATGATACGATCATCCTGCTGGCCGACGTCATCGACAAATACGGCGTCGACCGCACCGCGATTCGCGACGGACTCGCCGAAATCAAGGACGTGCCGAGCGTGATCTACGGCAAAGCCACCTTCGATCCGCAGACGCGGCGGGTCGCCGGCGCGCGCGCCGTCTATCTCCTCGTGAAGGGCGGTCAATTCGTCCTCTGGGACGGCAAGAAGCCGAACGCCGGCTGAGCCAGCTCGGACGGCCCATGTCGGTCAATGGCCGCTCGCGGCCGTTGACGCTACTATGGCTCCGGCGATTGGCCCGGCCGAGGATGCCCCGACTTGAGTTCGTTTATCGACTACACCGTCAACGGCCTCGTGATCGGCAACATCTACGCGCTTCTGGCGGTCGGGCTGGCGCTGATCTTCGGCGTCTCCAATCTCATCAACTTCGCGCATGGCTCGGTCTACACGATCGGCGCCTATATCGGCTGGACGGCGATCACTTTCCTGCGGACGCCGCTTCCGGCGACGATGGCAATCGTGTTCGTCGGTTGCGCGCTGGTGGGCATGTTGATCGAACGCGTCGGCCTGCGGCCGCTGCAGGGCTCGGCGCGCATCGCGCCGCTGCTGGCGACGATCGGCATCAGCTTCGTGCTGGACCAGCTCGTGCAACTCGTCTTCTCGCCGAATCCGCGCGCGGTGCCGGACGGCCTTCCGGACTGGCGCATCGACGTCGGCGGCGGTTCGATCGGCGCGCTTGATCTTCTCATCGCCGCCATCGGCGTCGGCAGCGCGGCGCTGCTGTTCGGCTTCCTGCGCTTCACCAAGCTCGGATTCGCCGTGCGCGCGACGGCTCAGGATCGGGAAGCGGCGCAGCAGATGGGCGTCAACGTCAACGCCGTGAACAGCGCGGTTTTCGCCATCGCCTCGGCGCTCGGCGGTTTGAGCGGCCTGCTGGTCGGCATGTATTACAATCACATCGACCCGGCGATGAGCTTTCAGGCGACCCTCAAGGGCATTGTCGCGCAGGTCATCGGCGGCGTCGGCAACGTGCCCGGCGCCATCGTCGGAAGCCTGCTGCTCGGCCTTATCGAGAGCTACGGCATCGCCTTGTTGGGGACGACTTATCGCAACCTGTTTGCGTTCGTGCTGCTGATCCTGTTCCTGATCTGGCTGCCCAACGGCCTGTTCGGCGGCCGCTCCGGACTGCCCAGCGAACCGCTCGCCGGCGCTTTCATCGCGCCGAGCCGGCCGTTGCGCCTGCCGCGATGGGCGCTATGGGGCCTGACCGGGGCGGCGTTCGCCTTGCCGCTGGTCATCGGCGCGCCCTATCTGCTCCAGACCCTGACCAACGCCTGGCTCGCCGCGATGCTGGCGCTCAGCCTCACGCTGATGGCGGGCACCGCCGGGCAGATTTCGTTCGGCCATGCCGGGCTGCTCGCCATCGGCGCCTACGCCTCGGCGCTGCTGACCGTCGACCTCGACGCGCCGACCTGGCTGACAATTCCCGCCGCCGGTCTGATCACCAGCGCGCTCGGCACGGCGCTGATATTTCCGGCGTTCCGATTGCGCGGCCACACGATCGCCATCGCGACGCTGGCGATCGGAGAAGTCGTGAGCCTGGTGATCCTGAACTGGGAGAGCCTGACCCGGGGCGCGATGGGAATAACCGGCATTCCTCCCCTCTCGATCTTCGGCCACGAAATCTACAGCGCCCGCGAAGTCTATTGGCTGTGCCTGGCGATCGTCGTTCTGCTGGCGCTCGTGCAGACCCGGCTGCTCGCCTCGCATCTCGGCCGCACCTTGCGCGCCATTCGCGACGACGATGTCGCGGCTCGCTCCTACGGCATTCGTCTCGACCGATACAAGGGGCTGGCCTTCGCCTTCGGCGGGTTCGGCGCCGGCGTCAGCGGCGCAATCACCGCGCATCTCTATTCCTACATCAACCATCAGACGTTCGACTCGCAGGTCTCCCTGTTGGCTTTGACAATGGTCATTCTGGGCGGCATGGGCAATGTCGTCGGCGCGATCCTCGGCGCCGTCGTGCTCGCCGGACTGCCGGAGTTGTTTCGCCTGACGGCGGAATATCGCATCCTCATTTACGGAGTGGCGCTCCTTCTGCTCATTCGCTTTCGCCCGCAAGGCCTGATGGGGACCGTATGAACGGCTCCGCCGCGCTGCTTGAAATCACGGGCCTGACGCGCCGCTTCGGCGGCGTGATCGCCGTCAATGGTCTCGACCTCGCCGTCGGCGCGGGCGAGCTCGTCGGCCTGATCGGCCCCAACGGCGCGGGCAAGACGACGTCGTTCAATCTGATCAGCGGGCTCGATCGTCCCGACGTCGGATCGATCACCTTCGCCGGCCGTCCGATCGCCGGGCTCGGACCCGAAGCCATCGCGGCGCTCGGCCTGGCGCGGACCTTCCAGCATGGCCGCGTGTTCGCCAATCTCAGCGTCGAGGACAACGTGCTGGTCGGCGCCCACACCCGCCTCAGCGCCGTGCGCCCGAAATGGCCGCTGATCGGGCCGCTCGGCGAACTCGCCCTCGCGCTCCTGCGCCCCCCTTCGGTGAAGCTCGAGGAGCAGACGCTGCGCGCTGAGGCGCGCGAAACGATCGCGCTGTTCGGCGACCGGCTGACGCCGCGTCTCGACCATCCCGCCTACAGCCTCTCCTACGCCAATCGGCGCCGTCTGGAAATCGCCCGCGCGCTGGCTTTGAGGCCGCGCCTGCTGCTGCTGGACGAGCCCACCGCCGGGATGAATCCGACCGAGACCGCCGAGATGCAGGCGCTGATCGCGACATTGAAGCGCGGCGGGCTGACGATCCTGCTCATCGAGCACAAGCTCGACATGGTGATGGCGCTGTCGGATCGCGTCGTGGTGCTGGACAACGGCGCGAAGATCGCGGAAGGCGCGCCTCGGGAGGTCAGCCGCGATCCCGCGGTCGTCGAGGCCTATCTCGGCCACGCCGACGTCGGGGCGGCCGCGCAGCCGGAGTCCGTCCTGTGAGCGAACCGCTGCTGCGCCTCGATCGGATCAACACCTTCTACGGCGCCGTGCAGGCGCATTTCGATCTGTCGCTCGAAGTCGGTCGCGGGCGCATCGTTTGCCTGCTCGGCGGCAATGCGAGCGGCAAGTCGACGACGATGAAGGTCATCCTCGGCCTCGTCTCGCCGCGCTCGGGAACGGTCACCTTCGACGGGGCGCGCATCACCGGAATGCCGACGCACCGGATCATCCACGCCGGCGTCGGGTCGGTGCCCGAGGCGCGACGGATTTTCCCGCTGATGAGCGTGCGCGAGAACCTCAAGATGGGCGCCTACGCCAGAAGCGACCGCCGCGCGGTCGCCGACGACTTCGCGCGCATGCTGGAATTGTTCCCGCGCGTCGCCGAGCGGCTCGATCAGCGCGCCGGCACGCTGTCGGGCGGCGAGCAGCAGATGGTCGCGATGGCGCGCGCCCTGATGGGTCGGCCGCGGCTGATTTGCATGGACGAACCGACCATGGGCCTGTCGCCTTTGTTCGTCGACCGCGTGCTGGAGCTGATCGCCGAAATCAACCGCCAGGGCGTCACGGTGTTCATGGTCGAGCAGAACGCCAATCTCGCGCTGCAAATCGCCCATGAGGGCTACGTGTTGCAAACCGGCCGGATCGTGCTGCAGGGGTCGGCCGCGATGCTGCGCAACGACCCTCGCATCCGCGAGGCCTATCTCGGCGGCGCGGTCGCGGCTTGAGGGAAAGCGTCACGCCGCCGCAAATTCGAGCAGAGTATCGGCGGCCTCGGAAGGCGCGACGACGATCGAGCCCGACGGCGTCCGCGCGGCGGCGATGCCGGCTTCCGCCAGGATTCCAGCGACTCTGTCGGGCGAGCGGACGCGCAGCGTCGCCCCGGCGAACCAGCCGCGCGACAAATCCGCGGCGACCGGCACCGAGGGGAAGCGCGCCCTGAACGCCTCCGGCGCCAGGAAGCTGATCCTGTCCGCGCCGAGTGTGACGATCAGACTGTCGCCGTCGACGCCGACCGCCGGCTCCCCGAACAGCCCGACGTAAGTCGCCCGCAAATCGGCGGGTGAAGAATGCGCCACGATGACTTCGCTCACCCGCTCGGCGCCGTTGGCGTGCCGCTCCCATTCCGGCCTCCACACCAGCTCGCGGGTCAAATGCTGGCAGGCGAACAACGGGATCGCTTCCGGAGCGAGGGACGGAAAGCCGACGTTGAGAAAGCGCGCCTCGTGCGCGCCGTCCGCCAGATGCACCGGACGCGCCAGGTCGCGCGGCGGTTCGACGTCGTAGCCGAGGGCGGCGAGCTCGGCGTGGACGATGCGGCTGTCGGTCGGCGAGAGCGCCAACGCCACAGGACCTTCGGGCCTGTTGAAGAAATGCGGCGCGGCGGCCTCGGAGGCCAAATGGATCAGCTCGAAATAATTGCCGCCCGACAGTGGCGCCGTATGATTGGCGCTGCCGCGCCCGACATGGAAGCCGCGCGGCGTCAAGGTGAAGCCGAGTTTGGTGAACAGCCTCTCGCCCTGGTCGAGATTCCGGACTCGGATCACGAAATGATCGATTCCGTTCACCGATACAGGCATGATCGCGCTCCCCCGGTCGAGGACGTCGCCGCGCGGTCTCTTGTCGCGGCGCCCTTCATCGGCTTTTCGCCGCCGCCGTCGGTTCGCCGAGCGACAGCATCAGCCGGTTCGCCCAGTTGAAGAAGGCCGCGCCGTGAATGACGTCTGCGATCGCGAGATCGTCGAGACCGACCGCGCGCAGACGTTCGATCTCCGGCTGACCGAACGCCGGCGGCGTCGCGGTCAGCGCCGCCGACGCCGCGATGACGGCGTTCCAGCGCGCGTCGATGTCGACGGCGACGCCTTCATCGAGCAGCCGCTGCACGTCTTCGCGGCGCTTGGAATGGGTCGAGGCGAATCGCGCATGGACCGAGGCGCAGAAGATGCAGCCGTTGTCGCGGGACGCCGCCGCGGCCGAGAGTTCGCGCTCCGCGCGGGGAAGGCCGCCGGAGGGATTGTAAAAGATGTCCTTGTCGGTCTTGGTGCGCGCCTCGAGGATCTCGGGATCGCGCGCCAGCAGCATGAAATAGGGCGACTTGGCCCGCGAGGCGTCGACCAGCCCGGCCCAATGGCGGTCGGTCAACTGGTCGGCGGCGAGCGGCTCGAGCCACGGCGCCCAGCCGATCTCGTCCTGCGTGAAGATCGCCGGACGATCTTCACGCGCGACGGCGATGGTCGAGTGGCTCATTGAGGCCATCCTTTCTCAGACATTGCTGTTGGAGGTTGCGACGGCCGCGAGCGCCAGCGCGCGCAGCCCGACGATCACCCGGATCTGGAACGACAGGAAAGCGACCAGTTGCGACAATGTGACGATGTCGGTCGTCGACCAGCCGGAGTCCAACAAGGATTGCAACGCCGCCGGGCTCGCGTCGCGGGGACGGAAGACCAGCAGATGAGCGTGCTCCAGCCCCGCGCAAAGGCGCTCGCCGAGAGCCAGCCGATTCGACCCCGATACGCGATGGATCGGGCCGAGCCTGTCCTCGGCGCTCAGCGGCCCCCGGGGATAGCGCCCGTAGGGGCCTTCGGCTGCGCCCCGCGCAATCTCTTCGGCGACGGCGGCGGCGACGTCGGAGCGTCCGCTCTGTCTGACGAGCCCGTCCCGATAGAAGGCGAGGATCGCGGCGTCCCGATGCACTCCGGCCACGAACATGGCGATCGCGTAGCGCTCCTGCGCCGACACGCCGCCGGGAAACTCCGGCGCGAAAAGCGCCAGGTAGCTCTTCTGCGCATTTGCCCGCGCCTCCGGACGCAGGGCGCGAATTCCCTCGAGACGGCCGCCTCGATCAACGCCGACCAGCCGGTCGATCACATCCTCTTTGGGTTCGCTCATGGTCCGTCCTCTTTCAAATCCGGCCGTTTCCCGGTCAGCGAGCCGCAACGAGGCTGTCAAGCCTGGGCGCGCCCGAGCGCTCCCAGCCGAGCGCGGGCGCCACCCGAGTGGCGATCAATTCGATCGAGCGCAGGATATAGGGATGAGGCGGGTCGATCGAATGCACCTGAAACACCAGATCGGTCACCCTTTCGAGCGTGCTGTCGGCCTTGAGCGAGGCGATCACCTCGTCGGGCTCGCCAAGATGCACGTCGAATGTCGCGATCAGCTCCCCGAGGGACCGGCCCGACACTTGATGCCCGGCGGCGAGGAAGTGATCGACGATGCGACGCAGGCCGATTTCGGCGAAACGCAGCGCGTCGTTTCGGTCATCGGCGACGAACAATGTGCGGGAGCCGAGGATGCGCGGCTCGCGGCCCTCGGGCAATGCGGCGAGGTAGGCGTCGATGATCGGGTGCTGAAGATCGGCGAGCGAAGCGCCCGGCGCCTCCGCGGCGCGCGGTTGTGTGCGCGACAGCATCAGGCCGTCGCCGGCCTTGCCGGCCCGAGCGCCGCCGCCGACGGAGAACGTCGCCTGCCAGATGCGATCGAGCAATTGCGGGGCCGCTGGATAGAGCGTGTCCTCGCCGCCGAGGGGCTTTCCCGCCAAGGCGTTGCGAACGACGGCAAGATGCCTGTCGAAGATCGCCGCTCGGTCCGCGCTGTCGAATCCGAACGCGGCGAAGCTCGATGGCGTTCCGCCGGTTCCGACTCCGAGTTCAAGGCGGCCGTCGGAAAGCAGGTCGAGCACGGCCGCATCTTCGGCGACGCGGACAGGATTTTCGAGCGGCAGGGTGACAATCCCCGTGCCGAGGCGAATTCTCGAGGTTCGCGCCGCCGCCTGCGCCAGAAATACCAATGGCGCGGGAAGCCCGCCCTCGTCCTCATGGAAATGGTGCTGGGCGACCCAAGCGCTATCGAAGCCGACTTTTTCGGCGTGGACGATCTGTTCGGTGGCGAGGCGATAGCGTTCGCCGGCGCTGGCCTCGTCGAGGAGCCGGGTGAAAAAGCCCAACCGTTTCGATTTGATCCTTGCGGTCATGGGGCTCCTCGACCTCGATTGTCCTGATCAGCGGCGGCGTGAATTGAACGACATCACGGGATCGCCGGCAACGCCACGCGAATCTCCGAAGTCCCGACCGTCTCGGCGGATGTCGCCGGGGCATAGGAAAAGCCCGGCTTGCCGATGAACGGAGCGCCCGCGCGCAAGACCGCGCGAGCGACGGGGGCGCCGGGCGTTGCGGCGGCGACCGTCATTTCTCGTTGCGCAGCCGTTCGTAGTCGAAGCGCACCGCCTCGGCGCCGTGGGCGCGCTCGAGGCGCCGCACCGTAAAGTGTCCTCTCGCGATATTCTGAAAATGCTCGATGAAGGCGAGATTGACCGCGGCGCCGCCGAGCGCGCCGATCACCGGGATCGCCTGGGCGGCGAGCTTCTGGCTGACGATGAGACCGAAGCGCGCGGCGATCTGGGTGACGAGCCGCACCAGAACCGGCGCGCTCTCGTCGACGAGTCCGCGCTGGACGATGAAGCGGGCGCTTTCGCTGACGCTTTTGGCGAACAGGGCGCGGATGGCGAAATAGCCGCCGTCGACCGCCGCTTCGGCGGATTGGCGTCCGCCAAGCCCGAAAACCTCGATACAGGCGAGGGCGGCCTCCGGCTGGCGCAAATCCTCACCCTCCTCGCGCGCGATCTGGGCGATTGAGCGCAGCATGATCGTGGTGGAGACCGGCAATTCGACCGGCAGCGCCGCCAGGCCGAAAGCGCCGCCGGCGGCGCCGGATGCGGCGGCGAGCGCTTTGTGCGCGCCCCTGGCGGCCTTTGGCTGGCTTTTCGTGTCGATGGTGCCGACCGCCACGCGCATCGCGGCGCGCAGGGCGCGCTCGGCGGCGCGTGCGACGATCTGGCGCGCCGGCGCCGGCAGGGCCCGTCCCGCCGCCTCGACCTGGCGGCCGAGCAGGTCGGCCGCACGCGACGCGAAGCCGCCTCCCTCCAGGCGACGGATCGCCATGCGGAGCTGATCGGTCTCCGCTTCGGACAGATGGTCGGGCATCACTTCGACCGTCATGGCTTCGCCCTCAACAAGACTCTCGAGCTCGCATCGACTTCAAATTTGGAAGGTCGGATTTCGCCGATACGGCCAAACCCGCGGAAGCGGTCGCCGGCGGCGAGGCGAGGGCGAATATAGGCGCCGGGGGCGAGCCGGCCAAGAGGCGGACGCCGGCGCTCAGGTCAGCGCGATCAGCGCGATGCTGGCGGCGCCGGCGACCCAGCAGTAATAGGCGAACGGGTTCAGCGCCTCGAACTCATGGCGGCCGAAATAACGCATGAGGAAGGCGGTGCTCAGAAACGCGACGACGCCCGCGACGACGCCCGACAGGATCGCCATGCCGCCCAGAGTCGCGCCCTCGCGCAACAGCTTGGGGGCCTCCAGCGCATTGGCGCCCAGAATGATCGGGGTCGCCATGAAGAACGAAAAACGCGCGGAGTCCCTGTGGCGCAGGCCCGCAACGACGCCGGTCACGATCGTCGCGCCCGAGCGCGAAATGCCCGGAACGAGGGCGGCGCACTGGGCGACGCCAATGGCCAGCGCGCCTTTCCAGTTCAACTGATCGAGCGTTCCATCGGACTGGCCGCCGATTCTGTCGCCGGCAAACAGCAGGACGCCGTTCACCACGAGAAATATCGCGCCAATCATCGGCGTGGCGAAGGCGTCGCCGAGCAACTTGCGAAAGACGAAGCCGACCACGACCGCGGGAATCGTCGCCAGGACGACGAGCCAGAAAATCCGCCGGTCGGCGACCGCGCGCGGTCTCGATCAACTCAACAGCGACAGTCCGAACCCGAGCCAGTCCCGCCAAAAATACAAGAACAAGGCGATCGCGGTCCCAAGATGCATGACCACGAGATAGGCCAGCCAGTCCGGCGCCTTCTGGTCGATGTCCCAATGCAGCAGGCGCGGCAGGACGACGGCATGGCCGAGGCTGCTGACCGGGAACAATTCCGTCACGCCTTGCAGGATGGCCATGACGATGGCCTGAAATGCGGTCATGGCGAAGCAAAGCCCGGTTCAGTCAAAAAATTGGGCCGGTTCAAGGATTGAACAGGCCCGTTCTTGTAATGGATTCGTCGCCGCCCGTCAGCAGACGGCGTGTCCGCATTTGTGCACGCTGTCGATCTTTTGCTTCAGCTCATCATAGCCGACGGCGCCGACGACGACCTGCTGGCCGACCACGAAAGTCGGCGTGCCGTTGATTTGCAAGGCGTCGGCCATGTGCATGACCTCCTGCAGCCCGGTCATCACGTCGGGGCTCTCCATGTCCTTGGCGAGCCGATCCATATCGACGCCCATCTCCTTGGCGACGGCAAGCGCCTCGGCCTTGCCGACCGGACCGTGACTGCCGAGCAGCTTGAAATGGAACTGCCAGAATTTGTCCCCGTGCAACTGGTTGCGGACCGCGCTGGCGACCTTCGCCGCCTCGACGGAGCCGGGCCCGAGAACAGGGAAATCCTTCAGCACGATCTTCAGATTCGGATCGCCTTGCATCAGCTTGGCGATGTCGGGCAGGGCGCCTTTGCAATAATGGCAATTATAATCGAAGAACTCGACGAGCGTCGCATCGCCCTTCGGATTGCCGACATCGGCCTGATGGGGCGAGGAGAACAATTTGGTTGATTGGTCCGCGACCGCAGTCTCCCTGGCCTGGGCCTCGACCTGCTTGTCGTGCTTGTCGAGCGCGTCGATCGCCGCGCGCAACGCTTCCGGATTGTTGACGAGATAGTCCTTGATGATCGAGCCGATCTCCGTCCTTTGGTCGGGCGTGAACTCGGCGGCGCGCGCGCCGAACGAGCCGGCGACCATGCCCAGCAGGGCGGCGACGACGCCAAAGGCCAGCGATCGATTCATTTTGTTCTCCCAGACCGGATGGATGGGCGGCGCGCGCCGGGCGCAATTGCCGCGAGCGCCTTTCACCTCGGGGTCGACCATGAGAATTCCTCATGGCGGATTTCGGTAAGCCTCTCATTAAGGCGACAATCGCGCGCCGCCAAGAGATAACGGCGCGCGTTCACAATTTCGTGCGCGCTCGCCGGGTCGCCGGCGGCCGCTCCGCCGATACGCTACTCGCCGACCAATGTCGCGCGCGCGCGTCGCCACCAGCCCGAGCGCTTGGGACGCGAAGAATCGTCAGCCTCGCCCGGCGCCGGCGCGTCTGGGTTCGAGCCCTCTTCGGCGGCCTCGGCGGCATTCGTCGCGCCGTCGCCTTGCGCGGGCGGCGACGCCGTCTCGAACTCGTGGAACACCGGCCCGTCGGCCACCAACTCATGGACCGCCGATGGCGGAAGATGGGACGGCGCTCGCGCGGCGAAATCGTGCGCCGCCCCGGCGGATGCGCCGGCAGCGCCATCGTCGGGCGCGCTGATTGGCGGGCTGGCGAAACTGGGCGGAGCGATGTCGATCGTCTCGCCGGCGGCCTCGCGCCCGCCTTCCGGACGTCGCCCGCGATCACGATCATGGTCGCCCCGGCGCGGCCCGCGGGCGCGCCGGTGGCGGCCTGAAACCTCACGCGGCAGCCCGACTGCTCCGATTTCGGCCCCTTCCGCGGAATCCTCGGGCGTCGCGGCGGCCGTCGGCAGATCGCCGCCGATCTCCGCGATGACCGCAAGACCCGCGTCGGTCGGTTGCGGGGCGTCCGCGCTGAAACCCTCGGCCGGTCCCCGCTCGCCGCGCCGCCGCCGGCGCCGGCGCCGGCGACGAACCGTCTCGCCCTCTTCGGCCGAGCCGGCGGCGTTCCCGGCGTCTTGGCGCGAGGCGCCGGCCTCCGCTTCATCGTCGGCGGCCTCGCCGTCCTCGCGCTCCAGTTCCGTTTCGCCCTCGGGCGGGACCTCCTCCTCGAACTCCTCTTCGGCGGACGCCGTTTCGTCTTGGATCAAGAAATCGCTCGGCGCGGCTTCGTCGGCCGGAACGCCCGACGCCGGTTCGCCGCGTTCGAAGGCGTGATAGACGAGCCCGGTCAAGGTTTCGTCCGCCGCGACCATGATCGCCACGCCGAACCGCCGCTCGAGGTCGCGCAGGTGCCGGCGCTTTTGATTGAGGATGTAAAGCGCGACCTCGGTGCGGGTGCGCACGGTCATGTCATGCGTCGCGCTCTTGATCAGCGCGTCTTCGAGCACGCGCAGCACATGCAGCGCGATCGAGGCGGTGGAGCGCACGACCCCGGCGCCCATGCAATGGGGGCATATGACGGTGGAGCCTTCGAGCACGCCGGTGCGGATGCGCTGGCGCGACATTTCGAGAAGGCCGAAGTGCGAAATCCGCCCCACCTGAATGCGCGCGCGATCGTTCTTCAACGCATCCTTGAGGCGGCGCTCGACCGCGCGATTGTTGCGCGCTTCCTCCATGTCGATCAGGTCGAGGACGATCAGGCCGGCAAGATCGCGCAGGCGCAATTGCCGCGCAATTTCGTCCGCCGCCTCGAGATTGGTGCGAAGCGCGGTGTCCTCGATGTTGTGCTCGCGCGTCGAGCGGCCGGAATTGACGTCGATCGCCACCAGCGCCTCGGTCTGGTTGATCACGATGTAGCCGCCCGACTTCAGCGTAACCTGATTCGAGAACATCGCGTCGAGTTGCGCCTCGACCCCCGCACGGGCGAAAACCGGCTGCAATTCGCGGTACGGCTGCACGTTCTTGGCGTGGCTCGGCATCAACAGCCGCATGAACTCCTTGGCCTCGCGATAGCCCTCTTCTCCGGCGACGATGATTTCCTCGACATCCTTGTCGTAGAGGTCGCGGATCGCGCGCTTGATCAGCGAGCCCTCCTCGTAGACCAGCGTCGGCGCGCTGGACGACAGGGTCAGTTCGCGGACGGTCTCCCACATGCGCAGCAGATATTCGAAGTCGCGCTTCACCTCCGCCTTGGTGCGCGAGGCGCCCGCCGTGCGCAGGATGACTCCCATGCCTTCCGGCACTTCGAGGTCCTGGGCGATCGACTTCAGGCGGCTGCGGTCGAGCGTATTGGTGATCTTGCGCGAAATGCCGCCGCCGCGCGCGGTGTTGGGCATCAGCACGGAATAGCGCCCCGCCAGCGACAGATAGGTCGTCAAGGCCGCGCCCTTGTTGCCGCGCTCCTCCTTGACCACCTGCACCAGCAGAACCTGGCGGCGCTTGATGACTTCCTGGATCTTGTATTGGCGCCGCAGGCGCGGCGCGCGGCGAGGCATCATTTCCTCCATCGCATCGCCGCCGACCTGTTCGATCGCCTCGCCTTCGTCCTCGCTGCGCGTGTGGCGCGCGCGCGGCGCCCGTTCTTCGGCGCCGCCGTCGAGCGTCGTGACTTCCTCGTCCTCGTCCTCATCCTCGTCGGACGGCGCGGCGATCGGGGAGACGTCGGAGCGATCCGGCGAGTCCGAGGCGGCCTCGCCCGCCTCTGTGCGCTCTTCGTCGCCGCCATCGGAGGCCGCGACCGGCTCGCCGCGCGATTCTTCATCCAACGGCCGGAACGGCGTGTCAGGCGCCCCGGCGGGCGTGTCCGACGGCGCGTCTTGGCTGAGGATGACCGGCGCCGGCGTCGCCGTTTCGCTCAACGCGTCCGTCTCCGCCGGCCGTTGTTCCTCGTCAGCCGGCGCGGCGGCCAGCGCGTGAACTTCCGGCGCCTCGTCCGAAGCGGCGACCGGCGCTTCTCCTGATTCCGGCGAATCCGCGAGCTCGGAAACCCGCTCCTCGCCGCGGGCGCGCATTTCGGCTTCCTGTGGGCGCGGACGGCGGTGACGCCGGCTGCGCCGCTCGCTCTTCGGCTCCTCGTCGTCTTCGTGATGCGAACGCGCTTCTTCTTCGAGCAGCGCCTGACGATCGGCGACCGGGATCTGGTAATAGTCGGGGTGGATTTCCGAGAAGGCGAGGAAGCCGTGGCGGTTGCCGCCGTAGTCGATGAAGGCCGCCTGCAGCGAGGGCTCTACGCGAGTCACCTTCGCGAGGTAGATGTTGCCGCGCAGCGGTTTCTTGTTGGCCGATTCGAAATCGAATTCCTCGACCCGGTTACCCCTTAGCACGACCACCCGGGTCTCTTCCGGGTGGGAGGCGTCTATAATCATTTTGTTGGGCATGTTGAACTCTCTCGGGGCGCGCGCGCGCGCTTTCCCGCGCGCAGACCGCGCGCGTTGGAAACCGGCGCCCGGCGCCTGCATGTGATGAAAGGAAAGAAGGATTTTGAACGTCAAGCGCGGCGCTCGCCGCGCCCAGATGGCGCAAACCAAGGCCCAAACGCGCATCGCGATGCGAGAATTGCCGGCCTTGTCTGCTTGAATCGGGCATTACGCACCAGATCAACCGGCGGAGCCTATCCTCGTCGCCTATCGAGGGGCGCATATCGCGCCATTGTCCCGCTCCGGTTCGCACTCGAAGGGCGAGCGCCCGACAAGTCGCCTTCCAATCCGCAAGCCGCAAAACCCTTGCCAAGGGAGGCGTTTGCAGAGGCGGGCCAGGCCCGCTGGTTTGGATTTTCCGCCCTCGCCTCGCCTGACGGACAGCCGTCTCGTCCGCGACGCCCTAAAAATCGATCGAGACAAACCTCTCGAATCAATCCACAAAGCCAGCGTCGGGCGGTGTCGATCCGAACGCAAAACAGAAACTACATAGGCGGCGCCAAGGGGCTTGGCAAGGTTTTTCCCGAGCTGTTGCCCGACGGCCACAGCGCCGGCGACCGCAGACGATTATGGTCACAAAGCATTAACCGAGAAGGCCCTATGCCTTGGGGCTGCGATACGAGGGCGATGAGGCCTCGACAAGCTTTCGAGGTCTGCCTGGCGAGTTGAATCCCCGGCGGCGTTGATCTTGCGCGGCGCGCGCAGGATCAAGCGGGGCTTCCGCCGCACGAGGCCGATTGCGGACGAGGATCGGGACAAATGCCCCATTGGGCTTGCCAGACGAGCCGGCGGTCGGCGCGTCGATGCTTCGGGCGCCTTGCGCCGGTTGCGCCGGGGATTGGGCTTGCCGCCCTCCTCGTCGCGGCGATCGCGCCTGCCGACTCGTCCTTTGGCGCTCAATCCGCGGCGAACGTCGAAACTGTGGCGGCGGCCGCCAAAACGCCGTCCCGTCGCCGTCGCCGCGCGACTGGTCGACGAGGGCGGCAAGGCCAAACTGACCTTTGACCTTTCTTCGCCGGCCGAAGCGCGCGCCTTTTCGATGGCCGATCCCGATCGCATCATCGTCGACGCGCCCGAAGTGAATTTTCAGATCGATCCGGCGGTCGGGCGGGCGCCGCAGGGCGGCTCGCTCGGGCCGATCGTGAAATCGTTCCGCTTCGGCCTGCTGGCGCCGGGCAAGTCGCGCATTGTCATCGACCTGGCGGCGCCGGCGCGCATCACCCGCGTCGCGACGCAGCCGATCGCCAAGGACGCCGAGCCGGCGCGGCTGCAGATCGAGCTGGCGCGTTGCGAACCCGCGGCGTTCGCCGAGGCCGTCAGGGAGAGCGCGCCGGCCGCCGCGCCGGAGCGCGAGACCGCGGCGCCGGCCCCATCGCCGCTCGCCTCCTCGGGACCGCCGGTGATCGTGCTGGACCCCGGCCATGGCGGGGTCGACGCCGGCGCGATCGGTCCGGGCGGCGCGGTCGAGAAGACGATCGTTTTCGATTTTACTCGCGAGCTCGCGCAAAAGCTCGAGGCGAGCGGCCATTACCGCGTCGTGATGACGCGCGACGGCGATGAATTCGTCTCGCTGGCCGATCGCGTGAAGATCGCGCGCGACGTCAACGCCGCGCTGCTCATCTCGATCCACGCCGACACCTTGCAGGCGGCGGCCGAGGTTTCCGGCGCGACGGTCTACACCGTCGCCGACCGGGCGTCGGACGCCGAGGCGGCGCGCATCGCCGAGCGCGAAAACGCCGCCGACCGGGCCGCCGGGGTCGAGCAGAAGCAGGAGGCGGTCGGCGTCGCCGACATTCTGTTCGATCTCAAGCGGCGCGAAACGCGCGCCTACGCCCATCTGTTCTCGCGCGGCGTGGTCGACGAGTGGCGCGGCGTCGGACGGCTCAATCACAACCCCGAGCGCTCGGCGGGCTTCATGGTGCTGAAGGCGCCCGATTTCCCTTCGGTCCTGCTGGAGCTCGGCTATCTCTCGAGCAAGCAGGACGTCAAATCGATGATGTCGCCGGAATGGCGCGCCAAGGCGACGACGGCGCTGGCGAGCGCCATCGACCGCTTCTTCATTCCACGCGCCGATGGGGTCTCCGCGGCGCCCAAAGCCGAGGCTAGCGCCGACGGGCCGGCGGCGTCCGGGGCCGAGACTTCGCATTGAGCTCGACGACGGCCGTGGTAAATAGGTCGCGCCGATCGTGAGCAGGGACGATTGGCGGGCGCGTCAGGCCGCGGGCCCAAATTCGCCGCGCTCGCGACACAAATTGATGGTCCGAGGCTTCTGGTCTATGGGTCTTGCGCACTCGGCGTCGAATCTTCGGCGGCTCCTGACGGGATTTGATTGAAGCATGCGGCGGATCGCCCGTTTTATCGGTTTCCTCTTCGCGACCTGCGCGATCGTCTTCGTCGTCGTCGCGGCGGTCGTCTCGGCGGTCGTATGGAAATACGAGCAGGACCTGCCCGACTATTCGCAGCTGCAGAACTACGAGCCGCCGGTGATGACGCGCGTGCACGCGGGCGACGGCAGCCTGCTCGCCGAATATTCGCGCGAGCGCCGCCTCTATCTGCCCTCGGCGGCCATTCCCCCGCTCGTCAAGGAGGCGTTCATTTCCGCCGAGGACAAGAACTTCTATGTCCATAGCGGCTTCGATCCCGAAGGCATCATCCGCGCCGCTTACGTGTTCCTGCAGGGCTCCAAGCACGTCCAGGGCGCTTCGACCATCACCCAGCAGGTCGCCAAGAACTTCCTGCTCAACAACGAACGCACGCTCGATCGCAAGATTCGCGAAATCCTGCTCAGCATGCGGATCGAATCGGCCTATTCGAAGGAAAAGATTCTCGAGCTCTATCTCAATGAAATCTACCTCGGGCTCAGCAATTACGGCGTCGCGGCGGCGGCTCTGAACTATTTCGACAAGTCGGTGCACGAACTGACCATCGCCGAGGTCGCCTATCTCGCGGCCTTGCCCAAGGAGCCGAGCGCGCTCAATCCTTTCCGCAATCACGACCGCGCCGTGGAGCGGCGCAACTACGTCATCGGCCGCATGCTGGAAGACGGCTATATCACGCCGCAACAGGCGGAGAAGGCGCGCTCCGAACCGCTGACCATCAAGACGCGGGTGACGACTCCCAATTCGCTCGCCGCCGGCTTTTTCGCCGAGGAGGTGCGGCGCGAGTTGTCGGAACGCTACGGCGAGCAAAAGCTCTACGAGGGCGGCCTTTCCGTCCGCACGACGCTCGATCCCAAAATGCAGTTGATGGCCCGCAAGGCGCTGGTCGACGGGCTCGTGCGCTACGACGAGGCGCACGGCTGGCACGGCATCGTCAAATCGATCGACCTCGGCCAGGACTGGGGCGTCGCGCTCGCCGACATTGCCCAACTGGGCGACGTCAAGCCGTGGCGCCTCGCGGTGGTGCTCGACGCCAACGACACGTCGGCGCGCATCGGCTTGCAGCCCGAGCGCGACCAGTCGGGCGCGGTCGGGCCCGACCGCGAAACGGGCTCGATCACCGCGGACGGCGCGAAATGGACGGGCAAGAAGCCGAAGGCGCTGGTGAAGCTCGGCGACGTCGTCTATGTCGAGCCGATCGCCGGGCGGTCGGGCGAATATCGCTTGCGCCAGATTCCGGAGGTCTCGGGCGCCTGCGTGGCGATGGACCCCTACACCGGCCGCGTCTTCGCGATGGTCGGCGGCTTTTCCTACGACCAGTCGGAATTCAACCGGGCGACGCAGGCGCAGCGCCAGCCGGGCTCGTCGTTCAAGCCGTTCGTCTACGCCGCGGCGATCGACAACGGCTATACGCCGTCCTCGATCGTGCTCGACGAGCCGATCGAGATCGACGTGGGCAACGGCGAAATCTGGCGGCCCGAAAATTTCGAGGGCAAGTCCGGCGGCCCGCACACCCTGCGCTTCGGCGTCGAGCACTCGATCAACCAGATGACGGTGCGGCTGGCGCGCGACATCGGCATGCCGCTGATCGCCGAATACGCCAAGCGCTTCGGCGTCTACGACAACCTGCCGCCCTATCTGGCGATGTCGCTGGGCGCCGGCGAGACGACGGTGCTGCGCATGGTCACCGCCTATTCGATGTTCGCCAATGGCGGCAAGCGCATCAAGGCGACGCTGATCGACCGCATCCAGGACCGCTGGGGCCATACGATCTACAAGCACGACGAGCGCGTCTGCCAGGGCTGCGACGCGGCGCGGTGGGACAACCAGGAGGAGCCCCGGCTGATCGACCAGCGCGAGCAGGTGATCGATCCGCTGACCGCCTATCAGATCACCTCGATCATGGAAGGCGTCATCCAGCGCGGCACGGCGGCCGGCGCGGGCATCCGCGAACTGGGCAAGCACCTGGCCGGCAAGACGGGCACCACCAACGAGGCCAAGGACCTGTGGTTCGTCGGCTTTTCGCCCGATCTCGCCTTCGGCGTGTTCATGGGCTACGACCACCCGCGCTCGCTGGGCGATTCCGCGCAGGCCGCGCTCTACACCGCGCCGATCTTCCGCGATTTCATGAAGATGGCGCTAAAGGACCAGCCCGACACGCCGTTCCGCGTGCCGCCCGGCATCAAGCTGATCTCGGTCGACGCGCATTCCGGCATGCGTTCGAGCGGCCCGGGCTCGATCCTCGAAGCCTTCAAGCCGGGCACCGCGCCGCCCAATTCCTACGCCTCAGGCGAAAGCGTCGCCGAATCGCCGCATGTGCTCACCGTCTCGCCGGACGTCGAGAAGGCGATCGGCGGGGGAACCGGCGGGCTCTACTGAGCGAGCCGACGCGGCCGGCGGCGCCCCGGCGGGACGCCTCCCGCAAAAATTTGGATTTCCAAATTTTCGCAAAGAATTTACCCGGCCGGAATCAATGATTTCAACGCCATGACATTGGCCAAAAATTTGGATTTCCAAGCTTTTTCCAAATTTTTCCTTGGCGGTTTTGTGCGGATTTCAAAGGCTTGACGCCGAAAAAGTTTGGAAATGCGATTTTTTCGATCCTCGAGCCGAATCGTCCGCCGTTTTGTTGTTTCCCCTTTCCGGAAGCGACCATGACGCCATGCTCGCCGGCGGACCCGCCGGCGCTCGCCTGGTTTTCGCGCGCTCCCCGATCCGGAAGCGCCCGCTCAGGATGCGGCGAAAAAGCCGGAATGTCCAGAAAATGTTTCTCTAAAATAGAATTAGCGCGGAGACCGCAAGGACAATGCGGTCCTCCGGCTGTCGAGCCGCGCTTCGCCGGTCCCGCCCGCCCGGTCGGGCGGCGATCCCCGGCGCTCCCGCGCGCGCCGCATCGGGCGGCCAAAGTTCGCAAGCGCCAGTCTCCGGCTTCGCCTGGCCGGCGGCGCGTCGCGTCCGGTCGACGCGTCGCGTCATGGAGGAGGCGGAGCGTGCGTCCGTGCGGCCGCGCTCGGGGTTTGGCAAAATGTCGCCGCAATCCGCGAACGGATGGCGCGGCTTCGACCGACCCGCGTCACGCCCGGAGCGCCGGGAAAGCGCGATTCCGGCGTCGACAGCGGCGTTCCGACACGTTGTTTTCGGACAATTCGCGGGACCGCGGCCTTGCCGACATGCAGATATGCGCATGCGCATCGCTCGATGGCGTTTGGTCGGGGTTCGGGGGTTGCGCGACGTCTGGCGGCATCGGGCCGCAGAAATCATGCAATGCGTATCCTGTCCCTGTAACCCCTGTAACCCTGTCCCCGTAATACCCGTAATACCTGTCCCCGTAATACATGTCGCCGTTTTGACGTATCTCACTTTCGGGGTGCGCTCCAGCACCACCGTAACCCCGCAACCCCGGAGACGGCTGCGGCCCGGCGATCAGCCGTGTCCGCCGTGCCCGCCCATGCCAGGCCCGCCGATGGACGGCACGACCGGGACGGCGCGCCAACCGTTCCAGCCGTAGCCGCCGCCCCAGCCGAAGCCGTCGCGCCATCCGTAGCCGCACCAATACCAGCCGGGACCCCGCCAGCCGGCGGGGTACCAGCAGTAATTGTGGCCTTCGAAGACATACGGGTCCTTTTCGACCGGGCTCGCGACGGGAGGGCGCGCGCCCAAAGGCCCGTCGCCGGTCGCGGCCTCGCCGGCGCTCGCCGCGACCATCGCCAGCGCCGCCGACAACGCGATCGTTCGAGCACATTCATCAATCATCGTTGCGGCCCCTGGCAAAGGATAGCCGGCGGGGATGAGACGGCCGGCTTGCCCGACAGCCTCAAAATATAGTCTCAAAATGCAGCGTTCGTGGGGCGCGCCCGCATCAGGGCGTGGACGGCGTTGCGCGGCCGTCGCCAATCGGCCCGCTGCGTCGCGCGATGGGGGTTGACGGGGTCACGGGGACAGGGGGTCACGGGGACAAGAAACGCATCGCAGTATTTCACGATCCGAGCCGAACTGAAGCCTCCATATTTTCTCGGCCAGAACAGCTCTGACGCGCTTCGGCGCACGCCGCGCCGGAACGATGGATTGCGCATCGCCTCGGTTATCTGATCTCGCTGGCGAGGCGAACAGGGGGTCACGGGGACAGGATACGCATTGCCGTATTTCACGATCCGAGCCGCATTGAAGCCTCCGGATTTTCTCGGCTAGAACAGCTCTGACGCGCTTCGGCGCGCGCCGCGCCGGAACGATCGATTACACATCGCATCGGTTATCTGATCTCGCTGGCGAGGCGAACAGGGCGCAATTGCGGCAATGTGTATCCTGTCCCCCTAATACCCAATTGGGCAATGTGTATCCTGTCCCCGTAATACCCCGTAATACCCTGTCCCCGTAATACGGTCATTTTTTAGAATCGAGGATCGATTTCCGAGACGCGAAAAGTCACTCCGCGGTTTTCATCGAAATCGCAGCAATGGGCGATCGATCGCTCCCCGATCAAAGCGCGGGATCGACGCTCAGGAAGAAATTCAAGGATGCGACGCGCGGGCGACAGAACGGCGGGGCGCCCTGAACAAGATGCGCCGGGCGCCCGGCGCGAGACCCTAGAGTTGCGTCTTCTCGAAGCCCCTGCGCAGATCGTCCGCGTTCATTACCGGAACAATTTCGACTTCTGCGTCGAGATGGTGAAAGAGCGGCTCGCCAGACACGACGAGCCCTGATGGGTCGGCCATATCGAAAAAGATGATCCCGGCGCGCTTGCCTCCCATCGGCGCGAAGTAGGCGGCCTCCGGCTTGAGCTTGCCCATCAGCAACTCCATCACTTTGGCGAGTGAGCCGTCCTTGAATGCCTGGTTGCCCTTCTCGACGGGCAACTTGAAGGTCATCATCATGCGCATCGCCGTTCCCTCCCTCCGCTAACGAGAACAATCCTCCTCGACGAGACTATCGAGAGCGCCAGCCCATGGCAATTCGGATTACTTGGGGGTCACGGGGACACGGGGACAGGATACGCATTGCAGTATTTCACGATCCGAGCCGCACTGAAGCCCCCATATTTTCTCGGCTAGAACAGCTCTGACGCGCATCGGCGCACGCCGCGCCGGAACGATGGATTGCGCATTGCCTCAGTTATCTGGTCTCGCTGGCGAGGCGAACAGGGCGCAATTGCGGCAACCTGTATCCTGTCCCCGTAATACCCGTAATAAGGGCGGCGGCCCATTGAGATGGGGAATTGCGTATCCTGTCCCCGAAACCGACGCGGATCGTTAAGATTGTAATCAAAGGCTTAGCGCGATCACAAACGAAGCGACGCACAATCCGAAGCGGGCGATCGGATTTGTCCCTTCGGGAGTTGGAACGATGCGTGGCGGCGGATTTTGGCCCCTTTGGGGTTTCTCAGCGGGGCTGGTTTTGTTGATCGGCCTGTCAGGGGCGACGGCGCCCGCCGCCGCGGGGATGTGTCCGGCGTCGACGGTCCCGGCGGGAGCGCTGCTGTCGAAGCCCGGCTTGTTCCCGGCGCTGGCGGCGGAGGCGCAGGGCGAAGCGCGCCTGTGCACGCCGCACGCCGGCTTCTCCCTCGCGCCCCGGGCGAAAATGTGCGTTGCGTCGACGTCATGCGCGGAAAGCGCGTCATGAAGACCGCCGTCCTGGCGATTGTCGGCATCCTCGCGCTGCCTGGCCTTTCGGCGGCCGCTGACGCGAACCCGCCGGGCGGAGCCAATCCGGCAAATCCATTCGCCCTCAGTTCCGACATCCCGGACCCGCAGCCGTCGCTCAAATTGCCCGGCGACGACGAGTTGAGTCCGTTCTTGCTGGCGCACCGTAACGATGAGGTCCGTTATGTGACGTATTATTTGGGCCACTATCGTGTTGGCGGCCCCTCTTGGGGACCTGGATACTCGCATCTGCCCCGCTCCGTCGATGCGCAGGGGCGGCCGCTCTGGTTCGATCACGGCTACGGCGACAACCTTCTCAACAATCTCGTTTGGATGCTTTTTCAGAACGAGCAGTTCCTCGACCTCGAACGCGTGTTCGGCGATTGGAGCGATCCGTCGGCGCGTCTGGCGGATGGGCGTCCGATGCTGATGGCCTACGCCGGCGCGCTCGAAGCGAACCTCGCCCATACGCTCGATTGGGATGCGATCCACGAGAAAATCCAGCGCTGGCGGAGCAAAAATCCCTACGCGCCCGCCGCGGCGATCACCGAGGCCATCTACTGGCAGCACTACGCCTGGAACGCGCGCGGCGAGGGCTCCGCCGCGAGCGTCACGCCGGATGGCTGGAAACTGTTCGATGAAAGGCTTCGAAAGGCCCAGGCCGTGCTCGAAGAGAGCCGGTCCTTCGCCTCGGACAACCCGCTATGGGACCTGACCTATATCGATGTCGGCGTCGGGCTGAATTGGCCAAAGGACCAGCTCTTGCGGCGACTTGCCGAAAGCGTCGCGAAACACCCGGCGTTCTCCTCGCTGTACACGACAACGGCCTATTACCTGGCGCCGCAATGGGGCGGCGGCTGGGATCTCGTCGATCAGATCGCCAGAGACGCCGTCAGGAACACCGAGGCCGCCGAAGGATGGTCGTATTACGCACGCATCTACATGAGCGTCGATTACTGCTGCAACGAACTCGATCTCTTTCGCGACACCCAAGCCAATTGGCAGGACATGAAGCACGGGTTCGAAGATTTGATCCGCCTCTATCCGCACAGCGCATGGAACATGAACAGGTTCGCGGCCTTCGCGTGCGTCGCCGACGACAAGGACGCCTATGTGAGCCTGCGGTTCAAACTCGGCAAGCTGATCATGCCCACGGCCTGGCCCTACAATCACTCCTTCGATCTTTGCGAGCACAAGTTCGCGCCGGCGCGGCTGTAGTTCGAGTGTTTCGGCGCGTGCGCGCCGAAACACCGACGGCGGTCATGCGCAGCCTCATCATCGCTGCGAAGAGGCCTCGTATCGATCCTCAGGCTTGGCTCGGTCACGGTGACAGACGCTCAGGGATTGGGAGCAAGGACGTTCAGAGCCTGATCAACCCGCGCGGGCTTATCTTATGGTCATTGCCGCAAATCCCGAAAGTGTCGCAGAGTTTTGCGCCGGATTCGCGTCCCAACTAAGCGAGGATCGTTTGCGTTCGATCGAAGATGGCCGCAAACGCGCTTAGCCGCGCCCGAACAGTTGATCAGTAATCGGCTATGTTGGTTGCGATTGCGGCGACAGGGAATTGCATATCCTGTCCGCGCAACTCCCGGATCGGATCAGGCATCGTCCTGTTGCGCAATCAGCGCCAGCTTCGCCCGATCGCAGAACAGACGGTCGGCGGTGCGCCCGATCGCCCCCGCGCTTTCGAGCGCGCCCAGGGCCTCATTGGTTTTCGGGCGGCTGGCGCCGAGCAGGAGCGCGAGCTCGCTTTGAGTGAATCGAAGCTCGAGCGGCACGCGCCGTCCGGGCGGCGCCGTTCGATTTCCCAGCGCCGCCAGCAGAAACCGGGCTAGGCGGACATCCATCGGATAAAGCGCAATGGCCTCCAGCTTGTCGCTGGCGTCCCGCAGGCGCTGACACAAAAACGAGATGACGGCGTCCGAGATTGCCGGGTTCTCGGACCGAAGCTCACGAAAATCGGCGCGTTCGAGAACGTAGGCGGTCGTCCGGCTCAGCGCGGTTGCTTCGGCGCTCCTCGGCCGGCCATCCAGCACCGCGATCTCGCCGAACAGAGAACCCGGCCCGGCGACCTCGAAACTCAGTTCGCGTCCCTCGTTCGTCGCAATGGCCAATCGAACCTGACCTTCGAGGATCACATAAAGATGCGTTCCCGGATCGCCGCGCGCGAACAGCATTTTTCCTTTGGCATACCGGGCTTCTCGAAAGCGGGCGGCGCACATGGCGAGGTCGTCCGCCGCAAGAGTCCCAAACAGCCTGGTCTTTGCGAGGAGTTCGACAATTCGTTGATTTGCGTCGTTCATCGCCCTGTCAGCCCGACGCGCCGAAGCGCTCGCCGATTTCCCACATTACGCGATCGGTCGCGGGTTTTATCATGGCCGGCGCGCCGTCGCTTTCATCGGCTCAACTCGTCGGCAGCGGCCGTTCGCTGCGGCCGAAAACCGCTCCCGCCGATCAGCAGGACGGTTGTCGCCGGTCTTGCAGCCTGATCCGGCCCGCGCAGCCTTCCCGAGACTTGGGTCGGGACCGTCGCGTCAAGAACCGGCGGATCGACGCGCGATGATAACATGCTGACGGCGCGGCGGGAGAGCCCCGTTGCAGAGGAAATCAGCCCGCCGCCGTCCGCCAAAGCGCGACCTGGAGCCGCCGTCGCCGGCCTCAATTCCTCTTTTCCGCCGATTGCCGAGCGGCTAACGTGGCGCGACCCGGCGCTTCGCCCGCGCCAGGCCGAAATCGGAGCCGCCGCCATGCCAGTCCGCATAACCCAAGGAGCCGCACGCCAATCGATCCCGGGTTCGCCAATTCAATGGGCCGTGGCGACTTTTGCGCTTCGTCACGCTCGACCCCACGACGGAGAACCCGACGTTCCCATTGGCCGACGCGAGAAGCGGCGCAGGATCGGCGCGGCTGTCTTCCAGGACGCCATGAGACGACTATTCCTGAGAGCCGCCGCGGCCATTGCGATCGGGCTCGCCGCGACGGCGTCGGCGAGTTCCCAAACCGGTCAATGCGCATTGGCGCCGGACGAGCGCAATCCGCCCGAGCAAATTCTGCGATGCGGAGACGGCCTGATCGTCCGCACGGCGCATGACACCCACTATCGCCCGGTCGACCTGCAGGGCAAGAAGCGGCCGAATTCACTGCAACTCGACGACGGCGCCCTGATGGTCGAATTCCATCCAGGCCCCGGGCATCGGAATTTTCAGATACTGACGCCGCACGCCATTACCGGGGTCAGAGGCACGAAATGGGTTGTTGAAGTCACTTCCGAGCGCAGCTCCACGCTGGTGATTTCGGGAAGGGTCGCGGTGTCGCGGCTGCACGGCGGGCAGACCGTCGTTCTCAAGCCCGGCGAAGGAGCCGACGTGGACTCGGGAGGCGGCCCGATCACCGTCAAGCGCTGGGCCGAGAAGCGCGTTCGAGCTCTTCTTGCGCGCTTCGGCGAATAATGCGCGTCGGCCGCCCGCCAGCCGCCGCCGTATTGACCTCTGGTTTCGCCGTCTTCGGCCTTCTTTGGGGCGGGTTCCTCGGCGTCCGCCAGATGGCGGGCGTCGGCTCGGTCCTCGATCGCTTCGAAAATCTGACGCTCGATTGGCGCTTCTTGCTCGCGGGCGCTCAGCCGGCTCCGCGCGGCGTCGTCATCGCCGCGATCGATGACGAAACGGTCCGTGAGGCGGGGGCCTATCCGCTGCCTCGAAGCGTATTGGCGCGGATCGTCCGCGGCGTGGCGGCGTTCAATCCGCAGGCGATCGCACTCGACATCGCGTTTGTCGATGCGGGCCAACCCGAAGCGGATTCAGAGCTCGCCGAGGCGCTTCGCTCGACAAAATCGGTGGTCGCCGCGATCGGCGTGTTCGAAGGCGCCGAAGCGCCAGACGATCGCAGCCCGTCAGACCCGCTGGCCCTGGTTCCCAGCCCGACGAACATCCTTTGGCCGACGGCCGAGATTCGCGGCGCGGCGATCTCCGGCCTGGTCAATGTGGCGACCGACGCCGAGGGAATTCCAAGATACCTGCCGATGATTTATCGCTCGGGCGATGGCGTGGTCCGATCCTTTGCCCTGGCGGCGGCGTCCGCCGCGTTGAATACCGAACCGGTGCTGGGGGTTGGCGCACTGAAGCTCGCCGCAAGAAGCATCAGCATGGATCTGGGCTATCATCTGCCGATCCGCTATTACGGCCCGCGCGGCAGCATCCGACAGTTCAGTGCGGCAAGGGTCTTGCGAGGAGACCTCGATCCCGACGATGTGCGCGGCCAGGTCGTCGTGCTGGGCGCCACGGCGGTGGGGGTGGGCGACACGTTTGCAACGCCCTTCGACCGCATCGCGCCCGGCGTCGAAGTCGTTGCGACCGGCGTCACCAACCTTCTGGCCGGCGACGGACTGGTTCGCACGGCGCTGGTCCGCAGGATCGACGCCGGAGCGGCGATGGCGCTGCCGTGCGTCACCGTCCTGCTCATGGCGATGCGCCGCGCCTTTGCCGGACTCGGGCTCGCCAGCCTTGTCTTTGTATTCTGGGGAGCGTTCGCTTTCGTGGCCTTTCTGGAAGGCTACTGGCTCAGTTTCGCGGTTCCGCTCGCCGCTTGCGCTCCCGTGGCCATCGGCTATGGCGCGGCGCGGTTGGGTCTCGATCGAACTGTCGCGGATCGTCTGGCGGCCGACCGGACGAGGCTTGCCAAATTCCAATCGCCGCTGCTTGTCGAGCATATCCTCAAGACCCCGCGGTTTCTTGAAAGGCCTGTTCTCCAGGACGTCGCGGTCGTTTTCCTGGACCTTTCGAACTTCACAGGAGTGGCCGAGAGCCTCGGCCCGCAATGGGCCCGCGACCTGCTCGCCGAATTTCAGGCGCTGATCGAGCGCGACGTTCTGGCGCGCGACGGATTCGTCGTCTCTTTCATGGGCGATGGAGCCATGATCGTTTTTGGTTTGCCGCAGCCGAGGCCGGACGATGCTTCGCGGGCGTTTCTCGCAATCATGCGACTGCGCGCCACCATGGTCTCGTGGCTGGGCGGCCTGCCGCCGGCGGCCAGGGACCGGCTCGGCGCCCGGATTGGCGGACATTTCGGCCCGGCCGTGGTGTCGCTGCTCGGGCCCGCGCACCATCAGCACATCGCCGCGACGGGCGACACCGTGAACGTGGCGAGCCGTCTGCTTGAAGTGGCGAAGGAGCGGCGGTGCGTCGTCGTCGTCAGCGAGAACCTTCGCGTCGCAGCCAACGCGCCCGAGTCTTTGCTCGACAACGCGGCTGTCGTCGATCTGGAGGTCAACGTTCGCGGACGCGTTCAACCCTTGCGCGTTCGGACCTGGGGATGAGCAAGCCGGGCGTATCGCGGTAAAATCGGACAAGCTGGTTATCGAGGTCTCCCCCGTGCCGGGAGATGACTCTCGCCCAGCACGACGATTCTCCGATCGCGACGCGCGCGTTCGCCTCGCGCTTGCGCCCGCCCCGACGCGCCGGCGGCGTTCGGCAGTCCGCAGGGTCCGGCGCTCCGCGACATATCAACCCCCGACAAGGAACCACGCCGGCGCCCCGGGCGGGCCGATTTCCTTCAAGTCCTTCCATCGTTTTCGGCCCGGTCCTGCCGGGCGTGAGGGCGATTGCCAGCTTCACCGCGCCTGTTACCCGGGGAACAGCGAACGGCGCGCCTCTCCGACATCGTGAGCTTGCCCGCGGGATCATCCGCGGGCGCCCCGGAGGAGAGCGGTCATGGTGAAAGCGATACATTCCCAAGCAATGGACGGACTCACTATGTGGGACGTCAGCTTTCGAGTGGGTCCTGGTTCGTCGGGCGACGATGTCAGGCTCGTGCAATATTTGATGGCCAGATTCGTTCAATATGACCCGGTGGCGCCGCCCAGCACTCCCGGCCTCACTCTGGCCGACGTCGATGGCGTATGGGGCCAAAAAACCACTGCCGCGATGTCATGGCTTGAGAAAAACGGAGGCGTTGTCGCCGACGGCGTAGTCGATCCTTGCCCTGTCGACACCTTGGACGTTGGAGGACCTTATTCGTCGACCAGGTATAAAATCGCCATGCTACAGTGGTATTATATTCCGGCGATAGCAAAGCGCCCCGTGTTCGACGGGCCGGGCAAGTCCGCTATCCTGATGGACATGGCGAATGACGGGCAATGCCCCGCGGACCTCGCCTGGGCGTTGGAGTCGGCAAAAGCAGAATTGAATATTCAGGACCAGGTCAAGACGGAATTTCCGTGAACGGACCGGCTAATTCGACTGCGTCACGACGATGCCCGACAGGGCGGTCTCGATTTCATGGCTTGCGGTTCCGGCGCCGCTTTATTGAATCTCCGTTTTCCTTCGGCCTCGCTTGGCCGGGGTGCGACACGTCACGTCAACGCGGTAATGTCGCGGAGGGAGCGGGCGAGCCGAGCGGGCGTCCATCCGAGCGATCGCAATCGGGGATTTCGTGAGATGTCGGCGCAATTCGCAAAGGGGGACGGCGTTCGCCTCGATCGAGGCGGGCGACTCGCGGCGCGCATGCTGAAATTCGCCTGTCTCTTCTTGCTTTTGCTCAGCCAGCCCGCGGCATTCGCGCAGGAGGCGGCGATCGCCGAGGCGCGCTTGACCTGGTACGGCGTCTATCGAGCGCGCGACGACTCGATCGTCAAGGACGAAACCGCCTTGCTGGGCGAACGGACGGTCTCCACCGGAATCGAGGCGCCGAAAACCAACAGCGATCGGATTCCGGCGATCCTGCACACGCGGTTCGGATTCGGCTTCGCGCTCTCCGGCGCGCCGGTCGGCGGATTGGTCCGGCTGCGGTGGGTGCGCAACTTTCCGCCTCCTGGATTGATCAACTCGAAGACCGGCGAACGCCACCGGCGCGAAGAGAACGAAATCGTCGTCCGCGCCGGCGATCGAGATTCGTTTCTCGGCTATTTGTTCGACGACAACGATGAACTCGCGCCCGGCCCGTGGTCGTTCGAGATTTGGCAGGGCGACCGTGAGCTTTTGGAAAAGACCTTCATCGTCTACCGGCCGTGAGGGGTCCCGGCGCCGCGCGCGCCGAGGCCCGCGCCGGCTTGCGCCGCGCGTCGGGCGGCGGCGGAATTGACGGAACCGGCGTCGACTGTGGAGCGCGCATCGCCATGGATTTTCGCCGCACCGGCGTGATGGCCGCGATTCTCGTCGCGATCGCGGCGCCCTGCGCGGCGGCCGACGAAATCGCCGCGCCGGCCCCGGTCAAGCCGCCGGCGCATGCCGTCAAGGCGAAGGTCAAGCCAAAGGCTGCGCCGGACGCCGGCGTCGCGGGCGTCCGGTTTTCGGACCCCGACGCGCCGCCGGTCGGCGTCGCCCAATTGCCGAAGCCGACCCTGCCGCCCCGGACGGCGGGCGGGCCGGCGGAGCCGCAGGGCGGGTCGTCGCTCGGCTTCAAATGGCACGCCGACAACGATCATATCGACAATCCCTACCTGCCGCCGTGGGTCCCCAACGGGCAGGGCTACAATGTTCAGGCCGGCCTGAAAGTGGGGTTCTGACTCGCAAGCGCGCGCGGACGCCTCGGGCGCGGCGAAGGAGCCGCGAGGCGGCGATGAGATGATGAGCTCGGGTCGCTCCCCGAACCGGCGACTTCTCGAATGGATTGGAGATTTCCTCGGCGCGCCCGGCGGCAAGCCTTGCCGGGCGCCTTTCTTTCGTTCTCGTGACGGCCGCGCCGCTCTGGCGCTTCGGGAAAAATATGACGAAGATTTCGCTAAACATATCTCGACGTTATTTATGATGTGTCGTTGCTGTTGGCGCTATGGTGACGCGATGATTGTCATGAGACGCAACGAATACATACTCGCGGCGTTTTCACGACAACGAATATTTCTGAGGAGGCTGTGATGATCAGCACACGTTCGAAGCGAACTGTCGATGGTCGCCGTTTCTGCATCGCGGCGAGCGCTTTTGCGATGATTGGCGCGACGTCGATCTTTCCTGCGGACGCCGCGAGCGTCGGCGTCAGCGTCGGGGGCGCCCACGGCTCGGCAAGCGCCAGCGTCGGCGGCGCCGACGGAGCGACGGGCAACGCCAGCGTCGGCGCCGGCGGGGCCAACGGGGCGACGGGCAGCGCCAGCGTCGGCGCGGGAGGGGCCAACGGGGCGACGGGGAGCGCGGGCGTCGGCGTCGGCGTCGGCGGGGCGAACGGCGCGACCGGGTCGGTCGGCGTGAGCGTCGGCGGCGCCAGCGGCGCGGCGGGAGCGACCGGTTCGAGCGGCTCGACGGGAGCGACCGGTTCGGTCGGCGTCGCCGGCGCCAGCGGCGCGGCGGGAGCCGACGGCGCCAGCGGCGCCGCGACTGCCGGACTCGGCGCGAACGGCGGTCGTCTCGTGGCGCTGGCGTTGAAACGCCGCTGCCCGGACATCCTGGCGAACCGGTCGCTCTACGACGACGACCTCGTCCTTCTCTGCCTTGCGCGACGCTAGAGGCGCCGGGCGCGCCGCGCTCCGGCGGCTGATCGGCGACCGGGGCGCCGATCTCCCAGGACCGTCCGACCGGCGCGCCGCGGCTCGATGAATGGCTAACAAGTCGTTCACCTCCGGCCAGTGTAAGCGGATGTATACCTTATCCGTTGTCGTTCTATATACTATGGAACGGTCGCAATAATTAATCTTCATCTGTAGAATTTGATCGTTTCATTTAGATCGACTGCAAATTGAATTTGCGACGGTGGCCTCAGCTCAATTGGCCGGGGGCCGTCACAATGAACTTCGCATCGACCCGCGGCGCCGCCGCCGCCGCTCTGTTCGCCGCCTTCGCCGTGGCGGCCGGCGGCGCGCACGCCCGCCTGCTGCAGGCGAGCTATGCGGCGGTCGGAGCCGAAACCAGCATCCCCTACGGGTGGGTGGATTTCTGCGGCCGCCGGCCGGAGGAGTGCAACGTGCAGCGACTGCCGGCCGTCGATGTGGCGCTGACCGAGGAAACCTGGGCGCTGCTCGACAGGGTCAACCGCGAGGTCAACGCCTTCATCGAGCCCATCAGCAACTTCGATCATTGGGGCACCATGCTCGATCACTGGGACTATCCGGTCGACGGCAAGGGCGATTGCAAGATCTATGCGCTCTACAAGCGCAAGCTGCTGCTCGATTCCGGATTTCCGCGCCAGGCCTTGTTGATGACCATCGTGCGCGACCTCAACGACGAAGGGCATGCGATCCTCACCGTCAAGACCGATCACGGCGAGTTCGTGCTCGACAACCTCTCGGACGAAATCCGGCCGTGGAACGCGACGGGATACCGTTTCATCAAGCGCCAGTCGCAGGAAGACCCGAACCTGTGGGTGTCGATCGGCGACGCCGCCAGGCGCGGGCTCTACGCCACGAAGTGAGCCGCAATCGCCCGCGTCATTTCTTCAGGGCGGAGGCGATCGCCGAGGCGAATTCCTCCTTGGCGTGCCCCTTGCAGTAGCTGACCACCGACGACATCGCAGCCGCGTCATTCCGGCGATCGTCCGCGCCGGCTCTTGCGGCGAGATAGCCCTGTATGAAGGCCCGGTACAGGAGGTAGTCGGCGGGATTGGTGTCGATGTCGCCGAGGAACAGCTCGCAGGAGATCGCGCCGATCTCGGGTTGAATCAGCGCGGCCGCCGCGCCGGGAAACCACGCCGCGCCGAGCGCCGCCGCGGCGATGAAAAGTGTCGGCTTTCCCGCGACCATTGGCTCCCCCGTCGCGCCAACGGCGCGGCCGGGATTGGACGGACCGGCGCCGATTCGCCGATCATAGTGTCCCGCGCCGAACTTCCTGGCAATCGACGAGCGAGGGGCCGGTCGCCGACGCCCGGCGCGCCGGCGGGCCGCTTGAACCCGGCGCCGATAGGGAGTAGCGGACGGGCCGGCCGATCCCGATATGACCCTCCACGATTTTCCCGTTTCCCCATCATAAGAGCCTCCCATGCGCGCCGAAGCCGAGCAGCTTGTCGAAAACATCGAGCAGTCCATGGGGCTGCTGAGGAGGCATCTTTGACGTCGAGACCGCGACGCGGCAACTCGCCGAGCTGAACGCCCGGTCGGAAAATCCCGCCCTGTGGAACGATCCCGAAGCCGCGCAAAAGCTGATGCGCGAGCGCACAACGCTCGAAGACCGGCTCGGCGCGCTCGCCAAGCTGCAGCGCGAGCTCGAGGACGCGACGACGCTGGTCGAACTGGGCGAGGCGGAGAACGATCCGTCCGCCGAGCAGGAGGGGGTGGCGCTGCTCAGGGGGCTGAAGGCGGAGGGCGAGCGGCGCCAGATCGAGGCGCTGCTGTCGGGCGAGGCGGACGCCAACGACACCTATGTCGAAGTCCATTCGGGCGCCGGCGGCACCGAGAGCTGCGACTGGGCGCGGATGCTGCTGCGCATGTACATCCGCTGGGCCGAGCGCCGCAAATTCGAGGTCGAGGTGGTCGAAGAGACCGCCGGCGACGAAGCGGGGATCAAATCGGCGACGCTGATCATCAAGGGCCATAACGCGCATGGCTGGATGAAGACCGAATCGGGCGTGCATCGCCTGGTTCGCATTTCGCCGTTCGATTCGAACGCCCGCCGCCACACCAGCTTCGCTTCGGTGTGGGTCTATCCGGTGGTCGACGACCGCATCGTCATCGACGTCAACGAAGGCGACTGCCGGATCGACGTCTACCGCGCCTCGGGGGCCGGCGGCCAGCACGTCAACAAGACGGAATCGGCGGTGCGCATCACCCATATCCCGACCGGCATCGTGGTCGCCTGCCAGTCCGAGCGCTCGCAGCACAAGAACCGCGCCACCGCCTGGAACATGTTGCGCGCGCGGCTCTACGAGCGCGAACTCGAATTGCGCGAGGCGGCGGTGGCCGCCGACTCCGCCTCGAAGACCGAGATCGGCTGGGGCCGCCAGATCCGCTCCTACGTGCTGCAGCCCTACCAGATGGTCAAGGACCTGCGCACCGGCCATGTCTCGGGAACGCCCGCCGACGTGCTCGACGGCGATCTCGACGCGTTCATGGAGGCTTCGCTCGCCCAGCGGTTGTCGGGCCGCACGGTGGCGGTGGAGGACGTGGAATAGGCGGCGCGGACGCCTGGCTGGATGGCTGAATGCTTTCATCTTGCGACAGGCGGCCATTGTTGGGCGCCATGAAGGACGCGCAGCACTTCGACGGTGTCGGATGTCGAAAGGCGATAGACGACAATATAGGGCGTCCGCGGCACGACCTTTTCGCGCGTCCCGACATGTCGTCCGCGCCGTCCCGCTTGCGGATTGTCGGCCAGACGATCGATGCAGGCCTGAAGGCGGTCGCCCTGGTCCAGCGCGGCGCGCGGGCTGTCCCGCGCGATATAGGCGACGATCGCGTCGCGATCCGCCACGGCGCGCGCCAGCCAGACAATTCTCACGCCGAGATCTTTTTCTCGCCGATCTGCCGCAACAGCGCTTCACGACGGGTTCGCCAGCCCGACGCGACCTCCGCATTGTCGATCCAGGACGCATCGGCGGCGTCGGCGTCGTCTATGGCCTTTTTTACCTCGCCGCGAAACCATCTGTCGTGCTCGACAGCGATGTGAGCCTGGCGCTGGCGTTCGGCGGTGTCGGGCCGGCTTCGATCGATGGCGTCAGGATCATGTTTCAAAGCGTCGACCTCAAAACGCGGCAACCCGAGTTCGTTGCGCACATAGGCGGCGGCTGTGTTGAGGTTGCGCCACAGGCGCGCGCGGCGAGAACGTTGTGCGGCGACGGCGCGCTCCACCGATCCGTAGCGGACGAGCACATTCCATCCGCCGGCCATCCCCAGGACCGTCGCGCCTTTGATGGCCCGCGCCTCGACAAGGCCCTGAATGGCTTTCCCGTCGATGAGTTCCGGTCGAACGGCCGCGCTTGACATCGCGATCCCTGTCATCCAATCATCCTGCAAGAATTATCTAATAAATGTGCGTCGCTGTCTATTGCTAAAGGCGCCCACGCCGGAGGCTTCCTTCGTGTATTGCGGCTTCGCCTTGACATAGTCTCCCGGCGCGTCGGCGAGCGCCTTCAGCTTTCCGTCCACCGGCCGCCGGGCGCGGGGCCGGTCCAATATTGATACTTGGGCTTGTCAGGCGGATTGACGACGCCAGCGATATGGCCCGGGCCGGCCAGCACGCAGCGCACCGGACCGCCGAAGAACTTGGCGCCGGTGAACACCGATTTGGCCGGCGCGATATGGTCTTCGCGCGTCGCCAGTTCGTAGATCGGGATGGTCACCGCGGAGAGATCGAGCTTCTCGCGCAGGGCGAGCAGCCCTGCCAGGCGTTCGACGATTATGCGCCGAAGACCAACATCAGCCACCACCTCGCGCGGTTGCGGGAAGCGGGGGTCACCCGGACGCGCATCGACCGGTCGTACCGGCGCATTTCCGTGCGCCTCGGGGATCTGGCGGCGCGTTTTCCCGGCCTGCTCGACGCCATCGCCGCGGCGGCGCGTCGACAGGCGGCCGAGCCGAGGGACTGAAAGGCTGGCGCGCGGCCTATAGGGTCTTGGCGCTTTCGCGCGTTCTTCGCGCCTGGTAAGTCCTCAGATGCGCGTCGGCGATCGCCAGCAGCGGCGTGTCGATCCGGGCCGCTCGGCCGCGTCGCAGGAGATCGCCGACGATGTGATCGGCTTCCACCGCCGCCCCGCGTTCGATGTCGCGCAGCATCGAGGCGGACAGCGCCGAACCGGGGGCCGTCAGGATCGTCCGGCATCGATCCAGCGTCTCCCGGCCTGGCGGGTAGCCCGCCTGCCGCGCGATCGCGGCGCATTCGGCGACCAGCGCTTCGGCGAACGGCGCGGCGCCGCCGGCGACGATGTCGCCGACCGGAGCGCGCATCAGGCAGGTGATGGCCGCCGCCGAGGCGATGAACACCCACTTCTCCCACATCTCCTGGACGATCCTTTCGCTCAGTCGACTGTCGAACAGGGCGCCGCTGAACGTCTCCGCGATCAACTCGGCGCGCGCCGATCGCGAGCCATCGCGCTCGCCGAACGTGACGCCGTGGAAATCGTTGAGATGGATGATCCGCCCTTGCGGATCGAGCGTCGAGGAGATCAAACAAAGGCCGCCGAGCGCATGACCGCCGCCGAAACCCTGGTCGAGCGTGTCGAGGTGACGCATGCCGTTGAGCAACGGCAGAATCGCCGTCGACTCGCCAACCGCGGCCGTCATCGATTCCATCGCCCCTGGGAGGTCGTAGGCCTTGCAACTGAGAAGGACGAGGTCGAAAGAGCCGCGCAAAGCGTCGGCAAGCGCCGTCGGCGGCTCGGGAAGATCGAAATCGCCGTGCGCGCTGCGGATCGCCAGTCCCGCGCTCTTCAGCTCGGCGGCGCGCCTGGCGCGCACCAAAAAGGTGACGTCGCGTCCCGCCTGCAGCAGACGGCCGCCGAAATATCCGCCGATGGCGCCGGCGCCGACGATCAGGATGCGCATGTCCTTCTCCCTCGGCAGCGGCGCGTCAGGTTTGCCGAAGCCGCTCAAGCAAAGCCGACGGTCCGATCGCCGCTGCGGCGCTTGCGACGGACCGACGGCGCCTTCGCGTCACGCCTTCACGCGCACATAATCTCCCGGCGCATCGGCGAGCGCCTTGAGCTTTCCTTCGCCAGGCGGCCTGGCCGGAACCATCTCGGGGGCCTGGCCGGCGAGCCACGCCGCCCAGTCCGGCCACCAGCTGCCGGGATTCTCAGTCGCAGCCTTGACCCACGCCTCAAACGCGACGCTCGGCGGTCCGCCGGACCAATATTGGTATTTGCGCTGCGCGGGGGGGTTGATGACGCCGGCGATGTGGCCGGAGCCGGCCATGACGAAACGCACCGGGCCGCCGAAAAATTGCGCGCCGACATAGACCGACCGTGCGGGCGCGATATGGTCCTCGCGCGTGGCCACTTCGTAGATCGGAACCGTCACCTTCGACAGATCCAGCGTCTTGCCGTCGATGACCATCCGCCCCCGCGTCAGATTGTTCTCGAGGTAGCAATTGCGCAAATAAAACGAATGGTTGGCGGCGGGCATGCGGGTCGCGTCGGAATTCCAGACCAATAGGTCGAAGGGCGCAGGCTCCTGGCCCTTCAGATAATTGTTCACGAAATAGGACCAGATGAGATCATTGGGCCGCAGCATGTTGAAGGCGGTCGCCATTTCCACGCCGTCGAGATAGCCCTTGTCGGCCATCTTCTGCTCGAGCGCTTTGAGCTGCTCGTCATCGACGAACACCTTCAGGTCGCCGGCGTCGGAAAAATCGACCTGCGCGGCGAACAGCGTCGTGCTGGCGATGCGGTTGTCGCCGGTCTGCGCCATATAGGCGAGCGCGATGGCCAGCAGCGTGCCGCCGACGCAATAGCCGAGCGCCGCCGCCTCGCGCTCGCCGATCGCCAGCTCGATCGCATCGAGCGCGGCGAAAATGCCTTCGCGCATATAGGCGTCAAAGCTCTTTTGCGCGAGCCGCTCGTCGGGGTTGACCCAGGAGATGACGAAGATGGTGAAGCCCTGCGCCACCGCCCAGCGGATGAACGATTTTTCCGGATTGAGATCGAGCACGTAATATTTGTTGATCCACGGCGGCACGATCAGCAGCGGGCGCTTGTACACGGTCGCCGTCGAGGGCGCGTATTGGATGAGCTCCATCAACTCGTTGCGGAAAATCACCTTGCCCGGCGTCGCCGCCATGTTCTGACCAAGCGTGAATTTGCTGGCGTCCACCTGGCGAATCCGCAGGTTGCCATGGCCGGCTTCGACGTCCTGCGCCATCATTTGCACGCCGCGCACCAGATTCTCGCCGCTTTCGGCGAGGGTCGCGCGCATCAATTCGGGGTTGGTCGCGATGAAATTCGAGGGCGACACGGCGGCGGCCAACTGACGCACGTAGAACTGCGCTTTGTCGCGCGTATGCGGATCGAGCGCGTCGGCCTTCTTGACGAGGTCGCCGGCCCAGCGCGTCGTCATCACATAGGCCTGGGCGAGAAAGTCGAAGTACGGGTTTGTTCGCCACTCGGGATCGGCGAAGCGCTTGTCGGTCGGCTCGGGCGCGGCGATCGGCTCGACCGGTTCGCCGTTGAGGCGCTTGAGCGTCGCCGCCCACAGCGCGAGGAACTGCGTGGAGAGCGCCGCCTGCGCCTGGAAGGCGCGCTGCGGGTCGGAATAGTAGTGTTCCGCCACCTTGCCCAGCGTCGCGACCGCGTCGGACATGCCCTCGCTGAACGGGGTCGGTTTTGTCTCGCCCGATTCGCGCGGCGCCAGAAAGGCCGCGGCGACCTTGCCCCCTTCCTCGATGAGCCGCGCGACATTGTGCGACAGGGCGTCGATGTTCGGCAGAGGCAGCGAAGCGGCGGCGGCGGGCGCGGCCGGCGGCTGAACGGGCGGGGCCGGCGCCGCAGCGGCGACCGGGGACGGCTGAACGGGCGGAGCGGGCGCGGAGAGGACGGCGGGCGCAGCGGCCGGCGCTTCCGCAAGCGCGTTGATCGCCCTCGTGCGGCGGCTGCTGCGCGGCGGCCTGGCGGACGCGGGCTTTTCGTCGAGCGGAGGCGGCGCAAGCGGACCAGCGGTTGGCGGCGAATTCGGCGTTTGCGGCGTCTTGGCCGAGGCTGAGGGCCGGCGCGCCGGGCGGCGCCCTTGCGGGCGGTCGAGCGGGTCGATGGCCATGATCGCTTCCTCAGCCTTGTTCGCCGGCGCCCAAAACCGCGGCGCGGTCCTGTTTCCGACATAATAGAACGATATCGGCGGGACGCGCCATTGATTAGCGCGGCCTCGGCGAATTGGCGCGGCCTTGGCGAAAGCGCGGCGGGAGTTAGAGCGTTCTGTTCATGTTGAGACATCAATGGCGTTCGCCGCGCCGAGCCGTCGCGGCGGGCGTCGCCGTTCTGGCGGTGTGGCTGCCGTGCGCCGGCGCGCGCGCCGATGAAAGCGCGCCGGCCGCCGCGCCGACCAACGCTTCCTCGGACGCGCCGGCCGCCGCGGCGCCGGACGACGGCGTCGTCAAGACGATCGCCAAGAAGCTCGGCATGGCCACCGATCCCGGCCAACCCCAGGATTTCGTCATCAAGGCGCGTCCGGCGCGTCCGGAGGATTACGTTCCGGTTGGCCGAAAGGCGTTCGAGCGCGACGTCAAGGTCAAGACGCCGGAAGAACTGAAAGCGATCGACGACGACCTCGAGGCCGTGCGGGCGCGCCATGACGCGCTGCGCGCCACCTTCGCGCCGGCGGCGAAGGCGGTCGCCGAGGCGCAGGCGGCTAAGGCCGCCAAGGCGGCGGAGAAATCGAAAAAGCCGCCGCCGACGCCGCCCGTCAATCCGCAGTGATCGGCCCGCCCGGGGACTCGCCAACTCCGTAACCGCGCGGCGGGATGTTGTCGCCCGGGCCGGATTTTCTTCATCGCCCGGCCGCCCGCGGCGCGCAAAAATGCTATATTCGGGCCGCGCGCCGGCGTATGAGGCGGCGCAGGACCAGAGGGAACTTGTCGCGATGAACGACTTCCACCGCGTGCGGCGCCTGCCGCCTTATGTCTTCGAGCAGGTCAACAGGCTCAAGGCCCAGGCGCGCGCGGCGGGCGCCGACATCATCGATCTCGGCATGGGCAATCCCGATCTGCCGGCCCCCAAGCACGTGCTCGACAAACTGATCGAGACGGTCGGCAAGCCGCGCACCGATCGTTATTCCGCGTCGAAGGGCATTCCAGGGCTGCGGCGCGCGCAGGCCGGCTACTACGCCCGGCGGTTCGGCGTCAGGCTCAATCCGGAGACGCAGGTCGTCGCGACGCTGGGGTCGAAGGAGGGTTTCGCCAATATGGCCCAGGCGATCACCGCGCCGGGCGACGTGGTGCTGGTTCCCAACCCCTCCTATCCGATCCACGCCTTCGGATTCCTGATGGCGGGCGGCGTCATTCGCTCGATTCCCGCCGATCCGACGCCCGATTTCTTCGTGGCGATGGAGCGCGCGCTGATCCATTCGATCCCCAAGCCGATCGCCGTGGTGGTGTGCTATCCCTCCAATCCGACGGCGATGGTCGCTTCGCTGGACTTCTACAAGGACCTGGTGATCTTCGCCAAGAAGCACGAGATTTTCGTGCTGTCCGACCTCGCCTACGCCGAGGTGTTCTTCGACGACGATCCGCCGCCTTCGCTGCTTCAGGCGCCGGGCGCGTTCGACGTGGCGGTCGAATTCACCTCGATGTCGAAGACCTTTTCGATGGCCGGCTGGCGGATCGGCTTCGCGGTCGGCAACGAACGGCTGCTCGCCGCGCTGGCGCGCGTAAAGTCCTATCTCGACTATGGCGCCTATACGCCGATCCAGGTGGCGGCGGCCGCCGCGCTCAACGGTCCCGACGATTGCGTCAAGGAGATGCGCGCCATCTACAAGCGCCGCCGCGACGTGATGGTCGAGAGCTTCGCGCAGGCGGGCTGGCCGATCGACAGCCCCCGCGCGTCGATGTTCGCCTGGACGCCGGTGCCGGAAAAATTCCGCCATCTCGGCAGCCTCGAATTCTGCAAGCTGCTGATCGAGAAGGCGGAGGTGGCGGCGGCGCCGGGCATCGGCTTTGGCGAACACGGCGACGACTACGTGCGCCTCGCGCTGGTCGAGAACGAGCAGCGCATTCGCCAGGCCGCGCGCGGCGTGCGGCGCTTCTTCGAGACGCGCCGACGAGACGCTGCACAATGTCGTGCGGCTGAGAAAGCCGGCGTGAGCGCAGCGAACTCCATCGTGAAGGTTGCCGGACTGTGGTGCGTATTTCGCCTCGAACCGCGCGACATTGTCCTTGATTCGTTCTTGGCCCTATGGCATGGGGCGTGAGGTCGCCGCGACACTTCAGTGAAGGTTCGAAATGACCAAACCGCGAACTAAGTCATCGGGAATCGGGTCGCGCAAGGCAAAGGCCAAGATCGCAGCCGAAACGCCGATTGGCAAATTGCGCCGTATCTATGGGCGGAATTTCGCGAGCGGGTTCGGCGACCAAGTCAAACTGAAATCCGCGATTGAGAGCAAGAGTAACGCGGCGACTAGCGATTTCCACTCGCGCTCAGCATCGCAATTCAGGGGCAAGGACCGCTCGGCGCGAAAGCTCAGCAGCAAATCGGCGACCGCTCTTGCCAATGCGACTGTGGCTCTTGGGCCGGCGCTGAAGAGACTTGCCGATAGGTAAGCGACACTATCGAGTCCAATTTGATGATGTGCTGGCCGCGCATCAGACTGCTCTTCTGATGGGTGGCGTCGATGGTATTCGCGACGTCACCCTCATTGAATCCGCGATCGCGAGGCCCTATTCGGGCTATCATCGTCCAGTTTCGCGGAAGGCGGCGGCTCTGCTTCACTCTTTGGCGCTAAATCACGGTTTCTTGGATGGCAATAAGCGGACAGCCCTTCTCGTTCTCAGCGTGTTCCTGGACCGCAGCGGATACGCGATCTTGCAGGTCCCGGGCTCCGACCTCAACGACGAGTTCGAACGCCTTGTATTGGACGTGGTTGAGCATCGCATCGATTTTGAGCAGTTAGCCTCTTGGTTTGGCCTTCGCCTGACTCACATTTGACTTGCCTTGGGCGACTATTGGACTGGCGAGGATAGTGTGCCCGCGGGCTGTTGTTGCAGCCGCTCATTCGATCTCCAGTTCGTCCAGCCTCAGCGCGAACGCCTCGGGCGCGATCAGCGGCGCGAGCCGCTCGGAGGCGCTGAAATCGCGGGTCTCGCCGTAGCCTTCGTCGGCGGGCGCGCGGAACACGCGCGCGGCGAGCCTGATGGCGTCGATCACCCATAATTCGCGCACGCCGAAACTCGCATAGAGCGTCGCCTTGCGGCCCATGTCGTAGCGCACGGAGGAATTGGCGATTTCGGCGACCAGCAGCGCGCTCGGCCCGGACAGGCCCTTGAGGCCTTCGGCGCGCCGGTAGATGACGACGACGGGCTCCAGATAGGTGTCGTCGGAGAGCCGGAATGTCGTTTCCGGCGTTAAGGCGCAATCCGGTGGCCGCATGCGATACCAGCGATCGAGCAGGGCGGTCTTGACGACTTCGTGCTGATTTCCCTTGGGCGACATCGGAACCAGCTCGCCGCCGATCAGCTCGACCCGCTCGTCTTCCTCCATCACGCCGGCCTCGACCATCGCTTCGACTTCCGCCACGGTGAAGCGGCGGCGCGGCAGGCCTTCGGCGGCGCGGGTGACGCGGGGATGGATGGCGGCGTTGGCCAAGGGTCCCCCCAGGGCGGCGCGGCGATCGGCCGCGCGAGCGTTCAGGCTATCACAAAGTCGGGCCGCGAGTCCTCGCCGGAGCAGGCGCCGCGTAACGACGCGAGGCCGCGATGAGTCCGTACAACGCGCCCATCAGCAGAAACAGATGCCGCCAATGGTCGGTGTCGATCTGGAAGCCCTGCAAAATCTGCACGAACAGGCAGGACCAGACCGCGATCGCCTGCGTCTGCAGCGGCGTGCGCTGAAACGCCAGGCGCCAGCCGAGATAGACCGTCGCCGCGGTGAAGGCGGCGAACGACAGGCCGCCGATCCACCCGTAGGAGGCGAAGGCGTTGAGATAGACGTTGTGCGGGTCTTCGCCGTGGAAATGATTGCGGAACTGCAGCGGGCCGAAGCCGAAGGGCAGGTCGAGCAGCAGCGGCAGCGAGCGCAATTGGTCGCCGAACCGCCCGGTTTCCCCGATGTCATAGTCCTGGCTCAGCGACGCCCGGATGTCGTAAACGTCTCGAATGGCGGGAATCGACAGCGCGATCGCCAGCAGGATCGCGACGCCGATCAGCCCGACGATCGATACGCCGACGATGCGTTGGCGCAGCGCCGGCGAGCGGGTGGTGAGGAAGGTCAGGCCGACCATCAGCATCGTCGAGGCGACCCACACGCCCCATGAGCCGCGCGAAAAGCTCAGCAGCAACGCCGTCAGCATGACGAGAAGCGGCGGGACGCCGCGCAACCATCCGCCGCCGCGCTCGAGCATGATGTCCTGGGTCAGCCAGACCACCGGAGGAACGAGGAACGAGCCGAGCACGTTGGGGTCCTTGAACGTGCCGGACGCGCGTCCGTAGAGCGTGAAATAGTCGCTCGATCCGCCGATGTCGAAATAGCCGACGATCGCAAAGAAGCTGGCGATGCAACCCGCCGCGACATAGCCCGAGCGGATCGTCCGCATCCGCTCCAGCGGGCTTCGGGCGACCAGCGCCGCGAAGAAGATCGCGGTGATCGATATGTAGAGCGAAATCCCGATGAAGGTGACGCTGTCGCGATCCCCGACGAACGGCGCCAGCGCCAGAACGCCCCCGACGTTGAACAGCGCGAGGCCGAGAATCAACGGGATCATGCCGCGGTCGAACGACAGGCCGCGCATGGCGAACGCCAGCAACGCGAAGACGAAGAATATTTCGTAGGGCGAGGGCTCGATGCTGGCGAAGGCGCCGCAGAGGATGAACAGCCACAGCAGGTTTCGTTGCGCGCCGGCGATGGAAAGCCGCAGCGGCGCCCTGCGCGGCGGACGGGCGGGCGCGGGAAGGGCGGCGCTGGTCATGGCGGCTCAGAACGCGTTGTGGGTCTTGAACAGCGCGAACGGCGTCAGCGCCAATATGTAGAGATCGAACAGGATCGACCAGTTCTCGATGTAGTAGAGGTCGTGCTCGACGCGCTGCTGGATTTTCTCCGGCGTGTCGGTTTCGCCGCGCCAGCCATTGACCTGCGCCCATCCGGTGATGCCCGGCCGCACGCGGTGGCGCGCAAAATAGCCTTCGACGACCTCGTCATATTGCCGGTTGGCCGCCTTCGCGTGCACCGCATGCGGGCGGGGGCCGACCAGCGACAGGTCGCCCTTGAACACGACGTTGAACAATTGCGGAAGTTCGTCGATCGACATCTTGCGAATGATCCGGCCGACCCGCGTCACGCGCGGATCGTCGCGCGTCACCAGCCGCATGGCCGCCGCGTCGGTCTGGTCGGCGTACATCGAACGGAACTTGTAGACCTCGATCAGTTCGTTGTTGAATCCGTAGCGCCGCTGCCGGAACAGCACCGGGCCGGGCGAATCGAGCTTTACCGCGATCGCCGTCGCCAGCAGGATGGGCGAAAGCGCGATGAGGGCGGCCGCGCCGACGATCTTGTCGAAGGCGAGCTTGACGACGACGTCCCAGTCGGCGATCGGCTTGTCGAAAAGATCGAGAAACGGCACATGGCCGACATAGGAATAGGAGCGCGGGCGAAACCGCAGGCGATTGGCGTGCGCGGCCAGCCGAATGTCGATCGGCAGCACCCACAGTTTGCGCAGCATCTGCAGGATGCGTTGCTCGGCGGTGATCGGCAGCGCAAATATCACCAGATCGATGCGCGTATGGCGCGCAAACTCGAGGAGATCGTCGACGTTGCCGAGCTTGGGGACTCCCTCGACCGTCTGCGGCGAGCGGTCGTCGCTGCGATCGTCGAACACGCCGAGCATGGCGATTTCCGAAGTGTTGGCGTCGCCGAATTCGCGCAGGAGGTCGCGGCCGAACTCGCCCCCGCCGACGACGACGGCGCGCCGCGCCAGGCGCCCGCTTTTCGCCATTCGGAAGGTCATCCGCGCCAGCAGCGCCCGCTCGATCGCCAGGGCGCCGAGGCCGACGAGGAACCAGCTTCCGACCCAGACGCGCGAGACGACGCCTTCCAGCTTCAGAAAGAACAGCGCCGCGAACACCACGAGAAACGCGAAGGCCCAGCCGCCGGCGAGCCGCAGGAACTGGCGGACGGGTTGGCGGAACGCGGTCAGGCTGTAGGCGTGCAGAGACTGGAAGGCGAGGATCGCCAGCAGGGCGACCGCCGGCGTCACGATGAAATAGCTCGGCTCGTAGCCGACCTGGCCGTAAACGTACAGGCGATGGATGAGCGCCGCCAACGCCATGAGGAGGACGAGTTCGCCCGCCCTGACCAGGCCGGCCATGACGACCGGCGAATAGACGGGCTTGACGGGCTCGGCCGCCAGCCTGTCCAGCAATTCCTTCTTCGCGTCGTCGAGGCGCGCCTCGTCCGTCGGCGCCGGCGCGTCGGCGCGCCCAACGTCTCTTGCCGAGTGAATGTCTCGTGCTGAGGATGCCGCCATGAACTTTCTCAGGCGCTCGAAGGAAGGTTTGACAGTCGCGACTTGGATCGGTCGGGCGTGCGGCGCGCCATCGCTTCGGCATAGCCGTCGAGCACGGTGTCGACCATGGTCTCGATCGAAAAGTGCTCGGCGACGCGCGCCGCCAACTCGGCGGCCCGTCCCTCGCGGATGACGGGCGGAAGGCGCAGCATCGAGAGCATGCGCGCGCAGAGGTCGGCCGGATTGTCGCTGGGGCCGAGGCGGTCGCGATAGGGCCCGAAAATCTCCGGAATTCCCCCGACCGCCGTCGCGATCAGCGGCACGCGCGCCGCCGCCGCCTCGAGCACGATATAGGGCAGGGATTCAACGCGCGACGGCACCACCAAAAAGCGTCCCAGTTTGAAGGCCTCCCGCACCGGCATCGGGCCCGGAAACGACAGGCGATGGCCGACGCCGAGCCGTTGCGCGAGCGCGATCAGAGCCTCCCTGTCCGGCCCCGAACCGACGAGCACCGCGCGCGGGATCGCGCCCAGTTGCGATCCGGCGCGCGCGATCGCTTCGAGAAACGTGTCGACGCCCTTGGCGGCGCGCAATTCGCCGACATAAAGAAAATCGGCGGCGTCCGGATTCGGCGCGGCGGGGACGAATTCGCCGGCGCTGACGCCGTTGGCGACAATCCGCCGCACGTGGGTCTTGTCGCCGACCAACGCGTCGAAGCGGCCGGCGATATAGGCGCTTTCGAACAGGAACACGTCGGTCGAAAGGGTCAGCAGCTTCTCCGTCGCGAGGTAGGCGCGCCGCCGCGGGCCATCGGGGTAGTAGTTGAAGCTGCCGCCGTGCGGCGTATAGGCCCGAATGGGCCCTTGCGCGGGATGGAGCAGCCCGGGCAGCCGCGCGTAAAGTCCGCCCTTCGAACCGTGGCCGTGCACGATGTCCGGCTTGACCTCGTCGATCTTCCTGACGAAGCGCGCGAGGGCGAACGCGTCGCCCAGATGGGGGTTGCGATGAATGGGACAGCCGGAGACGCCCAAACTCAAGCCGCCCGCGACCCGCGCGAGGGCGGCGGCGACGTGGTCGCCGCGCGACGCGCTGTCGAAGAACAGGCCGACTTCGTGGCCGCGTGCGACCTGCTCGTCGGCGAGGTCGATGACATGACGAAACAAGCCGCCGAGCGGCGCCCGAAACACATGCAGAATGCGCCATTTTCTCGCGGGGGCGGCTCGCTCCGCATTCATCCTCAGGACTCCACTAAAACGGCGAGAGCCCCTCAATAGTCCGATAACCTAAAAGAAACGTTCCCTGACCGCGATCGTGTCGCCCGGTTTCACCGGAAACGTCAGCGGCGCGGCGAAGGTCATCGGACGTCCGTTGACGATGCGCGTGATATCGACGTCGCCCTGCGAGCCGCGCGGGGTGAACCCGCCCGCCACCGCGACGGCGCTTTGGACGGTCATGCCATTGATGAAGGGATATTGGCCCGCCGTGGTCACCTCGCCCAGCACGAAGAAGGGCCGATAGGCCTCCACTTCGATCGACACCCGGGGTTCGCGCAGAAAACCGGCGCGCAGGCGCTGTTCGACGACGCGCTCGAGATCCGCCGTGGTGAGGCCTTGCGCCTTGACCCGGCCGATCAACGGCATCGAGATATTGCCGGCGCCGTCGACCGAAAAGGAATTCGATAGATTGTCCTGCCCGAAGACGATCACCCGCACGCGGTCGCCGCTCGCCAGCAGGTAGGGCGCATCGAACTGGGCGCGCAGGTCGGCCGGACGCTGCGAACCGGCGCAGGCGGCCGTCAGACCGGCGGCGAAGAGGACGATGGCGAGGGAACGCTGGCGCATTCGACGGACCGCGGCGGAAAAGCGAGGCTCGGGCGACAGTTCTATCGACCCATGGTTAATGAAAGACCAACGCCGAGGCTGGCGCTCTTAACTCGCGAGCAACCTTAATCGCTCATAAATCCGGTGGGCGTTGCGCTCGTTTGGCGGGAGCGATCGATGGAAGGCGAGTGGACAGGGGAGGACGCCGCGCCGCAAGCGCGCGACGGCGCCATCGACCTGCCGCAACTCCTTCGCGCGGTCGCGCGCCGCAAATGGCGGATCATCGGTCCGACCTGCGCCGCCTTCGCGCTGGCCCTCGCCGTGGTGGTCCTGCTGCCGCCCCGTTATACCGGCGTCGCCAAGGTTCTCCTGGAGAATCAGGAGAGCTACTACACCCGGCCGGACAAGGCGGGCGCCGAACCGGCTCCGACGCTCGATCCGGAAGCGGTGCAGAGCGAGGCCGAGACGATCACTTCGCCGGACCTCGCCCGCAAGGCGATCGCCAAGCTCGATCTCTCCAACCGGCCGGAGTTCAATCAGGCCGCCTCGACCAACCCGCTGTCGATCGCCTTGTCCTTGCTGGGGCTGGCCGGCTCCGCCTCGGCGCAATCGGCCGAAGCGCGTCTCGTCGAGGCGTTCTTGTCGCGCCTGACCGCCTTTCCGGTGGCGAAGACTCGCGTGTTGCAGATCGAATTCGTCAGCCAGGATCCCGAGCTGGCGGCGCGCGGCGCCAACGTGGTCGCGCAGCTGTTTCTCGAATTGCAGGAGACCGCCAAGCAGGACGAGGCCAAAGCGGCCAGCGCGTGGCTCGCCGCCAAGATCGACGAATTGCGCGGCAAGGTCGCCGAGACGGACGCCAAGGTCGAGAACTTCCGGGCGCAATCGGGATTGCTCGCCGGCGCCAACAACATGACCGTTCCGGGGCAGCAACTGGCCGACTTGAATGCGCAGGTGGCGGCCGCGCGCTCGGCGCAGGCGGCGGCGCTCGCCAAGGCGCAGCTGTTGCGCGCGATGCTGCGCGACGGCCGGCTGTCGGACGTGCCCGAACTGGCCAAGGACGAATCTTTGCGCCGCTACGCCGAACAGCGCGTCGCGCTGGTGGCCGAGATCGCGCAGGAATCGCGCACGCTGCTGCCCGGCCATCCCCGCATGAAGGAACTGTCGGCGCAACTGGCCGGCCTCGACCGCGAGATACGCCTCGCCATCGAGCGGTCCGCGCGAGGGCTGGAGAACGACGCCCGCCTCGCCGCGGCGCAGGTCGACGATCTCGAAAGCGCGCTGTCCGCCCAGTCGAAGACCGTCGCGACGGGCAATGTCGACGAAGTGCAGTTGCGCGCGCTGGAGCTCGATGCGCGCACCGCCCGCGACCAGCTCGAATCCTATATGCAGAAATATCGCGAGGCGATCGCGCGCGACGCCGACAATGCGGCGCCCGCCGACGCGCGGGTCATCTCGGTCGCCAGCGCTCCGCGCAGCCCGACCTTTCCCAAGAAGCTCGAGACCCTGACGCTCAGCACGTTGGCCGGGCTCCTGCTGTCGACCGGAATCGTCGTCTCCCAGGCGCTTCTGGCCGGCGGCCCGGCCGCCGCGCCCGCCGAAGTCGAGCCGGCCGCCGCGCGACGCGAGGACGAGGGCGCCGCGCGGCGCGCCGATGCGAGCCTCGAGAACGGGCCGCCGATCGAGACGCCGGCCGAACCCCTCGAGGAGGCTTCCGCCGATGCGTCGGGCGCCGACTTCCGGTCGGCGCAGGCTCTGGCCGAGCATCTGGCGGCGAGCGCCGCGCCGGACGCCGCGCTGCTGACGCTGATCGCGGCGGAAGCATCCGGCAGGAGCCTGTCGACCGCGCTGGCGGTCGCACGCGACCTCAGCGGCCGCGGACGCGCCATCCTTGTCGATCTCGGCGAGACGCAGGACTGGTTCGCCGACGCGCTGGATCGCGATGGGCAGGACGGTCAGACGCCGACCGGCCTCGCCGAACTGCTGGCGGGCGAAGCGTCCTTTGCCGAGGTCATCCACCGCGACCTGTCGTCCGACCTCGACGTGATACCCGCCGGGCTCGGCGCGGTCCCTGGGGACGGCCTCGACGAAACGCTTGGCGCGCTCGCCGCCGCCTACGCCTTCGTCGTGGTCCACGCCTCCGACTGGCGCTCCGAGCCCGCTCTGTCGGCGATCGACTTCGTGGACGCGGCGGTTGTGGTCGCGCCGGCGTCGCGCCTGCGCGACGCGCTCGCCAACCTGCGGCAGGCGATGGGGGCGGACGCCGGCGACGTCCTCGGCTTCCTCGTCGACGATGATCGCGCGCGCGTCGAGCGGGCCGCCTGACGCCGCACGGCCCTTTTTCGGCCGGCGCGAACGGCTCGCCCTGCCGCCGGCGCCGCCGGGCTCAGCGAGTTCGGCGCGCGCCGGCGCAAGCTTTGCAGGACGAAGACGCGTCGGCGCAGCGCTTCGGCGAGTTCACGCGCCCATGGCGTCTGCTTGGTCCAGCGCTTGATCCGCCGCTCCAGCAGCGCCGCGGCGGCGAACAACGAGCCGATCGCGCTGACGGCGACCGCCGAATCGAACAAGGGTTCGTCGGCCTCGCAATTCTCGTCCTTGTAACGCGCCTCGCCGACGCCGAGATCGAACGTGGCGAAGCCCCGCCGGGTCAGATCGCGAATCGTCTCGAGCACCAACAGTTGGCCGGGGCTGCAACGCGAAATCTCGGGATCCGCGTCGTAGGACAGGAGCATCCCGCAGAAGCGATCGGCTTGCGCGAGGCCGCCGAGCGTCGCGACAACTCGCCCGCCGCTCACCAGCGCGTGCAGCTCGATCGCCGGCGTCCCGTCGGGGAGGCTCCTGGTCGCGGCGATCTCGAAGAACCTCGCGGTGTCCGGGTTGTCATAGGCGTTCGCCCGCCCGATCGCGCGCATGCGCGCCGCCTTCTGGCTCAGAAACGCCGCGAGGATTTCACGCGCGCTCATTTCGTCCCGCGCGATGAAGTGGGCGACGGCGCCGATTTCGCGCAGCCATCGCCCCTTGTTGCGCAATTTCCTTCGCGCTTCGCCGGAGTAGCGGCTCTTCAGCCAGACGTCGAAGTCTCCGTTCAGCGCGGTTTTGTGGCCGAAGCTCGGGCTCGGCTGACGCGCCAGCGCGGTCATCGGATTGACCGCGCCTCGCCACGAATGGGGTTGATCGGTCAACCAGAAGACGTCGACGCGCGGCGTCGTCATTCGCGCCGCCCGCCGCAACAGCTCGACGATGGCCTCGCCGGTCGCCGCGAGCCCGGGGCGAAACAGGCCCATCTTGAAGTTGGCGTCGCCGCCGCCGAGAAATTCGGCGACCCAGACGCCGCCGCGCCGCGACCGGCCGAGCGGCAGGACGGCGTTGACGCGCCCCGTTTCGTCGCGCGCGACGATGATCATCGGTTCGACGCGGCGGGCGCGCCCCGTCGGGCCGAGCCAGGCGTCGAGGAAGCCGAAGCTCTGGTAGGGCGAGGCGAGCGCCAGTTTCTCGATTTCCGCCCAGGGCGCGCGCGCCAGCGCCAGATCGTCGATGACCTCGCAATGCGCGAAGGGGCGCCGCAGGGCCGCGCCCGCCTCGTCGCGCGCCGCGGCGAACCCCCTCGGAATGGTCGCGAGGCCCGGCGCGTCGTCCAAGTCACTATCCCTTTTGCAGCGCGGGCGCGGATGATGCCGGAAAAGCGTCAACGCATCGTTGACGGCGACGCGCCTGCGTCAACGCCTGGGGGCCTCGGGCATTCGCGTAAGCAGTTGGCAATCCCGGCGTGCTAGGCGAGGGCGGGGAGCGACCATGGGTTCGAAGGACAGGATCATCGGCGCCGGCTTTGCCGCGTTTCGCCTCACCGGCCTGCACAGGCTCGCCGGCGCGGCGACGCGCGGGCGGGGCGCCGTGCTGATGTTTCACCACGTCCGCCCGTGGCGGCCGGTCTCGCCGGGATTTGCGCCCAACCGGCTGCTCGAAATCACGCCCCGGTTCCTCGATGAGGCGCTCGGCCTCGTGCGCCGGCTGGGCTTCGACCTCGTCTCGATGGACGAGGCGTTGGCGCGCCTCGCCGATGGCGGCGGGCCGCCCTTTGCGGCGCTGACCTTCGACGACGGCTATCGCGACACCGTGAATTTCGCGCTGCCCGTGCTGGAGCGTCATCAGGCCCCGTTCACCGTCCATGTCGCGACGGGGTTCGCCGAGCGGACCGCCGGCCTGTGGTGGCTGGAGCTGGAAGAGGCGTTGCGCCGCGCCGATCATGTCGAACTCGCCGACGAGGGCCTTTCGCTCGCGCTGCCGACGGCGACGCCATCCGAGAAAACCCAAGCTTTCGACCGCATCTATTGGGCGCTGCGCGGCGGCTCCGAGGAACGGCTGCTGCGCAACGTCGCGGCGCTCGGCGCGCGCCACGGCGTCGACAGCGGCGCCGTCGTCGACGCTCTGTGCATGGATTGGGCCGAGATCGCGGCGCTCGCGCGCCATCCGCTGGCGACGATCGGCGCCCATAGCGTCAGCCACCGGATGCTCGCCAAATGGCCGATCGAAGTTGCGGCGGACGAAATGCGGCGCTCCAGGGAGCGCATCGAGGACAGGCTCGGCCGGCCGGTTCGCCATTTCGCCTATCCCGTCGGCGACCCTACGAGCGCGGGCCCGCGCGAATTCGCGCTGGCGCGCACGCTGGGCTTTGCGAGCGCGGTGACGACGCGACCGGGCATGATCTTTCCCGCGCACAAGGATCATTTGACGGCGCTGCCGCGTGTTTCGCTCAACGGCAACTGGCAGGATATCGGCTATTTCGAGGTCCTGCTGTCGGGCGCGCCGTTCGCTCTGTGGAACCGGGGGCGGCGGCTCAACGTCGCGTGAAGCGATGCCCGGTTCGCCCGAGGAGGCGAGCGCCGGCTTACGGCCCGGCCGGCGGCTTTCAGCTCTTCCGACAAGACCGTCGTCAGGGCTTGGCGCTCGAGGCCAGCGCGAAGATTTCCTTCGGCTCCCTGACGCCGCGCAGGGCGTGGCGACCGAGCGATTCGAGCCGGCGTTCGCCGTCCTCGGCCGCCGCGACGAACTCGGCCGAGACCAGCACCGCGCGATCCAGCGGCTCGCACAGGGCCTCGATCCGCGCGACCTCGTTGACGGCGGGGCCGATGACGGTGAAGTCGAGCCGGTCGACCGCCCCGACATTGCCGTAGAGCACTTCTCCGACATGCAGCGCAAGATCGACCGCGCCGACCGGAGCGCCCGCCGCAGCGCGCGCCGCGTTGCGCGCATCGAGTTCCCGCATCGCCTCGACAGCCGCGTCGAGCGCGCGGCGGCAGGTCTGCGCGCGATCCGCCTCCTGGAACGAGAAGGTCGCGAGCATGCCGTCGCCGAGAAATTTGAGCACCTGGCCGCCGTGCGGGCGAAGGGCGGCGGTTAATATCTCGAACACGTCGTCGAGCAAGTCGATGATGACGGGACCCGGCGCGGCGTCGCTGGTCGGCGTGAAGCCGCGGATGTCGGCGTACCACAGCACCGCGGTCAGGCTTTCGACCGAGCCGCGCTTGACCGCTCCCGCATGGACGCGCCGTCCGGCGTCTTCGCCGAGATAGGTGCGCAGCAGCCCCGAGGCGATGACGTGACCGGCGTGCGCCTTCAACGCCAGCGACAGCCCCGGAAGCGTCGACTGGAGCAGCGTCGTGTCGTCGTCGGTGAAGCCGCCGCTTCGATCGGTCGTGAAGGAATAGACGACGCCCGACCCTTGTGAGCGGTCGCCCCCCTCGCCGAAAGCGAACAGCTTGGCGAAGTAATCCGTCGCGCCGGCGGCGAAGAACTCGCCGAGCGACGCGAAATCGCACTGTTCCGGGCCTGCTTCCAAGCGCCGCCGCATCTGCGGACTCTCTTCACCGCCACGCGCCCGACGGAGAAGGTCGTACAAGGGGCTGGTCAGCCATCCCGACGCTTCAATACTGCCGTGGTCGTACTGTTCGGGCTGGATCGCGTTGAGATCGCGTCGCCAGGTGTAGCCGTAGCCGCTCCATTGCGGATGCAGCGTTTCCATGGCCAGGTGGGCGCGCCACAGCGGCACGCCGTCCACCACCAGGCGCTGGCAGTAGCCGTCGAACAATTCGTAGGCGGTGGCGCCGCGCAATCCTTCGCGCACCGCCCAGATATGCGTCTCGATGATTCGCCGTCCGAGCGGGCCATCGAACGTTAAAAGCTGGAGCGGGGTCGGAGGCGCAGCGGGCGCGTCGGCAATCATCGGAGGTCCCTCATTGTCGGCGCTTCGCCAGGCTCGGCGTTCGCCGCGCATCCAGCATCTTCGTCACGCGGACCAGCTCCAACGCGCTTGAAAAGCTCCAAGCTCACGTCTGCCGCTGATGCCGCTCGATCCATTTGATGAGCGGCATCAGCGGCAGGGTCCAGGCGAGGCCCAGAATGACATAGCCAATGCTCTGAACAAGGGCGCAGGCTCCCTGCAGCGGGCGCACTTTGCGCAGTCAACAAAAAGTTCTATATATGTTCTCAAAGCGATACCAGTGACCGCTAGCTGAATAGTGGCTCTTCCGCGCGCTTGACGGTTCGGTCCGGCAAGGAATGGTTCTCGGCGTTCGAGGCGCGTGGCAATGCTAATACGCGACTGTCTCTGTGGACAGTCGAAATGGGAACATCGATGAGCAACTTCTACGCGCGGTTACGCGAAAGACGCGGCGATGATGACGAATTAGCTGCTTGCATCGAGCGCGTCGTCAACCAGCTCGAATCGGCCGCGACGACTGACGATCGGCCGGGCATACTGCTAGTGGTGAAAATCAATCGGATGAGTCCGACGCGTCGTGAGTTTTTTCAATCGCTTGTGGTCTTTTCGATGGGCTCGAAGCGTCTGATTCTATCCACTAGGAAAGATCCAATCCGGAAAGACCCGCGCATTTGTCGGAATCATCGCTCGTGCCTTCGATCGCAATTTTGATATCGCACTTGTCCTAACCAAGGGAACCAAAACGCTGTCTGCACAGACTGTCGCTCGCCTAAGCGACGATTTTGCCGAGTTCATCGACGATGACGAGCTGCTCGTTCTTGACATCATGAACCTGCCCGGCACGCTGCGCAAAAGCGAATTGCGCCGCAAGATCGTCATCGTCGCAAAGAAGCAGGCCAAGAATCTTCCGCGTCTCATCCACTTCATGAAGTCTCAGACTGCGCTACAAGGTCGACGGGTGTTGCTGGTGGACGACGAAGCCGATCTCGCTAGTGTGCGCTTCGTTCAAAGGCGCGGGGACCCCCTAATAAATCAGGGCACAATAGCCGAGCAGATCGATGATTTACGCCGGCTCGCTGATAACGTTGCCTTTTTGCAGGTAACCGCGACGCCATATTCCCTATATTTGCAGCCGAAGGGATGCGAAGCCGCCCTGACCGCCGGGAACTACGTTTTCAAACCGAAAAGGCCGGCGTTCACTGAGCTGCTTCCCATCCACGGCGGCTACGTCGGCGGCGATGATTATTTCGGCGACTTCGAACGATCCGACCCGCGCCTTTACTTGATGGTCGTAGTTTCTGATCAGGAGCAGGACGCCTTGCGCCGCCCTGATCAACGTCGGATTAGTTCGAACCGAGTGCTTGATAGCCCAAACACAGTCGGGCTGCGTCGGGCCATTGTCACGTTCGTGTTGGCGGTTTGCGTGCGGCGCTGGCAACAGGAACAAGTTGGCGAGAAAAAACGCAAGTACGCGATGATCATCCACAACGATACGCAGCGGTCCGCCCACGCTTGGCAGGATCAAGTGGTCGATTGGATATTCGATGCAATTCTCAGCGCAGGTGAGAAATCGCCCGCCAGCCTGCGCCCGCTATTCGACCCCGCCTACGACGACTTGAGTGCTTCCATCACGGCGGATCGCGGGCGTATGCCAGATCGCCATGCAGCCTTTGCGATGTTTATCGATGCTTTGCAAAGCGACGATGTTGTCCGAGAAAAGGTCAATTCCGATCAAAACGTCATGGCGCTGCTCGATAGCAAGGGCGAGTTGCACCTTCGCACGCCGTACAACATTTTTGTGGGCGGCAATATTTTGGATCGCGGCATTACGATTCCGAACCTCATTGCCTTCTATTACGGCCGCAATCCCCGAACGATGCAGGCGGACACTGTATTGCAGCATTCGCGGATGTACGGAAATCGGGATCGTCGCGATTTGGCAGCAACGCGGCTCTACACGTCGCAGGGCGTCTACGATCGTCTCTACACGATTAACAGCTTCGAAAATACCTTACGGCATGCGTTCGAAGGCGGAGCACATGATCAGGGCGTGGTGTTTATCCAACGCGACGCGACGCTGCGCGTCAGGCCGTGCGCGCCAAATAAGGTGCTGTTGAGCGATATCGTTGCAGTCAGGCCGAGTGGCCTTCTACTTCCCACAGGTTTTCAGACCCTTGGCGGAGCCAAGATGACAGCAATTCAAGCGAACCTAGATCGGTTAATTGATACCGCTTGGTGCGACACTGGCAAGTTTAGGGCAATTGACCGCGAACGCGCGTTTGAAATCATATCGACCATCGAAGAGAGCTTTCTTTTCGATGGAGGCGAGTTCGAATGGGATGCGATGCGCGGCCTCATTGACTATTATTCCGATGCTGAACGCGGCGGTGACGGAACCGTTCTTCTGTTGGCCGAGACTGGGCGTCATTTGGACCGCGCCAGGTCGGGTGACAAATCGGGTCTGTCAGTGCTTGGCACGGCGCTCCGGGCAACGGTTGTTGATTCTCCACGATCAAAACCGGCGCTGATCTTGCTTCAGCAAGAAGGCACGCATGGGTTGGGCTGGGGCGGTAAACGCTTCTGGTGGCCTATACTTGCCCTACCAAGCGATGTGGAGCCCTGCGTTTTTGCCGGGAAGACGGCCGCTTAGGCCCGCCGGTCAGGCCGCTCCATCCATTTGATGAGCGGCATCAGCGGCAGGGTCCAGGCGAGGCCCAGAATGACATAGCCGAGAGTCTGGACGAGCGCGGGCGCTTCCTGCAGCGGGCGCGCCTGGGCGAGCGCCATCGCGACCAATGCGTAAAACACCACGAAAATCAGCATGGCGCCGCCGCCGATCAGCTTGCGGGCGCGACGGGGCATCGGCGTTCTCCGTTCGCCGCGCCGCAAAGCCATTTGTCGCGAGCGGCGTTGGCGTTTATGTCTCCGGGCCGCTTGCGTTTCAAGCGGGTCGTCATCGGAGCTTAGCATGTCCGCCCTCGAAAGCCTCGCCGCGCCGGCCGCCGCCGCGCAGACGTCGCGGATCGAGCGGAACCTGCGCGGCGTCCGGACGTGGCTGTTCGCGGTCGCGGCGCTGGTGTTTGCGATGGTGCTGGTCGGCGGCGCGACGCGGCTGACCGAATCCGGCCTGTCGATCACGAGGTGGCAGCCGGTGACCGGGGTCGTTCCTCCGCTCAGCGAGGCCGACTGGCGGGACGAGTTCGCCCGCTACCAACAGATCCCGCAATACGCCGAATTGAACCCGGACATGACCCTGGACGGGTTCAAGACGATCTTCTACTGGGAGTGGGGCCATCGGCTGCTGGCGCGGCTCACCGGCCTGGCTTTCGTCCTGCCGTTGCTGTGGTTCTGGCGCAAGGGCCGGCTGACCGGGCGCCCGGTCGCCAGATTCTCGTCGCCACGGCCCTGCTGGCGCTGGAGCCGGCCGTCGGCTGGTGGATGGTCGCCTCGGGTCTCAGCGAACGCGTCGAAGTCTCGCAATATCGCCTCGCCGCCCATCTGCTGATTGCGACGGCGACTTTCGGCGCGCTGTTGTGGGCCGCCGTCGGGCTCGGCCAGCGGCCGCGCGAGGCGGCTCCGCGCTTCGCCGCCGCGAGCGGCGTTCTGGCGGCGCTGGTGTTCTGCCAGATCGGGCTCGGCGCGCTGGTCGCCGGCCTGCGCGCCGGGCTGACCTTCAACACCTGGCCGCTGATGGACGGCCGGCTGATCCCCGACGGGCTGTTCATCCTCGCGCCGTGGTGGCGCAACCTCTTTGAGGACGTGACGACCGTGCAGTTCGATCACCGTCTGCTCGCCTATGTCGTGGTCGCCTTCGCGCTCTGGCACGCCCTCGCGGCGTGGCGCGCCGCGCCCGGCTCGGCGCTGGCCCGCCGCGCGCTGGCGGTCGCGGGCCTCGCCTTGTCGCAGGCGGCGCTGGGCGTCGTCACGCTGCTGCTCGTCGCGCCGATCGGGGCCGGGCTGCTGCACCAGGCCTTTGCGATGGGGCTGTTCGGCATGGCGGTCGCGCACTGGCGCGCGTCCGGCGAACCATAGCTATTCGTGGTCCTGCAAGGCGCGTTCGAGGGCCATGCGGATGAAGCGCTGGTAGGGAATGCCCGCGCGGGTCGCCCGGCTGCGGACCGCTTCGAGGAGTTGTTCGGGCAAGCGCAGGTTGATGGATTTGTCCTTGGGCTTCAGTTCGAAGCGCACAATCTGACCGCCCGACAGATCGTATTCGCTGAGATCGGCGGTGTCGACGAAGTGCTCGGCTTCCTCGTCGGTCCTAAAGCTGGGGATAGGTTTTTTCATAATTGCTCGCCTCTCCGCGATGCATGTAGCGGGCGCTAATCGGGCGGATATTCATGCGCTGGCCCTCGCCGCGCTCCGTGAACACGACAAACACCGGTCGGCCTCTCGATGTCCTGCCGATGGCGCGGAATCGTCGTTCCGCTTGGGAATGCTCGGCGTCTGGAAGGATAACGACGCTCCCGCCGAACAGGCTTTCGATCTCGGCGATCGAAAGCCCGTGCTTCTGGCATTTGCGCCGATTGGCCTCATCCCAATCAAAGCCGGAAAATTCCATGCTTTCCGATCCCGATTGAAGATAGTCCTTGTATAGGCAATTGTAAACATGGCCAACCCGCCCGGCGCCCCGTTCGCAACCAGGGCCGCGGGTCGGAAGGCCGCCGCGCGCTACGCCAACGCCTGATCGAGATCGCCGACGAGGTCGGCGACGTCTTCGAGGCCGATCGACAGGCGCACGACGTCGGGGCCGGCGCCGGCGGCGCTTTTCTGGGCGTCGCTGAGCTGGCGATGAGTCGTCGAAGCGGGGTGGATGACCAGCGAGCGCGTGTCGCCGATATTGGCCAGATGCGAGAACAGCTTGAGGTTGCGCACCAGCGAGACGCCGGCGTCATAGCCGCCCTTGACGCCGAAGGTGAAGACGCCGCCGGCGCCCTTGGGGCAGTAGCGGCGCGCCAGACCGTGGTAGGGGTTGCCTTCGAGCCCGGCGTAGGACACCCAGCCGACGTTGTCGTGCTGTTCCAGATGCCGCGCGACGGCGAGCGCGCTGTCGCAATGGCGCTGCATCCGCAGGCTCAGGGTCTCGACGCCGGTGAGGATCAGGAACGAATTGAACGGCGAGATCGCCGGTCCGAGGTCGCGAAGACCCAGCACCCGGCAGGCGATGGCGAAGGCGAAATTGCCGAAAGTCTCGGCGAGCACCATGCCGTTGTATTCGGGCCGGGGCGCCGAAAGCATCGGATAGCGCTTGTCCCCGGACCACTCGAACGAACCGCCGTCGACGATCACGCCGCCCATCGAATTGCCGTGTCCGCAGAGATATTTCGTCGCGGAATGGACGACGATGTCGGCGCCGAATTCGATCGGGCGGGTGAGATAGGGCGTCGCCAGCGTGTTGTCGACGATCAGCGGCACGTTGGCGCGCTTGGCGATCGCCGCGATGGCGGCGAGGTCGGTGACGACGCCGCCGGGATTGGCGATCAATTCGACGAAAATCGCCTTCGTTCTTTCGCTGATCGCGGCGTCGAAGGATTGCGGCTGATCGGGATCGGCCCACTTAACCTGCCAGTTGAAGTTCTTAAAGGCATGGTTGAACTGGTTTATAGAACCGCCGTAAAGTTTTGTAGAAGCAATGAATTCGTCGCCCGGCTGCATCAGCGTATGGAAGATGATCGCCTGCGCGGCGTGGCCCGAGGCGACCGCCAGCGCCGCCGGGCCGCCCTCCAGCGCCGCCACCCGCTCTTCGAGAACGGCGGTCGTCGGGTTGGTGATGCGGGTGTAAATATTGCCGAAGGCCTGCAGGGCGAACAGCGAAGCGGCGTGGTCGACGTCGTCGAAAACGAAGGCGGTCGTCTGATAGATCGGCGTCACCCGGGCGCCGGTCGTCGGATCGGGGCGCGCCCCCGCGTGAATCGACAAAGTCGAAAATCCCGGCTCCTCGTCGCTCATGGCGTCCTCCCTGATGTCGCAGGCGGATATGCTGGCAGATCGGGCGGGTCGGGGGAAGACGAAAATTCGCCCTCGCCGACCGCCAGCCCGCAGCCTGATCCCGCTTGACCCCGGTCGGCGCCCGCCGCAACATCGCTGGATGTCGCGACCCGCCAAATCTTTCGAAATCACGGCCGATATTCTGCTTCGCGCCTATTCGATCGGCCTGTTTCCGATGGCCGAGAGCAGCAATTCCTCGACTTTGTTCTGGGTCGACCCGAAGGAGCGCGGCGTCTTTCCGCTCGACGGCCTGATCGTCTCGAAAAGACTCGCCCGGACCCTGCGCGCCGACCGGTTCGAGGTCAGGGCCGACGCCAACTTCGATGCGGTCGTCTTCGCCTGCGCGGACCGCGAAAAGACCTGGATCAACGCGGAAATTCGCCGGCTCTACCACGAGCTCTTCGACGCCGGGCGCGCCCATTCGATCGAGGTCATGGAAGGCGGCGCGTTGGTCGGCGGCCTCTACGGCGTGTCGCTCGGCGCGGCTTTCTTCGGCGAAAGCATGTTCCACCTGGCGCGCGACGCCTCGAAGGTGGCGCTCGCCCATCTGGTGGCGCGCCTGCGCCTCGGCGGCTACCGCCTGCTCGACACGCAGTTCGTCACGCCGCATCTGGCCAGCCTCGGCGCGATCGAGGTCAGCCGGGGCGTTTACTTGCAAATGCTCGGGCGGGCGCTCAGCATCGAGGCCGATTTCGCCGCCTGGCCGATCGGCAGGCCGATGGGCGGCAGGGAGGCGCTGACCCACCTCGGGCGGTGATCGACGGGCGGGGGGCCCCGCGCGCGGCGACGGTATGGCTCTTGCTAGCCGTGGACCGGCCTGTGGCCGCCTTTGGGGAACAAACCATGCCGGCGCCGAGCTTCTTCGACGAAATGGGCCTCGAAAAGAGCGAGGTGCGCCCGCTCTACCGCCACATCGAGCGCTGGCTGGAGGATACGCCGCCCGACGTGCTGGCGGCGCGCCGGGCGCAGGCCGAATACATGTTCCGCCGCATCGGAATCACCTTCGGCGTCTATGGCGACAAGGACGCCGCGGAGCGGCTCATTCCCTTCGACATCATTCCGCGTCTGATCTCGCGCGCCGAGTGGAGCCGGCTCGAGGCGGGCATCATTCAGCGCGTCAACGCGCTCAACCTGTTCCTGCGCGACGTCTACGGGCCCGGCGCGATCCTCAAGGAGGGTCTGATCCCTTCCGAACTCATTCTGCGCAATCCCTATTACCGGCCCGAAATGATCGGCCGCCGGGCGCCCCACGACATCTGGATCCACATCGCCGGCATCGACATCGTGCGGGTCGACGGCGATGCGTTCTACGTGCTCGAAGACAATGCGCGAACGCCCTCCGGCGTCTCCTACATGCTGGAGAATCGCGAGGTGACGATGCGGCTGATGCCGGACCTGTTCGCCAGGCATCGCGTCGCGCCGGTCGACAATTATCCCGACGCGCTGCTGTCGTGCCTGCGCTCGGTCGCCCCGCGGGTCGGCTACGAGGAGGCGGTGATCGTCCTGCTGACCCCGGGGCCGTTCAATTCCGCCTATTACGAGCACTCCTTTCTGGCGGACAAGCTCGGCGTCGAGCTCGTCGAGGGACGCGACCTTTTCGTCTCCGAGGAAGTCGTCTACATGCGCACGACCCGCGGCCCGCAGCGCGTCGATGTGATCTATCGGCGGGTCGACGATGATTTTCTCGATCCCCTGGTCTTCAATCCGGTTTCGGTGCTGGGCGTTCCCGGCCTGATGGGCGCCTATTTGGCGGGCAATGTGACTATCGCCAATGCAGTGGGCACCGGCGTCGCCGACGACAAGGCGATCTATAGCTATGTGCCGGACATCATACGGTTTTATCTCGATGAGGAACCGATTCTGCAGAATGTGCCGACGTTCCGCTGCCGCGAACCGGCGGCGCTCTCCCATGTGCTGGCGAACCTCGACGCGCTGGTGGTGAAGGAAGTCAACGGTTCGGGCGGCTACGGCATGCTGGTCGGCCCGCACGCCAGCGCCGCGCAGCGCGAGATTTTCGCCGCCAAGCTGAAGGCCGATCCGGCCAATTTCATCGCCCAGCCGACGCTCGCGCTGTCGACCTGTCCCGCCTCGTTCGAAAGCGGCGTTTCGCCGCGCCACGTCGATCTGCGCCCGTTCGCGCTGTCGGGCGCCAACGGCGTCAAGATCGTTCCAGGCGGGCTGACCCGCGTGGCGCTGACCGAGGGCTCGCTGGTGGTCAATTCCAGCCAGGGCGGCGGCACCAAGGACACCTGGATCGTCGACGACGATTTCAGCATCGGCGGAGGCGCCTGAACCATGCTGGCGCGCACCGCCGACAATCTGTTCTGGCTGGCCCGCTCGATGGAGCGCGCCGATTTCACGGCGCGCACCATCGAGGCGACCTTGCGCCTCGAAATCCTGCCGAAATCGAGCCCCGAGGACACCGCCGAATGGGAGGGCGCGCTGTCGTCGGTGGGCGCTCTGCTCGCCTTTCTGGCGGCTCACGACGCGCTCGACGAGCCGAGCGCGGTCGAGTTCCTCACCTTCGACCGCTCGAATCCGTCGTCGATCTGCAACTGCCTGGAAAACGCCCGCGCCACCGGGCGGGCGGTGCGCACGGCGCTGACGGCGGAGACCTGGACCGCGATCAACGACGCCTGGCTGGAGCTCAAGCGCTTCGAATCGCGCCGCCGCGGCTCCAAGGACTTCGATCGCGAATCCCTGGTCCGCTTCCTCGACTATGTGAAGAAAGCCTCGCTCGACTTCGACGGCTCCTGCTACCGCACGATGCTTCGCAACGACGCCTACTGGTTCAATCGGCTGGGAATCTTCGTCGAACGCGCCGACAACACGGCGCGGCTGCTCGACGTGAAATACCACCTGTTGCTGCCCTCGGACGAAGAGGTCGGCGGGTCGCTGGATTATTTTCAATGGGTGGCGATCCTGCGCGCGGTTTCGGCGACCACGTCCTATCATTGGGTCTATCGCGACCGCGTGAAGCCGTGGCTCGTCGCCGACCTGCTGATTCTCAAGTCGGCGATGCCGCGCTCGCTCATTTCCTGTTATGAAAGGATCGACCAGGCGCTGGATTCCCTCGCGCGCGAAGACGGCCGCAGCGGCGCTTCGCAGCGTCAGGCGCGGGCGATGCTGTCGCGCCTCGAACGCGCCACGATGTCGGAAATCTTCCAGAGCGGCCTGCACGAGTTCATCAGCGCCTTTCTGGACGACAACGCGCGGCTTGCGACGACCATTTCGGAGCAATACTTGTTCACCTGACGCCGCCGTCCCCGCTTCCCGCACGGCGGCGGCAGGCGCCGCGGACGGCGCCGAGGCGACAGACATCGATGTCCTGCCATTCACCCGGAGAGATATGAGAGCGCGCGATGCGGATCAGGATTTCGCAGGAGACCTCCTACGCCTACGAGCCGGCGGCGCGCTCGGTGATCCAGGTGCTGCGTATGACCCCGCGCAGCTTCGAGGCGCAATACGTCATGCGCTGGCGCATCGCCACGGACATCGACTGCACCTTGCGCCAGAGCGAGGATTCGCTGGGCAACATCGTTCATTCCTTTTCCCTGCCCGGCCCGATCGAGCACATCGGGGTCACTGCCGAGGGGGAGGTTGAAACCTTCGATTCAGTGGGCGTGGTGCGCGGCTCGGTTGAGCCGCTGCCGCCCGAGATTTATCTGCGGGGCGCTCCGCTGGCCGAGGCGAACGGCATCTTGCGCGAGTTCGCCGAAGACGCGGCGGGAGGCAAGCGCGAGGCGCTCGAGCGCCTGCATCCCCTGATGGCGGCGATTCACCAAGCGATGAGCTTTGCGCCCGCGCCAAGCCTGCCGACGACCACGGCCGCCGAGGCGTTCGCCTTGCGCAGCGGCGTCGGCCGGGACTTCGCGCATGTGTTCATCGCGTGCTCGCGCTGGCTGGGGATTCCGGCCCGCTACGTCAGCGGCTATCTGGTGCAGGCGGACGCGGCTTCGCCGGACGCCCCTCACGCCTGGGCGGAGTCCTACGTGCCCGATCTCGGCTGGGTCGCCTTCGACGCGGCCAATGACACCTGCACGGACGAGCGTTACGTGCGCGTCGCGATCGGATTCGACTACCAGAGCGCCGCCCCGGTTCGCGGCGCGCGCGCCGGCTTCGGCGGCGAGACGCTGAGCGTTTCGCTGAAGATCGGCCAGGCGCAAAGGCAGAATCAGAGCCAGAATTAGTCCGGAATTCGAGGCGCCGCCGCGCCGCGGCCGCCCGCAAGTCCCGCGCGACGGGATCGGCGCGCCGTGGCTCTATCCATTGCCGGCGAGCAACAGGGTGCTCGACTCCGCCGCTCGAGCGGACGCGGGGAATATCCGGTCGATCGGCTGGGGACGTCCGAGCAGATAGCCCTGCGCCTCGTCGCAGCCCTCCGCCCTGAGGATCGAAAGCTGGTGGTCCGTCTCGACGCCCTCGGCCAGCACGCGAATATCGAGGCTCTTTCCGAGGGCGAGAACGGCGCGAACGATCGCCTTGGCCTGCGGGCTGCGCTCGACCTCGCTCATGAACGATCGATCCAGCTTGATTCTGTCGAACGGGAACGAGCGCAGCGTGTCGAGCGACGAGTAGCCGGTGCCGAAGTCGTCGATCGCGATGGTGACGCCGAGCGCCTTGATCTGCCGCAGGATATGGAGGGTCCGGTTTTTGTCGGCGACGATCGTCGACTCCGTCAGTTCGAGCTCCAGCCGGCTCGCCGGCAGCCCCGTGTCGAGAAGGATCTGGTGGACGAGGCTGGCCAGATCGGCGTGAGCGAACTGCACGGGCGAAAGATTGACCGCGATCTTGTAGGGGCGATCCCACGCCGCCGCCATTTGGCAGGCCCTTCTGAGGACCCATTCGCCGATCGCGATGATCGAGCCGCTCTCCTCGGCGATCGGGATGAACTCCAGCGGAGGAATCGCGCCGAGGCTCGGGTGGTTCCAGCGCAGCAGCACCTCGAAGCCGCATATGTCGCCCGTTCGGATCGAGGTTTGCACCTGATAGTGCAAGTCGAGCTCGCCGCGCTCGGCCGCCTGGCGCAGATCGCGCGCGAGCGCGCGGCGCGCGCGCGCCGTCTCGTCCATGCTCGATTCGTAGAAGCAGATCGTTCGCGTCACGTCGAGTTTGGCGCGATACATCGCCATATCGGCGTTGCTCACCAGGGCGTCGCGGTCCCTTCCGTCGTCGGGGAAGATCGCGATTCCGATGCTGGCGCCCATCTTCGACTCGCGATCGTCGATCGAGACCGATTGGAAAAGCGTTCGTTCGAGCCGCGCCGCGAATTCGAGAAGCTCGCCCTGATTCGAGAATCGCTTGATCGCGGTAAATTCGTCGCCGCCGACCCGGGCGATGAATTCTCCGTCCTGCAGCAGCTTCGACAGACGCCGCGCGACGATCTTGAGCGCCTGATCGCCGGCCGCATGGCCCCTGAAGTCGTTGATCTCCTTGAACCGGTCAAGGTCGATGCCGACGACCGCGATCTTGAAGCCGTCTTCCGACGCCCTCTCGAGATCATGGTTGAGGCGATCGTTGAAGCTTCGCCGGTTCGGAAGGCCGGTCAGCGCATCGTTGAGCGCCAGATACTGGAAGCGCTCGAGAGCCTCGGCGCGCGCGCTCCCGTCGATCAGATAACTGGCGACGCCCGTGCCGATGACCAGCAGGCCGGCGGCCGCCACGGCGATCGCCATGGTCTCCAGGACCGCGGGATCCGTTCCGGCCGCTCCCGTGCGCAGCGGCAGCACCCAGACCGCGGCCATCGCCGTGAAGTGCAGCCCGACGATCGCCAGGGCGAACAGGGCGAAGGCGACAATCCTGTCGAGCGCACTGGCGCCGCGCGCGGCCCGGCGGACCGCCATTGCCGAAAAGACGATGGATATTACGATCGAGGCGGCGACGTAGCCGTAATTCCATTCCACCAGGCCGTCGACGCGATAGGCCATCATGCCGGTGTAGTGCATCGCGGCGATTGCTACGCCGACCAGGCTTCCGCCGATCTCGGGCGCCAGCCTGCTGCGCTTGTCGCAGGCCACCGCGAAGCCCAGTCCGGCGCCCGCGATGGCGATGACGAGCGACAGCATGGTGAGGATCGGATCGAAGGTGAACGGCGCGCCGGGCGTATAGGCGAGCATCGCGATAAAATGGGTGCTCCAGATCGACGATCCCGCCGCGACCGCCGTCAGGAAGGCCCAGCCCGCCAATTGCAGACCGCTGGTGCTGTTGGCGCGCGCAAACAGCCGAAGGCTGATCCATGCCCCGGTCAGGCACATGATCGCGGCGAGCAGCACGAGCCACGGGTCATGTTCCCAGAGAATGCACGACACGATGCGCATGGGTCGCCAAGAGTTTGTCGCCGGGTCGGGCGGCGTCGGCGCGCCGCAATTTGCGCCTCGGCGTCGGCCGTCGCGGCTCCCCGACTGCGTTTCCTAGCAGGCGCCGGGTAAAGGACCGCTTAAGGCCTCGCCTTGGCCGATTGGCGAAAGCCGACTTATTTCGCCGCGCGTCGGCGCCCGGCGTTCATTGGCCGACGTTGCCGGGGGGAATCGGCGGCGCATCGGTCGGGAAGAAACGCCGGATCGCCGCGCCGCGCTGGGACGGGGGCGGCGAGGGCGCGGTGTCGAGATCGAGCGGGCTGGGTGCGCTCGCGTCGGCCGGCTTCGGCGGCTTGCGCTTCTTGGGCGGCGGCGGCGGCGGCGCGAGTTTGGGATCGGCGGGCGCCGCCTCGGGACCGGCGTCGGGCGGTCCGGACTCGGGCGCCTCGACCGCTTCGGGTGGCGTCGGCATGATCTGCGTGCCGCCTTTGCAGTCGGTCAGCCAGATGTCGTAGACGGGATGCTCGACGCCGTGCAGGCCGGGGCTGGCGGCGAACATCCAGCCGGTGAAGACGCGATCGTAGGTCTTCTTTTCGGTGATTTCATCGACCTCGACGAAGCCGTCCGTTCGCGGCGCTTCGGTCGGCGGGCGCGTGTAGCAGACGCGCGGCGTCACCAGCAGCGAGCCGAACTGCACGGTCTCGTCGATCCCGGCTTCAAACGAAATGATGCGGCCGGTGATCTTGTCGAGACCCTCGAAGACGGCGGTCGGATGGCTGATCCTGTCGGCCGAGGCGGGGCCAATGGCGAAAGGGGCTGCGACGAACATTGCGCCGAGGGCGATTGAGGCGGCGCGGCCGCGCGTTTTCGCGTTCATCGTTCGATTCGGACCCGCCGCACCCCGACCCCGCGCCCCATATCACGCGCCTGTCTGTCGACAAAGCGGGGCCAAATGAAGGCGCCTTGCGCCGCCCGGCGGGCGCGACGTTTTGCTGGTCAGCCGTTCGGCGTCCAGGGCTGATAGTCGCCCTCCGCCGGCTGGCGGCGGCCGGTCGCCATCGTCGAGCCGGCCGGACGATAGGCGAGGGGGGTGCCGGTGAGATTGCCGACATGGGGGCGCTCCCATTCGCGGGGGCGATAGTCCTCTTTGGCCGGCGGCGTGTCGACGGTGTGATGCAGCCAGCCGTTCCAGCCGGGCGGCGTCATCGAGGCCTCCGCCACCCCGTTGTAAATCACCCAACGCCGCACGAACCCCAGCGCCGGATCGATCGCGCCGCCGCGCGTCTGATAATATTCATTGCCGAATTCGTCGCGCCCGACCAGTTCGCCATGGCGGCGCGTATAGAACAGCGTGTTGAGCGTCGCCCCGTTCCACCACGTGAAGAACCGCAAAAGGAACAGTTTCATGCGTGGAGCCCCGGCTGGCGCGGTGAGCGAAGAATTCTGGTGCGAAAATAAGGGCGAGGGAATGGCGGCGACTCCGCCCTCTTCGCGGCGGACTATGACGAGGCGCGTGGGGCCTGTCCAGCGCGCAATGGGAGGCCGGCAAGCGCGACGACGGCGGCCGACATATCGGCGAAATTGTGTCTTGCGCCCGCCCGCCGACTCGGTCGATGCTGTCAAGAGGCCCGCCCGTTAACGTTGGGTTATACATTTGTGGTCCACAACATGTTGTGTTGACCGGAGGCTTTGATACAAGCTGTTGACGAATTGGTCGTAATGGCGTAGCGTTTCTCGGCGGGGGGGCTGCGGGATCGGCCGGTTGCGAGGCGTCCGCGCGCCGCCGGGTCATGCGGTTCGGCGGACCGGAAAACGAGCGCTTCGCCGAGCGGAGCGCGGCGCGCCAGCTCGCCGGGGCCGTCAGCGGCCTGGGCAAGTTCAGGCAGTCGAATGTTCAAAACGGGGGGCCGCGTCGCGGCTGGGGCGGACTTGCGTCCGCAAAACGGGGAACGAAGAAATGCGGATCGAGCGGCGATACACCAAGGCTGATGTTTCTCCCTACGCGTTGATCGAATTTCATACGACCCGAAGCGAGATCCGCAACCCCGACGGCTCGATCGTCTTCTCGCTCGACAACATCGAGGTCCCCGCCGGCTGGAGCCAGGTGGCGGCCGACGTGCTCGCCCAGAAGTATTTCCGCAAGGCGGGGGTCCCGACGCGGCTGAAGCGCGTCGAGGAGAACGCCGTGCCGTCGTTCCTGTGGCGCTCGGTCCCCGACGAGGCGGCGCTCGAAGCGCTGCCGAAAGGGCGAGCGCGCCGGGTCGGAGACCTCCGCCAAGCAGGTGTTCGACCGGCTCGCCGGCGCCTGGACCTATTGGGGCTGGAAGGGCGGCTATTTCCACGCCGAAGAAGACGCGCGCGCGTTCTTCGACGAAATGCGCTTCATGCTGGCGCGCCAGATGGCCGCGCCCAATTCGCCGCAATGGTTCAACACCGGCCTTCATTGGGCCTATGGCGTCGACGGTCCCGGCCAAGGTCACTATTACGTCGACTTCGAGACGGGCAAGCTGACCCGGTCGAAGTCGGCCTACGAGCATCCGCAGCCGCACGCCTGCTTCATCCAGTCGGTCGCCGACGATCTCGTCAACGACGGCGGCATCATGGACCTGTGGGTGCGCGAGGCGCGCCTGTTCAAATACGGTTCGGGGACGGGCTCGAATTTCTCGGCGTTGCGCGGCGCGAACGAGAAGCTGTCGGGCGGCGGGCGCTCCAGCGGCCTGATGTCGTTCCTGAAGGTCGGCGACCGTGCGGCGGGCGCGATCAAATCGGGCGGCACGACGCGCCGCGCGGCGAAGATGGTGATCGTCGACGCCGACCATCCCGACATCGAGGCGTTCATCGACTGGAAGGTCAGGGAGGAGCAGAAGGTCGCGGCGCTGGTCGCCGGCTCGAAAATCGTCAAGCGCCATCTCAAGGCGATCTTTAAGGCCTGCGTCAACTGCGAGGGCCCGGGCGACGATTGCTTCAAGATCGACAAGAATCCCGCGTTGAAGCGCGAGGTGAAGCTGGCGCGCCGCGCCGACGTGCCGGACGGCATGATCAACCGGGTCATCCAGTTCGCGCGCCAGGGCTATACCGAAGACGATTTCAAATTCGAGACCTACGATACCGACTGGGATTCGGAAGCCTATCTCACCGTCAGCGGACAGAATTCCAACAACACCGTGCGCGTCACCGACGATTTCCTGCGCGCGGTGGCCAACGACGGCGACTGGAATCTGACGCGCCGGCTCGACGGCAAGGTCCACAAGACGCTGAAGGCGCGCGAACTATGGGAGAAGATCGGCTACGCCGCCTGGGCCTCCGCCGATCCCGGCCTGCAATTCGACACGACGATCAACGACTGGCACACCTGCCCGGCCTCGGGCCGCATCCGCGCGAGCAATCCATGCTCGGAATACATGTTCCTCGACGACACCGCGTGCAACCTGGCTTCGCTGAACCTGTTGCAGTTCCGCGATCCGCAGACCCGCGTGTTCGACGTCGCGTCCTACGAGCACGCCGTGCGGCTGTGGACCTTCGCGCTCGAAATCTCGGTGACGATGGCGCAGTTCCCTTCCAAGGAGATCGCGCGCAACTCCTACGACTTCCGCACGCTCGGCCTCGGCTACGCCAATATCGGCGGGCTGCTGATGTCCTGCGGCATTGCCTATGACAGCGACGAGGGGCGGGCGATCTGCGGCGCGCTTTCGGCGATCATGACCGGCGGCGCCTACGCCGCCTCGGCCGAAATGGCGGCCAAGCTCGGCGCGTTCCCCGAGCACAAGAGCAACGCCGCCTCGATGCTGCGCGTCATCCGCAACCACGCGCTCGCCGCCGACGGCCAGGCCGCCGGCTATGACGCGCTGTCGGTGGCGCCGACGCCGCTCGACCACGCCTCGCTCGACAAGGCGGGCGCCGCCTGGGCCGGCCTGTCGGCGGCGGCGCGCCGGCTGTGGCGCGAGGCGCTCGATCGCGGCGAGCGGCATGGCTATCGCAACGCGCAGGTGTCGGTGGTCGCTCCGACCGGCACGATCGGCCTGGTGATGGATTGCGACACCACCGGCATCGAGCCCGATTTCGCGCTGGTGAAGTTCAAGAAGCTGGCGGGCGGCGGCTATTTCAAGATCATCAACCGCGCGGTCCCCGAGGCTTTGCGCGCGCTCGGCTATGACGAAGCGGCGATCGGCGAGATCGAGGCCTACGCCGTCGGCCACGCCTCGCTCGGCCAGTCGCCGGGCGTCAACCACGCGACGCTGCGCGCCAGGGGCTTCGATTCGACCGCGCTCGACAAGCTCGACGCGGCGCTCGCCAGCGCGTTCGACATCCGCTTCATCTTCAACAAATGGACGCTCGGCGCCGATTTCCTCACGGGAACGCTGAAGGTGCCGGCCGAGAAGATCGACGAGCCCGGCTTCGACCTGCTCGCCCATATCGGCTTCTCCAGGGCGGAGATCGAGGCCGCCAACATCCATGTCTGCGGCGCGATGACGCTGGAAGGCGCGCCGCATCTGAAACCGGCGCATTATCCGGTGTTCGATTGCGCCAATCCGTGCGGGCGCACCGGCAAGCGCTATCTTTCGGTCGACAGCCATATCCGCATGATGGCGGCGGCGCAGCCGTTCATTTCCGGCGCCATCTCCAAGACCATCAACATGCCGGGCGACGCCAGCGTCGAGGATTGCAAGGACGCCTATCTGTTGTCCTGGCGGCTGGCCCTGAAAGCCAACGCGCTCTATCGCGACGGCTCCAAGCTGTCGCAGCCGCTGAGCGCCCAGCTCATCGAGAGCGGCGACGACGACGAGATCGACGCGGTCGAGGCGATCGTCGCCGCCAACACGCCGGCGCGGGCGGCGGTGGTCGCCGAACGCATCGTCGAGCGGGTGATCGAACGGGTCGAGCGCCAGCGCGAGCGCGAGCGCCTGCCCAACCGGCGCAAGAGCTACATCCAGAAGGCGACGGTCGGCGGCCACAAGGTCTATCTGCACACCGGCGAATACGCCGACGGGCGGCTCGGGGAAATCTTCATCGACATGCACAAGGAAGGCGCCGCCTTCCGCTCGCTGATGAACAATTTCGCGATCGCCATTTCGCTCGGCCTGCAATATGGCGTGCCGCTCGAGGAATATGTCGACGCCTTCACCTTCACGCGCTTCGAGCCGGCCGGTCTGGTGCAGGGGAACGACGCGATCAAGAACGCGACCTCGATCCTCGACTACGTGTTCCGCGAACTCGCCATCTCCTATCTCGGCCGCAACGACCTCGCCCATGTCTCGCCCGAAGACCTGGCGCTCGACGCGCTCGGCGGCGGCGTCGACCAGGGCAAGCCGCCGGAGGGCGCGGCGGCTCCGCGCAGCTCCGTCGTCTCGAAGGGCCTCGTGCGCTCGAAGACGGACAAGCTGATGCTGGTGCATGGCGGCGCCGGCGGGCGAGGGCTTCGCCGCGCAGGGGCAGGGGCGGGGGCGTTCGGCTATGCGACGCAAGGCGCGACCGCGCTGAAGGGCGATCTGGCTGATGAGGCGGAGGAGGCGCTCGAAGTAGGCAAAAGCGACCTTCGCCTCGAGTTCTCCGCCCCCGGCGCCACCGCCGCCGAGAAGCGGACCGAAGCGCGCATGAAGGGCTATGTCGGCGAAGCCTGCCCCGAATGCGGCAATTTCACGATGGTGCGCAACGGGACGTGCCTGAAATGCGAGACCTGCGGGGGCACGACGGGGTGTAGCTGAGGGGGGAGAAGCATCTTAGAAAACGTAGCCTAGTGGATAGAATCAGACGCTTCGAGCCCATCGAAAAGACCACAAGCGATTGAAAAAACTCACGACGCGTCGGACTCATCCGATTGATTTTCACCACTAGCAGAACTTCAAACCAGGCCCTTCGATTCCAATTTGAATCCTCAAAATGGGAGACAATTCTGACAAAAGAATTTTTTGACATTCTTGTCATTGTCCCACTTCAAGAGGAAGTCACGCAGCTGCTCGAAGTTTTTCCTGTAAAAGAAGACAGATGCACTGATACTCAATTACGGTGCGTGGTTGAATCTCGGTTCCCCAGTAGTCAAAATGTTACTAATACAACAAGAAGGGATGGGCCGAGGGCACGCGGCAAGTGCCGTTAACACTGCGCTAGCAGAATATGACATCGGACTCGTCGTATGTTTGGGCATCGCCGGCGGCCTATCGGCTGACCTCAAACTTGGCGACGTTTGTTATACAGGAACTGTCATCGACGTCCATGATAATGCGAAGGCATCGGATTCCGCACAAGGCTCTATCGACTTGGATTTCGCGCCAAAGCATTTCGCGACGCCCCGAGCCCTTACCGCAGCGATCGAGTTTTTCCAGACTTTACCTGAAACGAAATATCTCTACGAAAACTGGCAAAATGCACAGAGGGAGTTCGGCCAGGGGCGGGTTCCGTCGCCAGTGTTTGGACGCGGGAGCTTGGACGAGGCGATTGGTTCACCCAAGGCAGTTAGTGGGTCGATTGTCTGCGGAGCGATCAGCAAGAGCGAAAATTACAACAAAAAGCTCGCAAGTCTGGATCGGAAAATACTGGCCATAGAAACCGAGTCTGGGGGCATATTTGAGGCCGCCAAGAACCGCAGCATCCCGGCACTGACCATCAGAGGCGTCTGCGACTACGCAAATGACTCAAAGTCGGATTTAGAGACTTCTACATCAGGTGAAATTCGAACGGTTGCCGCGCGGAACGCCGCAACGTTCTTGGCATTGCAAATTACAAACGTGAGATTCCTGGCCGCAATATCGATACGGCACAATTCGCGCGCCGACGGCACAACAGCGACCAGCGAGCGACAGCTAGTCCAAATCGATGACTTAGCGCGTGTCGTAGCCGAGGTCGGGCAAGAAATAGACTCCAAACTTCGCGAATTGTCGCCAGAATTCAAACTGTTGGCGAAAGGATATCATTTACCAGTTCCGCGAGTGAGCAAAATCAATGAATTCATGCTCTTTAAGCCTAGGGCTTCGAACGATCCAGAAGACTTGAAGTCTGTGCTTCAAACGACAGGCACCATGGCGTTGAGCATACCGCGGAATTATCCAGACCTAAGTTTACCGTGGGTAATAGCCAGAGAATTGCTTTCCTTAAAAATTGGCGCCGATCAAATCATTCCGATCGTAATTGACGCCTCACTTGTAAAACCGCCAAAATCCGACTTAAACTCTGTTGTTTCTAATAGATTAATTGAAAGAATAAAACTTATAAACGGAGCAAAGATAGTATATATAATCGACAACATTCAACTGACATCGAAATCTAAAACCGATTATTTGCTACAAGAAACTGATCGTCGCAATATTGCTGATTCTCACGTGATGTTCATACTGAGAGACGAATTGAGTTCCCTTCGAAATAGCGAGTTCATATCTCGAACCGGTGCGACTATTTATAAATTATGCGAGGTGTCATTTTCAGAGATTACCAATTTCGTGCAAAGAAACTTCAATATGACTGGCGACGAGGCCGAGGTTGTTGCGTTAAGGCTTAGAAAGACGTTTACCCAGTTTCGACTCGATGCCCATCCTACCTATTTTGCGGGGATTCCGAGGGAAATACTCTGGAAAATTCTCGAGGCCAACAGAAGGACGGAACTCATTGGTCTCGCCGTGAGCGGATTCTTGAGCTTTGTAGTTGCAGACGATCGCGCTGATGTATCTCTAAGCCGTTCGACAAGGGAGCGATTTTTGAAGTCATTGGCCTGTGAGATAAACGTCCGTCGTCGTCGATTTGACGAACAAAGCTTGGTGGGGTTCGTAAAAGACTTTGCACAAAGACATGATTTCGATATTGATCCGATTGGATTCATTCACGGATTTATTGACAAAGGAATAATAAGAATAGATGGCGACGTGGTAAGTTTTTCTCTGACGTTTATTGAATGCTATTTATTAGCTAGCGCGTTGAAGGAAGACGAGAGCCTTGCTATCGAATATTTCGATATTGATCGGGGAGAATTTGATTTTTCTACGTTCGATATCTATGCTGAGATTGGACCGTCACCAACGATCGTTGCGTCGATTTTAGCTCGGTTGAAGGAACGTGTGGGAGTGCTGAAATCGACGCCAAATACGCCGATACTCCTAAGCGGCAAAATTCACCCAAAGATTATGCAGAAAGATGACAGATTGCGGCTTGTTCGGAACCAACTAGCGGTCCTGACAAGCGACGTAAAGAGCGGAAAAGGTCGCACGACTGAAAAGCAGAAGCTTCTTGATATTGCTGATCGCGCGCATAGGGAGGTGGCGCAAGACTCCGCGAAATCAAAATTCAAACATTCGATAGATCGCGTGCACGTTGATGAAGAAATGGATGGTGATTCTCAGATTTGGTCAGTGGGTGCATACCTAATTGGATCAGGGGCGGAGTGACCTAGACGGAAAGACGAAACAAGAATTGGCTCGTTCGTTGATCGGTCTTGCCGGAAGCCTGATAGACCGCGCCACGACGAAGTTGGGATCGATTCGCTTCGATTTGATTAAGGAAAACATTCTTAACAAAAAAATGGTGGAGAAATTTGCGAGAGAAGTTGATTTAAACGCCGTCGGAATAAGCCCTGAAGAGGTGCGGGCGTTTTTGGACGGGTTCTTGGATTTCGTCGAGTTCACCATTTTGTCGATGCCATTTCGACAGGTCGTTGGTTATTTGTGCGAGTTGGCGCAGAATTGCGTGCTGACGACTAGCTTGGAACGGGTGGTCTTGGACGACGAGTTCGATAGGGTATTGCACGCGGTATGGTTGTTGGACGTTAACGCCGAGCGTGGTTATCATGCACTGAAATCAAGTTTAAAGAAAATGCCGCAAAGTATGTTTTTTAGATTGAATTTGGCGTCACATTTACTCACGAGAGCTTATTGGAGTCATTGGAGGGTCGCCGATAGACTTCTATTGCTCGATTTGCGGCGGAGACGCTCAGGTCGACACCCGCAGGCATCGGTCACAAGGCCGAAATCCAACGACTTATAATTGGAAAATCGGCGACTCGGACAGCGGTTGGGAGGCGGCGGAGGATTAAGCGGAAGTAGAGCTTGCCCGATGCGCGCGCGCGCAGCGGTTGACTTGACGGCGAGGACGGCGATGGCGTCGCGCTTGGTGAGCACACCCCCGCCGTCATCGCGAGGGGGTTACGGGGCGTGATACGGAATGGGCAATCTTTTGGTCCCAGCCACCCCGCCGAACCGCCGTCAAGCGGCTGCGCCGCTCCTTCACTTCGTTACGGCCCTTCGGGTGACTGCGGCTCAGCGGCGCGGCGTGTTGCATCCACGTTCTTCTGCTGAGCGAGGCGGCCGACGGCCGCTTTCGCTCAGCATAAGAACGTGATGGCCAAGGGCCATCGCTCGGGGGAGCCATCGAGCCGCGCGCGCCCGCGCAGCGGTTGACTTGACGGCGCGCACGGCGATGGCGGCGACCGAGCCGCGTGGATGGCCCGGACAAGCCCGGCCATGACGGAAGAGAGCACTGGATCGCATGTCCGGGGGGTGGGTCTACATCATGACCAACCGGGCCAACGGAACGCTTTACACCGGCGTGACCGCCGACATTTCCCGCCGCGTATGGGAGCATCGGGAAGGGCTCGTGAAAGGCTTCACCAGGCGCTATGGGCTGAAGCGTCTCGTTTACTCCGAATTCTATGAAAGCATCCGCGAGGCGATCCAGCGCGAGCGCAATATGAAGCACTGGCCGCGCGCCTGGAAGGTGCGCCTGATCCTCGACGTCAATCCGGAGTGGCGGGACTTGTATGAGGAGCTGAACCATTGAGCCTTCGCCGTCCGCATGGCGATTGTCGTCTGGAAATCGCCATCGCCGTCATGGCCGGGCTTGTCCCGGCCATCCACGCGGCGCGGCTGCAGGAAACCTTCGGGGTTGGCGGGGCGAGACGGCATGGATGGCCGGGACAAGCCCGGCCATGACGGAGGGGGCTGGTGGTTTGGGCTTGCGCGAAAGCTCAGCTTGCGTCTCGTCCCCTTCGTCGCCGTTTTTTCGGGATGAGCACGCTTCATCGGCGCGGCGTCATCGAGCCGCGCGCCCGCGCAGCGGTTGACTTGACGGCGATCACGGCGATGGACGCGCGACGGTGAGAATGGCCCGCTCCGCCGTCATCGCGAGCGAGCGTCAGCGACGAAGCGATCCAGACGAAGCGGCGGCGACAACCCTCAGTCTGGATGGCTTCGTCGCTTCGCTCCCTCGCCATGACGACTCATCGTTCACAGGTCGCCCGCGCCATTGCCGCCTTCACTCGCAGGTCGCCCCCGCCTTGCGCGCCTCGAAGTCGTGCACGCTGACGCGCCAGGAGATCGCGCCGATATGGGCCGAGGCCGTTTCATCGGGGCGCCCGCACAGCACCGCTTCGTCGATCTTGGTCGCGCCGACCAAAGCGGTGGCGAGGAAGTCGATCGGGACTTGGGTTTTCTCGGCGACGGTCACCTGTTCGTGCAGCGTCTCGTCGCGCTTGGAAAGGCCGACGGTCATCTCGCCGTCCTTCGGTTGCGCGGCGCCGAGCTTCGAGGCGCGCGGCGGCCCCAGCGTGACCTTGCCGTCGACGACTTTCACGGCGAAGGTCAGCTCCTGGCCGGGATGGAGATTGAACGCCTGCCCGTCGCCTTCGGCGCCGAACGCCGCGCCGGGCGCCAAGGCGCAACAAAGAATCGCGGCGAGAATCGTGACCGATGGGCGAACAGGGAAGGCTCTCATAGCGGCGTCTCCCATGAGCGGAGGGTGAGTCGCCCCGTCCTATACCATCGAAAACGAGGGCTGGAGCGTTTTGCCTGAGCGCCGTCGCGGCGCCCCGCTCACAACGGCAGCTCGCCGTCGCGCGCGGCGCGGTCCGCGCGCGCCCAGCGCCGTTCGTGGTCGATCAGCCATTGCTTGCGCGGCAGGCCGCCCGCGTAACCCGTCAGCGTTCCGTCGGCGCCGATGACGCGATGGCAGGGGATCACAATCGCGCAGCGGTTCATCGCATTGGCGTTGGCGACGGCGCGCGCCGCGCTCGGCGCGCCGATGTCGCGGGCGAGCTCGCCATAGGCGAGGGTCGCGCCTGCGGGGATGCGGCGCAGGCGCGCCCACACCTTCTGCTGGAACGGCGTGCCGGTTTCCGCCAGAGCGAGGTCGAAGGCCAGATGCGCGCCGGAAAAATAAGCGTCGAGCGCTTTGCGCAGCGCGCGCGACGCCTCGGTTTCGCCCGGCAGAAAGGCGGCGTTCAGGCGGTCGCGATAGCGCGCGAGCTGCAAGTCGAGGCGCTTGCGGTTGACGAATTCGAGCAGGTGGATCGTCGAGGCGTCGGTCAAGGCGACCATCGCGCCGAGCGGCGTGTCGATCCAGTCGGAGCGCAGCAGCGCGGAACTGCGCGCGCGCGACGGCGGGCGCCCGAAGTTGGCGATAAAGGCTTCGCGAAAACCGGAGCTGCTCTCGAAGCCGGCGTCGAGTTGCGCGCTGAGCACGTCCGCGCCGGTCTCGATCGCGCCATATGCGCCGGCGATGCGCTGCGCGCGCGAATAGTCGAGAAAGCTCATGCCGAACCGCTTCTGGAAATGGCGCCGGGCGGTGGCCGGGTCGACCCCGAGCGCCGCGACGTCCTGCCTGCGCCAGCGCCGCGTCGGCTCGGCGTTCACGGCGGCGCTGAGGCGCCTGACGAGATCGCTCGCGGCGTCCGGCGCCGCCAGCGGGCGGCATCGCTTGCAGGCGCGAAACCCGGCTTCGGCGGCCTCGTCGGGCGAGCGAAAGAACCTGACGTTGCGGCGCAACGGCATTTTTGCCGGGCAGCCGGGACGGCAGAAGACGCCGGTGGTGACGACCGCGATATAGGCGACGCCGTCGAGCGCGATGTCCTTGCGGCAAAAGGCGGCGTAGAGGTCGTCGTCGCTGGGCGGTTGATCGAGCATCGTCGCATGCTAGGACAATTCGAAGCCGCGCCGCGACCGGAAAAACGACAGCAGCGTCGGCCGATGGCCGGCGCCTTTCTCGTCGCGCCGATCGCCTCGCGAACCCGGCGCGGACGCAAAATCGCCCCATTCCGCCGCCAACAGGGTCGTCCAACAGCGTCGCCCTCGAGGGGAAGGCGCGCGCAGAGGGGGACAATCGCATGCTTGCAGATCGCCGCCGCCGTTAACGAAACGTAAAGGAGAGAGTCGCAAAATCACTTCAAATGCAAGGTATTAGCGGGCAAGCATACGAAATGGTTGCGTTAGAAGCGTGCGTTCCCCCCGAGTCCGGGGCTCCGTTCCCCCAATTGCTGGCGTCGGTCGCTCGCGCGGGCGTCGCCGTCGCCCTGGGGGCATTCGCCGTCGCCTGGATCCTGCAAAGGCTTCCCGCGGACGCTCCCGAATTCGATCGGGCGCCCCGGTCGGCTTCCGCGCCGGCGGCGCCGGCGCAAACGACCGCCGCCGTTCCCCGCGGCGCCCTGTTCGATCCGGCCTATCTGGCGGGCTCGCCGCAGTCATTCGCCGCGCCGGCGGCCGGCGCGGCCCCAGGCCTCCAGCCCTCGCCGCTGACCCTCGCCGCCGCCATCCCGCCGCTGGAAATCCCCGCGCCGACGGCGAAGCGCGCCGCCGCCGGCGGCAATCTCCCACACGTTCCGCCCGTCGTGACGGCGGCGCTCCCCGCGGCGGCGGAGGCCGCGCCGGAGCCGAAGCCGAGCCTTTTGCCGTCCGGCGAGACGGCGCCCCTGCCGCCCCGCCGGGTCGAGACGGCGCATGTCGCGCCGGCCGCGCCCGCCGCTCCGTTCGACCGCGTCGAGCGGACAGGGCGGGGCGCGCCGGTGGTCGCCGAGACGCCGCCGGACAACCGGAATTTCGTCGAGAGGCTGTCCGGCGCGGCGAGGCTGACGGGACGCACGCTCGCCTCCGCCTCGCCGGAAAGCGGCTTCAGCAACGTGGCGCGAACCGCCGCCTTCGGCGCGCTGGCCCGTTACGACCATTGGACCGCGATCTACGACCTTGCCGCGCACACCGTCTACATGCCCGACGGCACCAGGCTCGAAGCCCATTCCGGCCTCGGCGACCGGCTGGACGATCCGGCCCATGTCAACGAGCGCGCGCGCGGCGCGACGCCGCCCCATCTCTACGAACTCGCGCCGCGCCCGGAGCTGTTCCACGGCGTGGAGGCGTTGCGGCTCAATCCGGTCGGCGCCGGCGATATCTTCGGACGGGCCGGTTTCCTCGCCCACACCTACATGCTCGGGCCGAACGGCGACTCCAACGGATGCGTGTCGTTCAAGAATTACGACGCCTTCCTGCAGGCGTTCCGCAACGGCCAGGTGAAGCGCCTCGCCGTCGTGGCGCGTCTGAACTGAGCCGCTCGGCGTCCCTCACTCGTCGGCCGGCTCGGCCTCTTCGTTGATCCGCGTCTTCGGAAATTGCAGCCACGCGGCGAGGCGATGCTCCAGCGCGCTCGGGCGATCGGCGAACAGCCGCTCGAATTCCTTGCGGGCGCGGCGCGCCAGCTTCTTCTGCCGGCGCTCGACCTTCAGCGCGAGGTCGGTCAACTGGTTCAGCGACAGGTCGGGCCGGCCGATCGCGAATTCGGCGAGCACCGTCAGATCGTGGTGTTCGCCAAGATGCCGGCGCATCCGCTGGAACTCCTCGCCCATCGCCGCGACCACCGCCGGCCAGGCCGGCTCCAGCGCGATGAAATGATCGCCGAGGTCGACGATCTGCGCGCGCAGCAGGTGCAGCTCATGCGCATCGCCGCTTTCGAGCGCCCGCCGTCCGTGGCGGCGCGCCGTCCGATAGCCGTTGCGCAGCGCCTTGAGCAATTGCGAGGAGGTCGCGGCCGAAGCGATGTCCCACTCCTCGATCGAGCGGGCGAGCTCGCGCAACTGGGCGATCTGCGCGCCGACGTCGATGTTGCGATGCGCGTGGCGCGCCACCTCGCGCTCGAAGGCGATCGCGCGGTTCAGGCGCGCCGCGGTGTCGGCGTCGACCGAGGCGCCGAGGCTGGCGAGCGCGGCGGGCATCACGTCGAGGTCGCGCGCCCGCCCGGTCTCACGGCGCGCCGCCTCCAGCGCGCTGATCGCTTCATAGGCCGGCGGGCCGACCGCGACGGCGAACAGCTTGGCGGCGGCGCGCGCCCGCTTCAGCGCCTTGCGCGCGTCGTGGATGCGCGAGGCCTCGTCGTCGCCCGACTGCGGAAACAGGTCGGCGGCGTTCAGAATCGCGCCGATCAGCCGCCGGCGGCAATGTTCCGGCCATGGATCGCGCTTGATGGTCATCCCCTAGCCCTGGTCAACGGTCCGCGCCCGCTCGCGAAGCAAGAACTTCTGCACTTTGCCCGTCGATGTTTTGGGGATTTCCATGAACAAAATGTGACGAGGGCGCTTGTAACCCGCCAGTCGGCCTTTGCACCATTCGATAAGCTCTTCGGCGTTTGCGCTCATGCCGGGCTTCAACTCGACGAAGGCGCAAGGCGTTTCGCCCCATTTTTCGTCGGGCCGCGCCACCACCGCGGCGAGCTGCACGGCGGGGTGCTCGAACAGCGCGTCCTCGACCTCGATCGACGAGATGTTCTCGCCGCCGGAGATGATGATGTCCTTCGAGCGGTCCTTCAACTGGACATAGCCGTCGGGGTGTTTGACGCCGAGATCGCCCGAGTGGAACCAGCCGCCGTCGAACGCCTTGTCGGTCGACGGCTTGTTTTTCAGATAGCCCTTCATCACGACATTGCCGCGGAACATCACCTCGCCGAGCGTGCGCCCGTCGGCCGGAACGCTGGCCATCGTGTCGGGGTCGATCACGTCGAGCGCCTCCAGCGCGTGATAGCGCACGCCCTGGCGCGCCTTGAGCGCCGCCTGGGCGTGGCCGTCGAGCTCGCTCCACTGATCCTGCCAGTCGTTGACCACCGCCGGGCCGTAAGTTTCCGTGAGCCCATAGAGATGAGTCACCTCGAAGCCGGCGTCGCGCATCGCCTCGAGCACCGCGGCGGGCGGCGGCGCGGCGGCGGTGAAGAAGCGCACGACATGGGGCAGCGCGACCTTCTCATGCGCCGGCGCGTTGAGCAGCGTCGACATGACGATCGGCGCGCCGCACAGATGCGTGACGCGATGCTCGGCGATCAGCTCGTACATCTGGCGGGCGCGCACCTGGCGCAGGCAGACATGCACGCCGGCCTTCACGCTGATCGTCCACGGGAAGCACCAGCCGTTGCAATGGAACATCGGCAGCGTCCAGAGATAGACGGGATGCCGGCCCATGTCGGCGGTGACGACATTGCCGACCGCCAGCAGATTGGCGCCGCGGTGATGATAGACGACGCCCTTCGGATCGCCGGTGGTGCCCGAGGTGTAGTTCAGCGCAATGGCGTCCCATTCGTCGAGCGGGGCGCTGCGCCGATATTGGTCGTCGCCCTCGGCGAGCAGCGCCTCGTAGTCGAGCTCGCCCAAGGGCTCGCCGGGTCCGGCATATTCGGCGTCGTCATAGTCGACGAGCAGCGGGCGCGCCTTGGCGAGGGCGAGCGCCTGGCGCGCCAGCGCCGCATATTCGCGATCGACGATCAGCGCGCGCGCTTCGCCATGATCGAGCATGAAGGCGAGCGCGGCGGCGTCGAGCCGGGTGTTCAGCGTGTTGAGCACCGCGCCGCACATCGGCACGCCGTAATGGGCTTCCAGCATCGCGGGCGTGTTGGCGAGCAGCGCCGCGACGGTGTCGCCGCGCGAAAGGCCGCGGCGCGCGAGCGCGCTGGCGAGCCGGCGCGAGCGCGCGTAGAAGTCGCGATAATTGCGCCGCAGCGATCCGTGCGCGATCGCCAGATGGTCGGGGAACACCGCCGCCGACCGCTCCAGGAAAGTCAGCGGGGTCAGAGGCTGGAAATTGGCGGGATTGCGATCAAGGTCGCGATCGTAGGGCGAGACGGTCATGGCGGGGCTCGGAGGCTCGAAGGCGCTCACGCATCATAAACGAGCCGCCGGCCGGCGCGAGGGGGCAATAGGCCCCAAAAAACGGTCGGGTTCGAAGGCCTGCGCGAGGCGGGGCTGCCAAAGCGGCGCTAGACCCTGAAGGCGAACGAGCGGAAGCCCAGGAAGGTGAGCATCGTCGCCGCTCCGGTTCCGCAGGCGACGAACGAGGTCAGGATCGCCGGCGAGATCGCGACGCCGAACCACGCCGCCAGCGCCAGCAGAGCCGCATAGACCGCGTAATTCACCGCCAGACCGGCGAGGCAGACGAGAACGTACCGTCCGAGCGCGACGAGCCATGTCGTCCCAGCGGCCGGGAACGTGAAGGCGCGGTTGAGGACGAAGTTGAGCAGCGTCACGACGACGAAAGCGGGCGGCCGCGCCAGCAAGGGCGGGACGCCGAACCGGCGCGCCAAGGCGACGGTGATGCCGGCGTCGAGGCAAAAGCCCAGCGCGCCGATGACGAGAAAGGCCGGAATCTGACGCGCCAACCCGTCGCGCATGTCGCGGGTTTGCGGCGCGCCGTCGCTCATTCGGTCATCCACGTTTTCGCCCCGCCCGTCGAGCGCCGGTCAGCCTAGCATTGCGCGCAAGGCCTCCCAAACGAGCAGCAGCCCGATGAGGAAGGTCAGCGCCAAGACCAGGTTGTAGAAGCGGTCGGCCGATACGCGCCGCACCAGCCAGACGCCGGCCGCCGTGGCGACGATCGCGAGGGGAAACAGTGTCGCCGCGGCGGCCAGATTCTCGCGGCTGAATTGCCCAAGCGCAAAATACGGCGGGACTTTCAGGAGGTTCGCGGCAGCGAAAAACATCGTCGCAGTGCCCGCGAACAAGCGCGGCGAGAGGCCCTGCGGCATCACGTAGACCTGAAACGGCGGCGATCCGGCATGGCTGACGAAACTGGTGAAGCCGGCGAGCGCCCCCCACAGGATTCCCGGCGCTATTTTCGGCTCGGAGGGCGTTCGCCCCCCGCCGCGCGCGCGAACCAGCATATAGACGACAAAGGCGATCGAGATCACGCCGACCGCCAGGCGAATCAGCGCCTCGCTGACGTCGGCGGCGAACAGCCAGCCGGCGCCGATGCCGAGCAGCGAAGCCGGGACGAGGATCGCCAGGTTGCGCGGCTCGAAATCGCGCCGGAACGCCCACACGCTGACCCAGTCCTGGACGATCAGGATCGGCAGCATGATCGCCGCCGCGCGCACCGGCGACATGGCGAGCGACAGGATCGGCATCGCCAATGCGCTCAGACCGGAAAAGCCGCCCTTGGACAGCCCGACAAGGATGACCGCCGGGACGGCGGCGAGATAAAAGGTCCATTCGAGCGGCATATTGGCGTTTTCGTCCCGGTTTCCCGCTTCAGCGGCGTGAAGCGCGCGCTCCGCCTTGTGTTCGATCGGGCGCGCGGCGACAGTGGCGCGTCGAGGCCGCCGCCGGCCATGATTTCGCCGGGCTTGAGAAAAATCAATGCGCCCGCGGATTCGACGACCCAAGCAGGCCCGGCAATTCCGAGCGGGCGACAGCCAGGGAGGACGCGACGATGACCAGCCGCTACGCCGAAGTCTATGGAGAGTGGCGCGCCGATCCGCAAGCCTTTTGGCGCAAGGCCGCCCAGGCGATCGACTGGATCAGGCCGCCCAAGCGGACCTTCAATCCCGACGCCGGCGTCTACGGCCGCTGGTTTCCCGACGCCGCCTGCAACACCTGCCACAACGCGCTCGACCGGCATGTCGCGGCCGGGCGCGGCGAGCGCGCGGCGATCATTTACGACAGCCCGGTCGCCGCCGCCAAGCGCCGCATCACCTACGCGCAACTGCTCGATGAAGTGGCGACGCTCGCCGCCGTGCTCGGCGATTTCGGCGTCGTCAAGGGCGATCGCGTCATCGTCTACATGCCGATGATTCCCGAGGCGGTGATCGGGATGCTCGCCTGCGCGCGCATCGGCGCGATTCATTCGGTGGTGTTCGGCGGCTTCGCGCCCAAGGAGCTGGCGACCCGCATCGACGACGCGCAGCCAAAGCTCGTGTTGACCGCTTCATGCGGCATCGAGCCGGGGCGCATCGTCAAATACAAGCCGCTGCTCGACGAGGCGATCGACCTTGCGGTTCACAAGCCGGAGGCCTGCCTCGTCCTGCAACGCCCGCAATACGAGGCCGCCCTGAAGGCCGGGCGCGACCGCGACTGGGCGGCGACGCTCGGCGCCGCCAAAGCCGCGGGCAAGCGCGCCGCTTGCGTCGAACTCGCCGCGACCGATCCGCTCTATATCCTCTACACGTCCGGCACCACCGGCATGCCCAAAGGCGTGGTGCGCGACAACGGCGGCCATATGGTCGCCCTGCAATGGTCGATGGACAACATCTACGGCGTGAAGCCGGACGAGACGTTCTGGGCGGGCTCCGACATCGGCTGGGTGGTCGGCCATTCCTATATCGTCTACGCGCCGCTGCTGCATGGCTGCGCCAGCGTGCTCTACGAGGGCAAGCCGATCGGCACGCCGGACGCCGGCGCGTTCTGGCGGGTGATCGAGGAATACGGGGTCGCGGTTTTCTTCACCGCGCCGACCGCCCTGCGCGCGGTGCGGCGCGCCGACCCCGACGGCGCCCTTCTCAGGAAATACTCGACGCGCTCGCTGCGCACGCTGTTTCTGGCGGGCGAACGCGCCGATCCCGACACCGTCGCCTGGGCCGAGCGCGTTCTCGGCGTTCCCGTCATCGATCATTGGTGGCAGACCGAGACGGGATGGCCGATCGTCGCCAATCCGGCGGGTCTGGGCCTGCTGCCCGTCAAGCGAGGCTCGCCGACCGTGCCGATGCCCGGCTACGAAATCGCCGTCGTCGATGACGCCGCCAAGCCGGTCGCCGACGGGACGATGGGCTCGATCGTCATCAAGCTGCCGCTGCCGCCCGGCGCGCTGCCGACCCTCTATCGCCAGGACGCGCGCATGGTCGAATCCTACCTCACGGACTTTCCCGGCTATTACAAGACCTCGGACGCCGGCTTCCGCGACGCCGACGGCTATCTGACGATCCTCGGGCGCACCGACGACATCATCAACGTGGCCGGCCATCGGCTGTCGACCGGCGGCATGGAGGAGGTGCTCGCCTCGCATCCGGACGTCGCCGAATGCGCGGTGCTCGGCATCAGGGACGCGATCAAGGGCGAGCAGCCGTGCGGCTTTGTCGTGCTCAAGGCGGGGGTGACGCGCGAGCCCGCGGTCATCGAACAGGAGATCGTCGCCCTGGTGCGCGAAAAGATCGGGCCGGTCGCCGCGTTCAAGCTGGCGATCGCCGTCGACCGCCTGCCGAAGACCCGCTCGGGCAAGATCCTGCGCGGCACGATGAAAAAGATCGCCGACGGCGAAAACTGGACGACGCCGGCGACGATCGAAGACCCCGCCGCGCTCGACGAGATCGGCGCGGCGCTGAGGGCGAAGGGGGTGTAACGCGCCGGCCGGCTTTTTCTCAGCCGGCGGTCTTGAGTTTGCCGAACACCGAATTGACGTCGATCTTCTCTTCCTTCGCCTTCGGCTTGACGGCGCCGAACACCTCGGCCTGGCTCTTGGGCGTCGGCTTGGCGGTCGTCACTTCGGCGGGAACCAGAGTCTGGCCGCGATCCTCCTCGACCTTCGGGCGGTCCTTGGCCGCTCGGTTGACCTCGAAGTCGAGGTCGATCTGCGAGCAAAGGCCGAGCGTCACCGGGTCCATCGGCTGCAGGTTGGCCGAATTCCAGTGGTGGCGCTCGCGAATCGCCTGCAGCGTCGACTTGGTGGTGCCGACGAGGCGCATTATCTGCGCATCCTTCAGTTCGGGATGGTTGCGCAGCAACCAGAGAATGGCGTTGGGCCGGTCCTGCCGGCGCGACAGCGGCGTATAGCGCGCGCCGCGCTGCTTCTTGAACTCGGGCAGGCGCACCTTGGCGGCGGCGAGCGTCAGGCGATGGCTCGGGTCCTTCTCGGCTTCGGCGATCTCCTCGCGGGTGAGCTGGCCCGAGGCGATCGGGTCGTGGCCCTTGATGCCGGTCGCCACTTCGCCGTCGGCGATGCCTTTGACCTCGAGGGGGTGCAGTTTGCAGAACTCGGCGATCTGATCGAACGTCAGCGAGGTGTTTTCGACCAGCCAGACGGCCGTCGCTTTGGGCATCAGCGGCGCTTCGCTCATGATCTCTTGAAACTCCTGTCGGGCGAGGAGCGCGCCGCCCCGGCCGGCGGCCCGGGCGAGGCCGAGCCTCGAATGTCCTAAATAATGCGGGATTGTTGCGACATATAGGGGAGGGGGCGCGGGAAAGCAATCGCGATGTCGGACCTGTCGGGCGTCGGCGTCAACGGCGCCCGCGGCGGGAACAACCGGCTTGCCGAAGGCCTTCCGACGCGCGACAAGTCGCCAATCCGCCGCGTCCGGGGAGCAAAACCGGGCGGGCGTCGCGGCCCGCGCGCCGCCGGCGCTCCGTTCCGATCAAATCGGGGCTTCCTGCGATCTGAACTTCTCAAGAGGAAAATGCCATGAAAGCTGGAGTTTTCGCCGTCGCTCTCGCCGCCGCCTGCGCGCTGTCGGCGCCGCCCGCGCTGGCGGTCGGCTGTCTCACGGGCGCCGTCGCCGGCGGGATCGCGGGACATTACGCCGGACATCACGCGGTGCTCGGCGCGATCGGCGGCTGCATTGCCGGCCATCACCTGAAGGTCGAGCAGGAAAAGAAAAAGCAGGAGCAGGCGACCCAGCCGGCGCCTCAGGCCGCTCCGCCGCAGTGAGGCGATGGCGGACCGATTTGCGTCGGGCGGCTCGCGAGGCCGGCGGTGCGATTCCTGTTGTCGCCTGAACTCGCGGGGATGCCCTGGCGGGAAGGCGCCTCCCCCGCGCGTCAATGATGCGGATAGGCGGACCAGCGAATTGACGTGACTTCTACCCCGCTTCATGTAACATGTTACGAAGCGAAAGAGGCTCGCGTGCCACGCTCGGTCCATAAACCAGTCCCCCCACGCAGGCGCATGGCGAACTATCGCCAGCGGATGCGCGCGGCGGGTTTGCGCCCCGTGCAAATTTGGGCGCCGGATACACGCTCTTCCGATTTTATCGAAATCTGCCGCCGTCAGTCCCGCGCCGTCGCGGCCGCCGACCCGGCGGGCGACGAAATCATGCGCTTCGTCGCTGGCTTGGTTGAATGGCCGGAGCCGTAATGCGGCGCGGGCAATTCGTGACGGTCGCCACGGCGGGCGACTATGGCAAATCGCGTCCCGCGCTTGTCGTGCAAAGCGATTTATTCGCCGAACTGCCCTCCGTCGCGATCTGTCCCCTTACGTCCACTCTTCGCGCCGACGCCGATCTGTTTCGCCTCGAGGTGGAGCCGTCGCCGCAAAACGGGCTGCGGGAGCTTTCGCAGATCGCGATCGACAAAATCGCGGTCGCGCCCGTCGCCAAGATCGGCGAGGCGATCGGCAAGGCCGACGACGCCCTGCTGTTGCGCGTCAATCGGGCGCTCGCGCTGTTCCTGAGCATCGTGTGACAAAGGCCTGGCGGTACGGACATCGTCCCTTCGCCGCCGAATGGACCTCGGCCCGCCGAAAGCGACGCGGAGAACGGAACTCGCCGCAAAACGCTGGAATCGCCCGATCCGCGGAGGCGAACTCTTCCTCGCCCGCCGCTCACTTCGTCCCGAACATGCGGTCGCCGGCGTCGCCGAGGCCCGGCACGATGTAGCCGTGGTCGTTGAGGCGCTCGTCGATCGCCGCCGTCCAGACGCCGACGTCGGGATGGGCGTCGTTGAGGCGCCGCACGCCTTCCGGCGCGGCGAGCAGGCAGACGAAGCGGATGTCCCTGACGCCGCGCTCCTTCAGCCGATCGATCGCCGCGATCGCCGAATTGCCCGTCGCCAGCATCGGGTCCATCACGATCACCAGCCGCTCGGCGACGTCGGTCGGCGCCTTGAAATAATATTCGACCGCCTCCAGCGTTTCCGGATTGCGGTAGAGGCCGATATGCGCGACGCGCGCCGAGGGCACCAGCTCCAGCATGCCGTCGAGAAAGCCGACGCCGGCGCGCAGGATCGGCGCAAACACCAGTTTTTTGCCGGCGATCATCGGCGCGCGCGTCGGGCCGAGCGGCGTTTCGACGTCGATGAGTTCGATCGGCAGATCGCGCGTCACTTCGTAGCAGAGCAGCATGCCGATTTCGTTCAGCAGTTGCCGGAAGCCCTTGGTCGAGCGCCGCTTGTCGCGCATCAGCGTCAGCTTGTGCTGGACCAGGGGATGGTCGACGACATGGGCGCTGGACATCGCGAGCCTCCGACGGACGATAAAATTTTCGCGACCTTAGCTCAAAACGCGGCCGGTCGAGCGCCGTCGCGCCCGATTCATCCCCAGCTTTCCCGTCGCTCGCGCGGGGCGCGCTTCCTATTGACTGGGGTCGGCCGACAATGTCTCTTGGACGCCTGATGGCGAGCGCTTTGTCCCGGACCTCCCGCCCGAATTGGAATCTCCCGAACGTGCTGACTTATGGTCGGCTCGCGGCGGTGCCGCTGGTCGTGGCGTTTCTGTTCTGGCCGGCCGAATTCTGGGCGCGCTGGACCGCGCTGACGATCTATTGCGCGGCGGCGATCACCGATTTTTTCGACGGCTATCTCGCGCGCGCCTGGTCGCAGCAATCCTCGCTCGGCCGCATGCTCGACCCGATCGCCGACAAATTGCTCGTCGCCGCGGCGCTGCTGATGCTGGTCGCCGACCGGACCATCGCCGGCTGGTCGCTGTGGGCGGCGATCGTCATTCTCTGCCGCGAGATTCTGGTGTCGGGCCTGCGCGAATATCTGGCCGAGCTGCGCGTCTCGGTGCCGGTCAGCACGGTCGCCAAGTGGAAGACGGCGGCGCAATTCGTCGCCCTCGGCTTTCTGATCGCCGGGCCGGCGGGCGCGGCGGTGGTGCCGGGCTCGGCGACGATCGGCGTCGTGCTGCTGTGGATCGCGGCGATCCTGACGCTCTACACCGGCTGGGACTATATGAAGGCCAGCTACGACCATGTCGCGGACGGGTGAACGTCGATGAAGGCTGTCTATTTCGCCTGGGTGCGCGAGCGCATCGGCAAAGCCGAGGAGGAGATCGCGCCTCCCGCCGAAATCGCCACCGTCGGCGAGCTCATCGCCTGGTTGTCGCGGCGCGGCGAGGAATACGCGCATGCGTTCGAGAAGGCGCAGATCATCCGCGCGGCGATCGACCGCACCCATGTCAAGCATGACGCGGGAATCGCCGGCGCGCGCGAGATCGCATTTTTTCCGCCGATGACCGGCGGCTAGCGGGCGAAGATGGCGACGATTCGCGTGCAGCCCGAAGACTTCGACGCCGCCGCGGAGGCCGCGGCGCTGACCGCCGGGCGCGCCGACATCGGCGCCGTGGTGACGTTCGTCGGACTGTGCCGCGACGAGGGCGGCCGGCTCGCCGCGCTCGAAATCGAACATTACGCCGGGATGGCCGAACAGGAAATCGCGCGCGTGGCGCAGGAGGCCGAGGCGCGCTGGCCGCTGCTCGGGGCAACCATCGTTCACCGCTTCGGGACGCTGGCGCCGGGCGCGCAGATCGTGCTCGTCGTCACCGTCTCGGCCCATCGCGGCGCGGCTTTCGCGGCGGCGGATTTTCTGATGGACTATCTGAAGACCCGCGCGCCGTTCTGGAAGCGCGCGCGACGAAGCGACGGCGCCGTCGAAGACTGGGTCGAGGCGAAACAGAGCGACGAGGACGCGACGGCGCGCTGGCGCGCCGTCAACTGAGGTCCTCAGCCGATTGTCAGCCGCCGGTCATGACGGCGCGGTAGACCGCCGGAACGATCATCGCGCCGACCACCGCGACGGACGGGCTGCGCAAATCGAGGCCGGGCGCGCCGCCCATGCCCGCGGTGCTGAAGCGGCAGGCGCTCATCTCGCCGGAATCCGATCGAGGCGGGCGCAGGGCGGGTGGAAGGAAACCATCGTCGACCAGAAGGAGGATGAAATGGGATTTCTTGACGACGCGCTCCGGGGCGCGATTCCCGGCGGCAATCTCGCCACGCCGATCGCCGTGGCGGTGGGCGCCCTGGTGTTGGGCAAGCTGTTCAGCGGCGGCGCCGCCGCACCGTCGCCCGCGCCGCAAACCGCCGCGCCGCAAACCGCCGCGCCCTCGGCGAGCGGCGGTCTGCTCGGCGGGCTGACCGATCTCGTCCAGAAATTTCAGGCGGCCGGCCACGGCGACATCGTCAATTCCTGGGTCGCCGGCGGCGCGAATGCGCCGATCCAACCGGCCCAGGTCGGGTCGGCGCTCGGCCCCAACGTCATCAGCGATCTCGCCCGTCAATCCGGGTTGAGCGAGCAGCAATTGCTCGCCGAACTCGCGCAGGCGTTGCCGGCCGTCATCGACAAGCTGACGCCGAACGGCCGCCTGCCGACGCAAGGCGAACTCGCGCAGTAACGCAGGAACCGGCGCGGCCGCCTCATTCGGCGGCGCGCCGGGCGGGCGCGTCGAGCGCGCCGAGCGCGGCTGCGAGATCGTCGATGAGATCGTCGACGTCTTCGAGGCCGACCGACAGCCGCACCATCCCTTCGCCGATGCCGAGCGCGGCGCGCGCCTCCGGCTTCAGGCGCTGATGCGTCGTCGTCGCGGGATGGGTCAGCAGGCTCTTGGCGTCGCCCAGATTGTTGGAAATGCCGATGATCGACAGCGCGTTGGCCATCTTGAACGCGCCTTGCTTGCCGCCCTTCACGTCGAAGGTGACGAGCGTGCCGCCGCCCTTCATCTGCCGCCGCGCGAGCGCGGCCTGCGGATGATCGGCGCGGCCGGGATAGAACACGCGCGAGACGTTTGGATGCGCGGCGAGATGATCGGCGATTCTTTCCGCCGAGCGCATTTGCGCGGCGACGCGGACCGGCAGCGTCTCCAGCGATTTCAGCATCACCCAGGCGTTGAACGGCGACAGCGAGGGGCCGGTCTGGCGCAGATAATTATGGATGTGCGCGGCGATGAACGCCTCGGAGGCGAGAATCACCCCGCCGAGCACCCGGCCCTGCCCGTCGATATGCTTGGTGGCGGAATAGACCACGCAATCGGCGCCGAGCTGCAGCGGGCGCTGCAGCAGCGGGGTGGCGAACACATTGTCGACGACCACCGTCGCGCCATGCTGGTGGGCGATCGCCGCGACGCCGGCGATGTCGATCACCTCGAGCGTCGGGTTGGTCGGGCTTTCCAGAAAAATCGTCCTGGTGTTGGCGCGCATCGCGGCGCGCCATTGCGATAGATCGCAGCCGTCGACCAGCGTCGAGGCGACGCCGAAGCGCGGCAGCAATTCCTCGACGACATAGAGACAGGATCCGAACAAAGCTCTCGCCGCGACGACGTGATCGCCCGCCTTGAGCTGGCCCATCAGCGCGGCGGCGACCGCCGCCATGCCGCTCGCGGTGGCGCGCGCCGCCTCGGCGCCCTCCAGCAGCGCCATGCGGCGCTCGAACATCGCGACCGTCGGATTGGCGAAGCGCGAATAGATGTATCCCGGCGCGTCGCCCTTGAAGCGCGCCTCGGCCTGCTCCATCGTGTCGTAGAGATAGCCTTGGGTCAGGAACAAGGCTTCCGACGTTTCATCGAACGACGAGCGCAGCGAGCCGCCGTGGACGAGCTGCGTAGCGGGCCGCAAGGTGTTGGGGTCGCGGGACTTCCGGGGGGACGACATCGATCTACTCCTCGCGCGGCGATGCGCCGCGGGGCGTCGGAACAGGGCGATTTGTCTGAAAAGCCCCGATCTTTTAGCCCCTTGTTTAGCGTGGCGGCAAGCCGACCGGCTCAAATGACCACGTGAAGGGCATTTAGACCCGCGCACGCCTTGGCGTCAATGGCGCGAGGCGCTAACAAGGCGGGGATGGCGAACCCAGGCGGATTTCGAGCCCTTCATGACCGCGCCCCGACGCGAAGCGTCCCCCGATCTGTTCAACGAAGCCGCGGTGCGCGACGATGGTTATTTCACCGCGCATTTCGGATTGTTCGCCCGCCAGGAAATTCGCGCGATGGCGCGGCGCCGGCTGATCCAGGCCTATCGCGCCATCGAGGAATCCCAGCATCAGCCCGCCAGCCTCGATCTGCGCCTCGGCAAGGAAGTCTATCGCGTGCGCGCGAGCTTCCTGCCCGGTCGCGACCGCACGGTGATGGAACATCTCACCAGCCTCAACCCCGAGCGGATGTCGTTGGCCGGCGACGGCGCGGTGCTCGAAAAGGGCATCGTCTATATCGCCCCGCTGATGGAGCGGCTGGAGCTTCTGCCCAGCCTCTCGGGCGCCGCCAACCCGAAGAGTTCGACGGGCCGGCTCGATATTTTCACGCGGCTGATCGTCGATCGCAGCGAAGCATTCGACGACGCGCCGCTCGGCTATCACGGACCGCTCTACATCGAGATTTCGCCGCGCAGCTTCAGCGTGCGCGTGCGCGAAGGCTCGAGGCTCAACCAGATCAGGTTCCGCAGCCACAACGCCAAGCAGCTGGCGCTCGCCGACTTCGCGCTGACCGACCGGCAGATCAGGGAGCGGCACGCCGCCACCCCGCTCGTCGACGGCGAGCTCGACTTGCGCGACGGCCTGATCATGCGCGTCGCGCTGAGCGGCTCGCCCGGCCAGATCGTCGGCTACCGCGCGCAGAAGAACGGCGACATCATCGACGTCGACAGCCCCGGCGCCTATCCGGCGAACGAATTCTGGGAGCCGATCCGCGCGCGTCCCGACAAGCGGCTGATCCTCGATCCCGACGAATTCTATATTCTCGCTTCGCGCGAGAAGATGCAGATTCCGCCGGATCTGGCCGCCGAAATGGCGCCGATCGATCCGGCGATCGGCGAGTTTCGCGTGCACTACGCCGGCTTCTTCGATCCGGGCTTCGGCTGCGGGCCGGACGGACGCCCCGGCGCCCGCGCGGTGCTGGAGGTGCGCAGCCGCGACGTGCCGTTCCTGCTGGAGGACGGCCAGCCGGTCGGCCGCCTCGTCTATGAGGCGCTCGCCGACAGGGCCGATGAGCTTTACGGCGCGACCGCTACCTCCAGCTACCAGGGGCAGGGCCTGAAGCTGTCCAAGCACTTTCGCGCGTTCGAGGCGATGTAGGCGCGCCGCCTCAGCAGACGCGCGTCCACTGCCAACTGCCGCCCGGCCCCCAGACCCGGCGCCAGCACGGGCCGTAAGCGCCGTAATAGCCGGGGCCTCCGTAATAGCCAGGGCCGCCATAATAGGCCGGCGCGTAATAGCCCGGTCCGTAATACGGCGGTCCGGCGATCGCGCGGCCGACGCCGACGACCGGGGCGGCGATAATGCCGGTCGCCAGCGCGCCCGCGGCCCCGACGATGGCGAACGGCCCCCAGCCGCAGCCCCATCCGCATCCCCAGCCCCAACGCCTCCACCAGACTTTGTCGATCTGCGCGGCGGCGACCGATTGTCCGAGCGACGGCGCCGGAAGCGTGAGAGCCGGCGCGGGATCGATCGAGGCCGCCAGCATCGCCGCGCCGGCGAGGGCGGCCGAAAGTCGGCTTAACCAGTGACGTGAAAACATGGCCATCCTCCATGACGAACCGTCGGCGGAACGGGACGCGAGCGGGCGTCGGCGAATCGTCGTGCGCTTCGGTCGACCGTCGCAAGCCGACCTGACGGGCGCGGCGACGACGGGTCTTCCTCGGGGATCACAGACGACGCGGAATTTGCGCGACGGCAGTGTGCGCCGGAAATAGACTTTTCTGTGGCGAGACGGACCAGGCAAGAATCGCCATGAGCGCCGTCGGCGTTTTGCAGCGGCGCCGCTGGAGGGCGAAGGCCTGCTGATGACCCGCGCGGACGGAAGTCCCCGAATTTCGGCGCCCGCCCGCGGCGGAGGTTGCCAACGGCGCGGCCGTTTGATCTAACGGGCGCTGCGCCAGGGTCAGAGTTGTGCGCCGGGAACCGCGCCGAATGGCGCTTCAAATTCGGCGCGAGGCGTTCAAAATCGCGGGCGTAGTTCAATGGTAGAACGGAAGCTTCCCAAGCTTCATACGAGGGTTCGATTCCCTTCGCCCGCTCCAACAAAATCTTGAAATCAGGGTCTTCCGTCGAATGCCTGCGCGGGCTGCGAAGCCGGGCCGCCGCCGGTGAGTCGGCGGCGGGACGCCGCGCGGCGGAATCCTCGGCGGTCTGCGGTCGCGGCTCAGTTGGCCGGGCTTTCCTCGTTCCTCAACACTTCCAGATATTGCGTCATGGTCGGTTGGATGTGATCGACGCAGATCTGCGCCACCGCCCAGGAATCGCGGCCGCGCAGCAGGTCGATCATGATGCGGTGATGCCGGCGCGACGTTTCGAGATTCTCGGAGACCGAAAATCCCGCGGCGCGAATGGCGTAGGTCAGGTCCATGTAGTGCTTGACGAGGCTGAGCAGCAATTCGTTGCCGCACAGCCGGAACATTTCCATATGGAACAGGTCGTTGGCGGCGTGGATTCGCTGGAGGTCGCCGACCGCGACCGCCTGCTCGTAGTCCTCGTAAATCGCCAGCAGCGCGGCGAGCGTCGCCTCGTCGACCGGCAGCGGAATGCGCAGGGCGGCCTGCCGCTGGAGAATCTCGCGCACCTCGTAGATCTGGCGCACCTCGCCGGCCGAGAAGCGGCGGACCGAAACGCCGCGGTTGCGCTCCTTGGTGACGATGCCGATCCGCCCGAGCCGCGCCAGGGCTTCGCGCACCTGGTGCCGCGAGCCGGCGAAGCGCTCGGCGAGCTCCTCCTCGCGCAACTTCTGGCCTGGCTTCAGACGGCCGAACACGATGTCTTCCTCGAGCGCGCGGGCGATCTGGTCGGCGAGCGGATCGCCATTCGCCGGGGTCTCAAGGGAGAGGTCAAAGGCGTTCGACAATGGGAGCTTCCTTCGGGCCTTCGCGGTCAATATTGTCGACAAAGACGAATCGCTTACCATGATAGCCGCCGCTAGCTGAAATTTCAATGGCTTAATGATCTGAAATAACAAGCTATTCCATCGCGGCGGTTGGTCTTGCCGATTCCGCGGATAAAAATTGTCGACAATCCATTGGTTTTATGTAGCATGCGGGAAGGCGGCGGCTCCGGGGGCGCCGCCCGCTCCGAAAGGGGAGATTCGGACAATGGCCGTCGGGAGGCGCGGGTCATGAGCCGATTGACCTCCATGCGGCGCGACGAGGCGGCGCCGAGCGAGGCTTTGGAGCCGGTCGTGCGCCTGCGTGCTATCGCCAAGACGTTCGGCGGCACCAAGGCCGTCGACGCCGTCGACCTCGATCTTTTTCCCGGCGAAGTGCACGCCCTCGTCGGGGAGAACGGCGCCGGCAAGTCGACGCTGATGCGCGTCCTCGCCGGCTTCTTTCCCGAATACGGCGGCGCGATCACGATCGGCGGTCAGAGCCTGCGCCTGACCACGCCGGCGCAAGCGCGGGCGCGCGGCGTCGTGCTCGTGCATCAGGAGCTCAGTCTGCTGCCGGAACTCAGCGTCGCCGAGAACATCGTGCTCGGCGACGAGCCCGCCTCGAAGCTGCCGGGTTTTATCAATCGGCGGTCGACCGAGGCCGCGGCGCGCCGCCATCTCGACGACTGCGGCATTTCGATCGATCCGGCGACCAAGCTCGACCGGTTGAGCATCGCCGAACGCCAGCTCGTCGAGATCGTCAAGGGAATCGCCGCTTCGCCGCGCGTGCTCATCCTCGACGAACCGACCTCCTCGCTCACCATTCGCGAGACGCGCGAACTCTTTCGCATCATCGCGCGGCTGGTCGAGAAGGGGACGTCGATCGTCTATATCTCGCACAAGCTCGAGGAGGTGTTCGCGCTCGCCCAACGGGTCACCGTGCTGCGCGACGGCAAGAAGGTCGCAACGGCGCCGATCGGCGAGTGGAGCGAGGCCAAGCTCGTGCGCGCGATGGTCGGCCGCGACCTGTCGGCTCTGTTTCCCCGCACGTTCGCGGGCGCCGGCGAAAAGCGCCTCGAGGTCGTCGGGCTGGAGCGGCGCGGCGCTTTCAGCGACGTCACCTTCACGATCCGCGCCGGCGAGATCGTCGGGCTCTACGGGATCGTCGGCGCCGGCCGCACCAATGTCGCCGAGGCGCTCTACGGCCTTGCCCCGGCCGATGCGGGGACCATTGCGATCGACGGCCGGCCGGTTCGCATCGCCTCGCCGTCGCGCGCGCTCGCCGCCGGCATTGCGATGGCGCCGGAGGACCGCCATGCGCAGGGGCTGGTCCCGATGATGTCGGTCAGCGAGAACCTTTCGCTCAGCTCGCTGGCGCGCGTCAGCCGCGCCGGCTTTGTGCTGCGGGCCGCCGAGCGAACCGTTGTCGGTCGCCTCCTCAAGCAGCTCCTGGTGCGCGCCGCTTCGCCTGCGCAGGAGGCTTCGTCGCTGTCGGGCGGCAATCAGCAGAAGGTCGTCATCGGACGCTCGCTGATGCCCGAGCCGAAAATCCTGATCCTCGACGAGCCGACGCGCGGCATCGACGTCGTCGCCAAGGCCGAGGTGCACGCCAGCATCGATCGCCTGGCGCAGCAGGGCATCGCCGTTCTCCTGATCTCGTCGGAATTGCCGGAAATCCTCGGCATGAGCGACCGCATTCTGGTGATGCGCGCCGGCTCGCTGGTCGGCGAGCTGCCGCGCGCGGCGGCGACCGAGGAGCGGCTTGTCGCCCTGGCGGCGGGAGCCAGCCATGATGAGTGACGCGATGAAGGGGCCGCTGATGAGGCCGCGCCCGCCCGCCTCGGCCGCGCTGCGGGATTATGGCATCTATTTCGCGCTGTTGGCGCTGATCGCCTTCTTCTCGGTGAGCATCCCCGAGTTCCGCACCTGGGACAATGCGCTGCTGATCCTCCTCCAGGTCTCGGTGATCGGAATCATCGCCGTCGGCATGACGTTCACCATCATCACCGCCGGCATCGATCTGTCCGTCGGCTCGCTGCTTGCCGTCGCCGGCATTTTTTCCGGCGTGTTCGCGCAGAAGGATCCGACGCCCGTCAACGTCGCGATGGCTTTTGTGACGCCGATCGTCATCGGCGTCCTCGGCGGCGCGCTCAACGGCGCGATCATCGCCGGGGCCGGCGTCAATCCGTTGATCGTGACGCTCGGAACGCTCACCGCCTACCGAGGATTCGTCGTCTGGTACCGGGTCAACCCGATCTACAACCTGCAGCCTTATTACCGCGTCGTCGGACAGGGAACGCTCGGCGGAATTCCAACGCCGGTGTTGATTCTGGCCGCGGTGGCGGTCGCCGCCTGGGTCGTCCTCAGCTTCACGCGGTTCGGCCGCTACGTCTACGCGGTCGGCGGCAATCGCGAAGCGGCGCGCGCGGCGGGCGTCAATGTCGTCCTCATCACCTTTTCGGTCTATGCGATCAGCGGCCTCACCGTCGGCGTCGCCGCGCTCATTTTTACTTCGCGGCTGATGGCGGCGCAGGCGATCTCCGGCATGGGTTTCGAATTGCAGGCGATCGCCGCCGCCGTCATCGGCGGCGCGTCGCTGTTCGGCGGCCGCGGCAAGATCAGCAACACCATCGTCGGCGCGATCATCATGGGCGTGCTGTTCAACGGCTTCGTGATGCTCGACGTGCCGCAACCCATCCAGCAGATGTTCGTCGGGGGCATCGTCATCGCGGCGGTCTGGCTGGACGGGCTGCTGCGTAATCGTCGGCGGTAATCGGGGGACGCCGGACGCTCTGACGATGCCTGTCAGGGCGACGGCGAGACAAAGGGTGACCAGAAGGAGGGTGTGACATGATGAAGTTACTGACTACCACGGCTCTCGCAGCGAGCTTGGCGCTTCTCAACGCGGGCGCATCGCGCGCCGAAAGCATCGGCGTCTCCTATCAGAATCTTGCCTTCCCTTACGTCGCCGCGCTTCAGAAGGCCGCGGAGAACGCCTGCAAGGCGCTCGGCGTCGATTGCGTCGAGGCGGACGCGGTCAACGACACCAACAAGGAGCTCGCCAATGTCGAGAGCATGCTCGCCAAAGGCGTGAACTGCCTGGCGTTCGAGGCGGCGAGCCTCGACGCTTCGGTGGCGTCGATCCAGGCGGCCAACAAGAAGGGCGTGCCGGTCGTCCAGTTCAACGGCAAGGCGAGCGGCGGCGACTACGTGACTTTCGTCGGCTCCGAGCAGACGGACTCGGGCCAAAAGCTCGGGCAATATCTGGCCGGCCTCTACAAGCAGCTCGGCAAGGACAAACTGCGCGGCGTCTATCTGCGCGGCGTCGCCGGCCAAGTGACCGACATCGCGCGCAACGACGGCATGAAGAACTACCTGCAGTCGGCGGGCCTGGCGGACAAGATATCCTTCACCGAACAATACGCCGACTATGACCGGGGCAAGGCGCAGTCGGTCTCCGAGAGCATGCTCACCAAGGACAAGAGCTACGACTTCATCGTCGCCAACAACGACGACATGATCCTCGGCGCGCTGCAGGTCGTGCGCCAGTTCAACCTGATCGGCAAGGTGCATATGAGCGGCGTCGACGGCCTGCCGGAGGCGCTCGCAGCGATCAAGAAGGGCGAACTCGACGCGACCGTCTTTCAGGACCCGGAAGGGCAGGGCGGCGGTGGCGTGTGGGGCTGCTACCTCGCCTTGAAGGGCGTAAAACTGCCGAAGCAGCTGTTGATCCCGTTCAGCCTGGTGACCAAGGACAATGTCGACAACTTTGTCGCGATCGCCGACCGGGTTTACGTCAAGTAGCGGAGATCATCGACTGTCGAGGTCGGGGCGGTCGCGTCCCGGCCTCTTTCACCCGTTGCGCAGGGGAGAGGCCCGCATGGACGTAAGATCGATCGAGGACGTGAAAGCCTCGCCGGAGCACCAGGGCACGGTGCCCGTCTGGTGGCTCTTCAAGCCGCGCGAGATGCGCGAGGAGACGCTTGGCGGCCATCTCGAACTGGTCAGCGAATTCGAGGTGATGGGGGGCGGCGAAGTCCATCCGCACAAGCATCCGACATTCGAATTCTACTACGTTCTGTGGGGCCGCGGCGTCATGATCATCGAGGGTGAGTCGCGAGAGATACGCCAGGGCGATCTCGTGAAGATCCCCCCCAACGCGGTCCACAGCCTGAAGCCGGTCAGCGACAACGCCTCAATCCGCTGCCTCGTCTTCGCGGTCGGCGTCAAAGACGCGCCTGTCATCAATTACTCGTCGGAATGACCGGGCGCCGCCGGCAACCGGCGGCGCGACGGATCGCACGCGATGGGAGGAGGATGGGCCGTGGAAGAATTCTACGTCTACGCCGGCCTTGCAGGCGACACCGACCCCGGCCGTTTTGTATCTTCGGGGTTGTACAGATCGCGCAACGGCGAGGGCGAGTGGGAATCGATCGGCAAGAACGTCGCGCCGTCGCCGCAGGTCCGCGCGATATTGACCGATCCGGCTCATCCCGGCCGCGTCACCATCGGCCTGCAGGACGGGGTATGGCGAAGCGACGATCGCGGCGATTCCTGGCGCCGGCTTTCCGCCCCCGCGCCCGGTCTCGCAGTCTGGTCGCTGGCGCGCCACCCGCGCGAGCCCCGCACGATCTTCGCCGGCTATGAGCCCTGCGCGATCGTTCGAAGCCTCGACGATGGGGCGACATGGGCCAAGCTTCCGGTCGATGCGACCTTCCCCGACATCACGATGCGGCCGCAGCCGATGCCCAAGCGCGTGCTGGCGATCGCCGCCGATCCGGCCGATCCCGACGAGATCTACGCCGGCCTCGAGATCGGCGGACTGATCCGCAGCCTCGACGGCGGGTGGACCTGGACCGGCGTCATCGACGGTCTCTACACCAACGAGGGGGCGGTCGACTTGCATGCGGTGGTCGTCAGCCCGGTCCATGCCGGCGCCGTCACGGTGGCGACCCGCGTCGGGGTCTTCCGCAGCCTGGATCGCGGCGGCCATTGGCGCGACCTCGCCGCGCCGCCGTTGCGGCCGGCGGGCACCTATTGCCGCGCGCTCGCCTATGCCCCGGGTGCGCCGGCGACGCTCTATCTGGCGGGCGGCAACGATTTTGACGGCGATCGGGGCGCCCTGTTCGTCAGCGAGGACGACGCCGCGACCTGGCGGATGCTCGACCTCGGCGCGCCGCTGAAGACGACGGTGTTCGCCGTGGCGGTGGATCCCAACCGGCCGGATCACGTGTTCTGCACCACGAAAATCGGCCAGGTGTTCGGCTCGACCGACCGTGGCGAACATTGGCGGGTGAACCCTCTGCCGGCCGGCGCCGGACATGTCTTCGCGCTCGCCGTCGGCTGACGGAGCGCCGCCATCCATGACAGGAACGCCGAACATGGCCAACCCATTCAAGGAAAAACTCAGGCGCGACGAAGTCGTGGTCGTGCTGAACCCCGATCATCCCTCGCCCTCGCTCACCGAGTTCGTCGCGACCCTCGGCTTCGACGGCGTGTTCATCGACTGCGAGCACGGCATGGCGGGCATCGAGCGCGTGCAGGAAATGTGCCGCGCCGCGCGCGTCGTCGGCGTGCAGTCGGTCGTGCGGCCGGAGTCCGACGCGCCCTATCTGATCACGCGCTATCTCGACGCCGGCGCCGGCGGCGTGATGGTGCCGCACATCGAGACGCCGGAAGCCGCCCGCAGCGTCGTCGAGGCGGTGCGCTATGCGCGGCCGAAGGACTACGCCGACAAGGTGATCATCGCGATGCTCGAATCCGTCGCCGCGATCGACCGGCTCGACGACATCGTGTCGGTCGAAGGCGTCGACGTCTTCTTCATCGGACCCAGCGATCTTTCACAGTCGATGAAACTCGCGGGTCAAATTCACCATCCGGAGGTGAAGGCGACGATCAAGAACGCCGCGGCGCGCATCCGCGCGGCGGGCAGGGTGCCCGGCACGCTGGTTGTTCGCGACAACGCGGCGGAATATGTGGCGGCGGGCTGCCGATATCTCTATGAGCATGCCAACAACTTTCTGGCGACGGGAGCCCGCGACTTCAAGGAGCGCCTCCACCAGCCGAGCTGAGGAGGAAAAAGGTGACGATCAAGCGGATTCAAGTCGGCGCGCGGATGAGCCAGGCGGTCGTCCACGGCGCCACCGTCTATCTCGCCGGACAGGTCGCCGACGACCCGGTTCCCTCGGTCGCCGAACAGACCAAACAGATTCTCGCGAAGATCGATCGCCTGCTCGCCGCCGCTGGCACCGACAAGTCGAAGATCCTGTCGGCCAATATCTGGCTTGCCGATATCGGGCGCTTCGACGAGATGAACGGGGTCTGGGACGGCTGGGTCTCCGCGGGCGCCGCGCCGGCGCGGGCGACGGTGCAGTCGGCGCTCGCAAGGCCGAGCCATCTCGTCGAGATCATGATCGTCGCGGCGCTCGACTGACCTTGAGGCCCGCTGCTCGAGGCGGATGCGCAGCGCTGCGCCGCTGCCGCCGGTCGCGTTCGTGGAGCGCCCCGCGTCGAGCGGCCGGGCGATATCGAGAAGTGGCGCTGGCGAGGTGTCCGCATGCTTCCCAACAAGGTCAAGGCGGCGGTGATGACGGGGCCTGGCCGGATCGAGGCCCAGGATTTCCCTTATCCGGAGATCGGCGACGACGCGATGGTCATCGCGCTGGAAATGTGCGGCATTTGCGGCACCGACAAGCACACCTATCGCGGCGAGACGGTCCAGTACGGCGGCACGCCGGCGGAGACCTCGACGCCGTTCCCGATCATCCCGGGGCATGAGATCGTCGGCAAGGTCGCGGAGATCGGCCGAAGGGCGCGGACGCGCCTGGAATACCACGGCAAGGCGCTGAGCGTCGGCGATCGCGTGGTGATGTGCCCGGACATCCTGTGCGGGCGCTGCCACTATTGCCGCAATTTCTCGGGCTTTCCGTTGTGCGAGAACATTCGCGGCTACGGCAATCATTTCACCTCCGCCGAGGCGCCCCATCTGATGGGCGGCTGGGCGGAGCACATTTATGTCCGCCCCGACTCCTTCGTCTACAAGACGCCCGAAGGCGTCGACGCCGAACTGGCGGTGATGACCGAACTGATGGCGGTCACCTACAACCTCGACAAGGCGAAGTCCTTCTATTCGATGGACGGCGAGGGGTTCGGCTCCGGCGCCGCGATCGCCGTCCAGGGGGTCGGCCCGATGGGCCTTCTGCACGTCTTCAAGGCGCGCATCATGGGCGCCGGGGACATCATCGCGCTCGACCGCTCGGACTACCGGCTGGCGACCGCCAGGAAGTTCGGGGCGGACTATACGATCAACGTGAGCGGACTGGCCCCCACGGAGGTGGTCGAACGGGTGCGCGAGCTGACCGAAGGGCGCGGCGCCGATATCGCGCTCGAATGCACGGGGGTCGCCGAGGCGATCGCGCCGGGGATCGAAATGGTGCGCCGGGGCGGCATGTATATCGTCGCTGGCGTCTTCGCCGACGTCGGGACGGTTACGCTCAACCCGCATCACATCGCGGCGCGGCAAGTTCGGCTCATCGGCATGTGCAACCACCCGTCGACGGGGTATATGGCGAGCCTCAAGCTGCTGGAGAAATTCCAGCACCTCTTTCCGCTCCGGGAATTCGTGACGCACCGCTTCAAGGTCGCCGAAGCCGATGCGGCGATGGCGCAGGCGATGAAGATCGACGAGACGATGAAGGTCGTCATCACGCCATAGCGGAAGCGACGTCGGGGCGAGGCGGCGGTCAGGCGGCCGATCCATGACGACGCCAACCCGGCCGGCGCGTCGATTTGACCGTCCCGCCATCGTTTGGCGCTGGCCAGCGGCGCGGGAGCGGGTATCATGCCGGTCGCCGGAGGCCGGGACATTGCATCGTCACATCGTTTTGATCGCGTCGCGTCGGGCGCGGTGGCGTCGGGCGCGGCGCCGAGCCTGGCGGGCGCCCGCGCGCTTCGCCGCAGTTTGGCCGCCCGAACTGGCGCGCTGGCTCATTCTCGTCGAATCGTGGCTGAGGCGAGGAGCGGGGCTGCGAGGATGAAGGTCGGCTTCATCGGACTGGGGCGCATGGGCGCCGGCATGGCGGCCAACCTCCTCAAAGCCGGCCATCAGCTTCGCGTCTACAACCGCACGCCAAACAAGGCGGCGGCGCTCGTCGCGCAGGGCGCGCAGGCGGCCGCCGGAGCCGCGGACGCATGCCTCGGCGCCGCCGCGGTCATCACCATGCTGGCGGACGATCCGGCGGTGGAGAACGCGGCGTTCGGCGATCGGGGCGTCATCGGCGGTCTTAGCGCAGGCGCCGTCCATATTTCGATGAGCACGATCAGCGTCGCCCTGTCGGAGCGCCTCGCCGCGGCCCATGCCGGAGCCGGTCAGCGCTACGTCGCGGCGCCGGTCTTCGGGCGGCCCGACGCCGCCGCCGCCGCGAAATTGGCGATCGTCGCGGCGGGCGCGCCTGATGCGGTCGCCGCCTGCGCGCCGCTGTTCGAAGCGTTGGGCCAGAGGCATTTCGTGATCGGCGAGCAGCCGCAGGCGGCCAATCTCGTCAAGCTCAGCGGTAATTTTCTGATCGCCTCGGCGATCGAGGCCTTGGGCGAGGCCGTCGCGCTGGTCGGCAAGGGCGGCGTCGACCGGCGCCAATATCTCGACATCCTGACCTCCACTCTGTTCAGCGCGCCGGTTTACAAGACCTATGGCGCGCTGATCGCCGAGCGAAGATTCGAGCCCGCCGGTTTTGCCGCGCCGCTCGGACAGAAGGACATCCGCCTCACCCTCGCCGCCGCCGAAGCTCTGGGCGTGCCGATGCCGCTCGCCAGCTTGCTGCGCGACCGGTTCCTGACGCTGATCGCCCAGGGCGGCGGGACGCTCGACTGGTCGGCGATCGCCGGCCTGGCGGCGCGCGACTCCGGGCAGTCCGATTGAGCCGGGCAGGCGCGTCGAGGCCGCGTCTGAGGAGGTCCTCGATGTCGGCGCGACCACGTCCCCAATTTGCCGCCACAACGGGAGGGGCGCTCGCCGCCATCGCGCGCTCGCACGGCGCGGCGCTCGTCACGCGCGATGCGCCGGATTGCGATCGAGGCGATCGATCCCCGGCGGTCGGCGCTGGCGCGGAGACGCGTCGGGAGGTTGTCACCCCACATAGCGCCGGTGGTAGCGCGTCCCAAGGCTGGTCAGCAGGTGATAGCCGATCGTTCCCGAGCGCTGCGCGAATTCGTCGACGCCGATGACGTCGCCCAGCAATTGCGCGGCGACGCCGGGGCGCGCCGCGTTCTCCGGCAGCTCGGTGACGTCGGCGATGCAAAGGTCCATCGACATGCGGCCAACCAGAGGGCAGCGGCGCCCGGCGATGACGACATCCGCGCCGGGCTTGCCGTCGATCGCGCCGGCGCCGTGCGGCAGGCCATCGGCGTAGCCGGCGAGCAGCGTGGCGAGGCGCGTGCGCCGCGCCGCGGCCCATTGCTGGTTGTAACCGACGGTGTCGCCCGCCTCGATCCACCGCGTCTGCTGGATCGCCACTTCGAGGCTGACGACACGCTTCATTGGATTGGGCGCGCCGGGAGTGGGATTGCCGCCGTAGAGCGCATAGCCGGGGCGGATCAGGTCATAGGCGGCGCGCGCCCCGAGGAAGGCGCCGGACGAATTGGCGAGGCTGGCGGGAAGGCCGCGAAACGCCGCGCGCGCCTCGTCGAAACGCGCGATCTGGATCGCGTTGAGCGGATTGTGCGGCTCCTCGGCCGAAACGAAATGGCTCATCAGCAAATCGACGCCGAGCGCGTCGCGCCCGAAGCGCGCCACCGCCGCCTCGAGGGCGGCGAGCGAGGCGAAGCCGAGCCGGTTCATGCCGGTGTCGAGATGGAGCGCGCAGGGCGCCGGCTGGCTCGCGGCGACGACGGCCCAGCGCGCCAGCTCCTCCTCGCTGCCGATCGCCGGCGCGAGATCATGCGCCAGATAATCGGCGCGCGGGTCGGCGCCCGCCTGCAAGCCGTTGAGCACATAGATGCGCGCCGGCCGCGTCGGTCCCAGCGCCGCCCGGACCCGCGCGCCCTCGCTGAGTTGCGCGACGAAGAACTGGCGGCAGCCGGCCGCGTGCAGCGCCGGCGCGGCGGCCTCGGCGCCGACGCCGTAGGCGTCGGCTTTGACCACCGCCGCACATTCGGCGGGCGCGGCGCGGCGCGCCAGCGCGCGCCAGTTGTCGGCGAGCGCGGTCAGATCGATTGTGAGGACGCCGGAGGATTGCGAGGGTGAAGGGTTCGGCGAGGGCATTGGCGGAACGGGCTCTGACCAGCGGCGTTCGCCGCGCGTTCGGATGGACGGGCGATGCGGGCGTCCGCGTCTTGACCATGACGCTTGTCAAAGGGTTATACAGGAGGCTCCGCGAATGAAGGAATAGAATTCATGGCCAGGACGGCATTGGTCACCGGCGCGTCCTCGGGCATCGGCGAAGCGATCGCGCGCCGGTTGCTGGCGGACGGTTACATCGTCTTCGCCGGCGCGCGGCGGACGGAGCGCATGGCGCCCCTGGCTGCCGCCGGCGCCAGGCTGCTGAGCCTCGACGTCACCGACGAGACTTCGATGTCGGGCGCGATCGCGGCGGCGCTCGCCGACGGCGGGCGGCTCGACGTCCTCGTCAACAACGCGGGCTACGGCTCCTATGGCTCTTTGGAAGACGTGCCGTTGGACGAAGGCCGGCGCCAGTTCGAGGTGAACGTGTTCGGCCTGGCGCGCCTCACGCAGCTCGCCTTGCCGGTCATGCGCCGGCAGAGGACGGGCAAGATCGTCAACATCACCTCGATCGGCGGCAAGATGCACGAGCCGTTCGGAGCCTGGTATCACGCCACCAAGTTCGCCGTCGAAGGCATGAGCGACTGCCTGCGAATGGAGGTCGAACCCTTCGGGATCGACGTGATCGTGATCGAGCCAGGCGCGATCAAGACCGAATGGACCGCCATCGCGCACGACAATCTGCTGAAATATTCCGGTCAAAGCGCCTATGCGCAAGGCGCGCAGGCCCATGCGCGCCTGCTCGCCGGCGCCGACCATTCAAGCGCCGCATCGCCGCCGGAGGTCGTCGCGGCGACGGTGTCGCGCGCGCTCGCGGCGACCCGCCCGCGCACGCGCTACGCCACCGGCGGCGGCGCCAAGCCGATCCTGTTCATGCGCTGGCTGCTTTCCGATCGCCTGTTCGATCGCCTCATGCGCTTCATTGAAGCGCGCGTCGGGGGATCGCTCGGCAAACCGTAGGGCGTCAATATCTCTCCGCCAGCGCGCCTTCCCTGGCGAGATTGGCGAAGCGCGTCAGTTCGGCCTCGAATTGCAGTTCGATCGTGCCGGTCGGTCCGTGCCGCTGCTTGCCGATGATCACTTCGGCGCGCCCGTGCGTGCGCTCCATTTCGGCCATCCAGGCGATATGTTCGGGCGTGCCCACGCGCGGCTCGCGATTCTTGAGGTAGTATTCTTCGCGGAATACGAACATCACGACGTCGGCGTCCTGTTCGATCGAGCCGGATTCTCTCAGGTCGGAGAGCTGCGGTCGCTTGTCGTCGCGCTGCTCGACCTGGCGCGAAAGCTGCGACAGGGCGAGCACCGGCACGTTGAGCTCCTTGGCGAGCGATTTGAGGCCCATCGTGATCTCGGTCAGCTCCTGCACGCGCCCTTCGTTGCGGCTTCTGACGCCCGACAGCAACTGCAGATAGTCGACGACCAGCAAATCGAGGCCGCGCTGGCGTTTGAGCCGCCGCGCGCGGGCAGTCAGTTGCGCAATGGATATGCCGCCGGTCTGGTCGATATACAGCGGCGCCGACTGCATCTCGCGCACCGCTTCGGCGACGCGGTGAAAGTCCTGTTCCGAAATGTCGCCGCGCCGGATTTTGTAGGAGGGCACTCCCGATTGCTCGGCGATGATGCGCGTCGCCAGTTGCTCGCTGCTCATTTCGAGCGAGAAGAAACCGACGATGCCGCCGTTGACCGTTTCGGCCACGCCGTCGGCGCGCGTTTGCGACCTGTGCGCCTTGGCGATGTTGAACGCGATATTGGTGGCGAGCGCCGTTTTGCCCATGCCCGGCCGCCCGGCGAGGATCACCAGATCGGAGGCTTGCAGCCCGCCCATGTAGCGATCGAGATCGACGAGGCCCGTCGCAATGCCGCTCAGACTGCCGTCACGCTCATAGGCTTTGGCCGCCATGTCGACGGCGGTCTTCAGCGCGTCGGAGAAGCGCTGGAAGCCGCCGTCGTAGCGGCCGCCTTCCGCGATCTGGTAGAGGCGGCGCTCGACTTCCTCGATCTGCTCGCGCGGGCTCGAATCGACCGGCGCGTCATAGGCGACGTTGACCGCGTCCTCGCCGATCTGGATCAATTCGCGGCGGATCGCCAGATCGTAGACGGTGCGTCCGTAATCGTGGGCGTTGATGATGGTGGTCGCCTCGGCGGCCAGGCGCGCCAGATATTGCGGCACGCTGGCGCCGCCGACGTCGTGCTCGCCGAGGAACGTCTTGATGGTGATCGGCGAGGCGAGCTTGCCCGCCCGGATCAGCGAGCCCGCGACCTCGAAAATACGGCGGTGGATTTCCTCGCAGAAATGCTCGCTCCGCAGGAAATCCGAAACGCGGTCGAAGGCGTCGTTGTTGACCAGGATGGCGCCGAGCAGCGCCTGTTCGGCCTCGATATTGTGAGGCGGGATGCGATAGACGGGCTCTGCGACATTGGAGACAGCCGCCATCCGTCCCGCGAATTGTTCGACGGTCGCCATGTTTCTTCTTGCTGTTGCGAGGGGAACGCCAAACGCCTAACGCGATTCGACTGGAAGCGCCATATTACGCTTGGCCGCCGACGAGGGAAGCGGTTGTGACACAGCCGGGCGCCGGGCGCGAGCGCTGATTGGTCGCCCTGCGTCGGCGCCGCGCCTTGTCCCCATTATCCAAGGCGACGTTTTTTTATGCGCGCCGGAGCCGATTGTTTGCTTGACTCGAAGCGCTGGCCGCCTGCGCGCAAAAAAGGGCGGCCCGAAGGCCGCCCCGCTTTGTTCGCCGGCTTCCGCCGATCAGTTCGAATAGTACATGTCGAACTCGACGGGATGCGGCGTCATTTCGAAGCGCGCCACTTCGGTCATCTTCAGCTCGATATAGCTGTCGATGAAGTCGTCGCTGAACACGTCGCCGACTTTGAGGAACGCGCGATCCTTGTCGAGATTGCCCAGCGCTTCGCGCAAGGAGCCGCAGACCGTTGGAATCTTCTTCAATTCCTTGGGCGGCAGGTCGTAGAGGTCCTTGTCCATCGCCGAGCCCGGATCGATCTTGTTGTTGATGCCGTCGAGGCCGGCCATCAGCATCGCCGCGAAGGCGAGATAGGGATTGGCGACCGGATCGGGGAAGCGCACCTCGACGCGCTTGGCCTTGGGGTTCGAGGTCCACGGAATGCGGCACGAGGCCGAGCGGTTGCGCACGGAATAGGCGAGCAGCACGGGCGCCTCGTAGCCCGGCACCAGCCGCTTGTAGGAATTGGTCGACGGGTTGGTGAAGCCGTTCAGCGCCTTGGCGTGCTTGATGATGCCGCCGATGTAATGGAGGCATTCGTCGCTGAGGTCGGCGTATTTGTTGCCGGCCATCACCGGCTTGCCGTTCTTCCAGATCGACTGGTGAACGTGCATGCCCGAGCCATTGTCGCCGTAGACCGGCTTGGGCATGAAGGTCGCCGTCTTGCCGTAGCTCTGGGCGACCTGGTGGATGCAGTATTTGTAGATCTGCATGTTGTCGGCCATCGTGGTCAGCGGGCCGAACTTCAGGCCGAGCTCGTGCTGCGCGGAAGCCACTTCGTGGTGATGCTTCTCGACGATGGCGCCCATCGAGGCCATCGCGGCGAGCATTTCGCTGCGCATGTCCTGCGCCGAATCCTGCGGCGGCACCGGGAAATAACCGCCCTTGGTGCGGACGCGATGGCCGAGATTGCCCCCCTCGTAGGACGTGTCGGTATTGCTCGGTAGTTCGATCGAGTCGATCGAGAACCCGGTGTTGTAGGGATCGGCGCTGAACCGGATGTCGTCGAACACGAAGAATTCGGCTTCCGGTCCGAAGAACGCGGTGTCGCCGATGCCGGTCGATTTCAGGTAGGTCTCCGCCTTCTTGGCGATGCCGCGGGGGTCGCGGTTATAGGGCTGGCCGGTCGACGGCTCGAGAATGTCGCAATTGATCACCATCGTCGAGGCGGCGAAGAACGGGTCCATGCAGGCCGATGACGGATCGGGCATCAGGGTCATGTCCGATTCATTGATCGCCCTCCAGCCGGCGATCGAGGAGCCGTCGAACATCAGGCCGTCGGCGAAGGCGTCTTCATCGATCAGCGTCTGGTCGAACGTGACGTGCTGCCACTTGCCGCGCGGATCGGTGAAACGCAAATCGACATATTTAACGTCATTGTCCTTGATCGCCTTGAGGACATCCTTGGCGGTCTTCATGTTCTGCCTCTCTCGGATTTGGTCTGTCAGTTACCCGCCCGACGCCGGGAGGCGTTGGGAAGCGCGGAATTCGCTCGAAGTCAGACCGCGTCGGCCCCGGTCTCGCCGGTGCGTATGCGAATCGCCTCTTCGATATGCGATACAAATATCTTGCCATCGCCGATGCGGCCGGTCTGCGCGGCCTTGCGAATGGCCTCGACGGCGCCCGCCAGGTTCTCGTCGGCGACCACCACCTCGACTTTCACCTTCGGCAGGAAATCGACGACGTATTCCGCGCCGCGGTAAAGCTCGGTATGGCCCTTCTGCCGTCCGAAGCCCTTCGCTTCGGTGACGGTTATTCCTTGAATTCCAGCTTCTTGCAGCGCTTCCTTGACTTCGTCGAGCTTGAACGGCTTGATGATCGCCTCGATCTTTTTCATCGGTTCGGGTCTCTTCGCGCTTCCTTGGGAAATACCGCTGCGCGGACGGCGGCGCATGGCGAACGACCGCGCTGCGACATGCGACCGTCAATAGCATCTCGTTTGGATGCACGCCATGCCCAATCGACGGCCGCAAAGCGGGCTTTTGGCCCCGATTCATGGGCGCCGACCGGCGGCTTGATGGCCCCCTGAGCGCCGGCGCCGAAAAATTAGGCGCCCGGATTTGAAACGAGGCGCCGCACGCCATCCGCCTTCAGGCGGTCGGGGCCCATTCCCCCGAGGCGAAGATGCGCCACGAACTGAGCCCCGCCTTGGCGACCACGGTGCGGCCGGTCTTGGCGATGGCGACCAGATGAGCGAACACTCTGGGATTGCGCCAGGCCAGCGGCCGCTCCGGCGCGCACACCACGCGATATTCGTCCGTCTCGTCGTCCTCCATGAACAGCGCGCCGATCCGATCCGGCCGCATATTGGCCGGGAGTTCCCGCTGGACGAGCCAAAGGCATTCGAAATCGCGGCACACCTGCGGCCGGCGCGCATAGATCGCGCAGCCGCCCGACACCATGCAATTGGGGCAGGCGGGACCGGCGGGTTTTTTCAATTCGACGATTTCAAGGGCCGTGCAGCACATCACGCAGGGGCCGCAGGCCTTGCCGGGAATCGAATCCAACACGTCCCTCCGACGGCGCCGTTCGAATCGCCGTGCGGCGTTCGCGCCTCTCCTCCACCCCTATCATCCTTCGCCGGCCAGCGAGAAGGCGCCATCGACGGCGCGCTGGGGCGCGCCGAGATGCGCCGCGTTCGGCTCGATCGACCGGTGCGCCGCGCGATGCGGCGCGATCTGGCTGGCGCGCCGAAGTATCAACGTCAGCATCGCCACGAGGACCAACGGGCCTAACGGGACGCCCGCGTAGGTCGCGAACGATCGCGACACCGCGGGAAGAATGAACGCGGCGATCAGCGCGGTCTTCTCCCACGGGAGGAAGCCGCCGCTAAGACCGTCGCGGGCGATCCAGGCGAGAGGAATCGCCAGCAGGACCAGATCGTAGTCGAGCAGGAACGGGCTCGCCAGCAGCGCCGCGGCGATCATCGCGGGCCCTTCCGCGCTGCTGCGGAACGATCGCCGCTGCAGAATCACGAGCGCGCCGCAGACCCCGAGCGTCGTGATGATCTGCAGGCCGTAGGCGAGGGTCAGCCCGCCGTGCAGCAGACGCACGCCGGCGAACACGCTCTGCATCTTCTCGTTGCCGACCGCGTTCTGCTCCAGCGCGAGGCGCGCCCTGGGCGACGCATCGAAGAAGGCCCGCCATACATCGGCGCCGAGAATGACGAACGACAAGACGCACAGACCCGCCGAAGCGGCGGCGGCGGCGAGCAGCGTGCGCCAGCGCCGCGCCGCGACCAGCGCGACCGGCACGACGATCGCCAGATGCGGTTTGTAGACCAGCCCGCCGAGGCACAGTCCCGCGATGACCGGCCGCGTATCGAGCAGCAACGCGCCGCCGCCAAACAGCGCGGCGCTCAGGAAGGCGTTCTGGCCGTGGCCGATGTTGCTGAGCACCGCCGGAAAGGCGAGGATCGGCAGCGCGCCGAACCGATCGCCGAGCCAGGCGCGCGCGACGCGCCAATAGGCGTAGCCGGTGACGGCGAGCCAGACGACCAGCGAGGCGATATAAGGCAGGGCGGCCAGCGGCAGGCAGATCAGCAGAAAGGGCGGCGGATAGAAGAAGGCGGAATAGCCGATGTCGCGCGCGAACAAGGCGGTCTGCGCGGCGCGGTGGATCGCGATGTCGTAGACTTCGGCGGGATGTCCGCCGAGCGCGATCTTCGAGGCCGTCCAGAAGCTGACGAAGTCGGTGCCCAGCGGCTTGCCCGCCGGGTCGAGGCCGCCATGCGAAAGCGCGATCCACAGGACCGCCGCGCCGAGGCTCACCAAGAACAGGATGCGGCAATAAGCGACGGCGCGATCGCGCGTCAGCCATTCAGCGTCGCGCAGCCATGCGACTATCTTCGAGACCAGCGCGTTCATCGGACCGCACCACGCGCGCGAACGGGCGCGCAAGCGCGCAGGATTACCCTGACCAGCGTTAACAGGCGATAAATCGGCCTCGATCGCGCGCGGCGCGGAAATCCGACCGGGCGGCGCGTTTTTCGTCAACCGGCTCCGCGGTTCTCTTGACAGCCCGCGCCAAGGCGTGTCTGTGCGCGCCCCACAAGGGGGGATGATGCAAACGGCTTTTGTGTTTCCCGGCCAGGGGTCGCAGGCGGTCGGCATGGGCAAGGCGCTCGCGCAGAATTACGCCGCGGCCCGGCGCGTATTCGCCCAAGTGGACAGTGCGCTCGGGCAGAACTTGTCCGGACTGATGTTCGAGGGGCCGGAGGCGGAACTGACCCTCACGGCCAACGCGCAGCCCGCCCTGATGGCGGTCAGCCTCGCGGCGAGCCGCATTCTCGAAACAGAAGCCGGGCTGGACATTGCGCGCGACGCGCGATTCGTCGCCGGCCATTCGCTGGGCGAATATTCGGCCCTCGCCGCCGCCGGCGCGCTGAGCATCGAGGACGCCGCGCGGCTGCTGCGCATTCGCGGAAACGCCATGCAGGGCGCCGTTCCGCCCGGCGAGGGCGCGATGGCCGCCATCATCGGTCTCGACTTTGCGCAAGCCTCCGCGATCGCCGCGCAAGCGGTGAGCGATCTGGGTTCGACGGGCGAGGTTTGCCAGGCCGCCAACGACAACGGCGGCGGCCAGGTGGTCGTCTCGGGAACCCGGGCGGCCGTCGGGCGCGCGATCGAACTCGCCAAGGCCAGCGGCGCCAAGCGGGCCATGGCGCTGCCCGTCTCGGCGCCTTTCCACTGCGCCCTCATGCAACCGGCCGCCGACGCGATGACGGCGGCGCTGGCGGGGGTTGCGATCAAGCCGCCGAGGCCGCCGCTGGTCGCCAATGTGACGGCGACGGCGATCGACGATCCCGCGGAGCTGCGCGCCAGCCTTGTGGCGCAGGTGACCGGCGCGGTGCGATGGCGCGAATGCGTTCTCTATATGGCGCGCCAGGGCGTCGCCAATTTCGTCGAGCTCGGCGCCGGCAAAGTGTTGAGCGGCCTGATCCGGCGCATCGCCGAGGGGGCGACCTGCCTCAGCGTCGGCGCGCCGCCCGATGTCGAGGCGTTCAGGGCCGCTCACGCCGAATGGACGTGAGAACGCGCGCCGCCGTTTCGAGGCGGGCGCGGTCGATCAATCGCGAACGACGTCAATAGCCGGAAGGAATAGGCCGATGTTTGACCTGACAGGCAAGCGCGCGCTGGTGACCGGCGCCTCGGGCGGGCTCGGGGGGGCCATCGCGCGGGCGCTGCATGGGCAGGGCGCGAGCGTCGGCCTGTCCGGCACGCGCCTGGCGGCGCTCGAAGCCTTGGCGCAGGAGCTGGGGGCCCGCGCGTTCGTGCTGCCCTGCGATCTGTCGGACAGGCCCTCGGTCGAGGCGCTTGTCCCGGCCGCCGAGGCGGCGCTCGGAGGGGTGGATATTCTCGTCAACAACGCCGGCGTCACTCGCGACAATCTGTTCATGCGCATGAAGGACGAGGAATGGGATCAGGTCATCGCGATCAATCTGACCGCGGCTTTTCGGCTCGCGCGCGCCTGCCTGAGGGGCATGATGCGCCGTCGACACGGGCAAATCATCAGCATTTCGTCAGTCGTCGGGGTCATCGGCAATCCCGGTCAGGGCAATTACGCGGCCGCCAAGGCGGGCATGATCGGCATGTCCAAGGCCCTCGCCGCGGAAGTCGCCAGCCGGAACATCACCGTCAATTGCGTCGCGCCGGGTTTCATCACGAGTCCGATGACCGAAGCGCTGACTGACAAGCAGCGCGAAAGCCTGCTCGCCACCGTCCCGATGGGGCGGCTCGGTTCGGCGGACGATATTGGCGCCGCGGTCGTCTACCTGGCGAGCGACCAAGCCGGCTACATCACCGGGCAAACGTTGCATGTGAACGGAGGAATAGCAATGATTTGAATGCATTACGCGGCGACGAAGCAGAAATTCGGGGCCGTGCGCGGCCTCTCGCCTTGCCTGGAAAGATATGCTATCGACCGAGCGGGTCGCATGGGCCGGGCAGCGGTGGGGCGCCGTTCCGATGCGTCGCCGGGCGAGAGTTCAGCGTTGCCGGTTCGAACGCCGTTGGGGAGCGGGGCGGGCCGGGCGTATCCCTTCGACGAGGGACGCGCGATTGCGAAGCGGTCTGGTTTGAAATCAATCAGGCGAGCGCTCGGCGCCGCCACTGCGGGGACGGACAAAATGAGCGATGTCGCTGAGCGCATTAAGAAGATCGTTGTCGAGCATCTCGGCGTCGAAGCCGACAAGGTGGTCGATAACGCCAATTTCATCGACGACCTTGGCGCCGATTCGCTCGACACGGTTGAACTTGTGATGGCCTTTGAGGAGGAATTTGGCGTCGAAATTCCTGACGACCAGGCCGAGACCATTGTGACGGTCGGCGACGCCGTGAAATTTCTTGAAAAGGCCTCTGCGGCCAAGTGATTCCGAATCGCCAGCTCGTGGCGTGATCGACGCGGGGCGAGGAAGACTGCGGTCCTCGCCGCGCGCGGTCGCTCGCGCGGCGCAACGTTCGACAGACGGCGGTAGCGGGGTCGGCGTCGGTCCGGCCGTCGTGGCGTCGAGGCGGGTCATCGGCGACAGCAGCAGGATTCATCGATGAGGCGCGTGGCGGTCACTGGTCTGGGGATGGTCACGCCGCTGGGTTGCGGCGTTGAGGCGACGTGGCGCCGGCTGATCGCGGGGCAGTCCGGCGTGGCGAAGGTCACCGGCTTCGACGTTTCGGACATCGCGTGCCAGATCGCCGGACAGGCGCCGCGCGGCAACGCGGAAGGCGCGTTCGTTCCCGACGAATGGATGGATCCCAAGGAGCAGCGTCGGGTCGACGACTTCATTGTCTTTGCGATGAGCGCGGCGACTCAGGCTTTGCGCGACGCCCATTGGGCGCCGGCGAGCTACGAGGAGGAAATCGAGACCGGCGTTCTCATCGGCTCGGGCATTGGCGGCCTCGGCGGCATCTACGACGCTTCGATCACGCTTCACGAAAGAGGGCCGCGACGGATTTCCCCGTTCTTCATTCCCGGACGTTTGATCAATCTGGCGGGCGGCTACGTGTCGATCGCGCACCGGCTGAAAGGCCCCAATCATGCAGTCGTCACCGCGTGCTCGACGGGCGCCCATGCGATCGGCGACGCGGGGCGGCTGATCGCGCTGGGCGATGCCAACGTCATGGTTGCTGGCGGCGCCGAATCGGCGGTCAACCGCCTCGCGCTGGCCGGATTCGCCGCCTGCCGCGCGCTTGCCACAGGCTTCAACGACCGGCCCCGACAGGCCTCGCGCCCCTACGATCGCGATCGCGACGGCTTCGTCATGGGCGAAGGCGCGGGTTGCGTGGTGCTCGAGGAACTGGAGCACGCCCGGGCCCGCGGCGCCCACATTTACGCCGAACTCGTCGGCTACGGATTGTCGGGTGACGCCTATCATATCACCTCGCCCTCGCCCGATGGCGACGGCGCCTATCGGGCGATGAGCGCAGCCGTGCGGCGCGCCGCGTTGTCGCCGGCCCAGATCGATTATGTCAACGCGCACGGCACGTCGACGCAGGTCGGCGACGAGATTGAATTGCGGGCGGTCGAACGGTTGATGGGCGATGCGGCGGGCGGTTTGACGATGTCGTCGACGAAATCGTCGATCGGCCATTTGCTCGGCGCCGCCGGCGCCGTCGAAGCGATCTTCACGATCCTGGCGATGCGCGACCAGGTTGCGCCGCCGACCCTCAATCTCGATCATCCCTCCGTCGAGACCGCCATCGACCTTGTCCCGCACGTCGCGCGGCCGCGCAGGATCGACGTCGCGCTGTCGAATTCCTTCGGCTTCGGCGGCACCAACGCCACACTCGTGTTCCGACGCTTTGCAAGTGCATGAGCGAACACCGGCGCTTGAGCGAACCAGCCGGGCGCCCTATTCTCCGCCATCGCGCGTTGGTCGATTCTCTCAACGATGGAGCGCTATTATTCGGCGCGGAGGCGGGCGCTGATGAGCGAAGCGTCAAATCGGGACGGTTCGGGGCCGGAGCAGCCTCAAGCCCGGGTCAGTCTTTTCGGCCGGCGCGCCAAGCTGCGCTCGCCTTCGGAGTCCCTGCAGCCGCAGGCGGCTCCGCCGCCCCCCGCGCCGCCGGCGGACAGACGGCGTCACGAGGGCCTCTCACGGCTTAGCGGCCTGTTGTCGTTCGTTCTGATCGGCGCCTTCCTCGGGCTGGCCGGATTCGCCTGGGCGATGAGCTACGCCAACAAGGCGGGCCCGCTGACCGCCGACAAGGTCGTGGTGATCTCACGCGAGGACGAGACGGAAGGGGGCGCCATTGCCGACCAGCTTTCGCGCGCCGGCGTCATCGACAGCCCGCTGATGTTCAACCTCACGGTGCTCGTCGACGGCAATCGCGGCAAGCTCAGGCGCGGCGAATACCTGTTCAAGGAGGGCGCCAGTCTGCGAGACGTCGAGGGCGTCCTGGTCTCCGGGAAAGTGGTGCTTCACAAAGTGACGGTTCCCGAAGGGCTGACCAGCGACCAGGTCGTCCAGCGCCTTCGCGCCAACGACGTCTTCGTCGGCGACATCAAGGAGATTCCGCGCGAGGGCTCCATTCTTCCGGAGACCTACGAATTCGAGCGGGGCGTTCCCCGGGCGAAGGTTCTCTCGGTCATGGAGCAGGCGCAGGCCAAGATTATCGACGAAATCTGGAAGCAACGCTCCCCTGATCTGCCGATCAAATCGCCGGGCGAACTGGTGACGCTGGCTTCGATCGTCGAGAAGGAAACAGGGCGGGCGGACGAGCGCGCGCATGTCGCCGGCGTGTTCATCAACCGGTTGCAAAAGCGGATGAAGCTCGAATCCGACCCCACGATCGTCTACGGGCTGGTGGGCGGCAAGGGAACGCTGGGGCACAGCATTTCCAAGAGCGAACTCGCCCAGGCGACGCCCTACAACACCTACATCATTCCGGGGCTGCCGCCCGGTCCGATCACCAATCCCGGCAAGGCGGCGCTGGAGGCGGTCGCCAATCCCTCGCCCACCAAGGACCTCTACTTCGTGGCGGACGGAACCGGCGGCCACGCCTTCGCCGATACGCTCGAACAGCATCTGAAGAATGTGCAGCACTGGCGCGAAATCGAAAAGGACGCCAAGGATCGGCTGGCGCCCGACGCCGTTCCGATCGTTCCGGCCCCCGCCTCGGCGCCAGCCAAGGTGCATGGGGCGCGCGAGACCATCGACCCGAAGGCGCTCGGCGGCCTGACGGCGCCGGCCGTCGCGAAACCGTCCGCCGCGAGCGCCAATCTCGCCAGGCGCCTGGCGAAGCTGGGCGCCGATCGACAGACGCGCCAAGCTCTGCTCGGACCGAGCGGCGCGCTCTCGACCGGCGCGGTGAACCTCGAGCAAATGGGATTGGTCGTGCAGGGCGTCAACGACCAGCAGATCGTAAGCCAGGACGTTGAGAGCGACAATTCGGCCGCGACGACCGGGCCGGTCTCGTCCTATCCCCTGTCGGCCGCCGCGCTCGCCGATCAGCAGAGCAGGGCGGCGCGCTACGGCGACGCCGGCGCTTCGCCCAACCCCCGCGCCGCCAATATGCTGGCCAGCGCCGATCCGCCGGCCAGTCATGCAGGCCCGCGGCCGCGCGCCTTCGACGCCTCCGAAGGCACTCCGCTCGATCCCTTGCTCAATACGACCTACGATCTCGATTATCCGAAGGTCATTCCGACGTTCAAATGACAGCGGCCCGGCGGCGAGGCTCGCGTCATTTCTTCCAGCGGGCGCGGAGCCGAGTCGCCAGCGCCGATGTCCAGACGACGGGGCGAAGCCGTCCTCGCAAGAGACGTTAGAGTCGCGGATCGACCCCTTCGGCCTTCGACGGCGGGGACCGCGCAAAGACCAGTTTTTGATAAACCAGGCCGATCCCGATCAGCGCAAGCCCCAGGCCGATGAAAGAGACGGCCCGCAAGATGCCCTCGAGCCCGGCGAGGTCGAACAAGAACACCTTGGCCGCCGTCACGACGACGAAAAAAGCTGAAGCGAACCGCGCTTCGCGCGAGCCGCGCCAGACGCCATAGGCGAGGAGCGCAATGCCGAGCAGCAGCCAGACGGCGGAATAGGCGTACCACTCCCCATTGCTCGTCCATTGCTCGAAGCCGATCGTCGGCCCCTGAAACGCCCGCCTGACTTCGAGGCTCGCATAGGCGAACAGCCAGGCGATCGCGGCGAAGCTCGCGGCCGCCGCGTAGAGCGGCTCTCGCATCCGGCGCGCGAGGCGAGCAAGGATCAAGGTGAATAGAGACGGCAGCGCATAACCGATGATCAGCGCGTTGAATGCGCCGCCGCCGCCGATCGGCGCGCCGCTGACGAGCGGATTGGCCAGACCCGCCAGCCCCACGACGCCGATCGCCGCGGCCAGCGCGGAGAACGCCATCGAGCCGCGGACGATCAGGCTTGGCTTGGTCGACGGCGCGCGCAGCAAAAGCGCGCCAGCGAGCGTCAGGCAGAGACAGACATCGACGCCGAGTTCGGCGACGCCGGCGCCTTGTTCGAAGCCGATCGACGAGCCATGAAAGAATATGCGCACCTGAAGCGCCGCGTAGAGCAGCGACAGTACGCCGCCGAGCGCGCCAGCGCCGCCCCAATACCAGAGCGGGCGCACGCGCCGCGCAACAAGCGCGAGCGCTGCGGCGAGCAGCGCCGGAATGAGATAGCCGAGGATCAGCGCGTTCAGCACCGCGCCGCCCTCGACCGGCCGGCCGTCGAACAGCGGATTGTAGCGCAGCAGCAGACCCCACGCGGCCAGCGCCATGCCCAAAGCTCCGGCGCCCAATGAGGCGTATCGGAAAACCACATTGGCGCGCGCCGCGTCGAGCCGCGTCAGCACGACGGCGAAGCCGAACGACGAGACCGCCAACAGCGCCTGCTCGACGAGCCCCGAACCGGGCGCATAAGGATCGCCGCTGTTCATTGCGTGACGAATTTCGAAGAAGAACAGAAAAGCCGAGAACAGGATCGCCAGCGCGTCGGCGACGCGCACCGGCGTATCCTCGGCCCGCTGGCGCATGAAGCGCGCCGCCTGCGCGAACGCCGCCGCCGGAACGCCATAGCCGAACAACAGCCAATTGAACACGGGCGTCGCGCTCAGCGCGTCGCCGACGATGCGCGGCTCCCATGCGAGACGACCGGCGACCGCGACGCCGAGCGCGGCGACGCACCAGCGCAGCGCCCCGATGTCGAGCCGCGCCGCGACGAACGCCGTTCCGACCGCCGCCAGGGCCAAGGCGACGATCAGAGCGCCGCCGTCGAGCGCGAACACCAGTCCGGCCCCGACGGCGCCGATCGCGCCCGATGCCAGCGCGCCGAGGCCAAGCCTCGTCGCCTCGCCGGCGCCGGGTTTGTCGCGAAACCGGCTCGCGCCGAACGCCAAAACGGCGCCGACGAGGGCCGCGGCGATCGACATTGCGATCGACGGCGCGCCGCCGGAAAGACGCAGGTCCGCGATGATCAGGCCCCCGAGCGGAGTCAGCGCCGCCGCGCCGGCATAGAAGCCGGCCAACCCAAAGCGCAGGCGGGGACCGTCGAGCAATCGCCTGCCCGCCGCCGCGCCGACGCCGAGGCATGAGACCGCTGCGAACAACGCGAACCACATCGGCTCGGCTGGCGCCGGCCACCGCGCTGTGAAAATGGCCGACGACGGCCACTGCGCGGGGCTGCCTATGACCGGAGGCCACAGCATCAGCGCGGCGAGCGCGACAACGCCCGCCGACGCGCTCGCTCCGGCCGCGGCCGCGGTTCGCGCGCCGGTCAGTCCAAGGATCGCGATGACGCCGGCGGCGGCCAACAGCCAGACCCCGCCGAACCATGACCAGTGGTAGTCGAGATGCAATACGAAAAGCGCGACAATCCCGAGCGCCGCCAGAACGGCGTTGGCGGGAGGGTCGAAGACCGCCGCCTCGTCGCTTTCGCCGCGATGGGGATCGATCGCCAGAAAATAGCTCGCCAGCGCGGTCTGGAGCAGCACATGAAGCAGCGCCGCGTGAAGAAGATCGCCCGAACGGTCCGGGTCGGCGAGCGATCGCAACAACAGAGCCCAAAGGCCGGCCCCCGCCGCGCTCGCCAGCGCCAGCCAGAGCCAGCCGCGCACGCGCGAGAGAAGATAGGCGGCGGCGACGACGACAGCCAGATAGAGCACGACCGGCCAGGGGTTGGGCCGCTGCGAGCTGACCAGCACAGGCGTCGCCAGCGAACCGAGAAGCCCCAGCGCCGCCAACGCCGGCCCATGCAGCGCGGCGGCGGCCATGCAGGCGAGGCCTGTCGCGCCGAGCGCAAGGAATGCGATCGTCGGCCCGATGAAGCCATAGAGCGCGTAGGCGGCGTAGATGCTGCCGAACGCCGCCACCGTGCCGGCCGCGGTCAGGACGCCCGGGATATAGGCGGCCTCCGCCCGGCCTTCGAACAGGGCCGGCGTTTCTCCGTCGCGCTCCTTGCGGCGCAGGAATTCGCCGGCGCCGACCAGCGCGCAGGCCAGCGCCAGCCCGAGCGCCGTCCGGAAGCCGGGGCCGAAAAAGCCTTGCTCGATCGAATAGCGAACCAGCAGGATCGCCCCGAGCGCCAGCGCGAAGCCGCCGACCCAAACCGCCCACCGCGTGCCAAGCGCCTCTTCGAGCGTGCGGGAAGGCTCCGGAGTCGGCGCGGCGAGGGGGGAAGTCGGTGAAGATGGCGGGCGGATTTGCGGTTTGGGCTCGGCGACCGTCGGCGGCTGGCTGCCGGCCGGGGCGGCCAGGTCCGCCTCCGGCGCGTGGGCTTCCGATTCCAAAGCACGCGGACTGCGCGCGTCGGTCTCCGGCGTTTTGCTCTCGCTGAGGACAACGGCCTCGCTCGGCGGAGCGATGGTCGCCGCGACCGACGCTGCCGTTGTAGAGGCGGTCGGCGCCGCCTCGAACGCCGGACGCCTGGCGGCCGACGCTCCGACAGGCGTGTCGGCCGGCCGGCCGTTCGCCAGCTTGACCGAGGCGTCAATCGCGTCCAGGCGCCTGGCGAGAAGTTGGAGGTCGCGCCGGATCGTCTGCGACTCCCGATCCGCGTCCCGCGCGCGAGAGCGCGCGCCGAGGGCCAGAAAGAAACCGATCGGCCCCAGCAGGAGAGCGCCGACAACCAGAAGTATCAACAGACCCCAGTCAGCGTCCAAGCGAACCTCCCCTCGACCATGGATCAGGGTTACTCGGCAGGCTAAGCCGGATCGACCCCCCCGAGACTGCGCGGCCAAGGCGAACGTCGCGTTAATGTTGGAAGCCGCTGCCGCTTTTGGCGCAAGCAAAGTCAACAGTTGGAAAATTCGGCGGCGCGCCGTTTGTCTAGCCGGGGGCGCGCCGCTTCATCGCAGCGATCGCCAGCGCGACCGCGCAGGCGTTTGACACATTGAGGCTCTTGATCGCGCCCGGCAGGTCGAGGCGCGCCACGACGTCGCAGTTCTCGCGGGTGAGGCGGCGCAGGCCCTTGCCCTCCGCGCCCAGCGCCAGCGCCAGCGGCCGCGACAGCGTCGAGGCTTCCAGCGTCTGCGGCCCCTCGGAATCGAGGCCGACGCGCCAATAGCCCATTTCGCCCATCTCGCCCAAAGCGCGCGCCAGATTGGCGACGCTGCAAATGGCGACGTGCTCGAGACCGCCGGACGCCGATTTCGCCAGGGCGCCGGCGAACTCCGGCGAGTGGCGCTGCGTGGTCACCACCGCATCGACCCCGAAGGCGGCTGCGCTGCGCAGGATCGCGCCGACATTGTGCGGATCGGTGACCTGATCGAGCACCACGACAAGGCCGCGTTCCGGCAACTCGGAGATGTCGATCGGCGCGAGCGGGCGCGCCTCCAGAAGCACGCCTTGGTGCACCGCCTCGCGCGGCGCGCGCCGCGCGAGCTCCTCGTTGCTGAGGATGACGGTCTCGACGCCGCGCGCGGCGATCTCGGCGCGCAGGCGATCGGCGGCCGGCTGCGTCGCGTAGAGCCGGATCAGCTTGCGGCGCGGCGCGCGCAGCGCCGCGCTGACGCTGTGGAAGCCGTAAATGCGCGCGACGTCGCTCGCTTGCGGCTCGCGCGGTCCAGCCGTGCGGGGCGGCGACGGGCCTTTGCTCGCCGTCCGCGGCGGCGGGTGCTGCGCCGCGCGCGGCGCCCCGGCGGCGCCGTCCCGCGGTCGATGCTTCTTCTTGCGCGTCACGAGCGCCCTCCCGCAGCGGTCGACGTCACGCGTGTTCGCATGCGCGGGTCCGCCGCGCAATCGGCGGCGCGCCCGGCGCGCTCAAGCGCCCAAAAGGCACTTTCCAGTTGACAGGGCGGGGCGCCGCGCCAGATAAGCCCTCCCGGAAAGGCCCCGGCTCGCCGGGGCCTTTTCGTCCGCGGCGGTCCGCCGACGGATCAGGGGGAGTGTCCCGAGCGGCAAAGGGGGCGGACTGTAAATCCGCTGGCTAAGCCTTCGTAGGTTCGAGTCCTACCTCCCCCACCACTCACTCTCGCGATTTATGACTTTGCCGTCGTCTGCGAAAAACCCCGGAAAACAGGGCGATTTCGCGAAGCTTCCGAGGACTTCCGTTCTGCCAGACCAGACATTCGGCGTTCAGCGCCGCCGTTTGCCGACGGGTCTGGCGGCCCACAATTCTATGTGCAAAGCTCCGATGGCGTTTGTGCAGAGCGAACCGTTTCGAACGCTGCGGCAGCGCAGTTCGCGGCCACGGCGCCGTGATGAGCGAGTTAAGCGAGCGCCTCGATGAGGCCGCGCTGTTCGGACCATGCGAGCGGCAGGCCGGCGAGATTGGCGATACCGACGCCGCGCGGCAGTCTCCCCTCGACCGCGCCGCGCACCATGGCTGGGGCGACAAAGGCCAGCGACAGGGCCGTTCGGATGGCCCGCTCGCCTTTGCCCTCGCGCCGCGCGAGGGCGCCGCTGTCCTTGACATCGCCTTTCATCATCTGGCCGACTCAACGTCGCCCAAGCGCCACTTCGGCGAGAAGTCGATTGCGGGTCTCTGCGGTCTGGGGGCGAGGGTCGCTATTGCGGCCTGGCCGCGGCGGGATGATCTCGCGCCGGGGATGGCGCGGCATCGGGGCCCGGGGAATGCGGATGACGCCTGAGGATGACCCGGCATCCGGGTCACGCCAGGCGATCTCGAATGCCGAGCGCTTGACGACCATGCGTTCAAGGTGGCGCTCGACAAGCTGCCGGTCGCCGCGATCGTGAGGCGTTGTCGTCGGCGATGGGGCAATCATAGATCCGTCGACTTCGCGATCGCCGCGAACGCCCCGCTGTCCGCTGCTCGTTTCTAGCGTTGCATCCCAACCGACCGCCGATCTCAGCGCCTCAAGCACCGCAGCCTCCATCTCGGGCGCGGGAATGCGCGAGCCACATCAATAGCGCAGAATACGCGTCAAACCGAAAGAAGAATGCTCTTGCTTGGGCTTGGCCATATTGCCGAGCTTCGGCACTGAACCCAACTGCCACGGCCAGGGATGCTGCGAGCATTTCGTCTGATAGCGCCCGCCGCCCGGACCAACTTTGACAAAAGAAAAAAAAATGGAGTATCGAGGGAAAGTCCAATACAACCGTGCGCCCGGTTGTGGCCGGAGCCGGTTGCCTCTCAGTCCGATGGCTTCGGGCCTGCCGCTTCCAACTCTCGAGCGGCGTGCGGGCGACTGCCGGGCGAAGTCGCACCGAGCGCATACTGCGGCCTAGAAGCGGCGAATGGTCCATGATCATCAAGAAAGCGATCAATGACACCGAGGCGATTGTCGAGGAGGTCATCCAAGGGCTGGTGCTGGCGTCGAACGGCCGGGTCGCGAGCGCGCCCAATTCCCGCGTCGTCCGGCGGGCGGATATCGAGGATGGTCGCGTGACGCTGCTGATTGGCGGCGGCAGCGGGCACGAACCAATGTTCGTCCAATATGTTGGGCCGGGTTATGCCGATGCCGTCGCTGTCGGCAATGTTTTCGCCGCGCCTACGCCCAACGTGATTTTGAACGCCACGCAACTGATCGATCGCAATAAGGGGGTTCTTTACGCCTACGCCAGCTACGCCGGCGACAACATGAACTTCGACGTCGCGGCGGAGATGGCCGGCGAGCTCGGCATCAAGACGATGACCGTTCGCGCCACCGACGATGTGTCACTTCCGGTATCGCTGGGCCGTCGCGGAATCGCCGGCGTCTTTTTCCTCATCAAAATCGCCGGCGCCGCCTGCGCCGCCGGGCTCGATCTCGAGGCGGCGCACGAAATTGCGACGAAAGCTCGCGACAACACGCGCTCGCTGAGCGTCGCGTTTCGACCGGGATCCCTGCCGGAGACCGGCGAACCGACGTTCACGATCGCCGACGACGAGGTCGAGATCGGGATGGGCGGGCACGGCGAAAAGGGCGTCGAAACGCACAAGATGATGCCGGCGGATGCGCTGGTCGAAATCATGATGCGCCGCTTGGTCGGCGACTTTCCGCTTCAAAGGGGCGACCGTGTGGCGCTTCTCGTCAATGATCTCGGCGCAACGACCATGATGGAGCTGCTCATCGTCAACAGGCGCGTTCGACAGGTGCTGTCGGAACAGGGGATCGCTGTAGTCGACACCTGGATCGGGCCATATTCCACGACGCAGGAGATGGCCGGATTCTCGCTCTCGCTTCTGAAGGTCGACCACGATCTCGAGCGATACCTGAATTGGCCTTCCGCCAATGAAACCTTTCTGAGGCCGTGAGACAGTGACACAGCGGTTGAGCGTCGAACAAATCCGCGCCGCCTTGATGGCGGCCGCGCAGACCGTGATCGACCATCAGTCCGTTCTGACCAAGGCCGACCAGGCAATCGGCGACGGCGATCACGGGCTCGGCATGGCGCGCGGTTTCACTGCGTTGCGCGAAGCGCTGAGCAAGGACCGCCACGACAGCGACGCGGCGTCTCTTTTCAAGGCGGGCGGTCATGCGATCATGATGACCAGTGGAGGGGCCTCGGGCGTCATCTTCGGGAGCTTTTTTATCGGCTGCTCAAATTTCCTCCGCGCTGACGGTCTGGACGCGCGTGCATTTGCGTCGGCGCTGGCCGGCGGACTCGATGCCGTTCGGGCCAGGGGCAAGGCCAATCCCGGCGACAAGACGATGGTGGATGCGCTCTTGCCCGCGGTCGAGGTTTCTCGCGTAGCGGCCGAGCGCGGAGAGTCGCTCGGCAATGTCGCTGCGCAAGCCGCGCAAGCCGCGAAGCAAGGGTTGGAGGCGACAAAGTCCATGATCGCCATGACCGGCAAAGCGAAAAGCCTCGGTGCGCGTTCCCTGGGCTTCGTCGATCCAGGCGCGCTGACGCTGTCGCTGTTCTTGAGTTCCTTCGCCGACGAGGCGAGCCGGTCGGAAGATCGGCCGTCGACGCTTGTTTCCGACCTTCGGGCGGATTTGGATGGCGCCGGATCGCGGTAAGGCTCGAGTAAGGGCAACTATGCCAAGCGTAATCACTGCAGCCGAGCTTTAGGCGGATTTCTGTCCGCGAAAAGGCAGCCGGCGGCCCGTTGCGCTCGAGCAAACGTCAGGCGTAAGCCGACGCCCCGACGTGTTGACATCCGCCGCGCCCTGTGTACCAATCGGTCAGTACACATCCAAGAACCAGCGAATAGGGAGGCGCGGATGAATCGCCGCAAAGGCCTGCATCGCTTCTGATCGCGCCTTACGCGCTCCCCGACAGCGGAGCTTTCCCTCTGGTTTCCAAGATTCATCGCGCCGGCTTTTGTCGCTGCGCTGCTGGAGAACAATGAGCGCGAGGCGCAGGACATCGCTCTCGGAAAATCAAAGGAGGCAATCGACCCGATACAGAAGAACATCGACTCGGCCAATCCGAAAAGACCCCTCGTTCGCGAGAGCGAGTAGTTCCGACTAATGAAACGGGATCCGTAGGGAGGAAAATATGAGTGCAGACGACAATGGATTTATTGTTGATCGCAGAGCCCTGCTCACCGCAGGCGCCGCTCTGACGGCGGCGTCAGTCCTGGGGTTGACGCGGCCCGCATCGGCGAAGGATCCGAAAGACTACCAATTCGCTCTTTCCGTGCCATTCGAGGGGTTGCAATCGTATGAGCACATCATCAACGGCTACAAGGACGCCGTCGCCAAATTCGGAGGTCATCTGACCATCGCGTCGTGTAACTACGACGTTAAAAAGCAATCCGACCAAATCGCCACATTTGTGGCCTCCAAGGTCGACGCGCTGTTCATTCTTCCCGCCGATCCCGCCGGCGTTTCCAAGGCCGTTCAGGCCGCAGTGGCGTCGGGCGTGCCGGTGTTCCTCGTCGACAGCTACGTGCCCGGCGTGACAGTGACCTCGATGTCGATAGAGAACAGCTTCGGCATGGGGCTCCTGACAGGCGAATACCTGTGCAAGCGCCTGGGCGGCAAAGGCAAGATCGCGACGATCACCTTGCCCGAAAATGAAACCTGGGCGATGCGCGCCATGGCGCTGGACACCGTGCTGGTCCGCTATCCCGACGTCAAGGTCGTCGCCAATTGGGCGTTCGATCCGACAATGAAGGTCACGTCGAGAGACGCCGCCGACCAGTTCCTCACGGCGCACCCGGATCTCGACGCGATCTGGACGGCCTGGGACGACGCGGCGATCAACTGTGCGCTGGCCATAAAGGCGGCGGGACGCGACAAGGTGTTCGTGACCGGCATGGACGGGGGCAAACAAGCGTTCCAATATATCAAATCAGGTTCGCCGTTTGTGTTCACCGCCGCGCAAGCCTTTTATCAGGAGTCGTTCTACAACGTCTATTACGCGCATCAACATCTCGCGGGACAGGCGGCGCCGCGCATCATCACCAACGTGGCCTGGGGCGTGTCGAAGGACGAACTCAAAGACGACCTGGACAAATACGACAACTACGATCAATTCGGCGTGGCCGAACAATTAGGATGGCGGCCCCTCTAAAACGGAGCCGATGGATGCCTTCCCTTTTGCGCATGACGGGCATCCTGAAGCAATTCGGACCGATCGTCGCGCTCGATAAAGCCGACTTCAGCGTAGAGCGTGGAGAGATCCACGCTCTACTTGGCGTCAACGGCGCCGGCAAGTCGACATTGGTGAAAATCCTGTCCGGACTTTACACGCTGGATGACGGAACCATAGAAATTGACGGCGCCCAGTGCAGCTTCGCCACCCCGGCTGACGCGATCAGGGCGGGGGTGGCGGCCGTCCAGCAGCATCCGGAGTTGGTCGGCGACCTATCCGGCTACGAGAATATATTCCTCGGTCAGGAGTCTTCGAGAAGCGGGTTCTTCAGGCGCGTCGACCACTCTCGGATGCGCGCTCGCGCCGACCGCCTGATAGCCAGGTTTCCGCTCGAGATCGATCTGGCCAAGCCCGTCGAACAACTTTCCAAGGTGGAACGCGAAGCGATTGCGGTCCTGCACGCGCTCAAACAGGACAATATCAGGATACTCATCCTGGACGAACCGACTTCGACGTTTACGCGAGTCGAAAAGGCCCAGTTGTTCGCGATGATGCAGGCGTTGAAAGCGACGGGCATTGCGATCATTTACATAACTCATCGCCTTGAAGAGGTCTTCGAGATCGCAGATCGTTTCACGGTGTTTCGCGGGGGCAAGAACATTGCGACAATGTCCTCGGAGGAATCGGCGAAAAACCGGGTTTCCATCCCACAGTTGATGCTCCAGGAATCGCTGGGAAGCGTTTTCCCGGGAAAAAGTGAAGCCGCCGACGGCGCCATTGCCCTTGAAGTTCGGGATTTGGAGGTCCCTGGCGCGTTCCGCGGGGTCAGCTTCGCGGCGCGCCGCGGAGAAATCCTCGGCGTGTTTGGCCTCGTCGGATCGGGAATCGACGAGTTGGCGAAGACCTTGTTCGGGGCGACAAGTCCGCGAGGCGGAGAAATTCTCCTTCATGGCCAGCGGAAGTCGCTGCGCGGGTCGAGAGCGGCCTTGCGCGCGGGCATATTCCTCGTTCCTGGCGATCGTCGCAAGGAAGGCCTTGTTCTGAACCGCGACGTGATCCTCAACACGATCCTCGCGAGCTTGGGAAGGGCCTCCCATTTTTGGGGATTGCTTCGATTTCGTCAGAACCGCGCGAGGGTGGCGGCTCTGGCCAAACAGCTGCAGCTGAGTCCGCCCAATGTCGACCGCCCCGCCACCGCCTTCAGCGGAGGAAATCAGCAGAAGATCGTGGTGGCGAAGGGTTTGTTCGCCAGGGCGGAAGTCTACATTTTTGTCGAGCCGACCGCCGGCGTCGACGTGGGGGCGCAATCAAAACTCTACCGTCTCATCCGCGAACTGAGCCGGGATGCGGCGGTGATCGTCATGTCCTCGGATTGCAACGAGGTCTTCGGGCTCGGAGACACCATGCTCGCCATGTACCGAGGCTCGATGCCGTTCAAGCCCTCGCGCAAGATTACCCGCGACCAACTGCTCGCAGCCGGCATCATGGGGGCTCACGCCTGATGCTCAGCAAGCTGTCCTTGGCGACGCCCAGGTTGGTGACGCTCGCCGTTATGATCGTCGTCATAGCGGTAATCTTTCAGGTGATGGCGCCGACCTACCTGTCGCGCGCCAACGTTCACGCCATCTTGCGCCACATGGCGGCAAGCGGCGTCGTGGGGGTGGGACTGACTTTTGTGATTGCGGTGCGCCGATTTGATCTCTCGCTTTCGGGGGTCGCAACGATCGGCGCGATGACGTTGGGCTTTATCATCGCGAAGACCGACAGCCTGACGCTGGCGGTACTGGGATCGGTCGCGATCGGCGCGGCCTGTGGCTTGACCAATGGAGCCCTGGTCGGGCTGGCCAAGCTTCCAGACGTCGTAGCGACAATCGCCGTGGGGTCGATCGCTTACGGCGCCTCCTATTTTTACAATGGCGGCAAGTCGTATTCGGACAATTTCTTCAGTTCCGGCATTCTCGACATCAATGATTCTTCGTTTCTGGGGATCGACGCGCCGATACTGATTTTTTTGTTCACCGCGGGAGTGGCGACCGTCGTGCTGCAAATGACCCGCTATGGCCATTCCTTCTACGCAACGGGCGAAAACCCGGACGCCGCGCGCCTTTCCGGCGTCCCGGTCGAAAATATGATTGCGATAGCCTTCGGCATCTGCGGAGCCCTGGTTTGTGAGGCGATAATCCTCAGAGTGAGCTCCGTCGGCCAGGCTATGGAAACGGCTGGAAGCAACGTCCTGTTGCCGGCTTACACGGCCGTCTATTTGGGAGGCGCGCTTTTCGACGGCGCGTCAGTTCCTGCGACATTTGCAGGCGGCCTGATAATGGCGCTCCTTCTGAATGGATTTACGTTGCTGGGCGTCCCTTACTATTATAGCGACACTATGGTTAGCGCCGTATTGGTGTTCTCGGTCGCAATTTTTGACCCTCGGGTTTTTGCGTGGATCCGTCAATACTTGATATCCGTCGCGCCGCTGGCGAGGACGAAGTCATGAGAGCGGTTGCGGCGCTCCCGGAACGTCAAGACCACTACCGGGATCTGACCAGACGGTACACGCTGCGCTTTGCACTGCCGGGCATTCTGGCGGCGCTCATCGCCGTGTTCGGGACGGCGGAGCCGAGTTTCTTCAGCAATGCCGATATTACAAGCCTGCTCGGCAGCACCAGTATTTCGATGATCATGTTCCTGGGGTTGACCTGGTTTTTTGCGGTTGGCGAAATCGACGTGAGCTTCGTTTCGATAACGGCCTTGTCGAATATGATCACGGCGAGCCTGGTGTCGTCCGGATTCGGCTGGCCTCTCGCCACGGCGGCGGCGATGGTCGCGAGTTTGGCAGTCGGGTTGCTGAACGGACTTTTGATCGCCAATCTCGGATTGCCGTCGCTGGTGATCACAATCGCGACCGGCGGCGCGGCGTCCGCAATCGCCGCCGCCATCGGAACGGGCGCATCGATCGCTTTCAGCAGTCCCGGATTTCTTGATCCGCTTTTCTCGGTGACTCTGGGCAGCATTCCTATGATTGCTCTGCTTGTGCTGGCTTTGTACGGAGCCGCATGGTTCGCGCAGGAACGCCTGACTTTAGGACAATATATATACGCGGTGGCTCAAAACCGACGCGCGGTGGTCGAGGCCGGAATCCCCGTCGATCGTCTCTTGATGCTTCTGGCCCTTCTGCTCGCCTTTTGCAGCGGCCTTGCGGGCGTTCTGTTGGCTTCCGACCTGTCGTCGGGGCAGCCTTGGCTTGCATCGTCATACTTCCTCGACGGGCTGACTTCGGTCTTTCTGGGAAGCACGATGCTGAAGTTGGGCAAACCGAACATCGTAGGCACGGCGGTCGGAGTTCTGGTTCTCGCAGTCATGGTTCGAGGAGGCGCGTTGCTCGGTTGGACCGACTCCAACTTTCAAATGATGAAGGGAGGCCTCTTGCTGGTCGGCCTGGCCGTGGCTCTCTGGGCGAATCCCCGCAAATAAGCTCGCGCCATTTGGACCATAGGAAATATCGCCGCTCGTCTCCCGGGAGACCGCTACGCCATTCAGAAGGCACCCCCACATGCGTCGACCCGCCGTCGCGTCCTCATGCCCCATCCCTGTCTTTAAAGAGACTGCGCCGTTCCAGCCCAAGCCCTGCGCATTCGCCGGCTTGTCAGCCTGTCGCGAGCTCGACCGTAGAACCGGACGCGACGATCGGCAGAATTTGCCGTCAAAACTTCTTGACCGCTCTCAAGACAATGTCGGCAAAACTGTCGGCGATAGAATTGACCGAAACTGGCCGATTCTCCTTGATCCACAGGAAACTGTAGAAGTACATGCCGAGGAGAGCCTTGAGTTGCAATTTCGGTATGGGCCGGAAGTCGCCCGCGGCGTGGCCCTCCTTGAGGACTCTGGTCCAAACGTCCTGATATTCGGCATGCATCGCGAGGACCCGCTTTCGCTTCTCGTCGCCGAGCGCATGCACTTCACGAAAGCATATTGTCATTTCCGATCGGCTCTTGAACATGATGTTCAAGAAACTGCGGCTAAGCTCGATTATCCGTTGCTCGCCATCCTCTACATCGTTGAGTATCTTCTTGGCGGCATTGTTCAACTCAATCATGTAGTTTGTCATGATGTCGAACAAGAGCTCTTCCTTGGAGCCTATGTGGTAGTAAAGAGCGCCCTTTCCGAAGCCAGCGACGTCGCCAATCTCGCTAATTCCTACACCGCCGTAACCGTTTTCAGCGAAAAGCGCCGCCGCTCGCGTCATGATACGACGCTTTGTTTCGGAAAATTCACTTTGTCTCGGAGAAGCGCTTTTCCCTTCCATCTTATTCATCTGCAACTCCATGCGCGCATGCAGCCCTCGCAATCATCACAAGCAACCATGCCAGTGTCTCGCGCTTCTCATGGGAGCCGGCTTTCGCCTCTCATCGGCACGATATGTACTGATCGGTCTGTCCATTACAAGGCGTAGTTGGGCCGATCAGCTCCGGAGGTTGAGCAAAATGCGATCAGACGTTCTTTGGTCTCCGCAACCCGGCGCGTTCGACAGCTCGGCGATGGCCAGGTTTGCGCGAGCCAACGGATTCGATCCGCATTGTTATAATACGCTCCACAATTGGTCGATCAGCGAAAAGGGGGAGTTTTGGCGGGCGCTCTGGGACTTCACCGCCATCGTGGGCGAGCAGGGCGCGCAAAGCTTCACGCCGAACGCCGCCGCGCCGATGACCGGAGCGGCGTTTTTCCCCGAGGCGCAGATCAACCTTGCCGAGAACCTTCTCAAGGGCGAGGACCGGCTCGCCGTTATCGAGACCGACGAGATCGGCCATTACGCAGAGTTCCGACTCGACGATCTGAAGCGGGCCGTCGCGCGCGTCGCCCGCGGCCTTGTCTCGGCGGGCGTCGGGAAAGGCGACACGGTCGGCGGCATTCTCCCGAACCGGTTTGACGCGCTCGTTGCGCTCCTCGCGACGGTTGCGATCGGCGCCGTCTGGTCCTCGTGCTCGCCCGACTTTGGCGCGGTCGCCATTCTCGACCGTCTCGGCCAGATCCGACCGAAAGTGCTCTTCGCCGCAACCCTCTACCGCTTCGGCGGCAAGCGTCACGACATTTCCGAGCGGATCGCGACGGTCGCCGCCGGGCTGCCGAGCCTCAAAGCGCTGGTCACCTGCGGCCCCGGCGCGAAAGCCGAGCAGAACGCCTCGGTTCCGCAAGTCGCGATGTCCGAGTTCGGCGACGAAGGGGAACTCGTGTTCACTCGCTGCGCTTTCGCACACCCTGCCTACGTTCTCTACACTTCCGGCACGACCGGCGCGCCCAAAGCGATCGTTCATACGATCGGCGGCGTGATCCTTCAGCATATGAAGGAACACATCCTCCATGGGGACGTCCGCCCCGGCGACGTCGTCAGTTGGTACACCAACGTCGCCTGGATGATGTACCACTGGCTGGTTTCCGCCCTAGGCTGCGGCGCTGCGATCGTGCTGTACGACGGCGCCGCAGTCCTCAAATCGGCGACCGGTTACGACGTGAGCCCACTCTGGGGGGTCGCCGAGAAAGCGCGCGTCACCCATTTCGGGATCAGCCCCAAGTATCTCTCGATCGTCGCCGCCGAAGGCTACGTTCCGGGCGAGCGCCATGATCTGTCCTCGCTTCGCTCGGTTCTTTCGGCCGGCGCGCCCGTGGCGCCGCATCAGTTCGACTGGCTCTACGACGCCGTCAAGCGCGACATCATCTTCGCCTCGATCTCCGGCGGCACGGAGATCATCGGTTGCTTCATGCTGGGCTCGCCGATCCATCCCGTGCGCCGTGGCGAGTTGACCTGCAAGGGGCTCGGTCTGGCTGTCAATGTGATGGACGACCGCAACGCGCCGGTCATCGGCGTGCAGGGCGACCTCGTCTGCACGGAGCCGTTTCCATCGATGCCGCTCACGTTTTGGGGCGACGGCGGCCGCGAGCGATATCTGGCGACCTATTTCTCGCAGCGGCCCGAGATCTGGACGCACGGCGACGTCGCCGAGCTGACCGTCCACGGCTCCGCGATCATCTACGGCCGTTCCGACACGACGCTGAAGCCGGGCGGCGTGCGCATCGGCACGGCGGAAATCTACGCCGCCTGCGAGACCCTTGGCGATGTCGAAGACTGCCTCGTGTTCGGCGCGCCGATCCCCGGCGACGAAGAGATCGTGCTTTGCGTGAAGCTGAAACCGGGAACAGCGCTTACGACCGACCTCGCCGACCATTTGCGCAAGTCGATCCGCGACCAGACTTCCCCGCGCCACGTGCCGCACCGGATCCATGCCGTTCGCGATATTCCCTACACGCTGAACGGCAAACGCGTGGAAGGGGCGGCGCGCGCCATGCTCGAAGGCCGAGCGGTGAAGAACATCGGCTCGATCTCCAATCCCGAGAGCCTCGCCGAATACCGCAACCTCGATCGGAGCGCCGCTCTATGATCGGCAAATCCCGAGGAGCCATCGTCGGCATCGGCGAATTGAAACCGGCGCGCATGACGGAGGGACGCGCCACGCTCGACATGATTGCAGAGGTCAACCGATTGGCTGTTCTCGACGCCGGACTGGAGCCGGGGATGATCGACGGCCTGCTGGTCGGCCCGCAGGTCGGCGAGACGCCGCAACATGTTCCGGCGACGATCGCCGAATATCTCGGCATCGCGCCGACAATGGCGAATGTCGTCGATCTCGGCGGCGCGTCGGGGCCGGGCATGGTTTGGCGCGCGGCTGCCGCAATCGAAGCCGGCATGTGCGAGGCGGTGCTGTGCGTCCTCGCCAACACGCGCGAAGCGCAGGCGCCGCGCTCGCCCAATCGCAATCCAATCCGCGAGTTCGACGCGCCCTTCGGCGCCTCTGGCGCAAACATCTCCTACGCGCTGCTGAAGCGGGCGCATATGGCGAGCTACGGATCGCGCGACCGCGACTTCGCGGCTATCGCCGTCTCGGCGCGCGCCAACGCGCAGCTCAATCCGACGGCGATCTTCTACGGCAAGCCGGTCAGCGAAGAAGACGTGCTCGCCTCGCCGATGGTGGCTGCGCCGCTGCGACTTTATGAGATCGTCATGCCGGTGGCCGGCGGCGAAGCGATCGTGGTCGTCTCCGAGGCTCTCGCCAGGCGCTCTTCGCGACCGCCCGTCCATCTGCTCGGAGCGGGCGAGAAGGTGACGCACCGCGCCGTTTCGCAGGCGCCCAGCCTGACGAGCGGCCCCCTGAAGCCGTCGATGCAGCGCGCCTTCACGCAGGCGGGCGTGAAGGCCTCGGACGTGGATCTGCTGTCGCTCTACGACTGCTACACTATCATGGTCGCGCTCACGATCGAGGACGCCGGCCTCTGCAAGCCCGGCGAGTTCGGCAGTTTCATCCGCGCGCACGGGTTGGGTCACGACGGCGATTATCCGCTGAACACCCACGGTGGCCAGATCGGCTTCGGTCAGCCCGATCTCGCCGGCGGCATGACCCATGTCGTCGAAGCGGTCCGCCAACTTCGCGGTGAAGCCGAAGGGCGACAAATCCGAAACGCCAGTCTCGCGCTCGTCACCGGCAACGGCGCGACGATGGGCGAAGCGACCGCGCTCGTGCTGGGGGCCGCCTGATGGCCACGAAAGACCTCTCCGGCCTCGACGTCCCGGGGCCGACGATCACCGCACTCTCCGCGCCATTCTGGAAGGCCGCGCAAGAAGGCCGGCTGGTCCTGCAGCGCTGCGAGAGTTGCGGTCGCCCGGTGTTCTATCCGCGAGGCCACTGCCCGCACTGCTGGGGTCGCGAATTGACGTGGCGTGAGGCTTCCGGTCGGGGTCGCCTGAAGTCGCATTCGACCGTCCATCGGCCGGGGCATCCGGGCTGGCTGCCGATTGCGCCTTTCACGGTGGGGCTGATCGAATTGGAGGAGGGTCCGACAATGTTGAGCTTCATCCTCGAAGACGGGGAGGGGCCGCCGCCGGTCGGCGCGCCGATGGGGCTTTCACCGACGCAGATCGGCAAGCGAATCCTTCCATGCTTTCGGAAGGCTCGAACCGCACAATGAGGAGAAGCGGATCATGACATCGGCCACAAATATCGACGGTTGGGCGGGGATCATCAAGGGCCGTCCGAAGGTCGGCGATTTCGCCGAACGTTCGCGGCGAACCAGCATGAAGGACATTGTCGCCTTCACTGAGATGACCGGCGACCGAAATCCGCTGCATTACGACAAGGCCGCCGCGGAAGCCTCGCCATTCGGGAAGCTGATCGTGCAGGGTGGCGTCACCTCAGGCCTTCTCAACGCGCTTGTCGCGGAAGACCTGCCGGGTCCGGGGACGGTCTTTCTCGGCGTCGAATGGCAATTCAAGAAGGCCGTTGGAGTTGACGAGTTGATCACCGGCCGCGTCGAAATCAAGGAAGTGCGTCCCGACAAGCCCATCTGCAAAATCGAAACGACGGTGCGCAACCAGGCTGGCGATGTGTGCCTGTCCGGCACAGCGACCGTCTACACCGTCCCGCTCGCCAAGGCGTGATTTTGCGGTCCCGGGCGCAAACCTTCGACCTTCCTTTGCGCCGCCGCCCTGCAAAGGCCCCGAGCTCGGAGCATCGTCGCTGGTTATTCCGTGGTTGCGAGGCGCGATGGCGAATCGGCGCGTAATCCGCTCGTCGGGTTCAAGTTTAGCGATCGACGATCGGAATCGATTGGCGACGATCGCTATCACGACGGTCGCCATGGTCGCATTTGCGGCGAACTCCGTCCTGTGTCGACTGGCCCTCGCGCAAACCGGCATCGATCCCGCCAGCTTCACGCTTGTGCGCATAGGCTCGGGGGCGCTGATGCTCGCGCTCCTTTTCGGCGTCAGGTCGAGAAGCCTGTCTGTCGCCGGATCGTGGCGGGCGGCGTTGGCGCTTTTCGCCTACGCCGCGGCCTTCTCCTTCGCGTATGTGTTGCTTCCCGCCGGCGCAGGCGCCTTGCTGCTGTTCGGCGCGGTTCAAGCGACGATGGTGGTCACCGGTCTTGTTCGCGGTGAGCGCATGACGCCTGGCCAGTGGCTGGGATTGGTTCTGGCCGTCGGCGGGCTTGCCGCCCTGGTCGCGCCCGGCGTTTCCGCTCCGGCGCCGCTTGGCGCCGCTCTGATGCTCGCCGCGGGCGTCGCCTGGGGCGCCTATTCGCTGATGGGCCGGGTCAACGCCAATCCTTTGGCCGCGACGTCGGGCAATTTCTTGCGCGCTACGCCGATCGCCATCGTGGTGGCCTTGCCGACGTTCAGCGCTCCGCATCCTGCGCTCGGGTTGGTCTACGCGGCGCTGTCGGGCGCGCTCGCCTCGGGTGTCGGCTACGCCGTGTGGTATGCCGCTCTGCCCCGCCTGACGGCGGCGGAGGCGGCGTCGGTGCAGTTGAGCGTGCCCGTCATCACGGCGGTCGGTGGAGCTCTGTTTCTTGCCGAGGCGCCGACCCTGCGGCTGGTTCTGGCGTCTTCAACGGTTCTTGGCGGAATTGGGCTAGTGATTTTGAGTCGATCGAAGCGCCGATGAGGCGCGGTTGCTCGTCGGCCGGCGCGTTTGCGTCAGAAAATGAGGCCACCGGGAATGAACCCGGGCGCCGTACCGATGAATTTGAGGACAACTCTTCCGGCATTATTGGCGTCGCGAGACATTCCGGCGAGCGCGACGCCATCCAGCTTTTTGGTCACCTCGCGAGCGAAACTCGCTTCGATTCCAGGACCGCGCGCGGAGTCTATGCCGCCTCCAGGTTCCAACCGCGATCGAAAGCCGATTGCCGACCCCGGCCCGGCATTTATCCCGTGGACCTTCAAATTTCCGAGGCCAGCAAAGATCGATATGGGGTCGAGGAAATGTTCGGCCGCAAAGCAGCGGTAGCCAACGAACGCTTGCGCAATCGCCGCAACCTGCCGATAGTATGCTGTAGCGACCGGTCGTTCCAGGGAGAGGCGCCTTTCGATGCCAATTGAAGCCTATATCGCGGCGGCGAAGCGCACTCCGATCGGCAAACTCGGAGGCGCTCTCAGTCCGCTCGCCGCTTCCGATCTCGGGGCCGCCGTGATCAGAAGCCTTTTGGATGAGAGCGGCGTTGAGCGGGACGCGGTGTCCGAGGTCATTCTCGGCCAAGTTCTCACCGGCGGCGCCGGACAGAATCCGGCGAGGCAGGCGGCTCTGAAGGCCGGCCTTCCCGTGACGGTTCCTGCGTTGACAATCAATCAGGTATGCGGCGCCGGCCAGCGATCGATTCATCTCGCGGCTCAGGCGATTCGCTGTAGCGACGCCGAAATTGTCATCGCCGGCGGGCAGGACAGTATGACGCAGGCGCCGCATCTGCTCTACGGGCAGCGCGCCGGGGTGCGAATGGGAGACATAGATGCGCCGGACTCCATGCTCGTTGACGGGCTCATCGACGCTTTCCATGGCGTGCACATGGGGGTGACGGTCGAGTCGCTTGCAAAACGCTATCAGATTACGCGCGGCGAACAGGATGAGTTTGCGCTGAGATCGCAGGCCAAGGCCAAAGCGGCCCGCCAAGCGCAGAAATTCGGTCGGGAGATTGTCGCCGTGTCGGCGCCATGCAAGAACGCGGTCAAGCTGGTCGACGAAGACGAGCACCCAAATCCGGATGTGACCCTTGAAACACTGGGGCGACTCAAGCCCGTCTTCGACCCCGATGGAGGGATCACCGCGGGCAACTCGTCCGGGCTCAACGATGGGGCGGCCGCGGTGCTTGTCATGTCCGAACGTGAGATGCGCGCGCGGCGAATGGAGCCGATCGCCCGGATCGCATCTTACGCCTCGGCGGGCGTCGAGCCCATGGACATGGGGCTGGGGCCCGTCGAAGCGTCGCGCAAGGCGTTGGAGAAGGCCGGCTGGCGGGGGACCGACCTGGACCTCATGGAAGTCAATGAGGCTTTCGCGGCGCAGTCGATCGCGGTGAACCGCGAACTGCTGTGGGATCCGGCGCGGATCAACGTCAACGGCGGCGCGATCGCGCTTGGTCATCCGCTCGCCGGGTCCGGCTGCCGCATCGTCGTGACCCTTTTGCATGAGATGGCGCGCCGCAACGCCAGGAAGGGGCTCGCCACGCTGTGCGTCGGCGGCGGACAAGGGGTTGCGATTTGCCTGGAGAGATAAGTCGGACTGACGTTCGCATATGATCCTGCAGGCGAGCTGATGAAAACGCCGATGAATTTCCGCACCGCCGAGAGCACGCGATTCGCGCTGGCGCCGACGCTTCGCGCGAGGCGCCGGGAGACCGCGCTGATGGCGCGCCAGCTCGGTCTCAACGCGATGACCGCGGCGGATGCCGCGCCGGCAGAGGGCCGGCCCGCCGAGATCCGCCGAGGCTCTCCAATCCGACTGCAACAACGACGCGGATGAAATCGATGAAGGTCGCCAAGCTCGAGATTCTGTCCTGCGACGCGGGTTGGCGGAATTACTTCTTCCTCAAGCTGACGTTGGAAAATGGCGTGGTCGGCTGGAGTGAGTTCGACGAATGGTACGCCTCGCCCGGCGTCAGCACGGTGATTGAAAAGCTGTCGACCCGCGTCGTCGGTCAGTCCGTATTCTCGCCGGAACGGATCATCATCGAGCTGCTCAGCGCGACGCGCCCGGCCGCGCGGGGGGTTGTCGGCGAAGGCATAGGGGCGATCGAGAACGCCCTTCTGGACGCCAAGGCCAAGGTGCTGGGAGTGCCCTGCCACCAACTGCTCGGCGGCAAACTGCGCGATCGGGTGCGCGTCTACTGGTCGCACTGCGCCACCTGGCGCATTCTCCACCCGCGCTTCTATCCCCCGGCCATTCGCACGAGAGACGACGTTCGCAACATCGGCGCCGAGGCGCGCCAACGCGGCTTCGGCGCCATCAAAACGAATATTTTCATCTACGGCGACGGCAAGATCAGCGGTTACCATCCCGGCTTCGCGTTCCCGTTCGCGCCCGAGCTGACGGTCGATCGGCGAATGATCCGGAACATCCGCGATCACCTCGAAGCGTTGCGCGAGGGTGCGGGCCCGGACATGGACATTCTCGTCGACTTGAACTTCAACGCCCGCACCGACGGTTACATCAAGATCATGCGCGCGCTCGAGGACTTCGATTTTTATTGGGTCGAACTCGACGTCCATAATCCCGAAGCGGTCGCCACGATTCGCAGAAGCGTCCGACATCCGATCGCGTCCTGTGAGACGCTGTTCGGGGCGAGAGAATTTCTGCCCTATTTTCAGAGACAATCCGTCGATACGGCGATCGTTGACGCGGTCTGGAACGGCGTCTGGCAATCGTGCAAGGTGGCCCACATCGCGGATGCGATGGATGTCAACGTCGCGCTTCACAATTTCTACGGTCATCTCAGCACATTCATGAACGTCCATCTGGCTGCTGCGACTGCGAACTTCCAAATCCTCGAAACGGATGTGGATCGGCTAAGCTGGGACGCAGAGATCGTCACGCACGCTCCCGAAATCCGCGACGGATATATCGTAGTCCCTGATCGACCTGGGTGGGGAACGGAGCCGATCGAGGCGGCCCTTCGTGACCATCCTCCCAAGAAATTCGCCCAGGCGGCTCAGATGAGCAGCGAAGATGCGCAGGGACTACAGGACGGTGAGGGCGGGTAGGGAGTCTGGCGTTATCGTGGATCGCCTTCGACGCGCGGCCAGGTTGCAGGGCGACTACAGCCTGTCCCCGCGTGCGACACCAGTAAAGCCGCCGACCATGAGCTGGCTGGAACTCTCGCAGGTTCGGCGCTCGGCTGGTTTGGGGCCACGCGACGGCAGGAATTTCTTCAGAAGCATGCGAGGGCGAACGCCAACTCGAACCAAGGACAGTGCGAAAAGGGAGTTTCATCAATGGACAGCAACGGTAGGGTCGCTTTGGTGACGGGGGCCAGTCGAGGAATTGGCAAGGCCTTGGCGATCGGCTTGGCGCGCAACGGATACGATGTTGCGGTCGCCGATCTGCCTGTCGAAACGAGCGCGCTGAACGAAGCGCGACGCGAAGTCGAGTCGCTCGGCCGGCGAGCGTATTCCTTTGAGCTCGATGTGCGGCGGAAGAACGAGGCGGATCAGACCGTCGCCAAATTGCTCCAGCGCGCGGGACAAATCGACGTCCTCGTCAACAACGCAGGAATTCTCAAGACCAGCCTTCTGCAAGACCTGGACGAGGACGCTTGGAACGCACACTTTGACGTCAACGCCAAGGGCGTGCTGTTCATGTGCCAGGCGGTCCTGCCCCACATGCGGCAAAGAAAAACGGGGCGAATCATCAATATCGCCTCGATCGCCGGGCGTCAGGGAGTCGCGACGCAAGGGCACTACGCGGCGACCAAGGCGGCGGTCATCACGCTGACTCGGGTGCTGGCGCAGGAGGTCGGGATGGACGGCGTGACGGTCAACGCCATTTGCCCGGGGATCATCATGACCGAGATGGGGAGAAACAATCTGCGCACCGCCGAGGCTCGGCTTTATTGGGAAAACGCAACCTCCCTGCGGCGGCTCGGGCAGCCGGAAGACATCGTGGGCCCGGTATGCTTTTTTGCGTCCGCGGACTCCGATTTCGTGACAGGTCAATCCTTGAACGTCTGCGGGGGACTGTATTTCCATTGAGACCGCTTGGTCGATCGGTCGCCGGGGCTCTGTCAGACCAATTTTTCATACCGTCTCTGGCCGTGGCAGGCTTGGGGCATGAGCAAACGGTTCCGATATTTCCAACAGCTCGCCGGAGGTCATCCGTCTGGTCGTGATGACGTACGCGAGATACCCGCTGTCGCCGCGCTACGTCGAGGATCTTCTGGCCGAGCGCGGGATCGACATCCGCCATGAGACCGTCCGGGTCGCAAGCTCGAACATCCCGTGGAATCTCAATTCGTTGTCCAGCCATAACAGCCGCATACTTCATGCTGGGCGCTTATAAGCGCCGAAGGCCTCTCGCTCAGCGGACGAATCGAACACGACGATCCGCGTTGGCGCGCCGACGTGAAAGCGCCGATTTTCCGGTTATTTGGCCAAAGCGACTGCGCTTTCCCCGTTCGGTCGATTGAAATTCCTTGTTAGCAGGGAATCTGGCGTCGCAGACTGGTTCGCGAAGACTGCGTCCGCCACCAGCCCACTCCCCAGTCATCCGGAAATTCCGCGATCGGCCGGCGCCGTAGGCCCCGGTTGATCGTGATTCACCAGACTCGAAGCGGATTCCCAAAGGCGCTTCGTTTGCCGACGGCGTCAGCTTTTGCGCCTCGCCCCGACGGCGGATTACTCGTGCACTGTGCCGAAAGACAGGCCGCGCACGAGGTATTTCTGCAGCACGAAGGCCAGAATCACCACCGGCAGCGCCCCCAGAGTCGCGATCGCGGCGATGTCGCCCCAGAGCACGTTATGGCCTTCCATCAAGACCGGCAGAATGAACGGCAAGGTGGTCACGTTGGCGCGGGTGAGAATGAGCGCGAAAAAGAACTCGTTCCAGGAGAAGATGAAGGCGAGCAGGCCGACCGCGAGAATCGCCGGGCGCGCCAGCGGCACGGCGATCTGACAGAAGGCGCGCCAGCGCGTCGCGCCGTTCACCAGAGCCGATTCCTCCATGTCGCGCGAAATGTCCTCGAAGAAGCTCTTCAGGACCCAGGTGATGAACGGGAGGTTGAACACCGTGTATTGCAGGATCAGGGCGGCGTAGCTGTCCAGCAATCCGAGCGACGACCAGAACAGATACATCGGGATGGCGACGGCGACCGGCGGCATGAACAGGATGCTGAGCACGGTGAAGGACAGGTTCTCTCCGCCGGTCCTGAATCGCCCGAGGGCGTAGGCGGCGGGAACGCCCAGCAGCAGCGACAGGAGGGTCGAGAAGGAGGATACGATCAGACTGTCGCCCAGTCCCTTCGCGCCGCCCCAGGTGAAGCGCGCATTTCCGGCGATGGCCCGATTCAGTGCAACCGCGGCTTCTTGAGATAACTGCTGCGATCGGCAGACTTGATGCGCAGCCACAGGTTGCGCCTCTCGCGCACGACCTCGATCGGGATTTCGACGCCGGCGGGGCCGCAGCTCCACACCTTGCGATAAAAATCGCTGAGGCTTTCGACGCTTGAATCGCGCACGGCGGTGACGACGTCGCCGCGGCGCATGCCGGCGGCGGCGGCCGGTCCGCGTTCGGCGACGTCGACGATGACGACCCGGCCCTCGCCCTCGGCCGAATAGACGCCGAGCCAGGGCCGCGGCGCCTTGTTCACCCGTCCATGGGCGAGGAGATCGTCGAGGATCGGCGGCAGCAGGTCGATCGGCACGATCATGTTGATGTCGCGCTGCTGGCCTTCCTCGGTCACCTGCTGGACGTGCAGCGATCCGACGCCGAGCAGACGGCCGTCCTGGCCGATGAGGCCCGCGCCGCCCCAGAATGGATGCGCGGGCGCGGTGAAAATCGCCTCCTTCAACTGATATTCCCAATAGCCGGTGAATTCCTGCTTGCCGATGATGCGCGCGCGCACCGATTGGGCGCGCCCGCCGGCGGCGACAATAACCGGGTCGCCAAGCTTGGTCTGGCTCGAGCGTCCGATGTCCAGCGCCGGCAGGCTGAGCCGGCCGAGCGCCTGCAACAGGCCGAAGCCGCTCTCCTGATCGACGGCAAGCGGATGGGCGGCGGTGACGCGCCCGTCGGCGTCGGTGAGCCAGACGCTCTGCGCTTCAGTGATGAGATAGCCGATGGTGAGCACCAGGCCGCTGTCGCCAATCACCAGGCCGCTTCCCGCCCGCTCGGTGCCGAGAATCGAGGCGGTGAAGGCGTCCTCCGGAATCTCCGACCGGAGCGCCACCACTGATTCCAGGACGCGATCCAGATCGAAGTCGAACTCCTCGGCCTTCGGCTGGCTGCTCAGCGGCGCTTCCCAACGTGACTTCTCGACCATGGACCCTTTCCTGTGGTGTGCAGGCTATCGATTTAGGTATGATACTAACGCGCCGGCGCAAGGGCGCAATTCTTGCAAAAACGCGGCAGGTATTGAGCCACGCTCGGCGAGACGCGCGTGGTCGGTCGAGCGCGCCGGTCGCGCGGTCGGGGGCGGCCCCGGCGATCGCCCGGCGCCGGCGATAAAGCCTGGCAATCTCCAGGGCGCCGTGCATAATCCATTCGATGTTCCGTTCGGAGACGACATGATGCGCGCCATCGCGCCCGCTCTCATTGCGCTTGTACTGGCCTTGTCGATGTCGGGCTGCGACAAATGCGGCGATTATTTCTGGCAGAACGGCGCGAAGAGCTGTCATGACGAATCCCAGGTGAAATAGCGTCGCGCTGTTCGCAGGCGCGCGGAAATCAGGCCGCTTCTCCATTGCGTTCGGTTGCGCGCGCGTTTATCGGGAACGCCGCGGGGGACGGAGAATTGCCAGGATTGAGCACGGCCGAGCCGGAAATCACCGAAGCTCTGGTTGCGCGCCATGGGCTCGCGCCCGACGAATATGCGCGCTTCGTCGCGCTGCTCGGCCGCGCGCCGAGCTTCACCGAACTCGGCATCGTTTCGGCGATGTGGAACGAGCATTGTTCCTACAAGTCATCGAAAGTTCATCTGCGCAAATTGCCGACATCGGCGCCTCATGTCATTCAGGGGCCGGGCGAGAACGCCGGCGTCATTGACATCGGCGACGGCCTCGCCTGCGTCTTCAAGATGGAAAGCCACAACCATCCCTCGTTCATCGAGCCCTATCAGGGCGCCGCGACGGGAGTCGGCGGCATTCTGCGGGACGTGTTCACGATGGGCGCGCGGCCCGTCGCTTGTCTCAATTTCCTGCGTTTCGGCGCCGCCGATCATCCCAACACCCGGCATCTCGTGGCGGGCGTCGTGGCGGGGATCGGCGGCTACGGCAATTCGTTCGGCGTGCCGACGGTCGGCGGCTCGGTCGGCTTTCACAAGCGCTATAACGGCAACATTCTCGTCAATGCGATGGCGGTCGGCATCGCGCGCGCCGACGAGATTTTCTACGCCAGGGCGACCGGCGTCGGAAACCCGATCGTCTATCTCGGCTCCAAGACGGGGCGCGACGGCATTCATGGCGCGACCATGGCCTCGGCCGCTTTCGAGGCCGACGCGCAGGAAAAGCGCCCGACGGTGCAGGTCGGCGATCCTTTCGCCGAAAAGCTGCTGCTCGAAGCCTGCCTTGAACTGATGGCGTCCGGCTCCGTCATCGCCATTCAGGATATGGGCGCGGCGGGATTGACCTCCTCGGCGGTGGAGATGGGCGCCAAGGGCGGCCTCGGCGTCGAACTCGATCTCGATTTCGTGCCGTGCCGCGAGGCCGGCATGACGGCTTACGAAATGATGCTGTCGGAGAGCCAGGAGCGGATGCTGATGGTGCTGCATCCGCAAAAGGCGGGAGTCGCCGAAGCGATCTTCCGCAAATGGGGGCTCGATTTCGCGGCGATCGGCCAGACGACGGACAACCTGCGTTTTGTCGTGAAGCGTCGCGGCGAGGTGGTGGCCGATATGCCGATCAAGGAGCTCGGCGATCAGGCGCCGGCCTATGAGCGGCCATGGACGACCGCGCCGAAGCCCCCGGTCCTGCTGGCTCGCGACATCGCGCCGCCGATGTCCAACCGCGACGCGCTGCTGAAGCTCGTCGCCTCGCCGGACCTTTGCTCCAAACGCTGGGTCTACGAGCAATACAACTCGCTGATTATCGGCAATACGATCGAGGGTCCGGGCGGCGACGCCGCCGTCATTCGTCTCGGCGACGGGCCCAAGGGTCTCGCGCTGACCACCGACGCCACGCCACGCTATTGCGAGGCCGATCCTGTCGAGGGCGGCAAGCAGGCCGTCGCCGAGGCGTGGCGCAATCTCATCGCGGTCGGCGCGCGTCCGATGGCGCTGACCGACAATCTCAATTTCGGCAATCCTGAAAGGCCGTCGGCGATGGGTCAGTTCGTCGGCTGCGTCGCGGGAATTGGCGAAGCGGCGCGCGCGCTCGATTTTCCCGTCGTGTCGGGCAATGTGTCGCTCTACAACGAGACGATGGGTTCTGGAATTCTGCCCACGCCGGCGATCGGCGGCGTCGGGCTGCTCGACGACGTGGCGAAGGCGGCGACCATCGCCTTCAAGGCGGCCGGCGACGTCGTTCTGCTGGTTGGAGAGGCGGGGGGCTGGCTCGGGCGATCGGCTTGGCTCGAGACGATTTGCGGACGGGAAGAAGGAGCGCCGCCGCCGGTCGATCTGGCGGCCGAGCGGCGCAACGGCGAGTTTGTGCTCGCCCTCATTCGCGGTGGCGCGCTGACGGCGGTGCACGACGTCTCCGACGGCGGACTGGGCGTCGCCTTGGCGGAAATGGCGATGACCGGAAACCTCGGCGCCGTGATCGACGGCGCCGCCGCCGAAGGGCGCCCCTTGCACGGGTTCCTGTTCGGCGAGGATCAGGGCCGCTACGTCGTCACCGCGCGCGCCGCCGAGGCCGGCGCAATCACCGCCGCCGCGGCGGCGGCGGGCGTCGCGCTGAAGCGCCTCGGGACGACGGGCGGCGAGGCGTTGACGCTGCCCGGAGAGCCGCCCATACTGATCGCGCATCTGTCTGCGGCGTTCGAATCGTGGTTCCCGGCCTTCATGTCTGGGCCGCAGTGGGAGATGGTATGATAAAATTTGTCCCGCTGAAGGCGCTCGCCGGCTACAATTACGTGCGCGTCGATCAGGTCATCGCGGTCCAGGCGACCGAACCCGCCAAATGCCTGGTGATGATGGCGGGCGGGGTCACCGTCCCGTGCGCGGAGCCGGCCAAGGACGTCCTCGCCAGGCTGGAGGCGGCGGCGCAGGGAAAACAGGAATAGCCGATGGCGATGTCCGCCGCCGAGATCGAGCGCCTGATCGTCGCGGCCTTTCCGGACGCGCGCGTCGAGATCAAGGATCTGGCGGGCGACGGCGATCATTACGCCGCGACCATCACCTCGTCGGCCTTTCGCGGCAAGAGCCGCGTGCAGCAGCACCAGATGGTTTACGGCGCGCTGAAAGGTCGGATGGGCGGCGCGCTACACGCTCTTGCGCTGCAGACCGCGGCGGCGGCGGAATAGGCGACGGCCGCGCGGCGCCGGTCACGACGCGGCCGCTCACTTGGCCTGCGCCAGCTCCTGAGCTTCCGCCGCAAAATTCTCGATGCGCTGGGCGTTGTCGCCGAAGTCGTGGCGCCAGACCCGCGAGACCGAGCGGATATCGATGCGGCTCTGGTTGGCTGCCGGCTTGACGCGGATGGCGATGTCGTCGACGAAGCCGAGAAACGGCGATTTGGCGCTCGCGTCGATATGGCCCACCCCTTCGCGCACGCTCGGCGGAATGGCGTCAACGATGCGCCAACCGCGGTCCTTCGCGATCTGCAGCGCGAGTTGATAGGCTCCGTCGAGCGGCATATCGACCAGGATCGGCTGCACTTTCGGATAGGCGCGCCTCTGCGCCTCGCGCATTTCCGGCGTCGAGGCCGGCGGCGTGCGCCACGCGCGCGCTTCGAGGGCTTTGACCGAGCGCAGATAGCTTGGCGGCGTCTCCAGATCGGTCGAAACGTCGTCGATCATCGGCAAGGCGATGGCTCGCCAGGCCAGCCACGCGGGATAGGCGAGCAGAATCAGCGCCAGCACGAGGCCCGCAAACGCGACGCCGGCGCCGCGACGACCGGTGCGCCAGATGACCACGGCCGCCGTGAGCGAAAGGAGGGCCGCGAGGCACGCCAACACCAGCGCAGCGCCGAGCACGGCGAGCACGCCGGCCGGCTCCGCTGCGCCGGCGCGCGACAACGCCGTCGCGACGCCCGCCACCGCGAGGGCGAACACCGCCACGCGCCGGCTCCAGATCGCCGAGCTCGAATATGGTTCTTCGAGGATCAGCCGACGCATGGCTCAGGCGTCGGCTCGTTCGACGACGCAGGCGATCGTCGCGTCGAGAGGGTCGCGCGCGCGATTGCGGCCTTCAATCGCCCAGGCTTTCCAGCAGTCGCGCCGCTTGCGGATGGAGATTTTCGCATTTGAGCTCGCGCATGAAGCGAACGGCCGCCGCGCGATCCGGATTTGCGCGAAGGCGCGCAAGCTCGACTGCGTCGCGGCGGCAGGCCTGCGCATCCTCGGGAATTTGGGCGATTCCTCTCGACGCGGGCGCGGCTGCGAGTTCGGAAGGCTGGCCGGGCGCGCCGAGGCTTTCGAGCAAACGTTGAACCTGGGGCCGCAGATCCTCGCAGGCCAGCGCGCGCGCAAACTCTGCGACCTGGTCGACCTTTGGATCGGCGCGCAATTGCTCAAGTCTGGCCTCTTCGCGCTTGCAGACCTGCTCTCGCGCTTGCGGCTCCGCAGCCGGCGGTGCGAGCGGAGTCGGGGACGGAGGCTGCGTCGCGACGACCGGTCCGCCGCCAAGGCTCTCCATCAGGCGCTGGACTTGCGGGCGCAGCGCCTCGCAGCCCAGCTCGCGCGAGAACCGCGCGACCTGATCGCTCGATGGATCAAGACGCAACCGCGCGAGCCGCGCCTCGTCGCGCTTGCACGCTTGTTCGGACGTCGGCGGCGCCGTCGCCACTTCGATGCGCGGCGGCGGCGCCTCCGGCGCGGACTTGACCGGGGCCGGCTCGCCCGTCGCGCGTCGGTCGTCGCCGTGGCGTTGCGCGGCCGCCGGCGCCTCAGGGGCGACTCCCGCTTCCTTGCCGAGATTGGCCGACGCCGGGGACGCGACGGTCAGTTTGGAAAGCTGGGCTCGCGCGAGATCGGCGTAGAAGCCCGCGCCGTGGACTTCGAGAAACGATTCCCAGGCGTTGCGGGTGCCGACCCGTTCGGCCAGCTCGTAGTCCCGAGCGATCGCGGCGGTCGGATCGGCCGCCTGCGGCGCAGGCTCGACCTTCGGCGCCGCGGGCGCGGGAACCAGCGAAATCGTATCGCCGCCGAGCGAGCCATAGACGAACGGCTCCTGCCGGTCGGCCGTGCTCGCCAGCACATCGTCGCGCACCTTGCCGAGGGCGATCCTGATGTCCAGTCCGGGCTCGGTGAGATGTTTCACCAGCGCGGTGGTGAACGGGCTGTTGGGGCCGGCGCCGTCATAGGAAACCGAGCCGGCCTTGGCGGCGTAAGCGATCAAGGTGTCGGTGCCGCCTGGCGCGACGCTCACCAGCCCGTTGGTGACCGACCGCGTTTCGCGCGAACGGTCGGCCGTATGGACGAAGGGATTGTCGCGACAGGCGTCGAGAATGATCAGGCGCAACTTTCGCGCCGGCTGCGTCGCCGTAATGATGCGGTCGAGAGAGATCGCCTCGTCCTCGATGTCGAAATTGTTCGCCAGCCTGGCGTCGATCGGGATCATGTAGTTGACGCCGCCAAACTCGATGCCGTGGCCGGAATAGTAGACGACGGCAATATCGGCGGCCGACGCCGAAAGCATGAATTCGCGCACCGCGCGCTTGAATTCCACCACCCCGACGTTGCGGCGCTCGTCGACGACGTCGAAACCCGCCCTCGTGAACAAGGCGGCGATCGCGTCGGCGTCGTTGACCGTATTGGCCAGCGCGTCGGCGTGTTCGTATTTCGCGTTGCCGATGATGAGCGCAACACGCCGATTGGCCATCGCGGCGTGCGAGGCCAGCGTCGCCATGACCAGCGCGCAGATCGCGCGGGCGAGATGACGGCGGAGCGTTTTCATACCCTGTTCCGAAGCGCCGACCGGGGCGCGCTGCCGATCTCTCCTAATTCTAACTCAATACGGTCTGAACCGCCATTTTCATCGACATGGGGCGATTCTGTCTGACGCCTCGCCTTCGCCCGAAAGTCCGGAAACCTCCAGCGAGGCTTGATCCTCTCGGCGGGCGAGGGGGCGCGCCTGCGCCTCGACATTGATCGGCGGAAGGTTAATTTTCGCAAGAAATCGGCGAAACTTGTCGCGACTCCGGCCCCTCGCCGCTGTCGCAATGCGGGGGGCGAGACGGCCGCCGATCAGTTCGGCGAACGCGGCTCACCTGGCTTCACGCGCCACGCGAAACCCGTTGGCGTAATAGCGCACGTCGTGGTCATATCGAAAGCGCGCCGCCGAGCGCACCGCGTTCGCCTTGCTGGCGAATGAGCCGCCGCGCAGGACGCGCAGGCTGCAATCCCCGGCGGCCCACGCCGAGCCGTCGCGGGGCGCGCCCCGGTAGGACGGGTTCCAGCAATCCTGGACCCATTCGGCCGCGTTGCCCGCGGTGTCGTAGAGGCCGAACGCGTTGGGCCTGAAGCTGCCCGCCGGCACGGTCCCGAGCGCGGCGTCGCCGCCGCAATCCGCGCATTTGGCGCGCCCGACGCCGATCTCGCGTCCCCACCAATAGGCGGACGCGCTGCCCGCGCGCGCGGCATATTCCCATTCGGCTTCCGTGGGCAGACGATAGGCGTGACCGGTTTTCTTTGACAGCCAGGCGATGAACTCCTTCGTATCGTCCCAGCTGACGTCGATCACCGGCCTGCCTGCGCGCCCCCAGCCATGATCGCTGGGGCTGTATTTGCAGCCCCCTGCGGAGACGCAGAGATCCCATTCGGCGAACGTGACATCGCGCCGCCCGATCGCAAACGGCTTGGCGATGACGACATGATGTTGCGGCGTTTCGACGGGCGACTCGGTCGAGCCCATGTCGAACTCGCCCGCGGGAACGACGACCATTTCGGCGCAGTCCGGGCAATCACGGAAGACCTCGCCCGGTTCGCGGGACACCGGCGCTTGCGCTGAGGCGAATGGCGCTGCGGCGCAGAGACACAGCAGGACCGGCAAAATCTTGATGCGCCGGTCCATCGTTCGCCTTCACGCTCCCCTTCTTGATCGCCGGGGCCGCCCCCGCCAGGCAAGCCGCCAAGGCGTCGACGCCCCAGACCCGAAGCAAAGCCGGCCAGGAGCCGCTCAATCCCATGGCGACCGACCAGGAACCACGCTGCGGCGCTTCCGGCTTTTTCCGACGAGCCGTCTCTGCGGGAATCAGACGGCCGGGCCTTCGTCAGCCTTTACAAGGAACGCGCGAAGGCTATCCTAGCGCTACACGGGCGACAAGAGGCGCGCGGTCGAGACCCATCGGAGAAATCCGCTCACCCGAAACAGGCGAGGGCCTCAAAACGGGTTCGGACCTCCTTCCGGCGACGGAGATGGAATCCGGGGCCGGGCAAGACGGACGGAGATCGCTCATGAGGGGCTTGGCTCTTGCGCTCCTGGCGTGGCTGGCCAGCTTAACTGCGGGCGGGGTCGCGCTGGCCCAGTCCGCCGCCACCGGCGGTCCTTCTCCTTCGCCGCCCGGCGCCGCGGTCTATTTCGTCGACCTGAAGGACGGCGCGACGATTGGACCCCAGACCACGGTTCACTTTGGCCTGCGCGGCATGGGGGTCGCGCCGGCTGGCTCGGACAAGCCGAACACCGGACATCACCATCTTCTGATCGACACCGACCTGCCCCCGCTGGATCAACCAATTCCAAATGACTTCAATCACTTGCATTTTGGCGCCGGGCAAACCGAAGCCGACCTGACCCTGTCGCCGGGTGCCCACACGTTGCAGCTTCTGCTCGGCGACAAGAATCACATTCCGCATTCGCCGCCGGTGATGTCCGAGCGCATTCACGTCACCGTCGTCGAGACGCCACCCCCGCCCGCCGCTCAGGTCGCGCCCCCGCCGCCGGCCGCGCCCGCAGCGGCCGTGACGGCGGAATCACCGACCCGCCGTCCATCGCCGCCGGGCGCCAAGGTTTTCATCATCTCTCCGGCGGACGGCGCCGCCGTGCCGCTCACGCTGACGGTGCGCTTTGGCATCGTCAACATGACGCTCGCGCGCGCGGGGGTCGATACGCCCTATTCCGGGCACCATCATCTGCTGATCGATGCGCCACTGCCGCCGCTCGACCAACCGATCCCGAACGATGAAAACCACCTGCATTTCGGGGCCGGGCAGACCGAGGCGACCATCACTCTGACGCCGGGCAGGCACACCCTGCAACTGTTGCTCGGCGACTTCGAGCACATGCCGCACGACCCGCCCGTTTTCTCCGCGCCCATCACCGTCGTCGCGGGCGACGTCGCGCAGCGCAAGAATTGCAGGGCTGGCGAAGCCCTCGATTCAAACGGCGAGTGCCGGCCGCACGCAGCGGCGCAATCGACCCGCAAGCCGGCGCCGCGCAGACAGGCCGTCCTGCCGCGCCCGGGCTTCGCGCCCAAACGCGCGCGCCCGGTTGCGCCGGGCGAAGAAGACTTCCCCGTCGCCGGTCCCGCGGCTCCGCAATCGGGAGAAGGATTTAACGATCTGCGGCGCTGCCAGCCCGGCACCCACGCGGAATCTTTCCCCAGCAGCCAGGGATACCGCTGCGCGCTGGATCGATGAGGCGCCGGCCCCGCAACGAGAATGCGCCGCGCCGCGACGTCCGCGCGCTCAGGCGCCCGCCGGCGAGCGCCCGGCTCACTCCGTCGGCAGCTTGTAGTCCTTGAATGTCTCGCGCAGTTTCATCTTGTTGATCTTGCCGGTCGCGGTGTGGGGAATCTCCTTCACCAGCTGGACGTCGTCGGGCAGCCACCATTTCGCGATCCGGCTCTGCAGGAAATCGAGCACGTCCTGGCGCCGCGGCGTCTTGCCTTCCTTGGGCACGACGACCAGCAGCGGCCGCTCGTCCCATTTGGGATGGCGCACGCCGATGACCGCCGCCTCCAGGATGTCGGGATGGGCGACCGCCAGATTTTCGATGTCGATCGAGGAAATCCACTCGCCGCCCGACTTGATGACGTCCTTGGCGCGGTCGGTGATCTGCATGTAGCCGTTGGGATCGATGGTCGCGACGTCGCCGGTGTCGAAGAAGCCTTTCTCGTCGAGGATGTCGCCGCCTTCGCCCTTGAAATAGGCGCTCGATACGGCGACGCCGGCGACCTTGAGGCGACCGAACGTCTTGCCGTCCCAGGGAAGTTCGCGGTTCGAGTCGTCGACGATCTTCATTTCGACGCCGAACGGCGCCCAGCCCTGTTTGGACTTGAGCGCCAGCAGTTCCTCGCGCGGCAGGTCGGCGACAATCGGTTTGATCGATCCCGTCGAACCGATCGGACTCATTTCGGTCATGCCCCAGGCGTGGCGCACTTCGATGCCGTAATCGACCTCGAACGCCCGGATCATCGCCGGCGGACAGGCCGAACCGCCGATTGCGATGAGCTTCAAGGTGGTGGGTCGTTTATTCTCTTGCCGCAGATATTGCAGCAGCATGAGCCAGACGGTCGGCACCGCCGCCGTCATCGTCACCTTTTCGCTCTCCAGCAATTCATAGACCGAGGCGCCGTCGAGCTTGGCGCCGGGCATCACCATTTTGGCGCCGCGCATCGGACAGGAGAAAGCGAGCGACCATGAATTGGCGTGGAACATCGGCACGATCGGCAACACGGCGTCGGACGACAAGACGAGCAGCCCGTCGCCGCCAGTGCTCGCCATCGAATGGATGACGTTGGAGCGATGCGAATAGAGGACGCCCTTGGGGTTCCCCGTCGTGCCCGACGTGTAGCAAAGCCCGGCCGCGGTGCGCTCGTCGAATTCGGCCCAGCGGAAGTCGCCGTCGGCCTCGGCGAGCCATGTTTCATAGGCGATCGCGTTGCGCAGCCTGGTTGCGGGCATATGCGCGGAATCGGTCAGCACGATGTAGCGTTCGACCGTCGGCAGCTTGTCGGCGAGCGCCTCGAGCAGCGGCACGAAGGTCAGGTCGGTGAATATGATGCGATCCTCGGCGTGATTGATGATCCAGGCGATCTGTTCCGGGAAAAGCCGGGGATTGACCGTGTGGTAGATCGCGCCGAGGCCGACGATCGCATACCAGGTCTCCAGATGCCGGTAGCCATTCCAGGCGAGCGTGGCGACGCGGTCGCCGAGGCGGACGCCGTCGCGCGCGAGGCGCTGCGCGCCTGTGAGCGAGCGATCGCGCAGTTGCTTGTAGTTGCTGCGATGCATCGGCCCTTCGATGGTCCGCGAGACGACCTCGCGTCCTGGATGTTGGATCGCCGCGAAATCGATCACCTTGTGCAGCAGCAGCGGCCAATCCTGCATCAACCCGAGCATCGGCTTCCTCCCCCGTTCCGTTCGAGTGCGCCTGGCGGCGACAAAAATGTCACGAACGCAGGCCTTTGCGCGTAGCATGGCGCCCGGCGCGCCGCGAGGCAAATTGCCGGGCGCAGCATGTGTCGATAGCATGAATGCGCGCGGCCGCAAGACAATCGCGCCGCGAAGGGGCGTTGCGTATGGCCGATCAGACAGGCGAGAGCGACCCGTTGCGGGTGTGGTTCCGGTTGATGCGCCTGGAGACGCGCATGCGCACCGCCGTCGCCGAAGGTCTGCGCCGCATCGGCCTGTCGGTGCCGCAATGCGACGTGCTGACCACGCTGACCGAAAAGGAGGGGGTCAGCCAGCAGGGCCTCGCCGAGCGCCTCTATGTCACCAAGGGCAATATTTCGGGGCTGATCGATCGGCTCGTCGCGGCGGGGCTGGTCGAACGCCGCGCGATCGCCGCCGACAAGCGTCAACATGCGATCTTTCTGACCCCGGCCGGCCGCAAGGCGGCGGAGGCTGCGATCGCCTGCCAGCGCCGCTTCGTCGCCCGCACCATCGGCCGCCTGCCGCCCGATCAACTGTCGACGCTGGAGCGTCTGCTCATCGCCACGCGCGACCTCGTGCGCGCGCCGGGGGAGTGAAGGGGAGGGCGCTTCCTACCGGCGCGTCCGCAGTTCCGCGAACAACGCCGGCAGGGCGGCGATGTCCACGACCACATGATCGGCGTGGGGCGCGAGGTCTTCGCGCGAGGCGGGGCCGGAAAGCACGCCGATCGCCATCGCGCCGGCCGCCCGCGCGGCGTCGAGATCGTGTCTGGAATCCCCGACCACCGCCACCTCGCGCGGCTCGAGGCCGAGGCGGCGCGCGAAGGCGAGCACCATGCCGGGTTCGGGCTTGCCGCCATGGCCGGAATCGTAACCGGCGACAAATTCGACGTCGTTCGAAAGGCCCAGGGCCTCGACGTGCCGTCTGGCGCCCGCCTCGGAATCGTTGGTGGCGACGCCGAGGCGCAGGCCTTGCCCTCTCAGCGCCGCGAACACTTCGCGCGGGCGCCCGATCGGCGTCAGCGATTTGAGGGACTCCGCCGCGCTCAGCGAATCGATCTCTTGCCTCAGCGCCGCATAGTCGGTGCGCCCGATGGCCCGTCCCCATATTTCGCCATAATGCGCCGAAGAACCGGCGATGATCGGCGAGGTCGCGCGAAAGCGCTTGTCCTCCAGTGAGAAATGCAGGGCGTCGGCCTGGGCGCGCATCGCGGACGCCTCGCCTTTGGCCAGAGCGCCCATGACGGCGTGGATGGCGGGCCCCCACGTCCTGTCAAAATCGATAAGCGTTCCATCCTTGTCGAACAGAACGGCGGCGATGGCCATGAGGACCCTTTCACGATCGGGGGCGACGCGGGCGAGGCGATAGCATATCGTGGCTTGCCGTTCGCGCCTCGCGGCGCGCCTTTGGAAAATCGCCAAGACGAATATGAAGCGCCGAATTTGTCGCCGGGGAGGGGGAGGCCGCGGTCGCCGATCGAGCGGCAAGACGAAGCCGGCCGATCGGCCGCCGGCGAACCGGGCGCGCGCCGATGGTTGACCTTCTTCTTTCGTCGGCGACAGGCCTGCGCCGCCGCTTGCTGGCCCGCGAGATCTCCAGCGTCGAGCTGGCGCTCCGATCGCTGGCGAGGATCGCGGCGGTCAATCCCGGGCTCAATGCGCTGATCGCGCTCGATCCTGACGGCGCATTGGCCGCCGCCGCCGAGTCCGATCGGCGCATCGCGCGCGGCGAGGCGCGTCCGCTCGAAGGTCTGCCGATCAGCATCAAGGATGCATTCAACGTCGCCGGCTTTCCTGCCAGCGTTGGCGCGCCCGCGCTAAAGGACCGCCGGCCGGCGGTCGACGCCCCCGCCGTCGCAAGGCTGCGCGAGGCCGGCGCCGTCATCCTCGGCAAATCGAACACGCCGGTGTTCGCCAGCGATTTTCAGACCTACAACCCGGTTTACGGCGTGACCAACCATCCGTTGAATCCGGCTCTTTCGCCGGGCGGCTCGTCGGGCGGCGCGGCGGCGGCGATCGCCAGCGGCATGTCGGCGCTGGAGCTCGGGTCCGACCTCGGCGGCTCGATCCGCTGGCCGGCCCATGCTTGCGGAATCTTTGGCCACAAGACGACCTGGGGCCTCGTTTCGACGCATGGCTCGGTGCCGCCTCCGCCCCACAAGATTCTCCTGCGCGACGCCGATTGCCTGGTGGCGGGCCCTCTGGCCCGGTCGCCGGACGATCTCGCGCTGATGCTGGAGGTCATCGCCGGGCCGCGCGTCGGGCCGCGGCGAACGCCATTGCGACCGCCGCGGCGAACCGGCGCCGCGGGCTTGCGCGTCGCGCTATGGGCGAGCGATCCGTTCGCGCCCGTCGATTCCAGCGTGCGTGAAGCGGTGGAGGAGGCGGCGCGGCGGCTCGCGGCGATGGGCGCGCAGATCGACGCCGCCGCGCGCCCTGGCCTCGGCTTCGCCGAAGCGTTCAAGCTGTTCGCGCTCTACAATTATGGCATTGTCGCCTATGGCCTGCCGGAGAAGCTGCGCAACCGGCTCGCGGCGGCCGCTTCGAGCTTTGGCAAAGGCGATCTTTCGCATCGCGCGCTGCAGGCGCGCGGCGCAAGGCTGACGCCGGGCGACTACCGTGTGATGGAGATGCGGCGGCTCGAGCTGCAACGACGCTGGGCGCGGTTCTTCGAACAATTCGACGTGCTGCTCTGCCCTCCGGCGCCAGTCGGCGCGATTCCTCACGATCACCAGCCCGACGTTCATCAGCGCGTCCTTCGAGTGGACGGGATCGCACGGCCGTATCTCGACTTGCTGCAATGGTCGGCGCTGGCCAGCGGCCCGGGCCTGCCCGCCACTGTCGCGCCGGTCGACCTCGGCCCTGACGGGCTGCCGCGCGGCGTCCAGATCATCGCCGCGATGGGTGAGGATCTGACGGCGATCGCCGTTGCGGCGATGATCGCCCCGTCCGACGCGAGCTGACGATTTGTGGTCGCGCGCCGACGCGCGGCTTCGCCGGCGCCTTGGCCGCGACGGGCGCCTGGCTCGCCTTCAGAACGGTCGCGAGGCGGCCTTAAGCGGCCTTTAACCCCATTCGTTCAAATTGCAGCGACCTCGCCGCTCGCGGGGCCAAGCGTCGCGTCATGCGTAGTGAGGGCGTTTCCATGCGTCACGAACCAACCGCCAATCCCGAAATCATCGAGCAGCGAGCTGGCGAGAGCAAGCTGTTGTCCCGCCTTTATCGCGAGGTCGGCCTGGCCGCCGTCGCGGCCGAGCTCAATTTGCAAGGCGCCGCGCTCGAGCCCGACCTGGCGGAGGCCGTTGAACGGGGCGCCTTATTGTTGGCGCCGCGGCGCAGCATATTCGTCGGGTGAAGGCCTTCCTCCCCTAGCCGGGCGGCGGCGCGCCTCGCACGGGTAGGCACTGCTTATGTTATTGCTCGATCGACGCCGTTTCCTCACCGGCGGGGGCGTTCTGGTCGCCGGGGCGGCCGGATTGGCCGGCTCCGCCGGCGCCGTCGAAGCCGCAACGCGGCTCGAGCTGACCCCGTACGCGGTGTCGCCGCCCGGCTGGCCCGCCGACCTCACGCTGAAAATCGCCGTGATCGCCGATATCCATGCCTGCGATCCGTGGATGCCGGCCGAGCGGATCGCCTCGATCGTCGATCTGGCCAATGCGCAGAAGCCCGACCTCACGGTGCTGCTGGGCGACTTTGTCGGCGCGCAGCATTTTGTGACGCGTTATCTGCCTCCCGGCGCATGGGCCGAGCAGCTTGCCCGGCTGGAAGCGTCGCTCGGGGTCTACGCGATCCTCGGCAACCACGACTGGTGGTCGGCGGCGGTGCCCACCGATCCACCCGACAATGCGCAGAGCGTGCGCAACGCAGTGCTCGGCGCAGGCATTCCGGTTCTCGAAAACGCCGCCCTGCCGCTCAGCCTTGACGGCCGGCCGTTCTGGCTTGTCGGGCTCGGCGATCAACTGGCGCACCGGTGGGGGCGGCGCCACGCGCACGGCAACGACGATCTCGCGAGCGCTCTGCGCGAGGTCAATGACGAGGCGCCGGCGATCCTGCTCGCGCACGAACCTTTCATCTTTCCCAAGACGCCCGATCGAATTGCGCTGACGCTGTGCGGCCACACCCATGGCGGCCAAGTCAATCTGCCGTTCATCGGCGCGCCCTTCGCGCCGACGATGCGCGGCGTCAAGCGCTACCTCTACGGGCTTTACGTCGAAGGCGCGCGCCGGATGATCGTCTCGGGCGGGCTTGGCACGTCGCACGTGCCCGTGCGCTTCAATTGTCCGCCCGAGGTCGTGGTCGTCACCGTGAGCGGCGCCGCCGCCGCATGAGCCGCGACGCGTCTTGCGGGCGCTTCCGCGCGAAGCGACGCGTCGCGACGACGCGCCGACAAGCAAGCTCAAACTGATGTGAAGCGATCTCTTGGCGGGCTTCGACGCTGCTCGAACCTCATGCGCCCTCGACCGAAAAATCGATCTCGATATTGTCGCGCGTCGCATGCGAATACGGGCAGATCTTTTCGTGCGCCTCCTCGACGAACGCCTTGAGTTCGGCTGTCGGGAGCGAACGGTCGACGACCGTCATCTTGACGGCGAGTCCAAACCCGCCGGCTTCGCGCGGACCTATAGAAACGGCGCAAGTCACCGCGGCGCCCGTCGCATTCTTCTTGTGGTTCTTGGCGACGAAGTCGAGCGCGCCGCCGAAACAGGCGGCGTAGCCGGCCGCGAACAGATGCTCGGGCGTTGTCGTGCCGGGCTTGCCGGGACCGCCCATCTCCTTGCGAACGGACAGGTCGACGCTGACGCTTCCGTCGGTCGTCTCGCTATGGCCGTTGCGCCCGCCGGTGTTGGTGGCGGTCGCCGTGACGAGCGGCTTGATCTTCGAAATCATGACGGGCTCCTGGGGCCGAGGGAGAAGCCCGGATATTACGCGCGCGCGGCTCGACGGCCAAGGGCGCGGCGCGATTTTCCGACGACGGGCGCCGGCGCGCGGAGCGCCGCCTATTTGACGACGACCCTCGTTCCCAAATGGATGCGCTTGTAGAGGTCGATCACGTCAATGTCGCGCATGCGGATGCAGCCGGAAGAAACGCTCTGGCCGATTTCGCTGGGTTCGTTGGTGCCATGAATGCGGTAGAGCGTGTCGTGATTGCCTTGGTAAAGATAGAGCGCGCGGGCGCCCAAGGGGTTGTCGTAGGCGCCGGCGAGCGGCCCGTGCGCGCGATAGGCCTGGAATTCCGGCCATCGCTCCATGATCAATTCAGTCGGCATCCAGGTCGGCCACTCGGCCATCCGGCCGACAGTGGCCTCGCCGGTCCAGCCGTAGGCCTCGGCCCCGGTGGCGACCCGGTACAGGATCGCCTGCTTGCCGGGCAGGACGAAATAAAGGTTCCGCGCGGCGGTGTCGACGACGATCGTGCCCGGCGCCTCGCCGGTCGGGTCGGGCACCTGATAGCGGGCGGTCGGAATTCGCGCTTCGTCCGGCGGCGCCAGGGCCATCATCTCGGCGTCGCGCGCCGTGAGTTTCGGGTCGGGCACCGCGGCGCCCGTCAGCGTGCTCTGGCACCCGCCCAACAGCGCGGCCGACAACATCGCAACGACTAACAATACGGATCTCGCAGCCATCCCCGGTCTCGCTCAATTCGCTGTAAGCTTCGGTTACCATAGGCGCCCGGGGTTAATCGACCCTTCGCGCCCCTCTGACTTGCGGCCGAACTGCGGCGTTAATGCCACTGAATCGTGTCGTTGAAAACTCCGAAAGTGACTTTTCGTCCCGCTTCCTGCCAACAGGCGCGTCGCGCGCCGCCGCCGATGCGCCCCGCTTACGGGATGGCCCGGACCGCGCCCTCGCCGGAGGCCGCGGGATCGCCTTGGGGCGTCAGGCTTTTCGGACAAGATCGTGGGCCGATCGGAGTCGGCGACAGCAATTCGGCGTGAAAGGGCGTCGCGCGAACGTCGCAGACCATCGCCGGGGAGCCGCGAGCCAAGCTCGGCCCCTGCGACGATTCGACGCCCGGCGCGCTCGTCGCACCGCTTGCCGCGTGGCGAGGCTCATCCGCCGAGCGTCCGACCTCTCGCAGCGAGGCGATCTTCACCGGCCGACCATCGCTGCGCTTGACGCGCGCCGCTGAGCCGGCCATGCCTCCGGCCTCGTTTTTCACCTCGCCGTCAATGGACCAGGGCATGAGCACGGACAACGCCAGCACGGATCACGTCAACGCCGGCCATTTGCGGGCGTTCATCGAAAGAATCGAAAAGCTCGAAGAAGAGAAGAAAGCCATCGCCGAAGATATCAAGGAGGTCTATGGCGAGGCCAAGGGCACCGGGTTCGACACCAAAATCATCCGCAAAATCGTCTCAATTCGCAAGCAAGACCGCGACAAGCGTCGCGAGGAAGAGGAGATCCTCGATCTCTACCTGTCGGCGCTCGGCATCGAGTAACTTGCCGGGGGGCGCCGCAAGACTAGATTGCGCCCCCTTTTAACATATGGAAGGTGGATTGGATGTCCGCACAGCCCGTCGAAGCGCGGCTCTCGCCTGATTCCTCAGGCCCGCCAGCCGCCGCCCGAGTGGCGGAGGCCTTCGCGGCGTCGATCGCCGGACGGCGGACTTTCGATGAGCCTTACCGCCATTATCTGATCGATGACTGCCTGCCGCGCGATGCGGCGGAGGAATTGGCCAATCTGCCTTTCGCGGCGCCGACGCTCGACGGCGTTTCGGGCAAGCGGGAGTTGCACAACGATCAGCGCAGCTATTTCGACGCTGCGGCGATGGCGCGCTTCCCGGTGATGCGGGCGGTCGCCGAAGCGCTGCAGTCGGTCAAGACCGCGCGGCTCATTCACGAGGCTTTCGGCGCGCCGATCGACGATACGTTTCTGCGCCTCGAATATGCGCAGGACATCGACGGCTTCTGGCTCGAGCCGCACACCGACCTCGGGGTCAAGAAATTCACCTGCCTCATCTATTTGTCGGAAGGCCCGGGTCACGAGACGCTCGGGACGGACATCTATTCGAGCCGGGACCGCCATTTCGGCGCGCCGCCGTTCAGGCGCGGCTCCGCGCTCGTCTTCGTGCCCGGCGACAACACATGGCACGGGTTCGAGAAGCGGCCGATCGAGGGCGTGCGCCGCTCGGTGATCCTGAACTACGTCACCCATGAATGGCGCGCGCGCGAGCAATTGTCCTATCCCAACGCGCCGGTCCGCCTCTGAGGCGCGCCGCGGCGATCAGGCTTCGGAGCTCTCCCGCGCGACGACAGGCAGCAGCCCCAACCACCGGCACAGAAAAAACAGCCGGCGCCCCTGCGTCACGCTCAGCGCGACCATCAGGCCGAGCGTGACGCCGCCGACGAGCGAGCGCACGGCCATCGCTTCGGTCAGCGGCATGATCGCGCCCAGCCAATAATAGAACGCCGCCTTGATGAAGAAATAGGCGGCCCACAGCAGCGTGAACAGCTGGAAGAACCGCCTCACGTCGGCGCCTTCGGGAAACGTCATGCGGCGCTGTTTCTCGGCGAGCTCCTGCAACATCGGCTTGGCGCCGCGGCCGCCGACGATGAAGGCGACGCCGGTGGCGATATTGGTGACGACCGACTCGTATTTCAGCATGAACGGCGTGACGGCGAACAGGTCGATCGCGCCGAACATCACGGTGAGGACGCTGGAAAATATGTAGAGCCGCGTCGCCGGGATGCGCCGGCGATAGCGCCAGGCGGCGTCCGCGATGATGAAGACGACCGACCCGCCGATCGCCGCCTTTGTTCCGAACGTCAGCGCCAGCGCCCAGAACACGAGCAAGGGGCCGAACTCGGTGAGCGCAAACCACACCGGAGGCGCAAGGCGCGCAAGGACACTCATAATTTCTTCCAATCATTGCGGTCGCTGCGCGGCGAACCAAACGAGCGCTTTGGGCTCGGCGCCCCGAATCCACGCGGCCTTCTCATCAGAGCAAGCGTCGGAGCTGTCGGGATGGAGTTTTTGCGCGCGAGGCTTTTCATTTTCATAGGCGATGGCCGCTGCGGGATTCGCGCGCCAACAGTCTCGAAAGGCGATGTGACGCCGGACCTGGGGTGAGTCCTCCATGAAGAAATGAAGGTGAACGGTGCGAACGCCGGACTCTTCGGCAAGTGCGCGACGGCGCCTGCCTGCCATTTCCAACCCTTCGCGCCATTCATAGCCCAGCGCCTCCACTTGCAAACGGCGCCGATCAAGATCGGCCGAACTGGCCGCCAAGGGCATGTCCTCGATGATCGGCTTGGCGGCGAGTCCCGGCGCCGAGGTTGAGCCGATGTGACAGACCTCCGCCTGGATGGGGCCGAGCGCACGCCGGCGTTCAGCGCGGTGAGCCGCCATCCGTGGCCAGTCGGGATTGTGCGGGGCCGGGAAGATCGGGATCGGCGGCGGCATCGCCCATGCTACGAACGGGTTGTCGGAAACTCAAACCGAGACCGCTTTTCAAAGCCCGGGATCGTTGATCGCAAGGGGCTGCAAGGCGTAGAATGGCTTCAGAATGAAACTTTCGAGCGAAGAGATCGAGCGCTACGCTCGTCAGATCGTGCTTCGCGGCGTCGGCGGCCCGGGGCAGAACAAGCTCAAGGCGGCGCGCGTGCTGGCGGTCGGGGCGGGCGGCCTCGGCTCTCCTCTGCTGCAATATCTGGCCGGCGCCGGCGTCGGCGAAATCGCGATCGTCGATGACGACGTCGTTTCGCTGTCCAACCTGCAGCGGCAGGTGCTGCATGGAACCGGCGATGTCGGTCGCCGGAAGGTCGACAGCGCGCAGGAGGCGCTCGCCCGGCTGAATCCGCACGTGCGGATCGAGAAGATCGCCCGGCGCCTCGACGAGGCGAACGCGCGGGCGCTGATCGCCGGCTATGACGTGATCGTCGACGGCTCGGATAATTTCGCGACGCGCTACGTCGTTTCCGACGCCTGCTTTTACGAGCGCCGTCCGCTGGTTAGCGGCGCGATCGGCGAGTTTGACGGCGCGCTGACGACGCTGAAGCCCTACGAGCGTAACGGCGAGGGCGCGCCGAACCCGACCTATCGCTGCCTCTTTCCCGAAGCGCCGCCGCCCGGGACTGTGCCCGCCTGCGCGGAAGCCGGCGTGCTCGGCGCTCTGGCGGGCGTGATCGGATCGCTGATGGCGCTCGAAGTGATCAGGGAAATCGTCGGCGGCTTCGCCGGCGATGATCGCGGCCTGGTCGGGCGGCTGTTGCTGGTCGACCTGCGCGCCATGCGTTTCGAGACGCTGAGCTATCCCTGGGACGAGAGCAACCCGTTGAGCGGGCGAGGCGCGCCCGGCGGATGGCGGCCGTAGCCGCCCATCAAGACTTTCTTATCGCCGATCCGCTAACAGAGGCCCGTCCCCGTCCGGCGAGACCGGACGGGCGCCGAGGCGACGCGCTCCGGGCGAGACGGATATCATCGATGGCCTTCGGGTTTGCCTTCGCCTTGAACGCGCTGTTCAACTTTCTGGTTGGGCTGCTCGTCGCAAAATTCCTCGGCCCGGCGGAATTCGGCCGTTTCGCGATCGCTTCGGCGATGGCGGTCATCGTCAATTCCGGCGGCTTCGACTGGATCAGGCTCTCCGCCGTTCGTTTCTATTCCGCGCGCGTTCGCGACCAGCGTCCGCAGGTGCGCGCCACGCTCGACGCCTGCTTCGCGATTTTCACGGCGATCGTCGGCCTCGCGGCGGTCGCCCTCAGTTTTTCCGGCCTCAACCTCGCGCTGTCGCCCGGTCTGCTGCTGATGGCGGCGGCGACCGCCGTCGCCAACGGCCTTTACGACTATCGGACGGCGCTGGCCCGCGCGCGCTTCAGCGACGGCGCCTATGTCCGCATCATCATCGTCAAGAACGTCCTGGGACTGACGCTGACGGTCGGCGGCGCCTGGTGGTTTGCGTCGGCGGAGGTCGCGCTGGCCGGCATTTGCCTGAGCGTCGCCGGATCGGCGCTCAACACCTGGCGCGCCTTGCGGGATGCGGACGCGGGTCTGCGCAACGCCCGCCGCGCGCTTGCCTTTGAATACTTGCGCTACGGCCTGCCGCTCGTCTGGGCGTCGATCCTGTTTCAACTGATCCCGCTCGCCAATCGCATGATTGTCAGCAGCCTCTACGGCTACGGCGAAACCGGCCAATTCTCGCTGGCCAACGATCTCGGCGTGCGCATTCTCGCGGCGATCGCTTCGACCCTGGACGTGTTGCTGTTTCAGCTCGCCGTGCGCGCCGACGAACTCGACGGCGTCGAGGGCGGCCGCGCGCAGGTCGCCGAGAATATGAGCGTCGTGTTCGCCGTGATCCTGCCGGCTTGCGCCGGCGTCTGGCTGATCCTGCCGAGCTTTCAGGCCTTGATCGTTCCGGCCGCCTTTCGCGGTCCATTCGCGATCTACCTGACGGCGATGCTGCCCGGCCTGTTGTGCTTCGTGCTGCTGCTCTTCGCGATTGCGCCGATCTTCCAGATCGGCAAGCGCACCGCGCCGATGATCGCGTCGGCCCTGTCGGCCTGCGCGGCCGACGCCGTTCTGCTCGCGGCCTCGCCGCGCGGCTCGGACGGCTACTGGCTGGCGCTCGCCCAATCGGGCGCGCTCGCCGTCGGGCTGGTCGTCGGCCTGGCGCTGGCGGCGGCGACGAGACCGGTCTGGCCGCGCGGGGCGGACATTCTTGCGACTCTCGTTGCGACCGCCGCGATGATCGTCGCGGTCCTGCCGTTGCGCTCGCTGGCGCCAGGCCTCCTCGTTCTGGCGGCGCAGGCGGGGCTCGGCCTCCTGTGCTACGGCGCCGTCGCCTACGCCCTCGATATCGTAGGCGTTCGCGCGAGGACGAGCGCGCTCGTCGAATCGCGCGCCTGGTTCGGAACCCGCTCGCTGGAGACCGCCGGGCCGCCGCGGGACTTCGTTCATCATCTTTCTGAACGGAAAATTGACGGTAAATTCTAACCTTTGGTTTACTTGAAAGAGCAAGTCACAATCCGATAACCATCATGTATCAATTGCGAATCTGACGATTAATATTCGGGTATGATTGTCGCCGCGACGCTCGCGGAGGGGTGGCGGAGTCCTCGCGGCGTCGCGGCGAGGGGAAAAATCATGCGGCGCGCTCATCGGAGCTTCATCGGGCCAATTGCGCCCATCATCCTGCCCGCCGCGGCGGCCCTGGCGGGGCTGGCGTCGAGTTCTTTGACGGCTCGCGCGCAGCAGGACCCCAACGCGATTTTCGGCATCGGCCTCATTCAGGCGGCGCGGCCGGATCAGCGGGCCGAGGCCGCGCCGGGCGCCTATGGCGGCGGCTTCATCGAATATCTGGTCACCGGCAATTCGGGCGCCGCGGCCCGCTACAACATCCCGGGCCAGCAACTACGGTCCGTCGCTCCCGCCAACGCGCCGACGCGGCTGGCCGGGCTCGGCCAGGACGCCATCCAGGCCGAGCCGCGCGAGGAGCCGGACGAACGATACCGCCGGCAGGAAGTCGCCTATGAGGGCCGCGAGCGGCCGGGCACGATCATCATCGACACGCCGAACAAATTCCTCTTTCTGATCGAGCCCAACGGCCGCGCGTTGCGCTATGGGATCGGCGTCGGACGGCCCGGCTTCGAATGGTCGGGCGTCAAGCGGATCAGCCGCAAGGCCGAATGGCCGGATTGGACGCCGCCGCCGCAAATGCTGCTCCGCCGGCCCGATTTGCCGGCCCACATGGACGGCGGGCCCGACAATCCGCTCGGCGCGCGCGCCCTTTATCTCGGTTCGTCGATGTTTCGCATCCACGGCACCAATGAGCCCGCGACGATCGGCAAGAATGTATCGTCGGGCTGCATCCGCATGATGAATCCGGACGTCATCGACCTCTACAACCGCGTGCCCGTCGGCGCGAAGGTCGTGGTCATCTAGCCACGGCCTCCGCCCCGCGCCGAGGTCGATCGCGCGCCGTCGCGCGAGGCGTGCTCCTGTCGCGCCGAATCAGGCGTCGAAGCTGCCGTCGTCTCCATAGTCCTGGTCGGAATCGTCATAGGACGCGTCCTGCGCGTCGTCCTGATCCTGATCCTGGTCCTGCAAGACGTCCTGCGCGTGCTGGCCGGCCTGATCGGGCGCGCTTTCGTAGAAATTGTTCACGACCTCGCCGCCGCCGAGGCCGCCGCCGAGGCCGCCAAAGCCAAGGCCGCCCGAATTGCCGCCGAACAGACTGCCGAGAGAATGGGCGAGCACCACGCCGCCCGCGACGCCGGCCGCCGTCGTCAGCGCGCTCTGCAAGAAGCCCCCGCCGGACGGGGCGGGCGCCGGCGGCTGGCCGCCCCATGGTCCCGCTTGCGGGGGCGGCGGGGCATAGGCGGGCTGGCGCTGATAGCCGGGATCGGGCGCGTAGGCGCGGCCGGGCTCGTAGTTCGGGCGGGGCGCCGCCGGGGCGGGCTGGCCGCCGCCGAACAACGATCGACCGATGCTGCCAAGGAAGCTCGTCTCTTCCGGCGGCGTCGCCTGGGCCTTGACCTGCGCTTCAAGTTCGGCAAGGCGCCGGCTGGCGTTTTCGAGCGCCTGCTGTTGCACCAGCACGGTTTGCGTCAGAACGTAAGGCGCGTGCGGCTGGGCGCGAACGGCCTCGCCGATGAAGGCCTCCGCCTGCGGGTCGCGCGGCGTCGAAGCGGTCGCGGCGACGCGATCGAAAAGGCCGGCGATCAATTGGCGTTCTTCCGGGGTCATGGCTGTCTCCATTCGGGCCTCTGAGCCCGCGCCAGACCATATGGGCGGCGCGCAGGGCCGATCCAAGGAGGGAATTGCGTGAAAAATCGGCAACCAAGACTGTGCGTTTCGCGACGCCCGGCCGGGCGCAAAGCCAAGCTGGCCCCGGATCGCCCGACCCGGCGCCGCGACCACTCATAAGGAATTCGGCAGGCGATCCCTGTGAATCGCAAAATTGTCGCGCCGGTCCTGCAGGCTCTCGACGCCCTGCAGCGATCCGTCGTCCCACACATAGATTCCATACCCCTGCTGGCGCAGCAGCGTTTCGAGGTCGCCAATGGTATGATAATTGCGCCGTAGATAGCTGGCGTCGACTTCCAGAAGCAGCGCGGGCTTGAAGCGGCCGATCGTGTCGAGCCCGCCTTTCAGCGCCAGAAGCTCCGCGCCTTCCACGTCGGATTGGATGAAGTCGCACGCCGCGACGCGACGTTCCCTCACAAATCCATCGAGCGCGTTCACGGCGACGGTTTCCGTGACGCCGGGACCGCCGTCGGCCGGGCCGCCCAGATGAGCGAGCGCGACTCCGAGGCCGCCATGAGCCTTGATCGGGATGGTAAGGGTCAGCCAGCCCGGCGCGTCCGCCAAAGCGCATTGCATGATATGCACGTTGCGCAGGCCCAGCAGGAAGCAGGCGCTCCGCAAGCCTCGGCAGGTGATCGACGAAGGCTCGAACGCGTAGACGCTACGGGATCGCCCGACGATCGGCGAAAGCAATCGCGAATAGTGCCCGTAGTTGGCCCCGATATCGAAGCACGTCATGCCGGCCGTCACCAGTTGCGGCAATGCCTCGGCCTCGGGCTCGTAGTGCGGACGCCAGATGAAGTTCATCAGTCGAGGCGTTTGCGTGACGAAGCGATAAGCCGAATCGCCGAGGCGCCGACGCAGGAATTCGCTGAGCGAGAATCGCCGCTTGCGGCCGCGATCCGCTGATCCTTCCGATTCGCTTTCATCGGACACGGCTGAGTTCCCGGGAGCTGGCGGCAGGAAGCGGAGCCTGGTCCGAAGCGACGGGCGTCGTCGTCCGCCGCGAGGTTGAACGCGGGCGGTCGCACGCATGTCGGCGTCGCGGGCGGTCGCCAGGACGGCCGCCGCCGTTCGATCGCGCCCCGCCCGTCAGTCGAGCAGCCGATAGGCGGGCAGCGTCAGGAATTCCTCGAAATCGGCGCTGAGCGACATGTCGGAAAACAACCGGATCGCCTCGGTGAAGCGCCCCGATTCAACTGCGGCCGCCCCGACGCTGACCCGCACCCTTTCCATCTCGTCGGCGAACGTCGCCTTGAACAGCGCCGGCGTCACCACGCGGCCGTCCTCAAGACGGGCGCCGAGCTTCAGCCACTGCCAGATCTGAGCGCGCGAAATCTCCGCCGTCGCGGCGTCCTCCATCAGGTTATAGAGCGGCACGGCGCCGCGGCCGCGCAACCAAGCCTCGATATATTGCACGCCCACGCGGATGTTCTCGCGCAGCCCCGCCTCGGTGCGCACCCCCTCGTGCACGGCGAGCAATTCCTCGCGCGTGACGTGAACGTCCTCGCGCGTGACGTCGAGCTGGTTGGGGCCGGGCATCAACCGGTCGAAAACCTCGCGGGCGATCGGCACGAGATCGGGGTGGGCGACCCAGGTGCCGTCATGGCCATTGGCCGCTTCACGCTCCTTGTCCGCGCGCACTTTCGCGAAAGCGGCCTCGTTGGCGCTCGCGTCGCCCTTCACCGGGATTTGCGCGGCCATGCCGCCCATGGCGAAAGCGCCGCGGCGATGACAGGTTTTGATGAGCAGCAGCGAATAGCTGGCGAGAAACGCCTTGCCCATCGTCATCGCCGCGCGGTCGGGTGTGAGAAAGGCGGGGTTCTTGCCGAGCCGCTTGATGAACGAGAAAATATAATCCCAGCGCCCGCAATTGAGGCCGGCCATGTGCTCGCGCAGTTCGTAGATGATCTCGTGCATTTCGAAGGCGGCGGGCAGCGTTTCGATCAGCACGGTGGCCTTGAACGTCCCGTGGGGAACGCCGAGTTTCTCTTGAGCGAAAACAAACACGTCGTTCCACAGCCGCGCCTCTTGATGGCTCTCCAGCTTGGGCAGGTAGAGGGCGGGCGTCGCGCCGGCGGCGATCTGCGTCCTGGCGTTGTGAAACACGTAGAGGCCGAAGTCGAACAAGGCTCCCGAAATTTCGTCGCCATCGACCGTGACATGGCGCTCGGGCAGGTGCCAGCCGCGCGGGCGCACCATCAGCACGGCCGGCTTGGCGACGAGCTTGTAGCTCTTGCCGCTGCCCGCGTCGGTGAAATCGATCCGGCCCGCCCAGCGGTCTTTGAGGTTCAGCTGGCCCTCGATCATATTGGCGTAGAGCGGCGAGGTGGCGTCCTCGAAGTCGGCCATGAAGACGTTGGCGCCTGAATTCAGCGCATTGACGATCATTTTGCGGTCGACCGGGCCGGTGATTTCGACGCGGCGGTCGAGGAGATCGCCGGGAATGGGCGCGACGCGCCAATCGCCCTCGCGGATCGCCCGGGTCTCGCGCAGAAAGTCCGGCCTTTCGCCCGCGTCGAACAGCTTCTGGCGCTCCATCCGCCGGGCCAGCAACTCGCGCCGGCGCCCGTCGAAGCGCCGGTGCAGTTCGGCGAGGAAGGAGAGCGCGGCCGGCGTCAGAATTTCCTCGAACCGCGGCGCCTGCGTCCCCAGCACGGCGACGCCAGCGGAAGGGTCGATCAGGGTGGAAATATTCATCGCGGCCCCTCAATTGCTTCGAAAGCGGCGTCTGGCTGTCGTATAAACCATTTCGCCGCGATAGGGAGGGCCGCCGGGGTCAACAAATCGGGAAATGGCGCTCCTTTTCCGCGTGGTGGATGGCCCGCGCGCGAGGCGCGGGCGATGAGGCGGTTACGCCAACGGGCGCGCCCTGAGGCGGGCGGCGCGCGAACGGGACAGATGTGGCGTCGGGTCCTCGTCGAGCGGCCGGGCGGTGAAGTCGACAAGGTCCTGCCGGGACAAGCCGATGTCGCGCAGCTCATATTCGGAAAGGCCGGCGAGCTGGGCGAGCGTGCGCCGCGCCGCGACGACCCGCGCCGGCCACAACAGCGCGCGCACGACTGCCGAGCCGAACGTGCGAAACAGCGGCCCCCGGCCGTGGCGATCGTTGGGGCAGGCGGCGGCGAAACCAGTCATCGGACTCTCCTTCCGGCAAAGCGTCCCCGGTCGCTCCCCCAAGGGGGCGCGGCGAGCGGGCGCGCGGTGTTGATGCGGCGACGATGCCGAATTTCTATTGATCGGTCCAACGAATGTTTATAAAGTAATCGATCACGAATCAGGATGAATGCCATGCTCGACACCGACCAGTTGCGCTCCTTCCTCGCGATCGTCGACACCGGCTCGTTCACCCGCGCGGCCGAGCGCGTGAACAAGACCCAGTCGGCGGTCTCGATGCATGTGCGGCGTCTCGAGGAGCAGCTGGGTTGCGCGCTTTTCGTCAAACAGGGACGCGGCGCCCGTCTGTCGCAGGAAGGCGAGAAACTCATCGATTTCGCCCGACGCATCATGCAGATCGAGGCCGGCGCGCTTGCCGCGTTGTCGCGCAAGGGTCTCAGCGGCCGGGTGCGGCTGGGCATCCCGGACGACTACGCGGAATTCTTCCTCGCCGACATTCTCAGCCGTTTTTATCAACATCATCCGGCGGTCGAAGTCTCCGTCGCCTGCGAGAATTCGGTCGCGCTCGCCGCGCAGGTGCGCGGGGGCGCCCTGGACCTTGCGGTGGTGACCGACGGCGAGGGCGTCGAGAGCATCGAACCCATTCGCGAGGAGCAACTGGTTTGGGTCGCTTCGCGGCGCTATCAGATCGATCCCGCGGCCCCGGTTTCATTGGCGATGGGAAGCCCGACCTGCATCTGGCGGCGGATCGCGGAAGAGGCGCTCGGCGCCTGCAATCGCCAAACGCGCAGCCTGCTGGTCTCGAAGAACTTTTCGGCGATCGGGCCGATCGTCCGCGCGGGGCTCGCGGTGACCGTGTTGCCGCGCGACGCCGTGCCGGCGGACTTGCGCATCCTCGGCCCCGAGGCCGGCCTGCCGCCGCTGGCGGCCTCCCGCATGGGCCTCATCTTCGCGCCCGGCAAGCTCTCGGCGGAAGCCGCCGCGCTCGCCGAAGCGATCCGCGCCACGGCCGGGACGATGAAGCAGGCCGCATGACGCGCCCGGCCCGCTTACCGGGACCATGCGCCCGGCAATGATGTTCCGGCGACCGCGGCGCGCGGCGTGGCGCTTGCCATCCTTGATCGGCTCCCACATGCTCAAGAAATGAGCAAACCCTTCGTCGCCGCTTCCGCCGCCGATCGCTACGCCCCCGATGGCGGCTACGCCTATTGGCGGCTGGCGCTGTCGCTGGCGGTCGCCACCCTCGTCGGCGCCGGCATGTGGGCGGTCATCGTCGTGCTGCCGCCGGCGCAGGCCGAATTCGCCGTCGATCGCGCCGCCGCCTCGTTACCCTATACGTCGATGATGTTCGGCTTCGCCTTCGGAACGATCGTGCTCGGGCGGATGGCCGACCGGACCGGCATCGTCGTTCCGCTCATCATCGCGGGCGCAAGCCTCGGCCTCGGCTTCATCGTCGCCGGCCTCGCGCCCAATCTGTTCGTCTTCTGCGCGGCGCACGGGCTGCTGATCGGGATCGGCGCGGGCGCCGGCTTTGCGCCGATGATGGCCGACATTTCACATTGGTTCGTCAAGCGTCGGGGGTTGGCGGTCGTCGTCGCGGCGTCGGGCAACTATCTCGCCGGCACGATCTGGCCGTTATCGATGAACTTGACCATGCCGCTGATCGGCTGGCGAGGGACCTATGTCGCGATCGGCGCGGTCATCGCCGTCACCGTGATCCCGCTGGCCTTGCTGATGCGTCGGCGCCCCTCGGCTCAGTCGTTCGCCGAGGCCGAGGCGGCGACAAGGATCGCGCGCGCCGATGTGGGTTTGTCGCCGCGACTGTTGTTGACTCTGCTCATCATAGCCGGTTTTTCCTGTTGCGTGGCGATGTCGATGCCGCAAGTGCATATCGTGGCCTATTGCGGCGACCTCGGCTATGGCGTCGCGCGCGGGGCAGAAATGCTGTCGCTGATGCTGTCTCTCGGCATCATCTCGCGCATCGGCTCGGGCTTTGTCGCGGACCGGATCGGCGGCACGGCGACCCTGTTGATCGGCTCTTTCATGCAGGGCGTCGCGTTGCTGCTCTATCTTTATTTCGACGGATTGACCTCATTGTTCGTCGTCTCCGGGATATTCGGCCTGTTTCAGGGCGGCATCGTGCCGATGTACGCCGTGATCTGCCGCGAGCTTCTGCCGCCCCGCGAGGCGGGCGCCAAGATCGGGCTCGTGGTGTCGGCGACGATTTTCGGGATGGCGTTCGGCGGCTATCTTTCCGGCGTGATCTTCGATCTGACGAGTTCCTATCGGATGGCCTTTCTGAACGGCGTCCTGTGGAACGCGGTCAATTTCGCGGTCGTCGGCTGGTTGTTTTGGCGCCGGCGAAGGCCGTCGGCCAGGCCCCGGCTGCTGCAAGGATTGCCCTGACGCGAATCGCCGCGCAAACCCCCTCCGACGCTGCGGGAGCGCGGCCGCGCCGGGCGGCTCTCTTTTGACCCCTGCAAAAGAATGTCCTGGGTTTTGCTCGCTGGGTTAATCCTGTTGCAATTGGGGGGCGAGATGAAATTCAAGCCAGTGATCTTGGCCGCGTTGGGACTCGTGCTTGTCGCCGGGGCGGCGAACGCGGGCAACGCTCAGAGAAGCAAGGCGGACTATGTGCAGAGCTGCGCGATCCTCGTGAATCACAAGCATCCCGGGCTGAAGGGCGACGCCTAGAAGGCCGAGTGGAACAAATGCAACAACGATCGCGTGGCCTATAGGGATTCGAAATAAGCCCTCTTCCGGTCAAACGCTCGTCGAAAGTCCGCCGTCGACATAGAGCACGTGGCCGTTGACGTAGCTCGCCGCATCCGACGCCAGAAAGATCGCGGCGCCGGCCAGTTCGTCGACATCGCCCCAGCGTCCGGCCGGCGTGCGCTTGCAAACCCATTCGGAGAAAGCCCGATCGTCGATCAGCGCGCGGTTGAGTTCGGTGCCGATATAGCCCGGCGCGATCGCGTTGATCTGAATGTTGCGCGCCGCCCATTCCGCGCATAGCCCGCGCGTCATCTGGCGAACCGCGCCCTTGGTCGCGGCATAGGGCACGATGGTGGCGCGGCCGAGTTCGCTCGCCACCGAACAGATGTTGATGATGCGCCCGCGCCGTCGCGCCAGCATGCGCGCGCCGACCGCCTGCGTGACATGGAACACGCCGTCGAGATTGGCCGCCATGATCTCGCGCCAGGTCTCTTCCGGAAAGCTCTCGAACGGCGAGCGCCGCTGGATGCCGGCATTGTTGACGAGAATGTCGATCGGCGCGATGTCGCGCTCGATCGCCGCGACGGCGTCGATCGTCGCGCCGCGCTCGGTCACGTCGAACGGCGCGGCGAAAGCGGCGATTCCCTCATCCGCGAGCTGCGTGCGCGCGCGTTCCAGCTTTTCGGCGTCGCGGCCGTTGACGACGATGCGCGCGCCCGCCTGGCCGAGGCCGCGCGCCAGCGCCAGCCCGATGCCCTGCGACGAGCCGGTGATCAGCGCGAGCCGGCCGGTCAGATCGAACAGCTCGAGGCCGGAGGCGTTCGCCATGCGGATCCATCGCGTCGGGAGGGCCGGATCGCCGCATCATGCGGGCGCGGAAGCGAAGCGGTCAAGGCGCGCGAGGCTCGACAAATCGTCGCGCGTCCGTCATGGAAGGGAGGGTTGGCGGGCCGGGATGTAAAGCGGGGATCAGCCGATGCGTTCGTGGGCGATCGGGATGGGCGCGCTGGTCGCGGCGCTGTGCGGCGGCGCGTTGACGACGCCCGGGCAAGCCGTTTTCGCCGCCGGCGCCTATTGCCCTGGCGGCCCGGCGCGCGCGCTCGCGCACAAGGCCCCGGCCGAACTCGCTCCGGCGGTGGCCCAGGCGTTCGGCGTCGGACCCGAGGTCATCGGCGAGGCGGCGTATGTCCGTTGCGCCGGCGCGAAGCTCATGGCCTGCTGGGTCGGCGCCAACCTGGACTGCGGCAAGGCCGACACGCGGCGCCGCCTTGTCGGCGCGTCCGCCTTCTGCGGCCAAAATCCGGGGTCCGACAGCGTGCCGATGGCCGCGACCGGCCATGCGACGATCTATGACTGGCGTTGCGTCGGCCGCCGCGCGGTCGCCGGAAAGACGATCACAGCCGTCGACGCGGAAGGCTACATCGCCGGAAACTGGCGGGAATTGCGCTAGATCGACAATCCCCGTCCGCTCGAGCAAAGCGCGCATCGGCGCGCGCTCAGTGGTTGAACTGCGTGGCGGTTTGCGACGTCGACACCATCATGTTGTAGTCGTTGATGATCCAGGTGAGGTCACCGCCGGCGCGCCGCGCGTCGCCCCTGGCGCGGTCCAACTTCTCCTGAAAATCGCGCAATTTGCCGAGCAGCGAGCGCGGCTGCGATTCGAACACGAAAAACGCGTTGGGGTGGCCCGAGCTATAGGCGTCCATGTCCTTGACCGCGCTCGCGTAGCCGGCCATCGCCGCGTCGAAAGGCGCGATGTCGATGACCGGATTGGCGCCGCTGGGCAGAAGGTCGACCACCCGCCGCGCCCGGATCATCACGTTGACGACGTGCCAATTGGCGGCGCGGCCTTCCCGCTGTTCGATCGCCGCGAGTTGACGCTCGTCGACCCTGGCCTTCTCGTCGCGGAAAGCGGCGTCGGCGCGCGCCCGCGCGGCGAGAAACGGCCCGGCGGCGGCGACGATCCTGATGTGCAACGCCTTCCCGCCGGCCATTCTGTCGGTCTTGTAGTCGGCGCGCTCGTAATAGGCGTTGGCCTCGTTGAGGATCGGGCCCAGCGCCGCGTTGGCCGCGATATAGTCGCGCATCGCCGCGTCGAGCTCCGGCAGCAGCGGCTCCTGCGTCAGGGCGGCGGAGGCCTTTTCGGATTCCCGCGTCGTGTCGTAGACCTCGTAGAGGCCGTAGACGATCGATTCGCGGCCGGTGGGGCCGGTCTTCATATTGACCCAGCTTTTGTAGCGGTCGAGCGACTGGACCGCGCGCAGCGAGCGGTTCAACAACGCGACATAGGCGTTCATTTTGACGACGCTGGCTTCGAGGCTCTCGTCCTTGGCCGGCGCGCCGGCGGTTTCGCCTGCCGGGCTCTGCGCCGAGGCCGCGCCGCCGAGGCCGGCGCCCACGACGATCGCCAGAATGAACGCCGCTCCCAATCGATGCGCCACAGCCATTTCAGCCTCCTCCCCGGTTTCGGGCGTACGATGTTACGGGATTGGCGCCCGGCCCGCACATGGTTCCGAATTCCGCCCGGCCGATCGGCGGTTGCATGCGACGGCGGCCCTGCTATGGGGATGGCGGGAGATCGCCGATGCGGGGTTCGAGGATTGCGCTACTGCTGGCCGCCGCGGCGGCGCCGGGCGCCTGTTTGGCGCAAGGCGGCGCCGCCGCGCCGGAGGAGCGCGCGCCGGCGCTCGCGCCGCTCGGCGTCGGGCAGCTGCATATCGCGTCGGACGCCGACCTCGACGTGGAAAAGATCGCCGTCGACGTGACGCTCGACTTTGTCGTCGCCACCTACGTGCTCAGGAACAAAGGACGGGCCGCGCTCGATCTGGCGGCGAGCGTCGCGCTGCCGGGGCTCCAGGCTTTTGCCGAGGACGGCCAACCCTGGAATCTTCCCGCCGCCACGCCCGAGAATCCGGTCTCCCTGTCGATCACCGCCGGCGACGCGCCGGTGGCGACCAAAGCCGACGTCAAAGCCTTTGCGCTCGGGGTCGATCGGCGCCCCGAGATCGAGGCCGCGCGCTTGCCGCTGCTGCCGTTCGGCCCGCGGACCGCGCAGGCGCTCGCCGCCCTCAGTCCGAAGGCGCGGGGCGAATTATCCGCTCTCGGCGTCGTTTCCCCGCGCGATCCCGATCACCCGGACCGCGCCATCCTCGCCGACTGGACGCTCGCCGTGGTCTATAGCTGGCGCCAGCCGCTGCCGGCGGGCAAGACGACGACGCTCGTCGTCAAATATGCGCCGCTGAAGGCCGAGACGCGATACGGACCGGCGGACGCGCTCGATCTGGAGGACATCAAGGACGAGGCCTGCCTCACGCCGGCGCAAGTGAGCGCGGCGCAGCGCCGACTGAGCAGCGCCGGCGGCGCTCTGGCGGTCACCGAAATCGCGCTTGTCAACGAGCCGATTTTGCGCTGGTTTGACAGTCCGACCGCCAGCGTCTCGGTGAAAAAGCCCGGGGCCGATGCGATCGTCGCGTTCTGCGGCATGGACGCCGGCGCCGCCGATCAACCCGTCGTTCGCGGCGCCGAATTCGGCGGCGCGGACCCGAGGGATTTCCGCATCCTGATTATCCAGCCGACGGCGAAGTGAGCGGCGCGGAGCCGGCGCCCCGACAACGACAGGGAGTTGAGACATGAAGACGCGCGCGGCCATCGCATGGGGGGCGGGCAAGCCGCTGACGATCGAGACGATCGAGGTCGGCGCGCCGCGCGCCGGCGAGGTTCTGGTCGAGGTGATGGCGACGGGCGTCTGCCACACCGACGCCTACACGCTGTCGGGCACCGATCCCGAGGGGCTGTTTCCCGCCGTGCTCGGCCACGAGGGCGCGGGAATCGTGCGCGAGATCGGCGACTGGCGTGACGACGCTGAAAGTCGGCGACCACGTCATTCCGCTCTACACGCCGGAGTGCCGCAACTGCAAGACCTGCCTGTCGCAGCGCTCCAACCTGTGCACGGCGATCCGCGCAACGCAGGGCAAGGGGGTCATGCCCGACGGCTCCAGCCGCTTTTCCTGCGAGGGGACCGGCGACAAGCCGCTGTTCCACTACATGGGCTGCTCGACCTTCGCCAATTTCACGGTGCTGCCGGAAATCGCGCTCGCCAAGGTGCGCGAGGACGCGCCGTTCGACAAGATCTGCTACATCGGCTGCGGCGTCACCACCGGCGTCGGCGCGGTGATCTGGACGGCCAAGGTGTGGCCGGGCGCCAATGTCGTGGTGTTCGGGCTCGGCGGCATCGGCCTCAACGTCATCCAGGGCGCGCGCATGGTCGGCGCCGACAAGATCATCGGCGTCGACCTCAATCCGGCGCGCCAGGCGATCGCCAAAAAATTCGGCATGACGCATTTCGTCAATCCCGACGAAGTCGGGCGCGACAAGGTCGTGCCGGCGCTCGTCGACCTGACCGGCGGCGGCGCCGACTTCTCGTTCGAATGCATCGGCAATGTCGCCACCATGCGCCAGGCGCTCGAATGCTGCCATCGCGGCTGGGGGACCAGCGTCATCATCGGCGTCGCCGCCTCGGGACAGGAGATCGCGACGCGGCCGTTCCAGCTCGTCACCGGGCGCGTCTGGAAAGGCACGGCGTTCGGCGGCGCGCGCGGGCGCACCGACGTGCCGAAGATCGTCGACTGGTATATGGAGGGCAAGATCGCCATCGACGATCTCATCACCCACACGATGCCGCTCGGCGAGATCAACAAGGCGTTCGACCTGATGCACGAAGGCAAGTCGATCCGGTCGGTGATCGATTACGCGATGGGGTGAGGCGCAGCAGCGAGGCTTGAAGCATGGAACAGCGCTTCACCTTCAACGGGATCGCGGCTCTCTACGCGGCGGTGCGGCCCGAGTATCCCGACGCTCTGTTCGACGATCTCGCCGCCTTCGCCGGTCTCGGATCAGGGGACGAGGTTCTCGAAGTCGGATGCGGCGCCGGGCAGGCGACGCTCGGGTTCGCGCGGCGCGGCTGCCGCATGCTGGCGCTCGAGCCCGGGCCGGCGATGATCGAGGCGGCTCGCGAGCGGCTTGCTGCGTTTCCCGACGTGCGGTTCATGCAAACGACTTTCGAAGCGTGGCCGCCGCAGCCGGCCGCTTACAAGTTGGTCGCCGCCGCGCAAAGCTGGCACTGGGTCGATCCACAAATACGGTTCGTCAAGGCGGCGTCCGCGCTTCAGGCTGACGGCGCCCTGGCGGTGTTCGGCAACGTGCTGATGCCGATCGTCTCGCCGCTCCGCGAGGCGTTCGCGCGCGTCTATGCGCGGGAGGCGCCCCATCTCGAGGGAAAGCGATCGGGCGACTGGTACCTGCCAGACGGCCCCTTCGCGGCGATGTTCGAGCAATCCGGGCTGTTTTCTGCGGTCGCGCACAGCGGCTACCCGTGGAGCCGCGATTGCGACGCGTCGGGCTACGCCAATCTCATGCGCACATGGTCGGAAATCCAGCTCTTGGAGCCGGCGCCGCGCGAGAGGCTTCTCGCGGGCCTTGCCGAGGCGATCGATGCGCAGGGCGGCGCGTTCGAGCTGCGCTACGAAGCGCATCTTTATGTCGCGAAGGCGGCGCGCTAGGACGCGCCGCGCTGCCGCCGACCTCAGCTCATCGCCGGGCAATTGCGCGGCGAGGCGCCGCCGGGCGTCATCGGCGGCAGCGGAATGGGAAACGTCTTCAGCTCCTGAATCGTCCTGGAGCGCCAGGCGGCGAACAGGCGCTTGGCCGCATCGAGCTGCTCGGTCGTCATGTGCGGTTCGATCATCGCGCGGATTTGCGAATTGTCGTGATAGGGGCTGCGCGCCGCGAGCCTGAACCACAGATCCGCCTGGACGAGGTCGATCGGAATCGTCGCGCCGTGGTCGTCGCTCTCGCCGCGCGCCAGAATCATGCTGAGCTCCTCTTGAGCCCGCGCATAGTCGAGCAGCGAAGCGCGCATCAGCCAGCAGAAACCCTCGGCGACATTGCGTTCGCCGGGCGCATTGAAACCCATGTAGCCGAGGGTGTTCATCGCCTCGAGGTCGCCGTGGCTCGCCGAGGCGGCGAGCCACATCCTGGCCGCCGGCCGGTCGGCCGGAACGCCCGGCGCGCCGAGCAGATAGAGCCGCGAGAGATCGCTCTCCGCGCCGGACGAGCCGAGTTCGGCGGCGCGCTTCAGCAGGTTCAGCCCCTCGGCGGGATTCTGCCTGGCGCCGCGGCCGCCGATGATCATCGGCCCGAGCGCGCGCATCGCCTCCGCGTCGCCGCGGTCGGCGCGCGCCTTCAGCGCCGCCGCGATCCTCGTTTCGTCGACTTCGATCGACGCGCCGTTGCGCAGGCGATCCGCAATGTCGCGCGCGGCGTCGGGGTCGCCAAGCTCGGCCGCCCGCGCGATCCACGCGACGCCGGCCTCTTCGTCGCGCGGCAGGCCGTCGCCGACGACCAGCGTCAGCCCGAGCAGGTCGGCGCCCGCCGGGTCGCCGGTCATGGCGCGTCGGATGACGGCGCGCACCTTGCCGGTGACCGGGCAAAACGCCGGGATCATGCAGAGCCACCCCATCCGGCTATAGGTTCGCTCGATGTTTTCCGGCGCGTAATCGCCCGCTTCCGCCGCGAGCGCGCCGCTCGCCGGCGACAGCAGCGCCAGCGCGAGGACAAGCGCCCGCGCGCGCATCGGAAATCCTCGACCGGCCATCTCGCGCGCCCCCAAAACTCTCGGCGAGCCTATACGAAACCGCCGTCAGATGTTTTGGCAAGGCGAGGAGTTGTCGCGAAGATCGGCTTTGCGAAAACCTGGACGCCGACCGAGGGCTTCGGCGCCGGGCGGCGCCCAACGTCAAGCCCGACGCTCCGACGATCCCGAGGGAAGGCATGAGAACCTTCGGGCGCAGATCGTGCTCGCTAGGTAAAGGCGAGCGCGGCCGTCAGCGCTGGCGGTTCGATCGCCGCAGCCTCACCTTGCCGGCGCGGACCTCGCCGGAAACGCGGGTCGCGTGCGCCGCCCCTGGCGCGCGCGATGCGGCTGGCCGGCGGGACGGGCGCCGGCGCGCCGCGGATCGTTGTGCGGCGTGTGGGCGCGCTCGGGCGAAGGGGCGGGCGTCGCCTTGCGCAGCACGGGCGCCGGCGCCGGGCCGTTGGCGCCGCGCCGGTCGACGGTGAAGATGCGCAGCCGCGTCAGCCGCTCGATGTTGCGCAGCAGCTCGCGCTCGGTCGCATCGCACAGCGAAATCGCGTGGCCTGCGGCGCCGGCGCGCGCGGTGCGGCCGATCCGGTGCACATAGGCCTCGGCGACCTCGGGCATTTCGAAATTCACGACATGGGTCACCCCGTCGATGTCGATGCCGCGCGCGGCGATGTCGGTGGCGACCATCGCGCGCGACTTGCCGGCGCGGAACGCGGCGAGGGCGCGCTCGCGCTGGCCCTGGCTCTTGTTGCCGTGGATGGCGAGGGCGCCGATCCCCGCCTCGTCGAGGGTCTGCGCGACGCGGTCGGCGCCGCGCTTGGTGCGCGTGAAGACCAGCACCCGCGACATTTTCTCGTCCCTGAACAATTCGACCAGCATGTCGCGCTTGCGCGGGGCGTCGACGAAAATGATCTGCTGATCGACGCGGTCCGCGGTCTTGGCGACCGGCGTGACCGCGACCTCCACGGGATCGCGCAGCAATTCGCCGGCGAGCTTGCGGATGTCGGTCGGCATCGTCGCGGAGAAAAACAGGTTCTGCCGCTTGATCGGCAGATCGCGCACGACGCGGCGGATCGATTTGACGAAGCCGAGATCGAGCATCTGATCGACTTCGTCGAGCACGAAGAACTCGACATCCCTGAGCTGCGCGACGCGGGCGTCCATGTGATCGACAAGGCGGCCGGGGGTCGCGACGAGCACTTCGAGACCCTTCGCCAGCGCCTTGATCTGCGCGCCATGCGGCACGCCGCCGAACACCACGGCGATCGCGAACGGCAGCCCGGCGCTCAAATCGCGGAAGCTCTGGGCGATCTGGCTCGCCAGTTCGCGCGTCGGGCTCAGCACGAGCACGCGGGCGCCGCCGCGCGGCGCGGGACGAGGATTGGCGAGGAGGTGGTTGAGAATGGGCAAAGCGAAGGCGGCGGTCTTGCCGGTCCCGGTCTGGGCGATGCCGATGAGGTCGCGCCCGGCCATCAGGGCGGGAATGGCCTGCGTCTGGATCGGCGTCGGTTTGGCGTAGCCCATCCGGGTCAACGCCGTAACGAGCGGCGCGGCGAGGCCGAAGCCGTTGAAGTTTTGCAATTTTGAGTTCTTTCAGGCAGCCGCAAACGGCGCGGGATTGCGCCAGCGCTGCGGTTGAGGATTGATTGTTGGGAGACGCCCTGCGTGTCCGGGCTGTCGAGCGGCGTTCAAACAGGCGCTCGGCAGGAGGACTTGAGTCCTTCACGCAACCGGCGCGCATCGGCCACCGAAGCGGTAGCGGCGTTCTCATGAATGATGCAGCGCAACAAGTCAAGGAAAATACGCTGGCGACCGCCTCAGGTCGCCGAGTCCGCCGAGCGGACAAGCACGCAGCCGGTGATCAGCCAGGTCCCGTCCGGCTGGCGCGCGAGGTCATAGAGCGCCTTCCAGACGCGGTTCTCCTCGTCGACGATGGTCACCATCTGCGAAGCGGTGTCGCCATCCTGACGTCCGTCGCCGAATTCAACGCTGCGGTGGCGATAGACGGGCGCGTATTTGCCGCGCACCATCGCGATGAAGGCGACGGGATCGGCAAACATCGCCTTGATGCCCGGGGCCGCGAACTCATAGGCGCCCGCCGCGTCGTCGCGCGCGAAAGCGTCGAACTGCCGCTCGATCGTCGCCCGGATTTCCGGCGCGACGCTCGCGTTGTCGCCGGCCGACGCCGGAGCGGCCGAGACCAGCAACATCAGAGCGAGAACCGAAAACATCCGAGCGAATAGGCCGGCCATGACCGCCTCCTTGGGATGGGCTCAGGCGAAGCAACGAATGGCGCGGGTGAAAGTTTCATGGGCGAGGTCCGAAAGTGACATTTCGCGCCGGCGCCCGCGTCGGTCCTTCCACTTGTTCGCGGCGATTTGCGTCGCGGCGCCTCTTCACCACAATCTGGCGACGCCATACGCGTCGAAGGATTGTTCATTCGACACGAGAACAAGATTCTCCGACATCGCCTGGGCGATCAGCATCCGGTCGAACGGGTCGCGGTGGGGACCCGGCAGGGCTCCCGCGATCTGGCCATGTCGAATGCTGATCGGCAATCCGACGAACCCGTGATCGACGATCGCCCCTTCGAGATCGGCGACAATGGCGGCGACGCCGGACAGTTTGCCGATGCGATGCTTCGTCGCTATTTCCCAGGCGGACGCCGCGCTGACGAATATGCCGGCGCCTTCGTCCGCTATCGCCGATTTCGCGACGGCGGACAGCGCCTCGTCGCCGGCGAGCCACCAGAGAAGCGCGTTCGTGTCGAGCAACAGTCGCAAGTCACGACCCCCACGCCGCCAACTCCTGCTCCGGCAGGGGTTCGAAGAATTCGGGTCCGACGCTGACGATTCCGCGCAGCGCCCCAAACCGGCGCTTTGGCGCGCGCGGTTGCAAGGGCACGAGCTTGGCGACCGGCTGCTTGCCGCGCGCCAGGACAATCTCCTCGCCGGCTTCGACGCGCGCGAGAAGCTGCGACAACGTCGTCTTCGCCGTGTGGATCGTGACGGTTTTCATGGCCCCTCTCTTAGCTAAGTAGCTTTAGCTAACAAAAATTCGTTTGTCCACTCGGGCGTGGCGATTGTCGCGATGACGAGGTCGTGCGTGCGGCGGAGACCGCAACGTCAGATCGATAAACTCCGGCTCTCGCCGCGCGGGTCCGACGAGTTTAGTCCGTTGGTTGGGAGGGGCCGCGTCGACTTTAGACCCGCCCGGCCAACCGACTCGAAAACGCCCGCTGCGACCGGCCAGAAATGGCTTTCTCGATCAATCGTCGGGAGCGAACGGCGCTCCCGGCGCGAACATGGACTTTGCCCTCGCCATGCGATACAAGGTCGCATCACGTTTAGGCCGAAGACTTTGCTGCGCCTTATTCACGGCCCCGCTCAAGACCTCAATCGAAACGCGATAAAAACCGGCCCCGCGCGAGCGGGCCAAATCCTATATACCGACCTCTAAGGAACGAATATGGCTACGGGAACTGTGAAGTGGTTCAACGGCGAAAAAGGCTACGGCTTCATTCAGCCTGACACCGGCGGCAAGGATGTGTTCGTGCACATCAGCGCCGTCGAACAGGCGGGAATGCGCAATCTGAACGAGGGTCAGAAGATCAGCTACGAAGAGACCGCCGACAAGCGCACCGGCAAATCTTCGGCGACGAATCTGAAGGCCGTTTGAACGAACCGACCGAATAACTTTCGCCGGCGGAAGTCTCCGCCGGCGGGAGCCGTTGCATGATCGACCGGCGCCCGTTGCGGCGGGCGGTCGATCGGGCGCCTTGTCCGAGGCTCCGGCGCGCGCTGAACGCCGGCGTCGAGCGAGCGAGCCCCATTCCGGCGCTTCGCGCGCCGTTCGGCGTCGCCGGGGCGGCCGCGCCCGCCCGTTGCTTTTGACGATCAAACCGCCGAAGTCTACGAGGCTTCACGGCGGCCGGCGACGCAGCCGCGGCGAGCGGCCCGCCGGGTCGGCCGTCGCGGAGGGCCAAGCCGCCTTGTCACCAAACTGTCAACTTCGCTCGCAAGGGTGAATCTCTCACGGCGGATTCGGCGCATGGACTTTTTCAGACATCTCACGGTCCTGGTCTGCGCGCCGGCGTTCGATCCTGACGATCTGGAAGGCGCGAGGGTCCAGCAGATAGTAACGGCGGTCGAGCGGCTCGGCTTCGAAGTGGTCCGGGCGCGCCGTGTCGAGGACGCCGTCATCGCGGTGCAGACCGACGCGGCGATCGGCTGCATGGTGGTCGATTGGGGCAAGCGCGGCGTCGACGGCAAGGCGGCCGCGCTGATCAATCTGATGCGCAAGCGCGGCCTCGAAATGCCGATCGTCATCCTGGTGCGGCGCAAGCGCCTCGAGGACATCCCCGTCGAGGTGCTGGATTTCATCGACGGTTATGTCTTCCTCGCCGAGGAGACGCCCGAATATATCGCGCGCGGCCTGGTCAGCCGCGTCAAGCAATACGCCGAGACGCTGAAGACGCCGTTCTTCGGCGCCCTTGTCGACTACGCCGAAGAAGGCAACCAGCTATGGACCTGCCCGGGGCATAACGGCGGAATATTCTACAACCGCAGCCCGATCGGCCGCATCTTCGTGCAGCATCTCGGCGAGGCGGTCTTTCGCGACGATCTCGACAATTCGGTCGTCGAATTGGGCGACCTGCTGGTGCACGAGGGTCCGGCGCTGCAGGCCGAGAAGGAGGCCGCGGCGATCTTCGGCGCGGAGAAAACCTACTTCGTGCTCAATGGAACCTCGGCCTCCAACAAGATCGTGCTGTCGGCGCTGGTGGCGGAGGGCGATCTCGTCCTGTTCGACCGCAACAACCACAAGGCCGCCCATCACGGCGCGCTGTTTCTGGGCGGCGCCATCCCGATCTTCCTCGAGACCGACCGCAACGCCTACGGCCTGATCGGCCCGATCTATTACGAGGCGCTCGACGAGGCGGCGATCCGCGAAAAGATTCGCAACAATCCGCTCGTCGCGGACAAGGAGGCGTGGCGGAGCGAACGACCGTTCCGCGTCGCGATCATCGAGCAATGCACCTATGACGGAACGATCTACGACGCCCAGGTGATCCTTGAGAAGATCGGCCCGCTTTGCGACTACATCCTGTTCGACGAGGCCTGGGCGGGATTCATGAAATTCCACTCCTTGTTCGCCGGCCGCTTCGCGATGGGGCTGAAGAATCTCGGCCCCGACGCGCCCGGCATCATCGCGACGCAATCGACGCACAAGCAACTGGCGAGCTTCTCGCAGGCCTCCCAAATCCACACCAAGGACAGCCACATCCGCGGCCAGGCGCGGCGGGTCGAGCATCGGCGCTTCAACGAGAGCTTTCTGCTGCACGCCTCGACGTCGCCGTACTACCCGATTTTCGCTTCGCTCGACGTCGGCGCGCAGATGATGAAGGGGCGGTCTGGGGAGGTTTTGTGGGACGACACGGTGAGGCTGGGCATCGAATTGCGCAAGAAGGTGCGCGCGATCCGGCGGGAGTTCGAGGAGAAAGAAAAGGATCCCTTGCGACGCTGGTTCTTCGACCCGTTCGTCGCCGATCGGGCGCCGCCGCCGGCCGGCTCCCCCTCGTCGGAGGCGAGCGCGGAAAGCGTCGCGTGGGAAAGCGTGCCGACCGACGATCTGGCCGCCGATCCCCGCTATTGGGAGCTGACGCCGGGCGCGGCGTGGCACGGATTTTCGCATGTCGCCGACGGCTACGTGATGACCGACCCGAACAAGCTGACGCTGCTGACGCCCGGTTTCAATCGCCAGACCGGCGGCTATGCCGATGTCGGCGTACCCGCGCCCGTGGTCGCCCAATATTTGCGCGAAAATCGCGTGGTGCCTGAAAAGAACGATCTCAACTCGCTGTTGTTCCTGCTCACGCCAGGCGTCGAATCGAGCAAGGCCGGCACCTTGCTCAGCGCGCTGGTCGCCTTCAAGCGCCTGCACGACGACAATGCGCCGCTCGAGGAGGCGATGCCGGAATTCGTGCGGCGCCGGCCGCAGCGTTATCGCGGGCTGCGCCTGCGCGATCTGTGCGCCGAGCTCCACGCCTTCCACAGGGAGGCGGGCACCTCGGCGCTGCAGCGCGGCCAGTTCGCGCCGGAACACCTGCCGGAAATGGTCGTGCCGCCGTATCAAGCCGTGCGCCAGCTCACGCGCAACAAGGTCGACTATGTGCCGATCGAGCGCGCCGAGGGGCGCATCGCCACGACGCTGATGCTGGTCTATCCGCCGGGGATCGGCGCCATCGTCCCGGGCGAGCGCATCGGCGCGCGGGCCAGGCCGATGCTCGACTATTTCAAGCTGTTCGAGCGAAGCGCCAATCTCTTCCCCGGCTTCGAGGCCGAAATACAGGGCGTCTACCGCGAAACCGAGGCGAGCGGCTTGATCCGCTTCTACACCTATGTGATGCGCGAATAGGACGGCGCGACCCGGCGCAGCGCGGCCCTCGCGGATCTCCGGTTCGCGCTGTGGTTTTGAAACGATGGAGCGTGACCCCTGGCGAACGGCCTATTGGACTTGTCGCAAAATGTCGTCATCCGCCCTTCGACCGACGCGGACGTGCCTGCGATGCTGGCGATCTATCAGCATCACATCACGCGCGGCGTCGAAGACCTCGGCGACTACGAGCCCGACCCGTTCAGCGCAGACGATCTGAAACGCCGTCGCAAGACGATGCGGCGCAAGCGATTGCCGCATCTTGTCGCCGACCTCGACGGGGTCATCGCCGGCTATGTCTATGCGGTGCCGTTTCGCAAGCGGCCGGCCTATCGCTACACGGTGAAACATTCCATCTACGTCCATCCGGACTATCTGAATGCGGGCATCGGCCGGCGCCTGCTGCCGACGCTGATCGAGGCCTGCGCCGCCGCCGGCTATCGCCAGATGATCGGCTATATCGACGGCGCCAACGAGGCTTCGCTTCGCCTGCACGAATCCTGCGGTTTCCGGCGGGTCGGGCTGTTGCCGGCGGTCGCGTTCAAATTCGGCCATTGGAGCGACAGCGTCATGGTGCAATGCGCTCTCGGCGAGGGCGACGCGACCACGCCCGTCGCCTGGGTGAAATCGCGCGACGAGGCCGCCGGCCCGCTGGACCCGGCTAAATAGCCGTCACGATCGGCTTCAGCAGCGCCCTGTCGCCGGTCGCGCCGGCGATGAAGGGTGAGCTTTCCGGCGGATGTCGCGCATTCGAGGCGCCGCGGCGCGGCCCGCGCGATCGGCCAAGCGTCCCGTAACGGCTCCTCATCACGACGGCTCGAACGCAAAGAACAGCCGCAAGGCCGGCGGCGTTCGCATGGGGACCGCGGGGAGTTGCGATGCGAAGGATTCTGCTGTTCGGCGCCGCTCTCGCGCTGATGGGCTGCAACGGCCATGTCGACGGCGCGAGCTTCGCCGAAGGCCCCGATGGCGTGCGCTGCTCGGCCAAGGTCCTCGCCGTCGCCGACACCGGCGAAACGATCGACGAGGACCCGGTCGCCCAACTGACCTTGCTGGTTAGTCCGCCTCCCGGCGCGCCGCCGTTTGACGCGACAATCGAGGCGACCGTCTCCCGCCTCGCCATCCCGCGCAACGGCGACAGGCTGCCGGTGGTCTGCGACCCCCTCCGCCCCGCCGATACCGAGTTGATCGAAGAATAGCGCCCGGCGCCGAGCGCCTCCGCGGCCTGCCGGGGCCCTCCCCAGCATGACGAAAACCGGCGATTGCGGGTCGTAAAGGCGAATTTTCGGGATTCGCGCTATTTTTATCGGTTAATTTATCGTAAATTGGTCGCGAGGAGGCCGCCTCATCGATGGAGTCGATATGCAAACTTCGTCAATTAGCCTGGCCGCCGCCGCCGCCCTGACCGTCGCCTCGCTCAATTCGGCGACCGCCGGCGGCTGGATCGTTTCCGGACGGCCGAACTTCGTCCCGCCGATGCGCATGGTCGCCCCGCCAATGCACCCGGCGTCCGGACGCTTTTTCCCGATGGGCCATGTCGGTTTCTTCCATCAGGGACCGGGGCCGGGGACGCCGTTCTCCCGCTTTGGACGCGGGCCGTTCTTCCCCTCGGGATTCGCGTCTTTCGGATATGCCCCTGCGCCCGCGGCGCCGGGCCCGTATCTCGTCAGCGTCGGCGAGCCGTCGGCCCGCCCCATTATTTGGGCGCCGGTCAACGTCTCGGTGATCGCGCCGGGGCCGGGCTGCGTCGACGACGAATCGCCGCTCGCCGCGACCGGCGGTCCGAAGATCATCACCCTCGGCGAGCCGCCCCCATCCGACCATCCGGAAAAAATGCCGGTCGTCATCTACGGAACCCAGAGCCGCGGCGGCTGCTAGCGCCCGGGTTGCGCGAAATCCAGCGTCTCGCGACGGCCTCGAGCCGTCGCGAACCATCCCGTAACGCCATCGTTGGATCGGCGATTGGGATGACGGAAAATGTCAGACGAGACGCTGGCGGCAATTCCGATGTTCGCGCTTCTCGCCGAAGCGTCGGCGGCGCTGCTGGCGCTGGCGCGCAAGGACCTGCACAGCATCGCTCTCGTCAACGCGCTTGCCGCCGCCGGCCTCGTGCTCATCCTTGTTCCGGAACTCGGCGTTTCCATCAGGTATGTCGACCCGCTGCTCGCGCTGCAGGTCGTCCTGCTGGCTTTCGCGCTGACGACCCTGACGACCAGCTTGTGCTGGTTCGCCTTTCGGCAAGGCCAGCCGTGGCTGGTGCTGACCGAGTTTTCGATTCTCGCCGCTCTGAGCACGACCGTTGCGATCATCGTGGTCGTGCTGAGGATCGCGCGCCTGATCTAGGCGGACAGGCGCGCACGGGGAGGGGCGAGCATCCTCGACGCCGGCGCGAGACCCGCTAGGTCCTCAAGACATCCGCCAACGCCCGTCTCGGGCTTGCGCCCGCCGCGCGCTCGGCAAAGCCCAGGCGAAACATGAACGTCGGCTCCCAGCCGGGCGCCGCGGCGAACCTGGCGATCGCCGGTCCAAGGTCGCCGGCTCTCCCGAGCATGGCGTCCCGGTCGATCCATTCGATGGGCTGATTGAGCGGCTGCGCGGCCAGTCCTTGCGCGGTCGCCGCCAGATGCAGCCGCTGCCATGCGCGGCCGGCCTCGATCGCCGAGCGCATGTCGAGCCGGTTGCGCACGAGGAGCATGCCGAGCACCGGCGCGGTCGCAACTTGCGAGTCTCTCGTCATCGCGAGCCAGTATTGGTCGGCCGACTTCGCGTCCAGATCGGGAAGAAGCTTCGAGGCCGCGGTCATCAGCGGCGACAGACCGGCCGTGTCGGCCGTCACGCCGTCGCGGTGCGCGGCGATTTCGTTGCGGCCGGTGCGGAACCAGCGGGCGCTGTCGGCCGACATCTGCGGGTCGCCGACGATTCGGACCGTCGCTTCCACGATGATCGCGGCCAGATCGGCGCGGGCGCGCCTGTCGTCGACAAACGCCACCCGCACCGCGTCGTTCGTGACGAGGTCGCCAAAGCGGCGCAGAATTTCCGCGCCGATCGGCTGATCGGCGCGGTAGGGACCGCGATTGGTGTGGCGGTTCGGAATGGCGTCGAACAGCGCATCGCGCGCCGGCGGCGCTTGGCTGAAGGCGACGCGCGCGGCGAGCGCCGGCGCATCGTCCGGCGACGGCGCAAGCGTCCCCTCCGCGGGCGTGACCGTCGCGGCAAGACCGAACGCGCGCCCGGCCAGGATGAGGTTCTCCAGCGCCGCGCCGAGCCCGAGGTGCATCTCGCGGCGGAAAGGATCGAATGTCCCCAGATTGCGAGCGCGATCGGCATACAGCGTGACGCCGTTTTCCGCGACGTCGAACAGCCACGGCTGGGTGTCGTGCGGATTGGCCGCGAGGATCGCGGCGCGCAGCGGGCGCCTGACGCCTTCTGCGGCGTCGCCCCGCCAATCGCTCCACGGCTTGTAAGCGGCGCCTTCGCCGCCCGACCACAGGCCGCGGTCCCACCCGCGATAGGCCAATCCGCCCAGCGCCAGCGCGGCGGCGCCGCCGCCGGTCAACAATGCGCGCCGCGTTTGCATCGCCGCCTCCCGCTTTGGCCGATTGGTCAGCGCCGACAAGCGCCAAGACGCCATATCCCGGCCATCATAGTCGACGGCCCGGGTGGTTTCGCGCTCTTTCTTCGTCTTGGCCAATGATCGGAGCTCGCTCCCACAGCGGTCGGCCGCCTCGAAATCGCGCTCGGACGACCGTGTGGCCGCCAGCGGCTTGTCGGATGCCGGCGAGCCTGCGATCATCGCCGGGTTGGCCCCGCTTTCGCCGGTGAGGCCACGAAGATGCACGCGGCTTTCCGACCGGCGGCGCCATGGCCGAACCTTCCCACCCGACAGCGAGTTCCGCGCTCTACGACCCCAGGCTGCGGGGTTATGCCTATCAGGCGGTGCTGGTCGCCGCATTGATCGCGCTCGTCTGGAGCTTCAGCCACAACGCCTATGTCAACATGCAGGCGCGCGGCGTGCCGACGGGTTTCGGTTTCTGGGATCAGACGGCGGGCTTCGACATCAACCAGAAGCTGATCGCCTATTCGTCGCAGTCGACCTATGGCCGGGCGTTCTGGGTCGGTCTGTGCAACACCGCGCTGGTCGCCGCGCTCGGCATCGCGCTGGCGACGCCGTTGGGCTTCGCCATCGGCGTCGCGCGCCTTTCGCCCAACTGGATTCTCGCCAAGATCGCGATGATCTACGTGGAGATCATGCGCAATACGCCGCTGCTGCTGCAACTGCTGTTCTGGTACAACGCGGTGTTGAAGGCGCTTCCCGCGCCGCGTCAGTCGATCGCGCTGTTTGGTCTGGTCTTCCTCAACAATCGCGGTCTCTACCTGCCCCGACCGGAGTTCGCCGCCGGCGCGCAATGGATCGGGCTCGCCCTCCTCCTGGGAATCGCCGCCGCGCTGGCTTGGCGCCGTTCGGCGCGCCGGCGACAGGCGCTGACGGGCGAGCGGACCCCGGTCGGCGTCGTCGCCGCGGCGCTGTGTCTCGGGCTTCCCCTCGCCGCCTATTTTGCGACGGGCCGGCCGCTCCGCTTCGACCTCGCGCATCAGGCCGGCTTCAACCTGGGCGGCGGCATGCAGATCCTGCCGGAGCTGGCCGCCCTGATCTTCGGCCTGGTGACTTACACCGCCGGCTTCATCGCGGAAATCGTGCGCGCCGGCGTGCTGGCGGTGTCCAGGGGGCAGAATGAAGCGGCCAGCGCGCTCGGCCTCCATCGCGGCCTGACGATGAAGCTCGTCGTCATTCCGCAGGCGATGCGGCTCATCACGCCCCCGCTGACCAGCCAATATCTGAACATCGTCAAGAACTCGTCGCTCGCCGTGTTCATCGGCTATCCCGACCTGGTGCAGATCTTCGCCGGCACGGTGCTCAATCAGACGCAGGCCGCCGTGCAGGTGATGGCGATCACGATGGGCGTCTATCTCATGATCTCGCTGGCCGTCGCCTTCGCGCTGAACGCCTACAATGCGCGCATGGCGCTGAAGGAGCGCTGACTTTGTCCGACGCCTCCCTCGCTTATGTGCGCAGCGCGCCGGAGCCGGCGCTGCCGGCGCCCATTTTTTCGCGCGGGGCGTTCGCCTGGATGCGCGACAATCTCTTTTCGAGCTGGACCTCCGGCGCGCTCACCTTGATCCTGCTCGGGCTGTGTTGCTGGCTGATTCCCCCGCTGATCGAATGGGCGACGATCAGAGCGGTGTGGTCGGCGCCGGACGGCGCGCTGTGCCGGGCGCATCAGGACGGCGCCTGCTGGGCGTTCATCGCGCAGAAGATCGATTATTTCCGCTACGGCTCCTATCCGCAGCCCGAGCGCTGGCGCGTCGACCTGACCGAGGCCGTCGGCGCCGTGTTGATCGCCTGGCTCGCCTGGCCGCGCGCGCCGCGGCGCGAAATCGCCGCGGGCCTGTTCTTCGTCGCCTTTCCGATCCTCGGCTTCGTGCTGTTGCGCGGTTCGGACTGGCTCGCCCTTCCCGTCGTCGAGACGGTGCTGTGGGGCGGCGTCTTCGTGTCGCTGCTCACCGCGCTGGTCGGCATCGTGTTTTCGCTGCCGCTCGGGGTGCTGCTGGCGCTCGGGCGCCGGTCGTCGCTGCCGGTCGTCAGGCTGGCCAGCGTCGTCTTCATCGAGTTCGTGCGCGGCGTTCCCTTCGTCACCGTGCTGTTCATGGCCAATTTCATGCTTCCCCTGTTCCTGCCGGAAAGCTGGACGCCCGACCGCCTGCTGCGCTCGCTGGTCGGCACGGCGCTGTTCGCCGCCGCCTATATGGCCGAGGACGTGCGCGGCGGGCTCCAGTCGATCAACAAGGGGCAATTCGAGGGCGCGATGGCGCTCGGCCTGAAATATTGGCCGATGACCGGGCTGGTCATCCTGCCGCAGGCGCTGACGCTGGTCATTCCGGGCATCGTCAACAATTTCATCGGCCTGTTCAAGGATACGACGCTGGTCTCGATCGTCGGCCTGGTCGATTTTCTCGGCGCCGTCGAAAATGCGTTCAAGGATACGGTGTGGGCCGGACCGACCATCGCGCCGACCGGCTACGCCTTCGCGGCGCTGTTCTATTTCGTATTCTGCTTCGCCATGTCGCGCTATCAGGCCTTCACGGAGCGCCGGCTCGCCGCCGGCCGACGTTGACGACGGCTCGGGAGGAGCCCTTGACCACCGCCGACGCTCAGACCAGCCCCTTCGATCTCGCGCCCGCCGGCGCCGCAATCGATATGATCGGGGTGCACAAGTGGTACGGCTCGTTTCATGTGCTGCGCAACGTCAACCTCACGGTGGGGCGCGGCGAGCGCATCGTCATCTGCGGGCCCTCGGGGTCGGGCAAATCGACGCTGATCCGCTGCGTCAATCAACTCGAAGAACATCAGCGCGGCGCGATCATCGTCGACGGGATCGAACTGACCAGCGATCTGAAGCGCGTCGACGGCGTGCGCCGCGACGTCGGCATGGTGTTCCAGCAGTTCAACCTGTTTCCGCATCTGACTATCCTGGAGAATTGCACGCTGGCGCCGATCTGGGTGAAAAGGCTCCCGAGGAAGGAGGCGGAGGAAATCGCGATGCGCCTGCTTACGCGCGTCAAGATTCCTGAACAGGCCGGCAAGTATCCGGGCCAGCTCTCGGGCGGCCAGCAGCAGCGCGTGGCGATCGCCCGCGCCCTGTGCATGAACCCCAAGATCATGTTGTTCGACGAACCGACCTCGGCGCTCGACCCGGAAATGGTCAAGGAAGTGCTCGATACGATGACCGGCCTGGCCCAGGACGGGATGACGATGATCGTCGTCACCCATGAAATGGGATTCGCCCGTCAGATCGCCGACCGCGTCGTGTTCATGGACAATGGCGAGATCGTCGAGATCAACGCGCCGAAGGAGTTCTTCGAGCGCCCGCGCCACGAGCGCACGAAGCTGTTCTTGAGTCAGATTCTGCGCTGAGCGCCGGCGGCTCGCGCTCGATGCGCTTCCAGCCGTCCGCGCCGAGCCGCTCCTGCGGCAGGTAGCGGCCCTTGTAGGCCATCTTCTTCGAGCCCTCGACCCAATAGCCGAGATAGACATGGGGCAGGCCGAGCCGCCGCGCCTTCTGAATATGATCGAGAATCATGAACGCGCCCAGCGAGCGGGCGTCCTCGTCGGGATCGAAGAACGAATAGACCATCGACAGACCGTCGGCGAGCTGGTCGGTCAGGCAGGCCGCGTAGAGCCGGCCCGCGCCGCGCTGCGTGATGAAGTGGTCGGGCCCCTTGCGGCGATACTCGACGATCCGCGTTTCGATATGGCTGTCTTCGACCATCATCGAATAGTCGAGCACCGACATGTCGGCCATGCCGCCATCGGGGTGGCGCGCGTCGAGATAGGCGCGAAACAGCGAATATTGCTCGGCGGACGGCTTGGCCGGGCCGATCGCGCCGATCAGATCGTCGTTGTGGCGCGCGATGCGGCGCATATTGGCGCTCGGGCGAAAATCGCTGACCACCACCCGCACCGAAACGCAGGCCCGGCATTGTTCGCAGGCCGGCCGGTAGGCGATCGTCTGCGAGCGGCGAAAGCCGGTCTGCGTCAGCGTGTCGTTGAGCGCCGCCGCGCGCCGGCCGACCAGATGCGTGAAGACCTTGCGCTCCTCCATGCCCGGCAGATAGGGGCAGGGGGAGGGCGCGGTCAGATAGAACTGCGGGGCGTCGCGAGGCTCTCTCGTCACGCTTTCCCACTCCATGCCTCGGGTCCGGACCGCAAGGCTAGAACGGATTGCGCCGGACTGGAATGGCCGGATGCAAGATATTCGCCGCCTTTTTTCCTGCGCTCAAATCCGGCGCACGAAAATCACGCCGGCCAGCATGTCGTGCACGCAGCGCTTTTCGGCGTCGACCAGCGAAACCACGAAGATCGGCGGCAGCATCCAGCTCAGATAGAAGAACAGCGCATGCGCCGCCGCGTTGATGAACGGAACGCGCGCGCCGGTCTCGACCATCCGCATCTGCAAATCCATCGCGCGCATGCCGGGCGTCGCCATCCGATAGCCCGACACCGTCAGCCCGTTATAGAAGAACGCGACCAGCGGAAAGATCGGCGGCAGCAGGAAAAGCGACAATCCAAGCGTCAGCACGAGGAGGACGATCCACAGCGCCGCGGCGATGATCGACACCAGCAGGAAATCGACGCAGAACGCCAGAATCCGCCGCGTCCGCACGCCGGCCAGCGCGTCGGCGGGAAACGCCGGCGCCGCCATCGCCGCCGATCCGTTCACGCCAGAAAAATTCGACATGGAGATGGCTCCCGCAGTCCGCCGCCCGCCCCGATGTGGGAGGTCGGAAAAGCCGATTCAAGGGCGGCCGGGCGGTCAGCGGCGCGGCGTGGCGGCGCCGATGTTCAAGATGCCGCCCGGCCGCAGCGCGAGGACGATCGCCAGCAGGCTGAACACGGCGACGTCGCGATAGTCGATCGGCAGGAAGGCCGACCACGCCGCTTCGAAGACGCCGATCAGCAGGCCGCCGAGAAAAGCGCCGGGGATCGAGCCGATGCCCCCCAGAATGGCGGCGATCAACGCCTTCAGGCCGAGCGTCGTCGAGGCGCCGTAGCCGAGACCGCCATAGAAGATGGTCATCGCAAAACCCGACAGCCCGGCCAGCGCGCTGGCCAGGGCGAAGGTCTTGGCGAAGATCGCGCCGGGGGCGACGCCGAACATTTCGGCGGCGATCGGATCGTCGGCGTAGGCGCGCCACTGGCGGCCGAACCGCGTCCATTTCATGACCGCCAGCAGCGCCAGCGCGGCGATGAGCGCGAGAGCGCCGATCAGCAGGGCGATCGGCGTCGCCGCCACGAAAAAATCGCCGGCGCGCAACAGCGCGAACGGCTCGTTGAGGATCGGGTTGACCCAGCGAATTCGCGCGCCCTGGGTCAGGCGAAGGAATTCCTGCAGGAACAGCGACAGGCCGACGGTGGCGACCAGCGCCTGTTGGCCGCTGGCCCGATGCAGCGGCGCGAAGACCAGGCGCCCCGACGCGACGCCGAAGGCGCCGGCGGTCGACACGGCCAGCCCCAGCGCCAGCGCCAGCAGGGCGGCCGGCGCAAAGCCCGCCGCCAGCAGGACGCCGAACGCCGCGGCGTAGCCGCCCGCCGCCGCGAATTCGCCGAAGGCGAGGTTGATGCGCCCGACCAGCCCGTAGACCAGCGAATAGGCGGCCGCGAGCAGCGCGTAGATCGCGGTGAGCGGCAGTCCGTTGATCGCCTGCTGGAGGCCATAGGCCGCCAGCAGCGGCGCGCTCCACACGGTTTCGGCGCCCGCCAGCGGCAGCGGATCGGCGGCGCGCCCCTCCGGCGTCGCCAGCCAGAAGCGGATCAACACCGATAATTGATACTCGCCGAGCGGGCCGCGATCGGTCGTCAGCGATATCAGGTCCTGGGATCGCCTGGGGCGGCCCGGCGCGACAAAGCGGCACTCGGCGAAATGGGGCGCCGGCGCCCCGTCGGGCGCGCCCGCCAGATAGTCGATGCGCAGGCCGCGCCCGTCCTCGAACGGGGTCTGGCGCAGGATGCGAATTTTCGCATCCGCGTCCTCGATGGCCGGCAGCGCCATGCGGCAGAGCCGCGCCTGGTCGGTTTCGAGAAGCGGCGCGCAGCCGCCGAGCAGGCCAAGGCAGGCGAGAATCAACAGGCGGCGCGGCACGCGGCCAGCATGGCGCGGCGGGGGCGCCAAGGAAAGACGCGGCGCGCCGCCGGAACCGGTCAAGCGCGGCGCATCCTGGCGCTGTAGCGCCGCTGCTTGGCGCGGTTGCCGCAGATTTCCATTTCGCACCAGCGACAACTCTTGTTCTTCGTCGTGTCGAAGAACAGCCAGCCGCATTTCTCGCCCTGGCATTGCTTGATGCGCGACAGGTCGCCCTGGGTCAAAGTGGTCAGCGCGGAGAGCGCGATCGGCCCGAGCACCGCCTCGACCGGGTTTTCCTTCGGCGGCCACGACCAGACGTAGCGGCCCTCGAAGGGCGAAAGCTTGGCGCAGGCGAGGCAGGCGGCGTGGGTTCGCGCGAGCGCCTCGACCCCCGCCCTCGGCGCCGGCCGGCGCGCGGCGACCTCGACGGCGATCGCGTAGATCGTCTCGCGCAGTTCGAGCGCGCCGCGCAACAGGCGCCGGTCGAGCTCCGGGTCGGCGATCACCGCGGCGCGCAGCCAGTCGGCGTCCTCCGGCCCCAGCAATTTGGCGTGCCGCGCCCAGTCGACGACATTTTTTCCCGAGCGCAGGTGTTCCTGGTGGGTCGGCCAGCCGCGGCCCGAGGAGGTGTTGGTGAAGTCGAAGGCGAGTTCGCCGCCGACCAGCGCCAGCGAATCCGCGCGGGAAGGGGCGGGCCCCAGTGTGCTAACCATCTAAATCGTCTTTACAGGTTATATTCGCGGCGTTAGCTTGTGCCGCCAACCATTCACGGTGCCTTAGGAGGTTAGCATGAGGTCGACATTTCTCAAGGGCGTCGCTTTCGCCCTCGCGATGGCGCTCGCCAATGGCGGCGCGCTGGCGCAAGTCAGGCTCGGGGTCGCCGGCCCGATCACCGGCGCCAACGCCTCGTTCGGCGCGCAATTGACCACCGGCGTCGCTCAGGCGGTCGCCGACATCAACGCCGCCGGCGGCATTCTCGGCCAGAAGATCGAAGTCGAGCAGGGCGACGACGTCTCCGATCCCAAGCAGGGCGTCTCGGTCGCCAACAAGTTCGTCGGCGACGGCGTCAGGTTCGTGATCGGCCACTTCAATTCCGGCGTGACAATTCCCGCTTCGGAAGTCTACGCCGACAACGACGTGCTGTTCATCACCCCGTCGGCGACCAATCCGAAGGTCACCGACCGCGGCCTGTGGGACGCCTTCCGCACCTGCGGGCGCGACGACCAGCAGGGCAAACTCTGGGCCGAACTGGCCCTCGGCAAGCTCAAGGACAAGAAGATCGCGATCGTCCACGACAAGACCACCTACGGCCAAGGTCTCGCCGACGCCGCGCGCGGCTTCATGAACGCCGGCGGCAAGAAGGAAGTTCTCTACGAAGGCGTCAACACCGGCGAGAAGGACTATTCGGCGATCGTCTCGAAGATCAAGGCGTCGGGCGCCGACTACGTGATGTGGGGCGGCCTGCACACCGAGGGCGGCCTGATCGTGCGGCAGATGCGCGACCAGGGCATGAAGACCATCATGATCTCCGGCGACGGCATCACCGACAACGAGTTCGCCTCGATCGGCGGCCCCGGCGTCGAAGGCACGTTGATGTCGTTCGGCCCCGAGCCGCGCAACAACCCCAACGCCAGGGACATTGTCGCCTCGATCAAGGCCAAGGGCTTCGAGCCGGAAGGCTACACGCTCTATTCCTACGCCGGCGTGCAGATCATCAAGCAAGCGGCCGAGAAAGCCAAGTCGCTCGATCCGAAGAAAGTCGCCGAAACCATGCATTCCGGCATGACGTTCAAGACGGTGATCGGCGACATCGCCTATGACAAGAAAGGCGACCGCACCACCGTCGACTATGTCTGGTACGTCTGGAAGAAGGGCGACGACGGCAAGATCACGTTCAAGCAGATGTAGAGGACTGGATCGCGGTCGCAGCAGCGGGCGAGGTCAAGCGACCTCGCCTCGCGTCCTCGCCGTGCAGCGGCGGCTTCGAAGAAAAGCGGCGCGCGTTGGGTTCCGATCCGACAACGCGAACGTCCGGCGTTGTCGTCAACGCCTCGGACGGCCGGAGGCCGACAGATGATTCATGCCGCCTCCGGGACGTAGCGCAAGACAAGCAAGCCCGCCATTGGGCACGGCGCGACCGCATAGGCGCGACCTTGATCATCGCTGAACTCGACGACCACGGTTGCGTCGTCAACTTGCTCGACGACAGTGCCCACCTGTCCGCGCGAAAGGCTCGCCGCAGGAATATCTGTCAGCAGAGCGACGACATCCAATACCGATGGCGCTTCGCTCTTTGCAGGCGTTTTTCCTTCCATTAGAGCACCCAACAGGTGACGAACCTCGGAGCATTCTCTCCGGTTCGCACAATCCAGATTGTTCTTACCACGGCGCTCTTTGTGTGTCGCCGGAGAGTCGTATCGACCCGCCAGTAGCTTCCCCAAGCGTCGACCGTGATCCGTAAAGCATCGCCCTCGCGCGCGGCGTCGAGCAGGCGCTCTCGCAGCCACGCTGCATCAACCCGCTCGATACCGAGCGCCTCGCGAAAGACTCGAGCCTTGTGCCTCCCCCGCGGATGCTGCAGGCTCAGACAATAGTCTTCGATCTTGCGAATATCGAGGAGCGCTAAATTACCGTGCGGCAACCGCATCGTCATTTCGGCACGCGGAGTTTCTCGTTCAGGAAATCCAGAAAGTCCTGAATATCCTATGGCGGCTGCCGACGCCGTTCGAAGCGCTGCCGACGACGGGCGCGCGCCGTCCTTCGCCGCATCCGCCCGCTACCGCCCCGCCTTCAGCCTCTCCGCCGCCCTTGGCGCGAAATAGGTCAGCACGCCGTCGGCGCCGGCGCGCTTGAAGGCGATCAGGCTCTCCATCATCGCCCTGTCGCCGTCGAACCAGCCGTTCTGCGCGGCGGCCATGATCATCGAATATTCGCCCGACACCTGATAGGCGAAGGTCGGCGCGCCGAACGCGTCCTTCACGCGGCGCACGATGTCGAGATAGGGCAGGCCGGGTTTGACCATCACCATGTCGGCGCCCTCGGCGAGGTCGAGCTCGACTTCGCGGATCGCTTCGTCGCTGTTGGCCGGGTCCATCTGGTAGGTGCGCTTGTCGCCCTTGAGCGCGCCGGCCGAGCCGACCGCGTCGCGGAACGGGCCGTAGAACGCCGAGGCGTATTTGGCGGCGTAGGCGAGGATCTGCACGTCCAGGAAACCTTCGGCGTCCAGCGCGGCGCGGATCGCGCCGACGCGGCCGTCCATCATGTCGGAGGGGGCGATCACATCGGCGCCGGCGCGCGCCTGGGCGAGCGCCTGGCGCGTCAGCGCCGCGACGCTCTCGTCATTGAGAATCCGGTTGCCCGACATCAGGCCGTCGTGGCCGTGGCTGGTGTAGGGGTCGAGCGCTACGTCAGTGACGAGGCCGAGCCCGGGGAATTCCTTCTTGATCGCGCGGCAGGCGCGGCAGACCAGGTTGTTCTCGTTGAACGCCTCGCTGCCCTGCTCGTCCTTCAACGCCGCGTCGGTGTAGGGGAAAAAAGCGATCGCCGGGATGTCGAGCTTAACCGCCCGTTCGGCTTCGCGCACCGCCTCCTCGAGGCTGAGGCGCTCGACGCCGGGCATCGCGGCGACCGGCGTGCGGGGCTCGCGACCGTCGGCGAGAAACAGCGGCCAGATCAGGTCGTCGACTGAGAGACGGTTCTCGGCGACCAGCCGGCGCGCCCATTCGGCCTTGCGGTTGCGGCGCGGACGGCTGGCGAGGTCGAGGCGCGGAGCGGGCGCCGGTTCGGCGGGCGAGCGCAACGGGCGGATCGGCGTGGACATGCGGGGCTCTTCGACAAAGAAGCTTCCCGTCTAGCACGAACGGGCGCTCGCCGACAGAGGCGGCGATGTCGCGCGCCGCGCCTCAATTGAACCAGAAGGCGTAGGCGGGAAACTCGCCGTTGAAGGCGCGTTGCCAGTCGCCCCATTCGGCGCGCGACAACACCGGGCCGGGTTCGAGATAGGGCGCCGCCGCATGGCCGGTCGCCCACAGCACGAGGTCGAACGGGCGCGGCTCGAAGAACACCTTCTTGAAGTTGATCCCTTGCGCGAAACGCCAGTGGGGCAACAGCAGCTTGCCGTCGAGCACCGCGTCGAACGCGTCGAGCGCTTTCAGCCACGCGTCGACCTGCGGCTGGTTGACCGGCATCCCGGCGATGACGCCGTGCTTTTGCTGCGGTCCGGGGATCCATACGCGATCGTCGTCGGTCCGCGCGAGGATCGCCTTCCACATCGCTCTGTTCAGGGCGATCACCTGCTTGAGACGCGCGTGGGCGCTTTGCAAGCGAGCCTCCTCGGCGACAGGCCAGCGGATTTCATGAATGAGCGCGATGGCGTCGGCGATCTGCGCCTCGTCGCCGAAGAATCCCCCGCCGGCGCCGACCGCCGGAGCGATCGCCGCCCTGTTGAAGGGCGGCGGCGCGATGCGCGGATAAAACAACGGTCCCGCCATTTCGAACGTCGAGCGCCAGTCATAGGCGAGAACGAATTCGATCGACGCGGAGAGAAGCTGGGCATAGCCGCGCAGCCACAGCGCGTCGGCGTTGTCGAACGCGACTTCGAACGGCTCGGCCTTCGGCGCGCCATCCGGGCGCGTCATGCGCAGATTGGCGAGGATCGACGAGAGCTTTCCCGAATCGTCGGGCTGGCCGTCGCCGCGCAGATCGAACTTGATCGCGTTGAGATCGAGCACGATCTTGACCGGCGCGTCGGTCATCGGCGCCAGCGTCGCCTCGACATTGGCGAGGCCGTCGAGCAGCGTCGTCAACGTCTCGCGTTGCTTTTCGTAGGTCAATTCCTCGGGCGCCGGGTTGACCGGCACGGGAAAGCGCAGCAGCGGAATGCTCATCGAGCGCGGCGCCCGCAGGCCATAGCGGTACTGGCTCTGGCCGTAGCGTTCGACGGCGCGCGCAAAGCGGATCAGCCCGAGGCCGAAGCGCGCTTCGTTATTGCCGGCGTCGGCGGCGAGCCGCGCGGCCATCGCCTGTTCGCCGGCGGCCATCTGTCCGCCTTCGAGGGTCTGCCGCGTGGCGAGCGCGTCATCGCCCGCGCGGGCGTCGACCACCGCGAAACAGGCCATGGCGAGGAGGGCGACGACGAAACTTTTCATAGTGAACACTCGCGACGCGAAGCCGCCGCCGACGGCGCGGCGACGATAGGTCCCGCCGAAAATTGAACAAGGTTTCCGCCTCGCCGCCCATTCAAAGCGCCGGACGTGGTGAATCGCTCGCCGGGCGGCGAGCCGCCATCTTGTTCCCCAAGGCTTTCCGGCCGCCGCGCCGTCCGCGCCCGCCCGCCAGCCCGCGTCGAGCGGGTCGGCGCGGCCGAACGAATTCGCGCGACGTTCGGTTCTGCGCCTGGCGGGCGACATTAGCCGAGGATCAAACCGCGGGCCAAGCGTTTTTGGCCCGCCCGGCTTTCCGGCCTGGCGATCCCTAGGGCGCGAGTTCGCCCCTTCGGCGCCACGCCTGCGCGACTTCGCGCCGTTGCCAGATCAGCAGCGCCGGCGCGCCGATCACGAGGTCGCGGGCGCGTTTGATCAGCGACAGGGCGAGCGCGTCAGTGGGGTCGAGGCCGACCAGCGGCGCGAGCAGCGCATAGGCGCCCTCCTGAACGCCGAGCGCATTGGGCGCCAGAAAGGCGACGCTGCGCGCGGCGAACAGCAGGCTCTCCAGCGCGACGGCGCCTTCGATGGAGATCGGCGCGCCGATCAGCCTGAGCGCCAGCCACGCCTCGAGCGCGACGCCGAGCCAGGCCACAAGATGAAGGGCCAGCGAGGCGGCGACGGCGCCGCGCCGGGCGCCGATTTCGCGCAACGCCGCAAGCGTCTTCTCGACGTCGCCGAAGCCGGCGAGCCAGCGCTTGGCCGCGGAGCCGCCGAGCCGCGACAAGCGCTGGCCGCGGCGCAGCGACAGCGCCAACGCGACGCTCAGCGCGGCGACCACGACAAGCGCGAAGACGGTGGGACGGATGATCGGCGCGCCGGGACGGATGTCGGCGATCGCGATCAGACCCAGCGCGGTGAAGGCGATCTGCGCGACGGCCTCCGTGGTGAGGTCGGCGAGGGTCGAGGCCGCCGCCTCGACGCCCGGAACGCCCTCCATGACGGCGGCGCGCGCGCCGATGACGTAGCCGCCAAGCTGCGAAAACGGCAGCACTTCGGCGCCGGCGTCGCGCAGAACGCGCGCCCAGGAAACGGCGAGCAGCGAAGCGCGCGCGTCGGCGGGAAGGCAAACGCGCCAGCCGGCGCCGAGCAGGGCGGCGACCGGCGCATGGGCGAGGCAGAACGCCAGGAAGCCGAGCCAGCCGAGCCCGGCGACCGCCGCCGCGATCGCGCCCGCGCCAAACCACACGACCAGCGCGACGGCGCCGGCCAGGCCGATGAGGAACGCCAGGACGGCGAAGGCGCGCATCACGCGTCGATCGCGCTCACGCGCTTTCGGCGATGAGCCGCAACGCGCCGCGGTCGGCCTCCAGCGCCGCGCCGATCTCGAGCGCCGCGGGCTCGCCATAGCCGGGAACGATGATCTGCATGCCGATCGGCAGCCCATCCGCCGCCGCGCCCATCGGCAGCGACAACGCGGCCAGGTCGAGAAAGTTGACGAAGCGCGTGAACAGGCTGGGAGACGCCTCTTCGTCGTAATCGGCCAGAGCGGGCGCCGGAAACGGCGTCGTCGGCGTCAGGATCGCATCCACTCGCTCGAACAACTGCGCCATCTCGCGTTTGCTTTCCTCGCGATCCTCCAGAATGCGCATCAGCCGATGGGCGGGAATGCCGCGGCCGGACAGGATTCGCTTGCGAACCGGCGCGCCGAGCAGGCTGGGATCGGCCTCCGCGAGATGGCCGTAGAGCCGATAGGCGTCGATCGCCAGAAGTTCGCTGCACGGGTTCGAGAGGTCGCGCAGCGCCCGCGGCAGGGATATTTCGATCTCGCTGGCGCCCAATGCGCGCAGTCGCGCGCGGGTCTGCTCGAAGATCCGCTCGGTGTCGGCGTGCAGATCGGCGCCGAGATCGGCGATGACGCCGATCCGCCGGCCGGCGATTTCCGCGCCGTGCCCGTAGGCGAGCGCGTCGAGCCGCTTCGACCATCCGGGTCTGCGCCAGTCTTGCGCGGGGGCGAGGACGGCGAGCAAGGCCGCCGCGTCGGCGACGCTGCTGGTCATCGGTCCGACCGAGTCGAGCATCGGCGTCAAGGGAACGACGCCGCGCTTGTCGACGAGGCCGAATGTCGTCTTGAGGCCGACGACGCCGCAGAACGAGGCGGGCAGGCGGATCGAGCCGCCGGTGTCGGTGCCGAGCGCGGCGACGCACAGGCCCGCGGCCACCGCGACGCCCGAGCCGCTCGACGAACCGCCGGGAACGCGCGGCCGGCTCATGTCGCGCGGATTGTGCGGCGTGCCGATCGTTTCGTTGGTCCCCCAGCCGCCGAACGCATATTCGACCGTATGCGTCTTGCCGATGATGATGGCGCCCGCCGCGCGCAGGCGCTCGACCACCGGCGCGTCCTGCGTCGCCGCCGCCGCGTCGCCGCGGGTGAGCGATCCCGCCCGCGTCGGCAGGTCGGAGACGTCGATGATGTCCTTGATGCCGATCGGCGCGCCGGCGAGGGGTCCGAGCCTAACGCCGAGCTTGCGCAGGGCGTCGACATGGCGCGCGTCGGCCAGCGCCCGCTCGGCGTGGAACGCCACGAAGGCGCGCAGTTCGCCATTGCGCCGCTCGATGCGGGCGAGCGTTTGTTTGGCGATGTCCTGCGCGCTCGACTCGCCGCTGGCGAGCGCGCTTCTGACATCGGCCAATGTCGCGATTCCGTCGTTCATTTCTTGCCCTCGCGCCGGGAGGCGAAAGTCGCCGATCGGCGCGGCGGAGGCAAGGGCGCGCGGCGGGCGGCCGCAAAAAAGCCCTCCCCGTGGCCGGGGAGGGCCGCGCAAACCGCTCGGAGCGTCTCACATCTGGGTCAGCGAACCGTGACCCTTCGGCGTCATCATCGCCTCGCAGGCGCCCTTCTTGACGTATTTCCAGGCGTGGGCGTCATAGTCGACGGCGGAGGTGCCCGCGCAGGAGGTGCCGGCGCCGGCCGCGCAGTCGTTCTTGCCGGCGAGCGCGATGCCGTAGCACTTGTCGGCGCCGGGCTGAGCGGGGGCCGGACCGGCCTTGGCGGCGCTCGCCACGGCGAGGGCGGCGGCGAGCGAGCCGGCGAGAGTCGCCGCGGTGAAGGCGGTCTTGGAGTTCATGGCGCAATCCTCATGAATGATTGAGATGAGGGCGCCGAATCCTTCCCGCGCCCGCCAGGGCGAGGCTTCGGCCTGGCGAAGATGAGTTCGCGCCCGGTCGCCCGAAGATTACGCGCCGCGGCGATCACGAAAACGTGAAACCATTCGCGAGCCGCCGCCGGCGGCGGCGCGGCGAGGGCGAGCGGCGCTTGTCATTTCGTCCCTATTGGGTTCATTTGGCCCGACAAAATCGATCTCATCGGTCGAATCCGGTGATTCGACGCCCTTCCCGCGGACTGCCGAACTCATGCGTCTTTCCCGTTATTTCATGCCCATCGCGCGCGAAACGCCCAAGGAGGCCGAGATCGCGTCGCACCGGTTGATGCTGCGCGCCGGCATGATCCGCCAGGAATCGGCGGGCATCTACGCCTGGCTGCCGCTCGGCTTGAGGGTGCTGGCCAAGATCAGCGCGATCGTGCGCGAGGAGCAGAATCGTTCCGGCGCGATCGAACTGCTGATGCCGACCATCCAGTCGGCCGATCTGTGGCGCGAGTCCGGGCGCTACGACGACTACGGCAAGGAGATGCTGCGAATCAAGGACCGGCACGACCGCGACATGCTCTACGGGCCGACCAACGAGGAAATGATCACGGAGATCTTTCGCGCCCATATTCGCTCGTACAAGGACTTGCCGCTCAATCTCTACCACATCCAGTGGAAGTTCCGCGACGAGGTGCGGCCGCGTTTCGGCGTCATGCGCTCGCGCGAATTCCTGATGAAGGACGCCTATTCCTTCGATCTCGACGCGATCGGGGCGCGCCATTCCTACAACAAGATGTTCGTCGCCTATCTCCGCACGTTCGCCCGTCTGGGCCTGACCGCCATTCCGATGGTCGCCGAAACCGGGCCGATCGGCGGCGACCTCAGCCACGAGTTCATCATTCTGGCGGCGACGGGGGAGAGCGAGGTCTTTTGCCACAAGGATTATCTCAGCTTCGCCGCGCCGCCCGCCGACATCGACTTCGACGACGCCGCGGCCGTCCAGGCGGTGGTCGACAAATGGACCTCGCTGTACGCCGCGACGTCCGAGAAACATGACGCGGCGGCGTTCGAGGCGCTGGAGCCGGCTCACCGGGTTTCGGCGCGCGGCATCGAACTCGGCCATATTTTCTACTTCGGAACCAAGTATTCCGAGCCGATGAAGGCCGTCGTCAACGGCCCCGACGGCAAGGAGCACGCGGTGCATATGGGCTCTTACGGCATCGGCCCCAGCCGCGTGGCGGCCGCGCTGATCGAGGCCGGCCACGACGAGGCCGGCATCATCTGGCCCGACGCGGCGGCGCCCTTCGCCGTCGGTCTGGCCAATCTGAAGGTCGGCGACGGCGCCACCGACGCCGCCTGCGCGCGCATCTACGGCGCGTTGAGCCGGGCCGGCGTCGACGTGCTCTACGACGATCGCGACGAACGGCCCGGCGCGAAATTCGCAACGATGGACCTCATCGGTCTGCCCAACCAGATCATCGTCGGCCCGAAGAGCCTCGCGGAGGGCAAGGTCGAGATCAAGAACCGCCGCAGCGGCGCGCGCGAAATGGTCCGCATCGACGACGCCATCACGCAGCTCGGCGGCGTAGCGTGAGCGATGCCAGCGCGACGGCGGGGGTCGTGGTTTTCGCGCGAGGCGGGGCGGGCGGCGGGCGCCGCGTCGAAGTTCTCCGGGCATGACCGACCGCGCTCACGAGCCGCCGCCGGCCGGTTCGGCGACGCGGCCGTTCTCGGCCTTCGAATGGGTGGTCGCGTTGCGTTATTTGCGAGCGCGGCGCGCCCAGGGGTCGATCTCGGTGATCGCCGGCTTTTCGTTCGCGGGCATCGTGCTCGGCGTCGCCGCCCTGATCGTGGTGATGTCGGTGATGAACGGATTCCGGCATGACCTGCTCGACAAGATCATCGGCCTCAACGGCCACATGTTCCTGCAAGGGGCCGACACGCCGCTGACCGACTACGAGGCGGTGACGGATCGCGTCGCCAAGGTTCCCGGCGTGCGCTTCGCGCTGCCGCTGGTGGAGGGGCAGGCGCTCGCCTCCTCGCCGTACAATTCGTCCTTCGCGCTGGTGCGCGGCGTTCGCGAGGCGGATCTGAAAAAGCTGCCCGGCGTCGGCGCCAACATCAGACAGGGAACGCTGGACGGCTTCGACAAGGAGCAGGGCGCGGTGATCGGCGCCAGGCTCGCCGAACATCTGAGCCTGCGCGTCGGCGACAGGATTACGCTGCTTGCGCCGGGCGGCGCGCAGACGCCGTTCGGCGTGACGCCGAGACGCAAGGCCTATCCGGTCGCCGCCACGTTTCAGGTCGGCATGTCGAATTTCGACAACACCTTCATCTTTCTGCCGCTGCCCGAGGCGCAGGCCTATTTCAATCAGGACGGCCAGGCCAATGTCATCGAGGTCTACGTCGACGATCCCGACCATATGGATGAGGTGCGCGATCGCATCGAGCCCGCGCTGCAGCGCCCGATGATCACGATCGATTGGCGCCAGCGCGACAAGACCTTTTTCGACGCGCTCAATGTCGAGCGCAACGTGATGTTTTCGATCCTCGCGCTGATCGTGCTGGTCGCCGCGCTCAACATCGTCTCCGGCCTGATCATGCTGGTGCAGGACAAATCGCACGACATCGCGGTGCTGCGCACGATGGGCGCGACGAAAGGCGCCGTGATGCGCATATTCCTGATCACCGGCGCGACCATCGGCGTCGTCGGCACGGCGGCCGGCCTCGCTCTCGGGCTGACCGTCGCGCATAATGTCGAGGCGATCCGCCAAGGCCTCAACTGGCTGCTGGGGGCGAACCTGTTTCCCGCCGAGCTGTATTTTCTGTCGCAGTTGCCCTCGCGGGTCGAGCCGGGCGACGTCGTCGCCGTCGTCACGATGGCTCTGGCGCTGTCGCTCGCCGCGACGATCTATCCGTCCTGGCGCGCCGCGACGCTCGATCCGGTGGAGGCGCTTCGCTATGAATGAGGCGGCCGAGACGCCGGTCCTGTGGCTGCATCAGGTGGCGCGGCGCTTCGGGCGCGGCGAAGCGACGGTGGAGGTTCTGCGCGGCGCCGATCTCGCATTGTGGCCGGGCCAGTCCGTGGCGTTGATCGCGCCTTCGGGCGCGGGCAAATCGACCCTGCTTCACCTGGCCGGGCTTCTCGAATCGCCTGACGCCGGCGAGATCTATATCGGGGGCGCCGCGACCGCTGCGATGTCCGACGACGCGCGCACGGCGCTGCGGCGCAACGAGATCGGCTTCGTCTATCAGTTTCATCATCTGCTGCCCGAGTTTTCGGCCGCCGAGAACGTGATTCTGCCGCAGATGATTCGCGGTCTGCCGCGGGCCAAGGCCGCCGAGCGCGCCCACGAGCTTCTCGCCTATCTCGGGCTCGCCGCGCGCGAGCGCCACCGCCCGGCCGAGTTGTCGGGCGGCGAACAACAGAGGGTGGCGATCGCCAGGGCCGTCGCCAATGGTCCGCGCCTGTTGTTGGCCGACGAGCCGACCGGCAATCTCGATCCGAAGACCGCCGGCCATGTGTTCGGCACGCTCGCCGCGTTGGTGAAGGCCAGCGGCCTCGCCGCGCTGATCGCCACCCATAATCTCGACATCGCCGCGCGCATGGACCGGCGTGTGACGCTGGAGGACGGGCTGGTGCGGGAGCTCGGCTGAGCGCGGACGAAGCGGCCGCCGCCGCGAGACGCGCCGGGCTACAGCTTGATGTTCTCGTCGAACGCCTCGACGGGGAACGGCCGGTTGAATTCGACGGCGATTCCGCCCTCGAAGTGACGCACGATCTGCGCCGGGGTTTCGCCGATGACGACCGACGAGCCGATCGGCGGTTTGGCCGCCACGGCGAGCGCCGCGCCCGAAACGGACACGTCGACCAGCTTGGCGAGATATTCATGTCCATCGGGCGTCTTCAGCGTCGCGTGCACGACGCGCGGCGTGATGCGCTCGTGCCGGCGGTCCTCGGCCATTCCCAGCACTTGCCGGTTGGCGAGCCAGGTCAGCTGATCGGCGAGTTTCTCGCGCTTGAGGATCGGCAGCTTCATCTGGATCGCGAAGCCGTCGTCGAAATGGCGCGTGACGATTCCCTCGACCCTGCCGATCTGGGTCAAATAGGCGACGACCCGTTCGCCGATGCGGCCTCTGGCGAGGGCGGCGAAAGCGACGCCGCCGGGCGAAATGTCGATGGTGTGGCAGGGGTATTCGCGCCGATCTTCAAGCATATAGCGGCCGGGCAGGACCACTTTGACGCGCTGGTGCCGGCGACGCTCCTGAATCTTCGCCTCGATCAACGGCATCGCGTTGGAGTTCACTTGCGCACCTTCCTGAACCGATCCAATGTCCCGCATCGTCCGGCTTTGCTAAAAGAACATATTGTCTTTTGGGTTAATGGCGCATTACCGCGGATCGATTTGCGGTCGGATCAGCGTTGTTGAGGCGCGCTTGTGAAGATAAAAAGGTGGCCGCGGCGATCGATGTCCGGGGCGCGGCTGAAACCGACCGTTCCGGCGCCCTCGTCGGGAGCGGCCGGGGAACGTTTCCGGCCCGCTGATTCGACGCGTTCGAGCACGCGCAGCGAGAGCAGCCGCATCGGCGCGGCGGCCGCCAGGCCGATCCAGCTGGGCAGCAGCGACGGCGAGAAGGCCCCCAGCAGGCGCGAATGCGTGTCGCCGTGATGGCGCAAGGGCAGCATCAGGAGTTCGAGCTCCATCGGCTTCAGGCCTTCGGGACTGGCCGAAACGCCGGCCACGACGGCGACCGCCTCGCCGGCCACGACGGCGATCATCGCGTCTATCTCGGGCTGGTCCGCGTCCCGCCAAAGGTCGAGGAACGACCCGCCGCGCAACTCGCGCAGGAACAAGGCGTTGGTTCTCGCGCCGACGACGCGGATCGGGTAGCGGTTGCGCGCGTCGCATTCGAGAATGAAGGTGTCGGCGAGCACGCCGCGGATCGCGCCGGGATCGATCTGCGATCGCTCGGGCGCGCTGCGCGCCCCGCGCAACACGTTCCAGTAGGAATGAAGTTCTCGAGTCGCCGCAAGCTTCACCAGCGTTCCCACGATCCCCACTCAAGGCGCGCTGTTCGGATATGGCACAGGGTGGCGGGGGCCCGGCGGCCATCGCCATGGGGAAGCAGGGCGCATGCCAGCGATCGGCCGGCGGCGCGCTCCATCGTCCTTAATCCGGTCGTAAGGAGCCGAGCTCCAAAATTAACAATGAACTAAGGATTGCATTGTCGGTGGGCGCGCGATGCGCCACATTGGCCGGGTCGAAGTTGAAGCGACGCCGGCGCACTTGCTGCGGCGCCAGCGGCACGGCTTCTTGAGGATCGACCGCCGCGCGGGTTGCTGCCCCGCGCGGGGTGGTCGGTCCGGTCAAAATGGGGTCAGGCGGCGCGCTCCCGCCGCGGATCTGATGGCGAAGTTGGGCGAATGAGGATGGGGAGGGCCCTTGCTCCGGGCTCTCCCTTTTCCTGTTTTGGGCGCCTGCAGGCGTTTCGGCCGCGGCCCGGATCGCTCATTTGACGTCGCAAGCGGCGCCGGGCCGTGCTATCGCAACGGCCCATTTTCCAGAGATCAGGTTCAGCGATGCGGTCGGACGATGCAGCGCCGGGCGACCCGATGAGCGCGCCGAAAATCAGGGAGCCGATGTTCGACGCGCCCCCCGTCGTCGCCGCGCTGGTGGCGATTCTCGTCGTCATCCACGTCGGGGTCAGTGTGATCCCCGAGTCGGCGCAGGACTGGCTGTTCAACCAGTTCGCGTTCATCCCCGGCAGGCTGACGCTGGCGGTCTGGCCCGAACGGTTCAACGACCTGCTGGCGCGCGCCAATGTCAACCCTGAAGCCCGTGAGCAGGCCTCGCTCCTGCGCGCGCTTTTTCCGGTGCTGCGGGAGGGTCCGAAGCCCTGGACGCTGCTGACCTATGCGTTCCTGCACGGTTCCTGGGTCCATGTCGGCTTGAATTCGATCTGGATCGTCGCGTTCGGTCCGCCGGTGGCGCGGCGCCTGGGGACGATGCGGTTTCTCGTGCTGTTCGCCGCGACCGCGGCGGCCGGCGCCGTCGTTCATTGGGCGTTCAACCTGACGGACCCGGCGCCGCTGATCGGCGCTTCGGCGGCCGATTCCGGCCTGATGGCGGCGGCGGCGCGCTTCGTCTTCGAGCCCGGCGGCCCGTTGGGGAGTCCGGGCGGCTATTCGCGCTCGTCCCCCGTCGTCGATTATCGGGCGCCGGCGCCGCCGCTGCGCCGGCTGCTGCGCGAGCGCAATGTCGTGATCTTCCTGATCATCTGGCTAGCCACCAATTTCATCTTCGGCGCCTATGCGCAGCAATTCGGTCTGTCGGACGCGCCCGTCGCCTGGCTCGCCCATATGGGCGGCTTCGGCGTCGGACTGTTTCTGTTTCCGCTGTTCGACCGGCGCGCATCGCCTTAGACGGAAATCGGCGCGGCGATCGACTCGCTCTTCGCCGTCTTGTCGGACGGCGCCTCGGCCGGCAGGCGCGCCAGCAGCGAGATCAGCGCGCGGTCGTTGAGCAGCGCCATGCGCTCCTTCGGCTTCAGCCATCCGATCGCTTCCTCGAGCGACTTGGCGTCGTTGAGCTTGGCGGTCGCGACGGCCTCTTCGACATCGATTTCGCCGCGCCGGCGACGTGCGGCCGTCGGCAGAAACAGTTCGTGCTGCGCGCGAAGGGCCGCGTCGCAATGAATCGCGCGCAGGCCGTCGTCGCCGTCATTGCCGGTGCGGGCCAGTTCGATCGACAGCGCGTTCGAGCGTTCGACGATGGCGGGCGGGGCGGTCTCCTCGGGCGTCGTCAGCAGGCCGATCCGGCGTAGCGCGACGCCGATCCGCAACTGTCCGCTCGCCCAGGACAGCGGGATCGCGAGGATCAGGCCGGCGATCGTCGGCGACATCCAGGCGACGAGGGAGGGCGAGATCAACAGACCGGCGAACAAAGTCAGGATTCCGAGCGCCATATGCGCGCGATGGCGCCGCACGATGCTGGCGAAAGGGATCGACCCGTCGTCGCGTCTTTGCGGGCTCCAACCGGTGTCGCGGCCCGACAGGATCTGCACGACGAAACCGGACTGCATCACCATCATGATCGGCGCCAGGAGGGCCGACATCGCCGTCTCGAACAGCGCGGACAGAATCAGGCGAATGGCGCCGCCGCTCGCCGTCCGCACGCGCCGATCGCTCAACGCGGCGATGAGACCGAAGAACTTCGGCGCGAGCAGCACGCCCATCGTCAGCTCGAACAGCCGCAACGCCCGCGCGGCGTCGAAACGCGGCCAGGCGGGAAACAGCGAAAAATCGGCGGTGAAATATTCCGGACGGATGTAGCTCGTTTGCAGAACGAGCGCGATGCCCACCAGCAGTTGGGCCATCCACAACGGCGAAGCCAGATAGCCCATGATGCCCGCCGCCAGGTGCTGGCGCGAAGCCAGAACCAGGCCCTTGGCGGTCAACAGGCGCGTGTGCTGCAAATTGCCCTGGCACCAGCGCCGGTCCCGCACCGCCAGATCGATCAGCGACGGCGGGCTCTCCTCGTAGGAGCCGGCCAGCGTCGGCAGCATGTAGACGGCGTAACCGGCGCGGCGCATCAGCGCGGCCTCGACGAAATCGTGGCTGAGAATCGGACCGCCGATCGGCGGGCGGCCGGGCATATCCGGCAGGCCGCAATGGGCGGCGAAGGCGCGCGTCCTGATGATCGCGTTATGGCCCCAGTAGTTGCCGTCCCGGCCCATCCAGGCGCTGAGGCCCGCCGCGACGATCGGACCGGTGATGCGCGCCGCGAATTGCTGCACGCGCGCAAGAAAAGTGTTGCGGTTGATGATCAGCGGCGAGGTTTGGATGATGCCGGCGTCCGGGTCCGCCTCCATGGCGACGGCGAGGCGAACGATGGCGTCTCCGGTCATCAGGCTGTCGGCGTCGAGCACCACCATGTGCTCGTAGGCGCCGCCCCAGCGCATCACGAAATCGGCGATATTTCCGGCCTTCCGGTGCGTGTTCTTTCGTCGGTGCCGATAGTAGATGCGCTGTTCCGGCAGCCGTCGGCGGATCGCCGCCAGCGCGCGCTCTTCGGCGATCCACAGGTCCGGGTCGGTGGTGTCGGACAAGAAGAAATAATCGAACGCGGCTCCAAGGCCGGTGGCCGCGACGTCCTCGCAGATCGCCTGAATCGCGGCGAATACGCGCGCCGGCGTTTCGTTGTAGATGGGCATCACCACCGCGGTCTTCTTGGCGAGGCTCCCGGGGAGCCCGCCCGCCGGGGGCGCCCGGAACATCAGCCACAGAAAGCCGGCGACTCCGGTCGCGAAGGCGAGCGCGATCCACGAGAAATTGGCGACGAACAGCACGACCAGCGCCCATTCGAGCAAGGTCACCACGCCGACCCGGACGACCCGGTACATCTCGTAGGCGCCATAGCCGGTGAGCGCCAGCGCGCCGCCGAAGACCAACAGCCGCGTCGCCCAGGGGGTGAAGGCGAGCGACGGCGCCGCGCGCGCCCGCCGCTCGCTGCGCGAGAAGCGGGTCAGCGATTGCACCGGCATCGCCAGCGGCGCTTCGGGCGGGGTCGCGGGCGCGGCGGCCTGGGGCGCTGCGGTCACGCTGTCCATCGATAGAGCCACGTTTCGCTGGCCGGCCGCCCGGCGGATTCGAGGACGACGCGCAACTCCGAATACGCCTCCGAACCCGGGTCGAGGTCGAATACGACGCGCAGGGTCTTGCGTTCGGCGGAGGCGAAGGAGCGGCTCGCCACGATCTGGCCGGGGTTCGCCGCCATGTTGACCTTGGTCTGCGCGGCGTCGGTCGCGTTGGCGAGCAGGTCGCCCGAGAATTCGAGGGCGAAACGCCACAGCTTGCCCGCCTTTCCCATTCGCGCGCCGGTGCAGACGGCGAGCGTCGGCCGCGCGGGCGGAGTCCAGCACCAGAATTGCCGATAGGCGAAGGATTGCGACTCCCCTTCGGCAAGGCCGGCCTTGGGCCGCCAGAAGGCGATGATGTTGCCGTTGTTCTCCGATGCGGTGGGGATTTCGAGCAATTGCACCTGACCCTCGCCCCAATCGCCGATCGGTTCGATCCACAACGAGGGGCGCAATTCCCAATGCTGGTCGTCGTCCTGGAACATGGAGAACGAGCGATTGCGCTGAAGGAGGCCGAATCCGCGCGGATTCTCGTCGACGAAAGCGGAAATCTGCAGGGTGTCGCGATTGGCGACCGGCCGCCAGATCCATTCGCCGGCCCCGGTGAGCATCTGCAGGCCGCCAATCTCGTAGACGTTGGGACGGATGTCGTCGGTCTTCGACTGATCGAGGCCGCCGAACAGATACATGCCGCTCATCGCGCTGAGACCGACATGGTCGATCGCCGCTCGGGCGACGATCGTCAGTTCGGTATCGATGATCGTCGCCTCGCCGGGGCGCAGGGTGAAGCGGAACGCCCCGGTGACGCTCGCCGAGTCGAGCAGCGCGTGGATGACCAGGGCGTTGGTGGCCGGCTTCGGCTTTTCGATCCAGACCGCGCGAAACAGCGGAAATTCCTCGCCTTGCGGTTCGCCGGCGTGAATCGACAGGCCGCGCGCCGTGACGCCGAGGTTCTGCCCGCGCGCCTTGGCGCGAAAAAAGCTCGCGCCCTGATAGATCGCCACTTCCTGAAAGCCCTGGCCCTCCACCGCCTCCAGGACGCGAAAGCCGGAAAAGCCGATGTCGGGCAAATCGGCGGGCGGTTGCAGCTTGCCGAAGTCGAATGCGGCGCGGTCGTAGCGGACCCTTCGCGCCATGCCGTTCTCGACGATGTTGATATCCATCGGCGTCGAAAAAATGAAGCCGCGATGCAGCGGCTCCAGGGCGAAGCCGACATTGTCGTCGCTCCACAGCGCCGAGCCGGGCTTGGCGCGAATGCCGACATATTGTTCGTAGGTCAGATTGGCGAAAGGATCGGGCAGCGCGCCTTTGGGGGCTTTGAACGGCGATTTGGCCAGCTGGCGCGCGAGGGCGAGGACGGAGCCGTCGGCGAAGGGAACGGGCGGCGGACCGGCGGCCGCCGGCGCGGCTTTCGCGGCGCCGAGCGCGTCAGCGAGGGTCGAAGTCGCGCCGGACAGGGCGCCGGCGAACACAAGCTTGATAAAGTCACGACGCCGGCGCATCAACTCTTCACACATCATCATCAGTCAGGCGCCGATCGGCTTCACGGACAAGCCCTTGAAAACCAGGCGCATTCCTTCGCTTGAACAGGCGCTAGCACGAACGCGCGACGGCCGGTTCGATCCCCTGCGGGAGTTTTCCTGGCGTCGAGCGGCCTGCCTTCTATATCGCATTATTGCACCGCGGCGAGACGCTTTTTGAAGCCTGATCTGGACTTTTGCGCCAGCCGCCGCTTAAGCCGTGGTAAACGCCTCTGGGGCAACATCGTCCGCGGATCGGACGCTTGAAATGCGGGCAGGAAGACGCAGATGACGCAAACGAAGCCGCGCCGGCGCCTGGCGGTCGTTCTGGCCGCCGGCGAGGGCACGCGCATGAAATCGGCGCGCCCGAAAGTGCTGCACGAAATCGCCGGCCGCTCGATGCTCGCCCATGTGCTCGGAGCGGTCGCGGCGGCGGGCGCCGGGGAGATCGCCCTCGTCATCGGGCCCGATCGCGACGATGTCGCCGCCGAGGCGCTCAAGGCGGCGCCCGGGGTCGCAATCAGCGTGCAGGCGCGCAGACTGGGCACCGCCCATGCCGCCCTGGCGGCTCGCCAGGCGATCGCCGCCGGCTACGACGACGTCTTGATCGTCTACGCCGATACGCCGCTCATCCGCGCGGCGACCCTGGAGGGCCTGTATGACGCGCTCGCGGCCGGCGCCGATGTCGCGGCGCTGGGTTTCGAGGCGCGCGATCCGACCGGCTACGGGCGCCTCGTCGAACAGGACGGACGCCTCGCGGCGATCCGCGAGCACCAGGACGCGAGCGAGGCCGAGCGCGCGATCAGGCTTTGCAACGCGGGTCCGGTCGCGATCGCCGGGGCCAGCGCTCTCGCGCTGCTCGACAGCGTCGGCGCCGACAATCGGGCGCGGGAATTCTATCTGACCGACGTCGTCGCCATCGCCGCGGCGCGCGGACTGGCCGCCGCCACGCGCCTCGCGCCCGAAGACGAGGTGATGGGCGTCAACGATCGCGCGCAGCTCGCCGCCGCCGAAGCGGTCATGCAGCGCCGCCTTCGCGAGGCCGCGATGCGCGGCGGGGCGACGCTGATCGCGCCCGACACGGTGTTTTTCAGCCATGACACGAAAATCGGGCGGGATGTGCTGGTCGAGCCGAACGTGGTCTTCGGCAAAGGGGTGGAGATTGCCGACGGCGCGGTCATTCACGCCTTTTCCCATCTCGAGGGGGCGAAAGTCGCGCCAAAAGCCTCGGTCGGCCCCTATGCGAGGCTGCGCCCCGGCGCCGACATCGCGGCGGGCGCCAAGGTCGGCAACTTCGTGGAGGTCAAGAACGCGTCGATCGAGGCGGGCGCCAAGGTCAACCATCTCAGCTACATCGGCGACGCGCGGGTCGGCGCCGGCGCCAATATCGGCGCGGGAACGATCACCTGCAATTATGACGGTTTCTCGAAGTTCCGCACCGATATCGGCGCCGGCGCCTTCATCGGCTCCAATTCGGCGCTGGTCGCGCCGGTGAGCGTCGGGGAGGGGGCCTATGTCGGCTCGGGCTCGGTGGTCACCAAGGACGTCGAGCCGGATGCGCTCGCGGTGGCGCGCGGCCGTCAGGTCGTCAAGCCCGGCTGGGCCAAGGCGTTCCGGGCCAGGCAAAAGCCGAAGAAGGCGGCCGAGTGAGGCGGGCCGCGACTACTTGATCACCTCGACGAACAGGCCGACGACGGCGACGAAGCCCAAGGTGAAGAACAGCGTTCTCACGTACGGCACGGCCAGCCAATAGACCACGGCGTGCGCCAGCCGCAGCCAGAAGTACGACGTCGCCCAGAAAGCGGTCATCGCATCGGCCTTGCCGGCGAGGTGAGCGACGATCACCAAGGCCGCGAAGGGCGCAAAGCACTCCACGGCGTTGAGATAGGCGCGGTGGGCGCGCTGGCCCCACAGCGGAACGGGACGCTGCGCGGGGTCGACGTAGTTTGGAGGCCCAAGAACGCCGTTGGTCATCACCTGGCAGGCGATGTAGGGAATCCACAGCGCCGCCGTCAGCATCGCCGTCAGCGCGAGGTAGGTGAGATCCGTTGTCATGACTCCTGACTCCCCCTTCATGCGATTGTCGTTCGCGCCGCGCTCGAGCGGCGGCGCGTCGTCGGCCGATCAGGTCGCCGGCGTAGGACGGAATCCGCGCGACTCGTGCGCCGCGCCCCGCCGTACGGCGTTTCCGAGGTCATCGGGCCCGTGCATGGCGCGCAATGGATACGTTGCCGACCGACGGCTGACAAGGGAATTGGCGCGGGCGCGGACCGCAGGTTCGAGCGCGCGGCGAACGATGGAGCACGCGCGACCGCCGGAGTCGGCAGCGGATTGACGCGCCGCTGCGGCGCTCACGCCGCGGTGTCGCCGAATCGTTTCTCGAAGGCGGCGCGCAGCGCCTCGTCGACGGCGCTCATCGGCGCCTCGCGGCCGAGATCGCGCAGGCTGGTGACGCCGTAATGCGCCTGCGCGACGCCGCAGGGGACGATCCCGGAGAAATGCGTCAGATCCGGCGCGACGTTCAGCGCGACGCCGTGGAAGGAGACCCAGCGGCGCACGCGAATGCCGAGCGCGGCGATCTTGTCCTCGGCCGGCGCGCCGCCCGGTCCCGGCGGCTTGTCGGGACGGCGAACCCATACGCCGACCCGATCCTCGCGCGTTTCGCCGGCGACGTCGAACGCCGCCAGCGCATCGATCAGCCAGCGCTCCAGGGCGGCGACGAAGGCGCGCACGTCGGGGCGCCGGCGCTTGAGGTCGAGCATCACATAGGCGATGCGCTGGCCGGGTCCGTGATAGGTGAACTGGCCGCCGCGTCCGGTGCGATGCACGGGAAAGCGCGCGTCGATGAGGTCGCCGTCGCGCGCGCTGGCGCCCGCCGTATAGAGCGGGGGATGCTCGAGGAGCCACACCCGCTCGGCGGCGCCGTCGGCGATCGCCGCGGCGCGCGCCTCCATCTCGGCGACCGCCTCGGGGTAGTCGACGAGGCCGGGCGCGGCGATCCACTCGACCGGCGCCGAATCCGCCGTGGCGCGCATGGAAGTCACAATCGACGAGCGGTCCAACAATCGCTTCCCTCTCGCCGGCGCCCGGAGGGCGGAAACTCTCCGGTCAGTCGCGCGTCCAGGTCTCGCCGCCGCAAAACAGGCCGCCCAGGACGCAGCCCCTGACGCCGGCGTGGCGGTCGTCGAGGAGCCTCAGGCTCACGTCGTACTCCCTGCCGTCGTCGGCGTTATATATGACGCCGCGCCACGTCTGGCCACTCGGCGTCAGGCCGGTCAGAATGGTCAGACCGACCAGCGGGCGCGCGCGTTTGGCCGCATCGGGATTGTTGACGTCGGTCTTGGCGCGCCCGTCCGGGTCGACGGGCTGTGCGAGCCAGACGATCGTTCCGCAGAGCGACGGCCCGCAGGCCGCGATGCGGATTTTCGCGTCGCCATGCTCCGTCGTCCAGGCGCCGGAAACGTCGGCGCCTTGCGCCAAAGCGCCGGCGCAGGCGACCAGGAGAAGGGCGCCGGCGCCGAGCGCCGGCTTGCGAGCCATCATGCGGGCGACCTTCGCGATTGAACGTCGCCGCCTGCCGGGAGGGGGTGCGGGCCAGGCGGGCGAACGGATGCCGGACGCCTGATTAGCGGAGCGACGGGCCGCGCCGCAAGGCGTCCGGCGTCGCCCGCGCGAGACCAGCGCCGGCCCCTGGCGCGGCCTTGCAAAGGCCCGCTTCGTCGGGCATATCTCGCCTTGCGCAAGACCGGGCGCATGCGGAGATGTGGCCGAGAGGCTGAAGGCGGCGGTTTGCTAAACCGTTATAGGGTTGTAAAGCTCTATCGAGGGTTCGAATCCCTCCGTCTCCGCCACCACATAAATAGTTGTTATCATAGGGATTTCTCGAAGAGCCGACGCCGCGCTTCGATGCCGGCGGCGCGCGCTCGCCGCGCGGCTGCGCCGGGCTGATCGGCGAGCGGCAAGTTATCCTTACGTTAACACGGCCCGTGTTATGGCCTTGCGGCTCCCCAAAGGCGCTTTGGCCGGCGGAGGTCGGGCGCAACGAGCAATCGGGTCTGGGCCATGCCCCCGTCCTTGCGCGCCTCGTCCGCCGCCGAGGCCCATGCGCGAGGCTGCAATGACCGAGACGTCTCAGTTACCGACCTTCCGCGCGCTGATTCTCGAGGATCATGATTTTCAGCGACGCATCGGCGCGCAGGTTCTGCGGCGGTGCGGCGGCGCGGAAGTTCTCGAAGCGAGGGACGGCGCCGAGGCGGTGAGGCTGATCGAGGCGCAATCGCAACCGCTCGATGTCCTGCTGTGCGACCTCAACATGCCCGGCATGGACGGGCTGGCGTTCCTTCGTCATATCGCCGAACGGCAGAACGAGAGTTCGATCATCCTGGCGAGCGCGCTCGATCCGTCGATCCTGCGAGCGGCCGAGATCATGGCGGGGAGCTACGGCCTGCGAATTCTCGGCGTTGTCGAAAAGCCGCTGTCGCGCACCAAGCTGGTGCCGCTGGTGTTGCGTCATTTCAGCCAGAAGCGCGGCGCCCCGAAACCTCAAGTTCAGCCGATGCCGCTCGAGGAGATCGCGGAGGGCGTCCGGCTGCGGCAATTCGAGCCGTTCTTCCAGCCGAAAGTCGACATCAAGAATTGCACGCTCGTGGGGGTCGAGGCCCTCATGCGCTGGCGCCATCCGAAACAGGGGTTGGTCCCGCCCGCGGCGTTCATTTCCGCGATGGAGGAGAACGGTCTGATTTCGAGCGTCACTTTCGCCCTCGTCGAAGCCTCGCTCGCACGCTGCCGCGGTTGGCGCGACATCGGATTGGACGTGCCGGTCTCCGTCAATATTTCGGTGGAGTCGCTCAGCGACATGACGCTGCCCGACCGGCTGATGTCCCTGGTCAGGGCGGCCGGTTTGACCCCGAGGTCGCTGGTCCTGGAGGTGACGGAGACAGCGGCCATGAGCGATCTCGGCCACGCCCTGGAGACCTTGGCGCGATGCCGCATGAAGGGCTTCGACCTGTCGATCGACGACTACGGAACCGGCTTTTCCTCGATGCAGCAACTGACCAGGCTGCCGCTCAGCGAGCTCAAGATCGATCAGACCTTCGTCACCGGCGCCTGCAAGCAGGAAGTTCTGGCCGCCTTGATCGAAACCAGCGTCGCGATGGCCCGGCGCCTCAAGCTGAGGACGGTCGCCGAAGGCGTCGAAACCAGCGACGACTGGGATGTCGTCGCCAGGCTCGGTTGCGACGTCGCGCAAGGCTACTTCATCGCCAAACCCATGCCCGGCGGGGAAATCGCTGATTGGTACTCCGCCTGGCTGGGCGCGCGCCGGGAGGCGACGCTTCAGCGCCTCGCCCCGGTCGCCCAGCGTCAGTAGCGCGCGCCGATGGCCGACGGCGACTTCTCGTATTCGGAGCGCGAGGGTCGATCCGGGATCGCATCGACGTCGGCGCGCGATGCAAGCCCTGACCTGATCCCATCGTTCGCCGGCTTGGCGGCGATGGCGATCGGCGCGGTCGTGCTGGTCGGCTGGAGCCTTGATCTGGAGCCGCTCAAGCGGCTCGCCCCGCCATTGGTGGCGATGAATCCCCTCACCGCCTGCGGCTTCGTGCTCAGCGGCTTCGCGTTGATTTGGCTTCCGCGCATTCGGCCGGCGTCGCTCATCGCATGGGCGAGAGGCGTCGCCGGGGGCGTTGTCGGCCTCATCGGCGTCGTCAAACTGATCGACCTCGCGACGGGCGGGGACTCCGGCGTCGACCGGATCGTCTTCGCGGCGAAGCTCTCGGGGCCGGGCACGTTGAACGTCAACGCCATGGCGCCCAATACGGCGCTCAATCTCGCCCTCGTGGGAGCGGCGATCCTTCTGCAATCGTCAAAACGACGGCCGCCGCTGATCGCCGGCCAGGTCTGCACGCTGCTGACCGCGCTTCTCGCCTCGATGGCGATCATCGGCTACGCCTACGGCGCGCTCGGTTTCTATCGCGTCGAGGCGTATTTCCCGATGGCGCTGAATACGGCGCTGACGTTTCTGGTCGTCTCGATCGGTCTGTTGTGGAGCCAGCCCCGCCTCGGCGTGATGGCCGTCATCACCAGCGCCCGCATCGGCGGATGGACGGCGCGGCTTCTGCTCCCCTTCGTCGTCGGAATGCCGGTCGCGATGGGTCTGATCTGGCTTGTCGGCGAGCGGCGGCAGACCTTCGATCCGATCACCGGCGTCGCCCTGTTCGTGACCGCCAACATCTGCGTCCTCGTCGCGATCGTCATCGGCATCGCAAGCCGGCTGGACCGCACCGCGGCGAGCCTGGCGGCGCGCACCGCGGCGCTCGAACGCGCCACCCGCGCCGCCGACGCCGCCAATCGCGCCAAGTCGAATTTCCTCGCGAACATGAGCCACGAAATCCGGACGCCGATGAACGGCGTCATCGGCATGCTGGAAATCCTCGGCCACACCAAACTCGACGAAGAGCAACGCCGAATCATCGGCACGATTCGCGGCTCGTCGCGTTCGCTTCTCGAAATCATCAACGACATCCTCGATTTTTCCAAGATCGAGGCGGGCCGGCTCAGGATCGAGGCGGTGCCGACCGACGTCACCGAAATCATCGAGAACACCACGCGGCTGTTTCTCGGCGCAGCGGCGGCGAAGGGCGTTTTCGTGCGCTGTTTTGCGGCGCCGTCGATCAGCGGACGATTCTTCGCCGACCCCGTGCGGTTGCAGCAGATCCTCACCAACCTCATCAGCAACGCGATCAAGTTCACCTCGGTCGGCGGCGTCACGATCCTCGCCGAGGCGCTGGAGGGGGACGCGGAGGCGCGGCAATTGCGCGTCAGCGTGACCGACACCGGAATCGGCGTATCTCCGGAAGCCCAAGCGACCCTGTTCCGACCCTTCGTGCAGGCCGACGATTCCACCGCGCGCAAATTCGGCGGCACCGGTCTCGGATTGTCGATTTGCAAGCGGCTCGTCGATCTGATGGGCGGCGAGATCGATTTGCAAAGCGCCGAGCCCGGGGGAGCGCGAGTGACCTTCAGCTTCCGCGCGCGCGCCGTCGAGGAGAACAAAGGCGAGCGTCGACGCGAACTCGAGGGGGTGAGCGCGGCGCTGGTCGGCTTCGACGAAGCCGAGCGAGGGTTCCTTGCCGGCTGTCTGACCCATTGGGGCGCGCAAGCCGCCTCGCTCGCCCTCGATTCCGCCCGGGCCGGCCTGCGGTCCGGCGCCTTCACGGTGATCCTGGCGCCGTCGGCCCTGGAGGAGCAGGTTCGCGCGGCGGCGGGCAAGCCCGTCGCCGATCTCTCCGGACCGCCTCGACGCTTTGTTTTCCTCACCTACGACGACGAACCCGCCGACCGGACGTCGACGGCCAAGGACGCGATCGTCACGACCATGCGCGCGCGCGCCCGGATCATCACCGCCGTCGCCATCGCCGCCGGCCGCAAAAGCCCGGAAGTCGAGGTTTTTCAGCGCCTGCCCGAGCCGTCGTCGAGAGCGGCGCCGCCCGATCGCGAGCGGGCGCTCGCCGACCACCGCCTGATCCTGCTCGCCGAGGATCACCCGGTGAACCGCGAAGTCATCGTGCGCCAATTGCATCTGCTCGGTCACGCCGTCGACGCGGTCGAGGATGGGGCGGCGGCCCTGGCGGCGCTGAGCCGGACCCGCTATGCGCTGCTGCTCACCGATTGCAACATGCCGGAAATGGACGGGTTCGAGCTGACCCGGCGCCTTCGCGCGTCGGCGGCCGACGGCGCGCGGATTCCGATTGTCGCGCTTTCGGCCAATGCGATGGAGGGCGAAGCCCGGCGGTGCCTCGACGCCGGAATGGACGACTATCTTTGCAAGCCGGTCGAGATGCCGGTGCTCGGAGGCTGCCTGGAGCGGTGGCTCGGCCCTCCCGCAATGAATTCGCCCGAACCCATCCGCGCCCCGGCCGCTTCGTCCGCGCCGCGGCGTGAGGAAGCCCCAATTCCGATCCTCGATGTTTCGATCCTCACGGAATGCTGCGGGGAAGACCCGGCGGCGATCGACGCGACTTTGCGCCAATTCATCCAGTCCATGGACGTCGACCTCGATGGCGTCGCGACGGCGATCGTCCGGCGCGACGCCGCCGCGGCGGAAATTCTCGCCCATCGGATCAAGGGCGCGGCGCGCGTCGTCGGAGGCCTGCGGCTGGCCGATTCCAGCGAGGCGATCGAAAACGCCGCCCGGGCGAAGGATTGGACCGCCATCGAAGGCGGAATGGCCCGATTGTCGGCCGCCGGCAAGGAAACTCGCGACCATTGTCGGGCGCGCATCGGCGGTTGACCTCGAGAGGGCCGGTCGGCGCGGCGATCAGTCCTTCTTGGGACTATTGGCGTGGTCGACGCGCGCGCCGGCGGCGTTGGCCTTCGCAAAAAACCCGCCAAGCGCCTCGCGAAACCAGTCGGCGCCCTGCAACCCGTCGCCGAACCAGGCGCGCATGAACCCTTCGGGCGAAAATTTCTCCGCTTCGGCCATCAGCCTCCTCTCGACCTCGGCCAGCACCGCCGCCTGCATCGGTTGCACATCGGGAAGCCCCACAAACTGCCTCGCCTCGAGCGGCGTGCACTCAATGTCGATTGTCACTTTCATCTGTCAATTCGTCCTCGCCCGCGCGGCGTCGATGCGACGATCGCTCGCCTTCTTCTAACACTCGCCAAAGGGTTGTCACGCTTCATCGGGCTTGCCCGCGGCCCGCGGCGCCGACAAATTCTTTCTGAAAAAGCAGAACCGTGATATGAACGGCGCGGGCGATTCTTGATGGCCGCCAACCCGCCAAGCTGAAACCGGAATTGGAGGCGCCCACAGCGGAAAAACGCGAATCCAAATTTTTTCAACCGCAACCCTTTGATTTTTCACAATGTGGCCGGAAATAGTTTTGGAAAAATTTGCAATGGAGAATTTTTATCATTGAAAACAAAGGGAATTTTTTCGCGTCCTTGCGCCGATCCGTGCAAGAAGCGCGTGCTGCGGGGGTTTTGCAAATGCTGACATGGCGCGCCATTCCAGTCCGCCGCCGCGGCAATCAGCGTCTCCTCCGCCGGGCGGGCCGGCCGCCGCGATCGAGAGCCTCGCTGGCGGCGCCGTTCGGGCGCGCTTATGCTAGGCGCGCCTGTCGATAGGACTGTTTCGCCGACGCTTCGACCCGCTCACGCCACGCGCGTCAAGAAGGAAGAAAAAAATGGGAGGAGAGCGGCCGATGGTCGACTATATCGTGGTTGGCGCGGGGCCGGCGGGTTGCGCCGTCGCGGCGCGGCTCGCCCAATCGCCGGAACCGGTCACCGTCGCGCTGCTCGAGACCGGCCCGGCGCGCGCTTCGATCCTGTCGGACACTCCGCTTGGAATCGCCGCGCTGGTTCCACTGCGATCGCGGCGCAACTACGCCTACCAGACCGCGCCGCAGCGCGAACTCAATGGACGGCGGGGCTATCAACCGCGCGGGCGCGGCCTCGGCGGCAGCAGTCTCATCAACGCGATGATCTATACGCGGGGTCAGCCCGAAGACTATGACGGCTGGGCGGCGCTCGGCTGCGCTGGCTGGGGCTGGGCGGACGTCCTGCCCTATTTCAAGCGCTCGGAGGACAATGCTCGCGGCGCCGACGCCTGGCACGGCGTCGGCGGCCCTCTGCATGTCAGCGACCTGACCTACCGGAATCCCGCGGTCGAAGCTTTTATCGAAGCCGCCGAGCAGGCCGGCTACAGGCGCAACGCGGACTTCAACGGCGAACGGCAGGAGGGCGTCGGCGCCTATCAGGTCTTCCAGAAGAACGGCCGCCGCTACAACGCCGCGCGGGCCTATCTTCCCCCCGATCGCCGGACGCCGAACCTTCAGGTGATGGCCGATTGCCAGGTGCGCCGCGTTCTGTTTGAGGGGCGCCGCGCGGTCGGCGTGGTCTATGGCCGGGGCGGGCGCGAGCAGACGCTGCGCGCGCGTCGGGAGGTCGTTCTCTCAGGCGGCGCGTTCGGCTCGCCGCAGCTCCTGATGACCTCTGGCGTCGGGCCCGCCGATCATTTGCGCCAGCACGGCGTCGCGATCGTCCACGATGCTCCCGAAGTCGGCTCCAACCTGCAGGATCACTGCGACTACACCGCCAATTTGCGCGCCAACGCCAAGGGACTCTTCGGCATGACGGTCCCCGTTCTGCTGCGCGGATTCGGCGAGTTCCTGCAATATGTCGTCGGAGGACGCGGAATGCTCACCTCCAACGCGGCGGAAGGCGGCGGCTTTCTGAAGAGCCGTCCCGATCTGGATCGGCCCGATCTGCAACTGCACTTCTGCATCGGGCTGGTCGACGACCACAATCGCAAGATCCATTTCAGCACCGGCATGTCGCTTCATGTCTGCGTCCTGAGGCCGAAGAGCCGGGGGGAGGTCCGCCTCGCCAGCCCCGACGTCGGCGACGCGCCGTTGATCGATCCCGCCTTCCTTTCGCATCCCGACGATTTCGAGACGTTGGTGCGCGGGGTGCAGATCGTCCAGAGGATTTTCGCAGCGCCCGCGCTGGCGGCGCTGAAAGGCGAGTATCTCTACGGCTCCGGTCATGATGATGCGCAGACCTTGCGCGCGCTCATCCGCGAACACGCCGACACGATCTATCATCCCGCCGGCACGTGCCGGATGGGCGCGGACGAGCGATCGGTGGTCGACCCGCAGCTCAGGGTCCGCGGCGTCGAGGCCCTTCGGGTGGCCGACGCGTCGATCATGCCGCTGTTGATCAGCGGCAACACCCAGGCGCCCTCGGCGATGATCGGCGAGAAGGCCGCCGACCTGATCCTCGGCAGGACGATTCCCTGACGCGGCCGCCTTCGGAACGCCCGGGCGTCGATTTCATGAAAGGCGCGGACATGATGTCCCGGTGGCTTGCCCTGCCTCTTGCGGCCGAGGCGGTTCTTCTGTTTGCACTATCGGCGACCGCGGTTGGCCGCGGCGTGTTGAGTCCGGCCATCGGCGCGGCGTCGGCCTGCGCGGCGCTGATCGTCCTCAACGCCGGCGTCGTCGCCGCGGTCTATGCGATCGTCCGTCTCTACGCGGGAACATCCGCGCCCGCCGGCGGCGCCGCGCCCCCGCGCTCATGGCGCTGCGCCTTCGGCGAGGCGCTGGCCTTGTTCGCCGCCTTCGTCATCATCCAACCGTTCGAGCGCTGGTGGATGGGCGCGGACGCCGTGGGCCGGCTCGCCCCCGGTCGCATCCCGATCCTGCTGGTTCACGGCTATCTCTGCAACCGCGGCCTGTGGTGGTGGCTGCGGCGGCGCCTGCGCGCCCGGCGCCTCGCGGTCGCCACGATCAACCTTGAACCGCCTCTGGCGGGGCTCGATCAGCTCGCCGCGCAGCTTGGCGCGCGCATCGAGGCGTTGCTCGCCGAGACGGGCGCCGAAAAGGTGGTGCTGGTGACGCACAGCATGGGCGGGCTGGCGGCGCGCGCCTATTTGCAGCAGCGCGGCGCGGCGCGCGTGGCCCGGCTGGTGACGCTCGCCGCGCCCCATCATGGCACAAAGGTCGCCAGGCTCGGCTGCGGCCGCAACGCGTGCGAAATGCGGCTGGACAGCGAATGGCTTGGACGCCTGAACGCCGCGCCGCCGCCGCCAATTCCGGTCGCGACCGTCTGGAGCGTCGACGACGAAATCGTCACGCCGCCGGACACCAGCCGGCTCGCCGGCGCGCGCGAGACGGTGGTCGTCGGTCTTGGCCATCTGGCGATGGTTTTCTCGCCGGCGATTCTGGCGCGGCTCGTGGTCGAAATCGGGCCGGATTGATCGCCGACGCGCGACACCGCCTGATCGCTGGCTCGCGCCCGAAAGACAGCGATGGCGCCTACAAATGGATGCCTTGCAGGAACTGCGCGAACGCGACCTGATCGGCTGTGGCGCGCTCGGCGTCGGGCGCTTCGCCGCGCGAAGCCGCCGAATCCGGGAACATCCGGAAGCTGGTGTTCATGATGATCTGGCCGATGTGCGGCGCGACCGCATGCACGATCTCGCCAAAGATCCCAAGACGCGTGGCGACGCGCGCCGGCCGGCGCACGATGGCGTCCACGATCAGTTCGGCGGCCTCTTCGGGGCTGAGCGCCGGCACCTGTTCATAGAATTTCGTCGGCGCGATCATCGCGGTCCGCACCAGCGGCATGTTGATCGTGGTGAACTCGACGCCCCGGTCGAGAAACTCGGAAGCCGCGCAGCGGGTCCACGCCTCGAGCGCCGCCTTGGAGGCGAGGTAGGCCGAGAATCGCGGCGCGTTGGTGAGCGTGCCGATCGAGGACATGTTGATCACATGGCCGCGTCGTTTCCTGACCATCCCGGGCAGCAAGCCCATCGTCAGCCATAGCGCGCCGAAATAGTTCACCTGCATGGTGCGTTCGAAATCGTGCAGGCGGTCGAAAGAGCTTTCGATCGCGCGCCGAATCGACCGGCCCGCGTTGTTAATGAGAATGTCGACGCCGCCGTGCTGCTCGTCGACCCATTTGACGAGCGCGGCGCATTGGGCGGGGTCGGTGATGTCTGCCGCGCGGGCGACGAGCGATAGCCCGCGGCGCTCGGCTTCCTGCCGGGCGGCCTCCAGCCTTTCGGAATCGCGCGCCGCGATGATGACGACGCCGCCCGCCGCGGCGAGCCTGAACGCGGCGGCCAGGCCGATGCCCGACGAGCCGCCGGTAATCAGCACCACCCGGCCGGCGACGCGGCCGCGCAACGAGCGGTCGACGAAGAGATCAGGATCAAGGCGGCGCTCCCAATAGTCCCAGAGTCGCCAAGCGTAGTCTTCGAGCGGCGGCACGGAAATCCCGGTTGGCGCGAGCAGACGTTCCGTTTCGCGGCTATCGAACCGCGTGGGATAGTTGACGAAGGAGAGGATCTCATCCGGCAGCGCCAGATCCTTCATGATCGCCTTGCGGATGCGCCGCGCCGGGGTGAGCGACATCACGCCATGCAGAACGCCGCGCGGAATGAGATTGAGCAGCGCCGCGTTGAGGCGAACCGTCATGTCCGGCGCATGGGCCGCGCGCGCAAATATGTTGAGAATGTCGCCGACGCGCCGCGGGTGCGGATCGGTCAGATGGAAGCAGCGGCCGTCCTGCCCGTCGACATGCGCCAGATAGTCGAGGGCCCGAACGACGAAGTCGACCGGAACGAGGTTGATCCGTCCGCCCTCCAGCCCGACGCCCGGCATCCAGGGCGGCAACAACCGGCGCATTTTCTGGATCAGCTTGAAGAAGTAATAAGGCCCGTCGATCTTGTCCATTTCGCCGCTGCGGGAATCGCCGACGACGATGCCGGGCCGGTAAATGCGCCATGGCGTCCGGCACTCGTTGCGCACCACCCTTTCCGACTCGTGCTTGCTCGCGAAATACGGATGGTCGAGTTTCTCCGCTTCCTCGAACATGTCTTCGCGGAACACGCCTTCATAAAGTCCGGCGGCGGCGATCGAGCTGACATGGTGGAAACGTTTGACTCCGATCCGTTCGGCGAAGCGCACGGCATTGCGCGTGCCTTCGACATTCGTCGTCATTTCCAGTTGCGGGTCGGCGTCAAGCGAATAGATCGCGCCGAGATGGAACATGTGGTCGATCGCGCCGCCAAGCGCGCTCAGATCGCCCTCCGCCACGCCCAGTCCCGGCTTGGTGAGGTCGCCGGCGACTGGCGTTGCGCGGGACCCGTCGACGCCCCAGAATTTGCGTAGAGTCTCGACGCGGTCGGCCGCAGGATCGCGCATCAGAAAGTAGACCTTGGCGTCGGGGCGCGCCAAAAGCTCGCGCACCAGCCGCTTGCCGATGAATCCGCTGGCGCCGGTGACGAAATAGTTCATGCTGACCCGATCGGAATGTAAGAGACGCCCCGGCTTGCCTCTCGCGGTGAAGACACAAGCCTCTCGACATCGCGAATATAATGTAGTTTCTGGCGTCGCCGGCTTTGATCTGGATCATAGCGGCGCAGCGCAAGACGACCGATCTTCCGGATCGTAATGCGACCCATCGGGGGGAGGAGATACTGACATGCCTGGGAAGTTGAAGGAATTGGCGGAAGGCGGCGGGGACGGCCAGCTGGCGGCGAAGATCAAGGAATTGGCCGGCCAGATCTGGTTGGCGGGGCTGGGAGCTTTTTCCAAGGCCCAAAAGGAAGGGACGAAAATCTTCGACTCGCTGGTCGAAGAAGGCGAGGCGCTCCAGAAACAGGCCAAGAAGACTGTCGAGGACGCATTCGGAGACGTCAAGACCAAGGCCTCCAAGACGTGGGACCAGGTATCCTGGGCGCAACTGGAGAATGTGTTCGAAGAGCGGGTGTCCCGCGCGCTTCACGCGCTGAACGTCCCGACCAAGAAAGATCTCGATACGCTCTCTCATCGCGTCGCCGAACTGACAGCGGTCACCAAGAAGCTCTCGGGGGCGATGGGCGAGGAGCCCGCGCGCGGCCGCTCCGGCAAACACAGCTGATCCAAAGGGACGGTCGCCTCGCAACAGCAGGCGGCCCTCGCTCGATGGAGCGAGTGGCGATGTTGGCTTTGGCGCTCGATTCCTGGAGGGGCCGCGGGTGGCGATTCATCGACATCGGGGAATCGCGCTGGCGGGCGGCGGACCGCTCGGCGCGATTTATGAGATCGGCGCCTTGCTCGCGCTGGGCGAGGCTCTCGACGGGTTGGATCTGATCGACTGCGACGTTTACGTGGGGGTGAGTTCCGGCAGCTTCATTTCCGCCGGGCTGGCGAATGGATTGTCGCCGCGCGCGATGTACGAGATGTTCATCGAAAGCGACTCGGCCGACGATCCATTCGAGCCGGGTCTGTTGCTGAGGCCGGCTCTCGGCGAATATGCCGAACGGTTCGCCGCCATCCCGGGATTGCTGGCCTCCGCCGGCTCCAGCTATCTGGAGAACGCCGGATCGCGGGGGTTCTTCGAATCCTTCGGGCGCCTTGCGCGGGCGCTTCCGACCGGCGCGTTCGACAACGCCGGGGTCGGCGAGTATCTGACGCAGCTTTTCTCGGCGCCGAGGCGAACCAACGATTTTCGTGAGCTCGAGCGCAAGCTGTTTCTGGTGGCGACGGATCTCGACACCGGCGAATCGGTGCCGTTCGGGGCGCCCGGCTGGGACGACGTGCCGATCGCGCGCGCGGTCCAGGCGAGCGCCGCCCTTCCCGGCCTGTTCCCGCCTGTCGAAATCGGCGGCCGCTATTACGTGGACGGCGCGCTGACCAAGACGCTGCATGCGTCCGTCGCGCTGCGGGAGGGCGCCGAGCTGCTGCTGTGCGTCAATCCGCTGGTGCCGTTCGATTCACGGCTGGCGGCGAGCCGCACGCATCACAAGCAGGCGTCGATCGTCGAAGGCGGGTTGCCGGCCATCATGTCGCAGACTTTGCGCACCCTCATCTATTCGCGCATGCAGGTTGGAATGGAGCGTAATCGCAAGGACTATCCCAACGCCGACGTGGTGCTGTTCCAGCCGGATCGCGACGACGTCGAGATGTTCTTCACCAATGTGTTCAGCTATTCCGGGCGGCGCCGTCTGTGTGAGCACGCCTACCAGAGGACGCGTGAGGATCTGCGTCGGCGCGGCGGCGAACTAAGCAAGGTGTTCGCCCGGCACGGCGTCATGATCAACGAGCCGGCGCTCGCCGAACGTCGCACCCTGGCGCCTCCGCCTCGCGCGGTCGATCGCCGCCGTTCGCCGGACCTGGAGCGGACTGCGGCGAAGCTCGACGAGACGCTCGATCTTCTCGAGAGCCTGTTGAAGAGCTGCGCGACCCCGGCAATCGACCGGCAGGCGGGTTGAGGACGAGGCGATGGCGAAAACACATTGGAAGCCATTCGGTCATGCGGACGCGGCCTATGAATATGCGGGCGCGCGTCTCAAGGCGAACTGGCCGCGACTGCATCAGGGCGATCGCGAGCCCTATCCCGACCCCGCCGAACTGAAGAAGCTGGTCGGGGCGTGTGCGGAATTCGCGCCTTCGGGGCCCCTGGAGCGAGCGGCCGCCACTCTCGAGGACGCCTGGCGCGCCTTTCATCGTGGCGATTTCGGCGCCGCGGTCGAGCTCGGTCTTTCCGTCGGACCGCTCGGGCACTCCGTCGCCAACAAGGCGACCAACATCTATGCGACCTACCTGGAGACGGATGAAAAGGCCAGGCTCGCGCTGTTCCTCCAGGCGGCCGAGAGGGCGGAGCATGTTTTCACGCGCGACAAGTCCGTCGTCAACGCGTGGTATTTCCACGCCCAAGCGCTCGGCCGATACAGCCAGGGAATATCGGTCGTCAAAGCGCTGGCGCAGGGCCTTGGCGGCAAGGTCAGGACCAGCCTCGAGCAGGCGATCCGCCTCGAGCCGCGCCACGCCGACGCGCATATCGGGATGGGCACGTATCACGCCGAAATCGTCAGCAAGGTGGGGGCCGTGCTTGGCGGCCTGACTTACGGGGCGAGCCGCGAGGAGGCGGTCAAGCACTTCGAGGCCGCGCTCAAGCTCAATCCGAATTCGGCGATCGCCCGCATAGAATACGCCAACGGGCTCGCCATGATGTTCGGCAAAGCCAAGCTCGCGCAAGCGACGAGCCTCTACGAGGAGGCGGCGGCGCGCCCGCCGGCCGACGCGATGGAGCGGCTCGACGCCGAACTCGCGAAATCCGAGATCGAGGACTAATCAGGTCGCGACGCGGGCGCGTTTGACGCGGCCGGCAGCCGGCGATTTGCGCTTCGGCCGGGTTTCGAACGGCGGCGCGACAGGCTCGCGCGGCGCGTCCGGCCGCGAGCCTTCGCCCCAGTCCCCCATCAGCGCGAAATAAACCAGGCGTTCGAATTCCGGCGCGAAGCGCACGACGATGGCTTCCGGGTCGGGCGTCAGCGCGGCGTCGGTGATCAGCCCGAAATGAACCTTGCCGTTGAACGACAGGATCGATACGCCCATCCCGATATTGCCGGATTGCGGCACCCAGAACATCACCTGCTTGACCTCGGAGCCGGCCAGATACAGCGGCTGTCGAGGTCCGGGCACGTTGGTCATCACCGCGGTCGCACGGCTGAGCAACAGGTCGAACAGCTTGTCCTGCACGACCTGCGGCGCATAGCCCAGCCCGGCGAACAGCCCCAGCGTCACCGAGGGCTCGTAGGACGTCTTCAGCGCCGTCATGCGGCGGCGGACCTCGTAAAGCCGATCGAGCGGGTTTGCGATGCCGACCGGCAACTCGACGGCGACGATCCCGAACCGGTTTCCCAGCGCCTCGCCGCCGCCTGGCGGTCGAAGATTGACGGGCGCCAAAACCCGCAGTTCGACGCCCGAGGTGGGGTCGCTTTTTTCTTCGAGATAGCCCCTGAGCGCCCCGGCGACGGCGGTGAGCAGCATGTCGTTCACCGAGCAGCCGAGCGCCCGGCTCACTGCTCTGACTTCGGGCAGCGCGATCGGATCGGCCCAGGCGACCCGCTTGTCGCCGATCGGCGTCCCCTTGAAGCGCGTCGGGGTGTCGCTCGGCATCAGCAAGAGATGGGCGAGTTCGGCCGCCACCCCGGCGCCGTCACGCAAGTAGTCGATCGCCCGTTCGGGATGTGCGGCGACTTCGAGCGAGGTTCGCCAGACCGCCTCGGACGCGCGCAATCCGGCGCCGACGATCCCGCCCGTCGGTCCGAACATCTCACCCCAGGCGACGCCCTCGTCCGCCTGTTTGCGGACGTCGCCTTTGCGCAGGGCGATCCGCGTTTCCGGGCGCTCGTCGGTCAGCGACAGCAGGACATTGACCAGCGCGACGCCGTCCGCGATCGCGTGATGAATGCGCGTCACTACGGCCGCGCCGCCGTCGTAGTCCTCGACGATATGGAATTCCCACAGCGGACGCCCGCGGTCGAGCGGCCGCCCCGCCAGTTCGCCGACGTAGCGCTCCAGCTCGGGCTTGTCGGCGGCGCCGGGCAGGCGCGCGCGCCGGATGTGCCGACCGATGTCGAAATTCGGATCCTCGCGCCAGCACAGGCCGCCGACGACGGTCTCGACGCGCTCCTTGAAACGGCCGAACATCAGAATCCGCTCGGCGAGCGTGGCTTCGAGCCGCTCGACGTCGACCGGCCCGGCAAGGGTGAGCAAGCCGACGATGATCATCGGGTTGGCCGGCCGATCCATGCGCAGCCACGTGATGTCGACCGGGTCCATGCGTTCGCCAAGTGCCATTCTTCGCGCTCTGGAGCCGATGATCCCAATCCTTATACAGTGCGCGCGGCGAGCCAGGGAAGCCGAGAGCGCCCGAAGGCGCGGGGCGCCAAACCCCTGGAGCCGCGGCGCTGGACAATCGGCGCAAATCTTGTGATGGGATGCCCGCCGGCGCGGGAGCCTGGCGTATCGATTGCGCGCGGACGGGACATGCGGGCGTGGCGCTCGGGTCCGACGCTTGGACTTGGCGCGGAAGTGGGTCGATGAATGATTCAGAGGATGTCGCCGACCGGCTGACGCGCCAGCTGGATCGCGCCGCGGCGCTGCGGGCCGCGGCGGCGGACAACCCGAAGCTCGATGCGGCGCGGCAGCGGCTGCGCGCCTGGCAGGCCGTGCGGCTCGCCCGCACCCATGCCGACCTGCTGGCGAGTCCGCGGATGGGGCTCGCCGCCACCTTCTTTCTGACTGACATCTACGGCTCCGAGGATCTTTCCAGGCTTGACGCCGATGTCAGGCGGGTCGTGCCGGCGATGAAGCGGGTGTTGCCGACCGCCGGCCTGGAGACAGTCGCAAAGGCCATCGAGTTGGAGGCTTTGTCCGAGGAGTTCGATGTCGCGATGGCGGAAGCGCTCGGGTCGAAGGCCACGGCGCTCGATGCGGCGAGTTACGCGGCCGCGTATCGTAGGGTCGACCGTCGCGCCGATCGTGAGCGGCAGATCGATCTGATCGAGGATCTCGGCGAGTCGCTCGACCGTCTTGTCCATCACCGCCTCATCGGGACCCTGTTATGGACCTGGCGCAAGCCGGCGCAATTGGCCGGCCTCGGCGGGCTGCAGGACTTTCTGGAGCGCGGCTACAAGGCCTTCGCCAGAATGGGCGACGCCGCCGAGTTTCTGGGATTGGTCATCGGCCGGGAGCGCAAGCTGCTCGAAGCCCTGTTCGCCGGCGACGATAGTCTGCTCGGCGGGTGATCGCTCGCGACGGGCGCTGTAGCGCGCTCGTCCGCGCGCCGGACCCGGTCGACGACCCCGACGCCGCTCTCCAGGGGCGGTCCATGGCGCTCGAAACGTCTTGCCGGTCGATCCGGCGCTCTCGGCGGCGCCTGCGATCCGAGCAAGGCGCGGGATAGCCAATTGAGCGGTCAACAACGAAATGTGGCTTGGCACTCCCTTGTAACGAGTGCTAACGGGGGCCATCTAGACAATGGTCATCCGTCGCCGCGCCTTCAGGCACCCGCCTCGAGCCGGCCTTTTGGCGCTGACCGGGAGCGAGTTCTCATGAAATTTCGTCCTTTGCACGACCGCGTCGTCATCCGCCGCCTCGAAGGCGAGGATAAGACGAAGGGCGGCATCATCATTCCCGACACCGTCAAGGAAAAGCCGCAGGAAGGCGAAGTCATCGCTGTCGGGCCGGGCGCCCGCGATGAGAGCGGCAAGCTGGTTCCTCTCGATCTGAAGGCCGGCGATCGCGTGCTGTTCGGCAAATGGTCGGGCACGGAGGTCAAGATCGACGGCGAGGATCTCCTGATCATGAAGGAGTCCGACGTCATGGGCGTGATCGAGGGCGCGACCGCGATCAAGAAGGCGGCCTGAAAGCCGGAAGCCATCAACCAGAATTATTGGAGCTGAACGCCATGTCCGCGAAAGACGTAAGATTTTCCACCGACGCCCGTGACAGGATGCTGCGCGGCGTCGACATTCTCAATAACGCCGTCAAGGTGACGCTCGGCCCCAAGGGCCGCAACGTGATTCTCGACAAGTCGTATGGCGCGCCGCGCATCACCAAGGACGGCGTCACCGTCGCCAAGGAGATCGAACTCGAAGACAAATTCGAGAACATGGGCGCGCAAATGGTGCGTGAGGTCGCCTCGAAGACCAATGACCTCGCCGGCGACGGCACCACGACCGCGACGGTGCTCGCCGCCTCGATCATGAAGGAGGGCCTCAAGCTCGTCGCCGCCGGCATGAACCCGATGGATTTGAAACGCGGCATCGACATTGCGGTGACCGCAGTGGTCAAGGACATCGAGCGCCGCGCCAAGAAGGTGCAGTCCTCCGAGGAGATCGCCCAGATCGGGACGATCGCTTCGAACGGCGACAGGTCGATCGGCAAGATGATCGCCGAAGCGATGAAGAAGGTCGGCAACGAGGGCGTCATCACGGTCGAGGAGGCCAAGACCGCCGAGACCGAGCTCGACGTCGTCGAAGGCATGCAGTTCGATCGCGGCTATCTTTCGCCTTATTTCATCACCAACGCGGAGAAGATGATCGCTGAACTGGAAGACCCCTATATTCTGATTCACGAGAAGAAGCTGTCGTCGCTGCAGGCGATGCTGCCGATCCTCGAGGCGGTGGTGCAGAGCGGCAAGCCGCTGTTGATCGTCGCCGAGGATATCGATGGCGAGGCCCTGGCCACGCTCGTCGTCAACAAGCTGCGCGGCGGCCTCAAGGTCGCGGCGGTCAAGGCGCCGGGCTTTGGCGATCGCCGCAAGGCGATGCTCGAGGACATCGCCGTGCTGACTACAGGCACGCTGATCGCCGAGGACCTCGGGATCAAGCTCGAGAACGTGACGCTCCAGATGCTCGGCCGCGCCAAGCGGGTGCGCATCGAGAAGGAGAACACCACGATCATCGACGGCGCCGGCAAGAAGCAGGATATCGAGGCGCGCATCGCGCAGATCAAGGCGCAGATCGAGGAGACCACCTCGGACTACGACAAGGAGAAGCTGCAGGAGCGTCTCGCCAAGCTCGCTGGCGGCGTGGCGGTGATCCGCGTCGGCGGTTCGACCGAGGTCGAGGTGAAGGAGAAGAAGGATCGCGTCGACGACGCGATGCATGCGACGAAGGCCGCCGTCGAAGAAGGCATCGTTCCCGGCGGAGGGGTGGCGCTGTTGCGCGCCAAGGCGGCGATCGGCAAGCTCAGCGATGACAACACCGATGTCCAGTCCGGCATCAATATCGTGCTCAAGGCGCTCGAATCGCCGATCCGCCAGATCGCCGAGAATTCAGGCGTCGAGGGCTCGATCGTCGTCGGCAAGGTGTTGGCCAACAAGTCGCAGGCCTTCGGCTTCGACGCCCAGACCGAGCAATACGTCGACATGCTCAGCGCGGGCATCGTCGACCCCGCCAAGGTCGTGCGGGTCGCGTTGCAAGACGCAGCCTCGATCGCCGGCCTGATGATCACCACCGAGGCGATGGTCGCCGAAGCGCCGAAGAAGAAAGAGGCCCCTGCCATGCCCGGCGGCGGCATGGGCGGGATGGACTATTGATCGCCGGCTCCCGGTGAGACGAATAAAGGGCCGCAGCAATGCGGCCCTTTTTGTCATCCGCCGCGCCTCCGACCGGGGAGCCGATCCCTCGACTTGGCGTGTTCAGGGAATATCTATGACGGCCGCCCGCTGTGCTCTTCGCGCACGATCGCGGCCCCGGCGACCATCGCCTTCATTTTGCCGAACGCCACGTCGCGAGGCAGATATTTCATCCCGCAATCGGGCGCCACGATGACGTCCTCGGCAGCGACGAAGGGCAGCGCTCTGCGGATCCGCGCGGCCACCGTTTCCGGCGGCTCGACATTCATGTCGGAGAGATCGATCACGCCCAGCATGATTTTCTTTCCCTTCAGATCGCCGAGCACGGAGCAGTCGAGGCGGGATTGAGCCGTCTCCAGCGAGACCTGCCGACAGGCGCAGCCCTTGAGCTGTCGCAGGAATGAGTAGCCGCTCGGACGCTCGTGGATGATGGCGGCGTATCCGAAGCAGATGTGGACCGCCGTCACGCCGTCGACCCCGTCCAGCGCGGCGTTGAGCGCCTTCAGGCCATAGTCCTCCGCCTTGGCCGGACGCGCCTGCATATAGGGCTCGTCGATCTGAACGACGTCGGCGCCGGCCGCGAATAAATCCTTGATCTCGCTGTTGACGGCGACCGCGTAATCCATCGCCGCCGCCTCGGCGCTCGGGTAAAAGTCGTTCTGCGCTTGCTGGCTCATCGTGAACGGCCCCGGCACCGTGATCTTCACCTTGCGGTTGGTGTTGCGCTTCAGGAATTTCAGGTCCTCGACCTCGACGGCGTGCTTGCGGCAAATCCTGCCGACAATCCGCGGGACAGGGTTGGGATGGCCGGAGCGGTCGAGCGCCGAACCGGGATTGTCGATGTCGACGCCCTCGAGCGCCGTGGCGAACCGATTGGAATAGCTCTCGCGCCGGATCTCGCCATCGGTGACGATGTCGAGTCCGGCGTCTTCCTGGGCTTTGATCGCCACGATGGTGGCGTCATCCTGCGCTTCGCCGAGGAAGGCTTCCGGCACGCGCCACAGTTCGCGCGCCCGCACCCGCGGGGGAAACCGCCCTGCGAGCTTCTTGCGATCGATCAGCCATTCCGGCTGCGGATAGCTGCCGACCAGCGTGGTTGGAAAGAGCACGGTGAACCTCCCCGGGGCGTCGACATTTTTTTCGAAGCGTCAGGCGCGTCCGTCGCGCCTCGGCGGCGTCGCCGCGTCGGACAATTATACCGTTCCGCGCCGCATTGACAGCCGCCGGCGAGCGCGCGCCCGGACCGACTTCCGGCCGCGGCCGAGCTTCGGGGTCTCGCGGGCGACAGCCTTGACCTTCCGCACGCGAGGGCATTCAATGAGCGTCGGCTGGGGGGCGGGATGAAGCAAAGGCGTCCGCGGCGTTCGACCGCGGGGCGAGTTCGATCAGGGGCGGGACGCCGTCTTGTCGGACGGCGTCGGTCGCCTTCTATCGCGAGTTGCTGCGATGCGCTGGCCGTTCTTTGATCCGCCGAAGGATGAGATCGCCGCGGTGGCGTGCGATTTGATCGTAAGGTTCGGCCTTCGATCGCACGAGGAGGCGTTGTATCTGGCCGAAGTCGCGGCGAGCATGGGCGCCCGCAAGAATTTGCAACTTTATCGCCTGGCCGCGCGCGAGATCGAGAAGAGCTTCGCTGAAGCGCGGGTCAGGCTGAATCTGCGATCGGCGTCCGAGCCGTTGCGCAACAACGGCGGCCCACGGGCGCTGTTGAGCGAACGCCGCGTCCGAGGCGAACGCGAAAAGCCTCTCGCCGCGGAGCCGCGACGGGCCGCAATTCGTCATTGATCGGGCGCCGCGACGCAAGCGTTCGACGCTCCTCGCAATTCCCCGTCACAGGGCTCGCGGGCTTGCGTGCGCATCGGCGCCTCCATTGCGCCGGCTTCGCACGACCGGCCTAGCCGGCGACGCCGAGCCGTTTCGGGCGCCGCGCGCTGCGCGCCGCTCGCTTGATGCGTCGCGCGGACGGCGCGACGGGCGGCCGCGTCGCGCTGTCCTCCTCGGGCGGCGGGGCCGCCTCCCATGGTCCCATCAGCACGTAGTACAGCAGCTTTTCGAACTCGGGTCGGAAGAGGGCGATGATCGATTGCGGATCAGGCACCAGCGCCGCGTCGGTCATCAGGCCGAACTGAACGCGCCCATTGAAGGACAGAATTGAGACGCCGACGCCGACGTCGTGCGCTTGCGGCACCCAGAACATGATCTGGGTGATCTCGGAGCCCGCGAGATAGAGTGGCCGTTGGGGTCCGGGGACATTGGTCATCACCGCCGTGGCGCGGCTCAGCAGCAGGTCGAACAGCTGATCCTGCACGATTTTTGGCCCATGGCCCAAAGCGGCGAACAATCCGAGCGTCACCGAGGGCTCGTAAGAACGCTTCAGCTCCTCCATGCGCCGGCGCACTTCGTAGAGACGCTCCAACGGTTGCTCGATGCCGACCGGCAGCTCGACCGCAAGGATGCCGAAGCGGTTGCCAAGCTCCGGCTCGTCCGCGCCCTTGCGCAGATTGATGGGCACCAGGGCGCGAATCTCGACCCCGCTGGTTTCGGCGCCGTGCTCCTTCAAATATCCGTGGAGCGAACCGGCCACCGAGGCGAGCAGAATGTCATTGATCGAACAGCCGAGCGCGTGACCGACCGCTTTCACTTCGGGCAGGGGAAGCGGATCGGTCCAGGCCACCCGCTTGACGCCTGAAGGCTTGCCCTTGAACCTCGTGGGCGTGTCGGTCGGCATCAACAAGAGATAGCCAAGTTCGGTCGCGATGCCCCTGCCGTCGTTCAGATAACCCAAGGCCTTCATTGGATTGGCCAACATCCCCATCGACGCGCGCAGCGCCTTGCCGGAGAGCTGAAAGCCCTGTCCGACGGTCTGGCTCGCCAGGTTGACGATCTGCCTGACGGGGAATCCGAGACCTTCCTCGTCCTCCAGCCCGGCTGGGGGCATATGAAATTTCGAAGGGCTGTCGGGCCGCTCGTCGCAAAGGGACAGCATGACGCCGACGAGCGCCATTCCATCGGCGATGCAATGATGCGACCGATCGATGACGGCGACGCCGCCCTCGTAGTCCTCGACGAGGTGGTATTGCCACAGCGGATGGTTGGGATCGAGGTGCTGGGCGGCGAGGTCCGCGACGAACCGCTCGAGCTCGGCGCGCCCGCCGGGCGCAGGCAGCCGGACGCGCTTGATGTGGCGCGCAATGTCGAAATCGGGATCGTCGCGCCAGTACAGACCCGTTACCCCGGTTTCGACGCGCTGGCGGAAACGGGGATAGACCAGCAGCCGCTCGCCGAGAGTGCGCTCGAGCCTGTCGACATCCACCGGGCCGGCCAGCATGAACAGGCCGACGATCACCATCGGATTGTTCGGTCGATCCAGACGAAGCCAGGTGGTGTCCACCGAGTCCATGCGCTCGCTGCGGGGCATTTTGGGGTTTCCTCAATCTACAAGGCCAGAACTCCGGCATCGTGGGCGCCGCTCTCGGCGGTCGCATCCTATCCAACGCGTCAGGCGTTGGCCGTCGTCGGGCGCAGTCCGCGAATGATCACAAACTTCGCGAAGCGCCGCTCCGCACTTCCCCGATCATTTTGTCAACAGTCGCGACGGTTGCATTTCCAAGGCGTCGAGGGCTGCCGCGTTGTGGAATGGATATCAACCGGGCAGGGCGGATTTTGCAAACACAAGGGATCTCCGCCCGGCCTGGCCTGCGAAGAGCCTTGCCTCGCGCAACCAATCGATCCGCTCGGCGCCCGCCCATAAGCAGCGCGCGCCGAATACCGGCGCCCTCGCGTCAACCCGCGAGGGCCGCCCCCTTTCGCCGCGCCTCGCCCCGACGCGGTCAGGCCCGTTTGGCCGCCTCGTGAGCCTTGGTCTGGCGGGCGCGTCCGGGCTCTTCCTCCATCGCGGCCGAGAGCTTCTTGGTGACCGCGGTCAGTTCGGCGACGCGGTGCGAGAGCGTGTCGAGATCCTTCCGGGTCGGGATGCTCAGGGCGTGGAGAGCGCGGGCGACGCGATCCTCGAACACCCGCTCCAGTTGAACCCAGGACAGCTGATCCCAAGAGGTCGACGTTCTCTCCTTGACCTCGTTGAACGTGTCCTCGACGGTCTTCTTGGCGTGCTTTTGAACCTGCTCGCCTTCCTCGACCAATGACTCGAAGATTTTCGTGCCTTCCTTCTGCGCCTTGGTGAATGCTCCGAGTTCGGCCAACCAGATCTGGTTCGCCAACTCGCGGATCGCCGTCGCCAGCTGACTGTCGCCGCCGCCTTCGGCCAATTCTTTCAATTTCCCGGGCATGCCATCGTCTCCTTTGATCAATGTGGCGTTCCGCCTACAAGGATATCAATCAAGCCTCCTGCGACAGGCCGCCTTGATCAAAATCAAAGCTCGCGACCTTGGCGAGCCCCTGATCGGCGCCGACGTCTCGGGATCGCACGGCGCTGTCTGGACGATGCCCGCCGATCGAGGATGGCTTCGCCATATCGCGTTCGAGCAGGTGCGGAAGCGCGCGGCTTCGGGCCTTGATTCGCTTCGCCGCGGCCATCGATCGCATCGTCACGACGCGGTATCGGCGCCGGCTTCCCGTTCCCGCCTGTCGCCCCGCGGCCGCCGTCGAATTGGCGGCGCTTGTCGATCAGGCGGGCGGTTTGATGGCCTGGTCGCGGAGCGCACGACGCAGGATTTTGCCGACCGCCGTCTTGGGAAGCTCGTCGCGAAATTCGACGTGGCGCGGAATCTTGTAGCCGGTGAGGTGCTTTCGGCAATGAGCGATGACGTCCTGAGCCGTCAGCGTCGGATCTTTGCGAACGATCGCGATCCTGACCGCCTCGCCCGAGACCCTATCCGGCACGCCGAACGCCCCAACTTCGAGAACGCCCGCACACATCGCCACGACCTCTTCGAGCTCGTTGGGATAGACGTTGAATCCGGAGACGATGATCATGTCCTTCTTGCGGTCGACGATGCGCACAAACCCGACTTCGTCGACGACCGCCACGTCGCCGGTGCGCAGGAACCCGTCCGGCGTCATCACCTTGGCCGTTTCGTCCGGACGGCCCCAGTAGCCTTTCATGACCTGCGGGCCGCGCACGCAAAGCTCGCCCACCTCGCCGACGGAGAGATCGCGGCCGTCGTCGTCGCGGATCGCAATTTCGGTGGACGGGAGCGGCAGGCCGATCGAGCCGTTGAAATCCGGCAGGTCGAGCGGGTTCATCGTCACTGACGGCGAGGTCTCGGTGAGCCCATAGCCTTCAATCAGCGGCTTGCCCGTCACTTGCTTCCACTTATCGGCCACCGCCCGCTGGACGGCCATGCCGCCGCCCACCGACAGCCGCAGCAGTCTGAAATCGAGGCGGCCGAAGTCCGGATTGTTGAGCAGCGCATTGAACAGCGTGTTCACCCCGGTGATCACCGTGAACGGGTGATTGGCCAGCTCCTTCACGAAGCCGGGGATATCGCGGGGATTGGTGATCAGCACGTTCGTCGCGCCGATCTTGGTGAAGACCAGGCAGTTCACCGTCAGGGCGAAGACGTGATAAAGCGGCAGCGCGGTAATGATGGTCTCGCGCCCTTCTTCGAGCGCCGGCTTGAGCCAGGCGTGCGCCTGCTGAAGGTTGGCGATGATGTTGCCGTGACTGAGCATCGCTCCCTTGGGCAGTCCGGTGGTTCCGCCGGTGTATTGCAGGAAGGCCAGGTCGTCGGGGCCGACGTCGACGCGCTCGAACGAGGCGCGCCCTCCGAGCCGCAACGCAGTCCTGAAGGGGACCGCGCCCGGCAGGCGCCACGCCGGGATCATCCGTTTGACGAATTTGACGGCGAAATTGACCGCCAGGCCCTTGGGAAATCCGAGCATGTCGCCGAGACCGGTGACGACCACATGCTTGACCGCGGTCTGCGCGATCACCTGCTCGACTACCGAGGCGAAGTTCTCCACGACGACGATGGCGAGCGCCCCGGAATCGGCGAGTTGATGCTGCAATTCGCGGGCGGTGTACAGCGGATTGCAATTGACCACGACGTAGCCGGCCCGCAGCGCGCCGAACAGCGCGATCGGGTATTGCAGGACGTTGGGCATCATCAGCGCGACCCGCGCGCCGCGCGGCAGCTTCAGCACGGTTTGCAAATAGGCCGCGAAGTCGCGCGTCAGGCGCTCCATCTCGGAAAAGCTGATCGCGGTTCCCATGTTGACGAAGGCGGCGCGCGGTCCGAACTTCGCCGCGCTCATCTCGAACACCTCGCCAAGGCTGCGGTAGGCCGTCGCATCGACCTCGGCCGGCACGCCCTGCGGGTATTTTGCAAGCCAGATTCTCTCCATCGACGCTTCCCCGCCCCGCGCTCTTTGTCGCTTGTCGTCATATCGCCGTCGCGCGCCGTCACATTGATCTGAATCATCGAGGCAAGTCAAAGCGCCACGCCTCGGGCAATTCGCGATACGACCGCTCGCAGCGCGCATCGCGCCGACGTGAGGCGAGCGATCCGTTCTTCTGGCCCGAGACAGCCAAGCGTGATAGAAATCCGCAAGGGTCGAAACGGCTTCGAGGAGCGCGCTCGCCGCGCGGATGCGACAATGACCCAGAGACTGGTCGCCGTCGTCTGTCTCGTGGCCCTTGCTGCGGCGGGCGCGGCCTTTGGCTTTCGCGATTCCCTGTTCGGACGCGCGCCGCCGACGCCGGTGGTCGAAAAGCCAATCGCTGCGCGGCCGCAAGTCTCGCAGACCGCGCCAGCGAAAGGCTCAGCGCCCAAACCTGAAAGCGCCGGCGCGTTGACGATGACGCCGGCGGCGTCCGCCGTCCGCCCCGCGCCGCCGCCGAGCGCGATCGGAAACGGCCAATCGCCCGGAGAGCCGAAGGCGCAGCAGACAGCCGCCGCGAGCGCGGGCGCGACAACTTTGAGCGCGCCGCCGGCGCAGGTCGCTGAGAAGCCGTCGGTTTCGCCTTCCGAGCCGCTGCCGGCTCCGACCGTTCAAGTTGTCGGGCGGAGCGAGACTCCGTCCGCCGCCGTGCAAGCGAAAACCAAGCCGCCCGCCGAGAGTCTGGCGCATGCAGCCGTCGCGCCGATCGAGGCCGAGCCCACTGTGGCCCCCGCAGAGCCGCCCGCAAGCCAGAAATCGGCTCCTGTTGCTGAGACCGTGGCGCCGAGCGCGCCGACGTCCGTCTCGACCGCCGCGCCGATCAAGACCGAGCCCACTGTGGCCCCTGCAGTGCCGCCCGCAAGCCCGGCGCCGAGCGCGCCGACGTCCGTCTCGACCGCCGCGCAGCCGGAGGCGAGCCCAGCCGTCGTGGACGCGTCGCGAGTTGCGGCTGCCGAACCGGCGCCGGTCGAGACCAGGCCCATGGCGGCGCCAGCGCAGCCTCCGGCGAATCCGAAGCTGCCTGTCGTCGCTGAGACCGCAGCGCCGAGCGCGGCGGCGCCCGCCTCCGCCGCCGCGCCGGCGGAGGCGAGACCGGCCGCCGTCAGCCCGCCGCAACTCGCCGCGGCGCCGTCGGCGGAGGTCGAGGTCAAGCCCGCGCCGCCGGCCGCCGAGCCGCCCGCGAGTCCGCGACCGGCGTCGGTCGCCGAGGTCCCGGTCCAGAGCGGGACGTCGTCTGCGCCCGCTGCGCAACCAGAAGCGAAGCCGGCCGCCGAGATTGCCCGGCCGGTCGCCGCGGCGCCGTCGGCGGAGGTCGAGCCCAAACCCGCGCCGCCGCCCGAGCCTCTCGCGAATCCGCAGCCGCCGCCGGTCGCCAACGCCGCAGCCCGGACGGGGCCGCCCTCCGCGCCCGTCGCGCAGTCGGCGGCGAGGCCATCGGCGGAGAGTCCGCCGCAGGTCGTCGCGGCGGCGCCGGAGCCGGACGAGGTCAACCCGCCGCCGCCGTCGCCCCCGCCTCCCGAAACTCAGGTCAAGACAGAAGCGCCGGCGATTCCGCCCTCCATCGAGCCGGCCGCCGAGCGTCCGGCGGCGGTCACGAACGCGTCGGCGAAGGCCGCGGGGGTCCCGGCGCCCGCGCCGCTCGCCGAGCCGCCGGCGAATTTGCCGGCGGCTGCGCCCGCGGACGCGCTGGCCAAGAGCGAGGCGCAGCCAACTCCGTCGCCGGTCGCGCCGATGATCGAAAGCCCGACGAAAAATGAGCAGGCGTCGACGCCGGCGCAGCCCGTTGAGCAGCCCGCGATTCCGACCTCGGCCCCGGTCGCCGAAGCTGCGCCGCCTATTGCGCCTCCCGCGGAAAGCAAACCGATCGTCATCGGCGGGGCGCCGTCCCCGCCCGTTGAGCAGGCCGCGATCCCGCTGTCGGCGCCGGTCGCCGAGGCTCCGCCGCCGATTGCGCCTGCCGCGGAAAGCAAACCGGTCGTCGTTGGCGGGGCGCCGTCCCCACCCGTTCAGCAGCCCGCAATTCCGCCCTCCGCGCCGGCCGCCGAAGCTTCGCCGCCGATTGCCCCACCCGCGGAAAGCAAGCCTATCGTCATAGGCGCGGCGTCGCAGCCCTCGCCGCCGCCGGCGATGAGCGCCGCGGCGACCGAGCACGTCGCCGCGATTGTTCCGCTTCGCGCGCCGCAGGCCATGCTCGCGCTTGACGACGCCACGGTCGGCAAGGACTACGCGGCCGACTTGCCGCCCTTCAGCGACCCGAGCGGCGCCAAGGGCGTCGCTTTGCATGTCGAGCCGGCTCCGCCCGATGGATTGTCATTCGCGGATCTCGGATCGGGCTTCGGCGCGCTCTCCGGCAGGCCGACCAAGCCGGGGCGGTTCGCGTTCGACGTCGTCGCCTCGAACAGCCTCGGCGGCGCGGCGCGCATGACGGCCAAAATCAATATCGCGCCTGCGCCGCCGGAGCCGAAGACGCCATCGCCGAAGAGCGATGCGGGCCAGCAGGTCGCCACGCTGGAGCCGATGGACAGGGCGGCGCGCTTCCTCCGTAATTTCGACGGCGGTCCTTGCTTCCTCGCCCGCGCCGGCGGCCCGATCGGCAATTCGATCGCCGTCGAGGGCGTCGGCGCCGAGAAGCAGGTCTTTCAGCGGTTCTATCAGTCGTTCGTCCGCGATGTCGGCCTCGAGCCCGAACTCGCCGCTCGGCTGATCTCTGCGCCGCAATGCCCGGTCGTCGGCCTCATCGCCGCCGCGCCATCCGATCGCGCCGTCATGCCGACGATCAAACTCGCCGCCTACGACCTGCCGCGGGGCAAGCCATTGGCGGGCTCGATCGGCGCGCTGGCGGGCCGGCGCCTCGATCTGTTGCTGATCACCAATGATGGCTTCGCGTTTAAGATCGCCGGCCGCAACCTCGCCAGCGATCAGACCGTATCCTTCGTTGCGCCCATCACGCCCGACGCCAATTCCACGGGCGCGCTGCAAATCCTCGTCGCCATCGCCTCGACGAAACCGCTCGACGCGCTGGCGGCGTTCCGCTCGGGTCCCGCGGCCGACATTCTGCCCAAGGTCGCGGCGCAGCTTGGGTCGAGCGAGGCGGCCGTCGGCGTCGAGTATTTCAAGTTCCTCAAGTGACGCCCCCTGGGCTCAGCAGCCGGCTCGCCGTCCTCGCGAGGCGGAAGCCCGCTCGAACCGTTTTGAGACCTGCCGCCGCCGCCGCGGCTGGCGAAGGCGGCGCTCCGGGCGAGCTATCGCTTGCTTGAAGGGGCCGGTTTCCCAGAGGAGGGCTTCCTCCGGCAACCGTCGAGGAACAGCTTGACCGCGGCGCGCAATCGTCGCGCCTCGTAGTCCGGCGCGTCGCGATGGCCGAGCATCGCCAAACGCTGGGGCACGCCGATGACCAGCATGGCGAATTGCTCGGCGGCGAATTGCGGATCGTCGAAGCTCAAGTCGCCGCGCTCAGCGTAAACGGAGAGCAACCGCGCGATCCCGGACAGGCCGCGACGCGGGAAATTCTCGGCGAAGAGTCTGGCGTAGTCGCGCATGCGCGGCGCTTCGGCGATGAACAGGCGGATGATGGCGAGCGTCTCGTCGCGCATCGCAAGGTCGAACATCTGCGTGGCGAGCCCAAGCAGCCCTTGTTCGACGTCGTGCGGGGGCGCGCCGAGGCTGCCGAGCGCGCCGATCTGTTCGTCGCGGAATTGCGCGATCGCGGCGAAGAAGAGCGCCGCTTTGTCGGGATAGCGCGCGTAGAGAAAGCGTTTGGCGACGCCGGACTGGCGCGAGACTTCGTCGATCGAGGTTCCCTCCCAACCGCGCTCCAGCAGCAGGCGCTTGGTCGTTTCGAGAAGCTCGCGATGGCGCCGCTCGGCCTCCTGGCGCGTTGGACGGCCGCCCGGCCCGCGTCTGAATTGGCCGCTTTCGAGTGAGATTTCTCGGTCGGACATTCCTGCCTTGCCGCCCTTCCCAGGCTATGTTAATGAAACTATATCGTTTCGTTGCAATAGGTCAAGTCCCGTGGCACGGCGGATCGTCGCCATCGTCTTAGCGTGCGCCGCGGCCTTCGCCGGCTGGTGGTTCCTGCTGCGCCCCCACGATGCGCCCGACGTCGAGTGGCAAGGCTACGCGGATGCCGATTTCGTCAAGGTCGGGCCAACGCAACAGGGCCTGGTCACGCAAGTCCATGTCTCGCGCGGCGACAGGATCGTCAAAGGCGCGCCGTTGTTCGATCAGGACGACGCGGATGATCGCGCCGCCAGCGAACAGGCCGCTCGCCAATTGACGCAGGCCCAGGATCAACTCGCCAATCTGCAGGGCGCCGGCAAGCCGACCGAAATCTTGCAGGCGGAAGCCAATCTGGCGGACGCCACGGCGGCGCGCGACAAGATCAGAAGCGATCTTTCGCGCAACCAGGCGCTGCTCAAGACAGGCGCCGCGACCGTCCAGCTCGTCGACCAGGAGACCGCCGACCAGCGCTCGGCCGAGGCCCACGTCCTGGCGATGGAGGCGGCGCTCGCGCAAATGCGCTCGCCGTTCGGCCGCGAGGGTGAGATCAGGGCGCAGCAGGCGGCGGTCGACGCCGCGCAAGCCGCGCTGGCGATGGCGCGCTGGCGGCTCGACCAGCGCCACGTCGTCTCGCCGGTCGCCGGAGCGATCGCCGACGTGCTCGCGCAGCCCGGCGAAACGCTCGCCGCCGGCGCGCCGGTCGTCTCGATCCTGCCGCCCGAGAACATTTTCGTGCGCTTCTTCGTGCCGGAGCCGGCTTTGGCTCGCGTTCACCAGGGCGATGAAGTCGCGCTTCTGTGCGACGGCTGTCCGCCGGACTTGACGGCGACCATCTCGTTCATCGCGCCGCAGGCCGAATTCACGCCGCCGGTCATCTATAGCGAATCGACGCGCGGGAAATTGGTCTATCTGGTCGAGGCGCGCCCGAAGCCGAACGAGGCGCCTCTGCTGAACCCGGGACAGCCGGTGACCGTGCGCCCCGGCGCCGCGGGTGCGCCGCGATGAGCGACTACGTCATCGACGTTCGCGATTTGCGCAAGAGTTTCGGCGCGCGAAAGGTCGTCGAGGGTCTGTCGCTGCAAGTCGCGAAGGGCGAGATTTGCGGCTTTCTCGGCGCCAACGGCAGCGGCAAGACGACGACGATCCGCATGCTTTGCGGCCTTCTCGCGCCGGACGCCGGCGCGGGCGAATGCCTGGGTTTCGACATCATCCGCCAGGCGCCGCTGATCAGGCGGCATGTCGGCTACATGACCCAGAAGTTCAGCTTTTATGACGATCTGACCGTCTTCGAAAATCTCGATTTCGTCGCCAGCGTCTACGAAATGCGCGGCCGCCCGAAGGCCATCCGGGAGATCATGGACCGGATGGGCCTGGCCGATCGACGGGATCAGTTGGCGGGCGAGCTGTCGGGGGGCTGGAAACAAAGACTGGCGCTCGCCGCGTGTGTGCTGCACCAGCCGCAACTCTTGCTGCTCGACGAGCCGACGGCCGGGGTCGACGCTCTGGCGCGCCGCCAATTCTGGGATCTGATCCACGACATGGCGGGCGACGGCCTGACCGTCCTGGTCTCGACCCACTACATGGACGAGGCGGAGCGCTGCAAGCGCGTCGTCTATCTCGCCGGCGGGCGAATTGTCGTGCAGGGCAGCGCCGACCAGGTTTCCCGCCGGTCGGGGCTGATCACTTTCGAGGCGAGCGGGGCCGGCGTCGACGAGGCGGCGCGCGCGCTGCGGCGAACGCCCGGCGTCGAAGCGGCGGCGGTGTTCGGACGCGCGCTGCATGTCGCCGGGACCGATCGGGCGGCGCTGGCCGGCGCCCTGCGTTCGATCGGCGGCGATCTCAAATGGCAGGAGGTCGAGCCGCGGCTCGAGGACGTCTTCATTCATATGCTGAGCGTGAAGGGCGCTCCGTCATGACCGGCTTTTCGTTCAGACGGCTGTTCGCGCTGTTGCGCAAGGAAGCCATTCAGGTGGCGCGCGACGCGATGACGCTGCGCCTCATCATCGCTATTCCGATCATGCAATTGTTCTTGTTCGGCTACGCGATCAACTCGGATCCGAAGAACCTGCCGACCGGTCTGCTGTCCTCGGATCATTCCAAATACGAGCGCACGATCGTCGCGGCCCTGAAGAACTCCGGCTATTACGACATCCGCCCGCTCGCCACCGAGGCCGACGCGGAGGCCGGCCTGGCGGACGGCGAACTGATGTTCGTCATCGACATCCCGCCCGGCTTCGATCGTGCGGTCGACCGCGGCGAATCCCCTTCCATTCTCGTCGACGCCGACGCCACCGATCCCACGGCGATCGGCAATGCGACGGCGGCGCTGGCTTCGCTCGGGGCCGACCTGCAACGCGACCTGCCGCCGATCCGGCGGAGCGCGCCGCAAACGCCGCCCTTCCAGTTCGTCGTTCACGCCCGTTACAATCCTGAGCAGTTGACCGTGCTCAACATCGTTCCGGGCCTCATCTGCATCATCCTGACCTTTTCGACGCTGTTCGTGACGACGCTGTCGATCACCAAGGAGCGCGAGCGCGGCACAATGGAGAATCTCTTGTCGATGCCGGTGCGCCCGATCGAGGTGATGATCGCCAAAATCACGCCCTATGTGGTGATCGGCTATGCGCAGGTGGCCCTGATCCTGCTCGCCTCATGGGTGTTCTTCCAATTGCCGATCCGCGGTTCGATTCCCCTGCTGCTCGCGGCGCTCGGCCTGTTCATCGCCGGCAATCTGGCGCTCGGCGTCACCTTTTCCACCGTTTCGGCCAATCAGATGCAGGCGACGCAATTGGCGCAATTCACGCTGATGCCGTCGTTCCTGCTGTCGGGCTTCATGTTTCCGTTCCGCGGCATGCCGCAATGGGCGCAATGGGCCGGCGAGGTGTTTCCCACCACCCACGCCATGCGGATCGTCCGCGGCATGCTGCTGAAGGGCAATGGCTGGCGCGAGATCGCGCCCGACCTCTGGCCGATGGCGCTGTTCGCGCTCGGCGTGGTGACGATCGCCGTCTGGTTCTATCGCGAGACGCTGGATTGAGGTCGCCGGGATTTGCGATCGGCGCGCCGTCATCGCGGCGCGCAAGACATCGCTTCGCGACCAGGCTGCCCGCTCGGCGACGAAGCGTCACGCCTTGCGGCGTTTGCGCTGGCGATACTGGTCGGCGACCACCGCCGCGATGATGACGGCGCCCTTGATGATTTCCTGGTAGTGCGCGTCGACGTTCAGGAACGTGAAACCGGAGGTCAGAACCCCGAGGATCACCGTGCCGATCACGGTGCCGGTCAAGCGGCCGACGCCGCCCGACAGCGAGGTCCCGCCGATCACCGCCGCGGCGATGGCGTCGAGTTCGAAACCGACGCCGACGCCCGCTTGTCCGCTGATCGCGCGCGCGGTCTGCACGATACCGGCGAGACCCGAAAGCCCGGCGGCGAGCGCGTAGACGAGCACGATATGACGCTCGACATTGATGCCGGACACGCGCGCGGCGAGCGGATTGGCGCCGATCGCATAGGTGAACTTGCCGTAGCGCGTGTAGCGCAGCGCAATATGGAAGATCGCCGCCACGGCGAGGAAGATCACCACCGGCCACCAGCCGGCGCCGATCATGGCGTAGGAATCCTCGAGATTGCCGATCGGCTGGCCGTCGGTATACCAGTCGGCGACGCCGCGCGCCGACACCATCATGCCGAGCGTGGCGATGAACGGCGGAATCTTCGTGTAGGCGATCAGGCTGCCGTTGATCAGGCCGGCAAGAAGACCGCAGATCAGGCCCGCCGCCACCGGAAAAAACGGATTCAAGCCTGTCAGGCCGGGGTAGATCGCATGCGAGAATCCCTCGGTCTGGGCGAGGCTGGCGGCGATCATCGCGGTCATGCCGACGAGCGAGCCGGACGAAAGGTCGATGCCGCCCATGATGATGGTTTGCGTGACGCCGACCGCGATGATGCCGATCACCGCCTCCTGCAGGATCATGATCTTCAGACGCAGCGGATTGGCGAGGAAGCTCTGGCCGACGAAAATCCAGCCCAGCACCTCGAACAGCAGCATCATGCCGATCATGACGCCGAGGATGCTGAGTTCCGGCGGGAGGCGGCGACGCGCTGCGCTCTGAGCCTCGCCCGGCGCGGCGGCGTTGGAAGCGTGTTGGATGGCCACGTTATTCTGTCCTTGTCGAAAATCCTGCGTTACTGCGATGCGAGCTCCATGATTTTGACCTGCGTCGCGTCCTTGCGCTCGACGATGCCGGTCATGCGCCCCTCGTGCATCACCAGCACGCGATCGCTCATGCCGAGCACCTCGGGCATTTCCGACGAAATCATCAAAACGGCGACGCCGTTGGCCGCCAGCTCGCTGATCAGCCGGTGAATTTCCGCCTTGGAGCCGACGTCGATGCCGCGCGTCGGCTCATCGAGGATGAGGATGCGCGGATGGGTCATCAGCCAACGCGCGATCAGCACCTTCTGCTGATTGCCGCCGGAGAGATTGAGGACCGGCTCGTCGAGATCGGGCGTGCGCACGCGCAAGCGCGCCGTCTGCTCCCGGCACAGCTTTTCGATCGCGCTTTCGTCGACGAAGCCAGCGCGCACATATTTGTCACGCAGCACCGCGACCTGCATATTGTCCACGACGCTGAGCAGCAGGAAACAGCCGCTCTCCTTGCGATCCTCCGTGAGAAAGGCCATCCCGGCGTCCATCGCGACGCCCGGATTGCGGATGGCGATCTCACTCCCCTCGATGGCGATCGTGCCCGAAGTCGCCGGCGTCACGCCGAACAGCGTCTCGGCGACATTGCTGCGGCCCGAGCCGACAAGGCCGGCGAGGCCGAGAATTTCGCCCTTGCGCAGGTCGAAGGAAATGTCGCGGAAACGTCCTTCAAGGGTCAGGTTCTTTACAGAAAGCACGACGTCGCCGATCGGCACGATCTGCTTGGGAAACATTTGCGTGATCTCGCGCCCGACCATCAGCTTGATGATTTCGTCGCGCGTGACGGAGGCGGCGGGATGCTCGCCGACAAAACGGCCGTCGCGAAACACCGACACTTCGTCGGCGATCTCGAACAACTCGTTCATCTTGTGCGTGATGTAGATGATGCCTGTGCCCTGCGCCTTGAGCGTGCGGATGATCTGAAAGAGGTGCGTGACTTCCTTTTCGGTCAGCGCGGAAGTCGGCTCGTCCATGATCAGGATGTCGGAGTTGTAAGACACCGCCTTGGCGATTTCGACCATCTGCCGATTGGCGACGCTGAGGTCGCGCACTTCGGCTTCGGGATCGATGCGGATGTCGAGCCGATCGAACAATTCCCTCGTGCGCCGCCGCATCTCGTGGTGCCGCACGAAGCCCAGGCCGTTGAGCGGCTCGCGGCGAATCCAGATGTTTTCCGCCACCGTCATGTAATTCATCAGGTTGAGTTCCTGATGGATCATCGCGATGCCGTATTGCAACGCGTCGAGCGGCGAAGTCAGACGGATTTCCTGGCCCTTGAGTCGGAAGGAGCCGGAGTCCGGCTCGTAGATGCCGGCGATGATCTTCATCAGCGTCGATTTGCCCGCGCCGTTCTCGCCCATCAGCGCGTGGACATGGCCTCGCTTGAGGCGGAACGAGACGTTGTCGAGCGCCAGCACGCCGGGAAAGGACTTACGGACGTTCTCCACCTCGAGCAAATATTCGGCGCCGGGAACGGCGCCGCTCGCGCGGACAACTTGCGCTGTCGAGGGGCTGAGCATGGCTCGCTCTGTTGCGAAGGGAACAGACGCCGGCCGATGGAAACGGCGGCTTTGCGACAATCATATTCGGCTTTGCAGCGGCGCGAAACAGTTGGTCGCCCCGCCGCAAAGCGTCGCGGAAGCGGCCCGGCGCGCCGGACCGCGCCGGATCTCAGTTCTTCTTCATGAAGTCGGCCATATTGGCAGGCGTCACGAGCTGGAACGGGACATAAATCTTCTTGTCGACCTTCTGGCCGGCGGTCATCTTGAGGGCCGCATCGATCGCCCCCTTGCCTTGGCCGGCGGCGTCCTGGAAGACGGTGACCTTGAGGTCGCCCGCCTTCATCGAAGCGAGCGCGTCCTGCGTCGCGTCGACGCCGCCGACGATCGCCTTCTTGGTGTCGACGCCGGCCGCCTTGAGCGCCTGGATGGCGCCGATCGCCATCTCGTCGTTATTCGAGACGAGCGCGTCGTATTTCATGCCCTTTGACAGCCAGTTGGTCATCAGGTTCTGGGCCTTGGTGCGATCCCATACGGCGGTCTGCTCGGCGATGATCTTGATGCCGCTGCACTCCGGCGTGGCGATCACTTCATGAATGTCCTTCGTGCGTTGCACCGCCGCCTGGTTGGAGAGTTCGCCCTCCATGACAAGGATGTCGCCCTTGCCGCCAAGCAGCTTGCAGATTTGCTTGCTCTCGAGTGTCCCGGAGTCGGCTTCGTTCGAGCCGACGAAGGCCGTCTTCGGTCCGAACTTCTCGGCGTCGGCCGGTTCGCGATTGACGTAGACGAGCGGCACGCCGGCGTCGGCGGCGAGCTTGGTCATCGCCGCGGTCGCGCTGGTGTCGACCGGGTTGACGATGATCGCGTCGACCTTGTTGGCGATGAAGTTCTGTATCTGGCTGAGCTGCTTGGAGACGTCGTCCTTGGCGTCTTCGATCTGCAGCGTCAGGCCCGGCACCGTCTTGGCGTAGTCGCTCATGCCGTTGCGAAGCACCGTCAGGAAGTTGTCGTCGAACTTGTCCATCGAGACGCCGATCTTGGCGGCGTAGGCCGAGGTGGACAATAGCGCCACCATCGCGGTCGCAATGAGATATTTCTTCATCGAGCGTTTCCTCCGTTGCGGGCGCCCGGCGGCGTCCGTGATTGGGTTAGGCCGTTCGCGCCGGTTCATTCCTGGGCGTCGCGCCTGGAACGACGGCGCGAACGATCAGAATTGTTCCGAACGTCGATTTTGATCGTTTCGGACCTACAAGTTAATCGACGCGCCGCAGTAGCGGAAGCGCGATTGTCGGGCGACGACGGCTTGGGCCCCCGGAGTCCGGCGCGCGTCGTTCCATCGCGACCCTGCGCGCAACGGCTCAGATAGAACTTTTGGTCCATCGTCGCCAGATATGGAATAAATATTCCATTTCTCGGGGAAAGCAACTGCGTCGGGGCATCTTTGATGAGAATTTGCCAAAATCTGTCGCGGAGCGCCGGATCAGATATTTTCGCGAGTATGAATTTCCGCCGGCCGCAGGATCCGATCCTTCAAAATGCGGTCGCCGGCGGCGACGCTGACCTCTGGGGCCTTGGCGAGATCGGCGATCTTCGGGCGCTCGCCCATCCACCAACCCCATCAGATTCCATCAATATTGCGAGCGAGCCCGCGACGCATTTTGGCAGAACCTTGCATGACGCGATTGGCGCGGCGCGGGGAGGCGGCTATTCTCCGCCGCCCGGCCTCGCAGTCACGGCGCCGATTTAGTCGCGGCGGTCCGACGCGGTCGCTTTGGACGCCAACAAACGGGAGGAGCGAGATGGCTGCCGAATGGGTCGACGCCTGCGCGGCGGAGGAAATCGAGAAAGAGGACGTCATCCGTTTCGATCACGGCGACCGCACTTTTGCGATCATTCGCACGGACGACGATCGCTATTTCGCCACGGACGGGTATTGCACGCATGAGCAGACGCATCTTGCCGACGGCCTGGTGATGGGCGTGATCATCGAATGCCCGAAGCATAATGGCCGTTTCGATTTCCGCACCGGCGCCGCGAAGGGCGCCCCGGTGTGCGTCGATCTCAAGACCTACCCCGTGAAGGTCGAGAACGGGCGCGTCAAGCTGCAACTGGCGTGAGCCCGATGAACCCCTTCGAGCCGCGGCCGTGAGCGCGCGAGCAATCGTCATCGTCGGGGCGGGCGAGGCGGGCGCGCGCGCCGCGGTCGCGCTGCGGGAGGAGGGCTTTGCCGGCCCCGTCACGCTGATCGGCGCCGAAACGCACGCCCCCTACGAGCGCCCGCCGCTGTCGAAAGCGACGCTCACCAGCGTTGAGGAGCCTGCGCCGCCCGCCATCGCCCAGGCGGCCGCCCTCGGCGAGCGCGGCATTACACTTCTCAGCGGCGTCAGGATCGTCGCAATCGATCGCGGCGCGCATGAAGTCGTCGCCGCCGACGGACGCCGGTTTGGCTTTGATCGTCTGTGTCTCGCGACCGGCGCGCTGCCGCGCCGTCTGATGGTCGGCGACCCCGAGGGCTGCGTCGTTCTACGCAGCTACGACGACGCGCTGGCGCTGCGTCGGCGCTTCATCGCAGGCGCGCGCATTGCGATCGTCGGCGGCGGCTTCATCGGTCTCGAACTGGCCTCCAGCGCGGTTTCCCGGGGCTGCGAGGCCACGATCATTGAAGCGGCGCCGCGCCTCATGACGCGCGGCGTTCCCGCCGAAATCGCCGACATCGCCGCGCGCCGCCACCAGCAGGCCGGCGTCGCGCTCGTCGTCGGGGCGCGCATCGCCTCGATCGAGCGAGGCGCGGAGGGCGCGGCCGTCGTCCTGGCGGATGGGCGGCGCATCGAGGCCGACTATGTCGTTGCGGGGGTCGGGGCCGCCCCCGACACCGCGCTCGCCGCCTCGTGCGGCCTCACCATCGAGAATGGCGTTGCGGTCGACGGCGCCCTGCGCACGTCGGACCCCGACATTTTCGCCATCGGCGACTGCGCTTCGTTTCCCCACCCGCTGTACGGCGGACGGCGCGTCCGCCTCGAGGCCTGGCGCAACGCGCAGGACCAGGGCGCCTTCGTCGCCAGGAGCATGCTCGGCGAGGTCGCTCCCTATGCCGCGGTTCCCTGGTTCTGGTCGGATCAGCACGACTTGACCCTGCAGATCGCCGGACTGGCCGATGAGGGAAGCGCCGGCGCCGCGCGCGATCTTGGCGGTGGCGCGCTGATGCTGTTTCACCTCGGCGCGGACCGTCGTCTCGTCGCCGCCAGTGCGATCGGCCCGCTCGGCAAAATCGCCAGGGAGATTCGCCTCGCCGAGATGCTGATCGCCCGCCGCGCGACGCCTGATCCCGCCGGCCTCGCTTCGCCGGGCGTCAAACTCAAATCGCTGCTCACGGCATAGGGCCGCTTCGTCTCCGCGGGACTTTACGTCGAAGACGAACCGGACCGCGCGAGGGCCGCGGCGAATCAGATGCGCGACTCCGGCTGATCGCGCCGCGGACCGTCGCCGGCCAACCGCGCCGAGGATTGCGCGATTCTGATGCTCCATCCCTAGAATATTGTAACCATTTGTAAAAATGGGGCGCGCTTGGTCGAAACCGACGCCCAGCGTTTCTTTTGTTTACACTCGTGAAAGGATATGCCGATAAACAAACTGCAATTATAGGTTGTGATCAATTCGACAAAATCGTCGATCGATCGAAGCGCGGCGTTCTGCTTGGCGACGGAGTTTTCCAGATCATGGACGGGCAATGCGCGGAAATCCTGCTGGTCGAGGACAATCCGAACGACGTCAAGCTGACGCTGCACGCCTTCAAGACCGCCAATCTCGCCAACACGATCCATGTGGCGCGCGATGGGGTGGAGGCGCTGGATTTCGTGTTCGGGGCCGAGGCGGGGGCCGATCAAAAGGCTCCGAACAGGCCGAAGGTGATTCTGCTGGACCTGAAATTGCCGAAAGTGGACGGCCACGAGGTCCTCAAGCGCATCAAGAGCGATCCGCGAACCTGCGGAATTCCGGTCGTCGTGCTCACATCTTCCAGCGAGGAAAGGGATGTCATGCGGACCTACGACGTGGGCGCCAACAGCTACATCGTCAAACCCGTCGATTTCGAGCAATTCACCGAGTCCGTCCGCGACATCGGGAAATATTGGCTGGTGATCAACCACACGCAGAGCAGCTAGCCGTGGCTTTGGCGCGATGGGCCCTCACGTTCGATGCGGGCGGCGGCGTGGGTCGCGCAGCGGGTCGCGTCTGAGTGCGCGGCGTGGCGTCCCCCGTATTCCGCGCGTTCGCCGAGGAGCCGCCGCGACGGTTTCGCACCCGTCGGCGCCCGGAGCCTGAGCGGAAGAGTGCAATCCGAATCATTGACCTGGACCACCAAGACTTGCTGCGCCCACGAAATGAACTCACTCCACTCGATGGAACCACACGGCCATGACGACCGGGTCGCCCGACGGCAATTCCGCCTCCTGGCTATTGTGCCGCGCCGGGACGCGGCTGTGCGCTCTGCCGCTCGAAAACGTTGTCGAGACGATGCGACTGCTGCCGATCGAACCGGTCTCTGGCGCGCCGCCGTCAGTTCTCGGACTTTGCGCCGTCCGCGGGCTGCCGGTCCCGGTGGTCAGCCTCCAGGCCTTGCTCGCCGAGCCCGAGCCGGCGCTCCAGCGGATAGTGACGCTGAAGGTGGGAAGCGGAATCATCGCCATGGCCGTCGAAGGCGTGCTCGGGGTCCGTTCATTCGACGCGGACGAGTCCAGCCGCCTGCCGCCGCTCCTGCGCGAAGCGGCGGGCGATATCGTCTCGGCGGTCGGAATGCTCGATTCCGAATTCCTGTTGTTTCTTCGCTCCGCGCGCATCGCGCCGCTCAGCTTGCTTGGCGAGATCGGCGCCGGCGAGACCGCGTCATGAGCGATCTGGCGGGCGCCGCGGACGTCGAACGCTTCAGGGCGGCGGTGGCGCGCCGCCTCGGACTCCAGTTCGACGACGGCAAGCTCAGTTTCCTCGGCGAGGTCCTCCAGCGACGGCTGGGCAGGCGCTGCGCCTACGATTATCTGTCCGGCCTGGAGGAGGCTCCGTCGAGCGACGAGATCGGCGCGCTCGCTCGCGAGCTCACGGTCGGCGAGACCTACTTCTTCCGCAACAACGAGCAATTCCGCGCGCTTGCCGAGGTCGCGCTTCCCGACCTCATGCGCGACGATCGGCGGCCCAGGGTCCTGCGGCTCCTGTCGGCCGGATGCGCTTCGGGCGAGGAAGCCTATTCGATCGCGATCGTCGCGCGAGAAGCCATATCGGACCCTTCGTGGGAGGCGCTCGTCCAGGCGGTGGACGTCAATCCCGCCGCTCTCGAAAAAGCGCAACAGGCGCGCTACTCCACGTGGGCGCTGCGTGAGACGTCGCCGGACCTCCAGCAACGATGGTTCCGCGCGGAAGGCCGCGAGGCGACGCTCGTCGAGAAGGCGCGCGAGGCGGTTCAATTCGAGCGGCGGAACCTCGCCGTCGAGGACCCGGAGCTTTGGCGGCCGGCCGCCTATGACGTGATCTTCTGTCGCAACGTCATCATGTATTTTGCGCCCGAGACGATGCGGGCGGTGATCGCCCGCATCACGCATTCGCTGGCGCCCGGCGGCTTCCTGTTTCTTGGCCATGCCGAGACTTTGCGCGGCCTTTCCGACGATTTCCATCTCCGCCACACGCATGAGACTTTCTATTACCAGCGCAAGCGGAACGGCGAGCGCTCCGTCATGCGGACGGTCCCCGCCGCCTGCTCCTCGCCGGCGCCCGCGGCGCCCGAGCTCGCCCTCGGCGACGCATGGGTCGATGCGATTCGCCACGCCAGCGAGCGCGTTGCGTCTCTCATCCCCTCGACGGCCGCCGCGGACCCTCGCCCGGCCGCGCCGCCCGCCTGGGACCGTGCGGAGACGATCGATCTGCTGCGACGGGAGCGGTTCGCCGAAGCGCTTGTTTGCGTTCGGCAACAGCAGCCCGCGGCGCGCGACGCGGATTCCGACAAGCTGCTCCTCGAAGCGACGCTTCTCGCCCACGCCGGCCGGATCGAGGCCGCCGAGGACGCCTGTCGCCGATTGCTGTCGATCGACGAACTGAACGCCGGCGCCCATTACGCGCTGGCGCTCTGCCGCGAGCAGGCGGGGGACCGCGCCGCCGCCGCCGAGCATGATCGCATCGCCATCTATCTCGATTCCGGATTCGCGATGCCGCGATTGCATCTGGGACTGCTCGCGCGCCGCGCCGGCGACTTCGGCTCGGCCCGGCGCGAACTCGGATGGGCGCGGGTCCTGCTCAAGCAAGAGGACGCGTCCCGGCTGCTGCTGTTCGGCGGCGGGTTCAATCGCGACGCCCTGATGACGCTGTGCGAGTCGGCGCTGCGCTCCTGCGGAGAACGATCGTGAGCCTCGCCCCGTTTCGCCTCAATGACCGGGTCGCGGAGTTGCGGCTCGCATTCGATCGCTCCTTCGCCGCGCGGACCCGTTTCGACGCCATCCCGACCGAGGATTTCCTCGCCATCCGCGTCGCTTCGGAGTCCTACGCGATCCGCTGCTCCGAGATCTCAGGCCTGATCGCCGACAGGAAGATCACGCGCGTTCCGAGTCGCGCGGTCGCGCTGCATGGCATGGGCGGATTTCGCAACGCCATCCTGCCCGTCTACAGCCTCGCCGCGCTGCTTGGCCTGCCGATGGCGGCGACGGCCCGCTGGACGGTGATCGCGGCGGATCTGCCGGTGGCGCTCGCCTTTGAGGCGCTCGACGGGAACCTTCGCGTATCGCGCGACGAGATCCTGCCGTGCGAGGCGGACAAGCGGGAGCGCAAATACGTCCAGGACTTCATGCGGGAGCAGGACCGCGTGCGAGCGATCCTGCACCTGCCCTCGATCCTCGACGCGATCAGAAGGCAAGGGCCGGCGCCCGGCGCAATACAGGAGGGATGACCATGTTCCAGAACTGGACTTTCGGAAGACGGCTGGCCGCGGGCTTCGGGATGGCGGGCCTCACGCTGTTGATGATCGCCGCCGTTTCCTACGCGAACATCGCCAATCTCATCGAGACCGACCGCTGGGTGGACCACAGCCATCTCGTGCGGACCAGTCTGGCCGACCTGTTGCTGGAGCTCGACAACGCCGAGACCGGCCAGCGCGGCTATCTCCTCGTCGGAAACGACAGCTATCTCGCGCCTTACCAATCCGCGCTGGTCGACATCAGGAAGACTTTCGACGAGCTTCGCGCCGTCACCGTCGACAATCCGCAGCAGCAGAGCCGGCTCGATGCGATCGCGCCGCTGATCGACAGCAAGCTCGCCGAGCTGAAGCAGACGATCGACCTGCGCCGGACCGATGGACTCGACGCCGCCCTCAAGGTCGTCGCGAGCGACGTGGGCAAAATCTATATGGATAAGATCCGCGCTCTGGTCGCCGAGGCGGGTCAAAACGAGTCCGATCTGTTGAGAAAGCGCTCCGAGGACGCCCATGCGGGCGCCTCTCTGGCGATAGGGGTCATCATCTGGGGCGGTCTCGCCGGCGCGCTCGTGGTGGCGGCGATCGGTTGGATCATCACCCGATCGATGTCGGGGCAGGTCGGCACCGCGGTCGGCCACGTCCAAAGCTCCTCGGCCGAGCTTCAGGCGGTCGCCAATCAGCAGGCGACGGGCGCTAAAGAGCAGGCGACCGCGATGAACGAGATCACCACGACCATCAGCGAGCTGTTGGCGACGTCGCGCCAGATCGCCGAAAGCGCGCAACGCGTGGCGCGCAGCGCCGAACAGACGGCGAGCGCCGCGCGCGCGGGTCACGGCACCGTCGACATGACGCACGGATCGATCTCGGGCATCCGCCATCAGGTGGATCAGATCGTCGCCCATATGCTGGAGCTCGGCAAGAAGTCGCAGGAGATCGGCGCCGTGCTGGATATCGTCTCCGAACTGGCGGAGCAGACGAACATTCTCGCCATCAACGCGACGATCGAGGCCGCGGGCGCCGGCGACAGCGGCAAGCGGTTCGCGATCGTGGCCGACGAGATTCGCAAGCTGGCCGACCGCGTCGGCGGCTCGACCAAGGAGATCCGGACGCTCATCGACGACGTGAGGAGCGCCGTCAACACCACTGTGATGGCCACCGAATCGGGCTCGAAGGCCGTCGACGGAGGGTCACGGCAATTCGGCGAAGTGGCGTCGGCCTTCAAGGAGATTTTCGGCCTTGTCACGACCACGACCGAGGCGGCGCGTGAGATCGAGCTGTCGACCAAGCAGCAGAGCACCGCGGTCGAACAGGTGAACGTCGCCATCGCCAACGTCGCGCAGGCGTCGAGAGAGACCGAGACGAGCGCCGGCCAGACGTTGCAAACGGTGTCGCAGTTGGCGGGCGTGTCGAAGAACCTGTTGCGGATCATCCAACCCCACATGGCCTGATAGCGCATGGCGCAGGATCCATATCGATACTTCCGTCTCGAGGGACGCGAGCTGCTCGACCAGTTCGATCAGGGAATCCTTGAGCTCGAGAAGGGCGGCGGCGGCGCGGCGATGCTTCAGCGGCTGTTGCGCCTGGCGCATACGCTCAAGGGAGCTGCTCGCATCGTCAAGCAGCAGGAGATCGCCGACCGGGCGCACGCGATCGAGGATGTGCTTTCGCCGTACCGCGAATCGAGCCGGGCCGTCGCCCGCGAGCAGATCGAGACGGTCCTGCGGCATCTCGGCGAGATCGGGCAACGCCTCAAGACTCTCGGTTCGTCCGAGAGCGAGGAGGTTCCTGCGCAAGGCAAGCCTGCCGCCGAAGACGGCGTCCGGCTGGTCCGCGCCGATGTCCAGGAAATCGACGCGGTGCTCGACGGCGTGCTCGAAGCGCACGCGCTGCTGAACGGACTTCGCGCCTCCGCCAGAACCGTAGAGCAGACGCAGCGCCTGGTTGACGTCCTGCTGGCGGAGCTTGCGGCCGGCGGCGGCGAGCATGCCGGTCAGCGGCGATTTAGCCCGGAGAGCGTCGTTGCGACGGCGACGGAACTGCGCCGAGGCGTGGCCGGGCTCGAGCGCAACCTCGTCTCGGCGATCGATCAGATGGACCGCGAGCTGCGTCAACTCCGCGACACGGCCGAGCAATTGCGCCTGGTCCCCGCCGCGACGCTGTTCACCGCCCTCGAGAGAACGGCGCGCGACACCGCTCAGGCGCTGTCCAAGGAGGTCCGCTTCAACGGAACGGGCGGCGACATTCGCCTCGATTCACACGTCCTCGCCACCGTGCAGGGGGCGCTGACGCAAATCGTGCGCAACGCGGTGGCGCATGGGACGGAATCGAAGGCTGAGCGGATTTCGCTTGGCAAGCCGGGCGCCGGCCGCGTGAGCGTCGACGTGTTCCGCCGCGGCAGGCGGGTCGTCTTCAAATGCCGCGACGACGGGCGGGGCCTCGACTTCGCCGCCGTGCAGCGCATCGCCGTCAGCCGGGGCCTGCTCGGCGCGAGCGCCGGCGAGCTCGGCGCCGAGGAGCTCGTCCGCCTGCTGTTGCGCGGCGGCATCAGCACCTCGCGAGCGGTCACCGAAGTCTCCGGGCGCGGCATCGGCCTCGACGTCGTGCGCGAGGCGCTCGACCGCCTCGGCGGCGAGGTGATCGTTCACACCGAGGCCCGCCAGGGCGCGACGTTCGAACTCGTCGTTCCCCCGTCGCTGGTCTCGACGGACGCCCTGATGGTGACGGCTTCGGAAACCACGGCGGCGATTCCGCTCGACGCGGTGCAAGGGGCCATACGAGTCGCCGCCGCCGACATTTCGGCGACGGCGCGCGGCATGTCGGTTCTATACGAGAAGAGCGCCATTCCCTTCGTGCCCCTCTCGAAAGCGCTCGACGGCGCGCGTCCGGCGGCCAGTCGCAACTGGACCGCCGCCGTGGTCGCCGGGGCCGGGGGTCTGGCGGCTCTCGGGGTCGACCGTCTGCTTGGCGCCGCGCGCGTGGTCGTGCGGCCGCTCCCCGAACACGCCGACGCCGACGCGATCGTCGCCGGCCTCTTTCTCGACGCCGAAGGCAATCCTCAGCTGTTCCTCGATCCCGACGGGCTGGTGACCAAAGCCTACCGGACCGAGGAGGCGGCGCTCGATCAGGCGCCGTCGAAGCGCCCGGTGTTGGTGGTCGACGATTCCCTGACGACGCGCATGCTGGAGCAGAGCATCCTGGAATCCGCCGGCTACGACGTCGACGTGGCGTTGTCGGCGGAGGAGGCGCTCGAGAGCGCCCGCCGCAAGCGCTATGCGCTGTTCCTGGTCGATGTCGAAATGCCGGGAATGGACGGATTCAGTTTCGTCAGGCACGTTCGCTCCGACCCGGCGATTCATGACATTCCCGCAATCCTGGTGACCTCGCGCAACGCCCCCGAGGATCGCCAGCGCGGACGCGATGTCGGCGCCCAAGGCTACATCGTCAAGAGCGAGTTCAACCAGGTCGAGCTCCTGAAGATGATCAAGCCGTTGACGGGTTAGCCGATGGACAGGATCCGCGTGCTGGTGGTCGAGGATTCGCTGACGGTGCGCCAGCGTCTGCTGGAGATTCTCGCCTCCGATCCGCAGGTCGAAGTCGTCGGCGAAGCGGGTGACGGAAAACGCGCGATCGAGATTTGCCGGGAGGCCCGGCCCGACATCGTCACGATGGATATGATGCTGCCCGTGATGACCGGCCTTGCGGCGACCGAATATATCATGGCGCATTGTCCGACGCCGATCCTGGTGGTCTCGTCTTCGGTCAACCGCGGCGAGTTGTTCAGGACTTACGACGCGCTGGCGGCGGGCGCCGTCGATGTCCTGGAAAAGCCGACGGGCGGCGAACCGGAAGGCGTCTGGGAGCGCAAATTCATTTCGACGATCAAGCTGGTGTCGCGGATCCGCGTGATCACCCACCCGCGCGCGAGGCTGAACGGGCTTAGCCAGCCCGCGCCGGCGCTTTCGCCTCGATCAACGGAGTTCCGCGCGCGCGGTTGTCGGTGCGAGGTCGTCGCCATCGGCGCGTCGACCGGAGGGCCCGGCGCCATTGTCGAGATCCTCCAGGCGCTGCCTGCGACGTTTCGCCTGCCGATGCTGTTCGTCCTCCATATCGCCGATCCCTTCGGAGCGGCGTTCGCCGATTGGCTCGACGCGCAGACCGCTCGGCGGGTCGCGATCGCCAACGACGGCGATCCGATCGCGGCGCTGGCGGGATGCGTCGTGATGGCCCCCGCCGGGCGGCACCTCGTCGCGCGCAACGGGCGCGTGCGCCTCACGCTCGATCCCGAGCGGCACTCCTGCCGACCCTCGGTCGACGCATTGTTCGAATCGGTGGCGCAGGACTACGGAGGCTCGGCCGCAGGCTGCCTGCTGACCGGAATGGGGCGCGACGGCGCGCTGGGCCTGCTCAAGATCAGACAGGCCGGCGGCGCGACGATTGCGCAGGACGAGTCGACGTCGGTGGTCTACGGCATGCCGCGCGAGGCGGCGTCGCTTGGCGCGGCCTGCCGCGTGCTGCGCCTCGACGAGATCGCTCCCGCGCTGGTCTCGCTCGCCGTCGCCGAAGCCGAGGCGAGTCCATGAACGCGCCGGTGCTCATCGTCGACGACAGCCTGACTGTCCGCATGAATCTCGTCGAGGCGCTGGAAGCGGCGGGGCTTTCCGTCACGCCATGCGCCACCGGCGCGGACGCCCGCAAAGCCCTCGCCGAGGACGAGTTCGCGCTGGTCATCCTCGACGTCCTGCTGCCCGACGCCGACGGCGTCGAGCTGCTGCGTGAAATTCGCGAGGCTCCACGCACCAGCGCGACGCCGGTGATTCTGCTGTCGAGCGAGTCTGAAGTCCGCCACCGCATCCGCGGCCTCACCACCGGCGCCGACGAGTACGTCGGCAAGCCCTACGAGCCGACCTATCTGATCGCCCGCGCGCGGGAGCTGATGCGCCGGGGAGAAACCGCGCGCGCTCCCCCGCGCGAGACGATCCTCATCATCGACGACAGCGTGACGTTCCGGGAAGAGTTGAGGCGGGCGCTGGAATCGGCCTCCTATGGCGTGCTGGTCGCCGGGACCGGCGAGGAAGGGCTCCAGCTTGCAGCCGACATGCGGCCGAGCGGGATTGTCGTCGATGGCGTGTTGCCCGGCATCGACGGGGCGACGGTCGTCCGGCGCATCCGGCTGGACGCGGCGTTGAGGCGCATGCCTTGCCTGTTGCTCACCGGGTCCGAAGACATGGGCGCCGAAATTCGGGCGCTCGATGCGGGAGCCGATGCTTTCGTCAGGAAGGAGGACGACATCGCCGTCATCCTGGCGCGCCTCAACGCCGTGATGCGAAGCTCGGCGGCGCAATCGCAGGATCAGGGAACCGCGAGTCTGCTGGGTCCCAAGAAGATCCTCGCCGTGGACGACAGCGAAACCTATCTCCAGGAGCTCGCGAGAACGCTGCGCGGCGACGGCTACGAGCTGGTTCTCGCCCGCTCCGGAGAGGAAGCGCTCGCGCTGCTCGCGGTCCAGCCGGTCGACTGCATTCTTCTCGACCTCGTCATGCCGGGCATCGGCGGCCAGGAAACCTGCCGGCGGGTCAAAGACGTTCCCGTCACGCGCGACATCCCGATCATCATGCTGACCGCCGTCGAGGATCGCGGCGCCATGATTCAGGGCCTCGGAGCGGGCGCGGACGACTATATCGCGAAATCGAGCGACTTCGAAGTGCTGCGCGCCCGGGTGCTGGCGCAAATGCGGCGAAAGCAGTTCGAAGACGAGAACCGGCGAATCCGCGAGCAATTGTTATGCAAGGAGCTCGAAGCGGCGGAGGCGCGCGCGGCGCGCGAACTGGCGCTGGCGCGCGCGAGCCTGGTCGAGGAGCTCGAGTCGAAGAACAAGGAGCTCGAGGCCTTCAGCTATTCGGTCGCTCACGATCTGCGCGCGCCGCTACGCAGCATCGACGGCTTCAGCCGGATGCTGTTGAAGGATCACGCGGGAAGCCTCGACGGAGAGGGACAGGAGTACCTCGGCTATATCAGGGAGTCGGCCCAGCGGATGGGACGGCTGATCGACGATCTCCTCAGCCTGTCGCGCGTGATACGGAGCGAATTCCAGCGCCAGCAGGTGGACCTGACCGCCATTGCATCGAGCGTGGCGGCGCGGCTGCGTCGGGACAATCCGGGACGCGAGGTCCAGGTCGACGTCGCCGAGCGTCTCATGGCGACGGGCGATGTGCGCCTGCTGACCGTCGCGCTCGAGAATCTGATCGGCAACGCATGGAAGTTCACCGGCAAGCGCGCCGACGCGCGCATCGAAATCGGCGTCTGCGGCGAAGCCGAAAGCCGCGCCTACCTGGTGCGCGACAACGGGGCCGGCTTCGACATGGCCTACGCCTCGAAGCTGTTCGGCGTCTTTCAGCGCCTGCATTCCAACAGTGAATTCGAGGGAACCGGAATCGGCCTTGCAACCGTCCAGCGGATCGTGCACCGGCACGGCGGCCGTATCTGGGCGGAGGGAGAGGTCGGGCGGGGCGCGACGTTCTTCTTCACGCTCGAAGAAGCCGTGCGCTGACCAGCCGCCTCGGCGACCGCAGCCTTGCAACGCTCATCCGCGCGCGTCAAACGCGCGCCCGTTTCGCGTCGACCGCCTCGTCGCGCGGGATTTTGGTCGGGTTGTTTATTTTTCGGGCCGCTGCCTATATGAGGAGCCCCGAAATCACGAAAGCTTGACGCGCGAAGCTTGTGCGTCATCGACGCTCAAGGACGCCCGCCGCATGAATCGAATTCTCCTCGCGCTGGCCGTGTTGGCGGCGGCCGTCGGCGGCGCCGCGTATCTCGGCGCTTTCAAGCTTCCTGCGCCGGCGTTCTTCGCCGTGGCGGGGGTGCTTGCGCTCGTGCTGGTCCTGCGACTGTTGCCTTTGAAGGTGCGCCGGCCGGTGGTGTTCGCGCTGACTTTCGTGATCCTGGCCGGGCTCGGCGGCGGGCTCTACTATTTTCACTTCGACATCAAGCCGGGAATCATCAAGGGGGCCATCAGCGCCGCGATGGCGCCGAAGCCGCAGGCGGTTTCAGTCGAGCCGGTCAAGATCGAGCAATGGGCGCGCCGCTTGCCCGCCATCGGAACGACCCGCGCGTTCCAGAGCATCGACGTCGCGCCGCAGGTCGCCGGCGTCATCACCGCGATTCATTTCCATTCCGGCGAGGACGTCGCCGCCGGCGCGCCGTTGCTGGAAATCGATGATTCGGTCGATCAGGCGGATCTGAAAAACGGGCTGGCGCAGCTCAAGAACGCCGAGATTTCGCTCGAACGCCAGCAGACGCTGGTGGTCGGCGGCAATACGGCGAAGGCGCAGGTCGACGCGGCGACCGCCGCCCGCGATTCGGCCGCCGCGACCGTCGAGCGCACGCGCGCCATCATCGCCCAGAAGAAGATCGTTGCGCCGTTCGCCGGGCGCCTCGGCATCAGCAAGGTCGACGTCGGACAGTTTCTTTCCGTCGGCTCCAGCATCGTCACCTTGCAGGAACTCGACCCGATGTACGTGGATTTCCAGTCGCCGGAGCAATCTCTGCGCGACCTGGCGGTCGGCCAGGAGGCGCGCATGGTCCTCGACGCGTTTCCCGGCCAGCCCTTCGTCGGGAAAATCCACGCGATCGACGCGCGCGTGAGCCAGGATACGCGCAACGTGCTGGTGCGCGCCGAATTCGCCAATCCCGACCACAAGTTGTTGCCCGGCATGTTCGCCAACATCGAGGTGACGACCGGCGCGCCGGCCGACGTTCTGACCCTGCCGCGGACCGCGATTGTCTACAGTCTTTATGGCGACAACGTATTTGTCGTGAAGCGGGCGCCCCCAAAGCGCCGAAGCAGATCGAGCTGTCGGAAAACCGGATCGCCAACATGCTCGCCGCCAAACCCGACATCGATCCGATCGTCGCCAAGTTGCCCGAGGGCTATGGGGCGCCTGACGCCAATTCGCTCCCGCAGCTCGACGAGGCGGCCAAAAAACATGGCCTGGCGGACTACGCGGACTACCTGAGCGTCAAGGACAACGTCGCCCTGACGATGGCCGGCGTCGATCCACAGACCAGGCAGTATGTTGGCGATAAAGTCGCCCTCAAGCAGAAGATAGCGAGCGTTGAGGGCGATCAAAAATTGGCCGCCAACGAAAAGGAGGAGACGCTCGCCCTATTGAACGCCGCCCTTGGCTCAATTGTCCCCCTTCAGTTTTCCGCCAATATCCCGCTGGTTCTGAAGCATTACGACAAGCTCAGCGAGGCGGCTCTGATCGACGACAGGAAGGATCGGATCGTCGAGCGGCGGTTCGTGCGGCTCGGCGAGACGCGCGGCGAACGGGTGGCGATCGATGAGGGGGCGATCGCCGGCGAACGCGTCGTGACCGCCGGCCAGATCAAGCTGCAGCCGAATTCGCCGGTGATGATCGACAATGCGAACGCATTGCCGCCGCCGGCGCAAACGCCCAAGTCTTGAGCCGCGATCGACCATGAACAGCTTCACCGATCTCTTCATTCGCCGGCCGGTCCTGTCGACCGTGGTCAGCCTGCTGATCCTGCTGGTCGGCGCGATGGCGGGTCTCAAACTGCAGATCCGCCAGTTTCCGCAGATGTCGAACACCTCGATCACCATCACCACCCTCTATCCCGGCGCCAACGCCGACCTGATCAAGGGCTTCATCACCACGCCGCTGGAGCAGGCGGTGGCCAGCGCCGAGGGCATCGACACGCTGGTCTCCAATTCGCAGCAGAACGTCTCGACGATCATTTTGAACCTGCGGCTCGACGCCAATCCCGACCGCGCCGTCGCCGACGTTCTCGCCAAGACCAATCAGGTGCGCAGCGTTCTGCCGCGCGATTCCAACGACCCGATCGTCGTCAAGCAGACCGGGCAGGGCTTCGCCCTGATGTATATGTCGTTCAATTCCAAGGTGATGACCTCGTCGCAGATCACCGACTATCTGACGCGCGTCGTGCAGCCGCGTCTGCAAACGGTCGACGGCGTCGCCAACGCGCAGATTCTCGGCGGCCAGACCTTTGCGATGCGCATCTGGCTGGATCCGGTGCGCATGGCGGCGCTCGGCGTCGCGCCGGCCGACGTGAGCCGCGCCCTCGCCGCCAACAATTTCACGGCGGCGGCGGGCGAGATCAAGAGCGACTACACGCAGGTCAGCGTCGACGCGCTGACCTCGCTCGACAACGCGCAGGCCTTCGGGCAGCTCGTGGTGGCGACGCGCGGCGACGCGCTGATCCGCCTCGGCAACGTCGCCCGCATCGAGCTCGGCCCCGAGAATTCCGACAGCTCGTCGGTGTTCGACGGGCTGAAGGCGGTGTTCATCGGCATCTACGGAACGCCCGAGGCCAATCCGCTGACGGTGATCGACGGCGTTCGCGCGGTCATGCCCGATATTCAGCGCCAGCTGCCCACCGGGCTGCAGGCGGCGATCGCCTACGATTCGACGCAGTTCATCCGCGCCTCGATTTTCGAGGTCGCCAAGACGCTCGCCGAGGCGGCCGCCATCGTCATCGTGGTGATCTTCCTGTTTCTCGGCAATCTGCGCTCGACCGTCATTCCGATCGTCACGATCCCGCTGTCGCTCGTCGGCGTGATGATCGCCTTGCTGGCGCTCGGTTATTCGATCAACCTGCTGACCCTGCTGGCCCTTGTGCTGGGCATCGGCCTGGTGGTCGACGACGCCATCGTGGTCGTCGAAAACATCCATCGCCACATCGAAGAGGGAATGGCGCCGTTCGACGCGGCGATCAAGGGCGCGCACGAGATCGCGCTTCCCGTCATCGCCATGACGATCACCCTCGCCGCGGTCTATGCGCCGATCGGCTTCGTCTCCGGCGTCACCGGCGCCCTGTTTCGCGAATTCGCGTTCACGCTGGCCGGCGCGGTCGTGGTTTCCGGCTTCATCGCGCTGACCCTTTCGCCGATGATGTGTTCGAAACTGTTGAAGCACGACGCCGGCGACGGCGGCGGGTTCGCCGGGTTTCTCGATCGCAATTTCGACCGCTTGCGCCGCGCCTACGAGCGCCGCCTGCACAGCACGTTGAACTTTCGCGCGCTGACCCTGCTGATCCTGGTCGGCGTGCTCGGCCTGACCGCCGTGCTCTACATTTCGACGCCGAAGGAGCTGGCGCCCGAGGAGGATCAGGGGGTGGCGCTGGCGCTGGTCAAGACGCCGCAGGTCGCCAACCTCGACTATCTCGAACAGGCGACGCAGTCGCTGTTCGAGAAAGTCCGCGACATCCCGGAAGTCGCGCATCTCTTCGTCATCAACGGCCTGAATGGCGTGCGTTCGGGCTTCGCCGGCGTGCTGTTCAAGCCGTGGGACCAGCGCACGCGCGACGCCAAGCAGCTGCTCGCCGCGATGAGCCCGAGGTTCCGCGATATCGCCGGGGCCCAGGTCTTCGCGTTTTCGCCGCCCGCGCTGCCCGGTTCGACCGGCGGGCCGCCGATGCAGTTCGTCATCCGCACCACCGGCGATTTCGTGACGCTCGCCAATGTCACCGCCCAAATGCAGAAGGCGGCGCGCGAAAGCGGGCTGTTCTTGTTCACCGACACCGATCTGAAATTCGACACGCCGCAATATCGCTTCAAGGTCGACGCCGACAAGGCGAACCGGCTCGGCGTCAATATGCAGGACGTCGGCGCCGCGCTGTCGACGATCCTCGGCGGCAATTACGTCAACCGCTTCAACCTTTACGGGCGCAGCTACGAAGTCATTCCGCAGGCGCCGCGCGAGTTCCGGCTGACCCCGGACTGGCTGACGCGCTACGAAGTGCGCGCCGGCAACGGCGAAATGGTTCCGCTGTCGACGGTGGCGAGCGTCACGCAGACCGTCGAGCCCAACGCGCTGACCAGTTTCCAGCAGCTCAATTCGGCGACGCTGTCGGGCGTGCCGTTTCCCGGCCGCACCCTCGGCGAGGCGCTCGATTTCCTCAAGGAGCAGGCCAAGACCATTTTCCCCGAGGGGTTCTCCTATGACTTCCAGGGCGATTCCCGCCAATACGAGCAGGAGGGCAACGCGCTCGTCTACACCTTCGTTTTCGCGCTGATCGTCATCTATCTCGTGCTCGCCGCGCAGTTCGAGAGCTTCCGCGACCCGCTGATCATCCTGATCGCGCTGCCGACCGCGATGTTCGGCGCGCTGCTGCCGCTCAACATCGGCGGCATCCTGGGCGCGACCAGCATCAACATCTACACGCAGATCGGGCTGGTGACGCTGATCGGCCTGATTTCCAAGCACGGCATTTTGATGGTCGACTTCGCCAACCATTTGCAGCTCGACGAAGGCCTGCCGCGGCGCGCCGCGATCGAGCGCGCGGCGGGCGTGCGCCTGCGCCCGATCCTGATGACGACCGCGGCGATGGTCGTCGGCATGGCGCCGCTGATCCTGGCGGCGGGCGCCGGCGCGCGCAGCCGGTTTTCGATCGGCCTGACGATCTTCGCCGGCATGAGCGTCGGGACGCTGTTCACCTTGTTCGTGACGCCCGCGGTCTACACCTTCGTGGCGCGCGATCACCGCGCCGCGCGGGGCGGCGATGAAGCGCCGGGCGCGGCGGAGCCGCCGGCGACGGCGCAGTCGCGCATCCCGGCGCAAAAGGCGGCGGCGGAATAAGGGCGGGAGCCGCGTCGAACGGGCCGCCCGCCGACGCCGCGGCGCATCGTATCGCGTTCGCCGCGTCGCGGCCCGCACGCGAACGCCGACGGGGGAGGGGGATCGCAATGCCGGCCTATGGCGACTATCAGAATGAGATCTACCTCGCCGGCCTGCGCGGCGCGAAACCGAAGCTTCCCGTCGACTTCAAGTCTCTCGAGGCGAGGGCCGCCGCGGCGCTGCCGCAAAGCGTGCTCTCCTATGTGCAGGGCGGCTGCGGCGACGAGCGGACCCAGGAGCTCAACGTCTCGGCGTTCGGCCGCTGGGGCCTCATGCCGCGCATGATGGTCGACGCCTCGCAGCGCGACCTGTCGATCGAGCTGTTCGGGATCAAGCTGCCGACGCCGCTGTTCATGAGCCCGATCGGCGTGATCAGCCTTTGCGCGCAGGACGGGCAGGGCGATCTTGCGACCGCGCGCGCCGCGGCGCTGACCGGCGTTCCGATGGTCGCCTCGACCCTCTCGGGCGCGCCGCTCGAAGAGGTCGCCAAGGCGCTCGGCGATACGCCCGGATTGTTCCAGCTCTATACGCCGCGGGACGTCGCAGTCGCCGAAAGCCTCGTCCATCGCGCCGAGGCGGCCGGCTTCAAGGCGATCGTGGTGACGCTCGACACCTGGGTCACCGGCTGGCGGCCGCGCGATCTCAACGACGCCAATTTCCCGCAATTGCGCGGCTATTGCCTCGCCAACTACTTCAGCGATCCGCATTTCCGCGCCTCGCTCGCCCGGCCGCCGGAGGAGGATGTTCCGGCGGCGGTGATGCAGGTGCTGAGGACATTCGGCAAGCCGCTGACCTGGGCGGATCTCGAGTGGCTGCGCGCGCTGACCAGGCTGCCGCTGATCCTCAAGGGCATTTGCCATCCCGACGACGCGCGCCGGGCGATCGACGGCGGCGTCGACGCGATCTATTGCTCCAACCACGGCGGGCGGCAGGCCAACGGCGGCCTCGCGGCGATCGAGATGCTGCCGGCGGTGGTCGAGGCGGCGGGTCGAACGCCGGTGCTGTTCGATTCCGGCGTGCGCTCGGGAACCGACGTGATCAAGGCGCTGGCGCTCGGCGCCCGCGCCGTCGGGATCGGACGCCCCTACGCCTACGGCCTCGCGCTCGACGGCACGGACGGCGTCGTCCACGTCCTGCGCTGCCTGCTGGCGGAGGCCGACCTGCTGATGGCGGTGGACGGGTATCCGGGGATCGCCGACCTCGGGGCGGGAGCGGTGAGGCGGGGGTAGGGCGCAGTGCAGGCAGGCAAGTCCGAGGGTCGCCAGGGAGTCCCTCGGCGCCGGCGCGCGATATGGCGGATGAGAGACCGCGCCAGCCTCAATGGCTTGCGCCCGGCGCGGGCCGACAAGAGACCATGCAAATAAACTCGGTATCAAATGAAAAAACTAAATTCTGCCTGGGAACTTGATCCGCAAAGCATCCACAAATTTTGCCGCTATCTTTTGAAAGCCGGTGGGATAGGGATGCAACTCATTCGCCCAATCGATAGGCTGAAACAACCCCTGCGTTTCGACCACCGTGAAATTGTTCGCTGCTTGAGCCGAAAGCCTTACGAGGAGATCCTTGAATTCTGTGAGGGCTTGGCGGGCGATCGCCGCGCCTTGTGTGACATTCCATCCACAATAGTCGAGCGAGGGCTTCAGCCATGGACCCGCGCAGATCGGATGAACGCCATTGGGGATCGGGAAGTCGTAGCAATGACTGAAGATCGGGACGCCGCCGGCATAGCGATCGCGGAAAGCAAACAGGTCGAGGAACGACGCCTCGATCATGCCAAGCGCCTTTTGAAATCGCGCATCGTCGAGGCCGGTCGCGCCGGGAGTGGCGTAAGACAAGAAGATGCAGAATTGATCTCCCGCGATGTCATTGCCGCCGCCAGAAAACAGGATCGCATCCGGCTTTCCCGCCGCCAACCAGTTCGCTGGATCCTGCAGAACCTGAATCATCCGCTGCTGCTTGGGCAATGACAGTTCGTCGGTCGTCGCCTCGCCATAGTGGGAAACGTTCAGGATGGCCGGGTTGCTGCTGCCCATCGTCGTCAACTGAGCGATGACGTCCGTGGTTTGCAGAGATAGGTCATTGCCTGACAACGGATAGTCAAACCAGGAGTCGCCGTTCGCGAGCATCGTAAGCGGCTCAGGCCTGGCTGGCGCGCCGAGCGACCGCAGCGTCGTCGCCGCCGTCTTGAATCTGGCGATGTTTGTCTGGTGGAAGTCTTGTACGCGCTGCGATCTCATCGTCAATTGACTCACGCAGTTGTTGTTTGAGCGCAAGGCTGTCCGGCATAATTACCTCCAGCTGTCCCCTCCAAGCGCCGAGTCCGCCGGCGCGGTTCGCTTTGCAGTGTCGCACCAAAGTCCCGGTCGGGCCGACGGCCGGCGGAAGTGAGCCTTACGTGCATTCAAGATACTCGTTGCATAAATTCGAGCACCTCGATGCGAAGCAAACCTGCATTGCGAATCATGTCCCTGCGACCGACCATAACCATGGTGTTGACTTCCAGATGAGTGACTCGCCATCCGATGCCAGCGAGCAGTCTGGTGCGCCCATACTCGCGCGGAGCGTCGTTGAATTGACGTCGCTGCGCTGACAAGGGCTACGACGTCGATGCCATGCGCCGTCGAGTTAAAGAGCGCGCCGCGATGCCCAACGTCGCGCCCAAAGCTAGGCCCAAATGGAAAACTGCTGTTCGCCGTTACTCTATCGCCACCGCAACGCTATCCGGCGCAAGTTCTGCCGCGTCAAGGATTTCAGGCGCGTTGCCAGACGATACGATTGAAGCGCGGTCAACTTCTTTGCTGCCGGCTGCATCGCGGCCGCCATCAGCTTCAGATTATTAGTCCGGATTCTAGCAAGGTTGGTTCCTGCAATCGGTAGGCTGCATCGCCTCGTCGTAATAACAAACAACACGGGTCCCGCTCGCTTCGCACGGGCCAACCCACGCGATATCGCCAGGCTTTGCATTTGCGGCGGCAAAGTGCGTACCCATTTTGTTACTCAAGTCAGCCATGGCTTTGCCCAAGCTAAAATTCTCGGTTTTCGCATGCCCACGTTTTGTCGCCTCTGATGCCGTCCTGGGGATCGAAGCTTCGCTATTGGCGACGTGCTCGTGTTGGGGTGATTTTACCATGCTTCTCTCCCATTAGTCGTCAGTCGTCACATGATCACCGTGCCTACGGAGTCTTGATAGATACGTTCAGAGCCGATCCGATCAGCGAGATGTTGCGGAAGTCCAACACCGTCTGCGAGGGTCCCTTCGATGTCGCTGGCGCGCCTTTTGTACTTGTCTTCGGGGGACCTAAGGCAATCAGCGCTTCATTAGTACGCGTACGAGTTGCCGAAAAAAGTGGACTACTTGGATTGATTGACGATCGCACCAATTTCCACGTTGGCGTAATATTTCCACTGAAGCTTACAACAAACGTTAAGTCATCTGTAAGTACATCTGGTGGCTTTGCGTCGACGTTGTGAGGTATATCAAGTGGAAACAATGCGCTATCAAGCCAATCCTTTATACGTAAATCACTTTCAATTAAGATTGCGTCGCCGTCCTCGCAGTTTCTTGTTCTAGTCTCCGGGTTATTGAATTTTCTGAATGTCTTATCGTTAATAAAGTCATTTCTGATATTGAAGATATAATCCACCTGTTGCTTGCGCGTAGCGTCAGCCGAGCCCGCCCCGCCTAGCCCTAGACTAAATGTCTGAGCCTTCGGTAGAGGATCGTTCCATGTTAAGCCAGGACTGAGAGAACTCTTCTCATCCACTTGCATGGTTATAGTGAGTGTGCCAGCCCAATCATCTAACCAGGCAAAATGACGCTTGCCACCGTTTTGTTTCGTATTATCCTCGTCGAATTTTATTTCGTCAAGAATAGCACGCCCCAACTCGCATTTGACATGACCTACTATGCGATTAGCCAGAAATCCCGTTACGTGCGGCTGCTGGTCGAGTTCCATTAACGGTGTATATACCCCGCATCCACCCAAACTAACGGAACATAAAACCGCGATTGCTTTCGATAATATGTTCCTTTGCAACATGATACCCCGCCCCCTCGCCAGACCACTACTCCTAACGCAGAGTAAGTTTTGCAATTGCATCGAGAAGCTGACTGTGACCAAACATGAGAGTAGCAAATATTAACGATTTCCTGTGGTATTTCTGCGCATTGGATACTTATTTGCACCGCAAGGCGGACTGTTGGAATTCTCGTCGATCGTTACTGATCGCGTTTGACGGATAGGTTCATTGCGGCGCTCGAGGCAGGCCTATCGAAAGTATCGACCTCGCCCATCGTCCGCTTTCGCGATTGCAAGACCGCAAACCGGTCGCTGAGAGTGACTGCCGAGGCTAACAGCGAGCAAATGAATTTCGGAAGTCCCTTATTTGAACAGTGGCTGTTCAGAATTGTGCATCTGTCGGCGAACGCGGTGTGTGATGTTGCCATAAAGACGGTGCGCCTGCGGAACCCAAGATCTGGATGAAAGTATGCGATATTCTGCCGCCTTCGAATGCATCGGGCAGGTGGGTCACAGCCCGTTAATTGATAGGAACGAGACGCCTTGGGTCGTGCCCGACTTTTGGTGTAGCAGGACGGTAGCAACGCCGCTCGCGAAGCGCGCCCTCAATGGCACCGTAGCGAGCGAGCGGCTTTACGGGCGGTGAGAAAGAGGGAGAGCCGCCGGCATTGAGTGTCCGTCAGCGCGTGGATTTTCGTCGTCCTCCTGCCGCGCGAGCGGCTGATAACTTGATTTCTCTCCCCTTTTTTCGCCGTTGGGCGAGCGGTGCGCCTTGCCCAATGAAGAGCCGATGAGAACCTGCGTCTGCGGCCCGCCGACCTGCGCAAATCCACGGAACAGATCAATTCAGGCGGCCGCCGGCGTGGGCGCGAAATCATTGATCTTCGGGGCGGCTGCTTTTTCGTCGACGGCAGGGATATGCACACAACTCATTAACGCAGCTGCGATTGCGACTATCGCCGCGAGGCGCGCTACGGGCGCGCGAAAATTCTCAAGCATTGGCCCCGCCACACTGTCTGACTCGATCACAAAACCAATGGATTCGGCGCCATGCAAAGGTGGGAATCCCGCCGCCTTGGCTCGCGCACAAGAAAAGCTCATTCAGACATTGGCTAGAGCGGTCGCCAGTTTTTCTCCGTTCGGCACGCCCCACCCGGAGACCGCGTCAAAGCCGACGCCTGCCGCGTAGCCCTTCCCCGGCTGTGGATGCGACGCGTTCTGGCCAGACGTAATATCGCGACATGTGGTTTGGCCGAGTGTCTGACCGTTTGCGCCGAGTTGATACAGGAGTGGCGTCATGAACCTTTGCCGCTTTGCAGCCGGAAGGGCCGCGTTCACCCGGGCGACGAGCGACGCCCAGAGCGGCGCCGAAGCACTGGTGCCGCCGTTCCAAGTCATCTGACCCGGTAGCACGAGCGAGTAGAATGGCGGCCCCGAGAGGGCCGCCACATCTGGGATCACGCGCCCGTCGATGCTGCCGGCGTTGAGCGAGGCGACGTGCACCGTCTGCCAATTGGGCCTGGGGAAGTCCACGCTGACGCCGCCGCCTGTCGCGCCTCCTCCTTTACTTGTTCGACGGCCGGGCGCTTCCCACCAGACAACTTCGGTCGCGCCGATCAGCATCGTGCCGCCCACCGCCAGCACGAACGGACTCGATGCTGGAAAATCAACGTGAGCGCGTGGTCCGCCAGCCGCATCGCCAGAGCCGTCGTCGCCCGCGGAGACACAGACAGTGATCCCCTGCAACGCGGCGGCCTGGAGGCCATCGCTAATGGCGCGCAGCGCCCCTGCCGACCAATCCGGTGAATCCTCAGCGCCTCCCCAACTGATCGATAAACTCACCGGTGTGGTTGGCTGACCCGCAGTTACTTGGTCCAGCAGATCGACCCAGCCCTTCTCGTCAAAACTTGCGAAGTAGACGGCGATGTTCGCGCCAGGCGCGAGCGTGGCCACGATTTCGATGTCCATCATCACTTCGATCGAAATGTCCGTCGACGCTTGTTGTTGCTGCGGCGGCAGTTGTTCGAGCTGTTGAGGCGTCAGTGGCGAGAGGTTGACCGGAACGATCTGTATGTTAGGCGCCGGGCGGCCCTGAGCGCGACAGAAACTCGTCACCTCGTCCGGAAAATACGTCGGCGCAACCATATCTCCTGACGTCTGAGTTGGCACTCCGAACTCGGCAATCGCCACCGTCTGTCCTGCGGCCGCGCCAGTCGGAAAGTTATACCGCGCCTCGAGATCGGCTGGGGTGAGCGGCGCCGGCCCGACGGAGGCGGCTGGAGGCGCGCTCTTCGATCCGCGCCGCGCGGCCTTGCGCCGGGCGACCTGCCGTTGATCAAGCCCAAACACACCAGTTATCAGGCCATCCAGCTCCGCGGGTATCTTGATCGTGCCCGCGCGGCCTCGAAACTCGCCTTGATCGGTGCTGTGATAGATTGCCAAATCCGGTTGGAAAGCCGCTTCAATCGCCGAGGCCGGACCGCTAACGTGGATACTGCGCCCGCCGTTCAATACTTGGTCGACACTCAACCCGAATGCGCGAAAACTCTTCTCGACCTTTTGTACGTCCGCAAGGTTGGCTCCATACTCGGAGGCGAACTCCTTCGGAGTCATCGGACTGGCTGGAAACGCCTCGACGGTTGGCAGCGGCGGCGCGCGCAGTGTGATGGTGACTTCGACGGGCGCCTGCGGATCAACGTCCCGAAGTCGACGTGCGCCTTTCTTTGCGGGCCTACGACTACCGGGCAGTTCGATATGGGTTTCAGTCATTGAAGTTCCCCCGGCTAACGCGCGCTTTCGGTCATTCAAGTTCTCTCAAGTAATTGAACTTTCAATGAAACTAGGAGCCGTTGAGACCAACCATGCTCGTTTCCCCCCGTTAAATCCGAACCAACTTGGGATGCTGTTTGGATTGCACGGTTCCGCTCTCGCCTCCCCAAGTCCCCGTTCTCTGCACCCCGCATTCGCTTGCTCGGCCGCGCTCTGCGCCCGGTCGCAGCAGCAGTTCTCTCGGCACTCCCCCCGCGCCGAATGGGCGGCCGATCGTTGACGGCTTTCGCCGGCCTCACGCGGCCGCCCACCGCGCCGCAACGGCTTGTAAAATATTCGTGATATCAACACGGAGGGTTTCGCAGCGGAAGCAGTCCGTTTGATCAACGGCTGTTCAGATCTGGGCATGCGTCCGCTGACGCGGCGCGCCGTTGTCAGGCGCGGCGGCCACAGCGAATTCCCTCGATCGGCTTTTCGGGCGTCGAAGCGCGGCCCGCGCCGCCCCTCGCGGGTCGCGCCGCGATGGCCGCGGCGCGGCGACGGCGGCGGGCGTTCGACACGCGACGTTTTCGAGGCGGCGGCTCACCCATGCGCCGGGTTCGCCGCGGCGACGAAAGCCGATCCGCGCCCGGCGCTCGGCGCCTGCCACCAACGGCACGCGGCGCCCGCGCTCGCGACGGCTGCGCGTCCGCGCCGTCTACCCGCGCATCCGCCTCAGTGCCGCGTGTCGGCGGCGGGCCAGTCCGTCGCGGAAAACGCCGCCATCCGCTCGAACGCCGCGCGCACCGCGAGCCGGTCGTCCGGCTCCAGCGCCTCGACCAGCGCTTCGACGCGGCTCGCGATCCCCCGGGGGTCGTCGCCGTGCGTGCGCGCCGCCTCGGCGAACATTCTGTTGATGATGTTCAGCGTGGTTTCGTCGCTCGGCATGATCATCCCGCCTTTGCCGGCCGGTTGTTCAATTCTGAACCTCGGCAGTTCAAATCAACGCCTTCCGCCCGGCGGGCGAGTCGATGAAATGTAGCGTTAACGAATCGGCGAGCCGGAGCGCAAGATGGTCGAACCTGCCATCCATGGATTGGACAATGCCATCCGGCTTGTCGTCGTCTCCACCCACGAGCAACTCCAGCACGCCTATGCGGTGCGCAGCATCTGCTTTATGGAGGACACCGGAATCTCCGTAAAGCGCGCTTTCGACGGCAACGATTTTCAGGCGACGCACATCGTCGCCTACGCCGATGACGAACCGATCGGCGCGACAAGGATACGGTGGTTTTCCGGCTTTGCAAAGATCGAGCGCACGGCGTTTCGCAAGGCGTTTCGCAGCGCGCGGACCCTCAAGCAGTGCTCGTCGTTCATTTTCGATCATGTCGCGCAGAAGGGCTATTGTCAGCTCGTCACGCTGGCGCGGCGGGATTTTGCGATGGTGTGGATCCGCGTGCTGGGCTTCCGCCAGCTCGCGCAGAAGGGGATCACGATCCGCGAGGGCGAGCCCTATCTGACCCTGGTCAAGGAGCTGAGGCCGCCGGCGCAGGCCATATCGATCGACAGCGATCCGAATGTGCTGATGCGCATCGAGGGCGCCTGGGACGTCGCTACGGCGTTCGAAGGCGACAACGGGTGAGCGCGCGGCGTCATTCGGCGGCGTTCGACAAACCTGTCGCGCGCCCGGCTACAGGTTGAACAGCATCTGGTAGCCCTCGGTGTAGGGCGAGCGCTTGGCGGCGAGACTCATTTCCGAGGTCAGCCAGGGGTTTTCTTCGCTGAGCAGCGACAGCACGAAATCGAACACGATGCGCACGGGCCGCGCCTGCAGGCGTTCGGTGAGCGCGGTGACGAACAACGGCAGGTCGATCTGGCAGTTGATGTCGAGCGGAATCGCCGAGGGCTCGAGCACGTTGATGCTGCTCAACAGGCCGATGCCGAGGCCGGCCTTCACCATGACGCCGTAGACGGTCGAGGATTCGCAGCAACAGGAGACCGAGCCGCGTTCAACGACCTTGCGCCAAGGGCGCCACAGTTCGGTCTTCGACGAGTAGCGTTCCGCGTCGATGAACAGGTGCGATTCCAGATTGCCGACCGTCGGCATGCCCTTGCGCTCGACATAGGATCGTGCGGCGATCGGCAGGTAGTGCAGGGTTCCCGCCCGCGCCGAGGTTATGTCGGGATGCTTTTCCGGGCTGAACCCGACCATCATGTCGGTCTGGTTTTCGCGCAGGCTCACGTAATTCTGCGGGTTTTTGATCTCGACGCGCACTCTTGGATATTGCCGCGCGAGCTGACGCAGCGCCGGCGCGATGAAAACGACGGCGAGCCCGTCGGTGATGCTCAGCCGCACGACGCCTTCGGCCTGCTTGGTCTCGCCGCGCAAGTCGTTGGTGATCGCAAAGAGCTCCTGGTCGAAGCGCAGCAACGTTTGCGCCAATTCCTCGCCGCGCGGCGTCAGCGTCGCGCCGGTCTTGCACATGGTGATGAGCTGCGAGCCGATGACGTCCTGCAGCCGCTTGATCTCGCGGGCGGCGGTCATGCGGCTGATTCCCAGGCTGTTGGCCGCCTTGGCGAGGCTCTTGGCCTTGGCCACGGCGAGGAAAGTGCGCATCTCTCCCCAGTAGCGGCCGCTCAGCAACGCGCCATCGTCGATCGCCAATCTGCTGATCGATGGAACACCGGTCCGGAAAGGATGTTCCAAGAAACGCTCCTCGAAGACGCCCCGGTTCCGCTTCGGCGGCGGCAGGTTGATTTTGGCGCGCCGTTTTCCCGCTCGGCAAAACTAAACGTTACTTTAGTTGAATTGACAGCCGCTGGGAATGCCCGAAACGCAAATCCACAAATGATTCGTGTGACCGCCCCTGCGGCGCCTTCGACGCGATCGTGTCGCTAGCGATTGATCTCGACCAGCAGCACCCAGGCGTCCATGAAAGCCTTGAGGAACGAAAGAATGATCGCGGCGGCGAGCCAGTAGAGGGCCGCCGCGCTGGTGAGCAGGAGCAGGATTCCGGCGATCACATAGGGCGTCGTCGCGATGGCGAGAAACAACAGACTGCTGACGAACTCGTTCTGATGCTCCGCCGTCGAATTTCGAACGCCGCGAACGCCAATGACGGCGCTGGCCCCGCAGATCGGCAGTCCGACGCAGAGAACCTCGATCCCGTTCGCCGCGCTCGGCTGCCCGGGGATCAGCATGAAGGAAGACACGAGAAGCACGGCGAGCAGCAGAAGCATCGCCGTCAGCGCCCGGCCGGGCAGGACGGGAAAGGCGAGGATCTTTCCGAGGTTCAGGGAAACGCTGACGAAGAGAAGCCCGAGCAGCGCCGCCGAGGCCCCGCATTGGGCGACGAAGAAATTGGCCCAGGCGTCGATCATGGTCCGCAGACCCTCAGCGTCAGGAACAGCGCCGCCGGGGCGATGAGGTCCGGTCGAACCACGCCGGCCCGGCCGATCCGCGCTTGGCGGCTTATAGCAAAAGAGCCGTCCCGGCGTCACAGTCCGCTCGAAAGCGTGGGCGGGTGATTTCGCCGGAGCCGCGGCGGCTCGGCGGCCGATCGCGTCTCTCGCCACGCGACGAGCCGGCGCGCCGTTCCGCGAACCGGTCCGCTCTCAAATTAAGTCAATTTCCCGGTTTTATTGGACTCGGGCGTCGACGCGCTCCTATAGATTGCGGCGCGGCGTTGGAGTTATGCACATGCACAAGTCTATGATGCAAATCGGCTATGCGACATTGGCCCTGATCTTCGGCTTGGCCGCCGCGGCGCCGCCGGCGCTCGCCGGCTGCGTCTGTCATCCCTGGCGCCACACCCATCGCGTCGCCGCGCACTGGACCCATGTCGGTTGGGGCCACGCCCGCTGGGCCTATCACGGCTGGGGGCCGGGCGTCGGCTTCTACGCCTTGACAGGGGTCGCGGTCGATCAGCCGGCCGTTTACAACCATCCCTATTACTATGGCGGGGGCCCGTACGGGAATTGCAGCGGCTACCGCGTTCTTTATGACGCGCAGGGCAACCTGCTGGGGCGGCAGACCGTTTACGTCTGCTGACGCCGCGCCGGCGGGCGCTCACTTCGCTTTCGCCTCCTGATAGTCCTTGACATCCGCGAACGCGATCTGCGGCCAGCGTTCCTGTTCGTAGCGCAGGTTGAACGCCGAACTCGCCATGAACACCGGCGCGCCGTCGAGGTCGGCGGCCATCGAGGCGGGATAGGCCTCGATGAACCTGTCGAGCTCGGCGCCGCTCGCCGCGCTGATCCAGCGGCAGACCTCGAAGCGGCTCGGTTCGAACGACACCGGCAGCCCGTATTCGGCGTTCAGCCGCTCGGCCAGCACATCGAGCTGCAGGGCGCCGACGACGCCGACGATGGCGTTGGCGCCGTCGCGGGGCAGGAACACCTGGACGACGCCCTCTTCGGCCATCTGCTGCAGCGCGTCGCGTAGCTTCTTGGCCTTCATCGCGTCGGCGAGCTTGACGCGGCGCAGGATTTCCGGCGCGAAACTCGGCACGCCGCGAAAGGCGATGTCCTCGCCCTCGCTCAAAGTGTCGCCGATGCGCAGCAGGCCGTGATTGGGAATGCCGACGACATCGCCGGCGAACGCTTCCTCGGCGAGCGAGCGGTCCTGCGCGAAAAAGAACTGCGGCGCCGACAGGGTGATCCACCGGCCGGTGCGCACCAGCTTGGCGCGCATGCCGCGCGACAATTTTCCCGAGCACACGCGCATGAAGGCGATGCGGTCGCGGTGATTGGGATCCATGTTCGCCTGGATCTTGAACACGAACCCGGTCATCTTCGGCTCGTTGGCGGCGACGACGCGCCCGGCGGCCTGTTGCGCGCGCGGCGGCGGCGCGAACTCGGCCAGCGCGTCGATGAGATCGCGCACGCCGAAGTCGCGCAGCGCGCTGCCGAACAGCACCGGCGTCAGATGGCCTTCGAGAAACGCCTGTTTGTCGAACGGCCGGCAGCCGTCGACCGCCAGCGTCAGCTCCTCGATCGCCGCGGCGCGCTCGTGCTCGGCAACCAGCGCGGCGACGGCGGCGTCTTCGGGGCCGGAGACGGGGACTTCGGGGCTGTCTTTCTGCAGCGCGCGAAGCGTCCGGCGGCGAATGTCATAGGCGCCGGCGAGCGCGCGCCCCCGTCCGATCGTCCAGGTCAGCGGCGCGGCGTCGAGGGCGAGCGTCTTTTCAATTTCGTCGAGCAGGTCGAAGGGATCGCGCGTTTCGCGGTCCATCTTGTTGATGAAGGTGACGATCGGAATGTCGCGCAGGCGGCAGACTTCGAACAATTTGCGCGTGCGCGCCTCGATGCCCTTGGCCGCGTCGATCACCATCACCGCCGAATCGACGGCGGTCAGCGTGCGATAGGTGTCCTCGGAAAAGTCCTCGTGGCCCGGCGTGTCGAGGAGATTGAACACGCAGCCGGCGTATTCGAAGGTCATCACCGAGGTGACCACCGAAATGCCGCGCGCCCGCTCGATGCCCATCCAGTCGGAGCGCGTCTGGCGGCGATTGGCCTTGGCGCGCACTTCCCCGGCGAGCTGGATGGCGCCGCCGAACAGCAGCATCTTTTCGGTCAGGGTCGTCTTGCCGGCGTCGGGATGCGAAATGATCGCGAAGGTGCGCCGGCGCGCGACGGGATCGGGTTCGTTCATCGTTCGTCGATCGGCTTGTGGGGAAGGGGCCGCGCGTCCCTTATCGCGCGAACGGGGCGAGGGGAAGGGCGCGGCGGTCGCCCGCCTGCCGCGGCGGCGAAAATCTCTTTGCAGCGCGCCCCGCGAAGGCTCATAGGCAAGGCGAGGCGCGGGAGCCCGCGCGAGGATGTTTCGATGACCGCTTCGTCCGGTTCGCGGGATCGCCCCGTCTTCGACGCATCGTTCCAGGCGAGATTCATCGATCTCTTGGCCTGGCGGCGCGACGTCCGGCGTTTTCGGCGCGACGAGGTCCCCGAGGCGCTGCTGGGGTCCTTGCTCGATCTGACCTCCCTCGCGCCGTCGGTCGGCAATTGCCAGCCGACCCGCCTGGTGCGCGTCGACGACCCCGACCGCCGGGCGGCGATCGCCGGCAATTTCGAAGCGGCCAACAACGCGGCGCTCGCGACCTACAGCGGCGAGCGCGCGCGAACTTACGCCGGCTTGAAGCTCGCCGGCCTGCGCGAAGCCCCCGTTCACCTCGCCGTGTTCTGCGACGAGGCGACGCCGCAGGGGCACGGGCTCGGCGTGCGGACGATGCCGCAAATGCGGCGCTATTCGGCGGTCTGCGCGCTGCATACCTTCTGGCTCGCCGCGCGCGCGCACGGGCTTGGCGTCGGCTGGGTTTCGATCCTCGACCCCTCGCCGGTCGCCGCGACGCTCGACATTCCCGCGGCCTGGTCGTTCGTCGCCTATCTCTGCATCGGAGGGCCGCAGGAGGAATTCGCGATCCCCGAACTCGAGCGCGAGGGATGGCAGGCGCGTCTCGCCCAACCGGTGCTGAGGCGCTAGCGGGGCCCCGCCGGGAGGCCGGCGCGGCTTCGGACCCGGAGGGCGCTCCGGGAGTCACAAAGGGGTCGGATTCTGGCGCCACGGATGCTAGAAGCAAAGCGATCCAACGGCTCGAGAACTCCGCCAATGTCCGCGCATCCGCGTGCTTTTCCGCTTCTTTGGCGCACGGCCCGGCTCGCCCTGACTCTGGCGGCGCTGATTGGCGGGGCAGCCGGCGCCAGGGCGGACTTGTGGCGCGCGACCTACAACGTCAGCCTGCTCGGGCTGCCGATCGGCACCGCGGGCGCCAACGGGCAGATCCGTCGCAGCGGCTACCACATCGAGGCGCGGGCGAGTTTGACCGGCCTGGCGTGGCTGGTGTCGAATTCGCGCGGCGCCGCCATCGGCAACGGCGCGATCGTCGACGGCCGCATCCTGCCCGAGTCCTATGCCGTGACCGCGGCCAATTCCCGTCTGACGCGAACGACGCGGATGAGTCTCGCCGACAGCGCGGTGACCGGCGTCGACATTTCGCCGCCGTTCGAGGACAAGCCCGACCGGGTGCCGCTGAGGGATCAGGACAAGCGGGGCGTGCTCGACCCGATCGGCGCGTTCGTCTTTCCGGTTCCCGAAGGCGCGCCGCTCGTCGGTCCGGCCGCCTGCAACCGCACCGTCCCGGTGTTTGACGGCTACACCCGCTTCGACGTCCTCTTGACCTATGTCGGCCAGCGGCGCGTGACCGCGACGGGCTACCGCGGCCCCGTGGCCGTCTGCACCCTCCGCTACGTGCCGATCGCCGGCCATCGCCCCGGTCGACCCGGGACGAGATTCATGGCGGAGAACAAGAACATCGAGTTGTGGCTCGCGCCGATCGAGTCGGCGCGCGTGCTGTTGCCCTACCGCGTTTCGGTGCGCACGATGGTCGGAACGACGGTCATCGAGGCGACGGAATTCAGCGTCGAGGCCGAGCCGTAGCGCCGCACGGCGCGCGCGGGCGATCGCCGGGAGCCTCAGTTGAATTCGTCGGGCAGGAACGGCAGCGGCAGGACGCCGACGCCCTCGTCGATCAGCGCGCGCGCCTCCTCCGGCGTCGCCTGGCCGCGGATCGAGCGCGCCGGCGCGTCGCCATCATGGATGGCGCGCGCCTCCTCGGGAAATTTCCTGCCGACGTCGTGGGTGTTGGCGACGATCTCTTCGCGCAATTGGCGCACCGTTTCGCGCAGGCGCTGCTGGCGTTCGTCGAGCAGCGCGACGGGCGTCGGGGACGTTTCGGCGGGCGCGCGCTCCGCCTTGCGGCCGCCGACCACCGCCGGCGCCATGATCGCCTTGGAAACCCGCGTCGAGCTGCATTCCGGGCAGGCGATCAGGCCGCGCCTGGCTTGCGTCTCATAACTGCCGCTGTCGGGGAACCAGCTTTCGAACGAATGGTCTTTGTCGCACGCGAGCGTGTATTTGATCATATTTTTAGCCTGCGAGCAGCGGGTCGAGCCGACCCGCCGCCTCCAGCGCATGGATATCGTCGCATCCGCCGACGTGGCGCTCGCCGATGAAAATCTGCGGAACCGTCCAACGGCCGCCCGCCTTGACCGCCATGGCGGCCTGCGCCGCCCGGTCGCCGTCGACTCTGATTTCCTCGAACGGCGCGGCCTTTTTGCGCAACAGCGCCTTGGCGGCGTCGCAATAGGGGCAGGTGGATTTCGTGTAGATGACGATCGGCGGCATCATAGGCTTTCGGCGCGCGGCGCTTCGATGTCCGCCGCGACGGGTATCATATGGGATGTCAAGCGTTTGTCACAACCCGCGCAAAAACCAGCACGTCGACCTCGGCCGCGCCGCCGCGCAGCAGCGCCCGCGCCGCCGCATTGGCGGTGGCGCCGGAGGTCAGGACGTCATCGACGAGGACGATTTTGCGCCCTTTCAGCCGCGCCTGCGCCTCCGGCGGCGCGCGAAAGGCGCCCTGGACATTGTCGGCGCGTTGCGCGCGGCTGAGCCCGACCTGGCTGCGCGTCGCCTTGACGCGGGCGAGCAAAAACGGCTCGCAGGGCGCGCCGGTCTCCGCGCTGATCGCATGGGCCAGCGCGGCGGCCTGATTGAACCGCCGCGTCCACAACCGCAGCGCATGCAGCGGCACGGGCGCCAGCGCGTCCGCGCCGGCCAGAATGTCGGCGCCGGCGCGCGCCATCCAGCGCCCCATCGGTCGGGCGAGTTCGGCGCGGTCGGAATATTTGAGCCGATGCACGAGCTGGCGCGCCGGGCCGTCCTCGAAGCGCGCCACGGCGCGCGCGCGGCCAAAGGCGGGCGGATCGGCGATCGCCTGCGGCGACAGCAGACCGGGCCCGAGGTCCTGCTCGAACGGCGTCCCCAGCCGGTCGCAAAAGGGGCGTTCGATGAAGCGGATCTGTCGCCAGCATTGCGCGCAGAGCGCCCCGGTTTCGGCGGTCGCGGTCGCGCAGGCGAGGCAGGTCGGCGGATAGACCGCATTGAGCGCGGCGCGCCCGAGCGCGGCGAACGCGCCGGCCAGCCGCGGCCAGGCGCTCGCCCGGGGGAGAGCCTCGTTCTCGGCCGGCTGCGCGCGCATTCCGGCAGCCTAGCCGATGGGCCCGCTTTACGCGAGGGGGCGGCGGGGCGATAAGCCTCGCCCGTGTCCGCGCCCGGCCAGCCCATCGCTCCCGAGATATTCGACCGCCCGCTGGCGCGGCGGCGGCTGCTGCGGGCGCAGCGGGCGTTCGCGGCGGCGGGCGGCGCCGATTTTCTGTTGCGGCGCGCGGCGGGCGAGCTCGTCGATCGGCTTTCGCTGGTCAAACGGCGATTCGGGGTCGCCGTCGATCTCGGCACGCCCGGCCCGCATGCCGCACGGGCGCTCGCCGGCGACGAAAGGGTCGGCTTCGTTCTGCGCGCGGCGCCGACCGCCGGTGCAGGCGGGGAGGGGGCTTATTCCCGCATCGTCGCCGACGAGGAGCGCTCGCCGCTGGGCGAAGCGCGCTGTGATCTCATCGTCTCGCTGCTGGCGTTGCAAGGCGTCAACGACCTGCCCGGCGCGCTCGTGCAGATCCGCCGCGCTCTGAAGCCCGACGGCCTGTTTCTCGGCTGCCTCGTCGGCGGCGAAAGCCTGAACGAGCTGCGGCAAAGCCTGACGGCGGCCGAAAGTGAAATCCGCTTCGGCGCCTCGCCGCGCGTCGCCCCGTTCGTCGACGTGCGGGTTCTCGGCGCGCTGCTGCAGCGCGCCGGCCTCGCGCTGCCGGTGGTCGATCTCGACCGCGTCGTCACGCGCTACGCCGATATGCTCGCCCTCGCGCGCGATCTGCGCGCGATGGGCGCGACCAATGCGCTCGCCGCCCGCAGCCGCTCGGCCCTGCGCCGCGACGTGCTGTTTCGCGCCGGCGAAATCTACGCCCGGCGCTTCGCCGATCCCGATGGCCGCCTGCGCGCGACGTTCGATCTGGTCTGGCTCGCCGGCTGGGCGCCCCATGAGAGCCAGCAAAAGCCGCTAAAGCCAGGATCGGCGAAAATGCGGCTGGAGGACGCGCTGCGCGGGCGGGGGAAGATCGGGACTTGACCCGTCTGGAACAGGCCTTCGCGGTCAGGTCGTCTTTCCTGCTTTTGTCGAGGGTCGAGCGACCGCATGCTCCAAAGTCTGTCGAATGAATCGCTGATACGGAATGCCCCGCGCCCGCGCAGTTTCCCTGACGGCGCGAAGAAGCGAAGCGGGCAGCCGCATGTTGATTTGCGTGTCCTTGGCCTCAAACTCGAACCCCGCCGGTTTGAAACCGGAGAGGTCGTATTCGGAAAGATCGGCCGTATCGATGAACTTTTCGGCTTCTTCATCCGTCTTGAAGATCGGGATTGTTTTGCTCATAGCGCTTGACTTCCCTGGCGTGCATAAAGCGTGCGCCGATCGGCCTGATGTAAGTGTCCTCTCCACGCTCCCTCAGCGTGAAGACCAGAAAGACGTGACGCCCTTGCGCCGTCGTTCCGACGCCCTGGAATCGTGATTCGGTCGTGGAATGGGCGCGGTCGGGCCGCACCGCGAACTTTGGGTCGCGACAAAGGGCCTCGATTTCCTCAATTGAAACGCCGTGCTTCCGGCATTTGTCCCGATTGCCGTCGTCCCATGCTATTCCGGCGACCTCAAGGGTCCTATCGGTAAGATAGTCGAGCGTATATACGAAAGTCAATCATTGCTTTTGCGAGACTTCGCTCGGATTGCCTCATTGAAAATTCCTCCCGCCCGGCATCGCGCTGATGAGGTCGCGTTGCTCCATGTCGATCGGCGGCGCGGCCAGCGCCGGCGGGTTTGAGGAACGCCGCCCGCGCGCGCTTCCTCGCCTGTCGCCGCCCGCCGGCGCCGCGCGGCGCGCTTCGTCGGCGCGGGCGCCGCCGTCGATCGCAGGGCCGCGCTCGGACAATAGGCCGAGCATCGGCGTCAGGTCCTCCATCCGCTCGGCGACGAGGTGAATGACGCCCTGTTCGTTCTGCAGCTTGCCGGTCACCGCGACGAACCGCGCGCCGATCACCACGGGGCGCAGCCGCTCGAAGACTTTCGACCAGACGATGATGTTGGCGACGCCGGTCTCGTCCTCGATGGTCATGAAAATGACGCCCTTGGCCGTGCCGGGACGCTGGCGCACCAGCACGAGGCCGGCGACGGTGGTCCGGTCGCCCGTGGCGAGGCCGGCCAGCCCCTCGCTGCGCAGAATTCCGCGCGCCTCCAGGCGCCGGCGCATGAAGGCGACGGGATGGCCCTTGAGCGACAGCGAGAGGCGGCGATAATCCTCCACGATATGCGCGCCCAGCGGCATCGGCGGCAGCCTGGCGTCGGGCTCATGTTCGCGCGCCGGACGGCTCGCCGAAAACAGCGGCAGATCGTCCTGGTCGCCGACCCGGTCGAGCCCGCGCACCGCCCACAGGGCCATGCGCCGGTCGAGGCCCAGCGAGCGGAAGGCGTCGGCGTCGGCCAGCCGCTCGAGAACCGCGGCGCCGAGTCCCGTGCGCAGCCAGAGGTCGCGGATGGAATCATAGCCCGCGCCGCGCCGCTGGACGAGCAGCCGCATGTCGTCCTCGCGCACGCCGACGATCTGCCGCAGGCCGAGACGCACCGCTCGGGTCGCGAAGATATCGGGCGCCATCGCCGCGTGGCGGCGGTGAAGGGGAAACCCCTTCTCCCGTGCAACGGGAGAAGGTGGCGCGCAGCGCCGGATGAGGGCGTTGGGGCCAAGCGGGACTTCAGGCGTCGCGTCCGCCGCGACCGCCCTCATCCGACCCGACTTCGTCGGGCCCCCTTCTCCCGCGCAGCGGGAGAAGGGTTCGTCTGTTCCTTCCAGCGTGCAATCCCAATCCGACAGGTTCGCATCCACCTCCCGCACCTCCACCCCGTGCTCCCGGGCGTCGCGCACGATCTGCGCGGGCGCGTAAAAACCCATCGGCTGCGCATTGAGCAGGCTGGCGCAGAAGGCGTCGGGATAGCGGCATTTCAGCCACGCCGAAGCGTAGACCAGCAGCGCGAAGCTGGCGGCATGGCTCTCGGGAAAGCCGTAATCGCCGAAGCCTTCGATCTGCTTGAAGCAACGCGCGGCGAAATCGCGCTCGTAACCCTTGGAGACCATGCCGTCGATCATCTTCTTCTCGAAATTGCCGATCGTGCCGACGCGGCGGAAGGTCGCCATCGCGCGACGCAATTGATCGGCCTCCTCGGGCGTGAAGCCGCCGGCGACAATGGCGATTTTCATCGCCTGCTCCTGGAACAAAGGGATGCCGAGCGTCTTGTGGAGCACGGCTTCGAGCTCCTTCGAAGGATAGACGACCTCGTCGGCCCCCTGCCGCCGGCGCAGATAGGGATGCACCATATCGCCCTGGATCGGGCCGGGACGCACGATGGCGACTTCAATGACCAGATCGTAGAATTCGGCGGGCTTGAGGCGCGGCAGCATCGACATTTGCGCGCGGCTTTCGATCTGGAAGACGCCGATCGTGTCGGCGCGCTGGATCATCGCATAGACGCAAGGCTCTTCGGGGGGAAGCGTCGACAACGTCAGGCGCCGGCCATAATGTTTTTCGATCAGTTCGAACCCCTTGCGCAAGGCCGTCAACATGCCGAGCGCCAGCACGTCCACTTTGAGAATTTTCAGCGCGTTGAGATCGTCCTTGTCCCATTCGATCGTGGTGCGCTCCTCCATCGCGGCGTTCATGATGGGAACGACCTCGTCGAGCCGATCGCAGGTGATGACGAAACCGCCGCTGTGTTGCGAAAGATGGCGCGGAAAGCCGACCAGTTGGTTGGCGAGGTCGATCGCCATGGCGAGCGTCGGATCGTTCGGATCAAGACCGCCGCGCCGCGCGTCCTTCTCGTCGACGCTCCCCGAGCCGCCGCCCCAGGTGGTGTTGGTCAGCGCGTTGATGATGTCGTCCGAGAGGCCGAAGACCTTGGCGACTTCACGGATCGCCGACCGCGCGCGATAGGTGATGACGCTCGCCGCCAGCCCCGTCTTCTCGCGTCCGAAGCGCCTGTAGATATATTGGATCACCTCTTCGCGCCGCTCGTGTTCGAAATCGACGTCGATGTCGGGCGGCTCGGCGCGTTCGGCCGAGATGAAACGCGCAAAAAGCAGATCATGTCGCGAGGGGTCGACCTCGGTGATCCCCAGGCAATAGCAGACCGAGGAATTGGCCGCCGAGCCGCGCCCCTGGGCGAGAATGGCTTGCGAGCGCGCGAAGCGCACGATGTCGTGGACGGTGAGGAAATAAGGCGCGAACCGGCGCTGCGCGATGAGGGCGAGCTCGGCGCGCAGGGTGTCGGCGACTTTGCCGGGGACGCCCGAGGGAAAACGCGCCCGCGCGCCTTCCCACGTAAAGGCTTCGAGCGCCGCCTGCGGATCGGCATGGCCCTCGCGCAATTCCTCTGGATATGAAGGGCTCAATTCGTCGAGGCTGAAGGCGAGGCCGTCGAGAAAGCGGATCGTCTCTTCGAGCGCCTGCGGCGCCTCGCGAAACAGCCGCGCCATTTCCTCGGCGCCCTTCAAATGGCGCTCGGCGTTGGCCTCCAGCCGGCGCCCGGCGTCGGCGATCTTCAGGCCTTCGCGAATGCAGGCGACGACGTCGGCGAGCGGGCGCCGTTCGGGGACGTGCATGAGGACGTCGTTGGTCGCCAGCAGCGGGATTTTCGCCTCGCGCGAGAGCGCGGCGCGCGCGGCCAGATCGCCGCGCATGCCGGCGCCGTAGGTCATGGAGGCGGCGAGCCACAGACGATCGGCGAAAGCTTCGCGCAGACGGAGCAGAACGGGCGCGGCGCGCGGCTGTTCGCCGGGCGCAGCCCCCTCCATCACGACGATCCGCAGGCCCTCGGCGTGATCGAAGAGGTCGTCGATCGTGAGATGGCATTGGCCCTTCGGCGCCCGCAAATTCCCCTTTGTCAAAAGCCGGCTGAGCCGGCCATAGGCGGCGCGGTCGCCGGGATAGGCGAGAATGTCGGGCGCTCCGTCGGCAAAAGCCAGCCGCGCCCCCGTGACGACGCGCAAGGCGCCGACCGCCGCTTTGTTCTCGCGCGCGAAAACATGGGCGCGCACCACGCCGGCGAGCGAATTGCGGTCGGCGATTCCAAGCCCGAAGAGCCCGAGCCGCGCCGCCTGCGCGACCATTTCCTCGGGATGCGAGGCGCCGCGCAAAAACGAAAAATTGGTCGCCGCCGCGAGTTCGGCGAAGCGCGGCGCGGCGCGGATCATACATAGCCCTTCATGCGAACAGTCCGTGCAGGAACCAGCGCGCCCGGGCGGTCTCGCGGCCGTACAGCCCCTCGCGATAGAGCCAGAAGCGGCGGCCCTGCGCGTCCTCGGCGCGGAAATAGTCGCGGGTCAGCGCGTCGTTGCGCCACCATTCGGCGGCGATCCGTTCGGGGCCTTCGATGGCGGCGATCTCGTGCAGGACGCGGCGCCATTTGAAGCGCAGCGGCGGCCCGTCGGGGATTTCGGCGATCGCCTCGATCGGTTCCGGCCGCTCGAACAAACGAAGCGGCCGCGTCGGCGGCGCCGCCGCGCGCGCGCCTCGCGGCGGCGAAAGCGCCAGCCGTTGGCGCGCCGGCGCCGTCTCCTGCAAGGCGGGAAGGGCGGCGACGGCGAATTCCGGGATATGCGTGTCGATCGGCTGCACCCGCGTCACGCGGCGGGCGCCGAGCCGCGCGCTCAACCGGTCCAGGAGGTCGGCCAGATTGCGGTCGCGGCCTTCATGCGCTTGCCCGAGCGCCTTTTGCGAGGGGGCGAGCGGCTCGGCGAGCAGGCAGGAGAGGCGCACGACGTCGACGCCATAGCCGGCGTCGAATTCGTCCTCGCCCGGCGCGTCGAGGCGTTCGCGAAACAGCCGCGCGATCGTTGGGGGATCGCCAAGAGGCCGGCTGGCGCCCATGACGATGCGGCGCACCGCCCCATCGACGCGGAACAGGCGGACTTCGAACCGCCGTCCGCCCTTGGCGTGGCGCTCCAGCAGGGCGGCGAGATCCCGCGCCAGCCGGGCGATCGTCCCCTCGACATCCTCGCGTCGGCAGATCGGACTGGCGAAGCGCCGTTCGGCGGAAAAGTCCGGCGCGGCGAAGCGCGGCGAAATGGCGCCGCGCTCCCGTCCGCAAAGCGCATCGAGACGGCTCATCACCTCGGCGCCGAAGCGCGCGGCGATCGGCGCACGCGGGCGCAGCGCGACGTCGCCGATGCGGCGCAGGCCGGCGCGGGCCGAGATCGGCGACGGTCTTTTCCGTCGAGGCCGAGCGCGGCGAGCGGCAGGTCATGGAAGATTTTGGCGAAGGGCCTGCTCCGCCAGGCCCGCCGGCGCGATCCGCCGGTCGGAAAACCGCGCCAGCGCCCAGGCTGCGCGCGGCGCGTCGGCGACGCCCAGAGCGACCTCGAACCCCTGGGCGGCGAGGCGCGTTGCGATCTCGTCGGCCATTTTCGCTTCGCCGCCGAACAGATGCGCGACGCCGGCGATATCGAGCATCAGCCCGTCCGCGCCGTCGAGCGCGACGAGCGGGGTGAACCGCGAGCACCAGTCGGCGAGGCGGCCGAGCAGCCGCGCCTCTTCCTCGGGCGCAGCTTCGACGGCGACGAGATCGGGGCGGCGGGCGCGCGCGTCGGCGAGCGACAGGCCGGGCGCAAGGCCGAGGCTGGCGGCCAGCCGATCGACGCAGACGAGCCGCTGCGCGCCGTTGATTTTGGCGACGGCGGCGAGCGGCGCAGGCCCTTCGCGGCGGCCCGTTTCAGCCGCGCGCCGCGCTCGCGCCCGGTCCGTCGGCAGCCGCGCGAACCACAGGGAGAGAAATCGTCGGGTCACCAAAGTCCCTTTCATCGCCGCGCCATTCGAGGCGGATGATCCGCCCCTCGTCGAAGCCGCGCGCCGGCGGGCCTTGCGCGGAAGGGCGCAGGCGCGCTTTCAAAAGCCGCACCGCGAAGGCGGGCGCGCCCGGCAGGGCGAGCCGGCCGCCGGCCGGCGCCAGGGGCCGGCTCGCCGCCGCCGCGATTTCGAAACGCGTCTCGGCCGCGCTGGAGAGGGCGCCCGCCCGCCCGAACGCTCCGCCGTGAACGAGCAGCGCCGGCGCGCGGCCGGCCCTCGCCGCAAGCAGCAGCCGGCGCGAGGCGGCAAGGCCGTAATGCTTCGAAAGACTCCACATTTCGCCGACCACCGCCGCCGGCGCGCCGCTTTTGAGCGCCTCCTCCATCGCCCACAGCAAAGCGGGCGCGTCGGGCGCGCGCACGAGGATGAGCCGGCCAGGGTCAAGCCCGTGCGCGGCGAGCCCAGGCCCGTAGAGGGCGCCCGTCTCGCGCGCGCAAAAATCCTCGCTGATCAGCAGCGCCGTCGAAGCGCGCGGCGAGGCGGCGGCGAAACGCGCCGCCAAAGCCAGGGCGAAGCCCATCGCCGCCGCGCCATCGCCGGCTTGCGCGGGCGCGATCTCGTGCAAGGCGTCGCCCGACAGGCCGCCGCCCAGCGCCGCGTCGAGCGCGGGCGCCAGCGAAAGCCTCGAGGGCGCGCCGGCTTGCGCGGGCCCCGCAGGAGCCTCGATTCCGGCGATGGCGCTGCGTAAACGCGCCAGGCTTTGCGCTTTGTCGCCCGCCGACATTCGCTTCGTCGTCCCATGTGTTCGCTATTTGTTCTAGTTTGGCCGAACGGCGGGGAGAGTCAAGAGACGACCGCGGACGGAGGCGTCTTGCTCATTCCGCCCGCGGCGATCCTGGCGATCACGACGGCGCGGGCTTGACGCCGGCCGGGTGCTTTCGCCCTCGCGGCCGGCGCGCGACGCGGCTTGTCTCTAGGCCAGCAGCACGCGCGTCACATCCGCGCCGGTTTCGACGTCCAGGACGATGAACGACACGCCGTTTCGGCGCCATCGGCGAAGCTCGTCGACGCTCACGTAGCGGCGACGCGCCGCATCGTAAAGCCGCGCGCGGGCATAACGTTTGATCAGGATCGGGGCTGACGGCATCGCTCGATCTCCCGCCTTCCGTCAAGCCTATCACGGGGCGACGGGACCGCGCGAGCCAAGGTCAATCGGCTGAATCTTCAAACCGCGGCGCCGCCGCGGCGGCGAGCGGCCGGGCGCGGCGCATGGCGGGCTCCTGCGCCGCCGCCGGCTCCGAAGATTTTTCGCTCCCGCGCCTCTTGAATCCGATCGCGATCGATCTATGTTCATCGAACAGTGATCGAAACACAGATATCAGTGATCACAATATCGTGAAAGGAAATAGCATGCGCAAGCTGCTTCTGCTCGGAGCCACGGGCCTCGTTCTCGCCCTGGGCGTCGTCGAGGCCAACGCCATTCCCGTCCTCAACAAGGACGCCTCCCCCTACGCCGTCCTGAACCAGCAGGTCCAGCCGTTCAACGGCTTTGCGGCGGTGATCGAGGGACGGTCGGCCTTCACGGGCGTTGCTGGCGAGGCGACGCCGGCGGCGAGGCCGAGGTTGCAAGGCCGAACCATCCGCTGAACGGGCGGGCGATCCACATCCGACCGAAAGAAGTCGGAAAGCCTTGATTTTACAATTAATTGGAGACTATTATGCGTGAACTGCTTTTTGCGATCGTGCGGGACCTGACCGCGTTCGGCACGCCGCATTGGCCCGCACCGATCAACGATTGCCGCCGATCTCTGCAGACCTGACCGGCGGCGCGACAGGACGCCGTCCGGCGAACGGCAAGCGTCGCCGCGGCGATCGTTCGAGAGGCGCCCTTGGGGGCGCCTCTCTTGCTCTCGCCGCTCCGTTCGTCGCGCGGGGCATTCAATGGGAACCGCAAAAACCTGAAAACGTTTGACAAGGAACGGTCGGCATCGATTATGCGTTAGACGCGCCCGCTTCGCCCATAACAGGAATGGGTGGACGAGAGAGCGTCGGCGGCTTTTCGAGGAGGCGGCGATGGGTCGGTCGGCGATCAAGCATACCCCGCCCAGGACCTATGTGATTTCGCTTGAGAACAGGAAGGCGCGCGGCTCCGGCCACGAACGGCGCGAAGAGATTTTGCGCGCCGCGCGCGAGTTGTTCCTCGAGCATGGCGTCGAGGGTGTCTCGACACGGCAAATCGCAGCGCGCGTAGGCATTTCCCAGACGGCGCTCTACGTCTACTTTAAGAGCAAGGAGGAGATGCTCGATCGGCTGGTCGACGCCGCGCTGCGCAAACTCGGCGTCGCGCTCGACGCGGTGAACGTGAGCTGGGCGGACCCGGTCGACTTCTTGCGCGCCAACTTGCGCGAATACATTCGCTTCGGCCTCAGCCATCCCGACGAATATCGTCTCGTCTTCATGCTGCGCGACGCGCGCCGCAAAGCCGACGAGTCGTTCAGCAAGGAGCACAATCCGGTCGGCGAGGCGCTGTTCAACGTCCTGAAGAGCCGGATCGAGCAGGGCGTCGCCTCGGGCAAATTGCGCTGTCTGAAGACCGGGCGGTCGGCGGCGCAGTCGGTGTGGGCCGCCATGCACGGTCTCGTCGCGTTGCGCCTGGCCTTTCCGGATTTCGACTGGGTTCCCGTCGACGAGCAGATCGAAGGTCATGTCGACATGCTGCTGTACGGGATCATCGGCAGAGCCGATCGGCAGCCGAATCTGGCAGGCGAGGCGGCGGCGCCCGCCGCGACGCCCCTCCACTAGAGCCCAACCCGGTCTCGGTGGTCGCGCGTTGGCCTGATCGCTTTAAGCTCTCGCCGCAAAGCCGCCGATCGCCGCCGCACCGCTCGATCGGATGAGATATCTATAAATTCGATCGATTTTCTGGATATATTTTTCCAAGGCCCATGCTAAGGACGTTCATCGCGCTCGCCGCCGCCCAAGCGGGCGAGCGAGCGCCCACGGAAGCTTGAACCTTGTCCGCCACGCCCGCCATCGATTTGCTCCATTCCGCAGGCAAACGCGAAGCTTCCATGCCTTCGCCGGGGCTCGCCCCTACCCATGAGGTCGAAATGGCGCGGCAGAACCTGCGGTCGGCGGCGCGCGAGGAGGCGGCCGGGAGCGATTGGGACACCGCGCTCTATCTGAAATTCGAGCCCGAGCGCACCCAGCCCGCCCGCGACTTGCTCGCCCGCGTGCGTCTGAACGCGCGGCGCATCGTCGATCTCGGCTGCGGCCCCGGCACCAGCACGCAACTGCTCGCCGCGCGTTTTCCGCAAGCGGAAATCATCGGCGTCGACGATTCCGAGCAAATGCTCGCCGCCGCGCGGGCGCGGCTGCCGGCGATCGCCTTCCACAAGCGCGACATCGCCGCCTGGCGGCCGTCGACCCGGCCCGACCTGATCTTCGCCAACGCCGCGTTGCAATGGCTTCCCAACCATCACGAACTGGTGCCCCGCCTGATGTCGTTTGTGGCCGACGGCGGCTGCCTGGCGATCCAGATGCCCGATAACCGGCAGGAGCCCTCGCATGCGCTGATGCGGATGGCCGCCGCCGACGGGCCGTGGGCCGACCGCCTCGTGCCGGTCGCCAAGACCCGCGGCCTGATCGGCATCTATTCCGACTATTACGCCTGGCTCGAACCGATCAGCGCGCAAGTCGAAATCTGGCAGACCACCTACGTGCACCCGCTCACCGGGGTCGGCGCCGTCGTCGACTGGTTTCGCGGCAGCGCGCTGCGCCCGTTCCTCAACCCGCTCGACGAATGCGAGCGCGAGCAGTTCATCGCCCGCTATATGAAAGAACTCGCCGACGCCTATCCGGCCGAGCCGGACGGCCGGCTGCTGTTCCTCTATCCCCGCCTGTTCGTCGTCGCTGTCAAACCCGGCGCGAGGCGCTGAACGCGCCGCCGCCTCATCAATCTTCGTCTTCGGCGGCCTGCGTGTGATGAACAGCGATATGAGCCTTGGCCGCCTCGCCGGCGTGATGTTCGGCGTGCTTGTGATGCGCATGGGCGAGATGCGCGTGATGGGCCCCCGCTTCGTGCTCGCCGTCCGCAAGGAGGCCGGCGGCTTCGCGATGATGCTCGGCGGCCTGATCGTGGTGCTTGGCGGCGAGCTCGTGCTGCTCGGCGGCGTGCTTGGCGTGAGGCATGGTCGTCTCCCCTGGTCGGCGCATCTTGCGGACGGCGTCCAATAGCGCCATCTTGCGACAGAACCGCGACGGGCCGCGCGGCGCGCCTCGCCCCGGCCCGCCCTCTTCCCTCGCGACGAGTTTCATGCGCAAGCGCGCCGATATCGCCTTGGTCGAACTCGGCCATTTTCCGAGCCGGGCGCGCGCGCAGGCGGCGATCGCGGCGGGGCTCGTCTCGGTCGACGGCGTCGCCCTGCGCAAGCCTTCCGTGAGCGTCGCGGCCGACGCGGTGATCGAGGCGCGCGCGCCCCATCGCTGGGTCTCGCGCGGCGGCGTCAAGCTCGAGGCCGCGCTCGGCGCCTTCGATCTGGACCCGGCCGGCCGCTGTTGTCTCGACGTCGGCGCTTCGACCGGCGGCTTCACCGACGTGCTGCTGGCGCACGGCGCGCGCCGCGTTCACGCCGTCGACGTCGGCCACGGCCAGCTTGCGGCGCGGTTGCGCGGGGACGACCGGGTGATCGTCCACGAGAAGCTCGATGCGCGTGAACTGGCCGCCGGCCTGTTCGAGGCGCCGCCGGCGGCGATCGTCGTCGATGTCAGCTTCATCTCGCTGCGCCTGGTGTTGCCGCATGTGCTGCCGCTCGCCGCCGACGCGGCGTGGCTCGTCGCATTGATCAAGCCGCAATTCGAGGCGGGGCGCGGCCATGTCGTCAAGGGCGCGGTCAAGGATCCGGCCGTTCACGCCGAGGTCTGCGAGGCCGTCCGCGCCTGCGTGGAGCAGCTCGGCTGGTCGAGCCTCGGAATCATCGCTTCGCCGATTCCGGGCGGCGACGGCGCGAAGGAATTTCTGATCGCCGCGCGCCATGGATGAGCCGTCCGCGCAAGAACTGCTGATCGACGATCTCGGCCCGCGCGGCGAGGGGCTCGCGCGCATGGGGCGCGGCGCCGTCGCCATTTTCGGCGCGCTGCCCGGCGAGCGCGTGCTGGCGCGGATCGAAGGAGGGCGCGGCAGGCTCGTCGCCGTCCTCAGTCCCAGTCCCGACCGCGTCGCGCCGATCTGCCCTTACTTCGGCGATTGCGGCGGCTGCGCGACGCAGCATTGCGCGCCCGCGCTCGCCGCCGGCTGGAAGCGGCGATTGCTCGCCGACGCGCTCGCGGCCGGGCGCGTCGCCGCGCCGCTCGGGCCGCTGATCGACGCGCATGGCGAGGGGCGCCGGCGCGCGACGTTTCATGCGCGCTTTGCTCAGGGAGGCGCCAGCGTCGAAGTCGGCTTCATGCGCGCCCGCGCCCATGAGATCGTCGAGATCGAGACCTGTCCCGTTCTGGCGCCCGGCATGGCGGGCGCGCTTGGGGCGGCGCGGGCGCTGGCCAAAAGCCTGCGGGGCGCCGGCAAGCCGCTCGACATCACCGTCACCGCGACGCTGACCGGCCTCGACGTCGATGTCAGGGGCTGCGGCGCCCTCGACTTTGCGCCGCGCCAGGCCTTGATCGCGACGGCGAACCGGTTCGATCTCGCCCGCCTTTCCAACCACGGCGAGACCGTGATCGAACGGCGCGCGCCCGAAGTGATGATCGGCGCGGCGCGCGTGCGCCCGCCGGCGGGCGGATTCCTGCAGGCGACCGTCGCGGGCGAGCGCGCGCTCGCGGAGCTGGCGCTGAGCGCTGCGCAGGGAGCGCGCCGGGTCGCCGATCTCTTTTGCGGCGTCGGCGCCTTCGCGCTGCGCCTGGCGGCCGAACACGAAGTGCACGCCGTCGAAATCGACCGGGCGGCGCTGGCCGCGCTGGCGCGCGCCGCGGGCGAGACGCGGACCTTGCGCTCCGTCGCCTGCGAAGCCCGGGACCTGTTCCGGCGCCCGCTCAGGCGCGAGGAGCTGGCGTCTTTCGACGCCGTCGTGTTCGATCCGCCGCGCGCCGGCGCGCCGGCGCAATCGCGCGAACTGGCGGCGAGCGCCGTTCCGACGGTCGTCGCGATATCCTGCGACGCGGCGAGTTTCGCACGGGACGTCGGCATCCTCGCGGCGGGGGGCTATCGCATCGAGTCCATTGCGCCGATTGACCAATTTCGCTTCTCGCCGCATATCGAGATCGTCGGCGTGCTGCGGAAGCCGAAGGCCGGCGGGTCCGGCGGGCGAGCGCGGTCGAAGGGACCATCGGGGAAGGGATTGCTGGGATGAGCGAGGCTGGGCGTTCGCCGGAGATTCTCGCCAGCCTGGCGGCGCTCGTCGGCCCCTCGCATGTCGTGACCGACCCCGATTTGATCGCGGCGCATCTCATCGAGCCGCGCGGGCTCTATCAGGGCAGGGCGCTGGCGCTGGTGCGCCCGGTTTCGACGGAGCAGACCGCGCGGGTCGTCGCGCTCTGCCATGACCGGCGCGTCCCGCTGGTGCCGCAGGGCGGCAACACCGGACTGGTCGGCGGCCAGACGCCCGACGCCAGCGGAACCGAGATCGTCCTTTCGCTGCAGCGGATGAATCGCGTGCGCGAGATCGACCCGAGCGCCAATGTGATGATCGCCGAGGCGGGCGTCACGCTGGCCGGCGCCCAGGCCGCGGCGCGCGACGCCGACCGGCTGTTTCCGCTGTCGCTGGCTTCCGAGGGGACCTGCACGATCGGCGGCAACTTGTCGACCAACGCCGGCGGCGTGGCGGTGATCGCCTACGGCAATGCGCGCGATCTCGTGGCCGGCGTCGAGGTCGTGCTCGCCGACGGGCGCGTGATCAACGGCCTGAGCAAGCTGCGCAAGGACAACACCGGCTATGATCTCAAGAACCTGTTCATCGGCGCCGAGGGCACGCTCGGCATCATCACCGCCGCCGCGCTGAAGCTGTTCCCCAATCCCCGCTCGACTTCGACCGCCTTCATCGGCCTCGCCGATCCGGCGCGGGCGCTGCGCCTTCTGGAGATCGCGCGCCAGTTCGTCGGCGCCGGCGTCACCAGCTTCGAACTCATCCCGCGCATCGGCCTCGATTTCGTCTTCGCCCATATGAAGGGAACCCGCGACCCGCTGGAAGCGACGCATCGCTGGTACGTGCTCATCGAAATCGCCTCGCAATTGACCAGCGGCGTCGAGGAGACCATGGCCTCGATGCTGCAGGCCGCGCTCGACGAGGGCGTCATCGAAGACGCCAGCATCGCGGCGAGCCACGAGCAGCGCCTCGCGTTCTGGCTGTTGCGCGAATCCCTCTCCGAGGTCCAGGGCCCCGAAGGGGGGTCGATCAAGCACGACGTCAGCGTGCCGGTCGGCGCCGCGCCGGAATTCCTGGCCCGGGCGACCGAGGCCGTCGAGGCCTTCATGCCCGGCGCGCGCGTCGTCTCGTTCGGCCATCTCGGCGACGGCAACATTCATTTCAACGTCTCCCAGCCGGTCGGCGCCGACAAGCAGGCGTTTCTGGCGCAGTGGGAGGCGATGAACGAAGTCGTGCACGGGGTCGTCGCGCAATTCCACGGCTCGATCTCCGCCGAGCATGGCGTCGGCCAGCTCAAGCGCGCGCTGTTGCGCAAAACCAAGGATCCCGTCGCGCTCGACGTCATGCGCGCGCTGAAGGCGACGCTTGATCCGCGCGGAATTTTGAATCCGGGCAAGGTGTTGTAGATTCGCCGCCGCGAATCGCGCCTGGCTCGCCGATGTCCGGAATTCATGGCTGTCACCCCTCCAAGCCGCTTCCGCCGCGCGCGCAATGACGGTCGCGGCGGGTTGGCGAGGACGATCGCCGCGATGCCGATCGCGGCGCTGCTGTTGCTTGGCGCCGCGGCCGCGGGTCGAGCCGCGGCGCAAGCGCCGGCGCCCTGTGCGCCGATGCGCTTCGAGGGCGCCAACTACACCGTCTGTTCGTTCGATGCGCGCCGCGACGACATCCGCGTGCATTGGAGGGGCGCGGACGGCCGCCCCTATGGCGGCTTCGCGCGTCTGGCCGAGGCGCTCGAGGCGCAGGGGCGCCAGCTTCGCTTCGCGATGAACGGCGGCATGTTCGAGGCCAATCTTTCGCCGGTCGGGCTGTTCATCGAAGAGGGCAAGCAGAAGCACAAGGCCGATACGCGCGACGGCGCCAGCAACTTTCACATGAAGCCGAACGGCGTGTTCTACGTCACCGACGGCGGCGCCGGGATCGCCGAGACGACGCGCTTTCTCAGCGCCGGGCCGCTCGCGCGCTATGCGACCCAGTCGGGCCCGATGCTGGTCCTCGACGGACGCATCCACCCGAAGATCCACGCCACCGGGACGTCCGCCAAGGTCCGCAACGGCGTCGGCGTGCGCGACGGCGCGACGGTCGTCTTTGCGATCTCCGACGAGCCGGTGACGTTCTACGCCTTTGCGCGGTTGTTCCGCGACGGGCTCAATTGCCCGAACGCCTTGTTTCTCGACGGCTCGGTGTCGAGCCTGTTCGCGCCCGAGCTGAAGCGCGACGACGCCCTGTTGACGATCGGCCCGATCATCAGCGTGTCCACGCCCTCGGCGCGCTGAAGGACGCGGTCAGCGGTCGCCGGCCTTCTCCTTCCCCCCTTGTGGGGGAAGGCCGGGATGGGGGGTCGCACGGACCTGGCGGATAAACGGATTGCGGCTCGTTGAGACAGGACTGCGCGACCCGCTCCCTGACCCTCCCCCACAAGGAGGGAGGGAATGATGCCGCGGTTCCAGCGCCTTTCAAATTGAATGACGCGCTCGGCTGGAATTTATGATCGAACTGGTCGGGGATGAAAAAATAGGGCGATATTATACTTGACGGGACCATAGATGCGGGTTGCGTTGTCCCAAGGTCACTTGGCTTTCCAGCGAGGAAGGCATATATTTTTTCATGCCATGCACATCGTTGGTGGTAGCGACCGTATCCGCCGCAGGCTCGAAACGCGCAAATTTCGCGGGCTGCGCTCGATGATTTATCGCGCGTTGAGCGCACTCCAACGCGCGCTGGACGTCGCCTTTCCGCTACATCCTCCGGACAGCCCGCCGCCGCCGATGCCGATCACAAGCGCCGCCGCCCTTCGAGAAGGCGCGTTACTCTCCGAAAACATTCGAGCCGTGGCTGAGGAAGGCGAAAAGGCGGCTTAGCGCAAAATAATCTCCATGCGAACAATGGCTCGATAGCGAAGCCTGTGCGCAGTTGCGGCGCGATTCGATCGTTTCGCATCCCACTCACATCTGACCGCCCGGCGGTTTCGCGCCCGGCCGCCGGACGGCGGTGAAGACGCGCGACGGCTTGGTCATCGCCTCGAGGCCCAGCGCCTCCTTCAGTTCGGCTTCCGACAGCAGGCCTTCCTCCAGCACGAGGTCGGCGACCCGGCGCCGTTCGTCGAGCGCGCGCTTGGCGATCCGCGAGGAGGTCTCGTAGCCCAGCGCCGGGCCGAGCGCGGTGATCAGCCCGATGCTGTCCTCGACCAGCGCCAGACAGCGCTCGCGGTCCGCTTCGATCCCGTTGATGCAGCGGCGGGTCAGGGTGTCGATCGCGGCGGTCAGCATGCGCAGCGAGGTCAGCACGCAATAGCCGATCGTCGGTTCGAATGCGTTGAGCTGCAACTGCCCGCCCTCGGCGCACATGGTCACGGTCAGATCGTGGCCGATCACCAGAAAGGCGACCTGGCTGACCACTTCGGGGACGACCGGGTTGATCTTGCCGGGCATGATCGAGGAGCCCGCCTGCACCGCCGGCAGACGGATTTCGCCGATGCCGGCGCGCGGCCCGGACGAGAGAAGGCGCAGGTCGTTGCAGATCTTCGACACCTTGACCGCGACGCGCTTCAGCACGCCGGAAAACAGCACGAAAGCGCCCATGTCCGACGTCGCCTCGATCAGGTTCAACGCCAGCGACATCGGCTCGCCGGAGGCGCGCGCGAGCTCCTCGACGACGAGCGAGGCGTAGCGCGGGTCGGCGTTGATGCCGGTGCCGATCGCCGTCGCGCCGAGGTTGACCTCGCGGAACAGCGCCGCCGCCTCGCCCAATCGGGCGATGTCCTCCTTGACCGTCGTGTGAAAGCCGTCGAACTCCTGGCCGAGCGTCATCGGCACGGCGTCCTGCAATTGCGTGCGGCCGAGCTTCAGGACGTCGGCGAATTCGACCGCCTTGGCCTTGAACGCGTAGGCCAGCTCCTGCAACGCCTTGACCAAAGGCGCGGTCGCGAAAATCACCGCCAGCCGCAGCGCGGTCGGATAGGCGTCGTTGGTCGACTGCGCCATGTTCACGTCGTCGTTGGGATGCAGGCTCGCATAGTCGCCCTTCGGCTTGCCCATCAATTCCAGCGCGGCGTTGGCGATCACTTCGTTGGCGTTCATGTTGGTCGAGGTGCCGGCGCCGCCTTGCACCGCATCGACCACGAACTGGTCGAGAAAGCGCCCCTCGCGCGCGATCAGGTCGCAGGCCCGCTCGATCGCCTCCGCCTTGGCGGCGGGCAACTGGCCGAGGCGCCGGTTGGCGCGCGCCGCCGCCTGTTTGACCAGCGCCAACGCGCGAACGAGCTCGGGAAAATGGCCGATCGAGACGCCGGTGATCGGAAAATTCGCGACGGCGCGCAAAGTGTGCACGCCCCAATAGGCGTCGGCGGGCACCTCCACCTCGCCGAGCATGTCGTGCTCGCGCCGCGTCGCGACATTGGCGAGCGCGATCGAGCGCGTCGAGGCCAGGGCGAGCGTCGCGTCCGGCTCGGCGGCGGCGGGCGGCATCTTCGGATCTGGCGGCGGGGAAGCGGCGGCGCCCTTGTTCGTCGATCTCTTCTTCATCGCCAAGTCCTCCCGCCGATCGCGATGCTTTCTCGGGATCGCGAGTCGGGTCGGCGCCAAGCCCGGCTTCCGCGCCGCGTCCGACCAGGCCATATGACGCCCGCGCGCCGCGCCGCGCAAGGAAGCGCCGCGCGCGTCGGCCGGGCCATCGGAAAGCCGCGCTCCGAGGGGAGCGATGTCAGTAATATTGGGGACCGTCGTAGCGGGGATCGTAAGGCCCGTCCCACGGCGGCGGCCCGCCGTACTCGGGCTGCGGCTCGGCCGCGCGAGGCGGCGCGCCGTTGTCGGGCGGCGGCTCCGACGCGTCGGCCCAGGGCGAGGCCGTGGCCGGCAGGACGACGACTTTCGCGCCGAGCGGAACGCGCCGGTAGAGGTCGATGACGTCCTGGTTCAGCAACCTGATGCAGCCGGACGAAACCTTGGTGCCGATCGTCTCGGGTTCGATGGTGCCGTGCAGGCGATAGCTGGTGTCCCGGCCGTCCTTGTAGAGATAGAGCGCACGGGCGCCGAGGGGATTGCCTACGCCGCCGGGCATGCCGTCCCGGTAAGGGCCATATCGCTCCGGCTCGCGCGCGATCATGTCGGCGGTCGGCGTCCAGTGCGGCCATTCGGCCTTGCGGCCGATCACCGCTTCGCCGCGGAAATTGAACGCTTCGGTCCTGCCGACGCCGACCCCGTAGCGAAGCGCGCGTCCGTTCCCCTCGACGAGGTAGAGGAACCGGTTGTTCGGGTCGACGACCACGGTTCCCGGCCGTTCCGAGGTCTCGTAAGCAACTTCCTGGCGCAAATATTGCGGCTGCAACTGGCTGAGATCGACGGCTTCGACCGGGAATGGCTCGTTGGGGAGCGCGCCATAGAGCGCGGCGTATTGCGCGCCGAGGCCGACGCCGACGTTTCCCGGATATCCCGGGACGGCCCCTTCCTGGGGCGCGCATCCGGCGAGAACGAGAGGCGCGCCGAACACCAGCGCGCGACGGGTCATGAGCGTCATAGGGCGAAATCCCGCAAGTCCTGCAATTTCTGCGCAGAAGAGCCGATGCGCGCCGGCCTGTCCACCCGCTGACGGACAAGTTCAAACGTTTGTTACCCCCGCTATCGAACGCCTGGATTGGCTGGAAGAACGAGATCAAGAACCTGACTGCGGCGGCGCTGGGCGGCATCGGCCATCGCGCCGGCGACGTCATCGATCGCCGCGACGCCATCGCCAGGTCCGACGACCCGATCATGCGCGCCGTCGCCAGCTTTCCATGCCGTTCGGAACCGTATTACATGCGCCTCGGTCCTTCCGACGAGGCGTCGGCGTGGACGGCGCTTTCCGGCGCGGACGCCCGGCGGCCGACCGGGAACTCAGCCGACGCGAGAGGCATGATGGCGACCATCCACAATCCGATATTGCCCGGCTTCAATCCCGATCCGTCGATCTGCCGGGTCGGCGAGGACTATTACATCGCGACCTCGACTTTCGAGTGGTATCCCGGGGTCCAGATCCATCACTCGAGCGATCTCGTCAACTGGCGGCTCATCCGGCGTCCGCTCGATCGCGCCGCGCAACTCGATATGCGCGGCAATCCCGATTCCTGTGGGGTCTGGGCGCCCTGCCTGTCCCATGCCGACGGTCGGTTCTGGCTCGTCTACACCGACGTGAAACGGTTCGACGGCAACTTCAAGGACGCGCACAATTACATCGTCACCGCGCCGGCGATCGAGGATGCCTGGTCCGACCCGACCTATGTGAACTCGAGCGGCTTCGATCCCTCCCTCTTCCACGACGACGACGGCCGCAAATGGTTCGTCAACATGATTTGGGACCATCGCCGGGACGGAGCGGCGCGCGATCGAAAGCACCCGGCCTTCGCCGGAATTCTGCTGCAGGAGTACGATGCCGTTTCAGGCAGGCTCGTCGGCTCGGTCGACAACATCTTCGCCGGGAGCGCGCACGGGCTGGTCGAGGGGCCTCACCTTTACAAGCGCAACGGCTGGTACTATTTGACCGTCGCCGAGGGCGGCACGGGTTACGAGCATGCGGTGACGATGGCCCGCTCGCGCCGCATCCAGGGGCCTTACGAGCTTCATCCCGACGTGCATCTGATCACTTCGAAGGACGCGCCGGAGGCGACGCTGCAGCGCGCCGGTCACGGGCAGATCGTCGAAACGCCACAAGGTCAAGTCTATCATACGCATCTGTGCTCGCGCCCGCTGAAGGGCGTGCGGCGCTCGCCGATGGGGCGCGAGACGTCGCTGCAGCAATGCGTCTGGGGAGAGGACGATTGGCTCTATCTGGCGCAAGGCGGTCGAACGCCCGTCGTCGATGTCCCGGCCCCTCCCGCAAGCGTGGCGCGGCGACGGCCGAAGGCGCGGCGCGCCACGTTTTCCGCGGCGGGATTGCCGCTCGATTTTCAATGGCTGCGCACGCCGCACCGCGATCGCATCTTCTCGCTCTCGGCGCGGCCTGGCCATCTGCGGCTCTTCGCGCGCGAATCCATCGGCTCATGGTTCGAGCAGGCCCTCGTCGCGCGGCGGCAGGAGGATTTCTCGTACCGCGCCGAGACCGAGCTCGACTTTCAACCGCAGTGCTTTCAGCAAGCGGCCGGAATTGCCGCCTACTACAACCGCTACAAGTTTCATCTTCTGGCGGTCGCCTGGCGCGAGACGTTGGGCCGCGTGCTGACGATTTTGAGTTGCGAGGGCGACTATCCCGAGGGGAATTTGTCCTTCCCGCTGGTTGCGCCGGTTCGGCTCGACGCCGATGGTCCGGTGCGGCTGGCCATCACGGTCGAACGCGAGAAGCTGCAATTCTCCTTTGCTCGAGGCGGCGAATGGCGGAATGTCGGACCCGTGCTCGACGCGTCGATCCTGTCCGATGAAGCGGGACGCGGGGCGCACGCTTCCTTCACCGGCGCCTTCGTCGGCGTGGCCGCCTTCGACACCTCCGGCCGCGCGATTCACGCCGACTACGGGTATTTCCTCTATGAGGGTTTCGATTGAGGCGCCCGCAACGGGCGGAGACGGTTCGTTCGATCGCCAGCCGCGCGTTGACCGCGCCGGGACTCGAGCGGCGATGATGCGCCGACCGCATGGAAAACCCGCAATGCGAGCCAGCGCGAAATTCTCACGTGCGCGTCGCCCCTGGGTGCGGCGGCGTCGATCGGCCCTTCCGCGCGGGCTTGCGGCTCAGCCGACCTGGCCGCGATGGCGCAGGAACGCGTCGGCGAGAACGCAGGCGACCATCGCCTCGCCGACCGGCGCCGCCCTGATGCCGACACAAGGGTCGTGGCGCCCCTTGGTGACGATCTCCGTGTCCTCGCCGTCGCTGGTTATGGTCTTGCGCGGCGAAAGGATCGACGAGGTCGGCTTGACGGCGAAGCGCGCGACGATCGGCTGGCCGGTCGAGATGCCGCCCAATATGCCGCCCGCGTTATTGGCGAGAAACACCGGCCGGCCGTCGGCGCCCATTCGCATTTCGTCGGCGTTCTGCTCGCCCGACAGTTCCGCGGCGCCGAAGCCCGCGCCGATTTCGACGCCCTTGACCGCGTTGATGCTCATCAGCGCGCTTGCGAGTTCGCTGTCGAGCTTGCCGTAGATCGGCGCGCCCCAGCCCGCCGGCGCCCCTTCGGCGACGATCTCGATCACCGCGCCGATCGAGGAGCCCGATTTCCTCACCTCGTCGAGATAGTCGGCGAAAAGCGCGGCGGCTTTCGCGTCGGGACAAAAGAACGGGTTGCGATCGACCTCTTCCCAATCCCAATTGCCGCGGTCGATTCGATGCTTGCCGATTTGCACCAGCGCGCCGCGGATCGTCACGCCGGCGACGACCTTTCGCGCGATGGCGCCGGCGGCGACCCTGGCCGCCGTTTCGCGCGCCGAAGAGCGCCCGCCGCCGCGGTAGTCGCGGATGCCGTATTTCGCCTCATAGGTGAAATCGGCGTGGCCGGGGCGGTACTTGTCTTTGATCTCGCTGTAATCCTTCGAGCGCTGGTCGACGTTTTCGATGAACAGGCCGATCGGCGCGCCGGTGGTCACGCTGCGTCCGATTCGCCCGTCGACCATCACGCCCGACAGGATTTTCACTTCATCGGGTTCGCGGCGCTGCGTCGTGAAGCGCGAAGCGCCGGGGCGGCGGCGGTCGAGATCGGCCTGGATGTCGGCCGCGTCCAGCGGGATGCGCGGCGGACAGCCGTCGACGACGCAGCCGATTCCCGGCCCGTGGCTCTCGCCAAAAGTCGTGACCCGAAACAGATGGCCGAAAACATTGTGGGACATGGAGCGCCGGAGCGTTTGTCTACGGCCGCGCGCAACCACCGTCAAACGGCGCGCCGCGGCCGAATCGATTCGCCGATGGACCAACTCGCTCGCCCCAATGTCGCCACAATTCGTCGGTTTTCCACACTTCGCATCGCCTTTCGAGATCACTGACTGGCCATAGAGTCTCACAATAATATCAACGGACTTGCGACGGCCGCGGTGCGAATCGCAAAGTTTGGTGAACGGGCGTTCATCAACAATTCATCTTGGATTTGCCATGAACCGCCGGCCTAAGTCGCTTTGAGCCCTCAGGCCGAAACACATGGAGAAATTTCAATGATTAAGATTCTTGCGGCGATCGGCCTCGGCTCGGCGCTCATGCTTGCTCCCGTTGTCGCTCTCGCCGACGACGCCGCTCCGGCCGCCCCGGCCGCCAGCACCGACGCCTCCAAGACGACGATGAAGATGCCGATGACCAAGAAGCCGATGAAGAAGAAGCATCACGTCACCAAGAAGAAGACCATGACCAAGCCGGCGCCGGCCAAGCCCGCCGCCGACGCGCCCAAGACCTGATTGTTGGAAACATCGGCGGGGGCGATCTCTGTCGCGCCCGCCGACGGGTGATTGAAACCGCGTCCGATGGGGCTTGGCGGCCCGGCGGGCGCGGTTTTTGTCGAGCCGCGCCGGCGTCAGCCGGCCCAGGAAAATCCGCCCTTCTCGAAAATCAGCGCGCGGCCTTGCCAGATATTGGCCGAAGCCGCGACGGACGTCGCTACCCCCGCCAGAATGACCATGAAGGCGCGCGCGACGCCGCCATGCGCGACCACGAAGACGTCGCCGTCGCGCTCGTCGAGCCACGGGGTGACGCGCTCGACCAGCATGGCGTAACTCTCGCCGCCGGGCGGCGCAAAACCCCACTTGTCGGCCAAGCGCGCCTGCAATCCCGCGGCATCCCTCGCCTTGACTTCGGGCCAGGTCAGACCCTCCCAATCGCCGAACGTCAGCTCCATCAGCCGCGCGTCGAGATGGTAGCGCCGGGGCGGCAATCCCATCGCGCCGCGCGCAAGCTCCATCGTGCGGCGCGCCCGCCGCAGCGGCGAGGCCCAAAAGGCGCCCTCGGCCTCGAGCCGCGCCATTTCGCCGCCCATGCGATCGCGCAGGAACCGCCCGACGGCGCTGGCTTGCTCGCGCCCCTTGCCGTCGAGCGGCACGTCGCGCTGGCCCTGCAGGCGGTCTTCGGCGTTGAACGGGGTCTGGCCATGGCGGACAAAGATGATCTTGTGCGGATAGGGCGGGGCCATGGCGTTCTTTCATCGCCGTCTCATCGCCCGGCGCTCCCATGCGGGGCGGCGCGAGTCAAGACGGCGCGTCGCGCCAGCCCCATCGCTCCGCCAACGCCAGGCAATCGGCCCACGGCGCGACGCCCGCCGTCGTCGACATCGCGCGCATCGAGGCGGCGGCGCTCGCATGGGCGAGCGACGCGCAGCGCTCGATCGCCCATCCCTGGTGGAGACCATAGAGGAAACCCGCGGCGAAGCCGTCGCCGGCGCCGTTGGCGCTGACGATCTCGTCGGCCGGGATCGCGACCGAGCCTTTCGCCAGGCGCGCGCCGTCCCGCGCGGCCACCACCGCGCCCTCGGGAAAATGCACGGCGATCAGCTTCAAGGCGCCGCGCGCGAAGACGGCGTCGATCGCGCGGAGAATCGCCTTGGCGTCGGCGCCGCTCTCGTTGCGAGTCGCGATTCCCGCCACGGCGCCGATTTCGAAGTCATTGACGATGAGATAGTCGAGATGCGGCAGGCAGGGCGCCGCGAAGGCGGCGAGCCTTTCGCGGTCGATCGTCATCAGCTCGAGATTGGTTTCAAGGCCGGCGGCGCGCGCCGCCTTCAGGACGGCGACCCAACCGTTGGCCTCGCCCCGCCACGGCGCGTCCATCGTGCGGTGCGTGCCGGGCAGACCGATATGCGCCAGCCGCGCCTTGCTGCGCGTGAAGTCGAAATGATCGGGACTGAGCAGGGCGGCGACGCCTTGATGAAAGAAATGCGTTCGCCGCCCGGTGCCGGCGACGAAAAACGCGTCGACGCAGGAGGTCGGCGCGCCGGCGATGACGCGCAACCCCGTCCGGTCGATCCCCAGAGCATCGCACTGGCCGAGAAGGAACCGCCCGTCATCGTCGTCGCCGACGGCCCCCATCGCCTCGACCGGCAATGTCGGATCGAGCCGCCGCAGGTCGAACGCCATGTTCGATCCCGAGCCGCCATTTTGCCGGTCGATCGCGATGATCTCGTTCGCCGTGTCCTCGGCGGGCCAGACGGCGATCCTCTTGTTCAGATCGACGCACCAGGTGCCGGCGGAGGCGACGCCGTTGCGCTGCTGCATGGCCGCTCACGCCTGTTTCAGCGCGGATTCGGTGATCTCGTTGTCGGCGGCGAGGTCGCGTCGCGGCGTCACGCCCTGCTTCTTCAACGTGGCGTGATAGGCGACGACCGCCTCGGCGGGCGCGACCGAGCCGTCGGCGACGGCGCGCATCAGCTTGACGATCTCCAGCGGCGATTCCGCCAGGTTGATCTTGCGCCCGAACAGCGCGACGCGCGCGCCGTATTTCTCCGCCTGGTGGATCAACTCGAAACAGTCGCGGGTCGTCCCGGCGCCACCGCCGAGCACGCCGACGATCAGGCTGGGGTCGAACGAGGCGAGCTCCTCCAGAGCCTTGGGGCCGTTATAGGCGACTTTGAGGAACTGCGGCCGCTCGGCGTCGACGAGCCCGGCGAGGCAGCGCAAAATGCAGTCGTTGACGTAGTGGGGGACGATTTCCGGCGCGATCGCGGTGGCGACGTTCGGATTGAACACTTCCAGAAAATAGTTGAACGAATTGGCCGCGGCGTCGCGGCGAAACTCGGCGAAGGCCTCGAGCGAGGCGATATCGGCGTCGATGTCGTTGTTGAAGGTGATGGAATAGAGGCCGATGTCGGTCAGCGCGATCTCGGCGGTCGGCTTCGGCGCCGCGGCGCCGAAGCGCACGCGCGACAGATCGGCCGAGCGAAAGGGCCGCGAGGGCTGCAGGCTGTAGGTCGCGCCGCGCATCACCCAGATGTCGGTGGTGTCGTTGGCGCGGATCGCCGGCTTGACCGCGCTGTTGGCGAAGACGCCGCGTTTGACGAGGCGCTCCAAATTCGAGACCGACGTCAGCATCACGTCGACGACGTCCTGCTCGACCACCGCCTGGATCTGGTCGAGGAATTCGGCGCGCGTGCGATGGCGCGTCCAGCTTCCGTCGGGCTGGCGCGCCGGGCCGCAGCCGGTCAGGCTCGGTCCCATGTCCGGGTCCTTGGCGTCGGCGAGGATGAAATCGGCGCGCCGATAGCGGCCGGCGCGAATTCGCGCGAGTTTCTCGTCGAGCCGCACCATCGATAGGCCTCCTTGACCTCGTAACCCCGGCGCGCCTGTGCGAGCCCGGCGCCGTTATAGCGAGGCCGCGCCCCGCCGCCAAAGGTCTTTTCTCCCTGCCGGCGGCCGCAATCGCTCGCCCTGCGGCGTTCGGCCTCTTGACAGGTCGGCGCGCCGGGAACATCCAGCGCCCGGCGCCGGACGACGCCCGCCCGCGATCGCCAGGCGGATTTGCCCGGCGGGAGCGGTTTGTCATGGCTGGATTTGCGAGAAGGAAGGCCCCGGAATGAACAAATCCGCCAAGCGCATCGGCAAAGGCGTCGTCGTCCTCGCCGTGGTCGGCTATTTCCTCCCCAAGCTCGTATTGTTCTACCTGGTGTGCGGCCTCTACGACGTGTCGCGCAACGCCAACCCCGGCTTCGAGCTGTTCGAAAAATATTTCTTCGGCAACGGCGTGCTGACGTGGCTGCTGTCGCCGATCAACATCGTCCTCGACCTTCTGTCGCTGCCCAACATCAACAAGGGGGTTTACCGGCTCGAGGATTTGCCGCGCGCGCATCAGGCCGAAATCCGCCATCTGATCGATTCCGCGCACCAGCAAAATCTCATCGAGCGCGTGCAGGCGGTCGCCGAGGATCAGAAGCGCAGCATGTTCTTCTTCAAATGGTATGGCGCCGACGTCACGACGGTCGCCGACATCCCGGCTTTTCACGAGAACTACAAATACGTCAAGACCATCGGCCTCTCCGTGTTCAACAAGAAGCAATCGACGTCGAAGCACTTCGGGCCGCTGCGCGCCACGCTGCGCGTGCTCTACAACATCAACGACATGGCCGACGACGGCGCCTATATCGTGGTCGGCGACGTGACGAACTACTGGCGCGCCAGCAAGCTGTTCATCTTCGACGACACGCTGCTGCATCAATCGTTCAACGAGACCGAGGCGGTGCGCTACTGCCTGTTCGTCGACATCCTGCGCCCGACCGAAGTTCCGGCGCTGCTCGCGCTGGTGGTGAGCGCGATCAACCGGGTGCTGTCGACCGGCGGCAATGCGCTGCTCTACGGCAATTGGAAGGTCTTCAAGAAATAGGCCGCCCGCGGCGGCTCCGCAATCGGGCGGTCAAATTCGGGAGCCAGGCGATGTCGACGAGCGAGCGCTTGCGAATACTGGTGGTCGGCGCCGGCGGCACGCTGGGGCGCGCGGTCGTCGCCGAGCTCGGCGCGCGTCACGAAATCGTCGCGGCGGGGTCGAAGTCGGGCGACGTGCGCCTCGATATCGCCGATCCCGCCAGCATCGTGGCGGCGTTTGCGGCGGCGGGGCCGCTCGATGCGGTGGCTTGCGCGGCCGGCGCGGTGAACTTTGCGCCGCTGGGCGCCATTGCGCCGGCCGGCGTCGCCGAATCCGTCTACGGCCTCGGTCTCGCCAACAAACTGATGGGGCAGGTCAACCTGACGCTCGCCGCGCGCGACCGCCTGCGCGACGGCGGCTCGATCACCCTGATCGGCGGCGTTCTGGCCGATCAGCCGATCGTGCAAGGCTCGTCCGCCAGCATGGTCAACGGCGCGCTGGAGGCCTTCGCGCGCGCCGCGGCGATCGAACTGCCGCGCGGCCTGCGCGTCAATGTCGTCAGCCCCACCGTGTTCGTCGAGTCGATGGAGGCCTATGCGCCGCTCTTCCGGGGCTTCGAGCCGGCGCCGGTCGCCAGGGCGGCGCTCGCCTTCAGCCGCAGCGTCGAGGGCCGCCAGACCGGCCAGGTCTACAGGGTCTAGGGCGTGCGCAAATCCCTTGTGGTCCTCGTCGGTCTGACGCTGGCGACGCTGGCGGTGTTTGCGCTCTGGCCGCAAATCGACGGGGAGGTTTCGCGCGCCTTCTACGGCCCGGCGGGCTTCATCGGCCGCACGCCGCCCGAACGCGCCGCCCGCGACTTCTTCCGCGTATTTCCCTTCGTGGTGCTGGCGGCGTTCGCCGTCCTCTATTTCATGCGCCGCTACGGCTTCGTCGTCCCCTATGCGCCGACCGGCCGCGGGCTGGCGTTCATCATCGCGACAATGGCGATCGGGCCGGGCCTGATCGTCAATCTCGGCCTGAAGGACCACGCCCATCGCCCGCGCCCCGTGCAGACCGAGGAGTTCGGCGGCAAGTTCGAGTTTCGTCCGTGGTACCGCTTCGACGGCGAGTGCCGGAAGAATTGCTCGTTCGTGTCGGGGGAGGTCGCCGAGGCGTTCTGGATGGTGGCCCCCGCCAGTCTCGCGCCGCCGCCTTTGCGCACGCCGGCCGTCGGCGCCGCGTTGGCGTTCGGCTTTCTCACCGCTTTGCTGCGCATCGCCTACGGCGGCCATTTTCTGTCGGACGCGCTGCTGGCGGCGCTGCTGATGCTGATCATCGTGCAGGGGACGCGCTGGCTGCTCTACGGCGAGCGCGACGCCGCGTGACCGATGGCGCCGAGGGTTGCGCGGCGCTGAACTCTCCCTATAGTCGCGCGCCGACCGCCCCGACCAGAGCCTCCGACCCATGCCCAGTCCCAGAAGCAAAGTGAAGCGCGTCGTGCTCGCCTATTCCGGCGGCCTCGACACTTCGATCATCCTCAAATGGCTGCAGACCACCTACGGCTGCGAAGTCGTCACTTTCACCGCCGACCTCGGCCAGGGCGAGGAACTCGAGCCGGCGCGCCGGAAGGCGCTGCTGCTCGGCGTCAAGCCCGAGCATATTTTCATCGAGGACCTGCGCGAGGAATTCGTGCGCGACTTCGTCTTTCCGATGTTCCGCGCCAACGCCCAGTATGAAGGGCTCTATCTGCTCGGCACTTCGATCGCCCGGCCGTTGATCGCCAAGCGGCTCGTCGAGATCGCGCGCCAGGTCGGCGCCGACGCCATCGCCCATGGCGCGACCGGCAAGGGCAACGACCAGGTGCGCTTCGAGCTTTCGGCTTACGCGCTGGAGCCCGACATCAAGGTGATCGCGCCGTGGCGCGAATGGGAATTCGCCTCGCGCAACGCGCTGATCGCCTTCGCCGAGCAGAACCAGATTCCGATCGCCAGGGACAAGCGCGGCGAGGCGCCGTTCTCGACCGACGCCAACCTCCTGCACATTTCCTCCGAGGGCAAGGTGCTGGAGGATCCGGCGCTCGAGACGCCTTCTTACGTCTATTCGCGCACCCTCGATCCCGAGGCGGCGCCGGACCGGCCGACGATCGTCGAGATCGCTTTCGAGAAGGGCGATCCGGTGGCGATCGACGGCGAACGGCTCTCGCCGGCCGCCTTGCTCACCGCGCTCAACAAGCTCGGCCACGACAACGGAATCGGCCGCCTCGATCTCGTCGAGAACCGCTTCGTCGGCATGAAGTCGCGCGGCATGTACGAGACGCCGGGCGGCACGATTCTCCTGACCGCGCATCGCGGCGTGGAATCGATCACGCTCGATCGCGGCGCGGCGCATCTGAAAGACGAGCTGATGCCGAAATACGCCGAGCTGATCTACAACGGCTTCTGGTTCTCGCCGGAGCGCGAGATGCTGCAGACGATGATCGACAAGAGCCAGGAATACGTCGCGGGGCGCGCGCGCCTCAAGCTCTACAAGGGCAACGTCATTCTGATCGGACGCGACAGCCCCTATTCGCTCTACGATCAGGACCTCGTCACCTTCGAGGAGGGCGCGGTCGCCTATGACCACAATGACGCGGGCGGCTTCATCAAGCTCAACGCGCTGCGGCTGCGGACCCTCGCCAAGCGGAAGCGCAAGGCGGGCGGCGCCTGAAGGGGGCGGCTTCTCTCAGGCCGCCGTCCTGAGCGGCGCGCGCCGGACGGGCGCGGCGGCGAACGGCCGCCCGCCAAGCGCCGCTTCGCGTTGACGGTTGGTCAGATAGGTCACGCCGACGCCCCACAAACCGGTCGCGACCGCCGCGGCGAGCGCGACCGGCAGCAAAGGCAGCGCGGTCGCCTTGACCAGGAAAACCGCCCCGAGCGCCCCGGCGCCGAGCAGCCCGCTCGCCACGACCATCCCGCGTCCGAGCGCCACCCACAGCCGCGACAGCGGCGCGCGCCTCGCCTTCGCCGGGTCGTGCGGCGCCGCCTCGTCGATCCGCCACAGGAAGGCGTCGATCGTCGCCAAGGCGGCGAGCCCCTGCGCCGCCACGGCGGCGACGAGCAGCGCGCCGAGGCCGGCGAGCGCGACCGGCGACAACGGGCTCGCCGGCCATTGCGCGGGAGTCGGCCAGGCCATCGCCGCAAAATCATAGGCGCCGTGCGCCAGCAGCGCGAGGGCGAACATCGCCGCCATCACGGCGAGCGGCGCGCGCTCGCGACAGACGCGCCACACGCCGAGGCCGGAGAGCAGGGCGAAGCTCAGATGGGCGGGCGCCGTCAACACGCCGCGCAGGGCGCCGATCAGCAAGGGGGTGTTCGACGCCTTCAGATAGAGGAGGTTCTCGACGACGCCGAAGCCGAGGCCGATCGCCACGACGCCGATGAAATACTCGCGCGGGTCGCGGGTGATCGTCATGCGCATCAACAGGAGAAGCGCGATCAGCCGTCCGCTTTCTTCGCAAAGGGCCGCCGCGAGGAAGGCCCGCGCCGCCGCCGCCGCGAGCGGCGCCTCGATCGAATGCGCCGCGCCGGCGACGACAAGGCTGAAGGGAAGCGCCAACGCGATGCTGAGCAACGCCAGCGCCGCGCCCTTGCCGAGGGCCGCGCGACTGGCCCATCCGTCGGCGAGCGCGAGCAGGAGATAGACGATCGCCGCCGAAAAACCCCAGGCGAGGGCGAGCGAGACGGCTTTGACCAGCGAATCGCTCACCTGCGCGGTCAGTGATGGAGCGTGGCGCGCGACAGGCCGAACGCCACGCCCAACGCCACCGCGAAGACCAGCATGACGAGGGGGCCGACCAACGAGACGCCGCCCTGGCGCTCGATGCGGACTTCGGTCTCGGATTCGGACAGGCCGAGCGAGCGCGTCCTTGCGACCATCAGCGCGGCGCTGCGGGTGATCCACCATTTGCCGGTGAAGGCGATCAGCACGTTGATCGTGAAGTTGAGCCATCGCGCGTCGCCCGGCGCGACATAGGCGATCGACATCTGCGCCAGCAGCGCGATAAAGAACGCGGCGTATTGCTTGCGATAGAGCAGCCACATCTCGCCGAAGAAGAAGCCGGCTCTTGCGAAGCTCGCCTCGGGAAAGCCGCCGTCGAGGTTCAGCCACAGCGGCCGGTATCTGTCCCAGTTGCGGCCGATCGCCAGCCGCATGTCGCTTTCGTTGACCGAAGCGATGGCCGCGGCGGGGCTGAATTCGGCGGCCGGCGCCGCGGCGTCGCCGCTGACGACGGCGGCGGCGCCCTTGGGCGCCATCGCTCTCGGCGCGGCGGCGCCTCTCTTGCCAAACGTCGGCTGCGCCTGCATCGCCCGCTCCGCAACGAAATCGGTCATCGCGCGCAGCGTGCCAGTGGTCTGTGAAGGAACGCTTTAGCAACGTAGTTAATCCGCCGTCCGCCGCGAACCGGCCCGGCGGCGTCGAAATCGCCGGCGGCGGGTCGATTGGCGCGAGGCGAGCCCATTGAGGGCTCGCGTCCGCCGCGCGTCATTGCACGGTGCAGAACGGCCAGCAGCGCGGCAGGCGGGTGGCGATGCCGTGCCAGCGCGGGCCGCCGTGAACGGTTCCGGTGCAAAACTGCGAATTGGCGCAAGCCCTTTCGGCGGCGCCGCCGCCGCCCCCGCCGGCCCGGGTTCCGCCGCCTCCGCCGCCGCCGCCCAGGCCGACGCCCGCGCCGAATCGGCTCGGCGCCGATGTCCTTTGCGGCGGCGGCACGACCGGGTCCTGGCTTTGCGGATCGACCTCCTGCGCCTTGGCGCGCAAGGCGCCCGCCTTTTCCAGATCGACCGGACCGAGCAGGCCGCGCTCGTACATGATGGCGAGGAATTTCAGCGAATAGCCGTCGCCGAGATCGGCCGCCTGCTGGAAATACTGCGCGGCGACCTTGTAATCGGGCGGTCCGCCGTCGCCGTTGAAATAGACGACGCCGGCGGCGCCGAGCGCGCCGGCGTTGCCCGCTTCGATCGACTTTTCATACCATTCCAGCGCTTTCGACTGATCGCGCTTCACGAAAAAGCCATTGCCGTACATCGAGCCGATATTCTGCATGCCGGAGGCGTCGCCGGCGAGCGCCGCCTTGTTGAAGAGTTCGAAAGCGGTCCGCTCGTTCCTGACGACGCCGAGCCCCTGCACATAGGCGAGGCCGAGGTCCGACAGGGCGTGGCCATAGCCGGCGTCGGCGGCGATCCGGTAGTGGCGCACCGCCTCCGGATAATTCTTGAGCTGGTAATAGGCGCGGCCGAGTTGGTAGCGCAGGCGCGGTTCGTGCGGGTTGGCCTCGACTTCGGCGGCGCAGACGGCGACCGCATGCGGCCAGTCGGTGGGCGGCCTGGCGCTGGCGACGGCGGCGGGAATCGCGAGCGGCACGGGCGGCGCCGCCAGGCGGTCGCATTCGCTTTGCGCCGTGGCCGCGCGGGGCGTCGCAGGCTGCGGCGCCGCCGGGGCCGGCGCGGCGACGGGCTTTGGCGCCTCGTTGGCGGCCGCGGCGGCGGGCGCCGACGGCGCGGCGGGCGCGGCTTGCGGCGGTCCCGCCAGATAGACGTCGCCAACCAGCGACGAACTGTCCCACGGCGTCTGCTTCCGCTCGGTCGCCTGCAACACGTCGCCGCGCACCCTGGAGATCATCTGGCGCACTTCGAGGCCCGGCGTCGCCACATGTTTCAGCAAGGCGGCGGTGAACGGCGAATTGCGGCCCGCGCCGTCGAGCGCGACATTGTCGGGCTGCGTCGAAAACACGATCAGCGAGCCTTCGCCCGTCGCTTCGACGCGGCCGAGGCCGCGCGTGGCCAGCGCGCGCCCGCCGCGCGCCAGTTTTTCGATGAAGGGGTTGTTGCGGCAGGCGTCGAGGATGATGATGTTGGCGCGCCCGGTCCCCTCCATCTCCTGCTGGATGTCGTTGAGGTTGATCGTGTTGAAGCGCACATCCGCCGCGCTCTCGATCCTGGCGTCGACCGGCAGCAGATAGTTCTCGCCGTTCATTTGCAGGCCGTGGCCGGCGTAGAACAACAGCGCGACGTCGGCGCCGCGCAGCTTCTCGGAGAAATCGCGCACCGCTTTGGCCATCGCCTCGCGCGTCGCGTCGCGCTCCTCGATCACCTCGAAGCCGACGCCGCGCAAGGCCTGCGCGAGATCGGCGGCGTCGTTGGCGGGATTGTCGAGCGCGGGAACGGATTGGTATTGGCTGTTGCCGATCACCAGCGCCAGCCGCGCGCCGGCGAACGCGCTCGCCGGAGCGGCGATGACGACGAGCGCGCAGAGCATGGCGACGAGGCATCGGCTGCGAAACGGCATGACGCTCTCTCACGTTCTCGGCGAAACGCGCGGGGGCCGCGGCCGGCGAATATTGGGCCTTGGCGCGCCGCAGCGTCAAGCCGCCGAGCCTCGCTTCCGGCCCCTCCGCGGCGATCGCCAGGCGATCGTCCGGCGCACGGAGGAGGGGCGCGGCGACCTATTCCCTTTCCGCAGGGGGCGAGCGCATGGCGGCGCAGCCTCGCTGATCGGACGGTGCGCGAAGGTCTTCCCCTAACCGGGATTGCCGCCGCCCGCGCCGCCCGGTGAGACCGGCGCGGCAGCGGCGCCCATATGCAGCGCGGCCGGCGGGATCGCCCCGAAAATCGGCGGGAAGACCGCCGGCGCCTCGGACGGCGCGGCGTCCGGCGCGCCGGTGAGGCCGTGCCCGGCGATGACCTTTCGCCAGACGCCGAGGATGCTCTGCTGCGTCGTCGCGGCGATCACGCAATAGCCGCGTCGGTCGAGCGCATAGAGCGTCGCGCCGGGATCGTTGAGGACGCGGCGGACCGCCTCGTCGATCACTTGCAGGCACGCGACGAGTTGCTCCACGCTTTGCAGCCGTGTGTGACGCAGCATGTCGGCGAGCCGATAGGCCTCGACGCCTTCCTGGCCGATGCTCTCGCCCTCGCGGCCGAACTCGAAGAACGTATTGACGACCGGCAGCATGCCGCGAATCGCCGCGAACACCGCGGCGGCCTCCTCTGGGCCGCAGCGCGCCAGATGCTTGCCGCCGCCCTCCATCGCCTGCGGCTCCGGCCGGAGGTTGAGCGAAGCGGCGATTTCGCGCTCCAGCCACCGCCGCACTTCGGCCGGCGCGCCTCTGATCTGCTCCGGGCTCAAAGTAATTCCAACCATCACGCCGGCTCCTGGCTCCAGACCATCCCGATCACCATCAAAGCCGCCGGGCGCCGCCGCCGCCTTGATCGCGATCAAGCGAGGGCGGAAAGGGGCGGGGGCTGGTTTGAAATTTGGCGAGCGTTATGCCGTCTTCTTGGCCGTTGGCCGCTCCGTTGAAAGAGTGCTCGGTCCAGTGTTGTTAGATCAACGTTATATCGAGCAGCGAGCCGCAGACGTTGTTTCAGGTAGGCGTCGTAGAGGGCGATGCCGTCCGCCGCCTTGCACGCACCTGGCGCCCTTAACCTACGTCGCCCATCCGGATGTCGCCCGGCGAGCCACCGGCGCGGGCGCGCCTGCTGGCTAAGCGATGATGATAAAATAGAGCGGGATGACCGCCGACCACCCGGAGAAATTTCTGGTGCTTGCATTCGCAACCACCGCCTATTGCGCATGGCGGGTGCAAAAAAAGACGCACCAGATGTTGACGTCGCAGGCTGACTTCATCGGCGCGAGCCAGAACGCAGGGGATCAGACGCATCTCGTGCCGGCCTCGGCGCGTTGCGCAGCACGAAAAAGGCGATGGCGAGGAGGACGATTCCGACGGGAATGCTGACGATTCCGACGAAGCCGGCGCTAGCCGCGCCTGCGAGCAAGGCGCCGAACGCGACTCCGGTGCTCGCTGCAGAAGAAGACGCCAAAACGTCCACACTAGACGCGCCAGTGGTGGAGGCGACCATCATCGTCACGACCGGGAGTGCGATGGCTGCAAAGCCGTTCGTCAGAATGAGCCAGCCCCACGCCCGCCGCACCGTCGACGACGCTATTGCTATCAGAACCCCTACGGCGGCAACCGAGGAAAGGCCCCATTCGAGCGCGGCGACGGCGCCCCCCGGTGTAGTCGGGGCTGACGCAAGTCCGGTTGCGATCAAGAACGGAAGGGCGATCGTGAGCTCAGCGAGCGTCACCATGACTAAAATCGCAATGAGGCGGCCGACGAATCCGCGGGCCATCCGCCGCGTGACGGTCCCCGTTACCTGTCGCGCCGCGATTTCAATCACGCCGAAAACTTCTGCTGCGCTTCATTTTTTCGCCTTCCATTCGCGCGCCAGCCGCTGCGCCTCGGCGACCTGTTCGCGGGTCATCCTCGACTCAAGCCTGTTTCGCTCTTGTGCCGCGTTTTCGTCTGCTGGTCTTTCGTCGCCCTGCGCGGCCGCCAAATTCAACCACATGTGCGCCAGCACCAAATCTTGCGGCACTCCTTTGCCTTCGGCGTACATGGAGCCGAGTATGTTCTGCGAAATCTGCGAGAGCGCGCCGCCCTGCTCGGCCGCTTTGCGGTACCAGTGCGCCGCCTCGGCGTAGTCTTGCCCGACGCTTAGACCGCTTTCATACAACTCACCAAGGCCGAACTGCGCGTTTTCGTCGCCATGCTCTGCCGCCCTACGCGTCCAACGCGCGCTCTCGGCGATATCCTGTGCGACGCCCTCGCCAGACAAATACATGTCGCCGAGGCGGTTCTCGGCATCGGCGTCACCTTGATCCGCAGCCATTCGCCACCATCGCGCCGCCTCGGCGGAGTCCTGCCTGACGCCTGAGCCGTTGTAGTAGATAAGGCCGAGGTTCCACTGAGCGGGAATGCTGCCCTGCTCCGCCGCTTTGCGCAACCACCGCGCCGCCTCGACGTCGTCCTGCGCGACACCTTGGCCGCGGGCGTACATGATACCGAGGTTTACCTGGGCGTCGGCGACACCCCGGTCCGCCGCCATCCGGTACCAATGCGCCGCCTCGGCGTAATCCTGCGCGACGCCTTTGCCCATAAAGTACATGTAGCCGAGTCTGCCCTGCGCCTCAGCGACGCCGTGCTCGGCAAGGGGCCGCAGCAATCGCAGGGCCGTCGGGTAATCTTGCCGCACATACGCCGCAACGCCGTCTTCCAACGCTCCCGCGATCGCCGAGTCGGCGAGAAGCACAACCGCGAGAACGGCTCCGACCAAGGGCCGCATGACGCGCATGGCGAGTATCCCTCACCGTCAAGTCGCGGTCCGAAGGGTTCTTGGCCCGCGAGTCGCGACGACCGTCGAAGTCGGCGACCAACCATATCGGCGGTCGAGCGCCGGCGCGACGAGGAGCGCAACAAAGCAGGCCGCTGCGACGAGCATGATGAGCCGCTGCGCCGGCGCGAATCCGGACGAGGCCGGCATCGAACCCGTCGAACCCTTCGAATAGGGCCAGACGCTACCGGACAGATCGTGAGCTACCTAAATCGGTCATATCGTCGTGCTACCGACGCGCGCCGACATTTTCTTTCTGAAACCGCCGAATTGTGGTAGCCTGGTTTCGGTTCTCCCCGCGAAGAGGGAGGGCGATAACCGCAATGGACGCTGTGAAATCCAAAAAAGTGCGTTTTCCAAATTTTTTCACCCCTAAGCCTCTGATTTTCCTCGTTTCCGCCAAAAATAGTTTTGGAAATATTTGGAAATCCAAATTTTCGCGCATTGAAAACAAAGGGAAATTTCGCGCGCACTGGCGCTGCAACCGTGCAAAGGCGCGTCCTTGGCCGGTCCTGCAAACACTGGCATGGCGCGCCATGTCAGGGCGGGGCGCAGAGCTGTTCGAGGCGGTCGAGCAGGGGCGCCTGGCTCGCCAGGATTTTTTCGCGCGCCGCCGCCAGGGCGAACCATGCGGCGCGGTCGATCTCCGGAAAGGACGCCTTGCGCCCGCTTCCGGGCGGCCAAACGATCTCGAACGTGTTGCTGCGGACGGCGCCGACGTCGAAGTCGCCTTCGAGCGCGAAGGCCTCGACGCGCTTGCCGCCGCGCTGGCGGATCGCGCCGAGCGGCCGCAGCGCGCCCGGCGGCGGCGCGCCGAGCTCCTCGGCGAACTCCCGCCTTGCGGCGGCCTCGGCGTCCTCGCCGGGGCGCAGCTCTCCCTTGGGGATCGACCACGCGCCGGCGTCGCGGTTGCGCCAGAACGGGCCGCCGGGATGAGCCAGCAGAACTTCGAGCCCCCTGTCGGCCAAGCGATAGAGCAGGATGCCGGCGCTCGCGGTCATCGGGCAGAGATAACGCAAGCCCCGGCGCATCGCCACCGGCGCGGCGCGCGGGCTTGATGCAGGTCAATGAATTTTTCGCCCGCGCCGCCCAATGTTTGCAACGAACGAAGCCTCGTTGAGGCGTATGCGGCGATCAAAGCGGCGCCGCGGCAATGAACACGAAGGAGAGGAGTTCATCATGAGCGACATCAGCCTGCGCCAGGACATTCTGGACGAGCTCGAATTCGAGCCGAGCGTCAATGCGGCGCATATCGGCGTCGCCGTGGAAAAGGGCGTCGCGACGCTGACCGGCCACGTCTCGAGCTATGCCGAGAAAGTGGCGGCCGAGCACGCGGCGCAACGCGTCAAGGGGGTGCGCGGCATCGCCGAGGAGATCGAGGTCCGCTATCCCGACGCCAAGAAGACCGCCGACGACGAAATCGCCAAACGGGCGCTCAGCATCATCGGCTGGGACACGACGATTCCGGACGACCGCTTGATGGTGAAGGTGCAGAACGGCTGGATCACCCTGTCGGGCGAAGTCGCATGGAACTACCAGAGGAGCGGCGCGGAGGACGCGGTGCGCAAGCTGTCCGGCGTGTTGGGCGTCAGCAACCTGATCACCGTCAAGCCTCACGTCGACACCTACAACCTCAAGCATCGCATCGAGGACGCCCTCAAGCGGAGCGCCGAAATCGAAGCGGACAACATCCGCGTCGTCGTATCGGGCGGCGCGGTGACGCTCGAAGGCAAGGTCAACTCCTGGTACGAGCGCGGCGTCGCCGAGCGCGCGGCCTGGGCCGCTCCGGGCGTCGGGACGGTCGAGGACCGGCTGGTGGTCGGCTGAAACGGGCGGGCGCTGGCCGGGCTGAATAGTCGTTGCTTGATCGCCGTCAACCGCGGGCGGAGTTTTTGGTCCAGCCTCAATTCATGCCCGAGGCCTCGACGCCCGAGCCGCGCGCGTCGCAGCAGGGCGCGCCGACGCTCGAAGAAAAGATCGCGTTCCTGAGCCGGCCCGACGCTTATCCGTCGGGCGCGGGCTCGGTGAGCATACGGGAAACCCATATGTCGATCGTCTTCATGGTGGGCGATCGCGTCTACAAGCTGAAGAAGCCGGTTCGCTTTCCCTATCTCGATTTCTCGACGCTGGATCGGCGCGCCGCCGCCTGCCGCGCCGAACTTCTGTTGAACCGCCGGCTCGCGCCCGACGTCTATCTCGGCGTGGCGCCGCTGGCGATGTCGCCTCGCGGCCTTGCCATCGGCGGCGAGGGGCCTGCCGTCGAATGGCTCGTGGCGATGCGGCGGCTCGACGAGAATGACGCGCTCGAGGCGGCGATTCTCGGCGGCCGGGTCGAGCCGGCGCAGGCCGACCGGGTCGCCGTCATGCTCGCGGCGTTCTATGGCCACGCGCGTCGCCTCCATGTCCGCGCGGAAGTCCATCTGGCCAATTGGGCCAAAGCCCTCGCCGCGAACGCGCGCGTGTTGCGCGATCCGCGCCTCGGCCTGCCGCAGGGGATCATTCGGCGGATCGAACGGACGCAGCAAGACTTTCTGGCGCGGCGCGCGCCGCTGCTCGTCGAGCGGCTTTACGAGCGGCGCATCGTCGATGCGCACGGCGATCTTCGCCCGGAACACATCTGGCTGCGCAATCCCGTCACGATCACCGATTGTCTGGAATTCGACGCCCGGCTGCGGGCGCTCGATCCGCTGGAGGAACTGGCGTTCCTGCATCTGGAGTGCGAGCGGCTCGGCGCACGATGGGTCGGCGACCGGATCAGGCGGCGGCTCAGTCGCCAACTGGGCGACGATCCGCGCAACGGCCTGTTCGACTTCTATCGTTGCCACCGGGCGCTGCTGCGCGCGCGCCTGACGATCGCTCATCTTCTCGATCCGGCCCCACGCACGCCGGACAAATGGCCGCGCCTGGCGCGCGAGCATCTCAACCTCGCCGCAGCGAGCGCCCGGCGAGTGGAGGGTCTCCTCAGAAGACCATCAGGTCGGCCAGCGGCGCGCCGTCGTGAAGCCGGCCGATGACTTCGGCGAGCAACGGCGCCGCCGATACGATGTCGAGCTTGTCGCGCACGCCTGCGGCGGCGAGGCGAAACGGCGGCACGCTGTCGGTCGTGATGATCCGGTCGATCGCGGGATCGGCGAGCGCCTGCTCGGCGCCGGGCGTGAACAGGCCGTGCGCCGCGCAGGCGATGATCTTGCTCGCGCCTTGCCGGCGCGCCGCCCGCGCCGCCCGCGCCAGCGTGCCGCCGGTGCTGATGAGATCGTCGACGATGATGCAGGTCGCGCCGGCGACGTCGCCGGCGAACAGGTCGCCGGAGACGACGCCGCCGCTGCGGCGCTTTTCGGCGAACGCCTTGCCGACCGGCCGGCCGATAGCGGCTTCGAGCGCGTCGCGCAGCATGTCCGCCCGCTTGCTTCCCCCGATATCCGGCGAGACGACGCAAAGACGTTCATCGCCGAGCGCCTTGATGGGCTCGAGCCACAACGGCGCCGCCGTCAGCGCGATGGCGCGACGGCGGAAGGCGTTCTCGAAAGCCGCCTCGTTGTGGACATCGAGCGCGACGACGGCGTCGGCGCCGACCGCCTCGAACAGGGCGGCGATATAGCGCGTCGTCAGCGGATCGTTCGGCTTGGTGCGGCGATCCTTGCGCCCGTAGCAGAGATAGGGGACGACCGCGGTCACCCGCGCCGCCCCCGCGTCGCGCAGCGCGCCGATGAAGAACAGCAGGCGGCACAGCTTGTCGTTGACGCTCTGGCCGGCCCCGCCAAACAGGCTGTGCGTCACATAGACGTCGGCGCCGCCGACCGGGTCGAGCGGCCTCGCCTTGTGCTCTCCGTCCTCGAAATCCCGCTCTTCGTGTCTGGCGAGCGGCTGGCCGAGCGCGCGGGCGATCGCCTCTCCGAGATCGCCGGTCCCGTTCAAAGCGAACAGGCGCAGCCGCTCCCCGGCCACGGATCGGGCGGGAGACGGCGACCACATTCGAGCCTGTTCAGCCATCGCCAAACTCCGTGTTTCGACCCGCCGAAACGTCCCGAGCGGCTCGCAATCCTCCGCAAGCGCGCCGAAGGAGCCATTCCGGCCAGCCTATCGCGTCAGATGGGGGCTCGCATATCCGAACTCTTCCCCGCAGAAGGCGGTAGTCGCGTTCGACGTCCCCGAAGACCGGTTGCAGGCGCCCCGTCGCCGCCGCTTGATCGGCGCTCCTCGATGTCGCGTTTTTCAGAAGACGCCGCGCGGGCTCCGGATCCGGAAACGACCGACAGGAAGAAGATCCTGGCCGCGTCGGCGGCGCGGGCGGCGGGCAAATCGCGCCGCAGCGCATTGAAATTGCTCGATTGGGCGCCGATATCCGTGACCTGGACCGGCGGGGTGAGGGACGGGCGGCTCCGCCGTTTTGGACTTCGTCTCGGGGTCTCTTCCCGTTGTGACAATTTTCGTGTATCGCACTGCACCAATCGAACGGGGCGGCGGGATTCGTCGGCGCGCCGTCGTGTTCCCGTCACCTTCGCCCTTGAGTGAGGTCCTGCGCGGCCCGCCGCGCTCGTTCGCATGCGCCGATTCGAAGGCCTGATCTGATGAAGCTTCGCAATATCGCCATCATCGCCCACGTCGACCACGGCAAGACAACGCTGGTCGACCGGCTGCTCCAGCAATCCGGCGCGTTTCGCGAGAATCAGCGCGTCGCCGAGCGGGTGATGGACTCGAACGATCTGGAGCGCGAGCGCGGCATCACCATTCTCGCCAAGGCGACGTCGGTGGTCTGGAAGGACGTGCGCATCAACATCGTCGATACGCCCGGCCACGCCGATTTCGGCGGCGAGGTCGAACGCATTCTCTCGATGGTGGACGGCGCGATCGTGCTCGTCGACGCCTCCGAAGGCCCGATGCCGCAGACCAAGTTCGTGGTTGGCAAGGCGCTCAAGATCGGCTTGAAGCCGATCGTCTGCATCAACAAGGTCGACAAGCCGGACGCGCGCCCGAGCGAAGTCGTCAACGAATGCTTCGACCTGTTCGCCGCGCTCGATGCGACCGACGAGCAGCTCGACTTTCCCATCATATACGGTTCGGCCAAGCAGGGGTGGATGGCTGATTCGCCCGACGGACCCAAACAGAACATGGCCCCGCTGTTCGATCTCGTGCTCAGACGCGTCGAGCCACCGAAAGTCATCGAGGGCGGCTTCCGCATGCTTGGCACGCTGCTGGAAGCCAATCCATATCTGGGCCGCGTCGTAACCGGCCGCATCTTCTCCGGCTCGATCAAGGCCAACGCGCCGGTCAAGGTGCTCGACCGCCTCGGCAATCTTGTCGAGCAGGGACGCGTGTCGAAAATTCTCGCTTTCCGCGGTATCGAACGCACGCCGATCGAGGAGGCCGAAGCGGGCGACATCGTCGCCATCGCCGGGCTGGAGAAGTTCAACGTCGCCGACACGCTCGCGGCGCTCGACGTCGACGAGCCGTTGCAGGCGCAGCCGATCGATCCCCCGACCCTGTCGATGACTTTCCTGGTCAACGACAGCCCGCTCGCCGGCACCGAGGGCGACAAGGTCACGAGCCGCGTGATCCGCGACCGCCTGTTCAAGGAGGCCCAGGGCAACGTCGCCTTGAAGGTCGAGCCTGCGCCCAATTCCGACGCTTTCGTCGTGTCGGGCCGCGGCGAATTGCAGCTCGCCATTCTAATCGAGACGATGCGCCGCGAGGGCTTCGAGCTTGGCGTATCGCGCCCCAAGGTCCTGCTTTCGCGCGACGAGGCGGGCGAGCTGCTCGAGCCGATCGAGGAGGTCGTGATCGACGTCGACGAGGAATATTCCGGCGTCGTCGTGCAGAAAATGTCCGAACGCAAGGGCGAGATGGTCGAAATGCGCCCTTCCGGCGGCGACCGGCTGCGGCTGGTGTTCCACGCGCCGACGCGCGGCCTCATCGGCTATCTCGGCGAGCTGCTCACCGACACGCGCGGCACCGCGATCATGAACCGGCTGTTCCATGCCTGGGGCCCCTGGAAGGGCGAGATCGCTGGGCGTCGCAACGGCGTGCTCATTTCCAACGAAAAGGGCGAAGCGGTCGCCTACGCCATGTGGAACCTCGAGGATCGTGGTCCGATGATGATCGAACCCGGCTGGAAGGTCTATCAGGGCATGATCGTCGGTCAGCATTCGCGTGACAATGATCTCGAAGTGAACGTGTTGAAGGGCAAGAAGCTCACCAACATCCGCACGCATTCGAAAGACGAGGCTGTGCGCCTGACCCCACCCATTCAGATGACGCTCGAAAAGGCGCTCGCCTATATCCAGGACGACGAACTAGTCGAAGTGACCCCCAAATCGGTTCGATTGCGCAAGGCGTTTCTCGACCCCAACGAACGCAAACGAGCGGAACGGGCGAAGACCGTGGACGCATAGCGCGGATCGCCCGGCGCGTTCGGCGTCGGCGTGTCGGCGGCTTGCCGTTCGCCAGCTAAGAGGGCGGCTCGCCCGGCGCCCTTTTGACGCCGCAGTCTGCTGCTCAATATACTGTCGTGGATGATCCGGTGTGGTTTGGCGGGAGGCGTCGCTGATGGCCAGGGGGGTTGTTGTTGTCGCCGCGCTACTGGGGCTCGCCTCGTCCGCGCGAGCCGACGGCCAGACGCCCGCGTTGCCTTCCCTCGCTCTCCAACCGCCGCCGTCTCCTTCTTCCCCTCCGGGTCAGACGCCGGCGCTGCCCTCGCTCGCCTTGGATCCGCAGGCGCCGCCGCCCTCGATCTGGCACGGCCTTTATGTCGGCAGCGATCTGTTCGTCGGGGGGGCGAAGGGCTACAAGCCGATGGCGGGCGGGGGCGCTTACATCGGCTATGATCGCCATTTCGACAACAATCTGGTGCTCGGGGTCCAGGCGTCGGCCGGATACGCGCCGTTGGTGTTCCAGCCTGGCCCGTTCAAGGGCGTTGATTATGCACAGGCGAGCCTCCGGCTCGGCTATGAGATGGGACGTCTGACGCCCTATGTGACGACCGGCATCGTTCTGGCCAAGCCCGACGGCTCCCCCGGCGCCGGCTATCTGAGCCCCGCCGATTCCATCAACAACGTCTTCAACGGCTCGTCGAACCTCGTCACGAGCGGCGTTTTCGGCGCGGGCTTCAACTACGCGCTTACCAGCAATACGACCGTCGGTCTGGGCGCGATCGTCGGCGCCGGCCGCGGGTTTGTGCCGCCGCCGTGAGGCGAGTTGGCGCGTCTCGAATGGTTGCTGCTCCGTCCAGCCCGCTGTAGTTGACTGCACCCCATCCAAATGACCGAACCCCATGCCAGACATTAGCCGCCGCACGCTGCTCGCCGGAATCGCCGCCGCTTCGAGCGCGCGGCTGGCGCCGGCGTTTGCGCAGACGGCGCCCGAGCCCGGCAAAGCCGCGCCCGCCTTCGGCTATGACGATGTCGTCAAGCGCGCGAGAGATCTGGCTGCTGCGCCGTTCGACGCCCAGATTCCGCCATTGCCGGAAAGTCTCGCCCATCTCGACTTCGACGCCTGGCGCGATATTCGATTCAAGTCCGATAAACTGTTGCTCGGGCAGCCCGGCGGGCCGTTCCGGCTGGAATTGTTTCACCTGGGCCATCTCTACAAGCGGCCGGTGACGGTCAATGTGCTGCGCGACGGACTGCCCGCGCCGGTGCCTTATGCGGCCAATCTGTTCGACTATGGTCACAACAAGATCGACGGCGCGCTGCCGATCAATCTGGGTTTCGCCGGGTTTCGCCTGCACTACCCGCTCAACGCGCCCCATGTCATGGACGAGGTGATCGCCTTTCTCGGGGCGAGTTATTTTCGTTTCCTGGGTCGCGGCCAACGCTATGGTCTTTCGGCGCGCGGTCTTGCGATCGGCGCCGGAGGGCAGGGCGCGGGCGAAGAGTTTCCGTTCTTTCGCGAATTCTGGATCGACACGCCGGAGCCCGGCGCCCAGCGCGCGGTCGTCCACGGCTTGCTCGATGGGGAATCGGCGACCGGCGCGTTTCGCTTCGAGATTTATCCGGGCATGGACACCAGCGTTGAGGTGACAGCGACGCTGTTCGCCCGCCGGGCCATCTCGGCGCTCGGGATGGCGCCTTTGTCGTCGATGTTCCTGGCCGGCAAGAACGATCATCGCTTCGACGACGATTTCCGCATCGAGCTGCACGATTCGGACGGTCTGCTGATCCACGCGGGCTCCGGCGAATGGATATGGCGCCCGCTGAGCAATCCGACGCAGCCGGCGCTGTCGACGTTTCTCGACAGGGATGTGCGCGGTTTCGGACTTCTCCAGCGGGATCGCAGCTTCGAGCATTATCAGGACCTCGATCTCGCCTATGAGCTGCGGCCAAGCTATTGGGTCGAGCCGCGCGAGGGCTGGGGCGAGGGACGGGTCGGACTTGTCGAATTGCCCACGAGCGACGAGACCAACGACAATGTCGTGGCGTCCTGGACGCCTAAGGAGGCCCTCGACGCCGGCCGCATGCTGACCTACGGCTATCGCATTACGGCGCTGATGGACGACGGACGTCTGACGCCCGGCGCGCGGGCGATAAGCACATACCGCACCCGACCGCGGGCGCTCGGCTCGGCCGAAGTGGCGGCGCCGGGCGCCACGCGCTTCCTGATCGATTTTTCCGGCGGCGATCTTGCCTATTTTCTGAGCGATCCGACGCTCGTCGAAGTCGTGCCGACGACGTCGGCGGGGCGCATAACGCGGTCGTTTCTCGCGCCGAACTCGCACGTGCGCGGGTTTCGCGCAGCCATCGACGTGCAAATCGATCCGGGGCAATCGTGCGACCTGCGCGTCTTCCTCAGGGGAGGTAATCGCGCGCTCACCGAAACCTGGACTTTCCCCTGGCGCGCGTAGGGGTCCCTGGGCCGGCTCCTTTCAGAGCGGGCGCTGCGGCGCCGACCGGTCCAGTCAGATCGCCAGTCCGCGCAGCAGGCGGGGCGCGGCGCCGCGGACGCCGCCGGCCTCTTCGATGAAATAGCGTTTCAGCGCGGGCGCGCGATCGACCAGACGCAACCCGAAGTCGCGCATGAACCGAAGCGGCGCCACGTCGTTAGAGAAGAGTCGGTTGATCGCATCCATGCCGAGCCCGCTTGCCGCGACATCGAAGCGGCGCGCGCGCTCGAACTTGGCCAGCACATCCGCCGCCCCCGGATCGAGACCGAGGCGCATCGGTTCGACGACGATCTGAGCGAGCGCCGCGACGTCGCGAAGTCCCAGATTCAAGCCCTGTCCGGCGAGAGGGTGAACGAGATGAGCGGCATCGCCGACCAACGCCAGTCGCGGCCCGACGAACCTGCGCGCCTGACGAAAGCCGAGCGGGAATGCTCGCGGCGGCGAGACCGGCTCGATTTCGCCGAGCCGGCGCATGAAGCGATATTCGAGTTGACGTTTGAATTCGCCCGGCGCGAGCGCAAGCAGTCTCTCGGCTTCCTCGTTCGTTTCGTTCCAGACGATGCTCGACCGGCGACCGGTCAACGGTAGAATGGCGAACGGGCCGGCGGGCAGAAAATGCTGCTCGGCGCGCCCGTGATGGTCGCGCTCATGCGAAACGGTCGCGACGATCGCCGACTGGCGATAGCGCCAGCCCACCGCCGCCATTCCCGCGAACGTGCGCAGCGGCGAGCGCGCGCCGTCGGCGGCGATCAGCAGACGCGCTCGGACCGACGGCGCGCCGTCGATCGCCGCGTCGATGGCGTAGGGGCGCAGCGCAAATCCGGCGACCGATCCCTTCCGGCATTCGACGCCGAGGCGTTGACACCGGTCCAACAGCCCGGCGACGACGTCGTCGTTCATCGCCATGTGCGCGAGCGGTACGCCGTCGATCTCATCGAATCGCATTTGAATTGGGCGAACCGCGTCGCCGACCCGTCCGTCGATTATCGACATTTGTCGAATCGGCTGGGCGAGCGGCGCGATCGCCTGCCAAGCGCCGATCCGTTCGAGCATGCGGCGCGATCCCGCCGCGATCGCGCTTGCGCGATCGCGGCCCTCGCGCACGCCGAGCATGGGATCGACGACCAGGACCGCGGCGTCTCGGCCCATCGCCTGTTTCAACGCGGCGGCGAGCGAAAGCCCTGCCGCGCCGGCCCCGGCGATCACGAAATCGAATAGACGCTGGGGCGGGTCGATCGCGCGGTCCTGCATAGCTTTTATTGTCGGACAAACGCCGGCGAGACGCAACCCGCGGGCGGCGATCGCCAGCGGCCGATCCGAAAGCAAGTCATCCGTTCGCCATCGCGCGAGCCGGCAGCGATCCGCCCGACCGACGGCGATCGTCACGCCGCGTTCGATCAGGCTCGCAGCTACGCGCCGAGCATTCTTTCGATATCCGCCGCTGGAACTGGCTTGCTGAAGTGATAACCTTGCATTTCATCGCAATTGTTGGCGCGCAGGAACGCCACTTGGTCGTCGGTCTCGACGCCCTCGGCGATCACCCGCAAGTTGAGCTTCTGGCCCAGAGAGATAACGGCGCTGGCGACCGCCTTGTCATTCTCATCGTTAGGAAGATCGTTGATGAACGACTTGTCGATCTTCAACCGGGCGACCGGAAACGTCTTCAGCGCCGCGAGGCTGGAATAGCCGGTGCCGAAATCGTCGATCGAAAGCTGAACGCCCAGAGATTGCAGTTCCTTCATCGTTGCGACCGCTTGTTCGACATCCTGCATGATCAGGCTCTCGGTCAGCTCCAGTTCGAGAAATCTGGCCTCCAGCCCGCTATCCTCCAGGGCGCTCACCACACGGCTGATCAGACTTTTTTCCTTAAATTGCCGCGCCGACACGTTGACACAGATCGTCACATGCGGCAGGCCCGCGTCTTGCCAGGCCTTGTTCTGCCGGCAGGCTTCGTGCAGCACCCAATCGCCGATCGGCACGATCATTCCAGTGTCTTCAGCGATGGGGATAAACTTGATGGGCGGAATCATGCCCAGCGTCGGATGGCGCCAGCGGATCAACGCTTCGACCGCGAAGACGCGCCCGGTGCGCAGGTCGACCTGCGGCTGATAGCGCAGGACGAATTCGGAGCGCAGAATCGCGTTGCGCAGCTCCGACTGCAGCGTGAATTTTTCGTGGACCTTGGTGTTCAGCTCGGGCGTATAGAACTGGAAATTGTCGCGGCCGGTCTCCTTGGCGCGATACATCGCCGCGTCGGCGTTGGCCAGCAATGCGTCGGCGTCGGTCCCGTCGTTGGGGTAGTTCGCCAGGCCGATGCTGCACGTGACCCGGAGATCATGCCCTTCTATCTTGATCGGCTCGGCGATCGCCGCCTGGACCTTTTGCAAGGTCGCCGAGGCCATGTCCGCGCTCTTGGGCTGATCGAACAGTAGGATCACGAATTCGTCGCCGCCGAGGCGGACCACCGTGTCGGTGGCTCTCACGCATTTGACCATCCGGCTGGCGACGATCTTGAGGAGTTCGTCACCGGCGTTGTGGCCCAGGCTGTCGTTGACGAATTTGAAATTGTCCAGATCGATGAAGACGACCGTCACCCAGCGGTCGTAGCGCTGGGCGTAGAGGATCGCCTGTTCGAGACGGTCGCTGAGCAGCGCGCGATTGGGAAGCCCGGTCAGCGCGTCGTGATTGGCCATGAAATGAATGCGGTCTTCGGCCTGCTTGCGCTCGATGGCGATGCCGGCGATGCGCGTGGCGACATCGACCAGCCGCGTCTCGGCGGCGGTCGGTTCGCGCACCGTCGCCGAATACATCGCGAACGTGCCGAGCACCGCGCCGTGATGCGACAGGATCGGCGTCGACCAGCATGACCGCAGCCCATGCGCGGCGGCCAGCTCGCGGTAGTCCCGCCACAGCGGATCGCCCATGATGTCGGCGACGACCACGGTTTCCCGGCGATGGACGCTGGCGCCGCACGAGCCGACGCCGGGCCCGACGCGCACGCCGTCGATGGCCTTGGTGTAGGCTTCCGGCAGGCTGGGCGCCGCGCCGTGCCGCAGGTGGGTCCCGTCCTTGTCGAGCAGCAGGATGGAGACGAATATGCCGGACAACTGGGATTCGACAAGGCGCGCCAGACGATCGAGCACCGCCTCCAGCGGGGCGCTCACGGCGATCATTTCGAGGATTTGCGCCTGTCCGTCGCGCAGGGCGTCGGCGAGCCGGCGCTCGGTGATGTCGCGGGAGACGCCGGCCACGCCGAAGATTTCATTGCGCTCGTTGCGCAACGGCACTTTCGTCGTCGATATCCACGTCTTGCCGCCGGCCCCGTCGAAGACATATTCCTCCATGTCGATCATCGGCTGCCCGGACCGGATGATCTTCTGCTCGTCGGCGTAGAACTTCTGCGCGATCTCCCTGGGAAGCAGCTCCAGGTCCGACTTGCCGATCAGCGCCGCCGGCTCGGCCAGGCCCATCCGGGTCGCCGTGACCTTGTTGGAAATGACGAAGCGGCTCTCGACGTCCTTGACCCACAGGTTGTCGGGCAGCCAGTCGATCAGCGCCTGCAGAGAAATGCGCTCGTCGGCCCGCTCGTCGAGCAGTTGGCGCAGCCTCACATTGTCGCGCCGAAGCCGGTCCAACTCTGCGCCATCTTCTTCAGGGCGCATGTCATTAAAGTCTGAGACGCGATCATGATATTGCAGCAATGCTTGCTCGATCATCCGAGAGTACCCTGACGCGCATGAGGCGAGGCTTGAGACGCCACGCCCCTACGGAAATTATTACAATTCAGGACATCCGGACTTGCACCGATACGACGAAGCGGCATGATGCCTGTAAGAGCCGCTACAGCCGCTTACTCGTCGTGTGATCGAACCAAACTGACGCTGCTCTTCGAGGTCGTCAGTCGTCAGCGATTTCAATTTGTATTGCCGAAATTAAGATTCAGTAACCGGGACGATCGGTCCGATGGTGGGAAGATGTTAGCGTTAACGAACCTTCCCTTCCGGCGCCGGCGAGGCGCCCCGACCAGCCTATGACAATGAATCATGGCCGTGTCCTTGAAATCGCGCTTCCTGAGGCTCGCGGGCGCCCGACGGCGCGCGCCGAATTGGCGATCGTCACACCGTGTGGTTCGATCGCCTCGGCGCGGGGCAGCCAATCCCCTACGCTCGAATGTCTGGTTCTCCTTGTTCGATGAGGCTCAGCAATGCTTGACCGTCCCACCTCGAAAGCGGGCTGGCTCGCCCGGGCCGCCGCGGTCAATATTGAAACTCGAGCCTTCATCGACGGCGTCTACGTCGACGCGGTCTCGAAGCGCACCTTTGAAAGGATATCGCCGATCGACGGACGAGTTTTCGCGCATGTGGCCGATTGCGACGACGCCGACGTCGAACGCGCGGTCGCGGCCGCGCGGCGCGTCTTCGAAACGGGGGTATGGCGCGACGCGGCGCCCGTTGAGAAAAAGCGCAAGCTTCTCCGCTTTGCCGAACTCATCCGCGAGCGTGGCGACGAACTGGCGCTATTGGAGACGCTGGACGTCGGCAAGGTCATCGGCAATACTCTTGCCGTGGACGTGCCGTATTGCGCCGACTGCATCCAATACTACGGCGAACTCGCCGATAAGCTCGTCGACGAGATTGCGCCCGTCGGCCCGGAAGACCTGGCCCTGATACGTCGCGAGCCCGTCGGGGTCGTGGCCGCCATTGTGCCGTGGAACTATCCGCTCATCATCAGCGCCTGGAAGATCGGCCCGGCTTTGGTCGCGGGAAACTCCGTCGTGCTGAAGCCCGCCGAGCAATCGCCGCTCGGCGCTATCTTGCTCGCCGCGCTGGCGAAGCAGGCGGGCCTTCCCGATGGCGTTCTCAATGTCGTGCCGGGATTTGGCGAGCGAGCGGGCAAGCCGCTGGCCCTGCATCGAGACGTCGACATGGTCAGCTTCACCGGTTCGACGGAGGTCGGCAAGCAGATGCTCCGCTATTCCGGCGAGAGCAATATGAAACGCGTTTCGTTGGAGTGCGGCGGCAAGAGCCCGCATGTCGTAATGCCCGACGCCGACATCGAGGCGGCGGCCAAGGCGATCGCGTGGGGCATTTACTACAACCAAGGCGAGACATGCCACGCCGGATCGCGCGTGCTCGTCCACGCCTCGGTTCGCGCCAGACTGGTCGAAGCGGTCGCCGCCGTCGCGCGGGCGCAGATCCCGCTCGGCCATCCCTTCGAAGCGGCTTCGCAGATGGGTGCGCTCGTGGAGAAGGGTCACATGGAGCGAGTGCTCTCCTACATCGATCTTGGCGCCAGGGAGGGCGCTCATGTCGCGTTTGGCGGCCGGCGCGTGATGGCTGAGACCGGCGGCTCCTATGTCGAGCCGACCATTCTCGATGGCGTGCGCAACGACATGCGCGTCGCACAGGAGGAGATTTTCGGTCCTGTCGTCGTGGTGATTCCGTTCGAAGACGAAGCCGAAGCGACGCGTCTGGCCAACGCCACCATTTATGGCCTGGGGGCGGCGGTGTGGACGGCCGACATGAATGTCGCGCATCGCCTGTCACGCGCCATCAGGGCGGGCACGGTTTGGGTGAACACCTTCGATCGCTCGTCGATGACGACGCCGTTCGGCGGTTTCAAGCAATCCGGATTCGGTCGCGACCGCTCGCCGCATGCCGTGGACAAATACACGGACTTGAAGACGATTTGGACCGCATACCGCTGAGCGCGGCGCCGTCAACGCCCGACTGATCGTCGGCGCCGGCGCGCGTCGTTCGTCGAATTCCCGCATTCCCGGCTGCAGCGGGATGTGGATCGTTGCGATTACATGACGGTTGAACTCTTGAAGATGGACAGCGCGGGCAATAACGTGCTGATTGATTGGCCGGGCATTGGTTACGAGGTCGCCGACATGCTCGCCAGGACGCGCCGGATGATTACTCGCGCGTCGTCCGGGGAGACGACGATGGATCGGAAATGGCTGCCCCTTAACGCCCTGCGCGCCTTCGAGGCCGCCGGTCAGCATTTGAGTTTCACGGCGGCGGCCAATAGCCTCACCGTCGCGCAAAGCGCGGTGAGCCGGCACGTTATCGTGCTCGAGAGTTTCCTCGGCGTGGCGTTGTTCGAGCGGCGGCCGCAACAGCTCGTGCTGACCGAGGCAGGGCGGCATATTCTGCCGGCCGTCACCAAGTCCTTTGATCGCATCGATCAAGCGCTGAGGGAAGTGATCAAGGAAAAGGGCCGGCCAAAGCGCGTCTTGAAAGTCGCGTTGCCGACGACTTTCGCCTATCGACTGGCGATTCCGATCTTGCATGATTTTCGCGCCGAGCATCCGGGCATCGCCCTTGAGATCGTATCGAAGCCAGTCAGCGGCGCTGAAATGGATGGCGACATCGACATCGCGATCGTCTATTCGGAACCGCGCGTCACCGACGCGATTCACGATCTTTTGTGGATGGTGCGCAGCACGATCCTGTGCAGCCCGAGGCTGCTGCAGGGGATTGAACGTCCCGATCCGGCGCGCTTGATCGCCACCTGCGATCTTCTGCACGTCAAGATCGAGGACCGGCCGAGATATTTCTTTTGGGAGATGCTGGCGCGGTCGCTTGGGCGCCCCGACCTTTCGGTGGATCGCGGACTGGTCTTCGACACGGCGCAATTGGCGGTGCAATACGCCTTGTCCGGTGAGGGGCTGGCCTTGGCCGATCCCGAACTCTTTCAGGAGGAAGTCAAGGCCGGCCGGCTGGTTCGCCCGTTCGACATCTCACTCGACGAAGGCTACGGGTATTATCTGACGACGCATCCAGAAGACCTCAGCAACGAGGCGGTCGCGCTGTTTCGTTCATGGTTGATCGCGCGATTTTCGGCGGGTTCGGCCGCCGCCGCGCAGCCGGAACCTCAGGAGGTCGAGCCGCCCAGGCTGCGCGCCGCCAAATAGGCTTGGCGTCGGCGCTGCTGAATTTGGCGCCCGACGATGCCAAAATGGCGCGAGCCGTCGAGCCTGGCGCCGGATAATCTGTTGCGGCTTGTCGAGATTTTCCGCCCCATGCAAATCGATTGACCGCACGCGTTCGCCAGGTTGAAGATGAGGTTATGACCGATAGCGCGCCGCCGAGCGAAGAGTCGCCGCGTCGCCGCCGGCGCGGCGAGCGCGCGGCGGCGTCCGCGCCGACGCAAAAGCGGCCGCAGCCCCGGCTGGGCTTCCAGCCCGTCGCGCTTATTTCGGCCGACGAGCTTGAGGCGATCCACCAGGCTTCATTGACCGTGCTGAAGGAAATCGGCGTCGACTTCCTGCACGAAAAAGCCAAGGCGATGCTCCGCGACATTGGCGCCGATGTCGATCCGGCCTGCGATCGCGTGCGTTTCGATCCGGCTCTCGTCGAGGCGCATATCGGGCTGGCGCCCCGGCAATTCACGCTTCATTCGCGCAATCCCGAACGCGCGCTCGTCATCGGCGGCGACTACACCGCGTTCTGCTCGGTCGCCAGCGCCCCCAATTCCTTCGATCGCGAAGGCGGCCGCAGGCCCGGCAACCACCACGATTTCCAGAATTTCATCCGTCTCGGGCAAAGTTTCGACCAGGTGCACTTATGGGGCGGCTATCCTGTCGAGCCGGTCGATATTCACGCCTCCGTGCGTCACCTCGACGCGCTGTTCGACATGCTCACGCTGTCGGACAAACCGATCCACGCTTACAGCCTGGGGCGCGAGCGCAATCGGGATGCGATCGAACTAACGAAAATCGCCCGGGGGATCGACGATGCGACGCTGGAGCGCGAGCCGTCGTTGTTCACCATCATCAATTCGTCTTCTCCGTTGCGTCTAGACACGCCGATGCTAGAGGGCATCATCCAGATGGCGAGCCGCAATCAGGTCGTCGTGCTGACCCCGTTCACGCTGGCGGGCGCGATGGCGCCGGTGACTTTGGCCGGAGCGCTCGCCCAGCAGAACGCCGAGGTCCTGGCCGGCTTGGTGCTGGCGCAGACGGTGCGGCCGGGCTCGCCCTTCGTCTATGGCGGTTTCACATCCAACGTCGATATGAAGTCAGGCGCCCCGGCGTTCGGCACGCCCGAATACATGAAGACGGCGATCGTCGGCGGCCAGCTTGCGCGCCGTCACGCCTTGCCGTACCGATCGTCCAACACCAACGCCGCCAATTCGCTGGACGCGCAGGCCGCCTATGAGAGTGTCTTCTCGCTTTGGGGCGCGATCATGGGCGGCGCCAACATGCTGATGCACGGCGCTGGGTGGATGGAGGCCGGCCTCCAGGCGTCATTCGAGAAAATGGCGCTCGACGCGGATCTGCTGGGCATGGTTGCCGATTTTCTGCGCCCGCTCGCCGTCGATGAAGGGGAGTTGGCCCTCGAAGCGATGCGCGATGTCGGCCCGGGCGGCCATTTCTTCGGGACCGCTCATACGCAGGCGCGTTACCGCAACGCCTTCTTCGCTCCAATGATTTCGGACTGGCGCAATTACGAGACCTGGCGCGAAGCCGGCTCGCCGACCGCTTATGACGCGGCCAATCGTCTGTACAAGGAACGGTTGGAGAATTTTGTCGTCCCGCCCTTCGAGCCCGAGCGGCGCGAGGCGCTGGAGGCCTATGTCGCCCGCCGCAAGGCGGAGGGCGGCGCGCCGACCGATTTCTGAGCCGGGGCCGATTCGCAAATGACGCCGCCGCAATTCGCCGCCATCGCCGGCAAAAGGCCGCAAGCGTTTCTGCTGACGCCGCACGGCGCCGCGACGGCGATGTTTTTCGTCTTTGGAATCGGCGTCGGGCTGTGGTCAGGCGCTTCGGCGACAATCCTCGCGCAGGCGAGCGTGACGCCGCCCGCCTTCGGCCTCGCCATGACGTTTTTCATGGCGGCTTATCTTGCGGCGATGTCGAGCGGAGGCTGGCTCATCGGGCGATTTGGTCTGCGCAATGTTCTGTTGGCCGGCGCCCCGCTGCAGGGCCTCGGCGTCGCGTCGCTGCTGATGGCGCAATCGTCGGGCGCCGTCCTCGTCCGGCTCGTGGCGTTCGGCCTATTCGCCGGCCTCGTCGACCTGACAATGAACACCGAGGGCGCGCGGGTCGAGCGGGCGCTCGCGCGTCCTATTTTCGCGGGGCTGCACGGCAGCGCTTCGATCGGCATGGCCATGGGGGCGATCGCCGGCAGCCTCATCGCGGTGAATGTCGGCTCGTGGCTCTCGGCGCTCATCGCGTCCTGCGCGTTCGCCGGCGTTACGGCCCTGATCTTCGCCGTCACGCCGGAGAGAGGAGGCGATCACGCTCATGAAGGCCGTTCTGGCCGAGGGGCTTTGTTGAACCGCACTCTGATTGCGCTTGGCGTCATCATCGGGGTGTCGATCGCCAGCGAGGGCGCAGCGTTTTTCTGGTCGACGCTGCTGCTGCAAAATGAAGCGCCAGGCCTCGCCGCCGTTTCCGGGCTCGGCGCAGCGTTCTTCTGCGGCTGCCAGGCCGCGCTGCGTCTCAACGCCGATCGGGTCCGCCGCCTCATCAGCGATCGCCGGTTGATTATCGTCTCGCTGGCGGTGGCGAGCCTGGGCTTCCTGGTCGTCGCGTTGGACGCCGGGTTCGCCGTCAGCGTCATCGGCTTTGCCATCATCGGCGTCGGCACGGGGGCGGTGGTGCCCTGCGGCTTTGCGCTCGCCGTCTCGGATCGGGGATTCTCCGCCGCCGCGGCGCTATCGACGGTCGCGCTGTTCGGCTCTCTGGCGCGCTTGCCCGCGCCGCTCGCGATGGGCGCCATCGCGAGTTATTTCTCGCTGGCGGGCGCCTTCAGCCTGTTCGCCATTCTCCTTGCGTTAGCGGTCGGCGCGATGCGCCTTTTCGTCGATGACGATTAATCGCGCCGACTTCGAACGTAGGAACCTTTTGTGACGAGGCCGCATCCATGAAATCGCACACAAGGGTCGCGGTGATCGGCGGCGGCGTCGTCGGCGCGAGCGTGCTTTACCATCTGACCAGGGGCGGCTGGAAGGACGTCACGCTCATCGAGCGCTCCGAACTGACCTCGGGCTCGACCTGGCACGCGGCTGGCGGCATGCACACACTGAACGGCGATCCGAACGTCGCCAAGCTGCAACAATACACGATCAACTTGTACAAAGAGATCGAGGCGATCTCCGGCCAATCGTGCGGCATGCACGTCACGGGCGGACTCAATCTGGCCGGCACGAGAGAGCGCCTCGACTGGCTCAAGATGGCCAAGGCGCGCGGCCGCTATCTCGGGATGAATCTGGAAATCATCTCGATCGACGAGGCCGCCCGGATGTATCCGTTCATCGAGAAGAAACATTTCGTCGGCGCAATGTTCGACCCCGTCGAGGGTCATCTCGATCCGTGGGGCGTCACCAACGCCTACGCCAAATGCGCGCTCATGGCCGGCGCCGAAATCAATCGCTTCACGCGCGTCGTCGATCTCAAGGCCCGCCCCGATGGCTCGTGGGACGTTGTCACGGACAAAGGGAGCATCGTCGCCGAACATGTCGTCAACTGCGGCGGCCTTTGGGCGCGTGAGCTCGGCCGGATGGTTGGGCTCGAATTGCCCGTGCTCGCGATGGAGCACCATTACCTCATCACCGAGGACATTCCCGGCGTGATCGACCCCAAGGTCGACAAATTCCACGTCATCGATTTCGAGGGCGAGATCTACATGCGTCAGGAAGGCGGCGGCATGCTGATCGGGACTTACGAACAGGCCTGCCAGCCGTGGTCCGAGCGCGAGACGCCGTGGGACTTCGGGCAGAACCTGCTGCCCAACGATCTCGACCGCATCGCGCCGAGCCTCGAAACCGCCTTCGAGCATTTCCCCGCGCTTGGCAAGGCGGGCATTCGAAAGGTCATCAACGGCCCTTTCACCTTTGCGCCGGACGGCAATCCGCTGATCGGCCCCGTCAAGGGTCTGAGGAACTTCTGGGTGGCGTGCGGCGTCATGGCGGGCTTCAGCCAGGGCGGGGGCGTCGGCCTCGCGCTGGCGAACTGGATGATCGACGGCGATCCTGGTCACGACGTCTGGGGCATGGACGTCGCACGTTTCGGCGACTGGGCGACGCTGGCCTACACCAACGCCAAAGTGCGTGAGAACTATTCCCGACGCTTTCGCATTCGCTTTCCCAACGAGGAATTGCCGGCGGCCAGACCGCTGCGCACCACGCCCCTCTACGACCGGCTGGTCGCCGAGAACGCGGTCTTCGGCGAATATTGCTCGCTCGAACAAGCACTGTGGTTTGCGCCAAAAGGCATGGCGCCGCGCGAGGAGGTGACGTTCCGCCGTTCGAACGCCCATCATCCCGTCGGCGCGGAATGCCGCGCCGTTCGCGCGGGCGTCGGCATGACGGAAATCGCCAACTACGGAAAGATCGAAGTGGAGGGGCCGCGCGCCGCCGAATTCCTTTCGCTGGTGATGGCCAACAAGCTGCCGCCGGTCGGGCGACTGGGGTTGACGCCGATGCTCAACGAAACCGGCAAGCTGATCGGCGATTTCACCATCGGTCGTTATGGGCAGGACAAGTTCTTGCTCGTCTGCTCCTATGCGGCGGAGGGTTATTACATCCGGTGGTTTGAGCGTCACCGCCCGGCTGACGGCGTCACGGTGCGCGCCGCGTCGATGGACTATCCCGGATTGTCGATCGCCGGCCCCAAGTCGCGCGGGCTGCTGCAGGCGCTGACGCGCGAGGACGTCTCGAACGAGAAGTTCCCATTCCTGTCGTTCCGGCGGATGGACGTCGGATTGATCCCGGCGCTGGTCGGACGGGTCAGCTTCACCGGCGACCTTGGCTACGAAATCTGGGTACGGCCGGAATATCAGCGCGCCCTCTACGATCTTCTGCTGAAGGAGGGCCAAGCCTTCGGCATGACGCAATTCGGGGTGCGCGCGCTGCTTTGCATGCGGCTGGAGAAGAGCTTCGGCACGTGGTTCCGCGAATATCGACCGATCTACGGGCCTTACGAGGCGGGGCTTGGTCGCTTCGTCGACCTCAGGAAGAATGAATTCATCGGGCGCGACGCCGCGGCGCGCGAAAAGGAGAGCGGCGGCAATCTCCGCCTGCAAACGTTCGTCGTCGACGCACTCGACGCCGACGCCATCGGCGACGAGCCGATCTGGCGCGGCGGCGAGGTGGTCGGCTGGGTGACCTCGGGCGGCTACGGCCACAGCGTCGGGAAATCGCTGGCGATGGGCTATATCCCCAAGGAACTGGCCGGCGCGAACGAGGGTTTCGAGATTGAGATCATCGGCGAGCGGCGACCTGCGACGAGGCTCGACGCGCCGATTTTCGATCCGCAGGGCCTGCGCATGCGCGGATAGGGCAGGGGCGCATGCCTCTGCGCGCGCAATTTCCCGGATTTCGACGACGGGGAGCGGCTAGGAATCGATGATCGGCGCCGCTTGCGCCTCCGCGTGGCCCGCCAGGACCAATCGATCGAGGGTCGCCTTCAGCCCGGCGGTGTCCGGGCAGATCGCCAGCCGCGTCACGCGTCCCCATGTCAGATGCGCCACATGGACGCCGCGATTGGCTGTGCGAACGCCGTCCGCGCCGGTATTGCTCTCGTCCCATTCGACGAGGACGAACGTGTTCCACGGGCCGCCGCTGACCGATATCCGGCGAAGCTCGAACCGAATGTCGGGCAACAATCGGTAGAGTCGTTCATACCATCGCCTCGTCGAAGCCAGCGTCCTTCGCGATCCGCCCAGCGCGGAGTTTCCGAGGAACGAATGCTCGAATTTGCCGGCGAACGCCCGCAGCACGGGCTCGGCGTCCCCGCGATTGACGGCGTCGAAGAGATCTCGAATGCGTTTGCGAACGATGGCGCGGTACATTGCGGCCTCCAATGAGTTCAATCACTGAACTTTATAATTGGTTGAGTTCAATGACGCAACCGACTAGGATCGCGCAATGGAGAGAACCAGCTTTGCGGAAATGCGCTGTTCGCTGGCCCGCGGCCTCGACATGATCGGCGACTGGTGGTCGCCCCTGATCATCCGCGACCTGTTCCTCAACGTCGCGCGTTTCGACGAACTGGTTGAAGACCTCGGACTTTCGCGCAACCTGCTGGCGAGACGCCTCAAGTCGCTCGCCGAAAACGGCGTGATCGAGAGAAGAGCCTATCAGCGGCGGCCGGTTCGATACGAATATCGATTGACCGCCGCCGGGCGCGATCTCGTGCCGGCCATCCTGGCGTTGACGGCGTGGGGCGACCGCTGGGCGCGGCCGAAGGAAGGCAGCCCGATCCTGTTCGTCCACAAGACCTGCGGACATCAATTCCAACCGCTTGTCTCATGCTCGGCGTGCGGGGAAGCGATCAGCGCCGACGCCGTACGCCCGATAGCCGGCCCTGGCGGGGCGGCGAAGCCCGGCACCAAGCTGGTGGCGCGCCGCCTCCGCGACGGGTAGCGAGCGCCGCCAGCCAGGCGACGCCTTACAGAGCTGGCGCGCTCGCCGCCCGCTCGGTTGGCCCTTCAGCCTCGCTCATAGGCCTGCGTCAATAGCGCGATGTCCAACTTGGTCATCTTCAGCATCGCCTGCATGACGCGCTTCGATTTCTCACCATCCCTGTCCCGCAACATCGCGTGCAAGACGGTGGGGACGATCTGCCACGACACGCCGAACCTGTCCTTGAGCCAGCCGCATTGCTGCGTTTGGCCGCCCTCGGACAGCCTCGCCCAAAATTCATCGACCTCCTCCTGCGTCTCGCAGCGGATGAAGAACGAGATCGCTGGCGAAAACGCGAAAATGGGGCCGCCGTTCAGGGCGATGAATTCCTGACCTTCGAGTTCGAAGGTCACCGACATGACCGACCCCCTCGGTCCGGGCCCTGCTTCGCCGTAGCGCATCACGCTTGTCACCCGCGCATTCTTGAATATGCCGATGTAGAAATTCATCGCCTCGACGGCCTTGCCGTCGAACCACAGGAATGGAGTGATTTTTTGCACGAGGCTTCCCCTTGTCAGAGTCTCCCGATGAGGGCGGCGAGCTGGCGGGCGCATTGCCTCCGGCCTTGGTCGCCCACTTTTTTCGCGCGTCGCGCGGTCGGCGACTGTCCAAATTTCGACGCCGTCCGGGCCGCGCATGACGACCTTGCTCGGGTCGCCGCGTCGTCCATCAAACTGGGCGACGGGCGCGGCATAAGGGCAGGGGCGCCAACCATTGCCTGAGAAACGCCGGATGAGCCCAGGCCCTGAACACCTTTTCGCGCGGCGCGTCAATCGGACGCTCCAGCATAAGGTCGCGATCCGAGGCCGCGTCGGTGTTGCCAAGGGGCGATCACGCGGACATCTCCCTTTGATGTTTGATCGTGCGCGCCGGCGGTCTATGGCCAGCCTGCGCCGGGAGCCGGCGCTCTCATGGTCGGCGCCTCACCCGTTCGCGCGGCTCCGGTCACAGCAGAGGGCCCAATCGATTCGGCTGCGTGCATGAATTACGTGCTGTAATTACGTGCTGTCGCCGAGGCCGCCAAGCACGCCGGCGAAGTTGCCGCGGTTGAGGCGGAGACGCTGGAGGTCTTCGCCGCCTTCGCGAATGCGCATGCAGCGCTTGTTTGGGAACTTGGCGCGCCAGACGGCGCCTCGCGCATCCGTGCAGATGCCGTACGGGGCAACCTTCGCCAAGATCAGCCCAGAGGCCCGCCTGTTCGAAAGCCCGCCGTCGTCCCGTGCGCATCGGCACGGCCCTTCTAGCGCGCCACGACGGCGTCATAGATGTCCTCTTCTTGCGCCGTGTGGATGCGCACCAGCGCCTCGATCGCCTCGATCACTCGCTGTGCGTCGCGAACAAGAAAATGATCCATTCTTTCAGTTGGCAGGTCCTCCGTCACGCGGGCCAGCAGGCGCGCGAGATGCAGAATCTCGCGGTGTGCGCGGCTCATGGCGGAGAGGCCGTGACGATCCGCCAGAACCTTTGCGAGCCCCGGATAGATGCGGCCCTCATCGTCGCGTTCGTGCTCGACGACCTGCCGCTGGACGACGGCGTTGGCTTCCACGATCAGCGTCGCCGCGCCCTCGGGCGCAATATCGTCGAGCTCGTCCGCGATGGCTCGCAGCCGGTCGAGGCCGTGAATGAGCGCGACATGGTCTCCGTGCATCTTGCGTCCGATCGCTGCCGGAATCGCGCGGCGGACATCGCCGCGCGGCGGATTCAAGGCGCGCAGGGCGTTCAAGATCACCCCGACGTCGATCAATTCCTGGAGGATCGCCGCCGGCACCGGCGCTAACCAACCGGCCGCCGCCGCCAGCATCGCCAGCGCCGACAGGCTCATGCCGACGACGATGCTTTCCACGGCGATGCGCCGCGCGCGTTGAGCGATGACAATGGCGTCGCCGACCCGGTCGAGCCGATCCGCGAGGATCACCACATCCGCCGCCTCGGAGGAAGCGCTGGCGCCGCGGGCGCCCATCGCGACGCCGACGTCAGCTGAAGCAAGCGCCGGGGCGTCGTTGACACCGTCGCCGACCATGATGGTTGGATTGAGCCGCTGCTCGGCGCGCACGGCGTCGACTTTGTCGGCCGGGACGCGATCGGCCAGCACGGCGTCGAGATCGAGCGCGGCCCCGATCGCCTGCGCCGCGGCGGCGCGATCGCCTGTGACCATGACAATGCGCGCAACGCCCGCCTCGCGCAGCATGCGGATAGCGTGCGGCGTGTCGGAACGCAATTCGTCGGCGAGCAGCAGCGCGCCGATCGGGCGCCCCTCGACGGCGACGAACACCACGAGCGCCGATCGCCACGAAGCGCGCCGTATCGCGCGCAGAGCCCAGTCGGCGGCGGGCTGCCGCGCAAAAATCATGTCGCGCGAACCGGCGCTTACGCGCTTTCCGCCGATGACGCCTTGTAGCCCCGAACCCATCAATTCCTTGACCTCGTCGGGCAGCCTCAGGGCGAGGCCGCGCTCGAGCGCCGCCTGCACGATGGCGCTCGCGAGAACGTGATGCGAGGCCTGTTCGAGCGAGGCGCCGAGAGTCAGGACTTCATCGGCCTTCTCGCCGGGCGCGGCTTCGATGGAAAGCAGCCGTGCGCCGCCGACCGTCAGCGTCCCGGTCTTGTCGAACAAAACGGTATGCGCGCGCGCCAGCGCTTCGAGCGGGCCGCCGCCCTTGACCAGAATGCCGCGGCGGGCCGACTGGGCGACGCCGGCGATGAAGGCGACGGGCGCCGCCAGAATGAGCGGGCACGGCGTGGCGGCGACGAACACGGCCAGGCTGCGAATGGGGTCGCCCGAGACGAGCCAGGCGCCGAATGCTACCGCGAGCGTGAAGGGCAGGAACAGCAGCGCGTAGCGATCCGCGAGCCGCACGAATGGCGCCTTGGCGGCCTGCGCCGCGGTGACAAGGCGCACGATGCCGGCGTAGGCGCTTTCGCCCGCCACCGACGAGGCGGTCATCTCGAAAGTCTCGCCGACATTCAACGAGCCGCTGAAAGTGGAGGCGCCCTTGGCCTTGACGATCGGGATCGGTTCGCCGGTCAATGCCAACTCGTCGATCGTCGCCGCTTCCGAGGCGACGACACCGTCGACGGGAACGACCTCTCCGGCCCGCACCAGAAGCCGGTCGCCGACCGCGACCGCGCCGACCGGCGCATCCTCGACGCCGTCGCCGAGGCGGCGGTGCGCCAGGCGCGGCGCGCGATCGATCAGCGAGCGCAGATTATGCTCGGCGCGGGCGACGGCGATGTCCTCCAGCACGTTGCCGCCGGAATACATCAGCGCGACGACCGCCCCCGCCAGCGGCTGGCCCAGCGCCAGCGCACCGCTCATCGACACCAGCGCGACTGCATCGACGCCGAGCCGGCCGGCCAGGAAGTCCCTCACGATCGAGATCGCGAGCCCGGCGACCACCGGCGTGGTCCCCAGCGTCCAGCAAAGATCGGCAAGATCCATTCTGCCCGCCGCGCGGGCCAAAATTCCCGAGGCAAGCCCCGCGATGGCGGTCACGACGAGCGCCCACCGCAGGAAGCGTTCTACTGGCATCGGTGCGTTTCGCGTTCAGGGGCGTTCGGCACTCATGGCCGAAAATCAGGCGGGGCAGTTTGAGAAGAATCAAAGGTCGCGCAGAACAGCGACCGCGCGATGCGGTTGCCGCATAGGTCGCTTTGGCGAGAATTGCGCAAGCCTCAAAAATGAAACTCTTCTCGAAAAAGGCCGTCGTCGGACATGAAAAAGGCCGTCGCTCGAACGCGACGGCCTTTATCTCTTTTGGCCGGCGACCGCGATCGATCGCCGGACTCGATTTTGCGTTCTTCAGGCGCGCGCCGCGAGGCGGGCGATATGATGGATGTCGGCGCGGTCGATGCCAATATCCTGCAACTCGCGATCCGTATAGCTCGAGAGTTCGTGCAAGACGTTCCAGTAGCGGCGGCGCTCTTCCAGGAATCGCGTGATGAACGAAAACTTCATGTCGGGTCTCCTTCTCTTCTTGCCCCGCTATTCCACTTGACCGGCGGAATGACGGTTTAGGATTCCCGGGCGTTCCTTCTCCACGACGACCGCTAGATAGTTTGCTGCAGCGCACAAGTCAAGAGTGCGATGCGGTAAGTTATGTGAAATTTGCATGAAAAATCGTGATACGATTATGTCTTTTGACAAGAAAGGCCATCAATCAGGATCAAGTTGGCGCTTTCGTGGCATATTTCATCAAAGATATGTGAACTGCGCATATCTTAAAGCTAAGAGAGAAACGCCCGGATTTGATCGCGCCAGCCTGCGGCTCGCCGACTCTGTGGACGCCGACTTCTAAGCGTCGCGCAATGGGAATTGACAGGAAGAAGGCGGCCAAGTAGAGGAGCGCGTCGGGCGCGCCCTCTTTATGGGCGCGTTTGTCGTTTGACGCACCCGTGGTCGTCGCCTCGCTGGTCGGCGGCCTGTCAGCAGAGGGATTTCCCCGATGCGCAGGAGGGCGCGTTCCTCACCTTAAGTTCAGTTTCGCCTTCAACGAGGAACCGCGATGACGAAGCGCGCAGAAGCCAAATACAAGATCGACCGCCGGATGGGCGAGAATATCTGGGGTCGTCCCAAGAGCCCGGTCAACAAGCGCGAATATGGCCCCGGCCAGCACGGCCAGCGGCGCAAGGGCAAGGCGACCGACTTCGGCACGCAGCTCAAGGCCAAGCAAAAGGTCAAGGGTTATTACGGCAATATTTCCGAGCGTCAGTTCCACAAATATTATCAGGAGGCGCTTCGCCTGAAGGGCGATTCCAGCGCGCGGTTGATCGGCCTGCTGGAGCGCCGTCTCGACGCCGTGGTGTATCGCGCCAAATTCGTGCCGACGGTGTTCGCGGCGCGCCAGTTCGTCAATCACGGCCATATCCGCGTGAACGGACGCCGCGTCAACATTCCCTCCTACCAGGTCAAGGTCGGCGACCTGATCGAAGTCAAGGAATCATCGAAGCAATTAGCAGTCGTCCTCGAAGCGGCCGCGTTGGCCGAGCGCGACGTGCCCGATTTTCTCGAGGTCGATCACGCCAAGATGACGGCGAAGATGACGCGCGTGCCCGGCCTGTCCGAGGTGCCCTATCCCACGCATATGGAGCCGAACCTGGTGATCGAATTCTACTCGCGTTGACCGCGCCGAATATTCTGAATCGACGTCGTAAGGCCGCCCGCGAAGGGCGGCCTTTATGTTGGCGGCCAACGCGTCGCCAATCGGAGGGCGGACGGGCGGCAGCGTTCTTGCCAATAGTCCGGCCGCCGCGCTACGTCGAGACTGGCGGCAAACAGAAAGTCGAAATCGGCGATGCGCATAAATACTGATCGAGCGCGGAATCTTCGCTGAGGTCCTGGCGATTGCCTTGTCGAGGCGCCGCGCTGGACAAGACGCCCGATGATCGAACACTATCACCCTGCGCTTGTGAAGGCGGTGCGAACGTCGCGATGATCGCCTCGACTCAGGAAGACGCCGATGCTGTCGCTTGATCCCCGCACCACGGCTCTCGTCCTGATCGACGTGCAGAAGGGCGTCCTGGCGATGCCGCTCGCCCCCCACGGGGCGGCGCAGATCGTTCAGAACGCCGCGCGCCTGGGCCTCCATTTTGATGAAGTCGGGGCGCTGGTCGTTCTCGTCCACGTCGCCTTTTCGGCCGGCGCCGCCGATCGGCTGAGTCAGCCCGTCGATTCGCCTTCGCCGGCGCCGCAAGGCGGTCTGCCTCACGATTGGTCCGAGTTTGCGCCCGAGATCGCCGCGCTGCGCGCCGGACTGGTCATCAAGAAGCGACAGTGGGGCGCTTTTTATGGAACGGAACTCGACCTGCAGCTGCGCCGGCGCGGGATCGTAACGATCGTACTGGCTGGCTTGGCGACGAATTTCGGCGTCGAATCGACGGCTCGCGAGGCGTGGCAGCATAATTACGCGGTGATTGTCGCCGAAGACGCGGTGACCAGCGTCGGCGAAGAAATGCACAAGTTCTCGATCGAGAAAATTCTGCCGCGCATCGCACGCGTACGCTCCACGGCGGAAATCATTGGCGCGTTGCCGTCCAAATGATCGCCGCGCTCGCCTCCTTCGCCATTTCAGCCAACCGGTGAGAGCGAGCGGGCGCTCCGCCAAAACGGTCGTCGCCCGAATGGCCCGTCAATAAATGATCGCGCCGCGCGTTCCTCCGCCCGCCGCGATCACGTCGCCGTTGATGGCGATCGACCTCGGCGAGGCGAGGAACGCGACGATCCCGGCGATTTCCTCGGCGGTGATCAATTTGCCGACCAGATTGAGGCCGGCCATCTGCTTTTCGATGTCGGCGGCGCTGACGCCCTGCGCCGCCGCGCGCCGCGCGACCACTTCGGGGGTCTTTTCGGTGCGGGTGAGGCCGGGATGCACGCAGACCGCGGTAATGCCTTGCGGCCCGAGCTCCTCGGCGAGATTTTTGGTCAGCGCCGCGACGCTGATGTTGCGGATCGAGCCGATGATGCTGCCGGTCGAGCGCGCCGCCAGCCCGCTGATGTTGATGATGCGGCCGCCGCCTTGGGCAATCATCGCCGGGGCGACCTCGCGCGCCGTTCGGATATAGCCCATCACCTTCACGTTGATCTCGGCCCACAGCGCCTCGGTGGTGATCTCGGCGAGCGCCGGCGGCTTCGACTGGCCGGCCGGCTGCGCCGCGCAGTTCACCAGAATGTCGATGCGCCCGAATACGGCCAGCACCGCCGCGACCATCGCCTTGACCGACGCGTCGTCGCCGGTGTCGGTCGGCGCGGCCTTGATCGACCGCCCGACGTCCGCAGAAATCTGCGCGGCGGCGGCTTCGAGCGCCGCCGCGCCGCGCGCGGCGATCGCCACTTCGGCGCCTTCGCGGGCGAGCGCCAGCGCGATCGCCTTGCCGATCCCGCGGCTGCCGCCGGTCACGATCGCCGCCTTGCCTTTGAGATCGAGGTTCATGGAATTTTCCTGTCGCGCTCACGCCCGGCCTTGGCCGAACACCCGCGCGAAGATGAAATCGACGTGCTTGAGGTGATAGTCAAGGTCGAACAGCGCCGCCAGTTCGTCCGGCGCCAGCGCCGCCGTGACGTCCTGGTCCGCCTTCAACAGCTCGAGGAAATTCTTCTCGCCGCGCCAGGCCGCCATCGCGTTGCGCTGAACCAGATCATAGGCCGCCTCGCGCGAAACGCCCTTCTGGGTCAGCGCGAGAAGCACGCGTTGCGAATGGATGAGGCCGCCGAGACGGTCGAGATTTTTGCGCATCGCCTCGGGATAGACCACCAGCTTGTCGATGACGCCGGCCAGACGGGCCAACGCGAAATCCAGCGTGATCGTCGCGTCCGGGCCGATCATCCGCTCGACCGAGGAATGGGAGATGTCGCGCTCGTGCCACAATGCCACGTCCTCCATCGCCGGCGTCGCCGCCGAGCGGACCATGCGCGCGAGGCCGGTAAGGTTTTCGGCCAAGACGGGATTGCGCTTGTGCGGCATCGCCGACGAGCCTTTCTGGCCCTCGGAAAACCATTCCTCCGCCTCCAGCACCTCCGTGCGCTGCAAATGGCGGATTTCGACGGCGAGGCGCTCGACCGAGGAGGCGATCACCGCGAGCGCCGCAAAAAACGCCGCGTGGCGGTCGCGCGGAATCACCTGCGTCGAGATCGGCTCGGGCGTCAGGCCCATCTTGCGCGCGACGTATTCCTCGACGCGCGGATCGATGTTGGCGAAAGTGCCCACCGCGCCGGAGATCGCGCAGGTCGAAATTTCGGCGCGCGCCGCCAGCAGCCGGGCGCGGGCGCGCGAGAATTCGGCGTAGGCCTGGGCGAGCTTCAGGCCGAATGTAGTGGGCTCGGCATGGACGCCGTGCGAGCGGCCGATCGTCGGCGTCAGCTTGTGCTCGTAGGCGCGCCGCTTCAGCGCGCCGAGCAGCGCGTCGACATCGGCGATCAGAATGTCGCTGGCGCGTTGCAGTTGCACGGCCAGGCACGTGTCGAGCAGATCGGAGCTGGTCATGCCCTGATGCACGAAGCGTGCGTCGGGGCCGATGAATTCGGCCAGATGCGTCAGGAAGGCGATGACGTCATGCTTGGTCACGCGCTCGATTTCGTCGATGCGGTCGACGTCGAACGTCGCGGAGCCGGCCTTTTCCCAGATCGCCCTGGCGCTCTCCTTCGGGATGACGCCGAGCTCGGCGAGCGCGTCGCAGGCGTGCGCCTCGATCTCGAACCAAATCCGAAAACGCGTCTGCGGCGCCCAGATCGCGACCATCTCGGGGCGGGAATAGCGAGGGATCATCGAAGCGTCCGGCGACGGGAATGGAGAGGGGTCTACACGATCGCGCGGGCATTTTCGAGTTTTCGACGATTGTCGTAAAGGCCGCATTGCCCGCGAGCCGCCTCGCCATGCAAACTGCACGCCCGCCGGCAGGGAGAATCGCCTGTGTTTTTGGTGAAATCCGACGTGATCGTGCTGGGCGCCGGAATCGTCGGCGTCTCGGCGGCGCTGCATTTGCAGGCGCGCGGCCGCGATGTCGCGATCGTCGATCGGCTCGGCCTCGCGGCGGGCGAGACCAGCTTCGGCAATACGGGGATCGTGCAGGCCGAGGCGGTCTTTCCCTATGCGTTCCCCAGAAACCCGCGCGACATCGCCCGGGCGGCGCTCAATCGCGATCCGCGCGCGCATCTGCGCTATCGCGCGTTGCCCGCGATAAGTCCTTGGATTTGGCGCTATTTTCTCGCCTCCGCGCCGCGCAGGCGATTGGCCAGCGCCGGCGCTTTGCGCCCGCTCGTCGCCCGCAGCGTCGCCGAGCATGAAGCCTTCGCCGCGCCGGCCGGCGCCGGCGCGCTGCTGCGCAAGGGCGGTTGGATCAAGGCTTTCCGCACCGAACGGGGACGCCGGACGGTGCTCGGCGACCTCGAGGAGATCAAGCCCTACGGGGTCGACGCCGCGGTGCTCGACCGGGCGCAGCTCGCCGCCCTCGAGCCGCACCTGGCGAGCGTCGTGGCGGGTGGCGTCCATTTCACCGCGCCGTTGACGACGCCCGATCCCGGCGCGTTGGTCAAGGCTTACGCCGATCTGTTCATCGCGCGCGGCGGGCGCCTGCTCGCCGGCGACGCGCGCGCGCTCGAAGCCTGCGGCGCGGGATGGGCGGTGACGACCGGCTCCGGACGGCTGGAGGCGCGCCAGGCGGTGATCGCGCTCGGCGCCTGGTCGTCGGACGCGCTCGCCCCGCTCGGCTATCGCCTCCCGCTCGGCGTCAAGCGCGGCTACCACATGCATTATGACGCGGACGGAAACGCCGCGCTCAACCGCCCGGTTCTCGACGCCGAATTCGGCTACGTTTTGACGCCGATGAGCCGCGGCGTTCGCCTGACCACCGGCGCGGAATTCGCGCGCCGCGACGATCCGCCGTCATCGGCCCATCTCGACCGGCTGGAGCCGCTCGCCCGCCAATTCTTTCCGCTCGCCGGGCGGCGCGACGCCGAAGTCTGGCTGGGAAAGCGGCCCTGTCTGCCCGACATGCTGCCGGTGATCGGCGCCGCGCCGCGCCATAAGGGGCTGTGGTTCGATTTCGGCCACCAGCATCTCGGCCTGACGCTCGGCCCGGTTTGCGGGCGGCTGCTGGCGCAGCTGATGACCGGCGAAGCGCCGCTGACCGACCCGGCGCCCTATCGCGCCGAGCGGTTCCAGTGAATCACCACCCGTAATGCTTGCGCCACGAGGGCGGCGCGGCCGCATAGGGCAGGGGGGTCGCCTCGAACACGCCGCGCGCGATCGCCCGCGCGAGGCATTCGGCGGCGAGCATGCCGATTTCGGCCAGATCCCGCAGATCGGGCTCCGCCGCCGCCCGCGCGGTGGTCGCCGCGAACACCACGTCGCCGTCCATCGGCGCATGGGCGGGGCGCAGCGCCAGCGCGATCCCGTCCTGCGCCATGATCGCGACGCGCTTCATCTGCGCCTTGGTCAGCCGCGCGTCGGTGACGACGACGGCGATGTTGGTGCTGGCCGGCGCGTCGCCCTTGACCTTCATCTCCAGCGCATCGGCCGGCGCCGGATCGGGCGCGCCGAGGCCGCCGAATTCCTTGTCGCGCTCGTAAGGCGAGGCCCAGAAATGCGGACCCGAGCCGCGCGTTACGCGCCCCACCGCGTTGACCGCGACCAGCGCGCCGACGAGAAAGCCGCGCGAGGAGACCGCGCTCGCCGAGCCGAGGCCGCCTTTCAGGTCACAGGTCGTCGCGCCATAGCCGGCGCCCGCCGTGCCCAGCGCGAACGCCTTGCCGGCGCTCGCCGCGGCTTTGAAGCCGAGCTCCCAATAGGGCGGGCGGCGGCCCCAGTCCTTGTTCCCGCCGTTGAGCAGATCGAACAGCGAGGCGCCCGGCGCGATCGGCACGCGGCGGTCGCCGACCGGGAAGCCGCGGCCGATCCCGGCGAGCTGCGCCATCGCGCCGCCCGTCGCGTCGAGCCCGAACGCCGAGCCGCCCGACAGCACCAGCGCGTCGACCCGCGGCACGGTCATTTCCGGCTCCAGCAGCGCGGCGTCGCGCAAGGCCGGCGCGCCGCCGTGAACGGCGATCGAGGCGATGGCCGGCTCCTCGAACACCACGACGCTGACCCCGGAGGCGACCTCGGCGTCCTGCGCGGCGCCGACCAGCACGCCGGGAAGGTCGGTGATCAGGTTGTTCATGGGCGGACCTGTCGCGGTGGAGCGGGCAGGGGACGCCGCCACGCCGGAATTTGCATTTCCTTGGTTTGCGCGCATTTTGCAAGGATTCGCACGATTCCGTGCAAATTGCCGACATAAGCGTTTCTTTATATCGCCTTTATATCAAGGGGTTGCGAAGGAGGCGAATTTCGCGCCGCCAAATTTTTCCAAAACTATTTCCGGCCATATCGTGGAATATCAATACGTTGAGTCTCAAAAAATTTGGAAATCGATTTTTTTGGAACCTCCTCCCGGAATTTGGATCGGCGTCGTCGCCCTTGATCGGCGTCGCCGGCCTTGCGCCGGCCATCCACGCTGCAACGTTGTATAATACCTCTCGCTCTCGCGGCGATCCCGCGGCGTGGATGACCGCGTCAAGCGCGGGCATGACGGCGCGGGGAAGCCAAGGCCGAAGCATACCGGGCGTTCCGGTTTTTGGAAAGGATTTGTCTTTGATTTTCGAGGAGGGCGAAGCCGGCGGCGGCGGAGGCTGGACCAGCGGCGGCCGAAAAAGGTCGAGGGTGTAAAGAATGGCCTGCATGCGAACGATGGCCCCATACTCATCGGCGACGGCCGAAAGCTGCTCCCCCCGCATCAAGCCGCATAACGATGCATTGTTTGAACTCTGTCGAAAACGCACGCTGCGGCTGATCCGACATGAACCATCCTCGCAGGCCATGTCACTCAATTAGCGTGTGTCACTCTTGGGGTGCACTCCACGGGCGTGTCGCCGTAATTCGCATAATTCCCCATCAGCAATCCGCGCATGAATGCCCCCGAGCGTCTATTTGCCGCAAGCCTTGCGCACGATCGCCACGACCCGGTCGGACTGGGCCAGCGGCAGCGTGAAGGTGACGACGGAGTTCGGCCCGACGACCCGCAGCGCCAAGCTCCGCGCGCCAGCGACAGCGCCGAGAAAGGCCTCGCCGTCATCGATCTCCAGGAAGCCTTCGGTCAGCGCATAGCCTTCCGTCTCGACAATCGGCTTGTCGTCGGCGCGGAACTTGACGGGATAGCGCTCGCCCGGCGTCAGCGCGCCGGCATCGGGAACCACAACGGCCGAAAGCTGGTTTTCGAGGCAGCGCAGGCCGATCGCGTGGTAGGCGTCGCCAGTGGTGGCGATCGCCGTGCTGGCGTCGCCGAACGGATCCTTCTTGACGGTGACGGCGAAATTGCCGACCGGGATTGGGCTCTGCGCTAGGGCAGCCGAGACGCCGAGCGCCACCGCCGCGCAGGCCATGCCACCCCTGTTCATCGCCGCCTCTCCGGTTCTCCCCCTACGATAGCCGCGCAAATTCGCGCCGTCGAGCCGCGCGATGAAAATAAATAACAGGCCTTAGCCCGCCCGCACTCGACATGGGCTTTAGCCTGCGGGAACACGCGCGTGACACCGTATTACGGTGTTGGGGTATTACCGCGACGCGCCCGCATTTCCCTTTTTGATCGCGCCCTCGACGGCGTTTCGCGGCTTGCGCCCTCGCTTGCTTCGCGCGACCGAGCCGGCGGGCGAGCGTCTCCAGAGACGCCGGCGCGCCGATCGGCCTGCCGATCGGTTCGGCGCGGCGCAGCGGCGCGTATGAGGCCTCGTCCGGCTCGCCCTCGATCAGATCGGCAAGGCGCGGCGCGCGATCAAGCAGCGGCTTGACGCTGACCAGAGCGTCGTCGCGGCCCGCGACACGCGCCCGCACGCTCGACCTGTTCATTGCGGCGCGCGATCAGGCGGCGGTTGGTTTCCTGCCGTAGGTCGCAATGCAGAGGCCCGGGCCCTCCTGTCGAATGTCGGTAAATCCCGCACGTCGAAAATACGTCTCGAGTTCCTGCGGAGTCGACGTAATGCTGATTTGCGACGGACGCTCGCTTGGCGGCAAGGCGCGAACATCCTCAAAAAACTTCCACCCCTCCTCTGACAGCAAGTTGACGTTGTCGACCAACATCCTGCCGCCCGGCTTGAGAATGCGGAACCCTTCCTTGACGTAGCCATAGCGGTCCCATTCCTCCAGATGCATGAAAACCACCGTGCAATACACGAGGTCTACCGATTTGGACGGTATCTCTCGCAAGTCGAATCCGTTGGTCGCCATGGCGCGGACGTTGGCGAACCTGGCGAGGCGACGCTCGATATGTCGGACCATGTTTTCGGATACGTCGGTCCCGATCCACTCGCGGCAGAGAGGCGCCAGGGCGGCGCCGACCCGGCCGACCCCCGCTCCGATTTCGAGTATGACGTCCTCAGGCCGGACGCCCACGGTGGTCTGGAGCATCGTAACGGTGGCCTCCGCGGTAAGCCTGTACTTTTCTTCGTCGACATAGCCGCTGACCGCCGTTTTTGCGCCGTCTTCGGATTGCGAGACCGAATTCCATTGCGCCTTGTATTCGCTTCGTCCCAATTTTGCTGCGCTTGGAGGGTTGTTCCTGAAGCGGCCAAGTATTCTGTCAAGCGCTCTCGAAAGATAGCTCATCATATTTTTCCGCTCCGGCGGTGTTACGGTGACGCGCCTATGGACGGCTTCCCTCAGATGGGCTGTGACAACGACCATCTTGGCGCCTCGACGCCGCTCTGGGCGCCGTCCACCCCATCACCGTAATTCCGGCTGTAATGGGGACGCCGCTGTCGTCCGATCGCTCATTTTCCGATTCGGAGTAGGAAAATTATGGATCGTGTGGTCTCGATGATCTATCGCCGAGGCGCTTCAGGTTGGTCGCCGGCGAAAGAGTGGATGATCCGCCAAATATCTGAAGGCCGCGCCGGCATCTGAAGGTCGGACGCGCCCGGAAGGCCGTCCAGGGCGTTGGAGATGGCGTTCATCACCGTAGGGGGCGCGGCGCTCGCACCCGACTCGCCACAGGCCTTGGCGCCAAAAATATTGGTGCGAGACGGTAGACCATTATCGGACCACTCCACGACGGGAATATCGGTCGCCCGTGGCAGCACAAGAGCGAATGGCGACGTCGCGACTGGCCATGTCAGCGCCTCGGGCGAGGGCGCGCATTCCATGAGAACCTGTCCGATTCCTTGCGCGACGCCGCCCTGGACCTGCCCGCGCACAGCGCCTTCGTTCACAACGACGCCAAAATCGTCGACCGCTACGTAACGGATGATGCGAACGTCCCCCGTCTCACGATCGATCTCCACCTCGCAGGCGTGGCAGCCATTGGCGCTGCTCCCGCGCAGCAGCGCGCTGCGTGATTCGCCGTCGAGCGCGCCCGGGAACTTCATCGCGATGTCTTGGATCGAGGCGGCTCGATTGGAGGCAGGAATCGAAAAGACCCCGTCCGCAAACCTCAGCACATCCGCCTTGACGCCCCATTCTTTCGCCAGGAGCGCGCGAGCTCTCGAGAGGACGTCTGTCACGGCCTGCGCGAGCGCGACAGAACTCGTGAGCAAGGATTTCGAGCCGCCAGTGCCGCTGCCGACCGCCAGGGCGTTGCTATCGCCTTCGCGAACCGTAACGAGGAGAGGATCAAGACCAAAGGCCTCCGCAGCGTGAAGCGCCATGGGTCGCGCATGATCCTGACCGCTTGATTGAGTGCCGATAACAATGTCGAGGGCGCCGCTACGCCCGAACCTCAACGCGGCGCTTTCTATGGGAAAGCTGTCGGGATCAATGGCCTTCGCCACCTGAATGCCGCCATTGGCCTCGAGATAGTGCGCAAATCCGAAGCCTCGCAGCAAGCCTCTCTCCGCCGCAGCCCTTCGACGCGCCTCGAAGCCGCTGCGGTCGGCAACATCCAGGCACCGACGTTGGTTGTCGAGGAACCGGCCGCCGTCGACAACCAAGCCGGTAACCGTCGTCAGGCTCTCGATTTGAGCGTCCGGAAGGTTTCGGGCGCGCAACGCCGCGGGATCGATGCCCAGGACGCGAGCCGTCCGATCGATCAGGCGCTCGAGCACATAGTTGGCCTCGGGTCGGCCCGCGCCGCGAAAGGCGTCGATAGGGACCTTGTTGGTGAAGACGCCCCGCACTTGGATTTCGATCGCCCTAAAGCGATAGGCGCCACCCTGCACGGGAGCGCCAACGCCAGTGGCGGTCAAGGGCGTCAGCTGAGAGAGATAAGCCCCGAGGTCAACAGTGGGCTTGACCGACAAAGCCAGAAACCGACCCCCGGCGTCGAGCGCGAGCGCCGCCTGCGTAACATGGCCGCGTCCCTGCGTGTCGGAAAGAATGGCCTCGCGTCGTCCTGACGTCCAGCGCACCGGTCGACCCAAAAGGCGCGCCGCGACCAGGACAAGGACGTGCTCCGGATAGGCGTAGATCTTGGAGCCAAATGCGCCTCCAACATTCGGCGTCAAGACGCGCAGGCTCTTCTGCGCGATGCCGAGGGATTTGGCTAAGACGCTTCGAACGAAATGGACACCCTGTGTGTTGGCGATAAGGGTGAGGTCGTCGGTTTCGGCGTCGTGCAGCCCGATCGCCGCCCGAGGCTCGACAGGATTGACTACGATGCGCGGTATCGACAGCGTCATCCTGACGACATGCGCGGCGCTGTCGAATAGCCTTCGGCAGGCGTCAGCATCGCCGAAACGCCAATCGAAGCAACAATTGTCCGGCACATCGGCCCAGACTGGCTCCTTGACCTCGGCCGCGCCGGGATCGAGGCAAGGTGGGAGCACCTCATAATCGACTTCGATCAACGCCGCGGCGTCCATGGCCTGGTGGAGCGTCTCGGCGACGACGAAAGCAACGCCGTCTCCGACATGGCGCACGCGGTCCGTCGCCAGGATGACGCGGTCCGCCTCGGCGCGCGCCTTTCCTCCGAACGACTTCAGCGGAATCATGCAAGGAAGCGGCTTGGCGATGGAGGCCAGGTCGACGCCGGTAAGAACGGCGAGAACGCCGGCGCTTTGGCGTGCAGCCGACGTGGCGACGGATTTGATGCGTGCATGCGGGTAGGGCGAGCGCAAGACATAACCGCGGGCTGCGCCCTCGACGCAGATATCGTCCACGAAGAGTCCATCGCCGAGGAGCATCTCTCCCTCGACGCGCGGAAGCGCTTCGAAATCTTCGCCACGGGGTTTCCGTGCGACCTCGGCATACGATCTCCGCGAGGCGTTCGAAGGCGCATCGGCGTCCGCGAGTCGTTCGAGCATTGCTGACGCTCCCAGTTAGAGGGATTCAATCGAGCGAATTTCGTCCTGGAAGGAATGGGCGGCGCTCTTCATATATCGGCCCCTAGGCGATCCCTTCACGAACTTCTGATTTGCGGGAATGATCAGGTTCGATCGCGCCGCCTGCCGCGAACGTCGATTCTCCGGCCTCGCAACGAAAGCGATGCGAGCGGTCGAGGTCGTCGCCAGTCGCTGCGCTTTCCCAATCGTGTACGTGACCCGGGAAACGGCAGAGGAAAGGACAGACGTGAATGTTGTCGGGTTCGAACTTCGCGCAAAGCACCCGGTCGGACCCGCAGAGACGCACATAACCTTCCGCCGCGATGAGCATGCCGAGGACGGGCGCGGTCACGTAGACCCAGATCGCCGTCCATACGTCGGCGAACAAAGCCGAGCCGATACTGCGCGCCGGATTGAGGCCGACGCCCGACACCGCGCCAAAGGCGACAAGGTACAGCGCAATGAGACCGCCAATGAAATAGGCGGTCCAACCCGCAAGCGCCGGACGGTTGGACGTCCAAAGCGCCACGCTCATGAAAACGATCGCCATGAACAGTTCCGCCAAGAACGCGGCGGCGGTTCCGTAAACGCCTGGAACCGAAACGACATAGTCGACGCCGGGCGAAGCCAGCTCGCCGCCGAAAAGAAGCACGCCGACCGCGACGCCAAGAACAGCGCCGACGAAATGAGATGCCATATAAAAGTAGGCGTCGGGTTTCGAGATTTTGCCAAGCCTGAGGTACGTCAACGTGCAAGCCGGGTTGAAATGGGCTCCCGAGCGCTTTCCCATCGGCGATTTGATGATGAGAGTGGCGGTGGCGCCCATGGCGAGCGCAAACAGGGCCTGGCGAGCGACCGCGTTGGGGATCAGTCTCGCCGCGGACGAGTTGGGCTCAAACAAAAGGACCGCGAAGGCGCAGGCTGACAGCATGAAGGCGGCAAGTTCAAGCGCTTCGAAGACATAGAGGCGCCAATGCAGGCGAAGGGCTCGCCGCGCGCCGCCGGCGAGCCGAATCGCCCCACGGCTCCCTGCCGCGCGAAGATTCGCCCAGCGGCGTTGGAAGGGGCTCGGCAGCGCGTCCGGACGCCCGATCAAGACCAGGTTTTCCATCACGACCCCCCAATGTCCGGATCGTTGTAAAGTGTGACGCGCTACTAACACGCGTGACACACCACGTCAATGGGTATAATTTGGCCCGGATCACTTTTTTTCCCGGAGAAACCCAAGCGTGGAGCCGTTTCAAGAGACTAAGCCGCCTACACTGCGCGACATGGTGTTGGAGCGGGTGCGGTCTGACATCGTAACAGGCCATATTGGGCCAGGGACCATGTTTTCGGTCCCGACCCTGGCTGCCGATCTCGGAGTGTCCACCACGCCGGTTCGCGAGGCGCTGTTGGAACTGTCCAACGTCGGGATGCTCGCCCCGATGCGCAATCGAGGTTTCCGCGTCGTGGCGACGTCCTTGGACGACCTGAAAAACCTCTTTTCGATACGCGAACTGCTGGAGCGGTTCGCCGCTGTGGCTGCGGCCAAGCGGCGGATAATTGAGACCGCACCGCTCCGCGTTCTCGCCGACGCCATTGCCGGCGCGGTGAAACGCGAGGACGTTCGGGGTTATCTGGAAGCCGATCGCGCGTTTCACCAGCTGTTCGCGGCGGGGGCGGACAATCCCAGGCTCACCAAGATGATCATGGATTTGCGCAGCGGCATGCGCTTGTACGGGATCGAGTTTGCCGCCGGACGGAGCCGACAGGTCGCGTCAGTCGCAGAGCATTATCAATTGATCGAGCACGCCGCCGCGGGCGAGGTCAGCGCCATCGGAACCTTGATCAGTCGCCACATCATGGATTGGGAGCCTGTGTTCACGGCGGCGCTCGAGGGTCGGGAGCCGAGGACGCCGCTGCATCGAAGCTTGCGGTGACCGGTGCGATTCGCTGATGAAGCGTTACGGAACCGGGGATTGTGGTCAAACGTCCGTCTTCACCTCATAGGCTGCTTCCGCTCATCCCCGTCTCGTAGTTCGACAGATACGGGCGTGTCGCCGTCATTCGCGCAATTCGTAATTCAATCCGGTCCCGCCTCGCTTCAAGCGGATGAGGCAATCCACGCACGCGCTTGATCGGCCTCTTTCGTCGAAAAGACCTTCATCCCACCGGGCATCAGGAAGTTGAAGAGCGAAACTGCATGGGCGATCCACGGCACGTCGGTGACGACGGCCGCGCGCTCCCAGCGGGTCAGATGCTGCATGCCAATCTTGAAATCCTCCACGATCGCATCGGCGTCAATGCCGGAAAAGTCGGCTCCCAGTTCGTAATAGAGACGAAGGCGATCATGGCCGGCGAGGGCCTTCTCGACCGCCGGAGTCAGGATCGACTCATAGTCGGCCTTGGTAACCCGCCCGCGACCCGCGAAGGCGATGACATTGTCCGGAAACCCCTGCAACCGCTCGATCATCTGTGTTCTCCGGCGTTCGGCGAGTCGCCTCCGCAGCCGATGGCCGGAGGCGCCGCCAATAACGATAACTCTTGACCGATCGACCGGTCAATAGTAGTCGTCGCGCATGGCGATCAAGGGACAGCGCACCGCGGCGGGCGAAGAAACGCGCAGTGAAATCCTGAACGCGGCGCTGACGTTGCTGGGGCGCGGCGGCGCTGACGCGTTCAGCGCCGGCGCCCTGGCGCGAGAAGCGAACGTCAGCAAGGCGACCATCTTTCATCACTTCGCGTCGGTCGACGAAATTCTGCTCGCCGCGTTTGACTGGCGTCAGTCTCTCGAACTTGAAGGACGCCAACCGACCTCGGCGCGCGCCTATCTCGACGGCCTCGGCCAGCAGCTCGTCCGCGCGGCGCAAAGCGATCCCGCCCTGCTGAAAGCGCAGGCGGTTTTCTTCAGCCGAGCGATATTCGATCGCGAAATGAACGCCCGCATATGCGAGGCCGTCGCCGACATGCACCGCCTCGTCGTCGCGGCGCTTCGCGCGCGTCTTCCCGCGAACATTTCGGCCGCCGAGATCGATTCGACGGCGCGGCTCGCCGAGATGGCGTTGGACGGCCTCTTGATCAACCTGGTGATGCGCGCCGACGAACGGATCCAATTCAAACGGGCCTGGACGCGGCTGGTTGACCGGCTTCTTGCCGAAGCAAAAGGGGGATTGCGGTGACGCGCCCGTCTTCACCTCATAGGCTGCTTTCGCTCATCCGCGCTGCGAATACGGGTGTGTCGCCGCAATTCCTATTCGAAACGGTCGAGCGCGATCCATCGTTTGCCGCGGCGGAGCGCGTTTCATCCCCGGCGGGTTGTCGAGGATCGGCCTCAGGGCGACCGCCGGAGGCGGCGCGCCGCAGGGCGTCGCAAGACGCCCGTCGAAAACGACGGGCCATGGCGCGTCCTGGACAGGCTGTCGGGGATGAAAACAAGGGCCGGCATGCGAACGATGGCGCAATAGCGAAGGCGGCGCCGGGAGGCCTCGAGGGAGACCGGATGCGCACGGCATGAATTCACGCGCGATTGGTCACCCGCTCGAAAATGGGAAATTGTCAGTTGTGCAAACCAAACGCTCGGCGCCCGCCGGACAATGTCGCTAGAGGGCAGGGAGCGGACTTTCGTGCCGCCCGGCGTCGCCGCTTCACGCGTTGCAAAGGACTATTGTTCGCCAAGCAGGTCAGCCTCGCCGATACGCTTCGGAGTCCGGGAAAAATTGCGACGCAGTGGCAAGGTTCAGGTCGTCGCGCACAATTCCGAATTCCCGACGCGCGGCGTGTTACCTGGGGAACAGCCCGCTCTGTGGGCCTCTCATAGTCTCCTGATCGAGGGCGATCCCGCCCCCAACCTGAAGGAGACTTCCATGACGATTGCCATCAAACTTTCCGCCCTCGCGCTTCTGGCCGCAGGGATCAACGGAGCCGTTCTCACCGAAGCCAGCGCCGGGTCCGTTACCCCCCCCGTTCTCCATCACATCCATGACCCCTCCTGGAACGAGAATCCAACTCCTGGGATCAACCAACAGGGCGTCGGCTTCGGCAATGGGGGCGGCGTCAACGGGGGCGGCTTCAGCAACGGGGGCGGCGGCGGCGGCAGCATCGTGACATGCATGGGCGCTCGCGACTGCGGTCCGTTGAGTGAGGACTGAGAAGGAAACTTTCCGGAACATTTGAGCGCCAACAAGCAACCCCGCGGCGTCATCCACGCCGCGGGCGGCCGCGCCGAGCTATCCGACAAACCCGGTGGGTAAATTACTTGAAGGAGCTACGAAGACCGCGAGCTTAATGGAGAAAAACTACATGATCGACTAGCAAATCGCCTCGGGAAATGAAACCGACCACCGGCGATGTCCGCAACGGGTCGGATGCACGTATTACCGCCTGCGCGCCCACCGGTACCAAGCGTCTGATTTCAACCACTAGCGTGTCAGGGTAGCTCGTAATCTCCCTAATTCCGCAATTCCAATCACCGAAACTCGCCGCGACTCTGCGTAACCTGCCCCAACGGCGCTGGCTTGTCGGGAGCCGGGAATGGGCCAGATTGGCGAGCGGGGGGTTTCCGAGAAAATTCAGTTCGACTGAAAATCGATCGCGCCGCTGGCCGTCGTGGACGACCACCAGCATGCGTTGCTGGCGCAACCTCCCTGAAAAACCTCAACCGCCCGCGACTTCAACCGGAGGAACTCTCAATGGCTGATTATTTTCCGACTTCCGAGACCACGGGCGCCGACGATCTGCTGGACATGAGTGGGGGCGACTTCGTCTATGTCGCGCCGCAAGTGGTCTTGACCGAAACCGACATCCAGAGTTCGACGGGATCTTCGACAATTTCTGGGGCAACGCGGAGATTTACGGGTCGGTCACCGCCAATGACCCGGTCTATTTTCATTGGAGAGTCAGGTTTCACCACGGACATCCAGATCGGCCAGACCGGCGTGGTGTCGGACTATGGCGAAGGGGGCGCCGGCGTCGAAGTCGAGAATGGTCTCTACGACATCAGCAATTCCGGACAGATCATCGCCGATCAGGGCGGCGACGGCATCATCGTTGGCGCCGGCGGCAGCAGCGGCGCGATCCGCAACTACGGCACGATCGATGCGACCATCGGCGTAAGTGATGCCGACTTCAATACGAACGACTTCAATTACCTCGACAATTACGGAACCATCGGCGGCAGCTCGGACGCGGTGTCGGAGACCGGCGGCCATATCGCCGAGATCAACAATTTCGGCGCCCTCCTCACCACCGGCGGCGGCGCGGCGGTTTTCGGGGATTCCTCGACGACCGTCAGTCTGGTCAATGTCGGCACGATCACCGGCGGGGTCACCCTTCAGGCGAGCAATTCCTCGATCGCCAATCAGGGGACGATCATCGGCGGCGTTGTCGGCGGCGCGATCGATCTTGAAGGCTCCAACGCCTCCCTGACCAATTCCGGTACGCTCGACGGCGCGGTCAGTCTCGGCGGCGCGGATGATTCGATCGTCAACACCGGCGTGATCGACGGCCCGGTCGGGTTCTTCGGGGCGACCGGCGCGTTCCTCGATTCCTCGCACGGCGTGATCACCGGAGAAATCGACTGCGGCGACGGCGGCGCCACCGTCTACGCCGGCGACACCGGCGACGTGGTGGTCGGCGGGGCGGGCAACGACAAGCTGCACGCCAGTCCGACGCTGGCCGCCGCCGACAACGCCGCCCTGACGACGCTCGACGGGGCCGGCGGCAACAACTGGCTGATCGGCGACGGCGCCTATGTCACCTTCGACAGCGGCGACGCCGAGGGCGGCATCAATCACATCGTCGGCCGCCTGTCGAAAATGTCGGATGTCGCGGGCGACGAAAACAATACGGTGAGCTACGCCTCGCTGGCCGGCTCCGCGCACAGCGTCCATGTCGATCTGCTGACCGGGCAGGCCTGGACATGCTCGGCCGCCGACGCCAACGGCGCCCCAGTCGGCCAATTCACCTTCGAGGACTACATCCGGAACGTGTCCAACGTGATCGGCTCCAGCGGCGCCGACACGCTGATCTGCGACAACGGCGTCGACGTCATAACGCCGGGCGGCGCAGGCACCGTGATGGACGCCGGCGTCGGCGCGCGCAGCCAGGATACGTTCGTTTTCACGTCGTTCGCGTCCAGCACGCAGACGACCGAAGACGTCATCAACGGATTCGAGGCGGGCGTCGACAAGCTGGATTTCTCGGCCTTGAACATCACGGACGCCAATATCCTGATCACCCACACCGGCAAACAGCACTTCAGCAACGTCTTCGTCGAGCAAACGGCGGGGGTGTTCAACGCCTCGACCAACCTGGCGCTCTCGGTCCACACCACCACCGCGGCGGCGCTCACCGCCGCCAGCATCGTCTTCTGACCGCGCGGCCGCGTGGCGCGCCGCTTGCAAAAGCAGGCGCGCTCGCGCCCGGGTCGCGCGACTGCGGCGATGCTTCGCCCGACCCTTTGTTCCAGAAAATCACGGTATATTGCTATTACTGCGATGGTGCGGGCGCCGTCCACGCTATCGTCGTAATTCGCAATCCCCTCGCCGCAACCGCTCTCCCGCAAGCCGGCGAGGGAGGAGGCGCGTGAGCGCCTGCGCCCTTTGACTACGGGCCGCCGTAATAACTCCGGCCCGCCAGATGGCCGTAGAGTTCCTCGCCTTCCTCGCCTTCCTCGAGCGGGGGATGTGCGAGGGGATTCACCATCGTCACCAAGCTGAAATTCAGCGACAGGCCTTCGACGGGAGGGTTGCCCGAACTCTTGACGTTGACGCTGGCGACGACGACCCCATCCAGAAAGATGCTCTGAAAAAGCGGGAAGTCGTTGCTGCTGGAATCTTGCGCGACAAAATCAATCTGAACCGTCGCGAGGTCGCCAATCGAAGCCTCCTTGAACAGAGCCGCCGACGCGCCGTCGTGCGCTTTGGTAATCTCGATCGGCGGAAAATTCGGCGCCGTGTGGACGTAGGTCCCGCCGGAGCCGCTTCCGTCGGCGTCGCTTGCGCTGGTGGAGTGGGCCAGCCCGAACGTGAGGGAGCTGATGTCAATCCAGCCTTCGTGGCCCTTCGCGGTGACGTCGCCTTTGATGTCTTGATGATTGGAATCCGTCATTTTCATGTATATTGGCACCGCCCCCTCCCCGAGAAATGAGCCGCCGAGCGTCTTCGCGGGGCGCTCCGCCAATGGCCGCCGGTTTCAGGCTCCGATTGGCCGAGATCCAGGAAATCGCCGCCCGTAAAAGCCCAATCTGCGGCCGTTTCGCGTTGCTGGCAAGCTGTGGCCGCCGGCCGCTATTGCGCTGTTCTGTATTGCGATGACACGCCCGTACGACGATGACGCGCAATGACGCTGACACGGCCGTCTTCACCCAATAGGCTGCTTCCGCTCATCGTCGCCGCGAGGCCCTGAAGGGGATACGATGCCCATCGCATGGTTTCATGCGTGAATATACATCGTGACGAAATCCTGCGACGCGCCTCGCCTCCCCACCACCCCCGGAGCCCGGCTCATGATCGGCACCGTTCGCGTCATCGTCGCCGGGCGCGTTCAAGGCGTCGGCTATCGCGCCTGGGTGGAGCGGGAGGCCGAGGCGCGGCGGCTTGCCGGCTGGGTGCGCAACCGTCGCGACGGTTCGGTCGAGGCGTTGTTTTCGGGCGAAGCGACGGCGGTCGAGACGATGATCGCCGCCTGCCGTTCGGGGCCGCGCATGGCGGCGGTCGAAAACGTGACGGTGAAGGACGCCTCCGCCGATGCCGGCTTGCGGGGCTTTCGGACGATCGCCACCGTTTGAGCGATGCGCCGGCGCCCCAACGGCGCCGGGAGTTTTGGCGAAAACGACGCGAAGTTGACGCGTTCGGAACGCGTTGGCGCGCCCAACGCGCCGCCGCGGCGAGAAACGGACGCGCTTTCGGCGCGAATTGGCAGGCGATTTTGCGCTCCGCGGCGCTCTGCTGGCGGACCGGCGGATGTCGACATAAACATGCGTTTATGTGGAATCCGGGGGTTGCAAAGGCTGAAGCGACGGCGGCGAATCAGGCGCCCCGTCGATGGCGCTCGAAGTCGGTCCGGCGCCGCGGCCGAATGGGGCCGCCACGGATGTTTAGCCGTTGCGCCGATCGGACCGCCGTTGCATGGTTCGGCCGTCGGCGCGAGGGCCGAAGGCCCGCCGATGACGAAATCACGCCTTGCCCTCCTGTAATCTTTTCCCCATCGACGCCGGTTCGCCAGAAGGAGAAACTCCGATGAACGCCAAAGACGCCAGCTCCCGCCGCGCCGCCCCGCTCAACACGCCGACCGATCTTGGCTCCAACGCGACGCGCGACGTCGGAGCGGCGTTGAACCTGCTGCTCGCCGACGTCTTCGCGCTCTATCTGAAGACCAAGAATTTTCACTGGCACATGTCGGGTCCGCATTTCCGCGACTACCATCTGCTGCTCGACGAGCACGCCGACCAGATCTTCGCGATGACCGATCCGATCGCCGAGCGGGTGCGCAAGATCGGCGGCGCGACGCTGCATTCGATCGGACAGATCGCCCGCCTGCAGCGGGTGCTGGACAACGACGCCGACTATGTCGCCCCGCTCGACATGCTGGCCGAACTGCGCGACGACAACCAGCACCTGGCGGCGGTGATGCGCGAGGCGCACGGGGTGTGCGAAGACAACGAGGACGTCGCGAGCGCCAGCCTGATCGAGGTGTGGATCGACGAGACCGAGCGGCGCACCTGGTTCCTGTTCGAGGCGACCCGATCGGCCGAAGAGCCCGGCCACTGACCCAGGCGTAATCAGCCTTTTGTTTCGACTTGGGAATCTCAGGATTGCGCCGCGCCGTCGCGGGAGGCGGCGCGGCCGCGGCGGCGCGCGATCGCCCGGACGGCGCGTAATTTCCTCCGCGTCACAGTAACGTTGCGGCAGTTTCTGCTAGACTGCGCGTCGCCGAATCTCTGTCGTCGCGTGGAATCGTCCCATGAACTACGTCGACAGCATCCTTGAACCCAACGAGCGCGTCGTCTTCCGGACAACCCTTTCCTGGACGCTCTACGCCCCGGCGGTCGCGCTGGCGCTCGGCGCGTTGCTCATCCTGACGTTCGGCGCCAGCCTGCCGGCGCTCGGCATCGCCGGGTTGTTCCTCGCCGGGCTGGCCGCCGTCGCCGCCTTCGCTAGTTTCGTGCATGCCTGGTTCCGCCGCTGGACGACCGAAATCGCGGTCACCGACCGGCGGATCATTCTCAAGCGCGGTTTCATTCGTCGCCACACCGACGAGATGAACATGCAGAAGGTCGAAAGCGTCGACGTCGATCAAACGGCGCTGGGCCGGATTCTCAATTATGGGACGGTGACCATCCGCGGCACCGGCGGCAGCTTCGAGAGCCTGCCGATGGTCGATGCGCCGCTGAAATTGCGCACCACCATCACCGCCGCCTGAACCGACCTTTGATCGCCCGGCGCCGGCCCGGCGCAGCCGGGCCATCCCGTAAGCTGACGGGATGGCCGCGCGCGTGCAACTATGCGCCGCGGGTCAGAAATCTGGAGGGCGAAACCATGAGACAAGCTTGGATGGGCCGGACGCTGTGGGCGCTGGCGATGGGGGCGGCGCTGGCCGGCTCGACGGCGGCGCTGGGCCAAACGAGCCGGGCGGTCGCCGAGATTCCCGCCGACAAGGCGAAGGTCACCGGCACGATCGTCATCGACTACAATTCGCGCTCCGAGCGCTCGCAAAGCAATGTCGACGTCTACAACATCCAGGACCTCGCGGTCGCCGACCTGATGGTGCTGAAGGGCGTCATCCAGCGAATTCCCGAACAGCGGATGACCTATTCGGTCAGGATGGACGTGATCAACCCGCAGAACCCGTCGCAGATCGCGCGAGACGCGGCGATCCTGCGCGGCGACCTCGTCATCGACTCGGACGGGCGCTACAATCCCGAGGACGGAAATCTCCGGCTCGACGTGGTCAAGGGGAACCAGTCGTCGAACCGCTTCACCGGCGACATCCAGGGCCGCGAAGTCGCGCGCTGGTGGCAGATCGGCAAGAAGCTCAAGGCGGCCACCACCGAGGCGACCAAGGCCTATTCGCGGCTGGTCGAGGGCAAGGTGGTTTCGATTCAGGTCAAGAACCCCGACCCGCTGCGGTTCGAAGGGCTGGGGCTCGCCGCCGGGCCGTTCTCGTTCATCGCGGAGGCCAAGGTTTCCGGGATCTTCGACTATGACTACGAACTCGGCAACTGGCTGACCGATCAGGCCGGCGTCCAGTTTACCTACACTGTCGGCTCCAACGTCGTCTCGGACCGGGTGACCGGCTCGATCCGCTATGTCGAGGAGGGCGGCGACTTCACCGACGCCAAATCGAAAAAGCACAATTATACATCGTACTACGAATACAATCTGAGGTTCAACGAGCCGACCGTCAACAAGGACGCGGCGTTCTTCGCCGCCGACACCGCGCAGGCCGATTCGGACGCCTTCTTCTCGGCCGCCGATCAGTCGAAGCCGGGCTTGTACGGCCACGTCTATTACGCCGACACCGAAACCGACTGCAAAAAGGCGACCGACAGCAAGGGGGAGAACAAATGCGTCGGGCCGACCCATTCGGAGGTGTTTTATGATCTGCACGGCGTCGGCCTCACCTACGAGCAGTTGGCCAACTGGATGAAGGTCGAGCAACTGGTGATCGGTCCGTTCACCGACGAATGACGCGCGCCGGCGTCACCGCGGGGCGGGGGGCTCAGGTCCGCCGCCTCGCGCGCCCGCGCCGCCCCGTCGAACACGCCGACGGACCTCGGTTCGAACGCGAAGCGCGACGTCGGCGCATCGTCTTGCCGGGCCTTCGCCCGCCGCAGGCGCCTTCTGAAGAAAAGTCATTGATCCAGATCAACGACAGAATGGAGCAAACGACAAAAGTGTAACAAGGCGACTCAATCGGGAAGGTTGCGCGCGATGCTCCGGGACAACTCCAGCGGCGTGAGGAGCAGAAGCTTTCCCGGAACCAGCGGCGGCGCGGAGCATTTTATTTCAATCGAGGCGCGCGGCGAACTCGATCTCGCCGGGCAAATCGCGCAGATCGAGCGGCGCTACGCGACGACGCGCGCGGCGCTTGGTCTCGCCGAGGAGACGGCGGTGTTCCGTCGCATCTTCGTGAGCGACGTGATAAATCAGTCCGCGCGCGTCCGGACGAGCGCTCTCGTTCGCACGACGCAGGACAGCCCCGTCGCCGTGTCGCTGGTCCGGCAGCCGCCGGCGTCCGGCGCCAAGATCGCGCTTCTCGCCTATCACCTCGATGACGCGACGCTCGGCAAGCGCCGCCTTTCCAAACACGATCTGCTGGTCGAGAAGAACGGCCGGCGCCATCTGTGGACGACCGGGCTGTGCGCCGGCCAGAACGACGACGCGCTCGCCTCGCCGGCGGCCCAGACGCGCGCGGTGTTCGGCGATCTCATCGGCGCGCTGGCCAGCCAAGGCGCGACGCTGCGCGACAATTGCGTGCGCACGTGGATCTACCTCAAGGACGTCGATGTCTTCTATCGGGGCATGGCCGAGAGCCGCGGCGAGGTGTTCGCCGAGAATGGCCTGACCGGCGACAGCCATTTCATCGCGAGCACCGGCATCGAGGGCGCCTGCGCGCATCGCTACGACCTGGTGGCGATGGACGCCTATTCGAGCCTCGACCTCGATGAACGGCAGGTCTCGTATCTCAACGATTTCGAACGGCTGTGCGCGACCAAGGACTACAACGTTCATTTCGAGCGCGGCACGCGCATCGCCTACGCCGACCGCGCGCATCATTTCATTTCGGGAACGGCGAGCATCGACAAGCGCGGCGAGGTCGTCCATCCCGGCGACGCGCTGCGGCAGCTCGACCACGCCGTCGACAATGTCGAGGCGTTGCTGCGTTCGGGCGGCGCGCGGCTCGGCGATCTCATGCATCTGATCGTCTATCTGCGCGACCCGACGGATTTTGCGCGCGTCGAGGCGCGTCTGGCCGACAAACTCCCGGATCTGCCGACGATCATCGTCGAGGGCGCGGTATGCCGGCCGCAATGGCTCGTCGAGGTCGAGGGCGTCGCCATCGCCGCCCATGACGCGCCGACCCTCCCTGCCTTTTAGACGCCGCAATCGCAACTCCGTTGGGAAAGGACCAACGCCATGCCGGACGCCGATACCAAATTCGCGATGCTCGACGAGGCGGAAATCGCCGCCGCGACGCTGCGGCGCGACCCCTATGACTACGCGTTCGCCGAGCAGGCGATCTTTCCGCAATTCAAGGAGGAGGTGCTCGCCGATGCGCCGAAGATCCCCGATCGCGGCAGCTACGGCCTGCCCAACCTCAACTATGGCCCGGCCTTCGGCACGGTGGTGAGGGAACTTCTCAGCCCGCGCTTCAAGCGCCTGATGGAGCAGAAGTTCGACGTCGACCTCAGCAGCAACCCCGCCGTCGTGCTGATGATGGGCAACACCACCGGGCATTACAACGAGGGCTACGCCCATCCCAATTCCAAGCACAAGATCATCACCGTCATCGTCGGCTTCAGCCGCGAATGGCCCTATGAGCGGGGCCGGTTGCGCGTGCTGCGCAGCTCTGACCGCAACGACAGCGCCTTCGAGTTTCCTCCCGAATACGGGCGCATGCTGATGTTCCGCGTCTGCGATCACTCCTGGCACGGCTTCTTGCCGCAGAAGGGGCCGCGCATGAGCCTGCAGCTCTGCTTCGTCAATTCGGAGGCGTATGTGCGCAGCGAGTACTGGCGCCACGGCGTCAGCGCCTTCGCCAAATCGGTGCCGATGATCCGCAAGGCGATCGATTGGGCGCCGCGTCTCATCTGACCCGGCAAGAAAGCGAAGATCGCATGAACTTTCCCAACCTGCCCGGCGTCGACGAGGTCGCCCTTCATGTCGGCGGGGCGCTGGGCGCGGCGCGGCGCGACGATGAGCCTTTCCGCCACTGGCTGCTCGCCGACGTCCTGCCCTATGAAATGTGCGTCGGCGTCCTTACCCTGCCGATCGCCCCGCCGGTCATCGACGACTGCCGCGGGGTGCGCGACCGGCACAACGACAAGCGCTGCTTCTTTAACCCGCGGCTGCAATCGCGCTTTCCCGCCTGCGCCCTGCTCGCCGAGGCGATGCAGCGGCCGGCGCTGGCGCGCCAATTCCAGGACGTCTGCGACGTCGCGGTCGAAGGCGGCTATCTCCGCATGGAATATATCCAGGACACTGACGGCGCCTGGCTCGAGCCCCATCGCGACATCAAGGAAAAGCTGTTCTCGATGGTGATCTATCTCTGCACCGGCCCGGAAGCCGAGAACTGGGGCACCGATATCTACGACGATCAGCGGCGCTGGGTCGGCCGAAGCTCGGCGCAATTCAACTCGGCGGTAATATTCGTCGCCGGCCCCGACACCTGGCACGGCTTCGACAAGCGCCCGATCGACGGCGTGCGCCGCCTGATGGAGATCAACTACGTCGCGCCGAGTTGGCGCGACCGCGATCAGCTGTCGTTCCCCGATCGGCCGATCGTCGTCGCCCGGTGAGACGGCGGGGCGGCCGTCCGGCGCCCCCAACGACGAGGCGGCGGGCGAGGAGCGCCGCAGCGGACTCCCCCCATCGTGACGGCTCGCTCCGGCGGCTCTAAGATGCCGGCCACGGAGGACGCCCGGCTCGATGTTGGACCGCATGACCGTCATCGTCACGGCGCTCGCCTATGTCGGCGCGCTGTTCCTCGTCGCCACCTGGGGCGACCGGGGCGGGCGGCGGTTCATCGCCCGCGCCCGCCCGCTGGTCTATTCGCTGAGTCTGGCCGTCTATTGCACGACATGGACCTACTACGGCTCGGTCGGCATCGCCTCGGCCCACGGGCTCGATTTTCTGCCGATCTATATCGGCCCGATCCTGGTGGTCGGATTCGGGCATCGGCTGGTGGCGCGAATCGCGGCGCTCGCCCGCGCGCAGAACATCACCTCGGTCGCCGACTTCGTCGCGGCGCGCTACGGCAAGGCGCAGAACGTCGCCGCGATGGTCGCGCTGGTCGCGGTGATCGGCGCGGCGCCCTATATCGCACTGCAGCTCAAGGCGATCGCCGTGACGATCCCGATGGTGATCAACTCCTTCGAACAGGCGCGGCTCGATCCCGCCCCGCCCTCGTCGTTGCTGTTCCTCGCCGTCGCTTCGCTGCTCGCCGCTTTCGCGATGGCGTTCGGCACCCGGCGCATCGATCCGACCGAGCATCAGAACGGCCTGATCCTGGCGATCGCCGCCGAATCGCTGGTCAAGCTGGTGGCGTTCCTGGCGGTCGGCGCCTTCGTCGTGTGGGGCATGTTCGGCGGCCTCGCCGATCTCACCCGCGTCGCCCAGTCGAGCCCGCGCATCGCCGCGGTGATGGAGACGCGGCCCGACGCCGCCGCGTGGATCGTCACCACCATGCTGTCGGCCGCCGCGATCCTGATGCTGCCGCGCCAGTTCCACGTGACGTTCGTCGAAAATCGCGATCCGCGCGACATCAGGACCGCCGCCTGGCTGTTTCCGCTCTATCTGGTGGCGATCAACCTGTTCGTCGCGCCGCTGGCGATCGCCGGCCTTGCGACCTTCGCCGACGGGACGATCGACCGCGACCTGACGGTTCTGGCGCTGCCGCTCAGCGCCGGCGCGCGCGGGCTGGCGCTGCTGACGATGATCGGCGGCCTTTCGGCGGCGACCGCCATGGTGATCGTCGCCAGCGTCGCGCTGTCGATCACCGTGTCGAACGATCTGGTGATGCCGCTGTTGCTGCGCGGGCGGGCCGGCAAGACCGATGCGCCGTCGGGCGACATCGGCTCGCTCGTGCTGTTCGTGCGGCGCGGGGCGATTCTGGTGGTTCTGTTCCTCGGCTACGCCTACATCCGGGTCGCCAGCGGAGCGGCTCTGGCGTCGCTGGGCCTGTTGTCCTTCGCCGCCGTCGCGCAGATCGCGCCGGCCTTTCTCGGCGGCCTGTTCTGGCGGCGCGCCAATGCGCGCGGCGCGATGGCCGGCCTCATCGCGGGGTCGCTGATCTGGCTCTACACGATGTTCACGCCGTCGCTTGAGCTCAACGCCGCTTTCGCCAATTTCCTCGAGCACGGGCCGCTGGCGATCGCCTGGCTGCGGCCGGGCGCGCTGCTCGGATTCGCCGCCAATCCGCTGGTCGGCGGCGTCACCTTGAGCCTCGGCGCCAATATCGCCGCCTTCGTCGCGTTCTCGCTGACCCGGCAGGCCAATCCGAGCGAGCGCATGCAGGCCAACGTGTTCGTCGGCGACGCGCCGACCGTCAAGGCGCAGGCGTTTCGGCTGTGGCGCGCCTCGACGACGGCGGGCGAGCTGGAGGCGACCATCGCGCGCTACCTCGGCGCCGATCGCGCGCGAACCGCGCTGGCGGCGTTCATGGGGGCGCGCGGATTGCCGCTCGAACCGGGGGCGGAGGCCGACGCCCATCTGATCCGCCACGCCGAACATCTGCTCGCCTCGGCGATCGGCGGCTCGTCCTCCCGTCTCGTCATGTCGCTGCTGTTTCGCCGGCGCGCGATGTCGGGCAAATCGGCGTTGAAGCTGATCGACGACGCGTCGGCGGCGCTGCAATCCAATCGCGACCTGTTGCAGCACGCGCTCGATCATGCGCGCCAGGGGATCACGGTGTTCGACCGCAACCTCGCGCTGATCTGCTGGAACCGCGAGTTCAGCGATCTCTTCGACGCGCCGCCGACGCTGCTGCGGCCCGGCGTCGGCCTCGACGAGATCGTGCGTTTCAACGCCGAACGCGGCGTCTACGGGCCGGGATCGGTCGACGATTTCGTCGCCGAGCGCATCGAGAGCCAGTTGAACGACCAGCAGCCGCTGCGGCTGCGCCTTCACCCTTCGATGCGGGTCATCGAAATCCGCTCGGCGCGCCTGCCCGACGGCGGCATCGTCACGACCTATACCGACGTCACGCAATCCGTCGAGGCGGAGGAGACGCTGGCGGCGGCCAACGAGCGCCTGGAGCGGCGCGTGCGCGAGCGCACCGAGCAACTGGAGCGCCTCAACCACGAGCTGGCGCGCGCCAAGACCGAAGCGGACGCCGCCAATGTCTCGAAGACGCGCTTCCTGGCGGCGGCCAGCCACGACATCCTGCAGCCGCTCAACGCGGCCCGGCTCTATGCGAGCGCGCTGACCGAGGCGGCTTCGGGCGCCAACGCCGGCGAGCCGGCCCGTCTGGCGCGCAACGTCGACGCCTCGCTCGAAGCGGTGGAGGAGATTCTCGCCGCGCTGCTCGATATTTCGCGGCTCGACGCCGGCGCCACCAGGCCGGAGATCGCCGATTCCCCGATCGCCGAAATCCTCCGCCAGCTCGAAATCGAATTCGCGCCGATGGCCCGCGCCAAGGGCCTGAAGCTGACCTTCGTCGGCTGCTCGCTCAACGTGCGCTCGGATCGGCGGCTGCTGCGCCGGCTGCTGCGCAACCTCGTCTCGAACGCCATCAAATATACGCTGCGCGGCAAGGTGCTGGTGGGCTGCCGGCGCCGCGGGCGGACCTTGCGGATCGAGGTGTGGGACACCGGCATCGGCATTCCGCTGGCCAAGCAGCGCATCGTGTTCGAGGAATTCCAGCGCCTCGACCAGGGCGCGAGGGCGGCGCGCGGCCTCGGCCTCGGCCTGTCGATCGTCGAGCGCCTCGGGCGCGTGCTCGGCCACGAGCTCGGCCTGCGCTCGAAGAGCGGGGCCGGTTCGGTGTTTTCCGTCACCGCGCCGCTCGGCGCGGCGAGGGCCGCCGCCGGCGAGGCGATCGTTCAGGATTTCGCCCATGCGCGCGAACCGCTCAACGACCTCGTCGTGCTCGCCATCGACAACGAGCCGCGGGTGGCCGAGGGCATGCGCGCGCTGCTCGGCAAATGGGGCTGCCTGGTCGCCACGGCGAGCGGCGTGAAGGACGCGCCCGCGGCGGTGCGGGCGTTCGGCGCGCCGCCCGACGTCATCATCGCCGACTATCATCTCGACGACGGCGACGGCGTCGAGGCGATCGGCGCGCTGCGCGCCGCCTTCGGCGCGGACATTCCCGCGATCCTCGCGACGGCCGACCGCAGCGCGGGCGTGCGCGAGGCCGCGCTGCGCGCGCGCATCTCCATCCTGCACAAGCCGCTGAAGCCGGCGCAACTGCGGGCGCTGCTGATGCGCTGCAAGACGATGCGGCTGGCGGCGGAGTAGGCGGAGCGGGGCGCCGGAAGGGTTGGGCCGCACGACTCTGACGGCGATCAGGATGGAGAAGCGGAAGACGAATCCGCAGGGTCGGCGACAGAGGCTCGACGCCCCATTCGCGGCGCCGCTTCGGGTAGGAACCGGTCATTCGCATGGGATGCTCGCGTCCAGCGGATGCGCAGGGTGCCGCTTGCTTGGCTTGGTCCGCGAATTCCGATGCTGGTCACTGAGAGGCCTTTGGCACTTCGCGCCAGAGTGGAGCGAGAAGCGCAGCGCCACGCCGCCCGACGAAAAGCTGAATCTCCTCAAGTGAGAGGCGTGGGCGCAGACGCCGCGCCTCGCGCAACGCCGCGACTGCCGCGTCCTTGCTGCCAAGGGCGGCCTCGGTGAACGCTAAGACGATACGTGCGACATAGAACTGCGGATCGCGGCGACAGGCCGCTCGAATTTCCTCGTGAGCCTCTGTCAGCCGACGATGCCTCGCCAACGCCAGCGCATAGAAGGTTCCCCAAAATCCCAACCGATGGTCGCGGGGGCTGAGCCGCATCCCGTGCCGCAGTTTTTCCAACCCCACATCGCCCGATTTCTCAAGAAAACATAACGAAGTCCCCAACGCGACCCATGCCTGTGCATTGCTCGGATCGTTTTCGATCGCTCGCTCCAGTATCTCGGAGCCTCTTTGCACATCGCCGAGCTCCGCCAACGCACAGCCGGCATAGCCAAGCACCTCGGAGGCGTCGTGGTCGATCGTCACCGCACGTTCGGCTTCCGCGCGCGCTTCCGTCACGGCCGCCGCGCCGTCTGCGACGAGGCCGAGCCGCGCGCCCAACGACAAAAAGAGAGCGAGCTGCGCGCGCGCGAGGGCAAAATCAGGATCCAGAGCCGTGGCTTGCCGCAACAGCGCCGTAGCGTGCGTCAGCGTTTCTTCGCTCCAGCCCTTGAGGCTGATCACACCCGCTCCCTGACGGAAGCATGACCAGGCGTTCGGGTTGGCGTCGCGCCGACGCCGAATCAAGGCGACTTCGGCGCGAACGAGTTCGGGTTCGATCCGACTGGCGATCGCCCGCGCAATTTGATCCTGCAGTTCGAGGACATTTTCGGCTTGACCGTCAAATCGATCGGCCCAAAGCTGTACCCCGGTCGTCGCATCGATCAGTTGCGTGCCGACGCGAAGCTGCTGGCCGACGGGCCTCAGACTGCCTTCGATGATATAGTGGACCCCGAGCTCGCGCCCGATCTGACGGCTGTCGACTGAGCGGCCCTGATAAGCAAAGGAAGATTGCCGGGCGATCACGATGAAGCCGGGAATCCGCGCCAACATCGTGATCAAATCCTCAGTCATCGCCTCCGTCAGAAATTTGAACTCGCGTTCCTCGGAAAAACAGGTGAAAGGCAGCACGGCAATGGACGGCTGCTCGGCTGACGGATCTGGCGTTTCGGCAAGGGGAGCCGTCGACGGAATGATTGCGCTAGAAGCTAGCGAGTAGACCCGTACCGGTCGCTGGATGTTCTTGAGAACCTGCTCGCCAAGATCGACGTACTGCTCTTTGACCTTATCGCGCACCTGTTCGTAGGCCGCGTTCGAAAGACAGATGCTGCCCGGCTGCGCGATACCTTCCAACCGCGCGGCGATATTGACGCCATCACCCATTAGATCGCCGTCGCTCTCCTCGACCACATCGCCCAGGTGGATGCCGATGCGGAATTCGATGCGGCGCTCGGTGGGCAGGCCGGCGTTGCGCTCGACCAAACCATTCTGTACCTCGATGGCGCAGCGCACGGCTTCGACCACGCTGCGGAACTCGATGAGAATTCCGTCGCCGGTCCGCTTGACCACGCGCCCTTGGTGCACGGCGATGGTCGGATCAATGAGATCGCTCCGGAGCGCCCGTAGTCGCGCCAGGGTTCGATCCTCGTCGGCGCCGGCAAGTCGGCTGTAGCCTACGACATCGGCAACCAGGATCGCTGCTATTTTCCGGGTCTCGCTCATGGCGCGTCCACCTACCGCCATTTAGATTAGCAGAAGAAAGCCGGCGAGAACCGCCCCACTTTGATGGTGGGCGATTCAGGCGAACGCGGGCAGCTCCAAATCATCGGCCGTACAGGCCGCTTCGGGTGTCGTTTGCGGTCATTCAAAAGGCGGCCTCGAAGCGTTCGATTTCGTCCGCGGATCGATCGCTCGGGGGACCCCCGACCTTCGAGGCGGCGGGTTCGTCGCTGTTCTCGTCCGGTCGCCGTCAAAGACTCTCGACGTTGCCGTCGACGCCGATCGATTGGCCGGACAGGTTTCGCCCGGCTTCCGAAACCAGGAACAGCACCGTCGCCGCCACGTCCCCGGCGGTCACCATGCGGCGCAGCGAGACGCGGTCGAGATAGGTCTTCTCCATCTCGGCGAACGAAACGCCGACCTGCGCGGCGCGCGCCTCGATCACGCGGTTCATGCGCGGCCCCTCGACGATCCCCGGCAGGATCGCATTGACCCGGATATTGGCGGGGCCGAGCTCCTTGGCGAGGCTCTGGGTGAAGCCGATGACGCCCCATTTGGCCGCCGAATAGGGCGTGCGGAAGGCATAGCCGAACCGCCCGGCGGCCGAGGAAAGATTGACGATCGCGCCGCCGCCGGCCGCTTTCAGCATGGGAACGGCGTGATGGGCGCACAGAAACTGGCCGGTCAGGCAGACGTCGATCGTGCGGCGCCAGTCGGCCGGCGCAATCTCCTCGACGCCTCCGGTCGGCCCGGCAATTCCCGCATTGTTGACCAGCGCGTCGAGGCCGCCGAGGCGGCGCCGCACGTCCTCGAACAATCGCGCGACGTCGGCGTCGGAGGAGACGTCGGCCTTGCTGGCGCTCGCGCCCGGCCAGGCCGTGGCGAAATCGGCGAGGAAATCGTCGGCGACGTCGCAGATATGGACCGCGGCGCCATGGGCGAGGAAGAGATCGGCGATGGCGCGTCCGATGCCCGAAGCGCCGGCGGTGACGAGCACGCGCATTCCGGGCGCAATGGCGAATGTGCTGGGCGGCTGAGGCATGGGGCTCCCTGGATTGCGGCCGACTTTCGCGCCGCTTCGCCGGCCATCGTATCGCAACCGGCCGCGCTGTCGATGCGAGCGCCCGACGAATCCCATTTCCGTTTGCCGCGAAATTGCTTTACGAGGCGGCGTTCCCCGAACCTTGCGAGAGCCTGAAATGACCGCCGCCTCCCGACCCTTCGACGATATCCGCGGCCTGATGCGCGCCATGCCGGCGCCGGACGCGGCGGCGGTCGCGGCGGTGCGCGCGCGCGACGCCGAGCTGACCAAGCCCGCCGGCGCGCTCGGCCGGCTCGAAGAGATCGTCGAATGGCTCGCCGCCTGGCAGGGCGCGCGCCCGCATGTCGATCAGCCGCTGGTCGCGGTGTTCGCCGGCAATCACGGCGTCGTCGCGCAGGGCGTCTCGGCCTATCCGCAATCGGTGACGCGGGCGATGGTCGCCAATTTCGCCGCCGGCGGCGCGGCGATCAACCAGATCTGCAAGACCTTCGACCTGAGCCTCAAGGTCTTCGAGCTGGCGCTGGAGCGGCCGACCGGCGACATCACGCTCGAGCCGGCGCTCGACGAGAAGGCCTGCGCGGCGACGATGGCCTTCGGCATGGAGGCGCTCGCCTCGGGCGCCGACCTGTTGTGCCTCGGCGAAATGGGCATCGGCAACACCACGGTCGCCGCCGCCGTCTATCACGGCCTGTGGGGCGGGGCGGCCGAGGATTGGGTCGGACGCGGCGCCGGCGTCGACGACGAGGGGCTGAAGCGCAAGGCGCGCGCCGTGGGCGCCGCGGTCGCGCTTCACCGCGATCACTTGCGCGATCCGCTGGAGGCGCTGCGCCGCCTCGGCGGGCGCGAAATCGCCGCGATCGCCGGCGCGATTCTGGCGGCGCGGGTCCAGCGCGTGCCGGTGCTGCTCGACGGCTTCGTCGTCTGCGCGGGGGCGGCGGTCCTGCACGCCATCGATCCGACGGCGCTGGATCATTGCATGGCCGCGCATGTTTCCGCCGAAAGCGCGCACGCCGAGGTCCTGCGCCGCCTCGGCAAGCGGCCGATTCTCGATCTCGGCATGCGGCTCGGCGAGGGCTCGGGCGCGGCGCTGGCGGTCGGCATCGTCAAAGGCGCGCTCGCCTGCCACACCGGCATGGCGACTTTCGCCGAGGCGGGGGTGGCGGGCAAGGAGGGATGAGGCCGCGCTAGGCGCTGGCGCGCTTTCTAACGCTAAACGAAAGTCGAAAGGTGCGCTCTGTTGTTCTTGTCGCCACGCAAAATGATAACTTGATCTGGCTCGGAGACGAACCAAGCGAAGGTGTCCCAAGCGAGCTGAGCGACGGTCTTCCTGAATCCGGCGGAGTTCCTGTCTTGGTAAGCAGTCAAGAATGCGACCTGCTTCCGCTCGAAGCCAGCGGCGTCGGTGAGATCATAAATCGCTTGCTGTCGGCGTGGCGTAATCGCGCCGTCTGTCGCCACAACCTCTACAAAGACGATCAGCGGTTCCGGCGGACCGAGATCGGCCAAGATCAAGTCCGGAAGATTCTTATCAGGCTCGATCTTGAGGCCGATCGCATTGGCAATGCTGTCGTCCCTTATGACTACCTTGTTGCCGCTTTCACTGAGCCAGAGTACAGCCGGCTTGGCCAGAAATCGCTTGGCGAAACGTTCGAGTACGCCCTGTGTAATAAACGAACTCGGACCAGGCGCAAGCAGCCGTGTATCTCCGTTGGGAAAGGTCACACGCACGCCGGCGCTTCCCGCGGCGGCGCCTGCTCTCATGATCGTGACGCGAGCCAATGCGCTTTTGCTTAAATGCGTCCTTTGGAAACCCGCAATGGCCGCTTCGAGCCGCCCGCCCTGCAATGCGGGTGCGAACAACTTTGCAAAATCCGCTTTCAGTGCGTAGCGCGGTTGCCCGGAGGTGGTAGGCAAATCCTCTCGACGCGTCACCGCCCCGACGGCGACCAACCCGTCCCTCAGGGTCTCGTCGCGGATCGGCTCGCGCGTGTTGTCCGCATACCATCGCCTTCCAGGAATCTGTCCATTCTTCTTCAATACCTTCTGGGCGTAGGCCTCACGGTCCACGTCTGCTGATTTGACAGATTGTTCCCTCGTCATTCGATAGACATGTACCGGTCCAAGAAAACGATCTGCGCCCTCGACCGCGCCGATATAAAGCGCGGCGAATACCGTGCTGGCCGCCAGTTCTCGAATGCAATAGCTACGATTTGGCGTTCCTTCGGGGAATATCAGCGGCAGTCGCTCCGCAACCAGATCACGCGGCACGTACGGAGGTAAAATTTCCATTACTCAGTCCCGCCGTAGAGGCGCGAGCATTCAGAGTCGATGAGATCGCGGTCAGCATTTTGAGCCACCAGACGTTCGAGGAGCCTCAATTCTGCGGCGTCCGGAAGCGGCAGAGCTTCGAGTTCGAAAGCCGATACGGCGACACTACCGTTCATACATCGAAATACTTCATCGACAACGCGGCTGTTAAGTAATGCGGCAATCACGGCGGTCGGAACATTTGCCTTCCCGCCAGCGCGCACCATGTTGAGGTGGTTTTCGACGACGACGCCGCCATACGCTTTGACGAACTCTGCAGGCAATTCGGCGGCAATCAAGCGACGCGCTTGCTCTTTTGCGGTCGTGCGCTGAACCAGGACACAGGGTTCGTCGACCAACAACCAAGCATCCCCCCGTTCCAATTTGAAGTAGGGGGCGTGATTCCTTTTCTGCGCTCGAAAGACAAATCGACCATCAGCAGTTACGGCCTCCGCCCAAATCAGAGGATGGACGGCTTTCCTCCCCGCCTCGTCGCGCAGCTGAGGCTTGAAGCGGTTCCACACAAGCGGACCCGTCGAAACCGAATACCCCCAATCCGCGAGTCTGGAGGTCATCCTCTCAGCGCGACTGATCAGGGCTCCGTGCTGTGGATCGCGCGGCGCCAGCCATGGGGCCTTGGCGTCCGCCGGGAGGCCAACGGTCCCGTTTCGTATGATGCCGGCTTCGCGTTCGTTGGAGATATGAAGGTGGTGAATCTGCGCGCGACCCGCGCCCCCGCCTTTGCGATACACGGCAAGCGTGGTTTCTTGGAGCACGTCCTCAAAGACGCCTCTCCGGGCGTGAACGAAGTCTATGGCGACAGGAGGCGCCTCACGCGCGAGTAGTCCACGCAACGCCGAGTAATACTGGCCTGCCAGGAAACTTGCGGGTGTCAAATAAGCGACGAAACCATTGGGTTTCGTCCAACGCAGGGCTATGTCAGTGAAAACGCCGTAAAGGTTGGCGTGGCCGTAAAGGCTGCGAGCGTAGCGGCGTCGCTGCTCAGCGGTCAGCGTGATGCGCCCGTAGGGCGGATTGCCGACGACCAGATCAAACCCCTCGTTTGCCGGCTCTTCGAGCGCGTCGCAGGCACGAACCATCTTCGGAATCGGACGGTCCGCCGCCTCGGCCAAATCACCGAGCAGGATCTCCAGCGCGGTTTGCGCCAGACCTGCCGCGTACGGATCGAGCTCCAGTCCGAGAAGGCGCGAGCCGATTTGAGCCAAGACGAAGGCGGGAGCGGAATTCTTCATGGCCGCTCGCATACGCAGCGCCGCATGCATGAGAAACACGCCGCCGCCCGCGGCCGGGTCGAGAACTCTGGCCGCCCGCCAGTCGACACCCGCGTCTGTCGCCTGATCCAAGAGCCTCGTACACAAAGCGGTAGGTGTATAGAACGCCCCGAGCGAAGTTCGCTCGCGCCCCGGAAGCAATGCCGGATACAGACTTGTAACGAGGTGTAAGCCCTCCAAAATCGGGAGCTGCGCGGCGTCGCCGCCGACCGTTTGCGCCAGCTGTTTGGCGACGCCGTCAAGCTGGCCGTTTGGGCTTGCGATCGGCGCGCCGAGTCGGAGAGCGGGGGCGGTCTGCTGTGCAAAAGCTTCAAGCGCGCGACGCACAAATGCGGCGGCGTCATCTCTTCGCCGGGTTTCAGCGACCGATTCAGACCAGGCTCTGCATAGAGCCCGAGCGCGCCCTAGCTCTGCGCGGATAGATTGGTGGTCGCGAGACCTTTCGGTCGCGCTCGGCGTCGCGATTGCCGCCAAGGCGTGTGTCCTCGCCACTTGACCTCCAACCCCGTCATAGTTCTTGCTTCGTTCTCACGAACACTGCGACATTTGTGCCGATTCTGCAAGGGATTTTGGGGCGGCAAGAACAACAACCTGCTATTGCCGCCACTGTCTCGAAGGCCGCCGGACTACGCCGCGAAGAGGCCGTCATCGAGGCCGGAAACCCCGACGGCTGCGCCTGACGAACGACCGACCGACCAACGCGTCGCGAGCTTCGGCTGCAACGCGCTGGCGGCCGTCACCCAGCCGGTCGCCCGGTGTGCTCGTTGCAACCGGTAATCAAAGCTCTGCCCCATCCGCCTTATAAGTCTGAGCGCAAAGGACTCAGCCCCGGCGCTGGCGTGCGTCAAGGCCACATCCCGCTTAAGATCGACCGCGATTATCCTAACGTCGCACGGTCGAACCGCTTGGACGCAACTATCAAAAGTCCCCCTCGCTGAATCCAGTTCGGCAAGGCGGCGTTTGACCCAACGCTTCAGGCCGGGCGCGGCAGCGGCGCCATCATCGGGCGAAGGATGTAATAGACGGCGCCGGCGATCGCCACCCCGAAGAACCAGCCATAAACGCCCCACCAGTCCGGCAGCAGCGAGGTGAAGTTCGGCAGGATGCTCGAGAACAGCGCGCCGATGGCGGCCGCGATGATCGCCGACCAGTTCCAGCCGTCGCTGTAGCGATATTGGCCGTCTTCCTGGTAGAGCGCGGGAACGTTCACCGCGCCCCTGGCGATCAGGTAATAATCGACCATGATCACCCCGAAGATCGGCCCCATCGTCGCGCCGATGAGGCCGACGAACGCCGCCGCGCCGCCTTCCCAGGGGGCGAACGGATAGAGCGCCAGCGCGATCAGCGCCGCGATGTAGCCGCCGGTCTTGAAGCTGATGTAGCGGGGAAAGACGTTGGAGAAATCGAACGCCGGCGAAACGAAGTTGGCCACGACGTTGATGCCGAGCGTCGCCACCGCGAAGGTCAGCGCGGCGAGCAGGGCGAGGAACCAGCTGTCGAACTTGGCCGATATCTGGTCGGGATGCAGCAACACCTCGCCGTAGACCTGATAGGCGGCGATCGTCGTGACGCCGGCGACCAGCGAGAACAGAATGAGGTTGACCGGCAGGCCCCAGATGTTGCCCGTGCGCACCGCTTTTGCATCGGGCGCGTAGCGCGAGAAATCGCAGAAATTCAAATAGAGCGCCGCGAAATAGGTGATCCAGGTCGCCGACACCGCCATCAGCGAGGGCAAGGAACCGGGAATGCCGGGGACGCCGGCGTCCCTGGTCTTTTCGATCAGAACGTCAGAAGGAATCGAGGCGGAAAACGACAGGCCGCCGGCCTTGACGACGAGGCCGATCGACAGGATCAGCATCATCACCCAGACGGCGGGGCCGGCCCAGTCCTGAAACGCGCGAACGGTTTCCATGCCGCGCTGGATGATCAGCAACTGCAACGCCCAGACGACGACGAAGCAGATCACTTCGAGGCCGGAATGGCCGAGAAAATGCGTCGACTCGTGAAACGCCTTGAAGCTGTCGGAGCGGATCAGCAGCGCGACGATCGCCCCCGACGCCGCGCTGGTTTGCGCGCCGTACCAGAAGCAGGCGACGACGGCGCGCACCAGGGCGGGAATGTTGGCGCCCCAGATGCCGAACGAGGCGCGCGCCAGCACGGGATAGGGAACGCCGGTCTTGACGCCCGCGTTGCCGACCAGGCTCATCAGGACGAAGATCACCAGCGAACCGACGCCGATCGCCAGGATGAAGTTGACGAAGCTTCCGCAGAGCAGGAACAGGCTCGCCGCCAGATAATAGCCCCAGAGGCTGTGGACGTCCGACGTCCACACGTTGAAAATGCTGAACGGCCCCCAGTTGCGCACCGTCGCGGGCGCCAGATCCTCGTTGTACAGGGACGGCGAAGCGTTCGGAATATCCATGGTCGTGGCCCCCCATCGACGGTTATTTTTTCGCGCCTTGCGAATACGCGCTCAATATTTAAGCATATTGCTCGTAGGCGCGCCAGCGATGTGACGGAAAGGCGACGATTTCCACAACCGCGTGATCGGCGCCGCCGCGCCGGCGGCTCAGGCGGCGGCCTTGCGCAACGGCCGGCGCATCGGGGCGCGCGCCGGCGGCTCGGGCGCGTCCGGATTGAGCGCCGGTAGCGCGTTCATCACCCGCTCGGGCGGGAAGATGACGATGACCTCGGTGCCCTCGCGCACCTTGGAGAGCAGTTTGAACTCGCCGCCGTGCAGCTCGACCAGACCCTTGACGATCGGCAGTCCGAGTCCGGTGCCCTCTTCGGCGTTCTTCTGGGCGAGCGATCCGCGGCCGAACGACGACAGCACCACCGGAATTTCTTCTTCCGGAATGCCGGGCCCGGTGTCGCGGATCGAAAGATATTGGCCGCCCGGACTGGTCCAGCCGACCTTTATCGCGACCGTCCCGCCCTGCGGCGTGAACTTGATCGCGTTGCTGAGCAGGTTCAGCGTCACCTGGCGAACCGCGCGCTCGTCGACCCAGATGCGCGGCAGGCCTTCGTCGAGCGATTCGACGACTTCGATGCCGCGGTTCTTGGCGCGCATGGCGAGCAGATGGCGGCACTCCTCGACCACGTGGATCAGCGCGACCGGCTCCTCCTTGAGTTCGTAGCGCCCCGCCTCGACGCGCGACAGGTCGAGGATTTCATTGATCAGCATCAGCAGGTGCTGGCCGCTGGAATGAATGTCTTCCGAATATTCCTTGTAGGCGGGCACCGAATGGGCGCCGAACAGTTCCGCCTTCATCACTTCCGAGAAGCCGAGAATGGCGTTGAGCGGCGTGCGCAATTCATGGCTCATCGTCGCCAGGAACCGCGACTTGGCGAGATTGGCTTCCTCCGCGCGCCGTCGCGCCTCGTCCGAATTGAGCTTGGCCTGTTCGAGTTCGGCGATCAGCGCGTCTTTCTCCGCCTGGAAGAATTGCACGTCGATCGAGGTCGAATGCAGCCGGTTGGCGAGAACCACGAAATAGACCAGCGCGCCGATGCACAGCAGGCACAGCGCGAGGTTGTCGAGCCGCGTCGTCGGGCCGAGCGCATAGATGATGGCGATGGTGACCGGGGCCAGCCCGCCGGCGACCGCATAGGGGATCGACGAGGCGATCATCGCGGTCATCGCCGCCACCAGCAGAAGAACCACCAGGACGAAGGTGCGCGCGTTCGGATCGTGCGATCGCAGCAGCAGCACGACGATCAGCGCCCAGGCGACGCCGTAGAGCGCTTCGGCGAAAATGAATTTGAGCCGCCACAGCCCCGCGTGGGCGTCGCGCGGCCGTGACCCGAGGAATGCGACGGAAAAGCCGTAGAGCAGCGCCATCGCCATGGCGGTGAGCGAACTCCACACGAACACCAGCGGCGCGGCGACCCACACCAGCGCGGTGAGGCCGATGGCCAGCACCATCAGGCACAGAAAAGGCGTCGCGCTCTTGTGGCTTTGCGCGAACAGCAGCAGCAGGTCGGGGGCGTAGGCTCGTTCGCTGGCGGTCGTCAGCTTTTCCCGCGCTTCGCGAATCTTGATGGTCATCTTGCGGCGGCGCGTCGCTGACGCCGGGTCGAGCGCGCGGCCGTTTTCGATCATTTCCGCCGTGACTTCACTCATGACCACTCGACGCACGCCCGCAGAACCCGCCGATCGATGATGCTCGTTATTCGTTAACGACCGACTGACAAATTGGCTCAAATTGCGCCGATCGCGCTAAGCAGATTCGCGCGGCCGGCGCCGCGACCGGGTTCGCTCCGTCCGCTCAAAGTCAAGGCCGCTTCTCATTTAATCAGCCCCGCAAGCCTCGAAAGCCCGCGCCGCGGCGCGCCGCGCATTCTGTTCGTCTTTTCGCCATTATGGTTAACGACGCGGGCCGCGAAAGCGCATCGGGCGCCGCGGCGCCCGGCGGGCGTTGACCATGATGGGGCCGCATGATCTGCTTGGACGAGACCGCTCGGTTACGTTTGGTCAGCGCGTTTCGGCGCCGCCGCGCGACAAGGATGTCGAGGAAAAGCGGGAGGGGAGGCCGCCGATGAAGCTGTACAGCTCGCCGTTCGCGCCCAATCCGCGACGCGTGCGGATTTTTCTGGCCGAAAAGAACCTCGTGGTGCCGACGGTCGACGTCGACCTCGGGCGGCTCGAGCAGCGGTCCGAAAGCTTTTCGGCGCTCAATCCTTTCCAGGCCATTCCTGTGCTGACGCTCGATGGAGGCGTCGCGCTTTGCGAGTCGATCGCGATTTGCCGCTATTTCGAGGAGATGCAGCCCGATCCACCGCTGTTCGGCGTCGGCGCGCTGGATCGCGCGATGGTCGAGATGTGGCAGCGGCGCCTCGAGCTCGGCCTGTTCTGGCACATCGCCGCCGCGTTCCGCCATTCCCACCCGCATATGGCGCAGATGGAGACGCCGCAGATCGCCGAACTGGCGAAGGCGAGCAAGCCGAAGGCGCTCGACGCGATGGCGCGCATCGATCGCGAGCTGGCGGGCCGCCCGTTCATCGCCGGCGACCGCTTCAGCGTCGCCGACATCACCGGCCTGGTGGCGCTCGATTTCGCGAAGAACGCCCGTATCGCGATCCCGGAAGAGCTGGGTGAGTTGCGGCGCTGGCGCGAGGCGCTCGCCGCGCGTCCCAGCGCGAGGGCGTGACGGGCGCGAAACGTTCGCCGCCAGCATCAGGCGTTGATTATGGCTTGCGAGGTGTTGACGGATATGTCAACATGTTTCTAATGAGAGACGCCAGAAAGATTTCGTGGGTGAAGGCCGCACGGAAGGATTTCGAGGAATTTCCCGAGGACGTGCAGAGCGATATGCGGGACGCGCTGACGCTCGCCGCCGAGGGTGAGCTGTCCGGCAAAGCGAAGCCGTTCAAAGGCCTCGACGGCGGCGTGTTCGAGATTGCGTTGCGCTATCGCGGCGACGCCTTTCGCGCGATCTACGCCGTCAAGATCGACGTCGACATTTGGGTGATCCATGCCTTCCAGAAGAAATCGAAGTCGGGCGTCAAAACCCCGCGGAGGGAGGTTGATGTTATCCACGAGAGAGTCAAACGACTGAAGGAGGCCCTGAAATGAACGACGACGACTTTGGACTGGTGCGCGGAAGCGGCAATGTTTACCGTGACTTCGGCCGGCCCGCCGCAGGGCTTGAACAGGCGCGCGCCATCGTCGCCGCGAGGATCATTCGCAATCTCGACGCGCGCAGGCTTTCGACCCGCGACGCCGAAAAACTGACCGGCGTCGCGCATTCCGAGTTTTCGCGCATCCGCAATGCGCAGCTTCGCCGCTTCACGCTTGACCGCATGATTGCGATCCTCGGCAAGCTCGATGCGGACGTCGAGGTGGAGGTGATCTTCAAGAAGCGCGGCCACGCCGCCGCCCAGCCGTCTCCGCACGTCGCCTGATCGACGATCCGCCGCCGCGCCCGCGTTTCGACCAAGGGCCGGAGCGTTGACGCGCGGGTGATGGAGAAGCGCAAGGTCGCCGACACCCGGCGACGCGAGGCCATCCGTCGCGGCGATTTCGGCCGCGAGAATTGCGGCCGTGCTTTGGCTGTCGCTTGTTCGATTCCAGGTTTCGAGGCCGAGCTTTGAGGCGGCCCCGCCAAGCGCGGAGAAAAATGCGACAGTGATGGCGCCTACGATCATCATCATTGATCCGCGAGCAACGCGGTGACGCGCTCGATGAAACGCGCCGCGCCGTCGATCGCGTCGTTCGCTTCCTCATCAGTCACGACGGCGCCGCGGCCGATGCCGTAGTCGCCGATTTCCTTGTATTTGTAGGCTTGCGCCAGAAACGTCAGCAACGCCCTTTCGGCGCCCAGCGCGTCTTTCAGCAGTCGCGCGAATTCGGTGCGGACGCCGGAATGGGTCTTCGCGACTCGGCCGGCGCGCTCGATGATGAAGGCTTCGGCCGCATGCAGCGCCGCATAGTATGCAGACCGCGCCGCGACCTTCGCAAGGTGAATGCCGGCAATCTTTCGGGCGTCGCCCAGATCGGCGCGCGCCTTGTCGAGATAATCTTTGGCTTCCGGCGTCAAAGGTCGAGGCCGTCGCGACGCAGTTCCTGCATCAGCCCGGTCCGTTCGCGATAAGATCCGGCCTGCAGGGGCAGGGCGTTAATGACGATTCCGGTCTCGGAGAGGATGTCGGTTTCAATCTCGGCGATCGTCCTGGCTTCCTTGCCGAAGCCATGGAGGTCTTTGAGAAACACCGCAACGTCATAATCGGAATCCGGGCGCGCGTCGCCGCGGGCGCGGGAGCCGAACAGCACCACGCGCTCGATCCTTTCGCCATAGGCTTCGTCGAGAGCGGCGCGGAACCGGCTCAAGACGGGATCAACCATCGTTCGCATCAACCCAGTATAGCATAGCCAGGTCACGGGCGTGAAAGGCTGTTGGGCGATCGCCCTCCCCAAGCGCCTCGCTCGACCAGCGCCGTCGTCGGCGAACGGGCGCGTTGCCCTCGCCGATCGCCGCCGTTATCCTTGGCGTATGCCGCCGCGAACGGATTTGCACGATGGCTGCGTGCGGGTGTTCGACTACCGCTGCGACGCGGGTCCGACCGACAAGCCCTACGCCGAAACGCACCGCGACCATTCTCTCTCCTATGTCCGCAAGGGCAGCTTCGGCTGCCGTTGCCGGGGCCGGTTGTACGAACTGGTCGCCGGCGCGGTCATGGTCGGGCGGCCGGGCGACGAATATGTCTGCACGCACGAGCATCACGCCGGCGGCGACGAATGCCTGTCGTTCCACTATCCGGCGGCGGCAGTCGAGGCGATCGGCGGCGGGCCAGGGATCTGGGAGATGGTCGGCGCGCCTCCGCTGCCCGAACTGATGGTGCTGGGCGAACTGGCCCAGGCGATCGCCGAGGGCCGCAGCGACATCGGCCTCGACGAAGTCGGCCTGCTGCTCGCGGCGCGCTTCGCCGCGCTCATCTCCGGGCGCGGACGGCGCCCGCTCGAGGCGCGGCTCCGCGATCGCCGCCGCGCGGTGGAGGCGGCGCTATGGATCGACGCGCACGCCGCTTCGCCGGTCGGGCTCGAAGGCGCCGCCGCCGAGGCGGGCCTCAGCCCGTTTCATTTCCTGCGGCTGTTCGCCGGCGTCCTCGGCGTGACCCCGCATCAATATCTGGTGCGCGCCCGGCTGCGGCGGGCGGCGCGGCTGCTCGCCGACGACGCCCGACCGATCACCGACGTCGCCTTCGATGTCGGTTTCGCCGATCTCTCCAACTTCGTGCGCACGTTTCATCGCGCCGCCGGCGTTTCGCCGCGGCGATTTCGTCAGGCGGCCAAAGGAGACCGCAAGATTTTCCAAGAACGCCTCGCCGCCTATCCTCTATAGGGCGGCCTCCAACCACAGGAGGCGTCATGTACGACCATATCGGCTTGAGGACCAAAGACATCGACGCGAGCGTGCGCTTCTACGCCGCCGCGCTCGCGCCGCTGGGCTGCGAGCTCGCATCGCATGACGAGTTGGGCGCGGGGCTCGGGCCGCCCGGCGCGCCGGCGCTGTGGCTTTATCCGGCGAAGGCCGGAGCGGGCTCGCGCGTTCACGTCGCCTTTCGCGCGCCCGACCGCGCCGCCGTCGACCTCTTCTACAAGAAGGGGGTGGCGGCGGGTGGCCGCGATAATGGCGCGCCCGGACTGCGCGTCGACTACAGCCCCACCTACTATGCGGCCTTCCTCATCGATCCCGACGGCAATAACGTCGAAGCGGTGTGCCTGCGATAGCCGCAGCGGCCGGGACCTCGTCGTGGCCGCCGGAAATTCTTCACGGTTCGAACGGGCGGGAAGGGGAAGGAAATGGCTTCCATCCGAAAGGAATTTCGCATCGAAGCGCGACCCGAAGACGTCTGGGCGGCGGCGCGCGACGTCGGCGCGGTTCACACCCGTCTCGCGCCCGGTTTTGTCGTCGATGCGCGCCTCGAGGGCGACGCCCGCGTCGTCACCTTCGCCAACGGGATCGTGGCGCGCGAGCTGATCGTCGACATCGACGACGAGGCGCGCCGGCTGGTCTGGGCGGTGGTCGGCGGACGGATGACCCATCACAACGCCTCGCTGCAGATCTTCGCGGACGGCGCGAACGCGACGCGCGCCGTGTGGATCGCCGACCTGTTGCCCAACGAGCTGGCGGCGGCCATCGGCGGGATGGTCGAGCAGGGCGCCGCCGCCATCAAACGCGCGCTCGAGCGAGGGATGGGGGAAGGTTAGCCTTGCGCGCCGGCGCGACGAGCGCGGCTCGCGCGACGGGTTCACTCGCGGCCCTCGCTCATTTCTTCAGCAAGGCGATCAGGCTCGATGAATCCCAGCGGCCGCCGCCGAGTTTCTGGACCTGCGAGTAGAACTGGTCGACCAGCGCCGTCGCCGGCAGATGGGCGCCGTTGCGGCGCGCCTCGTCGAGGCAAATGGCGAGGTCCTTGCGCATCCAGTCGACCGCAAAGCCGAAATCGAATTCGCCGGCGATCATCGTCTTCGATCGGTTGTCCATTTGCCAGGACTGCGCCGCGCCCTTCGAAATGACGTCGACGACGGCGGCCGGATCGAGGCCCGCCTTTTCGGCGAACTGCAGGCCTTCGGCGAGCCCCTGGACCAACCCCGCGATGCAGATCTGGTTGACCATCTTGGTCAACTGTCCGGCGCCCGGCCCGCCCATCAGCCGGCAGGCGCGGGCGTAGGCGGCAATCACCGGCTCGGCTTTGGCGTAGGGCGCGGCGTCGCCGCCGCACATCACCGTCAGCGCGCCGTTGCGGGCGCCCGCCTGACCTCCCGAAACCGGCGCGTCGATGAAATGCGCGCCGCGTCGGGCGGCCTCGGCGTGCAGCTCTCGCGCGACGCGCGCCGAGGCCGTCGTGTTGTCGACGAAGATCGCGCCGGGCTTCATGCCGGCGAGCGCCCCCTCCGGTCCGAGCGTCACCGCGCGCAGATCGTTGTCGTCGCCGACGCAGGCGAAAACGAAGTCGCAGCCGGCGGCGGCCTCGCGCGGGCTCGCCGCGGGCAGACCGCCATGCTCCTCGACCCATTGCGCCGTCCTGGCGGCGGTGCGGTTGTAGACATGGAGGCGGTGACCGCCTTTGGCCTGCAAATGGGCCGCCATCGGATAGCCCATGACCCCCAGCCCGAGAAACGCGACGTCAGCCAATTTCTTCTCTCCCGACCTTTCGATGAACCCGGCGCCTGCCGGCGCGCCCTCGTATAACGCGCGCCGCCGCGCCTTGTCCGCGTCCATTTCCGGATCAGGCGCCAAAAAGCCCTGGTCCGCGATATCTGCCGCAATTTGGCGCCAGATCATGTATAGACAGCGCGCGTCTGCGGGATTTGAAGCGAATTGACGCCTTTTTGCGCCGAGGGCCGGCGCGCGTCGGGGGGACGTGACGAAATGAGCGCGGGGCGTCGTCGATTTGTCGCAGGCCTCGGGCTTGCCGCGGCCGGCCTGGGATTGGCGAGGCCCGCCGTGGCCGACCCCAATCCGGACGTCCATTGGCGAATGACCTCGAGCTTTCAGCCGTCGCTGGACTTGATCTTCGGCGGCGCGCAAACTTTCGCCGCCACCCTTTCTGATCTCACCGACGGCCATTTCACGGTCGCCGTCTCGCCGGCGGGCGAGATCGCGCCGGCCTTGGAGGCGCTCGACGCCGTCGCCGACGGCGTCGTCGAATGCGCCCACAGCGCGCTGCATTATTACTGGGGCAAGGATCCCACATTCGTTTTCGGCTCGTCGACGCCTTTCGGCATGAACGCGCGCCAGCACGCCGCCTGGCTCTACGAGGGCGGCGGCGGCGAGCTGATCGACGAATTCCTCGCCGACCAGAAGGTCCTGGCGATTCCCGCCGGCAATACCGGCGGGCAGATGGCGGGCTGGTTCCGCAAGGAAATCCACGCCGCGGGCGACTTTCAGGGCCTGAAGATGCGCATCGGCGGCTTCGCCGGCAAAGTGTTCCAGACGCTCGGCGCCGAACCCGCCGCGACGCCCAAGGACGCCATCTATCCCGCCCTCGAATTGGGGGCGCTCGACGCGATGGAATGGGTCGGTCCTTATGACGACGAGAAGTTCGGCGAACGCAAGGAAGGCGAGCGGCTGAACCTGTCGAAGGTCGCGCCCTATTACTATTATCCCGGCTGGTGGAAGGGCGGGATGCAGCTTCATCTCATCGTCAGTCGCGAAAAGTTCGACGCTTTGCCCAAATCGTACCAGGCGGCGCTGCGCGCCGCCGCCGCGGTCGCCCAGGGCTCCATGCAGGCCAAGTATGACGCGGCCAATCCGGGCGCGCTGAAGCGCCTGGTGGTCGGCGGCGCCGAGTTGCGGCTGTTCGCGCAGGACGTCATCGAAGCGTGCTACAAGACCGCCAACGATCTTTACGCCCAGCTCGGCGCGGAAAATCCCAAATTCAGGAAGATCGCCAATTCCTACATGGCCTTCCGCGCCGATCAGTATCTGTGGTGGCAGGTCGCGGAATATTCCTTCGACAATTTCATGATCCGGCAGCGGCGCGGCAAGAGCTGAACGAAAGCCGCGCGGCGTTCACGCATGGAGCGCCGGCGCGGCGTCCTCGTAATCGGCCGCCGCGGTCTGGTCGGGCGCGTGGCTCTTCCAGAGCGCCGACAGGACCGTCGCGACGACGATATTGACGATCACCGCGGTCAGGCCGTTGTAGCTCGCAAAGCCGAGCCCGGAATCGATCCTGCCGATCAGCGGAACGTCCCAGGCGAGCGCGTGCACCGGAACGGCGCCCCAGGCGAGCGACGTGCCGACGATCATGCCGGCCGCCCAGCCGACCAGCAGCGCCGGACCGCTGTACCAGCGCGTGTAGAGCCCGAGGATCATCGCCGGAAAAATCTGCACCATCCAGACGCCGCCGAGCAATTGCAGATCGACGGCGAATTTGGTCGGCATGAAGAAGATCACCGCGAGCGCGCCGATCTTGACGATCAGCGACACCAGTTTGGCGATCGTCGATTCGGCCGCCGGCGTCACCTGCGGATTCACGAACGGCCGCCAGACGTTGCGCGTGAAGGTGTTGGCCGCGCCGATCGACATCACCGCCGCCGGCACCAGCGCGCCGATGGCGATCGCGGCGAACGAGAATCCGGCGAACCAGTCGGGAAACACCTTCAGCAGCAGTTGCGGCACCGCGTCCTGCGGATTGGCGACCTTGACGCCCGCCGCGTGCGCCATGATCCCCAGCAGCGCGATGAGGCCGAGCACGAAGGAATAGGCGGGCAGGGTCATCGTGTTGCGGCGGATCGCCTGGCCGCTGGAGGCGGCCAACGCGCCGGTCAGCGCGTGCGGATACATGAACAGCGCCATCGCCGAGCCGACCGCCAGCGTGAGGTAGGGGCCGATCAGCGGCGCCGCGAGGGTGAGGCCGGCGGTGGACTTCGGGTCGGCGGCGACCTTGGCCGCGTAGACCTTGCCCGCCGCGTCGAAAATGGCGCCGAAGCCGCCGAGCTGGATCGGGATGACGATCACCGCCGCGATGATGAAGATATAGATCATCGCGTCCTTGACGAAGGCGATCATCGCCGGGGCGCGCAGGCCGCTGCGGTAGGTGTAGAGCGCCAGAATGACGAAGGCGATGGTGAGCGGCAGATGCGAGAGATAGCCCTCGCCGTGAAAGCCCAGCGCCTGGATGACGCGCTCCATGCCGACCAGTTGCAGCGCGATATAGGGCATCGTCGCCAGAATGCCGGTCAGCGCCACCGCCAGCTCGAGCCATTTGTCGCCGTAGCGCCCGAGCACGAAATCGCCGGCGGTGATGTAGCCGTGCTTGTGCGACACCGCCCACAGGCGCGGCATGAACAGATAGAGCAGGGGATAGATGACGATCGTGTAGGGCACCGCGAAAAAGCCATAGGCGCCGACGCCGTAGACGATGGCGGGAATGGCGATCACGGTATAGGCGGTGTAGAGGTCGCCGCCGAGCAGAAACCAGGTGATCCAGGCGCCGAAGCGCCGGCCGCCCAGGCCCCATTCGTGCAGATGCGTCAGATCGCCCGCCTTCCAGCGCGACGCCATGAAGCCGATCACCGTGACGAGCGCGAAAAAGAACACGAAGACGATCGTCGCGGTCCAGTTGAGATTGTCGATCATCGCCGCGCCCTTCCGATGCGGTCGGCGGCGTAGATCGCCAGCGCCGAGACCGGAATGAGCAGCAACTGGAACCAGTAGAACAGCGGCACGCCGAACAGCGCGGGATCAAGGCCGTTGTAGATCGGGGTGAGCAAGGCGATGACGCAGGGCGCCAGCAGCAGCAGATATTTCATCGGTTTCCCCCCGGCGGCGCGACGCGCCGCTCTCTTGCGGGACGAGAGGCGCCCCGCGGTCGCGATCGCTGAACGCTCTTAGCCAAGATTTCTCGCGCGGTCGAGTGCGGGCGGCGAAGGGCCGAGGACGCATCGCTGCGGATCGCCGCCGTTCCCCGTTTCGCCGGGCCTGCGGAGAGGTTGTCGGCCTGTCGCGATGATCGCGCGATACGCGCGGAACGCGGGCGGTCCCTTACGCTGCGCCTTCGCCCGCCGCATCCTCGCGCGCGACGGGGATCGCGCCGCGCTCGATCGGGCTGCCTGCTCGCCCCGGCAGGGCGCTAAAGATTTGGTGCGGCGCCGAAGCGCCGTTGTTGAAACGCGCGCGATAGCGTGCATAGTTCGATTGAGATCGGCCGTAGTTCAATTGAGCCTCCAGCGATCGGCGCGCTGGCGAGCAAATTGGAGGGCGTCATGAGCCTTATCGATCAAGCGGTGAAGTCGAACGAGCAATACGCCAAAGCTTATGATCCGAAACTGGGCGGACATCCGCAGCCCGCCATCGCCGTGCTGACCTGCATGGACCCCCGACTTTCCGACCTCGAGGGAATCCTGGGCCTGAAGCGCGCCGACATGGACGTCATCCGCAACGGCGGTCCGGCGGTCACCGACGAAGTGCTGGCGGAGCTCCTGGTTTCGACGCGAGTTTTGGGGTCGAAGGAGATCATGCTTCTCAACCACACCGGCTGCGGATTTGCGACATTCACCGACGAGGAATTGAACGCGAAGCTCTCGAAGCTGACGGGAGATGGATCGCCGGCCCCGATGCGCTTCCTCTCGTACAAGGACCCGGTCGAGCACACCAAGGAACAGATCAAAAAGGTGAGGTCGCATCCCTGGATCGCCAAGGAAGTGCCGGTGCGAGGCTTTGTTTTCGATGTCGACACCGGGCGGCTTCGGGAAGTGACCGTGGATGGCTAGCGCGTAGCCCGGATGGAGCCGCGATCACTCGACGCTCGTAGCTAGGTTTGGCGGCGCGGTCGAGGGAAAGCGGACAAATCGGCGATCCCGCGCAGAGGGTCGAGGCGAGCCTTTGAAGGGCTTGCGATGAAGGGTCTCGCGCCACGCCGGCGCGCGAGCATTCTCGACGGCCCGCAAGCCTTGTAGCCGCGGCCTTCAGGTCGCGGCTACAAGGTTTCCGGCTGCGGATTGCGGCCGTCGCTCGTTTCGCTACACTAAGCATCGGAGTGTCGAGCATGTAGGCATCTGGCTGCGGATTGCGGCCGTCGCTCGTTTCGCTACACTAAACTGCGACAGCGTTCCATGTGTGGCTTGGCTGCGGATTGCGGCCGTCGCTCGTTTCGCTACACTGAACGCCGGAACCTATGCCGGTCAGTCGGTGCTGCGGATTGCGGCCGTCGCTCGTTTCGCTACACTGCGAGGCACGCCGTGACGGCTTCGGAATGTCGCTGCGGATTGCGGCCGTCGCTCGTTTCGCTACACTTACCACGCCGAGCGTGTCATCGTCATCCGCTGCTGCGGATTGCGGCCGTCGCTCGTTTCGCTACACTGTCGCCGCCGACGAGAGCGTCGCGGTCACCGCTGCGGATTGCGGCCGTCGCTCGTTTCGCTACACTCGACTTCGAGGACAGCGATCCGACCCAGGCGCTGCGGATTGCGGCCGTCGCTCGTTTCGCTACACTCGGCGTCGAGCGGCAGCCGCGATGCCGGCTGCGGATTGCGGCCGTCGCTCGTTTCGCTACACTGCCGGCTCGTTCCGCGTCGCAGCTGCGCGTGCTGCGGATTGCGGCCGTCGCTCGTTTCGCTACACTCGATGCGCTGAGTGCAGCTCGACGGACTGGCTGCGGATTGCGGCCGTCGCTCGTTTCGCTACACTGCGACGCGCGAGCTGGCGTCGATGTGCTGCGGATTGCGGCCGTCGCTCGTTTCGCTACACTGCCTCGCTCGCAGCCCCCTGAAAAAACGGCGCAAAAGGGCGAGCGAGTGCATCAAAAAAGCTCCATCTGGGAGGGCGAAGGCTCGGTCTTCGCCCTCTTTTTTCCCCAGAAGACCTTGATTCGTGAAAACTGCCGGTCGGTGATCGTGAGGAAACGCACCTCGCCGGCGGGCGGCAATCTCTGGCCCATTCGTCCAACATGGACCTCGCTGTTTTCGATCGACGCGCAATGACGCGAATAGACGGAATATTGCATCATCGTGAATCCGTCGTCGAGCAGGTCCTTGCGAAATCTTGTGTAGGCCTTGCGCGCCGCCGGCGTGTCGGTCGGCAGATCGAACATGGCGATGACCCACATGCTGCGCCACCCCCAGGGCAATTGCGGAACGGGTTGGACCTGCCCCATGCGCTCAGATCTCCCCGCCGTCGTCGAACAGATCAGGCGCGACCGGCAATCCTTCGGGCAAAGCGAGCTTGCGATCCTCCGAAGTCAGCGCGCGGCACAGCGAGGCGGCGCTCGCCTGCAGCGCGAGCAGTAGCGGCCATTTGCGCTCGCCGACGAGGATCGTCTCGTTGAACAGCGAAAGCAGCGCGGCGCGGGTCGCGCGATCGTCGAGCGAAGGCGGCGCGGGATTCTCGAGCGTCATCAGTTTGACGCGCCAATCGACATAGGGCCGATAGGGCTCGAAGAGATCGTCGGCGAGGCAGAACGGATTGCCGCGGTTCTTGTGAAAGACTCCGAGCGAGGGAATGAGACCGCTGGCGACGACGGCGCGGGCGGCGGCGGCGCGGACGACGGCGTAGCCGTAATTGAGCGCGGCGTTGATCCCTTCCGCCGCGCGGTCGCGGCGGAAATCCTTGCCGAACAGCGCCGGCCAATAGCGCTGCGCGCCCTGCGCTTCGAGATTGTCGGGATCGCCCGAGCGCACGCGCCGCGCCATTTCGTCCAGTCCGTGGCCGGCTCCGGTGAAGTGGGCGAGGACGCAGCCCTGCTGCGACAGCTTGGCCGCGACCAGCGCCCGCCAGATCTGCTTGCGCGCCGGCTCCGAGGCGTCGACCTGCGCGCGATGGCGCTCGGTCTGCACATGATGCGCGTCGAGCGGCAGCATCATGCCGGCGGGCAGGTGGTCGTGGCCGCTGATCATGACGGTCGCGCCGGCCGCCAGCAGCTCGACGAACACCGCCTGCGTATAGCTGGCGCGCCGGTCGTCGACGACCAGCACGCCGATGTCCTCGATCGGCAGGGTCGCGCGGGGCTGGTCGGCGCGCTCGATGACGAGTTGGCGATGCGCGACCGAAAGCCGCGTGCCGGGCGTGGCGATCTCGACCGTCTTACGCAACATGACGCAACTCTTCGGCTACGCGGCTCCTCGAACGGGATGCGGGAAAGCGGTCTCCGTTTTCGCGAGAATCTCGCGAGATTAGTCAACCCTTTAGCCCTCGGCGATTCCTTCCGAACGCCGGAGGTTCTAGTCGCGCGCCGGGCGCACCCGGCCGATCGGATCGACGGAAACCTTCCGTCCCCCGTCGCGGACAATGGACGAGGCGATCGGTCGGAACACGGTTGCGCCGGTGGCGTCTTCAGCGCGATTGAGCACGATGGGGCCCGCCGCCCAGACGCCCTGAACCACCCAATAGCCCGCGAGCTTTCCTGAATCGAAAATGCAGAGTGTCTCCCGGCGCCAGCGACATGACGAACGTCGCGCCCTGGCCATTCTGTTTTCGCACGACCGGCTCACGGCGGGCCAGCCGTCGCGACGCCTCGAACAGGCTCACCACGTCGTGCATGATCTTGCCGTCGGGAAGCCGATAGATCGCGACGTGATGATTCTGTCCGAGATCGGCGTAACCGGTCGACGCGGGCGCCATCAGCGAAATCTGCTGCTTGCTGCGCAGCCGGACTTTCCGAACGACGCGCCCCTTCTCGGCGCCCACGCGAGGCTTCTCGGCGAACGCCTTCTTCGGCTCGCCGCCGTGCGCCGCGACCCAATCGGTCACGATGCGGCGCACTTCGTCATCGACGATGTCGGGCAGCTCGCTCTTCGACAGCCGCTCGACCGGCTTGCGGGTGACGAACAGGCGGTAGGTTCCGCTCTTGGTCGTGGCGTCGAGGCCGGTGTCGCCATAGGTCGTCTCCAGATGCAACGGCCCGGAAACTTTCTTGCGCACGCGATGGGAGACGACGATCGCGTCGACCGCCGCCTGCGCGTCGGCGCGGATCGAGGGCCAGGGCGGGGGAACCTCCGCCTCGTCCGGCCTCGCTCCTCGACCACGCTCATAACCGTCGGCCAATTCCAGATAATGCGACAGCTTCTGCGTGTATCCGCCGTGAGCGCAGGCGACGACGAGCGCGTCGATCGCGTGGTGGCGATGATCGGCGCGGGTCTTCTCGCCGTCGTCGGCGAGGATGTTGTTGAGCCCCCAGCGCTTGCGCAATTGCGCGGTGACGCGCCCCGTCACCGCCTGGACATGAACGGGCGCCGAAGGCCCCGCGTCCGGCCACAGGCGCTTGAGAAAGGCCATCGCCTGGCGCGCCGCGTAACTCGTGTCGTTGAGTTGACGCGCCGCGAAGTCATCGTCGATCTTTTCGGCGAGGAAGCGTTTCGCCTTGCCCGGCGACCACAGCTTCGCCTTGACCAGTTTGTCGACGCGCAGCTTGACGTCCTCCCATTCCTTCGCGGGACGCGTCCTGAAATATTCATAGGGCGTCCGATTGCCTTTTTCCTTGTTGAGGGCGACTTCGCAGAGCGTCTTGTTGCGAAACGAATTGTCGAGCGATTTCGAACGCGGCCAGATGTGCTCGACCTGGAACTGCGGGTTGCCGGAAAACAGCGCGTCGAAGCCGATGCTGCGGCCCGAATAAGGACATTCCTGGCCGCATTCCTTCCACAGCAGCCATTTCTCGATATCGGGGTCGGAGGGGTCGGGCAGGCCGTTGGCCTTCAGGTCCGCGCGCGCCTTCTCGCGCTCGCGCTCGTTGCGACGGATGGCGGCGCTCATCTCCTCGCGCTCGCGCTTCGACTTGCCGATCTGCCGCGCGAGCTCGATGCGGATCAGGTCGGGTTTGCCGTAAAGGCCGATCAGGTTGTTGACGACCTTGCGCATCTCGTTCTGCACGCGAACGACGGTCGGGTTGCGCACCTGCGCCTGTCGGCGCGCCTCGTCGCGGTCCTTCGGCGTCGGCAGCCGATCGACAATCTCGCCGGTCGGCCGCTCGCGATCCGGGAAATGCTCGTCGCGCCACGCCTCGCGCTCCGGCGCGTTCAACAGGACGCCGAACCGCTCGCCCTTTTCGAGTTCGGGCAGGAAGATTTCCAGCGCCCTGGCCGAGAACGGCTCCCAGCCTTGCGGGAAATGCAGCTTGGTCAGCGCCTCGGCTTGCGCTTCGGAGGCGCCGAATTCCTCCCGCAGGCGGCCGGCCAGCGCGGCGCGGCGGCTGGCGCGCTCCGTCTCGGGGCGGATGACGACGCGCTGGGTTCCGACCTCGCCGTAATCGGCTTCCCACAGCGCGCGCGGCAGACATTCGCGCAGCGCCGCCTTGCGCGGATGGCTCTCCCAGGCCGGTCCGAAAATCTTCGCCAGATCGGCCTCGACGAGATTGCCTTTCAGCCCGCCCTTCTCGTCGCCGTATTCGAGATTGAAGCGCACATATTTTGTTCCCTCGTCGCGCTTCTTGAATATCGGCTCGAGCGCCTTGCGGACCCCCGGCCAGCCCATGCCCTTTTGCGTCGCCAGCCCGGCGAGAATGGCGGCGCGCTCCTCTGCGTCGAGCGGGCGCGCGTTGCCGCCGGCGATGGCGAGATTGTTGAGCTTTTCCAGCATCACGCGCTGCTGCGACAGCCACGAGCCCTTCGGGCACAGCGGCTCGCCGGGGAAGAAGCGGCAGGCGCCGAGCGTCGACTTGCGCCAGAACACCGGGCGCTGCGCGAAGATCGCCTCATGTAGCGCGCCGCGAAACGCCCGCTCGCGGAGCGCGGGATGATGCGGCGCCTGCGCCGCGCAAAGGCGATCGAATTCCTCCTCGACGACGGCGCGCGTCGCGTGAACGCCGCGCTTGCGCTCGCCGGCGGGCGCAGTGCGAGCTCCTGCCCGAGCGTTCGCCCGCTCTTGCTCAGCGCGGCGACAAAGCCTTCGCGGGTCTTCGCCTCCGCCTCCTCCTCCGCCTTCGGTTTGTCCTTGGCCTTTCTCCTCGCTTTCGGCGAGGTCGCGTTCCCTGAAATGCCGCCGCTTCGGCAGGTGGTAGAGCGCGCGACCAAGCTCGTACGGCTCAAGGCGCTCGCCGAGCCCCCGGCTGCGCAAGGCGTAGGGGTCGCCCCCCATCACGCGCGCCCATTCCGCGCCGCCGAAGGCGGGCAGCAGGCCGTGCGCGGCGAGCAGCTCGTTAAGCGAGCGGCGCCGCGCGCGCCGGCGCCGCAACTGCCGGCGCATCATGCGCTTGGCGCGGCGCTGCTGGTTGAGCGGCGTGCCGTCGGGATCGCGCGCCTCGGGAAAAATGCGCACGCCGAGGCGGAGGATTTTTCCCGCCTCGCGCGCCTCATCATGCTCGATGACGGCGAAGCCGACCGAGGTCGTGCCGATGTCCAGGCCGAAAATAAGCATTGCTGCCCCCGCAACGCCTTGATTTCGCGTGTGGGCATGTTATCCAAGAAATTGTAGCGAAACGAGAGGCGGTCGCTTTTCGCAAGCAAAACGACCCTTTGTGCGGGCTGGGCGTCCCAAGGTCAATTCCGCCCACCTTTCCCGCGCCGCTGACCTCGCCCCATTTTCGAATGTTCCGGCGCCGCCCGGTTGCGAGATGACGAAATTGTGGCTTGATTGCGGCAATAAGGTCAGTAATGGTGACCTGCTCGTAAATAAGCGGCTGTAATTTCAAGATATAAGCATCCCGACATATCCAGTCGATTGTTCCAGGCCGCCGATGTGGCGCAAAATCGCCCGCCAAGACGGCCCGCCCGGCGCGGTATTCGGCTTGAAACGGCTACAATTCGCCGCCGTTTAGCCCCCCGTCACGCTCATATGGCGCGCGACGGCGGGGCGGCGGGTGGCGCGGTCGATGACGAAGTCGTGGCCCTTCGGCTTGCGGGCGATCGCCGCGCGGATCGCCGCGGCGAGCGGAAGGTCGCTTTCCGACTGGCGCAGCGGCGCGCGCAGATCGGCCGCGTCCTCCTGGCCGAGGCACATGTAGAGCGTGCCGGTGCAGGTGACGCGCACGCGGTTGCAGCCCTCGCAGAAGTTATGGCTGAGCGGCGTGATGAAGCCGAGCCGGCCGCCGGTTTCCGCGACGTCGAAATAGCGCGCCGGGCCGCCGCTCGCATAGGGCGAGCGCGTCAGCGCGAACTGCCGCTCGAGGTCCGCCTGAAGCTGCGACAGCGGCAGATATTGATCGGCGCGCCGGCCGTCGATTTCGCCGAGCGGCATCACTTCGATGAAGGTGATCTCGAGGCCCCGGGCATGCGCCCAGCGCACCATCGCCGGCGCCTCGGCGTCGTTGACGCCCTTCAGCGCGACGGCGTTGATCTTCACGGAAAGGCCGGCCGCCTGGGCGCGGTCGATGCCGGCCAGCACCTTGGCGAGATCGCCCCAGCGGGTGATCGCGCGGAACTTGTCGGCGTCCAGCGTGTCGAGCGAGACGTTGACGCGCGCAACGCCGCAATCGGCCAGTTCGTCGGCGAACCGTTCGAGTTGCGAGCCGTTGGTGGTCAGCGTCAGCTCGTCGAGTTCGCCGCTCGCGAGGCGCCGCGACAGCGATCGAAACAGCCGCATGACGTCGCGCCGCACCAGCGGCTCGCCGCCGGTGATGCGCAGCTTGCGCACGCCGAGCGCGACGAACGCCGAACAAAGCCGGTCGAGCTCCTCCAGGGTGAGCACGTCGCGCTTGGGCAGGAAGTTCATGTCCTCGGACATGCAATAGACGCAGCGAAAATCGCAGCGGTCGGTCACCGAAACGCGCAAATAGCTGATCGTCCGGCCGAAGGGATCGACGAGCGACGGGCTGAGGACGGGCGCATGCGCGTTCATGAACCCGAACCTAAGCCACAAGATGCGCAAAAGAAAGGCGCCGCCGGGGCGGCGCCGTCAAGATGCGCGAAACAAAGGCGCCGCCGCCGGCCCCGGCGCTTCGCCTCAGCGCAGCACGATCACCGGCGCGCCGAGCCTGGCGCGGTCGTAAAGGTCGATCACGTCGTCGTTGGTCATCCGGATGCAGCCCGACGACACCGCCTGGCCGATCGTGTCGGGCTCATTCGAGCCGTGAATGCGAAACAGCGTGCCGCCGAGATACATCGCGCGCGCGCCGAGCGGATTGTCGATGCCCCCCTCCATGTGGCGCGGCAGGTCGGGACGGCGCTTGAGCATTTGCGGCGGCGGCGTCCAATCGGGCCATTCGCGCTTCGCGGCGATTCGGCGCACGCCCGACCATTCGAAGCCCGGGCGGCCGACGCCGACCCCGTATTTGATCGCCTGATGGCCAGGCAGCACGAAATACAACCGCCGCTCGCTGGTGTTGATCAGGATCGACCCGGGCGAGTAGGGGCCTTTGAATTCGATGGTCTCGCGGGGGATCGGCGAAGCGAGCGGGCGCCCGTCGGCGGATCCAGCGCCCGCCGGGTAGAGGAAAACGCTGATGTCGGCGGCGGCGTGGGCGAGCGTCGACAGGGCGAGCAGGACGGCGGCGACGCCGATGTTGAGCAGGATTGTGCGGCGCATCTTTCGGCCTTTTTTCAGTGAACGTCGCGCTGGCGGCGCAGCCCGCGGAGGAGACTAGACGCCGAATATTTGCAAAACGTTATTTCGCGCGCCGCGTTCCGTTAGGCAATGGCCTGGTCCGATCAAGGTGGCGTGAAGATCAAATTGGGGCGGCAAAGTGGCCTTCCCGCCACAGTCGTCGGCATGGGCCGGCGCCGCCCGCCGCGGGAATTTTCGAAATCATCCGGTCACGCGGGAATTTCTTCGCCGTCCTGGCCCCAGCGCGTATGGAACTTGCCGGGTTTGTCGAGCCGGCCGTAGGTGTGGGCGCCGAAATAGTCGCGCAAGCCCTGCAGCAGGTTGGCCGGGCCGCGGCTGCGCCGCAGGCCGTCATAATAGGCGAGCGAGGAAGCGAAGGCGGGAACCGGCACGCCTTCCCTGACCGCCAGCGCCACGACCTCGCGCCAGCTCGGCTCGGCCCGGGTGACCGCCTCGCGAAAATAGTCCTGCAGCACGAGGTTGGAGACCGGCGCGCCGGCGTCGTAGGCCTCGCGGATGCGGTTGAGGAAGCGGGCGCGGATGATGCAGCCGCCTCGCCACAGCGTCGACACTTCGCCGAGCCTGAGGCTCCAGCCGAACTGTTCGGACGCCGCCGTCATCTGTTCGAAGCCTTGGGCGTAAGCGACGATCTTGGAGGCGTAGAGCGCCTCGCGGATGGCGTCGACGTCGGCCGGCCCGGCCGGCCGCGGCGCGACCGGCCCATGCGGCAGGAGCTTCTCCGCCGCGGCGCGCTGGGTCCGGCGCGCCGAAAGCGTGCGCGCGTAGACCGCCTCGGTGATGGAGATCAGCGGCACGCCGAGATCGAGCGCCGATTGCGCGGTCCACCGCCCCGTCCCCTTCTGCTCGGCTTCGTCGACGATCACGTCGACCAGCGCCTTCCCCGTCGCGGCGTCGGTCTTGCGCAGCACCGCGGCGGTGATCTCGATGAGATAGGAATCGAGCTCGCCTTTCTTCCATTCGGCGAAAATGTCGGCGATCGCCGCGGCGTCGAGGCCGTAGACGGTCCTGAACAGGTCGTAGGCTTCGGCGATGAGCTGCATGTCGGCGTATTCGATGCCGTTGTGCACCATCTTGACGTAGTGGCCGGCGCCCTCCGGCCCGATGAACGCGCAACAGGGAACGCCATCGACCTGCGCCGCCATCTTCGTCACGATCGGCTCGATCCGCCGATAGGCCTCGCGGTCGCCGCCCGGCATCATGCTGGGGCCCTCGAGCGCGCCCTCCTCGCCGCCCGAGACGCCCATGCCGATGAAGCGCAGGCCCCTCGCCTCCAGCGCGTGGAATCGCCGGTTGGTGTCGGAAAACAGCGAATTCCCGCCGTCGATAATGATGTCGCCGGCCTCGAGATTCGGCGCGAGCTCGGCGATGACTTCGTCCACCGGCTTGCCGGCCTGGACCATGATGATGATCGCCCGCGGCCTGGCGAGCCTCGCCACGAAATCGGCGATGGTCCTGGCCGGCAAGAGGCGGCCCTCGCCGCCATGGTCGCGAATGAGCTCGTCGGTGCGCGCGCCATGGCGATTGTAGACGGCGACGCCAAATCCCTTGCGCGCGGCGTTGCGGGCGAGATTGGCGCCCATTGTGGCGAGCCCGAGCACGCCGATGTCAGCAAGGTCTGGCACGGTCTTCACCCTCGATCATTGCAGCGGCAACCTATCACACCGCGGCGCCCAGCGGCAGAGGCCGCCGTTCGCCCGCCGCTTGCGCCGGCCGAGGCCGTTCCCGCAAGGTTGAGTCTTCGCGGCCGCCCCGCTATGCAACGGGCGTCGCGCCTCATTTCTTGGGCGCCGGCGAAACGACGGTCGCGCGCCGGGCCACAAGCCCGTCGGCTTTGCGGACGGTTATTTCTCTGACTTCGCCGCGGGGCGGATCTGGCGCCGAGGAGCCTTCATGTCGCCGATGATTTCCGTCGCCGCGGTCACCAAGAGATACAAGTCGGGCCTCGTCGCGCTCGACGCCGTCGATCTGGAGATCGCCAAAGGCGAGATTTTCGCGCTCCTGGGGCCCAACGGCGCGGGCAAGACGACGCTGATCAGCATCATCTGCGGCGCCGTGACGATGACCTCCGGCCAGGTGCTCGTCGACGGCCGCGACATCGTCCGCGACTATCGCGCGGCGCGCTCGAAGGTGAGCCTGGTTCCGCAGGAGCTGACGCTCGATATTTTCTCCACGGTGTGGAACACCGTTCGCTTCAGCCGCGGTCTGTTCGGCCGCCGCCGGGATGACGGCTTCATCGAACAGGTGCTGCGCGACCTCACGCTTTGGGAGAAACGCGACAGCCGGGTCGTAGAACTCTCCGGCGGGATGAAGCGGCGGGTGATGATCGCCAAGGCGCTCAGCCATGAGCCCGACGTGCTGTTTCTCGACGAGCCGACCGCCGGCGTCGACGTCAGCCTTCGCCGCGATATGTGGGCGATGGTGCGCAAGCTGCGCGAAAAGGGCGTCACCATCATTCTGACGACGCACTATATCGAGGAGGCCGAAGAAATGGCCGACCGCGTCGGCGTCATCAACGGCGGCCGCATCATCGTGGTCGAAGAAAAAGCGGCGTTGATGCGCAAGCTCGGCAAACGGCGAATGACGTTCACCCTCAACAAGCCGATGCGCGCGCTTCCCGCCGCGCTCGCCGACTGGCCGCTGGCGCTCGAGGAGAACGGGCAGCGGCTGACCTACAGCTTCGACGCCAACGCCCAAGACACCGGCATCCCGGCGCTGCTCCGCCGCCTCGGCGAGCTCGGCGTCGATTTCACCGACCTCGACACCGCACGCAGCTCGCTGGAAGATATCTTCGTCAGCCTCGTGGACCGTGCGGCATGAGCGGCGCGGCCTCGTTCAACCCGCGCGGCGTGTGGGCGATCTACCGCGCGGAAATGGCGCGCACCCGGCGCACGATTCTGCAAAGCGTCGCGACGCCAGTGATCACCACGGCGTTGTATTTCGTGGTCTTCGGCAGCGCCATCGGATCGCGCATCCCGCAGGTCGGCGGCGTCAACTATGGCGCGTTCATCGTGCCGGGGCTGATCATGCTCTCGCTGCTGACCCAGAGCATCTCGAACGCCTCGATCGGCATCTACTTCCCGAAATTCACCGGCACGATTTTCGAGATCCTGTCGGCGCCGCTGTCCTATGTCGAGGTCGTGATCGCTTATGTCGGCGCGGCGGCCACGAAATCGATCGGGATCGGCCTGATCATCCTGGCGACCGCGACGCTGTTCATGCCGGTGGAGATCCTGCATCCCTTCTGGATGGCCGCGTTCCTCCTGCTGACCTCGGTGGCGTTCAGCCTGTTCGGCTTCATCATCGGCATCTGGGCGAAGAATTTCGAGCAGCTGGCGATCATTCCCGCCCTGATCGTCACGCCGCTCACCTTCCTCGGCGGCGCTTTCTATTCGATTGACATGCTGCCGCCGGCCTGGCGCGCCGTCAGCCTGTTCAATCCGGTCGTCTATCTCGTGAGCGGCTTCCGCTGGAGCTTTTATGGCCGGGGGGATGTCAGCGTCGCGGCCAGCCTCGGTTTCACGACGCTGTTCATCGCCGCCTGTCTGGCGCTGCTGTGGTGGATTTTCAGGACCGGCTATCGGCTGAAGCCCTAGCCTGGCCGCGTCATCGCGCCGCGCGCGCCGCCCGCGGCGGCGCTCGCCCGTCAACCCCGGCCCCTCGTCATGGGGCGGCCGCGGGCGGGTCGGATCGGCGCGAGGTCGATGCCGCCTCGGTTCCCTGCGCGCCCGCACCGCCGGCCAACCCCGTCCTTGCCCTCTCGTCTTACAAAATTATATACATACCGGTATTCAGGAAATCGTTCGGCGGCGCGAGGTTGACGGTCTCTGCGATGACGGCATCGAAGTCCCTCACGTATAGCGCGCCGATCGTCGCCGCCCTCAAAGAGCGAATTCTGACCTGGCGATATCCGCCGGAACACCGGCTCACCGAGGACGGGCTCTGCCGCGAATTTGGCGTGAGCCGGACCCCGGTGCGCGAAGCCTTGCGCGTGCTCGCCGCCAACGGCTTCGTGCGACAGTTGGAAAATCGCGGCTACGCCGTCCGCCAGGTCAAGGTCAGGGAGCTGGAGGAATTGTACGAGGTTCGGCTGGCGCTCGAACTGTTCGCCGTCGACACGCTCGCGACGCGAGGCGCGCCGGCCAGCGAACTTTCCGATCTGAAAGGCGCCTGGAGCGCGTTGCCGAGGCAGCCGAAGAGGAGCGTGGAGGAACTGGCCCAGCTCGACGCTCTCTTCCACGAAAGGCTTGTCATGCTGGCCAACAATGAGATGCTGCTGCGGCAGCTCAGGGCGATCAACGAGCGCCTTCTCATCTTCCGCATGATCGACTTCGCCAAGGTCGATCGCATCGAGAGCACGTGCGCCCAGCATCTGGCCATCCTCGAACAAATCGAGGCGCGCGACGCCGCCGGGGCGCGCGAGGCGTTGCGGCGCAATGTCGAGGAGGGGCGCAGCATCGTCGGGGCCTCGATCAAGGAAGCCCTGGCTCGCGCCTACGCCTAATGAGGGAAAGCGATGAGGCTCGCTGCGCTGACCGCCGGGGCCGGCGTGCCGGAGGGGGATTTCGCCGGGCGCGTCGAGGAGGTCCATACGGGCGCCTGCCTGTGCGCGCTGTCGGACGGGAAATGGCTGACGTTGCTGAGGCCCGATCTGGGCGGCTTCCCGTGCGGCGTCACGCTGGACGCGCCGCGAGGATTTTCCTTCAAGCTGACGCTGCGCCCGGGCCCGGAGGTCGCGGCGCGCGGCGGCGTGCTCCGCGTCGCCGGCCATCGGCTGAACATCGATCTGCGCGCGGCGCGGCCGTGGCGAAGCCGCCTCGGCGATCTCAAGCTCGACCTCGGCAAGGCGGCGACGGCGCGCGCGTGGCGCGCCGCCCGGCGGGCGTTGCGCCGGGACGGGCGCGACGCGGAACTGCTCCGGGTCGCCGGCGCGGTCATCGACGAGCTGGCGGGCGCCGCGAGCCGCCTCGACGCGGCGGCCGCGCAGGACGCGATGGGCCGGCTGGTCGGTCTCGGCGAGGGCAGGACGCCGGCGGGCGACGATTTTCTGGTCGGCTATTTCGCCGGACTCCAGGCCTGCGCCGACGGCGCGGACGCCGGACGACAATTCCTGGCGACGCTCGGCGCGCGGCTGAGGGCGCTGTCGACGCGCGCCAATCGCGTCAGCCGGGTCTATCTAAAGGCGGCGGCCGACGGTGAGGTCTCGGAGCGGCTCCGCGCCGTGGCGGCCAGCATCGCCGAAGGATGCGACGCGGCCGCCGTCGACAAGGCGGTCGCCGCCGCCCTGGCGGTCGGTCACAGCTCGGGGGCGTGCGGCGTTCTTGGCCTGTTGCGCGCCTGCGCCGTTCATGGCGGCGACGTCGCGGAGCAGGCTCCGCGCTGATTCCTCAATCGGGCGCCGCCGGGCGGGAGGAGGCCGCCTCCATGGCGGCCTCGCCGAACCGCGGGCGGGTTCACGCCTTTCCGGCGGCCACGGCCGCTGCGGGCTGGGCGCTCTCCTCGCGCCATGCGACGGCGAGGCAAATGCCAGCCAGCAGCACATAGCCCAGCGCGACCATCGGCGAGGCCGCCCATGCGAGCTGCGCGCCGTGGATGAAGCCGAAAAAGGCGAGCGCGGCCGCCGCGAGGGCGTAGGCCGCCGCCTTGTTGAACTCCCGATCGATGATGAAGGCGGCGATCGCGCCGAGCATCAGACCGGCGAGGACCGCGCCCCCGCCGAGGAGCTGCATGCCATGATAGACGACCCCGGTGTCCATCAGTTTGCCCATGCCGATCTTGTCGGCGCTGGTCCCGGCCGCGTTGAGCGCGCCGTCGATCTGGGTCTGGCCCCACGCGGCGATGTTGGGGATGAGCGCCAGCACCACCGCCGGCGCATGCTTGGCCGGCACCGCCTGGAAAGCCTGGGCGCCGATCACGAGCCCGATGTAGAGCAGGATCGGCAGGATCGCGACGAGCGGCACGACCGCCAGCAACAGCGCGGTCAGGCCGAGAAAGCAGACCAGCGCGATCACGACGCCCGTCGCCAGCGAATAGCCGATGCGCCCGCCCACCGCCTTCCAGCCGGGATGGCCGATGTAGACCGCCGGCGGGAAGGGGCTGCCCAGCACCGAGCCGACCACGGCGCCGATGCCGTCGGCGAGCAATATGCTGCGCAGATCGTAGTCGTCGCCGGCCGCCGAGGCGCTCTCGACGTTGTTCATCCCTTCCGTGAAATTATAGATGCCGAGCGGGATGGCGGTGACCAGCAACGGCGCGATGTTGGCCATGCCGGTGATGACGTCGACGCTGGGCGTCGGCAAATGGAGACCGAACTGGGCGAACGAGTCGGTGACCTGCTTGGCGCTGACGACGTCGCTCCAGCCGAACGCCACCGCGATCCAGGCGATGATCGTCCCGATGATGACCGCTGCCAGACCGCCTGGCACGCCGCCGGGCAGGCGGACATTGGCGGTCCATGCGATCAGCACAATGCCGAACGAGATGAACGCGATCCACGGAACCTCCATCATCTGGAAGGCCGGCCGCAGGGAAATGAAGGCGATCGAGATGCCGGCGAGCGTTCCCAGCATCGCCGCGCGCGGCGTCAGCCGGCGGATCGTCGGTCCGACGAACGCCCCGATCAGCACGATGACGCCGATGATGAAGGCCCAAGCGAGCCCCGATTGCCAGGCCAGCAGCGCGTTGTTGGTCTTCAGGTAGACCGGCAGCATGATCACGAAGACGACGATGAACATGTGCGGGACGCTCGGGCCGTAGGGCATCGCCGTCACGTCGCTGCGCCCCGTCGACTTGGCGAGCCGATAGGCGAGATAGGCGTAGAAGAGATTGCCTATCGGCAGCGCAATTCCCAGCGCCGGCAGGATGCGGCCGAAGACGACGTCGCCAGGCAGCTTGACGACGCCCAGACACAGGCCGGTCAGCACAATGACGTTGAGCACGACATTGGTGAACAGCCCGAAAAATCCGTTCCAATCGCCTGGCGTCCACCAGCGGATTTGCGATGTCGATTGGCTTTGCATGGTCATTGCCTTTCCCCCCTTTTCGGCGGCGCGCGGCTACTTGGGCCGGCCCGCGATTCAATCGCCCGCTTCGGCTATCTCCGCGAAGGCGCAAACGCCTCCGCGCCTCGTCGCCTGCGAAGATTCTTGTGGCCCCACAGGCCGAGCATGTCGGTGACGCGGGGCTCGGGATATCGCGGGGGCCGGCGGGTCGGTTGAAAGGCGTTCATGGCGAAGTCGCGCTCAGGCTGCGGCGGGCTTGGTTGCGGCGGCGGAGCCCGCGGACTTCACCGGCTTGGCCTTCAGCGCGGCCAGCAAGTCCGCCGAGGCGCCGACCCAGCCGAAGATGCCGCCTTGCGCCTTGATCATTTCCAGCGCCGATTTCTGGAACTTCGGGAAATAGGAGGCGACGCAGTCCTCGAGCACGAGGCAGTCATAGCCGCGGTCGTTGGCCTCGCGCACCGTCGTCGTGACGCAGACTTCGGTGGTGACGCCGCAGACGATCAGTTGCTTGACGCCGCGGCTCTTGAGAATGGCGTCGAGATCGGTGGCGTAGAAAGCGCCCTTGCCGGGTTTGTCGACGACGGGCTCGCCGGGCGCGGGCTTGAGTTCGTCGATGATGTCGTGGCCGCGTTCGCCGCGCACGAGAATGCGGCCCATCGGCCCGGGATCGCCGATGCCGGCCTTCAACCTTCCGCGAGCCTTCTTGGCGGGCGGAAGGTCGGCGAGATCGGGGCGATGGCCCTCGCGCGTGTGAATGACGAGGATGCCCGCCTGGCGGGCGGCGTCCAGCACGCGCCGCGTCGGCGGCACCGCCTTGCGCAAGAGCGAGACGTCGTTGCCGAGCGCCTCGCCAAAGCCGCCGGGGTCGACGAAATCCCGCTGCATGTCGATGACGACGAGGGCGACGCTCGCCGGTTCGAACTCGAAGTCGTAAGGTTCGGCGCGAACATGGGCCATGGTCTGCTCCTCCTGCTTCGTCTGCTCGCCGTTCGAAAACCCAGGATCACTCCCGCTTGGCCTCGAGATAGCCGCGCCAACCGCCAAATCCGGAGATATCGAGGGCGCCTTGCGCGCCATGCGCCTCGCACAGGAACCCCTTGACGCGCTCGCCGTCCTCGAGCTCCAGCGTGCCGATGCACAGGGGAGCCGGGACGCCGTCGACGAAGCTCCCGAACGCCTCGGTCGGCAGGCTCCAGACCTCGACCTCGATCGTGCGGCCTTTGTCGGATCGCAACAGGCCGGGGCGCGCCGGCGGACCTCCGGGAAGCGCAAAAAGCCGGTATCCGGCGGCCGTGCGGCAGCGACGCTGGAGCGTTCCGCCGCGCTCGGTCAATTGCCGGTTCAGCGGCAACCCCGACATATGAGCGCCGCAGACCGCCACGCGCACATAGCCGCTCGCAGCCTCCGTCGGGCCATCGAAGCCGGACTGTTTGGGCGGAAGCCGCTGGTCGAGCGCGCCAAGCGTGAGATTTTGCGCCCGGTGCAACTGATCGGCCAGTCCGCAGAGAGCGACGTCGCTCCAGGCGCGCCCGATCAGCGTGACGCCGAACGCCAGGCCGTCGGACTGAAACCCGGCGGGGAGCGCGATCGCGGCGAGATCGAGCAGATTCACGAAATTCGTGTAGTAGCCAAGATTGCTGTTCAGCCGCACGGGATCGGCGAGCATTTCGGCGATCGTATAGTGGCGGCCCGCGGTCGGCGTGATCAAAACGTCGATCGCATCCCAGACCGGTTCTATGGCGCGGCGCAGCTCCTTGAGACGGTAGTAGCCGGCGAAGGCGTCGGCCGCGAGCGGCTTGGCGCCGGCGGCGATAATCTGCCTCGTCGTGGGGTGGAGCGCGTCGGGATGACGGTCGATGAACTCGCGGATCGCGACGTAACGCTCGGCGACCCACGGCCCTTCGTAGAGCAATCGCGCGGTTTCGAGGAAAGGGTCGAGGTCGATCTCGACCACGCTGCCGCCGAGACGCTCGATCAACCGCAGCATCTCGCCGAACAGCCTTTCCCCCTCGGCGTTGCCGAAATATTTGAGTTGGTCGGCGCGCGGCGCGCCGAAGCGGCGGCCCGCAGCCTCGGACGCCGTCGCAGGCGCCGGCGAGCGAACCTCTCGCCGCGAAAACGGGTCGGCGGCGTCGAAGCCTTGCGCGGCCTGCAACACCGCGACGGCGTCGTCGGCGCTGAGGGTGAAGATCGAGACGCAATCGAGCGAACGACAGGCGGGCACGACGCCGCGCGCGCTCAGGCGACCCCGCGTGGGTTTGAGACCGATGAGGTTGTTGAAGGCGGCCGGCACGCGGCCGGAGCCGGCGGTGTCGGTGCCGAGCGAAAAGCTCACCAGCCCGGCCGCCACGGCGACGGCCGAACCGGAGCTCGATCCTCCCGAAATATGGGAGGGCTCGAGCGCGCTCGCCGGCGCGCCATAGGGAGAGCGCGTGCCGTTCAGGCCGGTGGCGAACTGATCGAGGTTGGTCTTGCCGACGGGTATGGCGCCGGCGTCGACCAGCCGCTGGACCACCGTCGCCGATTGGGCCGCGGCATAGGCGAAAGCCGGGCAGGCGGCGGTCGTCGGGCGCCCGGCAAGATCAATATTGTCCTTGATGGCGAACGGCACGCCATAGAGAGGCTTGCCCGCCGGGCCGTGGCGCTCGAGCTCGCCCGCAATCGCCGTCAACTCCTCGCGGGAGAGCCGATCGATCCAGACCTTGTCGTCGCCGCGCGCCTCGATACGCGAGGATATCTCGTCGACCAGCAGCGACGGGGTCAGCGAACCCTCGCCATATCGCGCGGCGAGGCGGGATATGTCGAGGCTGGCGCGCCTATCGCGGGCCGCAGCATCGAGTGAGGCTTGTTGAGGATCGCTATCGGTCAATTTGACGGTCCCTCGGCGCTTGCGAATTCGCGTTATCCAATTTAGTATACATAAATGAATATGAGCCGCCACGTCAAATTTCAGATTTGATCGCGGCGCATGAACGCCCTGCGAAACGCTTTTCCGAAGAGCGTCGGAAGTTTGGTTTGACGATCCGGGGAGCGGCGGATGGCCAGAGTCACAAGAATTATTCGAAATTTCTACCGCGACTCGGTGTCGCTGATGCAATTTTCGGCGCGGCTCGCCAGGCTGCCGGGATTGCGGCAGGCCTCCGCCATCATGGCCTCGCCGAACAATCTGGCGCTGCTGCGCGAGGCGGGCTTGCTCGCCGGCGCTCTGGAGGCGGGCCCCAACGATCTTCTGATCGCGCTCGAAGGGGAGGATGAGGCGGCGCTGACGGCCGCCGCCGGCGAGGCCGAGCAGGCGCTCGATCGCCCGCGCCCGTCAGCGTCGCAAGGCGGCCCGCGCCGCGAGCCGCCGCGCAGCCTCGAAATGGCGCTGGAGACGATGCCGGCCGCCAATCTGGCGCTGATCTCGACCCCCGGCGACTATGCGGCGGCGGAAGCCATGAAGGCGCTGCGGCTCGGCCTCAACGTGATGATGTTCAGCGACAACGTCGCGCTCGACGAGGAGCTGGCGCTCAAACGCTACGCCCGCGCCCATGACCTCATCGTGATGGGTCCCGATTGCGGCACCGCGATCGTCGCCGGAATTCCGCTGGGCTTCGCCAATGCGGTGCGCCGCGGCGACATCGGCCTGGTCGCGGCGTCGGGCACCGGACTGCAACAGGTGACCTGCCTGATCGACAGGCTCGGCGCCGGCGTCAGCCAGGCGCTCGGCGTCGGCGGTCACGATTTGCGGCGGGAGATCGGCGGCATCAGCATGCTGCAGGGTCTGCAGGCTCTCGCCGAGGACGCCGCGACGCGGGTCATCGTGCTCATCTCCAAGCCGCCCTCGCCGGAGGTCGCCGCTCGAATCCTGGAAAGCGCCCGCAGGACCGGCAAGCCCGTCGTCGTCAATTTTCTCGGCGCCGATCCGCGCTCGATCGGCGGACCCGGCCTGACGCCCGCCAAGACGCTTGAAGACGCCGCGCTGGCGGCTGTCGCGGCCTCGACGGGACGCCCGTCCGACGGCCTCGAATCGGCTTCCACGTCTTTCGATTGGCCGCAACAGGCGCGCGGCCAGCGCTACGTGCGCGGCTTGTACAGCGGCGGCACCTTCTGCTACGAGGCGACGCTGCTGCTCAGCGAGACGATGCCGGACGTCCATTCCAACACGCCGGTGGGCAAGGCGGAGCCGCTCGAAGATGTCTGGAAGAGCCGCGGCCACACGCTCGTCGACCTCGGCGACGACGTGTTCACGCGGGGGAGGCCGCATCCGATGATCGACCATCGGCTGCGCAATGAGCGCCTCGCCAGCGAGGCGCGCGATCCGCAAACCTCCGTCATCCTGCTCGACGTGGTGATCGGCTACGGCGCCCATGCCGACCCGGCCGGTGAAATCGCGCCAATGATCGCGGCGGCGATCGCCGGCGCAGCCGCCGCCGGCCGCCGCCTGGCGATCGTCGGCTTCGTCTGCGGCACGCAGGCCGACCCCCAGAATCTCGCCTCCCAGGAAGCAAGGCTGCGCGAAGCCGGCATGATGCTGACGCCGAGCAACGCCCAGGCCGTGCGTCTCGCCGCGCGGATCGCCGGGCGCGCGTCCGAACGGGCGACGCCCGCCCGACAAGCCGGGAGGACTTGATCTTGCAGTTGTTTCATCAAGAGTTGCAGGTGCTCAATGTCGGCCTTTCCTCGTTCGTCGACGCGATCGGTCAGGCCGGCGGCAAAGCGACCGGGATCGAATGGTCGCCGCCGGCCGACGGCGATCGCGCGGTCGGGCTCGCCCTGGCGCGCCTCGTCAACCGCCCCGACGTCGAGGCCGCAAACCGCAAGGCGTTCGACGCCTATCTCGGCGGACAACCGGTTCTCGAGGGCATCGGCGTCGCGGGCGAGGTTGTTCCCGACATCGGTCCGCGCCTCATCCTGCATTCGGGTCCGCCGATCGCCTGGGAAGCGATGTGCGGTCCGATGCGGGGCGCCATCATCGGCGCCATCCTGTTCGAGGGCTGGGCGCCGGACCACGACGCGGCGCGCGAGCTGGTCGAGCGCCGCGAGGTCGCGTTCGAACCTTGCCATCGCCACGGCGCAGTTGGCCCGATGGCCGGCGTCATCAGCCCGTCGATGCCGGTCTGGATCGTGCGCGACGCGCAGACCGGCCATCGCGCCTTCAGCAACCTCAACGAGGGGCTCGGCAAAGTGTTGCGCTTCGGCGCCAATGGGGCCGAGGTCATCGATCGCCTCAAGTGGATCGCTTCGACTCTACGCCCCGTGCTGGCGGCGACGCTGGCGCGATCGGGCGGCGTCGAGCTCAAGCCGCTGATCGCCCAGGCGCTGCACATGGGCGATGAGTGCCACAATCGCAACGCGGCGGCGACCGCGCTTCTGCTCAAGCGTTTGCTGCCCGCCATGCTGCGATCGGACGTCGCCCACGACGCCGTCGCCGCCGTCGTCGATTTCATCGTCGCAAACGACCATTTCTTCCTCAACATTTCGATGGCGGCGTGCAAATCGATGCTGGACCGCGCGCGAGGGATCGCCGGCAGCAGCATGGTCACCGCGATGGCGCGCAACGGCGTCGAGTTCGGAATCCAGCTGAGCGGAACGGGCGATCGATGGTTCACCACCCCGGCGCCGGTGGTCGACGGCCTGTATTTTCCGGGATATTCGATCGCCGACGCCGCGCCCGATCTCGGCGACAGCGCGATTACGGAGACGGCGGGGCTCGGCGGCTTTGCGATGGCGGCGGCGCCCGCGATCGTCAATTTCGTCGGCGGCGCGCCCGACGACGCCATCGCCAACACCGCGGCGATGGGCCATATCACGCTCGGACACAATGGAGCGTTCACGCTGCCGCCGATGAATTTCGCCGGCGCGCCCGCCGGCATCGACGCGCGCAAGGTCGTCGACACCGGTCTTCTTCCGATCATCAACACCGGCATCGCCCATCGCGAGGCGGGCGTCGGCCAGATCGGCGCCGGCATCACGCGCGCGCCGTTGCGCTGCTTCACGCAGGCCGTGACGGCGCTGAGCGCGATGCTGCCCGAGCCCTGAGCGCGACACAGAGTAGAGAGGCAAGCGCATGGCGTCGGAGGCAAAACTCGCAGTCGTCGCGATCGGCGGCAATTCACTGATCCGCGACAGCGATCACCTGGCGATCCCCGACCAGTATCAAGAGGTGGCGGTGACCGCGCGCCATATCGCCGACATGATCGAAGCCGGCTGGAACGTCATCGTCACCCACGGCAACGGCCCGCAGATGGGGTTCATCCTGCGCCGCTCGGAGCTCTCCATTCACGAGGTCGCGCCCGTGCCGATGGACTACGCGGGAGCCGATTTGCAGGGCGCCATCGGTTACATGTTCGTCAAGGCGTTCCGCAACGAGTTTCGCAGGCGAGGCCTTACGCGCGAGCCGGTGGCGGTGGTGACCGAGACGCTGGTCGATCGCCACGACGCCGCCTTCAAGGACCCGACGAAGCCGATCGGGTCGCACATGGACGAAGCCAAGGCCAAGACTCTGGCGGCCGCGCAGGGCTGGGTCGTGAAGGAGGACGCGGGCCGCGGCTGGCGGCGCGTCGTGCCGTCGCCCGCGCCGCGCAAGATCGTCGACTACCGGGCGATCGAGCACCTCGCGCGCGCCGGCTTCGTGGTGATCGGCTGCGGCGGCGGCGGCGTGCCGGTGATCGAGGACGAAAACGGCGAGCTTTGCGGCGTCGAGGCGGTGATCGACAAGGATCTCGCCTCGAGCCTGCTGGCGCGCTCGATCGGCGCCGATCTGTTCATGCTGTCGACCGGCGTCGAACGCGTGGCGATCGATTTCAACACGCCCCGCCAACGCTGGCTCGACCGCATGACGGTCGCCGAGGCGAGGCGCTATTACGCCGAAGACCAGTTCGACAAGGGCAGCATGGGGCCGAAGATCCAGGCGCTGATCGAATTCCTGGAGGCGGGCGGCGCGCAGGGCCTCATCACCAACCCTGCGAATATCGGACGCGCGCTCGCCGGGGAAACCGGCACCCGCGTCGTGCCGCGATAGGCCGCGCCGGCGCGACGGGCGGCGAAGCCCGGCGCGTCCCGGTGAAAAAAACAACGACAAGTCGGAAAGGGGGAGGAAATCATGAACGCCACGGATGTCCCGATCAACATCGGCAACACCGCCTTCATGCTGATCTGCGCCAGCCTCGTCATGCTGATGACGCCTGGCCTCGCCTTCTTCTACGGCGGCCTCGTCGGCCGCCGGAATGTTCTGGCGATCATGATCCAGAGCTATATCTCGCTGGTCTGGACGACGGTGCTGTGGTTCGCCTTCGGCTATTCGATGTCGTTCGGTCCGACGCTCGGCGGAATCATCGGCAATCCGACGACCTACGCGTTTTTGCGCGGCGTCACGCTGACGACGATGTTCACCGGCAACAACGCCGGCATCCCGCTCGTCGTCCATATCGCCTACCAGATGATGTTCGCGATCATCACGCCGGCGCTGATCACTGGCGCCTTCGCCAATCGCGTGACGTTCAAGGCCTATTTCATCTTCCTGACGGCATGGCTGATCTTCGTCTACTTTCCGTTCGTGCACATGGTCTGGAGCCCGGACGGAATCTTCGCGCGATGGGGGGTGCTCGATTTCGCCGGCGGCATCGTCGTGCACACGACGGCGGGAATCGCCGCGCTGGCTTCGGTTCTCTATGTCGGCAGCCGGCGCTTCATCGAGCACAAGCCGCATAATGTGCCGTTGATCGCGCTCGGCACCGGCCTGCTTTGGTTCGGCTGGTACGGGTTCAACGCCGGATCGGAACTGGCGGTCGATTCAGTGACGGCGTCGGCGTTTCTCAATACCGACATCGCCGCCTCGTTCGCCGGCGTCACCTGGCTGTTCGTCGAATGGGCGAGCGCCCGCCAACCGAAATTCGTCGGGCTGCTCACCGGCTCGGTCGCCGGCCTCGCCACGATCACCCCGGCGGCGGGCTATGTCTCGCTGGGTTCGGCGGCGCTCATCGGCATTCTGGCCAGCCTCGCCTGCTATTACGCCGTCATGCTCAAGAACCGCCTCGGCTGGGACGACGCGCTCGACGTCTGGGGCGTCCATGGCGTCGGGGGAATGCTCGGAACGATCCTGCTCGGCGTCCTCGCGACCAAGTCGTGGAACCCCAACGGCGCCGACGGTCTGCTGAGCGGCGACCCCGAGTTTTTCGCCAAGCAGGTCGTCGCCGTGTCGCTTTCGGCGGCGTGGGCGTTTCTATTCACCTACGGCGTGTTGTGGGCGATCGACCAGGTGACGCCTGTCAAGGTCGCCGCCAGAGTCGAAGAGGCCGGCCTCGACTCGGAACTGCACGGCGAGGAAGCCTATTCGGAGCATCTTTGATTTGCCTTCGCGCCGGGTGCCGGAGACGTCCGGCCAACGTGAGCTTGCGCCGCGCGAGGTGTTCAACGGGTTGCGCTGCGTGCTGCGCAACGGCGTTCCCTGGCGGGCGACGCCGAACGACCCGCCGCCCTTTGCGGCGGTAGACCGGCGGGCGGCGCGCTGGCTGAGGGCCGGCGGCTTCGAAATGTCGGCGCATGCAGCCGCGCCAGAATGTCCCTACGTGTGAATGGCATCTGACGTCTCGGCCCGCACGAGTTTCAGAAGCCGGTTCGCGGCCTCGGTTGCAAATTCCGGGCTGTTGATGTCCGCGTCCATTTCCACCACGACGACGTTGGGCGCGAGGTTGGCGCGCAGCGCGGCGAACAGCGCCTCGTCCGCGTCCTTGTCGAAGAAGGGCTTGCCGGGGACGTCGATCGCCGACACGCCCTTCCCGGGAATCATCAGCACGGTCGGCCCTTTGGCGCGGTTGAGTTTTTCCGCGATAGTGCGGCCGAGTTCGGCGTTTTCCTCCCGTGTCGTGCGCATCAACGTGACGAGCGGATTGTGCTGATAGAAATGGCGTTGCGAATATTTGGCGGGCACGCTGTCGCGCGCGCCGAAATTGACCATGTCGAGCGCGCCCAGCGAAACGACCTGCGGCACGCCTTTTTCTCCCGCGGCCTCCAGACGATGGGGTCCGGCGCTGAGCGCGCCGCCCGCCAATTCGTCGGCGAGTTCGGTGGTGGTCATATCGAGCACGCCGACGAAAAAGCCCGCGCGGATGAGCTCCTCCATCGTGCGGCCGCCGCTGCCCACCGCGTGGAAAACCAGCACCTCGTAGCCCGCCTGTTCGAGCGCCTCGCGCGCCCTGGTCACGCAGGGCGTGGTGACGCCGAACATCGTGGCGGCGATCATCGGCTTGGCGGCGGCCATCTTTGGAGGCTCGATCCTCACCATGCCGGCGATCGCGCCCGCCGCATTGGCGATGATCCGCGACGAAAGGCGATTGATTCCCGCGACATCGACGATCGACGGCATCATCGCGATGTCCTTCACGCCGACATAGGCGCTGGTGTCGCCCGAGGCGACGGTCGAGACAATCAGTTTGGGCGCGCCGACCGGCAGCGCCTGCATCGCGATCGAGCCGAGTGTCGTGCCGCCGCCGCCGCCCATCGCGATGGCGCCGTCGATCCTGCCTTCGTCGTAGAGTCGCTTCAGAACCACCGCGGCGCCGGCGCTCATGGCGGCGACCGCCTTGCCGCGGTCGCCCGCGGCGGCGAGCGCGGCAAGATCGGCGCCGCCGGCCCGGGCGACCTCGGCCGCGGCGATGTCCGGCGCGAACGGCGGTTGGCCGAAAACGCCGACGTCGATGACCAGGGTCGCGACGCCCTGACTCTCGATCTGCTGCTTGAGATAGGCGTATTCGGCGCCCTTGGTGTCCAGGGTCCCAATAATCGCCACGACCTTCTCGCCCATGGCCTCCATCCCCGAACGGCGCGCGATTTCCCGCTTGTTGCATTCGCCTGTCGAACCGGGGCGCGAACGCGCCGGCGCGCCGCTTCATCGATACGCACGTCCGCGTCGCGTCCACCATGTCGAGCTCTGCGGCGGTCGCTCCGGGAAGGGTCCAGGGCTCGTCGCGCTCGTATTCGTGGCCGTGAGATTTTGCGAAATGATCCGACGTCATGTGTGCGCAGATTTCAAACTGGAATACAACAGGCGGGCCGCCGCCGGCGAATGCGCAGAGGCTCTCGCATCGGTCCGGCGTCGGCGCGTCGAGTTTCTCCAGAAGCTGCGAGACTGGCCGGAGCACCGAGCAACGGGACGACCGGATTCGCGGCGGCCGCAAAGACCTCCGCCGACCCCGCGTCGATCAAAGAAGGATGATGCCATCATGCCGCGTAGCGTCGATCGCTTTCTGACCACCCATACCGGGAGCCTGCCTCGGCCGGACGATCTCATCCAGATGATGTACGCCAAGGAGGAGGGCAGGGCGGTCGACGGCGCGGAGCTGGGTCAGCGCATCCGACGCGCCGTCAAGGAGGTCGTCGACAAACAGATCAAAGCCGGCGTCGACATTGTGAACGATGGCGAGATGTCCAAGCCGAGCTATGCGACTTATGTGAAGGACCGCCTTTCCGGCTTCGGCGGCCTTGGCAACAGCTTCGTCTACCAGGACCTCGTCGACTTCCCCAATATGGCCAAGAGGGTGTTTGGGGATCCCGGAAGGTCGCGCCGAAAGACCCCCGCCTGCAACGCGCCGATCGCCGTCTCCGACCCCGACGCCGTATCGAGCGACATCGACAACCTCGAGGCGGCGGTGGGGACGGGTCGAGCCGCGCGCAGCTTCTTGACGGCCGCTTCGCCGGGCGTGATCTCCCTGTTCTTCCACAACGACTATTATCCGACGCAGCGCGCCTACCTCGAGGCGATCGCCGAAGCGATGCGCCCGGAATACGAGGCGATCGTGGCGAGCGGATTTGACCTTCAGATCGACTGCCCGGACCTGGCGATGGGCCGCCACATTCAATACGCGAACCTGGAGCTCCCGGAGTTTCGAAAGCGCGCGGCGGAACATGTCGAGTTCCTGAACGGCGCGCTCGCGAACATCCCGCCCGAGCGCGTGCGAATGCACGTTTGCTGGGGCAATTACGAGGGCCCGCATCACTGCGACGTGCCCTTCGCCGAAATCGTCGACATCGTCTTTTCCGCGCGGCCGGCGGCGGTGTCGTTCGAAGCCGCCAACCCACGCCATGCGCACGAATGGGCGCTGTTCGAGACGGTGAAGCTCCCGGAAGGAAAGGTGCTGATTCCCGGCGTGATCGAGTCGAAGTCCAATTTCATCGAGCATCCCGAACTGATCGCCAACCGAATCAGCAATTACGCGAGGCTGGTCGGACGCGAGAACGTCGTCGCCGGCAGCGACTGCGGCTACGGGACCTGGGTCGGCCAATCCGCCGTCGATCCCGATATCGTATGGGCCAAACTGGCGGCGCTCGCCGAAGGCGCGCGGCTGGCGACCAAGCGTTTCTGGACTTGAGGCGACGATCGGCGGGCCGATGGGTCGTCCGTCGTCGAATCGCCCGAGGCGCAAAGCCGGCAGTGCTTACACGCCGAGATAGCGCTTCAGGAGATCGGGACTGGCCTTGATCTCCGCGGTCATAGCCGCGTGGACGACATGGCCGTTATTGATGATGTAGGCTCGGCTGGCGAGCGCCAGAGTGGCGGCGAGGTTTTGTTCGACGAGGACGATCGTCAGCCCGTCGTCGGCGAGCTTGCGGCAGGCCAGCATGAGGTCGCGCACGATGACCGGCGCGAGACCCTCGAAGGGCTCGTCGAGCAGCACGATCTTGGGATCGCGCACGAGCGCGCGAGCGATGGCGAGCATCTGCTGCTCGCCGCCCGAGAGGGTGCCGCCGCGGCTGGCGCGGCGGTGGGCGAGGCGCGGGAAAATGTCGTATATGCGCGTCAGCGGCCAGGCGTTGGAGGCCGTGAGGCTGGCGAGGACGATGTTGTCCTCGACGCTGAGGCTGCCGAAGATGCGCCGTTCTTCCGGCACCAGCTGAATCCCCGCCCGGGCGATCGCGTGCGCGGGTTTGCCGGCGACGTTTTTCCCCTCGAACACGACCGCGCCCGAGCGGGGACGCACCATGCCCATGATGCTTTTCAGCGTCGTCGTCTTGCCCGCGCCGTTACGCCCGAGCAGCGCGACGACCTCATGCGCCTCGACGCGCAGGCTGACGTCGAAGAGGATGTGCGAATCGCCATAATAGGTGTTCAGTGCGTTCACCTCGAGCAGGCTCATGGCGCATGCACCCCGCCGAGATAGGCCTCCTGGACGGCTGCGTTGCGCTTGATTTCCTCGGGCGACCCCTCGGTGAGAACGCGCCCTTCGCTGAGGACCGTGATCCGCTCGGCAAGCTCGAAGATCGCGTCCATGTCGTGGTCGATGACGACCATCGTGCGGCCCCTGCGTATCGATTTGAGCAGCTGCACGGTCTCGACGCGTTCGCGCGGGCTCATGCCGGCGAGCGGCTCGTCGAGCAGCAGCAGGCTCGGGCTCGTCGCCAGCGCGAGACCGATCTCCAGCCGTCGCTTTTCGCCATAGGCGAGTTCCGATACCGGCATCTCTGCACGGTCGCTCAAACGCACGAGGGACAGGACTTCCGCAACCTGTTCGGCGAGGCCCGGAACGCGCGCGGCGTCGCGGAACAGGTCGAGGCGAAATGGCCCACGTTTCTGCGCCAGCGCGGCGATGGAGACGTTCTCGCGCACGCTCATGCGACTAAACAGCTGGTTGATCTGGTAGCTCTTGGTCAGGCCGAGCTGGCAGACCCGGGTCACGCTGAAGCCGGTGATTTCCCGCCCCGCGAAGGCGATGCTGCCGGAGCTCGGCGAAACCTCGCAGGTGAGCATCTTGAAGAACGTGCTCTTTCCTGCGCCGTTGGGGCCGATGACGCCACGCAATTCGCCCTGGCGCACTGCAAAATCGATCTCGCGATTCGCTTGCAGGCCGCCGTAGTATTTGCTGAGGCCGCGCGTCTCGAGGATCAGCGCTCCCTCGGCCAACGGCTGCGGCGCGGAGGGCGCGCTCGGCGCGGCCGCCAGGATCGCGGACGCGACCGCCGTCGGATCGGATTCGGGCGCCTCGCGCGCCTCGGGGCTTTTGCCGCGAGCGAGCGCGACGAGGTCGGCGACGCCGCCCACGACGCCGCGGCGCAGGAAGGTCACGAGCAGCACGAACACGAGGCCGAGCACGAGCTTCCAGGTGCTGCCCAGATGCATCGTGTTCTGGAAGAAGTCGCTGAGATAGAGCCAGATCGCGGCGCCGATCAATGGGCCGAATAGCGTGCCGGCGCCGCCGATCGCGGTTTGCATGACGAGCTGACCGGAGGTGTCGAACATGAAGGCGTCGGGCGGCATGAAGCCCTGCATCACGCCGAGCAGGCCGCCCGCGAAGCCGGCATAGGCGGCGGCGATGACGAAGGCCGTCAGCTTGTAGCTGTGAATATTGTGGCCGACCGCCGCGGCGCGCAGCGGATTGTCGCGGATCGCCCGCAGGATCACGCCGACCGGCGAACGCACGATGCGCAACGCGATCGCCATGCCGACGAAGAACCAGAAGGCGAGAAACGCATACATCGACCAGTCGCCGTCGAAATGCAACGTCGTGAAACCGAGATCGAGCGATGGCGTCGGCACGCCGGGCAGGCCGTTCTCGCCGCCGGTGAAATCCGACAGCGGGCTGAACTCGGCGAAGAAGAACACCTCTGCGATCGCCACCGTGATCATGGCGAAATAGATGCCGGTGCGTCGCAACGCGATCAAGCCGACGAGGTAGCCGATGACGGCGGCGGCGACCATTCCGATGACGATCGCCAGGATGACGTCCGAAAAGCCGGTCTGCGTCAGCAGATAGGCGGCGACCATGCCGCCCGAGCCGAAGAACGCCGACTGACCAAACGACAGTAGCCCGGTGAAGCCGAACAGGATGTCGAATCCGAGGCCGAACAGGCCCCAGACCAGGATGCGGTTGATGGTCGTGGGCGAGAAACCGAGGTGCGGAAACACGAACGGCGCGACGATCAAGCCGATCGCGGTCAGCGCTTCGACGATAAAGAGACGCGGCTTGAGCATGATGGCCGCGCCTACTCGCGGCCCGCCGCGCCGAGCAGCCCGAAGGGCCGCAGCACGAGCACCAGCGTCATCGCGACAAACAGCATGACGTAGGAATAGCCGGGGTTGAACATCGAGGTTATGCTGATGATCTCACCCGCGATCAGGCCGCCGATCACCGCGCCGGGGAACGATCCGACGCCGCCGATCACGACGACGACGAATGTTTGCACCAGAATCGCTTCGCCGACGTCGGGCGCGATGGACACCACCGGCGCATTGACGATGCCGGCGAATCCGGCGGCCATGGCGCCAATCCCGAACACGAGCGTGAAGACTTTGTAGACGTCGATGCCGAGCGCGTCGACCATCGCCGAATCCTCGATGCCCGCCCGCACGATCATGCCGATGCGGGTGCGATAGAGGACGAGATAGAGAGCGATCAGGGCGACCGCAACAATGCCGAGCAGCGCCAGGCGATACGTCGGATAGAGCATGAACCCGAGCGGCGTGATGCCCGCGAGGCCGGGCGGCGGCGGCACCGCCTTCGACAGGCTGCCAAACCCGAAGCGGACCGCTTCCACGAAGACGATACCGAGGCCGAAGGTTACGAGGAGTTGGTCCTCATGCGGGCGCGAATAGAACCGCGCGATGATGATCCGCTCCATGACGACGCCGACCACCATCACGAACAACGAGCCGGCGATGACCGCGATGATGAACGAACCGGTATAGGTGTAGGCGACCCATCCCGCGTAGCCGCCGAGCATGAACATCGCGCCATGCGCGAGGTTGAGCACGCCCAACGCGCCGTAGATGATGGTCAGGCCCGACGAGATCAGCGCGAGCAGCGCGCCGAGCACCAGCCCGTTGAAACATTGCGATATGAAATTCGCCCAGTTGATCACGCTGTCGCCCGCAATCTTTCGAGATGAACGCTCGTCGGTCTGGCCGTCACACGCCAGCCTCGCCGCGCCCTCTTGCGGAAACAGCCAAGCGGACCACGCCTCGCGACGTGAAAGGGCTCCGGCGCCGCGAAGCCCGGCCGGGAATCCGCCTGCTCCGCGTCGCGGACGCGGAGCAGGCCGACGGCTATAGTCAGGTATAATCGCCGAGCTTGCAACCGAACGCGTCAGGCTTCTGCATCAGCGGCTCGCCGGCGACGACGTCCACGACTTCCCAGTAGTCTTCGGGGTTTTTCATATCCTTGGGCGCCTTGCCCTTGACGATGACGACCGGGCGGACGAGCTGGTGGTCCGCCGCGCGGAAGTGGACTTCACCCACGGTCGAGTCGAATTTTTCGCCTTTCTCGTATTCCTTGATGACCGCCGGAGGATAGAACGTGCCGGCGCCGGAGACCATACGCGCCCAGATTGCGAACTGCATATAGGCGTTGTTGGCGCCCCACTCCGGCTTGTATCCGTACTTCTTGTCGAACTCGGCCACGAACGTCTTGGCAAGCGGAAATTTGTCCTCCAGCGTCCACCAGAAGTCGGTCGCGGCGTAGACGTCTTCGGTGAGCTCCGGACCCACTTGCTTCGCCAGGAACGGGATCTGGTAGGGGATGACCATCTTCATCTTCGGGGTCAGGCCGAACTGCTTGGCCTGCTGCACGGACAGCACCGCGTCGCGACCCCAGTTGACGTTGATGACGACGTCCGCGCCGGAGTTGGCGATGTTCGTCAGGTACTGGCTGAAGTCCTGGGTGCCGAGCGGCGACACCTGGTCCGTCACCTGGGTCCAGCCGCCGTTCGCGGTCAGATACTCGTTCACCGATTTGGTGACGGTGTGGCCGTAGGTGTAGTCCGGCGTCATGAAAGCGGCCTTCTTGCCCTTGCCATACGCCTTCAGCAGCACCGGCCCGATCGCATTCGCCGCGGTCTCGCCATAGAAGCACTGGCGGAAGGAATAGCGGGCGCAGTCTTTGCCGGTTGTGTCGTTGGAGCCCGAGATCGCCACGAGATAGAGGATTTTCTCGCGCTGGGCGAACTTGTTGAGGGCCACCGCGACGGCCGAAGAGGTTGAGCCGGTCAGCGCGACGATCTTGTTCTCGTTGATGAAGGTCTGCTGCTCCTGCACCGCCTCGTTCGGCTTGGCGCCGGAGTCGGCGACGACCAGTTTCACTTGCTTGCCGAGCACGCCCTTGTCGACCTTGGGCGCGATCTTCTTGATGAGCTCGTGGCCGCCGTTGATGTGCTCGACGGCGAGCTGCATACCCTTGAGCTCGTCCTCGCCCTGCACCGCGTAGGCGCCGGTGCGCGGCACCGACGCGCCGATGGTGACGGAATCCCCTTGCGAGCCGGCCGGCCAGGTGCCGATGGCGGGCATGTCGTCAGCGAAGGCGGGCATGATCATTCCGCCCGGAATCAACGCGCCGCCGATCAATCCTGCGCCGCCGACGACTAGCGACCGGCGCGTCACGCCGTCGATCTTGACATCAAACGCCATTTCATTTCCTCCCGATGGGTCAAACCCGCCCAGGTCGCCGCGGTCTTGAGACCGCAGCCCAACCCACGCCTTTTCCGCCGCGCAGACCTGTCCTGTTCTGCGACCGCGGCAGCATATCTCCGGCCCGCGCTCAAACGCCCTATTCGGCCGGTGGGTCAGAATACGGTCGCGCGACGCAGGAGCAATTCGACTAATGGCTAATCCGAGGGTCCCCAGGCGGCAGGCCCGGTGAGGACGGGACAGCGGCCGCCGGCGGTTTTTTTCAACTCGGATGCAGCGCCGTGAGGCTGCGATTCGCTCGCCGCCACCCATTCCGTGGCGCCCGGCGTGACATCGTCCCGGCGCGGCGGCCCACTTTTGCGCCGCCGTCGACAGGCCGAGGCGATCAGCCTTCGAGGCTGACCTTCTTGGTCTCGGGCGTGCGCAGGATCGCGACGATCGCCGCGATCGCGTAAAGCATCACATAAGCCCCGATGTAGGGGTAGGCGTTCTTCACGCCGTAGACTTTCAGAATTTGCCCGGCGACGATCGGAATGAGCCCGCCGCCATAGACTTGCGCAATTTGGTATCCTGCGCTTGCGCCCGAGGCGCGATAACGGGTCGGGAAGTTCTCCGTGTAGAAAGTCGGAATGGCGCCGTAGCCGAAGCCGAATACGAAACCAAATCCGATCACGTCGGCGATCGTCGCCAACACGACATTGCCGGTGCCGACCAGATAGAAATAAGGAATGGCGAAGACCAGGAAGACGCCGGCGGCGATCAGCAGAACGGTCCGGCGGCTGATCCGGTCGGCCAACAGCGCGCCGATCAGCATGAAGACGAGCATGAACGCGGCGGCGATCAGGCCGATCATCTCGGGAACGTCGCCGGTAAAGCCGACCGCCTTCATGTAACTCGTGCCGAAGACGAAGTAGAGAAAGAACGCGCCGCCGAACATGGCGTTGACCAGCGAGGTGCGCAGGATCGTCAGGGGCATCTCGCGCCAGACTTGAGCGGACGGGTATGCGAGCACCTCGACTTCGGCCCGGTGCCGCTCGAAGACGAAACTGTCCATCGTGCGTGTGCGGATGAGCACGCCGACAATCGCCACGAGGAATCCGGCGATAAAGAAGACACGCCAGCCCCAGGCGTTAAAGCTGTCGGCGGTCATCAATGACTTCACGAAAATCACCGAGCCGAAGCCGAGCAGAAGCCCGATCGGAATTGCGAATCCGACCCAGGCTCCCCAGAACGCGCGGAACTTCGATCGCGCGGCTTGTTCGACCACCCACGTCGAGGCCGTGCCGAACTCGGCGCCGAAACTAATGCCCTGCAAAAGACGGAAGATGATCAACAGCATGGGCGCAATCGCGCCGATGCTGTCATAGGTAGGGGTCAGCCCAATCAAGAGCGTGGCGACGCCCATCAGCACGAGCGCGTAGACCATGGCGTTTTTGCGGCCGCGCCGATCGGCGATATGCCCGAAAACAAAGGCGCCGACCGGCCGAATGATGATGCCGAGCCCGTAGACCGCGATCGCCGCCGCCGCGGCGGCAAGGCCGGGAAGCCTGAAGAAAACGCCGCCCCAGACGGTCGCCGCGATCACGCCGGTGACCAGGAAATCGTATTGTTCGATGACCGAACCGATGATGCTCGCTATGGCGACCTTGAAAATCTGCCTCTGGTCAGGACTTGCAATCGCTTCAGTCATTCGTTTCCCCACTGTTCCTCGTAAGAGGGGTTGTCACGCCGTTTTGGGCTTGCGATCACTCGGGCGGCTCGGTAGCCAAGTCAATACAAGAATCAGCCGCCACGGATACTGATTTTCGCCCTCGATCATCAAACAGGCGATTTGGCGCCGTCTCCGGCTCGCCTTGGGCCGTCGCGATGTCGAGGATTTGTCGGCCGAGGGCGGGGTAAGACTCTACGGGAGGAAACTATGCTGCGCTTCAGTCATCTGCTTGCGTTTGCGGCCATCGCGATGGTCCTGGTCGGAGGCGCGCCGTCTTGGGGCGAGACCATCATCGACGAATGGCAAACCGTAAAGGCGCCGCCGCCGCCCCAAATCAAAGCGGTCACGCTCGATCCCAAGACGACGGCGATCCTGGTCATCGATATCATCAAGCAGACATGCAACATGCAAAGGCGGCCACGCTGCGTGGCGATGATTCCCAAAGTCCAGAAGCTCGTGGACGAGGCCCGCGCCCGAGGCGTCACCATCGTCTATGCGCTATTCCCCAGTCCGTCGCCGGCGACTTTCCCCGATCCGAAAATCAGCGACTATGTGCCGGAGCTCGCGCCGAAAGGCGACGAGCCGGTGGTGACGGCCTTCGTCGACAAGTTCAGCCTCGCCGGCAAGGTTACCGGCCTTGAGAAGATGCTGAAGGACAAGGGGATCAAAACCTTCGTTCCGGTCGGCGTCGCCTCGCATAACGGCGTTTTGTTCACCGCGGTCTCGGCCGCCTTTCGCGGCTTTGAAGTCGTTGTTCCGGTGGACGGCATGGCCGGCAACAACGCCTACGAGGACCAGCTGGCGGATTACACCTTGACGAGTTCGATCGCTTACAAAGTCACGCTGACCAGCATCGACATGATGACGTTTCGATGATCGGACCGCCGTCGGCTGGCGCGCAGCTCGGGTCTCGTGACGGAGAGCGCGGCGCGCGGCGCGGGTCGCCGAACGGGTCGATGCGAAATCTCGGCGCGATTGCTGAGCCGACGGCGACCTCATGGCGATCGGCGACGCCGATCTCCCGCATCGCCGCGGGATAAGAGCAAAGCCCGTCGGTGACGATCTTCCGCGATCGGCCATATATCTTCATGGTGCGCTCGAGAAGCTTCAGCGCCGCCGCCTTGTCCCGCCTTGCAGCGACCGCCGACTCCAAAACCTCGCCTTCACGGCCGACGGCCCGCCAGAGACAGCAAAGCTTGCCGTTGACCTTCACGAACGCCTCATCCACACGCCAACGCCACTGAGGATGAGGCGCATCGACGCGACCCGCTTCTTTCGGATCTCGGCGGCGAACATCGGGCCAAACCGGTTCCGCTAATACCGGACGGCCTCATGGCTGATGTCGATCTCCCGCTCGGCCAGGCGATCCCCAACGTTGCGCTGGGACAGCGGGTATCTCACGCACATCATCACGACCAGACCGATTGCTCCCGGCGAGCCGTTGAAACATCGGGACGGGTTGCTCACGGCCTGAAGCTGCCACAGCCAGAGGCGCCGCGAGCATTTGATCTGACCAAGCCGTCGCGATCCGTCCGATGCGGGTCAGAGCGCGCATTGTCCTCGTCGAAGCCTTGCGCCATGCCCGGCGTTGGCTCGATGATCTCACAAGCGGTTCCAGTCATACGGTCGAATCGCCCGCCTTCGCCGCGCCTGATATCGTCGAGGCGGCGATCGAAGGGCGCCTGCCGCGCGGCTTCGGCGTCAAGCGACTCATCGATCTTCCGATGGCGCGCCCGCAGCAATGGCGGGCGCTCGGGCTGAAGACCCCGATGCCGACCTGACCAACCCTGATCGGATCGCGAACCTCTGCAGCGACCCTTCTCGCCCAACCCGCGCTGTATTCGCGACGTCTCGAAGAGATGCTTCCGCTTCGCGCCATCGGATTCAGTTGAACGCCCGATGCCCTAGCGGCGTCGCAGCCGGCTCGAGGGCATCACAAGCCGCATATGACCGAGTTTTGCTTGCTTCAATAATGCGCCGTCCGCGCTTCACACGAACTTGAAGTCGACGGCAGTTAGTGACGTTTTGCTGACTCCGGTAAGGGTAAGCTTGTCTCCGTCGACGTCGGAAATGACCGCGTTGGCGCCGGCGGACGTGTCGGCGAGCATGTTGGCGTAGGCTTGACTCGCATTGGAGGCGTCGAACGCCGCCAACGCGAGCTGAATGAAATCGTGGCCGGGTGCCGCGCCGGCTGCGAAGCCGGAAATGCTGTCCGTCCAGGCGTCTGAGGCTGTCGAGGGCAAAAATGCGAACGTATCGTTTGTGCGGCCGACGGCGCTAATGGTCTCCGAGGGATAATTGGCGAGTCTCAGCGTCTCGGAACCGGCCGTGACTCCAAGCTCCGACGCCCCACCGTCGACCTCCAGGTTATTCGCGCCGCCGGAGAGCGTGAGGGTTCCGGCTCCCGCGCCGGTATTGCTGGCCACAATGACGGCGCCGCTTGTCAGGGTTTCGCTGACGCTGTCGGCGCCCGTCGCCGAGACGCTGAGGTCGCCGGTGATGAGGGCGGAGGTCTGCGACGCGCTGAAGCTGACGTTCGCATTGTCCGAGAACAGCGCGGCAACGCCGAGCGACGGTAGCGCGGCAATTTGAGCTGCCGTCAGCGCCTGCAGGTGGGCGGCGGTGTCGGCCAGGCTCACGCTGTCGCCCGGCGGGGCGGTGAGCAGGATATGGGCGTTCTCGAAGGCGATCGCCTGCGTCGCGCTGACGGCCAGGCTCGCATCGCTCGCCTCGACCTCGTTCACCGACAGGGATGAAGCGAGGCTCGAGATTTCGGCCGAGGTCTGCGTCTCGATATTGGCCGCCGCGTCGATGATGACGGCGTTGTCGCCCTTGGGCGCCGACAGCGTCACTTTCGCCGCCTCCAGCGCGTCCGCCTGCGCCACGTCGAGCGTCGCGCCGGTATCCGCCGAGGCGATCGCGGACACATGCAGCGCCTTCAGTCCGGCGATCTCGCTCGCCGTCAGCGCGTTGATGTTGGCCGCCTCATCCGCGATCGTGACGACATTGCCGCCTGGCGCCGACAGCGTCACTCCCGCCGTCTCCAACGCCACAGCCTGTGCGACGCTGAGGGTCAGGCTCGCCCCCGTCGCCGAGATAGCGCTGACGCCGATCGCCGGCAGGCCGGAGATTTGCTGGACGGTAAGCAGGGCGACGCTCGAAGCCGCGTCGGAGATCGTGATCTTGCCGCCGCCCGGAACCGTGGGCGTGACCGCAATCGTCTCGAAAGCGATCGCTTGAGCAACGGTCAGCGTAAGCGTCGAGCTGGTCGAACTCACCCCGCTGAAGCCGATCGTCGGCAGCGCCTCGATCTCGGCTGCGGTCAGCGTTCCGATATGCCCCGCACCGTCGGCCAGCGTCACCGCGCCGCCGATCGCCGAAGCGGCCAGCCCCGCTCCCTCGAGCGCCAACGCCTGCGCGACCGTGAAGGCCACTGCGCCGTTGCTCGACGTCACGGCGTCAACGCCAGCCGCTTTGAGCGCGGAGATCGCAGTCGCCGTGAGCGCCCGCAGGTGGGCGGCGGTGTCGGCCAGGCTCACGCTGTCGCCCGGCGGGGCGGTGAGCAGGATATGGGCGTTCTCGAAGGCGATCGCCTGCGTCGCGCTGACGGCCAGGCTCGCATCGCTCGCCTCGACCTCGGCGACGTGCAAATTCCCCAGGCCGGCGATCTTGGCGGGCGTAAGCGCCTCGATGTCCGAAGCGACGTCGACGACTTCGAGGGCGTAACCGGCTGCGGCAAGGGCCGAATCCTGAACGCTGGTCAAAGCTGCGATCGTCGCCGCTGAGCCCGTCGCAATGAGAGCTCCGCCCGTGACGGCGACGCCATCGCCTATTAGCAACAACGCTTCGGCGGTCGTCATCTTGATCGCACCTGTCGTCGAAGCGACGCTCGCATAGCCGTCTGTCTTTAGCGCCGCGGCCTGCGCCGAGGTGATCTCCGCGATATTGACTGCTGTATCGGCCACGGAGGCCGTGTAGGCGCTGACAATTTTCGCCAGCGCGGCCCTGTCATTGACCGCCTGTTCGACCGATAGCGTCAGCGTCGGCGTCCCGCCGTCCGTCAGCGCGATCGAGGCGATGTGCGAGTCGGCGTTCAGCGCGTCGAGGTTCGCGGCGACGTTGACGGCCGTATCGGCGATTGCAATGTTTCCGCTGGCGTCCAGCGTCGTCTGGTTGGCGAGATAATACGCCACGCTGTAGCCCGGCGGCGCAGATGGAACAATCACGCCGAGGGCGGCGAGAGCCGCGATCTCGGCCGACGTCAGCGTTGCGAGGTTCGCGGACGAATCGACGACGGTCGCAGCATCTCCCTGGGGAACGCTGACATGGAGATTGGCGAATTCGATCGCCAGCGCTTGTGCGACGGTGAACTGCAGCGACGCGTCGGTAGCGACCAGATTTGTAAAACCGACCGACCCGGCCGCTGCAATTTCCGCCGCGGTCAGCGCTTCGATCGCCGCCGCCGTGTCGGACAGCGTCACCGTGTCGCCGGCGGGCGCGACGACCGTCATCGGGTCCTCAAGCGCAATCGCCTGCGCGGCGTCCAGCGTTACAGAACCCGCCGTCGAATCAAGTTGCGTGAAACCCGACCTGGAAAGCTGGCCGATCTGGCCTGCGGTAAGCGAGCCAAGCGCCGCCGCGGCGTCGACGACCGCCGTCTGGTCGCCGCTCGGCGCCGACACCGAAAGGTCGGCCGCCGCCGCCGCCAGGCCCTGGCTCACGTCGAGCGCCAGCGAGCCGCTGGTCGAGGCCAGCGCGTCGAAGCCGTCGTCGCCGAGCCCGGCGATCTGCTGCGCCGTCAGGTCGCCGAACGCCGCCGCGGCGTCCGCCACCGCCGTCTGGTCGCCGCTCGGCGCCGACACCGAAAGGTCGGCCGCCGCCGCCGCCAGGCCCTGGCTCACGTCGAGCGCCAGCGAGCCGCTGGTCGAGGCCAGCGCGTCGAAGCCGTCGTCGCCGAGCCCGGCGATCTGCTGCGCCGTCAGGTCGCCGAACGCCGCCGCCGCGTCCGCCACCGCCGTCTGGTCGCCGCTCGGCGCCGACACCGAAAGGTCGGCCGCCGCCGCCGCCAGGCCCTGGCTCACGTCGAGCGCCAGCGAGCCGCTGGTCGAGGCCAGCGCGTCGAAGCCGTCGTCGCCGAGCCCGGCGATCTGCTGCGCCGTCAGGTCGCCGAACGCCGCCGCGGCGTCCGCCACCGCCGTCTGGTCGCCGCTCGGCGCCGACACCGAAAGGTCGGCCGCCGCCGCCGCCAGGCCCTGGCTCACGTCGAGCGCCAGCGAGCCGCTGGTCGAGGCCAGCGCGTCGAAGCCGTCGTCGCCGAGCCCGGCGATCTGCTGCGCCGTCAGGTCGCCGAACGCCGCCGCGGCGTCGACGACCGCCGTCTGGTCGCCGCTCGGCGCCGACACCGAAAGGTCGGCCGCCGCCGCCGCCAGGCCCTGGCTCACGTCGAGCGCCAGCGAGCCGCTGGTCGAGGCCAGCGCGTCGAAGCCGTCGTCGCCGAGCCCGGCGATCTGCTGCGCCGTCAGGTCGCCGAACGCCGCCGCGGCGTCCGCCACCGCCGTCTGGTCGCCGCTCGGCGCCGACACCGAAAGGTCGGCCGCCGCCGCCGCCAGGCCCTGGCTCACGTCGAGCGCCAGCGAGCCGCTGGTCGAGGCCAGCGCGTCGAAGCCGTCGTCGCCGAGCCCGGCGATCTGCTGCGCCGTCAGGTCGCCGAACGCCGCCGCGGCGTCGACGACCGCCGTCTGGTCGCCGCTCGGCGCCGACACCGAAAGGTCGGCCGCCGCCGCCGCCAGGCCCTGGCTCACGTCGAGCGCCAGCGAGCCGCTGGTCGAGGCCAGCGCGTCGAAGCCGTCGTCGCCGAGCCCGGCGATCTGCTGCGCCGTCAGGTCGCCGAACGCCGCCGCCGCGTCGACGACCGAAACATTATCTCCGGTGGGAACGTCGAAAGAGATATCGCCTGCGGCAGCTGCGAGCGCCTGCGTCGTGTCGAAGGTAAGCGAACCGTCGGTCGAGGTTATCGAACTGGCGCCGAACGTCGAGATTTCGGTAATCTGCGGCGCCGTCAGCGCCTGGATGTCGCTCGTCGAGTCGGTGATCGCGACGGCGGCGTTCGCGCCGACGTCGCTGAGGAGCGCGACCTGCTGCGGCGTCAGAGCGAGCAGATCCTTCACCGATCCCGTTATCTCTATGCTCAGCGGCCCCTCGAATTCGAAGCCGTAGCCCAACGCGGCCGCCGCGTCATTCAACGTCAGCGTGAGAACCTGGCCGTCGGTCGTGCGCAGGACTGTCGAGGGCGTCGGGTTGGGCGCCCCGGGACCGTCAATCGCGGCGTGCAACGTGGCGTAGTCCGAAGGGCCGAGCTGCTCGAAATTGGCGGTCGTGTCATCGATTTCGACGCCATCCGAATCCTCGAACAGGAAATTGCCGTTTCCTGCGGCGATTGCCTGCGCGATCGAGAGTGTCAGCGCCAGTCCATCAACGACGTCGATGATCGTCGGATTTCCGCTCGTATTGTCGATGGCCTTGGCGAGGGTGGCGAAATCACCGGCGCCAAGGCCTTGGATGTTCTGCGCCGTATCTTGGATTTCGATCCCTTGCGCGTCCTCGAAGACGAATCCGTTCTGCCCGGCGGCGACTCCCTGGGCGACACTGACAATTTGCTGGACTCCATCGCTCGTGAGAATGATCGTCGGCGCCGCTTGGCCCGAGCCGGAGGATGGCTTTTCGACCCCCTGTGCAAGCTTTTGAAACTGCGACGCATCGAACGACTGGATAGTCTGCTCCGTGTCCTGGATCTGGACGCCTTGCGGATCCTCGAATACGAAACCATTATTTCCCGCCGCCAAGCCTTGCGCCAGATCGACGATCTGCGAGACTCCGTCGTTGGTCTCGATGACGGTCCGAGTTGAGCCAGACCCCTGGCTCGGCTGGACGATCGCCTGCGCCAGGGCCGGTAAGGTCGCCGGGTCAATCGCCTGGATGTTCTGCTCGCTGTCTGCAACCGAGACGAGGCCAGCGGCCGTCAGCTCGACGGATCCGCTCGCGGCCGCCTCGGCCTGAGCAACGGTCACCGCGAGCGGACCGTCAAAAACGTCGATCGTGTCGATGAACAGCAAGTCCGCAAGATTTGCGATCAAGAACGGCGTCAGTCCGGCGGCGATATTCGCAGCTGTGTCGTAAACCATCGCGCCATTCGGCCCGGGTCCGCTCGCCGTGCCGGTATTGCCGCCGGATGCGAGCGCGGTGACCTGATCAACGGTCAGCTGTAGCGGCGCGTCGGTCGAAGCGAGGGTTCCGCCTATTGAAGCGATCCTCGCGATCGCGTCGACCGAAAGCGCTTCGATATCGATCGCTGACCCCAGGATAATGAGACCCGGCGAGACGCCGAACCCCGTCTTCATCAAGGCGATCAGCGCCGCGGCCTGATCATTCGAGGGATCGACGCTCAAAACGAGGGGCGCGTTGTCCGATGCGGATACGCCTGCGAGGCCTATGCTCGCAAGGTCCGAGATCTGCTGAGCTGTCAAAGCGTCGATGTTCGCCGAAAGGTCGTAGAGCAGCGCTCCCGGCGCCGTACCGCCGTTTTCGAGCGCCGTTACTTGATCGACGCTCAATTCGAGTTGAACATCCGTTGCCGAAAGGATGACGTGATCGGCCGCAGCAAGCTGCGCGATCTGGGCGGGCGTCAGAAGCTCGATATTGGCCGCCGTGTCAGCCACCGTAACGGGCGACGTGCTGCCGATTTGCGCCTGAGCCAGCGCCGCGGCCTGGTTGGCGCCGGGCGTCGCATCGAACACGATCGAGCCGCCGTCGTTGGCGTTCAGGGTCGTCACGCCGATCGCGCCAAAGGCCAGGATGTCGGAGGCGCTCAGGCCGTTGATGGCCCATGCGGCGTCAGAAACAATCGCCCCTGCGCCCGCCGGGCCGCCGACCGCCGGCTCGGAGGCGGCGCCTTGCTGATAACCCTGTTCGATCGCCTGCGCCTGATCGACCCGAAGCTGAATAGGGACGTCCGTCGAAGCAAATTGCGCAACATCCTGCGTCGCAAGCGCGGAAAGCTCGGAATCGGTCAGTCCCTCGATGTCGGCCGCGGCGCCGCTTATCGTGACCCCCGCCGGCCCGACGGCTATGCTGCCGACCGGCAGATCGACCAGTTCCTTCGCCGCAGATACGCTGATTGGCAGCCGAACTCCGTCGGTCACCTCGATCGAGGAAACCCCGAACTGGCTGAGCGCGTCGATTTCGGCGACGGTCAACGGCGGGATGTCGGCGGACGAATCCTCGAGCGTCGCCTCGCGCGGAGCGACGGCGATCCCCGCCTGCTGGAGACTGTTGATTTCGGCCATCGTAAGAGCGATCGGCGCATCGGTCGGGTCAATGGCGGTGACCCCGATTTTCTGGAGGCGCGCGCCGATCTGCGAGGCGCCGACGCTATTGGCCAAATTTGCGAGCAGGGCGTCGATCAGGGCCGCGCTGTCCTCCAGCGTGACGGCGCCGCCCTCATAAGCCGACACGTGCATCCCGTATTGATAAAGGCTTGCGACCTGCGCGGCGTCGAAGGCGATCGGATCGTCATTCGATGCAATCTGCGTGACGCCGAGCGCCGCGATGTTCTGGATTTGAACAGCGGATAGTCCGCCGCCGCCGGGCAACCCGATCCCCAGCGCCGAGTTCGAGCACGCTCACGCCGCCGGTTTGCGCGCTGACGCCGATGCCCAAAGCGCCCAATTCCGAAGCGAGATTCACTGACAGCTGCAGCGGGCCGTCCGTCGCCACGATCTTCGTGATGTAGCTGCCATAGTAGGCGACGTTGTTGCCCGCGGGTGGCAGGAACAGCAAAGTCGAGAGACCCTCGATATTGGCCGCGGTATCGATAATCTCGATCGTATGCGGCGCGGCGGCGCCAACTCCTGTGAAAATATTGTAAAATGCGGGATCCTCGAAGACCTGCTGATATTGACCGACGGTGAACGGAATGAGCGAACCCGTATCGCTCGAATTCATCGCGACGGTCACATAATCATAGTTGCCCGTGTCGTTGCTCTCGAAGAACGCGTTCGCCGTGCTGCTGATCGTGTCGAGACTCTTCTCGATCGAGAGAAGACTGCCGGCGATATTCTCGCCCGTGTCGTCCAGGTCGAGATAGAGCCGAACGAAATCGGTGTATCCCTTCATCGATTGAAGAATGGTCGGAAGGTCGGCGGCTATGTTGGCCGCGCTATCGGCGACTTCGAGCGCGAGATCGGCGCCCGGCGCCGCGGTGATCGCGCCCGCCGAACCTCCGGCGACGTAATAGCTTGTCGCGGTGACTGCCAGCACCTTGGTGTCGTTGGCGGCTTCTTCGGCGTTCACCACGATCGGAGTGGTCAGGTCGGTGCCGGTTCCGTTGCCGGTTTGCACGATGACGGCGTCGATCAGTCCCGGCCCGACGCCAATCACCGTGTTGAGATAGTCGAGAGATTGCGCGAAATCGAATACAGAATCGGCCTCGAATAGATATACTTCCATGTAATTGTAGAGAGTCTTCGACGGATCGCTGGCCAGCGCGTCGGCGACGTCGGTCGATGCGTTTGGGTCTCCGCCCTGCGCGCCTCCCAGCGGCTCAATGAAGCCGGTCGGGACGCCCTCGACGGTATTTGGGATGCCGTAGCCGAGAAGCACATTGTTGTTGTACAGAGGCAGACTCTCCAGCACAGCGAAGACATCGAGGCTTTCGAGCGCCTGCGGGTCTGTCTCTGCGACAAGGTCCAAATCCGTGTCGATTGGCGCGACGATCGTGGTCATTATCTTCCTCGCGGAGGGCTGGCGTTTGTGGAAGGCGTCGATACGGATCCGAGATTGGCGCTCGCGCGCCCGCCGCCCATTCTCAGGCCTGCGCGCTCAGGCCTTCGACTGGGCGCGCGGCCGCGCGGCGAGAGCGGATCCGGACTTCTGCGCAACAGTTTCAGGCGGGCAATTTGCAATTGCCGACGGCAGCGGTGCGGCGATAAGCATGCGTGCACCAGGCGACACTTCCAACGCGTTGAGGCCGAAGGCGCGACTTGCGTCTTGTCGCTGGACGTTCCCATCGGCGCAGGAAAAAGAGACGCCGCCCCCAATAGACCGCTGTCGCCGCATCAAGGCTCGGCCGCACGACGCCGCAATTCGGCGCCAGGCGCGGGATGATCGTTTCATTTGCTAACTCTTTAGGATTACTTTTAATCAAAAGTAGCGTCACCTAGCACTTTTCATAGGCTGTTGCGTTGCCTCGCACGGCTGGTCAGGATAGCGGGCGGTCTCGGCGCGGGGCGAGAGCGGGAGCCTTCGCGAACCCCTGGTTACGACATCCCCCCGCGCCGCATCGGGAATGGTCATGGGTGGCGTGAGTTTATTTGATCAAGCGCGAGTTTTCGCCAACGAGAGCGAAAGCATCGACAGTCTCGACACGTTGAAAGACAGACTTGGCGCGCTCGTCGAGAAATTCGGGTATCCTTACATAGCGAGCGGTCGACTCGCCCAGACAGGACTGCCCGAAGCGCTGCATTTTGCTCGCTGGCGCCCAGACTGGCTCGCGCTCTACATGCGCGAGGACTTTGTACGTGTGGACCCGGTTCCGCTTTGGGCGGCGACACGAGGCACACCCATAGGCGCGCGCGCGTTGCGGCGCCTGCTGCCGCGAAATCACCCCGGTCAATCCGTATTCGAAGCCGGGGAAAGGTTTGGTCTTGGCGGCGGCTACATCGTGCCGCAACGGGCCGCCGATAATGCGTTTGGCGTCGTGGCGTTTGTCGGCGCCTCCGACCCCGATTCCGCAGAAGACCGCTTCGCCTTGCGCGCCCTCGCCGGGGTCGCATTCGATCTTGCGGAAGCGCTATCCGGACGATCCTCGGCGCCCTGGCTGCCAGCGCCTCCCGCCGCTTTGTCCAACCGTGAGCGCGAAGTCCTGCTTCACCTCATTCGCGGCCGTTCAGCCGCGCAGACCGCAACGATTCTCGCGCTTTCTGCGGCCACAGTGCGTTTCCACGTCGCCAACCTCAAAATAAAGACCGGCGCTTCGAACCTGGCCCAGTTGACGGCGTACGGCATATCTCTCGGCCTCACCCCGTGGCGGGAACCCGTACTCCCGAAATAGAGCGGCTGCAGCGCGGCCAGCGCGAATGCAAAACCAGGCGCGGCAAGCTTGCGCACAAGGGCGTCGTCACGTTGTCGAACGGAGAATGCGAAAAGCCTTCGTCCCTCGCGATTTCAGGCGGCCGCGACGGCCTCGTGCCACGTGTTCATCGCTGCGGCGCGGAAGATGCGATGCGTTTGGGCGGAGGCGAAGTGGCGTTGCGCGTTGAAGACGTTGTAGACGGCGGCCTGGGTTGACAGAAATCTCTGGGCCGAGCCCGGGCTCTTGAAGCGTTGCATCTTGCGCTCCCTTCGTCGAGTTGGCTGATGCGAATTCTCGGCGCGGTTGTTCCTCCATCGAGCGCGCTCATGGCGACGCTCGATCCCCAGATCGCGGGCGGCGGCGCCATTCGAGCGCAAATCGTCCGTGATCAATCGGTCGGGGACAAAGCCGTATTTCTTCAGGAGCTTGCACATCAGTTTCAGCGCGGCATGCTTGTTTCGCTTGGACTCGACGAGCACGTCGAGCACCTCACTCTGGGCGTCGACGGCGCGCCACAAATAGACCATTCGGCCAGCGATTTTCAGATAGACTTCGTCGAGATGCCAGGTGGTGCAGGGCTTCGGGCGACGTTTGCGCAAGTCCGCCGCAATCATTGGGCCGAAATGGTTCACCCAGCGCCGAATCGTCTCGTATGAGACTGTGATCCCGCGCTCCGCCAGCAAATCTTCCACGTCACGGAAGCTCAACGTGAACCGGAGATAGAGCCAAATCGTCTTATGAATAATCTCGGGCGGGAACCGGTAGCCGGCGTAGCCGCTTTGGGCCATCCACTTGGCTACTGGACCAGCCGACGATCCGCAACCCCGAAGGCGCCGTGACAACGCCCTCCACAGCGATCCGTCTCGCCCAACCCGCGCCGTATTCGCAACGTCTCGGAGAGAGGCTTGCGCGGCGCGCCATCGGCCCATCCGGGAAACGGAATCTTGCGGCCGGAGACTGACGGCCAGTATCGGCCGTTCGCCGCGCTAGACACGCCGCTATCGCCGCCGCAAACCGCGGCGCGGGCTACTAACCGACTATGATATCGAGGGATTTCCACGGCCGGGAAATCACAGCCGTTCTCGCGGACTGGGT
>CAVSYB010000014.1:0-181516 GCA_963732155.1 uncultured Alphaproteobacteria bacterium
GCCATGGCCGATAGTGATGAGCACTATGCCTACGCTATAGCCCTATAGCTCACTTACCGTGTTTGGGGTTTCGTCGTAGCCGACAGTCGGGCTGTTCGCGTGAAACGCGATGATCAACTCCCGCTCCTTTCGTAGCACCTCGGCGCTGGAAGCAACCTCGGACTCCCACAAAATCTCCCGTCGCACGGCCATGCCCCCGCTGCGCCTCCCGGCTGGGAAAGTCGGCCTCAATGAGGCGCTTATCCGGGCTGCCAAAGTAGGTAATTGAGTCCGTCAGATCGCTACCTACGTAAATCTTCCCATTCGGCCAAGTGATTTTGTAGATGACTTCATCTTCTGGATCATACTCGCCCCTGTTGCAAGAGCGCGTCGTAGCGCGGATGGCTATCGGATAGCGCAGCGGGCCATGGCGTAGAGTTGGCGGGCCACGACCGACGTGATGAGCACGATGTCTACGCCATAGCCCGATGAATGCTGCGCCGAGGGGTCTCCACTAAGCCGTAGTCCCTAATCGACGAAGCGATTGCCTCGGCCGATGTTGCACGTCGCGCACAAGGTCCGCAGGTTGTCCTCTCGGGTTTTCCACCTTTGGACCATGGGGTCACATGGTCGACGTGTAGGACACACTCAGCGTTCCGCGCGGGATGGCCACCGCACAGCACACACCTAAGCGGTCCGCTGAAGCACCTTGAACCGAAGACCAATGCTGGGATCACGGCGATCCTCAGGCTGTACGTTTGTCGGCGTCGGCCTCACGACGCGGGATCGCACGGCGATTGGGCCAGCCGATCGCTGCGTTACAGTGTCATTGACGGTGGCGGCGAGGCTTCGAGTTGACCCGTTCGGATCGGCCTGCGGCGACGCCTCTTCGTCAGAATTGAGCGCCGGACTATCTTCAACGTCCGAGTTCCGCGCTCGACAAAGGCTTTCAGGGCCTCTCTCCATCGGCCATATCGCTTGATGTAGGCATTGGGACCAACGGTCGACGGAGGCCGGTTGATCTCAGTCACTGTCGGCGGTCGACCGTAGTGCGTCCAAACATTAAGTAGATTTTCGAAAATTTCATTGTCGGTGTACCTTCGACCGTGCGCCGCCTGTTCAACCCCGGCCTTTCTCAGTGCCGCCGAGACGCTGCCGAATTTACGATACATTTGCGACTGCGTGATTTTCGGAGTGCGCCTCGACGTCAGCGCCTGAGAGGTGGGCTTTGCCAAGCTGAGCCGCCACGTTGCGTATCCGTCCATATGTCGTCGTCACTCATCGCACGACCAACTTGCGCTTTTATCTGCTCGGTCAGGGAGGGCCGACTTACCGATACCAGAGCCCCGCTCTGTCAGGGCCTCGGCCATCCGCCAATGGCGTTTTATATGACTGCCCAAAAACCTGACCGTGGTTCGAATATACAGCGATTGTGAACGGTTCATCACGAGACAAGGCTGAAACACGCTGAATGTCGCTTAAGATCGCGTCCTCGGTGTAAATTGGTAAAGCGTCGGACAGGCCAGCCCTTCTGGTTGCTTCGGCCCACGATCCGAAGCGCCGCTCCACCGCCGAACTCTTGATCTTGGCATGCGAATCGAACACGCGCTTTGTTAAACGAAGATCTGGTGTCAACGAAGCAACGCGGCGAATTTCTTCCAGCACGCTCTCGTCCGACCGATCTTCAAGCCACGTGATTTCGAACTTCGCCATATCCTGAAATCCCCTCAGGCAGATTCGAGGTTGTCATTATGGCGCTGAAATGCCGGCCGCCTGTTATATTTCGGAGCGATATGGATTACCTCCTACGCCCAGCGCAGAACGACAACAGAGCCCTCAGCGCGTCGAGCTTATCGCCCTGGATTGCGATGTTTCCCGCCGCCGCATCGTCTGCCGACAGGGCGGTCGCTTCTTCCAGCAGGCAGCACTGCGCACGCCGGGCGGCGCGGATATCGTCGTCTCGGGTGAGGCAGCTCAGGATAGCCATTCAACTCTTGTTCTCGTTCTGGGCCGTCCGCCGATCCGCCGTCGGCTGACCGGTCAGCCGCTCATATTCTTCCACCGCGACACCACCACCACCACGCCGCGCCCATGCTTCTCGATCAAAACCGGCTCTGAACGCGCGGTGTCGATCATCAGCCCGAAAGCGTTCTTCGCCTCGCGTGCCGACATGGTTTTCATGGCCGAGTCGGATGGTGATCCATTGCGCCATTATGGTCAGAATGGCTCTTTCCGCCAAGCCGTTTCGGTTGCATCCGGGAGGGGAGCAGCGTGCGAATTTCGGGGGCTGTAGGGGCGGGGCCGCGACGGCAAGGGAAAAGCGGGCCATCCGGCCCGCGTATGTGGCTGGGATGATTGAGGTTTTCAGCGAACGGCCAAACATCCCTGCCATCCGTGTCGTCCAGAACGCCAATGATATCAACGATCCGAGCGCCATCCGCACCGCACTGCGGCAAGAAAGGGCCGGAAAGAGGGGGGTTCGTCCCGGCAGCGAACACCCGTGAAAGGACTGGCGAAACCCGGCGGCCCATGATAGGTTACATGTAACTATATTGGAGACTTGTCATGGCCTCGGCATCAAGCGCCAAGCCCTCGCGCATCAAGGTGCGGGAACATCGCGAGCGCCTGCGCGAGCAGGGTCTGCGCCCGATCCAGATTTGGGTGCCGGACGTGCGCTCCCCCGCCTTCCGTTCCGAAGCACATCGCCAGTCGGCCGCCATCGCCGCCAGTGCTCATGCTGCGGACGATCAGGCGTTCATCGACGCGGTATCGGACTGGGGCGATGAATGAGGCGAGGCGACATCTGGACCGTCGCCGGCGGCAAGGACTATGCGGGCAAGCCACGCCCCGTTGTCATCGTTCAGGACGACAGCTTCGACGCGACCGACTCGATCACGATCTGCGCCTTCACCACGGATGAGACCGACGCGCCGTTGTTCCGCCTGCCGGTGGAGCCGAACGAGCGCAACGGCCTGCGCGCGGCGTGCCGGTTGATGGTGGACAAGATTACCACCGTCCCCAAGACCAAGGTCGGCGCGCGCGTCGGCAGGCTGGACGACGAGGATATCCTGCGGCTCAACCAGGCCGTCCTCGTGTTTCTCGGACTGGCTGTCTCGCCGAGGACCAAGCAGGAGGCGTGACGAGCAATGGTGCCAAGCGTACCAGCGGTTAGAATTAGGACGTTCAGGCGCGTTGTCGCTTCGCGCGATGCTGGCGGAATGTCTCGACTGCGCCCCAGCCTGGGCGTTCTGCCCGACGATCTTTACATCGAGCCGAAACCTTGGCCTCGTAACGGTCGAGCGGCGAAGCACGACCCGTTGACGTGGACCGTCACGGACGATTGGCCCGACCCAGTGCCGATCACAGATGTCGAACTCGCCGTGTTCGAGGCATGGTTCGGCGATCTCTTCGATGAAATGTTCGGCCGCACCGATGATCTGAGAGGGCAATCGCGATGACCGCCGCGACCATCTCCGCGCGCTCGCCCGGCGCGTCGAGGTCGCCGATCGCGAGGTCCGCATTATCGGCTCGAAAGGCAATCTGCTTCACACGCTCGCCGCCGCCTCGGGCGTAAAATCGGCCACGCCCGGCGTTCGCAGTTCTGTTCTGAGTTGGCGGAGGGGGCGGGATTCGAACCCGCGATACGGTTTCCCGCATACACACTTTCCAGGCGTGCGCCTTCAGCCTCTCGGCCACCCCTCCGGTTTGCGCCTTCGGCGCGAGCCGCGCATATCACCGTGTCCGGTCGCCGCGCAAGTTGCGCGCGCGCGAACGTCGCGCCGTCGGCGCGGGCGGGAGCGGGCGGCGACGGATTTGCGTTGGATAGCGGCCATGCCGTCGCAAAAAAGCCGTTCCGGGCGTTCAAGAGCGGGCGGCGAGATTGGGGGCGCGGCGCGCCGGGGGCGTCGCGGCCGAGCGAATTGAGCGGCCGTGACGATTGCGCGTAAAACGAGTATAGACTAGAATCCTTCCCAGAATTAGCGACGAATCTCGACCGATGTAACGCAGCGTACATGACGCCACGATGAGACATTGGAACCTTCCATCCATGAAGAAAATCCCCAATCCGATCGACAAGCACGTCGGCGCGCGGCTGCGGATGCGGCGCATGTTGGTCGGCATGAGCCAGGAGAAACTGGGGGCGGCGCTGAAGATCACCTTTCAGCAGATTCAAAAATACGAAAAAGGCGCCAATCGCATCGGCGCCAGCCGGCTGCAGGAGCTCGCCCGCGTGCTGCAGGTGCCGCCGTCATTCTTCTTCGAAGGCGCCCCGCTCGGAGAAGCGCCGGTCGGCGGCTTCGCCGAGGCGGGCGCGGCTTCCTATGTCGTCGACTTCCTGTCCACTTCCGAAGGATTGCAACTGAACCGGGCCTTCGCGCTGATTCGCGACCCCAAGATCCGGCGCCGGATTCTCGACCTCGTCGCCTCCCTCGCCCACGAGTCCGGCGAGCCTTCCGTCGACCCCGGCGCGGCGCCGTAGGCGCGGCGACGGACCGTTCGTTATAACGAACGTTCCTGAGGGAATCGCTTGACCTGACGAACGACGCCTGTCAAAAGGCGGCCTCTTCGGGCGCCCGCCGCCAATCCGAGGCTCGCGCGCTGGGGCGTTGAGGCGGACGCGTTGCGCTTCAAGCCGAAGAAACGCGACTGGAGACAATTCGGTGACCCGCAAGAACTTTCAATTCACCAGTGAATCGGTTTCCGAGGGTCACCCGGACAAGGTTTGCGATCGGATATCCGACGAAATCGTCGATCTGTACTTTCGCGAGGGCGTCAGGGCCGGCGTCGATCCCTATCAGATCCGCGTGGCGGCCGAGACCCTGGCGACGACCAACCGGATCATCATCGCCGGCGAGGTCCGCGGCCCGCAACTCGACGACGAGCTGATCGAGGAGACGGCGCGCGGAGCGGTCAAGGACATTGGCTACGAGCAGTCGGGCTTTCATTGGCGAGACGCCGAGGTCGAGATCCTGCTGCACGCCCAGTCGGCCGATATCGCGCAGGGCGTCGACGCGGCGGGCAACAAGGACGAGGGCGCCGGCGACCAGGGAATCATGTTCGGCTACGCCTGCAACGAGACGCCCCAACTGATGCCGGCGCCGCTCTATTACGCGCACGAGATCCTCAAGCAGCTTTCGCAGGCGCGCCGCTCGGGCGTCGAGACGAGCCTCGGGCCCGACGCCAAGAGCCAGGTGACGGTGCGCTATGAAAACGGTGTTCCGGTCGAAGCGACGCAGATCGTCGTCTCCCATCAGCACACCGACGAATCCCTCTCCTCGGAAGACGTCGCGCGCATCGTTCGCCCCTATGTCGAGCGGGCGCTGCCCGCCGGCTGGCTGACGCCGCGCACCGTCTGGCACATCAATCCGACCGGCAAGTTTTTCATCGGCGGCCCCGACGGCGATTGCGGCCTGACGGGGCGCAAGATCATCGTCGACACCTATGGCGGCGCGGCCCCGCACGGCGGCGGCGCCTTCTCGGGCAAGGACCCGACCAAGGTCGATCGTTCGGCCGCCTACGCCGCGCGCTATCTGGCCAAGAACGTCGTCGCCGGCGGCTTCGCCGACCGCTGCACGATCCAGTTGTCCTATGCGATCGGCGTCGCCAGGCCCTTGTCGATCTACGCCGACCTTCACGGCGGCGGGCGGATCGACGAATCACGGCTCGAGGCGGCGCTGGGCGAGGTGATGAACCTTTCGCAGCGCGGCATTCGCGAGCATCTGGGCCTGAACAAGCCGATCTACGCGCGGACCTCCGCTTACGGGCACTTTGGTCGCCCGCCGGACGCCGACGGCGGCTTCTCATGGGAAAAGACCGATCTGGTGAGCCAGCTGCGGGGCCTCGTCGCCTGATCGGCGGCGCGCCGCAGGAGAGCGAGCCGGCCGGCGATCCGCCGCGCCGCGCGCTCTACGGGCGCAGCCGGGGCCGAAGGTTGCGGGCCCATCAGGCGCGCCTGGTCGCCGAGCTTTTGCCGCGGCTCGAGATCGGCGGCGCGAAGATCGGCGATTGCCGCGCTCTGTTCCCGTTCGCGCCGAACGAAGTCTGGCTGGAGATCGGCTTTGGCGGGGCGGAACATCTGCTGGCGCAGGCCAGGACGCGGCGCGATGTCGGGTTCATCGGTTGCGAGCCGTTCCTCAACGGGGTCGCCAAGGCGCTCGCCGGCGTCGAGGAGCACGCGCTCGACAACGTGCGGCTGCGGGCGGGCGACGCGGCGGCGCTGATCGCGGGCCTGCCCGACGGCTGCCTGTCGCGCGTCTTCATCCTCTATCCCGACCCCTGGCCGAAGCGGCGCCAGCACAAGCGCCGGCTGATTTCGCAGGAGATGGTCGACGAGCTCGCGCGGGTGGCGCGGCGCGGCGCGCAGGTGCGCTTCGCCACCGACATCGACGACTACGCGGGCTGGACGCTGCGCCGTTTCCTCGCCTCGGCCGAATTCGACTGGCTCGCGCGCCAGGCCGACGACTGGCGCCGCCCGTGGGCGGACTGGCGGGCGACCCGCTATGAAGCCAAAGCCGCGCGCCAGGGGCGCCGGCCGGTCTATCTGACGTTCGAGCGGGTCTGATCGCGCCCGGCCGCTTCGACCGGCGTGTCTTTCAGATTGCGGCGGCGGGCGAGCCTTGGGGCGGCTCATCGCCGACGGGCGCGCTCATTTCAGATTGGTGACCATCACGAACAGCGCGTGAGGGTTGGTGACCAGATAGCGCACGAACAGGCGCCGGGGCTCGAGCGCCAATCTGAACAGCCATTCGAGACCGCTCCTTTGCATCCAGGCGGGGGCGCGCGGCTTGGCCGACGACAGAAAGTCGAACAGCCCGCCCGAGGTCTTGACGATGCCCACCCCGCGCAGGGCGCTCAGGTTGCGCCGGCAGAACTGCTGCTCCAGCGGCACGCCGAGCGAAAGCCAAAGCACGTCGGGCTTCAGCCGGGCGATCTGCGCGACAAGGGCGGCCTCCTCGGCGCGCGAAAAATAGCCGTTGCGGCGCCCGACGATGCGCAGCGACGGATAGGCGGCGAGCGTCGCTTCGACCGCCCTCCGATTGACCTCTTCGCCGCCGCCCAGCATGTAGAACGTGACGCCGGTTTGGGCGGCCAGCGCCGCCACGACGGGAAACAGATCGGTGGTCGCCACCCGCTCGGGCAGCGGGTTGGCGCACAGATAGCGCGACAAAAACACCAGCGGCTGGCCGTCCGCGTTGATCGAGTCGGCGACCTGGATCATTTCAGTCAGGCGGCGGTCGCGCGCGCAAAGCGAAATGACGTGCCCGTTGACCGAGGTCGAATAGAGCGGCCGCTCGGCGGCGTGGCGTTGCGCGCTCCGGCAATAGTCGATGAACGCCTGCGCCGTCTCGTCGATGTCGACGGCGTCGATCGGCAACGGGCCGACATGGACGACCGCGTGGCGCCCGAGCGGCGTCGCCCTGATCGCCAGTTGCATGGCCTCGCTCCCGCTCGTGTTGAACCCTGCCGAGGCCGGCAAGCCGCATGCCTCCCGATTCGGGACGTCGGCCGCCGGCGACGGAGAGCGGGAACAGCCGATTTTGATCGGCGCGGCGACGCCCGCCGGCGGGCGCCGCGATTCGGCCGGCGGCGCCGGCTTTTGATGGGATCGCGCCCGCAAAACAATGGGTTAGGGAGGAGGCTCGATCCGCCGCGCGGCGATCGGCCCCTCGCTTCGAGGCCCGCCGGTCCGCGCCGAGCGGAAAAGCTGCGGGCGTCCGCAGCGCCCGCGCCGCCATCGGCACGAAGCTTGCCGCGCGCTGGCCCAAGGCGGTCCTCGTCGGGCGGCGCCGTCGTCGTGCGTGCCAAAATGGAGCGATCAGAGTTGCAGATTGGCGGCGCATCGACCGGGGCGCTTCGGGCCGAGAGACGCCGGTCTCCCGCCGATTCGGCGCGGCGAATCCACCATCGCCGATGGGCGAGCGCCTCCAAGGGCGTCGCCGAGATCGCCTTCGGCTGGCTCGCCGCGCTCGGCGATTTTTGCGCCGTGGCGCTCGCCGCCGGGGCCTCCAACGTCATCTACAAGCTGGCGACCTTCGGACTGTTGCCGGGCGTCGAGCCGGTGACCGGGGTCGGCGCCGTCGTCGGCGCGCTGGTGGTCGTCTCGAACATTCAGCGCAATGAATATTCGGTCAAACGGTTCGAGACCTTTTCCGGTCATTTCGGGCGCTGCGTTTCGGTATGGAACCTGGCTTTTTTCTGCGTGTTCGCGCTGGGTTTCGCAACCAAGACGACGGACGTCTTTTCGCGCGGCGCGACCGGCGTGCTGTATGTCGTCGGCCTTGTCGCGCTCGGCGGCATGCGCGCCGTCATGGTGCGCGTCGCCGAGGCGACCAAGCGGGCGGGATGGCTGCCGCTGCGCCGTCTGGTCGTCGTCGGCTTCGAGAACCAATTGTCCGCCTTCGTGCGGCGCTACGACCTCGAGCGGTCCGGCATGGAGATCGCCGCCGCGGCGATGCTGCGCGAAGGCCCCTCCCATCTTGGCGACGATCTCGCGCTGGCCGCCGCGACGGTGCGCATGCTGCGCCCCGACGACATATTCATCGCGGTTCCCTGGTCGCAGACGCGGACCATCGAGGCCTGCGTCGACACCTTCCTGCAAACGCCCGCCGAAATCCACCTGGGCTCGGAAGCCATCCTCGACCGTTTCAGCGAGGCCGAGGTCGCAAGGCTCGGCCCGATCTTCGCGCTCAATCTGACGCGCCGCCCGCTCTCGCTGCTGCAGCGCCTCGAGAAACGCGCCTTCGACATCGCGGCGGCCTCGCTGGCGCTGGTCCTGCTGGCGCCCTTGTTCGCCGTCGTGGCGCTGTTGATCCGGCTCGACAGCCGCGGTCCGGCCTTTTTCCTGCAGCGCCGCTACGGCTTCAACCAGGAGCCGTTCCGCATCGTCAAGTTTCGCACGATGACCACGATGGAGGACGATTCGAAGCTCGTTTCGGCGACGAGATTCGATCCGCGGGTGACCCGCATCGGCGCCTCTCTGCGCAAGACCAGCATCGACGAGCTGCCGCAACTGCTGAACGTCCTGGCCGGCGACATGTCGCTGGTCGGCCCGCGGCCGCACGCGCTCGCCCACGATCAGAAATACGAGCGGCGCATCGCCCAATACGCCCGCCGCCACAACGTCAAGCCGGGGATCACCGGATGGGCGCAGGTGTGCGGGCTGCGCGGCGAAATCTCCAGCGAGGAGAAGATGCGCGAGCGGGTCGAGCACGACCTCTACTACATCGACAACTGGTCGCTGTGGCTCGACGTCAAGATTCTGGTGATGACGATCTTTTCGTCGAAGGCCCATTCCGGCGCCTACTGACCCGCCGGACTTCGGGGGCGCCCTGGTTCCCCGCGAACGCCAGCCCGTGGGCGAGGGCCTTGCGCATCACGCCCGACAGGGCGGCGCGCTCGATCTCCGGCGGCGCGACCCAGAAGCAGCCCTCGCGCGCCGGCGGATTTCCCTCGAGACGCGCGACATAGACGTTCAGGCGCAGCGAAAAATGCGTGAACGCCTGCTCCACAAGTCCCGGCGCCAGGCGCCAGGACGCCGGAAAGGGCGCTTCGCTCGCCGCCGCCTCGGGCGCAAAATCGGCCGACCACGGCGTGCCGGGCAATTCCAGCGTGCCGCCGAGCAGCCCTTCGAGCGGGCGGGCGCGCAGCAGGATGCTGCCGTCCGCCGCCTGCGCGAAGAACGCCGCGCCGCGCCGCTCGGGTCGCGCCTTGCGCGGCTTCTTGCGCGGCCAGGCTTGCGGCTCGCCGGTCGCCGCGCCGGCGCAGTCCGCCTCGAGCGGGCAGGCCCGACAGTCCGGGCTGCGCGGCGCGCAGATCGTCGCGCCGATATCCATCAGCGCCTGCGCGAAATCGCCCGGCCGGTCGGCGGGGGTCAACGCCGCAGCGGCGGCGGCGATGGTTGCTCTCGCTTTGGCGATCGGCGCATCGATCGCGTGCAGGCGCGTCATGATGCGCGCGATGTTGCCGTCGACCGGCGAGGCGTGCCGATTGAACGCGATGGCGGCGATCGCCGCCGCCGTATAGGCGCCGACGCCGGGCAGCGCGCGCAGCACGGCCTCGTCCTGCGGAAAGGCGCCGCCGCGCTGGGCGATCTGACGCGCGCAGGCGTGCAGGTTGCGGGCGCGCGAATAATAGCCGAGCCCGGCGAAGGCCCGCATCACCTCTTCGAGCGGCGCGGCGGCGAGGTCTTCGACGCGCGGCCACAGCGCGACGAAGCGCTCGAAATAGGGGACCGCCGTCCGCGCCACGGTCTGCTGCAGCAGAACTTCGGACAGCCAGACGCGATAGGGGTCGGCGCGCTCGCCGGGCGCCGCCCGCCAGGGAAAACTCCGCCGGTGGCGATCCCACCAGGCGAGGACGCGGCGCGCCGCCTCGACGGGCTTCGCATCGGACCGGCGAAGGTCTAGACTGGATTTCATCGCCTCGACCATAGGGGATAACAGGCCCATGACGAAACCGTCAGGCTGGATGCGCCGCGGCGGCCCGGCGCCGCTCGGCGCGTTCCTGGCGCAGCTCGTCGAGCCGGTCCTGGCGCGGCAAGGTCTTGGCGAGACGAGCCTGGTCGCCGACTGGAGCGAGATCGCCGGCGCGCGGCTCGCCGCGGCCTGCCGCCCGATCGAAGTGCAATGGCCGCGCGCGCCGCGGCGCGACGCCGACGCGCCGCCGGCGCTGGCGACGCTGGTGCTGCGCGTCGAGGGCGCCTTCGCGCTGGAGGTCCAGCATTCGACCGCCGTCATCATCGAGCGCGTCAACGCCCATCTCGGCTGGCGTTGCATCGGCAAGATCGCCTTTCGGCAGGGGCCGCTCGACCGGCCCGCCAGGGCCGCGCCGAAGACGGCGCCGCCCAGCGCGCGGGCCGTGGAGCTGGCGCAGAGCTACGCCGCGCCGATCGAAGCCGAGCCGCTCCGCGAGGCGCTGGCGCGTCTGGGCGCGCGGGTGATCGACAAGGCCGGCGCCGGGCGGTAAGGGCTGATGACCGAGGGAGAATCCGAGATTTCCGCGCCCGTCGCCGCCCTGACCCGCCGCCCCGCCGCCAAAATGAACGGCGCCGGCAACGAGATCGTGGTGCTCGACCTGCGCGGCGCCGGCGTCGCACTCACCGCCGATCAGGTGCGCGCCGTCCATCGCATGAAGGGCCTCGCCTTCGATCAGTTGATGGCGCTGTCCGAGCCGCGCCGCGCCGACACGGACGCGTATCTGCGCATCTACAACAACGACGGCGGCGAAGCGGGCGCCTGCGGCAACGGCACGCGCTGCGTCGCCTGGTGGCTGACGCGCGGCGGCGAGCGGCGCGTTCTGCGGCTGGAGACCGAGGCCGGCGTCCTCGAATGCCGCCGCGAAGGCGAGTTTTCGTTCCGCGTCGACATGGGCGAGCCGCGCCTTGCCTGGCGCGAAATCCCGCTCAGCCGCGCCGTTCCCGACACGATGAAGGTGACGCTGCGGACCGCGGGCGCGGATCTCGGCGACGCCGCGGTGGTCAATATGGGCAATCCGCATGCGATCTTCTGGGTCGACGACCCCGACGCCCGGGACCTGGCGGCGATCGGCCCGCGGCTCGAGCACGATCCGATGTTCCCGGACCGCGCCAATATCTCGCTGGCGCGCGTGGAAGCGCGCGACTACATCCGCATGCGCGTCTGGGAGCGCGGGGTCGGCTTGACGCGGGCCTGCGGCTCGGCTGCCTGCGCGGCGCTGGTCGCCGCCGCGCGCAAGGGCCTGACCGACCGCAAGGCGCGGGTGTCGCTGCCCGGCGGCGATCTGACGATCGAGTGGCGCGAGAGCGACAATCACGTGCTGATGACCGGCCCGGTCGAGCTCGAAAGCGAGACCTTCGTCGATCTCTAGCGATTGTTGCATCGGCCGGGGCCGTGTGGCACAACGCGGCCGGCTCCCCTATCCCCGATTGATTCATCACCCGGATGGGCGAACGCTGCCGTAGCTCAGTGGTAGAGCACTCCCTTGGTAAGGGAGAGGTCGAGAGTTCAATCCTCTCTGGCAGCACCATTTAACTCGTTGAAATCTCAGGAAGAGTGATTCTCCGCCTCGGCGGAGGCTCGGCGAACATAGCGGAATCTCGGCGCGCCGAGACGTGCAAAATCCGTGGAATGTCGTTGCGACATGCCTCCCGTTGCCGGTCGATTGGAGGGCGGCGCTGCGGGTCGCGGTCGGACAGGCGCCCATTTTGGCGGCGAAGAACTGCCTGGCGGAAGGATCGAGTCAAGAAGGACGGGCTCCTTGACCGGTTTTCCGTTCCGCAAGGCACAGCATTGCTTGAAATACGGCTTTGTAGTAACATTTATGTATGGGCACTCGATTCGAGTGGGACCCCGCCAAGGCGGCCAGCAATCTGCGCAAGCACCGGGTGAGTTTCGGCGCCGCGATGCGGGTGTTCGCCGACCCGTGCGCCCTCACGGAGCAGGATCGCATCGAGGGCGGCGAGCGGCGCTGGCAGACCCTCGGCATGGTGGAGGGGCATGTCTTGCTGTTGGTGGCCCACACCATCGATGAAGATAAAGACGAGGACGGCGAGCCCATTGAGATCATTCGCATCATTTCGGCCAGACGGGCCGACCGGAAGGAAAGGAGACGCTATGAACAAGAAAATCGTCAGACGCGACGTTGATCTGGCCAACCTGCCTCCCCTGACCGAGAAGCAGAAAGCCGAGCTGGCGGCGCTGGCCACCCGGCCTGATGGTGAGATCGACTACAGGGACATTCCTCCGCTGACAGAGGGGTTCTGGAACAGCGCGGTGCGCGGCCGATTTTACAAGCCCACCAAGACTTCGACCACCGTGCGCATCGATTCCGATGTGCTGGCATGGCTGCGGGCGCAGGGGAAGGGCTACCAGTCTCGTATCAACGCCATCCTGCGGCGCGAAATGCTGTCCTTGATCTCCAAAAGAAGCAGTGGAGCCGGCACGGGAGCGGTGGCCGGCAGTGGAGTGAGCACGCGCCATGGGACCGAGATCAGCCATAGGCATGGCAACACGCATGTGGGGACTTTGCGCAAGCGCTATGGCGCCGGCTTTGCTTCGGGCTTCAAGGATGCGGACACGCTGGCGCACGTCCTCGCCACGCTGGGTCAACCGTCGCTCGCCAAGCTGATCGAGGACAGTGCTGCGTAGCAAGGCGCGAGGAACGATTGCTCCGAACGGGCAGAGTCGGCGTGGAGCAAAACATGAAGCAGCTCGACGTGACCACCTATCCACAAATCCTTGCGCCGCGCGAATACCTTCATCGCGCGGAGGAGTTTTATCAGGCGTTCCGCGATCTTCCTGCCGCTCCGCCGCCATCATGGCCGCGCTATTTCATGTCGCGCCATTCGATAGAGCTGGGCCCCCCGCGCCATCAGGAATATCATTCGCATCATTGCCAAACGTTGGCGAGGGAGAGGTCGAGAGTTCAATCCCTCCTGGCGGCGCCATCACGCTTTCGAAATCGCTCGGTCGCAGAAAATGACACAGCGCGACACGAACAGGGCGCAAGGACAAGTGTGAAGTCCGCATGAACGCTCGCTCGGCGTTTTCGTCTGGAGGCCCTTTCGGCTGATCCTCAAGACCAGTCTAACGCCGCCGCGAGATCTTCCACGGGCGACCCTGTCGGGCTTGCCCAAAACAGGATCCGAGCGCCCATGAAGCGCGCCTCTTGAAATGTAATAGCGGCTATTATAAATTGCGACGAGGGCAATTGTGCCCGCCCCGAGCGGAGAAGCGATGACCCAGAATCACGAATTGCTTCGGAGACGGAGCACCGGGGACCAGAATGAAAGCCTACCTGCCAAAATCGTTTCAGCGTGAAGCCAAGAGCGACGGGGTATCCAACGAGGACTGCCAGGAAGCGATCCGAAGGGCTGAGAGCGGCCTGATCGATGCGGACCTCGGCGGCCGGCTGATCAAGCAGAGAATTTCAAGAGGCGGCCAAGGTGCGGCGAGAGGGCTGCGGACGGTTATCTTCTACAAGCGTGGAGAGGTTGCGGTCTTCCTGCATATCTTCGCCAAGAGCGACAAGGCCAACCTGAGAAAATCCGAGTTGGCGGAGTATCTGAAATTGGCCCAGTCTCTGGAAGCGCTGACGGAGGCAAAGCTGAAGGAATTAGGCGCTACAAGAGGATGGAAAGAGTTGGAGATATGACTCAGCCGAAGTGTTACCGAAGCAAGGCGCTGCGGTCGCTTCATGAGGTTGCGGAGGACCTCCATGACGTCGGCGTGATCGACAAGGCCACAATGCGGCATTTCGATCTAAGCTGCCTGACGCCCGTGGAGATTCTCAAGCCCGAAGCGATAAAACACATCCGCGAGCAGTCGCATATGAGCCAAGCGACCTTTGCTCTGGCGCTGAACGTAAGCAAAGTTCTCGTCAGCAAATGGGAGCGTGGAGAAGTGCGTCCGAGCGGCCCGTCTCTCAAGCTTCTCGCCCTCGCCAACAAGAAAGGGATCGAGGCTATCTTGTGAACGCGGGTCGGCGCCGGCTTCTTTAGCGTCCAGCGCCGCCGCACGGCTTCGCGAGGTCCTCGGCGCGGAGCATCTCCCGCGCTTTCGCCCCGTCACTCCACCGGCACGGCGACCAGCGGCCAGCGGGCGTCGTCGAGCACCCGCGCGGTGGTGCTGCCGCGCACCGCGCCGATGAGGCCGTGCCGCCCCGCGGTCGGCATCGCGATGAGATCGGCGCGCAATTCCGCCGCGACCGCCAGGATCGTCTCGACGAGCGGCCCCTCGCGCAGCATGATCGGCAGGTCGAGGGGCGCGCCTTGCGCGTCGTTGAGGTCGGGCGTGCGTTCGCCGACGTGCAGCAACTGGATGCGCGCCGCCGGCGAGATCAGCCTGACCCTCGCCTCGATCCGGCGCACCGCGGCGATCGACCCCGGACGATCGTCGATCGGCGCCAGCACCGTCTTCAACGAAACCGCGCCATTGCGCGCGTCGATGAAGCCTTTCGCGCCGGCGCGCAGAAAGAGGCTGGCGACCCGCGCCCGGCGCAGCACCCCCTGCTGGACCGAGGTGTCGAACCACCGGGCGATGCGCTTGCCGGGATGGGTGGCGAGCACGACGAGGTCGCAAGGGTGGCTGTCGAGGAATTCCAGGATTCCGGTTCGGGCGTTCCTCGCCGGCACGCTGACGCTCGACAGCCGCAAGCCGAGTTCGCTCTCGAGCGAGTCCGCTGGCGCGTCGGCGCCGAGCATCTCCCAGTTGACCAGGATGTCGCGCACATGCCGGAAGCCCGACCGGCTCGGCGCGGCCTCGCCTTCGCCGCGCACGTTCAGCAGGCAAAGCTGGGCTCTGGCGATCAGCGCGATGCGCAGCGCGTGCGCCAGAGCCGAAGCGCCGGCGGCGGTGAAATCGGTCGGATGCACGACCGCGGCGAGCGGCGTCTGTGCAAAAGGCATGGTTGCGGATCGTTTTCGATTCGTCCGGATGGCCGGCGGCGCAATCTGACGCGCCGGGGTTGAGCGAGGCTGACCGCCGCGCGCGGTCGCCCAAGCGATCCCCGGCTATGGCGCGGCCCCGTTCTTGACCGGCCGCCCCGCCACATAGGTCTGGCTGATCGCCCGGTCGTCGCCCATCATCATCAAAATGAACAGTTCCTCGGCGAGGTCGCCGGCCACGCTCTCCATCCGATGCGCCATCGCCGGGGTGGCGCGCGAATCGAGCACCACGATGTCGGCCTCGAGGCCTTCGCGAAGGGCGCCGATGCGGTCCTGAAGGCCGAGCGCCCGCGAATTGCCGAGCGTCATCTGGTAGAAGGCCTGGACGGCCGGCCAGGACTGGCCGCCCATCTGCAGCACCTTGTAGGCTTCGTTGGCGGTCTCGAGCATGGAATAGCTGGTGCCGCCGCCGACGTCGGTCGCCAGCGAAACGCGCACGCCATGGTCCTGCAGCCGCTTCATGTCGAACAGGCCGGAGCCGAGGAACAGGTTGGACGTCGGGCAGAAGGCGGCGACCGAGCCGCTCGCCGCCAGCGCCGCGACCTCGGACTCTTCCAGATGAATGCAATGGCCGAACACCGAGCGCGGACCGAGCAGGCCGTAGCGCTCGTAAACCGCCAGATAGGTCGCCGCCCACGGGAACTGCTGTTTGACGAAGGCGATTTCGGCGTGATTTTCGTCGAGATGCGTCTGCATATAGGCGTCCGGATTCTCTGCGACCAGCGCGCCGGCGGCCTCCAGTTGCGCCTCGCTCGAAGTGACGGCGAAGCGCGGCGTCACCGCATAGCCGAGCCGCCCGCGGCCGCGCCAGCGCGCGATCAGCGCCTGGCTCTCGTCATAGCCGCGTTTGGGATCGTCGGTCAGGCCGGCCGGCGCGTTGCGGTCCATCATCACCTTGCCGGCGATCATGCGGGCGCCGCGCTTCAGGCTTTCCTCGAAGAAGGCGTCGACCGATTCGGGATGGACCGTGCAATAGACCATCGCGGTCGTCGTGCCCTGCCGGAACAATTCGTCGAGGAAAAACCGCGCCACGATGTCGGCGTGGCCGCGCTCGCGCAGCTTCTGTTCCTCGACGAAGGTGTATTTGCGCAGCCATTCGAGCAATTGGGCGCCGTAGGAAGCGATGACGCGGGTCTGCGGATAGTGGATGTGCGCGTCGATGAAGCCGGGGGTCACCAGCTTGCCGGCGTGGTCGTCGACTTCTACGCCGCGCGGCGCGCGCGCGAGGATCGCCGTCGCCTCGCCGACCGCCGCGATGCGCCCCTCCTCGACCAACACCGCGCCGTCTTCGATTGTCGTCAGAGCGCCGGCGCCGGCGATCCGCGGCTCGTCGACGAAGCTGACGAGGCGGCCGCGAATGACGCGCCGGGACGCCGGCGCCGTCATGGCAAGATTTCTTTCAGGCGCAGCGCGGCGATCGCATTGATCTCGTCGAGCGCGGCGGCGAATTCCTCTTTTTGCTCGCGCTTCAGCCGCCGCTCGAAGGCGGCGAGAATGTCGCCCTTGCTCTTGCCCTTCACCGCCATGACGAAGGGAAAGCCGAAGCGCGCGCGATAGGCGTCGTTGAGCTCGGTGAAGCGCGCGCGTTCTTCGCTCGTCAACTGGTCGAGCCCGGCGCCCGCCTGCTCGCTGGTCGATTCCGAAGTGAGCCGGGCGGCGGCGGCGAGCTTGCCGGCAAGGTCGGGATGCGCGTCGACCAGAGCGCGCCTGGCCGCGTCGCCGCCCGCCGCCATCGCGCGGGCCATCGCCCTGGCGAGGCCGGCCGCGTCGTCCGCCGGCGCGCCGAGCCCCGCCTCGAACGCCGCCTCGGCGACCCACGGCGAATGCTCGTAGACGCCGCCGAAGCGCTCGACGAACAAGGCGCGGCTCATGCGCGAGGGTTTCCAGCCGCCGGCCGGGGGATGCTTGCGAATCCAGTGGCGGGCGATGTCGAGCCGCGTCGCGACCCACACTTTCTCGTGACGGTGGACATAGTCGAGGAACCGCGCGAGCGAGGCGGCGCGGCCGGGGCGGCCGACCAGCCGGCAATGGAGGCCGACCGACAGCATCTTGGGCGCGGTCGCGCCTTCGGCGTAGAGCGTGTCGAAGGAGTCCTTGAGATAGGCGTAGAATTGATCGCCGGAGTTGAAACCCTGCGCCGCCGCAAAGCGCATGTCGTTGGAATCGAGCGTGTAGGGGATGATCAATTGCGGCCCCTTCGGCCCTTCGACCCAATAAGGCAAATCGTCGGCGTAGGAATCGGCGCAATAGAGAAAGCCGCCTTCGGCCATGCCAAGCGGGATGGTGTTGATCGACGAGCGGCCCTGGTAGAAGCCGAGCGGCCGCGCGCCGGTGATCTCGGTGTGAAGCCTCACCGCCTCGGCGATGTGGCGCGCCTCGACCTCTTCCGGCACGTCGCGATAGTCGATCCATTTGTAGCCGTGGGTGGCGATCTCCCAACCCGCCTCCTGCATGGCGGCGACGGGCCCGGGATTGCGCATCAGCGCGGTCGCAACCGCATAGACGGTCGTCGGCAGGCCCCGTTCGGCGAATAGCCGGTAGAGGCGCCAGAATCCGGCGCGCGAGCCGTATTCGTAGATCGATTCCATGTTCATGTGGCGCTGGCCCGGCCACGGCGCCGCGCCGATGATTTCCGACAGGAAGGCTTCCGAGGCGGCGTCGCCGTGCAAAATGTTGTTCTCGCCGCCCTCCTCGTAATTGATGACGAATTGCACCGCGAGGCGCGCGCCATCGGGCCAATCGGCGAAAGGCGGCGTGCGTCCATAGCCGACGAGGTCGCGCGGATAGGCTTGTTCGGTCATTGGAGCGGCTCCCCCGGGATGCGTCGGCGCCGAGCGTAGCGCGCCGGGCGATTCCTTCCAAATGCCGCGACGCAAAGGCGGCGAAACGGCCGCGTCCGAGAGGCGTTCGATCGGCGGGTTTGCGCCCAGGCGCCGTTGGGGCCAATCTCCGCCGATACGAAAGGGCGCGCGCGTCGAACGAATGAACGACATTTCCCTGATCCTCGAACCGCCGGTCGCGCGCCTCCGCCTGGACCGACCGCAGCGCCGCAACGCGATGAGCCGCGCGATGTGGCTCGCCGTGCCCGATCTTTGCGCGCGCGCGGCGGCGAGCAGCGAGGCGCTGGTCGTCGTGGTGGAGGGGGCCGGCGGCCATTTCTGCGCGGGGGCCGACATCAGCGAGTTTGAAACGGTCTATCGCGACGCCGAGGCGACGCGCGACTACAGCCAGGCCATCCAGCAGGGCCTGCAGGCGCTGGTCGCGCTCGATCGCCCGACGATCGCGGCGCTGCGGGGCAATGCGATCGGCGGCGGCCTGGCGCTGGCGCTTTGCTGCGACTTGCGCTTTTGCGCCGACGACGCCTTTCTGGCGATCACCCCCGCCAGGCTCGGCCTTCTCTACGGATTCCTCGAGACGCGCCGACTGGTCGAGACGATCGGCTCCGCCCGCGCCAAGGATCTGTTGTTCAGCGGCCGACGGATCGCCTGCGCCGAGGCGCTGGCGATCGGCCTGATCGACCGCCTCGTCGCGGCGGGAGAGCTGGAGGCGACGATCGCCGCCTATGCCGGCGAACTCGCCCGGCTGAGCCAACGTTCGATCCGCGGCGCCAAAATCGCCATCGAGGCGATCGCCGGCGGGCTCGGCGCGGAGACCCCCGCCTTCCGCGCCATGGTCGAAGGGGCCGCCGCCGGCGAGGATTTCGCCGAGGGGCGGTCGGCCTTCCTCGACAAGCGCGCGCCGCAGTTCCGCTTCCGCGGCCGGCTCGACCCGCTCTAGGTGAACGCGAGTTTCCGCGCTCGGCTTAACGTCACGTCAATTGCCGCCGGCCATATTGCGCGCCGGACGATTCGTCGGGGGATCCGGGAGGACGTTATGGCGGCTGCGCAGGAGAAATCGAGCGATCTGGCAATGACGGGGGGCGGCGGGCTCGATCCGGCCGCCGCGATGGCGTTGCGTCGCGCGATTTACGCAAAAGACGGGGTCACCCGCGACGACCTCGCGCTGCTTCTGACGCGCGGACGCGCGGCGGGCGCCGAGGCCTGCGCCGAATACGCCGATCTGCTCGCCGAGGCCGCCGCCGACCTTCTCGTTCGCCAGGCCGATCCGCCCGGCTATGTCGCGCAAGGCGACGCCGATTGGCTGACCGGCCAGCTCGCCGACGGCGGCGGGCTGTCCTGCCGGGCGGAATTTACGATGCTGATCGAGGTGCTGCGCAAGGCGGTGTCGACGCCGCCGTCGCTGGGCGGCTTCGCCGTTCGGGAGGTCGAGAAGGCGATCGTGTCGGGGCGCCGCGCGGCGACCGGACAGGCCGATCACGCGCCCGGCGTCGTGACCTCGGCGGATGTCGAGGCGCTGCATAACCTGGTGTTCGCCTCGACCGAAGGCTCCTCGTTGCACGTGACGCGCGAATCGGCGGAAGCCTTGTTCGACATCGCGCACGCCACCGTCGGCGCGCCGAATGATCCGGGCTTCGACGATCTGTTCGCCAAGGCGATCGGCAATTACCTGATGGGTCTGTCGTTCCGTTGGACGCCGACCGCCGCCGAGGCGCGCGAGCACGCCCAGTGGGCCAGCCACGCGACGCGTTTCGCCGATTTCTTCTCCAGGATGGTTGAGCAGCCGTTAGCCCGGCGGTTCGGCAGCGCGTCCGCCGCGACCCGGAGCGTCGACCAGATCGAAGAGCAGATGTTCGCGCAGGAAAACGCCGCCGACGCGAGCGCCCTCGAGGACGCCGGCGCGATCGGGCCAAGCGACGCCGACTGGGTGATCGCCCATCTGACGCGCGGCGGCCCGCTGTGTTCGGCCGAGCAAAAGCTGCTCGGCTTCCTCGCCCAGGAAGCCGCGTCGATGCCCCCGCCCTTGCGGGCGCTGGTCGAAAACAGCCGCTAGTCGAGCGCATCATTCAATTTGAACGGCTTTGGCTGGCCCCCCAGCCGAAAGAAAACTGTCACCCATCATCCCGGTCCAGTTCGTCACCTATCCAGCCGGGCTGAACACATCCCGGCCTTCCCCCACAAGGGGGGAAGGAGAAGGCCGGCGCCCGCTTAATTTGGCTGAAGCGCGCCGCTGGCGGGCTTCCGGACGATTTTCGCGCGGAGGGAGTGTCGGCCGCTTCACGCCGGAGAAGGAAGAGGAAAGATCAAACAGGACGTCGTCGCATGCGCGATCAGGCGTCCCTGCGGGTCGGTGAGGCGGCCTTCGGCGGTCGCGAACTGCCGGCCGGCATGGACGACCTTGCCCTCGGCGCGCAGCAGGCCGGTGTCTTGGTTGGCGCCGCGCGTATAATGGATGTGCAGGTCGAGCGTCGTGCAGGAAAGGCCGGCTATCAGCGTCGACTGGACCGCACAGGTCATGCAGGTGTCGAGGATCGTCGCGGCGAAGCCGCCATGCACCGCTCCGGCCGGGTTGTAATGAGCCGCCGTCGGCGTCGCCGCAAACACCACGCGGCCGCGCTCGATTTCAACGACGTCGAGGCCCATCAGCACCGCCATTCCCGGCGGCGGGATGCGGCCATCCTTGATTCGATTGAGAAATTCGAGGCCGTCGATGGCCTCGCGCGGCGGCGCTGAAGCGGCTGGCGCCGCCTGCAGCGACATGGAGAGCGGCTCGCTCATTCGTCGATCTCCCTTGCTGAGCCGGCTCGCCGACCGGTGAATCCGGGCCGGCGACTTAGTTCATATCGAAACCAAGCACGATTGGTTGCAAAACGCAACTAAAAAGTCCAGATAAGCCCGATGCGCCGTTCGCCCCTCGAGAATCAGGTCTGCTCGGTCGCCCAGGCTTTGGGCGAACTCGGCGAATGGTGGACCTTGTTGATCCTGCGCGAGGCGTTTTTCGGCACGCGGCGATTCACCGATTTTCAGGCGCGGCTCGGCATCGCGCGCAACATCCTGTCGGCGCGGCTGAACGGGCTGGTCGAGGCGGGCGTCCTGACCCGCGTCGCGGCGCCGGGTCGCGGCAATCCGCGCCTCTACCGGCTGACCGACAAGGGGCGCGACGTTCTGCCGGTGTTCATCGCGCTGATGCAATGGGGCGACCGATGGATCAACAACGACGGAAAAGCCCCCGTCGTCATTGTCGAGGCGGCGACCGGCCTCCCCGTCGAGCCGGTGCGGGTGCGCGCCGGCGACGGCCGGCCGCTCGCGCCGCGCGAGATGCGCGTCGTTCCCGGTCCGGGGGCCAGCGCCGAGATCCACCGGCGGTTCGGCGCCGCGGACCGAGCGCCGCCTGAACAGGCGTCGCGGCGGCGCGGCTAATTGTCGCGCGAGACGCGGATCGACGAAGTGATGTCCCAATCGGCGGGGCGCCCTTCGAGCGGCGCCGGAGGGCGAGGCGCGTTGGCGTCGAACACCGGCGCGGGCGGACGCGGCGCCGTCGCGGCGGTATAGGCGGGCGGCGGCGGCAGTTGGCCGGTCGGTCCATGCAGCGCCATCGGGCCGTCGCCGCCCGGGCTCGCCCGCGCGACGTCCTGCGGCTCGTCGATCTCCGGGGCCGGCGGCAGCCCGTCCGGCGGGGGCGGCGCCGGCAGCAGATCGGGCGCCGGCGTCGGCTTGCAGTAGCGGCGCGGCCCGGTGTCGGTCGCCCCATGCATCGCCAGATCCAGATGGAAATGATTGTAGTGGAAGACGTCGGCGCCCGGCCCGAGCACGGTGGTGAAATGCTGGCAGGCGCCGGCGTGGACCTCATGCAAGAACGCCGCCTCCTGGCTGTCGGTCTTCTTCCAGTTCTCCACGACGCTGATGCTGCGCCCATCCGCCAGCCTGAAGCCGGCGACGTCGATCGCATTGCCGAAGGCGTGCTCGGAGAGCTGCGCGCCTTCGATATTGTCGACGCTTCGGCAGCTATAGGCGCCGAACACGTTCAATCCGACGACCGCCTGGCCGAACCGCGCCTGCGCGACCGGCTGCACGCTCTCGGCGAGCCAGGACTCCAGCGCCGGGATCATCGCGCAATCCATGGTGACGGGCTGATCGATCGCGACCGAGGCGTTGGCCAGCGCCGAAACCTTGAACGGGTGATAGAGGCCGCAGATGCCGGGCCCGTCGATTTCACGGGCCGGCGTTATGAAGGCGGACGGCTGGACGAGCTTGCGTGAAAGGCACGCCTCCTCGGCCTGGGTGCGCCAGGCGGGCCGCTCGGCGCGCTCGAGGAACCCGCACCCCGACAGCGAGACCAGGGCGCAGGCGCACACGAGCAATGGCGATACGCGACGTGCCATCGCCTAAGATTACGCGCAAACGCTTAATGAAAATGAAAGCATGGCGGGAGCGTCGCGTTGGGCGTAAATGAGTCTCGCGCCGATCGCGCTTCGAGCGGCCCGCTCGCCCGGCCTCGCCCGCAAAAAGCGGCCGATCGCACGACGGCGGCCGAACAACAGGGAGGAAAGCGATGATCTACTTTCCGATCATTACCGCGCAGGACTACGAGTCGTTTCACAGTCTCCTGCACGACCATATTCCTTACGCCTACGACAAATGGCTCAAGCTCCACGCGATGTGGCATCATCACTATACGGCCGAACGGCACGCCATCCGAAATGTTCACGTCAGCCCGCATCAATTCGCCCGGCATCTCAAGAGCACGGGGCGCGCCGCCAACATGAACGAGCTTCTCGCCTTCGCGGAAATTATCGCGACCGGCAAACCGAACTGACCGGGCGCGGTTGTCCGCGGCGACGCCAGCGGCGACATCGGCGATTGATTCGGCCGTCGCCGCCCGATCGGCCGCCGCCAGGCGGGCAGGCCTTGTTCGCGCCCAAGTTTGCCGTCATCTGGGCGGCGGTATTTCGGCGTTCGGGCGGATTCGGCAGGTTGGAGCGGCGGGAATGGCGCTTGGGGCGCGCTGGAAAAGACGGCTCGGCGCGGCGCTTGGCGGCTTCGTTTCGGTTCTCGTCCCGGGCCTCGCCCTCGCCCATCCGCACGTCTGGGTCACCGTGCGCAGCCAGGTCGCCTTTTCGCCCGACGGCAAGGTCGCCGGCGTCATTCACGATTGGACTTTCGACGAAATGTATTCCTCCTTCGCGGTGCAGGGCCTCGCCGCGCCGGGCCAACTCGCCAAGCGCGAGGATTTCGCGCCGCTGGCCAAGGAAAACGCCGGCGGGCTCGCCCAGATCGGCTATTTCACCACCCTCAAGATCGGCGGCAAGGCGGTCGAATTCGGCGAGGTCACCGACTACTGGATGGAGGAGCGCCCCGACCATCTCGTGACCTTCCACGTCACCTTGCCGCTCAAGGAGCCGACGGCGCCGGGCAAATATTTCTCGCTGCTGGTCGCCGATCCCGAGTTCTTCATCGACTTCGAATATGACGACAACGATCCGGTCGTGCTCGACAATCCGCCGTCCGGCTGTTCGGTCTCGGTCGCCAAGCCCAAGCCGCTGGCGGCGGACGAATCGAGCAAGCTCACCGAATCCTTTTTCAGCGGCCTCGCGCCCGGCGCCAATTTCGGCTTCAAAATGGCGAGCCGCGCCATTATCGCTTGCCCGTGATGCGACTTTCCGCGAGCCCGAAAGCCTTCTGCCTGTTCGCCGCGCTGGCGCTGGCGAGCGTCGTGGCCGCCGATCCCGCGCTCGCCCAGTTGGTCCACCGCCCCTTCGCCTTGCCCGGCGGCGAGGCCGGCGGCGCGCCGAGCGGCGTCTCCGGATGGCTGCTCGGCGTGGCGGCCTGGCTCAACCATTTGATGGCGGGCGAAGTCAAGGCGCTGCATCACAGCGATTCGGCGATCTGGGGCCTGATCGGCCTCAGCGCCGCCTATGGCGTCTTCCACGCGGCCGGGCCCGGCCACGGCAAGGCTTTGATCGCCTCCTACATGTTCGCCAACGATCGCGCGCTGCGACGCGGCGTCGTCATGGCCTTTCTGGCGGCGATCCTCCAGGCGCTGGTCGCCATCGTCCTGATCGGCGCCGCCGCGCTGGTTTTCCACGCGACCGACATCGGCATGAACCGGGCCGGCGCTTTCGTGGAGATCGCCAGCTATCTCGGCGTCGCGGCGATCGGCGCCTGGCTCGCGTGGACCAAAGGGCGCGCGCTCGCCGCGGCGCTTCGGTTCGCCGCCGCCGGCCGCGCCGCCGGCGGGACTTTGTTCGCCAACGCGCCCTGGCGCCCGGCGCTGGCGTTCGGCGTCGCGGCCAGGTTCCGGGCGGGAACGCCGGGCGTCGAGGCCGCCGCCGCGGCCGATTGCGGCCATTTTCATGCGCCCGACGCGGCGGAGCTCGGCGACCGATTTTCCTGGCGCGGCGCGGCGGCGACGATCCTGGCGGCGGGCATGCGGCCGTGTTCGGGGGCCATCGTCGTGCTGACCTTCGCGCTCACCCAAGGGCTGTTCGCGGCGGGCGTCGCCGCCACTTTCGCGATGGCGCTCGGCACCGCCGCGACCACCGGCGCGCTCGCCGCGCTCGCGGTGTTCGGCAAGGAGGCCGCGATGCGCTTGGCCTCGCGCGAATCGCTGCGCGCCGTGCTGCTGGCGCGCACGCTCGAATTCGCCGCGGCGCTTTGCGTGCTCGCCTACGGGCTGGCGCTGCTGCTGCTGGGCCCGGCGGGCGGCGGCTAGAATCCGCGGCCAAGCCCGACCATCGTCGCCCGCTCGACCGCCCGCCGTGGCCCTCCGCATTGACATGGATCAACATCGCCTGGCCTCGAAGCGTTAGCTTGCGGCGCCGGCGCGATTGGCGTAGCCGATCGCGCAAGGGCGGGCGGCGCGCGGGAATCCGGCGGGCGGCTCTTCAGAAACAGCGGGCGGGCGCGGATGAACGCCAACCAACTCACCGGGCTCCTCGAACTGCAGCGCGCGGCGTTTCTCGCCGACATGGCTCCGTCGGCGGAGGCGCGGATCGACCGGATCGACCGGCTGGCGGCGATGACCGAGCGCGGGCGCGATGAAATCGCCGCGGCGATCAACGCCGATTTCGGCGCCCGCTCGCCGCACGAGACCGAACTCGCCGAGATCCTGGTGATCACGATCGCCGCCCGCCATGCGCGGCGGAACGTCCGGCGCTGGATGAAAACGCGCCGCGCGCCGACGGCGCTGCAATATCGGCCGGGCCATAATTTTCTGATGCGCCAGCCGCTCGGCGTCGTCGGCGTCATCTCGCCGTGGAACTATCCCTATCAGCTCGCCCTCGGGCCGGTGCTGGGGGCGCTCGCGGCGGGCAACCGGGTGATGCTGAAGCCCGCCGAGCTGACGCCGCGCCTCGCCGATCTGCTCGCCCGGATGGTCGCCGATCATTTCGCGCCGGACGAATTCGCCGTCGTGACCGGCGACGCGGCGGTCGGCAAGGCGTTTTCCGAACTGCCGTTCGATCACCTGCTGTTCACCGGCTCGACGGCGGTCGGCCGGCAGGTCGCGCAGGCCGCCGCCAAGAACCTGACGCCGGTGACGCTCGAACTCGGCGGCAAGTCGCCCGCCATCCTCGATCAATCCTGCGATTTCCAGCGCGCCGCCCGATCGATCGCGTTCGGCAAGTTTCTCAACGCCGGCCAGACCTGCATTGCGCCCGACTATGCGCTGGCGCCGCGCGGCGTCGTCGAGGCCTTCGCCGAGGCGATGCGGCAGGCGATCACCCGTCTCTATCCGACGCTCGCGCACAATCCCGACTATACGAGCGTCGTTTCGGATCGCCACCACCAGCGCCTCGCCGGGCTGCTCGCCGAGGCTCAGGCGCAGGGGGCGCGCGCGATCGTCGTCAATCCGGCCGGCGAGGCCCTCGATCCGGCGGCGCGCAAGCTGGCGCCGACGCTGCTGCTGGGCGCGACGCCGCAAATGAAGCTGATGCAGGAGGAGATTTTCGGACCGATCCTGCCGATCATCGGCTATGACGCGATCGACGAGGCGCTCGCCGCCATCAACGCCCGTGACCGCCCGCTCGCCCTCTACTGGTACGGCGAGGATTCGCGGCGGCGCGATCATGTGCTGCGCCACACCATCTCGGGCGGCGTCACCGTCAACGATTGCGCGGTCCATTTCCTCCAGGAGGACCAGCCGTTCGGCGGCGTCGGGGCCAGCGGCATGGGCGCCTATCACGGCGAATCGGGCTTTCGGACCTTCAGCAAGGAAAAGCCGGTGTTCGTGCAGTCGAAGCTCAGCGGCTTTCCGATCCTCTACCCGCCCTACGGGCGCGGCTTCGACCGAATGATGGGCCTTTTGCGCTGGATAGCGTGACTGGGCCGCGATCCGCCGCGGGCCGGGCCGCCGCGCCAATCGTCCGGCTGGTTCTCGTCGCCGCGGCCGCAATGTCGCCCCCCGGCGCCTCCTCCTGGAAACCCGCATGCCCGCCACGCCCGAGGATCTTTTCGCGCTTCTCGACCGCCTCGCCATCCCGACCGCCACCGTCGAGCACCCGCCGCTTTTCACCGTCGCGGAATCGGCGGCCGTGCGCGGCGAAACTCCGGGCGGCCACACCAGAAACCTGTTCGTCAGGGACAAGAAGGGCCGCCTGTTTCTGCTCGTGCTCGGCGCGGACACGCCGATCGAACTCAAGCGCACGCATGGGAAAATCGGCGCACAGGGCCGGCTTTCCTTCGCTTCGGCCGAGATTCTGGAGGAGGTGTGGGGCGTGCGGCCCGGCGCGGTGACGCCGTTCGGGGCGATCAACGATCGCGGCGCGCTGGTGACCGTGGTGCTCGATGCGGCGATGATGGCCGACGAACGGCTGAGCTTCCATCCGCTGGTCAACACCCGGACGACGACGCTGGCGAGCGCCGATCTCGTCCGATTCCTGCGCGCTTGCGGCCACGAACCCGCCATCATTCCGCTGGGCGCCGCGTGATATTGCACAAGGTCGCCCGCCGCCCCATGTTTGGCGCGTAAAAATTCGGAATTCGAGTGACGGAGACGTGGAAATGGCGATCGGAACGGGTTCAGGCGGGGCGCCCGCTGCGGCGGTCAAGGATGTGACGACGGCGTCCTTCGGACAGGACGTCATCGCCGCTTCGGCGCGCCAGCCGGTGCTTGTCGATTTCTGGGCGCCGTGGTGCGGGCCGTGCAAGCAATTGGCGCCGGTGCTGGAAAAGGCGGTCGCCGACGCCGGCGGCAAGGTCAGGCTCGTCAAGATGAACATCGACGATCATCCGCAAATCCCCGGCCAGCTCGGCATTCAGTCGATTCCCGCGGTGATCGCCTTCGAGAAGGGGCAGCCGATCGACGGCTTCATGGGCGCCTTGCCGGAGGGCCAGGTGCGCGGCTTCATCGAGCGGCTGGTCGGTCCGCTGACCTCCGGCGCCGACGAGCTCGTCGCGCAGGCGCAGGAGGCGGCCGCCAAAGGCGATTCGGCGGGCGCGGCGGCGCTCTATTCGCGCGTCCTGACCGAGGACGAGGGCAATGTCAAAGCGATCGCCGGTCTCGCCAGGCTGCACGTCGAACGCGGCGACCTCGCGCAAGCCAAGGCGGTTCTGTCGCTGGCGCCGGCCCCGGCGCCGGGCAAGGACGCCGATCCGGCGATCTCCGCGGTGACCGCCGCCATCGACGCGGCCGAGCGCGCCGCGGCGGTCGGCGACATCGCCCCGCTGGAGGCGGCGCTCGCCGCCGATCCGGCCAATCATCAGGCGCGCTACGACCTCGCGCTGGCGCTGAACGCCCGCGGCGAACGCGACGCCGCCGCCGATCGCCTGCTCGAAATCATCAAGCGCGACCGCAAGTGGAACGACGACGCCGCCCGCAAGCAGTTGGTCAAGTTCTTCGAAGCCTGGGGCCTGATGGACCCGGCCGCGGTTCAGGCCAGGCGAAAACTGTCGGCGCTGATCTTCTAGTCCGGCCGCCGGCGGTTCGGCCGCCCTCGCCGATCAGGTTGAAAGAACGGCGAGCCGCCCGGCCGGGGCGCCCGCGGTCAGAGGCTTCTCGACGGATGAAACTCAATCGCGCCTACCAACGGCCGTCGGAACTGCCGACGGTCATTCCGATTTTTCCGCTCGCCGGCGCGCTGCTGCTGCCGCGCCGTCCGCTGCCGCTGAATATTTTCGAGCCGCGCTATCTGGCGATGGTCGATGACGCGCTCGACGGCGAGCGTCTGATCGGCATCATCCAGCCGAGCGAGGCCGACGGCGCCCCCGATCCCTCGCCGGAGCTTTGCGCGGTCGGCTGCGCCGGCCGGCTCACCCAGTTCGCCGAGACGGGCGACGGCCGCTGCCTCATCACCTTGACCGGCGTCGCCCGCTTTCATTTGATCGAGGACGCGCCGACCGCCAAGCCTTATCGTCGGGCGCGCGTCGATTTTTCAAAGTTTTCCAGCGACTTCCGCGAGGGCGACGGCGAGGGCGCGGTCGATCGCACGGGCCTCCTGACGGCGCTGCGCCAATTCGCCGAGGCGAACCGGTTCAAGGTCGACTGGGACGACATCAACAAGGCGTCCAACGAGGCGCTGGTCAACGGCCTGGCGATGCTCAGCCCCTACGGCTCGAAGGAGAAGCAGGCGCTGCTGGAAGCCGCCGACCTCAAGGCGCGCGCCGAAATGCTGGTGGCGATCACCCTGATGGAGCTCGCGCGGGACGACAAAGCCCCGACCCGCCTGCACTGACCCGGCCGCGACGCGCCGGCCCTCCCTCTACCCCTCGATCCCATAGGTCGCCAGCAGCGCCTTCATGCGCTGGAGCGCGCGCTCGGGATCGACGAACAGGCCCGCCTTGTCGGCGAGGCGGAACACTTCGGCGTAGTGGACAATCCCCCGCGCGCCCTGCATCGCGCCGAGCATGATGAAATGGCCCTGGAATCCGTTGAGCCAGGCGAGAAAGACGACGCCGGCCTTGTAATACTGGGTCGGCGCCTCGAAAATCTTGCGCGACAGCGGCACAGTCGGCGCAAGGATCGCGTCGTAGCCGGCGCGGTCGCCGGCGCCGAGCCGCGCCAGCGCGGCGGCGGCGGCGGGCGCGATCGGGTCGAAAATGCCGAGCAGGCCGTGCGAGGCGTGGGTTCCGTCGCCGGCGATCAGTTCGGCGTAGTTGAAGTCGTCGCCGGTGTACATGCGCACGCCGGCGGGCAGAGCGCGGCGCATCGCGATCTCCTTTGCGGCGTCGAGCACCGAAACCTTGACCCCTTCGACGCGCCCGCGATGGCGCGCGATGATGTCGAGGACGACCTTCATGTCAGTCGCAAAGTCGCGGCCGCCCCAGTAGCCGGCGAGGGCGGGATCGAACATTTCGCCGAGCCAGTGCAGGATCACCGGGTCGCGCGTTTGCGACAGAATGCGGTCATACACGAAGGCGTAATCGTCGGGGCCGCGCGCCAGGCGCGCCAGCGCGCGGCTCGCCATCATCACGACGCGCCCGCCATGCCGCTCGACGAAGCCGACCTGGGTCTCATAGGCGGCGACGACGTCTTCGAGCGTCCGCGCGGCGGCCGGATCGAGGTGGTCGGTGCCGGCGCCGCAGGCGAGGTCCGCGCCGGGGCGCGCTTTGGCCTCGGCGCAGGCGCGGGCGATCAGTTCCTGCGCGCCGGGCCAGTCGAGCCCCATGCCGCGCTGCGAAGTGTCCATCGCCTCGGCGATCTTGAACCCGAGGTCCCACAGGCGATGGCGGAACGCCAGGGTGCGGTCCCAATCGACCGGCGAATGCGCCCAGGGATCGGCGCCGGCGAGAGGATCGGCGACGACATGCGCGGCGGCGTAGACGATGCGCGGGAAATCGCCGTCGGCGCGCGCCGGGAACGGCGAGGGCGGCGACATCTCGAACGGCGCGAGGCCGCCGGCGGCGGTCGGCAGACGAAGGCTGGGCATCGATCGCGCTCCTCCCGGACGCCGGCGGGACGACGCGCCGGCGTGCGCGATTAAGAATATGGAACGTTCCAAAAGTCAAGCCTGATGGGCGATCGGTCAGCCGCCGCAGCCGCCCGGCCGACGCGGCGTCGCCGGGAAAGCGCCGATAACTGGCCAACCGCAAAAATCTTGAATTCCCCGCTTGCATGCTTTGGCCGGCAGTGTTATTGGAACGTTCCAAGAGACGATGATCGAACCAGCGCCGACGCAGCGTCGGACCGGGAAAAGCCGGCGCGAGCCGAGGGCTTCGAGGCGCGGCGCGACGGGGGAAACCGCAATGGCGAACGACTGGGCTGCGACATTGCCCCATCCTTCCTTGCCGCGGCGCGGCCGGAACGGCGGGAGGGCCGCATGACCGCCGCGCTGCGCTGGGGCCTGGTCGGCGCGACGACCATCGCCCGCGAATGGATGATCGCCGCGATCCGCGCCGAGGGCGGCCAGATCGTCGGCGTGATGAGCGCCGACAGCGCGCGCGCCGCCGCCTACGCCGCCGAATTCGACATTCCGATGGCGACGACTTCGCTCGACCAGTTGCTCGAGAAGGTCGACGCCGTCTACGTCGCCACCACCAACGATCGCCATCGCCAGCCGGTGTTGGCCGCCGCCAGGGCCCGCAAGCACGTCCTGTGCGAAAAGCCGCTGGCGCTGACGCTTGCCGAGGCGCGCGAGATGGTCGCGGCCTGCCGCGCGGCGCGGGTGACGATGGGAACCAACCATCATTTGCGCAACGCGCCGACCCACCGGGCGATGCGCGAGGCGATCCGCGAGGGGCGCATCGGGCGTCCGCTGTTCGCCCGCGTCTGCCATGCGGTCTACCTGCCGACGCACTTGCAGGGATGGCGGATCAAGGATCCGAGGACCGGCGCGGGCGTCGTCATGGACATCACCGTGCATGACGCCGACACCTTGCGCTTCGTGCTCGGCGACGAGCCGGCGGCGGTGAGCGCGATGACGCAGAGCGCCGGCATGGGCGAAAGCGGCATCGAAGACGGCGCGATGGGCGTCGTGCGCTTCAAATCGGGCCTGCTCGCCCATTTCCACGACGCCTTCACCTGCCGCTATGCGACCACCGCCTTCGAGGTGCACGGAACCGAGGGTTCGCTGCTGGGCTCCGACTGCATGACGCAGCGCCCGATCGGCGCGGTGATCCTGCGCGACGCGCGCGGCGAAGTCTCGTTGCCGCTGGTCCGTGAGAATCTCTACGAGCGCTCGGTGCGCGCCTTCCACGCGGCGGTCAGAGGCGAGGGGGCGCCGTCCGCCTCCGGCGAGGACGGCGTGCGCTCGATGGCGATGGCGCTCGCGGCGCTCGAATCGGCCGGTTCGCGGCGCGAAACCGCCGTCGAGCCGGGATTGTAGCGATGGCCTTTCCGAGCGTGATGACCGCCGACGAAGCAGCCCGCCTGATCCCGGACGGGGCGATCGTCACCGTGTCCTCCTCCTCGGGGCTCGGCTGCCCCGACGCGGTGCTGGCGGCGATCGGCCGGCGCTTCGACAACGACGGCCATCCGCGCGATCTGACCGCCCTTCATCCGATCGCCGCCGGCGACATGTGGGGGATCGCCGGCGTCGACCATCTCGCCAAGCCCGGCTGCCTGGCGCGGATTCTCGCCGGCTCCTATCCCTCCGGCCCGTCGAAAAGCGAGCCGCCCAAAATCTGGGCGATGGTCGCCGACAACCAGATTCCCGCCTACAACGTCCCCTCCGGCATCCTGTTCGACATGCATCGCGACGCGGCGGCCCGGCGGCCGGGCGTGCTGACCAAGGTCGGCCTCGACACCTTCGTCGATCCCCGCCGCGAGGGCTGCGCGATGAACGCCAAGGCGGCCGCCGCCCCGATTGTGCGCCGCGTCACCTTCGCCGACGACGAATGGCTGTTCTTTCCGGCGATCGTTCCCGACGTCGCGATCATTCGCGCGACCACCGCGGACGAGCGCGGCAATCTCTCCTACGAGCACGAGGGCGGCTATCTCGGCCCGCTCGATCAGGCGCTGAGCGTGCGCAACAACGGCGGCGTGGTGATCGCCCAGGTCAAACGGCTCGCCAAGGCGGGCACGCTGAAGCCGCAGCAGGTGCTGGTGCCGGGCGTCCTCGTCGACGCGATCGTGGTCGCGCCCGATCAGTTGCAGACGACGCAGACCGTCTACGATCCGGCGATTTCCGGCGAAATCTTCCGGCCGCTGTCGTCGTTCGAATTGCCGGAGTTCAACATTTCCAAGGTCATCGCCCGCCGCGTCGCCCAGGAGCTGCGCGAGGGCGACGCGGTCAACATCGGCTTTGGCATTTCGGCCAACGTGCCGCGCATCCTCATCGAGGAAGGCCGCCACGGCGCGGTCACCTGGGTGATCGAACAGGGCGCCGTCGGCGGCGTGCCGCTGCTCGACTTCCAGTTCGGCTGCGCCGCCAACGCCGAGGCGATGATGCCCTCGCCCCATCAGTTCACCTACTTCCAGGGCGGCGGCTTCGATTGCTCGCTGCTGTCCTTCCTCGAGATCGACCGCCAGGGCTCGGTCAACGTCTCCAAGCTCGGCGCGCGCCCGCATGTCACGGCGGGCGCCGGCGGCTTCGTCGACATCACGGCGCGGGCGAGGCGGATCGTCTTTTCCGGCTTCTTCACCGCCGGCGCCGGGCTCGCCGTCGCCGACGGCGCGTTGCGCATCGAGCGGGAGGGCAAGGTCAGGAAGCTGGTCGACGAAGTCGAGCAGGTGTCCTTTTCCGGGACCCGCGCCCGCGCGCAAGGCCAGCACGTCACCTACGTCACCGAACGCTGCGTGATGACGCTAGCCCCCGAGGGGGTGACGGTGACCGAAATCGCGCCGGGCGCCGATCTCGAACGCGACATTCTCGGACAGGCGAAGTTTCCGCTGCGCGTTTCCCCGGCCTTGAAGGCGATGGACGCGGCGCTATTCCATCGCGACCCGATCGGCCTCGAGCTGCGCGGCTGTTCCGGCGCCCGCGCGGGGGCGCCGCGATGAGCGACCATCGCGTCGATCTCTCCTTCGACGGGCCGATCGCCAGGCTGACGCTGAAGCGCGCCGACAAGCTCAACGCGCTCGACCGCGCGATGATCGTCGCGCTGGCGCGCGCCGCCGAAGCGATCGAGGAGGCGCGGGACGTTCGCGTCGCGATCCTTTCCGGCGAGGGCAAGGCGTTTTGCGCCGGCGGCGACATCGCCGCCTGGAGCGGCCTGCCGCCGCTCGACATGTGGCGGGACTGGACGCGGCTCGGCCATCGCGCCTTCGAGGCGCTGGCGCGCCTGCGCGTTCCGCTGATCGCGGCGCTGACCGGCCACGCCTTCGGCGGCGGCCTCGAACTCGCCGCGACCGCCGACCTCAGGATCGCCGAGCGCGGCGTCCGCCTGGGGCTGCCCGAAACCGGCCTCGGCATGGCGCCGGGATGGTCCGGCACGCAGCGCCTCTTGCGGCGCTTCGGCGCGCAGGCGGTGCGCCGCATGGCGCTCGGCGGCGCGATGTTCGAAACCGGGGAGGCGCTGCGCCTCGGACTGATCGACGAAGCGGTCGCGCCGGGCCAGGCCCTCGCCCGCGCGGGCGCGCTGGCGCTCGACGTGGCGGCGCGCGGCCCGGTCGCCGTGCAGATCGTCAAGTCGATGATCAACGCCGCCGAGGGCGAGGACGCCGACGCGCCGATCGAGGCGCTGGCCGGCGCGCTGACCGCGACGACGCAGGACCTCGGCGAAGGCGTCGCGGCGTTTCGCGCCAAGCGCCCGGCGCGGTTCGAAGGCCGCTAGTTCGAGGAGTTGTCGAGACATGAACGCTTGCGCGCCAATCCTCCTCGACAGCGACAGGCTCGCGGCGGCGCTGGCGCGCTTTCCGCGCGACTGGCCGATGTGGATCGACGGGCGCGAGTTCGCCGGCGAAGGCGGGACGATCGAGCGGCTGAGTCCGGCGCACGGGGCGCTGGTCAGCCGCACGCCGCGCGGCGGCGCCGCCGACGTCGATCGCGCCATCGCCGCCGCGCGGCGGGCGTTCGACGAGGGCCGCTGGCCCGACATGACGGGCGCCGAGCGCTCGCGCGTGCTGCTGAAGACCGCCGATCTCATCGACCGCGACCGCGAGCTCCTCGCCTTGCTCGATACGCTGGAGAGCGGCAAGCCGATCGCCCAGGCGCGCTCCGAAATCGAAGGCGCCGCCGACATCTGGCGCTACGCCGCCGCGCTCGCCCGCGATCTGCACGGCGAAACCTACGCGACGCTCGGCCCCGACCGCCTCGGCTATGTCCTGCGCGAGCCGATCGGCGTCGTCTCGATCATCACGCCGTGGAATTTCCCGTTGCTGATCGTCTCGCAAAAGCTGCCTTTCGCGCTCGCCGCCGGCTGCGCGGCGATCGTCAAGCCGAGCGAAATGACCTCGACCTCGACGTTGCATCTGGCGCGCCTGCTCGCCGAGGCCGGCCTGCCCGCCGGCGTCTGCAACGTCGTCACCGGCTATGGGCCCGACGTCGGCGCGCCGATGACCTGCGACCCGCGCGTCGACATGATCTCGTTCACCGGCTCGACCACGGTCGGCCGCAAGGCGATGGCCGCCGCCTCGGCGACGCTGAAGAAAGTGTCGATGGAGCTCGGCGGCAAGAACCCGCAACTGGTGTTTCCCGACGCCGACCTCGAGGCGGCGCTCGACGCGGCGCTGTTCGGCGCCTATTTCAACGCCGGCGAATGCTGCAACGGCGGCAGCCGGCTGCTCGTCCACCAGTCGATCGCCGAATCCTTCGTCGCGGCGATCGTCGATCGCTCGCGCGAGGTCAAGGTCGGCGATCCGCTCGACCCCGAAACGAAGGTCGGCGCGGTGATCAGCGCCGACCACCTGGCCAAGATCGAGGGCCATGTCGCGGGCGCGGTCCGGGCGGGCGCCCGCCTGCGGCTCGGCGGCGCGCGGCTCGCCTCGACCGGCCTGTTCATGGCGCCGACGGTCATCGACGGGGTCGCGCCGGCGATGCCGATCGCCACGGACGAAGTGTTCGGCCCGGTGCTCTCGGTGCTGACCTTCGCTTCGCTCGGCGAGGCGATCGCGCTCGCCAACCAGGCCTCCTACGGGCTGTCGGCGAGCGTGTGGAGCCGCGACCTCGACACGGTGACGCAGGTCGGGCGCAAGGTGCGCGCCGGCACGGTGTGGGCCAACACGTTCATGGACGGCTTCCCCGAACTGCCGTTCGGCGGATTCAAGCAATCGGGCCTCGGCCGCGAGCTTGGCCGCAACGCCGTAGCCGACTACACTGAGGAAAAGACTTTCCACGTCCACAACGGTCCGCGCGCCAACTGGTGGCTCGCGCGTCGCGCGTCGGCGTGAAGGAAGGCGGCGGCCGCGTCGCGGCCGTCGCGGAGGACGGCGCCGGACCGAATCCGGCATGGAGACGTCGCTTTTGGAAGGCACGACAATGAAGTTTCGCAATATGCTCATGGCGAGCGCGATGTGCGCATCCGCCGCCGGCTTCGCCGTCTCGGCGCATGCCGCGGACGACAAGACGGTGCAGATGCTGCACTGGTGGACCTCCGGCGGCGAAGCGGCCGCCCTCAACGTCCTCAAGCAGGATCTGGCCAAGGAAGGCTACGCCTGGAAGGACGTTCCGGTCGCCGGCGGCGGCGGCGAAGGCGCGATGACCGCGCTGAAGGCGATGGTCGCGGCCGGCAATCCGCCGACCGCCTCGCAGATCCTCGGCTATTTTGCGGTCGACTACGCCGAGGCCGGCAAGCTCGGCGACATCACCTCGCTGGCGGTGAAGGAAGGCTGGGACAAGGTCGTCCCCAAGGCGCTCCAGAAGTTCACCACCACCAACGGCAAGTGGGACGCCGTTCCCGTCAACATCCACTCGGTCAACTGGGTCTGGATCAACAAGGCGGTGATGGACAAGATCGGCGGCAGCGAGCCGAAGAACTTCGACGAATTCATCGCGCTGCTCGACAAGGCCAAGGCGGCCGGCGTCATTCCGCTGGCGCTCGGCGGCCAGCCCTGGCAGGAAGCGACGATGTTCGATTCGGTGGTGATGTCGACCGGCGGCGCCGACTTCTACAAGAAGGCGTTCGTCGATCTCGATCCGGCGGCGCTGAAATCCGACACGATGAAGAAGGCCTTCGACAATCTCGGCAAGCTGAAGGCCTACACCGACCCGAACTTCGCCGGCCGCGACTGGAACCTCGCCACCGCGATGGTGATCAAGGGCGACGCGCTCGTGCAGGTGATGGGCGATTGGGCGAAGGGCGAATTCCGCGCCGCCAACAAGGTAGCCGGCAAGGATTTCCTCTGCTACCGCTTCCCCGGCACCGACGGATCGGTGATCTACAACACCGACATGTTCGCGATGTTCAACGTTTCGGCCGATCGCAAGGCGGCGCAGCTCGCGCTCGCCGACGCGACGATGAGCCCGAGCTTCCAGTCGGCGTTCAACGTCGTCAAGGGCTCGGTGCCGGCGCGCATGGACGTTCCGGACACCGCGTTCGACATGTGCGGCAAGAAAGGCATCGCCGACGTCAAGGCGGCCAACGCGGACGGCAAGTTCGTCGGCTCGATGGCCCAGAACTACGCCCAGCCGCCGGCGATCGCCGAAGTCTATCACGACGTCGTCACCAAGTTCTTCCACGGCGAGATCAAGACCTCCGACAGCGCCGTCGCGGAACTCGTCAAGGCGATCGACGCCGCCAAGTGAGAAACGCCCGCCGCCCCCGCTGGCGCGGGGGCGGTCCTTATCCTCATTCGCCCGAACGAACGCCGATGACCGAACTCACTGTCGCGCCGCTGGTCGGCGTCACGATGCCGCGCCCGCATCGTTCGCTGCGCGGGCGCCTGCAGGGCGCGCTGCCCAAGCTGGTGCTTGCGCCTTCGTTCGCCGCGATCCTGGTGTTCGTCTACGGCTTCATCCTGTGGACGTTCTATCTGTCGTTCACCAACGCCAAGGCGTTCCCGAGCACCACCCTCACCGGCCTGGGGACCTACCAAAAGCTGTGGACCTGGACTTTCGAGGTCGACCCGCCGTCGAGCTGGTACACGGCGATCGTCAACATGGGCCTGTTCGGCGGCCTCTATATCGTGATCTGCCTCGCGCTCGGCCTGACGCTGGCGATCCTGCTCGACCAGAAGGTGCGCGGCGAAGGCTTCCTGCGCCCGATCTATCTCTATCCGCTGGCGCTGTCCTTCATCGTGACCGGCACCGCGTGGAAGCTGTTCCTCGACCCCGGCATCGGGCTTGAAAAGGCGATGCACGACTGGGGCTGGGCGAGCTTCAAGTTCGACTGGGTGGTCAACCCGCGGATGATGATCTACTGCGTGGCGATCGCCGGCATCTGGGCGAGCTCCGGCTTCGTCATGGCGCTGTTTCTGGCCGGCCTGCGCGGCATCGACGGCGAGATTCTGAAAGCCGCGCAGATCGACGGCGCCTCGCAGTTTGCGATCTACCGGCGCATCGTCATCCCGATCATGCGCCCCGTTTTCTTCTCGGCGCTGATCATCCTGACCCACCTGGCGATCAAGTCCTACGACCTCGTCCTGTCGGTCACCGGCAAGAATCCCGGCGGCGCCGCCGAACTGCCCTCGACCTTCATGTATTCCTACACCTTCACCCGCAACCAGATGGCGGTCGGCTCGGCGAGCGCGGTGATCATGCTGATGACGATCGCCGCGATCATGGTGCCGTATCTCTACTCGGAACTGCGGGAGAAGCGCCAATGAGCCTCTCCGACGCCCTGACCGCGACCCCGAGCCGCGATCCTTCGCGCTCCTCGATCACCACCCGGGCGGTGATCTACGGGCTGCTCGGAATCCTGGCGCTGGTCTATCTCCTGCCGCTGTTCGTGATGGTGCTGACGTCGCTGAAGCCGCTCGATGAAGTGACCGGCGGCAACATGTTCGCGCTGCCGCACGCGCCGTCGTTCGACGCCTGGGTGAAAGCCTGGGGCACCGCCCATATCGGCGTCTCCGACACGCTCGGCATCAAGGGCTATTTCTGGAACTCCATCAAGATGGTGGTTCCGGCGGTGGCGATCTCGACGCTGCTCGGCGCGCTCAACGGCTATGTGCTGACCAAATGGCGGTTCGCCGGCCATCGGCTGGTGTTCGGCATGATGCTGTTCGCCTGCTTCATCCCGTTCCAGTCGGTGATCATCCCGATGGCGACGATCCTCGGCAAGCTCGGCGAGCTCGGCCAATTCTTCACCGACACGTTCGGCGCGTCCCTGGGCTTCGGCAACTCGACCGTCAACCTGGTGATCGTCCACACCGTCTACGGCCTCGGCTTCACCACCTTGTTCTTCCGCAACTACTACGAGGCGTTCCCGACCGAGCTGGTGAAGTCGGCGATGATCGACGGCGCCGGCTTCTTCCAGATCTTCCGGCGCATCCTGCTGCCCAATTCCGGCCCGATCATCATCGTGACGGTGATCTACCAGTTCACCAACATCTGGAACGATTTTCTGTTCGGCTCGACCTTCGCGGCCGGCGACCAGGCGCCGATGACGGTGGCGCTCAACAATGTCGTCAACACCTCGACCGGCATCACCGAATACAACGTCAACATGGCGGCCGCGATCATCGCCGCCGCGCCGACCCTGTTCGTCTATGTCGTCGCCGGACGCTATTTCGTGCGCGGCCTGATGGCCGGCGCGGTCAAAGGGTGAAGCCCATGTCGTTTCTCGAGATCAACCGGCTGAAGAAGCGCTACGGCGCGCTCGACATTCTCAAGGGCATCGACCTGACCCTCGAGAAGGGCGGCTTTCTGGTGCTGGTCGGCCCCTCCGGCTGCGGCAAGTCGACTTTGCTCAACATGATCGCCGGCCTCGACAGCATCAGCGAGGGGGCCATCTCGATCGACGGCGCGGTCATCAACGATCTTCATCCGTCCAAGCGCGACATCGCGATGGTGTTCCAGTCCTACGCGCTCTATCCGAACATGACGGTCGAGCAGAACATGGCGTTCGGCATGGAGATGCGCGGCGCGCCCAAGGCGGCGCGCGACGCCGCGGTCGCCGAAGTCGCCAAAACGCTGCAGCTCGAACATCTCCTGAAGCGCCGGCCGAGCCAATTGTCGGGCGGCCAGCGCCAGCGCGTCGCGATGGGCCGCGCGCTGGTGCGCAAGCCGCGCGTGTTCCTGTTCGACGAACCCTTGTCGAACCTCGACGCCAAGCTGCGCGTCGACATGCGCACCGAGATCAAGCGCCTGCATCAAAGCACCGGCGCGACGATCGTCTATGTCACGCACGACCAGATCGAGGCGATGACGCTGGCCACCAAGATCGCCGTCCTCAAGGAGGGCGTGCTGCAGCAGGTCGGCACGCCGTTCGAGATCTACAATCACCCGGCCAACCTGTTCGTCGCCGATTTCATGGGCTCGCCGTCGATGAACCTGATGGCGGGCAAGGTCGCGCGGGCGAACGGCGCGGCGAGCGTCATGCTGGAGCGCGCCGACGGCGCCCCGATCGCCCTGCCGGCGCCGCGCGGCGTCGACCTCGGCCGTCTCGTCGACGGCCAGGCGGTGATCGTGGGAATCAGGCCGGAGGCGATTACCGACCGCGACGGGGCCGACCGCAATTCGACCGGCGTCTCGATGGTCGAGGCGCGCGTCGACGTCGTGCAGCCGGCCGGCTCCGACACCTTCGTCGTCACCCGCATCGCCGGCAAGGAAGTCACCGCGCGGATGCGCGCCGAAATCGACGTGCGGCCGGGCCAGACGGTGCCCTTCGCGTTCAATCTCGACAAGGCGCTGCTGTTCGATCCCGCCTCGGGCGCAAGGCTTTGAGGATTGGGCCGCCGCTCATCCGACCTTCGCTGACGCGAAGGCCGCCTTCTCTCGCGAAGCGGGAGAAGGTGGCCGGCGCAGCCGGCCGGATGAGGGGCGGCGCTCGCGTTGAGGCCGCCAATGACCGCGTCTGACGATATCGACGTCGTCGTCATCGGTTCCGGCATGGGCGGCGCCACGCTGGCGGCGGGCCTTGCGCCGACGGGCGCGCGCATCGTCGTTCTGGAGCGCGGCGAGCGGCTCGCCGACCGGCCGGAGACGCGCGACGCCCGCGCGATCTTCCAGCAGGGCGTGTTCCGCCCCAACGAGACCTGGTTCGACGCCGCCGGCGCGCCGTTCAATCCCGGCAACTACTATTTCGTCGGCGGCAATTCGAAGTTCTACGGCGCCGTGCTGATCCGCTTCCGCGCGGAGGATTTCCGGCCCATCCAATACGCCGAGGGGCAAACGCCGGGCTGGCCGTTCGACTACGACGAACTCGAGCCGTGGTACGGGCGCGCCGAGGCGCTTTACGAGGTGCGCGGACGGCTCGGCGACGACCCGACCGAACCGCGCCATTCGGCGCCCTATCCCTTTCCGCCGGTGCCGGACGAACCGGCGATCGCCGCGGTGCGCGAACGGCTGGCGCGGGCCGGGATGCGCCCGTTCCGCCTGCCGCTCGGCGTCGACATCGCGCGCTGGCTGGCGCGCGCGCCGACGCCGTGGGACGCCTTTCCCAATGCCGACGCGGGCAAGATGGACGCCGAGACCTGCGGCTTGAAAGCCGCGCTCGCGCACGACAACGTCAGCCTCGAGACGGGCGCTCGGGTCATGCGGCTGGAGACCGATGCGGCAGGCAAAAGGATCGAGGCGGTGGTTTATGAAAAGGACGGCGCGACGCATCGGCTGAACCCGCGGTTCGTCGCGCTCGCGGCGGGCGCGGTCAATTCGGCGCTGCTGCTGCTGGCTTCGGCCAACGCCGCCATGCCCGCGGGCCTCGCCAATCGCACCGACCAGGTCGGCCGGCATTTCATGAACCACAACAGTTCGGCGGCGCTCGCCATCGACCCGTTCACGCCGAACGACGCGATCTACCAGAAGACGATCGGCGTCAACGATTTCTATCTCGACGACGGGCGCGGCGGGCCGCCGCTCGGCAACGTCCAGTTGCTCGGCAAGATCTCGGGCGCGATCCTCAAATCGCAATTGCGCCTCGCGCCCGAGGCGGCGCTCGAGCTGATGGCGCGCCGCGCCGTCGATTTCTATCTGATGAGCGAAGACCTGCCCTCGCCCGACAGTCGCGTGAGGCTGGACGGGTCGCGCGTCGTGCTCGACTGGCGCCCCTCCAATATGGCGGCGCAAAACGGCCTCGTCGCGCGGATGCGGGAGGTTCTGCGCGCGGCGGGCTTTCCGGTGGTCCTCGTCAAGCCGTTCGACCGGCGCACGCCGTCCCATCAGTGCGGGACGATCCGCATGGGCGCGGACCCCGCCAAGGCCGCCGTCGACCCGCATTGCCGCGCATTCGACCATCCCAATCTGTTCGTCGTCGACGCCAGCGTGCTGCCGACCTCGGCCGGCGTCAATCCGGCGCTGACCATCGCCGCGCTGGCGCTGCGCGCGGCCGACCATATCCGCACGACGGAGCTTGCCGCATGAACGCGTCCCGCCCCCTCGCGCTGGTGACCGGCGCCCGCCGCGGCATCGGCCGCGCCTGCGGCGAGGCTCTGGCGCTCGCCGGCTTCGACATCGCCGCGACCGATCTGGTCGTCGACGAGGCGGCGGCGGAGGCGCAGCGCGCCTTCGAGGCCCATGGCGCGCGCGCGGCGTTTTTCGAACACGACGTTGCCAAGATCGACAGCCACGCCGCGCTCATCGCGACGGTTTTGGAACGTTTCGAGCGGCTGGATTGCCTGGTCAACAACGCCGGCCGCGGCGCCGCCGTGCGCGGCGACCTGCTCGATCTGGCGCCCGTCAATTTCGACGCGGTGATCAACGTCAACCTGCGCGGCGCGCTGTTCCTCACCCAGGAGGCGGCGCGCGCCATGCTCGCCGCCGCGCCCGCCCGGCCCCGCTCGATCGTGACCATCACCTCGGTCTCGGCCGAGATGGTGTCGCCCGACCGCGTCGAATATTGCGTGTCGAAGGCGGGGCTGTCGATGGCGATGAAGGCGTTCGCCGTGCGCCTCGCGCCGGCGGGAATCGCGGTGTTCGAAGTGCGCCCCGGCGTGATCCGCACCGACATGACCGCGCCCGCCGCCGGCCGCTACGACGAGGCGATCGCCGGCGGCCTGGTGCCGGCCGGCCGCTGGGGCGAGGCGGCCGACGTCGGTTCGATCGTCGCCGGCCTCGCCTCGGGACGGTTTGCGTTTGCGACCGGCAGCGTCGTCGCCGCCGACGGCGGCCTGTCGTTGCCGCGGCTGTAACGCGGGATTCGGAGAGGCTGATGGTCGACTATGTCATCGTCGGAGGCGGCCCGGCCGGCTGCGTTCTGGCGCACCGGTTGAGCGAGGACCCGGAAGTCTCGGTGCTGCTGCTGGAAGCCGGCGGCGGCGACTGGCATCCGTTCTATCATATGCCCGCCGGCTTCGCCAAAATGACCAAGGGCATCGGCTCGTGGGGCTGGCGCACCGTGCCCCAGCGCCACATGAACGGCCGCGTCCTGCGCTACACGCAAGCCAAGGTGATCGGCGGCGGCTCGACGATCAACGCGCAGATTTACACGCGCGGCAACGCGCTCGATTACGACGCCTGGGCGCAGGAGGAAGGCTGCGAAGGCTGGAGCTACCGCGAGGTGCTCGCCTATTTCAAGCGCGCCGAAGACAATCAGCGCTTCGTCGACGACTACCATGCCTATGGCGGCCCGCTCGGCGTCTCGATGCCGATCGCGCCGCTGCCGATCTGCGACGCCTATTTTCGCGCCGCGCAGGAGATGGGCATTCCTTATAACGACGACGTCAACGGCGCGCGCCAGGACGGGGTGGGATTCTACCAGCTCACCCAGCGCAAAGCGCGCCGCTCCTCGGCCGCCACCGCCTATCTCGATCCGGTCCGCAAGCGGCCCAACCTGACGGTGCGCACCGGCGCGATGGCGACGCGCATCGTCGTCGAGAAAGGCCGGGCGGTCGGCGTCGAAATCGCCGGGCGGGGCGAAGCGCCGACGGTGCTGCGCGCCGAGCGCGAGGTGCTGGTGGCGTCGGGGGCGATCGGCAGCCCCAAGCTGCTGCTGCAGTCGGGGATCGGGCCGGCCGACCATCTGAAGGCGGTCGGCGTTCCCGTGACGCTCGATCTGCCCGGCGTCGGGGCGAACCTGCAGGATCACCTCGACCTGTTCGTCATCGCCGAATGCACCGGCGAGCACACCTACGACAATGTCGCCAAGCTGCATCGCTCGGCCTGGGCGGGCCTGCAATATCTGTTGTTCAGGAACGGGCCGGTCGCCTCCTCGCTGTTCGAGACCGGCGGCTTCTGGTACGCCGACGAGCATGCGCGCTCGCCCGACGTCCAGTTTCACCTCGGGCTCGGCTCCGGCATCGAGGCGGGCGTGGCGCGAATGAAAAATCCCGGCGTCACGATCAACTCGGCCTATCTGCGGCCGCGCTCGCGCGGCACGGTGCGCCTCGCCGGCGCCGATCCGCAGGCGGCGCCGCTGATCGATCCCAATTACTGGTCGGACCCTTACGACCGCCGGATGGGAATCGCCGGCCTGAGGATCGCGCGCGAAATCCTGCGCCAGAAGGCGCTGACGCCGTTCATCCTCGCCGAGCGCCTGCCCGGCGCGGACAAGGCGAGCGACGACGACCTCTTCGAATACGCCTGCCAGCATGCCAAGACCGACCATCACCCCGTCGGCACCTGCCGGATGGGGCGTGACGCGGGCGCGGTGGTGACGCCGGACTTACGCGTTCGCGGCCTCGAGGCCCTACGCGTCTGCGACGCCTCGATCATGCCGAGGATCGTCTCGTCCAACACCAATGCGCCGACCATCATGATCGGCGAAAAGGCCTCCGACCTCGTGCGCGGGCGCGAGCCGCTCCCGGCCGTCCTGCTGTCGACCAACCGCGCCGGCGCCGGAGCGCCGGTTCCCCCCTTGCGGGGAAATATCGGGCGATGAATTCCCGCGCGACCATCATCGACATCGCCAAACGCGCCGAAGTCTCCAAGTCGACGGTCTCGCTGGTCATTTCGGGCTCGCCGCTGGTCAAGGCGGAGACCCGGCGGCGGGTGCGGGCGGCGATCGACGAGCTCGGCTATGTCTACAACCGGGGCGCGGCCAACTTGCGCACCGCGCGCTCCGACCTCATCGGCATGGTGATCAACGATCTGACCAATCCGTTCTTCGCCGAACTGGCGGTCGGCATCGAGGGGGCGCTGCACGGCTCGGACTACATTCCGGTGGTCGCCAACACCGGCGAGAACCTGGTGCGCCAGGCGCAGGTGTTCCGCACCATGCGCGAGCACAACGCGGCGGGCGTCATCCTGTGCCCGGCGGGCGGCACCGACGCGGCGGCGCTGGCGGAGATCGCCTCGGTCGGCATTCCGATCGTGCTGGCGATGCGCCGCGTGCCCGGCGCGCAGGTCTCGGTGGTCGCGCCCAACAACCGCGACGGCGCCCTGCGCGCCGTCGAGCATCTGGCGCGGCTCGGCCACCGCCATCTCGTCTTTCTCGGCGGCGTCGCATCGATGAGCGCCTTCGCCGAGCGCGCCGGCGGGTTCGCCGAAGGGGTGGCGCGCGCCGGCCTGACGCTGCAACCCGACGCGCTCGTCGAGGCGATTCCGAACAAGGCGGGCGGCGCGGCGGCGATGAACCGCGCGCTGCTGCTGCCGCAGAGGCCGACGGCCGCGCTGTGCTTCAACGACATCGTGGCGATCGGCGCCGTGCACGCGCTGTCACGGCGCGGACTGAAGGCGGGCGAGGATTTCGCGGTCATCGGCTTCGACGACATCGCCGAGGCGGCGCAGATGGCGCCGCCGCTGACGACGGTCGCGGTCGACGCCGCCGGCCTCGGCGAACGCGCCGCGCGCATGCTGCTGAGGCAGATCGACAGCGGCGCGCCGCGGGTGGAGACCTATATCGGCGAGGCGCGCCTCGTCGTGCGGGAGTCGTGCGGGGCGATGCGGGAGAAAGAATAAGCCGCCGCGTCATGGCTTCGCTCCGCTCGCAATGACGGCTGATGCGCCGCTGTAATCCCGCCGGCCCTCCCGTCGGCGCGCCGCGCCTACAGTTTGTCGACGACGTCGATCGCGAAATCGACCCGGGTCTGGTCGTGGACGCCATTCTTGAAGAATTTTATCAGGATGGCGAAATGATCCGGGCCGACAAAGCCTTTGTCGGGCTTGTAGGCGTAGCGGTAGTTCGAATAGACGCCGGCGACCCCGTGCGCCGGCCGCTGCACGACGGCGACGCTGTCGAAACTCATCGTCCTTCCGCCGATCCTTCCTGCGCACGCCGCATCGCGTTCGACGCGCCAATGGCTGTCGACCCTCGGCACGCCGAGGTCGAAGCGGTAACTGCCTGTGGCGCAAGTCGTCTTCTTCCATTCGCTGAGCGATTGCGCGAGAGCGCCGACCGGCGCCGACGGCGCGCCGATCGCGATCGAAGCGGCGAGGATCGCGACCCGCGCCGCGAGCTGTGGCGATGTCCCGCTCAATGCGCCGCCGTGACGCCGCCGGCCCGCTCGTAGGCGCGCCGCGTGCGTTCCGTCGGGCGCACCGCGAGGCGTTCGGCGAGCAGCGCGCGGGCGAGATTGGTCCGCCCCGCGCGCTCGGCGGCGGCGATCAGCGTCTGCGTGACGAGGTCGCGCTGGGCGTGGCTGCCGCCGATGCGGATCACCTTGTAGCGCGCCGGCAGGATCGATTGCACCGCTCGCGCATAGTCGCCCTCGGCGAAGGCGAGCGCGCCGTCGACCAGCCGGCGGCCGACGTCGACGGTGATCTCGCGATTGTCGCCGACGCCGCAGCGCTGGTAGTCGTCGAGCGAGCGGCGCAGCCGCGCCACCCCTTCGGCGTCGCCGGCGCGCGCCACCGCCAGCGCCAGATGCAAATCGTTGAACGCCAGCACGTGGTCGTCGACATGGCTCAGCCATTGCGCGGCGAGCGGGCGCCAGCGCGCGCCGACGTCGGCGCCGGCGAGTTCGAGCCGCCACAGCAGCGCCGAGGCGTCGACCAGATCGAGCAGCGAATCGCCGGCGAGCCGCGGCGCGACGAACCCATCGTAATCAGCGAGAACCTCGTCGAAGCGCCCCTCCTCGACGAGATAAAGCGCAAGATGCCAGCCGTTGTGCACCGACAGGGCCTGCGCCTTGCTCCACGCCGGCCGCGAGGCCTTGAGAAAGCCGATGCCCTCGGCCTGCCGGCTCTCGGTCTCCAGGACGTGGGCGACCGCATGCACCGCCCAGGCGTCCTCGGGGTTGCGCGCGATCGCGTCGCGGCCGACCTCCTCGGCGCGGCGAAGCTCGCCGGCTTCCTCGAGCCCGAACGCATATTGGCCGAGCACGAAGCCGTAGTTCGGATTGGCGCGATCCCAGGCCGGCAGCACGCGCGCCACCGAATCGCGGATGCTCAGGGAATGGCCGAGATAGAAATAGCTGTCGTGCGCGAAGCGCAGCGCGAGCGCGTCGGTCGGATGGTCGACGAGAATGTCCTCCCAGACGTCGGTCGCGCCGACGATCCACCCCGCCGCCCAGGCTTTGGCGGCGGCCAGGTGCCGCCGTTCGCGCGACGAGGCGCCGCCGATCGCCGCCTCCGCCGCGCCGAGCGCCCGGGTCACCGCCGGACTGTCGCCGCGAAAGCCGTTGAGCAGGAACAGCGAGGCGATCGCGCTCGAGCCGAGCGTGAAGGCGGGGTCGCGGTCGACCGCCTCCTGCAGCACGCCGATCGGGTCGCCCTTCCAGGCCAGATAGTCGTCGACGGCGCGATCGAGCGCGTCGGTCGAGGCGGGCGCGCCGGCGACCTCGAGTCCCTGCTGGTCCCTCGCCATCGCTCACCTCCCTCCGGCGGCTTGGCTCGCCGCCGTCGGCGGCAGCGAGAGAATGAAGCGCTCGATGTCCCGCGCCGCGAGCGCCGGCCTCTCCCAATGCGGGGCGTGGCCGACGTCCTCGTAATGGGCGGCGACCAGGCCGGGAATCTGATGCGCCAGCGCTTGCTGCGCCTGCGCGTCGAACACGGCGTCGCGAACGCCCCAGATCGACAGGGTCGGGACATTGATCGGGTGAGCGAGCGCGGTGTCGCCGAGCAGGCCCTCGACGGTCTTCCGCCAGGCGTCGAGGCCGAGCTTCATGCTTTCGTCGACGAAAATGTCGAGCTGCGCGGCGTCGATCGGCCGGTGCGCCGTGCTGGCCTGGAAACCCCTCGCGTAGTCGCGGGGGACATGGGTTGCGAATGAGGCGAGATCGCCGCGCATCGCCAGGAGGCCGGGATGGCCGCCCGCGCTCGGGGCGGCGCCGATCAGGATCAGGCTCGCCAGCAGGTCGGGCCGCGCCTGCGCGACGCGCTGGGCGACGATCGAGCCGAGCGAATGGCCGACGAGATGCGCGGGCGCGACGCCGAGCGCTTCGATGAAGGCGATCGCGTCGTCGGCGAAGTCGCCGATCGCGTAGGAATCGGCGCGCTCGCTCTCGCCGTGCCCGCGCTGGTCGAGCGCGAACAATTGAAACTTCCCGGCAAGCGGCGCGAACAGCAGTTCGAAACTGCGCCAGGAATCGGTCAAGCCGTGCAGCAGGACGATGTGGGGGCCGGCGGCGCCGATCGTCACATAATGGTGGCGCCGGCCGCTGTTCAGCCGGATTTCGTGATGGATCGGCGAAGCGGCGACGGCGCCGGCCATGCGCGAAGCCTCCATATGCGCGGGATCATCGGCTAATGACGCCATTCAGTCCACCAAAATCCTATTCTGATCGCGCGGGCGACGCAATCGAGCGGAATTGGCGGGCGGCCTCAATAGGAAAGCCCGCAGGGGTTCCTCGTCGACGGTCAGCTCTTGCCGGCCACCGTGGCCGGCTCGCCTTGGAAGGCATAATTGCGGTCGCCTGGCGTGACGTTTGATTCCGACCGCCGGCGACCAATTCACTGGCCCGCCGCGCGCTGCGCCGCCAGGCCCGCCGCCGCGTAGAGGTTGAGGCGGGAATAGACGCCGAACGACGAGCCGTCGTCGAGAAAGCCGCCGCCGGGCCCCTCGGTTTCGGTCAGGATCCGATCCGCCTGCGCCAACGTCAGCGACGGAAAGGCGGCGGTCAGCAAGTGACCGGCCTCGGGGGCGAGCTTGCCGACGTCCTCCACCCCGTCGGCGTTCCTGGCGTGGACGACCGGCAGGCCGTAGGTCTGGGTGGTGGCGTAGAAGGCCTCGTTTCGCGCGGGGTCGTTGAAGCGCCCGGTGTCGTCGCGAGCGCAAACCGCAATGGCGTCCCCGCAGCCTTTCTCGAGCGCCTCGTCGAGTTCGGCGCGGGCCGCCTTCAGGGCGGCCTGGTAATCCCTGACGACCGGCGCGTTCCTCAGCGGCTGGCCGAGATAGGCCGGATCATTGGCGAGCAGATGCGCGACGTCGTAGGTCGCCAAAGTCCGCCCGCCGATCACGTCCATCGCATAGTGAGCGCCCACGATGATGCGATCGTTGCCGTATTCGGCGGCCCGGGCGATCATCTGCTGATAGCGTTCGGGCGCCAGCACCGCCAGGACCAGCGATCCCGCATAGCCGTAGGTGCTGTGGCCGCTCGGAAAGGACGGGCTGTCGATCAGATTCATGATCGGCCCGCGGTTGTACGTGGCGTTGTCCGAGGGGACGTTGAAGTAGTCGGGTCCGGCGATCGCGGCGACGACCGGTTCGGTCTGGAACGGCCGCGAGTCGCCGTAGGCGTCGGCGCCGGGGCCGCCGGCGGGGCGCCCGTAGGCTCTGCCGAACACGTCGGGCGCGCCGCCGATCGCCTTCAGGATCGCCGCCGCGTCGCCCGAGACCGGCGTTTTTCCGTCGATGGTCAGGTTGGCGAAGAAATATTTGCCGGAGTTGGAGTCCGAACCGGTGGTCGCGCCGGTGTAGGCGATCAGGTCGGCGATCGCCGGCGATAGGCTGGTGAAATGCTCGCGATCCCGGTAATGGGCGCGCGCCAGATAGGCCGCGCCGAGCGTCGTCCCGAGACCGTCGGCGAGATCGGCGAGATCGCCGCCGGTGATGAAGGCGTCCTTGAGCGCCTGCTGGCGCTGATCGGCGAAAGGCAGAAGCGTCGTCTGACGCAGAGCCCCGGTCTGGATGCCGGCCGTCACGGTGAGGTTCGCCGCCAGAGCCGCCTGGCCCGCCGGCGTATTGGCGAGCGCCGCGACGGGCGCCAGCCCGTTCAGGACCGCCATGTTATTGGCGGTCTGGGCGCCGGCGCCGAGCGGCGCCAGGACGCAAGCGGCGATCAATCCGAATTTCGCGGTGCTGAACATCATCGCCTCCGAGACTCGCGAAATCCCAGCTTACTCCGCCTTTGCGAACAATTCCCGACGGATCGGCGCGCGTCGGATGTCGTTGGTCCCGGCGCCGATCGTGCAGAGCCTGGCGGCGCGCAACAGGCGGCCGAGGCGATCGCCGGCCCATCCGGTCGCCGGCGGCTCCGCCAAGGGAGGCGTGGCCGCGCCAAACGCGCGGGCGCTCCACGGGCGCGTTTCAACACCTCCCGGCGAGGCTTCGCGCCGACTTTGCGCCGGGGAACGGGGAGACATGATTGAAGGGGCCTGATGACGTCGCCCGATCGCGCGCGGTCGTCGGCGAACAATCCTCGAGCAATTGGGTTCGCGGCCTTGTCAGGTCTTTTCTTTTTCGCGCGTCGCGCTGCTGCGCAGGAACGCCGCATAGCCGGCCTCGTCCAGCGCCCCCGCGGCAAGCGCCAGAACGGCGTCGGCGGCGGCCTCTTCGGTCGCCTCGAAGCGATAGCCGTTCATTTCGAGAAACAGCACGCCGACGACAAACCCCGTTCGCTTGTTTGCGTCGACGAAGGGATGGTTCCCGATGATCGCCGCGGTCAATGCGCCCGCCATCCCGATGAGGTCCGCGCCGGCGTCGTCGGCCGCGATCTGCCTGGCGCGGGCGAGCGCCGAATTCAGCAAGCCGGCGTCGCGCAGGCCGGCCGCCCCGCCGTGAACGGCGAGCAGCCGTTCATGCAGGACGAGGACGTCGAGGTGTTCGATCCAGACCGGCTCGGCGCCCGTCACTGCGCCAGAACGCGCAGGGCGTTGCGATAGCGGCGCATGATGTCGCCGGCCTTCTCCATCCTGGCGGCGAAGGCGGGATCGTAGGGCGTCAGCCGATAGCCGCCGTCCGACGCCTCCACCGCGTAAAGCGCGTCGCCTTTGGCGACGTTCAAGCGGGCGAGCATTTCCTTGGGGATGATCACCCCGGTCGAGGTGCCGATCGCGGTGAGCTTCAGGATCGCCATACGATTCCCTTTGCATACGTATGTTTATTATAATCCCGGCTCAACCCCGATCAAGACGCATTATAATATTCATTATAGCGTTGAAAACGGCCGGCGTGCGCCGGCGCGCGCGAATTGTAATATAATCGGGGAAATGGGGCGCATCGCGGTTTTTTTATCGTGCGCGCCATGCTAGTTAACGCAGCGCCGCCGATCAACCGTCCGGCCAGGGTGCGGGCGGCGGCGAGAGGGAGGGGAAACCTATGCGCGTCAAGGCGTTCATGCTTGCGGAGGCCGCCCTTCCCCCGCGCCGACGCGCCCTCGCGATCCTCCCGGCGATCGCCCTCCCCGCGGGTCGCCCGTGTTCGCGCTAGGCCTCGATTTTGGCACCAATTCGGTGCGCGCGCTCGTCGTTCGCTGCGCCGACGGCGCGGAATTCGGCAGTTGCGTGGTCGATTATCCCAGCGGCGCCGAGGGGATATTGCTCGATCGCAGCGACCATCGCCTCGCCCGGCAATATCCCGGCGATTACCTCGTCGGGCTCGAGCAAAGCGTCAAAGGCGCGCTCGACGTCGCCAGGAGCATGCCCGGTTTCGACGTCTCGAAAGTGGTCGGCGTCGGCGTCGACACGACGGGATCGAGCCCGCTGCCGGTCGACGCGCAGAACCGCCCGCTCGCGCTCGCGGCGAAGTGGAAGGACGATCTTTCGGCGCAGTGCTGGCTGTGGAAGGACCACACGAGCTGGCGCGAGGCCGGAAAGATCACCGAGCTGGCGGCCAAACACCGCCCGGCGTTGGTCGCCAAATGCGGCGGCGTCTATTCCTCCGAATGGTTCTGGTCGAAAATCTGGCATTGCCTGAACGTCTCGCCGGCGACGTTCGAAGCCGCCTATTCGTGGGTCGAAATCGCCGACTGGCTGCCCGCCACGCTCGCCGGCGTCACCGACCCGCGGCTGATCAAGCGCGGCGTCTGCCCGGCCGGCCACAAGGCGCTCTATTCGGACGAATGGGGCGGCCTGCCGGACAAGGGGTTCCTGGAGATGCTCGATGCGCGGCTCGCCGCGCTGCGCGACCGCCTCTACGAAAAGGCCTTCGACGCCCACGAGCCGGCCGGCTCGCTGTGCGCCGAATGGGCCGCCAGACTCGGGCTCTCCGTCGGGATTCCCATCGCGATCGGCGAGTTCGACGTGCATTACGGCGCGATCGGCTGCGGCGTGCGCGAGGGGACTTTGGTCAAGGTGATCGGCACCTCGACCTGCGACATCTGCGTGGTCTCCGCCGAAAAGCAGGTGCCCGACATTCCCGGCATCTGCGGCATCGTCAAGGGCGCGGTGCTGCCCGGCTATTACGGCATCGAGGCGGGCCAGTCGGCGGTCGGCGACATCTTCAAATGGTGGGTCGAAGGCGTCTGCGGCGGCGACGCCGCGCTGCATGGCGCGCTCAGCGTCGAAGCGGCGAGGCAGAAGCCCGGCGAGGCCGGCCTCATCGCGCTCGACTGGAACAACGGCAACCGCACCATCCTCGTCGACCAGTTGCTGTCGGGCCTGCTGCTCGGCCAGGACCTCTACACCACGAGGGCCGACATCTACCGCGCGCTGATCGAGGCGACGGCGTTCGGCGCGCGCGCCATCATCGAGCGCATCCGGGAATACGGCGTGCCGATCCGCCGCGTCGTCTGCGCCGGCGGCATCGCCGAGAAGAACCCGCTGCTGATGCAGATTTACGCCGACGTCACCGGCTGCGCGATGCTGGTGGCGGGCTCGAGCCAGACCTGCGCGCTCGGCTCGGCGATGGCCGCCGCCGTGCTCGCCGGGGCGCATCCGGACTTCGCGGCCGCGGAACAGGCGATGACCTCGCTGAAACCCGAGAAATACGAGCCGATCGCGGCGAACCGCGGAGTCTACGACCGGTTGTATGCGTTGTATCGGGCGCTGCATGACAGCTTCGGCGGCCTGACGAAATCCGCCGACCTGTCGCACGTGATGAAGAGCCTGCTCGAGATCAAGGACGCCCAGCGCGGGTGAAGCATGGCGGCATCCCGCCGTCGTCGACATTGACCAGCCGCCGCGCCGCATCGCCGGCGCGCCAACCACCGAGGCGCTCATGATCAATCTCGCCAGCCCCGAAATCTGGTTCGTCTGCGGCTCGCAGCACCTCTACGGCCCGGGCCCGCTGAACCAGGTCGCCGCCGACGCGCGCCAGATCGCCGGCGCGCTCGCCGCCTCGCCGAAGCTGCCGTTGAAGACGGTGTTCAAGGCGCTGCTGACCACCCCCGAGGAGATCGCCAAACTCTGCCTCGAAGCCAACGCGGACGACAATTGCGGCGGCCTGATCCTGTGGATGCACACGTTCTCGCCGTCGAAAATGTGGATCCGCGGCCTCAACGGGCTGCAGAAGCCGTTCGTGCATTTCCACACCCAGTTCAATCGCGAGCTGCCGTGGGCGGCGATCGACATGGATTTCATGAACCTCAACCAGTCGGCGCACGGCGACCGCGAGGCGGGCTTCATCCACACGCGCATGCGCCTGGCGCGCAAGGTCGTCGTCGGCCACTGGTCCGACCCGGAGGCGCTCGACCGCATCGGCGCGTGGATGCGCGCGGCGCGCGCCTGGCGCGACTGGCAGGGCGCGAGATTCTGCCGCTTCGGCGACAACATGCGCCAGGTGGCGGTCACCGAAGGCGACAAGGTGGCGGCCGAGATGAAGTTCGGCTTCGCCACCAACGGCTACGGCGTCGGCGACCTCGTCGCCAAGGTGCACGCCGTCACCGACGCCGCCGCGACCAGGCTCGCCGCCGAATATGAGGAGCGCTATTCGGTCGCCGCGCCGCTGCGCAAGGGCGGCGAGCGCCACGCCGCGCTGCTCTACGGCGCCAAGCAGGAGCTGGGCTTGCGCGCCTTCCTCGAAGAGGGCGGCTTCAAGGGCTTCACCACGACCTTCGAGGACCTGCACGGGTTGAAGCAGCTCCCGGGCCTCGCGCCGCAGCGGCTGATGGCCGACGGCTACGGCTTCGGCGCCGAGGGCGACTGGAAGACCGCGGCGCTGTTGCGCGCGATGAAGGCGATGGGCGAGGGCCTGCCGGGCGGCGCGTCGTTCATGGAGGACTATACGTACCACCTCGCGCCCGGCAATCACCTGGTGCTCGGCGCGCACATGCTGGAGGTCTGCGAAACCATCGCCGCCGGCAAGCCCTCGCTGGAGATTCACCCGCTCGGCATCGGCGGCAAGGAGGATCCGGTCCGCCTGGTGTTCGACGCCAAGGCCGGCCCGGCGGTCAACGTCAGCCTGATCGATCTCGGCTCGCGCTTCCGCCTGATCGCCAACGAAGTGACGGACGTCGCGCCGCCGCCGTTGCCCAGGCTGCCGGTGGCGCGCGCGGTGTGGGCGTGCAAGCCGGACTTCAAGACGGCCTGCGCCGCCTGGATCCTCGCCGGCGGGGCGCATCATTCGGCGCACAGCCACAGCGTGACCACCGAAATGCTCGCGGATTTCGCTGAAATCGCCGGCGTCGAGCTGACGGTGATCGACGCCGAGACCCGGCTCGGCGCCTTCCGGCAGGACTTGCGCAACAACGAAGTCTATTATCACCTGGCGCAGGGCTTTCGCGCCTGACGGCGGGAGGCGGATCATGCTGAAGGAACTCAAGCGCGAAGTCTACGAGGCCAATCTCGCTTTGCCGCGCCACGGGCTGATCAACCTCACCTTCGGCAACGCCAGCGCGATCGACCGTGGGCGTGGCGTCTTCGCGATCAAGCCGAGCGGCGTCGACTATGACGCGATGAAGGCCGACGACATGGTGCTCGTCGATCTCGAGGGCGAGAAGGTCGAGGGCGCGCTCAATCCCTCGTCGGACACCCCGACCCACCGCAAACTGTTCCTCGCCTTCGCCGGAATCGGCGGCGTCGTCCACACCCATTCCTCGCACGCGGTCGCCTTCGCGCAGGCCGGCCGGCCGATCCCGAACTTCGGCACCACGCATGCCGATTATTTCAACGGCGAGGTGCCGGTCACCCGCAAGATGACGCAACGAGAGATCGCCTCGGCCTATGAATGGGAGACCGGCAATGTGATCGTCGAGCGGTTCGAGGGGCTCGATCCCGCCGACTTTCCCGGCGTGCTGGTCAACCGCCACGGACCGTTTGCGTGGGGGCCGAGCGTCGCCAAGGCGGTCGAGGCGGCGGTGGCGGTGGAGTGCATCGCCCATATGGCGCTGATGTCGCTGCAGCTCGCGCCGAACCTCGCGCCGATCGAGCCCGAGCTGCTCGCCAAGCACTTCAAGCGCAAGCACGGCCCCGGCGCCTATTACGGCCAGGGTGCGCGGCTGGCGGAGCGACGCGCAAAGTCTCAACCTCGGGCCGGTCGAGGGTGATCCATCGTTTCGCATGGGCGGAGCGTTTTTCATCCTCGAAAGCTTGTCAAGGACCGCCCTCCGGGCGGTCGCCGGAGGCGGCGCGCTTCGCGCGTCCTGGACAAGCTTTCGAGGATGAAAACAATGGCCTCCATGCGAACGATGACGCAATAGCGACGCTTGGTTGTAGACGCCGGCCGCCTCAATCCCCCCGCTTTCCCCTCTCTATTTTCCCCGCCCTGTCATTTCACCCCGACCCCGTTCGTCATTGGGATACGGCGGCTGCGCTTCGCGGCCACCGGCTCACAATCGACAGGGGGAAATCATGGCTTCGACCGCTCCGATCTTCGCGCTCTATGCGGCGATTCTCGGCCTTCTGGCCGCCGCGCTGACGCTCAACGTCATCCTCAACCGCGTGCGCTGCGGCGTCGAATCGGGCGACGGCGGCGTTCCCGCGCTGATGCAGGCGATGCGCGCGCACGGCAATTTCATCGAGAGGCGCCGATCGCGCTGATCCTGATCGCCAGCGCCGAAGCGGCCGGCGCCGGCGCGCTGTTGGTAACGGCGCGGCGTGGCGCTGCTGATCGCCAGGTTCGCCAGCGCGGTCGCGCTCAACCGGACGATCCGCCAGTCGCCGCTGCGCCAGTTCAGCGGCGGCCTCAGCGACCTCCTCCTGGTCGTGACCTCAGCGACGATTCTTCTCGCCCTCGCCGGCGTGCGCTAGGCGCGCCGCCGTCACTGACTCGCCTCGAACCGGGTATGGCGGCCATCGCCAGCGATCAGATTGACGAGCCTGCACTGATCCTTGACATACGATCCGTCCCGGATATGGCGCTGGCGTTCGAAATGGCTATCCTCGAGCATTTCCGTCCAGATGCCCTCATCCTGGAGCATCGTCACCAAGCTGGCGGCCCAACAAGAGTCGGCAAAAACCGCGAGCCGCAGCATCGGGCTATTCTCTGGGACCGGCACTGTTACAACGCGATTTCCAACGGCTGCTGTTGGGAAGGGTAGTTCCATAGGCTATAGCCGGCGGCGTCGTTCGCGATGCTCACTGCCCCCCAGACCTGCGTCTGGGTCGCCGAGACGACGGGCGCGAGCGCAGGCGGGGGTGTTGTGTCAGAGTTTGACTGCGCGGAGGCTATCGCCGCCGCGGAAGAGGGCGGAGCGCCTTCCAGCGTCAGCTTCGTGGCGTCGGCGATCGCCAACCGCAAGCTCCCTCGCCCGGCTTCATCGAAGGTCGCGCTGTAAATCATCCCAGCGCCGCCGCTGATCAGGAAGGACGGGCAGCGCCTCCTGCGCTCGATTTGCGGAAATCGCCGAGATAGGCGACCATGAAGCCCTTGTGCGACGCTGCCCTCGGCGATGACTTGCATGGCGGCGGCATCAAGCGGCTCAAGGCGTATGTCGCTTCATGAGACAATGACGCCGCTCAGTCGCCCAGGTCTCGGGGGCGTTCGCATGACCCTCGCCGATTGCCCGAATGTCCGTGAAAGCCTGTCGACTTCCCTGTCGATGTCGCCTTGGCCGAAAAATGCCGGGCTGATCATCTGCCAGGCGTACCAAGCGCGGCCATCGGACCCGTGCAGCACCGCGACGGTCGGCAAGGCTCGGCCGCTTGTTCCGGCCGCTCGATTTTGCCCCATGCACCACGTCATCGCCTGGAAGAGTTCGCTCGGACTGCACTGAACGGCCAGCCCTCCTGCGCTGGTGTTGAAATCGTCTCCAAGATGAAGGCCTGCAACGGTATATGGAGCCTGCGCGTGCGATGAGTGAGAAAACAGCATCAAGAGACAAAGCAAAAGCGCTTTGGTCGCCGTGTTCCTCAGCGCGGCAATCTTGTTCCTGGCTGCCCCCCGCATTGCCATAACCCTTCTCGAACCGGCTATTCTCCGCCCTCGGGCGCCGGTTGATCGTCGTCTCCGGTGGGAATACTGCCATCGGGCATCAGAGAATTGATAAATGCTTCAATATCAAATGCAGGACCCGCGTTGCCAATGCCGGAAGGGACCATGTACCATCTGGTCGTCGAGTAGAACCGTTGGCCTTCGCCTCTGACTATTCGCCCGTTTTCCATGCGCCCGGGACGGTACATAGGTCGGTCGACCCTCGCCTGATTCCCGAACTGCCGCATATCTCTGGACATGCCCGGGGCCGCCATGCGGGGCTGCAGGAAGACTCGAGGCTGCATCTGGACACGCGGCGCGACAATACATCTCTGCCCGGGAAAGCACTGCGCCGCTGCGTCTGACGCGGCGACGCATACAAGGCCGACCAGCGCCGCCGAGGATACGAATTCGCTCACCCTTCGCGGCGTTCGGCCTGGCATACCACCCCCCCTCGAATTGGCTGATACATGCGGTCGCGGTTGAACTGCGTCGAATGCGTGGGCGCTGGCGAACACGCGGCCGAAATCCAGGACCGCTCGCTGCCAGACGGCTAACTCATCCGATATCGCAAGACAAAGCACATTGCGGCGCACGAGCGAAGCATCCAATCTGAACATGTGATGCTCAGATTTGGCGGAACTTTGTGAACCCGCAATTGTTCTCGTTCACCGGATCGGCGGCGCGTAGAGGATGCCGCCGGTGCTCCATAATTCGTTGAGGCCGCGCGGGATGCCGAGCTTCGACCTGGAGCCGACGTTGCGCTCGTAGGATTCGCCGTAATTGCCGACCGCCCGCACGACATTGGCCGCCCAGTCGTCGGCGAGGCCGAGCTGCTTGCCGAAATCGCCCTCGGCGCCGACCAGGCGGCGCACCGCCGGCTTGCCCGACTTCAGCGCGGCGTCGAGCGTCCTCGAGGAGACGCCGAGCTCCTCGGCGTTGATCGTCGCGAACAGAACCCATTTGACGAGTTCCTGCCATTGCGCGTCGCCCTGGCGCACCGCCGGGCCCAGCGGCTCCTTGGAGATGACGTCGGGCAGGATCACGTGGTCGCCCGGCTTGTTCAGCAGCAGGCGCTGCGCGTAGAGGCCGGAGACGTCGGTGGTGTAGACCGAGCACTTGCCGGATTCATAGTCCTTCAGCGCGTCGGCCGACGAGGCTTCGCCGACGACCTCGTATTTCAGGTTGTTGCTTTTGAAATAGTCCTCGAAATTGTCGATCGTCGTGGTGCCGGTCTGCACGCAGACCTTGGCGCCGTCGAGTTCGAGCGCGCTGGCGATTGGCGGCTCCTTGTGGACGAGGAATCCCTGCCCGTCGTAGTAGTTGACGCCGACGAAGACGAGGCCGTACTGCGTCTCGCGCGACATCGTCCAGGTCGAATTGCGCGCCAGGACGTCGACCTTGCCCGACCGCAACGCCTCGAAGCGCTCCTCGGCCGACAGCGGCGCGAACTTCACCTTGGCCGGATCGTTGAAGATCGCGGCGGCGACCGCCCGGCAGAAATCGACATCGAGCCCCGACCAGGCGCCTTGCGCGTCGGCGATCGCAAAGCCCTGCAGGCCCGGATTGACGCCGCAGACCAGCGCGCCGCGCTGCTTGACCGCCTCCAGCGTCTGCGCCTGGGCGGCGCCGGCGAGCGCGGCGAGGCCCGCGCCCAACAGCGCGGCGAAGAGGACGTTGCGTTTGGACATGGCGTTGGTCGCTCCCTTTGCGCCCCGATCCTGCCGCCCCGGCCGGCGCCGCGCGTCAGCCCGCGACCGACGGCGCCTGGCGCACGATCACCTTGGTTCCCACCGGAACGCGGTCGTAGAGGTCGATCACGTCGGGGTTGACGAGGCGGAAGCACCCCGAGGATACCGCCGAGCCGATCGTCTCGGGCTGGTTGGTGCCGTGGATCCGGTAGACGGTGGCCCCCAGATACATCGCGCGCGCGCCGAGCGGATTTCCCGGCCCGCCCGCCATGAAGCGCGGCAAATAGGGCTGGCGCTCGATCATCTCCGGCGGCGGGCGCCAGTCCGGCCATTCGAGCTTGCGCGAAATCTTGACCTGGCCCTGCCACTGGAAGCCGTCGCGGCCGACCCCGATGCCGTAGCGCAGGGCGCGGTTGTTGCCCTGCACGAGATAGAGGAAGCGTTCGGCGGTCTGGATGACGATGGTGCCGGGCGCGGCGCTGGTGCGATAGTAGACGAGTTGACGCTGGAACTGCGGGTCGAGCTGCTCCTGGTCCGGGCTCGGCACGACGCCCGGCTGGTCCCCGACCGCCGCTTCGTCGTTTCCGGGAACCGCCTGGTCGGTCGGGTCCGCCTCGGCGGAGCCGCGCAGGCCGAACGCAGCGAGCGGCAGCAGGATCGCCGCCAGCAGCGCCGCCAGGGCCGCCTTGCTCATTCGCATCGAACGCCTCTCCTCATTGGGCCGCCTTCGCCCCGCAGCGCGCATAGACCATCGTGCCGTAGCGGCCGGCGACCTCGGGGTCGACCCATTGGGTGACGAACACGCCGTTGTCGTTGGAGACGACCTCGCGATCGAGCTGGCCGCCGGCGTCGCCGGTCGGCCCGATGAACGTCCGCCCGTCCGACGCGCTCTTGACGAACAGCTCGGAGGGCTTGGTCTCGTCGGCCAGATACATCATCACGCCGCCATTGTCGCCCTTGGCGATCACGTAAGGCTTGTTGCATTGCGCGGCGGCCGCCTTCTCGGTGCGCGCGCGATCCTCGTCCTTGTGGTAGGAGGCGAGGCCCCATTTGCCGACGAGCTGGTCGGCGCTGATCTTGACCGCGGCGGGCGCCGCCGGCGCGGCCGGCTCGTTGGGCTGGGTCGACGAGCAACCGCCGAGGGCGAGCGCCAGCGCCGCGATCGCAGCGCCCGCAATGGACATGCCGAATTTCATGACGTTTCCCCCGCCCGGCCGCGCCGTCATTGCCGGCGAGCTTAGGCCGTTGTCCGCCCGGCGCGCAAGGGCGGGCGGCGCGCGGCGACCGCCTTGCTGGCGCGGTCGGCTCCGGATTATAGTCGCCCGGCGGGGCGCGTCTTTGAACTTTGCCCAGGGAGCCGGCAATGAAGCCAATCGGTCGTTCAGCCTCTCGTCGCCATGCAATGTCCTGCCTCCTCGTCGCGCTCGGGGTCGGCGCGGCTTTGGCCGCCGCGCCGCGCGCGCTCGCCGACGACGCGGCGCCGCCCGCCCCGCCTGCGGCGGCGGGTCCGCCGCCGCTCGCCCCGCCGGCGACCGTCTCGGACAAGGTCGTGCAGGAGAATCTGTTCTGGGAATCGGTGCAGAAGTCGAACACGCTCGCCGACTACAAGGCCTATCTCGAAGCCTTCCCGACCGGCGTCTACGCGCCGCTGGCCAAGAATCGCATCGCGGCGCTGAGCGCGCCGCCCGCGGCCGCGCCGGCGCCTGCGCAGCCCGCCCCCGTGCAGCCGCCGCCCGCCGCCGCCGAGGCCAATCCGCCCGCGCAGCCGGGTCCCGGCCCCGGCCAGCCGCCGCCCGGCGCTTCCGACGAGGCCAACGCGCCCCAGCAACCCGGCCAGGGGCCCGGCCAGCCGCCGCCCGGCGCTTCCGACGAGGCCAACGCGCCGCAGCAACCCGGGCAGGGGCCCGGCCAGGGCCCGCCCGGCGGCATGGAGGCCGGCGCGCCGCCGCCGGACGCCGTCAGGGCGGAAATCGCCACCCCCGAATCGGAGCAGTCGCTCAATCTCAACCGGCGCGACCTGATGGAAGTGCAGCGCCGTCTCGCGACGCTCGGGCTCTATGGCGGCCCGATCGACGGCGACATCGGGCCGGGATCGCGGGGGGCGATCGCCGAGTGGCAGCGCCGGCAGGGCGCCTCGCCGACCGGCATGCTCGGTCCCGTCCAGTTGCAGGCGTTGCGCGCCGAGGCCGGGCCGGTCAACGGGCAGCGCGTCGAAGGGGGCGGCTGCCCGCCCGGCTTCCATCCCGGTCCCTACGGGCGTCGCTGCTGGGCCAATCGCTGAGCCGACGGGTTCACGCTCGTCCCGCTTGCGCTCGCCGCCTCTTCCCTCCTCGCGGAGGAAGATGTCACGCGCAGCGTGACAGATGAGGGGGCGCGCGCCAGCGCGCCGGCTTTCCCGCGCAATTCGCCGACAGCGGGTCGACCGAATCGCGCCGCTGCGATAGCGTCGATCGATGGAGCTCTTTGCGGCGGCCGGGATTGAATTGCCCCCGACGGGCAGGCGTGCGCGTCGCACGCCCGGCGCGCTGGCGCGCACGCTGCGCGTTCCGCTGTTCAACTACAAGGTGGTCGAAGAGGCGCGCGGCCTTGCCGCCTTCGCGCCGACCCCGGATCAGGCCGCGGCGGCGGCCGACTATGCGCGCAAGGCCAGAAGTCCCAAATTCGCCAAACAGAAGGAAACCGCCGTCAGGCCGATGTTCATCGAACAGGTCTTGGGGAGGCTGCTCGGCTATTCCACCATCGACCCGGATCGGCCCTATTCGCTCGCCTTCGAATACCCCATCCGGCGCGGCGCGGTGGACGTCGCGCTGGGGCGCTTCAACGAAGCGGGCTCAGGCGATCGCCTCGTCGCGCCCTTTGAGCTGAAAGGGCCGGACGCCGAGGATCTCGACCGAATCGCGCCCGGCCGCGGACGAAGCCCCGTCCAGCAGGCCTGGGACTATGCCATCGACGCCCCCGGTTCGAAATGGGTGCTCGTCTCCAACTGCGTCGAGATCAGGCTTTACGCCTTCGGGCGCGGTCGCGAGGCCTATGAATCTTTTGATCTGTCGAGGCTCGACGAGCCCGCCGAGCACCAAAGGCTTTGGCTCCTCCTGGCCGCGGATCGCCTGCTCGGCGATTCCACCGACAAGCTGCTGCGCGACACCGACAACGCCTACGCCGACGTGACGGGAAAGCTCTATCAGGATTTCAAAGGCCTTCGCGACCGATTGATGAGCTTTCTCGTCGATTCCGCGGACGGACCGAAGCTGGCGTCATTGCCGGCCATCGAGGTCGCCCAGAAGATTCTCGACAGGATTCTGTTCATCGCCTTCGCCGAACGCACGGACCTGTTGCCGGATCGCCTGCTCGAAAGGGCGTTGAAAGCGCAAAATGAATTCAATCCGCTGCCGGTCTGGAAGAATTTCATCGGGCTCTTCCGCCTGGTCGATCGCGGCCAATACGACATGTCGATACCGCCCTACAACGGCGGCCTGTTCGCCAACGATCCCGTCGTCGACGCCCTGTTGTTGCCCGACGGCCTCGCCAAAGACATCGCAACGCTCGGCGCCTGGGACTACCGGCGCGAAGTGCCGGTCACCGTGCTCGGCCACATCTTCGAGCAATCCGTCACCGACATCGAAAGGCTCAAGGCCGAGGGTCGCGGCGAGGCGCCGCCCGAGGTCTCGAAACGCAAGCGCGAAGGCGTCGTCTACACGCCCGACATGGTGACGCGCTTCGTCGTCGAGCAGACGGTCGGGCGCACGCTGAAGGAACGATACGATGCGCTCTGGGCCGCGCATGGCATGAAGGCGCGCGGGAGCCCGCCTGAGACGGAAAGGGCGTTCTGGCGCGACTATCTCGGCGCCTTGCGGAGCCTGACGATTATCGATCCCGCCTGCGGTTCCGGCGCCTTTCTGGTCGCCGCGTTCAACCGGCTCGCCGACGAATACCGGCCGGTCGTCGGGCGCCTCGCCGAACTCGGCGAGACAATCGACTTCGACATCTTCGACGAGATCGTCACGAAAAATCTGTTCGGCGTCGACCTCAATGCGGAATCGGTGGAAATCACCCGTCTGTCGTTATGGCTCAAGACGGCGCGCCGCGACCACAAGCTCCAGAACCTGGAGAACACCATTCACATCGGCGACAGCCTCGTCGGCGACGCGGCCTACACGCAACGCCCCTTCGATTGGAGCGCGGCGTTCGCCCCCATGTTCGAGAGAGGCGGGTTCGACATCGTGATCGGCAATCCGCCCTATGTGCGGATGGAATTCATCAAGGCGGTCAAGCCCTATCTGGCGGAACATTACGTCGTCGCCGCCGACCGCGCCGATCTCTACGCCTATTTCTTCGAGAAGGGCGTGCGCCTGTTGAAGGACGGCGGCAGGCTCGGTTTCATTTCTTCGTCGACGTTCTTCCGCACCGGTTCGGGCGAAAAGCTCAGGATGTTTCTCACCGATCGCGTGGCGATCGAAAGCGTCGTCGATTTCGGCGACCTGCAATTGTTCGAGGGCGTCACCACCTATCCGGCGATCCTGTCGCTCAAAAAGGGCGGCGACGGCACGGCGGGCGATCTGAGTTATCTCACCCTGAAAGGCAGCGTGCCGGAAGACCTCGCCGGCGCCTTCGCCGCGGGCGCCAACACTATGCCGCGCGCGCGGCTCGGCGCCGGCTCCTGGCGCTTCGAGGGCGACGCGCTCGCCGCGCTGCGCGACAAGATCGCGGACGGGCGCAAGACCCTCGGCGAAGTCTACGGGCCGCCGCTTTACGGCATCAAGACCGGCCTCAACGAGGCTTTCATCATCGATGCGCCGACGCGCGACCGGCTGGTCAAGGTCGATCCGAAATCGGTGGAATTGCTGAAGCCGTTCCTGCGCGGCGAAAATATCAAACGCTGGCGCGTCGAGCCGGAAGGCCTGTGGCTGATCAACACGCCCAAGGGCAAGGTGAAGATCGACGACTATCCGGCGATTCGCGATTGGCTGAGACCGTTCCGCAAGGAATTGGAGAAGCGCGCAACGAAACAGGGATGGTGGGAGTTGCAGCAGGCGCAACTGGCGTATCAGGAGAAGCTTGGAGCGCCGAAACTTGTCTGGGCGCACTTTGAACTTGAGCAATCGTTCGCGTTGGATAGCTCCGAAGCTTTCCTGAACAACAAGTGCTTTTTCATTCCCGCTGCTGATCCCGTCCTGTGCGCTTTGCTGAACAGCGCCGTTCTGTGGGAACAATTGAGGTCTTTGGCGCGCGCCAAGCGTGGCGGATATATTGAAGCTGAGGCGCAATATGTGGCTCAACTCCCGATTCCTGATATCGCGCAAAAACCCCGCGCCCGTCTCGCCGCCCTCGGCCAAACCTGCACCGACGCCGCGCGCCGGCGCTACGAAATCACCGCCGCCGTGCGGCATCGAATCCTGGACCTCGCCCCGCCCGAGCGGCGCAAGCTGAACGGCAAGCTCGAAGACTGGCACGAGCTCGATTTCGCCGGCTTCCAGGCCGAGGTGAAGAAGGCGTTCCACGCCGACGTTCCAGTCAAGCAGCGCGGCGAATGGGAGACCTGGCTCGCCGACAACGCGCGCGAGGTTCACGCGCTCACCGCGCAAATCGCCGCCGCCGAACAGGAGATCGACACAATCGTCTACGCGCTCTTCGACCTCACGCCCGACGAGATAGCGCTGCTGGAATCCTCCCTCGCCGGCCAACATTAGTCGACGCCGCGCATAGGCGTGCGCCTCTTCCCCCCTTGCGGGGGAAGATGTCACGCGCAGCGTGACAGATGAGGGGGAGTCGCGCGCAGCGCGACGGCTTGCTTGCGGAAGTTCGCGCGGCGCTCCAGCATGCCTTGATGCCCTCCGAACCCACCCGCGCCGTCTTCCTTCGTTTGGCCCGCCGGCAGCGCGCCAACGCGGTCCAGGCCGAGACGATCGTCTGGAGGGCCGTTCGCGATCGCCGGTGCGAGGGCGCGAAGTTTCGCCGGCAAGTCGCGCTGGGGCGATTCGTCGTCGACTTCGTGTGCTTCGATCGTCGGCTGATCGTCGAAGTCGATGGCCCGAGCCATCAAGGCGAGCCACAACAAGCCAAGGACCGCGAGCGGGACGCATGGCTGGCCGGACAAGGCTTTCGAGTCCTGCGCTTGCCCAATGAACCGGTCATCGCCTCGACCGAACTCGCGGTGGCGCGCGTCCGCGCGGCGCTGGGCGGATAGGCTCAGAGCCGTCTCGCTCCGCTCGACTTCCCCTCATCTGTCACGCTTTGCGTGACATCTTCCCCCGCAAGGGGGGAAGAGGCGCACGCGCGGATGAGGGTGGTGTATGCTTTCTGTTTTAGAAAAATATTTTCTCGACATTCCGCCTTTTCCGGCGCATTCTATGCGGGTGCGTCGCATGGCGCGGACCGAGTTCGAATCGCGCGTGGCGCGCCGCAATGAAAGATGCCGAAAGAACGACGCAGGACAAAACGTCGGAAATTTCACACAACGCGGCAGGGTTTCTCACCGAAATTCGCAATTTCCAAATTTTTTCACCCATAACCCTTTGATATTCCCCAAAACCGCCAAAAATAGTTTTGGAAAAATTTGGAAAATCCTTGGAGCCTCGTTAGAATTTCTCAATGATTTCAATGGGGCGATTCGAGCAAACTTGTCGCCGGCGCGTCTTCGGGCGTCATTCCAAATTTTTATTTGGAGGCGCGCTCCTTCCCCCCTTGCGGGGGAAGGTGGCCGGCGGAGCCGGCCGGATGAGGGGTGGTCGACCGAAGCGAGACGGCTTTCGGGAATTTCATTGTCGACTTCGCATGCTTCGATCGGCGGCTGATCGTCGAAACCGCCGGGCCGACCCATGCGAGCGTCGAGCAACGGGCGAAGGACTGCGGGCGGGACGTCTGGCTGCAGGATCAGGGTTTTCGAGTCCTGCGCGTGCCCAATGAATTGGTCATCGCTTCGACCGAACTTGCCGTTGCGCGCGTTCGTGCGCCTCCGGGCGGATAGGCTCGGAGCCGTCTCGCTTCGCTCGACTTCCCCTCATCTGTCACGCTTTGCGTGACATCTTCCCCCGCAAGGGGGGAAGAGGCGCCACGAAGGCCCGCCCTACTCCGCCGCCTCGGCGAGCGGGGCGGGGGCGTAGTTGAGGATCGGGGCGAGCCAGCGCTCGACCTCCCGCACCGGCATGCCCTTGCGCGCCGCGTAGTCCTCGACCTGGTCGCGCTCGATCCGGGCGACGCCGAAATAATGGGCGGCGGGATGGGCGATGTAGAGGCCCGACACCGACGAGCCCGGCCACATCGCGAAGCTCTCGGTCAGCCGGACGCCGATACGCGCTTCCGCGTCCAGCAGCGCGAACAGGGTCGCCTTTTCCGTATGGTCGGGCAGAGCGGGATAGCCGGGCGCCGGGCGGATGCCGCGATAGGGCTCGGCGTGCAGCTCGTCGGGGGTGAAATTCTCGTCGGGCGCGTAGCCCCAGAACTCGCGGCGCACGCGCGCGTGCATCGCCTCGGCGAAGGCTTCGGCGAAGCGGTCGGCGAGCGCCTTGACGAGGATCGACGAATAATCGTCGTTGGCGTGGGCGAAGCGCTCGGCGATCGCCGCCTCCTCGACGCCGGCGGTGACCACGAAGGCGCCGACATAGTCGCGCGCGCCGCTGTCGGCCGGGGCGACGAAATCGGCGAGCGCGAGGTTGGGCTTTCCGTCGCGGCGGGTCAATTGCTGGCGCAGCGTGAACAGGGTGGCGAGCGGCGCGTTCCGCGCCTCGTCGGCATAGAGGCGGATGTCGTCGCCGACCGCGGCGGCCGGCCAGAAGCCGATCACCGCCTTGGGCTGGAACCAGCGCTCGGCGACGATCCGCGCCAGCATCGCCCGCGCGTCGTCGAAAAGCTGGCGCGCCGCGGAGCCCTGCTTCTCGTCGTCGAGAATGGCCGGATAGCGGCCCTTCAGCTCCCAGGTCTGGAAGAACGGCGTCCAGTCGATATGGCGCGTGAGCTCGGCGAGATCGTAATTCTCGAAGACCCGCGTCCCGAGAAAGGCGGGGACGGGCGGCCGGTAGGCGGCCCAATCGACCTTCGGCGCATTGGCGCGCGCCCGGGCGAGCGGCAGGCGCCGCTTGTCGGCTTCGCCGCGCGCATGCGCCTCGGCGATGCCGCGATATTCGTGGCGCACCGCTTCCAGATAGGGCGTTTTGGCGTCGCGCGACAGCAGCGCGCCGACGACGCCGACGGCGCGGCTGGCGTCGTTGACATGGACCGCCTGGCCGCGCCCGTAGCGCGGGCTGATCTTCACCGCCGTATGGACGCGGCTGGTGGTGGCGCCGCCGATCAGCAGCGGGATGTCGAAGCCCTCGCGCTCCATCTCCGCCGCGACATGCGCCATTTCGTCGAGCGAGGGCGTGATCAGGCCGGAAAGGCCGATGACGTCGACCTTCTGCTCGCGCGCCACCGCAAGGATCTTTTCGGCGGGCGTCATCACGCCGAGGTCGATGATCTCGTAATTGTTGCAGGCGAGCACGACGCCGACGATGTTCTTGCCGATGTCGTGCACGTCGCCCTTGACGGTGGCCATCAGGATCTTGCCGGCGCTGTGGCGGCCCTCGCCGCCGCCCGCCGCCTTTTCGGCCTCCATGTAGGGCAGCAGCCGCGCCACCGCCTGCTTCATCACCCGGGCGGATTTGACGACCTGCGGCAGGAACATCTTTCCCGCGCCGAACAGGTCGCCGACGACGTTCATGCCGGCCATCAGCGGGCCTTCGATGACATGCAGCGGGCGCTCGGCGGCGAGCCGCGCCTCCTCGGTGTCGGCGTCGATATAGTCGGTCAGGCCGTTGACCAGCGCATGGGCGAGGCGCTTGTCGACCGGCCAGGCGCGCCAGGCCAGATCCGCCGCCCTGGCCTCCTTGCCGGGGCCGCCGCGATAGGCTTCGGCGAGCGCCAGCAGGCGTTCGGCGGCTTCGGGGCGGCGATTGAGCACCACGTCCTCGCAGGCCTCGCGCAGCTTCGGCTCGATCGCGTCGTATACCGCGAGCTGGCCGGCGTTGACGATGCCCATGTCCATGCCGGCCTGGATCGCGTGATAGAGGAACACCGCGTGCATCGCCTCGCGCACCGGCTCGTTGCCGCGAAAGGCGAACGACAGGTTGGAGACGCCGCCGGAGACATGGGCGTGCGGCAGGGTGCGGCGAATCGTCCGCGTCGCCTCGATGAAGGCGACGCCGTAGCCGTTGTGCTCCTCGATGCCGGTGGCGATCGCGAAAATGTTGGGATCGAAGACGATGTCCTCGGGCGGGAAGCCGACTTTCTCGGTGAGCAGCCTGTAGGCGCGGGCGCAGATGGCGACCTTGCGCTCGAACGTGTCGGCCTGGCCCTGCTCGTCGAAGGCCATCACCACCACCGCCGCGCCATAGGCGCGCACCAGGCGGGCGGCGCGCAGGAACGCCTCCTCGCCCTCCTTCATCGAGATCGAATTGACCAGCGGCTTGCCCTGCACGCATTTGAGGCCGGCCTCGATCACCGAGAATTTCGAGGAATCGATCATCAGCGGCACGCGCGCGATGTCGGGCTCGGCGGCGATGAGGTGGAGGAACTCGGTCATCGCGCGCTCGGAATCGATGAGGCCCTCGTCCATGTTGACGTCGAGGATCTGCGCGCCGGCCGCGACCTGATCGCGCGCGACGGCGAGCGCGCCGGAAAAATCGCCGGCGGTGATCAATTTGCGGAACCGCGCCGAGCCGGTCACGTTGGTGCGCTCGCCGACGTTGACGAAGGGAATGTCGGGGGTCAGGGTGAACGGCTCGAGGCCGGACAGGCGCATCAGCGGCGAAACGTTCGGGACCTCGCGGGGCGCAACGCCGCGCACCGCCTCGGCGATCGCCCGGATGTGGTCGGGCGTCGAGCCGCAGCAGCCGCCGACGATGTTGACGAGGCCGGCGCGGGCGAATTCGCCGATCTCGGCCGCCATCGCGTCGGGGCTCTCGTCGTAGAGGCCGAATTCGTTGGGCAGGCCGGCGTTGGGATAGGCGCAGGTCAGCGTGTCGGCGACGGCGGCGATTTCGGCCAGATGCGGGCGCATCGCCGTCGCGCCGAGCGCGCAGTTGAGCCCGACCGCGAAGGGCCCGGCATGGCGCACCGAATGCCAGAACGCGGTCGGCGTCTGGCCCGACAGGGTGCGCCCGGAAAGGTCGGTGATGGTGCCCGAGATCATGATCGGCAGGCGCCGGCCGCGCTGCAGGAAGAGCTCCTCGCAGGCGAAGATCGCCGCCTTGGCGTTCAGCGTGTCGAAGATGGTTTCGATCAGGATGAGGTCGGCGCCGCCGTCGATCAGGCCTGACAATTGCTCGCCATAGGCGAGCCGCAGCTCGTCGAACGAGATGGCGCGGAAGCCGGGGTTGTTGACGTCGGGCGACATCGAGGCGGTGCGGTTGGTCGGGCCCAGCGCGCCGGCGACGTAGCGCCGGCGTCCGTCGATGCGCCGGGCGCGCAGGCCGGCGCGGCGGGCGAGGCGCGCCCCGTCGCGGTTGAGCTCGTAGACCGCCTCGCCCATCCCGTAGTCGGCCTGGGCGATCGAGGTCGAGGAGAAGGTGTTGGTCTCCAGGATGTCGGCGCCGGCCATCGCATAGGCGAAATGGATGTCCTCGATCGCCTGCGGCTGGGTCAGGGTGAGGAGGTCGTTGTCGCCCTGCAGGCGGCATTCGCAGGCGGCGAAGCGCTGGCCGCGGAAATGATCCTCGCCGAAGCCGAGCGCCTGGATCTGGGTGCCCATCGCGCCGTCGAGGATGAGGATTCGCGCGCCAGCCGCCGCCGCCGGATCGTCGCCCGCCGGCCTCCGGTCGCCAAAAAGAGCCTCCGCCGCGCCCGTCATCCACCACCCCACTCCACACGTAGTGCCATTTTATCGCACATATAATAACATAAGTATATCTTTATGTGTCGACCGACAATGAGAGCAGGTCGGTTTTGGGGACGAGGGGCGGGAATGGGGTGAAATGGGGCGGGATCGGGGGGATATCCAGGGGCGAGGGGCGGGAATGGGGTGAAATGGGGCGGGATCGGGGGGATATCCAGGGGCGAGGGCGCTGGACTCGCGGCGGCGGATCGGGGAAACACAGCGCGCCGGCCGAAACGCCGGGGAAAGCGAGCCGCCCCTTGCGCGTCGCCGACAGCCGCGTCTTTCATCGCCGCCTGACGGGCGCGCCGCCGCTCGCCTGGCGCGGTTCGGGCGTCCATCTCATCGATTCCGACGGGCGCGACTATATCGACGCCTGCGGCGGCGCGGCGGTCTCCTGCCTCGGCCATTCCCATCCCGCGCCGATCGCCGCGATCCGCGCCCAGGCCGAAAAGCTCGCCTACGCCCACACCGCCTTCTTCACCAGCGAGCCCGCCGAGCGCCTCGCCGCCGACCTGACGCGCCGCGCGGGCGCCGGATTCGGCCGGGGCCGGGCGCTGTTTCTGGGCTCGGGATCAGAGGCGATCGAGGCGGCGCTCAAACTGGCGCGCCAGTATCATCTGGAGCGCGGCGAGCCGCGACGCGCTAGGTTCATCGCGCGCCAAATGGCCTATCACGGCGCGACGCTCGGCGCGCTTGCGGTCGGCGGCCACCAGGCGCGGCGCGCCCCTTACGCGCCGATGCTGATCGACGTCGGCCGCATCCCCGCCTGCTACGCCTATCGCGGCCGGGCGCCCGCCGAGACCGCGGAAGCCTACGGCCTCAGGGTCGCCGACGTGCTGGAGCGCGAAATTCTAGCGACCGGCCCCGGGACGGTCGCCGCCTTCATCGCCGAGCCGGTCTCCGGCGCGACGCTCGGCTGCGCGCCGCCGACGCCCGGCTATTTCAAACGCATTCGCGAGATTTGCGACCGCTACGGCGTGCTGCTGATCGCCGACGAGGTGATGTGCGGCGCCGGGCGCACCGGCGCATTCTTCGCGCTCGAGCCGGAGGGCGTCGCCGCCGACATCGTCGTGCTCGCCAAAGGCCTGGGGGCGGGCCTGCAGCCGATCGCCGCGGCGTTGGCCTCTGAAAAGATCGTCGAGGCGATCGAAGCGGGTTCGGCGGCGCTCGCGCACGGCCAGACTTATATGAGCCACCCCGTCGTCTGCGCCGCCGCGCTGGCGGTTCTGAAAGCGATCGACGACGAGAATCTGCTGGCCGCGGTCGCGGCGCGCGGCGCCCAGTTGCGCGCTCTTCTCGAAGCGCGCCTCGGCCAGCATCCTCATGTCGGCGACATCAGGGGGCGCGGGCTGTTCTACGGCGTCGAGCTGGTGCGCGACCGCCAGACCAGGGAGCCGTTCCCCGCCGCGACGCAGCTCGCCTCCCGGCTGAAGGAGGCGGCGATGGCCGAAGGCCTGATGATCTACCCGGCGAGCGGCTGCGCCGACGGCGTCCTCGGCGATCACGTGCTGATCGCGCCGCCCTATATCGTGAGCGCGGTGGAAATCGAGATCATCGTCGCGCGATTCGAAACGGCGCTGCGCCGCGCGCTCGACGAGGCGGCGGCGTAACGGCGCCAAGCCGGCCGCGCGCCTCGCTTCATCCCACGATGCGGCGCCGCGCGGGTTGCCAAACGCTCGCCGTGCTCTAGAAATGCCTTTCACAAATGCAGCGCGGCGCCCGGCCTGCGCGGCGCAATCGAACTTAGGGAGGAAACAATGGTCGATCGGCCGCCATTTCGCGCCGACCATGTCGGAAGCTATCTGCGCCCGCGCCGGCTCGCCGAGGCGCGCGAAGCCTTCTTCGCCGGCAAGCTCGAAGCCGACGCCTTGCGCGCGGTCGAGGACGAATGCATCGGCGAAGTGGTGCGCGCCCAGGAAAATGTCGGGCTGCGCGGCATTACCGACGGCGAATTCCGGCGCACCTATTTTCATGTCGATTTTCTCGAGCAGCTCGAAGGCGTTTCGGTCACCTACGGCGATTTCGTCGCAAAATTCCGCAAGGACGACGGGACCGAGGTCGGCTTCAAGCCGCCGACCATGCATGTCGAGGCGCCGATCCGCCACGTCGCGCCGATCCAGGGCCGCGACTTCGATTTTCTGAAGGCGCAGACGCGGCGAACGCCGAAGGTCTGCATTCCCGCGCCTTCGATGCTGCATTTTCGCGGCGGGCGGCGCGCGATCAGCGAGAGCGTCTATCCCGATCTCGAGGTCTTCTATGACGACCTGACCGCCGCCTACCGCGCCGAGATCGCCGATCTGGCGTCGCGCGGCTGTCGCTATCTGCAACTGGACGACACCAATCTCGCCTATCTCTGCGATCCCGCGATCCGCGAATCGACGAGGGCGCGCGGCGACGACCCCGACCAGTTGACGCGGCTCTATTGCCGGTTGGTCAACGATTCCATTCGCGAGCGTCCGCGCGACATGGTGATCTCGGTCCATCTCTGTCGCGGCAACTTCAAGAGCGCCTGGGTCGCGCAGGGCGGTTACGAGCCGGTCGCCGAGATCCTGCTCAACGAAATGGCGATCGACGGTTTCTTCCTCGAATACGACGACGAGCGGTCCGGCGATTTCGCCCCGCTCCGCTTCACGCCGAAGGGCAAGATGATCGTGCTGGGGCTGATGAGCTCGAAGAGCGCGGCGGTCGAGCCGAAGGACGAATTGAAGAAGCGCATCGACGAGGCGGCGCGCTACGTGCCGCTCGCCCAATGCGGCCTCAGCCACCAGTGCGGATTTTCCTCGACCGCGCACGGCAACGATCTGACCGAAGCCGATCAATGGAAAAAACTCGCGCGCACCGTCGAAGTCGCGAGGGAAGTCTGGGGCGACGTCTAGAAGCGGCGAAGCAATCGCCCGATTATTCTCAATCGCTCGCTTCGCCGGCTGCGCTTGGGTTCGAACCGGCGGCGAGATGGGGAAATTCTGATGGCCAACGACCCGGCAAGCCGGTCCAGCCGCGCCTCGGTCACCGATCGCGAAGCGCTGCAATTCCATTCGCGCGGCCGGCCCGGCAAGCTCGAAATCATGCCGACCAAGCCGATGGCGACGCAGCGCGATCTGTCGCTCGCCTATTCCCCCGGCGTCGCCGCGCCGGTCAAGGCCATCCACGCCGATTCTTCGACTGTTTACGACTATACGGTGCGCGGCAACATGGTCGCCGTCATCACCAACGGCACGGCGATCCTGGGCCTGGGCAATCTCGGGCCGCTCGCCGCCAAGCCGGTGATGGAGGGCAAGGCGGTTCTGTTCAAGCGTTTCGCCGATATCGATTCGGTCGATCTGGAGATCGACACCGAGGTCCCGGAGGAATTCATCAACAGCGTGCGCTATCTCGGGCCGTCGTTCGGCGGGATCAATCTGGAGGACATCAAGGCGCCGGAGTGCTTCATCATCGAGGAGCGGCTGCGCGAGCTGATGGACATTCCGGTGTTCCACGACGACCAGCACGGCACGGCGATCATCGCCGCCGCCGGCATGATCAATGCCATGAAGCTGACCGGACGCGACATCAAGACCACGAGGCTGGTCTGCAACGGCGCCGGCGCCGCCGGCATCGCCTGCCTCGATCTGATCAAGGCGATCGGCTTCGAGCCGAGCAACGTCATGCTGTGCGACACCAAGGGGGTGGTCTGGCGCGGCCGCCAGGAGGGCATGAACCAGTGGAAGTCGGCGCACGCCGTCGACACGCCGTTGCGCAGCCTGGAGCAGGCGATGGCCGGCGCCGACATCTTCTTCGGCCTGTCGGCCAAGGGCGCTCTGACGCCCGAAATGGTCGGGACCATGGCGCCCAATCCGATCATCTTCGCGATGGCCAATCCCGACCCGGAAATCACTCCGGAAGACGCGATGCGGGTTCGCGACGACGTGATCATCGCCACCGGGCGCTCCGACTATCCCAATCAGGTCAACAACGTCCTCGGCTTTCCCTATATTTTCCGCGGCGCGCTCGACGTGCGCGCCAAGACCATCAACATGGAGATGAAGATCGCCGCGGCGCACGCGCTGGCGGATCTGGCGCGCGAGGACGTGCCCGACGAGGTCGCCGCCGCCTATCAGGGCGCAAGGCCGCGCTTCGGGCGCGACTACATCATTCCCGTCCCGTTCGATCCCCGCCTGATCACCGTCATTCCGATCGCCGTCGCCAAGGCGGCGATGGCGTCGGGCGTCGCCCGGAAGCCGATCGTCGACATGGCCGCCTACGAGGCGCAGCTTTCGGCGCGGCGCAACCCGATCGCCGGCGCCCTGCAGCGGATCATCGAGCGCGTGCGGCGCTTCCCCAAACGGGTCGTGTTCGCCGAGGGCGAGGAGGAGCAGGTCATCCGCGCCGCCCATTCCTTCGTCGCCCAGGGCCTCGGTTCGGCGATCCTGGTCGGACGCGAGGATCGCGTGCGCAAGGTCGCGGCCGACGCCGGTTTCGATCTGGCGGAAAAGGGCATCGAGATTCACAATGCGCGGCTGTCGTCGCGCAACTCGCTCTACGCCCAGTTCCTCTACGAGCGCCTCCAGCGGCGCGGGTTCCTGTTCCGCGACTGCCAGCGCCTGATCAATCAGGACCGCAATTTCTTCGCCGCCGCGATGGTCGCGCAGGGCGACGCCGACGCGATGGTCACCGGCGTGACGCGCAATTTTTCGATCGCCCTCGAGGAAGTGCGCCGCGTCATCGACAGCAAGCCGGGCCACCGCGTGATCGGCGTCTCGCTGGTGCTGGCGCGCGGGCGCCCGGTGGTGGTCGCCGACACCGCGATCATGGAAATGCCGGACGCGCACGATCTGGCGCAGATCGCCATCGAGGCGGCGGGCGTGGCGCGCCGCCTCGGCTACGAGCCGCGCGTCGCGCTGCTCGCCTTTTCGAGTTTCGGCCACCCGCCGGGCGAGCGCACCCAGCGGGTGCAGGAGGCGGTGCGCATTCTCGACGCGCAAAGGGTCGATTTCGAATATGACGGCGAAATGGCCGCCGACGTCGCGCTGAACCGGGCGAACATGGCCGCCTATCCGTTCTGCCGGCTCACCGACACCGCCAACGTGCTGATCATGCCGGCGTTTCATTCGGCCTCGATCTCCACCAAGATGCTGCAGGAGCTCGGCGGCGCCACCGTCATCGGCCCGCTGATCGTCGGGCTGGAAAGGCCGGTGCAGATCGTGCCGCTCGGCGCCCGGGATTCCGACATCGTCAACATGGCCGCGCTGGCGAGCTTCAACATCGGCGGGTGACGCCGTTCTCCCCTCGCGGGGGAAGGGGAGCAAAATCTGACGGACCGGTCCAAATAAAAATTTGGAATCTCCTTATTTTGTGCGAAGAAAGCACGGAATCACCAAAACGGTATTTTTTGGCCTTTGAAAAGATTGACGAATTTTTGCGGTCTCCAAATTTTTCCAAAGATATTTTTGGCGGTTTCGTGGGATTTCAGAGGGTTATCTGTGAAAAAATTTGGAAAACGCGTTTTCTCTTAAACCGCCGGCAAAATCTCAACGCCCGCCGTTGATCCTGAAAATCAGGATATCCGGCAATCGGCGATTCGTCGACGTTTTGTTTGCGCCGTTCGTTCGACGAGCAGGGATCGGCGGGCGGATGGCGCGCGAGGGCCGGAGCCGGCGATGGGCGGCGGCCAGACCTTCGCCGAGGCTAGCCCAGGCTCGCCGAAAACAAATCCCATCGGCCCGGCAGGCCCTTCAGCTCATGCGACCCGCGCTCGGAGAATTTCAGGCCGGCGCCGGCGACGAGATCGGTGACGACCCGGGAAACGAGAACCTCGCTCGGCGCGCAATGCGCCATGACCCGCGCCGCCGCGTGCACGGCGACGCCGCCGACGTCGCGGCCTCTCAATTCGATTTCCCCGGTATGCAGACCGGCGCGCAGCGGCAGGCCGATCTGTTTGGCCGCCGCTTCGAACGCCAGCGCGCAGCGCACCGCGCGGCCGGGGCCGTCGAACGTCGCAAGAACGCCGTCTCCCGTGCTCTTGATGAAATTGCCGCGATGTTTCTCGATGGCCTGTCTGGCGATCCGGTCGTGGCTGTCGAGCAGCCGGCGCCATTGCTGATCGCCCATTTCGGCGACGCTTCGCGTGGAATCGACGATGTCGGTGAACATCACCGTCGCCAGGATGCGCTCGATGTCAGGTTCGGCGCTGTCGCGCTCGCCGGTGACGAATTCCTGGATGTCGCCGAGAATCGCCTCGACGTCGCCGACCCACGGCACGTGGTCTCGTCCGGGATATTCGATGGTCCTGGCGCCGGGGATCAACGCGGCGAGTTCGCGTCCCTTCTCGACGGGAACCAGCGCATCGGTTCGCCGATGAAGGACCAGCGTCGGCACGCGCACGCTCGGCAATATCGAGGTCACGTCGATCATGCTGTTCAACGCCAGATACGCCTTGTGCGCGCCGGGGCTCGCCGAAAGCCGCTCGAATTTGGCGAACAGATTGACGGCCTCCGGACCGGTCGCCTGGCTGGGGGCGGCGTCCGCGATCAACGCGCCCGTGCCCCACGCCTTCACGCGCCGGGACAGCGCCTCGGGCGTCAAGAACGCCTTGGCGAAGCCGCCAAAGAGAATGAGCTTCGACACCCGCTCGGGATTCGCGGCGGCGAAGAACGCGCTCATCGGAGAGCCCTCGGAAAAGCCGAGAAGCGCCGCGCCCGGCGAACCGATGTCGTCCATGATCGCGCGGACGTCGTCCACCCGCTGTTCGAGCGAGGCGGCGCCCGCAACCCGGTCCGACAATCCCTGGCCTCGCTTGTCGAAGGTCACGACGCGCGCAAATGTCGCCAGACGGCGCAGAAACGCCGTGTAGCCCGGCATCTCGTGCAAAAACTCGACATGCGAGACGATCCCGGGCACGAGGATGAGGTCGACGGGCCCGTGTCCCATCGTCTGATAGGCGATGTTGACGTCGCCGCTCAACGCGTAGCGCGTATCGGGCAATTCAAAATCGCTCACGGGTCCGCGCCCCTTCCCAAGCTGCGCGTCGGTTTGCTTTCTGGATCGGCCGTGGAGTGTGCAAGAAATAGCGATCGGTGTCGAACTCGATGGCGAGCCATCCTCTGGACGAGCGCCAACGGCTCCTTCGCCGGGACGGCGAACGCGATCCCCGACCGCCCCGGGGCGCTTGGGGAAGGAGAACAGGCATGAGCCATTCGAACTATCGCTGGGTGATCGTCGCAGCCGGCGGCTTGCTCGGCTGCGTGGCGATCGGCGCCATGTTTTCGCTGCCCGTGTTTCTTTTGCCGATCTCGCGGGACACCGGCTGGTCGGTCGCCGGCGTGTCCAGCGCCATGACGATCGGCTTTGTCGCGATGGCGTTGGGAAGCATCGCCTGGGGCGCCCTGGCGGACCGCATCGGAGCGCGCGCGGTGGTGCTGATAGGATCGCTGGCCCTGGCCGCAAGCCTCGCTCTGGCGAGCCGGGCGACGTCGCTCGTTCAGTTCCAGCTGGTCTTCGGACTGGCCGTCGGCGGCGCCGCCGCCGCCATCCTCGCCCCGATGATGGCCTGCGTGACCGGCTGGTTCGACACCCATCGCAGCCTTGCGGTCTCGCTTGTTTCCGCCGGCATGGGAATGGCCCCGATGACCATGTCGCCGCTGGCCGCATGGCTCGTATCGGCTCACGATTGGCGAACATCCCTCCAGCTCATCGCCGGTCTGGCGGCCATCGTGATGATCCCGACCGCCATGCTGGTCCGCCGCCCGCCCGCTCTGGCCGGCGCCGGCGCCGAGGCCGCCGGCGAAGGCGGGCGGCAATCGGCGATGACCCTCGCGCAGGCCGTGCGATCGCCGCAGTTCATCATCCTGCTGCTGACCAATTTCTTTTGTTGCGCCACCCATTCGGGCCCGATTTTCCATACGGTGAGCTACGCCGTGAGCTGCGGCATCCCGATCGTCGCCGCCGTCTCGATCTACAGCGTGGAGGGGCTCGCCGGCATGGGCGGCCGCATCGCCTTCGGCATTCTCGGCGACCGGCTTGGAGCCAAGCGCGTGCTCGTATCAGGGCTCCTGCTCCAGGCGTTCGGCGCCCTTGCCTATGTCTTCGCGCGGGAGCTCGTCGCGTTCTACGCCGCGGCGGCGCTGTTCGGGTTCATCTACGCCGGAATCATGCCGCTTTACGCCGTCATCGCGCGCGAGAATTTCCCGCTGCGGATGATGGGAACCGTCATCGGCGGGACCGCCATGGCGGGGAGCCTCGGCATGGCGACCGGTCCGCTGGCCGGGGGCCTGATCTTCGACGCTTTCGCCGGCTACGGCTGGCTCTATGTCGGCTCCTGGGGCATTGGCGTCGGCGCTTTCCTGATCGCATTGACCTTCAGCCCCTTCCCCAGGGATCAACCGGAAGCCGCGCCGGCTTGATCGCGCGCGGCCGGGGCGATGAACGGCGGCTCTTTGTCTGTCCGCTGATCGTCGGCGAAGGGAAGGCGCTGTTCGGGCCGGGGCGGCCTCGAGGCGGGCTCAGGCTGGGCGAGGTTCAGCCGCTTCCGGACGGGCGCGCGCTTGATTTACGCAATCGGCTGACGGAGCCGGATGCCTCGGCGAACGCCGCGCTCACACCTTCATCTGCGCGCCGAGCTCGACGACGCGGTCGGACGGGATCTGGAAGAAGTCGGGGGCGCTCGCCGCCTGCTTGGTCATCGCGATGAACAGATGGTCCTGCCATTTCGGCATGCCCGAGCTCGGCGAAGGCCGGAGCGTGCGGCGGCCGACGAAGAACGACGTCGTCATGATGTCGAACTTCAGCCCCGCCTTGCGCATCACCGCGAGCGCGGCGGGAATGCGCGGCGATTCCATATAGCCGTAATGCAGCGTCACCTGCAGGAAATCGGGCGACAGCGTGACGACCTCGAAGCGCGCGCGCGCGGCGACGCGCGGCGAGGTCTCGGTGCGCACGCACATCATCACCACCCGCTCGTGCAGCACCTTGTTGTGCTTGAGATTGTGCATGAACGAAGAAGGCGCGGAGTTCGGATCGTTGGTCAGGAAGATCGCCGTTCCCGGCACCCGCACCGGCTTCGACTTGGCGAGCATCTTGACGAGCTCGACCATCGGGATCGAGTCGCGATGGGTCTTGGCGTTGAGAATCGCGCTGCCGCGCGTCCAGGTCCACATCAAGACGAACATCGTGACGCCGAGCAGCAGCGGCACCCAGCCGCCTTCGAACACCTTGAACAGATTGGCGACGAAGAAGGAAACGTCGATCGACAGGAACAGGCAGACCAGCGCCAGGGCGCTCCACAGCGACCAGCGCCACAGCCGCCAGACGACGAAGAAGGCGAGCGCCGTGGTCGCCACCATCGTGCCGGAGACCGCCACGCCATAGGCGTTGGCGAGGGCGCTCGACGAGCGGAACGTCAGCACCAGCGCCAGAACGCCGAACAGCAGGACGCGGTTGACCCGCGGGATGAACAACTGGCCCTCCAGCGTCTCGGAGGTGTGGACGATTTCGAGGCGCGGCAGCAGGCCGAGCTGGATCGCCTGGCGGGCCAGCGAAAAGGCGCCGGTGATCACCGCCTGGCTGGCGATCACCGTGGCGACGGTCGAAAGAAGGATCAGCGGCATCAGCGCCCAGGCCGGGGCGAGGTGATAGTAGGGATTCTCGACCGCCCGCGCGTCGGCGATGATATGCGCGCCCTGGCCGAGGTAGTTGAGGATCAGCGCCGGCAAAACCAGGCCGATCCAGGCGGTCTGGATCGGCGCGCGGCCGAAATGGCCCATGTCGGCGTAAAGCGCCTCGCCGCCGGTGACCGCCAGGAACACGCTGCCGAGGACGACGAAGCCGATCGCGCCATGGCCGTGCAGGAAGGCGAGGCCGCGGATCGGGCTCAGCGCGCGCAGCACGTCCCAGGCCTCGGCGATATGGGTCGCGCCGAGCGCGGCGATGCACAGGAAGAACACGGTCATCACCGGACCGAACAGCGCGGAAATGCCCGCCGTGCCGCGGCTCTGGGCGAGGAACAGCAGGATCAGGATGACGATGGTCGCCGGCAGGATGAACGGGGCGAGGCTGGGCGAAAGCTGATTGAGCCCCTCCACCGCCGAGAGCACGGAAATCGCCGGCGTGATGATCGCGTCGCCGGAAAACAGCGCCGAGCCGGCGACGCCGAGAAAGAAAATCAGCAGCGTGCGCTTGCCGAGCGCGATTTGCCCCAGGGCCATCAGCGAAAGGATGCCGCCCTCGCCCTTGTTGTCGGCCTGCATCAGGAACAGGACGTATTTGCCGGTGACGGTGACGATCAGCGCCCAGACGATCAGCGAAACCACGCCGACGATCTGGTCGGGGCGAAGCGGGCCGTCGCCGACATGCGACAGGCAGGCCTGCAAGGCGTAGAGCGGGCTGGTGCCGATATCGCCGAACACCACCCCGACCGAGCCCAGCGCGAGCAGCCAGAAATTGCCCGGGCGATGGGCCGCGGCGGTTTCATGGCCGTTGGCCGCGGGCGCGACAACGCCAGGCGCTTCTTGCATTACGCGCGATCTCTAAAAATCGGCCGATCGTGGGAGGGCGATCGGCTCGCAAGGGCGGCTCTATACAGCCTCGCCGCCGGCGCTGGAAGGGGGGCCGCGCGCCCGTCCCCCGCACCCGCCTTGCCGGCGGCGCCCGTTCCTGCGAGGAAGCGCGCGATGCCGCACGATTTTCTGCCGATCGACGCCGTTCTGCCGCGGCTTGGCGCGGAACTGGCGCATCACAGCCGCGCCGTTCTGGTCGCCCCGCCGGGCGCCGGCAAGACCACGCGGGCGCCGATCTTCCTGCTGGGCGAGCCGTTTGCGCGGGGCAAGCGCATCCTGCTGCTGGAGCCGCGGCGGCTGGCGGCGCGCGCCGCGGCGGCGCGCATGGCGGCGACGCTCGGCGAGCGGGTCGGCCAGACCATCGGCCTGCGCGTTCGCATGCAGGCCGAGATCTCGGCGAGCACCCGCCTCGAGGTCGTCACCGAAGGCGTGTTCACCCGGATGATCCTCGACGATCCGGCGCTGACGGGGGTCGCCGCGGTGCTATTCGACGAGTTCCACGAGCGCTCGCTCGACGCCGATCTCGGCCTCGCGCTGGCGCTCGACGCGCAAGGGGCGCTGCGCGACGACCTGCGGCTGCTGGCGATGTCGGCGACGCTCGACGGGGCGCGCGTCGCGCGCCTGATGGGCGACGCGCCGCTGGTCGTCAGCGAGGGCCGCGCCTTTCCCGTCGAGACGCGCTATGTCGGGCGCGACCCGCGCGCGCGCATCGAGGACGAGGTTGCGAGGGTCGCGCTCGACGCCCTGGCCGCCGAGCGCGGTTCGATCCTGGTGTTTCTGCCGGGCCAAAGCGAGATCATGCGAACGGCGGCGTTGCTCGAAGCGCGCGTCCGGGACGCCAGCGTCGACATCGCGCCGCTCTATGGCGCGATGGACCGCGCGGCGCAGGACAAGGCGGTGCTGCCCGCCCCCGCCGGACGGCGCAAGGTGACGCTCGCCACTTCGATCGCCGAGACCTCGCTGACCATCGAGGGCGTGCGCGTCGTCGTCGACAGCGGGCTGTCGCGCGTCCCGCGCTTCGAGCCCGACATCGGCGTGACGCGGCTGGAGACCCAGCGGGTGTCGCGGGCCGGCGCGGACCAGCGCCGCGGCCGCGCCGGACGCACCGAACCCGGCGTCTGCTACCGGCTGTGGGAGGCGGCGGCCGACGGCGCGCTGGCGCCTTACGCCAGGCCGGAAATCCTGTCGGCCGATCTCTCCGGATTCCTGCTCGATCTGGCCGCCTGGGGCGTCGCCGACCCGTCCAAACTCGCCTTCCTCGATCCGCCGCCCGCGCCGGCGCTCGCCGAAGCGCGCGCCTTGCTGACGGCGATCGGCGCGCTCGACAGGGCGGGGCGCATCACCGAGGAGGGAAAGGCGATCGCCGCTCTTCCGCTGCCGCCGAGGCTCGCCCGCATGGTCGTCGACGCCGCGCGGCAAGGCCATGGCGATCTTGCGGGCCGCATCGCCGTCCTTTTGACCGAACGCGGCCTCGGCGGCGACGGCGTCGATCTGGCCGGCCGCCTGGAGCGCTTTGCGCAGGACCGCTCGGCGCGCGCCGAGGAGGCGCGGCGGCTCGCCGCCAGGCTCGCGCGACGGGCGCGGGCGGCGGGGACAAACGCGCCGGGCGGCGCGGGCGAGGCGGGGGCGCTGCTCGCCTTCGCCTTTCCCGAGCGCATCGCCAAGGCGCGCGGCAAGCGCGGCGAGTTTCTGATGGCCAACGGGCGCGCCGCGGCGCTGGCGCCCGAGGATTCGCTGAGCGGCGCGACCTTTCTGGCGGTCGGCGAAATCGTCGGCCGCGCCGCCGCCGCGCGCATCCTGCTCGCCGCTCCGCTATCGGCGGAGGCGGTCGAGGCCGTCGCCGGCGGCGCGATCGAAACGGTCGACGAGCTGTTCTTCGATCGCGCCTCGGCGTCGCTGCGCGCGCGGCGAAAGCGCCGGCTCGGCGCGCTGACGCTCGCCGAGCAGAACCTGCCGGCGCCGCGCGACGAGGCGAGCGCCGCGGCGCTCGCCGCCGGCCTTATCGGCCTCGGAATCGCCCGGCTGCCATGGACCAATGCCTTGAGACAATGGCGCGACCGGGTGCTGTTCCTGCGCCGGTCGGGCGATGCGGCTTGGCCCGACCTCGGCGACGAGGCGCTGGCGGCCGACACGCACTGGCTGGCGCCGTTCCTGCTCGGCAAGACGGGTCTGGCCGAACTTTCCGAAGACGACCTCGCCGGCGCGCTGCACGCGCGCCTCCCCCACGGGCTGGCGCGGCGTCTTGAAATCGAGGCGCCGACGCATTTCATCGCGCCGACCGGCTCGGCCGTCGCGGTGGACTACGCGGCCGAAGGCGGCCCCGCCGTCGCGGTCAGGGTGCAGGAGCTGTTCGGCCTCGCCGCGCATCCCGCGCTGGCGGGCGGACGCGTTCCGCTGACGCTTCACCTGTTGTCGCCAGCCCACCGTCCCTTGCAGATCACCCGCGACCTGCCGGGCTTCTGGCGCGGCTCGTGGGCGTCCGTCAAAGCCGAAATGCGCGGCCGCTATCCCCGCCACCCCTGGCCGGACGATCCGGCGGCCGCCGCGCCGACGAGGCGGGCCAAGCCGAGGGCTGGATGACCCGCGGGCGACGGAAGCGCCCGCCGCACGCCGCCGGCGGCGCAAACCCCTATCGCGGCTCCGCGGCGCCGGCGAAGCGCTCGACCGCGAAGGCGGCGGCGCGCGACAGGTGCGCGCGCATCGCGGCGTCGGCCGCTCGCGGATCGCGATCGAGGATCGCCCGGGCGATCAGGCGGTGCTCGGCGACCGACTGGGCGAGCACGTCGGCGGTGAGCGCGTCGCCGACCTGCGCCATGATCAGCGGCAGTCGCAACTGGCGGCAGAGTTCGCTGAGCTGAACGTTGCCGGCCAGGCGCATGATGGAGGCGTGGAAGCGCTGGTTCTCGTCCATATAGGTCGAGGAATGGCGCCGGACGTCCTTGAAAATCCCGGCGATCTCCGCCGCGAAACGCTCGCGCCGCGCCAATTCCGACGCCAGCGCGGCGAGCCGGGCGGCGAGCGCCTCGAGTTCGCAGCGGATTTGAAACAGGTCCTGCATTTCGCGCAGCGACAGGCGCCGCACCAGCGCGCCGCGATGCGGCTCGAGCTCGATCAGCCCCTCGGCGGCGAGCCGCCGGAATGCTTCGCGCACCGGCCCGCGGCTCACCCCGAAACGATCGGTCAGCTCTTTTTCGACCAGCCGCTGCCCCGGCACGAACCGGCGCCCGAGGACGTCGTCCCTCAGCCGTTCGACGACATGGGCGACCGTCGCGCCATGCACCCGCGCGGCGGCGCGCTCGCGCGCGCCCCCGCCCCGCGCAGGCGCGTCGTCCTGGTCGCCGGTCTGTTCCATGGATGCCCGCCAGTATACCGAAAGCGTAAAATAATGCCCCCGGCGCTTGACATGCAACAGCCGACTCATATTGTCCTACAATATTGATCGAATGCGAAGATTCGGCCGGATCGACGGCGCCTCGGGGGCCGATTGAGGTTCGGCGCGGCGGGTCGCCCGCCGATGGCCGGCCAGGAGAACAAGCGGTGCTGATTGGAAAACGCGGCGCGGCCACGACGGCGCTGTCGACGGCCGCGGCCGACCATATCGAGATTCGCGGCCGCGACCTGACCGGCGACCTCATGGGCTCGACGAGCTTCACCGCGTTCTTCTTCTTCCTGACGACCGGACGGATGCCGACCGAGGCCCAGCGATTCTTCCTCGATGTCGCGCTGATCGCCATCGCCGAGCACGGCTTGACGCCGACGGTGCAGGCGGCGCGGATGACCTACGCGGCCGATCCCGCCGCGCTGCAAGGGGCGGTCGCGGCGGGCATTCTGGGTTGCGGCACGGTGGTGCTCGGCACGGCGGGCCTCTGCCGCAAGCTGCTCGCCGACGCGCTGAAGCGCATCGGCGAGGGGGTTTCGCCCGACGCCGCCGCCGCGGAGATCGCCGCCGCCTATCGGAAGGACGGGCGGCCGATGCCCGGCTACGGCCATCCCCTGCACCGGCCGCTCGATCCGCGCGCCGAGCGGATCATCGCGCTCGCCGTCGAGCGCGGGGTCGCCGGACGCGCCATCGACTTCGCCCGCCGCCTGACCGGCGCGGCGGCGCAGACGTGGAACAAGCCGTTGCCGATGAACGTCTCGATGGCGATCGCAGCGGCGATGCTCGACCTCGACGTTCCCGACGCGGTGATCGCCGGCATTCCGATTCTGGCCCGCACGGCCGGCCTCATCGCCCATCTCGCCGAGGAGGCGCAGACGCCGATCGGCTTCTTGATGGCCTCGGAGGGCGAGGCGGCGATCCGTTATGTCGGCGCCGACGGCCGCGGCGAAGAATCCGGGGCCGGGAGCGCGCGATGAGCCTGTTCGAACCGCAGATCGAATCCGCGCCCTGGGAGGCGCAGAAGCCGCAGGACGATCCGCTCTATCGGCGGCAGATCGCCTATCTCTTCGCGCATTCCCGGTTCTACCGGGAGAAGCTCGCCGCGGCGGGGTTCGCCTCGCCCGAGGCGGTCGGCGGCCTCGAGGCGATCGGGCGGCTGCCGTTCACCGAAAAAGACGAACTCCGGCGCACGCGGACCGCCGCCGAGCCGATCGGCGCGCATCTGACCGCCGGCGACGACGAGATCGTCCGCATATTCTCGACCAGCGGCACGACCGGCGCGCCGAGCTATATCCCGCTGACCGCCGCCGATCTCGAATCCTGGGTGCGCACCTCGGCGCGCAGCTACGCGGCTAGCGGAATCGCCAGGGGCGAACGCATCGTCTCGACCTATAACGCCGGCCCGTTCGTCGCCGGCGCGGCGCTGGAGGCCTTCGCCAGACTCGGGCTTTGTCACATCCCGCTCGGCTCGGCCAACACCGAGCGGTTGATCGCGGCGGTCCAGATGCTGAAGCCGACCACCGTCGCGCTGACCCCGTCCTATGCGCTGCATCTGGCCGAATGGGCGGCCGCGCGCGACATCGACCTCGCCCATTCGAGCGTGCGGCGGCTGATGGTCGCCGGCGAACCGGGCGGCGGCGAGCCGGCGATGCGCGCGCGTCTCGAGGCCGCCTGGGGCGCCGACGTGACCGAGGCGATGGGCATCGGCGACATCTCGGTTTCGCTGTGGGGCGAATGCGAAGCCAAGGCCGGCATGCATTTTTCCGGGCGCGGCATCGTGCATCTCGAACTGATCGAGCCGACGAGCGGCGCGAGCGTCGAAATCGCCGACGGCGCCCAAGGCGAGCTGGCGCTGACCCATCTGACCAATCGTTCCGCGCCGCTGCTGCGGTTCCGCACCCGCGATCATGTCGTCGTGCGGGCCGGCCGCTGCGCCTGCGGGCGCACCGCGCCGCGGGTGCGCTGCGTCGGACGCACCGACGACATGCTGATCGTGCGCGGCGTCAACCTGTTTCCCTCGGCGGTGCGCGAGATCGTCAACGAGTTCGCGCCGGCGGTGACCGGCGTGATCATGATCCGGCCGAAAACCCGCGGCGTGCGCCAGGAGCCGCCGCTGCCGATCCAGGTCGAAATCGGCGACGGCGCCAGCGCCGGCGATCTCGCCGACCGCATCAAGAAGCGCATCCGCGACACGCTGATGGTGACGACGCAGATCGAACTGGCGCCGGCCGGCAGCTTGCCGCGCAGCGAATACAAGTCCAAGCTGGTGGCGCCGGTTTAGGGAGGCCTCCATGGAGAAGATTCAGTCGCAAGGCGTCCACCACATCACCCTGGTCGGCGCCAACCGCCAGACGTCGATCGACTTCTGGGAAGGCGTGCTCGGCATGCCCTTCGTGTTCGAACAGCCCAATCTCGACAATCCGCGCGAAAACCACATCTATTTCGATCCCGGCGACGGCCGGCTGATCACCGTGTTCACCAACGAGGACCGCCAACCCGACCCGGAGCGGACCTCGACCGAACAAGGCTCGGTGCATCACATCGCGTTTTCGGTGTCGCGCGCCAGCTTTTCGCAGGCGATCGCCCGGCTCGACGCGCGCGGCGTCAAGCACACCGGCGTCAGGGACCGCGGCATTTTCGATGCGATCTACTTCCAGGATCCGCTCGGCCTGCTGGTCGAACTCTCCTGCTACAAGTTCGAGCCGCCGGCCGGCTTCACCCATGTCGAGGTGCTGTTCGAGGCGCATCTCATCCGCACGTCGCGCAACGACTACGCGATCGGCGAGCAGCATCTCGCCGATGCGATCGAAGCGCTGGTGGCGCGCTCGCGCCGCAGCCTGTCGAAGGACCGCTCGGCGAAGAATCCGTACTGACGCCCGCGAATTTTCGCCGGCGCTTTCAATTCAAGGTATCGGCGATTTTTCCCTCCCCGCTTGTGGGGGAGGGTTGGGGAGGGGGTCGCGCTTTCAATTTGGTCGCCGCTCTTGCCAGTGGCGCGCTTCAGCCAAATTGAGTTGGCGCCGGCCTTCTCCTTCCCCCCTTGTGGGGGAAGGCCGGGATGGGGGGGTCGCGCTGGGCTGACGGAAAAGGGGTTGCGCCTCAATGTGAGAGGGCGATGCGACCCCCCTCCCTGACCCTCCCCCACAAGGGGGGGAGGGCAGATCGGCGCGGTTCCAGCGCCTTTCAAATTGAATGACGCGCTCGACTAGGCTTCCCCGGCGATTACTTCTTCTGCGACTTCACGTAGGCGATGTAGCCGCGCACGTCGGCGGCGGGCTCGGAATAGGCGGCGCCGAGCGCTTTTTCGATGGCCGCCATATAGTGCTTGGCCCAGGCCGGCAGCGGGTAGTCGATCGCGGCGAGAAACTCCAGGGTCGAGGCGAGCCTGATGTCGGCGATCGAGGGCTCGGCGCCGCCGATGAACGCCTTGCCGTCCATGTAGAACTTGTGCAGCACGTCGAGCGGCTCGGCGACCGCGGCGGCGGCGGCCTTCTGGGCGCGCTCCTTGGCGCCCGCGTCGGCGTCGCTCGCCCCGACCTCGCCGGCGTATTGCGGGAAGCCGAGCGCCGGATAGGTCGCCCGGGCGACCAGCGGATACAGCGTCCCGATGATATAGAACATCGCGCTGTCGACCATCGCGCGCGCCGCCGGCGCCTTGGGATAGAAATGATCGAGACCGTGCTCGTTGCTCAAATACTGCATGATCGCGCAGCTTTCCCACATCACGCCCTTGGGAAGGCCCTTGGTTTCGACCATCGGCGTCAGGTGGGCGGGATTCTTGGCGAGGAATTCCACTTCGCGGGTCTTGCCGTAGACGTCATCCTCGGTGAAATCGAGCTTCGCCGCGCGCACGAACACGCGCGCCGCCATGTTGTTGACGCTCGGCTTCAGCACATGCAGTTTGATCGCAGACATCGGTCCCTCCCGCTCGCCCCGTAACGCCGGTCGGCGTTGCTCGCTCGGCCTGCCGTTTCGTTTAGCAGGCCGGCGCCGGTGCGGCAACGCGCGCTCGGGCCCGCTGGCGCCGCGATGCGGAATAGTTATGATGGCGCAAAGGAGCCTCGGATGGTCTGGAACCCGTTCTCGAGGGGGGCCGCCCCCGCCGACCGCACGGCCATCGCCCACGATGAGCTGGCGGCGGACCTGAAAAGCGGCGCCGTCGCCGTGGTCGACGTGCGCGAGCCGGACGAATTCGCCTCCGGCCATATTCCCGGCGCGGTCAATCTGCCGATGTCGCGCTTCGACGCCCGACAGCTCCCGTCCGGCAAGCCGGTGGTGCTGGTGTGCCGGTCGGGCGGGCGATCGGCGAACGCCCTGCGCCAGGCGCTCGCCGCGGGCGTCGCCGACGCGCGTCATTACCCTCCGGGCACCGTCGGCTGGCGCGATCGCGGCGGACCGCTGGCGCGTTAGAGCGCGTCGGAGGAAGAGTCGGACGGGATCATCGTCCGCGGCGTCGCAGCGCCGGAGGCCGCCGCACGCGGCCTCAGTCGGTCTGAAAATCGCCGGGCTGCGGCGGGGCGATCGGGGTGAACGCGCATCGGTCGGGCTTCAGGTCGAGCAGCGGCGTCCCGTCGAGGCAATCGAGCCCTCTGACGGAAAGCACGGCGCCCTCGCGCCCGACCAGCGCGACGACCGCGGTTCCGATCGGGTTCGGGCGCGCCGGCGAGCGCAGCGAGAACGTGCCCTGCGTCTGGCCGTCGTCGGCCGGGCTCTGGCGCACCAGGTCGCGCCGCGACTCGTGCAGCCAATAGAGAACCTCGATCCGCTCGAATCGCTCGACGCCGTCGAGCGCCGCCGCCCACGGCTCGTTGACTTCGATGCGGCAGATCGGCCCGTCGAGCCGTCCCTGGCGCGGACATTCCAGCCGCGACGTCCACGGCGTGCGGATGGTTCCGATGAAGGTCAGACCCGCCTCGAAGCGCGTCGGGGGCTCGACCGCGACTTCGTTGCGCCGGATTTCGTTCAATTTGACCATGGCGCCGCCATATATGGAGCGGCGCGGCGAAGAATGCGAGAGCAGCGCGCGCCGCCCCGACTTGCGCCGGCGCGCCGCCGCATCTATAAGCCGCGCCTCGCGCCCATTTCCGACACCCCTGGAGGCGGGGCGCGCCCAGCATAAGGATGTTCGACATGGCGGCGACCAAGCAACTCGCGGCCGTGGCGCGCAGCGGCAGCGGCAAGGGGGCCGCCCGTTCTGTCCGCCGCGAAGGCCGCGTGCCCGGTGTGATCTACGGCGGCGGCGAAAAGCCTGAGCCGATCTCGGTCGATTTCAAGGAGCTCAACAGGCTGGTCTACGGCGGCCATTTCCTGACGACGATTTTCGAGCTCGAGGTCGCCGGCCGCAAGGAGCGCGTTCTGGCGCGCGACTATCAGCTCGACGTGGTCTCCGACCGGCCGCTGCACGTCGACTTCCTGCGCCTGAGGACGGGATCGCGCGTGCGCATCCGCACGCCCGTTCACGTCGTCAATCAGGACCTCGCGCCGGGCGTCAAGAAGGGCGGCGCGGTCAATCTGGTGCTGCATTCGCTCGAGCTTTGGGCGCCGGCGGACGCCATCCCCGATTCGATCACCATCGACCTCGCCGGTCTCGATTTTCACGATTCGGTGCATCTTTCGGCCGTCAAGCTGCCCGAGGGCTGCAAGCCGGTCGAGACCAAGGCCGACCTCACGGTGGTGACCATCGTGCCGCCGACCATCTACAAGGAAGAGACCCCCGCCGCGCCGGCCGCGACTTCGGGCGCGCCGGCCGCCGCCGCGCCGGGCGCCGCGGCCGCCGCCGCCCCGGCCGCCCCGGCCAAGGGCGCGGAAGCCGCCCCGGCCAAGGGCGCCGCCGCCGCGCCGGCCAAAGGCGCCGCCGCGGCGCCGGCCAAGGCTCCGCCCGCCAAGAAGTGAGGGCCGGCCGGCCCCTCTGATCTCTCAGGCCCGTCCGCCCCGCGCGGGCGGGCTTTTTTCGGCAAGGGCCGCCCATGCTGCTGATCGCAGGCCTCGGCAATCCCGGCGCGCGCTATTCCCGCAACCGCCACAACATCGGCTTCATGGCGATCGCGGCGATCGCCGCGCAGCACCGCATCGGGCCGTTCCGGGCGCGCTTCCAGGGCGCCGTCGCCGAAGGGATGATCGGCGACGTCCGCGCGACGCTGCTGATGCCGCAAACCTTCATGAACGAGTCGGGGCGCAGCGTTGGCGAGGCGGCGCGCTTCCACAAGCTCGCCGTCGGCGAGGTCGTGGTGGTGCATGACGAACTCGACCTGCCGCCCGCCAAGGTGCGGGTCAAGACCGGCGGCGGCAACGCCGGCCACAACGGCTTGCGCTCGATCAGCGCCCATATCGGCAACGACTACAAGCGCGTCCGCCTCGGGATCGGCCATCCCGGCGATCCGGCGCTGGTGCATTCGTTCGTGCTGAGCGATTTCTTCAAGAGCGAGACGGGCTGGGTCGAGGCGGTGTGCGACGCCGTGGCGCGCTTCGCCGGGCTTCTCGCGCAAGGGCGGGACGCCAGCTTCCAGAACAAGGTCCATCTGGCGATCGAGGCGGCGGGCTTCGGCGACAAGAAGGGTGAGGAGCCGCCGACGTAGGGCGACGCTTGGCGCCGCCGGTCGATCGTGCTTCTTACGCGCTCGCCGACGCCTCCAACCGGACCATCCCATGCCCGCCAACGACCGCCTTCTCGTGCTCTTGCGCCACGGCCAGAGCGACTGGAACCTCAAGAACCTGTTCACCGGCTGGAAGGACATCGACCTGTCGCCGCAAGGCGTCGAGGAGGCGCGCGCGGCGGGGCGCCGCCTCAAGGCGCATGGGCTGTCGTTCGATCTCGCCTTCACCTCCGCGCTGATCCGCGCCCAGCATACGCTGAAGCTGGCGCTCGACGAGCTCGGCCAGGCGGGCCTGCCGACCGCCGCCGATCAGGCGCTGAACGAGCGCGACTACGGCGAACTTTCCGGCCTCAACAAGGACGACGCCCGCCAGCGCTGGGGCGTCGACCAGGTGCAGATCTGGCGGCGCAGCTATGACGTCGCTCCGCCCGGCGGCGAAAGCCTCAAGGACACGGTGGCGCGCGCGCTGCCCTATTATTGCCAGCACATCCTGCCGGCCGTGCTGAGCGGCCGGCGCGTGCTGGTCTCCGCCCACGGCAACAGTTTGCGGGCGCTGGTGATGGTGCTCGACCGGATGACGCCAAAAACGATTCCGACGCTGGAGCTCGCCACCGGCGTGCCGCTGGTCTACCGGCTGAACGCCGATTCGACCGTCGAATCGAAGGTGGTGCTGGAGGCGTGAGCCGGGCGGCGGCCCAGTCCCTCACATTGGCTCCCGGGGTCGTCCACTATCCCGGCTATCTCGACCGCGCCGCCCAGGAGGCGCTGCGCGACGCGGTGGACGAGATCATCCGCTTGGCGCCGCTGTTCCAGCCGCGCATGCCGCGCACCGGCAAGCCGTTCTCGGTGCGCATGACCAATTGCGGGCCGCTCGGCTGGGTGTCGGACGCCGGCGGCTACCGCTATCAGGCGCGCCATCCGGTGAGCGGCGCGCCATGGCCCGCCATGCCGGCGATCGTCCTCGAGGCGTGGGCGGAGCTGGCGGCGCAGGCGCCGCCGCCCGAGGCGTGCCTGATCAATTTCTACGATCCGACGGCGCGCATGGGGCTGCATCAGGACCGCGACGAGGAGGAGCTGTCCGCGCCGGTGGTGTCGCTGTCGCTCGGCGACGCCTGCCTGTTCCGCGTCGGGGGAGCGACGCGCGCCGCCCCGACCCGCTCGTTCCGGCTGCAATCGGGCGACGCGCTGACGCTCGCCGGCCCCGGCCGCCTCGCCTTTCACGGCGTCGACCGGGTGATCGCGGGCACGTCGACGCTGCTCGCCGCCGGCGGCCGGATCAATCTGACGCTGCGCCGGGTGACGCACGCCGGATGACAGAGGCCGCCCGGAGCGCCTTCGGGGCGCCTCCGGACGGCGTTTTGGCGGCGCTATCAATGTGATGGACGAGGCCGCAAGCCGTTCCAGCGGTATTACAAATTACAAAAAATGTTACTATTAAGATCAATTTTTCGTGGTTCGAAAGCCGATCACAATTGCGCATTGATGATCTAACTGGCTGATACTAGGTTGCATCCGACGGCGGCGGCGCGCGCACGGCGGGGGGGGTGAGGCGGACCGCCTGACCGAAGGTCTGACTTGCTCTTGTCGCACTTTTGCAGTGAAAGCTTGGGACGTGATCCGGAGCGGCGCGGCCGCCCCGCAGGATGAGGATTTTGAGGCTCATGGCGCGGAAAAAGATTGCTTTGATCGGGGCCGGCCAGATCGGCGGCACCCTGGCCCATCTGGCGGCGCTCAAGGAACTGGGCGACATCGTGCTGTTCGACATCGCCGAGGGCGTTCCGCAGGGCAAGGCGCTGGATCTGGCCGAATCGGCGCCGGTCGACGGATTCAACGCGCGGCTTTCCGGCGCCGGCTCCTATGCCGACATCGCCGGCGCCGACGTGGTGATCGTCACCGCCGGCGTGCCGCGCAAGCCCGGCATGAGCCGCGACGACCTGCTCGGCATCAACCTGAAGGTCATGGAATCGGTCGGCGCCGGCCTCCGCGACCACGCCCCCGACGCTTTCGTCATCTGCATCACCAACCCGCTCGACGCGATGGTGTGGGCGCTGCAGAAGGCCTCCGGCCTGCCGGCCAACAAGGTCGTCGGCATGGCGGGCGTGCTCAATTCCTCGCGCTTCCGGCATTTCCTCGCCGAAGAATTCAAGGTCTCGGTCGAGGATGTCACCGCTTTCGTGCTCGGCGGCCACGGCGACGACATGGTGCCCAGCGTGCGCTATTCGACGGTCGCCGGCATTCCGCTGCCCGACCTCATCAGGATGGGCTGGACGACCCAGGCGCGCCTCGATGCGATGGTCGAGCGGACCCGCAAGGGCGGCGGCGAGATCGTCAATCTCCTGAAGACCGGCTCCGCCTTCTACGCGCCCGCCGCCTCGGCGATCGCGATGGCCGAGTCCTATCTGAAGGACCAGCGCCGCGTGCTGCCCTGCGCCGCGCGACTGACCGGCCAGTACGGGGTCAACGACATGTATGTCGGCGTTCCCGTGGTGATCGGGGCCGGCGGCGTCGAGCGCATCGTCGAAATCGCGCTCGATGACGCGGAAAAGGCGATGTTCGCCAAATCGGTCGCCTCGGTGCGCACGCTCGTCGAGGCCTGCAAGACGATCAACCCGGCCTTCGCGGGCTGAACGCGGCGGGATCGCCGGCCAGAATCGCGAGCCTCTTTTTTCCCACGCGAGCGCCCCCATCATGAACGTCCACGAATATCAGGCCAAAGCGGTGCTGCGCGAATTCGGCGCGCCGCTGTCGCAGGGCCGGCCGGCCTTTACGCCCGGCGAGGCGGCCGCCGCCGCGCGCGAGCTGGGCGGCGCGCTATGGGTGGTCAAGAGCCAGATCCATGCCGGCGGACGCGGCAAGGGCCGCTTCAAGGAAGCTTCGGCCGGCGAAAAGGGCGGCGTGCGCCTCGCCCGCTCGATCGATGAAGTGGAAGCCTTCGCCCGCCAGATGCTCGGGGCGACGCTGGTCACCGTGCAGACCGGCCCGGCGGGCAAGCAGGTCAACCGTCTCTATATCGAACAGGGCGCCGAGATCGACAGGGAGCTGTATCTCTCGGCGCTGGTCGACCGGGTCGCCTCGCGCGTCGCCTTCGTGCTGTCGACGGAGGGCGGCGTCAACATCGAAGAGGTCGCGCATCGCACGCCCGAAAAGATTCATTCCTTTTCGATCGATCCGGCGACCGGCGCGATGCCCCATCACGGACGCACGGCGGCGCGCGCGCTGGATCTGAGCGGCGACCTTGCAAAGCAGATGGAGACGCTGATCGGCCAGCTCTACCGCGCCTTCCTCGCCAAGGACATGACGATGCTGGAGATCAATCCGCTGATCGTCGCCGCCGCGGGCCAGCTCAGGGTGCTCGACGCCAAGGTGTCGTTCGACGACAACGCGCTCTACCGCCACCCCGACATCGCCGCGTTGCGCGACGAAACCGAGGAGGACGCCAAGGAGATCGAGGCGTCCAAGCATGATCTCAACTACGTCGCGCTGGACGGCTCGATCGGCTGCATGGTCAACGGCGCCGGGCTCGCCATGGCGACGATGGACATCATCAAGCTCTACGGCGAAAGCCCCGCCAACTTCCTCGACGTGGGCGGCGGCGCCTCGAAGGACCGCGTCACCGCGGCGTTCAAGATCATCACCGCCGATCCGCATGTCAAAGGCATTCTGGTCAACATTTTCGGCGGCATCATGAAATGCGACGTGATCGCCGAAGGGGTCATCGCGGCGGTGAAGGAGATCGGCTTGCAGGTTCCGCTGGTGGTGCGGCTGGAGGGCACCAATGTCGAACTCGGCAAGAAAATCCTGCGCGAGTCCGGACTGAACGTCATCCCGGCCGACGATCTCGACGACGCTGCGCAGAAGGTAGTGGCGGCGGTGAGGAAAGGATGAAGGGGTATCGCGGGGCCTCGCGAGGGTTTCCTCCCGCGTGGGAGGAAGAGTCCGATGCAGTCCTCCCGCCGGCAACCGCCCTCCCCTATGCACCAGAGGAGATTGAAAAGCACCTCGAAGGCAATCACTACCACCTTTGTTTAGATGAGCCTCCGACTCGGTTCACGTTCATCGGAGTTGCCGGAGAGCGGGAAATTAGCGGCCGTCGCTATTGGGCGGTGCAAGCCCGCGATGAAGGCGATCGCGTTTGGTTCGTGTTGATTGGAAGCGGGGTAAGTTTCTTCCGACCTGACCGATTTATGCGACGCTGGATGATAGGGATGCAACCCGACGGGACTCTCGGCGTCGAGGAGATGTTCGAAGCTGAAATCGAGGATCAGATGGAACACGATCAACGTTGTCGAGGGCGCTTTCAATAGAAAGCGGGGATTGGAATTCACCGGGAACATAGAGAGCGTGACGATGGCGAAGATCACGATCGATTTGGATGACGCCCTCGTGGAGCGGCTGACCGCCGCATCGCGCGCGCGCAACATCACGGTCGAGGAATTGCTCCGCGCCGAAGCTGAACAGGCAGCGCTTTCGTCCGACCTGGGGATCGAAAATACTTCGCACCGGGCGATTTTGTCGGCGCTGCACCGTCCTGACGGTTTCTACGAGTCGCCGCGCGACGCCATTTACGACCGCGAGCGCGATCGCGCCGAAGCTTATGCCGCAGCAAGGGAGGCGCTGCTCGAACTGATCGACACCACCGAAGGCGACATGGGGACGCAAATCTGGAGCCGGAGGCGTGTCTATGAGCCCTGACTGTTTCCTGGACACAAACGTCCTTTTCTACGCCGCCATGGCGAGATTTTCCGCCCCACAGAAGCACAGACAAGCGCGCCGGATCATTGCGGAGAACAACTTCGCGGTTTCGGGGCAGGTTCTCCAGGAGTTTTATGTCAACGTGACCAGGAAGTCCGACAAGCCGCTGACGAGCGAACAAGCGATTCACTGGCTGAGCCGTCTGGTAGACCGGCCATGCGCCGCGGTGGACCACGAACTCGTCGTCCGCGGCGCGGAGATCGCGAACCGCTACAAGATCTGGTACTGGGACGGCGCCATTCTCGCGGGCGCCGAGCGCGTGAGCGCGCCGATCCTCTACACGGAAGACCTCAACGACGGACAGACTTACGGATCGGTCCGCGCGGTCAATCCTTTCAAGACACACTAGACAGGAAGTCCGCCTTGTCCATTCTCATCGACGCGTCCACCAAGGTCCTGTGCCAGGGCTTCACCGGCAAGAACGGCACCTTCCATTCGGAGAAGGCGATCGAATACGGCACCCGCATGGTCGGCGGCACGTCGCCGGGCAAGGGCGGCTCGACGCATCTCGGACTGCCGGTCTATGACACGGTCGCGCAGGCGCGCGAAGAAACCGGCGCCGACGCCTCCGTCATCTATGTGCCGCCGCCCGGCGCGGCCGACGCGATCTGCGAGGCGATATCAGCCGAAATCCCGCTGATCGTCTGCATCACCGAGGGCATTCCGGTGCTCGACATGGTGAAGGTCAAGCGCGCCCTGCAGGGCTCGAAATCGATCCTCGTCGGACCCAATTGTCCCGGCGTCATGACGGCGGGCGAATGCAAGATCGGCATCATGCCCGGCAACATCTTCAAGCGCGGCAGCGTCGGCATCGTCTCGCGCTCGGGCACGCTGACCTACGAGGCGGTGTTCCAGACGACGCAGGAGGGCCTCGGCCAGACGACGGCGGTCGGCATCGGCGGCGACCCGGTCAAGGGCATGGAGTTCATCGACGCGCTCGAACTGTTCCTCGCCGATCCCGCGACGAAATCGATCGTGATGATCGGCGAAATCGGCGGACAGGCGGAGGAGGACGCCGCGCAATTCCTCAAGGACGAAGCGGCGCGCGGCCGCGCCAAGCCGGTCGTCGGCTTCATCGCCGGACGCACCGCGCCGCCCGGGCGCCGGATGGGTCATGCTGGCGCCATCATTTCGGGTGGTAAAGGCGGCGCCGAAGACAAGATCGCGGCGATGGAGAGCGCGGGCATCCGCGTTTCCGCCTCGCCGGCGCGGCTCGGCAAGACCCTGGTCGAGCTGCTGAACGGCAAGTGACTGTGCGGCGAGCGCCGCAAAGGTCAAGGACTCGGAGACCTCCTCGATGACACGGCAGGATTTCAATCAGGCGCTGCTGCAAACCTCGTTCCTCTACGGCGCCAACGCTCCGTACATCGAGGAAATGCAGGCGCGCTACGAAAAGGACCCGGCTTCGGTCGAGCCGGGCTGGCGCGATTTTTTCGCGGCGATCGGCGATGATCCCGCCAGCGTTGAAAAGACCGCGCGCGGCGCCTCATGGAAGCTGCCCAACTGGCCGGCGGCGCCCAAGGGCGACCTCATTTCGGCGCTCGACGGCGATTGGCCCGCCGCCGAGAAAGCGATCGGCGACAAGCTGCGCGCCAAAACGGCGGCGGCGACGGCCGCCGAAGAAGCGATTTCCGAAGCCGACCTGCAGCGTGCGACGCGCGAGAGCGTGCGCGCGCTGATGATGATCCGCGCCTTCCGCATGCGCGGCCATTTGCACGCCAATCTCGATCCGCTCGGGCTGGAGCCGCAAAAGGATCACGAAGAGCTGCACCCGGCCAGCTACGGCTTCGCCGAGGCCGACTACGGGCGCAAGATTTTCATCGACAACGTGCTGGGGCTGGAATCGGCGACGATTCCGGAAATGCTGGCGATCCTGCGCCGCACCTATTGCGGCACGCTCGGCTTCGAGTTCATGCACATCTCCGATCCCGCGGAAAAGGCCTGGATGCAGGAGCGGATCGAGGGGCCGTACAAGGAGGTGTCCTTCACCAAGGAGGGCAAGCGGGCGATTCTCAACAAGCTCGTCGAGGCGGAGGGCTTCGAGAAGTTCTTCGACGTGAAATATCCCGGCGCCAAACGCTTCGGCCTCGACGGCGCCGAAGCGATGGTTCCGGCGCTCGAGCAGATCATCAAGCGCGGCGGCGCGCTGGGGGTCAAGGAGATCGCGGTCGGCATGGCCCATCGCGGCCGCCTCAACGTGCTGAGCCAGGTGATGGGCAAGCCGCACCGCGTGATCTTCCACGAATTCAAGGGCGGCTCGGCCGCGCCCGACGAGGTCGAGGGGTCGGGCGACGTCAAATACCATCTGGGCGCCTCGTCGGACCGCGAATTCGACGGCAACAAGGTGCATCTGTCGCTGACCGCCAATCCGTCGCATCTCGAGATCGTCGATCCCGTCGTGCTCGGCAAGGTTCGCGCCAAGCAGGATCAGCTCAACGATTATATCGAGCGCGTGAAGGTGCTGCCGCTGCTGATCCACGGCGATGCGGCCTTCGCCGGCCAGGGCGTCGTCGCCGAATGCTTCGGCTTGTCGGGGCTGCGCGGCCACCGCACCGGCGGTTCGGTGCATTTCATCGTCAACAACCAGATCGGCTTCACCACCTATCCCCGCTACTCGCGCTCCTCGCCCTATCCGTCCGACGTCGCCAAGCTGGTCGAGGCGCCGATCTTCCACGCCAACGGCGACGACCCGGAAGCGGTCGTCTACTGCGCCAAAATCGCGATCGAATACCGGCAGAAGTTCCACAAGCCGGTCGTCATCGACATGTTCTGCTATCGCCGCTACGGGCATAATGAGGGCGACGAGCCGGCCTTCACGCAGCCGTTGATGTATCGCGCGATCCGCGCGCATCCGACGACCCTGGAGATCTACGCGAAGAAGCTGATCGGCGAAGGGCTGGTCACCGAAGGCGAGGTCGATAAATTGCGCGGCGACTGGCGCCATCGGCTGGAGGCCGAATACGAGGCGGGCCAGGGCTACAAGGCCAACAAGGCCGACTGGCTCGACGGCCGCTGGGCCGGGCTCAAGGCGGCGCAGGACCTCGTCGACGACGAGCGGCGCGGCATGACCGGGGTCGACGTCGGCAAGATCAGGCAGATCGCGGCGCGCATCACCACGACGCCGAGCGGTTTCAGCGTGCACAAGACGATCCAGCGCTTTCTCGACAACCGTCGCCAGGCGGTCGAGACCGGCGAGGGCCTCGACTGGGCGACGGGCGAAGCGCTGGCGTTCGGCTGCCTGCTCGACGAAGGCTATCCGGTTCGCCTGTCCGGCCAGGACAGCGAGCGCGGCACGTTTTCGCAGCGCCATTCGGTGCTGATCGATCAGCAAACGGAGGCGCGTTACATCCCGCTCAATCATATCCGCGACGGGCAGGGGCGCTTCGAGGTCATCAACTCGATGCTCTCGGAGGAGGCGGTGCTCGGCTTCGAATACGGTTATTCGCTCGCCGAGCCCAAGGCGCTGACCCTCTGGGAGGCGCAGTTCGGCGATTTCGCCAACGGCGCGCAGGTCGTCTTCGACCAGTTCGTCTCGTCGGGCGAGCGCAAATGGCTGCGCATGTCGGGCCTCGTCTGCCTGCTGCCGCACGGCTACGAAGGACAGGGGCCGGAGCATTCGTCGGCGAGGCTCGAGCGGTTCCTGCAGCTTTGCGCCGAAGACAACATGCAGGTCGTCGATTGCACGACGCCGGCCAATTATTTTCACGCGCTGCGCCGCCAGTTGAAGCGCGAAATCCGCAAGCCGCTGATCGTGATGACGCCGAAGTCGCTGCTGCGCCACAAACGCGCGGTGTCGTCGATCGGCGATTTCGCCGCCGGCACGTCGTTCCACCGCCTGCTGTGGGACATGGCCGAATCGCACAAGGGCGAGAAGATCAAGCTGGTCAAGGACGAGAAAATCCGCCGCGTCGTGCTGTGCACCGGCAAGGTCTATTACGATCTCTACGAGGACCGCGAGAAGCGCGGCGTCGAGGACGTCTATCTCCTGCGCGTCGAGCAGATCTATCCCTTCCCGGTGAAGGCGCTGATCAAGGAATTGTCGCGCTTCAAGAAGGCCGAGATCGTGTGGTGCCAGGAAGAGCCCAAGAACATGGGCGCGTGGAGCTTCGTCGAGCCCTATCTCGAATGGGCGCTCGGGCAGGTCGGCGGCAAATCGAAGCGGGCGCGCTACGCCGGCCGGCCGGCTTCGGCGGCGACGGCGACCGGCCTGATGTCGAAGCATCTGGCGCAAATGAAGGCCTTCCTCGACGAATGCTTCGTCGAATGAGCGGCCTGGGCGATTCCAAGGAGTCCGGGGCGCGGCGATCCCCGCCGGTCCGGCGCTCGCAAAGGGGGCCGCGACCGCGGCCGAAGTGATGAAATGGCGATTGAAATCCGCGTGCCCACTCTGGGCGAATCGATCACCGAAGCGACCGTCGGCAAATGGTTCAAGCAGCCCGGCGAATCGATCAAGGCCGACGAGCCGCTGGTCGAGCTGGAGACCGACAAGGTGACGCTGGAGGTCAACGCGCCCGCCTCGGGCGTGCTGGCTGAAATCGCCGTGCCGACCGGCGAGACCGTGGCGGTCGGCGCGCTGCTCGGCTCCGTCGGCGCGGCAGGCGCCGCGGCGGCGCCCAAGGCCGGCGCGCCGGCTGCAACGAGCGCCCCGCCCAAAGCCGCCGCCCCCGCCGCCGCGATGCCGCCGGCCCCGTCCGCCGCCAAGCTCGCCGCCGAGAACAACATCGATCTCAGCGCGGTTTCCGGCAGCGGCAAGCGCGGGCAGGTGCTGAAGGGCGACGTCATCGCGGCGCTGGCGACCGCCCCGATCGCGCCGCCGACCGCCCCCGCCGCCCCGGCGCCGCCCGCCGCGCCGCTGGCGCCTGCCGCCCCGGCGCCGGCGCCGGCCGCCGTCCGCGCGCCGGTCCCCGACGACGCCGCGCGCGAAGAGCGGGTGCGCCTGACCAAATTGCGTCAGACCATCGCCCGCCGCCTCAAGGACGCCCAGAACACCGCGGCGATGCTCACCACCTTCAACGAAGTCGACATGAGCGAGGTGATGGCGCTACGCGCCCGATATCGCGAGGCTTTCGAAAAGAAGCACGGCGCGAAACTCGGCTTCATGGGCTTTTTCGTCAAGGCTTGCGTGCAGGCGCTGAAAGAAGTTCCCGCCGTCAACGCGGAGATCGACGGCGCCGATCTGGTGTTCAAGAACTACTACCATCTCGGCATCGCGGTCGGCACCGACAAGGGATTGATCGTGCCGGTGGTGCGCGACGCCGACCGGCTGAGCGTGGCGGGAATCGAAAAGGCCATCGCCGACCTCGGCAAGCGCGCGCGGGAAGGCCAGCTCAGGATCGAGGAGTTGCAGGGCGGCACCTTCACCATCACCAACGGCGGCATCTACGGCTCGCTGATGTCGACGCCGATCCTCAACGCGCCGCAATCGGGCATCCTCGGCATGCACAAGATTCAAGAGCGGCCGATGGTGGTCAACGGCAAGATCGAGGCGCGGCCGATGATGTATCTGGCGCTCTCCTACGATCACCGGGTGGTCGACGGCAAGGAGGCGGTGACCTTTCTGGTTCGCGTCAAGGAAGCGCTCGAAGACCCGGCGCGGCTCGTGCTAGACCTGTGAGGCGCCGTCGGGGCGGCGCGCAGCAAGGAGGGGAAACGTCATGTCTTCGATCGAACTGGTCTGCCTGGAGCTCAGCGTCCTGCTGTTCATCGCGCACGTCGTTTGCCAGGCCGTGCTCGCCCAGGGCGAATTCGGCCAGGCGTTCCTGTTCAGCCCGCGCGACGAGCAGCCGCCGGCCAAGGCGCCGACGGTCGGCCGGGCGACGCGCGCGCTGCATAATTTCACCGAGAACTACGGCCCGTTCGTCGCGATGGATCTGGCGCTGATCGCGACGGGGCATACCGGCGGCTGGGGCGCGGCGCTCTGGCTGATCGCGCGCATCGTCTATCTCCCGCTGTATCTTTCGGGCGTCGTGGTCGTGCGCACCGCGGTGTGGAGCATTTCGATCATCGGCCTGCTGATGATGCTGGGGCGCCTGGCTTTCTCCTGAGCCGGGTGGGACGAGGCGCCGCCCCGCCCGCTGGATAACAGAAAGTTCGCATGTCTTACGATCTCATCGTCATCGGGTCGGGACCCGGCGGTTATGTCTGCGCCATCCGCGCCGCCCAGCTCGGCATGAAGGTCGCCGTAGTCGACAATCGTGAGACGGCGCTAACTTAGCGTAGACGCTTGGGAGCGTACCCTGCAGCGGCGAGCAAGATGAACAGCTGGGTTGCGCTTTCCGAAATCGTTCGGAATTTGGCGCTTGCGCTCGCCGCTTTCGTGGGTGCATTTTTGGCTTGGCGCCAACTGTCGCCGGCGACGCTACAGGCGCGATCGGCAAATGCGCAGGCGGAGCTGGCGCGGCGCACCCACGTGATGGAACTCTACAATCGGGCTGCCGGCCAGCTCCGCGACGAAAGGCTGGAAATCCGGTTGGCTGCGATTTACGTCCTTCGCGGCATCACCAAGGACTTTCGCGATTTTGCGGACCCTGTTTTCGAGCTTCTGCAGGCCTATCTAAGGACGGGAGGCGCCAAATATGGTGATGAACAGCCGCCGATCGACATTCAAGCGATACTTGAGCTCCTGAGGAGCAGGCTGGAGATTCCCGATGCTTAGGAACAGGTCAAAGGCCTCCGCGCCGATGCTTGACGTTCATGGCGCTTTTATCCGTCGCACTGATTTTAGCGGCGCTTCGCTTCGCGACGCGAACATGAGCGGCGCGGATGCGACCAGCGCGATATTCAGAGGCGCGGACTTCAAGGGCGCGCGACTTCGCGGAACGATATTGAGAGGCGCCGATTTGGAGGGTGCGAAGAATCTCACGCTTGAGCAACTCGCGGAGGCCGTTATCGATGATCATACAATACTGCCGAATTACCTAGACCGCGGCAGGCTTCGCGAGCTTATGTCGACAGGGCGAAGACTGTCTTGAGTTACGATCTCATCGTCATCGGGTCGGGACCCGGCGGTTACGTCTGCGCCATCCGCGCCGCCCAGCTCGGCATGAAGGTCGCCGTCGTCGAGAAGGAAAAGACGTTCGGCGGCACTTGCCTCAACATCGGCTGCATTCCCTCGAAGGCGCTGCTCTACGCTTCCGAAATGTTCGAGGAGGCGGCGCATGGGCTCGGCGCGCTCGGCGTCGTCGTCGCCCCGCCCCGGCTCGACCTCGCCGCGATGATGAAGCACAAGGCCGATACGGTGGCGGCCAACGTCAACGGCGTCGCCTTCCTGTTCAAGAAGAACAAGATCGAATCGTTCATGGGCGTCGGCCGCCTCGCCGGCCCGGGCAAGGTCGAAGTGAAGGGCGCCGGCGGCGATGCGAGGACGCTGGAGGCCAAGGCGATCGTCATCGCCACCGGCTCCGACGTCGCCCGTCTGCCCGGCGTCGAAATCGACGAAAAGACGATCGTCTCGTCGACCGGCGCGCTCGAGCTGGCCAAGCCGCCGGCGAAGCTGCTGGTGGTCGGCGCCGGCGTCATCGGCCTCGAGCTCGGCTCGGTCTGGGCGCGCCTCGGCGCGCAGGTCGCCGTCGTCGAGTTTCTCGACCGCATCCTGCCGGGGATGGACGGCGAAGTCGCAAGGCAATTCCAGCGCCTGCTCGAAAAGCAGGGCTTCAAGTTCCATCTCGGCCACAAGGTCGCGAGCGTCGCCAGAACGGCGACGGGCGCAAAGATCGTCATCGAGCCGTCCAAGGGCGGCGAGACTTCGACGCTGGAGGCCGACATCGTGCTGGTGGCGATCGGCCGACGCCCTTACGTCGAGGGCCTCGGCCTCGAAGCCGCCGGCGTCGCGGTGGAGCGCGGCCAGGTGGTGATCGACCGTCGTTTTCAAACCACCGCGCCGGGCGTCTATGCGATCGGCGACGCCGTGCGCGGCCCGATGCTCGCCCACAAGGCGGAAGACGAGGGTGTCGCGCTCGCCGAAATTCTCGCCGGCCAGGCCGGCCACGTGAACTACGAGGCGATCCCCTCGGTCGTCTACACCTCGCCGGAGATCGCGGTGGTCGGCAAGACCGAAGAGGAGCTCAAGGCGGCGGGGATCGCCTATCGCGTCGGCAAGTTCCCGTTCAGCGCCAACGGCCGCGCCCGCGCGATGCGCCACACCGACGGCTTCGTCAAGATTCTCGCCGACGAGGCGACCGACCGCGTGCTCGGCGCGCATATTCTCGGCTATGGCGCGGGCGAGATGATTCACGAAGCGGTGGTGCTGATGGAGTTCGGCGGCTCCGCCGAGGATCTGGCGCGCGCCACGCACGCCCATCCGACCATGTCCGAGGCGATCAAGGAGGCGGCGATGGCGGTGGCCAGGCGGGCGATCCACATCTGACGGGCGGATCGATGAAGGCGCGCCTTCCTCCGTTCGCCGCGCGCGCGGCGCTCGTCGCCCTGCTCTTCGCCGGGACGATCCTTGCGGGGCGCGCGGCCGATCCTTCGGCGATCTGGCGCATCGTCCATGAGCGGTGCGTCCCCGACCAGCAGGCCCACGGCGCGCCGGCGCCCTGCGCGGCGGTCGACCTCGCGGGCGGCGAACGCGACGGCGTCGCCATCCTGAAGGACATCAACGGCGTCGCCCAGTATCTGGCCATTCCCACCCGACGGGTCGCGGGGATCGAGAGCCCGGAGATTCTCGACCCCGCCGCGCCCAACTACTGGCGCGCCGCCTGGGCGGCCCGCTCTTTCCTCAACGCGCGTCTGCCCCACGAACTGCCGCGCGACGCGATCGGCCTGGCGATCAACGCGGCGAGCCGACGAAGCCAGGACGAGCTGCACATTCATATCGATTGCGTCGCGCCGGACGTTCGCGCGGCGCTTCTGGCCTATCGCGCCCGTCTCGGCGCCGACTGGCATGTCCTGCCGTTCCTGCTCGAGGGGCGTCGTTACTGGGCGCGCCGCCTCGATTCGACGGACCTCGCCGACGCCGCGCCCTTCAGGCTGCTCGCCGAAGGGGCGCCCGGCGCCAAGGACGACATGGCGCAGGAGACGCTGGCCGCGATCGGCGCGACGTTCGAGCCGGGGCGCGCCGGCTTCGTTCTGCTCGCCGACCGCGCGGACGCGCAGGGCGGCGGCCACAGCGAAGACCTGCTCGACGCCAGCTGCGCCGTCGCCGCGCCGGCGCCGTGACTCGCCGCCGTCGCGATCGATCGGGCCAATCCGACGACCGCCGCAAGCGGACCACAGTTCCGACATTGACCCAGCGCCAGAATTGCTAGAATGGATCGCCGTCGAATCACTTGTCGCGCGCCGCGCCGTTTTGGGCTATCAGGCGGAGCCGCGGATCGGCATCGACTTAAAGGAGGCGCATGGTGCAAAGACGTCAATTCCTGGCCGGATCGGCCGGGCTCATCGCCGGCGCCCTGGCCCCGCGATTTGCGATGGCCGCCGCGGAGCCGATGGCCAAAGTGCCGACGCCTTTCACCTTCGATCTCGCGCCGCCGATGGACAGCCGCGAGAAGTTCATCGCCTGGGGCGTCTCCGTGCGCGGCGAGGAGCCGAAATATCTCGGCGAGCGGTTTGACCGTTTCGGCGCGCTGGTGCGCAACGAGGATCTCTGGGACGACCGCAACAAGCGGGCGTTCCTGATGACGCCGCGTGAGAAGTTCGTCCGGCCGGCCAATCTGTCGCGCGCCTACGAACACGCCTTTCTCGACATCGGCTACGGCGTCACCATTTCGGGCCCGCATATCGTCGGGCGCATGACCAATACGATCGACGTCAAGAGGGGCGAAAAGGTGCTCGAAATCGGCACCGGCTCCGGCTACCAGTCGGCCTATCTGTCGCACCTGACCTACAACGTCTATTCGATCGAGATCATCAAGCCGCTCGCCGAGCGCACGCGCGCCACCTATGACGAACTGATCGCCGCCGGCTACAACGAGTTCAAGACGATCAGCACCAAGAACGCCGACGGTTACTACGGCTGGGAGGAGGCCTCGCCGTTCGACAAGATCATCGTCACCTGCGGCATCGACCATATCCCGCCGCCGCTGCTGCAGCAGTTGCGGCCGAACGGCGTGATGGTCATCCCCGTCGGGCCGCCCGGCGCCCAGCGCGTCCTCAAGGTGGTGAAGACGCAGGCCGAGGACGGCTCGATCAACGTCGCCCGTTCCGACATCTATGGCGGCAAGATCGTGCCCTTCGTGCCGTTCACCAAACTGGAAGGCGAGACGATCAAGGGGACGCACAACAATTGACCGGCGCCGCCATTTCTTCCTCCCTGGCGGGGGAAGATGGCCGGCGGAACCGTCACGCTTGGCGTGGCGCCTTCTCCCGCAAGGGGGGAAGGGCGGCGCTGCGGAGGGCTGTTGAATGAACGACCGCTTCGCTCCGCCCGACGCGCTGCCAGCGATTCCGATTCCCGACGGCGACGTCGTTCTCGACGGGCGCGGGCGGCTGGCGCTCTATCTCGCCGTCGGCCTCGCCGCCGGCGCGGTGATCGCGCTGCAGATCGACATCATGCGCGTCTTCTCGGTCGGCTCGTGGGCGCATTTCGGCTCGCTCGTGGTCAGCCTCGCGATGCTCGGCTTCGGACTGACCAGCGCCGTGATGTGCGTCGCCAAGGATTGGTTTCGCCGCCACTGGCTGGGCGCCGCCAGCGTCGCGCTCGCCCTGTTCGGGCCGCTCGCCGTGGGCGCCAATCTGTTCGTCCAGCAGCTCGGATTCAACGCGATCTTTCTGGTCTCCGACCCCGCGCAGAAATGGAAGCTGCTCGAAATATTCCTCGCCGACCTCACGCCGTTCCTCGCCGGCGCGGTGTTTCTCGGCTGCGTGTTTCTCAAGAGCAATCGCACGTTCGGCCGCGTCTATTTCGCCGATCTGGTGGGATCGGGCCTCTGCGGCCTGATTTTCCTGGCGGCGATGTACCTGCTGCGGCCGGAGAATCTGATCGCCGCGCCGCTCGCGCTATGGCTCGCCGCCGGGCTCGCCTGGGCCTCCGGCCCGGGCGGACGGCGCATGCTCGCCCCGCTGATCGGGCTCGCCGTGCTGGCGTTCGGCGGCCATTTCATCGCCGCGCCGGCCTATGGCCTCAGCCGCCTGGCGGTCAACGACTACAAGGGCGTCGCCTATGCGCGAAAGTTCCCCGACGCCGCCCGGGTTTACGAAAGCGTTTCGCCGTTCGGCTATATCGAGGCCTACTCCAGCTCCTATCTGCACTTTGCGCCCGGCCTGTCGGACAACGCCGCGTTCAATCTGCCGACCATGCCGGCCAACGCGTATCTGGCGATGTATATCGACAGCGACGGGCCGATCGGCATCATCCGCGACCTGCCGGCCAAGGATACGGCCTATTTCCGTTTCCTGCCGATGTACTACCCCTATGTGATCAAGAAGAACCCCAAGACCTTCATCACCCAGTTCGGCGGCGGCATATCGACGGCGCTCGCGCTGCGCTCGGGCGCCAGCAGCGTGACGGTCGCCGAAGGCAACAGGGCGGTGCTCGCCGCGTTTCGCGACAAGGTGATCGCCGACTTCACCGGCGACATTCTGTCCAGGGTCCGCGTCATCGACTACGAAGGGCGGCATTTCCTCGCCCACACCGACGAGCGTTTCGACGTCGTCGATCTGAGCCTCGCCAACTCGGTCGGCCTCTCCAATCCCGGCGGCTTTGCGATCGTCGAGAAATATTCCTACACGCGCGAGGCGATGGAAACCTACATGCGCGCGCTCAGCGACGGCGGCGTGCTGTCGGTGACGCTGTGGAACAAGGAAGAGCCGCCCAAATCGGTGCTCAAGCTCTACGCCACGATGGCGGCCGCCGCCAAGAACGTCGATCCCGCCCATATCGCCAATTCATTCTTCGTTTCGTCCTCCTACCTGTCGACTGCGACGGTGCTGTTCAAGCGCGGCGGATTCACCGCCGACGAAATCGCCAGGCTGCGCAAGCACACCCACGACATGTCGTTCGACGAGATCTATTCGCCCGGCCTGTTCTACGACGGCACGCAGACCGATCGCACGCTCGACGGCTATGTCGCGCAGATCTTTTCGGGCGCGGCGGGCGGCCCGGCCGCGCCGGCCGCCGCCGACGCGCAGCCGAACGCCGACGGCGCCGATCCGACGGGACCCGCCGATGCGACCGGGCCGAGCCCGGACGCGGCGCCGGCGGCGGGGGCGGACAACGGCGTCCTGCCGGCCACCGTGATGGGACGGCTCGCCTGGCATTCGCTGATCGACGGCGATTGGCCGGCGATCGCCAGGCGCTACGTCTTCGACACGCGGCTGTTGACCAATGACGCGCCCTATTTCGCCGCCTATGTGAAGACCGCCGATCTGCCGCGCGTCCTCGACCGGCTGGAACTGCTGCAGGACGAATGGGGCTATCTCTTGATCTGGGCGACGCTGGGGGTCGCCTGCGCGACGGCGGTTGTGCTGCTGGTCATTCCCGTTCTCTGGGGCTGGCGCTCGATTTTTTCCAAATCGCGGGGAAAATTCCTGACCGTGGTCTATTTCGCCTGCCTCGGCGCCGGCTACATCATGGTCGAGGTCGGGCTGATCGCGCATTTCGTGATGGCGCTCGGCAATCCGACCATCTCGGCTTCGGTGCTGATCACCGGCATGCTGGTCTTCTCGGGGTTGGGCGCGCTGCTGTCCGAGCGCATGCTGCCGCGCATGCGGATGGCGATGCCCGTGCTGTTCCTCGCCATCGGCGGCCTGCTGATCGGCTATGCGCTGTTCCTCAACTATGCGCTCGATGCGATCGGCGCTTTCCCGTACGGCGCGCGTCTTCTGCTTTCATTCGCCATCATCGCGCCGCCGGCGTTCCTGATGGGATTCCCGATGCCGACCGCGATGATGACATTGGGACGCCTCGGCAAGGAGCACATGTTCATCTGGGCCTGGGGCGTCAATGGATGTTTCTCGGTGATCGGCGCGGCCGCGGCGCCGGTGATCGCCACCAATTTCGGGCTCGGCGCGGTGATCGAGATCGCCGGATGCGCCTATCTCCTCGCATTGCCGGCGTTCTTCGGCGTCATCATGGCGGGTCCGTCGCGCCGGGCCGCTTGATCATCGAAACGTCGCAGACGCTTGAGAAAGGATTGTGCGCTAGACCCGGGACATCAAAGATTTTCCGGCGAAGTTCGTCTTTTTCGATTGAGGCGAGCGCGATGGACAAGCTCTAATCGGATCGGAGCATCGACGCATGAGGGACGCGCGGCGTGCGAATTTCCTGGCGAGGACGGTTGCCGGACTGGCGTCGGCTTTCCTGCTCGCCAGTTGCGTCGAGACGTCGCCGGTGACGCAGCAAGGCGCGGCGCCGCCGACGACCCCGATGGGCCCGCAATTCGCCGACGCCGGCGGGGTCAACGTCGCTTTCCCCGAATTTCAGAATTCGGCCTTTCCCTATCGCGGCCTCATCCCGTCGGATACCGACAACCCCGGCAAGCCGCGTCCGTTCCTCGATGTCGACGACAAGGGCCGATTTGGGCATTCCTCGCCGCGCGGCGGCGTCTACTGGGAGGACGCCACCTACAATGATCGCCATGTGCTGCTGGCGGCGTCGCCGGACTTCGACATCCACAGCCGCGGCGACCTCGTGATCTTCTTCCACGGCAATGAAACGACGCTCGCCAGGGACGTCGTCGATCGCCAGCAGGCGCCGCGCCAGTTCGCCCAATCGGGCCTCAACGGCGTGCTGATCGCGCCGCAACTGGCGGTCGACGCGCTCGATTCGAGCGCCGGGCGCTTCTGGAAGCCCGGCGCGCTCGCCGAATTCCTCGATGAGGCGGACGCCAGGCTGGCCGCGCTCTATCCCGGCTCCTCGCGCGGCGTGTTTCGACGCATGCCGGTGATTCTGGTGGCCTATAGCGGCGGCTATCTGCCGGCCGCCTTCGCCCTGGCCCAGGGCGGCGCCGCGGAACGCGTGCGCGGCGTCATTCTTCTGGACGCGCTTTATGGCGAAGAGGACAAGTTCGTCGACTGGATCGAACGCGCGCATGACCGCGCCTTCTTCGTCAGCGCCTATTCGAAGTCGTCGCACGAAGAAAACGAGGCGCTGCGCCAGCGTCTCGCCGATGCCGGCGTCGAGACACAGGAGGGCATGCCGGGACGGCTCGGTCCGGGGGTCGTCGCTTTCGTCGACGCAGGCGACGCCGATCACGTCGGTTTCGTCAACAGCGCCTGGACCAGCGATCCGCTGCGCGACGTGCTGGCGCGAGTCGAACAGTAGCGGCGCGCGGCGCCGTTTCGAGCCCCGGCGCTTCGACGCGTCGACGCGCCGCTATTGGGCTTCGAGCGCCGCAATGCGCTCGCGCGCCGCGCCCATGCCGGCGGCGAGCGCCTTGGCGTAATAGTCGCGCGCCTTCGCCGCTTCGCCCTTGACCCCCAGAGCGCCCATGCGGGCCAGCGTCGCGGGGTCGTAAGTCTCGCCAAGCACCAGCAGCGCTCGGGCGTCCCCGGCCTCGGCGGCGCGCTCCAGAAACAGGCGGGCGCCGGCGATGTCGCCGGCGGCCAGCGCGACAAGGCCCTGCGCGCAGAGCCGGCGGGCCGCGTCGCTGGCGCGCGGCGCGACCGGAACGACCGCGGCGAGCGACAGCGAGCGCGTCGCGGCGGGCGCGGGCGACGCCGCGGGCGGATTGGCCTGCAGGGCGAGCGCCAGTTTGGCCATCGCCGAAGCGTCGGTGGCGGCGGGCGCCGCCGGCGCGGCGGCGGTGAACGCCACCGGCGTCGGATCGGGCGCCGTCGCGGCCGTCGCCATGTTGGTTGCGCTCGCCTGCGGCTTCGTCGCCGAGGAGCTGGCGACGAACACCGGCTGCGACACCGCGGGCTTGGCCGGCGCCGCGGAGTTCTGGATCTGCGGCCAATAGGCCAAGCCTAGAAACACCGCCGCCGCGCTCGCGCCCACGGCGGCGCCAAACTCGATTACGCTGGGCATTCCCCGCCCTCCCCCTTCACTGCGCCGCCCCGCTCCACTGCAACAAACTCTCATAGAGCCGGTCGGAGTCGGCGGCGCTCGGACCCTTGCCGTCGCCAGCGGCCGTCTGCGCCATATTGCGGAACGCGTCGAACGCGGCGTCTGGCGCCGCCTGGTTCTGATCGAGCCAGCTTTGCGCCGCGTCGAGGCGCGGCCATCCGATGATGCGCGCGGTCAGATTGACCTCTTTCCAATTGGAATCGTCGGAAGCGGCGCGCAACTGTTCGAACCCCGAAAACAGCCGGTCGGTCAACGGCGCGATCCGCTCGGCGCGCGGCGAATTCGCCGGCGCGTCGATCGCCAGAAGCGCGGTCGTCACGCCGATCGTGTCGACCTTCTCCTCCTCGCCGATCAGGTTGGGCTGTTCGCGCGACGTCAGCCGCATCGGGCTGTAGAGCCCTTGCAGCGCCGCGGGATAGGGAATGGCGACCACGTGAAACCGGCCGGCTTTGTCCAAATCCGCCAAGGCGCTGGAATCGTCGCCGCCAACCACGAAGATCGCATCGAACTGGCCGTTCGCCAGATCGGCGAGCGCCGCCGGCGTGTCCTCGTGGGTCGTCGCCACCGCGATGTTCAGCCGGGAAAAGACGATGGCGGCGCTCGCGGCCGCGGCGCTGTCGGGCGGCCCGACATTGACCTTGCGGCCGGCCAGTTGGCTGATGTCGGTGATCCCGCGCGCCGCGATCAGTTCAATCGGCTCGTTGGAGAGGCGCAGGAGATAAGGCGTCCGGCCGCGCCAGTCGGACGAATCCTTGTCGGCGGCCGCCTTGCCGGCGTCGATGAGACCGTCCATCGAAACGATCGCCAGATCGGCCGCGTCGGCGTTGACGGCTTTGTCGAGCGCGGCGGCCGACGTGCGGCCGGGCGCGGCCCGCACGCGCAGCCCGCCGCTCTGCATCGCGGCGGCGAATTGGCTCGCCATGCGCGTCGCCGAGGCGTCGGCGCTGTCGGCGACGATGAGGAATTCATGCGGCCTGGCCCGTCCGGCGGCGCCCGCCGCCAGGTCCGCCTTGGCCGAAGCGGCCTTGCCGCCGGCGGCGCCGTCGCGCCAGGCGCCGTGCCAAAGCACCAGATGTCCGTTGCGCAACACCGGCTTGTCATAGCGAACCATGCCGTTGGGGGCCGGCGCGGGCGTCGCCTGCGCGGCGGCCGGCGGGTCATCGCGCGGAGCGGGCGCCTCGGGGGCCGGCGGCGACGCCGGCGGCTGGGCTTGCGGCGGCGGACCGGCCGCCCGCGCGAGCGACGGCGCGATCAGGAAAGCCGCAATGAGAAGGGCCGCGCCCGCCCTGCCGCGCCGCGACTGGCGAAATCCGATCCCTCGCGTGCCGCCCGGCGCCGGCTTGAAAACGGTCGTGTACGCGCGCCAAGGCGGATCGAGGCGCTGACTCTTGATCGTCATCCGGCTAGCAATCGCCGCAAAATGCGACCTCATCAAGGCAATCGCTCCCCGGCCGATGGTGCGACGCTCCAGGGCGAGGCGCCGAAAATCATTGGAATATTCGCCCCCGTCGCGCCGGGCCGGCGAGGCGGGTGCGCCCCGCAGGCTTCAGAACGCCGGAAGCGCGGCGACCCCGGCGAGCGCCTCGTCGAGCGCCGCCGGTCCGATTTCGACGATGTCCGGCCGGTCGAGCCAGACGATGAAGGCGCGTAGCGGCAATCCGGGATAGAGCGGCGCCAGCGCCGCCCGATAGAGCGCGAGCTGCGCGACATAATGGGCCGGCGGCGCCCCGCCCGGCGGCGCGCCGCTCTTGAAATCGGCGATCAGCACGCCGCCCTCGCCGACCGCCATGCGGTCGATGCGCCCGACGAACGGCCTCGGCGCGAGGCCCGGACGAGCAAGATTGGCGGCGACGGCGACCTCGGCGCGGGACCCGGGCCCGAACAAAGCGGCGAGGCTGGGATCGGCGATCAAGGTCAGCACGCGCTGAAGGATCGCGTCCTGCTGCTCGGCCGGCATCGCCGCGGCGCGCTCGGCCAGGAAGCGCCGCGCCGCCTCGCGGCGTCGGTCCGCGGCGATTTCCGGCAGGCGCTGCAACAGGGCGTGACTGAGACGTCCCGCCTCGAGGAGGCTTTTCCGCCGCGCGTCGATCGGCGCCGCAAAGGACGCGAGGGCGCGCGAAGGGTTCAGCGGCGGCGGCGCCCGTTCGGGCGTCGCGCGCTCGGCGAGCCACGGCGGCGCCGCGCCGGGCTTCTGCGCCGGCTCCGACCGCGCCGCGCCCGTTTCGCGCCACGGCGCGCCGAGCCGCCATATCGACTCGTCCGGGCTCCACGGCGACGGGACGGCGACGGCCGCGCCTTCGAGCCCGGCGAGCGCCATATCGTGCCAGCAATCCTCGGCCTTGCCGCGCGGCCCGACGAATCCGGCGATGATCAGGCGTTCGGCGGCGCGGGTCATTGCGACATAGAGCAGGCGGCGGTGTTCGCCGGCCGCCGCCGCCCGCGCCGCGCCGCGCGCCAGCGCGACGACCGTCGGATCGTCGCCCGCGCGGGGCGACCAGGCGACGAGCGGCGGCTCGCCCGGGCGCGTTCCGTCGAGCTTGAACAGCTTGGGATCGTGCCGGCCGCTCGGGCCCGAGCAGGTGTCGGGCAGGAACACGATCGGCGCCTCGAGCCCCTTGGCGGCGTGGACGGTCATCACGCGAACGGCGTCGGCGCTGGTCTCCATGTCGCGCTTGACGGAGACGTCGGCGGTCTCGATCTCGTCGAGAAAATCGATCAGCGAGGGCGCGCCGTCCTGCTCATGGGCCAGCGCGAGAGCAAGGAACTCGTCGATCGCATCGCGCGCCTCCGGCCCCAGACGCGACAGCAGCGCGCGCCGGCCGCCGTCCTCGCCGAGCAGGCGGGCGTAGAAAGCGAACGGCGTCAATTCGCGCGCCCGCGCGCGCCAGACCTCGAGCCGCCGCTCGGCCTCGATGAACTTCCCCTCGCGCGCCTCGCCGAGCGCCTGCGCGAGCGAGCCGTCGCGCCCTGGCGCGAGGGCGAGCAGATCGTCGTCGTCGAGGCCGATCAGCGGCGATTTCAGGACGCTGGCGAGCGCCAGATCGTCCTCGGGGAGCAGCGCCGCGCGCCCGGCGCTGACGAGGTCCATCGTCGCGATATGGTCGCTCAGAGCGAGGCGGTCCGCGCCGGTCGCCTTGACGCCCTTTTCCTTGAGCGCGCGAATCATCGCCTCGAAGAACGCGCCGCGCGCGCGCACGAGGATGATGATGTCGCCCGCCGCGATGCGCCGCGCCCCGCCCGTTTTCGCATCGTCCGCCCGTTCGGGCGAGCCGGGGGACAGCCAATCGGCGATCATGCCGGCGATGCGGCGCGCCAGCCGAACGGCGGGATCCTCGCCGGACCGTGAATCGAGCGGCATCAGCCAGTCGTCGGACGCGGCCTCGCTCGCCCCCGCGATCGGCTCCCAGATTTCGACCAGACCCGGCAAGGCGACCCGAAACGCCTCGTGCGGGGGCGCCTTTTCGTCATCGGCGACGCCGCTCCAGGTCTGCGGGACGCCGAATATCCTGTCGACGGCTTCGAGCACTCGGGCGGCGGAGCGGAACGACAGATGCAGCGGCACTTCGGCGAATGCGAGCTTGGCGTCCCTGTGGCGCCGCGCAAATTCCCGTCGCATCTCAGCAAACATTTTCGGCGCGGCGCCCTGAAACGAGTAGATCGACTGCTTTTCGTCGCCGACGGCGAAAAACGTCCGCAGCGTCTCGCGCGCGCCCTTGCCCGAGGTGAAGTCTTCGGCGAGCCGTCCGAGGATCTCCCATTGTTCTTCCGAGGTGTCCTGCGCCTCGTCGACGAGGATGTGATCGACGCCGGAATCGAGCTTGTAGAGCACCCAGGCGGCGTCGGACCGGCTGAGCAGCGACAGCGTGCGCTCGATCAGATCGTCAAAATCCAGAAGGCCGCGCTTCGCCTTGAGCCGCGCATAGGCTGAAAGAATCGTCGCGGCGAGATCGATCAGCGCCACGCTGCGCGCCAGGGTTTCGGCCGCCCTGTGTTTTTCGCGCAGCGCCATCAACCGGTCCTGCTCGGCGCGCAGGCGCGCGATGAGGGCGGGAAAGCGCGCCTGAAGAGGCTTGGTGACGATGTTGCGATCGGCGCCGCCGCGCGGCTCGCCGGTTTTGGTGAAGAAAACGGAGAGATAGCCGCCGAGCGCCGCAACCGGCTCGCCTTGCGCGGCAGCGTCCCGCAAGTTGGCCGCCAAGTCTTTGTCCTGCTTGCCGCCTTCTTCAATTTTGACGGCGATTTCGACCCAACCGGCGGAGCCCCCGAGCCCCGCCGACATCTGCGCTTCGATCGCCGCGACGCCCTCGCCCGCGGCAAGGCCGAGGCGATCGGCGAGCGCCCCGCGGTAGCCCTCGACGCCGCCGCAATCTTCCAGCGCGTCGGCGATCTCCTGGCGAAGGCCGAGCGCCTCGCGCAGCAATTTGGCGAAGCCGTCCGGGCCGGCTTCGCGCCCGAGAAAGGCCAGCCGCGTTTCGCCGTCGGGCGCGCTCAGAAACGTCGTCAGTCCTTCCGCCCGGGCGCGATCGAGCAGCCGCGCGGCGTCGCGCTCTTCGATCACGCGAAAACCGGCGGCGACATTGGCCTCGAACGGAAAGAGATGCAGCAGCCGTTCGCAAAAGGCGTGAATCGTTTGAATCTTCAGGCCGCCGGGCGTCTCGATCGTGCGCGCGAACAGCCGCCGCGCAAAGGCGAGACGCGCCGCGTCGGGTCCACCGGCGCCGGCCTCGACGATCGCGGCGCCAAGCTTCTGATCGGAAAGCTGCGTCCATTCGGCCAGCGTCCTGAACACCCGCTCGGCCATATTGGCGGCGGCGGCCTTGGTGAAGGTGAGGCACAGCAGGCGCGCCGGCGGCGCGCCGCCCAGCAGCAAGCGGAGCACGCGCTGCGCGAGCACATGCGTCTTGCCCGAACCGGCGTTGGCCGACACCCAGGCCGAAGCCTCGGGATTGGAGGCGCGCGCCTGGGCGAGACGAGTCGCCAGCGGAATCTCCGCCGGCTCCCGGCGCGGCGCGCTCATGCGGGACCCCCGTCGTCGCCGTCGCTTTTGCCGCCGGTCGCCGACCATTCCTTGACGCGGGCGAGATGGTCGTAGTCGCCAAAGCGGCCGGCGAACTTCGGATAGGGGCGCGACAGATAGGGCGTCTCGGCGCTGGCGAACTGTTCGAGCAATTTGATCAGTTGGGCGTAATGCGTTTCGACGACCGCCCCGAAGCTCGCGTCCTTGAACTTCAGCTCGCGGATTTCGCCGCCTTTGGCGCCGCCGAGCTTCAGATAGAGCGCGGCCTCCGCCTTCACGCCCTTCGCCGCCGCGAAGGCGCCGCGCGCGAGCATCGCCGCCTCGAGCGTCAGTTGCGGCGCGAATCCGACCTGAACTTCGCTGACCCCGGGCGGCGCGCCGCTCTTGTAGTCGACCACCACGGCGGAGCCGTCTTCGAGGATTTCGATGCGATCGGCTCTCGCCGTCAGCTTGAACGCGGCGCCGCCTCGCAGCGGGATCTCCAACGCGCCGGCCTCCTCGACCAGCAGGCGCGCAAGGCCGCCGCGCCGCCCCCGTTCAAAATCGAGATAGAACTCCAGCCCCCGTTCGACGCGCGGCCATTGCAACGCGCGAAAAGCGGGATCGGCGAGCGCCGCCGCGAAACGTCCGCGCGCGATGCGCTTGAGAATATCGCCCGCTTCTTCCGGCAGTCCGCCGACCGGGAATTGTCCGGCGAACGCGCTGAGCGCCGCGTGCCATTCATCGCCGATCTCGCGCGGACCCTGAACCGCGCCGACAGGCTCCAGCGGCCTGAGCTCCAGGATGCGCTCGGCGTAGATCGCATAGGGATCGCGGCGCAACGTCTCGATGCGCGTGACGCTGAGGCCGCGCGGGCGCAGCGCGGCGGCGGGTTTTGGCCGCGGCGGCGCGACCGGCGCGATGGCGGCCGGCGCATCGATCACCCGGGCGAGCGACAACTTTTCCTCGCCCCTGGCGCGGGCGCGCGCGTAAGCGACGTCGCCGGCGACGGCCGCGATGCGCTGCAGGAAGCGCGAGGCGACGGTCGGGGCGCCGCCGCGTTTTTTGGCGCGGCTCAGAATGGCTTCGGGCGCGCCGAGCCCGGCGACGAAATCATGCGCGGTCTGGCCGATCCGCCGCTCCGGCGCCGACAGGCCGAGCGCGGCGCGCATCGAACGGTTGAGAAAGGAATCGGTGCGGGCCTGCGGCGGCCACACCGTTTCGTCGAGCCCGGCGAGCAGCGTCAGATCGAACGACAGCAGCCGCAACTCCAGCAGGCCGAGCATGCGCAGCCGCGGATGCCCCGTTGCGGCGTCCGGCGCGCGTTGTTCGGCCGCCACGGCGTCGAACAGGGCGACATAGTCGGGCCGCTCGCAGAAAAACTCCTCGCGCGCTGCGTCGGCCCATTCGTCCATCAAGGCGATCAGCGTCTCGCCGCCCGGCGCCTCGGCGAGGGCGTCGGCGGCGTCCGCCGCGGCGAGCGCCGTCAGCGCGGCCCGATGCGCTTGGAGAAAGGCTTCGAGCGGCGCCCTCGGCGGCAGCGCCCGCAGCGGCTCCAGCGCGCCGAGGGTGTCGCGCAGCAGGCCTTCGGCGGCGCGCCAGTCGGCCTCGGTCAGTCGCCGGCGCGCCCGATGGGCGTGGACGTCGCCCGCCGATCGGCGCGCCGCCGCGAACAAAGCCTCGATGTCGCCAAGGCCGGTCGCCGGCAGGACGCCGCGCAGCGCGCCCAGTTCGAGCGCGCGCGCCGCCGCCTCCGCCTCGCCGCGCGGGCGCGAAAGCCGCGCCAGCGGATGCGCGAGCAAGGCGAGAATGTCGATCGGCCGCCCGTCGAACGCCGCGTCGAGCGCGAGGCGCGCGAAAGCGCCGGCGGAAGTCTGGCCGAGCCTTTCGCCGGCCGAATCTTCGACCTCGACGCCCCAGCGCGCGAGCTCGGCCTTGACGCGGCGGGTGATCTCGAGGTCGGGCGAGATCAGCGCCGCGGTCTTGCCGGGCGTCTCCAGCGCTTCGCGCATCGCGATGGCGAGGGCCAGGGCTTCCTCGTTTTCATCCGCCGCCTCGATGACGGCGACATCGGCCAGAGCCTCTTCGGTTTCAAGCTCCCTGGCCGGCCCCGACGCCTCCCGCGCCGCTTGCCACAAATCGGAGGAATCGGCGGGCCGCAGCGCGTCGCTCAGAAAACGCGCGCGGCTGGCCAGCGCGGGCGACGTCGATCCCAGCACGCGCACGTCGGCGCGTTCCGCCCCGATGACCCGCAGCAGGCGGAACAGCGCCGCCTGCGGATGGCCGGCGATGACTTGCGAATCCTCCGCGCCGATCATTCGCCAGGACGCCTCGTCCAGCGCCATGTCGAGATCGGGCAGGACGACCGCGCCCTGCGGCGCGCGCGCGATGGCGCCGATCAGCCGCGCCGTCGCGCGATTGGTGCCGGTCGAACCGGCGATCACCAGCGGCCCGTCGAGCGCGCCGGCGGCGAGCCGGGCGATTTCGTGGTCGACCAGCATCGCGCCGCGCGAGGCCCGGTCGACGAGGCCGTTTTCGTCGAGCCAGGCCGGCCATTGGGCGATGGCTATCTTGAGGAAATCGAGCGTGATGCGCCAATACGGGTCGAAATCGCCCGGCGCCAGGCCGTCGAGCCGCTCCCACGGCGCGCCCTCGATGATCATGTCGTCGATCAGCGCGCCAAGATCGCCCGCCAGCGCGAAGGCCTGCGCCGGGCTGGCGGCGACCAGCGGCGGTTCGCTTTCGTGAAACAGCAGTCGCCCGCCGTCGTCGACCCTGACGATCGCGCCGCGCAACGCCTCGCCCCACGCCCGCGTCAGGCGCGCCAGCATCATGCGCCGGGTCAATTCGGCGACCGCTGGCGGCGCCGGCGCGGCGAGCTCGGCCGGCTCATCGAAGAGCAGGCTGTCCTGGGTCGCCTCGAAAGCGCCGAGCGGGGCGATGCGCGGCAAGATCAGGCTCGCGCCGCCGCCCGCCGCGACAAGCGCCAGGCTGAGTTCGCGCGCCGCGCGTTGCGTCGGCACGTAGATCGTCGCGCGGGCGAGAGCGAGCGGGCCGAGGTCGCCGGGAAACCCTTCGATCAGCGAGCCGTCGAGAAGCGCGCGGCTCAACGTCGGCAGGAACGGCGCGCCGGCGGGAATGGAGAAAAGGTTCGGGTCGCGCAGATCGGGCTCGCTGGGGAGCAGGACGATTTCCAATCGAAAGGCTCGACCGTCCTTGCGCGGCGAACGGGCAAGAGCGATCGACCGGCGCCACGATAAACCATCCGGTCGCGCCGAGAAAGGCGAGCGCGCCGCGTCGACGCCGATCCGCCGGACGCCCGCGCTACTTAACTCGTCGATTGCCGGGATTGGATAACTTGCGCGCGTCCGTTTCGAGACGACATAGACGCTGGACCGGCGCGGCGAGAAATGCCGCGCGGCCGGCGCAACGGGAGGAACAAATGAACCTGCGAAACTTCGCCAGGATTGCGCTGCTCGCCGGCGTGGCCGGCCTGGCCTTCGGCGCGAATGCGCCGGCGCAAGCGGCCGACAAGCACCTGACCATCCTGGCTTCGGTGCCGGACATGGCCTTTCCCTTCTTCGTCCACATGGTGAAGCAGATCCACGCGGAGGCGGACAAGCTCGGTAACATCACAATCGTCGAGAGCGACGGCCAGCGCTCTTCGCCGAAGCAAACCGCGGACATCGAGGCGGCGATCACCAAGGGCGTCGACGGCATCGTCATCAGCCCGAACGAGGTCGACGCGCTGGCGCCGGCGCTGCAGGAGGCGGTGGACGCCAAGATTCCCGTCGTGACGATCGATCGCCGCGTCGCCAAGGTGCCGGGCATCCTCGCGCATGTCGGCGCCGACAACGTCAAGGGCGGCGAGGCGCAGGGCGAACTCGTCGAGAAGCTGTTCCCGAACGGCGCGACCGTGATGAACCTGCAAGGCCAGTCCGGCTCCAGCCCGGCGATCGACCGCAACAAGGGCCTGCACAACGTGCTCGACAAGGCGCCCCAGAAATACAAGTTCGTGTTCGAGGACACCGCCGGCTTCGACCGCGCCAAGGGTCTGTCGATGACCGAATCGGCGCTCGACGGCATGAAGTCGCCGCCGGACGTGATCGTTTGCGCCAACGACGATATGGCGCTCGGCGCCCTCGAGGCCTTGAAAACGCGCGATCTGATCGGAAAGGTGAAGCTCATCGGGTTCGACGCGTTGCCCGAAGCGCTCGGTCAGATCAAGGCCGGCAATCTCACCGCGACGATCGAGCAGATGCCGGGCGGCCAGAGCCGCGGCGCGGTGGATACGCTGGTCGCCTTCCTGCGCGACGGCAAGAAGCCGGCGCAGCAGGTGACGCTGCTGACGCCGATCGCCATCACCAAGGACAACCTCGACAAGTCCGAACGCCTGGGCGAAGTGAAGTAACAGGCGGCGGGTCGCGACGGGCCGATCATAACGGACGGGGGCCTCGCCCAGGCGAGTCCCCCGTCGCCCGCCGACTGACCCTTGCGCGCCGCGCGATTCACTCTTTGACGGGCGATCGATGGACCAGCCTTTCTTGCGCATGTCGGGAATATCCAAACGCTTTCCCGGCGTGCAGGCGCTCGACGAGGTCAATTTCGAGGTTGCGCCCGGCGAGATTCACGCGCTGCTCGGCGAGAACGGCGCGGGCAAGTCGACCTTGCTGAAGATACTTTCCGGCGCGCAGCAGCCCGACGCCGGAGAAATCCTGCTTGGCGGCGTCCCGGCGACATTCGCCTCGCCGCATGACGCGCAGCGGCTGGGCATCGTCACCATCTATCAGGAGTTCACCCTCGCGCCGAACATGACGGTCGCCGAGAACGTGTTCATCGGCCGCGAGCCGGGCGCCGGACCGTTCGTCAATTGGCGCAAGATGGCCGCCGACACGCGCGCCATCACCGAGCGGCTCGGCATCGGGCTGAAGCCGCGCGCCCTGGTGCGCGACCTTTCCGTCGCCGAGCAGCAGATGGTGGAGATCGCGCGCGCGCTGTCGATGCAATCGCGGCTGATCGTCATGGACGAGCCGACTTCCGCGCTTTCTTCGACCGAAGTCGAGAAGCTGTTCCGCATCGTGCGCGACCTCAAGGCGCACGGGCTCAGCATCATCTTCGTCACCCACCGGCTCGAAGAAGTGATGAACATCTGCGACCGCTACACGGTGCTGCGCGACGGGCGCCGGGTCGGCGGCGGCAAAGTTTCCGACACCGACGTCAACGGCATCATCCGCCTGATGGTCGGGCGCCAGCTCGAGGCGCTGTTCGCCCATCACGAGGCGACGAGGGCCGGCGAAGTCGCGCTGAGGGTCGAGGGCCTGTCGCGCCGCGGAACGGCGCAGGATCAGACCGCCACCGTGCTCGACGACGTATCGTTCGCCGTGCGGCGCGGCGAAATCCTCGGCGTCGCCGGGCTGGTCGGCGCGGGCCGCACGGAAATGGCGCGCGCGGTGTTCGGCGCCGATCCGTTCGACTCGGGAAGCGTCTTCATCGGCGGCGAGCGCGTCGACATCCGTTCGCCGGCGGACGCCATCGGCCGGGGCGTCGGCCTCGTCCCCGAGGACCGCAAGCAGCAGGCCCTGTTCCTGTCGCTGGGCGTCAGGATCAATCTCAGCATGGCCGCGCACGAGCAATTCCTGCGCGGCGGCGTGTTTATCGACGAGGGCGCCGAGCGGCGGATGGTCGAGGAATTTCGCAAGAAGCTGAACATCCGCATGGCGAGCCAGGAGCAGGCGATCGCCAATCTCTCGGGCGGCAATCAGCAGAAGGTCGTGCTCGCCCGCTGGCTGGCGCTGCGGCCGAAGGTGCTGATCGTCGACGAACCGACGCGCGGCATCGACGTCGGCGCCAAGGTCGAGGTGCACAACCTGCTGTTCGAACTGGCGCGCGAGGGAATCGCGATCATCGCCATTTCGTCGGAGCTGCCGGAGGTGCTGGCGATCAGCGACCGCATCGTGACGATGCGCGAGGGCCGCATGACCGGCGAGGTCAGCCGGGCGGAGGCGAGCGAAGAGCGGCTGATGGCGATGATGACGCTCGGCGCAAAGGCGGCTTGAAAGGGGCAGGGCATGAGCGAGGCGAGAAGCGTCGAAGCGGCGCCGTCGGTCGGAACCGACATCGTCGGCCTCGTCGCGCGGTTTGCGCCGCTGGTCTTCCTGGTGGCGCTGATGGCGGGTTTTGCGATCGGCGAGCCGCGCTTCCTGAGCCCGCTCAACCTGTTCAACATCATGCGCCAGGTCTCGGTCTTCGGCCTGCTCGCCGTCGGCATGACCTTCGTGATCCTGACCGCCGGCATCGATCTTTCGATCGGCTCGCTGCTGGCCTTCGCGGGCCTCGTCGCGGCGGCCGTCGACAAGGGCGGCGTATCCAATCGCTTCAACGTCGGCGCCGGCCAGGACGCGCTCGGCTACGGCTGGCCGCTGGCGGCTCTGGCGGCGATCGCCGTCGGCATGGCGGGCGGCTGGCTGCAGGGACAGGCGATCACGCGGTTCAAGGTTCCCCCGTTCGTCGTGACGCTCGGCGGCATGTCGGTGTTTCGCGGCGCGGCGCTGCTGTTCGCCGGCGGCGGCCCGATCAGCGGCTTCGACCCCAACTATGTCTGGTGGGGGCAGGGCAAGATCGGACCGGTGCCGGTGCCGGTCATCATCTTCGTCGCCTTCGCCATTCTCGCCCACGTCGTATTGCGCTATACGCGCTACGGCCGGCAGGTCTACGCGGTCGGCGGCAATCCCGAGGCGGCGCGGCTTTCCGGACTGAACGTGCGCCGGGTGATCGGCAGCGTCTATATCATCATGGGGTTCTTCGTCGGTCTCGGCTCGTTCGTGCTGTCGGCGCGGCTGAACTCCTCCGAAGCGGTCGCCGGCATCGGCTATGAACTCACCGTCATCGCCTCGGTGGTGATCGGCGGCACCAGCCTGTTCGGCGGCGTCGGCACGATCTTCGGAACCGTCATCGGCACCATCCTGATCGGCGTCCTCCTCAACGGCCTGGTGCTGCTCGATGTGTCGTCCTACATCCAGCAGATCATCATCGGCGTCATCATCGTGCTGGCGGTCGCCTTCGACACATTCGCCAAATCGCGCAAGCGAACCGCCTGATCGCGGCGACGGGCCGCCCGCCGTTTCTCGTCGAAGCCCGCGCCCGCCGTGATAGGTTCGGCGCATGAGGCTATCGGCCAGACTGGCGCTCACTCTCGGCGGAACCGCGGTCTATCTCGGCCTCGCCGTGCTCGGCCGCGGCGGCGTCGGCGCCTTCTTCGCGCAGCCGGCGCTCGTCGCGCTCGCCGTCGTTCTCTTCGCCCTGGCGGTCGTGGCGCTGTTCGCCGGCGGCAATTTGAGCCCCGGCGTGCGCGAGGATCGCGCCAACCGCTGGGTGATCGGCGCGTTCGGGCTGATCGGCCTGCTCCTCGGCTATCTGCCGGCCCTGACGGATCGCACGGGGTTCTGGACCCTCGACGGCGACGCCCTGCGCTGGCTTGGCGTCGCGCTATTCGCCGCGGGCGGCGCGCTGCGGCTATGGCCGGTGTTCGTGCTCGGCGACCGGTTCAGCGGCCTGGTGGCGATCCAGCCCGGGCATAGGCTGGTCACCTCGGGCGTCTATGGCGTCATCCGCAACCCGAGCTATCTCGGGCTGCTTGTCAGCTCGCTGGGCTGGGCGCTGGCGTTCCGCGCCGGCGCCGGCGTCGTGCTCGTCGCGCTGCTCATCCCGCCTTTGATTGCGCGCATGCGCGCGGAGGAAGCGCTGCTGCGCGCGCAATTCGGCGCCGAATACGACGCCTATTGCGCAAGGACCGCCCGCCTCATTCCCGGACTTTACTAACAAGGCGGCTCGCCTTTGCGGATCGCGCCCGGCCGAAGTCACGCCGGCGCAAGAATTGCGAAGACGCTCACCAGAGCGAGCACGACCGTCCCGAGCGCGACTTCGGCGAGGCTCGAGATCGTCAGGGCGCGGAGCGTCGCGCCCGGCGCCTTCGCGATGCGCGGCGTCTCTTCTCCGCCTCGGCGACGCTCGGAGCATGACCGCGCGCTTGGCGGGCGGCGGAAGCGGGCTCTCTATTTCGCCCATAGCCTCAGCGGCAAGCTCAGCCCGTCGGCGCAGGTCAGGACGCCGTTGTATGATTCCGACAGGTAGCCGCGATAGCTACACTCGCGCCCTTCGAAATTCAGCGCCGCTGTTACAAGACCTGAGGTGGCGACCAAATCAAGCTCGAGATGACTCAGCGTTTCGTTGGGGCCACTATGTGTGCACAGACCGACATGTTTGATGTTCAGCGGGCCGGAGAGTTCTTCGACTCCGCTGGAAGCCTCCCCCGAAACACTTGCGGTCAGCTCGTATTCGCTGAGAAAGCCCGTCACGCCGTGGATTTGCAATGACCGCGCGTCGGCCGGCGCTGCAAGCGCGCCGACGGAGACGACGAGGGCAAGGAGCTTCATCCGCGGCCGCCAATTCCAGCGCCATCGATAATCCATTCTCGGAAATGTCGAACTGCCAGTCAATCCGGCGCGGTCGCCCTGCACTGCCGGCCGCCCTGTCAATTGGGTTGAAGAAGACCAAATGCGCTGACCAGGGCGACCACGATGAATGCGCAGGCGATTTCCGCGATGCTGTTGATTTTCAGCGCCCTGGCGGCGCGGCCGGTTTCGTCCTTCAGGCGCGGAACAAGGACATAGCGATTGAAGAGCGCCATCGCGATCATCGTCACGACCATCACGATCTTCGCGGCCAGCAAAGTCTGATAGGGCGTCGTGAAGGGGATAGGCGCGACATGAAGGGTCAGAGCGACGTTGACGACGCCGGTCAGCACGACGATCGCAACGACGAGATGTCCCCAGGTCGAATAGCGCCGAGTCGCCAGCAGCGCCTCGGATCGCAGCGCCGGATCGCCGAATCGATTGACGCAAAGCACGAACGGAACGAGGCCGCCGACCCAGGCGCCGGCGACCAGAAGGTGCAGCGCGTCATTGACCCGGTGCAGCGCTCCGACGGGACCCGTCTGCATGATCGCGTGACCGGCGAGGCCGAGACTGGCCAAAAGCAGCGCCGACGCCGGCGCGATAAAGGCCCAGCGATCGTGGCGGCCCGCCGCGAGGGCGACGAGGAAAACCAGAACGAGGCCGAGGCGCCACTGCCAGACCCGACCAAACGCCGTGTCGGTCAGGACGCCAGCCAGCATGTCGGGATTGAGAACGTCGCTCCATCCCTCGCCCATCGATCCTGCTTCGAGACCAAGCCAGATCAGCGCCGTGATCGCGGCGACAACCACGGCGACCGCGGCGATTCTTCGCACGGCGCCGGTCAGATCGCGCGCGAGGCCGGCCGGCGCCAGCGCCCAGACGAAGGCGCTGGCGCCGAACAGCAGCATCGTCGCTGCGAAATGCGCGAAGCGGCAGAGTATCAGCGCGGTGAGCACGCCGCGCTTCTCAGGCCGGCGCGCGGTTCAGCGCGAACGACGCCGATCGCGTCCTCACATCTTCATGCCTTTCATGGAATCCCCCGGTTTGGCCGCGCCGCCGGGGCCCGCGGCGCCGACGCCGCCGACCTGGAACTCCACGGGAATCGATCCGGCATGCTCGAACGTCAGCGTCGCCTTCACGGTCTCGCCCTTTTTCAGGGGCCGCTTCAGGTCGGTGAACATCAGATGATAGCCCTTGGGCGCCAGCGAGACCTCGCCATTGGCCGGGATCTCCAGGCCCGATTTCATTTCGCGCATGCGCATGACGCCGTTGTCCATCGTCATCTCATGAACCGCGACTTCGCCGGCGAAATCGGCGGAGCCGCCGACCAGCTTGTCCGCCGTCGCGCCGTGATTGTGGATGACGAGATAGCCGGCGCCGACCGTCGTCCCCTTCGGGGTGGCTCGCGACCACGGCTTGTCGATGGTGATGTCGCCCGCCTTGAATTCCTGGGCGATGGCGGGAGCGGCGGCCAGCGACAGAATCGCCGCCAGAGCGATGGAATGAAAGCGCGTCATGATTTTCTCCTTCATAGGTCGGTTGCGGAAAGTGAAGTCTGCGCCGGGAGTCGTGCTCAAGGCGCCACCGTGAAGTTGAAGCTTCCCTGGGTCTTGTGCGTGTCCACGGAGACCGCGTGCCACGTCACGGTATAGACGCCGGCCTTGAGCGGCTGGCCGATCGTCACGATGAGCACGCTATTGTCGGCGGGATCGACGCTGGGCTTGCCGGTCGGCTCCGCCGCGCCCGCCTCCGTCGCCAGCGCGATCCCTGAAAAACGCGGCTCGACGCCTTCGCTGAACTTGATCCTGATTTCTTTCGGCGACGCCGCCACCGCGCCGCCGACGGCGGGAACGGCCGTCTGCAGCAGGGCGTGGGCGAATGCCGCCGGGGCGACCATCGCGAAAGCGAACGAGACGACGGCGCTGAACATTGACTTGCGGGACATGGCTGACCTCATCAAAACAGGGGTTTCCCAAGAGAGTTGGGCGTCGGCGACCGCCGCGCTCGCGGCCGGCGCAAAGGCCTGAGAAGCAGCCGCGCGCAGGAAAGAACCACAGTTCGTCATCTGCTTCCGAGGAAGATCGGTTTGCCCAGGGTGTCGGGAAGGAGATCGTCGAGGTAGAGGTCGAGTTGGGCGATCACGCCGACGCCGTGCCCGCTGGCCCCGTTCATGGGAACGATGGCCTCCACGGCCACTTGATAGGTGCTGGTCAGGTAGATCACGCCCGGCTGGATCGTGCCGGTGATCTGATCGGTCCCCGGCGCAAAATTGTAAATCGGCTTGCTGAAGGTGAACTCGGTGATCGGGATGAGATGCCTGAAGAAGTCGTTGTCGATCGCGCCGACATTCGAATTGAAATAGGGCAGGCTGTATTGCATCGTGAAGCCCCAATTCAGGTTGGTGGAATTCTGGTTTCCGTTGGTCACCGACTGGCCCGGCAGGGTCTCGCTCAGCTCGAACGTGAGCGCCGCCGGACGCAGCCAATTGAGCCTCGTCGGCAGGTCGCCGAAGCCTTTGCCGACGTCGATGACCGGCTGGTAGCTGTTGAACGGCGTCGCTTGGCTCCCCGTGCCGGTATTGCCCCAGTCCACTTGGAACCCGAGCGTGGCTATCAATTCGTGTTCGGGCCAGCAGAAGTTTCCCCATTGCAGCTCGGTGCTGAGGGGATTCCAGCCATAGCCGCCCGGGCGCACCCAGGTGGGGCCGTCCTGAATCACCAGCGCGACGTTCGGGACAATCGTCTTGGACCAACTGAAATTGGCGTCGAACTCCTGCGCCCCGTCGGGATTGGACGGCAGATAGGAGATCGTCGGCAGCGCCAGTTCGTCGCCGACGCCAGGATCGTTGATGCCGAGCGTGGCGGGGAAGATGCGGGCGCCGCAGACGGCGTGGGCGAAGGCCGGCGAATGCGCGAGAAAGAGCACGGCGACGCCGATCGCGCCGGCTCGCGCCCAGGGGAAGAGGGAGAACATCGGGAAACCCTCGATCTGAAAAGGAGCGGATGCGCGCGAAGTCCCGCAAGGAGAATTCGCGCGGCGGCGGCTTCAGGTCAGACGGGAACGGGCGGCGCGCGCGGCTGCGCGGAAGCGACCAGTCGGGGCCGGGCGAGGCTTGTCTCATCGGAAAAGCCGGATGGCCCGGCGCAGCGCGCGAACCGAACGGGAAGAAAGACGCCGGGAGACGCGAGGGCGGCGGCATGCGCATTATGCTGGCAAAGCGCGCAATCGTCGCAGCAGCTATGCGAACCCTTGGTCGGCGAGCCGTCGTCCCGGTGGCAAAACTCGACATTCGGACCGAGCAGCGCGCTGAGCGCGCTGAGCGCCGCCGCGGCTTCTGCTTGCGCAGGGCTCGCCATCGCATCGGGCTGGACGGCGGAGGCGAGCTGACCGACCAGCGCAAGGATCGCGATCCAGACGACAAAGACCGAACGAACCAACCCCTTCGCCGCGCGGCCGCGCCGGCAAAGTCGTGATTTCCGCCCGCCGCCCCCTCGATTCACGCGCGCCAATCCTTCGGACAGGCGCGACGCTACACCTCGGCGGTCGCATTGTTAAGCGCCGCCAATGTCGCACGGGCGGGACGCCTGGCGGCGGCCTTTCGGCTTGCGCGGTGTTCCCTGTCGATCCCCGAAGGAGACCGTCCAGTGGACGCCATCGGAACGAGAGACGACAGGCAAATCGTCGCTCAATCGTCCCTGGACCGTCGCGCCGCGACCCGCGACGCGCCGTCAGAACCCGAGCGCCTGCGCATTGACGCTGGCCTCGAGGCCGCCGTCGACGGGCAGATTGGCCCCGTTGATCCAGCGCGCGCCGTCGGAGCAAAGGAACAGAATCGCCGGCGCGACGTCGGACGCCGTTCCCGCCCGCCCGACGCGCGCGATGTCGTCATCGACGCGCGCGTCGCCGAATATCGTCCGGAATTCCCGCAGGATCGGCGTCGCCACCGGCCCCGGACTGACCGCGTTCACCCGGATCCCGCGCGCCTTGAACAACGCTTGATGGGCGGCGCGCTGCGTCCACAACAACAACGCCTCTTTCGAGACCGGATAACCTTCGGCGTCGCCGATCGCATGATGGCGCGCGATCTCTGCGCAATCGGGAAAACCCTCGACGCCGACCAGCGCCTTGGCGCGTTCGAGATTGGCGCGCCAGCCATAGCCGGCGATCGAGGCGACGTTGACGACGGCGCCGCCCTCGCGCAAACGCGGCGCCGCGGCGACCGACAGCGCGCGCAGCCCGTAGAAATTGATCGCCAGCGTCCTGGCGGCGCCGAGCGTTCCCGAGACGCCGGCGACGTTGCAAAGAGCGTCGAAGCGCGGCGGCAGGCGCGCGGCGACCGCCTCGACTCCCCCGCCGGTCGAAAGATCGGCTTCGATGAACCGGCCAAGCAACGGCGAGGGCATGCGCAAATCGACGCCGATGACCTCGGCGCCGAGTTGCAGCGCGAGCTCCCCCGTGCGGGCGCCGATGCCCGAAGCGACCCCGGTTATGACGATCGTCTTGCCATAGAGCATCGCCGCCTCCTCCTCGCCTGCTTCTCGCCTACCCTGAAGTCCCGCGCGGCCCGCCGGCGGCCGCTGCGCCGGGCGAGGGCGCTTCCTCGATCTTCAGCCAGCGGCCGACCGGCAACAGGCGCAGGCCGAAGCGATCGTCGGCCCAGCCCCACAGGCCTTTGGGCAGGAACAAAGCGAACAGCAGCGCCGCGCCGCCGAGGCCGACGAGGTACCAGACGCCGGTCGCGCCGAACCAGGCTTCGATCGCAAAGTAGATCACGGCGCCGAGGATCGGCCCTTCGAAAGTGCCGAGCCCGCCGACCAGCACCATGAAGATCATGTAGGCGGTCCACTGAACGCTGAAATAGGTCTTCGGCTGAAAGGTGATCGTGGTGGCGAGCCAGAGCGCGCCCGCCAGGCCGACGCCGAAGGCGGCGAGGACGAAAATGACGCGCTTGGTGCGCATGACGCGGACGCCCACCGCGGCGGCGGCGTCCTCGTTGTCGCGGATCGCCTGGATCGCCGCGCCGAGCGGCGAACGGAGCAAGGCGAACAGCAGGCCGATCACCACGACCATCGCGCCGAGCGCCGTCCAATAGGTGAACGCGTGGCGGGCCTCGGCGGGGTAGCCGTCGAGCGCGATCAGCGAAGTGCCCGTTTCGCCGCGCACCAGCGTATCGAGATTGACGAGCAGATGCGCGAGCGCGGCGACGATCCACATGCCGATGGCGAACTCGCCGGCCCTGAGGCGCAGCATGAAGGCCGAGATCGGCAGCGCAAGAACGCCGACGATGAGGCCCGCGAGCAGGAGCGCGAGATAGACGCCGACGCCGGCGTCCGCGAGGCGCACCGCGCCGTAGGCGCCGAGGCCGAAGAACGCCTGCTGGCCGATCGACACGAGGCCGCCATAGCCGGCGAGCGCGTTCCAGGTGACCGCAAGGATGACATAGATGAACAGCGTGGTCAGCTTGTCGATGGCGTTGGCGCCGAACGCCAGCGGTCCGGCGGCGAGGACGCCGACGAGCGCCACGGCGGCGACGACCGAGCCGATCGAGGCGACGCTCCAGCGTTCGACGCGAATTGCGCCGCGGCCGCTCAAGCGCGGCTCCTCAGCGAAGCCAGGAACAGCGCCCCGGCGCCGCGCCAGTAGAGGCGCCCGAAGAGAACAATGAAGAATATCGCGTGCCCGCCGATGAAGAAGCCTTGCGGATTGATTTGCGCGCCGAGGTTCTGCGCGACCCCGAGCGCGACGCCGCCGATCAGCGTGCCCCACAGAGAGCCGGCGCCGCCGATCACCGCCGCCTCGAAGGCGAAGATCAATTGCGGCGCGCCGGCGTAGGGATCGAAGGTCGCGCGCATCGCCAGCGCCGCGCCGGCCAGACCGACGGTCGCCATCGCGATCGCGGCGGCGGTCGCGTTGACCAGGCGCGCGTTGATCCCGACGAGGCCGACCGTGTCGGGATCCTCCGCCGTCGCGCGAATCGCCCGGCCGAGCGGCGTGCGCGACAGGAACAACTGAAGGCCGCCGAGGACGACGACGGCCGTGGCGAAGATCAGCGCGGAAAGTCGGCCGACGTCGATATCATCGGTCAGCGACCAGGAATCATACGAGAAAGACCCGATATAGGGCGCCAGCGAGCGCGTATCGGCGCCGAATTCCTCGAACAGCAGATTGTCGATGACGATCGACAGGCCGAACGTGCTGAGGATCGGCACCAGCAGACCCGCGCGCATGCTTCGCTCCAGCACGGCGCGCTGCAGCGTCCAGCCGATCGCCGCCATCGCCGGCACGACAACCACAAGCCCGAGGAACGGCGACACGCCGAAACGGTCGGCGAGCACATAGAGAGCGAACGCCGCCAGGATGGCGAGGCTGCCATGGGCGATGTTGATGATCCCCATCACGCTGAACATGAATGAAAGCCCGCAGGCGATCAGCGCATAATAGCCGCCGAGCAACACCCCCTGGACGATCTGGTTGAGCCAGATCATCGCGCCGCTCCGGCGGCCGCGGCCTTGTCGAGCCCGAAATAGGCGCCGGCCACCGCCTCGCGCGTCAGCTCCGCCGCCTTCCCCGCCAGAGCGACGACGCCCTCCAGCATGCAGATGACGCGGCCGGCGACGCGCAGCGCGCGGGTCAGGTCCTGCTCGACGAGGATGATCGTCGTGCCCGAGGTCAACAGCGTCTGCAGCGAGGAATAGACGCGCTCGACCGCGACCGGCGAGAGGCCGAGAGAAACCTCGTCGAGCATCAGCAGCTCCGGATTGGTCATCAACGCGCGGCCGATCGCCGTCGCCTGCTGTTCGCCGCCCGACAGCGTCCCGGCGCGCGCCTTGCGACGGGCCTTGAGATTGGGAAACGCCTCCATCACCGCCTCGAGCGTCCAGGAGCCGGATCGGCCGGCGGCGCGCGCCAGCATCAGGTTCTCCTCGACGCTCATCTGCGCGAAAAGCCGACGCCCCTCGGGAACCAGCGCGAGCCCCGAGCCGACCCGCTCGTGCGCCGGCGCCCGCGTCACTTCGGCGCCGTTGAACAGCACGCGTCCCCCCGTCGCCGGATGCGCCCCGGCGATCGCCCGAAGCAGCGTCGTCTTGCCGGCGCCGTTGGCGCCGAGCAGCGCGACGGTCTCGCCCCGCTCGATCTCGAAGCTGACGCCGCGCACCGCCTGGAGGAGACCATGGCGGACGTCGAGCCGCTCGACGGCGAGCAGGCTCAATGAACGCTCCCGCCGAGATAGGCCGAGATCACCGCCTTGTCGACCATCACCGCGCGCGGTTCGCCGTCGGCGATGATGCGCCCGGCGTCCATGCAGATAAGGCGTTCGGCGACCTGGAGGAGGACATGCACGATATGCTCGATCCAGACGATGGCGACGCCGCCCGCGCGCAGCTGGCGGATCGTCGCCACGAGCTCGCTCGCCTCGTCGTCGGCGAGGCCGCCGCCGATTTCGTCGAGCAGCAGGACCGCGGGGTTGGCGCCCAGCGCGCGGGCGAGTTCGAGCCGCTTGCGGTCGAGCAGGCCGAGCGTCTCGGCGCGCCGGTTGGCGAGGCGCAACATGCCGCACAACGATATCGCCTCGATCGAACGCCGGTTGGCCCGCTCGACATCCATCCGGCCGCCGTTCGTCGCGGCGACGAAGACGTTCTCGAACACCGTCATGCCGTTGAACGGCTGCGGAATCTGATGGGTGCGCGCGACGCCCAGCCGGCAGCGCTCCGACGCCGACAGGCCGGTGACGTCGACGCCGCGGAAGCGGACCGTCCCCGCGGTCGGGGCCTGCGCGCCGGCGAGCACGCTGAGCAAGGTCGTCTTGCCCGCCCCGTTCGGCCCGACGATGCCGACGGCCTCGTTGGCGCGCAGTGAAAAATCGATTCCATCCAGGACCACAAGCGCGTTGAAGCGCTTGTGAATCCCCGACGTCGAGAGGATTGCGCCGTTCGCTTCAGCGGTCACGGCGTTCCTTTCCGCGCCCCGATCACTTGCCGTTGTAGAGGGCGAGCTTGGCCGCGATCGGCACGTTGGGATCGGTCGCGTGCTCGGTCACCACGATGTCCAGCTTGAATTTCGAGCCGGGCTTCGCCTTCACCCATTGCGAGCCGATGATCGGTCCCGGCGAGACGTTTGGAAAGGGACCCGAGGTGAAATCCACCTTGCCGCCCATCGTCACCGTGTTGAGCGCGCCGAGCGCCTTGGCGACTTCCGCCTTGTTCTTCGGGTCGGCGCTCGCCTTCAGCGCGGCGACGCCGGCGTCGAACAACGCCATGCTGGCCCCCAGTTGCTGCGTCCATTGCTTGCCGCTGGCCTTCTCGTAGCCGTCGGCGATTTCGTCGCCCGAAACGCCGGTGAGCGAGGACTTGTAGGGAAACGACCGGTGCCAGTAGCAGGCGGTCGCCAGGTTGAAGCCGAGATCGCCGAGCGAATCGACCTGGCTGGGAAACAACCCGGTCTTGGCGATCTGGGCGATCTTCACCATCCTGGTATAGCCTTGCTGAGCCGCCTGGCGCCAGAACGCGGCGAAATCGGGCGGAATCGGGAAGGTGTTGAAGATCTCGCATTTCTCCTGCTTGAACTTGGCGATCTGCGCCGAATAATCGGTGGTGCCGTCCTCATAGGGGCCGGGATCGATGATCGTGAAGCCGGCCTTGGCGAGCGCCGGGGCCAGATTCTCGCGGATCGCGTTGCCGTCGGCGTCGTTGGGGTAGAGGACGCCGACTTTCTTGTTGGTCTCCAGGCTGTTCCACATCGACACATAGGTCTCGAAGAATTCCTTGCCGCCGAAGCCGAAATGATAGGTCCATTTGAACGGCGAGGGCTGGCCCGGCTTGCCGCCGCGCCCGAAATACCAGGCCTCCCACGGCATCACCGTCGACAGGCACGGCACGCCGGCGGCCTCGCAGGCGTCGGCGACCGGGTTGATGGTCTCGGGAGTCGAGACGGGCAGCATCAGATCGACCTGATCGTTGTTGATCAGCGTCTTGGCGAGCTGGCTCGCCCGCGAGGGGTCCGACTGCGTGTCGCGGTCGAGGACCTGAACCTCGTAGGTCTTGCCGCCAATCGCCAGGCCGCCGGCGAACGCCTTGCGCGCGAGTTCGAGCACGTAGCCGTCGGTTTCGCCAAAGCCAGCCAGCGCGCCGGTGCGCGGACTGACGAAGCCGATCTTCAGGACGTTTTCGGCGCCGGCGGCGAAGGCGCCGCGACGCCCGAGGCTGAGGGCGAATCCGCCCGCGCCCGCGCCCGCGAGCAATTGACGGCGCGAAAGCCGCCGGCCGGCGTTCGGGCGCCGCTCGCCGATCAATTCCTTCGTCATGTTTCTCTCCCTGTTGCTGGTCGTCGCCACGCTTACAATCCCGCGCTTCAAATCGGATAATGGCCGGGCAGTTCGGCGACCGTCAGCCACCGCAATTCGGTGAACTCGTGGATCGCCGCCTTGCCGCCGAAGCGCCCGTAGCCGGACGCCTTGACGCCGCCGAACGGCATCTGCGGCTCGTCGTTCACCGTCGAGCTGTTGATGTGGCAGATGCCCGATTCGATCCGGCGGGCGACGGCGAGCGCGCGCTGGAAGTCGCCGCCGAACACCGCCGCCGCCAGGCCATATTCGGTGTCGTTGGCGACGCGGACCGCCTCCTCGACGCCCTGCACGCGAACCAGCGCCGCCACCGGCCCGAACGATTCCTCCGAATAGATTTGCATCGCCGGCGTCACATGATCGAGCACAGTCGCGTCCATCAGGATGCTGTTGGCGGGGCCGCCGGCGAGCAACCGCGCGCCCTTCGACACGGCGTCCTTGATCAGCCGGTTGATTCGCTCGACCGCCTCGTAGCCGACGAGCGAGCCGAGCGGCGTATTGCCCTGCCGGGGATCGCCGGCGACCAGCGTCGCCGCCTTCCTGGCGAACTTTGCCGCAAAAGCGTCGGCGACCGCCTCGTCGACGACGATGCGCTCGGTCGACATGCAGATCTGACCCTGATTGAAAAAGGCGCCGAAAGCGGCGGCTTTCACCGCCTCGTCGAGGTCGGCGTCGTCGAGCACGACGAACGGCGCCTTGCCGCCGAGCTCGAGCAGCGCGGGCTTCAGGTGGCGCGCGGCGACCTCGGCGACGAGGCGGCCGACCCGCGTCGAGCCGGTGAAGCTGACGCGCCGCACCGCCGGATTGGAGATCAGCGCCTCGACGATCTTCGGCGCGTCGGCGGGCGCGTTGCTGACGACGTTGACGACGCCGTCGCCGAGATCGGCGTCGCGCAGCGCCTCGCCGATGATCCGATGGGTCCGCGGGCAGATCTCCGAACTCTTCAGCACCACGGTGTTGCCGCAGGCGAGCGGCGTCGCCACGGCGCGCACGCCCAGAATGACCGGGGCGTTCCACGGCGCCATGCCGACCACGACGCCGGCCGGCTGGCGCACCGCCATTGCGGTGAGGCCGGGGCGGTTGGACGGGATGACCTCGCCGCCGACCTGCGTCGTCAGCGCCGCCGCCTCCTGCAGCATGCCGGCGGCGAGCATGACGTTGAACTGCGCCCAGCCGGCGGTCGCGCCGATCTCACTGGCCATGGCGTCGACGAAGTCGCCGGCGCGCTTCTCCAGATTGGCGGCGGCGCGAATCAGCCGCGCGCGACGCTCGCCGGGCCCGAGCGCCGACCAGGCGGGAAAGGCGGCGGCGGCGGCGGATACGGCGCGCGCCGCGTCGGCCGGCGTGGCCGCCGCCGCGCGGGTCGCGACCTCGCCGGTCATCGGATTGAGCCGCTCGAAGCTTCCGCCTTCCGACGCCGGAACGTCCTTGCCCTGGATCATCAGCGCGACTTCAGTCATGATCTTTCCCCGTGGCGGCCGGAAGCGATGTCGCGCGCGGCCTGCGCGCTCCCCGCCGGCGAGGCGACCGTTCGAGCCTCATGCGCTCGAACGCGACCCCGCGACGCGGTCTAAAAGGCGGTCCGACGGATAAGGGAATGCGCGCGAGCCGCGGCCGCGCGATCGCCTCTCCTGGCATGCGTTCCTCGAAACCTCGAAATTCCAGCTCTTCGTCCAGATTTCGGTTGGCAGTAAGCCCCAGTCGGGCCTCAGCGGTAATGAACTTTTTTACAGAAATGTTGCATTTTTCTCGGCGCCTCGACAAATTCGCACATGCCCGCCCCACTCCTTTCCGACCCTCGTCGTCCGCGGCTTCCGCCGATCGGCCCGATCGGCTCCGCGGTGATCGGCTCGCCCATGGAGGCCGCCTTCACGCGTCGAACCTGGTCGACGGCGAGTCTCGATCGGCGCCCGCGTCGACACGCCTTTTTCGTGGTCCGCGGCCGCGCGTCCTTCGTCGGGCGCGACGGCGCGGAAATCGAGATGAAGGCCCCGTTCATCCTTTGGCTGCCGAGATCGGCGCTCGGCGAATTCCGCCTCGAGGCGGGCGGCGACGGGGTCGCCCTGTCGATCCTCGAGGATTTCGTCTGGCGCGCGGTCGGCGACAGCGGCGTGGCGATGCATTTGAGGCCGTTGCTCGATCGCGTCGCCATCGCGACCGCGGATCGGATCGCGCCCCACCTCGACGAATTGACGACGTCGTTTTCAGCGCTGGTGCGGGAGTCCCGCGATTCCCAGCCCGGCGCGGCGGTCATGATGGGACTGCACCTCGGCGTCGTGCTGGTTCGCTTGTGGCGCGCCTCGGGGCTCGACGGCGTCGGCGGCGCGCGGCGGGCCGGCGCCACCACCGTCCAGCGCTTTCGCCAGCTGATCGAGCTTCACTATCGCGAGGGTCTGGGCATCGACGAATTCGCCCGCCTGCTCGGCGTCACACGCTCGCATCTGCACGACGCCTGCGCCCGCGGCGCCGGCGCGACGCCCCTGGGGCTCGTGCACGACCGGCTGATCGAGGAAGCCTGTCAGCGGCTCGAGCAGACCGAACTGTCGATCGAGCAAATCGGCTATAGTCTGGGGTTTCGCGATCCCGGCTATTTCAATCGCTTCTTCAAGCGACGGCGGGGCGTCGCGCCGGGCGCCTATCGAAAGACCGCGGCGCGCCGGCGCTCGGCCGACGAAGTCGCGTCCTTCGCCGCATGGCCGTGAGGCCGGGCTCCGGCGCCTCTTCTGCCGTTCGATCGAATCAAATAAGCCTCCGGGAGGGCGGCGGCCCGATCGGTCGGGCTCGCCGCCGACGCCTCGCCCCTCGACGATCCAAGGAGGCCGCCTCTGGAGACCTCGCTCTATCTTCCGGTCAAGCAATTCCTCGAGGCCCTCGGCTTCCTCGTCAAGGGGGAGATCGGCGGCTGCGATATCGTGGCGCTCGGCGCGGACGGCGCGCCGCTGGTGGTCATCGGCGAATTGAAACTCTCTTTCAACCTTGAACTCGTGCTGCAAGGCGTCGACCGCGCCGCCGCCTGCGACGAGGTCTGGCTGGCGGCGCGCCTGTCGGCGCGCGGCAAGGGTCGCGAGAGCGACCCGCGGTTCCGCAATTTGTGCCGCCGGCTCGGATTCGGATTGCTCGGCGTTCCCGAGCGCGGCGAAGTGCAGATCCTGGTCAGCCCCGCCGCGCCGAGCCCGCGTCGCGACTCGCGCCGCCGTTCGCGTCTCGTCGACGAACATCGCCGCCGCCAGGGCGACCCGGTCGCGGGGGGCGGCTCAAAAGCGCCGATCATGACCGCCTATCGTCAACGGGCGCTCGCCTGCGCGTTCGCGATGACCCTTGGGCCGCAGCGCCCGCGCGACCTCAGGGCCGCCGTTCCCGACGCCGCCAAAATCCTGTTGCACAATGTCTACGGCTGGTTCGCCCGCGTCGAGCGCGGAACCTATGGGTTGACCGACGCCGGCCGCGCCGCGCTGGACCGCTGGCCGCAAGAGCCGCGCAGCCGCTCGGCCAGCCCGCCGATGTCGACCGCCGCTCAATAGTACGGGTAGTGCCTGTAGTAATAGCGGCGGCCGTGCCGCCAGTAGTAGCGCCTGTGCGGAATGCCCATGGTGTGCGCGACGGTCGGACCCGCCACCGCGCCCCCGACGCCGCCGACCACGAACCCCACCGGTCCGGCGACCGCGGCGCCCGCCACCGCGCCGACCGCGGCGCCGCCGACCCGTTCCGAAGGCGTATTGCAAGCCGCGACGCCCAGGGCGGCGGCGCAGACAACGATCAGATTGCGAACCGCCTTCGCCATGTCGGAAATCCCCCGCCTCGCTCGAGCGCCCGCTTGCGCGCCGGCCCCGAACCCCGGCCGCCCGTCAAGGGCACTGTTGTCTCGAAATGTGGCGAAATAAGATCGCCCTCCGCCGCATCGCGCGAAACGGGCGCCCGGGCGCGTCGCCAGGCCGATGCGGACGCGTTCACCGCGCCGCAGCGATCTCGGCCCGCGCCGCGGCGCGCAGCAGCAGCTGGTCGGTCGAGACCGAACACAGCCCGAAGCCGCGCCCCGCCAGCTCCCTGGCGCGGTTGCCGTCAAAACAGAACGCGGCGGCGAACTTGCCGTGCGCTTTGGCGCGGGTGACGACTTTCGTCAGCATGGCGTCGACGTCGGCGCCGTGCGGATCGACCACCGCGCCGCGATGAAGCGCGATCGACAGATCGGAAGGACCGACGAAAACGCCGTCTATGCCGGGCGTCCCCAGGATGTCGTCAAGCGCGTCGAGCGCTTCGCGCGTCTCGATCATCGCGATCGCCAGAGTGATCGCGTTGGCGCTATGCAGATAGGCGGGGCCGACGTAGCCGCTGTGGGTCAGGGCGGCGCGCGGCCCCCAGGAGCGCTGTCCGACCGGTGGAAACTTCATGAAATCGGCGAAACGCCGAGCGTCCGCGAGGCTGTTGATCATCGGCGCGATCACCGCGGCCGCGCCGGCGTCGATCACCCGCGAGGCCGTCGAAAACTCGCCGACCGGAATGCGCACGATCGCCGGTTTGCCGGCGAGCGCCACCGCGCCGATGCCGCGCATCGCGCCCGCCAGATCGACGGCGCCATGCTGCATGTCGAGCGTCACCGTGTCATAGCCTTCGCGCGCCAGCAGTTCGGCGACCGCCGGCTCATTGACGCCAACCCAGGCCGACAGCGCGCACCGGCCCTCGCCGATCTGCCGCGCGAGCGCCCCGACAACGCCACCTTCGCTCATCATGCTCTCCTTGCGCCTCGCGCCGGCGACAAGCGCGGCGATGGATTGGCCGGCCACCATTGTTTGAGGCGCGCGCGACGTCAATGGCCGGCGCCGCCGCGGCGAGATTACGTTTATGTAATTTGATGTAATTTGACATTCGCCGGCGCAAGCCCGACGGCTGACGCGCGGTTTCAACCCTGACAGGGGTCCTCATGAGGAAATTTCTTCTCGCCTCCGTCGCCCTCGCCGCCCTCGCCTCGACCGGGAGCCTCGGCGCGCTCGCCGCAGAAGGCGACGCGCCCGCGCCGACCGCCGCCGAACTGCAGAGCGGGCGGGAGGAGCGCGCCGCCATGCTCGAAGCGCATCTCGCCGGCCTGAAGGCGGGCCTCAATCTCACCGCCGAACAGCAAAAGAACTGGCCGGCTTTCGAAGCGGCGATCCGCGAGGCGGCCAGGGCGCGCGAGGAAGCGCGGCGGCAAATGCGCGAACGTATGAGCGACGCCGAGCCGCCTTCGCCGATCGAACGGATGCGCCTGATGTCCGATCGTCTGAACAAGATATCCGACGAACTGACCAAGCTCGCCGACGCCGGCAAGCCGCTTTACGACAGCCTCACTAACGAACAGAAGCGCATTTTTGGTCCGCTGCTGCGCGAATTTGTCGGGCGCGGCGTCCATCGCGGCCCGCAAACGGGCGGCGAAGGCGGGGGCGCCCCCGGACGCATGGAATAGGCGCGCGCTGTTGCGGCGGGGAAAGGACGCAGGCGTCATCGAAAGCGAAAGACGCCGGCGCGCTTGACGTCGGCGTCCTCGAGCGCGCGGGTCACCGGCACATCGTAGGCGGCGATCGGCTCCAGCAAATCCCTTGCCAGATACGCGCGCCAGGGATCGCCGATGAGAACCGCGGCGCCGCGCCGGGCGAGGGCGGCGAGCCAGCGCGTCACCGCTTCGGCCATGTCGCGCTGATAGGAAACGTCGCCGGCGAGCACGACGTCCCAGCCGTCGTCCGCGCCGATCAGGTCGTCCGCCCGCGCGACGAGCGAAACGCCGTTCTGCGCGGCGTTGAGCGCCATCGCCGCGAGCGCCAATTCATCGATTTCGCTCGCCTCGGCCACCGCCGCGCCCGCCTTGGCGGCGGCGATCGCCGCCAGGCCGGACCCCGCCGCGAAATCGAGCACCCGCCGCCCCGCGACGAGATCGGGATGATCGAGAACATGGCGCGCCAGCGCCTGGCCGCCAGCCCAGGCGAAGGCCCAGTACGGCGGCGGCAGACCGATCCGCCCGAGTTCTTCCTCGGTCTTTTCCCACAAGTCGGTCGCTTCATCGGCGAGGCGCAGATGAATCTCCGGCGCCAGCGGCGTCGCGAGCCAGCGCGTGTGCGCGAGGACGAAGGCGGATCGGTCGAGGATCGGCGCGCTCATGCCTTCCAATGCAGCGCGCAGATCAACGTGAAAAGGCGGCGCGCCGTCGCGCTGTCGATCTCGACCTTGTCGGCCAGCCTTTGCGCGACGAGTTCCGCCCCTTCGTTGTGGAGCGCGCCGCGGCCCCTGTCGATCGCCTCGATGCGCGCCGGGCTCGCCGTCCGGATCGCGGCGTAATAGCTCTCGCAGACCATGAAATAGTCCTTCAGGATCGAGCGGAACGGGGTCAACGAAAAGCCGAACGACAGCGCCGTCTCGCCCTTCGAAGTCCTCACTTCGAACGCCAGCCTGGAATCCTGCAGGGCGATGCGCAGACTGTAGGGGCCGTCGTCGCGCCCGGGCAGGCCGAAGCTGTTCTCTTCGACCAGGTCGTAAATCGCAATCGCCCGTTCGTGCTCCTGATCGGCGTTGCCGCGCCGAATCGAACCGCCGTCGAGCACGACCTCGAACAGCCGCCGGCGCTTTGCGCCCTCCTCTGCGCTCACCGGGTTCCACCGCGATCGAGACGGAGCGCGACGGAGCGCGCGTGAGCCGCGAGCCCTTCGGCTTCGCCGAGGGCGATCGCCGCGGGCCCCAGCGCCGCGAGCGCCCGCGCGTCGCACCGCAGCAACGAGGTGCGCTTGACGAAGTCGAGCACGCCGAGACCGGAGGAGAAGCGCGCCGAGCGCGCGGTCGGCAACACGTGATTGGAGCCGCCGACATAATCGCCGATCGCCTCGGGCGTGAAGGCGCCGAGAAAGATGGCGCCGACGTTGTTGACGCTGCGACCCAGCGCGTCGGCGTCGCGGGCGATGATTTCCAGATGCTCGGGCGCGAGCCGATCGACCAGCGGCGCCGCCGCGGCCAGGCTGGGCGCCAGAATGATCGCGCCGAAATCGCGCCAGCTCGCGCCGGCGATCGCCTTTCTCGGCAGCCCGTCGAGCTGGCTTTCGACAGCTGCGGCGACCTCGCGGGCGAGCCGCGCGTCGTCGGTGATCAGGATCGACTGCGCCGCCTCGTCATGCTCGGCCTGCGCCAGGAGATCGGCGGCGACGAATTGTGGGTCGGCCGAAGAATTGGCGAGCACCACGACTTCCGACGGGCCGGCGATCATGTCGATGCCGACCACGCCGAACACCCGCCGCTTGGCGGCGGCGACATAGGCGTTGCCGGGGCCCATGATCTTGGCGACGGGCCGGATGGTTTGCGTGCCATAGGCGAGCGCGGCGATCGCCTGCGCGCCGCCGACGCGGTAGATTTCCGAAACGCCGGCGAGCCTGGCGGCGGCCAACACCAGCGGATTGATCTTCCCCTCGGGCGCGGGAACCGTCATGACGATGCGCGGGCAGCCGGCGACCTTGGCCGGCACGGCGTTCATGACGACGGAGGAAGGATAGCTCGCCGCCCCGCCGGGCACGTAGAGGCCGACGGCGTCGATGGCGCGCCAGCGCCAGCCCAATTCGACGCCGAGCGCGTCGACAAACGACATGTCGGCTGGCTTCTGGCGCAGGTGATAGGCCAGCACGCGCTCGTGAGCGAGTTCGAGCGCGGCCAACGCGGCCGGATTGCATTTGTCGAAGGCGGCGCCGATCTCCCGCTCCGTCACGGCGAGGCCGAGACGCGCCAGATCGACCCGATCGAACCGCCGCGAATGCTCGACAAGCGCCTCATCGCCCCGCCGGCGGACATCTTCGATGATCGAGGCGACGGCAGCGTCGACGTCGGCCGAAACCTCGCGCTTGGACCCCAGCAGGGCCTCGAAGCCCGCGTCAAATCCTTCAGCGTCCATATCCAGGCGAACCGGCATCAACGTCTCCGATCGAAAGGGATCAGCGGCCGGCGCCGGTCGGCGGCGCGTCATGGCCAAGGCAAACCTCGGCTTCGCTGCGCGGACCGATGTCGCGCAATTCCGCTTCGAGACACTCCACCTCGAGCCGCACCGCGGCGCCGCCGAAGAAGGCGAGCGTGACGAAGCCTGACGGCGCGTCGGTCTCTTCAAAGCCGATCGCCAGCAGGTTGAGCGTTTCGTCCGGATCGCCGCGGTCGAGGCCGATGTGAACGACTTTCAGCACTCGTTCGAAACGCAACACCGCGCCGACGCGCTCGTGACGGCCTTGGGCCGCGGCGCTCCAGTCATAGCGCATCGCCGCCAGGGCGAAGCGCTTCTGCGCGGGCAGATAGGTCATTTCCTCGCGCTGCACGCAGGAATCCTGCACGTGCGCGGAGATGACCGCGAGATCTTCGGCGTCGAAGGCGATCAGCTTCAGCTCGGTTGCGGCCTCGTCCATTGCTCATCCTGAAACCCGGGTGATGTCGGCGCCGCAACCGCCGAGCTTTCGTTCGAGATCCTCAAATCCACGATCGAGATGATAGACGCGGTTGACCGTCGTTTCGCCTTCCGCGGCGAGCGCGGCGATGACCAGGGAGACCGAAGCGCGCAGATCGGTCGCCATGACCGGCGCGCCGCGCAATTTCCCGACCCCTTCGACGATCGCCGTATCGCCCTCCAGCCTGATGCGCGCGCCAAGCCGCGCCAGTTCCTGCACGTGCATGAACCGGTTCTCGAAGATCGTCTCCTTGATGCGCGAGACGCCGCTGGCGCGGGTCATCAGCGCCATGAACTGCGCCTGAAGATCGGTCGCAAAACCGGGAAACGGCGCGGTCGAAATGTCCACCGCGCTGACGCCCGCGCCGTTGCGGCGCACCCGAACGCCGCGGTTGTCGCTGGTCACCGTCGCGCCGGCGGCGGACAGCGCGTCGAGTGATTCCTGGAGCAGGTGGGGCCCGACGCCCTCCAGCAGCACGTCGCCGCCGGTCATCGCCGCGGCGGTCGCGTAGGTGCCCGCCTCGATGCGGTCGGGCAGCACGGAATGGCGCGCGCCGTTCAGGCGGGCGACGCCCGTCACCTCGATCGTCGAAGTCCCGGCGCCATGAATCCGCGCGCCCATCTTGTTGAGGCAATCGGCAAGGTCCTGAACCTCCGGTTCGCGCGCGGCGTTGCGGATGACGCTCGTCCCATGCGCCGTCGCGGCGGCCATCAGCGCGGTGTGCGTGCCGCCCACCGTCACCTTGGGAAATTCGATCTCGGCGCCGATGAAACCGCGCGGCGTCGTCGCCACGACATAGCCGGCGTCGATGTCCACCTTGGCGCCGAGCCGCTCGAGCGCCATCAGCAACAGATCGACCGGACGCGTGCCGATCGCGCAACCGCCGGGCAACGAGACGCGCGCTTCGCCCATGCGCGCAAGCAGGGGCGCTATCACCCAGAAGCTGGCGCGCATCTTGGAGACGAGTTCGTAGGGCGCGGTGGTGTCGACGATCGCCCGGGCGGTCAGATGCGCGGTCTGCCCCGGTTTGGCTTCTCCGGCGCGGCGCTTGCCGTCGAGCGAATAATCGACGCCGTGATTGCCGAGAATGCGCACGAGCTGGCTGACGTCGGCGAGGCGCGGCAGATTCTCCAGGGTCAAGGTCTGTTCGGTCAACAGGCTGGCGATCATCAACGGCAAGGCGGCGTTCTTGGCCCCGGAAATCTGGATCGTCCCGTTGAGCTTGGCGCCGCCCCTGATTTGAATGCGATCCATGATCGAAATGCTCCGTTGGTCCCCGATGTCCCGCTGCGGCGTCAGCTTTCCCCGTTTTCGGACGGCGGCGCGGCGGCGACCGCCGCCGGGACGTCCGGCGCGCGATGAACCGTAGCGGCGCCGCCTGGCGTCCGGCCGCGCTGCTGGGCCTTGCGCCGTTTCAAGTTCTCGCGCAGCGCCGCCGCCAGCCGGTCGCGCCGCCGCCTTTCGCCGATCTCCCGCCCATGATCCGAGGCCATTGCGCCCCCAAAGCGCTTTGTTCGCGCCGTCGCTTGATAGGCTCCCCCGGGAATCGGGGCAAGCCCGGTCCTATCGCGCGCTCTCGATCAGCCGCTTGGCGGCGGCGCGCGCTTCTTCGGTGATGGTTGCGCCGGCGAGCATCCGCGCGATTTCCTCGCGGCGGGCCGGCGGATCGAGCGCCAGAACACGGGTGGCGACGCGCTCGCCGCGCCCGACGTCGCTCTTGGCGATCCTGAAATGGCTGGTCGAACGCGCCGCGACCTGCGGCGCATGGGTGACCGCAAGCACCTGGGTGCGCGCCGCCAGACGCGCCAGACGCTGACCGATGGCGTCGGCGACGGCGCCGCCGACCCCCGTATCGATCTCGTCGAACACCAAAGTCGGCGCCGAGCCGCGGTCGGCGAGGGCGACCTTCAAAGCGAGCATGAACCGCGCCAGTTCGCCTCCCGAGGCCACTTTCATCAGGGGACCCGCTCGCGAACCCGGATTGGTTTGCACGCTGAACTCCACCCGATCGATCCCCTCGGCCGACAACAACGCGGAATCGCTGGCGATTTCGACGATGAAGCGCGCGCGCTCGAGTTTCAGCGGCGCAAGCTCGGCTTCCACCGCGCTTTCCAGTTGGCGGGCGCTCGCCCGGCGCGCCTTCGATAGGGCGGCCGCGGCGCGGTCATATTCGAGGCGCGCCGCCTTGGCCGCCTCGCCGAGCGCCGCAAGCTTGACCCGCCCGGCGTCAAGGGCGGCGAGGTCCGTCGCGTATTTTTCGGCGAGCGCCGGCAATCCAGCGACCGGCGCCGAATATTTGCGCGCCATGCCGCGCAGCGCGAACAGCCGCTCTTCGACGCGTTCGAGCTCATGGGGGTCGAAATCGGCTGCGCGCAGCGCCGCCTCGATCGCGGCGGCCGCCGCGTCGAGCGCTTCGAGCGCGTCGTCCAACGCCTGCACGCACGGCCCGACAAGCGCGGGAGCCTGGGAAAAACGCCTTTCCAGGCGACGCGCGGCGGCGGCGAGAACGGGCGTCGGCGAGGCCTCGCCGGACAGGCTGTCATGAACCTGGCGGATGTCGGCCGCGACCTTTTCGGCTTGCATCATTTGCGAGCGGCGCTCGGCGAGCGTCTCCTCCTCGCCGGGCCGGGCCGCCAGTCTGGTCAGCTCCTGGTGGGCGTGGGCGGCGAAATCGGCGTCGGCCTGAGCCGCCTCGACGCGCGCCGATTCGACCGCCCGTTCCGCCTCGACGGCCTTGAGCGCGCCGAAGGCCGCCCGCGTCGCCAGCGCCAGCGCATCCAGACCGCCATAGGCGTCCACCAGCGCGCGATGCGCCGAGGCGTCCATCAGCGCGCGCTCTTCGTGCTGCCCGTGGATTTCGACGAGCCCGGCGGAAATCTCACGAATCAGCTGGGCGCTGACCGGCTGGTCGTTGACGAAGGCGCGGGTTCGCCCATCCGCCATCTGCACGCGGCGCAGGATCAGCTGCCCATCGGTTTCGATGTCCCGTTGGCGCGCAACGGCGAGCGCCGGATGGTCGGCGGCGAGCTCGAAGGCCGCCGTCACCTGGCCCTGCGCCTGGCCGTGGCGCACCAATGCGCCCTCGCCGCGCGCGCCGAGCGCGAGGGACAGGGCGTCCAGGAGAATCGACTTGCCGGCGCCGGTTTCGCCGGTGAGGATCGACAGACCGGCCGAGAATTCAAGATCCAGTTGATCGATCAGCACAATGTCGCGGATCGCGAGCCGAACGAGCATAAGGAGGCGCCTTCCTCCCAATCAGCCGGGCACGACCGAATGGTAGAGCTTCGAGATCCACGAGCTCTGATCCTCGTTCGGAGACAGACCCCCGCCCTTCAATAGTTCAAAGGCGTCCTTGTACCATTGGCCGTCCGGAAAATTATGGCCGAGCACGGCGGCCGCGGTCTGCGCTTCGCCGGTGATGCCGAGCCCGAGATAGGCCTCGGTCAAGCGATACAAGGCCTCCTCGGAATGGCGGCTCGTCTGATAGTTGGCGAGGACATTGCGGAACCGGTTGATCGCCGCCGTATAATTGCGTCGATTGAGATAGAACCGGCCGACCGACATTTCCTTGCCCGCGAGCTGGTCGCGGGTGACCTGGATCTTGAACTTGGAATCGTCGACATATTCGGAGTTCGGAAACTTGTCGACGATCTGCTGGAACAGCGCCAGCGCCTTGCCGGAGCGCTCCTGATCGCGCGAAATATCCGGGATCTGGTTGTAATAGGACATCGCCTCGAGATAGAGGGCGTAAGCGGTGTCCGACGTGTCCGGGTAGAGCTTGGCGTAATGTTCGGCCGATTGCTCGGCGTTGTCGTAATCCCCGCCCTGATATTGCGCATAGGTGGTCATCAGCAATCCCTTTTTCGACCAGTCCGTATAAGGATATTGCTTGCCAAGCTCGACGAATTTCTTTGCCGCGCCGTCGTCGTCGCCCTTTTTCAACCTCGCCAGACCCTGATCGTACATCGACGACGGCGCCACGTCCGGCTCGATCTTCGTCTTGTATTTTTCGGGACCGAAGGGATTGATGTCATCGAACATCGAACAAGCGCCCAGCGGCGCCGCCAGGGCGACGACGGCGACAAGCTGCGTGACGATCGATGTCGAACGAATCGCCGAGACGATCCGGCTGACCGGGAATGCGACCAATGCCATGCGCAAGAACTCAACGATCTGAACGATGCGGAAGTCGGGGCGGCGCGAACCCGATCGATTCGCCTGATCCGACGCCGCAAAGCGTTCCTTTAGCCTAAACTCCCTCGGCGCGCCACCGAACGCCGACAGGCTCCCCGCAAGGCGAGCCAATCCGGCCCGCCTTGTCAAGACGCCGCGCAATAGAGAGACGGATTGTGGCGCGAAGACGCCGCGGCGGTCTCGAAATGCATCGACGATCGCGTCACGACAAAAGCGCCCGATCAAAACTCATGCGTCCGATTCCCCCTGGGCGCGCGCCCGTCGCGCCGACGGCGATCAGGCGGTCGCCCGCGTCGCTCGGATGGGGTCGCCCGAAGGATCGATTTCTCCGTCACGCCGGTAACCGGAATCGGCTCGTCGCCCGTCCGGTCCGCGCCATCCGGTCTGAATTTGATTGATCGCGTCCGTTGCGCCGGTCGTCAGTCGACTTCGGCGGCGTAGGTCGCCAGGGCCAACGCCCCGGCGCCGGCGCGGGCCGGCGCAAACTCGCGGCGCGGCGCGGCGTCGACGAATTCAAACGCGCTCCTGTCGGCGAAAAGCGCCTCCAGCGCCAGAAAGTTCATTTTGTGGCCCGGCAAATAGGTCCGATAGCGGCCGATGATCGGCGCGCCGGCCAGCGAGAGATCGCCGACCGAATCCAGGGCCTTGTGACGAACGAACTCGTCGGCGTAGCGCAGACCCTCCGGATTGAGCACGCGCCCACAGTCGATCGCGACGGAATTGTCGAGCGACGAGCCCAATGCAAAACCCATCTTCCACAGGCGCTCGACGTCGCTGACGAAGCCGAAGGTGCGCGCCCGCGCGATCTCGCTGCGGAAGCTTGCGGGACCGACATCGAACGAGCGGCGCTGACGCCCGATCGCCGCCGTCGCAAAATCGATCTCCACGTCGAGGTGGAAGCCGCGATCGGCCGGACGAAATTCGGCAAAGCCGCGTCCGTTCTCCACCCGCACGGTCTTGAGAATCTTGAGATGGCGGCGCGGACGCGACTGCGCGATCGTGCCGACGCGGTCGATCGCCGCGACGAACGCCGCCGCGGAGCCGTCCATGATCGGCGCCTCCGGCCCGTCCATCTCGATCATGGCGTTGTCGACGCCGAGCCCGGCGAGGGTCGCCAACAGATGCTCGACGGTGGAAACGGACGCGCCTGAAGAATCGCTGAGCACCGTGCATAGCTCGGTCTGCGAGACATTCGACCATTTCGCCTCGATCAGGCGCTCGCGCCCGCCCGGCAATCCCGTGCGAAGGAAAACGACGCCCGAATTGGCGTCGGCCGGGTGAAGAACGAGGTTGACGGGGGCGTTGGAATGAACTCCGAAACCGCCGATCGTCACACGGTCGCGGATGGTCGTTTGTTGGCCCGGCTTGGTCAAACCCGATTCCCCTTAACCGCCGCCGTCCGCCAGCAGGAACGGACAGTCCCCAAGGATTTCCCGGCAAACCGCCTGACCAGCCCCGCCGCGCGAATCGTTCGTTGCGTCGCTCGCGCAGGACCGTGGAAATACGCCGGGACGATAAGTGCCGACGGGGCAAACGCCAAATCACCTTTCTTAACCTTCTGTAACAATCAATGTTAGGAAAATTATTTGAGCTATATCAGAAGGTTAACTGTTCGACAACGACCGCGACGGGCTTCTGCGAGCGCGCGCCCCCGCCACGGCCCAAGCGGCCGCGGCGGGGAGCGTTCGAGACCGATTCGTCAATTCGACTGCCGCCGCAGGAAGGCGGGGATTTCGAGCTGATCCTCTTCGAGAGCCGCCGGCCTGGCGCCCGCGCGGCCGTGCGGATCGAGAGAGCCTTGAGCGGCGCGCGGGACGGCGACGCGCGGCTGCGGTCGGCCATATTCGGCGTGCAGCGACGCCTGGCTCGGCCGCTGGGGCGGCGGCGCCGGCAGGCTCGGCGCGACCGCGCGAGGCGCCGGGGCCGGCGGCGGCTCGTCATGCCGGCTGATGCCGAAGGCGGCGAGCTTTTCCAGCAGCGACCGGCGACGCGTCTCGACCTGAACGGCGGGCGTCGGCTGTTCGCCCCGTTGCACCCGCATCTGGTGTTGGACGACGGGCGGCAGATCTTCGATCTGCGGCATCCGGGCGGGGCGGACGACGGGCTGTTCGGGCGCCGGAGGAATGTATTCCTGCGCCACCGGCTCTTCGACGCGCGCCGCCGGCGGGTCCAGAAAAACGGCGGTTCTTGGCGCGGCCGGGCGGATTTCGACTTCATCGGGAGCCGATTGCGAGGGCTTGCTCGAAGCCGGCGCCGGGTGGGCTTCGCTCCTCGTCGCCTCGGCGGCGATCGCCGCGGGCTGACTGCGCGCGCTCGCCTGCGCGCGCAGGCGTTGCTGCGCCTCGATCAGGCGGATCTGGCTCACGGTGGGCTCGTGAATCTCCCCTGTATTCTGGTCGATGCCGGTGGCGACCACCGAAACCCGGACCACGCCGTCGAGACTCTGATCGAAAGTCGCGCCCAGGATGATGTTGGCTTCCTCGTCGACCTCCTGGCGAATGCGGCTCGCCGCCTCGTCGACTTCATAGAGGGTCAGATCGTTGCCGCCGGTGATCGAGATCAGAAGCCCGCGCGCGCCTTTCATCGAGGTTTCGTCGAGCAGCGGATTGGCGATGGCCGCTTCGGCCGCCTGAACGGCGCGCCGCTCGCCGGACGCCTCGCCGGTTCCCATCATCGCCTTGCCCATTTCGCTCATGATCGAGCGGACGTCGGCGAAATCGAGATTGATGAGGCCTTCCTTGACCATCAGATCGGTGATGCACGCGACCCCGGAATAGAGGACCTGATCGGCCATCGCAAAGGCGTCGGCGAAAGTCGTCTTCTCGTTGGCGACACGGAACAGGTTCTGGTTGGGAATGATGATGAGCGTGTCGACCGACTTCTGCAGTTCGGTGATCCCTCCCTCGGCCAGGCGCATGCGACGCCCGCCTTCGAACTGGAACGGCTTGGTCACCACGCCGACCGTCAGAATGCCCATCTCGCGGGCGACCCGCGCCACCACCGGCGCCGCGCCGGTGCCCGTGCCGCCGCCCATCCCCGCGGTGACGAACACCATATGGGCGCCCGTCAGATGATCGCGGATTTCCTCGATGGCTTCTTCCGCCGCCGCGCGGCCGACTTCGGGCTTGGAGCCGGCGCCAAGGCCCTCGGTGACCTGAAGGCCCATCTGAATGATGCGTTCGGCCTTGGACGAGGCGAGCGCCTGGGCGTCGGTGTTGGCGGAAATGAAATCGACGCCGACGAGGCCCGAAACGATCATGTTGTTGACGGCGTTGCCGCCGGCGCCGCCGACGCCGCACACCATGATTCGCGGCTTCAACTCCCGCAATTCCGGGGCTTTCAAATTGATGGTCATCCTTGGCCTCTTGACGTTAGACGCCCGCCGGCGCCGGTTGAATCGCGACTATTGACTTGCACATCGTTCCCGAGGCGCGTCGCAGCGCCCGGCCCCTCGACTCAGAAGCTTTCCTTCAACCATCGCCCGACCCGGGCCGCATAGCCGTCCGCGCCGCCGCCCGCCGCATGGGCGTGACGGCGCGGTTCGAAATGTTCGATTCCCGCCACTTGCGGGTAGACCATCAGCCCGACCGCCGCGGCGAAAGCCGGACTCTTGGCCGATTCGGGCAAGCCCTCCACCCCGAGCGGGCGGCCGATGCGAATCTGGCTCGACACGATCGCGCGCGCCAATTCCGGAAGCCCCGTCATCTGGCAGGCCCCGCCGGCCAGAACGAGCCGCCGGCCGGCGTGGACGGTGAGCCCGGCGCCCTTCAGCCGATCGCGAACCAGTTCGAGAATTTCCTCGACGCGCGGGCGAATGATGCGCACCAGTTCGGATTTGGGCAGATAGCTCGGATGATCCATGTCGTCGCCGACCCGATGAACGGCGATCGTGTCGCGATCGTCGGAGGAGGCGGCGATGCAGGCGCCGTGAAGCGTCTTGAGGCGCTCGGCGTCGGCGAGGCTGATCGTAAGGCCGCGCGCGATGTCCATGGTGATGTGGTTGCCGCCGACCGCGACGGCGTCGACATGGGCCAGGCGCCCGCCGGCGAACACGCCGACCGAGGTCGAGCCACCGCCGAAATCGATCAAGGCGGCGCCGAGCTCCGCCTCGTCGTCGACCAGCGTCGACAGGCCCGACGCGTAGGGGGTGGCGACGACCGCCTCGACGCGCAAATGGCAGCGCTCGATCGCCAGCATCAGATTGCGCGCCGCCGCGGCGTCGCAAGAGGCGACGTGCAACTCGGCGCCAAGCTCGTCGCCGACCATCCCCTTGGGATCGCGCACGCCGGTGGTCGCGTCGAGCCAGAAGCCGGTCGGCAAGGCGTGCAGCACGGCGCGCCCGGCGCGCGCGCTCGCCGCGGAAGCGGCCTCGAGCACGCGGTGAATGTCGTGGGCGCTGACCGCCTTGCCGCCGATCGCGACCTTCGCCGTGTAGAGCTGCGAGGAGAGCCGGCCGCCCGTCATATTGACGATGACGCCGCCGACCTCGACGCCCGCCATCCGCTCGGCCGCGTCAATGGCCAGACGTATGGCGCTTTCGGCGGAGTCGAGATCGACGATCGCGCCCGCCTTCACGCCGCGCGAGCGCTGATGGCCGATGCCCAACACCTTGCAGCGATGGGTGCGCCCGCGCAGCGATTCGGAAGGCTCCATCGGCGACAGGCGTGCGATGAGACAGACAATCTTGGAGGCGCCGACGTCGAGAACCGACAGCACCGCGCTGCGGCGCGGCGGGATCTGTTTGAGGCGCGGCGTCAACGGCTTGAAACTCATGTGGCGCCGGCCTTCTTCGGATGGGCCGCGGCGCGCGCGGCGGCCGCTTCTTCGGTGAGCCGCGCAAACATGCGCCCTTCCACCCTCAGGTCGAGCGAAAGCACATCGCGATCCAGCACGCGCGATTCGCGCTGCAGGCGAACGAGGGTGGCCACCGCGGCCTGCGGATTGACCTCCGGCAGCATCACTTCGACGCCGTTGGTCATCTTGAAGTTCCAGCGCCGGTTCGCGACGAGCACGCCCGCCCTGATCTTGGGACCCAGTTCGCCGGCCGCCGCCACCAGAGCGACATATTCGGACAAGCGCTCATTGGCGCCCTCGCCCACCACGAAGGGCAGAGCGGAGAAACGCTGATCGCGCATTTGATCGATCACCGCGCCGTCCGCCGCCACGATATTGACCTGCCCGTCCTTCTGCCACAACGCGCAAGGGGTTCGCTCGACGAGATCGATGATGAGATGGTTGGGATAGAGCTTGCGCACGCTCGCCTGTTTGACCAGCGGCGCGGTCTCCAGCCGCGCGCGCGCCTGCGCCGCATCCAGAAGCAGCAGGGAATTCTTGGGGCTGACGCCGGCGTCGGCGAGGATTTCCTTTTCGCTCAGTTCCGCCTGACCGGAAATCGTCACGATCGCGATGTCGAAGCCGACCGCGCGCGCCAGGTAGTCGCCAAGGCTGCCCTCACGCGCGACGAAGGACGCATATTCTCCGCCGCGAACGGCGCCGAATCCGGCGGCGCCGACGATCAAGGCGGCGGCGAGCGCCAAGCCGAGGCCGCGGGGGGCGGGCCGCAGCAGTCCCCGCGTCCAGGCGAGGAGGCCCGCCGTCGAGCGTTCGCGGCGCAGCAGCACGCGCGCGGCGGCGACATCGGCGCCCGCGTAGGCCGGCCGCGGCCACGAGCGAGGGGCGAAAGCCTCGCTCATCGATTGCAAGACGCGTCTTCCACCATCCATGAGACCAGCTCACCAAAAGAAACGCCGGCGTGAGCGGCGATTTCGGGCACCAGGGAGGTTTCGGTCATGCCCGGCTGCGTGTTGACTTCGAGGCAGACCAACTCCCCGGATTCCCCGACCGACTCGTCGTATCTGAAGTCCGCGCGGCTGACGCCGCGACAGCGCAGCACCTGATGCGCCGCCAGCGTCAACCTTTGGACCTCATGGTAAATATTCGGTTTAATTTTAGCCGGCAGGATGTGGATTGACCCGCCTTTGGCGTATTTTGCGTCGTATCCGTAGAAGGATTCCGAAACCGGCCGGATATCGATGACGCCGAGCGCCCGGTCGCCCATCACCGCGCAGGTGAGTTCGAGCCCGCCGACGAATTTCTCAGCGAGCAGCCGATCGCCATAGGGCCAGTCGGGACTTGCGATTTCCTGCGGCGGATGGGTTCGTCCTTGCTTGACGATGATGACGCCGAGCGACGATCCCTCGTTGATCGGCTTCAGCACATAGGGCGGCTCGAGTGCGTGACGTCTCGCAGCCGCATGGCGATCGATCGTCACGCCGTGGGCGACCGGCACGCCCGCGGCCTGCATGACGATTTTGGCGAGATCCTTTTCGGCCGCCAGCGCCGACGCGAGCACGCCTGAATGCGTGTAGGGGATGCGCAGGACTTCGAGAATGCCCTGGATCGTCCCGTCTTCGCCGACCCGGCCGTGCAGCGCGTTGAACGCGACGTCGGGCTTCAGCCGTGCGAGGACGTCGGCGATGTCGCGCGCGACGTCGATGCGGGTGACGCGGTAGCCGGACTCCTCGAGCGCGGCGGCGCAGCCGTGTCCGGAATTGAGCGAGACCGCCCGTTCCGCCGACCAGCCGCCCATCAGAACCGCAACATGCTTCATGAACCGCCCGACGCCCGCGCCCTGCCGCACACCGGCATTAAGCGACAATTAACGCGCGCGCGTTAAGGACGCGTTAACCAGGGGTCTCGGGGCTGGAAGGCCGACCTCGCCTTTCCCGCGCGCTTCCCGCGTTCGAGCGCCCGTTTAGCCAAACAAGGCAGCCGAGATCCCCCGGACGACTTCCGGCTTGATCGCGATTCGGCCCCTGCAGCCGATTTCGATGCGCCCGAGGCTGTCCCGCGGGCGGCCGGCGCCGCGCATCCCTGCGCCGAGGCTGTCCCGACGGCGGCGAATCTTGGCGACCACGCCAAGATCGTCGGCGCCGTCGCACGCCGGGTCGCCGGCGTCATTTCCGCTTCGGGCGTCGTTGCTAGCAAGGATTCTTGCTGCCTCCGCCTCCGCTCCCTCCGCCTCCGCCGCCCGCTCCCCAACTTAGGATCTTATCCCATCCGCCGCTGTCTTGGATGCGGGCCGACGGAGCGCCATCGCCATAGGACGCGTTAAGCTGCATGGACCCTGGCCGGAACAAGGGATCCAATTTGGAGCAATTCGGATCGACGACCTTGTACGGACCCTTTTGGTAGCCTGGGGGAGGCGGAGGGATATTGACCGGTTGCGGTTCCGGTTCGTCAACCGTCGGCGCCGGCTCCTCGTTGCCCGCCTGCTTGTTGGCGTTGCCGGTCGTATTGTAGCCCGTTGTTTGGGTTCCTGACGTCCCCTGATTGCCGCTGGGAACGGCGCCGGGGCTCGCCTGGGTGGCGGTGGCGCCGCCTGACGCAAAGCCGCCGTTCGCATCCGCGTTGCTGTCTGATTGGCAGCCGGCCGCCGCGATCGCAACGCCGGCGACCGCGGCGATGGCAAGCCCTCGCCATACGTCGAACTGCTTCTGCATTTCACTGCCCCCGTAATGAGATCGCCTGAGCCCCTCTTTTGTTGGAAGGCCATCAAACGACAAAGCCGCGAGAACCACGAAAAAGCGCATGCCTTGAATGTCACAACGGACCGGGCGATCGCCGTCCGCCGAACTCCGCCAGAGGGTCGCCGAGCGCGCAAATATTCTTTAACGTTTCGGCGATGCGGGCAAGCCAAAACTGAAATGCGGCGCCGTATCCGGCCTTGCGCCCGCCGTGACGGTCGCGTTCGGCCGATTTTTGCAACAAAAGCCCGTCGGCGCGCTGGCGGTCGCGCGGCGAAGCGGGCGGCGCGGCCTAGCCCGCTTCCCCGACGCGCATGATCTCCCATTCGAGCGCGATCCCGCTCGTCTCGCGCACGCGCCGGCGCACTTCCTCGCCGAGCGCCTCGATCTGCGCAGCGGTCGCGGCGCCGCGGTTGATCAGGAAGTTGCAATGCATCGTCGAAACCTGCGCGTCGCCGAGGACGAGGCCGCGGCAGCCCGCCCTGTCGATCAGCGCCCAGGCCTTCTCGCCCGGCGGATTCTTGAAGGTGGAGCCGCCGGTTTTTTCGCGGATCGGCTGCGAGGCCTCGCGCGCCGCGGTGATCCGCTCCATTTGCGCGAGGATTTCATCGGTCTCGCCGGCCCGGCCCTGAAACACGGCGCGCGTGAAGACGACATCCCCCGGCGCGCTCGAATGACGATAGGAGAAACCCATCTGGGCGGCGGAGAATGTGCGGATGGCCCCCGAGCGATCGACGCCGCGCGCTTCGATCAGCGCGTCCTTCGTCTCCGCGCCATGGGCGCCGGCGTTCATGCGCAGGGCGCCGCCGATCGCGCCGGGAATGCCGCGATAGAATTCAAGGCCGGCCACTCCCGCCTCCGCCGCGGCGCGCGCGACCCGCATGTCGGGCGCCGCGGCGCCCGCGATCAACCGATGACCGGGCGCCGCCTCGATCGCGCCGAACGCCTTGCCGCCCGGGCGCACGACGACGCCGGCGACGCCCCCGTCGCGCACGATCAGATTGGAGCCGAGGCCGATGACGGTGACGGAGATTTCGGCGGGCAGCCGGCCGAGCATATAGGCGAGGTCTTCCTCGTCGGCGGGCTGGAAGAGAATCTGCGCCGGCCCGCCGACGCGAAACCAGGTGAACGGCGCCAGCGGCGCATCGGCGCTGAGCTTGCCGCGCAAGCCGGGAAGCTCGGCGACGATGTCGGCGAAGGTCACGGCGCGACCGCGCCGTCCCCGGCCGCCAGATCGCCGGGGAGCGCATAGGCCCATTGGGTGACGCTGCCGGCGCCAAGAAACACGACATAGTCGCCGGGACGAGCGATTTCGCGCACCAGCCCGGCGAGTCGGTCCGGCGAATCGAGCGCGATCGCATGGCGGTGGCCGTGCGTCTTGATCGCCGCCACCAGCGCCGGTTTGTCGGCGCCTTCGATCGGCGCCTCGCCGGCCGGATAGACATCGGCGACGACCACCGTATCGGCGTCGTTGAAGCAGCTGGCGAACTGCTCGAACAGCGTATGCAGGCGCGAATAGCGGTGCGGCTGCACGATGGCGATGACCTTGCCTCTCGTCGAGGCGCGCGCCGCGCGCAGCACCGCGGCGATCTCGACGGGGTGATGGCCGTAATCGTCGAAGATCGCCACGCCGTTCCACTCGCCGGTGCGGGTGAACCGCCTTTTCACGCCGCCAAAGCCGGCGAGCGCCCGTCGGATCGTCTCGACCGGGGCCTTCAGCTCGTAGGCGACCGCGATCGCCGCCGTCGCGTTCAACGCGTTGTGATGGCCCGGCATCGGCAAGGCGAGTTCGTCGATATAAGTCGCCTGCGACGTCTTGCGGTCGCGGATCAGCACGTTGAAGCGCGTCATCCCGCCCGACAGGTCGACGTCCAGCAGCCGCACGTCGGCCTGCGGATTCTCGCCGTAGGTGATGACCCGGCGGTCTTCAATGCGGCCGACCAGCTCCTGCACGACGGGATGGTCGAGGCACATCACCGCGAAGCCGTAAAAGGGCAGGTTTTCGACAAACGCGAGGAACGCCTCCTTGATCGCCTCGAAGGTCATGAAATGATCGAGATGCTCGGGATCGATGTTGGTGACGATCGCGATATCGGCGGGCAGCTTGAGGAAGGTGCCGTCGCTCTCGTCCGCCTCCACCACCATCCAGTCGCCTTCGCCGCGCTTGGCGTTACCGCCATAGGCGTTGATGATGCCGCCGTTGATCACGGTGGGATCGAGGCCGGCCGCGTCGAGCAGCGTCGCCACCAGCGACGTCGTGGTGGTCTTGCCATGCGTGCCGGCGATCGCCACGCATTGCTTGTGGCGCATCAGTTCGGCGAGCATTTCCGCGCGGCGCACCACCGGCAGGCGCCGCTCGCGCGCCGCGGCGAGCTCGGGATTGTCGCGCTTGATGGCGGTGGAGACGACCACGACCGCCGCCTCGCCGAGGTTGCGCGCGTCATGGCCGATGAAGACGCTCGCGCCCTTTTCGCGCAGCCGCTTGACGTTGGCGTTGTCGCTGGCGTCCGAGCCCTGCACCCGATAGCCCAGATTCATCAGGACCTCGGCGATGCCGGACATGCCGATGCCGCCGATGCCGATGAAATGGATGGGGCCGAGTTCGCGCGGCAACTTCATGGCGGACGGTCTCCAGGCCGCCGAAGGGCAAGCGGCGCCCGGGCGCCTCGCCCGGCCGGTCCGGCATAATGCGAATTGCCGATTCGGCCAAATCGCCAGACGGGGCCGGCGCGCGCCGCCGCGCCGCAAGCGCCGGCGTCAGAACGCCGCCCAGGCGTAGAGCAGCAGCGTGTTGTTGTTCTTGGCGCTGCGGCAGCCGGGGCACTGCACGGGGTCGATGTCGCTGGTGCCGCCGTCGAACTGCGTCCACCACGTGTAGGACAGACCGATGCGCATGTTGAACCACGGCCACGGGCCCGGCGCGCCATGGCTGAACGGCAGGTAGGCGAGATCAGCGGTCCAGCCCTGCGAATTGGGCGAGAAGTTGAAATTGTCGCCGTAGAGCAGCGCATCGGGGCTGCCGGTCAGCTGAAAATAGCCGCCGGTCAGGCTGACCGTGTGATCGTAGATATAGGACGCCGAGACGTTCAGGCTGCGCAGATCGTTGCTCGGGTTCGCGGACAGACCGAGCGGGAACGAGCCGTTGAGCTGCTGATTCTCGTAAATGTAGCTCGCCCGCGCGGTGATCGCGTGATAGTCGCCGATCCATTGATACTGCGAATCGACGCCGACGTCGGTGATGCCGTCCGTTCCGGATCCCGACATGCCGCCCGGCAGCATGTTGGCGTGCATGCCGAAGGTTCCCACCATCAGCGAATTGTCTCCCCAGTTGGGCTCGACGGCGACGCGCCAGTAGGGCGCGACGCCGCTGATCGTCGGCCCGCAGCAGTCGCCGAGCGTCGTCTGCGCCCGCGGCGTCAACGAGCCGTAGCCGGTGAGTTCGGCGTAGACGAGGTCGTGCGCGAAGATATAGCCGCCCGCCCCGGCAGTCTGGCCCGGCCCGAAGCTCTCCAGCATCGTGCTGGCGGCCGGCGAAAGCGCAAAGTTCGACGTGATGAACGGGAAGCGCCAGACGGGGGTGGTGTTCCAGACGTCCTGCACGGTCGGGATGTCGTTGACGGTGACGCCGTAAACGAAGTCGAGATTGCCGAGTGCTCCGTTGCTGGCGTAGCGGATGTCGGTGTTGTCGAGGCCGAAGGCGCGGCCGTAGTCGTTCGCATAGGTCGTCTGGATGAAGGCGCCGAGATTGCCGTAGATCTTGCCGGCGTAGAACAGACTCGCCTGCTGGGCGATGTCGGCGAAGTTGTTGTCGCCGAAGCCGCCGCCCGGCGAGACCGGCGCATAGGTTCCGGTCGGCGCGTCGAGCTTGCGCGCATATTCGGTGAAGGTGCTCTGCACCACGCCGGCGATCGGCGGCAACTTGGAATCGCCGCCCTCAAGCGTGTAGCCGTTCAACTTGAAACGGCGGCCGAACGGTGTCAGCTCGGGGAAGTCGGTGTGGCAGGCGGCGCACGGCTGACCGGTCTGGCGCGCGAAGCTGGGCACCGCAAGAGCCGGCGCCGGCGCCAGCGCAAGCCCGATCAGCAGAAGCGATAGCAGCGCCCATCGGCGGCGCGCCCAACGAATGGCGCGACTGAGGTAGCGCGACGCACGGAACCCTGGATCGATGAGAAATATAACGCCCATTGGCGCCCCCCGCGCTTCTGAAGGTTTTGGCAGACTATCTGATTCTCGCCCCTCGCACATCCCCGGCGCGTCCGCGCCTCGCCGACCGCCTCCAAGGGCAGAACAGCCGCGTTCGGGCCGGCGGGCATTGAGCCATGTCAAAGCGCGCGGCGGTTCAGCCGCGTCACCCTGCCTTCCCGCGATGAGCGAATCGGAGGAGGCGCGCATGGTAAGATCGGGGAGAAACAGTTCGGCAGGACTCACTCGCCGTTCGCTGTTGGCCGGCGTCGGCGCGGCGGGCTCCGCGCCGATCCTCGCGGCGAGCGTCACGCCCGCGATGGCGAAATTGTCGCAGGCCGCGGTCGGCTATCAGAATACTCCGAAGAACGGCCAGAGCTGCGGCGATTGCAATCTCTTCCTGCCGCCGTCGGCGTGCAAGACAGTCGCCGGCGCCGTTTCGCCGAACGGCTGGTGCAAGATCTGGGTCCACAGGGTCGGCTGAACATTACAGCCGCAGAACGGGCCGCGTTTGCGACGCGCCCCGTCGCGACCGCCTCGCGGGAAGCAATTTTCTCGCCGTGTTTTGACGCACTCCGAATCAGTCCCGGTAGATCGGTCCGCGAATCTCGCCCGACGGGAATTTCTCCGTGTGAATGTTGAAATACCAACGCCCGTCCTTGAGGTCCTTCGCCTGGATTTCGTCGATCGTCGCCGAGCCCTTGAAAGGACTGGCGAGGCTGCCCGGCGTGCCGACCTGGATCGGAGCGTTGTCCTCCGAAGTGAGGCCGCTCCATGAAATCGGCCCGTGGAAATGCGCGGCGATCGCCGGCCCGGTGAGGCCGGAATAGGTAACGGTCCACGTCAGCAGATTGGTGACCGTGTCCAGGGTCGCGGTCAACTCGCCCCTGCCCGGACTGTCGTTGCGCGGCGCTTCGCCGCCGCCGCTAAGCTGCGCCTTGAACGAAAGGCTCGAAGCGGCGGCGACCGACGCCGCCGCCAGCAGGGCCGACGCGGCAAGGGCGGCGGCCGCCAACCGAAACGCCGCGGCGAACCCCGATCGCCCTTTTCCATTCCCTTGAACGAGCATTTGAATCCTCCCCTTTTCGCCCTGACCCCGGCGTCACCGCCGCGGCGTCGCAGGCAGCGCGCGGCGCTGAATGCCGCTCCGCCTCGCGCGCCGCGCCGATCGCCCCGAACATAAACGGCGCTCCGACGACAATTGTCACGCTTGATGCGCAACTCGTAAAGCTGCGATTATCCCCGGTGAGCGCCTATTGATAAGTTTGAATGCTCGCCGCGCCGCAGGGTTTGACCCATGTCAACGCGGATCGGTCCTGGCGGTGTTTGATTTCGCTGCGCAAAAAAAGTGGTTCGCTGGAGGCAAAGATGAGCAAGTCGATCAAAATCGGCCCGGCCGAGATTTCCCGTCGTTCGCTATTGGCGGTTGTCGCGGCGGCCGGATCCGCGCCGATCCTCGCGGTGACCGTCACGCCCGCGATGGCGAAAATTGCGCAAACCGCGGTCGCCTATCAGAATTCGCCGAAGGACGACCGCAGTTGCGCCAATTGCAACCTTTTTCTGCCGCCGTCCTCGTGCAAGACGGTCGATGGAACGATCTCGCCCAGCGGATGGTGCAAGATCTGGGTCAAGAAGGCCGGCTGACCGCAGCCGCGCGGCGGCCCATTCGGAAATTGGCGCTCGCGAGCCGTTGAGCGCCTACGTCAGCGCAATCGCGGCGACGAGCCGTCCGTAGTCGGGCTCCGCGCGGTGCGCCGCGCGGCGGGAGCTGAAGAAGCGCGCCTCGTCGGCGTAAGTGTCGAGGGCGAGATCCTCGAACCTTTCGACGCCGCGTCTTGCCGCGCGCATGGCGATGAAGCCCGGCAAATCGAACATCGAGCGCCCGGCATTGACGCCGGGCGTAAAGAAACGCCCGGCGTCCGGTTCGGCTTGCGCGAAGGCGGCGACGAATTCGGAGCCGACCTCGTAGGATTGGCGCGCAATCGTCGGGCCGAGCGCGACGATGATGTCCGCCGCGCGCGCCCCGAGCTCCTCCATCGCGGCGATGGTCGCCTCGATCACGCCGGCAAGCGCCCCGCGCCAACCGGCATGAGCGGCGCCGATCACGCCGGCCGCCGGCGCGGCGAACAGCAGGACGCCGCAATCGGCTCCGGTCACGCCGAGTCCGAGGCGCGGCGTCGCCGTGACCAGCGCGTCGCATCGGGGGCGCGCGTCGGGCGGCCAGGGCGCGGCGACGATCAGAGCGTCGGGCGAATGCACCTGATAGGGGATCAGCAGACGCTCCGCCGCGATGCCGAGCGCCGCGGCCATGCGGGCGCGGTTGTCGCGCACGGCGCCGGGATCGTCGCGCGACCCGACGCCGCCGTTCAGCGAGTGATAGACGCCTTGCGAGACGCCGCCGCGCCGGGTGAAGAACCCATGCGCGAGGCCGGACCGTCGCAAGCCGCCAGCCTGCAGGAACTCGGGCGCCGCAAAGCTCACGCCGCCACTCCCGCGAGCGCCTGAAAGCCCGGCGGAACGGGCAATCGTCGGTTGGCGACGACCATGACTTTGAAGAGAGCGCCCATTTCGCCGGCGCCCTTGCCGGCGAGCCGCTCCCTGGCGGCCTGGATGCCGGCGGCCTGCGCGGGGCCGGCGCGCCCCATCAAGGCCTGCGCGCGCTGGTCGAGGCCGAGCGCCATGAGAAAATCGCCCTGGTCGATCGGCCCGTGGACGGCCGCCCCGGCGGCGCGGGCGCTGCGCGCCATCGCGGCGAAATCGACATGGGCGGTGACGTCGACCTCGCCCGGATCAACCAGCGGATCCATCATGCGGTGCGCGCGCAAGCCTTGCAGCGTATCGCCAAATCCGGTCGCCGTATGCCCATAGTCGATGAACAGCGCCGCTCCGCCCTGCCGCGCCAGACGCCCGCCGATCTCGAACATCAAGCGGTGACCAACCGCGCTGACCTCGAGCACGTCGCCCTCGTGCGCCTGCGCGGTGATGAACCGTTCGGGCTCGACGGCCAGCCCGAACGTCAGCTTGCCGGCGGAGTCGAGGCCGACCAGCCGCTCATGCCAGCCGCGTGCGCCGCGCACGTATTGGCGGATCGGCAGCGCATCGAGGAACTCGTTGGCGATCATGATGGCGGCGCCATCCGGCGTCTCGCCAAGCCTGGCCGCCCAGGCGACGGGCGCGCCCGCCGTCAACAGCGTATCGTGCTGGATCGCGGCGAGGGCGGGGCTGGTCTCGACGAGCCATACGTCGAGCGCGGCGCGAAACTCGGGCGCGACGCGCGCGGCGCGAAGCGCGTCGCTCATCAGCGTGCCGCGCCCCGGTCCGAACTCGATCAGGCGCAGGGGATTGGGCGAGCCCATCGCCGCCCATACCTCCGCCGCCCATAGCCCGATCAATTCGCCGAACATCTGGCTTATTTCCGGCGCCGTGGTGAAATCGCCCTCCGCCCCGAAAGGATCGCGGTTCATATAATAGCCGTGCGTCGGATGGGAGAGCGCCAGCGCCATGTAGCGCTCCAGCGAGATCGGGCCCTCCTGGCCGATCAGCGCGGCGATCTCATCCCCCAGCGCGCTCATCGTCGCCCCCCGGCCTCATTCGCACGCTCCAGCCGATCAACGCCACGCCGATGATAACGAGCGGCGCCGACAAGACCATCCCCATCGTCAAGCCGCCGCCCAGATCTTCGAGACGCGGGTCGGGATCGCGATAGAATTCGCAGAAGATGCGCGCCAGCCCGTAGAGAACACCAAAGGCGCCCGCCAGCAAGCCGGGGCGGCGCAACGCGCCAAGGCGCGCTGCGATCAACAGAATGACGAGAACCCCCAGTCCTTCGAGCAGCGCTTCGTAGATTTGGCTGGGATGGCGCGGCAGCCCGTCGGAGCCGGGGAAGACCACCGCCCAAGGAACGTCGGTCGGACGGCCCCACAGTTCCGGCTTGATGAAATTGGCGATCCGCCCCAGGAAAATGCCGATCGGCGCGGCCAGGCTCGCTAGATCGAGCACGGTCAACGTCGGCGTCCGGTAGCGCCAGGAGAACAACAAGATGCCGGCGATGGCGCCGATCAGGCCGCCGTGGAAGGCCATGCCGCCTTCCCAGATTTTGAAAATTTCAATCGGGTGGGCGAAGTAAAAGCGAGGATCGTAAAACAGGACATTGCCGAGGCGCCCGCCGACGATCACCCCGATCGCGCAATAGACCAGGAGATCGTCGACGCTGGCGGCGGTCGGCCGCGGCGCGCCGCGCCACAAGGCCTCCTCGACGAGAACGCGGCGGATCAGCGCCCAGCCGAGGATCAGGCCTGCAATATAGGCCAGCGCATACCAGCGAATGGCGAACGGACCCAATTGAACGAGGATCGGATTGATCGCGGGAAAGGGCAGGGCGAGCAGCGGCATCGGTCACGCCGTGATGCGCTGGCGCGGCCCCTTGCGTCAAGGCCGCAGGCCGCCTGAGCCGAGCCGATCACAGGAATCCCTCGCGCCTCTGCGCAAGCGCCGTGCAGCGCGCGAGAAGCAACGGCGGACCGCCGGACTCTCGCCGTCGGCGCCGAGCCGCTTCGCGCCGCCTTGTCCGGCGGCCGGCGACGAGGAGGTTGGATTGCGGTGTCTTCGCCTGCGCTTGCGGCGCCGTCTAAACCCTCGCGGGCGGCGGGGCCGTCGATCCGGAGCTGTTCGCCGAGCGCGACGCGTTGAAGACGTCGGCGAACCGGGCCTGACCGGCGAGCGGGCTGGCGCTGGCGTGGGCGTGCCTGGTCAATCCGGATAATGTCCGCGCCGTCGCAGCGCTGGCGCTCACGCCTGATGCGGCGTGGGACGCGAGAATCCGACCGACGCCGGGAATTGCAAAACTCATCTGGGCCTGGTCCTTATCGAAGAGACGGGAGTCCGGCGAAGCGCCGCATGATGCAGCGCGACCCTGCCGCGACGGCGCATCGACCCGGACGCCGCCGTCAAGCCGCGATCCGCCGATCCTGATCCGACGCCTGGCCCGTCGCCGCCAACGCCAAGCCTTGCGACACCATGCCGCCGGAAGCTTGTCTGAAGCTGGTGCCGCCGACTGATGACTCGCGCCGGCGCGAGGCGGATCGGGCGCAGCCGTCGGTCGAGCCCGGCGGGCGCCGACGCGGAAGGCGGCGCCCAACGGCGCGGTACATTTATCGCGCTGTCCAGCTAATCCTTAACCCAAAATTAACCATGCCGAATTTACTAGTTCTTACGTTGAGGCAATGGCAGCAAACAACTCTCTGATTCGCCAGCATTTGGCTTGTTTCCGTTAGATTTGGAGATATTACGATCAATATTGCAAAATATCGTCCACCCGGTACGCACAAGAAGCAATGATAGTCAAAAAAGCGTATCGCCTATAACTTAACCGCCGAGATACTATCAATAAACACCTGTCGAGATCGGTCGATAGGGCGGCAAGCGTGCGTCTATATCTGGATGTTCAAACTGGGGCCTGAACATGTTTGTGATAATCGACGAGAGAACTGTCGTTGCCGGTGGCTATGCGTCGAGCTTCGATCGGGAGGGGATATCGTCGGCGGGAATCGATCCGGCTGAATTTCGCGATTGGATCGGCAAGGTCAGCGAGACCGACATCCTGGCGATCGAGGCTTTCCTGATCGGCGACTGCCTGCAGCGCGAGGCCTATCCGCGTCTCATCAGGGAGCGCTCCAAAGCGCCGGTGATCGCTCTCAACGAGCGCCAATCCCTGGACCAGACATTGGAGCTGTTCGCCGCCGGCGTCGACGACGTCTTGCGCAAACCCGTTCATGTGCGCGAGATTCTCGCCCGGGTGGGCGCGATCAATCGGCGCAATCAGAGCGAGACCGATCATGAATTCATCGGCGAGATGTGCGTCTATTTCGACGGCCGCGACCCGGAGATCAACGGCGAAGTGCTGCCGCTTCCCCGGCGTGAGCGGCGCATCCTGGAATATTTCGTCAACAACAAGGGCCGCCGCATCACCAAGTCGCAGATATTCAATTCGATCTATGGCATTTTCGATGAGAACGTCGACGAGAACGTCGTCGAAAGCCATATCAGCAAGCTCCGCAAGAAGCTGAAGCACCGCCTCGGCTTCGATCCGATCGAACTCCAAGCGCTACCTTGGCTATTGCCTGGAGAGAATGCCGCCCGCGACGGGTCAGCCGAAAGGGCAAGCGGCCGCGAGCGGACAATGGATGGTGTCATGGCCGCAGGGTTGGTGAGGTCATACACGCTTCTTGCGCCGCGCCGATCAGGCGAGTCGTGGCGCAAGGGCGCGCGTTGGCCGGGCGTCCGGGCCCGGCCCGAAGAAGCGGCGCCCGACGCTTAAGCAATCGTCAACGCCGGGGGCGTAATTGTCGCGCTGCCGCTGGCCGGCGGCGGGTTGGACGCTCGCCCGGCCGCTTCATGCGGCAAGGGGCCGGACCGCGACCGGAGCCAATCGCCATGACGACCACCACTTCGACTTACCTGTCGATCATCAACAATCTTCCGGCCATGCAGGCGATGACGGCCAAGCAGCCCGCCGTGCAGACGGCCAGCGCCTATTACGCCGCCAATATCGCCAAAGTGACGTCGATCGATGATTTTGTCGGCAACTACCGGCTGCTGTCCTACGCGCTGGACGCCTTCGGGCTGGGCGATCAAATCAATTCGACCGCGCTGATCAAGCAGGTTCTCGAAGGCGGAGTCGCCAACCCGGACAGCCTCGCGAACACTCTGCCGCAATGGAAGGCTTTCGCGACGGCGTTCAATTTCGCCGCCAATGGCGCCTCGTCGATCTCCACGCCGGCCGCTGTCGCGGCGACCCGAAGCGACTACGTCGAACAACAATTGGAAAGCAACCAGGGTCAGCAGGACGTCGGCGTGCAACTGGCGATGTATTTCAACCGCGTGGCGCCCACGGTGACGACCGAGTACGGCATTCTGGCCGACCGGAACCTGCTCGAGGTCGCCGAGACCATCTTCGGTCTCCCCTCGTCGTTCTCGGCGGAAAACATCGATGTTCAAGCCAAGACCCTTTCGCAGCTCCTGCCGCTTTCCGATCTGACGAATCCCAAGACATTGCAACAGCTCACCGAGCGCTTCACGGCCGAGTATGACGCGACTTACAACAATCCGCTATCGAGCGCGACGCCGCTGACGGTGACCGGATCCTCGTCGTCGTCCTCCTCGTCGACCTCGGCCGCCGTCACCATCTTGAGCGGCATCATCAGTTCGAATGCGTCGACCGGCGTGGGCAACGGCCCGCTGTTCAGCGAATCGCTGTTGCAAAGCCTGCAAAGCTTCAATCTGGGCGGCTGAAGCCCTTCGCGGCGACGATGCGCCGGCGCGCCTGAAGAGAATGCCGCCGGTCGGCGCCGGCGGTCCAACCTGCGCCCCTCAGAGACATCGCGCGCGGCCGGGCGCCGCGTAGGCCGCCGATCGCCAGTCTGGCGCAAGCATTCTGGTGTCTCGTCGCCGGGATCGCCGCGCCAAGGTCTGGTGGAGAATGTCGATGTCCGGACGCTCGCAGCCATGAACCGCCCGGACCCGTCGCAGAGCCCCGCAACCGGCGCGTGGCCCGAAAAGCTTGCTCGCCGCGCCTCGATCGCCAAATTGATGGAGGCGCCGATTCTGGGCGCGTTCGACGGACCGGCGACCGCCGATGTGTTCTACAATTGCGGCGCGGCGCTTTGGAATCGCGGCCGGGCGCCGGAGGCGATCGAGATGCTCGATGCGGCGTTGCGCGCCAGGCCCGACTATCCGGAAGCCCTTTGTCTGGGCGCCTACATCCTGGGCGAGGCGGGGCAAGCGGAGGCGGCGCTGCGTTTCTACGACCGGGCGCTGCAATCCAAGCCCGATTTCGTGATCGCGCTGTCCAATTCCGGCAAGCTGCTTTTCGATCTTCGGCGCTACGATCAGGCGCTCGACGCCTTCGACAAGACGCTGGCGCTGGCGCCGGCGAACGCCGACGCATGGAACAATCGCGCCGGCGCCCTGCGCGAGCTCGGCCGTCTCGAAGAATCGATCGCCGCCTGCCGCCAGGCCTTGCTTTTGCGCCCGGAGTTCGCCGAAGCGATGATCAATCTCGGCACCGCGCTGATGAAGCTCGACCGGCATGAGGAGGCGCTGCCGGTCTATGCAAGGGCCAGGACGCTGAGACCGGATCTGGCCGCCGCGCTGTGCGGCGAAGGCCTGACGTTGAGGGAACTCGGCCGATTCGACGAGGCGCTGGCCGCCTTCGATGCGGCGGCGCGGCTCGGCAGCGTCGACGCCGTCGGCAACCGCGGCTGTCTGCTGCTGACGCTCGGCGAATTCGAAAGGGGATGGGAGGACTACGAGAGCCGCTGGCTGGCGGGCAAGTCGCTGAAGGAGGCGCTCGGGGTCAAATTTCCGGAATGGTCCGGCAAGGTCGTCCGGGGCGAGCGCCTTCTGATCATGAACGACCACGGCCTCGGCGATACGATCCAGTTTTCGCGCTACGCGCCGCTGGCGGCGCGCGCCGGCGTGCAGGTCACCTTTCTTTGCCCCGCCAAACTGCACCGCCTGTTCGCCGGCTATGAGGGCGTTCGCCTTGTCGATCAGATCGAAGAATCGGAGGCGTTCGACGCGCAAATCGCAGTCAGCAGCTTGCCGCGCGCTTTCGGCGCTCGCATCGAGACGATCCCGGCGGCCGTTCCTTACCTGCGGCCGGAGGAGGCGCTGCGGGCGAAATGGGCGGCGCGGATCGGACCGCAGGGCTTCAAGATCGGGATCAGCTGGCAAGGCAACCCCCATCCGGAAGCCGATATCGGCCGCTCCATCCCGCTCGCCGCCTTTGCGCCGCTGGCCGCCGCGCCGAACGTGCGCCTGATCTCGTTGCAAAAAAGCGCCGGCGCGGAGCAACTGGCGAAACTGCCGCCAGGCATGATCGTCGAGACGCTCGGCGATGATTTCGATGCCGGGCCCCACGCTTTTGTCGACACCGCCGCGGCGATGGCGCATCTCGACCTCATCGTCACCTGCGACACGTCGATCGCGCATCTCGCCGGCGCGCTCGGCCGGCCGGTCTGGGTGGCTTTGAAGAAGGTGGCGGAATGGCGATGGCTGCGCGAGCGCGCGGATTCGCCGTGGTATCCGACCATGCGATTGTTCCGCCAGCGTGAGCGCGGCGACTGGCGGGAAGTGCTGGCGCGCATCGCCGCGTCCGTCGAACCGCTCACAAGGCCTGACAATTATGCGAGCCGCAGGGGGGCGGTCGCCATTCCCGGCGCTGTTGGCAAACTCATCGACAAGATCACGATCCTGGAGATCAAATCCGACAGGATATCGGATGAAGGCGAGCTGAAGAACATCCGCAACGAACTGGAGCTTCTGAAGGCGCTCCAGCAACACGAAGGCCTGAGCCATCCGCTTCTCGACGACCTGAGGGCAAGCCTGAAGGCGGCGAATGCGCAGCTGTGGGAAACCGAGGACCGCCTCCGCGTCTGCGACAAGGACGGCGATTTTGGAGCGACGTTCATTGGCCTGGCTCGCGCCATCTACCAGCTGAATGACCGGCGCGCCGCGCTCAAGCGCGAGATCAGTCGCCTGTTCAACTCGCCGATCGTCTAGGAAAAATCCTACGCCTGAATGCGCTGCGCCGGGGACCCCTGGCCGCCAGCCGGCGTCCGCGCTCCGGCGAGCGACGCCGCCGCGTCGGCGGCACGGCGCTTCGCCAACTCTTGCAATTGACCGTCAAAGCGAAGAGACTCGCGCCGGAAAGAGGACGAAGCCGCGCCCGTTGCGTGACCCTTATCCGGCGGCGGGCGGGAGGCCGATGATGGACGAGAAGACCCGCGCCGAGGCCGCCGATACCTTGAGGGCGATTGCGCTCGCCGACCGCTTCGACCTGACGAAAACGCCGGTGCTGCTGAACGGCGCCCAGGCGGTGGCGCGCCTGTTGCTCGCCCAGAAGGAGCGCGACCGCCGGGCCGGGTTGAATACCGCAGGATTCGTCACCGGCTATCGCGGCTCGCCGGTCGGCGGGCTCGATCTGCAATTCGCCCGGCTCACCGACGCGTTCAGGGCGAACGACATTCATTTCGAGCCGGGGCTCAACGAGGAGCTCGCCGCCACCGCCGTCTGGGGCGCGCAGCAGGCCGAGATGCGCGGCGAAGGGCGCTTCGACGGCGTTTTTTCGCTGTGGTACGGCAAGGGCCCGGGAGTCGACCGCTGCGGCGACGTGTTCCGCCACGCCAATCTTGCCGGGACCTCGCCGCACGGCGGCGTGCTCGCATTGATGGGCGACGACCATACCGCCGAATCCTCGACCACGGCGCACCAGTCCGAATTCGCCTTCGTCGACGTCATGATGCCGATCCTGTCGCCGGCCGGCGTGCAGGAGGTGCTCGACTACGGGGCGCTCGGCTGGGCGCTGAGCCGCTACGCGGGCGTCTGGGTCGGATTGAAATGCATCAAGGACACGATCGAATCGACGGCGGTGGTCGACGGGTCGCTCGATCGCGTCGCCCCGCTCGCCCCACGCGATTTTCCGATGCCGCCCGGCGGGCTGAACATCCGCACGCCCGACGGCATCCTCGAGCAGGAGGCGCGCCTGCAGGAGCACAAGCGCGCCGCCGCCGTCGCGTGGATCGCCGCCAACAAGGTCAACCGCCTGATCGCGACCGGCGGCGTCGCCGCGAAGATCGGCGTCATCACGATCGGCAAGTCCTATCTCGACACGCGGCAGGCGCTCGACGACCTCGGCATCGACGAGGCGCGCTGCAACGCGCTCGGGCTGCGCCTCTACAAGCTCGGCTGCGCCTGGCCGATCGAGCCGGAGGGCCTGCGCGAATTCGCACGCGGCCTTGCATCGATCATCGTCGTCGAGGAAAAGCGCTCGCTGATCGAAGTGCAGGTGCGCGAGGAACTCTACGGCGCGCCGGATCAGCCGGTCTGCATCGGCAAGAAGGATGAGGCCGGGCGCTGGTTGTTTCCGGTCAAGGGCGCGCTCGATCCCAACGACATCGCCATCGCGATCGGCGAACGGCTGCTGAAGTTTCATCCGAACGACGAACTCGCCGCGCGCGTCGCCGCCGTCAGACGCTCGCAGGCCGCCCTTGCGCAGATCGGTGAAGTCGCCGTGCGCACGCCGTATTTCTGTTCGGGCTGTCCCCACAACAGGTCGACCGTGATCCCGGAGGGCGCGCGCGCCTACGCCGGCATCGGCTGCCATTTCATGGCGCAATATATGGATCGCGACACCGACGGCTACACGCAAATGGGCGGCGAAGGCGCCAACTGGATCGGCGAGGCGCATTTTTCCAGACGCCCGCACGTATTCCAGAATCTGGGCGACGGCACCTACAACCATTCGGGCGCGCTCGCCTTGCGCTGGGCGATCGACGCAAAGGTCAGCATCACCTACAAGATTCTGTTCAACGACGCCGTCGCGATGACCGGCGGTCAGCGTCACGAGGGCGGCCTCAGCGTGCCGCAGATCGCCCGCCAGGTCGCCGCCGACGGCGCCAGGCGCGTCGTGGTCGTCGCGGACGACCCCGGCAAGTATCCCGCGGGAACCGTCTGGCCGCCCGGTGCGACGTTGCGCCCGCGCGACGAGCTCATCGCGGTTGAAAAGGAGCTGAGCGAGGTCGCCGGCGCGACGGTGCTCATCTACGACCAGACCTGCGCGGCCGAGAAGCGCCGCCGCCGCAAGCGCGGCGACTATCCCGACCCCGACAAGCGCGTCATCATCAACGAACTGGTCTGCGAGGGCTGCGGCGATTGCGGGGTCAAATCCAATTGCGTCGCGGTGCAGCCGCTGGAGACGGAATTCGGCCGCAAGAGGGTGATCGACCAGTCGAGCTGCAACAAGGATTTCTCCTGCGCCGACGGGTTCTGCCCGTCCTTCGTCACCGTGCACGGCGCGCGGCCGCGCCGAAGGGTCGCTGAATCGAGAATCGCGCCGCCAGCGCCCGAGCCGGCCCGGCGCGAGATCGGCGAACGGCCCTATTCGATCATCGTCACGGGCGTCGGCGGCACGGGAGTGGTGACCGTCGGCGCGATCATCGGCATGGCCGCGCATCTGGAGGGCAAGGGTTGCGGCATGATCGACATGGCGGGGCTCGCGCAGAAGGGCGGGGCGGTGTTCAGCCACGTCAAGCTGGCGCGCAGGCCCGAGGACATCCACGCCATTCGCGTAGCGGCCGGCGACGCCGATCTCATTCTCGGCTGCGATCTGGTGGTGTCGGGCGCCAGGAAAGTGCTCGCCGCCTTGCGCGGCGCGCAAACCGGCTTCGTCGTCAACAGCGCCGAGGTCTATCCCGGCGATTTTACACGCAATCCCGATTATTCGCTGCCGGCCGAGCGGCTCAAGCGCGCAATTCTCGCGGCGAGCGCCGGCGCGGCGAAATTCGTCGACGCCTCCGCCGCCGCCAACGCGCTGGTCGGCAATGCGATTGGCGCGAATATGTTCGTGCTCGGCTACGCCTATCAGGCCGGCTATGTCCCGCTTTCGTCGCCGGCGATCCGGCGCGCGATCGCGCTTAACGGCGAGGCGGTGACGATGAATCTCGCCGCTTTCGACTGGGGCCGCGCGGCCTTCGTCGATCCGTCGGCGATCCAAGCCAATCTCGGCGGCGGCGCCCAGGCGGCGCCTGCGGGCGAACAAACTCTGGAGACGATCGTCGCGCGCCGCGCCGCGTTCCTCGCCGCCTATCAGAACGCCGCCTACGCCGCGCGCTATGAATCGCTGGTCGCCAGGGTCGCCGACGCCGAGGCAAGGCGCGCGCCAAAGGCGAGCGGCCTCGCTGCGACGGTGGCGCGCAATCTGTTCAAACTAATGGCCTACAAGGACGAGTACGAGGTCGCTCGGCTCTATAGCGAAGGCTCGTTCCAGCGCCAGGTCGCGCAAGCCTTCGAAGGCGACCTGCGCTTCGAGTTTCATCTCGCCCCGCCGCTGCTCGCCGCCAGGGATCCTGTGACGGGCGAGGCGAGAAAGAGGCGCTACGGGCCCTGGATGATGGGGGCGTTTCGCGCGCTGGCGGCGATGCGGTTTCTGCGCGGCACTCGCTTGGACTTGTTCGGCTATTCCGCCGACCGGCGCCAGGAGCGCGCGCTGGTGGCCGAATACGAGGCCGGGTGCGCGGAATGGATCGCCGGCCTGACGCCGGTCAATCATGCGACCGCCCTGGCCCTCGCCGCCCTCCCTGAGAAAATTCGCGGCTACGGTCACGTCAAGGCGCGCCATCTGGCGGCCGTCGAGCCCGAGCGACGGCGGTTGCTCGATTCTTGGCGCGCGCCGCCCGCGCAGATGCGCGCGGCCGAGTGAGGCCGACCAAAGTCGCGCGCTGCCTTCCTTCGGCCTGACTGCGAGACGCACTGACGCGCGCCGTGGCGGCGCGAGGATGCGCGGCAATGCCTTTCGCCCACCGCGGAAATCCCGTCTGTTGCCGAAAATCAGCGCGCCCCGGGCGCCGCCCAAAGCCCTGCTCGGATATTCGCGACGATCCGATCGCGCCGCAACCTGCATGCGATGGCTTCGCGGCGTAAGAAATGCGGGCTAATCCTTCCAGACGGCGTAGCCGAAGCCGCTCGCCCCGAAGCCGTCCCCGTTGTAAAACATCAGCAGCCGCCCGTCGCAGGCCACGACGTATGGATAAGCGGCCATTCGGCCGTCCCACCCTTCGCCGCTCGGCAGCAGGCCTCGCGCGTCAGATTGGCGCCGCCAGGCGACCCCATCGGCCGAAGTCGCGTAGCCGATGCGATAGGCGCCGGCGCCGTTTCGAAAATCGACGCTGTCGCGGTAGCTGAACCACATCGCATAGCCTGCGTCCCTTTTCACCACGCTCGGGCGGGTGTTGGCCTCGAGCGGGTGCATCGGCGCTATGCAAGTCACATCGTTTTGCGACCACGTCCTGCCATTCGTCGATTGCGCGTATTTGACGACATACAGCGGCTCAAGCTTTCCCTGAACCGAAGTCCAGCCGGTGCCGGACCCGTACCACATCCGCCACGCCGCCCCCTCGCGCATCACGAAGGGCGACATGGTCATGTAGGGCTCCCGCGGTGTGCGATCGACCACCGGCCCGTCGAATTCGCGTCTGAACGTCAGCCCCCCGTCGTCGCTCCTGGCGAGCCCCACCGAAACGCGATAGGGGACCGTCGCGCCTCTGCTCCAACCGGTATAATAGAGCAGCAACCCCTCCTCATCGGGGACCACGCAGCCGACCATCACGCCGTCCTCATCATGCGCGCCCGGGGCGCCAAGCGGCATTACGGACTCATCGTGCACATAGAGAATCTCGCGAGGATCGCGTTTTGCGACCTCGATGAAACTGGTTCGGCTGCGGCCGTCCGCATCGCGGGTCGCATAGTACACGCGAATGCGATCCTGCAACACCAAAGCGCTCGGCGCTTGTGCATGCGACTTGGACCAGGAATATTCGCCGCTCGGCTTGAAGACAAATGATCGTTCGACCCAGGTCATTTCCTCGCCTCAATCAGGTTTGCGCGGCGACGGCGACCGCGGGCGGCGACCTCGCATCTGCGCGAGCCGCGACCAGCGTGCAATCTCCCTGGCCCGGCGACGCCCGATCGTGACTAGCGGCAGCTGAAACCGCCATCCACCATGAGGGCGGTCCCGGTGCAGTAGCTCGCGGCGTCCCCGCAAAGAAAGGCGATCGCCTCGGCCACTTCGGCAGGCGTCGCGTAGCGCTGCATCGGCACGGACCGGCTTGCATCGTGGCGCCCTTGCAGCCGCTCCGGAAATCGCTCGTGCAGCGCGGCGTCGACGCGCCGCATCATTTCGGACTGAACCGGCGCGGGACAGACCGCATTGACGCGCACGCCGCTGCCGGCGGCCTCCCGCGCTGCGGTGCGGACCAAGCCCATGACCGCATGCTTGCTTGCCGCATAGGGTGAAAGCAAAGGCGCGGCCATCACGCCGGAGATGGAGGAGAGCACGACGATGCTGCCGCGTCCCTGCCGCTTCATCAACCGCAGGCTCTCTCTCAGGGTGAGCCAGACGGTCTTGACGTTCAGCGTCATCGCCGCGTCGAATTGATCTTCGGAACAATCTTCGAGAAGCCCAACCGGCCCTTCCGCTCCCGAGGCGATGACGACGGCGGCGAGGCCGCCGGCGAAGGGCCGTCGAAACAGCTCCGCCGTCGCGGCCGCGACGGCGAGGTCGGCGACAACGGCCTGTGCGCCCTCGACGCCTCCGGCGAACTCGAGCAGCGCCGACTCATCCCGATCGGCGAGGACCAATCGATACCCGCGCTCCGCCAGCCGATGCGCCGCCGCCTGACCGATCGTTCCCGCGGCGCCCGTGATCAGCGCCGTGCCCGCTTCACCCACGGGCGGCCGCCCGTTGATCGACGCGCAGCACGGATCGCATCGCGCGGAAAACTTCCGCAAGATCCTCGCGCGTCAGCCCCAACCAGAACGGCAAGCCGAGCACCCGCTCGCCCAGTCGTTCGGTCTCGGGCAAAGCCGTCCGTTGGCAATCCCGGTAGGCGGACTGCCGATGGCAGCCCTCGCCCCACCATTGCCTGGTTTCGACGCCAAGCCGCGACAGCGCGGCGACGACGCCGGACGCCGATGCCCAGGCAGGCAGCTCCACCAGACCGTAGGACGAGACCCAACCGTCGCCGAACCCCGGCGCGAGGCGCAGCTCCGGCATAGCCTTGACCTCCTGCGCGAAGGCGTCCGTGAGCTCCGCCCAGGCGCGTCGGCGCTCCGGCCATTCGGTCAACAGCGCCAGGCCGCTGGCGGCCGCGTATTCGCTCATCTTCGCGTTGACCCCCGGCACGGCGGCGTCGCGGCGGCCATAGAAACCGAAATTACCGAAGCTGCGCACCCGCTGCGCCAGCGCCGTATCGCCCGCAATGACGACCGCGCCCTCGCCAATCCCGGAAACTTTGGTCGCATGCAGGCTGACCGCCACCGGCGTCTTGGTCCCGCGCTGACCGCAGCCGGCGAACCCGTCGAAGCCCGCGGCGGCGTCGGCGACGACTGCGATGCCGGTCGAGCGGGTGAATTCGTCCCAGACGGCCAAATCGAAGGGCGCGCCAAAGGCCGAAACCACGATGACCGCGCTGACCGGCCGATGGCGCGCGATCAGCCGTATCTGGTCGGGCCGGATGACCCAGCTGGCCGGATCGACATCGACAAAGTAGGGGCGAAGGCCGGCCCAGACCGCCGCCGCGGGCGTCGCGACGAACGTCCATGAGGGCATGACGCACAGGCCGCCGGGCTCGGCGCCGAGCGCGCGCAGGGTCTGCGCGATCGCCAACGTCGCATTGGCGGATGTCACGACCTTATCCGGCTCGACCGAGAAATGGCGCGCCACGCCCGTTTCGAATTCTTGCAGGAGCGGGCCGAGATTGGTGTACCAGCGACTGGCGTCGATCCGTTGCAAATAAGGCAAGAGCTTTTCCGCCGTCGGAAGCAGAGGCCTGAGGACCGGAAATCTCACGGAGTTCTGCGTCGCCATCTTGATTGCTGACACTATGGCCCTTCGCGCGAGGCGGGCGATCCGACCTCTCTAGCATGAAAACTCGCCAAGGCAATGATCGCGAACTCGACCGCGGCGCGGCGCAACAGGCTCAAACCGCGTGAATTTCCGATTTTCTGACTCCGCCTTTATCGCAATCTGAAAACGAGGCCTTGCCGACCGATCGACCCCGAGCCGTTCGGCGCCGGCATTTCGCCGCCGGGGCGGACAGCGCGACGGCTTGACGGCGACTCGGCTGACGATCGCCGGGGCGGCGACCACGTCGTCAATGGCGAGAGCGCGGATGTTTTCTTGGGCGTCATCGTCTCAAAGATGGGGCATTGAGGCAGGCGCTTCGCGCGACCACCGAATCGGCGGTTGATCCGCGAGGGACGGCCGATTCGCGAAAATCAGGCCCAATGCCTCCACGCCGGGACGGCCGCCGGAGTTTTGCGCATGGGTGACCGAATCTCGACCGATGACCCCAACCTGCCTATGTACGGCTTGTCCGCCAAGCCAAACCAGCGCAATATGACCCTAGCATTGGGGGCTAGTGGATAAAATCAAGCAGAAGAGCGCCCGGCGCAACGGATGTTTCGACAGCTTGCCGGCGGTTTGGCGGCAACCCAGCGTTTGATTCCAACCACGGGCTTGGGATAATCGCGGACCGCCGCGCTGAAAGACGCGGCCGCGTCGACACTGCGATCGACCGTTGTGTCGAGGGGCGTGCGATCGTCGGAGATGTTATGCGGATTGAGTATGGGTCAGGTCGATCGGGAATACTGGACCTTCCTGTAGTCCCGGAGGCAAGGGGGAATTTGACCTTCATCGAAAGCGGGCAGCATGTTCCTTTCGAAATCCGACGAGTTTACTATCTTTACGACGTGCCGAGCGGCGCCTCGCGCGGAGGTCATGCTCATAGAAATTTGGAACAACTTCTTATCGCAGTTTCCGGAAGCTTTGACGTCGCGGTCGACAACGGATCGGTGAAGAAACGATATACGCTCAATCGCTCTCACTTTGGATTGTACATCGGTCCATTCAACTGGCGAGAGATCGATAACTTCTCCTCGAATTCCGTATGCCTCGTTTTGGCGTCGATGCACTTTGACGAAAGCGATTATTTTAGAGATTATGACGCCTTTATTCGATCGTTGGGAGGCGGCCGGTGAGCGTGCCCTTCTTTGATTTTGCGGCGATGGTCGCCGAAACAAAGACCGAAACGATGGCCGTGATCGCCGGGGTGATCGACCGCGGTCGCGCGATCCTCGGGCCGGAACTCGAGGCCTTCGAGAGCGAATTCGCCTCCTACTGCGGCGCGAAACATGCCGTCGGCGTAGGCAATGGCCTTGACGCTCTGAGTCTTGTGTTGCGCGCCGCCGGGATTGGCCCGGGGGACGAAGTCATCGTGCCGGCTCAAACCTTTATCGCGAGCTGGCTCGCCGTTTCTCACGTTGGAGCCGTTCCTGTCCCGGTCGACATAGACCCATGCGCCTATACCCTCGACGCGAGCCGTATCGAGCGGGCGGTTTCTTCGCGAACGCGCGCGATCATGCCGGTGCATCTGTACGGCCAGCCGGCCGAGATGGACCCGATCCAGGCGGTGGCGGAACGTCACGGCTTGTTCGTCCTTGAGGACGCCGCTCAGGCGCACGGCGCCCGCTACAAGGGCAAGCGGTGTGGCTCGCTCGGGCATGCGGCGGGATTCAGCTTCTATCCGACCAAGAATCTCGGCGCCCTAGGGGACGCCGGCGCCGTCGTCACAAATGACGCTCAACTCGCGGGCGCAATCAAAAGGCTCCGCAATTACGGGGGCGCGACAAAATACGTCCACGATGAGATCGGCTACAATTCGCGTCTCGACGAGATTCAAGCCGCGGTGCTGCGGGTCAAATTGGCGCGACTCGACATTTGGAACGAGAAGAGACGCGCGATCGCCGAGCAGTATTCCGAGGGCCTTTCAGGCAACTCGGCGATCACCCCGCCCCGGGAAGCGAATGACGCATATCATGTCTACCATCTCTATGTAATTCAGACCGCCGAACGCGATCGCCTGGCGGAAGAACTCGCGCGTCAAGGCATTCAAACTCTCGTTCACTATCCGATTACTCCGGGACGCCAAAACGCCTACAAAAGGCACTTCGACCTCGCGGACTCCGCGAATGCCGATCAGCTTGCCCAACGCTCGCTGTCTCTGCCGATGTGGCCGCAAATGCGCGCGGAGACTATTGAGCGCACCCTGTCCGCCATTCGACGAGCATCGTTGCTTGAAGCGGTGTGAGCCGATGCGAAAAGAAGTCGAGTCCGCCGACCCCGTTGTGATTCCGTTGGGCGCGCGTGATTCTCCGCGGAGCGCCCTTCCCTGTGGACTCGGCGTGCCAGTCCAAGCCCCCGGCGAACGCAATCTATCGCATCACAAGCGACTCGGGAGGCTCAATTTTCTACGGGGGCGGCTGCACGGCGCGACCAAGCAGGAAACTCCCGCCGGCGCCCCACCCACATCCCCCTCGTTCCGATTTCCGCGTCTTCCAGGTCGGCGGCAGGCTTTGGCGCGAATAGCGGAGGCTTGGCGTGGCTGAAGGCGAACAATCGGCGTGACCAAGGCCGGATTTTGACAATCCTGGCGTGTTGCGATAGCAAGCCGGCGACGCAGAGACCGACTCTCCGAAGAGAAATATCGATGCGCGGATGAGAGTGGCTCGCACTTGCCGCACCGCCGCGGTTCGGGGGCATAGAGGGTGAGGCTGAGAGGTCTTGATCCGGAAAGCCTGAACCTCCGGCGAGGATTGGCTCGTGTTCTTGCTTAGTGGCCTCGGACTCCGCAGTCCGGGAGGAGACCCCCCCGATATTGAGACCTGACATCCACCCGACCGCCATAGTCGATCCGGCCGCTCAACTGGGTCCTGGCGTCCGGATCGGCCCCTACGCCGTCGTCGGCGCGGGGGCGAGCTTCGCCGCGGGCGTTTCGGTCGGAGCGGGAAGCCTGATTGGAGCCGACCCTCTCCAGTCTCCGTCCTGGACGCAACTGGACGCCGTCAAGCTTGAGGAAGGCGTCGCTGTCGGCGCGCATTGCCGCATTACCGGAAACGTCGCGATTGGCGCCAATACCGAGATTTTCGACGGGTGCCGGCTGCGCGGCGCGCTGACGCTCGGGGCCGAATGCAAGCTTTTTGACGGCGTCATTCTGGGCGCCCGGGTCAATTTCCCGGGCGTCACCGGCGCGAAGGACGGATCGAGATCGGCGACGGATGCATTCTGCGCGAAGGCGTCATTGTCACCCAGCCGGTGCTGTCGCCGCTCACCAAAATAGGCCCGGAGGGTTATTTGATGTCGCGCACGCAGGTCGACCACGATTGCCGGTTGGGCAAGCTCGTCAAAACCGGCTCGGGGGTTACGCTGGGGGGGTCGGTCGAAATCGGCGACTATGCCTATCTCGGCATGAACGCCGTCGTCCATCAGCGAACGGTGATCGGCTGTCACGCCATGATCGGAATGAACGGCGAGGTGCTGCGGCATATCCCGCCCTATGCGGTGATCGTGAACCGCCGCTTCACTCGGGTCAACAAACGCGGTCTGGAAATGCGAGGCTGGGACGAGGAGACGATCAGCGCGATAGAGAAATTCTATCGTGGCGACTCTCGCGCCCTCAACGAAACCGCCTCCTTGTTCTGGTCCGACCCGATACGCAGCTTCCTGACCCGCATTGGGAGCGACCGCTACGAAGCCTTCGCCGGCTCGTGAGAAAAGGCAAAAAATGTGTGATGCCGATCCTTGCTCTTTAATCGCCGGGTGACCGCGTGACCAACAAACCAGTCGTTTCGGTCGTCGTTCCGGTCTATCAACAACAGGCTTTCGTTGCGGAAGCGATCGAGAGCCTCCTCGCGCAGACGCTGGCGGATATAGAGATCATCGCCGTCGATGACGGATCGACCGACAACGGCCCAGCCATTATAGAGGCCCTTCACGATCCCCGGCTGACGCTCTTGCGTCGCGTTAACGGCGGCCCGAGCGCCGCCACGAACGACGGCGTGCTTCGCGCCCGCGGCAAATACGTGGCGCTGTTAGGCGGCGACGACGTCGCTGAGCCGTGGCGGCTGGCCCATCAGGTGGAAATCGCCGAGAACAGGGGGGCGGACGTCGTTTTCTCGCTTCCGACATTGATCGATGAGAAAGGCCGGACGCTGAGCGACGAGGTTATGCCGGTCTTTTTCGACGTCGGGCCGTTGCCTGATTCCGCGGCGGTGTTCCGTCGGCTTCTGCTGACGGGGAACTTCCTTTGCGCGCCGACGGCGCTCTTTCGGCGGGACCTGGTCGAAGAGATCGGCCTGTTCCGCACCGAACTCATTCAGCTTCAAGACTATGACTACTGGCTCCGGACGGCGGCGTTTGGCAAGACGTTTGCGTTGATGCAGCGACGGGTCACGCGCTACCGACGTCATAACGAGAACCTGTCCCGCCCGGCCAGAGATGACGCGGTGTCGGGGGAATTTCTCTCGAGCGTTTATCGCGCTCTATCCCAATCTCCCGGCGAAATGATTGCAAAGGCGTTTCCCGAGCTAATGCCGCCGGGAAGGACGTCGGCGCTGCCGATCGATCGCGCGATCGTCGCAATGAGCCATCCCTACAGTCAGGCTCTCGGCAATGCGCTGATGCTTCACGCGCTAATGTCAAATCAGACTGAAATAAGGACTGATGGCGTCAGCATGGACCGTTTGGGAATTCTGTGTATGAACGTTTCGAAACCGAAAGAATACATTTTGACGACAAATATAGATCGAACGGAAGAGCTCGCTGCAATCAAGAGAATGTATCTCGGCCCGATTCCGCGGCGAGCGCGGACTGCGCAATGACCTTCATATCGCTGCTTCGACGATTGCGCGCAATGGCGGCGCGCCGAGCGAGGTCGTTATTTCATGTCGTTTCTTACATTCTCAAGTCGGGACACCGGCCGCCCCTTGCCGTCAACAAGATCGTTCAGTCGGGCTTGTTTGATCTGGATTTTTATAATTTCCAGGCGAAAGAGGGCTTTGCCTCCATTCTCGAGGCTGCCGAGCACTACATCAAAGAGGGCGCGGCTTCCGGCCGCAATCCCAATGCATTTTTCGATTCGCAATGGTATTTGGCGACCTATCCGGACGTGCTGCGAGAGGGTCGAAACCCGCTCGTGGATTTTCTCGCCCGGGCTCCGAGGTTTGACCGGAACCCGTCCGCGGCGTTTGACTGCGCTTGGTACCTTTCGCGCAATCCGGATGTCGCCCGACTCGGCGGCAATCCGCTCCAACACTTCTTGACCTTTGGCCACTCTGAAAGCCGCGCGGGCTCGCCCTTCGCCGGCGACGCCCACGTGCCCGTTCGATTCGTCAATCTGCTGTATGGGCTGGAGCGGCCCGATCGCGAGGTTCGCTTTCAAGGCTCCTTCGAAGTGGAGGCGGTCCCCGATTCGCTGCGCGTTGGCGGGCCTGTCGAGTCCGCGGCCTCGCAGTGGCCGCACCTGCCCCCAGGCGGCATCGCGCAGCGGTTCCCGCCAAAGCCGTACATCGCGACCTTTCGCGACGTTGGCATTGTCGGCGGGACCCGCCTGATCCTTCCCGATTCTTCCAAAGTGTTATCGGACGAAATCGCCGCCTTTCGGTCGACGCCCGGTTGGGCGGTCCGACCGTTTGACTTGAACATCGGCGAAGGAGGCAAGCTGGTGCTGCAGCTGCGACGAAGCTACCCATCGCATGTTCAGCGCGGCGCCCACCTGATGCACGAATACGCGGGCAATTATTTTCACATGGTCGCGGAATTGCTGCCCCGCTTGCTCGCCGCCGAAGAACTCGGATTGGATCCCAGTCTTCCGTTGCTGGTTCAAAGCGAGCTGCACCCCAATCTTCGCCAGTTGATCGAGATTTTGAACGAGCGTGATCGCCAGATCATCCCTCTCGACAACCGAAAAATCTATACGGCCCACGAGTTGCATTTCATCTCCGACGTCGCCAGCATTCAGGATGTCTACGAGCGGCCAAGGCTGCCCGAGGAGACAGTGCTCCATCAGCGACTCACCCGGCGGGTCGCCGAGCGCGTCATCGCGGCGCTGGCCCCAGAGCCTCCGCCAAACCCTTGGCGTCGCATCTACGTTCGCCGTGGAAACTACTATCGCGCGCCGTTGAACGAGCAACTGGTAGAAGAATTCCTGCTGAACGAAGGGTTCGAACTCGTGCTCGTGGACGGCCTGTCGCTGGCGGCGCAGGTGATTCTGTTCCGTCAGGCCGCGGTGGTAGTCGCGCCGACCGGCGCGGCTGTGACGAACGTCCTCTGGTGTCGTCCCGGAACCCGTGTCTGCGTAATCTCGGCTCAACACGACGCCATGCCTCTGGAGGTTTGGCAGCAGCTTTGCGAAATCGCCGGTTGTATGTTCAGCGCCCTTCGTTGCAAGCGGGCTTATGACCGCGACGATGTGCATTCCCTCCACGACAACTTTTCGGTCGACCTTGGGGATTTAAGGGAGGCCGTCGGACGTCTCACGTCGCAGCCTCACGAGCCCTGAAGTCGCCTATGCCGAACTCAGCCAAAGCTCTGGCTATTCGGGGCGCTCCATCCCAAATCGAACTTCGTCTTCGTCGCCATGCGCGGGCTCTCGGCGCGCCGCCCGGTTGATGTTTGGCATTGCCAAAATGCTTCGAATGCGACAACCGTAGCCTCGCTAACGCCGAAGCGGCGCGTTGTCCGCCGAATGCCGGAGTTTCGGGGCGCATCAGTGAAGCCGCACGCCATCGAGCCGAGCCTCTCCAAAATGCAATACCTGAGACTGAGGCGCCGCGCCGGCTTGCTGATGCGTTATTCGAGCGGCCTTTGGAGGAAATTGCGGCGACCCGATCGTTCTTATTCTCTTCGTGAAAATTTCGTCGAACTGGTAGGAAAGAACAAGAAAATTCTCGAAATCGGGCCGTTCTTTCGGCCCATTTTCACTGGAGATGACGTATGCTATTTCGATGTTCTTGATACGAACGAACTCAGGGAGAGGGCGGCGAGCGCTGGCTATCCCGTATCCAGCATCCCGAACATTGATTTCGTCTCCGCGGTCGGAGATCTGAGTATTGTCAACGCTGAATTCGACGCGGTGGTCAGCTCGCACTGCATCGAGCATCAGCCTGATTTCATAGAGCATTTAAAGCAAGTGGAGCGAATTATTTCCGGCGACGGCCGGTACTTTTTGATCATCCCGGACAAGCGATATTGTTTTGACCATTTTATAGCGCAATCCACTATAGCCGGGATTATCGACGCTCACGTGGAGCGCCGCACGAAGCACCGACTGGCGAGTGTGATCGAGCACAGAGCGCTGACCACGCACAACGATCCCGTTAGACATTGGCGTGGCGATCACGCGGATTTGCATTATCATAGTTCCATCGCCGCTCGGACGAAGATGGCCATTGAGGAATACGACTCCGCCAACGGCAAGTACATAGACGTCCACGCTTGGCAGTTCACCCCCGACAGTTTTCGTCAATTGATGACGACGCTCGTGGAGGCGGGACTGTCCCCGCTTGGCGTCGAACGGGTTTATCCCACGCCATCGGGACGCAACGAGTTTATTGCGGTCCTTGCGAAAGCGGCGAGTCGAAAGGAAGCGCAGCCCGGTCGTCGGTGAAGAACGCCCTGCACGGCCGGAAACGAACTCGACGGCAGGGGCCGGCCGATCAGGTGGCGGTGAATGGTATTGAGACAATCGCCTCACCCAAATCAAACCTCAGGAATCATTGATCGCGTTCCCGTTCCGCGTAGCGGCGACGCGCAGCGTCACGATCTTTTGGAAATGCTGACGATTGCGCTTGCGGCGACGCTGTCGGGCGCCGAGAGTTGCGTGGATTTTGCGCTGTTCGGCCGGTCGAAAGAAGCGCTTTTGCGGGAGTTCCTGACCCTCGAAGGCGGCGTCCCGAGCCACGACGCCTTCTCGCGGCTGTTTCGCATCATCGATCCCGACGCCTTCGCCGCCTGCCTCACGCGGTTCGCGCAAGGCCTGGCGGACGCGGCGCGGCAAGACGGCGTGGTCGCCATCGACGGCAAGGGGCTGAGGGCGGCTTTCGAGCGGGCGCGGGGCGGTTCGCCGCTCGCTCTGGTCAACGCCTTCGCCCCCGGCGGCGGTCTGGCGCTGGGTCAGATCGGCGGGCCGCAGGGAACTGGCGAGATCGCCGCCCTGCGCGGCCTTCTCGGGCTCCTTGACTTCGGAGGCCGGATCGTCGCCGCCGACGCCCTTCATTGCCAGAAAGAGACGGCGCAAGCGATCCTCGACAAAGGCGCCGATTGGTTCTCGGGCTCAAGTCGAACCGCGTCACGATGTACGACGACGCCCCGCTGTTTCTCGACGATCTCGCCGTGGCGGCCGACGACGCGGACGAGACGGTCGACGCCGACCACGGCCGCATCGAGACCAGACGCTTGCGCGTCGTGCATGATGTCGAATGGCTGGCCAGGCGACATGGATTTCCAGGCCTCGCGGCGCTGGCCGATCTGGTTGCGGTCCGCGAAACCGCGCACGCGCTCAAGGCCGTCCGCGCCCATTGGAACGTCGAGAACAAGCTCCACCGGGTTGTCCACGCCGTCCTCGACGAAGACCGCTCCCGCGCCAGAGCGGACAACGGCCCGCTCAATCTCGCCGTCCTGCGCCCCATCGCGCTCAACATGGCTCGGACCAACTCCGCAAACGGCTCCATCCGAGACAAAATCAAAAGAGCCGCATGGAACGACGCCTTCCTCGTCGAACTCCTCCTTCGAA
>CAVSYB010000015.1:0-656428 GCA_963732155.1 uncultured Alphaproteobacteria bacterium
CCAAGCCTGGCAATGTCGCGGACCTGCGCGCGCTGCTTGGCAGTCTGGTATTTCGCGCCACCAAAGGGCGGATTGCCAAGCACGAAGGAGCAATCAGCAGGAGGAAGAACGGAAGCCCAATCCATTTCAAGCGCATCGGCATTGTGGATGTGCGGCGATCGTCTGTAGCGGAATGCGCACGTAGCTCTCGCCGAATTCCAGCGACAGCCGATTATTCATGATGTGATCCATCATCCACAGCGCGACTTCCGCAATGCGCGCTGGAAACTCACTGATCTCGATGCCGAAAAACTGGTTTACGTCGATCTTTCGACAGCGTTCCAACATCAGGACGGGCGCTGGCCCTGTGGGATTTAACTCCTTTAGCACCTCAATTTCCGAGCGCGCGCAACTCTCGATAGGCGATGATGAGGGAGTTGCCGCAACCGCACGCGGGGTCGAAAAGCCTAAGAGCGGCAAGTTTTGCCCTGGAACGCCTTCAACGCGTTGTGTGCGCCCTGTATCCCGTCGCGCCTTCAGCCGCTGAAACTCTGCGCTCAGGTCGTCCAGAAATAGCATGCTGGAATAACCTTCGCAGAATGTTCTTCTCGGTCGTATAGTGCGCGCCCTGTTGCGCGTCGCTCCTTGGCGCTCATGACCGACTGGAAGAGAGACCCGAAAATTGCCGGCGAGATCGCATCCCACGAGAATTCACAGGCCTCAATAAGGTCTTCGCGCATGTCGGCGTCGAAAGCAGGGATCGGCAGGCGTTCGCGAAACAGATCGCCGTTGACATAGGGGAATTGCGCGAGGTCCTCGTCGAGGGACTTCTGCCGCAGCACCACCGGCGCGTTGAGCACGTCGAACAGGTGGCTGAGCCATTGGCCGACGTCGCTGCCGTCCTCCTGCGTGCGCTGTGCAACGAGGTCGAGGAAAATCCCGCGTGGCTCGAAGATACCTGTGGCGTCGGCGAACAAACAAAAAATCAGCCGAACAAGAAACCTTTCGAGATCGTGCCCTTCATAGCCGGAGGCCTTCAGCGCATCGTGTAGTTTCCCCATGAGTTCCGAGGCGTCGATGTTTACCGGGTCCTGATCGCGGAATGTGCGCTTTTGCACGCCCAAGATAAATGCGAAATGCTCGATCTTCTTGGGTAGGTCGCGCAGCACGAACTGGACCGGAGGTGTCCCCTCATCGAGGTCGTGAAGCTCGAACGTTTGGAAATCACTGACAAGGATATAGCGAGGAAGCTCGGCCTCCTTAAGACCGGGAAAATAGTCCAGCGCCTGCTGCTTCGCCTTGGCGAGGTCGCGACCGGCGCTTTTCTGTTCGACTAAAAGCACCCCCTTCCAAAACAGATCGATGAAGCCGCGCGCCGCGCCGAGCTTCCGAACCGGCTCCTCGAAACTGGCAACTCGGCGGCGGGTGACACCGAATACCTCGAAGAATTCATTGTAAAAGGTTTGCGTCTCGCCCCTCTCATAGTGGGCGTCTTTCCACTCCTCGGCGAAGTGAGCCGCGCGCGCACAAATCTCGTTCCAGGATAGACGCATGCACGCTCGCTCAATCGATTAGGGTGGAAAGAAACTATGTTGAGCCGCCGGAATGGGGCAAGGTCCGAACGAGATGCGCCTGTAGAAACACGCTCTTTTATCGCGATAAGTCGCGATTGAAGTTTGCGGAACGATTTTGCCAAAGCCGCCAAATCCGACCGACCGGTAGGAGGTCGTAATGCGGAATCCCGCTCGCTCCGACCGCTTGCGTTGCTTACAACTCCATGATCGCACTCGCGTTTCAGCGCGCGGAGGTCTGGCTTTCGGCGTGGCTTTCAAGAAAACCAAAGCGAAAGCCATCGGACGCGCCGTTCCGGAACTAAAAACCCCTCGCTGTGGAAGGCGAGGGGTTACCCTGTTCAGAGAGATTTTTCTCTCTGCTGCCGGTTGGTCTGTTCAAAGCGAGCCTGTATCCAGTCCTCGATGTCGCAAACTCTGAAAGCGACGCGGCATTGGCCAAGCTTCACCGCGCGGGGAAACTGTCCTGAGCTTTGCAGCCTCCAGAGATGTTGACGCGAGTAGGGAATGCCAAATTCGGTCTTGAGCTGATTTACCGAGCATAGCTTAAGCGGATGAGACATTTCGATCGTTCCCTGAATAGGGAGCAATCGCGAATGCCCCAGGAGCCTACGCCAGCGGGCGATCGAGCATAGCGGGAGCGGCTTCGCGCTCAATCGTCCGCGCCGACCAATTCACAGAAGTCTTTGGGGGAGGAGAACCGAAGCCCAATTCCGGGGCGCAAAACAAGCGCCCCGGTCGAAGATCACGACAGACGCGCCTGAGCGCCGCGCTCAAATGAAGTCGCGAGGCGGCCGAACCGACGATCTTCGTAGTAGTTCCGCGTAGCTCCGCCCGCCCACATGGCGGCGGGAAGCCACCCGATTATCGTGCACTGCAAGAACAGGCATATGACGCCTTGGACCACCTTACCCATGGATATGAGCGCAACTCCGGGAACAAAGAACGCAAGCATGTAACGCATGAATGCCTCCTGTGGAGCGATGGTTTTCCGACATGCAACTCAGCATGCCACCCATTACGCTAGCCTTGGAAGGACGTGGTTCTCTACAGTCGAGCTAAATTGAGCTGTGGATGCCGGGAGCAATTCCACGGGATTGTCAGCATGTGACCGCTGGTCGGCGGGCTCTCGCGTGATCGCCGCGCGAGCTCCGGCACTGCTCTGAACAGGAACGACCGACTCAAGTCTCCAGCGTCACCATCAAACGCGGGCGTGAGGTGATCCATCATGTTGCGCATACGCACGACGCCCGGCGTGACGGTGAGTAGGACAAGCGACGGCAGGCCGAATTGCGATGCAAAGATCTTTCCCGCATGACGACGCGATAAGCGCGGAACTTCTGGCGAAGCGTGACGCTCTTGAGGTCGCTATCCTTGTGCTGCTCGGTGCCCATGTCGATTTCTAAGGCGAAGAAGCATGCGCCGTTCGGGTATTGCAGGCCGAACAGCGCGTCCGGAATGAGGACGCGACGTTCACCGCTTGCCTCGTAGGGGATTGCGAGGGGATTTCTCAATTCGCGGGTCTGAACCGGGCAACGCGGCCTATTGAGGATTTCGCGCCAAGAGATAAATCGTATGCCCGTCTCGTGCGCTCCAAGCGCCAGAGAGGCAAGCACATAGCCCACCGCGCGATCATGGTCGAAGTGCTGCGGCTTGAAGTTGCCCTGGAGCTTGCTCCAGAGGACATGGTCGTCGTAATCGATTCGGCCAGAATCAACGAGAGCATAGACACCCCGCTCGTTGATCTCGAAGATCAGGTTGGCGCTGTAGACGTTTCTGGCAATCTCCTGCGCCTCTGGTTGCGCAACAAATTCGTTAGGCGGATTCTTCAGAAGGAACATTCTGCGGGTCGTCACCCGCTGCGGCAGGGTGGGCGCAACAAGCGCGCGCAGCATGTCGCTCGAAAGAACGCCGTGAGTGAACAAGGCGAGAAGGTAGTCGAGGTCGCGCGCATTGAGCGTGATCGGCGGGACGCGTCCTCGGCCCCATCGGCCTATCGTATGATACGGCTTCTCTTGAACCGGCGCGTCCATGCGCGCGAGAAATGCGCAAGTTTGCTAGCGCGTCAACGTGCGCCATGTGCCGCGATGCGGCGGCACGTCGAGCATGCAACTCTATGTGCGGCCTACCAGTTGTCCGATAGTTCGATGTGGCCATCGCTGGCGGCGGCAATCGTGTCTGGGCGAGGTGGCGATGCGGGCGCGTGGTCCTCGATGTCGGGATCGACCGAATAACGTCTGCGCGTCCGCTCGATCAACCGACGGTGCTCGTCGGTCGACATCCGAGGAGCGCTCTCCATGGTGCCGAACGGAATGTTCAACCGAACCGCCGTCGGCGTTTCGTTCCTGATATAGGCGGCGAATTCGGTCGACCGTGCGCTCTTGCGCATCGAGGCGATAAACTCGGACGTGGTGCGCATGTCGGCATCGAGCATGCGGGCGTCGCGGTCGGAGACGCCGCCCGCCATCTTGATCGACGTGTTGGCGGCGACCGACGAACGCAGGACGGGCGTCAATTGCTCCATGTGCTGATGGGCGAACAGCACGCCGAGCTGAAATTTCCGCGCCTGGGAAAGCAAGCTCTCCAGGCTGTCATCGAAATACTCCGCCGCTTCATCGATGATGAGGTAGGCCGGCGCGCGCTGATTGTAGGGCACCGCGACGCGCTCGAAGGCTGCGGCCATGACCTGCGCGATCATATAGCGGCCGAACAGCGCCGACGCGTCCGTTTTGAGAAGCGACTTGGCGGTGTTGACCAGAACGACCTTGCGCCCCTGGAGCGCCGCGAACATGTCCAGTCTGTTGCGGGGAGCAGAGAACATCCGGTCAAAGGCCGGGACGGCAAGAACGGCGTAGAGCCGCCGGGCGATCTGCTGGCGCGTTGACCCGAAGGCCTGCTTGTTGAAGAACTGCTTCTCGAAAAACGACCGTGCGGTCCGGTCGAGCTTGGCGGCATGTTTGGCAAATGGACTCTCGCCAAAGCTCTTGGACGTGTCCTCCATGAGGTCAAGAAGCGTGTGGAGCGTCGCTCCGGGTATAGACAGCATGAGGCGCACGACGAACGCGAACGCGGTGCCTTGCTTGGCGGTGAGCTCGGAGGCGATCGCGCCGAAGACGTAAGTGTAGAGCTCGATGATTCCGGCTTCGACCTGCTCCCGGACGATCGGCGAATAGTCCGCAAAGCGGTCGGTGGTCATGTCGAAGATGTTGAGAGACGGATTGTGCTCGGGATCGATGATGACGAGGCGATCGGGATCGCGGGCGAAAATCTCAAGCCGCTGAATTTTGGCCAGCATGTCGCCCTGGCTGTCGATGATGACCAGGGCCGGGGGATCGGGGTCCAGAAGATCGTGCATGATGATGTGCTGCAAGGTCTGCGATTTGCCCCAGCCTGACGAGCCCAACAAATGCCAATGCTCCATGCGCCGTTCACGGGTGACGGGGAACGGGACTTCGACATCGAGGATGTATTGGAGCGGCGTATAGCCCAAATAGGCTTTGACGATTTCCTTCGGTGAGCCGGGATGCTCATAGGGGTGGATGAGTTTGTGCTCCGGGGCGGGGTGGCGCTGGCCGGACGCCTCGTAAAGATTGCGATTGAGCTGCTCTCGCAACGGCCGGAAGAGTTTGAAGCTCTCGACGCTAGGGTCATGGAAGGGGCGAATGAGGTCGGCGACCGCTTGGCCGGGATTGCGCACCATGTCGATGAGCGGAACTTTGAAGAACGGCTCGGGCGGCGCCGGCGCGATGTCGCGCGACAGAAGGGAGCTCGAAGGAAGCTTTCGGATGAGCTCGATAGACGCCGTGGTCAGCACGCCGTGGACGATGGAAAGGATGCGGGAAGCGTCTTCGGCCGTCTTCAGTCCGGCGATAAGCTCGTCGCGGTAGCGGCCGTGGGAGATCGGATCGAAGGAATCGGGCGACGGCGGGATCAGAGGATCAAAGCCGTGCGTCTGGTAAAGGGTCCCTGCGGTATTGACGAGGCAGTGGAGCACGTCGGGAACGGGAATTTTCCCACTGCATGCCGAGAGCAACATCTTCTGATGATCGAGTTTGAATTCTTGGACCGACGGGAAAGGATTGGCGATCTCCTCTAGACGACCGCGTAGTCGCGTCGTCGGCTCTGGCCGATTGACGTAGCGGCGCATGCCGCGCATCGCGCCGCGAACGGCGAGGAAGGGGACAAAGATGATCGCGCTGACGATCAGGAAGAACAATACGAGGTAGAAGAGGATCGGGAATACGAGAATGAACATGAGCTACATCTCGAACGCGCGTTGCGTCGCGAGCTCATGTGTCTGGCTGAGGAAATGCTTCAGCTTGGCGAGCCGGAGGCGGATATTTTCTTCGAGAAGCGGGGCTTGACCGGGGTCAATCGTCTAAATCGATATCGACGGCTTGTCGAGGAGATACCCCAGCGTCAGCTGTTTCAAATACGCGCTCTGCTCGCGCCGCTTGGCGGACTGCGCGTGCCAAAAGAGCATGACGCCGGCGACGATGCACAGAAGCGTCACGGGGCCAAAAGCGCTCACAGCGGCGGCGACAAAGATGGACAAAAAGCCGATGAGGAAGAGCGCAAGGCCGCTGGTCTCCATAAGCGCGAGCGTGTCGCCCGAGTAGCGGCTCTCGGATGTTCCAAGGTAGCCGGGTGATAGGTCAAATATGTAGTTCTGAAGGGCGCGCGTCTGGACGATCGCGCGCTCCTCGTTGGAAAACTCGATATTCAGATAAAGAGTGAACCGTGGATTGAAACCCAAAAGGCCATAATGACCGCGATGCTCGACGAAGGCTCGCATTGCCTCCTCCCAACTCACGACCATCAATTGAGTGCAGCCGCAAAAATCGCGTCAAGCGATTAAGGGCCGCCCACTGTGCTTATCCCGCTCAAAATCGCGGGCCGGAAGAACCGTCGAATTCGAACGCGCCCGCCACGCGCGCCTACGTCGTACGCCACTTATCCGGGTGGCCGACTGTCGTGTTGCGCACGCGCTCGATCATCGGCGTCGCTTTGGGGTTATGCGCTTTCGCCCACGCAATGGCTTGCGCCTGTGTCGGCAAGACGGCGCTCGCGCGCGCTAAATCCGGCTTTCTAACCGCGTAGTCGCCTTGTTCGCGGCGTTCGATGAACAATTGATTCTTATCCATGGCCCTACCCGTATGTAGCGCTAACGACCCGCAAATCGTCTATATATAGATGTCTCAGACGACTGGCAAGGAACGCCGGATTTATTCTTATCCTCTATCCGGGTCCCTTTTGCCTCGACGCCTCGGCCGCTTCGATCGGACTTTTGGGAAGGATGCGGCGATGCGCTCTTCGACCGGCTTGCGCGGCATCATGTGGCACGCGTGAGCGAAGGCGATGACCTTCGCTAAACGCGAGCCCGGCGGCGGGGGAGCGAGCGTCCGGATCAAGCGCGGCTCCAAAGGAGCGCCATTGCGCATGAGCTTGACCCAGGCGTGATGATTGTTCGTCTGGGTCAACGTCGAAGGATTAGCCATGCCGAGGTCGCCAGCAAGACGTTTGGCGTCATGAGCGCCAACGCGAAAGGCGACAAGCGTTCCAGCGTTGCCGAATACCGCATGTTGCAAGGCCTCCGGCAACTGGGCGATCTGCTGGTTCGCCGCCACTAAGGACAAGCGCCACTTGCGCGCTTCCGAGAGGATCGACGCAAAGCTATCGGTCGCGAAGTTCTGGAACTCGTCGACATACAGCGTGAAGTCGCGGCGCTCGTGCTCCGGTATGTGTCGGCGCGCCTCGGCCGCTTGCGAACAGGCGGTGATGAGAAGCGCGCCCAAGAGATGGGCCGGCTCGGTGCCGAGATTGCCTTTAGAAAGGTTCACGATCAGCACGTTGCCCTTGTTCATCACGTCCGGGACTTTGAGCGTCGAGGAATTCTGACACAGGATCGACCGGATGAACGGGTTGGCGAGGAATGCGCCCACCTTGTTTTGGATCGGCGCGATCGCCTCGTTGCGGAAGCGAGTATCGTAGGCGGCATATTCGGTTTGCCAAAAGGCGCGCACGACCGGGTCCTGGCAGCTACGCAGCAGTCGGTCGCGATATTCGTCGTCGACCAGCAAACGGGGAAGTCCGAGCAACGTCTGATCGCGCGTGTCGAGCAACAAGCGAAGCGAATGGCCGAGGATATATTCGAGGCGCTGGCCCCAGGTGTGCGCCCAGATGTTCTTGAAGGCGGAGATGATGTTGGCGGCGGCCGTCGCGCGCTCGGCCTCGGGAATGCCCGATAGGGGATTGTAAGCGAAGGTGTGCGTGGGATCGGAAGGATCGAGATAGATCACTTCGGAGCGGCGCTCGGCCGGGGCCAGGCTCGCGATATGCTGGCTCGCGTCGCCATGGGGATCGAGGAAGCAGAAGCCCGCGCCGGCCGTGAAGATCGGCGTGCATGAGGTTTAGGAGCAGTCCGGTCTTGCCGGTGCCGGTCATGCCGACGACGTAGACATGCCGGCGGCGGTCGGCTTGCAAGAGAGGCACGCTCTCACCTGTGGAGAGCGTGCCGAGAATCGTTTCGTGGGTCGTGAGCATGGGAGGGCCGCCGTGCCGTGCCGAGTGTTCGCGCGCTTGGTGCAAGCTTTGGTCGGTCAGGGAGGCCCGCCGTTGCCCGCGTGTTGAGCGCGAGCGAAAGAACGGCCTGCGGCTATTCTAACGTGCCGGGGCTGGGGGGAATCGTCGGGAATCGTGGAGCAGTCAATCCTCGAACCAGTCCCGGTCCTGCGACTGATTGAATATCGCAACGACCGTGATGTCGTTCTTGCCCTCGCAGCGGTAGAAGAGGACGAACGGCGTCTGCGCGACGACGCACTCGAAGATGTCGCGGTTGGGGCGATAGGTTCCAAGTTCCGGGTTGGCCGGAAGCAGATCGAAGATTACATGCCTTACGCGGGCGAAAGTCCGCTCGGCGATAAGCGGTCCGAATCGGCCGACGCCGGCCTCGAAATAGTATTCAAGCTCCGCCGCGGCGCGGCGCGAAAGCTTGATTCTCATGCATTCGAGAAACCGAATCGTTGCGCGAGGTCGTTGAATACGCCCTCGGCTGGAATCGTTTCGCCGCGCTCGACTTCGGTGATCGCGTCGTCAAGCTCGGCCCGCTGGTCCGCCGACATGCGGTTATAGAAAGATTCACTGTCCGCGGTCTCGGCAAGCTTTTCGACGAGCGCGCGCTGGTCGCGCGCCGGAAGGGTCTGGAACAGTTCGAGGATGCGGGTCGCGGTCTTTGTCATATGTGGGCATTGTACCATGGCGCATATGAAGGCGCGAGGAATGGGGAATCGGGGAGCGGTAAGGAACGGTTGGGAACCGTCCGCGCCAGTTCGTCGTGGCGCGCTTGCGCGCGCCCGACCCAATAGGTTTTCCCGCGCGACGTGTCCTTTAGGACCGAGTGCGTGGCCTGCTGATGTCCGATAGGCAGAAGAAAAGCTATTGGGTCGGGCGCGATAGCGCACGCGAACTGGCGCGGAATCAGTGCTTTATCGTCCCCACGTGGGGGAAACGATATACCCCACCCTTTACCCATCCGCATATGCCGCTTGATGAAGCATTGTCGGCGTTATGGGGGCGGTGGGGAAGCGTCGGGGCTGTTGGTATTGTGTTGCGCGGTGATCGCCGCAAGCCGTCGCTCCCAGGCTTCGATGGCGGCGCGCATCTCGTCCATATAGGCATGGCGATTGTAGATGGCGGCAACTCCGGAGAGCGTGCCGGAAACGTGGTTGAGCAATTTCTCGGTGACGTGGATCGGGACGCCGAGCGCGGCTAGATTGGTCGAGAACGTGCGGCGAAGATCATGAAGTGTCCAGGGCGCGATCTTGGATCGTTTGTCGAGCGCGACCTTCGGCCGGTTCCATCCGCCGAATACGGTGACGGGCTGCCCTTTGCGCCGCTCTTTCGTCGCGGGAAACAGATACGCGCTGCCGCGCGGAATTGTCTTCAACACGGCGGCGACCGTGGGGCCGTAGGGAAAGGCGTGCTCACGTGCGTTCTTGGTGATCGAATCGGGGAGCGTGATGATGCGGCTTTTCTCGTCGATCCACTCCCATTCAAGCGCGGCAATCTCGCCCCGACGCTGCCCGGTGAGAATGAGCAATTCCACGATCTTTCCATATGCGCCGACTTCGGCGCGCGCCTGTTTGAGAACCGCCCGCAACTCCTTGTCGGCCAAGACGCGAGAGCGGCTCGTCGCCTTTGACGGGGCAAATAGCGCGGCGCATGGATTGCTCTGCACATAGCGGCGCTTCAACGCCCAATTGAAAAATATCTTGATCGCGGTGAACGCGTGCTGTTGCTCGGACGGCCGCCCGGCCAACGGCTTCAATCTCTTTTCGATCTGTTCGCTCGTGATGTCCGGGAGCCGCGTGGTGCCGAACGGGAAGTGCGACGTGAGCAAGCGCCGGTATTCGAACGCGGTGCGAGCACAATTCTTCTCCTCGTTATGTGAAATGAACTCGTCGACGGCCGCGAGATAGCCGGTCGTATTCGGCCGCGTTCGCCCAAGCGCCTTCTCCGCAAGCGCGCGCTTGGCGGCGGCGCGCGCCTCCGCGAGCGAGAGGATGGGATAGCGGCCGATCGTGTGGCGGCGGCCGCTTGCAAGAAGGACAATGAAGGACTTTGTGCCCTTGGCGCTGACGCGGCAGCCGAAATTTTTCAGCCCGCCATCCCACAGCGTGAGGGTGCCGGAAGCCGGCAACTCAGCGGTTCTAATCGCCAACTCAGTGAGTGTGCTTGGCACCGATTTGGCACCGAAAAGGGGGTTGCTAGGGCGAAATTCAGTGTTCCACCATGTTGCATCACATAGAAATAAATACAAGTGATTTCATGTCTTTGCGTGACGCAATGCGACGCGGCGCGCAACTATGAAAAAGTGCCCTAATGTGACTCTTAATCAGCGGGTCCAAGGTTCGAGCCCTTGTGCGCCCACCATCGAAATCAATGAGTTGGCGTGATGAAACAATAATGCTTCGCGACGGGGTGGGGTGAATATAGCGCGAAGCCTCGCACTGGCCACTGCAGTCCGGCGAATTATGTAACGCGCCAGTTGACACTGTAGCGCGATATGCTACAGTCGGCTCATGATCGTTTCGTTCAAGAGCAAGGCTCTTGCCGAACTCTGGGCGAAGAGTCGCGCCAAGGGCATCGACGCTAGAATGCATCGCCGCATGTTGCGTCGGCTCGACGCGTTGAACGCCGCGACAAAAGCCGAAGACCTCAATATCCCAGGCTTCAACTTTCACCCCCTGCAAGGATTCAATCCGACACGCTACACGGTTCACGTCAGCGGCCCTTGGTGCGTCACTTTCTGTTTTGCGAATGGCGACGCTTATGAGGTCGATTTTGAACAATATCACTGAGCGCGCGATCCGTCCGTTCCTGGTTGTTTTGGAGCCCGTCATGTCCAAGAGCCTCGTTGCATCCCCGACTTACCAAGTAGATCGCGACGCCAAGCGAGCGCCGACCCATCCCGGCGAAATTCTACGCGAGGATGTCTTTCCGGCTCTCAACAATATGCCGGTCCAGACTGCCGCCAAACATCTTGGGGTGAGCCGCCAGACGCTGCATCGCATCCTTGCCGGAACGATGCCTGTGACGCCCGCCATGGCGCTCCGCCTCGGCAAGTTTTGCGGCAACGGCCCAGCGCTCTGGCTGAATATGCAGGGTTCCTATGACTTATGGGAAGCCGAACGCAAACTTCGCGCGCAAATCGAGAAGATACCGACGCAACGGGCCGCCTAGGAAGCCTGTTGGCGATCTCCGTGGGTTTGCCGATCGCGCCGCGCGCCAAGACGCCGGGCCGATCGCCGAGGGATCGACACACGATTTTGGGCTTGAAGCGGACCGCCCGGTCAGGCCTGCGATTGCGCGGAGCCCAGTCGCGCCGCCGCCTTGCCGCAATAGCGCGAAAGCATCGCCGACCAACCGCTCGCGCCGGGCCTTCCGCCGCGCGGCCTTAGGCGACCTTGATCGCCAGATGCCTGTGCATGTTGGCGCGCGCCTCGTCGTCCCACTCGGCCTTGAAGGCGAACTTCTCCTTCAGCGCCACGGCGCGACCGGCGGCGGGACGCGCCGCGATCTCGTCGTGCAGGCGCTTGAGGTGAGGGAATTTCGCCCAGGCGCCCTCGCCGAGCACGAAGGGGACCAGGCGCGCCCAGCCCCAGACATCCATGTCGACGATCGTATAGACGTCGCCGAGCATGAAGCGGCGGCTCGCCAAACGGCCGTCGAGAACGGAAAAGTGCCGCTGCGCCTCGAACTGGTAGCGGTTGTGCGCATAGGGGACCCTCTCCGGCGCGAAATGCCGGAAATGGACGGCCTGGCCGCAGTAGGGCCCAACGCCGGTCGCCGCGAACATCAGCCATGACAGCAGCTGCGCCCGGTCGTCGGGCGTGTTGGCGGGCAGGAATTGGCCGGTCTTTTCGGCCAGATAGAGAAGGATCGCATTGCTGTCGAACACGACGATGTCGCCGTCGACGATCGCGGGAACCTTGCCATTGGGATTGACGGCGAGGAACTCCGGTTTGAACTGTTCGCCCTTGCGCGTATCCACCGGCAGCGGCTGATAGGGCAGACCGGCCTCCTCGAGAAACAACGCGACTTTGGTCGGGTTGGGCGAGCCGTTGAAGTAGAATTTCAGCATCGAGCGCTCCGCTTGTCGGGGCGCCCAGATTCGCCGAACGCGGCTTTCGGCGCAATGGTCGATGTTCCCTGCGCAAGCGCGCTTCCCGGACGACGAGGCGGTCGCCGACCCGGCCTTCCGCATGACGTGCGCTCCCGGCGGCGCGCGGTCGCCCGGCTCGCTTCGGCCGCTCCAGGACGGCGAGAGAGCGGCGAGCGAGCTAAGTGAACAGCAAGCCGCCATTCACCGAGACGGTCTGGCCGGTCATGAAGGCGTTGCCGACCAGCATCAGGACGGTTTGCGCGACCTCTTCGGCGACGCCCATCCGACCCACCGGAACGCGAGCCGCAAAGCCCGCCTGCTTCAACGGCGCCCCCATGTCGGTGTCGATCGGACCCGGGGCGACGGCGTTGACCGTGACGCCTTCGGCCGCCAGTCGCGACGCGTAGCCGCGCGTCAGCCCCTCGAGGCCGGCCTTCGACGCGTTGTAATGGACGCCGATCGCGCCGGCGCCGCGCGCCGCGATGGACGACATATTGACGATGCGACCCCAACGCCGGGCGCGCATGCCGGGCGCCACGGCGCTGATGCACAGGAAGGCCGATTTGAGATTGATCGCGATGGCGCGGTCGAAGTCCTCCTCGGTGAGGTCGTCGAGCCCGCGGACCGTCGCAACCCCCGCGTTGTTGATCAAGACGTCGACGGGCCCGAGTTCGGCCTGCGTCCGCTGGACCATCGTCTCGACCGCCTGACGGCTGGCGACGTCGGCGCCGATGGCGATCGCCCGCCGCTGTTGGGCGCGGATGGCGTCGACCACCTCGGCGGCCTGCCGCTCGCGGTCGCGATAGTTGACCGCGACGTCGGCGCCGGCGCCCGCCAGAGCCAGCGCGATCGCCCGGCCGATGCCCCGCGACGCTCCGGTGACCAACGCCACCCGATTGGTCAGTTCGCCCATCTGCGCGCTCCTTCCGCAATTTCGATATCCGATTCGAAGGTCCAGCCGAGCCGGGCGAATGATCGCGATCGGCCGGCGCCGCGCCCACGGCGCCGCGACGGTGGGCTCAATGCCGCCCGGTCGTCTCGCGGGGCGCGAACTGACCGAGGCCGGGTTCGCCGACGACCCGGCGGTCATCGACGACAAGGGCGCCGCGGACCAGCGTCTTGACCGGCCAGCCGGCGACCGCCATCCCCTCACAGGGTGTGGAGTCGGCGCCATGTTGCACGAGATCCCGGGTCTGCGTCACCCCTATTTCCAGATCGCAGATCGCGATGTCGGCGTCGGCGCCGATCATGATCGAGCCTTTGCGCGGATTGAGCCCGCACATCCTGGCGTGATTGGCGGCGGTCAAAGCGACAACCTCCTGCAGGGACATCCGCCCCCTCGCGACGCCTTCGGAAAACAGGATCGGCCGCCTCGCGGCGGCGCCCGCCAGCGATGCGGATATCGTCGCGTCCCAACACATCGGCGCGGTCGTTGGCGCGCGACTGCGCGAGCGCGCCTCGCTTTGCGCCGATTCGTAGAATCGCGATCGGCGCCGATCGAAGCCGTTCGCCGCAACGCCCGCCGTCGGGCGGCGGCGGAGCGGCGCCGTCCTCGCTACGGGGCGGTCTCGGGGTTTGCGCCGTCGCGCCAGGCGAGGGCGGCCTTGAGGCCTTCCTCCCGGCGAAGGCGATCGAACTCGGCGCGCTTCGGACCGCCGGCCCCTTCGATGAAAATATCGACCTCCAGCGCTTGCGCGAGAGCGGCCCTCAAGCCCATGGCCTCGTAGCTGCGGTTGATCGCGCGCTTCGACAATTGCACGGCCGTCGGATCGGCGGCGGCGATGCTTTCGGCGATTTCGAGCGCCTGGGCGAATTCCTCGCCCGCCGGCGCGACACGATTGACGATGCCGAGCGCCAGCGCCCTTTCCGCGGTGAGATGATCATCGCCGGTGAGCAGGATTTCCTTGGCGGCCTTCGCCCCGGCGACGAAAGGCAGAAGCATCGCCACCGCTCCGGACCCGAACTTCACTTCCGGCGCCCCGAGGCGGGTTCCCGCCGCGGCGACCGTGATGTCGCAGGCGAGCGACAACTCGAACGCGCCCCCGATGCAATAGCCGTGGACGGCCGCGATCGTCGGTTTCGGGCAATCCCAGAACGCCATGATGAAGTCGAAATCGGCCTCGAGCACGCGCCGCCAATCGGCAAGTCCCCGCCGCCCGGCCGCGGCGGCGCCGGCCTTGAGGTCGAAACCGGCTGAAAAGGCGCGCCCTTCACCACGGACCACGATCGCCAGGACGCTCTCGTCGGCGGAAAGTTCGGCCATCGCTTTGGTCGTCGCTTCGACGAGCGGTCCGTCGAAGGCGTTGAGGACGCGCGGGCGATTGAACGACAGAACGGCGATGCGGCGGCGCCGTTCGATCAGAAGAGTCTCAACATCCGACATTGCGCTCTCCCAACACACGTCCGCTCATGACAGGCCCAGCCGGTCGAGCGCGCGCATCGCCGTGAGCGCCGCTGCGTAGCCGACGCGCTTCAGGCCCGAAAACGGAATCGCGGCGACGGGCGAGACGGGAAGGACCGGCTCATAGGTTTCGTCCATCGCCAAACGGGCAAGCTCGGCGCCCATCGCGGTCTGCCAGCCGACGCCGCGCCCCTGACAGCCGATCGCCGCAAAGACGCCGGGTCGCAACTCGTGCAGCCGGGGCCAGTGATCCGGATGGATCGCCACGCGCCCGCCCCAGCGATGGGTGAATCGGATGCCGCGCAACTGCGGATAGAGCGCCGGAACCTCCCGCGCCAGATGCGCCCAATCGCTCTCGGGTCCCGGCTCCCGATAAGGGCCGCGGCCGCCCATCAGCAGGCGCCCCGCGGCGTCGAGCCGCCAATAGCGGATCACCTTGCGCGTATCGGAAAGCACCTCGCCGCCGGGCAGGATGCTGTCGCGCAACGCGGCGGGCAGCGGCTCGGTCGCGATCTGCAGCGAAGTCGCGGCGACGATCGAGCGCGGCAGCTCCGGAAACAGGCCGTCCGAATAGGCGTTCGCGCAAAGCAGAACCTTTGCGGCCGTGACCTGCGCCCCACTCGCGGTCGTCGCCGTCCAGGCGTCGCCGCGCCAGTCGAGCGAGACGACCCGCGAGGCGCCATGGACGCGCGCGCCCGCCGCGATCGCCGCGCGCGCGAGCTCGCGCGCATAGGACAGCGGTTGCAGGCGTCCGGCGCGCCGATCGACGAAAGCGCCGATATAGGCCGTCGTTCCGGTCAGGCGCCCGGCCTCCCGCGCCTCGACATAGGCGACGTCGGCGCCTCGTCTACGCCATTGCTCGGCCCGCGAACGGGCGCGGGCGGCGGCCTTGTTCGAGTGGACCCCCTGGATCCACGCGGTGCGGTTCGCCTCCGCCTTGAGGCCGAGCCGCTCGACGAGGTCGAACACGAAATCCGCCGCGCCGCCGGCGAAGCGCCACAGCCGTTCCCCCCGCTCGCGGCCGAGCGAGGCCTCGATGTCGTCGGGATCGTATTTAAGGCCGGGGATGAGCTGCCCGCCATTGCGGCCGGAGGCGCCATGCCCCGGCGCCTCCGCCTCGAGGACGATGGCGTCGCCGCCGGCTTCCGCGATATGAAGCGCCGCCGAGAGGCCGAGATAGCCGCCGCCGACCACCAGCGCATCGGTATGGGCGCCGCCGACGAGCGGCTCGACCCTCGGCGCCGGGACCGCCGTCTCCTCCCAGAGATTGGCGAGGCGGCTCATGTTCAATAACTGGGCGGCGTGATCGCCCAAATCACCTCCGCCTCGTCCGGGCCGGGATTGCGGTAGCGATGCGGCAGCGCGCTGCGGAAGCCGAAGCTGTCGCCCGCCTCCAGCGTCACCGACCGGCCATCGACCCACAGCTCCAGCCGGCCGCGGAGCACGACGCCGGCTTCCTCGCCCGAATGCGTGTAAGGCTCTTCGCCCGAGGAGGCGCCCGGAGGAAACCGGCACGACAACAGCTCCAGCGCGCCGGTGAGGTTGGGGCTCAGCAATTCGTCGACGACGCCCGCCGAATAGTCGAGCCGGCGACGGCGCGCCCTTCGCACGACGAGGTCGCGCTCCTCTTCGGCGACGTCGTTGGCTTCGAAAAACCAGCTGATGGTGACGCCGAGCGCCCGCGACACCGCGTGCAGCGCCTTGATCGACGGCGTCGAGCGGTCGCGCTCCAGCAGGCTGAGATAGCCGACCGACAGGCCGCTCGCCGCGGCGAGTCCGGTCAGCGTGACGCCGCGCGCCTTACGCAGGGCGCGGATTTCCCGACCGATCAGGCGCGGCTGGCTCGGATCGGGCGACTCGGACGGCGCGTCGACGCGGCTGTGGGTCATGCGGACGATGGGATTCTCACGCGGCGAGAGTTTTTTCTATTGACAAAAATATCGCATCAAAATTTTAATGCAAGCTAAGTCGCCGGAGTTTTGAAACATGGCGGAGCGCTATGATGCGATCATCATCGGAGGCGGCCATAACGGACTGACTTGCGGCGCCTATCTCGCGCGCGCCGGCCTGAAGACGCTGGTGCTGGAGCGCCGCCCCGTGGTCGGCGGCGCCGCGGTGACGGAAGAGGTCACGCCGGGCTTCAAGTTCTCGGTGTTCAGCTATTTGATGAGCCTCCTTCATCCGAAGGTCATCGCCGATCTCGAACTGGCCAAATACGGCTACCAGGTGCTTCCGGCGACCGACATGTTCGGCCTGTTGCCGGACAACGACTACATCGTCTTCGCCGACGACATCGCCAAGACGCAAGCGTCTTTCGCGCGCTTCTCCGCGAAGGACGCCGCGATCTACCCCGAGTTCGACCGCTATCTCATGGACTCCGTCAAGATCATGCGGAAGCTCCTGCTGGAGACGCCGCCCGATCCGTCATGCCGCGACTGGCGCTCATTCAAGGAGACCGCGAAGTTCCTGTGGAAATACCGTCGCGTGGGGGGCAAGCTGTTCCGCCTCGTCGACCTCCTGACGATGAGCGCCGACGACTACCTCTCCGAATGGTTCGAGCGTTCCGAGATCAAGGCGGTGCTGGCCTATTATTGCGGCATCGGCACTTTTGTCGGCCCCAAGAGCCCCGGCTCCGCCTATGTCGTGATGCACCACCTGATGGGCGAGCACGCCGGCGCCGGCGGGTGGGGGTTCGTGCGCGGCGGGATGGGGTCGATCACCCAGGCCATCGCCCGATCGGGACAGGAGAAGGGCCTCGTCGTCAAGACCGCCTGCGAGGTCGCCTCGATCGAAACGGCGAACGGCCGCGCGACCGGCGTGACGCTCGCCGACGGGACGCGCTATGAGGCCGGCGTCGTGGCGAGCAACGTCTCGGCGAAGCTGACCTTCCTCAAATTCCTCGACAAGTCCACGCTGCCGGCCGATTTCGTGCGCGATGTCGAGGCCTACCGGACGTTTTCCAGCGCCTTCAAGATCAACATCGCCTGCGAGGCGCTCCCGCGCTACACCGCTTTCGACGCGCAGGCCTGCGGCTTCGCCTATCCGACCTACGCCCACATCGGGCCGACCATCGAATATCTCGAAAGGGCCTACGACGACGCCAAATACGGCGACATGTCGCGCGAGCCGTTCATAACCCCGGTGACGCCGAGCTTCGTCGACGACACGATCGCGCCGCCCGGCAAGCATGTCGTCCACCTCTTCGGCGGCCACGCGCCCTACAAGCTGAAGGAGGGCGACTGGAGCGCCCGGAAGGACGAACTCGTGCGCAACGTCATGCGGGTGATGGACGAGCACGCGCCGGGCTTTTCGAGCGGCGTCATCGACATGCAGGTGCTGACGCCGCCCGACATCGAGGCGAAGATCGGTTCGCCGCATGGCCACATCTTCCACGGCGAGCTGCAGATCGATCAACTGTTCTGGGCGCGGCCGGCGCCGCATTGGGCCGATTACCGCACGCCGATCAAGGGTCTCTATCAATGCGGCTCGTCCGCCCATCCCGGCGGGGGCGTGGGCGGCGTCGTCGGGCACAACGCGGCGCGCGAGATTCTCCGGGACCGTCGTTCGTGAGCGCGGCCGGCCGGCGGCGGAGCGCGCGCATCGCCCTCGCCGCGCTGTTGCTGGCGCCCGCCGTAACGATCATCGGACTGGGATTCGTCGCGCCGCTGCTGCGCCTCGCGGTGTTGAGCGTCTCGTCGCCGGCCGGTCCGCTCGCGGCCTATCGGGAGCTGGCGAGCGTCGACGTCTATCGGCTGGTGCTGCGCAACACGATCGTGCTGGCGCTTGTCGTGTCGGCGGCGAGCCTAGCCATCGGCTTTGCGCTTTCGCTCGCGTTGATCCGGCTGGAGGCCGGCTGGCGCGCGGTGATTTTCGCCTGCGTCGTCTTGCCCTTATGGATCAGCGTGCTGGTGCGGACCTTCTCCTGGATGTTGATCCTGGGAAGCAACGGACCCCTCAACCGTTTCGTCATGGCGCTCGGCGTCGTCGATCATCCGCTGCCGCTGCTGTTCGCCTTTCCCGGCGTCGCGATCGGCATGGTGCATGTGCTGCTGCCTTACGCCGTGCTGCCGATCTACGCGGCGCTGTCGCGCATCGACCCCGCCTTGTTGCGCGCGAGCGACGGGCTCGGCGCCTCGCGCATGGCCACTTTCAGGCGCGTGCTGTTGCCGCTGTCGGCGCGCGGACTCGCGACCGCCGCGACCTTCACCTTCCTCCTTTCGCTCGGCTTTTTCGTCACGCCGGCTCTGCTCGGCGGTCCGTCCGACACCACCATCTCCATGCTGATCAATTCCTTCGTCAACGATCGTCTGGACTGGCCGCTCGCGGCCGCCGCTTCGATGACGCTGCTGGCCATGGCGCTCGCGGTGATCGGCCTGGCCGGGCGGTTCGTGCCGGTGCGCGCGCTATCGGAGATCCGGTGACGCCCGCCGGCGCCGGGACGAAGGCCTTTGCGGCGCTGCTGGCCGCGATGATCATCGCGCCCATTCTCGCGGTCGCTCCGCTCGCCTTCAGCGAACAGAGCTTTCTGCGCCTGCCGCCGCACGACTGGTCGTTGCGTTGGTGGAGCGCCTTCTTCGCCGATCCGTCGTGGCTGCGCGCGCTGTTGACCAGCCTCGTGGTCGCAACGCTCTCCTCGCTGCTGTCGGTGACGGCCGGAACCTCGGCGGCGCTCGGCCTCACGGCGCTCGGACCCCGCATGAGGACGCTCGCCACCGGCCTGTTCCTCGGGCCGTTGGTTGCGCCGGTGATCGTGCTCGCCGTCGGACTCTACGCGCTGGCGCGCGCCGCCGGCCTGGTGGGGAGCGCGCTCGGCCTGGTGCTCGCCCACACGATGCTGGCGTTTCCCTATGTCGTCCTCAATGTCGGCGTATCGATCGCCGCGCTCGATCCGCATCTCGCGCTGGCGGCGAGCGGGCTCGGCGCCGGGCCCTGGCGCGTGTTCCGCACGGTCACCTTTCCGGCGATCCTGCCCGGCGTCGTCGGCGGCGGCGTGTTCGCCTTCGTCACCTCGTTCGACGAGGTGGTGCTGGCGGTGTTTCTCGCCGGTCCCAGCGTGAAGACGCTGCCGGTGCGCATCTGGGAGGAGGTGCGCGTGGAATATACGCCGGTCGTCGCGGTCGCCGCGACGATCATGATCATCCTCGCCGTCTCGGGCTCGGCGATCGGGCGGCTCGCGACGCGGAGGGCGTGGTGAGCGCCGTCGCCTTTCGCGGCGTCGCCAAGCGCTTTGGCGCCGTGGAAGCGCTTTGTCCGCTCGACCTCGATATCGCGTCGGGCGAGTTCATCAGTTTCCTCGGGCCGTCGGGCTCCGGAAAGTCGACGCTCCTCAATATTTGCGCGGGCCATGTCGAGCCGACGGCCGGCGCGCTGTTGGTCGCCGGCCGCGACGTCACCGGCTTGCCGGCGCGCCGACGCAACATCGGCATGGTGTTTCAGAACTACGCGCTGTTCCCGCATCTCGACGTATTCGAGAACGTCGCCTATGGGCTGCGCGCGCGTAAGGTCGCGCCGGCCCCGCTGCGGCGACGGGTCGAGGACGCGCTGGGCGCGGTGCGGCTCGAGGGCTTCGAGCGCCGCTCCGTGCTCAGCCTGTCCGGCGGCCAGCAGCAGCGCGTGGCGTTGGCGCGCGCGCTGGCGATCGAGCCCGACATCCTGCTGATGGACGAGCCGCTCGGCGCGCTCGACAAGCAGTTGCGCAAGGAAGTGCAGATCGAGATCCGCCGGATGCATGTCGCCCGCCCGCGGACCACGCTCTACGTGACGCACGACCAGGAGGAGGCGCTGGTCATGTCGGACCGCATCGCCGTGATGCGCGGCGGCCGCCTGGTTCAACTGGCGACGGCGCAGGAGCTTTACAGTCGGCCGGTCGACAGCTTCGTGGCGCGCTTCCTTGGCGAATCGAACCTGATCGCCGGCCGCGTGACGGGGCTGCGCGACGGGCGCGCGACGCTCGGCGCGGAGGGCCTCGCCGCGCCGATCGAGGGATACGCCGGGCGGGGGCTCAGAATCGCCGACCCGGCTTGCGCGCTGATCCGGCCGGAGCATGTCCGCGCGGTCGCCGGCGGACAGCGCGCTTGCGTCGCCGAGCGCGTCTTCCTCGGAGAGATCGTGGCGCTGAGGCTGGCTCTGCCGGGCGGCGTCGAACTTTGGTCGCGCCTTTTCAGTTCGGACGCGCCGGGCGGCGACCAGATCGAGATCGGTTGGGATCGGGAGCGCGTCTCGATCCTGCCGGAAACATCGTGAAGGAGGAAACCATCATGCTGACCAGACGACATCTGATCGCCGCCGGGGCGGCCGGCGCGCTGACCGGAATCATGGGTCGCGCCCAGGCCGACGCCGCCAAACTCACCTTCTGCTCGTGGGGCGGAGCGCTCAGCGACCTTGAAAAGACGGCGATGCTCGAGCCCTTCGGCAAGATCAGGGGCTTCGAGGTCGTCGCCGCCTCGCCGACCAATTACGCCAAGCTGAAAGCGATGGTCGACGCCGGCCAGCCCGAATGGGACCTCGTCGATGTCGGCGGGCGTTTCATCTGGCAGGGCGCCGATTACCTGGAGCCGCTCGACATGTCGCTGATCCCGAACGCCAAGGCGCTCGACCCGGGCTGGGTGGCGTCCAAGGGCGTCTTCACCTCCACCGGCGCCACGGTGGTCGCCTGGAACACCAAGGCGTTCCCGGAGGACAAGGGGCCGAAATCCTGGAAGGACTTCTGGGACGTCAAGGCGTTCCCCGGGCCGCGCGGCCTCTACAAGGCCTTCTATTACAACTACGAGGCCGCGCTGCTGGCGGCCGGCACGCCGCGCGCCGAGGTCTATCCCGCCACCGAGGACAAGGTGAAGCTCGCCATGGACAAGATTCGCGAGTTGAAGCCGAACGTGAAGGTCTGGTGGACGGCCGGCGCGCAGCCGCCGCAACTGTTGTCCACCGGCGAGCTCGCGATGTCGGCGGCCTGGTCGGGTCGCGTCCTCGCCATCATCAAGGAGAACGCCCCCGTCGCGATGACTTACGAGGATGGCGTCGCCTGGGGCAGCGCCTGGGTTGTCCCGAAGGGCGCGCCCAACGCCAAACTCGCCATGGAGGCGATCAACTATGCGATCTCGCCCGAAGCCCAGGCGCGCCTGCTGGACTTCGGCATCTATGGGCCCGTGCTGGGCGAGGCGGCGGCCAAGGGCACGCCGGAGCAGCGCAAGTTCATGGTCACCGCGCCCGAAAACATCAAGAACATGCTCATTTTGAATGAGCAGCAGGCGGCGCTGTATTCAGCGAAATATGAAAACGACTGGAACCGCATGCAGCTCGAGTGACCGGACCCGTCATGCTCGCCATGACAGACGGCCGGCGTCTGACGCCGCTGCTCGCCCCCCGGAGCATTGCTTTCGTGGGGGCGAGCGCGCGGCCGGACACGCCGGGCAACGACATGATGCGGATGATCCGTCGCGGCGGGTTTGCCGGCGTCGTTCACGGCGTGAACCCCAACAACCGCGCGATCGAGGGCTATCCCTGCGTTCCCAGCCTCGCCGATCTTCCGGCGCCGCCGGATCTTGCGGTCCTTTCGGTCAGGAACGAGCGGCTGGAGGAGACTCTCGCCGCCGCTGTCGCCGTCGGCGCCAGGGCGGCGGTCATTTTTGGCTCCGGCGTTCTGCCGGACGACGGCGATCCGCCGCTGGCGCGGCGGCTCGCCCGCCTCGCGCGCGCGGCCGGCGTTCCCCTCTGCGGGCCGAACTGCATGGGCTTCTACAACGAGCTCGACCGGGTCTGGGTGTGCGGCTTCCCGAGCCCACGCCAGGCCGCGCCGGGCCCGATCGCCCTCATCGCCCATTCCGGGAGCGCCTTCGGCGCGCTCGCGCATAACGATCCGCGCCTGCGCTTCGCGCTGGCGGTGTCTCCGGGCGGCGAGGCGACGGCGACGGTCGCCGATTACATTCTCTACGCCATCGAACGACCGGAGGTGAAAGTCGTCGGCCTGTTTCTCGAAACGGCGCGCGATCCCAAAGGCTTCGCGCAAGCCCTCGAGCGCGCGGCGGCGCGCGGCGTTCCCGTCGTCGCGCTCAAGGTCGGGCGGACCGAGGCGGCGGCGGCGGGCGCGCTCACCCATACGGGCGCGATCGCCGGCAGCGACCTCGCCTTCGGCGCGCTGTTCGATCGTCACGGCGTGATCCGGGTCGAAACGCTCGACGAACTCGCGGCCACGCTGCTGCTTTTGTCGACCGGGCGCCGCGTTGCGCCGGGCGGCCTCGTCGCGATCGGCGATTCCGGCGGCGAGCGCGAGATGATGATCGATCTGGCCGATCGCGCCGGCGTCGCTTTCGCCGCGATCTCGCCGCAAACCAAGGCCTCGCTCGCCGCCCGGCTGGAGCCCGGCCTCGAAGCCGCCAATCCGCTCGACGCCTGGGGGACCGGCGCCGGTTTCGTCGCCCATTTCGCCGATTGCTTCGGCGACCTCCTCGCCGATCCCCAAGCCGCGCTCGGCCTGTTCAACGCCGATCTCCGCGACGGCTCCTACCTTTATCGCGGCTTTGCCGACGCGGCGCTCGCCGCCGCGCGCGCTTGCGACAAGGTCGTCGCGGTCGCCACCAATTACACGCAGGTCCGCCACGACGCGCTGGCGCTCGAACTCACGCTCGCCGGCGTGCCGGTGCTCGACGGCACGGCGAATGCGCTGGCGGCGGTGCGCGGCGCCTTGACCTATCGCGACTTCCAGGCGCGGCCCGTCGATCCGCCGCCTTCGCCGCCCGCGCCGCGCGCGGCCGATCGTGACGGCGCCCGCGCGCGGCTGCGAACGGGCGGCGGCGCGCTCGACGAGGCGTCCAGCCTGTCGTTGCTCGGCGCCTGGGGCGTTCCGGCCATTCCGCATATCGTCGTCGCAAGCTGCGACGAGGCGCTTCTGGCGGCGGCGAAGCTCGGCTATCCCGTCGTCTGCAAGACGGCCGCGCCCGGCGTGGCGCATAAAACCGACGTCGGCGGCGTGCGTCTCGGCGTCGTCGACGAATCGGCCCTGCGCGAAGCCTACGGCGATCTCTCCGCCAGATTGGGCCCGCTGGCGCTGATCGCGCCGATGGCGCAGCCCGGCGTCGAACTGTCGCTCGGCATGATCCGCGATCCGCAGTTCGGTCCGATCGTGGTGGTCGGCGCCGGCGGGGCGCTGGTCGAACTCATCGACGATCGGCGCGCCGCCCTGGCGCCGTTCGGGCGAGCGACCGCCCGCCGGCTGCTCGACGGCCTGAAGCTCCGACGGCTGCTCGACGGCCATCGCGGCGACGCCGCGGTCGATCGCGAACGTCTGTCCGAGGTGATCGCGCTGTTCTCCGTGCTGGCGGCGGAGCTTGCCGATCTGGTCGCGGAGATCGACGTCAATCCGCTCGTCGCGGGTCACGACATTGTCGCCCTCGACGCGCTCGTCGTCGCCAAACCGGAGTTCGGTTGATGGATCTTTCCCTGCCGTCGGAGGCGCTGAACTGGCGGCGCCGCGCCAAAGCCTTCGCCGAGGAATGCCTGTTTCCGCACGAGATCGAGCTGGAGATGCAGGGCTCGCTGCCGGCGGCGACGCTCGACCGCCTGCGCCGCGCCGTGCGGGAACATGGCCTCAACGGCGTCAACCACGCCAGGGAGGTCGGAGGCCAGGGCTGCTCGCAGCTCGAGCTGGCGCTGATCGGCGAGGAACTCGGCAAGGCGACCGGCGCCCTTTGGGCGATCGTGCCCCATCCGGCGGTCGCGCTGAAGCACGGCGCGCCGCGGCAGATCGAGGACTATCTCCGGCCGAGCTGCCTGATGGAGCGGCGCGCCTGCGTCGCGGTCACCGAACCCGGGGCAGGCTCGGACCCGCGCATGGTGCGCACCCACGCCGACCGCCGCGACGGGCGTTTTGTCCTCAATGGGGAGAAATGGTTCGTCACTTCAGGCGACGTCGCCGACTATCTGATCGTGCACGCCAACGTCGACGGCGATCCCGACCTGCCGACGCTTTTTCTCGTCGACAAGGCGACGCCGGGCGTCCGCATCGCGCGCGAGCCCAAATTCACGCATACTTATGTGTTCGGCCATCCCGAGTTTGTGTTCGAGAATGTCGAGGTCGGCGAGGACGGGGTTCTCGGCGCGGTCGGCGGCGGCCTCGACCTGACGAAGGACTGGTTCGTCGAGGCCCGACTGCAGATCGCGGCCAATACGCTCGGCGCGGCGATCCGCGCCTTCGAACTCGCCAACGCCTGGGCCAGCGAGCGGCGTCAGTTCGGCCGCGCCATCCGCGACTTCCAGGCGATCGAGTTCATGCTCGCCGACATGGCGGTCGAAATCATGGCGACCAAGAGCCTCGTCTATCGCGTATCGTGGGAAATCGACCGCGGCGTCGACCGCAAACTCATTCACGCGCGGGCGAGCGCGCTGAAGCTTCAGGCGTCCGAAATGGCCGGCCGCGTGCTCGACAAGGCGGTGCAGATTTTCGGCGGGCGCGGCTATATGCGCGAGAACGCGGTGGAGCGGCTGAACCGCGAGGTGCGCGTCGATCGCATCTGGGAGGGCACTTCGGAAATCCAGAGGGCGATCATCGGCGGCCAATTGCGCAAGCGCGGGACCGGCGTCTTCACGGAGTGGAGTTGAGCAGGCCGCGCGCAAGCGCGCCCGCCTCGCGGCGAATCATGCAACCGACCTGGATCGGTCTCAGCTCTTCAGGCGCAGCATCTGGCTGTCATAGAGCGCCTTCAGGTGAATCTCGCCCTCGGCGCTCTTGCCGGACGGATCGACGACGTCGACTTGGGTCCCCGCCGCCGCGACGTCGGCGGCGACATAGCCCAGCGCGAGGCTCCTGCCGAGGAAGTGGCCGCGATCCGCCGAGGTCACCTTGCCGACGGTCCTGCCGTCGATCGCGATGGCCGAGCCCGGCCCCGGCACGAAGGCGAGATCGGGAAAGGCGACCATGACCAATCGGCGCTTCACTCCCTCATCCCTCTGGCGGGCCAGGGCGTCACGGCCGATGAAGGCGCCCTTGTCGAACCGCACGGTCCAGCCAAGGCCGGCTTCGATCGGGCTGGTCGTCTCGTCGACGTCGAGACCATAGAGCGGGTAGCGTTTCTCGATGCGCACGCTGCGCAGCGCGCCGAGACCGCAGGGCTCCATCCCGAACGCTCGTCCCGCCGCGAGCAAGGCGGCGTACATGTGGTGGGAATACTCGCCGGGATAAAAGAGTTCGAAGCCGAGCTCGCCGGAATAGCCGGTGCGCGAGACGATCGTGTCGGGAACGCCGGCGACGGCGCCGCGCGCAAAGCTGAAATAGGGCAAGGCGGCGTTCGAGATATCCAGATCGGCGAGCGGCGCCAAAATCTCTCGGGACAACGGTCCTTGCACGGAGATGAAGGCCCGCCCCGCCCCCAGATTGGTGACGCCCGCGTTGAACCGCTCGGCCCGCTCCGTCAGATAAGCCGTGACGCGATCGACGCGCGACGGCGTCGGGCATAGCCAGAAATGTCGGGACGATAGCCGGAAGCAGGTCAGATCGTCGATCATGCCGCCGGCTTCGTTGCACATCGAGGAATACAGCACCTTGCCGTCGGTCATGCGCGCGACGTCGTTGACCAGCACGCGCTGCAGCAGAGCTTCCGCGTCAGCGCCTTTGACGTCGACCGGCGCCTGGTAATAGACGTCGTAGAGTCCGGCGCGCCGGCGGGTGGCGAGGTGTTCATTCTCGACGGAGGTGAATTTGAACGCCGAGTCGAAGCCGATCCGGTCCACCATCTCGGCGCCGAGCGCCACGAACTGGTGAAAATACGGCGTATGCCTGCGGGCCATAAGATTCTCCTGGCGCATCCCCCATCGCGGAGAAGATAAAGCACCTCCAAAGCCCGGGATCAAACGCCTGGGGCGGTCTGCAATCGCCTGTCTGATCCCGCCTCTTGACGGGCTATGGCGCGTCCCCGTTGCGCAGAAAACGCGCGCGCTCAAGGCTTGGGATCGAACGCCTGTTCGCCGCCTTGCGCGGCGCGCGTCCTCGGCGTCCCATCGTCGATCGGCAATTCGGGGGAGCCGGCGACCCGCTCGCGCAATTGCTGGAAGACGACGTAGAGCATCGGGATGACGAAGATGCCGAAGACGGACGCGGCCAGCATCCCGCCGAACACCGGAGTGCCGACGGCGCGACGACTGGTCGCCCCGGCGCCGACGGCGACGACCAGCGGCAGAAGTCCGAGGATGAACGCGAAGCTGGTCATCATCACCGGCCGGAATCGCAGTCGCGCGCCGGCGGCGGCCGCATCGAGAATCGACTTCCCCTGCCGCCGTTGGTTCACCGCGAATTCGACGATGAGGATGCCGTTCTTGGCCGCCAGCGCGATCAGCACCACCAACCCGATCTGCGAATAGACGTCGAAGCTGCGGCCGGTCGCCACCACCGCCGCGATGCCGCCCAGGATGCCGACGCCGACGGACAACAGAACCGGGATCGGAATGTTCCAACTCTCGTAGAGCGCGACGAGAAACAGGTAGGCGAACAGCACCGCCAGCCCGAGGACGATCGACGTGCCGCCGGCGGCGGCCTTCTCCTGCAGAGCCGTTCCGGTCCATTCATAGCCATAGCCGGCGGGCAGCGTCGTCGCTGAGACGCGCTCCATCGCCTCGAGCGCCTGGCCGGAACTGTAGCCGGGTTTCGGGGCGCCGTTGATCAACGCGCCGCGAAAGCCGTTGTAGCGCACCAGCAGTTGCGGACCCTGAACGATCTCCGGCTGCGCGAGCACGCGCACCGGCACCATGGCCCCCGCACCATTGCGCACGTAAACGTCGAACACGTCGTCGATCTCGTTCCGGAACGGCGCGTCGGCCTGGACATTGACTTGCCAGGTTCGACCGAAAACATTGAAGTTGTTGACGTAATATCGGCCGATGGTCGATTGCAGCGCGTTGAAGAGGTCGGCGATCTTGACGCCGAGCACCTGCGCCTTGTTGCGGTCGATGTCGAGATACACCTGAGGCGTGTCGGCGGCGAAGGTGCTGAACACGCCGGCCAGCTCCCGCTGCTGGTTCGACGCGACCAGCATGCCGCGCATGGTCGCGGCGATATCCGCCGGCGGCTGACCCTGCAAGCCTTCGAGCACATACTGGAATCCGCCGGTGTTGCCGAGGCCGAGAATGGGCGGCAGGTTGAACGGGAAGACCACGGCCTGCTGGATCGCCGCCAGTTTCGGACGAAGCTGAGCGACGATGGCGGCGGCGCTTTGGGACGGGTCGGCGCGCTGCTCGTAGGGTTTGAGGCGAATGACGAAGAAGGCCTGGTTCGACGAGGTGATCCCGTCGATGAAGTCGAATCCGACCACCGACAGGACGCCTTCGACCCCTGCGATGCCCCGGATGACGCTTTCAGCCTGCGCCACCACCGCCGCGGTTCGATTGATCGAGGCCCCCTCCGGCAATCGCATGGCGGCGAACAGCGCGCCCTGGTCCTCTTCCGGCAAGAAGCTTTGCGGCGTCCTGGAGAATAGAAACGCCGAAGCCGCCAGAACGCCGATGGCGACGACGAGGCCGATCGCCGCGACGCGGACCAGACGGCCGACGATCGCCGCATAGCCGTCGCGGACGCGGTCAATGCCGCCGAGCACGTAGCGAATCGGCCCACGGCTCGATTGGCCGCGCTTGATCAGCACCGAGCACAGCGCCGGGCTCAGCGTGAGCGCGTTGAGCGCCGAGATCAGCATCGAGACCGAAACGGCCACCGCGAACTGCCGGAACAATTGCCCGCTGATGCCCGGAATGAATGCGACCGGGACGAACACCGACAGGAGAACGAGGGTGATGGCGATGATCGGCGCGGTGATTTCCCTCATCGCCTTCTTGGTGGCTTCGGGCACCGACAGGGTCGGCTCCTCCTCGACGACGCGTTCGACATTCTCGATAACGACGATCGCATCGTCGACCACGATCCCGATGGCGAGCACCAGAGCCAGCAGCGAAACCGTATTGGCGGTGTAGCCGACGGCCAGCATCACCGCGAAAGCGCCGATGATCGAAACGGGCACGGCGATTAACGGAATGAGCGTCGTGCGAAGCTTGCCGAGGAACAGGAACACCACCAGCCCGACCAGAACGAAAGCCTCGCCCAGCGTGCGCACCACTTCCTCGATGGTCGCCTTGACGAACACCGTCGTGTCGAAAAACACCGAATAGGCGAGGTCGTTCGGGAAGCGCTTGGCCAGCCCGTCCATCGTTTCCCGCACCGCCTTGGTCACCTCGACCGCGTTGGCTCCGGGCGACTGATAGATGCCGATCGCCGCCGCCGGCGCGCCGTTGAACCGCGTAAAGCGATCGGACGAGTTGGCGCCCATCTCGACCCGCGCCACATCCCTGACGCGAACCACCGAGCCGCCGGGATTGGTGCGCAGCACCACGTTCCCGAATTCCTCCGGCGTGGTCAGCCGGCCCTGGGTCTTGACAGTGAATTGACTGCGCTGATCCTGCGACACCGGCGCGGCGCCGATCCGCCCGAGCGCCGCCGGAACATTCTGTCCTTGCACCGCGGCGACGACGTCGCTCGGCGTCAAGCTGAGCGCCGTGAGCTGATTGGGGTCGAGCCATACCCGCAAGGAATAGTCGAGCGGTCCAAAGAGGCTGGCCTGACCGACCCCTTTGATGCGCGACAGCGCGTCGATGACGTTGATCGTCGCGTAGTTGCTGAGATAGAGCTGATCGTAGGAGCCGTTCGGCGAATAGATCAGCAGCACCTGCAGAAGGGCGGCGGACTTCTTTCGGATCGACAGACCCTGCAGGATCACCTCCGGCGGCAATTGCGCCTCGGCGAGGGTGGCGCGATTTTGGACGTTGACGGTGTCGATGTCGGGATTCGTGCCGAGAGCGAAAGTGACATTGAGCGTGTAGCTGCCGTCCGCTCCGCTCGTCGACTGATAGTAGAGCGCGTTGTCGACGCCGTTGACCTGCTCCTCGATCGGCTGGGCCACCGTCGCTTCGACGACTTCGGCGTCCGCTCCCGGATAATTCGCGGTGAGCGTCACCTGCGGCGGCACGATTTCAGGGAATTGCGCGACCGGAATCGAGATGATGGCGATCAGCCCGGCGAGCGTGATGACAATCGAGACGACGAAGGCCAAACGAGGCCGGTCGACGAAGATCGCGGAGATCATCGCCCGGCTCCGTCGCCCGCGGGAATGACCGTCGCCGCGACGATTTGCCCGGGCCGCACTTTTTGCACGCCGTCGACGATCACCGCCTCGCCCGCTTCGAGCCCCGAGGCGATGGCGATTTCCGTGTTGACGGCCTCGCCCGTGGTGACGCGCTTGACCTCGACCTTGTGATCCTTGTCGACCACGAGGACGTATATTCCGGCCTGGTCGAGTTGCAGCGCCGCCCTCGGAATGACAAGGCGCGGTTTTTCCTCGCTCTCCTTGACCTCGACCGTGACGAACGCCCCGTCGACCAACTGCCGCTCCGGATTGGGCAAGGTGGCGCGCACGAGCAGCGTGTCGGTTTGCTGATCGACCTGGTTGCCGATGTAGTTCCACACGCCGGGATGGGCGTATTCCTGCCGGTTGGCGAGCTTGACGAACACCTTGATGCTGATCGGCCCGCCGTTATCCTGCTTATGCGCGGCGGTGATGTCGGCGATCTGGCGCATGCTCACCGGAAATTCCACATAGATCGGGTCGTCGCTGACGATCGTCGCCAGGACGCCGCTCGCGGGATTGACGAGATTTCCCTGGGTGTAGGTGGTCAGGCCGATGCGCCCGTCGATCGGGCTTGCGACGTCGGTGTAGCCGAGATTCTCCTGGGCGATCGACAGGGCCGCTTTGTTTTGCAGAATGCTCGCTCTGGCGCTGTCCAGAGTGGCGCGGTTCTGATCGACCGTCGCCTGCGAGATCGCCTGAGTCTTCACCAGGTCCGAGCTGCGATTGAATTGCAGCTGCGCGTTGAGCGCCTGCGCTTCGGCCGCCGCGAGATTGGCGTCGGCCTGCTCGACCGCCGCCTGGTATTGCGTCTTTTCGATCTGAAAGAGCAGGTCGCCGGTCTTGACCTGTTGACCTTCGGTAAAAAGGACCTTCTCGAGGAACCCTTCGACCCGCGCCCGCAACTGCACGGTGTTGACCGCCTTGATCCGGCCGACAAACGCATAGGACGGCGTCACGCCCTTCATTCGCGCCGGCTGCACGCCGACGGCGGGCGGCGGCGCGGGCGGAGCGGCCTGCTGCGCTTGATTGCAGCCGGCCAGCGATGCGACCAGCAAGACCATCGCCAGAGATCGCGTGCGGTTCATTGGACGCCGCCCCTTGCAACGAGAAATATGCCGCCCGAGCCGATCACGAAGCGGATCGGCGACTGATCGGCGGTCGCTGTCGCAATTTCGACCGGTGGTCAGCGACCCCTCCCGCGCAATATGCCCCGGTTAATCGAGCCGGTCGAGGCCGACATTCGTCCATCAGGCCGGCGCCGCAGGGCTTGTTCAAGCGGCGATTTGCGCGCGCTCGACCCGGCGCCCGCGCGCCGCGACATCGCCTGGCGGCCAGGGCTCGGCGACGAGATTGTCGATACGCGCCAGCGGCGAACGGAACTGCGCAACTTCATGGAGAATTGGGTCCGCCCGGAGAAATCCGCGCGCGGGCGCGCCCAGGCGTTTCTCCCCGACGCCGCCGGGAGCTCGATGGCGGACGAGCCGGTCTTCTACGGGTCGAGGTCCGAGCCAACCATCACGTCGACGATGGCGACGTCTTCGTTGTCGCCTGACCGCGCCGAAATCCGCACGCGGACGCCGGTCGCGATGCCGTCGATCGAGCAGACCACAATTGGACAATACAAGTTATAGAGGGATTGCGCGACGATCGAGCCGACGGTCAGGATCGGATCGGGGCGCGCCAGGATGACGCCCGCGGGCCCGACGCCTCGACGAATCGTCTCCGCCAGAACGGAAGCCGATGAAGACGATCCACGGCCGCACGGCATGACGAGGGTTTGGCCCGCCAGACTCCAGCCGTGACCGGGATGGAAACGATCGACGATCCTGCCTGTCTCGACCTCCACGCCGCCCCAAAAGCTCAGCGGCTCGCAGAGGACCAGCGCGGGAGCCTGCGCTTCGCCGCGCGCGCAAAATCGACCCCGCCTGATCATGGCGCGAGCCGAACCACGCGGCCGGCCGCCGCGGAGGCGACGCAGTCCTCCATCTCTCCGAAGGCGACGGCGACGCCGATATTGCCCGGCGCGTAATGCGCCCACTTGCCGGAATTGGTCATCACGGCGCCGTCGATCCGTTTGAGGATCGCGGTGACGTAGGTGCAGGTGTCGGCGACCGGAATGACGTTGAACTCGTCCATTCCACGCAAAAGGCTATCCTTTTCAAGGTCGGACAACGTCGCGCGCGCGGTGTTCACGTAGATCGGGACGCCTTTTCTCGGCGCGATCCGCCGCACCAGCACGATGAGGCGATTCCACTCCTCGCGGGAGAAATGGGGCGTGCCCAGGCACACCGCGGCGATAGGCGAGCCCTCGGGGACGCTCGACAGTCGGCGCAGTCTGTCGGCGGCGTCGGCCGGGGTGATATCGACGGTTTCCTCGGCGGGGCGCCCGCCCAGCGCCTCGGCCCGCGTCGGCGCCTCGGGAGTGATTCCCACCGCGTGGAAGAGGCCGACGGCGCCGGTCGACGCGGCCGCGGCGCCCAGCGCCTTTAGTTGGTCTTCGTCGCGCGGCGGCGGCAGGCCTTCGATGACCGGAACGCGCTCGCCGCTGCGCTCGCCGACCAGCAGCCCGACGGCGACATAGAGAGCGTCGGTCGGCTGAAGCGAGAGGGGAAAGCCGACAAGGCGGAAGAGGACGCCGCCGCGCCGATTTTCGTCGAGATGAAGCCCCCAGGCCGGGGCTCGGCCGGTGACGGCGCAGCACAGATCGATGAAGTCGCCGTAGCGGTTCGTTCGCGCGCCGATCACCGAGTTCGCAAAGACGATGGCGTTGGATTCGCCCCAGGCGATCTGCTCCCCGAAGGCCGGTCGAGACAGCAATTGATAGGGCGCGCAGGTGTAGGAGGGCTGACAACCCAGCTCCTCGTGCGCCTTCATCAAGCGCCTTGCGGGCGCCAGTTGATCGGGTCGCAGGAGCATCAGCTCCGGGTGGATCAAGTCGAGCGAGCCGACGTTCAGCGTCGTCGGCACCCGCACCCGTCCGCCCGCCGCCACGAGGCGCTCGACGAAATCGAGGCTGACCTGCCCATGGTAGAGGCAACCGTCGATGTGGGCGCGCGACACGCTCAGCAGCGCTTCGGCGCCGACCGCCTTGGAAAAGGCGGTCAGGATTCGCATCGCGGAGGCCGCCGCCGGGCCTTCGTCGCCATTCAGCAACGCCTGGTCCGAGGCGCTCAAATGCAATGACATGACGGCGTCACCAAGCAGGTTTCAAGCATTGGCTCAATCCATGGATCGCGACGACAGAGCGCGTCGACCATAGCGCGAATCTCGGGAGATCAACCCCGTCGACGAAGCCGCCGCGCGCCCGATTCCATCCGGACATCGAACTTGGGACGGGACTCGCGCGATTACGACGACCAGCGCATCCTGGTCGGAGGCGCTCGCCTCTTCAATCCATCGCATTAGACAAGCATCGCCGCCGCGACCGAGACAATGCGCTCCACACTCGGCACGAAGACCTGCTCGAGCGACGCCGCGCAGGGAATCGGCGCATCGAGCCCGGCGAGGCGCCGCACCGGCGCCCGCAGGCGATGAAACACGCGCTCGCCGATCAGCGCCGCCAGCTCGGCGCCCCACCCGCCGGTCAGATGGTCCTCCTCGACGATGAGCAGCCGGCCAGTCTTCGCCACCGAAGCTTCGATCGCCGCGACATCGAGAGGCACAAGGCAGCGCAGGTCGATCACCTCCACGTCGCAGCCCTCCCCGGCGAGGCGTTCGGCGGCCGACAGGGCGCGGTGGACCATCAGCATGTTCGCTAGGATGGTCAGGTCGCGGCCCTCGCGACGCACCGCGACCGGACCGAGCGGAATCTCGTAGTCGCCGTCGGGGGCGTCGGCGGCCTGCGACAGCGCGGCCTTCTCGCGGCGTGGGCCCTTGCCGCCATACAGAAGCTTGTGCTCGAGGAAAATGACGGGGTTGTCGTCGCGGATCGCGGCGAGGAGCAGGCCCTTGGCGTCATACGGCGTCGACGGGCACACGACCTTCAGGCCCGGCGTGTGCATGAAGAACGCCTCCGTCGATTGCCCATGCTGGGCGCCGCGCTGCGATGCGCCGACGGGAAGGCGAAGAACCATCGGCACGCTGACCTGCCCGTTGCTCATGTAGCGCATCTTGGCGGCCTGGTTGACGACCTGGTCCATGGCGCAGAATACGAAGTCGCCGTATTGCATTTCGGCGACCGGCCGCATGCCGACCATCGCCGCTCCAACCGCGGCCCCGACGATCGCCGCCTCCGAGATCGGGGTGTCGATCACCCGCTCGCGCCCGAATTCTTCGGCCAGACCGAGCGTAACGGTGAAGCCGCCGCCGAATCCGCCGGGCACGCCGATGTCCTCGCCGATCAGGAACACGCGCGGATCCGATCGCATGGCGATCCGCATCGCGTCACGCAGCGCCTCGGCCATGCCCATGTGGTTCGCCTCGTTCGAGAACTCGTTCATCGGCTGCGAATCACGGCGCGAAGACATGGTCCAGCGCCGAAGAGGGCGACGGATCGGGGCTCGCGAGGGCGAAGGCCACCGCGGCCTCCACCGCTTGCTGCTGCCCGCGTTCGATGGCCCGCAGGCTTTCGTCCGCCATGCCGAAATCTTCCCTGAGGCGGAGGCGCGCTCGTTCGATCGGGTCGCGCGCGGTCCAATGGCGATGCTCCTCCGCATCCCGATAGTTGCCAGGATCGCCGCGCGAGTGTCCACGATAGCGATAGGTCTTGCATTCGATGAGGGTCGGTCCGCTGCCGCCGCGCGCGCGCTCGACGGCCGAGGTCGCGGCGCCGTTCACCGCCTCGACGTCCATGCCGTCGACCGACTGTCCCGGCATGCCATAGGCCGCCGCGCGATCGGCGATGTCGCCGATCAGCATCGTCGTCGAGACATGAGTTGAAGCGGCATAGAGATTGTTCTCGCAGATGAAGACGACGGGCGCGCGCTGCACGGCCGCCAGATTGAGTCCCTCGTGAAAGGCGCCGATGTTCGACGCTCCGTCGCCAAAAAAACTGACCGCGACCCGATCCAACCCTTGCAGGCGGAAACCCATCGCGCTCCCCGTCGCGATCGGAATGTTGGCCCCGACGATGGCGTTCGACACCATCGCTCCGACCGAAAAGTCGGCTAGGTGCATCTGGCCGCCCTTGCCGCCGACGCAGCCAGTCGCCTTGCCCCAGATTTCCGCGGTGATGGCGTTGAGTGATGCGCCCTTTGCGATGAGATGGCCGACCGGCCGGTGCGTGCTGTAGATCACGTCGTCGCGCCGCAACGCCGCGCATACGCCGACCGCAACCGCTTCCTGCCCCTGACACTGGTGCAGCGTCCCGGGCACCAGTCCCTGCAGGAACAACTGATAGAGATGTTCTTCGTAGCGACGGATCAGCGTCATCGCGCGGAACGCCTCGATCAGCCGTTCCGCGGCGCCGACCGGATAGTTCGCCTGACGTTCGTATGTCGGGGGGTTCGCGGCCGGCCGCTGCGCAGGCGCTCCGGACGCAAGCTTGAGGCGAATTCGAGCGGTGTTGCGGCGCACGACCGGCGGTTGCGGCTCCGACGGCCGGACCAGCTCGTTCAGGGCTTCCTGGCGATGTTCGGTCAGCAGAGCCACAACGTCGCCGGGAGCGCATTCCGCCCCGGCTCCCTTCAGGACCTCGCTCACAATCCCGTCGCGAAACGCCTCCACCTCGCTGGTCGCCTTGTCGGTCTCCACCACGAACAGCGCCTCGCCGACCTTCACCGCCTGGCCTTCGGCGACCAGCCACTCGATGATCCGCACGTCGCCGCCGGTGGCGCCGAGGTGGGGAATGACGATCGGGTGCTTCATGGGACAGCCTTTCCAGCGCTGCCGAACAGCCGCATCCACGCTTCGACGTCGCGCTGGAGCGCCAGACGACCGGGGACGAGGACATCGTCCGCCAGTCCCGAGCCGATCACCTCATAGGGATTGGCGCCTGCGCCGACGCCGGCGCAGGCGGCGCGCAGCGCGCTGAAATAGGTCTGTTTCAGCCGGCTTCCGACGTTGATCTTTCCGACCCCCAGACTGATCGCCTCGCGGACGTCCCCCGCGTCGATCGACGAGCCGCCGTGAAGGACCAGCGGGACCGGCAGCGCGCGCAGCCGGCGCAGCCGTTGAAAATCCAGCCGGGCCGCGCGGCGGCCATGCCAATGCATCTGGCCGACATTGACCGCGAGCGCATCGACGCCGGTGGCGGCGATGAAGGCGCGCGCCGCGTCGGGGTCGGTCAACCCCGCCTCTCCCGCCGCAGCGTCCGCTTCGAGATCGCCCGCCACCCCGACGAGAGGTTCGAGCTCCGCCTCGACGGCGACGCCCCGGCCGTGCGCCTCTGCGGCGATCGCGCGGATCGCCTCGACGCGCTCGGCTGGCGTCAGCGCGTCATCGCTGAACATCACCAGATCGAATCCAAGGGAGATCGCTTCGCGCACCCAATCTCGATGCGGAGATTCGTTGAACAGAAGGCAGGTGGGAACCGTGACATGGTCGGCGACCGCCGCGGCCATCGCGAAATAGGGAGCGAGCGGATCACGCGCGCGTCTTTCCGGATGCGGCAAGTAGATGCCGCTGAAGCCGAGGATGACGGGTGAACGGGCGGCTTCCGCGGCGTCGGCGATCGCCAGCAGCAATTCCAGGCTCCAGCTCTCGAAATACCCGACCGCATAGCCGCCGCGCCCGGCGTCGGCGATCAACCTGGCGAAGGGAACGCGGGTCATCGGAGCGCGCTCAAGTCCGGGCCGCCGGAAGCCGGGCCGCCTTGAAGGCCGCCGCGCGCGCCTCGATCGGACGCTCGACCGCCATCCGCTCGATGCTCGAGCCGAGCTGGACGCCGTGACAGCCGGTGTGGTCGAGCATGTACTGGGCGTCTTCCGGCTCGACGATGGCCGCCCCGTGGGCGAGGAGAATGACCTCCGGCGCGATTTGGCGGGCCAGCGCGAAATGCCGCTCGCTGCGGGCGGCGGTTTCGGCCAGCGAGGAGCCGCCGGCGTCGCCGGTCGCCCCGCCGGCGGTGATCCCCGCATGGAAGATGTAGATGTCAGGCGCGGCCTCCTCCATGAGGCGCCGCGTGTCGGTTTCGTCGAAGGCGTAGCCGACAGACAGCATGTCGAGGTCGCGGGCGATCCTCAGCATGGAGAGTTCGTGGTCATACCCGAGGCCGGTCGCCTCGAGGGTCCGCCTGAACTCGCCGCTGTGCCACGCCACCGTCGGGAAATTATGCACGCCGCTGATGCCAATTCGGCGGAGATCCTCGAGAAATCGGCGCATGTCGCGAAGCGGATCGACGCCGTTGACGCCGGCGACGACGGGCGTCGCGCTCACCTGCGGCAGCACCTCCCGTTCGGAGGTGCGGAACACCAGATCATTGGCGTCGAGGATCGGCAGCATGCCGGCGAGCGAGCCGTAGCCTTGCATGCGGAAATAGCCGGTGTTGTAAACGCCGATGAGGTCGACGCCGCCGCGCTCGATGAACCTCGCGGCGATGCCGTTGCCCGCGCCCGTCATCACTAGGCCGCGGCCCCTGTCGATCTCGGCGCGCAGGCGTCGCAGACAATCGGTTCGCGTGTATCGAATCGCCAAGGCCTACCCCGCCGATTTTTGTCGCATGAGATCGATCAGGGTTTGGGCGGCCTCGGTCGCGAAGGCCGGATCATTGATGTCGAGATCGCGCTCCTCGATGCGCACGTTGCGCGGCGCGTTCTTGCGCAGTTCGGCGACAAACGCGGCGTCGGCTTCCGAATCGTGGAACGGTTCGCCGGCCACCGCGTAGCTGTCATAGCCCGCGTTGGGGATGAGGAATACGGCCGGTCGGCGGGTGGCTTGCAGGCGTCGCGCGACTTCGCGGCCAACCTCCGCCATCTCCTCGCGCGTCAGCCGGAGGTCGGTAATCTTCGGACTATGCCGCACCAGCCGGCGGCCGGCGTATCTGGCGGGCACGGTTTCAGGCTCGTTGAAGACCAGGACTTCGAGGGCGCCCGGACAGAGGACTTGCGGCAGCCCGAGGGCGCCGGCCACGGTCAGGCGGTCCGGGCCGCCGGCGAGCAGCGCGTGATGCATTTCGTTGGAGACTTCGATGGTCGAAAAATCGAGAACGGCGCCGATCAGCCCCTGGCGCATCATGTCCTCCATCGCCCGGCCGCCGGTGCCGACGGCGTGGAAGACGATCGTCTCATAGCCGGCGTCCTCGAGAATCTTCGCCGCGGTCATCGCGCCCTTGGTGGTGATGCCGACGGTGGTGATCGCGACCAGCGGATTGCCCCGCTGCGCGGGCGCTTCGACTTCCGCCATGCCGCAGGCGGCGCCGGCCGCGTTGGCGAGGATGCGGCGCATGAAGGGGTTCAGGCCCATGATGTCGGTCACCGAAAACATCATCGTGATGTCGCTGGTGCCGACCCACGGCTCGACATTCCCGGACGCCATGGTCGAGACCATGATCTTGGGAAACCCGTACGGCAATTCGCGCATCACCGAGGTCGAGAGAGTCGTCCCTTGCGTGCCTCCGAGCGCGAGAAGCGCGTGGACGTCGCCCGCCGCGACGAGGTCGCGGACGATCTTGGTCGCCCCGCGCGCCATGACGGGGCCGGACTCCTCGCGATCGGCGCGCCAGCGCAAATGGTCGAGCGCGCCGCCGCCCGCCGCGGCGACCTGCCTGTTGGAGATGTCGGGTCTGGCCGCCGGTTCGCCGATCAGCCCGGTATCGATGAGAAGCGCCGCAAGTCCGCGCGCTTCGATCAACCCGCGAAGATAGGCGGCCTCGCGCCCCTTGGTGTCCAAGGTCGCGAGCACAGCGACCGTCTTTTGCGACAATCCACCCTCCCCTCGTTCTTTTTCTTGTAAGTCGAAAGTTAATATCTTTCCACTTGTAAAGTCAATCCGTGCGCTTTATCCCCGTATCGAAGCCGCGAGGGCGCGATTTTGGCCAGGACCATCGATCACGGACGGCGGGATTCGATCGCCAGACTGGTTCGCGAGAGCGGCTTCGTCAGAAATTCCGAGCTTTCGAACCGCTTTGGCGTGTCCACCGTAACCATCCGCCAGGACATTGACGCCCTGAGCGCCCGCGGGCTGGTGCAGCGCACCTATGGCGGCGCGGCGTTCAATCCGGACGGCCGGCTGGATTCGACATTCGCCGTGCGATCGTCCCTCCACGCGGAGGCCAAGCGCCGCATTGGCGGCGCGGCGGCGCGATCGGTGGCGCCGGGCGAAACGATCATTCTCGACTCGGGTTCGACGACGATCGAGATCGCCCGGCAGCTTCCCGAGGACCGCGACATCACGGTGGTGACCTGCGCGATCAATGTCGCGCTGGAGGCGGCCGCCAGGCGCGGGGTGACGGTGATTGTCTGCGGCGGCCGGTTGAACGCGCGCACGCTGTCGACCGCCGACCACCAGACCGAGCGCCAGCTCGGCGAAATCTTCGCCGACCGATTGTTCCTGGCGACCTATGGCGTCGATTTCGAGAGGGGACTCGCCGAGCGCAGCTTCGAGATCGCCCAGACAAAACGGGCGATGATCGCGGCGGCGCGCGAGGCGACGCTGGTCTGCGATTCCAGCAAATTCGACAGCGCCGGACCCGTACTGATTTCCCCGCTGCGGGTTGTGAAACGGATCATCACGGACGACGGCGTTCCGGCCGTCCAACTGGAGCGTCTTCGGGCGCAGGACATCGAGGTGGAGATCGTTTGAGAGTCGAAGCGGAGCTTCTCGCGGACCTCGACCGTCTCTCAGCCGCTATTTCGCCAGGCGCCTGTCGAAGAAAAGCGCAATTTCGCCGAACGCTTCCCGGGTCTCCGGCGCCGTATCGTCGAAGAGATATTGCGCGTGCGATTGGCCTTCGAAAACCTGAAGCACGGCCTCGACGCCGGCCTGGCGGAGCTTTCGATGCACCCGCACGGTGTTGCTGAGCAGCAAGTCGCGGGTGCCGCTGGTGAGGATGGTCGGCGGAAATCCGCTGAGGTCGCCATAGACCGGCGAAAGCAGCGGGTCGGCGAGATCGTGGCCATTCGCGTAGAACCGGGTGGCGGCGTCGCAAAAGCCGTCTCGCGACACCAGCACGTTATCGAGCCTCTCGTTCGTATAGAAAGTGTCGCCGGTCTTGGTGGTGTCCGACATCGGCGTGCCCGGCGCGATCGCCGCCGGCAGAGGCTGACCTTGCTGTTTGGCCCTCAATATCAAGGCGAGCGTGAGGGCTCCCCCGGCGGAAGTGCCGAATACCGCCATTTTCCTGGGATCCGCAATTTTCAGCGCAGCCTTCCAGGCCGTCGCCGCGTCGTCCAGCGCGCACGGAAAATAGGCTTCCGGCGGCATTCGATAGTCGATGGAAATCACCTTGAAGCGGCCGAACCCGGCCATGAACAGCGCCTCGGGGAGGCCCGCTTCGCCCGGACTGAGCACGTAGCATCCGCCGTGCAGGTGGATCAGCAGACGATCGCGGTTTTCAGGGGCAATGACGTCGGGCGTCACGCGAAAGGCGCGCACGCCGTCGAGCGTGATTTTCTCGAAGCCGACGTGAAGCCGCTCGCAAATTCCGGGGATGCGGCCAATGCTCGTGGCCGCCGCCGCGTCGACGAATGATTTCCACTCCTCGGCGCTCCCTGGTCGAATGTCCCAGGAACGGCGCGCCGGCGCGCCGATGAGCTCTTGAAGTTGCGGACTGACTGTCGCGGGTATCGGCACCGTTCGCGCCGGAATTTCGAGAGCCCTCGAACGATGCGCCTCGGCCGCACCCGACGGCCCGCCGTGTGGGACGGCGCTCAACTAAACCTCCCCGATTTCCGTCGTCGAACATAATCGACAGACGCGCCCCGAGGCGCGCCGGCGTCAGGTTCATTTTGGTTCAAGTTGGCTTGCCGGACAAGCGCCAGGCGCCTGGACCGCCCCTCATTCGGCGGCGACCCGGCGATTCGCGTCGACTCCGCGATGACGCGGGTCGCGGTGCATGGCGCCGTCCTTCATGATCATCGAGAAGTGTTGGGGGCCTACGAGAACCGACAGATCCTTCAACGGATTGGAGTCGACAAGAAGAATGTCGGCCAACGCGCCTTCCCGGATGACTCCGAGTTCGCCCTTGTGGCCCATCAGGTCGCCGCCGACCGCGGTCGCGCATTTGAGCGCCTCCGCAGGGCTATAGCCGAAGAACCTGACGAAATGACCAATGTCGCGCGCGTTCTGTCCGATCGGCGTGACGGTGAAGCCGTAGTCGCCGCCAACGACGACGCGCATGCCCCGCTTGCGCATTTCATGATAGGTCGCGATCGTATGTTCGAGCTTGCGCGGCAGGCCCATACGTTCGACGACTTCCCTGGTCATGCCGACCACGTCGCCCTCGAAAACCGAGTTGTGCACGAGGCCGAACGCCGGTCCGATGATGACCCGATCCCTGGCGGCCTCCAGCATGTCGAGCGCTTCTTGGTCGGCGAAGTCGCAATGGTAGATGCAATCGACACCGGCGCGGACGGCGCGCTTCACCAACTCGGCGGCTCGCGAATGACACGCGACGCGCTTGCCCCAGTCGTGCGCGGTCCGCACGCCGACCGTCAGCTCTTCTTCGCTCAGCGAGATTATTTCGGCGCGCGCATGGCTGACGAACTCGTCGCCCGAAACGTTGAATTTGACGTTGTCGACGCCCTCCCGGCAGCACAAGCGCACGGCCCTTCTGATTTCGTCGACGCCATCGGCGATCATGCCGAAGCTCTCGGCGTGCATGTGCTGCTTGCGCTCGTCGCCAAGACCGCCGGTCACCGTAATTTCGGGTCCCGCCGCGCGATAGCGCGGGCCCGCCAGATAGCCGTCCTCGATCTCCTGACGAACGACCACGTCGATCCGCAATTTGGCGGAGGCGGCCGAGTAGCAAGACGTAAAGCCGTGATTGAGAATCAGCGTCGCGTTGCGGCATGTGCGCAGCAAATGCTCCTCGGGAGGTATTTCGCCGAGGTCCTGATTGCGGGCGGGTCCGACAAACGAGAGATGACAATGACCCTCGACCAGACCCGGCATCAGAAACTGACCGCGCCCGTCGATGATTTCAGCGGCGTTCTCTGCGGAGACGGCGTTGCGCCCGCGAGCGACCGTCTTGATCCGATTGTTCTCGACGACGACTTCGCCGGGATATTCCTCGTCGTTGACGCCGTCCCAAACGGTCACGTTGCGAAACAGATAAGAGGCCATGCTTGCTTCCTCCCGTGCGACCGGCCTGGCGAACATTCTTCGGCAATTGGCTTGCCTGACTTGCCGCAAACATAGACCGAACTGGCGAGTTCGACCAAATTCGCCCTCATTGCGCGGCGCCGGGCCGGCGGCCTGCGCCTTGCGCGCCGATCCGCGTCGCTTCCGATCGCGCGCGCCCACCGAGGCCTTCACCCTCGAATGGCGGGAGCGGTTGCGCAACACGCGGCAAGGCGGCCTCGGGCGCGGCGTGGAGGTCGACCCGGGTTGACCGCAACAGGTCACATGGCGGGAAGCCCGGCGCGGTCGCCCGGCTCCCTCCGGCGCCCTTGATCTGTCTGGAGCCCCGCGACCGGACGACCGATCCTTTCCCCGACGGGCGGGGCGCGATCGAAGGTTACTCGGCTGGCGCGGTGACGAGCGCTTTCGCGCGAGCGGCAGGGCTCGCGGCCAGATAGGCCAAGGCGACGAAGCCGGCGCCGCCGATCACATTGCCGATCGTCACCCAGAGCAGATTGTAGAACATTCCGCCGAGACTGACGCTTGCGGGATGACTGCCGAGCAGGGCGAGCGAGAAAACGGTCATGTTGGCGACCGAATGCTCGAAGCCGGCGGCGATGAATGCGAACAGGCACCACCAGATCAGAATGCATTTGGCGGCGTCGCTCGAAGCGCGCGCGCTGGTCCACAGCGCGAGGCAGACCAGCCAGTTGCACAGGGCGCCGCGGGCGATCAGCGCCAGCGGCGCGGCGCTCATCTTGGCCGCCGAAGCGGCGTAGATCAGGTCCGCGCCCTCCTTGAGGATTTGCCCGCCGCCGCCGAGCCAAAAAACCGCCGCCAGCAGCGCCGATCCAGCGAGATTGCCGACCCAGCTCAACGCCCAATTGCGCGACAGCGCGGCGAGGTCGGTCGAGCCGCGGGCGACGCCGATCGTCATGAACATCGTATGGCCGGTGAAGAGATCCGAGCCGGCGAAGACGACGAGGGTCAACGCGATGCCGAAACAGGCGCCCATGGTCAGGCTGCGCAAGGCCGGCTCGATCTGCTGGCCGAGGCCGAAGATCAGGATGATGCCGATGCCGACATAGGCGCCGGCCATCATCGACGACACGAAAAAGGCGAGCGGGGATTCGCGGGAATAGGCCGCCTTTTCAGCGGCGACCGCGGCGAAATTATCGAGCGTCTTGGCGAACATGCCACACCTCCAGGGTTGGATCGGATGTCTGGCCGCCCGGCGCGGGCGGCGTTGTTTCAGCGGAGCGCGGAAGCGCCATGGCGCGCGCGATGCTGCGGCGACCGCTCATGGCCCGCTCGTCGCCCGGCTGCGCTCGGCGAGAAGCTGGCCGATCTCCGCCCTGCACGAGCCGCAATTGGTCCCGGCGCGCGTCGATCGACCGACCGCTTCGAGCGTGTCGTCGCCGGCGTCGATCGCCGCGGCGATCGTTTGGCTGCGCACGCCGAAGCAGGAGCAGACGAGCGGGCCGGCGGCGGCGGCCTCGCCCGGCGCGCGCGAGGCCAGAACGAACCGCCGCATCGCCGGCTCGATCGTCTCGCGCCCGAGAAGTTCAATCGCCCAGTCGAGCGTCGGGCGATCGATCGCCGCGCCGGTCCACAATAGCGCCTCGAGCCGGTCGCCGGCGAGCGAGGCGGACTGTCGGACGCCCGCGCTTTCGTCGACGCGCGACATCGGCGCGGCCTCGAGGCCGAGCCAGTTCGAAAGATAGGCATGCAGCGCGGCCGGCGTCTCCGCAGCGGCGAAGGTGATCGCCTCGCCGCCCGCGACGGCGAGGCGCGCATGCGCCAGCCAGTCGGGCAGGCTCAGGCGCCGCCGCGAAACGACGAAGCCCTCGGTCGCCACCGGGCTCGCCGCGACGGCGGCCGGCGAGGCCTTGGAATCGGGCTGCCCCGATATCGGATCGACCAGCGCGTGCGTCAAAGCGCCGATCCGCGCGCGCCCGGCGGTGGCGGCGGTCCAGTGAATCGGCGCGAAGAGCTCGCCTGGCCGCTGGCTGTTTGTGACGACCACCCGCAACAGCGCCTGGCCATGCGGCGTGCTCACCTGGGCAAAACCGCCGTCCCGAAGGCCGAGCCGCCTGGCGTCGTCCGGATGGGCCTCGACGAATGGCGCTTCGCGATGGCGGGCGAGCCTTGGGCTCAAGCCGGTGCGCGACATCGTATGCCAATGGTCGCGCACGCGTCCGGTGTTCAGCACGAATGGAAAGGCCGGCGAGGTCGCCGATTGCAATCGCGGGTCTTCGATCGCGACGAATCGGGCGCGGCCGTCCGCATGGAAAAAGCCGCCTGTCGAAAAGAGGCGTTTGACGCCGGCCTTCGCGCCCCTGGGCAAGGGCCATTGCGTCGGTTCCAGCGCGTCGTAGGCCGCATCAGACAGATCGGCGAGCGCGCCGATGTCGAAGGCGCGCGCGCCATCGTTCTCGAAGGCGCTGAGCGCCGCATGCTCGCGGAATATCTCCGCGGGCTTCACATAGGCGAAGGCTGACGCGTGTCCGAGGCGACGAGCCACCTCGGTCACCTGCCACCAGTCCGGCCTGGCCTCGCCGGGCGGCCGAAGAAAGGGCCGCTGGCGCGAGATGCGCCGCTCGGAATTGGTGACGGTGCCGTCCTTCTCGCCCCAGGCGGCGGCGGGCAGCACGATCGTCGCCGCGTCGATGAGCCCGTCGACATGAGCGCTGACCTCCGAGACGACGAGGCAGTCGAGCTTTTTCAATGCGGCGCGCATCGCGTCGGCGCGCGGCAGGCTGACCGCCGGGTTGGTGCACAGAACCCACAAGGCCTTGATCTCGCCGCGCTCGATCGCCTCGAACATCGCGACCGCCTTCAACCCTTCGCGCCTCGCCATGCGGGGCGCCTTCCAGAAGCGGGCGGCGCGGTCGACCTCCTCGGGCGAAAAGCCCATATGCGCCGCCAGTTGATTGGCGAGGCCGCCGACTTCGCGCCCGCCCATCGCGTTGGGCTGGCCGGTCAGCGACAGCGGGCCGGCGCCGAGGCCCCCGATGCGCCCGGTTGCAAGATGGACGTTGAGGATCGCATTGACCTTGTCGGTTCCCTGCGCCGACTGGTTGACGCCCTGGCTGAAACAGGTGACGACGCGCCTGGTGTCGATCCACAGCGTCGTGAACGCGGCGAGATCGTCTTCGGCGAGGCCGCAACGCGCCGCGGCGCTCGCCCGGTCGGGCGCGATGGCCCGGGCGTTGGCGAGCGCTTCTGCGAAGCCCGAGCAATGCGCGGCGATGAAGGCGCGGTCCGTCGCGTCGGCTTCGGCGATCTCGACGAGCAATCGCGCGAACAGCACCGCGTCCATTCCCGGCGCGACGGCGAGATGCAAATCGGCGCTTTCGGCGGTCGCCGTGCGGCGCGGATCGATGGCGATGATCCGCGCGCCGCGCCTCGCCCTCGCCCGCTCCATGCGCTGGAACAACACGGGATGGCACCAGGCGGCGTTGGAGCCGACGAGGACGACGAGATCGGCCTCATCGATGTCTTCGTAGCAGTTGGGCACGACGTCGGCGCCGAAGGCGCGGCGTTGGCCGGCCACCGCCGAGGCCATGCACAGCCGCGAATTGGTGTCGACATTGGCCGAGCCGAGAAAGCCTTTCATCAGCTTGTTGGCGACGTAATAATCCTCGGTCAGCAACTGTCCGGAGAGGTACATCGCGATCGACCCGGGACCATGCGCGTCGAGCGCCTCCCGGAAGCCTCGCGCCGCCGCGTCGAGCGCGCAATTCCATGGGGTGCGCACGCCGTGGACGGTCGGATGGAGCAGCCGCGCGCTCGTCGCCAGGGTCTCGCCGAGCGCCGCGCCCTTGACGCAAAGTCGACCGGCGTTGGCGGGATGCGCATTGTCGCCGGCGATCGCCGCGCCGCCCGCCCCGTCGGGTGTCGCGACGACGCCGCAGCCGACGCCGCAATAGGGACACGTGGTGCGAACGCCCGGCGGCGGCGCGTGCGCGTTCATCAGTAGACGTCCGCCTGGTAACGCCCCGCCTTCTTCAGGCCTGCGACGAAACTGATCGCATCCTCGGTCGAGCGCGCGCCGCACCGCGCGACAATGTCGACGAGCGCTCGTTCGACGTCCCGGCCCATGCGCTTGGCGTCGCCGCACACGTAGAAATGCGCGCCGTCGGCGAGCCAGCGCCACAACTCCGGACCGACCTCGCGCATCCGGTCCTGCACGTAAAACTTCTGATCGCCGTCGCGCGACCAGGCGAGCGAAAGCCGCGTCAGCGCGCCGGACCGGCGCATCGCCTCGAGCTCGCTCTCGTAGAAGAAATCGTGCGCGCGCCGCTGGTGGCCGAAGAACAGCCAGTTCGGTCCGGTCGCGGCGATCGCCTCGCGCTCCTGCAGGAACGCGCGGAACGGCGCCACACCCGTGCCGGGACCGACCATCACGACCGGGGTCTGCGGATTCTCCGGCAGACGAAAGGCGTGCGCCTTCTGCACGTAGACCTTGACATTGTCTCCCGGCGCGATCCGCTCGCCGAGGAAGGTCGAGGCGACGCCGAGGCGATCCCTCGGCCCGACCCGATAGCGCACCGTGTCGACGGTGAGCGAGACGCGGCGCGGGCCGGCCTTGGGCGAGGAGGAAATGGAATAGAGTCGCGGCTGCAGCGGATCGAGCGCCTCGACGAAGGCTTCGGCGTCGGGCCGCGCGCCCTCGAATTTGCGCAGCGCCGCGAGAACGTCGAGCGACGCGGCGTCGCCGTCGGGGTCTTCGCCGTTGGCGAGCGCCCGCGCCCTGGCGCGACGTTCGCCGCCCGAGACATAGGAGAAGAGCTGAAAGAGATTGTCCGGCGGCGCGCCGAGCGAGACGTCTTCGATCAACGCGTCGCGCAATGTCTTGCCGCCGACGATGCGGCGCGGATCGGCGCCGAGCAGCGCGACGACCTGGTCGGCGAGGCCGAGCTGGTTCTTCGGGAAGACCCCGAAACTGTCGCCGACGAGATAGTCGAGCCCGCCTGGCCCGAGGTCGAACTCGACGTGCCAGGTCGTCTTCTCGGAGCCCTCGCCGTTCAGCCGGCGGCGCGAAAGGAAAGTCGCCTCGGCCGGATTGTCGCGCGAACGACCCCGCTCGCCCGCCGCGGCGTCCGGCGACGCCGCCGCGGTCGCAGCCGGTCGCGCCGCTTCGCCGAGTTCGCCGGCGAGCTGCTTGAGCATGCGCGCAGTTTCCTTGCCGCCCGGCGCGCAAAGCGTCAGCCGCTCTTCCTTCTTGAGGAAGAGCGCGTTGGCGTAATCAACGCAATTGTAGCCGCACTGCCCGCAATCCTGCTGCGCCATCGCCGACATCAACCGCGGCGCCAGCGGCCGGCCGACCGATAGCGTCATGCGTTCGTCGATCGGCAGCGAAGGATCGTGCCACGGCGCGCTGTCATTGTCGGCGAGAACGACCGGGGCGGCGCCGTCCGGCGGCGCAAGCGCCGCGCTTTCGGCCGCGCTCAGCGGCGCAGGCGCGCCCTCGGCGGAGAGGATGGCGGCGAAAAAGCCGTTGAGCCACGCCTGTTGCTCAGGCGAAAACGGGGCGCCCGGCGGAATCAGGGTGCGCGGCGGCGGGGTCTGGACGCTCATGTCGCCTCCGCGAGCAGCCTGAGCGCGTCGGGCTCGTAGCGCGCGGCGAAGGCCTGAAAACTCTCCTCGAGCGCGGCGCGATGGTTCAAATAGGCGCGCAGCAGCCCTTCGACCTTATGCGGACATTCGGTCGCCGGCACATCCTTCCATAATTCGCGACCGATGCGCGCGCGATCGGCGAAGCCGCCCCCGACGACGATGTTGTAGCCCTCGACCGGATCGTCCTGGCCGGCGAGCGCGACCTTCACCGCCATCAGGCCGATGTCGCCGATGTAATGCTGCGCGCAGGAATGGTGACAGCCGGTCAGATGGACGTTCACCGGCGCATCGAGTTTCAGCCGCGCGTCGACGTGATCGGCGATCCCGGCGGCGTGTTCCTTGGTGTGCGCGGCGGCGAATTTGCACCCCGTCGCCCCGGTGCAGGCGACCAGGCCGGCGCGCAGCGACGTCGCCCGCCAGTCGAGGCCCGACGCCTCGATCGCCGCCCTGGCCCCCTCGATCCTGGCGTCGGGCACGCCGGAAAGCAGCAGGTTCTGCCAAACGGTCAGTCGAAGGTCGCCGTCGCCGAAATCGCGGGCGATCCGCGCCAGGCCGCGCATCTGCTCGGCGGTCATCCTGCCGACCGGCAGCGCGACGCCGATCCAGTTCAGCCCGTCCTGCGCCTGACGATGCACGCCGATATGGGCGGCGCGATCGATCGGCGGACGGGGCTCGACCGCCGAAGCGGCGATGCGAGTCAGCGGACGGCCAAGCCTCGCCTCGACCGCGGCGAAGAATTTGTCGAGGCCCCAGGAATCCAGAACATATTTCAGCCGCGCCTTGGCGCGGTCCGTGCGGTCGCCGCTCTCGACGAAGACGCGAACGATCGCGTCGGCGACGCTGGCGCAACTCTCGGCGCGGCAATAGACGCCCGCATCGCGCGCGAGGTCGCGATGGCCGGTGATTCCGCCGACCATGATGCGGAACCAGAGGCCCGGCTCGACGCCACGCCCCTCGCCGATCCGCACGGCCTGAAAGCCGATGTCGTTGGTCTCCTCGAGCGTGGCGATCGCGCCGCCGCCGTCGAAGGCGACATTGAACTTGCGCGGCAGCCCGTAGAGCGAGCGGTCGTTGAGGACGTGATGGTGCCACTCGCGCGCCAGAGGGCGCGTGTCGCAAAGCTCCTGCGGATCGATCCCCGCCGTGGCCGAACCGGTGACGTTGCGGATATTGTCGGCGCCGGCGCCGCGCGAGCACAGGCCGAGGTCCTGCACCGCCTCGACGATTTCCGTCGCATGAGCCGGCGCGATTTCGCGCAATTGCAGATTGGCTCGCGTCGTCACATCGGCATAGCCGCCGGCGTATCGCGCCGCGAGGTCGGCCATGCCGGCGAATTGCCAGTGCGACAGGATTCCATTGGGGATGCGCAGACGCAGCATGTAGCTCTGCTGCGCCGGCGCGACGTAGAACAGGCCGAAATAGCGCCAGCGGAAATTGTCGTCGGGCTTGGGAAACGCGCCGGCCTTGGCCTGCGCCCTGAGGCGGGCATAGGCGTCGAAGGGATGTTCGGCGCGCTTCCACTTTTCCTGGTCCGCCAGCTTGCCGCCCCCGGCGACGGCCGCATCCTGCGCGGCGAGGTGGGGGGCGTCGGGCCCGGTCGGCGCCGCCTGCGCGACCCGCGCGCCGGTTTTGGCGCCGCGCATCGCCTCGATGCCCGAAACGAAGCCCTCGAGATAGCGCTTCTGGTCGGAAGTGAAATCGCCGGCCATCACGCCGCTTCCCGCAACACGGGCGGTTCAGGCAAGCGGCAGAAGGCGCGGCCGAAGATCAGATCGTCGCGGTAGGGGGCGACGCTCGTTCCGTCGCGGATGAGATCGCGGTACCACAGCGCGTCATCCGTCTCGCCGACCAGCGCCGCGCCGATCAACCTGCCGTCCCGCAGCGTGAGCGTCTTGCAAACGCCGGACGCCCGGTCCTCGAGCGCGATCGTCTCGGCGCCCGCCGCGCCCTCGAATTCGCCGGCGGAGAACACCGGAACACCCGAGACTTTCAGGTTGGTCGCGAGCGTCGCGCCGCGATAGCGCGCGTGCGGTTCGCCCGCCAGTCGCCGCGCCAGAACGCGCGCCTGGTCATAGGCCGGTTCGACGAGCCCGTAGACGGCGCCGCGATGTTCCGCGCATTCGCCGATCGCGTGAACAAAGGCCTCGCTCGTCGTCAATTCGTCGTCGACCTTGACGCCGCGTCCGACCGCCAGCCCGGCCCGTTGCGCGAGCGCGATATTGGGGCGGACGCCGACCGCGACAACGACGAGGTCCGCGGCGAGCCTCGTCCCGTCGGCGAAGATCAGCCCTTCGGCGCGCGCTTCGCCCACCACCGCGGCGGTCTTGGCGTTGAGCATCGTGCGCACGCCGTTGCGCGCGACGGCGCGTTGCAGAAAGGCGGCGGCGCGCGCGTCGAGCTGGCGCTCCATCAATCGGTCCATCACATGGACGAGCGTGACCGCGGCGCCGCCCTTGGCGAGGCCGCAGGCCGCCTCGACGCCGAGCAGCCCGCCGCCGATCACCGCGACGCGGCGCTTCAGGCGCGCCGCCTCGCGCAGCGCCGGCAGGTCGGCGAGATCGCGGAACGTCATGACGCCTCGAAGATCCATGCCGACCACCGGCAGGCGCGCCGCGGTCGATCCGGTGGCGAGGATGGCGCGTTCGAAATGGATCGCGCCGCCGTCGGACAGCAAGGCCTTGCGGCCGGCGAGATCGAGCGATTCGACGCGCCGGCCGGTCAGCAGATTGAAGCCATGGGTCTGGTACCAGGCCTCGTCGCGCAGGGCGATCGCGGCCTCGCCGACGTCCCCCGAGAGGACCGCCGAAAGCAGCACGCGATTGTAGCCCGGTCGCGGCTCCTCGCCGACGATCGTGACCGCGAAGCGGCCGGGCGCGCGCGCCGCCAGCTCCTCGCAGAATCGGACGCTGGCCATGCCATTGCCGATGACCAGCAGGCGTTCGACCGCTTTCGCCCCTTTGCGGCGCGCGCTCATCAGGCCGCGGCCTCCGCGCCATAGGCGGCGTCGATCATCACGCCCGAGACGGCGCCATAGGCGGCGAGCCAGGCGCTCTTGACCTCGGCGTTGAATTCCGCCCCGAGGCCTTTCTCCAGCGTCCAGATCAGGGCTTCGCCGACCGGCGCGTAATCGGCCGCCTTGACGCCATAGCCGACATGCCTGATCGCCAGCGCCCTGGCCGCCGGCACTATGGCGTCGAGATTTTTCAGGCCGTTGACCACGACGCCGAGCGTCGTCATCAGCTTGCGCCCCTGCTCGCGCATGTCGCCGTGGAACAGCGGCTTCACCTCGGGCGCGATCTCGAACAGGCGGCGATAGAAGAGGTCGGCGGCGACGTCGGCGATCGGCACGACCTTGGCGAAGGACGACTGCACGAAGTCGATCTGAACTGGCGTCATGTCGCATCTCCCTGTTGCAAGCTTCCAAGCGATTTAGATTCGCGCCGCGGCGAGGCGCTCGGCCCCCCAACCGGCGCGCCAGCGCCGGTTGGCGCGGGTCAGCGCGCCGAGCGCCAGCACGGCGAGGAACGCGAAGATGAGGAATCCCGCCTGGTAGCCGCCGGTCATCTGTTTGGAGAGGCCGAGGCTCGCGGCGAGATAGAAGCCGCCGGCCCCGCCCGTCATGCCAACAAGACCGGTCATCACCCCGATCTCGGCGCCGAAGCGCTGCGGGACGAGCTGGAACACGGCGCCGTTGCCCATGCCGAGCCCCAACATCGCGACGAGCAGCGCGGCGACGCCGAAGCCGAACGAGGCGACGCCGAAGCTGACCACTGCCAGCGCCGCGGCGGCGACCGCATAGAGGGCCGCCAGCACTCGCGCGCCGCCGAGCCGGTCGGAGATCGCGCCGCCGATCGGACGGACCAGCGAGCCGGCGAAGACACAGGCGGCCGTGCAATAGCCGGCGCTCACCGCGTCGATCCGATATTGCGTGTTGAAATAGATGCTGAGCGAGGAGGCGAGGCCCGAGAAGCCGCCAAACGTCACCGCATAGTAGAACATGAAAAGCCACGCGTCGGGCTGGCGCAGAACCTTGGCGTAGTCGATCAGGCTCTTGGCCGCCGGCCGGTTCGGGCTGTCCTTCGCGCAGAGGACATAGACGACGAGCGCGATCGTCAGCGGGATCGCGGCCAGGCCGATCACATTGGTCCAGCCGACGCGGGCGGCGAGCGAGGGCGCGAACAACGCGGCGAGAACGGTGCCGGAATTGCCGGCGCCCGCAATGCCGAGCGCGACGCCCTGATAGCGCGGCGGATACCATCGCGAGGCCAGCGGCAGCGCGACGGCGAAGGACGCGCCGGCGACGCCGAGGACCAATCCCAGCGCGAGCACTTCGCCATAGCCGCGAACGCCAAAGGCCCAGAAGGCCAGCAGCCCGACGATGACGATTGCCTGGCCGACCAGGCCGGCGCGCTTCGGCCCGAGACGATCGACAAGCAGGCCGTTCGGCACGCGAAGCAGCGCGCCGGCGAGGACCGGCAGCGCCACCATCAACCCTTTCTGGGCCGGGTCGAGCTTGAGGTCGCCGGCGATCTGCACCGCGAGCGGGCCGAGCAGGATCCACACCATGAAGCTCATGTCGAAATAGAAAAACGCCGCCAGCAGCGTCGGCCAATGTCCGGCTTTGAGGAAATCTCGACTGTTCATCGTTCGCCTTCGTTCGCCTGGAGCGCAAATAAAAAGCCGCCCGCGAGGCCCGGATGTCGGTTCCGGGATTCGCGAGCGGCATTGCTCACTGCCGTCCATCATTGGAGCGGCGAACCGGGCGGCGTCGCCCGTCGGGTCGAACTTCAGGAAGCAACGGGCGTGCCAACACGCCGTCCGCGACAATTGTCAAATATTACAGACAAGTGCGGGAATGCGCGGCGCTTTTCGCCTGCCCTGTTTTTGTGTGCGACGCACAATTCTTTTGCAACGGCGCCCAGCGGCGTCGCTATCGCGAGGGCGCCTGCGGCCCCAGCGCCAGCGAAAAAAGATCGGCGCGAAACACCCGCCGCGCCTGCTCGCGCACGCCCGCGCGCTCGTCGAGCTGTCCGGCGGCGATCATCGCGTCGAGCAGCCGATCCGCCGCGGTTTGGCTCGGCGCGAGCGCCGCCGGATCGATGCGCAGATAGTCCGGCGCGCTTCGCGGCGGACGACCGGCCCCGATCTCGACGCGCCCGGCGAGGATCGCTTCGATCACGCCGGCCGGCGCGTCGAGATAGGCGGCGCCGGAAAGATGAAACGCGAGCCGGCCGCGACGGCTTTCGTCCGCGGCCCATCGCGCGGCGGCGAGGATCGCCCGCGCCAGGCTCACGGCCGTCTCCGGGTCCCGATCGACAGCCGCCGCGCGCAGCGCGAGCAGTTTCTCCGGCGCATCGGCCATCAGATCGACGCCGAGCGCGACGATCGCGCCGGCCCCCGACTCGACGGCGAAGGCGTTCCACGGCGCGCCGGCGCAGAACCCGTCGATCTGGCCGTTGGCGAGGCTCGCCGCCATCAATTGCGGCGGCAGCACGATCAGTGGAGCGTCGGCGCCCACCTCGAGCCCGGCTCGCCGCAGAAATTCGCCGATCAGCAGCGTGTGGGTCGAGAAAGGGAAGACCGAGGCGAGAACCGGAGCCTCCGCGCCCTTGGCGGCGCGCGCTGCGGCGACCCTCGCGAAAGCCCGCGCCGCGACGTCGACGTTCGTAATGTCGCCCTCAGCCGTCGCGGCCATCTCGGCGAATAGCGCGCGAGAGACGGTGATCGCGTTGCCATTCAAATTCAGCGCGATCGGAGCCGCCATCGGCGCGCGCAGATGACCGAGGCCGAGGGTCGCCGCGATGGCGGCGGGGGCCAGCATCTGGGCGGCGTCGAGCAGCCCGACCGACAGCCGGTCGCGCAGATTGGCCCAACTCACGTCGCGCGCCAGCTCGAGCGCGAGCCCCTGCTCTTCGCCGAAGCCCTCCTCGCGCGCCGCGACGAGCAGCGCGGCGTCGACCAGCGGCAGGAAGCCGATGCGCACGACCTTGCTCATCGCAGCAGATCCGCGGCGAGCACCACCGATTGGGCGACCTCGGCGATGCGGCGACTTTCGTTCATCGCCGTGCTGCGCAGAAGCGCATAGGCCTCGTCTTCCGAAATCGATTTGGCTTTCATCAGCATGCCCTTCGCGCGATCGATGATCTTGCGCTCCTCCAACAGGGTTTTCGCCTCGGCCAGTTCGCGGCGCAGCCGCTCGAAGGCGTTGAAGCGGCTGATCGCCATATCGAGAATGGCCTTGACCCGCTCCTTGCGCAGGCCGTCGACGACATAGGCCGACACGCCCGCATCCACCGCCGCCTCGATCATCGCGGTGTCGGACTGGTCGACGAACATCGCCACCGGCCGACGCACCGTGCGGCTGACGACGAACATGCTTTCCAGCGTATCCCGGCTGGGATTTTCAAGGTCGATCAGCACGACGTCGGGATCGAGCGTCTCGAGCCGCTTCAGAAGCGCCGACGTCTCGTTGATCCGAACGATGTCGGCATGGCCCGCATCGCGCAGCGCAACTTCGATGATCGCGCACCGCGCCGTGTTTTCGTCGACGATCGCGATTCGCATTGAGCGCTTTGCCGGCAAAACGTCCGCGCGTTCGGGGTTGAAGGCGCAGTTCAGGCGATGCGCCGCTGTGTCCTTTCTCTCATGCAAGCGCCGTACCGCCGTCGAACACTACATTGACGGCGCGGGCTTTTTTGGCCGGCGTCGGCGGGCCGTCGGGTTATGCGCGGACCGGCGCGCCGAAGACCGGTTCCTTGTGGGGAATGGGCGGCAGAGCCCAGGTTCCTGTCGCCGGCGGCTTCACTTCGGCATCGACATGCACATCGATCAAGCAGGGTTTGTTCGACTTGATCGCCGCCTCCAGCGCGCCCTTGAAGTCCTCGGAACGCGTGACCGTGATCCCCTCGACGCCGCAAGCCCGGGCCCAGGCCGCGAAGTCGGGATTGTAGGGAACCTTGTTGTCGCCCTGATAGAACGCGGTGCCGATCTCCCGGCCCGAGAATAGTCCGTACTGGATGTCGCGAATGGCGAGCCACGAAAAATTGTTCCACACCACCCAGACGGCGGGGATGTCATATTCGACGGCGGTGCACAGCACGTGCGGCACCATCGAGAACCCGCCATCGCCGCAAATGGAGACGCACGGACGATCGGGCGCCGCAAGCTTGGCGCCGAGGATGCTGCTGGGGCCGAAGCCCATCCCGGAAAAGCCCCAGGTGTTGAGCATGGTCTGGGGTCGCCGGGCGTTCCAGAACTGCATGAACCAGTTGTGATGGACGCCCGAGTCGAGGGAAATGATCGCCTCGTCCGACAGGACCGCGCGGCAGTCGGCGACGACCCGCTCGGGTCGCAGCGGCGAGCCGCCCGCCGCGAAATTCGGTCGGATATAGGTCTCCCATTCGGCGCGCCAACCTTCAATCGCCTCGCGCCAGGCGTTGAGTCGGTCCTTCGGCGTCCCCTCGGCCTCGATCGCCGCGAGAACCTGTCGAAGAAATGTGCGCGAGTCGGCGAGAATGCCGAGATCGGGCACGTAATTGCGGCCGATTTCGCCGTGGTCGACGTCGACGTGAATGAGCTTGGTCGTCGGAAAATTCCAGGAATAGCCCGGAAGCCACGACGAGGAGGATCGATCGTCAAAGCGGGCGCCCACGGCGATGACGAGGTCGGCGCAGCGTCCGGCCTGGTTGGCGGGGAAGGCGCCGTTGCGGCCGATGAAGCCCAGCGAAAGCGGGTCGTCCATGTCGAGGCAGCCCATGCCGTTGGGCGAGCTGATGACGGGGATTTCCAGACGACGAGCCAATTCCGTCAGTTCCCCGGCCGCTTCCGACAGCGTCACGCCGTGGCCGATGAAAAAGACCGGCCGGCTCGCCGCCAGGATCATTTTCACGGCGGCCGCGACGTCCTCGGGGCTCGCGCCCGATCGCCGCGTATTGAAGCCGCGCCAGTTGCTCTCGAGTTCGACGTCCGCCTGCTCCTGAAAGAGATTGAAGGGAACGTCGAGATTGACCGGGCCCGGGCGGCCCGAAGTCATCGTGGTGAGCGCCTGGCGCAGCGCCAGCGGCAGCATTTCAACGCGGCTGGGCTGGAAGCTGCGCTTGACCACCGGCCGCACGACATTGGGAAAGTCGGCCTGGTTGTGGCGGTTGAGCTCCTGGAACGGCCCCCGGTTGAATTGCGAGGTCGGGACATTGGCGGTGATGGCCAGAAACGCGGAGGAATCGGTCTGGGCCACCGCCAGCGCCATGACGAGGTTGCTCGATCCTGGTCCGCACGAGGTCAAGGTCGCCACCGGCTCGTGGCGGACCCGGAAATAACCGTCCGCCATATGCCCGGCGACCTGCTCATGGCGGGGCGAAACGAGCTTGATCTCGCCGCGCCGATCGTAGAGAGCGTCGAGCAGGCCGACGTTGCCGTGGCCGCAAATACCGAAAATATATGGAATTTTTTCCCGGATGAGATATTCGGCGATGACCTCGCCGCCCTTCATCATTGCCATGGATTGTTCGCCTTCGAAGCTGGATAGGGCTGTCGCGCGCCTTGGTCGAACGAGAGCCTGGGCGCCTCCCTCGCGCCATTGTTCCTACAATATAGAATCGCGCTCGGCAATGTGAGAGAAATTGCGTCGCGACGGACTCGCTTCTATGAAGGAGGCCGCGTCCGGCGCTCGGGTCGCCGGCGGTTCGGCCGAACGGGGCGGCAAGCGGAGGAGACGAATCATGGTGCGCAAGGAGCAAAGCGGATCGCCGTTCGCGGACCCTTTCCGGGTTCCGATGCTCATCAACGGCGCCTGGCGCGACGGATCGCGCGCCTACGACGTCGTCGATCCCTATCGCGGCGCCGTCGTGTCGCGCGCGCCTCACTCCACGCTCGCCGATCTCGACGAGGCGCTGTCGGCGGCCGCCTCGGTCAAGCATCTCGCCGCGCGGACGCCGGGATTCGAGCGCGCGGCGTTGCTGCGGCGAGCAGGCTCCCTGCTCGCCGAGCGCACCGATCTGATCGCCGAGATCATGACGCGCGAAACCGGCAAGGCGATCAAGGACGCCAGGGCCGAGGTCGCGCGATCGCAGGAGACGATGGAGCTTTCGGCGCAGGAAGCGATCCGCATCGAAGGCGAGCAGGTGCCGCTCGACGGCTCGGCGATGGGCGCGGGCAAGCTGGCGCTGCTGCTGCGCTTCCCGGTCGGCGTCGTCGGCGCGATCACGCCTTTCAACGCGCCCTTCAATCTCGCCTGCCACAAGATCGCGCCGGCCCTGGCGGCCGGCAACGTGATCGTGCTCAAGGCGCCGCCGCAAGCGCCATGGACGGTGCATGAATTGGCGCGACTGTTCCTCGACGCCGGAACGCCGCCGGGGTTCCTTAATCTGCTCTATGGCGGCGAGGCGGGACCGGCGCTGGTGCGCGACCCGCGGGTGGATTTCGTCAGCTTCACCGGCTCGAGCCGCGTCGGCGCTGAAATCAAGGCGGCGTCCGGCTTGCGGCGCGTCGCTCTGGAGCTCGGCGGCAACGGCGCGACGATCGTCCATTCCGACGCTTCGATCGAAGAAAGCGCGCCCGCTTGCGCGCGAAATTCGATGAGGCTCGCCGGCCAGAGCTGCGTCTCCGTGCAGAACGTCTATGTGCACGAAAGCCTCTACCCGGCCTTTGTCGATCGTCTGGTCGCCGAAGTCAGGAAGCTTCGAGTCGGCGATCCGCTGGACCCTGCCGCCGATGTCGGAACGTTGATCGACGAGGCGGCGGCCCGGCGCGTCGAGGGATGGGTGCGGGAAGCGCAGGCGCAAGGCGCCGAGGCGCTCATCGGCGGCAAGCGAAACGGCGCTCAATTCGAGCCGACCGTGCTGGTGAACGTCGACGCCGGGATGAAGGTCGTCTGCGAGGAGGTGTTCGGCCCGGTGGTCACGATACAGCGCTACGCCTCGCTCGATTCGGTTCTCGACCAGGTCAACGCCGGTCCCTACGGCTTGCACTGCGGAGTCTTCACCGCCTCGCTCGCGGTCGCCATGCGGGCCATTCGTTCGTTGAGGGTCGGCGGCGTCATCATCAACGGGACGTCGACCTGGCGGACCGACCAGCTCGCCTATGGCGGCGTCAAGGCCAGCGGGATCGGCCGCGAGGGGCCGCGCTATGCGGTGCGCGAAATGACCGAAGAGCGGCTCGTGGTGTTCAATCTGTGAACCGGGGCCCGACGCTTGGCGTTGGCCCCCCGGGGGTCGCCTTGGCTGCTCGATGCCGGCAAGACGGCTCAGGCGCGCGATCCTCGCCGTTGACTTGCGAGATGGTGAAATCGTAATCTAATCAGGACAATTGATTGGGCGCCGCTTGGCCGGGTCGCGGGCGATCCTATCGGGCTCCCTGCTCGTGGGCGCGGCGGGGGGCGCGTTCGTAGGCGTCTGCGGCCAATCGGGCGGGCGCCGGCCGCCGAACGATGGCCCGCGCGCGAGGCCGGCGCGTCGCGCCGCCTTTGAGGATCGGGGTCCGATGAACGAGGTGATCAGCTCGGAGATTTCGAACGCGCCCGCCGCCGGCGGCAAGACTTCGGGCGGCGTCCAATCGATCGAGCGGGCGTTCGGCCTCCTCGAGGAAATCGCCCGCAATCGGGACGGCATTGCGCTCGCCGATCTCAGCAAGCGCTCCGGGCTGCACAACAGCACGACGTTCCACCTCGTCAAGACCATGATGGCGTTGGGCTACGTCACGCAGGTGCGCGAGTCCAAGCGCTACCGCATCGGACGGCGTCTTTTCACGCTCGCGGCCGGCGCGGTCGACGAGGTCGAACTGGTGAACATGGCCAGGCCAATTCTCGAGGAACTCGCCAACGCCACGACGGAATCGGCCTTTTTCGCCGTCTGGAGCGGCAGAGAAGTCACCATTATCGCCCATACTCACGGCTCCGGCGTGTTCCAACTGGCCGACCGCGCCGGGGTCGCCCGTCCCGCCCATTGCACGGCGCTGGGCAAGGTGCTCCTTGCGGCGCTTTCGCCGGAGCACCTGGCCCGCTTTCTGGAACAAGGCGAATTGCGCCCGTTCACTTCGCGAACCATCACCGAGCCGCGCCGCTTGACCGCGGAGCTCGAGGAGATCCGCCGCACCGGCATCGCTTTCGACGACGGCGAATTCGATCCGGAATTGCGGTGCGCCGCCGTGCCGGTTCGGGACTTCACCTCGAATGTCGTCGGGGCGCTCGGCGTATCCGGTCCCATTTGGCGCCTCGCCCTGCACGCCCTTCAGGGCAAGGCCGCGCAGGTGCGCGCCGCGGCGCAGAAGCTGTCGGCAGAGCTCGGGCACCGGACGGAATCGGCGCCTTCTGCGCCCGACTGAACGCCCGCACCACCCTCGCCTCGCAATGGCCGCCGACGCGCTTCAACAAATGCGCTCTTGATCTCTATTGCGGCATTGTGATACGCGTATTCACCATGTAGGAATATGGCGGGCGAAAGAGCGCCCACTTGTTTCGTATCGCGAAAGCGGCGGCAAAAGCCGCGCCCCGCGAGGACGAGCGCACGTAAACGGGAACAGCCCGTTTTTGATGGGAGGAGAACCAATGAAGTCGCCGAATATCACCGGGTCCATGCGCGGCATGGCGAATGGAATCGTGACCGCCGCGATCGCCGCAGCCTTCTCGCTGGCGGCGGGGCTGCCCGCGCGGGCCGCCGAGGTCGTCTTGCCCGACCACCCCGACGCGAAGGTCATGATCGACACAGCGAAGTTCAAGAAACCGGGCCCATACACGATCGGCTACGCCGACGCGTCGCAATCGAACTCCTGGCGCATCATGGCCAAAGCACAGGTCGAATACGGCATCTCCCTCACCAACGGCGAGGCCAAGCTCGTCTACGCCAACGCCAACGACGACACCAACAAGCAGATCGCCGACATCGAAGACCTGCTCGCGCAGCACGTTGACGCGATCATTCTCGGCGCGACCGAAGTCAATGCGCTTTGCCCATCCATTGACAAGGCGATAGCGCAGAACGTTCCCGTCATCATTCTTGAGCGCTTTGTCAACTGCAAGAACTATACTCAGTTCATTGACGACCGAGATGACGATAATGGTCTGCTGCAGGGCGCCTATATCGTCGACAAGCTCGGCGGCAAAGGCAATATCGTCATCATCGGCGGCGTCGAGGGCAACGGCTCATCGATCGAAGAAGAAAACGGCATCAAGAAGATGCTGAGCGGCACCGACATCAAGGTCCTTGCCGTCGAATATGCGAACTATCAGCCCGCAAAATGCAAACAGATTATGCAAACGCTTCTGACGCGTTATCCGCAAATCGACGCCGTCGCCTCGATCAGCGGCAATCAGGGGGTCGGTTGCTACGACGCAGTCAAGGCCGCCAACCGGGTCGGCCAGGTCAAGGCGTGGACCGGCGACGACGCGAACGGTTGGATGAAGATCGTCCAGCGCGAGAAGATTCCCTCGATCATCACCCCGATTCCCACCTACGCCGGCAAGTATGCGGTTCTGCAGGCGGTCAACATCCTCAAGGGCGGCGAAGCGCCGAAGGACTACCTGGTGCCGAAGCCGGAAATCAACGGCGACAATATCGATAAATTCGCCAAGCAGGATCGGCCCGACGAGTGGTGGTACTCCGAGGAACTTCCCTGCAAGTTCGATCCCTATTGCAAGAAGTGACGATTGCAGCCGCCGCGGCCGCGCAAGGTTGGTGACGACAAATGACCGCAAGCCTGGGCGCGGCGTCAAAAGCCGCGCCGCCGGATCAACCTGCGTCACGCGTCGTGGTCGCCGTCGAGGGCGTCAACAAGACCTACTCCAGTGGGCGCGCCCTCAGCGACGTAACGATCTCCTGCCGCGCGGGCGAAGTGCGCGCGCTGCTCGGCGAGAACGGGGCCGGCAAGAGCACGCTCGTCAAGATCATTTCAGGCGCGTTGCGGCCTGATTCGGGGACAGTGCTGCTGCGCGGCGAGCCCGTCGTCTTGCGCAGCCCGATCGATGCGCTGAGGCGCGGCGTCGGCGTCGTCTACCAGGAGCTGACGCTGCTCGACAACCTTCGCGCCGGCGAGAATGTGTTGCTCGGGCAGGAGCCGGTGTTTCCCGCCGGCGTCCTGCGCCTGGCGGATCTGTGGCGCACGAGCGAGAAGTTCCTGCGCATGGTCGGGCTTCCCCATCGCGCGAACGCGCCGATCGGCGCCATGCCGATCGCGCAGAAGCAGCTCCTCGAAGTCGCCAAGGCGATCTCGCGCCAGTTGTCGGTGCTGATCCTCGACGAGCCGACCTCCGCGCTCGGCCACCAGGAAAGCAAGGCGTTGTTCGCGCTGATCGACATGCTGAAGCAACGCGGCCTGGCGATCATTTATATTTCGCACCGGCTTGAAGAGGTCTTGAGCCTCGCCGACACGATCACCGTGCTGAAGGACGGAGTCGTGGTCGCCGACGTGGCCGCCGGCGCCGTTGACGAGAGCGACCTCATCCGCTTCATGGTCGGCCACGACGTCGCGACGCGAACGCCGGACGCCGCCACCTCGCCGGCCGCCGAAGCGCCGGCGCTCGAAACGCGAGCCCTCAGCGGCGAAGCCTTCGCCGACGTCTCCTTCTCCGTCCAGCGCGGCGAAGTGCTGGGCGTCGCCGGCCTTCTCGGTTCGGGGGCGATCGACTTCGCGATGGCGCTGGTCGGCGAGCGCCCGATCGTCTCGGGCGACATTCTGCGCGACGGGCGGCAAGCGAAGATCGGCAATCCGGGCGATGCGCGGCGTCATGGCGTCGTCTACGCTCCGGAGGATCGCAAGCGCGACGGCCTGGCGCTCGGCCGGACGGCCGCCGAAAATATCTCGATGGGCGTGCTCGATAGCGTTCGCCGCTTCGGCGTGCTGTCGCTCGGCGAGGAGCGCGACCTGGTCGTCAAAAGCGCGCGCGACGTCGCTTTGGCCGACCGCCTGCTCGATCGCGAGTGCCGCTTCCTGAGCGGCGGGCAGCAGCAAAAGGTCCTGCTGGCGAGATGCCTGGCCACCCGCTCCGACGTGTTCGTGGTGGCCGAGCCGACCCGCGGCGTCGACGTCGGCGCCCGCTCCGAGATCTACGCGATCATTCATCGGCTGGCGGACGAGGGCAAGGCGATCGTCGTCGTTTCGTCCGATACGCGCGAGATCGAAGAGCTGTGCGATCGCGTCCTGGTGTTCGGCGCCGGCAGGATCATCGGCGAACTGTCGGGCCGTGCGATCAACCGGGCGGCGGTGATGGCGGCGGTGTCGCGCGGCGCCGAAACCGGCGACGCGCCGCTTTCGGCCGGGCGGCCCGATTCGCCATCGCAACGGCTGGCCCATCACCTGACCGCGGCGCTGAGCGCGGCCTTTCCGGCGATCGCCCTGCTGCTGATTTCCGCCGTCTTCGCGTTCTCCAGCCGCTATTTCCTGACCGGGCAGAACTTCGAGGGGCTGGCGCGCCAGATCGTGGTTCTCGGCCTCGCCAGCGTCGGCCAGATGATGGTCATTCTGACCGGAGGCATCGATCTGAGCATCGGCGCGACCGCCACGCTGGCCAACCTGGTGTCCGCGCAATTGCTGCTCTCCCAAAGCGCCGCGGTCGCGGCGCCGGCCGCATTGGCGCTCGGCGCCCTGGTCGGGGCGGTGAACGCCGCGCTCGTGCGATGGCGCTTTCCGCCCTTTCTCGCCACCTACGCCGTCTCGCTGGTGCTGGGCGGGCTCAGCCTCGCGTGGTTTCCGCAGAGCGTCGGACCGGTGCCGCAATATTTCTGGGCGCTTTCCAACGCGCAGATCGGTCCGGCGCCGATCGCCACCCTGCTGATGCTCGCCATCTACGGCGCCGCCTGGTTCGTGCTGTGGCGAACCGCGCTCGGGCGACATCTCTTCGCCTTCGGTCGGGACGCCGAATCGGCTCGCCTGAGCGGCATCCGCCCGACGCGCGTTCTGATGACGGCCTATGTGACGTCGGGCCTCGCGGCGGCGATGGTCGGGGTTTTTCTGAGCGCGCGCATCGGCGGCGGGCTTCCGCATTCGGCTTCGGGACTGGAGTTGGACACCATCGCGGCCGTGATGCTGGGCGGCGCGAGCCTGTTCGGCGGCCGCGTGACGATCGGCGGCACCCTCGCCGGCGTCGCGGTGCTGACGGTGATCGCCAACGGCTTCAACCTGATGCGCATCGACCCTTTCTACACCGGCATTCTGCGCGGCTTGGTGATGCTGGTGGTGGTGGGCATATGGGCGCTCGCCCAGCAGCGCTCCGCGAACCAACGGCGACGCGTCGCGCAGGCCGCCGCCTGACCGTTCGCAGGATCACGGATTTCGACGAAAAGAGGAGGCGACGCGGTGGATAAGATCGGATGGGCAATCGTCGGAACATCGGGATTCGCCGACTCGGAGGCGGCGCGCGCCATCAAGGAATCCGGCGCCGCGCGGCTCATCGGCGCGGTCGGCTCGACGCCGGACAAATCCCGGCAATTCCAGGCGCGCCACGGCGCGTCGCGGTCCTATTCCAGCCTCGATGAGCTTGCCCGCGACCCCGAGGTTTCCGTGGTCTGGGTCGCCGGGCCGAACAATCTGCACAGCTCGACGAGCATCGAGCTCGCCCGGGCCGGCAAGCACATCCTCGTCGAGAAGCCGATGGCGATCGCCGTCGAGGACGCCAAGGCGATGGTGGCCGCCGCCAGCCGGCACAATGTCGCGCTGCGAATCGGCTATCATCATCGCTTCCGCAGCGCCCATGCTCGCCTTCGCGAGATCGTCGCGAGCGGACAGCTCGGCAAGATCGGATTCTTCCGCATCCACATGTTCGCGCGCTATCCCGGTCCGCCGGCGGCCTGGCGGCAGGCCGCCAACACCAGCGGCGGCTGGGCGATCAACGACGTCGGAACGCACCTGATCGATCTGATGCTGTGGATCACCGGTCTTCCGGCCGAAGTGGCCGGGGCGAAGCTGGCCACGCAGCGGTTCGACGTCGAGACGGACGACTGCGTCGCGCTGTTGTTTTCGCTCGGCAAACAGGGGATCGGGCTCGTCGAGACCTCGACCGCCTTGGCGAGCCCGTCGAGCCGCATCGAAATCCACGGCGACGCCGGATGGGCGCGCGCCGAGGGCACGCTCGGCGGGTCGGGCAATCTGGAGACTTCCGCCAAGGGCAAGATCGCGCTGCCGGAGCACGATCCGTTCGCGGCCGAGGTGAGGGCGATGAACGAAGCGATCGAGAACAAGAAGACGATCAGCGCGGAAGGACCGATCGGCGTCGAAAACGTCAGGTTGATCCAGCGGGCGCGTGAGATGAGCCCTCTGTAACCCGGCCCGCCGTCGGCGAGCGGATCGATGTGACAAGCGGACGGATGGGCGCTATGGCCAGCGAACGCCGGGCGCGGCGACGCAACCGGCGAGGCGTCCGGGCGGCGAGCGTCGCTTGGCGGGGCGCGCCGCGAACGGTCGCCCGCCGAGGCGGCGGCGCGGCCGGCGATTTCTGCGACAGGCCGCAGGACGGGCGAAGGCGCGACGGATGAAGGCCGAACATCAACCGCGGACGGAGCGGCGAATTCGTCATGCGTCGCCGCGCTTCAGTTTCGGCGGCCTCGTGCGCAAGGCGGGCGTCTATGTGGTGCTCGTCGTCCTGATCGCCTTCGGCGCCGTTCAATATCCCACCTTCCTGTCGCTGCAGAATCTCGACAACATCATCACGCAGGCGGCTCCGATCGTATTGGCGTCGCTCGGAATGACCTTCGTCTTGTTGACCGCGGAAATCGACCTTTCCATAGGCTCGCTCGTTTCGATCGTTTCGGTGATCGTCGCGAACGGCATGGACGGGCGCGACGAGCTGGTCGCGCCGTTCCTCGCGCTGGCGCTGCTCGCCGGCGCGGCCAGCGGTCTGTTCAACGGCCTGGTCACGACGGGGCTGAAGATCCCCTCGTTCATCGTCACGCTCGCCATGCTGCTGATCTTGCAGGGGGTCAATCTGGTCTGGACGGCCGGCGGGCCTTCGAGCACGCTCGCGCCTTCTTATGACGGCTTCGCCTCGCGCTCGCTGCTGTCGATCCCGGTCGGCGCTTACGTGATCGTCGCCGCGGCGCTCGCGGTGCAGTTCATATTGCGACGGACCTACGTCGGGCGGCTGTTCTTTCTGGTGGGAAGCAACGCGCGCGCGGTGCACGCGGCGGGTCTGCCGGTGGCGCGCGTTCGCATCACGGCGTTCGTGCTTTCGGGGTTGTTCGCCAGTTGCGCCGGCATCTTCCTGACGTCCTACGTGGGGTCCGGACAAAGCTGGCTCGGCTCGGGCATGGAGCTCAACGCGATCGCGGCGAGCGTGATCGGCGGCACCGATCTGTTCGGCGGGCGCGGCACGGCGGCGGGCGCGGTCGGCGGCGCGCTGCTGCTGACGGTGATCTTCAACCTCTTGATCTTCATGGGCGTGCCATCGGCCTACGAGCCGGTGGCGACGGGCCTCATCTTGCTCGGCGGCGTCGCGCTCTACCTCGCTTCGGACAATCCGCTCAAATGGCGACAACACTGGACGACGGTGAACGAGGGCCTGGCGCGAATCGTCGGGCGGCGGCGGCCCTGAGCCGCCGCCGGGGCGGGAGCGCCGACGACGGGCGCCTGAACGACAAAGGGTGAAAAGCATGACGATTCCGTCGGCCGATTGTTTTGCCGTCAACACCTATTCCTACACGACGCGGCTCCCCGCCGCGCAGACCATCGATCATCTCGCCGACATGGGCTTTTCGGCCTTCGAATTGATGATGTATCCGGGCCATCTGTGGCCGGCGGAGACCGACGCCGCGACGCGGCGCGCGTTGCGCCGCCAGATCGCGCAACGCGGCTTGCGGCTCACCACTCTGAACATGCCGAACATCGACATCAACATCGCCGCCGCCGCGAGCGAGATGCGAACCTACAGTCTGGGGATCCTCCGCCAGATTTTCGAGTTGGCGAGCGACCTCGAAGCGCCGGCGGTCATCGTCGGCCCGGGCAAGGCCAATCCGCTGTTTCCCGCGCCGAAGAGCGCGCTGCAACGCCATTTCTTCGCGGCGCTCGACGTCCTCCTCCCGGCCTCCAAGCGCCTCGGCGTGCGCGTCTATGTCGAGAACATGCCGTTCGCTTTTCTCCCGAAGATCGACGAGCTGCTCGCCGCCGTCGAAAGCTATGGCGAGCCGAGCATCGGCGTCGTCTACGATCTCGCCAACGGCTATTTCGTCGATGAGGACATCGTGGCGGGCCTGCGCAAGGCGGCGCCCCGCCTGCGGCTCGTCCATGTTTCCGACACCGGCCGCGCGGCGTATCGCCACGATCCCGTCGGCGAGGGCGCGACGCCTTTCGCCGGCGCGCCCGCGGCGTTCGAAGAGATCGGCTACAGGGAGCTGCCCGTGCTCGAAATCATTTCGCCCGACGCGGACGCCGGAATCAGGACGAGCATCGAGGCGCTCACCGCGATGGGATGGCGCTCGTCGCTCGTCTGACCGCGCGCCGTCAAGTCTCCCGCGTCGAGGCGCCCGCGATCGCGCGCGCCGCCAGATAGCCGAAGGTCAGCGCCGGTCCGAGCGTCACGCCGGGACCCGGATAGGCTCCTTCCATCACCGAGCTCATATCGGCGCCGCAGGCGTAGAGGCCGGCGATCGGCGATCCGTCGGCGCGCAGCGCCTGGCCGACTTCATTGGTCGCCAGGCCGGCGGCCGTCGCCAGGTCCGCCGGATGAAGCGCGACCGCGTAGTAGGGCCCGTGCTCCAGCGGCGCGACGCAGGGATTGGGCTGGCGGTCGGCGTCGCCCATGTGCCGCTGATAGGCGTCGGAGCCGCGACCGAACTGCCGGTCGACGCCGGCGCGCGCGCCATCGTTGTAATCGGAAATCGTGGCCTTCAGCGCCGCAGGGGGAACGCCGAGCGCTCCCGCGAGGTCGCGGACCGTCGCGCCGACGAAGAGGTCTCCGCTCGCGACGTGGCGCGCGATCGCGCGCTGAAAAGCGAATGGCCTGATCCCCCCCAGTCCGTAGCGGCGAAGCGCCGGCCGATCGCAGATCAGATAGACCGGCGGCCTCGCGAGGCGCAGCATCGCCTTGGCGAATTCGTGGTAGGAGCAGGCTTCGTTGACGAAGCGGCCGCCGGATCGATCGACGGCGATGAATCCGGGCTTGCCGCGATCCGTCACCGTGTGCGGAAACAAGGCGGTCTCGCCGTCGCGCCTGTGAAACGCCGAGACCGGCGTCCAGAACGCGTTCTGATCGGCGCCTTCGCGAAAGCTCGCCCCCAGCGCCGACGCCATCGCGATCCCGTCGCCGGCGTCGCTCGGGCAGGCCGCCGAGAACTCTCGCGCAGCCGCGGGAAGAAAGGCGCCGCGGCGAACGGGGTCATGCGAAAAGCCTCCGGTCGCGAGAATCACGCCCTTCACGGCCTGGAAAGCGACGGGTTCTCCGCGCACCTCGGCGCTGACGCCGGCGACCCGCCCGCCCTCGGTCAGGAGTTCCTTCACATGCGCCTGCAGGCGAACCTCGACCTTCCGCTGGATGATCGAATGGAGGAGGCGGCCGGCCAGCGCATTGCCGAGATACAGCGTCGCGCCGCGATCGAAACGCCGGCGTTGCCAAAGATAATGCGCGATCAATCCGCCGACCCGGACGGTCGATGAAAGCGAAGAGCCCACGCGGCGAAAATGCGGGATATCGGCGCGGTCGACCATCATGCCGCCGAACAGCGTGAATTCGCGCAATGGCGGGCGAAGCTGGGCAAAGCGCGCGCCGAGGGCGCGGGCGTCGAACGGCGCCGGCTCGAGAACGCGCCCGCCGAGCGAAGCGCCCGGCGCGTCCTGGTAGTAGTCGGGGTAGGTTTTTACGATCCTCAGGCGGACCGAGGAATGGCGCTCGAGATAACCGACCGCCTCGTCGGCGCGCGTCAGGAAAGCCTCGAGCAAGGGGCCGCGAAGCTGCGGCGGCAAGACGCAGCGCAGGTAGCGCTCGGCGTTCTCGCGGGTGTCCGGCAGCCCGGCCGCCCTCATTGCGGCGTTGGCGGGAATCCACACCATCCCGCCGGAAATCGCCGTCGTGCCGCCGAACAGCGGCGATTTTTCCAGAAGCAGCACACGCAGTTTTTCGGCCGCCGCGACCACGGCGGCGGTCATCCCGCCGGCGCCGGCCCCGACGACGATCACGTCGTATGTCTGGCCCGCTTCCATTGGCGATCCGCCGCCCGCGCTCAACTTCGCCGTCGCAAGCCGCCGCACGTCGAGGTCGCCGCGCGGCTCAAGCGAAACCCATCTCGGTTTCGAACAGCAATTGCAGCCGCGCCTTGTGCGCGGCGCGGATATGCCGCCGCGCGGCGGCTTCGGCGGCCTGGCTGTCGTGCGCCGCGATCGCCGCCACGATGGCTTCGTGTTCGTCGAAGGCGGCGGCCGGGCGCGATTTGAGGCTGAGCGTCGAGCGCCCCAGCAGCATCAGCGAGTCCTGCAGCGCGGCGAGCGTGCGCAGCAGGTAACGGTTGTGAGCGGCGCGGTAGACCGTATTGTGGAAATAGGCGTTGTTGCGCACCAGTTCGGCCGTCGCGTCGCCGCCCTGGCGGCCGGCGTCGACGATTTCCTTCAACAGCTCCACTTCGGCCGGCGAGGCCTGCGTCGCCGCCATCGCCGCGGCGGAGCCCTCGAGCGCCTCGCGCACCTGATAGAGCTCGGTGACCATCTGATGATCGGGAACCGGGATCGTCATGCCGCGGTGCGGCTCGTGAACGAGGAGGCCGCGCGCCTCCAGTTGCCGCATCGCCTCGCGGATGGGAGTCCGGCTGAGCCCGATTTCCCTGGCGATGCTCGCTTCGGTGAGGCGCGCGCCGGGCTTCAGGCGCCCCTCGACGATCGCCTCGTGGATGCGGCGGTAGACGAGCTGGGCGCCGCTCGCCCGGCCGTCCTCCAGGCTGTCCGGCGCGGCGAGAGGATCGGGCGCGAGGGGGCTGACGGCTACGGCCATGGCAAGATCGCCTGCGAAAGGACCGCGGTCTGCGAAGGCGAGCGGCGGGCGCTCGTCATTCGGCGGCCGCGCCGATGGCCGTTCGCCCGCGAACAGCCGCCTCGGCGGCGGAGCGCCCGGCCGTTCGACCGAATACGGCCCCCGACATCAGCCCCGTGCCGCCGGGATAGTTGAAATAGAACAGGCCGCCGACGATTTCGCCGGCGGCGTAGAGGCCGGGGAGCGGCGCGAGGTCCCCGTCGAGCACCTGACAGTTGGTGTCGATGCGCAAACCGCCGAAGGTGAAGGTGATGCCGCAGGTGATCTGATAGGCCTCGAACGGCGGCTCGTCGAGCGGGTTCGCCCAGTTGGACTTGTTCACCCGCAGGCCGCGGGTCGAGCGACCGTCCTTGACGTTCGGGTTGAACGGGACGTCAGCGCGGACCGCCGCGTTGAACGACTTGACCGTCTCCAGAAAGGCGGCCGCGTTCACGCCTTCGAGCTTGCCGGCCAGCTCCTCCAGCGAATTGGCGCTGACCTTGGTCACCCGCTTATGCCGATATTCGTCGCGCAACAGATGGAGGGTCTTGCGATCGAACACCTGCCAGGCGAACTGCTCGGGCTGTTCGAGCACCGCTCGCCCGTATTTCGCATAGGTGTAGTTGCGGAAATCGGCGCCTTCGTCGACGAAGCGCTCGCCGCGGCTGTTGACGATCACGCCGAAGGGATAGCTGTGTTTCTGGAATCCGTCGCCGACCGCCAGATCGCCGAATTCGGGAGCGTTTCTGTCCCATCCGACGGCGTGACAGCCTGACCAGTTGCCGGCCGGCGAGGCGCCGATGTCCAGCGCCATCCGGATGCCGTCGCCGGTGTTGAAGCGGGTGCCGCGGACCTTCGCGAGCTCCCAGCCGGGGCCGAGATAGCGCGTGCGCATCTCGGCGTTGGCCTCGAAGCCGCCGCAGGCGAGCACGACGCTGGAGGCGCGGATCGTCTCGACGCCGTCGGCAACCTTCGCCTCGACCCCTCGCACCCCGTGGCCGTCGAACGCCAGCCGCCGCGCCCAGGCGCGATAGCGAATCTCTATGCCGCGGGATTTTGCGATTTCGGTTTCCGCATTGATGAGGCCGGGGCCGCCACCCCAGGCCTCCACGGTCAGTCCGCCCCAGAACTTGAACTTGCCGTCCAGCTTGAACGCCTGCCGCCCATAGATCGGAGCGAAGCGCACGCCCTGGCCACGCAGCCATTTCATCGTCTCGAAACTGCGCCTCACCAGCATTTCGACGAGATCGGGGTCCGCGCGGAACTGCGTGACCCGGAACATGTCGTCGAAGAACTGGCCCTCGTCGTACGATCCGAAATCGGTGGCGGCGATCTCGTCCTCGGTCAGGTCCGGCATCACCGCGCGCAGATCGTCCACGCCGCGATAGGCGAAGCGGATGGCGCCGGCGGTGAATCGGCTGTTGCCGCCGCTTTCCTCCTCGGGGGCGCGCTCCAGCATGATGACGCGCGCCCCGGCCTCGCGGGCGGCGAGCGCCGCGCAGAAGGCGGCGTTTCCGCCGCCGACGACGGCCACATCGTAGACGGTTTGCGCTTCGCTCATGCGCGCGGCCCTTCCTTCGCGAATCCTTGTATCCAAACGTATTCTATTGCATACCCCGGACCGATGGCCTATTCAATGGGGAAATCGCCGTCGCGGACCGGCAGGAGCGGCGGCGGTCGGGCGTGCCCCTCACGCGCTTGCGGGAAAAGGAGGAAAATCATGCCGAGCATGGTGCGACACGTCACCGAATGGGAGTGGATCGATCTCGCCAAGCACGAGTCTGGCGCGCTGACGAAGCTGCTCGTCACCAAGGAGAGCTGCGCGTCGAAGAACATCGACTTCTACATCTCGAGTTACGAGCCCAAGGCCTATGCGGCGATGCATATGCACGAGCAGTCCGAGGAAGTGTTCTACTTTCTGGAGGGCGAGGGCATCTTCATGATGGGCAATTCCAAGCACCGGGTGGGGCCCGGCTCGGTGGTCTATGTCGAACCCAAGACATGGCACGGCATTTTCAACACCGGCTTCACCAATCTGGTGTTCGTGGTCACCGCGACGCCGCCCGAGCCGCTGTGGCACGAAGCCTACAAACCGCTGTTCCCGCCGCCGGAGCCCGGCGATCCCAAGCTCGCGTAAGGCGCGGCGCGCAATAGCCCGCTGCAGATCGATGTCGACGAAAGGGAGATTGCGCCTCGCCCACGACTTCGGTCGGCGCGCGAGCCCGCCCAGGCAAACCCGGCGAGGCGGAGGCTCGGCCAAGCCGCGGTTGCGTCGCATACAACTTATATCGCGTCAGGTTGTGCGGACGTTGATCTGATCCGCAGGATCGCGCCGGCGATTGTGACGACGGCGAGGACGCTTCTCGCCGCGATCGCCGCAGGCGGAGGCGCGCAGCCGTCGAACCGTGCTTGTCCCGCCGATAGGCGAGGGGCCGGCTCGACGGCGATCGCCATGCCGATTTTACGTGATCGGGACTCCCCGATCGATTATTTCTTGACCAGCGGGCAGGCCGAGTCGGAAAGCTTGCCGAACGCCTGATCGCCCGACATCTTCTTGACGACCTTGTAGTAGTCCCACGGCCCCTTCGACTCCGCGGGCGTCTTGACCTGCATGATGTACATCGAATGCTCCATCAGGCCGTCGGGGCGGACGACGCCGTCGTCGGTGAACATGTCGTCGATCTTGGCCTTGTGGAGCTCCTCCATCACCTTGTCGCCGTCGGTCGTGCCGGCGGCCTTCACCGCGTTGAGATAGGCGATCGTCGCCGAATAAAAGCCGGCCTGGCTCATGGTCGGCTCGACGCCCGTCTTGTCGAGGAAGCGCTTGCCGAAGGCGCGGGTCTTGTCGTTGAGGTCCCAGTACCACCCGGTGGTCAGATAGAGGCCCTGCGCCGTCTCGAGGCCGAGCGCGTGAATGTCGCTGATGAAGGCGAGCAGCGCGGCCGGCTTCATCGTATTGGTGATGCCGAACTCGTGGGCCGCCTTGAGCGAGTTGATGGTGTCGCCGCCGGCGTTGGCGAGGCCGAGCACCTGCGCGTGCGAATTCTGGGCCTGCAGCAGGAACGACGAAAAGTCCGAACTCGCCAGCGGCACGCGCACGGCTCCCAGCACCGTGCCGCCGCCGGCGGTGACGACTTTGCTCGCCGCCTGTTGCAACTGGGTGCCGAAGGCATAGTCGGCGGTGAGGAAGAACCAGGTCTTGCCGCCCTGATCGAGCATCGTCGTCGCAGTGCCGTTGGCGAGCGAGGTCGTGTCGTAGACGTAATGCACCATATAGGCGTTGCAGTCCTTGCCGGTGAGCGAGGCGCCCGCCGCGCCGATCGGGATGAAAGGCGTCTTGGTCTGCTTGGCGACGCCCGCCATCGCCAGACTGACGCCGGTGTTGGAGCCGCCGAGCACCATGTTGACGCCGTCGCGTTCGACGAACTCGCGGAATTTCGCGGCCGCGAGTTCGGGCTTGTTCTGGTGATCGTAGCTGACGAATTCGACCGGCTTGCCGAGCACCGAGCCGCCGAAGTCGGCGATCGCCATCTTGATCGCCTCAAACGCCTTGGGGCCGATCACGTCGGCGTAGACGCCCGACAAGTCGTCGATGTCGCCGATGACGACCTTGTCGGTCGCCGCCGGGGCCGCGAGCGGAGAGAGAGAGACGCAGAGCGCGGTCGAAACCAGCGCCAGCCATTTACCGAATTTCATTCTTGTTTCCTCCTACAAGGGATCAATCCCGGGCGAAACCGCCCGAGGATCGCGACGGCAGCCATATCCCTGCGCCGCCACGGCGGGTTGGCAAGGAACGCAGCCTAGCCTATCCGATTTCCCGTGTCAGGCCAGCAAGCCGACCCGCGGTCGACGCTGAACGGACGAGGAGGATTTCGGGTCGCCCTGGCGGGCGGCGTTGGAATGCTACTTGTTCTCTGACGAGCAAGTAAAGCTCGCGGCCTGGTTGGCGTCTCCGTCGCCCTGGCGCCACGCCTTTTGCGGATAGGGACAGAGCGGACGCTGCATCGCGATCGGCGCCCTCGGGCTACGACGCCGCTCCATCGGTCAGGAGGGAGGTCTTTCGCGAAACACCCGGCTTGAGGGAATCGCCCCTGGCGTCGGACGGGCGAAGGCCGAATTGCGCGCGAAAGAGATTGCTGAAATGGGACGAACTGCTGAATCCCATGGAATAGGCGATTTCCGTGATCGATTGCGTGGCGTGCCGCGGCGAGGCCAGCAGATCGTAGCACCGTTGCAGGCGTCGCAGCCGAACCCATTCGGACGCCGACATGTCGATCAGCCGGAATAGCTGATGAAGGTAACGCAACGAGATGCCGTTCTTCTTGGCGATCGCCGCCAACGACAGGGTCGGGTCGCTCAGATGCGCGTCGATGTAGGCCTTCACCGATCGCAGGCGCGCCCGCTGCACGCTCGTCTCGTCCGCCGGCTGCCGGTCGGGTTCGCCGCTCAACGCCAGGGCGAGGATGTCCATGAACTGCTCGCCGAGTTTGGCTCTGGATTGGGGGTCGAGCGCGCCGCCCTCCGCCGCCAACGCGGCGCAGAATTCCATGGCGATATGGCCGAGACCCCGGCCGAGATCGAAATGCGCGAGCAGCGGGGCGCGGCCGGCGCCAAAACGGCTGTCGAAGGCCTGGCGCGGAAGTTCGATCCAGTACTGACGCGACTTGACGTCGCAGCGCAGCTCATAAGGCTGGTTGGCGTAGTATATCCCGCCGACCCCCGGGCGCAGGATGAACGACTGACCGGCCTGAAGGATATTGACGCGGCCGATGTGTTCGATGCCGACGTAATAGAAATCCTTGTCGAAATGGGAAATATGCAGGTTTTGGCGGTGCACCGACTGCGGCGAGATGAGGGTGTCGGTCAGGGTTACGCCGCCAAAGCGGGCCTCGCGCACGAAGCCTTCATAGTCCGGGCTCCGCTCGGCCGCGCAATCGACCTGCAAATAGATTTCGCAAATGGCGTCCCGCCAGGCTTGGCGGCGTTTGGCGGCGGGCAGCGTCTTGCTGTCGAACATGACCTGCATGGCATCCTCCCAAATCGTCGTTGCGCGTCGGCCGACAGCCCTTCGGCGCCAGGCGGAGCGGCATCCGCGGCGTCTCGTCGAGCTTCGTCGCGCCGTCGCTCGCCGGCGCCGTCAAGATCGGAACCATCGGCCGACCCGGGGGCGGCCGTTTCGAACGTCGTTCGCCCAATACGGAGGGGCAACGTAACTTTCTGCGCGTGCGAAAGGCAAGAGCGCGCGGGCGCCCCAAAATTGGGCGGCCGCCAGCCGCCCGCGCGGGGTCGGCGCCTTGCCGCGCATTGCGGGGACCATAATTATTGCGCTGCCGAGCAATTACTATGCGCTGTCGCGCAAGCGGACGCGCGATCGGTTTGAGATACTGTCACGGGGAAACGACAGCGGGCGCCGTTCGAACGCCGGCGCTTCGATATGTGAGTTCGGTATTTGGGAAAGAGCGATCCGGGGAAACGATGCTCCGAAGGATGACAGGCCTGGCCGTCAGTCAAGAGAAGATCGTGCTCTTGATCGCCGTCGTTTTGTTCTGCGCTTTCTCGCTTTTCCTCAAGGGGTTTCTGAGCTCGGGCAATCTTCTCGCGCTGGTGCGCAGCGTCGCCACCCTGGGGATTCTCGGCGTCGGGATGGCGTTGGTGGTGATCGGGCGCGGGATCGATCTGACGATCGTCGCGATCTACGCGATGTCCGCCGCCTGGACCCTCCACCTCGCCAATGGCGGCGTGTCGATCCCGGTCGCCCTGCTGCTCGGATATCTCTTTGCGCTGGCCGCCGGGGTGATCAACGGCGTGCTGATCGCCTATGTCGAGATCCCCGCTCTCTTTGCGACCCTGGGAATGGCGTCGTTGGTCTACGGGTTCGCGCGCTACGCCCTCGTCCCGCTGTATGTGGTCTACATGCCCGCCAGCGCCTCCGGCATCGCCTGGATCGGCGGCGGCTTCGTCTTCGGCGTGCCGACGCCGATCCTGTTTTTCGCGTTCATCGCCTTTCTCGGCTTCCTGTTCCTCCGCTTCACCAAGCAGGGGCGGTTCGTCTACGCGATCGGCGACAATTTCGCGGCGTCGAGGATTTCGGGCGCCCCGGTGCGTCCGGTGATCGTCCTGCAATACGCGCTCAGCGCGACGGTGGCTTACGTCGCCGGCATGATCACGGCGACCGCGGTCGCCAGCATGAACACCGCCATCGCGACGTCCTCGATGATCTACGACGTCATCCTGGTCGTGGTGCTCGGCGGCATTGGGCTTTCGGGAGGGCGCGGCGGCATCCGCAACGTGATCGTCGGCACGGTGCTGATCGGCATCCTGCTGAACGGGATGACGATCATGGATATTCAATACACGATGCAGAACGTGATCAGAAGTCTGATCCTCCTCATCGCGATCGTCCTCGACAGCATCGTCAATCCGCGGGACGAACAGACCGCGCAACAAGGCGACATCTAGAACGCCGTCACCTTCAATCAGGGAGATGAAACATGCGAAAGAGACATATTGCGGCGGCCTTCGGATTTGCGCTGTCGCTGACGGGTGTGACGGCCTACGCCCTGGCCGACGGCATCGACGATCCCAGACGCGCCGATTACTTCAAGACCTTCGAGGGCAAGACGATCGCTTTCGTGCCCGTCACGATGGGCATCGACCTCACCGAGGGCTGGGCGTCGGTGATGAAGAAGCAGGCCGATCGTCTGGGCATGAAATTCGAGATCCGCGATCCGCAGTTCAGCGCGGACAAGGGCGCGCAGGCCATCACGTCGCTGATCGCCGAGAAGCCCGACGTTCTCGTCGTTCACAATCCGGACGTCCAGTCTTACGCCAAGCTGTTGAAGCGCGCCGAAGAAGCCGGCATTCACGTCGTTCAGATCAATATGCGGTCGAACTACAATTCCGACGTCTATGTCGGCGCCGACTGGATCGGCATCGGCGAGGCGGAGGCGCAGGGAATCGTCGACAAATGCGGGGCCGGCACGAGCGGCAAGGTCGCCATTCTGCAGGGACAGCCGACCTCGGGGTCGGATAGCGGCATGATGAAGGGCGTCGAGAACGTCCTCACCAAACATCCGGAAATCAAGATGGTCGCCAACCAGGCGGGCGAATGGGACGCCACGAAGGCGCGCTCGATCATCTCGACCGTGATCCAGCAGAATCCCGATCTCTGCGGCGTGGTCGGCTTCTGGGACGTCATGGACCTCGGCGCAGCGGCCGCGATCAAGGAATCGGGCAAGCCGATCGCGCTCGTCACCTCCGGCGGCGGCGAGCAAATGGCCTGCGACAACGTCGAGAAAGGCGTGTTCGCGAAGGAAATCGCCTATCAGGTCATGGATCAGGGGCGCGATTTGAACGACATGATCGTCACGGTGCTGGAATCCGGGCAGCAGGCCGGAAAGCTGAAAGCCGTCGTCTATAGCCCCCAACTGATCATCTCCAAGGAGACGCTGCGGCCCGGCCTTTGCTGGAGCGCCAAAGACCTCAAGAAATAGGCGTTCTCAGGGGGATTGTTGAAAGCGCTGAGCCGCGATACGGCTCAGCGCGTTTTTGTGTCGCCACGGAACGATGGAATGACGATCGGCGAATGGGCCTCCAGGCTGCGCTATCGATATGTCCCCGATCACATCGTCGGCGAAGTGCTCGGCAGGAGGTGGATGGACAATGTGATTCCGGTCACGTTGCTCATCGCGCTGACCATCTATCTCACGGCGGCTATTCCCAATTTCGTTTCGTTCGGCAATCTCTCCGACATTTCGAGGCAGATCGGCGAATTCGGATTGATCGTGATCGGCATGACGGTCGTCATGCTGGCCGGCGGCATCGATCTCAGCGTCGGCTCGAACTTCGCGCTGGCCAATCTGACGGCGTTGGCGCTGATCAATGTCGCAAAATGGCCGGTTGAAGCGGCCGTCGCGGCGACCGCCGGCGTCGGCGCGCTGGTCGGCCTGATCAACGGCCTGCTCATCGGCTTCCTGAGGCTGCGGGCGTTCCTGACCACGCTCGTCATGCTGACGCTGATTCGGGCGGTCGTCGAGTTGCTGCTGCAGCGCTATTCCGTGCAGATCGCTTCGAGCGACGTGGAGTCGGCGTCGTGGGACTTTATCGGCGCCGGATCGGTGCTGGGCGCGCCGGTCAGCATCGCGGTTCTGGTCGTCACGGCGATCATCGCCCAGTTCGTCTTGACCAGGCTGCGCATCGGCTGGCGCATCATGGCGGTCGGCGGATCGCGTCGCTCCGCATACAACGCGGGCATCCCCGTGCGCAGCACGGTGTGCCTGTCCTATGTCGTCTCCGGCTTGCTCACCGGTTTCGCCGGCACTCTCTACGCGGCGCGGCTGTCCGGCGCCGGCCCGGACACCGGCATCGGCCTCGAGCTCACGGCGGTGACCGCGGCGCTGCTCGGCGGCAACAGCGTCGGCGGCGGGCGCGGTTCGATCGGCAAGGCCCTGATGGGCGCGATCATCGTCTCGCTGTTGACCAACGGCCTCGTCAGGCTCGGACTCGCGAACGGCGCGTCGTCGGTGGTGGTCGGCCTGGTGTTGCTGTTCGCGATCGCCGTCGACGTGCGCTGGGTCAGATGGCGGCACAATCTGCGCGCCAAGGTCTACGTGTCGCCGGCCTATCTGGCGCTGCCCAGAGCGCCATCCTTCGCCGCCGGAGCGTCGTCGCCCTACGCGATGAACGATCGCCTTCGCAACGTCGAGATCATCGGCCTCGGCGAGATCGACGGTCCCGAAGACGTCATTCTCGACGCCGACGACAATCTCTATTGCAGCGTCCGTCAGGGCGAGATCGTCCGTTTCCTCGCGCCCGATCACCTTCGCAGGGAAGTCTACGCGCATGTCGGCGGCCGACCGCTGGGCATGGCCTTCGACAAGGACGGCAGCCTCGTCGTGTGCATCGCCGGCATGGGCCTCTATCGCGTGGACAAGCAACGCAACGTCCACAAAATGACCGCGGAGACCAACCGCTCGCCGTTTTCGATCATCGACAATTCCCGCATGCGGCTCGCCGACGATCTCGATATCGCGCCGGACGGCAGGGTCTATTTCAGCGAGGCGACGATCCGCTACGGCTTCGAGGAATGGGTGGTCGATGCTCTGGAAGGGCGCGGCAACGGCCGGATCATTCGCTACGACCCGGCCTCAGGGGCGACCCGGACGATTGTGCGCAACCTGCTGTTCGCGAACGGCATGTGCGTGGCCCATGACAACAAATCGGTGCTGTTCGCCGAAACCTGGGGCTGTCGCGTCAGCCGCTATTGGCTGGAGGGCCCGAAGGCGGGAACGACCGAGATCGTCATCCCCGATCTTCCCGGCTATCCCGACAACATCAATCGGGGGTCCCGCGGGACCTATTGGGTCGCGCTCGCCGGCGCCCGGACGCCGACCTACGACCTGGCGATGACGATGCCGGCGTTCAGGCGACGTATGGCGCGGCGGGTGGCCGGCGACGAGTGGCTGTTTCCCAATGTCAATATCGGCTGCGTCGTGCGCTTCGACGCGGACGGCCGCGTCCTCGAATCCCTGTGGGACCTCAAGGGCGAGAACCATCCGGCGATCACCTCGATGCGCGAGCATCGCGGCTATCTCTATCTCGGCGGCGTCACCAACAACCGGATCGGTCGGATCAAGCTCGCCGACGCCGATCCGCAATGGATCGGCCAGACCTCCTACTGGGGAGATCGCCGATGAACCCGCTCAGGAAAGCCATGGACCGATGGCTCGGGCGCGGCGAAGCGTCGATCACGACGCCGCCGATGGACGGCGCCTTTCGTCCCAACGATCTCCTCGACGCGGCCGAGACGATCCTCGAGACGCCGGCGCCCGATGGTTTGGCGGTCACCTCGCAGGGCCTCATCGTTTCGTCCGGGCGGTCGCTGTTGCGCGTCCAGGGAGCCGGCGGCGCGCCGGTCGCTTCCTTCGACGCCGAAATCAGCGCGCTCGCCGGCCTGCCGGACGGCGGCGCGGCGGCCGGCCTCATTGACGGGCGCATCGCTTTCGTCGGCGGCCAATATGCGGGAAAGACGATCGCGGCCAATCCTGAAGCCAAATGCGTCACCGCGCTGGCGCCGGCGCGCGACGGGGCGCTGCTCGTCGCCAACGGCTCGGCGACCAACGGGCCGGCCGACTGGAAGCGCGACCTGATGGAGAAGAACGCCTCCGGCTCGGTGTGGCGGCTCGAACCGGCCGCAAACGTCTTGACGCAACTCGCCGGCAAGCTGGCCTACCCCAATGGCCTGCTCGAGGAAGGCGGTTCGATCGTCGTTTCGGAGAGCTGGCGCAGCGCGCTGACGCGAATTTCGCCCGGCGCCGGCGGCCGCGGCGCGCCCTTGCTGGAAAATCTGCCGGCCTATGCCGGCCGCCTGTCGCGCGGCGGCGACCATTCGATCTGGCTCGCCCTGTTCGCGCCGCGCAGCCAGCTCGTCGAATTCGTCCTGAGCGAAGACCGCTATCGCCAGCGCATGATCAGCGAGATCGAAGCCGATTATTGGGTCGCGCCATGCCTGCGCAGCGGCCGGTCGCCCCTCGAGCCGACGCAGCAGGGCGGCGTCAAGCAGCTCGGCGTGTTGAAGCCGTGGTCGCCCAACCGGTCCTATGGGCTCATCGCCCGTCTCGACGGCGCCTATCGTCCGACGGCCAGCCTTCACAGCCGCGCCAACGGGCGCCGCCACGGCGTCACTTCTTGCCTGTCGTTCGGCGGACGCCTCTATTTCTCCGCCAGGGGCGACGGGATCGTCGCCGCATGCGCCGACGGGGGAGCGACGCCATGACCGCCGCCGAGGTCTTGAAACCGCCGCTCCTGGAGATGCGCAAGGTCGGCAAGGAGTATCGCGGCGTCGCCGCGCTGAAAGACATCGACTTCGATTTGCGGCTCGGCGAAGTGCACGCCATCCTCGGCGAGAACGGCGCCGGCAAGTCGACGCTGGTCAAGATTCTCTCCGGCGCGGTCGCCCCGACTCGCGGCGAAATCCGCCTCGACGGGCAGCCGATCCAGATCGCCGGCCCGGCGTTCGCGCGGCGATACGGAATCGCGATGGTCTATCAGGAGACCAGCCTCGTTCCGTCGATGACGGTGGCGCAGAATCTCTATCTCGGCGACGAGAAGTTCTTCAACCGCCTGAGGGGCACCTATATCGAGGCGCAGCAATTCCTGCAGTCACTGAACTTTCCCGTCGATCCGACCGCGACGGTGCTGTCGCTCGGCACCGCCAAGCGGCAGATGGTCGAGATCGCGCGGGCGGTTCGCCTCAAGGCGAAAGTGATCATCTTCGATGAGCCGACCGCCACCCTGACGCCGGAGGAAAAGCATCATCTGTTCGCGTTGATCGATCGGCTGCGCAAGGACCAGGTCTCGATCATCTTCATCAGCCATGCGCTGGAGGAAGCGCTCGACGTCTCCGATCGGATCACCATTCTCAGGGACGGCGCCCGCATCATAACCGCCGACGCCAGGACGCTTTCCCGCGAAGCGATCATCCGCCACATGGTGGGTCGATCGCTGACCGATGAACTCTATGGTCGCGCCGCCGACAGCCGCACGGTGCGACGCCCCGGAGAAAAAGTCCTGAGCGTGCAGAATCTGTCGATGCAGAACGTCGTGCGGAACTCCTCCTTTTCGATTTTCGCCGGGCAGGTCACGGGGGTGTTCGGGCTGGTGGGCTCGGGCCGGACGGAAACGGCGCGGATTATCGCCGGCGTCGCCAAGCGCGACTTCTTCCATGGCGGCGACATCCGATTTGAAGGAAAGTCCGAGCGCTACCGGACGCCGCGCGAGGCGGTGAAGGACGGCATCGTCTATGTCACCGAGGACCGCAAGGGAGATGGCGTCTTCGAGACCATGTCGGTCGCCGAAAACATCTATATCGGAAAAATCTCGAGCCGCGAGTCGCGCGGACTCGTGGTGAGCATGAACGAGACCCGCGCGCTCGCCGCCGATTGGACGAAGAAGCTCAACATCAGGGCGCTGAACAGCGACTCGCGGGTCATCGAACTTTCCGGGGGCAATCAACAGAAAGTGGTCATTGCGAAGGCGCTGGTCCAGAAGCCCAAGCTGATCATTTTCGACGAACCGACGCGCGGCGTCGACGTCGGGGCCATCGCCGAAATCCACCACCTGATCTCCGCCCTCGCCGACGAAGGCCTCGCGGTGATCGTCATATCGTCCTACTTGCCGGAAATCCTGAGCTTGTCGGATCGCATCCTCGTTTCCAGACAGGGCCGAATCGTCGAAGAGCTGTCGCCCGACGAGGCGACTTCCGAAGCGGTGATGTTCGCCGCGGTGTACTGAACGCTCGCCGGCGCAAAAATCCCCGCCGACCAGGAAGACGACCGGGAAATCGCCGCTCGCCCCGCCGACGTCGCATTCCGTTTGTCGGTCGGCGTGGCGTCCGAACGCCGATCGGCGTCGCGATCGATTGAATTTCCCACGACGGAAGGGATCAAACCCCGAAGCCGGGTCGCGCGCCGACGTCTCAGCCAGGATCGTCGCCCGCCAAGCGCGCCCCGAAAGACTTCAAAATGCGCCACCGCAACGCCTGAAGCAAGAATTGCGGCCGGCGGCGCTCCGCCACGCCACCGGCGATTTGCCCGCGCCTCCTTCAGTTGATAGACGGCCGAGCGTCGCCCACGCCGCTGTCGAATCAGGCGACGCGCGATTCAGCCAATGAGCAGCGCCGGACGAACGACGCCGCGGAAAAGCGCTGCATCGGCTCCAAAATTTGCCTCCCGCGCATCGCGCTGCGATAGACGCTTCGCTCGGTCCCACATGTCAAAGGCGTCCGGTCCTGGTCAGTGAACTTGAGGGGTATTCACCCAGATAATTCTGGTGACCCCGGGCCCGACATTGCGATAGCTGTTGGTGAGATGGTTTTTGAAAAAAAACGAGTCTCCGCTACTGAGCCGGTAGACGGTCTTGTCGATTGTCAATTCGAGCTCGCCTTCAAGAATATAGCCCAAGGTTTCCCCCTGGTGCGTGATGGGATCGTGCTTTGCGCCGTCGGCTTCGATGACATGAATGTTGCCTTCGAGCAGATTGCCCGCGCCGAAGGGCACCAGGCGTTCATAGATCACCCCGGAGCCGGCGCGGATCGGATCGGTGGTCGTCACGGGCCGTTCGCCATTGCGTTGCACCACGCCTGGAGCGCTTGGATCTGACCCAAAAAACGATGAGAGGTCGCGTCCGAGCGCGTCGACGATTCTCTGGAGCATCGGCAAAGAAGGCACGATGTGCCCGGCCTCGATCTTCGAAATCATGCTCTCGGTGCAATCGGCCTTGGCCGCCAACTCGCGCATGAGCACGCCGGAAAGAATCCTCGCATGTCGAATGCGCGCCCCTATCTGGAGCTGTTTCACGCTGATCGCCGAGGCTGAGGCGCCCTCTTCGGACGAGCGGGATTTTGCTGGCTTGAGCTTCCTCGAAGGTTCTCTCGGCGACTTGCCGCTTATCGCGCTCGTGACCCTCTTGCCCACGAATATTCCCTTCTTCGTCGACGTGCCGCCGCATTCTGTCAAATCCATCAAAACCGGCAACCGGCTGGAAAAGGCGTCGCGTCGGTCAATCAGCGGTTGCCCCTGCCCAGGAGCGCGGCGGCCGCAATCGCTCCAAGGCGGCGCAGAGGGATAGCACTTTGAGATCGCCGTAGTGCGGCCCCATGATCTGCAAGCCGACGGGCCTGCCGTCCTTTGTCGTTCCAACCGGGGACGACGCCGCCGGCAGGCCCGTGAAATTTGCGATCGTCGCGAGGGGGGCGTAACTCGCGGCGCGGCCGTCGAGATCGAGCGGAAAATCCAGTTCCGCCGGGAAGGCCGCGGTGGCGCTCGTCGGCGTCAACAAGAAATCGAAATTCCGCATAAAGCGCCACATCTGATTGACCAGCTTCTTACGAGCAAAGATGGCGGCGGTGAATTGGTCGGCGGTCCATTGGCGCGACAGAACGCTTTCGAGCGCCGCGCCGAACCGCAATCCCCGCTGCGCCGCCAATCGCCGAAGGGAAACGCGATCGGTGTCGAGAGCGACCAGGGCCTCGAAATGCGGTTGAGGGTCGTCAAGGCCGGGATGAACCTCCTGCGCCTCGCAATCGAGCAGTCGCCCCAATTCCTTTGCGGCCTTCTCCGCGATGGCGGCGACCTCCGGATCGACGGCCGCAAAACCCAGGTCTGCGCTGAATGCGATTCGCGCCCCGCGCGGGGGAACAGCGAGAGCGCCCCGCCAATCCTGAGCCTCCAGGGGAACCGAGTGACGGTCCTGCGGCGCCGGCCCGGCCAGGACCGACAGTGCCAGGGCAGCGTCCGCCGCATTGCGAGTCATCGGACCGATGTGCTCGAGCGCTTCCCAACCTGACGCCCCGGGCAGCCGTTCGTCCCTGCAGCCGGGATATAGGGGCACGCGGCCCCACGACGGCTTGAAGCCAAACACGCCGCAAAGGGAAGCGGGAACGCGAATCGAGCCGCCTGCGTCGCTCCCCAACGCCAGCGGCGTCATCCGCGTCGCCACCGCCACCGCGGAGCCCGCGCTCGATCCACCGGGGCCGAGGCGCGGGTTCCAGGGATTGAGCGTCGGGCGGAACAAGGCGTTGTATCCGACCGCCCCATAGCCGAATTCCGACGTGTTGGTTTTGCCGAGCACGATCGCGCCGGCGCCTTTCAGCCTTGCGACCGAAATATCGTCCTCTTCCGGAATGTAATCGGCGTAAAGCGGCGATCCGAACGTCGTGCGCAGACCACGCGTGCAAATCAGGTCTTTGACGCCGACCGGCGCGCCGGCGAGCGGGCCGACATCTTCGCCGGCGCGCAGGCGTCTGTCGATGCGATCGGCCTCCGCCCGGGCCGAGACAGCGTCGATGGTGCAAAAAGCGTGGAGACGATGATCGAATTCCGCGATGCGGGCGAGCGAGGCGTCGACGGCTTGCCGCGCGGTCAATCGCCCTTCGCGTATGGCGGCGGTGAGGTCAACGAGCGACATATCGCAAATTGGGTCGGCCATGCCGGCTTGCGGTTCGGCGGAGGTCAAAGCTTCGCCTCCGTGGAGGCCGCCGCCCGCGTCGCAAAGTTCTTGTTTTCGGCCGCGAAGCAAAGACCCGCGGCCTCCTGCAATTGGCGCGTGTAGGTGTGGGTCGACAATCGATAGAGTTCCAACGCCGACGCAATGTCGACGATTTCGCCCCTCAACATCACCGCCACCCGGCCTCCGACGTAGCGCGCGGCGGCGACATCGTGCGTGACGAACAGCGCCGCGAAGCCAATTTGTCGCTGCAGATCCTTGATCAGGTTCAAGACCTGGGCCTGAACCGATACATCGAGCGCGCTGACCGCTTCGTCGAAGACGATGAATCGCGGCGTCGTCATAAGCGCGCGCGCGATGGCGACGCGCTGTCGCTGTCCGCCTGACAGCTCGTGCGGATAGCGGTCGGCCACCGACAAATCGAGACCGACGCGCGCAAGCATCGCAATCGACCTCTGGCGAGCTTCCTTCGACGAAGTCCGGGCGCCGATCATCAGCGGCTCGGCGAGCGAAGCGCCGACCCGGCGCCGCGGGTCGAGAGAGGATTGCGGATGCTGCAGGACGGCGGAGAGCCGTCCGCGCAGCTTGCCGCGTAGCGACGAAAACGGCTGCCCCTCCAGAAGAACACGACCGCTGGTCGGCGCAACCAGTCCCAGGCACAAACGGGCAAGCGTCGTCTTGCCAGAGCCAGATTCGCCGATCAGCGCCAGCGTTTCGCCGCTGTCGATTGCGAGATCGACCGATCTGACAGCATCGACGCGACGGCCGGCCCATGGCCATCCGCTGGAATAGGTCTTGGTGACGGCTTCAAGGCTGACGGCGGCGTCACCCACGGCATTGACCCCTGGAAGCGAGAATGTCCTCGGCGTGGTGGCACGCAATATCGCGATGCGCCAACGGGCGCACTTCAGGGCGCTTTGCGAAGCATGGCTCCGTCGCATGGGCGCACCTGGGGGCGAACGCGCAGTATTCGAGCCGCCGATCGAACGAAGCCGGCGCGCCCCTTATCGGTTCGAGCCGGTCTCCGGGCGCCTCGCGACCGACGGCGGCGCGCAACAGCGCGGCCGTGTAGGGGTGGAGCGGCCGATCAAGAACCGTGGCCGTGGCCCCGATCTCTATGATGCGGCCCGCGTACATCACCGCTATCCGGTCCGCGCAGGCGCGGACCGCCAGCAGATCATGGCTCAACAGGATCAGCGCGGCGTTCAGATCCCTGGAGCGAGAGACGAGCAGGTCGAGGATCTGCAGCTTGATCGCGGCATCGAGTGCGGCAGTCGGCTCGTCCGCGACGAGGACTTTGGGGCGGTTTGCGACGCCAATCCCGATGGCGACACGCTGGGCCATGCCGCCGGAGAGTTCATGCGGATAGCTTCGCGCCACCCGACGCACTTCCGTGAGACCGACGCGCGTGAGAACGGCGTCGACCGCCGCATTGTTCCTCGGCCCTTCGAGGACGCCCGCGACCTGGGCGCCGATCTTCATCGTTGGATCAAGCGCAGCGAGAGGGTCCTGGAACACGAATCCGAGTTCCGAACGCCGCAGCGCCCGCAAATCGTCGTCGCCGAGGCTAAAAATCGCACGCCCGCCAATCAATACCTCGCCCGAAACATGTCGGACGCCAGGCACAGGCAACCGGCCGATCGCCGCCCCCAGAGTGCTCTTGCCTGAGCCGCTTTCTCCAACGATCCCGATCACCTCCGCCGGCGCGACGACAAGATCGACCCCGTCGAGCGCACGCACGCGACCGCGCCGCGAGGCGTAGTCCATGACGAGTTCGCGAACCTCCAGACCAGGCGTCATTCGAGCAACGGATCGACAGCTTGACGCAAGCCATCGCCCACGAGATTGACTGAGAGGATCGTCAAAGCCAGCACGAGGCCGGGAACGAAGACCAGCCAAGGGGCGACCGAGAGATACACGCGCCCCTCATGCAACAAAGAGCCGAGCGACGCGCCCGGCGGTTGCACGCCAAGTCCAAGAAAGCTGACGCCGCTTTCGACGATCATGCCGAACGAGATCGAATAGGCCATCTGAACGATGATGGTCCCGAGCACGTTGGGAAAGATATGCACGGCCAGAATTCTTCCATCGCCCGCTTCGGCGATCTTCGCCATGACGACAAAGTCCTGCTCGGCGACGCCCAGCGTCGCCGCGCGCACCACGCGGATCATGATCGGCAAGGTCACGATGACCACGGCGGCGATCGCGCTCGGGCTGCCGGGCTGAAGTATGGCGGAGATCAGGATCGCCAGAATGATCGCCGGAAACGAAAACAGCACGTCGGCGCAGCGGGACAGGATTTCGTCGACGGCGCCTTTCATATATCCGGCGAGCATGCCGAACAGGGATCCGATGGCGGCGGCGATCAGCACGGCCGCCGTGGAAAGAAAAATCGTCTGGTGGATGCCTGAAATCGTGCGCGCCAGAACCGAGCGACCAAGCGGGTCGGTGCCGAACGGATGGCCGACGCCGGGCGCCAACAGCGGCGCTCCGTCAAGCGCGGTGGGGCTGCCAAAGATGTTCGAAAACGAGCCGGCGACGCCGACCAATATCAAGATGACAAGTAGCGACGCGCCAAATTGCGAAAGCAAATCACCGCGAAAGGGGACTTTCATGCCGGCCCCCTCACGCGGATGCGCGGGTCGAGCGCCGCATAGAGAAGATCGGCGGCCAGGTTCAGCGAGATGAAGACGGTCGCAGCCAGCAGGACTCCGGCCTGCACGACCGGATAGTCGCGGATCGCCACCGCCTGCACGAGGAAGCGTCCGGTCCCGGGGATCGTGAAGAGCGATTCGATGACGGCGGCGCCGCCCAGCATGTAGCCGAGATAGATCGCCGCCACCGTGACGACCGGTATCGCGGCGTTCTTGACGATATGGCGCCTGATGATCGCCGGCGTCGACATGCCGCGCGCCGTCGCGGCCAGCACCCAGGGGGCGCTGCGGATCGACAGCGTCGCATGGCGCGAGGCGGTCATGATGAAGCCGACGCCCAGCGCCGCAAGCGCGCACGCCGGAACAAGGGCGGTTTGCAAGTTGCCTGCCAGATCGGCGAAGGGCGAGATCCACGCGCCGACCCGAAGGCCCATGGGATGGCGGGAAATGACGTAGAGCAACAGGCTCCCGATGACGAAGTCCGGCACGCTCATCGCGAGCGACCCGGACAAACGCAGCAAGCCGGGAACCGCGCGCGGCCGGGTGACGAGCGCCGCGACGACGCCCAGCGGAATGCCCACGAAAAGCGCGATGAACGTCGCCATCAGCGCAAGCTGCGCGGTCACGGGCAGCCGCACCGCGAACTCCTCCGCGACCGGCCGTTGCGACACGAGCGACTGGCCAAAATCGCCTTGCGCCGCCTCCCGCACCCATTTCAGATACTGGACCGGCAGCGGTTGATTGAGCCCGAATTTTTCCTCGAGGCTCGCCTTGGCGGCCGGCGTCGCCTGGGCGCCGAGGAAAACATCCGCGTAGCTTCCGGGCAGCCAATAAATCGCCGCGAATATCAGAACGGTGACGAGCAGCAGCGTGATCGCCGCGCTGGTCAAACGTCCCAATGCGTATCCCAGAATGCCCTTCATGTCCCGACAGCCGGCGTTTCGCCTAAGCGCGGCCGAACTCGGCGATTCGGCGCAGTGTGTCGTTATAACCCTCGTTGGGCTGGACGGCAGCCTTGATGCGATCCGATCGAAAGCCGACCGTCACCGGCTTCGTGACGAGCGGGATCATTTGTGCGCCGTTGTCGACCATCGCGCAGATCTTCTTGAGCATGGCCGCTCGTTCGGGCCCGTTCGGCGTTTTGCGTTCGTCGCGAATAAGCGCAGCCAGATCGGGTTCGGAGACGACGTAGCCGCCAGTGAAGCCGGAAATGCTGGGCTCCCACCAGGCCGCAACCATGCCGGGGTCCGCATAGGCTGACCAGAAGAACGGACTGGCCTGGAATTTTCCGGTGACAAAGACGGCGTTGACGAACACCCCTTCGTCGACGACGTTGAGCTCGGCCTTGATCCCGGCCTCGGCGACGTTCTGCTGAATGACCTGCGCGATGCGCTGGATGGCTTGGCTGGTCTGAACGACCATCGTGAACGAGAGTCCGCCCGCTTCCTTGACAAGCTGACGCGCTCTGGCGACATCGCGGGAAGGCGCCGCGGGGCAGCCCTCCTTGAACACCGCGGCGGCGACCCCGGACACCTCGCCCTGGCCGGCGAGCGCGACGTCGCGAATTTGCCGCCGATCGATCGAAAGGAACACCGCCTCGCGCAAACGCGCGTCCCTGAACGGCGAATCGCTCCATACCGGGTTCAAGGCCAGCGTATAGAGATCGCCAGTTTGCTGGATCACCGTCGAGACGTTCGGAATGCCTTTCAACAGCAAGGGGGCGTCGGGATTCTCGAAATTGGCGATATCGACGGTCGCGTTCTGCAGAGCGGCCAATCGCGCGCTGTCGTCGGGAATGATGCGAACGGAAATCTGGTCGAACTTGGGGTAGCCGGCTCGCCAGTAGTGAGGGTTCTTGACCAAGGTCCAATAGTCGTTCTGCTGATGCGCGGTGACCATGAAGGGACCGGTTCCCAGCATGTCCTTGGACGGATCGAAGGTTCCGGCCGCCAACTCCTTCATGGGAATGATCGCGGTCATGCTCGCGGCGAGGGACGCCAGCAACGGCGTGAATGGCTCGTTGAGTTCGATCGTGACTGTTTTGGGATCGCTTGACGCGACGCTCTTGATCGATCCCATCTGACTGGCCCACCATGAACCGTTCTTCGGCGCCACGATTCGCTTGATGCTGCCGACGACGTCGTCGGCGGTCATCGCGCGGCCGTTGGAGAAGGTCACGCCATCGCGAAGATGGAAAATGTAGGTCGTAGGCGTCGGCGTATCCCAGGACTCCGCGATCCCCGGCTGCACGTCGAAATTATCTCCCATCGACGTCAAAGTTTCATACACGAGATATTGAAGCTGCCACGATGAACCGACCAGCGCCATATGCGGGTCAATCATGGTTGTCTCAAGAGACTTGCCCCAGACGAGCACGCCAGGGGAATCTGCGGCGAGCGCGAAGCGGCTTATGACTGACGAGGCGGCGACGGCCGCCGTTGTCTGCAACACGTTTCGGCGCGTCCACTGCGCGGACGCTATCGGCCTTTGCGATGACATTGAATTCTCCATGGAAACCAGGTCGGCAGGAGCCTGCAATTGTTTGATCATGTTACTTGAACGATAATCACCTAACAAGAATTATGCCAACTCGCCCCGTTCGAAGCAGCGCCAAGTTAATTATTTGATATCATTTACTTAATGTATTTTTTTGCTCCATCCGCCATCGTATTCAAGTTGCTTGAATATGCTCAATCATTGGGCTGAATCGCGGCGCCGTGACGGGGAATTCGTCAGGCTTGGCGAGGCCGCGCTGCAGAACCACGCGACGAACCGGGTCGCGAAGACGCGTCCGGCTCGGGCGCCGCGCAACCGTTTCGCATGTCGTCGACCAGCGCGCCGGGTCAAGTTCGCGGCGCCAGCGCACTACGGGCAGCCGCAATTCGAACTTCAACTCACGCCGGGCAGCAGCGTTTCGACCATCGCCCTCGAACGACTGCAACGGGGTGGATTTCGGCCGTTCGGTTCGACGACGGGGACGTTCGGAACGGGCCGGCAACGGACGTTCATCTTCCGCGCGCCAACCGGCCGGCGGCGCGGAAGCCGATTTGTCACGGCGGCGCCTGGCGATGCGGTCCCTCTTCGCGTCGGCGCGATGGCCGCGTGGCGGGAAATCGGTTCGCGCCGCCGCGCGGTCCGCCGGCGCCGAATTCGCGATCTCGTTGCGATGATCGCTTCGCGAGCTGACGACGCCCTCATCAATCGGGGAGCGTCGCAATGGATACGAGTCGATCGATGCTGGCCTGCACCCCGTCCAGGATCATCAAGTTCAATTCACGCCCCAGCGAAATCGCCATCCCGGCGAACGGCGCGCCGCCGAGCAGAACCGCTTGCGCGCCGTCGACTTCGACGCTCGCCCGGGCTTGCGCCGCGATCGCCTCGCGCAGACGGTCGCGATCCTCGATCAGTTCGGCGATTTCAAATGGAAGAAATCGAATGGCCGCCAATTGATCGCTCGCCCCGAGCCGCGCGACCTTCTCCAGAATCGGCGCTTTCATCGCCGCGGCCATCGTCACGATCGAGAATCGCCGACCGCCGGCGGACGCCGCCAGTATCCCGGATTCGCCCAGTCCGGCGATCGGCAGGCGTTTTTGGCTCCTCGCTTCCTTCAAGCCGGGATCGCCGAACGCCGCGATGACGGCGCGGGACGCGTGCGGGCGCGCGGCGATCGCGGCGAGGACCGATGGCGCGGCAAGCTCGAGATCGGCGGGCGTCCGGATCGCCGTCAGAGCGGAGTCGGCGTTGACGGCGACGACCGTCCAGGAATCGTCGAGCAGACGACGCGCCTCCGCGGCGAGCCAACCGGTCACTTCGACGCTGGCGTTCGGATTGACGATCAGCAGTTCGCGTCGATCCTTTCGCGTCATGGCGGCGATGAGGTCCGGGCCAGCCAGTGCTGCGCGATGTCGCGGCGACTGGCGATCCATGTGCGGTCTTTGGCGCGCAGGGCGCCCAGGATGCGGTCCAGCGCCCCGATGCGTCCGGGACGTCCGATCACCCTGAGATGAAGTCCCACCGACAACATCTTCGGCGCGCTGGCGCCTTCGCGATGGAGCCAATCGAAGGCTTCGATGACGTAGTCGGCGAAGTCCTCGGCGCCGCCAAAGCGGTTTGTCGCCTGAAACTGCATGTCGTTGGTGTCGAACGCATAGGGCACGACGACATGACGGCGCTCGCCAAACGCCAGCGTATAGGGCAAGTCGTCGTTATACGCGTCGCTGTCGTAGAGAAAGCCGCCCTCCTCGACGAGCAGGCGCCGCGTGTTCGGCGATGGCGCCGAGCGCGTATGCCACCCCACCGGGCGCACCCCGGTCGCTTCGGCGATGGCGGCGACCGTCGCGGCGATGCGCTGACGTTCAACGTCTTCGCTCATGCCCGCATGCGACTCCCATCGCCAACCATGGGCGGACATTTCATGCCCGCGCGCGACCGCGTCTTGCGCCAGCAGCGGCATCCGCTCGACCGCGCGGCCGCAGGCGCTGACCGTCGCCTTGACCGCATGCGCGTCGAGCAGGTCCATCACCCGCCACCACCCCGCGCGCGCGCCATACTCGAAATGGCTGTCGAGGCAGAGGTCGGGCAATCCGACAAGGCGATCCTCGACTTCGTAAACCGCCTCGTTGCGATCGTCGCCGTCGGACACCGCGAATTCCGCACCCTCCTCGAAATTGACGACGAGCGATACGGCGACGCGCGCCTCGCCGGGCCAATGCGGTTGCGGCTTGACGCCCCCGTAGCCCCAAAAATCCCGGCCGGCCCGCGCGGACCGCGAGTCGATGGTCGTCATGGCGCGCCGTACACGTCGCGCGCGTCGCGCGCCGACTGTTCGCGCGGCATCCACTCGGTCAACCGTCGCGACGCCCGCTCGAACAGCGCATAGGTGATCGCCGCGTAGAGAAGGAGAATGAGCGCCACCAGGAACATGCGATCCACATAGCCGAAATATTGGGAATAGACGATGATCTGGCCGAGCCCGGTCTGCGCGCCGAGAAACTCGGCGGCGACCACCGCCGTCCAGGCCATGCCGAGACCGAGCAGAATGCTGGAGCGCAGCTCCGGAAACATCGCCGGGAGAATGACGGTGCGGTAGATCTGCAAGCGGCTGGCTCCCTGGGTGCGGGCGTAGTCGACGTAGATGTCGGAGACGTTGCCGACGGCGTTCACCGTGCCGGTGAAGAAGATCACGCTGACGGCGAAGGCGACGAAAAGCATCATCCCCAGATAGGTCGCGCCGAACCACAGCTGAAACATCGGGATCAACGCCATCATCGGGAATGTGCGCAGGATCTGCCCCGGCAGCGCCACGATCCGCCGCGACCACCTCGACCATGAGACCGCCAGCCCCGAGATCAAGCCGACGGCCGCGCCAAGCGTCAGACCCGCGAAAAGCCGCAGGCTGGTGTCCCAGGAATTGCTGAGCACGGCGAGCGCCGCCCCGGCGTAGGTTCGCGCGCCGCCTCGTGCGACCGCCTCGACGCCGAGGCCGCCTTGCCAGTAGTCGGCCAGACTCAGGAAAGTGCGGGTGAAGACGATCTGCCATCCCGGCACCATCGGCTCGCCGGGCACGGACTCATAGGGAATCAGGATCGACGCCAACTGCCAAAGCGCCGCCAGAGCGACGACGACTCCGGCGCTGGTCAGCCGCTGGACGGTCGCGCGGCTCATCGCGGCGCCGTCCCGTCTTGCACCAGCTCGCTCAGTCCGAGATGTCGCAAGAGCACTTCCTTGTGGCCGACCGCCTCGGGCAATGCGAGGCTTTCCACCGTGCGCGGCCGGACCAGGGTGATCCGTCGGTCGTCGACGATGCGGCCTTCCTTCATCACGACGATCCGATCCGCCAGCAGCATCGCCTCATCGACGTCGTGGGTGACGAACAGCACGGTCGGCCGATGCTGGCCCCAAAGATTCAGCAGCAACTGATGCAGTTGCAGTTTGGTCACGTAATCGAGGGCCCCGAATGGCTCATCCATCAACAGGACGCGCGGCGAATTCGCGAACACGGTCGCGACGGCCACCCGCTTGAGCATGCCGCCGGAGAGTTCGCGCGGCCACGACCGCTCGACGTCGCCGAGCCCGACCTGCCTGAGGTATCGGCGCGCGATCTCCGCGCGCTTGGTCTTCTCGACGCCGCGGCATTTAAGTCCATAAGAGACGTTGTCGATCGCTCGCATCCACGGGAACACGCTGTCTCGCTGAAACACCAGCCCCCGTTCGGGCGAGGGGCCGGCGATGGCGACGCCATCGACGTCGATGCGGCCGCGGCTCACCGGAATGAGCCCGGCGACCAGCTGCAGCAACGTCGTCTTGCCGCAGCCCGACGGTCCGATCAGGCAAACGAACTCGTGGGCTCGAATCGCCAGACTCACGTCCGACACGGCCTCGACCAACGCTCCGCCGGAGCGGCGGAAGAATTGCTGGACATGCTGCAGTCGGACCTCCGCCATCGGGCGATCGCTCCTTCAGAGGCGCGCCGTGCGCCGCCATCGCGTGATGAAGCCGAATATTCCCGCGATCGCGACATCGAAAGCGACGGCGACGGCGGCGAGCGCGATGATCGCCGCCGCCACCATTTGCGTGTCCATGTCGGCGGCCATCGCCTGAATCACCCTGCCGATGCCTTTGGGGGCGCCGAGCAACTCCGAGAACGCTTCGAGACCCCACGCGCCCGCCAGCGCGATGCGCACGCCGCCGAAGACTTCGGGCAGCGCGCCCATCAGGTAGACGTCGAGAACAATTCTCCTCGGGCTGGCGCCGAGCGTTCGACCGGCCGCCACATAGATCGGGTCGAGGTTGGCGGCGGCGCGTTGGGCGAACAGGTAGACGATGGTGATGTCGTAGAGAATCAGCAACGCGATCTGCGCGCTGCAACTCGTGCCGAACCATATCAGGAAGAACGGCGCGGTCACCAGGATGGGAATTGTCCCCGCGGTAAGCGCGATGGGATCGGCGACGGCGCGAAAAAGATCGACGCGAGCGCTGGTGAATCCAAGCGTGATCCCGACGACGCACGAAACGACGAGCGCGATGAGGACGTTCGATATCGTGTACAGGAGATTGGCGGCGAGGCCGCCGTCTCCGAGGTGATAATTGGCCAGATACCGGGACGAGAAGAAATTCTGCGCAATCGTCACGGCCACGCCGCCGGGCGGCGGCAGAGCCACGTGGGACACCAGCCGAAACTGCGACAGCCCCCACCACAAGGCGATCAACGCCAGCAGCCCGAGGATTCCCAACGGGTCGATCGGCAGGCGCGGGGCGCCCAGCGAGATGCGGGCCATGATGCGATCTTCCGCCGGCTGCGCGCGATCGTCAATGCAGGCGTCGGGCCGCGGCCCGACGGCCTTTGCGTCCGACGCCAGGCGCCGCGTCGCGCCGAAACGGCGCGTCGAATCGCCGTCGCCCGCCGGGTCGAAGGCCGCCGGCGCCTCGTGGGGACGGGCGCCGACGGCATGGGCGATGTGTCGATGGCCGCCGACCAAAGCAGCCGGCTAATTCGCCAGCGCGGCGGTCGCCAGCCGGTAGGAGTCGAGGAAATCGTCCCAGTCGTAGAACTGATGGGCCTTGGCGACCAACGCCTGCTTGTCCTTGGAAAGCGCGGCCTTCTGCGCCTTGTCGAAAAGCGCGTCCGACTTTTTCTTGTAGTCCGCCATTTCGTTGTACATCGGAGCGGCCCACACCACCTCCTCCGGGGTGATGCCGGCGGGGATGGTGCCGGCCGCTTCGAACGACTTGATGAGGGCGCCCATCGAATTGCCGAAATATTCGGAAGCCTCCTTGTTGACGAAGTACTTCGTCTGCTCGTCGAACGGGACGAACGGATCGAGGTGCTCGACCGTGCGCTGAACCCCGTTCGCGTCGAGCGAGGTTCCCGCGACGCTGTTCAGATAGGGCGCGTAGACGCCGAAAAGCGAGGGGTCCTTCTTGAGCGCGTCGAAGATGCGGAACACCACCGAGGCGAAGCGCAACATCGTGGTCTCGTGGCCGTTGATGTAATCGGCGGTCGCCGCCCAGCCGTTGTTGAACACCAGCGGCTCGAACGGCGAATCCACGCCGCCGGGTCCGAACTTCAACAGTTGCGCGCTGTCGTAGATCGGGGTCCATCCGGCGTCGAGCAGCGTTTGCGCGATCGGCGCCCCCACCGGGTGCAGGAAGTCGAGTCGGCCGCTCTTGGCGAGCAGCAGCATCTGCGAGTCTTCCATCGTGACGTAGTTCGGCAGTTCGAGCCCCGCCAGCTTGAACGGGACCTCGGTGAACTCTTTCTCCGAGACCGACGTGGGAATGTAGACCGTCTTGCCGATCAATGGCTTGAGCGCCTCGGCCAGCCCGGTTTTCAGGCTCACTCCGGGGGTCATGTAGTCGCTGAGCCTCTTCAATCCGAGCTTCGGATTGGCGAACATCACCGAGCCCGAGAAGGTGACGGCGAACCCGGCGCACTTCAACTGGTCGGTGCTCTTGTAGGAGGGCAGCAGATTGCTGCACGTCGCCGAGTTGATGTCGACCTGCCGATTCAGCAGCAGCGACACCCACTGATTCTCGGTGGTCTTCAAGCCGTTGGGCTCCGGCGTGATGGTGATGCCGACGTCCTTGAACCAACCCTTCTCGATGCCGATGACGTAGAAGGTGTTGTCGGCGTAGGGACGCATCCCGAAGGACACGCTGACGCTCGGAATGTCGGTTCCCGGCTCCGGGGCGGCCGGCGTATAGGTGGTGGTCGAGGAAGCATGGGCCGCCGAAGCCGCAAAGACCAACGCGGCGGCGACGAGCACGGACGAGGACGGGCGGGCAGGACGCCATGTCGACATTGATCGCTCCTGAATTTTGCTGGCCGAAGACAAGCGCGGTAGGACGCAAGCAATGATGGCGCCAATTGTGCACAGCTTCTCTAAGCCTTTCGAATAACATAGATAATGTGAGAGAATTCAACCGGCAGTCCTCGCGTCGATGAAACTGTGCACATTTATCCCGCAGAGTGCGCACATTTTTTCGCCAGCGCGGACGCCGGCGGGGGAGCGAATGACGCGCCGATCCGACAGCAGGACGCTCAAACGACGCCCGCCGGCCAGGCGCGACGGGGCAGCGATCGACGACGCCGTTCACGCGGCCCTGTCGCGGGCGTTGTTCGAGGGTCGACTGGCGCCGGGGTCGAAGCTGCCCGAGCACCGTCTGGCGACCATTTTCAACGTATCGCGCGAGCGCATCCGCAAGGTCTTGCATCGCCTGGTCGCCGAGCGACGGCTCGAAGCCATTCCGCAGCGCGGAACGTTTGTTCCCAATCCGTCGCCCGAGGAGATTCGAACCGTCTATCGGGCGCATCGCGTCTTCGAGGCGGGGGTTCTGACCCAACTCGTGCGGGAGCTGGACGACGCGATACTATCGCAAATCGACGCGCATCTCAGCGAAGAGCGCGAGGCGGCGTCGCGAGCGGACCGGGCGGCCTCCGTCCGGTTGTCGGGCGCCTTTCACATGCTGCTGGTCGACTCGCTGGGCAGCGCCGAATTGTCGCGCTTTCTTCGCGAGCTGCTCGCGCGCTCGTCGCTGATGGTTTCGGCCTTCGAGCCGGCTCGGCTTTCCTTGTGCGGCGTCGACGAACACGCCGCGATCGCCGAGGCGCTGAGGTCGCGCGACGCCGAACGCGCCATTGCTTTGTCCGGCGAGCATTTCACCCATATCGAGCATCGCCTCGCGCAGGGCATCGTCGAACGCTTCGAACGCAGCATCGAGGACGTCTTGCAGCCTTTCGTTGTTATCGCCGGCGGCCCGGCGGAGACAGAGAAAAGTCAGGGAAAGGCAGGAGCGCAACCAGGCCGGTCTTCGTCAAGCTCTGCGGTCGACAGGCAGGCCGGGCGGCGACGTCAGGGCGGTTGATTCGGCGCCTCGACTTCATCAGAAGCGAGGTGTTGGAACGGCCCGATTGCGCCGCTCCTGCGCTGGACCAGCGTGGCTGTCCGGACCATCGCAGGCGAAGGGAATACATCCACGCAGATTGTGACTACGATCGGCCTCGACCTCGCCGCATCGGTGCTCCAGGTTCACGGCGTCGATGCAGAAGGCGTCGTTGCGGCGGGCCAAGATCATTGACGTCTTCACCTGCAAGCTCAGAGAGAAGCTGTCAAACGCGAGCGGCGGCCTCGATTGCATCGTGACCGTCCGGGGCCGCGGCCACGCCCTTCGAGAACCAGCCAGGCAGCCGGTCGCGCGCCGACCCGATTACGCCCTATTCATCCAATTTCTCATTTCGGGAATTCGGCGCAAATGGCGCCGCAAGGAGCGCGATCCGGGACGTGGGTCCGCCTTCGCGCGTGAGGCCTGAGGCCAAGCCCTCCGCTCGGATGCCGAACGGGGAGGAAGGGGCTCATTGGCAAGGGGTTATTTTGGTCGCACGAGAAGATCGTCATCGACAATCGCCGTTTCGTGTTCCGAACGCAACATCATGCGAATCGCATCGCTGTGTCGGATCAAAAAGCATGGCGAACGCGGCATAAACTTCCGGGGTTGACCCTGAGCGCCCCCTGATCGTCTAGAACATCAACTGCCGCGACGCGGCGTCGTAGACGAGCAGCTTCTCGGGCGGCAAATACAAAGACAGTCTGTCCCCGGCGGCGCAGGCCCCCGGAGAGAGCCGCGCCACGACCTCGTGGGAGCCCACCCGGAAAAACGCGATATTGTCGGACCCAGTCGGCTCGACGATCTCGACCGTGATCTGCACGACGTTGGCGACGCAGGATGGCTTGGCCGGCGCCAGGGCGATCGCCTCCGGGCGAATCCCGCATATCACGTCCTTGCCCTTCATCGAGGGGGCTCCCCTGAAGCTCGTCTTGAGAACGATTGGCGGCGGACCCTCGATGGTCACCACGACTTTGCCGCCTTCGACGTCAAGCTTCGCCGGCGCCAGATTCATCGGCGGCGAGCCAATGAACTTGGCTACAAACCCGTTGGCGGGACGGTCGTAGATTTCCTGCGGGGCTCCCACCTGCTGGACGACGCCGCCGCTCATCACGACGACCTTCGTGGCCAGCGTCATGGCCTCCACCTGATCGTGGGTGACATAGACGATGGTGGCGCCGAGCCGCGCGTGAAGCTTTTTCAGCTCGGTTCGCATCTCGATCCGCAATTGCGCGTCGAGATTCGACAGCGGCTCGTCGAACAGGAAAATCTTCGGGCGCCGAACAAGCGCGCGGCCCATGGCGACGCGTTGCCTCTGCCCGCCCGACAATTGGCCGGGCCTTCGATCCAGCAGCGCTTCCAGTTGCAGGACCTTGGCCACGTCGGCAACAGTCCTCGCGCGCTCGGCGCGGCCAACGCCCCGCACTTTCATGCCGAAACTCAGGTTCTCGAAGACCGACATGCTCGGATAGAGCGCGTAGGACTGGAACACCATCGCGATATCGCGGTCCTTGGGCTCGAGATCGGTGACCGCACGGCCGTCTATCAGGATTTCGCCGCCGTTCGCCTCTTCGAGGCCGGCGATGATGTTGAGCAACGTCGACTTCCCGCAGCCCGACGGCCCGAGCAGCACCAGGAACTCCCCGGTCCTCGCCTCCAGGCTTACCTGCTTCAGCACCTGGAGGGCGCCGAACCTCTTCTCGATGGACTCTACACGAAGCATGAAATTCAACCTTTGACGGAGCCCATCGTCAGGCCGCGGACGAAGTATTTCCCCGCGACGACATAGAGGAGAAGCGTGGGGACCGCGGCGAGGATCGCGGCGGCCATATGCACGTCGTAGGGACGTTCGCCTGTGCTCGTGTTCACGATATTGTTGAGCGCCACCATGATCGGCGCCTGCTTGCCGTAGGTGAGCGCGGAGCCGAACAGGAAGTCGTTCCAGATATTGGTGAACTGGAAGATGATGGCGACCATCAGCGAGGGCAGCGAGATCGGCAGCATGACGCTGACGAAGATCCGCCAGAAACCGGCGCCGTCGACCTTCGCCGCTCGCACGAGCTCGGGCGGCAGCGAGAGGTAGAAGCTGCGGGAGAACGCGGTCGTGAAGGGGATCCCGTAAATCGTGTGGACAAGCGACAAGCCCACTAGGGAGCCCGCGAGCCGGAGGCTGCCGAGGGTGTGAGCGAGGGGAATGAGGATCGCCTGGTAGGGCGTGAAGGCCCCGAGCAGGATGAGCCCGAACACAAGCTTGCTCCGGGGGAAGGGAAATTGCGTGAGGGCGTAGCCATTCACCGCGCCGATGACGGTCGAGAGCAACACCGCCGGCGCCGCCATCGCGATTGTATTGAAATAAAACTGACGAAGCCCGATGCATTCCACCCCTACGCAGGCGGAAGACCAGGCGACCCGCCACGGCTCGAGCGTGAAGGGCGCCGGCGCCGACAGCAGCGTGCCGGAGCGGACGTCGTCCATCGTCTTGAAGGACGTCAGCAGCATAACCACCAGCGGGAAGACATAGAACGCCGCGAAGGCGATCAATGTCGTATAGACGATGATGCGCCCCGCCCGCCTTCTGCGCCTTGCGGCCAAATGGACGGTCGGGGAGGCGGCGTCAGCGGTCGTGTCGACGCTCATGGCCAAGCTCCGAAATGATGAACGGCGCCATCACCGCCAGGACCAGAACGAAGATCGTCGCGCCGCTGGCCGCCGCGAACGCCAGTCGATTTCGACCGAATGCGAACTGGTAGAAGAAGTTGGTCGGAAGATCGCTGGCGAAACCCGGGCCGCCGCCCGTCATCGCGACCATGAGGTCGAAGCATCTGAGCGATGTTGCGGTCTGCACGATGATCGTCGTGAAAAGCGCGGGCCGAAGCAAGGGCAGGATTACGCTGCGATAGATCCGGATCGCCGACGCGCCGTCGATCCTCGCCGCTTTGACGATCTCGTCATCAACGCCTCTGAGCGCGGCGAGAAAGATCGCCATGGCGAAGCCGGAGCTTTGCCAGATCGCGGCGATCGCGAGCGTGTAGATGGCGAAATCGGGATTGATTATCCAGTCGAACGTGAAACCGGCGAAGCCCCAGCTTTGCACCAGACGCTGCAGACCCAGACCGGGATTGAGCATCCACTTCCAGGCCGTTCCCGTAACGATGAAAGAGATCGCCATGGGATAGAGATAAAGGGTGCGGATGAAACCCTCGTAGCGGATCCGCTGGTCGATCAGAATCGCCTGGACGAGCCCGATCGCCGTCGATACGCCAACGAACACCGCGGCGAATATCGCCAGATTGGTGATGGATTCAATCCACCGATCGTTCGACCACAGCAGCGCATATTGCGCGAAGCCCACGAATTGGTAGTTGGGAATCGTCTTCGAGGACGTCAACGACAGGATGAACGACCAGAAGGTGAATCCGTAGACGAAGACGAACAATACCAGGCCGCTCGGCGCCACGACCCAAACATTCGCGCGGCGGCCGAGAAGAGGGGACAACGAAAAGCCGCGCGTTCGCGGCGGCGCCGCCGAAGACAAAATGTCGACCTCGCGAAATCCCGCGCGACAACGCCAAGAGCGCCGCCGGGCGGAGCCCGACGGCGCCTCGACGAAAGTCGGCCGCTTAAAGCGCCTTGAGGCCCGACATGATCTTGTCGACCGCCTGCCTGGGCGTCATGTTGGGATTGTTGGCGAACTGGTTCACCGCATCCTCGAACACGCCCCGGACTTCAGGCGGCTGGCCGCCGGAGTTTTGCGCGAACGAGCCCACGATGTTGTGAGAAGCCAGCGCGGCCTTGCGGTCCTCGATCCCCTTCCGTCCACACGGGCCGAAGGCTTCCGGACCGATGTCGGTGCGCGCGGGGATCGATCCCTTCAGAACATTGAAGTCCTGCTGGGTCTGCTTGGCCAGCGTGACCTTGGCGAGAGCCTTTTGCGCGGCGACGCCGTCGGCGTTGAGGCCCTTGAAGAAGCCCCAGAAATCGGCGTTCCATTCATATATGCCGGTGGTGCCTGGACTGTCCGCGCAGACGAAGTCCTGGCCCGCGACTTTCTTTGCTTTCATGAACTCGCCGCTGGCCCAGTCGCCCATCAGTTGCATCGCGGCGTCGCCGTTGATCACCATGGCCGTCGCGAGATTCCAGTCCCGGTTGGCGCGGTTGGCGTCGGTGTAGGAGAGCACCTTGCGGAAGGTTTCAAACGCCTTGATCATCTGCGGACTGTCGATGGCGTCGTGCTTCTGTTCGAGCAGCGCCGCCGTATAGAAATCCTTTCCCTGGTCGCCGAGCAGGACGACTTCCCACAGCATCAGATCCTGCCAGGGCTGGCCGCCGGAGGCCAACGGCAAAACGCCGTCCGCTTTCATCTTGTCAGCCATGGCGAAGAACTCGGTCCAGTTCGCCGGCGCCTTGCCGCCGTAGCGGTCCAACAGCTTCTTATTGATCCAGACCCAGTTCGGGCGATGCATGTTGAAGGGAATGCCGACAACCTTGCCGTTCTGGCGATAGTAAGGCAGCAGGTCGGGATCGATCACCTTGTCCCAACCCTCAGTGGCGGCGACGTCGCTGAGGTCGAGAAGCAGGCCGGAGTTGGCGTATTCACGCACTTGCTCGCCGTGCATTTGCATCGCCGCGGGCGGGTTGCCGGCGGCGACGCGAGCCTGCAGCACCTGAAATGCATTCATGCCGCTGCCGCCCGAAACGGCCGCGTCCTTCCATTCAATGCCGGCCGCCTGCGCCGCCTTTTTGATGACGCCCATGGCGGCCGCCTCGCCGCCGGAGGTCCAGAAGTGCATCAATTCGAGCTCGGTCGCTTGTGCTGCGACCGTGCCGACGCCCAGCGCGATCAGCGCCGCGCCTAACACGTCTCTCATTCCCTTCAATCCTGTCATCGACGTCCTCCCTCAATTTCGTGGATCTCGCTTTCTCGCGGACCCGCCGAGCGCCGGTGGTCGGGTTCGCCTGAGTTGTCGGACCCGACCGGACCGCGATCGGGCCAACATTACGTTCATTATAATGCCTATCGTGCATTTTATTGTCAATCATGTTTTATTCTGATGATCGCAAATTGGCGCGCGTCGCCTTCTTTCGATCCAATTTTGTTGGGAGCCGACGCCGAGCGCGCAACGGTCGCCCGTTGCGACAGCTTCGAGGCAGGAAGGCTTGAGGTCCGGGGGGACTGGCGCGCCGGCGTCGGACTTGTCGCCAGGCGCTGCGCAAGATCCGCCAGCTCGCGGATGAGGTCCGAATGCAAGTCGCCGCGATATTCGCAGCGACAGGCCTATTCGTATTTGAACAGCGATGCGCCGCCATCAACCAATAGGGTTGCGCCGGTTATGGATTCTGCATCCTCGGAACAGAGATAGGCGGCCGCCTTGGCGATCTGCGCGGCGGTCTGCAATCGGCCGAGCGGCAAACCATTGGTCGCCTTGCGCGCGAAAACCGGATCCACTTCGATCTGGCGACGCGCCATGCCGGCGTTGACGATCCCGGGCGCCACGACATTGACCCGGATCTGATGTTCGCCAAGCTCAAGCGCTGCGCATCGCGCGAGCATGGAGGCTCCCGATTTCGAAACGCAATAGGCCGTATTGTCGACGCTGGGCACGTCTTGAACCCACGATCCCGTCAGCAGGATCGCTCCGCCGGCGCCGCGCGACGCCATCTTTCGCGCCGCCGCCTGCACGAACAGGAACGCGCCGGTCAAATTGACATCGATCTGCAGCCGCCAGTTTTCGAGCGGCAGCTCTAGAAGCCTGGCGCCGCGATGCACCCCCGCGTTCGCGACGGCCACGTCCAGCGCCGGCATTGCATCGACAACGGAAGCGACCTGGCCGGGATCGGTTACGTCCATCGCCACAAAACGCGCTCCCATCGCGACAGCGGCGCGCTCCGCGTTCGGCTGAATCGCCTTATCGAGCAAAGTGATTTTCGCGCCCTCGTCAGCGAACTGTTGCGCCATCGCCAGACCGATGTCGCCGGCCCCTCCTGTGATGGCGACATGTTTGCCCGCGAATCTCATGGCTCTCTCCTTGGCGACGCGGGCGTCACGGCGCGACCTGCTTGGGTCGGCCGACCGCCGACTGGAGCGCATTTGGCCCGCCATGCAGAGCCAGCCCGCCATCGACGAGCAGAACTTCGCCAGCGACATATTTCGACGCGTCCGACGCAAGGAAGGCGATGGCGGAAGCGATCTCCTCGCTGTATCCGGGCCGCGCCATGGGGATAATGGGTCGCCGCACCGACGCTGCGTCGACCGGCGTCGAGAAGTTCATCGGCGTCGCGGTCTCCCCCGGCGCGACGCCGTTGACCCTGACGCCGTAGCGCGCGAGTTCGAGCGCCATAACCCGCGTGAGCTGGCGAAGGCCGGCCTTCGAAGAGCAATAAGCCGATCCGCCTTCCAGGATCTCCCGGTCGAGCACGCTGGTCACGTTGACGATGCAACCGCCCTTCCCGAATTCGACCATGCGCTGCGCGGCGCGCTGACCGCACACGAAGGCGCCCGTGAGGTTGATGGCGAAGACTTCGGTCCATTCCGCCAGCGACATTTTGAGAAAATCGCGACGGTGATTGACTCCGGCGTTGTTGACGAAGACGTCGAGCCCGCCGAGTTCGTCGGCAAGCTGATCGACGACCGCGGCGCCACGGCCAGGATCGGAAAGATCGAGGTGGCGATAGGCGGCGCGCCGGCCAAGCGCCTGAAGTCGCCCCGCCAGGGCGCCGGCCTTTTCGCGTCCGCCATTGTAGGTGAAGGCGACATCAAAGCCGTCGGCCGCCAGCCGAAGCGCGGTCGCCCAGCCGATGCCCGAACTGGCGCCGGTGACGATTGCGATCGGGCTCATCGCGATTCTTCCGTCCGGACCTCGTAGCCCGCTTCCTCGAGCGTGCCCGGCCCGAAATAGCCGAACAAGGTCTTTGTCAGCACGCCTTCCGGATTCTTGAACCCATGAAATTCGTTGGCGGGGATATAGGCGATCTCGCCCGCGGAGAGCGGAACCGCTCCGTCGGGCGTGAGGTGCTCCCCTCCGCCCTCCAGGATGAACAGAAACTCGTCGCCATTGGGGTGACGATGGTGCTCGTGAAGGCCGCCCGGCTCAAACGTGCTGGCGCCGAGCAGGAAAGACTCCGCCCCGACGGTGTCCTTCGTCGCCAGCCAGAATACGCCGAGGCCGATGAAGCCGGCGTCCTCGTCCAACGCTGCGTCGCCCTGCAGATCGGAAAGGCTGACTTTGCGAACCTCCGGCCGACGCGAACCACCGATTTCGCCCTCATAAGATTCGTAACCGGGTTCGGACGGATCGGCGGCGGGGCTGTAGAGCGAGACCAGCACCGCCGGTTCATCCCCGGTATTGCGGAAGCCGTGCCATTCGTTCTTCTGTGCGAGGACAGCGTCGCCGGCCTTCAATGCGACCGGTCCGTTGGCGGTGAGATGCTCGCCCTCGCCGGAGAGAAGATAGGAGATTTGCGCAGCCGAGGCGTGGCGGTGAAGCTTGTGCGATCCGCCAAGATCGAATTCGGCGACGGACAGCATTCCACGGTTCGATCCAACGCTCGCCCGGTTGATCAGCGACTTGACCGAAACCCCGCTGAGATCGGGGTGAGGATCGCGAACCGCCGGAACCTTCGCCAACGACACTTTGATCACGCTCTGCTCCTATCGGATTGTGTAACCGCCATCGACGACCAGCTCGGCGCCGGTGATGAAGGAAGCTTCGTCGCTCGCGAGGAACAGCGCCGCGAAGGCGACCTCCTTCGGGTCGGCCATACGCTTCAGCGGCGTGTCATCGATCAATTGCTGGTTCATCGCCTCGGTTTGCCGGTCGGTGATCTGCGTGCGGATGAGACCGGGGTGGATGGAATTGGCGCGGAGGCGCGGCGCATAGGTCAAGGCCGCATTCTTCGTCAATGTCGTCAGCGCGCCCTTGCTCGCCTGATAGGGCGCGACGCCCACGGCGCCGATCAGCCCCCAGATGCTCGAGATATTGACGATCGCCCCGCCCTCTCCCATCAGCGGAATGCAGGATCGCATGCCGAGAAACGCGCCGGTCTGATTGACCGCGATGACGCGATGATAGTCTTCCAGTTTCGCTTCGGTGATGGAGCCGTATGTGCCGACAATCCCGGCGTTGTTGACGAGAATGTCGAGACGACCCTGTTCCCTCCCGATGCGATCGCCGAGCTCCGTCCACCCCGCTTCGTCGCTGACGTCGTGGGAGACGAAAATCAAGCGCTCCGAGGCTGGCCGGACCGCGATATCGCTGGCGTAAACGATCGCGCCTTCCGCAACGAAGAGATCGGCGATCGCCCGCCCGATGCCGCTGCTCGCGCCCGTGACGACCGAGATTTTGCCCTCAAGCCGCACGGTCTTCCCCCGCGAATTCGATCACATACTTCGGCTTTGTCCGCCGCGGCGAGATCATCTTCTCGAACATCGACGGCGCCTCGTCGATCCGGCCGATCTGGGCGATCAACCTGGTGGGGTCGACACGCCCCGACGCGAAGAGGTCGACGGTCTGCTGGTAATAATCGAGGCCATGCAGGATGCCGTGAAAGGTCTGGTCCTTGAGGGTGGTCAGCGACAATATGAAATCACGCGCCGGTTCGTTGACGACCCCGATCAGCGAGCAACGTCCGCCAAGATCGAGGATGCGCGTGGCCATGCCGGCGCTCGACGCCGCCCCCGAAGCCTCCAGCACGACGGAATATTCGTTCTCGCGCGCTTCATGGGGACGAAGGACGCGATCGGCCCCCAGCGACTTGGCAAACGCGAGCTCGCTTTCCTCCACGCCGATCACATCGACCCGCGCCGCGGTCAGCTTGGCGATCAGCAGCGAGAGCAGTCCGAGCGTCCCCGTACCGATCACGGCGACGACGTCGTCGGAGCGGACGTTGGCGCGCTCGATGGCGTGATACGCGGTGACGGAAGGCTCGACCAGAGTGGCCGCGCGCAGACCGAGGCCCGCGGGCACTTTCGTTACGGCGTAGCCGGGCACGGCGACATATTCGGCCGCGGCGCCGGGAATGTAGCGAAGTCCGACCTCCTTCAGATTGCGGCAAAGATGCCGTCGGCCCTTCCGGCAATTGTCGCAGACGTGGCATTCGACCATGCAATGGCCGACGACGCGGTCGCCCTCCGCAATGCCGGTGACGCCGCGGGCAGCGACGACCACGCCAGTATATTCATGCCCGAACACGAAGGGATATTTGAGGAAGCCATGGTCGTAGTAGAAGCTATGGCCCTGCCAGAGGTGGACGTCGGTGCCGCAGATCCCCACGAAGGCGGTCTGGACCAGAACCTCGCCGTCCTTGATCTTCGGAATCGTCAGGCGCGTCTGAAAGAGCGTCTCCGGCGCCGTGATCTGAAGCGCCTCCATGCTCGTGTCCCGTTGCATTGCATCCTCCCGCTTCGCGCATCGCCGCCCGTCGTCGGTCGCGCGCCGGCGGCGCACGCCGCCGGTCGATCAAGGTTCGACGCGCTCTTTGTTCACCGTGAAGTCGTCGGGCGGCTTCGGCCCCCAGACGTAGAACGCGTCCTCGCCGCCGAAATCGCCCGCCTGCCAATCGGCGCCGGCCGGAATGAAATCCATGTCGCAGGAATATTCGGCGTAGCTGCCCCAGGGGTCCTCCACATAGTGGAAATAGTTGGAGCCGAGCACATGCCGACCGAGCCCCCAGCCCTTGCTGTAGCCCTTGTCCGCCATCTGCATCGCTCCGAGGCCCACCTCATGCAAGGCGCCGACGTCCCAGCTTGTGTGATGGAGCCCGGGGCGCTCGGAACGGGCGAAAGCCACCATGTGATGATCGCTGCCGTGGATGCCGTGCATGAAGGCGATGTCCGCCCCGGATCGATCCGACAAACGCAGTCCCAGCACGCGGCTATAGAACTCCACCGCCGCGTTCACATCGCGGGTGAACATCAGAATGTGGGCGAGGCGCGACGGGCGGGTCACGCCCGCGGTATGTCGAAACGGCGCGCTCCGGGCTCCCGCCGGCGCCGAATTCATCGAAACGGCCGACTTGCCGTTCGGCGAGGATTTTTCGGCGACGCGGATTTCGACAAGACGGTCGTCATGGTCGCGAAACCACAGGCCGTTGCTTTCGAATCCGGGCGGCGTGTCGAGACGTCGGATGCCCAAGGCCTGCAGCCGCGCGGCGAAGCGCGCGATGTCCTGCTCGTAGGCGCCGAACGAGAGATGACCGATCTTCTTGTTCGCGCCTTCGATGACCGAGCCCCAGCGGTGGGCGTGACCGATCGTGTAAAGGCCGAGGGCGCCGGATTCTTCCCGTACGTCCAGGCCGAACGAAGCGTTGAATTTCTGCGCGACCGCAAGATCCGGAACGACAAGCACGAAGCGGTCGAGAGAGTGAACGCCGAGCGCGCCGTCTTCGGCGCTGGCGATCACGTGTCCACGAATGGCCGTCATAGCGTCCTCCTAGCCTCCGGTCTGCGCCGGAGCGGCTGAAAGGGTCTCATCGACGATCGCATTGCGCAATAGGCCGAGGCCCTCGACCTCGACATCGCAAACATCGCTCGCCTTCATATAGAGCCGGGGCGAGCGCGCGTGGCCAACGCCAGAGGGCGTGCCGCTGACGATGACGTCCCCGGGCTCCAGCGTCATGGCTTGGCTGATAAGGGAGATCAGTCCCTTCACGTCGAACACCATTTCGGCGGTGTTCGAGGACTGGACCGTCTCGCCGTTCAGCCGGGTCTCGATCTTCAGGCCGTGCGCGCCGCGCGGCAATTCGTCCGCCGTCACGAAATCCGGTCCGAACGATCCCGTGCGATCGAAGTTCTTGCCCACCGTCCATTGCGGCGTCTTGTGCTGATATTCGCGGACCGAACCGTCGTTGAATATCGAATATCCCGCGACGTAGTCGAGCGCGTCGGCTTCCCGGATATGTCGCCCACGCCGCCCGATGACGACCGCAAGCTCGCCCTCGAAATCGAGCGAATCCGAAAGGCTCGGGCGAACCATCGCTTCTTCATGTCCGATCAGGCTTGTCGCAAAACGCGCAAACAAGGTCGGGTAGGTCGGCTGCTTGAACCCGCTCTCCGCAGAGTGGTCCCTGTAATTCAGCCCCACGCAGAGAATCTTGCGCGGCTGGCCGATCGGAGGCCGGCTGATGATCGCGGACGGGTCAATCTCGGGCGCACTTTGCAATGCGCGATACGCGTCGGCGACAGCCGCTGGTCCCGCCGAGATCAGCGCCATCAGGTCCGCGGAATAGCCCGGTTGATCGGCGGTCCAACCGTAGAGGCGGCCGTCGCGCTGCGCCGCCAGCCCTGCCCGATCGCCGAGTTGAAAAGATCGAAATCGCATGAGTCCGCCGCACCGCTCCCCTAGGCTGCGTAGTCTAGCTCAGCGGATTTCGCCGTCAAGAGAAAATGCACTTTACAATGAAATATGCATTTGATAGCGAATGGTGGACGGCATTGCCCCCGAGCGCCGGGGGCAAGGGGGTTTGAACTCGGGAGCCGCGATGATCCGCTGGTTGAAAGAAGGCCGTCCCGTCGCGCAGAAACAGGAGGACGCCGCGCGGATCAAAGCCGCGGTCGAGGCGATCGTCGCCGACATCGAAAAGCTGGGAGACGCGGCGCTTCGGAACTATTCGACAAAGTTCGATCGCTGGTCGCCTGGGAGCTTCCGGCTTTCCCAAGCCGAGATCGACGCCTGCGTCGCGGAGCTCTCGGATCGCCAGATCGAGGATATCAAGTTCGCGCAGGCGCAGGTGCGACGCTTCGCCGAGGCCCAGCGCGCGGCCTTGCAAGACGTCGAGGTCGAGACGCTGCCCGGAATCGTGCTCGGACATAGAAACATTCCGATGGCCTCGGTCGGATGCTATGTCCCCGGCGGCAAATACCCTCTGGTCGCCTCCGCGCATATGAGCATCGTGACCGCGAAGGTCGCAGGCGTTAGGCGCGTCGTGGCGATGACCCCGCCGTTCGAGGGAAAACCCTCCGCCGCGGCGGTTGCGGCGATGGCCTTCGCGGGAGCGGACGAGATTCATATTCTCGGCGGCGTCCAGGCGATCGCCGCGATGGCGATCGGGACGCCCAGCCTGAAGCCGGTCGACTTTATCGTCGGTCCCGGCAACGCCTACGTCGCCGAAGCCAAACGCCAGCTGTTCGGCCGCGTCGGGATCGATCTGCTGGCGGGGCCGACGGAGACCCTCGTGATCGCCGACAATACCGCCGACGCGGAAATGTGCGCGACCGACTTGCTCGGTCAGGCCGAACACGGGATCACCTCGCCCGCGGTCCTTTTGACCGACAGCGAGCGCCTTGCGCATGCGACGCTCGCGGAAGTCGAGCGGCTGTTGACCATTCTTCCGACGGCCGCGATCGCCGCGAAGGCCTGGGCGGATTATGGGCAGGCGATCGTCTGCGATTCCCGCGACGAGATGGTTGAGGTCGCCGATCAGCTCGCCTTCGAGCACGTGCAGGTGATGACGCGGGATCCCGACTATTTTCTCACCCGTATGACCAATTATGGCGCGCTGTTCCTCGGCCCCCGCACCAACGTCGCCTATGGCGACAAGGTCATCGGCACCAACCACACGCTGCCCACGATGGGCGCAGCGCGCTACACGGGCGGCCTCTGGGTCGGCAAGTTCCTCAAGACCTGCACCTATCAGCGCGTCCTCACCGACGCCGCGTCGGCGATGATCGGCGAGTATTGCTCGCGCCTCTGCATCCTCGAAGGCTTTGTCGGGCATGCGGAGCAGGCGAACATTCGCGTCCGCCGCTATGGCGGCAAGAATATCCCCTACGCCGCGGCGGCCAGCTAAGTGATAGCGCCCTCGACGCCGTCGCAACGATTGGACGGAAGGCGCGCGTTGGTGACCGGAGCCGGCCGCGGCATCGGCGCGGCGCTGGCCGCGGCGCTCGCGGAGATGGGGGCCGAGGTTTCGCTGGTCGCGAGGTCGCGGAACGAACTCGAGGAACTGGCCTCCGCCATCAGGGAATCCGGAGGCCGGGCCGAAGCGCTGGCGCTCGACGTAACCCAGACCGAGCGTCTCGAGGAGGCTCTCTTCGCACTCCCGCCCTTCGATATCCTCGTCAACAACGCCGGGACGAATCGCCCGAAGCCGATGCGCGAGGCGACGACCGAAGACTACGATGCGGTCTTTTCCCTCAATGTCCGGGCGGCTTACTTCGTCTCCAAATGCGTGACGACCCGGCTGATCGCGGAAAAGCGCGGCGGCGCGATCATCAACGTTTCCTCGCAGATGGGGCATGTCGGCGCCGCCAATCGAACGCTCTACTGCGCCTCGAAACATGCTCTCGAAGGGCTGACGAAAGCGATGGCGGTCGAACTCGCGCCGGCGGGCATTCGGGTCAATTCGATCGCGCCGACCTTCATTCGAACGGCCATGACGCAGCCCTTTTTCGACGCCGATCCCGGCTTCGAGGCGACGGTGCTGTCCAAGATCAAGCTCGGCCGTCTGGGCCGTCCCGAAGACTTGATGGGCGCGGTCGCGTTTCTCGCCTCCGACGCCGCGAGCATGATCACAGGCGCGTCGCTGGTCATCGACGGCGGCTGGACCGCCGAATGACGCGAGGTCCTGATTTTTCCGGCGAAACGCTATCCGGAGAAGTCAGCTTGCGCTCGCCGGAGCCGCCTCTTCCGGCTCGTTGAGAATATCGGCGTCGAGCAGGATCTGGGTCGTGAGACTGAGGTGACGTCGCATCAGGGTTTCGCTGGCCGCGATGTCGCAGGCGAGCACTGCGTCCTTGAGATCGCTATGCTCCTTGTTCACATCGCGCGCGATGTGGCGCAAGGGAACCGACATACGGCGGTATCGCTCGCTCATTTCGTAGAGTTGGGTGCGTATGCGCAGAAGCTGATTGACCGGACACGCCGCAACCAAAAATTCATGGAACGCCTTGTGCGCCCCGACCCATTTGTCGTTGAGGCGCAAAGGGTCGGTCGGTTCGCGTTCGGGTATCTTCGAAAGCCGATAATAGGCCCCCACGATGCCGGTCTCCCAATCGACGCTTCTATTTTCCATCGAAAGGCGAAGACAAATCCCCTCGATCTGGATGCGCGCTTCCGTCAGGTCGACCAGTTCCTCGCGCGACAGGCCCATGACCCGGAAACCCCTCTGAGGCTCCAGCAACACGAGTCCCTCAGAGGCAAGGCGCGAAAGCGCTTCGCGCACGGCGCCATTGCTGACTTGGTGCTCCTGACAGAGTTCGTGAATTTTCAGGCGAGCGCCGGGAGGATAGCGGCAAGCGAGGATTTCGATGCGAACCTTGTGGTAGACGTCTTCGCTGTGGGTCGTGGCTTTCGACGTCATGGATAGGGCTGTCCTCGGGTTAGCCTCTATATATTATGTTTAATTTTGACGAAAGTGCATTTTCTGCAAAAATGCGGCCTCCCTTGAGACCGCGCCGGCCCGTTCCATTCCCCGCAACATGCGAATCGAGTGTCGGAGGCGCGCCTGAGCGCTTTGATGATCGTCGCCTCAAACCTCCCGGTTTCCGGACCGTAGAGGCGTGGATGTTCTGCGCGACCATAACGCCGCGCCACGCCGCCGGGCGGGACACGACCCTGCAAGCCTGGCAATTCGGAACCGAAACAGTCTCCCACGTATTGCAAATCATCGGCGCGCGGAAAAGAATTTTGCGCTCGTGGAGACTGGAGGAGGAAGTCGCGCCGGAGGACGGAATTTCGCGGTCCCTGTCGGCCCAGTTACGTCGGCTCAGGGCCCATGTCTTTGATATGTGGCGGGCAATCCAGGAGAAAGAAAATCGGGCAAAAAAGGTGGTTGCGTGGTGGAGCCAGACGGAATCGAACCGACGACCTCTTCAATGCCATTGAAGCGCTCTCCCAACTGAGCTATGGCCCCACGCTTCGTCAACCTCGCTTTCGAGGACCCGCTGCGCCAAGCCGGTTGGGACCGGCCGCGCGGTCAGCGGGGCGGCTGTATAGACTCAAAGACGGCCGGCTCACAAGGCCTTCCCCGGCGATTTCGTCGCCGGCCGGCGCGACGCGGCGCCGGCGCCGCTGCGACTGTCAGGGTTCTTCGTCGTTGGCGATATCGCCGTCGATGAGCGCGGCGACGTCGTCGTCGTCTTCTTCCTCTTCCTCGAGGAAGGTGTCGCCCGCCGCCTCGTCGTCCTCGACCTCGATATCCTCGTCGACCACCGCCGCCACCTTCTCCTCGCCGGCATCGGCCTCCTCGAGGGAGACCAGTTCGACGCCGGCGGGCGCGGCGGCCTCGACCTCCTCCGCCTCTTCCTTCGGCGCCGGGCGCTGGGCGCGCGCCGCGGCGCCCTGGAAGATCGTTCCGCACTTGGGGCAGACGATCGGATCTTTGTTCAGATCGAAGAATTTAGCGCCGCAGTTCTGGCATTGGCGCTTGGCTCCGAGCTCGACTTTCGCCACGTCTCTTGATCCCTGCTCTGGGGGCTGACTGCTTTCGGTCGCTCCGGTTAGTCGGGCGCAAAGCCCCTGTCAATGCGCTTTGCGCGGCTTGTCGACACGCCGGGCGGTCGATGCTAAGCGAGGCTCGCGGACCGGCCTGGCCGCCCCCGACAGCGAGCGGCGTTGATTCGGCTCGCCTCGGCGGAAATCGACGGCCGCTCCCGCGATGCGCCGCCCGGTCGCGCGGCGCCGGCCGGGCCGCGAGGCGGCGAGATAATGCGAGGATCGCGAATCGAACGTGCTGTCCAATCCCACTGATGCGGCGGCGCCGCTGTCGAGCCGCCGCGGCGGCGCGCTCAAGGGGCGCGTGCGTCCGCCGGGCGACAAGTCGATCTCGCATCGCGCCCTCATCTTCGGCCTGCTTTGCCAGGGGGTCACCGACGTGACGGGCCTGCTGGAGGGCGACGACGTCCTGCGCACCGCCGAGGCCTGCCGCGCGCTCGGCGCCCGCATCGGCCGCACCGCAGAGGGCGACTGGCGCGTCGCCGGCCTCGGCGTCGGGGCGCTGCTGGCGCCCGCCCATCCGCTCGATTTCGGCAATGCCGGCACCGGCTCGCGTCTGATGATGGGCGTGGTCGGCGGCCATGCCGTCACCGCGACCTTCGACGGCGACGCCTCGCTGCGCAAGCGCCCGATGCGCCGCATCCTCGACCCGCTCGCCTTGATGGGCGCGCAGGTTCTGGCGCAGGCCGAGGGCGGCCGCTGCCCGATCGTCCTCAAGGGAACCGGCGAGCCGGCCCCGATCGTCTATCGCACGCCCGTCGCCTCGGCGCAGATCAAATCGGCGGTGCTGCTGGCCGGGCTGAACGCGCCCGGCGACACCACGGTGATCGAGACGGAGGCTTCGCGCGACCACACCGAGAAGATGCTCGCGCATTTCGGCGCCGAGGTCGAAGTCGCGCTCGAGGGCGCCGCGGGGCGCCGCATCACGCTGAAGGGCCGCCCCGAATTGCGGCCAAGGCCGGTCGTCGTTCCCGCCGATCCGTCTTCGGCCGCCTTCCCGATGGTCGCCGCGCTGATCGCGCCCGGCTCGGACATCGTGATCGAGGGCGTGATGATCAATCCGCTGCGCGCCGGCCTGATGACCACCCTCATCGAAATGGGCGCGCGCGTCGACCTCCTCGACGCGCGCGTCGAGGGCGGCGAAGACGTCGCCGACCTGCGGGTTCGCGCAAGCCCGCTGAAGGGGGTGGACGTGCCGGCCGCCCGCGCGCCCTCGATGATCGACGAATATCCCGTTCTCGCGGTCGCCGCCGCGTTCGCCCAGGGCGAAACGCGGATGCGCGGCCTGCACGAGTTGCGCGTCAAGGAATCCGACCGCCTCGCCGCGGTGGCGGCGGGCCTGGCGGCGGCGGGGGTCGGGCAGGCGGTCGAGGGCGACGATCTCATCGTGCGGGGCGGCGACGGCGCGGTTCGCGGCGGCGGGCTGGTCGAGACCCATCTCGACCATCGCATCGCGATGAGCTTCCTGGTGATGGGGCTCGCCTCGGACAGACCGATGGCGATCGATGATTCCCGCATGATCGCCACCAGCTTCCCGGCGTTTCGCGCGCTGATGGAGCGGCTGGGCGCCGCGTTCGCCTGAATCCGCCGGGCGGCCCGCTACGGCGCCTGGGGCGGTCGCCCGGCCAGCGCCTCGGCTTCGAACTTGCAATCGCGCTGCGGCGCCAGCTTCCTGGCGCGCGCGGCGGCGACTTCGGCCTTCGCGGCGTCGAGATCGGCGAGAAATCTGGGGTCGGCGTGCAGCTTCGCGACGGTCGCCGCGCCGACCAAGCGCCCTTCGATCACGTCGCTTTCCCAATGGACGTTGCAGACCAGGCGGCTCTCGCCGAAGGAACGGCCGCGCTCGAGGATCGCCTGGCTCTGTTCGGGCGAAATTTCGCTGAGGATCAGCGCCCAGGTCCAGCCGATCGCCGTATGTCCGGAGGGATAGGAGCCGTTTGTCGCCAGGCGCTCCTCGGCGCCGGGCGTGCAAGTCGGCTGCTTGTTCACCATGAACGGCCGCTCCCGCTTGTACTTGTCCTTGGCCGCGGCGGTCGCGCCGCCCGCGTCGGTCATCGAGCGGCGGAGCAACTGATAGAGGCGCGGGGTGTCGAGTTGCGTGACCGATATGTCGAGCGCGCAGGCGAAATCGCCGGCGGCCCAGGGAAACGACAGATTGGCGTCCATTCCGGCGAGCCTCCAGCGCGGCGCGCCCTGCAGGGCGAGGTCGTTCCGGTTGGTCTCCTGATCCAACGCGATCGCCGCCGAGCCCTCGGCCGGGGGAGCCGGCAGCAGCGCGGCGCTATCGGGGACCGCGGCTGGCGCAAGATAGCCCGCCAATACGCCGGGACGGACTTCCGGGACGGGGGCCGTCTCGTCAGCCGCGGCCGGGCCGCCGCCGAGCGCGACGCAACCCAACGCGAATGCGCGACCGAGCCAGGCTGAATGACGCCGTTGAAACATCGTCGCTAATCTCCATCTGGCAAGCTCTATCATGCGCCGGCGGCCGAGCCACGTCGGTCCGGCCCGCCGGCGAGGCGCGGGTCGTGTCTCGGTTTGAAAAATTTGGCGCTTGACGCGCGCTCGCATGTGCGTCCTGCTTCCAGTATGCTTGGCGGAAGGCAGGACGGGCCGATGACGGAACTTTATGTGTTTCGGGGAACCGCCGGAAAAGCGGAGATGGTTACGGACGACAAAAGCGGCAAGAAATTGCCGCCCCACTCGTTTGGCGAATGGGTTTTTTCCAGAACCATAAATGTCTCGACAGAAACGCGCCTCATCGGAGGCGTCGACTGCCGCCAAGTCCTCGCAAATGTTGCGAAGGATGGATATCATCATTGGCCGGAATTGGAGTTCGACTCCTCCGCGCGCGGCAACGGTTCAAGCCCCGTGGTCCTGAAGGCGAGAAGCGCCCCGCCGATGTGATCGGCAATGCCGTGAAAGCGATGCGCATCCCCACGCGCGCGTGACAGCGCGACGTTGAAGCTTTATGAGCCGAGCGTTCGGCGAGGCCCCTGGCAGCATGATCATCGCAATCGACGGACCCGCGGCCTCGGGCAAGGGCACGTTGGCGCGCCGGCTCGCCGAGCGCTACGGCCTGCCCCATCTCGACACCGGCCTCCTCTATCGGGCGACCGCCGCCGCGCTGCTCGATCAGGGCCGCGATCTCGGCGACGTCAATGCGGCGGTCGCGGCGGCGCGCGGCCTGGCGCTGACCGATTTCGACCAGACCCGCCTGCGCAGCCGCGAGATCGGCGAAGCGGCTTCGATCGTCGCGGCGCTGCCGCCGGTGCGCGAGGCGCTGATCCTGGCCCAGCGCGGCTTCGCCCAGCGCCCGGGCGGCGCCGTGCTCGACGGGCGCGACATCGGAACCGTGATCTGCCCGCAGGCCGACGTGAAGATTTTCGTGACCGCCAGCCGGGAGGCGCGCGCCCAGCGCCGCGCGCTGGAGCTCGCGGCGCGCGGCGAGAGGGCCGACTATGGGGCGATCCTCGAGGACATCGCCAGGCGCGATGCGCGCGACTCGGGCCGCGCCGTCGCGCCGCTCAAGGCGGCGCCGGACGCCAATGTTCTGGACACCACCCGGCTCGGCGTCGAAGCGGCGCTCGAAGCGGCGGTGCGCATCGTCGAGGAGCGGCGCGGCGGGCGGGAAAGACGCAACAGCGTTTGACCGCGCCGGCCGCGCGCCGGACCGGCTGGTTCGGCGGCCGCCGGGATGGGCTCGACCGCTAGAGTCCCGCCGGCGCGCCGGCCAGTCGCTGATGCGTGGCGCGCAGGCGCGCGATCGCATCTTCGACCTCGGCGCGCTGGCGCTCGAGATGCCCGATCTGGCTGACGATCTGATCGGGCTGCAGCTTTTCCTCGAATTCCGCGTCGACGCTCGCGCCGCTGTCGCCGATCAATTCGCGGATTTCGCTGAGCGTGAAGCCCAGCTGCTTGCCCTTGAGGATCATCTGCAGGCGAAGCCGGTCGACCGCCGCGTAAAATCGCGAGGTCCCTTCGCGCCGCGGCTTGAGCATCCCCTTGTCTTCATAGAATCGCAACGTTCGCAGGGTGACGCCGAATTCGCCGGCCATTTGTCCTATGGTGAATTCCGCGCGGTCGTTGCGGCCATAGGATTTTTCCGCAGCGGACATTGGTGATGGCAACGCGCTCATGGATTCTCCTTGTCTTGGGCGCCGCAAGGTTCCCGACGGCGCCGATCGCAACGATTGGGTCGCGGCTTTGCGCAATCTGGTTTCGAATCGGGCCGAATGCAACTTATAGTTGTTATTTTTCATAATGCAACCACTAGTGTGGTTAACGGGTTGCGCAACTGCGCCAATTTGGGGCGCCGTTAACGATTTCTTCACCACGCATGCCGAAAGATCGCGGCGCGGCGCCAATTCGAGCCGGTGGCGCCTCGATTCGGGAACCTCGGCGAAGGTGGCGCCAATGAACAGAGCCGCTGCTTGGAGCGTCAGGGGTGTCGGCCGCGAGACGCGGGAGGCTGCGCAAGAGGCCGCCCGCCGCGCCGGCATGAGCCTTGGCGAATGGCTCGACGACGTCATCGCCGAACAAGCCGCCGAACAGGGCGTCGACCCCGAGGATCTGAATCAGGAGGAGCGACTGGACGCGATCGGCGAACGACTCTCCGGCCTGCCCCGACGCGACGACGCCGCCCCCCGGCGCGCGCCGCGCGAAGGCGAGGCGGACGCCTCGCGCGCGCCCGCCGCGCCGGCGACCGCCGGTGAAACGGCGCGCGCCGACGAATTGCTCGACGCGGCGATCTCGAGATTCGAAAGCCGCGCCGCCAAGAGCGAGGCGCGCACGGCGCGCGCCCTGGATTCGGTGGCGACCTGGATCGAGCGCAGCCAGACCCGGCAGCGCGACGAGCAGGAAACCCTTCGGACGGTGGTCGGCCGGCTGGCCAGCCTCGAAGAACGGATCGCCGCCCAGCAGGCGGCGCGCGCCCCCGCGGCGAACCGGCCCGCGGCGCGCGCGGAGCCGGCGCCGGACGCCCCCCGCGACATCGCCGAGCGCGTCAACGATCTGTCGCGGCGGCTGGAGGCGTTCGACAAGGCCAACCGCGACGCGCCGCGCGCCGTCCGCGGGCGTCTCGACATCAGCGACGCGGTCACCCAGATCGCGCGTCGTCGGCAGGAGCTCGACGCGCGAACCGCCAACGGCGAATCGGAAGCCGCCCGACGCGGCTGGAGCGGCTTTGCCGCCGAACCCGCGGCCGTCGCGCGCGCCGTCGAGACGACCGCGCCCGTCAGGGACGCCGCGCCCGAGATCGTCGCAAAGCCGGTCGCCGCCAAGGAGAGCGCGGCGAGCGCCCTCCAGGCCGAGATCGCCAAGCTGAGCCAGCGCCTCGACGAGTTGCGTCGCGAACAGACCGAAAGACGCGAGGCGCCCGCCGCCAATATCGAGGGTTTGCGCGCCGAACTCGCCGCGATGTCGCGCAGCCTCGCCGATCTGGCGCCGAGAAACGCCGTCGTCGCGCTCGAGGGCGCGATACGCGACCTCAGCCAGCGGGTCGCCGCTTCTCGCGAGAACGGGGCGCGCGACAATCTGCTCGCGCCGATCGAAGGCCTCGTCGCCGAGTTGCGCGATTCGTTGCGCGCGCACGACCCGCGCCCGGCCGTCGAAGCGCTGCAACGCGAGATCGGGGCGATCGGCGCCAAGGTCGAGGGCATCGCGCGGGCGAGCATCAACCCTCTGGCGCTCGAGCGCATTCGCCAGCAGACCGAGGAAGCGCGCAATCTGCTGGCCACGCTCGCGCAACGGCCGGTGCCGCTGGACCGCCTGGAAAAGCAGATCGGCGATCTCGCCGATCGCGTCGATCGCCTGCCGACCAGCCTGGCGCCGCGCGCCGAAACGGCGCAGCTCATCGCCTCGCTCGCCGAGGCGCGCGCCCAGGTCGAGCGCTCGACGCCCGCCTCGGCGTTGAACGCGATCGAACGGCGCCTCGAGCAGATCGCCTCGAAGATGGATCAGGCGCTGGAGCGTCCGCCCGTCGTCCCCGCGCTCGCGCCGCGCGCGCTCGAAGAATTGTCGCGCCGCATCGACGGCGTGCGCGAGAGCATCGAATCGCGCTACGCGGCGGCGCCCGCCGAACGTCTCGACACCAGCGCGCTCGAACAGGCGATGCGCGAAATCAGCGCCAAGCTCGACAGACCGACCGGCGCGTCGATCGATCCGAGCGCCTTCGAGAGCCTGTTTCACGATCTTGGCGCGCGCATCGACCGGCGCACCAATCCGATCATCGACACCGGGCCGCTCGAACAGGTTCTTCGCCGGCTGGGCGACCGGCCGGTCGCGGTCGACACCCGGCCTCTCGAAGGCCTGATGCGCGAGATCAGCGCCAAGCTGGAAGGCGCGCAGACCGCCGCTCCCAACGCCGAACTGCTCCAGGGCCTGCGCGACATCAACGCCAAACTGGAGGGCGCGCGCGCCGCCGCGCCCGACGCCGAGAGGCTCGAACGCCTGCTGCGCGACATCAACGCCAAGCTCGAGGGCGCACAGGCTTCCGCGCCCGACGCCGAACTGCTCGAACGCCTGCTGCGCGACATCAACGCCAATCTCGAGGGCGCGCGCGCTGCCGCGCCCGACGTCGACCTGCTCGAGCGCCTGCTGCGCGACATCGACGCCAAACTCGAGAGCCCGCGCGCCATGCCGGACCTCGATCTTCTCGAAGGCCAGCTACGCGACATCAACTTGAAGCTGGAAGGCGCGCGCGCCGCCGCGCCGGACGCCGAACTGCTCGAACGCCTGCTGCGCGACATCAACGCCAAGCTCGAGGGTCCGCGCGCCGCGCCCGACTCCGAGCATGTCGAAGACCTGTTGCGCGACATCAGCGAGAAGCTGGACGGCGCGCGCGTCGCTGCGGCCAATGGCGAAATGCTCGAAGGCCTGCTGCGCGACATCAACGCCAAACTCGACCGGCCGCCGCCGCCGAGCGTCGAACCGGCCGCGCTCGAAGCGATGGTTCGCGATCTGGCGGCGCGCATCGATCGACGCACCAACCCGATCATCGACACGCGGGCGCTCGAGCAAACGCTGCGGGCGCTCCAGGACCGGATCGAGTTGAGCGCCTCGCCGCAATTCGCCGCCGAGCGGATCGATCAGGCCGTGCAAATCCTGTCGGAACGGTTCGCCGCCAAGAGCGCCGCCGCCCCCGACCTCGGCGCGCTCGAGGAGCTCATCCGCGGATTGGAGCAGAAGTTCGAGAGCGCCCGCATCGGCGGTTCCGACCCGCACGCGCTGGAGGCGCTCGCCGACGAGATCGCCAGCGTCAGGCGCCGGCTGGACGCGCCGCCGCCCGCGACGACGTCGACCGACGCGCTCGAACGGATGGTCGCCCAATTGCTGACCCAGCTCGACCAGACGCGCCAGGCGTTGAGCGCCGTCGCGGCGCCGTCGGGCGATGCGGCGGGCGGCGAGGAGGCGCTCGCCCGCCGGCTGGCGGAGCTGCGCGCCGACCAGAGCGAGGCCGATCATCGCATCCAGGCGACGCTCGGCGGCGTGCACCACATGCTGGAATCGCTGGTCGACCGCGTCGGGCAAATCGAGGACGACATCGCCCGCGCCGAGCCGGGCCCGCGCGATGCGGCGAGCCCGGCGCCGCCGCGCCGCGCCGATCCGCCCGCCGCCGGCGCCACGCCCGCCAGCGCCGCGCTCAATTGGATGGACGCGACGATCCGCGAGACCCCCGCGCCGGCGCCGGCGAGGCCGGCGGCCGACCCGCGCAACGACGCCAGCTTCGACGCGCCGCTGACCCGCGCCGCGCCGGCGACGCCGATGCGCTCTCTCGACGGCTCGGACTTTCTGATCGAGCCGGGCGCCGGCGCGCCGCTGCGCGCGCGCGAAAAGGATCCGATCGCCGGAGCCGATCCCAAGAGCGCCGTCAACGCCCATATCGCCGCCGCCCGTCGCGCCGCGCATGCGGCGCTCGCCGAGACCGCCAACAGCGTCGCCAAACCGTCCGCCGACAAACCGTCGGCGCTGGCGGGCGTCGGCGGGATCGAACAGGCCAAGGCGTTCCTTGTCGCGCGCCGTCGGCCGATGCTGCTCGGCGCCGCGCTGGTCGCGCTGCTGGCGATCGCCGCCCTCGAGCTTGGCGTGCTGCGCCAGCCCAATGCGCAGAAGTCCGAGGCCGAGCCGGCGGCGGCGGTCAAACTGGCCGCCGACCAGCCGTCGAGCCCGCCCAACGCGCCGGCGGCCAAAAGCAATGCGCGGGCCATCGACGTCACGCCGGTCGGTTCGATCGCCGCGGCGCCGGCGGGCGGCGCGCCGGCGAAATTCCTCTCCCCGGCCCCGGCCGACCTCGTCGCTTCGATCCCCGCCGCGGTGCCGCAAGGCTTGCATGACGCGGCCGCCGCCGGCGACCCCGCCGCGCAATTCGAACTCGGCGCGCGGCTCGCCGACGGGCGCAATTTACCGCGCGATTCCCACGCCGCGGCGCAATGGTTCGAGCTGGCGGCGACGCAGGCGCTGGCGCCGGCGCAATACCGCCTCGGCTCGCTTTACGAGAAGGGCCTCGGCGTCGCGCGCGACATCGCCGTCGCCAAGTCCTGGTACAAGAAAGCCGCCGACGCCGGCAACGCGCGCGCCATGCACAATCTCGCCGTGCTGATCGCCGAAGGGGCGGGCGTCAAGCCCGATTACACCGAAGCCGCCGACTGGTTCCGCAAGGCGGCGCGGCTGGGGATCAGGGACAGCCAGTATAATCTGGCGATCCTTTACGCGCGCGGCATGGGCATCGCGCAGGACCTCAGCCAGTCGTGGTTCTGGTTCTCGCTCGCCGCCAAACAGGGCGATTCCGACGCGGCCAAGAAGCGCGACGAGGTGGCGGCCAAGATGGACGCCGCGGCGCTCGCCGCCGATCAGGCGGCGCTCGCCGGTTTCCATCAAGCGACGCCCAATCCGGCGGCCAATGAAGTCCCCGCGCCGCCCGGCGGCTGGGACTTCGTCAAGATGGCGGCGCCGCAGCCGTCGCCTGCCGCGCCCACGCAGCCGCCGCAGGCCGCCGGTTCGCCAACTCAGCCAGCCCATGCGTCGCCGATGTGAAACGGCGCGCGGCCGGACTCTTGTGAACGACGCCAAGATCAAGGAATTGGCGGGGTCAGGGTTGGGGTGAGGGGAAGCACGACGCGCCCGGGCCGAGGCCCTCATCCGGCGCTGCGCGCCACCTTCTCCCGCAAGCGGGAGAAGGGTCGAGGATTTCATGCCGCCCCCATCGGACCCTCACGCCGCCGCGCCGGCGCGCCTCAAGCTTCGCCTGATGGGCACCAGCGACCTGCACGCCAACATCTTCCCTTACGACTATTATCGCGACCGGCCCGACGACACCGTCGGCCTCGCCAGGACCGCCGGGCTCGTCGCCAGGGCGCGCGCGGAAGCGCGAAATTCGATCCTGCTCGACAACGGCGACATCATCCAGGGCACGCCCCTCGGCGATTATGTGGCGCTCGCCAGGGGCCTGAAGACCGGCGAGCTCCATCCGATGATCGCCGCGATGAACGAGCTTGGCTATTCCGCCTGCGCGCTCGGCAATCACGAGTTCAACTACGGGCTCGATTTTCTCGAGGCGGCGATGTCGGGAGCGAACTTCCCGGCGGTCAGTTGCAATATCTTCAACACCGACGGTTCGTTCTACGTCCGGCCGTGGATCGTACTGGAGCGGAGCTTCAGCGACGAGGCGGGCGCCGGGCAAAAGCTGCGGATCGGAATCATCGGCTTCACCACGCCGCAAATCATGCAATGGGACCAGACCCACCTGGCCGGCCGCGTCACGACGTCGGGGATCGCCGAAGCGGCGCGCCGATACGTGCCGGCGCTGCGCGCGCAAGTCGACCTCGTCGTCGCGCTCTGTCATTCCGGCATATCGCGCCGCGCGGCGCCCGAGCCCGCCGAGGAGAACGCCGCCCTGGCGCTGGCGCGGGTTCCCGGCGTCGATGCGATGTTTCTCGGGCATCAGCACCTGCTGCTTCCCGGCGCGGATTTTGCCGGCGTCGAGGGCGTCGACGTCGCGCGCGGCTCGCTCTACGGCGTGCCGGCTTGCATGCCGGGATTCTGGGGCAGCCATCTCGGGCTCATCGATCTCACGCTCGAGCGCGAGGCTTCCGGCTGGCGCGTCGCCGCCGCGAGCGTCGAGGCGCGCCCGATCTACGCGCGCAACGACCGCCTCGTCGCGCCTCTCATCGCCGCCGATCCGAAAGTGCTCGCCGCCGCGCAGCCGGCTCACGACCAGACGCTGGCCTACGTGCGCTCGCCGGTCGGCGACATCGCCTCGCCGGTCCAGTCGTTCTTCGCGCTGGTCGCCGACGATCCGGCGGTGCAGATCGTCAATTCGGCGCAGAGCTGGTATGTCGGGCGCCTCGCCGCTGCGATGCCGGCGCTGAAAGACCTCGCCATCCTGTCCGCCGCGGCGCCGTTCAAATCGGGCGGGCGCGGCGGCCCGGACTATTACACCGACGTCAAGGCGGGGCCGATCGCCATCAAGGACGTCGCCGACATCTATCTCTATCCCAACAGCCTGCGCGCGGTGAAAGTCGACGGCGCGACGTTACGCGAATGGCTGGAGCGCGCGGCGGCGATCTTCAGGCGCATCGATCCGCAATCGAGCCTCGAACAGCCGCTGATCGATCCGACATTCGCCTCCTACAATTTCGACGTGATCGACGGGGTGACCTATGCGATCGACGTGACCCAGCCCGCCCGCTACGACGACGAAGGCCAGTTGATCGCGCCTGAAGCCCGCCGCATCCGCGATCTCTGTTTCAACGGCAAGCCGATCGACGAGCGTCAGTCGTTCATCGTCGTCACGAATAACTATCGCGCCAACGGCGGCGGCCATTTCCCCGGCTGCGACGGATCGACGATCGTGCTCGAGGCGCCGGACGCCAATCGCGAAGCGTTGATGGGCTACATCATCGAGAAGAAGCACATCGAGCCGAAGGCCGACGGCAACTGGCGCTTTGCGCCGTGGCCGTCGAGCGTGGTGGCGACCTTCCTCACCTCGCCCGCCGCCGCCCACGCCGCCGCGCCCGCCGGCGTCCGGCTCACCCCGATGGGCGACGCGCCCGGCGGCTTTGCGAAATACCGCGTCGAGCCGGCTTAGGCCGTGCGCGCGAGCGTCAATGCGAGACGCCGCGCACCCGGCCGAAATGACGGGACATCGCGACGCCGGCGAGCAGCACCCCGGCGCCGACGGCGATCCACCCGGCGAAAGCTTCGGCGCCCTGCGGCTCGAACGACCGGAGCAGCGCGAAACCGACGGCGAGATTGGCGAATCCCCAGAGCACGTTGACGACCGGCGAGGATTCCCCGACGCCGCGCGGCGAGGCGAACGGGCTCTGGAAACGGTGGCCGCTGATTCCTTGCACGAAATGCGGAACGCCATTGGCGAGCAGCAGCCCGCTGACGAATTGAGCGAGATAGAAATACCACGCCATCGCAAGACCTCCTTCAACGACCGCGATCCGAATTCGCCGCGCTGCGCCCTCGCGCCTCTTGCGCTCAACGAGCCCTCTCGCCGCTCCAGCCGGCGATCAGCCGCGCCAGCCGCGGCCCGACGATGAGCACGATGACGAAGCGCGCCGTCTGCAGCGCCATCACGAAGGGCGCGTCCACCTTGCTCGAGGCGGCGATGATCGCCACCGTATCCATCCCGCCGGGGCTGGTGGCGAGATAGGCGGTGAGCGGATCGACGCCGAGCAGCCGGCTGAGGACCATGGCGAGGCCGCCGCAAAAGGCGATCAGCGCGAGGGTCGACAGAACGATTTGCGGCAGGGCGCGCGAGGCGTGCCGCAGGATCCGTCGGGTGAAGCCGAGGCCGATGTTCCAGCCGAGCGCCGCATAGCTCATCGCCAGCAGCCACGGCGGCAGCTCGATCCGCACCAGCTCCGCGACATGCAGCGCCGCCCCCGCCGCCAGAGGAACCAGCAGCGCCCCCGCCGGAATGCGCAGCATCCAGCCGGCCGAGGCGCCAAACCCGGCGATCGCCAGGGTTTCGAGGAAAGACGGCCAATCGATCGGCGGCAGCCAGACGATCGCCGGGCCGCCGGCGCCGGACAATCCCAGCCACAGCCGCGCCACCGCCGTCGCGACCAGCGCGACGAACACGACGCGCAGATATTGCATGAAGGCGACGAGTTGGGCGTCGGCGCCATGGGCTTCGGCCATCAGCATCATCGCCGTCGCGGCGCCCGGCGAGGAGCCCCACACCGCCGTCGTGCCCGGCAGCACCCGCCAGCGGCTGAGCAGCCAGCCGAGCGCGCTGCTGGCGCCGATCACCGTCGCCACCACCGCGACATAGAGCGGCCAGCTCCTGAGAAAGGCGCCCACGATATCGAACGTGATCGCCCTGGCGATCAGGCAGCCGACGATCGCCTGGGCGGCGAGATAGGCGAGGCGCGGGATGCGCACCGCGCCGCCGTTGGCGCCGATCGCCATGCCGGCGATCATCGGTCCGAGCAGCAGCGCCGCGGGGACGCGCGCCGCCTCCAGCGCGCCGGCGATGGCGACCGACACAACGACGAGCAGGCCCCAGCGCGTCGCGACCGGCAGCCTCGCCAGCCGCCCGGTGGAGGCGTCCGAAGGCGGGGTCATGCGCCGCGCGCCGTGGTCACGCCGGCCGCCGCTCCCAGAGCACCGCGCTGGTGAAGGCGAACACCTCCGCCCCGTGCTGGTTGAGGCCGGCGTTGTGGTTGGTCACGACGCCCCATTGCGGGCGCCTGGTCTCGCGCATCGACGCCACGCGGCTCGAATAGGCCACCGTGTCGCCGGCGCGCACCGGCGCCAGCCAGCGCATGTGGCGAAAGCCCGGCGACAGCCCGAGTTGCGGCAGCGGTTCGCCCAGCGCGGCGCGCTCCGCCCGCGACCGCTCGCGCCAGTCGATCATCAGCCGCATCCAGACGCTGGCGGTATGCCACCCCGAGGCGATCAGCGCGCCGTAGATCGACGCCTTGCCCGCCTCTTCGCTCAAATGGAACGGCTGCGGGTCGTAGAGCAGCGCGAAAGCGATGATCGATTCGCGGGTGAAAGTGTGCGCGCCGAGCGCGATCACCGCGCCGACCTTCTGGTCCTCGAAATAGAGACTCATCCGGCCTCCCCTTCGCCAGCGGCGCGCCGCTTGAACAGGATGACGTTCTTCTGGGTCATCGCCACCTCGCCCTTGTGGTTGACGACCTCGAAGACAAAATCGATGAGGCCGAGCTCGGGCCGCGAGGCGGAGGGCCGCGCGCCTTTGGTGGTGCGCCGCACATGCAGCCGGTCGCCGGGCCGCACCGGCTTCAGCCAGTTGACCTCCTCGATGCCCGGCGCGCCCTGCGCCGCCGAGCGGTTGAGAAAATGGTCGCAGTTCATGCGCATCAGCATCGCCGCCGTATGCCAGCCCGAGGCGATCAGGCCGCCGGCCGGCGTCTCGCGCCCGGCGTTCTCGTCGAGATGGAACGGCTGCGGATCGAACTGCTCGGCGAACGCCTTGATGCGCACGCCCGACACTTCGAGGTCGCCGTATTCGACGACCTCGCCCGGCGGAAAGTCTTCAAAATACAGCAGGCCCATCGCTCCTCCCTCCGAAGCGGTCAGTTGGCGAATCGGAAATGCAGCACGTCGCCGTCGGCCACGACGTAGTCCTTGCCCTCCAGCCGGAACTTGCCGGCCTCGCGCGCCCCCGCCTCGCCGCCGCCCCGCACGTAGTCGTCGTAGGCGATGGTCTCGGCGCGAATGAAGCCCTTTTCGAAGTCGCTGTGAATGACCCCCGCCGCCTGCGGCGCCTTCGACCCCCTCTCGACCGTCCAGGCGCGCGCCTCCTTCGGCCCCGCGGTGAAGAAGGTGACGAGATGCAGCAAATCGTAGCCGGCGCGGATGACGCGATTAAGGCCGGGCTCGGCGAGGCCGACCGCTGAGAGATAGTCGGCCTGCTCGGCCTGCGGCAGCACCGCGATCTCGCTCTCGATCTTGGCCGAGACGACCACCGCGGCCGCGCCCTCCTGGGCCGCCAGCGCGCGCACCGCATCCGAAAACGCGTTGCCCTTGTCGGCCGCGGCCTCTTCGACATTGCAGACGTAGAGCACCGGCTTCGACGAAAGGAGGCCGAGCGAGCGGAACAGGCGCTGCTCGTCGGGGCCGGCTCCCGCCGCCCGCGCCGGGCGGCCCTCGCGCAGTTCGGCGAGGCAACGCTCGACCAGGGCGAGCGTCTCCCTGGCCTCCTTGTCGGCGCCCTTGGCGCGCTTCTCGATCGCGACGAAGCGCCGCTCGAGGCTTTCGAGATCGGCGAGCATCAATTCGGTCTCGACCGTCGCGATGTCGGACAACGGATCGATCCGCCCCTCGACATGGGTGACGTCGCTGTCCGTAAAGCAGCGCACGACATGGGCGATCGCGTCGCATTCGCGGATGGTGGCGAGAAACTGGTTGCCGAGGCCCTCGCCCTTCGAGGCGCCGCGCACCAGGCCGGCGATGTCGACGAAGGTCAGCCGCGTCGGAATGATCTCCTTGGAGCCGGCGATCCCGGCGAGCGCCGCCAGGCGCGCATCCGGCACCGCGACGTCGCCGACATTCGGCTCGATGGTGCAGAACGGATAATTGGCCGCCTGCGCCGCCGCCGTCTGCGTCAGCGCGTTGAACAGCGTCGATTTGCCCACATTGGGCAGCCCGACAATGCCGCATTTGAAACCCATGAGACGCGCGCCCGCGAAGTTGCGATGATGTGCGGCGGGCTATGCGGGGCGGCGGAAAAAAACGCAAGGGGCGGGGGAAGGCGGGGAGTCAGGTGGCGCGGCGCTGAGGACTCCTCTCGCCGCGTCGCGGGGAGAGGCCGGGTGACGGGCCTGGGGCGCGACTCGCGGAGCTTGCAAGGACGCCCGTCACGGCAACCAATTTCGCTTCCCCGGACGGCTCTGCGCATCGCGGGGAGAGGAGGCCGAGACGTCGCGGCCGGAACTGGATCGTCGCGCAGCGGAAAGGAAAGGCGCCCGGCCGGGCGACAGGAGATCGGAGCTCTGACGAAGCAACGCGCCTGAGCGCATGAGACTCTCATGCAATAGTCGGCCTCAAACTCCGCGCCTGAGCGCATCGGCCGCGACGGCGAGGGGCAGGACCAGCGACAGGGGCGCGTCGCCCAGGGCCAGGGCGCCGTAGCTTTCGTACCAGCGCGCGGCGCGATCGTTTTTTGCATCGATCAGCAGCGCGACGCCGCCGACTTCCTGGGCGACCCGGATGCAACGGTCGGCGGCGCGGAGCAGGAGGGCGCCGCCGAGTTCCCGGCCGTGAACCGATCTGTCGACCGCCAGGCGGCCGAGGCGAAACACCGGCACATCGTAACGGGCGAGGCCCTTCTTCGCCATGGCGGGCGCGCGGCTGTATTCGAGCGACGCCGGGCTCAGCGTATAGAAGCCGAGGATGCGCGTCGGCGCGTCGCGGGGCGCGGCGACGAAGCATTTTGCGCCGCCGCTGTCGTGGTTCTGGCGGGCGTAGCGTCGGAGGTAATGATTGAGATCGGCATCGCCGCAATCGAAGGCCGCCCGGTCGTGCTGTCCGGCGATCGGCGCTTCCTCCCAGGCGATGGCCGTCACGGGAGGGTGAGACCGGCCTTTGCGGCGCGCACCAGACGGTCGGGAGCCCTCGGCGGGTTTTCCAGAAGGGCGAGGACGCGCAGGGAATCGCGCTCGGAAAGCGTGAGGCGCTCGGCCTCGGAAATATCGGCCCGGGCCTGGGGCAAAACGCTGCGCAGGATATAGCCGGTGAGGTCTTGCCGCTTGATGGCGGCGGCGCGGGTCAGGATAGCTTTGTCTTCGGGGCGGAGCCGCAATTCGACTCGCCCGCTGTCGGTCAGGGTGCGGGGCATGGGACCTCCCGGGTTTCGTCGCCGCACTATATCATGCGGATTGAATCCGTACAAGAAAATTCTCCGACGGCTCGCTATGTTGGGCGGTCGCTGGATCGCTTCGTCGCCGCGCTCCTCGCAGTGACGGCGGCGAACGAGGGCCGCGTCGTTGCGCCCATAAAGATATCCTTATCCGGGAATAAGCGGCGCTCGCCAGAGACGCCCCGCCGGACCCTGCTTTCCCCCGCAAATATCGCGTCAAAACGCTCGAAAACCGCGTGAAACGCCCCCGCGACGGCCGCCGGGACGCGCCGGAACAATGTCGAATCGCGACGACGCGCTCGCCGAAGTCCGACGCGGCTTCGACGACAGGGTTCGCAGCGACCTTGGCGATCGCCGCGGCCGCTCCGCCCGCAGCGCCGCCGCGGCCCGGCGCACGAGGCGGCTGACGGCGCCGGCCTATTCCTCGTCCCCGACGAGGTCGAAATACGGCTCGAGGTCTCGATATCGGGCGTCGAGCCAGGCCCAGGCCGCCTCCGCGTCGCGGGGCGCCCGCATCGCGCTGAAGCTAACCAGCCTCAGGCATTCCTGCGGATCGCGGCGGGCGAGCGCGCGCCGCCATTCCGCCTTGACGGCGCGCGCCTGTTCGACGGTAAGGCCGGTCTGCAGGTTCTCGACGGCGACCTCGTCCTCCTCATTGCTGAAATAGAGCTCGAGGACGTAGGGCAGCTCGCTCATTGTTGGCTCCCCTGCTCCATCGCAGGCGGCTCGGCGCGGCCGCAGGGCGAAGCGGACAGATTGGCGCGCGAAATCCCGCCACGCAATCGTCAGGCGCTTATGGCGACCGTTTGCCCGATCCCCGGGTCAGAGCCCGCCAGCGCATGCCCCGGCAGGCTCGCCGTAAAGGTGAAGCCGTTGCGCGGCGTGCCCGAAACCGCCGGCAACAACAGATCGACGACACGCCGCTGATCCCGTCCCCGCGCCAGCGCCTGCGACCGTCTCCGTCCGACGGGAGCGGCGACCGCGCAAGCGCGGCAGGCGACTACTTTCGCCCGGCCTCCTGCGGCAATTGCGCCTGGATATAGGCGATCACCGCCCAGATATCGTCCTTGGACAGCACGTCCTTGAACGCGGGCATCGCCGTTCCGAACGGCGCGCCGCCTTCGGCGACGCTCCAGAACATGAACGGGTCCCACTCGGCCATCGGCATCTGCCCGAGCCACGCGAGATTGGCCGGCGGCGGCCTCAAATCCCGGCCTGCCGGTCCGTCGCCCTCGCCGGTCGCGCCGTGGCAGGAGGCGCAATTCTGCTGGTACACCGACGCGCCGCGCTGCACCGTCTTTTCGCTTCGCGGCAGCGGGTTGGACAGCGACCGGTAGGCCTCGGGGATTCCGCTCATCATCGCATAGGGATGGCGCGGCGAGGCGCCCATCGATGCCGCCGCCCATCATTCCCGGCCCGATCGGCCACGGCCCAACGCCGCGCCATTGGCGCCACGGCGACGGCCCGGAATCCCCCGCTTGCTGCGCGACGGCGGGCGTCAGGGCGACGACGACGGCGAAGATCGCCGAAATGGCGAGAAATCGATGCATCGGCCATGCTCCCCTGCTTCAGCCTAGCATGCGAAAAACGACAATTGCTCGCGTCTCTGTCGCCCGCTCGAGGTCGGGCGCAATTCGGCGCGAGCGCCGCCGCGTTCATGCAAGATCGCGCTTCATCTGCTCGTATTGCTCTTTCGTGAGATCGCCGCTTGCGTAGCGCCGGTCGAGAATGTCGCGCGCGGAGCCCGCCTGCCCGCCGGCAAAGCGACCGCGCAGCGGCCCTTCCTCGCGAAACAGGAAATAAACGATCGCCACGACGATCGCCACGCCGAGCAAGGGGCCAAACCCGAAGAACGGCATAGGCCAGCCTCCTCCATATTGCCAAAAATCCCACATCATGACGCTGTCCTCCAATCGGCAGAACACATCGCTTCGGCGCGGCGCGCCTTGCGCTCGATCAAAATCCGCTGGAGATTCGCGGGGCGCGATCGTGGTCGCGCGCGGCTAGATCAGCCCTTCGGATTTCAGGACCTGCGACAGCTCCGCCTCGGCGTCGGGCATCCAGCTCCTGTCGTCGGCGGCCTGCGCCAGCAGTTCGCCGACGTCGCGCCACACGGCCTGCCGCCGATCGACGTCGGGCAGCGACAACATGAGCGCCAGCGCCGCCGCCACCGTGCCGATTCTGCGGCCGTCCTTGAGCGTGATCGGCCTGGCGAGCGTTCGGGACCAGTTCACTTTCACCCTCGCGGCGCGCCGAACGGCGAGGCGGATTCGCGTCGCTGCGGGCGCGGAGGCGATCCCGCAACGGCGGCGTCGCGCGTCACTTCTAGCGTCTTCGGTCTTTCATCCGGTTGTCGGGCGCATTAACAATCGTCCATCAGCACGGGCGCGAAGTCGGCGTTGCCGCCGATTACGTCAACAGGCCGCCTGCGAGATGAACCGGGCGGGCGCCCTCGCCGCGCCGCCCCGACCCGGTCGCCCCGAACGGGCCGGAGCGAAGCCATCCAGACGAAGGCTCCCGGAACCTCGGTCCGGATTGCTTGGTCGCTGCGCTCCCTCGCAAAGACGCCCGACGGTCGCGCCCAAAAACCGCCGGGCTCTAATTCCCGTAGCGCATCGGGTCCTTGAACAGCGTCTTCACCGACGGCTGCGTCTTCGCGTAATCCTCGAGATTGCGGAAATCGTCGATTTTCCAGACGCCGCCGACGCGCTTCAACTGGAACCGCGTGCGGTCGCCGGCCTTCGGCTGGACGTTGCGATCGTCGCTCGTCCCGATCGAGGCCTCGACCGTCGCATTGTCGCCGTCCTGTTTGATGAGCGTGGCGCTGAACAGCCGCGCGTGCTCCAGCCCCTGGCTGCCGGTGAAAAACTCGCCGTCGTAGAGGTTGATGTGCTTTTTGATCGCGATCCTGCCGCCGCTCCGGACGACGGCCAGCAGATCGCGGGTCAGGTAGGGCGCCAGTTTGGCGGCGAAATCGGCGTCGTCCCAGCCGGGCAAGGCGTGGCGGTCGGTGAGATCGATCACCGTCTGCACGACGAATCGCGGATCGTCGGACGGAAACGCCTCCAGAGCCCATGAGAGCGATATCGTCGAAGCCGCGAGGATGACTCCGGCGACGAAATTGATGAAGAGCCGCATGCGCGATTCCTTTGCGTGGCGAACGGGTCGCTCGATTCCCCTGCGCCTGGCGATAACGGCGGCGCGCGCCAACGCCCATGCCGCATGGCACGGCCGCGCTCGCCCGTCCAGCCCGGTCGCCGCGCCGCCATTTTCGCGAGCCTCGCCAAGGCCCCCGAAACAAAACATTGACCGGACGCCGGCGCGCGGCGATTCTGTCCGGACGTCGGCGTCAACCGGAATTCGGGATCGGAGCAGAGGAGGAGCGTCGGTCGCGCGGGATCATCGTCGCCCGTATCGAATCGGCGACGCACAAGCTCGCCGCGCGACGAAAAATCACGCCAAGCCATTGATTCTATTGAGTCGGGCTCGCAAAAATGCTCGAAAAGAACGGCGCTTTGCAAACCTTTTCGGCTCGAAACCCCTGCAATTTGCTCAATTCGCCGGAATAAAGTCTGGACCGGCCCGGAAAATCCAATCTTTTTGCGCCGGCTCCGAACAGCCAAGGGACGCCGCCATGCTGCAAGGCCAACCCAGCCGCACCGCGCTCGGCGCCGCGGGTCACCGCGCCGCCCATCAGGCGCTCGAAGGCGGCGTCGTCTTCGCCGATCCGCTGGCTTTGCGCATTCTCGGCGCCGACGCCGGGGCGGCGATCGAGCAAGCCGAGCGCGAGCCGGCGAGGCGCGGCCTGCGGCTGTTCGTCGCGGCGCGCGCGCGTTTCGCCGAGGACGCGCTGGTGGCGGCGACGGCGCGCGGCGCGACGCAGCTCGTCGTGCTCGGCGCCGGTCTCGACACCACCGCCTATCGCGCGCCGCACGGCGACCGCCTGAGGATTTTCGAGGTCGATCACCCCGCGACGCAGGCCTGGAAGCGCGAGCGGCTCGCCGCCGCGGCGATCGCCGAGCCGCCGGCGCTGACCTTCGCGCCGGTCGATTTCGAGCGCCAGACCTTGGCCGAGGGTCTCGCCGCGGCCGGCTTCGATCCGGCGCGCCGCAGCTTCTTCACCTGGCTCGGCGTCGTTCCCTACCTGACCGAGCCGGCGGTGTTCGCCACGCTCGGCTTCATCGCCGGCCTGCCGGGCGGCGCCGAGGTGGTGTTCGACTACGCCAATCCGCTGGAATCGATCGACGAGCCGCGGCTGCGCGCCTTTCACGAGGCGATGACGGCGCGCGTCGCGGCGGCCGGCGAAGCGTTCAGGAGCCATTTCGACAGCGCTGCGCTCGCCGTCCGGCTGCGGACGCTCGGCTTCGCCGAAATCGAGGACCTCGGTCTTTCCGAGATCGCGGCGCGCTATTTTCCCGGGCCGCCGCGATCCTTTTCCGGCGGCGGCGGCCACATCCTGCGCGCCGCGACGGCGCGGGACGCCCCCGCCTAACGCATATTGCCGGTGTGCCCGAGCGAATAGCGTCCCGGCTGCGGCCACACCGTGAGGCCGTGCGGCATGCCGCCGACCGGGATGGTCCTGACCGAGCCGTCGCGCGTATCGATCGCATAGACGGCGCCGTCGTAGCGCGCCGACAGCCACAGCGTCGCGCCGTCGGCGCTGACATTGCCCATGTCGGGGCTGCCGCCGTTGGGGATCGGCCAGTTGGCGACGACTTCCCGGCTCTTGAAATCGATCACGGATATGCTGCCCGCGCCCTGCCTGACGCCGGCCAGGTTGTGGGTGCCGCGATTGCTGACATAGAGCCGCTTGCCGTCGCGGCTCGGATAGAGGCCATGCGTGCCGACGCCGGTCGGAATGAAGCCGATCTCCCTGAACGGCTCGCCGCTGACCACCACGACGCCGTCGCCGAGCATATCGGCGACGAAGAACACCGCGCCGTCGGGCGAAACCCTGATGTCCTGCGGCATGTGCCCCGCCGCCAGCCTCAGGGTGCCGATCAGCGCGCGGCGGTTCATGTCGATCTTGACCAGCGAATTGTTATATTCGCAGGTGAAGATCGCGTAGGAGCCGTCGACCGCAAAATCGGCGTGGTTGACGCCCGAGCATTGCGGGACGTTGATGTAGCCCTGCAGCGCCATCGTATGGGGATCGCGGAACTCCAGCCGGCGCATCGCCTCGGCGACGACGATCGCCGAGCGCCCGTCCGGCGTGAAGTACATGTTGTAGGCGTCGGGGACTTCGACCGGAGCGCCGGGCTTGCCGGTCTTCGGATCGATCGGCACCAGCGAGCCATGCGCCCCCGGCCCGCTGACGTCGCCGGTCACCCACAGCGTCTGCAGGTCCCAGGACGGCACGATGTGCTGGGGGCTGGCGCCGGCGGCGAAGTGATCGACGACGGCGAAGGTCCGGGGGTCGATGACGTCGACCTTGCCGGTGATGAGGTTCGGCGAATAGATGCGCGGCAAGGCGCCGGCCACCGCCGGACTGAAATTGTTGGCGCGGGTCTCCGAATAAATGTTGCTGGGATCGACGACCGGCGGCGCGCCATCCGACGGAGGCAGGGTGAACGAATCGGGCGGGCCCAGTTCGTAGGCGGCGCGCCGGATGAACTCCTCGGGTCCGCTGTCGCCCTCGACGAAATGGCGGCAGAGCGCGGCGCATTGACCGGCGGTCACGCAATAGGTCGAGACGGGCAGCGATTGCGCGCTCTCCAACAGCGAATCCGACCCGGCGGCGGCGCATAAAGCCAAAACCAGCAAGCGAAGAGGCGACGACGTCATCGTCAAAGCTGTTCTTTCAGTCGGCGTCGGCCCTTGCCGCCGCGAGGCGCGACTCCAACCGACAATGCCGCAGCGTAAATGACTGCCAGATGAACGATTGCGGCGTTTTCACCGCAAAACGAGGGCGGCCAGGCGCCGATTCGGCCGGCGGCGGCCCCCGTTCGGCGACCCGACGGGAAGGCCGTGCGATCGCCGCGTCGCCCCGCCGCAGGGCCGCGGCGTTGCCTTGGCGGCGCGGATAGGTTTTAGGTTCCCCCGAAGCGACTCACCCGGGAAGGGGCGGATGAAGGTTCCCACGCCAACGCGCGATCTTCAGCCGCGCGCCCCCGAGCCGCCGCACATGGGCATCGCCGCCCTATGCGCTCTGGCGGCGATCGTCGGCGTCGTCACCGGCTTCGGCGCCTTGCTGTTCCGCCTGATGATCAGCTTCGTCCACAACCTGTTTTTCCTGCAAACGATTTCGCTGAACTACGATTCCAGCCAGTACACGCCCTTCGATCCCTGGGGTCCGTGGGTGATTCTGGTTCCCGTCGTCGGCTCGCTCATCGTCACCTTCGTCGTGGCCAATTTCGCCCCTGAGGCCAAGGGCCACGGCGTGCCCGAGGTGATGGACGCGATCTATTACAAGGGCGGCGTGATCCGCCCCGTCGTCGCGGCGGCCAAATCGCTCGCCTCGGCCGTGGCGATCGGCACCGGCGCCGCGGTCGGCCGCGAAGGCCCGATCATCCAGATCGGCTCGGCGCTCGGCTCGACCTTCGGCCAGATCATCAAATTGTCGGCCGGTCAGCGCATCACGCTGGTCGCCGCCGGCGCCGGCGCCGGCATCGCCGCGACGTTCAACACGCCGATCGGCGGCGTTCTGTTCGTCACCGAGTTGATGCTGCCGGAAGTCAGCGTCAACACGTTCCTGCCCGTCGCGACGGCGACCGGCCTCGCCACGTTTGTCGGCCGGCTGTTCTTCGGACCCAATCCCGCCTTCCTCGCGCCGCCGCTGACGCCGCTCCCCAACGACCTGACGGCCGGCGCCTTCACGCTGCTGCTGTATATCGCGCTCGGCGCGGTCACCGGCGTCGCCGCCGCGGCGTTCATCCGCAGCCTGCATCTCATGGAGGACGTTTTCGACAAAATCCCGGGCCGCTACCTTCGCCACGCGCTCGGCATGCTGTTGGTCGGCGTGCTGATCTACGCGCTGTTCGAGACATTCGGCCATTACTACGTCGAGGGCGTCGGCTATGCGACGATTCAAGGCATTCTGGGCGGCCAGCTCGCCGGGGTCGAACTGCTCGCGCTGCTGTTCGCGTGCAAGATGGCCGCCACCTCCATCAGTCTCGGCGCGGGATCGTCGGGCGGCGTGTTCTCGCCGTCGCTCTACATGGGCGCAACCCTGGGCGCGGCTTTCGCCGGCGCTCTCGCCAGCCTGCTTCACATTTCCGTCAGCGCGCCCGCCTTCGCGATGGTCGGGATGGGCGCAATGGTCGGAGGGGGCACCGGCGCGGCGATGACCGCCGTCACCATGATCTTCGAGATGACGCGAAACTACGACATCGTGCTGCCGATGATTCTCGCCGTCGGCGCCAGCCTCGCCACCCGCCGCCTGCTGTCGCGCGAGAACATCTACACGCTCAAGCTGATCCGGCGCGGCCATCCGGTGCCGCGCGGCCTGCACGCCAACATGTTCCTCGTGCAGGCCGCGAGGGACGTGATGGAGACCGACGTCCCGATCCTCCCCGCCGAAAGCCGGCTCGACGAATTTCTGCTGCGGCCGGAGAACAAGGGCGCCATTCGTCACGTGGTCGTCACGCGCGAGGGCAGAATCTTCGGGGTGCTGCGCATCAACACGCGCATCCGCAGCCCGCAGGCCCAGGCGCAAAGCGGCGTGACGCTCGGCGCGGTCGCGCAAAAGAACTTCACGATCGTGCGCGAAGGCGAGGCGATGTTCGACGTGATCACCCGCATGTCGCGCAAGGACGCGACGATGGCGCTGGTCGTCTCGGCGCAGGCGGGCAAGGCGCCGCCGCGTCCGGGCCATATCCTGGGCGTCATCACCAAGGAGCACGTCGCCGATTCCGTCGCGAGGTCGGTGAACATCTATCCCGGCTGACGAGCCGGCCCCGACGGCGATCGTTCCCGATTGACTTGCCAGGAAAGCCGAACCAATGGCAACATACCGGGGGAATCGGCGATTTTCGGGGGCATGGGTTTGCCTTTCCCCGGTGAAGTACCGCGCCGCGCTGCGCCGATTTCCCAAACTTGCGGAGCGGAACCGGGATCGGTTTGAGAAACAGGAAGGAGCGTTCACAATGATCAAGACATTCGTCCTTTGCACATCGCTGGCGTTTGGTCTGGCGACCGCCGCCGACGCCGCGATTTCGCCCGCCCCTGTCGGCGGCGGAGCCGCGATCGTCAAAATCGCCGAAGGGTGCGGCGCGGGCTTCTGGCGTGGTCCAGGCGGACACTGCCATCCCTACGCGCGTGGCCGCGCGTGCCCGGGGGGCTACCACCTCGGCCCGGACGCTCGCAGATGCTGGCCGAACTGAGCGCGGCTGCAACGGTGAAGGATATAACGCGTAAGGAGGCCGGACCGCCAAGGTCCGGCCATTTTATTTGCCGGCGCGGAGCGCGACCGGCGCCGAGACGCCTCAATCGATGAAGGCGTGGCGAAGCGTCGAGGACAACGGCGAAATCAGATAGTTCAGCACGGTGCGCTCGCCCGACGCCACGATGACCTGCGACGGCATGCCCGCTCTCACCCTCGAGCGGAGTTCTTCGGGGATGTCGGCTTTGTCGAGAACCACGATGCCTCGGTAGTAGGGCTGCTTGGACGCCTCATCGATCAGCCGATCGTGCGAAATGGATTCAAGGCGACCCATCAGCAACGGAATGAGACGCGAGTGAAAGGCGGGGAATCGAATCTCGGCCTCCTGTCCGGCGCGCACGCCGTCGATGTCGGTCGGGGAGAACTGCGCCTCGACGATCAGGCGCTCCTTCTCGGGGACGATATCGAGCAGCGCCTCGCCGGGGCGCACGACCTGTCCGATGGTGAAGACTTTGAGGTTCTGCACCGTGCCCGAAACCGGCGCGCTGACGTCGATCCGTCGCAAAACGTCCTGCGCCACCGTGAGCTTTTCGCGAAGGTCGGAAATCTTCTGGCGCGTGTCGACGAGCGAAGAGGCCACTTCTTCCTGAAATTTCTCCCTAAGCTGCTGGACCTGATATTTATATTCTCCGATCTGTCCCTCCGCCTTGGCGGCGTCGGTGATCGCCTGGCCGATGACGCCCTGCAGCCGCTCGCGCTCGCGCTCCATTGAATAGAGCCGCGTGACGGGCACCAGGTTCTTCTCGCTCAGCGTGCGCAGGCCGTTCAGCTCCTTCTCGATGAAGGCGATTTGCTTCTCCGTCGATTCTTTTTGAACCCGCACGCCCTCGATCTGGATCGCAAGCTGCTCGATCCGCGACTTGAGCACGTCGATCTGCCCCTGAAGGGAATCGCGGCGCTTGGCGAAGTCCGCCTGCTGATCGGCCATGACACGCGAGAAATAAGGATCGTCGGCATGGTCCTCGAACTCGCGCGGCCACGCGATCGTCTCCTTCTGGTCGCGCTCGGCGATCAATCGGGCCTCGATCGCGAGAGCCGATAAGAACTGATTGTCGAGCGCGTCGAAAGCCGCCTTGGCCTGGACGTTCTCGAGGCGGAACAGCGTCTCGCCGACGGCGACGCTGTCGCCTTCCTTGACCAGGATGGCCCGGATGATCCCGCCCTCGAGATGCTGCACCGTCTTGTGATTGGTCTCGATCGAGACGACGCCGGGCGCCTCGACGGCCCGATCGATCTTCGTGACGGCAGCCCAGCCGCCGACGATGCCGAACGTCGAGAGGATCAGCCCATAGCCGACGGCGGCGATCCCGCGCCAATTGGTCGGTCGCTTCGCGCTGGGCGGTAGGGAGTTCATGACTGGCTCGCCCTGTTTTCATTGGTCGGGGCCACGGGATTCGATCCCTGCCCGGGGGCGCTCTTGACCACTCTCGGCCCGGTGACGCGGCGCAAGATCTCGTCTCTGGCGCCGTACGCCTGCACCATTCCCTCATGCAGGATCAACAGCTTGTCGACGACGGACAGAATGTTGACCTTATGGGTCACCAGGATCACCGTCGCGCCGATCGCCTTCAGCTTCTGCAGCGCCGCCAACAGCGCCTCCTCGCCGGCCGCGTCGAGATTGGCGTTCGGTTCGTCGAGGACGATCAGACTGGGCGCGCGATAAAGGCTTCTGGCGAAACCGATGCGCTGGCGCTGGCCGCCCGACAGAACCTGCCCGTTATCGCCGATGCTGGTGTTATAGCCTTCCGGCAGATTCTGGATCAGGTCATGGCAGCCGGCGAGCTGGGCCGCCGCGATCACCGCCTCGTCGTCGATTTCGTCGAACCGGGCGATGTTCTCCGCGACGGTGCCGCCGAACAATTCGACGTCCTGGGGCAGGTATCCGAGGTGGCGACCCAGTTCCCTGGAGTCCCAGTGCATGAGATCGGCACCGTCGAGGCGGACCGCCCCGGCGCTGACGCGCCACACGCCCACCAGAACGCGTGCAAGGGTCGACTTGCCGGCGGCGCTCGGACCGACAATGCCGAGCAGTTCGCCGGCGCCGACTGCAAATGACACGCCGCGCAGGATCGGCGCGCGTCCGCCGGGCGCGCCGGCGACGATGTTTTCCACGGCCACCGCGCCGAGCGGGCGCGGCAGCGATATCCGCTCCGGTTCCGCTCCCACCAGAGTCAACAGCCGGCCCATGCGGCCGAAGGCTTCGCGCGCCCCGAGAAAACCCTTCCAGTTCGCAACGGCAAGCTCGATCGGCTGGAGCGCGCGCCCGATCAAGATGGACGCCGCGATCATCATGCCCGCGGAAATTTCGTGCTGAACCGCCAGATACGCCCCGACGCCAAGAATCAGGGTTTGCAGCAACATTCGAAAGAACTTGGTGAAGGCGACGATCGCGCCCGCCCTGTCGCTCGCCCTGGCCTGCAGCGCGAGAACCTCGGAATGGTGTCGGCCCCAGCGCCCGATCAGCGCGTCGATCATCCCCATCGCCTGGACGACCTCGGTGTTGCGAAAAGTCGACTGGGCGCTCTGCCCCGCCGTCATGCTCGCTTTCGAGGCGGCGAGCAGCGTGTTGCGGGTGACGATCTCGTTCAGCAGCGCCAGTCCCAGCGTCGTCAGGCCGCCGACGACCGCGATGGCGCCAAACCACGGGTGCAGTACGAACGCCGCCAGAATGAAGACGGGAAACCACGGCGCGTCGCAGAACGCGATCAGGCCGGAGCCGGTCAGAAATTCGCGAATGACGTCGACGTCGCGCAGATGTTGTTGATTGACGGCGTCCGGTTGCAGCAGGACGCCCTGATAGACGACCTTGAACATCGGAGCCGCGAAGCGCTCATCGAACAGGACGCCGGCGCGCACCAGCAGCCGCGAGCGCAGCGTCTCCAGCGCCGCCCATACCATCAACAGCGCTGCGGCAATGACCGTGAGCCCGGCGAGCGTCGCCAGATTGCGGGTGCCGAGCACCCGATCGTAGATCTGGAGCATATACAGGGGACTGACGAACATCAGCAGATTCAGGAAGAAGCTGAATATGATCGCCGAGGCGAACGCCGGGGCGATCGCTCTGATCCCGCTGCGCAAGGCGTCATTGGCGGGGCGTCGCGCTTTGGCGTTTCTCATTGCCTGGGTCCTTTTCCCGCGATCAAGAACAGACGTCGTCAAATCCGAACCGATTGTTGAAGCGCGATCCATAACGACCGGCGGCTTGCCGGACGGGACCACGTCTCGAGACTCAGCCTGCGAGAGCGCGACCGATCTTGCGGCCAGGCTGACCGGCGGCGACCTGCAGGGCGAGCCCGGCTGCATCAACGACGCGCGCGTTGCTAGGCCGAGTGAAACACCCCGGCGAGATCCGTGGTTGGGAGCACGCCCACCAATTTGATGATCGCGTCCAGCGATTGGTCGAAGACGTGGTTGCCCGCCACATCGACGAAGACGTACGAATCTCCCCTGTATGAAAAGAGCACGGCCTGATGCGCCGTCGCCGCGCCCGCCATTGTCGCGGCGGCGCTCGCCGCGGCGAGCAGACTGGCGGAGGCGTCGATGGAGGTCTGCTGGGAGGAACTCAAGCCGAGGCCATTGACGAACGCGTCGGCGACCGTCGCGGCGCCCACATTGACCTGATCCTTGCTAATCAGCCCGGCGATCGCAACGTGGGTCGCGCCATCCGCGAGATAGAGAAGGCCCGGCCCTGTCCCCAACGCGACGGTGACGGCCTCGGAGGCCGCCATGTCGGTGATCGCGCCGCCTCCGGCGCCGAGCGCGATCGACACCTGTCGCCCGCCAGCGGCCAGATCGCCAATCGCGCCGGCGTCCAACGTCAGGAAACCGTCGAGCCCGCTGGCGTCGATGACGAGACTCGAGCCGTCGACGGCCTTGACGCCTCGTATGGCGTCAATCTCCAGCGCGCCGCCCCCGGAAACTTCCAAGCTGGTCAGCGCGGGATCGATGATCGTTTGCACCGCATTGGCGCCGCCCGACGAAACGATCGACAGAGCGCTGACATCGTCGGCGTCGATCAGGCCGATGCTTACCGGCGCGCTTTGCCCTGGCGCGCCAAGATCGAGCGCGAGCGCGATGGGCGCGGCCGCCGCGCTTGCGCCGCGGGCGAATCCGAGGATCACCGAGTTGAGATCGACGTCGATTTGGATCGTCGCGTTGTCGCCCAGATTCTCCAGCGCGACGCTGTCTTGCGCCTTCACGACGAAGTTACCCGAGCCGAGGCTGAGGTCCGTTGCGCCGTCGCTGAAGTCAATGCCGACCGTCAGGGCGCCCGACAGCTTTGAGGCGTCGAGGCGTGACGCCCCGAAGCTAGCGGCCGATTCCTGCAATGTAAGGCTTTCGCCGCCGATCACCTTGAGGCTGAACTCCGCCGGCCCGCCGCCAGGCGTATCGAGGATGTTCAGTTCGTTCCCCTTCGCGCCCTGACTGTCGACGACGAGGCGAGTCGGTTGCGTTTCCGGCGACGAACCCTCGGTCAGCGACACGTGGGTCGCGCCGTCGAGCGTCAGCTTCTGCGGCGCAAGCGCGGATGACGACGCCGCGTCATAGATAAGGGTGATTTCGGCGGTCGTGCGGCTCGAGACGTCGATCGAATCCGCCGCGCCAGCGTTGACCAGCGTCAATCCGCCCTGACCCGAGATGACCAGGCTCCACAGTTCGCCCGGGGCAAGGTCGAGGCTCTCGCCCGCCCCCGCCAACGTCACCGTAAGGTCTCGCGCGGCAGCGGAAATCGGCGCGAGATCGGCGGCCGGCAGCGCCGCCATGACGCTCAGGGCGCCCGCCGTCTTTCCAACACCCGTCAAGGGTGCGGGACGCCAGAACCCGGCGCCGACTCCTTCGCCGCCGGCGTTGATCGCGCCGATGAGGCCGGCGGCCAGCGTCGGCTGGAGATTCGCGAGAGCCGGCTGCGCTTTTGCGGCGGAAGCGACGACATCCCGGCCGGGCGCGCCCGCAACGGCGGCGGTCTCGTCGCCGGCTTGATCCGTCCAAAGACGCGCCTCGCGGCTCTCCGCCGCGCCGGCTTGCGGACCGGACGACTCCGGCGCCGCGATCGTGGGCGCTCGCCAGGCGGCCGACGGCGCGACGGCAAGCGGCAGATCAGCCTCATAGAGAGCGGCGAAAGCCAGCGCGGCCTGTTCGACCGCCCGCCACGCGGCGTCCCCCTCGGCGCCGTCCGCGCCGCGGCCGCGCCACACGGCCGCCGCGAAGGTTTCGGTGAAGGCCCTGATCGCCGCGTCTTTCGCAGCGCCGGAGTGGACGTGATGGCCGGACAGAAGATCGCCGTGCGGCGCCGCCGGCGGTTCGTTCGCCTGGGCGGGATGTTGCAACAGCGCGTCGACCGAAACCATCGCGGCTGCGACAAGGAGGCTCAGCAAGGCGGAGGGATGAGCGACGACGACGCCGGTCCTCGTGGAGGCCTGGGGCCTTGGAATCGTTGCCACATAGGCCTTGGTAAGGGCCGCGAAACTCGGGCCGGCGAGGGGCTGCGGCAGCGTCGCGCAAAAGAGATGATAGAGGCCGTCCATCCGCACGATGTGAACGACGACTTGCCCATCGGGGTGACAGAAGACGAACCACGGATCGCCTTCATCCGACACGCCGCGGTCCGTCTCGACCGCGATGGCCGCCTGATTGAGCGCGTGTTCGACGCGATAGAGCTCGGCGAGCTCGTCGTTCGTCCAGGCGGCGCCCGACTTGGGCCTCCCCGGCCATTGCAGAACCGCCCTCCTCATCCCAGCCCCGTCTATCAACCAGTCTTGAAAGCGCGCGCGATCACATCGTCGGTTGAATGCAACTAATCATTGCAACCTATGCGTGTCAATAACGGCGGGTCGAAATAAGCGCCCGCAAACACGGCCGCTCAGTTGATGGCGCGAAAAACGGTCCAGAACTGCGGCGGCGACCGCCGACGAGTCGTCGCATCTCGAATCGGAGCCGTTGCGCGAAGCGCGGTCGGCTCAGCGTTCGCCTGAGTATTGAAAACGCGGCCGCCGCGCGCGGGCGTCGCGACACTTCGCTCGGCGGTCGCCCCTCAGCCGGCGCCCGCGAACAGAATCTCGAAGGTCACCGGATCATAGAAGCGCAGCAACTCGCGAACAAACACCGCGGCGTCGACGCCCAAAGCGGCGGCCCAGACGCGATAGCGGTCGGGCGGCACGCGACCGCGACCGGTCTCCAGCTGGGAGATGAACGTGTAATATTCGGCGCCGACCAGCTTCGCGAGCTGACGCTGAGACAGGCCGCGCTTTTCGCGCAATTCGCGCAACCATTGGCCGCCCGCTCGGCGCAATTCCTGCACGTCCGAGTCGGAGCGTTTTTGAACGCTGCCATACATCTTCGCCGTCCCTATTTGCAGTTTACTCTACCACCGAATTGCTGCGGCTCGCAAGAGATGAAATCGCAGCGGCCGGGCGTCGCCGCGGCTGAGCGCGACTCGATCGGCGGACCAATCATTGGCGGCGAACGAGGCGCGGGCGCGGGCGGCGACGTTCGGGGCGGTTCGCCCGACGCGCCGAGTCCCGCGATCCGCCTCGACTCCCGATGCCGGATTTCATCGTCAGATCGGATTGCCGGGGTTCGGCGCGGGCGAATTCGGCGCCTCCTTGATGTTGATCGTGACGTCGTAGGCGCCCGCCGCCCCGTCCGTATTGGTCACGAGATAGACGATATGGTCGGTCCCCGTGGCGCCCGCGCGCGCCCGGTAGAACGCCACCTCCGCCGGTATCCGCAGCCCCGGGCATCCCGCCACGTTGCTGGTCGTCAAGACGCCGCGGCGAAACGTCAGGGTTCCGGATTTCGGCGGCTCAACAACGCGGATATTGGGCAATGGGGCCGGCGTGCAATCCTTATGGGCGGAGCCGTAGTAGCCTATCTGGACGGGCTTGGCCGATGTCGCATCGAAACTGGTGTAGTTCACGCTTGGCGCGGCCTGCGCAAGCGCCGGCGCCGACGTCGCGCACACTGCGGCGCACGTCGAGACGATGAGCGACCAACCCGCAAGGCGATTCATCGCGCTTCGCCTCCGCAAGGGCGGGCCGGATCCCCGAAAATTGCTGTGACTCGCCCCGTATTCCCGCGGCCCATTTCCGCTCCTCCGCCAGCGCCTGTCACGATGCCGCAACGTAGGTCCCCCGCGGTGCTTTGAAAATCGCCATTATGCGCTCTCGAGGGACAAATCTTCGGGATCGCGGCGTCGGCGATCACGGAGCCCGGCGGGCTCGCCCGGCTCTTCGGATCCGACGTCGCGCCTCTCGTCGCGTTCGCAACCGCGGTCCCGCACCCGTTGGCGGGCGCAAAGAGAAACCCCGCCCCTTTCGAGGGCGGGGTTTGCAACGATCGGGCGAGGACCCTACACCAGCGCGGCGAAGTCCATGTGAACGTGATTGGCGTCCACCAGACCCGTGAGCTTTACGACCTCATCGTGGACGCCAAGCGCGGTGTGGGCCGCAGGCGTCGACGCCGTGTTGACCGCCTCGACGATATAGGTGTTGCCGCCGTATTGGAACCAGTCGGCCAGACCGGTCGCGCCGTCGAGCTCGAGCACGCCATTGACGACCTGCGAATGCGCGCCGCCGTCGAATTGTTGATCGAGCACCGCCGCCTGATTTGCGGCGATGTCGAGAGCGTTCGACAGCGATGTCGCGGTCGCCACGTTCACCTGAGACTTGAACCCGTCCCAGGCCTCGGAGCCCCCCGCCCAGCCGTTGTGGCTAAGCGTGACGTTTCCAATGTCGAGGGTGAGGTTGCAGCTCGTCACGCCAGCGATCGTCGTAAACGCGTAGCTGCCGGAGGACGTCGCGCCGGTCGCCACGTTCTCGACATTGACTTCCGCGGTCGAAGAAGAACCGACGATGTTCACCGTCGAATTGGCGCCGACGATCACATAGGCGTCGCCGTTCCCGTGGCTCGCGTCTCCGACGTTGATCGTGTCATCGGCGCCAAGCGCGGCGCCGTTGCTGGAGATTTCCACGCCGCCGCATGTGTTGTCCGCCACGGTGATCGTGTCGCCACCGCCCGCCGCGTTGATCCCCTCGCTCGTCTCGCCGTTGAACTTACCGCCGATGACGGAGATCGTGTCGCCGCTGCCGTTCGCGGTGATGTCGATATACCCGCTCATGCTCGCCGGAGCATCGTCGGTACCCACCGAGACATGATCGGCGTCGCCGCTCGCCACGATCGTGTCGCCGTCGGCGGTCGCGCCGACGATGCTCAAGCCGTTTTGGCTAGCGGTGAGATCGAGATTGGCGTCCAGCGTGCTGGCGTTGATCGTCGTCAAGGCGGTGTCGGAAATTCCGGCGACCGTGACTTCATGGTCGCCGGTGATCACCACGGTCGTGCCGGTGTTGCTGGCGTCGATCAGGTTCCCCGTGATGTCGATCGAGCCGAGCCCCGAATAGAGCGTCAGCAGCGGATCGTCGTTGGCGATCGCGCTGTCGCCGTAGGTGAGGTTGTTGAGCGCGACGTCGCCCTTGGCGGAGAGCGTCAGGATCGGATCGATCCCGACCTGGGTGACGACCACGTTGCCGTCGCCGGTTGTGTCGGCCTCCAGGATGCCGAAGTTGCCAAGATTGTTGTAAGTGTTGGTGAAGCCGGCGCCGCTCGCCGTGACGTTGTCGATCGTGTAACCGGCGTCGGCATAGATTTCGTTGGCCGTCGCCGATCCGCCATTGCCTTCGCCGCCGTTGGCGGTGACGCGGGCGAACGCCGTGTCGTAGCCGCTGAACCCGCCGAGCATGATGCTCGTGCCAGCGCCGATATTACCCGCAAAGGCGGGGTCCTCGGCGGCGACGACGCCGCCGAAGCCGGTCACGCCACTGATCCCCGCGAGCTCGACGAACGTATCGGCGTCGCCCCCGCCATTGTCTTGAATGACAAAGGTGGCGGGGCTCGTGACGTCCGGCCCTGTCTGGACTTCGACCGTCATCATCGCGACCGAACCGACCCCGCCCGCATCGACAATCGCCTGCGCGTCCTCCAGCTGCTGGGTCGCGGAGGGAATGGCGCTGCCCGCCGCCAGCGAAATCACGCCATCGGAGACGTCGTAGTAGGCGCCGTCGATCTCGTGAACATTGCTTTGATTGCCGATCACCACCGGCGTGCCGGACAGCACGAGCGAATCGGCGGTCTGGCCGCTGGCGACCGTTCCGTGGGTCCAGCCATTCACGACGCCGAACGTGCCGTAGTCCTGGTCGTCGATCGTCACGATGTCGGCGCCCGCCACAATGGTCGTGCCGACCGGCGCGGTAGGCGAGAGATTGATGGTCTCGCTGCCCGTGCTCGTTCCGGTCCCCGCCGCATAGCCTGCGCCGCCCGCGCCCAGTGAGATGACGCCGCCGCCCGAACCGACGTTGAAGACATCAACCGAGCTGGTGATGGCGGTCGCGGAATAGCCGTCCGCCACGATCAGGCCCGACCCGCCGGTGACGGTGACGCCCCCGGCGGCGATTTCGACCTCGGAGACGTCGACGCTTCCAGTCGCGGCGGAGGCGTTGATCGTCGCGACCGCCGAGGTCGTCTCCAGCGACAGCGCCTCGTCGCCCGTGACGTTGATCGTGGTCACGTCCGGTGCGTCGACGTAGAGTGCGTTCGCGCCGCCGGCGCCCTGGCTGTCGACGTTCAGCGTGGTGATGCCGCTGTTGGCCAGGCTCGTGGTGTCCTCGGCGTAAACATCGACGCTCGACCCCAGCGTGCCGGTGACTCCGTTGGCCGTGTCGACGCCGTCGGTGATGTCGAGCGCGCCGCCGGAGCCGTAGGCGTTCTGCAGTTCATAATACACGTCCGAAGCGCCGGACGTGTCGATCAGGCTGAGGCTCGCGCCTTGCGCGACGTCCGTGAACGTTATGTTCCCGGCCACCCCCTGATAGCCGCTCGCATACGGATTGTACGCGCCGACGATGAGGCTCTGGAAGCCCTCCGCGTTGTAGGTTCCCTGCGCGTATCCGACGACCCCGAGGTTCTGGAACCCGGTGACGCCGAGCAGGTTGCCGAGCGGATTGTCGTCGACGCTCGCCGCGTAGTCGGCATAGATCGTGTTGACGCCGCCGCCGCCGCTCAAGGCGACGCCCGCCCCCAGCGTGTTCGAGGTGATGCTGACCACGTCGTCGCCGGAGCCGCCCGTGAAGCTGGTCGTTCCGTCGTCAACCTGAACCAGCACGCCGCCGGAGGCGCCGCTGGCGTTGATCGATGTCAGGTCTGCGAGACCCGCGAGGTTTCCGAGCGTCAACTCGCCGGAGCCCGTCGCCGTGATCGTGGTCACGCCCGCCAGGTCGGAGTCCGAATCGAGCGTCAGAGCGGCGACATTGTCGAACGTCACCGACGTCGCATCGGGCGTATCGAGCAGCAGATCGCTCGCGGCCCCCGTCGCCGTCACCGTCACGCTGCCGATATGGCCGCTCGCCCCGCCGTCGTCGACCTCGGCGAATTTGTCGCTCGTCAGCGCGACGCTGAGCGAGGAGTCCGCGGTGTTGTTGACCACCACGGCGTCGATTGACTCCGCGTTGGACAGCGACAGGCTGGTCAGGGCGTTCGACGTGACCGTGGTGACGCCCTCGACCCCGTCGAGCGCCACGGCGCTGAGCGTGCTCGCGCCGACCGGCTGACCGGCGTCGGCCCCGCCGGTCTGGATCGTGCTTTCGGCGTCGGTGATCTTGTTGTCGCACCCCTCGCCGCCGGTCACCGAAACCGACGTCGATCCGTTGGTGTTGATGTCGAAGCTCTCCGCGCCGTAATAGGTGGTCGAACCGAACGTCGAGGAGTCGTTGATGGCCACGTCGCCGGTCGCATCGTCCGCGCCGTTGGCAAGCGCCGAACCCACCCCGTTCAACGCCGGATTGGCGCCGACATCGATGAAGTTCTCCGATGAAACGGTGTCGTTGATCGTCACCGTCGAGCCGCCGTAGACGGCGATATTGTCATGCTGCCAACCGCTGTAGGTGTCGTTGATCAGCACCGCGCCGGTCACCGGCGTCAGGTCGTCGAGAATGTCGCCGCCGACCAGGATGCCGGCGGCGGGGCCGGGTGCGTCGGGGTGCCAGCCCGCGCCAGTCGTGTTGATTGTGACGCTCGCCTCGGCGCCGGCGCCCGCGACATAAATGAAATTGCCGTATTGGTAGCCGGTGTTGACGCCGGCCTGATTGACCGTGACCGATCCCGCGGCGTTGGTCGCCGCCGTGCCGTCGCCGACCCAGACCGCGCCCGCTGCCGAGCCGATGTTGATATTGTCGCCGCCAAACACGGCGACTTCCGTTCCCGGATAGGTCGCCGCGTCGGCGACCGTGACATTGCCGCTGGCCTCCGAGCCCGCATCGCCGGTGTCGCTGCCGACGACGACGCTGCCGGCATTGGTGGTGACGTTGACCGTCGTCCCGCCGATGACGTGCACGGATTCGTCGTGGTCGTTGACGATGCCGTCGTACGCGGTCGCCGCCGTGTCGGTCACCGTCACCGCGCCGGTCGGCGCCGCAACGAGGTCTTCGGCGGCGGCGATCTCGCCGCTGTCGCCGTCGGCGTTGGAGACTTCGTTGCCGGCGAGGACAATCGCGCCAATATTGACGTCGACGCCGGAGGCCGTGACGGTGACGTTCGCGCCGCCGAACACGTCGATCTCGGCGTCCCCGTTGGTTTCGGCGGTCGCCGTGTCGGTGACCGTCACGTTGCCGGTCGGCTCCTGGCCGGCCAGGAAAGCCGTGCCGGCGGCGTTGATCGCGGGAACCGTCGCGTCGTCCGCCGTCACGTCGGTGGCGGAGCCGCCGATGTAGACGCTCGCCGTGTTCGTCGTGACGCTAACGCTGGCGCCGCCGATCACTTCGATCGTCTGCCCCGCCCCGGTGGTGTTGGTCCATGTCGCGGCGGCGTGATCGACGATCGTCACCGCGCCGGTCACCGCGCTCACGACATCGTCAAGACCCGTATCGCCGGTGGAATTGTCGGTATTGACATTGCCGACGTAGACGCTGCCTCCCGAGTCCGTCACGGTGACGTTCACCCCGCCGTCGACCTGGACGAAGCTTTCGTGATTGGTCGCCGTGTCGACGACCGTGACGTTGCCGGATGGATTTTCGCCGGCGAGCAAGGCGTCGCCCGCCGCGTTGATCGCATCGTCGCCGACATAGACGTCGCCGGTGTTGGTCGTCACGCTGACGTTCGTGCCGCCGATCACCTCGACGTCCTGTTCGAAGCCGCTCGTCTTTGACCACGCCTGGACAGCCGTGTCGACGATGGTCACCGATCCGTCCGGAGCATAGACCGAGCCGCTGGCGTATCCGTCGACATAGTCGTCAGATTCATTGGTGTAGCCGGTTTGATCGGTGTCGGGATCGGATCCGACCTGAACAAAACCGCCGGCCGACGTGACGTTGACGTTGAGGCCCCCATAGACGTAAACGGCGGCGTCGCCCGTGTCGTCGACGGTGACGTTGCCGGTCGGCTCGGAGGGCGAGGGGGTCGCGTAATCGGCGCCGACCTGAGTGAAGTTGTCTCCGGGGAATTTGGAGTCCACGTAATCCTTCGCCGCCGTGTCGATGGTGACATTCGCGCCGCCGAATGCCTCGACCGTCGAAAGGGTGTTGGTTTCGGTGACAGTCACCGCGCCGGTCGGGTTGTATCCGGCGTTCACGTCGCTGCCGATAAGAACCTCGCCCGACCCGGCCGACGTCACGCTCACCGCGCCGCCGCCGATCGTCGTGACGCCTCCGCCCGCCGCCGCATGGTCGACGGTGATCGCCACGCCGGCGGCCGCCTTGACCACGTCGAGGCCGCTGCCCCCCGAGTCGACGGTCACTTCGACGACGCCCGAAATGCCCGTCGTGTCGAACGCCGCGCCGCCGCCCGCATTGCCGGCCGTCTGCAGCAGAAAGTCCTGGATGTTGGAGATCTGCGCGCCCGCCGGAATGACGTCGAGCCCCGCGCCGTTGCTGTCGTTGATGATCAACGTGTTGACGACGCCCTCGCCCGCGCCGCCCTGGAGAATGTCGTCGGAATTGAGCGTCGGTCCCTTGCCGTTGACGAGGAACGTCGTGAGATCGCCTATGAACGTCGAATCGACGCCGGGCTTGCCGACAAAATCGTCCGCGCCGGTGGTGAGCACGAAGGTGACCGCGCTGGCTTTCGCGATATAGGCGGCGATCGCCGCCTCCTGGGTGGTGACCGTGCTCGGATCGCTCGTGGTGGCGGCGACGACGGCAGCGGCCTCCGCGAGATATCCGGCGTTCGGCGGCGATGTGAAGCCGAGACCGGCGGCGGTGCTCGCCGTGGTGAAATCGGTCGCCACCGTCAACTTGTTCTCGAGCGCGGCGAGGTCGGCTCCGGTGGCCGCGTTGGCGATCCTGACGACGACCTGGCTCAGCATCACGGTCTCGTGCAAGACGTCATTGACCAGTCTGGCGACGAGCGGATCGCCGGACGGCGGCGCCTCGCCCAGCAGGTTTTGATACATGTTGTCGACGAGCGTCGTCACCTCGGCCCGGGTGACCGCCGAATGCGGATTGAGCGGCAAATGGTTCAGGAAGGGGTAGAGCGCCGTCGTCTCCTTCGAGAGCCCGATCTCGTTGCCAACCGACTCGAGGGCGACTTTCGGCGAGTGATGGTCAAGAAGCTTGGCGTATCTGGATTCCCACTTGGCGAATCCCTCGCTGTCGGCGGCGGCGCCGTAGTAAGCGATGTAGAAGGCCTCAATCTTCTGGTCGACGCTTAGCTTCTCGATGGTTGCCATGGGTCCGGCTCCTCAGTGCATTCGAAGCACCCGGCTGCTCAAAGTGGGTGCAGTAAGTTATATACCTCAGGGTGTGCAGCATTTGCAATACCCCTGAGGAGCCCGGGGCCAAAAAAATCTGGGCGGTGGACAGAGGGGCGCGGAGCGAGGCGGCGGACGGCGCCGCGATCCCTACGCGTCGGGAGGCGCCGCACGGGGCCGGCGCGAGTATTCGCGCGCAAAAAGCGTCAGCGCGATAACGGGAAAGACGAGGCCGATCCAGCTCACCCGCTCCCAGCCGCCCAGCGCAAAGGCGAGGCTCGCAATCGACGAACCGACGGCGCCGCCGACGAAGAACGTCGCGATGTAAAGGCCGTTCAACCGGCTCCGCGCCTTGTCGCCGAGCGCATAGATGACGCGCTGGCTGGCGACCTGGTTCCCCTGCACGCCTGCGTCCAGCAAGACGGCGCCCGCCAACAACGCCATCATCGAGCCGCTTGCGCCGAGTCGGGCCACCAGAAAGGCCGCCGCCACGGCCGCCATCGAAACGACGCTCGAAGCGCGGCCCCAGCCCCGATCGGCAAGGCGGCCGACGATCGGAGCGGACAGGGCGCCGGCCGCTCCGGCGAATGCAAAAAGAGCGATGCCGCGCTGGCTCAATCCGAAGGTCGGCCCGGCGAGCTCGAGGGGGACGGCGGTCCAGAAAAGGCTGAAGGCGGCGAACAGCGCCGCCTGGTAGGCGGCGCGCCGGCGCAGGACCGGCGTGTCGCGAAGCAGGGTCCACAGGGACGCGATCAACGCGACATAGCCGTGATCGACCGTCGGGCGCCGCTCGGGGAGCAGCGCGCGCAGGGCGAACGCCAGAACGGCGATGGCGAGGGCCGAGACCCCGAATACGGCGCGCCATCCAAGAGCGTCCGCGATCAGGCTCGAGAATGGACGCGCCAGCATGATGCCGAGCAGCAGGCCGCTCATCACATTGCCGATCGTCCGGCCGCGGCTGGCGTCCGGCGCCAGATGGGCGGCGATCGGCACCAGCATCTGCGCGGCCGTCGACGCGACGCCGATAAGAAGGGCGGCGCCCAGAAACGCGGTGGCCGACGGCGCGAGCGCGGCGGCGGCGAGGGCGGCGGCCGCGCCCGACAGCGTCCAGAAGGTCAGGGAGCGATTTTCGACGAGATCGCCAAGCGGCACCAGCAACACGAGGCCGAGGCAATAGCCGACCTGGGTCACCGTGACGATCAGACTGGCGGCCTTGTCGCCCAAGCCGACCGCCGGCGCGATCAGGCCGATCAGAGGCTGCGCATAGTAGATGTTCGCCGCCGACAAACCGCAGGCGACGGCGAGCAGCGTCGTCATTCCGGCCGACACCGCCTGTTGCGCGGCTTCGGCATCCGCCGGCGCCGCTGTCGAATTCGTCATCGGGGGATCAACTCCGCATCGCGAGGCTTGGGGGTCTTCTATAGATCGCCGGGCTCGCCGGGGCGACCGGGACCGCCGGACGCGATCGCGCGCCCCAGCCGCGATGCGGGAGGCCGTCGCAGACAGTCGGATCGGGCCGCGTCAGCCGCCGACCTGCGCGATCACTTTGACCTTTCCGTCGCGCACGCCGACGATCTGCATCGGCGTATGCGGGTGGTTGTGATCGTCCATCGCATATGTGCCGCCGAGGAGCGACGGCATTTTGGAGGATTTCAACGCCTTCTGAATGTCCTCGGGCTTGTCGGACTCCGCGCGGCGGATCGCATCGACCACAAGATAAGTCGCTTCGTAGGCGAAGAACGAGCGTTGGGTCGGCGTCAGACCGTATTTGGCGCGGTAAGCCGCGACGAAGTCCTGAACGCCCGGCGTCTCGATGAACGGATTGAAGACGGTGACGCTCGTGGCCGCGGAGAGCCCACCGGCGGCGAGGAATTGCGGCGACACCGCGCCGATCGCCGCCGCAAAATCGATGCGCCCGGTGATCGGCGCCCCCCAGCCGGACTGCTCGTAGGCCGAAAAGAACGGTGCGGTCGAAGCGCCGAGCAGCGTCACGATCCGATCCGGCGCGAGCGCCTTCAACCGCGCCAGAATAGGAGCAAGATCCTTGGCGTCCTTCGGGATCGTCTCGTTGGCGAGCGCCGCGATGCCGGCGGCGGCCGCGGCCTTCTCGATGCTGGCCGCATTGGCGCGGTTGAAGGGGTTGTCGTCGCCGACGATCGCCACGCTGTGAACGCCCTGTCCTTTCAGCCAATCCATCAACGCGACCGCGATATCGCGGTCGGAGGGGATGGTCTTGAACGCGTAATCGTCGCCGCCGACGCCGGAGGCGTCGACGAAATCCTGGCCCGCCGAAATATCGATGACGAGCGGCACCTTCGCCGCTTGCGCGATCGGCATGATCGCGTGCGTCACCGGCGTCGCGAGGGCGCCGAGCAGCACCGGCACATGCTCCTGTTCAATCAGCCGCTTCGTCGCGTTGACGCCGGTTGGTATGTCGGCGGCGTTGTCGCCATAAAAGGCCTCCACCGGTCGACCAAGCACGCCGCCCGCCCGGTTGATGCGCGAAAGCGCGAGCTCGACGCCATACTGTTCGCTTTGTCCGCGATCCGCAAAGGGTCCGCTGAGGATGGTCGTCACGCCGATGCGAACGGGTTCGGCGGCGAGGGCCTGGGCGGCGGCGAGCAGGCCGCCTGCCGCGAGCATCGTTCTGAACTTCATCACAATTTTCCGTTGACCGCGGTCTTGAGAAGACGCTTCGAATGCTCGTCAGCGTGCCTCATTCCCGCATTCCGAACAATCGCTTTCGACTGCCCCTGACGCAAACGTGACCATCCTGTGCGGTCGCCGACGACGGCGCCGGGGCCGACGCCCGAGTTGAAATTCCCGCGCCGGATGATCGCGCCGGCCGGATCACAATTGCGGCATCCGACGCGTCCGACCGCGCCGCCGCCATGATTCCGCCGCCCTCGCGCAGAAAATCGCCGCATGCCGCCGAGAGGGCCCGCACGCCGGGCTTTGTCCGGCGAATGCGGCCGCGGCGTGAACGTCGCGCTGCGCCGCCGATCCTGGTGAGAGATGATGACGTCATTGGAGAAATGGGCGCCCTACGGCCTCAGCGCTTTGCGGATCGTCGCGGCGCTGTTGTTCATCGAGCACGGACTGGAGAAGTTCTTCGGCTTCCCGGCGCCCGGACCGAACATGACGCCGCTTCTGTGGTTTCAGGCGGCGTTGGAGCTCTTCGGCGGCCTTGCGCTGCTCGTCGGCGTTTACACGCGGCCGATCGCTTTTCTTCTGAGCGGCAACATGGCCGTCGCCTATTTCGTGGCGCATTTCCCGCGCTCGTTCTATCCGGTCGTGAATGGCGGCGATTCGGCGGTGCTCTACTGCTTCGTGTTCTTCTACATCGTCTTTGCCGGAGCGGGCCCGTGGAGCGTCGACGACAGTCTGAGGCGTCGTTGAGCCCGCGATTTGGCGCCCGGAGTCGGCGCGACGCGGACGCCCGCTACCCGCCCGGCGCCGGGCGGCGCCTCGGCGCGCGCCTCGCGAGACGCTCATGTCCCCATTCGCGCAGCCGCTGGAAGACCACGTAGAGCATCGGAATCAGGAAAATCCCGATCGAACTCGCCGCCAGCATGCCGGCGAACACCGAGGTGCCGACGTCGCGCCGGCTGATCTGGGCGGCGCCCTCCGCGGCCACCAGCGGCAGCAGACCGAGCACGAACGCGATCGACGTCATCATCACCGCGCGGAAGCGCATGCGCGCGCCAAGCGCCGCCGCCTCGCCGATCGCCATCCCCGACTCGCGTTGTTCCTTGGCGAATTCGACGATGAGGATGCCGTTCTTGGCGGCCAGGGCGATCAGCACGACGAGGCCGATCTGCGCATAGAGATCGAGCGTCAGCCGGGAGACGAGAATGCCGGCATAGGCGCCGACCACGCCGACCATCACCGACAGCAGCACGGGGATCGGGATCATCCAGCTCTCGTAAAGGCCGACCAGGAACAGGTAGGCGAAGATCACGGCGGTGGCGAGTATCGGGCCGGTCTGCCCGCTCGCCTCGTGCTCCTGATAGGCCGTCCCGGTCCATTCGAAGGCATAGCCGGGCGGCAGGGTTCTTTCCGACACCTCCTGCATGGCGGCGAGCGCGGCGCCCGACGAGCCGCCGGGCGCGGGGCTGCCGTTGATGGTGACGGACCGATAGTTGTTGTAGCGCGTGATCACCTGCGGGCCGGCGACGAAGCGGAGGGCGGCGATCGAACGCATCGGCACCATTTCGCCGGTCTTGTTGCGCACGTATATCTGCCAGATGTCCGAAATATCGCGGCGGTTGGCCGCTTCGCCTTCGATATTGACCTGCCAGGTGCGGCCGTACAGGTTGAAGTCGTTCACGAAGAACCCGCCGAGCGTCGACTGCAGCGCCGTGAAGACGTCGTTGATGTTGAGGCCGAGCGCCTGCGCCTTGTCGCGGTCGATGTCGAGGTAGATGGATGGCGTTGTCGCGGTGAAGGTGGAGAACACCCGCGCCAGGCGCGGGTCCTGGTTGCCGGCGGCGACGATCCCTTGCATGACGCTGCCGAGGCTCGCCGGATCCTGTCCCTCGAGCGCCTCGAGTTGATATTCGAAGCCGCCGCTGGTCGACAGGCCGATGATCGGCGGCAGGTTGAAGGGAACGACGCTGGCGGACCGGATCTGCTGCGCCTGCCCGAACATCCGCCGGATCAGCGCCTGCGCGGAATTGGCGGCGCCGACGCGATCCTCGAACGGCTTGAGCTTGGCCACGAGAAAGGCGGCGTTCGACTCATTGGCGGTGTCGAGCAGCGAGAAGCCGATCACGGCGAACGTGTCCTGCACCTGCGGCATCGAACGCAACACCTGCTCGACCTGACGGACCGTATCGCCGGTGCGCGACACCGACGCGCCGTCGGGCAATTGGACGTTGAGGAAGAACGCGCCCTGATCCTCCTCCGGCAGGAAGCTCGTCGGGGTTATGCGCGACAGAGCATAGGTTCCAAACGCACACACGGCGATCAGCAACGGCGAGAGAATGGCGATGCGCACCAGCCGCCGCACCGCCCCCGCATAACCGTCGCGCACTCGATCGATGCCGCGCAGCACCAGCGCCATCGGGCCGCGGCGCTTCGCCTCGTGGCGAAGCACCAGCGCACAGAGCGCCGGAGACAGCGTCAGCGCGTTGAGGGCGGAGATCAGCATGGCGACGCTGATGGTGACGGCGAACTGGCGGAACAATTGACCGGAAATGCCCGGGATGAAGGCGACAGGCACGAACACCGACAGCAGGACCAGGGTGATGGCGATGATCGGCCCGGTGATCTGGTTCATCGCCTTGATCGTCGCCGTCGCGGGAGTGATCCCCGGCTCTTCCTCGAGCACGCGCTCGACGTTTTCGACGACGACGATCGCGTCGTCGACGACGATGCCGATCGCGAGCACCATCGCCAGCAGCGACACCGTATTGGCCGAATAGCCCATCGCCAGCAGCACGGCGAAAGCGCCGATCAGGCTGACCGGCACCGCCACCGCCGGAATAATCGTCGCCCGAAGGTTGCCGAGGAAGAGGTAGACGACAATGACGACGAGGACGAACGCTTCGGAGAGCGTCTTCAGCACCTCGTGGATCGTATCGGCGACAAAGACGGTGGAATCGTAGACGGTGTGGTATTTCAGCCCCGGCGGAAAGCGCTGTTGCAGCTTGGCCAGCGTCTGATCGACGCGCGTCGCCGTCTGCACCGCATTGGCGTCGGGCGTCAGGTAGAGCGCCATGCCGACGGCGGCGCGACCGTTGAGGCGCGTGACGACGTCGTCGTTCTGCGCGCCCATCTCGACCCGCGCGACGTCATGCACATGCAGCACCGAGCCGTCGGGATCGGCGCGCAGCACGATGTCGCCGAACTGTTCCGGCGTCGTCAGCCGCCCCTGCGTCTGCACGTTCATCTGGAACTGCTGGTCGTCGCTCACCGGGCGGGCGCCGATCCGGCCGACCGGCGCCTGGACGTTCTGCGCCTGAATGGCGTTGACGACGTCGGAGGGCGACAGGTTCAGGCTGGTGAGCCGCTGGGTGTCGAACCAGATGCGCATGGAATAGTTGAGCCTGCCGAACAGCAGCGCCTGGCCAACGCCCTCGACGCGCGAGATTTCGTCGAGGATGTTGATCGTCGCGTAGCTGGTGATGAACACCGGCGTCAGCTTGGGGTCTTCGCTGTAGAGCGTCATGAACCGCAGCACGGCGGCCGATCGCTTCAGCACGGTCAGGCCCTGCAGCTGCACCTCCTGCGGGAGCTGCGCCATCGCCGTCTGCACGCGATTGTTGACGTTGACGGTGTCGGTGTCGGGGTTGCTGCCGGGCAGGAAGCTGACGGTCAGGTTGTAGCTGCCGTCGTTGCCGCTCGTCGACTTCATGTAGATCATCTTGTCGACGCCGACGATCTGCGCCTCGAGCGGCTGGGCGACGGTGGCCTCGACGACCGCGGCCGACGCGCCGGGATAGTTGGCGGTCACCTGCACGCGCGGCGGCACGATGTCCGGGAACTGCGCCACCGGAATGCGGGTGATCGCGATCACGCCGGCGATGGTGATGACGACGGCGATGACGATGGCCAGCCGCGGGCGGCGGACGAAGACGGCGGAGATCATCGCGGCGCAGCGCGGCTCGAGGGGGCGTTCGACGCGCTCGCGGCGGAGCCGTCAAGCGCGCCGGGGCCCATGCCGGGAGCGTTCGCGGCGGGCGCCGGCGAAACGATCTGTCCGGGCCGGATGCGCTGGATGCCGTCGACGACGACGTTTTCGCCCTCGACGAGGCCGCTCAACACCACCGCCAGCGTCGGGCTCGGCGTCGACTGGCCGAGCTGGATGCGCCGCCGCTGCGCCTTGTCATCCTCGCCGACGAGATAGACATAGTCGCCGCCCTGGTCGGTGAGCACGCTGGCGCGCGGGATGACGAGGGCTTCGACCGGCTGCGCGTCTTCCAGGATGACGGTGACCAGTTGGCCGTCGACGAGTCTGCGGAGCGCCATGTCTGCTTTGGCGTTGTCGAGGACCGGGTTGGCGATGACCGCGCGCAAGGCGATCGTGTCGGTGTTGGGGGCGACGGTATTGTCGAGGAAATCCAGGACGCCGGTCCGGTCGTAGACGCTGCCGTCCGGCAGCCGGATCTTGACGAGAATGGAGCTGAATCCGCCTCTTTCGGCGGCGGTCTGCATCAGCGTCGCGACCGTGCGCGCGGCGACAGGGAAGGCGACGTACATCGGGTCCTGGCTGACGATCGTCGCGAGAACGCCGGAGCTCGGCGTGACATAATTGCCGACCGTCACCAGGGTGCGGCCGATCTTGCCGTCGATCGGCGCGCGAATGTCGGTGTAGCCGAGATTGATCTTCGACTGGTCGAGCTGCGCCTCGGCGCCCAGCACCTGGGCTTGGAGGGACAGCTGGTTCGCCTGCGCGGCGTCGACGGTCGACTGTTGCCCGGCCGGGGTGTTGAGCAGCGTCTTGGCGCGCGTCAGGGTCAGGTCGGCGTTCTGCAACTGCGCCTTGTATTGAGCGACCACCGCCTGCTTCGCCTCGACATCGGCCTTGAACGGGCCCTGCTCGAGGCGGTAGAGCAACTCGCCCTTCTTGACTTCCGCGCCTTCGGTGAAGTGGCGCTCGTCAAGGAAAGCCGCGACGCGGGCGACGAGATTGACCCGGTCGGTCGCCTGGATGCGGCCGACATACTCGCTCGACGAGGTGATCGGCTTCCTGATGGCCGGCACGACGCCGACCGCCGGCGGCGTCGCCGGCGCCTGCTGCGCGACAACGCAGAAAGGCGCCAGGCAAAAGACGAAGGCGAGCAGAAACGGGGACCGACGCAGGCGCGGCCCGCCGCCCTCCCCCGAGGCCGGCGGCGCCGCGCGATTGGGAGACAATGATCTGACGTCCGGGATCAGGGGTTGGCGAAGCATCGGTCGGTTCATTTCTGCCGGACCTTGCTTTTGGTCCGGAGGATGGGGCGGCGGGCCGGGCCGGCGAGCGGTCGACGGCGTGAATTCCTTGGCGGCGCGAAGACGGCGCCCGCTCGCAGGAGATTGTCGATCTGACGCAAGAGAGACGCCTTTGACAGGGTTTCAGCCAACGCCCGAGAGGCAAAACATTGATTTTGCTCGCTGCGACCGCGACCGGTCGCCGCTATTGATACGCATCGGCCGACGACGTGACAATGCTTGCAAGCCGCCCCCGGCGAGAGATTGAAGGGAGGTCCGCCGCCGCCGCAGGCTTTCAGAGCCCGGAAAGCCCTCGCTTCACGAGGGCGTCCTCCAACCCGGCCGCGAGCGCCGCCGCGGCGATCGAGTTCTCGGGTTTCCCGAGGCAGCGGCACGCCTTCGATCAGGCGCTTGGCGCGCGACAGACGTTCGGGTTCGCCAGGCGTCAGGATTGTATGGCCGGGCAGCGGCTTCGCCTGCCTGAACCAATCGATGTAACGCGCCGCGTCCTGGTCGAAGAAATGGGACGGGTCGATCCGCACGGGATCGACATAGAGCGAGAACATCCCGTTGGCGAATCGCCGGCCGAGCCTCGTCGCGCCGGCGCCGGTGAGCGAGCCGCCGAGCAATTCGCAGATCAGCGCAAGGCCCGAGCCCTTGTGCTCGCCGAAGGCGCGGATCGCGCCCTCGCCCAGCCTCGGATCGCGCGGCCCGTCGGGCGCGAACGGCCCGTAGATCATGGCCGGATCGCTCGACAGCGCGCCGTCGGGCCCGACCAGCGCGCCTTCCGGCAGCGGCTTGCCGCCGCGGCTCGCCACGGCGATCTTGCCCTCGGCGACGAGCGAGGTCGCGAAGTCGAGGATCACCGGTTCGGCGCCTTGGCGAGGGATGCCGACGCAGAACGGCGCGGTCGATAGACGCCGTTCGACCCCGCCGTAGGGGGCGACCAGCACCGATCCCGAGGCGGTCACGAAATGAATCGAGATCAGGCCCTCGGCGGCGGCCATCTCCGCCCATTCGCCGACGCGACCGATGTGGCCCGAATTCCGCAGGGATATTGCGGCAAGCCCGGCGGTTTTCGCCTTTTCGACCCCGACGGCGACGGCGAGCGGCGCGATGGTCTGGCCAAAGCCGTAGCGGCCATCGACAACCGCGATCGCCGGCGCGTCGACGACGCGCTCGATGGTCTGGTTCGGCGCGATATCGCCCGACCGCACCCAGTCGACATAGCGCGGCACGCGGATGACGCCGTGGCTGTCGTGCCCGGCCAGATTGGCGCCGACCAGCGAGGCGGCGACCCGGCGCGCCTCCTCGCGGCCGCTGCCCAGACGTTCGAACACGTCTGCGCAGAGCGCGCTCAGTCGATCCGCCGGAATTAGCACGTTCATAGCGACGCTCCCGCCGGGCTTCCCCCGAGATAGGCGTCGCGGATCCGTTCGTCGCTCCACAGCGCCTCCGGCGCGCCCCCCAGCGCCAGCCGCCCCGATTCGAGCACATAGCCCCAGTTCGCGACCTTCAGGGCCATATGGGCGTTCTGTTCGACCAGAAGCACAGTCGTCCCGCGCGCGTGAATCTCCCTGATAATGCGGAACACCGTCTGCACGACGACCGGGGCGAGGCCGAGCGAGGGTTCGTCGAGCAGAAGCAGGCGGGGTTTGGCCATCAAGCCGCGCGCGACCGCGACCATCTGTTGCTGCCCTCCCGACAGCATCCAGCCGAGTTTATCGGCGAACGGGCGTATCTCGGGGAAGAGCTCCAGCATGGCGTCCGCCTCCCGGCGAATCGCGGCGCTCGAGGCCCTGCCGTTCGAGGCGCCCAGCATGATGTTTTCGCGCACCGTCAGTCCGGGGAAAACGCGGCGCCCCTCGGGGACGTGCGCGACGCCAAGGCGGACGATCGCCTGGGGCGCGAGGCCGGCGATCGGTTTGCCGTCGAAGACGATTGACCCCGACCGCGGCGCGACAAGGCCGGAGATCGCGCGCAACGTCGTGGACTTGCCCGCGCCGTTCGAGCCGAGCAGCGTGACGACGACCCCTTCTTCGATTGAGAACGAAACGCCCCGCAACGCTTCGATCTCGCCGTAGCGGACGTTGAGATCGGCGACTTCGATCAGCGCCATGTCAGGCTCCCAGATAGGCCGCGACGACGTCGGGATGCCGCAGCACCTCGACCGTGTCGCCCTCGGCGATGCGGCGGCCGAAATTGAGCACCGTCAGATGGCGGGCGACGCCGGCGACCAGCGTCATGTCGTGGTCGATGATCAGGATGGTGAGGCCGTGCGCCGCGATCTTGTCGAGCAGGTCGTGGAGGGATTTCTTCTCGCTCGAGTTGAGGCCCGCCGCCGGCTCGTCCAACAGAAGCACGGTCGGATTGCCAGCGATCGCGCGGGCGATCTCGATCAGCCGCTGATGGCCGTAGCTGAAGCTGGTCGCGATATCGCCGCCACGACCGCCGAGGCCGACGAAATCGAGCGCGGCGCGGGCGCGCGTCTCCAGCGCCGCCCGACCGCCCTCGACCTGCGCATTGCCGCGCCGCTCCGCGCCGATCATGACGTTCTCGAGCGCCGTCATCGAACGGAACAGGCGAATGTTCTGAAACGTTCGCCCGAGCCCGGCGATCGTGCGTCTATGAGCGGGCAGCGCCGTGACGTCGACGCCGTCGACGAGAATGCGGCCGGCGGTTGCGCGGTAGAGGCCCGAAACGACGTTGAGCGTCGTCGTCTTACCGCTGCCGTTGGGGCCGATCAGCGCATGAACGACGCCGCGGCGCACGGTGAAATCGACGTCGTCGACGGCCTTCAGTCCGCCGAAATATTTGGCGAGCCCCCTCACCTCCAGCGCGACCGGCGCCCCGGAATCGGCGGGCGCCAGCACGAGGGGCCGCGCCGGCCCGGCGGGCGCCGTCGCGGGGCGGCGAAGCATCCGCACGATGAATCCCCAGATGCCGTCGGACATGAAGACGACGATGAGGATCACCGCGAGTCCGTAGATCGCCAGATAGAGCCCCGGCACGCTCTTGAGGAAACGCAGCCATTCGGGAATGAGGATGAGCAACCCGGTGCCGATCGCCGAGCCGACCGGCGAGGCGACGCCGCCGAGCAGCGCCATCGTCAAAAAGACGATCGAATCGGAAAATGCGAACTGATCGGGGCTGACATAAGCGAATCCTCCCGCGAAGAGACCGCCGGCGACGCCGCCGAGCAGCGCGCAAATCGCGAAGGCGGCGACCTTTGTGCGGTAGACGTCGATGCCGGCCGCGCTCGCGGCGATCTCGTTGTCGCGCACCGCGCGCATCGCGCGGCCGAGCCGCGTGTCGGCGAGCCGCCAGACGAGGTAGCCCGCGATCGCCAGAATCGCCACGGCGAGAGCAAGATAGGCCTGGCCGGAGGCGAACAGATCGGGCCGCTTGATCGAGCTCACCCCATCGGGCCCGTGCGTCAACGCGACCGCGTTGAGAAGGACGACGGTGAGGATTTGCTGGAAGGAGATGGTCACCATCGCGAGGTAGTGACCGCCGAGGCGCAAGGTCGACAGGCCGAGCAGCCCGCCCGAGACGAAGGCGACCGCCATGCCCGCCGCGAGGCAAATCCAGAACGGGGCGTTGTAGTCCGCGGTGCCGAGGCCGACCGCATAGGCGCCGAGCGCGAAGAACGCCGCCTGCGCCAGATTGATCTGGCCGCACAGGCCGAGAACCACCGAAAGACCGAAGACGGCGATCGCGTAGGTCGCCGCCTGCAGCAGAATGTTGGCGACGTAGCCATCGGTCTTGACGACCGCGGCGCAAGCGACGGCGCTTAAAGCGAGCAACGCGTAGAGGGCGTGGCCGATCAGAGAGCGGGAGGGACGGAACGCGGCCGCGGCCGGGACGCGGGCGAGGCTCATGCCTTCTCCGCGACGCGTTCGCCGAACAGGCCCTGCGGGCGGAAGGCGAGGAAGAGGATGAGAACGAGGAAGGCGAACGCATCCTTGTAGGGCACCGAAATATAGGCCGCGCCGAACGTCTCGATGACGCCGAGCGCGAGGCCGCCGACGATGGCGCCGGCGACATCCCCGAATCCGCCGATGATCGTCGCGGCGAAGGCCTTGAGCGCAATCGTCGAGCCCATCTGGATCGACACGAACAGCACCGGCGCGACGAGAATGCCGGCGACGCCGCCGAGCACCGCGCTGTAGACGAAGGTGATCATGATCATCCTCGCTACGGGAATGCCGAGCAGCGCCGCCATCTCCTTGTCCTGGCTGGTCGCCTGCAGCTTCTTGCCGAGCAGCGTGTGTTCGAAGAACCAGTACTGGAAGGCGACGAGCAGGATCGTGACGGCGATGATCAGCAGGTACTGACTGTCGAGGTAAACGGGGCCGAACTGAACGCCCGGAGTGTCGAACCAGCCGGGCAGGACCTGCGGTTGCGGTCCGTAGAGCGCGAGCACCGAATTGGCGAGAAAGATCGACGCGCCGATCGTCGAGATGATGACCGGCAGGAAGGTGCGGTTTCGCAGGGGGTAGTAGACGCCGAGATTGAAGATCGCGCCCAGCAGCGCCATCCCGCCGATCGCAAGGATGAAGGAGAGCCAGTACGGCCAGCCGAGATCGACCGCGAAGACGACCATGAGATAGGCCGCGACCATCGAGAATTCGCCCTGCGCGAAATTCACGACGTTCGTCGCGCGGAAGATCAGCACGAAGCCGAGCGCCACGAGCGCGTAGATCGCGCCGATGCCCAGACCCGTGAAAAGCAGTTGAAGCACGAGATCCATGTCGCTTCACCGATCGACGAGAGACGGCGAACGCGGCGGCGGCGCCGCCCCGCCGCTCAATCGGTGAATTCGATGTGCTTGTCGAAGACGATCACGCCCTTTTCGTTACGGACGATATTGTAGCCGTGCAGACCGTCGCCGAACTGATCGAAATTATATTCGCCTTCCGCGCCCTTGTAGCCCTTGGTGGCGAGGATCGCGGCGCGGACCTTGTCCGGATCGGTGACGCCCGCCGTGGCGATGGCGGCGCACAGAACGCCGATCGCATCATAGGTCCACGAACTGTAATTATCCGGCGGGATGCTCGAGACCGCGCGATAGAGTTTGCCGAATTCCTTGGATTCGGGGCTCGAGTCCTCGGCGTAGTCGGCCACGCCGTAGGTGCCGAACAGCGCCGGGCCGGCGAGCTTGACGGCCCCGGCGACCGTAATGGAGGCCGAGCCGACCCAGGGAGTCGCGACGCCCAATTGCCGCAACTGCCGCGCGAAAATCGCCAGATCGTTGTCGAAGGTGAAATAGGAGCCGATGATGTCCGCCCCCGACGATTTGATCGCCAGCACGACCGGCGTGAAATCCTGGCTCTGATTGGGATAGCCCTGGTCAATGGCGATCGCGGCGCCCGCCTTGCCGAGCGCTTGGGTCAACGCCTTCGCGCCGCCTGCGCCGAACGCGTCGGTCGAGTGGACGATCGCCCAGTTCTTCTTGTCGAGCGTCTCCACCCCGTAATCGGCGATCACGCGGCCGGAATAGCTGTCGTTGGGCCGGAACCGGAACATCCATGGATTGCCCATCTTGGTCAGCGCCGGATCGGTGCCCCCGAAACAGACCGGTTTGGCGGCGCTCAATATGTCCGGCGCCATCGCATGATTCTGCGTCGAGCGGATCGAGCCGAGGAACGCGACGATGTCCGGCTGCGCGGCGAGTTTGGAGAAGGCGAGCACCGCGCCGGGATTGGTCGTCTGGTCGTCCTCGGTGACGAGTTCAACTTGTCGTGACAGGACGCCGCCCGCTTTGTTCACGCGGTCAAGGGCGAGTTTCGCGCCGGTCAGCGCATATTTGCCCGAATCGGCGGCGGGCCCTGTGACGGGGAGCACCATGCCGATCCTGAGCGGCGCGCTCTCGCCGCGCGCGGTGCGCAAAAGCGCCGGCACGGCCAGGCCGGCGGCGATGCCGGCGGCCACCGACCGTCTGGTGAAATTCATCCCTGCCTCCCGAGAAATCCGCGCTTCGGCGTTGGTTGGCGGGATTAGACGATGAAAGCCAAAGACTGTCCAGACGCGCGGCCGCCGGTCGGCGCGCGCTGCGCGAGCGACGCCAGGCCCAGCCGGTTCAGCGGGCGCCCGCTCTCAGAGCTGGATGACGCCGAGGCGCGCCGCCTGCGCGACCGCGTCGGTGCGGCCGGCGGCGTCGAGCTTGTCGAGCAGCGAGCCGACATGAAACTTGACCGTATGGACCGATATTCCAAGACGTCGGGCGATCGTCTTGTTCGAAGCGCCTTCGGCCATGTGGGTCAGCACCTCGACCTCGCGCGGCGTCAAGGCGGCGTCCGCCTCGACCGCCGCCTCTGCGCGGCGCGCCGGGACGAGAGCGACATCGGCCGCCTCGCCGGCGCGCGCGAGCCGCAGCCCGGCGACCTCGACGAGCAGCGCGATCAATCGGTCGGCGAGCGCCGGATCGTCGACTTCGATCGCCACGACGACGGGTTCTGGCGCGCCGGCCTTCGTCAACTCTCCGGCCTCTCGCCGATTGTCAGCACGGCTTCGGCGGGCGCGCCGCCGCGCAGCAGCGAAAGCGCGACGGTGGAGCCGACGCTGTCGGGACCGAGCGCCCGCAGCACCGTGCGCAGGTCGCGAATGGGCTCGCCGCTCCATTTGACGATCACGTCGCCCTGCCGCAGCCCGGCGGCCGCGCCTGGCCCGTTCGCATCGACGTTCATCACCATCGCGGCGGTTCCCTTGTCGCCGTCCAGCCTGGTCGGCCGCAATCCGAGCCCGAGATAACCGCGGGCGATCCGGCCATGCGTCTGCAGCTTCGCAGCGACGCGCTCGATGGTCGCCGCCGGGATGACCAGAACCCTTTGCCGCGGCCCGAACACGACCATGCCCAGGGCGCGGCCCGAGGCGTCGAGCGCAAGACCGCCCTCGCCGGCGCGGCGCAGGGAAAGATCCAGCTCGATTCTGGCGTCGATCTCGCCGCCGCGCAGGCTACGCCACGGGCCGCCGACGAACGAGACCGCGCCGAACGCGGCGCTCGGCGCCTCGTTCTGACGACCAACCGCGACGACGAGAGCGCCGACCGAAGGCGGCGTGGCGTAAAGCGCGGCGGCCGGACCGTCGAGGCGATCGACCCGCAAAAGCGCGACGTCGGTGGTCGGATCGCGTCCGACCACGGCCGCGACGGCCGACTGGCCGTCGGGCAGAGCGACGGAGATTTCGCCTTCTTCGGCGAGCGCCTCTTCGGCGGTGACGATCAGGCCCGGCCGCCAGACAAAGCCGCTCGAGCGCGAGCGCGCCGCACGAACGGAAACAACGCTCCTCGCCGCTCGAGCCGTCAGATCGGCGAGCGCGTCGGAGAGATGCTGCAGGGAAACGGCGGACTCGGGTTTCGACATCGGGGCCTCCTCGATTCACCGCGCCAATCTACGAGCCGCCTTGCCGACCGCCTACTGCCCAGGTGGTCAGGTCGGGCGGCGCTTCCTCCGCAAGCCGGCGCGCGTCGACGCGCGACTGCGAGCGACAGCAGCTCGCCAGGCCTTCGCCGCAACGCGCCGCCGCTCTCGAAGCCTTGCCGATCGCCCGCGGCGCGCGGATAGTGCGATCGATCAACTGCGAGCGCAGGAGGCGCGCATGCCGACCTTCAAGCTTCCCTTGTCCGGCGACGTCGTCCAGTCGATCAACCCGTGGACGGCGTTCCTCAGTCCGATCGGCAGCCAGTTCGGGCTGATCAACATCAACCTTGGTCAATCGAGCGAGCCGAAGGTCGAAGAGGACGTGTTGTCCGACGTCGCCAGCTACGGCAAGCAGCTTGGCCGCGTCGGCGACGCGCTCGTCGTGCTTCTCGCGCATTTCCACCCGAGAAAGCCGCTGACCGACGAGGAGACAGCGGCGCTCGACGCGCTGAAGGAGATGCTCGACAAGATCGCCGACGTGAAATCAAAGCACAACCGGCCGGCGATGCGCCCACCGACCGGCTCGCCGCCGCGATCGTGAACGGCGCGCGCGCCGATTGGCTCGTCCGCCGCTTCCCCGGCCTCAGGGGTCGATCAGCACGCCGGGATTCATCACGCCCTTCGGGTCGAGCGCGCCTTTGGCCGCGCGAAGCGCCGCGGCGAACAGGTCCGGCCGCTGCCGATCGTACCAGCGGCGGTGATCGCGCCCGACCGCGTGATGATGCGTGATGGTGCCGCCGGCGGCGATCAGCGCATCGGACGCGGCGCCCTTGATCGCCCGCCATTGTTCGATCAGCGCGCCGTGCCGGCCGAGCGCGTGGAACGAGAAATACGGCGCCGGGCCGTCAGGATAGACATGCGTGAAGCGGCAGGTGACTTCCCCCTCGACGCCGGTCGCCTCGAGAATGGCGCGCTCGGTCGCGGCCTTGACGGCGTCGTGGAGCGCTTCGAAACGCTCCCAGGTGATCGAAGTCTCGAAAGTGTCATTGATGAGCCCGGCCGGCGCCAGGAATTCCCGCGCGTAGGGCATTCGGATGAAGGCGTTGCGCCACAGGCCCGCAGCGCCTTCAAGATGCGCGTCGGCGCCCCCCGGCGCGGCGACGCCGCCGTGATCGGCGCAGCATTCGAGGGCGCGCTTCATCCATGCCTCGAGCGGATGGTCGCCCGACTCGAAGGCGAGCACCAGGACGGCGACCGAGCCGGCGGCGGCGCCGGTGTTGTAGGCCTCCGCCGGGTCGAGAATGCGGCAGTTCGACGGGTAGAGACCCGCTTGCGCGATGGCGCGGACCGCGCGCGCCGCAGCGAAGAAGCTCGTAAAGCTCACGGAGCCGCCGGCGCGGAACACCGGTTTCGACTGCAATCGCATCCACGCTTGCGAGATGACGCCGAGAACCCCTTCGGAGCCGATGAACAGGCGGTCGGGGCTCGGCCCGGCGCCCGATCCGGGCAGCCGCCGCGTCTCGAGCACGCCCTGCGGCGTGACGACGCGCAAGCTTTCGACGAGGTCGTCGATATGGGTGTAAAGGCTCGCGAAATGGCCGCCCGACCGCGTCGCGATCCAGCCGCCGAGCGTCGAATATTCGAAACTCTGCGGAAAATGGCGCAGCGTGAGGCCGCGCGGCTTCAACTGGCCCTCCAGCGCCGGCCCAAACACGCCGGCCTCGATCCGCGCGGCGCGCGAGGTCGCGTCCACCTCCAGCACCTTGTCGAGGCGGCGCAGGTCGAGGGTGACGGCGCCTTTGCGCCGCCCGTCGGCGCGATGCTCCACGCCGCCGCACACGCTCGAGCCGCCGCCGAATGGCGCGAGCGAAGCCCCGACGTCGCCCGCCCAGTCGATAACGGATGAAATCTCCGCCTCGTTGCGCGGATAGGCGACCACGTCGGGCGCGCAATCATATTGCCCGAGCATGGCGCGAACATAGTCGGGGTAGGCCTTGCCATAGGTGTGGGCGGCGCGGTCGTAAAGCTCGCTCGTGCAGAAGGCGGCGAGCGAGGCGGGCGGCGTCACGCGCGGATCGGGCAGCGACAGCTCTTCGAGACGCGGCGGCGGCCTTGTTTCGAACGTCCCGCGCCCGAATTTCTCGCGGTAGCGGCCGAGCACGAAAGCGCGCTCGTCGGCGCTCATCGCCTCGCCTTCGCGGCCCCAGCCGTAGTGCTTCAGTCTCGCGTCGCTCATGGCTTCTCCCGCTCCGTCGTGACGCGCATTCGGCGCATCGATGGGTGGAAGCGCGCTCCGTCGAGAGTGACCCCGCAACCGGAGCGGCCGCCTGTTTTCTTCGCCCGCGCCCACATTCGCCGCAAATCGTCTGATAGCCTATCTGAGGCGGAAATTTGCGCCAGCGCCCTTTGGGTCTACGACGGGCTGTTTCGGGTTCCCGCCGACCCGGCGGCCGTCCCGACATTCGAGTTGAGAAGGATTTGTTCGATGAGCATGCCCACCACCCGCCTCGGCCGCACCGGCCTTACCGTATCCCGGCTCGCGCTGGGCACGATGACCTTCGGCCTGCAGACCGAGGAGGCCGTGGCGCATCAGATCATGGCCAGGGCCGCTGCCGCGGGCGTCAATTTTTTCGACACCGCCGATGTCTATCCGCTCGGCGGCGGCGCGCCGACGGTCGGCCGCACCGAGGAAATCATCGGCCGCTGGCTGAAGGGCCAGCGCGGGTCGTTCATCCTCGCCACCAAGGCGGTCGGCAAAATGGGGCCGAACCCCTGGGATCAGGGCGCGTCGCGCAAACATCTGCTCGACGCCGTCGACGCCTCGCTGCGCCGCCTGCAAACCGACTATGTCGACCTCTACCAGCTCCATCACGACGATGCGGCGACGCCGCTCGACGAAACATTGGAGGCGCTCGACGCGATCGTGAAGTCCGGCAGGGCGCGCTATGTCGGCGCATCGAACTTTCTCGCCTACCGGGCCGCGACGGCGCTGGGCCGCTCCAGTCTTGGCGGATGGGCGCGCTTCGTCTCGCTCCAGCCGCGCTACAGCCTGCTGTTTCGCGAAATCGAGCGCGAGTTGCTGCCGCTGGCCGTGCAGGAGGGCCTCGGCGTGATTCCCTATAATCCTCTCGCCGGCGGCTTGCTGACCGGCAAGCACAAGCCCGGCTCGGCGCCGACGCCGGGCACGCGCTTCACCTTGGCGGCGGCCGGCGAAATGTATCAGCATCGCTACTGGAACGAGCGCGCCTTTTCCACCGTCGAGGCGCTGCGGCGCCTGGCGGCCGAGGCCGGGACGCCGCTGACCACCCTGGCGGTCGCCTGGACGCTCGCCAATCCCGCCATCACCGCGCCGCTGCTGGGCGCCAGCCGTCCCGAGCAACTCGACGATACGCTGGCGGCGGCGACCTATCGACTCGACCCGGCGCTCAAACAAAAGCTCGACGAGCTGACCGTCGATTATCGCCGCGGCGACGCGCCGCGCTGAACGCGCCGCCTCAAGCGGCGGTCGCGACGACGCCGACCGTCAACAGCGCGGCGCGGTCGGCGCTCAAACCGACGGAGATTTCAAAGCGGCCCGGCTCGATCGCCGGTTGAAAGTCGCCGCGTGGGAACGCAAAGGCCGCCGCGGGAACGGGCAGTCGCGCGACGCCGCGCTCGCCCGGCGCAAGGCCGATCTTGGCGACGCCCTTCAATTCGAGCAGCGGGCGGGCGATGCTGGCGACGACGTCGCGAACGAACAAAAAGACCGACGCCTGGCTGGCCAAGGTCCCCTCATTGATGACATCGACCGACGCCAGAATGTCGTCGCCGGCTCTGAACGTCTGCGCGCTCACGCAAAGGTTCTCCAGCCTCAGCCGGCCGTATGACAGGCCGTGGCCGAACGGGAACTGTGGTTCGACCGGCATGTCCAGATACTTGCTGGTGAAATGGTCGTCGGGGTCGGCCGGACGCCCCGATGGCCGGGCGGCGTAGTAAATTGGCGCCTGTCCGATATCGCGCGGCCAGGTGACGGGCAGATGGCCCGTCGGATTGAATCGGCCGGTCACCACGTCGGCGATCGCATGGCCGGCCTCGCTGCCGAGAAACCACGCCGCGACCACCGCGCCGGCGCGCGCCATCAGCCAGGGCGCGATGAGAGGCCGCCCGGAGGAAAGCAGCGCGACGACCGGCTTGCCGGAATCGAGCGCCGCCTCGGCTAGCAGGCGCTGGCGGCCGGGCAGGTCGGGATTGGCCCGGCTCGCCGCCTCCCCGCTCATTGCGGCCGCTTCGCCAAGGCACATCACGATCGCGTCGGCCGACCGGCAGGCGGCGACCGCTTCGGCGATGCCCTCGACGGCCGTCCCGTCGATGCCGACGCCTTCGGCGAAGACGATCTCGCGGTCGGGCAGAGCGGCCCGCAAGCCCTCGAGGATCGTGACGGGGTCGTCAGGCTCTCCCGCCGCCGACCAGGAGCCGCGCATGTCCGTGCGCGCCTTCGCCAGCGGGCCGATGACGGCGATGCGGCGCAGGCCCGCGGCGAGCGGCAAAACGCCGGAATTGGTCAAGACGACGATGGCGCGCCGCGCCGCCTCGCGCGCCAGCTCCCGCGGCGCGGCCAGTTGCGCGGCGTTGCGCGGCGCCGCCGGCGCGCCGCGCCGATAGGGGTCGTCGAACAGGCCGAGCCGTTGCTTCAGCGCCAGAACCCGCGACGCCGCCGCGTCGATCTGCGCCAACTCGACGAGACCGCGCTGCAGGGCGCCTCCCAGGCCGCGCGAATAGGCGCCGCTCACCATGTCGATATCGACGCCGGCCTTGAGCGCCAGCGCCGCCGCCTCGACGAGGTCGCCGGCGACGCCATGACGCACGAGTTCGGCGATGGCGTTATAGTCGCTGATGACGACGCCATCGAAGCCGGTTCGGCCCCTCAGCCAATCGCGCAGCAGAGCGACGTTGGCGGTCATCGGCACGCCGGCGATGTCGTTGAAGCCCGGCATGATCGCCGCGCAGCCGGCCGCCACGGCGGCTTGAAACGGCGGCAGATAGACTTCGTGCAACAGGCGTTCGGATACGTCGACCGACGCGTAGTCGAGTCCCGCCGTCGCCGCGCCGTAAGCGCAGAAATGCTTGGCCGTGGCGGCGATGCTGCCCGCGGCCGCGAGGTCGCTCCCTTGAAAGCCGCGCACCTTGGCCTCGGCGAACCGCGACGCCAGCCAGGGGTCTTCGCCGGGTCCCTCGGCAATTCGCCCCCAGCGGGGATCGCGCGCGATGTCGAGCATCGGCGCGAAGGTGATGGCGAGCCCGTCCTCCGCCGCTTCGAGCGCCGCCTGGCGCGCGGTGCGCTCCCAAAGCACGGGATCGAACGCGGCCGCCTCGGCGAGCGGAATCGGAAAAATGGTCCGATGCCCGTGGACCACGTCGAAGCCGAGGAGCAACGGGACGCCGAGACGGCTTTCCTCGACCGCCATCCTTTGAATGGCTCGCGCCGGCTCCGCCCCCCAGAGATTGAGCATGCCGCCGATTCGCCCGGCGCGAATCCCGGCGTCGACGTCGCTTGACAGGACCGGTCCAGTCACCGCGCGATCCGCCGTCGCCATCGTGAGCTGGCCGATCTTTTCCTCGAGCGTCATCGCCGCCAGAAGCGCCTCGAGGCGGCTCATCCGATGCCCCTTTTCATCTTTTCCCAATGATGCGAGCATTCTACCATGGAGGGGTTTATCCGCCCACTCCCGTGAGACAGGCGCACGCCGCGATCGCCACAACGAATGGGCGAGCCTGGCGGCAGGAGAGGAAGCGGGCCAGGCCTGATGGCGGATCAATCCGGCAAAGCGGCGGCGCCGCGCGCCAGCGAGCCGGCGGCTGGCGACGGGCTGTGGCCCGAACTGGCGATGATGGCGCGCGCCTTCATCGCTTCGGCCCAGCGCACCACATTGTTCATGCTGGCCGGCGCGACGGTCGTCGTCGTCGGCGCCACCGCCTATGGCCAGATCCGATTGAACGCCTGGAACAAGCCGTTCTACGACGCGCTCGCCAAGAAGGATTTCGAAGCCTTCCTCACCCAGCTTCTCGTCTTCGCCGTCATCGCCGCCGGCCTGCTGAGCCTCAACGTCGCCCAGGCCTGGCTGAACCAGATGCTGAAGCTGAAGCTGCGCGAAGGCCTCGCGCGCGATCTGCTCGACCAATGGCTGGCGCCCGGCCGCGCCTTTCGCCTCGCCGGCGTGGCGGAAATCGGCGTCAATCCTGACCAGCGCATGCACGAGGACGCGCGCCATCTGACCGAACTGTCGACCGACCTCGGCATCGGCCTCCTGCAGGCTTCGCTGCTGCTCGCCAGCTTCATCGGCGTCCTGTGGATCATTTCGGATAGCGTGGTCTTCACCTTCGACGGCGGCCGGCGCACGATCCCCGGCTACATGGTGTGGTGCGCCCTCGCCTATGCGGCGGCCGGCTCCTGGCTGAGCTGGCGCGTCGGGCGGCCACTCATCCCGCTCAACGTCGAGCGTTACGCGCGCGAGGCGGATCTGCGTTTCGCGCTGGTGCGCGTCAACGAGCACGCCGACGGCGTCGCCCTCGAAGGGGGCGAGGGCGATGAAAAGGCGCGCCTCAATCGCGATGCCGACGGCGTGTTCGCGGTGATGCGACGGCTCGTCACCGGCCTGACGCGCCTGACCTGGATCACCGCCGGATATGGTTGGCTCGCCATCATCGCGCCGATCCTCGCCGCTTCGCCGGGCTTTTTCGGCGGCGACCTGACGCTCGGCGGGTTGATGGTGGCGGCGGGCGCCTTCACCCAGGTGCAACAGTCGCTGCGCTGGTTCGTCGACAATTTCAACACCATCGCCGACTGGCTGGCGACGCTTCGCCGCGTCGCGCAGTTCCGCCGCGCCCTCCTCGATCTCGACAAGCCGGACCAACAAGCCGGCCGGATCGAGCGCGCACGCACGAGCGGAGGCAAGATCACGCTCGACGATTTGAGCGTCCAGTCCCCGGCCGGCTTCGAGAGGCTCGAAGAAGCGCATGTGGAAATTGCGCCCGGCGAACGCGTGCTCGTCACCGCGGAGTCCGGAGCGGGCCTGACGACCTTGTTCCGCGCCATTGCGGGCCTGTGGCCGTGGGGTTCCGGCCGCGTCGGCATCCCCGCCGCCGACAGCGTCATGTTCATGCCGCAGCGCCCTTACACGCCGCCGGGAGCGCTTCGCGAAACCTTGGCCTATCCCTCGCCGGCCGCCGCATTTCGCGACGAGGACCTCGTCGCCGCGTGCAACGGCGTCGCCCTGCAGCGCCTGGCGCCGGCGCTTGATCGCCGCGCGAACTGGGACGCCGAGCTGACCGGCGAGGAGGCGCAGCGCCTGGCTTTCGCGCGTCTGCTGCTGCACAAGCCGCGCTGGATTTGCATCGATAACGCCTTGGATTCGCTCGACGAAGCCGATCGCCGGACCATCCTGGCGCTGTTCGACAAGGAGCTCGCCGGATCGGGCGTGATCAGCTTCGGCCACCGCGATCTGGACGAGGGATTCTCAGCCCGCATTGTGCGCTTGATCAAAATGCCGGAAAAATCGACCTGACCGCCCGAATTTGCGATCGGGCGCGCGGCGCGCCGACGAGGCGCCGGAGACAAAAGGATTGTTTCAGGAATGCCTACGAAGAGCCGCGCCTCCGAAAGACGCCGACGTCCATCGAGGCTTCAGGCCGGACTATCCGACGAAGCGCTGCTCGATCTCATCCAACGGCAGACCATCCGTTTTTTTTGGGACGGCGCGCACCCCGTCAGCGGCCTCCCGTTGGATCGCGTCCGGCTCTCCCGGACGCAGCCCGATGATCGCGTCGGCATCGGCGGCGCCGGCTTCGGCTTCATGGCGATCGTCGTGGCGGTCGAGCGCGGCTGGATCGAAAGAGAGGCGGCGCTCGATCGTCTGACCGCGATGCTGGGCTTTCTGGAAAAGACGGGTTGCTATCACGGCCTGTTCCCGCATTACGTGAATGGCCGCACCGGCGCGACCATGCCGTTCGGCCGCAAGGACGACGGCGGCGATCTCGTCGAGAGCGCCTATCTGTTCCAGGGACTATTGTGCGCGCGACAATATTTCGATCGCGACTCCGCCGCCGAAAAGAGCCTGCGCGAACGGATCGGCTGGATGTGGCGCGAGGCCGAATGGAGCTGGCATACCCGCGACGGACGCCACGTGCTCACCTGGCACTGGAGTCCGAACAACGGCTGGAGCCTCGACGCCGAGATCCGCGGCTGGAACGAATGCCTGATCGCCTACGTGCTCGCCGCCGCTTCGCCGACCTTTTCGATCGACCCCGTCGTCTACCACGACGGGTGGGCGCAAGCGCGCGCCTTCGACAATCGGAGAAGCTATTACGGCATCGAACTGCCGCTTGGCCCGGATTATGGGGGCCCGCTTTTCTTCAGCCAATATTCGTTCTGCGGGCTTGATCCGCGCGGACTGAGGGATCGCTATGCGGACTATTGGCTGCAGAACGAGCGCCACACCCGGATCAACTACGAACATTGCGTTCGCAATCCCCACAACTACAGGGGTTATGGGGCCTCGTGCTGGGGGCTGACGGCGAGCGACGATCCGAACGGTTACGCCGTCCACGCGCCGGATCATGATAACGGGGTCATTTCGCCGACGGCGGCGCTGTCGAGCTTTCCCTACGCGCCGGAACAGGCGATGCGGGCGCTCCGCTATTTCCATGAGGTCGTCGGCGGCAAGATTTGGGGCCCGTACGGCTTCACCGACGCGTTCAGCGAAAGCCGCAACTGGCACGCCGACACCTATCTGGCGATCGACCAGGGGCCGATCGTCGCGATGATCGAGAACCACCGGACGGGATTGTTGTGGAAACTGTTCATGAAGGATGAGGACGTGCGCGGCGGGCTGAAGAAGCTGGGCTTCCAGAGCCCGCATCTGGCTTGAACGGAGCCGCCGATGCCGGCAGCGGATCAACCGAGCGCCGTCGCAACAGGCCATTCCACCGGCGCTTTGCTGCCCGAGTGGATGGACGCCCAGTACCGGTTGTCGGCCGCCGCCATGCTGCGGAGCGTCTCGGCCGTTCATCTCGTCAAACAGCGGCCGGGGTTCGGGCAGACGATCAGACCCGCCAGGGGATCGGTGCTCGCTTCGCCTTCGATCGCCTCGTATGACCCCGACCCCGACTATTTCTTCCACTGGCTGCGCGACTCGGCGATCGTCATCGACGCGGCCAGGATTTTGATCGAGGAAGGCGCCGGGGACTCCGGCATCGCCGAGCGCGTGCGGGACTTCGTTCGCTTCAGCCTCGCTCTGCGCGATCTGGACGGGCGCGTGCTGTTAAGCCGCGGCGCGGTCGGCGCGGCGGTCAGCCCGGATTTCCTCCAATACGTGCGCTCCGAGGACGAATTGCGCGCGGCGGTCGGCGACCGCCTTCTCGGCGAAACGCAATTCAATCCGGACGGCACCCTGGACATCATCAAATGGGCGCGCCCGCAGCACGACGGCCCGGCGCTGCGCGCGCTCACGGTCATGCAACTCGGGCGGCTGGGCGTGTTCGACGACGCCGAAATCCGCGATGCGGCGCGCGGGCTGCTCGAAGCCGATCTGGCGTTCACTCATCGACGCTGGCGCGAGCCGTCGTTCGATATCTGGGAGGAGCGGGGCGGCCATCACTACTACACCCGCCTGGTGCAGTTCGCGGCGCTTTGCGACGGCGCGCAATGGATGGACGAGGCGGGCGACTCCAGCCGCGCGCGCGCCTGCCGCGCGGCCTCCCGCGAAATTGCCGCCCGGCTTGACGGCCACTGGGTCGCCGCCAAGGGTTTCTATTCGAGCCGCGTCGGCGAGGCGGACGGCGAAGCGGAAAAGGAGCTCGACATCGCGACCATTCTCGCCGTCAATCACGCCGGGCGCGAAGAGGGCCCCCATAGCGCGCTCGACCCGAAGGCCCAGGCGACGTTGGCTCGTCTGGAAAATCTGTTCGCCGCCGACTATCCGATCAATCAATCCTTGCCCCCGGGTCGCGGCGCGGCGATGGGCCGCTACGAGGGAGACCGCTATTACAGCGGCGGCGCCTATTATTTCGCCACACTCGGCGCCGCGGAATTCTTCTTCCGGCTGGCGGGCGCTGTGGCGCGCGGCGCGCCGACAAATGAAGCGGCGCGAGACCGGCTTTCCTTGCCCGCGGTGATGGTTGGAACGAATCAAACGCTCGATCGTTCCGTTATTTTCGAGGCGCTCATCTCGCGAGGCGACGGTTTCATGGCGACGGTCCGCGCCTATACGCCGGCGAACGGGGAGTTGGCCGAACAGTTCGATCGCGCGACTGGACGGCAGACGTCTTCGAAGGACCTCGCCTGGAGCCATGCGGCGCTCATCACCGCCGTCGCCGCGCGCCGGGCGGCCTGTCGCGCGGGGCGAAAGGCGAGCCCTCGCGCGTGAGGGGCGCGACAAAGCGCGAGACGGCGTGATAGCCTTTCTTCAACGGCCGCTGTCGCGGACGCCCGACCGGACCAACGAGGAAAAATGCGATGTCGCTCCAGGGCAAGGTCGCCATCGTCACCGGCGGCAACAGCGGGATCGGCCGGGCGATCGCGCTCGGTCTCGCCAGGGCCGGGGCCAGCATCGTGATCGACTACGTCGCCGATCCCGCGGCGACCGATGCGCTCGAGCGCGAGATCGTCGCGCTCGGCGATAAGGCGGTCGGCGTGGACGCCGACGTCAGCCGGGTCGACGAGCTGCAGAAACTCGTCGACGCCGCGGTCGCGGCGTTCGGGCGCGTCGACGTGATGGTCAACAACGCCGGGGTCGAAACCCGCACCTCGGTGCTCGACACCACCGAAGCGCAATACGACAGGGTGCTGTCGATCAACCTCAAGAGCGCGTTCTTCGGCACTCAAATCGCCGCCAGACAAATGATCGAGCAGGGCGGCGGCGGACGGATCATCAACATCACGTCGGTCCATGAGGATTGGCCGATGCCGGGCAATACCGCCTATTGCCTGGCCAAGGGCGGCATGCGGATGCTGACGCGCACCGCAGGCGTCGAATTGGCGGGCCGCGGCGTACTGGTCGTCGGGGTGGGTCCCGGCGCGGTGGCGACGCCGATCAATCTTTCGACAATGAAGGACCCGGCGCTGCTCTCCAAATTGGACGCCGCAATTCCCCTCGGGCGCATGGCGCAGCCGGAGGAGATCGCCAATGTCGTGGTGTTCCTGGCCGGCGACGGGGCGAGCTATCTGACCGCGACGACGATTTTCGCCGACGGCGGGATGATGCAGAACAGCGTCGGACTCTAGGACGGTGGGCGAGCGATACGACGTCCTGATCATCGGCAGCGGCGCGGGCGGCGGCACGCTCGCGCACCGGCTGGCGCCCTCCGGCAAGAAGATCCTCATCCTGGAGCGCGGCGACTGGCTGCCGCGCGAGGCGCGCAACTGGCATGTCGAAGACGTGTTTCGGGCCAACCGCTACGTCTCCCCCGAGACATGGCTGTCGCCCGACGGCGCGACGTTCCAGCCCCAGGTTCACTATTTCGTCGGCGGCGCCACCAAGGTTTTCGGCGCGGCGCTCTATCGCCTGCGAAAGGAGGACTTCGGCGCGATACGGCATTATGACGGCGTCTCGCCCGCCTGGCCGATCGCCTACGACGAACTCGAGCCCTACTACACCGAGGCCGAGCAGCTCTATCAGGTGCACGGCGAACGCGGCCTCGACCCCACCGAACCGCCGGCGAGCGCGCCCTATCCGGCGCCGCCGGTCTCGCACGAACCGCGCATCCAGAAGCTTCACGACGATCTCGCCGCCGCCGGCTACCACCCGTTTCCGGCGCCCTCCGCGGTGATGCTGAACGAAGCGGACATGGCCTACAGCCGCTGCATCCGCTGCCAGACCTGCGACGGATTCCCGTGCCTCCTGCACGCCAAGGCCGACGCGGAAGTCATCGCCGTCCGTCCCGCGCTGGAGCGGCCCAACGTCACCTTGCTGCGCAACGCGCGGGCGGTGAAGCTCGAGACGAACGGCGCCGGAACGGCGGTCGCCGGCGTCGTCGCCGAGGTCAACGGCGCGCCGCAGCGTTTCGAGGCCGACATCGTGGTCGTCTCCTGCGGAGCGGCGAACTCGGCCGCGCTGCTCCTGCGGTCGGCGAGCGACCGGCATCCCGCCGGTCTCGCCAACGGCTCGGGCCAGGTCGGGCGGAACTACATGTTTCACAACAGCCAGGCGGTTCTCGCGCTGTCGTTGACCCCGAACGACACGATGTTCCAGAAGACGCTGGCGCTCAACGACTTCTATTTCGGCATGGAGGGCTTCCCCTATCCGATGGGCAATATCCAGATGATCGGCAAGACGCTGGCCGGCATGTATCGCGCCGAGAAGCCGCTGCTCACCGCGCTGGTCCCCGATCGCGCGCTGGAGGAGGTCGCGCGCCACGCCGTCGATTTCTGGCTGACCACCGAAGACCTCCCCGACCCCGAGAATCGGGTGACCGTCGATCGGGAGGGACGCATCAGCCTCGCCTATACGCCGAACAATCAGGTTCCGACGCGCAAGCTTTACGACAAGTTGCGCGCGATGCTGGGCGAAATCGGCCTGCAGCCGCAGCATCTGGTCGGCCGCGATCTATACATGCAAAGCGACATTCCGCTGGCCGGCTGCGCGCATCAGGCCGGCACCTGTCGATTCGGCGGCGATCCCGCCTCTTCCGTGCTCGACCGCGATTGCAAGGCGCACGAGTTGGACAATCTCTATGTCGTCGACACCAGCTTCTTCGTCAGCATCGGCGCGGTGAACCCCTCGCTGACCGCCATCGCCAATGCCCTGCGGGTGGGCGACCATCTGCTTCGACGCTTGGGTTAGGCGATTGCGCGCCGTGCCCCAGGTCCGCGGCAAGCTCGTGGTCGGCCTGCTCTATCTCGCCGGCGTGGCGCAGGGCCTGGCGCTCGTCACGTTTCCGGCCGCCAGCGCGATTTTCACGAGCCCCTCGGGGTTCAACCTGTCGGGCGCGCGCTACGGGGCGATGTTCATCCCCCAGGTCGCCCTGGCGATCGTCGCCGCGGCTGTTTCGCCGTGGCTTGCGCGTCGCCTCGGCATGCGCGGCGTGCTGCTGCTGGGATTGAGCGGCGACCTCCTGTCGATGGCGTCGCTCTCGGCGAGTCCGTTGCTGATCGGGTCGTCCGCGGCCTTCGCGCTGCTGTGCGTCGCCACCGGCGCGCTCGGCCTTGGCTTCGGAGCGACGGTGACGGCGCTGAACACGCTGGTCGAGGGCTTGTTTCCGGGCCGCGCGGACGGCGCCGTGCTGGCGCTGAACGCGCTGCTCGGGCTCGGCACCGCGCTGGCGCCGCTGCTGGTCGCGCTCTTTTCGGTGCTCGGCGTCTGGTGGGCGCTGCCGCTGCTGGCGGCGCTCCTCGCCGCCATGCTGCTGTTCGCCTTCGCCGCCCTCACCACGCCGCAAGGCGCGGGGCGCGCCGCCGCCGGCGCGAAGGGGGCCCTTCCCGGGCGCTTCTGGCTGTACGCAGCGGCGGCGCTGCTTTACGGCGTGGTCGAAACGCTGAGCGGCAATTGGGCGGGGCTCTACCTCTCCGCGCAGCGGCATGTGTCGATGCAGGACGCGTCCTTCGCCCTTGCCGCCTTCTGGCTGACGGTCACCCTCGGCCGCGTGATGTTCGCGCTGCTCGCCCGATGGGTTCCCGCCCGATGGGTCTATGTCGCGCTCCCCATCCTTCTCGCGGCGATCTTCCAGTTCATCGCGCGCGTCGACGGCGCGGCGGCCGGGATCGCCGGCTTCGCCGCGGCGGGCCTCGCCTGTTCGGCGCTCCTGCCGCTCAGCATCAGCTTCGGCGGCGCGGAATTTCCACGCCGCGCCGCCGCTATGTCCGGCGAGCTGATCGCCTTCTATCAGGTCGGCTATGGCGTCGCCGCGTTCGGCGTCGGCCCGCTGCGCGAGCTCGGCGGCTTTGCCTATTCCACAGCCTTCTCGCTTGGCGGTATCATCGCCCTGGCGCTCGCCGTCGTCGCGTTTTTGATCGTGCGGCGCGCCGCGCCCGCCGCGACCAACGGCGCGTTGCGACCAACCGGCCGATCGGCTTGACGCGGCCAGGCGGGGCGGCTGGGGATCTGGCGGCGGTCGCGGCGGTCGCGCGGCGCGCGTTCCCGGGATAACGTGCAATTTCGCGGCGTGGCGTCTCCGGCTTTCAGTTGAGGATGCGAAACGTCGCGCAAGTTCGGTCGGCGCGGAGCCGCCGACATGGACGATACAGGAAATTGCGATGAGCGCGAGCGAACTCTCGACCCCCTCTCCGGCCGGCGGCGCGGCGCCGTCCGCGCCGTTCGCGCATCCGACCTGGGCTTCGGCGCGCAAGGACATGGTCGGCGCGAGCCTCGGCTCGTCGCGGCTGTGGTTCACCGTCGCCGAGGGCGTCGTCACCGAAGTCTACTACCCGCGCATCGACATCCCCCAGATCAAGGATCTCGGCTTCATCGTCGCCGACGATCGCGGCTTCTGGGTCGAGCTGCGGCGCAATGCGAACTATCGGACGACCCTTTCCAGCCCCGGCGTGCCGGCGGTCGAGATCGAACATCGCCATCCGCGCTTCGTATTCACGCTGCGGATTTGTCCGTCGCAACGGCGCGACGTTCTGCTGTTGCGCTATCGGCTGGAGGGCGACGCGGCTCTTCGGCCCTATGCGCTGTTGGCGGCGCGCCTCGGCGGGGATGCGCAGAACAACATGGCGTCGGTCGCCGCCTATAACGGCCGCGCCGTTCTATGGGCGGAGCAGGGACCGTTCGGCCTTGCGCTGTCGGCGGTCGACCCGCACGGCGCGGACGCCTGGCGACGCTGCTCGGTCGGCTGCCTGGAGGCGAGCGACGGTTGGCAGGATTTCAACCGCAACGGGCGCATGGCGTGGCGATACGAGACCGCCGGCCCGGGCGCGGTCGCCCTGATGGGCGAGCTTCCCGCCGAGGCGACTCTCGCTCTCGGCCTCGCCACCAGCAAGGAGGCGGCGGCGACGCTCGCCGTATCGGCCCTGATGGAGGATTTCGCGGTGGCGTGGGACGCGCAATGTCGCGCCTGGCAGGGTTGGCTTTCCGAGGGCCGCCGCCCGGCGCTGCGCGAGGATATCGATCGCGCGCTCAGTCTGTCCGCCGCCGTCCTGAAGGTCCATCAGGATCGCACCTATTGCGGCGCGGCGGTGGCCAGTTTGTCCGTCCCATGGGGCGACAGCAGCCAGAGCCGCGGCGGCTATCATCTGGTCTGGTCGCGCGATCTGGTGGAGACCGCGGGCGCCCTGGTCGCGATGGAGGCCTATGCCGATGCGCGCGACATCCTGCGCTATCTGATCGCCACGCAGCAGCCGGACGGTCACTGGTTTCAAAACCAATGGCTCGGCGGCGCCGCGTTCTGGCAGGGCGTTCAGCTCGACGAAGCGGCGTTTCCCATTCTTCTGGCGTCGGCGTTGCGGGAGAAGAATGCGCTTGGCGGCGTTCCGGCCGCCGAAGCCGTTCGACGCGCGGCGGGCTTCATCGCCCGCCAAGGCCCCGCAACCGGGCAGGACCGCTGGGAAGAGGACGCCGGGATCAACGTCTTCACGCTCGCCGTCGCGATCGCCGCGCTCGTCGAGGCGAGCGCCTTTCTCGAAGGCGAGGCGCGGGCCTTCGCGCTGCGGCTGGCCGACTATTGGAACGCCGAGGCGGAGCGCTGGACCTTTGTCGCCGACACGCCGCTCGCGCGCCGATTCGGCGTCAGCGGCTATTACATCCGTACCTTTCCGGCGGATGCGCAGAGGCGCAAGCAGGCGCTGGCCGAGCCGTTGCCGATCAAGAACCTCGCCTCCGATCCCGACTTGCCCGCCAACGCGCAGGTCGCCACCGATTTCCTGCAGCTCGTGCGCTACGGCCTGCGGAGCGCCGACGATCCGCGCATCCGCGACAGTCTGAAGGTCGTCGACGGCTTGCTGAGAACGGAGACGCCGAGCGGTCCGGTCTGGCATCGCTACAACAACGACGGCTACGGCGAGCACGACGACGGCGCGCCGTTCGACGGCGCGGGCCGGGGGCGAGGTTGGCCGCTGCTGACCGGCGAGCGTGGCCATTACGCCCTCTCGGCGGGCGGGGATGTCCTGCCGTACCTCGAAGCGATGATGGCGATGAGCAGTCCGCTGGGCCTGATTCCCGAACAGGTCTGGGACAGCGAGCCGATTGCGGAACGCGATCTGAAACCCGGCAAGCCGAGCGGTTCGGCGATGCCGCTCGTCTGGGCGCACAGCGAGTTCATCAAGCTGTGCCACAGCCACGCATTGGGCCGGCCGGTGGATCGGCCGGCGGCCGCGTGGTCGCGCTATGGCGGCGTCCGTCCGAAGATCGATTACGCGATCTGGGGGCCGAATGTGCGGCGGCGGCGCCTGCGCGCCGGCGACACGCTGACGATCGCGCTCAAGGCTCCGGCAAGGGTGCATTGGGGCGTCAACGGCTGGAAGGAAATTCGCGACGCCGACACGCGGGACACGGGCCTCGGGGTGCACGTCGCGGATCTTCCGGTCGCGGCGCTGACCGCCGGCGAGACCATCGAGTTCACGTTCCTGTGGCTCGACACGCAGACGTGGGAAGGCCGGGATCATGCCGTCCGGGTGACGGCGGCGTAGAGGCGCAGACGCCGCATGGCTTGCGCCCTCACCGAAGACGTCGCCGCCCGCTTCGCCGCCGTGGCGCTCGGTCATGTCGCCCGCGAATATCCCAACAAGCTGTCCCACTCGCTGTCGGGTCCGCAGGACGCCCGCACGCCGCGCGAGCTTCATCCGCTGTTCTACGGCAGTTTCGATTGGCATTCGTGCGTGCACGCCTATTGGATGCTGGCGCGCCTGCTGCGGTTGTTCCCGGCGATGGCGCCGGCCGCCGAGATTCGCGCGCTGTTCGATCGCCAGATCACCGAAAAGAACGTCGCCGGCGAGTGCGCCTACCTGGGTCATCCGCTGGCGCGCGGCTTCGAGCGACCCTATGGCTGGGCCTGGCTGCTGAAACTGTCGGAAGCGCTGATGCGGCTGCCGGATTCGCGGTGGTGCGCGACCCTGGCGCCGCTCGTTGAAATCTTCGCCGCGCGATTTTGCGAGTTCCTGCCGAAGGCGACCTATCCGGTGCGGGTCGGCACGCATTTCAACACGGCCTTCGCCGTCGCCCTGGCCGCCGATTACGCCGCGGCGACGGCCGACGGGCGCCTTGCCGGCGCGCTGCGCGAGGCCGCGGAGAGATGGTACGGCTCGGACGCCGATTGCCAGGCGTGGGAGCCGAGCGGCGACGACTTCTTGTCCTCGGCGCTGATCGAGGCCGAATGCCTGCGGCGCCTGTTGCCGGGTGAAAGATTTGCGGGCTGGTTCGATCGTTTCCTGCCCGATATCGCCGAGCGACGGCCTGCCTGCCTCTTCGTCCCGGCCACGGTCGCAGACCGCAGCGACGGCAAGATCGCGCACCTGGACGGGCTGAACCTCAGCCGCGCGTGGTGCTGGCGCTCCCTGGCCGCCCCCCGGTCGCGCGAAGACGCCCGCCGGCCGGTGATGGAAGAGGCGGCCGAAGCCCATCTCGAGGCCGGCCTGCCGCATGTCGTCGGCGATTACATGGGCGAGCACTGGCTCGCCAGCTTCGCCGTGCTGGCGTTGGACGCTTGACGGCGGCTCGGGTTGTCAATTCGACGCGTAGGCGGCCTGGGCGGCCGCGAGGGTCATCGCCTGCTGCGGATCCGAGGCGGCCTGGTCGTCGGCGGCGCCGTCATCGCCGACGGCGGGTTCGGCCGGCTCGGCGGGGGGTTGCGCCGGCGGCGACGTCGTCGGCCGCTTGGCGCGCGCGGCCGTCGTCGGGCGACCGCCGAACGGCGTGTGCGCGTCCAATTGAGAGATTCCGGGAATGAGCATGAAGGCTCACCTTTCTCGCATGCGGAAAGAGCTTGCCGTCATGGCTTTGGCGACGCGGCGAACAGACGCTTCCATCCGCGCGCCGAACTCGCCCGATTGATTCGGACTTTCCTGCTTATCGCGTGGCGGCTAACAGTTCGTTAACATATTGCTGTCGGCGCCATCGGGCCCGACTCGGGCGGCCTCGATCGATTCGCGCGACGGCTCGCCCGCCGGTTCGAATCGCGATCATCGCGCGCATCGAAACGACAGCCGGAGCCCCACAAACCGGCGGCCCGACGCACTCGCGCTGTGAAAATGCGCGAACCGCCGCGCCGAATAAAAATCCGAATTTGGAGGGAGCCGGGTCGCGTGTGATGCGTTAACCTTACTAAACGATTAACATGGTCTTTGAATTTTATGGGAATACAATCATCTCATCGGCGTTTAGCCAATCGTCAGCGTTCCACCAGAGCACGCGTCATGGATTCAGCGTTTGATTTCAGTTGTTCTGGTTTTTCGGAACGCGTCTGGCGGATGCTCGAGCGCGTGGAGTACCGGCGCGCCGAGACCCCGGAAGAGAAGGACGCGATCTATCGGCTGCGCTACGACGCCTATATGCGCGAAGGGGCGATCGAGCCCGACGCCTCGGGGCGATTCACCGATCCGTTCGACGATGTCTCGAACGTCTGGATCATCGGCATGTTCATCGACGGCGAGCTCGCCAGCTCGATCCGGCTGCATGTCGCCGCCGCGGAGGACGCGCCGCTGCCGGCTCAAACGGTGTTTCCCGACATTGTCGGCCCGCGACTGCGCCGCGGCCAGGTGATCGTCGATCCGACGCGGTTCGTGACCCGCCTGGATTTCTCGCGCCGGTTTCACGAAATGCCCTACCTGACGGTGCGGCCGGGCTGGATGGCCGGAGAGTTCTTCGGCGCCGATTTCATCCTCGCGACGATCCGCACCGAACATCAGGGCTACTACCGGCGCGTGTTCGGGCACGAAGGCTGGTGCGGCGCCCGCGATTATCCCACGCTCAAGAAGCCGATCGCCTGCATGGGCCTCGACTATTTCACGATGAGGGATCGCGTCGAGCAGCGCTACCCGTTCTACAGATCCTCCGCCGCCGAGCGCGCGAGGCTGTTCGGGCGCTCGTCCAACCCCGACGCGCCGAAGTCGAGCGTCGTCTCCTGGCTCGCGGCGCCGCGGCTCGCCGAGGCGCCCGCCGCCGAGCCGATGCCCGATCACGGCGAGCTCGGGCTCCACAGCGCCCGATAGGGCGCGGCGGGGAGGCGGCGCGGCGGGGTCATTGGCCTCTCAGCCGCACTGGCGGAAAGTAGTCTCCCAGCAATCGGCGGTCCCACCACGCCCCTGCCGCCTTTTCCTCGGCGTCGGCATAAGTGTAGTCGTAGAACTGAGCGCGCACATAGACGGGCGGCTTGTCCGGGAACGGATTGCGCTCCAGCAGCGCCGTCACCGTCGGTTCGTTCTCCAGCAGCCGGGCGAGCAATCGCGAAAACCACGGCAGGCCGCGCGGGTCCTCGAGCGCGGCGAACCACATCTGCCAGTCCAGCCGCGGCTGATGCGGGATGTTCCAGCGCGGGCGGCGCGCGACGTCGCCCGGCTTGTAGATGAATTCATAGTCGCGCCATTCGACGCCGTCGTTCGAGCCCTCGATGATGATTTCGTCGCGCTCCGTGGTCATGACCGAGAACAGACCGTAGGCGCTGACGATATGCATCGGCTCGATAAGGCCGTCGACCGCCTGCGCCGGGCCGGGCGCACTTCCGCCGAAACGCTCGTCCATCTTCACCAGGCCGCAGAACACGATCAGCAGCGCCAGGGCGTTGACGACGATCCTCGCCAACCGGCGCGGCGCATGATTCCTCGCGCGCGATCTCAGGAACCCGATGAAGCGGCGCGGCAAGATCCGCCGCGCCGTCGCGTCGTCAAACAGCAGCAGGCAGAGCAGCATCGTCTGGAGATTGAACCAGTTGTAATTCCCGGTGACGAGAATGCAGCTTTGCAGCAGCAGGATGCCGAAACCCGCCAGAAACCGCAGCCGGCGCGGGCAGAAGATGAGGAACGGCAGGAACAGTTCGACGAAGAACGCGCCGCCGGTGGCCAATTTCAGCAAACCGGCCGGCAACTGCGCGGCGCGCCAGGCGAGCGGCGTCGGCAGCGGCTCCGTCAGAAAGTGATAGGACAGCGCCGAGAGGCTCCACCAGTTCGGATCGCCGCTGAGCAGCTTGACGACGCCCGACATGAACATGAAACGGAACAGCAGCCAGCGCGACAGCCAGACGCCGGGAGTCGTGGCGAAGCTGAGCAGCAGCGCGACAAACCCGCCTTCCAGCAGGAACGTGTCCCACTGAAAGCTCATGAAGGTTTGCCCGGCGTAAAACAGCGAGAGGTACAGGCCGTAGAGCAGAAACAGGCTGAGGCGCGGAGCCAGATTGACGACCAGCAGCAGCGACAGCGCCGCCCCCGTCCAGCATACCGCCTGAATGGCGCCGTCGCTGTCGTTCAGCCAGAACACCGTCGGGGCGAGGAAGAAACGCTCCGCGCCGAGACCGCCGGCGAGCGCGTCGACCCATTCGGCGAGGGGCAGAATCCCGCGGCTGCCGATAAGTCCTTGCGCCTGCACGCCGAAAGAGACGAAGGCCGACAGGTAGATCAGGCCGAACAGGCGCAGGAACAGGAACGCGACGAGGTCGTGGCGCGGCGGCTCGGGGCTGCGGCCCCACAGCAACAGGCTGACGCGGAAAAAGGCGCCGCGGCGCGCGGCGATGAACGCGTAAACCAGTTCCGAGACGGCGGCGAAGCCGGGCAGGCTTCTGTAGAGGGCGAGCCAGAAGCCCTTGCCGCGCGCATGACTGAGGGTGAGAAAACTCGCCTCGGCGGCGCTGGCCCGGCGTCCATCCGGCGCGATGAATTGCACGGCGCGACGGAATTCCTCTTCTGAGATCGCGGGAAAGCGCGCCGCCAAATCCTGATAGGGGCGATATTCGACGCGATCGCCCGTGAGCTCGCTCCAATAGCGCGCCCAATAGGCGCAGAACCGGCAATCGCCGTCATAGACCAGCAGCGGTCGCGGCGCGGCGCCTGGCGCTTCGGCGGCGGGCTGATTCTCGGACGTCTCTTGCACGGCTTCAACGACGACAGGCGCCGGGTCGGGCCCGGGCGCCCATGATTCTGGGCCGGCTTGACGGCGCTGGCAACCGGACGCCCGCTTGCACAGGCGGCGCGCGGCGCAGCGGCGTTTGTCCCCAATGTTCTCACTGCCCCTGGGGAATGCCGGCGCGGGCGCCGATTTGCAGCCTGATTTGATCGGCTGCGGCGCTCTCGTCGATCAAACCTTCGCTTGCCTTGTTGACTACGAAGCCGACATGGCGGCCTAATCGGTTCGACGCGGCGTGGTGGGCGCGATGAGCGACCGGTTCCTGCTCTATCTGGTCAAGCCATCGCACTACGACGATGACGGCTATGTCATTCAATGGGCGCGTTCCGCCATTCCCTCCAACACGCTCGCCGTGCTGCATGGACTTTCGGAGGATTGTCGCGCGCGACATGCGCTCGGCGGCGCCGTCGAGATTGAAATTCATGCGCTTGACGAAACCAATACGCGCATCCGGCCGGATCGGCTGGCGCGCCAAATCAGGAAAAGCGGCGGTCGGGGTCTCGTCGGCCTGGTCGGGGTGCAATCGAATCAGTTCCCTCACGCCATGGATCTCGCCCGGCGGCTGCGCCTCCTCGGCGTGCAAGTCGCCGTGGGCGGCTTCCATGTCTCGGGCTGTCTGGCGATGCTGCCGGAAATGCCCGGCGAACTCCGCGCCGCCCAGGCGCTCGGCGTCTCGCTCTTCGCCGGCGAGGCCGAATGGCGCCTCGACGAAGTCCTCCGGGACGCCTACGCCGGCAAGCTGAAGCCGCTCTATAATTTCATGAACGACCTGCCGGGCCTCGAGGGCGCGCCGATGCCGATGCTGCCGGCGCCGAGCGTCATGCGCACGGCGGGCGTCGTCACCAGTTTCGACGCCGGGCGCGGTTGTCCGTTCCAATGCTCCTTCTGCACGATCATCAACGTGCAGGGGCGCAAATCGCGCTATCGTTCGCCGGAGGACGTCGAGGCGATCATCCGCGCCAATCTGGCGCAGGGGATCGATCATTTCTTCATCACCGACGACAACCTCGCCCGCAACAGGAATTGGGAGCCGATGTTCGATCGGCTCATCGCGATGCGGCGCGGCGAAGGCCTCGACTTCAACTTCGTCATTCAGGTCGACACGCTCTGTCATCGCATTCCCAATTTCATCGAGAAGGCCGCGGCGGCCGGCGTCCGCCGGGTGTTCATCGGCCTCGAAAACATCAATCCGGAGAGCCTGGCGGGCGCGAAGAAGAAGCAGAACCGCATAGCCGAATACCGCGCCATGCTGTTGAAGTGGAAAAAAGTGGGCTGTTTCACCTACGCCGGCTATATCCTCGGTTTTCCCGCCGACACGCCGGACTCCATCCTGCGCGACATCAAGATCATTCAGCGGGAGCTGCCGCTCGATCTGCTGGAATTCTTCTGCCTGACGCCGCTGCCCGGCTCGGAGGATCACAAGAAGCTCGCCGCGGCGGGGACGGCGATGGATCCCGACCTCAACAAATATGATCTCGAGCATGTCGTGACCGGTCATTGCGCGATGTCGAAGCGCGACTGGGAGCGCGCCTATCGCTCGGCCTGGGACGCCTATTACACGCCTGAGCATATGGAGACCGTGATGCGCCGCGCCGCGGCCATCGGCATCAGCCCGGGCAAGATGATGTTCCTGCTGATCTGGTTCTACGGCTGCGTGACGATCGAGAAAATCCACCCGCTCGAGGGCGGCTATCTCCGGCGGAAGGTGCGCCTGGATCGGCGGCCGGGCCTGCCGATCGAACATCCCCTGAGATTCTATTTCCATTACTTCGCCGGTCTCGTGACGAAGCATGTCGCGATCGCGCGCCTCGTCTGGCGCATGGCGGCGGTCCGCCGCGCGATCAAGCGTGATCCCGACGCCCGCCGCTACACCGACCAGGCGATGACCCCGGTCACCGACGAGGAGCTTGACGGGCTCGAAATGTTCAACGTCACGACGTCGGCGCGAGCCGCCGCCGACAAGGCGAAGAAGCGCCTCGCGCACGTCTGATTGCCGCGTTCGCAAGACGATCATCGCCATCCAAGGCGTCGTCGCGTCCCCGCGCGCCCCACGCTCGGCGAGCAGAAATCGGGCGAGCGCGGTTTTGGAGTCGTCGACCGCCCTCGTGGGCCCGGCCCCGACGGCCGCGGCGCCTCAGTCGATCTCGTGCGCCGGGGTGCGCTCCGGGGCGCCGCGCGGCGCGGCGCGCAGATATTGGGCGGGCCACGCCATGACATGCCCGAGTTCGCGCGCCGCATGCAGCGGCCAATAGGGCTCGCGCAGCAGCTCGCGCGCCAGCAGCACGAAATCGGCCTGGCCGGTGCGGATGATGTGGTCGGCCTGCGCCGGCGCGGTGATCATGCCGACCGCCGCGGTCGCAATCTCGGCCTCGCGGCGAATCCGCGCGGCGAACGGCGTCTGATAGCCGGGGCCGATCGGCATATCGACCTTGTCGACGTTGCCGCCCGACGAGCAGTCGATCAAATCGACGCCAAGGCCCTTCAACCGGCGCGCAAGCTCGACCGATTGATCGACGTCCCAGCCGCCCTCCACCCAGTCGGTCGCCGAGATTCGCACGAACAGCGGGCAACGCTCCGGAATCGCGCGGCGCGCCGCGGCGACGCAGTCGCGAAGGAATCTCGTCCGGTTTTCGAACGAGCCGCCGTAGGCGTCGGCGCGGCGATTGCTCAGCGGCGACAGAAACTCGTGCGCCAGATAGCCGTGCGCGCCATGAATCTCGATCACCCGGAATCCGGCGGCGAACGCCCGTTGCGCCGCCACGGCGAACGCGCTTTGCAGCGCGAGAATCTGATCGACGCTCAGCTCCTGCGGCGTCGCGTAGCTCTCGCTGAAGGGGATGGCGCTCGGTCCGACCGGGCGCCACCCGCCGGACGCCTCGGGCGCTGCGCCTTGCCCCGACCACGGTCGATACGTGCCGCCCTTCCGGCCGGCATGGGCGAGCTGGATGCCGGCGAGCGAGCCTTGCGCGTCGATGAAGCGCGCGATTCGCTCCAGCGGCTCGAAATGCTTGTCGCTCCAGACGCCGAGATCCTGCGGCGAGATCCGGCCCTCGGGCGAGACCGCGGCCGCCTCGGTGAACACCAGCGCCGCGCCGCCGACCGCCCGGGCGCCGAGATGGGCGAAATGCCAGTCGTTGGCGTAGCCGTCGACGCAGGAATACTGGCACATCGGGGAAACGCCGATGCGATTGGCGAACGCGAGGTCGCGCAGTCGAAAGTCGCTGAACAGGTGCGGCATGGTCGAGTCTCCCGGTCGGCGATCGATATCATCGAAATCGCCCGCCGTCGCCCCGCGAGGCGAGCCGCGCCGCGGATCGGCGCTTCCGGCCGGCCGCCGCCTGGAAATCGCCGACCGCGCCGTCGGAAGAATTTCGGTTGCTTATTCGGCACGCGCGGCCAATAGTTCGCCGTCGTTTGGCGAAATCTCCCAACGAGGCCCGTCATGTCGATGAACAAACCGGAGGTCGAGCGGCTTCAGCGCGAGGCGGCGACGACATTGCGGGAACATTGGTCGCTGTTTCTGGTCGAGGGGATCATCCTGGTGATCCTCGGCGTGGCGGCCGTGATCATTCCGCCGCTCGCGACGCTCGCAGTCACGATCCTGTTCGGCTGGCTGTTCCTGTTCAGCGGAATCGTCGGCCTGATCACCACTTTCTGGATGCGCCCCGCGGCCGGATTCTTATGGTCGATCGTCTCGGCGATCGTCGGAATTGTCGCTGGCGCCGTGCTGTTGATATGGCCGCTGAACGGCGTCCTGTCGCTTACTTTTGTGCTCATCGCCTTTTTTGTGATCGAAGGCGTCGCCTCGATCATGTTCGCGCTCGATCACCGGCGCGAGCTGTCGGGGCGATGGGAATGGATGCTCGCCAGCGGCGTCGTCGACCTGATTCTCGCCGCGATCATTTTCACCGGCTTGCCGGGTTCGGCGGCCTGGGCGCTTGGTTTGATCGTCGGCGTCAATATGATTTTCGGCGGCTCGGCGCTCATTGCGATGGCGTTGTACGCCCGCGACCGGGGTTCGCAATCGGCCAATCCGGCGCACTGAGCGCGTCGCGTCAAAACTCCGACAGCGCCGCGGTCGCCGGGCCCCCGCGGCGGCCGTGGCGTTTCAGTCGAGGCTCGTGACGACGCCGGTCTCCAGATCGTAGATCGCGGCGGCGATTTTTAGTTTGCCCTGCGCGGCGAGGCCGGCGATCAGCGCGCTCGCCGCGGTCAGTCGCGCCGCCGTTCGTCGCGCGCTTTGCTTGGCGGCATTGTTCACGAAGTCGCCCGGCTCGCTGCGCGCCGCGAGCGCCGCCGGCAAGATCGGCTCGATCATCGGACCGATCGCGCCCGGATAGGTGGCGTTCTTGGCGACGACGTCGCAGGCCGCCTTCACCGCGCCGCAGCTGGTGTGGGCGAGCACGACGATGAGGGGCGAGCCGAGCACCGCCGCCCCGTATTCGACCGTGCCGAGGGTCGCGGTATCGACGAGATTGCCGGCGTTTCTGGCGACGAAGAGTTCGCCGAGCCCCTTGCCGCCGAAAATCAACTCAGGCGGGACACGGCTGTCGGCGCAACTAATGATCGTCGCCCAAGGCGCCTGATGCGCCGCAACCAGCGTTCGCTGCGCCGCAAGATCGATCGAGCAGAGTTGGGGGTGGCTGACATAGCGTTCGTTGCCGGCTTTCAGCGCGGCGAGCGCCTCGTCGGGGGAAAGCGTCGTCGCCGCTCCCTCGGCCGCGCGCGCTGGAACGAACGCCCCGGCGAACGCGACCGCCGCCAACCCCGCGACGCCGAGTTTGAGGAAATCCCGGCGACCGCCCGTTTCGCCCTCGCAATTCCCGCACATCGCTCGCCTCCCTGACCCCGCGGCGCGAACGCAGCGAGGCTCCACAGCCTTTAGCGATCTTCTACGTCCGGATCAAACCGCTCCCGCCGGCGGCGCGATCGGCGCCACCAGATCGCCCGGGCGTCACGAATGCGTGAAGCCCTTGAGCCGGCTGTAGAGGTCGAGATAGCGCCCAAAGCCTTCGTCATAGGAGGCCTTGCGCGTCGCGGACGGTTCGAACAGCCGATCGCGCCGCACGAGACTTGCGGCGGCCTCGCCGATCGTCGCATACAGGCCCGTTCCGACGCCAGCCAGCATCGCCGCGCCGATGACGCCGGAATCGAGACCGACTTTCCGCTCGATCGCGCAGTCGAGAATATCGGCGCGAATCTGGCACCACACGTCCGAACCCGCGCCGCCGCCGGCATGATGCAGCCGCGTGACCTTGCAACCGGACGCCGCCTCGAGCGCGCCGAACAGAAGACGCACGGAATAGGCGACGCCCTCCAGCACCGCGCGCGATATTTCGGACGGTCCCATCGAGGCGTCGAGGCCGGAGAAGGAAGCGCGGGCGGCGATATCCCACAGCGGCGCGCGTTCGCCCTGAAGATGGGGAAGGAAAGTGGGCGCGGGCCGCGCGGGATCGCTGGCGGCCGCGAGCGCCGAAATTTCCGCCGCGCTGCGTCCCAGCAGGCCGCCGAGCCAGGCGACGGAGGCGCCGCCCGCTTGCGTCGGCCCGGAGTGGAGGGTGACGCCCTCGCAATCGGGAAAGGCGATCACGCCAGGCGTCGGAATCCGCCGGCGCGAGACAATGCCGCCAACCTCGCTAGTGCCGCTGAGATAGGCCGCCTCGCCGTCCCTGACGGCGCCGGCGCCCAGCATGCCCGCCCAGGCGTCCATCGTCGCGTTCACCATCGCAAGGCCGGCCCCCGGCAAGCCGGCGCGCACGCGGCCGATGCGCGAGGCCAGGCTGCGGAGCGGCGGCAGCCGCTCGGCGGCGCCGGGGACCAGCGCGATCAACTCAGGGATGTAGGCGAGCGTCTGATCGGCGGCGCCGAACGCCGTCATCGGGTCGGCGACCGCCTCGCCGGTCAGATGAAGAAGGCAATAGTCCTTGGGCGCCATGACCCAGCGGGTCTTGCGCCAGATCTCCGGATGCGTGCGCCTGACCCAGGCCATCCGGCTCAAGACGTGGCTGGCGTCGATCGGCAGCGGCGCGCCCCACCATTTGAGGCGATCCTCGCTCGCGACGAGCCGATCGAGCTGGCGCGCGTCCTCCGCGCAGCGCCCGTCCTGCCAGATGATGGCGGGCAGCAGCGCCCGGCCGCTCTCGTCGACGAACACGTGCGTGTTGACTTGCGAGCAAAGCCCGATCCCGGCGACCGCGCCTTGCGGCAGGCCCGCGACAAGCTCGCCGATCCCGGCCAACACCCGCGACATCCAATCGGACGGGTCCTGTTCGACGAAGCCCGGCGCGGGGCGCGTCGTCGCATAGGCGCTCGAAAAGCGCCGGCGCGTCTCGCCGCCCGCGTCAAAAAGCGCAGCTTTGACCGCCGTCGTGCCGACATCAACGCCTATCAGAAGCGAACCGCCCATGCCGCGCCCTCTCCCCGAGCGAGGGGACTTTACAGGATCGGTTGTGCTTTGCAGCCCCCGTGCTAGGCTCGACTTGACAGGACCGGCATTGATCGACGGGGAGGAAGAACAGTGGCGCGGAGCATGTTGTCTCGCTGGAGTCTGGCGGCGTTGGCGGGCGTCGCCGCCGTTGCATTGACGGCCTCCCAGGGTCTGGCGGCCGCCAGGATCGCCGTGATCACGCCTTATCTGGCGCAGCCGGGCACCCAGTTCTACGTCGAAGCGTTTCAGGAACAGGCCAAGGCCAACGGCTGGGACGTCAACGTAATCGACACCAAGGGCGACGTCGCCGCCGCGATCAGCCGCATCGAGGACGCCACGAACCAGAAGGTCGACGCGATCGTCATCAACGTCGATCCGGCGCAGGTCGCGGCGGGCCTCGAGACCGCCCGGAGCGCCGGCGTCCCGGTGTTCGGCATGGACGCCGGCGCCAGTCCGCTCCTGGTCACCAACGTCACCAGCAACGGCTACGCGATGGCCGCCGATACCGCCGCCTATGTGGCGAACCGGATCAACGGCAAGGGCAAGGTCGTGATGTTCGTGTTCGACGCCTTTCCGCCCGTCCAGGCCCGCGGCGTCATCGCCGACGCCATCTTCAAGAACAATCCCGACATCAAGGTGCTCGACCGCGTGACGCCCGACGTGAAGGACGGCGGCATCGCCAATTCGCGCGCCAAAATGGAGGCGATTTTGGCCGCCAACCCGGACAAGGGCGCCATCTCGGCGGTTTGGGCCGCTTGGGACCAGCCGGCGCTCGGCGCCATGCAGGCGATCGAGGCGGCCGGCCGCGGCGGCGAGGGCATCGTGATAACCGGCATCGACGCCAATCCGCAGGCGCGCGAGGCGATCGCCAAAGGCGGCAATTTCGAAGCGTCGATGGCCCAGGATTTCAAAGGCATCGGCAAGACGACGGCGGATGCGGTCAAGCGCACGCTGGCCGGCGACAAGATCAAGCAAAGCGTGATCTACGTGCCCACGAAGCTGATCACCTCGGCGAATGTCAAGGACTGAGGGACGAACGAGGCGCCGCGCGGCTCGGCGTCCGGCTGACGCAAGGCGAAAATGGTTCGCGGCGCCGTGAGCCTGTTGACGATCGCCCATCTGAAAAAGGCCTATGGCGGCGTCGCGGCGCTGAAGGACGCCTCGCTCGCCGTCGCAGCCGGCGAAACCTTGGCGCTGATGGGCGAGAACGGCGCGGGCAAAAGCACGCTGATCAGGATTCTCGCCGGGGCCGTCGCGCCGGACGGCGGCGCGATCGCGCTTGACGGCGCTTGCCTGACGATCAGGAGCCCGCAGGACGCCCATCGCCGCGGCCTGCGGTTCATCCATCAGGAATTGAATGTCGTTCCGCAGTTGAGCGTCGCCGAAAACATCTTTCTCGGACGTTCCTACCCCACGCGCGTCGGCGGCCTCGTCGACTGGCGCAAGCTGAAGGCCGGCGCGCGCGCGGCGCTCGACGGGCTCGGCGTCGCGCATATTGCGGCGGACGCGATCATGGGGCGCCTGCCGGTCGGCGACCGTATGCTCGTCAAGATCGCCGCCGCGTTTCTCGAGGACGCGGCGGCGCCGGCGCGCCTTTTCGTGATGGACGAGCCGACCGCCGCGCTCACCGGCGAGGAATCCGAACGGCTGTTCAAGATCATCGCAGAGCTTCAACGCCGCGGCTGCGGCGTCCTCTACGTGTCGCACCGCATCGACGAGGTCCTGCGGATCGCCGATCGCATCACGGTGCTGCGCGACGGCGAGACGCGCGCGACGCTCGCCGCGTCCGACGCGAGCAAGACCGCGCTCATCGAATTGATGACCGGCCGCGGCGTCGAAGCCTACCCGGCGCGCGCCGCGCCGACGGGTTCGCGCATCGCGCTGGCCGTCGAGAGCTTCGGCGACGGCGATTTGCGGGATATCTCGTTCGACCTGCGGGAGGGCGAAATCCTCGGCCTCGCCGGGCTCGCCAACGCCGGCCAGGATCGGCTGCTGAAGGCTTTGATGGGTCGGGCGAAACGCGGCAAGGTCTCGATCGGCGGAAAGGCTTCCGGCGCGCGCAGTTTCTCCGAGTCCTGGAGACAAGGCGTCGCCTATCTGCCGCGGGAGCGACGCGCCGAGGGATTGTTCCTGTCGCAAGACGTTACGCGCAACGTCGTCCTGCCCCACCTGGGATCGCTCAGCCGCTTCGGGGTCCTCGTCGACCGGCGCGCCGAGCGCGCCAGGGCGGGCGACGTCGCGCGCCGCGTGCGCCTGAAGTCGGCCGGCCTGCGCCAGCGGCTTTGGCGCCTCAGCGGCGGCAACCAGCAAAAGGTGATGCTCGCGCGCGCCGTCGCCCGGTCGCCGAAAGTGCTGTTGCTCGATGAGCCGACGCGCGGGGTCGATGTCGGCGCCAAGTTCGACATCCACGCCCTGTTGCGGGAATTGGCGGCTTCCGGCGCGGCGATCGTGCTTTCCTCCTCCGACCTTGACGAGCTTCTCGGCCTGAGCACGCGTATCGCCGTCCTGCGCGACGGCCGGATCGCGGCGATCGTCGCCTCCGCGGGACTGACCCAGCAGCGCCTGCTCGCCCTTTGCTACGGCGATGCGCCGGAATGAGCGTTTCGGCGCCGAAGATCGTCCGCCGCTACGGAACCCTGATCGGCTTCGCCGCCGTGCTGGCGTATTTCTGGGTCAATCTTCCCGACACCTTCCTGACCGGACGGAACCTGCTCAACATCTCCCAGCAGATGAGCATGCTCGCGGTCGTCGCCTTCGCCATGACCGCGGTGATGGCGATGGGCGATTTCGATCTCAGCGTCGGCTCGATGGCGAGCCTGGCCGGCATTGTCGCCGCGCTCGTCTTCGCGGCGGGCGGACCGCCGGTCGTCGCGATCGCGGTGGCGCTCGGCGCGGGCCTGGCCGGCGGGGTGATCAACGGCGTGCTGGTCAGCTACGTCGGCATCCTGCCGTTCGTCGCGACGCTCGGCGCGATGACCGTCTACAGCGGCCTGGCGTTCCGCCTGTCCGGCGGCAAGACCCTGTTCGGCGCCGCCATTCCGGCCGGCTTCTCGAACTTCGCGCGCGGCGGAATTCCGCTGGGGACGACGGGTCTCGCGTTGCCGAACCTGACCGCCGTCGCGCTCGGCGCGCTCGTCCTGATATGGCTGCTGCTCGAACAGACAGTGTTTGGCCGCCGGCTTTACGCCATCGGCGGCAACAGCGAAGCCGCGCGCCTCGCCGGCGTGCGCGTGAAGCCATTGCGGCTGGCCGCCTTCGGCCTGACGGGCGTCGGCGCGGCGACGGCCGGGTTGATGTATGCAAGCCGCGTCGCCTCCGCCAATCCGACGCAAGGCGCCGGCCTGATGCTGGATTCCATCGCCGCGGTGTTTCTCGGCATGACGATCAGCGAGGAGGGCGAACCGCGCGTGCTGCACACGCTGGCTGGCGTTCTCATCCTCGGCGTGCTCGGCAACGGGCTGACCCAAATGAACGTCGACAGCTATGTCCGAGACATGCTGACGGGATCGATCATCATCGTCGCGGTCGCGGCGAGCAGTTTGAGCAAGGCGCGCAGCCTTTGACGAAGCGGACCGGCGCTGCGGCCGGGCGAAGGCGCCGCCGTTTCAGGCGAGGCCCCAGCGCCGGGCCAGATTCCCGGCCGTCCCGATTTCAAGCCCCGCGCCGGTCAGCGCCTGAGCCGCCGCGGCGACCAGCGCCCCATTCGTCGGCGCGAGACTGCCGTCCGGCAAATGGAAGTTGTTCTCGAAGCCGACCCTGACGTCGGCGCCGAGCCGCGCGGCGGCGGCGACGACCACCGTCTCCGACTTGCCGAAGGCGCAAACCATCACATCCCTCCAGGAGGACGGCGACCGCGAGAACAGGGCTGAAACGTCATCGAAACCGGCCGCCCGTCCTCCATAGCTTCCGCAGACGAAGAGGAGGCTGAGCGCGCTCAGGTCGAACAGCCCGCGCTGCGCGAGGGCTTCGAACCTGGCCAGCTCCGCCGCGTCATAGATGATGATCTGGACGGCGACGCCGGCGCTCGTCGTCTCGGCCACGAAGCCGGCGAATTCTTCGAGGCCCGCCGGGTCGAAACAGAACTCGCGGGCGGCCAGCGACGCCGCGGGCGGGCCGACGGCGCGCACCACCGCCATCTGGGCCGCGGGGGCGTAGCGGCCGAGCAACTCCGTGGTGATCTGGATCACCAGATTGTCGCCGACGGCGCCCCTCACCGCGGCGATGGCGCTTCGATAGAGATCGGCGTCCAGCGCATGATCCCCCGCGCCGTCGCGCACGTGCAGATGGATCATCGCGGCGCCGGCCCGGCAACAATCCAGCGCCGCCTCGGCGAGGGCCGCGGCGGTCGTCGGCAAGGCGGGATGATCGGCCTTCGAATGACGCCCGCCGTTCGGCGCGACGGCTACAAACCTGACTCTCCGGGCGTCGGGCGCCGGCGATTCCACCATGCGATGACCGTCCTGATCTCGGGCTCGTCGATGGCCTCAAGGCGAAAATCGATGACCGCCAGACCGCCCGGCCCCTCGACCATTACCGCAGAAGCGGCGCGGCCAGAAGCCGGAGCGTCGCTGATCGGCCGTCTGCGGGCTCGCGGTCGGGCGCTCTGGACTTTGCCGTGGGGAAAGTCGCATATGCGCCCTCGCGAAGGAGCCCCCCGATGACCGCCCTGCCCAATTCGCTCGCCGCGCGCGATATCGCCTATTACTTCCATCCCGCCACCAATGCGCGCCGGCACGAGCAGGTCGGGCCGATGGTGATCGAGCGCGGCCGCGGCGTCTATGTCACCGACGATCAGGGCAAGGATTACATCGAGGGCCTAGCGGGCCTGTGGAGCGTCGCGGTCGGCTTCGGCGAGCCGCGATTGGTGGCGGCCGCCGCGGCGCAAATGTCCAGGCTGCCCTACTATCATTCGTTCTCGCAAAAGTCGCATCCGTCCGCCGTCGCCCTCTCCGAGCGGCTGGTGCGGATGGCGCCGGGAAAGATGTCGAAGGCGCAGTTCACCTCGTCCGGCTCCGAGGCAAACGATTTCGTCATCAAGCTCATCTGGTATTTCAACAACGCGCTCGGCCGGCGCCGCAAGAAGACGATCGTCAGCCGGCTGCGCGGCTATCACGGCGTCACCGTGGCGTCGGGCAGCCTGACCGGCTTGCCGAATTTCCATCGCGATTTCGATCTGCCGCTGGCCGGCGTGCGCCATCTGACCTGTCCGCACTATTGGCGCAACGCTCAGGCCGGCGAGAGCGAGGATGAGTTCACGGCGCGCCTCGCGGCGGAATTCGAGGCGCTGATCGCCGCCGAGGGCGCCGACACCATCGCGGCGTTCTATGGCGAGCCGGTGATGGGCGCCGGCGGGGTGATTCTCCCCCGCGCGGCTATTGGCGGGCGATGCAGGACATCTGCCGCCGGCACGACATTCTCGTCGTCGCCGACGAGGTGATCACCGGCTTCGGACGCACCGGCGCGATGTTCGGCTCGCAAACCTACGGCATCGAACCCGACATCCTGGTCGTGTCGAAAGCGCTGACCTCCTCCTATTTTCCGCTTTCCGCCGTGCTCATATCGGATGCGGTCTACCAGGCGGTCGCCGACAATTCGAACGCGATCGGCGTCTTCGCGCACGGCTTCACCGCCAGCGGCCATCCCGTCGGCACGGCGGTGGCGATGGAGAATCTCGACATCTTCGAGGAGCGCGACCTCGTCGGCGCCGCCCGCCGGCTGGCGCCGCGCTTCCAGCAGCGCCTGCAGGGCTTCGCCGGCCACGATCACGTCGGCGAGGCGCGCGGCGTCGGCCTGATCGGCGCGCTCGAATTCGTCGCCGACAAGGCGACCAAGGCGGCGTTCGAAAAGCCCGGCGCCTATGGCGCGCGCCTCGCCGAACTCTGCCAGGAGGAAGGTCTCATCATTCGCGCGATCGGCGACGTCATCGCCTTCTGCCCGCCGCTCGTCATCACCGAGGACGAGGTGGATTCGATGTTCGACCGGTTCGAGCGCGCCCTCGCCCGCGCTCCGGCGCCATAAGTCGCGCGCCGCCGCGCCGCGGCTCAGGGCGGCGGCGCGGTCAATTGCATCAGGCTGTCATAGAGCCGATCGGCGTCGGCGCCGCTCGGCCCTTCGCTCGCGGCGGCGGCCGATTGCGCGATGTCGCGGAACGCGTCGAGCGCCGGGTTTGGCGCTCCCTTGTTCTGCTCGAGCCAGGCCTGCGCTGCGCCCAGGCGCGGCCAACCGGCGATGCTCGCCGCCAGATTGACCCCCTTCCACTTGGGATTGGAGGAGGCGCCGAGCAACTGGTCGAATTTGTCGAACAATGCGTCGGCGAGCGGCGCGAGGCGTCCGGCGCGCGACGAATCCGGCGGCGCGTCGATCGCCACGAGCGCGGTCGTCACGCCGATCGTGTCGACCTTTTCGTCATCGCCGACGAGGTTTGGCTGGTCGCGCGCGGTCAGCCGCATCGGAGAGTAAAGCGCCTGCAGGGCCGGCGCATAGGGAATGGCGACGATATGAAAGCGGCCGTCCTTGCCGAATTCGGCGAGGGTCCTGGAATCGGCGCCGCCGACGGTGAAGACCGCATCGATCTCGCCGCGCGCCATGGCGGCGAGCCCCTTGGGCAGTGGCTCGTTGGTCATTTCCGGCGCGACGTCGAGGCGGGAAAAGACAATCGCGGCGCTCGCCGCCGCGGCGCCGCCCGCCGCCTGGACATTGACCTTGCGACCGGCCAGTCGACGGATGTCGGAAATCTCGCGCCGGGCGATCACGGCGATCGGTTCTCTCGACAGCAGGGCGAGATAGGGCGCCCGATCGCGCCAATCGATCGCGCCCTTGTCGGCCGTCTTCCTCAGGGATTCGATCAGCCCGTCCATCGACACGATGGCGAGGCTGGCCGAATCGGCGGCGATCGCCTTGCCCAGCGAGGCCGCCGAGGTCTCGCCGGCGACCGCCCTCGTCGGAAACCCGCCGCCGTGCATGGCCGCGGCCAGTTCGGCGCCCATTCGCGTCGCCGAGGCGTCCGTGCTGTCGGCGAGGATGAGAATGTCTTGCGAGTTGGCCGGCGCGACGATCGTCGCGGCCGCGGCGGGCCGCGGCGGCGCGGCGAGGCAGGGTGGGCCGCCGTTTCGCCAGGCGCCATGCCAAAGGAGCCGAATTCCGTTGCGGAAAACGGGCTTGTCGTAGGGCACCATGCAGGGGGGCGCGTTCGTCGCCACGGGCATGCGCTTGGCCGACGCATCGTCGGGCGTGGCAGCAATCGGCGCCGGCGGCGCTTCGGCCGCCGGGGCGGGCGCTTCCTGCGACGGAGCCGGCGCTTGCTGCGAGGGAGCCGACGACGGGCCCGCGGCATGCGCAACCGTCAGACCGGCGGCGACCGCCGCGATGACCGCCGCCGGGCGGACCGCGCCGAACAAGTGAAGGCGAAAATGCGTCCCTCGCCCGCCGAGCGGCGGCGGCTCGCGAACCGCTTCGGGCGCGCGCCATCGAGGAATAAGACGCTGAAATCTCATCGTCATCCCGCTTGCGATCGCCGCAACCGCCAATCATAGACGCAAGAAGCCGCCGAGCCAAATCCGCAACGTGGGAGACGCTCCTGCCGCTTTTGGCGCGGCGAAGGTGGGCGCGATTCCATCGCCCCGGCGGCCTATAAATCCGCCACCGTTTCTTTGATGACGGCGCGCAGCCACGCCCTGAGTGGCGAATGCTGGGTGCGGGTATGCCAGAACAGATGCGGGCTCACCTCGACCGGCGGCAGGGGGGTCGGGGCGATGCGCAGGCCGGGAACCGCCGCCACGTCCTTGATGATCCGGCTCGGCAGCGTGCCGACGAGGTCGGTCGCGGCGACGACATAGGGGACTCCGGCCGAGCTCGGCAGGACCACGGCGATGCGCCGGCGCAGCCCGCGCGCGGCGAGGATCGTATCGACGAGGCTGGCGCCCTGTCCGTCCGGCGAGACCCGCACGTGGCCGGCGTCGACCACATGATCGGCCGCCGCGAAAGCCTCCAACGTCATCGGTTGCGGCGCCGGGTTGTTGGCGCCGACCAGCGTGACGAGGCGGTCCTTCCACAGCGCCTCGACGCGCAGATCGGGCGTCGCGGCCAGATTCGGCGCGATGGCGAGGTCGAGGTCGCCGGCGGCGAGCTGGTCGTGGAGCCTGTCGCGATCGGCGACCTGGATGCGCAGATCAAGCCGCGGCGCGTCTCGCCGCAACCGCGCGGTCAGCGCCGGCAACAGCGTCGTCTGATGCAGATCGATGGTTGCGATGCGCACCGTTCCGACGAACTGGCGCGGGTCGGGGGCGCCGGGCCGCGTCAGCGTGCGCGAAATGTCCGACAGCGCGCTGTGGATCGGGCCCGCCAGGTCGAGCGCGCGCGGCGTCGGCTCCATGCGGCCGTCGCGGCGCTCGAACAGGCGATCGTCGAGCAGGTGGCGCAACCGGTTGAGCGCCTTGCTCATCGCGGGCTGGCTGAGCCCGTTGTGCTGCGCCGCGCGGGTGACGTGACGCTCCGCCATCAGCGCGTCGAAGACGACGAGCAGATTGAGATCGACGCCCCGCAAATTCCTTTCAGTTATTCCCTGCATGTTTTTTTGTCATTTCCCTTCGCCGGGCCGAACTGACACTCTCTGTCGCAGCGCAACAGGAACGGACGAACGAGCGATGACGCGGCGCAGCGACATGCCCTTCGGGCATCACGGCCACCTGCGCCATTCCCTAGCAACATATGTGCCATTGGTCGGTCGGTGACCGGCCCCGCGCCGCTCCTGGAGGCTCGCGGCGTGGTCAAACGCTTCGGCGCGCTCCTCGCCAATAACGTCGATCATTTCGCCGTCGGGGCGGGCGAATGGGTGGCGTTGCTCGGCGAGAACGGCGCCGGCAAGAGCACGCTGTGCAAGATTCTCTACGGCTATTATCGACCCGACGCCGGCGAGTTCCGCCTGTCGGGCGCTCCGGCGACGATCGCCTCGCCGCGCGACGCCCGCCGTCTGGGCGTCGGCATGGTGTTTCAGGACTTCAGCCTGATCCCGGCGCTGAGCGTCTGGGAGAATGTCGCGCTCTTTCTCGACGACCCGCCCTTTGCGATCGGTCCGGCGCAAATGCGCCGCCGCATGAGCCGCCTGGCCGATCGCCTGCGCCTGTCGGTCGATTTCTCGGTTCCCGCCGGCCGCCTCGCGGTCGGCGACCAGCAGAAGGTCGAGATCCTCAAACAATTGATCGCCGGGGCGCGCCTGCTGATCCTCGACGAACCGACCAAGGTCCTGGCGCCGCAGGAGGTCGAACGCCTGTTCGGCGCCCTCGCCGAACTGCGCGCGGAGGGCTATGGCGTGGTGCTCATCACCCATAAGCTGCGCGAGGCGATGGCCTGCGCCGATCGCATCGTGGTGATGCGGCAGGGCCGCATCGTCGGCGCAATGCCGGCCGCGCAGGCCAGCGAAGCGTCGCTGCTGGGCCTGATGTTCGGCGCCGCGCCGGCGCCGCGCTTCGCCCCGCGCCCCTCGGCGGCGGCGGCGCCATCCGCGGAAGCGGCGCTGGGGCTCGACGGGATCGCCACCGCGCCAGGCCCCGGCGCGGTCGCCTTGCGCGACCTGTCGCTGTCGCTGCGCGGCGGCGAGATTCTCGGCGTCGCGGGGGTTTCCGGCCACGGGCAACGCGAACTCGCCGAAGTCGCGCTCGGGTTGCGGCGGCCGATTCGCGGAAGCAAGCGTCTGTTCGGCGAGGACGCGACCGGCTGGTCCGGCGCCCGCGTGCGCGAGGCCGGCGTCGCCAGCATTCCCGACGACCCGCTGGCGCTGGCCCTCGTCGCGGGTCTGACGGTGCGCGAGAATCTCGCGCTTGGCGCCGGCCGACGCTATCACAAAGGGCTTGGCCTCGACTGGCCCCGCCTCGTCGCCGACATGGCCGCGAGCGCCGCGCGTCTGCGCTTTGCGCCGCTGTCCCTCGATGCCCGCGCCGCGACGCTTTCCGGCGGCACGCAGCAGCGCGTGGTGTTGACGCGCGCGTTCGCCCACGATCCCAGGCTGATCGTCGCGCTCTATCCGACCCGCGGTCTCGACGCGCGCAGCGCGGCGGCGGTGCGCGCGCTGTTCGTCTCGGCGCGCGCCGCGGGCGCCGCGGTGCTGCTGGTCTCCGAAGACCTCGACGAGCTGTTCGCGCTCAGCGACCGGCTCGTCGTGCTGCGCGAAGGACGGGTCGCCGGCGTGTTCCTGCCGGAGTCCTTCCGCGCCGAGACGATCGGTCCCTCGATGGTGGGGGCGGCCGATGCCGCGTGAGCTGTCCCTCGCCCTGATCGGCCCCGCCACGCTCGCCGCGCGGCGCGGCGCGCCCCGCGCGGTCGTGGTCGCGCTGGTCGCGCTTGGCGCCTTCGCCCTGCTGTTGTTGATCGACGGCAAGGATCCGCTACGCGCCTACCGCGACACACTGCTGTATGTCTTCGGCAATTCCTATGGTTTCTCCGAGCTGTTCGTGCGGATGTCGCCGCTGCTGCTGACCTCGCTGGCGGTCGCCGCGCCGGCGCGCCTTGGCCTCATCAACGTCGGGGGCGAAGGGCAACTTTATATGGGCGCCTGGCTGGCGACGGCGGGCGCGTTGGCGTTTCCGGAATGGCCGGCCTGGTTGTTGCTGCCGGCGATGACCGCGCTCGGCTTCCTCGGCGGCGCGCTGTGGGCGTTGCTGCCGGGCCTGCTGCGCGCCGCCAGGCTGGTCAACGAAACGATCTCGACGCTGCTGCTGAATTACGTCGCGCCGCTGATCGTCAGCTTCTTCATTTTCGGGCCGTGGCGGAGTTCGGAAAGCGCGTCCTATCCGCAATCGCCCGCCTTCGTCGCGGCGGCGCGGCTGCCGAGCTTCGGCGCCACGCGCATCCATCTCGGCCTCGTCTACGGCCTCGTCTGCCTCGGGCTTTACAGCTTCCTGATCGGCCGCACGCGCTGGGGGTTGCAGATGCGCGCGATCGGCGGCAACGCGGAAGCCAGTTCCCGACTCGGGATTCCGGTTCCGGCCTATGTGATCGCGACGATGGCGGCGGCCGGCGGCCTCGCCGGCCTCGCCGGAATGGCCGAAGCCTCGGCGATTCAGGGACGGCTGGTCGCCGAAATGTCGCCGGGTTACGGCTTCATGGGCTTCCTCGTCGCGTGGCTCGCCCGCGGCAACGCGGTCGGCATCGTCCTGATGGCCTTTCTGTTCGCGGTCGTCAGTTCGATCGGCGACATTCTGCAGATCACGCAGGGCGTCCCCTATGCGGTGATCAACGTTTTGATGGCGGCGATCCTGTTCATCGTGCTTGGCCAGGGGCGGGCCGGGGGGTCGCCGCGATGACCGCGCTCCCTCTCGCCGTCGTGTCGAGCTCCGTTCTCGCGGGAACCTCGCTGCTCTACGCGACGCTGGGCGAACTGGTCGGCGAGCGCGCCGGCGTCGTCAATCTCGGCCTCGAGGGGGTCATGCTGATCGGCGCCTCGACCGGCTTCGCCGCCGCCTCGCTGTCCGGCAATCCCTATCTCGGCGTCGCCGCCGCGGCCCTGGCCGGGCTCGCCGCCAATCTGCTGCTCGGCTATGTGGTGATCGGCCGGCGCGCCAATCAGCTCGCCGCCGGTCTCAGCCTGATGTTCCTCGGCCTCGGCGCGAGCGCGCTGATCGGCCGCCCTTTCGTCGGCGCCCTCGTCACCGGCCTGCCGCGCTTCGGCCTGCCGGCGGCCGGCGGGTTCGACGTCCTGGCGTGGCTCGCCGCGCCGACGGCGCTCGTCCTGTGGGGACTGTTGTTTCGCACCCGCTGGGGTCTGGCTTTGCGCGCCGTCGGCGAGGCGCCCGCCGCCGCGTTCGCCGCCGGCCGCCGGCCGGACCTCCTGCAATATCAGGCGCTGGCCCTCGGCGGCGCGCTGGGCGGCGTCGGCGGCGCGCACCTTTCCCTCGCGCTCGCGCTCACCTGGGACGAAGGCATGACCGCCGGTCGCGGCTTCATCGCCATCGCGCTTGTCATCTTCGCCGGATGGAACCCGCTTTGGGCGGTGGTCGGCGCGCTGGTGTTCGGCGGCGCCGAGGCGCTGCAATTGCAGTTCCAGGCGCGCGGGCTCGACGTCTCGCCGTTCCTGATGAACATGATTCCCTACCTTCTGACGCTGCTGGTCCTGATCGTGTGGGGCTGGCGCCGCCGATCCGCCGCGCCCGCGGCGCTCGGCCGCAGTTTCTTCGGCGTGGAATAGGCCACCCGATGAGATCGAGGAGACCATCATGACAAGGCTACGGTTGCTCCTTTGCGCCTGTCTGCTGCTGCTCGCGGCGCTGCCCGCCGCCGCCGCGACGGGGCTGACGGTCGGCGCCATCTATGTCGGCTCGGTGAACGACTACGGCTACAACCGCGCGATGCACGACGGGCTGATGGCGATGAAGGACGCCGTGCCCGGCCTCGTCGTGCTGGAAGCCGAGAACGTCCCGGAATCGGCGGAAGCGGCGCGGGTGATGGAAGGCATGATCCAGCAGGGCGCCAAGCTGATCTTCGCCACGAGTTTCGGCCACCAGCAATTCGCGTTCGATCTCGCCAAAAAACACCCCGACGTCGTGTTCGAGCACGCTGGCGGCTGGATGCAGGCCGCCAATTTCGGCAATTTCTTCGGCGCCACCCAGGCCGCCTGGTACCCGATGGGCGTCGCCGCCGGCAAGATGACCAGGAGCAACACGCTCGGCTTCGTCGCCGGCGTGCCGATCGGCTACGTGATCGGCAACATCAACGCCTTCGCGCTCGGCGCAAGGTCGGTCAATCCCGACGCGCAGGTGCGCGTCGTCGTCACCGGCAGTTGGTCCGACAAGGCCAAGGAGGCGTCGGCGACCAATGCGCTGATCGACCAGGGCGCCGACGTCGTCGCGATGCATGTCGATTCTCCCGCGACGGTGATCCAGGTGGCCGAAAGCCGCGGCGCCTATTCGATCGGCTTCCAGTCGATCGAGGCGCGGGCCTTGGCGCCGAAGGGATGGCTCACCGGCCTCGGCTTCACCTGGGGACCGTTCATGACGGCGACCGCCAGAAGCGTGATCGACGGGACTTTCAAGCCGGCGATGGTTCGCGAGGGCCTCGGCGAAGGCATGATGGCGGTCGCGCCCTACGGCGCCGCGATGCCGGAGGCGACGCGGGCGCTGGTCGCCGCCGCCGCCGACAAGGTCGCCAAGGGCTACAATCCTTTCACCGGACCGCTCGCCGACAACACCGGCGCAATCCGCATCAAGGATGGCGAGGCCTGGGGTGGCGACAAGATGGGCGACTTCGACTGGTACGTCGCCGGCGTGATCGGCAAGGCGAAGTGAAATGGCCGAGCCTTTCGATGTGAGCCACTACGCGCCGCAGGCGGCGGCGGCCGTCGGCCTGACGATTGCGCCCGAGGACCTCGGCGACGTCGTCAACGCCTTCGCCGTGCTGGCGCGGGCGGCGGCGCAGATGATGGCGGCGCCCTTGCCGGAGGAGCTGGTCGCCGCCGCCGTCTTTGCGCCCGACGAGGGGGGCAAGCGATGAGCGGCGCGGCGAGCCTGCGCGAGATCGCCGTGTCCGTCCGCGGCGGGCGGCGAAGCGCGACCGAGGTCGTGCAACAGACGCTGACCGGGATCGCGGCGCACAACGGCGCGATCAACGCCTTCACCGCGGTCATCGGGGAGCGCGCGCTGGGTCAGGCGGCGGCGGTGGACGCCGCGCTTGCGGCGGGCCGCGATCCCGGCCCGCTGGCGGGCGCGCCGTTCGCGGTGAAGAACCTCTACGACGTCGCCGGGCTCGCCACGATCGCCGGCTCGCGCATCGACCGCGAGCGCGCGCCCGCGGCGCGCGACGCGGCGCTGGTGCGCCGGCTCGTCGCCGCCGGCGCCGTTCTCGTCGGCGCGCTCAACATGGACGAATACGCCTTCGGCTTCTCGACCGAAAACACCCATTACGGCGCGACCCGCAACCCCCACGATCCCCAGCGCATCGCCGGCGGCTCGTCGGGGGGCTCGGCGGCGGCCGTCGCCGCCTCGCTGGTGCCGCTGACGCTCGGCTCGGACACCAACGGTTCGATCCGCGTGCCCGCGGCGCTGTGCGGCGTCTTCGGACTGCGGCCGACCTACGGCCGGCTCAGCCGCGCCGGAATGCGGCTGTTCGCAGCGAGCCTCGACGTCGGCGGCCCCTTCGCCCGCTCGGCGGAAGACCTCGCGCTCGCCTATGACTCGCTGCAAGGGCGGGACCCCGAGGATCCGGTCAGCGCCGCGCGTCCGCCCGAGCCGGCCTCGCCGACGCTGGAGCACGGCGCGGAGGGCCTGCGCATCGCCATCGCCGACGGGTATTTTTCGAGCCAGGGGACGCCCGAGGCGTTCGCCGCGGTCGAGCGCGTCGGCGCGGCGCTCGGCGCGACGCGGCGCATCACGCTGCCCGCCCCCGGCCCGGCGCGCGCCGCCGCGATGATCGTCACCTCGGTCGAGGGCGCCGAATTGCACCTGGCGAACCTGATCGCGCGGGCGGGCGATTTCGATCCCAAGACCCGCGCGCGCTTCCTCGCCGGCGCACTGGCGCCGGGCGCCTGGTACGTCCACGCCCAGCGATTCCGTCGCTGGTACTGCCGCGAGGTCGCCGAGCTGTTCAGAACGGTCGACGTCATTCTGGCACCGACGACGCCCTATCCGGCCTTTCCGATCGGTCAGGTCTGGATGGAGCTCGGCGGCGCGCGATTGCCGGCGGCCGGTCATCTCGGCGTCTATACGCAACCGCTCTCCTTCGCCGGCCTGCCGACGGTCTCGGCGCCCGTCGCGGCGGCGGGACCGCTGCCGCTCGGCGTGCAGATCGTCGCGGCGCCGTGGCGCGAGGATCTGGCGCTGAGGGTCGCCGCCGCCGCCCAGGCGCAAGGCGCCGTCGCGGCGCAAGTTGGCGCTTGAATCGAGGACGCCGCCGATGATCGAGATCAATCTTCCCGAAGTGGTGGCCGAGGTCGCCGACGCCTTCGCGCGCTACGAACGCGCCCTCGTCGCCAATGACGTCGCGGCGCTCGACGCCTTGTTCTGGCGGAGTCCGCACGCCTTGCGTTACGGCATCGGCGAGAATCTCCTCGGCTACGAGGCGATCGCCGCCTTTCGCAGCAACCGCCCGCCGATCGACCTGACGCGGCGGCTGATCAACACCGTGATCACCAGCTACGGGCGCGACGTCGCCACCGTCAACACCGAGTTCCAGCGGGTCGGCGCGACGACGACCGGCCGGCAGAGCCAGGTGTGGGTGCGCGCCGATCCTGGCTGGCGCGTCGCGGCGGCGCATGTCAGCCTGCTGCCCGCGCAACCCCAATCGTCGGCGCGGCCCTAGGCGCGCGCGAAGGCGAGCGCGTCAGCAGCCTCGCCGGGCCGCCGCCGGGGTCGCAGCAAGGTCAAATCGGCCGGTTCCGGTTGATGAGATTGCGTGGCGGTGGACACACTCCGCGCGTACCGAACTCCAGGTGTTTTCCCCCATTAACAGGGAGAGACCAGAAAAATTCGGATCGACAAGCTCCATATTTCGACCATTTCTCCTGCAACTCCGACGCTTTTGGCTTTATCGATCGACAATTCGGAACAGGGAGAGAATAGCCAATAATAGGGAGCGGTCGCTCACGCATCAGGGCAAGGAAGGGGCCGATCGCGCAGCTTCGAGTTGTCTCAAATCAATATCATTTGAGGGAGCTTCTGGCCCCCCCGCCCGGTAGGACAATGCTCCGCATCACACGTAATGGCGCCGTAATACGCGAGAACGCCGGTCCAAAAGAGCTGGCGCCCAAGCCCGTCGGGAAGCCCGGCCAACACGCCAATGTCACGAAGCAAGATATTCTCGAGGCGGGATTCAGGGCGCTCGAGGAATATGGGCTTCAAGAGTTCAGCGCGAGGCTCGTCGTCAAGAAATTGGGTGTGTCGCCGGGAGCCCTCTACGCGGCTTTGTCACGTTGCCGTACGAAGACGCGACAAGGCTGCGGCATGTGTAGCTTCAAGCGACCTGAACAGCCGCGCGCCACGTGTTCATCGCCGCGGCGCGGAAGGTGCGGTGAGTTCGGGCTCATGTGAAGTGACGTTGGACGTTGAATGTGCTGTAGACGGCCGCGTGAGCGGAGAGAAATTTCTGCGCTGAGCCCGGCCTCTTGAAGGGTTGCGTCTTGCGCCCCCTTCGCCGTGTCGGCTGATGCGAATTCTCGGCTCGATTGTTCTTCCATTGACCGCGCTCATGGCGAGGCTCGATCCCGAGATCGCGGGCGGCGGCGCCATACGAGCGCGAGTCGTGCGCGATCATCCGATCGGGAACGAAGCCATATTTCATCAGAAGTTTGCGCATCAGTTTTAGCGCAGCATGCTCGTTTCGCTTGGACTGGACCAGCACGTCGAGGACCTCGCCTTCGGCGTCAACGGCGCGCCACAGACAGGCCATGCGGCCATCGATCTCCAGGTAGACTTCGTCCAAATGCCAAATGGCGTCGGGCCTCGGGCACCGTTTGCGCAAATCCGCCGCGATCATCGACCCAAAATGATTTGTCCAGCGCCGGACTGTTTCCTACGAGAGCGTGATCCTGCGTCTCGCCAACAAATCTTCGACGTCGCGGAAGCTCAGGGTGAACCGAAGATAGCGCCAGATCCCCCGCTGAATGATCTCGGGCGGGAACCGGCGCCTGGCATAGCTGACCTTCATCATCCGTTTGGCCTGCCGGGCCACCAGAAGGACCGCAAGCTTTTGGCGACGTGACAAGGCCTTCTCGACCTCGTCAACCGCGGCGACATCGTGGTCGGCCCGTTCCTCGGCTCCGGCTCGACTCTCATCCCGCCGACAAGGCCGGCCGCGTCCACCGCGGCGTCCAGCTCGATCCGGTCCATCTCGACGTGATCGTCCAGAGCTACGAGGCCGCGCGGGACGAGGCCGCTTTCCTCATCCGGACGGGCGAGCGGTTCGCCATCTCGCCGCGCGAAGGGCGGAGGAGAAAGGGCCCGATTTTCGCCCCGGCAAATCGCAGTCTTTCATAAGCCGACCGGCTTCACGGACCGATCCCGGCGCCTTATTGTCGGACCACGTTCGAAGCGACAAAATCGCGAGGCGCCATCGGACATGCGACATTCTGGCGATTTGCCCTGAAACTGAATGTCGACTAGTCTCGAAATATGGACAAAGAAAACGCCATTTTGGCGCTGGCGGCTCTTGCTCAGGCGACCCGCCTCGACGTGTTTCGGCTTTTGGTCGAGCATGAGCCCGAGGGATTGCCGGCCGGCGACCTCTCAAGGTCGTTGGCGGTTCCGCACAATACGCTCTCCTCGCATCTTGCGATCCTGTCCCATGCCGGGCTGATCCACGGGGAGCGCCACAGCCGATCGATAATCTATCGCGCCAATCTGGACCGATTCCGCGACGTGACCTTGTATTTGGTCAAGAACTGCTGTCAGGGCTCGCCCGAACTCTGCGCGCCATTGATTGCGGCGCTGAGCCCCGCTTTGGGGAAAAGCCGTCAGCGGGGAACGCAATTGAGAGGAATAGTCAGTGGCCAATTATGATTTGAACCAAAGGCTTGCCGCCGAAGCGCTGGGGACCGCGGTCCTGGTCGGGACTGTCGTCGGGTCCGGAATCATGGCGGAGAGCCTGACCAAGGATGTCGGGTTGCAGCTTCTTGGCAACACGCTCCCGACTGGGGCGATCCTGGTCGTGCTGATCACCATATTGGGACCGATCTCGGGGGCCCATTTCAATCCGGCGGTGACGATGGTGTTCGCCTTGAAGAAGGACATCGACTATCGCGAAGCCGGCGCTTACGTGATCGCGCAAATCATCGGCGGCGTCATCGGCACGATCGCCGCTCATCTGATGTTTAGTCTGCCTGTATTGGATTTCTCTCAGAAAATCCGCTTCGGCGGCGCACAATGGTTCGCTGAATGGGTCGCGACCTTCGGGCTGGTGGTCACCATTCTGGGCGGCGTCAAGTTTGCGCAAAACGCCGTGCCCTGGCTGGTCGGTCTCTATATCACCGCGGCCTATTGGTTCACGGCGTCCACGTCTTTCGCCAACCCCGCGGTGGCGATCGCACGATGCTTCACCAATACCTTTTCGGGCATCCGTCCGGTCGATCTGCCAGGGTTCATCGCCGCTGAACTGCTGGGGGCCGTCGTCGCTTTGGCGATGATGAATTGGCTGTTGGTCCCCAGAGAAGAGCGCGCGATTTCCCTGCAGCAAGAGGCCAAGCTGTGACGGTCACCATCTATCACAATCCGGATTGCGGAACGTCCCGCAACACTCTGGCGATGATTCGCAAAAGCGGCGAAGAGCCGATCGTGATCGAATATTTGAAGAATCCGCCGAGCCGAGACAGGCTCAAAGAACTCATTGAGGCGATGGGGATTTCTGTCCGGTCGTTGCTGCGCGAAAAAGATACGCCTTACGCGGCATTGGGACTTTCGGATTCTAAATGGACGGATGAGCAACTGATCGACTTCATGATGGAGCATCCCATCCTGATCAATCGCCCGATTGTCGTGGCCCCGAGAGGGGCGCGTCTCTGTCGACCCTCGGAAAAAGTCCTCGAAATTCTCGATAATCCCAATATCGGGGCTTTCACCAAAGAGGACGGCGAAGTGGTGCCCGCGCGTGTCTGACAAGTTGAGCAATCGATTGCAATTGGGCGATCTTCCCAACGTTTTCCCCGCGGCTTTCGAAATCCCCGATATTGCTTCGTTGCAACGAGTCGCGCCGACGCACAAGCCGCGCATATTAATGCTCTATGGCTCCTTGCGAACAAAGTCCTACAGTCGGTTTCTGACTTACGAGGCGGCAAGGCTTCTGGATAGGTTTGGCGCCGAGGTCAAAATCTTCAATCCGAGCGGTTTGCCCTTGCCTGACGACGCACCGGCCGATCATCCCAAGGTTCAAGAACTGAGATCGCTGACCGAATGGTCCGAAGGCCAAGTCTGGTGCAGCCCCGAACGCCATGGCGCCATGACCGGGATCATGAAAGCCCAGATCGATTGGATACCCCTGAATTCAGGCGCGGTGCGTCCGACCCAAGGCAAGACCCTGGCGGTCATGCAGGTCAGCGGCGGTTCGCAGTCCTTCAACGCAGTCAATCAGCTTCGCGTCCTCGGCCGCTGGATGCGAATGATCACCATTCCCAATCAGTCGTCGGTCGCCAAGGCTTATGAGCAATTCGACGACGATGGCCGCATGAAGCCATCCGCCTACTACGATCGCGTCGTCGACGTCATGGAGGAGATGATGAAGTTCACGCTTCTAACCCGCGGCGTCTCCGACTGCCTGACAAATCGCTACAGCGAGCGCAAGGAGGACGCCGACAAGCTGGCGGCGCGGGTCAATTTGAAAAAGGCGATCTAGAATCGAAGACCGCGGGCGACCAACAGCGTTGGGGCTGGGTTTCCAGCGGTTTGAGTCGAGCCCGCTCAATAAGCAGACGCATTGGGTCTGGCAGGAGCTGGTCGTTTCGATCAAAGGGCCACTGGAATCGTGCCGCCAAATCGCCCGAGCGATTTTCGTACAGAACAAGCCTGTCCATACGAAAGTCGCCGCATTGGCGGAGTCTTTCTTCCGCTGGTCCCCAGCGGGAAAAAGCTCGCGGACCCTCTCATCGATCTCGCGGCTGAATTCCGGTTCGTCGCCAGGCAGGGTGGCCGCGAGCGCCGGCAAGAGACGAATTCCGCTTGTCATCCTTCCACTCGCGAAACCCAGGATGCCCACAAGGAGCGCGAGGGCCCACAATGCCCGGGTCTTGATGTGCGAGCGGCTGGGCTTTGGCGGTGCTTCCGCGCTTGAAAGATATCCCTCCGTCGTCATCAGACCGTTCCGTCGCCGCCAAGGCGGCTTGCTCACGCGCCCATTTGCAGAAGCGTCTTTTCGGTCGCGCCCTCCATCCTGCCGATGGCGACGACTTTACGCCTCAGCGTCGTCCGATCCAGTTTCTCGACGTTGAGATTGACGAAAGACGTGATGCGCGCCGTCAAACGACGATAGGCCTCAACGCATGCAGCGCGCTTTTCCGTTTCCGATCCCGCGATCGCGATCGGGTCTGGAATGCCCCAATGCGCAACCAGTGGATGGCCTGGCCAGGCAGGGCATGCCTCGCCCGCAGCCACGTCGCAGACCGTCAGAATGAAATCCATTTTCGGACTGTCGGAGCCGGCAAATTCGCTCCAGCTTTTCGATCTGCAGCGGGAAACGTCGTAGCCTAGCTCGCTGAGCAGTGCGATCGCCAACGGATTGGGGCGCCTTTTTGGATTGCTTCCCGCGGAGAAGGGTCGAAAGCGGCCGGCGCTTTCCCGATCCAGGATGGCCTCGGCAAAAATCGACCGCGCTGAATTGCCGGTGCAGAGAATCAGGACATTAAAGGCCCTGTCCGCCGGCATGACCCCGCGCTTGGCGGGAAAGGTGAAGGACGGCCGAAGAGTCGGCGACGGCAGGTCTGCGTCGAGTTGGGAGCCATCTTCGGTAAGGAAAGCCGCGATCTCATGCGCTCGCGCTTCAAGCGCAGCAAAGATGATCGAGCGGCCTTCTCGGCGCGAACGCAAGAGTCCGACCCGCTCGAGCATCGCAAGATGCGAAGACAAGGTGTTGTGCGGAATCGCGATCAGCCTTGCGATGTCGCCGGCCGCGAGACCATAGGGGAGATAGCGGACGAGAAGGCGGAATATCTCCAGGCGAGTCGGATGAGCGAGGGCGCCGAAGATCGGTAGGGCCTCGGACGAATCGATGCCCCCCGAGCTTCGCGGTTTCAATCGGCGGTTCATGACCGTTGGTTCATGAGTAGCTCTTGGTCCGATTGCGCCAGTTTTTCCGTCCGCCCGATTTCATCCAGCCGCTTCTGGAGAGATAGTTTGTCCAAGCTCTTCATCGGCAAACTCACAAAAATCGATATGCGATTGTTGAGCATTCGAAACGTGTCCCAAAATGCGATGCGCTTTTGAACTTCGTCTCCAAACGCCGCGGCGGGGTCGGGGAGACCCCAATGCGCGGTCATGGGCTGGCCCGGCCAAACAGGACATTCCTCCGCCGCGGCCTCGTCGCAGAGGGTGAAGACGAAGTCCAATGCCGGCGCGCCCGGAGCTGCAAACTCGTCCCAGCCTTTGGAGCGCAGGCTGTCCGTGACGAAATTCAGCTTCGCGAGGAGTTCAAGAGCGTAAGGATGCACCTGGCCCTTCGGTTTGGAGCCTGCGCTATACGCTTTGAAGCGGCCTTGGCCGAGCCGGTTCAGCAAGCATTCGGCCAAGATCGAACGCGCCGAATTGCCCGTGCAAAGAAAGAGCACGTTGAAGACCTTGTCCGTCAAAGCTCGCTCCGCCATTTGCTTCCACCCTGTTGATCTCACTTTGCTCAATCGGCGTCCGACCGAACGCCGAACCTCCTGAAATTGTTCGCCCGAACGCGTTTGTGACGGGATAGAGCCGGTCTTCAACGTGATCGTCTGTCCTCTCTTCGACAGGACATATTTCAAGAACTCCCCGATCATCGGATCGAGAGCCTGCTTCGGATTCTTGTTGCCGCTCCCTTGAAGGCGAAGCCCGCGGCGCCGTCCGCAATCGAACATAAATTCGATATGTCACGACTTTACGACATATCGACACGGACGGCAAAATTGACATATGCGACCGCGAGCGAAGACGCGCGACGTCCGGGCAGCAGGGAAGAGACTTCAGCCGCCCGTCACGCTCATATGCCGCGGCGATGCTGGCTTACGGATCGACCGATCGATCACGAAATCGTGGCCTTTGGGCTTGCGCTGGATCGCTGAACGAATGGCGTCGACAAGCATTCCGTCGCTTTCCGACCGTCTCAGCGGCGCGCGCAAGTCAGCGGAGTCCTCCTGGCCGAGACACATGAACAGAGTCCCCGAGCAGGTCACGCGAATGCGATTGCAGCTCTCGCAGAAGTTATGCGTCAGCGGAGTGATAAAGCCGAGGCGGCCGTTCGTCTCGGCCACGTCGTAGTAGCGGGCAGGCCCGCCGCTCAAGTATTTGGATGCCGACAGCGTCAGGCGGGTCGAGAGCTTGGCGCGCAACTCGCTTAGCGGCAGATATTGTTCGGCGCGACCGATCCCGATTTCGCCAAGCGGCATGACCTCGATGAAGGTCAGCTCCATGGAGCGGCCATGAGCCCATTCGATGAGCTCGAAGGCTTCGTCCTCGTTCACGCCCTTCAGGGCGACCGTATTGATCTTGACGGCGAGCCCTGCCTCTTGCGCCGCGCTGATCCCGGCCATCACCTTTTGAAAATCACCCCAACGCGTGATCACTCGGAACTTCGTCGCATCAAGAGTGTCCAGCGAGACATTGACACGTTTGACCCCGCAATCGACGAGGTCTTTGGCGAAGCGGGCTAGCTGCGACCCGTTGGTCGTCAGAGTAAGTTCGTCAAGCGCTCCAGTGTCGAGATGACGGGAGAGCGATCGGAACAGAGCCATGATGTCGCGTCGGACGAGAGGTTCTCCGCCGGTGATCCTTAGTTTGCGGGCGCCGAGCCCGACAAAAGCCGAGCAGAGACGATCCAACTCCTCAAGCGTCAGCACGTCGCCTTTGGGCAGGAAATTCATGTCCTCCGACATGCAATAGACGCAGCGAAAATCGCAGCGATCCGTCACCGACACCCGGACATAGCTGATTTTCCGTCCGAACGGATCGACCAGCGGCTGAACATGAGCCCCGGCGATGGAATCGATATTGACGGTCATCGGCGACACTAGAGCGCAAATCCGTCGTGGAAGGGGTGAAACAACACGCTGTCGCCGATGCTAAGATCGCCCCTCGATGAGGAGATCTCCGCGAGGCCGTCGGCATGGACCAGCGGCTTCAATCGCGCCGAACCTCCACGACCGAGAATTTCTGTTTGAGGGCCGTTGTCCGTCGAAACGACCCGCGCCGGCGCAAATTCAGTACAGACCGGGCCTGTGATTGAAAGCGGAAATCACGCGCATCGGATAGCCGGTCGGTCGCTTTCGCTTGACGCCATCGAGCGCGCCGATGACAGCGTTCCCGAGGAACAACCAAGACACCAGGCACGAAACCGGATTGCCGGGCAGACCGAGATAAACGGCCTGCCCGATCTTTCCGACCAGCGCCGGTTTTCCCGGTTTCACCGCGATCGTCAGGCATTCGAAGGACGAACCTTTCGCTGCAATTGCCGCAGCCGAATGGTCTTCCTCGCCGACCGAAGCGCCGCCCGTCGTGACCACAAGATCGAAAGTTCCGGCGAGATCGCCAAGGCGGCGCGCGATAGCGTCCGCATTGTCCGGAAGTCGGCCTCCGTCGTGCGGCTCAAGTCCCGCCCGTCGCGCGAGCGCCATCAGCATTGGCAAGTTGGAGTCGTAAACACAGGCGTCGCCGAGAGGTTCGCCCGGCCGCCGGACCTCGTCGCCGGTCGAGACGATAGCGATCCGCGGCCGACGCAGCACCTCGACGCTGGAATAGCCCTGTGCGGAGAGCAAAGCCAAATGCTGAATATCGAGACGTTGCCCGCGCCCGAGCAGGGTCTCACCCTCTGCAAAGTCCTCACCTCGACGCCGAATGTTGCTTCCTCTACGGATTGGTCCGTCCACGACGATCCGCGCGCCGCTTCGTCGCACATGCTCCTGCATCACGATTGTGTCGGCGCCGCCGGGGACCGGCGCGCCCGTGAAAATTCGCGCGGCCGCTCCGATAGGCAACGAGCCTGGGGGCTCGCCAGCGGGAATGCGAGAGGCGATCGCCAGCTCGGTCTCGATCGGGTTGAGGGAAGACGCGGCAAGAGCGTAGCCATCCATCGCCGATTGATCGAACCGCGGCAATGCGATCTGAGCCCCGACCTCTCCCGCGAGAATGCGGTGAAGCGCATCCGCGACGGGAACCTTTTCCCGGGCGTTGATCGGTTCGGCGTAAGCCGCTGCGCGCTCGCAGGCTTCGTCGAGCGAAATCATCCCAGGTTTTTTGGAAAGTACGTCGCTCTCGGTCAGCTCCGCAGGCATTGAGTTAGCACCAATCCGACCTTGATGATTAAGAAGATTCACCTCCGCTTTGAACGGAAGCCGATCATTATACCTCCCGGGCATGGAACGTTCTGCCCAGGAGTCGCTTCAGCTCATGCGTTTCCGTGGGAGCCCCATGTCGCCGCAGGGGCTCAGACGCTATATTCCCACGACTTGAACGAGGTCTGACGCGCTCCGGCCGGCGCCGATGCGATCTTTCGTATGTTGCCCCAGGTCTGCTTGTAGTTCGGGATGATGAATTCGTTCACCCCTGCGTCGACCACATTGCCTTGGACGCCAGTCGGGAAAGCGAACAGCATGAACGTCTGCTTTCGCTTGGCGGTCGGCGTCGGATAGACCATCGCCTGGGTGGCGCCGCTGTCGTTATAGACTTCGACGAGATCGCCCTGAGTAAGGCCCGCCTCCTTCATGTCCTCCGGGTTCATCTGGATGTACGGGAAAGGCCAGCGGTCCATGACGAAGTCGTTCTGCTGGTCGAGGTAGGCGCTTTGCCAGACCTGGTTGGCGCGGCCATTGTTGATGAGGAAGGCGAATTTCTTCGATTCCGCCTCTTTGCCGGGCGCTTGGAGTCCACGCCACTGCGTCGCCATGAAGGTCGCCTTGCCATCCTTCGAGTTGAACTTTCCGTCGGCGAACAGGCGCTTGGTGCCGATGAGCTTGCCGTTCTCGTAGCCGGTCGCGGGCTCCTGAACGCCGTTCGTCCCGGCAACGCGCAAGCGATCATAGGTGACGAATTCGCCGCCTTTGGCGTTGTTGTGATAGCCGTCCATGAAGGCGTCTTCTTCAGTCTTCCAGTCGAAGCCTTTGAACTTGTCAGCGACGTCGTTCTTGCCCATCTCTCGGAAGGCCGCCTCCATGTGATTGGCGATTCGCGCGGCGATCAGGCAGTCAGGGAGCGACTGCCCCGGCGGATCCATATAGCGCTCGGTCAATCGCAAGCGACGTTCGCCGTTCATCGAGGTCAAGTTCATCTCGCCGGCCGTCGCGGCAGGCAACCAGACGTGTGACGCCTTGCCGATCTGGGTCGGCACGATGTCGATATCGACGGAGAAGAGCCCGCCCTTCTTGATCGCAGCGAGAATGGCGTCGACTTGCGCCTTTCTATCGCCATAGGGTGCCGCCGACATGGCGTCTTTCACTATATCGGTTCGCTTCTTGTACATCTGTTTGAAATTGTCGGCGTTGAGAGTCGTCTTGTAGTGATCGCACGCCCAGATGTGATGGACGCCGCCCTTGCCCTCGAACAGGAGCTTGTCGACATAGGCCGCCGGGCGTCCGACGTGAGCGTCCGACGGACGCACGTAGCCTTCCTGGTGACCCCCCATACGGACGCAGCCGCCGCCCGGGCGCCCGATGTTTCCTGTCGCCAAAGCGACATTCACCAGCGCTCCATTGGTGCGGTAATTGTCGTTGCCCCAGATCAGGCCCTTCTCGTAGGCGAACATCGTCCGGTTGCGCGCGCCGTTGTCCTTCGGCTTTGCGATCCATTCGGCTGATTTGCGGATTTGATCGACGGTCAAGCCGGTGATTTTCGCCGCATCCTCGAGGCTCGTCTTGTTGGCCGCGACCGCCTTGTCGAAGTCCGTGGTCGAGGCGGCGATCAGGTCCTTGTCGACCCATCCCTGGTCCGCGATATGGCTCAGCCAGGCGTTGAATAGCGCAAGGTCCGTTCCCGAATTGATTGCAAGATGCATGACGCGGTCCTGGCCCGCCTCGACTTCGCAAGCATTGATCGTCACGGTGCGGCGCGGATCGACAAAAATGATCCTGGCCGGCGGATGCGCCTCGTTCGGCATTTCGGACTTCTTCTTGTCGTTCGACACGCCACGCAGATTCGGAATCCAGTGATTGAGGAAATAGTTGGTCTGCGTCTCGAGCGCGTTTGTTCCGACCGCGACGATCGTATCGGCGAGTTCGGCGTCCTCGTAGCAATTGTTGAGCTCGCCAACGCCCATGTCGCGCGTGGCATGCACCTCGGAATTGTAGGCGGGCCGATTGTGGATGCGGATGTTCTTGATCTTCATCGCGCCGAAATAGAGCTTGCCCGTGCCCCAGGTGTTCTCGTAGCCGCCGCCCGCACCGCCATGATCAAAGGCGGAGACGAAGAGTCCGTCTTCGCCCTGATCAGCGATGACGGCCGTCGTGACCTTCGCCACGAGATCGAGCGCGTCGTCCCAACTGGTCGGCTGCATCTGGCCGTAGCGCCAGACCATCGGGTCGGTGAGACGCTGCTGTTGGGTCGAGCGGGCTTCGGAGAAGGATTCTTCGGCCATTCGGGCGCCGCGCACCGAACCCAGCCCCGAATTCACGACGCAATCGGGATCCGGCTTGATCACGATATGGACGTCCTTTCCGTCCTGTTTAACGATATTGTACATCGATGGCGCGTACCAATTTGCCGTCATCGCGGCTTGCTGCTTCGAAAGATCGATGTTGAACTTGTTTTGGCCGGGATCCATTCCGCCCTGCTTGTTGATGTCCCAAGTATAGGCCTTGTAACCGCAGCCAACGATGCAGAATTGGCAGGTGACGTTGTGCTCTTTCGCATCGGCCGGGATGATCGGGAGTCGATCGAGATGGCGCTTGAATGTCATGGCTCAGCCCTCCAGAACGTTCGACAGGCGGCCGTAGAGCAGCTCGTCGACGCCGTCGGCGTAGATATCTCCCTTGCCATCGATGCGCAGAAGGTACTGCGGCAGATTCTGGGTCGCTTGCCCCCAGATTTGCTGGCCGCCGTTCTCGCAGTCGAAACGGGAATAGTGGCCGGGGCAGTTCATGGATTTGTCTTTGTCGCTGTAGGAGAGCGGGAAACCCTTGTGCGGGCAGGTGGTGGAAAAGCCGACGATGTCGCCGTCGGGCCCCACGCCGCCGGGCGCCTTTTTCCCCAGCCTGATCAGCACGCCCGGGGCGTCTCGATCCGGATAGTTGACCGCGAGCGGCACGTTCGGCTTGAGATCGCCGACATTCGCGAGCCGATTGGAGGGATAGGCGACGCGCGCCAAAGGCGCCTTGGCTTCAGCCCGTTGCGGAATGACCGTTGCGGCTGCAGCGCCTGCTGCCGCGACGCCAGCCCCGGATAGAAACCACCGGCGGCCGATGTCGACTTTGCGATCGCACCTCTTCATGTCTTTCCTCGCTCATGCTGGGAACCCCGCAGGAAAGCGAGCAGAAAGCGTGCCGCATCGGCAGAAGCGCCGCCTTTCAACAATGTCAAACGCTTAGATGAGTCGCGACGCGCGCCGTCGTTCGCTTCTTCTTACATTCCGGTTGAGAGAAGTTCGGAAAGCCGGACAGCCGCGCGTAACGGCGGGATCAGACAATAACGCCATATCCTGCCGCGCAAAACAATTCCTGGCGAGAAAGACACCGAAAGACACTCCACGTTTCTCGAAGGTTTCGCTCGCTCGAGGTCCTACTCGGTTGCGCCGGCGACGACAATTCCGTAACGACGCATTTTCTCCCATAGCGTCGTGCGGGATATGTCGAGTCGCTTTGCGGCGACAGCGATCTGACCGCCTGTCTCTTGAAGCACGCGCCCGATTTGTCGCTTTTCCGCGGCGTCGCGCACCGCCGCCAAGGGCAACACAGGAGCGACGCTGTCAACGGCTGTCTCTCTGAGCTCGGGGAAGAGGTCCGCCGGCATCAGCCAAGGTCCCGTCGCCAAGGCGACGGCGCGCTCGAAGCGATTGCGGAGCTCGCGCACATTGCCTCGCCAAGCGTGCGCCAGCGCCGCCTCCTCGGCGAGCGAACTTATCCCTCGCAATTCGCATTCGTCCTGTCCGCAAAATTCGGCGAAGTAACGCGAAAGAAGCCATGAAATGTCTTCAGGGCGTTGGCGAAGCGGGGGCACCTCCACGGTGACTGCATTGATTCGATAGAAAAGGTCCTCGCGAAACCGACCAAGCCGCACGCGTTCGGTGAGGTTTTCGCTTGTCGCGCAGACGATGCGCGCTCTGAGCGAAACGCTTGCTTCGCCGCCGACGCGATGAAAGTGTCGATCCTCGAGCACGCGCAGCATCTTCGATTGCAGCGCGAGCGGCATGTCCGCGATTTCGTCGAGGAAGAGAACGCCCCCCCGCGCACGCTCGGCATAGCCAAGGTGCCGTTGATGCGCGCCCGAAAAGGCGCCCTTCTCATGTCCGAAGACTTCGCTTTCTAATAGCTCGCTCGGAATCGCCGCGCAATTGACGGCCATGAAAGGTTCGCCGGCGGCCGGCGACGCCAAATGCAAGAATCTCGCGCAAACTTCTTTCCCCGAGCCCGTCTCGCCCGTGAAGAGCGCCGGAAGAGATCGCACGGCGATGCGGCGAAGGAGGCCCTCGATCTTGCGCATGGCGGGCGAGACGCCGAGAGCGCCTTCCGCGGTGTCGCGCACGCGAAGAGAAAGAATCTCGCGCGCCTTCTGCAAAAGGCAGCGCAGATCGAACGGCTTGGTCAAATAGTCGAAGGCGCCGGCCCTCACCAACGCCACCGCCTGATCGATTTGTCCGTAGGCGGTCATGAATATGAAGGGCGGCGCATAGGACCGGGCGTTGGCCGCGCGGAACACAGCTTCTCCGCTCATGTCGGTCAGTCTTATGTCGCAAAGCACGAGATCGGGAGCGCCGGATTGCACGCGATCGATCGCCTCCCGACCAGTTTGCCACCACGAGGTTCTCCAGCCCTCGAGCTCAAGCGCGCGCTGAAGCGATTCTCCCATGATGGGGTCGTCTTCGACAATCGCGATCACCCCCACGTCGTCAGGCATTGACCACATCCTCTACGGTCGCCGCGTCTTCGTCACCTCGCGACTGGTATTTCTCTTGGTACGGCCAAATCACTTGGACGATCGTCTTGAAATTGTCGTCGCGGACGACGCGGATCACCCCTCGCTCATCGGCGACGAGGCGCCGCACGATCCAAAGACCCAGGCCGTCGCTCGCCGGCAAGGCGACGGGCGCCTCCGCGACGAGATATTCGATAAGCGCTGGCGACATGCCAGATCCGTGGTCGCCGATTTCGATTTTCAAGGACTCGGCGCCGCCGCTTGCGCGCAACTGCACGACGCCGCCCGCGGGAGTCGCCGCGCAGGCGTTAAGCAGCAGATTGAGCGTCGCTTGACGCACGCTGCCGGCCGAGACGGACAATCTTCCGTGAACATCGTTGATCCACTCGAGCTTGATATGCCGACGAACCGCCTCCGGCTCGATCAACAACCGCAAATCGTCGATGTCGGCGGCGCTAACCTGTCTCTTCAACTCCTCCCGCCGATAGATCACGAGTGTGGAGCGAACGACGTTCCGGATATGGGTCAGTCCGCGTTTGAGCAGGTCGAGGGTCGATTCGCGAACCGTTGAATCTCCGCCGTGGCGACGAAGCGTATCGAGCGCATTGAACAAGCCGCCGAGCGGATTGTTGACCTCATGCGCCATTCCGGAGGCAAGCTTGCCGAGAACGGCGTATTTCTCTTGCTCAGCAAGGTGGGTCGCAAGGGACTCGCGTTCATCGACGGCGCGCGCCATTGCGTTGAATCGATCGAAGAGTTGCGCGAATTCCCGCGATATCTTGCGTCGGTTCGGTTCAGGGATGGGTTCGGCGCGGCCCTCGCGGATGCGTTCGACATATTTGGTCAAGACGCCCAAGGGCTGAAGCATGCGCTTGAGCGCCAAATAGCCGATGACGGCGAATGCGACGGTCAAAGCTCCGTTGACCAGGATGAGGGTCAGGAAGACCTCGCGCCGCACGCGAAGCAATTCAGAAATATCGATCTCGGACAGAATGCGGCCAACTGAGAACCCTTCTGTTCGCAGGGTTCGAGACAGCCACGCGCGGCCATCAAAATTGTCGATCACGAGGTCGTCGGTCGGCGAGAAATGTTGCGCGAGCGCGGCCGGCACGTCGCGCTGGACAGGGAATCTGACGGGGTCGGAGGCTGCGAGAACCTTCCCGTCCGGCAATTCGACGAGGACATAGAGCGTGTCCACGCCGCTATAGTGACTGCGGGCTCGATCGAGCGCGTCGAATGTCTCCCAGACGTCTGCGCGCAAGACAGGTTGAAGGACGGCGGCGGAGAGACCGTCGAGATAGGCGTTGGTCAGCAGACGAAGATTGCTTTCCTGATCCGAGGCCAATCGGCTCAACACGACTTGCGAGATCATCGCTGCGATTCCGACCATCAGGCCGGCGACGAGCAGCGGCACCTTCCATGCAAGGGGCCAAGTCATGAACTTCGCCAGGCGAGACATCAGACCTGCGCCTTGACGACGAGCCACTTCTCAAGCGTGGCGTGATAGAGGTCAGGCGTTGCGTGCGCGAAGCCGTCGAGTTCGAGGATTTTCAGAATCTTCTGGCCAAGTGGATCGGAAGGCATTGCGATAAAAGCCGCCGATAGCGCCCGCGCCAGGCCTGCGTCGCGGGTCGCCTCCAGACCGACGATCGGGGGAAATCCAAGGCGCTCAGAGCGATAGATGACGCGCGTCTTGCGGGTCAGATCGGGCTCGCGCTCATTCATCACATCCCATACATAGCCGTCGATGCTGCCGCTTTGCGCGAGTCCCGCCGCGACCGCGCGAACCACATTGCGATGGCCATAAGTGAAGAAGAAATCGCGAAAGAACTCGGCTGGCGTCGTATGTCGAATCGCCAGAAGATAGCGGGTGACGAGGTAGCCTGAGGTGCTGTCGGGATCGGAGAAGGCGTGAACGCTGCCCTTCGCGTCGTCGAATGACTGCGCCGTGGTCGCTTCGTTGACGATGACGTAGGTCTGATAAAGCGGGTCGCCGCGATAGAGAGGAACAGCCAGAAGCGCGAATTGATCTTTGTGTTGAACATAGGGGTCGTCACAAATCCACGCCGCGTCGAGCTGTCCCGACAACAACATCGCGGTGATTTCCTGATAGGTGCGGCGCCTCACAAGCTGCACCGGTCGGTCCAGCCGTTGGGCCAGATAGGCCCGGATCAGCGACAACAGTTGGATGTCTGAATCAAGAAACAGCGGGTTGACGCCGAAGCTCACGACGCTGCTGGCGGCGCACCCCGGGGAGGAGAAGGTCCACGGCGTCAGGAAGGCGGCGGCAAGACCCGCGATTGCTTGCCGTCGGCAGACGGCAAAGGGCTCAGCGCGCTGTCGCCATTTGCGACTTTGCGGCATTTTTTCCTCTCGTCAGCCGCGCCCTTCTTGAGGAGCGCTGGCGATGTGCCCAACGACCATGCCTGTGAAATACGATCGTTTGCCAAACGGCTCAGCGCTTCGTCGCCATATGCGACGCCGCCTCTGTTGTCCTTTCGGCAGCCGGGCCCCTCGGAGGCGCCGGCGGCTATGGGTCGGGCTGATCCGCCAGCACTATAGTCGGCTTCTCCTAACGCGCAATGCCGTGGCGTTGAGCGCCAGGGCTCCGAAGTCAGGTTAACGCGGATTGAGGATTGACGGGTGAGGTGAATCTATAGGGCGGGCTGATTCGGAGAGCCGCCAGGAACCTTTCGCCGTGTGATTTTGGAGAACGCTCGCGCCTTCGGGTGCTGTTGGATCATTTTTCCGTCATTGAGGATGATCGCGAGCCCCATCGGGTGGCTTATCCGCTGGCGGAGCTTCTGCTTCTGGCCGTATGCGGGACGATCGCCGATTGTGACGACTACGAGAACATCGCCGGCTGGGGAGCGACCCATCTGGACTTCCTGCGGCGGTTTTTTCCGTTTCATCACGGCGTCCCGTCGGGGCGGTGGCTGACGATCATGATGAACCGGGTCGGTCCGGCGCTGTTTTCGGCATGTTTTTCCGACTGGGTTCGCGCTTGCTGGCCGGACCATCCCGAACTGGTGGCCATCGATGGGAAAACCTCGAGGGGCAGCCATGATCGCAGCGTCGATCAGCCGGCGCTCCATTTGGTTTCGGCGTTCGCCACCACCAGCGCTCTGGTGCTTGGTCAGGAAGCGGTCGGCGACAAATCCAATGAACTGAGCGCCATTCCGGTGCTTCTGGAAAGGCTGGCGGCCGGCGGCGGATTGAAAGGGGCGATCGTCAGCATCGACGCGATCGCCTGCAATCCAACCATCGCCCAGGCGATCACGCAGGCGGGAGCCGATTATCTTCTGGCCGTCAAGGCCAACCAGCCGACCTTGCGAAGCGAGATCGAGATTTTCTTCAAGGATGCTCCGGAGACGAGCCTGGAGCGCTTCGCCGATGTGGACAAAGGTCATGGCCGCATCGAACAGCGCGGCGTCACTCTGGCGCGCGAGGTCGACTGGCTCGGCGGGGAGCGGCGCTTTCCCGGGGAATTACGCCTGCCGCAGGTCGCCGCCATCGTCAAAGTCGAGAGCCGAACCCAACTGAAGGATCGCTCCCGCTTCGAAACGCGCTACTACATCTCTTCAGCCAAAATCTCGGCCGAACGCGCCGCCCAGGCGGTCAGAGGCCATTGGCGCATAGAAAATCAACTGCATTGGACATTGGACGTGGTCTTCACCGAAGATCAGTCGAGACTGCGCAAAGGCCATGGCGCAAGGAACATGGCCGTCGTCCGCCACTTCGCCATCAATCTCGTGCGCCAGGTCGAGGAGGCCGCGCGGCCACAGCGAACCGGGCTACGACGCAAAACCAACAAGCCAAGGGCGCCGCAAAAAACAAGCATCAAGCTGCGCCGAAAGTTGGCCGGCTGGGACACCGAATATCTCGCCGCCGTCCTGCAAGCCAAGACCCGTTAACTCGGATTCCGAGCCCTGCGTTGAGCGCCGCGGCATTGACACATGAGCCGCCAATTCGATGCGGCCCGGACCGGCGCGCCGCCGCCGGCGAACTCACGTTGATGGCCCAGTCACCTAATTCGATAAATTTCGAAATATGAATTGACAAACTGAAACCTGGGAGTAAGTTAATTCCATGAATGTGGAAGAAGCGGCAGCGCGGCTTGAGGCTCTCGGCAACCCGACGCGACTGAGGGTCTATCGCGCCCTCGTCCGGGCGGGAGACGGGGGCCTTCCTGTCGGTCGCCTGCAAAGCAAGCTAGGGATCGCGGCGTCGACATTGTCGCACCATCTGCATCGGCTGATCTCGACCGGCTTGGTGACGCAGGAGAGGCAAATGACGACGCTGATCTGCCGAGCGAGTTACCCGATGATGCATAGCCTGATCGACTTTCTCGTTGACGAATGCTGCTCTGATGCGGCGTCCGCGAGCGCGCATAAGGACGCGGCGGCGTAGGTTCTTTTTTGCCGCATATTTCCATACTACCGGAAATATAGGAGGAACAGAAAATGATCACTTCGAATGCCTTACCGATCGCCGTCGTCGGCGGCGGCCCGATCGGCTTGGCGGCAGCCGCGCATCTCGCTGCGCGCGGACTGCCGGTCAGACTGTATGAGGCCGGGCCCGCCGTCGGCTCCAACCTCAGGGATTGGGGGCATGTCCGCCTGTTCACCCCATGGCGACATTGCGTCGACCCGGTTGCCGCTGACCTGCTTGCGCGCAGGGGCTGGCGGATGCCGGACCCCGACGATTTCCCGACTGGCGACGAGCTTGTTCACAACTACCTCGAGCCGCTCGCAGCTTTACCGGAACTCGTCGGCGCGATTGAGACCGGCGCGCGAGTGGCGGCGATCTCGCGTGTTGGCTTCGACAAGGTCGTGAGCGGAAATCGAGCGGCGAGTCCCTTCATCCTTGTCGTAGAGACCGCCGCAGGCGTGCGCCGCGATCGCGCCCGAGCGGTCATCGACGCTTCGGGCACTTGGCGAACGCCCAATCCGATCGGGGCCGCGGGCCTGCCGGCGGAAGGCGAGGATCTTTTCTCTGACAGAATTTCGTATGGCATTCCCGACGTTCTCGGGCGGCATCGAGATCTCTACGCGGGCAAGAAAACTCTCGTTATCGGGTCCGGGCATTCGGCCGGCAATGCTCTAATCGATCTTGCGCGCTTGGCGCGGCAGGAGCGCGGCACGACGGCGATCTGGGGGACGCGTGGAACTGATCTTGCCCGCGTCTACGGCGGGGGCGACGCCGATCAATTGCCGGCGCGCGGCGAGCTTGGCGCTGAGGTCAGGGAACTGGTGGAAAGCGGGCGCGTGGACCTCGTCACGGGCTTCTCGATTGTCGCCGTTCGGGACGATGACGGCGGGATCGTCGTCGACGGCGAAACGAGCGACGGGCGTCGAAGCATAGGTCCCGTTGATCGCGTCATAGCCGCAACCGGACAGCGCCCTGACTTGTCGCTGACGCGCGAGCTTCGGCTGGAACTCGACCCGTGGCTTGAGAGCGCCAAATCGCTCGGACCGTTGATCGACCCGAACTTGCATTCGTGCGGCTCCGTGCCGCCTCATGGACATCGCGAGCTCAGCCATCCGGAGCCTGGCTTCTACACGATCGGCATCAAGAGCTACGGACGGGCGCCGACATTCCTGCTGCTCACCGGATACGAACAGGCGCGCTCCGTGGCTGCCGCTCTCGCCGGCGACATGGCGGCCGCCGACGACGTCCACCTGATTCTCCCGGAGACGGGCGTTTGCACGACTCGCACGAGGAACTCGGAGAGCGCCTCCGCCGGCTGTTGCGGCGGCCCGGCCTCGGTCGAAGTCGACGCCTGCTGCGTCGCCGACGCTGAAGCCAAGGCCGCGGGAAAAGTCGGGTGCGGATGCAGCGCGGCAGCGTGAGCGCCCACTCTGCGGAGACGTCGGCGACGACCGCGGCCTCGTTCATGTCGAGCCGGCGCGTCGTCGTCAACGCGCTCGGGTTGGCTCAAGTTTTTACATGGGGATCATCTTGCTACCTTCCTGCCGTCCTCGCGGGGCCGATCAGCCACGATATGGACTGGCCATAAGCCTCGGTCGTGGGCGGTCTTTCGCTCGGCCTTCTCGCGGGATCCGCACGTCGGCGCCGCCATTGAGCGTCACGGCGGCCGGTCAGTGCTGGCGTTCAGTTCAGTCGCCATCGGAACAGGGCAGGCGGGTCTGGCGATGGCGCCAGAATTCGCCCTCCATGTCATCGCCTGGCTCGTCTTGGGGGTCGGCATGGCGGCAGGCCTCTATGGCGCGAACTTCGCCGTCCTGGGACGTCTCCATGGCAGGAATGCGCGCTCCGCGATCGCGACCGTCACCCTCTATGGCGGCTTCGCAAGCGCGGTATGCTGGCCGCTCTCGGCCCTGCTGGTCTCTGAGATAAGCTGGCGAGGCGCCTGTTTGATCTACGGGACGATTGAGATCGTTGGCGCGCTTCCACTCTACCTCCTCGTCCTATCTCGTGGCGCGTCCCCCACTCGATCTCGTCTTCCGGATTCGAGCACGGCCGAAGCAACGAGTGTTGAGAGGCCGTCGTTGGCGCTCGCGTGATTGAAATGGCGATTTCTCGCCATCATCATCCAATCCGGACGCGGCTCGGATCGGCGAGTTTCGTGGCGATAGGCCTCCTGGCGCTTTGGGCGAAGTTTCCGTTTATTCCGGCCGCGCTGGTTTCCTGCGGCGCCGGGCTCGGACTTGAATCCGTCGCGGTCGGGACCTTGCCACTGTCACTGTACGGCGCGTTCGTCTATGCGGCGCTGATGGGCCGCCTCGCGACGCCAAGCTGGCTTGCCCAATCCGCGGCGCCTTGGATAGGGGCGATCCTACTGGAGCGGGCCAGCGCGCGCGCCGCCCTCCTCGTTGTCTCCGGCATCGCCCTCCTCAATGTGATATTGACGGTTGGGCTCTGCTGGATGATTTCTCGACGTTCTCGACGCGTGCAACGGGCATGAGCGACACATCGCCCCGGCTCAAGGCGGCCGCTAGTACCCAAAATCACTGAAGCGAGAGTCATGCGACCATTCGAAATCACGAGTCATTGAAACACCTTGGCGGGCCGCCGAGTCTCGCCGCTTCAGTGATTTTGGATACTAGCCGTCTACCCGAGCCGCACGATCGCGGTTGATGTCTCGCAATCGATCGAGCGCCATGCGCGTGCGGGCGCCTCCGACAATCTGAAGCGGAAGTCCCAGACAGGAAACGACAGCCGTCAATTCCGCGTCGACGGATAGTACTTCCCTGCAAGCGATCACATCCAACGCCGCGCTGGGATGCGGCGTAGTGAAGCCGTTCTGCCCGCGGTAAAGCGCAGAATTTCCGCTTGCAGTCGGATCGCCATCGATCGGAGGCAACTGCTCCGACCGAATCAGCTCTGCCCACTCCTCCTCATCGAGTAAGTGCCAGTAGGACTCAGTCATGTCGACGCCTCGAGAGCGCTCGCGGGCGAATCACCCCGACCGGCGACGCCTCCCGGCGTCGGGATGAGAAAAGACGCTGTGAAAGTCGTTTCTCCGTCGGATTTCGCCCACGGACAAATCAGAAGCCCCCCAACGGGTAGTTCGCGGCGAGGGACCAGTCCACCGCGTCCCATGCATGCAGCCCAGCACACACCGCATGGCTGGCTGGGACCGCTGGGCTTTCGCCAAGGCCGGGATGAGCGCGTAATGAGAGAGACGCGCCCCATATTCGGCAGACGACGCGGAAGGATCACGGGACGTCTTCGGCGCCCGGACAGGCGCTTGAGGAGGAGACGATGAGCGACAGGTTGAAGAGCGTTAGCCAAACCTTGATCGTCGATCCGCTCGATCGCAGGCTCGAGACGTCGTTGCGGGACATCGTCGAGGGCAAAGCGAAGCCTCCTGGCTCCTTGGGCCGAATCGAAGACCTTGCCGTCCGTCTCGGGCTGATCCAGGGCCGGCTCGACCCGCGCCTCCGGCGCGTCGTGCTGTTTGTGTTTGCCGGCGATCACGGATTGACCGAGGAGGGCGTCTCCAGCTACCCCGCCGGGGTCACGGCGGCGATGGTGACGACCTTTCTCGCCCAAAAGGCGTGCGTGAATGCGTTCGCACGGGCGGTGGACATCGACGTGTGCGTGGTCGACGCCGGCGTAGCGACCGAACTGCCGCCCCATCCTCGCCTGATCGACGCAAAGGTGCGCAAAGGAACGCGCAACGCCGCGCGAGAGCCGGCGCTGACGTTGCAAGAGACCGAACAGGCCTTGGCGCGGGGGAGGGATCTTGTTGGAAAAGCCATTGACGAAGGAGCGGATGCGATCGCCATCGGCGAGATGGGCATCGGCAACACGGCGTCGTCGGCTTTGCTCATGCATCGACTGGCGCCTGCCCCGCTCGAGAGCTGCGTGGGACGCGGCGCCGGACACAATGCAGTCGGCCTCGAACGTAAGATCGCCGTTCTTCGGCGCGCGGCCGGGCGCAGCTCGACATCCGACCCGTTGGAAGCGTTATGCGAATTCGGCGGTTGCGAAATCGCGATGATGGCCGGCGCGATGTTGGGGACCGCGGCGCGTCAGCGCCCGGTCGTCGTCGACGGCTTCATCTCGACGGCCGCCGCCTTGGTCGCCATTCGAATGCAACCAGCTTTGATCGACTATTGCATCTTCTCGCATCGTTCGGCGGAGCAGGGGCACGGAACCTTGCTGAAGGCGCTTGGCGTCGAGCCGCTGTTCGACCTCGGCATGCGTCTGGGCGAAGGTTCGGGCGCCGCGCTGGCGATCCCGTTCATGCGAGCGGCTGCAGGATTGATCACCGATGTGGCGAACCTTAGCGATGTTCTCGCCGGTACGATGTGATAAGCGCGCGTCGCGGGAGCCTTTGGCGATGTGTCGACCCTTGCGGATCCGAGTGTTGTCGACGACCTGACCAAGCATCTATGAACCGCGCTTGATCGGAAGCGACGAGACCACGATGCCGGGAGCGCCCTTTTTCTCCCGACGACCGGCGCCCGATCGATTTTCCCCGTCGATCGGCTGAAGACGCAAGCGCCGTTCTGGAAGCGTGCGCCGCGTCGACGACGCGCTCGGCGCGCGGGTCGGCCGCAAGCTCTCGGATGACGAGGCGGTGGCGCGCTGGCCTTCGGCCCAAGACCCTCCGCCTCAAGAAGCGACGGCAAGCCCGTTGGCTAACCTCCCACGATTCAAGGTGTCGCCGTGTCCACAGGCGTTGCAGATCACAATTGCGGCGACAAGACTCCCATTGGCCAAGTCCCCGCCCACGGCCTTCGCGGGAGAACCGTAACCCTCATAGATTCGCACGGTGATGTCTGATGAACCACAGACGCTGCAGCGCGGCTCGACGTGGTGAATCTTGCTGAAGGTTTCGACTTCGGAGGCTTCCAGATTTCTGCTCATGAACGAAGGTCCCCTCTTGAGATAACAACTCAGAGCAATTCGCGTATGTCTCTATGACGCTGCGAGACATAGACCTTGACCGCAAGTTCCGCTTCTTCCGGCTCTCGGCGCCCTATCGCTTGGCTCACGCTGTCCGCCATCTGCTGATGGGCGCGCGCGATTTCCATCCAGCTTCCGCGTCGCTCCGATATGAAAAACCACAAGCGGAGGTGAAGGTTGAAAATGCGCGGGATCACTTCGGCCAGGTACACATTCTGAGCTGCGCTCGCGAGAACCGCATAGAAGCCGCGATCGGCGCGCACGAAACCGTTCACGTCCCTCTGTTCGGTCGCCGAGGCGATCAGAGAAAACTGCGCCCTGAGTTCGAGCATCTGCCGCTCGGTGGCCCTCACCGCCGCGAGGCGCGCCGCGTATCCGTCGATAAGAGCACGGAACTCGTAGATTTGCTGAACCCCCGGGGCGCTGATCTCGCTAACGAACATGCCGCGATTTGGTCGGTGCTGAACGAGGCCTTCGATGGCCAGTCGCTGCATCGCCTCCCGGATCGGCGTTCGTCCAATTTGCAGCTGCTCCATCAGGTTCTTCTCAACCAGAAGCGCGCCCGGAGGCAATTCCAGGCGCGTGATCTTCTCGACGAGAAGCTCATAGGCGCGCTCGGTCAACGACCGCGGCAAGGCGTCGAACCGGTAATCGGACGCCGCAAGGGGGATGGGGGAGGCCATGCCGACGGTCCTAGAGTTCCGTTTGAAAATACATTTCAGTTCCCAACTAACGTTCCTCGAAGCCCCGCGTCCAGCATCTCGCGATCCATTCCGCGTCCGATGAAGACAATATTATAGTGCTTTCTCGAGTCACACCGCGTGATCTCCAACTGACCCATCGCGTATTGGACCAGGGAGGGGCCCTTCTCGGCGATTGAAAAGCCGTCAGCGACCACGAAGCCTTTCGCGCGCCAAACAGCAGGGGGGAGGCTGATGAAGAAAGCATGCAATGCCGCGACGTCGTGCGGCCCTTCGGCAGCCAGGACAAATGAGTCGGCCGGCGCATGTCGACGATCGGCGTGATGGTGATCGTGATCGTGATCGTGAATATGATCGTGATGCTGCTCGTGATCTGGCGTGTGATCGTGACCCGCAGATCCGCGCGAACCGTCTCCATCGGCGTGATGCTCTGAAGCTCGCCGCTGGATGACCGCGCTCGGAGGACCGTTCAACACTTCTGCGACGTCGACATCGCATCGCTCCGAAAACAGGATTTCAGCGCCGGGATTCAGTCTGACAACATCCTTGCGGACGCTTTCCAAAACCTCGGCGCTCGCCAGGTCCGTCTTGTTGAGAATAATCAAATCCGAATTCTCGATTTGCGCGCCGTAAAACTCGCCCAGCATCTCGCTCAGGCGTTCATACCGAGAGGCGTCGACCACCGTGACGATCGGGCCGATCTCGCATCGCGCTCTCAACGATCGATCGGCGAACGTCTCCAGCATTTCCTCCGGCTGCGCAACGCCGGTCGCCTCGACGATAATGCGCTGGGCTCCGGCCTGAGTGTGAAGCTCCTCGACGGCCTGGAGCAGCGGTCCCTTCAACGTGCAGCAGAGACAGCCTGAGGTGAGCTCGACCATATTCACATTGCGCCCGGAGAGGATCGCGCCATCGACGCCGACGTCGCCGAACTCGTTGACGATGATCGCCGTTTTGCGGGCGTCGGGGGGCTGGTCGAGCAACCGGCGCGCGAGCGTCGTCTTTCCTGAGCCAAGGAAGCCGAAGAGGAGGTTCAAACGCAAATCATGCGACGTCAAGACAATCCATCAAGGCCGTTTCCGAAGCCTTGACCTCCTGAGGCGCCGCATCGGGCGGCCCAAACGTCATCCCGTCGACGAATATCTCTTGGAATTCCGGCCGCGTCGCCAGGGCGACGTGCTCGATGCGGCCTGCCAGCTCGAAGGCGCGCAGCCGCTCCCTCTCGGAGAGCAACGCCATTTGCGCGCCAAGCGCCGCCGCGTTGCCGACATAGGTGACACGGTCCACCGGTATTTCCGGCAAAAGACGGATTTTCAGCGCGCTGTCGATGCTGATATAATTTCCGAACCCGCCGCACAGCATGAGTTTCTCGATCGCCTCGAGGGGGATGCCCATCACGCGCTGAAGCATGACAATTCCAGAATAGATCGCGCTTTTGGCCAACTGGAGCTGACGGATGTCGGACTGCGTCAGGCTTATCGCCTCGTCCTTGCCCGATTCTTCGCGCCGCGCCAGGACGAACTCGCGGCCATTGGGGCCATTCAGGAGCCGAGCGCGCAACGCATCCGGCAGACCCTTCTCGGTCTCTCAACTCAGCGCGCCGCTTGCTTTGATGACGCCCGCATCGATCATCTTGGCGCAAGCGTCGATCAATCCGGAGCCGCACACGCCGATCGGCGGCGCTCCGCCTATCGTCCCGCAGACGACGTCGCCATCAATCGTGATGCGATCGATCGCGCCAACGGCGCCGCGCATTCCATCCCTGATTTGCGCGCCCTCGAACGCAGGTCCGGCGGGCGCCGAGCAAGCCATCAGCCGGTGCTTCGATCCCATGACGACTTCGCCGTTGGTGCCAATGTCGACCAGGGCGCGGATCTCTTCATTCTCATAGATGCGCGTGGCCAGAACACAGGCCATCGTATCGGCGCCCACAAAACCGGCGACGATTGGCAACAGACAAATCTGCGCATTGGGCGCGCCCTTCAGCGGGAGGTCGGTCGCCGGATAGACCAGCAGATCGCGGACGACGGGCGCATAGGGCGCAAGCCCGAGGTAGGACACATCGATGCCGAGCAGGATGTGATGCATGCACGTATTGCCGACGATGACGATCTTGTAGATGTGCTCGGGCGCCACGGCGCCCTTCGCGCAAGCCTCCCGGACGAAGTCGTTCAATGCGCCGAGGACCTTGGCGCGCAACGTCGCAAGCTTTTTTTCGTTGAACTGCGCAAAGGCGATCCGCGACATGAGATCGCCGCCGTGCACCGTCTGAGGATTGATGCCGCCGACCTCGGCCAATTGTTGCCCGGTCCGCAGATCGAGAAGGGCGCCGACGATGCTGGTCGTTCCGATGTCGAAGGCCATCCCGTAGCAGGATTCTGTCGTGTCGCCCGCTTCGACGTCAATAATTCGCCTGTCGAAGGTAGTGACGGTCAGCCGTCCGCTGTCCGACCTCAGAGCGGTTGGCAAACGACGGAGAACTTCGAGCGGAACCTGGCGATTCACCTCGTAACCGAGGGCGGCGCAAATCTCCTCCAGATCCGAGGTCTGATGATGTTCCTCTCGGGGCGCCGTCGCAACCACGCACGTCTTGCGGACGCCGGATTCGAGATCGATGCGATCGTCTGCGCCGGCGCGGGCGCCCCCAAGATCTGATGGCCGGTTTCTGAATGCGGCGGCATGGCGACGACGGTGCAGTCGCCGATCACTTTGGTCTGGCACGCGAGCCTGAATCGCTCCTGCAGGGCCTCGCCGCCAAGCTGAACCATGTCCTGCACGGTCGGCGGCGGCAATTCTCCCTTGAGCACCTTGACCCGGCAACTGCGGCATCGTCCGCGTGCGCCGCACGTCGCGCCAATGTCGACCTGCGCCTGAAACGCTCCATCGAGTATCGAACTGCCGCGCGGGACGGCGACGGACCGCAGCCCAGCGGAACGATCCGCGTCGGCGAAGGTGATCGTGGCTTCGTCGCTCATCAGCGCCTTTCAGGCCCAGGCTTCGCGCGGCTCGCCGACCAATTGGCGCGCGAGTTTCACGGCCTCGATCGCGTCCTTGCCCCAGCCATCGGCCCCGCACTCGGTCGCCCATTCCTGCGACGTCGGCGCGCCTCCGATCAGGATTTTGACCTTGTCCCGATGGCCGGCTTTGCGGAATTCCTCGATGGTGACCTTCTGGTAGTAGACGGTTGTCGACAACAAAGCCGAAAAGCCGACGAGCTCCGCCTTGTTGGTCATCGCGGTCTGAATGAACTTGTCGGGATGCACGTCGGTCCCAAGGTTGATCACATTGAATCCGGCGTTCTCAAGCATGATCGTCACGATCGACTGGCCGATGTCATGCATGTCGCCGAGCACTGTGCCGATCACGAAGGTTCCGATCGGTTTCTCCGCCTTGGCCGCCAGCAACGGACGGATCAGCCCGAGCCCGGTCTTCATCGCCCGCGCCGTGATGAGCATTTCGGGAATAAAGATGATCTGCTCGCTGAATCGGTCACCCTGCAGGGTGAAGCCTGGAAACAGCCCGTCGTCGAGAATCACCCGCGGGTCGATCTGGGCGTCGATCGCCTGCTGCACTCTGAGGCCGGCATATTTGTGATCGCCTTCCTCGACCGCCTTCCAAAGGCTCTCCCATTCCCAATTCGGGGTGGCGCGCTGCTCCCAATCCGCTGGGATCTTCAGCTCCGGCTCAACCATGGTGAATGCTCCTCGATAGCTTGCGCTTAGTTGAGCGGGTATTTGCCATAGACGCCGAATTCCTTTTGCGCCTGCAACATCGCGAAGATGTTCTGGATCGGCACGTCGGCGAGGATGTAGTGCGATGGCGAAAAGATGTAGCCGCCGCCGACGGCGAGGTTCTTCATCACGTTGAGGACGCCCTCGCGAACCGCCTCGACTTGCCCGCGCGGCAGAAGGCGCTGGACATCGAAGCCGCCGACCAGGGCGAGCTTGTCGCCGTACTTCTTCTTGATGCCGACCTGGTCTTTGTTTCCGCCGGTCGGCTGCATGAGCCCGGACAGATCGACCCCAAGCTCGATCTCGTCGGGAATGATCGGCGAATAGTCGCCGCAACTGTGCAGCTTGATGAAGATTTCGGAATTCTCTTTGCGGAACGCGTCGAACATGTATTTGAAGCGAGGCTTCGCCAGTTCCCGCCATGACTCAGGCGCCAGCATCATGGACTGCTGGGCGCCGACGTCGTCGCCGACGCGGATCATGTCCGCGCCAAGCTTGATCGCGTTTCGGCCGAGGGCGGTATAGTATTCTGTAAGTCCATCAAGGACTTCCTTGATCATTTCCGGTTGATCATACAGATATAAGAAGAAATTCTGCGTCCCCACCAGATGGGCATAGGCCGCTTCGATGAGTGTGGACGACATATCGACGATGATAAAATATTCCTTCTTGTATTTTTCCACGAGCTCCTTGATTGGACCGAGAATGGCCATGTCGTCGGGATCCGGCCATTTGTAGGATTTAAGCGCCTCCGGGGTCGTAATCGGATGGATTTTTGGAAAATTCTCCGGAACCACCTTCGCGGCTCCCCAAAACTCCTGAGTTTTCGCGAATTCGACCTGTTCCTCCGGGGTGCGCCCCTGGAGACCGCTCTTGCCGTAGCCGACGCCGAAATGGTTGAACCACGTCTCGCCGATCTTGATCGGGTGGTGCGAAAAGTCGGCGTTGATGCCGATCTGGTAGATGATCGCGTCGTTGCCCAGTTTCAGCTCGAGCTCCGGATTGTGCTTGCGGCCGGTGGACGTGTTGGTCACGCCGTAGACCCGGGCGATCTTCTCCTTCGCCTCATGCTTCATCCGATAGAGCACCGGCACCCGATCGACCGGCTCGTGGCGCAGCACTCGGATGAACCGCTCTCTCGGCAGAAAATCGCTCATTAAGACCTCCCGGCATCCGAAGATATATTCTTCATATATTCTAGCCGAGTTTTTCCGTCGAGTCCAGACGGGAAACGCCGAAGAGGCCGGAGCGCGACATTTTCGGAATCATGGCGCAGCTGTCGAGCAGCCGAACCGGGAGCTCGGCAGCATCGAAAAGCGAAAAAAGCGGAAGCTGGTCTTCAAGGCGCCAGCGGGCCTCGCGCCCTTCAACGCGGTACGCGTAGCCAGGACCCATTCGAGACGACAGGCGTAGGCCGGACGGCCGCGCCCAGCGATGAAGCGCGCCGACGAAACTCTTGGTCGCCAGTTCGATGCTCAGCCAGCCGGCGGTCTCCAGGAACAACGCCTCCAGCAGATCATACTTCTCCATAAGCTCGATTGCCGCCGCGTCCAGCGGTTGACCGAGGGTCAGCACGAAGACAATGACCTCTTGGGAGTCCCCCAGCATCTTCGGGAAAGCGGCGCAGGAAAAACCGCCGCCGTCGCGCAACACGATGCGCTCGCCGTCAATCCGCTCGACAGGCGCCCGGCGATAGTGGATGGTTGGCGCGATGAGTTTGGCCGCCAGGCTGGCGCAGCTCTCCGCCGCCCGCCGTATGGCCGGCCGGACAGCTTCGAGGTTCCGGTATCCCTGCGCGCGCAACATGCGGTTAGGGTCGGGCTCGATCCGCGGCGGCTGGAAAACGCCGCAGTGTGGCAAGTCGTCCGGCAGACGGGGAATGTTGCATTCGGGCTGCGTCATCGGGCTTCAGCCCACCCTTCGGCGACAGAGACGCGGCAAACGCGCAGCCTCAACACTCGGCGAGCGCGGCCGCTCGGATCTCTTCGTAGCGGGCTTCGATCTCCTCGGCCGCGGCCGTCGCCACAATGTCGACGGGGCCCTCGCGCATCTCAGGTTTCCCCTTATGCCAGTGCTCCAGATACGCGTCGCTGCCGCCCAACCGCTTTTTCATCGCGATCAGGTCAATGAGCTCCTGGAAACGCTGACTCAGCTGCCGTTTTTGGACCTTCCCGCTATCGGCGACTTCGACGAGCGAGGGGATATTCTGCCAATATAAAACCGTCACTTTGGCCATGTCGCTCCCCTCGTTTTCCCGTCCGTCACGGATCGTCGTTTGCCGCCGCCGCCTTGCGCAATCGAGAGTTTAATATATTATACGTATATCGTTTGGTTCGCAACAAACAGGCGAGCGTTGGGAACATGCATGCCGCCGCCGACCGCTGATATCGAAGCTGCATGCTGCCCTGATCGCGCGCCGATGGTTTCGGTGGCCACGGGATTGAATTCAAGTTTGTGCCCGGACATTCCGTTGAATCTCCGCCCGCAGCTCTGGGCTTCCTGGCAAACCGGCTCAAGCGGCGATATCTCGGCCTATCCGCCCTATTGGGCGCTGACGTGGCCTGGTGGTCAGGCGCTCGCGCGATATATCCTCGATCATCCTGAGATCGTGGCCGGCCGCAAGGTCGCCGAATGGGGCGCAGGATGCGGCTTGGTGGCCATCGCCGCGGCGCTCTCGGGCGCGCGCCAGGTGTGGGCGATCGATCGCGATGAACTGGCGGTCGCCGCGATCGACAATAACGCACTCCTTAACGGCGTCTCCGAACAGGTTCGGGCGATCCGCGCCGAGTTGCCATCAGCGTCCGCGGAGGGCGAGGTAATCCTCGCGGCGGACCTTTGGTATGACCGGTTCGACGCCGTTCGAATTACATCAGCTCTCAGTTCGAGCGCGGAGCGCGGCGCCGCTGTGTTGATAGGCGACTCAAATCGGGCCTTCGCGCCGAGACGCGGTTTGGCGATGCTGTCGCGATACCTGGTTCCGACGAATCCGGAAATCGAGCAAAAGAGGTTCACGAGCGCGTATGTCGCACGCTTTGATCGTGTGGCGACAGGCGCACGAGTCTGAGGGAGGAAGAAATGGCCGTTGGTTTCAAACGATTTCCAATTCCGGAATTCGATCATGTCGCGCTGAAGAACATGTCCTGGACGCCGCCCAAATTTCTCCAGCCGGCCGAGGCTCAGCGTCTCGTCTCCGCTCGTCTCAATGGCGATGCCGGCTCTCTTGGCGCTTATCCGGTCATGCCAGACGACGCGCTGTTCGATCGTCTGCGCATTCGCGGCGAGCACCGCCATGCGGTGCTGTGCATTCTGCCCGATCGCTCGAGGGTCATGGGCCGTTCGAATGCGTGGCCCGTGCAGCAGGCGTGGATTGTCTCGTCGCTGCAGCCACAGAGTCTCAACGTCATCGCGCAATGGAAGACTCCGCGTCCGATGAATACCCGTCTTGGTCCGGACGACGGGATCGAACTGGCGCAGAACGTCGTCTACGTGCTGACGGGCCATAGATATGGCGATCATTGGATCGGCAATCGATCGATCGTCCAATCAGACTGGAAAAAAGCAGGAGCCGCCGGCGGGTTTGCAATCCTGTCGGCATCCGCGGACGACGTTAACAACTTCCATGATTGCAACCTATACTTCTCCTGGTGAGCGACCGTAAGTCATGGCGGAGAGCCTGCACTGGACTTTGGTCGCCTCCGCGGACGAAGTTCCCGAAGGTGGTCTCAAGAGCTGCGAGGTCAACGGGCGCACGATCGTCCTCAGTCATAGCGGCCGCCGGTATGGCGCGATTGACAACCGCTGTCCGCATATGGGCGGCCCGCTCGCCGAGGGGGAGATTTTGGACGGGCTCCTCGTCTGCCCGTGGCACGGAAGAGAGTACGACCCTTTCTCCGGGGAGTGTAGTCTCGGCGCCCCCGTCCAGTCATTTCCAGTCGAATTGCGCGAGGACGGAATCTATATCGGGACGCCCGATGCGCCACCCGCGTAACAGAGTCCATACTTTTTCGCCGTGGGGGCATGCTGAAAGACATGACTGGAGGCTTGTCGACTTCTTGAGAGACAAAGCGGCCGCTTGACGCCTCAAATCTGCGCTCGTCATGCCTTTGTATCGTATGGCCATGCTCTACAACATGGATGCGGACCGCCAAGCCCGCAGTTTCCATGGTAATTTACGAGGCCTGAGAATACAGGGCTCGGAGATCTTGGCGATGGATATTGCGGCTCACTCGATCGACTTTTCCGACGAGCGAAAAGAAATCGCAGAGTTCTTATCCGGTTTCTCAATAGAGGTTACGCCAAAGGCCGCGACCAAGATCGAAGACTTTCGCTCGGTGCTCAGGCCGGGCGCCAGCGTTTACATAACGTTCCTGACGGGATCGGACTTTAACGATACGATCGTCCTTGCCGAGAGACTGCGGCGGGAAGGATTCAATCCGGTTCCGCATTTCGCCGCGCGAAGCTTGCCCAACCACGCCTTTGTCGAGGACGCGCTGAGAAAGTTGAAGGATCGCGCCGACATCGAACAGGTGCTCCTGATTGGCGGAGCAGGGCCACGGATTGGGGAATATTCCGACACGATGCAGTTGTTGGCGACGGGTCTCTTCGACCGGTTCGGAATCGAGCGGATCGGAATCGCGGGCCACCCGGAAGGATCGCCGGACATTGACGACGCAGCGATTCGGAAAGCGCTGGCATGGAAGAACGACTTCGCAAAGCGAAGCAGCGCGCAGTTCCATATCGTCACCCAATTCTGCTTCGAGGCGGAGCCGATCATCGCTTGGGATCGAAGAATTCGGAGCGAAGGAAATCGCCTGCCGATCCACATCGGCGTTCCAGGGCTCGCCACGATCAAGACCCTGGCTGCGCACGCCAAGGCTTGCGGCGTCGGCCCCTCCGCGCGCTTCATATTCAAGCAGGCTCTGAACGTCGCCAAATTGCTCACGGTTTCGACGCCAGGCAAACTGATCGCCGATCTCGCCCGGTATCGCGCCACAGACCCGGAATGCGGCATCACCAATGTCCATTTGTTTCCGCTCGGGGGCATTCAGAAGACCGCCGATTGGGCCAATACGGTCATCGGCGAAGGAGTTGAACTCGAGAGGTCCCGAGGTTTTCGCGCAGACGTTGAAAGGCGCGAGCGTGCGGCGGCGCAATAGCCTGGAATTGAACCCGTCCCGACCCGTTTCGATGATCGGCTCGACAAACTCGGCTGTTAAGGCCGTTGCCGCGTCTGGTCCGAGTCGAATCGACGCGGGCGCCGCGGGACGTTGTCAGCCGCGAGCGTAAGACCGGGCGGAACATGCCGAGCTTGAACAACATCCTGACTCTCTCGTGCCCCAATCGCCCGGGGATCGTCGCGACCGTGTCGACGACGCTTTTCGAGAGCGGCGCCAACATCCTCGACGCTCAGCAATTCGACGATACCGAGACCGGAAATTTCTTCATGCGCGTCGTGTTCGACGCCGCCGAGGCGCCGATCGACCTTGCCAAGCTGCGCGCACGGTTCGAGGAAATTGCGACGACGCTGGCGATGAAATGGTCTTTGCGCTCCAGCGACGACTTAAAGCGCGTGTTTGTTCTGGTCTCGCGCTTTGATCATTGCCTCGTCGACCTTCTCTATCGGTGGCGCAGCGGCGAATTGCCGATGGAAATCGTGGGGATCGGCGCCAATTACCCCCGCGAAGCCTACGCGCATCTTGATTTCGGCGACATTCCGTTCCACTTCCTGCCGGTCACCAAGCAAACCAAGCTCGAGCAGGAGACCCAGATTTGGGAACTGGTCCGTAAATCCCGGTGCGACCTCGTTGTCCTGGCCCGCTACATGCAAATTTTGTCCGACGGCCTCGCCGTCAAATTGCAGGGACGCTGCATCAATATTCACCACTCGTTCTTGCCAGGCTTCAAGGGCGCAAAGCCCTATCACCAAGCCCATGAGCGTGGCGTCAAGCTGATTGGAGCCACAGCTCACTACGTGACCGGCGCGCTCGACGAAGGGCCGATTATCGAACAGGACGTCGAGACGATCACCCATCGCGACACGCCCGACGATCTGATTCGCAAAGGACGCGACATCGAACGCCGGGTGCTCGCCCGCGCTCTCGCCAACCACCTGCAGGATCGCGTGCTGCTGAACCGCAACAAGACGATCGTTTTCTCAGGCTGAACGCGCGATCCGGAACGCGCAGGCGACTTCACGAGGCGTCGCCAAATCGCCCCAGTTACGGGATCAGAGAGTTTCGCCAGAGATAGTCGTCGGGCATGAATCGAGCTTCCTCAAGCTCGGTCACGGTCCTTTCGACCAGTTTCCTGATGAAATCCTGACAAAGAAACGCAAAGCGGCGCGCCGTCGCGGAGTTCTCAAAGTAATAGTCGCCGTCGATGCATCCCTGCGCCCGGTGACTGGCGGCCAACTGGGCCGAGACGTCGAGCTTGGTGGCCGGGATTTCAATTCCGGAAGCATCCTCGACCAGGCGGACCTCGCAAACGAGATTGTGCCGCACGAGAACGAGGAAGGCGCGGTTCTCGCTCATGGGAACGACCTGGCCCGGTGATTGCCCGTACAATTGCCGAAGCAGAAGGGCTTGTTGTCCGAACGCTTGCAGCCGCACATAAAAAATGACCCCGCGATCGGAGCGGTGAACTCGATCGGCTCAAAGCCGGTGCCGGCGTGTGATTCGTCACACCAAGGCTGCGTCCTGCTCAGGCCGCAGCTGCACCAGCGATACGACCGGCCTTCATCGACACGCACTTCGTAAGGTCCGTTTTGCGGCGAAACCGGCAGGCGCATGGCGGAAGTCCTATCCAGTCGGTCGACCGGGCAGGTTCACGACGCGCGCCAGGTGGTCGAAACAATCTGAAGCATGCGGTATGTTGATGGCTGAAACGAAGTAGTCTTGAAAATTCGGCGCTATCGCGGTCTCGACTTTTTCAACACGGCGAATGACCGATTCGATCTCGCGGCGGGCCGCCCGACTGAGCAGCGCGATCCGAGCCCCGGCGCCGGCGGCGTTGCCGGCTGAACTCACGCGAGACAACTCGCAATCCGGGATCATGCCTATCGTCATGGCGTATTTGACGTCGATATAGCTGCCGAATGCGCCCGCGAGGTAAATCCGGTCAACCCCGTCGACGCCCATCGCGTCCATCAACAATTTTGTGCCGGAATAGCAGGCGGCTTTCGCGAGCTGGATTGCCCGAATGTCGCTCGGAATGACGCGAATCTCCCGCTCGGCTGAGCGATAGAGCACATATTCAAAAGTGCGGCCGCGCGGCGTGAGGTTGGGGTGCCCCGCCAGGTCCGGTCGGCCGCGGGCCTGCATTCGACCGGTGTCGTCAATGACGCCAGCCAGATAGAGTTCACCGACCGCTTCGATGATGCCGGAACCGCAAATGCCGGTGACGCCGGTCTGCTGCGCTTTCTCTTCAAATTGTGGATCGTCGGACCATACCTCGCAGCCGATGACCTTAATGCGCGGCGTCAGGGTGACGGGGTCGATGCGAACGCGCTCGATCGCGCCTGGCGCCGCCCGCTGGCCGCTGGAAATCTGCGCCCCCTCGAAGGCTGGTCCGGTCGGGCTCGAACAGGCAATCAGACGATTGCGGCTTCCAAGAACGATCTCGGCGTTGGTTCCGATGTCGATGACCAGGGTAATGTCGTTGGATAAATGCGGGCCTTGGGCAAGTATGACCCCGGCGGTGTCGGCGCCGACGTGGCCGGCGATGCAGGGAAGGAAATAGGCATATCCGCCGGCGTTGATCGGCAGATCGATATCCCTTGCCTTGACCGACACCGCCGTGTCCACGACGAGCGGAAACGGCTCCATGCCGAGTTGCGTCGGATCGATGCCCAGCACGAGATGGTGCATCGTGGGGTTTCCGACGATGGTCGCTTCGACAACATCGTCAGCCCGCACCTGAGCGATGGCGACGAGCTGGGAGACAAGATCGCTCAAGGCGCTCCGCACCGCCGCCGTCAAAGTCGGCGCCTGCCCCTCATTTTGCTGGAGATACGATATCCAACTCATGAGGTCTTCGCCGAATCGGATCTGCGGATTCATCATACCGGCGCTGCTCAGCACCTCTCCGGTCTGCAAATCGCAGAGATGGCCGGCGATCGTGGTCGTCCCGACATCGAACGCCACGCCGAAAATGCGGTCCCTGAACTGCGGCCAGACGGCGATGGCTTCCCTCTCTTCGCGGATCGCCACCGTGCCTTTCCAATCCCCGCCATAGGCCTCTCCTGAGCGCATTGCGGCGGAGAGGCGCTGCAGGAACGGAAGGTCGAATGTCAGATCCTTCAAGCCCCAAGCCTGCTCCAGGCTGCGCCGCAACCGGGTCAGGTCACACGCCTGATCCCGCATGTTGGGGGGCGGCAGTTCGACATAGTGCAATTTGACGACAGGATCGATCTGCAGGTCTCTGAGGACCTCAGCCTCCTTTCGAACCATCTGCCGATGCAATTGGCTTTCGGGCGGAACATCGATGACCGCATCGCCCAGCAGGCAGGCCTGGCAGCTCAGTCGCCTGCCCGCTTTCAGGCCTTTGATTCGTTCGTATCGTTTTTCAGTCTCGCTCAAGGCGGTGAGGTGACTCTCCTGCGAGTTGATCTTGAGTTTGGCGAACTCGCCAACGCCAACCGATATCTGGCACCGGCCGCAGACTGCGCGTCCGCCACAGACCGAATCGATATCGACGCCCAGGCTTCGAGCAACGGTCAATACAGGCGTGCCAGCGCGAAACGCGCCGCGGCGGCCAGACGGAAGAAACACCACGTTCACTTCCGCCGGCGTCAGGCCGCCAGCCTCAGCATGGACGTCAATTCGGGCTTGATCATTCATGATTATTCCGTGACCGCCGCTGCCGCGACCGGCGTGTCGTCTGCGGCAAGGAGCGCGTTGGCCCCTTTCTTCAACCGCATCGCCTTCGCTTCCTCCCGCACCTCGTCGAGGAGAAAGTCGCGCACCGCGTCGATACGGCGGGAGTGACGGAGCTCCTCGGGGTACGTGAAATAGGCTTCCATTCGAGGCCCCTCCAGCTCTGGCAGAATCTCCACCAGTCCGGGCGCCTCTTCGACGACATAGTACGGCAGGGCCGCTATTCCCAATCCGCTGAGAACGGCCCGAAAGATTCCATAAATGCTGTTGACGCGCAGCGCCGGCTCCCGGCGCTCGCTCGCGCCCGCCTCAAGCAGCCAATCGAGATTGGTGACCGGGCCCGGCACGTCATCGCCATAAACGATGATGTCATGATGATCGAGGTCCTGGGCCGATGTAGGAACGCCGCGGCGCTGCAAATAGTCTTTGGACGCGAAGATATGATATTGAATCGACATCAGCCGTCGCTGGATGAGATTGGGTTGGGTTTGCGGCGCAAATCGGATCGCTACGTCGGCCTGACGAAGAAAGAGATCCAACTCGAGATTGTCGACCAGAAGAAGCGATATCGTGATGTCAGGGAACTTGGCGTGAAATTTATTCACGCGCGATGTCAGCCAGGCCGAGCCAAAAGCCAGCGACGTGGTGATTTTGAGAGGTCCTCTCGGAGCCTCGCGACATTCGTTGATGCTCGCCAGGCCTACCGCCATGCGTTCGGCCATTTCGGACACGGTGCGATAGAGGTCGTCGCCCGACTCCGTAAGCACCAACCCACGGGCGTGACGGTGGAACAGCGCGACCTTCAGTTCCTTTTCGAGGGCGGCGATTTGGCGACTCACCGCTGACTGACTGAGATCGAGCAGCCGGCCGGCGCTGGTGAAACTCCGGGCCGCGACGACGATGTAGAAGATACGCAATCGATCCCAATTCGTCGTCTTTGGACTGACGGTCAGCGAACCGGTGCTCTTGACGCCCAATTCAGTCATCGCTCCAGCCTGCAGTTCTCCAGCCGGCAACCGCGGCGTCATTTCGCCGCTCGGAGGTTCTGGGCCCGAAAGCCTCCGAATCCGTCCTCGACAATGTCGAACTCCACTTTCTGGCCAGCCTGCAGAGCGCCTGGATTGCTGGCTCCCACGGCCGATTTATGCACAAACACGTCCTTGCCGCTTCGTTCGTCGGTGATGTATCCGCCGAATGGGCTTCGCTTGGGATCATAGGATTTCACCATCCCTCGCGCGGCTCCGGGACGAATAACGCCTGGGTCCTGGGCGTTCATGGCGGTCTCCGAGAAATCACGTCCTTGCTCGCCGCATCAGACCGCTCAAAACGGCGTGCTTCTTGGTGGACAGCATGAGCTTCTGCGAGTTGGCCAGACGGCCCAGAGGCGTCGCGCAGGAATGCACCAACCGCCAAACCGGCACGTAGCCGATAAATCCGCAGGCGGCCATCACATGGACTAGCCATACGCTGTCGGTCACGCGCGCGTCAGTCGCGGGAACCAGGAACGACACGGAATAGCCGACAAACCCGATCGCCATCATTGTCGGCCGGCCTGCTGCGGCGATCTGGAAAGCCTCCATGACAAATCCGGTGCACACGACGAAAAGAAGAAACAGCGTTGTCGGCGTGTCCGAGAACTTCGTCAGCGCGGTGCCGCGGACATGGACCCGCCAGCCCAGCGCCATGATACATCCGATAAAAACGGCGAGACCAGTCAAATCGAAGGCGAACTTGAACGCGCGGTGGATTGGATGAGCGGGATCGGCGTAGACGTTCGGAAATCCGAACGCCGGCAGCACCTCGCGGAAGATGACGGCGACCAACTCGACGCCGAACATCAGCATGAATCCCCAGAAAATGAAGGTATGCCGCAGCCAGCGGAACCGGCTCACCGAAAAAAGAGTGCGATGAAGAATCACCTCGTCGACGAGGGTGCGCCGCATCGCCGCATGGTCGATGAGGTTGCGCGACATGAATTGCCCATATCGCCTCCAGGTGGGCAGCTGCTTTCTTATGAAGCCCTGATACAAGCCAGTGTCCAAGATGAAGAGGGCCATGATGATCACGGGCCCAAAAGCAATCCATTTGCCGGCGATCCGTCCCGCCAGGGCTTCATGGACGTAGTAGCCGCTGAGCTCGCAAACGCCGATCAGATATCCGAGCCCGCCCAGAATGAGCAGCCATTTTGACGTCCGAATCAGGTCGTCGCCATCCATCCATCCGGTGAAGACGTACACACTGAAGCTCGTCAGGCCGGCGAACAGCAGAAGGCCCGCCAGGAGCAAAAGGCCATAGCCGACTCCCGCATCGCCGTAGCCGATCAAGCCCGACGCAAGCAAGGCGGCGCCGCATCCGATCGTCCACACAATCAGGGGGGAGAGGCGCATGCCTGCGGGTGCGATGTAAGCGGCCATCGGGAGCGCCTTGCCTATGCGGTGACCGCCTGCGGCGCCGCCGCTTTGGCTTTTGCGGCGTCGCGCGCGGCGTCGATCTCCAGCATGGCGTCATGCAGTTCCCGCGCGCCGCCCTTCAGATTGCTCAAACGCTGCACGCACGCCTTGGCCTTCTCGACCGCAACGAGAGCGTCCTGCCCGTAGGCGTCGGCGCCGATCTTGTCGCACCACGCCTGGCTGATCGGGGCGCCGCCCACAAAAATCTTGACCTTTTCGCGAAGGCCTTCGGCGGTAATCCGCTTCAAGGTTTCCCACTGCATATTCATGGTGGTGGTCAGCAGCGCGGAAAAACCAACGAGTTGCGGATTGTGCTCCCGGATCGCGGCGATGAAGGCGTCCGGGGTCACCGTCACTCCGAGATCGACCACCGTGAATCCCGCCGCCTCGAGCATCATGGCGACGATCTTCTTGCCGATGTCGTGCAAGTCGCCCTGCACGGTGCCGATTACGACCGTCCCGATTTCTTCGGTCTTTTCCGCGACGACGAGCGGCTTCAGACGGCTGAGCGCGGCATGCATGCATTTTGCCGACATCATCACTTCTGGCAGGAAATACTCATCCATCTTGAAACGACGGCCGACCTCGGCAATGCCGGTCGCCATCGGGCCGGCGATCAACGTGCGCGCCGAAATTTTGGTCTCGAGCGCGGGATTGATCAGACCGACAGTGTCGTGGTGCTGGCCATCGATAATGTTCCATTCGATCTGGTGAAACAGCTCCTTGAGCTCGGCGGGCGCATCCGCCCAGCGGTCAGTCGCCCGCGACGCATCGATATCCGTTTGCAGGTCGTCAAGATTCCATTCACGCTCGGTTTCGATGTTCAATGCCATTCGACTGATCCTCTTGGGTAACCCCGCAGCAAAGGGATGTCCGACTGCAAGACGCCCTACTTATTGCGAGGGGACCACGGCACATACCCCTCTCCTGTGTCGGCCCCTGGAGGAGGCGCCGTCGGGAGCGGATAGACGCCGTATTCGTGAGCCTCCTGGATCATCGCCAGCGTGTTTTCGATCGGCACGTCGTGCTCGAGACGATGCGAGGAGCTGAGCAGGTAGCCGCCGCCGTGCCCCATTTCCCAGATGCGCGCGCGAACCTCCGCGCGGACGTCTTCCGGTTTGCCCCACGGCAACGTCTCCTGGACGTCGATGCCGCCGTAAAAGAACATCTCCTTGCCGAGCTGACGCTTCTTCGCGGCGGGGTTCGAATGACGGGCCACCTTGGGAGGCAGGCTGTCGTAGCCGTCCACGCCGCATGCCATGAGCCCCCGCATGAACGGCTCGGCGATCGCGCCGCAACTGTGGAATTGAATCTTTCCTTCAGGGTTCTTGCGCAGGTAGTACTCTTTCACCGCCTGAATCGACCGCTTGTAGTGCGGCAGGAGCTGCCGCTGGAACATGTTGAGAGACAGGAAAGCCGTCTTCTCGCTCGCCAAGTCCTCCGGGCTGACGCGAATCCAGTCCAGGTATTCGCCGCATTGGTCGATCATCGCCTTGTGAAACTCGATTTCCAGATCGACCAGCTTTGTAAGCATCGCTTCCAGAAATTCCGGAGCCTCCACGAAGTCCGAGAAAATCTTGGCGTAACCGACCATGTACTTCGCCTGCTCGAAGAGGCCGCCCCGCCCGGCCTGTCCCATCAGCGCGAAAGGCGTCTCCTCATGGACGTATTTGCAGTACTCGCGCAGAGTCATGCCCGGGATTGGCGAATCGGCCCAGCCCGCTTCGTCCCATGGATCGGGCCACGGGAAGGCTTCCAGCTCTTTCAGCCCCTGTTCGAGCGGCGCGCTCGTTGCGTGAAAAAGCGGGTAGCCGATCATCTCGTAATAGCCGCCGTTTTCATGGGGCGTCCATTTGCGGACGACCCCCCACTCATCGACGTTGATCGGGATGTCGGGCGGCGGAATGCCCATGTCGAAGGGCACTTCCTCGAATTTAATGGGACGAAAACCGGGCGATCCGCCGGGCGGCCCCATCGAGATTCTCAGGAAGTCGAGATCGAGCTTCTCGGCGATATCGATTTCGAACGCGGTGTCGGTTGTCCAGGTGGTCGACCCCGTCCGGTAGCCGGACGCGTCCTTGTTGTAGTGCATGCCGAGGCCCTGTCGGAGATGCTGATATCCCTCGAGGGTGCCCCATAAGCCGATCGGCACCCGGTCCGGCTCGCGAAGATTGATGGCATCGATGACGCGCTTGCGCTGGGGCGGGATCGCCCGGCCGACGACGCCTACCATGGCTGTGTCTCCTCGCTGGTCGGCGGGGCGGCGGTTTTCTCCGCCGCGATCGCCGTCGCTGTTGTCTCATCTCTTCATGGATCGTAGATGCCGATCGCGGCAGGTGTCGACCCGATGGGGCGCGTATGGGCATGCGTGGCGCGCATGCCATCATCCGCACGGCGCGGCCTTTCGCCCCTGCGCGGCGCGCGGGATCGTTGGCGCCACGGAGGCAGCAGCGGGAAAGGCGGAGTCGCGAATTGCGAGCGTCGGGCCAGCGGCGCAAGCGAGTTTCCGGGCGGGCGGACCGCGATTGTCGACGGATCGCCGCTGGGAGGCGAAGGTTGCTCGGCTCGCGCTCTTTCCGCGCCGGCTCAGACAACATGAGCTGAGACAATAACGGAGCGACGGTCGCGACCGTCGCTCCGAGACCCGCATTCAGGCTATTTGGTCGCCCAGGGCGGGGTGAACTCCACGAATTTGCCGCCCTTGAATTGGACGAACGAGAGTTCCTTGACCAGGAAGTGCTGAGGCGCCTCGCCCTTGTCGATCGTGATGTTCGGCACGACGCTCCCCGTCCAGTTCTTGATTCCCTCGAGCGTCTCGACAAGGCGGTCGCGGGTTATGTCGCCGCCGGCCGCAGTCATTCGCTTCATGGCCTCGGTGAAGACCTGCGCGCCGGTGAATCCCCAAAGATGGATCGGATCCGGCTGTTCCTGGGGATAGTATTTGGCCAGAATCTCCTTCGCCTCTTGGATCTGCGGCGCGGGAGAATCAAAATCGCGGAAGATCGTCGAAAAATACACGCCTTCGACAGCATCGTTGCCCGCGAGTTCCGGAACCTTGGGACTCTTGCCGAAGAAGACGTTGACCACAGGCACATTCCAGCCAAGGCGTTTGCGCTCAGTGTAGAACTTGGCCGCTGGTTCCGGCGCGCATGAGCAGATGACGGCGTCAGGATTGGCGTCCTTCATGGCAATAACCTGCGAGGACACGTCAATGTCCTTTGGATCATAGCCTTTCTCCGCAACCACCTCAATTCCGTACTTGTCCTTGACGGAGTCAATCCCGGCGATGTGGCTCTTGCCGGACGGATCATTTTGGTAGAGCACCGCGATCTTCTTCGCCTTGAAGACCTCGCTGACGAAGTGCGTGAGTTGTCTGCCTTCATCCTCATAGCTGGGATACAGGGGGAACACCCACTTGCTCGGGAAGGTGACAACCTTTTGCGCTCCGGTGCCCGGGCCGACCAAAGGCATGTTTCCTTCGGTGACATAGTCGATGACCGCGACCGTTGGAGCCGAGCCGAGAGCGGCGACGATCGCAAAGCATTTGTCGCGCTTGATGAACTGCTCAACGATCACGCGCGTGCGCGCGGGTTGATAACCGTCGTCGACCATTTCAAAATTGACCATTCGGCCGCCAATTCCTCCGGTGTCGTTGACATGCTTGAACCAGGCGTCGGCGCCTTTCCCCATACGGAAATAGCTCAATTCATTGCCCGTTTCCGGCTGGTATGCGCAGACCAGAATTTCCTTGTCCGAGATCCCGGGATCATTGGCGGCGAATGCAGGTCCCGCTGAAACGGCCCAAAACACGCCGCTTGCAGCAACAGCCAGCTGGCTGACAATACTCATTTTGATTGTGCGGTTCATTGCTTCCTCCCTTAGTAAAGCTCTCTAGTCATCGTAGTTCGCGTTAACCTTGGGTCCCGAGGTACAAGTCGAGCACCTCTTTTTCCGCCCGCAGCTTCTCGGATGGCCCCTTAACGACAATGCGACCCAACTGCATGACGTAACCGAAGCGGGCGTTCTTCAGGGCGATGCGAGCGTTTTGCTCGACCACGAGCAGGGTGGTGCCCTGCTCGCGGTTCACCGACAGCAGCGTCTCGAAGATGTTGCTGACGATCAGCGGCGCCAGGCCGAGAGACGGCTCGTCCAGAAGAAGAAGCTTGGGACGAGCCATGAAAGCGCGGCCGATTGCGAGCATTTGCTGCTCGCCGCCGCTGAGCGCGCCGCCGCGCTGACTGGCGCGTTGCGTCAGACGGGGGAACAGCGAATAGACAAACTCAAGATCCCGGGCGATTTCCGTGCGGTCCGAGCGGACATACGCGCCCATTCGCAGGTTTTCAGCTACGGTGAGGTCTTTGAATATCTTGCGACCCTCCGGCACTTGAGCGATGCCGAGCTTGACGATCTTTTCGGGCGATAGTCCGTTCAGACTGCGCCCCTGGAATTCGATCGCGCCGGCGCGCGCCTCCACCACTCCGGAAATGCACTTGAGGGTCGTCGACTTTCCCGCGCCGTTCGCGCCGAGGAGCGCCACTACGGCGCCTTCTTCGATCGTCAGAGACACGCCGCGCAACGCCCTGACGGCGCCGTAGTTAGCCTCGACATTCGTGAGGCTCAGGAGAGTCATTCCTCATCCCCGAGGTAAGCCGCAATCACCTTGGGGTCGCGACTGATCTCCGCCGGCGTTCCTTCAGCGAGGTTTGAGCCGAAATTGATTACGTAAATGTAGTCGCAGACCTCCATGACCATCGACATGTCGTGCTCGACCAGAAGCACGGTGATCCCGAGCTCCCTGTTGATCATCCTGACGAAGTCCTTGAGTTCCTCGACTTCCTGCGAATTGCAGCCGGCGACCGGCTCATCGAGCAAAATCACTTCCGGCTCGGACGCCAGGGCGCGCGCCATCTCGACCCGCTTTTGATGTCCGTAAGGCAGGTTTCTGACCGGGGTGTCCAGATAATTTTCGAGCCGCAGCAATTCGGCGACTTGATGCGCCCGCGCCAGCAACGCGCGCTGGGTCTTTCGCGCCGAAGGCAGCGCGAGCATGTTCGCGAAGGGGTTGCCGGCCAGGCGGTGAGCCCCGACCAGGATGTTGTCGAGCGTCGATTGCTCCGAAAACAGATTGATGTTCTGGAATGTCCGCGAGATGCCCAGCTGAACCATTTCGTGAGGTCGCTTGCGATCGATGCATTGACCTCGATAGTAGACGCTGCCGCTGTCGCAGTTCTGGAAGCGGCTCAGGACATTGAAGAGGGTGGTCTTGCCGGCTCCGTTCGGTCCGATCAGGCCATAGATTTTGCCCTCCTCGACGCTGAGCGCGAGTTCCGAGCAGGCGACGATGCCTCCAAATTTTACAGTGACGCCCTGACAGCTGATGTGAGTCATTGTCGTCCTCTGGAAAAGAGAGCCGCGAGCGCGGGAGGCGGGGTCTTTTCCGCATCATCCTGGACGCGCCGCAACTGCTTCCGACGCAGATCGCGAAATGGTCTGGCGATCAGGTCGCAAACGCCGGCCGGGGCGAATTGCAGAACCAGAATCAGGACGACTCCCTTCAGGATGAAGGCGAAATCTGCGAGCTGCTCGAGATAGAACGGCACCATCACGATGAAAGCGCCGCCGACGAATGGGCCCATCAGAGCGGAAGAGCCGCCAACCACAGTGGCGACCAAAAAGTCGACCGAATACCAGATGTCGCCATAGGTTTCGGCGGACACGTAGCCGGTGATGTTGGCATTCAAGACGCCGGCGACCCCGGTCAGAAACGCGCTGATCGTGAAGGCGAGCGTGCGGTAGAAGAGGCGGTTGACGCCGCTGCTCTCAGCCGCCTTCTCCGCATCTCTCAACGCCCGAAACGCGCGTCCCACCGGCGACCGCAGCAGCGTGTAAACGAAGGCCGTCGTCAGCGCGAGCGTGGCAAGCGATACGTAGTAGAAGCCAAAGTCGCCCAGGCGCATGCCGAGCAGGTGGGTATGCGGCATCTGTATTCCGTCTCGGCCCTCAAAAATCGGCACATTGTTGACGATTGCGCCCACAAAAAAAGCGAAGCCTAACGTCCCTATGGCCATGAACGCGCCGGCAAGCCGCAGAAAGATCAGACCGAGCAAGCACCCGACCAAACCGGCCACGATGCCGCCGGACACCAGGCCGATGCCGAGGTCGACCCCGAAATATTTGGCGAGAAGCGCCGACGTGTAGGCGCCGATCGCCAAAAAGCCCCCGTGACCGACGGTGACCAGGCCAGTTTGACCGGTCAGGATGCTCACTCCTTGCGCCGCAAGAATGTAGATGATCACCAGGCTGGCCTGGGTCGCCATCCAATCCTGGACGAAGGGGAGCGCGGGCGCGATTGCCGCAACAAAGAACAGTAACCCGACCAGGAACATGTTCTGTCTGCGAAAGCTCGCCAAGAGCGCCGCGGTCGCCGCGCGCTTTCGCAACAAATCGGCGTTGACGAACGGCCCGCCCTCCGAGGCCGCCGGCTGAAGTCCGCCGCGCCCCGCGCCCTGGTTTATGTCGCCGCCTCGCTTCATATCAATCGACGTCTCTGCACGCCGAGAAGTCCGTGCGGACGGACCGCCAACAACGCCACGATCATGACAAAGGCGGTGGCGGTCTTGAATTGCGAGCCGAGATAGCCGCCGGCCAGATTTTCGGTCACCCCGATCATCAGCGCGCCAAGGATCGCGCCCGGAATTGAATAGAGCCCGCCGAACACCGCGGCGACGTAGCCCTTGATCAAAATCTCATCCATCATTTGAGGCGAGACATAGACGATCGGCGCAATCAGGATTCCGGCAAAAGCCGCCAAGAACCCGGCCATGGCCCAGGTGAGCGTGACGATCGAGCGGACCGGGATGCCCATCAATCTGGCGGTCTCCGGATCATCGGTGACGGCCCGCATGGCGATGCCCTGCTTGGTGTATTTGAAGAACGCAAAGAGCAGGACGCCGATGACAGTCGTCCAGACGATGTTGGTGAGGTGGCCAACGCTCGCCACGGCGCCAAGAAAGTGGATCGGCGTTGGATCGAAGGGTACGGGGAAGGCCTTCGTTTCTCGTCCCCAAATCCAGCCGGCGACGCCGTGCAGGATGTAGAAAACGCCCAACGTGGCGGTGAACAAGGTCAGCCAGTCGGCGTTGGCGATTCGTCTCATCACGAGACGCTCGATCAGAACGCCGAGCGCGACGCACGCGATGACGGTAAGCGCCATCGCCGCGTAGTAGTTCATGTGCCAGGTTTTGATGAACACAAGGGCGAGGAACGCCCCGACCATTCCGATGTCGCCCTGAGCCAGGTTGATCGTTCGCGTGTTGCGAAACACCACGACCACGGCGACGGCGGTCAGGGCGTAGAGGCTGCCCGCTGCGAGGCCACTGATCAACTGCTGACCGAACATTGTTTCGCTCCCCGAGACATCACCTCGCGGGTCTCTCGTGGACCCCTGTTTTTCTGCGGTTCAGCCGATTGCAGCATCCCAGAATATCGCGCGCAGGGTCAATGGCGCTGGCGTCTATTGCGCGGCGGACGCGCCGCTATGCGAGCATGGGCACATGCGTGCACCGCATGCCCCTGTGGCGCGCTGACGCCGCAGGCGCGACCTGACGAACAAGAGCAGCGCGCGGCGAATCGTCGCCTGCCGGATTGGGGCGGACCGACGACTGAGAGGCGTTGGCGCGCATCGTTTCGGGCGGTCATCGAGAGGCGTTCAGTTCGCCTCTTCGCCGAACGGCGCAGCGCTCGGCGGCGTCCGCCCGAGCGCCCTATCCAGCGCCTCGCGCGTCGGGTAGCCGCCCCGCGTCAGGATAACGTCGTCGACGATCGCCAGCGGCAGCGAATCAACGCCCTCACGCGCCAGGGTCTGCTTCACGATCTCATTTTCTGCGAACGCCTTGGGATGATAGCCGAGGTTGAAACGAGTCGCTTCGACGCCCTCCTCTCGTAAAGCGGCGAGGAAGGCCTCGAATTTCTCCGAGGCGTCTTCGTCATCGGGGCTACACGCGCCCGTCGCGCAACTCTGTGGAGGATCGAAGATCAATAGCTTTGGCACACGCAGCTTCCTCTCTCCGAAATCGAGGCCGTCAATTAGTGTTACGACCGCTGCGGCGCCAGAACCATAAACCGCGGCCGTCGCTTCATTCGCCCGGCCCGAAGCGGTCGTGTGCGTCGAGCATGAGCCCCGGGAAACCTTCGGCTCCGCGCCCGGCGAGCCTCTTGGCCGCGTTCGCTCGGCCGAGCGTCGCCAAGAGCGACATCGGGCCTGATTTGATGGCCCCGGTCGGACAGACTTCTTCGCAGGCCCGCGGCATGTCTAGCGGCCGTTCCTTTCCCGGGCTCTGGCAGAAGTTGCATTTCTCCATCTTGCCCGCGACGGCGGAAAGTTGCGGCGCGTTGAACGGGCAGGCCCAGGTGCAGAAACCACAGCCGATGCATTTGTCCTGATTGACCAGGACGATGCCGTCCTCCGCGCGTTTGGAAATCGCCGAGACGGGGCACGCCTTTTGACACGGCGCATCGGCGCAGTGCATGCACGCCATCGAGACGTTCATCGCCTGCACGTTGGGAAAGGCGCCCGTCTCGATTTTCACGACCTCGCGCCAGCGGGGTCCAATCTCGACCTCGTTCCAGGTCTTGCAAGCGATCTCGCAGGCGTGACACTTCACGCAGACGTTGTGGTCGAAGTAAAAGCCGTGTTGCACGACAGCCTCCCGGCGTTCACGCCAAACGCACGCGCACCTTGCATTCGTTGTAGCAGTTCGCGCCGGTGATCGGATTGGTGAAGCTGTCCATCAGATTGTTGGAATGGGCGCCCTTGCCCTTGGCGACCGATCCCATCGCCCAGTGCCCGAAGCCGTGGCCGTGGCGGACGCTGATGCATCCGGGAACCAGTCCCTGGACAACTTTCGCCTTGATGCGAATCTTGTCTTTCGGCGACTCCACGATGATGTAGGCGTCGTCGACAATGCCGAATTTGGCGGCGTCGCTGGAGTTGATCTCGGCCCAGTTCTCGCCGCAAATCTCCATGAGGTAGGGATTGTTCTGCGTGACGATATTGCAGTGCATGCTCAATTTCGAATGGGTCAACTGCAGCGGGTAGTCGTCGTCAGGGATGACGCTGCGCTCGGTGTAAATCGGATACGGGCAGAAACCCGCGTCGGCATAGGCCTGGGAATGGATTTGCACCTTGCCTGATGGCGTCGCCAAACCTTCCGGGACGCGATTGTAGCGAATTGCGCTCGCCCAAAAGCCCTTTTTTTTGAGCTCCTCAACGCTCATCGGGATGTCCTTCATCACCAGTTCGCCCCAGTCCTCCCATTTTTTGTAAGGGAAATGCTGGCCCCAACCCATCTTGCCGGCGAGACCTTGAACGATGTCGTAGAGCGGCTTGGCCTCGCCGACCGGCGCAACCGCCGGCTGGCAAAGGACGACCTCGGCGCCCAGCCACAAGCCCTGTCGAATTTCCGCGTGCTCGTAGAACGAGGTTTCCGGCAGCACGATATCGCATTCCAGCGCCGTCTCGCTCATGAACAGTTCTATTGCGACGCCCAGTTCGAGGTGTCGGAACATCTCCTTCATCCGGTCTGTATTGGGATCGCTCATCACCGGATTGGTCGACTGCACGAAGAGCGCCTTGACTGGATACGGCTTGCCGTGAATGACGGCGTCCGGCAGGCGCGCATTGGGAAGGTCGGGCGCCAGCGGATAGCCCATGGCGATATGGAGGGGCGGCTTCTGCGGCCGCCTCTTGGCCTCCTCCGGTATATTCACCGGAGCGGCCAACGGCGCCCAGTCTTTCAGGTGGAGGTTTCCTGGTTTGTCGACCTGACCGGTAATCGCGTCCAGAATGTAGCACGCGCGGCCGGCGTCGGCGCCATTCGTATAGTACCCCGAGCCCTTGAAGATCGCCGACATCGCCGGCTTCGTCGTGGCGAACTCGCGCGCCAGTCGCGCGATCGTCGCCGCTGGCACGCCGCAAATCGAAGCCGCCCATTCAGGCGTGTAATCCTTCTCGCGCAGGTGATCGCGAAATCCCGCGAACCCGTCGCAATATTTCTCGACGAACTCCTTGTCATAGAGCTGATCGTCGATGATGACGCGGCACATGGCCAGCGCCATGGCCCCGTCGGTGCCGGGCTTGATGGGAATCCATTCATCCGCCTTTTGCGCGGTCTCGGTGAAGTTCGGGTCGACGACCACGAGCTTGCAGCCTTTTTTCTTCGCGTCGAGTAGCGCCCGGCTCTCCCATAGACCCTGGTTGGCCCCCAGCATGTTCATTCCCCAGAGAATCACGTAGCGGGAATTTGCAAAGTCGTGCATCGGGAAGGGGTGGCCGAACAGGGTGAGGCACGCCGCGCGACGATCTTGCTCGCAGCCCGACGTGTGGGTGTAGTTATTGGGCGTTCCGTAGAGATCGCCAAGCAAATGCCGGAAAAACACAGTATTTGGATCGTGATGGCAGGTGTATGCGACCGCCTCCGGCCCCCACTTGTCGGCAATCGTCTTGAGCTTTTCAGCGATGTACGTAAAGGCCTGGTCCCAGGAGATGCGCTCGAATTTCCCCGCCTGCCCTTTCGGGTTTGTCCGACGCATCGGAAACTTCAGCCTGTCGGGATCGCGGGTCAGCCACCAACTGGCCATTCCCTTGGCGCAGCGAGATCCGATATTGTTGGGCGATTCAGGGTTTCCTTTGTGATAGACGACACGATCGTCGCGCACGAAGACTTCGGTCGGACATTGCCACGGGCAGGTGTAGCAAAAGCTCTTGATGACCTTCGCGCCTTTGATGCGCGCCAGGTCTTCTCCGAGATTTCTCACTTCGCCCATGTCGTCACGCCTCCCGACAACCGCCGTTTTTCGTCTCGGTCTTGCGCCTTGGCGGTTGAGGTCCGACGACCGCGTGTCGACGCGCCGACGTCTTGCAGGCTCTTCGCGCCGTCGCCCCGCCATCGAACCGACGACCGGCATCGATTGATCAATTAGACCGCTTCATCAAAGAGCTTGGCAATCGCGTTCCAGCGCTCAGGTGCGCTCTGCGCGCATAGGACCGCGCGCTGTGCGCATGAGCTGCCATAGCGTCGCTTTCCTCTTCGGCCCGAATTTGGTATATTCTTGATATATGACAAGGCCGAGAGGGCTGCAGGCGCGTCACTCCTGAGGCTCGAAAGCGCAGCAGGGAGTCCGCGGGAGGAAATAATGGCCAAAAACAATGCGTCGCGCCTCATCGTAATCGGCGAGAACATCAATACGACAAGACGAATCAAGGCGACCAGCGCGAACATTGTCCGCGAGGATGGCCAGATTGGCTATGCCTATCAGGATATCGACGGCGAGCGCCGCGTTCTCGACATGACCGACGCCTTCCCCTCGGACGAAAACCAGCTGCGAAACGCCAGGGTCAGTCCCATCGGCCAGGGCGTGCGGAAGAGAAATTTGGACTTTCTCAGATGGGCCATCCTGTCCCAACAGAAGGCTGGCGCGAGCATCATCGACCTGTGCGTCGATGAGCTCTCGGTCTATCCGGAGGAGCGCCACGAGCACATGCGCTGGGTGGTCAAGGCGGCTCAATCGCTGTGGGACGGATCGTTTGCGATCGACTCATCCGACCCGAACACAATCAAGGCGGGCCTCTCGGTCTACGACTACGGCAAAGGACGCCCCGCGATCAATTCCGTCAGCCTCGAAGCCGGCCGCGACGAGTTGATCCAAATCGGAAAAGACCTCAAGTGCTACATCTTCGCGAACGGCAGCGGCAACAAAGGGATGCCGCAAGACGCCCAACAGCGCGTTGACAATCTGACAAACTGCATGGCGTTGATGGATGCCGCAAACGTTCCGATGGACGATCGTTTTCTCGACCCTCTGGTGTTTCCGGTCGGAGCGGGGCCGGATTTCGGCAAACACTATCTCGATTCGGTGAGGATGCTTCGAGAACGGTTTCCCGAAGTCCATATTTTCGGCGGCCTCAGCAATGTGTCGTTTGGTTTGCCGCGGCGAAAATTGTTGAATCACGCGTTCATAACTCTGGCCATCATGGCGGGATGCGATGCGATCATGATCGACCCGCTGATGAACGCGCCCGTCGACTATATTGAATTTCAGATCGCCGCCGATGTCATGACGGCGAAGGACGAGTATGCGCTGAACTTTTTGAAGTTCGTGCGTGGAAAATAGAAGATTGGTCGAAGTCGGCAACCCACGGGAGCGGACAAGAACGTGACAGACTTGCTCAACCGGCTCCTCGAAAATCGTCCGCGGCTTCTCGCAGACGGAGCGACGGGGACCAACCTGTTTGAAGCGGGCCTGCAAACCGGCTATCCGCCGGAGCTTTGGAATCTGGAGTCGGAGAACCAGGAGAAGGTCTACAACCTCAACCGCGCATTCGTTGCCGCCGGCGCCGACATAATCCTCACCAATTCCTTTGGGGGAACGCGGGCCCGGCTGAAGCTTCACCAGGCTGAGGACCGCGTTCATGCCGCCAATGAGAGCGCCGCCCGCCTGGCTCGGCGGGCGGCGGATGGGGCGGGGCGCCCGGTCGTGGTCGCCGGCGCGATCGGCCCGACCGGAGAATTGTTCGAACCTTTGGGGCCGCTCACCTTCGACGAGGGCGTCGAGATATTCGCGGAGCAGGCCATCGCGCTGAAGGCCGGCGGCGCAGACGTTTTGTGGATCGAAACGATGTTTTCCATCGACGAATTCAAGTCGGCCCTCGCGGGAGCCGGCCGAACCGGTCTGCCTTGCGTCTGCACGCTCAGCTTCGACATGAAGGGACGCACGATGATGGGCGTCTCGCCTGCCGAGGCGGCGAGGCTGATGAGCGAAGTCGAGCCGCGGCCGGTCGCATATGGCGCCAATTGCGGCGTGGGAGCGGCCGAGGTGGTGGCTGTGCTGTTGAGCATGAAGGACGCGGCGGGCGCCGATGACGTGCTCGTAGCGAAGAGCAATTGCGGGATTCCTCAGATGGTGGGCGGCGAGGTGCGGTATTCGGGCACTCCCGAACTGATGTCCGATTACGTTCACATGGCGCTTGACGCCGGCGCGCGCATCGTTGGGGGCTGCTGCGGGACGACGCCCGGCCATCTCAAGGCGATGAGGATCGCGATGGATTCCCACATCGTCGGAGCGCGTCCCGATCTGACGGCGGTGATCGCCCGGCTTGGCGAGGTGTCGCCGGGCGCCCAGAAGCAGGCGCGCGCTTTGCGCCCGGTTGCCTAACGCCATGCGTCGTCGCCGTACCGTGCCGCACGGACGATCGGTTGCATTTCAGCGAGCCGATGTTATCGTTGCGCTGATGGTTCCCTTCGGGGATCAAAAGGGAACGCGGTGCGAGCGATGACGCTCAATGCCGCGGCTGCCCCCGCAACTGTAACCGGTAAGACGACGCCACTCATGATCACTGGGAGACCGGGAAGATCGGCGTCCGTCGTTGACCCGCGAGCCAGGAGACCTGCCATCGCTCGTGCAGCCGATCTCGGGCGAGGTGTACCGATGGTCTGTCTCTTTTGCGGCATCCCCCGCGATCGTGCTGTTTTTCCCCAACAGCATGCGAGGGTGTCATGCCTGGACTTGTTTCAAGTGTCCTGAATGAGGGCGGCGCGGATCTGCGCCGTCGTTTGATCGCGATCTACGCGGTTCTGATCGGCGGCAACGTCTTCGTCTGGCTCTGGGCGTTGCTCGCCCTGGGCGATCGGCCTGTCCTGCTCGGGACGGCCTTGCTCGCCTATACCTTCGGCCTGCGGCACGCGGTCGACGCTGATCACATCGCGGCGATCGACAATGTTACACGCAAGCTCATGCAGCAAGGCCAGCGGCCGGTCGGCGTCGGCTTCTTCTTCTCGCTCGGTCATTCGGCCGTGGTCGTCCTCCTGTCGGTCGGCGTGGCGTTCGCGGCGTCGGAACTCACGTCGCGCTTCGACTCGATGAAGGCGGTCGGCGGCATCATCAGCACGAGCGCCTCGGCGCTGTTCCTGTTCGCCATCGCGCTGATCAACATTCTGGTGCTGTTCTCCGTCTACCGCACCTTTCAGGCGGTGAAGCGAGGCGAACCGTTCGCCGAGGACGATTTCGACATCCTGCTCAACAAGCGGGGATTTCTCTCCCGCATCTTTCGTCCGCTGTTCCGGCTCGTCACCAACAGCTGGCACATGCTGGCGATCGGGTTTTTGTTCGGACTGGGGTTCGACACCGCCACGGAGGTCGCGCTGTTTGGGATTTCTTCCGCTCAGGCGGCCAATGGCATGTCCTTCAGCGCGATCATGGTGTTTCCCGCGCTCTTCACGGCCGGCATGTCGCTCGTCGACACGACCGATGGAGTGCTCATGCTGGGAGCTTACGGCTGGGCGTTTATGAAGCCCATCCGCAAGCTCTACTACAACATGACCATCACCGCGGTTTCCGTTGTCGTCGCCGTCATGATCGGTGGTCTGGAAACGCTCAACCTCGTCGGCGATCAACTCGGTCTAACTGACGGGGGCGGATTTTGGGGCGCGATCGGCGACATCAACGATAATTTTGGCGTTCTCGGTTACATCATCATCGGCCTCTTTCTGGCCGCGTGGCTTGTGTCTTACGCGATCTACAAGGTGAAGAGGTTTGACGATCTGGAAGTCACTCCGAGCGGCTCGGCTTGACAGGCGGCGGCGCATGAAATTGGATTGGAATATCGGGTCGCATCGCCAGCTCCATCGGCTGATCGTCTGCACGACCTGTCGCCGCGAGGGCTCGCCCGCCGATGGGCCCTCTGACGGCTGGCGCCTTCATGACAAGGTCCAAGCGTTGTTCAATGCGTCACCTGATCGCCAAGGCTTTGTCGTGACCGGCGTCGAATGCATGAGCGGCTGCAATCGTTCTTGTACGATCGGCCTCGCGGCCCCGGGCAAGCCGAGCTACCTCTTCGGCGGCCTGCCGCCGAGCGACGGGACCGCGGTCGACTCATTGGCGTTGGCGATCCAATATTGCAACAGCGCCGACGGCGATTTGGAGCGCCGAAGCCGACCGTCGAGCTTCCGCCGGGGCATTCTCGCCAAAATTCCTGCGGCGTTCGTGTCGTGAGCGAGGACGTCGGCTCCATTTTCGACGACGCCTTTCGGGCTAAGCTTCACTCTTTGATCCGCTGGCGGCGGGATGTGAGGCGTTTCAAGCCCGACGCGATCGCGCCCGCGGTGCTCCAAGATCTTCTGGGCCTGACGGCGCTCGCGCCGTCGGTCGGCCTCAGCCAACCTTGGCGGTTTGTCACGGTCGACGACCCGGAAAGGCGGGCGGCGGTGCGCCGCAACTTCGAGATCGCCAACGCCGATGCGCTCGCCGACTGCAGCGCGGAGCGCAAGGCGCTATACGCGAGGCTCAAACTGGCCGGTCTCGACGAGGCGCCGCATCATTTTGCGCTCTTTGCTGAGCCCGAGCCGAGTCAGGGCCATGGACTCGGGCGACGCAGTATGCCGGAGACGGTCGCCTATTCGGCGGTGATGGCCGCTCATACCCTTTGGCTCGCGGCGCGCGCCTTCGGGATCGGGGTCGGCTGGGTGTCGATCCTGGATCCGTCAGTTATGGCGTCGACTTTCGAGGTCCCGTCGTCGTGGCTTTTCATCGGCTATTTCTGCATCGGCTATCCGCAGGTCGAGGACGATACGCCTGACCTGGAGCGGCGCGGCTGGGAGCGACGACGGCAGGACGGCGAGATCGCGATAAAGCGCTGAGCCCGCGCAGCAGCGAGATCTTATTCGCCCATGCGTCGCCTTGCGTCACAGTCGCCGCGCGCAGGAATCCTATTCGACCGGCGCAATCAGATGAAGGAAGCTTCCCGAAGCGAAGCCCCGCCGGCCGGCGTCGCGAGCGAACTATGCGCGTCGGCGACATCCGGGAAAGGCTCATTGCCGCCTTGCTCGGCAAGCGTCGCATGGTGAAACTCATGCCGCGATGGCGGGCGCCTTCGCCCTCGCGCGCCGGGACGCCGTCGAACAATCCCTTCAAACCTTCGCAGAGGAACATATCGGCGTCAGCCGTCGCCTCGGCGCCAAGCGCGTCAACCAGCGCCGGGTCCATCGCCCCGAAGTCGAGATTGACGCTCCGCCGCCCGGTCGAAGCCTCCTGGAAGGTCGGGTCAACATGGTCTGGACCGCGTTGCAAGCCCGCGACGTCGAGACCGCGTCGACGAAGGGCGCGCATGACTCCCGGGGCCGGCGTGGTTTTGCCGCTGCCGGAGCGGGGCGCGACTATGACGAGGCCGGGCGGCGTCACAGCGGAATCAGGCTCGCCAGCAAGGCGCGGCGCAGTCCGACGATTGCGCCGATCATCGCCAGACCCGGAGAGACTGCGCCGCCGTGGTGAACGCCGTCCCGGGCGGCGCCGAGAGTCGTTTCGATCGTTTGCTGGCCGGGCAGGGTGGCTTCGATCACGATGGCGACCTCGGTTTCAGGCGCCATGCCGCCCGCGATGAGACGCCGGGCGATCTCGGCGAGTCGCGACGGACCCATGTAGAGGACCAGCGGTTGCCCGACGCTGGCGAGCGCCCCCGATTGATGCGGTCCTCGCCGTCGGCGGCGGCATGCCCGGCCACCACGTCACCGCCTGATTGGTCTTGCGCGATGTCGCCGGGGTGCCGGCATAGGCAGGGCCGCCAAGGCCAGCGGTGATCCCCGGCGCGACGCGGAAGCGAACGCCTGGCCTCCTCGCCGCCGCGCCCCAAGACAAAGGCGTCACCGCCCTTGAGACGCAGCACGCGCTGGCCTTGGCGAGCCAACTCGATGAGGCGCAACGCGACGTCCCGCTGGCTGTGCCAAGGTCTGCCGCCCCGTTTGCCGGCGAATTCGCGTCGCGCCTCAGGCGAGGCGAGCGCCATCACGCGATCAGAGACCAGCGCGTCATAGACCATGACGTCGGCGCGCTTTAGCGCGTCGAGCGCGCGCAAGGTGAGTAGCCCGGATCGCCTGGACCTGCGTCGACCAGCCACACAATTCCCGGGTCGAAGGCGACGACTGGGTTCGGCCCGCTCATTTTTCGCCGTCTGGTTTCGAAGCTGCGCGCCGCAGGCTAAGATCGGCGCCATGCACGAAGCAAAGAAGCTGCGCTACGGTTGGACGACCGGATGTTGCGCGACCGCCGCGACGAGCGCCGCATTCGAGGCGCTGATCGTCGACGAATTCCCTGATCCCGTCGAGGTGCGCCTGCCAGGCGGCGCCAGCCCGAGCTTCGCACTGGCGATGAGCGAGCGCGGTTCGGACTACGCCCGCGCCGGCGTGGTCAAGGACGCGGGCGACGATCCCGACGTCACGCATGGCGTGACGGTGATCGCGACGGTCCGCCGCGGACCGCCTGGCCGGGGCGTCGTGTTTCAGGCGGGAGCGGGCGTCGGGATTGTGACCAAGCCCGGTCTTCCGATTGCGCCCGGCGAGCCGGCGATCAATCCCGCGCCTCGGCGGATGATGTTCGAAGCGCTGGCGGCGATCGCCGCGCGGCACGGCGTCAGCGCGGATGCGACCGTTGAAATCTCCATTCCCGGCGGTGAAAAGATCGCAGAGCGGACGCTCAACGGGCGCCTCGGGATCGTTGGAGGCCTGTCGATCCTCGGCACGACCGGCGTCGTCGTGCCTTTTTCCTGTTCGGCGTGGATTCATTCGATCCATCGCGGCGTCGATGTCGCCCGAGCCTGTGGCTTGAACCATCTTGCCGGGGCGACGGGTTCGACATCCGAAGGTGCGGTCAAACGCCTCCACGGCTTGCCCGAAGAGGCGCTGATCGATATGGGCGATTTCGTCGGCGGGTTCCTCAAATATCTGCGAAAGCATCCGGTCGAGCAGGTCACGATCGCCGGCGGCTTCGCCAAGATGACCAAGCTCGGACAGGGATTCATCGATCTGCATTCGCGGCGCGGCGGCGTCGATCTCGACTGGCTGGCGAGCCTTGCGCGAGGCGCCGGCCTCGATCAGGCTGTCGCTCAGCGCATTCGGGTGGCCAACACGGCGATGGAAGCCAATGCGATCGCCACGGACGCGGGCTTCGACCTCGCGGCGCTCGTGGCGGAAGCGGCCTGGCGGACGGCGGCGAGGATCGCCGAGCGCGGCGTTGGTCGGCTCGAAATCGTGGTCGTTGATCGCGAGGGCCTTGTTCTCGCGGCGACCGGGGCCCGCACAATTCATTGAGGCGCGCCCCGAAAGCGGCGGTGGTAGTCTGCGTCATAGAGGGCGCTGGCGCGAAAATCGCGAGCGGCGAGGGCCGGACCAACCAGTATCAACGCCGTGCGTTCGATCGCCGTTTCAGCGAGCGCGGCGGCGATCGTCGCCAATGTCGCCTCGATCACCCGCTGATCCGGCCAACTCGCCCGGTGGACCACGGCGACCGGACAATCTCATGTCACGGGCCGGTCGGCGATCTCCGACGCGCCCTTTTCGGGCTATGAAATGCATATCGGCAGGACGGAGGGCGCCGACTGCGTCCGACCGTTGCTCACTCTCGAAAACGGGCGCAGCGAAGGCGCGGTGTCTGCGAATGGTCTCGTCGCCGGCGCCTATGTCCACGGACTTTTCGGCGACGACGCACAGCGCCGCGATTGGCTCGAGAGGCTTGGCGGCAGTGGATCGAACCTCGTCTATGAGGCGGCCGTCGAGGATGCGCTCGACGGCCTTGCGGCGCATCTGGAGCGTTGTCTCGATCTGAACCGGCTCTTCAGCCTCGCCAGGTGAGCATGGCCGCGCCGCTGCAAATGGAGCGAGCGGCGGCGTCCGAGCGCAAGATCGCAGGCTCCCATGCTCTTAGCTCGCACCGAGCCGCGTCTGACGCAATGGCGTTCCTGGTCGCTGGGCGCCAATAATGGCGACCAATAACACGAACGGTCCAAGGCGGGCCGGCTCAATCCGGAATTGTCGGTCAAAGCGACGTTCCGGTCGCGGCGATGAGCCCCTCAGGAAACTTGAAACTGAAATCAGGAGCGAGGAAGTCAATCCCATGAACGACGGCGCCGTCGCCATCCTCAAAGCTTCGCCGGGCCGTGCGCTCACCATCGATGGCAAGGCGATCTCTCAAGGCCTGCTCGCGACGGTCGCCGAGTCGGCGCGGCTTTTGATCGCGCGCGGCGTCAGACCGGGTCTTTCCGTCGTTCTCGTCGGTCAGGACCCGGCCAGCCAGGTCTACGTGCGGGCCAAAGGCAAGGCGGCGGTCGAATGCGGTTTTCGCTCTGAACAGCACGATCTCGCGGCCGCGACCAGCGAGGATGAATTGCTGGCGCTCGTGCGCCGCCTCAACGCCGACCCCGAGGTTGACGGAATTCTGGTGCAGCTGCCGCTCCCCAAACACATGCATGCCGGCAATATCCTCGAAGCGATCGCGCCGCAGAAGGATGTCGACGGTTTCCATCCCATCAACGTCGGATTTGCTTCGATCGGCGAACTCAAGCGCGCGCTCATTCCTTGCACGCCGGCCGGCGTGATGATCCTGATCGAAAAGACCGCGGCGGCGCTCGGCGAGCGTCTCGCCGGCAAGGATGCGGTGGTCGTCGGCCGCTCGAATATCGTGGGCAAGCCGGTCGCCCAGCTGCTGCAGGCGGCCGATTGCACCGTCACCATCGCGCACTCCCGCACACGCAACGCTGCAGATATCGCCCGGCAAGCCGATCTCTTGGTCGCCGCGGTCGGTCAGCCGGAGCTGGTTCGCGGCGATTGGATCAAGCCGGGCGCCATCGTCATCGACGTCGGAGTCAACCGCATCGCCGCGGAGGGAATTGACGCATCAGGCAGGCCTCGGACTCGGCTGGTCGGAGATGTGAATTTCGCTGAGGCCTCGGCAAAAGCGGCGGCGGTCACGCCGGTGCCCGGCGGCGTCGGACCGATGACCATCGCCATGTTGATGGCCAACACTCTGGTCGCCGCTTGCCGGGCTCGCGGACTTGATGAACCGAAGTTTTGATTTCGCGCGCGCCTGGTTATGAAGGGCCGCCGGGATCGAACCGCGCAATCGGCGGCGGACAAGGCGGGAGGACCATGAACGCGATTCACGGCGTCGAGCCGCATCATTCGACGCGCGGCGTCCATCACGGCGGCGATCTCGCCGCGGCGCGCGGCGCTTTTCCCGATGCGCCCGAGCCTTGGCTCGATCTGTCGACCGGGATCAACCCGAACGCCTATCCGGCGCCCGCGCTCGATCCGGAGATCTGGGCGCGCCTGCCGGATCGCGGACGACTGCAACGCCTCGAGAGCGTGGCGGCTGAAAGATACGGCGTGGCCGGCGGCGCGTCCGTCGTCGCCGCGCCGGGCGCCCAGGCGCTGATTCAGTTGTTGGCGCGGATGGGCCGCGCGAGCGAGATCGGCATCCTGGATTTCACCTACGCCGAATACGAGAACGTCTGGCGCGAGGCCGGCGCGAAGCCTCACATCGTCGAAACGCTCGACGCGCTCGCCGGATTCGACGTCGCCGTCGTCGTCAATCCGAATAATCCGGATGGACGGCTGATTCCCGCGCAGGGTCTCGTCGCGCTGGCCTCGAAGATGGCGCGGCGCGGCGGGCTCCTGATCGTCGACGAAGCCTTCATGGACGTCATGCCGGCGGGCTACAGCCTTGCTCCGAATCTTCCCCACGGCGCCGTTGTTCTGCGCTCCTTCGGCAAGACCTATGGACTGGCGGGCGTCAGGCTCGGGTTCGCGATCGCGCGCCCGAAACTCGGGCAAGAACTGCGGGGGATGCTGGGGCCCTGGGCGGTCTCGGGGCCGGCGATCGAGATCGGCTGCGCCGGCCTGGCGGACACGGCATGGCTCACCCGTTCGATCGCCGACCTGCTCGACCGCTCGGCGGCTCTGGATCAAACCCTGCTACGCCACGGATACGGCCTCGTCGGCGGCTCCCCGCTCTTCCGCTTGGCGTCGCATCCGAACGCCAGCATCATATTCCACGCGCTGGCGCAACAGGGCGTGCTCGTGCGCCGCTTCCCCGCGCGGCCGGAATGGTTGCGCATCGCGCCGCCGGGGGACAGGACGGCGCTGGAGCGATTGAAACGGGCGCTCGAGCGCGCGCGGGAATTGGAGCGAACCCGCTGAAGTGCCGCAAGGGACGAGCCGAGCGTTCCTCGCGACGTCATTTCCTCGGCGCCAGCCGCTCTATTCCCGATTGATCGACGCGCGCGGCGAGAGCGCGAATCGTTTGGCCGCCGATCGACTGATGCGGAGCAATCTCGGCCAGCGGCGTGAGCACAAAGGCGCGCTCGCCGAGCCTCGGATGGGGCAGATGCAAGTCCGGCTCGTCGATCGAAAGCTCCTCATACGCGAGGATGTCGATGTCGACGGCGCGCGGGCCCCAACGCCGCTCGACGGCGCGGTTCCGACCAAGGCTGGCTTCAACTGAAAGGGCGCGGCGCAAAAGCGCGCGCGGCGACAATTCAGTCTCGACGCGCAAGCACAGATTGATGAACGGCGGCTGGTCGATGACGCCCCATGGCGGGGTGAGGTAGTCGGAGGAGCGCGCCACCAGTTTGACGACGTCGCCGTCACAAAGACGATTCACCGCTTCGTCGAGCACCGCGCGCGCGTCGCCGACATTGCCGCCGAGGCCGATCAGGGCGCTGGACATTTTCATGACCGAGCTTGGCGGCGGCGGGTCATCGAGATGCCGACGTCGTCGAAAATCACGCCGATTGGCGCATGCGGCTTGTGCACGGACACGCGGACCTCTTCAACTCGGGGGAAGCGGCCGAGGATCGTCTGACACAAAGACGCCGCCGCCGCCTCGAGGAGCTTGAACCTCTTCGCTGTAAAAGCGCGCTCGGCCTCCACGGCGACTTCGGCGTAGGAGATCGTGTCGGAAAGACGATCGCTCGCCCCGGCCTCGCTCAGATCGAGCTGCAATTCGAGATCCACGACGAAGCGCTGCCCGACCCTATTCTCGTGCCGCATGACCCCATGATAGGCGTGCATGACCAGGCCTTTGAGAAAGATTACGTCGGACATTGCGCCTCGCGGATGGCTCGGTCGATCGTCAGGGCTTGGATCGTTTCGCGGACGTCGTGAACGCGCAGAACCGCCGCCCCGGCGGCGGCCGCGGCGAGATGGGCGGCGAGCGAGCCGCCGATCCGTCGTTCCGGCGGCGAAGGCGAGAGACTGTCGATAAACCGCTTTCGCGACGCGCCGACCAGAAGCGGCCGTCCGAAGTCCAATAATCGGGCAAGCTTGGCCAGGACTTCGACGCTTTGCATCGGCGTCTTGCCAAATCCAATGCCCGGATCAACCACGATGCGGTCGCTGGCGACTCCCGCTTGCGCGGCGATCTCGAGGGAACGGGCGAGAAAGGCTGCAATGTCCGCCATAATGTCGATCGTTGCATCGGCGCGTGGGCGATTGTGCATGACAATCGCCATTGCGCCATATTCCGCGACGAGGGGCGCCATGTCCGGATCGCGGTGCAGGCCCCAGACGTCATTGACGATCGCTACGCCGCGATCGAGCGCCCAGCGCGCGACGGACGCCTTCATCGTGTCGATGGAGACGGGTGAGCCGAGTTTGACGATCTCCGGCAACACCGGCGCCAGCCTTGCGATCTCCTCCTCGGCGCCGACCGGCCTGGCGTCGCCGTAAGGCCTGGTCGATTCAGCGCCGATGTCGAGAATGTCCGCGCCCTCGGCGATCATGTCGGCGGCGCGGGCGATGGCCCGCAGGGGCGAAAGGAATGGTCCGCCGTCGGAGAATGAATCGGGCGTGACATTGAGGACGCCCATAATCGCAGGGCGGCCCGGACGAAACGGGGAAGCGAGCCATGCGGGCGGCGCTGTGACAGCCATGAACGCGGCATCCTACACAAAAAGCGAGGTTTGCGCGCAAAGCAGAGGGGCGCCCCTGACGCATGCGGCATTGAAAGCCGCCGCCTTCTCGCATAGCCGTTCCGTTGATAGGCTTGCCAGAGTGGCTCAGCGCGGGCGCTTGGCTATCGATATGAGGTGCCGCCAGTTTGATTCATCGACGGGCTGTTTTTTGCCTCGGCCTATCGCAGCTGATTTGCTGGGGCGTGTCCTATTACCTGATCGGCGGCTTTGGCGAGGCGATCGCCGCCGATTTCGGATGGTCCCGCGATGTGGTCTACGGCGGCTTTTCTGTCGCGCTGCTCGTGACCGGGCTGTCATCGCCATTGGTCGGCCGCCTGATCGATCGGCGAGGCGGGCGCGGCGTCATGACGGCCGGCTCCCTCGTCATGGCGATCGGTTGTCTGGCTCTTGCCGCCTCGCGCGGGCTGGCGAGTTACTATGGCGCGTGGATCGTGCTCGGCTTGGCGATGCGGCTGACGCTTTACGACGCCGCCTTCGCCGCCTTGGCTCGGCTGGGCGGACCCGGCGCCAGACGCCCGATTTCGCAGATCACCCTTTTGGGCGGATTGGCTTCCACCGTCTTCTGGCCTGTCGGAAACACCCTTGCTCACTATTTTGGCTGGCGGGGCGCGGTAGTCGCGTATGCGGTCATCGCGCTTGCGACAATCCCGCTCAATCTCGCCATTCCCCGCGGCCGCTTCGGCGATAGCGCGACGGGGGCGCCGCTCGACGACCGCCGGCCGCTTGCGGCCACCCGCGGCGACCGCGTTGTCGCCGGCGCCCTTTACGCCCTGATCGCCACCATGGCCAGCATTCTCAATTCCGGCATGTCGGCTCATATGATCGGCATTCTCGCCGGTCTTGGCCTCGCCGCGGCGGCCGCCGTCTGGATCGCCGCGTTGCGCGGCGTCGGGCAGTCCCTTTCGCGACTGGCCGAGGTTCTCTTCGGACGCAAGCTCGATCCTTTGGCGCTGAACCTCTGGGCGACGCTGCTCCTGCCGCTCGGCTTCGTCGCGGGCCTGTTCAGCAACGACTACGCGCTGGCCGCGCTGTTCTTCGCCTTCTGCTATGGCGCGGGCAATGGATTATTGACCATAACGCGCGGGACGCTGCCGCTCGTTCTCTTCGATCATCGGACCTATGGCGCGGTCGTCGGCAGATTGTTGCTTCCGAGCTTCCTCGTCTCGGCCGGCGCCCCGCTCGCCTTTGCCCTGGTCATCGATCATTTTGGAGCCGCCGCCGCGATTTATCTTTCGATCCTGCTTTCGGTCTTGGCGTTCCTCGCCGCTGCGGTTCTCTTCGTGAGATTTCGCCCGCCGTCGAGGAACGCCGTCCATGTTCGCCCGGTGGCCGCGGAATGAGCGGGCGATTTCGCTTTTGACCGCTCCGTCCCAATTCAGGCGAGGACGCTTCCCGCGGTTGCGGCCGCGCGAATCGCCGCGATGTTGGCGCGATAAGCGTCGAGCGCGCCGCCCTTGAAGACTGCGGAACCCGCCACGATCGTATCCGCGCCAGCGCGCGCGGCTGCCGCGGCTGTTTCCGGGTTCGCGCCGCCGTCGATTTCGAGACGGATCGGTCGCGATCCGATCATCTGGCGCACCCGGCGCACCTTTTCGAGCTGGCTGTCGATGAAGGATTGGCCGCCGGATCCGGGATTGACGGTCATCACAAGGATGAGATCGAGGGTGTCGAGCACATATTCGAGACTCAATTCATGGGTCGCCGGACAGAGCGCGACGCCGGCCTTTTTGCCCAGCCTTCTGATCCCTTGAAGCGAGCGGTGGAGATGCGGTCCGACCTCCTGATGCACGGTGATGAAGTCCGCGCCTGACTTTGCAAAAGCTTCGAGATAGGGGTCGGCGGGCGAAATCATGAGGTGAACGTCGAAGACTTTCTTTGAGCACGGCCGAATCGCCTTGATCACATCGGGCCCGAAGGTGATGTTGGGCGCGAAATGCCCATCCATCACGTCGCAATGGATCCAATCAGCGCCGGCCTCGTCGAGGGCGCGCACCTCGTCGCCCAATCGCGAGAAATCCGCCGAAAGGATCGATGGCGCAATGATGACCGGCTCACGCATCGCGGTCTGATTTGGCGGCGACGGTGAAGACCCGGCTCGTCAGAAGGTCCGCCGCGTCGATCGTCATCAAATCCTCGGCCGTCAGATCACGATCGAGATTCGAGACCAGGCGGTTCGCTTGCCGAAGCCTCGCCCGATCGAGAGCGTTTCGGATCGAACGGGCGTTGGAGAAGAGCGGCTGCTTGACCCTCGCCTCGATGTATCGCGCGAGAGCCTCGCGGCCGGCGTCGCTGAGCTTGAAGTTGCGTTGGCCCAGCATCTTTTCGGCGATCTGAAGCAGTTCGGCCTCCGTGTAGTCGGGGAAGTCCACGTGATGGGCGATCCGCGACCGGAAGCCGGGATTGCTCTCAAAGAAGCGTTTCATCCGATCGGCGTAGCCGGCCAGAATCACCACGAGGTCGTCGCGCTGCGTCTCCATCACTTGAAGGAGGATTTCGATCGCCTCCTGGCCGTAGTCGCGCTCGTTTTCCGGTCGATGGAGGTAATAGGCCTCGTCGATGAAGAGGACGCCGCCCATCGCTTTTTTCAATATTTCCTTCGTTTTCGGGGCGGTGTGACCAATATATTGGCCAACGAGATCGTCGCGGGTCACCGAGACGAGATGGCCGCGTCTGACGAAACCGAGGCGATGCAGCAGCTCCGCCATGCGCAACGCGACAGTCGTCTTGCCGGTGCCAGGATTGCCGGTGAAGGACATGTGCAAGGTCGGCGTTTCGCTCGCCAAAGCCAGCTTGCGCCGAACCCGTTCGATCACCAGCAAGGAGGCGATTTCGCCGATGCGCGTCTTGACGGGCTTCAAGCCGACCAACTCGCGATCGAGCGTCGTTAGCACCTCTTCGACGCCCGCGCGTTCGAACTCGCCGCGCAGGCGAACGGACGAGGGCGCCGGCGCCTCGACCTCTGAACGCTGGGCATCCATAGGCATCGCTTCGTCTCGATCCCGGACCAGAGTTTCAGGGACGCTCAAGCGTAGCGCTCGCCTGCAGGCTTGTCGGCGACATAGGCGCGGGTCACATAGGCGACGTTGCGCCCCCTAAACTCGTGCCGGTCGAGGCGGAAGCCGGGCTCCTCCCTGGGCCGATTGACAATAAAGGAGAGGCGCACCGACTCCCAACCGTGCGAGGAGTCGAAGGCGCAAAGCCTGATGTATCGGTCGCCATACGCCCGCCGACATTCTGCGAGCTCCTTCATGACGCCCGCCGCGTCGCGAAGATCGAACATCGGCAGGCCCCACATTTCCCAGAACGTATTGCGCGGGTGCGGGTCGTCGGTGAATTCGAAACTCACCGCCCAACCCTTGTCGAGGCAATATTGGACCTGAGAGCGAATCTGCTCGTCGCTGAGGTCCGGCAGGAACGAAAAACAACCTTGGGTGACGCGCATTTCAATGCTCCTCACATCGCGACGCTGACGGACGGCGCGAAGTCCGGCGCGTCCGTCGTTTCGTAGTTGAAGGCGACGTTTCTCCAGACGTCGAGCGCCTGCTGCAGCGGCGTGCAGGTCGCCGCCGCCTTGGCGAGAATCTCGGGGCCCGCGTGAACGTAATCGCGCCCCTCGTTGCGGGCGAGGATCATCGCCTCGAGCGCGACGCGGTTCGCCGTTGCGCCAGCCTGAATGCCCTGCGGATGGCCGATGGTTCCGCCGCCGAATTGCAGCACCACGTCCTCGCCGAGCAAATCGAGAAGCTGGTGCATCTGGCCGGCGTGGATGCCGCCGGACGCGACCGGCATCATCTTGTTGAGACTCGCCCAGTGCTGGTCGAAGAAGATGCCGTGTTCGAGCTTCATCGGATTGAAGTCTTCACGGCAAACGTCGTAATAGCCCCGGGTCGTGTTCGGATCGCCTTCGAGCTTGCCGACCACGGTGCCGGCGTGGATGTGATCGACGCCGGCCAGGCGCATCCACTTGGCGATGACGCGGAACGAGACGCCATGCGCCTTCTGCCGCGTGTAAGTGCCATGGCCGGCGCGGTGCAGGTGCAGGATCATATCGTGGCGCCGCGCCCACTTGGCCATGGACTGAATCGCCGTGTAGCCGATGACGAGATCGATCATGACGATGACCGAGCCGAGTTCATGGGCGAATTCGGCGCGTTCGTACATGTCCTCCATCGTGCCCGCGGTGACGTTGAGGTAGGTGCCCTTCATCTCGCCTGTGGCCGCCTGCGCCCTGTTCACCGCCTCCATGCAGTAGAGAAACCGGTCGCGCCAATGCATGAAGGGTTGCGAATTGATGTTCTCGTCGTCCTTGGTGAAATCGAGCCCGCCTCGCAAGGCCTCGTAGACGACGCGTCCGTAGTTGCGGCCCGAAAGGCCAAGCTTCGGCTTCACCGTGGCGCCGAGCAGCGGACGGCCGAACTTATCGAGCCGCTCGCGCTCGACGACGATGCCGGTCGCCGGACCCTGGAAGGTTTTCACATAGGCCACGGGGAAACGCATGTCCTCGAGGCGCAACGCCTTGAGCGGCTTGAAGCCGAAGACATTGCCGATGATCGAGGCCGAAAGGTTGGCGATCGAGCCAGGTTCGAACAGATCGAGATCGTAGGCGATGTAAGCGAAATACTGGCCGGGCGCATTTGGCACTTGATCGAGGCGGAAGCACTTGGCGCGGTACTTTTCCGCCGCCGTCAACCGGTCGGTCCAGACGACCGTCCAGGTCGCGGTCGAGCTTTCGCCGGCGACCGCCGCCGCCGCCTCGGTCGGATCGACGCCGTCCTGCGGCGTCACCCGAAACACCGCGATAATGTCGGTGTCCTTGGGGACGTAGTCCGGCTCCCAATAGCCCATGCGCTTGTATTCCATGACGCCGGATTTGTAGCGCTCGACGCCGCGGACGGTCAGGGAGGGTGCGTTCATCGTGGTCTCCTTTTCACTTCTCGCTGCCGACCGACCGCCAGGCGGATGCCGCGACCTCTATCCATCCATCATCGCCGAGGCGAAGCCGAGCGAGACGCCACAATCGTGCTCGGCTGCGCGATCGAGCAGCCGTCGGAGGGCGATGCGGGCCATGGCGCATCAAGCGGCTTTTCGCGCCAGGCGGCGCGCAGCGTCGGCGACCGCGTCGACGGTGACGCCGAATTCCCGGTAAAGCACGTCGCCTGGCGCCGAGGCGCCGAAACCTTTCATCCCGACGAAAGCGCTCGCAGCGCCGAGCCAGCGCGGCCATAGGCCCTCGACCATCGCCTCGACGGCGACTCGGGGCGCGGGGCCAAGCACGGCGTCCTGATACGAACGGGGTTGTTCGGCGAAGAGCTCCAAGCAAGGCGCCGAGACCACCGCGGCGGCGACGCCCTCGCTCGCGAGACGGTCGGACGCGTCAAGCGCGAGCGCGAACTCGGAGCCGGTGGCGATGATCGTGACGTCGCGGGCGCGATCGGGCTCCCGCACGATATAAGCGCCGAGCGAGACTTTGTTCATCCCCACGTGGTCGTTGCGGAACGCGGGAAGCGCTTGCCGCGACAGACAGAGGATCGACGGTCGTTCCCTGTTTCGTATCGCGCAGTCCCAGGCTTCCAGGGTCTCGATGGAATCGGCTGGCCGGAACACCAGGAGATTTGGAATCACCCTCAGCGCAGCAAGGTGTTCGACCGGCTGATGGGTCGGGCCGTCTTCGCCAAGACCGATCGAGTCATGCGTCATGACGTGGATGACGCGAAGCTTCATCAACGCCGCAAGACGTATCGCCGGTCGGCTGTAATCGGCGAACGCGAGAAATGTCCCGCCGTATGGAATAAACCCCCCGTACAGGGTCAGGCCGTTCATCGCGGCGGCCATTGCGTGTTCGCGCACGCCGTAATGCAGATAGGCGCCGGAGTAATCGCCCGGCGCGATTGACTTCTGCGTCTTGCTCTTGGTCAGATTGGAATGAGTGAGATCGGCCGAGCCGCCGATCAACGTCGGGAGCGCGGGCGCGATCGCCTCCAAAGCCAGTTGCGACGCCTGGCGGGTTGCAAGCTTCGGTTCTTCGGTTGCGAACTTGCGGCGCAGCTCCTGCACTGCAATCGCGTAGCCGGTCGGCAGCTCGCCAAGCTGGGCGGCGCGGAAGGCGTTGCGGGTCGCCGAATCGCGCTTGTCGAATCGCGCCATCCAATCCTTGCGTTCCGCGCCGCCCCGCTGGCCGATCGCCCGCCAGGCGTCGAGAATTCTGGGAGGCACTTCGAAAGGCGAATAGGGCCAGTCCAGAGCTTTGCGAGTCGCAACGACTTCGTCCGCACCGAGCGGAGCGCCGTGCGCCTTTTCCGACCCGTGCTTGTTCGGCGCGCCATAGCCAATCGTCGTCTTGCAAGCGATCAACGACGGCCGGTCGGTCTTGCGTTCGGCTTCGATCGCCTCGGCGATGGCGTCGGGATCATGACCGTCGATCCGCCTCACCGACCAGCCGCAGGCGGCGAAGCGCTGGAGCTGATCGTCGTCGCAAGCGAGCGAGACCGGGCCGTCGATCGAGATGGCGTTGTCGTCGAAGAGGACGATCAGTCGGGAGAGCCTCAAACGTCCCGCCAGCGAGATCGCCTCGTGGCTCAACCCCTCCATCAAGCAGCCGTCGCCGGCGATCGCGTAAGTGAAGTGATCGACGAGCCCGGCGCCATAGCGGGCGTTGGCGATCCTTTCGCCGATCGCCATGCCGACCGCGGTCGCCAGGCCTTGCGCGAGCGGGCCTGTGGTGGTCTCGACGCCTGGCGTATGGCCGTATTCGGGATGACCGGGGGTCTTCGATCCCCATTGCCGGAAGTTCTTCAGATCCTCGAGTTCCAGGCCGCCGGTCCCGGTCAGATAGAAGAGCGCATAGAGAAGCATCGAGCCGTGACCGGCCGAAAGGACGAAGCGATCGCGGTCAGGCCAGTTCGGCGAAGAGGCATGAAACTTCAGGAACCTCGAAAAAAGCACGGCGGCGACATCGGCCATGCCCATCGGCATGCCGGGGTGGCCGGACTTGGCCTTCTCGATAGCGTCGATCGCGAGGAAGCGGACGGCGTTGGCCATCTCGGCGTGGGTTGCGTCCTGCGTGAGCGCCTCGTCGCCCAGAAAAAGGGAATCGGTCATGTCGCGCGCCTCTTCTGCTCCACGAGCTTCAGGATCATCGGGGTCAGGATCAGCTGCATGGCGATGTCGAGCTTGCCGCCGTGAATGACGATCGAATTGGCGCGCGACATGAAGCTGCCGGCGATCATCGAGAGCAGGTATGGAAAATCGATGCCGCGGGGACTTCGAAACCTGATCACCACCATGGATTCGTCAGGCGTCGGGATCCAACGGGCGACGAAGGGATTCGACGTGTCGACCGTCGGCACGCGCTGGAAGTTGATGTCCGTGTCCGAGAATTGCGGGCAGATGTAGTTCACATAGTCCGGCATCCTTCTCAGGATCGTGTCGGTGACGGCTTCAGTCGTGTAGCCCCGCGCGCTGCGGTCGCGATGCAGCTTCTGGATCCATTCGAGATTGATGACCGGCACGACGCCGATCTTGAGGTCCGCGTATTTGGCGATATCGATCCGGTCGGTCTTCACCGCCCCATGCAGGCCTTCATAAAAAAGAAGATCGGCTCTCGGCACCCGCTCCCATTCGGTGAACGAGCCTTGCTTGGCGCCATAGAGCTTGGCTTCTTCATCGTCGTGGACGTAGTGACGGATCGTGCCATCGCCGCTCGCGGAGAACTCCGCGAACAGGGCCTCGAGCCTCTCGAGAAGGTTGGTCTCGGGCGAGAAGTGACTGAAATGCTTGTTGCCGCGCTCGGCCTGCTGCTGCATTTGCGCGCGCATCTCGAAGCGGTCGTAGCGATGGAAGGCGTCGCCTTCGACATACACCGCTTCGATATTCTCGCGCCGGAAGATTTGCTCGAAGGTCCGGCGGACCGAGGTTGTGCCCGCTCCTGAAGAGCCGGTGACCGAAATGATCGGATGTCTCTGCGACATGACTTAGACCCGGAACAGGCCGCGATGGCCGAACAGAGGAAAGACTTCCGCGAGGACCTCGGGGCGCCCGGTGAGGCGCTCGATCCGCTCGACCATCGCGCTTGAGCCGAAGATCAAGGGCGTTCTTTCGTGCAGGCGGTCGCTCGATCGTTCCAAGATCGGCTCGCGTCCCGTTGAGGCGAAGCCGCCGGCTTGGGTCATCAGGAAAGCGATCGGATGCGCTTCGTAGAGGAGGCGAAGGCGGCCGTTCTCGAAACCGCGGCGACTGTCCGCGGGATAAAGGAAGAGCCCGCCGCGGACGAGAATGCGATAGGCCTCCCCGACCAGCGAACCGATCCAGCGCACGGTCAAATCGCCGCGGCAGGCGTCGTCGACGCCCTTGAGGCAATCGTCGAAAAAGGCGCGAAGCGGCGGATGCCAATGGCGATAGTCGCCGATTTTGATCGCATACTCGCTGGCGACTTCGGGAATGCGGACTTGCGCCCGAGTCAGGCGATAGAGGCGCTCTTTTCGATCGAGCGTGAATATGTCGACGCCGTCGCCGAGCGTCAGGATCAGCTCGGTCCTGGGGCCGTAGACGGTGAATCCTGCGGCGACCTGCCGTGAACCGTCGCGAGCGAGCCCCTTCGTCGGCCAGACCGAGAAGATCGTCCCGACGGAAGTGTTGGCGTCGAGATTGGACGAGCCGTCCACCGGATCGATGGCGACATCGAAGTCCCCCTTTTCGTCGAGGACGATCGCTTGCTCGCTTTCCTCCGAGACAAGGCGGCGCACGCTATGGAATTTGAGCGCGTCGACGATGAGTTTCTGCGCGGCAAGATCAATCGCCTGCTGAATGTCGCCCTCGGCGTTGAGGCTTTTCGCGAGCGGCTCGGGGTCGGCGAGCGCGCCGAGCGCGATCGTCTCGGCGATATCGACGGAGGCCGCCGCAATGGCGCCGACGATGGCGATCATCTCGGTCCTTCGCCCGGCGTCGGAGACGGATGTCTTCGCCCGATCGAGGTATTGCGCCAAAGAAGGATTGCCCACTACCGTCTCCCCCCGAGTTTTCTCCCGCCGCGCGAACCCGGTCTCGTTGCGGCGTAATTATTTCCTGTCGGCGACTCGCCGTTTCGGCCCGACAACTTCAACATTGACATGGGAGCCTCCATAGGGAAAATATTAAAATCTTTCATCTTACCAAAGAAATACTTATATGGTCGGTTTTGTCGATGGCGTCACTCTGCGACAATTGCGCGCGCTGGCCGCGGTCGGCTCCGCAGGGAGCGTGACCGGCGCGGCGCGCCAGCTCGGGCTGACCCAACCGGCGGTGACGCTGCAACTGCGCGCGCTTCAGAATCTCGTCGGACTGCCGCTTGTTCGGCGCGCCAACGACCGCACGGCGCTGACCGACGCCGGCCGCGAGCTGGTGGCCTTGCGCCACCGGATCAACGCGGCGCTCGGCGACAGCGGGGCGATAATCGATGCGATCAAGGGTCTTTCCGGCGGCGCGGTGGCGGTCGGGGCGGTCAGCACCGCCAAATATTTCGTGCCTTTCGCGATCGCGGGGTTTTCGAAGCGCTTCCCGAAGATTCAGATCAATCTGTCGATCGGCAACCGCCGGGAGGTCTTGGGGGCTTTCCGGGACTATGCGTTGGATGTCGCAATCACCGGCCGGCCGCCGGAAGACCTGGATCTGGAGCGGCGGCTGATCGGCGATCACCCGCACATGGTGGTGGCCCCCCCGGACCACGCATTGGCCCGCCGCCGCAAGCTGGCGCTCTCGGATTTGGGCGGCGAGACTTTCCTCGTTCGCGAACCCGATTCCGGCACGCGCCTGTTGATGCAGCGCGCTTTTTCCGAGCTTCGCTTCGAGGCCAGGATCGGCATGGAAATCGATTCGAACGAGACGATCAAGCAAGCGGTGATGGCGGGGTTGGGGGTCGCCTTCATCTCCGGCCACACGGTCGCCAGCGAATTGGCGGACGGACGCCTGATCGCTCTTGATATTCAGGGGATGCCGATCGTCCGGCAATGGTACGTCGTTTGGCGCAAGGACCGTCCTTTGCTTCCTGCGGCTATGGCCTTGTCGGAATACCTTTCCTCGAGCTCCAGCCGCTTTTTGCCCAGGATTTTGGCGCGAAAGCGGGCCTAGTGGTGAAAATCAATCGGATGAGTCCGACGCGTCGTGAGTTTTTTCAATCGCTTGTGGTCTTTTCGATGGGCTCGAAGCGTCTGATTCTATCCACTAGGACTGCCTCGTCCGCCCTTGAGGCGATCGAAGACTTCCCGCGCGCGTTCCGCGTCCGTAGCTGATTGGGCTCCGTCGAATTCGATTTCATTGCCGCAAGCTTCGCAAGTCGCCTTGGACGGAATTTCGGCCAGGCGATCGACTTTCTCGTTCGCCCGATTTCCACATCAGTTGGCCGCTCGGCTTGGAATTCGAACATCCTCGCTGGCGCACGCCCGCCATTAAACATGAAGCGCACGGGAGGCGCGCAACATGGGAGTTCCCTCCCCATCCGCGCAAAACAGGGCAATCGTCGGGCCTGCGGAAGGCGCGCACAGGCGCCCGCGTTATTCGACATGTCGACGTAACGATCGGCGAATTCCTCGACCCCGTCCGGCTCGCGTCCGGTCTGGGGCTCGCGGCGGTGACGGCGATGGCGCCGTTTCAGCCGAAAGGACAATCCCGATGAATTCTTCCGCCAAGCTCACCGACACGCCACTCACGGCGCTGTCCGCCGCCTCTCGACGCGAGGATCGGCGCCTGATCATGCCGGACAAATTCCGCGGCGGAGCGGCGAGCAAATTGCTCGCGGCGCTGACCAGAAAGGGAATGATTGAGCTTATTGGGCAAAGCGAGGAGGTCGGAGGGGCGCGTGGCGCGAATTTGGCGGGACTGACCAATTACCGCATCAGCGCCTTGGGCCTCGCGAGCATCGGCGTCGCTGAGGTCGAGCCCATTCCAACCGCGGCCGAAGAGCTATTCGGCCGCCGACCCCCGGCGAGCGGACGCTGCGCGTCCGCCTCCGTCGAGCCTAGCCATTCGCGGCTTTCGGCAGGTCGATTTGCCCCACCGGAGGCGGCCAGAACGGTTGACGCCAAGAACCAGCTCTCGGATCCTCGCCGCCCGGCCGACGCTCGCCCTCAGAGATCTGCGTCTGGAATGGCGGCTACCAGGCGTCACTCCCGGACCGCCTGAACTGGTTTTCGAAACTTTCGCCCATTGAGAGGCGAGAACTCGTCTACAAAACGTCTCTATCTGCTGAGCGAAAAATTCATCGCTGGCGATGTCCCGAAATGAGGGCGCAATTCGGCGTCATAATTGGCAAATAATACTTAAATATCAATGGCTTATTTGGTGGCGGAGAGGGAGGGATTTGAACCCCCGATACGGTTGCCCGTATGCCGCATTTCGAGTGCGGTGCATTCAGCCGCTCTGCCACCTCTCCAAACCCTTGATTTCCTTGTCGTTTTCACCGCGTCTCGACTCGCCGGCAGGCGCGCCGCCGCCGAAATCGATGGGCGCTTCGGGTTATAGCATGTCGAAACGCCGCGTCGAGTCGGGCCGCGGCGTCGCTCTGCATCGCATCGGCGACGCGGGAATATGGATCCGTCGTTGCGGCGATAATTGAATGGCCGGTGTCCGAAGCATTGGCCGACATAATACGACGATGTGACTCGCCGGGATTTCCGCCGGGCTAGGGAAGTCGCCGCCACTATCTATATTTCGGGACGTCGCGCCAAGCGCGCTCTCCGAAACCGCCGTAGCGAGCCGTGCCGCAAATTCTCGATCGAGGCGATCATGCACTCGCGCGGCTGCAGCGACCACGAGCGGTTTGCGCGAACCTCGAGTTCGTCTACCTCCTGCCGAACAGCCGCTCGATGTCGCCGAGCTTCAGTTCGACATAGGTCGGGCGGCCGTGGTTGCACTGGCCGGCGCCCGGCGTGCGCTCCATTTCGCGCAACAGCGCGTTCATTTCTTCGGGCGCGAGGCGCCGACCGCCGCGCACCGAATGATGGCAGGCGATGGTGGCGAGCCGTTGATCGAGGCGGCGCTCCAGCGACAGCGCGCCGTCCTCGGCGGCGAGATCGTCGGCGAGATCGCGCATCAGGCCGCTCATGTCGGCCTTGGCGATCAGCGCCGGCGCTTCGCGCAGCAACACCGCGCCCGGACCGAAGGCTTCGACGACCAGGCCGAGCTCGCCGAGCGTCGCGGCGTTGTCGACCAGCCGGGCGGCGGCGTCCGCGTCGAGCTCGACGACGATCGGCGAGAGCAGGATCTGCCGCTCGACGCCGTTCTGCGCGCGCTGGCGCTTCAGCCGCTCGTAGACGATGCGCTCGTGCGCGGCGTGCTGGTCGACGATGACGATGCCGTCGATGGTCTGCGCGATGACATAGAGCTCGTGGACCTGCGCGCGCGCCGCCCCCAGCGGCGCCGCAAGATCGGCGGGCGCCGGCTGTGCGGCGGCGGCGGCGGCGGCCGGCGCAAGGCCCTCGAAGGCTTGCTGGGCCGGCTCGGCGAAGCCGGTCGACGCGGCGGGCGAGGCGCGCCAGTCCCACGGTCCGGCGGACCGCGCCGGGGCGCGCAGCGCGGCGAGGGCGCCGGCGCCGCCGGTCGTCGCGGCCCGATGCAGCGCGCCTTCGAGCGCCTGGCGGAGCGCGCCGACGATGAGCCCGCGCACCAGCCCGCCGTCGCGAAAACGCACCTCCGCCTTGGCGGGATGCACGTTGACGTCGACGTTGCGCGGCTCGCATTCGATGAACAGCACGGCGACCGCGTGGCGGTCGCGCGGGAGATAGTCGAGATAGGCGGCGCGCAGCGCGCCGGCGATCAGCTTGTCGCGCACCGCGCGGCCGTTGACGAAAGAATATTGGGTCAGCGCATTGGCCCGGCTGAAGGTCGGAAGGCCGGCGAAGCCGGTCAGCCGGACGCCCTCGCGCTGCGCGTCGAGGGTCAGGCAATTGTCGGCGAAGTCCGCGCCGAGCGCCTGGCGCGCCCTTTCGCAGCGTCCCGCCTCGCCGCCGGCGCAGGCCGGCCAGTCGAAGCTCGCGCTGATTTCGCTGGCGAAGGAAAAGCGCGTTTGCGGATGGGCGAGCGCCAGGCGGCGCACCACGTCGCCCGCCGCCTGCGCTTCGCTGCGGTCGCTCTTCAGGAATTTCAGCCGCGCCGGCGTCGCCGCAAACAGATCGCGCGCCTCGATCCAGGCGCCCTCGGGCTGCGCGCAGGGCTGAACGGCGCGCTTCTCGCCGTCCTCGACGAGCAGCATCGCCGCCGCTCCGGCGCCCCGCGCGCGCGAGCGGATCTCCAGCCGCGACACCGCGGCGATCGAAGGCAGCGCCTCGCCGCGAAAGCCGAGCGTCGCGATATTGGTGAGGTCGCCGTCGGGGATTTTCGACGTCGCGTGGCGTTCGACGCTGAGCGCAAGATCCTGCGCCGTCATGCCGACGCCGTCGTCGACGACGCGGATCAGACGGCGCCCGCCCGCCTCGATCGCCACGTCGATGCGGGTCGCGCCCGCGTCGAGCGCGTTCTCGACGAGCTCCTTGACCGCCGCGGACGGCCGCTCGATCACCTCGCCGGCGGCGATGCGGTCGATCAGCAGGGGATCGAGGCGGCGAATGGACACGGGATCGATTCGGGGTTGAACGGATGGGTGATTCAGATCAGATTCGCGGCCCCCGGCGGGAATTATTTCGCCGCCGCCCGCGTCACTCCGGCCAGAAGTCGGCGTCAAGCGCCTCATCGAACGAAAAGGGGCTGCTCGGCGGGAAGGTCTTTTCGGGAAGCCCGGTGTCCTCGGCGGCCGCGAGAACCGCTGATTCATAGGCGTCCGCCGTCGCCTCCGCGGTTTTGGCCAGCAGGCTCGGATTGTCTTTGAGGTGACGAACCAGTTGAAGGCGCTGTTCGCGGATCGAATAGGTCCAGCTGTGGCCGCGGCGCTCCGGCTGGAACCGCCATTTGAGCAGATGGGCGAGCAGAACCGACAGGCGATTGACCAGTTCGCGCTTTTCGCCGCGGCCCATGCTCTCGATCTCCTCGGCGATGTTCTCGACGTCCGCCGCCGAGAACGCGCGGGCGCGCAGCAACGCCGCCTGCTCATTGGCCCAGGCGTAGAAATCCTGTTCGTAGAGGCTTCTCTTGGGGGGGAGCTGACCCATCGCGCCCTCGCTGTCCGCGCCCGCGCTTATAGCGCGGAACACATGGTCTGTCAGGCTGCGCGGCGACCGCGCGCGTCAATCCGGCCAGAAGTCGGCGTCAAGCGCCTCATCGAACGAAAAGGGGCAGGTCGGCGGGAAGGTCTTTTCGGGAAGGCTGGTTTCGGCCGCCGCCTGCCGCCGCGCGCGTTTGTAGGCGCTCGCGAGATGGACGCTCCGCTGGGCGCGCAGGCTCGGCGCATCCTCCAGAAGATCGGCCAGATCGTCGCGGGTGTTGGCGATCGAGACGCGCCATGAGGCGCCGCGGTTCTCCGGTTGATAACGCCATTTGAGAAGATGCAGCAACAGCACGGTCAGGCGGCTGACCAGTTCGCGCTTCTCGCCGCGGCCCATGCTCTCGATCTCCTCGGCGATGTTCTCGATGTCCGCCGCCGAGAATGCGCGGGCGCGCAGCAGCGCCGCCTGCTCGTTGGCCCAGGCGTAGAAATCCTGTTCGTAAAGGCTCTTCTTCGGGGTGAGCTGGCCCATTGCGCCCTCGTTTTCCGCGCTGGCGTTTATAACGCCGAAAGCGCAGTCCGTCACGCCGCGCCGAGCCCGCCCTTGTCGCGAATGAACGCGATGACCGTCTCGACGCCCTCGCCGGTCTTCATGTTGGTGAACACGAACGGCCGCTCCTTGCGCATCAGTCTGGCGTCCCGCGCCATCACCTCGAGCGAAGCGCCGACGTAAGGGGCGAGATCCATCTTGTTGATCACCAAGAGGTCCGAGCGGGTGACGCCGGGGCCGCCTTTTCGCGGGATTTTCTCGCCGCCCGAAACGTCGATGACATAGATCGTCAGATCGGCGAGTTCGGGCGAAAAGGTCGCCGCGAGATTGTCGCCGCCCGATTCGATGAGGATCAGGTCGAGCGCCGGAAACCGGCGGTTCATCTGATCGATCGCCGCCAGATTGATCGAGGCGTCCTCGCGGATGGCGGTGTGCGGGCAGCCGCCGGTCTCCACCCCCATGATGCGCTCGGGGGCGAGCGCGCCGGCCTCCACCAGCAGCCGCGCGTCCTCCTTGGTGTAGATGTCGTTGGTGATCGCGGCGATGTCGAAGCGGTCGCGCAGGCGCTTGCACAATTGCTCCATCAGCGCCGTCTTGCCGGACCCGACGGGGCCGCCGACGCCGACGCGCAGCGGCTGGCTCTCTCTCGTCATGACCGGAACAACCTCGAATATTGCGTTTCGTGGCGCATCGCGGCGATGTCGGAGCGAAACGCGCAAGTCCCGAGATCGTCGAGCCCGGCGCCCGAAGCTTCCAGCGCGAGGCGGCGCACATCCGGCAACAGCGCGGCGAGCGTCTTCTGCCCGTCGGTCTGCCCGATCGTCCCGAGCCGCGCCGCGGCCGAAACCAGATTGGCGAGCAGGCTGAGAGCGAACGCCTGCAGCGACGGCTCCAGCCCCAGCGCATGGCCGGCCGCCGCGACCCCGACGGCGACGGGATAGGCGACGGGTTCGCCGGCGGCGGGCAGGCGGGCGAGCGCCGGGCAGGCCCAGGCGGCGCGCATCGCGCTCAGGAACGCGCTGCCCTGCGCGCAAGTCTCGAGCCGCCGCTCGGCCGAGCCCGCCAGCGCGACGGCGAGCGCGTTGATTGCCTCGACCTCGGTCCAGTCGGCCGATCGCGCCGCGCGGAAGGCGCAGGCGAACAGCACGGCGTCCGAGCGCGGCGCCCCGAATCTCAGGAGATCGCCGAGCCATTCCTCGAGCGTCGCCGCGTCGACGACGTCGCCGGCCTCCGCCGCCCATTCCAGGCCGTGCGAATAGGCGAACGAGCCGACCGGAAAGGCGGGGGAAAGCCAGAGCAGCAGCGGCAGTTCCGCGAAGCTCGGCGGCTCAGGGCCTGGCGCGTCCATGAGCCTCGCGAGGATGGTCGTGGTCGTGGTCATGACCGCCATGGGGGCCGTGCGCAGGCGGCGGCGGGCCGACGCTCTGGTGGTCGCCGTGCCGATGGTGGGCGTCGCCGTGATGCGCGTGGTCGTGATCATGATCATGATCGTGGTCGTGATGATGATGGTCGCGCCCCGCATCGCCGTGGCCCGCCGCCGCCACGACATAGGCGCCCCCTTCGGGGTTGAAGGGGGCTTCGATCTCGATCACCTGAGCGCCGAGGCGCCGCGCCATGTCCTCGATGACATGGTCGCGGCGGATGCGCAGGCTCTTTTTCAGCAATTCGGTCGGCAGGTGCCGATTGCCGAGGTGCCAGGCGACGCGGGCGAGAGCGGCGGCGTCGGCGGCGCGGATTTCGGCCAACCTTTCCGGCGCCGCGACGACTTCGACGATGCGCCCGTCGTCCAGCGCCAGCCCGTCGCCGGCGCGCAGCATCACCGCCTCGGGAAGGTCGAGCAGAAAGGCCAGCCCGCGCACGCCGGTCATCGCGACGCGGCGGCGGTGGCGGTCGTCATAATCGAGAACGACCGTATCGGCCGGTTCGCCGGACCACGCGCCGGCGGGACGAACGGAAGAAGCGTGCAGCATGGCCTCGCCTGGATGAAAGGACTCTCCGAGACGCCGGTTGTTTCGCGCGAAATGACCTGGCCGTCATTGCGAGCGGCAGCGAAGCAATCCAGACGAAGGCCGCCGAACACCTCAGTCTGGATTGCTTCGTCGCTGCGCTCCCTCGCAATGACGGCCCGCCATTTCAGTCGGGAATCGTCCTGCTCCGGCGCGCCGGGCGCGCCGTTTCCTTCCATACGCGCGTTAGGCCGGATAGAAAAGCCGCGTGCGGGCGAATCGAGTCCGAAGCGCTTGCGTTCGGCTTGCCGGCAGGCTCAAAGCATTCGGAAATATCCATGTCGGCCTAAAATCGCGTAGAGTCAGAACGCGTCTGGAGAGCGCCGATGAAAATCGCGGTCGTCGCTTGGGGATCGGTCATCTGGGAGCCAAGAAACCTCCGAGTTTTAGGCCGATTTGAACCAACCGAATTGCGTCTCCCGATTGAATTTTGCCGCGTCTCCGATGATCGGCGCTTGAGCCTGGTAGTCGACGGAAAATTTGGCACGCCTTGCCGGACACATATTGCGACAAGCGAGTTCGATGAACTGAAAGGCGCGATCGAGGACTTGCGCGCGCGCGAGAAAACTAACGAGAAATACATTGGATTTGTTGAGGGTCACTCCGGGAAAAGCACAGCAAGGGCGCTGAGCGACCACGCCAAAACAATTGAGACGGTTGGATCGTGGATTGTTGAGAACGGTTATGATGCTGCCGTATGGACTGCGCTCCCTAATAATTTTTCCGACCAAGACCGAGCAAACGAGCCCTTCACTGTCGACGCGGCCATCAGGTATCTCGAAACGCTCGACAAAGAGAAGCTTGAATGCGCGTTGAATTACGTTCGAAGAGCGCCACAAGAGGTGCAAACGCCAGTTCGCACTGCGGTCAACGCGCGTTGGCCTCGGAGTGGAGAGATACGAGGGCAACAATGTTGACGCCCGGCGAGCTTGCCTTTCTCAAATCTCAAAATCTGACCGCCGACGATGTGTACGACGGTCGATATCAATCTGCGGCAAGATGGAAGGCAGGAGTACGAGTTGCGGGCCTTGCCCTTGTCCTAGGCGCGGCCTGTAGCCGGGGCGGTCATCGTCTACGTACACGTTCCGGACATTGCGCCCAGTGCGATACCCGCAATATCGCGTATCAAGACCGTCATCATTCTCCAGGATATGTCTACATTGCAGGTTCGCTCTCGGCGAAGTTGTTAAAGATCGGCATCGCAGTAGACGTCGAGCAGCGAAAAAGAAATCTCCGCCACCAAGCCTACGGTGGGATTCATGACTGGGAGATGCTGTTTTACGCGAAAGTGGAAAACAGAGGTAAGGTCGAGAGAGAGGCTTTGCGCCTGCTGCAAAGATTCAGCATCACCCGAGCGTATGAAAAGGACGGTTCGCTGCAAGAAGCCTCGGAATTGCTTCATACGTCCTTTCCGAAGGCGATCAAGGCGGTTGCAGATGCAATCGGCGACTCGAAGCGCGAAGACTTATGGAAGTCACTGCGTTGGGCGGATTACGACTGGTCGGCTCTATAGTTCTGGACTTCTGAATATTTTCCAGGCGCACCAACTCTCTCGGCGCGCCGGCGATCGGGAGGCGGCCTTGAGCGATTCGACGATTTCCGCACGTTGCTGCGTCGCCGGCGGCGGGCCGGCGGGGATGATGCTGGGATTTCTGCTGGCGCGCGCCGGCGTCGACGTCGTGGTGCTCGAGAAGCACGCCGATTTCCTGCGCGACTTTCGGGGCGACACGATCCATCCCTCGACGCTCAACATCATGAAGGAATTGGGATTTCTCGACGAGTTCCTGCGCCTGCCGCACCAGAAGGTCTATCGCATGGAGGGCATGTTCGGCGAGGCGCGCGCCCCGATCGGCGATTTCTCGGGCCTGCCGCCGCCCTGCAATTATATCGCGATGATGCCGCAATGGGATTTCCTGAATTTCCTCGCCGCCAAGGCCGCCGCGCTGAACACCTTCAGGCTTCTGATGCGCACCGAGGCCAGATCGCTGATCGAAGAGGCGGGCAAGATCGTCGGGGTCAACGCGCAGGGGCCGGACGGGCCGCTGGCGATCCGCGCCGACCTTGTCGTCGCCGCCGACGGGCGCCATTCGACCCTGCGCGAGGCGGCGGGGCTGAAAGTCGTCGATCTCGGCGCGCCGATGGACGTGTTGTGGTTTGCGCGCCGCGCCAGGCACAGCGACGGCGAGCGAGACGATCGGGCGCTTCGACGCGGGACGCGTCTTCATCCGCATCAATCGCGGCGACTATTGGCAATGCGCCTATGTCATCGCCAAGGGCAGCTTGGAGACGTTGAAGGCCAGGGGCCTCGATGCGTTCAAGACGGACGCCGCCCGGCTGATGCAATTGCCGCTCGAGCGATTGAGCGAAATTGCGAGCTTCGACGACGTGAAACTGCTGAGCGTCGCCGTCGATCGGCTGGAGCGCTGGCGCCGGCCGGGATTCCTGGCGATCGGCGACGCCGCCCACGCGATGTCGCCGGTCGGCGGCGTCGGCGTCAATCTGGCGGTGCAGGACGCGGTCGCCGCCGCCAATCAACTGGCCGCCCCGCTGCTGGCCGGCCGGGTCAGCGAAGCCGATCTGGCGGCGGTCGAGCGCCGCCGGCTGTTCCCGGCGCGCGCGACGCAATTCGTTCAGGTGATGGTGCAGAACAACGTCATTGGGCGCGCGCTGTCGCAGGCCGGCCCGATGGAGGCCCCGTTGCCGTTCCGGCTGATCGGGCGCTGGGCGTTCCTGCAGCGGCTGCTGGGGCGGCTGGTCGGCATGGGCGTGCGCCCCGAACACGTGCGAACGTCGGCCGCGTGAACGATCGGGCGGCCGCCGGCCGCGCCTGTTTCGTCAGGCGTGGAACGCCAAGTCGCCGGCGTGCGAGGCGACGAGCGCCCTGGTCATGTCGAGCAAGGTGATCGTGTCGTGGTTCGGCGCGGTGATCACCACATTGGCGCCGGCGTTGCGGGTCGCCGCCAGCAGCGCCGTGAAATCGGCAAATTGCGAGGTCGACACGGAGATCGTATCGGCGCCGGGGCCGGTCAGGTGTTCGGCGAAATCGGTCACCTCGTCGGCGCCGAAGCCGGGATTGAAGACGAAAGTCTCGCGTGCGCCGCCGCCCGTCATTCGGTCATCGGCGCTGCTGTCGAATGTCTGGCCGTCGGCGTAGCCGTCGATGACATGCGCGCCGCTGTTCATGTCATAAGTCCGGCTCAACAAGTCGGCGGCGGCGCGGCGCCCGCTCGAATCATAGGTGTTGCTCCACGCGCTGTATTTCTTGCCCGTGAAGAAACTGCCGCCGGCGAAATCCTGAACGTAGTCGCCGTCGGCCTGCTGGGTCAGGGTCCATGCCCGGTAGAGGCCGCCGCCGGCGTCATAGAGGCTCCTGCCGCTCAGCGCGCCCGTCGCATCGAAATCGGTGACCGACGCCGCATAGGGCTGCCCCGCGATCCCCGTCGCCACGACGAACGAGGCGAGCCCGGTCGATTGCTTGCCGTCCTGGTCGGTCGCCAGGGCGGTGAAAGTGTAGCTTCCGGCGGGAAGCGCCGCCGGAAAGCTCCACGCGCCGCTCGCCGCGTCCACGGTCGCCGCGCCGAGATCGCTCGTTCCGTTGAAAATCTCGACCGATTGCAGGCCGGCGCTGTCGGACGCCGTACCGGTCAGCGTGATCGCGTCGTCGGCGCCGAAGCTCGGCGCGGCGAAGGCGATCGCCGGGCCGGCCCCGAACCAGTCGGTCGCGACGGCTTGCGCCGGCAGGCCTTGCGGACTGAAATTGACGCCCTCGCCCGGTCCAACCTCGGCGGCGTTCGGATCCCAGTTCCAGAAATAGACGCCGGTCAGCGACGAGTTTCCCGCCTGCTGCCAGGCTTCGAAAAACGCCTGATAGAGCTGGGCCTGAAGCGTCGAATCGACGACGTTGGTCGAGGAGCCGGCCGGCTGCGAAGCGGCGTCGCTGGCGTTCTCGCAGCCGAGCTCGGTGAAGATCAGGGGCTTGCCGACGGCGGCCGAGACGCTCTCGAAATAGGAAATCAGCGACTGGCCGCCGGTCACCGCCAGCGTCTCCGGATCGGTCGGCGTTTGCGTCCATCCCGCGACGAGCTGGGCCAGCGTCGGATGGGCGGCGTCGGAGATCGGCGCATAACAGTCGACGCCGATCGAATCGAGCTCGCCGGCGAAACTCACCTGGGTCGCCAGATTGCCGGCGCCCGCCGCCAGCCCGGTCCCGCCCCATCGCCACGGCGAGAGGTCGTCGTCCCAGTCGGCGGCGTAGGTCAGCTTGAGCGAGGGATCGTCGGTCCTCAGCGCCGTGATGATCGAATCCCAGTAGCTCTTGTAGGCCGGCCCGGTGATCTGATCGAGCTCGGTCCCGATGCACAGGCTGGTCGCGCCATTGGCGACGGCGACCTGCGCCTCCTGCAGCATCATCGTCTGATAGCTGGCGAAGAACGCATTGGCGCCCGCCGAGCGCGCCGCGCCCGGATTGAAATAGGTGCGCCACTCGTCGACGCTGTACGGCGTGCCCTGCAGGTCGGCCGGATTGACGAAGTCGATCAGCGGGCGGACCATCACGGAAAGCCCGAGCGCGGTCGCCTGTCTTATCGTCGCGCCGAGCGCCGCGAGGCTGTCGGTCGTGCTCGAATCCGCATAGACCTTGTCGGTCTTCGGATTGATCCCGTAGTCGAGGGAGGCCTCGATCGAATTGGCGCCGGTCGCCGCCAGCGCGTCGAGCGAATTGGCGTTCTCATAGGCGCCGTTATAGTACGAGACGTAGTCGAAGCCCTGGTTGGTCAGCGACAAGGTCATAAAGCGCCCCACGGGCCTGGCTTCGTCAGGCTTGAACTGGCGGGCGTCAGATTCAGGCTTTGAAATGTTGCGGACAAGGCGAACGCCTCGCGATGGTTAAGCGTTCGTGAACGGCGGCGTCTGGGCGTCAGCGCCAAGGAACAGGTTCAGTCGCCATTCCCCGGACCGCCGCCGTTCGCGATGGCGGCCGCTTACGGTCCGGTCCGCGCTTGGCGCGCGGCTGAAAATCGCGAGCCGGCCTGCAGCCGCGCTCGACGAGCGCGGCCACAAACGCCACAAATTCGCCAGCCGGCCTGTAAGCCGGGTTCTGTATGGCTCGGGGCTGTAAACCCCGGGCGTGACGGCCATTCCTCTGGGGCGTCCGTCGCCGGACGCCTCGAGCAACCAACCCGAGCGACCAGGCCCGGAGACAGGCCCCGAGGCGCTTGCGCGCCCCGCATCGCTCCTATTCGGTCTTGCTCCCGGCGGGGTTTGCCATGCCGCCGACGTTGCCGCCCGCGCGGTGCGCTCTTACCGCACCTTTTCACCCTTACCGGCCAGACCACTCTTGCGAGTCCTCGGCCGGCGGTTCGCTCTCTGTGGCGCTGTCCCTGGGGTCGCCCCCGCCGGACGTTATCCGGCGCCGTGTCTCCGTGGAGCCCGGACTTTCCTCCGCTCGAAAGCGACGGCCGTCCGGCCGACTGGCGCGCGAGCCAATAGGCGCGGGCGGCGAGCGGGTCAAGCTACGGCCGCCGCGACGCGCCCGCTCAGGCGATGCGGAGCACGACGGAGGGGTTGGGGCCGCGGGCGCTGTCGCCGGCCAGCGCGACGCGGTTGCGTCCGAGGTTCTTGGCCTGGTACAGCGCGCGATCGGCGCTGGCGAGGGTGTCGGCGAGATTGCATTCCGGCGCGGCGGCCACGGCGACGCCGACGCTGACGGTGGCGACCACCCTTTGCCCGTCGACGAACCGCGCGTCGTTCTGGAAGGCGGCGCCGACCCGCCTGGCGATGGCGAGCGCCGCCTCGACGCTGCAGTCGGGCAGCGCCGCTGCGAATTCCTCGCCGCCCATGCGCGCCGCGATGTCGGCGGGCCGCAGCGCTTTCGCCAGCACGTCGCTGAAAATGCGCAGCACGTGATCGCCGGTCGGATGGCCGAACGCGTCGTTGACCCCCTTGAACCGGTCGAGGTCGAAGGCGAGCAGCGAGATCGGCGCGTCGCCGCTGACGTTCCGCTCGAACAGCCGCTGGGCGCGCTCCATGAAAGCGCGGCGGTTCGCCAGCCCGGTCAGGGGATCGATCAGCGCGGCCGCCTTGTGTTTGGCCTCGCTGCGCTCTCTGAGCATCATCACCGGCAGCGCCGCGCTGCCGACGGCGTAGACGAGCGCGACGAAATGAATGATCCCGAACCAGCCGATCGACGGGGTCGCCGCGACCTGCGCCGAAGAATGGAATTCGACGGCGGCGAGCAGCAGCGCGATCGCCTCCGCGCCGAGCAGCGCAATCATCGACCATCGTCCGCGCAAACGCTCGTTGCGCGCCCGCCAGAATTCGATCGCCGCCGCGGCGTAGAGACCGGCGCTGGCCACGGCGTTGAGCGCCGCCGCATCCCGGGCGTCGAGATTCGCCGCCACCGCCATCAGCGCCGCGAGAACCACGCCCGTCGCGGCGGGCAGCCGATAAGGTCCGACCGAACCACGATTGAAGACGCGCGCGGCGACCCACGCCAGCGCCGCAGCGGCATAGAGGAGCAGCGGCGTCGCGACGTTCGATGCGAAAGCCGGCAGAGCGGCGTGCAGCGCCAGCCCGATCACGCCGACGCCGAGGGCGCAATTGGCGGCGGCCCACCACAAAGCCGCGCGCGCGGCGCGATCGTGCCGCCAATTCATCAGCAGGATGAGTCCGCCGGCGAACGAAACAACGCCGCCCGCGAAGGTGATCGTTGAAACGTCGAGGGTCATCGGAGGCGCCGCCTGCGCAAGTCTGCGAGAGAAGCGCCACACAAAGCACGGCCGTCTTAACAAGGACGAAATTGAATCCCAGGAAGTCTCGGCTATCCCTGAAGTTTTGCGATCTTCGCCAACGAGCGGAGCGAGCGGCGCGCGACCTTTCGCCGCAATGACGTAACGTCAGGATGCGCCTTCGTCACGATGACGTAGCGTCAGCACCGCCTCACGTCGGCGCGCCTTACGGCGTCAGCACCGCGCGGCCGATGAAGCGCCCGGCGCGCAGATCGCCGAGCGCCTTGTCGGCGTCGTGCAGCGCGCAGCGGGTGACCGGCAGCGGCGTCACCTTGCCGGCGCGCGCGAGAGCGACGAGCTCGCGCAGTTCGGCGAGGCTGCCGGTGTAGCTGCCGATGATCGAAACCGCCCGCATCGGAATCAACGGCAGCGACCACGGCGCGGCGCCGCCGTAAAGACCGACGATCACCAGCTTGCCGCCTTTGGCGAGCGCATTGAAGCCGAGCGCCGCGGTCTCGGCGCTGCCGACGAAGTCGACCACCGCCGTCGGCGGGCCGCCGAGCGCCGCGGTCAATTGCCCCAGCGCGTCGGGCGCGCGCGGGTCGACGGCGGCGAGCGCCCCGGTTTTCATCGCGGCCGCCCGTTTGGCCGGGTCGATGTCGACCGACACGGCGCCCTTGCCGCCGATCGCCTTCAGAATCTCGATGGCGATCAAACCGAGCCCGCCGGCGCCGATGATCGCCACGGGCGCATCTTTTGCGAGGTCGACGATCTTGTTGAGCGCGCTGAATGCGGTGAGGCCGGAGCAGGCGAACGGCGCCATCGTCTCCGGGTCGAGCCCGTCGAGATCGATGAGGTAGCGGGGATGCGGCGCCAGGATGTGGTCGGCATAGCCGCCGTTGCGAAATACGCCGAGGAAGGCGGGCGCGGCGCACAGGTGCTCGTCGCCGCGCCGGCAGACCGCGCATTGGCCGCAGCCGATCCAGGGATAGACGAGATAGGCCTTGCCCGCGCGCACGCCCGTCGCGTCAGGGCCGCTCGCCGCGACGCGGCCCGCGGTCTCGTGGCCCATGGTGAGCGGCAAGGCGATGCCGCGGTCCTTCAGCGACAGCCGCCGGCCGCCGCCGAGATCATAACCGCCCTCCCAGATGTGCAGGTCGCTGTGGCAGACGCCGGCGGCGATCACTTCGAGCAACACCTCGGAGCCCTTGGGCGACGGCGTCGGCGCTTCGGCCTCGACCAACGGCGCGCCGAACGCGGCGACCTGATAGCTCTTCATGGCGCTCTCTCCCGCGGCGGCGCCGCTTCCCCCGACGGCCGCACGGGCTCAAGGTTGTCGCTTTCGCGGGGCTTTGGCAATTGCGATTGTCGCGGGTGGTTCGGCGCTCATCGACCGCGGACGCCCGGCGGCGCTCCGCCGGCCGCCAGAAGCAGCACGGCGCACAGGGCGAGAGTCGCGGCGAACCAGTAGGTGATCGCCCGCGAGCCGATTGTCGGTATCAGGATGAAGGTGGTGAACAGCGTGCCGGCGACGTTGCCGATCGCCGATACGCCGTAAACCGCGCCGGCGACCTGGCCGGCGCTGCGCGCCTCGAAGATCAGCAGCCGCACGGCGGCCGGGGACAGCATGCCGAGCAGGCCGATCGGCGCCGCGAGCAGCAGACCGGCGGCGAGCAAGGCGGCTCCGGCGCCATAGCCGAAGGCGTCGAGCAGGCCCTGCATCGCCGCGTCGACGCAGGCCGGAATGCCGAGCAGGTAGAGCGCGGCGAGGCCGACCGCCGCCGCGATGACGATCGGCGAAGGATGCCGATCGACGAGGGCGCCGCCGGCGAAATAGCCGATCGCCAGCGCGTAGAGAACCGTCGAAATCAGCGCCGCCCATGTCGTGATCCCGCCGCCGAAATAGGGATAGAGGAAGCGCGAGCCGAGCATCTCGAAGCCCATCAACACGCCGCCCACCACGAAAACGACGAGATAGACGGCGACCGCTCTGATCATGGCGGCGACAGGGCGGGCCATTGCCGGTTGTGCCTTTCGATCGCCCTCAGCGCGTCGACCGGAGCGAAGTCGTCGGTGAGGACTTTGGCGGAGGAGTCGATAGTGGGGTCGGCGCGCGCAATCCGCCGCCGCTCCTTGACCAGATCGACGAGGCTGTAACGAAATTTGAACTGACGCTGTCGGACCTCGGCCAGTTCCGCCAACGCCTCCGGCGATCGCGGCTCGCCGTCGTAGGCGACGAGCACGACGTTGTCGTCGGCGACGAACAGATCGATTTGCGCGAACGCGGTTGCGATCGTCCTGACGACGGAGTCGAACAAAGCGCTGCTCGGGTCCATGTTCTGCACGACGACGCCGCCTTCGGCCAGACGCCGCTTGACCAGGCCGTAGAACTCCCTGGTCAGCAGGTGGAACGGGATGAACGGCCCGTGATAGGCGTCGAGCAGGATCACGTCATAGCGCTGGGCGCCATGCGAAAGGAATTGGCGGCCATCCTCATTGGGCTGGCTGAAGTTCGCTTCGTCCCTGGTCCCGAAATATTTGTGCGACAGCGCGATGACCGCCGGGTCGAGCTCCACCGACGTGATCGGCAGTCCGGGCAGGGAGCGATGGAGATACCACGCCGTCCGGCCGCCGCCCGAGCCGATTTCGAGAATCGAATCGAGGCTTCGGGCGTAGGCGAGACCGGCCGTCATGAATCGCGTGTAAGGCGCGGGGAGCTCGAACTCGTCCTTCACATTGGCCGCGCTTTCGATGAACAGCGCCTTGTTGAGGCCGAAGGTCATGAAGACGAGGTCGTTTTCCCGGTAGATGTAGATCTTGTTGTAGAGGGACTCCTTCGTCTCGACGAGGACCCGCGGCTCTTTCGACAGCCCCTGGGCCGGCGCCAGGCATGCGAAAGCCAAGAGCGCGCCGACCGCGCCGGCGCGCATGACCGATCCCGGCCTGACCGTCCGATGGAGCATGGCGTCGAGATAACGGCGGGCGCGACGGTTGTCGAGCGCGCGACCGACTTGCGCCCGGCCGAGACCGCGGAGCGAGGACGCGGCCGGCGCCATCGGCGCCCTTGGCAATTCGTTGACGTTTGGGAGGTAGGACTGGCCAAGCGAGGCGGCTCCGGCGACGCCGAAGGCGCCCGTGGCGGGGATTGACCGGGTTGACGGCCGGCGGCGCGGCGTATCAGTTGTCCGCTCGTTCCACCCGGCGGGCGCGCGCCGTCCCGCGGACATATTTTCGACGGAACGCGGCGCCAGAGATGACGCGCGTCGACAACAGCGAAGAACGCCCCTCATGACGACCGGTTCTGGAATCAGCAATCTCGTTGCGGCGGAGCTGTCGCGGGCCGCCTACGACACTTACGAGCCCGCCGACCTGCCCTCGGGATGGGCGGACGACTTCGCCCATTACTACAACGACGGCACGAACTCGTTCAGCACGTTCGTCAACGCGGCGACGCAGCAGGTGGTCATCGCCTTCAGGGGCACGACCAGCCTGGCGCAATTCGAGTCGGACGTCGCCGACGAGGGCGGCGCCGAATGGGAATCGATCAAGGGCGCCTTTGCGGGCGCGCTGGCGTCGATCCGCGCCGCCTACCCCGGCTACCAGATCATGACCGACGGCCACAGCCTCGGCGGCGGCATGGCGCAGACCGCGGCGCTGGAGTTCGGTCTCAGCGGTTACGGGCAGAACGCGCTGCCGATTTCTCCGGACGCGATCGCCGACATCAACAATGCCGGCGGATTGAGCGCCGCCCTCGCCGACTGGAAGGCGGCGGGCGACACGTTCAGCGAAGCGACGGTGCTGGGCGACGTCACCCAGGTCGTCTACGCCGGCGATCTCGACCTCTATACCGATGCGGTGACGGCGGGGAACACCTCGACGACGCTGCTGGCCAACATCTACGCGGGGTTGGAGGCGGACGGACTCGAGATATCGCTGGAAGGGAACACGACGCGAGGCGCGGCGGTGGTCGCGCTGGCCGCCGACGCGGCGCATGGAATCGACAATGTCGTCGCCGAGCTTCAGCCCGGCGCCGCCCGTGTGGTGACCGTGCCCGTCGCTTTCCTGTTGACCGACGAAACGGACCTCAACAGCATCGGCGGGGGCTTCGACATTTCCGATTCCGCGCTGGACGTCGCCGCCTCGTTCCATCTGCTGGCGGCCGACGCCTCGCACATCCAGTCGATCAGCTTCACCGATCCGGGCGCGCCCGAGCTGATCCTCACCGCGGCGGAGGCGAGCGCCGACGCCGCTCTGCTGCCGAAGATCGCCGGGTCCTACGACCTCGATGTGGCCGGGGTGACCGGCCAGACCTACGACGCCTACCAGCAGGCCTATGTGAACGGCCTGCTCAGGGTCACCGAATATCTGTCCGCGGCCCCGGCCGGCTCCTCCTACGCGCTGATCGCGACGGACTACAATTACGCCGGCCGCTATATCGGGGAGAAGCTGATCACCCCCGTGATCACCGGCAAATCCTTCACCGGCGAGGTGCAGGACTTCGGCCCCGCCGGCGAGCTGCGGCGCGAGACGCTGACCGGTGTGACCGGCAAGACCTACACCTCGGTCACCTACGACTACGACCAATCGGGCGCCGAGACCGGCGTCACCTACGGCGTGACCGCTCCGCCGGGCGAGCCCTATCTCGTCGGCAAGTCCCATTACAGCGCCGGCGGCGTCCTGCGGTGGGAGAGCGCCGAGCTCCAGAACGGCGGCGACCAGATCACCGGCGAACACAACGGCGCGACGCTGATCGGCCAGGGCGATGACGTGATGACCGGCGGCGGATGGCGCGAGACCTTCGTGCTCCACGCCGATTTCGGCGACGACACGATCACCGATTTTGCGAGCCACGACCGCGGCATGGCGCACGACAGCATCGTGCTGTCCAAGGCCGACTTCTCGAACTTCGCCGCCTTGATGTCGGCGGCGACGAATTCGGGGGCGAACGTTACGATCGCCGCGCCGCACGGCCAGACCTTGACGCTCGACGGCCTCGACACCGCGACGCTCGCCACCCTCGGCCCGGAGTTCAAGTTCCGCGGCTGACGCGGCGCGGTCGGCGGCGCGTCATTCCTCGCCGCGCTTCCGACGCTCGGCTTTTGCCGGCGTGGCTGCTAAGAAGGGGCGCCGTCGCGCCGATGGCGCAAGACCAACCCGTAATTGATGAGGATTGTCCGATCCGGAGCGGCCCCGACCGGGCGCCAGGGCGCCGGCGGCCCTCGAAGTCCTCCGGTCGTCGGGCGCTCGGGGCGCGATGGATGTTGGGAGGCGCTTGATGTTTTCCGAAGATTTCACCAGAATCCTCAATGAGGCGGCGACCGAGCTGCAGCGCAGTCCGACGGCTTTCCAGAACCCCGCCCTCCATCAGGTCGCCCTGGTGCTGCAGGCCCTGTCGCGCGAGCTGCAGCAACTGAACAACGCGATCGAACTGAAGCCGGACGGCAGCGTTGCGATCAAGGGCCGCAGCGTGACGATCGACGGCAGCGGCGACATCACCGTGAGGGCCGCCGGCGCCCTGACGCTCAAGGGATCGAAAATCCTCCAGAACTGACCGGCGAATTCCCGCCGCTCGCATGGAATCGTCTGCCGCCCCCGGGAATCGCCGCTTTGCGCCGTCGCCGCGCCTTGCGTCGGCCCCAATTGGGCCGGAAATTCACCGCCAATTCACTTTCCTCATGCTGATATGACCGCTTTCGCCGGCAGGCGGCGGCGCGACCGCGCAGCGTTCGGCGCGCCGGAATCGGAGTTTGACGATGCCCAGGCTCATTTCTCTTGGCGCGGCGCTCGCCGTCGCGCTTCCTCTCGCCGGCTGCTATACGCCCGAGGGTCAGAACGCCACCGGCGGCGCGGTGCTCGGCGGCGCCACCGGCGCGCTGATCGGCGCGGCCGCCACCGGCAAGCCCGGCGGCGCATTGGTCGGCGGCGCGATCGGCGCGCTGACCGGCGCGGCGCTCGGCGCGGCGGCGACGCCGCCGCCCGGCTATTACGGGCCCGGACCCGGCTATTATTACGGCCCGGGCTATTATGGCCCCGGCTATTACGGGCCGGGACCCTATTACGACGGCCCGCCGCCGCCAGGATACGCCGGCCCGCCGCCCGCCTACGCCGGCGGCCCGGCCGCGGCGACCGCCGGCCCCGGTCCGGCGAATGGAGGCCCGCCGCCCAAGCCCAAATGCGCCAAGCCCACTTACGACTACAACGGCAATCCGGTGTGCCCGAAGTAAGCCCCGCGCGCGGCGGCGGCCGACCGCGGGGCGCCGCATGAGCGATCCGCGCGTCCCCGACAGCCCGGCCGCCGCGGAATTCGTCGCCTCGCCCAATCATAACGAGCGGCGCGGGTTCGGCCGCCCCGACGCGGTCATCCTGCATTACACCGGCATGCCGACCGGCGCGCAGGCGCTCGCAAGATTGTGCGATCCGTCCTCCGAGGTCTCCTCGCATTATCTGGTGTGGGAGGACGGCCGCGTCGTTCAGCTCGTCGCCGAGGAGCGGCGCGCCTGGCACGCCGGGATCGGCCTGTGGAAGGGCGCGCGCGACCTCAATTCCGCGTCGATCGGCGTGGAGATCGTCAACCCCGGCCATGGCGCGCCCGGCGAGGAGGCGCCGCCTTATCCCGGGGCGCAGATCGACGGCCTGATCGGGCTGCTGCGCGACGTCGGCGCGCGCCATCGAATTGCGCCCGAGCGGTTTCTCGCCCATTCCGACGTCGCCCCCGGCCGCAAGCGCGATCCCGGTGAGAAGTTTCCGTGGGACGCCCTGTGGCGCGCCGGAATCGGCCATTGGACCGCGCCCTCGCCGGTCGCGGCGGGCCGCTCATGGACGCTCGGCGAAGAGGGGCCGCCGGTCCGCGCGTTGCAGGCGATGCTCGCGCTCTACGGCTACGGCGCCGGGATCACCGGCGTCTACGACGCGCAGACCCGCGACGTCGTCGCCGCCTTTCAACGGCATTTCCGCCCGGCGCGCGTCGACGGGCAGGCGGACGCCTCGACGATCGAAACTCTGCGCGCCTTGCTCGCCAGCCGGCAACCGTCCTAGAAACGAGCCGGTTGCGCCGCCAGCAGAGGTCCGCGCGATGCCGATACGCGACGCCGGGACGCCCGATCTCCCGCAAATCCTGGCGATCTACAACGACGTGATCGCCACCTCGACGGCGGTCTATTCGACCGAGCCGGTCGCCTTCACCGAGCGCGCCGAGTGGTTCGAGGCGCGGCGCCGGCGCGGCTTTCCCGTGCTCGTCGCCGACGAGGGCGACGGCGTGCTGGGCTTTTCCTCGTTCGGCGAATTCCGCGGCGCCTGGGCGGGCTATCGCTACAGCGTTGAGCACAGCGTCCACGTCCGGGCCGACGCGCGCGGCAAGGGCGTCGGGCGCGGTCTCGTCGCGGCGCTGTTTCCGCTCGCCGCCGCGCAAGGCAAGCATGTGATGATCGGCGGCATCGACGCGTCCAACGAGGGCTCGCTGCGCTTCCACGAGCGGCTCGGCTTCGAGCGCGTCGGCCATTTCAGGGAGGTCGGCCGCAAGTTCGACCGCTGGCTCGACCTGATGTTCGTGCAGCGCTTCCTCGATCCGCCGGGCGGCCCCCGATAGGCGCGTCAGCGCGCAAAATCCTCGAGCACACTGCGCAGCGGCTCGTCTTCGACGGAAGACGGGCCGGTGAAGGGATGATCGATCGAGACGATCACCATCAGCGCCATGAATGCGAGCACCGACAGCACGCCGGTCATCAGCACCTGGGCGTGCAGGTTTTCGGCGCCGAAAAAGAACGTAAAGCCGACGGTCAGCGCCGCGCCGCAGATCAGCACCATCCATACGACGCCGGGGACGACGCCGGCGGCCAGATGCAGCCGCGCCCGGCGCGCCTGGGTGACGGCGTCGAGCTGCTTGAGCATCTCGCCGACGATCGCCGGCGATCTCGCCCCGTCCGCCGAAAGGCGCAGCGTCGCGGCGTAGAGGGCTTCCAGCGCCTTGGTCGCTTCGCTGCTTCTTTCCCCTTTGGCCATCGCCGGCCATTCCTGCTCGATCGTGACTTTGAGATAGTCGGCGAGCGCCGCCCTCGCCGCCGCGCTGGCCGGCTCGGGGCCGGCGGCGAGCCGGTCGAGCGTCGCGGCGGCCGCCGCCTCGTGCACCACGGCGGTCTCGGCGTCGTTGAACTTTTCCCACACCACGATGACCGCGAAGGCGACCAGCACCGAATAGATCACGCCGATGGTGGCGAACTTGAAGCCGGCGACCTCGTTGTTGACCGACAGGCGCTCGTAACCGAGCCAGCGCCGCAACAGGACCGGTCCGCACATCGCGACCGTCGTCGGGAGAACCACCAGCAGGAGCATTTGGGCCCACAGCGGCAGGCCGGACAGGAACAGCGACACCTGGCGTTTTCCCCAGCGCAAGGGCGCGCCGCGGGCGTCGGCGCGGCCCGTTGCGCAAGCAGGATCCGTCGGGACCGCTTGGGTCGAGCTTGTCGCGGTTCGCCGGTCGAAGCAAGCGGCTTCGGGCGGGCCGGGCGCCGAAATCCCGCAACGCCGCGCGCCGTCACGACGGCTCGCGATTCGCCCGCTCCTGGACAAGCGCGAACACGCGCTTGGCGTCGTCGATCGCCAGGAATTGCGGGGTCGGCCCGAGAGAGGCGACCCAATAGCCAAACCCTCCGCCGCCATAACGTGCGAACATCGGGGCCGGCGGCCCGAACCGAATCGTCCCGCGCCCGTTCGCGCTTTCGCTCAGGCTCGTTTCGGGCAGGCGGTCCAGACTGATCGCCTGGAAATCGGGCCAGGGCCCCGATCGAACGATCAGCACGCGACGATCGGTCAGCGCATAAGCAATTCGGCTGCGCAGCCAGGCGTCGAACAGGAAGCGGCCGAACACCAGGAAAATCCCGACGACGACGAAGGCGGCGCCGAACAGGACGAAAAACGGCGGGGCGTTGGTCCGCAGGACCGTCGTCTCCCAGAATATGACAAACCCGCCCCATACCAGGCTGAACGGTATCAGCACGCCGTCGCGCGGCGTGAACAGGATCCCCTGGCCGGGAACGCCGGACCACAGGATCGTCTCCCGCGGAAGCAGTCGCCCTTCGAAGGCGTCGGAAATGGGCATCGATGATGATCCGCTGGCCGCGCGACGATGAAAGGATATCATCGCGGTCGGGGTCGGCAAGGCGCCTCGACGCAGGCGAAGGGGCCGCCCGGAGGACGAGACATGGCGCGCGTGTTCATTTCGGGATCGTCGACCGGCCTCGGCCTGATGGCCGGCCGGCTGCTCGTCGAGGAGGGCCATCGGGGTTGCCCTGCACGGCCGCGACGCCACGCGCGCCAGGGACGCGTTGGACGCGCTGCCGGCGGCGGAGGCGGCGGTCGCCGGCGATCTCTCCACCGTCGCCGGATGCCGCGCCGTCGCCGATCAGGTCAACCGGCTCGGCCGCTTCGACGCGGTCATCCACAATGCGGGCGTCGGCTATCGCGAGCCGCGCCTGGAGACGGCGGACGGCTTGCCGCAGGTGTTCGCCGTCAACACGCTCGCCCCTTACATTCTGACCGCGCTGATCGAAAAGCCCGGGCGGCTCGTCTATCTCAGCTCGGGCATGCACCGCGGCGCCTCGGCGGGCCTCGACGACCTCGTCTGGAAGAGCCGGGTCTGGCGCGGCGCCGAAGCCTATGCCGAGAGCAAGCTGCACGACGTGCTGATCGCCTTCGGGTTCGCCCGCCGCTGGCCCGGCGTGCTGTCGAACGCGCTGGAGCCGGGCTGGGTGGCGACCCGCATGGGCGGCCCCGGCGCGCCCGACGATATCGATGAGGGCTATCGGACGCAGGCGTGGCTGGCGGTCAGCGACGATCCGGAGGCGCGCGTCACCGGTCGATATTTCTATCACCTGCGCCCACGCGCGCCGAACCCCGCCGTCCGCGACTCCGACCTGCAGGACCGGCTCCTCGCAGCCTGCGCGCGCCTGTCAGGCGTCGCGCTGCCGGCTTAGCGGCGCGTCCTCACGCGGACCCTCCCTTTCGACGGGAGGGGCCGCGGCAAGCGGCCGGCCGCCGCGCGCGATCAAGATTCGTCGCCATCGTATGAAAGTCCATCCCCCTCGTATAGAAGAACGTTGAACAGAGAGCTATGGACTTCGATACGGCCGTTGTATTCGATAAACCCCAGCCGTCGAAACTTGTTCATGAAATGGCTCACGCGCGACCGGGTCGTTCCGACCATTTCCGCGAGAAGCTCTTGATTGATCTTGGCGGACACCGGATGCTGCTGACCTTCCTTGCCGAAATTTGCGAGAAGCAGGAGCGTCCGCGCCAGGCGTTTTTCACTGGAATTGAACAGATGATCGACGATGTCCGCTTCGACTCTGGCGTTTCGCGTGAGGAGATGCTCCACGAATAATGTTGAGAACGAGCGATCTGATTCGAGCAAATTCAGCATAGTTTCTTTGGCGATGCGGGCGACCGAGCATGCGTTCATCGCAATCGCCGTGGATATCCGCAATTGTTGGCCCGACAGGCATAATTCACCGAGAAAATCCCCCGGTCCGAAAATTCCGACGACAGCCTCCTTTCCGCGCTTCGAAATAACGCCGACCTTTACATTTCCCTCGAGGACATAGAAGACTTTGTCGGACGCGTCCCCTTGCGAAAACAGAACCTCGCCGTCGCCGTAGGTGCGATGATCGAAGCGTCCTTCGACGGCGGCCAGAAACGCGTCAACGTCGAGTAAGGTTTTCCGGTTGTTCGGCATGACGACTCCAGTCACACGTGGCCGCTGGGAAGGCGGCTCATCGCTTCGGAGCGTCTGCCGCGCTCGCTTGCGGCATCGCGCATGGCTGGTCGGTCTCGAAACGCATCCGTTTGTAGCGAATTCGTCCCTCTGAGGGCATGGTCAGTTCAGTCCGCGCCGATGCCCGCTCCCGTTCGATCATCGCCGCCAACTCCTCTCTTGGGCTGCGACTTTGGCGCAGCGCGGCGAAAAAGAACTCGACCTATGACGACATTGGAGAACGACCAAGCCGGGATGATTGGCAAACCTCCGCGCGAATTCCACAACAATATTTGCGGCCTTGTTCGTCCGGTCGTGATCTTGTCCGCCGTCGGCAAAAAAGGCGACCTTCCCATTCGCACGGCGATAACGCTGCGTTCCGGCATCCGCCGGACTGAACAAGATTTAATTAACCTTACTCGGTCAGACCCATCATTGTATGTGCCAATTTGAACATCCGTTGTTCGGAATTGAGCATGCAAAAGCCTTCGAAATCTGCTGAAACCGGGCGCTGTCGATTCGAGAAGGGGCGAATTCCCCACCGGCGCGATGTTGATCCCCGGGATCGCGACCTTCAGCGTTGTCGGTCCGACGTCGGCGTCGGCCGCCTGCTTCGGTCGATCGCCGTCCATTGGCGACTCTCACGTGGAATTCGGCGGCGCCCGGCGGCTCACGCGAGTTTGATCGTCGATCCTGCCCCGACATCCGGACGAAGCGACAGGGCTCCTCCACAGATGAGCGATTTTGAACAGCGCGATTTAAGAAATTGAGCAAGCTTTTACGCGACATTGGAGGAGTGCGGAGGCGTGATTCGCGGATACCTGCGTCCATGCGTCGAAACCGCGCTGCAGCGTAGTCGTCTGGCGCCGGGAATGTCTTCATGAACAAAAGAGACAAGGTGGTCGGGCTGAAATGGCTCAAGGAAGCGGACGACGCAGTCGCGGGAAAAAACGCGCCGGCGGGGCAGGCGGGCGTTGTGTCCCTCTACCGCCAGATCATCCATGCGCGGGATGAAGCCAGGGAACAGCGGCTGGTTCTGATCGCCTATTTTCTCGACATGGCGATCCTCGAACTGGAACTCCTTTGGGACGGAGGACCGATCGAGCAAAGGCCGCTAAATGCGGGTCAGCGCACGGCCGAGATGTAATCGCGCAGCGGACGCACCTGTGCTTCCGTCAAGCCGCTGTCTGTCAATCGGCGCAGGAGCTTCTCGGCCCCTTCGCGGACCGTCGCGGCGTTGTGGGCGCCAATTTCGAGCAGACGATTCGAATGCGAAATGATCCTGGCGACCGTCGCGGCCGGATCGAGTTCGGGTTCATCGTAAGCAGGGCGGGCGAAACCCGCGCGGCGATTCATTGCACTGTTCCAGCCTTGTCGATCGCGTCACCGGCGCCTGATGGCGCAATTCCCGGCCAAACGCCTTGCGATAAGTCAAATCAATCCACGCGACTCCGCAGCGTCACCGTCATCGCCCGACGAAACAGAAGCAATCAGGCCGACAAACCGCAAACCGAACGCTACGGCGCCCGATTCGATGACGTTAAATCACGCCAATATTATGATGGCATAAAATCTGATAATTGACAAGCCCTTGCGCGGCGACCGCCGCGAACCCTACGCCTCGCGTGGCGCGCTCTGATAGTATAATTATTGTATTACCATTCATTACTGTGATATTTTGCTGAATCCCCTCAATCCGCAAGGCAACGAATTGGACGATTGGCAAAGCGTCGCCATAATTTCAACCGTGGTCCGGCGAACGCCGGGCGAGGGCGCCGCGCCGCGCCGGAAAACAAAATCTTGACGGGAAGCCGGGTGGCGCCGATACTGGTTTCCAAGACGAACCGGACCGAGAATTCTGAAAAAAACGCGTTTTCCAAATTTTTTCGGTCGCAAGCCTTTGGAATCACACAAAACGGCCAAAGAAAAATTTGGAATTTCCTTGGAATTGCAAATTTTTTCCAAGTCGCAACCCATTGATATTGTTGGAGCCGCCAAATAAATCCAAAGAAAAATTTGGACGTCCGAGTTTTATTGCAACCCTCACGCCGGCCTTGACGGGCGGCGCCGGCGCTTGCCGGCGGGCGCGAGATCGGCGGCGCGCGCGAAAAACACCTCGCCCTCGCTCTCCTGGGTATCGAGCCACAGCAGCGGCAGGGCGGGGAATTCCGCTTCCAACCGCGCGCGGCCGCGGCCGATCTCGCAGATCAGCGCGCCGCTTTGGGTCAGATGCGCCGGCGCGTCGCGCAGGATGCGGCGCACCAGCGCCAGACCGTCGGCGCCCCCGTCATGGGCGAGCGGGGGCTCGGCGGCGAACTCCGGCGGAAACGCCGCCATCGCCGCCGTCTCGACATAGGGCGGGTTGGCCAGAATCAGATCATAGCGCCGGGCGCCGAGCGGGGCGAACAGATCGCCCTGGAAAAGGCTGACGCGGTCGGCGAGGCCGTGCTCGTCGACGTTGCGCCGGGCGACAGCCAGCGCGTCGGGCGACAGTTCGACCGCGTCGACCTCGGCGTTCGGAAAGACGCGCGCGGCGAGGATCGCCAGCGAGCCGCCGCCGGCGCACAGATCGAGTACGCGGGCGACCGCGCTCGCCTCGCCGATCAGCGCGCCCTCGCCGATGAGGCCCCCGAACAGCAGCTCGCCGATGAAGCTGCGCGGCACGATGACGCGCTCGTCGACATAGAACGGCTCGCCCTGGATATAGGCGCGGTTGACCAGATAGGCGGCGGGCTTGCGCGCGGTCGCGCGCGCTTCGATCAGCGCCAGGACGCGGACGCGCTCGGCATGGGTGAGGCGCGCGTCGAGGAAGGGGTCGAGCGCGTCGATCGGCAGGCTGAGCGCCTCGAGCAGCAGGAACGCCGCTTCGTCGACGGCGTTGGCGGCGCCCTGGCCGAAGGCGAGGCCCGCGGCGCCGAAGCGGCTCACCGCATAGCGGAAGAAGTCGCGCAGCGTGGCGAAGGTCGCCGCGATCTCCTCGCGCGGGTCGTCTTGCGGGCTCAGCGGCGCCTCGGAGGCCGTCGCGCCGGACGCCCGGCGCGTCGTATGGGAAAATGGCCGGGCGGACCCGGCCATGCCTTGCTTCAGGCGACGCGGGCCGCCGGCGTTCACTTGCCCTTCTTGCAGTCGGCGCGGAACTTGCGGCGCGCCTCGCCGTGCAGGCCCTTGGCGTCGGCCTCTTTGGAGCATTCGACCGATTTGGCCGAGGGAACGACGGGGGCGGCGGCCGGAGCCGGCGCAGCGGTCTGGGCGAAGGCGGCCCCGCCGATCGACAAGGCGGCGAAAGCCGCGGCGGCGGCGAGTGTGGTGATCTTCATGGTCGTGGGTCTTTCCTTTTCAAAGCGATCGTCAGGCGCGGCTTATAGAGCCTCGCCCCCGCTCCCGACAAGCCGTCGACTCGCCCGACCCGCCCCGTGCCACCAACGGCGCGCGCGCCGATTCCCCCGCCCCGCCCATCCACCCCTCCCCGCATTTCACGATTGCAACGGTTTCTAAAGAGATATAGACATATATATATGTCTAGTCTCAAGCGATTGGACCACTTGGGGGATGGGGTGGGGGTGGAAAGCCTGCTGGCCGGGCTCGAGGCGGCGGGCGAGATCACCCGGCTGCGCCTGCTCGCGCTGATCGGCCAGGCGGAGCTGACGGTCAGCGAACTCGTCGCCATCCTCGGCCAGTCGCAGCCGCGGGTGTCGCGCCACCTCAAGCTGCTGGTCGAAGCCGGCCTCGCCGAGCGCCAGCGCGAAGGCGCGTGGGCGTTCTTCCGGCTCGCCGACGCCAGTTCGCCGCGCGGCGCCGGCGGCGCCCTGGCGCGCGACCTGGTCGCCCGCCTCGATCCGGACGACCCGCTGCTGGTCGCCGACCGCGCCCGCCTGGCGATGACCCGCGAGACCCGCCGGCGCCAGGCCGCCGCCTATTTCGCGCAGCGCGCCGCCGACTGGGACACCATTCGCGCGCTGCACGCCCCCGAGGAGCGGGTCGAGGCCGCGGTGATGGCGATGATCGGCGCCGGGCCGATCGGCGCCCTGCTCGATCTTGGCACCGGCACCGGGCGGATGCTCGAACTGGCGGCGCCGCTCGCCGGGCGCGCGGTCGGCGTCGACCAGAGCGCGGCGATGCTCGCGCTGGCCCGCTCGCGCGTCGACCAGAGCGGCCTGCACAACGTGCAACTGCGGCAGGGCGACCTCTACGCCCCGCCGGTCGAGCGCAACGCCTATGACCTGGCGATCATCCACCAGGTGCTGCATTTCCTCGACGATCCCGCCCGCGCGATCGGCGAGGCGGCGCGCGCCCTGCGGCCCGGCGGCCGGCTGATCGTCGTCGACTTCATCAAGCACGACCACGAGTTCCTGCGCGAGGACTACGCCCACCGCCACCTCGGCTTCACGATCCTCGAAGTCGAGGCGTTCCTCGCCGAGGCCGGCCTCGAGCCGGCGCAGACCCACCAGATCCTGCCCGCCCCCGGCGAGCCGGACAAGCTCACCGTGGCGATCTGGCTGGCCAGCGACCCGCGCCTGCTGATCGCCGCGCCGACGCCGGCGCGCCACACCGCGGAGATCGCCTGAATGAACGCCAGCCCCGTTCGCCCGAGCCGCTCCGGCGCGCCGATCCGCGTGTCGTTCGAATTCTTCCCGCCCAGGACCGAGGAAATGGAGCGCACGCTATGGGAGGCGATCGCCCGGCTCGAGCCGTTGCGGCCGGCCTTCGTCTCGGTGACCTACGGGGCCGGCGGGACGACGCGCGAGCGCACCCATGCGACGGTGGCGCGCATCGCGCGCGAAACGCCGCTGCGGCCGGCCGCCCATCTGACCTGCGTCGGCGCCGCGCGCGCCGAAATCGACGCGGTGGCGCGCGACTACGTTCGCGCCGGCGTCCGCCATATCGTGGCGCTGCGCGGCGATCCGCCCGCCGGCGCCGGCGCCCCCTACCGGGCGAGTCCCGACGGCTACCAGACCACCGCCGAGCTGGTCGCCGGCGTCAAGGCGATCGGCGACATCGAAGTGTCGGTCGCGACCTATCCGGAAAAGCACCCGCAGAGCCCCAACCTGCTGCACGACGTCGAATTGCTGAAGCGCAAGGTCGACGCCGGCGCCGACCGCGCGATCACCCAGTTCTTTTTCGACAACAGCGTCTACTTCCGCTTCCTCGACCTCGCGGCGGCGGCGGGGATCACCATTCCGATCGTGCCGGGCGTCGTGCCGGTGCAGAATTTCAAGCAGACCGCCGGCTTCGCCCGGCGCGCCGGGGCCAGCGTGCCCGATTGGCTCGCCGAGCGTTTCGAGGGGCTCGACGAGGATCCGGTGACGCGCCGCCTGGTGGCCGCGGCGGTGTGCGCCGAACAGGTGCTCGACCTGATCGACCGCGGCGTCAAGGAGCTGCATTTCTACACCATGAACCGCGCCGACCTGGTCTTCGCGATCTGCCATCTGATCGGCCTCAGGGCGCAGGAATCGGCGCCCGCCGCCTCATGGGCGGGCTCGCCGTCGAGCGCCGAAGCGCAGCCGGCGACCCGATAGGCGCGCTCCCTTCCCCCGCCAGGGCGGGGGAACGCAGCCGGCGCAGCCGGCCGGATGAGGGCCTCGATCGTCGAGCGCCGTCCCCGCCCTCGCCATGTCAAAAACCGTCGCGCTGACGCTCGCCCCCCTCGTCGGAGCTTCGGTCACGCGAAGGGCGCCTTCCGCGCCAGGCGGAAGGACGCCAAAGGCGACCGGGCCCTGCTTGGCCGGCCGACGCCGGCCTCCCCCCTCCAAATAAATATTTGGAAACGCCCTGTTGGGCGCCGAAAAGCGCCGGATCGGCAAATTTACTGACTTTCCCAGCCATTGAAAAGATTGGAGAATTTTCCCGCCCCTCCAAATTTTCAAAAACATTTCTTTGGTCGTTTTGTGGGATTCCAAAGGCTTGCGGGTGAAAAAATTTGGAAAACGCGATTTTTCCAGAAACCGCGCTCCGGTTCGTCCTGAAAACCAGTATCCGCGCCGCCCGGCTTCCCGTCAAGATTTTGTTGCGCCGGGCGGCCGCGAAGGGGAGTCGGGTCTTCGCTATTCGTGCAGGCTGCGCCGCGTCGGATCGAGGGCGATTATCCCGAACTTGACGAGTGCGAAAAGTCATGCTATGCTCTCTTTCGTCGATAGGAGAGTGTCGTGGCCCGCAGCAAACAGCCCAAGCCGGTTCATCAACTGACCGCCTCGGAGTTCGACCATCTGTTCCCGAATGAGGGCGCCTGCGCGGCGTATCTTGTCGCTCGCCGCTGGCCGAATGGCGTTAGCTGCCCGCGTTGCGGTAGCGAACACGTCTATGGTCTCAAGACCATGACTTTCAAGTGGGAGTGTATGGATTGCGCCGATGGGATTTCCTATCGCTTCTCGCATATTGCCGGAACGATCTTTGAAAACACCAATAAGCCGCTCAAAGACTGGTATCGCGTCATCCACTTGATGCTGACGAGCAAAAAGGGAATGAGCGCGCTGCAAATCTATCGCTTTCTTGGCTTCGGTTCTTACAAAACCGCGTGGACGATGTGCCACAAAATCCGCACCGCGCTCATTGAGGACATCGAACAACTGGCTGGCATTGTGGAGGTTGACGAAACGTTCGTCGGCGGGCTTGCCAAGAACCGACATAAGGACAAGCGCGGCGACGGGACCGGCGGAACGGGCGGCGCTGGAAAAGCAATCGTCGTCGGCGCTGTCCGTCGCAAGGGCAGCGTGATCGCCCGCGTTATTGATAACGTTCAGGCCAAGACTTTGGAGGGCTTTGTGCGTGAGGCCGTCTCTCACAAAGTTAGTCTGCTCTGCACAGACAAGTGGACCGGCTACAAACACCTGAACAAGGAATTTCCGCAGCACGCCACGATCGACCATGCGCACGGTGAATACGTAGTTGGCGCGGTTCACACGCAGACCATCGAAGGCTTCTGGTCGCTGATTAAGCGCGGGATGGTCGGGACCTTCCACAAGGTCAGCCGAAAATACCTGCCGCTTTATGTTGCCGAGTTTCAATTCCGCTATAACAATCGCTTGAACGCGGACATCTTCGGGGCGGCGATCAAGGAATGTTGAGTTGGGGATCATCGCCAATCCCTCCCAGCCAACCACGCGATAACCGGCGCTGAAAGAAAGGCTAGAAAGAATGCCCCCGGAATTAAATTGCTTCGATGGTGGGTATTGTGAATAATTTCCTCTGGTGTGTCATAGGCTCCCTGCAAACGTATAACGGCGCGGTTACAGCCATCGCCACCGTTTTTATTGGTGCTTTCACCTTGGCTCTGGTTTGCGTTACGAACCGCCAAGCGCGGCTCACCCGTGAGTCCATCGACATCGCCAACAAGGAATTTGTCTCGACTCACAGGCCAAGAATCATTGTCCAGAGCGTATCCTCGGATGGTTACGTTGCCGATCATCCGATATCGATTAATTTTACCTACATTAACATTGGCGATACTCCCGCTAATATTAATATTGTCGAAGCGGTCGTCTTTCTCATATTGAAGGATCGGAATATCCCAAGAAATATGTCCTTGACACTGTGTAATTTCAAAAAGGGGAAACTGATCTCTGGCGACTCTGACACCGCCCAACAAAGCTCGGAATTTCGTTTGGACTATGACCATTCCTTTTCTCTTGAAAGCGGTAATCACCTCCTCTGTATCGTCGGATGTATACATTATTTTGATGACAATGGAATCAGGCGAACAACCGGATTTGCTCGCTCTTGCGATGTCACCGATACCGGTAATGTATTCATGGGCTTTAACGCTATTAACGATCCCGAATACGAATATGCCTATTAGAATGGACCGACCGACCTGTCGGAAACTGTTTACAAAACGACTGCGTCGCTCGTCAAGTTCGGGATAATCGCCCGGTCGAGGATGTGCGCTATTCGCCCGAGGACCAGTCGATCGCGATCAACAAAACTCAAAGCTTCAAACCCGTGCCGCGGGCCGTTTGGGATTTTCACATTGGCGGTTATCAGGTGCTCGACAAATATCTGAAATCGCGCAAGGGCCGGAAGCTGTCGCTCGACGAAATCAACCATGTCGCCGCCGTCGCCGACGTCCTCGCTTTCACCATCGATCAGATGGCGCGGATCGACGAGGCCTATGTGGCGGCGTTTCCCGACCGGGGATAACTCGTTGCCCGGCTCGCGCGTTCGCGCGAGTCGGGGCATGATGCGGTCAATTCGTTCTCAAGAGCGCGCGACGAGACTGATGGCTCGCACCAGCCAGGCCGACCTCTTCGAAAAAGACGCCCAGCCGGACCTGTTCGGCGGCGAGGCCGCGCCCGTCTATCGGCCCAACCTCGACAAGGTGCGCGCCCGCTTGCAGAAAATCCTCGCCGAGGCTCGCGCGGCGCAAGCCATGCCCTGGGAACCAACTCAGCTCTCACTCTATCGGACGATTTTCCCGCAGATGACGCTCTTCCTGCCTGAGGAGGAAGCCACGCAACTGCGCTTCTCGTTCGAGAAGGAAATGAAGCGTTTGCGGGCGAAGTGAAACGTCAAATCGACGTGTGCCCCGGAGAATTACGGAATTACGGCGACGGTGCGTTTAATTGACGCCGCCGCAGAGGCGGCGCGGGTTTACGGCGACACGCCCGTGTTGCCCTATTTGTTCCCCTCGCGCCGGCGCTTCTCTGAATCGATCGGCAGAAGCAGAGCATGCAGGCGGCAGCTTCCGGATGGAGGGTTCGCGTGATTCTGCGAAGGAAGAACTCGCTTGCCGGGTGGTCCGGCGGGGTCACTCCAGCTCGAGGCGCTGCTTTCGACGGATAAGCGGAGAGTAGACGGCGGCGCCCGGCGCGATGCGGCCATCCTCCCCGCAGTCCTCCATGCGGTGGAAGGGGATTGTCGCCCGCTGGTTACGGGAACATGATGCGCGTTGCATAATTCCCGCTGCGCTACAAGCGATGAAATTCGCGGATTGTCGTTCAATCGAAACGGTCGAGGGCGGTCCATCGTTTCGCATGGCGGACAAGTGTTTCACCGTCGAGAACCTGTCAATGACGCGCCTTTGGCGCGCCGCCTTCGGCGGTGGCCCGCAGGGCCATCATTGACAGGTTCTCGACGGTGAAAAAAAATGGCCTCCATGCGAACAATGGCTCAGCAGCGAATGCGGCGAGCGCGCAGGCCGGCGACCCGACAGGCGGCTCGACGACCTCCCGCACGACGCGCATTGCGCTGATCCTCGCCGCATTGATTTCCCGCTTTCGGGCTGGCGGCGGCGGGCAGTTTACGCATTAAGGGTATTGCAACCGTTCATCGGTTACTCTTGGTCAGGACGCGTCGGCGTATTGTCGACTGCCGACCGCCGATCGCGCCTCATAGGTCAATGGGCGTGAGCGCGATTCCCTGGCTCGCCGATCTGGAAAAGCAGCCGTCCGGCGAATTGTCCTTTCTGTTTCTGCTGGTGGTCGTCGGCTGCCTGGTGGCGGGCTTCGCGCTCGATCTCATCATGAAGGACCTGGGTCTGGGCCCCGCGCCCAACGGCGTTCTCGCGCTGGTCGGCGTGTGCGCGGGCATCTATCTGCGCTATCGCCTGCTGGCTCCCTATCGCGCCGACGACGTCGTGATGACCATCGGTTTCGCGATGGCCTGCGCGTTCCTGCTGCTCGTCGCGCTGGCCGTGGCCAAGAGCGGGGTGTTGTTCCACCGGGCCGAACAACGGCCGGGCGCCTCGCCGAGTTTCGCGCGTTCGCCGCAACTGCGCGCGCTCCCGAATATTCGCCGGGTCCCCCGACGAATCGCGCCGTCAAAAAAATCTCTTCGACGATAGCGCCCGGCGGGTCGCGGCGTCCGGAGGCTGGCCGATGTCTGAAAACAGGCGGGCGATCCTGATCGGCGTCGTCGGACTCGTCGCGGTCTATTGGGCTTTCGTGATCGGCGTTCGCAGCGCCTTTGGCGTCGATCTACCGAGCCCGGCCGAGCTGCTGCCGCAGGAATGGCGCAGCCGCCTGCCATGATGCGAATCAGCGTCGAGACTTGGGCCGAAACGGTCGAGCGGGATTCATCGGTTCGCATGGCTCGATCGCCAACGCGGCGCCGGGCGGCGGACCGGGCGCGCCGAAGCCTCGCCGAAGGCGCCGGAATCACAGGCCTTCGGGCGGCGGGCCGAACCGCGCCTTGAGCTGGGCGATCGCCGACCGGCTGCCGCCGGTCCAGATCTCGATCGTTCCCCGGTCGCCGCTCCCGTCGCGGTCGGAGAGAAACTCGCGGTATCGCACGGTGAGCACCCGATCGGGCGGAGGCTCGCGCGTCTTCAGGCTGAAATCGGTTCTCTTGCTGCCCACCTCCCAGCCTCTCGGCGTCAGGTGGCGTTCCGTCCACTCCTCGGTTTTCGCCATGAAATGACCTCCTGGCCTGGCGATCGAAAGCGCTGGATCGCGATTGAGGGAAGGCGATGAATGTGGACATCGGCATGTATCGCGCGCCGGCGCGCGGCCCGGCCCCTTGCCTGATGGACGCCTCCCCTCAATGCACCCCGGCCTCCTTCAGCAGCCGCAGCGCGCTGGCATGGGCTTCCTTGACCCAGGGCAGCATCGCGGCGGGATCGTCGGGGAATTCGAGCTCGATCGAGGCCGCGCCGACAAAGCCGGCGTCGCGGATGGCGGCGAGATAGTCGTTGAACGGCGTGTTGCCGCGGCCGGGCGGCAGGTCGCCGTGATGGACGCCGTCGCAATCGGAAACGTGGACATGCGCGACGCGCCCGTTCAGGCGCCGGGCGAGGTCGCCGGGCGCAATGCGCTGCAGCCAGAAATGGGAGATGTCGACGGTCGCCTTGACGTTGGCCAGGCCGACGGCGTCGAGAAAGCGCTCCATCGCGTCGAGCGTGTTGACGAAGGCGAATTCGAACGGCAGCAGCTCGATCGCCACCTCGAGGCCGCGCTCGCCGGCCCGCCGGCCGACCTGTTTGGCGGCGTCGACCGCCATCGCCCATTCCTGCGCCGCCGGAAGCAGCTTGTGCTGGAACATGTATTCGCCGGGCACGAAGCAGAGATTGCGGGCGGTGGGAAACTGCGCGGCGAGGTCGACCACGTTGATCGCCCGCTCGATGTGATAATCGCGGATCGCCGGATTGAAGTCGTTGAGGCCGAGGCAGGTGCAGACCAGCGAAACCACCGGCAGGCCGACGCTCTGCGCGCCCGCCACATAGGCGTCGCGCGCGCTGCGCGACAGCTTGCCGGGATCGAAGCCGACGAACAGGTCGAGGCTCTCGAAGCCGATTTGCCTCGCCAGCTCGCGGCCCGGCTGTCCCTCGAACGGCGAGCCGAACCACGCCGAATCGATCAGCCCCAGAGTCCACTTGCCGGCGCTGGCCATGGCTCTCCCTCCCAATGCCCGGTTCCGCCTTTGTCGACCGCCAGGCGATTGGCCGTCAAGAGCGGGCGCGCCGGTTTCACTGTGGCGGCGACGCGCGCCTCCCATACGAAGGTTGCTCGTTCGCGCTCGTCGATTGCCGCGACGGGCCGGCGGTGAAGCGGCTCGACCCGCCGGCGGCGCCCTGGCCCCGGCCCTGTCCGCAGGCGAACGTTCCGGACAACGGGCGCTTCGACCATGCCGACATCGCGCGCTGAGCGGCGTCGGAGACCGCGAGGCGCGCTTCCCGCGCGCCTTCTTCACGTCGGCAGGCGCCTCGACAGGGGCTCGATGAAAGTTCCGATCCTCGCGGCAGCGTGCCGGAGGTCATCACGGACAGTCACGGACAATCGCGATTTTGTGTGCGCCGCAGCAATTGATATTGCGCTGCCCGCATCCATTTCATCATACGAAACGGAGACAGACCGGGCGAAGCCCCAGCAACGCCCGCGGCTTCTTCAAGTTTCTGACAAGCCATGGAGATATTGCAATGCACAAGACCCTGTTGTTGGCAGCGGCGACTGCGGCTTTCGCCCTCGGCGCCGGCGGCGCCTACGCGACGGGCGGCGGGAACGTGTCCCCCGAAGCCTCGCCCTATGCGATCCTGGAGCCGCAGACGGTGGCGCCTTCGGTGATGAGCGAAGGCCGCGCGGCCCTGACGGGCGGCGATCCCGTCTTCTCGTTCGGCTTCGGCGGCGCGCCGGCGATGCTCGCGCCCCCGCCGGATCAGCGCAGCATTTCGCACGGTCGCTGACGGCGCCTCGCCAACGCTCGGCTTCCCGGCCCGACCGGCCGGGAGGCCGAGCGGCGTCTCCCTTCGTGACGGATTCGATCAAGCGAGGGCGGCAACGTGGGCCTCGTAAAATACGCGCTGAAATTCCGCGCCACGTTCATCGTTCTCGCGCTGCTGATCGCCTTCCTCGGCGGCGGCGCGATCGCCACGATGCCGAAGGACGTCTTCCCGGTCGTCGACATCCCGGTCGTCACCATCATCTGGACATACAGCGGCCTCTCCACGCGGGAGATGGAGCAGCGCGTCACCACCTATTCGGAGTTCGTGCTCGGCAACAACGTCAACGGCATCCGGGATATTGAAAGCCAGACCCTGCAAGGCGTCGCGGTCGAGAAGGTCTATTTCCAGCCCGGGGTCAGCATCGACCTGGCGATCGCCCAGACCGTCGCGGTGATGAACGCGGTGCGCGCCGTGCTGCCGCCCGGCATCAACCCGCCGATCGTCGTGCGCTATTCGGCTTCTTCGGTGCCGGTGATCCAGCTCGCTTTGTCTTCGAACACCGCCAGCGAGCAGCAGCTCTATGATTTCGGCCAGTACCGGCTGCGCACGGCGATCGCCACCGCGCCCGGTTCGACCATTCCCTCGCCCTACGGCGGGCGCCAGCGCCAGATCATGATCGATCTCGATCAGCATGCGCTGCAGGCGACCGGGCTGACCGCCAACGACGTCGTCAACGCGCTGACGGCGCAGAATCTCACCGTGCCGTCCGGCCTCGCCAAGCTCGGCGACATGCAATATGTCGTGCGCCTGAACTCCGTGCCGGACGCGATCGAGGCGATGAACGCGATCCCGGTCAAGGTGGTGAACGGCGCGCCGATCCTGATGCGCGACGTCGCCTATGTGCGCGACGGCTATCAGGTGCAGCAGAACATCGTGCGCGCCAACGGCGTGCGCTCGGCGCTGCTGACCATCCTGAAGAACGGCGACGCCTCGACCCTGTCGGTGGTCGACAATGTGAAATCGATGCTTCCGGGCCTTCGCGCCGCGGCGCCCAAGGGCATCGAGATCTCCCCGCTGTTCGACCAGTCGGTGTTCGTCTCCGGCGCCATCGCCGACGTGCTGCGCGAGGGAACGATCGCCGCGGCGCTGACCGGCCTGATGATCCTGCTGTTCCTCGGCTCCTGGCGCTCGACCCTCATCGTGCTGGCGTCGATCCCGCTGTCGATCCTGACCTCGCTGATCGCGCTCGACGCGCTCGGCCAGACGATCAACATCATGACGCTGGGCGGCATGGCGCTGGCGGTCGGCATTCTCGTCGACGACGCCACCGTCGCGATCGAAAACACCTACCGGCTGCTCGAGGAAGGCCACGAGTTCCGCCATGCGGTCGTCGAGGGGGCGGCGGGCATCGCCAAGCCGGCGCTGATCTCGACGCTGGCGATCTGCTGCGCGTTCGTTTCGGTGGTGTTCCTGACCGACGCCGCCAAATACCTGTTCACGCCGCAGGCGCTCGCGGTGGTGTTTGCGATGCTGGCGTCCTATGTCCTCTCGCGCACACTGATCCCGATCCTGATCGACGCCCTCGTCAGGCGCGAGCACGAGCGCCGGCTGGCGCGCGGCGATCGTCGTGACGGCGAGGCGGCGCGGCGCGGCCTGTTCGCGCGCATTCACCTGGCCTTCGAGGCGCGGTTCGCCCGCTTCCACGCCGGTTATGTCGGGTTGCTGCGCGCGATCATGGCGCGGCCGGCCAAGCTTCTGCTGGTCGTCGGCGCGACGCTCGCGGCGGCCGCGGCGATGTTCGCGTTCGTCGGCGACGACTACTTTCCGCCGATCGACGCCGGACAGTTGCAGCTGCACGTGCGCGGCCGCTCCGGGCTGCGCCTGGAAGAGACCGAGCGCCTGTTCCAGGCGGTCGAGGACACGATCCGCGCCGTCGTGCCGCCGAAGGACCTCGGCCTGATCATCGACAACATCGGCCTTCCCGCCAACAACTACAACCTCGCCTTTTCCGACGGCTCGACGGTCGGGCTGAACGACGGCCAGATCCTGGTCTCGCTCAACCCCGGACACGCCTCGACCTTCGGCTATATGCGCCGGCTGCGCGCCGTCCTGCGCGACAAGTTTCCCGACACCGTGTTCTATTTCCAGCCCGCCGACATCATCACCCAGATCCTGAATTTCGGCGTGCCGGCGCCGGTCGACATCCGGGTCGTCGGCAAGGATCGCGACGTCGACCTCAAGGTCGCCCAATCGCTGGTCGGCGAGGTGAAGGGCGTGCGCGGGGCGGTCGACGTGCATCTTCAGCAGATCGTCGACGCGCCGGAATTCTTCGTCGACGTCGATCGCATCCGCGCCGCCAAGCTCGGCCTGACCGAGGCCTCGATCGCCGGCGATCTCGGCACCTCGCTGAGCTCGAGCTATCAGACGACGCCCAATTTCTGGAGCGACCCCGCCACCGGCGTGCCGTATCAGGTGGCCGTGCAAACGCCGGAATACCGCGCCGATTCGATGGCCGACCTCGTCAATATGCCGTTGCTGTCCTCCGGTTCGCCGGGAACGACGACGCCGGTCGCGCTCCTGTCCAACGTGGCGACGCTCAGCCGACACGGATCGCAGACGGTCGCCACCCACTCCAACACCCAGCCGGCCTTCGACGTCTACGCCAACATCCAGGATCGCGATCTCGGCTCGATCGAGGCGGATCTGCGCCCGATCGTGGCGCGCGCCCAGGCGAAGCTGCCGCCGGGAAACAGCGTCGTGGTGCGCGGCCAGATCGAATCGATGAACGCCTCGTTCGAGCGCATCGGCTTCGGCCTGATCGCGGCGATGGTGTTCGTCTATCTCCTGATGGTCGTCAATTTCCAGACCTGGGGCGAGCCGTTCGTCGTGCTCGCCGCGCTGCCGATCGCGCTGTGCGGCATCGTCGCCAGCCTGTTCGTCACCGGGACCTCCTTCTCGATCCCCTCGCTGTTCGGCGCGATCATGAGCGTCGGCGTCGCCTCGGCCAATTCCATCCTGCTGGTGACCTTCGCCAAGGAGCATCGCGAGCGGACCGGCTGTGGCGCGGTCGAGGCGGCGATCGCCGCGGGCGAGACCCGGCTGCGGCCGGTGCTGATGACCGCCGGCGCGATGTTACTCGGCCTGGCGCCGATGGCGCTCGGCCTCGGCGACGGCGGCGAGCAGAACGCCGCGCTCGCGCGCTCGGTGATGGGCGGCGTGCTGGTCGGCGCCTGTTCGACCCTGCTGTTCGTCCCCTTCCTCTATGGCCTGCTCCGCCGCCACGCGGACGGCCGACCGCTGAAGGACTACCTATGAGACACGAACGCCGACAATTCGAAGCGCCCGCCCCGGCCGAGCGCCTCGGCGAGGACCCGCCCCCGACCGACAACCCGCGGCGCCCGTCATGGCGTCCGGCGCTGCTCATCGGCGCCGCCGTCGCGGCGGCGATCGGCTGGGGCGCCTACGGCAAGCTGCGCGAAAACGCCGACGCCGCCGAGGTCCAGGCCGAAACGCTCGACTTCAAGCCGATCGTGCGCGTGGTCGCGGCGCGCAAGCTCGCCGATCCCGTGCCGCTGACGCTGCCCGGCGACGTCGCCGCGTTCGACCGCGCCACCATCTTCGCGCGGGCGACCGGCTATATCGCGGAGCGCCGCGTCGATATCGGCAGCCGGGTCCACGCCGGCGACCTGCTGGCGCGCATCGCCGCGCCGGACCTCGACAAGCAACTGGCGCAGGCGCAGGCGACGCTCGACCAGCGTTCGGCCGAACTCCGCCAGGCCGAGGCGGCGGTCAATCAGGCGCAGTCCAACAAGGATCTGGCCGACGTCACCAACGAGCGAATCGCCGCGCTGGCGCATCAGGGCTGGGAAACCAAGCAGAGCGCCGACCAGACCCGGCTGACGCTCGCCGCGCAGGACGCCGGCTTGAGGAATTCGCAGGCCGGCGTGGTCGTGGCGCAGGCCAATTACCAGGCGCAGGTCGCGACCGTGCAGCAGGAGCAGGAATTGACCGGCTTCGAGCGCGTGGTCGCGCCGTTCGACGGCATGGTGACCGCGCGCAACGTCGATGTCGGCGACCTCGTCTCGGGCTCCGCGTCAGGCGGCGTCAGCCTGTTCACCGTCGAGCGCGACGACGTGCTGCGCGTGCATATCGACGTGCCGCAATCGGCGACGGTCGGGCTGATCGACGGATTGCCGGCGCAGGTCGTGCTGCCGGAACTGCCGGACCAGGTGTTTCACGGCACGGTCGCGCGCAACGCCGGCGCCCTCGAGGCGGCCTCGCGAACCATGTCGGCGGAGGTCGACGTCCGCAACGATGCGCATCGGCTGCGGCCCGGCTCGTTCGTCATGGTGACGCTGGCGATCCCGCGCGCCGCGCCGGCGGTGGTGTTGCCGTCGAACGCGATTCTGTTCGACGGGGCCGGTCTGCGCGTCGCGACCGTCGGCGCGAACGACACGGTGAAGATGCGCGATGTGGCGATCTATCGCGATTTCGGCACTTCGGTCGAACTGCGCAGCGGCCTCGACGGCGACGAAAAGATCATCCTCAGCCCGCCGGCCAATCTGGTGGACGGCGCCGCCGTCCGCGTGGCGGGCCAGCCGGCGAGCTAGATTCGGGGCGGCCCCGACGCCGCGCCGGCGTCCGCCGCGCACGAAGACGTCTTCAACGATCGGCGAGGCGCCGCGCGACGCTCGCCCTCGTCTTCGAACGGGGCGCGGCGACCGGCGGCGCGGCGACCATTTTTTTTTGGGCGAAAATTGGACCGAAGCGAGGCGCAATTCCAGCGAAAACCAGACCGTATATCTATCGCAGAGCCGATCGACGAAATGCCGAGGGGGCTCGGGCGAACAGACTTCGGAGGGTGCTATGGTCAAGTACATTTCAATCGCTTTGGTCGCGCTCATGGTCTCCAGCGCTGCGGCTCCGGCCTTCGCCGGCGACAAGCATCACGGCGGCGGCGGCGGCAAGGGCGGCGGCGTGCATCGCATGGGCGGTCTTGGCGGCGGCAGGGGGTTCGGCGGCAAGGGACTGGGCGCGGCGGCGGCGATCTTCGGCCTGGCGCTCGAAGCGATGTCGCGCTGAAGACGGGCCAAGGTCGGCGCGAAACGCTCCGGCGCGCCACAGGCGCGCCCCCGCGCGACTTCCGCCGGTCCTGACTCCGACGATCGCCGCGGCGGCTGACGGCCGCGGCTTTCGCGCCTCGGGCTGACCTGGCTCAGACACATCTGGGACTGGCGCTGACGTCAGCGCCAAAAGTTCATTGAATGCTTGGAGGCAATTATGCGCGAGAGGAATTCGAACTCAAGGACGGCCCGAAGGGCCGCCGCCGAAGGCGGCGCCTCGCATCCTTGACTTCGAATTCCTCTCGCGCTCCGCTCCGCCAAGCAAACAATGAGCAAAACCGCCTCCGTCCGTGAGTCTCATATGTCCTGAGCCAAGACTCGGGCTTGCCAACCTCCTCCGATCGTCGCAGGCTTGCGCCAGGGCGAGCGGCTTTGGAAGCCGAAGCGCGACAGCGTTCCCGGAAATGACCCATTCAGTTCGGCGCGCAAATTACCGGGTTGGAAGCCTGTATTCGCTGGTGACCGCGGGGCTGCTCGCCACGCAGGAGCCGTTCTCCGCCCTCGCCGCCAGGCGTCTCGATTCGACCTATTTCATCTTCTTCACGCAGTGCGCGCTGCTGCTGTCGGTTCCGCTGCTGATTCTGCCGCGCGCCAGCCGTCGCGATTTCGTCGCCTTGCTGTCGGACGTCAGGAATCTGGCGAGGCTGGCGATTCTGTTCGCGATCGGTCTGTGCGGCCTGTTGTTGTACCACGTCGGGCTCAGCAGCGCGCATCCGATCATCACCGCCGCGATCTTCAACCTGTCGCCGTTCTGGGCGGCGCTGGTCGCCATCGTCATTTCCGGCAAGGCCATCCCGGTTTCGCCTCGCCTGTTCTTCGGATGTTTCATCGTGGCGTTTGCCGGCGCCATGATCGTCGCCTGGAGCCAGATCGAAAGATCGAACAGCCTGCTGATCGGCGACCTCGTCGAGAGCCTGCTGCACAGCCGGTGGGCCTATGCGATACCGATCCCGATTTTCTTCGCCTTGAGCGGGACGCTGGTCGGCCGGTGGTTCTCGGAATTTGACGAATCGGCCGCCATAGCGGCCAATTTCGTCGTATCGGCCTTCATCCTGATACCGGCGACGTTGATGATCGCCCGCGGGCAGCCGGAGATTTCGATGGACGAACACAAAATGGTCGCCATTCTGCTGCTGCTGCTGGGAACGCTCGCCGCCGCGGCGGCCGGGCGCGTCTTCTATCAGGTGGCGTTGACGATCACCGACAACGACAATGGCTTCGTCACGATGTTTTTTTTGTTGGTTCCGGCGCTTTCGGCGGGAATCTCCGCGCCGCTCTCCCGCTGGATCGCCGATCTGCACGTCGTCGCGGGACCCCTGTTCTTTGTGGGGCTGGCGTTGATCACCGCGCCCTTGCTGTTGTTCTCGTTGCAATCCCTGCAAGAACCAGTTGCGCAGGCCGCGGGTTGACCTGCCGCGCCGAGGACGCGGCGCGCCGGGCGGATCGCGCGCCGTCGAACGGGAGGCTCCCCGGATGCTGAGGATGCGGCGATCGGCGTTACGCCTGTCATGGCGCGCGATTCTGCGGCGGCCCAGCCTGCGTCAGGTCCGGCTCGCGGCGGGCCTCGTGCTGTTCGCCTATGTGACGACCCATTTCATCAACCACGCGTTGGGCAATATCTCGGTCGCGGCGATGGAGAACGGCCTCGTCGTGCAGAAATGGATATGGCAGACGCCGCCCGGCGCGATTCTGCTCTACGCGTCGATGGCCGTCCATATGGGCCTCGGCTTCTGGGTGTTGTACGAACGGCGGCATTTCCGCTGGACGCGTCTCGAGGCGACGCAGCTCATCCTCGGCGTGTCGATTCCCTTTCTTCTCGCCGACCATGTGCTCGGCACGCGCGTTTCGCTGAGCCTGTTCGGCACGCAAAAGGGCTATGCCGAGGAGCTGCTGAAATTCTGGGTTCACGCCCCGGTCCTCGGCGCGCTGCAGGCGCTGCTGCTGCTCGTCGTGTGGATCCACGGCTGCGCCGGCATTTATTTCTGGCTCCGCCTGAAGTCCTTCTATCCCCGCCTGCGCAACATCCTGCTGTCGATCGCGGTGCTGCTGCCGGCGCTGGCGCTGCTCGGCTACTACCGGGGCGGCGAGACCGTGCTGGCGCTGGCGGCCGATCCGGCCTGGCTGGCGCCGCACGCGACGCCGGACCGCGTCGGCACGGCGCTGCAGAACGCCTGGCTGACCAGTTATCGCACGTGGTTTCTCGCCGCGCTGGTCGCGACGCTCGCTGCGATTCCGCCGGGGCGCTGGATGCGAAGCTGGCTCGAGCGCCGCCGCGGCCTGGTGCGGCTGACCTATCCCGAGCGGTCGGTGCAGGCGCCGCGCGGCCTCAGCGTGCTCGAGGCGAGCCTGCTTTATGGCATTCCCCACGCGCATGTCTGCGGCGGCCGCGGGCGCTGCTCGACCTGCCGCATCCGCGTCATCGGCGGGCGCGGCGAGCTCCCGCCCGCCAGCGCCGCCGAGCGGGCGGTGCTGGAGCGGGTGCGGGCGGGAACCGGCGTCCGGCTCGCCTGCCAATTGCGGCCCGAGCGCGACATCTCCTTCGTTCCGCTGCTGTCGCCGCAGGCCGGCGTCGCCAACGCCTACAAGGATCATCAGCCCCATTCCGGCGACGAGCGCTACGTCGTCATCCTGTTCGTCGACATGCGCGACTCGACCGGCCTGGCCGAGCACCGGCTGCCGTTCGACACGGTGTTTCTGATCAACCGGTTTCTCCATGCGGTGAGCAGCGCGGTGATCGCCGCCGGAGGAACCCCCAACCAGATTGCCGGCGACGGCCTGCTGGCGCTGTTCGGCGTCGAGGACGGGCCCGTCGAAGCCTGCCGCCAGGCGGTCGAGGCGAGCGGCCTGATCGCCGCCAATGTCGAGCGGCTCAGCGCGCTGATGATCAACGAATTGCCGGCGCCGATCCGTTTCGGCATCGGCATCCACGCCGGCGTCGCGATCCTCGGCGACATCGGTTATGGCGAATACGCCGCCTTCACGGTGATCGGCGATCCCGTCAACGTCGCCGCGCGCCTGCAGGAGCTCACCCGGCCGCTCGGCTGCGAAGTGCTCGTTTCGGAAGAGGTCTATGCGCAAGCCGGCCTTGCGCCCGACGGCCTGCCGCGGCGCGAGGTCGCGGTGCGCGGGCGCGCCGGCGCGCTGCAGGCGCGGGCGGCCGCGCGCGCCTCGGACCTGGCGGGGTTGCTGATCGCAGGAGCGGCGCCGGCGGGCTGACGAGGGGCGGTGTTCGTCCGCCTGAACCCGGCGCCCGGCCGCGCCGCCTTCAGAGGCCCTCAGGCGCCGTCCGACCCGTCCGAGCCGTCGGAGCCGCCGTCGGGGCTGGCGCCCGACCCCTGTGCGCCGTTCAGCGCGGCCTGGAGGGCGTAGGCCAGATCGCTCGGGCACTGTCCGTCGTTCGGCATGTTCTGGATCGTCGGGGTCACGTTCATCTGGCCACCCGCGGCCGCGGCGTACAGCTCCTGCAGCGCATAGAGCTTGTATTCGTAGGTCGGGTTGTTCCCGAACAAGATGCCGGACTGGGGGACCACATCGATGACGCCGTCGGCGACGACCGGCGCGCCCCCTTTGTAGTTTTGCTCGAACCATTTTTGCGCGGCGTCGGTCTGCGGACCCCAGTTTCCGTCGACGTCGCTGACTGAGATGCCCGAGCTGCCGCTGATCTGGTCGGGAACATATTGCGCCGCCTCCGGCGCCCGCGCGAGGAGATATTGCACGAGCTTGACGTCGTCGCCCGTCGACCCCATGCCGATTCGCGAGTCGACGTTCCAGAGCAGGAAGCCGTCGGTCGAATTGGACAGCACTTGCACCATCGGAGAGCTCCCTCGATCGCCACGCCGACGCGCGGCGCGCTTGCCGCGCGGCGGGCGATCGGATTGTCATCCGTTACGGTCTGGCGCGAAGGCGCTTCTTGCGGGAGCTTGCGGAGAGCCCGCTTTATTCCGCCGCCTCGCGCATCGAAGCGCGGATGTCGGCGCGCATTTCGTCGATCAGCGTCAGCGCGCCGGCGCGTTCGACATGCCAGAAGGTCCAGCCGTTGCACGCCGGCAGGCCTTGCGCCAGCGCGCCGATCTTGTGGATCGAGCCGACCGCCGGCCCGAGCGTCAGCGCGCCGTCGGCGCGCACCAGGGCGGCGTGGCGGCGGCGCGCATCGTGCAGGCGCTCGCCGGGGCGCACGAGGCCCGCTTCGACGACGCTGGCGAAGGCGACGCGCGGTTCGCCGCGCCGCGTCGGCGCCGCAGCGACGGCCTCGGCGGGCAGCGGCTCGACGGCGGCGATGCGCGCCCGCGCGGCGGCGGCGTAGGTTGGATCGCGCTCGACGCCGATGAACGCGCGATGCAGGCGCCGGGCGACCGCGCCGGTGGTGCCCGAGCCGAAAAACGGATCGAGCACGAGATCGCCGGCGTTGGAGGCGGCGAGCAGCACGCGCGCCAGCAACGCTTCGGGCTTTTGCGTCGGATGGACCTTGCGGCCCGCCGCGTCCTTCAGCCGTTCGGCGCCCGAGCAGATCGGCAGCAGCCAGTCGGAGCGCGCCTGGAGGTCCTCGTTGCCCGCCTTCAACGCCTCGTAGTTGAACGTGTAGCTCTTGGCCGCGGCGTCGCGCGCCGCCCAGATCATCGTCTCATGCGCGTTGGTGAACCGGCGGCCGCGAAAATTCGGCATCGGATTGACCTTGCGCCAGACGACGTCGTTGAGGATCCAGAAGCCGAGATCCTGCATGATCGCGCCGACGCGAAAAATATTGTGATAGGAGCCGATCACGAAAATCGTCGCTTCCGGCTTCATCACGCGCCGCACGGCGCCGAGCCAGGCGCGGGTGAAGGCGTCGTAATCGGCAAAGCTCGCAAACTTGTCCCAGTCGTCGTCGACCGCGTCGACGAGGCTCTGGTCGGGGCGCGACAGCGCGCCTTCGAGCTGCAGGTTGTACGGCGGGTCGGCGAACACCAGGTCGACGCTGGACGGCGGCAGCCCGCCGAGCTCGTCGACGCAATCGCCGACGAGGATCGCGTCGCGCGGCGCAACGCCGACCGTGACGGGACGCCGCGCCAAACCGCTGCCAGTACGCGAGACCTGAATCTGGGCGGCTCGGCCGGACGTCCCGGCACGGGAGATACGCATGAACGCAACCACTCGACGCGACTGACCATGCGAATCTGTCGCATTTGAGTAAAAGTCGCGTTAGTCGCGCCGGGGCGCCGCTGTCTCGTTTTCGCACGCCGGAAATATTGGGGAAAACCGCGAAATTTCAATAATTTCTAAAGAGTTTCGCGAGGCGCGTCGGCGCCGTCAGGGCGCCCCGCGCCGCGGCTTGAAGGACAGGCGGTGGAACGGCGAGGGGCCGCACCGGGCGAGCGCCGCGACATGGCGCTCGGTGGCGTAGCCGACGTGTTGTGCGAAGCCGTATTCGGGATAATGCGCGTCGAGGCGCGCCATCAATCGATCGCGCGCCACTTTGGCGATGATCGAGGCGGCGGCGATCGACAGGCACAACGCGTCGCCCCCGACGATCGCGCGCGCCGAACAGCCGAAACCCGGCGGCTCGTCGCGCCCGTCGACCAGCGCGAAGGCCGGGCGCAGCGCCAGCGCGTTGACGGCGCGCGCCATCGCCGCCAGCGTCGCGCCGCGAATGTTGAGCGCGTCGATCTCCTCGACGCTGGCGAAGGCGAGCGAGACGCTCGCCGCCTTCATCAGAATGATCTCGAACAGCCGTTCGCGCCGCTGCGCGCTCAGCGCCTTGGAATCGTCGACGCCGGCGGGCAGATCGTCGGGATCGAGGATCACCGCGGCGACCGCCACCGGCCCGGCCAGCGGGCCGCGGCCGACCTCGTCGACCCCGGCGACCGGGCCGATCCCTTCGCGCAGCAGCTTGCGCTCGACGCTGTAATTGGGCTTGCGCATGGCGCGTCAGCCCAGCGGGCCGGCGCCGAGACGCGCCAGATCGAACGAGGCGACGTCCTCCAGCAATTCGATGAACGCGGTCGCGCCGTAATCCGCGCAGGCCTCGCCCTTGGCGGCGGTGGCGATCGACGCATTGCCCATCGCGCCGTGCTCGTTGAGGTCGTTGGCCATCCAGCCGAAGCCGATCGGCTGGGTGGCGCGAAGCCAGGTGAAGTCGCGCTCCATGCCGACCGCCGCGCTGACGAAATCGCGCGCCTCGTCCATCCGCACGGTCTCCGGACGGAACGCCAGCATCAGCGAGGTCTCCGCGTCGCCGGCGTGAATGCCGTGCGCGCGCTCCTTCGGTCCGAACATTCCGTCGGGATAGCCGAACCGGCTCCACGCCGAATTGACCACCAGCATGCCGCGCCGCACGCGCAGGTCGCGCGCGACGATGTCGATCGCCGGCACGTTGCCGCCGTGCGAGTTGACGATGACCAACTTGCGGCAGCCGGCGCGCGCCACGCTCTCGCCGATCTCGGTCCAGGCGCGCACGATCGTGTCGAGCGAAAAGGTCAGCGTTCCCGGAAACTCGATATGTTCGTTGGATTTGCCGATCGCCTGGAGGGGCAGGAACAGCACCGGCAGGTCGGCCGGGACGCGCTCGATGGCGCGTCGCAAGTAGCCCTCGTTGATGAAGGCGTCGACGCCGACCGGCAGATGCGGCCCGTGCTGCTCGATCGCCGCGACCGGCAGCACCGCGATGACCTCGGCCATATCGGCGGCCTGGAAATCCCGCCAGCTCATCTCGGCCCACAGCCTGGTCGGCAGCATCAGAGTCTCCCGTTTTGCCGGCGCCCCGACGCGCTCAGGGCGCCCGCGCCGCGACGGCCTCGATCTCGACCTTGAACTCGGGGCGCGCAAACCCCTGGACGATCATCAAGGTCGAGGCCGGCGGCGGATTGCCGACGAATTCATCACGCGCCCGCATGTAGCCGGCCAAATATTGGGCGGCGGCGACATAGGCGTTGAGGCGGACGAGGTCGCCCATCGTCATTCCCGCCTCCGCCAGGATCGCCGCGATCGCCCGAAAACACAGGCGCGCCTGTTCCTCGACGCTATCCGGGACGATCCCGTCCCTGCCGATTCCAAGCTGGCCGGAGCAGAACGCCAGCCGCCAGCCGGCGGGAATCTCGACGCCATGGGCGTAATTGGCGAACGGCGGGTGCAGGCTGTCAGGCGTCAGGCGGCGCATCGACGAGGCTCTTCGGCGGGACGGCGATTTGGCCATCGCTAGCCCTTGCCTACGGCCAAGGCAAGGTCGACAATGGCGCGCGGCTTGCTTAAATCCCGGCCGGGGCGGCCGGGCGCCCCTCAAGCCGTGGAGATGGAAAGATGCGTTCTGTGGTTTTGGCCGGTCTCGCCGGCGCGCTGGCGCTGTCGGGTCCGGCGTTCGCGCTCGACAAGGTGACGTTCGGCACCAACTGGCTCGCCGAGGCCGAGCACGGCGGCTACTACCAGGCGGTCGTCGACGGCACCTACGCCAAATACGGGCTCGACGTGACCATTCTGCCGGGCGGTCCGCAGGCCAACAACGGCCTGCTGCTGGCGACCGGCAAGATCGAGTTCTATATGGGCGGCAATCTGATCCTGGCGTTCTCGGCGGTGGAGCAGAATTTGCCGATCATCGTCGTCGCCGCCGACTTCCAGAAGGACCCGCAAATCATGATGTCGCATCCCGGCGTCGGGCTCGACAAATGGAGCGACCTGCCCAAGGCGACGGCGTTCGTCGGCAAGGAAGGGCTGGTGTCGTTCTATTCCTGGATGAAGATCGCCTACGGCTTCAAGGACGAGAACGTGAAGCCCTACAACTTCAACGCGGCGCCGTTCATCGCCGACAAGGATTCGATCCAGCAGGGCTATCTGACCGCCGAGCCTTTCGCGGTGGCGAAGCAGGGCGGCTTCAAGCCGAACATCTTCCTGCTCGCCGATCAGGGCTATTCGACCTACGCGACGACGATCGAGACCCGCCGGGACCTGGTCGACACGAATCCCGATCTCGTCCAGCGTTTCGTCGACGCCTCGGCGATCGGCTGGTATCACTACCTCTATGGCGATAATTCGAAGGCGAACGCCGCGATCAAGAAGGACAATCCCGACATCACCGACGAGCAGATCGCCTTTTCGTTCGCCAAGATGAAGGAATACGGGCTGGTCGATTCCGGCGACACGCTGAAGCTCGGCATCGGCGCGATGACGGATGCGCGGATGAAGGATTTCTTCGAGCAGATGGTCAAGGCGGGCGTCGTCAAGAGCGACGTCGACTACACGAAGGCGTACACGCTGAAGTTCGTCGACAAGGGCGTCGGCCTCGAGTTGCATCCAAAGTGAAGGGCGGTCCTCGATCGCGCGCTGACTCTCCCGCCCGGCGGGACACCGGAATTTCACCGTGTCGGTAGTTGAATCCCTCTCCACTTCGGCCGCGCTGCAGTCGCCTCCGGCGCCGGCGACGCTCGCCAGGCTGCGGGGCGTCGGCAAGGCCTTCGGCAATGGCGTCGTCGCGATCGCCGACCTCAATCTCGAAGTGCGCGACGGCGAGTTCCTGTCGCTGCTCGGCCCGTCGGGCTGCGGCAAGTCGACGGTGCTGCGGCTGATGGCGGGGCTTTCGACGCCGACCTCCGGCTCGATCGAGTGGAGCGGCGGGCGCCCGGAACTCGGCTTCGTGTTCCAGGAGCCGACGCTGATGCCGTGGGCGACGGTGTTCTCCAACGTCTGGCTGCCGTTGCGGCTGCGCGGCGTGTCGCGCCAGCAAGCGCACGCGCGGATCGACGAAGCGCTCGACCGCGTCGGCCTCGCCGGCTTCGCCAAGGCCTATCCGCGCGAGCTTTCCGGCGGCATGAAGATGCGCGTGTCGATCGCCCGCGCGCTGGTGATGCGCCCGGCGCTGCTGCTGATGGACGAGCCGTTCGCCGCGCTCGACGAAATCACCCGCAGCAAATTGAACGACGATCTCGTCGCGCTCAAATGCTCGCTCGGCGCGACGGTCGTCTTCGTCACCCATTCGGTCTATGAGAGCGTGTTTCTGTCGACGCGCATCATCGTGATGGCGGCGCGCCCCGGGCGCGTGGTCGCCGAAATCCTGATCGACGCGCCGCTGCCGCGCGACCTGGAGTTCCGCCACAGCGCCCTCTACGCCGACCGGTGCCGGGCGACTTCGCTGGCGCTGCACGACGCGATGGAGTCAAAGCCCCTCGACGGGGCTGCGGCGAAGTGATGCGCGTGAACCGCCAGAAAATTCTCGAGCTGGTGTTGCCGACGCTGGCGCTGTTCCTCGCGCTGCTCGGCTGGGAGTTCGTGGTCTGGGCGGAGGCCATCCCGCCTTACGTGCTGCCCTCGCCGAGCCTGATTCTGATCACCCTGGTCAAGGACTGGTGGACGCTGTCCCGCTCGCTGCTGGTGACGCTGCACATCACCTTCGAGGCGCTGGGGCTGGCGGCCGTCGGCGGCGGCGCGCTGGCGGTGCTGTTCGCCCAATCGCGCATCGTCGAGCGCGCGTTCTTTCCCTTCGCGGTGATCCTGCAGGTGACGCCGATCGTCGCGATCGCGCCGCTGCTGCTGATCTACCTCAGCGCCAACACCGCCGTGCTGGTCTGCGCGTTTCTCGTCGCGTTCTTTCCGATCCTGTCGAACACCGCCCTCGGCCTCGCCTCGGCCGATCACAACCTGATCGATCTCTTCCAGCTCTATCGCGCGTCGCACTGGCAGCAGCTGCTGTGGCTGCGCCTGCCCTCGGCGTTGCCGTATTTTCTCGGCGGCTTGCGGATCGCCGGCGGGCTCGCGCTGATCGGCGCGATCGTCGCGGAGGTCGCGGCGGGCTCGGCGGGCCAGGGCGCCGGCCTCGCCTATCGGATCGTCGAGTCCGGCTTTCTGCTCAATATTCCGCGCATGTTCGCGGCGCTGCTGCTGATCTCGGTCGCCGGCATCATGATCTTCCTGCTGCTCACCGTGATTTCGAACCTGCTGCTCCGCCGCTGGCACGACAGCGCCCGCCGTCGCGAGGCGTGAAATGGGCGGCTATTATTCGATCGCCGGCGCGCCGCGCTATGTTCTGGCCGGCGCGAAGCTGCCGCGCTCGCTGATCCCCGACGCGGCGCGCGAAGTCGATCGCGACGATCTGGCGCAGGTCGACCTGCTGATCGGGGCGGGGCGCATCGAGGCCATCGCGCCGGCGGGCGCCGGCCTGGCGGACGCGCAGCTGCCGCGCCTGGCGCTGGGCGGCGCCATCGTCCTGCCGCTGTTCGTCGACGCGCACACCCATCTCGACAAGGGCCATATCTGGCCGCGCGCCGCCAATCCCGACGGAACCTTCGCCGCCGCGCTGGAGACGGTCGCCGCGGACCGGCTCGCCAACTGGAGCGCGCGCGACGTCGCGGCGCGCATGGAGTTCAGTCTGCGCTGCGCCTATGCGCACGGAACGGGCGCGATCCGCACTCATATCGACAGCGTCGGTCCGCAGACGGCGATCAGCTGGCCGGTGTTCGCCGAGGCGCGCGAGCGCTGGCGCGGCCGCATCGCGCTGCAGGCTTCGCCGTTGTTTCGCGTCGACCTGGCCTTGGACGAGGCGCATATGCGCGACGTCGAGGCGATGGTCGAGGCGCACGGCTCGCGCCTGCTGGGCGCGGTGACTTATATGACGCCGGGCCTCGCCGAAGCGCTCGACATCCTGTTCCGCCTCGCGGCGCGCAAGGGTTTCGACCTCGATTTTCACGTCGACGAAACCGCCGATCCGGCGGCCGTGTCGCTCGGCATGATCGCCCAGGCCGCGCTCGATCACCGCTTCGCCGGCCGCATCCTGGCCGGCCATTGCTGTTCGCTCGCCCGGCAGGGCGAGGACCACAGAAAGCGCACGATCGAGCTGGTCGCGCGCGCCGGCCTCGGCGTGGTGTCGCTGCCGATGTGCAATCTCTACCTGCAGGATCGGCGCGCCGGCGGCACGCCGCGATGGCGCGGCGTCACCGCCTTGCACGAATTGAAGGCGGCGGGGGTGCGCGTGATGATCGCCAGCGACAATACGCGCGATTCGTTCTACCCGTTCGGCGATCTCGATATGATGGAGGTCTGGCGCGAGGGCGCGCGCATCCTTCATCTCGACCACCCCGCCGGGCCGTGGGCGCCGGCGCTGTTCACCGCGCCCGCGCAGGCGATGGGCGTCGAGGCCGGCAGACTTTTCCCCGGCGCGCCCGCCGACATGATCCTGACGCGGGCGCGCTCGTTCACCGAATTGCTGGCGCGTCCACAACAGGACCGGACGGTGCTGCGCGCCGGCGCGCCGCTCGACGTCGCGCCGCCGGCCTACGCCGAACTCGATCAACTCGAAGGGCTTCGTCCATGAGTTACGACATCGCGGCGTTCCGCCAGGCGATCGGCGCGGTCCACTGCGAGGACAATCCGGTTCTGGTGCGCCAGAAGAGCCGCGACTTCTACTGGTATTCGCCGATTCTCAAGCGCGCGCTCGATTCGGTCGCCGCGGACCTCGTCGTGACGCCGAAGGACGAGGCCGAGGTCGCCGCGATCCTCGCCGCCGCCTATTCCCTGCAAATCCCGGTCACGCCGCGCGGCACGGGCACCGGCAACTACGGCCAGGCGATGCCGCTCGCCGGCGGCGTGGTGCTCAATATGGCGGCGATGGACAAGGTCCGGTCGATCTCGCCGGGGCGCGTGGTCAGCGAGCCCGGCGCGGTCATCGCGGCGATCGACGAACGAACGCGGGCGGGCGGCCAGGAGCTGCGGATGCACCCCTCGACCTACGCCACCGCGTCGATCGGCGGCTTCGTGGCGGGCGGCTCGGGCGGCGTCGGCTCGATCAAATGGGGCGGCTTGCGCGATTTCGGCAACATCCTGCGCCTGCGCGTGCTGACGATGGAGGCCTCGCCGCGCACGCTCGAACTGACCGGCGAGGACCTGCACAAGGCGGCGCACGCCTACGGCACCAACGGCGTCATCACCGAGGTCGAAATGCCGCTGACCGCGGCCTACGAGTGGGTCGACCTGATCGCCGGCTTTGCGACGTTCGAGGCGGCGGCGGCCTACGCCAACGCGCTCGGCGAGGAGGACGGGCTGCTCGTCAAACTCGTCACCGTCGTCGCCGGCCCCGCCCCGCACGACTACTTCCTGCGCCATCGCCATCTCATTGCGCGCGAGCAGAGCGTCGTGCTGGCGATGGTCGCCGAACATTCGCTCGACGCGCTGCGCGCCTTCACGCGCCGCTACAAGGGGGCGACGCTGCTGTTCGATTCCTCGCTCGCTTCGCCCGAGGCGCGCAAGGGCCTGCCGCCGAACTACGAGCTCTCGTGGAACCACACCACCTTGCGCGCGCTGCGCGTCGATCCGGCGATTACCTATCTGCAGGCGCTCTATCCGTTTCCGACCCAGCTCGCGACGGTGAAGAACATCCACGATCGCTTCGGCGCGGAAGTGACGGGACATCTCGAATTCGTGCGCTTCAACGGCAAGGTGACCTGCTTCGGATTGCCGCTGGTGCGCTTCACCACGGCCGAGCGGCTCGACGAAATCATGGCGATCCACGAGGCGATGGGCGCGCCGATCTTCAACGCGCACCGCTACACGCTGGAGGAGGGCGGCATGAAGCAGACCGATTCGGTGCAGCTCGCCTTCAAGAAGGAGGCCGACCCGCGCGGCCTGCTCAATCCCGGCAAGATGGTCGCCTGGGAGGACCCGGATTTCGACTATCGCGCCGGGCGCAATTTCCTGTTTCCCGGGCTGGAGGAACGCGCGCGCGCGGCGGGGGCGTGAGGCGATGCGGGTGCTCGTTCTCTACGCCCATCCCGTCGAGACCAGCTTCGTCGCGGCGCTGCGCGAGGCGGTGGTCGGCGCCTTGCGCGCGCGCGGCCACGAGGTCGACGATTGCGATCTCAACGTCGAGGGCTTCGATCCGGTGATGAGCCGGCAGGAGCGCATCGACTATCACAACAAGGCGGTCAACCGGGGTCCCGTCGCGCCTTACGTCGAGCGTCTGCTCGCCGCCGAGGCGCTGGTGCTGGTTTTTCCCGTGTGGAACTATGGTTTCCCGGCGATCCTGAAAGGGTTCATCGACAAGGTGTTCCTGCCGGGCGTCAGCTTCGAATTGTCCGCCGACGGCGGCTATACGCCGACCCTGCGCAACATCGGCAAGCTCGCCGCCGTCTGCACCTATGGCGGCGACCGCTGGCGCACGATCCTGATGGGCGATCCGCCGCGCCGCGTCGTCAAGCGGTCGTTGCGCAACCTGGTGCGGCCGGGCGCGACCTGCGACTACCTCGCCCATTACGACATGAACCGCACCCGGCCGGAGCGCCGGGCGCGCTTCCTCGGCGAGGTTCGCCGCGCGTTCGAAGCCTGGTGAATCCCTTCGGGCGCGCCCCAGTCGAATTTAGCAGGTCCCGACCCCGGCTCTTTTCACGGACCGGCGGGGGCGAACACGCGCAGCCGGTGGCCGTCCGGATCGAGCGCGACGAAGGTGCGCCCGAAGTCCATGTCGGTCGGCGGCTGGACGATCGGCAGGCCCCGCGCGCGCCATTGCTCGTAGCGCGCGTCGACCGTCGCGGGACCGCCGACGGCGAAAGCGAGCTCGCCGCCGCCCGGCGGATTGGCGGCGGGCCGCACCCCCTCGCGCGCCCAGAGGCCCAGCATCACGCCGGAGGCCATCGCGAACATCGCGAATGTGGGCGAGGAATCGGCCGCCGGGCGCCCGAGAAGCTCGGCGTAGAAGGCTTCGCTGCGGGCCGGGCTTTCGACATAGAGGATGACGAAGTTGAAATCGGACATGGCGGGTCTCCCTGTTCGGCGCCGCGCCGGGCGCCGCGGAAACCTCTAGGGCCGCGCGCTGTCAGATTCCGTCAGCAGCGCGCTACCCCTCGGCGACGCCCTCGGCGGCGCGCCATTCCTTCAGCAGCGCGGCGCGGCGGCGCGGGTAGCGCGTCGGCGCCGCCTCGACCGCGCTGATCCGGTCGGTGCGGAAATGGCGGAACGCCTGGCGCGTCTCGCACCACGCGACGATGACGCGGGCGCGGTCGAAGAAAGCGAGCGCGAGAGGCCAGATCGTGCGCTGCGTCGGCGTCCCCGCGCCGTCGACATAGGCGAGGACGAGCTTTCGCTCGGCGCGGATCGCCTGCCGGATCGCCGGAAGCTGCGCGTCGCCCGCCGCCAGCGGCGCGCCGGGGCCGACTAGCAAGGCCGAGCGATCGATCACGTCCGAGAGATTGGCGGGCAGCACGGCGGCGATCTTGGCGAGCGCGTTGCGCGCGGCGCCGGCGAGCGGCTGATCGGCGCGCCCGGCGACCCAACGCGAGCCCAGCGCCAGCGCCTCGATCTCTTCGACGTTGAACATCAGCGGCGGCAGCGTGAAGCCCGGCCGCAAGACGTAGCCGAGCCCCGCCTCGCCGGCGATGTCGGCGCCCTGCGCCTGCAGCGCGGCGATGTCGCGATAGAGCGTGCGCAGGCTGACGCCGAGCTCGCGCGCCAGAGTCGCGCCGGCGACCGGGCGACGATGGCGGCGCAGCAACTGGATGAGATCGAGAAGACGTTGCGCGCGCGACACGGCGCCGGCCTCGCGGGAGGAACCAGGATCGGATCGGGCGTCAGAATACACCGCTGGCGCGCCGCGCCAACCTCGCGAGGCGACCCTTCGGCGGGGCCTCGGCGCTTCCTCAACGCCCGCCGGAGATCGTCAGCACCGTGCCCGTCGCATAGGAGGCGGCGGGCGACATCAGCCAGACCACGCCTTCGGCGATCTCCTCGGGGCCGGCGATGCGCCCCATCGGCAGGCCGGCCAGCGCCGCCGCGCGCATCGCCTGGCTCGACATGTCGGTGGCGGTCATACCGGGCGCGACGCAGTTGACGCGAACGCCCTCGCGCCCCACCTCGTTGGCGAGGCCGCGGGTGAAGGTCTCGATGGCCCCCTTGGTCGCCGCATAGGGAACGATGCCGGAGAGGCCGCCGAGCCGCGCCGCCACGGAGGAGACGTTGACGATCGCGCCGCCCTTGCCGCCATGCCGGGTCGAAAGGCGGCGCACCGCCTCCCCGGCGCACAGCATCGGGCCGATCACGTTGACGGCGAACAGGCGCGTCAGGTCGGCCGGCTGCTGCTCGTCGATGCGCGCGGCGCGGCCGGTGACGCCGGCGTTGTTGACGAGGCCGGTGAGCGGCCCGAGCGCCGCCTCGGCCTTTTCGAACAGGGCTTTGACGGCCTCGGGGTCGGCGACGTCGGCGCACAACGCCTCGGCGCGTCCGCCCGCCTTCCGGATCGCCGCCACGGTCTCGCGCGCGGCGGCTTCGCCCGACGCATAATTGACGGCGACGGCGGCGCCCGCCGCCGCCAGTTTGCGGCTCACCGCCGCGCCAATGCCCCGCCCGCCGCCGGTCACAATGATCATGCCCTCGCTCATCGCCGCTGTCTCCAGGAGAAACCGGCGCGCATGATCCCACAGATCGGCGGCGCCCGCGAGGCGCCGATGCGCGATGGCGCCGCCGCCGAAAACGCCGGCGTCAAGGCGCCGCGCGATCGACGCGCAGGAAGGCGAGGCGCGTATCGCCGTAGGCGCGCTCATCCTCGATGGCGAAGCCTTGCGGCGCGGCGATCTCGGCCTTGGCCGCCTCCTCGACCACGCATAGCGCATCGACCGCCAGCCATCCGCCCGCGGCGAGCGCGGCGAGCGCCGGAGCGGCGAGGCCCTTTTCATAGGGCGGATCGAGAAAGGCGAGCGTGAAGGGCGGGCCGGGCGCCGGGCCGAGCCGTGCGGCGGCGGCGCGCCGGATCTGCGCCACGCCGCCAACGCCGAGCGCCGCGACATTGGCGCGCAGCAGCGCGCAGGCCTCGGCGCTCTCGTCGACGAACAGGGCGAAGGCGGCCCCGCGCGACAACGCCTCGAGGCCGAGCGCGCCCGAGCCGGCGAACAGATCGAGGACGCGCGCGCCTTCGAGGCTGCCGGGCCAGCGATGCGCCAGAATGTCGAAGATCAATTCGCGCAGGCGCTCGGAGGTCGGGCGGATCGCCCGCGAGGCGGGCGCGCGCAACAGGCGTCCGCGCAGGCGTCCGCCGACGATGCGCATCGCTCAGCCGCGCTTCGGCGGCCGACGCGGTCCCTTGCCGCGCGCGCCGCCCGGACGCCGCCCCTCGCCGAATGGCTTGCCGCCGGCCCCGCCGCGACCCGCCGCGCCGTCGCCCGACTGCCTGGCGCCGCCCTTGCGGCCTTCGCGGCGCGCGGCGAGCGCCGCCCGGCGGCGCGCTTCCTCCACCGTCGGCAACAGGCGTTCGACCTTGATCTCGCGCCCCTTGCGATCGACGGCGGCGCCGCGGGCGATGCGCTTGCGCGGGCCGCTCTCGTCCTCTCGTCGCTCGGCGCGCAGCGTCGAGACGTGCTTGCGCTTCTTCGGCCCGTAGGACGCCTTGGGCTCGGCGGGCGCCCGCTCCTCGCGCGGTTCGCGATCCCGCGCGCGCCCTTTGCCTTCGGCGCGCGTCGGAGGGCGACGAGGCGACGGCGGCGCTTCGCGCGCGACCGGCTCGCCGTGCGCCAGCAGCGGCGCGTCGAAATCGGCGCCGGCCTCGCGCGCGAGCCTGGCGCCGAGCTGGTCGCGCAGCACCCTGGTGCGCACTTCGACGACCGCGCCTTCTTCCAGCTCGGCGAGCTGGAACGGGCCAAACGAGACGCGGATCAGCCTGTTGACCGCCAGGCCGAGATGCTCGAGCACCTTCTTGATCTCGCGGTTCTTGCCCTCGCGCAGCCCGAACGTCATCCAGACGTTGGAGCCCTGGGCGCGGTCGAGCGTCGCCTCGATGCCGGCGTAATCGACGCCGTCGATCGTCACCCCCTCGCGCAGCGTATCGAGCGGCGCCTGCGTGGTCTCGCCATGCGCGCGAACGCGGTAGCGGCGCAGCCAGCCGGTCGACGGCAGCTCCAGCACCCGCGCCAGGCCGCCGTCGTTGGTGAGCAGCATCAACCCCTCGGTGTTGATGTCGAGGCGCCCGACGGCGACCACGCGCGGCAGATCCTTGGGCAGATGGTCGAAGATCGTCGGGCGCCCGTCCGGATCGCGCGCGGTGGTCACCAGGCCGCGCGGCTTGTTGTAGAGGAACAACCGCGTGCGTTCGGCCGCCGCGAGCGGTTTGCCGTCGACGCGCACGTCGTCGCCGGGCTTCACGTTGAACGCGGGAGATTCGAGCGCCCTGCCGTTGACCACGACGCGCCCCTCGGCGATCCACGCCTCCGCGTCGCGCCGCGAGCAGAGGCCGGCGCGCGCCATCGCCTTGGCGATGCGCTGGCCCTCGCGTCTTTCGCCCTGCGCGGCGCGCGGCGGGTCGGCCGCGCGGCGGCGCGGCGAATCGCCCGCGCCAGGCTTTGCTCTGTCGATCATGAAGTTTCCCAACCGGCGCATCGGGCCGGCCGATTGCCAGATTTCCCGCGATGTCCTAGCAGGTTGCGCGCGCAAACGGGAGGCGTGTCGTTTGCGCGGCGAATTTTCGCGCCGCGAGGCGAGCGATGGCGGTTGACGCGATGGGCGCGGCGCTGGAGGAGGCGCGGGCGGCGGAGGCGCGCGGCGAAGTTCCGATCGGCGCGGCGATCGTCTGCGACGGCGCGCTGATCGCCCGCGCCGGCAATCGCACGATCGGCGACAGCGACCCGACCGCCCATGCGGAAATGGTGGCGATCCGCGCGGCGGCGGGCAAGCTCGGCTCGCAGCGCCTCGCCCAATGCGACCTTTACGTCACGCTCGAGCCTTGCGCGATGTGCGCCGGGGCGATTTCGTTCGCCCGGCTGCGCCGTCTCTACTACGGCGCCGGCGATCCGAAGGGCGGCGCCGTCGAACATGGCGCGCGCTTCTTTTCGCAAGCGACCTGCCATCACGCGCCGGAAGTCTACGGCGGCATCCGCGAGAGCGAGTCGGCGGCGCTGCTGCGGAGGTTTTTCGCGGCGCGGCGGGACTAGTGGCGTGCTTCAGCCAAATTGAGTGGGCGTGGGCCTTCTCCTTCCCCCCTTGTGGGGGAAGGTCGGGATGGGGGGTCGCGCCGACCCGACGGAAAAGGGGTTGTGCCTCAATCGGATAGGGCAATGCGACCCCCCTCCCTGACCCTCCCCCACAAGGGGGGAGGGAATAGCGGCGCGGTTCCAATACCTTTCAAATTGAATGACGCGCTCGGCTGGCCGGACCTCGCCGGTGGCGTTTCGACCGCCCTGCGGATAGACTCGGCGCGCCGCAACGCCGGGGCGCGCGGACGGCGGCGAGGGCTGGCGCGGCTGGCGCCATCACGGCGCCCATAGGGATCATCAAGATCGCGGCGGGGTGCGCCACGGCGGTCGCAGCGAGGGCGACCGGCGCGGCGGCGGCGAGCATGGCGGGCGAGGCGCGATGCAAGGCGTCCGGGAATGGTCGAGCGCCGGGGACCTGCTCGCCGATCGCCCATGCAAGGAGAACGGATCATGCGTCCTGTCAGCACTGTCCCGTCGATCGCCGCCGGCCTCGCGCTGTCGCTGACTCCCGCGCTCGCTCAAACCGCGCCCGCCGCCGGCGCGCCGCAGGAGCCGGCGCAATCCTCGCTGGTCGTCGGCGCCTTGCAGATCGGCTCCAGCGCCAGTCTCGAAATCGCCGGGTTCGACATCAATGTGGCGCGCGACAGGATCGTCTATTCCTATTTTCTGAAGAACACCGGCGCCGCGGAGCTGGCGCTCGAGGCGGCGGTTGCGCTGCCGGATCTGCGCGCCAGCGCCGATGGCGGCGAAACCTGGACGCTCGCCGCGAGCGACCCGGAAAATCCGGTCGGCCTGACGGTCGCGGCGGGCGGCGCGGCCGCGACGCTGAAAGCCGAGACGCACGCCTTTGCGCTCGGCGTCGACCGTCTCGCCGAGATCAAGGCGGAGCGCTTGCCGCTGATCCCGTTCGGAGCGCCGACCGACAAGGCGCTCGCCGGGCTGGCGCCCGAAGCGGTCGACCGGCTCGCCGCGCTCGGCGTCGTTTCGCCGCGCGATCCGGCGCAGCCCAAGGAGCCGTCGATCGCCGCCTGGTCGCTCGAAGTCGTGCAAAGCTGGCGGCTCGCGCTGCCGCCGGGCAAGACGACGCCGGTGACCATCCGCTTCACGCCGGTCAAGGCGGAATATCGGCTCGCCAAGGGCGACGAACAGGATATCGAGGACATGAAGGACGATCTCTGCCTGACGCCGGCCGTGGTGAGCGCGCTGCAAGCGCGCCTCAAGGGCGGCGGCGCCTGGGCGGTGAGCGAATTCGCGCTCGCCGACGACGCGCCGACCCGCTGGCTCGACAGCCCGACGCCGACCGTCGCGGTGCAAAAGCCCAAGCCGGACGCGATCGTCGCCTTTTGCGGCCTCGACGAAAAGACCGCCGGCAAGCCGGTGGCGCTCGGCGCCGTTCCGGACGACCAGCAGAGCAACGAGCTTCGCATCGCCATTTTCGAACCGGCGAAATAGGGCGCCTTCAGCGCGCGTGACGCGCCAGCGCCTCCTTCACGCGCGCGACGAGCTCGGCCTCGGGGGCGAGCGCCTGCGCGCGCTGGCGCAATTCGAGATAGTCGGCGCGGTCCTTGCTCGCCCTGGCGAGTTCGGCGCCGAGGACGAGATCGCGGATCACCACCTGCCGGCCGCCGGGCGCGCCGCGCTCGTTGGAGCCCTGGATCACCGCGCAGAGACTCCCGCGCTTGTCGGCGTATTTGAGCTGCGCGTTGAGGCCGCTGTCGCCGAGATAGAGTTCGGCGGCGATGTTTTCCGCGCGAAGCGTCGCGACGAGGCGCTGGTAGTCGGCGATATGGTCGCGGTCGAGCACCGCAACGACCACCGGGCCGGGCTTCTTCGCCGCCGCGACGATCGGGCTGTCGATCGTTTGCAGCGCTTTCAAAAGCCGCGACACGCCGATCGAAAAGCCGGTCGCCGGAACCGCTTCGCCGCGAAAGCGCGCGACGAGCCCGTCGTAACGCCCGCCGCCGCCGACCGAGCCGAAGCGGATCGGCTTGCCGTCCTCGCCGGGCGTTTCGAAGGTCAGTTCGGCCTCGAAGACGGGGCCGGTGTAATATTCGAGGCCGCGGACGACGGAGGGGTCGATGCGGATGCGGTCGTCGCCATATCCGGCCAGGCCGCAAGGGACGCGATGTCTCGAAGTTCGTCCAGCCCTTCCTTGCCTTTCGGCCCTAGCTCGACATTCTGTTCGAACCAGTCGATTGCTCGCGATTCGAATAGCCCCTCGACTAACACCTTGTCCGGTTTCGTAACCCGCGAACCGCGTTCCAACGAGAACCGCGAATAGTCGAAGCATGATTGTCCATCCTGCGCTGAGTCGAGAGCCCAGCCCCCTTCGTGAAGTCTCCGCTCTCGTCTCTCCGCATCCCGCGCCAAGTCCGAGCAACGCTCGGACGCCATTCGGCCCAAGCCGTCCAGCTTGTCGATCGCCCGCAGAACATCGTGAGACGCCGCGCGGCGTTCTCGTCTCCTCCAAGCCCGATCGCCTCCATGACCCCATCAAGCACCTTGCGATTGTTCACCTTGACGACGTAGTCGCCCCGCTTGATCCCCAGCGCCTCCAGGCAATCGGCCGCCATCATGCACATCTCGGCGTCGGCGGCGACGCTCTTCGCCCCCACCGTATCCGCGTCGAACTGCATGAACTGCCGGAACCGCCCCGGGCCCGGCTTCTCGTTGCGGAACACCCAGCCGGCGCGGTAGCTGCGATAGGGCTTGGGCAGCTTTTCGTAATTCTCCGCGACATAGCGCGCGAGCGGCGCGGTGAGGTCGTAGCGCAGCGACAGCCATTGCTCGTCGTCGTCGCGGAACGAGAACACCCCCTCGTTCGGCCGGTCCTGATCGGGCAGGAACTTGCCGAGCGCCTCGGTATATTCGACGAACGGCGTCTCGCCCGCCTCGAAGCCGTAAAGCTCGTAGACCGCGCGGATCCTCGCGATCATCGCCTCCGCGGCGGCGATGTCGCCCGGCGCGCGATCGACGAAGCCGCGCGGCAGGACAGGGCGCGCGAGAGGGAGCGGTTTTTCTTCAGGCATGAATGTTTCCCCTGGGGGCCGTGAGCCCCCGCGCGGGTCCGGCGCGCGCCTCAGACAAGGCCGGCTCCGATGTTGATGGTGAGCGCGAGGATGATGGTGTTGAAGAAGAACGCGACGACGCCATGCGCCAGCGTGGCGCGGCGCATCGTCCTGGAGATCGTCTCGACGTCGGCGGTCGCGCAGGCGCAGCCGATGACGAACGAATAATACAGGAAATCGCCGTAGCCCGGCTCCTTGTCGCCGGGAAAGCGCAGGCCGGCGCGGGCGGCGCGCCCGTCGGCGGCGCGCGGCCGCGCGTAATATTCCTGCGCGTAATGCAGCGCGAACAACAAATGGATGAACGTCCAGGCGCTCAGAATCGTCACCGCCGTCAGCCCGATATGCAGCCCCTTGTCGAGGCCCGCCAGGTCCTTGACCGCGCCGAGCTCGGCGAAGATGGCGGCGATCGAAGCGCAGGCGGCGCCGGTGCCGAACAGCAGCAGCACCGATTGATTGTCGTCCTCGCGGAACGCGCGGCTGCGCATCGAACCCTCGGTGGAGCGCGCGATCATCAGCCCGACCAGCGCGACGAACAGCAGCGCGCCGGCGTTCCACGCCAGCAGCGCGCGGGTGGCGATCCTCAGATCGGCGGGGCAGGCGAGATAGACGCCGACGGTCGCCGCGCAGCAGATATAGAGCCGCGGCCGGCGCCGCATCGCCTGAAACGGGCGAAGAAGCGCCGGACGCCGGCCGGGGCCGGAGGAGGATGGCGAGAGCGACATCGAGCGGCGTCTCGTGACAAAGGCGCGCCTGCCTTGCCCCAGCGCTTCCAACGGGTCAAGCGGCGAAGGCGCGCCGCCGCGCGCCGACCCGATGCGCAACGAGGCGTCGCGCCGCGTCGCCAGGCGGACATGCGGCGAACGCGCGGCGAGGCGTTCGGGGATCGGCGCGAGCGAGAGCGTCGCTTGCCGTTTTACCGCTATAATTCAATGCCTTAGTGGATGATCGCGAATTCTTGACAGGCTGTGCGGCCAACAATATGTTGCGCGCGGCCTGCAGGGGCAGGTTGACTTCGCCGCGATTTCGTCAGACGGCTTTTTCGATCAGGCCGTCGCCAGGTCGACGTCGTTTGCGAGGCTCGCAACATCGACCGGCCCGCGCGCGCTTTGCGGGGCTGGGGTCGGATGGCGGAGCGCAACGGGGGCGAAGACGAGGAACGGCTGTTGCGGGCGCGCCTCGAACAGCTCTCGGGCGCGCTGAAAAGTCGCCGCAAGGAGTCGCCGCCGCGACCCGCTGCGGGGAACGGGGGCGATTCGTCCGGCAAGTTCGGCTCCGGCATGGGGCTCGGAATGCGCGCCGCGAGCGAATTTGCGGCGGCGGTGGTGGTTTGCAGCCTGATCGGCTGGCAATTGGATGTTTGGTTGGGGACGAAGCCGGCTTTTCTGATCGTTTTGTTCATGTTCGGCGTCGCCGCCGGCGTGTGGAACGTGATCCGCGTGACATCGCCGCTGTCGCGCGGCGGGCCGGCCGGACGCGGACAAGACGCTCCAGCCGTGGCGGACGAGGACGAGGACTAGGACCAGTGGCGACACCAGCGGGACCGACGATCAACCCGATCGAGCAATTCTCCATCTCGCCGCTCGTGTCCGTGCAAATCGCCGGCCGCGATTTCTCGTTCACCAATTCGGCGCTCTACATGCTGATCGCGGTGGGGATCGTCTGCGCCCTGATGATCGCCGGCGGCCGCGGCGGCGTCGGCGTTCCTGGCCGCCTGCAGTCGCTGGCGGAAATGGCCTATGAATTCGTCGCCGGGATGCTGCGCTCGGCGGCCGGCGAGCACGCGATGGAGTTCTTCCCGCTGGTGTTCTCGATCTTCATGTTCGTTCTGCTGTGCAATCTGGTCGGCCTCATCCCGCACGCCTTCTCCGTCACCAGCCACATCGTGGTGACCGCGTCGCTGGCGCTGCTGGTGTTCTTCACCGTGCTGATCGTCGGCTTCGCGAGACACGGGCTGCATTTCTTCAAGCTGTTCGTGCCCCCCGGCGTGCCGATCTATATCCTGCCGATCGTGGTGGCGATCGAGATCTTCTCGTTTTTCGTCCGCCCGGTCAGCCATTCGGTGCGTCTGTTCGCCAACATGCTGGCCGGCCATATCACGCTCAACGTGTTCGGCGGCTTCGTCGTGATGCTGCTCGGCGCCAGCGCGCTGATCAAGGCGGTCGCCGTGCTGCCTTTCGCGATGACGATCGGTCTCGAGGCGCTGGAGCTGCTGGTCGCCTTTCTGCAGGCCTATGTCTTCGCGATGCTCACTTGCATGTATCTCAACGACGCGCTTCACCCCGGTCACTGACCGGCCCGCATTCGCCGAACGATGGAAACGTCCAACAACAGGAGTTCTCGATGGATCCCGTAGCAGCCAAATACATCGGCGCAGGCCTCGCCGCGATCGGAACGGGCGCCGCCGGTATTGGCGTGGGCACGCTGTTCGGCCAGTTTCTCAACGGCGCGCTGCGCAATCCGTCAGCCGTCGAGGGCCAGTTCGGCCGGTTGATTTTCGGCTTCGCGGTGACCGAGGCGCTCGGCATTTTCGCGCTGCTGATCGCCTTCCTGCTGCTGTTCGCCGTCTGACCACGCGGCGGCGCATCGCGCGCGGAGGGGCGATCGGCGCCCCTCGGCGAGACAGAGTGTGAGAAATGACCGAGCCCGCAACGGCGACGCAAACCGAAGTCGGCCATGAGCCGGGCGGCGGCCACGCCAATTTCCCGCCGTTCGAGACTTCGAACTTTCCCTCGCAGCTGCTGTGGCTGGCGATCACCTTCGGCGCGCTCTATTACGTGATGGCGAAGATCGCGCTGCCGCGCATCGGCGCGGTGATCGAGCAACGCAAGGCGCGCATCGCCAAGGACCTCAACGACGCCGCCGCGATGCACCAGCAGGCGGACGCCGCCGCCGCCGCGCATGAGAAGACGCTCGCCGAGGCGCGCCTCAAGGCGCAGGCGCTGGCGCAGGAGGCGCGCGACAAGCTCGCCGCCGAGGCCGAGGCCAAGCGCAAGACGCTGGAGGGGGAGCTCGCCGCCAGACTGGCGCTCGCCGAACAGCAGATCGCGACGACGCGCGCGCAGGCGATGACCAATGTCGAGAGCATCGCGCGCGACACCGCCGGCGCCATTTTCGAGCGCATTCTCGGGCGCCCGGCGGATGGCGAGGCGGTCGCCGCCGCGGTCGCCGCGGCCAAGTCGACCTGAGAGCGGAGCCAACTCGATGGAATTCGACGCCGAATTTTACGTCACCCTGGGCTTCCTGGTCTTTCTGTGCCTGCTCGGCTATCTCGGCGCGCACCGCACGGTGCTGTCCTCGCTCGACGCGCGCGGCAAGGCGGTCGCCGACGAACTCGCGCAGGCCGCCAAGCTGCGCGACGAAGCGACGGCGCTGCTCGCCAGCTTCGAGCGGCGCGCCGCGGAGGCCGAAGCCAACGCCGCCGCGATCGTCGCCGAAGCGCGCGCGCAGGCCGAGCAACTGGCCAAGGAAACCGCCGAACGGATGACCGACTTCATCGCGCGGCGCACCAAACAGGCCGAGACGAAAATCGCGATGGCCGAGGCGCAGGCCGCCGCCGACGTGCGCGCCGCCGCCGCCGATCACGCGGTGAAGGCGGCCGAACTGATGCTGCGCGACCAGACGCGCGGGGCGACCGGCGCCGAACTCGTCGCGCGCGAGATTTCCGGCCTCAAGGACCGCCTGAACTGAGGCGGCCGCCGCGATCGGCCTTCGACAGGCGGGCGAAATCGGCGCCCGGGCGGCGGCGCGAGGGCCCGGCATGACCAGCGGACGGATCGGAGCGGGCCTGGCGCTCGCCCTCGCGACGGCGCTGGGCGCGACGTCGGCGCAGGCGCAAGGCTTTTGGCAGGATTTCCTGCGCGGCCCGCCGGCGGCGACGCCCTGCGTGCTCGACAAATGCCTGAACCCGCCGCAACGGCCGGCGCCCGCCCCGGCGGGCGCGCTGGCGCCGGGCGATTTCGATTTCTACGTGCTCGCGCTGTCGTGGTCGCCCGGCTTCTGCAATTCGGGCGGCGCGGCCAAGGCGCCCGACCAATGCGCCCCCGGCGCCGGGCTCGGCTTCGTCACGCATGGCCTGTGGCCGCAATATCAGCACGGCTATCCCGCCGATTGCGACGTCGGGCGGCCGGTCTCGCGCATCGCGCTGGACCAGATGCGCGGCGTCTATCCGAGCGAGGGGCTGGCGCGCTACGAATGGCGCAAGCACGGCTCCTGCACGGGGCTCAGCCCCGAGGCGTATTTTTCCAGCGTGAAAGCCGCGCGCGACAGGATCGTCATCCCCGACGCGTTCAAATCGCCGCGCCAGCCGCAATCGGTTTCGCCGGCCGACCTCCAGCGCGCTTTTGTCGCGGTCAATCCGGGCCTGCGGCCGGGCGCGATGGCGATCGGCTGCGCGAGCGGCGCATTGCAGGAGGTGCGCGTGTGCCTGTCGAAGGACCTGCGCCAGTTCGTCGACTGCCCGGAGGTCTCGCGCGCCACTTGCCGCGCGCCGGCGATCGACGCGGCGCCCGTCCGATGAGCGCGCGGCGGCGCCGATGAACTACCGCCATGCGTTTCACGCCGGCAATTTCGCCGACGTGTTCAAGCATGCGCTGCTCGCGCGCATTCTCGTCTATCTGACGCGCAAGGCCGCGCCGCTGCGCTTCATCGACACGCATGCGGGCGCCGGGCGTTACGACCTCGCGGGGGAAGAGGCGCGGCGCTCGGGCGAATGGCGCGACGGCGTCGCCAGGCTGAAGGACGCCGAGCCGCCGCCGCCCGTCGCCGCCTTGCTGCAACCCTATCTGACGGCGCTGGGGCCGCTCGACGCCCAGGGACGCCCCGCCGCTTACCCCGGCTCGCCGGCGATCGCGCAAAGCCTGCTGCGGGCGCAGGACCGCATCGCGCTGTGCGAATTGCATCCGGAGGAGCGCGCCGCGCTGGTGGCGCGCATGGGCCGCGACGCCCGGCTGACGATCGTCGAGATCGACGGCTTTGTCGCGCTCAACGCCTGGCTGCCGCCGAAGGAGCGCCGCGGCCTGGTGTTGATCGATCCGCCCTACGAAGCGCCGAGCGAGCCGAAACGCGTCGCGGAGGCGCTGGCCCGGGCGCTCGGGAAATGGCCGACCGGCGTCTATGCGGCCTGGCGCCCGATCAAGGACCGGCGCGACGACGCGCGCTTCCTCAACGCGGTGGCGGCGATCGGCGCGCCCAACATTCTGCAACTCGAACTCGACGTCGGCGACATCCCCCCGACGGCCAACTCGCCCGCTCCGCTCGCCCGCGCCGGCCTTCTCGTCGTCAACCCGCCGCATATCCTGATCGACGAAGCGCGCGCGCTGCTGCCCTGGCTCGCAAGGGTTTTGGCGCGCGAGGGGCGTGGCGCCTGGGCCTGCTCGTGGCTCACGCCGCCGGCTTGATCGACGCGCCGTTTCCCGAAACCCCTCGCCGAGGAAAACGCCATGCTGCCCCCCGTTTTGCGCGAGCGCCTGCGGCTGCCGGTCATTGGCGCGCCGCTGTTCATCGTCTCCAACCCCGATCTGGCGATCGCCCAGTGCAAGGCGGGCATCGTCGGCTCGTTTCCCTCGCTCAACGCCCGACCCGCTGCGCTGCTCGACGAATGGCTGCACCGCATCACGCAAGAGCTCGCCGCGTGGGATCGCGCCAATCCGCGGACGCCGGCGGCGCCGTTCGCGGTCAACCAGATCGTTCACAGGACCAACAACCGTCTCGAAGAAGACGTCGCGCTGTGCGTAAAGTGGAAGGCGCCGATCGTCATCACCTCGCTCGGCGCGCGCGAGGACGTCAACGCCGCCGTTCATTCTTACGGCGGCGTCACCCTGCACGACGTGATCAACGACCGCTTCGCGCACAAGGCGGTCGAAAAGGGCGCGGATGGGCTGATCGCCGTGGCGGCCGGCGCCGGCGGCCACGCCGGGTCGCTTTCGCCCTTCGCGCTGATTCAGGACATCCGCGCGTGGTTCGGCGGGCCGCTCGCGCTGTCCGGCGCGATCGCCAGCGGCGCGGCGATCCTCGCCGCGCAAGTCATCGGCGCGGATCTGGCCTATATCGGCTCGGCGTTCATCGCGACCTGCGAAGCCAACGCCGCCGAGGGCTACAAGCGGGCGATTGTCGAAGGAAGCGCCGAGGACATTCACGGCACCAATCTGTTCACCGGCATCTTCGGCAATTATCTCAAGCGGTCGATCGTCGCCGCCGGCCTCGACCCCGACAATCTGCCGCAAAGCGATCCCTCGAAAACCAGCTTCGCATCGGGCGGAAGCTCCCGCGCCAAGGCCTGGCGCGACATCTGGGGCAGCGGCCAGGGCATCGGCGCGGTGAAAGCGGTGACGCCGGCGGGCGAACTGGTGGCGCGGCTGGCGCGCGAATATGCCGAGGCCAAGGCAAGGGTGGCGGCGCTGGGATGAGCGAGGCGATTGCGCCGCTGCGGCGGAGTGTGTATGTTCGCATCAGCCCTTACACATCGGATCGGCGCTTGCGCACGAATATTGACATCGACGATGACCTCCTCGCCGAAGCCATGGCGGTCTTCGGGCTCAAGACCAAAAAGGCCGCCGTCGAAGAAGCGCTGCGACGGGCTTTGCGCCAAGCGAGGCGGCGTCGGGCGCTGGGGGAGCTCAAGGGAATCGGGTGGGAAGGCGATCTAGACGCCATGCGTGAAGGGCGGTTCTTCGAGCCCCTCGAGTGATCGTCGTCGATAGTTCCGTCTGGATCGCCAGATTTCGCGGCGTCGCCAATACGGCCGCGGATAAATTCGAGGAGATCGAAGAAGCGGAGGCCGATGAAATTCTGGTCGGCGATCTCGTCATGCTCGAATTGCTGCAAGGCGCCCGCAGCGACGCCCACGCGGCCTTTATCGAACAACGACTCCGGGAGTTCAGGGTCGAGGCCATGCTTGACGCAGGGCTTGCGGCGATCGCCGCGCGCAATTTTCGATTCCTGCGCGGGCGCGGCGTCACGCTGCGAAAAACCGCGGACCTGATCATCGCGACGTTTTGCATCGAACGCGGCCATGCGCTCCTTCACGACGACCGCGATTTCGACGCGGTCGCGCAGCATTTGCCGCTGGCGATTATCTGATCAGATCGACGGCGCCCGGAGGCGTCGCGGCGCGCCCGCCTCAGCGCAGATTCGCCGGAATCTCGCGCACCGCGCCGCGCGCGGCGCTGGTGGTCAGCGCGGCGTAGGCCCTCAGCGCCGTCGTGACGTGGCGCTGGCGCGGCCTGGCCGGGCGCCAGGCGTCGTCGCCTCTGTGCTGCATCGCGGCGCGGCGATGCGCCAGCGCTTCGTCGGAGACCAGCAGCCGGATCGAGCGGTTGGGGATGTCGATCTCGATCGCGTCGCCCGCCTCGACGAGGCCGATCGCGCCGCCCTCGGCGGCTTCCGGCGAGACATGGCCGATCGACAGGCCCGACGTGCCGCCGGAGAAACGGCCGTCGGTGATCAGCGCGCAGGCCTTGCCGAGGCCCTTCGATTTGAGATAGCTGGTCGGATACAGCATTTCCTGCATGCCCGGCCCGCCGCGCGGCCCCTCGTAGCGGATCACCACGATGTCGCCGGCGACAACCTTGCCGCCGAGGATGCCGGCCACCGCATCGTCCTGGCTCTCGAAGATTTTCACCGGTCCGGTGAATTTCAGATGGGCGGCGTCGACGCCGGCGGTCTTCACGATGCAGCCGTCTTCGGCGAGGTTGCCGTAGAGCACGGCGAGGCCGCCGTCCTTCGAGAAGGCGTGCGCGGCGTCGCGGATGGCGCCGCCGGCGCGGTCCTCGTCGAGCGCCTCGTAGCGCGAGGCCTGGCTGAACGCGATCTGCGTCGCGACGCCGCCGGGCGCGGCGCGGAAGAATTCGCGGGTCGAGGCGCCGGCGCCGCGCTTGATGTCGTTGCGCTCCAGCGCCGCGCCCAGGGTTTCCGCATGGACCATCGGCGTCTCGCGGTTGAGCAGGCCGGCGCGGTCGAGTTCGCCGAGGATGCCCATGACGCCGCCGGCGCGATGCACGTCTTCCAGGTGGACGTCGGGAACGGACGGGGCGACCTTGCACAACACCGGCACGCGGCGCGACAGGCGGTCGATGTCGGTCATGGTGAAGTCGAGGCCGCCCTCGTAGGCGGCGGCGAGCAGGTGCAGCACGGTGTTGGTCGAGCCGCCCATCGAAATATCCAGCGTCATCGCGTTTTCGAACGCGCCGAAACTGGCGATGGCGCGCGGCAGCACGCTGGCGTCGTCCTGTTCGTACCAGCGGCGCGCGAGATCGACGATCAGATGGCCCGCCTCGACGAACAGCCGCTTGCGGTCGGCGTGCGTCGCCACGATCGTGCCGTTGCCGGGCAGCGAAAGGCCGAGCGCCTCGGTGAGGCAATTCATCGAATTGGCGGTGAACATGCCCGAGCACGAGCCGCAGGTCGGGCAGGCCGAGCGCTCCATCACCGCGACCTCTTCGTCCGACACCTTGCTGTCGGCGGCGGCCACCATCGCGTCGATCAGGTCGACCTTCCTGACCTTGCCGGCCACTGTCACCGTGCCCGCCTCCATCGGCCCGCCGGAGACGAACACCGCGGGGATGTTGAGGCGCAGCGCCGCCATCAGCATGCCCGGCGTGATCTTGTCGCAATTGGAGATGCAGACGAGCGCGTCGGCGCAATGGGCGTTGGCCATATATTCGACGCTGTCGGCGATGATTTCGCGACTGGGCAGCGAATAGAGCATGCCGTCATGGCCCATCGCGATGCCGTCGTCGACCGCGATGGTGTTGAACTCCTTGGCGACGCCGCCCGCCTTCTCGACCTCGCGCGCCACCAGCTGGCCGAGGTCCTTCAGATGGACGTGGCCCGGCACGAACTGGGTGAACGAATTGGCGATGGCGATGATCGGCTTGCCGAAATCGCCGTCCTTCATCCCGGTGGCGCGCCACAGCCCGCGGGCCCCGGCCATGTTGCGGCCGTGGGTGGAGGTGCGGGAGCGATATGGGGGCATGGGGCGGGGCCTTGGGTAAGGAAAGGCGCGGCTGAGGCCGCGGAGGGGTCTTTTCGCAAATCGCGGCGGGCGCGGCAACTGGGGGCATTTTGAGCGCCCGCGCGGCCTCGCCGGCGCGAACCATCGGTCGCACAGGTTTTGCCCGGTGATTGGGCGATCTCAAGGAGTTGCGGAGCGGCTTGTTTCCGCGGCGTTCCGGATCACGGCTCGAGGATCGCTGCGCTACACTCGCGATGGAGCCGGCTGCAGACCGCCGGCGTTGGTCGAAAGCTCGCGCGATCGCGCTTCATGGCGTGGCGGCGCCCTTCTGCCCTTCTCTTCGACGATAAAGGGCCCAGGACGCGCTGTCCTGTTCGACGTCCCGGCCGGCCTTGATGGCTTCCAGCACTGGAATCGCCTGCTCCGGCGCGACCGCGAGGCAACGGATCGCGGCGGCGCAACGAACGGCAATATTCGGATGCTCCATCAGCGACGCCAACGCGTTCAAGGCGTCGCGCGATTTCAACTCCCGCGCAATCTCGCTCATTTCGCCTACGATCCGATTGCCGAGCTTGACGTCGCAGGGTTCAAAGCCTTTGCCGAGAAATCGCGTCGCATATTTGCGGACGCCCGCGTCCTCGAAGCGTCGCGCGAGTCGTTCGGTCGACATTTCCTTCAACGAAGGTCGCGACGGCGGACGGCGCTTGGCTCGTGCGCAGAGCGCCATGACTTCCTGGGTCGACAGACGCTCATTGATCGCGCTCAAGGTTGCGAGCGCCCAATCTTCGTCAATGGACATGAACTGAAAAGCCGCAAAGGCGCGGACGTCGTTGTTTTCATGATCGTACAGCGGACGCAATTTTTCGATCGGTTTGCGCAGCCGGAGTTCCGCGCCGATCGCCTGGATCTCCTTGAGGCCCGCAAGGCGCTCGGGAGTCCTTTCCAGAAGGATCGGCGCAACTGTCCAGACGGTGGGCGTGAGTTGGCCGACGCGGACGAACTCCTCGATCAGCGCGTCGGCGCTCATGCGCGAGTAGGTGTTGGCGCTCATTTCAAGACGCCTTTTTCGCGCAGTTGCTGGAGACCGATCGCGCGCTGCTGGTCGAAATCCATTTCGTTGATCACGTCCCTGCGCGTACGGCCTTGCGGGTCATCCGGGTCTTCTTCGCTGTAATATTTGCTGATCTGTTCATGCAGGAGCGTTGGAATCCACACGAGATTGCTTGGATCGTCGATCATCGCCCGTCCGAACTTTTCCACTTCCCTCTTTGCGACATTGGAGGGATTTTGTCCGACGATGTGATGCTGCTGGTAACCCAGAATATTTTCGGTCGGCGGCTCTTGCAGCTCTTCGAGAGTCTCGGGCGGATCGAAAGCGGCTTTCCATTGCGCCGTCAGCCGATCCTCGCCTTCGTTGAGTTCTTCCGGCGTCATCAGGTCGACAAGTTCCAGGAACGCAACCGCTGCGTCGCCGGCGGGCCCGAGCTCGAAGAGCCACGCTTCTTGCGAGAGACGCTCGACGAGGGCTCTCAGCGCCTTGTTCACGCGGGGCGGCGGCCATCCCCGTCGTGCCTCCCCTACTTCCTTCATTTCCTTCGGAACCGACGCAAACCATCCGCGGTTTGGAGGCTCCCCGGTGCGCGGGTGTTTGCCGGGATCCCAATCGCCTTTGAGAAGGCCGCTCCAGAAGAGTTCGGCGGCCAGCGCCAAGACATCGTCTGGCGACGGCTCGCCCTTCTCAAGGGACGGCGGATCTGGAAATCGCAGCAGCAAGGCGGCGATTCCGGCCAAAGCCACATCGCCTCTATTGAGCGCCGCCGCGACGCCCGCCAGTCCGCCGCGCTTGACCGCGCTGTCGATCGGCAGGCCATAGCAGGCGGATAATTCGTCGTTGAGCTCAGCCTCGGGACGCACCGTCCATGTCGCGGTCCTGGTCGCGTCCCGTCTCGCGGTCAAAAGCGCGATGGGTCCAACAAACAGCCCGTCGCGATCGCAGTGAACGCCGCCGCGCCGCAACCGAAACATTCTCGCGCCTGGCGAATCGAGCATGGGGCTGTCCAGGATTTGGGCTTGCGTAACGATTGAAATTAGAACATACCAGGAACATTCTCGCAAGCAATTGTCGTCCCGGACGCGCTGTTTCCGCTGCATGCCGCCCGTTGATCGGTCGGCGGGTCCTACCCCGCCAGCTCCCTCAGCCGCTCCGCAAACTCCGTCCGGCACACAAATCCCAGCCCCCGCTCCGCCTTGCTGGAATCGTAGACCCGGTCGATTGAATCGAACATCGTCCAGCCGAGCCGCGCGTAGATTTCGCGATAATGTGGGAACAGCCGCGCCACCACGGCGGGGGCGTCGGCGATCAGTTCGGGGCAATCGTCGCGCGAAAACGGCGTCCTGGCGCAGATGATGAACGTGTCGAAGCCGAGCCGCGGCGCCTGCTCCAGCGCCGCCACATGCGCTTCGGCGATGTCCTCGACCGTGGCGCGGCGAAACAGCAGTTCGTTGGCCTTGGAATTGTCGGCGCCCTGGGCCATCGCATGGGCCATGTCGTCCTCTTCGGGAAAGAATCGCGCGGTGCGCAGCACCACCACGGGCAGGCCGTGCATCTGGTGGAACAGCCGCGCGAGATGCTCGGCCGACAGCTTGGTGACGCCGTAGATGTTGCGCGGCAGCAGCGGCGCCAGGGTCTCGTCGATCCATGCGGCGCGCGCCGCCCCGCCGGCCCGCCCGGCGCGGATTTCGCTGGAGATCATCAGCGAGGTGGTCGAGGTCAGCACGAAGCGGTCGACAAGCGAGCCCGGCGCGGCCGCCTCCTCCAGCAGGTTCAGCGTTCCCTGGACGTTGACCGCGACGAAATCCGCGCGCGCATGCGTTTCGACGTGAGGCTTGTGCAGGGCGCCGGCGTGGATCACCGCCTCGACCCCGAAGCCGCGCATGGTCGCGCGCAGCAGGGCGCGATCCTCGATCGAGCCGACGATGCGCGTGGTCGCCGAGGGCACGGGATCGAGCCCGACGACCTCATGACCGTCGCGCGCCAGCCGCGGCGCGAGCGCCCGGCCGAGCCACCCGGAAGAGCCGGTCAGGAGGATGCGCATGGGGTCGTCTTCTCCGCCACGGTCAAAGAAGCTCGAAGCCGGGCGATCGAAGCGCCGCCGCTATTCCCTCCCCCCTTGTGGGGGAGGGCCAGGGAGGGGGGTCGCGCCATCCTCGAAATCGTCGTCCGACAGTCTCGGCCGCAGTTCGCCCAGCTTCAGTCGAATGGTTTCCAGCACGCCGTCGATGTTGTGGAAAATCTCGTCGTTGGCGAATCGCAGGATGCAATAGCCTTGCGCGCGCAATGCGGCGGAGCGCGACGCGTCGCGCGCGAGTTCCGCATCGGTCGAATGCGTGGCGCCGTCGACTTCGATGACGAGGCGCGCCGCATAGCAGGCGAAGTCGGCGACGAAGCCCTCGAGGATGACCTGACGCCGAAACCTGAAGCCTCCGATCTGTTGGCGCCTCACGCCATTCCACAGGCGGCGTTCGGCGCTGGTCGCGTTCGTCCTCAGCTGGCGCGCGATCGATTTCAACCTTTCAGGCACGCGCGACCCCCCTCCCTGACCCTCCCCCACAAGGGGGGAGGGAATAGCGTCCCCGCCGACATCGACCGGCGTTCCAACACGCCACGCGGCGGTGGGACGGCTCTCCAAAACGACCGTGAGATTTACCGCCCCACCGCGCATCGTCGACCGGACGGCGTCCGCAGCCTCACACGTCCAGATTCGCCACGCTCAGCGCGTTGTCCTGGATGAACTCGCGGCGCGGCTCGACGACGTCGCCCATCAGTTTGACGAAAATGTCGTCGGCCTCGTCGCCTTCCTTGATCTTCACCTGCAGCAACGTGCGCGCCTCGCGGTCGAGCGTGGTCTCCCAGAGCTGGTCCTTGTTCATTTCGCCGAGGCCCTTGTAGCGCTGGAACGTCACGCCCTTGCGCCCGGCCTCGGTCACCGCGTCGAGCAGGCCCGAGGGGCCGGCGACCGGCGTTTCGTCGCCGCGGCGCGCGAACACGGCGGGCGCGCTGAACGCCTCGCCCAACGCGCGCGCGTGCTCGTCGAGCCGGCGCGCCTCGGCCGAAGCGATCAGGCCGGCGTCGAGGGTCAGCGCCTGGCGCACGCCGCGCAGCTCTCTGGTCAGCACATAGCCGCCCATTTCCGCGCGCCCGCTCCAGCCGCGCTCGGTCTCTTCGGAAATCGCGTTGAGGCGCCCGGCGATGACCTCGGCGCGCCGCGCGCCGTTCTCGTCGTCGACGGTGGCGAGCGGCTTCAACGCGCCGGCGAGCGCCGCCTGCTCGACCGCGCGCCGGTCGTAGCGCGTATGCAATTGCTCGAGCACATGGCGCAGCGCGCGCGCCTCGTTGACCAGCGTCAGAAGATCGGCGCCGGCGCGGGTCTCGCCGCCGGCGAGCCGCAGCGCCGCGCCTTCGAGGCCGGCGGTCACCAGATAGTCCTCGAGGCCGCGCTCGTCCTTCAGATAGAGCTCGGACGAGCCGCGCTTGACCTTGAACAGCGGCGGCTGCGCGATGAACAAATGGCCGGCCTCGATCAGCGGCCGCATCTGGCGGAAGAAGAAGGTCAGCAGCAAGGTGCGGATATGCGAGCCGTCGACGTCGGCGTCGGTCATGATGATGATCTTGTGGTAGCGCAGCTTGTCGAGATTGAAATCGTCGCGCCCGATCCCGGCGCCGAGCGCGGTGATCAGCGTGCCGATCTGCTCGCTGCCCAGCATCTTGTCGAAGCGCGCCCGCTCGACGTTGAGGATCTTGCCGCGCAGCGGCAACACCGCCTGGAATTCGCGGTTGCGGCCCTGCTTGGCGGTGCCGCCCGCCGAATCGCCCTCGACGATGAAGATTTCCGATTTGGCGGGATCGCGCTCCTGGCAATCGGCGAGCTTGCCGGGCAGGCTCGCGATGTCGAGCGCGCCCTTGCGGCGCGTCAGTTCGCGCGCCTTGCGCGCCGCCTCGCGCGCCTGCGCCGCCTCGACGACCTTGCCGACGATGCTGCGCGCCTCGTGCGGGTGCTCCTCGAACCACTGGCCGAGCATCTCGTTGACGACGCCCTCGACCACCGGGCGCACTTCGGAGGAGACCAATTTATCCTTGGTCTGCGAGGAGAACTTCGGATCGGGCGCCTTGATCGACAGGACGCAGGTGAGGCCCTCGCGGCAATCGTCGCCGGAAAGGTCGATCTTTTCCTTCTTCGCAAAGCTCGAGCGCTCGGCATAGCCGGTCACCTGCCGCGTCAGGGCGCTGCGAAAGCCGATCAGATGCGTGCCGCCGTCGCGCTGCGGGATGTTGTTGGTGAAGGCGAGCACGTTCTCGTGGTAGCTGTCGTTCCACCACAGCGCGACCTCGACGACGATTCCGTCGCGCTCGCCGCGGATCAGGATCGGCGCGTCGACCAGCGGCGTCTTGGCGCGGTCGAGATAGCGCACGAACGCCTCCAGGCCGCCTTCGTAATGAAGCTCCTCGCGCTTGACCTCGGCGTGCCGCGCGTCGGTCAGCACGATGCGCACGCCCGAATTGAGGAAGGCGAGCTCGCGCAGGCGGTGCTCGATCGTCGCAAGGTCGAACTCGACCATCGTGAAGGTTTGCGGCGACGGGGTGAAGGTGACCTGCGTGCCGCGCTTCGGCTTGCCGTCGACGAGCGGCGCGGGTCCGACGACGGTGAGCTCATCGACCGGGTCGCCATTGGCGAAATGGATGACGTGCTCGAGGCCGTCGCGCCAGATCTGCAGCGTCAGGCTGGTCGACAGCGCATTGACCACCGACACGCCGACGCCGTGCAGGCCGCCCGAAACCTTGTAGGCGTTCTGGTCGAACTTCCCGCCGGCGTGCAGCTGGGTCATGATGACCTCGGCCGCCGACACGCCCTCTTCTTCGTGGATGCCGGTCGGGATGCCGCGTCCGTCGTCGCTGACGGTGCAGGAGCCGTCGGCGTTCAGCGTCACCGTCACCAGTTTGGCGTGCCCGGCGAGCGCCTCGTCGATCGCGTTGTCGACGACCTCGTAGACCATGTGATGCAGGCCGGAGCCGTCGTCGGTGTCGCCGATATACATGCCCGGCCGCTTGCGCACCGCGTCGAGGCCGCGCAGCACCTTGATCGCGTCGGCGCCGTAGGCGTCGCTGGCGTTGGCTTCCGGGCTGTCCTGCGGACCCGTGGGGGGCGTTTGATCGTTCAAAAGAAAGGCCTTTTCGGGGGTGGGAGGCGAGCGCGGCGGCGAGGCGAGCGCCGCGATTCGACGGATCGCGCATTATAGCGCGCAACGCGCACAAATTGCACGATTTTTAGCCCGGAAAGACCACTCCGAAGCGGCGACGCGCGGCGCGCCGCCCGGGCGTCGAAAATTCCCCTCGACCCGCCCCTTCGTCGGGCCGACAATGGCGCGCGGCGGCGGGGTGATTCGCCGCGGCTTCAGGCGGCGGCGCCGCGGTCGGGCGCGGGCTTCGCCGGGGTTGGTCGAATCGACGTATTTCCCGCGCGCGGACCGGCTGTCTCCCGCCCGAAAGCGCGCCGGGCGGGCTTGCGCGTCGAAAGCGGCGATGGGATTTCGAGTCGCGCGGGATCGGCGCAATCCGGGATTGGCTTTCAGGAACGGGGCGGGCCGCAAGGGGCGGGTCGGGCTGAGCGGGATCGATGGCGGGCCTTGACGAGCGCGACGAGCTGAACGAACCGCTGGGCCTGCCCTCGCGCAAACCTCGTCGGCCCATCCCCTACGGGAGCCTCGCCCTCGCCTCCGGCGCGGCCCTGGTGATCGGCCTCGCCGCCTATCTCGTCGAAACCGACGATCATCTCGGCGGCGAGCCCTATGCGATCGCCACGATCGAGCGCCATCCCGTCGCCGCCGCCGCGCCGGCGCCCGCCAAGGCGGGGGTCGACGTCGCCGCCGTTGCATCGACCGCCGGCCCGCTGGCGCCGTCGACGGCGAGCGACGTCGAAGGATCGAGCGGCGTCAAGGTGGTGCGCGGCCGCGGCGCGTCGGCGCCGGGCTCGCTGATCATCGAGGTGCCGGAGGCGCTCGGGCTGCGCCTGACGTCTGCGCCGGACCGGCGGCTGGTCGACAAATCGAAATACGGGCTGTTGCCGCGCGTCGGCCTCGACGGCGCGCGCCCTTCCGACGTCTACGCCCGTCCGCCGCTGCTGTCGGACAAGCTCGGCGCCGGCGCGCCGCGCGTCGCCCTCGTGGTGGGCGGCCTCGGTCTCAGCGAGAGCGGCACGCTCGACGCGATCGACCGGCTGCCGGGCGCCGTATCGCTCGGTTTTGCGCCCTACGGCGCCGAGGTCGAGCGCGACGTCGCGCGGGCGCGCGAGGCCGGGCACGAGGCGCTGTTGCAGGCGCCGATGGAGCCCTTCGACTACCCCGCCAACAATCCTGGCCCGCACACCCTGCTCAGCGAGCTTTCGGAAGGCGAGAACGTCGACAATCTGCATTGGCTGATGACGCGGTTCGCCGGTTATGTCGGCGTGATGAATTTCCTCGGCGCCAAATTCACCGCCAATTCGGCGGCGCTGGCGCCGGTGCTCAGCGAAATCGCCGTTCGCGGTCTTCTTTACCTCGACGACGGCTCGTCGCCGCGCAGCCTGGCGCGGGAAAAGGCGCCCGGCTTGAACCTGCGCGCCGGGAGCGCCGACCTCGTCATCGACGCCGACCCGTCGCCGCAGGCGATCGACGCGGCCCTCGTCAGGCTCGAAGCCCTGGCGAGGGCCAACGGCCAGGCGATCGGGGTCGCCTCGGCGCTGCCCGCCAGCGTCGAGCATATCGCGCGCTGGGCGCGCGGGCTCGAAGCCAAGGGGCTGGCGCTGGTTCCCGTCTCGGCGGCGATTTCGCACGCGCCTGGACCTGCGGCGCAAGCCAATCCATGATGGGCCGCCGAACAAGCGGAGCCGGGGATGGAGACCGACGACCTGCCCTATCGCCGAAACGTCGGCGTGGCGCTGCTCAACCGCGACGGCCGGGTCTTTCTCGGCCGCCGCAAGCAACGGCGCGGCGGCGTGGAGCTGGTGGCCGGCCACGAATGGCAGATGCCGCAGGGGGGAATCGACGAAGGAGAGACCCCGCTCGCGGCGGCGCGCCGCGAGCTTTTCGAAGAGACCAACGTATCGAGCGTGGCGCTGCTCGCCGAGGCGCCGGACTGGCTGAGCTATGACCTGCCGCCCGAGGCGATGACCAGCCGCTGGAAAGGGCGATACCGCGGCCAGACCCAGAAGTGGTTCGCCTTCCGCTTCACCGGCGAAGACCGCGAAATCGACATCGCGCGCCCCGGCGGCGGCGGCTTCAAGCCCGAATTCGAAGACTGGCGCTGGCGCCCGCTGGAGAGCGCGCCGGCGCTGGTGGTTCCCTTCAAGCGTGCGGTCTACGAAGCGGTGGTCGCCGCGTTCGGCGCGCTCGCGCAACCCGCCTGACGACCTATTTGCCGGCCATGATCTCGGCGCTCGCCTGGGTCATCGCCTCGGCGATCCTGCGGCGTATGCGGTTGTCGGAAATTTCGACGGCCCCTTTCGCCAGTTGGGCCTTCACCGCCGCAAAAAGCGCGTCGGGGTCGGCGGCGCCGACCTGGCCGGCGACAAGGTCGGCGGCCCAGGCGTCGGCGTCGGCGCCGCCGTAGCCCAGCAATTGGGCGGCCCACAGGCCGACCTGCTTGTTCCGGCGCGCGAGGGTCTTGAACTTGACCTCCTCATCCACCGCAAACCGCTTCTCGAATTGTTCCTCACGGTCCTCGAACCCGCTCATGCGGCCCTCCGTTCAATTCTGTCTCGAGCCAGTCTAGCCCGTCGGCCTCGCGCGACTTTGCGTTAGCGCAACCGCCGCCCGGCGCCTCATCGCAGGCAGGCGCGCGCGAGAAGCTGGAACGCGCGCGCCCGATGCGACAGGGCCGGCGAACCGTCGGCGGGGATGCCGTGCTTTTCCTCGGCGGTCATCTCGCCGAAGCCGCGCGAATGTCCGTCGGGCGTGAAGATCGGGTCGTAGCCGAAGCCGTTGGCGCCGCGCGGCGGGAAGACGAGGCGTCCGTCCACCCGCCCTTCGAAATATTCGACATGACCGTCGGGCCAGGCGAGCGCCAGTCCGCTGATGAAATGGGCGCGCCAGGGCTCGGGCGCCGCCGCGGCGATCAGCTCGCGCTCGACGCGCGCCATCGCGCCGCCAAAGTCCCTCGAGCCCGCCGCCCAGCGCGCCGAATAGATGCCCGGCGCGCCGCCGAGCGCGTCGACGCAAAGGCCGGAATCGTCGGCCAGCGCCGGCCGGTTGGCGGCCTTGGCCGCGGCGCGCGCCTTCAATATGGCGTTCGCCTCGAAGGTCGCGCCGGTCTCTTCGGGCTCGGCGAGGGCGAGCTCGCCGGCGCCGATCGCGTCCAGGCGATAAGGCGCGAGCAGTTCGCGAAATTCGCGCAGCTTGCCGGAATTATGGGTCGCCGCGACCAGCGGGCCGGCGAGCCGGCGATGGATGCGCGGCGCCTCGAAGTTCATTCGACGACGATCTTGTAGCGCGCGCCGGCCTTCAGCGTCGCGCCGGGCTCCAGGCCGTTGAGCAGAAGGAACTGATCCAGCGGGCGATCCGCGACGGCCATCCGGCGCGCCATCGTTTCGGGCGTGTCGGCGGCGTCGGCCGCGACGATCTCAATGCGCTGCGGATGGGCGGCGGCGGCTTCCTGCGCGCTCAGGCGATGGAACGAACCGATCGAAGCGCGAAAGCGCGCGTCGATCGCCGGCGTCAGCGCGCGCGCCGCGAAGATGAGCCGATAGACCTTCGGTCCGAGCCGCACCGCGCCCAGGCGGAAGCTCCATTGCGAGCCCTGCGCCACCGCCGTCGCCGCCGGCAGGTCGTCGACCTTCAACGTTTCGACCGAGACCGTCTTCAACCCGTCGATCCAGCCGGTGGCGATCGTCGCGTCGAGACCGGCCGACGGGTCGGCGGTCACGCTATCGAGCCGCAGGGCCTCCGCGCCGCCGTCGCCGACGCCGATCAGCGCCGCCGACTGGTTCTCGAGCACGAAACCCTCGGGCGCCGCGAAGGCGAAGCCGAGTTTGGGATGAACGAAGCGCGCGCCGCGCACCAGCCCCTCGGCGGGATCGTCGCCGAACGCCAGCCCGTTGATCGCGGCGAGATAGGCGTCGCGGCCGGTGTCGCCGACGCCGGGCGCGCCGATCAGCCGCGCCTGCGCCACCGCCTGAGCGACGCGCTCGGGGGTCGAGGGATGCGTCGACATCATGTCGGGCTTGCCGCCGTTGGCGTTCTCGCCGAACATCGAAGCGCGCATCGCCGTCCAGCGTCCGAGCGATTCGAGGAAGCGCGAGGCGGCGAAAGGATCGTAGCCGGCCTGACCGATCGTCTTGATGCCGATCTGGTCGGCTTCGAACTCCTGCTGGCGCGAGAACTGGGCGAGGCCCAGCCTTCCCCTCGCCTCCTGCTCCTGCCCCTCCTCGGGCCGGTCGAGCACGGCGGTCGAGACCCGCGCGAACAGCGCCGCGGTCTTCTCCTTTTCAGCGCGCTTGGCCGCGTGCTGGGCGGTGATATGGGCGATTTCATGCGCCATGACGGCGGCGATCTCGGACGAATCGTCGGCGAGGGCGAGCAGGCCGCGCGTCACGAAAATATCGCCCGACGGCAAGGCGAAGGCGTTGACGATCGGCGAATTCAGAATCGTCACGCGATAGACGTCGGAAGGCGCCTGGGTGGCCGGGGCGAGGCGCGCCAGAATTTCGTTGAGGTATCGCTCGGCCGCCGGATCGTTATATTCGCCGCCGAACAATTCGACGAGGCGCTTGCGTTCGGCGCCGGCCGGGTTGCCGCCGGTGGTGCGCGGCGCCGCGCTCGGCACCAGGCTCGCCGATTTCGGCCCCGGCGCGTCGATATTGGCGCAGGCGGCGGCCAGCAGCGGCGCGAGGCAAGCCAGCCCGATGCGCGCCAGGCGCAGCAGACCATCCCCCCAGGATCTCCGGGGGCGGCGGCCCGCCGGCCGTCGCAACGCCCTCTCGACCGCGCTCATTTGTCCGGCCTGACCTCGCTGTTCCCGGCGCCTGCCGCCAATCGCTCGATCTGATCGGGCCCGGTTATCGCCATCCGGAGCCCGAATCGGTTGTCCATCGCGCCGCGCACCCTGATTCGGGCGCCTTGCAGCCTGGCGAGCGCGACCCCGGCGCGCTCGAAGGCCTGCGCCTGCCGCGCCGCCGCCACCGCCGTAAACCCGCCGCGACGGCCAAAATCGAGATAGATTCGGCTGCGGCCCTCGCCGACCCGGCGAACCACGCCCTCGACAATGGCGAACTCCCCGTCGCGCTGGCGCAACTCGTCGAGATCGGTCGCCTCGACCACCCCATAATATGGATCGGTCCACAGGCCAAGGCCGTTCGCGCGCGCCGCTTCCTCCGCGGCGAGCCGCTCTGTCCGACAATCGCGGGTCTCGACCTCCGGCCGCACCCGCGCCAGCCCCGCCGCGAGCAGGCCGGCGGCGATCGAAGAGGGCGGCGCGCCCGGCCCGTCGGTGAAAACATCGGCGAGCAGGCGGCCCCAGCGGTCGGGCCTTGGCGCGAGCGCGCGCAGGCCGACTTCGCGCCCGACGAGGCGGGACGACAGCCAGTTGCGCGCCGCGGCGGCGTTTTCCGGCTCGCCGCGGCCGGGATCGGGCACGTCGAGCCCGGCGAGGCGCGCCTGGCGCCCGTCGGCGAGCAGGATTTCGCCGCGCTCGGAGACGGCGGTCACCTCGACGCGCTGGTCGCCCGCCGACGGGCAGGCGGCGCGGGCGGAGACCGCCGCGAGCAGAACGGCGGAGAAAACCGCCAGAGGAAACAGCGCGCGAGGCTGATTCGGTCGTGCGACCGGGCGGGGCGCGGTTTCGCCCATCAGAGCCTCTTGAAATGGCAAGGCCGATCGGAGCATAAGACAACCTGCGCGCGCTTCTCGTGAAGCGCCAGTCCCGGTAGCTCAGCAGGATAGAGCACAGGTTTCCTAAACCTGGGGTCAGGGGTTCGATTCCCTTCCGGGACGCCAGTTCGCCCCGCAAAGCCGGATCGCCGGCGGCGCAGCGGGCGCCGCCGGCGTGGCGGATTTCAGGGGGTGGGCGCCGCCGCCGGCCTCCTGGCCTTGATGTCGCCGGCCGAAATGGCGTCGCCGTAGCGGTTGCCGAAATGGGTGCGGACATAGTTGATCACGTCCGCCGCCTGCGCGTCGCTCATCATTTGGCCAAGCGGCGGCATGCCCCTCAGTCCGTCAAGCAGCACGACCGCCATATAGTCGGCGGAGGCGAGATTCTTGTCGGCGGCGAGCGCCGGGTAGGCGCCCGCCCCGACCGCGCCCTTGGCGTCCGGCTGATGGCAGGCGGCGCAAACGCCGGCATAAAGCGCCGCGCCGCCCTGCTCGCCAAAAACCCATCCCCGGCTCAGCGGCGGATTCGCCTGAGGCGGTTCTTGACCGTGGACCGGCGCGCCGGGAATCATCGAGACGGCGAGCGACAAGGCAAGGCCGAACCGGCGGCGTGGCCCGACGCGGCCCTCGCGGCTCCGATGAGAGCGGACGGGGAACAGCCGGTTCACGACTGGACAACCCGTTTGTGAAGCCGCGTGACGGCGTCGAGCGCCGAAAGAATCGCGCCTTCCTGCCAGGCGGGGATGTAGGAGGCGTGTTCGCCGGCGAGCACGATGCGGCCATCGATCTGGCAAAGATTGTCGTAGTGCTCGCGGCGCGCCGCCTCCGACCATTCTCCGGCGCAGCCGAGAACGAACGGCGCGCGATGCCAGGCGACGCTGACGCCGTTTTCGAACTCCGCCCGGTATTGGGGATGGAGCTGGGCGCCGTATTCGACGGCAAGCCGGACGCGCTCGGCAGGCGGCATCGCGGTGAACTCGTAGGCGTTGGGGCCGCCGAAGAGGTAGCCGCCGAGCAATACGCCCTTGCCGCCGGCGTTATAGCCGGCGCAGGGATAGGCGATCTGCCGGATCGGCAGGTTGGTGTAGGAAATCCCTCCGAAGATTTGCTCGTCCTCCTCCCAGAAGCGACGTTTGAACTGCAATCCGAACTTCACCGCGGCGGCGTAGGGAACCGCGTCGATCGCCGCCTTCATCGGCGCCGACACGTTGATCGGAAGTTCGCTCAGGATGGTGAGCGGCAAGGCGCAAACGCACCAGTCGGCCCTCGCCTCCTCGACCGCCCCGCCGCCGGCGAGGTTCTGGAACGAGACGGCGACGCCCCTGTCGTCCTGCCTGACGCCGGTCGCCTTGGCGCCGTAGCGGATCACATTCGGGATCTGCCGCGCGAAGGCCTCGCCGATCCGGCCCATGCCGCCGACCGGCTGGAACATCGTCGTTTGAAAGTCGTAGAGGAGAAAGTTCTGCAGGCCGCGCCACAGACGCGACGTCAGGATGTCGTGCAGGCCGATCGGCTCGCCGGGCAGCGGCCTGGCGTCGAGGCCGCCGCCGGGATCCTTCGCATAGCCGCGGAAATCGGCGGAATCCTCGCCCGCGACATAGCGGAAGTCCTTGTCGAGGCCGCCATGGGCGCGCAGCGCCTCCAGCAGAATTTCCCGGTCCTCCCTCGACACCGCGTCGTCGAGCGCGCCCTGCCGCGTCGCCTTGGCCAGCAGTTCGGCGACGCCCCCTTCAAAATCGGCCTTGACGTCGCGAATGCGCTGCGGCTTGCCCTCGAACGCCTCGGAAGAATGCAGGAACGCATTGTGATTGAGCTGGATGAATGGCTCGAGCGCGACGCCGAACCTGCGACAATAATCCAGGATCGCGTAATGGTGATGGGGAATGCGCCACGGCCCGGGGTTGAGATAGAGGCCGGCGTCGAATTCGCAGCGCTGGGTCTGGCCGCCGAGCTCGGTATAGACGTCGCCGCCCCTCAGCGACCAGTTCCGGCCGCCGGGGCGCGTGTTGTATTCGAGGACCTGGACCTTGTAGCCGGCCCGCTGAAGCTCGATCGCCGCGGTCATTCCGGCCAGGCCCGCCCCCAGCACGATGACCGAGGCCCCTTTCGGATCGCCTTCGAGCTTGATCCGCCCGCGGTACGGCGACGCCGCCGCCAGCCCAAGCTCGGTCATCGCCTGATACATCGCCGCCCCGCCGGCGGTCGCTCCGATCAGCGCGAGCAGGCTGCGCCTGGTCAGCGGAGCGGTCGGCTGATCGCTCATCGCCTCGCCCCTCTCAGCAGCCGGGATGAGCGGCGGCGCGGCGCCACAGGGTCATCGGGTTCTCCATGGCGGCGAGAGTGAATTGAATTGCGCGAGCGCGAAAGGGCCGACCGACAAGATTTGACTTAGCGCGGCGCGCGCCGCGTCCTAGACTGCGCCCGCCTGTCACGGAGCGAGCGCCCGTCATGTCCCGTCGCCTTTCCTTCTGTCTTGCGTGCTTCCTCAGCCTTGTCGCGGTCGTCGCGCGAGCCGAAACGCTGCCGCTGCCGTCGAACCTGACGGATCTCAATTCCGACCAGGGCGAGAAGTTTCTTCTCGAAAGCGGCGCGCGGAAGGCCTTCTTTCCCATCAGCAGCCATTTCGTGACGCAGAAGACGCAAGCCTATTGCGGCGTCGCCAGCATGGTCATGGTGCTCAACGCGCTGGGCGTCCCGGCGCCGACGACGCCGGAATATCGACCCTATCACACCTTCACGCAGGACAATCTGCTCAACGAGGAGACCGACGCGATCCTGCCGCGCGACGTGCTCGCCCATCAGGGCATGACGCTCGACCAACTCGGCGATCTCGTGGCGCTGCATCATCCCGTGACCGTCGAAGTTCATCACGCGGCCGAAGGCGGCCTCGACGCGTTTCGCGCCGCGGCGCGCGATTATCTGGCTCACGACGATCGCTTCGTCATCGTGAACTACCTGCGAAAGGCGATCCAGCAGGAGACCGGCGGCCATATTTCGCCGCTGGGCGCCTACGACGCCGAGACCGATCGTTTTCTCATTCTCGACGTCGCGCGCTACAAATATCCGCCGGTATGGGTGAAAGCGTCCGACCTGTTCGATGCGATGAATACGGTCGACGCCGTCAACGCCGGCCGGACGCGCGGCTACGTTCTCATCGCCAGGAGCGACGCGCCCAAGAGCGACCCGCCGAAGCCCTAGTATCCAAAATCACTGAAGCGAGAGTCATGCGACCATTCGAAATCACGAGTCATTGAAACACCTTGGCGGGCCGCCAAGTCTCGCCGCTTCAGTGATTTTGGATACTAGCCGACTTCCGAGGCGACGCCCGCGCGAGCGCTTCGGCCAGCGCGCCGCGCCCGAAGCTCCCGCCTCACGTCTCCTTGAAGCCGTAGTCCGGAATTCCCTGCTCGTTTCCATAGTATTTGTAGGGCAGGAATTTGCCCGACATGGTGATCCTGACGCGATCGCCCTTCGGGTTGGGCTCGCGCTCGAGCGCGATGTCGAGATCGATCGCCGACATGATGCCGTCGCCGAATTCCTCCTCGATCAAAGCCTTCCACGCCGGGCCGTTGATCATCACCAGCTCGTAGAAGCGGTAGATCAACGGATCGGTCGGCGGCATCGCCACGCCCTGGCCGCGATGAGGCGTTTCGTTCAACAGGCGCTCCTCGGCCTCCGTCAGCCCGAATAGCTCCGCGGCGCGTTTCGCCAGCGGCTTGACCAGCTTCATCTGGCCCAGCAACGCGCCGACGATCAGCACGTGCGACATGCCGCCGATTTCATTCGCGATATGCGCCCAGGTCCATTGCTTCTCGCGTTTGACGTCGAGGATTTTCTCGGTGAGCTGTTGCCGTTTCATGGCCGCGTTCCCCTCGCTCCGGCGGGCGACCGCGCCGCTTCGCGCCTCATCGGCCGCCGCCATGGACTCCAAGCCGCGTGGCGCAGTGCGTCAGGGTTTCGCGTCGACGTCAAGCCGGCGGCAAATTGCGCCGGCCGCCGGTTGGTCCCTGATCTTGCCGGGGCCATTCGGGGGGAGGCTCGACCGGCTCGGTTTGACGCGTCGGGCCGCTCGTCGTCGCCCGGCGCCCCGCCGTTGCGCGACCGGACGAGGCTTTCAAAGCGGCTCCTAAAACTTTCGCTAAAATCTAACGAAACTTCCTAACAGGCCGCTGCGACATTTCCTGTAGACGGCTGAATGGCGGTCGCGGGACGCTTCGTTCCGGCGCCGCAGAGCGGCGTCTTCTCATGTCCCCTGTTCCGATTGCGATGATCTCCCCGGAAGAATTCGAGCGTGGGCGCGGAATCATTCCGGAATTCTGCGAGCACCCGAGCTATGAGGACTGGCTCGATTGTCGCGAGGGCCTGTTCATGGGCCTTTCGATGAGCGGCGTCGATTCCCGCCTGGTCGACGTGTCGCTGAAGGATTTCCTTCTCTGGTGCCAAGCCGAAGGACTGCCGCCGAGCGAACCGGCGCTCGATTCCTTCGCCTTGCGCGTGCTGTCGGCCGCCGCGCCCGCGGCCCCGCTCGTCAATTCGAACTGATCGAAGCGGCGCGTCGGACCGCCAGGTTCGACCAAGCCGGCGCCGCCGAGCCGCCGGGACTCGGAATTTTATGTTGACAAGGAAACTACTATCGGATAGTTTCCTAGGCACTCGATGCGGGCGCCGCGGAACGGACGATCGGGCCGGTCGGCCAAAGGCGAGCGCGTCGCACCGGACAGCATCGAGCACGACCGAAATGATTCAGCATTCACACACCACGTTGGGATCAATCGCCTGGCGCGCGCCCGTCGAGCGCGCGCCGCAAGCGCGTCGACGGCGGATTGGCGAGGCTGAGGGCGATGCTCAAAGCGCTCCCGGAAGGCCGGCCCGTCGACGCAGGAAATTCGCAAGCGGCGGATGACCCCCCGCCCCGAAGGAGCGCATCATGGTCAAAGAATCGGCGTCGATCAGCGCGCTGGAGGCGCATCTGGGCTATTGGCTTCGCTTCGTCTCCAATCAGGTCTCGCACGCCTTCAGCCTGAAGCTCGCATCGCGCGACGTCACCGTCGCCGAGTGGGTGGTGATGCGCGAACTTTTCGATGTCGCCGCGCTGGCGCCGAGCGCGCTGGCGGCGCGCATGGGGATGACCCGCGGGGCGATCTCCAAGCTCGCCGAGCGGCTCATCGGCAAGTCGCTGGTGGTCCGGACGCCGGACAATGACGATCGTCGATGCCAGACGCTGGCGCTGACGGCGGCCGGACGCGGCCTCCTGCCGGCGCTCGCCGCGCTTGCCGACCGGAACGACGAAGAATTTTTCGGCCATCTCGACCCGGCGCAACGCGCGATGATCGAGACGACGATGAGAGAGATCGTTCGACGACACGGCCTGAAGGCCGTTCCCGTCGAATGACGGCGCGCCCGCCGTCGCAGGCGGGCGCGCCGGCAACCAGAGGCAACCCGAGAGTTGAAAGGAAAGACACATGGACTCGCATATCAAGGAAGTCGTGCGCGAAATGACCGAGGCGTCGGACCAGGAACGCATCACCTTCCCGGAAGTCGTGAAGGCGCTGATGCAAGCCGGCGTCGAGCGTTACCACACCGACCTCGTCTGCTCGAACAAGACCTATTACCTGCCGGACGGCGGGTTCGAGACCCTCGCCTGTCACCCGACGAGCGCGCCGGCGCAGTCCTTCTCGGCGGCGGGCGTCGAGGCGGCGGTGCGCGCCATCCAGGCGCAGGCGATCCACTATCGGGAGTTCTGCGAGCGCATCGCCGCCGCCGGCTGCGTCGGCTACTTCGTGACGCTGGTCGGACGGCGCGCGATCTACTACGGGCGCAACGGCGACAGCCACATCGAGTGGTTTCCGGGCGCCCGGTGAGGATAGCGGCGACGACGCCGGCGCGCGGCAAAAGCGACCGCATCCGCCAAGCTCAGTGCGGCAAGAGCGTTTCCCGCCGCGGCTCCGATCCGCCGTTGTTCGCATCGTCGCGGGCGCCGACCATGTATTGCACGAGCTCCTCGGCGGTAGCCCCGGCGGTAGCCTTCTCGGCGACCTTGCGCCCGCGGTGCATGACGATGACGCGATCGGTGACGGCGAACGCGTCGGGCAGGATATGCGTGATCAGGATCACCGGCACGCCGTGATCGCGCAGCCGGCGAATCAACTCCAGCACCTTCTGCTGCTCGGGGACGCCGAGATTGTTGGTCGGCTCGTCCATGATCATCAATTTGGCGTCCCAATAGACCGCCCGGGCGATGGCGACCGCCTGGCGCTGACCGCCCGACAGGCTCTCGATCGGCTCGGTCAGGGTTGGAAAATTGATCTGCAGGGAATCGAGCGTCCGGCGCGATTCGCGCAGCATGTGCGGTTCGTCGAGCGTGTCGGCGAGCCCGCCGAAGTGACGCTTCTTCACCTCGCGCCCGAGAAAGATGTTGGCGCCGACATCGAGATTGTTGGCGAGCGCGAGGTCCTGATAGATGGTCTCGATGCCGCAGCGGCGGGCGTCGATGGGATGCGAAAACTGCACCCGGGCGCCCTCGAAGAAGATCTCGCCCTCATCGGCCTGGTGGACGCCCGATATGCATTTGATCAGCGTCGACTTGCCCGCGCCGTTGTCGCCGAGCAGACCGACGACTTCGCCGCGGTCGACCTCGAAGCTCACGTCGTTGACCGCGACCAGGCCGCCGAAGCGCTTGGTGATGTTCCTGACCGAGAGCAGCGGCGCCGTCACGTCGAAGTCCCCGCGCGGTGGCGGCCGGTGATGAGGTCGCGCGACTGATCGATCAGCACGGCGATGATGACGACCGCGCCGACCACGATGAACTGCCAGAACGCCTCGACGTTGAGCATCACCAGCCCGGTCGTCAGCACCGCGATGATCAGCGCGCCGATCACCGTGCCGATCACCGTGCCGGCGCCGCCGAACATGCTGACCCCGCCGATGATCACCGCGGCGATCGAGGACAGCAGCAGCGGATCGCCGATCACCGCCGAGCCGGCGGTGAAGCGCAGCGTCGACAGGAAGCCGGCGATGCCCGCCGTCGCCGCCGACAGCATGTAGAGCTTGATGATGTGGCGCTCGACCGGAATGCCGGTGCGCACCGCCGCCACCAGACTGCCGCCGATGGCGTAGGTGTGGCGGCCGAACTGGGTCTTGCCGAGCAGAAAAATCGCGTAGGCGACGACGAAGGCGGTCATGATGACGGGATAGGGCAGGATGATGTCCATCCGGCGCAACAGGTCGCCGCTCACCTCCGGGCGCTGCAGGAAATAAAGGCCGCCGCCCTCGCCGGGAATGTAGTAGATCAGCGCGTCGTTGCCGTAGGCGCGTATGCCCGCCGGCAGGCCGATCACCGTCGAATTCTCGGACATCAGATAGGCGACGCCGCGCACGATGAACGAGGTTCCGAGCGTGACGATGAACGCCGGCACCTTGAGCCTGGCGATAATGACGCCGTTGACGAAGCCGACCGCCGCGGCGCCGCCGACCGCCGCGACCAGGCCGACGACGACCGAGGGAAAGAGCGGCGCCCCCGCGTTGAACGCCGCGCGCAAGGCGAGCGCCGAGAGCACCGAACCGAGGCTCATCACCCAGCCGACTGACAGATCGATGCCGGCGCCGATGATGACGAAGGTCTGGCCGAGGCCGAGCAGCAGCACGGGAATGATCGCGACCAGGATGTTCTGCGAATTGCGGATAGTCAGGAAATTGACCGAGCCACCACTCGCCAGCGGCACCGCGACGACGAAGAAAAGGACCATCAGGCCGAGAAACACCCATGCCCATATGCGGCTGAGCCACAGCGCGGCGCGCTGCGCAGGCGTCCGCAGCGCCGCGGGGGTCGCCCCGGCGGGCAGGGCGATTCTCGACGCGCGATCGGTCACCTGCCGGCTTTCTCGGTGAGGCGGGGGCGTGAAGCGGGGCGAACACCAGACCGGGGGCGCGCGGAGACGCCCCCGGCTCCAATTCGACCGGGCCGGCTTACTTGCCCGGCACTTGATAGATGAAGCGCGCGATCGCCGGGTCCTTCACATTGTCCTTGTTGATGATGGCGAAGCCGGTCTCGACGCGGCGCGGCAGGCTGGTCACCCCGGCCGCGTCGGCCACGGCGAACTGCACCGCCATATAGCCCATGTCGTAGGGCTTCTGCGCCAGCACCAGCGTGACCACGTTCTTGTTCATCAATTCGATGGCGAGCTTGGTCGCGTCGTAGGCGACGACCTGGACATGGCCGCCGAGGCCGGCGTTGACCACCGCCGTGCCGGCGCCCTGCGCGCTGAAGACATTGGTGCCGAACACGCCGCCGAGATTGGGTTCGCGCTCGATCACCGCCGCGGTCTGCTGCGTCGCCTTGTTCGCGTCGTCGAGATTGTAGTCGGGCCCGAGCACCTTGATGTTGGGGAACTCTTTGGCCATCACCTCCTTGAAGCCCTTCTCGCGGCCTTCGACCGAGCTGACGTTGGGGTTGGTCGAGTTGATGTAGACCGTGCCTTTGCCGCCGATCGCCTTGGCGAGCCCGCGCGCCGAGATGCGGCCGCCCTCGACATTGTCCGAACCGATATAGCTGATCGGAAACTTCACCGGTCCGGCGATATAATCGCCGTTGCCGAGAAACGTGTCGACGGTGATCACCTTGATGCCGTGGTCGACGGCGGCCTGCAACGGCCCGACCATCTGGTCCCTGTCGGTCGGCGCGGTGATGATGTAATTGAGGTCGCCGCGCGCGATCATCGAATCGAGGATCGGCGTCTGAACCTCGACGCCCCAGGTCGGAGGGACCTGCGTCACCACGTCGACGCCGAGGTCCTTGGCGGCCGCCTCGACCCCGATCTGCATGACCTGATAGAACGGGTCGACGACCCCCGGCAGGAAGCCGATCTTGATCTTCGCAGCCTCGGCGCCGTAAGACGCCATGGCCAGCGCCAATCCGGTCGCGACTGCAAATAGCGCTCGTTTCCGCAGCATTTTTCTGTCCTCCCTCGACTGCTCCCAGCGGCGTGCGACGGACGCTATGAATCCGTCGCGGCGCTCGACCATTTTCAATGGCGCTTCGGCGATCGCGGCGCGACGTTTCGTCGTCGCCGCTCGAAGCCGGCTGGACCAGTTCCGTCGCCATGGTGGCACGCATTTTGGCGGCGGGCAACAACGCGGCGGAGGCGCAAAGCCGCGCTCAGGAATCCTGATCGCCGATCAAATCGCCGAACCGTCGCCTGAGATCGGCGCCGATCGGCGCAACGCCGATCGCATTGGAGGCGGCTTCGATCCGGCGCGCGATCGCCAGCGGCAGCCACAGCCTGTCGTGGACGTTGCGCTCCTCGAGCCAACCCGTCAGACCGGCGGGAAAGGCGAACGCGGTCAGCGCCAGGATCGCATAAATCGTCACGATCCAGCGCAGCGGGCTTGCCGCGGCGGCAGGCGGCGCAGATTCGTTCGTCATCGAACAGTCCTTGGTCAGAACCGGAAATAGATGAACGGCGCGGACGACGGCGGCGCCATCACGATGATCGCGTAAAGCGCGGCAAAGCCCAACGCGATCTGCCCGGCGACGCCCTGCCTGTCGAACGCCGCGCCCATCGTCCGCCGGGTCGCCTCCGGCATCAGATGCGTCGCGGCGCCGGCGAGCAGCAAGGGCGCCACGATCCACGGCAGGGTGATCGCCGCGCCGTTGTCGCTCCACAGGCCGGCAAGAAACTGGCCCGCTTCGTCCAGCGAAGGCGAACGGAAGAATATCCAGGCGAGGCAGACGAAATGAAAGGTCGCGAACCAGGCGACCACCTTGTAGGCGAGGCGGTCGCTGACCTTTTCATAGGCGCGCGAGCGGCGCCAGTTGTGATCGGCGGTCAGGGCGACGGCGTGCAGCGCGCCCCAGATCAGAAACGTCCAGTTGGCCCCATGCCATATGCCGCCGAGAATCATCGTAATCATGAGATTGCGCGTCGTCTGGAAACCGCCGTGACGGTTGCCGCCGAGCGGAATGTAAAGATAGTCGCGCAGCCAGACCGACAGCGTCATGTGCCAGCGCCGCCAGAAATCGCTGAAGCCCAAGGCGCGGTAGGGCTGATTGAAATTCTGCGGAAAGCGGTAGCCGAACAGCGCGGCGACGCCGATCGCGATGTCGGTGTAGGCGCTGAAGTCGCAGTATATCTGAAGGGCGTAGGCGTAGGTCGCAACGATCAGGTCGACGCGCGAGAACTGCGAGGGATCGGTGAACACGCCGTCGACGAAATGCACGGCGAGATAATTGGCGATCACCATTTTCTTGAACAGGCCGCCGAGGATCAGCAACAGATTCTCGCCGAGCGAAAAGTCCCCCGGCCGCGCCGGCCTCTGCAACTGCGGCAGGAATTCGTGGGCGCGCACGATCGGTCCGGCGACCAGATGGGGAAAGAAGCTCTGATAGAGCAGCACGTCGAGCGGCGACCGCGACGCCGCCACCCGTCCGCGATAGACGTCGACGACATAGGAAATGGCGTGGAAGGTCAGGAACGAGATCGCGACCGGCAGCGTGACATTGACGTAGTCGAGGGGCAGGTCGAAGCCCAGCGCATGCGCCAGATTGAGCAATTGCGCGACAAGGAAGTTGAGATATTTGAAATAGCCGAGGATCGCGAGATCGAGCGCGACGCACAGGGCGAGGATCAGGCCCCTGAACGGGCGCGCCGCCGCCGCGTCGAGATAGGCGCCGCCGAGAAACGAAATCGCGCCGCTGGCGAAGAGCAGGAACACGAAGCGCCAGTCCCACGCGGCGTAAAAGGCGAGACTCAGCGCGAGGAGTACGATCTTCTTCAGCAGATTTTGTTGATTGAGGCTCCAAACGAGGGCGAATGATCCAAAGAAAAAAAGCGCAAAATCAATTGTAGGAAACAACATGCTTGAGACTCTGCCGCTCGTCGATCAGCGGAATCAGGAAATCGGCGAATTTGTCGGCGCTGACTTTATAGCCTTCGGCCGTCATGTGGATGAAGTCGCGCGCCATCAGCGCCGGCGTCGCCGCCGCCCAGGTCTGCGCCCCGCAGGGCCCGGGCATCACCGACGACCAATCCCAGAACAGCGCGCCGTTCTTCTCGGCGAGGCGGCGCTGCGTCTCGCGCACCTGAACCAGTTTCGGCGGCGTCTCGAAGCGGCAATGCGAACTTGACGCCGCGTCGGTTCGCGACGCCGGCGCCGGGCAGTCATGGCCGGGACCCGCGCAATTGCCGGGCAGGCGGGCCGCGTCCGGCGGTCCGATCATCACCAGGCGCGCGCTCGGCCGCAAAGACCGCAGCTTGTCGATGACGCTCTGATATTCGGCGGCGTAGGCGCCCATGTCGAGCGCGTCGTTGAAGCCTTCGTTGGTGCCGAACGCCAACACGATGACGTCCGGCCCGAGGCGCCGCATGTCGTCGGAAAGATTGGCCATGTTCAGCCTTTGCAGGACCTGAACGGTGGCGCCGGGAAAGCCGAGGCTGAGATAGGAGACGCCCTCGCCTTGCCGTTCGACATGAATGCCGGTGACGGTCACCGGCGCGTCGGAGGTCGAGCGAACCGCGATCTCGTGAATGCCGTGCGCGCCGGACCGCGACCACGGCGCCGACAGGATGGCGCGTTGATCGGCGGCGCCGTCGAGATTGATCTCGCCGGTCACCTCGCCATCGATCAGCACCTGCGCATGGCCGCCGCCCGGCTGTTTCAGAAAGCCGACGTCGAGGCTGTCGAAGCCGACGGGGCCGCGCGCCGTCAAGGTGATCGCCGCGCCGGCGCGATGCGCGACGGCGTTGAAGCCGGAGAGATAGAATCGCCGGAATTCCGACGACTTCTGCAACGCTTCGTAGTTCCAGCCGTCCGACGCCTCGTCCTTGAACAGCGCCGAGCGGACGCCGGGATGCGGGACGCCCGGCACGATGTAGCCCGCGCCGCCGTCGCCGAAGATCGCCTGCAGGCGCTCGCGCACGCGGCCGCTGAACAGGTCCGCGGCGGTGTGGCTGTCGCCGAGTTGCAGGATGGTGAGGCGGCGGCCCGATAAGGCGCCCGACCCGAGCGCGCCGCCGGCGCCAAGACCGTCGCCGCCCGTCTCGCGCGCGGCGAATGCGACCCCGGCGAAGGGCGAGGCGCTGGCGCGCCGCGGCCTGAAACTCTGCGGCGGCCCCAGACCGGCCTTCGAAACCAGCGAAGCGAAGGTCAGATTGGCGGCGAGCGCCAGGGCGCCTTCGTTCGCTCCCGGGCGAGCCGGCGCGGCGAAGGCGGTGATCAGCGGGGTCGCGGCCAGTTCGCGGCGGGCGTAGGTCTCGAGCTTCTGCGCCAGAATCGGGTCGGCGTTCGACGCCGCCGCCCATTTGCCGACGGCGCGCTCGAAGACCGACGTCGCCGGGGCGCCCGCGAATGTCGCGGCGGCCAGCAGGACGATCGCCCCGGTGATTAGCGCCTTCGGCTGCACCGACCTGCGTCCCCCTCTATTTCGAGCAATCGCTCAAAACGTCGCGTCCCCGAGACTTCAGAGTGTCGGCGATGCGAGGAAAAAAGTAGTCCATGACCGAATCATAGCCGTGCTGCGTGAAATGCACCCCATCGGCGGCGCGGAACTGAATCAGCTGGTTGTTGGCGTTGGGCAGATAGGGCTTGTACTCGTCGTCGCCGGGCCGCGAAGTCCACGGCTTTGCAAAGGTCGCAAGCGGCGAGGCGACTTTCGCCACCGCGTCGGAAAACAGCCGGTTCTTCTGCTTGGCGTCCGCGTCCTGCGCGGGGTCGAGCATCACGGGCAGGCCGAGCAGCATTATCGACGCTCCGCTGGCGGTCGCCGCGCGAATGAGGGCTTCGGCGTTGGCCTGATACTGATGGTCGAACTCCGGCGTCCCATATTCGATCCTCGCCTTCAATTCATCGACGATCGCCTGCCGGTCGTTGATCCCGAACGAGCCGACGAACAGATCGGTCGCGTCATCCTTGGCCATCGCCTGCACTTCCCCCGGCCAGTCGAAGAGATCGCCCCGCGCCAACCCGGCGCCGTTCTTCGTCTTCCTGACCAGCTTCACCTTGTCGGCGAGGCATTTGTCCTTTCCGAGGCGCCGGAAAAACGCTCCCCAGAGGCCGTCCGCCATCGAATCCCCGATGAACGCGATGCGGACGGGCGCGGTCGCCGCCGCCAGCGAAAAATCGACGGGAGTCGCGAGAAGCGCCGCAAGCCCGAGGCCAACCGCGCAAACCGTTCTCCTCGCCCATGACGATGGCGCTCCGACGTTCATTCGCATCCCCAATGCGCATCGACCCTCACTTGGCCTCCGGCGCGGCGCCCGGCTTGGCGGGCGGCGCGACGGAGACGTGCGGCTTTCTCTTCTTGTGCCGCTTCGGAGCGGGCTTCTTCCGGTGGTTGTCCTTCGGCGAAGCGAGATCTTCGTTGGCCGCCAGTTGAACGACGGGAAGGCCCGCCTTCGCCGCGGCCGCCTTGGCTTCTTGCCACATTAGCGTGTAGCCGGCCATATTGAAATGCACCCCCTCCCTGCCGCGCAGGGAGGGATTTTCGCAAAGCTGGGAGAAGTGCATCGGGACATAGACGACGCCCGTGCCTTTCAATTGCCCCTGCAGGGCGGCGTCCAGCTTTTCAGAGTAGCTGTTCCAGGATTTTCTGACGCAGGGCGGCCCAAGCCAGACCAGCTTGATGTTGCGCGCCGCGGCGGCGGCGAGGATGTCCTGCACCGGCTTCCTCACCTCGACCGCGCCGCCGACCGCGTCGTTGGTGCCAAGGCTCATGAAGGCGGTGGTGCCGGGCGGCAGTTGCCGAATCTGCCCGAGGATCGCCGGCCCATGGATGGCGATGCTGTTCTTGGCGTAGGCGAATCGCGACTTCGCCGCCCAGTTGACGCCGACGCCGAGGCTGTCGCCGATGACGGCGTAGTCGGCCGTCGCGGCGGCCGGCAGGGCGCAAACGAGCGCGGCGCCGAAGGCGAGACTGCGAAACGACATGAACGGCACCCAACGAATTTGCGACGGGTTGAAGGTAAGGCTTGTATGGTTAATAGCTCGCTAAGGGCCGCGCCGCTCACGCATTCAACGCCTCGCTATCGAACAGGACGAAGGTCTCCGCGCCGGGCCGGTCGACCGGGACATTGGCCGAGTGGATCAGCCGCCGCGCAAGGCGAAGACGCCCTTCTTACACGTCGGAAATTTTCCCTGAGGTCAGGCTTCGCCCGCCGACCGCCGTTTTGCGAGACGGCTCGGCGCGAAAAGGGGCGCTAGCGCGCGCCCCCCTCGCCACCCTTTGGAAAATGCACCACCGTCGCGGGTTTGGCGCCGGCCGGCGGCGCCTCCGACTCGGCGCCGGTCGCCTTGCCATTGATGGTCAGCGCGCCGTGCGAAGCGCCGACCTTGATGATCGCGCCGTCGTGGATTTCGCCGGCGAGCAGCATCTGGGCGAGCGGGTCCTGCACCGACTTCTGAATGACGCGCTTCAGCGGCCTTGCGCCATAGGCCGGATCGTAGCCCTTGTCGGCGAGCCATTGCCGGCCCTTGGGCTCGAGCTCCAGCGTGATCTTGCGGTCCTCCAGCAGCTTGGCGAGCCGCCTGAACTGGATGTCGACGATCGACGCCATGTCCTCGCGGCGCAGCCGATGGAACAGGATGATCTCGTCGACGCGGTTGAGGAACTCGGGGCGGAAATGGCCGCGCACCACCGCCATCACTTCCCCCTCGACCGCTTTCGAATCCTCGCCCTCCTTCTGGCCGACGAGATATTCCGAGCCGAGATTCGAGGTCATGACGATCAGCACGTTGCGGAAATCGACCGTGCGGCCCTGGCCGTCGGTCAGCCGCCCGTCGTCGAGCACCTGCAACAGGATGTTGAAGACATCCGGGTGCGCCTTCTCGATCTCGTCGAACAGCACGACCTGGTAGGGGCGCCGCCGCACCGCCTCGGTCAGGGCGCCGCCTTCTTCATAGCCGACATAGCCGGGCGGCGCGCCGATCAACCGCGCCACCGAATGTTTCTCCATGTATTCGGACATGTCGATGCGCACCATCGCGGTGTCGTCGTCGAACAGGAACGAGGCGAGCGCCTTGGTCAGCTCGGTCTTGCCGACCCCGGTCGGCCCGAGGAACATGAACGAGCCGATCGGGCGATGCGGATCCTGCAACCCGGCCCTGGCGCGCCGCACCGCGGTCGACACCGCCGTGACCGCCTCGTGCTGGCCGACGACGCGCTTGACGAGCTCGTCCTCCATCTTGAGCAGCTTGTCGCGCTCGCCCGACAGCATCTTGTCGACCGGCACGCCGGTCCAGCGCGATACCACCTGCGCGATATGGTCGGGCGTCACCGCCTCGTCGACCAAGTGCTCGCCGGCCTTCGATTCGGTCGCCGCGAGCTTCTTTTCGAGATCGGGAATGACGCCATAGGCGAGTTCGCCGGCGCGCTGATATTCGCCCTTGCGCTGCGCCTGGGCGAGCTCGTTGCGGGCGTTTTCGAGCTGCTCCTTGAGCTTTTGCGCCGCGCCGAGCTTGTCCTTCTCGGCGCGCCAGCGCGCCGTCAGGGCGTCGGACTTCTCCTGGAGATCGCCGAGTTCGCCCGTCAGCTTCTTCAGCCGGTCCTGCGAGGCCGCGTCGGTCTCCTTCTTCAGCGCTTCCTGCTCGATCTTGAGCTGGATGATCCGGCGGTCGAGTTCGTCGAGCTCCTCGGGCTTGGAATCGACCTGCATGCGCAGGCGCGAGGCCGCCTCGTCGACGAGGTCGATCGCCTTGTCGGGCAGGAACCGGTCGGCGATGTAGCGGTTCGACAGCGTCGCCGCGGCGACGATCGCCGCGTCGCTGATATGCACGCCATGGTGCACTTCGTACTTCTCCTTGAGGCCGCGCAGGATCGAAATCGTGTCCTCGACGGTCGGCTCGGAGACGAACACCGGCTGGAAACGACGCGCCAGAGCGGCGTCCTTCTCGACGTGCTTGCGGTATTCGTCGAGCGTGGTGGCGCCGATGCAATGCAGTTCGCCGCGCGCCAGCGCCGGCTTCAGCAGGTTCGAGGCGTCCATCGCGCCGTCGGCCTTGCCCGCGCCGACCAGGGTATGCATTTCGTCGATGAACAGGATGATGCCGCCTTCGGCCGCGGTGACCTCGTTGAGCACCGCCTTGAGGCGCTCCTCGAACTCGCCGCGATATTTCGCGCCGGCGATCAGCGCGCCCATGTCGAGGGCGAGCAGCTTCTTGTCCTTCAAGGATTCCGGCACGTCGCCGTTGACGATGCGCAAAGCCAGGCCCTCGACGATCGCGGTCTTGCCGACGCCTGGCTCGCCAATCAACACCGGATTGTTCTTGGTGCGGCGCGACAGCACCTGGATGGTGCGGCGAATTTCCTCGTCGCGGCCGATCACCGGATCGAGCTTGCCGGCGCGGGCCGCGTCGGTGAGATTGCGCGCGTATTTCTTCAGCGCGTCATAGGCGTTTTCGGCGCTCGCCGAATCGGCGGTGCGACCCTTGCGCAAATCCTCGATCGCGGCGTTCAAAGTCTGCGCCGAAACGCCGGCGTTGGCGAGGATCTTGGAGGCGTCCGCCCCCTTCTCCATCGCGACGGCGAGCAGCAGCCGCTCGACGGTGACGAAGCTGTCGCCGGCCTTCTGGGCGATCTTTTCGGCGTTGTCGAACAGCCGCGCGGTGGTCGGCGCGAGATAGAGCTGGCCGGCCCCCGAACCCTGCACCTTGGGCAGTTTGGCGAGCGCCAGCTCGACCTGGGCGAGCGCGTCGCGCGAGCGGCCGCCCGCCTTGTCGATCAAACCCGCCGACAGGCCCTGGTCGTCGTCGAGCAGAACCTTCAAGAGATGTTCGGGGGTGAATTGCTGATGGCCTTCGCGAAGCGCCAGCGACTGCGCGCTCTGGATGAAGCCGCGCGCGCGCTCGGTGTATTTCTCCAAATTCATTTGGTTCGTTCTCCTGGAGGCTCCGGCCGCGCCCCGAAGCGACGGCGGCCGGACCAAACGATCAATGACGTGCCGCCAAGCGCGGCCTGCGGCTTATTTAGGCGCCGCATCGACCGGCGGAAGGGGCAAGCCGGGCATTTTCCCCGGATGCGCCGCCCCCGCTCGATGCGCCCGCCGCGCCTTCATCTAGCGCTTTGACCGAACCCGGCATTGATCTATGTCGGGAACCGGCGATCGGTCGGCAGGGCCGGCGCGCCAATCCACAGAAACCCATCGCAGAATTAGCGCCGGCCGTTTTCGCGCCAAGGGAGCAGAACCCGTCGGCGACCCCTCTATCTCCATTGCGGCCACGTGTCGCTGAGCCGATAGCCGGCCGGCCAGGGGTCGGCGGGATCGACCATGTGCTGATGCGTTCCGGTGATCCACGCGCGGCCGGACACGACGGGGACGATCGCCGGTCGGCCGGCGATCGTCGCTTCGGCGGCGATCCGGCAATCGAACTCGGACCCGATGATCGAGCGCGCGCGATAGCGGTCGCCGACCTTCATGCGGCCCCTCGCGCGCAGCGTCGCCATCCGCGCCGAGCAGCCGGTGCCGGTCGGCGAGCGGTCGATCTTGCCGGGCCGCACCACCACCGCGTTGGGGCCGGTGACGACGCCGTCCTCCTCGACCAGCGGGCCGGCGAACTGGCAGAACGAGATGTGGCTCCATTCCGCATTGTCGGGATGCACGAAGCCCAATTGCTCGTTCGCCGCGGCGGTGATTCTCATGCCGGCTTCGGCGAGGTCGCGCGCCTCGTCCGGCCGGATCGCAAAGCCGAGGCTCGCGGCGTCGACGATGACGAAACTGTCGCCGCCATAGGCGATGTCGGCGTTGAGCGCGCCGAAACCCTTGACCTCGAGCGGGGCGTCGAGCCGGTCGGCGAACGAGGGCACGTTTTGCACGCTGATTCGCTCGGCCTTGCCGCGCCGACAATCCGCGACGACCTCGATCAGCCCGCCCGGCGCCTCCGGCGTCAGACGCGTTTGCGGCTCCTGCATCGGCGCGATGTCGCTATCGAGGAGGACGTTCGCCACGCAGATTGCATTGGAGCCCGACATCGGCGGCGTATCCTCGGGCTCCATGACGATGAAGCCGGCGAACGCGCCGGGCCGTTTCGTCGGCACGAGCAGATTGACGTGCCGGAACACCCCGCCGCGCGGCTCGTTCAACAGGAAATTCCGCAACGTCTCATCCCGCGCGATGAAGCGGGACTGCTCCCACAGCGTCTCGCCCGGCGGCGGCGCGACGCCCCCGACGATGACGTCGCCGACCTCGCCCTCGGCGTGGCAGGAAACGACATGGATGACTGTGGTGGACCGCATGGCGGGGCTCGGGCGGCGGTGAGGGTGTGGACATTAATGCCACGGCGAGACGCGGTCACTGCGCTTGTCGCCAATTCTTGACCTTGATCGGGCGGCGTGGGACGGGTTGGCGCAACGACGCCGGGGGCGGCAGGCGGCGCCATGAAAACCACGCGATATTTCGATGACCAGGTCATCCGAAAGCGGCCGTACATCAAGCGTGCGTGGTGCGAAGCGGCGCTCGCCGGACCAGTTCACCGCGACGCGCAGTCTGACGGGCGTGTTCGCCATTGGCTGCTAATTTCTGATACGCCGGACGGGAAACCGCGTATGTTGCGGGTGGGTCACCCTGTCTGACGGCGAAACGGTCCACAACGCGTTCTTTGATCGCGACTTTCCTAAGAGATGAGCGGTGAAACTACATTACTATTCCGAGACCGACAGCCTTTACATCGAACTTTCCGGCCGGCCCGGTGTCGAAACGCGCGAGATCGCCGAAGGCCTGGTCGCCGATATTGATGCGCAAGGCGCGGTTGTCGGCTTCGACATTGACGGCGCATCGAAGAAACTGGACCTGACGACGCTGGAGACGATCGCGCTACCCGTCAAAACCACGCGGGCCGCCTGACGGGCGGTTGTGATGCGATCGGCTGCTTGATCGGGAGAGTCGGGTGGCCCGGAGGACCCCGCGCCGCCGGACTGGGCTCCCCTCTTTTCTCTTGCGCGCGTTGGGCTTACATAGCGCCCCAACGCAATTCCGCCCCCCTCATGCGCCGCTCGGCGCCGGAGCCGTAAATGCCCAAGGCCCGCACGCTCTACGACAAGATCTGGGACGACCATGTGATCGAGACGCGATCCGAGGGCACGACCCTTCTCTATATCGATCGCCACCTCATCCACGAGGTGACCAGCCCGCAGGCGTTCGAGGGCCTGCGCCTGCACGGGCGCCGGGTGCGCGCGCCCGAAAAGACGCTCGCCGTCGTCGACCACAACATCCAGACCACCGACCGCTCGGGCGGCATCGAGGATCCCGAAAGCCGCCTGCAGGTCGAGCAGCTCGCGGACAATGCGCGCGAATTCGGCATTGAATATTATGATGAATTCGACCGCCGCCAGGGGGTCGTGCACATTATCGGGCCGGAGCAGGGCTTCACGCTGCCGGGCACGACGATCGTCTGCGGCGACAGCCACACCTCGACGCACGGCGCCTTCGGCGCCCTCGCGCACGGCATCGGCACGTCGGAAGTCGAACATGTGCTGGCGACCCAGACGCTGATCCAGACCAAGGCCAAGAACATGCGCGTGACGGTCGACGGCGCGCTGCGCGACGGCGTCACCGCCAAGGACATCATTCTGGCGATCATCGGCGAGATCGGCACGGCGGGCGGCACCCACCACGTCATCGAATACGCCGGCGAGGCGATCCGCGCGCTTTCGATGGAAGGGCGGATGACGGTCTGCAACATGTCGATCGAGGGGGGCGCGCGGGCGGGGATGGTCGCGCCGGACGAGAAGACCTTCGCCTATCTGAAAGACCGCCCCAAATCGCCCAAGGGCGCGTTGTGGGACCAGGCGGTCGCCTATTGGTCGCGGCTCGCCACCGACGAGGGCGCGCATTTCGATTCCGAAGTGCGCCTCGACGCCGGCCGCCTGCCGCCGATCGTCTCGTGGGGCACCAGCCCGCAGGACGTCGTTTCGGTCAGCGGCGTGGTGCCGCGCGTCGAGGACGGCGCGAGCGAGCACAAGCGCGCCTCGATCAAGCGGTCGCTAGACTATATGGGCCTCAGCGGCGGCGAGAGGATCACCGACATCGCGATCGACCGGGTGTTCCTCGGCTCCTGCACCAACGGGCGCATCGAGGACTTGCGCGCGGCGGCGCGGATCGTCGAGGGCCGCAAGGTCGCCGACCGCGTCAAGGCGATGGTGGTGCCCGGCTCCGGTCTGGTGAAAGCCCAGGCCGAGCAGGAAGGGCTCGATGCGATCTTCAAGGCGGCGGGCTTCGAATGGCGCGAGCCCGGCTGCTCGATGTGCCTCGCCATGAACCCCGACAAGCTTGCGCCCGGCGAGCGCTGCGCCTCGACGTCGAACCGCAATTTCGAAGGCCGCCAGGGCCACAAGGGCCGCACCCATCTGGTGTCGCCGGCGATGGCGGCGGCGGCGGCGATCGCCGGGCGGTTCGTGGATGTGCGGGAGTGGCGGTGACGCGCGGGCGTCTTCTTGCGGGCTGCGCGGCGCCGGCGTGTCCGTTCGCCGCCCCGCGAATGCTGTGAAAATCGGCGCCCTGTTCATCGACGAGAGCCAGATTGCCGAGAGTTTCGTTCGCGCCTCGGGGCCCGGCGGCCAGAACGTCAACAAGGTCTCTACCGCCGTCGAACTGCGCTTCGACGCGCGCCGCGCCTCGCTGCCCGGCGACATCGCCGCGCGTCTCGCGCGCCTTGCGGGCTCGCGGATGACCCATGACGGCGTGATCGTCATTTTCGCGCAGCGCTTCTCCAGCCAGCCGCGCAACCGCGAGGACGCGCGCGAACGCCTCGCCGCGCTGCTGCTCAAGGCGCAGGAGGCGCCCCGGCCGCGCCGGCCGACGCGGCCGACGCTCGCCTCGAAAACGCGGCGGCTGGAGGCCAAGGGGCGACGCGGCGCGGTCAAGGCGTTGAGGAAGAGCGGGCCAGAGGGGGAGTAGGCCGTTGGCGCGCAAACCGGCGATAAACGTGGACGCGCTCGTCGCCCTTGGGGTCGGCAAGCTGGCCCAGCTCGTCTTCGACGAGTCGGCGCGCGACGCTGGATTCCGCAAACTCGTGTCCGCCGCGCTGGCGGGGACCAAGGGGCCGCAAGCCGTGGCGTCCCTCATCGATCGCCGGCTCGCCGCCGTCGAACGAGCGCGGGGCTTCGTCGAATGGGACAAGGCGAAGGCTTTCGCCGCCGATCTCGAAATGACCGTCAAGACCATCGTCGACGAACTCGGTCCGGCGGACCCCGCCGCCGCCGCGGAGCGGTTGCTCAGATTCATCGCGACGCATCCTTTGCTTTTCGAACGGGTCGACAACTCCCAGGGCCGCGTCTCGGCCCTCTATGACGACGCCGTCGAGGCGATGGGCGCACTCGTCCGCGCCATGCCCGAGGCGGACCGCGCCCGACTGCCGGAAAGGATCGCCTCGGCGCTGGCGAATGAAACTCACGGCTATATGTCGGCAGTGGTGGAAGCGGTCGCCGGAGACATTCCGGATTCGGCGCGCGCCAGTTGGGACGCGAAGCTCGCGGCCCAACAGGCCGCCCTCTCCGCCGGGCGCGGCGATAAACACGACTGGGAACGCACGGGGCGCATCTCGGAAATTATTTCGGCGCGAATAGCCTTGGCCGAGGCGCGCGGCGACCTCGACGCTCTTATCGCGTTGGAGGAGGCCAAGCATCCGAGCGTTCAGGACAATATCGGGATCGCCGAGCGCCTGCTGGCGGCTGGGCGGAGCCAGGAGGCGCTCGCCTGGATTCGTCGCAAGAAGGGACGAACGATCGGCTACATGGGCCTGGCCGACCTTGCGGACGGCGCGGCCGTGCGTGACGGCCTGTCGGCCTCGCGCGTCAAACTGGAGGCGCGCATCCTCGACGCGCTCGGCGACAAAGCAACGGCCAGAGCGCTCCTGTGGGCGGCCTTCGAGTCGAACTCTCGACGCCGACATGCTCCGTCAACACATGCGCAGGCTCGATGATTTCGAGGAGTTCGATGTGTTGGATCGCGCTTTCGACCACGCCTCTTCATCGACCGCCATTTACCGTGCTCTGAAATTCTTCATGGAATGGCCGCGGCTGGATCGCGCCGCCAGACTCGTCGTCGAGCGCCGGGACAAGTGGGACGGCCGGCACTATGAATTATTGGGGCCGGCGGCGGCGGCGCTTGAGGCCGATCATCCGGCAGCGGCGACCATCATTTATCGGGCGCTGCTCGACGACATTCTCACGCGCGCCAAATCGCAGGCCTATGGCCACGGCGCGACCTATCTCGCCAAGCTCGATGAGCTCGCCGGAGCCCTCGACGCAACGATCGTCGGCATCGACGGCCACGCCTCCTATCGGGCCGCCCTTCTCAAAACTCACGGCCGCAAGTCCGGATTCTGGGCGGCGGTTCGAACGCCGCCGCGATAGGGCGGACGCGAGCGCCTCGCCGCGTTGATTCTCAGAGCGCCGGAGACGCCCAAGGCGCGCCGCCCGACGCGGCTGGCGCTCGGCTGCAAGACGCGGCGATTGAAGCAAAGGGGCTGCGGCGCGGGATAAGCCGTTTGCGGAAGAGCGGCGCGGAGGTGGAGTGAGCGGGGAATATTTGCGCCGCCGGACGGGTGTTGATGGCCGCGGCGGTCGCCGCCGCAAAAGCGCCCATCTCCATTCACCTTTCTTTACATTGGGCCGGAGCGGGCGAAACCTTGGCTCGCTAGGCTCTTCGTCGAAGCGGCGTTTGCGCCGCCGATGAAGGAGAAGGTCATGACCGATAACGACAATGCTTCCTTGCCGCCCGAACCGCCGGCCGACGAGCCCGCTTCCCTGCGGAGAACGGGCGGCTTTTTCACCTGGCCGCGCGCCTTTGCGTTTGGCGGCGTCCTGGCGGGCGGGATCGCGCTCGGCGCGATGGGCGCCGGCGGCCTCGCGGTCGCCGCCGGAATGGACCATTTCGGCTGGAATCACGGTCCCCGCCTGGCGTTCATCCAGGGCGCGGTGACGCGGGCGCTCGACTCCATCGGCGCCAGCGCGGCGCAGGAGGCCAAGATTCACGACATCGTCGCCGCCCAATTCGACGCTGTCGCGCCCGACCCCAAGCAGCACGAGGCGATGCGCAAGCAGGCGCTCGACCTGTTGGCCGCGCCGACGATCGACCGCGACGCGGTCGAGAAGCTTCGGGCCGACGCGGTGGCGAACTTCGACGCGAAATCCAAGCTGGTCGTCGCCGGCGTGCTCGACATCGCCGACCAGCTCACGCCCGCCCAGCGCACGGAGCTCGCCGCAAGGATCGGCGAGATGGCGCAGCACGGGCCGATGGGTCCGTGGGGAGGCTGGCGCCACGCCCCGATGGACGACGGCCCGAACGGCTCGCCTGACAGCGCCCCCGATAAGAACTAAAGAAGGTCGGGGTCCGGCGGCGTCATGGCGGAGCGGCTTCTTATCATTGACGATGATGCGAGGCTGGCCGCCATGCTGTCGGATTATCTGACCGCGGCCGGCTTTGCCGTCGAGCGCCGCTCCAGCGGCCGCGAGGGTCTGGCGGCGCTCGAACGCGCGACGTTCGACGCCATCATCCTCGACGTGATGCTGCCGGATATCGACGGGTTCGAAGTCTGCCGGAGCATCCGGACGCGCTCGCAAACGCCGATTCTGATGCTGACCGGGCGCGGCGAGGAGATGGACCGGATCGTCGGATTGGAGATCGGCGCCGACGACTATCTCGCAAAGCCCTTCAGTCCGCGCGAGCTTCAGGCGCGCATCCGGGCGATCCTTCGGCGCGGGCGCGTCGTTGCGCCGACGGAGGACGCGACCTCCCGCTTCGGCCGCCTCGAGATCGACCGCGGATCGCGCATGGTCCGCGTCGACGGCGAGGAGAGGATTCTCACGAGCCACCAGTTCGACCTGCTCGCCGCGCTCGCCGACCACGCCGGCCGGGTGCTGAGCCGCGAGCGGCTCCTTGATCTCGTCAAGGGCGAGGAGCTGGAGGCCTTCGACCGCTCGATCGACGTGCATATCTCTCGCATCCGATCGGCGATCGAGGATGATCCGAAGCACCCGCGCCGGATCATCACGGTCCGCGGCGCCGGTTATGTCTTCGCGCGGAAGCAGGATGACGAGCCGTGAACGCCCTGCCCCGCCGGCTGTTCTGGAGAGTCTATCTGACGCTGCTGGCCAGCCTCGTTGCGGTCGCCTTTCTGATGGGCGCCTCGTGGTGGCTGATGGGCGAGTATTCGCATGGACGCTGGGGCGCGTTTCACATCCATCTGAGCGGCCCGATCCTCCCCGGCCCCGACGGTCCGCCCGGCGCGATCGCCGCGGCGGTCGACCGGCTCGGCGAGCAAATCGGCGGCGACATTTCCGTCTATGACGCAGACGGCGCGCTCGTCGCCTCGCAGGGCCCGCCGATCGCGCTCGCGGCGGGCGAGCGCGGCGGGCCGGCGATGCGCTCGCCCGTCATGCGCGTCGACCTTGCGGACGGGCGCGTCGTGCTGGCGCGGCCGCGGCCGCCGCCTCATCCCGGGCTGCGCATCATGGCGATGGCGCTCGTGGTGGCTGGCGGCGTCGCGCTGGCCGTCTATCCGATCGCCGGCCGGCTCACGCGGCGGCTCGAAGGGCTGCGCTCCGGCGTGGAGAAATGGGGGGCGGGCGCGCTCTCGCTGCGCGTCGACGACGCCGGCGACGACGAAGTCGCTGTCGTCGCACGCACTTTCAACGCCGCCGCCAGCCGCGTCGAGGACTTGCTGACGTCGCAAAAGGCGCTGCTCGCCAACGCCAGCCATGAATTGCGTTCGCCGTTGGCGCGCCTTCGCATGGCGATCGAGCTGTGGCAGGAGCGGCAAACGCCCGAAATTCACGAGGAGATCGTGCGCAATCTCGGCGAGATCGACGGGCTGGTCGCCGAGATTCTGCTGGCGAGCCGCCTCAATCACGGCGCGCCCGCCGCCCGCGCCGCCGCGCCGGTCGATCTTGTCGGGCTGGCGGCGGAGGAGGCGGCGCGCTTCGAGGCGAGCCTCGTCGTGGCCCCGGCCGGCGGCGGCCCGATCGAGGTCGAGGGGGATGCGACGCTGCTGCGTCGGCTCATCCGCAATCTCCTGGACAATGCGACCAAGCACGGACGGCCGCCGATCCAGATCGAGGTGACGAGCCGCGAGGCGGGGGCGCGCATCGTCGTCTCCGACCATGGCGAGGGAATTCCGCCGTCCGAGCGGGAGCGGGTGTTCGAACCCTTCTACCGGCCGGCCGGCCACAGCGAAGCGTCCGGCGGATGGGGCCTCGGCCTTTCCCTGGTGCGCCAGATCGCCCGGCGCCACGGCGGCGCGGTCTTTTGCGAGGATGAGCCGGGCGGCGGCAGCCGCTTCGTCGTCGATCTCGGCAGGGCTGGCGAGGCCGCCGGCTGAGGCGGAGGCGCCGGAAGGCGCGGCGCTTACCGCGTCGGCACGGGATGCTCGCCGCGGTAGTCGTAGAAGCCGCGCTGCGTCTTGCGGCCGAGCCAGCCGGCCTCGACATATTTCACCAGCAGCGGGCAGGGGCGGTATTTGGAGTCGGCGAGGCCCTCGTGCAGCACCTGCATCACGGCGAGGCAGGTGTCGAGCCCGATGAAGTCGGCGAGCTGCAGCGGCCCCATCGGATGGTTGGCGCCAAGGCGCATCGCGGTGTCGATCGCCTCGACCGAGCCGACGCCCTCGTAAAGGGTGTAGATCGCCTCGTTGATCATCGGCAGCAGGATGCGGTTGACGATGAACGCCGGAAAGTCTTCCGACATCACCGCCGTCTTGCCGAGCCGGGCGATGAACGCCTTGGCCGCCTCGAACGTGCCGTCCTCGGTCGCGATGCCGCGGATCAGCTCGACGAGTTGCATGCGCGGCACCGGATTCATGAAATGGATGCCGATGAAGCGCTCGGGATGCGCCGTCACCGAGGCGAGGCGGGTGATCGAGATCGACGAGGTGTTGGAGCTGACGATGGCGTCCGGCTTGAGGAACGGACGCAGGCCGCTGAAGATCTTGCGCTTGACCTCCTCGTTCTCGGAAGCGGCCTCGATGATCAGGTCGCAATCGCCCAGCTTGTCCTGCTCCAGAGCCGTCGAAATGCGCCCCAGCGCCGCCTGGCGCGCCGCCTCGTCGGTCTGACCTCTGGCGACCTGACGCGCCAGCAGGCCGTTGATCGTCGCCAGGCCCGCCCGCAGCCGCTCTTCCGCGATGTCGTTCATGACGACTTCGAAGCCGGCCTGCGCGCTGACATGGGCGATGCCGCTGCCCATCTGCCCGGCGCCGATCACGCCGATCCTGGTGATTGCGAACGTCATTTTTTCATCCGGCGGCGCCCGCGCGCCAGGAAACGACGCATCGGACGCGCGATCCTGGGTTCCATCGGCCTGCGCATCCTTAGCCGATTGGTGCGCCGCAACAAAGGCCTAAAAGGGCTATCGTCCGATTTTTGTCAGCTCCTGCGCAAGCTCGGGCAAAGCGGCGTAAAGGTCGGCGACGAGGCCGTAATCGGCGACCTGGAAGATCGGCGCCTCCTCGTCCTTGTTGATCGCGACGATCACTTTGGAATCCTTCATGCCGGCCAGATGCTGGATCGCGCCGGAAATGCCGACCGCGACATAGAGGTCCGGCGCGACCACCTTGCCGGTCTGGCCCACCTGCCAGTCGTTGGGCGCGTAGCCCGCGTCGACCGCGGCGCGCGAGGCGCCGATCGCCGCGCCGAGCTTGTCGGCGACCGGCTCGATATAGGTCTTGAAATTCTCGGCCTTCTGCATCGCCCGACCGCCCGAGATGATGATCTTGGCGGAAGTCAGTTCGGGCCGGTCGGATTTGGCCAGCGCCTCGCCGACGAACGAGGAGACCCCGGGATCGGCGCCGACGCCGACCGGCTCGATGGGGGCCGGCCCGCCGGCGCCCGCCGCCGGAAAGCCGGCGCTGCGAACGGTGACGACCCGCTTGGGATCGGTCGACTGCACCGTCTGCACGGCGTTGCCCGCGTAGATCGGCCGCTCGAACGTGTCGGGCGCGATCACCCTGGTGATGTCGGACACCTGCATGACGTCGAGCAGCGCGGCGACGCGCGGCAGGATGTTCTTCGAATAGGCGCTCGACGCGGCGGCGATCGCCGAATAGTCCGCGGCGAGACCGACGATCAGCGCGGCGAGCGGCTCGGCGAGTCCGTGCGCGTAGAGCGCGTCGTCGGCGACGCGCACGCGCGCAACCCCCGCGAACCTCGCGGCGGCCTCCGCGGCGCCGGCGACGTCGCTTCCGGCGACGAGCACGTCGACGGGACCGCCCAGTTGCAGCGCGGCGGTCAGCGCGCGCGCGGTGATGTCGCCGAAATGGCCGTTGGCGACTTCGGCGAGGAGCAGCGTCGCCATGTCAGATCACTCCCGCTTCGTCGCGAAGCCTGGCGACGAGCTCCGCCACCGACTTCACCTTGACGCCGGCCTTGCGCCCGCCGGGCTCCGTCGTCTTCAGCACTTTGAGGCGCGGCGCGACGTCGACGCCATAGTCGGCCGGCGTCTTCTCGTCGATCGGCTTCTTCTTGGCCTTCATGATGTTGGGCAGCGAAGCGTAGCGCGGCTCGTTGAGGCGCAGATCGGTGGTGACGATCGCCGGCAGCTTCAGGGCCACCGTCTGCAAGCCGCCGTCGACCTCGCGCGTCACCTCGACCGAGCCCTCGCCGATCGCCACCTTCGAGGCGAAGGCGCCCTGGCCCCAGCCCGTCAGCGCGGCGAGCATCTGGCCGGTCTGGTTGCAATCGTCGTCGATCGCCTGCTTGCCGAGAATGACGAGGCCGGGCTGCTCGGCGCCGATGACGCCCTTCAGCAGTTTGGCGACCGCCAGCGGCTCAACCGGCGCGTCCGTCTTGATCAGGACGCCGCGATCGGCGCCCATCGCCAGCGCGGTGCGCAGTGTTTCGGCGGCCTGCGGCGGGCCGATCGAGACGACGATCACCTCGCTCGCCTTGCCCGCCTCCTTCTGGCGAAGCGCCTCCTCCACCGCGATTTCATCGAACGGGTTCATCGACATCTTGACGTTGGCGAGTTCGACGCCCGACCCGTCGGACCTCACGCGAATCTTGACGTTGTAGTCGACAACCCGTTTCACGGGCACGAGGATTTTCATTTTTGTCGTGAGCTCCATCGCGGCCGCGCAGGCCTGCCCAACAAGCCCGAAACCCCTAATCGCCGCGACGGGCCGAGTCAACGCGCCCGGACCTCGCCGACGCGCCGCGAGACGACCTTCGAACGAACAAGTCGATTGACACGGCATCGACTCCAAACCGAAGATGAAACACAGCGCTTTCGCGCGCGCAGGGCGGCGGAGCGGATCTCGCGTCAAGCCGTTCGGAGTCCCGACGGTTGTTTTGGGAGGGCGCCGACCATGAGCGAACTGGATTATCTGGCGGGCAAATTGCGGCACGGGGCGATTTCGCGCCGCGAATTCATCGGGCGCGCGGCGGCGCTCGGCGCCTCCTCGGCGCTCATCTCATCGATCGCCGGCAATCTCGCCGCCGCGGCGGAGGCGCCCAGGAAGGGCGGCATGCTGCGGCTCGGCCTCGCCGGCGGCAGCACGACCGACAGCATCGAGCCGGGCAGCTACACCGATTCGGTGATGATCGCGGTCGGCCACGGGCTGTTCAACGCGCTCGTCGAATGGTCCGCCGACGGCAAGCCGGCGCCCGAACTGGCGACGAGCTGGGAAGCCAAGAACGGCGCCACCGAGTGGATCCTGAACCTGCGCAAGGGCGTCAAATTCTCGGACGGCCGCAATTTCGACGCCGACGACGCGGTCTATTCGCTGAACCTGCATCGCGGCGACACCAAGTCGGGCGCAGCCGGTTCGATGAAGCCGGTCAAGGACGTCAAGAAACTCGACCGCTACCAGATCCAGATCACGCTCGACGCCGCCGACGCGGACTTCCCCTTTGTGCTGACCGACTATCACCTCTTGATGGCGCCGGACGGCTTCAAGGATTGGTCGAAGCCCGTCGGCACCGGCGGCTACGTGCTCGATCATTTCGACCCCGGCGTGCGCATCGCAGTCAAGAAGGCGCCCGATTACTGGAAGGAGGGGCGCGGCAACCTCGACGCCGCCGAGATCACCGTGATCGGCGACGGGTCGGCGCGGCTGAACGCGCTGGTCTCCCACCAGATCGACATCATCAACCGCGTCGATCACAAGGCCGTCGCGCTGCTCGCCAAGACGCCCAAGACGGAAATCGTGCGCGCGCCCGGCGGCTGGCATGCGGTGATGGCGATGGAGATGGACAAACCGCCTTACGACAATCCCGACGTCCGGCTCGCGCTGAAATACGCCGTCGACCGCGACCAGATCCTGCGCGCCTTGTTCAGCGGCTACGGCACGATCGGCAACGATCACCCGATCCCGCCCAACGATCCCTATTTCAACAAGGAACTGACGCAGAGAAAGCACGATCCGGACAAGGCCGCCTTCCATCTCAAGAAATCCGGCCTCGATCCGACGATCGTGCTGCAGGCCTCCGAAGCCGCCTTCGCGGGCGCCGTCGACATGGGCACGCTGGTCCAGTCCAGCGGCAGCAAGGCCGGCCTCAAGATCGAACTCAAGAAGGAGCCGGCCGACGGCTTCTGGGACAATGTCTGGCTGAAGGGCGCATTCGTCGAGAGTTATTGGGGCGGCCGCGCCGCGGCGACGCAGATGCTCTCGGTCGCCTACGCGGCGGGCGCGCCGTGGAACGAAACCCATTGGAAGAACGACAAATTCGAGAAGCTGCTCGCCGACGCCAAGAGCGAGACCGACGAGACCAAGCGCAAGGGCTACATCTGGGAGATGCAGGCGATGCTGCATGAGGACGGCGGCGCGATCATTCCCGTGTTCCGCGACTGGATCGACGCCCATCACGACAATATCGGCGGCCATACGCCGCACGGCGGCTTCGACATGGACAACGGCTACATCCTCGACAAGGCGTTCATCAAGGCCTGACCGGTTCGCGCCCGGCGCCGCGCGGGCGCGCCGACCCGACGCCCGCGCCGCCATCAGGCGGGCGGCGGGTCGCCGGACGCGCGGCGCGCCGGCCGCCGGTCATGCTCGGCCCGGCCGGAAAAAAGACGGCGCGCGCCCCGCATCGGCCGGCCAGCTTCGCGGAAAGAGGGGAATTGCGCCTTGCTGAACCTCGTCGTCCAGCGTCTTGGCCTGGGGCTGGTCACCCTGCTCGCCGCGTCGATCCTGATTTTCATCGGCACCGAGATCCTGCCGGGCGACGTCGCCTCGGCGATCCTGCAAAACAACGCCACGCCGGAGAACCTCGCGGCGATGCGCCTCGAACTCGGCCTCGACCGGCCCGCGATCATCCGCTACGCCGAATGGCTGTTCGGCGCGGTGCGCGGCGATTTCGGCCATTCCCTCGCCAACCACGCCGACGTGCTGACGGAAGTCGCGCCGCGCTTCGGCAACACCATGTTTCTGGCTTCCTACGCCGCGTGCGTCTCGGTGCCGCTGGCGGTGGCGCTCGGCGTGCTGGCGGCGATCCGGCAGGGCGGCGTGTTCGACCGGCTGGTCAATCTCGTCACCCTGATGACGATTTCCTTGCCGGACTATTTCCTCGCCTACATCCTCATCAAATATCTCGCGGTCGGCTCGCCTTTGTTTCCTTCCCTCGCCAACGTGACGCCCGAGACGGCGTTCGGCGAGCGCCTCTATCTGACCTTCCTGCCGATGACGACGCTGGTCCTCGTCATCGTCGCCCATATGATGCGCATGACGCGCGCCTCGGTTCTGTCGGTCATGGCGAGCCCCTATATCGAAATGGCGATCCTCAAGGGGCTGCCGAAAGCGCGCATCGTGGTCCGGCATGCGCTGCCCAACGCGCTCGCCCCGATCATTTCGGTGATCGCGCTGGACCTCGCCTACCTGATCGTCGGCGTCGTGGTCGTCGAGATCGTCTTCGTCTATCCCGGCCTCGGCCATCTGATGGTCGACGCGGTCGCCAAGCATGACGTGCCGGTCGTGCAGGCCTGCGGCCTCATTTTCGCCGCCACGTTCATTCTGCTCAATCTGACCGCCGACGTGCTCGGCATCCTCTCCAACCCGCGATTGCGCCAACCCCGCTAGGCGCCGCCGCCAGAAAGGCTCGCATGCGTCTGTTCGGCGCCAAGATCAATCTGACCGCCGCGATCGGCCTGACCATCGTCGCGATCTATTTGATCGTCGTGCTGCTGGCGCCGCTGATCGCCCCTTACGGCGAGGACAGCATCACCGAGAACGCCGAGCCCTGGATCGTCGACGCGCAGCACTGGCTCGGGCTCGACAATCTCGGTCGCGACATATTCAGCCGCCTGATCTTCGGCACGCGCCTTTCGGTCGGCCTGTCGCTGGCGATGACCGTGCTGGCGTTCCTGATCGGCGTCACCGCAGGCTTCGCCGCCGCCGTCGGCGCCGGCTGGATCGACACCATCCTGTCGCGCCTCGTCGATCTCATCCTTTCAATGCCGCAGTTGATTTTCGCGCTGGTGATCCTGTCGGTGATGGGATCGTCGCTGGCGGTTCTCGTGCCGACCATCGCCATTCTCAACTCGCCGATCGTGTTCCGGCTGGCGCGCGCCGTCGCGATGAACATCGTCAGCCTCGAATTCGTCGAGGCGGCGCGGGTGCGCGGCGAAGGCTGGTGGTGGATCATCACCCGCGAAATCCTGCCCAACGCCGTTCCCCCGCTGGTCGCCGAATTCGGCCTGCGCTTCTGCTTCACCTTTCTCTTTATCGCTTCGCTGAGCTTCCTCGGCCTCGGGGTGCAGCCGCCCTACGCGGACCTCGGCGGCATGGTCAGGGACTATGCCGAAATGATCAACTACGGCGTCCCGGAAGCGCCGATCTATCCGGCCGCCGCGATCGCCGTCCTGACGATCGGGGTGAATTTCATCGTCGACTGGATGCTCGCGATGCATTCGAAGGGGCATGGAGAGGGCGCATGAACGGCGAGGGAGCGATCGGCGAGGAGGTCCTGGACCTGCGGACCCTGCGCGTTCAGGTGAGGACCGACGCGGGCGAAGGTCCGGTGCTGGTCGACGACGTCAGTCTGACGCTTCGAAAGGGCGAAGTCATCGGCCTGATCGGCGAATCCGGCGCCGGCAAATCGACGATCGGGCTCGCCTCGATGGGCTATACGCGGCGCGGCTGCGCGATCGTCGGCGGCGAGATCGTCTTTCGCGGCAAGGACATCCGGCAATTGTCGGCGGAGGAGCGCCGCAAGCTGCGCGGCCCCGGCATCGCCTATATCGCCCAGAGCGCGGCCGCGTCGTTCAACCCGGCGATCAGCCTGATGGACCAGGTTTGCGAAGTGCCGATCCGCCATGGCGTCCTGTCGGCGGCCGAGGCGCGCCGGGAAGCGGTCGGCCTGTTCAAGCAGCTCGATCTGCCCGATCCCGAGACGATCGGCTCGCGCTACCCGCACCAGGTGTCGGGCGGTCAGCTGCAGCGGGTGATGGCGGCGATGGCGATGGCGGCCAAGCCCGATATCGTCGTGTTCGACGAGCCGACGACCGCGCTCGACGTGACGACGCAGGTCGAATGCCTCGCCGCCTTCCGCAAGCTCATCCGCGAGCACGGGACGGCGGCGCTCTACATCACCCACGATCTGGCGGTGGTCGCCCAGATCGCCGACCGCATCATGGTGCTGCGTCGCGGCCAGATGATCGAGTTCGGCGACACGAGGCAAATCCTGCAGCAGCCGCGCGACGACTATACCCGCCGTCTGGTCGCCGAGCGCGGCGCCGGCCACGAGTTTGTCCACGCCAAGGCGGGCGAGGAGCCGCCGATCCTCGCGATCGACCATGTCAGCGCCGACTATCCGGGCAAACCCAAGGTCATCGACGACGTCTCCATCGCCCTGCGCAAGGGCGACACGCTGGCGGTGGTCGGCGAGTCCGGGTCCGGCAAATCGACGCTCGCCCGCGTGGTGATGGGGCTTCTCGCCCGCAGCGCCGGCGACGTGCGGTTCGACGGCGCCAGCCTGCCGCCGCGGCTGAAGGATCGCCGGAAGGATCAGCTTCGCCGCGTGCAGATGATCTACCAGATGCCCGACGTCGCGCTGAACCCGCAACAGACGCTGCTCGAAATCATCGGGCGTCCGGCCGCGTTCTATTTCAACCGCTCGCGCGACGAGGTGAGAGCCCGCGTGCTGGAATTGCTGCGCCAGATGGACCTGCCCGAAGCTTTCATTTCGCGCAAATCCAGCGAATTGTCGGGCGGCCAGAAGCAGCGCGTCTCGATCGCCCGCGCGCTGGCGGCCGAACCCGACCTGATCATCTGCGACGAGGTGACGTCGGCGCTCGATCAGCTGGTCGGCGAGGAGATCTTGCGCCTGTTGAAGAAGCTGCAGGACGATCTGGGGATCGCCTATCTGTTCATCACCCACGATCTCGGCACGGTCAAACGCATCGCCAACAAGGTCGCGGTGATGCTGCGCGGCCGGATCGTCGCGGCGGGCGAGACGGCGCGCGTTTTCGCCCCGCCCTATCACCCCTACACCGAACTCCTGCTGTCGTCGGCGCCGGAAATGCGGCCGGAATGGCTCGACGAGGCGCTGGCGCGGCGCGCCATGCGGGCGCCCGCGCCCTTGCCGCGCGCGCCATTCATTGGCTATACGGCTTAGGCCCAAGCCGGATGGGCTGCGCGGTTTTTGACGAGAGATGCGCTTCAATCCAAGGAACGACAGCCGCGTCCGAAAAGGCTTGGCCGGATCGCGCTGCAGGTGGTTATGATTTCCCGACGCCCGACGGTCATCGGGCGCGATCGGCGGCACAGGACGGGACGATTCATGCGTGGCCCAGGCGGACCGCGTCTACTGCTGAGACGGCTGCGCGAGGTCATGGCGGAGCCCGTCACCGCGCAGGCGCGGCTCGACAGGATCGTCGTCCTGATCGCCTCCAACATGGTGGCCGAGGTTTGCTCGCTCTACGTGTCGCGCGCCGACGGACCGTTGGAGCTGTTCGCCACCGAGGGCCTCAAGCGCGAGGCCGTGCACCTGACGACGATGCGCCCCGACGAGGGGCTGGTCGGCCTGATCGCCGCCAGCGCCGAACCGCTCGCCTTGTCGGACGCCCAGAGCCATCCGGCGTTCTCCTACAAGCCCGAAACGGGCGAGGAAATCTATCAGTCGTTTCTCGGCGTGCCGGTGCTGCGCGGCGGCAATACGCTGGGCGTCCTCGTCGTGCAAAACCGGGCGCGGCGCAGCTATTCGGAAGAAGAGATCGAGGCGCTGCAGACCACGGCGATGCTGCTGGCCGAGCTGATCGCTTCGGGCGAACTGCAATCGATCGTCGGCCAGGGGGCGGAGATCGCGCTGCGCCGCCCGCTTTCGTTGAAGGGATCGCCGATCGCCGACGGGTTGGGGCTCGGGCATGTCGTGCTTCACCAGCCGCGAATCATCGTCACCAAACTCGTCGCCGACGACGTCGACAGCGAGATGGCGCGCCTCGACGCGGCGATCGAGGCGATGCGCGCTTCGGTCGACGAACTCATCGATCGCTCGGACGATGCGGGCCCGGGCGAGCATGTCGAGGTGCTCGAAGCCTTCCGGATGATCGCCCACGACCGCGGCTGGCTGCGCCGACTGCGCGAGGCGGTCACCAGCGGCCTCACCGCCGAGGCCGCCGTCGAGCGGGTCCAGAACGACGCGCGCGCCAAGCTGCAACGCCAGACCGACCCTTATCTGCGCGATCGGCTGCACGACCTCAACGATCTGGCCAACCGGCTGCTGCATCAATTGGCGGGCCAGAGCCTGACGTTGCTGCCGAGCGCGCTGCCCGAGAACGCCATTCTGGTCGCCCGTTCCATGGGGCCCGCGGCCCTGCTCGATTATGACCGCGCGCGCCTGCGCGGCCTGGTGCTCGAGGAGGCCGGCGCGTCGAGCCATATCGCGATCGTCGCGCGGGCGCTCGCCATTCCGGCGGTCAGCGAAGTCCCCAACATTTCCGAAATCGTCGAGCAAGGCGACGCGATCATCGTCGACGGCGTCACCGGCGAAATCCAGTTGCGCCCGCAATCGGACATCGAGCAGGCCTATCGGGAAAAGGCGCGTCTGCGCGCGCGTCGACAGGATCAATACCGCGCTCTCCGCGACACGCCCGCGGTGACGCGCGACGGCGTCGAGGTCGGGCTGCATATGAACGCCGGGCTGGTCGTCGACCTGCCGCACCTCGACGAGACCGGCGCGCAATCGATCGGCCTGTTCCGCACCGAATTGCAGTTCATGCTCGCGCTGCGCTTCCCGCGGCTTTCGGCGCAAGAACAGCTCTACCGCACGGTGCTCGACGCCGCCGGCGCGCGGCCGGTGACGTTCCGCACCCTCGATATCGGCGGCGACAAGGTGCTGCCCTATATGAAGGGGCCGGAGGAGGAGAATCCGGCGCTCGGCTGGCGAGCGATCCGCATCGGGCTCGACAAGCCGGCGCTGCTGCGCACCCAGTTGCGCGCGATGCTGCGCGCCGGCGCCGGCCGCAGCTTGCGCGTCATGCTGCCGATGGTCTCCAGCGTCCACGAATTCGTCGCCGCGCGCGACCTGCTCGAACGCGAACTATTGTTCTCCGATCGTCGTGGACGCGAGCGCCCGCAGACGCTGGAGGTCGGCGTGATGGTCGAGGTTCCCGCGCTGCTCTGGCAGCTCGACGAACTCGCCACGCGCGTCGACTTCCTGTCGGTCGGCTCCAATGACCTCCAGCAATATCTGTACGCCGCCGATCGCGACAACAAGCGCGTCGCCGACCGCTTCGACAGCCTGTCGACCGGCTTTCTGCGGGCGTTGAAGGCGATCGCCGACGCCGGCCGCCGCCACGGCAAGCCGGTGACGCTGTGCGGCGAAATGGGCGGGCGTCCGCTGGAGGCGATGGCGCTGGTGGCGCTCGGCTATCGCGGACTGTCGATGTCGGCCGCGGCGATCGGACCGGTCAAGGCGATGGTGCTGTCGCTTGACGCCGCCGAAGCGGCGCGCGAAGTCGAGGCGCTGCTCGCCGCGCGCGGCGAGGCCGCTTCGCTGCGCGAGCCGCTGCGCGCGCTGGGCGAGCGGCTCGGCGTGCGACTATAGCGCGCCCCGACGCCGGCCCCGACAGTCAAGGCCTTCCATGCCGCCAACCGACAATCTCGATCTGATCCTCCGCCGGCATCTGGAAATCGGCGCCCGCCTCTCGGAAGGCGGCGGCGCCGACTACGCCGCGCTGTCGCGCGAGCTCGCCGAGCTCGATCCGGTGGTGGCGGCGATCAAGGCCTATCGCGCCAAGGAGAAGGAGCGCGCCGATCTCCAGGCGCTGATCGACGATCCCGCGACCGACGGCGAAATGCGCGCGCTTGCGCGGCAGGAACTCGCCGCCGCCGAAGACGAAGCGGCGGGGATGGCGCGCGACATAAAGCTGTCGCTGCTGCCGAAGGACGCCGCCGACGAGGGCAACGTCATTCTGGAAGTGCGCGCCGGAACCGGCGGCGACGAAGCCGCGTTGTTCGCCGGCGACCTGTTCCGCATGTATCTCAAATACGCCGAATCGAAGGGCTGGAAGGTCGACGTGCTGTCGATGAGCGAGGGGGCGGCGGGCGGCTACCGGGAAATCATCGCCGAGATCGCTGGGCGCGGCGCTTTCGCCAGGCTCAAGTTCGAGAGCGGCGCGCATCGCGTGCAACGCGTGCCGGCGACCGAGACGCAAGGGCGAATCCACACTTCCGCGGCGACCGTCGCGGTGCTGCCCGAGGCGCGCGAGATCGATTTTGCGATCAACGAGGCCGATCTGAAAATCGACACGATGCGCTCCAGCGGGGCCGGCGGCCAGCATGTCAACAAGACCGAATCGGCGATCCGCATCACCCATCTGCCGACCGGCGTGGTGGTCGCGGTGCAGGAGGAGCGCTCGCAGCACCGCAACAAGGCCAAGGCGATGGCGCTGCTGCGCTCGCGCATCCTCGACGCGCAGAACCAGCGCGCCGACGAGCAGCGCGCCGACGACCGCCGTTCGCAGGTCGGCTCGGGCGACCGCTCGCAAAAAATCCGCACCTACAATTTCCCGCAGGACCGGGTGACCGACCACCGCATCGGCCTGACGCTCCATACGCTCTCCCGCGTGATGGAGGGCGAAGGCCTCGACACGATCATCGACGCGCTCGCCGCCGAGCGCCAGGCCGAGTTGCTGGCGGCGCAGGGGGCGCTGTGAAGGGTCGCCGGCGCGGCCGTTCGCGGAGCGACGACGGAGATCGCGCGTCACGTCGGTCTGGACGACGCAGTCGCAGTCGAGAGCCGGATTCCTGGCTCATGACGCCGCGGTCGACCGCCGAGCGGATCAGCGCGATCGCTTCCTTCGCATCGGCAGCCGGGCCATAGCCAAAGCTCAAACCCATGCAGCCCAGCCCGATGGCCGACACTTCCAGATTGCTGGCGCCGAGATTGCGCTTCTGCATGGTCATTCTCCTCGTTCGAGCTCGTGCGGGCGGACGATCAAAGCCGATATTGCTCGTCGCTCACCTGCTCCATCCAGTCGACGACCTTGCCGTCGAGTCTTTCCTGGATGGCGATATGCGTCATCGCCGTGGTCGGCGCGGCGCCGTGCCAGTGCTTCTCGCCGGGCGCAAACCACACGACGTCGCCCGGCCGGATCTCCTCGATCGGCGCGCCCTCGCGCTGGACGCGGCCGCAACCGGCGGTCACGATCAGGGTCTGGCCGAGCGGATGGGTGTGCCAGGCGGTGCGCGCGCCGGGCTCGAAGGTGACGCTGGAGCCGGCGACGCGCGCCGGCCCGGGCGGACTGAACAGCGGATCGATGCGGACCGCGCCGGTGAACCATTCCGGCCGCCCTTTGCCGGACGGTTGCGAACCGCTTCGTTTGATCTCCATCGTATTCCTCCGTTGAGGGGACCGCGAGGTCGGCGGCCCATAATCCAGCGCTTCTCGCGCCAAGCGATTGGTCGGCAGGATGATTCCGCCGCCGGGGCGTCAGCCTGAAGCCGCAGCGACGGTTTCACTCGTTGATCGAGGCGATCGAGCACGCGACGTCATCGGCGCGCATATCGGAAATCTTCACGTCTTCACGATTGGACATTCGCTTGTCCTCGAACAGCCTGCGCCCGACGGCCAGTCGATATTGTATCGTCGCGGCGCATGTATCGACGCCGTTCGTCGTCACCTTCAATATTTGCGAAAACGATTGCGTGGACGAGACGTGCACGATCGCGCCATTCTCGACGCTCCAGCGGGAGACGTAGTCGAGGCCGGTGAAAGTCTTTGCGAAATAGGTCTTGCCAAATTCAACGACGGCGCTGTCGCTGTGGCCTTCGCCGAAATTGAACGACGACTTGATCTTGTGATCGTCGGTAAGAACGAATTCTCGCGTTCTATTGACCTTGTGCAGCGCATTTCGTGGCGACACCTCCCGTTCAACGTCGGTATATCGAATGGTTATTTTGACGTCCGCCCGCGCCTTCGTGCTGAATGACGATCCGGAGGCGAGAACGGCGAGAAACAAGATCGGGAGGCCGGCTCGCCAAGGCCTGGAACTGATTGGAAAGGGCGTTTCCACCGACATTCCCCGCATGCCGCCACGCGCGCGCAGAAGCTGAGCGCCGGCTTCTGATTAAAACTGCGACGCTTTTGCGCTCCTGGCAAGCCTGCGCCGCCGTCGCCGCCGCTATCGAACGCCCCGCCGCTGATTCTGTTTTATGAAAGCATCCTCCTGGTATTTTCTTTTTTCCGCTGCGGGCTGGCCGACGGTTTCGACCGTCCGCGAGGCGTCGGGGAAGACGAACCGGAGAGGGGCCGGCAAATCGGCGGAGGCGTTTTGGAGGACGGGCCGGGACAAGCCCCCGGGGAGGCCCGGGGGACGCCGATGACGGGAGCGCGCGGCCGCAGCGGAACCCATCGGCCGCTCCGTTCGCGCTCGAGACGCGAAAATCGGTATCCCCCCGGCGCGAATTATAGTAATCGGCCGCCGCGCCCATGGCGGGCGGCGAACGGCGGGCACTCGTGGAACACAGAATATCGGCGGCGCCGGTCCGGCTCGCCTATGGCGTCGATCCCAAGCGGCCGGAGCGCTACAGCCTGCGCCAGGCCCGCTATGACGCGCTCGCCCACGACATCGACGCGCTCGCCGCGGCGGCGGCCGGCGCCGGGCGACGCCTCAGCGTGCTCGACATCGGCAGCGGCGGCGGCGCGACGCCGCTTCATTTGCGCGCCCGACCGCATTTCGCCGCCGTCGACATCGACGCCACCGACGTGGACCGGCAATACAATGTCGATACGTCGCTCTACCGCGCGATGTTCATCGGCGACCTGACCAAGGGCTATCCCGAGCTCGCCTCCGCCTCCTACGACGTGGTCGTCTGCGAGCAGGTGCTGGAGCATTTGCACGAGCTGGCGATCCCGATGGCGACGTTCGGGCGGCTGCTGAAGCCGGGCGGGCGCGCCTTCATCGGGGCGCCGATCTTCCTGCCGCCGCTGCACCTGGCGCGCCGCCACCTGGTGCCTCTCTTCGACAGACTGACGGGCTCGAACCATCGACGCGACCATGTCCAGGCCTTTACCTTGGGCCATCTGAAGGCGGCGCTGCTCGCCCATTCCGGCTTGAACTTCCTCGAAGCGCGCGGCTTTCGCATTGTTTCGGGCGGCGTGCTGCGCCCGCTCGAGGAGCGGCGGTGGTGGTGGGCGTTGAACCGATGGCTCGGCGCCGCCCTGCCCGCCGCCTGCGTCGAGGTTCAGATCGTGCTCGAAAAACCGGCCTCGCCCGAAAAAAACACGGGATGAGCGTGCGCCTGCCGCGCTGGAGCCCCGGCCAGCGGATCGGCTTGCTGGGGGGCTCGTTCAACCCGCCGCACGAAGGCCATCTCCTGGTTTCGCGGCTGGCGCTGCAACGGCTCGAGCTCGACCGGCTGTGGTGGCTGGTCACCCCCGGCAATCCGCTCAAGCCGGTCGACGGATTGCCGACGTTGGCGGCGCGAATCGAGGCGGCGCGCGCGATCGCGCGCGATCCGCGCATCGCGGTGACCGGCTTCGAGGCGCAGATCGGCGCGCGCTTCACCCGCGACACGATCGCCTGGCTGGTCCGCCGCGCGCCGCGCGTTCGCTTCGTCTGGATCATGGGGGCGGACAACCTGAGGCAGTTTCATCAATGGCGGCGCTGGCGCGACATCGCCGCGCTGGTGCCGATCGCGGTCGTCGACCGCCCGGGATCGACGCTGAACGCTCTCAACTGCCGCGCCGGCGCCGCGCTGGCGCCGTTCCGGGTCGCGGAAAGAGATTCGCCGCGTTTCGCCGAGCGGCGGCCGCCGGCGTTTATTTTCCTGCACGGGCCGCGCTCCAGCCTGTCCTCGACCGCGATGCGCCGAGTCGGACCGGCGCCGTAACGGCGTTGGCGGCCGCCGGCGCGATCGGAAGGCCGGATTCTCGTCTTCATCGACCGCCCTTCGAGCGCCCGGTTGAAAACTCGCCGGACTGCGATCATGTTGTGTCTGGGCGCCGGCAACTCGGCGCCGCGCAGGAGGACTTCGACGCTGACATTCTCGCCCCGCACCGAAGCGGCGCCTTCGCCGCCCGCCCCGGCCGTCCCGCCCATGCAACAGGACGCCGGTCAACTCGCGCAGACGATGCTGACGAGCCTGGAGGACACCAAGGCTGAAAATATCGTCTCCATCGATCTTCGCGGCAAAACAACCCTCGCCGATCTCATGATAATCGCGACAGGCCGCTCCAACGTCCACGTTCGAGCCATCGCCGATCGCGTCGTCAAGGCCTGCAAGGCCGCCGGCTACGCCGCCCCGCGCATCGAGGGCCTGGCGCACGCCGATTGGGTGCTGCTCGACGCGCACGACGCGATCGTCCATATTTTCAAGCCTGACGTGCGCCAGTTCTATAATCTCGAGAAGATGTGGGGCGCGGATCGTCCGGGTGAGAAATTGCAGCTCCGGGCGATCTGAACCGGCGCGGTTCCGATCGGCGCGCGGCCTTGGCGCCGCCGGCCGTTGCGAGGCGGGGCTCCTGTGCGTTTGGTGCTGATCGGCGTCGGCCGCCTCAAGACGGGCCCCGAGCGCGAATTGTTCGACCGCTACGGCAAGCGGCTCGCCGATCTGGCGCGCGCCTCCGGATTCTCCGGTGTGGATTTGCGCGAAGTCGAGGACGGCCGCGCGCGGCGTCCCGAGGACCGCCAGGCGGAGGAGGCGCGCGCGATTCTCGCCGCCTTGCCCAAGGGCGCAAGGCTCGCTTTGCTCGACGAGCGCGGCGCGTCGCTCTCCAGTCCGCAGTGGGCCGATGAAATCGGCAAAGCGCGTGACGGCGGCGCGCCCGCTTATGCGTTCGTCGTCGGCGGCCCGGATGGGCTCGATCCCGCCCTGCGCGAGAAGGCCGACCGCGTGCTGTCATTCGGCGCAGCGACCTGGCCGCACCAGCTTGCGCGTGTGATGGCGGCCGAACAACTTTATCGATCGCTGACGATCCTTGCGGGCCACCCCTATCATCGCGCCTGATCGCCGCTTTGTCGCGGCCGGTTTCGACGTTACACTTCGTTCATGCAGATTCGCCGGTCGTCGATCAGGACGCCGCTGGCGGCGGGCCGCCGGGCGGCGTCGACGTTCGCCCTGGTTTGGCTGACGATCTTCATTGCTTCAATCGCGCCCGTCCCCGCCTGGCTGGAGCAGGCTTTCGCCGATCCGCCGGCCGGCGCCGCCAAGAGCGACGAAACGGCGGCGCCGGAAATGCAATTGCGCGGCGTCGAGGACACGATGCGCTCGTCGGAAGATCAGCGGCGACGGATCGAAGCGGACATCGAGACGATTCGGGCCGATCGCGCCCGGCTCAATGCGGCTCTGATCGACACCACCGCGAAGGTGCAGGACACCGAGCGCCAGATCGAAGCCGCGAACGCGCGGCTCAGCGCGCTGGCGGGCAGCGAGGACGCCTTGCGGCAGTCGCTCGAGCGGCGGCGCGGGGTGATCGCCGACGTGCTGGCCGTGTTGCAACGCATGGGCCGCAGCCCGCCGCCGGCGATCCTGGTGCGCCCGCGCGACATGACCCAGGCGATCCGGGCGGCGATGCTGCTCGGCGCGGTGATTCCCGATCTGAAAGCGGAGACGGTGGCGCTCGCCCAGGATCTTCAAGAGCTCGCCGCCTTGCGCAAGTCCATCGCCGGCGAGACGACGAATCTGGCCGAACGCGCCGCAAGCCTGGCGAGCGACAAGGAGCGGCTGACGGCGCTCGTGGCGGCGCGGCAACAGTCGATGGCCGACGCCGAGCAGGCGCTGGGCTCCGAGCGCGACCGCGCCGCCGATCTGGCGCGTCAGGCGGCGACTCTCAAAGAATTGATCGCCCGAATGGAAACCGAAGTCGGCGCCGCCAGGGCGGCGGCGGCGGCGGCGCGCGCGGCCGACGAGGCGGCCGCCGCCGAAGTCAAAACGCGCGCCGCGGTCGCCCAGACGAAGGACGCCGCGCGGCTGAAACCCGCCATTCCGTTCGCCGACGCCAAGGGGCTGGTCGCGCTGCCGGCGGCCGGCGCGATCGTCAAGGCGTTCGGGGCGCCCGACGCGTTCGGCGGCGCGGAAAAGGGCGTTTCGGTGGCGACGCCGGCCGACGCGACGGTCGCCTCGCCGATCGACGGCTGGGTCGCTTTCTCCGGGCCTTACCGCACCTATGGTCAACTCTTGATAATCAACGCCGGCGGGGGCTATTATATGGTGCTGGCAGGCATGGACCGAATCAACGTGGGAGTCGGTCAGTTCGTCCTGGCGGGCGAACCGGTAGGCTCGATGGGCGCCGGTTCGGCGAGGACGGCCGCCGCCGCCGCTATTGGCGCCGCGCAGCCCATTCTCTATATCGAACTGCGAAAAGACGGAGCGGCAATCGATCCGGGGCCGTGGTGGGCGAAGACGGACATCGAAAAGGCACGCGGATGATGCGCAAGGTTTCCTATCTGGTTCTGGGCGCGGCGATTGGCGCGGCGACGGTCGCGTTGGGCCCGTCGACGGCGTCATTGTTCAGCAGCGGCGCGCGCGCCGCCGCCGCCGACACTTATCGTCAGCTCAACCTGTTCGGCGACGTCTTCGAGAAAATCCGCACCGACTATGTCGAGAAGCCCGACGAGGGCAAATTGATCGAGGCGGCGATCAACGGAATGCTGTCCTCGCTCGATCCCCATTCGAGCTACATGGACGCCAAGAGCTTCCGCGACATGCAGGTTCAGACCAAGGGCGAATTCGGCGGCCTCGGCATCGAGGTCACGCAGGAGGACGGCCTGATCAAGGTCGTGACGCCGATCGACGACACGCCGGCCGCCAAGGCGGGCATTCTGTCGGGCGACATCATCACCGATATCGACGGCGAGTCGGCGCAGGGCCTGACCCTCAATCAGGCGGTCGACAAGATGCGCGGCGCGGTCAATACCGCCGTCACCTTGAAAATCGTGCGCGGTCCGAAAAAGGACGTCAAGGAAATCAAGATCGTACGCGACGTCATCAAGATCCAGTCGGTGCGCTCGCACGTCGAGGGCGACGATCTCGGCTACATCCGCATCACCCAGTTCAACGAACAGACCTACGACGGCCTGAAGAGCGCGATGGACAAGTTCCAGACCGCGCCGGGAGACAAGCTCAAGGGCTATATTCTCGACCTGCGCAATAATCCGGGCGGTCTGCTCGATCAGTCGATCGAGGTGGTCAACGCCTTCTTGGAGCGGGGCGAGATCGTTTCGACCCGCGGGCGCAACCCCGACGAGACGCAACGCTATAGCGCGCGGCCCGGCGGCGACCTGTCGCACGGCAAGCCGCTGGTGATCCTCATCAACGGCGGTTCAGCCTCGGCCTCGGAAATCGTCTCGGGCGCCCTGCAGGATCACAAGCGCGCGACGCTGATCGGCACGCGCTCGTTCGGCAAGGGCTCGGTGCAGACCATCATCCCGCTCGGCCAGAACGGCGCCTTGCGCCTGACCACGGCGCGCTACTATACGCCGTCCGGCCGCTCAATTCAGGCCAAGGGCATCGATCCCGATATCCAGATCCTCGAGGACGTGCCGGACGAGCTGAAGGGCAAGGACGACACCAAGGGCGAGGCGTCGTTGAAGGGCCATTTGAAGAACGGCGACGACGAGAAGACGGGGTCGCAGGCCTATGTGCCGCCGGACGAGAAGAACGACAAGCAATTGATCGCGGCCGTCGATCTGTTGCACGGCGTCAAGAAGGCGGCCGATCTGATGACGCCCGACAAACCCGCCGCCGCGCCGGCGGACGCCGGGGCGTCGCCGGGCGCCAACCCGCCGCCAGCGCCCGCGCCAGCCGCGCCGCCGGCGGACCCCGCCAAGCCGAACTGAAGCCGCGACGGCCCCTCGCCCGGCCCTTGAGGCGGGCGAGGGGCCCTCGCAAGCGTCACGCGCCGAGAAGGCTCTTCACGACGGCGCTCGCCTTGGCGAAATCCATCTGACCGGGATAGGCCTCCTTCAGCGCCGCCACCACTTTGCCCATGTCCTTGAGGCTGGCCGCGCCGGTCAGCGCGATCGCCGCCTGAACCGCCGTCCTGACGGCGGCTTCGTCCATTTGCTTGGGCAGGAATTCGCCGATGATGGCGATTTCGGCGCTTTCCTGCGCGGCGAGCTCATGACGTCCCGCCTGCTGATAGATGCCCAGCAACTCCTGGCGCGACTTGACCATTTTGGTGAGCACGGCCAGCTCGCCGGCGCGGCTGACGATTTTTCCTTCGCCGCGCAGTTCGATCTCGCGATCCTTGAGCGCGGCCATGATGAGGCGGAGCGTTCCGACGCGAATCTTGTCGCCGGCCTTCATGGCGTCCTTCAACTGTCCGGCCAATAACTCGCGCATGTCTTCGAGCCTTTGTGTTTCGCGACGCGGTGGGGCGCGCCGTCCTGCGCGTTTCGAACCGCGAACGGCGGCTTGACGCGACGCCGCCCCGCCGCATAAGCACGGGGCGATTTTACTTTCCTTCGACTCTAGAGCGCGCATGACCCCGGTTCAAGACGATGGCGATGGGGACGGCTGGCGCGAGCCCAGGGCGACCGCGCTGCTGGTCTTGGCCGACGGCCTCATTCTGGAAGGATTCGGCTTCGGCGCGACCGGCGCGGCGGTCGGCGAAGTCTGCTTCAACACCGCAATGACCGGCTATGAAGAGATTCTGACCGATCCGTCCTACGCCGGACAGATCGTCACCTTCACCTTTCCCCATATCGGCAACGTCGGCACGAACGAGGAGGACATCGAGACGGTCAATCTGGCGGCGAGCGCCGGCGCGCGCGGCGTGATCCTGCGCGCCGACGTGACGGATCCCTCGAACTTCCGCGCGACGCGGCGGCTCGACGCCTGGCTGAAATCGCGCGGCGTCATCGGTCTTTGCGGCCTCGACACGAGGGCGCTGACGGCTTTCATCCGTGAGCGCGGCATGCCCAACGCCGTCGTCGCCCACCAGCCCGACGGACGCTTCGACAGGGACGCGTTGATCGCCGAAGCGGCCGCGTGGCCCGGCATCGACGGAATGGACCTCGTGCCCGAGGTGACTTCGGCCCAGCGCTACGATTGGGACGAGACCAGTTGGACGCTCGGCGAGGGATACGGCCGCCGGACGAGCGCGGCGTTCAAGGTCGTCGCGATAGACTATGGCGTCAAACGCAACATCTTGCGGCTATTGTCCGATTGCGGTTGTGCGGTCACCGTCGTTCCGGCTTCGACCTCGGCCGAGGATATTCTGGCGATGGAGCCGGACGGCGTGTTTCTGTCCAATGGTCCGGGCGATCCCGCCGAAACGGGCGTCTACGCCGTGCCGGTCATCAGGACGCTGCTGGACAAGCGCCTGCCGATTTTTGGAATCTGTCTCGGCCACCAGATGCTCGGGCTCGCGGTGGGCGCGCGCACGCTCAAGATGAAGCAGGGCCACCATGGCGCCAACCATCCCGTCAAGGACTTCACCACCGACAAAGTCGAAATCGTCTCGATGAATCATGGTTTCGCCATCGATCGCGAAACCTTGCCGGCCAACGCGGCCGAGACCCATGTGTCGTTGTTCGACGGCTCCAATTGCGGCATCGCGCTGACCGACCGCCCGGCCTTTTCGGTTCAGTATCATCCCGAAGCCTCGCCCGGCCCGAGGGACAGCCACTATCTGTTCAGGAGGTTTGTCGAAACGATGGAAAAGACCAAGCGGCCCGCCTGATGGCTGCCGTCGGCGCGGCGACGCCTCATTCTTCGGTCAGCCGTTGAACCTGCTGCAGCAGCGCGCTGATCTGGGCTTTCAGCTTGCTGTTTTCCGTTTCGAGCGCCTTGATCCTCGCCAAGGGGTCGTCGGCCGCCGGGGCGGCCGGGGCTTCGTGGTCGTCGAAAAAATCGACGCCGACCTGATCGTCCTTGCGCCAGATCAGTTTCGCGCGCGCCGAAATTCCCTTCTGGGGAATGGCGATCTCGAACATGTCGGGCAGCGCGACGGAACCGGCCACGTTGATTCGCGCGCCGACGTCCGACAATTGATTGACCGTGCACTCGGTCGAAATCGCGCCGTCGCCGTAGCTGAGGCGCGCATGCAAGAACGTGCGCGCCCGCTTCGAGCGGCGCGCCTCCTTCGCCTTAAGATCGCGCGAACTGTCCGCCACTTTACCCTCTTTGGCGCCGGCTGGACCAAAAAAGGCCCTTCCGGTCGCTCGTCTCCACCCCTGAGAATCTACTGGTCGTTCGTTCAATAACGCTAAATGGCATCGCCTAAAATCAATTAATCCGCAACATTTTCAGCGATGATTTTGATCAAATGCTTCGTGATCGGCTCGCGCCTCGCCGACGCGGCGCAGCGGAAAGCGCAATTCCGGGCTTCCAGCGGCGACGATCGACCCCAATTCGGCGAAATTGGTGAATTTCCGATAACCAATCCGCGGCGGATCAAATTCATGTGCATTCGCGCCGCGCGATCGGAAGAGGGCTATTGCGCCATCTCCGCCGCCAGCCGCTCCATGAAGGCGATGCACGCCTCGACCTGCGAAATTTCCAGGAATTCGTCCGGTTTGTGCGCCTGATCGATGGAGCCCGGCCCGCAAACCACGGTCGGCAGACCGGCCCGCTGGAATTGCCCGGCTTCGGTCGCATAGGAAACTGCGCGCGTCCGGTTGGCCCGCGCGAGTTTCAGCGCGAGGGTCTCGGCGTTCGAGCCGGGCTGCGCGGCGAGGCTCGGCACGTCCGCCTCGACCTTCGTCTCGACCTTCGGGCCGGAAACGAAGCGGGTCAGCCGCGGCAGGGCGACCGCATCGACGTAGGACTGGACGAGGCGGAGCGGCGCCATCGTCGGCTCGCCCGGCAATCCGCGGAACTCCCAGTGAAACACGCATTCGCGCGCCAGGATATTTCGCGCCGTGCCGCCCGCGATCGTGCCGACGTGAAGCGTCGAATAGGGCGGATCAAACCGCGGATCGAGCCGATCCGGCGCCTCGTAGGCCGACGCCAGGCGATAGATCTCGCTGACGATGTCGCAGGCGCAGGCGACCGCGTTGGCGCCCAGCGACGGTTTGGCCGAATGGGCCTCATGGCCGGTGACGATGGTGCGGAAGGTCGCGACGCTCTTGTGGGAGTCGGCGACTTCCATCATCGTCGGCTCGCCGACGATCACCGCACCGGGGCGCGGGATGTCGCGGCCGAAACGGCGGATGAAATCGAGCGATCCTTCGCAGGTCGTCTCTTCGTCGTAGCTCAGCAGAATCTGGATCGGCCGTCGCAGCCGCGCCGCCTTGAAGAGGGGGACCATCGCCAGTGCGATCGCGTCGAAGCCCTTCATGTCGCAGGAGCCGCGCCCATAGAGGCGACCCGAAACGCTGCGCAGCGCGAAAGGATCGCCGGTCCAGTTCTGGCCCTCGACCGGCACGACGTCGGTGTGACCGGAGAGGACGACGCCGCCTTCGACGCTCGGCCCGATCGTCGCCAGCAGCGCGGCCTTGTCGCCGGCCGGGCTGGGCGCGCGCCGCAAAGCGACGCCTTCGCCGCGAAGATAGTCCTCCACAAAATCGATCAGCGGCAGATTGCTCTTGTCGCTTTCGGTGTCGAACGCCATCAGGCGCTCGAGCAGCCCAATGGCCTTCGCTTTGGTTTCGTCGCTCATGCCGCATCTCCCGCGGCAGCCTATCACAGGCGCAGGCCGGCCAGCCCAGGCGCCGCCCGAGACGATAAACGACTCGACGGCTCGCGACGCCTTGGTAAGATGCCAGCATGTACACGGCCGTCAGCAACAGCATCAAAGTCACCGTGCGTCCGAAATATCTGGCGGACCGATCCGAGCCGGACGAGGACCGCTATTTCTGGTCGTACACCGTCGAAATCGCCAATGACGGCGACCGAACCGTGCAACTGACCCACCGTCATTGGCAAATCACCGACGCCAACGGCCATCGCGAGGAAGTGCGCGGACCCGGCGTCGTCGGCGAGCAGCCAAAATTGAAGCCGGGCGACGCGTACAGCTACACTTCGGGATGCCCGCTGCGAACCCCGAGCGGCGTGATGGTCGGGACCTATCGGATGGTCGATGAAAGCGGCCGCGCGTTCGATGTCGCGATCCCGGCTTTCTCGCTGGACAGCCCGCACGCCAAGCGCGTCTTGAACTGAGGCTCGAGGCGATTCGGACGCCGGCGCTTCAATTCATCGCCTTTTCGATCTGCGGCCTCACCACGCTCGCCATCGCCTCGGCGCTCATCGGTCCGATGAACTTGAAGGCGATCGTTCCATCGCCCTTGACGATGAAGGTCTCAGGCACGCCGTAGACCCCCCAATCGATGCTGGCCCGCCCGTCGGGATCGAGGCCGACGGCGGCGTAGGGATCGCCCTTGGCGCCCAGGAATCGCCGGACGTTCTCCGGATCGTCCTTCTGCGCGACGCCGATCACCCGCACCCCGTCGGCCGCCAGAGCCTTGTCGGCGGCAAGATCGAGCAAGACCTCGTGCTCCTCGTGACAGGGCAGGCACCAGGAAGCAAAAATATTGACGACCGTGACATGGCCCTTCCGCAAATCGGCGTCGGTGAGCCTGGCGGCGCCGTCAAGCCCGGGCAAATCAAGCGTCGGCGCGCCCTGGCCGATCAGCGCGGAGGGGATCCGCGAAGCGTCGCCGGCGAACAGCCGAAAGAAGAACAACGCCGCGAGCGCGGCGAAGGCCAGCAACGGCAAGAGCGCCAGCAGGCCGCGCCGCCGCGCCGCGCCGGTCTCCTCGAGGCTCATGGCTCGCCCCGCCGGCGCCGCTGCGCCTGCTCCAGCCGGCGCAAGGCGCGGGTCTGCGCGCGATAGTCGCCGAGCACCGCGGCGATCATGCCGAAAATCACCAGCGCGGCGAGCGCATAGGCGGCCGCGACAAAACCGAAATGCGGCGCCTCGATCATCCCTTGGCCGCTCCGGCCGCCAGTTGTGGAGAAAAGGAATCGCCTTCGGCGGCGGCGATCATGGTCAGGCGGGCGACCCGCCGGCGCAGGATTTCGTTGCGGATCGCCATCACGTGCAGCGTGACGAAGAGCAAGGTGAAGGCCAGCGACATGATCAACAACGGCCAAAGCAGCTCGGGCGCGATGGTCGGGCCGCCGAGCCGGAAGACCGAGGCGGGCTGGTGCAGCGTGTTCCACCAATCGACCGAGAATTTTATGATCGGCAGGTCGACGGCGCCCACCAGCGTCAGGATCGCCGCCGCGCGCGCCGCGCGCCCGGCGTCCTCGATCGTGCGCCAGAGCGCGATCAGCCCGAGATAGATGATGAACAGCACGAGCACGGAGGTCAGGCGGGCGTCCCAGACCCAGTAGGTTCCCCACATCGGCTTGCCCCACAGCGAGCCGGTGGCGAGGCAAATGAAGGTGAAGCCCGCCCCCAACGGCGCCGCGGCCTTCTGCGCGGCGTCGGCCAGCGGATGGCGCCAGACCAGCGTGCCGAGCGCCGCCAGCGTCATCACCCCGTAGATGAAGCTCGAGAGCCACGCCGCCGGGACGTGCAAATACATGATGCGGACGGTTTCGCCCTGCTGATAATCGGGCGGCGCGGCGAAGGAGAGCCACAGGCCGACCGCAAACAACGCCGCGGTCGCCGCGGCGAGCCACGGCAGCGCGCGTTGCGCCAGCGCGAGGAAGACCGTGGGATTGGCGAGATTCCACATCGGCGCGTTTTACCCTCGCGTCGGGCGGGCCGCAATCGGGCGCCGCAGGGCGAATCGACGCTGCGCGCCGATGGTTTATTTCCGGTGAACGCCGGCGATCGTCGCCCGAGCCCGCCGCTGGCGGCCCTAATCCCGCGCCAGCCGCAACGCCGCCGCCGTGGCGAACGGGGCGCCGGCGATCGTCGCGAGCGACAGCGCGCACAGCACGAGAAACGGCATCAGGAAGGGCGCGGCGCCGCCGCTGGCGGCCGAAGCGGCCGCCACGCCGAAAATCAGCACCGGGATGGTCAGCGGCAGCACGAGCACCGCCATCAGCAGGCCGCCGCGGCGCAGCGAAACGGTCAGCGCGGCGCCGATCGCGCCGATCATCGTCAAAGCCGGCGTGCCGACGAGCAGGCTCGCCGCGACCAGGCCCAGCGCCCTGGCGTCCAGCGCCAGCATGAGCCCGAACAGCGGGCTCGCCACGACGAGCGGCAGCGCGCTGGTCGTCCAATGGGCGGCGCATTTGACGAGGACGACGACCTCCAGCGGCGGCCCGGCGTTGACCAGCAGATCGAGCGCGCCGTCCTCCTCTTCGCTCTGAAACAGGCGATCGAGGCCGAGCAGCGTGGAGAGCAGCGCGGCGACCCACAGGATCGCCGGACCGATGCGCGCGAGCAGGTTGAGGTCGGGACCGATCGCAAACGGCATGATCGCGACGAGGATCAGGAAAAAGACGGCGCCCGTCGAAGCGCCGCCGCCGATTCGCCGGGCGATCCGCCATTCCCGCAGAAAGAGAGCGGCCATCGCCATTCTCATCGAGCGCGCTTCATGGCCGGGTCGGCTCCATCGCGCCAAGCTTCAGTTCCCGCGCTTCCAGCCCGAGCGGCGCGTGGGTCGCCGCGACGATCAGGCCGCCGCCGGCGAGATGGGCGCGCATGATGTCGACAAGACGCGCCTGAGCGGCGGCGTCGAGGGCGCTGGTCGGCTCGTCGAGCAGCCAAAGCGGCCGATAGGCGACCAGAAGCCGGGCGAGCGCCGCCCGCCGTCTCTGGCCCATCGACAGGACGTTGATCGGAAATTCTGCGGCGTGCGCGAGGCCGAACCGATCGAGCGCCGCGGCGGCCGACGCCGCCTCCCCGCGGGCGGATGCGCGCGCCCCATCGCGCCCGCCCAGCATCGCCGCCCAGAATTCGAGATTCTCGGCCGCCGTCAGCGCGCCTTTCAGCGCATTGGCGTGGCCGAGGTAATGCGCCTGCTCGCCGATGGTTTGCTGATGATCGCCGCCGTCGAGGGTGATCGCCCCGCCCGCGACCGGAATAAGACCGGCGATGGCGCGCAGCAGGCTCGATTTGCCCGCCCCGTTCGGCCCGGTGACGATCAGCGCCTCGCCCGCCGGCACATCGAACGTCAGATCAAAAAACAATCGCCGCCCGCCCCGCTCGATCGTGACGTTGGCGCCAGCCAAGCGCATCAAGAATTCTCCAGCGCAGCCTTTCGGGCGATTTCGCGACATGTTGTGTAGCCCGCCGAAGCGAATTTATCTATAACGACGACGTCCCCCTTTCGCCCGTTCCGGAGATGAGTCGATGGTCAGTCTCGACAGTTTCAAATGCCGCAAGAAGCTTACTGTCGGCGCGAAGACCTACGAATATTTCTCGCTCAAGACCGCCGAAAAGAACGGCCTCTCCGGGATCTCCCAACTGCCCTATTCGATGAAGATCGTGCTGGAGAATCTGCTGCGCAACGAAGACGGCCGCACGGTGAAAAGGGAAGATATCGAAGCGGTCGCGGCCTGGCTGGACAATCGCGGCAAGGTCGAGCACGAGATCGCGTTCCGCCCGGCGCGCGTGCTGATGCAGGATTTCACCGGGGTGCCGGCGGTCGTCGATCTGGCCGCGATGCGCGACGCGATGGCGGCGTTGGGCGGCGATCCCGACAAGATCAATCCGCTGGTGCCGGTCGATCTCGTCATCGACCATTCGGTGGTCGTCGACTTTTTCGGCAACAGCAAGGCGCTCGCGCACAACGTCAAGCGCGAATACGAGCAGAACCAGGAGCGCTACCGCTTTCTGAAATGGGGTCAGCAGGCTTTTTCGAATTTCGCCGTCGTGCCGCCGGGCACCGGCATCTGCCACCAGGTCAATCTCGAATATCTCGCGCAGACGGTGTGGACGCGCAAGGAAAAGCTCGGCCGCGCCAGCGTCGAGATCGCCTATCCCGATACGCTGGTGGGCACCGACAGCCACACGACCATGGTCAACGGCCTGGCGGTGCTCGGCTGGGGCGTCGGCGGCATCGAGGCCGAGGCGGCGATGCTCGGCCAGCCGCTCTCGATGCTGTTGCCCGAAGTCGTCGGCTTCAAGCTGACCGGCGAGTTGCGCGAGGGCGTCACCGCCACCGATCTGGTGCTCACGGTGACGCAAATGCTGCGCAAGAAGGGGGTCGTCGGCAAGTTCGTCGAATTCTTCGGGCCGGGCCTCAATGCGATGTCGGTGCCCGACCGCGCGACGCTCGCCAATATGGCGCCTGAATACGGCGCGACTTGCGGGCTGTTTCCCGTCGACGTGCAGGCGATCCGCTATCTCGAGATTTCCGGCCGCAAGGCGCCGCGCGTCGCGCTGGTCGAGGCCTACGCCAAGGCGCAAGGGTTCTATCGCACGCGCCTGACGCCCGACCCGGTGTTCACCGACACGCTGGCGCTGGACCTCGGCGAGGTGACGCCGTCGCTGGCGGGGCCCAAACGCCCGCAGGACCGGGTCGTGCTCGCCGCGGCCAAGAGCGGCTTCGCCGCCGCGATGGAGACCGAGTTCAGGCAGGGCGCGGAAATCGCGCACCGTCACAAGGTCGAGGGGACGAATTTCGATCTCGGCCACGGCGACGTGGTGATCGCCGCGATCACTTCGTGCACCAACACCTCCAATCCCAGCGTGATGATCGCGGCGGGGCTGCTGGCGCGCAACGCCGTCGCCAGGGGACTGACTGTCAAGCCGTGGGTGAAGACGTCGCTGGCGCCCGGCAGCCAGGTCGTCGAGGAATATCTCAAGGCGGCGGATTTGCAGAAGTCGCTCGACAGGCTCGGCTTCAACGTCGTCGGCTTCGGCTGCACCACCTGCATCGGCAATTCGGGTCCGTTGCCCGAAGCGATCTCGGCGACGATCAACCAGCATAATCTCGTCGCCGCCGCCGTGCTGTCGGGCAACCGCAATTTCGAAGGCCGGGTCAACCCGGACGTGCGCGCCAACTATCTCGCCTCGCCGCCGCTCGTCGTCGCCTATGCCCTGGCCGGCTCGATGCAGATCGATCTGACCAAGGAGCCGCTCGGCCATGACAAGGCCGGCGCGCCGGTCTTTCTCGCCGACATCTGGCCGACCAGCCAGGAGGTCGCCGATCTCGTCGAGAACACGATCACCGCCAAGATGTTCAAAACCCAATACGCCAGCGTTTTCGACGGCGACGCCAATTGGCGCAGGGTCAAAATCCCCGCCGGCCTGACCTACGCCTGGGACATGGGCTCGACCTATGTGCAAAACCCACCGTATTTCGCCGGCATCACGATGGAGCCCAAACCGGTCACCGACATCGTCGGCGCGCGAATCCTCGGCGAATTCCTCGATTCGATCACCACCGACCATATTTCCCCGGCCGGCTCGATCAGGGAGAAGAGCCCGGCCGGTCAGTATCTGATCGAGCATCAGGTGCGTCCGGTCGACTTCAATCAATACGGCACGCGGCGCGGCAATCACGAGGTGATGATGCGCGGCACGTTCGCCAATATCCGTATCAAGAATCAGATGGTCAAAGACCCGTCGGGCAATGTCGTCGAAGGCGGCTACACGATCCATTATCCGTCGGGCGAGCGGATGGCGATCTACGACGCGGCGATGCGCTACCAGCAGGAGGGCGTACCGCTCGTCGTCTTCGCGGGGCGCGAATACGGCACGGGCTCGTCGCGCGACTGGGCCGCCAAGGGCACCCGGCTTCTCGGCGTCCGCGCGGTGATCGCCGAGAGCTTCGAGCGCATCCATCGCTCCAACCTGGTCGGCATGGGGGTGCTGCCGCTCGTCTTCGAAGAAGGGACCTCGTGGCGCACGCTCGGGCTGAAGGGTGACGAAACCGTCACCATCCATGGCCTCGTCGGCGACCTCAAACCGCGCCAGAAGATGGAGGCTGAAATCGCCTCCGCGGACGGCGCGACCGTCAAGGCGCCGCTGATCTGCCGCATCGATACGCTCGACGAACTCGAATATTTCAACAACGGCGGAATTCTGCCCTATGTGCTGCGCCAACTGGCGGCTTGAGCTTCGCGCGGGAGAAGCCGCCGAACGCCGCGGAAGGTGAATCCCGCCGCGCGCGATAATTTTCGCCAGCAGGCGGAATGGTGCGAGCGGCTCGGCTCCCCGTTCACCGCGCGGGTCTGCCGGGCGTTGCACCGACATTTGACCGAAAGCTCCGCTTTCGGCGCCACGCTCCTCAATTGGCCCGGACCGCCCAAAGCGGATGCGGTCGCCTTGCGCGCTTGCGGCGCCTTGAACGCCCTGGCGCGCGAGGGCCATCCGGCGCTGGCGCCGCTTTACCCGCCCCACCGCCTGCCCTTGGAGGACGAATTCTGGCTCGGCGCGCAAGCCGCGATCGCGAGTGAGGATCGCAGACTGACCAACTCCCTCAAAAGCGCGCCGCAGACCAACGAGGTCGCGCGGTCAGCGGCGCTCCTGCCGGGATGCCTGGAGATCGCGCGCCGCACCGGCCTGCCGCTCGCCCTGCGGGAGATCGGCGCCAGCGCCGGATTGAATCTCCTGCTCGATCGCTACCGTTATCAATACGGCCGGTTCGACTGGGGAGGGCGCGACGCGGAAGTGACGATCGCCTGCGAATGGCGCGGTCCGGCGTACGACTTTGGCGACGCGATCGAAGTCGCCGACCGGCGGGGATGCGATCTCAATCCGATCGATGCGACGGACCCCGCCAGCCGGGCGCGCATGCTCTCCTATATCTGGCCGGACCAGGACGCGCGCGTCGCCCGCGCCGAAGCCGCCTTGAAACTCGCCGCGCGTGAAGGCGTGCGGATCGAGGCGGTCGACGCGGCGCGTTTCGCGGCGCGACAATTGCGCCGCGGCGCCCCGGGGCGCGCGAGCGTGCTGGTTCACAGCATCGTCTGGCAATATCTGGCCGAAGCGACGCGCGCGGGGATCGGCCGCGCCGTTGCGCGAGCGGCGGCCGAGGCGACGGCGCAGGCGCCGTTCGCCTGGCTGCGCATGGAGGCCGAAGCCGGCGAACCGCGCGGGGCGATGGTGCGTCTGTCGCTTTGGCCGCATGGCCCCCTTGACGAGCCGGTCGCCGTCGCCGACTACCACGGGCGATGGCTGGAATGGCGAGGGATCGCGTAGGCGGGGCGATGGCGAAAGCGATGGAAGCGGCGCCCCTGGTCTTTCCGTTCCCCGCCCCGCCCGGACGCGGGGAGGCGTTCGAGGTCGCGCCGGGCGTGCTCTGGGCGCGCATTCCGCTGCCGTTCCGGCTCGATCACGTCAACATCTATTTCCTGGACGATGGCGAGGGCTGGGCGGTCGTCGACACCGGCATCGACAATGAGAAGGCGCGCGCGGCGTGGGACGCGCTGCTGGCGGGACCGCTGTCGGGACGGCGTTTGACGCGGCTCGTCGTCACCCACATGCACCCCGACCACATCGGTCTCGCCGGCTGGCTGACCGAGCGCTTCGACATTCCTCTGCTCACCAGCCAGACCGCCTATATCGAGTGCCTCAACCTCAGTCTCGCCCCGGGGAAGCTGCAGGCGCCGGTCTACCGCGACTTCTATCTGCGCAACGGCCTGGACGAGGCGACGACGGCGCTGATCGCGACAATGGGCCATGATTATCTCGGCATGGTCGCGCCGTTGCCGCCGACCTTCGATCGTCTCGTGGCGGGCGATCGACTGACGATCGGCCGGCGCAATTTCGACGTGCTGGCGGGCGACGGCCATGCGCCCGAGCAGCTCATGCTTTTCAACGACGAGGACAGGGTGTTCCTGGCGGCCGACCAGGCGCTCGCGAAGATATCGCCAAACGTCAGCGTCTCCGCCATGAGCCCTCGCGATGATCCGCTCGGCCTTTACTTGCGCTCTCTGGCGGCTCTGAAAGCCGCCCTTCCGGCCAATTCGCTGGCGCTGCCGGGCCACCAGCTGCCTTTCTACGGCCTGCACGAGCGCGTTGACGAGCTCACGGCGCACCATGCGGCGCGTTGCGAGGCGCTGATGCGGGCGTGCCGCGAGAAGCCGCACCAGGCGGCCGAACTGTTGCCGGTCCTGTTCACGCGCAAGCTCGACCCTCATCAGATGGGTTTCGCGTTCAGCGAATTGCTCGCGCACGTCAATTACCTGCTCGATCGGGGCGCGCTGACCTGGATCGAACCTGGCGCGAGACGGGCTCGATTGGCGGCGGCGGGCTAGGTCGGAACGGCGCCGACTTGTATCGTTCCCGCTGTCCGCAATCCCGTTTTGAGGCATGATCCGATCCACATGATTGGCGATCCCAGGGGATCGCGCTGAACAGGGCGTCAGACGTGCGAAAGCTGCTCCTCATCGGCATCGGCGCCGGAAATCGCGACCATGTCACCGTGCAGGCGATCAAGGCGCTCAACGCGGTGGACGTGTTCTTCGCGCTCGACAAAGGCGACGAGAAGGCGGAGCTCAATCGCCTCCGGCGGGAGATCTGCGAGACCTACATCAAGGATAAATCGTACCGGTTCGTCACGGCGCCCGACCCCGGGCGCGATCGAACGCCTGCGTCTTACCAGTCGGCGGTCACCGACTGGCACGAACGGCGCGCCGATGTCTTCGAGAAGCTGATCGCGCAGGAACTGAAAGACGGCGAATGCGGCGCTTTTCTCGTGTGGGGCGATCCCTCGCTCTATGACAGCACCCTGCGGATCGTCCAGCAGGTCCTCGCCAGAGGCGCCGTCGACTTCACCTATGAGATGATCCCCGGCGTCAGCAGCGTCCAGGCGCTCGCCGCCGCCCACAAGATTTCCCTGAACCGGATCGGGGCGCCCGTCCAAATCACCACCGGCCGCAACCTCGCGGACGGCCTTCCCGCCGATTTCGACGACCTGGTCGTCATGCTCGACGCCAACTGCGCGTTCAGGACGGTTGACCCAACCGATATCGATATCTTCTGGGGCGCCTATGTCGGAACGGCGGATGAGCTGCTCGCGGCGGGCGATTTGCGGGAGGCGGCGGGCGAAATCGAGCGCCTCCGCAGCGCGGCGAGAGCGCGGAAGGGCTGGATTTTGGACACCTATCTCCTGCGAAAGCGCAAGGGGCGTTGAGCGCGACGCGCCGCGGCGCCCGCCGCCCGGCGATGAGGGCCACGTTCGCCCGCCGAACGGCGGACCGCGAAAAAGGACCGGCCGGCTTCGCCAATCGCGCGCCGGCGCGCTATGGTCCGGCCGCCATCGGAGCCAGGACATGTCTTCGCCAGCCCGCCAGGAAACGCATTTCGGCTACCGGAAGGTGCCGCTCGACGACAAGCAGCGGCTCGTCGACGACGTCTTTCAGAGGGTCGCCGATCGATACGATTTGATGAATGATCTGATGTCCTTCGGCCTGCACAGGCTGTGGAAGGACCTGCTGGTGGCCAAGGTGCGCCCGCCTCGCAACAGGCGCTTCGCGCATCTCGACGTCGCCGGCGGCACCGGCGACGTGGGGTTTCGGGTCGCCGAAGCCGGCGGTCCGTTGACCCGCGTGACCGCGCTCGACGTCAACGCCGACATGCTGCGGGTCGGACGCGAGCGCGCCGCCAGGCGCAAGGCGGGCGCGCGGGTCGGCTTCGTCGAGGGAAACGCCGAGGCGCTCCCGCTGCCCGACGACAGCTTCGACGCCTATACGATCGCCTTTGGCATCCGCAACGTGCCGCGCATCGACAAGGCCCTCGGCGAGGCCTATCGCGTGCTCAAACGGGGCGGGCGCTTCCTCGCCCTGGAGTTCTCGCGCGTCGACACGCCGCTGCTCGACCGTCTCTACGACGCCTATTCGTTCACCGTCATTCCGGCTCTCGGGAAGGTCGTCGCCGGCGACGGCGAGCCCTATCGCTATCTCGTCGAATCGATCCGTCGGTTCCCGACCCCCGAGCGTTTTGCCGATATGATTGGCGGGGCCGGCTTCCAGCGCGTCGACTTCACCCGGCTGTCGGGGGGCGTCGTCGCCATTCATTCAGGCTGGAAACTCTAGATTTGCGGCCCCTGGCGAATCTCGGCCATTCCGCCCGGCTCGCCCGGGCCGCCTTCGTGCTGGCGCGCGAGGGCGCGTTCGTCGACATCGACCCGCAAGTGGTTCCGCCCCTGGCGCGCGCGCCGCTGGCGCTCGGCAACCTCATCGCGCGACGCGGCGCCAGAGGCATCGACGGCCTCTCGGCCGCCATCGATCGGCTCGGCCCCTCCTACGTGAAGCTCGGCCAATTCCTGTCGACGCGGCCGGATATCGTCGGCGCCAAGGTCGCCGAGCAGCTCGAGCAGCTACAGGACCGGATGACGCCCTATCCGCGCAGCCTCGCCGTGGCGACGATCGAGGCGGCCTTTGGCGTGAAACTCGACGCGCTGTTCATCGATTTCGGCGAGGCGGTGGCGGCCGCCTCGATCGCGCAAGTCCATCGCGCCCGCGTCCGGGACGGCGCGACGACGCGCGAGGTCGCGGTGAAAATCCTGCGGCCCGGGGTCGAACGACGCTTCGCGCGGGACCTGTCCGATATGTTCTTCGCCGCGCGGCTGGCGCAGCGATTGGCGCCCGAATCGCGCCGGCTGAAGCCCGTCGAGATCGTCGAGGCCCTGGCGCGCTCGGTGCGCATCGAAATGGATTTTCGCCTGGAGGCGGCCGCCGCTTCGGAGTTCGGCGAAAATGTGAGCGACGACGCCGATTTCCGCGTGCCCGCGGTCGACTGGGATCGGACCACGCGTGAAGTGCTGACGCTCGAGTGGATTGACGGCGTGCCGCTTTCCGAACCCGATCGGCTCGCCGGCGCCGGGTTCGATCCGCCGAAACTCGCGCGCACGCTGATCCAATCGTTCCTGCGCCATGCGCTGCGCGACGGCTTCTTCCACGCCGACATGCATCAGGGCAACCTGTTCATCGACCCGCAGGGGCGCATCGCCGCCGTCGATTTCGGCATCATGGGCCGCCTGGGTCTGAAGGAGCGGCGGTTTCTCGCCGAGATTCTCTATGGCTTCATTACGCGCGACTACCAGCGCGTCGCCGAGGTCCACTTCGAGGCGGGCTATGTGCCGCCCGTCCATCGCGTCGAGGATTTTGCGCAGGCGATCCGCGCCATCGGGGAACCGATCCGCTCGCACACCGCCGATCAGATTTCGATGGCCAAGCTGCTGACGTTGTTGTTCGAGATCACGGCGCTTTTCGACATGGCGACGCGCATCGAGCTGGTGATGCTGCAGAAGACCATGGTGGTGGTCGAAGGGGTGGCGCGCAAGCTCGACCCTCGCCTCGACATGTGGGCGACGGCCGAGCCGGTCGTCGGCGATTGGATCGCCGAGAATCTCGGGCCGCGCGGCAAAATCGAGGACGTCGGCCGCAATGTTTCCTCGCTGGTCAAATTGATCGCCGACGCGCCGCAGCGCCTGGATCGCCTCAATCGGTTGGTCGAGCGCTGGGCGGAGGTCGAATCGCGCGAGGCGCCGGACTTTGAGGCGGGCGGGACGATGGGGCCGAGCGACGGACGAGCCTCGCTGCTGACGCCCACGGCGCTCTGGGCGATCGCGGCGCTGCTCGCATGGATCGCGTTTCACATGTGAGGACGGCGGCGCCGCCGCACGGCTGCTTGCTTTCGATGGTGAGGAATCGATGACTGAACCCCCTCCTTCCGCCTCTCGCATTCTGCTGGTCGTCGGCGGCGGCGTCGCGGCTTACAAGGCGCTCGAACTGATCCGTCGGCTGCGCGAGCGCGGCGTTCGCACGCGCGTGGTGATGACGCAGGCCGCCAAGCAGTTCATCACCCCGCTCTCGGCGGCGGCGCTGAGCGGCGACAAGGTTTACGACGACCTGTTCTCGCTGACCGACGAAGCCGAGATGGGCCACATCGAATTGTCGCGCGAGGCCGATCTCGTCGTCGTCGCGCCGGCCACCGCCAATCTGCTGGCGCGCATGGCCAACGGCCTCGCCGACGACCTGGCGACGACGGCGTTGCTGGCGACCGACAAGAAGACGCTGGTCGCGCCGGCGATGAACTTGCGGATGTGGCTTCACCCCGCGACGCGGCGCAATGTTGCCGCGCTTCGCCAGGACGGCGTTTTGTTCGTCGGCCCGGACGACGGCGAAATGGCTTGCGGCGAATACGGGCCGGGCCGGATGGCCGAACCGATGGCGATCGTCGCGGCGATCGAGGCGGCGCTGACGAAGCCGACCGGCCTCGCTCTGCCGGCGGGCGTCGGACGCAGCGACGGCGAGGGCGGGCGCGGGCCGCTCGCCGGCCGGCGCGTGCTGGTCACCTCGGGCCCGACCTACGAGCCGATCGATCCGGTGCGCTTCATCGGCAATCGCTCCTCCGGCCTGCAGGGACATGCGATCGCCCGCGCCGCGGCCGACGCCGGCGCCCGGGTGACGCTGGTGAGCGGGCCGGTCTCGATTCCCGACCCGCCGGGCGTCGACGTCAAGCATGTCGAGGACGCGCGCGAAATGCTCGCCGCCGTGCAGGCGGCCCTGCCCGCCGACGTCTTCATCGCGGCGGCCGCCGTCGGCGACTGGCGCGTCGCCCATTTCGGCGCGCAGAAGATCAAGAAAGGCGCCGGCGGGCCGCCGACGCTGACGCTGGTCGAAAACCCCGACATTCTTGCGACGATCAGCCGCAAATCGCCCCGCCGCCCGGCGTTGGTCGTCGGATTTGCCGCCGAAACCGAGCATGTTATCGAGAACGCGCGCGACAAGCTGCGTCGCAAACGGTGCGATCTGATTCTCGCCAATAGCGTCGCGGAAGGGAGCGGAACCTTCGGCGGAAGCGCCAACGCCGTTCACCTGGTGACGGCGGCGGCGGTCGAAGTCCTGGCCGAAAATGAGCAAACAGGAGGTCGCGACGCGGTTGATCGAGCGGGTCGCCGCGCTGTTGAGCGAGAGGTCATGATCAAGGCGCTCATCAAACGCTTTCCGCACGCGCGGGGCTTGCAATTGCCGGCCTATCAAAGCGAAGATGCGGCCGGATTGGACCTTGTCGCCGCCCTGGAGGCCAACGCCGGCGTCGTCCTCGAGCCCGGCGGAAGAGCGCTGATCCCGACGGGTTTTGCGATCGAATTGCCCAAGGGCTACGAAGCCCAAGTCAGATCCCGCTCGGGGTTGGCTCTCAACTTCGGCGTCGCCGTCCTCAACAGTCCCGGAACGATCGACGCCGACTACCGCGGCGAAATCGGGGTCATATTGGTGAATCTCGGAAGCCATCCCTTCGAGATCAAACGGGGAGCGCGGATCGCGCAGCTCGTCGTCTCTGCGGTCGCGCGGGTCGCGTTCGAAGAGAGCGGCGCCTTGGAGGAAAGCGCGCGGGGCGCCGGCGGATTTGGCTCGACCGGCGCCGGCGGCATGGAGGAGTGAAATGAATTTCTTGTCCAAGCGCAGTTTGCTTGGGATCGCCGCCGTGGTCGACGTGGCCCTCCACGCCCGTCCGGCGCCCGTCGCCGCCAAGGCGCTCGCCGCGCGGCATCGCCTGCCGCCCCGTCATCTCGAAACCCTGCTGCAGAGCCTCGTGCAGGCCAACATTCTCAAGGGGGTGCGCGGACCGCGCGGCGGCTATGAACTGGCCCGCGAGCGACGCAGGATCACGGTCGGGGAGATCGTGCGGACCGTCGTCGCGTTGAGCGCCGCCGACCCCGAGGAAATCGGCGCGTCGTCGAAGCTCGTCAAGAAGGTCATCGAGCCCAGCGTCCGAAAGGCGGGGGAATCGTTCCTGGCCAATCTCGAGGCGATCACCATCGAGGATCTGTGCGCCGCCGCCGTCGCCGCGCGAATCCTCGACGAGGATCAGACCGAGGGCGATTTTGCGATTTGAGAACGTGCTTAGGCCGGTTCCATATAGACAGTCTGTGCATAGCTGATAGCATCCGCGCAACCCGCCGCCTGCTTCAGGGCCGGCGGCGCAACGGAGGATCGTTCATGGCCGATGCGGCTTCCACAAGCCTCAAGACGGAAAGGCGCGCTCCGGGCAGAGGCAAGATCTACGATTCGATCACCCAGACGATCGGCGACACGCCGATCGTCCGTCTCGATCGGATCGCCAGGGAGAAAGGCGTCGCGGCGCATCTTCTGGCCAAGCTCGAATTCTTCAATCCGATCGGCAGCGTGAAGGACCGCATCGGCGTTTCGATGATCGACGCGCTGGAGGCGCAGGGCAAGATCGCCGCCGGCCGCGGCGTGCTGGTCGAACCGACCTCGGGCAATACCGGAATCGCGCTGGCCTTCGTCGCCGCGGCGCGCGGCTACAAGCTGATCCTGGTGATGCCGGAGTCGATGTCGATCGAGCGGCGCAAGATGCTGGCGCTGCTGGGCGCCGAACTGGTGCTGACGCCGGCGCCGCTCGGCATGAAAGGGGCGATCGCCAAGGCGCAGGAAATCGTCGCCGCGACGCCGGGCGCGGTGATCCCGCAGCAATTCGAGAACCCCGCCAATCCCGAAATCCATCGCCGCACCACCGCCGAGGAAATCTGGAACGACACGCATGGCGAGGTCGACGCGATCGTCTCGGGCGTCGGCACCGGCGGAACCATCACCGGCGTCGGCGAAGTCCTGAAACCGCGCCGGCCGGGCCTCAAGATGATCGCCGTGGAGCCGGAAGATTCGCCGGTGCTGTCGGGCGGTCCGCCCGGGCCGCACAAGATTCAGGGCATCGGCGCCGGCTTCGTGCCGGCCATTCTCGACCGCGCGGTCATCGACGAGATCGTCACGGTCGGCAACCAGACCGCCTTCGACACGGCGCGGCTGGTCGCCCGGCTCGAAGGCGTGCCGGTCGGCATTTCGTCGGGCGCCGCGATCGCCGCGGCGATCGACGTCGGCCGCCGCCCGGAATTCGCCGGCAAGAATATCGTCATCATCATCCCTTCGTTCGCCGAACGCTACCTGTCGACGGCGCTGTTCGAAGGCTTGTGACGATCCGGCGCGACGGCCGCGCGCTCACCCCGCCCGTGTGATCGCGCGCGTCAGACTGCCGTCGGCCGGATAGAGCGGGATGAGGCAGGCCTGCAAGGCGTGGTAGATGTCGGGCTTGCCGACGAAGTAGCGCTCGACCGGGGCGAGCGAGTCGTCGAGCTGCGCGCGCCAGCCGCCGTCGCGGCGATCGATGAAATGGCGCGCCGCAAAGCTCCACAGCCGCCGGTACCAATCCTCGTAAAGGGCGTCGCCGTGGTGCGCCGCAAGGAACGTCGCCGCGCCGATCCCCTCGCAGCACGGCCACCACAGCCGGTCGCGGATCAACGGGCGCCCGCTCCAGTCGAGCGTGTAGTAGAAGCCGCCGCGCGCCGCGTCCCAGCCGGGGCCGATCGCCTGGGCGAACAGCGACCTGGCGGCGCCCGGCAGCCATTCGACGCGCCGCCCGCCGAGCGCCCATAGCTGCAAGGCGAGGCGCGCCCATTCGAGCCAGTGTCCCGGCGTCGTCCCATACGGGCGAAACATGTCGGAGCCCTTGTATTCCCGGTCGATCGTCCAGTCGGCGCGATAATGCTCGGGCACCCGCCAGTCGTTCGATCCGGCCATGCGGCGCAGGATGAGGTCGGCGATGCTCTCGGCGCGCTCGAGGTAGAGCCGATCGCCCGTCGCCTCGAACGCCGCCATCAGCGCCTCGGTCAGATGCATGTTGGAGTTCTGGCCGCGATAGGCCGAGATCGGCGACCAGTCGGCGGAAAATTCCTCGGCGCTGGCGCCATGCGCCGGCTCCCAGAAGCGCCGGTCGAGAATCTCGCTGATGTCCGCCAGCAGACGGTCCGCCGAGGGATGGCCGGCGATCCTGGCGCTGGAGGCGGCGAGCAGCACGAAGGCGTGGCCGTAGGCGAGCTTGTCGGTCTCGCGCGGACCGTCGTCGTCGAACGACCAGAAATAGCCGCCGTTGCTGGCGTCGCGATGGCGCTCGAGGATCGCCCGCATGCCGTGATCGACGAAATCGCCGGCCCCGGGCCGCCCGCTGAGATGGCCGATCGCGAAGCAATGGACCATCCGCGTGGTGGCGTGCAGCGGCCGCGTCCGCTCGCCGGCGATCACGCGGCCGGCGTTGTCGAGCGCGTGGAAGCCGCCGGCCGGATCGAGGGATTGGTCCTCGAAGAACGCAAACAGGCTGTCGGCCTCGCCGAGCAGCCAGCGGCGATGGCCGGCGTTTTGCCGCCACGCCGGAGATTCGTCGGACAGCCCGCTCATCGCGTCATTCCTCCCATCGGCGCCCCGACGATTGGCAAAAACCTCGCAGGACCCGGTTTTCGCACGATCCGGCGCCAGCGCGCGAAAAATTTCCCTTTGTCGTCAATCCACGAAAATTTGGATTTCCAAGCTTTTCCAAAACTATTTTTGGCGGAAATGTGGAATATCAGAAGCTTACGACCGAAAAAATTTGGAAATCGCGTTTTTTCAAGTTTTGGTCCCATTTTCCTGAAAGCGAATGTAGCATTCCGGTCGACCGCGGCGCCCTGGGTTGGCGAATATCGAAGGCGAAGCAGGGGGAGGATATCACCGCTCCAGATTTTCAGGAAGACAATGTCGTCGACCGTCGGTAGCAGACGATGTGACCGGTTCAGGCTGCGCATGATCCGGCAGAGGCGGGCCGCCGCCTTGCCGCTGGCGACCGCGCCAGGCGCGCCGGCCTGCGCGGATCCCCTCGGCGGCGGCCCTCCGACGTGACGGGGCGTCCTCAGAACGTCGCGGCGATGATCGCGCCGATCTCCTTGTGCACGGCGTTGCGCGCGTCGACCGGGGCCGACGAGCCGGTGTAATAGACGGCGGCGAGCAGGGGCGCGCGATCGGGCGGCCGCAGGATCGCGAGCGTGTTGGCCGTTCCGTTGTCGCCGCTGCCGGTCTTGTCGCCGATCCGCCAGGACGGCGGCAGGCCGGCGCGCAGCCGGTGGTCGCCGACCTTGTCCTCGATCAGCCAGGCCTCGAGCTGGCGGCGCGAGGATTCGGAAAGCCGGTCGCCGAGCAGCACGGCCTGCATGTCGCGCGCCATCGCCAGCGGCGACGTCGTATCGCGTTCGTCGCCGACGATCGCGGTGTTCAGCGCCGGCTCGTTGCGGTCGAGACGCGTCACGGGGTCGCCGAGCGTGCGCGCATAGCGGGTGAAGCCGGCCGGGCCGCCGATCGCCTGCAGCAGCAGGTTGCCGGCGGTGTTGTCGCTCCAGTCGATCGCCGCCGCGCAGAGAGCGCCCAGATTCATGCCGCCCTCGGCGACATGGGCCTTGGTCACCGGCGCGTAGTCGGCGAGGTCGCCGGGCCCATAGGGAATTTTGCGGTCGAGCCGTTCCTCGCCCGCGTCGACCCTTGCGAGCACGGCGGCGGCGGCGAGCAGCTTGAACGTGCTGCACATCGCAAACCGCTCGTCGGCGCGGTGCGCCAGCGCCAGGCCGCCCATGGCGTCGAGCACGGCGACCCCGAGCCGGCCGCCCTCCCGCGTCTCGATCGCGGCGATCCGCCGCCTGGCCGATTCCGCCGGGTCCGCGAGGGCCGCGCCGGCGGCGAGCGCCCGAACGGGGGCCAGAATCGCGGTCAGACCGGCGAGGAAGGCGCGGCGATCGCCGACGATCGGCGCCTTCCGCGCGCTGTCCCGCATGGATTTTCGCGGCGTCACGATTTCGCCGCCGCGCAATCGCGGCGTGAGTCCTTTGGCGGCGCGTCGAGACAGGGCGCGACCGTCTCCCTTGTCTCCCGGCTCGGCGCCGCGGGCGCGATTTGGAAGATCGCGCCCGACCCTCGCCATGGCGTGATCCGTGGCTGGAACAGCCGCGGGCCGGCGCCGCGCATCGATTGGAAGCCGCGGGCGAAGTTCGGCTCGACCCGGCTGTCGCGATATTCCAGGCCCTCCGGCGGCGGGCGCCCGGCGTCGCCGAGCCGCCGATGGACCGGCGCCCTGTCGCTGTCGCGAAATCGCTCGACGGTCATGAACAGCCTGTCGGTTCCCGCCCGGCGTCGCGCCGGCTATCGACGATATGCCAATTTCCAGAGAGAAGGCAGACCGTGAGATGATATTGTGCGACTGAAATCCGGCGTTCGGAGTTCTCGGCATGACGGTCATTCGGCTGTGCGCCCTTGTCATCGGCCTGGCGGCGTCGGCGACATCAGCTTCGGCGCAAACCCCCGCGGCGATCGTCGAGGAGGTCACCGGCGCGCCGCCCGGCGTCGAATTCATGGACTATGTGGAGCCCGGCCGGATCATCCGGCTCGGCCCCGGGGATTCGATCGTGCTGAGCTATCTGAATTCGTGCTGGCGCGAGGTGATCCGCGGCGGCGCGGTGAGGGTCGGCGTCGACGAAAGCGAGGCGCTCACCGGACGGATCGAGCGGACCAAGGTCGACTGCGAGGCGGGCAAGATGTTGCATGCCGCGGGGCAGACCAATGATTCGGCGAGCCTGATCATTCGCGGCGGCGAGCGGCCGCTCACCATCCGGCCGGCGCCGGCGCCCGAATTCACGCTCTACGGCCTCAGCCCGCTCATCCAATTGAAAGGCGCCGGCAAATTGGTTATTGCGCGCCTCGACAGGAAAGGCGAGTATTTCGCGCTGACCGTCGATCCGAAGCGACTGCTGCGCGGCGGATTTCTGGACCTCGCGGCCGACGGCAAATCGCTCACCGCCGGCGGCGTCTATGGCGTCCGCTGGAACCGGCGGCTGATTGTTTTCAGGGTCGACGCCAACGCCAAGCCCGGCCAACCGCCGATCGTCGGACGCTTGTTGAGACTGGACCCGGCAAGCTGAGCGGCCCCTCCGGAACGGCGGATGACTGGCGCACGCGGTTGGACGTTGCTGGCGATCGTCGCGATAGCGCTGGGCGCCGGCGCGCTGGCGGCGTCGCCGGCTTTCGACGCCCTGCGCGGCCTTTCGCTGGACGGCCTGACCGCGCTGCGCTGGCGCCTCATCGGCAACCCGCAAGACCCTTCCTCTTCGCCCGCGGTGGTCGTCGCGTTCGATCGCGACACCTATCGCGCGCCGCCGCTCGAGGGGACGCCGACCCTCACCTGGACGCGCGAAATCGGCCGCGTCGTCACCGCGCTGATCGACGGCGGCGCCAAAGTGGTCGGCTTCGACGTGGTGTTCCCGACCTCGATCGAGGAATCGCAGATTTCCTTCAACGACGAGACGATCGGCGCGCGGATGCGCGGCTTCGACCGCGACTTCCTGCGCGCGCTGGCGCTCGGCGCGCGAGCCGGCAAGGTCGTGCTCGGCGAGGTCCAGCACGGCGACGACCTCATCCTGCCTTCGTCAGGACAGCGGGCGGCGGTCGGCCAGCAACGCAACATCCGCTCGCTCAACGTCTACGACGAAGCCGACGGCGTCGTGCGGCGCGTGCCGTTGATGCTCGCGGCGGGCGAGGCGAGCGTGCCTTCGATGTCGCTGGAGCTGGCGGCGCGCGCGCTGGGCGCCGCGCCGCAGACCGGCGCCGACCACGGCGTGACGCTCGCCGGCTATCATGTTCCGACCGCCGTCCCGAACGCCATGACGCTGAATTTCGACGGCGGCTCGAACGACATTCCGACCTATTCGTTCGCCGATCTGCGCGAATGCCTGGAGAAGGGCGATGCGGAGTTCTTCCGTCGAAATTTCGCGGGCAAGGTCGTGCTGTTCGGTTCGGAACTCGGCTTTGAAGACGGCAAGCTGACCTCGAAGCGCTTCGCGACCGCGCCGGCCGCGCCGCCGGCGGAGCGTTGCGCGCGGCCGGCGATCGCCGCGCCGGAGCCGAGCAACCTGATCGACGGCGTCTATGTCCACGCCACCGCGGTCAACAACCTGGTGCGCCGCGACGCGATCGCCGAGCTCGGCCCGATCCCGCGATGGCTCATTGCGACGGCGGGCGGCGGCGTGGCGACGCTCGCCGCCTTCCTGCTGACACCCGCCGCGGCGGCGCTGGCGTTCGTGCTGCTGGCGCTGGCGTGGACCGCCGTCGCCACGGCGGCGTTCGCCGACGCGCTCGCCCTTCCCCTGCTCGAGCCGCTCGCCGCGGGGCTGATCGCGATCGTCGCGACGACCGGCTTCCGGCTGTTCGTCACCGACCGCGACAAGCGGTTCCTGCGCCGCGCCTTCGAGTTCTATCTCGCGCCGTCAGTGATCGAGAAGATGTTGACGGCGAGCCGGCCGCCGACGCTCGGCGGCGAGATTCGCAATGTCACGGTGTTCTTTTCCGACCTTGCCGGATTTTCCGGGATCGCCGAGGCGATGAAGCCCGCCGAACTGGTCTCGCTGATGAACCGCTACCTCTCGGCGATGACCGACGTCATCGAGGCGCATGGCGGCTTCGTCGACAAATATATCGGCGACGCGATCGTGGCGGCGTTCGGCGCGCCGGTCGAAGGAGCCGACGACGCGACGCAGGCGGTGCGCGCCGCCCTCGCCTGCCTCGCGGAGCTGAACAAGCTGAACGAGGTCACCAGCGGCCCGATCCTCGTTCAGCGCATCGGGCTGAATTCCGGGCAGGCGCTGGTCGGCAACATCGGCTCGCGCCGGCAATTCAACTACACCGTGATGGGGGATTCGGTGAATCTCGCCTCGCGGCTCGAAGGCGCCAACAAATATTTCGGCACCGCGATCCTCGCCTCCGAATCGACGATGGCGCTGACCGGCGCGGCGTTCGCCTGGCGCGAAATCGACGCGATCCGCGTCAAGGGCCGCAGCCAGCCGGTGCGCGTCTTCGAGCCGCTCGGCGAGGCCGGCGGGCCGGACGCCGAGCGGCTCAGGCGCGCGGCGGCCTACGGCGAGGGGCTGGCGCTGTGGCGAAAGCGCCACTTTTCCGGCGCGGCGCAGCGCTTCGCCCTCGGCGCCGGCAGCGATCCGCCGTCCGCGCTGTTCCTGGCGCGGGCGGAGAAGCTGTCGCGCGATCCGCCGCAGGCCGATTGGGAGCCCGTGCAGACGCTCGAGGAGAAATAGGCCGTTCGCCAAACGCCGCTTCTGCGACGACCCTTTTGCGCGGCGGGGCGCGATTCGACAATCCCTGGACGAGGCCAAATTATTGTAGTAACAACAATTGCGTGAAGATCGAATTCGATCCCGCCAAGAGAGACTGGACCCTGAGAGGCCGCGGCCTCGACATGGCCCGTGCGAACGAAATCTTCTCCGGCGAGACGCTGACGGTGGCGGACGACCGGCGCGATTACGGCGAGCCGCGCAACTTAACCATCGGGTTCCTCGACGACAGGATGGTGGTCGTCGTCTGGACGCCGCGCGCCGGCGCATTTCGTATTGTGAGCTTGAGGAAAGCCAATGCCCGCGAACAAGCCCTCTACGGCCCAAGATTCTCGCGACGACGCCCCTGATCTCTCGACGCCCGAGTGGCGCAAGAAGTTCGCGGCGGCGCCGGTTCGGCGCGGTCGCCCGCCCATCGGCGCGCCCAAGGTGTCGACGACCATTCGCCTCGACCCCGACGTCATCGAAGCCTTTCGCGCGCAAGGGCGCGGCTGGCAGTCGCGCATCAACGCCGCGCTGCGGGAGTGGCTGCGAGGCGGGGCGCGGGGGTAGGATTGGGTTTGTGTCTCTCCAGCGCCAGCAACGCCCCGAACTGCATTTCAGCGGGGATAGCGGCGAGCGGCAGCGACCGATATTCTTCTTGAGGACTGTCTCGCATGACCATTCGATTCGTCCAATTTCCCCATCCTGGTCCCGAGCACAATCCGGGAAACGCGCCACGCATGAGGTGGAATACTGACGGCCACAAGCGAAAATTTATGCGCAATCCGGGGCGCTTCGTAAGTGGAGATGGCGTGGTTAGTGAAGGAATGCTCACGTTCTGGGGGGAGTGGGAGGCGCCGTCCGACATAGTCGAGACGTGGCCGGAGAGTGGCTCACTGCCGCGCTTTCTTCAAGCGCCAATATGGCAACTTTCGGCCCCGGACAGGCGGCAGAATAGCGACCCGTGGGTGTTCGGGGATTATTTCCGCTACAGCAACTGCAAGCAACAGTCACAGCCAGCCTTGCAACGGCTCACGCCGGGTTCGGTTATTCTCTTCGGCTCGGGTAAGAGCGGTCAATTCGTTATCGATACGGTCTTCGTAGTGAAGGACTCCTGCCCGTACACGCGAAGAAAGCCGCCGGCGACAGATGACGCATTCCGCTTTTGCGTAATCGAAGTCATTGTGCGGACCGCAATCGTCTGCCGCCGATGACAGCTTCACATTGTATCGCGGGGCGACATTGAATGAGCCAATTGATGGCATGTACTCATTTGCGCCGAGCCGACGCGCCGATTCAAGAAATCGCCGATTTGCGCGACCGCCAATAGAGCTGCCCGGGTATGTGAATCCCGAGAGCCAACAAACCCCATCAGGAGCAAATAAGCCACGCTCCCCAAAAGAAGTTCATGACCAGTGGGACAATGTCCGCAACCAAGTGCTTGATGCTGACTGCCTTCTGGGCGTGTGGTTTCAAACACCAGCGCTTGCCCGAGAGAATGAAAGAATGGAGGCGAATGGGGAAGGCCCGTGAGGTCAACGCTTCGTTGCGCGCGATCGTGAGATTCCTTCGCACTCCCTGACCAGCCCCAAACATTCTAGCGCGCGCCCGCCCAAACTGGCATAAGGACCGCATGAACTCTTGCCGCGATTCGCGCCTCGCAGCCGGTTGCCGCCGAGGATGGCGCCGCCGACGCCGACCCCGGATTCGCGGTCTACGTGCATTGGCCGTTCTGCCTCGCCAAATGCCCCTATTGCGACTTCAACAGCCATGTGCGCAGTGCGGCGATCGACGAGGCGCGCTATGTCGCGGCGTTCCGCGCCGAGATCAGGCATCGCGCCGGAATCGCGCCGGGCCGGCAGGTGCGCTCGATCTTCTTTGGCGGCGGCACCCCGTCGCTGATGCGCCCGCAGACGGTGCAGGCGGTGATCGACGCGATCGCCGAGAGCTGGAGCGTCGCGCCGGGCGCCGAGATCACGCTCGAAGCCAATCCGACCAGCGTCGAAGCCGGGCGGTTTCGCGGCTATCGCGCGGCGGGCGTCAACCGCCTGTCGCTCGGCGTGCAGGCGCTCAACGACGCCGACCTCAAGATGCTGGGGCGCCGACACACCGTCGCCGAAGCGCTCGCCGCGCTGAAGGTCGCCGCCTCGATCTTTTCACGCCATTCCTTCGATCTCATCTACGCGCGCCCCGGCCAGAGCCTGCCGGCGTGGCGCGCCGAGCTCGCCCAGGCGCTCGACCTGGCGGGCGAGCATCTGTCGCTCTATCAACTGACGATCGAGCCCGACACGATGTTCGAACGCCTGTCCAGGGCGGGCAAGCTGGCGATGCCCGATGCGGACCTCGCGCGCGAACTGTTCGACGCGACGCAGGACATCGCCGGAGCGCGCGGCCTGCCGGCCTACGAGGTCTCCAACCATGCCAGGCCCGGCGCCGAAAGCCGGCACAATCTCGTCTACTGGCGCTATGGCGAATATGCCGGCGTCGGGCCGGGCGCGCATGGCCGCCTGGTCACGCCGGCGGGACGGCGGGCCCAGGCGACCGAGCGGCACCCCGAGATGTGGCTGACCCAGGTCGAGACCGAGGGCCACGGCCTGATCGAGAACGAGGTGCTGACCGCCGAACAGCAGGGCGACGAATTCCTGCTGATGGGGCTTCGCCTGCGCGAGGGGGTCGACCCCGAGCGCTTCCGGCGGCTCAGCGGGCGCGCGCTGGATCAGCGCCAGGTCGACTCGCTCGCCGCCGACGGCTTTGTCGAGACCGACGCGGCGGGCCGGGTGCGCGTCACCCCGCGCGGCGCGCCGCTGCTCGATTCGGTGGTCGCCGATCTGGCGGCGTGAGGCGGCGCGAGCGCCATCCTGCCAACACGCCTCGCAGGGCCAGCGCCGCGCGGAGGGGTCAAGGTTCGCGGAGCGACCGCGAAGCGGCTTGACCTTGACGACGAGCACGGCGCTGGCATGCCGCGCCGCCGCGTCAATTCGCCTGGAGTTCGTGATTCGACGTGGCGGCTGCAGGCGCCGAGCGCCGGCCGGAACCCCGCCGCGCATGCGCGGCGACGAGGGCGAGGGCGGCGGGCGTCATGCCCTCGATGCGGCCGGCCTGGCCGATATTGCTCGGCCGGATCGCCAGGAACTTCTGGCGCAATTCGGCGGACAGCCCCGAAATGCTGGCATAGTCGAAGTCGCCGGGAAGGACGAGCGATTCGCCGCGGCGAAAGCGCGCGACGTCCTCCTCCTGGCGGTCGAGATAGACCGAATATTTGGCGTCGGCCTCCAGCCGCGCGGCGATGCGCGGCTCGAACGACCCCAGTTCCGGCCATACCCTCGCCAGCTCGGCAAGGGTGAATTCCGGCTGCGCCGCAAGCTCGAAGGCGCTGCGCCGCGCCCCGTCCTGGTTGACGACCAGCCCGAATTCGCGAAGCCTCGACGGCGTCGCGACGCAAGATTCCATCAGCGCGCGCGCCTCGCGCAGGCGCCGCGCCTTGGCCCGATGGCGCGCGGCGCGGTCGGCGCCGACGCAGCCGAGCGCGACGCCTTTTTCCGTCAGCCTTTCGTCGGCATTGTCGGCGCGCAGCGACAGCCGGTATTCGGCGCGCGAGGTGAAGATGCGGTAGGGCTCGGTGACGCCCCTGGTGGTGAGGTCGTCGATCATCACGCCGAGATAGGATTCGGCGCGATCGAACACGCAAGGGGCGCCGCCAGCCGCCGCTTTGGCGGCGTTGAGGCCGGCGACGAGGCCCTGCGCCGCCGCCTCCTCATAACCGGTGGTGCCGTTGATCTGTCCGGCGAGGAACAGCCCTCTGACGCGCCGCGTCTCGAGCGTCAGTTCGAGTTCGCGCGGGTCGACGTAATCGTATTCGATCGCATAGCCGGGCCGGATGATCCTCGCCTGTTCGAGGCCCGGAATGGTGCGCAGGAATTCAAGCTGGACGTCGGCGGGCAGCGAGGTCGAAATCCCGTTGGGATAGATCGTCGGATCGTCGAGCCCCTCCGGCTCCAGGAAGATCTGATGGCTGTCGCGATCGGGAAAGCGAATCACCTTGTCCTCGATCGAGGGGCAATAGCGCGGTCCGCGGCCGGAAATGGCGCCGGAATAGACGGCGGTGCGATGCGCGTTGGCGCGCACGATCGCGTGGCCGGCCGCGGTGGTTCGCGTGATGTGGCAGGGGACCTGCGGCGTGGCGATCCGCGTCGTCAGCGCGGAAAACGGCTCGGGCGGGTCGTCGCCCGGCTGGACCTCGAGCGCCGCCCAATCGAGGCTCGCGCCATCGAGGCGCGGCGGCGTCCCGGTCTTCAGCCGGCCCAGCGCAAAGCCCGCCTCGTCCATGCAACGCGCCAGATCGACGGAAGGCGCGTCGCCGACCCGCCCCGCCGGCGTCCGCTGGTCGCCGAGATGGATGACGCCGCGCAGGAAGGTGCCGGTGGTGATCACCAGCGCGCGGCAGTCAAGGAGGCGTCCGCCCGCCAGTTCGAGCGAAGAAATCCGGCCGCTGGCGCTGGCGAAACGCCGGGCTTCGGCTTCGATCAGCGTCAGGTTCGCCGTTTCGCGCAGCCGCCCTTGCATCGCCTGGCGATAGAGCTTGCGGTCGGCCTGGGCGCGCGGTCCGTGCACGGCCGGACCCTTTCGTCGGTTGAGCACGCGGAACTGGATGCCCGCCGCGTCGGCGGCGAGTCCCATCAGGCCGTCGAGCGCGTCGATCTCGCGCACCAGATGGCCCTTGCCGAGGCCGCCGATCGCCGGATTGCAGGACATCGCGCCGATCGTGTCGAGGCGCTGGGTCACCAGCGCGGTCGCCGCGCCGAGGCGCGCCGCCGCCGCCGCGGCCTCGCAGCCGGCGTGGCCGCCGCCGATGACGATGACGTCGAAACGGGTCAACTTCTCCACCAAGCAGTCTCGCCTGAAAACCAAATGCGTCCCCTCCCCCCTTGTGGGGGAGGGAGAGACGCCGCCGATCTCCGAATTTCGCCCAACGCCGATCCCCGGCACGGCCTTTATTACTTGCCAATACACAATCTTGCAAAAATTTCTCCGAGCACTTCCTCGACGTCGATGCGCCCGGCGATCCGTTCCAGCGCCCGCGCCGCCAGGCGCAGGTCTTCCGCCATCAGTTCGGCCGGCGCGTCCGGAGAGCCCGGCAGTCGGTCCAGGGCGGCCAGGGCGGCCTCGAACGCGAGGCGGTGGCGGGCCAAGGTGATGATCGCCGGACCCTGTCCGGACAATTGCCGCTCCGCCGCATCGGCGATCGCGTCGAGCAGCCGATCGACGCCTTCGCCGGTTCTTGCGGAAACGCCGATCGCGCCGGGGCCGGGCGCGCGGGGCGCAAGGTCGATCTTGGTGCGAACGGCGAGAATCGGCCCGTGATCGGCGGGAGGATCGAAGGCGGCCGCGGCTAATTCACGATCGGTTAACCACAAAGTGAGGTCCGCCTCCCGCGCGCGCCGCCGCGCCCTGGCGATCCCCTCGTTCTCGACCGGGTCCTGCGTCGGCCGGATGCCCGCGGTGTCGACCAGATTGACGGGATAGCCGCGCAATTCGAGGGCGATCTCGATCGGATCGCGCGTCGTCCCCGGCGCCGCCGACACGATGGAGACGTCGCGCCGGGCGATCGCATTCATCAGCGTCGATTTGCCGACATTGGGAGGGCCAGCGATGACGACGTTGAATCCGTCGCGCAGCCGCTCGCCCGAATGCGCCGACGCGAGGCCGCGGCGGACCCGCCCGGCCGCCGCCTCGGCGAGACGAAAGACATGGCCAAGGCCCGCCGGGTCGACATCCTCCTGGTCGGAAAAGTCGATCTGCGCCTCCACATGCGCCATCGCCTCGACGATCAGCGCGCGGATGGCGTCGGCTTCGCGGGTCAGGGCGCCGCCGGCGATTCGCAAGGCCTGGCGGCGCTGCGCCTGGGTCTGCGCATCCACGAGGTCGGCGAGGCCTTCGACCTGCGAGAGATCGAGCTTGCCGTTGCCGAAGGCGCGCAACGCGAATTCGCCCGGTTCGGCGGGACGCAGGCCCTCCATGCGCGTCAGCGCTTCGACGACGCCGGCCAGCACGGCGCGCCCCCCGGTGACGTGCAGTTCGGCCATATCCTCGCCGGTGTAGCTGCGCGGCGCGCCAAAGCGAATGACCAGGGCGCGGTCCAGCGCCTCGCCGCCGACCGGATCGCGCAAGGTTCTCAACGCGGCGACGCGTTCGGTTGTCGGCGGTCCGCCGGTCAGCGCTTCGACGACCCGGTTGCACGCCGGTCCGGAAAGACGAATGATGCTGACCGCCGCTCGTCCGACGCCGGTGGCGGGAGCAAAAATGGTGTCCCGTAAGCGGCCTGTCGGGGGCCGGCCCGCCGGACGGTCGGCGCTCATGGCGCCCAAACCAATTCCTGATCGGGGAGTGGCGCGGACCCGCGGCGTCGTGCCATACGGCTGCCGGGCGCCGCCGCGCCGCAGGAACTCGTGGAACTCATGTCGACCCGCCAACATGCTCAACGCCCGATTGCTCCTGTGTCCCGATCGAAGGATCGCCGCGCCGGCCGTCCGACCCGACGTTGCATAGTGTTTCTATCGACTATATGAACCGCGCCTTCGCATCACCGAGACCCTCTCCTATGGCCGTCAATCTGCCGCTTCATCTGCGTCGTCTGGAATCGGAAGCGATTCACATCATGCGCGAGGTGGTCGCGGAATTTAGCGCTCCGGTCATGCTCTATTCAATCGGCAAGGACTCGAGCGCCATGCTGCATGTGGCGATGAAGGCGTTTCACCCGGCGCCGCCGCCGTTCCCGCTCCTGCATGTCGATACGACCTGGAAGTTTCGCGAAATGATCGCATTTCGCGACGCGACGGCGCAACGCCTCGGCCTCAAGCTCATCGTCCATGTCAACGAGGACGGTCTGAGGCGCGGCATTTCGCCGGTCGCCTCGGGATCGGCCTTGCACACCCAGGTGATGAAGACCGAGGCGCTCCGCCAGGCGCTCGACGCCGGCAAGTTCGACGCGGCGTTCGGCGGCGCCCGACGCGACGAGGAAAAGAGCCGCGCCAAGGAGCGCATCTTTTCGCACCGGTCCGCCGTCCACGCCTGGGACCCGCGCAATCAGCGGCCCGAACTCTGGCGGCTGTTCAACACTCGCATTCGCGCCGGCGAATCGATGCGCGTCTTTCCGCTGTCCAACTGGACCGAGATCGACGTCTGGGAATACGTGCGCGCCGAACAAATACCGGTGGTTCCGCTTTACTTCGCCAAGGAGCGGCCGGTCGTCGAACGCAGCGGCGCCCTGATTCTGGTCGACGACGAGCGCCTTCCGCTGTCGCCGGGGGAAAAGCCGCAGATGCGCCGCGTCCGCTTCCGCACGCTCGGCTGCTATCCCCTGACCGGCGCCATCGAATCGGACGCCGAGACGGTCGACGAAGTGATCGACGAAATGCGCGCCTCGACGAGTTCCGAGCGCCAGGGGCGGCTCATCGATCTGGACGAACAGGGCTCGATGGAGAAGAAGAAGCGCGAGGGCTATTTCTGATGACCGACGATGTTCGCGCGGCCGCGCTGCCCACGCTCCGCCTGCTCACCTGCGGCTCGGTCGACGACGGCAAATCGACGCTGATCGGCCGCCTGCTCTACGAGCAGCAACTGATCTTCGACGACCATCTGGCGGCGCTCAAGCGCGATTCCGTCAAGCACGGAACGACCGGCGACGACATCGATTTCGCGCTGCTGGTCGACGGCCTGGAAGCCGAGCGCGAGCAGGGGATCACCATCGACGTCGCCTATCGCTATTTCGCGACGCCCGCCCGCTCGTTTGTCGTCGCCGACACGCCCGGCCATGAGCAATACACCCGGAACATGGCGACCGGCGCCTCCAACGCCGATCTCGCGGTGATCCTCGTCGACGCGCGCAAGGGCCTGCTGACGCAGACCTTCCGCCATTCCTACATCGTTTCGCTGCTCGGCATCCGCCATGCCGTGCTGGCGGTCAACAAGATCGACCTCGTCGACTTCGACGAAGCGGTGTTCCGCGACATCGTCAGGCGCTTCGAGGAATTCGCCAAGCCGCTCGGCTTCCGTTCGATCGAGCCGATTCCGATCTCGGCGCAATTCGGCGACAATGTCTCGGCGCGCAGCAAAAACACGCCGTGGTTCGACGGGCCCCACCTGCTGCATCATCTCGAGCGGATCGAGGTCGAGCAGGACCGGCGCTCCGCGCCTTTTCGCCTGCCGGTTCAGTGGGTCAACCGACCGCACCTGGACTTTCGCGGCTTCGCCGGTTCGATCGCCAGCGGCGCCGTCAAGCCGGGCGATGAAATCGTCGTCGCCTCGTCCGGGCGGGTGAGCAAAGTCACCCGCGTCATCGGCGGCGAGGGCGACGTCGCCGAGGCCGGCGCCGGCGACGCGGTGACGCTGGTCATCGCCGACGAGGTGGACATCGCGCGCGGCGATGTGCTCACCCATCCCGACGGCCGGCCCGAGGTCGCCGATCAATTCGCCGCCCATGTCATCTGGATGAGCCACGAAAGCCTGCTGCCCGGCCGATCCTATCTGATGAAAATCGGCGCGCGGACCACGCCGGCGACGGTCACCGAGCTCAGGCACCGCATCGACGTCAACACGCTCGAGAAGCTCGCCGGCAAGACGCTGTCGCTCAACGAAGTCGGCTTTTGCAATCTGGCGACGACGATGCCGATCGCCTTCGACGCCTATGCCGACAACCGGGAAACCGGCGCTTTCATCCTGATCGACCGTTCGACCAACGAGACGGCGGCCGCCGGTCTGGTCGCCCATGGCCTGCGGCGCGCGACGAACATCCATCGCCACAATTTGACGATCAGCCGCGACGCGCGCGCCCAGATCAAGCATCAGCGGCCGGCGATCCTGTGGTTCACCGGGCTTTCCGGCGCGGGAAAATCGGTGATCGCCAATAGCGTCGAGGCCAAATTGCATGCGCGCGGCGCCCACACGGTGATGCTCGACGGCGACAACATTCGCCACGGGCTCAACAAGGATCTGGGCTTCACCGCGGCCGATCGCGTCGAGAACATCCGGCGCGTCGGCGAAGTGGCGCGCCTGATGACCGACGCCGGCCTCATCGTCCTCTGTTCGTTCATTTCGCCTTTTCGGGCGGAGCGCGCGCTGGTGCGCGAGCTCGCCGCGCCCGGCGAATTTCTGGAGATTTTCGTCGATGCGCCGATCGAGACGGTCATCGCGCGCGATCCGAAGGGGCTCTACCGGCGCGCGCTGGCCGGCGAAATCAAGAACTTCACCGGCGTCGACCAGCCCTATGAATCTCCGAAGGCTCCCGACATCCTTCTAAGGTCGACGATCGAGAGCCCCGACACACTCGCCGATCGGGTGATCGGCGAACTGGAGGCGCGCGGCGTCGTGGCGCGGCTGTGATCACTTTTGTTTCCGAAAATGCGCCCCACTCCTCAAAAGCATTGCGGCAGCTCGAAAAAGGCGCTTCGATAGCGGCGCGCCATCCGAGCCCGCAGGGTTAGATCGCCGATCGGGGTCAGCGCAGAAATGCTGCGCGCTCGGACCTTGAGCGATGACAGGGGAGTTGCATGAAAACCATCACGTTCGCGGGCCTCGGCCTCGCCGCCTTGCTGTTCGGCTCAACGGCCGTTTCGGCCAAGACCTTGGTTTATTGCTCGGAAGGCAGTCCGGAAAATTTCACGCCGGCGATCAACACCACCGGCACGAGCTTTGACGCCGCTCGTCCGGTCTACAACCGACTGACCGAGTTCCGGCGCGGCACGACGATCGTCGGCCCCGGGCTCGCCGAGAGCTGGGACATCTCCGACGGCGGCAAGACGATCGTTTTTCATTTGCGCAAGGGCGTGAAATTTCACTCGGTGAAGGATTTCAAACCGACCCGCGATTTCAACGCCGACGACGTGCTGTTCTCGTTCAACCGGCAGTGGAAGCCGGACAATCCCTACGCCAAGGTGTCGGGCGGCAAATATGATTACTTCAACGACATGGACATGCCGGCGCTGCTCGATTCCATCGAGAAGAAGGACGATTACACGATCGTCATGAAGCTCAAGACGCCGAACGTCGCGATCCTCGCCAATCTGGCGATGGATTTCGCCTCGATCGCCTCGGCCGAATACGCCGATTTTCTGCTGAAGAAGGGCACGCCGGAACAATTCGATCAGGTCCCGGTCGGCACCGGCCCGTTCTCTTTCGTCGCCTATCAGAAGGACGCCGTGATCCGGTTCAAGGCGAACAAGGACTATTTCGGCGAAAAGCCGCTGGTCGACGACCTCGTCTACGCGATAACCCCGGACGCGACGGCCCGCTACGCCAAGCTGAAAGCCGGCGAATGCCATATCAACGCCTATCCGCGCCCCGCCGATCTGCCGGAGATGCAGAAGGACCCGACGCTCAAGGTGATCAGCCAGTCCGGGCTCAACATCGCCTTCCTGTCGATGAACGTCGGCAAGCCGCCGTTCGACAAGAAGGAGGTGCGCCAGGCGATCAACATGGCGATCGATCGCGACGCGATTCTGCGCGACGTGTTTCTCGGCGCCGGCGAGAAGGCCAAGACGCTGATCCCGCGCACGATGTGGTCCTACAACGACGCGATCGTCGACTATCCCTACGATCCGGACAAGGCCAAGGAGATGCTGAAGGCCGCGGGCGTGACGACGCCGATCGACGTCGACCTGTGGTATCAGCCGGTGCAGCGCCCCTACAATCCCAATGGCAAGCGCATGGGCGAGATGATGCAGGCCGATCTCGCCAAGATCGGGGTGAACGCCAAGCTGGTGACCTACGAATGGGGCGAGTACCGCAAGCGCCTGCAGAACGGCGAACAAATGACCGGTCAGTTCGGCTGGACCGGCGACAACGGCGATCCCGACAATTTCTTCTTCTTGCGCGGCTGTCCGGACGGCAAGCCGGCGTCGATCAACGTCACCAAATGGTGCAACGCCGAGTTCGACGACCTTCTCGCCAAGGCGCGCGTCATTCCCGATCAGGCCGGACGCGCCAAGCTCTATGAGCGCCTGCAGGAAATCGAGCACGACGAGGCGCCCGAAGTGCTGGTGGCGCATTCCATCGTCTTCGAGGCGATGCGCGCCAATGTCACGGGCTACAAGCAGAGCCCGCTCGGCACGCATACGTTCGAGGGCGTCGACGTGCAGTAAGGCGCGGCGCCGGCCCCTTCTTCCTCCCGGGCAAGAAGGGGCCGACGCGGCCGAAGCCCGCCGATGCTCGCTTATCTCGTCCGCCGCGTCCTTCTGACGATCCCGACTTTCGTCGCGTTGATGTTCGCGACTTTCGCCGCGATCCGCCTGGTGCCGGGCGACCCCGTCGAGGTGCGGGTCGGCGAACACGCCATCTCGCCCGAACGCCTCGCGATGTTTCGTCACGAACTCGGGCTCGACCTGCCGGTCTGGAGGCAGTTTCTCGCCTATGCCTGGCAATTGCTGCACGGCGATTTCGGAACCTCGGTCGCCACGCAGCAAAAGGTGCTGACGGAATTCCTCACGCTGTTTCCGGCGACCCTCGAACTGTCGCTGTTTGCGATGCTGTTCGCCTTGCTGATCGGCCTGCCGGCGGGCGCGATCGCGGCGGTCAAGCGGGGCGGCTATTTCGACGAGGCGCTGATGACCGCTTCGACGGTCGGCTATTCCATGCCGATCTTCTGGTGGGGCCTGCTGCTGATCATGTTCGTCGGGCTCACCCTCGGCCTCACGCCGATCTCCGGGCGCATCGATCTCATCCGCTACGATTTCGAGCCGCGAACGGGGTTCATGCTCGTCGACGCGCTTCTGTCGGACCAAAGCGGCGCCTTTCTCGACGCGCTGCATCACCTCATCCTGCCGGCGATCGTGCTCGGCACCGTTCCGCTCGCCGTCATCGCGCGCATGACGCGCTCGTCGATGCTCGAAGTGTTGAGCGAGGACTATGTGCGCACCGCCCGCGCCAAGGGGCTGTCGCCATTGCGAGTCGTCGGCGTGCACGCGCTTCGCAACGCGCTTCTGCCGGTCGTCACCGTGATCGGGCTGTCGATTTCCTCGCTGCTCGCCGGCGCGGTTTTGACCGAAACGATCTTCTCGTGGCCGGGCGTCGGCAAATGGCTCATCAATTCGATCAGCCGCCGCGACTATCCGGCGCTGCAAGGCGGCGTCATGCTGGTTTCGCTCGTCGTCATCTTCGTCAATTTGATGGTTGACGTGCTTTACGGCGCGATCAATCCGCGGATTCGCCATGGGCGTTGATCTCGCCAAGGCCGCGCCGGACGATCTCGCCGTCGAGCTCGGCGACGCCCCCGCCCCAGCCAACGAGGTCTGGGAGGCCTTTCGCGAGAACAAAGGGGCGATGCTGGGGCTTGCGATCGTGGCGCTTGTGGTCGTCACGGCGCTGCTCGCCGGCTTCATCGCGCCCCATTCGCCGATCGAGCAGTTCCGCGACGCCGTCAAGACGCCGCCGGTCTGGGAGGCCGGCGGTTCATGGCGATACGTCCTGGGCACCGACGGCACCGGCCGCGACATGCTATCGCGCATCATCTACGGCGCGCGCGTGTCGCTGTTCATCGGTCTTTCCGTGATGAGCGTCTCGTTCGTGATCGGCATCGTGCTGGGCCTCGTCAGCGCGATGTCGGGCCCGGTCGCCGATGTCGTGATCACCCGCGTGATGGACCTGATCATGGCGGTTCCGAGCCTGGTTCTCGCCATTCTCGTCGTCGCGATCCTCGGGCCGAGTCTGACCAATACGATCGTCGCCGTCACGATCGTCTATCTCCCCCGCTACGTCCGCCTCGTGCGCGCCTCCGCGCTGGGCGAATTGAACAAGGACTATGTCACCGCCGCGCGGGTCGCCGGGGTCGGGCCGCTCCGGTTGATGTTCGCGACGATCCTGCCCAATTGCCTCGCGCCGCTGATCGTCCAGGCGGCGCTCGGCGTCTCGGACGCCATCCTCGAAGCGGCGGCGCTGGGCTTTCTCGGCCTCGGCGCGCAGCCGCCGACGCCGGAATGGGGCTCCATGCTCGCCAATTCCAGGGAATTTATTCGATCGAATCCGTGGATTGTGACCCTTCCGGGCCTCGCCATCCTCATCACGGTCGTCGCCATCAACCTCACCGGCGACGGCCTGCGGGACGCGCTCGATCCGAAAATGCGGCGGAGCTGAGGACAAGCGATGCCTCTGCTCGAAATCCGCAACCTCAGCGTCACTTTCGCCACCCGCTCGGGGCAATTCAAGGCGGTCGACGGCGTCGACCTGACGGTCGAGCCCGACGAGGTCCTCGCGGTCGTCGGCGAATCCGGCTCGGGCAAGTCCGTCGCGATGCTGGCGGTGATGGGCCTGCTGCCATTCACCGCGACGGTGGCCGCCGATCGCCTGGCGTTCGACGGGCGCGACCTGCTGTCGATCGGCGCTCATCAGCGCCGCCAGATCGCCGGCAAGGAGGTCGCGATGATCTTCCAGGAGCCGATGACCTCGCTCAATCCGTGCTTTACGGCGGGATTTCAGATCGGCGAGGCGCTGAAGACCCATCTCGGCATGGGGCGCGCCGCGCGCCGCAGACGGGTCGTCGAACTGCTGGAGGAGGTCGGCATTCCCGATCCCGCCCGGCGCGCCGCCGATTTCCCGCATCAGCTGTCGGGCGGCATGAGCCAGCGCGTGATGATCGCCATGGCGCTCGCCTGCCGGCCGCGGCTGTTGATCGCCGACGAACCGACCACCGCGCTCGACGTCACGATCCAGGCCCAGATCCTCGACCTGCTGATGGCGTTGCGCCGCCAGAACGGCATGGCGCTGCTGCTGATCACCCATGACATGGGCGTGGTCGCCGAGACCGCCGACCGCGTCATCGTGCAATACGCCGGGCAGAAGGTCGAGACCAACGCCACGCGCGCGCTGTTCCACGACCCCCATCATCCCTATACCGCCGCCTTGCTGGACGCCTTGCCCGAGCGCGCGCGAGGGCGCCGGCTCACCACCATCCCTGGCGTCGTTCCCGGCCAGCACGACCGGCCGCGCGGCTGTCTTTTTTCGCCGCGCTGCGCCTTTGTCTTCGATCGCTGCCGGCAAACGGCGCCCGTTTCCGCCTCGGCGCTGCTCGGCGAGGCGCTGTGCCACACGCCGCTGATTCACGGCGTTCCGCGCGGCGGCGCGATCATTCGGGAGGCGCGCCGGTGACCCCGCTTCTCGAGGCGCGCGGCCTTGCCCGCGATTACCGGACGGCGCGCGGATTCTTCGGCTCGTCGGCGACCGTCAAGGCGCTCGCCGGCGTCTCGTTCACCCTGGAGGCCGGTCGAACGCTGGCGGTGGTCGGCGAATCCGGCTGCGGAAAGTCGACGCTCGCGCGCCTGCTCACCTTCATCGAGCGGCCGACCGCCGGCGCGGTCATCATCGACGGGGAGGATGTCGCAAAAGCCGACAAGGCGGCGCGGCGGCGCCTGCGCCGGACCATCCAGATCGTCTTTCAGAATCCCTACGGTTCGCTCAATCCCCGCCAAAGGATCGGCAAGGCGCTCGAGGAGCCGCTGCTGGTCAACACCAAAATGCCGGCGCGCGAGCGCGAGGCCGCCGCGCGCGCCATCATGGTCAAGGTGGGCCTGCGGCCGGAATTCTATTCCCGCTATCCCCACATGTTCTCCGGCGGGCAGCGCCAGCGCGTGGCGATCGCCCGGGCGCTGATGCTGCGCCCGAAAATCCTGGTCCTCGACGAGCCGGTCTCGGCGCTCGACATCTCGATCCGCGCCCAGGTTCTCAATGTTCTCGCCCAATTGCAGGAAGAGCTTGCGCTGGCCTATGTCTTCATTTCGCACGATCTGTCGGTGGTGCGGCACATGGCGGACGAGGTGATGGTCATCTATCTCGGACATGTCGTCGAAATGGGCTCGCGCGACGCCATCTTCTCCGCGCCGCTGCACCCTTACACGCGCGCGCTGCTGTCGGCGACGCCGGTCGCCGACCCCGACGCCAAGCGCGAGCGGATCGTTCTGCAGGGCGAGGCGCCCTCGCCGCTCGATCCGCCGAAGGGCTGTCCCTTCAATCCGCGTTGCCCGCTGGCCTTCGATCGATGCCGGTCCGAGCGGCCGCCGGCCGAGCCCAAGCAAGGGCGCGAGGTCGCCTGCTGGGCGGTCGATCGATGAGCGAGCGAGCGCAATTCGACTATATCGTCGTCGGCGCCGGTTCGGCGGGATGCCTGCTCGCCAACCGCCTTTCCGCCGACCCCCGCAACAAGGTGTTGCTGCTCGAGGCGGGGGGAAAAGACGATTGGATCTGGCTGCATATCCCGGTCGGCTATCTCTATGCGATCGGCAACCCCCGCGCCGACTGGATGTTCAAGACCGCCGAGCAAAGCGGCCTCAACGGCCGCGCGATCGCCTATCCGCGCGGGCAAGTCATCGGCGGCAGCTCCGCGATCAACGGCATGATCTACATGCGCGGGCAGGCCGCCGATTACGACGGATGGCGCCAGCTTGGCCTTGCCGGCTGGGGCTGGGACGACGTCCTGCCCTATTTCACCAAGCACGAGGATCACCACGCCGGCGCCAGCGCCGTTCACGGCGCCGGCGGCGAGTGGCGGGTCGAACGCCAGCGCCTGTCCTGGCCGATTCTCGACGCCGTCCGGGACGCCGCGGCGCAGGTCGGCATCGCCAAGGTTTTTGATTTCAACGGCGGCGACAACGAAGGGTCGGACTATTTCGAGGTCAACCAGAAGAGGGGCGTTCGCTGGAGCGCGGCGCGCGGTTTTCTGAAGCCGGTGCGCTCGCGCGACAATCTGCAGGTGATCGCCAAGGCGCACGCCGAACGCCTGTTGATCGAAGACGGACGAGCGGTCGGCGTGCGCTATAAGCAGGGCCCGATCAGCCTCGAAGCGCGGGCCGCCGGCGAGATCATCCTCGCCGCCGGCGCGATCGGCACGCCGCAATTGCTCGAACTCTCCGGCGTCGGGCGGCCGGAAATATTGGCGAGGATCGGCCGGCCGGTCATTCACGAATCGCCCGGCGTCGGCGAGAACCTGCAGGACCACCTGCAATTGCGCAGCATTTTCAAGGTCTCCAATGCGCGAACGCTGAATGTGGATTTCCAATCCTACGCCAAGCGCCTGTGGATTGGCGCGCAATACGTCGTGGCGCGGCGCGGACCGATGACCATGGCTCCCTCGCAGCTCGGCCTGTTTGCCAAATCCTCGCCCGACTATGCGACCGCCAATGTCGAGTTCCACGTGCAGCCGCTTTCGCTCGATCGTTTCGGCGAGCCCTTGCACGCCTTCCCCGCCATCACGCTGAGCGCCTGCAACCTGCGTCCGGCCAGTCGAGGCAGCGTGCATGCGCAAAGCGCCGATCCGCGCGCCGCGCCGGCGATCAGTCCCAACTATCTCTCGCAGGAGGAGGACCGCCGCGTCGCCGCCGACAGCATCCGCCTCACCCGCCGGATCTGCGCGGCGCCGGCGCTGGCGCGCTACGCGCCGCAGGAGTTTCGGCCGGGCGCCGCGGCGCAAAGCGAGCAGGCCCTCGCCAAGGCGGCGGGCGATATCGGCACGACCATCTTCCATCCCGTCGGCACGGCCAAAATGGGAGCGCTCGACGACAAAAACGCCGTCGTCGACGAACGGCTGCGGCTGCGCGGGCTGAGAGGGTTGCGCATCGCGGACGCCTCGGTGATGCCGCGCATCACCTCGGGCAACACCAATTCGCCGACCCTGATGATCGCCGAAAAGGCGTCGGCGATGATCCTCGCCGATGCAAGAAGCTGAAGGGAGGGCTCGTGGCGCGCATTGATCCGGCGCTGGTCGACGGCCGGCAATCCAAAGCGGCTTCGATGATCGCGCGCGGCGTGCGGCGCATGCTGCGCGCCCGCGGATTTTCCAGCGTCACCGAATTGCCGTTGGTGGACGGCCGGCGCGCCGACATCGTCGCCCTGCACGGCGACGGCTCGCTGCTGATCGTCGAGATCAAGTCGTCGGTCGCCGATTTTCGCGCCGACCACAAATGGCGCGACTACGCTGCTCATTGCGACCGGCTCTATTTTGCGATTCACGCCGAGCTGCCGCCCGAGATCATGCCGCCGGACGCCGGTCTGATCATGGCCGATCCCTATGGCGCGGAAATCCTGCGCGAACCAACGCCGCAGCGCCTCGCGCCCGCGACGAGGCGCGCCATGATGCTGCGCTTCGCCCAGGCGGCCGCCGACCGGCTGCACCGGCTGGCCGACCCGGCCGGGATCGCCGAGCCATAGGACGCGGGACGATCGAAGGGCCACCTGTTTCACGTGAAACAGACGGCGAGGTCGAAATTCACGCCGCGTGGCTTATATCAGGGCGGGCCGGCCCCCCGCGAGACGTCGCCCCGGCCGCAGGCGAGAGATGTGTTGACCGCGATCGATGCCGAGGACGCCGGGCGGAGCGCCGCCCTGAGGCTGGTCCCTGTTTCACGTGAAACGGAGGAACGCCTCGCGCTGTTCGTCGAACTGCTCACGCGATGGCGAAAGGTCACCAACCTGATTTCCGCGGCGAGCTTCGCTGACGTCTGGATCCGCCATGTCGCCGACAGCGCCCAGCTTCTCGATCTTGCGCCGCACGCCCGGCGATGGGTCGATCTCGGCTCGGGCGCCGGATTCCCCGGGATGGTGCTGGCGATCCGGCTGGCCGGGCGACCCGGCGCCGAGGTTCACCTCGTCGACAGCGACCAGCGCAAATGCGCGTTCCTGCGCGAGATCGCCAGGGCGACCGGCGCCCCCGCCCGAATTCATTGCGCGCGGGTAGAATCCATCGCGCCGGGCAGCCTAACTCCTGTGGACGCGGTCACGGCGCGCGCCTTGGCCCCCTTGCCGATCGTCCTCGACTTCGCCAGGGTGTGGATCATGCAGGGAGCCGTCGGCGTCTTTCCGCGCGGGAGAACGACCGCGGCGCAACTCGCCGCCCTTCCTGCTTCGCCCGAACTGAAGCTCGCGGCGGTCGAAAGCCGAATCGATCCCCGCGCCTCGATTTTGATTGTGCGCCGCGGCGAATCGGCGCAGCACGCCAGCCAATCCTGAATTCGCCCCGGCCGCCATCGCGGAGGATTATTTGGAAAGCCGACTCACTCCTCGCGTCCTGGTCATGGCCAACCAGAAAGGCGGCGTCGGCAAGACGACGACCGCGATCAATCTGGGCACCGCGCTCGCCGCGATCGGCGAACAAGTGCTGCTCATCGACCTCGACCCGCAAGGCAATGCGTCGACGGGCCTCGGCATCGACCGCCGCGCCCGCGCGACATCCTCGAGCTATGACGCCCTGGTCGGCGAGCGCACCCTCGCGCAGGTCATCATGCCGACCGCCGTTCCCCGGCTGTTCATTGCGCCCTCGACCATGGATCTGCTCGGCGTCGAGCTCGAGATCTCAGGCCATGCCGACCGCTCGTTCAAACTCAAACAGGCGCTGCGCAAGCTGTTCGACGACAAGTCAGCGGAGGCGCCGATCACTTATGTGCTGATCGATTGCCCGCCGTCGCTCAACCTGCTGACGCTGAACGGGCTGGCGGCCGCCGATGCGGTCGTCGTGCCGCTGCAATGCGAGTTCTTCGCGCTCGAAGGCCTGTCCCAGTTGCTCACCACCGTCGACCAGGTCCGCCGTTCGCTGAACCCGTCGCTGTCCATCCACGGCATCGTGCTCACCATGTTCGACCCGCGCAACAATCTCGCCGCGCAGGTCGTCGCCGACGTGCGCTCGTTCATGGGCGAAAAGGTCTATGAAACGATCATCCCGAGGAACGTCCGGGTGTCGGAAGCGCCGTCCTACGGCAAACCGGTGCTGTTGTACGACCTCAAATGCACGGGCAGCCAAGCCTATCTGAAACTGGCTTCCGAGGTCATCAAGCGAGAGGCGCGTTGGCGGGCGGCGTGAGCCGTCCCTCGCCGCCGCTCATCACGGGGAGATAAAGGCCATGGCGGATGACGCCGCTCGTCCATCGGAAGCCAGACCCCGCCTCGGCCGCGGGCTCGCCGCGCTGCTCGGCGACGTCGGCGAGGAGGCCTCGGCCGGCGAGCGCGCGCGCGGCCAGCGCAAGACGCCGATCGAATTCCTGCGGCCCAATCCGCGCAATCCTCGACGGAACTTCGACGAGGCCGAACTCGACGAACTCGCCGCCTCGATCAAGGAGCGCGGCGTCATTCAACCCATTCTGGCGCGCGCCATTCCGCGCGTCGCGGACGCCTATGAGATCGTCGCCGGCGAGCGGCGGTGGCGCGCCGCGCAGCGCGCCGGCCTGCACGAGGTCCCGATCGTCGTCATCGAAGCGGGCGACCGCGAGGCTCTCGAAATCGCCATCGTCGAGAATGTTCAACGCACCGACCTCAACGCCCTTGAAGAAGCGAGCGGCTATGCGCAGCTCGCCGCCGATTACGGCTATTCGCACAATGACATCGCCCGAATCATCGGCAAGAGCCGCAGCCATATCGCCAATACGCTGCGGTTGCTGAAATTGCCGGAATTCGCGCGGTCCCTGCTCGCTTCCGGGCAGATTTCGGCGGGACACGGGCGAGCGCTGCTCGCCGTCGCCGATCCCGACGCCACCGCCGGGCAAATCCTCACGCTGGGGCTGACGGTCCGCGACGTCGAGCGGCTCGGCCAGCAGGCGGGAGAACCGGCGCCAACCCGTTCGTCCCGGGAGCCTGCCGAGGCCGACGCCGACACCCGCGCGCTCGAGCACAGTCTCAGCGTGGCGCTCGGGACGATTGTCACAATTCGCCGTCGCGGCGAGAGCGGCGAGGTTCGGCTGAAGTTCCACGACTTCGAACAGCTCGACGACCTCTGCCGCCGCCTATGCCAGGCCGATCCGGGGGGTCTACGAACCGGCGGCGCGAGCGCTTGAGGCGATCGCCCACAGTGCTCTCATGGTGGTGATCTCGGCCATTCCAGCGTCGCGCCGCGCCCTTCCCGACGCGGTCCGCAGCGAATCCGAGAGCCGGCCAAGCTTCAAAGTGGGCCAGCGGTCGATCTGTTTCTCGAACGCGCCGCGCCGCGGGGAAGGCATCCTGACGTAGAGCGCCTGCATCGCGGCTTCGAGCGAGCGCCCGTGATCCATTTCGAGGCGCAACCGGTGAAGGATCGTTGCGCGGCGCACAACCGCCAGGAGCAGCGCCGATGGATCGCCGCCGTCGGCGAAATACCGACCCGCCGTCTCTTCGATCGCCGAATAGTCGCCCAAAAACGCGCTGTCGACCGCATCGTCCAGCGCCGAGGGCGCGGCGCCGGAGACGATCGCCTCGATATCGGCGACGGTGATTTCGTCCTTGCCGGCGACGTAGAGAAGCAGCTTGGCGATTTCGCCTCGGGTCGTCATCCTGTCGGCGCCGAGAAACGTGATGAGATGATCGCGAACGTCGGGCGCGATGCGCAGACCGGCCTGGCGCGCCTCCGCCTCGATCAGCGCCGCAAGGCCGCGCCGGTCGTCGGGGTAGCACTCGATGGACACGCCCTTGTCCATCTTCTCGAACGCCGAGCGCAGCGCCGATCCTTTCTTCAACAACCCGGCTTCCACGACAATGGCGCAATCGCGCGGCGGCGCCTTGAACAACGGCGCCAGGGCCGGCGCAATGTCGCGCCCCCGCAATTCGATCCAGATCACGCGATGGCCGCCGAACATCGGCACGGCGTACGCCTCTTCGGCGAGAAGCCCCGGTTCGCGCGCCAGAACGTCGCCGTCGAAGCGGATCACCCGCAACGGATCCGCATCCCCGTCGAGCACGGCGTCGACGATCCCCTTCGACCGCTCGCGGATCAAACCGTCGTCCGAGCCATGGACCAGAAAGAAAGGAATGTCGCGCGGCAGGCGCCTGATGAATTGATCGGCGCCGCTGTTCGCCACGGTCGTCACGATGCCGCCCTCCGACCTTCCAGAGTCATGGTCGGCGGCGATCTTACATAAAGGCGCGCGGGAGCGGCAACGGACGAGCCGGCCGAGGAATGATCTTTCCCCGCGGCGTGAAATCGGCTAGCAAGCGCCGCGCTCTCCAACCAAACGTGGCGGTCAATGGCGTCCTTCAAGCTGCTTCTCCTGCCCGGCGACGGCATCGGCCCCGAAGTGATGGCGGAAGTCGAAAAAGTGATCGCCCATTTCAACGCCGGCGGTCATGCCCAATTCGAGATCGAGAAGGGCCTGGTCGGGGGCAGCGCCTATGACGCCCATGGGCGGGCGATCAGCGAGGCGGACATGGCGCGCGCCCAGGCGGCCGACGCCGTGCTGTTCGGCGCGGTCGGCGGCCCCAAATGGGACGGCGTCGCCTACGACGTGCGTCCCGAGGCGGGGCTGTTGCGCCTGCGCAAGGATTTGCAATTGTTCGCCAATCTGCGGCCCGCGATCTGTTATCGGGCGCTCGCCGACGCTTCGTCGCTGAAGCGCGAGGTCGTCGAGGGGCTCGACATCATGATCGTGCGCGAATTGACCGGCGGGGTCTATTTCGGCGAGCCGAAGGAGATTATCGATCTCGGCAACGGGCAGAAGCGCGGCATCGACACCCAGGTCTACGACACCTACGAGATCGAGCGCATCGGCCGCGTCGCCTTCGACCTCGCGCGCAAGCGGCGCAACAAGGTCACCTCCTCCGAAAAGCGCAATGTCATGAAATCGGGCGTTCTCTGGCACGAGGTGATTTCGGCGCTGCACAAGCGCGAATTCCCCGATGTGACGCTCGAGCACCAACTCGCCGACGCCTTGGGCATGCAGCTCGTCCGCTGGCCCAAACAGTTCGACGTCATCGTCACCGACAATCTGTTCGGCGACATGCTGTCCGACGTCGCCGCCATGCTCACGGGCTCGCTGGGCATGCTTCCGTCCGCCTCGCTGGGCGACGTCGATCCGCAGACGCGCAAGCGCAAGGCGCTCTACGAGCCGGTCCATGGCTCGGCTCCCGATATCGCCGGCAAGGGTCTCGCCAATCCGATCGCGATGATCGGCTCGTTCGGAATGGCGCTGCGCTATTCCTTCGGACTGGGCGCCGCCGCCGACAGTCTGGAGGCCGCCATCGCCAGCGTCCTCGACGAAGGACTGCGGACCGCCGACATCAGCAGCGGCGGCGCCTCGCCGGCGTCGACCTCGCAGATGGGCGATGCGATCGTCGCGGCGCTGGCGCGCGGCCATAGCTGAGCCTCCTCGCCGCCGGGACTTCGCGCTATTCCGCGGCGCGCCGGCAGGCCGTCAGCCGGGTCGCATCCCCCTTCAGCACCGCGCCGAGGCCCGCCTGCAAGCCCGCCGTCGTCGGGAAAAGGCGATCGATCAGGCAGCCAAGCGCGACCGCATCCAGCGGCGCTGTGCGGCCGCCGCAGGCCAGCCCGGCGATCTCGATTTCCGCCGTCCGCGCCAATCGAAACCCCAGGCAGGATCGATCCCCACCGGGGCCTGACAGCGTGACATCGGTCCACTCGACCGGACCGCGCGCCGTCGCGTAGGACTGAGGGCTGGTGGCGCGGATGACCGCCGCGTCGAGCTCCGCCGACTGCTGGGCCGTCTCGACGAACAGGCTCGGCGTCGCTGACGCGGTTTTCCCGATATGCACGCCGACATGAAGGAACAGGCCGTCGCCGGCGGCGTCTCCGTAAGTCAGCGTGTCGCTTCGCTCGCCGGCCGCCCCGCGCATACGCGCCCGATAATGCGGCAGATTCGGACCGGGCTCCGGGGGCGCAAACGACAACAGGGCCGGCAATCCTCGCTCTTCGACCCATGCGACATGAGAGACCACCGGCGCAACCGTTGTCGCGACCATTATCCGGGCGTGGCCGCGCACCCACATGAGTCCCGCAAACACACAGACAGACAGCGAAAACGCCGCCCAAACCGGCCAGCGTCGGGACCGCGCGGACGCCGATTTGGATCGACCGCCTCGTGGCGCGACGTCGGCCCGCGCGTCGCCGGCCGGCCCGACGTCGATTGCTATTGGCTCCCCGCCTGTCACGCGCCCCTGACCGCTCCGACGGATCGTTTTCAGTTCGCGCAACCTTAGCAGATCGCGAACCGGCGACGGCTTCCGGAAACCGCAAACATTCGGACAATGTCAACAGCTTGTTACCGCAGCGCGACGCCGCCGTCCGCGCTGCGAAATCCGCATTCTCGCCACTCGGCCATTGACTCGCGCGCCCCTTGAATTCTATAAATCAAACGACTTGTTCGACAAACAGAACGTTTGCAAGAGGAGCCAAGCGCGTGGGAGGGCCGGTCCTTAATCTGGCGAATGGCGCGAGCGAAGCCGACGCGCCCCACAGCCTTGTCCTTCGCCTGGGACCCGATCGCCCCCTGACGATGGACGCGGGCGTCAAGCTCGCCCCGCTGAGCCTCGCCTATCAGACCTATGGCGTCCTCAATCGCGCCAAATCCAACGCCATTCTGGTTTGCCACGCGTTGACCGGCGATCAGCACGTCGCCAACCAGAATCCGGTGACCGGCAAGGACGGCTGGTGGGAGACCATGGTCGGTCCGGGCAAGCCGATCGACACCCGCCGCTTTTTCGTCATTTGCGCCAATGTCGTCGGCGGTTGCATGGGCACCACCGGCCCGGCCTCGACCAATCCGGCGACCGGGCTCGCCTATGGCCTCGACCTGCCGCTCGTCACCGTCGCCGACATGGTTCGCGCGCAGGCGATGCTGATTGATCATCTCGGCATCGACATGCTGTTTTGCGTCGCCGGCGGCTCGATGGGTGGGATGCAGGTTCTGCAATGGGCGGCGAGCTATCCCGAGCGGGTGTTCAGCGCCATGCCGATCGCCACCTCGGCCAAGCATTCCTCGCAGAATATCGCGTTTCACGAAGTCGGACGCCAGGCCATCATGGCCGATCCCGACTGGCGCAATGGACGCTATCTCGCCGAAGGCGTCAGCCCGACGAAGGGCCTCGCCGTAGCGCGCATGGCGGCCCACATCACCTATCTCTCGGACTCCGCGCTGCAGCGGCGGTTCGGGCGCAAGCTGCAGGATCGCGCCGAGCGGACCTTCACCTTCGGCGCGGATTTCCAGATCGAATCCTACCTTCGCCATCAGGGCTCGATCTTTGTCGAAAGGTTCGATCCGAACTCCTACCTGTTCATGACCCGCGCCATGGACTATTTCGACCTCGCCGCGGACTACGACGGCTCGCTGGCGCGCGCGTTCCAAAGTTGCCGCACGCGATTCTGCATCGTCTCCTTCACGTCCGACTGGCTGTTCCCGACCAGCAACTCGCGGGCGCTCGTCCATGCTCTGAACGCAACCGGCGCCTCGGTGTCGTTCGTCGAAATTGAAACCGACAGAGGCCACGACGCTTTCCTGCTCGACGTGCCCGACCTGTTCGCGACGACCGGGGGATTCATCGACGCCGCCGCGCGGGCGCGCGGCATCGCGCCCGCGCCGACGTCGTCGGCCGCATGAAGACAGGAATCGAGAGTTGACCGCCCCAGCGCCGCAGTCGCGCATCGATCTCGTGCGGGTCGCCGAAATGGTCGAGCCGCGCGCCCGGGTTCTCGACGTCGGCTGTGGCGACGGCGCGCTGCTGCGCCTGCTCGCCGAGACGCGCGCCGTCGACGGACGCGGCATGGAGCTGTCGCAGCGCGGGGTCAACGACTGCGTCGCCAAAGGGCTGTCGGTCATCCAGGGCGACGCCGACATTGATCTTGCCGACTATCCCGACAACGCCTTCGACTATGTGATTCTGTCGCAGACGCTTCAGGCGACCCGTCAGCCGCGGGTCGTCATGGAGCACATGCTGCGCATCGGACGGCGGGCGATCGTCTCGTTTCCGAATTTCGGGCATTGGCGAATCAGGGCGCAGATCACCTTCAAAGGCCGCATGCCGGTGACGAAGAATCTCAGCCACGCCTGGTACGACACGCCGAATATCCACTTCTGCACGATCCGGGATTTCGTGCTCCTGACGCGGGAGATCGATGCGCAAATCGAAACAAGCGTCGCGCTCGACAGCCTTGGCCACCCGTTGCAGGTCACCCTGCCGTGGTGGGCGTGGAACCTGCTGGGCGAGCAGGCGGTGTTTCTGCTGCGGCGAAAGCGCTGAACCAGGCGCGATCGGCGTTCGCCCCCGAGCGCGAAGCATGCTTGTCTTTCGTCGCCAACGAATTGAAATCCGGTTGACTCCCTGATCGGAACGCCGCCACCCTCCGTTGATTTCCTTTGGAGTTTCCGCCGATGCCCATCAATCCAGCGATCCAGCCGCTTGTCGCCGATGCGCAGGACTGGCGCCGCGACATTCACCGGCACCCCGAACTCGACTACGACGTCTTCCGCACCGCCTCTTTCGTCGCCGAGCGTCTGAAGGCTTTCGGCTGCGATGAAGTGGCGGCCGGGATTGGCCGCACCGGCGTGGTCGGCGTCATTCGCGGCCGCGGCGCGGCCAGCCCGCGAACGATCGGGCTTCGCGCCGACATGGACGCGTTGCCGATCCACGAGACGACCAATCTGACGTATCAATCGGCCAATCCGGGCAAGATGCACGCCTGCGGGCATGACGGCCATACCGCGATGCTGCTCGGAGCGGCGCGCTATCTCGCGCAGACCCGCAACTTTTCGGGAACCGCGGTCGTCATCTTCCAGCCCGCCGAGGAGGGCGGCGGCGGCGGCAAGGCGATGCTCGACGACGGCCTGATGGAGCGTTTCGGCATCCAGCAGGTGTTCGGCATGCACAATATGCCGACGCTGCCGGTCGGCGTCTTCGCCATTCGCAAAGGCCCGCTCCTCGCGGCGGCCGACCGTTTCACGATCAGCATCGAAGGACGCGGCGGCCATGCCGCGCAGCCCCATGTGGGCGCCGATCCGATCGTCGCCGGCGCGCAGATCATCAACGCGCTGCAGACCATTGTCGGGCGCAACGTCGATCCGCTCAATTCCTGCGTTGTTTCGGTGACCCGCTTCGAAGCCGGCACGGCGTTCAACGTGATCCCGCAAACCGCTCAACTTCTCGGCACGACGCGGACCCTGTTGAGCAAGACGCGCGATTTCGCCGAACGGCGGATCGCCGAAATCGCCAAAGGCGTTGGCGGCGCCCTCGGCGTGAGGGTCGAAGTGCAATATGTGCGCGGCTATCCGCCAACCTGCAATCACCCCAAAGAGACGGATTTCGCCACGGGCGTCGCGCGCAAGATCGCCGGCGACGAAGGCGTCATCGCGGACGCGCCGCCGGTGATGGGCGCCGAGGACTTCTCGTTCATGCTCGAGGCGCGGCCGGGCGCCTTCATTTTTGTCGGCAATGGCGACACGGCCGGCCTGCACCATCCCGGATATGACTTCAACGATGCGGCGCTGCCCTATGGCATGAGCTACTGGGCGGAGCTGGTCGAGAGCGCGCTGGCGGCGTGATTCTTCGTCAGGTCGAACCGATCGCGCTTTGGCTCGAACAGGCTTGCGTCACGCCGCTTCCAGAGCCTTGATCGCGCCGCGCAATTCCGCGAGCCCCTTGAGCCGGCCGATCGCCGAATAGCCGGGATTGGTCTTTTTCTCGAGGTCGTCGAGCATCCGGTGGCCGTGGTCCGGGCGGAAGGGGATTTTCTCGGCTTGCGGCCGGCGCCGATCCTCGGCGAGCAATTCCCGCAATACCGCAATCATGTCGAAATCGCCGTCGAGATGGTCGCTCTCGGTGAATGACCCGTCCGGCTCCCGCCTGGTCGAGCGCAGATGCGCGAAATGAATGCGCGAGGCGAACCGCCGCGCCATCGCCGGCAGATCATTCGCCGTGGAAACGCCGAGCGAGCCCGTGCAGAAACAGACGCCGTTGGCGCGAGAAGGCGCGGCGTCGAACAGCGCTTGATAGTCCTGCATCGTCGAAGCGATGCGCGGCAGCCCGAACAGCGGCCGGGGCGGATCGTCGGGATGCAAGGTCAGCTTGACGCCCAGCGCCTCCGCGACAGGCGCGACGCGTTCGATGAAGGCGATCAGGTTGCCGCGCAGCCGCCCCGCGTCGACTTTCGCGTAGGCTGCGAGCTTTTCGCGCATCCCTTTGAGATCAAGCGAGTCGGATGTCGCGCCCGGCAGGCCCGCGATGATGTTGGCGGTGAGCCGGCCGACCTCGTCCGGCGTGAACGTCTCGAACAGCCGGCGCGCGCGCTGAAGCGTCTCCACCGAATAGTCCGCCTCGGCGCCCTGGCGTTGCAGAATATGAACGTCGAACGCCGCCAAGCGCGCCTGATCGAAGCGCAAGGCCTGCGCGCCGTTCGGCAATCGCCATTCGAGATCGGTGCGCGTCCAGTCGACCACCGGCATGAAATTGTAGCAGATCGTCCCGACGCCGCCGGCCGCGACGGCCTCCAGGCTGGCGATCCAGACATCGATCGACGTCGTCGCCGCCGCGCCGAGGCGCTTGACGTCGTCCGGCACCGGAATGCTCTCGACGACGCTCCAGCGCAAGGGACTGGCGCCCGGCGCCTCCTCGATCAGCCGCTTGCGCGCGGCGACGGCGGCCTTTGTCCATTCGGCGCCGGGCGGCAATTCGTGCAGCGCCGTGACGATGTCGGTCGCGCCCGCCTGGCGCACGTCGTCAAGGCTGACGGGGTCGCCCGGCCCGTACCAACGCCACGCCTGAAGCATTGCGCGCCCTCCCTGACGCCTCTCATAGACCCTTTTGCCAAGAACCGCTCGTCAGCGACGGGGCGCAACACCGATTCGTCCGCTATCCGCCGGCCGAACGTGAGAGACGCGAACCCGTGGCGCGAATCTCTCTCAGCAACCTCGGAACATCCATCGTCTTGACCAGCAGCGCGCCAGGTTCATCAACGGGCCAGGACATGTATTTGGTCCGAGCCATCAATTCGATCTTCGACCGGTTCTTGAGAAAGCGCTCGACGCGCCCCTTCTCGCCAACGCCGTCGGCGGTAAAGTGATCCTCCAGCGCCTCCCGGCTGATCGCGCAGATGACGGGACTGCCCAGCGCGTCTCCGGTGAACGTCACGATGTCCCGCATGGGGTCATAGCGTGCAGGCGGATTGCTGAAAGTCAGATCGAGCCCCGGGATTATTGAACGTCGTGCATCAACAACCTTGACTAGCCAATCCCGCGCGCGAGCGTCAATTTGACTAAGGCCTTCGGCGAGCAATCGACGCCATTTCGGGCCCCTCCCGTGCGCTTCCCGCCACGCGAGTTTCAGCTCATATGGCCTTTTTTGCGCAAGCGCCTCGAGCAGCGCCTCGGCCTGTCGAAGATCCTTATCGCGCTTCGCCGAACCTTCAGCGCGACGGCGAGAAACAATCAATTTGTGAACGGCGTAACGTTGAGGGGCGGGGACCTGAACGTAGATCCCCGAATTGTGTAGAATCACGGCGGACTCTGGCTCGTAGATGAGATAATCCAAAAATGCTAGGGGCTGCGCCTCGGTCTTGAAGGAGGGCAACGCCTGCGGCTTGTCCCTCTCCGATCCTCTGGCGGGCGTCAGAAAATCGACCCGAAATCCGTCCTTTGACACATAACTCGTCGCGCGCCGGCTATCGGTGGGGTTCGGAATGACGCGAAAGGTCTTGTCCACATCCCGGAGGACTTCGAGGATCGGCCTTGTGTTGTCTCCAATTGCGATCGACACGTCCTGGAACTGGGCGACGTCAACGTCGCCTGTTTGCAGCAGCGACGGGGATAACTTGACGCCCAGCATCGCCGAATAGGTCTGGTATGCAACCGTGCCCACCAAGACGCCGCGAAGCCGGAACACTCCCGCCTTGGCGAGCGCATCGACTATGTTGCCTATTTGCGGAATGGGGCGAGGAAGGCCAAACGACCGCACAAGCGCGGACACGAGAGCCCGGCGTTGACGCTCATCGTCGCGAACCAGCCGATGACGCTCGATGCGCTCGAGCAGTACCGGCGTCTCCGGGCCGACAAAGCGCTGAGCCCGCGCCTCGCCGGTTCCGGTCTGAAAGTACCAGTATCGACGCCCCTTGGAAGTCTTGGAAACAAAACCCCCCGGCGCCGAAAAGGCGTCGCTGAATGCCGCCGTCGCGCAGCGCTCAAGCAGTTCGGCATAGGTTGTCTGCACAACGAGCGAAGGCGCCGGCATCCAGATTTCTCGGGGCTATACGCACCTCAAAAAATGAGTATAGCGGACGCCTCGTCGATTTTCCACCGGATTATCCTCAATTCGCGAAATGAGTATAACCCGGTTCGTTCAGGCCGCCGCTTTCGGTTCAACCCTCGATCTCCTCGCGCAGCATCTCCAACGTCAGCCATTCCTCCTCGGCGCGTTCAAGGGCGCTTTGCTTGACCCCGTACTCGCTCGTGGCGCGCTCGAACGTCCTTGGATCGCGCGCATGGAGCGAGGGATCGGCGAGCAGCGAATCGAGCCTCGCCAGATCCTCCCGCAGGCCGGCCATTCGATCGGGCAGCCGCTCGAGCGCGTGCTTGTCCTTGAAGGTCAATCGACGCCTGGCGGTCGCCGGCGGCGGCGGATCGCGCGGCTCCTTCGGCGATTTGATCGCCGCAGGCGCGCTCGGCGCGACCAGCCCGAAGCCGCGCTGGGCGATCATGTCGGAATAGCCGCCGGCATATTCCGTCCAGCGGCCGCCGCCTTCGCAGACGACAATGGAGGTCGCGACGCGATCGAGAAAATCGCGATCGTGACTGACCAGAATGATCGTCCCGGCGTAGTCGTCGAGCAGCTCCTGCAGCAGATCGAGCGTCTCGATGTCGAGATCGTTGGTCGGTTCGTCGAGCACGAGCAGGTTCGATGGCTGCGCGAGCGCGCGCGCCAGCATCAGGCGGCCCCGTTCGCCGCCCGACAATTTGCCGATCGGCGTGCGCGCCTGTTCCGCGCCAAACAGAAAATCCTTCATGTAGCCGACGACATGCTTGCGTTGGCCGTTGACGGAGACAAAATCGCTGCCCCCGCCGGTGAGCGCGTCGACCAGCGTCGTCGTCGGCTCGAGGCTCGCGCGACGCTGATCCAGGCTCGCCGTCTCCAGGCCGGCGCCGAGCCGGATCGTTCCTGAATCGGGAGCCAGCGCCCCGGTGATCAGGTTCACCAGCGTCGTCTTGCCCGCCCCGTTCGCGCCGACGATCCCGAGCCGGTCGCCCCGCGCGACGCGGATCGAAAAATCCTTGACGATCGCTCGCCCGCCGTAGGACTTCGCCAGGCCGCGCGCCTCGATGACCAGTTTGCCGGACGCCCCGGCTTCCGAGGCGGTCATCTTGACCTCGCCCTGGACGCGCCGGGCCTCGCGCCGCTCCTTGCGCAACTGGCCGAGTTCGCCGACCCGCCGCATGTTCCGCTTGCGGCGCGCGGTCACGCCGTAGCGGAGCCAATGCTCCTCCATGACGATGCGGCGATCGAGTTTGTGGCGCTCGATCTCTTCCTCTTCGAGAAGCCGGTCGCGCCAGGCTTCGAAGTCCGCAAAGCTCCGGTCGAGCCGACGCGTCTGGCCGCGATCGAGCCAGACCGTCGCCTCCGTCAGGTTAGAGAGCAGGCGCTTGTCGTGACTGATCAGCACGAAAGCGGAGCGCGTCTGCGCCAGGTGCGTCTCCAGCCATTCAATGGCGAGGAGATCGATGTGATTGGTCGGTTCATCGAGCAGCAGCACGTCCGGCGCGGGCGCAAGGACCCTGACCAGCGCGGCGCGCCTCGCCTCGCCGCCGGAAAGCGACGACGTCCTGGCGGCGGGGTCGACGCCGAGCTCCTCCATCAGCGCCAGCGCGCGATGCGGATCGTCCTCATCGCTGAGCCCGTCGAGGACGAACGCCGACGCCGTGTCGAACGCCGAAAGATCCGGCTCCTGCGTCAGGTAGCGCATGCTCACGCCGGGCTGGGCGAAGCGGCTCCCGGCGTCGGGCTGGATGGCCCCCGCCGCGATCCTGAGCAAGGTCGACTTGCCCGATCCGTTGCGTCCGACCAGCGCAATCCGCTCTCGCGGGCCGACGGCCAGTTCCGCGCCCTGAAGCAGCGGCTGGCCGCCAAGGGTCAGATGAACGTCTCGCAATTGCAGAACAGGGGGCATATGAAGGGCTCGAACGGAAACCGAGGTCGACACGCTTAGAGGCAAGCGGGACAAAGCGAAAGCTTGATTTCCGCGCCTCCCCCTTCCTGGAGATTTCCACGTGTGTCGATCGCCAGATGGGAGGCCAACGCCTCAGAAGGAAGGCCAAGATGCTTGACACAGCGGTTACTGCGGCCCTCGCGGCGCTCACCGTCCATCGCAGCGAAATTCTGGCGCGCGGCGTCGCTGAAGACTTCGCCGCCGACCCGGCGCGCTTTTCCTCGATGCACGTCGTTGTCGAGGATCTTCTGTTCGATTATTCCAAACAGCGGGTCGCCCGCGCCACCCTCGTCCGTCTCGAGGCGCTCGCCAAAGCCGCCGATGTCGAGGGCAAGCGCGAGGCGATGTTTCGCGGCGACCTGATCAATTCCACGGAGCGGCGCGCCGCGCTGCACACGGCGCTGCGGAATTTTTCCGGCGCGCCCGTCATGGTCGAAGGCCATGACGTCATGCCGGAAATTTCAGCCGAACGCGCCAAGGTCGCCGCCTTCGCGAGCGACGTGCGGGAGGGGCGCTTGCGCGGCGCGCTCGGGCAACCGATGACCGACATCGTCAATATCGGCATCGGCGGTTCCGACCTCGGGCCCGCCATGGCGACGCGCGCGCTTTCGCCCTATGCGCCCGCCAACCTGCGGGGCCATTTCGTGTCCAACGTCGACGGCGCCGATATCGCCGATACGCTGCGCGGCCTCGATCCCGCCCGCACGCTGTTCATCGTCTCGTCGAAGACCTTCACGACGCAGGAGACGATGACCAACGCGGCGAGCGCCCGCGCGTGGATCGCCGGCGCGCTCGGCGAGGCGGCGGTCAGCGATCATTTCGCCGCCGTGTCGACCCAGCTCGACAAGGTCGCGCAATTCGGCATCGGCGCCGACCGCGTCTTCGGTTTTTGGGACTGGGTCGGCGGCCGCTATTCCATCTGGTCCAGCATCGGCCTGCCGCTCGCCATCGCGATCGGGCCCGAGAAATTCGAGGAATTCCTGCGCGGCGGCTACGAGGTCGACAGGCATTTCCGCGAGGCGCCGATTCTGCAGAACATCCCGATGCTGATGGGGCTGCTGAGCGTCTGGAATCGCAACATCCTCGGTCATGCGAGCCAGGCGGTGATCCCCTACGACCAACGGCTTTCGCGTTTTCCCGCCTACCTCCAGCAGTTGCAGATGGAGAGCAACGGCAAGAGCGTCCAGCGCGACGGCTCGCCGGCGGCGACTTCGACCGGCGCGGTGATCTGGGGCGAGCCTGGAACGAACGGCCAGCACGCCTTTTTCCAGCTGCTGCATCAGGGAACGGAGATCGTCCCGCTCGACTTTCTGGTCGCGGCCAGGCCGACCAACGCCGACCCCCATCATCACGACCTGCTGGTCGCCAATTGCTTCGCGCAGGGCGAAGCGCTGATGCGCGGGCGCACGCCGGACGAGGCGGCGACGATCATGCGCGCTCACGGCCAGAGCGCCGAGGAGGCCGCGAGGCTCGCCCCGCACAAGACGTTTTCGGGGAGCCGGCCTTCGAGCACGCTGCTCTATTCGAAGCTCGATCCGCGCACGCTCGGGCGGCTGATCGCGCTCTACGAGCACAAGGTGTTCGTCGAGGCGGCGATCTGGAACATCAATCCTTTCGACCAATGGGGCGTCGAGCTCGGCAAGGAGCTCGCCTCGCGCCTCGCGCCGATCGTCGCGCAGGCGGACGCCGAAACGATCCGTCTCGACGCCTCGACCGCCGGGCTCATCGCTCACCTGCGCAAGCTGCGCGGTTGAAGCCGCGCCTCGGGGCGGGCGACCCTGGCGGTCTATTCGGCGGCGGCCGCCAACGGCCGGGTGGCCCTCTTCAGCCATGCGCGCGTCTCAGCGTCGACGAGCGGCGCCAGCGCCTTGCGCACGCGCCGGTGATAGGCGTCGAGCCATGAAGCCTCATCGGGGTCCAGCAGGCTCGGCTCGATGAGGCGCGTATCGATCGGCGCCAGGGTGATCGTCTCGAAGCCCAGCATCTCGCGTTCGGCGCCGGCGATTTTCCGCGGCTCCACGACGACCAGATTCTCGATCCGGATGCCGAAGCGGCCCGCCGCGTAATAGCCCGGCTCGTTGGAGATGATCATGCCTGGCGCGAGCGGCGCGACGCCGCTCTTGGCGATGCGCTGCGGCCCTTCATGCACCGAGAGATAGGAGCCGACCCCGTGGCCGACGCCGTGGTCGAAATCGAGCCCGGCCGCCCACAACGCCTGTCGCGCCAGCGCGTCGATCTGCGCCCCGCTGGAGCCTTTGGGGAATACGGCGCGCGCGATGGCGATGTGGCCCTTGAGCACGCGCGTGAAGCGGTCGCGCATTTCGGCCGTCGGCCGCCCGACGGCGATCGTGCGCGTGATGTCGGTCGTGCCGTCCTCGTATTGCCCGCCGCTGTCGATCAGGAAAATGCCGCGCGCGATCGGCAGATTCGTCGCTTCGCTGACCCGATAGTGGGGGATCGCCGAATTGGGTCCGGCCCCGGCGATGGTCGGAAAGGAAATGTCCTTCAGCTTGCCGGTCTCGCGCCGGAAAGTCTCCAGCGCTCGCGTCGCGATGATTTCGCTCAGCCCGCCTGTGGGCGCTTCGCGATCGATCCAGGCCAGGAAGCGCGCGATCGCCGCCCCGTCGCGTAATTGCGCGGCCCGCGCGCCCTCGAGCTCGATCCGGTTCTTGGCCGCCTTCATCGGCGTGATCGGATCGCCGCCGAGGTCCGCCGCGCCGCCCGCCGCCTGCAGCGCCTGGGTCAGGCGGGCGGGCGCGGTGGCCGGATCGAACGCGAGGCGCTTTCCCTGCGCCCCGAGCCCCTGGAGATCGGCGATCAGGCGGTCCGGTTCGGCGACGTCGGCGAGCGGCGCGAGATAGGCGCGCAGCTTCGGCGACAGCTTGCGCCCATAGACATAGAGCGTCGGACGCTCCTCGATCGGCACGATGGCGAAAGCCAGCGGCAGCGGCGTATGAGCGACGTCGGCGCCGCGGATGTTGAACAACCACGCCACATTATGGGCGTCGCTGACCAGCAGGCCGTCGACCGACTTCAGGCGCGCGCGCAATCGCGCCAGCTTCGCGTGCGACGTTTCTCCGCAAAAGCGCAGCTTGTGGCGCGTCACGGCCCCCAGAGGCGCGGCGGGCCGATCCGTCCACACGGCGTCGATCGGGTTGGTTTCAAGCGCAACGAGTTCGCCTCCGGCGCTGCGCGCGGCCTGCGCCAGACGTTCGACGGCGTCGGGGGTATGCAGCCAGGGATCATATCCCAGCCGACCGCCGCGCTCGAGATTCTGCTCGATCCAGCCTGCCGGCGGCTCGTTGATCAGGTGCAGCGGCGTGAATACCGCGGTGTCGACCTGTTCGGGCGCTTGCAAGGTGTAGCGTCCATCGACGAAGATCGCCGCCCGATCCATCAGCGCCACGGCGAGGCCGGCCGAACCGGAAAAACCGGTCAGCCACAGCAGCCGCTCGGCCGAGGCGGGCACATATTCGTTCTGGTGCTCGTCGGCGCGCGGGACGATGAAACCGTCGAGCCCCCTTCGTGTCAGCTCTTCGCGCAACGCCGCGACGCGCGCGCTTCCCTCCCTCGCATCGCCGACCGTGGCGAAAGACTGAAAACGACTCGCGAACATCGACGCCTCGCCGCCTGAAGCGCGCTCGCAAGAATCCGCGCGCCGTTTGGACAAGTTCATGCGCCGGATCGGATGTCAAAGGGCGGTTTTGGCGGATCCCGGGCGCCGCGAGACCCGGCCGCCGGGCTACTCGCCTTCCATCACGACATGGCCGATGAACGGGAGTTCCCGATACGAGTGGGCGACGTCCATTCCGTAGCCCACGACGAAGACGTCTGGACAGGCGAAGCCGACGAAATCGGCGGCGATCTGCACCGCCCGTTTGCCGGGCTTCTCGAGCATCGCGCAAATCATGACGCGCCGCGCGCCGCGCGCGACGAGCAGATCCTTGGCGAAGGCCAGCGTGCGCCCCGATTCCAGAATATCGTCGACGAGCAGGACGTCGCGATCCTTCACCGAGGATTCGATATCCTTGAGGATGCGGACCGTTCCCGAGGAAACCGTGCCCTCCCGATAACTCGACAGGTGGATGAACTCGACATGCGGTTCAAGGCCGGCGCGATGCAAGGCCCGGATCAAATCGGCCGCGAACATGAAGGAGCCCTTCAGCACCGCGACGACGAGCAGATCCTTGGGTTTGACGGCGGCGATCTCGAGAGCGAGGGCCTGGTTGCGCGCCGCGATCGCCTGTTCGTCGAACAGCACCTTGACCTGCCGGGCGCCGCTCATAGTCCGTCCCTCATCGGCGCCAGCCTGTCTCCCACCGAGGCGAACTTGACCAGGACGTCGCTGACGCCATCCGGCGGCGCCGCCAGTCGCGTGCGGAAGGCCACCTGTTCGTCGGGTCCGAGCCTGCTCCTGGGCGCGGGCGCGGTCCAGACATAGAGCTCGCGCTTGTCGACGCCGCGCAACGCGATGCGAATGTCCGGCGCCTCTGTCGCCGTATCGCGCAAGTTCACAATGGCGCCCTCGATGACCAGCACTCTTCTGTCGCCGAGATCGAAGATACTCGAATGCACATTGTCAAGCGACAGGCCGCGCAGATTGACCGGCAGGCCGACCGCCGCGAACAGGCGCGCCGTAGTCGGCGCCGCCTTGACGATGGCCGTGCGCCCGGCGGCGGCGGCCATCGCGCCGGCGACGATCAGCAATGCCGCCAGCGCCGCGCGCCCGCCTTTTCGGCTCCCGCCGAACCAGAAGAGAGCCGGAGGGTCCGCCTTCGGTTCGGCTTCTTCGCGCCACACGGCGTTGGCCTGAAGCGAGATCGCCGCCAGACGATGGCCCGTCCCGGCGCCGGCGGCGTGCGGCGATGCGACCGCAGCGCGCTGTCCCTCGACGATCGGCGGGTCGTCGACCGCGCTCGCGCCCGAGGTGATCACCCATTCCTCGCCACAGCCGACGCAGCGCAACCGGCAGCCGTTTTCGTCGAGAATGTCGCGCGGAATATGGTATGAGCAAGCGCAGGTCTTGCATACGATCAACATGGCGAATCAGACCGGCTCCGGCGGGCTTGCGCACGCCTTGGCATTTGGTCGCGTTTATGGTTAAGGCCGCGTTAAGCGACGCCGCTGTCCGATTTGGCGAACGGATCGAGCGCCACACAAGGGTTGCATTTGCTTCGCTTCGAGAATGTCGGCCTGAGATACGGGATGGGGGTCGAGGTCGTGCGCGACCTCAGCTTCACCGTCGAGGCTCAAAGCTTCCAGTTCGTCACGGGCCCTTCCGGCGCCGGCAAGACGACGCTGCTGCGCCTGATGCTGCTGTCCCTCAAGCCGACGCGCGGCATCATCAGAATTTTCGGTCAGGACGCCTCGACGCTCGACAAGGACGCCATCACCGGCCTGAGGCGTCGCATCGGCGTCGTTTTCCAGGACTTCCGCCTGCTCGATCATCTGACGACCTACGAGAACGTCGCGCTGCCGCTGCGCGTGATGGGCCGCAGCGAAGCCGGCTATCGCGCCGAAGTCGTCGAACTGCTGCGATGGGTGGGCCTCGGCGAAAGGATGAATGCGTTGCCGGCGGTGCTGTCGGGCGGCGAAAAGCAGCGGGCGGCGATTGCGCGGGCGCTGATCGGGCGGCCCGAACTGCTGCTGGCGGACGAGCCGACCGGCAACGTCGACCCGGGTCTGGCGCGGCGCTTGCTGCGACTGTTCGTTGAACTCCACAAGTCGGGCACCGCCGTGGTCATCGCGACCCACGATCTCGCCCTGATGGATCAGTTCGGCGAGGCTCGCCGCCTGGTGGTGGGCGACGGGCGGCTGCAAGTCTTCGATCGCCAGCCGCGATGAGCGCCATCGAGCCCCACGGCCGCCCCGCGGCGCAGGCGGATGACGCGCTCAAGCGCGATATGCCGCTCGTCCCCGCCGGCTCGATCGCCGGGCGCGCGCTCGTCATCGTGATCGCCATCATGACGTTTCTGGCGTGTCTGACGGCGGGCGGCGCCATTCTTGTTGCGAACGCCTCGCAAGATTGGCGCGGCGAGATCGCGCGCGAAGTCACGATCCAGATCAAGCCGACGTCCGGCGAAGACATCGAGGCGCAGGTCGCCAAGGCCTCCGAGGCGGCGCGAAAGGCGCCGGGGGTCGCCGAAGTGCGCGCGCTGTCCAAGCAGGAGTCCGAACGACTGCTCGAACCCTGGCTCGGCAATGGCCTGGATCTCGACGAATTGCCGATTCCGCGGTTGATCGTCGTGCGCATGCAAAACCGCGCGGCGCCCGACATTGCCGCGTTGCGCGAGATTCTCGCCGCGCAGGCGCCGGGGGCCAGCCTCGACGATCACCGCCTGTGGCTGTCGCGTCTCGACGCCATGGCGGATGCGATCGTGGTTTTCGCCACGTTATTGTTTCTCCTGATGATTTTCGCGATGGTCATGGCGATCGGCTTCGCGACGCGCGGCGCCATGGCGGGCAATCGCGAAATCATCGAAGTTCTGCATTTCGTCGGCGCGGCCGACAGCTATATTTCGCGGCAGTTCCAGACCCACTTCCTGCGTCTCGGCCTCAAGGGCGGGTTGCTTGGCGGCTCCGGCGCCGCGTTGTTCTTCGCCGCCGCCTCGGCGCTGTCGGCGTGGTGGGCCAATTCGGTCGGCGGCGAGGAGATCGGCGCTCTGTTCGGCGAGTTTTCGCTCGGCTTCAGAGGCTATGTTTCGATTTTGGTCATCGCCGTCGCCATCGCCGTCCTGACCGGCGCGATGTCGCGCATCATCGTGTTTCGGCATTTGCGCAGCTTGCAATGAGCGCTCGATCCGGGCGCCCTTTTCTCGCGCGTCGGATTGGGCGATTGTCGGAGCATGATCGGCTTGCGCTCGCTCGTCTTCAACGTCGCCTATTACGCCAATCTCATCGTCCTGATGATTTTGGGGCTGCCGACGATCCTCTTCGGCCGTCACGCGGTGTTCGCCCTGGCGCGCGTCTGGGCCGCCTCGTCGCTGTGGCTGCTGGAAGCCATTTGCGGTCTGCGGCTCGAGTTCAGGGGGCTCGAGAACATCCCGCAGGGCGGCTACATCATCGCCGCCAAACACCAATCGGTGCTGGAGACCTTCGCTCTCGTATTGCACGCGCCTGATTTCGCCTATGTGCTGAAGAAAGAGCTGATATTCGTGCCGTTCTTCGGCTGGTATCTGCTCGCCGCGGAGCAAATCGCCATCGACCGATCCGCCGGCAGAAACGCCATCGCGGTCGTCAGCGTCCGCGCCGGCAAGGTGCTGAGGTCCGGCCGCCAGGTGTTCATTTTTCCCGAAGGGACGCGCCGGCCGCCCGGGGCGCCGGCGCAGTACAAATTCGGGGTCGCCAAGCTCTACGAAGACACCGGTTCGCCGTGCCTGCCGGTCGCGCTCAACACCGGGCTCTATTGGGGGCGCCGCGGATTTCTGCGCCGCCCGGGGGTGGCGGTGATCGAATATCTGCCCGCAATCGCGCCCGGCCTGAAGCGGGATGACTTTCTCGCCCAACTCCAGGCGACCATCGAAACGGAATGCGAACGCCTCTATGCCGAGGCGCTGACGCGCGATTCTTCGCTGGCCCTGTCGCTGCGGCGCCGCGGACAAGGCGACCTCGACCGCGCCCGCCGTTGAGCGTCGCCGGTTGACGCCGCGACCTCGGGCGTCGCCTTGCCGGCGGCCCCTCTGATCGGTTCGACGTCGGCAAAGCCGCTTGACGCCGAGGTAAAGATGTTCTACTTTTGTTCCCTCCCTCGTTGCCGGAGATTCTCGATGTTGGCGCTTCAGGACCGGGCCCTCGACCGTCGCGATCGAATGCGCGCCGAAGGTCGGCCGCTGAGTTGGGCGGCCGCTCCGCCGGCCTCGCCTGCGCATTTTCGGGAGGGCGAGGACAACGCCCCGCTGTCGGCGCTCGACGGCGAACCGCTTGGCGCGCGCTTTCGCTCGTGGCGCGGCGCCTCGGGCCGGCGCTATGTGTTTTCCATCTACAGCCCGCATGGCTGCCCGGCCTACAGCCATGCGGTGATGATCGTCGCCGCCGCAACCGACGCCGGCGATCGAAGGGCCTTGTTCGTCGCCGACACCGGTTGCTTTCCCGAGCTCGTTGTGGCCGGGGCGATCGCGAACTGGACCGCGGCCGCCGCCGGAATCGAGTTCCACGTCCATCTGCTGGCGAACTCGCCGGCCGCGCGCCGCGGGTTGATCGCGGACCTCTCTCAGGCGCCGCGGAGCTGAGCGGCGAGCCATTCGAGCGTCGGATCGGCGACGCCGCTTTCCCGCAGATGCGCTTCCGTGTTGAGGACATAGTCCACGTTGGGACCGGATTGGCCGTGGCCGCGCGTGACAAGGCGCAGCAATTCGTCGCGCTCCAGCCGCCCGGCGTATTGCGGATGGCTCCGGTCGGCGACGTAGGTCATAGCCCTTACCGCGCCACCGCCGGAAAGGTGGGCCAGCACGTATCGTTCGAGATAGACGCGGGTCACCAGTTCGCGCTGGCGCAGATAGTCGATCGTCAGCGCCCTTTTCGCCGCCGCCACGTGAAAAGCGACCCCGCGACAGGCGCCGCCCCTGTCCAGCCCCAGCACCAGGCCGGGCCGTTCGGGCGTGCCGCGATACACGTGAGAATAGACGCACAGGCTGCGCCGCCAACCATGCACCAGAGCGCTCTGTCGCTCCAAAAAATCAAATCCCGGCCGCCACATCAGCGAGCCGTAGCCGAACACCCAGAGATCGCCGCTTTCCCGTGAGTCTCCGCTTGTCGGCATCCGCCGAACCCGGACGGCCCCGCTGGCCCGCGTCACGGCTGGTCTGGCGGCGCTTCCACGGCGCGCCGGCCAAAATCCGGCGCCGCGGTCTCCTGCCCCTGCGCGACGATCCCTCGGCGAATCGCCCGCGTGCGCGTGAACAGCTCGAACAGGCCGTCGCCGTCGCCGCGACGGATCATGCGCTGCAACGCCGTCAGGTCCTCGTTGAAGCGCCCGAGCATTTCGAGGACCGCGTCCTTGTTGTGCAGGAAGACGTCGCGCCACATCGTCGGGTCGGAGGCGGCGATACGGGTGAAATCGCGAAAGCCGCCCGCCGAGAACTTCAGCACTTCCGAGCGCGTCGCTTCCTCGAGCTCGGCGACGGTGCCGACAATGTTGTAGGCGATCAGATGCGGGACGTGGCTGGTGATCGCCAGCACCAGATCATGATGAGCCGGCGTCATCACTTCGACATTCGATCCGAGCGCTTCCCAAAAGGCGCGAACGAGCGCAACCGCCGCCGGATCCGTCTCGTCGGGCGGGGTGATGATGCACCAGCGATGCATGAACAGGCTATCGAAGCCGGCGTCGGGGCCCGATTGTTCGGTGCCCGCCACGGGATGCGCCGGAACCAGCCGGACGCCCGCCGGCAGGTGCGGCGCGATCGCCGCGATGACCGCCGACTTGACGGAGCCGACATCGGAAACAATCGCCCCCTGTTTCAGATGCGGCCCGATCTGTTCGGCCACCGCGCCGTCGGCGCCCACCGGCACGCACAGAATGACGAGATCGGCCCCGCGCGCCGCCTCCGGCAGCGTCGGCGCCACCACGTCCGCCAGCCCAAGCTCGGCGACGCGCGCGCGGACCGCCGCATCGGCGTCGCCCGCGACGATTGTCGCCGCCACTTTGCGCCGACGCGCCGCCCGCGCGATGGAGGACCCGATCAGGCCAAGCCCGATAATCGCGAGCCGACCGACGAGGGGCGCCTTGGCCGCGTCGCCCGGACGATCAGACACTGCGCTCGCCTCTCATGAACGCCGCGAGCGCGGCGACGAGCTCTTCATTGACTTGCGCGGTCCCGACCGTCAGACGCAGGCAATCGGGCAGGCCATAAGCGGCGACCGCGCGCAACACGAAGCCGCGCGCCGTCAGATAGGCGTCCGCCTCCTTGGCCGTGCGGCCGGCGGTGCGCGGAAAATGCAGAAGCAGGAAATTTCCGACGCTGGGCGTCACGTTCACGCCGAGCCCGGCGATCTGCTCGGCCAGCCAGGGCAGCCACCGCTGATTATGCGCCACCGCGCTTTCGGTATGCGCCGTGTCGGCCAGGGCCGCGATCCCCGCTTCGATCGCCGCCCCGTTGACGTTGAAGGGCGCCCGGATGCGATTGACCGCGTCGATGACATGGGTTGGTCCGTAGGCCCATCCGAGACGAAGATTCGCAAGCCCGTAAATCTTCGAAAACGTGCGCGTCATCACCACATTGTCGCATGTCGCGACCAGTTCGATCCCCGCCGCGTAGTCGTTGCGCGTGACATATTCGGCATAGGCGGCGTCCAGCACCAGCAGCACGTCGGCGGGCAGGCCCGCTTGCAGCCGCTTGACCTCCGAAAACGGCAGATACGTGCCGGTCGGGTTGTTCGGATTGGCGAGAAAAACCACCTTCGTTCGCGGCGAGACCTTGGCCAGCAACTGATCGACGTCCGCCGTGAAGTCGGTCTCGGCGGCGGCGATCGCCGTCGCTCCGGCCGCCTTGATCGCGATGGGATATTCGAGAAACCCGTGCCGGGTGTAGAGGCCCTCGTCTCCCGGCCGCAAGTAGGCGTGCGCCAGCAGGGCGAGAAGATCGTCCGAACCGTTGCCGCAAACGATTTGCGCCGCATCCAGCCCGTAGCGGCGGGCGATCGCCTCGCGCAGCCGCGAGGCGGAGCCGTCGGGATACAGCGCCAGATGGTCGGCGACCGAGCGGAAGGCGGCGATCGCCCGCGGGGACGGCCCGAGCGGCGTTTCGTTCGACGAAAGCTTGTGCGCCTTGGCGAGGCCCGCCGCACCGCTCTTGCCCGGCACGTAGGCCTCAATCGCCATAACGTCGGCGCGCGGGACCGGTCGCGAGAGTTTTGGCTCGGACATCGTCGATTGCCCTCCAACCTGCTCCATGACGGGTCTCACGGAGACGCCGAGGAATCGAACCTTGCCGCATGGGCGCCGACCTCGGCGATCCTGAGGTCGCCCGCCCCGGCCTTCCGAAAGGCGTTCTCGAACGCCCGCGCGTCATGCCCGCCGGGTCGGGCGATCAGCAACGACAGGCCCATGCCGTCCGCCGCATTGCCGATGATCTCGCCGCCCAGGGCGCCGAGCGCCGCGGGATAATCGCCGCGCCATCGGTCGAGCGACACCGCCTCGATGACGACGTCCCGCGCCGCGCCGTCCGCCAGCGGCTTGGCGATCACAAAAACCGGCATCCCCGCCGGATGATCCGGCCGCTCGACGAACGGCAGGCGCGCGATGATTTTCGGCGCGGCGGGAGGACAAAGCCGCGTCCACCAGGCGCCCGCGCCGACGCCGCCGTCAACGGCGAACATACCGAGATCGCCCGATCCGCGCGCCACCGCGTCGATCACGCCGCCCGCGCTGTGATGGGCGACGCAGGGAACCGTGAAGCCGAAGTGGAAGCGCGCCGAATCGCGCATCGGCGCGTCGCCGCGCGACATGTCGACATGCACCGAATAATTGGCCTGAACATAGGTGAAGGTCGAAATGATGATGCGCCAGATACCTTCGACCGTGTCGAGCGGCAACCGGCCGCGGTGGCGCTCGGCGAGCGCGCGCATCATCGCCGCCTCCCGCGCCGGCCTGAACGCCGAGCCGCCGCCCTGCCGCGCCTTGATCGCGATCAGCCGGTCGATGATGCGGCCGCGCTCCATCAGCAGTTCGTGCATCGACGTGTCGATCCGATCGATCTCCTTGCGCAGATCGGCGAGCGTCTCGATGGCGGAGGATTCTGACACGGCTAGGCGGTTCCGGAGCGTTCGACGGCCGAAACGGGCTCTTCACGCATAAGCTGCGCCGCGCCCGCCCGCCGTCTGTTGCAGTCTTCAGGTGTTCATCAATTCGAAGAAATTGGCGTTGGACTTGGTCTCCCGCAATTTGCCGATCAGGAACTCGATCGCATCGACGGTTCCCATCGGGTTGAGGATGCGGCGCAGCACGTACATCTTCTTGAGGATGTCGGCGGGCACCAGCAATTCCTCCTTGCGCGTTCCCGATCGCGTGATGTCCATCGACGGGAAAGTGCGCTTGTCCGCCACCTTGCGATCGAGGATGATTTCAGAATTGCCGGTGCCCTTGAACTCCTCGAAGATCACTTCGTCCATTCGCGAGCCGGTATCGATGAGGGCGGTCGCGATGATCGTCAGCGAACCGCCTTCCTCGATATTGCGCGCGGCCCCGAAGAAGCGCTTCGGCCGTTGCAGGGCGTTGGCGTCGACGCCGCCGGTCAGCACCTTGCCCGACGACGGCACCACCGTATTGTAGGCGCGGCCGAGGCGGGTGATCGAGTCGAGCAGGATCACCACGTCGCGCCCGTGTTCGACCAGGCGCTTGGCCTTCTCGATGACCATTTCAGCGACCTGGACGTGGCGCACCGCCGGTTCGTCGAAGGTCGAGGAGACCACCTCGCCCTTCACCGAGCGCTGCATGTCGGTGACCTCTTCGGGGCGCTCGTCGATCAGCAGCACGATCAGGTAGCATTCGGGGTGATTGGCGGTCACCGACTGCGCGATATTCTGGAGCAGCACCGTCTTGCCGGTGCGGGGCGGCGCGACGATCAGCGCGCGCTGGCCTTTGCCGATCGGCGAAACAATGTCGATCACGCGGGCGGAGAGGTCCTTCTTCGTCGGATCGTCGATCTCCAGCCGCAGACGTTCGTCCGGATAGAGCGGCGTGAGATTGTCGAAATGAACCTTGTGGCGGGTCTTTTCGGGGTCCTCGAAATTGATCAGATTGACCTTCAGCAGCGCGAAGTAGCGCTCGCCTTCCTTCGGGCTGCGGATGACGCCTTCGACGGTGTCGCCGGTGCGCAGGCTCAGGCGCCGGATTTGCGACGGCGACACATAGATGTCGTCGGGGCCGGGAAGATAATTGGCGTCGGCCGAGCGCAGGAAGGCGAAGCCGTCCTGCAAGATTTCGACGACGCCCTCGCCGATGATCTCGACGTCCATGTTGGCGAGCTGCTTGAGGATCGCAAACATCAATTCCTGCTTGCGCATGATCGAGGCGTTCTCGACCTCATTTTCCTCCGCGAAAGCGAGCAGCTCGGTCGCAGACTTCTGCTTGAGGTCTTTAAGTTTCATTTCCCGCATCGGGGGATCCTTGATGGCCGCAAGCGCCAAGGCGCTTCGGCGAAACGAGTGGAGCAGCACGGTTCACGGAGGCTTCAGTCGAGGAGCCGCTGGTTCGCTGGACCTTGCACGAGGTGGGCGGAACAGATCGTCCGCTGGTCACAGAAACACATGCTGTAGGTGGGAGCCGCAACATAAAGCGCTTCGGCGCGTCTTTCAACGGTGAACTCGGAGCCTGCCGCAGCATGACGCGCCGGCGGAGTCGCCGCGCCCGCTTCACCCTCGTCAGATTCACAATTTTGCTTGAATTAGAACGGCTTGACGACGACCAGGATGACGATGGCGGCCATCAACACAGGCGGAACTTCATTGAGAATGCGGTAAAACCGCGCCGACCGGACATTCCGGTCGGCCGCGAAATTCTTCATCACGCGCGCGAAATAGCCGTGCAAAGCGGACATCGCCAGCACCAGCGCCAGTTTGGCGTGCAGCCACGGCGCGGTGAAGAGACCGTCGACGTAAGCGAGCCAAGGCCCGGTCAGCCACACCACGATCATCGACGGGTTGATGATGATTCTCAGCAGCCGCCGCTCCATCGTCTTGAAGGTTTCAGACTGCGCCGAACCCGGCGGCGCCTCGACATGGTAGACGAACAGGCGCGGCAGATAGAACATCCCGGCCATCCAGGAGATCACCGCCATGATGTGGATGGCCTTGACCCACGTCTCGATCATCGCGCTTCAGCCTCGCCGCCGGACCCGATCAACCAACCGTTCGACGTGGGCGATCGGGGTGTCCGGCAAAATGCCATGACCCAGATTGAAGATCAAAGGCCCCGCGCCAAGCGCCGACAGGATGCCATCGACCGCCGAGTCGAGCGCCGGGCCGCCCGCCAGCAGCGCCAGCGGATCGAGATTGCCTTGCACCGGAACAAGCTTCTGGATCGAACCGGCGAACATTAGATCGACCGCGGTGTCCAGGCCGATAACGTCGGCTCCGCTCGTCGTCGCCAATTCCACCAGATGCGAGCCGACGCCCTTGGCGAACAGGATGATCGGAACGCCCGGGCGCCACGCCTTGACGCCCCTGATGATCCTGCCGAGCGGTTCAAGGCACCAGCGGCGAAACTGCGGCGTCGGCAGCACGCCCGCCCAGGAATCGAAAATCTGGATGGCGTCCGCTCCCGCATCGATCTGCTGGCGAACATAAGCGATGGAGGCCTCGACCAGGCGATCGATCAGCGCCTCGAACAGGTCGGGATCGCGATAGGCCAGCAACCGCGCCGGCGCCAGATCGGCGGTTCCGCGGCCAGCGACCATGTAACTCGCCACCGTCCACGGCGCCCCGCAAAACCCGAGCAGCGCGACATTCTCCGGCAGTCTGGCCCTGACTTGCCCGATCGTTTCGAACACCGGCGCGAGGCGATCAAGGTCGATCTCGCCGCGCAAGTCCGACAGGCGGGCCAGCGAATTCACCGGCTCCAGCCGCGGCCCGTCGCCCGATTCAAAGGAGACCCTTTGGCCCAGCGCGTCGGGGATCACCAAAATGTCGCTGAACAGAATCGCGGCGTCGAAACCGAACCGCCTGGTCGGCTGCAGAGTGGCTTCGACGGCCAGCCGCGGCGTGTAGCAGAAATCGAGAAACGACGCTGCCTGGGCGCGGATTTCACGATATTCGGGAAGATAGCGGCCCGCCTGCCGCATCAGCCAGATCGGCGGAACGACGTTCGGTTGGCGATTGAACGCCCGTTGCAAGGGGGTGTCCGGCTGCATCGCGCCTTCGTTAGCCCTGGTCAAACAATTTAGAAAGAGAGATTCTGTTTTTGCTTCTTTGGCTGCCAATTGGGTGCGCGCCCGTCGATCCACACTATGGTTAACAACCGTCGGTCGATCCGCGGCGGCCGACGCCTATGGCGCGGCCTGTGGATGCGTTAATCATTTGTTAAGGTTTTCAATCGGCAAACGAGCGATCGGATTGTGAACTGTGACGGGGCCTTCCCCGTAGTTCCCATCCCGTCGGCTTCCGCGCGTGATTCTATCCCAAGGCGCTCGGTTGAGGATGGAGAAACGATCCTGGTTTCGGCGAAGCGCGGGGCGTCGATTCGGCTTCGCTTGTCCACGCCTGTCCACAGACGCCTCCCGTCGTTATAAGGAAGGGCCGGGAGCAATGCGGCGGCCGAGGGGGCGAGGAATTTGGGGCGCAGCTATTTTCATCTTCACCTGGTGTCCGATGCGACGGGAGAGACGCTCATCGCCGCGTCGCGCGCGGCGGCGGCTCAATATCAGGGCGTCGCGTCGATCGAACACGTTTATCCCTTGATCCGGACCCATTCGCAGCTGGACCGGGTCATCGCCGAAATCGACAATGCGCCAGGCATCGTCCTGTTCACTTTGGTCGACGCCGAGCTGTCGCGCCGGCTGGAAGCGAGCTGCGAGGCCTCGGGGTCGCCCTGTCTGTCGGTGCTCCATCCCATCCTGACGCTGTTCCAATCCTATCTCGGAACAACCTCGACCCCGCGCGCCGGCGCGCAGCACATGTTGAACGCGGAATATTTCAAACGCATCGACGCGCTGAATTTTACGATGCTGCACGATGACGGGCAGCTCGTCGACAATCTCGAACAGGCCGACATCGTGCTGCTCGGCGTCAGCCGCACGTCGAAAACGCCGACCAGCATCTACCTGGCCAATCGTGGCTTCAAGACCGCGAACATTCCGCTCGTGCCGCATGTCGCAACGCCGCCGGCGCTCGAGACGCTGCGTCATCCGCTGGCGGTCGGCCTGCTCGCCTCGCCTGAGCGGATCGTGCAGATCAGGCAAAATCGACTGCTGGCGCTCAACGCCGACTATCAGACCACTTACGTGGATCGCGTCGCGGTCGCCGAGGAGGTCGCCCAGTCGCGCCGCCTGTTTGCCGAGAGAGGCTGGCCGACGATCGACGTCACGCGCCGCTCCATCGAGGAGACCGCAGCCGCCGTGATCGACCTGTATCGGGAACATCGGCTCAAATTCATCGCGCAGGCTTGATCGACGCCGCAGAAGCAGCGCAGGGGCTCCCATCCTTGTCCTCCAAAGCATCGCTATGGATCGGCGCCGCCAGGCCGGTGCTGGCCTCGAGAAGCCCGACCCGCCGGCTGCTGCTGGAAAACGCGGGGATCGCGGTCGATGTCGAGGCCGCCGCGCTCGACGAACGGGCGCTCGAGAATGAATTCCTGGCGGGCGGCGGCTCGCCTGCGCAGCTCGCCGCCCGGCTCGCCCGCGCCAAGGCGCTGGAGGTCAGCGCGCGGCGGCCAGGCGCGTTATGCTTCGGCGCCGATCAGACGCTTCGGCTCGATGGGAGCCTGTTTCACAAGCCGGGGGACATGGATGCGGCCGAACAAAGCCTCAAGAGACTGGCCGGTCGAACCCACGTCCTCGATTCCGCCGTTTGCGTCGCGCGCGACGGCGCGCCTCTGTTCGAGGCGACGCAAAGCGCGCGAATGACGATGCGCGCGCTCGATGAAGGCGACGTGCGACGCTATCTGGCGGCCGCCGGACCGGCTGTCCTGTCGAGCGTCGGAGCCTATCAGGCGGAGGGCGTCGGGATTCATTTGTTCGAGGCGATCGACGGCGACCATTGGACCATTTTGGGTCTGCCCTTGTTGAGTTTGCTGAAATGGCTTCGAACGAACGGGTTCCTGGCGATATGAGCGAGATCACGCCGAGGGCTTGCGTCGTCGGCTGGCCCATCGCTCATTCGCGCTCGCCGCTCATCCATTCCTTCTGGCTGCGCAATCTCGACATCGACGGGGTCTACGACAAAGTCGCCGTGCCGCCGGGCGCTTTCGCCGAATTCGCCGCCGGCGTCGGAAGAGCCGGGTTGATCGGCGCGAATGTCACGGCGCCGCACAAGGAAGCGGCGTTCGCCGCTTGCGACCGGCTCACCGCCGCCGCCGCCGATCTGGGCGCCGCCAATACGCTGTGGCGCGAGAATGGCCGGCTGTGCGGAGACAACACCGACGTTTCCGGCTTTCTCGCCAACCTCGACGAACAGGCGCCGGGGTGGCGAAGCCGGATACAAAACGCGGTCGTGCTCGGCGCGGGAGGGGCGGCGCGCGCCGTCGTCCAGGCGCTCACCTCCGCGGGGACCGGGCGGATCGCCATCGTCAACCGAACGTTCGAGCGCGCCGAACGCGTCGCAGCGCAAATCGCCCCCTCGGCGCGCGCCGCCCCGTGGAGCGCTTTGCCGCTGCTGCTGACGGAGGCCGATCTTCTCGTCAACGCCAGCCCGCTCGGCATGACCGGGCAATCCGCGCTCGAAATCGACCTCGCCCCGCTCGGCGCGCGGGCGATCGTCGCGGATATCGTCTATGTTCCCCTGGAGACGCCGCTCCTGGCGGCGGCGCGATCGCGCCGCCTGCTCGCCGTCGACGGGCTGGGAATGTTGCTGCACCAAGCGGCGCCCGGATTCGAGCATTGGTTTGGCGTGCGTCCCGCCGTGACGCCGGAACTGCGGGCGCTGATCGAGGCCGATATCGTGCGTTCAGGCGAGGCGAAGGCGTGATCGTCGTTGGTTTGACCGGATCGATCGCCATGGGCAAGTCCACCGTCGCGGCGATGTTCGCCGCGGAAGGCGCGCCCGTGTTCGACAGCGATTCGGCGGTGCACGCGTTGTATCGCGGGTCCGGCGCGCCGGCCGTCGAGGCGGCCTTTCCCGGCGTCGTGCGGCAGGGCGCGGTCGATCGCGATCGCCTGGCGCGCCTCGTGATTGGCGACAGCGCCGCGCTCGCCAGACTCGAGGACATCGTCCATCCGATGGTCGCGGCGGCGCGGCGGGAGTTCTTGTCGCGCGCGGCGGCGCAGGGGAGGCGCCTTGTCGTCGTCGACATTCCATTGCTGTTCGAATCGGGCGCAGACAGGTCGGTCGACGTCGTTGTCGTCGTCAGCGCGTCGGAGGCCGCGCAAAGGGCGCGGGCGCTCGCGAGGGAGGGCATGACCGACGAACGCTTTCAGAAACTTGTGGTCAAGCAGACGCCCGATCGGGAAAAGCGGCGCAGGGCCCATATGATCATCGACACCAACGGGGCGATCGAGGCGACGCGCGCTCAGGTGCGCGGCTTTCTGCGCGCGACGTCGAGCATGATCGGCAGAAAGGCGGGCGTCGATGCGTGAAATCGTTCTCGATACCGAAACGACCGGGTTGAATCCCGCCGAGGGGCACAGGTTGGTGGAGATCGGCTGCCTCGAAATCGTCAATCAGATTCCCACCGGCGCCGTCTATCACGTGCTGATCAACCCCGAGCGCGACGTGCCGGAGGACGCCTACCGCATTCATGGCCACGCCGCCGCCGCGCTGGCCGACAAGCCGGTGTTCGCGCAAATCGCGCCCGATTTCCTGGCGTTCGTCCGCGAAGATCGACTGGTCATCCATAACGCCGAATTCGATCTTCGGTTCATCAACGCGGAACTGGCGAGGATCGGACGCGACCCGATTCCGAGCGCCCAGGTCGTCGACACGCTCGTTCTGGCGCGGCGGAAACATCCCGGCGCTCCCAACAGCCTGGACGCGCTGTGCGACCGCTATCGCATCGACAGATCGCGCCGGACGAAGCACGGCGCCCTGCTCGACGCGGAAATCCTGGTGGAAGTCTACGGCGAGCTGCTCGGCGGTCGTCAACGCTCGCTGGCGCTCTCCGCCAGCGTCGAACGCGCCGCCCGATCTTCCCATACGCCGCCCGAGCAGCGAAAGCTCCGATCGGCGCCGCCGCCCTCTCTCCTGACCGAGGCGGAAAGGCTCGCCCATGGCGAGCATGTCGCCGCTCTGGGAGAGTATGCGCTGTGGCGCCGGCATATCGAGAAAGCGCGGCGTTAAGCCGCGCTCGATCCGCATCGAAACAATGCGGCTGCGGCCTTCGCCGCCCGCGCTGAGGTCAGGCGACGCTCGGGCGGGCCGCCGCGATCCGCTGCAGGAACAAGGCCTGGAAGTCGATCGGATCGATGTAGAGGGGCGGGTAGCCGCCGTTGCGCACCGCGTCGGCGATGATTTGCCGGGCGAACGGGAACAGAAGCCTCGGGCCCTCGATCATGATGGCGGGCTGGATTTGCTCGGCCGGAATGTTTTCGACCCGAAAGACTCCGGCGTAGTCGAGCTCGAACTTGAACAGCGTATTTTCGCCTTCGCCGGCTCCCCCTTCGAGCGCCAGCCCGACTTCATATTCGCTCTGGCCGACCTGACGACCGTTGACATTGACCTGAACGGAGATGTTCGGACCTTGTTGCTGTGGGCCGAGCGAGCGCGGCGCATTGGGGTTTTCGAAGGAAAAATCCTTGCAGTACTGGACCAGCACCGTCAGCCGCGGCGCCGTGCCGGGCGCGGCGCTCGCCCCATTGCCGCTTTGATCGGTCATCCGTTTCTCCTCCCCGCCGCAACCATTTCCAAAGGAGAACCCCCTGCCCGGGCGCCAGAGCCCGACAAAGGCGGAACATTGGCGCGAATGGCCAGACAGGAAGCGGGACGGGCTATTCCCCGGCCCGCCAGCGCCGTGGCGACGACATTCTCGCCGGTCGCCTAGCACGACGTCGGCGCCCGAACAAGAACGCCGCCCCCGGATTCGCGATTCGTCGGCTCGGCGCCTGCGCGGAGACGACGCGCGCGTCAGAGGCGGGGCCAGGAGAAGTCGTCGGCGCGGCCGGGCTTCGGTTCGATTGGACCGCCCTGCGCCAACAGGCGCTCGGCCGCCGCGCCTCCGGTCATCGCCGATTGACGCGCGACAAGCGCGCCGCCTGGCGACAGCGGCCTGGTCGTCAACGACAAAATGGGGCCGGCCAAAGGCTTTGCGGGCTCGCTCAGAGCTGGCGCGCCGGGCTCGACGGCGACCCCCATTTCCCGGCGGATTTGCGCGTTGATGTCATCGGCCGCCTGCTCGATGTCGGGAGGCAGGTTGGCGATATCGTTTTGCGGGGTGGCCGCCTGGAACGCGCGCCGGATGTCGGCCTCGAGGAACTGGGCCATCTTGCGCGAGCCGGCCTTCGTGAAATGGATGCCGTCGGCGGGCCGCAATTTGGCGTTTTGACCATTTATGTCGGGCCCGTAGGCATCGTATTGGCCGGCGTCGTCGGCGAAGGCGTCCCAGATGTCGATATATTGCGCGCCGGCCTTCTCGGCGCGCTCCTTGTACAACTCGTTGAGCTTGACGACCTGCGCGTTGAACCGCTCGCTACGCATCGGCGGCAATCCGACCCAGGCGATCGGCACATGCGCGAGCTTGAACGGCGCGATCAGGCGTTCAATGCGCTGTCCGTACGCCTCACGCCAACCGTCGCTCAGCGGGTCGAGCGTTTCCGAGCCGTCCTTGAGGGCCTGCAGGTCATTGATGCCGATGATGACGACCACAAAATCGAGCTTGTCCTTGGCTGTCGCCAGGTCGTTGGCGGCCTTGAACCAGTCGTAATAGTCGTCCCGGACGAGGCCGGAGGAATCGTGCGCGCGTCCCACCACCGCGATTTCCGGCTGGTCGGCGAAGGCCTGGCTCAGCCCCTCCGCGGCCTCGACCCCGAGACTGTCGCCGAGCACGTTGATGAAAAACGTCGGCTGAATCGGCGTTCCGCCGATTGCGCCGGATGTTCGCGTGGTTTCCGCCGGCACGAAATCGCGCAACGGCTTGCGGCTCGCCCGCGCTTGGGCGCTCTTGGCCGCCTGGTCGGAGAGTTCGCGCTGCTGGACCCAAAAGTCCGACGGGCTGTCGTTTTTTGCGAGCACGGCCGGTCCGCCGGTCGCGTAAAGAAACAGCGCGACCGCGACAATCTTCCATGCGCCGGCTTTTGGCGCCCGCCTCAACGCGGCCTTGATGGTGCGTGCAATCACCTGCGATACCGCTCAGCCGTTGATCCCGCGCCGTCGCCGCTATTTGCGCAGTCTGACCAGCAGCGCGAGCGTCGGGTAGCCATCGGGAATTTGTCCGGTCTCCTGCTGATAGGCGCGCACCGCCGCGCGCGCCAACTCGCCGACAGCGCCGTCCACCTCGCCGACATCATAGCCCATTTTCTTCAATCGAGTCTGCAGCTCCCGAACTTGGGCGGCGGTAAGGCGCCGATCGCGGACCGGCCAGGCGCCCCGCAGGCCGTCGCCGCCGATCACCCGATCGCCGAGCAAGGCGACCGCCAAGGCGTAGGAGGTCGAGTTGTTGTAAGTCTTGATGACCTTGAAATTGGGCGTCACAAGAAAGATCGGCGCTGCGATCCCCGCCGTGATCAGAAGTTCGGCTTCGCCCGAGGATGGCAACGCTTTTCCATCGGCGCGTCTAACGCCGCGCTCGGCGAAGGCGCTGAACGGGGCGTAGGCGGATGAATCCGCGTCCTTGAGGTCGAACCCCTCAGGCAGCGTGACTTCGAAACCCCACGGCTCGCCGGCGATCCAGCCGTGCTTGTTCAGGTAGTTTGCGGTCGAGCCGATGGCGTCGGGGGCGCTCGTCCAAATGTCGCGGCGTCCGTCGCCGTCGAAATCGACGGCGAATTCCCTGAAGCTCGACGGCATGAACTGGGTTTGTCCCATCGCTCCGGCCCACGAGCCCTTCATCCGCGAGGGCGCGACGTCGCCCTCCTCCAGGATCTGCAACGCGGCGAGCAGTTCATCCCTGAAATAGTCGCCGCGGTAATGGGCGTAGGCCAGGGTCGCCAGCGCGCGGATCACGTTGTCAGAGCCGGCAAAACCGCCAAAGTCGGTCTCCAGGCCCCAGATGCCGATCACGACGGACGAATCGACGCCGAATTGGCCTTGAGCCTTGGCGAGCCACGCCTGGTAGTCGCGGGCGACGGCCCGCCCGCGCTCGATGCGACGCGCCGAAACGGCGGCGGCCAGATAGTCCCAGATCGGTTTGACGAGTTCCGCCTGCGTCCTGGTGTGGGCGATCGCCTTCGGATCATAGGCGACGCCTTCGAACGCCGCGTCGAAGGTGTTCCTGGAGATTCCGCGCGCCTGCGCCTGCGGCCAAAGGCTTTCAACGAAAAGCCGGAACGACTGCGCGATCGCCTGCGGCTTGATTCTGGCCGGCGCGCTCGCCGCAAACGCCGGGTGACCGACGAGCGCGAGGGCGCCCAGCATCGATGCGACCCAGAGCAGCCGCCGAGCCCGATCGGCTCGAAGAAGGGTCGTCGCGATTGCATCGGTGACGCTCATGGCGGTTCCTGTCGGCGAGTTCCGCCGAGCCTATAGTCGGGCCGTTTTACGAAAAAGTTACCGTGATTCGGCCGCGGCTTCGAACACGCTCGCGCGACGGATCATTCGGCGGCCAAACCGTCTTCGCCGCAATCGGTCGCTTTGATGTTTTCGGGGCGGGGCATCGAAATGATGTTGTACCCGGCGTCGACGAAATGGACTTCGCCGGTGACCCCCGAGGACAGGCCCGACAGCAGGTACAACGCGGCGCCGCCGACGTCGTCGATCGTCACGGTCCGGCGCAGCGGCGAATGGGCGCGCTGGAAATTGAACATGAAGCGGGCGTCCGCGATGCCGGCGCCCGCCAGCGTGCGAATGGGCCCCGCCGAAATGGCGTTGACGCGAATGCCGGCGGCGCCGAAATCCGCCGCGAGATAACGCACGCTGGCCTCCAGCGCCGCCTTGGCGACGCCCATGACGTTATAATTGGGCATAACCCTGGTCGCCCCGCCGAACGTCAAGGTGAGCATCGCGCCGCCCGCAGGCATCAGCGCGGCGGCGCGTTTGGCGATTTCGGTGAAGGAAAAGGCCGATACGAGCATCGTGCGGATGAAATTCTCTCGCGATGTGTCGGCGTAGCGGCCCTTCAGCTGGCCGCGATCGGAATACGCGATGCAATGGACGACAAAATCGAGGACGCCCCAGCGCGCCTTCAACGCTTCGAACACCTCATCGACGGACGCGATATCCTCGACGTCGCAAGGCAGAACCAGCGATGAGCCCAAACTCGCCGCGAGCGGCTTGACCCGTTTGCCGAGCGCCTCGCCCTGATGCGTGAAGGCGAGTTCCGCGCCTTGACCGGCAAGCGCCCGGGCGACGCCCCAGGCGATCGAATGATCATTGGCGACCCCCATGACAAGGCCGCGCCTGCCGCTCATCAGTCCCGATTCGACCAAGCCCGCCCCGCTGCCAAGCCTCAAGCATCAAGGTGCTTGAGAACGATCGTCGCATTGGTGCCGCCGAAGCCGAACGAATTGGACAGCACCGCCCCCAGCTTCACATTGTCGCGCCGCGCCCGCACGATCGGCATGTCGGCGAAGGCCGGGTCGAGTTCTTCAATATGAGCGCTTTCGCAAATAAAGCCGTTCTGCATCATCAGCAAGGAATAGATGGCTTCCTGCACGCCGGTCGCGCCAAGCGAATGGCCGGTGAGCGATTTGGTCGCCGATATCGGCGGACATTTGTCACCCGAGCCGAACACTTCGCGCAAGGCCTCGATCTCCCTGAGGTCGCCGACCGGCGTCGATGTGGCGTGCGGATTGATATAATCGATCGGCGCCTTGACGCTCGCGAGCGCCAGGCGCATGCAACGCACCGCGCCCTCGCCTGACGGGGCGACCATGTCGAAGCCGTCGGAAGTCGCGCCGTAGCCGGCGATCTCGCCGTAGATCCGGGCGCCTCGCGCCCGCGCATGTTCGAGCTCTTCGAGCACCAGCGCGCCGGCGCCGCCGGCGATGACGAAGCCGTCGCGGTTCTTGTCATAGGCGCGGGAGGCGACGCTCGGCCTGTCGTTATAGCCGGTGGACATCGCGCCCATGCCGTCGAAAAGCACGGACATCGTCCAGTCGAGGTCTTCGCAGCCGCCGGCGAAGATGATGTCCTGCTTGCCCCATTGAATCAGCTCGTAGGCGTTGCCGATGCAATGGTTCGACGTCGCGCAGGCCGAAGAAATCGAATAGTTGACGCCTTTGATCTTGAACCAGGTCGAAAGCGTCGCGGACGCGGTCGAGGACATGGCCTTGGGCACCGCGAAAGGGCCGACGCGCTTGGGACCCTTGGACCGCGTTATATCGGCCAATTCGACGATGACGCGCGTCGAGGGTCCGCCCGAGCCCATGATGAGGCCGGTCCGCTCGTTGGAAATCTCGTTCGTCTCGAGGCCGCCGTCGCGAATCGCCTGCTCCATTGCCACGTGATTCCATGCGGCGCCGCCGCCCAGAAATCGCATCGCGCGACGATCCACCGTCTCTTCGGGCTTCAGCGCCGGCGCGCCGTGCACCTGGCAGCGAAACCCGAGTTCCGCGTATTTTTCGGCGCGCGTGACGCCCGACCTCGCTTCCCGTAGGCTCGCCAGCACTTCTTGCGAATTGTCGCCGATCGAAGAGACGATCCCCATGCCGGTGATGACGACACGCCTCATCCCATTCTCCTGACTGCCCGCCGCGAAGAGCGATCAAAATCGGCGGATCGGACCGCCGAATTTCAAGCATCCGCAGTCTTGACGCCGCTGAACAGGCCAACGCGCATATCCCTCACCTCATATATGCGCTTGCCGTCGGCTTCCAACCAGCCGTCGGCGATGCCAAGCACCAGCTTGCCCCTGAACACCCGCTTCACGTCAACGCCATAGATCACCCGTTTGACCGAGGGGAGCACCTGGTCGGCGAACTTCACTTCGCCGACGCCGAGCGCGCGACCGCGCCCGGACAGGCCGAGCCAGCCGAGGAAAAATCCGGTCAATTGCCAGAGCGCGTCAAGTCCGAGACAGCCCGGCATGACGGGATCGCCTTTGAAATGACAGCCAAAAAACCAATGTTCCGGCCTGATGTCGAACTCGGCGCGCACGCCGCCCTTGCCGTTCGCCCCGCCCGCCTCGGAAATGTCGGTGATCCGATCGAACATCAACATCGGCGGCAGGGGCAATTGCGCGTTGCCGGCCCCGAACAGTTCGCCCCGCCCGCAGGCGAGCAGCTCTTCGTAAGCGAAACTGGAACGCCTGTCGGCCATCAACCCCAAGTCCCTTGCCCAGGTTCGCGCGCACCGCGCCGATCATGCGCCGCTTCCTAACACAGGCGGCCCCGGCCCGGAAGCGGGCGCCGCCGCTCCGCCAAAGCGGCGTTTCGTCATCGCAAGTTGCAGACGCTAGGCCGGCTTTGTATTAATAGGATGTCGTTCGGTTGCGCGTCGCGGCCGTCGCTCCAGACATCGGAACCCGAAGCCATTGCCTGAAACCCAAACGTCCTCGCCTGCCGGCGCGCGGTCCAGCGACCCGATGAACGGCTGCCCGGTCCATCAACTGCGTGGAAAGCTGCGTCGCGCCAATTTGCGTCCGACGCGCCAGCGCATCGCTCTGGGCTGGCTGCTGTTCGGCAAGGGCGACCGGCATGTGACCGCCGAGAAGCTTTACGAGGAGGCGGTCGCGATGAAAGTGCCGGTGTCGCTCGCCACCGTGTACAATACGCTCCACCAATTCACCGAAGCGGGGCTGCTGAACGAGATCGCCGTCGACGGTTCGCGCACCTATTTCGACACCAACACCCGGCATCACCATCACTTCCTGATCGAGGAGACGCACGCCCTGGTCGACATTCCCAAGGGGCAAGTCGGTATTTCCGGACTGCCGGAACCGCCTGCGGGAACGCACATTGCGCGCGTCGACGTGATCGTGCGCATTCGCGCCTCGGCGCCGGAAAGCTGACGGCTCGGCGTCAGCCTGCGATTTTGGAAAAGTCCGCGACGGCGTGAACCGCCTCGCGCAGCTCGGCGAGCAGCCGCAAGCGGTTGAGCCGCAGCTCGGGATCGTCGGCGTTGACCGTGACGTCGAGGAAGAAGGCGTCGACCGGCGCGCGCAGTTGCGCCAGGGCGCGCATCGCCCCCTCGAAATCCTCCAATTTGACGCATTCGGCGGCCTCGCGCCCGGCGCGTTCGAGCGCGCGGGCCAGCGCTTTCTCCTGACCGAGCACCAGCAGCGCGGCGCGATGAGCGCCCCCGAACGCCTCGGCGCCATCCCTTTTTTGCTCGGCGCGCAGGATATTGGCGGCGCGGCGGTAGCCGACGAGCAGGTTCGCGCCGTCCTCGGTTTCGAGGAACCGACCGAGCGCCTCGACGCGCCGCACGATCATCAAGAGGTCATCCCGGCCGGGCAGCGCGAAGACCGCGTCGATCAGGTCGTGGCGCGCGCCTTTTTCGCGCAGGTGGACTTTAAGGCGGTCGGCGAAGAAGGACACAAGGTCGCTGGCCCTTTCACTGATGTCGGCGCCGTAGGACGCGGGTCGACGCTCGGAGGTCGCGATCGCTTTTTCGGCCATCCCGGCGATCGTTTCGCCCTGCGCCCGCAAGGCCTTTGGCAGGGACTCGAGAGCATCGAGCTCTTCGATCAATTCGTCATGCCTGACGTCGGCGTCGACGCCGACCAAAGCGCTGGCGGACAGCTCCCATAAATTCAGCCGAAGCGCATTCTCCAGGACCATCCGGATCACGCCGAGCGCCGCCCGGCGCAGGGCATAGGGGTCCTTCGACCCCGTCGGCCTCTCGTCGATCAACCAGAAAGCGGAAAGCGCATCGAGCTTGTCGGCGAGCGCGACCGCAATGGAGACGGGCGAGGCCGGAACGCGGTCGTTTGGACCCTGCGGCTTGTAGTGATCCTCCAACGCGGCCGCGACGGCGGGCTCCTCGCCCTGCGCCGCCGCGTAGTAGCGCCCCATCAGCCCTTGCAACTCCGGGAATTCGCCGACCATTTCGGTCACCAGATCGGCCTTGGCGAGAAGCGCGGCGCGTCTGGCGAGCGCGGGGTCGGCGCCGACTTGCGGCGCCAGGCGCTCGGCCAGATCGGCGATCCGGTTCACGCGTTCGCCCTGCGTCCCCAGTTTCTCGTGGAAAACGACGTCCAGCGCCCGCAGCTTGGCCAGACGCTGATCGAGCGGCTTGTGCGCCCTGTCCTGGTAGTCCGGCAATGGCGCGAGGTCGGTCAGCCAGAAATGCCGCGCGTCGGACAGGCGCGCGCGCACGACGCGGCCGTTGCCCGCGGCGATCGCCGCGCCGCCGTCGCTGGCGAGGAGGTTGGCGACCAGGATGAAGCGGTTGGCGAGCCCGCCGCCGTCGCGCGTCACGAAGCATTTCTGATTGGCGCGGATCGTCGCGCGGACGACCTCGGGGGGAATTTCAAGGAAGGCCTTCTCGAATTCTCCCATCAGCACGACCGGCCATTCGACGAGGCCGGCGACCTCCTCCAGCAATCCTTCGTCCTCGACGAGTTCAAGTCCGTGCGCCAGCGCGAGACTGCGGGCGTCGGCCAGAATGATATGCTTGCGCCGCTCGGCGTCGAGCGTGACTTTGGCTTTCGTCAGGCTGTCGACATAATCGTCAAAGCGTCGGACCCTGATCGCGCCCGGCGCCATGAACCGATGGCCGAATGTGACGTCGCCCGAGGCGAGCCCGTCAATATCGAAGCGAACTACCTGCGGCGTCTCGTTGAGGCTGCTCAGAGTGCAGACGATCGCATGCAAGGGGCGCACCCAGCGCAGCGTCTCGGCGCGCGCCGAGGCCGCGCCCCAGCGCATCGACTTCGGCCAGGGAAAGCCGCGGATCACGGCGGGCGCGATTTCGGCGATCACGTCGGCGGTCGCGCGGCCCGGCCGTTCGATCGCCGCGACATAGAATTCGCCTTTCCTCGGGTCCTTCTCGATCCGCGCCAGTTCAATGGTCGCCAGCCCGGCGCTTTTCAGGAAGCCCTGGATCGCGGCGTCCGGCGCGCCGACGCGAGGACCCTTGCGCTCTTCGATCGTCTTCGCCTGCTCGGCCGGCAGGCCGACGACGTGCAGCGTGAGACGGCGCGGCGTGGCGAAGCTCTGGGCGCCCTCGAACAGCAGGCCGCGCTCGATCAGGGCGCCGGTGACGAGGCGTTTCAGGTCGTCGGCCGCCTGGCGCTGCATGCGCGCCGGTATTTCTTCGCTGAACAGTTCGAGCAGGAGATCGGGCATCGGGACTTTCTGAATGGCTTGTCGTTCGCGCGTCTCACGCCGCCATGCCGCCGCCCGCGGTCTTCAGCCAGGCGGCGCCGCACGCCTTGGCGAGTTCGCGCACGCGCAAAATGTAACTCTGGCGCTCGGTCACCGAAATGACGCCGCGCGCGTCGAGCAGGTTGAAGGCGTGGCTCGCCTTGATGCATTGGTCATAGGCCGGCAGCGCCATGAGGTGGCGCGTCTCGCCCGCTCCCTTCTCCAGCAGGGCGCGGCATTCGCCCTCGGCGTCGCGGAAATGACGAAACAGCATTTGCGTGTCGGCGTATTCGAAATTGTGCCGGGAATATTCCTGCTCGGCCTGCAGGAAAACATCGCCATAGGCGATGCGCTCGGCGCCGTCGCGCCCGTTGAAATTGATGTCGTAAATGCTGTCGACGCCCTGCACGTACATCGCCAGGCGCTCGAGTCCGTAAGTCAGCTCGCCCGACACCGGCGCGCATTCGAAGCCCGCGACTTGCTGAAAATAAGTGAATTGCGAAACTTCCATGCCGTCGCACCAGCACTCCCAGCCGAGACCCCACGCCCCGAGCGTCGGGCTCTCCCAATCGTCCTCGACGAACCGCACGTCGTGCAGCATCGCGTCGACGCCGATCGCCGTCAGCGAATCCAGATAGAGATCCTGCAAATCGTCAGGCGAAGGCTTTAGAATGACCTGAAACTGGTAGTAGTGCTGAAGCCGGTTCGGGTTCTCGCCATATCGGCCGTCCTTGGGTCGGCGCGAGGGCTGCACGTAGGCGGCTTTCCAGGGCCTTGGGCCCAGCGAGCGAAGCGTCGTGGCGGGGTGGAACGTGCCCGCGCCGACTTCCATGTCGTAGGGTTGCAAGATGACGCAGCCTTGCTGCGCCCAAAAGCCTTGCAACGCGAGAATGAGCCCCTGAAAGGAGCGCGCCGGATCGAGCGCTGCGCCCGGTTTTCGGGAATCTTGCGACGCGGAAGGGGTAGGCATGGCGCCTGGAGCTCTCGAATTCAAATAACGGCGCGGACCCTAGTAAGGCCCGCCGCGGCGGTCAACGCGCCGCCGGCGTTCGGCCCGACGCGCGTCCGCGCGGCGCCTCGCCCCAATCGATCAACGCCTCTCCGCGATGGATCGCCTGCGCCTGCGGCGTGAACGCGCCCTGCTCGTCATGGAGCGTCAAACCAGGCCGCAGGCTGGTCGGCGCTTTCGCGCCCTTGACGCCGGCGACAAGGATTCGGTGAGCGGGCGCATCCGCCTTCGGATGGATGGGCAGGATGGCGACGCCGCCCAGCCGTCGTCCGAACGCGCCGAGGATTTCGGCCAGCGCCTCCGGGCGGTGGATGATGATGAATCGACCGCCCGCGCAGAGCAGGGCCAACGAGGCGAGAATCCAGGTCTCCAGGGGCGTGGCGCCGGCCGGCGTCGCGGCGGCGAACACATGCGCGCCCGCCCGCCCGGCGTCCGGCGAGGCGCGCACGCTGCGAGCGTCAAAGAATGGCGGATTGGTGACGACGAGATCAGCGGCGGCGTCCGGCAGCCCCGCCGCGCGCCGTTCGGCGGTCCGGGTGACGTCGACGCACGCGACGCGGGCGCGTCGCTGCAAGCCATTGAGAACCGCATTTTCCCAAGCGATCGCAGCGAGGCCCGCATCCTTTTCGACAAGGTCGGCGCTCGCCTGGCTCATCCGCTGGAGCAACGCCAGGCCCACCGCGCCGACGCCCGCGCCGACGTCGACCAGTCGGCCGACCCCCTCGGCGGGCGCCGCCGCCGCCAACAAGACGGCGTCGCTGCCGGCGCGATGCCCCTTCACCGGCTGGCGAAGGGCGAGACGTCCGCCCAGCAGCGTGTCATGGCTCGTCACGACGTCGCTTCGGCTTTCCGCCGCGTCACCCATGACGCAGTTCGGCGGCGAGTCCCGCCTCGCGTAATACGCGCCGCGCGCGTCCGCCCTGATCGGCGTCGACCATGATGCGGCGAGGCAGGAAGCCGAGCGAACCCTCGACGGCGCTCATGTGCTGGTCGGCGATGAAATAGAGCACGCCCTCTTGCGTCAGCAGGCTCTCGATCAGCGAGATTACAACGAGGTCATTCGTGCGCACGAGCTCGATCACGCCCGGACTCGTTTTTCCCGCCTCCAAAGCGAAGGGCTCCATCCATGACTCCGGCGGCTTGCACTTGCCCGGGCGACCGGCCCTCTTTATGGTCAAATGGCCTGAGGTGACAAGGGAACAGCCTGTGGGAATTGTCATTCCGCTCGAAGAAAAGTCCTCCGAGCGTCTGATCGACCGGCTCATGACCCTGGTCGCGACGGACATGGCCGCGGTCAATCACACGATTCTCTCTCGCACGGGATCGGACGTCGGCTTGATCCCGGAAGTCGCCAACCATCTGATTTCGTCCGGCGGCAAGCGCCTTCGGCCGATATTGACGCTGGCCACCGCGGGGCTGTGCAGCTACGCGGGCGACGGGCACATCAAGCTCGCCGCGTCGGTCGAATTCATGCACACCGCGACGCTGCTTCACGACGATGTCGTCGATGAAAGCGACATGCGGCGCGGCAAGCTGGCGGCCCGGGTGCTTTGGGGCAACGAGGCGAGCGTGCTGGTCGGCGACTTTCTGCTCGGTCAGGCGTTCAAGATGATGGTCGAGGTCGGTTCGCTGCATTGTCTCGACGTGCTCTCGAGCGCCGCCGCGGTGATCGCCGAGGGCGAGGTCATGCAGCTTTCCGCCGCGAAGGACACGGCGACGACCGAGGACGCCTATCTCGCCGTCATCCGCGCCAAAACGGCGGCGCTGTTCGCCGCCGCTTGCGAAGTCGGGCCCATTCTCGCGCAGCGCTCGAAGGCCGAGATCGAAGCCTGCCGCGGCTTTGGGGCCAATCTCGGCATCGCCTTCCAGCTTGTCGACGACGCGCTCGACTATGGCGGCTCATCGGCCAAGCTCGGCAAGAATGTCGGCGACGATTTCCGCGAAGGCAAGATCACCCTGCCGGTCGTGCTGTCGTTCCGCCGCGGCACGATCGTCGAGCGCGAATTCTGGCGGCGGACGCTGGAGAAGGGCGAGGTGGCGGAGGGCGACCTCGAAACGGCGCTCGCCACGATGAAGAAGCACCGGGCGCTCGAGGACACGATCGACCGCGCGCGCCATTACGGCGCGATGGCGCGCGATTCCCTGGAGTTGTTTCCCGCCTCGTCCTGGAAGCACGCGCTGCTCGAAGCGGTCGAGTTCGCGGTCAACCGCGCGCATTAGGCCGCGCCCCGCGCCGACTACCGCAGCAAGGTCGCCTTGACCCACCAGCGGGGATGGTCGCGGCCGACCGTCCGCGCCGCCCGCGCCGCCGCCGCCCGATCCTCGAACAAGGCGAAGCATGTGGCGCCCGAGCCCGACATACGCGCCAGCGCGGCGCCTTCGAGGGCCGACAGGGCGGCCAGAACGTCCGAAATTTCCGGGGCCAGCGCGCGGGCGCAAGCCTCCAGATCGTTTCGCCCTTCGCTCAGGATTCGCAGGGTGGTCGCTCGATCCGCGCCGACGCCGGGCGCCGGCGACCGAGCGAAGCTCGATGGCGCGCCTCGGGCGAGGCGAAGCTGAGCGAACACCGCGGGCGTGGCGACCGCGACGCCAGGGTTGGCGAGCACCGCGAACAGCGGCGGCAATCGCAGGCTCGGACCGAGAACTTCGCCAAGCCCCGTCATCGCGCGCGCCTGTGGGACCAGGCACACGGGAACGTCGGCGCCGGCGGCCCGCGCCGCGGCCCAAAGGCGGGGATCGTCGGGCGTCAGGGCGTTCTCATGCGCCAGCGCCCGCAACGCCGCCGCCGCGTCCGACGAGCCGCCGCCGAGCCCGGCCGCCACCGGCAGATTCTTGTGCAAATGAAAGCGGCCGGGCCGCAGCTCCGAAACGCGATGAAGCAATTCGCGCGCGGCGCGCAGAACGAGATTGTCGGCAGGCTCGCCGGCCGCCGCCGCCATCGGACCCTCGACGCTCAGCGACAAGGTCGCGGCGGGTTCGAAACGCAACCAGTCGCAGCAGCCGGCGAAGGCGACGACGCTTTCGAGATCATGCCATCCGTCGTCGCGGCGGCCCAGAATATTCAGCGTCAGATTGACCTTGGCGGGCGCGCGCCAGACCCGTGCGCCCCCGGTCCGGGACTCCACCCGCCTCAGCCGCCGTCCTTCTTGGGCTCCGTCTGCGCCGCCGCGGGCGCTACGTCGGGCAGGCCGGAGTCGATCTTCTTCAGGATTGACGGAAGGTCTTCGGGTTCCGGCCCCATGTCGCGCGCATGGTTCCACTGAAAATGAGCGTCGAGCTTGCGGCCCATGCGCCAATAGGCGTCGCCGAGATGGTCGTTGACGACGGGATCGGCCGGCTTCATCTCGATCGCCTTTTCGAGCTGCTCGGTCGCTTCCTCGTAGTGGCCCAGCTTATAATGAGCCCAGCCGAGGCTATCGACGATATAGCCATCGGTCGGCCGCAGGTCGACCGCCCGTCGCAGCATCTTGAAGGCTTCGTCGAGATTGACCCCCTGGTCGACCCAGGTGTAGCCGAGATAGTTCAGGACCAGCGGCTGGTCGGGGAAAAGTTCGAGCGCCGTCTTAAAATCGGCTTCGGCCTTCGGCCATTGCTTGATGCGTTCGAAGCAGATTCCGCGGAAATAGAACAGCGTCCAGTTGCTGCGATCGGGTTTGCCCAACAGATCGATCGCCTTGCCGTAAGTCTGCGCGGCCTCCTCGAACTTCTTGGCCGAGCGCTGCAGGCTGCCGAGAGCGCTCAAGGCGTCGACGTCCTTGGGATAGGCGGCGACGATCTCCTGCAGCCGGCTGACCGCCTCGTCCGAGCGGCCGAGCGCGTCGAGCGAAAGCCCGGCCTGGATGTTCGCGCTCTCCCGCATCGGCGAATTCTCCGGCACCAGTTCGTAGGCTTCGATCGCCGCCTCGTTCTGCTTGAGCTGCTCGTAGAGGTCGGCGACCGTCACGGCGGCGAGCGCATGGTCGGGCCGCAAATACAAGGCGAGTCGCAAGTAGATCAGCGCCGCCAGTTCGTCTCCTTGCCGGCTGCCGGCGCCGCCGAGCCCGTAGAGCACTTCCGCCGCGCCGTCCTTGGCGTTGCGAATGACCGGGTCGAGCGGCCGACCGGCGGCCAGATCCGCCAGCGCGCCGTCGACGATCGGATGGTGCGGCAGCACGTGCGCGAAATCCGTGTAAATCTGCTTGGCGCCGTCGAGATCGCCGTGCCGCGCCAGATCGCGGGCGTAAGCGTCGGCGAGCCGCAGCGTATTCTTCTCGGTGTCGTAAGCCGCCTTCAGTCGTTTGACCGCTTCGGGCGCGTTGCCCGTCAGGTCGGCGATCAGGCCGGCGTGGTAGTCCCGGAAGACCGCGAACGCCGGGTCGCGAATGTGGTCGAGCGTATCAAGCGCGTGACGCCCGTCGTTGAGCCCGGCGAAGGCCCACGCGGTCAGCAGCATGGTGGTCACGTCGTGCGCGCGGCCGGCGTCGCCGCTGGCGAGTTGAATCCGCGCGGCGGCGTACTGGCCGTCGGCGATCGCCCGAACGGCCGCGGTCAGATGCGCGAGGCTGTTGTTCGGATCGCGCGCCAGCAGCCGGTCGGAGAGCTGGAACGCCTCCGGCATGCTGCCGTTGGCCAGCGCGGCTGCGAATGAGCGCTCGATCAATTCGGGATTGCGGGGATCGGCGCGCAGGGCCTCGCGAAAGTAGACCGCCGCCGCGGTCGTATCCCGATCGGCTCCCGCGACCAGCGCCGCGAGATAGTTTCCAGCCTGGCTTTCGCCCGTCTCGATCGGCGTCGACGTCGCGATGCTGTCTCGCGCCATAGCCGAGGCGCCCGACAAGGAGAGGCCGAGCGCGGCGGCGACGATGACGCCTGCGACGGGCCGCAGGAGAATCCGGTAAGAACAAATCTGAAGAGCCACTGGCTTCGACTTTCCTTCGCCGCCTGCGCCGGGATGGCGCCGCCGCGGCGGCATGAGTTTCTCGCAACCTTATAGGACAATCAGTCGCAGCGAAAAATGGCGGTTTTGAGCAAATGACAAAATTTGACCGCCGCGTTCGATCACATGTCGGGATAATTGGGGCCGCCGCCGCCTTCGGGCGGCGTCCAATCGATGTTCTCGGCGGGATCCTTGATGTCGCATGTCTTGCAGTGGATGCAGTTCTGCGCGTTGATGACGAAACGCGGCTCCGAACGCGTCGCCTCGTCGGCGTACACCACTTCGTAGACGCCGGCGGGGCAATAGAGTCTGGCCGGTTCGCCGTATTCGGGCAGGTTGACGCGGATCGGGACGCTCGGGTCCTTCAAACGCAGGTGAACCGGCTGGTCCTCTTCGTGATTGGTGTTGGACAGGAACACCGACGAGGCCCTGTCGAAGGACACCCGGCCGTCGGGTTTTGGATAGACGATCGGCCTGACCTGCGCGAGGGGCTTCAGCGTCGCGCTGTCCGGCTTTCCGTGTTTCAAGGTGCCGAACAACGAGAACCCGGCCAGTTCGTTGGTCCACATGTCGAGGCCGCCGAGGGTTACGCCGACCGCCAGCCCGAGACGCGACCACAGCGGCTTGACGTTGCGGACCCTGAAGAGGTCGCGGCCGATATCGGAGCCGCGCCAGCTCGCCTCGTAGGCGGTCAATTCGTCGTTGGCGCGGCCGGCGTCCAGCGCCTCGCGCAGCTTCTCGGCCGCCAGCATGCCCGAGAGCATCGCATTGTGCGAGCCCTTGATCCGCGCGAAATTGACGAAGCCGGCCGCGCAGCCGATCAGCGCGCCGCCGGGGAAGCTGAGCTTGGGAACCGATTGCCAGCCGCCCGAACTGATCGCCCTCGCGCCATAGGCGAGGCGCTTGCCCCCGGCGAACGTCTCGGCGATCAGCGGGTGGGTCTTGAAGCGCTGAAATTCGTCGAACGGCGAAAGCGTCGGATTGTCGTAGTTCAGGTGCACGACGAAGCCGACCGAGACCAGCCCCTCGTCGTAATGGTAGAGGAAGGAGCCGCCGCTCGCTCCCGACGACAGCGGCCAGCCGAAACTGTGCTGGACGAGGCCCGGTTGAAACCTCGCGGGATCGACCTGCCAGATTTCCTTCAGCCCGATGCCGTATTTTTGCGGCTCGCGCCCCTCGTCGAGGCGATAGCGCGCGACGATCTGCTTGGTCAAAGAGCCGCGCGCGCCCTCGGCGAGCAGCAGGTATTTGCCGCGAAGCTCCATGCCGCGCGTAAAGCTGGCCTTGCGGCGGCCGTCGCGGCCGATCCCCATGTCGCCGGTGGCGACGCCGATCGCCTCGCCGTTGGCGCCAAACAGCACTTCCGTCGCGGCAAAGCCCGGATAGATCTCGACGCCGAGCGCTTCGGCCCGCGCCATCAGCCAGCGCGTCGTCGCGCCCAGCGAACCGATGAAATTGCCATGGTTGCTCATCAACCTGGGCATCGGCCAGTTGGGCAGCGTCACGCCGCCCGAGGGTCCGAGCACCAGGAAGCGATCCCTGACCACCGCGGTTTTCAGCGGGCGGTCGGGGTCGCCGCGCCAGTCGGGGATCAGCCGGTCGAGCCCGATCGGGTCGATCACCGCGCCCGACAGGATATGGGCGCCGACCCCTGAGCCTTTTTCGACGATCACCACCGAAATGTCGGCGTTGAGCTGCTTGAGCCTGATCGCGGCGGCAAGACCAGCCGGGCCGGCGCCGACGATGACGACATCGAAGTCCATCGATTCGCGGGCGGGCGGTTCGGGTTCGACGGCCATTCCGGTTTCCTGGACGATGCGCGGCGAGGCGGCGGCGGGAAGCCTTTCGCCTCCTGGATGGGCAGGCTGTTTTGTACCGAAGCCGGCCAAATGTCGACTGACTCTTCGATCCCGCAAGCCGGCGTGCTAGAACCCGCGTCGGGCACGCCCCGCGCCCTTGCGCGTTGGGCGGCCGCTTTCGGGCCGATCCATTGACGCCGCCAACAGACCCCGACCCGGCTTCCCCGCTCCCCGACGCGCAACGGGCGGCGGAGACCTTGCGCTGGTGGATCGAGGCGGGCGTCGATCTGGCGATCGACGAGACGCCGCACGACCGGTTCGCCGCGCCGCCGGCGCCGCGACCGGCCGCCGCGCCGGCCCGCTCTCTGGCTCCCGCCGGCCGGCCGGCGGCGCGCATCCAGCCGGCCGCCGCGGCGCCTGACGAGGCGAGGCGCTCGGCCGGCGCGCTCGCGGCGAGCGCCCGCGACCTCGACGAGCTGCGCGCGCTGCTCGAGAAGTTCGACGGCTGCGCGCTGAAGGCGACGGCGACGCAACTGGTGTTTGCCGACGGTGCGCCGAACGCCCGCGTGATGCTGGTCGGCGAGGCGCCGGGCGCCGACGAGGACCGGATCGGGCGCCCGTTCGTCGGCCGCGCCGGCCAGTTGCTCGATCGCATGCTCGCCTCGATCGGCCTCGACCGCGGCAAGGTCTACATCGCCAATGTCGTGCCGTGGCGCCCGCCGGGCAACCGCGCCCCGACCCTGCAGGAGACGGCGATCTGCCTGCCGTTCATCCGCCGCCAGATCGAACTCGTCGCGCCCAAGCTGCTGGTCTGCCTCGGCGGATCGTCGGCGAGCACCCTGCTCGGCCTGAAGGAAGGGATCACCCGCACGCGCGGGCAATGGTTCGACTATTCCCTCGACGGCGCCGTCATCAAGGCGCTGCCGATGCTCCATCCCGCCTATCTCTTGCGCCAGCCGGCGCAAAAGCGCGCCGCCTGGCGCGACCTCAGGACGCTGGCGCGGGCGATCAAGGCGCTGGACTGACGCGCCTTGGTCGGCCGGCGCAGATTTGCAATTTCCTTGGATGACCGGTTATTGACAGCCTCGCATTTGGCGGTTTCCAGCAACGGCGGACGAGCGGCGGGCTCTCAGCGACGGCCGCCGGCCAGCGCGATTCAGGCGAGCCGCAGCGCGACGACGCCGGCGAGGATGAGCAGCGCCGCGCCAAAGCGCGCGCCGCGGAACGGCTCGCCGAGAAAGACGACGCCGATCAGCGCGGCGAACGCCACCGAACTCTCGCGCAGGGCGGCGACCGTCGCGATCGGCGCCTGCGTCATCGCCCAGACCACCATCGCATAGGCGGCGAAAGCCGCGGCGCCGCCGAGCAGGCCGCGCCGCCAGCCGCTCGCGAAGGCCGAGGCGGTGGGCCGGCCGCGCAGCGCCAGCACGATCGGCGCATAGAGCGCGGCGGTCAGCGCGTCGGCCCAGGCGTTATAGGCGAAGGCGTGCGCGGCGCCGGGCCCGGCGAGGCGCGCGCCCGCGCCGTCGACGACCGTGTAGAGCGCGATGATCGCCGAATTGGCGAGCGCAAAGCCGAGCGTCGCGACGTCGACGCGGCCATGCGCCAGCCCGCTTCCCGCCATCGTCAACACGCCGACGACGAGAACCAACACGCCGAGCGTGGCGACCGGGCTCGGAAATTCCGCGAGCGCGAGCGCGGCGATGACGGCGGCGATCAGCGGCGCGAGGCCGCGCATGATGGGATAGGCGACGGAAAGGTCGGCGTCGCGGTAGAGGCGTGCGACGAGCAGGAAATAGACGACGTGGACGAGCGCCGAAGCGACGACGAAAACCAGGGCGACCGACGACGGCGGGGGGAGGACGATCGCCGCCGCCAGCGCGACCGCGCCGCACCACACGCACACCAGCGCCGAAGAGAGAAACTTGTCGCCGGCGCTCTTGACGAGCGAGTTCCACAGCGCGTGCAACAGCGCCGCGCCGAGAACCGCCGTCAGCACGCCCGTCGTCAACGCGGGTCCGTTCGCCGATTGGTCACCACGGGTTCAGCATGGCGCAACGCGCGCCGCCCGTCGAGGAGCGTCGCGCCTCTCGCCGCCCCGCCGCAGCCGCAAGCTCGCCCAGCCCTCGAGGTCGATGCGCTCGGCCAGGAACAAGCCTTGCGCGCGCCACGCCGAGAGGACCCCGGGAACGTCCGATGCGAGCAGCCCCGACAGGATCGCTTCGCCGCGCGGCGCGATCAGCGCGGCGAGGGAGGGCGCCAGACGGCGCAGGGGCCTGGCCAGAATATTGGCGAAAACGAGATCGTAGGGCGCGCCCGATTTCAGTTCGCCGCGCTCGACGCCGCGCGAGAGAACCGGGCGCAGATAAGCGCCGGCGCCGTTGAGCCGCGCATTCTGCCGCGCGGTCGCTGCGGCGATCGGATCGACGTCGCCGAGCCAGACCTGCCGGCGCAAGACCCTCGCGGCGGCGATCGCCAGGACTCCGGAGCCGCAGCCGACGTCGAGGACCCGGCGCGGTCGCCGGCGTCGAAGCAAGCGGTCGAACAGCAGCAGGCAGCCGCGCGTCGTCCCGTGATGGCCGGTGCCGAAGGCCAGCGCCGCCTCGATCTCGATTCCGACGTCGTTGGGCCCGACGCGCGCGCGGTCATGGGCGCCGTGCACGAGGAAGCGTCCGGCGCGCACCGGGGCGAGGCCGGCTAGCGCGTTGGCGACCCAATCATTCTGCGGCGTCTCGCCGAATTCCAGCGCCGCCGCCGCCGATTCGCCCGCCGCCGCGGCGACCAGCTCGCGCAACCGCTGTTCATCGGGCGCAAAGCCGAAATAGACCTCGACCACCCAGGCCTTGCCCGCGCCGAGCGGCGCGTCGGTCTCGAAAGCCGAGGCCGCTGTTTCCGCCGGCTCGAAGCTTTCGACGATGAGATCGGCGATCGTGCGGGCGCGCGCCTCGTCGCAGGTCAGGCGCATCATGTGCGCGGCGTTGTTGGGCGGCAGGCCTTCGAGCATGGGCGGCGCTGCTACCACGCGGCGTCAGCGCCTGTCGACCTCGTGAAAAAACTGGAACACCAGCCGCGCCGTCGCCGCGTTGACGCCGGGCGCCTTTTCGAGGTCGGCGAGACCGGCGCCGGCGACGCCCTTGGCGGTGCCGAAGGCGTTGAGCAGCGCGCGTTTGCGGGCGGGGCCGACGCCGGGGATTTCGTCGAGCGGGCTCTTCACGAACTCCCGCTTGCGCCTCGCGCGATGCGCGCCGATGGCGAACCGATGCGCCTCGTCGCGCAGGCGCTGCACGAAGTAGAGGGCCGGATCGCGCGGGGCGAGGCGGAACGGTTGGCGCCCCTCGACGAAGAAGGTCTCGCGGCCCGCGTTGCGGTCGGGACCCTTGGCGATCGCCGCCAGCCGCACGCCCTCGACGCCGAGTTCGGCGAAGACCTGCCTTGCGGCCTCGAATTGCCCGCGTCCGCCGTCGACCAGCACGAGATCGGGGCGTTCGGGAAAGCCGCCCGGCGCCTCCGCCTCGCCGCTCCTGGCGAGCCGCGCGAAGCGTCGCCCCAAGACTTCGCGCATCATCGCAGTGTCGTCGCCCGGGGTGAGCGCTTCGCTCTTGATGTTGAACGTGCGGTACTGGCCCTTCACGAAGCCCTCGGGGCCGGCGACGATCATCGCGCCGATCGCGTTGGCGCCCATGATGTGCGAATTGTCATAGACCTCGACGCGGCGAACGGGAAGCTCGACCCCGAAGGCGGCGGCGAGCGCGCCGAGCAGCTTTTCCTGCGTCGCGGCGTCGGCGAGCTTGCGCGACAGCGCCTCGCGCGCATTGCGCGTCGCATTCTCGACGAGTTCGCGCTTTTCGCCGCGGCGCGGCGCGCCGATCGCGACGCGGCGGCCGGCGCGCGCGCTCAGCGCCTCGCCCAGCGCCTGCCGGCTCTCGATCTGATGGGACAGCAGCACCAGGCGCGGCGCCGGCCGCTCCAGATAGAATTGGGCGAGAAACGCGTCGAGCACTTCGGCAGGGCCGAGGCTGCGGTCGGCGCGCGGAAAATAGGCGCGGTTGCCCCAGTTCTGGTAGGTGCGGAAAAAGAACACCTCGATGCAGAACTGCCCGGCTTCCTGCGCCACCGCAAACACGTCGGCCTCGGCGACGCTCTTGGGATTGATGCTCTGTTCGCCCTGGATCAGCGACAGGCCGGCGATGCGGTCGCGCAGGCGCGCGGCCCGTTCGAACTCGAGCGCCTCGGCCGCCGCCTCCATCTCCTGCGCCAGACGGTGGCGGATCGAGCGGCTGCGGCCCGACAGGAAATCGCGCGCCTCCCCGACCAGCCGGCGGTAGTCGTCGAGCGAGATATCGCCGGTGCAGGGGGCCGAGCAGCGCTTGATCTGATAGAGCAGGCAGGGCCGCGTGCGGTTCTCGTAGTAGCTGTCGGAGCAGGTGCGCAGGAGGAAGGCGCGCTGCAGGGCGTTGAGCGTGCGATGGACCGCGCCCGCGCTGGCGAACGGACCGAAATAGTCGCCCTTGGCGTCGCGCGCGCCGCGATGTTTGAGCAGGCGCGGCGCCGCATGGTCGCCGGTGATCAGGATGTACGGGAAGCTCTTGTCGTCGCGCAGCAGCACGTTGTAGCGCGGTTTCATCTGCTTGATGAAATTGGCTTCGAGCAGCAGCGCTTCGGCCTCCGACTCGGTGGAGACGAAGACCATGGAGACGGTCTGCGCGATCATCCGCGCGATGCGGGTCGCCTGTCGGTCGGGCCTGACATAGCTGGCGATGCGCTTCTTGATGCTGCGCGCCTTGCCGACATAGAGCACTTCGCCGTCCGCGCCGATCATGCGGTAGACGCCGGGGCCGTTCGGCGCATGCTTCCAGAACGACTTGATGACCGCCGCGCCGCGGGCGAGCGAGCCGGGCTGAGCCTCGTCCTGACCAAGGTCGAGCTCGACGCCGGCGGCGGCCTCGTCGTCATCCTCGTCGTCGATCGGCGGCGCCTCGAGATTCGGCGCGCCGGTGGAATCCCTGCTCATGGCGCGCTATTTAAGCCTTCAGACGCGCCGCGGGAAGCCGGGCTCAACGGCCGACGAACTCCCGGTTGCGCTTTTCGAGCTCGCGTCCATATTCGCGCAAGGCGTGCGCCTCCGACAATTTGCCGACCACCTTGCGCGATTGCGCGTCGGCGAGGACGGGCAGCACGTCCGCCTCGCTCTGCTCGAACAGGTCGAGGGCGGCGCGGATCGTCGACTGGGGAAGCAGGAAGTCATCGCGCCAATGGGCGAGCTGATCGATGCGCCCGGCGCCCGCCTGCGTCGTCGCGTGGAGGTCGCTGACCAGCACGGTGCCGACATAGGCGTCGTCGGCGTCGGTCAAAAACAACTCCTTGACCGCGCCGATCGGGAACATGACGCGGGCGGCGGCGATGGTTCGGTCCGCCGCGACCGTCTGAAAGTCCTTGCGCATCTGGCGCGCCACCTTCAGGTCGCGCACCCAGCCGACGTCCTGGGGCCCGCGAATCGCTTCGCCGCGCAAATGGAATCGCCAGGTCGCGAAGGAATAGCCGAAGGTTTCGCGGACGATCAGGCTGGCGAGGGCGCTCGCCAGCAGCGCGGCGACCATGATGCGAAAATCGCCGGTCGCCTCCAGCGCCAGGAAGGTCATCGCCAGCGGCGCGCCGATGACCCCGGCGCCGAAGGCCGACATGCCGAGCACCGCCAGCGCCGCCGGATCGGCGCCCAGCGCCGGCAAAAGCGTCGCGAGACTTTCGCCGAACAGCCGGCCGAGGGTCGCCCCGATCAGCAGCGAAGCGAAGAACAGCCCGCCGCGAAACCCGGCGCCGAGCGAAACCGCCGAGGCCAGTCCCTTCAGCGCCAGGATGAGCGCGAGTTGCGCAAGGGCCGGGTGGCCGGCCAGCACCATGCCGCGCTCGCCGTGGCCGGCGCCCAACGCCTCGGGACCGATCAGCGCGAGAGAGCCGACCAGCAATCCGCCGAGGATCGGCCGCGCGGTCTTCGGAAAAGGCGCAGCTTCGAGGCCGCGCTCGACCGCCGCCACGCCCTGCATCAGAAGGATGCTCCCCGCCGCGGCGATGATCGCGACGACGATCGCATAGGCCGCCAGCGCCGGGGACGCCGCCGGGAGCAGCGGCGCGGCGAGGATCGGTTGATGGAGGACCAGTCGGTTGTAGACCATGCTCGCCAGCACGGCGCTGGCCGCGACGGGCATCAGCGAAGAGAGCGTGTAGGCCCCGAGGATCGCTTCGAAGGCGTAGAAGGCCCCGACGAACGGCGAGTCGAAAGCCGCCCCGATGGCGCCGGCCGCGCCGCAAGCGACGAACAGCCGCATGTCGACGCGGCGCGCGCCGAGCCCGCGGCCGAGCAGCGAGCCGATCATGGCGCATAATTGGGTATAGGCGGCCTCGAGCCCGACCGACGCGCCAAAACCGTTGGAAACGACCGTCTGCGCGACGATGTAGAGGCTTCCGCCGGCCGACAGCCGGCCGCCGTGCAGCGCATTGGCCTCGATCGCGTCGGCGAGCCGTCCGCGGAACCGGTCTTTGGCCCACAACCCCAGCGCCGCCAGCGCGGCGCCGCCGAGCGCCGGGACGAGGACGGCGCGCCAGGCGTCGGGAACCGGCGTCGCGCTGAGCGAGGCGCCCGGCGGGATGTCGAAAAAGACCTCGTGCATCTTCTGCGAAGCCGCGCTCATCGCGGCGACGAGCCCGCCGCTCAACCCGCCGATCGCCGCGGCGACGACAAGCGCGCCGCTTTCGCGCGCCCGAACGGACGCGCGCATCCACAGCGGGAAGGATCGGTCCCATCGCCATGGCGGCGGTTGCGGCCGCGTCGGCGCGGGGGACGCGGGGCCGCGCCGGCCGGGACGGCGAAGGCGCTGGAAAATCGTCCTCTCCTGTGGAATTTGGGCGTTCTCCTTCGCGCGCGGCGGTTTTGACGGTCGGCCCCGGCTGTGCGACAGGTTGCGCCGGCGAACCACCTTGTGTTTTAACAAAGGGACGTCGTGCCCGTCCATTTCTCCGCGGCCGAAATGGCCGCGCGGCAGAAGCGCCTTCAGGCGGCGATGGCCGCCGAGCGGCTCGACGGCATGTTGCTGTTCGCGCAGGAGAGCCTGTACTGGCTGACGGGCTACGACACGTTCGGCTTCTGCTTCTTTCAATGCCTTTACGTGGCCGCCGACGGCCGCACGGCGCTGCTCACCCGCTCGGCCGATTTGCGCCAGGCGCAGCGCACGTCGAATATTTCGGACATCCGGGTCTGGAAGGACGCCGAGGGCGCCAATCCTGCGCTGCATCTGGCCGCGATGCTGCGCGATCTCGGCGCGGTCGGCCGGCTCGGCGTCGAGAACGACAGCTACGGCCTCAGCCATTTCAACGGCCGCCGGCTCGAGGCGGCGCTGGACGGCCTCGCGACGCCGATCGACGCCTCGCCGTCTCGTCGCGCGTTTGCGCGTGACGAAATCGGCCGAGGAGATCGCCTTCGTGCGCGAAGCGGCGCGGCTTTCCGATCTTGCCGACCGCGCGGCGATCGGGCGGACCGTGGCGGGAGCCGACGAGGGCGCGATTCTCGCCGCGATGCATGGCGAGATTTTCGCCGGCGGCGGCGACTATCCCGGCAACGAATTCATCATCGGCTCCGGCGCCGACGCCTTGCTGTGCCGATACAAGAGTGGGCGGCGCAGGCTCGACGCCGACGACCAACTGACGCTCGAGTTCGCCGGCGTCTTCCGGCATTACCATGCGGCGATCATGCGCACGCTGGTCGTCGGGCGCCCGAGGGCGCGCCACCGATCCTATCATGCCGTCGCGCGGGAAGCGTTGCTGGCCTGCGAGGCGGCGCTGCGCCCGGGCCGCGCCGCCGGCGACGTGTTCGAGGCGCACGCCCGCATCCTTGACGCGCACGGCCTTTCGCGCCACCGCCTGAACGCCTGCGGGTATGCGCTCGGCGCGAAGTTCACCCCGTCCTGGATGGACGCGCCGATGTTCTATGAGGACAATGATTTTGTGATCGCGCCATCCCAGGTCTATTTCCTGCACATGATCCTGATGGACAGCGACAGTGAGACCGCGATGTGCCTCGGGCGGACCTATCTCGTCGGCGCCGCGGCGGCCGAGCCGATCAACGCGCCCGATCTGGACCTGGTGGTGAAATAAGGATAGCTGTTGACCCAAAATGGTGAGGCGTAGGGTCCTGTGTTGACGCATTGTTTTCATGCAGAACGGCGTCGGCCGCCCGACCCGGGAGTCCAGCGCCGCGCGTCCCGCCGCATCCGCCGGCCGGCGCCGCTGAACGGCGCCGGCGCGGTTCTCGCGGCCTTGGGTTTTTCGGCTCTGGCCCTTCCGCTCTCCGGTTGCCTCGAAATGGCCGCCGACATGGCGCCGAAGGCGGAGGCGCATGCGGCGTTCGTGCGTCGCACCGACGTGAGTCTCGCCGGGGCCAGCGTCGCTTTCGTCTCGGTCGAGGGCCCGCCGGCCGCGATTTCGAGGAATTTCTCGAAAATCATGACGCGCGAGGCGTTGTCTCGCGACATCGTCATCGCCGACGAGACCAAGGCGAGCTACCTTGTGCGCGGCTATCTGTCCACCTATGCGACGACGGACGGGGCGGCGGTCGAATATGTCTGGGACGTGTTCGACAAGCACAAGCAGCGGATGCAGCGGGTCAACGACGTCCTCGAAGTCAAGGGCGAGGGCGCCGATCCCTGGCTGATCGTCGGCGACGACGCTTTGACGAGCGTCGCCGCCAAGAGCGCCGACGACCTGGCCGCCTATCTCTCGAACACGCCCGAAGCGGTCGCCGCCGCGCCGGCGCCCGCGCCGCCGATCGCGGTCTCGGAAAGCAAGCCGTTGAGCTACGCGCCGGTCAATTGACGCCGCTTTCGCGGCGGCCGGCGCGCCCCGGGCTCGGCGCCGCGGCGCCCAAAGATCAGGCGGTCGCGGCGCGCTTGTGGATAGCGGGACCCGCCGCGCGTCGCGTCATCGTGCCGACATATTGTTCGCCGCGGACGCGGCTGCTATGACGCGCGCGCCGCGGCGACGGATGCGCCGCGGCTTGGCGCTTATCGGGGTCGTGACGCAACGGCGGCCTTGGGCCGAGGATCTCTCCAATGATCGGCGCGATGAAGATACTGGCGGGCAATTCCAACGGGCCGATCGCCGAGGCGATCGCCGCCTATCTCGGCGAGCCGCTCACCAAATGCCATGTGCGGCGGTTCGCCGACCTCGAGATATTCGTTGAAATTCTGGAGAACGTGCGCGGCCGCGACGCGTTCATCATCCAGTCGACGTCCTATCCGGCCAACGACAATCTGATGGAGCTGCTGATCATGATCGACGCGCTGCGGCGCGCGTCGGCGCAGCGCATCACGGCGGTCATTCCCTATTTCGGTTACGCCCGCCAGGATCGCAAGCCCGGCCCGCGCTCGCCGATCTCCGCCAAGCTGGTCGCCAATCTGATCACCCGCGCCGGGGCCGACCGCGTGCTCACCGTCGATCTGCACGCCGGCCAGATCCAAGGCTTCTTCGACATTCCGACCGACAACCTGTTTTCCGCGCCGGTGATGGTGCGCGACATCAGGGCGCGCGGCTCGGTCGAGGACGTCATGGTCGTCTCGCCCGACGTCGGCGGCGTGGTGCGCGCGCGGGCGCTCGCCAAGCGCCTCGACGCGCCGCTCGCCATCGTCGATAAGCGGCGCGAGCGGGCGGGCGAATCCGAAGTGATGAACATCATCGGCGACGTCGCCGGACGCCATTGCATTCTGCTCGACGACATCGTCGATTCCGGCGGCACGCTGTGCAACGCCGCCGACGCGCTGCTCGACCAGGGCGCGCTCGGCGTGTCCGCCTATATCACGCACGGCGTCCTGTCGGGCGGCGCGGTCGCCCGCATCGCCGCCTCCAAGCTCACCGAACTCGTGCTGACCGACACCATCGCGCCGACCGAGGCGGTGCGGGTCGCCAGGAACATTCGGGTCATCTCCATCGCGCCGCTGATCGGCGAAGCGGTCGCCCGCATCGCCAAGGAGGAGAGCGTCTCGGTGCTTTTCGATTGAGGGCTCCCGGCCGCCTCGGCGCGCCTGAAATTTGCTTGACTTCGCCCAACAGCCAAGCGAGCTTTGACCGATTGGTCAATCAGCCGGCCAAACCGTTCCGCCGCGCGGCGTTGTTTGGGGTTTCGTCGGAAGCGCGGGCGTTCAACGCCTTAATCGGGGGTTCGTATGATCAGTCGGAAATCAGCCTATTGGCGTTCGGGGGTCAGCGCCTCGTTCGGTCTTGCGCTGCTGGCTTCGAGCGCCGTCCTCGCCGCGGACGTCAAGCCGGCCGTCGTCTATGATCTCGGCGGCAAGTTCGACAAATCGTTCAACGAGGGCGTGTTCAACGGCGCGACGCGGTTCAAGAAAGAGTCGGGCGTCGACTTCCGCGATCTCGAGATCCAAAGCGACGCCCAGCGCGAGCAGGTGTTGCGAAAATTCGCCAAGGACGGCTTCTCGCCGATCATGACCGTCGGCTTCGCCTGGGCGACGGCGCTCGGCAAGGTGGCGGGCGAATTCCCCGATACCAAGTTCGCCATCATCGATTCGGTGGTCGACAAGCCGAACGTGCAGTCGATCACTTTCAAAGAGCACGAGGGTTCGTTCCTCGTCGGCGTGCTCGCGGCGAAGACTTCCAAGACCGGCAAGGTCGGCTTCGTCGGCGGCATGGACATTCCGCTGATCTCGAAGTTCGGCTGCGGTTACGCCCAGGGCGTCAAATACGTGAACGCCAAGGATGACGTGTTCGCCAATATGACGGGAACGGATTTCCACGCCTGGAACGACCCGGTCAAGGGCGGAGAGCTCGCCAAATCGCAGATCGATCGCGGCGCGGACATCGTCTACGCCGCCGCCGGCGCGACCGGCCAGGGCGTGCTGAAGGCCGCCGCGGACGCCGGCAAGCTCGGCATCGGCGTCGACTCCGATCAGGACAATCTGTTTCCCGGCAAGGTCCTGACCTCGATGCTCAAGCATGTCGACGTCGCAACCTACAAGTCGTTCATGGACGCCAAGAACGGCGTATGGAAGCCGGGCATCCTGGCGCTTGGGCTCAAGGAAGGCGGCGTCGACTACGCCGTCGACGAATGGAACAAGGCGATATTGACGCCGGAAGCCAAGGCCGCCGCCGACGCCGCCAAGGCCGACATCATCTCCGGCAAGATCCAGGTGCACGACTACACCTCCGACAACAAGTGCCCGGTGTAGCCGCGCGGGCTTGCAGAGGGCCGCGGCGCGCCTGGGCCTGTCCCGGCCGCCCGCGCCGCGGTCGTGGCTGCGACGAGTTCAGTCATCGCCGCGGCGGGGATTTCTAGGGGCGATTCCGCTTCGTATCCTTATCGTCCATCGTCGCGGGGGCGCGGGCGTGAACACTGAGGGCGGCGCATACGCACCCGCGATCGAGCTGATCGGCATCGACAAGAGCTTCGGCCCGGTTCACGCCAACAACAACGTCAACCTCAAGGTCGAGCGCGGCGTCATTCACGGCATCGTCGGCGAGAACGGCGCCGGCAAGTCGACCCTGATGTCGATCCTTTACGGCTTCTATGAAGCGGACGCCGGCGAAATTCGCGTCAACGGGACGCTCGTGCGCATCCGCTCGTCGAAAGAGGCGATCAGCCACGGCATCGGCATGGTGCATCAGCATTTCATGCTGGTTCCCCCTCTCAGCGTGCTCGAGAACGTGATGTTGGGCGCCGAGGGCGGCCCCCTTCTCGCCGGGGGCGCCGCGGCCATTCGCGCAAAACTGGCGAAGCTGGCCGAGGAATACGCGCTTGAAGTCGACCCGGACGCGATCGTCGGCGAATTGTCGGTCGGCTTGCAGCAGCGCGTGGAGATCCTGAAGGCGCTGGTGCGCGGCGCGGAAATCCTGGTTCTCGACGAGCCGACCGCGGTTCTGACTCCCGCCGAAGCCGATCATTTGTTCCAGATGCTTCGCGTGCTCAAGTCGCAGAGCAAGACGATCATCTTCATCACCCACAAGCTGCGCGAGATCATGAGCCTGACGGATCGCGTCTCGGTGATGCGGCGCGGCGAAATGGTCGCGACCTTCGAGACGGCTCAAACTTCGCCACCCGAACTCGCCGATGCGATGGTCGGCCGCAAGGTCATTCTCAGGATCGACAAGGGCGTCGCGCATCCGGGCAAGGTCGTGATGGAGGCGCGCCACCTGGTCGTGCGCGACGACCGCGGCGTCATCCGCGTCGACGACGTGTCCTTTTCGCTGCACGAGGGAGAAATCGTCGGCATCGCCGGCGTCGCCGGCAACGGCCAGTCCGAATTGCTGGAGGCGCTGTCCGGCATCCGCCCTCTCGCAGCGGGCGAGATTTTCGTCAACGGCGCGGTCACCGTCGCGGCCAGGACCAATCCGAAGAGCATGCGCGCGCTCGGGGTCGGGCACGTGCCCGAGGATCGTCATCGCGTCGGCCTCGTCATGCCGTTCGAGGCCTGTGAGAGCGCGATGCTCGGCTTCCACGACGAGCCGGTCTACGGCAAGGGCGTGCTGTTCGACCGGAAGGCGATCGTCGCGGACGAGAGCTCGAAGATGGAGGCCTACGACATCCGCCCGCGCGCGCCGCTCCTCAAGACCGCCAATTTCTCCGGCGGCAACCAGCAGAAGATCGTGCTCGCGCGGGAAATCGAACGCAACCCGGCGGTGATCCTCGTCGGCCAGCCGACGCGCGGCGTCGATATCGGCGCGATCGAATTCATCCATAAGCGCCTTGTCGCGCTGCGCGACGTCGGCAAGGCGGTTCTGCTGGTTTCGGTGGAGCTCGACGAGATTTTCGCGCTGTCGGATCGAATCCTGGTGCTTTGCGCCGGCCGCATCACCGGCGAGCGCCGGCCGGAGGCGACCAACGCGCAGGATCTCGGCCTGCTGATGGCGGGCGTCAGCGAGCGCGCGTCATGAGTGCGCCCCTGAAGCCCCTACCTGTGTGGGCCGACGTCGCGGTGATCCCGCTGCTCAACGTCGCCGCGGCGTTCTTCATTTCCGGTCTGGTCGTGCTGGCGATCGGCGAAAACCCACTCGAGGCGGTCAAGATCCTGATCGCGGGCGCGCTCGGCGATCTCGAAGGGCTGGGCTTCACGCTGTATTACGCCACCAGTTTCATATTCACCGGCCTCGCGGTGGCGATCTGCTTCCATGCCGGTCTCTTCAACATCGGCGTCGAGGGACAGGCGTATATCGCCGGGCTGGGCGCGGCGCTCGCCTCGCTGTACCTCGGCTTCCTGCCCGGCTACAGCCTGGTGATCGTCGCGATCCTCGCCGCGGCGTTGTTCGGCGCCGCTTTCGCGGCGATTCCCGGCTATCTCCAGGCCAAGCGCGACAGCCACATCGTCATCACGACGATCATGTTCAATTACATCGCTTCGGCGATCATGGGCTATCTGCTGGTCGACGTGCTGCGCGTTCCCGGTCAGATGAACGCCGAGACGCGCCAGTTTCCGCCCGGCGGCATCGTGCCGCAATTCCACGAATTGCTGAAGCCGCTCGGAATCGTTTGGCCGGTGACGCCGTTCAATCTGACGTTCCTGCTCGCGCTCGCCGCCGCCCTCGGCGTCTGGGTCCTGGTGTGGCGCACGCGCCTCGGCTACGAAATCCGCACCGTCGGCGTGAACCCGACCGCGGCGGTCTATGGCGGCATTTCTCCGGCGCGCGTCACCATTATCACGACGCTGCTTTCAGGCGCGCTGGCGGGCGGGCTCGCGGCCAATGTGATCCTCGGCGAAGAGCATCGGCTGATCCTCGAATTCACCGCCGGATTCGGCTTCGTCGGCATCGCCGTCGCCCTGATGGGGCGGGCGCATCCGGTGGGGATCATTCTGGCGGCGATTCTGTTCGGCATGCTGTATCAGGGCGGCGCCGAGCTCGCATTCGAAAAGCCCAAGATCAGCCGCGACATGATCATCGTCATCCAGGGCCTCGTCGTCCTGTTCGCCGGGGCGCTCGAACACATGTTTCGTCGGCCCGTCGCGGTGCTGCTGGCGCGCCGCACCACCCAGCCCCCGATCTGAGGGCCGCGGGCATGGAGATGTTCGACACCTTCATCCAGATCTTCGGCTCCGGCATCCGGCTGGGCGTGCCGTTGATCCTGGCCTGCCTCGCCGGCCTGTGGTCCGAACGCTCGGGCGTCGTCGACATCGGCCTCGAGGGCAAAATGCTGACCGGAGCGTTCGCCGGCGCGGCGTTCGCCACGTTCACCGGCAGCGCGTGGCTGGGTCTGTTGGCGGGGGTGATCGCCACCGTCGCCACCTCGCTCGTCCACGGCTACGCCTCGATCGATCAGCGCGCCAACCAGATCGTGTCGGGAACCGCGATCAACATGGTCGCCGACGGGCTCACCGCGCTGATCGGCAACGCGATCTGGGCGCAGGGCGGACGGACGCCCGAATTGCCCGACACCGCGCTGTTCAACCCGATCAACCTGCCCTTCGTCGACCGCCTCGACGGCGTGCCGTTCATCGGGTCGATCTACCGGCATCTGATCTCCGGCCACGATATCGTCACCTACGCCGCCTTCGCGCTGGTCCCGCTCACCTACTGGACGCTCTACAGCACGCGCTTCGGGCTTCGCCTTCGCGCGGTCGGCGAGAACCCGGCGGCGGTCGACACCGCGGGCATTTCCGTGCGGGGATTGCGCTACGGCGCGGTGGTCATCTGCGGGGTGCTGGTCGGGCTCTCCGGCGTCTATCTGGCGCTCGCGCAAGCCGCCTATTTCCAGCCGCACATGAGCGCCGGCAAGGGTTTCATCGCGCTCGCCGCGCTGGTGTTCGCGAAATGGCGGCCATGGCCGGCGCTCGCGACGTGCCTGCTGTTCGGCTTCCTCGACGCGCTCGCCACCCGCTTGCAGGGAACGGTGCTGCCGGGGATCGGCGAGGTGCCCGTCCAGGCGATCGAGGCGCTGCCCTACGTGCTGACCGTCGTGCTGCTCGCCGGGTTCATCGGCAAGGCGATACCGCCCAAGGCGTCGGGGATCCCCTATGTCAAAGAGCGCTGAAGCGGCGCTCGCGGCGCTGTTCGAGGCGGCCCGCGCGGCGCAGGCCAACGCCTACGCGCCCTATTCGCGCTTTCGCGTCGGCGCGGCGCTGCGCACGCCCTCGGGCGCCGTCTTCGCCGGTTGCAACGTCGAGAACGCCGCCTATCCCGAGGGCGCCTGCGCGGAGACCGGCGCGATCGGCGCGATGGCGCTGGCCGGCGAGCGGCAAATCGAGGAAATCCTGGTGATCGGCGACGGCGAGGGTCTGTGCACGCCTTGCGGCGGCTGCCGCCAGCGCATTCGCGAATTCGCCGCGCCGGAGACGCGGGTGCATATCGCCGGTCCCGAGGGCGTGCGCGCGCGCTTCACGCTGGACGAACTGCTGCCGCATTCGTTCGGCCCCGACAATTTGACGCGGTGAGACGGCGCGGTCGCGGCGCCTCGAAGGAAGGCCATCATGGCAACGAACAGCGATGAAGCCATCGAGGCGCTGCGCAAACGCGGCGTCGCCGAACTGCCGCCGCTCGGCATCGTGCTGGGCTCCGGCCTTGGCTCGCTCGCCGAGGAAGCGGAGGCTGCGGTTTCCGCGGCTTATGAAGATCTGCCGGGCTTTCCCAAGCCGACCGTGTCCGGGCACGCCGGGCGGCTGGTGGTCGGCGCGATCGAAGGCAAGCGCGTCGCGCTGTTCCAGGGGCGCGGCCATTATTACGAGCGCGGCGACGCGCGCGCCATGGCGACCGCCATCGAGACGTTCAAACGGCTCGGCGGCCGTACGCTGTTCCTGACCAACGCCGCCGGCGGCCTGCGCGAGGAATGGCCGCCGCCGGCGCTGGTCGCCATCGTCGACCACATCAATTTTTCCGGAACCAACCCGCTGATCGGCACGCATTCGGACGACCGCTTCGTGCCGCTGACGCAAGCCTATGATCCGGCGCTGCGCGCGGCGTTGAAGCGCGCCGCCGCGGCGAGCGGCGTCGAATTGCACGAAGGCGTCTACATGTGGTTTTCCGGGCCGAGCTTCGAGACGCCCGCGGAAATCCGCGCCGCGAAAATCCTCGGCGCGGATCTCGTCGGCATGTCGACGGTTCCGGAAGTGATCCTCGCGCGCTTCAACGGGTTGCGCTGCGCCGCGGTTTCGCTGGTGACCAATTTCGCGGCGGGCCTCGCCGGCGGCGATCCCAGCCACGCCGAAACCAAGGAGGTGGCGAACGAAGGCTCGGCCAACTTCAAGCGCCTGCTGCGGGCGTTCATCGGCGCGCATGACGAAGCAAGCGCCGGTCCGGCCTGATGCTGCCGCAGGAAACCATTCGCCGCAAACGCGACGGCGCGGTGCTGGACGCCGCGGAGATCGAGACCTTCATCGCCGGCCTCACTTCCGGCGCCGTCACCGAAGGCCAGGCCGCCGCCTTCGCGATGGCGGTGTTCTTCAGGGGCATGAACCTCGACGAGCGCGTCGCCTTGACCCGCGCGATGATGCGCTCCGGCGCGGTCATCGACTGGCGCGAGGCGGGCCTGCCCGGCCCCATTCTCGACAAGCATTCGACCGGCGGGGTCGGCGACAACGTCAGCCTGATGCTCGCGCCGATGCTGGCGGCCTGCGGCGCCTTCACGCCGATGATTTCCGGACGCGGCCTCGGCCATACCGGCGGCACGCTCGACAAGCTCGATTCGATTCCCGGCTATGTCGCGCAGCCCGACCTTGCGCTCTTCCGGCGGACGGTCGCCGAGGCGGGCTGCGCGATCATCGGCCAGACCGCCGACCTCGCGCCCGCCGACAAGCGCCTCTATGCGATCCGCGACGTGACGGCGACGGTGGAGTCGATCGCGCTGATCACCGCCTCGATCCTGTCGAAGAAACTGGCGGCGGGCCTGCAGGGACTGGCGATGGACGTCAAGACCGGCTCGGGCGCCTTCATGGCGAGCCTCGAGGGCGCGCGCGACCTCGCGCAAAGTCTCGCCGCGGTCGCCGCCGGCGCCGGCCTGCCGACCATCTCGCTGATCACCGACATGAACGAGCCGCTCGCCAGCGCGGCGGGCAATGCGGTCGAGGTGCAGAACGCCGTCGACTATCTCACCGGCGCCAAGCGCGATCCGCGGCTGCATGAGGTGACCCTCGCGTTGGGCGCGGAATTGCTGGCGCTCGGCGGGCTCGCCGAAAACGCTGCGTCCGGCCGCGCCGCGATGGAAAAGGCGCTGGCCAGCGGCGCCGCCGCCGAACGCTTCGAGCGCATGGTGGCGCTGCTCGGCGGCCCCGGCGATTTCCTCGCCAAGGCGCGCAAGCTTTTGCCGGTCGCGCCGGTCATCGTCGCCGTTCGGCCCGCCCGCGCGGGGTTTGTCGAGGCGATCGACGCGCGCGGCGTCGGCATGGCGGTGGTCGCGCTGGGCGGCGGGCGCAGCCGGCCCGCCGATCCGATCGATCACGCCGTCGGCTTCACCGGCCTCGCCGGCCTCGGCGCCGCCGTCTCCCGCGACGCGCCGCTGGCGCTGGCGCATGCCCGCGACGAGGCGCAGGCGATGGCGGCCGCCGAACAACTCGCCGCGTCCTATCGCATCGGCGAAGCGCCGCCGCCGCGGCGCGATCCGGTCATCGAACGCATCGCAGGCGCAGGATAGTGGCGATTTTGCTCGCCATCACCGGCTGGGACGCGCAGCCGTGGTTCGAGCGATTGCGCGCGATGCTGCCGGACCGCGAGATCGTCACGCCGGAGGCGATCGGCGCGCGCGCGGAGGTCGAATACGCCTTGAGCTGGCGCCATCCGCCGGGCTCGCTGGCCGGCCTGCCGAATCTCAAGGCGATCTTTTCGCTCGGCGCCGGCGTCGATCATATGTTTGGCGATCCGAGGCTGCCCGACGTTCCGATCGTGCGCGTCGTCGACGCCGAGCTGCGCGACCGCATGAGCGAATGGGTGGCGCTTCATGCGCTGATCCATCTTCGCCAGCAACGGATGTACGACTGGCGACAGGACCAGCGCATCTGGGAGGAGGACGTCGAGCAGCCGGCGGCCGCCGACGTTCGCGTCGGCGTGATGGGCCTCGGCGTGATCGGCGCCGACGCGGCGAGCAAACTCGCGATGATCGGCTTCGACGTCGCCGGCTGGAGCCGCACGCCGCGCAGCCTGGAGGGCGTCGCCTGCTTCCACGGCGCCGACGGGCTCGACGCGATGCTGGCGCGCACCGACATTCTGGTGGCGCTGCTGCCGCTGACCCCCGCCACGCGTGGCATTCTGAGCGCGCCGCTGTTTTCGAAGCTGGCGCGCGACGGACGGCTCGGCGGACCGATCCTGCTCAACGCCGGTCGCGGCGGCCTGCAAGTCGAGGTCGACATCCTGGCGGCGCTCGACGGCGGCGTCTTGAAGGCCGCCACGCTCGATGTCTTCGAGGTCGAGCCCCTGCCGGAAGAGTCCCCGCTGTGGCTTCATCCGCGCGTGACGATCAGCCCGCATAACGCGGCGATCTCGACGCCGGATGCGGTGCTGCGCAACGTCGTCGCGCAGATCGAAGCGCTCGGCCGCGGCGAGGGACTCAAAAATGTGGTCGATCGGCGACGGGGCTATTGATCGCGGCGTCGCGCCAGGGGCGTTGGGGAACAGCGGCGCGGCGACGGGGCGGAGCGCGCAACCAATTACTCGAAAAAGTCCTCGTTGACCTTCTTGATCTCCAGCGTCTCCTCGACCCGGCAACCGACGCAGTAGAGGATCATCAGCCGTGCGAGTTGCCTGCCGTCGATAAGCATTGCGGGTTTGCCGGGCTTCAGCGCCGGATCATGCGCCTGCGCGGCGAACAACGAGGCCGCGACGAACACGCCCTCGCAAGCCTCGGTCGACTCGAGGGCGGCGAGGAAGTCGCGAATCGCCTCCGGCTCCACCGGGCTCCCGTCGCCGTATTTTCTGGTTCGAACATAAATCGGGTCGAGACCCAGCGCCTGCCGATCGATTATGCCGTCGACATCGCCGTCGCCGCTCCGGCGGACCAGGGCGCTGTCCAGATCGACGCGCGAACTGTCCCGACACTTCATGACGTTCAGCACGCGCAGGACGGCCTTCTCGAAGAACGCCGGCGGTCCCGACCTCAGGCGCTCCATCAAATCCTCGGCGAGCCTGTCTTCAATTTGCACATAGGCCGCCAGGATGGTTTCGTCCGGCGCCGCGCCCGCCGCCGCGCCCTCGACGGCGCCATCGGGCATTCCATGAAAGCCGCGAAGAAAATAAAACTCCGGAAACTGACGCAGATAAGTCCGATCGATCCGCTCGGGCGCATTGGCCTCGACGTCCCTGCCGCGTCGGGTGATGACGAAACGCCCGCTCCCGGCCGGCTCGAGCAACCCGCCCTTGACCAAAAAGGTCTTCGCCCACTGGACGCGGTTGGCGAGGCTGGTCTGGCCGCCAGACGGCAACAAATGGGAGCGCTCTTCCGAAGTCAGATTGAATTCGTCCGCCAATCTCTCTACCGCATCGGAAATCTTGAACGCCTCGCCTTCCGCTGCAATCGTGAGCATCGGACGCATCAAGGTCTCAAAGTCGGGAATCGCCATGAGGCCGTCTCCCCGCGGTCACACGCGTTGACTCGATCGGCGCCGAAGTCGGCTGCCTTTACGGGACGAGCAAAATCCCCCGATTGTCCTTCCAGTCGACGTTTCGGGCGACGATTTTTCGGCGAGCATCGACTCGCCGAAAATGCGTGTCGGGAGCCCAATCAGCGCCGACGACAGGGCCCCTCACAGCACCCTCACCTTCACCTTCGCCGCCTTGCCGATCGTCAGCCGGTTGCGCAGCGGCAGGCCGAAGGGTTCGGCTTCGATCTCGAAGACGTCGCCTTTTTCCGTCTTGATCCCGTCGGAGAAGGAGAGGGTCGCGGTGCCGAAGAAATGCACGTGCACGTCGCCGGGGCGGCGGAACAGTTCATATTTGAAATGGTGCGCCTCGAGATTGGCGATGGCGTGCGACATGTTCTGCTCGCCCGAGATGAACGGCTTCTCCCAGAGCACGGCCTTGCCGCGCCGGATGCGCGAAGCGCCCTGCACGTCGGCGGGCAGATCGCCGAGCAGCAGCTCCGGCCCGAAGCTCGAGGGCCTGAGCTTGGAATGGGCGAGGTAGAGGTAGTTCTGCCGCTCGGTGACATGATCGGAGAATTCGTTGCCCAGCGCGAAGCCGACCCGCACCGGCTGGCCCTCCGGGCTGATGACGTAGACGCCGACGATTTCCGGCTCCTCGCCCCCGTCGAGCGCGAAACTCGGCGAAACAAGATCGCCGCCGGGCGCGGCGATCGTCGAGCCGTCGCCCTTGTAGAACCATTCGGGCTGTACGCCGGGCGCGCCGGGCTTCGGCTTGCCGCCTTCGAGGCCCATCTTGAACATGCGCATCGAGTTGGTCAGCGTGTCGGCTTCGTCGAGGCTTCTGTGCATCTTGTCGCGGCCCTCGGCCGACCCGAGGTGGGTGAGGCCTGTGCCGGTGACCAGGAGATGGGCGGGGTCCTTGTGGTCGATCGGGTTGAGGACGCGGCGCTGCTTCAACGCGGCGGCCAGATCGACGACCCTGCCGACGCCGCGGTCGGCGATCGCCTTGCGGATCGGCACGCCCGCGGCGATCGCCTGAAGGGCGAGCTCGTAGGTCGTGCGCGCGCCCTTCACCAGCCGGCTTTCGCCGCGCGCGGTCACCACCAGGGCGCGTTTGTCGTTTTCGTCGACGATTTGAGCGAGCCGCATGTCAGTCTCCGAACGATCAGGCGCCGGCGCCCTTGCTACAGGCCATTTTGCGCCGGATCAATTCGACAATGCGCGGATCGCTGAAATCGGCGACGGCGATCGTCGCGCCGGCGCGTTGGAGCGTCGCCTCGTCGAGCGCCGTGGTGATGCCGACGACGGTCAGCCCGGCCCCGACCGCGGCGGCCAGCCCCGACAGCGAATCCTCGAAGGCGATCGAATGAGCGGCCTCGCCCCCTGTCGCTTGCAAGGCGACGAGATAGGGCATCGGGTCGGGTTTGGCGCGCGCCAGCTCGGGGCCGATGATCTGGATCGGCAGACGCTCGCCCAAACCCAGCGCGTTCAGGACGAGCCTCGCGTTGGCGCGCGGCGCGTTGGTGACGACCGCGCATTTGATGTTCAGCGCGTCGGCCAAATCGAGCAGCGCCAGGGCGCCGGCGGCCGGCGTCAGGACCCCGACCATCTCGCGGTAGGCGGCCTCCTTGTCGTCGACCGCCGCCTCCCGCTCGGCCGGCGGCAGATGAGGCAGGAACCGCGCGCCGATCAGGGCGTCGGAAAAGCCCATGATCTCATTGACGTACTGCGCCGAGGTCAGCGTCACGCCATAGCGCGCGAATACGCTCTGGAAAGCGGCCAGATGCAGGGCGTCGGTATTGACCAGCGTGCCGTCGAGGTCGAACAGCAGGACGGTCTTCACCAGGCGCGCCCGCTTACATGGTCGCCCCGACCTGCCACGGCACGAACTCGGCGTCGCCATAGCCGAGCGCTTCCGACTTCGACTTCTCGCCCGAGGCGACGCTGAGGACCTTCTCGAAAATCTCGCCGCCCTTCTGCTCGATCGAAACGCCTTCGAGAATGTCGCCGCAGTTGATGTCCATGTCCTCGCTCATCCGGCGATAGGTGTCGCTGTTGGTCGCCAGCTTGATCGATGGCGTCGGCTTGCAGCCGTAGGCGGAGCCGCGGCCCGTCGTGAAGGCGAGCACGTTGGCGCCGCCGGCGACCTGGCCTGTCGCCGACGCCGGGTCATACCCCGGCGTGTCCATGAAGACGAAACCCTTGGCGGTCACGCGCTCGGCGTAGCGATAGACGTCGTTGAGCGGCGTCGTGCCCCCCTTGGCGGCGGCGCCGAGCGATTTCTCCAGGATTGTGGTAAGCCCGCCGGCCTTGTTGCCGGGCGAGGGATTGTTGTTCATCTCGCCGCGGTTGCGGGCGGTATAGTCCTCCCACCAGCGGATGAGGTCGACGAGCTTCTGGCCGACCTGCGGCGTCGCCGCGCGGCGCGTGAGAAGGTGCTCGGCGCCGTAGATCTCCGGCGTTTCTGACAGGATCGCCGTTCCGCCCTGGCGCACCAGCATGTCGGCGGCGACGCCGAGCGCCGGATTGGCGGTGATGCCGGAATAGCCGTCCGAGCCGCCGCATTGCAGCGCCAGCATCAGTTCGCTCGCCGGAATCGTCTCGCGCCGCGCGCGATTGACGATCGGCAACATCGCGGCGATCTGCGCGACGCCGGCCTCGATCGTCTTTCGGGTGCCGCCGGTCGCCTGGATCGTCATGGTGTGGAACAGCTCGCCTTCGGCGAGGCCGTACTCCTCCTTCATCCGCCCGATCTGGAACACTTCGCAGCCAAGGCCGACCAGCACGACGCCGCCGACGTTGGGATGGCCGGCGTAGCCCCATTGCGTGCGTTTGAAGTTGTCAAACCCCTCGCCATTGGCCGCCATCCCGCAGCCGGTCCCGTGCACCAGCGCAATGACCCCGTCGACGTTGGGATAGTCCTCCAGCATGCCGGAGCGTTCAAATTCGCGCGCTATCAGCCGCGCGACGGTCGCCGAGCAGTTCACGCTGGTCAGGATCGCCAGGTAGTTGCGCGTGCCGGCTTTGCCGTTGGCGCGGCGATAGCCCTCGAAAGTCGCCTGTTGCGACAGGGGAAGAATCGCCTCCGGCCGCGCGCCCTCGCAAAACCGGTAGTCGCGAGAGAATTCGTGCACGGCGACATTATGCTCGTGCACCCACTCGCCCGGCGCGATCGGCCGGGAGGCGAAACCGATGATCTGCCCGAATTTGAGGATCGGTTCGCCCGTCGCGATCGGCGCCGTCGCAAACTTGTGGCCTTTGGGCACGCGCTCGGTCGCCGGAGGGCCGCCCGCCGGAGCCTCGCCGGGCAGCATCTGGTCGAGGGCGACGATCACGTTGTCCTGGGGGTTGAGACGTAAGACGCGGGGAGTGTTCATCGAATTGTTCCAATCGGGGTAAGGCTATCTGGAAAACAGGCTCGAGCGTTCTTTCGCGAAGGACTCGAAGAGGCTCGTCGTTTGCTGCAAATGATATTCCATCGCCGCACGAGCGCCGGCGGCGTCGCCGCGCGACACCGCTTCGGCGATGGCGCCGTGCTCGGCGAAGCTGACCGGCAGTCGCCCGGCCGGCGACAGCAACAGGCGCCGGACCCTCTCCAGATGCGAGCGCAATCCATCGAGAATCTCGCCGCAATGGCGCAGTCCCAGTTGCGAGGTCAGCAGCCGATGAAAATCGACGTCCAGCAGATAGAATCCGGCGACGTCGCGCGCGTCGACCGCGGCCTGCTGATAGCGCAGATTGCGCTCCAGGGCCTGCACGCCTTCGCGCGACATTCGCAGCGCCGCCTGGGCGGCGATCTCCAATTCCAGCGCGCGGCGCACCATCAGGCGCTCGCGCACGTCTTCGACCGAGATTCTGGCGACGAACGACCCGTGCTGCGGCTCGATCGTCACCAGCCGCTCGTAGGCGAGCCGATTGATCGCGGAGGAAACCGGAAACCGCGACATCCCCAGCCGTTCGCACAGCTCAAGCTTGTCGATCGCGCCGCCCGGCTCCAATGCGCCCGAAAGGATCGACTCCTTGAGATCGCGGTAGACGTGATCGGCCTTGGAGCTCCGCCGCGCCTCCGTTTCGCTCATCTCCAAAACCTCGCGCGTCGCCGCCTTCAACCGCGCATCGCGTAAAATGACTTTCCAGCTAGCATGTCAGACGCTAATGAGATGGCGAGCCAGCGTCAATCCTTCAAGAGCGGCTCGCCCGGGTCCGCCACCGAATCGAGCCTCGTCATGCCCGCACTTGAATTGAGCCTCGCCGAAGACGCGACGCTGCCGTCCGACGGCTATGCCGGCGCCCTGGTCGGCAGGATCTGGCGGCCGGAATTCGACGGCCCTTCGGTGGTCGCCGTCCGCTCGCAGGGGCTGTTCGACGTGACGCGCCAGTTCCCGACCGTGCGCGACCTCTGCGAACGCCCCGACCCCGCCGCGGCGCTGCGCGAGTCGGACGGAGAGCGCGTCGCTTCGTTCGCGGAAGTTCTCGCCAATACGCCGGAGGACCGGCGCGACGCCGCGCGGCCGTGGCTTCTGGCGCCGGTCGATCTGCAGGCGATCAAGGCCGCCGGCGTGACGTTCGCGACCTCGATGCTGGAGCGGGTGATCGAGGAGCGCGCGCGCGGCGATCGGGACGCCGCGGCCTCGATCCGCGACGAGATGACGCGGCTGATCGGCGACGACCTGTCCAGGCTCCAGCCGGGGTCGGCCGCCGCCATGCGGCTGAAGGACGCGCTGATCGCCGAAGGCGCGTGGTCGCAATATCTGGAAGTCGGCATCGGGCCGGACGCCGAGATTTTCACCAAGAGCCAACCGATGTCGGCGGTGGGTCACGGCGCGGACGCCGGCTTCCATAAGGCGTCGAGCTGGAACAATCCGGAGCCCGAGGTCGTGCTGGCGGTCAGTTCGGCCGGACGCATCGTCGCCGCGACGCTGGGCAACGATGTGAACCTGCGGGACGTCGAGGGACGCTCCGCGCTGCTGCTGGGCAAAGCCAAGGACCAGAACGCCAGCTGCGCCATCGGTCCGCTGCTGCGTCTATTCGACGCGACTTTCTCGCTCGACGACCTGCGCACGCTGGACATCGGCCTGACGGTCGATGGAGAGGACGGCTTCACGCTGAAGGGCGGCTCGTCGATCGCCAAAATCAGCCGTCATCCGGCCGATCTCGTGGGCCAGATGATCGGGCCGAGCCACCAATATCCCGACGGCGCCGTGTTGTTCCTCGGCACGATGTTCGCGCCGATCGCCGACCGCGACGCGCCGGGCAAGGGCTTCACCCACAAGCCCGGCGATGTCGTGACGGTTTCCGCCGGCAAACTCGGCCGGCTGGTCAATCGGATGCGCCATTGCGACGCCTGTCCGCCGTGGACATTCGGGGCCGGCAGCCTCATGCGCAATCTTGCAAGGCGCGGCTTGATCTGAGGCGCGGGCGCGCCGAGGCCCCGCATGAGATAATGCGCTATCATTCGTGGCGGCGACGGGACGCGAAACCATGGGGAATCGACATGAGCGAGGTCAACAAGAACTATATCGCCGGCGAGTGGGTGGAGGGCGAAGGGGCGTCGCGCAACGTCAATCCCTCCAACACCGACGATGTCGTCGGCCTCTACGCCCATGCGAGCGTCGCGCAGGTCGAAAAGGCGGCGGGGGCGGCGAAGGCGGCTTTCCCGGCATGGTCGCGCACGACGCCGCAGGAGCGTCATGACATCCTCCTGCGCGCCTCAGCCGAAATCCTGGCGCGGCGCGACGAGCTCGGCAGGCTGCTGGCGCGCGAAGAGGGCAAGTCGCTGCCCGAGGCGATCGGCGAAGCGACCCGCGCCGGGCAGATTTTCGATTTCTTCGCCGGCGAAGCGCTGCGCATCCCCGGCGAGAAGCTCGCCAGCGTGCGGCCCAATGTCGACGTCGAGCTGACGCGCGAGCCGGTCGGCGTCGTCGGCGTGATCTCGCCGTGGAATTTTCCGATCGCGATCCCGGCCTGGAAGATCGTCCCCGCGCTCGCCTACGGCAATTGCGTGCTGTTCAAGCCCGCCGACCTCGTGCCGGGCTCCGCCCATGCGCTCGCCGAAATCATCGTGCGCGCCGGCGTTCCGCAGGGCGTGTTCAACCTGGTGATGGGCCGCGGGTCGGTGGTCGGCCAGGCCATGCTCGAGCACAGGAGCGTCGATGCGATCACCTTCACCGGCTCGGCGGCGACGGGACGCAAGGTGGCGGCGGCCTGCGCCGAGCGGATGCGCAAGTTCCAGCTCGAAATGGGCGGCAAGAATCCTCTCGTGGTGCTCGACGACGCGGACCTCAAGACCGCCGTCGAATGCGCGGTCAACGGCGCATTTTTCTCGACGGGCCAGCGCTGCACCGCCTCCTCGCGCCTGATCGTCACGTCCGGCGTTTATTCGCGCTTCGCCGAGGCGCTGATCGAACGCATGAAGGGCCTCGTGGTCGACGACGCGCTGAAGGCGGGAACCAACATCGGACCGGTCGTCGATCAGAGCCAGCTCGATCAGGATCGCGCCTACCTGCGCATCGGCGTCGACGAAGGCGCCACGCTGTCGGTCGGCGGCGAACTCCTGCGCCGTGCGACGCCGGGCTTCTACATGAGTCCGGCCCTGTTCACCGACGCGGACAATTCGATGCGCGTCGCCAGGGAGGAAATCTTCGGGCCGGTGACCGCGATGATCAAGGCGCGCGATTACGAACACGCCCTGGCGCTCGCCAACGACACCGAATTCGGGCTATGCGCCGGCATCTGCACGACCAGCCTGAAGCACGCGACCCATTTCAAGCGCAACATCGAAGCGGGCATGGCGATGGTCAACCTGCCGACCGCCGGCGTCGATTATCACGTGCCGTTCGGCGGCCGCAAAGGCTCGAGCCTGGGCTCGCGCGAACAGGGCCGCTACGCCGTCGAGTTCTATACAACCGTGAAGACCGCCTATACGCTGGCGTGAGAACAACGAACCAGCCTGACGCCGGGGCCGACGCATGAATCTCATTTCGGGGGAAGCGCTCGTCGATCTGATTCCGGATCGCGACAGAAAGAATGTCTACGACGCCGCCCTCGGCGGTTCGCCCTACAATGTCGCAATCGGCCTTGGGCGGCTCGGCGCGTCGACCGCCTTCGTTTCGCGCCTCTCCAACGATCCCAACGGCGAGGATCTCGCCGCCGGGCTGGCGCAGGCGGGGGTCGATCTGTCGTTCGTCGCGCGCGACGCCCGGCCGTCGCCGCTCGCCTTCGTCATGCGCGGCACGGCGCAGAGCGGCGCACGCTACTCGTTCTACCTCGATGCGACGGCCTATGACGGAGCCTGGCCGTTCCCGCCGGTCTGGCCGAGCGGGGCGAAGCACCTGCATGTCGGCTCGATCGCCGCCGTCGACCTCCGGCACGGGGCGAGCGTCGTCGAAGCCCTCGGCATGGCGCGCTCGTTCGGCACGACCAGCCTCGATCCCAACATTCGCCCACTGGTGATGCCGGACCGCGAGACCGTGGTTCGGCTGTTCGAACGCCAGGTTGCGCTCGCCAGCTTCGTCAAGGCGAGCGACGAGGACTTGCGATGGCTCTATCCCGACCGCCATCCCGAAGCCTCGATCGCGAGCTGGGCCTTGCTGGGTCCGAGCTTTTGCGTGATGACGCGCGGCGAGCAGGGCGCGGTGGCCTATCTGAAGGGCGAAAGGCTCGTCGCCGCCGCGCCCGTGGTCGAAGTCGTCGACACGGTCGGCGCGGGCGACAGCTTCATGTCGGCGCTGATCGGCGCGATGGACGCCGACGGCGCGCTCGGCGCGGGGGCGCGCGCGCCGACCGGCGCCAATCTTGCCGGATGGCTCGCCTTCGCTGTCACCGCCTCGGCGATCACCTGCACGCGAAAGGGCTCCGATCCGCCGACCCGCGCCGAGGTTCTGGAGAAACTCGCGAGGATTTGACAGGCGGCGGCGCATGGCGGGGCGAACGCTGCGGGCGATGCGCCGCCTGGCCGTTGCGGATGCGGCGCGTTTCCGCTAGTCCAATGCGCAGGTTTGCCCAATCGAAAGCATCAGCCATGGCCGCCACCGACGCCGCGCCGCCGTCCGCCCGCGCCAGACCCCTGTCGCCGCATTTGAGCGTCTACCGGCCGACCCTGACGATGGCGATGTCGATCGTCCATCGCATCACCGGCGCGGCGCTGTATTTCGGCGTGCTGCTTCTCGCCTGGTATCTGATCGCAACCTCGTTGGACGCGGCGACGTTCGCCGTCGCATCCGGCTTTCTGAACTCGATTTTTGGCCGACTGATCCTGTTCGGGTTCACCTGGGCGCTGTTTCACCATCTGCTCGGCGGCGTCCGGCACATCATATGGGACGCCGGCTACGGCATGGACGCCCCGCAGCGCGAACGGATGGCGATGGCGACGCTGGGCGGCGGCCTGGTCCTGACGATCGTCGTATGGGCGATCGCTCTGGCGATTCTCTAGGGAGCGGGCGTTCCATGCGCGAAGATCTCGGCTCGCAGCGCACCCCCCTCGGGCGGGTCGGCTATCTCGGCTCGGCGCGCTCCGGCGTGCGCGACGACTGGTTCATGCGGCTGACGTCGGTGGCGCTGGTCCCGTTGACGATCGCCTTCGTCTGGCTGCTGCTGTCGCTGCTCTCCAAGGACTACAACGGCGCGCGCGCCGAACTGGGCAGCCCGGGGCCGGCGATCCTCGTGTTGCTTTTCGTGCTGGCCGGCGTCTATCACATGCAGCTCGGCATGCGTTCGATCATCCTCGACTACGTCGGCGGCCATGCGCGCGAATGGGCCCTGATCGCCAACTTGTTCTTCTGCGCCGCGGCGGGCCTGGCCTGCGTCTATGCGGTGCTGCGCATCGGCTTCGTCTAGAATTCCGAGACTTGACCTCGCCAACAAGGGTTGAACACATCAATGGCGACGAACGGCACGAGCGGCGCGGCCGCGCCCGCTGTCGGGCAGAAAGCCTATCCGATCACCGACCACAGTTTCGACGTGGTGGTCGTCGGCGCCGGCGGCGCGGGGCTCAGGGCGAGCGTCGGCTGCGCGCAGGCCGGCCTGCGCACCGCCTGCATCTCGAAAGTGTTCCCGACGCGCTCCCATACGGTCGCCGCGCAGGGCGGCATATCCGCCTCGCTCGGCAATATGGGCCCCGACGACTGGCGCTGGCACATGTACGACACCGTCAAGGGCTCCGACTGGCTCGGCGACCAGGACGCGATCGAATATCTCTGCCGCCACGCGCCGGCGGCGGTCTACGAGCTCGATCATTGGGGCGTGCCCTTCTCACGCACGGCGGAGGGCAAGATCTACCAGCGCCCGTTCGGCGGCATGACCACCGACTATGGCAAGGGCGTCGCCCAGCGCACCTGCGCGGCCGCCGACCGCACCGGCCATGCGATGCTGCATACGCTCTACGGCCAGGCCCTCAAGGCGCGCGCGGAGTTCTTCATCGAATATTTCGCGATCGATCTCATTCGCGACGCCGACGGGCGGGTGCGCGGCCTCGTCTGCCTCAAGATGGACGACGGGACGATTCATCGCTTCCGCGCCCATCTGACCATTCTGGCGACCGGCGGCTACGGCCGCGCCTATTTCTCCGCGACCTCAGCCCATACCTGCACCGGCGACGGCAATGCGATGGCGTTGCGCGCCGGCCTGCCGGTGCAGGACATGGAGTTCGTGCAGTTCCACCCGACCGGCATCTACGGCGCCGGTTGCCTGATCACCGAAGGGGCGCGCGGCGAGGGCGGCTATCTCACCAATTCGGAAGGCGAGCGCTTCATGGAGCGCTACGCGCCGTCGGCCAAGGATCTGGCCTCGCGCGACGTCGTCAGCCGCTCGATGACGCTGGAGATTCGCGAGGGGCGCGGCGTCGGCAAGCTGAAGGATCACATTTTCCTGCACCTCGAGCACCTCGATCCGAAGATGCTGCACGAGCGCCTGCCAGGCATTTCCGAGAGTTCGCGGATTTTCGCCGGCGTCGACGTCGCCAAGGAGCCGATCCCGGTGCTGCCGACGGTCCATTACAACATGGGCGGCATCCCGACCAATTATCACGGCGAGGCGCTGACCAAGGCGGGCGGCGACCCCGACGCGATCGTGCCCGGCCTGATGGCGCTCGGCGAGGGCGCCTGCGTCTCGGTGCATGGCGCCAACCGGCTCGGCTCGAATTCGCTGATCGACCTCGTGGTGTTCGGCCGCGCGGCGGCGATGCGCGCCGCCGAACTGATCGGACCTCATGAAAAGCATGCGGAGCTGGCGAAGGATTCGGCCGATTTCGCTTTGTCGCGGCTCGACCGCTTCCGGCACGCCGACGGCGGCGCGCCGACCGCCGAACTGCGCCGGCGGATGCAGCGCACGATGCAGGACAATTGCGCGGTGTTCCGCACCGGCGAGGTGCTCGCGCAGGGGACGAAGCTCATCCACGAATGCTGGCGGGCGGGCGCCGACGTCCACGTCAGCGACCGTTCGCTGATCTGGAATTCCGACCTCATCGAGACGATGGAATACGACAATTTGATCGTTCAGGCGGTGGTGACGATGGAGGGCGCCGCCAACCGGCTCGAAAGCCGCGGCGCCCATGCGCGCGAGGACTATCCCAAGCGCGACGACAAGGACTGGATGAAGCACACGCTGGCGTGGATCGACGCCGACAAGCAGACCGTGACGCTCGATTACCGGCCGGTGCACGCCTACACGTTGACCAACGACATCGCTTATATCGAGCCGCGGGCGAGGGTGTATTGAGGGGCGCAACGATCCGATTGAAATTGAACGAGACGCGTCCGCGACTGTCTGACGATTTTCAGGCGTCGCGCGACCCCCCTCCCTAACCCTCCCCCACAAGGGGGGAGGGGATGACGTCGGTCCTGCCTCCTCCCCCCTTGTGGGGGAGGGCCGGGGTGGGGGTCGCTCTGAACTCGAAGGCGCCGAACGCTCCTTCGACCGGTCGATGGAAAAGCAAGATGGTCCAACTCACCCTTCCCAGGAATTCGACGATCACGTCCGGCAAGACCTGGCCGAAGCCCGACGGCGCGAACGAACTCCACGAATTCCGCATCTATCGCTGGAATCCGGACGACGGGGCCAATCCGCGCCTCGACACCTATTACGTCGACCGCCACGATTGCGGGCCGATGGTGCTCGACGCGCTCATCTGGATCAAATCGAAGATCGATCCGACGTTGACCTTCCGCCGCTCCTGCCGCGAGGGCGTGTGCGGCTCCTGCGCGATGAACATCGACGGCATGAACACGCTCGCCTGCACGCGCGGCATGGACGAGATCGAGGGGGCGGTGAAAATCTATCCGCTGCCGCATCTCGAAGTCGTCAAGGACCTGGTGCCGGACCTCACGAACTTCTACGCGCAGCACGCCTCGATCGAACCCTGGCTGAAGACCGTCTCGCCGACGCCCGAAAAGGAATGGCGGCAGTCGCCGCAGGACCGCGCCGCGCTCGACGGGCTCTACGAATGCATCCTGTGCGCCTGCTGCTCGACCTCCTGCCCGAGCTACTGGTGGAACGGCGAGCGCTATCTCGGCCCGGCGATCCTGTTGCAGGCCTATCGCTGGCTGATCAATTCGCGCGACGAGGCGGCGGGCGAACGGCTCGACAATCTGGAGGACCCGTTCCGCCTCTATCGTTGCCATACGATCATGAACTGCGCCAAGACCTGCCCGAAGGGCCTCAACCCGGCCAAGGCGATCGGCGCGATCAAGACGATGATGCTGCAAAGGCAGATGTGAGGCCGGCTGGCCCGCCGGGCCTTCAGGCTTCGGGCGTGCGGTTGGGGAACAGCGCGCGCACCTGCGCGTCGACCACCGAGGCCGTCAGATCGGCGACGTCCTGCGACGCCTCGCGCCACAGCGAGAGCGGCGTCGGGCGCCGCGCGACGAGGCGGCCGGTGACTTCATGCGCCTCGAAGTGAAGTTCGGTGGAGAACTTCGCCGCCAGTTGCTGCATCGGGCGGTTGTCGGCCTGGCACATGATCTCGATCGTCTCGACGCCGTGATTGCTGGCGGCGCGCACGATGCGCGCAAACAATTGTTCGCCGATGCCGCAGCGGCGAAAAGCCTCCTCGACGCTGAAAGCCGCCTCGGCGTGCACCCGCTTGGAAAAGGGCGCGCTCTCCGCCCAGATCGCGTTTTCCGAGCGCAATTCTCCCGCCCCGCGCAATTGGCCGTCGACGAAGGCTCCGAACACGAGATCGCCGGCGCCGAAGCAGTTGTCGGCGTAATTGACGAGAAATTCATCCGACACCGCGCCGCTGAAACGGTCGCGCCGGCTCGACGCGTCGAGACGAAGGAGATGATCGCGAAAAGCCGCCATGTCGCCGCTCCACAGGCGGCGGACGATCGCTTGAGGATCAGGTTTCATCGGGGTCTCCAGAGTTGGCCGGCGCCTCGCGGCGCCGCGCGCTCCTCCCTGGCGGCTCTCATGTGGCGTCTGGCAGGATAAAGAACAAGTCTGACAATTTGATTTACGGATCGTCGTCGCCGGCGCGGCTCAGGAAGCAGCGGCGGGCTTCGGATGAGATCATCCGTGAAAACAGCGGCTTGGCGAGAGTCGCGGGCGATCGACGGCCGGTCTGTTTCAGGCCGGCGGCCCGATCCGCAGCAGCACCTTGCCGAGCGCTTCGCGGCGGGCGATCACCCCCAAAGCCTCGGCGAACGAGGATAGAGGATAGGCGGCGTGGACATGGGCCGAGATCGCGCCGCTGGCGGCGTCTTCGAGCAGCGCCGCCATATTGGCGCGATGGGCCTGCGGCTCGCGCGCGACGAACTCGCCCCAGAAGACGCCGCGGACGTCGCAGCCCTTCAGCAGCACGAGATTGAGCGGCGGCTTGGGAATTTCGCCCGAGGCGAAGCCGATCACCAGCAGGCGTCCCTTCCAGGCGAGCGAGCGCAACGCGGCCTCGGTCAGCGCGCCGCCGACCGGATCGTAGACGACATCGACGCCGCGACCGGCGGTCAGGCGCTTGAGTTCGGCGCGTAGATCGCTCGTCGCGTAGTTGATGGTTTCCTGCGCGCCGAACCGGCGCACGAACGCGAGCTTTTCGTCCGAGGACGCGCAGGCGATCACCCGCGCGCCCATCCGCGCGCCGATCTCGACCGCCGCCAGGCCGACCCCGCCCGAGGCGCCCAGGACGACCAGCGTCTCGCCGGGCTTCAACTCGGCGCGCTGCTTGAGGGCGTGCAACGTCGTCCCGTAGGTGATCGACAGGCCGGCCGCCTTCTCGTCGGAAAGCCCATCGGGAAGGGCGACCAGTCTGTCGACGGGGCAGACGATCCTCTCGCGCGCGCAGCCAAAACCGGTGTAGCCGAGCACGCGGTCGCCTATCGCGAAGCCTTTCGCGCCGGGGCCCAGCCCCGCGACCCGGCCGGAAAATTCGGCGGCGGGCGAGAACGGCAACGGCGGCTTGACCTGGTATTTGTTCTCGATGACCAGCAGATCGAAAAAATTGAGGCCGGCGTAGCCGACATCGACGAGCGCTTGATTTTCGCCGGGCGCCGGGTCGGGCAGATCGACGATTTTCAGCGTTTCCGGCGGACCGTATTTGTCGCAAATCAGCGCTTTCATCGCAGACCTCGAATTTGAGTCTTTTTTCACTAAGATTGGATAGGTTCTGTTGGCTGTCGATTTACCACGAGGAGCGGGGTCAGAATTTTGCCCCGTTCGCCGCCCATGAAAGCCCCACCGCCGCGTGGGTTTCGCCGGAGTATATTCATCCCATGATTCGCCTTGCGCAACCAACCGCCGTCCTGCTTTGCGCCGCGCTCGGTCTGTTCATCGCCGGTCCGGTCCTCGCCCAGCAAACTCCCGCCGCCGATCAGACGGCGCCGGCCAAGAAGAAAGCGGCCAAGGCGCCCGACGCGGCGGCGGCGGACAAGAGCAAGCCCGCGGAAAAGAACGCCGCCGCCAAGCCGTTGCTGGTGGCGAGCTTCGGCGACTGGGGCGTCTATCAGACGCAGGCGACCAAGGGCCGCGTCTGCTATACGCTGGCGCAGCCGAAGGATCGCGCGCCCGCCGATTTGAAGCGCGACCCTGCCTACGCCTTCATCTCGGACCGCCCGAGCGAGGGGGTGCGCAACGAAATCTCGTTCATCATGGGCTTCGACGTCGTCAATCCGCCCGCCGAGGCCGACGTCGCTGCGGACCCCAAGAAGAAACCGGCGGCCAAACCGGCGACGGCGATGGTCGGCGATCAGTCCTTCGAGCTTCTGGCCAAGAGCGCGAACCTGTGGGTCAAGAACGCCGCCATGGAAAGCCAGTTGGTCGGCGAGATGCGCAAGGGCGCCAAGCTTCAGGTCAAGGCGACCTCCAAGCGGGGCAACATAACCATCGACACCTATTCGCTCGCCGGCTTCTCGCTGGCGCTCGACCGCGTGCAGAAGGACTGCCCGGCGAACTAGACCCGCTTGGCCGCGATCATGTAATTGACGTTCGTGTCGCGCGACAGGCGCCATTCGGCGCGCAGCGGATCGTAGACGACGCCGGTTCGCGCGATCTCTCTCAGGCCGCCCGAACGCAAGGCTCCGCTCAATTCCTCCGGGGTCACGAATTGCTCCCAGCGGTGCGTGCCCCTGGGAAGCCAGCGCAGGATGTATTCGGCGCCGACGATCGCCAGGGCGAAGCTCCTGAAGGTGCGGTTCAGCGTCGAGGCGGCGATGAGGCCGCCCGGACGCACGAGGGCGCATGCGGTCCTGACGAAACGCGGCATGTCGCGCACGTGCTCGACGACCTCCATCGCCAGCACGACGTCGAACGACGCGCCTTCGTCGGCCAGTTGTTCGATCGCGCCCGCGCGATAGGCGAGGCGGGCGCCCGTCTCGTCGGCGTGGCGCCGCGCCGCCTCGATATTGCCCGGCGACGGGTCGAGGCCGGTGACGTCGGCGCCCAGTCTGGCGAGCGGCTCGGCGAGCAGGCCGCCCCCGCAACCGACGTCGAGGATCGTCAGGCCGGCGAGCAGCGGCTCGTCGGCGTCGGGCGAGGCGGCGAAACGCCGGGCTATGACGCCGCGCAGCCAGGCGATGCGCAGCGGATTGATCCGATGCAGCGCGCGCATCGGGCCGGCCGGGTCCCACCAGTCGTCGCCGAACGCTTCGAAGCGCGCGACGTCGGCCGGGTCGATGCTGGCGTCTGAGGCGGCCATTGGGCGGTTCCCCGACGAAGAAAACGGGCGTTGACCGCCCGGGCGACGCCATCTATACGCGCCCTTCGCAGCCGGCGCGAGCCGCCCGGCGGCGCCGATTGGCTGGAATCCTGATGTCGCGCCTGGTGATGAAGTTCGGCGGCACGTCGGTCGCCGACATCGAACGAATTCGCAATGTGGCGCGCCACGTCAAACGCGAGGTCGAGGCGGGCCACGAAGTGGCGGTCGTCGTCTCGGCGATGTCGGGCAAGACCGATGAACTGGTCGCCTGGGCGAGCGAGGCGGCCCCGCTCTACGACGCCTGCGAATATGACGCGATCGTCGCGTCGGGCGAGCTCGTCACCGCGGGCCTGCTGGCGATCGTGCTGAAGGCGATGGGGTTGCCAGCCCGGTCGTGGCAGGGCTGGCAAATCCCGATCCTCACCGACGACGCCCACGGCGCGGCGCGCATCATGGGCATCGACGGCTCGAAGATCGTCGCCGGCTTTGCCGGCAAGGAGATCGCCGTCGTCGCGGGCTTTCAGGGGCTTCACGCGGCGAGCGGCCGGGTGACCACGCTCGGGCGCGGCGGCTCCGACACGTCCGCGGTGGCGCTCGCCGCGGCGATCGGCGCCGACCGCTGCGACATCTACACCGACGTCGACGGCGTCTACACCACCGACCCGCGCGTGGTCGCCAAGGCGCGGCGGCTGGAGCGCGTCGCCTTCGAGGAAATGCTCGAAATGGCCTCGCTCGGCGCGAAAGTGCTGCAAGTGCGCTCGGTCGAGGTGGCGATGGTGCACAAGGTCAGGCTCATCGTGCGTTCGTCGTTCGACGATCCCGCCGCGCCGAGGTCGGGCACGCTCATTTGCGACGAGGAGGACATCGTGGAATCCCAGGTCGTCACCGGCATCGCATTCTCGAAGGACGAGGCGCAATTGACCTTGCGCGGCGTCGCCGACAAGCCGGGCGTCGCCGCGGCGATCTTCATGCCGCTCGCCGACGCCAACATCAACGTCGACATGATCATCCAGGTCGTATCGGGCGACAGCACGACGACGGACATCACCTTCACCGTGCCGGCCGCCGAATTCGTCCGCGCCAAGGCGATCCTCGAGGAGCGTCGCGGCCAGATCAACTATGCGCTGCTGCAAGGGGCGCAGGACGTCGTCAAGATTTCGGCGATCGGCATCGGCATGCGCAGCCATTCCGGCGTCGCCGCGCGCGCCTTCAAGGCGTTGGCCGAGAAGGGCGTCAACATCCGCGCGATCACCACGTCCGAGATCAAGTTCTCGGTGCTGATCGACGCCGTCTACACCGAACTGGCGGTGCGCACGCTGCATTCGCTCTACGGGCTCGACGCGACGGCGTAGCGCGCACCCGATCCTGCGGGCGGCGGGTCAGGCGCGCGCGCTCCTTACGCCGACGCCGACCGGGCAGGAGACGCCGGTGCCGCCGAGGCCGCAATAGCCGCCCGGATTCCTGGCCAGGTATTGCTGGTGATAGTCTTCGGCAAAATAGAAGGGTCCGGCTTCTTCGATCTCGGTGGTGATCGGCCCGAGCCCCCTCGCCTTCAGCGCCTCGCCATAGGCCTCGCGTGAGGCCCTGGCGGCGGCGAGCTGCGCCGGGCTGGTCGCGTAGATCGCCGAGCGATACTGCGATCCGATGTCATTGCCCTGACGCATGCCCTGCGTCGGGTCGTGGTTCTCCCAGAAGATTTGCAGCAACCGTTCATAGGAGATCTTGGCGGGATCGAACGCCACGAGCACCGCTTCGGCGTGGCCAGTGCGGCCGGAGCAGGTTTCTTCATAGGTCGGATTCGGCGTAAAGCCGCCAGCATAGCCGACCGCCGTAACGTAAACGCCTTCGCCCGCCTCCCAGAATTTGCGCTCGGCGCCCCAGAAACATCCCATCGCGAAAATCGCGGTCTCGGTCCCCGCGGGATAGGGGCCCTTCAACGGATGGCCGTCGACAAAATGGTTCAGGGCGGTGGCGATCGGCGTCGACCGGCCGGGCAAGGCCTCGGCGGGCGAAGCGGGACGGTCGAACTTGCGCAGGAAATTCAACATGGGGGGCTCCATGGCGGTTCCACCACGATATGGGCGTCGCGCCGCCAGTTCAAAAGAGGCCGCGCGGCCCGGCAATCAGCGCGAGCGGTTCGAATGGCCGATCGGCGGCGGCCGTCGGCGAACAAGATAGAACAATCCGACGCCGATGACCCCGAGCACCGCCCATGTCGGCGCCCACAGGACATTCAGCGCCAGGGGGTTGTGCCGCTCGATGAAATTCTGCACGAGCAGAAACTTGTTGGGGAACGCCCAGTACAGGGTCTCGCCGATCGGCGTGAACTTCCATTGGTCGGTGGCGATCCAGCGCGCCCCGTCGATGACGCAGGCGGCGAAGGCTCCCGCCAGCAGCGCGAACGCGAGAATTCGCACGACCAGCCTGATCACCTTCGGCGCCTTCGACGGGCGAGCGTCGAAGCAGCCAGCAGCGCCGCGAGCATCGACAGCGGCGCGAGGGCCCCGTATCGGCTGTAGAAAGTCGGCGGGCGCGGCGCCGGCAACGGGCTGTCGAGCACGCTTTCGACTCCCAAAGGAAGCTGCGCCGTGACGCGGCCGAGGCCGTCGACGACCGCCGATATGCCGCCGTTGGCGGCGCGAACCAGCGGCAGGCCGGTCTCGATGGCCCGCAGGCGGGCTTGCGCGAAATGCTGGTAGGGCCCCGGCGTCAGCCCGAACCAGGCGTCGTCCGTCAGGTTGAGCATCCAGGCCGCGCGGCGCTCGTCGGCCCTGAACGCGGAGCCGATGTCCTGTGGAAAGACCGCTTCGTAGCAGATCAGCGGAAGCGCGTCGGGCAGCCCGGGAGCGTGCAGAACGGCGGGGCCGGCGCCGGCGTCGAATCCGCCGGGGAAATGCACGAATTGCGTCACCCCGAGACGGTCGAGCAGGTCGGCCCAGGGCAGATATTCGCCGAACGGCACAAGGTGAATCTTGTCGTAGCGGTCGAGCAGCGCGCCGCGCCGGTCGACGACCTGGATCGAGTTGAAATAATGCAGGCGGCGGTCGCCGGGCGTCGGCTCAGCGAGGCGCGCCGCGCCGGTGATCAGCGTCGCGCCGCCGCTGAGCAGATCGGCGATCTGCGCCAGCGCTTTGGGGTCGCGCGCCAGCAGGAAGGGAAAGGCCGATTCCGGCCAGATCAGATGGGTGACGTCGGCGACGCCGGTCGAGCTCGGCGAAGTCGCGCGATCCGAGAGGTCGAGATAGCGCCGCAGGATCGCCTCCTTGTTCTGCGGCCCGAAACTGCCGTCCTGCGCCATGTCGGTCTGCATGATGCGCAGCTTCACCCCGGCGAGCGTCGCCGCTTCGGGGGCCGACAGCCGATAGGTGCCGAAGGCGGCCAGCGCGGCCAGAGCGACCACGGCCAGCCCGATCGGCCGCGTCAGCCAGGAGCCGTTCGCCTCGTCGGCCAGGGTGGCCGGCGCCGCGAAAATCGCGATGGTGAGAAGGGTCAGCCCATGTAGCCCGGCAATCGAGGCGAACTGGGCGAGGACCAGATTCTGGCCAAGCGCCATGCCAATCTCGTTCCAGGGAAATCCGGTGAGCACGACCGCGCGCAGCCATTCGCTGACGCCAAGGCCGATCGCCAAAGCGAGGACGCGCGCCGGGCCCGGCGACCACAGCAGGCGGGCGATCGCAAAGCCGATCGCCGGAAAGAAAGCGAGACCCGCGGGCAACGCCAGAACGCCGAACGGCAGCGCCCAGGCAAATTTGTCGGCTTCGACAAGGAACGCGGCGCCCAGCCACCAGAGGCCCGCGACAAAATAGCCCAAGCCCCACCACCAGCCCGCCGCGAACGCCGACCGCACGGATCGGACGGTCGAGCGCCCGCCGGCCTGCGCGGCGGCCGATCCGTCGATCAGCCAGACCGCCGCCATCATCGGCGCGGCGATCGCAGGCAGAAAATCGAACGGCGGCAAAGCCAAAGCGCCGACCGCGCCGGCGCCGAAGGCGATCGCGCGGCGTCGCCAGTCCCATGCGAGGATGACGCTGTCGGCGATCGCGCGGAAATAGCCGCCTTCGCGCGATTGCGTCAATTCGGTCGAAACCAAGGGCTGGCGTCCCGGGAGCGAGGAGAGAAACAGCGGAAGCCGGCTCGCCGTCTGGCGTTGCAGTGAGCACAAGACTTAGAGCGGCGGTCTGATTCGATCAATGCTGTCCTGAACAAGAACCTTCGGCGCCGAGCGGCGGGCGGGCGGGCGCGCTCACTTTTGGGCGGCGGTTCCTCCTGTCGCGGGATCGACCGTTGCTTCACCCGCCGTTCGCCGCCGCCGCGCGGCGGTCCGGCGCATGCGGGCGCCCGGCTGGTGAATCTTGAGACGTTTGATCCGTCGCGGATCGGCGTCGAGAATCTCGAATTCGAAATCGCCGGGACCGGTGATGATTTCGCCGCGTCCCGGCACCCGGCCAGCGTTGGACATGATCAATCCGCCGATCGTGTCGATCGATTCGGCGTCGGCGAGGGCGGCCAGATCGATCCCGAGGGCGCGCGACACCGCCTCCAGACTGGCCCGCGCGTCGACGATGAGAACGCCGTCCGCGGTCCGGGAGACTTCGCGGGCGTCGGCCTCGTCGTGTTCGTCCTCGATATCGCCGACGATCGCCTCGACCACATCCTCGATCGAGACCAGCCCGTCGGTGCCGCCGTATTCGTCGATCACCAGCGCCATATGGGTGTGCGAAGCCTGCATCTTCAGGAGCAGATCGAGGGCGGGCATCGAGGGCGGCGCGAACAGCACCGGTCTGAGGATATTGGCGCGCGCCAGCGGCAGACGCATGCCGAGTTTGGCGTCTGCGCCTGGCGCGGCGTCCGGGCTCCCGGCCGCACTTTCGACGAGGCCGAATTGCGGTTCGGCGGCGAGATAGTCGACGAAATCGCGAATGTGCACCATGCCGCGGGGATCGTCGAGCGTTTCGCCGTAGACCGGAAGACGCGAATGACCGGCGGTGCGGAACAGGGCGAGGACCTCGCTGAGCGGCGCGTCGATCGTCAGGCCGATGACGTCGGCGCGCGGCACCATGATGTCCGCCACCCTGACATCGTGCAGGCCGAGGACATTCTTCAGAATGGCGCGTTCCTGGGGGGTGAAATCGGCGCCGGCGCCGTCGCCTACGAGCGCGTCCTCCAGATCGTCGCGAACGGACGCCGGTCCCAGTCCGAACAATGCGCGAAGGCGATCGAACAGGCCCGTCTGCGCCTCGCGCGCCGGCGCCGGCGGCTCCTCGACCGCCGCGGGCTCGATCCGTTCGGCCTCGCTCATGCCCGGGCGTCCTCGGCGAGGCTCGAGGCATAGGGGTCGGCGATCCCGAGCCTCGCCAGCGCGGCGGTTTCGATCGCCTCCATGCGGTCGGCCTCGTCATCGCTCTGATGATCGAAGCCGAGCAGGTGCAGGAGGCCGTGAACGACCAGATGCGCGACATGGTCGGCGAAAGTCTTGCGCTCCTCGGCGGCCTCCCGCTGCGCCGTTTCGAAGGCGACGACGATATCGCCAAGGAGCGGCGCGTCGGCGAGCTTGTCGCGCGCGGCGGCGGGGAAGGAAAGGACGTTGGTCGGCTTGTCGAGGCCGCGCCATCGCGCGTTCAGCGCGCGCGCTTCAGCGTCGCCGGCCAGCAACACGCTGATCTCCGCGCCGTCGAGGATTCGCGCCCTGCTCGCCGCCAGCCCGGCCGCGATGGCGCGCTCCAGGAGCTTTTCGACGCCCGGCAAAGCGCGCCAACGCGCCGACGATTCGATCACTTCGACTCTCGTCTTCATCGCGCCGACTCGCCGCGGGCTTGATGATGCGCGCTTTCGTACGCCGCGACGATGCGGCGCACGAGATCGTGCCGCACGACGTCGCCGTGTCGGAACACGACATGGCCGACCCCGTCGAGGCCGGCGAGCAGCGCGACGGCCTCGCTCAAGCCGGATTTGTGCCCTGGCGGCAAGTCGGTCTGCGTCGGATCGCCGTTGACGATCATGCGCGAGCCTTCGCCGAGGCGGGTCAGAAACATCTTCATCTGCATGGAGGTCGCGTTTTGCGCCTCGTCGAGCAGCACGACGGATTTGGCGAGCGTGCGGCCGCGCATGAAGGCCAGCGGCGCGATTTCGATCATGCCCGTCTGAATGCCCCGCTCGACCATCCTGCCTTCCATGAAGTCGTGCAAGGCGTCGTAGACGGGCCGCAGATAGGGATCGACCTTGTCGCGCATGTCGCCGGGCAGGAAGCCGAGGCGCTCGCCCGCTTCGACCGCCGGGCGGGTCAGGATCAGTCGCTCGACGACGCCTTGCTCGAGCAGGGAAACGGCGTGCCCGACGGCGAGCCAGGTCTTGCCGGTGCCCGCCGGCCCCTCGGCGAACACCAATTCGTGCTGGTTCAGCGCCGACAAATAGAGATCCTGCGCGACGTTGCGGGCGCGCACCACGCCCTTCCGGCGCGTCTTGATCTGGTGGAACAGCGATCGGGCGCCGTCGAGCTCGCTCGGGAACAGGCTGCCCTGCAGCGCCACCTCGGCGATGGCGCCTTCGACGTCGCCGAGGCTGGCGGCCTGCCCGAGCTTGGCGCGGGCGTAGAGCATTTCGAGGACGCGCCGCGCGTTTTCGCAGGCTTCCTTCGGGCCCTTGATGATGATCTGGTTGCCGTTGGCGTTGGCGACGACGCCGAGGCGCCGCTCGATCTTGGCGATATTCTGGTCGTAATGGCCGAACACGATCGACACCAGGCCGTTGTCATCGAAAGCAAGCGTGATTTCGGCAGGCTTGGCGTCGCGCGCGGCCGCCGATCCCTCGGGCCCGATCGCGGAAATCCTCGAAACCGTTCGTTCGGGCGCTCTCAATCTGGCGTCTCCTGAAGCCTGGAATGTTTCGGTTCTCGCATGCTTTTCGCGCAAGCCGGCGTTCGCCTTGTCTGCGGGCGCGTCGTTCATCGGATTCCGCGCAAGTTGTGTGACGCGGGCGTGACAAGCCGTCCCCGCAGGGAATTGGGCCCGACGCCGATGATTTCGACATCGGCGAGCGCGCCGATCAACGACGGTTCGCCGCTGACATGCACGGATTGCAGATAGGGGCTGCGGCCGATCGCCTGACCGGCGTGCCGCCCCGGCTTTTCGAACAGAACCGGCATTGTTCGCCCCAGGGCGGCGCGATTGAAGGCCTGCCGCTGGTCTTCGAGCAATTGCTGCAATTTCGCCAGCCTGGCCGATTTCGTCGGCTCGTCGATCTGGTTCTTCTGTTCGGCGCCGGGCGTCCCCGGCCGCGGCGAATATTTGAAGGCGTACGACGCGGCGAAGCCGACCGCGCGCACGAGATCGAGCGTTTCCTCGAATTCGGCGTCGCTCTCGCCGGGATAGCCGACGATGAAGTCGCTGGAGAGCGCGATGTCCGGCCGGGCGGCGCGGACGCGTTCGACGATGTCCCTGTAGTCGCGCGCCCGGTGGCCGCGGTTCATCGCCGCCAGCACGCGATCCGATCCCGACTGGATCGGCAGATGCAGGTAGGGGGCCAGCGGGGGATTGTCGCGATGCGCGAGAATCAGCGCGTCCGTCATATCGTTCGGATGCGACGTCGTGTAGCGAACGCGCAGCACGCCGGGCGTGGCGGCGGCGGCGCGCAGCAGGCCGGCAAGATCGCACAGGCCGCCCGCCGCGTCGCGGCCATGGTAGGCGTTGACGTTCTGGCCGATCAACGTCACTTCGCGCACGCCGGCGCCCGCTAGGCGCGCGATCTCCGCGACGACCTTGGCGACGGGACGCGAGCTTTCAACGCCCCTCGTGTAGGGAACGACGCAGAACGAACAGAATTTGTCGCAGCCTTCCTGGACGGTCACAAACGCGCTGACGCCGCGCGCGCGGATCGTCGCGGGCGCGGCGACGGGCAGGTGGTCGAACTTGTCCTCGACGGGGAAGGCGGTGTCGACGACGCCCGGGCGCAACGCCGCCGCGCGCAGCAATTGCGGCAGGCGGTGATAGTTCTGCGGCCCGACGACAAGGTCGACCGCGGGCTGGCGGCGCACGATCTCGGCGCCCTCGGCCTGGGCGACGCAGCCGGCCACGACGATCGTCGTGGCAAGCCCGGCGATCTCGCGCTGTTGTCGGAGTTCGCGAACCTTGCCCAGTTCCGAGTAGATTTTCTCCGAGGCGCGCTCCCTGATGTGACAGGTGTTGAGCACGACGAGGTCGGCGTCCTCGATTCTGGCGGCCTGCCGGTAGCCCTGATGATCCGCCACATCGGCGATCCGATGCGAGTCGTAGACGTTCATCTGGCAACCGAAGGATTTTACGAAGACGCGCTTGCCTCGCCCGGTCAGCGGCGCCGTCGCGCCGGAATCCTCTGAAACAGGCGTCCCGACCAACGGCTCCCGGGCGCGAGAAATGACTGCGGACAAAATTGCTCCTTAAGAGACCTCAGGCGCTTTCTACGACTTTTCGGCGCTCACGAAAATAGCCGGCTCTCAAAGCGGTTGTCGGCGCGCCTGGCGCGCCAGCGCCCGCACGGCGCCTTCCGTGCGCCGCGCGACGTCCTTGCGGTCGGAATCCGGGAAGAACGGGATAGGGGCGCCGCAGTAGATGTCGCAATCGATCCGGCCGGCCCGCAGCAAGCGCCAGAAATGACTGAAGAATGTCATGTCGCCGTACCAGGCGACGAGCGGTCGCTCGGAACGGCCCAACGGCAGGCCGGCCCGCCGGGAATAGGCGATGTAGATCGGCTGCACGATCCCCGGTCGACGCGCGCCGGCGTCGAGCGTCTGCCGGACCGCTTCGAAATGCGAAGAACGGAACGGCAACAACCGGTTGGCGTCGCCCGTCGTCGATTCGGCGAACAGGACGACCGCCGCGCCTACGCGCAGGCGCCGGGCGATCTCGGCGTTGACCGCGGGAATGCAACGGCGACGGCCGCGATCGACGAAAGCGACCCCCTGAAGACTGAGCGCGGCCCGCGCGAGGCGGCCGGCGCCGACCTCCTTTTTCGCAAGAAACTCGACGGGCCGCATCGAGCCGAGCGCGCAAATATCCAGCCAGGATATGTGGTTTGAGACCACAAGTTGCGGGCGCGCCGATGCGGCTCGTCCATGCACCCGCACGCGCACCGCGAGCGCCGCGCAGGCGATCCGGTGGAACAGAACCGGCAGCCCCTCGCCCGCCCGTCCGTCCCTTCGCAGGGCGATCCATCGAAAGGGAGCGCCGATCACGAGAACCAGCGCCGCCGCCAGAAGCCCGAGCCCGACTCGCAGAGCCGTCGTCGCGCGAAGCCGGGGCGCGCGAGGGCGGGCGGCGAGGCCGCCATCCCCGCGCGAAGGCTCGCGCGCCGCCGCGATCGGATCGTTTCGGCTGGTCGGCTGCCCCGCATCGCTGGCGGGCCGGGCGGCGCCCGCCTCGCCGCGTCGGCCCCGGAGGGAGGCGGCGATCACGTCAGGTCTTTTCTGAGCACGAGCGCCGTCTCGGCCGCGCCGTCCGGCTTGCGATAATAGCCGCGCCGGCGTCCGACCTCGCGAAAGCCCATGCGCGAATAGAGGGCGATCGCCGGCAGGTTGGCGCGTTCGACTTCGAGAAACAGCGACTGCACGTGCGAGGCGGCCAGGCGCATCAGGCTATCGGCCAGCAGGGCGCGGCCGATGCCGCGATTGCGAAAGGAGGCATGCACCGCGATCGTCAGGATTTCCGCTTCGTCGCCGGCGAGGCGCGAAAGCGCGAAGCCGCGCAAATCGTCGGTGGCCGCATCGACCGCGGCGCCGCCGATCGTCGTCTTGCTCGACAATAGGGTCTCGAATTCGGTCGTCGACCAGGAATGAGCGAAGGAGGCCGCATGAAGCGCCGCGCATTGTTCGGCCTTGTCGCTGCGCAGAGGGCGCATGACCGGGGGGCTGAGTTTGCGGAACGGAAGCAGCATGGGCGGCCGGTCGGTCAGGGATTGGCGCGCGCGACGGAGGCGCCGACCGCCGGTTGGGCGTCCGGCGGCTTGAGGTAGAGCGGGCGCGGCGGACTATCGCGCGGGTCCGCCGCCAGCCCGACCCGCGCGACAGCGAGAATATCAGGAAAATCCGCATCGCTCACCAGTTCGACGGACAGGCCGGCGCGCGCCGCCTCCACGGCCAGCAGCCGCGCGCCGTTGCCGGTCATGCGGACGGGCCCGGCGCCGAGCGCCCGCACCGCCTCGCGCAAGCCTTCAAGACGGGCGGGAATGAGCGGCCGCCCGGTCGGCTCGAACAACTGGAAATAGACGCGCCCGTGCCGCGCGTCGATCACCGAGGCGATGGCGCCCGGCTGCGGCGCGAGGAGCAGCGGCCCGGCGAAGGCGACGAGCGTCGAGACGCCGACCACCGGAATGTCCAGCGCCAGACCCATCGCGCGGGCCGTGGCGAGGCCGATGCGAATGCCGGTGAAGGAGCCCGGTCCGACCGTCGCCGCGATGCGGTCGAGCGTCGCAAATCCGCCCTCGACGCCGCCGATCACCCGGTCGAGCAGCGGCGCCAGCGCTTCGGCGTGACCGCGCTGCATCGGTTCGCTGGCGCGCGCGATCGCCTCGTCCGCCCCGCTATCGAGGACGCAGCCCGAAACCGCCCCGCAGGAAGCGTCGATCGCCAGAATCCGCATTCGATGGTTGTTATCAAAGGCGCCGTGCGTCGCATAGCCCGGCGGGCGATCGGGCGCCTCGGTCAGCGGGTGATCAGCGTGCCCGCGCCGTAGTCGGTCAAAAGCTCGATCAGGACGGCGTGCGGGATCTGGCCGTCGAGGATGACGACGCCTTCGACCCCGCGCTCCAACGCATAGATGCAGGTCTCGACCTTGGGGATCATGCCGCCGGTGATCGTGCCGTCGGCGATCAGGCCGCGAATCTCGTCCACCTTCAGTTCCTTGATCAGCGTCTTGTTCTTGTCGAGCACGCCGGGCACGTCGGTCAGCAACAGCAGCCGCTTGGCGGCCAGCGCGCCGGCGATCGCGCCGGCGAATGTGTCGGCGTTGACGTTGTAGGTCTCGCCGTCGGCGCCCTGCGCGACCGGCGCGAGAACCGGGATCAGTTCCCGCCCGAGGATCTGTTCGAGCACGGTGGTGTCGACGCTCGCCGGCTCGCCGACAAAGCCGAGGTCGACGACGTCCTCGATTTCGGCGCCATTGGCGCCGCCGTGGTGCGTCACCTTGCGCGCCGTCACCATGTTGCCGTCCTTGCCGCACAGCCCGACGGCCCGGCCGCCCTGGGCGTTGATCGTGCCGACGATCTGCTTGTTGATGGCGCCGGCCAGCACCATTTCGACGATTTCGACCGTCGCCTTGTCGGTGATGCGCAGGCCGGCGGAGAATTTCGACTTGATGCCGAGCTTGGCGAGCATCGCGCCGATCTGCGGGCCGCCGCCGTGCACGACGACCGGGTTGACGCCGGATTGTTCGAGCAACACCATGTCGCGCGCAAAATCGCGCGCCTTGGCTTCATCGCCCATCGCGTGGCCGCCGTATTTCACCACGATGATTGCATCGTCGTAGCGCAACATGTGCGGCAGCGCCTGCATCAGGATTTCGGATTGTTCCTGCGGGCTGGCCTTGGGCTTTTCGGTCATCGGGCTCTCTCGTCGGATGCGCGGCTGTTCTAGCCGCTCGCGCCGTCAAGCTCAAACGCCGGCGCGGCTCGCGCGCTGTCTGGGCGTTTGACGGGTCAGCGCGGCGCTCGCGCGAATCAGGCCGACCGTCGCCCCGTTCCAGTTGCGGATCGGCGGCGTCAGGCGCGAGGCGAGCGCCGCATGCTCGGCCTCGCTCATGGGCACGAACCGCGCGATCAGCGCCGCCATCGCGGTCTCGGCGGCGCGCCCGGCGCCGTCCTCGCATTTGATCGCGACGCCGAGCCCCGATTCGGGGAACGCCGCGCAATAGACGCCTTCCGCGCCGGTCTTCACGAAGGCGCGAAGGCCAAACGTCTCGGCCGCCAGCGTGTCGAACCGCCCCGCGCCTGCGACGAGGTCGGGGTGCGCGGCGACCGCTTCCCTGATCCGCCTCGCCGCCGCGGCGCGCGCCGGCGGCAGGCCGTGGCCGGCGCCGAAACGGGCAAAACCATGCGCCAGCGCCCGGATCGGCGTCGCGTAGGTCGGGATCGAGCAGCCGTCGATGGCGCGCGCGCGCTGGTCGAGCTTAGTTTTCGTCATTTCCTCGATCGTCGCCTTGACCGCGCGCTGCACGAAATGTCCGGCCTCGACATAGCCGGAAGGCTCGACGCCCATGGCGCAGCTCAGACAGATGAAGCCGGCGTGCTTGCCCGAGCAATTGTTGTGAAGAGCGGTGGGTCCGGCGCCGCGCGCCGCCAGCGCGCGCGCCGCTTCATTGCTCAGCGGCCAATGAACGCCGCATTCCAGAACCTCGGCCCCGCGTCCGCATTTGGCGAGCATGGCGAGCGCCGTCCTCGCGTGAACCGGCTCGCCCGAGTGCGAGGCGCAGGCGAGCGCGATCTCCGCCTCGGTCAGGGAAAAGCGGTCCGCCGCGCCGCTCTCCACCAGCGGCAAGGCCTGCAGCGCCTTGATCGCGGAACGCGGAAACACCGGCGCCGAAACGTCGCCGAGCGTGAAGACCTCGCGTCCGTCGGCGTCGCAGACGGCGACCGCGCCGCGATGGCGGCTTTCGACGCGCGAGCCGCGCAGCACTTCGACGAGGAGCGGATCGGCCACGCGCCCTCAGCCTCGACCGACGAACGGCATTTTCGTCGCCATGATCGTCAGCGAGAGGATATTGGTCGAAAGCGGAAGGCCCGCCATGTGGACCACCGCATCGGCCACCTGCGCCGCGTCGATCATCGGCTCGATGGCGATGCGGCCGTCGGCTTGCGGCACGCCGAGCGTCATCTTGCGCGCCATGTCGGTCAGCGCATTGCCGATGTCGATCTGGCCGCAGGCGATGTCGTGCTGCCGGCAATCGAGCGCGATCGACTTGGTCAGCCCGGTTATGGCGTGCTTCGTCGCGGTGTAGGGCGCGGAGTTCGGGCGCGGCGAGTGAGCGGAGATCGAGCCGTTGTTGATGATGCGGCCGCCCTTCGGCGTTTGCCGCTTCATCATCGAAATGGCGCCTTGCGCGCAGAGGAACGCGCCGGTCAGGTTGACGTCGACGACCGTCTTCCATTGCGCGTAGGAAAGGTCCTCCATCGGAATGGCGGGCGCGCCGGCGCCCGCGTTGTTGAACAGCAGATCGAGCCGGCCGAACGCCTCGTCGAGCGTGTCGAACAACTCGCCGACGGCCTGCGGATCGCCGACATCGCAGGCGCGCACGAAAGCCCGCCCTCCGATCGCCTCGATCTCTTTGGCCGTCTCCTCGAGGGGTTGCAGGCGGCGGCCGGTGACGGCGACGCGCCAGCCGGCTTTGGCGAGCGCCAGCGAGGCGGCGCGGCCGATGCCGCCGCCGGCGCCGGTGACCAGGGCGAATCTTGGTTCGGACATGGATGCCTTTCGTGGCGAGCGAGGAAGCCGCCGTCGGGCTGTTATAGGGCAAACCGCCGGGTCGTGCAGCCTCCGGCGCCCGCCGGGGCGCGGACTCAACCCGCCAGCGATCCGTTGCGGGCCCGCCCGATTTCGGGGGCGAGCCGCCAGACCAGCGCGCTCAGGACGAGCGCGCCGCCGACGATCGCCGACCGGCCGGGCCGTTCGCCGAAGGCGAGGAACACCCACAACGGCCCGAGAACGACGTCGAGCATGCTGATCAGTCCGGCCTCCGCCGCCGGGATGTGCTTGGCGCCCTCCATGAACAGGATGAAGGCGACGCAAATGGTGGTCAGGCCGAAGGCCGCCAACACCGCCAGATCGAACGGCGTCACCGGCGGATGCGGCGAGAAGCCGAGGCCGACCGCCGCCGCCGTGAACGCGCCCATCGCGTTGATCGAGGTCATCGACATGCCGGGATGCCGGCGCTGCAGGACGATCATCAGCGCGAAGGCGAGGGTCATCGTCAGCGACAGCAACTGTCCGATCAGCCTGCCCGTCCCTACGGCGCCCTCGACCATGACCATCACGCCCAACAGCGCGACGCCCGCGGCGATCAGCGTGCGCGGCGTCGTTCGCTCCTTGTTGACGACCAAGGCCAGCCCCGCGGAGACGAACGGCAGCGTCGCGTAAATGACCATCACCTCGCCGACGGTGGTCGCCTTGAGGGCGGCGATATAGGTGCTTATCGCGGTTGCCGAGAGCGGAATGATCAGCGGCGCCAGCGGCCCGAGGCCGAAGTTCGGGCCGAGCGCGCCGCGCCGCCATTCGGCGAGCGCCGCCATGAAGATGAACGCGCCGCCAAAAAACGCGCGGCCGCCGAGGATCGTCCAGGGGTCGAGATGGTCGACCAGCCGGGTGAAAAGCCCCGCCGAGCTCCACAGGACGGTTGCGACGAAGACGAGGATCAGCCCATGCCGGCGCGCCGCATTCCCGCCCAGCATGTCGTCTCCGATCGTCCGATTCGCTTTGCAACGGCACAGTCGATTCGGCCGGCGCGCGCGTCAAGCAGCCGGACGCCGTTCGTCGGCCTGAAAAATCGGCGGACGCGCCGGATTTCCTCATTGATCGACGCTCGCCGGCGGACGATAGGGTTGCGGGGCGACGCGGCGCGCGCGGACGTAAAGAGGAGGGCGGCGATGACGGCGCCGATGCGGCTGATCGAGTTTGAGGTTCCCGCCGACTGGGTCGACTACAACGACCACCTCAACGACGCTTACCACGCGGTCGCCTTCAGCCGGGCGGGCGACGAATTCATGGAGCGCATCGGGCTGGGCCCCGCCGGACGCGAGGCGACCGGCCGCACGATCTACACCCTCGGGTTGATCATTCGCTATCTCGCCGAGGCCAGGCTCGGCGAGCGCATCGCCATCAGCCTGCAAATCCTGGAGACCGACGCCAAGCGGGTGCGCTTCTGGCTCGAGGCGCGTCGCGTCGACGACGACGCACTGGTCTCGACGAGCGAGCAGGTGCTGATCTGCGTCGATCGCCGCGGCGCGCGGGCGCGGGCGGCGAATTTTCCCGCCGAAGTCGCCGCCCGATTGCAGGCGATCGCCGCCGCTCACGCCGAACTCGCCGCGCCGCTGGAAGCCGGCCAGGGGCTGGCCTTGCGGCGTCGACCGGCCGATTCAGCGAAGCCGTGAACGCCGCGCTCAGGCGCTATGAACCGCGCTAGCCTTCCGAGGCGCGCGCGGTCGGCGCCGGCCGCGGCGTTGCGCCGTCGCGCCTCGCGCCAGCGCGCAGCCCGGACGCCCATTGCGCCAGATGACGGGCGGAGTGGACGAAGGGCGTGGCGAAGGTGCGCAGCAGGGTGTCGAACTGCACATGATCGGCGCCGACGCCGAAGGTGATCTTTTCGTGTTTGTCGGGAATGTAGAGCGTGCCGAACAACCAGTCCCATACCGCCAGGGCGAAGCCGAGGTTCTTGTTGAAATGGCGCGGCTGGTCGGAATGGTGAACCTGATGGTGGGCGGGGCTCTGCAGCAGTTTTCCGGCAAGGCCGGTGAACGGAATCCACATCTGCGTATGGCGCAGATGGCCGATGGTCACAATGAACAACATCAGGACCGCGTTGGCGTTGAGCAAGGTGAACGGGCGAACGCCGGGGCCGAACGCGTAAGTCATCAGGCCGAACACCACGCCGGTGAAAAAGCCGATGACGTTCATGAAGGCGACGATCTCGACGGGATGGGTTCGCATTTCGGTGAGCGGCGTCAGCACTTCCGCGGAATGATGCACCTTGTGGAATTCCCACAGGGCTGGAACGGCGTGAAACACGTAATGGGCGAGCCAGTAGCCGAATTCATAGGCGAGCAACTCGAGCAGGGTCGTCAACGCCAGGATCGCCCATACCGGCCAGACCATGCGCGCGCTCGGGCCAAATCCGAACTCCAACGCCTTGACGGTCGCGTCGCGCCACAGGAAGCCGCCTATGGCGAGCATCGCGTAGGCCGAGGCGAACACGACCGTATTGGCGATCCACAGCCGCAGGTCGAGACGCGACGACGGGTGCCGGACGATGCGCGAGGGGAAGATCGACCGGATGAAACCGGCGAGGCTCACCCTGCGCCCGCGTCGGCGGCGCGCATCGACGTAGAACAGCACGGTGAAGACGAGGGCGCCGCCGAGCGCGACGGGGCCGTAGGGCGAATCGGCGTTGAATACGGCTTGCAGGTGGCCGAGGACGGTGGTCCAGGCCCAGGCGAAAAAGTCCATGACGCGCACCGGCTGGCGGAGACGAGCCCCATCCTAGACGGCCGAGCCTTCCAACCGGTTAAGCGGATGTTGCAAAGCGGCGGCCTTTTTCAGCCGCGCGCCGCCTTCTCTGCGAGGTAGAGCGCGCGATAGCGCCGCAGGCGCGGCGCGATGAGCCCGGCGCGCTCGGGGTTCGGCGCAAAACGGTGATGGATCGTCGGTCGCGCGCAGATCGCCGCCTCGTCGCCGGCCCCGGCCGCGAGCATCGCGAGTCGGGCGGCCCCGAGCGCCGCGCCGGCCTCGGCGCCGCCGGCGAGGTCGATCGTCAGCCCGGTCGCGTCGGCGATCATCTGCGCCCAGAACACGCTGCGCGCGCCCCCGCCCACGATCATCGTCGACGTCGGCCGGGCGCCGGCCGCCTCCAGCACGTCGGCGCCGTCGGCGAAAGCGAAGGCGACGCCCTCCATCACCGCGAAGACGAGGGCGTCGGCGCCATGTTCAGCGCGAAGACCCGCGAACAGGCCGGTGGCGGCCGCATCGTTGTGAGGCGTGCGCTCGCCGCTCAGATAGGGCAGGAACACCGGCGCCGAGGCGACATTGTCAAGCGAACCGGCGAACGCCTCGGCCTCGGCGACCAGTCCGTTGATGTCGTCCTTGCGCCCCAGAATCCCGGCGATCCACGACAGCGCGGAAGCGGCCGACAGCATCACCGCCATGCCGTGCCAGCGGCCCGGCAGCGCGTGACAAAAGGCGTGCAGCGTGCGCTCCGGCAGCGCCACGAAGCGATCCGTCACCGCAAAAATCACCCCCGAGGTGCCGAGCGAGACGAACCCCTCTCCCGCCGCGACGGCGCCGACGCCGACCGCCGCGGCGGCGTTGTCGCCCGCGCCGCCGGCGATCGGAACGCGGCGACCCGCAAGACCCCAATCAGCCGCCGTTTCGGGCGACAGAAACGCCGAAACCGCCGAACCTTCGACGAGGCGCGGCATATGGGAAAGGTCAAGCCCGGTCGCCGCCAGCAGTTCGTCGTCCCACCGGCGCCGCGCGATGTCGAGCCACAGCGTGCCGGAGGCGTCGGACATTTCCGAAACATGGTCGCCGCTGAGCCGCAGGCGCACATAATCCTTGGGCAGCAGCACGCGCCGCGTCGCCTTGAAGACTTCGGGCTCGTGACGCGCCACCCAAAGCAGCTTGGGCGCGGTGAAGCCGGGCATCGCAATATTGCCGGCGCGCTGGCGGAAGTTGGGCACGCGCCGTTCGAGCTCGGCGCATTCGGCGAAGGATCGCCCGTCGTTCCACAGAATCGCCGGGCGCAAGACCTGGTCGGCGCCGTCGAGGAGAACCGCGCCGTGCATCTGTCCGGACAGGCCGACGCCCGCCAGTCGCGCGAACGCCTCAGGGGCCGCCTGCCTCAGCGCCGCGACGGCTTCCTGCACGCCGTTCGCCCAATGCGCCGGCTCCTGCTCGCTCCAAAGCGGATGCGGCCTCGCCAGCGACAGCGCTGCCGACGCTTCGCCAAGCAGGCGTTGGCTCCCGTCGATCAAAACCGCCTTGATCGAGGAGGTGCCGATGTCGAGCCCGAGAAAAGCGTCCCCCGCCGATGCTGCGCCTGACATCCCGTGCGCTCCCCGCCCCGCGCTTTCGCGCTTGTTGCGGCCAGACTATACCACGGCCCCGGCGTTGTCGCCGGGGGTTTCAGCAAGATGTGGCGATCGCAAAATCGTCGGGCGCGCGACTCAGCCGGCGCGCAGGTTGCCCGCGGAGGACTTGCCGGTGCGCTTGTCGGCGACGATATCGTAGCTGACCTTCTGGCCTTCGTTGAGTTCGCGCAGGCCCGCCTGCTCGACCGCGCTGATGTGGACGAACACGTCCTTGCCGCCGTCGTCGGGCTGGATGAAACCGTAGCCCTTCGTTGCGTTGAACCACTTTACAGTTCCCGTAGCCATGGGAGCTTTCCTTGAATTTCGATAGAAAGATGGCGCGCGAGCGCCGGTGGAACATCGATGGCAGGAGGGGTCGTCAGCACGCATCAGCGATGCGAGGCCAAGTCATCGGCCGGAAATCGATTGGCGGTAGATAGAGGATCGGCCCGCCGGAATCAATGTCTTGATTCGCGAACGCGCCGCGCGCGACGAAAAGCAGGCCGGGGCGCCGGCTCTCGCGCGCCTTGTGGCGATCGCCTGGCGGGCCTATCTACGAACGCCCGGCGCATTGGCCGGCATTCGCGAGGCATCGATGCTCGAAGCGCTGCTCGCCCGGGGCCGCCCGTTGCTCGCCGACGGCGCGACAGGCACCAATCTTTTCGCGATGGGCCTGTCCTCGGGCGACAATCCGGAGGCGTGGAACGCCGCCCATCCCGATCGGATTCGGGCGCTTCACGAGAGCTTTATCGACGCGGGAGCCGATATTATCCTGACCAACAGCTTCGGGGCCAATCGTCGGCGGCTGGCGCTGCACGAAATGGCGGGCGGAGCGCGGGAATTGAACCGGCTCGCCGCCGAAATCGCGCGTTCGGCCGCCGATCGCGCCGGGCGCCCTGTGGTCACGGCCGGCTCGGTCGGGCCGACGGGGGATCTGCTCGCCCCGCTGGGACCGCTGGGCGAAGACGAGGCCTTCGACGTTTTCGTCGAACAGATCGAAGGGCTCAGGGAGGGCGGCGCGGACGTCATATGGATCGAGACGATGTCGGCGCCCGAGGAGATTCGCGCCGCGGCGCGCGCGGCCGGCGCGTGCGCCATGCCCTATACGGCGACCGCGAGCTTCGACACCGCGGGCAAGACGATGATGGGCCTGGCCCCGGCCGAACTTGCGGCGCTGACGCAGACGTTCGATCCCCGCCCCGTCGCGTTCGGCGCCAATTGCGGGGTCGGCGCCGCGGACCTCGTGATGTCGGTGCTGGCGATGACGCAGGCGCGGCCGGAGGCGGCGGTCATCGCCAAGGCCAACGCCGGCATCCCGCAATGGCGCGGCGCCGATATCCATTATTCCGGGACGCCCGAAGTGATGGCCGGCTACGCGCGCCTGGCGATCGACGCCGGCGCGCGCATCGTGGGGGGCTGTTGCGGTTCGACCGCCGCGCATGTCGCGGCGATGCGCCGGGCGATCGATCGCCACGAGGTCGGCGCGCGCCCGCAACTGGCCGATGTCGTCGCCGCGCTCGGCCTGCTGGCCGCCCCGCGCCCGACGGCTGCCGGCCGGACGCGCGCCCGCCGCAGAGGTTCGCCGGCCCCGTGAACTCGAAAGCCAAACAGCGAGCCTGGGCGGGGCCGGCTTCGGCGGCGAAGGAAGCGGCGGCCGCAGGCGCGGCGCAAGATCGGGCCCCGACGCCGCTGACCGCGCCGCCCGCGCGCCTCGCCTTTGCCGCAGCGGCGGGCGACGTTGGCGCGCGGCTCGATCGCTTCCTCGGGCAGGCGGCCGGCGAGCGCCGCCTCGCGCTGTCGCGCACCCGACTCAGGGCGCTGATCGAAGCGGGTCATGTCAAGGTCGACGGCGTCCCGATACGCGATCCCGCCTCGCGATTGACCGACGGCGCGCAAATCGAGGTCGAGGCGCCGCCGCCCGCCGAAACGACGCTGGCGGCCGAGGCGCTGCCGCTCGACATCCTCTTCGAGGACGCCCACCTGCTGGTGCTCGACAAGCCGGCGGGTCTGGTGGTCCATCCCGCCGCCGGCCATGAGCGCGACACGCTGGTCAACGCGCTGATCGCCCATTGCGGCGAAAGCCTGTCGGGGATCGGCGGGGTCAGGCGGCCCGGCATCGTCCATCGCCTCGACAAGGACACGTCGGGCCTGCTGGTCGTGGCGAAGTCGGACGCCGCCCATCAGGGTCTGTCGGCCCTGTTCGCCGATCATGGCCGCACCGGTTCGCTGGTGCGCGAATACCAGGCGCTCGTCTGGGGAACCCCGCCGGCGCCGTCCGGCACGATCGACGCGCCGCTTGGCCGCCATCCGCGCCAGCGCGAGAAAAGGGCGGTCGCGCCGATCGAGCGCGGCCGTCACGCCGTCACCCATTGGCGCCTGCGCGAGCGTCTCGGTCCGGCCAGCCTCATTTGTTGTCGGCTCGAGACGGGCCGCACCCACCAGATTCGCGTCCATTTCGCCCATATCGGCCATCCGATCGTCGGCGACGCCGTCTATGGCGCAGGGTTCAAGAGCAAGGCGGCGCAATTGTCGGAGGGGGGACGCGCCGCCCTGGCGCGGCTTGGCCGCCAGGCTCTGCACGCCGCGAAGCTCGGCTTCACCCATCCAATTACCGGCGAGCGGTTGTTATTTGAAAGCCCGCCGCCGAATGATTTATCGCTGCTTATCAATGAATTAAGGGCCTAGAATGGCGGTCGGTGGAGATTCGCCCGACGCCGCCCGATAAACAAAACGTCATGGGGGCGCTCCCCGCCGCCCGATCTTGGCCCTCTTTCGGCCACGGTCCCAAAAGCTTATATAGTGCACTGCGGCGCGCTCCCATGCGGCCGCCGGAGACCGCCCTTCCTGGGGGATCCGAAAGGAGGACCTTATGGCCGCCGCCTTGCCAATGATTGCCGGAGAATCCGGCCTTTCCCGTTACCTCGCCGAGATCAAGCGGTTCCCGATGCTGGAGCCGCAAGAGGAATATATGCTCGCCAAGAGCTGGCGCGAACATGGCGACCGCGACGCGGCGCAGAAGCTCGTGACTTCCCATTTGCGCCTGGTGGCGAAGATCGCGATGGGCTACCGGGGCTATGGCCTGCCGATCGGCGAAGTCATATCCGAGGGCAATGTCGGCCTCATGCAGGCGGTCAAGCGCTTCGAGCCGGAGAAGGGCTTCAAGCTTGCGACCTATGCGATGTGGTGGATCCGCGCCTCGATCCAGGAATATATCCTGCGCTCCTGGTCGCTCGTGAAAATGGGCACGACCGCGAGCCAGAAGAAGCTGTTCTTCAACTTGCGCAAGGCCAAGAGCCGGATTTCGGCGCTCGAGGAGGGCGACCTGAGGCCGGATCAGGTCGCCACGATCGCCACGCGCCTCGGGGTGCCCGAGCAGGACGTGATCGAAATGAACCGGCGCCTCGGCGGCGACGCCTCGCTCAACGCGCCCTTGCGCGAAGAAGGCGAAGGGGAATGGCAGGACTGGCTGGTCGACGAATCGGCGAGCCAGGAGTCCAATCTGGCCGATCGCGAAGAGAGCGACGTTCGATCGCGCGCGCTACAGCAGGCGCTGAGCGTCCTCAATGACCGGGAGCGGCGGATTTTCCAGGCGCGGCGCCTCGCCGAGGAACCGGTGACCCTCGAGGAGCTGTCGGCCGAATTTGGCGTCTCGCGCGAGCGCGTGCGTCAGATCGAGGTCAGGGCCTTCGAAAAAGTGCAGGCGGCGGTCAAGGCGGGCGTCGCGCTCGCCCAGATTCCGGCGCACGCCCCGCCGGCCTTGCCGGCGATGTAGCGGCCGCGGACCGGGTTTGCAGAGAGTCGGGGGAGGGCTCGCGGGCGCGCGTCGTCGCGCGTTCCCTCCTCGCCTTTTATCCGCTAGGGTCGGCGTCGTCGAAGCTCCCGACCGGCGCGCCCCGTCGCGGCGCATGCGGCGCCCCCGTCTCTTTCAAAGGAAGTCTCCATGCCAGAAGTTCGCCCCGGCCGTCGTCCAACGTTGCGCACAACGCTTCTCGCCGCCGTCGCGATCGGCGCGCTTCCGCTTTCGGCCGCCGCCAGGGACCTGCCGCCGACCCCCGAGGGCGCAAAAGAGCTGAGCGCGGTTCTTTCCGGTTATGTGGGCAAACCGACCGCCGGGGCGCCTCCGGCGATCAGCGTGAACCTCGAGGGCGCGCATTACGCGGTGACGGTCGATCTTGCGAGCTTCGTCGCGCCCCTCAAGGATTCCGGGTTTTCGATGGACCCTGCGATCATCAAATACATGCTGACCGAGCAGGACGACGGCGGCTGGCGTGTCGAGGGCGGCGAACTGCCGCCGATCGTCGCCCATGCCAAGGACGCCGAAATCAACTATAGTTTTGCTGGCTACAAGTTCGATGGAATCTTCGATCCGGCGCTCGCCTCGTTCAGGAAAGCCCAGGTCGGGCTCGACAAGCTGAACGCCCAGCTTCGCTCGCCGGCGCTTCAGGAGACCATCGCGGGCGGTCCCGTTCAGGCGACCCAATCCGCGAAGGCCGCGCCGAACGGCGCCGTCTCGGGGACCATCCACGAGGAAATCGCCGATCTGTCCGTCGCTGCGACAGCGACGCCGGACGCGGCCAAAGCGGGCGTCGACGCCAAGCCGGTCGCGTTCACGTTCAAGCTCGGCAAGGCCGCCGTCGATGTCGACCTCGACGGCGCACCTTTGCGCAAGGCCTTGGATCTGTGGGCCTTTGTCGTTTCCCATCCCGGCCGTCCCGAACTGGCGGCCAACGAGCAGGCCTTCAAGGGCCTGCTGCGCGCCGTGGTGCCCGCCGATGCAAAATTGGCTGAAAAGGTCGATGCGCAGAATATTTCGGTCGGCACGCAGAAGGGTCCGTTCGCGCTGGCGAGCGCCAAGTTCAGTCTGGCGGCGGCGGTGGCGCAGGGGCCCAAGGGCGCTGTCGAATATCATCTGGCGATGGACGGGCTGACGTTGCCGGCGGGCCTCGTGCCGCCGCCGATGCAGGATCTCGCGCCGACCGCTTTTGACTTCGACATCAAGGTCAGCGGCTTCGATTTTGGCGCCGCCGCCGGCGAAGCGATCAACGATCTGCATCTTGCCGGGGACGGCCCGCCGATCGAGCCGGCCGACAGCGCCAAGATTTTCGCGATCATGAAGGGAACCGCCCCGCTCACCGTCGAGCTCGCGCCCTCCCATGTCGCGGCGCCGCAGATCGACCTTACTCTGGAAGGCGTCGCCCACCTCGAGGGCGTGCGCCCGAGCGGAACGCTGAAGGTCCGCGCCCGCAATTTCGACAAGACCGTCGCCGCGCTGCGGGCCCTCGGTCCGATGGCGTCGCCGCAAGTGATCGGCTTCCTGGCCCTGGCGAAGAGTCTCGGCAAGGCCGACGGCGACGCGCTGACCTGGGTCGCCGACTACGGCGTCGACGGTTCGATCAAGATCAATGGCTTGCCGCTCGGCAAGGGGCCTTGATCGGAATCCAGAACGGCGAAGTCAGCGGCGCAGCATCGCCCCCCGCCCGGCGAGCGCGGCGAGCGCCGCCGAAATGACCACGTTCCAGTTGGCGAGCGACAGGCCGAAGACCCGAATCTGGACCTCGTCGCAGCGCACGACCTTGATGTGTTGAAGCTGGTTGAGGAAATCGGCGACTTTCGGCGCTGCGGCGATCACCCCGGCGCAGCCCTCCGGTCCTTTCCACACGCCCCATTCGACGCCCGAATGATAAATTCCGAGCCCGGCGTTGGCCGCGAAGATGAGGGCGAGCCCGATCAGTCCCGGCGTGACCACGACGGCGCGCGCGCGCCCGGCGGCGGCGTAGGCGACGACCGCGGCGAGCGGAACGGCGCCATAATAGGCGATGCGCTCCTTCAGGCAGAGTTCGCAGGGAACGATCCCGAACGCCTGAAAGATCCAGGCGCCCGCCAAGGTTGCGGCGGCGACCGCGCCGATCAGCGCCGCGCTGCGGACCTGGGTGTCGGGGAAAAATGCGTCGCCTCGAGGCATCACAGCATCCGCGCGGCGATCCAGAACCCTGCGACGATCGTCGTCGCCATCAGCGCCAGGAACAGCGCGAAATGACGCTCCAGCGCGACTCGCAGGGGATCGCCGAACCAGTTGAGCGCTCCGGCCAGAAGAAAGAACCGGGCGCCGCGCGTCACGATCGACAGCAATACGAAAATGGCGAAGTTATAGCCGAGCAGGCCGCTGACGATGGTCACCAGCTTGTAGGGAATCGGGGTCAGGCCCTTGACCAGGATGACCAGCGCTCCCCATTGCGCATAGGTCTGCTTCAGCGCCGCCATCTTGTCGGCGTAGCCATAGAAATCGACCAGCCGCTGGCCGACGGTGTCGAACAGCAGCGCGCCGATGCCGTAGCCGACCGCGCCGCCGAGCACCGAGGCGACCGTGGCGATCGCCGCGTAGCGCAGCGCGCGCCGCGGATTGGCGAGCGACATCGGCACCAGAATCACGTCGGGAGGAATCGGAAAGAACGAACTTTCGGCGAAGGCCACCGCCGCCAGCGCCCATGGCGCCTGCTTGCTGCCCGACAGCGACAGCAGCCGCTGATAGAGCCGCTGGAACATCAATCCGCCATCGCCTTCATCGGGTCCTGATAGACGACGCCCGCGGTCCTGTCCATGCGCTCCGTCCCGCGCGCCGGCCAAAAAACGCCGCCCGCTTCAGCATCTCCGCGCCCGGCCGCTCAGGCGATCGGCAGCGCGGCGCCGGGGCCGAACTGCGCGGCGAAGAAGGCGCAATAGGCGCCCTTGCGGGCGATCAATTCGCTATGTTTGCCGGTCTCGACGGCGCGGCCGCCCTCGATGACCCAGATGCGGTCGGAGCCGACGATCGTCTGCAGGCGATGCGCGACGACCAGCGTCGTGCGCCCGCTTCGCAGGTCGTCCAGCGCCTTCTGCACCTCGCGTTCGGACTCCGAATCGAGCGCCGCGGTCGGCTCGTCGAGAAGCAGGATCGGCGCATCCTTCAAAATCGCCCGCGCGATGGCGATGCGCTGGCGCTGGCCGCCGGACAGCTGCGCGCCCTGTTCGCCGACGTTCGTTTCATAGCCGGCGGCGAACGACATGATGAAATCGTGCGCATGCGCCTTGCGCGCCGCCGCGAAGATATCCGCGTCGGCGCAGCCGGGGCGCCCGACCGCGATATTCTCCCGGATCGTGCCGCGGAACAGGAACACGTCCTGCGACACGAAGGCGATCTTGTCGCGCAGCGAGGCCAGGTCGAATGCGCTGATGTCCTGCCCGTCGATCGTCACCCGGCCGTGGCTCACCGCGTAAAATCGCTGGATGAGCCCGAGGATGGTCGTCTTGCCGCCGCCCGACGGCCCGACGAGCGCCGTCGTCGCGTTGGGCTCGGCGACGAGACTGAGGTCGTCGATCACATATTCGCCGGGGCGAAAGGCGAAGCGCGCCTCTTCGATCACGACTCTGCCGCTGCCGACCGACAGTTTCGGCAGCGACGGCTGCGGCGCTTCGCCTTGCGGCGCATCGAGCACTTCATAGATCAGGCGCGCGCTGACAAGGCCGTTCTGGATGTCGACATTGAGCCTCCCGAGCCGCTTGGCGGGCTCGTAGGCGAGCAGCAACGCGCCGAGAAAGGAGACAAACGCGCCGACGTCGCCATGGCCGACGCTGACGCGCCAGGAGCCGTAGAAGATCGCAAAGCCGATCGCGACGCCCGCCAGCAAATCGGCCATCAGCGTCGCGGCGGCGCCGCCCGTCGCCATGCGGTTGGCCGAGCGCTCGACGACCTGGATCGCTCTGGCCATCCGATCGCGCATCACGTTTTCGAGATTGAACGACTTGACGATGCGCATGCCGAACACCGCCTCGCTCATCGTCTGCATGATCTGCGTCGAACCGTCGAAGGAGCGCTTGGCGAAGGCGCGCACGCGCCGGATGACCCGCCCGAGGATGAGCGCGGCGATCGGCAGCACCGACAGCGCCAGGATGGCGATCAGCGGATCGCGCCAGATCATGACGGCGATCAGGCCCGCCACGCTGAGCATGTCGCGCGCCAGTCCTTGCACCAGGACCTGCAAGGAGTCGCGCACGCCGTTGGCGGCCAGCGCCAGACGCGCGACGAACTCGCTCGAATGGCGGTCCTGGAAGTAGAGCATGTTCTGGCGCAGCAAATGATCGAACACGCGGCGCTGCACGGTCGCGATGATTCGATTCCCGGTGCGCGAAAGGACCACCAGCGCTCCATAGGTCGCCAGGCCGCGCAGGACGAACAGTCCGAGCACGGCGAAAGCGAGAATGCGCATTTCGGAAAAGCGTTGCGCCGTCGCCATCCCGTTGAGCACGGGACGCAGCAGCGCCGCGGCGAGCGCCGTCGTCCCGGCGCCGACGGCCAACATCAAGGCGCTGGCGGCATAGGCCAGTTTGTGCTCCGCGCCGTAGTCGCGCAACAGGCGCGACAGCATGGCGAAGGCGCCGGTGGTCGGCCGGTAGTCGGGAATATCGAGCATCGACCCTTGCTAATGCCAAGACCGGAAAAGGGGAAGCTCAATTCGCGCGCCCGCGGCGCGTCCAAGTAGGCCTCGCCGCCCCGGGCGAGGGCGCAGGGCCGCGCCAAGCGTCGCCGCCGAACGCAACGCTTCGGCGCGCTCAGCGCCTCGACGAGGGCGCGGACGGGCGGGCGATCCGCGGGCGCTTGTACTGAACGACGACCGCGCGGCCGCGGCCGGTTACGAGCGAGGGACGCCCGTTCGCATGGGGCGCGAATTTCGCCGCCTGCGCCTTGACTTCCTCGACCGGCGCGCCGATCAGCGAAGCCGCGATCTCGATCCTCTGGCCGAAATCGTCGGTCAGACTTTCGGCGGCGATGAAGGCCTCCTCGAGGGTCGGCGGGCTCTGACGGACCCGTCGCGGACCCCACTTGGTGTTCCAAACCGCGCTCATCATATCCTCAATGTCGGGCGACTCGGCTCGCCCGCAGTTGATCCTTATCGATCAAGGCTGTCCAGCAAGTTAAAATCCTTTGTGCATGTTAACACGCCTGCCGCATCGCAGCAAACAGATTGTGCTTTGCACCATCCAACGAAATCGCCGCGATCGGGCGCGCGGTCGCCGCTGACGAATTTGGTCGCCGGTTCGCGCACAAACGCTCTGGCCCGTCACGTGCAAATGCGCGACATTCCCGGCGATCCGCGAGCGGTGGGCGTCCGGCAACTCGCCCGCGCCGTCGCGTCGGCCGCTTCAGGGGCAAGCGTGTAGGAGGCAACCGATATGTCAGGGGTCATCGAGCCGTCCCTTGCAAGCGCCGGCCTCGACGGTTCCAATTCCGCCGCCACGCCGCCATTCGCCGAATTTCTCGCCGATATCCAGAAGCATGACGGCTTGCGCGCCGCGATCGACGCCGCCTATCGGGCTCCCGAAACCGAATGCCTGCCGGCGCTGCTGCGGACGGCGATCCTGCCCGCTTCGACCAAGGCCAGGGCGCGGGCGCTGGCGCGCCGGTTGATCGAGGGGCTGCGCGCCCGTCCGGCGACCGGTCTGGTTCAGGGCCTGATGAGCGAATACGCGCTCTCCAGCCAGGAGGGCGTCGCGCTGATGTGCCTCGCCGAGGCGCTGTTGCGCATTCCCGACGGCGCGACGCGCGATGCGCTGATCGCCGACAAGATCGGCGGCGGGGAATGGCGCGCCCATCTCGGTCAATCGCCTTCGCCTTTCGTCAACGCGGCGACCTGGGGCCTGGTCGTCACCGGGCGGCTGGTCGGGACTTTCGACGAGAGCGGTCTGGGTTCGGCGTTGACGAGGCTGATCGCCCGAAGCGGCGCGCCGATCATTCGCGCCGGCGTCGACACCGCGATGCGGGTGATGGGCGAGCAATTCGTCTGCGGCCAGACGATCGAGGCGGCGATTCACACCGCCCGCCGACACGAGGCGGAGGGCTTTCGCTATTCTTACGACATGCTGGGCGAAGCGGCGGCGACCGCGCCGGACGCGGCGCGCTATCTCGCCTCCTACAGCAACGCGCTGGACGCGATCGGGGCGGCGTCGGCGGGGCGCGGCATTTACGAAGGGCCCGGCCTGTCGATCAAGCTTTCGGCTCTGCATCCGCGCTACCAACGCGCGCAGCGCCGGCGGGTGATGGAGGAATTGCTGCCGCGCCTCAAGGGCCTCGTCATGCGGGCGCGCCGGCATGATGTCGGCGTCAATATCGACGCCGAGGAATCCGAGCGGCTCGATCTGTCGCTCGATCTGCTCGACGCGCTCTGCCGCGATCCGGACCTCGGCGGCTGGAACGGCGTCGGCTTCGTCGTCCAGGCCTATCAGAAGCGCAGTCTCGCCGTCGTCGATTTCATTGTCGATCTCGCTCGCCGCACCCGGCGCCGCATCATGGTCCGGCTCGTCAAGGGCGCCTATTGGGACAGCGAGATCAAGCGCGCGCAGGTCGAGGGCCTCGAGGGCTTTCCGGTCTTCACGCGCAAGATTCATACCGATGTGTCCTACATCGCCTGCGCGCGGCGGCTCCTCGACGCGCCGGGCGAGGTCTATCCGCAATTCGCCACCCATAACGCGCTGACCCTCGCGACGGTCCATGCGCTGGCGGGCGAGAATTTCTACGCCGGCCAGTATGAGTTTCAGTGTCTGCACGGCATGGGCGAACCGCTCTATCAACAGGTGGTCGGTCCCGCCCATCTCAACCGCCCGTGCCGGATTTATGCGCCGGTCGGCTCGCACGAAACTCTGCTTGCCTATCTCGTGCGCCGGCTCCTGGAAAACGGCGCCAACACATCCTTCGTCAATCGCATCGCCGACGCCTCCGTCCCGGTCGAAGCGCTCCTCGAGGATCCGGCGGATCTGGCGAGCGCGCTGATCCCGGTCGGCGCGCCCCATCCTCTCATCGCGCTGCCGCGCGATCTCTTCAACGGCCGGCGCGCCAATTCGTCGGGCCTCGACCTCAGCAACGAGACGCGGCTGTCGCAGCTCGGCGCGGCGCTGGCCGCCAGCGCGGGCGTGGCGCGTCGGGCGGGCGAAGGGGCCGACTGGCGGCCGGTCGTCAATCCGGCCGATGATCGTGATATCGTCGGTCGTGTCGCCTTCGCGGGCGCGCAGCGAATCGCCGATGCGATCGCCGGCGCCGCCGGCGCATGGCCGAGTTGGCGCGATGCGGCGCCGTCTCGGCGCGCCGCGGTTCTGCTTCGCGCGGCGGCGCTCTTCGAAAGCCGCGCGGGCGACCTGGCCGGCCTGATGTGCCGAGAAGCGGGCAAGACGCTGCCCAACGCCTTGGGCGACGTCCGCGAAGCGGTCGATTTTCTGCGCTACTATGCTTCGCAGCTCGGCGACGACTTCGCCAACGCGACGCACCGGCCGCTCGGCGTCGTCGCCTGCATCAGCCCGTGGAACTTTCCCCTCGCGATCTTCACCGGACAGGCGGGCGCCGCGCTGGCGGCGGGCAACGTCGTCATCGCCAAGCCCGCCGAGGAGACGCCGCTGGTGGCGGCCGAAGCGATTCGCATGCTGCATGAAGCGGGCGCGCCGGAACAAGCCATTGCTCTGCTGGCCGGCGACGGCGCCGTGGGCGCGGCGCTGGTCGCTCATCCCGAGGTCGCCGGCGTGCTGTTCACCGGTTCGACCGAGGTCGCGCGGATCATTCAGCGCACGCTCGCGGAAAGGCTCGGCGCGGATGGCGGGCCGATCCCGCTGATCGCCGAGACGGGGGGGCGCAATGCGCTGATCGTCGACAGTTCGGCGCTCGCCGAGCAGGTGGTGTCGGACGTCCTCAGCTCCGCCTTCAATTCGGCCGGACAGCGTTGTTCGGCGTTGCGCGTGCTGTGTCTGCAGGAGGATATCGCCGAGCGAATCATCGCCATGCTGAAGGAGGCGATGGCCGAATTGTCGATCGGTCCGCCCGACCGGCTGTCGAGCGATCTCGGCCCCGTCATTTCGCGCGAAGCGCTGGCGATGCTGACCGGGCATGTGGCGACGATGCGGGCGCGCGGCTTTGCGACGCATGCGCCGGCGCTCGGCGAGGAATGCGGGCGGGGAACCTTCATGGCGCCCACCCTCATCGAGATCGGCGGCGTCGGCGACGTGAACCGCGAAGTCTTCGGTCCGGTTCTGCACGTGCTCCGCTTTCGGCGCGACGAGCTGACGGCGCTGATCGACGAACTCAACGCATCCGGCTACGCCCTGACGGGGGGCGTGCATTCACGCATCGACGCGACGATCGACCTTGTCGGCGAGCGCCTCGGCGCCGGCAACATCTACGTCAACCGAAACATCATCGGCGCGGTCGTCGGGGTGCAGCCGTTCGGCGGCCACGGCCTGTCGGGGACCGGGCCGAAAGCCGGCGGTCCGCTCTATCTGAAGCGCCTGCTCGCCGCCGCGCCGCCGCTCTGGCCGATGATCGGCCAGGGCGCGCCGCCGCCCGCCGCGTTGAAATTCTGCGCATGGCTGGCGGCGAGCGGCCGTGAGGCGCTTTCGGCGCGCGGCGCCGCTGTCGCCGCGCAATCGCGCTTCGGCGCCCGCCTCGAGCTTCCCGGGCCCGTCGGCGAACAGAATCTTTATTCGCTGCGTCGGCGCGGCGCCGTTCTCTGCCACGCGGCGAGCGAGGCGACGGCGATCGTCCAGGCCGCTTGCGCGCTGAGCGCCGGCAATCGCGCCATGCTCGCTGGCCGCGCGGCGCAAGCCCTGTTCGACGCGCTGCCGGCCGCGCTACGCGCCGACGTCAGCCTCGCCGACGTCTCGACGGCGATCGAGGCCGTGCTGACGGATTGCGAGGGCGACGCGCTGCGCGATCTTCTGGCCGATATCGCCGGTCGCGACGGGCCGATCGTCAGCGTCTTCAGCCTTTCGGCGCGACGATTTGAGGCGGGAGAAAACTGGCCGCTCGATTGGCTGCTCAACGAACAGGCGCTCACGGTCAACACCACCGCGGCCGGCGGCAATGCGAGCCTGATGACGATCGGCTGATCAGACGCCGCGCCAGCGGGCGAGCAGGGCGAGCAGGCCGCGCGGCGCGCAATCCTCGGGCGCCGGCTCCAACCCCAGCCCGAGGATCGCGGCGGCGGCGCAATAGCGGGCGGTAAGGGCCGGCGAGCCGACCACCATCGCGCTCCTGGCGTCGCGCGCGCCGGAGACAAGCTCCGCGCCGATCAACAGGCCTGAAAGATAGTCCGACAATTGATCGGGCGGCAGACGGTCGAACAGCCCCAGCGTCCGCGTCATGAAAATGGCGTGCAGCAGGTCGCCGGGCCGTTCGAGCCGCGAGGCCGCTCGAACCCCCTCGGCGAAGCCCGGGCCGGCTTGCAATTCGGCGTTCATCAGACGCCCGAGAATGGTGTGATCCCGGAGCGCCGCGAACGCCTCGCCGGTCATATAGGTCGCAAAGGACGCGATGCGCCCGGCTTCGACGCGCGCCCACTTCGAGTGGGTTCCCGGCAGGACGAAGACGCCGTCGGAGCGCCCCGTCGCGGCAAGCGCGCCGAGAATCTGCGTCTCCTCGCCGCGCATCACATCGGGCGAGCCGCGGGAATCGAAGGCGCGGACGCCCGGCGCAAGGCCGATCGCGCCCATCGCGCGCGTCTCGATCGTCACGATCGCCGCGACGATTTCCGGCAGGCCGGCGGGGCAATCGACGTAAGGCGCCTCGACCCATCCCTGGCGCGCGCCAATCATGCCGGCCATCAGGACGGGCAGACGCCCGGGCCCTTCGAGCCATTCCCCGATATGATGCGCCAACACGTCCTCATGCTCGCCTTTGCCGACGGTGAGAATCCCGCGAGGCGATTCGACGCGCCCGAGAATCGCGCCATCGGCGCTCGTCAGGTAAGCGCGAAAGGAAGTCGTTCCCCAGTCCACGCAAATGGCGGCGGGTTCGCCGGGCGTCATGACGCGTCTTGCGCGCTCGACCGCACCGCGCGCGGCGGCCTCGCCACGCTTCCGATGGTTGACCGCGCGGTCTCGGCGGCGGCGCAACTGACTTGGCTCTGCATTCGATTCCCGACCTTTTGCGCCGCTTGGCGGACCGCCTCCAGCCGCGGCGCAGCCCGGCGCCGTCCTGCCCCGATCGGGCAAATCCCCGTCCGAAACCAGATTGCGCTGAACGATGGAAAAGACAATCGCAGATCGTTCCTTTACGGCGCCTCGGAATGAACGGGGATCGAAGGGACGCAACCGTGAGTTTATGATCTACGCCAGCCCAATCACCGCGCGCGTCGACCGACGCGGGCGTCCCGCGCCAGGAGCGCTCGCGATGATCAGGCGCCGCTCGGGCGATTTGGCCGGAAAACGTGTGACGCGGCGCGTCCCGCGCGATCGTCTGTCCTCAGAGAATTCTTTGACAGCTTCAGGCGGCGCGCCGGCCAGGGCGAGGGTCGTCCGGGCTGACCGCGCGACGCCGCGCAATGCGCGCCTGACGCGGTCTTCGGCACGCGTCCGGAATTGGCGGCCGACCGGCCGGCGCGACGCAATGTCAGCGAATTCAAGGGGCCCTCTGCGGAAGTATTGGAAGCCTTTATCGCCATTAAACGGGGCTTAACCAAGCGAAACGCAATCGCTGATAGCCCGGAGAGTGCGAGATTGGATTAACCCCTTTGAAACGGGGCGCTCGTAAATTCCCCCTATTCCGACGAGCAAATCATTTGCTCAACCGGAGTGAGCATTCCGCAGCAGGAGCAAATACATGATCAAGTTCGTCAAGAATTTCGTCGCCAACGAGTCCGGCGCGACCGCCATCGAATACGCCCTCATCGCCTCGCTCATCGCGGTCGCGATCATCCTTTCGGTCACCGCCCTGGGCAGCAAGCTTCAGAACACCTTCAACGAAGTGTCGTCCAACCTGAAGTAATACGCCGAAGACGAATCAGCCAGGTTTGGCGCGCCGACGGGGGTTCCCACCTGTCGGCGCGCCGACCCATGCGGCGCCGTCCGGCGTCGACGAAGCGGTAACCGGAATTCAACGGCTTGCCCGTAGCCTCCGACGTCCTGGAGCGCTCAACCGATAGCGACGGACCATGGCTGCACATCTCCTGTTGTTCGCGACCCTCGTGCTGTTTCCGGCGCTGATGGCCTTTTCCGCCTCGTCCGATCTCATCACAATGACCATTCCCAATCGCGTCTGCGCCGCTCTCGTGCTCGGCTATCTCGCGCTGGCGGTCGCCGTCGGCCTGCCGCTCGCAACGGTCGCCATCGATCTGACCTGCGCGCTGGCCGTGCTGGCCGTGACATTCACATTGTTCTCGCTGGGCTGGATCGGCGGCGGCGACGCCAAACTCGCTGCCGCCACGGCGTTGTGGCTGGGCTGGGCGCTGCTGCTGGACTATGGCCTGATCGCTTCGGTGATGGGCGGCGTCCTGACGCTGGCGCTGATTCTGAGCCGCAGGACCCCGCTGCCCGCCTGGGCGGCGCGCCTCGATTGGGTCGCGCGCCTGCATCATCCCAAGACCGGCGTGCCCTATGGCATTGCGCTCGCCGCGGCGGGCCTGGCCCTCTATCCGCAGACGCATATCTGGCGCGCGGCGGCGGGTTTGCCATAATAAATGACAGCGTCGATTTGTGCTTATTTTCGCCAATTTCCCCGTTCCGGCGGGTGAATCGAGCGGCCCAAGGGCATAAATCGTTTCACCGCACTCATAGTTTGAAGATTGGATACGTCTGATTAACCCTAATTTGACGATTGACTGTTCATATCAGGCTTACGTTGCGCGAAATGGCGCGATGAGGATCTGGCGTCATGAACAGAGTTCAAATTGCAGTTTTGGGTGTGACGATCCTCGCTTTCGGCGGGGCCTACGTGCTGTTCAACTCCGCGCAGGCTCCGCCCCAGCGGATCGTGCAGGCCGCCCCCAGCCTGGATACCGATGAGGTTCTGGTCGCCGCGCGCGACCTGCCCATGGGCACGCTGATCGCCGACGCGGACGTCTCCTGGCAGAAATGGCCGCGCCAGTCGCTCTCGGACCTGATGGTCAAGAAATCCGAGGGGCCCCAGGCGCTGGAAAACGCCAAGGGCTCGGTCACCCGCGGCGCGTTCCTGCAAGGCGAGCCGATGCGGAAAGACAAACTCGTCAAGGGGCCGAACTCCGGCTATCTCTCGGCGACGCTGCCTTCCGGGATGAGAGCGGTGGCGATCAACATCGATCCGAGCGGCGGCGCCACGGCCGGCGGCTTCATTCTCCCCAACGACCGCGTCGACGTCATCCGCGTCTATCGTGACGAAGAACAAACCAAGGCGATGGGGGTCGAGGTCAACACCGCGCAGACGATCCTCACCAACGTTCGCGTGCTGGCCATCGGTCAGACCGTCCAGGAAAAAGGCGGGGAGAAGACCGTCGTCGGCGCCAATGCGACGCTCGAGCTCGATCCCTCGCAAGCCGAACTCATCGTCCTCGCCCAGCGCACGGCGGGCGCGGGCAATCTCCATCTCACTCTGCGCAGCATGCTGGACGCCTCGGGCAAGACCGATTCGGTCGGCGATCTGGGGGCAGGCAAGGCAGGCGGCCTGACGATCGTGCGCGCCGGCGCGGCGCAGCAAGCCAGCCGATGAGGAACGCCATGACTTCAGCTCCCCAGGATCAGACAGGGGCCCAATCGATGGGAATTCATCGCGTGAATCGTCTGGCGGCCGCCTCCGCCGGCGTGCTCGCCGCAGCTCTTCTGGCGCCGGCGCCATTCGTCGCGCCGGCCGCCGGCGCGGAAGCCGCCAGAACGCAGCCCGTCGTCATGCAGGCCGTCGCCCGGCGGCTGCAACTGGGCGTCGGAAAGTCGGTGATGATCGATCTTCCCGAAGAGGCCAGCGAAATATTCATCGGCCAGCCCAGCGTCGCGAACGCGGTGGTTCGCTCGGCGCGCCGTCTTTATATCGACGCGATCGCCAACGGCCAGACGACGATCTTCGCGCTCGACAAGAACGGGCGGCAGATCGCGGTCATCGAAGTGTCGGTCGGCCGCGACGTCGCCGAGTTGACGGAATTGTTGCGCGCCGCGATCCCCAACAACGACATCCAGGTCAAGACGGTCGCCGATTCCGTCATTTTGATGGGCACGGTCGCGTCGGCCGGCGAAGCCCAGAAGGCGCTCGACATCGCCAGCGGATTCATCGGCGTCTCCGTTCTGGGCGGCGCCACCAACGCCGCCACGCCCTCCCCATCAGGCGGAACGGCCGGGGCGGCGGCCTCGCTGACCGTCTCGGCGTCGGGAACCCCGGTCTCCGGGAAAGTCATCAATTCGCTGATCATTCGCGGGTTGGACCAGGTTTCGTTGCGCGTCACCGTCTCGGAGATTCAGCGCGATATCGAGAAACAGCTCGGCGTCAGCATGTCGGGCACGGGCTCGGCGCCCAACGGCCTCACCATCAGCAATCCCTTCGCCCTCAACGGGCAACTCTCCACCACCGCCGGCACGATCGGTTGGAGCAACGCCAACGGCACGGGCTTTTCCGCGACGCTGCAAGCCTTCGAGCGGCAGGGCGTGTTGAGGACGCTCGCCGAACCGACAGTGACCGCGATCTCCGGCGAGAGCGCGAAGTTCCTGGCCGGCGGCTCGATTCCGGTGCCCTCCGGCGAAACCTGCAGCGGCCCCGGCAACACCGGATGCCTCCTGAGCTTCACCTATCAGCCCTACGGCGTGACGCTCAACTTCACGCCGGTGGTGCTCTCGCAAAACCGCATCCAGTTGCGCATCGCCACCGAAGTGACGGACATCGACAACACCAAGCAGATCACCATCGCGGGAACCGCGATCCCCGCCTTTCTCACACGCAGGAACGAGACCACGGTCGAACTCCCCTCGGGGGGCTCGATCGCCTCGGCGGGGCTCATCTCCACCCAGACCGCGCAGGTGATCAACGGCGTTCCCGGGCTGATGAACCTGCCGGTCCTCGGCGCCCTGTTCCGCTCGCGCGATTATCAACGCAACGACACCGAACTGCTGATCGTCGTCACGCCCTATATCGTTCACGCCGTCGATCCGCACGACGTCGTGAAGCCGGACTCAAATTTCGTAAACGCGACGGATCCGCAGACATGGCTCCTGGGCCGCGTCAATCGTCTCTATTCGACTTCAGGAAGTTCGCAGCAAATCGACAACTACACCGGCAATGTCGGCTTCATCAATGACTGACGATGCGCCGCCCGCCCTCGCGGCGCATCAATCGAAAGAGAAACCCGCCATGTCTTCCAAAATCGTTCTACCGTCGCCGACCGCGTCGAGTCTCGTCGCGATCTGCTTCGCAGCCGCCGCGGCGATCTGCCTCGCCGCATGCACCACCAACTCGCTGGCGACCGCAACGACGACGTCGGACGATTATCACGATCGTCATCCGATCTTGCTGACCGCGGCGCCCACGACGCTCGACGTCTTTCCCGTCGGCGGCAAGCTCGATCCGGAATCGGTCGCCGACATCCGGAGCTTCGCGGAGCGCTATCAGTCGATGGGCGCCGGCAGGATCGTCGTTCTGGCCCCGGCGAGCGGCGGCTACGGAACGCGCGCGGCGGTCGACGAGATTCGCCGCGTCCTCGCCTCGGCGGGCCTGCGCGGCGCGATCGGCCTCGGCGCCTATCGCGTCGGCGACGCCACTCTGGCTTCGCCCATCCGGCTGAGCTTCCGCGGGATCAAGGCGGAGGTGGCTTCGCGCTGCGGGCAATGGCCGATCGATCTGGCGTCCGGCGGCTCGAAGGACGGTTGGAGCAACGAGGGTTACTGGAACTTCGGTTGCGCGACGCAGTCGATGCTGGCGGCGCAGGTCGACGATCCCCGCGATTTCGCGCGCGCCCGGGCGCTTGGTCCGAGCGACGTGGAGATGCGTCTGCGGGCGATCAACGACGTTCGTCAGGGCCAGGATCCCGGCACAGCCTGGGCGGTCCAGTTGACGCCGATCGGCCAGATCGGGGGGAACTGAGCGATGGGCGCGCAAATCGAAGACGACGCCGGCCTGGCGATCAAGGAGGCTCCCGGGGCCGCGCAGGTCAGCCCGGTGCCGAGAATCTCCATTCAGGCCTTTTGCGAGACCCAGGAGGTCGCGGCGATCGTGCAGGCGGCGATCGCCGATCGACGGATGAACAAGGCGCACGTCAAGTTGCACATGGGGGGCGCGCCGGCGGCGGTGGAAGCCTATCGCGTCGCGCCCACGCCCAATCTCATCGTGCTCGAGGCGACGCACGACCGCAATGCGCTGGTCGGCCTGCTCGACGAATTGTCGCAGTTCTGCGACGTCGGCACCAAGGTGATCGTGTGCGGCAAGGTCAATGACATTGTCCTTTACCGCCAGTTGATTCTGCGCGGCGTGAGCGAATATCTCGTGGCGCCGTTCGGCGTCATGGAATTCGTGCAGGCCGTCTCGAATCTCTACAGCGCGCCGGGCGCCAGCCCGGTGGGGCGCGTCGTCGCCATCATCGGCGCCAAGGGCGGCGTCGGGTCGTCGACGATCGCTCACAACGTGGCGTGGTCCATCGCCAGCGGACTGGACGTCGCCACCGTCATCGCCGATCTCGATCTGGGGTTTGGAACGGCCGGGCTCGATTACAATCAGGATCCGCCGCAGGGCATCGCCGAAGCGGTGTTCGCGCCCGACCGGGTGGACTCCAATCTGGTCGATCGCCTGCTTTCCAAATGCAGCGACAACCTCAGCCTGCTGGCCGCGCCGGCGACCCTCGATCGCCTGTATGACTTTCCGGAGACCGCCTTCAATTCGATCGTCGACGTCATGCGCGCCTCCACCCCGTGCATCGTTCTCGATTTGCCGCACGCCTGGAACGCCTGGACGCGGCGAATGCTGGTCGGCGCCGACGAAGTGATGATCGTCGCCGCGCCCGATCTGGCGAATCTTCGCAACACCAAGAACGTGCTGGACAACATACGCAGCGCGCGTCCCAACGACCATCCTCCGCATCTCATCATCAACGGCGTCGGCCTGATGAAACGGCCGGAAATCGCCGTCGCCGACTTCGCCAAGACCGTCGAACTGGAGCCGGTGGCGGTGATCCCCCACGACGCCAAGCTGTTTGGCGCGGCGGCCAACAACGGCCAGATGATCGCCGAGGTCGACGCCAACGGCAAGACTGCGGAAATGTTCGCCGATCTCGCCCGCGTGGTCACCGGCAAGGCCGAGGTCCGAAGGTCGAAGCGCAGTTTGTTCGAGCCGCTGATGGCCAAGCTCGGACGCAAGAAGGCGTGAAAGCGCCCGAGGGCGCTCAAAACTCCTCGTCGAGCCAGGGAGCGTGACGGCGAGCGTTTCGAGCGAAGGCGAGGATGACAATCACGGGGTCCGGCCGATCGCCGGGCCGAACCCGGTCGGGGCTAGTTCCACGGATCGAAGGCGCAAGGACGGATAGAAATGTTCGGTAAGCGTACAAACCCCAGCGTTGTCGCGCAGCCCGCCGCGCCGACCCGCATGCTCGACACCGCCTCGATGAAGCTCGCCGCTACGCCGGCGCAGCCTGTGCCTGTGGCGCCCGTAACCACCCAAACGGAGCGGCGGCCCGACAGCTACTACCAGACGAAGAGCATGATCTTCGGCGCCCTGATCGAGGCGATCGACCTGTCGGCGCTGTCGAAGCTCGATCCGGACAGCGCGCGCGAGGAAATCCGCGACATCGTCCATGAGATCGTCACGATCAAGAATCTCGTGCTGTCGATCGCCGAACAGGAAGATCTTCTCGACGACATTTGCAACGACGTGCTGGGATTCGGGCCGTTGGAGCCCTTGCTCGCGCGCGACGACATCGCCGACATCATGGTCAATGGCCCGGGAAAATGCTTCATCGAAGTGGCGGGCAAGATCCAATTGACCAACATCCGTTTCCGCGACGCGGCGCAATTGATGAACATCTGTCAGCGCATCGTCAGCCAGGTGGGCCGTCGCGTCGACGAGGCCTCGCCGATCTGCGACGCGCGCCTGATGGACGGCTCGCGCGTCAACGTCATCGCCCCGCCGCTCGCCATCGACGGCGCCGCGCTGACGATCCGCAAGTTCAAGAAAGAGAAGCTGACCCTCGATCAGCTGACGCGCTTCGGCTCGATCTCGCCGGCCGGCGCCGAGATCCTGAAGATCATCGGCCGGGTGCGCTGCAACGTGGTCATTTCCGGCGGCACCGGCTCGGGCAAGACGACGCTGCTGAATTGCATGACGAACTACATCGACGGCGACGAGCGGGTGATCACCTGCGAGGACGCCGCCGAACTGCAGCTCCAGCAAGCGCACGTCGTCCGGCTGGAGACCCGTCCGGCCAACCTCGAAGGCACCGGCCAGGTGACGATGCGCGACCTTGTCAAGAACTGCCTGCGCATGCGGCCCGAGCGGATCATCGTCGGCGAGGTGCGCGGCCCTGAAGCCTTCGACCTGTTGCAGGCGATGAACACCGGCCACGACGGCTCGATGGGCACGCTGCACGCCAACTCGCCGCGCGAGGCGCTGAGCCGCATCGAGTCGATGATCACGATGGGCGGCTACGCGCTGCCGTCGCGCACGATTCGCGAAATGATCACGACCTCGATCGACGTCATCGTCCAGGCGGCGCGTCTGCGCGACGGATCGCGGCGCATCACCCACATCACGGAGGTGATGGGGATGGAAGGCGACGTGGTCATCACCCAGGATCTGTTTGTTTACGATTTGTTAGGAGAGGATGCGCAAGGAAAGCTGAAGGGTCGTCACCGATCGACCGGGATTGGACGGCCGCGCTTCTGGGACCGGGCGCGCTACTTCGGCGAGGAGCAGCGGCTGGCCGCGGCTCTCGACGCATCCGAGCTTCCGGCGAACGGCTGAGCGACAACCATAGGAGTGCGGGCCGTGGTGAGCCATCCGATTATCATGGCCGCGCTGGTCGCCCTCGCCCTGGGCGGTCTGGTGTTCGTATTCGTTTCCGGCGATTCGCGCGCCGCCAAGCGGCAGGCCGCCCTGCAGACGGGTGTGGCCGCCAAGATCAAAGACAATTCGATCGAAAAGACCGCGCGCAAGAAGCAGATCACCGACTCTCTCAAGGAACTGGAGAAGAAGAACAATCGCCGGCGTCTGACTCTGGACACCAAGATTCAGCAGGCCGGGCTTTCGATCTCGCGACGGCAGTTCATGATCGTCGCGGCGATCTCCGGGCTGGCCGCGGCGTTCGCGGCGTTCATGGGCACCCGCAGCCTGTACATCGCCGGCCCGGCGGCCGTCATTGGCCTGTTCGGCCTGCCGAACTTCGTCCTCGCGCAGATGCGCCGGCGGCGCATCGCCAAATTCGTCGGCGAGTTTCCCAACGCGATCGACATCATCGTGCGCGGCGTCAAGGCGGGTCTGCCCCTCGGCGATTGCCTGCGCATCATCGCCAACGAAGCCGCCGATCCGGTGAAAAGCGAATTCAGGATGATCGTCGAAACGCAGGCGATGGGCCTGTCGCTCGGCGAGGCCGTCGACCGTCTGGCGCAACGCGTGCCGGTGACCGAGACCAATTTCTTCGCCATCGTCATCAACATTCAGGCGAAGGCCGGCGGAAATCTCTCCGAAGCTCTGGGCAACCTGTCGCGCGTCCTGCGCGAACGCAAGAAGATGAAGGGGAAGATCGGCGCGATGTCGATGGAAGCGAAGGCCTCGGCGGCGATCATCGGCATCGTGCCGTTCGTCGTCGTGGCGCTGCTCTACGTGTCGAGCCCGGCCTATGTCAGCCTCCTCTGGACGACCATGCACGGAAAGATCGTCGCGGGCGTCGCGATCGCCTGGATGGGTCTCGGCATCCTTATGATGAAGAGGATGATCGCATTCGACTTCTGAGCGGGCGAACACCATGCTTGATTTGCTGATGGAGAAGTTGAGCGACGGGCGCTTCATGGCGGGCCTGCTGGTGGCGCTCGGCTGTGCGGCGACCGTGTTGACGCTGGCGATGCCGCTGCTGCAGACCGACAATCTCGGCCGACGAATGAAGGCGGTGAGCACCGAGCGGGAACGCATCCGGCAGCGCGAGCGCGAACGCATGGCGGTCGGTCAGGCCAAGGCGACGCTGCGCGTCGCGCCGAAGCGGCTGTTCAAGAATGTCGTCGACCGATTGAATCTGACGAGCTGGCTCGGAACCGAACGGGCGAAGATGCAGCTGGCGATGGCCGGCTATCGCGGCGCCGGCGCCGAATATACGTTCCTGTTCTTTCGCCTGGTGACGCCGGTGGTGCTGTTCCTGACGGCGCTGCTTTATCTGTTCGTGCTGCTGCATTGGGACAAGCCGGCGCTGATGAAATTCGGCATCGCCATCGGCGCGATGTATCTGGGCATCAAGGCGCCCGAAATATTCCTCTCCAACACGATCTCCAAGCGCAAGAAGTCGATGGAGCGCGCCTATCCCAACACGCTCGACCTGCTGCTGATCTGCGTCGAATCCGGCATGTCGATCGAACATGCGTTCCGCAAGGTCAGCATGGAGGTCGGAACCGAATCCATTCCGATGGCGGAGGAGATGACCTTGCTCGCCGCGGAAATGTCCTTCCTGCCGGATCGCCGCACGGCGTTCGAGAATCTGGGCGTGCGCACCGGGCTGGAATCCATCCGCGCCCTCGTCACGGTGCTGGTGCAGGCCGAGCGCTACGGAACGCCGCTCGGCGCCGCGCTGCGCGTGCTGTCACAGGAAAGTCGCGACGCGCGGATGACCGCCGCCGAGAAGAAGGCCGCTTCGCTGCCGCCCGCGCTGACGGTGCCGATGATCGTCTTCTTCCTGCCCGGTCTGTTCGCCGCGATCCTGACGCCCGCGATCATCCAGATCAACCAGTGGACCTGACCGGTTGTGGCTCCAATCGCCGCGAGGTCGCCGCGCGGCGCGTCAGGTGAAGAAATACCGCGTCGCGTGAAAAAATATCGGCGCGGCGAAGCTCACCGAATCCATCCGGTCCATCACGCCGCCGTGCCCCTCGATCATCGCGCCCCAGTCCTTGGCGCCGAGGCTGCGCTTCACCGCCGAGAGCACGAGGCCGCCGAGAAAGCCCATCGTCACGATGATCGCCGCCATGCCGGCGGACTGGAGCGGCGTGAACGGCGTGATCCACCACATCGCGGCGCCGATCAGGATCGCGCTCGCGGCGCCGCCGACCAAGCCCTCGACGGTCTTCGACGGGCTGACGACGGGCGCGATCCTGGTTTTGCCGAACAGCTTGCCGAAGACATATTGCAAGACGTCGCTCATCTGCACGACCAGGATGAGATAGAACATCAGAAGCGGGTTCTCTCCCGCGTGGCCGGGGATGTCGAGCAGCAGGAGCGCCGGCACATGGCTGATGCAGTAGACCGTGATCATCACGCCCCATTGAATTTTCGCGCTGCGCTCGAGAAAGTTCTCCGTGTCGTGGGCGAGCGTCGAAACCGATGGAAGCAGCAAAAAGCCGTAAACGGGAATGAAGATCGAGAACATCCCGTACCAGTTCATCGCGATCAGGATGTATTGAACGGGGATCACCACGAAGAACGCCAGCGAAAGCGCGCCGTGATCGCCGGCCCTGGTCGGCGTCAGCGTGAGAAATTCACGCAGGGCGAAGAACGAAATGACGGCGAACATCGCGATGGTGGGGTTCCTGCCCAGCAGGAACGCGGCGGCGAACACCGCCACCATCCACCACCAGGCGCGCACGCGGGCGTTGAGATTGTCGATGACCGCGGCGCCGGCTTCGCCCTCGACCCGCAGGCGCAGGATGCGGCCGATCAGCGAGGCCACGACCAGCAGCGCGACGACGCCCGCGATCAACCCGTAGAGCTTGTGCGAGGGATTCATCGGGCGAGCCCTATCACCGCGTTGCGCGCGCGTTCGAGAAAGACGGACTTCTCCTCGTCGCCGAGGCGCGGCAGCGGCGCGCCGAAGCGCACCGCGCAGATCAGCGGAACGGGGAACAGGGTTCCCTTCGGCAGGCTGCGATGCAGGTTTTCGAGATAAACCGGAATGAACTCGACGTCGGGAAAACGCTGCGCCAGATGATAGAGGCCGGACTTGAACGGACCGGGCAGCCGTTCGGCCCGCCGGGTCCCTTCGGGAAAGATGATGATCGACTCGCCGCGATCCAGCGCCTCGGCGAGCGGACGCAACGGGTCCGCCTGCGGGTCGGTCCTGTTGCGGTCGATCAGCACGGCGTTCAGCCCTTTGATCGCAATATAGCGTTTGAGCGCGCTCCCTCCCCAATAATCGGCGGCGGCGGCGGGCCGGGTCCGCGCGCGCAAATCCGGCGGCAGCGCCGACCACAGCGCGACGGTGTCGATATGGCTGGTGTGGTTGGCGAAATAGACCCGCTGGTTCGACCGGGGCTCTGAGCCGACCCAGCGCGGCGTGGCGCCGAGAAGCGCGCGCACCGACCCGATCAGGACCCAGGAAAGCCACATGTCATTTTGCCCGGAGCAGCGCGGCGATGGCGCGCGTGCGGGTGAGGCAGGTCGCGAGCGAACCGATGGCGATGACCACGGCCGCGAGGGTCAGGGCGTAGTGCGTTGCGCCGATCAGCCGTTCGCCGGCGCCGGCGACGCAGGCGACAGTGAGCGCGGCCATCCGTTGCTGTTTGGCCATCGGTCCGCGAAAATCCTGCGGCAGGCCGAGTGCGCCGCCAAACACGCGGATATAGGCGGTCAGCGCCGCGGCGAGCGCGCCGAACCAGCCGAGCGCCGGCCAGTCGATCGCATAGCCCAGAGCCACAATGAGCAGGGAATCGGCGATGCGGTCGGGAAATTCGTTGTAGAGCGGCCCGAGCGGCGATTTCTTGCCGCCCTCGATGGCGACCATGCCGTCCAGCAGATTGCACACGAGGCGGGCCTGAATGGCGGCCGCGCAGCCGATCAGCCCGAGCGCGTCGGGCTTCAGCGTCAACAAGGCTGCGCCGATCGCCGCGAAGGCGACGCTCGCCGCCGACACCTGGTTGGGCGTGACGCGCGTTCCGGCGAGAAAGGAGGCGGAGGCCTTGGCCCAGCCCGTCGATCGCGAGGCGAGCGGGCGGCGGTTCGCTTCCGTTTCGGGCATTATCCCAGCCGCCTTGCTCGATGGCGTCGACGTTGACGGGACGCGCCGACTTCGCCGCGCCGGCCGCCGGTCCGATTCGGGCGGCGCGCCGATCATCGCGTCGCCGGGGGGAACGCGCAAGTCCGTGTCCTGAGCGAGAGACCAGGAGGCCGGCATGACATGGCGAAACCCTTATCCAATGACCTTCGTGAGCGCGCTGTTGCGGCGGTTTTGAAGGGTGGGCTGTCGCGGCATCGGGCGGCGGCTCAATTTGGCGTTGGGGCGAGCACGGTGGTCAATTGGGTCCGGCGGCTTCAGGAGACGGGCAGCGTGGCGCCGGGCCAGATGGGCGGCCACAAGCCCAAGGCCATTGTTGGCGAGCATCAAGCCTTTCTCGCGCAGCGGATCAGGCATGGGGCGTTCACCCTGCGCGGGCTGGTGGCCGAACTGGCCGAGCGCGGCCTCAAGGTCGATTACAGATCGGTATGGAGCTTCGTCCACGCCGAGAAGCTCAGCTTCAAAAGAAACCGTGGTGGCCAGCGAACGCCATCGTCCCGACGTGGCGCAGCGGCATGCCCGCTGGATTGAGCGTCAGGGCCGGATCGCGTCGGAGCGCCTGGTCTTCATCGACGAGACGTGGACCAAGACCAACATGGCGCCGCTGCGGGGATGGGCGCCGCGAGGAGACAGGCTTGTCGCCGAAGTTCCGCACGGCCATTGCCGGACGAACGCTTCGCGTTCGCCTTGAGAAAACCGCGACCTTCGTGGCCGCCCTTCGGCATGATCGCATCGAAGCGCCTTGGGTTCTCGACGGTCCGATCAACGGCAAGTGCTTCAAAGCCTATGTCGAGACCGTGCTGGCGCCCACGCTTCTGCCGGGAGACATCGTCATGATGGACAATCTCGGCAGCCACAAGGGAAAAGCCATTCGTCGGGCGATCCGAGCCGCGGGCGCCAAATTGTTCCTGCTGCGCAAATACTCGCCCGATCTCAATCCGATCGAGCAGATCTTCGCCAAGCTGAAGCGCCTGCTGCGCAAAGCGGCGGCGCGAACCCTCGAAGCCCTCGTCACCGCCATCGGCCAGTTGCTCGAAACCTACACGCCGGAGGAATGCGCCGCCTACTTCAAGAACGCCGGTTATGGCCAAGCCTGAGATCATCCCGCTCTAGGTTTGATATTTCTCCGTCGTAGGTCTTATCCAGATCGCGGGTTGCGTGCTCAAGTGTCTCTTCCTCGATCGCGTTTTTGATGACGACATAGTCATCGCTTATCCATCTTGAGAGCGACGACGCCTGATCCTCGGTGATGGTTCCCAGCTCCAGACGTCCCGCGAGAATGTCCAAGGCATTCGCCTGGTCAGTCCACAGTCCGCAAACCTGGATCGAAAGCCTGCCGCATGGCCGGGCCTGCGCGCTTTGTAATCCGGCAAGTAGCCTCTGTGGCGGCCCAAGCGCAAATAGTGGTCGACATAATCGATTGCCTTTCCAGTCTTCACCTCCTCCACCGCCAAAGGATAGGCTTTGGCGTACCAGTCCTCATTGACTGCTGGCAATCCGCGCCTGCCTTGCTCCTTGCCAATAGCAAGGGCGTCGATCAATGTGGGGCGCGCGCTTTCCGGCCTGCGAGGTTCCGGCGGATGTTGGATAGGCCGATTTTCGTCATCGGCTGCGGACGGTCCGGCACGACGCTTTTGGGCAAGGCGATCGGCGCCCATCCGGCGGTGGCCTATCTCAATGAGCCGCGTGATATCTGGTCCGCGGCGATGCCGCAAACCGACATCTGGTCGAGCCAATCGCTCGCGAGGGGCGGCCGGGTCGCATTCGATCGGGACGACTGGTCGCAACAACTGGCGGACAGCCTGCACGAACGGTTCGGGAAGGCGATCGCCGCATGCGGAGCCGGCCGGCTGTGCGAAAAACTGCCGATCAACGCGTTTCGATTGTCTCTCATCGATCGCGTTTTTCCCGACGCCCGCTACGTCTATATCGAGCGCGACGGACTCGAAGTCGCCGCCTCGATCGCGAAAATAATCGCAGCCGGCGCCTGGTTCGGCGCGTGTGGCGTGAAATGGCCGCGGCTCGCCGCTCTGGCGGAGGCCGATCCGCGGACGAGGGGCCTCGCCGCGCGCTGCGACACGCCCTTCCGCAAGGGCCTGCTCGAATGGACTCTGAGCACGTCGAGCGCCCGGCGCTTTTTCGCCGAACATCCGGACCGGAGGGTCAAGGTCCGTTATGAGGAACTGCCGGCCAAGCCGGACGAGGTCTCCGACCGCATCGAAGCGGGATGCAACCTGCCGCTTTCGCGGGAGCCGGCCCGTTTCCTCGAGCGGACGGCGCGGCCCCGGCGCCCGCCGGCGAAGATCGATCCGGACGAAATTGCGATCGAAATGCTCGCCCGATGGTCTGAAATTTGCGCCGAGATCGCAGCGACGACGGCCAGGGAGGTTTTGCCGCCCGGCGGCGGCCGCAGCTTCAGTTAAAGGGGAAGGCGGCGACCATGGTGTCAGAGGCGATGTCGCTTTTTCTACAGTGACGGCGGGGGGTCGTTGAATGGGATCTGACCTCGCGGCCTCGACTCCGGCGTCCGTTGCGCTTGGCGAGGCTGAATCGAACGTGCAGGCGCTGATCGGCGCCGGAAGGATCGAAGACGCCAACAGGTTGGCGATGAATCTGAGCGGCGGCCTGCTGGCCGGCGATGCGAAAGCCGTTCGCGAAATCTTCTTTCGTCGCGTTTTCCTCCCGTTCGGGAAATTGTTTTTGCCGAATACCTCCAACGCATTCTGGAGCGGACGGCGTTTTTGAATCCGCGCGGTACCCGACGTCGATCTTCGGGGGAAGATTTCTTCTCGACCCGACTATTCGATCAGTCAAATCGATAAGAGAAGAGCTCCATATCTTCGCCATAGGCCTGCGCCACCCGACGTCTGGTCGAGTCGTCGTAGTATGAGCGATAGGATTGGTGCCGGGATGCGTTCAGACGCGGCGCTTCGTCGAACGACAATCCCAGTCGATCGCGCACCGTGGACAAGTCCCGTTCCAGCGCCTCGTATCGCCCGACAAAATCGGCGAGAAGATTTCGGCGGCTGTCGCAAAGCCAAGCCGCCTGGGGGCGGAAGTGCGTCGAATCGAGGAACGTAGGGAGATCCTCTACGAAGGCGGTGAAATGGCCCGCGTACTGCGCCAAACGTTTCTCGCGAAATTGCCTGTCGACCTCGTTACAACCGCCATTTTCCATATAAAAATATGCCGAAACGATTCTGTCGAAGGGATTTCGCACGAAAGCAAATTTGAAGTACTCTGCAAAATATCCTTCGTTTTCGAACTCGGACAGGTTTCGATGACCAAAGGCGTACTCGATTTTGTGCTCGTGGTCACAGATTTTATAGTCGCGCTCGAACTCGGGCAGACCAAATAGGGTTTTTATAGACTTTCCGCCCGTCTTGGGAATGTGGGTAAATATACATTTGTACTCGTGAGAAATCATTCAAGGTTCCTCAGTCGCGGTCGGCGAGGACCACAAGATCATCCCTTACCGCCGACGGCTCGTCCCGGCAACGACCGCCCCTCTGTGGAAGGCGATAAAACTCAACCTGAACCACTTATTGCCGCCCGCCGCCGGATCACATTGCGCTCGCTGGTTTCGGCGAGCGGGTGTAGGCTGTGGGCCGCGACGCGTTCGAGAGGCGCCGTTTGGGCGGCGCCGAGCGTCTCACTGTGGCCGTGGCGGCGTTGGATTGGCGTTGACGAAGAATTCGCAACCTTTCCGCGGCGAGCCTTCGGGGCGCCCCGGCGCGCCGACGGCGCCCGATCCAGATTCACGGGATCAGGACTTCGCGATAGGCTCGACGGATCGTCCGCCGCTCCCCAAGGTCATCTGGACCCTTTGGCTGCAAGGCTGGGGCCGGGCGCCGGCGATCGTCAAAGCCTGCGTGCAGACATGGCGGAAGCACAATCCCGGTTGGGAAATTCGGGCCTTGAATTCCGAGGAAGTTTTCCATGTTCTCGACGGCGATCGGCTGTTGTCGCTTGTGGCGGATAAAGATCTGCCGCCGGAAGCCCTGAGCGACTGCGTGCGTGTCGCCTTGCTCGCCAGATACGGCGGCGTTTGGGTCGACAGCACCTGCTATTGTTTGAGGCCTCTCGACGAATGGCTTTACGAAAGGCTGCCGAATGGGTTTTTCGCGTTCGCCCGACCGGGCGGCGAACGCCTGTTGTCGAGCTGGTTCCTCGCCGCCGCCGCGAATAACCACATCATCGAGAGATGGCGCGAGCTTGCATTGAAATACTGGAACCATCGCAGCGTCCGCGACGACTATTTCTGGTTCCACCACCTGTTTGCCGCCGGCTACGGCGAGGGCTCGCAGTTTCGCGCCATTTGGGACGCCGTTCCCGCAATATCCGCAGACGGCCCCCACCATTATCTTCCCTACGAGACCAGGCTCCTGGCGCCGGTTTCATCCGACGATCGCCTTCTGGTGGACAATGCGTCGGCGCCGCTCCTCAAGCTGACCCACAAATTGGAGAACACCGAACATCCCGCTCATTCGGTCGTGCAGTACCTTATCGAACGGGCGGATCGTTAGTTTGCGCGAGGCGCCCATCTCCGGCGTGTTGCGCCGGCTACGCGGGCGGCCGCGCCAGCTCTTCGAGTTCGCGCCAAAGCGCCGCGGCCCGCCGCCGAAGAAGCGCCAGATCGGGGGCGTCGACCGATAGCCAGGCATGCACCCGGCGCGCGCCCCCGGGGCGCCCGCGGCCGTCGGCGGCGCGGGCCGAGCGAAGCCGCCTCGAAAGAACGAGGAACGGGCGAGCGCGACAGTCTAAAATTTATATTAGTTGTCGTTGGCGGCGGCGAAAGACATCCTTGCCGAGCGTTGCTCTGCCGCCGTCCTCGTGACGGCGAAGGCGATCGCCGTGGCGTGGTCGCTTCGGCGAATGCCCCACGTCGGCGGCGGGCGGCGGCCCCAGCCGGCGCGCGACGCACCGAGCGGTTGTGCGGACCGCCGGCGCTGCGCCGGTCGGAGAAAGCGGTTGCCCAGGCCATCACCGACTCCCGGGTCAATGGCGAGCTGATGAGAAGGTTGGGTTTTGACCCTTGGTGAATGCGGCGCAACGTCCCCGGCCGACCCTGCGCGGAGCGGACTTTTTCCCGCCGCCCTCTTTGGCGCGCGCTTCGACAGGGCTTTGCGCGGCCGGGCGGTCTTGTCTCGCGCCGGCGCGCGCCGATATCATCCCTGCATGCCGGCGGCGGGCCGACGGACCGACGGCGACTCTGCACGGCTCGCCGGGTCGCGCTGCGAGCGGGACCGCGAACCAGAGGGAACACAGGGTCCCGGTCAGTCGACGACGGCTGCTTCACGGGGCGCCTCGCCGACGGGCCGATCCCTGAGCGGCCGGCGCCGCAACCTTGAAGCCTGAGGTGTTCGGATGGGATTGGCCGCGTTTGCGCTGAAGCGACCTTACACGATCGTCGCCTCGCTCATTCTCATCTGCATCATGGGCGTCGGGGCGGCGCTGCGCATGCCGATCGATATCTTTCCGGAAATCGACATCCCCGTCGTCAGCGTCGTGTGGACCTACGCCGGGATGAGCGCGCCGGATATCCGCGATCGCATTCTGACGCTGCACGAGCGGCAGCTCGCCTCCCTGGTCGACGATATCAGCCGGATCGAGGCGACAAGCTACGCCGGCGTCGGCGTCGAGAAGGTCTATCTTCACCAGGGCGCCGACGTGACGCGCGCCATTTCGCAATTGGCGAGCAGCGCGCTCGTCGTGCTGAAATACATGCCGCCCAACATCACGCCGCCGCTGGTGCTGCGCTACGGCGCGACGGACGTCCCGATCATTCAGCTCAGCCTTTCCAGCAACCGGGCGACCGACACCGAGCTGAACGACAAGGGCCAAAACGTCATTCGCCCCGATCTGGCGGTCGTGCACGGCGCGGAGGTTCCCTATCCCTATGGCGGCAAGCCCCGCGTCATCATGGTCGATCTCGACCAGCAGGCGCTCGACGCGCGCGGCTTGTCGCCCTCGGACGTCGCCGCGGCGATCCAGCGCCAGAACGTGATTCTGCCCTCCGGCGACGTGAAGATCGGGGCCAAGGATTACACGCTGGCGATGAACGCCAGCCCGGACGCCATCGCCGCCATCAACCAATTCCCGGTCAAGGAGGTGGGGGGCCGGACGGTGTTCGTTCACGACGTCGCGCATGTCCACGACGGTTACCAGATTCAAACCAATTCGGTGACGGTCGATGGTGAGCCCGGCGCCTTGATGATGATTCGCAAGACCGGCGGCGTCTCGACCCTGGCGGTGATCGACGGCGTCAAGGAGGCGTTGCCGGACATCAAGAAGCTTCTGCCGCCCGACGTCAACATCAAGCCGGTTTTCGATCAGTCGGTGTTCGTCAAGGCCTCACTCGACAGCGTGCTGATGGGCGGGCTGATGGCGGCCGGGCTGACCGCGATGATGATCCTGCTGTTTCTCGGCAACTGGCGCTTGACGCTGATCATCCTGGCGACCATTCCCCTGGCGATCATCACCGCCGTGCTCGTCATGTACGTCGGCGGCCAGACCTTGAACACGATGACGCTCGGCGGCTTCGCGCTCGCCGTCGGCATCCTCGTCGACAACGGCACGGTGGTCATCGAAAACATCGAGCGTCATGTCCATGACGGCGAACCGCTGACCCGAGCCATTGTCGTCGGGGCTGGAGAAGTCGCGGTCCCGACCGTGCTTTCGACGATATGCATCTGCATCGTGTTCGTGCCGGTGTTCCTGCTGCAGGGCACCGCCAAATACCTGTTCTCGCCGCTATCGCTTTCGGTCTGCGTGTCGCTGATCGCCAGCCTCGCGCTCTCGTTCACTCTGGTGCCGGTGCTGTTCGCCTTCCTGATGCGCTCTTCGGTCGCGGCCGGCGGGGGGCGTCCGCCTAAGCGCGCGGCCAAGCGCTCGCGATTCAATGTCTTTCGCGCGATTCACCGCGGATTCGAGGGCGGCTTCGAACGATTTCGCGAGACCTATCGCAACAGCGTCGCCTTTTGCGTGGCGCGTTCCGGCGTCGCCGCCGTGTCGTTCATTCTCCTGATGATCGTTTCCCTGCTGCTTTTTCCGGACCTCGGCAGAGACTTTTTCCCGCAGGTCGACGCCGGCCAGATGCGGCTTCACGTTCGCGCCCCCCCGGCGAGCCGCATCGAGGAGACCCAGCGCTATTTCGCCGAGGTCGAAAGCGCGATCCGCCAGATCGTCGGTCAGGACCAGATCGACGTCATCCTCGACAATATCGGCCTGCCCTACAGCGGCATCAATATCGCTTTGAGCGATTCGGCCACCGTCGGTCCGATGGACGGCGAAATTCTCATTTCCCTGAAGAGGAAGCACAGCCCCACGGCCGCCCACATCGCCGCGTTGCGCCGTGAGCTGCCCAAGCGTTTTCCCGCTTTGACGTTTTTCTTCCAGCCCGCCGACATCGTCAATCAGGTCCTGAACTTCGGACAGCCCGCCCCCATCGACGTGAGAATTGCCGGACCGAACGGCGACGAGACCTATGCGCTTGCGCAGAAGATTTCGCGCGACCTCGGCGCCGTCCCCGGGATCGTGGATTCGCATGTGTTCCAGGTGCCGGACGCGCCCGCGCTGACCATCGACGTCGACCGCACGCTCGCGCAGCAGCTCGGCCTGAACGAGGACGAAGCCGTCAAGAGCGTGCTGGTCGACGTCAATTCGAGCGCCCAAACCGTTCCCAATTTCTGGATCGATCCGAGAAACAACGTCAGCTATCCGCTGGTCGTCCAAATGCCGACCTATCGCGTCAGCAAGACCGAGGATTTGGGCAATATGTCGGTGACGCCGGAAGTCAGCGGCGAGTCCAGCCAATTGTTGACGAACTTCGTCAAATTCGGGCGGAAGAACGTCCCCCTCGTGGTTTCGCAGCTCAACATCCGGCCGGTTTTCGACGTCAACGCCGACGTTCAGGGCCGCGACCTCGCTTCGGCCGCCGACGCGATCGACAAGGTGCTTGCCGCGGATCGCCCGCCCGCCACTTCTCCCGTCACGGTCACGTTGAGCGGACAGATCGAAACCATGCGCGAAAGCTTTGACGGTTTGTTTCTGGGCATGGGCGCGGCGGTGGTGCTCGTGTATCTCATTCTGGTCATCAATTTCCAGAGCTGGGTCGATCCGCTGATCGTGCTGTCCGCCGTGCCCTTCACCGCCGCCGGCGTCACCTGGATGCTATTCTTGACGCGGACGCACCTCAGCGTGCCCGCTCTGATGGGCTCCCTGATGTGCATCGGCCTGACCTCGGCCAACAGCATTCTGGTCGTCACTTTCGCCAACCAGCGGATGGAGGAGGGCGACGACAAGGCGACCGCCGCGATCATCGCGGGCTTCACCCGCCTGCGGCCGGTGTTCATGACCGCTGGCGCGATGATTCTGGGCATGATACCAATGGCTTTGGGAATCGGCGAGGGAGGCGAGCAGAACGCGCCTCTGGCGCGCGCGGTGATCGGCGGGCTGCTGTTCGCCACAGCGGCGACGCTGGTGTTCGTTCCCGTCGTTTACCGAACGCTGCGCCGGGACGCCCGAACCGCGCCCGACTTCTCCCGCCTCGCGGCGGCGGCCGGTTCGCCAGGATGAAGCCCCTCTGCAAGCTTGGATCGCGATGAAGCACCCGACGGAACTCATCGACCCATACGCCGCCCCCCCCGACCCGGCGGCCGAGGAAGCGGTCAAGCCAACTCGTTTTTCGCGAGGAACGGGACGGCGCATCCTGAGCGTCTTCGTCATCATCGTGCTCGCGCTGGGCCTGGGCTATCTGTTCGTCAATCACGAAAAAACGACCGCCGAAGCGCAGTTGGCCGACGCGACGCGCCAGAACGCGGCGGAGCCGCCCACCGTCGACGCGGTCACCGTCGGCCTCTCGCCGGCGACCCAGTCGCTCATCCTTCCCGGGGAGACCGCGGCGTGGGACGAGACCACGATCTATGCGCGGGTGAACGGCTATGTCGCCAAGTGGAACGTCGACATCGGCGATCTGGTGAAGGCGGGGCAGACGCTGGCGACCATCGACACGCCGGAGCTCGACGCCGAACTGCTCGCTGCGAAGGCCAAGCTCAACGCCAGCGTCGCTGAGGTCGCCGTCAAGCAGGCCCGGGCCGATTTCGCCAAGAGCACCGCGGAGCGCTGGCTGGAATCGCCGAAGGGCGCGGTGTCGGACCAGGAGCGAGAGGACAAGAAGGCGGGCAGCGCCGAAGCGATCGCCGAACTCGCCGCCGCGCGCGCGCAAGTCGCGCTCGATCAGGCCAATGTCGACCGCCTGACCGCGCTGACGCAGTTCAAAACGGTCCAGGCGCCGTTCGACGGCACCATCGTGCAACGTCAGATCGACACCGGCAATCTGGTGACGGCGGGCAGCACCGCCAATACATCGCCGCTCTATCGGCTCGTGCAGGACGATCCGATGCGCGTCTTCGTGCACGCGCCGCAGAGCGCGGCCGACCAATTGATGGAGCCCGGCGCAATGGCGGCGATCTCGTTCGGCGGTCAGGGCGACAAGCGCTTCGAAGGCAAGGTCACCCGAACCGCCAAGGCGATCGATCCGCGGTCGCGCACGCTGCGCGTCGAGATCGACGTCCCGAACGCCGATCACGGGCTGGTCCCCGGCATGTATGTCCAGGTGAATTTCAAGCTTACCGGGGGCGCCCGGATCCAGGTTCCGGCCGCCGCTCTGTTGTTTCGTTCCGGCGGACCGCAGGTCGCGGTTGTCGACGAGAAAGGCGCGGTGGTCTTCAAGCCCGTCACGATCGCCCGCGATGACGGCGTCGTGGTGTCGATCGGATCGGGGCTGGCCGCCGGCGACAAGGTCATCCTCAATCTCAGCAGCCAGATCGCGGCTGGCGAAATCGTCAAATTGAATCTCGTCGACAGCGGAGACACCAAAAGCGCCTCGTCGGCGCAGTGACGGAGCTACGCCATTGCGTCATCCGGCGAATTCCTATTCCGCGTCGCGTGCTTTGGGCTGGGACTGGTAGGGTGAAGGGACGGATTCTCTTGAGCGCGCTCGCGATCGCCGGCGCCCTGGCGGGCTGCGCCGTCGGGCCCGACTATCACATGCCGTTCCTGCCTGTGCCGGGCGGATTTCTCGCGCAGGCGGGTCAAAAAACGCCGCAATCGGCCGAGCGCGCGGGCGTCGACCTGACGCAATGGTGGCGCTCGCTGCACGACAAGGAGCTCGATTCGCTGGTGGCGCGCGCCGTCCAATCCAATCTCGATCTTGCGATCACGCTGGACCGTCTTCAGGAGGCGCGGGCGGAATTGACCGTGGTGGCCGACCAGGCGCTTCCGATGGGCGGCGCGACCGGCGGCGCCGGGGTGGGGACCGGATCGGACGAGACCAAGGGCCGGGCGTCGCAGGCGCTGCGGTCGGCGGAGACCGCGACGGGCCTCAAATCGATCAACGAGGCGGGCGGCTTCGACGCCGGGTGGGAGCTCGACATCTTCGGCCGCATCCGGCGCGAGTACGAAGCCCAGACCTACGACGCCGAGGCGCTTGCGGACGCCCGCGATTGGGTGTTCGCGACGGTCGCCGCCGATGTGGCGCGCGCCTATATCGATATGAGGACCCAGCAGAGGCAGCTCGTCGTGCTCGGTCAGGCGATCGCCGCCGCGCAGGGCAGCCTGGATCTCGCGCAAACGCGCTTCGATCGCGGGCTCACCAATGAAATGGACGTGACGCTGGCGAAGCGGGAACTGGCGGCCCTGCAGGCCGACATCGCGCCGCTCGGCGCGCAAATCGATGCGAATCGCCACGCGATCGCGGTGCTGCTCGGGCAATTTCCCGAGGAGATCGCCGGCGAACTGGCCAGGCCCGGTCAGATCCCTGCGCTGCCGACGCAAATTCCGGCGGGCTCGCCGGCCGGTCTGTTGCGGCGGCGCCCCGATATCCAGGAGGCGGAGCGCCGCCTCGCGGCGGCGACCGCGCGCATCGGGGTGGCCACCGCCGATCTCTTTCCGACCGTGGCGGTGACCGGAGCGGCCGGCGCGCAGGGCGGCGTCCGTTCGTCATCGGGCGTTCCCGTCACCTTGATCGGATCGATCGGCCCGGCGGTCTACTGGCCATTGCTCGATTTTGGCGCGCTCGACGCCAAAATCGAGATCGCCGACCTGCAAACGCATGAACTTCTGGAGGGCTACAAGCAGACGATATTGACGGCGGTGCGGCAGGTCGACGACGCCGACGCCTCCTATCGCGCGCAACAGCAAAGCCTGCGCAGCCTCGATCGCGCGCTGGACGCCGCGCGTCAAGCCACCCAGCTCGCCACCGAACGATACGATCGCGGCCTGACTGATTTTCTCAACGTGCTCGACGCCGAGCGCCAGCAATTCGACCTCGAGCAGCGTCAGGTTGGGGCGCTCCAGACGGCGGCCGACGATCTCGTCGCGCTCTATAAGGCGGTGGGCGGCGGGTGGCCGGTCAATGAGGCGATTCCCCCGCTGCGCGTCCCGCAACCCGCCGCGGTCGCCGCCGCCAGATATCTGATGGCGCCCGCCCAGGGCCATTGAACAAAGCGGAGCGGGGCGATGCCAACGCATGACGCCGCCAGCAAGCGCCCGCCGGTGCTGCTCATCGAAGACGAGTTGGGGCTGGCCGAGGAAGTCATCGCCGAGCTTCGCCGCCTCGGCCATCCCGTGCGTCACGCGGATACCGTCGACGCCGGCCTGCAGGAGGCGCGCGCTGGCGGCGCGGCGATCCTGATCGTCGATCGCATGCTGCATGGCGCCGACGGGCTGTCGATTGTCGAGACCCTGCGCGAAGAAGGCGTCAAGACGCCGGTGTTGGTCGTTTCCGCGCTCTCGTCGGTCGACGAACGCATTCATGGATTGAGAGCGGGCGGCGACGACTATCTGGTCAAGCCGTTCGCGATCGCCGAACTGACGGCGCGCGTCGACGCCCTGTTGCGACGCCTAGAGGACGTGCGCACCACCAAGCTGCGGGCCGGCGACCTCGAAATGGATCTGATCGAACAGACGGTCAAGCGCGGCGAGGCGCTGATCGATCTGCTGCCCCGCGAATTCAAGCTGCTCGAATATTTCATCCAGCGCCCCGGCCAGATCGTGACGCGCGCGATGCTGCTCGAGAGGGTGTGGAACTATCGCTTCACGCCGGAAACCAACGTCGTCGACGTGCACATCGGCAATCTCAGGCGCAAGATCGACATCGCCGGCCAGCCGTCGCTGATCAGGAACATCCGCGGCGCCGGGTTCATGTTCAATGCGGGCGCTTGAGGTCCTTCGCAGCTCGGCCTTTCGGGTCGCCCTCGCCTTCACCCTCGCGATGACCGTGGCGACTTCGCTGATCTTCGGCGTCGTCTATCTGCAAATCGTGACCTCGGAGGAAGCGCGCGTTCGCCTGATCCTGGTCGACGAGGCCGCCAAGGGCGCGAACGACTCGGACGCCGAACTCAAGACCGCGCTCGATCTGCGACTGACTCGCGATTTGCGCCGGCTGGACTATGTCGCGCTGTTCGACGCCGCCGGCAAGCTTCTGGTCGGCAATATCGACAAGATGCCCTCGATACCCGTCGACGGCAAATCCCATTTCGTGTCGGCGGCGCAGGCCCTGGGGGCGCAAGACCGAACGGAGCCGGCGATATTTGTGGCGCGCCTGCGCTCCGACGGCAGCACCCTGGTGCTTGGACGAAGCATGCTCGAGTTCTACGAGCTGCGCGCGACCGTGCTCGGCGCGTTGGCGGCCGCCATCGTTCCCATGCTGCTGCTGGCCCTGGCGATCGCCGCCTTCTTCGCGCGCCGCACGTCGCGTCGCCTCGCCCGCATCCACGAGACGATCGCGCGGATCATGCAAGGCGATCTGCACGTGCGTCTGCCGGTGCGCAAGCGGCCCGATGACATGGACAGGGTCTCCGGCGAGGTCAATCGGATGCTCGACGAGATCGTGCGGTTGCTGATCCAGATCAAGGGCGTCGGCGACGACATCGCCCACGACCTGCGCGCGCCGCTCTCGGTCATGCGCGCAAAGCTCGAGCGCGGCGTCGCCGGTCAGGACGACCGGGAATTGCGCCTGGTGGCCAATCAGGCGCTCGTCGAGCTCGACAAAGCGATGGTGACGATCACCGCTCTGTTGCGCATCGCCGAAATCGAGAATGGGCCGCGATCGAGCGAATTCAAACCGATGGATCTTGCCGCGATCTGCGGCGACGCGTTCGAGTTCTTCGAGCCGCTCGCGAGAGCCAAATCCATTTTGATGACGCTGGACGCCGAGGCGCCCGTCCCGATCGTCGGCGACGCCGATTTGATGCGCGAGGCTCTGTTGAACCTGGTCGACAACGCCGTGAAGTTCACGCCCGCCGGCGGCAAGGTGGCGATATCCGCGACGCTGGAGGCCGGTCGCCCGACCGTCAGGGTGCGCGACAGCGGTTCTGGCGTGGAGCCGGGCGAGCGCGAAAAGATCTTCGAGCGATTCCACCGCACCGCGCATCACAGTCACGCCGCCGGCAGCGGCCTCGGCCTCAGCATCGCCGCGGCGATCGCCGGCCTTCACAAGTTCGACTTGAAGGTCAAGGACAACAAACCCGGCGCGCTGTTCGAGATGAGCGCCCGCGCGGCGGCGGGGAGAGCCCAGCGTTAGACGGCCGGCTCGCGGAATGGTCTTGGCTCGCTGCGACAAAGCCGCACGACCCGCGATCATGGCGTCTTCAGCGCCGATCCCGGCGCTCTTGTTGCGAAGGCGTCAGTGAGCCGCGTCGCGTTCGCCGCCAATTCGACCAGAGGGCCCGGGGTTCCGTTTTTGGGCTTTCGTTGCGGGGCGGCAAGCCGTGTCGCCGCCCCGCAACGGGCGTCTGGCGCTCAGAACGGATAGTAGCGAAGGCTCGCCATGAAGACTTGCTCGTTGGCCTTCGGGGTGATCGAGCCGGGTGCGGTGCTGGCGCCGGCGGCGGTCGCATTGGCGCCGGCGAAACCGGTGCGCTCGATGTCCTCATATTGCAGGCCCGCTCGGAACATGCCGAAGTCGCCCTTATAGATGGTCTGCCAGAAGCCGGCCGTAAGCTCGCCCAGCGACTTGGTCTGGCCGACGCAGGCGGCGCTCGAAAACTCGCTTATGCAACCGGCGTTGATCGAGGCGGGGTTCCCGTATCCGAAGCCCGTGCCTGAGCCGGGAACGTATTTGGCCGACTCGAACTCCTCACCCGCATAGCCGTAAACGTCCAGACCCGGCAGGGGATGCACGATAATGCCCGCCAGCAATTCCGTTTCGGGGATCGGCTGGATGTCGCCATTGACCGCGTTATAGGTCGCGTCAGGCAACCCGCCCGTGCCGTAGCGGCCGATGCCGTCGCCGGTCAGGCCGGAGAATTGCACGTCGAGCAGCTTGGGCATCAGCTCGGCGACGACGCCGCCGCCGAAGCCGCCGCCAAACGTGTCGTGATTCCCGATCGGAGTGACCGCGGTGGGAACGACCGGGTCGGTGCGGTCGTAGAAGTCGCGCAACAGGCCATAGCCTTCCAAATGCAGCCTGCGGTCGCCGAACGTCGGGTCGAATGTGGCCTTGCCGAGGAAATCCGGGACCTGGTTCGTGGAATAGGTGTTGCAAGCGTTGAGCAGGCTGTCGCCCGACGGATTGGCGGAGGGACTGCCGCCGCAGCCGTTGAGCGACGTCGCGACGACGGACGCCGCGCCCGGCGCCGAGCCGGAGAACGTGGTCGCGGAATTTTCCGCCGACACGCCGACCGAGAAAGCCGGGCCGAAGTCCTTGACGATGCGCAGTTGGGGCTGACGGGTCCAGGTGAAACCGACGACGTACTGTGCGTCGATCGTCAGCGGAATTTGCTCCTTGCGCGGCACCATGCCTTGACTGCTCAACGTCGCCAGCGACCAGGTCTGACCGGCCAGCAGGTGCAGTCCCAGGTCCGAGCGATCGATCGTCGCATAGAGATGGCGGACGCGCGGCTGGAACGAATTGGACTCGTTCGAGTTGGCGGTTTGCCCGGCGCCGAGGAAGTCGAACTCGGCATAGCCCGAGAGCGAGGTGACCGGATCGACGTTGCCCTGGACCAGCAGCGACAACCGGCTTTGGCGCTCGGAAAGGCGCGTCTCGTCGGTGTGGCCGACCTTGTTGTTGGCGAACGGGATGGAGTTGAAGGGCGTGTCGATATCCGATTCCATGTTGTGGTTTCGGTAAAGACCTTCGAGTGCGAAGAAGCCGCCGGGCGTAATCGTCAGACCTTTGTAGCAAAATACCCCGGGCGGGCATGCCGTGAGCTCGGCTGGCGCGCCCTTCCTGGTCGGGACCGGAAGCGCCGCCAGTTGCGCCTTGGTTTGGGCGGTGGTCTTCGCCTGGGCGTCGACTTTCGCCTCGAGCCGCCGCAATTCCGCCTTCAAAACAGCGATTTCCGCCGAGGTGTCATCGGCTTTGGCGGGAATCGAGCCGAGCGCCATGACGGCGCCGACCGCCATCGTGCCAAGCAATTTCGTTCGGAAGCTCGCATACATCGCTCATTCCCCTCGCCGACGGTGTTGAGATCAGCTTGTGTAACGAGGGCAGATGACAGATTTGCAACGCCCGATTTCCGGGTCCCCGCGCTTTGCGCTCCTGGCCTTTGCCGGAATTCTGCCGACCGGGCCGCGACGATCGGTGAAGCGGCGCAACTCGCGGGATTTCCGGGCCGTCGCGCGAATCTGACGCCGCCGTGTCACTTTTTGGCCACATTGGGCCAAAATTAACTCATGGTCCGTTGCGGCCGCCGGTCGGGCGCGGCCGAGCGGCGCTCGCCGCGGTCCGGGGTTGACGGCTTGGCCAGGCTCGGCGATGTCGCCGAACCGCAGCTTCCGACAATTCGGCGGCGGGGCGAGCGGCGGCGATTGATCGCCGTGGCAATGACGGGAGGAACGGATGGCGCGTCGGTTGATCGATATTTCCGTGCCGCTGGCGAACGACGTGCCGGCCGATCCGCCCGGCCTCGCCGTGGCGATCGAATATATCGACCATAAGCAAAGCCTGCCGCAGCTGCTACCGTTCTTTCCCGGCCTGAAGGCGGAGGATCTACCCGACGGGCAGGGCTGGGCGATCGAGCGGGTGCGGCTGTCGACGCACAACGGCACGCATCTCGATGCGCCCTGGCATTTCCATCCGACGATGAATGGCGGCGAGCCCGCCGCCACGATCGACGAGGTGCCGCTCGAATGGTGCCTGCAGCCCGCCGTCAAGCTCGACTTCCGCCATTTTCCCGACGGCTATGTCGCCACCGCCGCCGACGTCGAGGCCGAGCTGGCGCGGATCGGCCACGCGCTGCGCCCGCTCGAGATCGTCGTCGTCAACACCGCCGCCGGCGCCCGATACGGCAAGCCCGACTATGTCGCCTCCGGCTGCGGCATGGGCTACGAGGCGACCATGTATCTGCTGGAGCGCGGCGTGCGGCTGACCGGCACCGACGGCTGGAGCTGGGACGCGCCCTTCGTCCACACCGCGCAGCAATACGCGCGCACGCACGACGCCTCGCTGATCTGGGAGGGTCACAAGGCGGGGCGGCATATCGGCTATTGCCATATCGAGAAGCTGCACAATCTCGAGCGGCTGCCTTCGACCGGCTTCGTGGTGTCGTGCTTTCCGGTCAAGATCGAACGCGCGTCGGCGGGCTGGACGAGGGCGGTGGCGATCATCGAGGACGCCTAGGGCGCCGGCGCGTTCCGGGCCGCATGCGCAGCGGGGCCGGACAGGGCCCCGCCGCCGGTCCGCCGGGCGCGCCTTACGGCTTGCGGTGTTCGACGTGGCGGTCGATCCAGTCGAGCAGCACGTCCGCCACCTGCAGGTTGTTCTTGTCCTGCATGAACATGTGGCTGTTGCCGTGCAGGCCGACGTCGGGCAGGGAGATGAACGTCATGTCGCCGCCCGCCGCGTTGATCTGCTGCATTTCGCTCTTGCAGTCCGGCGGCGGCTGCGGGCTGTCCCAGTGATCGCCGACCACCACCAGCATCGGCACTTTGGCCAGCATGGCGACCTGCGGCGGCGTGAGATTGCCAAAGCAGCCGGTCTCGAGCTGGATGACGCCCTTGATGCCCGGCATGCCCTTCAGCACGGCCTGCGTCGGCACGGGGCTCGTCTGGGAATGGCCGACCAGGATGGCGCCGCCGAGGTCCCGGGCGAGCGTCGCCATGTCGGCGACGGTCGGATTGTCGGTGGTCGGCGACCCGAACTGCGCGCCCAGGCTGGCGACTTCGGTGAGGATGAGGTCGGGGATGACCTGCTTGTAGAGTTCGTCGACCTTGTCGATCGGGAATTGCCCGTCGGGCCAGGCGACGCCGTATTTCGGGCCGAACCGGAAGATTCCCCAGGCGAACTGATAGGTGGCGAGCAGCATCCGGCGCTGTTCGCCCGGCGGCTTCTGTCCCTCGCGCACTTCATTGAATCCCGCCGGGTTGAAACCGGACCGGCCACGCCCCGCCTGCTCGGCAAGATAGGTCGCAAAGCCCTTGCGGGTGAAATACTCATACCAGCCCATGCGCCCGTCGGGCGTCGTCTCCCAGGTCTTGGAGGTGAGGCAGCAGCCGTGCAGGAAAACGATCGGAACATGCGCTTCCGAGCCCGGCGGCTTCTGGAACTGCACATACATCTGGTCGACCGTCGCCTCGCCCGGCTCGCCGAAAGCCTTGGCGAAATCGGGGCCGAGCTCCTCCCACTCGGTCAGCGCGATATGCGTCGGATGGCCGCCGACGAAGAAGCTTCCCTGCTGCGCGAGCACCAGCGGCTCCTTCGGCATCTGCACGTCCTTGAGTTGCTGCGCGCGCGCCGCGCCGCCCAGCAGTCCCAAGCCCAACGCCATCGCCAAAGCCGCGGCGCGCGTTCCCGTGGTGATCGCCACCATCACGTCGTTCCTCCCTTTGCCGGGCGCTTGGATCCATCGGCGGACGACGACTGAACGGACAATCCCGCGCCCCGATCGATCGTCGGCGATTGCCTGTTCGCGTGTTCGGCCGATGCGACGGCGGCGCTCTTCGCCGTCGGAAATTGAAACGATTCAATTTTGAAACGGTTCAACACCCTTGTCAAGCCGCGAACCGGCTGGCGGCGCGCCTGTCAGCGCAGCTTCCAGACCGGCTTGCGCTTCTCCTTGAACGCCTGCGCGCCCTCCTCGCCGTCCTCGGTTTCGGCGATCTCCTGATCGAGATGGCGCGCATAGGCGACCAATGAGGGTGGAAAGGCCGCGGTCATGCGATACATCCGCACCACCCCTTGCGTGGCGAGCGGCGAGCCGGCGCAAACCATTTCAGCGAGCTGCCCGGCGGTCTCCATCACCCTGTCGCGCGGGACCACGCGATTGACGATCGCCATCTGCAGGCACTCCTGGGCGGTCAGCCGTCCGTTGCACAGCGAGAGGTAGGCCGCGGCGGTGCGCGGCAACGCGTTGTACATCTCATGCGGCGCGCCGAGCCGGCCGACATTGGTGTGCTGGTCGCCGATCCAGGCGTCGTCGGCCATCACCCGCAACTGGCATTGCAGCGCCATGTTCAGCCCGACGCCGACGGCAAAACCGTTCAGCGCCGCGATCAGCGGCTTCTCCAGGCTCACGTCCTGCGGCTGGCCGCCGCCGCCCCAATGATAGTGCGGGCTGTTCGGGTCCTCGTGCGGGGTGCGCTTGCCCGCCGCCCGGTGCTCGGCGAGGAACTTCACGTCGCGGCCGGCGCAGAACGCCTGTCCGGCGCCAGTGAGAATGCCGACATAGATGTCGGGATCGAGGCCGATGTCGCGCCAGCACGCGCGAAGCTCGATATAGGCGTAGGAATGCAGCGCGTTGCGCACTTCCGGACGATTGATCGTCACGGTCGCGACATGGCCGTTCTTCTCGTATTTGATGAACTTCAGGTCCTTCGGCGCGCTCGCCGGGTCGTAGGGGGATTGCAGCCTGGTCATGTCCTCGCTCCGTAAAAAAGTTGGCGTTCGGCCCCGCGCGGTCACACGGTGGCGATCGGGGTGGCCGGCGAGCCCGTCGCGCCCGGCAGGCGCAGCGGCGGCGCGGTCAGCAGGAATCGGGTGCGGCCCGCCTGACGCAGCCATTGGGCGAGCGGCGTCAGGTGCCAGAGCTCGCCGAGATGCACGCCGAGCTTGAACAGGCAGTGCTCGTGCAGCGGCGCCGCCGCGCAGCAGCCGAGATGTTCGATCGCCGGGAAGCTCTCCACTGCGAAATTGTCGGCGATCAGCACCGACAGGCCGCTGTCGGTGACCCAGCGCAGCAGCCGCTGGTCGCGTCCGTTCAACACTGCGCAGCGATTGTACGCGAGCTCGGCGTCGACTTTGCCGTAGTTGCGCAGCAGCAGGTCGGCGTAGCCGGTGTGCAGACAGACCATGTCGCCGGTCTCGACCTCGACGCGCTGGTCGTCGATCGCGCGCATCAGGCCGTCGTAGCCGATCACCGTGCGCCGCTCGCCGGCGTCGCCGTGCAGGTCGATCATCACGCCGCGGCCCTGCGCGCCCTTGGCCGCCATGCCCTCGATGCCCAGGGATTTCGCGCAGGAGGTCGACTTGGCTTCAAACACGCCGGTCGCTCCGGCGTCGGCCGGGTCGGTCGGCCCGACAATATCCTCGCCGGCGCGAAAGCCGTTGTAGTAGCGCGGCTCCGCGACGCCGTCGCCGTCGGCGTCGAACATGAAGCCGACGTGAGAGAAGGCGTCCCAATGCGTGGAATATTGCGTATGCAGCACGGCCGCGTCGTCGCAGATCAGGTCGGTGGCGTCCGGGTTGTCCTGCGAGACGCGGTAGTTCATCCGCACGCGGCCGTTACGCAAGGTCGGGCGCAGCACCGGCGGAAAGCGGCTCGGGCTGAGCGCGTTGCCGCCCGGCCGGTCCAGCGGCAGGCTGAGGCAGAACGTGATCCCCTCCTGGACCTCGCGAGCCGCGGCGCGGACCCGCTCCGGCGTGATCAGGTTCAGCCGGCCGAGCTGGTCGTCGGGGCCAAAATCGCCCCACGTCGATCCCTCCGGTCGGCGGCTCCATCGCGGCGTCATGACTCGCCCCCTTTGGGTTTGCGCGCCTCGAAAAAGGCGCGCCGCGCCTCGGCCGCCTCCGGCGATCGGCTGAGCTCCGTCGTGTAGATCTGTTCGATGCGAAAGCCCTCGCGCAGGTCGAGCGCCTCGACGGTCAGGAAGGAGCTTTTGATGCGCCTCGCCGCGGCGGCGCTTTTGGCGGCGACGGCGCCGGCCATGGCCAGCGCCGCGGGCAGCAGCTCGGCTTGCGGAAGGCAGGCCTCGACGGCGCCCAGCCGATAGAATTCCGCCGCCGGCACGCGTTCGCCGGTCAGCATCATGCGCCGGACCTTCGATGGCGGCAGAATGCGCTGCATGAAGCTCGCCCCGCCGCCCTGGCCGACGTCGATCTCCGGCAGAGCGAATTCGGCCGAATCGGCGGCGAAGATCATGTCGCAGCAGGCGGCGAGCACGCAGCCCGCGCCGAGCGCCGCGCCCTGCACGGCGGCGATCACCGGCTTGCTGCCGTCGAGAATGCAAAAGAACGCGTCGCGGGTCAGCCGGTTGGCGCGCCCATAGTCCGCCGCGTCGCCGCCAAGCGCCGCCTTTTCCTTGATGTCGGCGCCCGCGCAGAACACCCGGCCTTTGGCGGTGAGCACGATGGCGTTGACCTCGGCGCTGGCCTCCAGCCGGTCGAACACGCGCAGCATGGCTTCGCGAATTTCGCGCCCCAGCGCATTCACCGGCGGCCGGTCGAGCGTCACCACGGCGACGTGGGGCGCGGCGATCCGCACTTCGATGTTCTTCTCCTCCATGACAACGTCTCCGATTACTGCCCCGGCCCGAACGCCCAGTTGGGCAGCGTCAGGACGAGAGGCGGGAACAGGATCAGCAGCGCCAGCACGGTGAGCTCCACCGCCAGCAGCGGCAAAATCGCGCGCGTATAGTCGGTGATCTTCACGTCGAGCACGCCGCAGGTGATGAACATCAGCGTTCCGACCGGCGGATGCACGGCGCCGAGGGTCACGTTCAAGGAGATCAGCACCCCGAGATGCACGGGATCGATGCCGACCTGCCTGGCGATCGGCGCCAGAATGGGGGTCAGCAGAATGAGCGCGGCGACGCTTTCCAGCACCATGCCGACGGCGAGCAGAAACAGGTTGATGACCACCAGCATCCACAATGGGTTCGTGGTGATCGACGAAAGCGTCGTCGCCACGTGCGAGGCGATCTGTTCGAGCGTCATGTAATAGCCCAGCGCATTGGCGGCGCTGATGATCATCATGACCATGGCGGTGGCGAGCGCCGCTTCGGTGACGATTGCCCACAATTGGGAGACCTTCAGCTCGCGGTAGACGAACAGCCCGACCAGCAGCGAATAGGTGGCGATGACCGCGCCCGCCTCGGTGGGCGTGAAGATTCCATAGCGAAGACCGAAGATCACCACGAACGGCACGGTGAGCGCCCAGCTCGCCTGCCGGATCGCGGCGAGAATTTCGATCGGCGAGGCGATGCGGGCGCGCACCGGCGTGAAGCCGTATTTCTTCGACAGAAAGTGCGTCGTGATCATCAGCGCCGTCATCATGGTGAAGCCGGGCAGAATGCCCGCCATGAACAGCCGGCCGACGGAGACATTGGCGAGATAGCCGTAGAGCACGAAGCCGAGCCCGGGCGGCATCATCGGCGTGATGACGGCGGAGGCCGCGACGATCGCCGCGGCGAACGGTCGGGGATAGCCGCGCCGCACCATCTCCGCTCCGAGCATCTTCGATTGCATCGCCGCGTCGGCGTTGCCCGACCCGGACTCGAAGCCCATCAAGGTCGCCAGCAGCACGTTGGTCTGCGCCAGCGCGCCAGACATATGGCCGACCAGCGTCTCCGCCAGGTTCAGCAGGCGCGTGGTGATGCCGGCGTGGTTCATGATCACGCCGGCGAAGGTGAACATCGGAATGGCGACCAGCGGGAACGATTGCGAGAACGCGGACAGGCGCTGCGGGAAGAAGGTCAGCGGCAGACCCCGCTGATGCAGGAAGAACAGCAGGGCCCCCGAACCGATCGCCACCGTCACGGGAACGTTGAGGAACAGCAGGACGACAAACAGGACGAGCGGCCAGGCGTCCATGATCGTCAGCCGCGCCGCCGGCGGATAAGCCGTTGCACGCTGCGCAGGCCCATCAGCAAGAACCCGAGAGTCAGCCCGGCATAGGGGACGCTAAGCGGGATGTTGAGCATGCTGGTCGTCGCCGCATTGCTGGCGATCGTCTGCTGCAGGCCGAGCCAGGCGACATAGAGGCAATAGAGGACGACGAAGACCTCGACCACCACATCCTCGGCGGGCCGAATCCTGGCGGGCAGCAGCGAGATGAGCAAGTCGACGCGCACATGCCGCCCGCGGCGATGGACCTCCCCCGCGCCGACGAACACCACCCAGGTGAAGGCGATGCTGGATACCTCCTCCACCCAGGTGGCCGGCGACTCGGTCACATAGCGCGACAGGACGCCCCACACGATGGAGCACACCAGCACCGCGAACCCGATGTTCATCGCGACAAGCTCGAACGACAGGCCCGCGGCTCGGTCCCTGGAAGCGTCCTCGGGAACGGTCATTTGGCGAGCAAGGCCCGGACCGTCTCCTTGATTCCCGGCGTGAAGCCGGGATAATGGTCATAGATCGGCTCAGTGGCGCGGCGGAAGGCGGCGCGGTCGACGTCCTCGATCACGGTGACTCCGGCCGCGCGATATTGCGGGATGATGTCGACTTCCTGCTGCCGCTTGAGTTTGGTCATCAGCGCGGCGGCGGCTTCGGCCTCCGCGATGATGATCTTCCGGAGGTCTTCCGGCATGGAGCGATACACCGTCTCGCTCATCACCACCGGATCCCAGCCGATCATGTGCGAGGTCAGCGCGACGAACTTTGCCTGCTCGTAGAACTTCGACGCCCACATGGTCGGCAGCGGCGCCTCCAGGAGGTCGATCGATCCCTGCGCAAGGCCGGTATAGACCTCGGCGAAGCCGGTGGTGACCGGCCGGGCGCCCATCGCCTTGACCATTTCGACGTACATCGGCGCAGCGGCGCAACGGAAGTTCAGGCCCGCCAGATCTGCCGGCTTGTGGATCGGCCTCTTGGACAGGATCTGGCGGGTGCCGAAGTAATTGTCCCAGGAGAGCACCCGGATGCCCTTGGCCGCCAGCCGGTCATCGAGGTTCTTCAGCCATGGCGTGCCGAGCAGCTTCGGGAAGTCCTCCGGTCTGTCCATCAGGTAGGGGGCCTGGAGGACCGAGGCGTCGGCGACATATTTGCCGAGAAACAACGCGTCGGTGAGCTGAATGACCGAAGCGCCCTGGCGCACCATCTCGCCGACGTCGGCCTGCGCGCCGAGTTGGTCGGCCGGAAAGACGGTGACGTCGATGCGGCCGTCCGAATGCTTCTTGAGATTGTCGGCCAGCGACAGCATGGCGGTCTGCACGGCGTCCGCCGCGGTCAGCGGATGGCCGAGGCGGAATTCGAACTGTTGCGCCGCGGCGCGGCGAGCGACGAGCAACGGCAGCGTTCCGACGCCAAGGCAGATGGCGAGGCGGCGCCGCGCGGAGACCAACGTCATGGCGAATTCCTCCGGGGGTTCGTTGCGAGTCCGTCGTTCGGCGCGGGCGCTGCCGGCAAACTATGGCCCGCCTTTTGAAACATTTCAAGACACATTCGCAAACACGTTTGCCTGGGGTGCCGCGCCGGCCTCAGCTCGGCGCGCGCCCGCGCGAGACGGGCTGTACGGATTCGCGCAGCTCGACCTCCGCGTGCAACTCCAGGCGCTGGATCGGGAAGGCCTCGTTGCTCATGCGCCGCAGCAGCAGCGCCCACGCCTCCCGGGCGATGGCGCGCACCGGCTGCCGGATCACCGACAGACGCGGGCAGGTCAGTTCGGCCCAGTCCGGCTCCTCGAACACCAGCAGGGAGATGCGGGAGGGATAGGCGTCTCCCAGGGTTTGCAGCACGCGCAGGGTGCGGGCCGCCACGAGGCTGTTGCTGACGATCACCGCGACCGGCTGGCGCGCTTCGTCGAGCGCGAGCGTCAGCCGCCGCGCATATCCCGCCGGATCGTCGCCCATTTCCATGACCTCGGCCGCGACATCCGGCTGCGCCGCCGCGCACTCGTTCAACGCCTCGATGCGCAGGCGCGAAACGCTGAGGCGTTGCGATTCGACCACGAACAGGATGCGGCGATGCCCCAACCGGATCAGCCGGCCCACCGCCTCGCCCATCACGGCGCGATTGTCGAAGGTCACCTCGTCGAACCGGTCGTCGCCGCTCGGCCGATCCACCAGCACCGCCGGGGTGCCGGAGGCGTGGATCAGCTCCAGCGTTTCGCGCGGGTCGAGCGTCGGCACCAGCAACAGTCCGGCCACCCGGTGGCGCAGCAGCTCGCGCACCCGCCGCAGCTCGATCTGCGGATCGCGGCGGGTCAAAACCTGCATCACCTGATAGCCTCGGCCCGCGGCGATGTCCTCGAAACTGTCGATCAGCGCGGCGAGGTAGGCGCTGGCGACGTGCGGCACCGACAGGCCGACCACCGGCGTGCGCTGGCGGCGCTGCGCGTGGGCCAGCATGTTCTGCTCGTAGTCCAGCGCGCGCATCGCGCGCTCCACCCGCTCACGAAGAATTGCGCTGACGTTGGTCGTGCCGTTCAGCACATGCGAAACGGTGCCGATGGAGACGCCGGCCTCCCTGGCGACATCGGTGATGGTGGGCTTCTTGGCGATTCGCATGGTCGCCGCTGTCATACAACCTGCACTTGTCCGGGCAAAACGGGCGTTGCGCCGAGGCCGGCGATAGGCGTATTGAAACATTTCAAAAGTCGCAACATAATTCCCTCGCCAGGGGCGGGCGCGGCCGCCGGTCGCGAAAACAAGGGGCGGAGACATGGAGGCGGGCCATTTGGCGCGGGGGTCGGAGGAGGGCTTTGCGGACGTCTCCCGCCTGTTGGCGCCGCGCTCGGTCGCGGTGATCGGCGCTTCCGACCAGCCCGGCAATATCGGGGGCGCGGCGGTGCGCTTTTTCCGCAAGTTCGGCTCGCCCTGCGCCGTCTATCCGGTCAATCGCGCCCGGCGAAGCGTCGACGGCCGGCCGAGCTATGCGAGCGTCGCCGAGCTGCCGACGCCGACCGACCTCGCCATCCTCGCGGTGCCCGCCGCGGCGGTGGCTGGCGTGATCCGCGAATGCGCCGCCGCCGGCATACCGGCGGGCGTCGTATGGGCCGGCGGGTTCGTCGAGGGCGGCGCCGCCGGCGTGGCGCGACAGGAAGAACTGGCGGCGATCTGCCGGCAAACCGGCTTCGCGATGCTCGGGCCGAACTGCATCGGCGTCATCGACGCGCACCGGCCGGTCACCGCCAGCTTCGCCTCGATGCTGCTGGGGTTCGACCGGCTGCTGCCCGGCAATATCTCGATGGTCAGCCAGAGCGGCGGCCTGGCGACCATCGGCCTGGCGCTCGCGCAGCGACAGGGCTGCGGCTTTCGCTACATGGTCAGCACCGGCAACGAGGCGGTTCTCGGCGCGGCGGACTTCATCAGGGCGTTCGTCGACGACCCCCGCACCAAGGTGATCGCCGCCTATCTCGAAGGCGTGCGCGACGGGGCGAAGTTTCGCCGCGCGCTGCTGGCGGCGCGCGCGGCGGGCAAGCCGGTGATCGTGCTGAAGGCCGGCGCCACCGCCGCCAGCGCGATCGCCGCGGCGGCTCACACCGGCGCGCTGGCCGGCGAAGGGCGGGTGTGGAGCGCGGTGTTGCGCGATGGCGCGGCGATCCCGGTCGATTCGCTGGAGGAGCTGCTGGACGTGGCGATGCAGCTCAGCAGCGCCGACCTGTCGAGGCTGCCGGCCGGGCGGGGCGTCGCCGCCATCACCTTCGGCGGCGGCAGCGGGGTGCTGTCGGCCGACCAATGCGACCGCGCCGGCCTCGCCGTGCCGGCGCTGTCGCGGGAAACGCTGGCGGCGCTGGCCGGCGCGGCGCCGCCGCTGGCCTCGCTGCGCAACCCGGTCGACCTCACGCCGCAGACCTATCTCGATCGCCAATGGCTCGCCCATTTCCCGCGCGCGCTCGACGCCATCGCCGCCGATCCGGCGGTCGGGACGCTGTTGTTGCAGCTCGGGCCGATGGCGAGCGGCGATCTTCAGATGGCGCAGATGGTCGCCGCCTTCCGGGCGCGCTGTCCCAAGCCGGTGGTGGCGGCCTGGCCGCTGATGGTCGAAGCGGCGGGCGACTATCTGCGATCGCAATCGATGCACGTCTTTCCCGAATATTCGCGCGCGGTGCGGGCGATCGGGCGGCTCGCCGGCTATGCCGAGGCGCTGCGGGCGCGGCGCAGCGCGGCGGCCCCGGCGGCGTTCGACTGGGCCGCCGAGCTGCCGGCCCCGCAGCGCGGCGCCGTCGTTTCGGAGCCCCGATGCCACGCGATCCTGGCGCGCGCCGGGCTTTGCGTCGCCGCCGGACGATTGGCGGTCTCCGCGGACGGCGCGGTGCTGGCGGCCCATGAAGTGGGCTTTCCCGTGGCGATGAAGGGAATCTCCGCTGCGGTGATCCATCGCGCCGCCGCCGGCCTGCTCGCGTTGTCGCTGAACAGCGATGAAGAGGTGCGGGCGAACTGGGCCGCGCTGCAGGCCCGCGCCGCGGCGCTTAAAATCGCGCTCGAGGGAATCTACGTCCAGCACATGGTCGACGGCGGGATCGAGCTGCTGGCGTCGGCGTTCCGCGACCCCGATTTCGGCGTGATGCTGTCGGTCGGGGCCGGCGGCGCACTGACCGAATTGATCGACGACGCGATTCTGGCGCCCGCGCCGCTCGACGAAGAGGCGGCGGCCGAGCTCCTGAACCGGCTGCGCGTGGTGCGCCGGGCCGGCGGCTTGCCCGGCGCCTCGAGCGCGCTGGCGCGCTTCGTTGCGCGCTTCTCGGCGGCGGCGGCGGCCGCGCCGTGGCGCCGCTTCGTGCTCGAGATCAATCCGGTCAAATGGGCGAGCGATCGGGTGGTCGCGGTCGACGGGCTGTTGATCATCGAGGAGCCCTGACCGCGCGCCGCGGGCTTTGCGCTGAGGAGAGCGAAATGGCGAGAGCGGCGATCGAGGACCGCGTGGCGATCGAAGACCTGTTCGTCCGCTATGCGGCCGCGCTCGATGCCGGCGACATCGACAGCGTGGCGGACTGCTTCGTCGAGGACGGCTGGCTCGACAGCCCGATCGTCGGGCGCCACCAGGGCCGGGCGGAGCTGCGCCGCTTCGCGGAGAAGACCGCCGAGGCGACCCGGCTGAGGGGCGCGCGGTTTCGCCATGTGGTGAGCAACCTGCGCGTCGAGGTCGAAGGCGACCGCGCCAGGGCGCGATGCTATCTGCTCGACTTCGTGACCATCGACGGCGAATCGAAGCTGCTGTCGCCCGGCGAATACGACTGCGAGCTGGCGAGGCGCGGGGACGGCTGGCTGTTCGTCAGCCGGATCGTGCGCATGGACCGCCCGTTCTCCATCCCGTAGCGGCGGCCGACGTCGTCCCTCCCGGCGATGAAAATCAGGCGGGACGACTTCCGCGCCGCGTCATTCCGAACCGATCGCCGGCGGCCGCTCGCGCGGGCCCGGCCGCCCGACCTCCGGCGCGGCGCTCGACGCGATCGAATAGTCCGCGGGATCGTCGGGAAAGAGGCCGCGCGGTCCGATCGGCCGCCCGTTCGCCTTGGGGAGGTCGCCGCGCGCCTTGGCGATCCGCGCCGCCTCGGCGGCCAGCCAGGCTTGCGCGGGAAAGCGCGCCGCGCCGTCCGCGACGATCGCCGCGGCCTCGTTGTAGCGCCGCATCTGGCGCGCCGCTATCGAACCGATCTGATAGCCGGCGAGATTGTCGGGAAAGCGGCGGCGCAGTTCGGCGGCCAGCCGGATCGCTTCGTCGTCATCGCCGCGCGCCCGGGCCGCCCTCGCCGCCTCGGTCATCGGCCAGGCTTCGGCGGGGAAACGCCTGATCCCTTCGGCGATCAGCGCCGATGTTGCCGCCCCGCCTCGCCGGCGGAATCAACGGCGCCACAAGCGCCCATTCTTCGTCGGTCAAATCGCTCGGATAGCGCAGTCGGCCGCGATCGTAGCGACCGCGATTTTCGTTCGTCCACACCGGCGGCCTCCCAAGAATCAGGCCGCCTCCCTTGAATCACAAATGATTCCCTTGACTCGATATGATTTCGGACGGGCTCTTGGGGCTTTGAAGCGCGGGCGCCCGTTCATCTGAGGATTCCGGCCGGCGCCGGGAAAGGCCGCCGGCGTCCGGCGCGGACCTCGTTTCGGCGCGGCCGCGTCAGTCACCGGCGCTCTCTCCAGGGTTTCAGCGCCCGGTCGATCGGCGTGCGGCCACAACGCGCGTTCGGCCCGGGAAGGATGGCGCTTTCACGCCGACTTCGCTCGCCGGCCCACGTGGCGGGTTTCCAGCCGTTTCCTTCAAATCGTCATTGTGGAGCGTCGTTCATCCGCGGCGTCACTGATATCCGCTGTTTGCGTCATCCCCCGAGCGGCAAGGCGCTGGACCAATCGCGGCGCGCGCGCTTAGATGGAATCCGCCCCGCGCTGGCGCGCTCCCCTGCCCCCCGTTCGTGCGCGCCGCCTGCGGCAATGCCGACAAGAAGGGAGAGGAAGGATGTCATTGTCGTCGAAAGTGAGGCGGCTCGCCCTCGCAGCCGTTTGCGCGGCCGCGGCAATCGCATCGCTGACATTTGCGCCGGGCGTCGAGGCTAGGACCTTGCGCTTCGCCTTCCAGGGCGAATTGAAGTCCGTCGACCCCTATCAGATCAATGAGAGCTTCAGCCTGAGCGTCAACGCGGCCGTTTATGAAGGGCTGATCCGGCGCGGGCCGGATATGAAGATCGAACCCTGCCTCGCCACGAGTTGGGAGCAGCTCGATCCGCTGCATTGGCGCTTCCACTTGCGCAAGGGCGTGAAATTTGACGAAGGCCAGGATTTCACGGCCGACGATGTCGTTTTCTCCGCTCAGCGCGTGCGCGGCCCGGGCTCCGACCTGAAAGGCCGCATTCCCGCCGACGCGCAAGTCGTGAAGGTCGACGACTATACCGTCGATTTCATCCTGAAAACCCCTAATCCCCTGCTGATCAACGAGTGGGAAAGCTGGGGCATATTGTCCAGGAAATGGGCGGAGGAGCACGGCGCGACGGAAGCGACGGCGATGAACGCCACGACGCCGCCTTATGCGGCGTTGCACGCCGACGGCACCGGGCCGTTCATCCTGGTCAGCCATGAGCCTGGCGTCAAAACGGTTTGGAGGCGGAACCCGGACTGGTGGGACAAGCCCAGGCACAATCTCGACGAGGTGATTTTCACGCCCATCGCCAACAGCGCGACGCGCGTTGCGGCGCTCCTTTCCGGCGAGATCGACTGGATGGACCCGGTGCCGCTCAACGATCAGGCGCGCGTCAACGCCAACCCGGACACCCAGGTCCTTTCAGGTCCCGAGATCCGCACCATTTTCCTCGGCATGGATCAGTCCCGTGACGAGCTTGGACATTCGAGCGTGAAGGGAAAGAATCCTTTCAAGGACGTGCGCGTCCGCAAAGCCTTCTACCAGGCGATCGACGAGGACGCGATCAACCGGAAAGTCATGCGCGGACAGGCGACCCCGTCGGCGCTGATGATCGCGCCCTCGATCTATTCCGAATCCAAGGACTTCAGGCGAATTCCCTTCGATCCGGACGCCTCGAGGAAACTACTCGCCGACGCTGGCTATCCCGACGGCTTCGAGGTGCAGATGGACTGCCCGAACGACCGGTATGTCAACGACGAGCAGATCTGCCAGGCGGTCGTCGGCATGCTTGCGAGGGTCGGCGTCAAGATCGACCTGAACGCCGAGCCAAAATCGAAGTTCTTTGCTTCAATCTCGGCCGCGGGCGGCTTCGATTCCTCGTTCTATTTGCTGGGCTGGACGCCAACAACGCTCGAGAGCTTCAACGTCTTCCAATACATCATGGGTTGCCGCGATCCCAAAACCAATTGGGGGGGCAACAATGTCGGCGACTACTGCAATCCCAGGGTCGACGCGCTCGCGAGACAGGCTTTGCAACAGGCGGATGACAAGCAGCGCGACGACCTTTTCAAGCAGGCCTGGGAGGTCTCGCTGTTCGACGACGTCGCCTACATCCCGCTGCACCAGCAACCCCTGGCTTGGGGGGTGTCAAGGAAGACCCATGTGATCCAGCGGCCCGACAATTACTACGTCTTCGCGTGGGTGACGATGGATTGATGCGGCCGGCGGCGCCGACCGCCCCGACCGCGTAGCAGCGCCCCATCGGGCGGGCGGAAATCAGGATTTGGCGCAGGTGAAACCGCGTGAGGGCTGTCCATTTGGGTAGGCGTTGGCCATGATCGCCTTCATTGTTCGCCGCCTGCTCGCGTCCATCGGCGTGCTCATTGCGGTCGGGCTGATCGCCTTCGTGATGTTTCGTTATGTCGGCGATCCGGTCAATCAGATGGTCGGGATCGAAACGTCGGCGGCCGAGCGCGAGCAACTGCGTCAACAGCTTGGCCTCAATGAACCGGTCATCCTCCAGGCGCTGCGCTTTCTGGCCAACGCCGCGCATTTCGATTTCGGCACATCGTACCAATTCAAACAGCCGGTCTCCGGCATGATCGCCGCGCGCCTGCCGGCGACGCTCGAGCTGGCGCTCGTGGCGTCGATCCTGTCCTTGGTCGCCGGCGTGCCGCTGGGCGTCCACGCGGCCCTGCGGCGCGACAGCGCGCTCGCCAAACTGTTTCAGGCGCTGTCCCTCGTCGGAATCTCCCTGCCAACGTTCCTGACCGGCATCCTGCTCATCTACCTCTTCGCGGTCGTCTTGCACTGGCTGCCGTCGTTCGGACGCGGCGATGTCGTGCGAATCGGGTCCTGGTGGACGACTGGACTTCTCACCGTCTCCGGCCTGAAGTCCCTGATCATGCCGGCGACGACGCTGGCTCTGTTCCAAATGACGCTGATCATGCGGTTGGTGCGCGCTGAAATGCTGGAAGTGCTGCGCGCCGACTATATCCGGTTCGCGCGCGCGCGCGGTCTCTCCGAGCGCGCCGTTCATTTTCACCACGCTCTGAAGAACACGCTCGTTCCGGTGATCACTGTCGTCGGGTTGCAACTCGGCTCGATCATAGCGTTCTCGATCATCACCGAGACCGTGTTCTCCTGGCCCGGGATGGGCCAGCTTTTCCTGCAATCGATCCAGAATGTCGATATTCCAATCATGGCGGCCTATCTCTTGTTCATCGCCTTCCTGTTCGTCGTCATCAATCTGGTTGTCGATATCCTGTATGTTGCGGTCGATCCGCGCCTTCGCGCCACCGTCCACGGGGCGGCGGGTTGACATGGCCGAGGCCGCCGTCAAACCGGGCAGCAGCGAGACCGGCCCGCCGCCGTCAATCGTCGAGCGCTTCAGAGAAAGCGACCTCACGGCGAGTTTCTTCTCCTCGAAGACGACGGTCGCGGCGGGCGTCCTCACTTCAGCCCTGTTGCTTGCGGCGGTGTTCGCGCCATGGATCGCTCCGACCGATCCGTTCAATCCCGCGGCGAATTTCCTCACTGATTCGCTCACGCCTCCGCGCTTCTTCGCCGGCGGCGATCCGCGCTTTCTGTTCGGGACCGACGATCAGGGCCGGGACATGTGGTCGGCCATCCTCTACGGGCTTCGGGTCTCGCTCCTGATCGGCGTCCTCAGCGTGACTCTCGCAGGAGCGATCGGCGTCACGCTCGGTCTGATCGCCGGCTATGCCGGCGGTTGGATCGACGCCGTCATCATGCGCTTCGCAGACGTGCAGCTCACCTTTCCTGCAATATTAATCGCCCTGCTCCTGGACGGCGTCGCCCATGCCATGCTGAAGAACGTGAATCGCGAGGAAACCGCGTTTGGCGTTCTCGTCGTCTCCATAGGGCTTTCCTTCTGGGTGCAATACGCGCGCACCGTCCGCGGCTCCACCATGGTGGAAAAGAATCGCGACTACGTCCAGGCGGCGCGACTCATCGGTTTGTCGCCGGCGGCGATCCTCGTTCGTCACATCCTGCCGAACGTGATGGGGCCGGTGCTGGTGATCGCGACGATCAATCTCGCTCTCGCCATCATCACCGAGGCTACCCTGTCTTTCCTTGGCGTTGGCCTGCCGCCGACCCAGCCTTCGCTCGGAACCTTGATTCGAATCGGCCAGAACTTCCTGTTTTCCGGCGAATGGTGGATTGTCACGTTTCCGAGCCTGATGCTTGCGATCCTCGTTCTCGCGGTGAATCTCCTGGGCGACTGGTTGCGTGACGCGCTCAATCCAAGGCTGAAATGACGGCCCCGCTTCTCTCGGTCCGGGACTTGCGCGTCGAATTCGCCACGCGGAGGGGCCCGCTGGTCGCGCTCGACGGGGTGTCATTCGACCTCGCGCCCGGAGAAATTCTTGGCGTCGTCGGAGAATCAGGCGCGGGCAAATCGCTGACCGGACTCGCCATTGTCGGTCTGCTCGATCCGCCCGGCCATGTCGCCGGCGGAGAAATCAGGCTCAACGGTCAGCGCATCGACAATCTGCCGCTGACGGAAATGCGCAAAATCCGCGGTCGTCGCATCGGCATGGTCTTCCAGGATCCGCTCACCAGCCTCAATCCGCTGCTGCGTGTCGGCGATCACCTCGTCGAGACGATCCTGACGCATACATCGCTGACGCCGAAGCAGGCTCGAGAACGAGCGATCGCCTTGCTCGCCGAGGTTGGCGTTCCCGCCGCCGGGGAGCGCATCCACGGCTATCCGCACGAATTCTCCGGGGGCATGAGGCAACGCGTCGTCATCGCGTTGGCCTTGTGCGCGGAGCCCTCTCTGGTCATCGCCGACGAACCGACGACCGCTCTCGACGTTTCCGTGCAGGCGCAGATCATCGCGGTTCTGAAGAAGATGGCGCGCGTTCACCGCGCCGCGGTGATGCTCATCACCCACGATATGGGGGTGATCGCCGAGACGGCTGACCGCGTGGCCGTCATGTATGCCGGCCGCATTTGTGAAATCGGCAAGGTCGGCGAGGTCGTGCGCGAACCGCTCCACCCCTACGCCAGGGGGCTGATGGCCGCGATCCCGACGCTCGAAAGCCGCGTCGAGCGCCTCGCGCAGATACCAGGCTCGATGCCGCGCCTGTCGGCGATTCCCCGCGGCTGCGCCTTCAACCCGCGTTGCCCGGCGGCTTTCGACCGCTGTCGGATCGAGCGCCCGCCGCTGTTGGAGCTTAGCGACAGAGCCGCGGCATGCTGGCTCTACGACAGCGGCGAGGCGCCGGTCCGGGCGACAGGGATTCGATCGTGACGCGGTCGACGCGCTGGCCGGACGCATCGGCGCTCGCGCTCTTCCGACTTGGCGGGCATGGCAGGGGTAAGGCTCCTGCCGAAGCGCCCGGATGAGCCCGGCTCCGCAACTCGTCGTGGTCCGCGGCCTCAAGCGCGCCTTCGATGTTTCGAAACCGTGGATCTCGCGTCTGATCGATGGCGAGCCGCGCCGCCGGCTCAGAGCGGTCGACGGCGTCGATTTCACAATCAATCGCGGCGAAACTTTCGGCATCGTCGGCGAATCCGGTTCCGGCAAGTCGACGCTCGCGCGCATGGTGGTGGGGTTGCTGCGCCCCAGCGCCGGTGAAGTGCTTATCGAGGGCGTCGACATGACTGCGAGCGGCAATTCGCTTGCGCGACGCGATATTCGGCGGCGGATGCAAATGATCTTCCAGGATCCGTACGGCTCGCTGAACCCCCGCTGGCGCGTCGGCGACATCGTGGGCGAGCCGGTTTTCATGTTCGGCCTCGGCGGCGGCGAAACACCCGGCCCTGCGAAGGCTCCGACCAAGGCTGAGGTCACGGCCCGCGTCGGCGAGCTGCTGCGTCTGGTTGGTCTCGATCCCGCCGACGGGCGCAAATATCCGCACGAGTTCTCAGGCGGCCAGCGTCAGCGCGTCGCCATCGCTCGCGCGCTCGCCTCGAACCCCGACTTCATTGTCTGCGACGAGCCCACCTCGGCCCTGGATGTTTCGATCCAGGCGCAAATCCTCAACCTGATGCGCGACTTGCAGGGGAAGTTCGGCCTCACCTATCTCATCATTACCCATAACGTCGCCGTCGTCCGCAATATGGCGACGCGGGTTGGCGTCATGTATCTCGGCCAACTCGTAGAGATCGCAACGACTGACGAGCTGTTCGCCCGACCGCGCCATCCCTATACGCGCATGCTGCTCGACGCCGTGCCCGACCTCACGATGAGCGGCCGCGCGCGCACGCCCGTCGGCGGCGAGGCGCCGAACCCGATCGATCCGCCGCCGGGCTGCCCCTTCCACCCGCGATGTCCCAAAGCGGATGACCGTTGCAAGATCGAGACGCCGGCCCTCAGCGATAATGTCGCCTGTCATTTCGCCCATACCGATGCGAACTGGCTTGGGCGGTCGTGATGGCGCCCGTCCTGGTCGACCGGGAGGGACGTGGGCCTCGCCAGCATCGGCAGTGAGCTGGCGCCGTTCACCCTTTCGCCGCGCCCCGCGCGGTTCGATCATCCGAGGCCGACTTCGCCCGGGGGCGCCTTCGCATGGGCCAAGAAGCGATCCGGCGAGGGGGGAGGGATCGGCGCCGGATCTTGACCCGGGGATGGATGGTTAGTCGCAGGCCAGCCCGTATTGCTCTCTCATCTCGCGCCGTTCTTCGGCCGAGGCGTGCGCCAAAGCCGGGCAAGCCGTCGCGTTGCCGACAATTCTGCCGTTCTGGAAATACATCCAGTCGCCGATGTCCTCTCGCATGAAATGGATGGTTTGTCCAAACGACACGTTGCGCAAATTCTCGGCGTCATTGCTGAGCTGCGCCGAAAAGCCCGCGCCTTCCGCGCGCAGGTCGCTCGCCCAGAACCATTCGACCTGACCGGTCGCGGGCCCGTCCGGCCGAACGATGACATAGCCTGGCGCGCCGGGGGCGTCGGTCAAGCCGATCTTGACCGCGAATCGTTCCGAGCCCGGCGGCGGATCGCGCCATTTTGCGAGAAATCCGTCGAGCCCGGCCGCCGCCCGGGCGAACGCCGCGCTCATCGCGGGGTCGCCCTTCGGGACCATTGGAACCGGATTGGGATCGCCGGCGATGGCGACCCCTGAAAGCAAGGACGCCAACAGCGGCGCCGCCAACAGGCGGACTTTCAGTTTTGCGCGGATGTCGACCATTTCGGTAGACCTTGGTAACGGAGCGGACGTGCGCCGCCATCGCTGCTGGTGGAGCCGCCTAAAGATTCTCCAGCCGGCCGCAACCGCGCGGCGCCCTATTCCGCCGCCACCGCGTTGGGGTTGTTGGGATGCGTCGTCCAGTTCGCCGGCGCGCGGGCGTAGTCGAGGCCGGTGCGTGGATCGACGCCCTCCGTGCGATGGACGAGCGTGATGCAATTCTCGACCGGGCAGACGAGAACGCACAGATTGCAGCCGACGCATTCGTCGTCGTTGACGACGAATTTGCGCGCCCCGTCGACCATCGGAAAAATCGCCTGATGCGAGGTGTCCTCGCAGACGATGTGGCAGCGCCCGCACTTCATGCACAGATTCTGGTCGATCTCCGCCTTGGCGACGTAATTGAGGTTGAGATATTGCCAGTCGATGACGTTGGGCGTGGCGCGGCCGCGAAAATCCTCGATCGTTCGGGAGCCCTTCAGCGTCATGTAGTTCTCCAGACCGGAAATCATCTCCTGGACGATCTTGAAGCCGTAAGTCATCGCCGCCGTGCAGACCTGCACGTTGCCCGCGCCGAGCGCGATGAATTCGGCCGCGTCCCGCCAAGTGGTGATTCCCCCGATCGCCGATATCGGCAGGCCGCGTGTCTCCGGGTCGCGGGCGATTTCCGACACCATCGATAGGGCGATCGGCTTGACCGCCGGCCCGCACATGCCTCCGTGGGTGCCCTTGCCGTCGACGGGATGCATCGGCGCGAAGGCGTCGAGGTCGACGCCCATGATCGAATTGATCGTGTTGATCAGCGAGACCGCGTCGGCGCCGCCTTCCCTGGCGGCCCGCGCGGGCTTGCGGATGTCGGTGATGTTGGGGGTCAGCTTGACGATGACCGGCATGCGCGTATGCGCCTTGCACCAGCGCGCGACCATCTCGATATACTCGGGCACCTGGCCGACCGCCGAGCCCATGCCGCGCTCGGACATGCCGTGCGGACAGCCGAAGTTGAGCTCGACGCCGTCGCATTCGGTCTCCTCGACGCGCGCCAGAATCTTCTTCCAGGATTCCTCGTCGCACGGCACCATCAGCGAAGTGATCAGGGCGCGGTCGGGCCAGGCGCGTTTGACCTCCTTGATTTCGCGCAGATTGATCTCGAGGTCGCGGTCGGTGATCAGTTCGATATTGTTGAACGCGATGAGGCGCCGGTCCGGCCCGTAGATCGCCCCATAGCGCGCGCCCGAGACGTTGACGACCGGCGGGCCCGCCTCGCCCAGGGTCTTCCACACCACGCCGCCCCAGCCGGCGCGAAACGCGCGCTCGACGTTGGTCTTGCGGTCGGTCGGCGGCGCCGAAGCGAGCCAGAACGGATTGGGGGATTTGACGCCGAGGAAAGTTGCGCGCAGGTCGACCATGGCGTTCTCCTTCAGCTCGCGGCAGACCGCAGCGCCGCGTCGATCGAGCGCGCCGCCCGCTTGCCGTCCTCCACCGCGGCGACGGTCAGATCCTGGCCGCCATAGACGCAGTCGCCGCCCGCCCAGACGCCGGGCTCGCTGGTGCGGCGCTCCTCGTCGACGAGGATGCGTCCGCCCTTGCCGGATAGCGCGCGCTCGCCGCCGAACGCGGAAGGGGTGAGCAACTGGCCGATCGCGCTGAAAACCATATCCGCCTCGATGCGGAACGCCTCGCCCGCCCCGACCAGCTCGCCGTCCTCCTCGCGGGTGCGCTCGAACACCACCGCGCTGACCGCGTCGCCGGCGCCTTCGAGCGCGACCGGGCGCGCCCAGGTGCGGATCAGCACGCCGTGCGTCTGCGCCAGCTCCTGCTCGTAGCCGCTCGCCTTCAGGTGCTCCTTGCCGCGCCGATAGACGATGGTGACGAGTTCGGCGCCCAACAGCTTGGCCTGAACCGCGGCGTCCACCGCCGTCATGCCGCCGCCGATCACGACGACGCGCTTGCCAACCGGCAGAACGGCGAGGTCCTCCGCTTGGCGAAGGTCGGCGATGTAGTCGACGGCGTCCAGCACATGGGCGAGCGCCGCTTCGCCGGTCAGGCCGAGCTTGTTGACGCCGGCGAGACCGAGCGAGAGAAAGACGGCGTCATAGTCGCGCCGCAACGACGCCAGATCGACGTCGCGGCCGAGCGCGACGCCGTGCTTCACCTCGATGCCGCCGATCGACAGGATGAAATCGGCTTCCCTTTGCGCAAAGCCGTCCGGGGTCTTGTAGGCGGCGATGCCATATTCGTTGAGGCCGGCCGGCTTCTCGCGCTGTTCGAAAATGACGACCTGATGGCCGGCGACCGCCAGCGCGTGGGCGCAGGACAGGCCCGCCGGCCCGGCGCCGACGATCGCCACCCTTCTGCCCGTCGGCGCCGCGCGGGCGTACGGATTCTTGCCCGTCTCCATCATCGCGTCGGTCGCATAGCGCTGCAACAGCCCGATGCGCACCGGCTTGCCTTCGGCGGCCTCGCGCACGCAGGCCTCCTGGCACAAAGTCTCGGTCGGGCAGACGCGCGCGCACATGCCGCCCATGATGTTCTGATCGAAGATGGTGCGCGCGGCGCCGAGCGGGTTCTCGGCGGCGATCTCCCGGATGAACAAAGGAATGTCGATCGAGGTCGGGCAGGCCTGCTGGCACGGCGCGTCGTAGCAGAAATAGCACCGCTCCGCCTCGACCAGCGCCTCGTGACGCGAAAGCAGCGGATGAAGATCGCTGAAATTGGCCGCCAGGGTCTGCGAGTCAAGGATGCCGACAGTGACGCCCGACAGCGCAGTTTGTTGATCGATCGTCGACATTCGAGCCCCCGGTCGGCAAACGCCCCACAATCTTGACCACTTGGTCAAGACTTGCTTGCCCTCAACGTCTTGTCAAGCTTCGCCGGATCGTCGCAGCGCGGGTCGAAGACCGCGGGCGCGGCGCCTGCCGGTGAGAACCACGACCGGGACGATCGCGGTCTCGGAAGACGCTCGCGAGAGCTTTGTCTGGCGGCAGGATATCCGGCGAGCGGCTCAGCGCGAGATGAGCGCTTCGGCGGTCGCCGCGTCGTCGGCCTTGCCCGAAAAGACCGGCTCCCAGCCGCCGCCGAGCGCCTTGTAGAGCTGGACGAGGTCGGTCGACACGTTGACCGTGCTCTGCACGTATTGCTCCTGCGCCTGAAGAACGGTGCGCGCGGTGTCGAGCACCGTGGTGAAATCGGCGACGCCGTCGTTGTAGCGCGCACGCGCGAGGGTCAACGCCTCCTTCGAATGCTCGATCTGGCTCGCCAGACGGCTCCGCCTTTCCTGTTCGGTGCGATAGGCGACCAGCGCATTGACCACGTCGTGCCAGGCCTGCAGGACGGTCTTGTGATAGGCGATCGCCGCTTCCTGCTGTTGCGCCTTTCTCAGCTCCAGTTGCGAGGTGAGCCTGCCGCCCTCGAAGAGCGGGACCGTCAGGGACGGGCCAGCCGCATATTGGAGCGAGCTCGCCTTGAACAGGTTGTTGAAGTCGAGCGCGTCGAGCACGAGCGTGCCGTTCAATTGCAACGAGGGGTAAAACGACGCGACCGCGACGCCGATGTCGGCGGTCTGTTCGTGGAGTTTCTCCTCCGCCAGCCTGATGTCAGGGCGCCGACGTGCGAGCTCGGACGGCACGCCGATCGGCACGCGCGCCGGCGTCGGCGGCACCGCCCTGGCGCGGACGAGTTCGCCGCGCAGCGCATTTGGCGGCAAGTCGAGAAGCAGGCTGAGCGCGTTGATCTCTTGCGCCTCCTGCTGCTCGAATGCGGGGATTTGGGCGCGCACGCCCTCGACCTGCGCCGCCGCGTTTTCGACGTCGAGACCGGTCGTCAGGCCTTTTTCCTGCCGCGTCTGCGTCAGGTCCAGAAGACTTTGTTCGACCTTGAGGTTTTCGTTGGCGTTGTTCAGCAAGGCCTGCGCGCCGCGCAATTGGATATAGTCTCGCGCAACCTCCGCGAGGACGGAAACCAGCGTGTCGCGCCTTTGCTCCTCGGTCTCCTCGGTCTGCGCGTCGGCCGCCTCGATCTGACGACGGACGCGGCCCCAGAGATCGAGCTCCCATGAGGCGTCGAACCCGGTCGTATATTCGTTGATCGGCGCAATCGCCGGCGCCGCCCCGGAGCCGCCGGGGATCAACTGGCCGAGCAGGCTCGCGATCCCATTCTGGCTGTAAAGTTCGCGCTGATATTTGCCGCTGCCGTTGATCGACGGCAGTTCCGCCGCCGCCACCACGCCGCGCTGAAAGCGGCTTTCGGCGATGCGCAGCGTCGCGGTCCGGACGTCGAGATTGGCGGTGGCGACTCGCTGCTCGAGGCTCGTCAGCGTCGGGTCGCGAAAAGCCTTCCACCACGTCGGATCGGGCGGTCTCGACGACTCGGCGCTCGCCGTCGCCTCCTTCGACGAAGTCGCCGATGCCGGATTCGCGAAGGGAATCGACGGAAGGCCCGAAGCGGGCGGCTGGAAATCGGGCCCGACGTTGCACGCGGCCAGCGGAAGGGCGCCGAGGGTCACCGCGACGATGCGCATCCTGAACATGGAGCCCGACCCTAATGCGCGGCGCTCACGTTGCCGCTCGACGTCTTCCCGGATAACAGAAAACAGAGCGGCACGGCGATGAATGCGACAACGCCGAACAGCCGGAAAACGTCGGAATAGGCCAGCACGGCGACCTGCGTCGTGAACTCGTGATAGACCCTGCCGACCGCGATCCCATGGGCCGCCCCTGGGTCGTGGCCCATCGCCTCCAACGTCCGCTGATACCGCGCAACGAGGGTGTCATAAGGCTGATGAAGCGGCGAAAGCCATTGTGACAGATAGGATTGCCGGATCTGGCTTCTTTGTTCGACGAGCGCGGTCGAGGCCGAAATGCCGATCGATCCGAACACATTGCGAAACATCGAAAAGAGCGCCGCGCCATCGCCGCGCAGCTCGCGCGACAACGTGAGGTAAGTAATGGTGCTGATCGGCACGAACAGAAAGGCGAGCGCGGCGGTCTGCGCCATTCGCATCACAACCAAGGTCCCGAAGTCGATATTTGCCACGAGTCCGCTCGAATAGACCAGGGCGCATCCCATGATGAAGAAGCCGGTCGCGATCACCACCCGCGTCTGAGCAAATCTCATCAGTTGCCCGACGAGCGGAATGAGCAGGATGACGATGACGCCGCCGGGCGACAGGATGAGGCCGGACCAGGTCGCGGTATAGCCCAGAACCTGTTGCGCGAAGACGGGAATGATCACCGCGCTGGCGTAGAGGATCGCGGCCATGGCGCCGATCATCAGGCAACCGCCAGTAAAGTTCTTGTCCTTGAAGACGTCGAGGTTGACGATCGGGTCCTTGGCGACGAGCAGCCACAGAATCGCCGCGCCGATGCCGAGAAAGGCCAGCAAGGCCATCGTGACAATGAAAGGCGAGCCGAACCAGTCTTCGTCCTCGCCGCGGTCCATCACCACCTGCAGGCAACCGAGCCCAAGGGTGATGAGCGAGAGGCCGATGAAATCGACGCCCCGGCTTCTCTTGTTCTTTTCCCAAGGCGGATCTTCGACCAGAATCGAATTGAGAAAGACCGCCACGATCCCGACCGGCACGTTGATGAAAAACACCCAGCGCCATGTCGCATTGTCAGTGATGATGCCGCCAAGCGTCGGGCCGAGGATCGGCGCGACGACGGTGGCGATCGCGACGATGCCGAACGCGGCGCCGCGCTTTTCCGGCGGGAACGAATTGAGAATGATCGATTGCTGGTTGGGCTGCAATCCCCCGCCAAAGAAGCCTTGTAACAGCCGAAACACGATCAGCTCGCCAAGGCTGTCCGCGATGCCGCACAGAAACGAGCATACCGTGAACATGGCGAGACAGATCAGGAAATAGCGCTTGCGTCCGAGCAGGTCGCTGAGCCAGCCGGAAATGGTCAAAACGATGCCGTTGGCGACGAGATAGGAGGTCAGCGTCCAGGTCGCCTCATCGTTGCTCGCCGACATGGTCCCCGCGATATGGGGCAGCGCGACGTTGACGATGGTCGTATCCAGAATCTCCATGAACGCGGCGAGCGTCACGGACAGGGCGATGAGCCAGGGATTGAAACGCGGTTTCCAGCCTGCGCCCGCGGCGTGCGCGTCGCTCATTGCACGGCGACCGTCGGCGTGACCGAAATGCCCAGCGGCAGCGGAAGGTTTGGATCAAGGCCGCTGTCGACAACGATCTTGACCGGAACGCGCTGAACGATCTTCACGAAATTCCCCGTCGCGTTTTCGGCGGGGAAGGCGGTGAACTTGGAGCCCGACCCCATCTGAATGCTGTCGACATGGCCGGTCAGATGAAGCTGCGGGTACGCGTCGACGCTGATCTTGACCTTTTGTCCCGGCCGCATCTGGTCGAGCTGGTTCTCCTTGAAATTGGCGGTGATCCAAATATCGGGCGAGACAATCGAGAATATTTGTTGCGCCGTCGTTACATAATTGCCGACTTCGACATTGCGCTTGGTGATCCAGCCGTCCTGCGGGGCCGTGACGACGGTCCATGACAGATCGAGGTCGGCCTGGTCGAGCCTCGCCTGCGCCTGCTCGACTTGCCCGCTCAACTGTCCGACTTGCTGGTCGGCCTCGCCGATTCGCTGGGGGACCGGGGCGTTTTCCTCGACTTGCGCCTCCGCCAGCATGACTTGCGCGTCGGCCTGGGCGAGCGCGGCGGTGGCCGCGTCGACCTCCTGCTGCGTCGTGGCGGCCTTGGGCAGGCTTTTCTGCCTGTTGTAATCGGCCTGCGCCCTGAGTTGGGCGGCCTTGGCCGCCGCCAGTTGAGCCTGGGCCTGTTGCAGCAGCGCCGGGAAATTCTTGCGGGCGATCTCCGCCCCGAGCATCTGGCCCTGATACTGGCGCTTGGCGGCCTCCAAGGCGCCCGCGGCCTGATCCCGGCTGATCTGATATTGTCGGGGGTCGATATGGATGAGCGGCTGGCCCTTGTGAACGAATTGGTTGTCGGTCACGTCAAGAGAAGTCACGACGCCGGCGACTTGCGGCGCGATGTCGACCGCCCGACCGTCTGTGTACGCGTCGTCCGTGCTTTCGAGGCCGCGTGTGGAAATCCAGTAATACACGCCGCCCGCGACCAGGAGACCGATGATGACAATTCCGATCAGCCATACCAACGGGCGGCGCCCGCGTCTTTTGGCCTCGTCGTCGCGCTGTCGATCGGTCGCTTGCCTGCCCCCCGCTTCGTCCTTGGAATCTCGGGGCTTCGCCGGCGATGCGTCGTTTTCTGCGCGGTTCCCGTCCTCAGGCTTTGGCTCGAGGTCCCGATCGTCTTTGGATTTTTCCAACCGACGCGCCGACGCGCCCTCTCCGGGGCGGGCTTCGTTGATCGCATTGCCGGTCTGACGATCGGTCATAAGCAGCGTCCCCGCTTGATGATCGGAGGCGTTGGAATACCCGGCGCCGCCGGAACATATGGCGGACAACGCGCTCCCGTTGGTTTATCAATCCCGGTCACATAGTCACGGTATCATGGCAATCCAAACGCCGCTTGCGGAGACCCGGGCCCCGCCGCGACAATGGGTCGCGTCTCGCGGGGCCTCGCTCCGATCCTCGGCCGGTTGCTGTAACTGGGTCGATTTTTGATTCGCTGATGTTCTATGTCGCGCGGCCTGACAAACACATGATCGTCGAAATCGGCGCAAGGCGCCGCGCCTTGGGAACAGCCGCATCGGGCTCTGTAGGGTCGCCGACGGCCGACGACCCGCGGATGACGAAGCGGCATTTGGTCCATTCTTCGGTCGGAGCGGAGCGCGGCCCGCCGCCATGAGCCTTGTCCTCGCCGTAGTCTCCCTCGCCATCTGGCTCTACCTGCTCGGCGGTCGCGGCGGGTTCTGGCGCGCGCGCGAACGCGACGAAAGCTGGCCCCAGGGCGCCGACCCGCCGCGCTGGCCCGACGTCGTCGCGATCGTGCCCGCGCGGGACGAGGCGCAGTGCATCGGCGAATGCGTGGCGTCGCTGCTGCGCCAGGACTATCCCGGCCGCTTCTCCATCGTGCTCGTCGACGACGAAAGCAGTGACGGCACCGGCGCCGTCGCCGAGGCTGCGGCGGCCGCTTGCGGCGGCAAAGAGCGCCTGACGGTCGTGGCCGGCGCGCCGCGCCCGCCGGGATGGACCGGCAAGGTCTGGGCGATGAATCAGGGGCTCGAGCAAGCGAGCAGGCGCGTTCCGGCGCCGGAGCGCCTGCTGTTCTGCGACGCCGACATCGCCTTTGCGCCGGAGGCCCTGAGCGCGCTCGCGCGCCGCGCGGCGGCGAATGATTGCGCGCTCGTCTCACTGATGGCGCGACTGCGTTGCGAGAGCTTCGCCGAACGCGCGCTGATTCCCGCCTTCGTCTTCTTCTTCCAGATGCTTTATCCCTTCGCCTGGGTCGACGATCCGCTGAGGCCTGTCGCGGCGGCGGCGGGCGGCTGCATGCTGGCCGATCGTCAGGCGCTTCTGCGCGCCGGCGCGTTCGGGGCGATGAGCGATGCGCTGATCGACGATTGCGCGCTCGCGGCGCTGATGAAGCCGCAGGGACCGCTGGCGCTGGCGTTGACGCGCCGCGTCGTCAGCCTGCGCGCCTATCCGCGCTTTCGCGACATCGGCGCGATGGTCTCGCGCTCGGCCTATGCGCAGCTCGGCTATTCCCCGATCAGGCTGATCGGTGTCGTCGCCGGCATGGCGCTGACCTTTCTTGCCGCGCCCGCCCTCGCCTTGTTCGGTTCGGACGCCGCCGCGCTGATCGGCCTCCTCGCCTGGATCGCCATGGCGCTCGCCTTGCAACCGATGTTGCGCTTTTACGGGCGCGCGACCTCGTGGGGCCTGGCGCTGCCGCTGATCGCGACGGCGTATCTGGCCTTCACGCTCAAATCCGCCTACCTCTATGGACGCGGGCGCGGCGGTCAGTGGAAAGGGCGCGTGCAGGCGGCCGGCGGCGCGAGCGGAGAGAAGCGATGAAGGCGGGCGCCGCGCAGGCGGGCAAGACGGAGCGCGACGAGAATTTCCCCGTCGCCTCGCGCCTCATTGCGCCGCATTTGCGCCCGCCGATCCTCGCCTTCTATCGTTTCGCGCGCAAGGCCGACGACATCGCCGACTCCCCAGATCTTTCGACGCAGGCCAAGCTCGACGCGCTCGACGCGCTCGATGCGACGCTCGCCGGCGCGCGCGACGCCGATGCCGACGCCGGGGCTTTGCGCGCGATGCTGGCGGCGCGGAAATTGAGCCCGGTCCATGCGCACGACCTGATCGCGGCCTTTCGGCTCGACGCGACGCAGCGTCGCTATCGCGACTGGGCGGCGCTGATGGGCTATTGCGCGCTTTCGGCCATGCCGGTCGGACGATTCGTGCTCGAAGTCCATGGCGAGAGCCCCGCGCTGTGGCCGGCCAGCGACGCCATCTGCGCGAGCCTGCAGATCATCAATCACCTGCAGGACTGCGGGCAGGATTACGCACGGCTGGACCGCATCTATCTGCCCGAGGACGCGCTCGCGCGCGCGGGCGCCTCAGTCGCCGATCTGGCGGAGCCGCGCGCGACGCCGGCGCTGCGCGCGGCGATCGTCGACCTCGCGCGAAAAGCGGGCGCGCTGCTCGACGACGGGGCGGCGCTACGCGGGCGCGTCGCCGACTGGCGTCTGGCCTGCGAGATCGGCGCGATCGTGCGGCTGGCGCGCGCCAATGTCCGCCGGCTCGAGAAATTCGATCCGCTCGCCGAGCGCGTGCATCCTGGCCGCGCCGCGTTCCTGTGGTCGGCCCTGCTCGGCGCGGCGCAAAGCGCGCTCGCGCGCATCGCGCGCGCCGGCGCGCCCGTCCACGCCGAGGCGGCCCGGAAGTGAACGCGCCGCCGCCCGCCCTCACCGCCCCGCGGGGCAGCTCCTTCTACGCCGCGATGCGCATCTTGCCCCGCAACAAACGCCAGGCGATGTTCGAGATTTACGGGTTCTGCCGCGCCGTCGACGACATCGCCGACGATTGCGCGCGCTCGCGTGAAACGCGCCGGAGCGAGCTGCAGGCCTGGCGCGCCGATATCGAGGCGATTTACGCCGGCGCGCCGCCGGCCCGCCCGCTCGCCGGACTGGCGGCCGCGATCCGCGCCCACAACCTTCAGCGGCGCGATTTTCTCGCCGTCCTGGACGGCATGGAGATGGACGTGGCGGCGGACATTCGCGCGCCCGACTGGGCGACGCTCGACCTCTATTGCGACCGCGTCGCCGGCGCGGTGGGGCGGTTGTCGACGCGCGTGTTCGGCCTCGAAGCCGGCGCGGGCGAGGCGCTCGCCGCGCATCTCGGGCGCGCCCTGCAATTGACCAACATCCTGCGCGATCTCGACGAGGATTGCGCGCTGGGGCGCCTGTATCTGCCGCGCGAAGCGCTCGATGAGGCCGGCATCGGCGCGCGCGACCCTGCGGCGGTGCTGGGCTCGGCGGCGATCGACGCGGCGACCCGCCCGGTGATCGCGGAGGCGCAGCGCCGGTTTCGCCTGGCGCGCGAAATCATGGATGCCTGCCCGCGCGCGAACGTGCGCGCGCCGCAATTGATGGCGACGGTCTATCGGGCGATTCTGGACCGGCTCGTCGCAAGGGGCTTTGCGCCGCCCCGCGCGCCGGTGCGCGCGCCGCTGCCGCGCCTCCTGCTCGGCGTGCTCCGTTACGGGTTTTTTTGATGGCGCGCCCTGTCGTCCATATCATCGGCGCGGGACTGGCGGGACTCGCTGCGGCGGTGAAGCTCGCCGAGGCGCCTTGCGACATCGTCGTGCACGAAGCGACGCGGCAGGCCGGCGGCCGTTGCCGCTCGTTCTTCGACGAAACGATGGATGCGACGATCGACAACGGCAATCACCTGCTGCTGTCGGGCAACGACGCGGCGCTCGGCTATCTCGACGCGATCGGCGCGCGTCAGGAGCTGCACGGCCCGGCGCGCTGCGAAATCGCCTTCGCCGATATGGCGAGCGGCGAGCGTTGGACGCTGCGGCCGAACGAAGGGCGCCTGCCGTGGTGGGTGCTGTTCGAAGAGCGCCGCGTCCCGCGCACGCGCCCACGGGACTACCTGTCGATCACCCGGCTGCTCGGCGCCGCCGGCAAGGCTGCGATCGCCGACGTCATTCCCTGTTCCGGCGCGCTGTATCAGCGTTTGTGGGGTCCGTTCTTTCTGGCGACGCTCAACAGCGAGCCGCGGGGCGCCTCCGCCGCGCTCGCGGCGGCGGTCGTGCGCCAGACGCTGGCGCGCGGCGGGCGCGCTTGCCATCCGCTGGTGGCGGCCAACGGCCTGTCGCGCGCCTTCGTCGACCCGGCGCTGAAGCTGCTGCGCCGCGCCGGCGCGCAAGTGCGCTTCGAGCGGCGGCTGCGCGCGCTGGACTTTTCCGGCGATCGTCTCGCGGCGCTGGAATTCGAGCATGATTCGATCGCGCTCAGCGCGCCGGATGTCGTCGTCCTCGCAACGCCCGCGCATGTCGCCGCGACGCTGGCGCCAGGCGTCGAGACGCCGCGAACCTTCAATGCGATTCTGAACGCCCATTTCAGCGTCGCGCCGCCGGCCCGCACGCCGCCGATCCTCGGCGTGGTCAACGCCACCACGCAATGGCTGTTCGCCTATCCCGACCGTCTCTCGGTGACGGTCAGCGACGCCAATCGCCTGATGGACACGCCGCGCGAGCAACTGGCGGCCGACCTCTGGCGCGAGGTCGCCGCGCTGACCGGACTCTCCGACGCCCTGCCCGGTTGGCGCATCGTCAAGGAGCGCCGCGCCACCTTCGCCGCTTCCCCTGTCGAAAACGCGCGGCGCCCGACGACCCGGACGCCGTGGGCCAATCTGCTGCTCGCCGGCGATTATGTTCAAACCGGCCTGCCCGCGACGATCGAAGGCGCGATTCGTTCCGGCCAGGCGGCGGCGCGATCGGCGCTCGAACGGCTGGGCGCCGACTGATGTCGCTCGTCGTCGTCACGGGTCTGGCCGCCGAGGCGCGAATCGCCCGGGGCTCGGGCGTCGCCTCGCTGGTCGGCGCGGGACGCGCCGACCGGCTCGCCGCCGAAATTGAAGCGGCGATCGCCGGCGGCGCGCGGCGCCTGTTGAGCTTTGGCGTCGCGGGCGCGCTGGCGCCGCAGCTTACGCCGGGCGATCTCATTGTCGGTCGCGCGCTGATTGACGGCCCGCGGCGCGCGCCCTGCGATCCGCGATGGAGCATTGCGATGACGGAGCGTTTGAAGCGGTCCGCGCCGTCGCTGCGGACCGCATGGGCGGATGTCGCAGGCGTCGACGCGCCGCTCGCCGATCCCCTCGCCAAGGCGGCGCTGCACACGGCGACCGGCGCGGCGGCGGTCGACATGGAATCGGCGATCGTCGCGCGCGCCGCCGAGCGCCATCGATTGCCGTTTGCGATCCTGCGCGCGATCGCCGATCCCGCGCTTCGCACGCTGCCGCCGGCCGCGCTTGTCGCGATGCGCGCCGACGGCGGCCTCGATCTTGCCGCGGTGCTGGGCGCGCTCGCCCGGCGACCCCGGCAATTGCCGACGCTGCTCCGGCTCGCGTTCGATGCGCGCCGGGCTTATTGCGCGCTGCTATGCGCTCGCGCGCTGCTTGGCGCGGACTTCGCCAGCGTCGATCTCGGCGAGCTTTGACTCGACGTGGCGCGAGAACACGAATTCGGCGGGGCGCTGCCCGTCGAGTGCGATGTCGGGCGCCATCGGTCCGTCGCTGCGCACGCCGGAGATCGCCACCTTCAGCAGTTTCAGCGGATGGTCGAGCGCGTCGGCGACGGCGGAGGCCTCGAAGCCGCTGTGCACCATGCAGTCGGCGCATTTTTCATAGTTGCCGACGCCATAGGCGTCCCAATCCGTCGATTCCATCAATTCCTTGAACGTCGCCGCGTAGCCTTCGCCGAGCAGATAGCAGGGCCGCTGCCAGCCGAACACCGTGCGCGTCGGATTGCCCCACGGCGTGCAATGATAGCTCTGGTTTCCCGCGAGAAAATCAAGAAACAGCGAGGATTGATAGAACGCCCACGCTTTGCCGCCCTTGCCCCTGGCGAAAATGTCGCGAAACAACTGTTTGGTGCGGGTGCGCTTGAGAAAATGCTGCTGATCGGGCGCGCGCTCATAGGCGTAGCCGGGCGAAATGGTGACGCCTTCGACGCCGAGACGGTTGGTCTCGTCGAGAAAGGCGGCGACGCGCGCGGGGTCGGCGCCGTCGAACAAGGTGCAATTGATGTTGACGCGGAAGCCGGCCGCCTTGGCCGCCTTCAGCGCCGCCACCGCCCGTTCGTAGACGCCGCTCTGGCACACCGAGCGGTCGTGCATCGCCTCGTCGCCGTCGAGATGGATGGACCAGTTGAAGCGCGGATGCGGCCGGTATTGAGCGAGCTTCTTGTCCAGCAGCAGCGCGTTGGTGCAGACCGTGACGTATTTGCCGCGCGCCAGCGCCTGAGAGACGATTTCGGGAAGCTCGCGATGCAGCAGCGGCTCGCCGCCGGCGACGACGACGACCGGCGCGCCGCACTCCTCGATCGCCTCCACGCATTGGGCGACCGACAGGCGCTGGTTGAGAATCTTGTCGGGATAGTCGATCTTGCCGCAACCGGCGCAGGCGAGATTGCAGCGGAACAGCGGCTCGAGCATCAGCACCAGCGGATAGCGCTTGACGCCGGCCAGCCGCTGGCGAAGCACATAGGCGCCGACCCGCGCCATCTGCATCAAGGGTATTCCCAAGCGGAGGTCCTTTTTCGACTTGGGCGACGCATGGGCTCCGCGCCCGCCCATTGAAGCGCTCTCCCTACAGCAATTGCTCCGCAAGGGGAATTGGGTTGTCGAGCGGGGCGATTGAGGCGCCGCGCCGTTCGGTGCGCCGCTGATTGATTGCCTTGATGGCATAACCCAGAGGCGATTGGGCGTGCAAAGTTATCGTGCTGGATATGCGCGAATTACGCCTTGTGGGGGGAGCAAAAGTTCTTTATTTGTTCTAGCTTCCCGCGAAGCCTTGCGGCGCGCATGGAACAATACAATGTCATGAGCATCGAGCACCGTTTCGACATCCCGCTTATCGCTTCTCTTGCGCTGCGAGAAAAGCAGATTCAGCAGAATTACCGGCCAATTATCGCGGTTCACAAATGGTTCGCGAGGCGTCCTGGCACGCTATTTCGCGGGCTCCTGCTTTCCGAATTTATCGATCAACGGCTGGAGGAAACCTATTTCGAGAGCCACGACTTTCCAAAAAAGCTTGTGGCTGACCCCTTCATGGGAGGCGGCACGCCGCTGGTGGAAGCCAATCGAGTCGGATGCGACGTGCTGGGATTCGACATCAACCCGATGGCGGCGTGGATCGTGCGCGAAGAGATCGAACACCTCGACCACGAGGCATACGCAACAGCGGCAACAGCGCTGGTCGCGGCGCTCGAGCGCGAGGTAGGCGACCTATATCTGACTGACTGCCCTGCCTTCGGGGACAAGCGGGCGCCGGTCAAATATTTCCTGTGGGTAAAGACCGTTGCATGCCAAGTCTGCAGCCAAGCCATCGATTTGTTTCCAGGCTACCTGCTGGCCGACGATACCCGGCACCGTTGCAACGTGCTGGTCTGCCCTGACTGCGGCGAGCTAAATGAAGTCGCAGACGCAAAAAATCCTGGCGTTTGCTCGCATTGTCACACAACTCTCAGGCTGGCCGGTCCGGCGCATCGCAATCGATGCCTCTGCAAGTCGTGCGGGGCAGTTGCTAGCTATCCCCGCAAGAGCGGCGGCCCGCTCGGACGTCGTCTGTTTGCGATCGAATATGCGAATCCACGTCGCCGCGGCGAATACGTCGGCCGCCTTTTCAAAAGACCCGATGCAAACGATATAGCGCGATGCGCGACGGCCGATGCGCGAGTGAAAGCGCTCACCGCCCAATTTATTCCTGAGCAAGCGATTCCTATCGGCGATGAGAGCGACCGACTGCACCGTTGGGGATACCGATTCTATCGCGAGTTGTTCAACCCGCGACAACTTCTCGGCCTGGAGATGAGTTGTCGGCTCATTGCAGCGGTCAAGGACACGCGAATTAGGCGGGCCCTGGCGACCAACCTTTCAGACCTTTTGCGCTATCAGAATACATTGTGCCGTTATGACACCATGGCGCTCAAGTCGCTCGATATCTTCTCAGTCCATGGCTTTCCGGTGGGGTTGGTTGAGTGCGAATCGAATATCCTCGGAATGAAGAACGCTTCTGGCGCCAATGTGGGGTCTGGGGGATGGCGCAATATTGTCGACAAATATGCCAAGGCGAAGCGGTACTGCGACGCGCCATTTGAGGTTCAGCACAAGGGCGGCCGGAAGATCAACGTCGCGGTCAAAGGGGAATGGATCGGTGAAAGGCGGGCAGGCGCGCGGTCGCGCAAAGTGTCGATCCGCTGTGCGAGCTCCACGAATATCGAGTTAGCTCCAGAGAGCCTGGACGCCGTATTTACCGACCCCCCGTATTTCGGCAACGTGCAATATGCTGAATTGATGGACTTTTGCTTTGCCTGGCTGCGCAGGCTGGTCGGTCCCCAAGCAGAGGGATTCGATCGCTCGTCCACGCGCGCTGGAGAGGAATTGACAGTCAATGTTACAGAGGGCCGTGACCTAGCGAATTATACCGAAGGCATATCTCGGGTTTACACCATCATGGCGCGGGCCTTAAAGCCGGGAGCGCCCTTGGCCTTCACGTTTCACCACAACAAGCTCGAAGCTTACTATTCAATCGGCGTCGCCATTCTCAATTCCGGCCTCACGTGCTCGGCAAGCCTTCCGTGTCCGGCTGAAATGAGCGGCTCAATTCATATTCACGGTACTGGCTCCTCAGTCATCGACACAGTTTTCGTATGCCGCTCCAGCGGAGCCGCGAAACGCCGACACCTCTTCAAATCAACGGAGGAGTTGACCCGTGTTGTGAGCGATGACTTGCGGCAACTCCGTCTCGCCGGCCTCAAACCCACGGCGGGCGATATCCGGTGCATCACCTTCGGGCACCTGACGCGCATGGCAATCTGGATGGCGCGGTCAACTTGGGATTTTTCCGCGTCGACCGCGGACAAACTGACAAGATTTTCAAGGGTGTTGAATGCGCTAGGGCGCGCCCAGGGTGTAATTGACACGCTCACGTCCCTGGGTGAAAGCAAGTTCCCGGCTGCCGAGCGACCGCTGCCAATGTTCTTTAAGGAAGAACGTGATGCCGTTGCGTTTTGAAGCCGACTATTTGGACCTAAAACTGAACTTCGACCCATTGATCAACGAAGTCTTTGGCGAGTTGAAATCCGGTTTTCTCGAACTTCCAAAAGGCCAAGGATTTATCGAATATTCCGTTTTCGAAGACGGCTACCAAGCACTGAAAAAGGCCACATCCGGATTTACAACGATCGAGCCGGCCGTGATCACAGCGGCCGTTTACGCCAAGCCGATCGCGTTGATAGTGCTGCGGACCATCCTCGGCTTTACGCCCTCTGAATGGGCGGATGTGACGATCGAACGCGCCGGGGTTGCAGTCGGCCAAGGATCGGCGCGCACTGTCGATCGGCGCATCCGCGCTGCGCCCCTAACGATGCTGAAGGACAAGGGATCGCTGACTGATCAACGTCTCAAGGCGATGATTGTTGCGGCAGTCGAAATGCTCAAGGAAGGCATTGGCTCCGTCGATCGTGCGCTCATTCTTCATCGCCTCGACAAGGTGGATACGATTGGCGGCGTTGCGAGCATTCGGCCGATCGCCGACTTAGGCGTGTCTTACCCCATGTTGCTCTATGAGCGGTTTCTCGGCCGTCCTTTCGCCGCGCACCGCGATTCGGTCAGCGAACTGGTCGGCGATGTCGTAGAAAGCGCGATCGAGGATGTGCTGAGCAAGGCGGGCGTCAGCTATCGCAAAACGAAGCGAGCGGAGCGTATCATTGGTTTCGACCAGGCGCCGGATTTCATTATTCCCGATGAGCTGAACCCTTCGGTCGTCATCGAGGCGAAACTCACTGAAGATGATGGAACGGCGCGAGACAAGGTGACCCGCGTCCAGCGGCTTCGCACGCTGCGCGATGATAGTGGCCTGCACTACGATGTTGTCGCGTGCATTGCTGGAAGAGGCTTCAAGGTCCGCCGAAATGACATGCGGTGTCTGCTAATGGCCACGGACGGCAAGGTGTTCACGTTGTCGTCGATGGAACACCTCATTGCACATACGCGCATTCGTAATTTCGTTACGCGCCGCTAAGCTGATCGAGGGATCGCCAGCGCTTGTCTAACCTCATGCGCGTAACGCCAAACCGCCCGCTTCGCGTCGCCGCGCTCGTCGATCTGGCGCGCTCGCCGCAGGCGGGCGGCCACGTCAAGTTCTGGGAGCGGCTCGCCGCCGCGGCCGCCGCGAGCCCCGGCGGCGAAGCGTCGCTCGACCTCACCGTCTATTTCTCCGGCGAAGCGGCCGACGAACTTCTCGCGCCGAACGTCCGGCTGCGCCATCTGCCGCCCGTCTTCAGCACGAAGCGCCTGAAATTTCTGCCCTATGTTCCCGATCATTCCGATCTTGCGCCCTTTCATCCGCGCCTCGCGCGCGAATTGCCGCAGTACGATCTCGTTCATACGACCGACGGCTATTTCGCCTTCGCGCGCACTGCCGAGCGCGTCGCGCGCACGCGCGGCGTTCCGCTGACCACTTCGCTTCATACCGACACGCCGTCTTATGCGCGCCTGTTCACGCGCCGGACGATCGAGGCGCTGTTGGCGCGCCGGCCGTGGCTAAGACGCAAGCTCATCGAGGACTGGCGCATGCCGGAGCGCCAGGGCGCGAGGATGGACCGGCGGCTGAAGAGCCATTTGCGCCAATGCGCGCACGCCTTCGTCACGCTCGCGGAGGATCAGCGTCTGGCGATCGACATTCTGGGCGCCGACAGGGTCAGTCGCCTGAGGGTCGGCGTCGACAAGGCGATGTTCGGCCCGCATCGGCGCGACGTCGCCGGCGTGCGACGCGATTACGCGATCCCCGACGGGCGGATCATCGTCCTGTTCGTCGGGCGCGTCGATGTCGGCAAAAATGCGCCGGTTCTGCAAGAGGCCGCCGCCCTGGCGATCGCCGCGGGGGCGCCGCTGCACCTCGTCGTCGCCGGCGTCGGCCCGGCGACGCACGACCTCGAGCGCCGGCTCGGCGGGCATGTCAGCCTGCCGGGCTTCGTGGCGCCGGGCGAACTGGCGCGGCTTTATGCGAGCGTCGATTTCCTGGCGCTGCCGTCCGAAGTCGAGATTCATAGCATGGCGACCATCGAGGCGATGGCCTCGGGTTGTCCGGCCCTCGTCGCCGGCGCCGCCGGTTCGACGCAGCTTTTCGCCGGCGCGCCCGGGGTGCTGCCGCTCGACCGCGGGGTCGAGGTCTGGGCCGCGGCGATGCGCGATCTGACCGCCGATCCCGACCGGCGCTCGGCGATGCGCCTTGCGGCGCTCGCCTTTGCCGACAGCCGCCTGGCGAGCTGGCGCGAGGTGCTGAACGAGGATTTGCTGCCGGGGTGGCGGGCGGCGCTCGGCGAATTCAAGGTCGCGGGCGGATGACGGGGGCGGAGGCAATGTTCGGCCGGCGCATCCTCGTTCTTGCGCCCCATCCCGACGACGAAGTCGTCGCCTGCGCCGCGGCGATCGGCCGGGCGAAAGCGCAGGACGCCGAAATCCTCGTGCTTTACCTGACCGACGGCTGTCTGGCGCGCGCGACGATGTGGCCGTGGCGGCGCGCCGGCCACGCCGAGGCGGTCGCCCGTCGCCGGCGGGAGGCCGAGGCCGCCGCTGAACGGCTGAGCGTTTCGTCGGCCGGCTGGATGACCCGGTCGACCCGGCGCCTGTGGCGCGAATTGCCTGAGGTCGAGGCGGAAATAAGCGCCGCGATCGAGGCGCATGCGCCCGACCAGTTGTGGGTCCCGGCCTATGAAGGCGGCAATCCCGACCATGATGCCCTCAATGCGCTCGGCGCCGCGCTCGCCGATCATCTGAGCGTGCTTGAATTCGCCGAATATAATCTCTTCGGCGGCCGCGCGCATGCGCAAGAATTTCCCTTTCCCCGAGGCGACGAGCAAACGATCGTCCTGACCCCCGAGGAGCGGCGGCGAAAAACCGAGCTCCTGCGGCTCTATGCGTCGGAGCGCGGCAACCTCAATTATGTCGGGACGGCGCGCGAATGCTTCCGGCCCATCGCCGCCTATGACTACAGCCGCCCGCCGCATCCCGGCGTCTTATGGTACGCGCGCTATCAGTGGGTCCCGTTCCGCCATCCGCGCGTCGACTTCACCAGGCCGGAAGAAGTGTCGCGGGCGATCGGCGCCTATCTCGGCGAGGCGGCCTCGCGGCGAAAAGCCTAGCTCGCGCGCATGGCGACGAAACGCGCCGCGGCGCGCAGAATGTCGCCGCCCTCGCCGAGGCCCGCCTTGTCGATAGCGGCTTGCGCCTGCGCGACGAGACGATCCCGCGCCGCCTTGGCCTGCTCGAGGCCATAGGCGGCGACGAAGGTCGCCTTGTTGCGCGACGCGTCCTTGCCGGCGCGCTTGCCGAGCTTGCCTTCGTCGCCCTCCGCGTCGAGAATGTCGTCGGCGATCTGGAACGCCGCGCCGAGGGCGCCGCCGCAGCGCGACAGTGAAGAGCGCGCGCGAGGCGCGGCGTTGGCGATCATCGCGCCCGCGTCGATCGAGAAGCGCAGCAAGGCTCCCGTCTTCATCGCCTGCAGGCGCTCGATCGACGGGCCGGTGAGCGGCGCGGCGGCCGATTCGGCGGCCAGATCCAGCATCTGCCCGCCCGCCATCCCGCCGAGACCGGCGGCGCGCGCCAGGCCGACGCACAGCGCCGCGCGGGTCGCCCCGTCGGGATGCGTCGGCAGATCGCCCATCACGTCGAAGGCGAGGGTCAGCAGCGCATCGCCCGCAAGGATCGCGGTCGCCTCGTCGAACGCCTTGTGCACGGTGGGGCGTCCGCGCCTCAGGTCGTCGTCGTCCATCGCCGGCAGGTCGTCGTGAATAAGCGAATAGCAATGAAGCAGCTCGATCGCCGCGCCGACCCGCAGCGGCCCCTCGCCGGCGCGCCCGAGCGCCCGCGCGGTCTCGATGACCAGGAACGGGCGCAATCGCTTGCCTCCGCCGAGCACGCCGTGGCGCATCGCGGCGAGCAGCCGCGCCGGCCGTTCGATCTCGCCGGGCGACGGCGTCTCGGCGAGCAGGCGCCCCAACATGCCTTCCACCTCGCCGCCGACCTCCTTCAGTCGCGCGGCGAAGGCGGCGTCGTCCGTGCCATATGTCATGTCGACCTCGCGCTCACCCGGCCCGCCCGCTCAGCGCTTCAGGAAACGAAGCAAATTCGGCGCATCGCCCGCCCCCACAGGCTAGCGCCGGCCGCCGCCGAAAACCACAGCGACGCCGCCAATGCAAGCCGGACTTCCGACCGCCGCGGCGGGGCGCCTTCCGGCCTCGGCGCGGCGCTTTGCGTCGTTGCGGCCGGGCGCGCTTTGCGCTAAAGGCGGGGCCAACCCTCCCCGAGCGTCTCGAGGCACTGGCATGGCGGACGATCATTCTGTTGCGACGGCGGACAGCGACATGGATCTGGCCGAGCATGTGTCCACTTACGGCGCCTTCGTCGAGCTGACCGGGACGGTCATCGCCACCGTGGTCTGTATCATATTGGAGCTTGTCCTCTGGGGCCTCGAGGGGCATGGCGGCGTCGCGCTGATCGGCTTCGTGCTGACCGCGGCCGCGGCCGCCTACGGCGGCATGTCGGGCGCGAACTGGCGCGCCGTCGCTCCGGTGGTGGTGTTGCTCGGCCTCGCCTGCATCGTCCTTTAGCGAATGGCGCTTCGCGGCGGCCAGGCGCTCCCCATACTAGTCCCGCGCTGCCAGAGGACCGACCCATGCTGATTGGGGTTGTCGCCGAAACCGATCCGCTGGAGACGCGCGTCGCCGCGAGCCCCGAAACCGTCAAGCGGTTCATCGCGCTGGGCGCCGAGTTCGTCGTCCAGCCCGGCGCGGGGCTCGCCGCCGGCGTGAGCGACGCGGAATACCAGGGCGCCGGGGCGAGGATGGCGTCGGCCGCCGAAGTGCTGTCCGGCGCCGACGTCCTCCTCAAGGTGCGCCGTCCGAGCGGCATGGAGCTGACGCAGATCAAACGCGGCGCGATCGTCGTCGCGATGATGGACCCCTATGGCCATGTTGCGGCGGTCGAGGCGATGGCCAAGGCAGGCGTTGCTGCTTTCGCGATGGAATTGCTGCCGCGGATCACCCGCGCGCAGGTGATGGACGTGCTGTCGAGTCAGGCGAATCTGGCGGGCTATCGCGCGGTGATCGACGCGGCGAGCGAATATGGCCGCGCCCTGCCGATGATGATGACGGCGGCCGGAACGGTTCCCGCCGCCAAGATTTTCATTATGGGCGTCGGCGTCGCCGGCTTGCAGGCGATCGCCACGGCGCGGCGCCTCGGCGCCGTGGTGACCGCCACCGACGTGCGCCCGGCGACCAAGGAGCAGGTCGAATCGCTCGGCGCGAAATTTGTCGCGGTCGAGGACGAGGAATTCAAGCAGGCCGAGACGGCGGGCGGCTACGCCAAGGAAATGTCGCGCGAATACCAGGCCAAGCAGGCGACCCTCGTCGCCTCGCATATCGCCAGGCAGGATATCGTGGTGACCACCGCGCTGATTCCGGGCCGCCCCGCTCCGCGCCTGATCACCGCCGAAATGGTGCAGTCGATGCGGCCGGGATCGGTCGTCGTCGATCTGGCGGTCGAGCGCGGCGGCAATTGCGAATTGGCCAAGGCGGGCGAACTGGTGACCACCGCCGGCGGCGTCAAGATCGTCGGCTACTCCAGCGTCACGCGCCTCGCCGCGACCGCCTCCAGTCTCTACGCGCGCAATCTCTACGCCTTCGTCGAGACGCTGATCGACAAGGCGGCCAAGTCTCTGGCGGTCAAATGGGACGACGAACTGGTGAAGGCGACCTGCCTGACCCGCGACGGCGCGATCGTCAATCCGTATTTCCAGCCCAAGACTTGACGGGGGCTTGACGCTGGATTGACGCGCCGCACCGACCGACGTGGGCGAGGCCTACGCCTTTGACGCCGAAGAGGGCCCGATGGACAATCTCGATCAGACAATCGCCAGACTGAAGGCCGCAGCCGACGCCGCCGAGCAGGCGGCCCGCGCCGCACAAACCTACGCCGATCAGCTCGCCGCGGCGGGCCACGCCGCCTCCGGCGGCGCGGTCGACCCGTTCGTGTTCCGTCTCGCGATTTTCGCCCTCGCGGTGTTCGTCGGCTATTACGTCGTCTGGTCGGTCACTCCGGCGCTGCATACGCCGCTGATGTCGGTGACCAACGCGATCTCCTCGGTGATCGTGGTCGGCGCGCTGCTGTCGGTCGGCGTCGGGGGCATCGAGAGCGGTTCGGGGTTTGCGCGCCTCGTCGGATTCTTTGCGCTGATCCTCGCCTCGGTGAATATTTTCGGCGGCTTCATGGTCACCGAGCGCATGCTCGCGATGTACAAGAAGAAAGGGGCGGCCAAGTGAACGACAATCTCGCCGCCGTTCTCTATCTCGTCGCCGGCATTCTGTTCATCCTCGCCCTGCGCGGCCTCTCGTCCCCGGCCACCTCCCGCCAGGGCAACCGGTTCGGCATGATCGGCATGGCGATCGCCATCGTCACCACGCTGGCGCTGCGGCCGCCGGCCAGCCTGTTCTCGTGGTTCCTCGTCGCGCTCGGCTTCGCCATCGGCGGCGGCTTCGGCGTCTGGCGCGCGCGCACCGTGCAGATGACCGCGATGCCGCAGCTCGTCGCGATGTTCCACTCCCTCGTCGGCCTCGCCGCCGTTCTGGTCGCCGCCGGCGCGCTCTATGCGCCGCAGGCCTTCGGCATCGGCGAGCGCGGCGACATTCACCCGCCGAGCCTCATCGAAATGTCGCTCGGCCTGGCGATCGGCGCGATGACCTTCACCGGCTCGATTATCGCCTTTTTGAAGCTGGACGGGCGCATGTCGGGCAAGCCGATCATGCTGCCGCAGCGCCACGCCATCAACCTCGGCCTCGGCATCGCGCTGGTGGTGTTGATCGCCCTGTTCTTCGCGACCGAGCTCACCATATTCTTCTGGCTGATCGCGCTCGACGCGCTCGCGCTCGGCGTGCTGCTGATCGTGCCGATCGGCGGCGCCGACATGCCGGTCGTGGTGTCGATGCTCAATTCCTATTCCGGCTGGGCGGCGGCCGGCATCGGCTTCACCCTCGGCAATCTCGCGCTGATCATCACCGGCGCGCTGGTCGGCTCGTCCGGCGCGATCCTCTCCTACATCATGTGCAAGGGCATGAACCGCTCGTTCATCGCGGTCATTCTGGGCGGCTTTGGCGGCGAGGTGGCCGGCGCGGCCGGCGCAGCCGAACAACGGCCGGTCAAGCAGGGCTCGGCCGAGGACGCCGCGTTCATGATGAAGAACGCTTCCAAGGTCATCATCGTGCCGGGCTACGGCATGGCGGTGGCGCAGGCGCAACACGCCTTGCGCGAGATGGCGGACATCCTCAAGAAGAATGGGGTGGAGGTCAAATACGCAATCCATCCGGTGGCCGGGCGCATGCCGGGTCACATGAACGTGCTGCTCGCCGAAGCCAATGTGCCGTACGACGAAGTGTTCGAGCTCGAGGACATCAACAGCGAATTCGCCCAGACCGACGTCGCCTATGTCATCGGGGCCAATGACGTGACCAATCCGGCCGCCAAGACCGATCCGAAATCGCCGATCTACGGGATGCCGATCCTCGACGTGGAGAAGGCCAAGACGGTGCTGTTCGTCAAGCGCGGCATGGGTTCGGGCTACGCCGGCGTCGAGAACGAGCTGTTCTTCCGCGACAATACGATGATGCTGTTCGGCGACGCCAAGAAAGTGACCGACGCCATCGTCAAGGCGCTGGCCCATTGAGGGGGACGGCAAGGCGCTAGCCGATGCGGCGTCGGCGGTCAGGATCGCCGCCATGATCCTCTTCGCCACGGCTGCCCTCTACGCGCTCACGCTTGCGGCGCTGGCGCTCGGACAGCGCAAGCTGCTCTATTTTCCGAGCGTGGCGGAAGTCGCGCCCGCCTCGGTCGGATTGGCCGACGCCAAGATTCTTCGCGTGCGGACCGACGACGGCGAAACGTTGCTGGCCTGGTTCGTCGCCCCTTCCGCGGGCAAGCCGCTGATCCTGTATTTTCATGGCAACGGCGAAGGCCTTGCGGCGAGGAACGTCCGTTTCCAATGGCTGACGGCGACCGGAAACGGCCTGCTCGCGATCGAATATCGCGGCTATGCCGGTTCGACCGGCGCGCCGTCGGAACGAGGCCTGCACCAGGACGCCGAAGCGGCGTATCGCGAGGCGCTGGCGCTCGGCGCGGCGCCCGATCGCCTCGTCGCGATGGGCGAATCGCTGGGCTCCGGCGTCGCCGTCGCCCTGGCGTCGCGCCGGCAAGTCGGCGCCGTCGTTCTCGATTCCCCCTATTCTTCGCTTGTCGACATCGCCGCCGCGCGCTTCTGGATGTTCCCCGTGCGCCTGTTGATGCACGATCAGTTTCACTCCGACCGGCTGATCGCACGCGTGTCGGCGCCCATCCTGATGGTGCACGGAACGGGCGACGAGGTCGTGCCGATCGCCTCGGGCGAGAAACTGTTCGGGCTCGCCAACGAGCCCAAGGACTTCATTCGCGTAGAAGGGGCGGGGCATCTGGCGCTCGGATCGGCCCTTCCCCAGACCCTCGAATGGATCGATCGAACCTTCGGACGGCGCTGACCGGGGCTGTCGCCGGCCGCCGATCGCGCCAGCCGTTCGGAGCCCGGACCCGAACCTTGTTCGCTGACGCCGTCGGCGTTTGGATGAGACCGGCCCTCGCAACTTGCATGGCGGCGGCGGCGAGCAACACCGTCGACTTCGGCTCCCGGGGGCCGGGGCCCGCGGCGCGCGGCGAGGCGCGGCCGAAACGGGATTGCCGGGGGCTCGAGCGCGGTTGGATTGCGGCGCCTGATGTGCCATATTGAGCGCGCCAACGATGCGGGATGGAGACGACGACGTGAAACATTTTGGCGGGGCGGCTTTTCTTTGTCTGTTCTGCTGGGCCGCGACCGCCCAGGCGGGCGAAATACGCGGCAAGGACAACAAGTGCCTCGACATCCCCGGCGGCGTCACGGAGGACGGAACGACGCTCGACTACCGTGCGTGCAGCGGGGCTCCCGGGCAACAATGGACGATCAAGGACGGCCTGATCACCGGCAAGGACGGCCGATGCATCGACATCCCGGAGGGCAACACGGCCGACGGCACGGTTCTCAACCTCTGGGAGTGCGAGGACGGCGCCGAGGAGCAGCAATGGAAGGCGGTGCGCGACACGCTGGTCGGCAAGGACGGGGTGTGCATCGGCCTGGCCGGCGGCAAGACCGACGACGGCACGCCGGTTCAGGTGTCGCACTGCGACGGCAGCGCCGAACAGAAATGGAAATACTAGGCCGCGGACGCCTCGATCGACGGCGCGGGAGCCTGCCGGCGGCGGCCGCCTATTCGCGGCGGGGAGGGGCGCCTCCGATGACTTCCCGCCGTCCACAGGGTCATCGCCGCGACCGATCGCAAGACTGAAGCGCTCAAGGCAACGCGGCCCAAGCGCCGGCGCGACAAAGCCTGCCGGGCCTTCGCGCGAGCCGCCAATGCGAGGCCCGCCGGTTCGCTTTACCGCCCAGCAAAATTAAGGTCTATAGGTCGCCAGCCGCGAGGCATGCGATCTTCGATCGGCGACCGCCGCAAGTCGCCAGGGTGGTTCATCAAACATGACTTCGTCGATCAAAGACAATATTCGCGACGGCATGGATGTAATAAGAGACACATTCAATTCACTTTCCCGCGACAACGGCTGCCTTTTTGTAATTGCCGTTTTTACGATCCTGTTTTTGCCGCAGGCGTTTATAATGGTGAATGATTTGGGGTTGATCTCCGCCTTCGAGACCGACGCCGGCAGCCACATCGATGCGATTAAATCATTATTATCATCCTACAATATGAATGAAGGCTATCATAGCAAATATTATGGATGGACGTTTTTTGCCGTCAACTTTTTTGTGCTGTGGCCGTTCAGCAAGCTCACGATGATTTTCCATATCCGCAATATGCAATATATGTATTTTACAATACGCATAATCCTGTTTATATTCGGGTTGCTTTCGTGCGTCCTTTGGTATCGAATATTACGTATCTTGTTTGCGGGATCATTGATCCCCGTTGCTGGAACGCTATTATACATCGTTTCTCCGGCCAATGACAGCTATTTCTACACCATTCATCCGGAGACGACCGGGGCGACCTTTCTCTTTCTGGCGACAATTTATCTGTTGGCGTATGTCAGGAGCGACAACGATATCAGATTGTATTATCCAGCCTTGGCGTGTCTGGTATTGTCGTCGTTAAGCAAGCAAATCTTTTTTTTCAATTCGCTGCCGATTCTGTTCGGCTTTTTTCACTTGATGTGCCGAAAGCGGAATATCAGCTACTCGGCGTTCTTTTTCTCACGCGACTTCTTGATATACGTCGGCGTGTCGATTTGTTTATCTCTCGCCATATTCTTCGTGATCCATCCGTTTGCGTTCCTCGATTTCAAGTCTTTCGTCGGTTATCAGTTCGATCTCACCGATATGACGAGCGGCGAATATACGACTTCCGTTCATAAGGCGCTTATTGAATGGGTTCACTCGCTATTTTCAACCAACGCCCTGCCAATCGTCATCAGCGGCGTGCTGATTCCGGCGGGCCTGGTAGTCAGCATCATTTCCTATGTCAGACGTCGCGATGACAGGACGTTCCTATTTATTGTTTTATGCGGAACGATAATCTATATGGGCGCGTTGGTCGTCGTGTTCAATCGTGAATATTTTGCAGTCGAGTATTTTAGCCCAGTATATCCGATGTGCATTTTGGTGATGATGTCGACCCTATATTGGGTTCTTGATATACCGGTGAAGTGGCTGAAATTTATAATGACCGGCGCTTCGTGTTATTTCATCGCATTCATATTTCTGATAAACAGTCTTGATGTGTCGCAGGCGTTGCTGACCAGGCTTCAATATAAGGACTCCATCGCGTATAAATCGTATGATTATATTGTGCATAATTTTGATAATAAAGATCGCATCGCCTACGATAATTTTGTCGGAATGCCCGAGGACATGGAAGAGACCACTTGCCATTATTGGCGTGGATGCGGCGAGGATTATATCGAGACGTACGCGCCGGACATCGTCATGTTCAATGAAGACAACGAGGTCAACGGTCAAAAATACAAGGAGACCGATAGACTGGCGCGTTATGTGGTCGATCATAACCTCAAACTTATAGCCAAAGTCACGGGAACCGACGGGCCGGGGACGGCGACGGTGTCGGTATACAAGAAGTAGCCGGGCGGACCGGCGGTTTTCTCTGACGAGGCGCCCGCGGTCAGTCGTTCGGGATGGGGCGTTTCTTTCATCCGGTCGCGTTTAGCCCGGGGTGGCGTCTCGCGGCCCGCCGGTCGGGGCCCGCGCCACGCTGGGGCTGACAGCGCGGCGCGGCCCCGGTTGCATCCAAAGGAACGGCGACGGCGACGCCGCGCAACCCGGCGGGCGGTCCTTCGATAGCCAAACAGCCCCCGCGGTTCTAGTGACGGCCGTGAGCCGCCGCTCGACCCCAATATCGCCGCGCGAGGCGCGTTCGGCAGGTCGAACCGGCGCGGTCTGAGGGGGAACCCGGCGGCGACCGGGGGAAGGTCGGCCAAGGGCGCTTGCGAAACTGCGCTGGAACGTGTTTATGCGGGCCATGGAGCCGACTGAATATGAACTGATGGACTCGGTTGAGGAGCGGCTGTGGTGGTATCAGGCCCTTCACGCGCGACTGGTGGACGCTTTGTCCCAGGTGCGCGGAAGAGTGCTTGACGCGGGATGCGGCACGGGCGGGTTCCTCAAAAGGCTGGCGCGCGAACGCCCCGATCTCCTGCTCGTCGGCTGCGACAGCGACATCCTGGCCGCAACGCGCGCGCGTCGCAAGGCGACGTCGGCGATCGCGGTCGGCTCGGTGAACGCGCTTCCGTTTCCGACGGGAGCGTTCGACGCCGTGGTCAGCGCCGACGTCTTATGCCACCAGGAGGTTCGGCCGGAAGCGGCCATCGCGGAGATGCGGCGGGTTCTCCGACCAGGAGGCATGTTGGTCGTCAACATGCCGGCTTTCATGTGGTTGCACTCGACGCATGATCGACACGTGCACAATGCGCGCCGGGTCACGGTGTCGCAATTGTCAAACTGGTTGCGAAGCGCCGGCTTTTCTCTGTTGCGGGTGCGCTACTGGAACAGTTTGCTTCTCCCGCTGATGATCGTGCAACGCAAACTGTTGTCCAAGCGTCCCGGAGCGGCTTCGGACGTCGCGCCGGTGCACCCGCTGCTCAACGCCGCTTTTCGCATGGTGACCCATTGGGAGCGTGACCTGTCCCTGCCGGCGGGCGGGTCTGTTATGGCGATGGCTGTCCGCTCGTGACGATTGAGTCTGAGACGAAGGTTCGCGACCTCCGCGGCAAGCGCGTCCTGGTGACCGGCGGGGCGGGGTTCCTCGGCTCGAATCTGTGCATCGCGCTCGCCGGGCGCGGCGCGCGGGTGACGGCGGTCGACGCCTTCCTGTTCGGCGGCGGCGCCAATCTGGCCAATCTCGCCGATGCGGAAGTCAAACTCGTCACCGCCGATATCTGCCTGACCGACATGCGCGTTCTTTGCGAAGGCGTCGAGGTCATTTTCAATCTCGCCGCCCAGACCAGCCACATGGGAGGCCAGACCGACCCGCTGTCCGACATCGCCGTCAACGCCGTCGCGCAGGTGCGGCTCATCGGAGCCGTGCGCGAAGTCGCGCCCGACGCCGTGGTGGTGCATGCCTCGACGCGCCAGCTCTACGGACGGCCGCTGACGCTGCCGGTGAATGAAGCGCACCCCGTGGCTCCCGTCGACACCAACGGCGTGTCGAAGTTCGCCGGCGAGCAGTACTGGATGGTGGAGCATCGGGTGCATCGCCGCCGGGTGGTCGCGTTGCGGCTCACCAATTGCTTCGGGCCGCGCCTGCAAATCCGCGACGCGCGCCAGACCTTTCTCGCCCACTGGTTTCGCCACGTTCTGCTGGGCACCCCGTTCGAAGTGTGGGGCGGCGATCAATTGCGCGATCTCACCTTTGTCGACGACGTCACCGAGGCGTTCATTCTCGCGGCGACAACGCCCGAATGTTATGGAAAAGTGCTCAATATCGGCGGATCGCCGCCGATCTCGCTGCGCAATCTGGCCGACATGCTGGTGTCCGTCGGCGGCGCGCAGGCGCGCTACGTCGTGCGGGAGTTTCCCAAAGATCGCGCGCTGATCGACATCGGGAGCTATCACGCCGACGATACGCTGTTTCGACGCGCCACCGGCTGGGAGCCGCGCGTGAGCATTCCCGAAGGCCTGGCCCTGTCCCTCGACTGGTTCAGACCACGAATAGCCGATTATCTTTGAGGCCCGCGTGAGTTCGTCCCGCCCGATGATTCCCCAGGCCGATCCCGGCGCATCCTATCGCGCGCTGCGCGCGCAGATCGACGCGGCGGCGCTGGCGGCGCTCGCCTCCGGCTGGTACATCCTGGGAAAGGAAGGCGAGGCGTTCGAAAAGGAGTTCGCGGCCTGGTTGGGCGCGGCTTTCTCGGTCGGCTGCGCCAACGGCACCGACGCCCTCGTGCTGGCGCTTCGCGGCCTCGGCATCGGTCCCGGTGACGCGGTCGCCACCGTCCCGCATACCGCAGTGGCCACCGTCGCGGCGATCGAAATGGTCGGAGCGACGCCGCTGCTGGTCGACATCGACGCTCGCTCCTACACGATGGCGCCGTCCGACCTCGCGGAGACCCTCGCCGATCCCCCGGCCGGCCTGCCGCCGGTCCGGGCGGTCATTCCCGTCCATATCTATGGCATGGCCGCGGAGCTCGATCCGATCCTCGCGACGGCCAGGCGCCATGACGCGGCGGTGATCGAGGACTGCGCCCAGGCGCATGGGGCGACTTACCGGGGGCGCCGGCTCGGCGGCTTCGGGCGGGCGGCGACGTTCAGCTTTTACCCGACCAAGAATCTTGGCGCTTTCGGCGACGCCGGGGCGGTCGCCACGGATGATGCGGGATTGGCCGAGCGCCTGCGTGCGTTGCGCCAATACGGCTGGCGCCGCAGAAACGTCTCCGACATGGTCGGCGTGAACAGCCGTCTCGACGAGATTCAGGCGGCGATTCTGCGCGTGAAGTTGCCGCGCCTCGAGGCCAACAACCTGCGCCGCCGACAGATCGCCGACGCCTATGACGGCGCGCTCGCCGAGTCCGGTGTTTCGCCGCCGTGGCGACGGCCCGATTGCCAGCATGTCTTCCACCAATATGTCGTGAGCGTCGGCGACCGCGACGCGGCGCAGCGCGCTCTGGCCGAGCAGGGCGTCAGCACGGCGATCCATTACCCGTTCCCCGTGCATCTGCAGCCGGCTTACGCGGGCCGGATCCATGTCGCGAAATCCCGTTGCGTCGCCGCCGAGCTGGCCGCCCGTCAGGTTCTCAGTTTGCCGATGTATCCGGAGTTGTCGGATGCGCAAGTGGAGCAAGTATGCGCTGCGTTACGCAAGCTTTAGCCGCGTCCGCCCGAACAGACTCGTCAGGAGCGTGACGTGACCGCAACGACGATCGGTTTGTCAATCGTGATTCCGGTCTATCGGGGCGCGGCGACAATTGGCGCGCTCGTGCAAGGCCTGACCCGGCTTTCGCCATATGGCGGCATCGAGATCGTCCTGGTGAACGACGGCAGTCCGGACGATTCCGACCGCGTCTGCGCCGACCTGGTTCGCAACGCCGCCGTGCCGATGCTCTACATCGAGCATGGACGCAATTTCGGCGAACATAACGCCGTCATGACCGGCCTGCGGCATGCCCGCGGCGATTACGTCATCACGATGGACGACGATCTGCAAAATCCGGTCGAGGAAGTCATCCGAATGTACGACCACGCCCGCCTTCACGGCTGGGACGTCGTCTACTCCCGCTATGCCGTGACGGCGCAAGCGGGCTGGCGCCGCTTCGGCAGCCGCTTTGCCAACCTGGTCGCCGACAGGCTGCTCGACAAGCCGCGCGGGCTCTATCTTTCCTCTTTCCGCTGCATGTCGGCCTTCGTCGTGCGCGCGATTACGCGCTATTCGGGCCCCTACCCTTACGTCGATGGCCTGATCATGCAGTCGACTCAACGAATCGACAGCATCGAGGTCACGCACCTGCCCCGCGCGCATGGCCGCTCCAACTATACGATGCGGCGTCTCATCAGGCTCTGGTTGAACTTGGCCACCAGCTTTTCGCTGGCGCCGCTGCGCCTGGCGGTCTGGGCGGGGGCTCTCATGGCGATCGGCGGCGGCGTCGGCGCGGTCATCGTCATCGTCGAGGCCCTGACCTCGCGGGCGCTTCCTTCCGGATGGGCTTCGCTGATGACGGCGATGCTTCTGCTGTTCGGCATTCAGTCGATGATTCTCGGCGTTCTCGGCGAATATGTCGGGCGCACCTTCTTGTCCGTGGGCGCGAAGCCGCAGGCCACCGTGCGGCTGCTGCAGCGCAGCGACGATATGATGACCGAAATGAAATGAGAATGTCCTGGTTGGTCCTGTTCCTCGCGATAGCCATCAGCATGGTCGGACAGACGTTGCTCAAGGCCGCTGCGGGCTCGGACACTTTCATCAGCCAGCTCCTCGACTGGCGGACGCTATTGGGACTCTTCCTCTATGGTTCGGCGGCGCTGTTCTATATCATCGCTTTGCGAAACATACCGATGTCCGTCGCGCTCCCCTTCACGGCGGTGTCCTACATCGCGGCGGCGCTGATCGGCCATTACGTGTTCGCCGAACCGCTCGGCGGCGCGCGCATCGCGGCGATCACATTGATCGGCGGGGGCGTTGTTCTGTTGGCGATGTCGACGTGACCGGGGCTCGCTGGGGGGCATTCCGCCGCGCCGTCGCTTCGGATCGGTCCGGATGCGGCCGGCAGCGATTGAAATGCGGTTCCCGCCCGGGATGGTCTCTTCGCGGCGAGGCGGCCAGGAGGCGCGCGGGATTTCCGACAGTCTCGAGGCGGCAATCGATGGCTATCCTTCCGAAATCGAATGAAGCAGCCGGGTGCGAGAGCCGTGATTGAGGTTGCGCGGGCGATGACCCAAACAGAGACTCTCGCGAGGATCCAGGCGCGGCTCGACGCATGCGATTGGGCGGCGGCGGAGCCGCTGTGTCGTTCGGCGCTCGGCGTGTTTGGCAATGCGGCGCTGTTGCACGCCATGCTGGGCTACGTCTGCCAGCAGACCGGGCGGGATGAAGAGGCGCTCGAACATTGCGCCGACGCTCTCGGCCGGGACAAAGCTTGCTGGCTGGCTTGCCGCGTTCAGACGCTTTCGCGTCTCGCGCTCGGCAGGCTGAAGGGGGCCGAGGAATCGGCGGAAGCCGAGTTGCGTCTGACGCCGCTCGATCCCGGCAGCTTTGCGCTGCGCGCGGAAGTCGCTGCGCGGATCGCCGGCCCCGCGGCGGCGATCGCCGCCTACGCCGCCGCTCCGGCGGCGTTGCGCGAAAAAGTGACGGCGGGGCGGCTCGAGGCGGCGATCCAGCGGGGCCTCTCGTTGGCCGCCGCGACGGATCTCTCCGCCATCCGATCCCGGTTGAACACCGGCGATCTCGCCGGCGCAGAGGCGCTGATCCGGCAGAGCCTGGAGCGCTTCCCCGAACTCGGGGAACTCTACGGCCTCCTTGCCTATTGTCTGCAGCAGCAGACGCGATTCGAAGAAGCAATTGCCGCCTCCGCCGCCGCAACCGATATGAGCCCCGACGATTGGCTGGCGCTTCTATCCCGCGGGCTGGCGGAGCGCGCCCTTGGCCGGCTGACCGCGGCCCGCGCGGTGTTCGGTCACGCCGCTTTGCTGCATCCCTCGGACGATGGCGTCCGCCTCAATCTCGTGGAGACCACGTTGAGGACCCGCGGATTCGAGGCGACCCGGTCGGTGATCGCGGCGATTCCTCCGGGAGCGCGGGGGGACAAGCTCTCCCGTTTGTGGCGCACCCTCCTGGTCGACCACGGCGAGAGGGAGGAGCGACCATCGGGCGAAACCGAGATTGTCGCACGGATCGAGCCGGCGCGCGGCTGGGCCGCTCGTCACGATATCCAGATCGTCGAAGCCGGCCCGGTCGAAGAAATTCCCTTCGCCGAGCCTCGGATCTGGGGCGGCCCGGAGCCCGAACCGCCCATCCTGATCCGGGGCTTCAGCCCCTATGTCGTCGAACTTCCAAACGCGACCATCGCCTCTCGCTCCAGCCTTGTCCTGACCAGGGACGATTGCCTGCTGAACGACGTCGGCGGGGACGCCGACTATGGCGCATTCGTCGATTGGTCCTATGACAAGCGGGTGCTGGCCCAGAGCGGGCGGACCGTCATGATCGACAAGGCCGGATATGAGGTCGCTGAAATCGAAGGCGGAGCGATGCTCGCGGGGCTCGCAAGCGACGCCTTTGGTCATTGGGTCCCGGAATATCTGAGCCGCTTGCCGTGGCTGGAGCAGCATCCCGCGTTCCGCGAGCTGCCGATTATCGTCGACGCCGAAATGCCGGCGCCGCATTTCGAATATCTCCAGCTTGTCTGCGACCGCCCATTGCTCCGGCTGCCGCCGAACACCGCGTTTCGATGCCGGCGCCTGCTTTATGCGCCGCCGCCCCTGTTCTTTCCGGTCGAACTGGTGGCCGGACATACCTCTGCCGCGGCAAGCGCAGCCCGCGCTTTCGCCATCGGCCCTGCGCATGCTTCGCGAACGGGCGTTGCGCCGTTTGCCGCCGCGCAGCCCGGACGCCATCGCAAAGCGGCGCGGACGCGGCCGTTGGTTTCTGGGACGGCGCAATCTTCGATGGCGTCGGCTGTTGAACGAGGAAGAGGTCGCCGCGTCGTTGGAGCCGCTCGGATTTGCGACAGTCTATCCCGAAGACTTGACCCTGGCGCAGCAAATCGCTCTCTTTCAGGATGCCGACTCTATCGTCGCGCCCAACGGCTCCTCTCTCTTCAATCTGATCTTCGCGCCGAGCCATGTTCCGACGGTCATCCTTTCTCAAGGCAGAACCTTCAATTGGGGAGGCTTTCAGGGGCCGATGGAGGCCCTCGGCTATCGACCTCTCTGGGTATGCGGCGCGAAGGATGCTTCGGTCGGGAAACATGCCGACTATTCCGTGGATCCCTCGTCGATCATCGAGGCTCTCGCGTCCTTGGGCGTGCGGTGATCGTGACCGGCGATGAAAGCAGCGGAGAGGGGGACCGATCGGCCGATTCTTCGAGCGTCGCGACCTCGATGCCGGCCTGACGAATGAGAACGTCCCTGCGGTGCGGACCGAGCGGCGACGCTATTCGACGTTCATGAACGCCCCCCGCGCTTTCGCGGCTCGCGAGGGTGTTTACTTTGACGAAAGTCTCGCCGCCCGCCTTCCCTGGCAAGGACATCGGCGACGATCTGAACGCGGCGCCCCCTTCTCGGGCGCATTTCATGCGAGGTTAAAATTCCGACGACTTTCGTTATGCCGCCGAAGGAATAAACCATGACGCTCTATGGTATCGTTGGCGCGGGCGGTTTTGGTCGCGAAGTAATGCCTCTGGCTAGGCACTGGATGAGCACGCGGCACGGCGACGAAGGAGACTCCGAACTCGTTTTTATAGTGGAGAATAAGTATTCCATTCCGCAAAGGATCACCAACGGCCATCGCGTGCTCAGTATGGACGAGTTTCTCTCAGCGACGGCGACCGAACGTCGATTCAACATCGCCATTGGAAACTCCAAGGCGCGCGAGCGGATAGCAAGCTCGATTCCCGCAGATCTTGCTACGCCGTTTTCTATATTCGCGCCTAATTTTGTCTCTCTTGATGGGAATACAGTGGGCGAGGGCGCGATTATTTGCAACTTCGCACACATTACCTCGAACGCGAGGATCGGGCGGTTTTTCCACGGCAATATCTATTCATATATAGCGCACGATTGTGTAATCGGTGATTTTGTGACATTCGCTCCGGGAGTGATGTGCAACGGCAACGTCGTTGTCGAAGACCATGCTTACATTGGAACCGGCGTGGTAATTAAGGACGGGACCGACAAGCCCATAGTCATCGGGCGCGGCGCGATTGTCGGTATGGGCGCGGTGGTGACCAAAAGCGTGCCGCCCGGCGCCACAGTAATCGGAAACCCGGCCAGGACCATGGATGAAATAAAGACAAGACAAACCTGATCTCGCCCGGCGGTGAAGCGCGCTCATATCGTTACTCAGACATCGCGTGCAGGATGACGGACGCCACGCCGCCGCGACAATATTTTTGCGTCGAGCGACTTTCGTAAAGGGGCGCGACGTTGTATTCGCCACCGAAGCGGTTTGACGGCAGCCTGCAACGGCTACTCGCGTCGGAAAAATGCGTCAATAGTGAGGGTCGGTTTCATGCCTTCGTCATCGCAATGCATGGTCTGCGACGGAGACGCAAGACCTTTTATTAGCAAAGATTTCAACGGATTGTTCGATTTGGGGCGTGTCGATTACTGGCGTTGCGACGTGTGCGGATTCGTGTATTCCAAAACACACTTTGAAATGAGCAGCTCTCGATGGTCCGATCTCAACGAACGGTATCACCGTTCATATCAGGGAACCAGCCAGAACGTCGACGACCCCAAGTGGAAGTTCCGTTTGGCCGCACAGCGGGGGGTTATTGCGCAGCTAAACGCTGCGAAAGCGTTGCCCGCCGCTCGACCTTGGCTGGATTGGGGTGCGGGAGATGGCGACCTTTCGAGCCTGCTGAAGGAGAACGGTCTCAGCCTTCTCAACTATGATCGATACATGTCGGGCGAAGGATTTCTCCTCGAAGGCGACCTTCGCCCCGAGTCTTTCGATTTCGTGATAACGACTTCTGTGTTCGAGCACGTGACCGATCGCGCCGTGCTCGATCACATCAGCGGTCTCGTATCTTCGTCCGGCGTTCTGGGATTACATACGTTGGTGCGGGAGACTATCCCGCGAGATCCTGGCTGGTTCTATTTCTTGCCTGTCCACGTTGCCTTCTACACCAATCGGAGCATGGAATTGCTGTTTCAACGGTGGGGCTATGCCTCCTCCTTGTATCACGTGCCGTCCCGCCTGTGGTTCTTCTTCCGCAATCCGGGCATTGATGTGGATAACTTGGCCGAGGCCAGGAATACGCTCGCCGGCGCCCCCGAGTTCTTCGCAAAAAAGGATTCCTTCGCCGACTATTGGAGAACCTAGTGGTGAAAATCAAACGGAAGAGTCCGACGCGACGTCAATCATTTCAATAGCTTGCGCAGGCTTTGAAGGGTCCGATGTGTTTGATTCTATCCACTAGTCCGGCTGATCGTTCCCGCGACGCCCGTGATCAGCGGGGGCCCGCCCATTCATGGGCGCCTGGCCGCCGACTTGCCCTTTCGATCCGCCGACCAGCCCTCTTGCGGGAGGGCTGCGGCGGACTTAAAAGCGCCCGGCCGCAAGTCTGAGCCCCGGTCGGCGTCACATGGCCTTCACGATGTTCCCCGGCGTCCTGGGTCCTTGCGCTGTCCGGGCCATCCTCTCCAGCCAAGGGGACAATGCTCGTCTCGGCTGTCGCTCGGGCTATTTCGCGGCAGGAAACGGGTCTCGACGCATATCGCGACGGTCTGATGCGCCCCTGCATCCGGAAGGTTGAGCATGTGGTCAGCAGTGTCCGATAACTTGAAAGACGGCGCCGACGTCGTGAAACAGGTCTTCGCGACCCTCGCCCGCGACAAAGCCTGTCTGGCGGTCGCGGTAATATTCTCAATCCTCTATCTGCCCCAGGCGCTTATCCTGATCCACGACAATGGGCTGATCCTCGCCTACGAGACCGATTCGGGCAGTCATATCGACGCAGTCAGGACGGTGTTGAATACTTACGATATGAACGAGGCTTATCATAGTCGGTATTATGGCTGGACGTTTTTTGCTCTATGCTTCGTCATTCTCACGCCGATTCATTTTGTTATGGCGCTGCTTCACAATTCCGATGAGACATATTTAATTCTGGGAGTACGGCTGATCCTGTTTTGCCTTGGCCTTTTATCTACCCTATTATTCTATGCCTTGTTGCGAGAATTGTTTCGCGGGAGACTTTTGGCATTTTTTGGCGCATTGCTGTACATAGCATCGCCGGTCTGCTATCAATATTTCTTTCTCATTCATCCCGAGACGACGGGCTTGTCGTTGGTTTTCATGGCGACAATTTACCTTCTACGCTACTCGAAGATTCCATTGGAGTCGCCGGACAAGGGCTATTTCTATCCCGCGCTTGTATGCATGATACTTGCGTCGTACAGCAAGCAAATATACTTCTTTCTTTCGTTGCCGATTTTGTATGCGTTTTTTCATCTCGTCAGCGAAAGGAAGCGCCTGTCGTATGTTTCTCTGATTTTCTCTGTGTCGTTTGCGCGCGCGCTGTTGGTATCCGCCGCGCTTGCTCTGGCGCTTTTGTCAATCATCCATCCTCACCTGTTTTTTCAATTCGACGCATTTCTGGAAGCGCAGGCCGATCTCGCCACGACGATGAACGGGCCATATACTAAAACGATGACAGGGGCGCTTATCATCTGGTCAGAAATAACCTCATCGATTCCGCTATTGCTGCTCGGATTTGGCGTGTTGCCCTTGGTTTTGGTCGCGAGCGTTATCAGTTACGCAAAATCGAGGTCTCGAGAGAGCTTTCTCCTGGCGGTCAATTGTGGCGCGATTGTCCTGATCACGACGCTGACCACGACAATGAATAGACTTATGTTCAATCCACACTACTTCCATCCGGTATACCCCTTGGTAATAATCCTGGTCCTCGCGTGCGTTGAGTGGATGGATCGTATTGTTAGAGGAAAATGGAAAATCCCAGCTGAAGCCGCGGCCTACCTGTGGTTGGCGATTATCTTGGCGGTTAGCCTCTATCAGGTTTTGCCGCGGCTCATCGAGAGATTGGATTATAAGGAGTTGATCGCCTATCGGACTTATGATTACATTCTTTCAAACATGAACGGCGCCGACAGGATCGCCTACGATCACTTCGTTGGAATGCCGGATTCATTCGCCCATAACAGCTGTCATTACTGGCAAGGATGCGGGACGGATTATATCGATTCGTTTGCGCCCAACTACGTGATGTTCAACGGGCGGTTCACACTCTGGGGGGATGAAATGGATGAGACGAAGCGCTTGAAAAAGTACGTCGCCGAACATGGCTTGAAATTGGTGACTGAAATAACGGGATCGCATGATCCCGGGACGGTCCCCTTGGGGGAGCCCCGAACGGTCACGGTGTCGGTATTCAGAAAATGACGGGATGGGGGTCGCATGCACCCTCTGTTGGCGCGATTGCCGTTCATCAGACGGCCGTTTCATCAGCGCGACGTCGCGCGGCGGGAACGCGACAGGCTGCTCGCCGAGCAGGGCGCCCTGATCGCCGAGCGCGACGCGTTGAAGCTTGAGCTTCAAAACGCCAGGGCCGCCCAGCCCGCCCGGGTCGCGCAGCCGGATCCGCATTCCGTCAATGCCGAAGACCTCGAGGCGCGGGGTCTGCCTTCGGCCAAGATATTCTGCATCGGATTTGGCAAAACCGGCACGACCTCGCTGGAGGCGTTCTTCAGGGGCCTCGGGTTCAAGCTCGGCGATCAGGCGGCCGGAGAACTTCTCATCCGGGAATGGGCGGCGCGCAATTTCGAGCCGATCGTCGCGCTCGCCCGCACGGCGCAGGTATTTCAGGACATTCCCTTCGGCCTTCCTTTCACTTTCGTAGCGCTCGACAGCGCGTTCCCCGGCGCAAAATTCATTCATTCGGTGAGGGACGACGCCGCGCAATGGTATCGCTCGATCACCCGATTCCACACAAACATCGGCGAAAAGGACCGCCTTCCCACCGCGGACGATCTGAAGGAATACCCGTACCGCTACAAGGGCTGGCTGTTCGAGGCGATGCAGCTCATTTATGGAACCCCGGAACAAGAGCCGTATGACAAGGCCCGGTTGACGGCGGCGTATGAGGGCCACAATCGCGCGATCGCGGAATATTTCAGGCATCGCCCGGAATCTCTGCTGACCATCAATGCCGCGGATGCCCGGGCGGCTGAAAAGATTCTGCATTTCCTCGGCATGGCGTACACGGGTCAAACGATGCCGCATCTGAATCGCAGCGACTGAGCGAACCCGGGGTCGGAAGCGCAATCGCCCGAACAACGGTTGGAATGATCCCCGTCCCACGCCTCGAGCCGCCGCCCTTGCTAGCGCAGCCGGGCCATGCCGTCGCGCGCCAGCTGATCATTCGGATCGACGGCGATCGCCCGACCGTAAGACTCCATCGCCTTGTCCTTGTTGTTCTGCTTCTCATAGGCGAGGCCGAGACCGGCCCAGGCGTCGGCGTTCTTCGGATCGACGTTGAGCGCGGCGTCGAAATCGTCGATCGCGGCGTCGAACTTGCCGATGGCGATCAGGCTCTGTCCGCGCGCCTGATACGGGGCGCCGGCGAACGGGTCGCGGTCGATCGCATTGTTGAAATCGGTGATCGCCTGCTGGTGGTTGCCCTGTCGCTGATAGATCAGCCCGCGCGCGTGAAAGGCCTGCGCGCCTTCCGGATTGAGCTTGATCGCCTGATCGAGATCGGCCAGCGCCTCGGTCAGGTGGCCTTGCGCGCGCAACAGATTGGCGCGGCCGAGGTAAGCGGGGGCATGGTTGGGATTGACGACGAGCGCCTGGTTGAAATCGGCGAGCGCCGGGCCTTCCTTCTGAATCTGGCGATAGGCGAGCGCGCGGTTCACATAGGCGCCGACGAAATTCGGATCGATCTGAATCGCCTTGGTGAAATCCTCGATCGCGTTCTGATAGCGCCCGATGCGGGCATAGGCGGCGCCGCGCGTGTTGTAGGCGACCGAATCGTTGGGGTTGCGCTGGATGACGTCGCTGAGAGAGGCGATGTTGGCGGAGCTTGCGCCCGACGTGTCGACCTCGACCTCGGCGACATTGCCGGTCGGGCGCGCGCCGAAACCGCCATAGCTTTCGCACCCGGCGAGCGCCAGGGCGGCGACGACCAGCGCCCCCCGAGCCGAACCGCCGCGACGCTTCGCCATCATCCGCATCGCGCCCCGATCCCCGTCGCGCCGAAGGTCAACGCGCCGGACCATGCGCGCCTTGCCCCGACGAAACGGCCAACACAAAAAAATGCGGCGCGCGTCGCTTCGCCGCCGCAGGATGGCTGATCAGCGGGCGCCGCGAACCTTCGCGCCGCTCGCCTGAGCGAGCCTCAGCGCGGGGCGCCGACGACCGGCTTCGGCTTCATCGGCAGCAGACCCTCGCGCTGCAACTTCTTGCGCGCGAGCTTGCGCGCGCGGCGGATCGCTTCGGCCTTTTCGCGGGCGCGTTTCTCGGAAGGCTTCTCGTAGTGCCCACGCAATTTCATCTCGCGGAAAATCCCCTCGCGCTGCATCTTCTTCTTGAGCGCTTTGAGGGCCTGATCGACATTGTTGTCGCGGACGAGAACTTGCACGGGTGATCCTGTATCTGGAGGCTGGCGACAGCCTCGCATGGGAATTGGTGAGAAATAAGACAACGACGGTCCCGGCGCTTCGACGGCGCCTGAATCTCCGGAGCGCGCCGATAGCAGACTCACGGCTTTTTGTCCAGACAGACAGCGGCCGCGCCGGCCAAGGCTGTCACATTCGAAGGAGGAGTTCGACGAGGAAGGCGTCGTTCCATGCGGCTCTTTTGATTTTGTCTCGGATGGAGCCGTTTGCGGAGTTGGTCCGAGCCATGTTGAGCGCGATGGGGCGCAGGACGGCGAGATTGAGCGGGCCGTTGTCCGCTCTGGCGCGGGAACGGTCATCGTCGAGGACGGCGTGGACAACCCGGTGGAGCTTGTTCTCGACGTTCCAATGGGCGCGGACGGCCTTGAGCGCGTGCGCGGTTTCGCGGACCGCAACCAGATCGGCCAGCGCCGCGAGGCCTGGAAATCCACGTCGCCTGGCCAGCCATTCGACATCATGCACGACGCGCAAGCGTCTCGTCTCGATGCGGCCGTGGTCGGCGTCGACCGTCTCGTCCGCGTCGTCGGCCGCCACGGCGGGATCATCGAGAAACAGCAGGGCGTCGTCGTACATCGTGAAGCGGTTCGACTTGAGCCCGAGAACGTAATCGGCGCCTTTGTCGAGGATCGCTTGCGCCGTCTCTTTCTGGCAATGAAGGGCGTCGGCGGCGACGATCCGGCCTCCGAAGTCAAGGAGCCCGAGAAGGCCGCGCAGGGCGGCGATCTCGCCAGTTCCCTGCGGCCCGCCGATCTGACCCGGCGCCAGACCGCCGCCGGTGGCGAAGGCGTCGACCAGGGCGAGCGGCGAACCGCCCCGCGCCCGCTCGAAAGCCGCCCTCAGCCCCTTGCCGTCGATGGCGACCACGCCGTCTTGCCGCGCCGCGTCCGCCAGGCCTTGCGCGAACCGCGTGAGGCAGGCGGCGAAGGCGTCGGGATCGATGATGCGAAACAGCCGCGAGAAGGCGTCGTGGCTCGGGACGCCGCCTTCGAGGGTCAGGAACTCCCGCAAAAGCGCTTCTTTCGACCGGCCGAACAGCGCAAAATCCACGCAACTCTCGGCGCCCGACAGCGTCGCCGCAAGCGCAATCGTCAGCATTTCCAAAAGATCGTGACGCTGCGCGTTGCCGCTACGCGGATCAGGCACATCGGAAAAGCAATCTGAAATCCAACCCATCGGGAGCCTCCTCGGACAGAAGACACCCTCAGAATCCATCACGCTGCTTCAGCGCAAGTTCAAATGCGATTCCCCTGCTGAGCCAGGACAGGCGGTTGAGCGCCAGCAGGATTGAGTTTAGCGAGGGACAGGCGTGCGGAGACCCACGTCCACGTCCCCACCGCGACCCCGAAGCCCACGCAAACGCCCTTGCCCAACTCGACCCAAGCGAGTGCGCAAACCATCGCAGAAATGCAGGATACGCCTACACCTAAACGCCGAACGCTCTAATACCCGGGAGGGATCGGCCTTGCGACAATTCCGATGGGTTGACGTGGGCCGCTCGAACGTGGCGGCCAAGCCAACGCCGAAAACGGCGCGCCGTCCAACGCGAGCATTGGACTGTAATATGGATCGTTCATCAGCGCCTCTCCCCACGCGGAGCGCAAATTTCTGTGCTCCCAGTCCATTCGATTCGACCCGTCCAGGCTCAAATCGCGTCCGCGGCTTTCCGACTCGCGATGAAGAAGTTTGGCGTGCGGGGTGACAATAATTCTGAGGCCCTTGGCGCGAAGCTTGAGACAAAAATCCACGTCGTTGAAATTGACCGGGAAATGGACGCTGTCCAAGCCGCCGCAATCGATCAATAGCTTGCGCCGAGTCAGAAGACATGCGCCCGTGACCGCGCTGCATTCGTGTGAGACGTTCAAAAGATCTGCGTAGCCCGGATCGCCTTCAATCCGCTCATTGAACGCGTGGGCCGCAGCGAAGTTGACGCCGAGAACGATGCCGGCATGCTGAACGACCCGGCTGGGCCAAAGAAGCGTCGGGCCCACAGCGCCGACGTCTGGTTCCGAAATGCGGTTCATCATCTCATCAAGCCAGCCAGCTTCGAGCGCTTCGACGTCGTTGTTCAGCAGAAGCACGTAGTCTGCGGTGGCAATGGAGACGCCGGCATTGATCAGCCTGGCAAAATTGAATGTGCCGCCAAAATGAACGATGCGAACGCGCTTATTCTTGACTTCGGCGAAAAACGCCTTCGTAAGCGGGTCAGACGAATCATTGTCAATTACGATCACCTCTGTCTGCTCGACGTTTGTGGTTTGCCTAATCGAGTCCAAACATGGTTCGAGCAGGTCGAGGCGGTCGCGCGTCGGGATGAGAATAGAGACTTTCTGCTGGCGACAATTGCGGCTGAGGCGCGCGGCAGGCAGTAGCGCGCCGAACGCGGGCTTCACAGCTGCAGACGAGCCGTTCGTCTTGAGATGGGCGGCAGTCGCCTTAGCCAAACGAAAGGAGCCGTCGCTCAGGTCGAGCTTGGGAATGCGCGCCAGAAATCCTGGCAAATGGATTGGAAAGCCCGTGCCCTGCGCCGAGCGTCTCGACCGCTCGGTCGCATTCAGTCCGTCGACAAGTGAGTTGAACAAGCGGAACAGATCGTTGACGCCGCTGTCCGCAAATTCCTGAGCGCGCGACAGGGACGTTGCAAACAGGAAGGCGCCAAACCCTTGTTCAAGCATGCGCTCATAATCGAACGCCGGAAAGGCAATTGGCCAGTCCTTGCCATCCTCGCTCTTGATCGCGATGTCGGAATAAACCAATGCAGAATCGGGGAAGGTCGATAGGGCGTTGGCGAGAAGGGCGAGTGCGTGCGGATGGAAGACTGTGCCAGAGAGAGCAAAAACAGCGCACTCGCAGGCTTTGGCTTCGGAGGCTAGAAACTGCTTCAAACTCTCGTTGCCGAACGCCATTTGTCCATCGCCATCGCAAAGCACTCCCGCGACCCAGGCGCAGTCAGTCTGCGCTTGGAGGCTCTCTACGCTCGTTTCAAATTCGTTCTCTCCGACCAGCGCCACCGCGATCTTGATGCGGTGATCGAGGGACGCACGGGCCATTGGAAAGGCGCGCTGCCACTCGACGAAGGTCGTAAATGGCATGGACTGTGGAACCAATTTGTCAAACAGTTCTCCGCGCAGTTTTTCGGATTCGATTTGGGCGCAGTTCTCTATGAACTGGGAAAGTCCGTCCTTGAAGGCGATGAATGTGCAGGGGCTGCCGGGAAGTTCGTTCCCAGCGTCATCGACGATTTGCGCGCGGCGTATCTTCCCGTCGGCGAAGTGGCTCGGCAAAGTCAAATCGAAAGCGCGAACTGCAACGGCATCTCGACCGCGACTGGAATTGGCCCACTGCGAAGCAAGTGCTTCGGAGACTAGGACGCCGTCGACGAACGCTTTGACTTTGCGGACCCCTTTGTTGGGCGACCCCTCGAGTTGACCCGTGATTCGCAGACCGCCAATCCAAAGCGCGCGCGAGTTATCGTTGCGGCTCAGCGTCGGGGAGGCGGAAATCAGGATTGGCGCGCCTAAGACCTGATTGAGGTTCGCCAGTCGCACTTCGACCAAACGGCATCCGCTCAGCACCGTTGCATCAATCGTAAACAAGAAGCCGTAACAACCGTCGGCGAACCCCTCTTGCGCGAGTTCGTGGTCATAGAGGCAAGCGCGCGCGATCGATGCCGGGCAGCCATCCGCATAAAGCTCAACGACAAATCGAGTGGCCAAATTGGCAGGGTCAAGCACGTAGCCGCCGATTCGCTGATCGGAGAGCAGATACGTTGCGGCCTTCAAGCGAGGAAGAGGAGTCATGGATTCTGAGCGTGAAGGCAGCGTCATTGCGCGGTCGGAGGGCGAGATATCGCTTTAAGCCAATCGGCAATCGAGGAGGCCGCGCTTTCGTCGCAGACGCGAGGGTCGAGGGCGAGATCCTCGTCGTCAATTTCGAGAGCCGCGAAGGACCAGTCAAAATACGCTTTTGGCAAGACAGACTCGTGAGCGACCTTGTCCAACAGTCCGAAGAAACACGTTCGATACGGCGACATCAGAGCGGAAAGTCGATATTGTATGACCAAGCGGGGATATTCGTGGGGCTTTATTTCCCCGGTGACAAAAACATTGCCCGTCGCCATGACGGCCAGATCATTGACGCAGCGTCCAAGCACGACGATCTTTGTCTTAGTGTCGTCTTGCACGAGACGCCGACAAACACTAATGATTTGCCTATCGATCAAACCTGATGCGAACGGAACTAAGATCGCCAGCGAGTGATCGTTCGAGAGCTGCGTTCGGCCTTGCTTGATCGCCAAACGGGTGACGTCGCTGACAACGAGCCTGTTCGCAAAGGCGCGTCGCGCGAAAGCATCCGCCATGCGATCCAAGGGCTTGATCGAGTCAACTAGGTCGAGCGCCTTCGCAATTCGCTGTTGATCCTTTGATTTGTGCGTACGCCCCGAAGTAGCGAACATCGGGGTGAACAGGCAGGCGTCGCAGGCGGTTAGCGGCTCGAGCCCCGGGCACGGCCCCTCGCAGTGCGCGAACGAAGGAGAACACCACTCGAGGTTGGCGCAAATCACGTCGATGCGCGTGCGCAGTTGGCTTAACTGCGACAAGAGCGTGATGGGGATTGATTGGTAGTCGAAGAGTTCAATTTGCCGAATGTCGAGGCGGTCAATGTAGGACCGCAGAGTGGCGACGTCGGCCTCGCGATCAAGAGCAAAAACCAAGGATTGGGGCGTCTCACCGCCTTTGTTCTTGAGTTCGACGGTTCGACCATAGGGGCTATAGGTGCAATAAATTGCGCAGACACCC
>CAVSYB010000016.1:0-17976 GCA_963732155.1 uncultured Alphaproteobacteria bacterium
TCCCTCGAAGCGGCGCGCGACCGTTACGACGCGCTGATCGGCGACGTGATCATGCATGCGCGCTCGCCCGCGGGCGCGTGACGGGCGAAGGGGCAGGGGCGGCGGCGAGCTTTTCGGCGAGCCGCGCCGCGAAGGCGACGATCGAAAGGGTCGGATTGGCCTGGCCGGAAGTCGGAAAGACCGCCGAGCCGAGCACGTAGAGATTGGGCGCGTCGAAACAGGCGAGATCGCCGTCGACCACGCCGTCGCGGCGGTTCGCGCCCATGCGCGCGGTTCCGATCTGGTGCGAGCCGTGCGACATCAGCGCCAAGGCCGCCTCGGCGCTCGCCGCTTCGCTCTGGCGGTATTCGACCCGGCCGAAGCCGGAGGCGGAAAGCCACAGCGCGAGACGCTGGTGGGCGCGCGCGATCGCCTCGCCGTCGGCGCGGCTGAAGCGCAGGTCGACGCGGAGCCGCGGCAGGCCGAGGCGGTCGGTCTCCGCCGCGAGCGTCACGCGGCTATCGGGGTTGGGGATCTGCTCGGCGTGATAGGACAGTCCGTAGCGGCGCGCGCGGTTGCGCAGGAAATAGCCGGGAATGCGCTCGGCGCTGAAATAGCGATCGCGGATGAAGCGGGCGAGAAAGGCGGCCGTCGCCGGCAGGTCGGAAGCGACGTTTCGCGCATGGGCGAGCCAATCGATCGACCCGCCGAGATGGCGGGCGCGGATCAGCTCCGGCAGGATCATGCCGCCGACGACCGGCGTCGACAGCGCCATCGCGACGGCCGAGAGCGCGCCGCTGCCGTGACGCGGGTCGGCGATCGGCGGGGCCACCGGCCAGAACCCGACGTTGGGCAGGTCGAAGCGCGCCATCAGCGTCGGGCTCGGCGCAAAGCGGCGGCGCACGAACGAGCCGCGCCCGTCGCGCAGGAAGTCGAACGCCGCGTCGACGCGCGCGTCGTCGAAGACGACGTCGGCGATCTCGCCGATGACGTGGCCCATGTAATAGCGGCCGAGCGGACCATCCGCGCCGCCGAACAGCGCCGGCCGGCGGCGTTGCGCCGCCAGCAGCAGCCGCGTCGATTCGAGCCCGCCGGCGGCGAGCACGACGCGCTCGGCCGCAAGGCGCAGCCGTCGCCCGTCGGCGGTCGCCGCGACGACGCCGGTCGCGCGGCCGTTCTCGGCGAGCTCGATTTCGACCACGGTCGCGCCGAGGCGAATGTCGATCAGCGGCGAAGCGGCGAGCGTCGCCGCATGCGCCTTCTGGAACCACGGCCGGTTGCTCGCCCGCTCGATGCGGTCGAATTGCGAAATCGTCGTTGGCGGCGGCGAGCTCGGGCGCGGCGAGCGTGAACGCCGCTTCGCCGCAGCCGACGTAGCGGCACGCGGTCGCGTAATAGGGCGCGACGTCGTCGTAGCCGATCGGCCAGCGGACGCCGCCGGCGAAGGGTCGCGGGACGAAGTCGACGGGATCGAGCGGCATGCTGCGGCCGCCCCACAGATTGGAGGTTCCGCCCAAGCGGCGCGCGGTGGCGATGCGCATGTCGTCGTGGCGAGCGGGATCGACGATCTCGGCGAGCGAAAGGTCCTGCGCCTCGCTCGGCCGGTCGAGGCCGGATTCGAGACCAGCGTCGGACGGCCGCGCCGCGCGAGCTCCATCGCCAGCGTCAGGCCGGCGGGACCGGAGCCGACGACGATCGTCTCGTGCGCGCGCGCTTCGGCGCCGTCGAGGCCGGCGCGGATCATTCCGCCGCCTCCTTCAGCGCCGGGACGAGCTCGGCGTAGAGCGTGGTCATGTCCCGATAGTAGCGGTCGCGGGTGAAGCGGGTCGTCGCCTGTTCGCGGCCTTTCGCGCCCATCGCAGCGAGCGATCCCTCGTCCATCGCCAGCGCGCGCCGCAGCGCGTCGGCGAGCCCCAAGCGATCGCCAGGCTCGACGAGAAGGCCGTTCTCGCCATGTTCGACCAGCTCCGGCAGGCCGCCGATGCGCGTCGCGATGACCGGCTTGCCGCGCGCCTGCGCCTCGAGCACGCTCTTGGGCGCGATCTCGTACCATAACGAGGGCAGCGCGACCGCGGTCGCCGCCTCGACCTCAGCCCACAGCGCCGCGCCTTTGAGATGGCCGGTGAACAGGCAGCGCGCGCCGAGCGCGCGCGCTTGGCCGTTCGAGCGCGTCGCGCTGCGGCCCGTCGCCGACGATCGTCAGCGGCGCGTTCGCCGCGGCGGCGGCGTCGATCAGCACGTCGACGCCCTTCTCCGGCGACAGGCGGCCGAAATAGAGGATGTGGCGGCCGCGCGCTTCGCGCAACGCCGCGACTTCGTCGGCTGCGACGGGCGCGTCGTCCGCGCTCTCGAAGAAGTTCGGCACGTAGCGCAGCTTTTCGCGCGGGAAGCCGTGCTCGGCGAACTTGTCGACGATGAAGCGGCACGGCCCGACAAAGCGCGAGACGGCGCTGCGCAGCGCGCCGCCATGCCATTGGATCCAGCCGTCGAGCGCGTAGAGCGCGTCCATCGCCAGCGGGCCCTGGGTGCAGCGGTTGGTCAGGCAGCGCCATTGCTGGCCGCCGCGGCAGCGCTCGCAGACGCCGTTCTGCGGCGTGTAGAAGTGATAGGCGGGGCAGATCAGCTTGTAGTCATGCAGCGTGTAGACGATCGGCACGCCGCGCTGGCGCGCCGGCGCGAGGATGGCGTTGGTCAGGTGGTGGTAGATGCCGTGGGCGTGGATCACGTCGGGGCGGAAGTCGTCGATCAGCCGCGCGAATTTCTCGCCCGCCTCGCGCGAATGAAAGAAGCGCGGCAGCGACGCGAGCCCCGCGACGCCGGCGCGCGGCGCGAACGGCGCGGGGAAATAGCCGCTCCATTCCGACGGCTCGTTGTCGGGATGGTCGACGGCGAAATCGGCGCAGTCCCAGCCGCGCTCGCGGAACAGCGCGAGATGGTCGAGATGCACGCCCTCGGCGCCGCCCTTGCGATGGCGCCAGCGATGGACCGCGAGCAGCCGCATGGCGTCTCCTCAGCGCCGCCGAGAGCGATGCGTCTTCGCCGCGGTCACGCGAGCGCCTCGTCGAGCAGGCCGAGCGCGGCGGGGCCAACGCGCCGGCGCGCCCGCGCCAGATCCGCGGCGCGATGGTCGGCGTCGAACATCGAGGCGAGCACGATTCCGTCGGGATTGTTGGCCAGCGCGCAGTCGAGCAGCAGTTCGGCGGCGGCGCGGCGGCTGTCGGCGTCGTAACCGGCGGCGACGAGGCGGCGATGGCGTTCCGGCGCGGCGGCGAGTTTCGCGCGCAGCTGGGCGAGCGCGCCGCCGCCGACGCCGAACACCGAATGGCTGACCAGCAGCAGGCCGGCGCCGGCGAGTTCGGCGCCGCCGTAATCGAGGTCGGCGACGCTGGTCTGCAGCGCGGCATAAGGTTCGCCCGCCGTCAGCGCGGCGCGGCAGGCGTCGAAGCGGCCGGCGACGGCGACGGCGCGCGCCTGTCCGCGCTCGAGCGCGCGCGCGAGCGCGGCGCGGACGTCGTCGCGCGCGACATCGGCCGGGTCGGGATCGTGGAGGGCGTAAACGTCGACGCAGTCGACGCCGAGCCGACGCAAAGATTCGCCGATCGAACGCTCGATGAGCTCGGCGGTCAGCGGCAGGGGGCGGTTGCGGGTGGCGGCGAGGCTGCGGAAGCCGCTGCGCAGCGCCGTGGCGCGGGCGGCGAGCGGCCGGCCGAGCGCATAGGCGAGCCTCAGCGCGCCGAGGCGGCGGGGCGGCGCCATGCCGACCTTGGTGACGACGAACGCGCGGTCGCGGCGGCCGCGCAGGAAGCGGCCGAGCAGCGTTTCCGCTTCGCCCGCGCCGTAGGCCGGGGCGACGTCGAACCAGTTGACGCCGGCGTCGAAGGCGGCGGCGAGCGCGTTGAGCCCGTCGGCGGCGGCGACCCGCGAGCCGAGCGAGGCGCAGCCGAAGCCGAGGCGCGACGGCGCGACCGGCAGCCCGGCGCGCCCGGCCGCGTTCACCGGCGCTCCTCGGCCGGGACGACGTCGACGCCGATCCCCAGCAGCAGGAAGACGTAAGCGCAGGCGGCGTAGCGCGCGGCGAGCCGATGCGGCTCCGCCGCGAGCCGCCACAGCCATTCGAGTCCGCTTCGGCGCATCCACGGCGGCGCCCGGCGGGTGTGCCCGCTGATGAAATTGAGCGCCGCGCCGACGCAGAGGAAGCCGACCGAAGGACAGTGGGGGGCGAGCGCGTCGGCGAGCAATTCCTGCTTGGGCGCGCCGAGCGCGACAAGGCACAGCCGGGCGCCGCTCGCGCGGATGCGCTCCGCCATGGCGAGGCGGTCGAATTCGAGGTCGCCGAGTCCGACCCGCGGCGTTTCGGCGCCGGCGATGACGAGGTCGGGCGCGCTCCGTTTCAGCTCGGCGACGGCGGCGGCTTGGGCGCGCGGTCCCGGGCCGATCAGATAGACGGACAAGCTGCGTTCCGCCGCCGCCTGGAGCAGCGGTTCGATCAGATCGGCGCCGGGCGCGCGCTCAAAGATGCGGCGGCCGGCGGCGCGGTTGGCGAGCCATGCGATCGGCCAGCCGTCGGCGCAGACGAAGGTCGCGCGACGATAGGAGTTGCGGAAGGCGGCGCTGCCGCGCAGCTTGGCGACATGGTCGAGATTGAGCGTGTGGAAGGTGAAGCCCTTGCCCTGGGCGGCGTAGTCGATCGCCAGGTCGACGGCTTGGGGGATCGAGGCGATGTTGAGCCCGAATCCTGCGACTTTGGTTCGCCGTTGGGGCGCGATCGCCGCATGAAGAACGCTGCCGCTCATCGACCCACATCACGCTCGCGACAAGCCCCTCGCGGGGGCGAACTCCTTCCCTACCGGCTTCGTTCTCATTCGTCTCAATTTGCTACAATTAGGGTTACCCGTCCTTCGCCAACGGTTAACCATAAGCGGGAGGACGCGCCGCCGCGCCGCTGGCGCGCGCTCGGGCGGCGCGCCTGCGGAACGACGGGCCTACTGGAACGAAGCCGAGACTGACGTGTAGGTCGTATTGAGCTGCGTGCCGACGAAGCTGACCGCGACGACGATCGCCAGCGCGACGCAGGTCGCGAGCGCGGCGTATTCGACCGATGTCGCGCCCGCGCGCGAACGGCGGAACTGGTCGATCAGCTTGAGCATGCGGCCCCCCGGGGCGGCGCGGTCTGCTGCGTCTTCAGGCCCCGGCGCAAGTTAACCTTTGCCGGTTACATAGAACTTAAGGGAAGCTTGGACCTTAGGGGAAGCTTGGCCGCGCGGCCGCGCTTCCGTTAGGTCCAGTGGCTGGACGCCGTCGCGCGGCGCTTCTCGCGCCGCTCCCGCCAGCGCCGCCGGATCGGCCAGGCGCAAATGTGCGTGCCGCCCCAGCCGATGACCAGCGCCAGCGCGCCGACCAGCAGCGCCTCCGACGTGAGGGGGGCCGCCGGTTCGAAGTTCTGCAGCGTGTCGTTGGCGATCGCCGGGTCGAAGTCGAGCGCCATCGCCGCGATCCGCTGCACCGGCCCCGCGCCCTGCATCGCGTCGAGCGCGTTCTGCAGCTTGTCGCGGCGGGCGATGTCGTTCTCGATCGCGGCGCCGCGCGCTTGGGCGAGCGGATCGGGGTTGCCTTCGAGCCGGGCGATCGCCTCGACCGGCGTGATCGACTGGCGCGCCGCGTCGGCGTCGAAGGCGGAGACGACACGCTTCAGCTCGTCGAGCGCGCCGCCGAGCCGCTGGCGGTACTGTTGGGTGAACTCGGGGCCTTGCATGCCGAAGAGGGCGAACAGCAACCCGATCGCCGCCGCGAGGCGTCGCGTGAACATCGAAGCCGGACTCCCCCTGCGCCGCGGGCAAAACCCTATCGCGGGCGCGGGCGAAAGTCATTCGCCCTCATTGACGGCGGGGCGGCGATTGTCCTGAATGCGCCGCCGTAAGGCCAGTCGAGGCCTGCAACGCCGATGAAGCGATGAACGCCCCGCCCGCCGCCGCGCCGACCAAGCCCTGGCCGCTGTTCCGGTCGTTCGCCGGCTGGCGCTGGCGCGACCTCGGCCCCGACGCGGTCGCCGGCTTGACGCTCGCCGCCATCGCCATCCCCGAGCAGATGGCGACGGCGCGGCTCGCGGGGTTCCCGCCGCAGATCGGCTTCATCGCGCTGCTCGCCGGCGCGGTCGGTTTCGCCGCCTTCGGCGCTTCGCGGCTGATGTCGGTCGGCGCCGATTCGACCATCGCGCCGATCTTCGCCGGCGCGCTGGCGCTGCTGGCGACCGCCGGCTCGCCGCATTACGCCGCCGACGCGGCGGCGCTGGCGCTCGGCGTCGGCCTCGCGCTGGCGCTCGGCGGCGCGCTCGGCCTCGGCTTCGTCGCCGATCTGCTGTCGATTCCGGTCACCACCGGCTTTCTCGCCGGCATCGCCGGGCACATCGTCGTCAGCCAGGCGCCGGCGCTCATCGGCGTCGCGCCGCCCAGCGGCCCGCTCGTCGCCCAGGTCGTCGCGCTCGCCGGCGCGCTCGGCCAGACCAGCCTGCCGACGCTCGGCCTCGGCCTGTTCGTGCTGGCGCTGATGCTTGTCGGGCGAGCGCCTGAGCCCGCGCTTTCCCGGCGCGCTGATCGGGCTCGCGCTCGCCGCCATTGTGGTCGTCGTCTTCGGGCTCGAGGGGCGCGGCGTCGCGACGCTCGGGGCGATCGAGGGGACGACGCTGCGGCTCGGCTGGCCGCAGGTCGCGCTCGCCGATCTGCCGCAGATCGCGCCGCTCGCCATCATCGTCGCGCTCGTCGTCATGGTGCAGACCGCGGCGACGACGCGCAGCTTCGTTTCCGATCCGGCGGTCGGCCCCGACGTCGGCCGCGATTTCGTCGGCCTCGGCGCCGCCAACCTGCTCGCCGGCTTTCTCGGCGCCTTTCCGCTCAACGCCAGCCCGCCGCGCACCGCGATCGTCGCCGAGACCGGCGGCGTTTCGCAGCTCGGCGCGCTTGTCTGCGCCGGCCTCGCGCTGGCGCTGGCGGCGTTCGGCGGCGGCCTGCTCGCCCATGTGCCGCACGCGGCGCTCGCCGGCGTGCTGCTGTTCGTCGCCCAGCGCATCTTCCGGGTCAGGACGATGATCGACGTGTGGCGGCGCAGCCGCGCCGAGTTCGCTCTCGTCGTCGCCACCATGCTCGCGCTGCTCGTCCTGCCGATCGAGCAGGGCGTCGCCATCGGCGTCATCCTGTCGCTGCTGCACGGCGTCTGGACCACGACGCGCGCGCGTCTGGTCGAGTTCGAGCGCATTCCGGGCACGTCGATCTGGTGGCCGGCCAGCGCGCTGCAGCATGGCGAGCGGGCGCCGGGCGTGCGCGTCGTCGGGTTGCAGGCGCCGCTCTCGTTCCTCAACGCCTACGGCATCCAGGCGGAGATCCAGGCGTTCGGCAAGGCGGACGTGCGGCTGCTGGTGATCGAAGCCAACGCGGTCAGCGAGATCGACTACACCGGCGCGACGGTGCTCGCCGCGCTCGTTTCGCGGCTGCGCGCCGGGGGCGTCGACGTCGCCTTCGCGCGGCTCGAATCGGTGCGCGCGCAGCAGAGCTTCGCTCGCCAGGGCCTCGAGGACTTGATCGGACGCGACCACCTCTTCCATAGCGTCGAAGAGGCGGTGCAGGCGTTGCAGAGCGGCGAGCCGGGCTGAGGGGCGTCATCGTTCGGTCGCCGTGGGCGGGAAAGCTCGGGGCGGTCGACAAAGGAGCTGTGGAATGAGCAAAGGACGGGCGATCGCCGCCCTGGCCGCGCTGTTGGCGGCCGCGGCGCCGGCGGCGGGTCAGGAGGCGGCGAAGCCGGGGCTCGACTGCTGGGGCCCGGGAACGCGGGCGCCGACGCTGCTGATCTCGCCTTTCGCCAAGCGCGGGCTGGTCGATCACACGGTCATGGACACGACCGCGATTTTGAAGCTGATCGAAACCCGCTATGGTCTGGCGCCGCTCGCCTCCCGCGACGCGGCGAGCCCCGACATGACCGAGGCGCTCGACCTGCAGCAATAGGGTTATGGCGTGAGCGAAGTCCCGATCGGCGTCGTCACCGTTTCCGACCGCGCCGCGGCGGGGGTGTACGAAGACAAGGGCGGCCCGGGGATCGAGGCGGCGCTGACGGCGATCCTGGCGACGCCATGGCGGCCCTGCCGGCGGCTGGTTGCCGACGAGCGCGAGAAAATCGCGGCGGCTTTGCGCGATCTCGCCGACGTCGAGCGCTGCTCGCTGATCCTGGTCACCGGCGGCACCGGCCCGAGCCCGCGCGACGTGACGCCGGAGGCGACGGCCGATGTCTGCGACCGCATCATGCCCGGTTTCGGCGAGTTGATGCGCGCGCGCAGCCTGCTCGAGGTGCCGACGGCGATCCTGTCGCGCCAGATCGCCGGGCTGCGCGGCCGCAGCCTGATCGTCAACCTGCCCGGCCGGCCGGCGGCGATTCGCGTTTGCCTCGATGCGATCTTTCCCTGCCATCCCCTATTGCCTCGACCTCGTCGGCGGCGACCGGCTGGAAACAATTCCCGAGGTGTGTCAAGCTTTTAGGCCAAAAGGTTAGCCGCCGGACGCGGCAATTGATACGGATCAGATTGGGTCCCGGCCTGGCGCCCTACTTTAGTGGTGTTGACAACTGAAGGGCTCGAGCATGCCGACCGCGGATCCGATCGTCTCCGCCATCGTCGAGAAGTATCGGAACAATCCGACTTACGTCCTGCAAATCCTGCGAGAGGCGCAAGAGGCGTTGGATTGGATTTCGCCTGAAACGGTCGAGACGGTCGCGTCGCAACTGAAGATTCCGCGCACGCGGGTGCAGAGCGTGCTGCAATTCTATTCGTTTTTGTACGACAAGCCGCGTGGCCGTTACCGCCTGCTGTTCGCTGACAATATTACCGACCGCATGGCGGGCAATATCGCCCTGTTCGAGCACATGCTCAGCCGGCTGAAGCTCAAGCGCGGCGTGGTGTCGTCCGACGGCCTGGTGAGCGTCGATCTGACCTCCGACACCGGCATGTGCGACCAAGGCCCGGCGATGCTGGTCAACAACCGCGCCATTCCTCGCCTGACGATGCGGCGGATCGACGAGATCTGCGATCTGGTCAAGGCGCGGGCGCCGCTCGACGAATGGCCGGCCGAGCTGTTCCGGGTCGAGGACAACATCCGCCGGCGCGAGACCCTGCTGACGCCGATCGCCCCTGGCGTCGCGCTCGACGCGGCGATCGCCCGCGGGCGGCAGGGGATGCTCGACGAGATGAAGCGCTCCAACCTGCGCGGGCGGGGCGGCGCGGGGTTCCCGGTCGGGACGAAATGGGACGGCGCCCGCAACGCGCCCGGCGCCGAGCGCTACATCGTCTGCAACGCCGACGAAGGCGAGCCCGGCACCTTCAAGGACCGGGTGCTGCTGAACTCGTTCTCGGTTCGGGTGCTCGAAGGCATGGCGATCGCCGGCTACGCCTCCGGCGCGACCAAGGGCTTCATCTATCTGCGCGGCGAGTACAAGCACCTGCAGGCCAAGCTGCAGCGCGAAATCGACGAGATGCGCGCCGGCGGGCGGCTCGGCGCCTCGATCCGCGGCGCGGCGGGCTTCGATTTCGACATCGAGATCCACATGGGGGCAGGCGGCTACATCTGCGGCGAAGGCACGGCGATGGTCAATTCGCTCGAGGGCAAGCCGGGCCGGCCGCGCGTGCGGCCGCCGTCGATGGTGCAGGTCGGCTACCTCGGCAAACCGACGGTGGTCGACAACGTCGAATCGCTCGCCCACGCGACCGAGATCGCCATCGAAGGCGGCTCGCGCTTCGCCAAGCGCGGCACCCGGTTCTCGACCGGCACCAAGCTCATGTCCATCTCCGGCGACTGCGAGCGGCCGGGCGTCTACGAGTACCAGTTCGGCGTCACCATCGCCCGGGTGCTGGAGGATTGCGGCGCGAAGGCGGTCAGCGCGGTGCAGATCGGCGGCGCGTCGGGCGTCCTGGTGACGCCGGACGAGTTCAGCCGCCGCATCGCCTTCGAGGACGTGCCGACCGCCGGCGCGTTCATGGTCTTCGGCGCCGACCGCGACATTTTCGAAGTCGCGCGCAACTTCGCGCATTTCTTCGCCCATGAGAGCTGCGGCTTCTGCACCCCCTGCCGGGTGGGGACGACGGTCCAGCGCAACATCATGGACAAGATCGCCGAGGGGCGCGGGTCGCGCTACGAGGTCAACGAACTGAAGCGCGTGGTCGAGTTCATGAAGCGCACCAGCCATTGCGGCCTCGGCGAGACGGCCGGCAATGCGGTGCGCGACGCGCTCAACAAGTTCAGGCCGGCGTTCGAGCGGCGGCTGCACGCGAAGGATTTCGCGCCGGCGATCGATCTCGAACGGGCGCTCGAGCCCGCGCGGCGGATCACCGGCGCGCGACGACGCCGAAGCGCATCTGGAGACGGAAAGTTGATCGATATGGCCGAGACGACATTCACCATCGACGAACATTCCGATTCCGTTCACGCCCGGCCAGACGATTCTCGAGGCCGCGAAGGCGGCCGGCATCTACATTCCCCACCTCTGCTACCACCCGGACTTCAAGGCGCACGGCGGCTGCAAGATGTGCACCGTGCTCGTCAACGGGCGCACGCAGACGGCCTGCACCCACAAGGCGGCGGCGGGACAGGAAGTCGACGTCGACACCCCCGAGCTCAACGCGATGCGGCGCACGCTGGTGCAGATGCTGTTCATCGAGGGCAATCATTTTTGCCCCGGCTGCGAGAAGAGCGGCGCCTGCCAGCTGCAGGCGCTGGGCTACGAATACGAAATGATGACGCCGCATTTCGTCGAGCTCTTTCCGGAGCGCAACATCGACGCGTCGCATCCGGACGTGCTGATCGAGTTCAACCGCTGCGTCCTGTGCGAGTTGTGCGTGCGCGCCAGCCGCGACGTCGACCACAAGGACGTGTTCGCGATCGCCGGGCGCGGGCAGCGACGCCAAGCTGATCGTCAATTCGCCGACCGGCAAGCTCGGAGACAGCGCGCTCGCGGTCACCGACCGCGCCGTCCAGGTCTGTCCGGTCGGGAGCGATCATCGTCAAGCGCGTCGGCTTCTCCGCCGCCCCGATCGGCGAACGGCTGTACGACAACAACCCGATCAGCGCCGAAGTCGAATTCTTGTGAAATTCCGGAAGCCCGATGAGCACCTCAGGACAGGACAAAGTCAAAGTTCGGCTGGCGACGACGTCGCTCGCGGGCTGTTTCGGCTGCCACATGTCGTTCCTCGACATCGACGAGCGCCTGTTCGAACTCGCCGAGCTCGCCGAGTTCGACCGCTCGCCGCTGACCGACATCAAGCATTGCGGTCCTTGCGACATCGCGCTGATCGAAGGCGGGGTGTGCAACACCGACAACGTTCACGTCGTGCGCGAATTGCGCGCCAACGCCAAGATCCTGGTCGCCGTCGGCGCCTGCGCGATCAACGGCGGTCTGCCGGCGCTGCGCAACAAGCTCGACGTCAACGACATCCTGACGCGGGTCTATCGCAATCCGACGACCGGCGAGTCGTGCGTGCCGGATTCGCCGGAGCTGCCGCTGCCGCTCGACATGGTCTATCCGGTCAACGAGATCGTCCGCGTCGACTACTTCCTGCCGGGCTGCCCGCCGTCGGGCGACGCGATCTGGAAGTTCCTCACCGACCTCATCCTCGGGCGCATGCCGCGCCTGGACTACAGTCTCCTGAATTACGACTAAGGGCCCCGAAATGCTCAATCTCGAAACCGCGCAATCGCCGCACAAGCTGCGCCGGGTCGCGATCGAACCGGTGTCCCGCGTCGAGGGGCACGGCAAGGTCACGATCCTGCTCGACGAGGAGAACCGGGTCCATCAGGTCCGCCTCCACATCGTCGAGTTCCGCGGCTTCGAAGTCTTCATCGAAGGGCGGCCGTTCTGGGAAGTGCCGGTCACCGTGCAGCGCCTGTGCGGCATCTGCCCGGTCAGCCATCACATCGCCGCCGGCAAGGCGATGGACATCGTCGCCGGCTACGGCCCGCTGACCCCGACCGCCGAGAAGCTGCGCCGCCTGTTGCATTACGGCCAGATCGTGCAGTCGCACGCGCTGCACTTCTTCCATCTCGCTTCGCCCGATCTGCTGTTCGGCTTCGACAGCGAAGTCAGCAAGCGCAACATCGTCGGCGTCGCGGCCGCCTTCCCCGATCTCGCCAAGCGCGGCGTGATGACGCGCAAGTGGGGCCAGGAGGTCATCCGCCACATCGTCGGCAAGCGCATCCACGGCACCGGCGTCATTCCCGGCGGCATGAACAAGCCGCTGCACGTCGACGAGCGCGACACGTTGCGCCGCGACGTCGACGAGATCGTCGGCTGGGCGCGCGAGTCGGTCGATCTCGTCGCCCGGCTGTACGAGACCAATCCCGACTTCTACAAGCGCTTCGGCGAGTCGCGCTCCAACATGATGGGCCTCGTCAACGCGGCCGGCGAGACCGACTTCTACCACGGCGGCTTGCGCGCCCAGGACGCCGACGGCGGGCCGATCTTCGACCACGTCGACTACACGACCTACCAGGACGTGTTCCAGGAAGAGACCAAGCCCTGGAGCTACATGAAGTTCCCGCACATCAAGGCGCTCGGGGCGGAAAACGGCTCGTATCGCGTCGGTCCGCTGGCGCGCGTCCAGGTCGCCGACCGCCTGTCGACCCCGCTCGCCGAGGACCAGCGGCGCAAGTTCGTCGCGCTCGGACAGGGCAAGCCGCATGCACGGCGCGCTGATGTTCCACTGGGCGCGGATGATCGAGATGCTCAACGCCGCCGAGATGGCGCGCGACCTGCTCGAACGACTCCGACATCGTCGGCACGGACCTGATGGCGGACAAGGGACCGCGGCGCGGCGAAGGCGTCGGCGTGATCGAAGCGCCGCGCGGCACGCTGTTCCACCACTACAAGGTCAGCGACGACGACCTCGTCACCTATTGCAACCTCATCGTCTCGACGACCAACAACAACCAGGCGATGAACGAGGCGATCCGCGCCGTCGCGGCGCGCTTCCTCACCGGCCGCGAGGTGACCGAGGGGCTGCTCAACCACATCGAGGTGGCGATCCGCGCCTACGATCCGTGCCTCAGCTGCGCAACTCATGCGCTCGGCCAGATGCCGCTCGAAGTCGACATCCTCGACGCCGACGGCGCGCTGGTGAGCCGCGGCCGCAAGGGCGACTGATGCGGCTCGTCGTCCTCGGCTGGGGCAACGACTCGCGCGGCGACGACGCGCTCGGCCCGGCGTTGCTCGATCGCATCGCCGCCGCCTGGCCCGACCTGCCGATGGTCGACGACTACCAGTTGCAGATCGAGCATGCGCTCGATCTCGTCGACGCCGATTGCGCCTTGTTTCTCGACGCCGGCAAGGACACGCCCGCTCCGTTCGCGTTCTCCCGCCTCGCGCCGAAGCGAGACGCGACCCACTCGACCCATGCGCTGTCGCCCGAGGCGGTGCTCGACGTCTACGTCCAGGTGCGCGGCGAAGCGCCGCCGCCGGCCTTTGCGCTGTGCGTGCGCGGCGAGAGCTTCGAACTCGGCGAAGGCCTGAGCCCCGACGGCGTCGAGCGCCTCGAGATCGCGTGGGATTTCGTCAAGACGCTGATGGCCGAACAATCGGTCGAAGCGTGGGACGAGCTGGCGCGCCAATCGGCGCCGCTGGTGCGCGTTCCGGCGTAAAGACGCTCTCACTCTAGCGCGCGTTGCTCTTTGGATTGGCGCCGCTCTGCAGCCGTCATTGCGAGCGATAGCGAAGCAATCCAGACTAAGCGGCCGCCGCAATCCCGAAGTCTGGATCGCTGGACTCTCGATCCTTTGCTCGCAATGACGACCTGGGCATCGATTCGACGTGCTGTCGCGCAGTCGCGCTGTCACTTCCACATCGCCCGCATGCGCGCGGCGAGGTCGACCTTCGGGCCTTCGGCGAATCGCGGCGCGGCCTCGGCGGCGGCGCGCGGCCAGGCGACGCGCTCGAAGTGCTTCAGCAGCGGGCTCGGGATGAAGCGGGTGCGCGCGGCGGAAACGTAGCGGTCGCCGTTCTTCGCCTGGCCGTGGACATAGAAGCGCTGCGGCACGATCAGCGTCAGCGCGTCGCGCGCGCGCGTCATCGCCACATAGAGCAGCCGCCGCTCCTCCTCGATCTCGTCCGACGAGCCGGTCGCGAGATCGGACGGGATGCAGCCGGCAGCCGCCGCTCCTCCTCGATCTCGTCCGACGCCGCTGCGCCAAGGTCAGCCGATTGCCGTTCCCGGCTTTTTCCTGCCCGGAGAAGACCAGAACTTCATCGTGCTGAACCTTGCCGCGGAGGAATCCTGGCGCGCCGTCGCCCACGACTTCGCCCATCTGCTCCTCAGCTACAACTATCCCGAAGTCCAGGCATGGTTCGACGAAGGCCTCGCCGAATACTTCAGTTCCATCCGCGTCGACGACAGAAAGTACGAAATCGGTGGTGACCCCGAACTGTATTCCTCCTCAGGAGGCAATGAATCGAAGTCCCTCACCGAACTTCTCGGCGGACAGAATGGCGGCCGGTCCTGGCTCGCGCTTCCCGACCTGCTCACCACAAAGCCGAACAATTCAAACGACGCTGAAAGGGCGCGCAACACACTCTTCTATGCGCAATCCTGGATGACGATGCACTACCTGCTTCACGATAAAAAGCTGCCGGAGACGGGAACTTATTTTGACCTGGTCGAGAACCAGCACGTGCCCGTGGACCAAGCCGTGCAGAAAGCCTACGGCATGACGCCCGCGCAGTTCGAACGAGCGGTGAAGGATTACTATCATTCGCTCACACCTTTGTTCCTGGCACTGGACGCTTCGAAACAACCGGGTTCCCACGCAAACATGCCGCAGGTGTATGAATTTCCTGAGATCGTGGGCCCGAACGACAGCGCCGTCACATCCAAGGCTGTTCCCGAGGCTGATGCGCGCGCCATCGTGGATGAGGTGAAAATCAGAATTCCTGATCGCCGCGAAGCCGCGCTGCAGGAGTTGCAGACGCTGGCCACAGCGCCCAACCCAACATCTGCCAAGAAGGCCAACGAGAAAGCCAATGAGAATGTGAAAGACGAGGACAGCGCGGCTCTTCCGATTGCAATCGCTGGCAATGAGATCGCCCATCGCGCCCTAGCTTGGGACCACCTGCAGCACGGCGAGTTTGAAGACGCCGCCGAAGAACTGGGTGACGCCGCCGCGCTCAACCGGAACGACATGTGGATCCGCTATTACTTTTCGGTGCTGAAATACCGCATGTCACAGGCGAGTCACGCCGATATTCAGGGACTGCCGAACATGATGCAGGATCTCCGTGCCGTGCTCGAATGGTATCCGGAATTCGCCGACGCCTATGATCTGTTAGCCAGTGCGCGCCGCGAAGGTGGTGGGCCGGTAGCGGCCATGCAGGCCGAGCGCGCCGCCATCGAACTCAGCCCGCGCAACCAGCTGTACGTTTACCACATGGCGGAAATTTACGTCTCCGACAAAAAGTGGGTTGCTGCGCGAGCCTTGCTGGAATTGTTGAAGACCAGCAGCAATCCGCAGGTCGCCACCGAGGCTGGCGCACAGCTGGCGCGGCTTGCCAACGAGCAGAAATACGGCCTCTCACCCGCCACCGCTGCTTCGGCCAGCAAACTCTCCAAGCAGAGTTCTCCATTCGATGTGCTCGATCAGGACGCTGCCAAACGCGCCGCGGCTGAGCAGACGGCGCAATCCGACATAGCCGACAGACGGCCTACGAAGTTCTTCGAGGGCAAGCTGGTGGATGTGGATTGTTCCCAATCCCCGGCAGCCGTTCTCACCGTCAGCTCGGGCAGCGCAGTTCTCAAGCTGCGCACCGCTGATTACAAGTCGGTGCTGCTAATCGGAGCCGACACCTTTTCCTGCGAATGGAATAACCGCTCAGTCTCGGTGAATTACAAGGCTCGCGGAACGTCCGACGGCGATTTGGTGTCGCTGGAGGTGCGGTGAACCGGGCTTCGGCTCTCGGGCTTCGGGCTTCGGCCTCTCGACACCTTCACCAGTCTTGTCATTCCGACCGGAGCAGGAGCGCCAGCGACGGCGGAGTGGAGGAACCTGCTGTTTGCGTGCGCCATCACAGTGCCAGCGCGTCGTTGGATTTCTGCCGCGAAATAAATCGTGCGCGCGCTCGCTGAAGGGCTTGGGCTGGGCTCATTTTTCGCTCTGTTTCTCGATACCCCCTCCCCCCTGGGGCCTAGTGGAATCATCGAGTTAGCAGGAAATTCCCCGCAAAATCCGGATGTCAAAGAACTTAGATACCAAAATCTAGACAACAAAGGACTTGGGTCGTGGCGAGTCGCTGTGTAGCGAACCGTCATGGCCTCGACCATCATCGCTCGTTTGAATTTTGGGGGCAAGGTTAGATGTCACATGCTGGTTGTGGAAAAGTTGAAGATGGAGCGGAAGGGTCCGCGGTGCCCAGCTTTGCAAAACCAGCAAAGCTGGGGCAGCCTCAGTTGTTAAGGCGCAAAGGCGGGCCAGCCCCCGCGCGAGACTTATTTCGCGGCAGGAATCCGCCGGTCCATGGGCCCTCAGTGGCGCAGGCAAACAGCAGGTTCCTCCACTCCGCCGTCGCTGGCGCTCCTGCTCCGGTCGGAATGACAGGGTCGTGGGGGCGACGGGGGCGGCCCGTCAGGGGATTCTGTCATCGTCCCTTGATCGCTTCGCCCGCAAAAGCCATCTGAGCTCCCCACTTCTCAGCCAAATCCTCGCACCGCGGGTTCTTCGCCTCGATCAAAGCAATCTTCTTCGCTCTCGCCCAGCCCTTCAGCTGCTTTTCCCGTCCGATCGCTTTGTGGACATCGTCAAAGCTCTCGTAGTAAACCAGCCGGTCGCAGCCGTACTTGCTGGCAAAGCCTTCGATCTCCGCGCGCTTGTGTTCGAGCGCCCGCCGATAAATACTGTTAGTCGTTCCGATATAAAGCGTCCCCGACCGGCTGCAAACGATGTAGACGAAATACTCGCGGTCCTTCATGACACCCCCTGTCATCCTGAGCGCAGTGAACGCTCGGCGAAGCAAAGCGTTCACGCAGTCGAAGGACCCCGTGGTACTCACCCCTGGCACAGGCGCGTCAGGGAGTTCCTACTACTTCGACGGCACCGTGGGAACTCCTTTGCACGTCTATCTTCACGCATGCGGGTAAGGGGTCCTTCGACTGCGCAGGCTGCTTCGCTTCGCGAAGCAGCCCGCTCCGCTCAGGATGACAGGTTTTTGGGTCATTTCATTTCCAGTATAAGAATTTTTGTCGTGTCGTTTCCCAAACAAGAAACCCTCCCGCTGCGAACGGGAGGGTCGGTAATTGCGGTACCAGCAGGTTTAGGCGCGGACTACGTTGCCCGCCTGAAAGCCTTTGGGGCCTTTGAGCAGATCAAACTCCACGGTCTCACCCTCGTTGAGCGAGCGGTAGCCGTTCTCCTGAATGGCGGAGAAATGCACGAACACATCCTCTCCCGTGGAGCGCTGGATGAAACCATATCCCTTCGCCCCGTTGAACCACTTTACTGTTCCCTTCTCTCTCACAGAAAAACTCCTTTCCCCTGATCATTGATCACTAAGAATTAGTTTCCTGGAATTCTCGCATCGTAGCTCTGAGTGATGGAGCGCCCCCTCGAGAAAGCCAGTGAAACCCGGTTGGCGTCTATCTGTGCCGGAGAAATTGCTCCAAAGCAAAAGACTCCTCAGTTCCGCGACGCGTGAAGAAAATGCGGCGAGAACTTCTGGAGCCCTGGACCATCGGCGCTGATTTCTACCGCCCTGCTCAAGACATCAACCTGCCTTACCGATTCATTCCCCGACTCTCATCGGGTCATGCGCCACAGATAATAAGGAGTATTAAATCGTTTCGCAACAAAAATTAGCGAAAATAACCGCGGGTCACGTTTAAATCTTTAACAAGGTATAAGAAACGCCGCACTCCAGACCCCCAACCTTGGTTCTCCGCAGAGGGCTGGCCCCGTCGCAACCCTTTGATAGGATTAGACAAGCGCCCGTGCCCAA
>CAVSYB010000017.1:0-192354 GCA_963732155.1 uncultured Alphaproteobacteria bacterium
ATGCGATAGCCCTGCTGGCTCAGGACATATGAGAACTCCGGGGTGTCGTCGGCTCGGCGGCTGGAGAGGTATTCGGCGCGGGTTTTTCCTGCAAGGGCTCCGTGCGGTCTGTGGTGGTTGTAGAGGGGCTGGAAAGCGTCGGCCATTTGGACGATTTTGTCGAAGCGCGTGGGGAGATCGAGGCAGGCGTAGAACTCGTATCGCCATGCGCCGTTGCAGCGCTCGACGGCGCCGTTGAGTTTGGGCGATCGGGGCGGCAGGACATAGAGCGGCAGGTTGCTTTCGGCGCAGGCCTGTTCGAACTCGGCCATGAACTCCGAGCCGCCGTCGATCTGGATGGCTTTGACGGGGTCGGGCATCTCGTGGAGGACCTGATCGAGGAAGGCGGCGGCGTTGCTGGCGGTGGCTTGTTTGCAGGGTCTGGCGACGGTCCATTTGGCGCATGGGTCATAGGCGTTGAATTGTTTGATGGTCACGCCGGGCCGCGGATGGATCGAGAGGGTGTCGATCTGGACGACGTCGCCGGGCTTTTCGAAGGTGACGTCGCCGGGCTTGCGGATGGCGTGGGGACGCTTTTTAGCCGCGCCCCTGGCGGCGCGCTTGCGGATCAGGGCGGGGACGGACTGAACCCTGCCGCGGCGGATGAGGTCGCCGATGATGCGCCCGACAGTGGCGTTGGATGTGGCCCAGCCCTGGCCGCGCAGGATCGGGCCGAGCTTCTCCTTGCCCCACATGGGATGATCGAGACGCAGCCGCTCGACGGCGGCGGCGAGTCCGTGCGGGCGCTTTGGCTGGCGCATGCGGCGCGGTCGTCGGCTCAAGGGCTCGGCGCGCGCTCGCCAGCGATAGAGCGTGGCGCGCGGGACGCCGACCGCCTTGGCGGCCTGTTCGCCGGTCAGCCTTTGCGCCATGGCCTTTCGCCAGCGCGCTAGCGCGTCGCGGATAATATGGCCGGGCAGGCCAAAAACCTGCATGGGGTTCTCCTTGTGATTCGAGCCTCGACAACCCGAACCTCGGAGAACCCCTCCGATCACGCAATCGGTCTCACATGTCTGTGAGCAAGGTCAGGATGCCGCGTTCATGGCTGTCACAGCGCCGCCCGCATGGCTCGCTTCCCCGTTTCGTCCGGGCCGCCCTGCGATTATGGGCGTCCTCAATGTCACGCCCGATTCATTCTCCGACGGCGGACAATTCCTTTCGCCCCTGCGGGCCATCGCCCGCGCCGCCGACATGATCGCCGAGGGCGCGGACATTCTCGACATCGGCGCTGAATCGACCAGGCCTTACGGCGACGCCAGGCCGGTCGGCGCCGAGGAGGAGATCGCAAGGCTGGCGCCGGTGTTGCCGGAGATCGTCAAACTCGGCTCACCCGTCTCCATCGACACGATGAAGGCGTCCGTCGCGCGCTGGGCGCTCGATCGCGGCGTAGCGATCGTCAATGACGTCTGGGGCCTGCACCGCGATCCGGACATGGCGCCCCTCGTCGCGGAATATGGCGCAATGGCGATTGTCATGCACAATCGCCCACGCGCCGATGCAACGATCGACATTATGGCGGACATTGCAGCCTTTCTCGCCCGTTCCCTCGAGATCGCCGCGCAAGCGGGAGTCGCCAGGGAAGCCAGCCTTGGTCGGAACCGCGCCGTCGAGCGGCGTTGGGGCCCGCGCGCCGTCGACATCGACATCCTCGCGTATGAGGAGCTTTCGATCGACGAGCCGGACTTGCATCTGCCCCATCCGAGGCTCGGCGAGCGCGCCTTTGTGCTCACGCCGCTGGCCGAGATTGCTCCGCATCAGTCGATCGGCGGCCAAACAATTCGCGCTCTCGCCGCGCGCGTCGATCAATCGGGAATAGAGCGGCTGGCGCCGAGGAAATGACGTCGCGAGGAACGCTCGGCTCGTCCCTTGCGGCACTTCAGCGGGTTCGCTCCAATTCCCGCGCGCGCTCGAGCGCCCGTTTCAATCGCTCCAGCGCCGTCCTGTCCCCCGGCGGCGCGATGCGCAACCATTCCGGCCGCGCGGGGAAGCGGCGCACGAGCACGCCCTGTTGCGCCAGCGCGTGGAATATGATGCTGGCGTTCGGATGCGACGCCAAGCGGAAGAGCGGGGAGCCGCCGACGAGGCCGTATCCGTGGCGTAGCAGGGTTTGATCCAGAGCCGCCGAGCGGTCGAGCAGGTCGGCGATCGAACGGGTGAGCCATGCCGTGTCCGCCAGGCCGGCGCAGCCGATCTCGATCGCCGGCCCCGAGACCGCCCAGGGCCCCAGCATCCCCCGCAGTTCTTGCCCGAGTTTCGGGCGCGCGATCGCGAACCCGAGCCTGACGCCCGCCAGTCCATAGGTCTTGCCGAAGGAGCGCAGAACAACGGCGCCGTGGGGAAGATTCGGAGCAAGGCTGTAGCCCGCCGGCATGACGTCCATGAAGGCTTCGTCGACGATCAGGAGCCCGCCGCGCCGCGCCATCTTCGAGGCCAGCGCGACGAGACCCTGCGCGGGAATCAGCCGTCCATCCGGATTATTCGGATTGACGACGACGGCGACGTCGAATCCGGCGAGCGCGTCGAGCGTTTCGACGATGTGAGGCTTCGCGCCGGCCTCGCGCCAGACGTTCTCGTATTCGGCGTAGGTGAAATCCAGGATGCCGATCTCGCTCGCGCGGCCCATCCGCGCCAACAACTGAATCAGCGCCTGGGCGCCCGGCGCGGCGACGACGGACGCGCCGCCGGCCACGCCGTATCTTTCAGCCGCCACGCTCTCGAGGCGTTGCAGTCGTCCGCGATCCGGCAGGCGCGCCCAGATCTCCGGATCGAGCGCGGGCGCCGGATAGGCGTTCGGGTTGATCCCGGTCGACAGATCGAGCCAAGGCTCGGGCGCATCGGGAAAAGCGCCGCGCGCCGCGGCGAGATCGCCGCCGTGATGGACGCCGCGCGTCGAATGATGCGGCTCGACGCCGTGAATCGCGTTCATGGTCCTCCCGCCTTGTCCGCCGCCGATTGTGCGGTTCGATCCCGGCGGCCCTTCATAACCAGGCGCGATTCCGGATTGAACCGGCTTGCCTTGGGCCGTTCCTGTTATCGGCGCCATTATTGGCGCCCCGCGGCCAAGAGCGCCATTGAGTCAGACGCCGCTCGGCGCCTGTAAAGAGCGTGGGAGCCTGCGATCCTGCAATCGGACGGCGTCGAGCGCTCCATTTGTAGCGGCGCGCGGCCATGCTCACCTGGCGAGGCTGAAGAGCCGGTTCAGATCGAGACAACGCTCCAGATGCGCCGCAAGGCCGTCCAGCGCCCCCTCGACGGCCGCCTCATAGACGAGGTTCGACCCGTGGCCGCCAAGCCTCTCTAGCCAATCGCGGCGCTGCGCGTCGTCGCCGAAAAGTCCGTGGACATAGGCGCCGGCGACCAGCCCATTCGCAGACACCGCGCCTTCGCCGCGCCCGTCTTCGAGAGTGAGCAACGGTCGGGCGCAGTCGGGACCCTCCGTCCTGCCGATATGCATTTCATAGCCCGAAAAGGGCGCGTCGGAGATCGCCGACCGGCCCGTGACATGAACCAGCTTCTTGGGGCCGATCAATATGGTCGTGACGTCGAGCAAGCCGAGGCCCGCCATCTCGCCCGCCGGGCCCTCGATCCCTTCCGGATCGGCAATTCTGCGCCCGAGCATTTGATAGCCGCCGCAGAGGCCGAGCACGCGCCCGCCGCGACGGACGTGCGCGTTGACGTCGATGTCCCAACCCGCAGCGACAAACGCCTTGAGATCGGCGAGAGTCGCTTTTGAGCCCGGCAAGACCACCAGATCGGCGTCGACGGGAAGCGGCGCGCCGGCGCGAATCATCATCAGCTTGACGTCAGGCTCCAGTCCGAGCGGATCGAGATCGTCGAAATTGGCGATATGCGGCAGAATCGGGACGACGACTTTGATCCGACCGGCGCCCGCCAACCGTGGCCGCTCCAGGACGACGCTGTCTTCGGCGGGAAGCAGCCGCGCATCGGCGAAAAATGGCACGAGCCCCAGCGCCGGCCACCCGGAATAGCGCTCGATCGCCGCCATTCCTTCGGCGAAGAGCGTGGGATCGCCGCGAAACTTGTTGACGATGAAGCCTTGCACCATCGCGGCGTCGGCCTTGTCCAGCACGAGCTTGGCGCCGGCGATCTGCGCGATGACCCCGCCGCGGTCGATGTCGCCGATCAGCACGACCGGACAATCGACGGCCCGCGCGAAGCCCATGTTGGCGATGTCGTTGGCGCGCAGGTTGATTTCGCAGGCGCTGCCGGCGCCTTCGACCAGCACCAGATCAGTCCCGGCGGAGAGAGTCGCAAAGCTTTCCCGCACCGCCGCCATCAGCTTCGGCTTCCACGCCTGATACTCCCGCGCCCCGGCGGCGCCGACGACGCGGCCCTGGACGACGACCTGCGCGCCGATCTCGCTCTGCGGCTTCAGCAGAACCGGATTCATATGGACCGTCGGCGCGACGCCGGCGGCTCGCGCTTGCAGCGCCTGAGCGCGGCCGATCTCGCCGCCGTCGATCGAAACCGCGGCGTTGTTCGACATGTTTTGCGGCTTGAAGGGCGCGACCTTGAGACCGCGATTCCGGTACGCCCGCGCCAGTCCCGCGACGATCAGCGACTTGCCGACGTCCGAGCCAGTTCCCTGGAACATCAGCCGACGCGCGGTCATCAGAATTCGATTCCCGCTTGCGCTTTCACGCCAGCGGCGAAGTGATGTTTGATCGGGTTCATCTCGGTAACCAGGTCCGCCGCCTCAATCAAAGCCGGCGGCGCATTGCGGCCAGTCACCACAACGTGGAGATCGGCTCTTCGCCTGACCAGCGTCCTGACCACCTCGTCGACCGGAAGATAGTCGTATCGCAGCGCGATGTTGAGTTCGTCGAGCACGACAAGCCGGACGCGCTCGTCGGCCATCAAGGCTTGCGCCTTCGCCCAGGCGGCTTCGGCGGCCGCGACGTCCCGAGTTCGGTCTTGCGTCTCCCACGTGAAGCCTTCGCCCATCGAATGCCAGGAGACGAGGTCGGCGAAACGCTCTTCAAGCACTCGCCGCTCGCCGGTCTTCCAGGCCCCCTTGATGAACTGCACGACGCCGATGCTCCACCCGTGGCCGAGCGCGCGCAGGATCAGGCCGAAAGCCGCGGTCGACTTCCCCTTGCCCTTTCCGGTGTTGACGATCAGCAAGCCCTTCTCGATCGTCTTCGAGGCGACTTCGCGGTCCTGCGCAATTTTGCGCTTGCGCATCTTTTCCTTATGTCGATCAGCGTCAACCGCGCCCACGTTCTCGTGTCCTTCCCCATCGCTTCGCCGCGGCGCAGCCGATGATACGCTCTTTGACAAGGACGGCGCCCGATGGCAAGCTGATGGTCGACGGTCCTTCGCAAGAAGGATTGATAGGGAATGCGGTGCGGGCTTCAAACCCCAAAGCCGCGGCTGCCCCCGCAACTGTGAGCGGCGAGCTTCTATCCAAAGCCACTGGGTCCTGCACTCGCGGGCCTGGGAAGGCGGATGGAAAGCGCTGAACCGCAAGCCAGGAGACCTGCCGTCGCCTTTGACCGTTTCGCATCGGGCGGGGTGCCCCAGGTGCGGAGCTCGCGGCCGTCCAGCGGCTTCGCGTAACGCCCGCCATTTGGGCGCCGGTCCTTCTCACCCCGCAATGTTGGTGCGGAGTCGACAATGCCGGCGCATGATACGAGCAAGATCCCGACAACCATCGTGACCGGCTTCCTCGGCGCCGGGAAGACGACGCTGATCCGGCATCTTCTGGAGAATGCGCATGGTCGCCGGCTCGCGCTTCTGATCAACGAATTCGGCGAGGTGGGCGTCGACGGCGAGATCCTCCGCGCCTGCGGCGTCGCCGATTGCCCCGAGGAGAACATCATCGAACTGGCGAACGGCTGCATCTGCTGCACCGTGGCGGACGATTTCGCGCCGGCGATCGAATCCTTGCTCAAGCTGCCGCAGAGGCCCGACCATATCGTGATCGAGACCTCCGGCCTGGCGCTCCCAAAACCTCTGGTCAAGGCTTTCGATTGGCCCTCGATCCGCTCGCGACTCACCGTCGACGGCGTCGTAACCGTGGTCGACGGCGCCGCGGTGGCCGCCGGGCGCTTCGCCGACGATCCGGAGCGGCTGGCGGCCCAGCGTTCCGCTGATCCCGCGCTCGATCACGACAATCCCCTCGAAGAGGTCTTCGAAGACCAATTGCTGTGCGCCGACATGGTCGTGCTGAACAAGATCGACCTGATGTCGCAGGTGGAAAGGACCGAAACGCGCGAGAGAATCGCCGCGCTTTTGCCGCGCGGCGCCAAGGTGGTGGCGACCAGCGAAGGTCGCGTTGACGCTCGAGTGTTGCTCGGTCTCGAAGCGGCGGCCGAGGACGATGTCGCATCCCGCAGGTCGCATCACGACGGCGAGGAGGAACACGATCACGACGAGTTCGAGAGCTTCGCGGTGGAGATCGGGTTGATCGCCGATCCCGAGCGGTTCGTCGCCAGGCTCGCCGCCGTCGCCGAGCGCCACGACGTGCTGAGAATGAAGGGATTCTTCGCCGTAGCCGACAAGCCAATGCGGTTGCTGGTGCAGGGGGTTGGCAAGCGCTTCCGTCAGCACTTCGATCGGCCATGGCGGCCCGGCGAAGATCGGGCTGGCCGACTGGTGGTGATCGGCGAGGCCGGGCTCGACCGGGACGCCATCGCCGCCGCGCTCTCTTAAAAACGCATAGGGCCATGCATCTCCTGCGCACCACGACGCGGCTGATCGACGAAGCGGATCGCGCCGTCGACCTCGGTCAGACGCCCGCCGATCTGGTCTTCCTGTCATTTTCCGACAGCGACCTCGGCTTGGCGGCGGCCGCGCTCGAGGATGGCAAGATGCCCGTGCGGTCGACTGCTCGTCTCGCCTCCCTGGCGATGCTTCGTCACCCATATTCCGTCGACCTTTATCTCGATAAGGTCGCCTCCAGGGCTCGTTTCGTACTGGTTCGTTTGCTTGGCGGACTCGACTACTGGCGATACGGCGCGTTGGAGCTCGCTGCGGCGGCGCGACGGGACGGCTTCGATCTCGTCCTTATCCCCGGCGACGGCCGCTCCGATGAGAGACTCGCCGAGCTCTCGACTCTCCCTTCCGATTTCACGCAGACGATCTGGCGCGCTTTTGAGGCCGGCGGCGCCGACAACATCGGCCGGCTGTTCGCCTGGATCGCGCGCTGCGTCCGCGGCGACGCGGCGGCTCCGCCCGAGCCTCAGAGCGTGGCGGCCTGCGGGCTCTTCGCCGGCGCCTGCCGCCCTGGTCCGCCTGAAGCGCCGCTCGCAATCATCGTCTTCTATCGCGCCTATGTCCTGGCCGGCGACATCGCACCGATCGTCGCGCTTGCCGACGCGCTGGCGGCGCGCGGGGCGCGCGTCCTCGCCGCCTATGCTTCGAGCCTCAAGGACGCCGTCGCAGGGATCTGGCTCGCCGACCTCCTCAGGCGCGAGAGGCCTGACGTCGTCATCAATACGACCGCCTTTGCAGCGCGCACGGAGCGCGAGATCAGTCCGCTCGAAGCGGCCGACGCGCCGATCCTCCAGTCATTCCATGTCGGCGCGTCGCGCGAGGCCTGGGAGACGGATGCTCGCGGGCTGGGCGCCGCCGATCTCGCCATGAATGTCGTATTGCCGGAGATCGACGGGCGCATCGTGGCGCGCCCGATCTCCTTCAAGGAAGAGGCGCCGCGAAGCGAACTCCTGGAGTTCGCGCGGCTCGTCCACCAGCCGCACCAGTCGCGAATCGCGTTCACCGCCGACCTTGCGCTCGCCTGGGCGAGCTTGCGGCGCTTGCCCCCCGATCAACGCAAGCTCGCCTGCGTCATTTCGGACTATCCGGCCAAGACCGGCCGCGTTGGCTATGCCGTGGGTCTCGATACGCCGGCGAGCCTCGCCGCGATCGCCGCGCGGCTCAAGGTTGCGGGGTACCTCGTCGAGCCGATCGAGGATCCAAACGCATTCTTCCGCAAGCTGGCGGAGGCGCCCTCGGCGCAGGCGCTGTCGATTGCCGATTACCAGGACGGATTTGCCGAGCTTCCGGCGCCGTTGCGCGACGCCGTCGCCTCCGCTTGGGGCCTGCCGGAGAAGGACCCGCTTTTTGAAGCGGGCGCTTTCCGATTCCGCGCCGTTCGCCTCGGCGCGATGATCGTCGCAATCCAACCCGACCGCGGTCGGGTCGAGCTTCGCAAGGCGGAGTATCATGATTCGCGTCAGCCGCCTCGCCACGGCTACGTTGCGTTTTATCTCTGGCTTCGCCGCCAGGAGCGGATCGATGCGATGATCCAGCTCGGCGCGCATGGCACGCTCGAATGGCTGCCCGGCAAGGCCGTGGCGCTGTCGGAAGAATGCGCGCCCGAAGCGTTGCTCGGCCCCACGCCGTTGATCTATCCTTTCATCGTCAACAATCCCGGCGAGGCGGCGCAGGCCAAGCGCCGCGCGGGCGCGGTCATCGTCGGGCATCTGACGCCGCCGCTGACCACGGCCGGAAGCGCCGGCGATCTCTCTGAATTCGAGGATTTGTTCGACGAATACGCCTCGGCGGAGCAGATGGATCCCAAGCGCGCATCGCTTCTCGCCAGGACGATTCTGGAGCGCGCCGCGGAGAACGGGCTCGCCGCTGAGAGCGGCGCGGGCGCCGACTGCCCGCAGGAAGAGGCGCTCGCCAGGCTCGACGCTTGGCTCTGCGACATCAAGGACATGCGTATCGCCGACGGATTGCACGTGTTCGGGTCGGCGCCGCCCGGCGGCGACGACGTGCTCGGCGGCGCTGAAGCGGACGGCGCGGCTCTGGTCCGACTGCGCGCCTCGCCCGAAAGCGAAATGCGCGGTCTGATCGCCGCGCTCGACGGCCGTTTCGTGTCCCCCGGCGCCGCCGGCGCGCCGGCGCGCGGTCGGCTCGATGTGTTGCCGACCGGGCGCAACCTCTTCACCGTCGATCCGCGCATGATCCCGACCCGCACGGCCTGGACCATCGGCGAGCGCGCCGCCGCCAGCCTCGTCGCCCGCCATCTCCAGGATCACGGCGACTGGCCGCGGCGGATGGTGATCGATCTTTGGGGCTCGGCGACCATGCGAACCGGGGGCGAGGAACTGGCGCAGATATTCGCCTATCTCGGCGCGACGCCGCAGTGGGACCACGGCTCCGGCCGCATAACCGGCTTCACGATCCTCCCGCCGGCGGCGCTTGACCGGCCGCGCATCGACGTCACGTTGCGCTTGTCCGGCCTGTTTCGCGACGTGTTCCCGACGCAGATCGCGCTCGTCGAGCAGTTGATCGGCGAGGTCGCGGCGCTCGACGAGGAAGCGGCGGTTAATCCGCTCGCCGCGGCGCGCCAGGCCGGTGAGAGCACGATTCGCATCTTTGGCGGCGCCCCCGGCGCCTATGGCGTGGCGTTGGGCCGTATGCTCGCCGCCGATCCCGACGCCTCTTTGCAATCGCTCGCCGAGGCGTATCTCGCCGGCAGCGGCTATGCCTTGGGTTCGGTCGATCGCCAAGCGACCGACCTTTTCCGTGCCCGGGTCGCCAACGCCGACGCTTTCGTCCATGTCCAGGATTTGCCTGGCCAGGACGCGCTCGAGGCCGGCGCTTTTTTCGAGCACGAGGGCGGCTTCGCCGCCGCGGCGAGGAGCCTCGGGGCGGCCCCCAGCCTCTATCACCTCGACACGACGGCGAACGACAAGCCGGTAGCGCGAAGCTTGCGCGAGGAGATCGCCCGCGCGGTGCGCGGACGCGCCGCAAATCCGCGATGGATCGCCGGTCAGATGCGTCACGGCTATCGCGGAGCCAGCGAGATCGCCGAGACGGTCGACAATCTCCATGCTTTCGCCGTCACCGGCGGCGTCGTAACGCCGCAACTTTTCGATCTCGTGTTTGATGCGACGCTCGGGAACGACGATGTCGTCGCCTTTCTCGAACGAGCGAACCCCGAGGCGGCGCGTTCGATCGCCGCGCGATTCGACCACGCCCTGCGGCGCGGCCTCTGGACATGCCGCCGCAATTCGACCGCGATGCGCCTCGCGAGCCTGTTGGAGAAGACCGCATGATCGCCGGCCTGGCTCCCCGGAAGGACCGGCGCCCCGACGCGTTGCGGCGCGGTTGGTGCCCCGGCGCGTTGAGGCCGATGTCGAGCGGCGACGGTCTCATCGCGCGGCTGCGGATCGTCGGCGGCGCCGTGACCCCGACGGCGGCTCGCGCCATCGCCGAAGCCGCCGCAAAGTTCGGCAACGGCCATATCGACCTCACCTCGCGCGGCAATCTGCAGATCAGGGGGGTCGGCGCGAGCACCCTGGCGCCGTTGCAATCCATGTTGGGCGCGCTCGGCTTGATCGACGTCGAGCCCGCAGCGGAAGCGGTGCGCAACGTCATGGCGAGCCCTCTCGCGGGGTTCGATCCTTCTGCGCTGCTCGACATCCGGCCGAGCGTGACCGCGCTCGACGAGAGATTGCGAAGCGATCGCGCGCTGTGGCGGCTCCCCGCCAAATTCGGCTTCGCGATTGACGACGGCGGCTGTTTGTCTGTCGCGCGAGAGGCGGCGGAAATCACGTTTTCCGCCGTCGAACGGGACGGCCGCGTCCAGTTTTCGATCCGCCTCGCCGGTCGGCCGGCGGGATTGTGCGAGGTCGATGAGCTTTCGGACGAAGCCGCCCGTCTCGCCTGCGCCTTTCTCCAACTTCGCGGCTCCGGGGAAGGCGCGCAGCGGATGGCGGCGCTCGTGAAAGGGATCGGCGTCGAACAGATTGCTCACAATGCCGGACTGAGATTTGCAGCGGCCGAGCTTGGCGACATCAGCGAGGCGCCGCCGCCGCGGCCCCTCGGCGAGCGCCATCTCGGCCGCTTTGCCGCGCTTGGCGTCGGGGCGCCTTTCGGACGCCTCGACGCGGCAAGGCTCGCCGTCCTCGCCGACGCCGCCGAGGGCACGAACGGAGAGCTTCGTTTGACGCCATGGCGGGCGATATTGATCGTCGGGACGGATCGCAGCGCCGCCGTTGCGCCAATGTTGCGAAGGGCGGGATTCATCCTCGAGGAGAGCGATCCGATCCGCTCGGTCGCCGCCTGCCCAGGCGCGCCGGCCTGCGCCAACGGCTCGACTGCGACGCAGCGCGACGGAGCGCGCCTGGCGCCGCTGGCGCAACGCCTTGGCGCCCACGGCGTCGCGTTGCATGTCTCGGGTTGCGCCAAGGGCTGCGCCCACGCGCGGGCCGCCGCCGTCACCCTGGTCGGCCGCGACGGGCGCTACGATATGGTGCTCGATGGCCGCGCGGCCAACGAACCTGTCCTCGCCGACCTCGGCGCCGAAGAGCTCGAGGCCATCCTGGAAAGGCTTGGTCGCGCGCCGCGCGCCGACTGGGCCGCCGCCCTTCATTCATCGCAGGTCGAAGCGTGAGCCGCTATTCCTACATTCGCGACGGCGCGCAGATTTACCAGCGCTCCTTCGCGATCATTCGCGCCGAATCCGACCTATCGCGCTTCACCGCCGAAGAGGAGCCGATCGCGGTTCGGGTGATCCATGCTTGCGGCCAGGTCGAGGCGGCCGCCGACCTCGTCTTCTCCCGGGACCTCGTGAGTGCGGCCCGGCGGGCGCTCGGCGCCGGGGCGCCCATCCTTTGCGATTCCAGGATGGTGGCGGACGGCGTGACGCGAGCCCGGCTTCCGGCGGATAATCCTGTCATCTGCACTCTCAACGACCCCGCCGTCGCCGAAATAGCGGCGCGAATCGGCAATACACGCTCGGCCGCCGCGCTTGATCTATGGCGCGACAAGCTCGCCGATTCCCTTGTCGTGATCGGCAACGCCCCTACCGCGCTCTTCAGATTGCTCGAGCTTCTGGACGAAGGTTGGCCATCGCCCGCGGCGATCATTGGCATGCCGGTCGGCTTCGTCGGCGCCGCGGAATCGAAGGAGGCGCTGATCGCCCATCAACGCGCGCCCTATCTTGTGGCCCGTGGTCGGCGGGGCGGCAGCGCCATGGCGGCCGCTGCAGTCAACGCGTTGGCGAGCATCAAAGAATGAAACCGGGCAAGCTCATCGGCGTTGGGCTCGGGCCCGGCGACCCCGAACTTCTGACGATCAAGGCGGTGGAGACGATCCGCTCCTCGCCGGTGATCGCCTTCTTCGCCAAAGCCGGCCGCCGCGGCAACGCGCGCCAGATCGCCGACCGCTGGATTCCCGAGGGGCGAACCGAACTTCCCTTGTACTATCCGATGACCAATGAAGCGCGCTTCGACAGCCCGATCTATGTCGCGACGCTGCGCGCCTTCTATGAGCAGGCGACGGCGGCGCTCGCCGCCCATCTCGACGAGGGGCGCGACGTCGCGCTGCTCGCCGAAGGGGATCCGCTGTTTTACGGCTCGTTCATGCATCTCTACATTCGGCTTCGCGAGCGGTTCGAGACGGCGATCGTGCCCGGCGTCACCGGCATGTCGGGGTGCTGGGGCGCAGCCGGCGTGCCGATGGCCTGGGGCGATGACGTGACCACCGTCTTGCCCGGCACGCTGCCCGAAGAGGAGCTCACCGCTCGGCTCGCCAATACGCATGCCGCGGTGGTGTTGAAACTCGGCAGCAATCTCCCGAAGGCGCGCGCCGCCATCTTCAAAGCAGGGCTCTCCGAGCGCGCCTATTATGTCGAGCGCGGGACGATGGCCGGCCAGAGCGTGATGAAGCTTGCCGACAAGACGGACGACAGCGCGCCCTATTTCTCGCTGATTCTGATCCCCGGCGAAGGCAGGCGGCCATGAACCCTGGCCGTCTCGATATCGTCGGCCTGGGTCCAGGCCCCGTCGAATGGATGACGCCCGAGGCCCGGGCCTTGATCGACAACGCGACCGATCTCGTCGGCTACAAGAGCTATCTCGAGCGGTTGCCCGCCTCGCCCCGGCAGAACAGGCATTCCAGCGACAACCGTGTCGAGCTTGATCGGGCCAAGGCGGCGCTCGATCTGGCGCTCGACGGCGCCCGCGTCGCTCTGGTCTCGGGCGGCGATCCTGGAATCTTCGCGATGGCCGCCGCCGTATTCGAGGCGGTCGAAACGGGCGACCCGCGTTGGCGGGCCCTGGCGATCGAGGTCCATCCCGGCGTTTCGGCGATGCTCGCCGCCGCCGCCCGGCTCGGCGCCCCTTTGGGCCACGACTTCGCGGTGATCTCGCTCTCCGACAATTTGAAGCCGTGGAGCGTGATCGAACGCCGACTGCTTGCCGCCGCCCAGGCCGACTTCGTCGTGGCTTTGTACAATCCCGCCTCAACCGCGCGGCCTCAGTTGATCCATGAGGCTTTTGCGCTGCTGCGAAGACTCAAATCGGGCGAGACCGTTGTCGCCTTTGCGCGCGCGATCGGCCGTCCGGACGAAAGGATTCATCTGACCACGCTCGCCGCCGCAGACCCGTCCCGCGCCGATATGAGCACGCTGGTTCTCATCGGCTCCGCTCAGACGAGGCGCGTCGCGCGAGCTGAGGGCGGATGCTGGGTCTATACGCCGAGAAGCTACGGAGCGGCGCAATGAAGACACGCGCGCAAAAGACGCATGACATCGTCCAGAGAATGGAGCGTCAGCGCCTCGGGCGGCGCCGGTCGGCGGACCAGTATCATCTCAAGCCCAAGGGAGCGCGCGGCGTCGAGCTTGGCGCTCGTCGAATCGCCGCCGCTGTTCTTGGCGACCAGGACCTCGATCTTTTCGGCGCGCATCAGACGAGCCTCGTCCTCGAAAGTGAAAGGACCGCGCGCCAGCAACAGGCGGTGGCGCGGCAGGTCGCGCGGCGACTGAGGCGGATCGATCGTTCGAATCAGATACTCGTGCTGCGGCGCGGCCTCGAACGCCGGGAGCTGCAAACGGCCAACGGTCAGAAAAACGCGGCGAGGGGCCGCTCCGATGGCGCGGGCCGCGCTCTCGGCGTCGGGCGACTCGGTCCAGCGATCGCCGGGGCGCGGCGTCCACGGTGGTCGACTGAAGACGACGAGCGGCGTACCCGTCTCGCGCGTAGCGGCTACAGCATTGGCCGACATGCGTTCGGCGAAAGGATGCGTCGCGTCGACGAGTGCGCCGAAGGACCCGGACCGCAGGAAGGCGGCCAGTCCCGCCGCGCCCCCGAATCCGCCGATGCGGGAGGGAATGGGAGACGCCGACGGATTTCGGGTGCGCCCGGCAAGCGACAAAATGGGCGCGAAGGCGGGCTCTTCCGCCAATCGCGCGGCAAGCCGCGTCGCTTCGTGGGAGCCGCCGAGGATCAGAACGCGCATGCAGGCTCCTCTCCTCTCCAGCGCCCGGGAGACTCGCAATGAGCGCGACCGCCGCAACGCGCTGGCTGACGATCATCGGCGTCGGCGAAGACGGCCTCGACGGACTTTCTCCTGCCGCAAGGCGCATCCTGGAGCAAGCTCGTTTCATTGTCGGCGGGGCGCGCCATCTGGCGGTCGCGAAATCCTGCGCGGCGGAAACGATGGAATGGCCGTCGCCCTTCGAACTCGGCATCGAGGCGATCAAGGCGAGGCGAGGCGCGCCGACCTGCGTGCTCGCCTCGGGCGATCCCTTTCTTTACGGCGTCGGCTCGACTCTGGCCGCGCATATTCCGGCCGACGAGACGATCTGCCTGCCCGCCCCGTCCTCGCTCAGCCTCGCCGCGGCTACGCTCGGTTGGGCTTTGCAGGATTGCGAGATCGTTTCGCTACACGGGCGTCCTTTCGAACGAATCCTGCCTCATCTCAGGCCCATGGCGAAATTGCTCGTGCTGTCATGGGACGGCGCTACGCCCGAGAAGATAGCCAAACTGCTCGTCGCGCGACGGCTCGGCGCCTCGCGGGTGGTCGCCATGGCGGCGCTCGGCGGCTCGCGACAACGCATTTTCGAAGCGAACGCCGAAGAGTTCGGCTCGCCCTCGATCGACCCTCTCAACCTTGTCGCCGTCGAGATCGAGGCCGAGCCCGGCGCGCCCTATATTCCTTTGACGCCGGGGCTGCCGGACGAATGGTACGAGTCGGACGGCCAATTGACGAAACGCGAAATACGGGCGGTCACGCTGTCGGCTCTGGCGCCCTGGCCCGGCGCGCTGCTCTGGGACATCGGCGCCGGCTCGGGCTCGATTTCGATCGAATGGATGTTGTCCCATCCGCGCAATCGCGCCTTTGCGATCGAGCAGCGGGAGGATCGGGCGGCGCGCATCGTGCGCAACGCCGCGGCTCTCGGCGCGCCCGATCTCGTGGCGATGCATGGCGAGGCTGAAGCGCTGATGCCGGACCTGCCGACGCCGGACGCGATTTTCGTCGGCGGCGGCGGCGCGTCGACGATCGACGCCGCCTGGAACTTGTTGCCGCCGGGGGGGCGTTTTGTCGCCAACGCCGTAACGATCGAAACACAAGCGGTTCTGGCCGAGCGGCAGCGACGACGCGGCGGCGCCCTGATCTCGATCGCCATCGCGCATGGCGAGGCGCTGGGGTCTCACCGCGGCTGGCGACCGACCATGCCCGTCGTCCAATGGTCGGCGATCAAGTGATGATAGCGATCGGCATCGGTTGCCGCAGCGGCGCGGCGAAGGAAACGATCCTGACGATCGTCCGCGACGTATTGGCGCGCGTGCAAACTCCAGGCGAAACGGCGCGTCTGTTCAGCATCGATCGCAAGCGCGGAGAGCCCGGCCTGATCGCGGCGGCGCAAGACCTCGGGATGCCCCTCGATTTTCTGACCTCGGAAATGTTGCGGACCGTTGAAGACCAGGTCGTCACGCGATCGAGGCGAGCCGAGGCGGAACTGGGCATCGCCTCGGTGTCGGAAGCCGCGGCGCTGGTCGGCGCCGGCCTCGACGCTCGTCTTGTCGCGCCGCGCGTCGCCGCGGCCGGCGTGACCTGCGCAATCGCGCGGGGGTCTGGCCGATGACCGTGCATTTCATCGGCGCCGGGCCCGGCGCGCCCGACCTCATCACTGTGCGCGGCCGCGACCTCATCGCCCGCTGCCCAGTCTGCCTCTACGCCGGCTCGCTGGTGCCGAAAGAGCTCCTCGCGTTCTGTGCGCCCGCGACCCGGATTATCGACACGGCGCCGCTTGCTCTGGAGGCCATCGTCGCCGAGTTCGAACGCGCCCATGCGAAAGCCGAAGACGTCGCGCGCCTGCATTCGGGGGACCTCAGTCTGTGGAGTGCGATGGGCGAGCAATTGCGCGAATTGGACAGGTTGGGCATTCCCTATGACGTGACGCCAGGGGTGCCGAGCTTCGCCGCCGCCGCCGCCGCCTTGCGGCGCGAACTGACGTTGCCCGAGGTGGCGCAGTCGGTGGTTCTCACGCGCACCGGCGGGCGCGCGACGCCGATGCCCCCGAAAGAGACCCTGGCCAGTTTCGCCGCAACCGGCGCGACGCTGGCGATCCACCTGTCGATCCATGCGCTGGAGCGCGTCGTCGGCGAGCTTGCGCCCTTCTATGGTGCGGATTGTCCGGTCGCCGTGGTCTACCGGGCGAGTTGGCCGGATCAGCGGGTGATCGAGGCGACATTGGCGACGATCGCCGCCGCGCTTGCTGAAACGGCGATCGAACGCACGGCGTTGATACTGGTTGGTCCGGCCCTCGCCGCTTGCGATTTTCGCGCCAGCGCGCTGTATGACGCGGACTACCAGCGCCGCTTTCGGGGCGCGCCTCAATGAATCGTGCGGGCCCCGGTCGCCGCGAGAACAACGCCTTGGCGATCAACGACCACGATTTCGAGCCGACCGACGCCGCGCTCGGCGATCCTCGCCGCCGTCCGCCAGGCCGCTTCCGCCACCGGCGCCGGGATTGAATCCACGGGGTGGTCGAGCGCGCCATTGCGGTCGCCGTCGACTTTTTTCGTGTTGAGAAAATTCGGAAAGCGAGAAGCGGCGCGATCTGGACAGTGCGACGCGGCGACCTTCCGCGGATTTGTCCATCGCCTCCGCAGCCTTGCTGAGCCGTGGCTCGACTTTGCGGGACCGCTTTGCGTCCTCGCACTGCCGAGGTCGACGGTCTCGAAATGTGGCGGTTCGGTGGCGCAGGCGTGTCAGCCACAGCGGGGCGATGCTCGGCCATGATCTGGCCGCGTTGGATAACTCGGATCAACGCGCCCGGGCGATTGCGGTCAGGCTGCGGCGCCAGATGTCGCCGACAGCCGCCTTCCGGGCCGCCGATCGCACCCGAACTTCGCGATTCGCTCGGGTCGAGTCTGCGCGTTTTTGGACCCCAACAACGCTGCAGTTCGCCTTTGTATCTCAAGGGGTTCCGCGTTTCGTGAGGCTCCGGCGCGATCAAAACGCCTCGCGCCGAAATTTCTTTCGACGCTCATCGCGGCGTCACACCCTCTCGCTTTCGGCTACCGGAAACGAAATCAACTCTGATTCGTCGATGGCGCCCGACAATCGGCGATCGGAGTCAAGCGGAAAAAAGGTAAAGACAATTTAGAGACTGTGGCAAAAAGATTGCGGCATTCAGGCGCCCGTTATAGTCTGATGGATACAGCGAGTCGGGCCGGATTCTGACGAGGCGCGATTCAAACGATGGGCGGGCTGACAAATGAGAGCGGTGAAACGTATCCTCTTGATGTTTGCGGCGATGGTTGCGGTTGCGGCGTCGGCGCGCGCCGCCGATCTTCCGACCGCCCCACCGGCTCCGGTCGCTCCGCCCACCCTCGCAGCCTGCGCGAGCGTCCAGGAGATCTTCGTCACCGATTGCCCGCTGACCTGGAACGGCATCACCTTCTACGGCGCTTTGGACGTCGGCGGCGGCTGGGTCAGCCACGGTTTGCCGGAAAACGGCTATAATTATGAGGGCGAATCGCTGGTCAACCGGAACGGCAACCACTCTCAATTCCTCATCGCGCCGAACAACCTGTCGCAGACCGGTGTGGGCCTCAAGGGCAAGGAAGAGCTTCTGCCCGGCTGGTCCGTCGTGTTCAACGCCTCGACCGGCATCAATCCGCAGTCCGGCCAGCTCGCAAACCTGGCGGCCACCAACACCATCAACGCCGGCCTCCCCCGGAGCAGCTATTCGTTCGCCGGCGACGGCGCGCGCGCCGGCCAGTTCTTCAACGACGAACTCTATGGGGGCATATCGTCCAGGGATTTCGGCACGCTGACCTTCGGTCGTCAGCGCGCGCTCGGCACCGATGCGATGCTCGCCTACGATCCGGCCGGCGGCGCCTATGCCTTTTCGTTCATCGGCTATAACGGCCTTATGGCCGGCGGCGGCGATACCCAGGACACCCGATGGGACGACGCCCTGAAGTATCGCATCGCTTATGGCCCGGTCCATTTCGGCGCGGCGTATAAATTCGCCGACGGTCAGGGCGGCTGCTATTCCGCCTCCGCCGCGTGGACGGCGTCCACCTGTACGCAGGAAGCGCCGCATAACTCCGCCTTTGGCTTCGATTTCGGCGGAGACTACGGCAATTTCTCGGGCGACGTCGTCGTTCAACATGTCAACCAGGCGATCAGCGTCGTCAACCCCTTGCTGGGGCCAACGAGTCTGACGCAGCCCTATCAGTCGACCGCCGACAGCATCAATACGAACCCGATCAACGGGGCCAATCTGATCGGAACGAACAACACCGAATATGGCATCGTGACCGACAACACCGCCGTTATGCTCGCCGCCAAATATACCTGGGACCCGTTCAAGCTGTATGGCGGCTACGAACACATTCTGATGCTCAACCCCGCGAACCCGTTGGGCGTCGGCGCCACCGCCCAGGGCGACTATCTGCTGAGCGGCGTCGAAGACAACAATCTCGATTCTCCAAAGATCGTGCAGGTCTTCTGGACGGGTGTGAAATACGCTTACAATAGCAAGACCGACTTCACTTTGTCCTACTATCATGAAGTGCAGAACGATTTCCGTGTTCCGTCGTCCTGCGGGGCGGCCGCCGGTTTCCGCAGCTCCTGCGCGGGCACGCTCGACGAAGTTTCGCTCTATGCGGATTATCACTTCACCAAGCGCTTCGACGTATATGCCGGCATTGCGTATTCCGACGTCACCGGCGGTCTGGCCATCGCCATTCCCCACGGCCCCGGGGTCCCTTACTACTTCAACAACAACATTGCCCCGACGGTTGGCGCGCGTTACGCCTTCTGACTATTCGCGGCGCACTGCACATAGGCGGCGTCCAGCCGGACATAGGGCCAGTCGCCTTCGAGCGGGCGCTCGCGGAAGGCTTTCGCGCGCCCGTCGATCTCCTCGCAGAGCCGCGACGCGTGGCTCTTGGAGACGCCGCAGCCGCCCATCGCCTTGACCAGGTCGTCGACCGAGCGGGTCGAGACGCCCTGGACTTAGGCTTCCGGGATCACGGCGGCGAGCGCCTTCTCGGCCGTCCGGCGCGGCTCCGGGAAGCTCGGAAAACAGGAGCCGTTGCGCAGCCCGGGAATGCGCAGCGCGACCGTCCCGGCGCGCGTTTCCCAGTTTCTGTCGCGACAGCCGTTGCGCCGGGCGAGCCGGTCGGGCGAGCGCGCGCTGTGCGCCGCCCCGGTCCTGGCGCCGACCTCCGGCTCCATCAGCCGTTCGGCCGCCAAGCCGATCGTCTCGCTCAAGATATCCGCGTCGGCGGCCTCCTCCACGAACGCACGAAGATTCATTATCTCGTCGGTCATTGGGGTTCCTCGGTTGCGTTGAGCTTGGCGACCCGACCCTGCCGGAGAATCGCCAAGGGACCGTCGCAAGCCGCTCGCTCGCTACGGCGCCAGGAACAGCGCGCTTCGCTAGCGGCTTGCTCCCGCCGCGCCACACCACCGGGTGGGACACGGCCGGTCTCGCCGATCTCGGGCGCGGTTGTCACTGCGGGAACGGCGCACCCGGCGGACGGCTCCTTAGCTCCTGACCATGGATGGGCAGCCCGCTCTTCCTCGACAAGGAGACATCACATGACCAGCAAGACGATCTATGCCATCGCAGCTCTTCTCGCCTTGGGCGGCGGCGCGTTCGCGCCTGCCTCGGCAATGGCCGGCGTACGGCACGGCGCCGTCTTTCACAACAATGCCAAGTGCGGCGTCAACGGCGTCATCCCCGGGGGCACGCTTCGGGGGATCAGCTGCCGCCTGCGATAAGCCAGCAAACGAAACCCACCGGGTTTGGTCTGGCGCGTTGGCGACAGAGGCGAGCGCACCGTCGTAACCGGCGCGCTCGCCAAAAAGATGAAGCCGCAATCGTGTGAGATCCCCTACAATGATCGCTTTTGGCTCGGTCTTTTGCTCTCGCCAGGGCCTTCGCCAACGCGAGGAGCAGCTTCGCCATTCCCGATCCGGGCGCCAACGAGATACAACTTCGTCGAATGAGTTTATTCGACACGGGCGCGGAAGCAGGGAAGCGGCGCCGCCGGTCCCAGCGTTACCGACGCCGAGCGGCCGTCGTCCCGATGTTCGCCGTCAGGCCCTCAGGTATCTGTTGAACCAATCCAGCGTGCGGCCCCACGCTTCCTTGGCCGCCGCTTCGTCGTAACGAGGCGTCGTGTCGTTGTGGAAGCCATGGTTGGCGCCCTTGTAGATATGACCTTCATGCGGCACATGCGCCGCCGACAGCGCGGCGTCGAAAGCCGGCCACCCGGAAGTGATGCGCGAATCGAGCTCGCCGTATTGGGCGTTGACCGGGGCCTTGATCCTGGCGACGTCGCCGGCGCTCGGCTGGCCGCCGTAGAACGGAACGGCGGCGTCGAGATCCGAGCCCATTCGCACCGCCAGTTGATTGACCACGGTTCCCCCGAAGCAGAAGCCGACAGCGCCAAGTTTACCGGCGCCATCGGGACGCGACTTCAGCCACATCGCCGCCGCGAGGAAGTCTTCCATCATCCTGGCGGCGTCGACCTGGCGGAACAGCGCCGCGCCTTTCTCGTCGTCCCCGGGATAACCGCCGACAGACGTCAGCCCATCCGGCGCGAACGCGATGAAACTCGCGATCGCGAGTCGTCGGGCGACGTCTTCGATATACGGGTTAAGTCCACGGTTTTCGTGGATGACGAGAACGCAGGGGAGTTTGTCGGCGTTCGCCGGCCGCGCGAGGTAACCCCTGATCCGCCCGTTCCCTTGCGGCGATGGGACGACGTCATATTCGACCCTGATACGAGGGTCGTCCGGCGGGACCTGGATCGCCCACGCATAATTCGGCTTGAGCATTTGGAACAGCGCCGCCGCCGTCAATCCGCCGACCGCAAACTTCTGCGCGCGGTTCAGGAAGTCGCGACGGCTCATCCCGCCGTGAACATAGCCGTCGAAGAGATTCAAGAGCTCCTGCGGGAAATCCGACGCCTTCTTGCGTTCCACGGCCATCTCCTCAGTCGGCCCGAGTCTATGAGGATTTTCTGCGCGGGAGAATGTCGAATGGGCGATGTCCGGCTCAAGTTCCCGTGAGCCGCCGCCCAACCGCGGGCGACTTCCGCGCAGATTGTTCGAAGGGCCGGCTGTGATTTGACCCGAAAGGGTCGCCGGCTGTTTCAGGATTTGCGACCCGGCGAGCCGCATCGCGCCGCGGCTCGACAAGGGTTGAGCGGCGCCTCGCCCGCGAGATAGCGGCGGATTTCCTCGGCGGCCGCTTCGGCGGCGCGCTCGATGGTCCTGGCCGAGGCGCCCGCAATATGCGGCGTCAAGGTGACGTTCTCCAGTCTCAGCAGTTCAAGATCAGCCGGCGTCGGCTCGGCCGCGAAGGTTTCGAGCGCCGCCCCGCGAAGACGGCCCGACTTCAGCGCTTCGGTCAGCGCGTCGTAGTCGACCAGCGGACCGCGGGCGGTGTTGACGAAATAGGCACCCGCACGCATCGCCCCGAATTGCTCACGGCCGATGAATCCGCGAGTCTCGTCGGTCAGGCGGGCATGCAGGGTGACGATGTCGCTTTCGCCAAGCAGGTCCTCGAGCGCGACGTGGCGCACGCCGTCCCGGATGTCCTCGACCGACAATTGAACGTAAGGGTCGGCGACTAGGATTCGGCTGCCGAACGCCCTCAGAAGGCGCACGACCTTGGTCCCGATGTGGCCGTAACCGACAACTCCCACCGTCATCTGGGACAGCTCGCGGCCGACATGGTCGGCGCGATAGAGGTCTCCCCGCCACAGCCCCTTGCGCAAGGCGTCGTGGCCGCGCGTGACAAGGCGCGTCTCGGCGATGATGACGCCGATGGTGAATTCCGCGACGGCCGAGGCGTTGCGTCCCGGCGCATTGGCGACCACAACGCCGTGGCTTCGGGCGGCCGCCATATCGATGTTCACCGGACCGCCGCGGGCCGCGACGATCAGCTCGAGACCCGGCAGGCGCTCGAACATCGTCGCCGAAAACGGCGCCAGCTGGGTCACGACGACGGCCGCGCCGCGCGCCCAATGGACAATCTCGTCGGGATCGCCCTGATATTCCTTCAGCCCATCCATGCCAGGCTCGGCGTAGCCGTGCCGCATCGGTTGGTCCGGCCACGGCAGTTCGAAGGTCTGAATGTCGAGCGGCCCCGCGCAGCGGGCGCGGATCGCCGCTTCGAACGCCGCCGGCGTCATGAATCGGTCGCCGATGATCACGATCCGCGGCCTTCGTCCTGACGATTGAATGGTCACGCGACCCCCTCGGCCATTCGCATCGGCATCGAACCCGGTTGGCGGTCGGCGAAAGGATGATGGGGCGAGGCGTCGGCGGTCATGTCGGTGAGGAGCCCGGTTTTCAAAGGATCGCGCTTGCAGACCAGGTCGAAGCAGACGAGATCGGGCGATTCGCCCGCCCGGACCCGATTGCGAATTTGGCGACCGTCTGATCGCGGGGGCGTCGGTCGGCTCGATTTGTCGCCGTGAGTTAAATTGCAGGGACGGTCGAGGCGCGGGGCGGCGTCTGCCCCTTTTAGCGTCGGCCCGGACCCACGACAACAACGGCGACGCGCGGGAGCCGTCAACTGGCGGCGAGAGCCGCCAGCAGGTGCGGCGCGAGCGGGTTCTGCGCCGCCTTCGCCGACGTCAGGTCGAAGGTCGACACGGTGATCCAGGCCCTGCCGAGGAAGCTTCGCTTGGCGAAGGCGGCGGCGAGATGCAACCAGCCGACCGCCATGCCGGCGTCGACCAGTCCCGCGAAGGCCGTCGAGGGAAAGCCTGTCAGGACGTAGCCCGGCAGGAGGCCGCTCCAATGCTCGTCGAGCATCGGGCCGTTCGGCAGGCTGGCCCACGGACCATCCGTGCGCCGCCAGCTGAAAGCCCCCATCCACTGGCCGTCCCTCGGCGTTCCCTCGCGGGACTTGAGCAGCATGGAGGGAAAGTTGTGGCGGTCGCTCGGCGGCGGCTCGCGCTGCGGATCGATCAACGCGTCCGGCTCGTTGGCGATCAGCAAGACCTTGCGGCCGGCGAGCAGCCCTTCTCGCACCGGGGTCGTCAGGCGGGTCGCCACGACGACGTCCGCGCGGTCCGGCGTCGCGGCGCCGTTCGGCCAGTCGACCGCAGCGAGCGCGCTTCCAGCCCCTTCGTCGATCGGAAACAGCGACGGCGAGCGGCCTGGAAGCGGCGGCACGATGCAGAATTCGAGGGTGTTGCGCGACAACAGGCGGCCCTCGCGGTCGCGCGCTTCGAGCTCGAGCGGGACGATCGTGATCGCCTCGACCGCGCCGGCCGCCAGCGTGATCGTCATCGGTTGCGATCCGATTGCGACCTCGCCGCTTTGCCCCGCGAAGCGCCAGGCGAGCCTTGAGCCCGGCGGCGCCTCTGCGGGTCCGGCGAGCCGCGCCACGGCCTCGAGGCGCTCGCCGACCCGCATGGAGGTGCGCGGCGCGCGCGCGATAACGAGCCACGGCTGCTGCAGCCCGGCGAGCCGCCCGGCGAAGGCGCGCGGGCGGTTGAGGACGTCCATGAGGCCGTTCGACTCCCACTGCACGTCGTTGAGTTCGGTGATCACATAGCCGGAGATCGCCTGTTCCCAGCGCAGGGTTTCGATCTGGTGTTTGAGGGCGCGGTGCTGCAGGTCCTGCGCCGCTTCGACGAAGCCGTCGAGGTCGCCGAACATCGGCGCGAGTCCGGCGTCGCGGAAGCGCGTTTCGATCCCGTGCGGATAAGCGGCGCCGCCGTTCCACTCGTGGCCGCTCTCGAACCACCAGGGCTCGCGGCCGTCCCTGGCGAGGATATCGCGCGGATGGGGCAGTCCCCAGACGCCGAACTCCGAGCACACCAGCGGTTCGTCGCCCCGCTTCTGCGCATCGCCGTGCGGCGACCACGCAAAGGCCGCGCGCGCTGCGAAGGCTTGCGCCGTCGCGGCGAAGGCTTCGTTCTGGTGCGGGAAGCCGTTGTACCAGTGAAAGTCCTCGATGTCGGTCTTGAGGTGATAGTTGCGCGGAAAACACGCGGAGTTGTCGACCAGCAGGCTGCCGGGGATCAGCGCCTTCGCCGCGTCGAACGTCTCGATCAGCCAACGACGGTCGTCCGGATTGTCGTCGAGATCAATTCCCCATCCTTCGTTGAACAAGGTCCAGACGCAGACGGCCGGATGATGCCCGTGGTTGACGACGGAGCTGCAAAACGTCTCCCGCAAGGCCTCGCGCGTCGAGGGCGCGAGGAACTGCGCGTAGGGCATGTCGAGCCAGACGACGAGGCCGAGCCGGTCGGCCAGATCGAAATAGACCCGGTCCGGAATCTTGACGTGGCAGCGCAGCGTGTTGAGCCCCATCGCCTTGGCGTTGCGGAACCGCTGCTCGAGAAACGCCTCGCTCGGCGGCCGGCTCTCTTCCTCCGGGTGCCAGTCCTGATCGAGCGCGCCGGACATGAAAAAGGGCTCGCCGTTCAGCAACAGGCGCCCGTTTCCGGCCTCGAAGCGCCGGAAGCCGACCGTCCGCTCCAGCCGGTCGATCGCCGCCCCGCCGCGTATCACTTCGACGGCGAGCGCGTAGAGGTTGGGAGCGTCCGGCGACCAGGCGTCCGGTCGTGAAACGGCTATTTCAATTTCGAATTCCCTCGAAGCGAGATCGACTTCGCCGCTCCCGGCAACCGCCCCCTCGCGCCGCGCGGTTACGCGCAGCCGCACCGGCGCGGGCGTCGAAAGTCTGCCCTTGACGACGACGGTCCCCGCCGCGAGGTCGTAGGTCGTTCGCACCGCCAGCTCGCGGACATGGACCGCATCGCGCGCCTCGAGGCGCGCGGGCTTCCAGATTCCACCCTGAACGCCATACCAATCCTGTTTGCCGGCGAGCGACTGGCTGAAGCGGCCGCCATTACGGTCGTCGGGCGTGCGCGCCTCGACGCCGAGAACAAACGCCGTCTTGCCGTCGAGGGCGCCAGTCAGGTCGACCTCGATCGGCGTCCAACCGTTTGCGTGAACGGCGACCGGCGCATCGTCGACTGAAATGACGGATTCGTGGAAGACGCCTTCCATGACGAGGATAACGCTCCTCCCCGTCCAGTCGGACGGGATGTCGATCCGGCGGCGGTAGCGCCCGGTCCCCTGGGCGTTGCGCAGGGCGGCGAACTGGGCCTGCCAGGTCCCCGGCGACCGGATGCGATGGCCATCGCCGCTCAAACCGGCCCCTGCGCCCTCAAAGGAAAAGTCCCACAAGCCGTCGAGATCGAGGCCTCGGCGTAAATCGGCCAGCTTGCGGCCATCAGAGGAAGCTGCGGACATGGATCGCTCCAGACGGCCGGCGGCGCGGCGGGCGCATCCGTCCGCCGCTCTTAAAATATCTGAAAAGCTGATACATCGTTGGGCGCGGCGAACAGGGGCGGAGCAAGGCGTGTCGCGGAATTTTCTGGTCATCAATCCCGAGGAGCGCCCGGACGTGCTGCGCGGCCTGGCGTCGCCTGCCCGCGTCCGCATCCTGCGGCTGCTGCATCGCCAGGCGGGCGCCAACGTCAATGAAATCGCCGCGGCGCTCGACCTGCCCCAGTCGACTGTTTCGTCCAATCTGCAGATTCTCGAAGCGGCGGGCTTGGTTAGAACCGAGACGCGCAAGGGCCGCAAAGGCAATCAGAAGCTTTGCTTCTCCGCTTTTGACGAACTGCTCGTCATGATCCGCGACGATCCCGCCGGGACTCAAGCCGACGTGATCGAAGTCGCGATGCCGATCGGGCTTTATACGAGCTGCGAGGTCAGCGCGCCTTGCGGGCTGTGCTCGCCGCAAGGCATTATCGGGTTGCTCGACGTCCCCGGCACCTTCCTCAACCCCGACCGGATGAACGCGGGACTGATGTGGTTCACCCGCGGCTTTGTCGAGTATCAGTTTCCCAACAATGCGCGCCTCGTCGACAAGTCGGTCGTCGCGCTCGAATTTTCGTTGGAAATGTCCTCCGAAGTGCCGGGGACGTCGGCCGACTGGCCCTCCGACATCACGGTCGCGATCAATGGCCGGGAGATCGGAATGTGGACGAGCCCCGGCGATTTCGGCGACAAGCGCGGCGCCTATACGCCGGACTGGTGGAAGCTGAAAGGCAGTCAGTACGGCAAGCTCAAAAGCTGGCGCGTCGCGCCGGAAGGGTCGTTCGTCGACGGCGCCAGGATCTCGTCGCTGACGCCCGACGATCTCGACATTTCCGCCCATCACTCGAATTCGGCTCAGGATCGAGGTCAAGCCGGACGCCCGACACCCCGGGGGGGTCAATATATTCGGCCGCGGTTTCGGCAATTACGATCAGAACATCGTGCTTCGCCTGACGACCGAAGCTTGACCGACCCGAGCGCATCAGAGCGCCGCGCCCGACGCGCCGAACAGATGAACGTTGGCTTCGTTCAGCGCCACGCCGACCGTCTGACCGGGCTTCGCCTCGAGGTTTCCCTCGCCCTGGACGATCAGCTGTCCGGCGGGCGTATCGATATAGAGATGGGTCGCGTTGCCCAGGCGCTCGACGATCTGGACCGCGCCGCTGAAAGCGGCGGCGGGATCGGCGGGGTCGACCAAACCAAGATGCTCCGGCCGGGCGCCGAGTTCGACCGGCGCGGCGATGACGGAATTCTCCCTGAGGCGAACGAGCGCCTTTCGGCCTCCCGGCAGGACGACGGTGGCCGCCCCGTCATGCGCCGCCGAAACCTCGACGCCGAAAAAATTCATGCTCGGAGAGCCGATGAAGGCGGCGACGAACTTGTTCGCGGGACGGTTGTAGAGCTCGAGCGGCGAGCCGACCTGCGAAATGGTTCCCTTGTCGAGGACGACGATCTTGTCGGCGAGGGTCATCGCCTCGGTCTGGTCGTGCGTGACGTAGATCATCGTGGTGCCCAGATCGGCATGAAGCCTGGCGAGTTCGAGACGCATCTGCACCCGGAGCTTGGCGTCGAGGTTGGACAACGGCTCGTCGAACAGGAACACCTCCGGCTTGCGCACCAGCGCGCGCCCGATGGCGACGCGCTGGCGTTGTCCGCCCGAGAGTTCCGCCGGGCGACGGTCGAGATAGGGCTCGAGTTGGAGGATGCGGGCGACTTCGCGCGTGCGTTCCTCCTGGGCCTTGCGCGGCGCCCCGGCGACCGACAGCGAGAAGGCGATGTTCTCTCGGACGCTCATGTGCGGATAAAGCGCATAGGACTGGAACACCATCGCGATCCGACGCTGCGCCGGCGGCATGTCGGTCACATCGATGTCGTCGATGAAGCATTGACCGAGGGTGACCTCCTCAAGCCCCGCGATCACGCGAAGGATCGTCGACTTTCCGCACCCCGAAGGGCCAAGCAGGGCGGTGAACGATCCCTTTTCGACGGAGAGGCTGAGGTCGCTGATCGCCGTGACCGGACCGTAGCGCTTGGTCACGCGCCTCAATTCGACGTGCGGCGCGCCGCCGCTCCCGCTCCCCGCCGACGCGCTCATCCCTTGATGCCCGCCGACAGCATGATCGCCTGGGTCACCCTCCGCTGGAAGATCAAATAGACGGCGGCGACCGGCAACGCCGCCAGCATCGCCGTCGCCAGGTCGCGCCCGTAGCTGACGCCGAACGCGTCATGAACCTGGGTGATTCCGACCGTGATGTTCATCTTGTCCTCGGTGTTCACAGCGACGAACGGCCACAAGAACAGATTCCACGCCGCGATGAAGGTGATGATCGCCAGGGCCGTCGTGACGCCCCAGTTCATCGGCAGATAGATGCGGAACAGCAGTTGAAGCTCGCTCGCGCCGTCGATCACCGCCGCCTCGCGGAAGTCCTTCGGCACCGAATCGAAGAACTGCTTGTAGACGATCACCGCCACCGGCCAGGCGACGAGCTGCGGCGCGATGACGCCTGGCAGCGAGTTGATCCAGTGGAACTGGCTCATCAGGATGAAATGGTTGACCGTCAGCGACGGGATCGGCACCATGAAGCTGGCGAGGATCATCCACCAGAACAGACGCCGGCCCGGAAACTCGAGCTGCGAGATCGCATATCCGGCCGTGGCGGCCATGACCATCACGATGCCGGTTACCGCGCCCGAGGTGACCAGCGAATTGAAATACCACAGCCCGATCCTCGTGCGCAGGAGGACGTGGAGGTAGTTCTCCAGCGTGAAGTGCTCCGGCCAGAGCTGGATCCCCGGCTGCACGATTTCGTATTCCGGCTTGAACGTCGTCACCAGCCCCCAATAGAGCGGAAACGCCCAGACGACAGCCAGCCCGAGCGTCGCCAGCGTGATGATGAGGCCGACGACGTCCCAGTGTCGCAGCCGCGCGAGTCGGCGCGCGCCCATAATCTGCGGGGAAGCGACGCTCGGCGCGGCGGCGCTCATTGCGCGCCTCGCGTGCGCAGCAGTTGGAACTGCAGCACCGAAAGCGCCGCTATCAGCACGAACAGCACCAGCGAGGCAGCGGCGGCGAGGCCGCCGCGGTTCATCTCGAACGCCTGCTTGAGGATGTATTGCACCATCACCATCGTCGCATCGGTGCGGACGTTGTTCGCGAACAGATAGACCTGGTCGAAAATCTTGAGCTGGAGGATGAGCTGGATCGTCAGGACGAGCGCCGTCACCGGCCAGATCAGCGGCCATGTGATGCGGCGGAACTGCGTCCAGCGGCCGGCCCCATCGAGCGCCGAAGCTTCGTAAAGGTCCTTGGGAATGTTTCGCAGCCCGGCGATGAACAGCAGAACGTTGAACCCCATCAGCCACCAGATGGTGACGAACGCGACCGCCGGCATGAACAGCGGCAGGGTGCGGAACACCGAAACGCGCTCGCCTCCGGTGAACAGTTCGATGGCGTATTGGGCGACCCCGAAGTCCTTGTCGAACATCCAACTCCAGATGCGGTAGACGACCGAGACCGGCAGGATGTAGGGAAGGAAGAACGCGGCGAGGATGACGCTTTGCACCCAGCCTCTCAACCGGTTGACGGCGACGGCGATCGCCAGCCCGGCCAGCGTGCCCGGAACGACGGACAGGGCGACGAAATAGAGGGTGTTCCAGACGGCGGTCCAGAACAGCCGGTCCGATTGCAGGCGCCAGAAATTCCTGAAGCCCACCCACTCGCCCGGACCGATCAGCGGCGCGTTGGTGAGACTGAGTTCGAACATCTTCACGGAAGGATAGACGAAGATCACTCCGTAGATGACGATGAAAGGCGCCAATAGGGCGTAAGCGGCGACGATCTCGTTCCGTCTGCTTCTGACCATCACCGCGAGGGCCTCCGCTCGCCGACAGGTCTAGAGCCGGCCGCCGCTGATCCGGGCGGCCGGCTCTCCCGAGGCTGAAGCCTACTTGGCCTGTCCTTGCAGATCGTCGCGCATCTGCTTGGCGGCGTCGGCGGCCGACATTTCGCCGCTCATGCCGGGCACGACATAATTGCCGGCCGCGTCATAGACCGGCGAGGCGACGCCGGCGAGGGTCGACACGGGGTCGAAGACCGCGGTCTTGGCCAACGACACATAATCCGAGTTCGGCTTCAGAGCCTTGAACTCGGCGCTTTCCTGCACCGGCAGGTACGCCGGAACGTGCCCGCCGCCCGCCCACTCGAGCGAATGCTGGTTGAACCAGTGAACCGCGTCGAGGACGAGCTTGCGTTTGGCCGGATCGACCGGATTGCCCTGGCGGTTCGGGATGGCGAAGGAGTGCGAATCCGCCCAGGTCGCGGGATGATCGTAGAGGGTCGGGATCTGGATCGCCCCCCAATCGAAGAGCTTCCCCTTCTTGGCGAGGTCGACCATGGTCGGAACTTCCCAGACGCCGTTGATGTGCATCGCCGCCTTGCCGGAAGTGAAGAGAGCGATCGAGGCCGGATATTCGGTTTTGGCGGGAGTCCAGCCGCTCTTCACCCACTTTTGCAATTCGGCGATCGCCGTCGTCGCCTTGGCGAGATTGTCGCCGTCGAGGAACTTGTCGCCTTTCAGGAACTCGCCGCCCTGCTGGTTCAGCAACGTGTAGAAGATGCGCCATCCCGATGCGTTGTCGCCCGGCACGGACAGCGCCGCGACCTCCTTGGTCGTCAGCTTCGCCAGCGCGGCGTCCCAATTGGCGACGCCGTCGAGCCCGCGCGGCTTGCCGTCGTCGCCGAGCAGGCCGGCTTTCTTCAGGAGGTCCTTGTTGTAGTAGAGAATGATCGAGTGGATATCGAGCGGCACGCCATATTGCTTGCCGTCCGTCCCCTGCGCGGCCTTCCAGTTGGCCGGTCCGAAATCGCCCGCCTTGATGCCGGAGGCGGCAAGCTCGTCCGGCGTGATCGGGCTCAGCGATCCCGTCGATATGCCGAGCGGCATGCGCGATTCATGATAGGTCATGACGTCCGGGCCTTGCCCGACCGCCGCCGACGTCTGCACCTTGCTGTAGAACGGCACGCCCCACTCGAACGTCGTCGCGTCGATCTTGACTTTGCCCTCGTGCTCCTTGTTGAACTCGTCGAGCATCGCCTTCATGCGGACGCCGTCGCCGCCGCTCAGGAAATCCCACCAGACGATGGTCTCTGCTGCCTGCGCGGCGCCCACCATCAGCGCGGCGCTCGCCAATCCCGCGCACAAGACTTTGCGGATCATGTCGATTTCCTCCCAGATTGTGTTCGGCGGCTTCTCCGCAGTTCGCGCGCAATTCACGGGATCGATGCGTCTGCGGGGAGCCTTGCCCGATGATGGTAGCGGGGAAGCGCAAAGGCGCCAAGGATTTTCCATCCATAAATTCGATATTGATAGAACGTCGATCGTCGCGCAGCCCAACGCTCCGGGCGACTTACGCCGCCAGTTTCTTCGGGAAGCGCCAGAAATTTCTGGTATTGCGCCCGCACGGCCTGGCCGCTTGACGGCAGGCTGGAAAGGCCTCTTAAATATCCAATAACCTGATACAAACGAGACGAGGAACCATGAGAGCGTCAGTCATCGCCAATCGCGACTATCGCATCGCGACGATCGATCCTCGTCTCTACGGCGCGTTTCTCGAACATCTCGGCCGCGCGATCTACTCCGGCATCTACGAGCCGGATCATCCCGGCGCCGACGCCAACGGCATGCGGAGCGACGTAATCGCCCTGGTTCGCGACCTGAACGTCCCGATCGTGCGCTATCCCGGCGGCAATTTCGTGTCCGCCTACAACTGGGAGGACGGGGTCGGTCCGCGCGAGAGGCGCCCGACGCGCCTCGACCTCGCCTGGCACACGTCCGAGTCGAATGCGGTCGGCGTGCACGAGTTCGCCGGATGGTGCGAGGCCGCCGGCGCGCAAATGATGCTCGCGATCAACCTCGGCTCGCGCGGCCTCGACGAGGCGCGCAACTTCGTCGAATACGTCAACGGGCCGACCGGCAGCTATTGGGGCGACCTGCGCAAGGCGAACGGGCGCGCCGAACCGTTCGGCGTCAAGCACTGGTGCCTCGGCAACGAGATGGACGGCCCGTGGCAGGTCGGCCACAAGACGGCCCATGAATACGGGCGTCTGGCCAACGAGGTGGCCAAGACGTTGCGCGCCTTCGACAAGTCGCTCGAACTGATCGTCTGCGGCTCGTCGAACTCCGACATGAAGACCTATCCGGAATGGGAGCGAATCGTGCTCGAGCACGCCTACGAGGCGGTCGACCACATTTCGCTGCACATGTATTTCGCCAACCGCGCCAAGAACACGGCCGAATATCTCGCCCTCAACGCCAAACTGGACGCCTATATCGCGACGATCGCCTCGACCATCGATTTCGTGCGCGCCGTCAAACGCAGCCGCAAGAAGGTGACCATTTCCTTCGACGAATGGAACGTATGGTACCACTCCAACGCCCACGACCGCGAAATTCTCGCCGGGGCCAGGGGCTGGCCGCACGCGCCGAGGCTGCTCGAGGATGCTTACAACTTCGAGGACGCGCTGCAGGTCGGCTGCATCATCAACACCTTCATCCGGCGATCCGACGTCGTGCGAATCGCCTGCATCGCGCAGCTTGTGAACGTGATCGCCCCGATCATGACCGAACCGAAGGGGGCGGCCTGGCGGCAGACGATCTACTACCCCTACTATTTCGCCTCGCGTTACGGACGCGGCGAGGCTTTGCGGCTCGCCGTCAAGTCGCCGGGCTACGACGCCGAGGTCGCCGACAACGTTCCCTATCTCGACATTTCAGCCGTCCATGACGAGGAAGCCGGAACGCTGACCCTCTTTGCCGTGAACCGGCACGGCGGCGAGGACATCGACCTGGAGGTCGCACTTCAGGGGTTCGGCAAGGCTGCGCTAGCCGATCATCAGACAATGACGAGCGCCGACCTCGGGGCCGTCAATACGCTGAAGGCTCCTTTGAGCGTAACGCCGAGGAAAGGCTCGAACGCGGCTGTCGCAGACGATCTGCTGACGGCGAAGTTGCCGCCCTACTCCTACCAAGTGATCCGCCTGCGCCTCGCGTAGCCCGACACGGCTCAGCGCATCCGCGGCGCCGCCGCGACGGCGGAGGGCTCCCGACTTGCGAGGTCGCGAATCTGGCGGCGCATTTCCTCTTCGATCGACGGAAGTCACGCGCGCCTTATCAATTGTAACCTAATCTTAACAAGATCAAAGCATATCCTTTACGGTTCATTCACCGATGCGCTCTGCGCGCGGCCCTAACCGGAGTATCAATGAATGGCCAAAGCGATGAAGAAGGCGCCTAAGACGAGGAAGACGGCGAAGCCGGCGAAGGCCGTCAAGCCTGCGGGAACCGCGCGTCGCGCCGCCAAGTCAGTGAAGACCGCGCGCCGCGCCGTCAAGACTGTGAAGATCACGCCTCGCGCCGTCGAGCCGGCGAAGACCGCGCGCCGCGCCGTCAAGCCCTGGACGAAGGACGACGTGCGCGCGCTGAAGGCGCATTCGAAAGCCAGGACGCCTGTCGTCAAGGTGTCGAAGGCGATGAAGCGCAGCATCGGCGCGCTGCGCCGCAAGGCCGGCGTGCTGGGCGTCGGCCTCGGCCATCTGCGGTAAGGGGCGCCCGGAGAGCCGAGAAGTCTCGGCTCCGCCGTTCCTCTCCGTCGCCGCCTCATCGGACAAAATAGCCCCTCGCCTCGCGCGCAGCTTCCAGGCGCCGCGAGGGCTTGGAGAAACGCGCGATAAAGCGGGATCGAGCGTTGAATGGTCTCCCGCGGGCGGCGTCCGGCCGACGATGAGCCGACGGCGGGCGCAGCGCCGCGAGCTTCCCGCTGACGCGACTTATCGCGGGGCCGGTCGCCGCCCGAGATCAGAAAAGAACCTCAGGACATAGCCGTCGGGGTCGGCGACCGCGAATTGCTTGGCGCCAAGCTCCGCGTCGTCGCGCCGATACCAGCGCTCTTCCATCGGAATGAGTAGATCGAACCCGCCTCGCCGAACGCGCTCATGCAGCGCTGCGACGTCCGCGACTTCGATCTGTAGATTCACGCCGCGACCAAACGGACGTTCGAGCGGCGCGGTTCGCAAGCGGCGGCCGGGGCCGGCGGCTTCCTCCAGCATCAGCTCGGCGCGTTCGAGTTCGAGGAAGGCGAAGCGCTCTTCGGGGCGCTGGTAGAGAATGCGGAAGCCAATCCGTTCGACGTAAAAGGCCAACGAACGTTCGAGGTCCGTGACATCGAATTCCGGGATCAGGCGGTTCATGGCTGCAAACGGCGCCACAAGCAAAGGGCGTCCCAAAAAGCGTCGTCGTGCGTTTTGAAGCAGGCCGGCGCCAAAACCTCGTGAGACATTGTCGCCGCCCGGGTCGCCTTCGTATCAGTTCGGGCGGCGCCCGCGCCGGTAAACTCATGTTCGCGCTCGCCGATGAGGATCGGATCGACGCTGATGCGGCCGCGCGGCGCATCCGCAACGCACTTGGAGAATCCTTCGGCGCGGCAAAAAAAGTCGACGTCATTCATCAACGCGAGGGCCTTCCGGGTTTCCGGGCGCGCGCAATCCTCCGCGCTCTAGCTCTTTGGAACCGGGGCGTCGTCGCGCAGCAACCTTTCGTGCTTCAACTCGGCCCAAAGATCGGCCGGGATGCGGTGGCTGAACGCGGCCAGGTTCTGGGCGACCTGGGCTTTCGAAATCGCTCCTGGAATCACCGAGCCGACGATGGGATGTCCGAGCGGGAACTGCAAGGCGGCCGCCGCGAGCGGGACCCTGTGACGGTGGCATACCGCCTCCATTCGCCGAACTCGCTCCAATATCTCCGGCGCGGCCGGCGAATAATTGTGCATCGCGTTGGAGACGGCGCCCGTCGCCAGGATCCCCGAATTATAAGTCCCGCCGACGACAATTCCCACGCCGCCCTCGGCGCAGCGGGGAAACTCATCGTCCAGAACGTCTTGCTCGAGAAGCGTGTAACGCATCGCGATCAGGAAAAAGTCGATGTCGAACAGATCGAGATAGCGCGGGATCGTGCCCATCGTGTTGAAGCCGGCGCCGATCCCCCGGATAACGCCCTGATCGCGCAATTCTTCGAGCGCCCGCCAGCCGCTGGTGAAGAGCTGGTTCATGTAGGGACCGACCTTGGCCTCGGTCTTGAAGTGCCATGGGTCGAGATCGTGGATCAGAAGCAGGTCGATTCTGTTGATGCCGAGCCGTTGAAGGCTGTCCTCGAACGAGCGCATCACGCCATCGTAGCTGTAGTCGAACGCGGCGTCGAACTCCAGGCCGCCGAGCCAATCGCCGCGCTGAAACGGGCCGGCCTTGAGCGGGCGCCGCAAGATGCGGCCGATCTTGCTCGAAATCACGAACTGATCGCGACTCTTCCGATACAACGCCCGCCCGACGCGGTGCTCGGCCTGCCCCTTGCCGTACCACGGCGACGTGTCGAAGTATCGCACGCCCCCGTCCCAGGCCGCGCGGAGCAGCGCCGCCGCCTCGTCCTCTTCGATGATGTCCCAGAGTTCGCCCAGCGGCGCGGTGCCAAGACCGAGTTCGGTGACCGGGACGCCGGTGCGCCCGAGCCTTCGCGTCGAAAGGCCGTGATTTTGCTCGTTGGGCGTCATGATCGATCGTCTATCGGGCGGGCGCCGGCTGGTCAATGTGGTGACCGGCGGCGACCCGTTCGAACTCAAGGGGGACGGGGTCTTCCTCGACCACGACGAACGCTACGGGGTGAGCGACGAATTCCTTTCGATATGGCGAAAGCTCATGCAACGGGAGGAGGTCAGCGAGACGCATGACCACTCGCCGATCGAGAAGGGAAAGCTTCTCTACCCGCCCCGCCAGAAGCGCCATCCGCCGCTCTATTTCGGCGGCTCGTCGGAGGCGGGCGACAGCGTCGCGGCCAGGCGCGTCGACGTCAATCTGACCTGGGGAGAACCTCCGGCGGCGGTTGCGCAGAAAATCGCCGCCGCCAAGGCGGCGGCGGCGGCGCAGGGCCGCACGTTCTCGTATGGCGTCCGCCTGGACGTCATCGTGCGCGAGACCTCGGCGGAAGCCCGGCGGGCCGCCGACGAGCTCATCTCGAGGAGCGCCACCGCTTCGCAGAGCTCGTCTTTCCCAAGCTCCCGCTCGAGGCGCCGACCGGCGCCGACCTCGGCCCCGCCAGGAACGCCGGGCCGTTCGGCACAATCATCGCCAACGTCGTGGCGCCTTCCGGGCTGAAATCGGCGGCGGGGTGAGCCTTGCTCGCGCAAGCGCGCCGTCTCGCCTATTGTGACCGGCCATGCCCAAGCAGATCCGCCTCAACGCATTCGAAATGAACTGCGTGGCGCACCAGTCGCCCGGACTGTGGCGCCACCCGCGCGACCGTTCGCGCGACTATCGCCGGCTCGACGGCTGGGTGGCGCTCGCGCGCACGCTCGAGCGCGGGCTGTTCGACGGGCTGTTCCTCGCCGACGTGCTCGGCGTCTACGACGTGTTCGGCGGCGGCCCCGAAGCGGCGCTTCGGCACGCGACGCAGACGCCGGTCAACGACCCGCTTCTGCTGGTCCCGGCCATGGCGGCGGCGACGGCGAATCTCGGTTTCGGCGTGACGGTGACGCTGTCCTACGAGCCGCCGTTTCCGTTCGCCCGGCGCATGTCGACGCTCGATCATCTGACCGACGGACGGATCGGCTGGAATGTCGTCACCGGCTATCTCGACAGCGCCGCCAAGGGCATGGGCCAGAGCGGACAGCGCGCCCATGACGATCGCTACGCGGTCGCCGAGGACTATATGCAAGTGGTCTACAAGCTGTGGGAAGGCAGCTGGGCGGACGACGCGGTCGTCGCCGACGCGGAGCGCGGCGTGTTCACGCGGCCCGAGCGCGTGCGCAGGGTTCGCCACGACGGCCCGCATTTCCAGCTCGACGCGTTGCACCTCAGCGAACCCTCGCCGCAGCGAACGCCGGTGCTCTATCAGGCGGGAACCTCGCCGGCGGGGCGCAGCTTCGCGGCGCGCCACGCCGAATGCGTCTTCATGTCCGGCCCGTCGAAGAAGGTCATCGCGCCGCGGGTCGCGGCGATCCGCAAGCTCGCGGCGGAAGCGGGCCGCGATCCCGCGGGCGTCCTGATGTTCGCAATGATGACGGTCATCGTCGCGCCGACCGACGCCGAAGCGCGCGTCAAGCACGCCGATTACCGGCGCTACGCCGATCCGGAGGGCGCGCTGACGCTGATGTCGGGTTGGACGGGCGTCGATTTCTCGCGCCTCGATCCCGATCAGGTCGTCGAGCATGTCGAGAACGAAGCCGGTCGCAGCGCGCTCGAAAACATCACGCGGGCCGATCCCGACCGGCGCTGGACCGTGCGCGAAGTCGCCGAACACGTCTCGATCGGCGGCATCAGCCCGGTGCTGGTCGGATCCCCGGCGACGGTCGCCGACGAACTCGAAGCCTGGATCGAGGAGACGGACGTCGACGGCTTCAATCTGACCTTCATCGTCCGGCCGGACACCTTTGTCGACGTCGTCGATCTGCTGACGCCGGAGCTTCAACGCCGCGGCCGTTACAAGACCGCCTACGCCGAGGGAAGCTTGCGCGAGAAGCTGTTCGGCCACGCCCGGCTCGATGCTTCGCATCCCGCATCGCGACACCGGTGGCCGTGACATGCCTGCATGGAGCGCCGCAACCATCGCGCGCGGTCGCCGCCGAAGCGCCGGCGCTCATCCTCGAGGAGGCCGACCGCGAGCCCTTCGGCGTCGGAGGGCGAGCGACTGTTCGCGGCGATCGCCCGCGGGTCGGCCTCGAGCGGGCGCCGCGTGAAGTCGCCTAGGCGCCCTGGCGCCGATGCGCCCCGCAGGACTGCCGGACGATCAGGCTGCAGGGAAGACGATCGACACCCTTCCATTTTTTTCCGGCGATCAGATCCAACATGCGCCGGCCGCCTTCGCGGCCAAGCTCCGCCAGATTCATGTCGACGCTCGTGAGCGGCGGCCTCGTCGCGTCGGCGATGATCTCCCAATTGTCGAAGCCGACCAGCGAGACCGCGTCCGGCACGCCGAGCCCCATTTCGCGCAACGCATCGGCGACGCCGCGCGCGATCTGGTCGTTGCCGCAAAAGATCGCGTCCGGGCGCTGGCCGCGCGATTTGAACAGCGCGGCCACCGCCTCGCGTCCCCAGCCTTCCGACCAAACGCCCGGCAGATAATAGCCATCCGGTTCGGACAGTCCCGCTTCGACAAGAGTTCTTCGATACCCGTCCCGCCGCAGGCGCACCGCCTCGAAACGCTCGGGGCCGGTCACATGAGCGATCCGCTGGCGCCCGAGCCGGACAAGGTGACGCGCCGCCAGCGCCGCGCCGCCTTCGTCGTCGGGAACCAGGCAACAGGCTTCGGCGTCCTCGACCTGCGAAAAGACGTAGATCACCGGGATGTCGGCGGGACTGATCAGCTTCTCGCGTTTGTCGGCGCGGCGGGCGGTGACGATGATGCCGTCGACCCGTTTGCCGACGAGTTGTTCGACGTGATGGGCCTCTCGCGCCGGGTCGTCCGTGGCGTTGCACATGAACACCGCCATGCGGCTGTCCGACAGGCACTCCTCCAGTCCTTCCATGATCGGGATCGTGAATCGGCCGAACGCGTCGGTCGAAATCAGACCGACGGTGAGGCTCTGGCCGCGGTGCAGGCTTTGCGCGAGATCGTTCGGACGAAAGCCGAGCTCTCTGGCGACGACGACGATTCGTTCGCGCGTCTCCTGGCGGAGGCGACCGTTGTTGTTGAGCGCCTTGGAGACCGTGCCGACGCTGACATTCGCCGCGCGCGCGACGTCGCGGATCGTCAGCCTCGCGCGGCGGCCGGCGATCCCGTCAGGCGCCGCGGTCGCTGCGGGTCCGCTCCGCTTCTCGGTCATGGGGCGAGAATCCGATGAATCATTTGACGGCGCCGCTCGTAAACCCCGACACGTAATATTTCTGCAACAGCACATAGAACAGCACGCAAGGGATGATCGAAATTGTGATCCCCGCCTGCAGCATGCCCCAATCCGTCCCTCCGATGCTGGTCTCCTCGCGCGCGTTGGCGAGGATCAGCGGCAAAGTGAAAGCGGCGCTGCGGTTCATGATCACCAGCGAGCCGAGAAACTCGTTCCACGAAGTGATGAAGGCGAACAGCGAAACGGTGACGATCGCCGGGCGGATCGCCGGCAGGCAGACGTATCCGAGGATCTGCCAGCTCGATGCGCCATCCATGACCGCCGCCTCCTCGAGTTCGCGCGGCGCCGCTTCGAAGCTGTTGCGCATGATGTAGACGCTGAACGGGATCTGGATCGTCGTGTGAACGATCGCCAGACCGGCCAGGGTGTTGGTCAGGTGAAGCTGGGCGAACATGAAGAAGATCGGCGTCAGCAGGGACTGATACGGCACGATCAGCGAAAGCAGCAGAAAAAAGAACACCAACTCCTTGCCGGGCAGCGGGAACCGCGCCAGCGCGTAACCGGCCGGAATGGTCAGCGCGAGGCAGAAGGCGATGGTCAGCAGCGCTGTGCCGCCGCTGTTGACCAGATAGGTCGGCAGGCCCGCCTGATAGCTCCAAAGCCTGTGATAGCTGTCGAGGCTGAGCTGATGCGTGAAATAGGTCGGCGGAATTGCCGCCGCCTCCTGCGTCGTCTTGAGCGAGGCGGAAATCGACGCGACGAGCGGCGCGAGCATGATCGCGCACAGCGCCAGGCAGAGGGCGCCGATGAGATATTCGGCGCGCTCGTCCTTGCGCAGGACGGGCGGCGGCGCGGCCAAGGATTCGGCGCGCGCCGCGAGGGCGCAATCATCGCTCACAACATCACCTTCTTGCGCGCCCGCGGTGTGTTCAGCTCCGGCTGCGTTGCGTCAGGATCGCTTGCACGACGGTCAGCGCCAGAACGATCACCGCCAGCGCCAGCGACAGCGCCGCGCCATAGCCGAGCTTCAGATAGGGGAACGAATTCAGGTAGATCCAGAACACCGACGACGCGGTGCGGTTGAACGGTTGCCCCGCCGTCATCAGGAAGAACTGATCGAAGGCGAGCAGCGAGCCGATCACGCTGACGAGCGTGACCAGGAGGATCGTCTTGTAGGTCAGGGGCAGCGTGATCATCCGCACTCTTTGCCAATAGGACGCCCCGTCGACCATCGCCGCTTCGGTGACGTCGCTCGGGATCGCCTGGATCGCCGCCACGAAAAGCAGCATGCCGAAGCCGAGCACCTTCCACACGATCGAGACGATGACCGCCCAGAGGGCGCGGTCGGCGTCCTCGCCGAACCAGATGATCGGCTTGGAGACGAGACCGAGATCGACGAGCAGCCGATTGACCAGACCGAAATCGTAGCTGAACAGCCAGTACCAGAGGAGGCTCGAGACGCCGAGCCCGATGACCACCGGCACGAACACCACCGCGCGGGTGATCCGCCGCAGCAGCGTGTTGCGGGCGACGAGGAGCGCGATCAGATAGCCGCCGATCATCAGGATCGGCGTGATGTAGACGGTGTATTTCAGGGTGAATCCCAACGATATCCAGAACTGCCTGTCGTTGTACGCCTTGATGAAATTGGCGGCGCCGACCCATCGCTTCGGCTCGATCAACGACCAGTTGTGGAACGACATCCATATCATCTGGGACAAAGGAAACGCTGTGAAGATTAGCACGAATATGGTGACCGGAGCGAGGTAGAGCGCGCCGATCAACTTGGAGGCTGGCGTGTTGTACATCGTCGTCGGCGTCTCGTTTGCCCATCCGTTGCGGACGCCGCCCAGTCTAGCGCGAAACGTCCGCCGCGGCGCGCGCATCTACGAAAGCGGCGGCCGACGCTCGTCGGGAATCCGCCGCTTCGATCCGATGGCGCCTGGCCTCAGCCGCGCTCCCCGCCGCCCGTCGGTCTTCGCCCATCCCCGCCTGCGCGGGGATCGCCGGCGACGCGGCCTCGCGGGTGATCGACAAGGCGGTCACTGGGCGGCGATCGCCTTCATCTGCGCCTTTGCGTCGGCGATGATCTGGTCGATCGGATCCGTGGTGTAATACGCGCGCTGCAGCATCTGCAGCCACGGGCCCTGCGGCGAGTTGATCTGCTCGAAGAACGTCAGGGTGTACGGGGTCCTGCCGACCGACAGCGCCTTGGCCACATCCTGCACGAGCGGCTCGGCCTTGAAGTATTTGTTGTCGATCATGTCGGCGCGGGTCGTCAGGTTGAGAAGCTTGGCGTAGCCCTCGACCTGAACTTCATCGGACAAAATGAACTTCATGAAGTCGATGGCGTCGCTCACCCGCTTCGAGCCCTTGGGAACCACGACGAGGTCGCCGCCGATGAACGAGGCCGCCGAACCCGGCTCCACCCCGGGCAGCAGCGAGATGCCGAATTTCATGTTCGGGTTCTGGTCGCGCGCCAGTTTGATATTGAAGTTGCCGGTCCCCATCATGCCGACCTTGCCGGAGCCGAACTGCAGGTGGAAGGTCTCGCCGTTTTCCGCCCGGTCGCTCGCATGGACGTCGCCGGCCTTGACGATGTCGCGTTCGAACTGGAGCACCTTGGCGACTCCATCGCCGACCAGCGGTTCGTCGCCGGCGTCCTTCGCCTCGATCTTGGCGCCCGACGCCCACATCAGGGGACCCACGGTGAAGATATTGCATCCGGCGCAGGAGCCGGGGAGGTAGTAGCCTTTGATGTCGCCGCCGAGCGCGGTGATCTCGTCGGCGTCCTGGCGCAGCTCCGCCAGGCTCCTCGGCGGTTGGCCGGGGTCGAGGCCCGCCTTTTCGAACAGATCCTTGTTGTAGAACAGCGCCGAAACGTCGGCGTAGAGCGGCACGCCATAGAGGCGCTTGTCGAACGTGGCGACCATCATGTGGCCGGGGCTCGCCGTCTTCAACTCCGGCAGGGCGCCGATCTGATCGGTGATGTCGACGAGCTGCCCGGCCTTTTCGAACTGCGGGGCGTAGATGAGGTCCATGCCCATCAGGTCGGGAACGTCGCCCGACGCAATCGCCTGGGCGAGCTTGGCCACCATTTCGGCATGGGGAATGTAGGTGAGATTGATATGGCGGTCGGGGAATTTGGCGTTCCACATCTCGACCAGCTTATCGACCATATCCTTGTTGCCGCCGCTGCGCTCCCACATCACCAGATCGGCGGCCGACGCGGCGGCGGCCGACCCGACGAGACCGATTGCCGCCAAGCCGAAGGTCCACGTCCTCAAGAGCTTCGATATTCTCATGTTTTCCTCCCGTTCTTGCCGTTTTTCCCCGGGCTGCCGACCGAAATGCGCCAGCCGGGTGAACTTGTTGGTTGTGGAAAACGTTTTCCCGAACTCGCCGCCAGAACCCCGAACGAATAGACCGGCGAGGCATGGAAAAGCTTTTCCCCAAGATTCATACATGCTTTACTGCCGGTGACAAGGGAGGTTTCGATGACGGGCGGGTCGACATTGGGAAAACGTTTTCTTCGCGTCGGCGAGTCGCGCCGGCGGCCGCCGTCGCCTTCCCGCCGGCGCGGTGAAGCGAGCCCGGCGCGATGACGCCATCGATGGAGACCGTGATGACCGCCGCCCCCGCGCCGAAACCGCGCGCGCTGTTTCGCCCGCCCGCCGTGCCGCAGGTCGATGTCCGCGGCTTCTGGGGCGGACGGGTCGACGCCGTGGCCGGCCGCACCGCGGACATTCTCTACCGCCGCTGCGTCGAGGCGGGCATGCTCGATCAGATCGACCCCGATCGACCCTCGCCGGGCGTGAGAATCCCTTTCCATGTCAGGGAGGGCTCGACGGCCTCCACCGTCACCACGCAGATGTTCTGGGATTCCGATCTCGGCAAGACCATCGAGACCGCGGCCTATTCGCTCTATCGCAAGCCCAACCCCGAACTCGAGGCGAGGATCGACGAGGTCGTCGATATGTACGCCAGGCTGCAACAGCCCGATGGCTACCTGTCGAGCTGGTATCAGCGCATCGAACCGGGCAAGCGCTGGACGAACCTGCGCGATTGCCATGAGCTCTATTGCGCCGGCCATCTGATCGAGGGGGCGGTCGCCTATTTTCAGGCGACCGGCAAGTCCAGGCTGCTCGACGTCATGGCGCGCTACGCCGATCACATCGCCTCGGTGTTCGGCCCCGAGGCTGGCAAGCGCAAGGGCTATTGCGGCCACGAGGAAATCGAACTGGCGCTGGTGAAGCTCGCCCGCGCCACCGGCCGGCGAAAATATCTCGATCTGGCGAAATATTTCATCGACCAGCGCGGCCGGACCCCGCATTTTTTCGACGTCGAGGCGCGCGCGCGGGGCGCCGACCCTAAGGATTTCCACTTCAAGTCCTACGAGTACAACCAATCGCACAAGCCGGTTCGCGAGCAGGACAAGGTCGTCGGCCACGCGGTGCGCGCGATGTATCTCTATTCCGGCATGGCTGACGTCGCGACGGAATACGGCGACGACAGCCTGCGGATCGCACTCGACCGGCTGTGGGCCGACCTCACCGCCAAGCGGCTCTATGTCACCGGCGGTCTTGGGCCCTCGGCCGACAACGAAGGCTTCACCGCCGATTACGACCTGCCCAACGAGACCGCCTACGCCGAGACCTGCGCCGCCGTCGGGCTTGTGTTCTGGTCCAGCCGGATGCTCGGGATGGGCCCCGACGCCCGCTACGGCGACGTCATGGAGCAGGCGCTTTACAACGGCTGCATTTCCGGGCTCTCGCTCGACGGGTCGTTGTTCTTCTACGAGAATCCGTTGGAAAGCCGCGGCAGGCACAATCGCTGGAAATGGCACCGCTGCCCCTGCTGCCCGCCCAACATCGGCCGCCTGGTGGCGGCGATCGGCAGCTACATGTACGGCGTGGCGGATGACGCCATCGCCGTGCATCTCTATGGCGACAGCGCCGCTCGTCTCATGGTCGCGGGAAGGGCGGTTCGCCTCGTCCAGACGAGCCGTTATCCCTGGGACGGCGTCGTCGCGATCGCCGTCGAAGTCGAGGCGCCGACGCGGTTCACGCTGCATCTGCGCATTCCCGGCTGGAGCCGCCGTGCGGCGCTGTCGGTCAACGGCGAGGCGGTCGATCTGGCGGGCGTCGTCGACCGCGGCTATGCGGCCCTCACCCGCGACTGGGCGGCCGGCGATCAGGTGCGCCTCGAACTCGACATGGCGGTGGAGCGGCTGCGCGCCCACCCCGAGGTCCGGCAGGACGCGGGGCGGATCGCGCTGCGGCGCGGGCCCCTGATCTATTGTCTCGAAGAGACCGACAACGCCGTCAGCCTCAATCGCCTGTGTGTGCCGGAACAGGCGCGCTTCGAATGCCGCTTTGAGCCGGAATTGCTCGACGGCGTCGCGACCCTGTCCGCGAACGTCGAGGCGGATGCGACCGCCGACTGGACGGCGACGCTCTATCGCGACGAACCGACGAAGACCGAAGCGGCGTCGATCAAGGCGGTCCCTTACTTCGCCTGGGCCAACCGCGAGCCGGGCGAGATGCTGGTCTGGCTTCGCGGCCGTTAGCCTCGATCCGACGGGCCATCGATCCCCGATCGCTTCGGTCGATCAATGGCGCGGCGCGGCGTCACCCGAATTCTGGCGCGGCCCCGGCCGCGGGTCTGCCGTTGACGGCGGGGGCGGATCCCAGCATGTAGCGCATCCGCAGCACGCACTGGATCATTTCGGGAATCTGCTCGGCCGGTTGGGGTGGGCCAAACAGGAAACCCTGAACCTCGGTGCAGCCCTCGAGGATCAGGTCGCGCAACTGCTCCGCCGTTTCGACGCCCTCGCCGGTCGTCGTCAGGCCGAGGCTGGCGCCAATGGCGACGGCCGCCTGGACGATCGCGAGGCTCACGTCCTTCGACGACATTTCCTGGATCAGCGACTTGTCGATCTTGACCTTGTCGAACTGGATCGAGCGCAAATAGCCAAGTCCGGAATAGCCGGTGCCGAAGTCGTCGAGCGAGATGCGCACGCCGATCTGCCGCAGCTCGACCAGCATCGCGAGAATCTTGGGATCGTTGCCGATCAGCACCGATTCGGTGATTTCCAGTTCGAGGCGCTCCGGACGCAGACCGGAGGCGTCCAGCGCGCCCGTGACCACCGGCACCAAATTCCTGTCGCGAAACTGAATCGCCGAAAGATTGACGGCGACCCTGAGATTGGCCGGCCAGCGCATCGCTTCCGCGCAGGCGCGCCGCAACACCCACTCGCCCATCGGGATGATCAAGCCGGTCTCCTCGGCCAGATCGATGAATTCCATCGGCGCCAGCAGGCCGCGCTCGGGATGTTTCCACCTCAGCAGAGCTTCGAAGCCGGAAAGCCGCCGCTGACCGAGGTTGACGATCGGCTGATAGTAGAGTTCGAAGTCGCCCTGGGCGAGCGCGCCCCGCAAGGCAAGATCGAGAGTGCGGCGCGCCTGAGCGATCGTGTCCATGTCCGGATGAAACAGCCAGTATTGTCCGCGTCCGCCGGCCTTCGCCCGGTACATCGCCAGATCGGCCCGTTTCATCAGCGTCGTGGGGTCGACCGCCTCGCGTTGCGCGAGCGCAATCCCGATGCTGGCGCCGATAAACACCTGGTGGCCGTCGACCAGATGGCAATCATTGATGACCTCGATCAGCCGGCGCGCGAGCGCAAGGGAGCTGACCTCGACGTTTTCGGAGACATGAAGAATGGCAAATTCGTCGCCGCCGAACCGCGCGACGAAATCATCCGGGCCCAGCGCGCCGCGGACAAGGGCGGCCACTTCCTTGAGCAGGGCGTCGCCGACCGAGTGACCCAGCGTGTCGTTGACATTCTTGAATCCGTCGAGATCGACGAACAGGACGGCATGGCCCCGCCCGTCGACGCATTCGCGGCCGGAGGCCGCCTGCAGCTTCAATTCGAAGCTGAAGCGGTTCGCCAGACCGGTCAGCGTGTCGTGGTGGGCGAGATAGGCGATCTTGTCCTCCGTCGCGACCCGCCGCGCCACCTCTTCCTGAATCACCGCGTTCGCTTCGAGGAGTTTGGCGCCTCGCTCGGAGACCCGCGTCTCCAGCCGGGTTCTGGCCTCCTCCAGCGCGTTGTTCGCGCTCAGCAGCGCCACTTCTTCGCGCCTGCGCGCGATCTGCTTGGAGACTCGCGCCAGGGCGACGGCGAAATCGATCGGCTTGGTGATATAGTCGTTGGCGCCGAGTTGCAGCGACTCGACGACGCTCTCGGACTCCGTCCTCGCGGTCACCATGATGACCGGCAGGAGCGCCGCCGACCGTTTGACGCGAATTCGGCGCAGCACCTCGTTGCCGTCGATGCCCGGCATCATTGCGTCCAGCAACACCACGTCGAACTCGTGCTGTTCGATCAAGGCGAGGGCCTGAAAGCCGTCTTCGGCCTCGACAATCTCAAAGCCGCGCCGCTGAAAGCGCCTGGCGAGCACGATGCGGTTGTCGGCGACGTCGTCGACGACGAGGAGCCGCGGCGCCGCATCCGGAATTTCGTCGGGCGATTCGAAGGGCGGGATGTTCAATAGCGTCGATTGCGCGCTCATTCCTTGCTTCTTTCCTCACGCCGACAGAGCGAGCTCTTCCAGCTTCTCGTCTTCTGATTCGAAAAAGGGCGCTGCTGCGGCGTCCGCCGACAGGCTCGCGGGTACCCTGATGGTGAAGCAAGCGCCGTGACCGAGTTCGCTGTCGACGGAAATGCCGCCGCCCAACAACGCGCATAGTCGCTGGGTCAGCGCGAGTCCGAGGCCCGTGCCCTCGCCTCTGCGGTTCGAGGCGACGTCGATCTGGCGAAAATCCTGGAACAGGGTCTTCAAGTCCTCGACGCTGATGCCGATCCCGGTGTCGCGCACGGCGATCTCGATCCAATCCCCGGTCGCGGTCTCGTAGCAGCGCGCCGAGAGCGTCACGACGCCCCGATGCGTGAATTTCGCCGCGTTGCTCATCAGGTTGAGGAGCGCCTGGCGTATCTTCGTCTCGTCGGAATCGACGTAGCCAATTCTCGGATCGATGCTGAGCGCAAGCTCGTTGTGATTGCGCCCGAGAAGGATCTGCGAAGTCGCCGCGACATCTTCGATCAGGCGACGCAAACTGAATCGTTCGATGTTGAGATGCAGCGCGCTTTTTTCGATCTGCGAAATGTCGAGCACGTCGGCGACGAGAGAGAGCAGGTGCTTTCCCGCAAGATTGATCCGCTCGAGGTCGCGGCGCCGCTGCAAATCCTTCGACGGCTCGCAGTCCTCGAGCAGAATTTCGCTATAGCCGATCACCGCGTTCAGCGGGGTGCGCAGCTCGTGGCTCATCTTGGCCAGGAAGATCGACTTCTCCTTGTTGGCCTTTTCGGCCTTGTCCTTGGCGTGTCGAAGCCATTCCGCCGTATTGCGATGACGCAGCACTTCGCGCTGCAACGCGGATTCGGAGGCGAGGAGCAGGCCGTAATAGATCGCGACCCAGGCCATATACAGCGTCGCGCTCGCGACCGACACGAGTCCGACGACCGACATGCGCTCCATCGGCACGCGTTCGGGCAATGCGCCGGCCGCCTGCCAGAGCGCCAGAAAGACGCAGAAGTTGACGACGAACAGACTGAGCACGCTGAGTGGCCGGTCGCTCAGGTAGAAGAGTCCGTTGAGCAGCGCGATCAGTAGCCAGGGCAGAAACGGCGAGCTGACGCCTCCGTAATAATAGGCGCCGAACAGCGTCACCGCGATCAGGGTCTCGACCGAGACCGCGGCGACCATCCTGAGATTGCCGGTCAACCGCAAAATGAACGGCAGGACGGCGAACAGGCCGACGCCGATGGCGATCACCGCGATATGATAGTCGGGGCTCGGATCGGCCAGAACGAGGAAGGCGATGATCGACTGGCCGGTCAACGGACCGACAAGATGGGTGAAGACGAACGTTCTTGCCCGGCCCAGATCCGATTTGGTTCTCTTGGCGCGCTCGGGGATGAACCAGTCGATGAGTCGGAGCGCACTTTTCAGCATTGCGGCTGGCCCCAGCGAACAAAACAGCAGACGCCAGCCTGGATTGTCTCGATGAATATTGCCTTACCGTAAGGGGCGCTGCCGACGTTAACGCGCTCGAGGCGCTTCGTTTCGAAACGGATGGTTACTAACTCCTTGGTCTTGCCGCGGTCTCAGCGTCACATCGAAAAAATTTCCCTTCACCATTTGATTTAGTTCAATAGTAACCTGCACCGCTCAATCTAGCCCGCACATTGGCGGGTCAAGACATGTCTTTCATCGATTCTGCGGATCGAGTTATCGATTGGTTCATACCAGATGAACTGCTGGCCGAACGAGAAATGCGCACTCGCGCGCGCATGTTTCTGATCAGTCATTTGTTCGGTCCGATTCTCGGCAACGTCATCCCGGCCTATCTCTATTGGCTCGATCCCAGGCCCGGCGCGACGCTTTTCATCCTGACGCTTTCGATCACTTCATTTTGGGTGTTTCCGTTTCTGCTCAAATTCACGGGGCGCTACGTATTATTGAGTTACGTCTCGATCCAGAACCTTCTGTTCGCCATTCTCTGGGGCTGTTACTTCTACGGCGGCGCGTCGTCGCCGTTCCTGCCGTGGCTGGTGACCGCGCCGCTGCTGGCGTTCTTCTACCTCGGCGCCAGCGTTCGCAGCTGCATCGTGATCCTGCTGCAGATCGGTCTCAGCCTCGGTGGCTTTTCGGAATTCTATCTGTTGGGCGGCAGCTTTCCCACGACGATCCCGCTGTCGCAAATGCAGGGCATCGGCGTCGTGTCGATCATCAGCGCCTCGATCTACGTCGCGATGATGGCTCTGTTCTACGCCAAGATTCTCGCCTCCCAGACCGAGGTCGAGGCGGAGGTCGTCAGACATCTCGAAACCAGCGCGCAGTTTCGCGCCGCGGCGCTGCAAGCCGAGCGCGCGAGCATCGCCAAGGCGGCGTTTCTGGCCAGCATGAGCCACGAGCTGCGCACGCCGTTGAACGCAGTGATCGGTTATAGCGAGATGCTTCTGGAAGACACCGACCCGAGCCTCGAGCCGACGTCGCACGCGGATCTGCGCCGAATCCATGACGCCGGGCAGAGCCTGCTCGCCCTCGTCAGCGCCATTCTCGACCTTTCGAAGATCGAGGCGGGCAAGATGGAAATCTTCATCGAGCGCGTCGATCTGGCGGAGTTCTCGACGCGGATCGCGACGCGCTGGAGCGCGAGCGAGAAGAACCTCGGCAACGCGATTTCGACGCGCCTGGTCGGACCGCGCGACTTCGCCGTCACCGACGCCGCCAAGCTCGACCGGATCGTCGGCGCCCTCGTCGAAAATGCGATCCGGTTCACCAGGAACGGAACCATCGAGATCGTCATCGATACGACGCACGGCCCGCGCGAATCGCGGGAGGGCTGGTTGTCGATCTGCGTGCGCGACAACGGAATCGGAATTGCGCCGGAAAGCATTCCCAAGCTGTTTGAAGTATTCGTCAACCGCGACGACGCGACTCCGAGCAACTACGGTTCGGCGGGCCTTGGGTTGCCGCTTTGCGACCGACTCTGCCAGTTGCTCGGCGGAACCGTGACCGTCGAGAGCGAGCCGGGGAAAGGCAGCGCCTTCACGGTCCGTCTGCCGCAAGACCGCGCGACGCCGATCGAGGCCGCCGCCGGCAGTCTCGCCGAAGCCGCGTGAGGACTCGGACGATGCACAAGATTCTTCTCGTCGAAGACAACGAAATGAATCGGGAGATGTTGAGCCGAAGGCTCGCTCGTTCCGGCTTCTGCGTCATCACCGCCGTCGACGGGCCGGAGGGGATTCTCAAGGCGCGCGAAGAGCGGCCGAATCTCATTTTGATGGATGTTGCGCTCGGGGCTATGGACGGATGGGAAGCCACCCTCGCGATCAAGAGCGACCCGAGATCGGCGTCGACGCCCGTCGTCGCGCTGACGGCGCACGCGCTCGACAGCGATCGCAAGCGCAGCGCCGAAGTCGGTTGCGCCGGCTTCGACACCAAACCCGTGGATTACAAACGACTGCTTGAAAAGATCGCGTCGCTGCTGGGCGAGGCGGTCCACTAGGCCAAGCTCGAAAAGAGCGCAGAACAAAATAGAGGATCGAACAATGATGAAGTCGGAGCTGTCCGCCCTGCCCGAATCCCTGAAGGGCAGCCTGCGCGAATACAGGGTCGTCGAGGGCGCCGACCTGCTCGAGCGCATCGGCGGATTTTATCGCTGGCAGGAGATGCGCCGGCAGGAGGGATACTGGCCGTACGGCCGCTCGACCGACGCCGGGCCCCGTTCCGCCTGCGCGATCGTCGACGACGCCGGCAGAAAATTCAAGGGCGTGAACTTCGGCTCGCAGGACTATCTCAGCCTGTCGAGCCACCCGGCCATCCGCCAGGCGGCGCATGTGGCGATCGAGCGTTACGGCGTTCACAGCGCCGGTTCGGCCGCGTTCATGGGCAACACCGCTCATTCGATCGCGCTCGAGAAGAAGATATCGGAATTTCTCGGCATGGAGCGTGTCGTGCTCTACCCGACCGGCTATGCCGCCGGCGCCGGCGCCATCAAGGCGCTCGTGCGCTCCACCGACCACGTGGTGATGGACGCGCTCGCCCATGCGTGCCTGCAGGACGGCGCCGCCTCGGCGACCAAGAACGTCTATCTGTTCCGCCACCTCGACACGGAATCGGCGCGCCGCTGGTTGTCGCAGATTCGAGCCAAGGATACGGCGAACGGCATACTCGTGGTGACCGAAGGCCTTTTCTCGATGGACTCGGACTCGCCGGCCATCATGGCGCTGCAGGGCCTTTGCCGCGAGTTCAACGCCACCCTGCTGGTCGACGTCGCCCATGATCTGGGCTGTCTCGGCGAGGACGGTCGCGGCCAGATCGGCTTGCAGAACATGGTCGGCAAGGTCGACATCGTGATGGGGAGCTTTTCCAAGACGTTCGCCTCCAACGGCGGCTTCGTCGCCTGCCCCTCGCGCAGCGTGCAGCAGTATTTGCGTTATTTCTCGACGCCCGGAACGTTCTCCAATGCGCTCTCGCCGATCCAGGCCGCCATCGTTCTGAAGGCGTTCGAATTGGTCGATTCGGCCGAAGGGCGCCGGCTGCGCCGGTCGCTGATGGCGAATATCCTGGCCTTGCGCAGCGCTTTGGAACGGGCGGGATTCGAGGTCTACGGCGAACCCTCCGCCATTGTCGCGGTCAAGATGGGCAGCGAGGCGATCGCCCGTCTCGTCGCCCGACAGCTGTCGAGCCTGGGCCTCGTCGCCAACATGGTGGAATACCCTGCGGTCCCCAAGGGCGCGGCGCGATTCCGCCTCCAGGTGATGGCCAACCATACCGCCGAACAGATCGCGCAAGCGGTCACGTGCATGAAAGCGGGATTCGAACTCGCGGCCCATGAGCTCGAGGAGATCCTCCACCCCGGGCAGCTCGCCGTCGCCTGATCGGCATCGATCGGTCGATCCGGCCGCCAACTCGCGGTTACGCCTTCACCCCGGCGGGGCGAGGCTGCCCGTCACGCCCACTCGCCTTGCCGGAACACCGGCGTCCGGCTGCCGTCCGGGCGGACGCCGTCGATGTCGATCTTGTCCGAGCCGATCATCCAGTCGATGTGGATGAGGCTCTTGTTGCCGCCTTGCGCCGCGATCTGCGCGGGCGTCAGGCTGGCGCCGTCGACGAAGCATTTCGAATAGCACTGTCCGAGCGCGATGTGGCAGGCGGCGTTCTCGTCGAACAGCGTGTTGAAGAACAGCAGCCCGCTTTTCGAAATCGGCGAGGAATGCGGCACCAGCGCCACCTCGCCCAGACGCCGCGAGCCCTCGTCGGTGTCGAGCACCTTATTGAGCACCTCCTCGCCGCGCGCGGCCTTCGCCTCGACGATGCGCCCCTCCTCGAATCGCACGGCGATCGCGTCGATCAGCGTGCCCTGATAGGAAAGCGGCTTGGTGCTGACGACGCGCCCTTCGACCCTGCGGGCGTGCGGCGTGGTGAACACCTCCTCGGTCGGGATATTCGGATTGCAGGTGACGCCGTTCTTGGCGGTCGACGCGCCGCCTTGCCACTCGTGGCCGTCGGCGAGCCCGATCGTCAGGTCGGTTCCTGGCCCGGAATAATGCAGCGCGCGGAACCTCTGGCCGTTCAGCCATTCGGTGCGGCCGCGCAGCGCGGCGTTATGGGCCGCCCATGCCGCGATCGGATCGTCGACGTCGACGCGCGAGGCGGAAAAAATCGCCTCGGCGAGCTTGGCCACCGCAATGTCCTCGTCTTCGCCCGGAAACACCTGGGCGGCCCAGGACGCGCCGGGATAGGCGACGATGTTCCAGTTGATGTCGAATCCGGCGATCTTCTCGAGCGCCGGCTGATAGGCGATGGAATTGGCCTTGTTGGCGCGCGCGACCTTGGCCGGATCCTCGGCCGAAAGCAGCATCGGATTGTCGCCGACGACCGCCAGCCGCGCCGTGCCGGCGGCGAAGGCCTTCGCGATGCCGTCATAGAGCCAGCCCGCGGCGCGATCGAAGCTTTCATTGCGGCCGAACCGGTAGCGCGCCAGCGTGACCTGCTCGTCGGACAGGATGGGCGTGACAAGGCCCGCGCCGGCTCGATAGGCGTGTTCGACGATCCGCCGGACCAGCGGCAGCGCCGTGACCGGCGCGGTGAGCAACAAATCCTGTCCCGCCTTCAGTTGCAGTCCGACCTTGACGGCCGTCTCGGCGAGCCTGTCGAGCTTCACCGGGTCGATCGATGCGGAGAGGTTGCGCTGGTGAGTCGTCATGGAATTCAACCGGAAGAAGGTTTGATCGCCGATTCATATCGCGCGCTCGCGATGATGACCATGACGATTGGGATTAATTGTGTCTACGGCTTCGCCGAGGCGCCCGTCGTCGGAATGTCTGGATTGCTCCACGCTCATCCGCCGCCGGTCGCCGCGAGTTGTTGCGGTCTGGCGCCGGAGCGCCGGTTTTGACACCCTGGTCAATCCCGACTATTTCGGAATCCCGATGCATCGGCAGCCGGTTTTCACCAGAGGCGATCCCTCGCCAGGCGCAAACAGCGCTTGCGGAGGGCGATCACACCCCCCACCTCCAGCGCCATGACCGACCGGCCAACCGGAGCCTCGCCCTCGCGCCTCGTCGCCGTGCTGGGGCCGACCAATACCGGCAAGACCCATCTGGCGGTCGAGCGCATGCTCGCCCACGCCTCGGGCATGATCGGACTGCCGCTGAGGCTGCTGGCGCGGGAGATCTATGACCGGGTCGTCAAGGCGCGCGGGGCGCGCTGCGTGGCGCTGATTACCGGCGAGGAGAAGATCGTTCCGCTCCGGCCGCAGTATTTCGTCTGCACCGTCGAGGCGATGCCGCTGGACCGCGAGGTCGCATTTCTCGCTGTCGATGAAATCCAGCTCTGCGCCGACCCCGAACGCGGCCACGTCTTCACCCATCGCCTGCTGCACGCCCGCGGCAAGGCCGAGACCATGCTGCTCGGCGCGGCGACCGTCGCCCCGCTGATCCGCCGACTGTGCCCCGAGGCCGAGATCCAGTCGCGCGAGCGCTTCTCCCGACTGATCTACGCCGGCCCCAGGAAGCTCACCCGCCTGCCGCGGCGCAGCGCCGTGGTCGGCTTCTCCGCCGAAGCGGTCTACGCCATCGCCGAATTGATCCGCCGCCAGCGCGGCGGGGCGGCGGTGGTGATGGGCTCGCTCAGCCCGCGCACCCGCAACGCCCAGGTCGCCCTGTTCCAGTCCGGCGAGGTCGATTTTCTGGTCGCCACCGACGCCATCGGCATGGGGCTGAACATGGACGTCGACCATGTCGCCTTCGCCGGCCTGCGCAAGTTCGACGGACGGCGCAGCCGCTGGCTGCACGCCCCCGAGATCGGGCAGATCGCGGGCCGGGCCGGGCGCTATCGCAAGGACGGGACCTTCGGCGTCACCGGCGAGGCTCCGGAGATGGAAGCAGACCTCGTCGCCGCAGTCGAGGGTCACACATTTCAGCCGGTGGCGGCGGCGGAGTGGCGCAACGCGCGGCTGGACTTCCAGTCGCTGCCGGGATTGATGGGCTCATTGACCGCCCCGCCGCCTTCGGCCGGATTGAAGCTGTCGGAGGAAAGCCAGGACGAGACCACTTTGCGCCAACTTGCGCTCGACGAGACCGTGATCCGTCGCTGCCGCGACCGCGCCAACCTGATGCGGCTGTGGGAAGTCTGCCAGACTCCGGACTTTCGCAAGACCACGCAGGAGGACCACACCCGGCTGGTCGGGACGATGTTCGAGCACTTGACCCAAAGAGATCGGCGCCTCCCGGAGCCCTGGGCGCAAGGTCAGTTCGCGGCGCTCGACCGCACCGACGGCGATATCGACGCCCTGTCGGCGCGCCTCGCCCGGGTGCGCACCCTCGCCTATGTCGCCAACCGCGGCGATTGGCTCGCCGATTCGGAGGGCTGGCAGGGGCGCACGCGCGCTTTGGAGGACCGGCTGTCCGATACGCTCCACCAGCGGCTGATGCAACGCTTCATCGACCGGCGCACCAGCACGCTGATGCGCAGCCTGAGCGAGGGCGCCGGCCCGATCCTCGGCGGGATCGGCGCCGATGGGGCGGTCACGGTCGAGGGTCATTTCGTCGGCAAGCTCGACGGCGTGCATTTCGAGCCGGCGCGCGGCGCCTCGGCTTTGGAGAATCGCGCTCTTCGCGGCGCCGCCGAACGGCTGGCGGCGCCGGAAATCGCTCGCCGCCTCGGCGAACTGGCGGGCGAGGGCGACGAGGCCTTCGCGTTGACGCCGGACGGGGCGGTGCTGTGGCGCGGCCAGGCGGCGGGCCAGCTCGTCGGCGGCGGTCCGTTTTCGCCGCGCGTGCGGCTGCTCGGCGAGCTTGGCCCCGCGGCGACGCGCGAGCGGGCCGCGCGCCGGCTGGAGGCCTTCGTTGCGGCCGAGGCCAGTCGTCGCCTGTTCGTCCTCAAGCGGCTGGAGGCGGCGATCGCCGATGGCCGGCTCAAGGGCCTGGCGCGCGGCCTCGCCTATCAACTCGTAGAGCAGTTCGGCGTGCTGGACCGCAAGAAGGCGCAGACCCATATTCGCGCGCTCAGCCAGAAGGAGCGCCGCGCGCTGAAAGGTCTGGGCGTGCGCTTCGGCGCCTTCAGCCTCTATTTGCCCGCGCTGTTGGCCCCCGAGGCGCGGATCGTCTGCGCCGCCTTCGCCGAATTGGCGCAGCCCGGCTGGCGGCCTGCCGCCGACTCTCTCGCCGCTTTGCCGAGGCCCGCGCCGCCGCCCGAAGCCCTCGCCCTGCGCGGTCTGCGGCCCGTCGCAGGGCTGATCGCGTCGGTCGAGGCGCTGGAGCGGCTGGACGCGTTGGCGCGCGCCGCATCCGAAGCGGCCGGCGGCGTCCGCCTGACGCCGGAGATTCTGACCGATCTGGGGTGGGAGCGGGGTCAGGCCGAGCGAATCCTGCGCGCGCTCGGCTTTGCGCGGGCGCGCAAGGCGGGCGCCGACGAATTCGAGTCTATGGCGCCGCCGGCGCCCGGCGCCGACGGCGCCGAGCGGCTCGGTCGCCTCGCCGTTCGCCCCTCTGGCGGCCATCGCCGCGCCGCGGGCGCCGCGCGGCCGACAGCATCGGCGCAATCGCGTCCGGCGGCCGGGCGCCCCGTGAGGCTTGCAGCGTGAGCGAGCCGGCCGAGGGCTGCCGGATCGATGTCTGGCTTTGGCGGGCGCGCTTCTTCAAGACCCGCAGCCTCGCCGCGCGCATGGTGATCGACGGCCGCGTTCGCCTCTCGCGGGGCGGCGCCGAGAGCCGTGTGGACAAGCCGGGCCGCACGGTGCGATGCGGCGACGGCCTGGTCCTCGCCCTTGGCGGCCAGCGGATAGAGGTGCGGATCGAGGCGCTCGGCGCGCGGCGCGGGCCGGCGCCGGAAGCGCGCGCGCTTTACCGCGTGCTCGGCGATGCTGCGGGCAGGGCGCCCGAGTCGGGCGGCGCGCGGCGCTAACCCGCTCTGGCGATGTTCGCCTTGATCGCTTCGTTGACCGCGGCGCTTTTTTCCAAATGCGGAACGTGACCGGCGCCGGCGAGGCGCGTGACAAAGATGGAGGCCGGCAGGCCTTCGGCATGATGCGATGGAATGACGCGATCCTCTTGGCCGACGATCACGGCGATCGGCGCCCGGGCGGTCGCGAGTTCGGACCTCAGGATCGTCTTCTGCGATCCGCCGCCGAAGTTGGCCTCGGCGATCAGCCGCAAGGCCGCCTCGGCCCCGTCGAGCCGTTTGAAGCGAAGCACGTCCTCGACCATGTCGGCGCTGATCAGGTTCGGATCGGCGACGAGGGCCTGCAGCACCGCCTTGAGCTTGCGGGCGCGGCTCTCGCTGATGAAGCCTTCGATGAAGCCCATGTTGATCTCGGGACCCAATCCGGCCGGCGCAATCAAACTGGCGCTCGCCACGCGTTGGGGATGGTTGATCGCCAGATAGGCGGAGATCGCGCCGCCCAGCGAATGACCGACGAGATGCGCCTGCGCGACGCCCAGCGCGTCCATCACGGCGATTGTCGCGGCGGCGAGTTCGGCCACGCCGCCGGCGGCGATCGATTTGGTCGCGCCGCCGTGGCCCGGCAGGTCGAAGGCGTGCACGGCGCGCCCCTCGGCGAGCGCCTCCTGCGTGAACAGCCAGGACATCAGGTCCGAGCCGAACCCATGCAGGAGCAGCACCGGCGTTCCGGCGCCCTCGCCGACGCTCAGCGCGCGCACGGAAAGTTCGCCCGCCTGCACGGTCCTGGTGGCGGGCCCGACGTCGCCTGACTTCTCGACCGGCTTGAATTCCGCCTGAAATCTCGCGATGAAGGCGTCCACCTCCGATTCCGGCACCGACGCGTCGGCGAGCACCGCGAGCAGCGCGCCGACCGGCAACGTTTCGCCCTCAGGCGCCACCAGCCGGCGTATGACGCCGCTCGCCGGGCTCTCGAAAGCGTTGGCGATCTTGGTCGTCTCGATGTCGGCGATTTCCTCGCCCTTGTCGACCTTTTGGCCCGGAGCGACCGCCCATTTCGTCAGCGCGCCCTCCTCCATGGCGAGGCCCCATTTGGGCATGACGATGGGTTCGATGGACATGATCTTTCTCCAAATCCCGTACGTTCAGCCGCTTTTGCCGGCGGCGGCCAATCCCCGCGCTCGGCTTTGTCGGTCGCCGCGCGGACCGCCGCGCCGCGCCCGCTCGGCCGGCGTCATTCCGCCGCCTCGGCGCGCGAATAGCCCATGACTTCCCGCACCGCCGCCTCGATTTTCGCAACCGAGGGGACGTAGAGGTCTTCCAGCGCCGGCGAGAATGGCACCGGCGTATGCGGCGCCGTCACCATCCGGATCGGCGCCTTGAGCGAGGCGAACGCCTTCTCGGCGATCAGGGCGGCGATGTCGGTGGCGATCGAGCAGCGCGGATGCGCCTCGTCGACCACCACGACGCGGCCGGTCTCCCGGGCGGTCTCCAGAACCGTCTCGGCGTCCAGCGGCGAAGTCGTGCGCAGGTCGACGACCGTCGTCGCGACGCCCTTCCTGGCGAGATTGTCGGCCGCTTCGTTGGCGAAGTTCACCATTCTGCCCAGGGTGATGATCGTCGCGTCGCCGCCTTCGCGCGTCACATTGGCCTCGCCGAACGGGATCGCGTAGGCCTCGTCCGGCACCTCGGCCTCGGTGTCGTACATCGCCTTGTGCTCGAAAAAAATGACCGGATCGTCGTCGCGGATCGCCTGGATCATCAATCCCTTGGCCTCGTAGGGATTGGACGGCAGCACGACCTTGAGGCCGGGGATGTGGGTGAACAGCGGATAGAGGCACTGCGAATGCTGGGAGGCCGCGCGGAAACCGGCGCCGTACATGGTCCGGATGACGACGGGAGTCACCGCCTTGCCGCCGAACATGTAGCGGAACTTGGCGGCCTGATTGAAAATCTGATCGAAGCAGACGCCCATGAAATCGACGAACATCAGATCGGCGATCGGCCGCAGCCCGGTCGCGGCGGCGCCGATCGCCGCGCCGATGAAGGCCGATTCGGAGATCGGCGTGTCGAGCACCCGGTCGCGTCCGAACTTGGGCATCAGGCCCTTGGTGACGCCGAGCGGACCGCCCCAGGCGTCCTGCTCTCCGGGCGCGCCGGCGCCGCCGGCGACATCCTCGCCCATGACGATGACGCGATGGTCGCGCTCCATCTCCTGACGGATCGCCTCGTTGATCGCTTGGCGGTAGCTTTTCTTGGGCATCGGACGTTTCCTCAGTATTTGTTGTAGACGTCGGTCATGAGATCGGCCCCGGAGGGCATCCCCGCCGCTTTGGCGAACGCCGCGGCCTGGGTGATCGACGCTTTGACTTGCCCGTCGATGGCGTCCAACTCCTCGGGGCTGAGCAACGAGGCTTCGACGACGCGGTTGCGAAATTGCATCAACGGGTCCCTCGCCGCCTTGTAGGCGGCCACTTCGCCGGCGCCCCGATAGGTCGTGGCGTCGCCCTCGAAATGGCCGTAGTAACGCAGCACGCGCGAATGGATGAGGCTCGGGCCGTCTCCGGCCCGGGCGCGGGCGATCGCCTCCGCCGCCGTCTCGTAAACGGCGAAGAAATCGGACCCGTCGACCTCCACGGCCGGCAGGCCGAACCCCTGGCCGCGACCCACCTGCGAGCCGCCGACCGAATAGGCGCTTGCGGTCGACTCCGCGTAGCCGTTGTCTTCGACCACGAAGACCGCGGGCAGATTCCACACCTTCGCCAGGTTGTAGCTTTCGAAGATCGTGCCCTGGTTGGAGCCGCCGTCGCCGACGAAGCAGATCGCCACGCCGCCGGTCTTCAGGAGCTTCGCCGACAACGCCGCGCCGCACACCAGCGGACCGCCGGCGCCGACGATGCCGTTGGCGCCCAGCATCCCCTTCGAGAGATCGGCGATGTGCATGGAGCCGCCCTTGCCCCCGCACAGACCTTCCTTGCGCCCGAAAATCTCGAGCATCATGGCCTGGGTGTCGCATCCCTTGGCGATGCAATGGCCGTGTCCGCGATGGGTCGAGGCGATGACGTCGCGGTCGTCGAGATGCAGGCATACGCCGACGCCGGAAGCCTCCTCGCCGGCATAAAGATGCACGAAGCCCGGAATGCCTCCCGCCGAAAACTCGTCGTGCACCGCGTCCTCGAAGTCCCGTATCGTCCGCATTTGACGATACGCCCTCGCAAGCTCCTCGCGCGGCAACTGCATCGCACTCGCCATCTCTCGTCCTCCCTGTCGGCCGTCATTCCAAGAGAAGGAAACACCGATGCGGCCCGAACAGGAACGCGTCGAACGCTCCCGCCCCGCATTCATCGTCAGGCGGCCTTGCGCACACTGTGCCACAGGATCGCCGACGGGTCACCCCTGAAAGCTGGCGGCGGCGATGACCGACGGCGCGGCCCGCGCCGCCGCGGGGTTGGCGGCGCGAGCGCCGAGGACGCGGCGGTGGGCCTTGCATTTGCCGTCGCCGCGGCCGAACTCTAATGTGCGACGCCGCCGACGGGCGACGAGAACGAGACGTCGCGCGGGGGGCGGGACGCAGCCGGGTCGACGACCCGCCGGAATCCTGAAGCAAGGGTCGGGCGGAAGGGAGGAGCGCGATGAGGCAATTCCAGGAAGGCGCCACCATGCAGGTCGCGATGGTGGTCCGCGACATCGACGCCGCCATGCAGCGCCATTGGGACGCGTTCAAGATCGGCCCCTGGGACATCTACACTTTCAACGCGGCGAAGGTGCACAGCTACGTTTATCGCGGCCGCCCCGCAACGCACTCATGTCTGATCGCGGTGACCTGGAGCGGCGACACCCAGCTCGAACTCGTGCAGCCGCTGACCGGATACAGCATCTACGACGAACATCTGGAGCGGCGCGGCGAAGGGCTGCATCACATCAAGCTCTATTACGCGGACTGTCATGAGGCGGTCGCCAATTTCACCCGTCGTGGCTATCCGGTGATCCAGAGCGGCCGTTTTGACGAGGACGAACACTATTATCTCGATACCGAGAAGGATTACGGTTACATCATCGAACTGGGAAACGCCGGGAAAATAAGGGCGGCTGAGCGCCGCTACCCCGCGTGACGACGGCCGGGAAACGGCCCGGCCATATAGCCGGCAGGAGGAGCTTCGTGACCTTCGCATCCCGCATCGCGCTGGCGCTCGCCGGCGCCGCGTTCGGCGGCTCCATCGCCGCCGCCGATACAGTGACGGCGCATCGATTGCCGGCGGCCCTGGCGGTCGAAGCCGCCAGCGAGACGGTTTCATTTTGCGCCAGGCAAGGCTACCGCGAGACCGCGGCGGTGGTCGACGCGGACGGCGTGACGATCGTCGCCTTGCGCGGCGACGGGGCCGGCGCGCACACGCTGCACAGCGCCTACGACAAGGCGTACACCGCCGTTTCGTTCAGGAACGACACGCTGGCGCTGGCGGAACGCGCCAAGGGCGAGGATTCGATCGCCCCGCTCGCCAAACTGCCGCACGTCATGTTCTTCGGCGGCGGCGTCGCCATCCGTCTCGGCGACGAGGTCATCGGCGCGATCGGCGCCGCCGGCGCCCCGGGGGCCAAACTGGACGACGGCTGCGCCCGCGCCGGACTTGAGAAAATCCAGGATCGCTTGAAGTAGACGGGCCGCGCGACAGGACCGAACAATGCCCGTGGCCTATCCCGGAAAAGCTGTGTAGACGAGGGGCGACGCCCCTTTCTTCGCCATCAATGAGCGTGACCCATGACCTATGCCGACGTTTCCCTGTACATTGACGGATCGTGGTCCAAGCCGGCGGGAGCGCCGGCGATCGACATCCTCAACCCGGCGACCGGCGAGCGCATCGGCAGGGTCGCCAGCGCGGCGCGCGCCGACCTGGATCGCGCGCTCGACGCGGCGGCCCGCGCGTTCAAGACATGGCGTCAGGTCCCGGCCTTCGAGCGCTACAAAATCATGCGCAAATCAGCCGAGATATTGCGCGCGCGCGCCGATTCGATCGCCGAGCTGATGACGCTCGAACTGGGCAAGCCGCGCGCACAGGCCAAGCAGGAAACGCTCAGCGGCGCCGACCTCATCGACTGGTTCGCCGAGGAGGGACGGCGCGCCTACGGCCGGCTGGTGCCCGAGCGCGCCGCCGGCGTCCGGCAGATGGTGCTCAAGACGCCGGTCGGCCCCGTCGCCGCCTTCACGCCGTGGAACTTTCCGATCAATCAGGCGGTGCGCAAGATCTCCGGCGCCCTCGCCGCGGGCTGCAGCATCATCATCAAGGGTCCCGAGGAGACGCCGGCGTCCTGCGCGGAACTGGTGCGCGCCTTTTCCGACGGCGGCGTTCCGGCCGGCGTCGTCAATCTCGTCTTCGGCGTCCCTTCGGAGATTTCCGAGTATCTGATTCCCCATCCGATCATCCGCAAAGTGAGCTTCACCGGTTCGACGGCGGTCGGCAAACAACTCGCCATGCTTGCCGGCCGACATATGAAGCGCATCACGATGGAGCTTGGCGGCCACGCGCCGGCGCTGGTCTTCGAGGACGCGGACGTCGATGTGGCGGTCAAGCAGCTCGCCGGCGCGAAATTCCGCAACGCCGGCCAGATTTGCGTCGCCCCGACGCGCGTCCTTGTGCAAGGCGACGTCTACGAGCCCTTCGTCAGGAAATTCGTCGCCGCGGCCAAGGCGGTCAGGGTCGGCGACGGCCGCGATCCGTCGACGACGATGGGTCCGCTCGCGCATCTGCGCCGCGTCGAGGCGATGGAGGCTTTCGTCGCCGATGCGCTCGCCCAGGGCGCCGATCTGCGCACCGGCGGCAAGCGTATCGGCAACAAGGGCTTTTTCTTCGAGCCGACGGTGGTCGCCGATGTTCCGACGCGGGCGCGCATCATGAACGAGGAGCCGTTCGGACCGCTCGCCATCATCAATCGCTTCGAGGATTACGAGGAAGCGGTGGCGGAGGCCAATCGGCTCGATTATGGCCTTGCGGCCTACGCCTATACGAAATCGGCCAGGACGATGGCCAGACTCGGCGACGCCGTGGAGAGCGGCATGATGTCGATCAACCATCTCGGCCTCGCTCTGCCGGAAATCCCGTTCGGCGGCATCAAGGATTCCGGCTTTGGCAGCGAAGGCGGCGCCGAGGCGCTCGAAGCCTTCTTCAACACCAAGCTCGTCACCCAGTTCGAAGGCTGAGCCGCGGCTTGCGCATCCGGCGCGCGCGCTTCGACGACCGGTCGATCGTCGCGCAGCGCGAAGTCGCGATCAGAGCCCCAGATCGAGTCGCAGGCCTGACTCCGCGTCCTGCGCGAGCGCCTGCGCGGCGAGCCGCGCGGGCGTGTTGGCGGCGCCGAACAGGTCGTAGTTGTTTCGCTGGACGATCTCGAAGAAAAAGCGGTTCTTGAACGTCTGCGAATAGATGTGGAAGAATTCGCCGTCCTTGATGCGATCATAGAGCACGCCGAGCGATCGCATGCGCGCCAGCAGGTCCGGCGCGATGTCGAAACGGGCGGCCAGATCGTCGTAGTAATTGTCGGCGATGGAGAGGAACGCCGCGCCCCTCGCCCGCGCCGCCTCCGCCGCGGCGAAGATGTCCGGCGTCGACAGGGCGATCTGCTGAAAGCCGGCGCCGCCAAACGCGTCGAGGAAACGCGTCACTCCCGTCGCGCCGCCTTCCGAAACGTTGAGCGCGATGCGCACGTCGTCGCTTGGACTGCGCAGCGAGCGGCTGAAAAAGGCGCCGTGGGGATCGGCGATTTCCACTTGCGGCTCCTGGCGGAATCCAAGCACCGATTTGTAGAACAGCGACCAGCTCAGAAATTCGCTGCGGCGCACCACGTTGGAGAGATGATCGATCCTTTGCAGCGCTCCGGAGCCAGCCGAAAGCGGCTCCCCGAGAAAATCGCGCTCCCAGTGCGAGGCCGCGCCGTCGTCGATCAAATAGATCAGGCTGCTCTCGACGCCGCCGACCGCCGGGATCAGCGCCTCGCCCGGACCGATCCGGCCGAAATAGATCGGACAGTTCATCGCGCCGGCGCGCTCGAGCGCGCGCTCGACGCTGTCGACGCGCAAGGCGATCGCGCAGACGGATGGGCCATGCAGCAGGTTGAAGGAATGTGCGAAGCCCTCTCGCTCGCGATTGACCACGAGATTGACGGCGCCCTGGCGATAGAGATCGACGTCCTTGGACCGATGACGCGCGACAAGGGCGAATCCCAGGCTCTCGATCAGGCCGGCGAGCGCTTTCTCGTCCGCGTCGCTGACCGCGAACTCGATGAACTCGACGCGGTCGACGCGCGGCGCCGGCGGCAACGGCGCTAGATCGGTCAAGGGCGCATCGCCGCGCTCCCGCCGCCTGGCCGCGAGCTGTTCGCCGCTCGCGCGCAGCGAACGCAACCCGTCGAGGGCGATGGCGCCAGGCGAGGCGCCGCGAAACTGATCGTTGAATATCTCCAGCGAAATCGGGCCGCGATAGCCGGCGCAGGTGACCGCATCGAGGAAGTCGACGATAGGAAGGTCTCCTTGGCCCGGATAGCAGCGGTAGTGGCGGCTGAGCGACAGCGGATCCATCTGAATCGCCGGCGCGTCGGCGACCTGGACCAGCGCGATGCGATCGGGCGGCAGGGCGCTGATCGGTTCGATCGGATTGCGACGCGCCAGCGCATGGAAACTGTCGAGCACCACGCCGAGATTGGCGCGGTCGGCGGCGCGCACAATGTCCCAGGCGACGGTCCAGTCCTTGACATGGCGTCCCCAGGCGAGCGCTTCATAGCCGATGCTGAAGCCGTGTTGGCGGGCGAGATCGGCGAGCTCGGCCAAATCCTCGGCGGCGCGCGCGCCGTCGTCGATCGCTTCCTCCGAGACGTTCGAGCACAGGCAGAGGAGCCGCGTCCCCAATTCGTGCATGAGGTCGAACTTGCGCGCGGCGCGCTCGAAATTGCGCGCGCGGATCGCCGCCGGCATCGCTTCAAAATCGCGCATCGGCTGCAGGGCGACGATTTCCAGGCCGAGATCGGCCGCCATGGCGCGCGCCTCGCGCGGCTTGCCGCTGAAGAAGGTCAGGTCGTTCTCGAAGATTTCCACGGCGCGGAATCCCGCCTTGGCCGCCGCCGCGAGCTTGGCCTCGAGCGCGCCCCCCATGCAGACGGTGGCGATCGACCATCTCAACATTTTCACAAATCTCCTATATTTTTTCAAAACTAGTATGTAGAAGGAATCGGCGCAACCAGGAATATTGCGCGCGGTCCTTAAGGGGTGGAGACGAAGGCGATGGAGCTGAACGGCAAAACGGGCGGCGCGGCGACTCTCACCGAGGCCTTGCACGACCGCATACGCCAGGACATCATCCTCGGCGCGCTCCAGCCTTCCTCCAGACTCAAGCTCGAAAAGCTGAGCAAGACCTATGGCGCGAGCGTGAACACACTGCGCGAGTCCCTTTCGCGCCTGGCGGCGGACGGCCTGGTGGTCGTCGAGGGGCAGAAAGGCTTCGCCGTTCTGCCGGTCTCGATGCAGGATCTGCGCGAGATCACCGAAATGCGCCAGATGCTGGAGTGCCACGCGCTGCGCCAGTCGATCGCCAACGCCGATCTCGACTGGGAGGCGAGGCTCGTCGGCGCCTATCACAAGCTGTCCAAGGTCGAGGCGCTGGTCGAGGCGGAGCCCGAGCTCTATGGCGACGCCTGGGAGCGCTATAATCTGGAATTCCACGAAGCGTTGATCGCCAATTGCCAATCGCGGTGGCTGAAGCTCTTCCACCGGGCGATGTACGATCACAGCCAGCGCTATCGCATGCTGTCGCTGAAGACCAAGCCTTTCCCGAGATCGCAATCGGCCGAGGAGCATCGGCAAATTCTCGACGCGGCGATCCGCCGCGACATTCCGACGGCCGAGCGGATTCTCGCCAGCCATATTCTCAAGGGCGCGGAAATGACCGGGCTGGAGCCAGGCGAGGCGCTCGATCGAGGACGGCGCTCCAAAAAGGTCCATAAATAATGGAGATTTTGGAATATATATGATATTGACAGATTGTCGTCACCGTCCTATGGCGCTTTGAATTGGCGATCCGATCCTCGCCTCCACCGAAAGAACAGCGCCCCGCATGGCTAGCGCCGGTCCGAAGAACATGCTGCTCGGCCTGATCGGCGCCCCGATCGCCCATTCGGCCTCGCCGGCGATGCACGAGGCGGCGGCGCAAGCGCTCGGCATGCGCTGCTATTATCACCTGATCGAAGTCGCCGGCGCGGACGAAGCCAGGCTGCGCGCGATGCTGGAGGGCGTGCGCGCGTTGCAGTTCACCGGCGTCAACGTCACCTATCCCTACAAGGAAGCGGTCGTTCCCCTGCTCGACGCTTTGGCGCCTTCGGCGGCCGATGTCGGGGCGGTCAACACGGTCGCGGTCCGCGACGGGCGGCTGATCGGCTTCAACACTGATTCCAGCGGCTTCGCCAAAAGCGCGACCCGCTCGATCGGCGACATGGCGGGGCATCGGGTCGCCCTGATCGGGGCGGGCGGCGTCGGCAAGGCGATCGGCGTCGCTCTTTGCCAATGCGGCGTCGGCGAGATTCGCATTGTCGATCGCGCGCCCGCCAAGGCGCTCGCGCTTGCCCAGGTCCTGGCGCGGCGCGTCATGGCGATCCCCTGCGCCAGCGCCGAGGAAGCGCTGGAGGGCGCCGAGGGCCTCGTCAACGCCACCGCCGTCGGCATGTCGCCCAACCGCGACAGCCCGGCGCCCCTGGAGCGTCTGCGCCCGGATCTTTGGGTCGCCGACGCCGTCTATCAGCCCTTGTGGACGCCCCTGCTCAGCGCGGCGCGCGACAAGGGCGCCAAGGTGATGTCGGGGCGCGAGCTCGCCATCGACCAGGCGATGGACGCGTTCGAAATATTCGCCGGCCGCGCGGCGTCGATGGCGGTGATGTCGGCGGCCTTCGATCGGGTGATCGCGATGCGGCAGGCCGCCTAGGGCGAGCGCCGTGGACACATCGCATCGCGCACCCTAAGACGGGACAACGACGATAAAGCCAGGGAGGATCGAATGAACAGCAGGCTGGCGGCGCTCGGCGCAGCGATATTGGCGAGCGCGTTTCCGGCGGTTTGCCCGGCGCAAACGGCCGCGACGATCAATCTCGCCGATGTGGCGGAATTGTCGGGCTCCGGCGCGACGGTCGGCACGAATTGGAAGAACGGCATCGACCTGGCGGTCGGGGAAATCAACGCCAAGGGCGGCATTCTCGGCGCGAAAATCGTCGTCACCCACGCCGATTCCCAATCCAACGCCGGCATCGCCAAGGCGCAGGTGCAAAAGGCGCTGGACAGCGAGCCCTACGCGCTGCTCGGGCCGGGCTATTCGGGTTCGGTGAAGGTCTGCGCGCCGCTCGCGGCCGAAGCCGGCGTCGCTGAGATCATGGGCGGCGAGGCGGCCGAGCTCACCAGGGCCGGCAACAAGTTTCTCTTCCGCACCTCCTTCGGGCAGCAGACCAGCATGCCCAAGATCGCCAAATACATCGCCGAGGTCCTGAAGGCCAAGACCGCCGCGGTCGTCTGGGTCAACAACGATTTCGGCAAGGGCGGCCACGACACGATTTTGAAGGAATTCGCCGCGCGCGGAGTCAAGGTCGTCGCCGACGATTCCACCGAGGCCGGCCAGGCCGACTTCGCCGCCGACGCGCTGAAAGTGAAAAGCGCCAACCCCGACGTCGTGTTCGTCTACCTCAACGAAGAAGAGAGCGCGCGCATCCTCAAGGAATTGCGCAAGGCGGATGTCAAGGCGCCGCTCGTCGGCGAGACGACGTTGATCGGCCAGAAGGTGATCGAGCTCGCCGGGGACGCGGCCAATGGCGCGCTCGGCCACGTCGGGCTGACCACGGACGCGCCGGTCCCCGCCGTCAAGGCTTTCCGCGACCGGTTCGTCGCCAAATATCATTACGTGCCCGATCACAACGGCATCAAGGGCTATCTCGCCGTCTACATGATCAAGGCGGCGACCGAGAAGATGGGCAAGCTCGATTCCAAGAACCTCGCCGCGACGCTGCATGGCATGACCATTTCGCCGGACAAGGAGCCGGGTATCCTGATGGAAGTGACGATCGACGGAAATGGCGATCTCGATCGCCAGAGCTTCCTCGGCGAAGTCGTCGACGGCAAGCAGGTCATCAAGGAAGTCCTTCCCAAGCTGACAAACTGACCGCGAAGGCGCGCGGCGCCGATCGGCTTGGCGCCGCGGCCGGGGACAATCGCCGGACATGGGGACGCAATGGGCAATCTGGTCGCGTTGCTGATCGCCGGCCTCGCCACCGGCGCGCTCTATGCGCTGGTGGCGATCGGCTTCACGCTGCTCTGGCAGACCTCGCAGACGATCAATTTCGCGCAGGGCGAATTCGTGATGCTGCCGGCCTTCTTCATGTTGGCGGCGATGCGCGTCGGTCTGCCCTTCTGGGCCGCCATTCTCGTCGGCTTTGCGTTGTCGATCGCGATCCTCGGCTTCGCGTTCAAGCGCCTGCTCGTTGATCCGATGCTGCAGCACGGCGTCCTGCCGCTCGCCATCGCGACGATGGCGCTGTCGACGTTCCTGAAGGAATCGGTCAAGACCTTCTATTCGGCCGAGGCCTCGCCCTTTCCTTCGATCGCGCCCGACGTCGATCTTCACTTTCTCGGGGTCTCCGTTCCCTGGCAGAACGTCGCGGTGCTCGGCGTCGCGATCGCCGCGGTCGCCGCCTTGCAGTTCCTGCTGCAGAGAACCCGGACCGGCCGCCAGATGCAGGCGGCCGCGCAAAATCCGACCGTCGCCCGCATTCTCGGCGTGCCGGTCGAGCGCATGATTCTCTACACGTTTTTGATCAACGGCGCGCTGGTCGCGCTCGCCTCGCTGCTGATCTCGCCGATCTATCTTGCGAAATTCTCGAACGGCGAGGCGCTCGGCCTCGCCGCCTTCATCGCCGCCATCGTCGGCGGCTTCAATCAAATCCGCGGCGCGATCGCCGGCGGTTTTCTGCTCGGCGTCGTCGACAATCTCTCCGCCGCTTATCTATCGACGCAATACCGCGGCGCGATCCCGCTGTTCCTGCTGATCGTCATCATCCTGTTCCGGCCCAACGGATTGCTCGGCCGGGGAGAGGAGCGCACGGTATGAGCCAGGCCGCGCGCGCGCGCCTGGCCTATGCCGGCGTGGCGATCGCGCTGGCTTTGCTCATCCTGGCGCCGCTCGGGTTTCATCGCTACGGACTCTACATCCTCACCCAATGGGCGGTGATGACGATCGCCGCGATCGGGCTCAATCTCACTCTTGGCTACGCTGGCCAGGTCTCCCTCGCGCAGGGCGCGTTCGTCGGCATCGGCGCCTATTGCGGGGCGATCCTGACGACGCAAGGCTGGCCGTTCTTGGCCGCCGTCGTGCTCGCCCTGGCGCTTTGCTTCGTCATCGGCTGGCTGCTCGGCTACCCCGCGCTGCGCGTCCAGCACCACTACCTCGCCTTCGTCACTCTCGCCTTTTCGACGCTGGCGTTTCTCGTCTTCCGCAACGAGTCCTGGCTGACCAACGGAACCGAGGGCATCGACGGCGTGCCGCGGCCGAGCCTCCTCGGCCTGTCGACGACGCCGCCGCTGCGCTATTACTATTTCTGCCTGTTCGTGCTGGCGGTGGTGACGCTGGCGACTCTCGGGCTCGTCCGTTCGCCGTGGGGTCGCGCCTTCATCGCGCTGCGCGAAAATCCGCTGCGCGCCCTGTCGGTCGGGGTCGACACGCGGCGCTACATTCTGATGGCTTTCGCGATCGGCTCGGCGTTCGGCGGGCTCGCCGGCGTCCTCTACGGGCCGTTGGTCGGCCTCGTCGAGCCGCCCGCCTTCACGCTGTCGCTGTCGCTGAATCTGCTGATGATGGTCATCGTCGGCGGCTCCGGATATTTTCTCGGGCCGTTCCTCGGCGCGCTGGTCGCGGTGCTGGCGCCGGAATGGCTGCGATTTCTCGAAAGCTACTATCTGATCCTCTACTCGCTTCTGGTGATCGGGCTGCTCATCTATTCGCCGACCGGCCTGATCGGCGTCGTCGATCGCCACCTCGTCAGGCGCCGGACCCGCGCCGCCTCCGCCGCCAGAGCCGCGCTCAGCGCCTCGATCGAGGGGCCCTGACATGCCGGTGGTGCTCGAAGTCTCCCGCATCAGCAAGCGTTTCGGCGGACTCACGGCGGTCGACGGCGTGTCCTTCGAGGTGCGCGAGGGCGAAATTCTCGGCATCATCGGCCCCAACGGCTCCGGCAAGTCGACCTTGTTCAACTGCATCCTCGGGCAATTGGCGCCGAGCGCGGGCGAGGTCAGGCTCGACGGGCGGGTCACCACCGGCATGCGCCCGTGCGACCTCAACCGGCTCGGCGTCAGCCGCACCTTCCAACTGCTGCAAATCTTTCCCAGGCTCTCGGTCCGCGAGAATCTCATTCTCGCGGCGCAAGAGCACAAGGGCTCGATGATCTCGCGGCTGTTCGGTCCGCGCGACGCCGGCCTCAGCGACGACGCCGATCGGATGATCGCCTTTTTCAAACTCGGACACCTCGCCGACGAGCTTGCCGGCGCGATGTCCTACGGCCAGCAGAAACTGCTCGACGCCGCGATGGCGTTCATGGCCGGGCCGCGCCTCGTCCTGCTCGATGAGCCGGCGGGCGGGGTCAACCTCACCATGCTGGGCGCCCTCAGGGATCGGCTGAGGACGTTCAATCGGGAGCGCGGCGCGACGTTCGTGGTGATCGAGCACAATATGGATTTCGTCATGTCGCTTTGCACCCGCGTGCTGGTGCTCGCCGAAGGCCGGGTGCTGGCCGAGGGATCGCCCGTCGAGGTGCGCGCCAATGCTGCGGTCATCGAGGCCTATCTTGGACACTGATCCGATCGTCGAGATGGACAACGTCGTCGCCGGCTACGGCGCGATGACCATTCTCAACGGGGTGAGCTTCAAGATCGCGCGCGGTGCGATCACGACGGTGATCGGCCCCAACGGCGCCGGAAAATCGACGGTGTTCAAAACGGTTTTCGGCCTGCTGCGGCCGCGCTCGGGCAGGGTGCTTGTCGCCGGGCGCGACGCGACGAGATGGTCGCAGCGCGAGCTTCTGGCGGCGGGCGTCTGCTATATTCCACAGGGGCGCAACATCTTCCCCGAACTCTCCGTGCGCCACAACATCGAGCTGGGCGGGGTCGCCGCCGGCCGCGATGTGAAGGACATGCCGGCGCGCCTGGACGCGGCGCTCGATCGTTTCCCCGCGCTCCGCCGCAAGGCCGACCGACAGGCCTCGACGCTGTCGGGAGGCGAACAGAAGCAACTCGAGATCGCCCGCGGCCTGCTGCTCCATCCGCGGTTGGTGCTGATCGACGAGCCCTCGATCGGCCTCTCGCCTTTGATGGTTCAGGAGACGTTCGCGCTGCTCGGCCGGCTGCGCGACAAGGGCGTGTCGATCCTGATGATCGAACAGAACGCGCGCTCGGCGTTGCAGATTTCCGACTATGGCCTGGTGCTCGAACTCGGTCAGACGCGGATGCACGACAAGGCGCAAGCGATCCTCGCCGATCCGCGGGTGGCGCAACTTTTCCTCGGCGGCGGCGTCGGCGCCGAGGGCGCCGCGGCGTAGCGCGAAGCGCCGCCGGCGGCCGCTTGCCGGCTCGCGGCGGGGCCGGCATGATGGTCGCAGCGGACTGGTCGGCCGCGTGCCTGTCGGCGTCGCCTCGTCAGCCGCGGCTTTGCTTCGGCCCGGCGCGCTGCGTCGACTCCGCTGGCCGCAAGTGGCTGTCGCCGCCTCCGCCGAACAGGACCGGGTTCTCCGATGCCGCGCGAACCGACGCACGAGAAGGCGCAGGACGCCGCCGCTGGCCGATCGTCCGCCGGCCTCACGAGCGAGGAAGCGCGGCGGCGGCTGCAGGAATTCGGCCCCAACGCCTCGCCGGAGACGACGCCGTCCGCGTGGCGCGCCGCGCTCGGCAAGTTCTGGGCGCCGGTGCCCTGGATGCTGGAGGCGACGATCGTGCTGCAGCTGGCGCTCGGCGAATACGCCGAAGCGGCGGTCATCGCCGTCCTGCTGGCGTTCAACGCGGCGCTCGGGTTCTCGCAGGAGAGCCACGCCCAGGCGACGCTGAAAGCGCTGAAGGCCCGCCTTGCGCTGTTCGCCGTGGCGCGGCGCGACGGCCAGTGGCGGACGCTGCCGGTCGCCGAACTGGCGCCCGGCGACATCGTCAAGCTGTCGCTCGGCGGCGTCGTCGGCGCGGATGTGCGCCTCATCGAGGGCGAGGCGTTGATCGATCAGTCGACGCTGACCGGCGAATCGCTGCCGGTCGAGGCCGGCCCCGGCTTTGCGACCTATGCCGGGGCGCTGGTGCGGCGAGGCGAGGCGATCGCCGAGGTCACGGCGACGGGGCGGCGCACGCGATTCGGCCGCGCCGCCGAGCTGGTCGGCGCCGCCTCCACCGTCAGCTCGCAGCAGAAAGCGGTGCTGCGCGTGGTGCGCAATCTCGCGGTCTTCAACGGCGGCGTGGTCCTCGTGCAGACCGCATATGCGCTGGCGATCGGCCTCGGCGTCAGGGAAATCGCGCCGCTCGTCCTCACCGCGATCCTCGCCGCGATCCCCGTCGCGCTGCCCGCCACCTTCACGCTGGCGACGGCGCTCGGCGCGCGCGCGCTCGCCGCCAGGGGCGTCCTGCCGACCCGGCTGTCGGCGGTCGACGAAGCCGCGACGATGGACGTGCTGTGCGCCGACAAGACGGGCACGCTGACGCGCAACGAGCTGGCGGTCGTCGCGGTGCGCGCGATGGAGGGATTCGACGAGGCGCGCGTTCTCGCGCTGGCGGCGCTGGCGAGCTCCGACGGCGGCCAGGACCCGGTCGACGCGGCGATCCGCGCCGCGTCGCGGCGCGCGCCTGCCGCCGATCCGCCGAAGCTGGTCCGCTTCATTCCGTTCGATCCGGCCAACAAGATGTCCGAGGCGCGCGCCGCCGATGCGCACGGCGGCGCCATCCGCGTCGTCAAGGGCGCTTTCGCGACGATCAGCGCCCTCGCGCAGTCGTCGCCGCTCGCCTCGCCGGCGGTCGACGCGCTGCAGGCGCAGGGATTTCGCGTGCTCGCCGTCGCCGTCGGCGCGCCGGCGTCGATGCGCCTCGCCGGACTGATCGCGCTCAGCGACCCGCCGCGCCCGGAAGCGGCGGCGCTCGTCGCCGAACTGCTGGCGATGGGCGTGCATACCGTCATGGTCACCGGCGACGCGCCGGCGACCGCCGGAGTCGTGGCGCGCGCCGTCGGGCTCGCCGGCCCCATCTGTCCGCCGGGACCGCTTCCCGAGGCTCTGCGCGCCGAGGACTTCGCGGTGTTCGCCGGCGTCTTCCCCGAAGACAAGTTCAACATCGTCAAGGCGTTCCAGCGCGCCGGCCACACCGTCGGCATGTGCGGCGACGGCGCCAATGACGCGCCCGCGCTGCGTCAGGCGCAAATGGGCATCGCCGTCTCGACGGCGACCGACGTGGCCAAATCGGCGGCGGGGATCGTGCTCACCGACCCGGGTCTCGGCGGCGTCGTCGCGGCCGTCCGCGAAGGGCGCGTGACCTTCCAGCGCATCCTCACCTATACGCTGCGCTCGGTGACCGGCAAGATCAACCAACTGCTGTTCCTGACGGTCGGCCTGCTGATGACCGGCCACGCGATCCTGACGCCGACGCTGATGGTGATCGTGATGACCACCGGCGACTTTCTGGCGATGTCATCGACCACCGACAACGTGCGGCCGTCGGCCACGCCCAACGTCTGGCGGATCGACAATCTGACCATCGCGGCGGTCACGCTCGGCCTTTGCGACCTGGCGTTCTGCAGCGGCGTGACGGCGCTCGGCGTGTTCGGCCTCGGATACGGCGTCGGAGCGTTGCGCACGCTTGCGGTCGTCACGCTGGTGTCGAGCACGCAGGCGGTGCTCTATGTCGTGCGCGAGCGGCGGCGGCTGTGGAGCTCGCGCCCGAGCGGCTGGTTCTTCCTCTCCTCGCTCGCCGATCTGACGATCGTCGCCGTGCTGGCGACGCGCGGCGTGCTGATGACGCCGCTGCCGCCGGCGGTGGTCGGCGGCGTGATGGCCGCCGCGGCGGTTTTCGCCTTCACGCTCGACGCGGTGAAGGCGGCGGCGTTCCGGCGCCTGCGGATGACCTGAGCCCGTTCAGGCGCGCGGATAGCCGACGGTCTGCGCGAAGGTGACGAACTCCTGGTCGGGCAGTTGCATCGTGCGGGCGAGCTTGGCGTAGTCGACCGCGCCGCGAAAAACCGTGGCGAGCCCTTCCGAGGCGCAGAACAGATAAACGTTCTGGCCGATGAAGCCGGCGTCGACCGACGCGTAGAGGCGGCGCTCTTCGGGCGCGACATCCGTCATGCGTTCGCCGTGCGCGACATAGATCAGGTTGAGCGGCGCGCCGCCGACGAAGTCCTGGCGGCCGGTCTGCGCGCGGATGTCGTCCTTCAAATGCGGCAGCAGCGCATGGGCCTTCGGCTCGTAGAGCCAGACGCCGTCGGCCATCGCCGCGTAGACGTCGATCACCATGATGTGGCGCCAATAGGGGGCGGTGCGGTCGCCGTTCGGGCGATTGACGCCGAAAGCCGCCCACAGCAGGTCGGACAGAACCTGATCGGCGAGTGGGCGATCGGAATATTCGCGGGTCGAGCGCCGCAACTCGAGCGCCTCGATCAACGGCCGGCCGCCAGCGGTTCGCGCCGGCGGCAGGTCGCGCGGCTTGAGCTCCTGAGCAAGCGCGGCGCCTGGGGCGGCGGCGGCCGCCGCGCCGGCGAGAATTCCCATCGCGGTTTGGCGTCGCGTCATCATCGTAACTCCTCTTCTTTTGCCCAGAATGAGGGTCGGCTCGCGATCACGCATGCGTCGCGGCCTTCAGGATCGCGCGTTCGACGAGCGTTTCGAACAGCGGCAGTTTGTAGGCGTTCTTGAGCAGCGGCGTAGCGCCGTCGAGCGCGGCGCGCCCGGCCTGCCTCGCCGCTTGTGCGTCGATCGGCCGGCCGGTCAGAACGGCCTCGGCGGCCTTCGCCCGATGAGGCGTGGGCGCCGCCGCGCCAAGCACGATCGCGGCGCGCTTGCAGCCGCCGTTCGGCTCGAAGTCGAGAACGACCGCGACATCGGCGAGCGGCCAGTCGAACGAGTCCTTCTCGGCGAGCTTCAGATGGGCCATGCGCGCGCTCGGCGGCAGCGGCGGAAGCAGGATCGCCGTCAGGATTTCCTGCGCCTTCAGATCGTTCTCGCGCCGGACGCCCCTCTCCGGCGGCGTGAAAAAATCCTCGAGCAGGACCCGGCGGACAGCGCCGGCGGCGTCGGCGAGTTCGACCGTGGCGCCCAGCGCCGTCAGCGCGGTGGCGGCGGTCGAGGGATGGACGATCGCGCAAACCCGATTGTCGAAAATCGCGTGGTGTTGGTTTTCGCCCAAAATCGCGAAGCAGTGGCCGCCGCCCTTCCTCAGACAATGATATTCCGCCGCCCGGAAATACCAGCACCGCGGGCGCTGCAACAGGTTGCCGCCGAGCGTCGCGACGTTGCGGATCTGCGGACTGGCCGAGCCTTGCGCCGCATCGGCGAGGGCGGGGTAGCGCTCGCGCAGCGCGGGATGGGCGGCGAGGCCGGCCAGAGTGACCATCGCGCCAATTCGCAGGCCGCCGGCCGCCTCTTCGGCGATGGCGTCGAGCCCCGGAACGTCCCTCAGGCTGACCACCTTGGCCGGCGCCAGCAGGTTTTCCTTCATGAGATCGAGGAGGTCGACGCCCCCCGCCTTTACGACCGAGGCGTCGTCGGGCGGCCCCAGCATGGCGTCGGCGACCACCGTCGTCGCCGCCGTCGCCGCCTCGGCGACCGATCTGGCGCGCGCCAGGGCGAAGCGGTTCATCGTCAACTCCTCGCCGGAATCTTGCCGAGCGCCGTCAGAACCGCCGCCGGCGTCATCGGCAGGGCGCGCAGGCGAACGCCGATCGCGTTGTAGACGGCGTTGGCGATCGCCGCGGCGGTGGCGATGTTGGAGGGCTCGGCGACGCCATAGGCGTCGGTCGCGCTGCGCCCCTGATAATTCTCCATCAGCGCGACCTCGATCGCCGGCGTCTCGCGTGGACCCGCCAGTTTGTACTGTTCGAGATTGGGGTTCACCATGCGCCCCGTGTGCTGATCGAGAATGCGCTCCTCGAACAGCGCGTAGGACAGCCCCATCAGCACGCCGCCCTGCACCTGGCTCTCGACCAGCAGCGGGTTGATCGGCCGGCCGCAGTCCTGCATCGCCACCACGCGCTCGACCCGCACGATCCCGGTTTCGGTGTCGACGCTCGCCTCGGCGAACTGCACGCCGCCCAGATCCTGTTGCGCGATCGCGGCGTCGCCCATCCGCCGGCGAAAACCGCCGTAATCGTCGCTGCGCGAGGCGACCGCGCTGATGCGGTCGGTGCGCAAGAGCGCGGCGGCCTCGGCAAAGCGCATGCCGCGGCTCGGCTCGTCGCGCGCCAGGATGCGCCCGTCGTGGGCGGTCAGATCCTCCGGGGCGACGTTCAGCGCCAGCGCCGCCTCCCGATAGAGGGATTGCAAGACGCGCCACGCGGCGGTGCGGGCCGGCGGGGTGATCGAGGCGGTGGTCCGGCTGCCATGCGAGGGCGGGCCCGAAGGAAACTCGGTGTCGCCGATGCGCACGGTGATCTCTTCGGGACGCAGCCCGAAAACCTCGGCGACGGTCTGGGCGACCACCGTGCCGACGCCGGTGCCGATATCCTGCACGCTCGACAGCGCCTCGACCGAGCCGTCGCGCATCACACGCACCTCGCAGGCCGAATCGGTCTGCACGTTGGCGCCCCACAGCGACTGCGCCACGCCAAGGCCGCGCTGCACCGGGCCGGCGTCGGCGCCCGGCGCGTGTCGCCGGCTCCAGCCGATCCGCTCGGCGCCGATGCGCCGCTCCTCGCGCCTGACGGGGCTCGGATCGATGCGGTCGCGCAGCGCCAGCGGGTCGATCGACAGCTTCTCGGCCAGTTCGTCGATCGCCTGTTCGAGCCCGAACGCGCCCGGCGTGTTGCCGGGTCCGCGCATCGCGCAGCCCGGTCCGGCGTTGATGAAGACGTCGTGCTGCGCGGCTTCGAAGTTCGGGCAGTCGTACATCGCCTGGGCGATATTGCCGACGCCCGCCCCCAGCCCGACGCCCGCGGTGCCGTAGCTCTGCAGCGAAATCGCCGTCAGCGAGCCGTCGCGCCGCGCGCCGATGCGCAAGCGCTGCCAGGTCCCCGGGCGATTGCCCGAATCCATCTGCTCTTCCTTGCGCTCCAGGATCAGACGCACCGGCGCCTGGGCCTGGCGCGACAGCGCGACGGCGACGCGCCCGTATTCGCCCAGCGACGATTTTGAGCCGAAGCCGCCGCCCATGCCGTCGACGACCACCCGGACTCGGTTCAGCGGCAGGCCGAACGCCTCGGCGAGCTCGCGCCGCACGCCGGCCGTGAATTGCGTGGAGATGTAGACCGTCAGCCCGTCCGCGCGCCAATCGGCGACGACGGCGTGCGGCTCCAGGCAGCAATGGGTCTGCACCTGGGTGCGGAATTCCCCCTCGACAATGACGTCGGCTTGCGCGAAGCCTTGCGCGACGTCGCCGCGGACGGCGCTCGCCGGTCCCCTCACATTGCCGTTCAGCGTCAGTCCGCCCGGCGCGGGCCAGCCCGAAGGATGGCCGGCTGGCGCCGAGGCGTCGTCGTGCACCGACGGCGCGTCGGGCGCCCGCGCTTTGTCCATGTCCACGACAAACGGCAGCGCCTCGTAGTCGACGCGAATGAGGCGCAGCGCTTCACCGGCGGCCGACGGCGAAACGGCGGCGACAGCGGCGACGGGCGCGCCCACGTAGCGCACGATTCCGCGGTCCGGGTCCTCGGGTCGGGCGATGACCAGCGCGGCGCGCACGCCCGGAAGGCGCGCGGCGGCCGAGACGTCGATCGCGCGAACCTTGGCGTGCGGCAGCGGCGAGCGCAGAAACCGGCCCGTGAGCATGCCAGGCAGAACGATGTCCACCGTGTAGCGCGTCGCGCCGGTGACCTTGGCGCGGCCGTTCTGCCGCGGCGTCGGCTTGCCGATCACGTTGAGCGCGGCGTTCGGAGGCAGCGGCGGCGGCTCGTCGAGGGGAACCTGCCGCTCCACCTCGCCGAGGCCGACGCTGGCGATGCCGAACGGAAATTTCTCGGTGCGCGTCTCGCCGTCCGCCGCCATGGTCAGGCCTTTCGCGCTTTGGCCGCCGCCAGCGTCGCGGCGACGACGTGCGGATACGTGCCGCAACGGCAGTAATGGCCGCTGATCGCGCTCCTGACGTCCTCGGCGGTCGGGTCGGGCATGCGCTCCAGCAGCGCCGCGCAACTCATCGCCATCCCCGGCGTGCAGAAGCCGCATTGCAGGGCGTCGTGTTCGATGAAGGCGGCCTGCACCGGATGAAGCTGGCCGCCGCTCGCCAGGCCCTCGATCGTCGTCACGGCGCGCGCCCCGACCTCGATCGCCAGGGTCATGCACGCGCAGACGGTTGCCCCGTCGAGCCAGACCGTGCAGGCCGAACAAGCGCCGCGATTGCAGGCGATCTTGGTTCCGGTGAGGCCGAGCGGCCCCCGCAACGCCTCGGCCAGCGTCATCCGCGGCTCGACCTGCAGCGTGCGGACGACGCCGTTGACGTTGAGGGCGACGGCGACTGGCTCTGGCCCGGCGGACGGCGCGCCGTCCGCCTCCATCGCCTTCGCCTGACCGATGATCGCCGACGCCGTGCCGGCCACCGCCGCTCCCGCCGTCGTGAAAACCGAGTCGCGAAGAAACGAGCGACGCGACAATCCGTGTCCGGCGTTTCCGCCCCTTTGGCTCATCGTGCTCCAACCCCGATCGCAGAGTCTCGATTCTGTAATTCAGTGCGACATGAACAGGGGGATCGTCATCGACTCCAGTAGCGTGCGCGTGACGCCGCCCATGACTGTCTCGCTCAGTCGCGAATGGCCGTAGCCGCCGGCGACCATCAGTTCGGCGCCGGAGTCCGCGACATGCGAGAGCAACATTTCGCCGACTTCGATTTCGCCGGGAATGTCGGCGAACGCAGCGTTGACGCCGTGTCTGGCGAGATGCCGCACGACGTCCGCGCCGCCCGGCCAATCCCGATCGACCGGCTTGTTCGTGACGGTGACGATCTCGATGGCGTCGGCGCGCTTGAGAATCGGCAACGCGTCTCCCAACGCCCGCGCCGCCGACGCGCTGGCGTCCCAGGCCACGACGATCCGCTTGAACGACGCGGGATCCTTCTGGATGTAGGGCGTGACGAGCACCGGGCGCCCCGATCCGGAGAGCAGCGAGCCGATCATGCCGCCTGCATGGGAGGGTTGATCCGGTCCGGGTTGCTCCACAAGGACAAGATCGAAGCAGCGGGCGAACTGACGCAATTTGCGCGGCCCATGATGTTCGGGGTCGTTCGCCCTGATGACGTGCGCGCGGACCCCTGCGTTGTTGGCGCGCACGGCGAAGTCCTGAAGACTTCGCAGGACCGCGCCCTCCGCCTCCGATCGCCCGCCGAGCACCAAATCGTAGCGTGTCTGCGCCGATTCGACGGCGTCACGGACGGCGTCGTTTTTGGCGCATACTGCCGTCACGTCCGCATCGAAGAAATGGGCGAATGAAAGGACGTACGAGGCCGCCGCGCCCTTGTCCCCCAAGATGACCAGAATGTCTCTGAACATCGTTTCCCCACGCGAAGTTCAACAGTTCACAAAACCCTTTTGCCACGGCAGGGGAGCAAGCTCCTTGACCTATCGCAAGCCGAGCCGGCCCCGCGCGGCCGGTTGCGCCAGATCAATGTGGCGAGGCGGCGGTTAACGCAGCCTGTAGGGCGTCTTCCGGAGCCGGCGTTGATGAATGACGACGCGAGGTTGAGAACTTTGTTGCGGAAAGAGGCGGCGCAGCCTGCCGACGCGACGTTTGCCGGGCGGCCTCCGCGCCGCAGGGGCGCCCTTCGTTGGGCGGCGGTCGGCGTATTCTTCAGCTACTGCCCCGCGCGCAAGGCCGCGAGCCTCGACCCTCTGGAGGTGCTGCGTCACGAGTGAGTCCCGGTTTGGCCCCGAGGGGCCTAATGACAGCCTCCGCGCGCGGCGTGTCGTCGCGCCGCCGTCTCGGCGGGCGGTCGGCGCCGGGAAGGCCGCGCGATCGGCGCGCCGATCCGCCGCTGGAAGAGCGCCGTGGCCGGAGCGCGATAGAATGTTATTGTGCGTTCCCATGAGTCGCTCGCCATGACGCTCGCGCCGGAAACGGCCCCGGCCGCCAGGAAGAGCCTGCGGGCCCGGGTCTATCAGTTCTTGCTGAGCGATCCCCGCGGAAGCCAGGCGATCGCGCGCGCCGTCATCGTCATCGTGCTGGTGAATCTGACGGCGGTCTGCGCCGAATCCGTGCCCTCGCTGGCCTCGCAATGGCGGTGGTTGTTCCTCGCGATCGAGACGGCGACGCTGGCGCTGCTCTCGCTGGAATACGCCGTCCGTCTCTGGGTGGCGGCCGAATTCGCCCCTTACGGCAGGATGGGCGCCGCGAGCGCCAGGATGCGCTTCGCGCTGAGCGCCGGCGGCCTGGTCGATCTGGTCGCCGTCCTGCCGTTCTGGTTCGCCTATTTTCTCCCTGCCGATTTCCGTATCCTGCTGTTGCTGAGGGTGTTGCGCTTTCTCAAGCTCGCGCGCTACTCGCCGGCGATCCAGTCGCTGTTCGAGGCGCTATACGCCGAACGGCGCGCGCTCGCCGGCTGCGTGATCATATTGTTCGGCGCCGCGCTGTTCGCCGCGACCGCCATGCACCTCGTCGAAGGCCGCGTCCAGCCCGACAAGCTCGGCACGATTCCCGACGCCATGTGGTGGGCGATCGTGACCCTGGGAACGGTCGGTTACGGCGACGTCGTGCCCATCACGCCGGCCGGCCGGCTCGTCGCAGCGGTCACGATCTTCGCAGGCCTGATCATCATGGCGCTGCCGATCGGCATCATCGCCACCGCCTTCGCCGAGGAAGTCCATCGCCGCGACTTCGTCATCACCTGGACCATGATTTCGCGCGTGCCGCTCTTCTCGGCGCTGAACGCCGGCGAGGTCGGCGACATCATGAAGTTGCTCAAGGCGCGGCGCGTCGAGGCCGGCGCGGTGATCGCGCGGCGCGGCGAACGCGCCGAATCGATGTTCTTCATCGCCGACGGCGAAGTCGACATCGCCATCGGCGGAAAAAAGGTGCGGCTCGGTCCGGGCCATTTCTTCGGCGAGATCGCGGCGCTGCAGCGATCCCGCCGCTCGGCGACCTCGGTGGCGGTGAGCCGCTGCAATCTCCTCGTGCTCGACGCTCGCGATCTGCATGACCTGATGGACAAGAATGCGCGGATCGCCGAGCGCATCCGAGAAGTGGCGAAGTCTCGCGCCGGCCATGCGATCGTCACGCCGCAGGGCGACCTCGTCGCCGAAGAACTCGAAGACACCGAACAACAGTTCGGCCCCCAGCATCCAAAGCGCGGGCCGACGGAAGCGGGCGGCGGACCGGACTGATCGCTCTGTCGTGCCGCGCGGCGGGCGGGCAGCGCCTTCCCGCCTGGCCCCTGTCCTGGCCTTTGCCGCCTAAGCGGCGGTGCTGGCCAGCCCCTTCGCCGGAGCCGCCGCCGCTTTTTCCGCCTCGGCGACGATCGTAATCGTGCGCAGCAGGCTCGATGGATTGACGCTCATCGAATCGATGCCGATCGTCGCCAGGAAGCGGGCGATTTCCGGATAGTTGGCGGGCGCTTCGCCGCAAATGCCCACCTTCCGATGGTTGCGCTTGGCTCCCGTCACCGCCAGGCGAAGCATCTCCAGCATCCCGGGATCCCGCTCGTCGAAATCGAACGCCACTTTCTCGGAATCGCGGTCGACCCCAAGCGTGAGCTGCGTGAGGTCGTTCGACCCGATCGAGAAGCCGTCGAACACCGCGGCGAAAGCGTCGACCTGGATGACGTTGTTGGGAATCTCGCACATCACGTAGACTTCGAGCCCGTTCTCGCCGCGCTTCAGGCCGTTGCGCGCCAGGGTCGCCAGCACTTGCTCGGCCTCTCTCACGCGGCGGCAGAACGGCACCATGATCAGAAGGTTGGTGAGCCCCATGGCGCCGCGCACCCGTCCGAGCGCCTCGCATTCGAGCGCGAAGCCGTCGGCGTAATCGGGGTGCGCGTAGCGCGAGGCGCCCCGGAAGCCCAGCATCGGATTGTCTTCGTGCGGCTCGAAACCGGAGCCGCCGATGAGCGCCGCATATTCGTTGGTCTTGAAATCCGAAAGACGGATGATCACCGGCTTGGGGTAGAAGGCCGCGGCGATCGTGCCGACGCCTTCGGCGAGGTTGCGCACGAAATACTCGCGCAGCGACGGGAACCCGCGCGCGCGCTGGTCGATCGCCTCGCGATCGGCGGCCGATACGCGATCCGGATGCATCAGCGCCATCGGATGCACGCCGATATGATTGTTGATGATGAACTCCATGCGGGCCAGCCCGACGCCGGCGTTCGGCATCATCGCCGAACGGAACGCCAGATCGGGGTCGCCGAGGTTGACCATGATCTTGGTCCGGGTGGCGGGCAGGGTGCTCGCATCGACGCGCGTGACTTCGAACGGCACGTCGCCCGCGTAGACCGCGCCGGTCTCGCCGGCGCAGGAAACGGTGACGCGCGCGCCGGTCTTCAGAACGGTCGTGGCGTTGCCCGTGCCGACGATCGCCGGCACGCCGAGTTCGCGCGCGACGATCGCCGCGTGACAGGTGCGCCCGCCGTGGTCGGTGACGATGGCGCCGGCGGTCTTCATCACCGGCTCCCAGTCGGGATTGGTCGCGCTGGCGACCAGCACCTCGCCCGGCCTGAAGGTTCTCAATTCATCCGTCGAGGCGATCACCCGGACGACGCCGCTGCCGATCTTCTCGCCGACCGCCTTGCCCGAAACCAGCACCGCGCCGGATCCGGTCAGGGCGTAAGTCTCGAGCATCGTGCCGGTCTTTTGGGAGGCCACGGTCTCCGGCCGCGCCTGGACGATATAAAGCAGGCCGTCGACGCCGTCTTTCGCCCATTCGATATCCATCGGCTGCGGATGGCCGGCGCGCGTCGAATAATGCTCCTCGATCGCGACGGCGTAGCCCGCCAGCGTCAAAGCGTCCTCGTCGGTGATGCAGAAGCGCCCCTGCTTGACGAGCGAGGTGGGCTCGTTGCGGGTGCTGGAGCCGGTATGCCCCTTCTTGAGGGTCATGGTCACCTGCTTTTGCCCGAGCGAGCGTCGCAGCACGGCGCGATGTCCCTTACGGAACGTCGGCTTGTGGACGTAGAATTCGTCGGGGTCGACCGTTCCCTGCACGACGTTCTCGCCCAGGCCGTAGGAGCCGGTGATCAGGACGACGTCGCGAAAGCCGGATTCCGTATCGAGCGTGAAGATCACGCCGCTCGAGCCGATGTCGGAGCGGACCATCTTCATCACGCCGACCGACAGCCCGACCTTGAAGTGATCGAATCCGTTGTTGACGCGATAGACGATGCCGCGGTCGGTGAACAGCGAGGCGAAGCATTGACGGCAGGCCTCGAACAAGTCGTCGGCGCCGGAGATGTTGAGGTAGGTCTCGTGCTGGCCGGCGAAGCTCGCGGTCGGCAAATCCTCGGCGGTCGCGGAGCTGCGCACGGCGACGGCGACATCGGCTCCGTACTGCTTTTCGAGCGTCTTGTAGGCGGCTGCGATGCGCTTGCGCATCGCCTCCGAGCCGGTGGCGGCGTGGACGATCCGGCGGGCCTCGGCGGCGTTCTTCGCGAGCAGCGCGAGGTCGGTGATGTCGAGGTTGTCCAGCAGCGCGCGCAGCGCCGGCCCGGCGTTGGCCGCCTCCAGGGCTTCGTAATAGGCCTGCGCGGTCAGCGCGAAGCCGTTGGGAATGCGGATGCCCTGCGAACCGAGTTCGTGATACATCTCGCCGAGCGAGGCGTTCTTTCCGCCGACCAGCGCGACGTCGTCATTGCCGACGCTCTCGAACCAGCGAAGATAAGTCGAATTGTCCACCATGGCTGCGTTCCCCGATTGCCTTCACGCGACCAAAACCCATGCGCGCCGGGCTCGCGTTGATCTGCGTCAAGACCGCCGAAAATAGACTCGAGCCCCGGCGGCCGTCGGAGCCAGCGACCTCTGGCTCGCGGCCGACCGGCGTCACGGTTTATTCGGCGCTCTCGCCGAGAACCTCGCGCAAGGCGAACGCGAGGTCGGCCTGACGGTAAGGCTTGCGCAGCACTCTCAGCCGCTCGCGCTGCAACTCGTCGCCGTGCGCGAGATCCTCGGAATATCCTGAGGTCAGCAACACTTTGACGCCGGGTCGGATCGCTCGCGCCTGCGTTGCGACCTCGCGGCCCGACAGCCCGCCCGGCATGACCAGATCGGTGAAGACGAGGTCCACCTTGTCGCCGCGGTTGAGCACTTCGAGCGCCTTCGGGCCGTCGATCGCCTCGATGACCTCGTAGCCGATCATCTTCAGCCGCTTGACGGTGAGCCGGCGCACCCGCTCGTCGTCCTCGACGAGCAGCACGGTCTCGCGGGCCTGCGAAATCCGGTCGGTCATTGCCGCGCCGGCCGGTTCGCCGGCGCGGGCGCCGGCGGCGCGCGGAAAATACAGATTGATGGTCGTTCCATGGCCGACCTCGCTGTAGATCGTGATGTGGCCGCCGGACTGCCTGACGAAACCATAGACCATCGCGAGGCCGAGCCCCGTGCCGCGCCCCTTTTCCTTGGTGGTGAAGAAGGGCTCGAAGGCGCGGTCGCGCACCTCCGGCGCCATGCCGGTCCCGGTGTCGGAGATCGAGAGCTGCACATATTCGCCGGGCTTCAACTCCGGCAGGAAGTCCGACTGGTCCGGCTCGAACAGGAAATTGCGGGTCTCGACGATCAGCTTGCCGCCGTTCGGCATGGCGTCGCGTGCGTTGACCGCCATGTTGACGATCGCGCTCTGGAACTGTCCGGGGTCGGCGCGCGTATCCCAGAGATCCGGGGCGAGCGAAGTGGAAAGCGTGATGTGTTCGCCGATCATGCGGCCGAGCATCTCGGCGATCCCGACAGCGAGGTCGTTGAGCTGGATGACGTGGGGATCGAGGTGCCTCTGGCGCGAAAAGCTCAGCAGCTGGTCGGTGAGCTTGGAGCCCAGCGCCGCGGCGTCCTGCGCCTCCTTCAGCAGGCCGCGCGCTTCGGCGCCCGCCAGGCGCGTTTCGAGCAGCTCCAGGTTTCCCGTGATCACCAGCAGCAGGTTGTTGAAGTCGTGCGCGATGCCGCCGGTGAGCTGGCCGACCGCCTCCATCTTCTGCGCCTGGGCGAGACGGCGCTCGCTCTCGCGCAACGCCTCCTCGACATGGCGGCGGTCGCTGAGGTCGTAGATCATGCCGGTGAAGTAGCGCCGGCCCTCGGCGGCGAATTCGCTGACCGACAGGTGCAGGGGAAACGTCGCGCCGCTCTTGCGCCGGCCGATCACCTCGCGCCCGATCCCGATCACCTTTTTGGCGCCGGTGTCCAGGTAATTGCTCAGATAGCCGTCGTGCTCCGTCCTTGTCGGCTCCGGCATCAGCATCCTGACGTTCTGGCCGACCAGTTCGCCGGCGCTGTAGCCGAACAGCCGCTCCGTGGCGGGATTGACGTTTTCGATGGCGCCCTGGCTGTCGATGCTGATGATGGCGGGGACGGCCGATTCGAGGATGCCGCGCAGCTTGGCCGCCTGGGCCGACAACAACTCGGTGGGGCGATCGGTCTGGAGCATGACAGCCGCCTCTCCCCGCGCCCGGGCGCCAAGCGCCTTCATTTCAATGTTACCATGGCGACCGGGAGCATTGTCAACGTCGCGCGACTGACGGAGCGCCCGGCTGACGCGGCGTCACCGCGGCGAGGCGCGCGCTATGCGGCGTCGTCCATTCTGCGCGGCCCAGCATGTCGACGCGACGATGTTTGATCGGCGTCAATTCACCGGCCTGCGAGAGCGGATAATCGAATTACCGCAATGCGGCGCGGGAATAGACCGGCTTCGCAAGGCGCGTCCTTTCGGCTAGGGGAGAGCGCATGGATCAGGCGGCGATGGGAGCGGTGGTTTCGGTGCGCGGCGCCGTCGTCGACGTCGGCTTCGACAACGCGCCGCTGCCGCCGATCAATTCGGCGCTGCTGGTCGAATGGGACCGACCCGAGCCGCTGGTGCTCGAAGTGCACAGCCATGCCAATCCGACGACCGTGCGCGGCATCGCGCTGCAGGCGACGGCGGGTCTCGCCCGCGGCGCGAGGGTGCGCGCGACCGGAGCGCCCATTTCGGTCCCCGTCGGCGACGCGGTTCTCGGCCGCCTGCTCGACGTCGTCGGCGCGGTGCGCGACCGCGGTCCCGCCTTGCCGTCCGACGCGCCTCGCCGCGGCATCCACAATCCGCCGCCGGCGCTCAAAGACGAGACCTCGACCGTCGCGGTGTTCGAGACCGGCGTCAAGGTGATCGACCTTCTTGCGCCGATCGCGCAAGGAGGCAAGGCGGCGATGTTCGGCGGCGCCGGCGTCGGCAAGACCGTGCTGATCATGGAATTGATCCACGCGATGGTCCAGAAATACCAGGGCATCTCGGTGTTCGCCGGGGTCGGCGAACGCTCGCGCGAGGGCCATGAATTGCTGACCGACATGCAGGGCTCGGGCGTGCTTGCGCGCACGGTGCTCGTCTATGGGCAGATGAACGAGCCGCCGGGGGCGCGCTGGCGGGCGCCGCTGACCGCCCTGACGATCGCCGAATATTTCCGCGACCAGAAGCATCAGAACGTGCTTTTCCTGATGGACAATGTCTTTCGCTTCGTCCAGGCCGGCGCCGAAGTCTCCAGTTTGCTCGGGCGCCTGCCCTCGCGCGTCGGCTACCAGCCGACGCTGGCGAGCGAAGTGGGAGCGCTGCAGGAACGGATCGCCTCGGTGGCCGGCGCGGCGGTCACCGCCATTCAGGCGGTCTACGTTCCGGCCGACGATTTCACCGATCCGTCGGTGACGGCGATCTCGAGCCACATGGACAGCGTCATCATGTTGTCGCGCGCGCTGGCGGCCGAAGGCTTCTATCCGGCGATCGATCCGCTCGCCTCCTCCTCGGCGTTGCTCGATCCGCTGGTGGTCGGCGACGAGCACTACCGCGTCGCCGAGCGCGTCCGCGAGGCGCTCGCCCGCTTCAAGGACCTCCAGGACATCATCGCGCTGCTCGGCGTCGAGGAGCTCGGCGCCGGCGACCGGCTGATCGTCAAGCGCGCCCGCCGGCTCCAGCGGTTCCTCAGCCAGCCTTTCGTCGTGACGGAGGCGTTCACCGGCGCGCCTGGCCGCAGCGTCCTGCGCGCCGACACGATCGCCGGCTGCCGCGCCATTCTCGACGGCGAGACCGACGACTGGGCGGAGAATTCGCTCTACATGATCGGAACCATCGAGGAGGCGCGTCAAAAGGAGGCCGCGGCGGCCAAAACAGGGCGCGCGTCATGAGGCTGCGCATCATCACGCCGCTGTCGGTGGTCGTCGACGAAGAAGGCGTGCTGGCGCTGTGCGCCGACGACGCAACCGGCAGTTTCGGGATTCTGCCGGGGCACGCCGACTTTCTCACCAGCCTGGCGATCTCGGTCGTGAACTGGAAAGGCGGCGATGGATCGCGGCGCTATTGCGCCGTGCGTCGCGGCGTGCTCACCGTCGCCGCCGGACATGACATCGCGATTGCGACGCGCGAGGCGGTCGTCGGCGAGGATCTCGCCACCCTCGATCAAGTGGTCCTCGGCCGCTTCCGCGCCGATATCGAGACCGAAAAGGCCGAGCGCGTCGAAAGCGCCCGGCTGCAACTCAACGCAATTCGCCAGATCATGCGCCACTTGCGGCCGGATGGGCGCGGCGCCCCGGCGGGGCTCGCATGACCTCGCCCGAAACCGGGCCTGGCGAGCAGGACGCGCTGGTGAAGGGGACGCGTCTGCGCGGCGAACGTCGCCGCCGCTGGCTCCGCGAGGGCGATCCCTCGGTGGCGCGCCGGCTCGCGCAGATCGGCGTGCTCGGCTGGATCATCGTGGCCCCGATGTTGATCGGCCTCTTCATCGGCCGCTGGCTCGACCAGCATTTCGGCTCGGGAATATTCTGGAGCGCGCCGCTGTTGATGCTCGGACTGGCGCTTGGATGCTGGTCCGCCTGGAAATGGATGAACGCCGAATGAGCGCCTGGTCGTTCGACAACCTGCCCGCCTATGCGATGGCTGTCAGCCTCGCCGCGCATCTTGTCGCCGGGATCGGGCTCGGCGTCGCCTATTTCAGCGCCGTGTGGTGGAACGCGCGCCTGTTCGCCTCGGGCGGCGGGGCGATCACGACGATCGCCCTGACGGTCGCCCGCTTCGTCCTGCTGGGCGGTCTCCTGACGCTGGCCAGCCTGGAAGGCGCGCCGCCCCTGCTGGCGATGGCGCTGGGCGTGCTCGCGGCGCGGCCCATCGTCATGCGCAGGCATCGCGAGGCCGCGCAATGAATTCGCCGCTCGCCAGCCAGACGCTGTTCCATCTGGGTCCGGCGCCGATCACCGAGAGCGTCGCGGCGACGTGGGCGATCATGGCGGCGCTCGTCCTCGGCGGCGTCATCGTCACTCGCCGGCTGTCGCTTGTCCCGTCGGCGACGCAGGCGGCGTTCGAACTGATCGTCGACACCGTGGACAGCCAGATACGCGACACGATGCAGGCCGAACCCGCGCCGTATCGGGCGTTCATCGGCACGCTGTTCGTCTTCATCTTCGTCGCCAACTGGTCGTCGCTGGCGCCCGGCGTCGAGCCGCCGACGGCCCATCTGGAAACCGACGCCGCATTGGCGCTCCTCGTGTTCCTCGCGGTGATCTGGTTCGGAATCCGGGCCGGCGGCCTGCGCGGCTACCTGGCGACCTTCGCCTCGCCCAACCCGATCATGATCCCGCTCAATTTCGTCGAGAGCCTGACGCGCACCTTTTCGCTGTTCGTCCGGTTGTTCGGCAACGTCATGAGCGGCGTCTTCGTCATCGGCATCGTGCTGTCGCTCGCCGGCCTCCTCGTGCCGATTCCGCTGATGGCCCTCGATCTGCTGACCGGGGCGGTGCAGGCCTACATCTTTTCCGTGCTGGCGATGGTCTTCATCGCCGGCGCCGTCAGCGAAGGTAAACCCGCCCCGGACAACGCAAGCCAAAGGACGCCTCCATGAACTGGTTAGCCTTCATCAGCATCATATCCGCCGCGATGGCGGTGTCGTTCGGCGCCATCGGCCCGGCGCTCGGCGAGGGACGGGCGGTCGCGGCCGCGATGGACGCCATCGCCCGCCAGCCGGAGTCGGCCAACACCATCTCGCGGACGCTGTTCGTCGGTCTGGCGATGATCGAAACCATGGCGATCTACTGCCTGGTCATCGCGCTGCTCCTGCTGTTCGCCAACCCGCTCCTGAAATGACGTACGGGTTCGCGTCATGACCATCGACTGGTGGACGCTCGGCATCCAGACCGTCAACGTCCTCATTCTGGTCTGGCTGCTGGGGCGGTTCTTCTGGCGGCCGGTTGCGGCGATGATCGAGGAGCGCCGCGCCGCGGCGCGGCGGACGCTGGCCGAGGCGGAGGCCAAGCGCGTGGCGGCGACCGCCGCCCTCGCCGAAATCGAGCGCACGCGCGAGGGCTTCGCCCAGGAGCGCGAGGCGATCCTCGCCGCGGCGCGCGAGACGGCCGAAGCGGAACGCGCGGCGCGGCTCGCGGAGGCCGCCAACGAGGCGGCGTCGCTGCAGCGAGACGCGAAGGATGCGATCGAAAGAGAAAAAGCAACGGTCGACAAGGCATGGGGCGAGCGGGCGGGCCGCCTGGCGATCGCCATTGCGGAGCGTCTGGCCGCGCGCCTGGACGGCCCGGCGGTGCGCGACGCGTTCCTCGACTGGCTGCTTGCCGAGATTGGGCGCCTGCCGGAGACGGCGCGTCGGGCGATGGCGGCCGATGGCGTCGCGCTCGAGGCGGTCAGCGCCGCGCCGTTGGAGCCGACCGATCAGGCGCGCTACCGGACGCGGATCGGCGAGGCGTTGGGGACCCATCCGCAGATCGCCTTCCGGGCGGATCCCGCGCTCATCGCCGGGCTGGAGCTGCACGGCCCCCATCTTGTCGTGAGCAACAGTTGGCGCGCCGACCTCACCAAAATCCTGGCGGACATCACCGATGACAGCCGAGCCTGACGCCACCGCCAACGCCTGGCTCGATCGCGCCCGCGCAAGGCTCGGGGCGACCGCGCTCGGGCCGAAGGCTGAACAGATCGGCCGGGTGGAGGAGATCGGCGACGGCGTCGCGCTCGTCTCCGGGATGCCGGACGTCCGCCTCGACGAACTCCTGCGTTTCGACAAGGGGCAGTTCGGCTTCGTCCAGGTGCTCGAACGCGACCGGGTGGGCTGCGTCCTGCTCGACGACGCCGATTCGGTGGAGGCCGGCGACACGGTGCGCGGCTTCGGCGACGTCGTCCGCACCCCGGTGGGGCCGGCGCTGCTCGGCCGCATCGTCGATCCGCTCGGCCGCCCGCTCGACGGGAAAGGTCCCGTCGCGAGCGAGGCGCTGGAGCCGATCGAGCGCCCGGCGCCGGCGATCATCGACCGGGATCTGGTGACGCAACCGATCCAGACCGGGCTCGTCGTAGTCGATACGCTGTTCGCGCTCGGCCGCGGCCAACGCGAACTCATCATCGGCGATCGCGCCATCGGCAAGAGCACGATTGCGATCGACACGATCATCAACCAGAAGGACAGCGACATTGTTTGCGTCTATGTCGCGGTCGGCCAGAAGACGTCGAGCGTCCGCCGCGCGATCGACGCGATCCAGACCCGCGGGGCGCCCGAGCGCTGCATCATCGTCGTGGCCGGGCCGGCGAATTCCCCCGGACTGCAATGGATCGCGCCATTCGCCGGCTTCGCCATGGCGGAGTATTTCCGGGACCGCGGCCAGCATGCGCTGGTGGTGGTCGACGACCTGACCAAGCACGCGGCGACCCATCGTGAGATCGCGCTGCTGACGCGCCAGTCGCCCGGCCGCGAAGCCTATCCCGGCGACATCTTCTACGTCCATGCGCGGTTGCTGGAGCGCGCCGCCAAGCTGTCCCGGGAGCGCGGCGGCGGCTCGCTGACGGCGCTGCCGATCGCCGAGACCGACGCCGGCAATCTCAGCGCCTACATCCCGACCAACCTTATTTCGATCACCGACGGTCAGATCGTGCTCGACGCCAGGCTCTTCCATGAAGGGCGCAAGCCGGCCGTCGACGTCGGGGTCAGCGTCAGCCGGGTCGGCGGCAAGACCCAGGCGCCGGCGCTGCGCGAAGCGGCCAAGACGATGCGGCTCGACTACGCGCAATTCCTCGAACTGGAGATGTTCACCAGGTTCGGTGGAATCCCGGACACGCGGGTCCGCGATCGGCTGACGCGGGGCGCGCGCATCCGCGCGATCCTCGACCAGCCGCAGCACGCGCCGCTGCGGCTCGCCGACGAAGTCGCGCTGATCCTGGCGCTGCAGTCCGGTCTGCTCGATGCGCTGGCGCTGCCGGCCGTCGCCGCCTTCCGGCTCGGCCTGCGCGCCATGCTCGACCGTGATGCGCCGGGCGCCGTCCGCCTCATCCAGCAGACCGGCGCGCTCGACGAGGCGCCCAAGCGCCGGCTGCTCGAGACGCTCCGGCGCCATGTCCAGACCATCGCCGGCGGCGCGCGGCCCGGCGATGAACCGGCGACAGCGAAGCGGCCATGACCGAGCGTCTCGCCGACGTCAGCGCGCGCATCGCCGGCATTCGGCAGCTCGGCGCCGTGGTGAACGCGATGCGCGGCATCGCCGGCGCGCGCGCCCGGGAGGCCCGCGGTCAGCTCGTCGCCGTCGACAGCTACGCCGCGACGATCGGGCTCGCGGTCGGCCGGGCGATCGCGTTGGCGCCGCCCGTCCGCCCCGACGGCCGGCGTCGATCGTCCCGCAAGGCGCTGGTCGCGTTCTGCGCCGAACAGGGATTCGCCGGCGCCTTCAGCGAGCGCGTGCTCGACGCGGTCGGCGCCGATCCCGCCGCGCCGGAGCTGTTCCTGATCGGCGCGCGGGGGGCGGCGATCGCCGCCGAAAGGGGCGTCGTCGCCCGCTGGAAAAGCGCGATGCCTTCCCATTCCCGCGGCGTCCCCAAACTCGCCGACCACATCGTCGAGGCGCTTTACGCGCGCCTCGCCGCCGGCGCGATCGATCGGCTCGACGCCGTCTTCACCCATTGGGAGGCCGGGCGCGGCGCCCAGGTCGAGCGCCGAAGCCTGTTCCCCCTCGACCTGGCCGCCTTTCCTCGCCCTACGGACGCCAATCCGCCGCTGCTGAACCTGGACTCCGCGACTCTCCTGCGGGAGCTCGCCGCCGAATACATCCATGCGCAGCTTTGCCATGCGGCGCTGCACGCCTTCGCCGCGGAGAACGAGGCGCGCATGGAGGCGATGGCTTCGGCGCACAGCGAGATCGAGCGCCAGCTTTCGACGCTGCGAGCGAGCGAGCGACGCGTCCGGCAGGAGGAGATCACGGCGGAGATCGTCGAGCTCGCCGCGGGCGAGACGGCGAGCCGACAACAATGACCGGTCGGCGCCGGCGCCGCACGGCGCCCCTTCGCGATCGACGCTCCCGCGGCTGGCTCTCCGCCGCCGGCGCCTGTATAGTCGCGGGGCGCGCCGGACCGCTTTTCCCAGGCGACGGCCTTGCGCATGGATGCAAATCGACAACGCATCCACGCGGCGCGCATTATTGCGATGGGCGGAAGGTGATCAGGCGCGATGCAATCGGACGAAAAAAGAGTCCTCACGCGCGCCGACCTCGACGCCTTGATCGGCGGGCTGGCGGGTCGCGGCTACCGCGTCGTGGGGCCGAAATTGCGCGACCAGGCGATCATCTACGACGACATCGGCGGCGTCGACGACCTGCCCGCCGGCTGGACGGACGAGCAGGACGGCGGACGCTATCGGCTGGAGCGGCGGGACGACGAGGCGCTGTTCGGCTACGCCGTCGGCCCGCATTCCTGGAAGAAATATCTGCACCCGCCGCGCCTGCAATTGTGGAGCGCCCGGCGCGGGGAAACCGGCTTCGTCATCGATCGCGAGCCGGAGACGATTTCGCCCTTCGCCTTCATCGGCGTGCGCGCCTGCGAGATCCAGGCGATCGCGATCCAGGACAAGGTGTTCCTCGAAGGGCCGCATGTCGATCCGCATTATCAGGCCCGTCGCGCCGGCGCCTTCATCGTCGCGGTCAATTGCGGCAAGGCCGGCGGAACCTGCTTCTGCGTCTCGATGGGAACCGGACCCTGCGCCAAATCCGGCTTCGACATCGCCTTGACCGAACTCGCCGACGCCGGCGAGCCGATCTATGTCGCCGAAGCGGGCTCGCCGATCGGCGCGGAGATGCTCACCGGCCTCGCCGCTCGCGCCGCGCAGCCGGGGGAAATCGAACGGGCGGCGGCGGTGGTCGCGCGCACGGCGGCGACAATGGGTCGATCGATGGAGACGGCCGGCCTCCGCGACCTCCTGATGAACAACCTCGACCATCCGCGCTGGGACGAGGTCGCCGATCGATGCCTCACCTGCGGCAATTGCACCATGGTATGCCCGACCTGCTTTTGCACCTCGGTCGAGGACGCGAGCGACCTTTCGGGCCAGGAAGCCAGCCGGTCGCGCCGCTGGGACTCCTGCTTCACCGCGGATTTTTCCTACATTCACGGCGGCAGCGTGCGGTCCTCGCCGAAATCGCGCTACCGCCAATGGATGACCCACAAGCTCGCCAGCTGGTTCGATCAGTTCGACACCTCCGGCTGCGTCGGGTGCGGGCGTTGCATCACATGGTGCCCCGTCGGCATCGACATCACCGAGGAGGCGCGCGCCATTCGCGAACATCCGGCGCAGGAGGCCAAGCCATGATCGAGGGAATGGAAGCGATCGTCCGCGAACATCGTTTTTTCTCCCGCCTGGACGACGACACCATCAAGCTGATTGCCGGCTGCGCCCGCAACGTGCGCTTCAACGCCGGCGAATATCTGTTCCGGACCGGCGAGTCGGCGGACGAGTTCTACCTGCTGCGGCACGGCCGCGTGGCGCTCGACGTGGCCGCGCCGGGCCGCGCCGCGATCACAATCGAGACGATCGGCGCGGGCGAGATCGTCGGGGTGTCCTGGCTCATTCCGCCCTACCGCTGGGACCTCGATGCGCGCGCCGTCGACCTCGTCCGCGCCATCGGCATGGACGCCAAGTGTCTGCGCCAGAAGTGCGACGCCGACCACGACGTCGGCTACGAGATGATGATGCGTTTCGTGCCGCTGCTGGTCGACCGGCTCCAGGCGGCGAGGCTGCAACTGCTCGATGTCTATGGCGCGCCCGCCTGAGCCGGCGGCGGCGCTCGCCGCCGACCCCATGGCGCCGACCGCCGCACGCGTCCTGCGTGTACGGCGCGAGCTTGGCGACGTGTGGACGCTCGACATCAAGCCCGGCCCGGTCGGGTTCGCCTTCGCGCCCGGGCAGTTCAACATGCTCTACGCCTTCGGCGTCGGCGAAGCGGCGATCTCGATCAGCGGCGACCCCGCCGAACCGGAGACGCTCGTCCACACCATCCGCGCCGTCGGCAAGGTCTCCGGCGCGCTGGCGAGGGCCAAGCCCGGCGATTTCGTCGGCCTGCGCGGGCCTTTCGGCGCCGGTTGGCCGGTCGAGGCGGCCGTCGGATCGGACGTCGTGGTCGTCGCCGGTGGGCTCGGCCTCGCGCCCCTGCGGCCGGCGATCCTTCGCCTCTTCGCGGGCCGCGAGCGCTACGGGCGGATCATTCTGCTGTGCGGGTCGCGAGGCCCGCGCGACATTTTGTTTCGCGCCGAGCTCGAACGCTGGCGGCGGCGCCTCGATATCGAGGTCGAGGTCACCGTCGACCACGCGACGCCGGATTGGCGCGGCAACGTCGGCGTGGTCACGACGCTGATCGGCCGCGCCGCGTTCGATCCGCGCCACACCGTCGCGATGCTTTGCGGGCCGGAGATCATGATGCGCTTCGCCGCGACCGAGCTGGAGCGCGCCGGGGTCGCCGACGAGCGCATTTACCTGTCGATGGAGCGCAACATGAAATGCGCGATCGGCCTTTGCGGCCATTGCCAGTTCGGCGGCGATTTCATCTGCAAGGACGGGCCGGTGATGACCTTCAGCCATCTTCGCGACCGCCTCGCGCGTTCGGAGATCTGACATGGCGCGCGCGCGGAAACCGAAGCTCGCCGTATGGAAATTCTCGTCCTGCGACGGTTGCCAGCTCACCCTCCTCGATTGCGAGGACGAGTTGCTCGCGGTTGCTGGCGCGGTCGAAATCGCCTATTTTCCCGAGGCGACCCGCAGCGTCGTCAAAGGCCCCTACGACGTTTCCCTGGTCGAAGGCTCGATCACCACGCCGCATGACGCCGAGCGCATCAAGGCAGTGCGCAAGCAGTCGAGGACGCTGATCACCATCGGCGCCTGCGCGACCGCCGGCGGCGTTCAGGCGCTGCGCAACTTCGCCGACGTCGCCGCCTTCACGGCGATCGTCTATGCGCGGCCGGACTATATATCGACGCTCGCCACTTCGACGCCGATCGCCGCGCATGTGCCGGTCGATTTCGAACTGCGCGGCTGCCCGATCGACAAGCGGCAGCTCGTCGAGGTGATCAGCGCCCTGCTCGCCGGCCGCCAGCCGGTGACCCCGGCGCACAGCGTCTGCGTCGAGTGCAAGCTGAAAGGCAATGTCTGCGTCATGGTCGCCCACGGCGCGCCTTGTCTCGGGCCGGTGACTCACGCCGGCTGCGGAGCGCTGTGTCCCACCTACAATCGCGGCTGCTACGGCTGCTTCGGCCCGATGGAGAGCCCGAACGCCAAAAGCCTCAGCGCCGGGCTCGCCGCGCTCGGCATGGACGAAGCGGCGCTGCGCCGCGTCTACCGGACGTTCAACGCCGGCGCCGAGCCGTTCAAGGATGAGGCCGAACGCCATGGCGCGTAAAACCATCAAGGTCGACTACCTCGCCCGCGTCGAGGGCGAGGGCGCGCTGTCGGTCACCATTCGCGACGGCCGCGTGACGAACGCCGAGCTGAGGATTTTCGAGCCGCCGCGCTTCTTCGAGGCGTTCCTGCGCGGGCGCGCCTTCAGCGAGGCGCCCGACATCACGGCGCGCATTTGCGGCATCTGCCCGGTCGCCTATCAGATGAGCTCCGTCCATGCGATGGAGGACGCGCTGGGCGTCAGGATATCGAAGCCCGTCCGCGACCTGCGCCGGCTGCTTTATTGCGGCGAGTGGATCGAGAGCCATACGCTCCATATCTACATGCTGCACGCCCCGGATTTCCTCGGCTATCCCGGCGCCATCGAAATGGCCCGCGACCACGCCGACATCGTCAAGCGGGGCCTCGAGCTGAAGAAGACCGGCAACGCCCTGATGAGCCTGATCGGCGGGCGCGAGATCCATCCGGTCAACGTGCGCGTCGGCGGCTTCTACAAGGCGCCGCGAAAGCGCGAGCTCGCGGCGCTGAATGAGCCCTTGAAGCGCGCGCGCGACCAGGCGCTGGAGACGGTCCGCTGGGTCGCCCGCTTCGACTTTCCCGATTGCCGCCGCGACTACGAGCTGGTTGCGCTGAGCCACCCCGACGAATACGCTTTGAACGAGGGGCGCATCGTCTCGAACAGGGGGCTCGACATCGGCGCCTCCGAATATGACGCGCATTTCGAGGAGAGCCACGTCGCGCGCTCCAACGCACTGCAGTCGCGAACGCGCGAGGGCGGCGCGTATCTGGTCGGGCCGCTGGCGCGCTTTGCGCTGAACTTCCAGCAGCTTTCGTCGCTCGCCCGCGACGCCGCCGGGGAGGCGGGCGTCGCCTCGCCATGCTTCAACCCGTACCAGAGCATCGTGGTGCGGGCGGTCGAGACGCTCTACGCCTGCGACGAGGCGCTGCGTCTCATCGCCGGTTATGAGGAGCCGGACCGCTCATTCGAGCCGGCCGAACCGAAGGCCGGCGTCGGCTATGCGGCGACCGAGGCGCCGCGCGGGATGCTGTATCACCGCTATCGCCTCGCCGACGACGGCGCGATCCTCGATGCGCAGATCGTGCCGCCGACTTCGCAGAACCAGGCGACCATCGAGGAGGATCTGACGGTGTTCGTCAACGACTGGATCGACCTTCCCGACGAGGCTTTGAAGCATCGCTGCGAACAGACGGTGCGGAACTACGACCCCTGCATTTCCTGCGCGACTCACTTCCTTGACCTGCGTGTGGACCGGGGCTGAGAAACGGCAATGACGCAGAGGCGCGGCGGCGCGTTGATCATCGGCGTCGGCAATCCCGATCGCGGCGACGATGGGGCGGGGCTCGCCGTCGCGGCGAGGCTGAAGGCGCGCGTATCGAAGGACGTTCGGGTGATGGAATGCGGCGGCGAAGCCGCCGCTCTGGTCGGGCTGTTGGGCGAAGTGGACGATGCGATTCTGATCGACGCGGCGATATCGGGCGCCGCGCCGGGGACGGTCGGACGCTACGAGGCTCACGCAAGGGCCGCTGCCGGCGGGGCGCTTTGGCCTGTCGAGCCACGGCTTCGGCCTCGCCGAGGCGATCGAGCTCGCCCGCGCGCTTGGCCAGTTGCCGCGCCGCTGCGTCGTCTACGCGATCGAGGGACGGTCTTTCGCCGCCGGCGAGGCGCTTTCGCAAGCCGTGGAGGGCGCGGTCGAGCGTGTGGCGGCGCATATCATGGACGAGATTTGCGAGAAGGCGGACTGACGATGCACGAACACGGGTTGATCAACGATCTGATGCGGCGCATCGCGCGCGCCGCGGAGGCGGAAGACGCCGAACGCGTCGTCGCCGTGTCGGTCTGGCTCGGCGCGCTCAGCCATATGTCGCTGGAGCATTTCCGCGAACACTTCGATCACGCTTCGACGGGAACCATCGCCGAAGGCGCGCGGCTCGACATCGCCGCCTCCGACGACATCCATGATTCCGCGGCTGCGGACGTGCTGCTGAAGGGGATCGAAGTCGAGACCGCACGCTGATGGCCGTCGCCGCCGCCTCGCCGAATGCGCCGGCGCCCCGCGAGCGCGTGCGGCTCAGCCTGCGCGGCGCGGTGCAGGGCGTCGGCTTCCGGCCGTTCGTCTATCGCGAGGCGAGGGCGCTCGGTCTTGCCGGCTATGTCGTCAATACGCCGGCGGGCGTGATGATCGAGGTCGAGGGCGCGCCGCAGGCGATCGAATCGCTGATCGCCAGGATCGAGGGCGCGCCGCCGCCCAATGCGCGCGTCGCCGCTCTGGCCAGCGAGGCGCTGGCGCCGCTCGGCGAGGCGGAGTTCGAGATTCGCCGGAGCGTGGTCGCCGGAGCATCCGATGCGACGATCCTGCCTGACCTTGCCCCATGCGCCGAGTGTCTCGCCGAGATTTTCGATCCCGCCGATCGCCGCTTTCGCTATCCGTTCGCCAATTGCACGAATTGCGGACCGCGCTATTCGATCATCGCCGATCTGCCTTACGACCGTGCGCGTACTTCGATGCGCGCCTTCCCGATGTGCGCTTCATGCGCGGCGGAGTATCGCGATCCGGCCGACCGGCGCTTCCATGCCGAGCCGAACGCCTGTCCGGCCTGCGGGCCCCGGCTCGCTTTGTGGAGCCGCGAGGGCGAGCCGCTGGCGGAAAACGACGCCGCGCTCGCCGAGGCCGTCGAGGCGCTGCGCGCCGGCGAGATCGTCGCGGTCAAGGGCGTCGGCGGCTTTCATTTGATGGTCGACGCGCGCAACGAGGCGGCTGTGCGACGGCTGAGGACGCGCAAGCGCCGCGAGGAAAAGCCGTTCGCGGTGATGTTTCCCTCGCCTCGGGCGATCGCCGAGGCCTGCGCCGTCAGTCCTGGCGAGGCGGCGTTGCTCGCCGGCCCGCAGCGGCCGATCGTCCTGTTGCGGCGACGGGGCGACGATCTGGCCGCCTCCGTCGCGCCGCGCAATCCCTTCATCGGCGCGATGCTGGCGAGCACGCCGCTCCATTGCCTGCTGTTGCGCGAACTCGATCGCCCGATGGTGGCGACGAGCGGCAACCTCTCCGACGAGCCGATCGTCATCGACGAGCGGCAGGCGCCGGCGCGTCTGGCGGGCGTCGCAGACCGCTTCCTTGTCCATGACCGGGCGATCCTGCGCCCGCTCGACGATTCGATCGCGCGCGTCGTCGCCGGCCGGCCGCAAATCCTGCGCAGGGCGCGCGGCTATGCGCCGCTGCCGGTCGTCGCCCGCCAAACGCCGCCGGGAATTCTCGCGCTCGGCGGTCACCTCAAGGCGACGATCGCGCTCTCCGTGGGTTCGGGGATCGCGCTCAGCCAGCATCTCGGCGATCTGGAGACCGCCGAGGCGCGAGAGGCGTACGGGCGCGCCGCGCAGGACGTCGCGCGGCTCTACCGCACGACGCCGCGGCTGGTGGCGCACGATCTGCACCCCGACTACCATTCGAGCCGCCTCGCGCAGACGATGGGCCTGCCGACGATCGCGGTTCCGCATCATCTCGCCCACGTCATGGCTTGCCTCGCCGAGCACGATCTTGCGCCGCCGGCGCTCGGCGTGGCGTTCGACGGCGCCGGCTACGGGACCGACAGGACGGTGTGGGGCGGCGAGTTCCTGCTGGTCGCCGACGCCGGCTGGCGGCGCGTCGCCCACCTCCGGCCGTTCCGGCTGCCGGGCGGCGAGGCGGCGATCCGTGAGCCGCGCCGGTCGGCCTTCGGGCTGCTTTACGAGGCGTTCGGGCGCGACGCCCTGACGATGACCGAACTGCCGCCGATCGCCGCTTTCTCTTCGGCCGAGCGCAAAACTCTTGCGGCGATGATCGATCGCGGAGTGAATGCGCCGGTCACCACCAGCGCCGGCCGATTGTTCGACGCCGTCGCGGCGCTGACCGGGCTGCGGCAGAAGGCGAGCTATGAGGGGCAGGCCGCGGCGGAGCTGGAATGGGCGATCGAAGACGTCGCGCCGTCAACCCAATCGGAAGGGCGCCAACATTCCCTCCCCCCCTGTGGGGGAGGGTCAGGGAGGGGGGTCGGGCCCCTTTACGCCGTCGAGGCGCAATCCCTTTGTCCGTCGGCTCAGCGCGCCCCCCCATCCCTGCCTTCCCCCATAGGGGGGGAAGGGGAAGACAGGCGCCTTTTCGATTGGCTTGACGAGCGCCGCTATCTCTTCGCGCTGCGCGACGGCGCGACGCGCGAAGACGCGATCGTCGTCGACTGGGAGCCCGCGCTGCGCGCCATCCTCGACGATATCCGCGCCGGCGTGTCGACCGCCGCGATCTCGGCGCGCTTCCATGCCGGTCTCGCCGCCGCGATCGGCGAGGTCGCCGCGCGCATCGGCGAGCGAAGGATCGCGCTCACCGGCGGCTGCTTTCAGAATGCGCGCCTGACCGAAGCGACGATCGAAACTCTACGCGCCGCCGGCGCCACGCCCTGTTGGCACGAGCGCGCGCCGCCCAACGACGGCGGGCTCGCGCTCGGCCAGGCGGTCTGGGCCGCGCGGACGATCGAGAAAGGAGCGGCGCCATGTGCCTAGCCATCCCGGGCAAGGTCCTCACCATCGCCGGCGACGAGCCGCTGACGCGCACGGCGCGTGTCGATTTCGGCGGCGTCGTCAAGGAAATCAACCTCGCATTCACGCCGGAGGCCGGTGTCGGCGATTACGTGCTTGTTCATGTCGGCTTCGCCATCACGGTGATCGACGAGGCGGAGGCCGAGCGCGTCTTCGAGCACCTTGCGGCGATCGGCGACATCGAAGCGGAGCTTGCCGCCGACGGGAGATCGCCGTCATGAAGTTCCGCGAGGACTATCGCGATCCCGCCGCCGTGCGGCGTTTCGCCGACGCGATCGCCGCGATGACCACGCGGCCGTGGAAGATCATGGAAGTGTGCGGCGGCCAGACGCACGCAATCGTCCGCTACGGCATCGACCAGCTTCTGCCGCCCGAGATCACGCTGATCCATGGGCCGGGCTGTCCGGTGTGCGTGACGCCGGTGGACTATGTCGACAAGGCGATCGCGATCGCCGAACGGCCGGGCGCGATCCTCTGCTCGTTCGGCGACATGCTGCGCGTGCCGGGGAGCGGCGGCGACCTACTCGCCGCCAAATCGCGCGGCGGCGACGTGCGCGTCGTCTATTCGCCGCTCGACGCGGTGCAGATCGCGCGCCGCGCGCCCGATCGCGAGGTCGTGTTCTTCGCCGTCGGCTTCGAGACGACGGCGCCGGCCAACGCGATGGCCGTCCACCGCGCCAGGCTCGAGGGGCTTCGCAATTTCTCGATGCTCGCCTCGCACGTGCTGGTTCCGCCGGCGATGCGCGCGATCCTCTCCGCGCCGGTCAACCGCGTGCAAGGGTTTCTCGCCGCCGGCCATGTTTGCACGATCATGGGCTTTGAGGAATATGAGCCGATCGCGGCGCGCTACCGCGTGCCGATCGTCGTCACCGGCTTCGAGCCGCTCGACATCGTCGAGGGCGTCTATTTGTGCGTGCGCCAGCTGGAAGCCGGGCGCGCCGAGATCGAGAACCAGTACAGCCGGTCGGTGAAGCGGGCGGGCAATCCGCCGGCCCAGGCGATCATGCGCGAGGTCTATCGGGTGGTCCGCCGTCGCTGGCGCGGCATCGGCGAGATCGAGGAGAGCGGCCTGGCGCTGTCCGACGCCTATCGCGCCTTCGACGCGGAGGCCCGCTTCGGCGCCGTCGGCGCCCGCGAGGAGGCGGCCGGCGAGTGCATCGCCGGCCTCGTGCTGTGCGGCGAAAAGAAGCCGTCGGACTGCCCGGCCTTCGGCGGGCGCTGCACGCCCGAGCATCCGCTCGGCGTCACCATGGTCTCTTCGGAAGGCGCTTGCGCCGCCTATTATCGCTATCGTCGGACGCCGGCGGCGGCGGAGTAGGCTCGCGATGACCGACGATGAATTCACCCTGTCCTGCCCGGCGGCGGCGCCTGCCGGAGACGTCGTCCAGCTCGCCCATGGCGGCGGCGGACGAATGACCGAGCGCCTGCTCGACGCCGTGTTCCGTCCCGGCTTTCGACGATCCCTTGCTGCTGCGCCGGCATGACGGCGCGCGCCTGCAATTGATCGGACCGCTCGCCTTCACCACCGATTCCTATGTGGTCAAGCCGCTGATCTTTCCCGGCGGCGACATCGGCGCGCTCGCGGTCAACGGCACGGTCAACGATCTGGCGATGTGCGGCGCGCGGCCCGATTTCATGAGCGCCGGCTTCATCCTCGAAGAAGGCTTGAGCATCGCGCTGCTGACCGGCATCGTCGCTTCGATGCGCCAGGCGGCGCGGACGGCGGGCGTCCGCATCGTGGCCGGCGATCTCAAGGTCGTCGATCGCGGCAAGGCGGACGGCATGTTCATCAACACCAGCGGCGTCGGCGCGATCGTCGCGCCCACGCCGATCGAACCGCAAAGCGTGCGTCCCGGCGACGCGGTGATCCTTTCCGGCGACGTCGGCCGGCACGGCGTCACCGTGCTGGCGGCGCGCGAGGGCCTCGGCTTCGAATCGGCGATGACCAGCGATTGCGCGCCGGTCGCCGAGCCGGTGCTGGCGCTGTTCGAAGCGGGGATCGCCGTGCACTGCCTGCGCGATCTGACGCGCGGCGGGCTTGCCGGCGGGTTGGTCGAGATCGCCGAGACCGCCGGGCTGGCGATCGAAATCGACGAGCGCGCCGTGCCGGTGCGCGAGGACGTCGGCTCGGCCTGCGAGCTGCTCGGCCTCGATCCGTTCCACGTCGCCAACGAAGGGCGTTTCGTGGTCTTCGCGCCGGCCGATCAGGCGGACCACGCCATCGCCGTGCTGCGCCGGCATCCGGTCTCGGCGGGCGCCGTGGCGATCGGCGCGGTCGCGGCCGGTCCGGCCGGCCGCGTCGCCTGCAAAAGCGCGATCGGCGGAACCCGCGTCATCGACATGCTGTCCGGCGAGCAATTGCCGCGCATCTGTTAGGACGACGCCGTCGGGTCGGCCGGCCAATGCGCCGGCTCGCTTCCCGCTCAAGCCGAAAGCGAAGCCAATGCGGAGCGAACAATTCAGGGCCGCCGGGCCCGCCGCCGGGGCGATCGCCAGACGTCTGTGGGACCGCCTGAAGGAGCATCCGCTATCGCGGCTGGGGCCGGGCCTCATTACCGGCGTCGCCGACGACGACCCGAGCGGCATCGCCACCTATTCGCAGGCCGGGGCGCAGTTCGGCCTCAGCATGCTGTGGACGATGCCGCTCGCCTATCCGCTGATGGCGGCGATCCAGTCGATCTGCGCGCGCATCGGCCGCGTCACCGGCAAAGGGCTGGCCGCCAACATCAAGGCGGCGTTCCCGCCGGTCGTCCTGCAGGGCGTCGTGCTGCTCCTGCTCGCCGCCAATGTCCTCAACATCGCCGCCGACGTCGCCGCGATGGGCGAAGTGGCGGAGCTGGTTTCCGGGGTCAATCGCCACCTGATGACGGCGCTGTTCGTTTTCGCGACGCTTGGGCTGCAGGTGTTCGTGCCCTACCATCGCTACGTCTTCTTCCTGAAATGGCTGACGGTGTCGCTGCTCGCCTACGCCGCGGTGCTGTTCACGGTCCACGTTCCCTGGGGCGAGGTCGTCCTGCGGACGGTCTGGCCGCGGTTTCCGTTCAGTTCCGACGCCGCCACGGTGGTGGTCGGCGTGTTCGGCACCACGATCAGCCCCTATCTCTTCTTCTGGCAGGCGTCGGAGGAGATCGAGGACATGCGCGGCGCCGCGCCGCTGCTTCGGGACGGGCAGGCGGCGGACAAGGAGTTGCGTCGCATTCGCTGGGACACCTGGAGCGGCATGCTCTATTCCGACATCGCCGCCTATTTCATCATCCTGGCGACCGCCGTCACGCTCCACGCGGCGGGGATCGCCGACATCAACACGGCGGCGCAGGCGGCCAGCGCGCTCAGGCCGCTGGCGGGAGACTTGGCCTACGGATTGTTCGCGCTCGGCATTCTCGGCGTCGGCCTGATCGGCGTGCCGGTGCTCGCCGGCTCCGGCGGATACGCCCTGTCGGAGGCGATGGGCTGGAAATGGGGCCTCGAGCGGAAGGCGAAGGACGCGCGCGCCTTCTACAGCGTCATCGCCGTCAGCGTGCTGCTCGGCCTCTTCATCCAGTATTCGCCAATCAGCCCGATGAAGGCGTTGTTCTGGAGCGCGGTGATCAACGGCGTCGTGGCGGTGCCGCTGATGGCGGTGATCGTCGCGCTCGCCTCGAAGAAGTCGGTGATGGGCCCGTTCGTCGCCACCCGGTCGCTGATCGTCCTCGGCTGGATCGCCACCGCCATCATGGGCGCAGCGGCGGTTCGCATGTTCGTCCCCGGCTAGCGCGTGGCGCGCAGCCGAAAGATCGGCCGCAGCGCCGCGTAAAGCGCGCGATACTCGCGATAGCCGCGGTCGTAGACGGCGGCGTTGGCCGGCTGCGGAAGGATCGCATCGCCCAGCCGCGCGAGGCGGCCCGCGTCGGCCCAGCCGACGTCGCCGCCCGAGGCGACTGCGGCGACGAAGGCGGCGCCCACCGCCGAGCCATGGGCGTTCTCGATCAGCCGGACCGGCGCCTGCAGAACGTCGGCGACGATCTGCATCCAGACGCGGCTTCGCGACCCGCCGTCCGAGGCGAGGAACCGCCGCGGCGCATAGCCGATCTCCTCGAGCACCTCGACGTGATGGCGAAAGCCGAACGCGATCGCTTCGAGCAGCGCGCGCCAGAAATGGGCGGGCGTGTGGCTGAGGCTGAGCCCGATGAACGCGCCGCGGGCGAGCGGATCGTGAACCGGCGTCTTCTCGCCGAGGAAATAAGGCAGGCAGAGCACGCCGTCGCCGCCCGGCGGAACCGCGCCGGCGAGCCGGTCCAGGGCGCGGTGCGCGCTCTCGCCGGGCGCGTCGAGGCGCAGGTTGGCGGCCAGCCAGTTGAGCGCCGATCCCGACGACGCCATGCAGCCATTGGGCGCGTAAAGGCCGGGGACGAGATGGTAGTCGAGGAACAACCGCCAGTCGGGACGCGCGACGTCGGAGGCCACGACAATGTCGCCGGCGCCGCCGAACTTGAGCAGCGCGTCGCCGGGATTGACGAGGCCGGCCGCCAGCGCCGAGGCGATATGATCGGCGGCGCCGCCGAACACCGGCAGGCCTTCGGGCAGGCCGGTTTCGCGCGCCGCCTCGCGCGTCACGACGCCGAGGACGTCGTGCGGGACGCGCTTCTCCGGGAAGGCGTCGCGCGGCAGATGGGTCAGCGCGACGAGGTCGGCGCTGATCGCGTCTTGCGCCAGATCGACGAGGCCGGCTTCGAGCGCCCAGTTCTGTTCGACGCCGGCGACGCCGGTGAGGCGCCAGTTGATATAGTCATAGGAGCCGAACGCCGTGCGGATGCGCGCGAATAAGTCCAGTTCGTGGCGTTCGAGCCAGCGCAGCTTCGGCGCGATGAGCTGCTGGTTGACGCCGTTGCCGGTGCGGGCGAGGAACGCGGCTTCGTCGACTTCCGCGGCAAGCTCGGCGACTTCGGCGGCGGCGCGCGCGTCGCTCTGCTGGATGCTCGGCCTGAGGACGTTTCCGGCGGCGTCGAGAAGCACCAGCGCGGGGACCATCCCGGTGACGCAGACGCCGCGCAGCGCGCCGCCGCGCCCGACAAGGCCGCGACAAGCTCGCGCAGGATCGCGCAGGAATTGCGCCACCATTCGGCGGGGTCTTCCTCGGCCCATCCGGGATGCGGCGAAGCGAGCGCTGTCGGGCGGGACGCCGTCGCGACGATCGTCGAGGGCAGGCGGACGAGCACGCCGACCGTCGACGTCGTTCCGATATCGAGGCCGATGACGCAGTCGCCCGCCAAGCTCCGCCCCCCTCAGCCCAGCTTGTCGACGACGTCCATGAAGCGCTTCACCCGCTCGCCGTCGACTGGCTTCCAGGTGTCGCCGCCGACCTTGAAATGGGTGCCGATCACGCAGCCGTCGGCGATCGCGAAAATGTCGCGAACGTTGTCGATGCGTACGCCGGTGTTGGCGAACAGCGGCGTGCCGGGGATCGCGTCGCGCACCCGTTTCAGATCGGAGGCGTCGACGGCGTGGCCGGTCAGCGGCCCCGACACCAGGATGGCGTCGGCGAGCGAGGAGAACACCGCGCTCTTGGCGCGCAATTCGATCGGCCGCGCATCGAGCGAGGAGGCGAACTCGGCGTTGATGTTGAACAGCAGTTTCAGCTCCGGACGTCCGAGATTGCGGCGAAGCGTCAGCGCATCGGCGGCGTTCGGCCGCCACAGCCCCATGTCCGAGGCGAACAGTCCGGTGAATATTTCGCGCGCGAAGGCGGCGCCGGTCGCGCAGGCGATCGCCACGCTCGCCGTGGGGTCCCAGAGATAGTTGACGCCGAACGGCACCTTCAGCACGGGCTTCAGCGCCATCACCACCGCGGTCATCGCAGCGAGGCCCTCGGGGGTCGCCGCGAAGCGATAGGGGCGATCGTTCTCGTTGCCGAACATGATCGCGTGCACGCCGCCTTTCTGCAACTCATCGACATCGCGCGCGACCCCTTCGATCAGACCGTCCATGCCGCCGTCCGCGTCATAAAGCGGCGTCCCCGGCAGCGCGCCGATATGCGCCATCGCGATGACCACTTTCGCTCGCGCGCCGAAGAAATCGAAAGGCATGGCGGATTCCTTTGCGGAGGGAGGCATGGCCGGCGCGGGGGCGCGATGGGCTTGGCCGAGGATTCTAGGCAAGCGGGCGGGTCAAGTCGAGGGCGGGCGCGAGACGGCCCGAGGGTTGAGCGTCGCGGCGACCTGTGGAAGTCTGGCCGCCCGCGGGGAGAACGCGCATGGCCGACATGTTTGATCTTTCAGGCCGCCGGGCGATCGTCACGGGCGGCGCGCGCGGCATCGGCGCGGCGATCGCCCGCGCCCTGGCGCGCGCCGGCGCTCGCGTGGCGATCGCCGACCTCGATCTCGCGGCGGCCCAAGACCTCGCCGACGAGGTCCGCGGCGCCGCCTTCGAGATTGACGTTCGCGATCGCGCCTCGACGGAGCGCGCGTTTCAGGGCGCGATCGAGCGTCTCGGCGGGCTCGACATCCTCGCCGCCAACGCCGGGGTGTCGACGATGCGCCGCGCCCTCGACATCACCGACGAGGACTGGGAGTTCAACTTCGCGGTCAACGCGCGCGGCATATTCCTGAGCAACCAGGCCGCCTGCCGCCATTTCCTTTCGCAGAAGCGCCAGGGCGTCATCGTCAACACCGCCTCGCTCGCCGGCAAGGTCGGCGCGCCGCTGCTCGCACATTATTCGGCGAGCAAATTCGCGGTGCTGGGGTGGACGCAGGCGCTGGCGCGCGAGATGGCGCCGCACGGGATTCGCGTCAACGCGGTATGCCCCGGCTTCGTGCGCACCTCGATGCAGGAGCGCGAGATCGTCTGGGAGGGCGAATTGCGCGGCATGACCCCCGAAGCGGTGCGGGCGGAATATGTGGCGCTGACGCCGATGGGGCGCATCGAGGAGCCGGAGGACGTCGCCGACGTCGTCGTCTTCCTCGCCTCCGACGCGGCGCGATTCATGACCGGGCAGGGCGTCAACGTCACCGGCGGCGTGCGGATGGATTGATATTAAGGCTCGGTGAGTGCGGCCTCTCTCGCAAACGCCCCGACCTCATGGCCGGGCTTGTCCCGGCCGTGAAGCTGAAGGGGTCGGCGAGCGCCTCGGCCGGCGCTTCAAACCACGCGATGCGCTCGATCTCGGGATTGGGGGAATGGGCTTCATCGTCAGAGTTATCGCTTTACCGCGTCGCAGATCGCAGCCGACTCACGTTTTCGCCAACCCTTCGATTATCGCCGCGAGCGGCGCCTCGTCGCTCTTGAAGCTCGCCACCATCGCCTCCAGCATCACGGCCGGATCCATGCGCTCCAGCGATAACGGATGCCCGGCGCGCTCGGCAAGCAGCGTCAAATAGGTCAGCTGCGCGCGCCCGTTCCCCTCGCGAAAGGGATGGATCGCATTCAACTCGGCGAGCGCGTGCGCCGCCTGTTGCGCAAATGACGCGGCGCTCTGCCCCTTGAGAAATTTCGCGGCGCTTAGCCGGCCAAACAGCTTCCTCATCTCGCTGTCGATGTGTTCCGGATAGCAAAACATGCTGCCGCCTTTAGCGAGGCGAACGGTGCGGAATTGGCCGGCCCACGCAAACACGTCCTGAAACAGATGCCGATGAATCGCGCGATAGTGAGGGTAACCGAGCCGGCCACGCGGCAAAGGCTCTTCGCTGCGTTGGGCGGTGATCAGGGCCTCGAAAGCGTCGAGCTGCCACTGGTCGCGTAAATCGAGGCGGTTCTCGAGAACACCGGTCCCCGGATAGCAATAGGGATCGGGGCCGCTTTCGTACATCGCTGTTCGTCAGCCCGATGGTGCAAAGCGCTGAAGAATGGCGCGCCGCCGCTCCTCGGCGCCGAAACCCTCGCGATCGAAACGGTCGAGCATGGCGCGCATGTCCTCGCTCAACTCGACGCCCTCCACCGCGCTGATCCGCGCGAAGCGCTCGCGGCCGAGCACGAAGCGCGCCGCTGGGCGTTTAGGTCTCTGTGGGGGACGTCTGCGCATCAATGAAGACTATCACAAGCGCGGCGAATTTGGCGCAGGCCAGCGACGAAAGTTCGCCGGCGGGCGGCGCCTCATTTGGCTTCGACGTGATTGACAAGAGTTTTCCGGGAATCAGAATACAGCCTAATGGGAGAATCTAATAGGAGAATAATGTCACCGGGAGCCGGGGCCGAGGCGGTCGAGCGCGCCCTCTGCCGACAGCGCCCCGTCCCGCGCCACCACGCGTCCGCGCTTCAGCACCAGCGCGCGAGGCGGATGGACGGCGACCGCCTCGGGGATCGAACCGGCGGGGATCGCGACGAGGTCGACGGCGGCGCCGACCCGCAAGCCGTGGTCGGCGAGGCCAAGCACCTCAGCGCTCCGGCGATTGGCGAGATCGAAGGCGAGCGCGAGATCGGCGTCGGCGAGGAAGCCCTGGCGGTAGCCGATCATCATGGCGCGCTCCAGCATGTCGCCGTTTCCGTACGGCGACCAGGCGTCGCGGATGTTGTCGGAGCCGGCGAACACCCTGACGCCGGCGGCGATGAGGCGGCGCACCGGCGGCATTGGAACCGGTCCCGGCCCGTTGGTCATGATCGCGATGTCGGCGCGCGCCAGCGCCTGCGCGGTGCGGCCGAACTCCGCCTCGTCGACCGCGCCCAGCGCGAAGGCGTGGCTGACGGCGACGCGGCCGGCGAGCCCGGCCGCCGAGGCGCGCGCCGCGATCTGGCGAAGCTCGAAGCAGCCGAGCGCGCCGGGATCGTGGAGATGAATGTCGAGGCCGACGCCGCGCCGCTCGGCGATGGAGAAGATCGCCTCGAGATGGCCCTCGACGTCGTCGTCGATCCCCGCCGGGTCGAGGCCGCCGATGAGATCGGCGCCGTCGCGCACCGCCTGATCGAGCAGGTCCTTCACGCCGGGATCGGCGAGGACCCCGCTCTGCGGAAACGCGACGATCTCAATGTCGACGAGATCGCGCGCGGCCTCGCGCACGCGCAGCAGCCCATGCAGGCCGGAGAGGCCGACCTCCGTGTCGACGTCGACATGGCTGCGCAGCGCCGTCGTGCCATGAGCGACGATCTCCCGGATCAGCCGCCTCGCGCGCGCCTCGACGGGATAGTCGAGTTCGCGCCGCAGCTCTTTTTCGCGCGCGATGCGCTCGGCGACCGCAACGCCGGCGCGATGGGGCTGGAACGGCAGCCCGACGAAGGTCTTGTCGAGATGGATATGTCCGTCGACGAAGCCGGGGACCAGCAGCGCGCCGCCAAGATCGATTCGCGTCGCCCCCACGGGCGGGGCTGCGCCGACATCCTCGATCGCCGCGATGCGGCCGCCGTCGATATGGATATCGGCGCGCCGGCCGTCGGGCAGCGTCGCGTTGGCGAGAATCGTCGGCGTCACGCGATCAACCGGACGCGGCGCGCGGCGACCACCTGATACAGCCGGTCGCCGAAAGCCTTCCATTCCTCCCGCGCCGAGAACACCAGGCTCAGATCATGCTCGTCGTCGGAACGGACCGCCGCCGCTTCGATGTCGGGCCAATCGGGGCAGGGCTGCCGTCGCCACGCCTCGAGGCTCTCCGCGGTCGGCAGGTCGGGGAAGCCGATCTTGGGATAGAGCGCCGCGATCGCCTGCCAGAAATAGCGCAGCGCGAGGCCGGGCTCGGGGGTCGCCGGCCCGATCAGCCGCAGCCAATGACAGCCGGTGAGCGCGTGCAGCGCGCAAAAATCCATCGTCCCGGCGTAGAGCGCCAGCGAAGCGCGCCGCGCTTGCGCAAATGTGTCGGGGCCGATGGCGAGCCAGTCGACGACGCCGTGGAATTCGGGCTTGGCGGCGACAGCGCGCATGAAGTGCCAGAGGAGGTCGAGCTCCGTCTCGACATGACGGTAGGATTCGACGGGGCGCATGCGCCGCAGCACTTCGACCGGATCGTCGGTCGTCGGCGCCGCGCCGGTGGCGGCGCCGAGTTCGAGATACATCGCCGCCCAATAGCCGAGCGCGGTCGCAACCTCCGCCGCGTCGTCGCGCATCATGCCGTAGGCGAGCCGCATCAGGCCGTGGGTGGCGCTCGCCGCGACGCCGGGAAGAAGCGCGGGCAGATAGGCGGCGACGGCGGCGCGCGCGCCGAGCCGTTCGACCTCGTCGCCGAAGAACGAGCGATAGTCGGTCTCGCGCGCGCGCTCGCCCAGCGCGGCGGTCCAGTTCGCGCGCTCGACCGGCGCGACCGGCGGCGGCGACGGCTGCAGGTCATGTGCGTCGCGATAGGTCGCGAAATATTCACCGAGCCGTTCGTCCGAGCCGCCGAGCCGGCGCATGGCGACCAGCACCATCGGCAAATGATTGGCGAGAAAGGCGGGAAACTCGGCGCTGTAGCGCCGGCCGTCGGCGAGGAGCCGTTCGAGTTCGGCTTCGCCGCCCGCCGCGTCGCGACGTTCAGATCGCAGGGCCAGCGCCATGGCGCCCCTCCATCACGGAAACGTCGGCGCGAAAATGCGCCTCGTCGTAGGCCATCAGCGCTTCGAGATGCTGGTCGGCGTCCTCGACGAAAAAGTTCCGGGCGATGGCGGCGACGATCTTCGGCGCGCCATATTTCAGCCCGGTGACGCCGTTGCATACCGGACCGAGACTCGGCACGGCGCCATTGTTGAAAATATGAATGCGGCGGAGATAGGGCGCAGAGCCGGGCGCACGCTCGGTGAGCGTGAAGTCGGGAGCAAGGTAGGGGTAGCGGCCGAGCGCGGCGTCCTCCTCGCCGGCCGGCGGCGCGTAGCGGTCGCTCCACAACGCGATGGCGTCGACGTGACGCGCGAGTTCGGGCCGCTGCGCGAGGTCGGTCTCGAAGCCGGTCCCGAGCAGAATATGGTCGAACGTCCAGCGCCCCTCGGCGGTCTCGACGCGGATGCGGTCCCCGTCCGCCGCCACGCGCCGCCAAGGCGCCCCGAGCGCAAGGCGAAACCGCGGATGGCGCGCCGCGCGGTCGAACATTTCCTGGGTCGGCGGCGGCTGCAGCTCGAAAAAGCGCCGCATGAAGCGCCATCGCCGCGCGTCGTCAAGCTCGGAAAAGGAGCCGAGGAAGCCGGGAAAATTGGCCCATGCGAAGGCCTCGGTCTTCGGCAACTCCCGGCGGCGGGTGAATAGCGTCGCCGACCGCGCGCCGGCCTCGAGCGCGGCCGTCGCCCAGTCGAACGCCGAGGCGCCGGCGCCGAGCACGCCGACATCGCGCCCGAAAAGCGCCGCGAGGTCGATTTCGGCGGCGCTGTGCGTGTAGCGCTGCGGCGGCAGCGCCGACGCGATCATCTCCGGAACATGCCGGCGTCCGCTTCCCTCGACGCCGGTCGCCAGAACGACCCTGCGGCAATACAGCGTCGCGGCGCCGTCGCGGCCTTCGACCGACAAAGCGAGCAGGTCGCCGGCGGGATCGATTTCGGCGAGACGCACGTCATTGCGCACGGGAAGTTCGAGCACGCGGCGATACCAGGCGAGATAGGCCATCCATTCGCCGGGCGGGATCTTGTCGAGCCGGTCCCAGGCGTCGGCGCCCGCGACGGCTTCGCGCCAGGAGCGGAAGGTCAGGCTGGGCACGCCGAGATCGGGCCCGGTAAGCTGCTTGGGCGAGCGCAGCGTCGCCATCCGCGCGCAGGTGATCCACGGCCCTTCCCGGCCGGCGGGCCTCTCGTCGATGATCAGGACATTGCCGACGCCCTGACGACGCAGCCCGAACCCGATCGTCAGGCCGCTCAACCCCGCGCCGACGACAACCACGTCGAAGGCCTGACCACCATCCGGCGCCCGGCGCGGCCGCATCCACTGCGCAGGCGGCGTCTCGATCGCAGCGAGGTCGCGGCGGACCTGCGCTTCCAGCCGTTCGAGCGCCGGGATTGCGGGCGCGCCGACCTCGCTCATGCGGCGCGCACTCCCTGATCAGGCTCGCGGGATGACAATGACCGCTCCGTTTGGACGAAAGAAAGCGCAAGCGCGCGTTTAGCCCGTCTTTCCCGGGTATCTCGAGGCGAGCCAGCCCGATGCGCGCGATCCCGCCAACAATTCAGACAAAGCGCATAATAAAGCGGCGCAATGACGCGGGTTAGACCAGCAAGCGCGGCGTTCGGCCGTGTGGACATTACTTTTGAAAAGCGCCATGCTGCCTTCAAGGAGCGCTATTCTAGGCGCCATTCTGCGCTTTGCCAACACCTCGGCGCCGAGGGGACAGTCGATGAGTCAGCGATGGATGCTTCAGATCGCCGCGGCGGTTTCGCTTGCCGCGCTGGCGCCGGCCGGCGCCGCGGACAAACCTTATGACGGCGTCACGCTGACGCTCGCATCGCAGAACGATCAATTCGCCACCGTGCTGGCCGACCTCGCGCCGAAGTTCAAGGAGGCGACCGGGATCACCGTCAAGGTGGACATTCTCAGCTACCCCGAACTGCTGACCAAGGTCACCGCCGATTTCGTCGGCCACACCAAGGGCTATGAGCTGGCGACGATGGACATCGTGTGGTCCGGACAATTCGCCGAAAGCGGCTACACCGTCGACCTGACCGACTGGATCAAGCGCGACGCCGCCGAGATCAATGTCCCGGACATCTATCCCGTGCTGATGGCTTCGCTCGGCGGATACAAGGGCAAGCAGGTCGCGTTTCCGTTCGCCGGCTACGCCAACGTGCTGGCCTATCGCACCGACCTCTATCAGGAAGCGGGCCTGAAACCGCCGGAGACGATGGAGGATATGGTCGCCAACGCCTACAAGCTGACCAAGCCGCCCAAGCAATACGGATTTGTCGCCAACGGTCAGAAGGGACCGGCCGTCGCGCAGGACTGGATGCAGTACAACAGCGAGATGGGCGGCTCGATTCTCGACAAGGACGGCAAGCCGGCGCTGAACTCCGACGCCAACGTCAAGAGCCTGACCGTCTACAAGGCGCTGTTCGACAAGGCCGCGCCTCCCGGCGCCGCCGATTACGATTGGGGTGGCCGCGAGGAGAGCTTCCGCCAGGGTCTGGCCGCGCAGATGCAGACCTGGTCGGTCGGCGCGCCCGGCTATTTCAATCCGGACACGTCGAAAGTCGTCGGCAAGGTCGCCCTCATGGTGGCGCCGCCCGGCAAGGGCCTGCCCAAGAAATACGGCGTCGGCGGCTGGGGCATGTCGATCAACGCCGATATCGACCAGAAGAAAAAAGAGGCGGCGTGGCTTTATATCAAATGGCTGACGAGCCCGGCGGTCCACAAGGAATTCAACCTGCGCGGCGCGGGCAGCTATCTCCGGATCAGCGAAACCCATGATCCAGAGCTCGTCGCGAAATATCCCTTCCTGCCGGTGATCGACGAAGTGTTCACGCACGGGGATGGCGAGTATCGCCCGCGCATTCCCCAATATCCGCAAATCCAGGACATTCTCGGCACGGCGGTCAACGCCGTCCTGGTCGGCAATTCGGACCCCAAGAAGGCGCTTGACGGCGCCCAGAGCGAAGCCGTCAAGCTGTTCTGAGAGGCGGGGATCGGGCGGTTGGGCGTCGCGCAAGCGAACCGCGACTTCGGCGGCGGCCGGACCTCTGGTCCGGCCGTCTCGACTCTCGGCGCGCGTCGGTTTTCGTATCGGCAGAGACGGCGGATCTTTCTCGTCCTTCTCGGCGCGCCCGCCCTGATCTACGTGCTGGCGGTCGCGATCTGGCCGCTGGCGCAGGGCGTCTCTTACAGCCTTTACGACTACAGCCTGCTGCGGCCGGGCCGCACCGCCTTTGTCGGTCTCGACAATTACCGCACCCTATGGGCCAATACGGCCGCGCGAAATTCGATCGTCACCACGGCGACGTTCACCGTCGCGGCGGTCGCCGTCGAGTTCCTGCTCGGATTGGGTCTGGCGCTGCTGCTGTGGCGCGACAGCGCGTTCCAGCGGGTGTGCCTGGCGCTGCTGCTGATCCCGGTGACCATCACGCCGATCGTCGTAGGCCTGATCTTCCGCGGCCTCCTCGCCGCCGATTACGGCCTGCTCGGCTATTATTTTTCGGCCTGGGGGCTGTCCAACCCGCGCGGCTTCCTCGGCGATCCCGTAACCGCCTTGCCGACGCTGGTCGTCGTCGACGCCTGGCAATGGACGCCGTTCATGGCGCTGATTCTGCTGGCCGGCCTCAAGTCGCTGCCGACCGACATACTCGAGGCGGCGGAGGCCGACGGGGCGACGCCGGCGCAGCGCTTCGCGATCATCGTGCTGCCGATGCTGTTGCCGGCGATTTTTTTGGCGCTGGTGCTTCGCACGATGGACGCCTTCCGCGTGTTCGACATCTTCTTCTCGACGACCAACGGCGGGCCGGCGGACGCCACCAACGTGCTGATGATCTATGCGGTCAAGCAGGGCCTCGAGTTCTTCAACATCGGCTTTGCGTCGGCGATCGCCAATCTGATGATCGTCTGCATCGCGCTGTTCTCGACCGCGTTCATCGCCGTCGTGCGGCGCGCCGACCGGCAGGCGAACGAGCCATGAGCCGGAGCGCCCCGGCCCGCGTGCTGCTCGCCGAGAGGGGCGCGCTCGTGGTCATCGTCGGCGTGTTCCTGGCGCCGGTCGCCTGGATGATCGCGACCGCCTACAAGCCGGCGCGCGATATTTTCAGCATTCCGCCGACTTTCCTGTTCACGCCGACCCTCGACAACTTCCGCGGCGTCTTCCGCTATTTCGACCTTGTCCATCTCATCGAGAGCAGCCTGATCATCAGCCTTGGCGCGGCGGCGCTATCGCTGCTGATCGGCGTGCCGGCCGGCTACGGGCTGGCGCGGGCGCGCACGAAATGGGCGATCGGCCTCGCCTATTTCTTTCTCGCGGTGCGCACCGTGCCGCCGGTCGCAACGCTGATCCCGTTCTACATGATGATGCGCGACATCGGCCTGCTCGGCACGTGGTGGGCGGTGATCCTCATCGACGCCACGCTGAACACCGCCTTCGTCGTCTGGATGATGTTCTCCTACTTTCGCTCGCTGCCCAAAGAGATGGAGGAGGCGGCGCTGACCGACGGATGCACGTTGTTCGGCGCCTTCCGGCGCGTCGCCCTGCCGATGGTCAAGCCCGGCATGGTGGCGAGCGCGCTGCTCTGCATCATGTTCAGCTGGAACGACTTTTTGTTTTCCTCGTTCCTGACGCGCGCCGAGAGCAAGCCGATCTCGGTGGCGCTGCTCACCGCCTACGGCACCAAGGACATCACCTGGGGAACGCTCGGCGCCCTCGCCCATTTCTCGACGATCCCGATCGTGCTGATCGCGTTGCTGCTCAACCGCTATTTCGTGCAGGGCCTGACGAGGGGGGTGCATTGAGCGGGCGGGAGGTGGCTCGATGCACATTGTCACCCGGTGCTGGGTAGTGTCTCAGTTTGAAATTTGTGTGGCTTGACGCGCGTTAGCGCGGCGCCTGCCTCCCCTACTATGCTAGCCGAAAGCAGCGGGGATGTCGCGTGGTGAGTTACGAGATCATTTGGTCAAGCCGATTTGGCGGACAGCGAGCCAAGAAGGTCGATGGCGCCGCGATGGCTCAAGCATGGGTAGGTGAGTATCGCGACAAGGGGGCCGACAAAATTGTTATTAAGCGAGAAGGTAAGCAGGTCTCGGAAGCTGATTTGGTCGAATTCATGAAGTCTGAATCTGACGAGGCGCGAAATGCCACGCGGCCCTAAAGGCGAGAAGCGCCCCGCCGACGTGACCGGCAACGCCGTAAAGGTCATGCGGATCGCAACTGGCGAAGAAACCGAGACCCTAGCAGACGACGGCAAGGACAAGGCCGCGCAGGCGCTTGGCGGGAGCAAAACGCTTTGGGAAATCGGCGATATCGTGAAGCTCGTTGAAACCGCCGAGGCGAAACCTGTGAAGCGCGGCCCTTACAGAAAGCACGAGGGGAAAGATGCGTAAGCGGTCCGGAGTCCTCCGTCATGAAGAGGAAATTGGCCGCCTGACGCTCAAAGAATTAGACGCTGAAATTTCCCGCCGCGAGACTAGACTTCGGATCGCGCCCGATACCTATCAACGCAGATCGTTTGAGAAGCGTCTTCATTGGTTGAGGCGCATCCGAGATCGCCGCGAAGAGAAATGACAATTTCAAATGGACCCACTACCGCAAGCTGCATTTTATTGACCGAGCCGCGACCCCGTGAGACGATGTCGCGTCGCCCTCGTTTGCGATCGCCGCGCAGGCGGCGATGGTCGGCGCGATCGCCGCGGCGCTCCTATTTCAAGAGAAAAACATCGGCGCGGAACGAAATTGCAGTCTAAGTCATTGATATCGCACAATCCGTGACGCGTTTTGCGCCTCCGCGACACGCGAACATCAAGGACTTAGCGCGGGTTTGGCGCCGTTCGCGACGGTTTCCTGCAATTTTCCTCACTTTTCGCGCCAAAAAAGCGTCGCTGAGAGCCTCGACGTTCGCCCGCCCGCTCAGCCCGCCCTCGCCCCGATCGCAAGCCCGGTTTTCCGGTCGAACAGGTGCAGGCGCTCGAGGTCGAGGGCGATCGGCAGCCGGTCGCCTTCGCGGATCGCGGAAAAACCATCGACCATCGCCCGCACGCGCGCGCGGTCGCCGCGCGAGCCGAATTCCGCCGCTTCATCGTCGACGCCGTCGCCGCCGAGCCGGGCCGGCGGGGCGTCGATGTCGAAGTGGACGAGCAGCGACGCGCCGAGGTCTTCGATGAACGCCACAGCGCCGCTGATCGCCGCTGACGGACCGTCCGGCGCGGCGACCGTCAGCGCCTCGGGGCGCAGGCCGACGGCGACCGTCCGCCCGGCGTAGTCGGCGATGGCGGGCTTGCGGTCGAGCAGCGCCGGCGGCAGCGCCAGGGTTTCGGTCCCGAGCGCCAGCGCGTAGCCGCTCTCGCACGATGACACCCTGCCTTCGAGCAGGTTGATGGCGGGCGAGCCGATGAAGCTCGCCACGAAGAGATTCGCCGGTTCGTGATAAAGCGCGCGCGGCGCGCCGAGTTGCTGCAGCACGCCATGGTTCATCACCGCGACGCGGTCGCCCATGGTCATCGCCTCGATCTGGTCGTGGGTCACGTAGATCGTGGTGACGCCGGTCATCCTTTGAATGCGCGCGATCTCGGCGCGCATCTGGACGCGCAGGCGCGCGTCGAGATTGGACAGCGGCTCGTCCATCAAGAAGGCGTGCGGCTCGCGCACGATGGCGCGGCCCATCGCGACGCGCTGGCGCTGGCCGCCGGAAAGCTGCGCCGGCTTGCGGCCGAGATAGTCCGAAAGTTCGAGGATTTGCGCCGTCGCCTTGACCTTGGCGGCGACCTCGCGCCTCGCGAGGCCCCTCACCCTCAGGCCGAAGCCGATGTTCTCAGCGACGGTCAGGTGCGGATAGAGCGCGTAGCTCTGGAACACCATCGCGATGTTGCGCTCGCGCGGCGACAGATCGTTGGCGACCGCGCCGCCGACCAGGATCCGCCCCTCGCTGATGTCCTCGAGGCCGGCGACCATCCGCAACGCCGTCGACTTGCCGCAGCCCGACGGCCCGACGAGGACGAGAAATTCGCCGTCCTCGATCGCCAGGGTCAGCGAGCGAACCGCGTGGAGCCCGTCCGCGTAAAGCTTGCTGACATTGTCGAAGACGATTTGCGCCATTGCGAGTCGACCGGTTCACGCGAGGATTTTCGCGACGATCGTGGCATACGGGGTCGGCAAGATCAAAGCGCCGGCGCCCGTTCGGTGCGTGGCGCGGACGACGTCGGTTCGGCCGTTTCAGGCGCCGGCCTCGCTCTTCAACCGTTGAAACGCCGCGTTGATCCGCGCCAGCACCCGGTCGGCGTGGCGGAGAATCTCGTCGGGCAGGCCGAGGGCGGCCAGTCGATCGGGGTGATAGGCCTTGGCGAGCGCGCGCCAGGCGGCGTGGATCTCCTCGTCGGTCGCATTGGCGGCGACACCGAGAACAAGGCGAGCGTCGATGGCGTCGAAGCGGCTCCATTCGGCGCCGGCGCGATCGGCGGCGCGCGGTTCGCCCGCCGCGTGCGGATCGATCCGCGCGATCTCGGTCTTCAGGAGAAAGGCGTTGCGACCCTCCTCGGTCTCCATCTCGACGAAAGGCGCATCGTCGTTGAGCGCCTCGCGCAGGGTGCGATGCGCCGGAACGAGGATCGCGCCGGTTTCGCTCTCGCCGGAGCGCAGCTTCAACGTGACGCGAAAGCCTCTGAGATTGCTCGCTGGATCGGCCTTGCCAAACATCGTACACAGCGCGGGTGATCGAAGCGGCGGCCCTGCGCTGGCGGCTTCGATTTCGCCGTCCGCACGCTATTGGCCGAAGATTGCCAAATCGATAAACGAATTCGTCGAACGTGGGGTATGACCGACAGCCGACCCCCGATCGCGACGTCTCGCTCGAACGCCGCCGGGCGAAAGTGTCGGCCTCGGCGGGCCGGTTGGCGCGGACCCGGTCTATTGAGGCCGTATCCGGGTTGAGCTAGCGTGCCGGCGGCTCACTCGAGCTCGACAGTCGGCGCTTCGCGCCGCGCCCGCCGCGCGTCTGCTCGGCCCGAAATCGCGCCAAGGAACCCTGCTTCGGCCACGGGAGCTTTTCGTCATGACCGACGCCCCCTCTCGCGCGATCAGGCTGTTCGGCACGGACGAGCCCGTCGCCCCGTCGCGAATCCTTGCCGCCGGCGCGGCCTGACGTCTCGCCGAGCTTCACGCAGCGCTTCGTCAGGGGAACGGCGACCGATCTCGCGGAGGCGGCCGGGGGCCATTTCCTCAGGTCGGCGACGACAGCCTTTGAGCCCGACGACCAACCAGGATCGAACGCTCCGGAGGCTGTTCCCATCCGAAAACGCTGCGGCCTTCGTAGCTGTGCGAGTCCCGGCGCTCCTGCGCAATCAACGCCTCGACGGAGCGGCCCGAGGCGTGGCGCTCGAGCCGGCGAGCCTGATCGTCGAGCCGCCTCAGCGCGCCCAGTTCCTCCTCGCACCCTAGCCTCGCCTTTCGCACCGCCGACTTCAGCACCCGGATCGTCTGGTCATAGACTAGGGTCGGGACCGGAAACGGATGCCGGTCCTTGCCGCCATGAGCCAGAGAAAACCGCGCGGGATCGCTGAACCGGCAGGGCGCGCCATGCAGCACTTCGGCGACCATCGCCAACGCGCGCACGGTTCGCGGGCCAATCCCGGGAACGAGCAGCAATTCGGAAAAATCCTTCGGGCCGCGATCCGCGGCCGCCGCCAGATTGCCGTGCAGGCGCCGCGCCAGCACGTCGGCCGGGCGAACGTCATGATGGCTCGGCATGACGAGGTGCGGCAACGAAAGCTGCTGTTGAGGGCGCGGCGCGGACGACCGCTCGGCCCGGCGCTCCGCCAGCGCAAATTCGCGCACGATTCCGTCCGGCCCCAATGATTGCAGCATCGCCACCTGATCGAGCCGCGAGGCCTCGGCGCGGCGGTCGGTGAGATTGACGATCTCGCCTTGAGGGGGACCGTCGATGGCGGCGTGCGGCGCATCGACGAAGCTTTGCAATCCCTCTGAAAGCCAGTGATAGCGGCGCGCCTGCTTGCGCGCGCCGTTCATCCCCTGCTGCACCACGACCCAACGACCCTCGTCGGTGACGATGAAGCCATGCAGATAAAGATCGAAGCCGTCCTGCACGGCGGCGTTGTCGACTTTGGCGACGAGCCGGCTCGCGGCGGCGAGCGCCGCGCCGTCGAATCCGACGCGCTCGCCGATCGCAACGAGCTCGTGCGGAGTCTGCCTCGAATGCTTGCCGCGGCCGCCGCAGACGTGCACGCCGAGCTGGCCCGCCAATGGCGCGAGGCCGCGCTTCAGCGCCCCGATGACGCTCGTCGTTATGCCGGAGGAGTGCCAGTCCATCCCCATCACCGCGCCGAAGGACTGAAACCAGAAGGGATGGGCGAGCCGGCGCAGCAGCTCGTCGCGGCCGTAGTGATGGACGATCGCCTCGCACATCACCGCGCCGAGCCGCGTCATCCGGTCGGCCAGCCATTTCGGCACCGCCCCGCCATGCAGGGGAAGATCCGCGCTTCCAGCTCGTCGCGCCATCCGCTTGCCTCGAACTAATGTTCCTGAAATGTTCCTAGCACGAGTTGGGGCGGGCGGCCAGGGCGGTTGGGCGAACGTTCGCTGCGGCGCGGCTATCCGGTCAGCCGCGTGTAGGCCGCCGCCATCAGGAAGATAATCGCCCCGTAGAGGATCTGCTTGACCGGCTCGGGCGAGTCGAGCAGCGTCAGCAGCCCGTTCAGCACGGTGAGGATCAGCGCGCCGACGATGCTTCCGGCGTAGCCGCCGCGGCCGCCGAAGATCGACGTGCCGCCGATGATGACGGCGGCGATCGAGGGCAGCAGGTAAGTGTCGGCGAGACTGAGGTCGGCCGAATTCGTGTAGCCGACGAGAGCGATGCCGGCGGTCGCGGCGAGCAGGCTGCAGAGCGTGTAATCGGCGAGCAGCACCTGCCAGACGCGAACCCCGGCGAGTTCGCAAGCCTCGCGATTGTCGCCGACCGCGTAGAGCAGGCGGCCGAAACCCGTTCGATTCAGGCCGGCGATGACGATCGCCGCGATCGGCGCCCAGAGAAAGAGATCGATCGGCACCGCGCCCCACACCCGCCCGGAGCCCAGAACGTGAATGAACTCGGGGACGACGGAACGGGTCGAGAGAATGCGCTGGCTGTAGACGATGATTGCGCCCTGGGTCATCAGTCCGGCGCCGAGCGTCATCACCAACGGCTGCACGCGCAGCAGAGCGATGCCGATGCCGTTGACGAGGCCGACCAGCAGGCCGAGCGCCAGTCCGATCGCGACGGCCGCGACGCTGCCGAATTGCAGCACCGTCGTCGTCATGAGAAAGGCCGCGCCGGTGGCGACGCTGACCACGGAAAGGTCGATGCCGCCGGTCAGCATCACCAGCGTCTGCCCCGCCGCGAAAATACCCAGCGGCGCTGCGAACAGCAGCGTGTTGGAAAGCCAGTCCGAATTGACCGTGCCCGGCTTCACGACCTCGACGCAGCCGATGAACAGGAACAGCAGAACGACGAGCACGAAGATCGTGTTGCGCTGCGCCAGCAGCGACAGGCCGCGGGCGGCGTCGTGCAGTCTGGCGGCCGCGCCGCCCGCCTCGCCGCTCATTTGCGCGCCTTCGCCAGCGAGAAGAAGCCGCCGACCATGACCACCAGCACGATCAATGTCCCCTGGATCACCTGGCCGAAATTGGGGTCGATGTTCAGAAAGATGAGATCGGCCGGAATGAAGGTCAGCACGAAGGCGGCGATGACGGGTCCGACGACGCCGCCGCGTCCGCCGAGCAGGCTGACCCCGCCGATCACGACCGCAGCGAGACCGCTCAGCGTGTAGAGGACGCCGGCGCGCGGCGAGCCGATGCCTGTCGTCATCGTGAGACCGAGCCCGCCGAGCGCGCTGAACAGGCCGCTCAGCACATAGGCGCTGACGCGCGCCAGTCCCACATCGACGCCGCTGCGGAACGCCGCGATGCGATCGCTGCCGACGGCGTAGATCAGCAGCCTCAGGCGGCTGCGTCGGACCGGCGCCCAGATCACGACGATCGATGCGACGAGCAAGAGGAGCGAATTCGAGATCCAGGGCGAGAGAAAAGCGCCGGTGCCAAGCGCCTGGAAGGCGTCGGGCGCGCCGCCGCCGGGCTTTTCCAGAATCAGGAGCGCCACGCCGCCCCAGATGAAACCCGTCGTCAGCGTGACGATGACGTCCGGAACGCGAGACAGCACGATCGACAGCCCGTTGATCGCGCCGACGACGCCGCCGGTGACGAACACCAGCGCGGCGAGGGCCAGCGAGCGCTCGAAACTCGCATTCTCCATCGTGCTCGCCGCCAGGACGTTGCAGACCGCGATCATCGAGCCGATGGAAAGATCGATGCCGCCGGAGATCACCACGATCGACTGGGCGGCCGCGGCGAAAGCGAGCGGCAGCGCCGCCATTGCAACGGATTGCGCGTCGAACGAATCGAAATTGGGATGGATCGCCACGGTGGCGGCGAAGAAGATGACGAGCAGCGCCGGCATGCCGAACAGGGCGGTGTGCTGCGCGAAGACGGCCCTGACGCGCTCGACCAGCGTCGTCCCGCGCCGCTGCGTTGGCGCGCCGACCGCGCCTTGACCGGGTGGGGCGCTCATGCGGATTGCGCGACGCGCGAAGAGAGCCCGTGCGCAGCGCGCAGCAAAGTCGCCTCATCGGCCGCGCCGGCGGGCATTTCGTCGACGATACGGCCGCCGAACAGCACGATCGCGCGATCGCAGGAGAGCTGAATTTCGGGCAGTTCGGACGAGAACAGCAGAACCGCGGATCCGGCATCGGCGAATTCGCGAACGAGTCGATAGATTTGATGCTTCGTTCCGATGTCGATGCCGCGCGTGGCGTCGAACCACAGCAGGACCTTGAATCCGCTCGCGACCCAGCGCGCGATGACGACCTTCTGCTGGTTTCCGCCGCTGAGCTGGCGCACCTGCGACTCGGCGCGGGTGTCGATCTGCAGCCGCCGCACCGCGGCGCCGACGCGCTCGCGCTCGCGGCGCGTCGGGATCAGGCCCCATTGCGGGATGCGGCGATACGAGGGCAGCGCGACGTTTTCGCCTATGGAGCGCTGCTGCAGCAGCGCCTGCAGGCGACTGGCCGGCACCAGCACGATGCCCGCTGCGATCGCGTCGGCGGGATGGCGAAGCCGCAAGGTCCTGCCGTCGAGGGCGATCTCGCCGGACTCGACGGAGCGGACGCCGGCGATGCACTCGAAAAGCTCCTCCTGGCCCTGTCCCTCCAGCGCCGCGACGCCGAGAATCTCGCCCGGCCGCAAGCGGAACGACACGCAATCGAGCACCCGGCCGGACAGGTTCCGCACTTCGAGCGCCGGCGCGGCGTCGCGCGACAAACCCGTCGCGACCTTTTCGCCGACCGCCGCCGGCCGGGCGCCCTCGACCTTGCGGCCGAGCATCAACGAGACGATCTCGTCCTCGCGGCCGGCCGCCGTCTCCGTCACGCCGACGACGACGCCGTCGCGCAACACCGTGGCGCGGTCGCAATGCGCGGCGACCTCCGCCATGCGGTGCGAAATGAAAATGATCGACCGGCCGCGTTCGCGCCAGTGACGCATCACATTGAAGACCCTCTCGGCGAGATCGCTCGGCAGCGCGGCGGTGATCTCGTCGAGCATCAGGATCTGGGGATCGGAGGCGAGCGCGCGAGCCAGATCGATCAGCCGCAGGGTGGGGTAGGGCAGGTCGCGCACGAAGGCCGAAAACGGCACGTCGGCGAGACCGAGCGCCTCCATCCAGCGGCGCACTTCGGCAATCGGCACCGTCGCGAGGCGCATGTTGTCGAGAACCGTCAGATCGGGAACAAGCGCCGGGTCCTGATAGACCGACACGATGCCGTAAAGGCGCGCCTCCTTGGGCGAGCGAAACGACCTCGCCGCGCCGCCGACCGCGACGGTCCCGCCGTCCGGCGGGAACACGCCGGTGAGAATCTTCACCAGGGTGCTCTTGCCCGCCCCGTTGGCGCCCATCAGTGCGTGAATCTCGCCGGCGCGCACGCTCATCGTCGCCGATCGCAGCGCGACGACCGAGCCGAAACGCTTGCTCACGTTGCGAACTTCGAGAAGATCTTCCTTCGCGGTCACCAAGTCGCCCGTTTCGCCGATATCTCGCCCGATCAACTGCTCAACCTGGAATCGCTGACGCCGCCGGATGCGAGGAACGGCTCGCCAAGCCCTCGTCCCCTTCGGCGGCCGCCCGATCTCAGACTCGTTCCGCGGCGCGCGCCCGGAGGAGCGTCGCGCCGCGGAATCGTCTCGAAACGTCGGGCGCGGTCAGCGCCGAAGCGCCGGGTCGATCACTCGCCGGGGCCTTTGCACGCCTTCTCCTGGGCGGCCGTGAAGTGTCCGTAGTCCTTTTCGGGGCCATAGACGGGGTCGGTGGGAGCGACATCCGGGTCGTAGAGCGCCTTCAGCTTCGCGACGCCTTCTTCGGTGGTGTTGTCGTACCAGGCGGTCGGCACCGTCGTCACCTTGTCGCGAGGCTTCTTCTGCAGAACGTCGAGCGCGACGACCAGGCCGGCGGCGCCGATCGCCGGCGAGTTGCTGACTGCGACGCCGACGAGCCCGTCTTTCTTGTAGTCGATCAACTGCTTGATGAAGCCGTTGTTGTCCGCCCCGACGAGCGGCACGAACGGCTTGTGGGCGGCCTTCATCGCCTCGATCACCGTATAGTCGATTCCGGAGGTCCAGACCCCGTCGAAATGCTTGCCCGAAGCGAGCATGGTCGACATCTGTTGCGCCGCCTTTTCGTTCGACCAGTCCATGAACGTCGTGGCGACCACCTTGATCCCGGGATAATCCTTGAGAACCCCCTCGAAACCCGACTGTCGGACGCCGTCTCCCGGCGCCCCGTCGATGCCGCGCATCTCGTAGACGTCGCCCTTGCCCTTCAGTTGATCGAACAGCCACTTGGCGCCGACCTTGGCGTAGGTCACCTGGTCGCCGGTCACGATATACGCTTCCGGAGCGCTGACCGGCTGGTCCGCCGCCACGACGAGGATTCCCTTCTCGGCCGCCGCCTTGATGACGCCGTTGAGCGCCTTCTCGTCCGACGGGTTGATGATGATGGCGTTGACGCCCGCCGAAATCATCGTGCGCAGGTCGGCGATCTGCTCGGAAGGACCCGCCTCGCGATTGGCCAGAACGATCTTCGACACGAGGCCCGAGGCCAGCGCCTCGGCCTTGATCGAGCAGACGAACTCCTCGCGCCAGCTGTTGCCGATGTGGGTGTTGGAAACGCCGATCACAAATTGCTGCGCGGCGCTCGCGTCGCCGACGGGCGCGACCCCCCAAACGGCCGCGCCCAGTGCGAGCGCGGCGACACTCATGCGGTAGTTCATCGTTTCCTCCCTGTCGGCGGCTGGCGTCGCGCGCACCGCCGGTTTCAGCCAGATCGCCGCAAACTTTTTGCGGCGCGCGCGAATGTCGACGGCCTCGTATCGAGTCCGGTCTTCTGCGGACCTTGTCGCTCGCGCCGGTTTGAACGTAGCGATGGCGCAACGAGCGTGTCAACTTGAGGAACGCGCTTCATCGTGAGCTTTCGCGCGCTGATGATCCGACGTCTCGCGCCGACCCGGCCTCGCCGGCGTGGCCGAGCATCCGGCGCGGCGCCGCATCGCGGCGGCCGCCGGCGAAATCGTCGAAGGCGCGTCCCGCCGCCCGGATGATGTGCGAGGCGATGAAGGCTGCGCCTTCGCGCGCGCCATCCTCCGGGTGCTCGAGGCAGCATTCCCATTCCATCACCGCCCAGCCGTGAAAATCATGCGCGGCGAGCTTCGAGAACACCGCGCCGAAATCGATCTGGCCGTCGCCGAGCGAGCGAAAGCGCCCCGCCCGCTCGACCCACGGCGCATAGCCGGAATAGACGCCCTGGCGTCCGTTCGGGTTGAACTCCGCGTCCTTCACATGAAAGCCGCGGATGCGGGCGCAATAGAGATCGATGAACTCGAGATAGTCCAGTTGCTGCAGGACGAAATGCGAGGGGTCGTAGTTGATGGCGCAGCGCGGATGATCGCCGACGCCTTCGAGAAACCGCTCGAACGTCGCGCCGTCGAAAACGTCCTCGCCGGGATGCAGCTCGAAAGCGACGTCGACGCCAGCCGCGTCGAAGGCGTCGAGGATCGGCCGCCAGCGGCGCGAAAGTTCGGCGAAGCTCTCTTCGATCATTCCCGGCGGCCGTTGCGGCCACGGATAGAAGAAGGGCCACGCGAGCGCGCCGGTGAAGCACGTCGCCGCGCTGAGGCCGAAATTGCGCGAGGCGCGCGCGGCGAGTTCGAGCTGCCGCACCGCCCAGCGCTGGCGCTCGCGCGGCCGCCCGCGCAGCGCCTGCGGCGCGAACACGTCGAACGCCTCGTCGAAGGCGGGATGGACCGCGACCAGTTGGCCGAATCGACTCGTGGAGAGCTCGGTGATCTCGATCCCGCATTCGCGCCCGACGCCGGCGATCTGGTCGCAATAGGTTTTCGACTCCGCCGCTTTCGCGAGGTCGAAGAAGCGTTCGTCGCCGGCGGGCGCCTGGATGCCGCGGTAGCCGAGGCCCGCCGCCCAGCGGCAGATCGCCGGCCAGGAATTGAAAGGGGCCTCGTCGCCGACAAACTGGGCGATTGTCAGTCCGGGCCCTTTGATCGTGCTCGTCATGCGCGCGTCCTCAGGGGGCGATCACGTCAGCCGGACCGGCTGGCCGCTTCGCGCGCTTTCGATCGCCGCGTGCGAGAGCCGAAGCGCCGCCAGGTTGCCGCGCGCCGAATGGATCGGCTCCTTGCCGGTTTCGATGGCGCAGAGCAGCGCGCCCATCGCGCCGGCGAAGCCGTCGTTGAACCATCGCCCGGTCAGTTGCGGTTCGGCGACGCCCTCGGCCGTATAAAGGCGCACGGCTTGTCGGCCGAGGTCCGGCCCCGTGCTTTGCAGCGTCCCGCGCGCGCCGGCGACGACCGTCGTGTCCGAGGCGCCGTAAGCCGTGGCGCCGTTGAACGCCAGGGAGGCCTGTCCCCCCGGATAGGCAATGACCGCCTGGGACAGCAGCGGCGCCGCAACGGTCTGGCCATGGGCGCGCGAGGCCGTCGCAAAAACCAGCTCGGCGCGATCGCCGATGACGCTGACGAGAAAATCGAACCAATGGATCGCGAAATCGTCGAGGATGACGAACGGCATGTTCGCAAAAGGCGTTCCTTCGATGAACGTGTGATCCCAATCGATCGCGATATGAACGCCGGTCGGCTCGCCGATCAACCCGGCTCGCACCGCCTCGCGGATATAGGACAAATGGGGAGCCCAGCGGCCGTTCTGGTTAACCGCGAGCTGCAGGCCCTTGCTCTGCGCGAGCGCGACGAGTTCGCGGCCGGTCTGCAGGTCGCTGACGAACGGCTTTTGCGACAGAACGTGCTGGCCGGCCTCGAGGGCGCGTCGCATCAGCGAAACACGATCCCGGGGATGAACCGTGATGTCGAGCACCCTTATGTCGGGGCGTCCGATGACATCCTCGACCTTGTCGGTGGCGAGGGCGTCGGGGAAAAAGCTGTCGCGCCGGCTCGTCGCCCTGTCAATATGCCGGTCGCAGATCGCCAGCACCCTCAGCCCGTATTGGCGATAGGCGTCGAGATGCGCAAAGCTGATGCCGCCTGCGCCGATCAGGCCGATGCCGATCGAACAGTCGCGCGGCATTGGGGGCGCATAGTCGAGGATGGGCGCGGCGATCGGCTTTGCTTCGTCGGCCGCCAATGCATAGGCGTCCGGCGACGGCCTGTCGCTCAAGGTTTCGCCCGGTGGCGTCATGCCAGGAGATCCAGAGTGCGCTTTTGCTTGGCGGACATCGCGGCGGTGTCGACGATCCTCTGCGCGGTGCGGCAGAGCGGCGGGCTCAGCGGCCCTTCGATCGGCGCGCCGTCGCCCTTGCAATGAAGAACGTACTCGATGGGTTTGCGAAAGGGAGGCTTCAGGACGTCGACCGGCACATTCCGCAACTGGCGATGGCTTCGGGTCTGCACGCCGACATGCGCCTCGAAGTCGTAGCTCGAGATCGTGCCCTCGGTCCCCACCACCACGAAGCCGCATTTTGGCTGAGGCTGGATCGTCCAGGGATCGGTGAACGTGCCCCAACGAGTCTCGAACTTGGAAAGTCCGGTCGCGTACCGGCACACGGTGATCGAATGCTCGTCCACTTCGAGGCCTTCCGACTCGTCGACGACGCTGGTGACGGCGAGCGGGGCGCGGCCGTCCATGAACCATGTCCCGAGCGTCGCCCCATAGCCCAGATAGTCCAGCAGGCTGCCGCCCCCCGAGGCGGCTCTGTACCACCAGGAGGTCGTCTTGGATCGCAACGCCTCATCGTCGGAGACCTCGACCTTGTCGGCAAGGTGATAGCCGGGCCCGCGATTGCCGTCGTAGAAATGGACCTCGATGACCTCGCCGATCAACCCTTCGCCGATCAGCCGTTTGGCGGTCACGTGCGGCGGATACCAGGCGAGGGGCCAGTTGATCGCCAGCCGCACGCCGGCCCGCTCGGCCGCGGCGATCATCCGGTCGGCGTCGCGCAACGAAGCGGCGAACGGCTTTTCGACGAGGATATCGACGCCATGCGGCGCGACTTCCTCGACCGCCGAGGCGTGATCGGCCGTCGCTGGGCAGAGGATGACGAGATCGGGGCGACACGCCGATAGGCATGCGTCGACATTGGTGAACACCCGGTCCGCTGGAATTTGGAAGGTCGATATCGCGCCGCTCATGCGCGCGGCGTTTCGGTCGCAGACGCCGGCGATCTCAGCGTCCGGGTGCTCGGCGACTTCACGCAACAGATCGCCCATGTGGATGTGATCGAAATTCACCCCGACGATTCGCCATCGGCGCATCCTGTTTCCTCCGCGCCCGCGCGGCTTCCGCGCCATGATTTTGCCAACCGGGCTCCGACCGAGTTTACGGCGATTTGGCCTCGGCGGAAGGGCGCGCCTCGCAAAAAAATATCGCCGAAGCTGATTTGATCTGATTGACCGACCAATTGCGCGCGGCCAAGCGCCGACTACCACTGTCGTTCAAAGACGAGGGCTCCGCTCTGCGAGAGCCGCCGGATGTTTGCGCTCGGCGTCCGGCCGAAGTTGGAAGTCCGGCTTGGCCGTGACGGAAGACCCGACGGTCGCCACGATCAAAAAAGGGAGGAAGGCAAATGCTGAAAAGACTGCAAATATTGATCGCGAGCCTGGTGCTAGCGCTCGCGGCGCCGCTCGCGGCGCAGGCCAAGACGATATACTGGATTTCGCACGGCGGTCCGGCCGACCCCGTATGGACTTACTTCCTCGCCGGCGCCGAACAATGGGCGAAGGACACCGGTCAGACCGTCAAGACCTCGTTCCACAACGGCGACGTGCCGTCCCAGCAGGAGGCGATCCGCGCGGCGATCGCCGCCAAGGCCGACGCGATCGTGACGACGAGTCCCGATCCGGGCAGCCTGGTCCAGGTCGTCCAGGAGGCCCGAGCGGCGAAAATCCCGGTCATCAATTTCAACACGCCCGACGCCAAGGTCAATTTCAACGCCTATGTCGGCGCCGATCTGGGCGTCGTCGGCCGGGGCTGGGCGCGGTATCTGGTCGACAAGGGATTCGTGAAATCGGGCGACTTCGTCTGGATGCCGGTGGAAATTCCCGGCGCCAGCTACGGCGTGGAGGAGGAGAAGGGCATCGCGACCGTCTTCAAGCCGCTCAATATCACCTGGGAAGTCACCGAGTCCACGCTCGACCAGGCGAACGCGATCTCGCGGATGAGCGACTACCTCACCGCCAACCGCAAGAAGGTCAAAGCGATCATCGGACTCGGCGATCTCGTGACCGGCAGCATCAAGCGCGTCTTCGATCAGGTCGGCGTCAAGGCGGGCGAAATCCCGGTGGTCGGCTGGGGCAATTCGCGCGACACCACCCAGGAAGTCATGACCGGCTACGTCAACGCCGGGCAGTGGCAGGATCCGCAGGCGACGAGCTATCTGGCTCTTTCCCTGGCCTTGATGGCGACCGACGGCATACCGCCCGGCTTCAACATCATCACCGGCGCCCTCTACGAGAAGGAGACCGCCCCGATCTACGACAAGGTCCTGTCGGGCAAATAAGGCTCAAGTCCGGCGTCCAAGCGTTCGCGGCGACCGAAGGGCCGCCGCGAAGGTCTCTGCATCGCGGACCGCCAGGGCGGCCGACGCGGCGGCGCCAGGGACGCCCCCCTCGAACACCTCTCGCAACGCATCGGCGGCCCCTCTTGGAAAATCGCCCGATTCTCCAACGTCTGATCGGCAAACCCGAATTCGGCCCCCTTGTCCTGCTCGTCCTCGAGCTCATCGTCTTCTGGGCGATCAACCCCAATTTCCTGTCGTCGCTCAACATCAGCAATACGTTGACCTTCACCGTCGAGCTCGGGCTCGTCGCCCTCGCGATGACGTTGCTGATGACTTCGGGCGAGTTCGATCTTTCGGTCGGCTCGGTGTTCGGCTTCGCGCCGGTGCTGATGTGGACGCTCTACAACAGCGGCGCGACGTCCCTGGAAATCGGCTTCGTGGCCGCCCTCGCCGTCGCGGCGCTGATCGGCCTCATCAACGGCGTCTTCGTGACCCGTCTGAAAATACCGTCCTTCCTGGTCACCCTCGGCATGCTGCTGGTGGTGCGCGGCACCGCCTTGTTCGTGACGGACGGCTTCCCGCAGCGCACCTGGAGCGCCGGCGACCAATGGCTCGCCAAGGCGCTCGTCGGCGATTTCTATATCGGCGGATTCCGCATCTACGTCTCGCTGTTCTGGTTCGCCGCGGCCGCCATCGTCCTTGGCTATGTCCTGACGCAGACCAAGTCCGGCAACTGGATCCAGGCTTCCGGCGGCAATCCCGGCGCCGCGCGGGCGCGCGGCGTCAATGTCGACCGCACCAAGGTCGTCCTGTTCGTGCTTTGCGCCGTGATGTCGGCCTTCGCCGGCGTGATCAGCTCGATCCGCACCTCCGCCGCCAATCCGAATAGCGGCACCGGCTACGAACTGGAGGTCATCGCGATGGTGGTGATCGGCGGCACGGCGTTGACCGGCGGCCGAGGCACGATCGTCGGCACGGTGATCGGCATTTTCATCCTGCGCGTCATGCGCAACGGCATCGTCCTGATCGGCGTGCCGGGCCTCGCCTACAACATCTTTATCGGCGCCATCATCCTCGGCATGATGGCGCTTCATTCGGGCCTCGAACGCAGGCATCAGTCGGGGAGCTAGCGCCGTGGGCGAAGAACTGATCCGGATGCAGAACATCAGCAAGTATTATGGCCGCGTCCGGGCGCTGGAGGACGTGACCCTCCGGGTTTACGAGAAGGAGATCGTCGGTCTGCTCGGCGACAACGGGGCCGGCAAGTCGACGCTCATCAAGGTCCTCTCGGGCGCCGTCCCGGCGACCAGCGGCGAGATTTATATCCGCGGCGTGAAGGTCGACATCAGGAGCACCACCGACGCCATCGCCAAGGGCATCGAGACGATCTACCAGGATTCGGCGCTGGTGACGCAGCTTTCCATCGCCCGCAACCTCTTTCTCGGCCGCGAGCCGATCAGGGGGCCGCGCTTTCTCAATCGCCTCGACCAGGGCGCGATGGAGAGGGTCGCCGACGATCTGCTGAAGCGGGTCGGCATCAGCAAGAGCATTCCACCCTCGACGCCGATCGGTTCGCTGTCGGGGGGCGAACGCCAGGCGGTGGCGATCGCCAGGGCGATGTATTTCGACAGCGACCTGATCATTCTGGACGAGCCGACCAACAACCTCGGCGTCGCCGAAACGCAGGGGGTTCTCCGTTTCGTGCGCAATGCGCGGGATTCCGGGCATTCCTGCATCTTCATCGCGCACAATATCCACCACGTCTTCCAGGTTGTCGACCGCATCGTCGTCATGCGCCGCGGCCGGATCGTCGCCGACGACATCAACCCCAAGCAGAGCAGCGTCGCCGAGGTCGAAAAGGTCATCACCGGCATGTCCGACGAAGACGTTCGGGCGGCCGTCGGATAGCGGGGCGATCTCCGTTTCAGCGAGCGATCCCCGCCGATGAATGATGAAGACCCATCAGGCGCCCATCAGGTTGCATCATTGCCATAGATGCGATCTCCCTCACGGTCTATGATCTTCCGGTCTCAGGGCGGGCGGATGATGAAAGCCACTTTATCGGATATTGCCGAGATCGCCGGACTGTCGACGGCGACCGTCGACCGGGCGCTCAACAACCGGGCCGGCGTCAGCGCGGTCAATCGCCAGCGTGTGATGGAGGCGGCCAAACAGCTCGGCTACCTCCCGATGGCCGATGCGGTGACGCTGCCGTCGAGGCCGGCCCATCTCGAATTCTTTCTCCCGATCGGCAGAAACGACTTCATGGCCGATCTCGCCCAGCACATTGAAGACTATGCAAGCCGCTTGCCGCTGGTGGCGTCGTGCAAAATTCATAACCTCAGGAACATTTCGCCGGACGCGCTTCAGGAGGCGGTCGACAAGCTCTCGCTTCGCGCCAACGGGGTCGGGGTGGTGGCGGTCGATCATCCCAAGACGAGGAACATCCTGCGCGAGCTGTCGCAGGCGGGCATACGCCTCGTGACGATCCTGTCGGACGTTCCCGCCGCGCCGCGTTCGGCTTATGTCGGGATCGACAATCGGATGGCCGGTCGGACCGCCGCCCTGTTGATGGGGCGGTTCTTGTGCGGGCGATCCGGCCGCGTCGCGATGGTTGTCGGCTCCCGGTCCTATCGGGGACACGAGGAGCGGGAAATGGGTTTTCGGTCGGTCCTCGCCGAGGACTTCCCCAACCTGCTCGTCCATAGCGCGGTCGAGATCAACGACGAGCCGGCAGCCAGCTATAGCGCGGCCATCGCCGTGTTGCGGGCGGAGCCGCAGTTGCTGGGGATTTATTGCGTCGGCGCCGGGCGTTCCGGAATCGTCAGAGCGCTCGGAGAGGCGAAGCTATCGGAGAAGCCGGTCTTCATCTGTCACGAGTTGACCGGCGAAACGCGCCGCTATCTGGTCGACGATCTCGCCGACGTGGTCATCGATCAGAACGCGCGCCTGACCGCCGAGCAGGCGGTCATCCGGCTTCTCGGGTCGATCGCCTCATCCGCGCCCTACCTGACCAAGAGGCTCATCGAACCACGACTGATCTTCAGGGAGAATGTCCCGGTCCAGTAACCTGGACGCCTGCCGCCGGCGCGTTTTGAATCGGCCCTAAGGGTTGAGCGTCCGCCAGCCGCTCCTGCCGGCGACGATGGACCGCCAGATCGCCGTCAGGCTTTCCATCGGGATGAATTCGTCGTCCGGCGGCGGCTCGAGGGTGAACGTCCTCAGCGCGCGCCCGATCGATCCCAACGAGGCTTCAAGGATTTCCACGCCGAGCGTCGCGCTGGCCGCCGAAGCGTCCGGATTTTGAGCGAAGCGGCCCAGCGGATCGCTCGCCGTGCGCCCGACCCGCGTCATGTCCACGAGATCGGGCCTGATCGCCAGAAGCTGTGAAATCTCGTAGCGGCCGGCATGGTCCGGTTCGTAAAGTCCCTCGACCAGCTCCGGATCGCTGCAAACGAAACAATCGATCGGGAAGGCGCGCTTGAACGCTTGCGCCACCAGTCGCAAATCCTCCTGGTTGCCGCCATGGTGACCTGAAATGGCGACCACGCCTTTGAAGCCGGCGTTCCTGAACGCCCGCAATTGATAGAGGAAGGCCTCGAGCACGACGTGCGGCGGCAGCGCCGCAAGCCTCGGGTTGATCTTTCCCATGACCCCGTTCAGCCATGGCGCATGATAACCCGTTTCGTGAATGTGATAGGCCATCGTCGGCGCGACAACGCCGCCAAACCGACGCGCGGATTCCTCGCAAATGTACCGAGCCTTGTGCGTGTCGAGCCCGAAGGGCGCGATGTGGCCGTGCGGCTCGCACAGCCCCATCGGCAAATACACCACCGGAAAGGCCGCGCGCCGCGCCTCGAACTCCGCCGGCAGCAGGTCCTCCCAGCATACCCCTGCGGTCTTGCTCATGTCCGCCCGATCGGCATAACCTCGCCATCTCCTTCAGCCCGGCGGAATTTCCGACGCGCCGCCGTCTCTCGACTCCGCGCCGCCCGGGGATTGGCGATTCCGCAGCACTGTCCGCGGTTTTCGCAAGCAATGATGGATTCGAGCGCCGGCGCAGTCAATATTGGACCTCGTTCGCCCGCCGATCACTCTGAACGGCGAACCTTCGGCTGATTGGATTTGATGCAGAACGCCCTTGAATTGGGCGGCGTCGGCAATACCGTCGTTTCCAGCGGTCTGGCGACTCATGGGGTCGGCCGGGGGCCGGAGGAGCAGAATGGCGACGACGCCGACACGACGTGACTATAGCCTCATCGGACGCGACGCCGAGGCGGCGGTGGCGAGCGGGCTCGCCTCGGCCGAATGGTATAAGACCGACCTGCCGCGCAAGCGGATGAAAGAGCTGATGCGCCGTTCCGACGGGGCGGCGATCCGCGATACGATCATCTGGATCGCCGCGTTCATCTTCTTCGGCGCCGGCGGCTACCTTTTTTGGGGCTCGTGGTGGGCGGCGCCGTTCTTCATCGGTTACGGCGTGCTCTACGGCTCGTCGACCAATTCGCGCTGGCACGAATGCGGTCACGGCACGGCGTTCAAGACGCGCTGGGTGAACGACGTGATCTATCAGGTTGCGTGCTTCATGATCATGCGTGAGCCGACGATCTGGCGATGGAGCCACACGCGTCACCACACCGATACGATCATCGTCGGTCGCGATCCCGAAATCGGGGCGATGCGACCGCCGGCGATGCTGCGCATCGTCTCCAACATCTTCGCGATCGCCAGCACGTGGAGGACCGTCAAGCATGTGGTCCTGCATTCGTTCGGCCGCCTCGACGCGGAAGAGCAGACTTTCGTGCCGGAGATGGAGCGAGGCAAGGTTTTCCTCGTCGCCCGCATCTGGCTGGCGATCCATCTGTCCGTCATCGGATTGGCGTTATGGCTGCACTCCTGGCTGCCGCTGATGTATGTCGGCGCGCTGCCGACGATGTATGGCGGATGGCTCACCATCTATTTCGGCATCACGCAACACGCCGGCCTCGCCGAGAACGTGCTCGATCACCGCCTCAACGCCCGCACCGTCTATATGAATCCAATCTTCCGGTTCCTCTATTGGAACATGAACTACCACGTCGAGCACCACATGTTCCCGATGGTGCCGTATCATCGCCTGCCCGAACTCCACGAGGAGATGAAGGCGGACCTGCCGAAGCCTTACGCCAGCACGATCGAAGCTTATCGCGAGATCATCCCCGCGCTGCTGCGGCAGACGAAGGATCCCGAATACTACATCAAGCGCGAATTGCCGCCGTCGGCAAAGCCGTTTCGGACCGAGTTCCACGCCCATCCCATACAGACGGCCGCGGAATAAGGCGGTCGGCGATTTGTCGAACTGCGCCGCGGGTCGGGCGCGGCGCCATCGAACGGGCGAAGCGCCATGGCCCGTCCGGCTGCCGGACCGCCGAGCGCAAGCCGTTCGCGCGAGCGTCGATCTCACGGCGAAATCGAACAATCGTCCTGTGGCGAGGTGAGGCTGGAGCGATGAAATATCGGCGGTTTCCGAGAACGGGGGAAAATATCAGCGCGCTCGGCTTCGGCGCGATGGGTTTTGCCGGGTGGTTTGGACGGACGAGCGACGCAGACTGCATCCGCGCCCTGCACGCCGCGCTCGATCTCGGCGTGAATCTCGTCGACACCGCCCGCGCCTACGGCGAGAGCGAGCGCATCGTTGGCGAGGGGCTGCGCCAATGGCGAGGCGCCAGGCCGTTCATCGCGACGAAAATCGAGTCTCTTGGCCCGAAGTCCCAGTTCGGGACGCCGCTGCCTGTCGAGCAGGCGTTCCCCAAGGGCCATGTCGCCGCCGACTGCGACCGCTCGCTCAGGGCGATGGGGCTCGACGCCGTCGACCTCGTGCAATTGCATCTGTATTGGCCGACATGGGGCGTGAGCGGCTACTGGATGGACGAATTGCAGGCGCTGAAGAGACAAGGCAAGACGCGCTTCGTTGGAATCTCGGCGCCCGACCACCGCTCCGACATGGTGCTGCCGCTGGTCCAGAGCGGCCTGATCGATTCCGTCCAGACGATCGTCAACATCTTCGATCCCCTGGCGCTCGAAGTCCTTGCGCCGATCTGCGAACAGAACCATGTCGCCGTCATCGCGCGCTGCATCCTCGATGAGGGCGGCCTGACCGGCTTTTTGACAGAGGAAATGACGTTCCCGGAAGGCGACTTCCGGCATGGCTATTTCGATCGCAGCGTCAATCGCTCTTGGTATATCCACAAGGTCGACCAACTGAAGAGGTTCGTGCCTCAATACGCCAGTTCGCTCGCCGCGCTGGCCATCAAGTTTGCGTGCCACAGCCCCGCCGTGACGAGCGCGATAACCTCGATGCACATCGAGGACTATGCGCGCATGAACGCCGCGGCGCTTGACGAGCCGGATCTGCCGCCGGAAATCTTCCACCGCCTGATGACTTCGCACCGGTTCATCAAGAACCTCAACCACACGGGTCATTGGGATGTCGCCTAGGCCAAGCGAAAGTCGGGCTGCGGCAAGGATCGGCGCAGAGATTACGGTGTTGCCCGACGCCCCGCCAACGGGAGGCTGCGAGGTCGCGACAGGGACGAATGGCTGTGACGACGATCGCGGGCGCGACCGCTAGGGGGAGGCCGTCCACGTCTTGAAATCGGCTTCCGAAACTTTGGGGAGTTTCTTGAGGAAGGCCACGATCTTCCAGATTTCCTCGTCGGGCGTCCCGATCGAACCGAAACTCGGCATGCCGGTCATCTTGATGCCGTTCTTGACCACCCAGAACAGTTGCGGCGGGGTCCTGTCGTTCACGACATCCTTGAGATCGGGGGGGCCCGGCTGCAGTCCTTCCGAAAACTTGGCCCAACCCACGCCGGGCCCCCCATGGCAGTTCGTGCAGCCGCGCGTGGCGAAAGCGCGAGCCCCCGCCGGCGCCGCTGCGGGATCGTTGAACGAATTCGGGGGTTGATCGTCGGCGTGCCGGGCGATCGAGGCTTGACGTATGTTGACCAGCGCCCAGTTGACAATGCCTGGCTCCTCGGCGGTTCCCGCCACGCTATAGAAGCCGCCGAAGAAGAAAATCACGACGCCGACGGCGCCGATGATCGCAAGCCCGCCTATGAACGCCAGAAGTCGCATGGCCTCTCTCCAGAGCCTATCACTATAGAGCCAAAGCGGCGCGGGAGCAGCAGCTTTTCCGCTTCGCCGCCCTGGGGCGCCGGAGTCGGTGCGAACGATAAGGCTCTCTGGCGCCGCGGAGCCGCCGCCGCGTCGCTTTCAACCTCCGCGCCGTCCGTGCTAGTCTGGCCGAACTGCCAGTCACGAACGCCGGCGCTCCTGTTCGGCGTCGCAGCCCGAATTCGACCCGCGCGCCACGCCGGCCTCATGCCGGAATGGCGTCGACTCCCAACAAGCCGGATCGTCGTGAGCCGTTCGCACTGGTCATCGCCCGCGGCAGGTTCCGGTAGAGATTTTCCGCCGGGGGCCGGCGATTCCGGCGAGTCCTGGCAGGCGGTTCCACAGATGTTGCGGGCCTCGGCCGACCGCCTGCCGCCGCCATGGGAAGACATTTTTGGACCGTTGCGCGCCGGCGCCGTCGATGACCTCGTCGTCGTCGGTCAGATCGGCCAGTCCCTCGACGGGCGGATCGCGACGACGAACGGGCATTCGCACTACATCAACGGTCCGGCCGGCCTCGCCCATTTGCATCGGCTTCGCGCGCTCGTCGACGCTGTCGTCGTCGGAGTCGGGAGCGCGCTCGCCGATGATCCGCAATTGACCGTTCGCCGCGTCGTCGGACCCAATCCGGCGCGGGTCGTGCTCGATCCCCGCGGCCGGCTGGCGCCGACCGCGCGGCTGCTCGCCGACGACGGCGTCCGCCGCCTTGTCGTAACGGCGCTGGGCGCGCGTTGCGAGCTTCCCGGCGTCGAGACGCTCGCGTTGCCGGCGATCAACGGACATATCGAACCTGCGGCGATCCTCGCCGGCCTCGCCGAGGCGGGATTGCGCCGCGTCCTCATCGAGGGCGGCGCCTACACAATCTCGCGCTTCCTCGCCGCGCGCTGTCTCGATCGCCTGCATGTGGTCGTCGCGCCGATCATCCTGGGCTGCGGCCGCCCGGGCGTCACCCTCGATCCGATCGACAGCGTCGCCCTGGCGCTGCGCCCGGAGGTGCACGCCCATCCGCTCGAAGGCGAGGTGCTGTTCGATTGCGATTTTACGGCTCAGCGCGTGACGGTTGGCCGCGCGAAGAGATCGATGTGACCGACCCGCATCGACGAGCGGCCGGATGCAAGATGATCACGCCGTCGCGCGAGCCAGCCGAGGACGTCGACCGGGGGAAGATCGCCGCCCTCTCGCGCCGCGCCGGCCCACCCGGCGAGAAGTTCGGCTTGAATCTCGTGGTCCCGCGGGCCAAGCGCCCAGTCCGCGGCGCCGCGGAGGACGACATAGTCCAGCGCTTCGAAGCGCGCGATGGCCGCCACGGGCGCCGTCGGCCCCAGCGCCGGCCCGAATCCCTTGTCGCCGCGCTGATGCCGGTTCACCGCCTCGACGATCGCGGCGTCGAGGGGGTCGACCGGATCAAATCTCATCCGTCCGTCATAGGTGAGCGCAGCGTAAACCGGCAGGCCGCGCGCGCAGGTCAGCGTCGCCAGCCATTCGAGCCATTCGGCGGAGACGAGATCGAGCAACGCCGAGGCCGTGACCAGGTCGACCGATCCATCCAGCGCGGATGCGAGTTCGCAGGCGAGATCGACGCGGACGATTGCAAGGTCCGGTCCGGCGATCGGCGCCGCTGCCGCAGCGCGCGCCAGCAGGTCCGCGTCGTCGTCGACGAGACGCCAGCTCTGCCGGGGCGGAAGACGCGACGAGATCGCCCGCATCGTCGCCCCCGCGCCGCAGGCGAGATCGACGACGACAATCGAGGCGCGGCCGGCGAATGCGGCGGCGACGGCGTCGAGAACGACGCGGCTACGCGCGCACGCGTCGTAAGGCTCTCGCCGATGCAGCCAGTCCGCCGAAAAGCTCTTCACGGCGCCGTCTCGATCGCCTGGGCGAACAGCGCCGCCGAGTGCTCCCAGGTTGGAAGCGCGGCGGCGGCGGCGCGCGCCGCCGCCGCAAGACGACGGCGCGCCGCCGAATCCTCGATCAGCCGCCGCAACGCCGCCGCGAGCGCGCCGGCGTCGTTCGGGGGGGCCAGCAGGCTGGCGCCGGCGGGCGCCGTCTGCGGGATGGCGCCGGCCGTCGTTCCGACCACCGGCAGCCCATGCGCAATCGCCTCGGCAATCGCCATTCCATAGCCTTCGAACCGCGACGCCGATACGAAGAGATCGGCGCTGGCGTAGAGGGCCTCGAGGCGCTCCGCGGCGACCGCGCCGGCGAGCCGGATCCGGTCGCCGAGGTTGAAACGCGCGATATCGGCTTTGAGACGCGTCGTCGAATCGGCGTCGCGCCCGAGGTCGCCGGCAATCACCAGCCGCCAGGAAAGATCGAGCAGCCGCGCGCACGCGGCCGCGAGCACGTCGTAGCCCTTGCGAGGCGTCACCGCGCCGACCGCCAGCATCGTCAACGGGGCTTCGGCGTCGGCGCGCGCTGGCGCGACGCGATCACTGCCCGGCCGCACGATCCTCACCTGCTCGGCGGGAACGCCGTAGTCGGAAACCACAAGGCGCTCCGTGAACGGGCTCGTGACGATCACGCGCCGCGCGCAGGCGAGCGCTTGCCTCTCGCTCATGCGCAAGGCGCCCACCTCCTCGGGCGAAAGTCCCGACTCCTCCGCGAGCGGATGATGCACCAGCGCGATCAGCCGACGAGTGGCGCGCAGCGCCGTCGCGACGTCCGGCAGGACGCCGAAAGCCAATCCGTCGATGACGATCGGCAGGTCGGCCGGGAGGGCGGCCAGCCGCCTTTGCGCCGTCGCTCGAGCCTCCGCGCTGGGGCGCGGAAAACCATCGCCAAGATCGAGGACCTCGATCCGCCAGCCCAGCGATCGAAGCCCCGCAATGACGCGCCTGTCATAGGCGTAACCGCCGGTCGGAGTCGTCAAATCCCCGGGCGCGGCGAAGACGAGGCGTCTCACCACAAGGGCGCCTCGTAGGACGCGCGCGCGAGGTGGGATTCCGCGATGGTCACGCGAATCGCCTTGAGCTCGCGCCCGTCGCGGCCCAATCCGCCGTTTTGCGCCGCCGCGGCAAGACCCTCGAACACATGCTTGGCGAGAAACTCGGTCGTGGTGTTGACGCCTTTGAAATCCGCGACATCGTCGAGGTTGCGACAGTTCAGCGGACCAAGGATCGATTTCAATACCTCATGCGCGCGACCGATATCGACAACGACGCCGTTCGAATCGAGCTGGTCGGCGATGAAAGCGGCGTCGACCACAAAAGTCGCGCCGTGCAGCGCCTGGGCGGGGCCGAAGACGGCGCCGCGAAACGAATGGGCGATCATGATGTGGTCACGGACTTCGACAGTGAACAAAGGCGAACCTCTCGGGCTTAGACGGCCTCCTCGGCCGAAGGATAGATGACGAGCTGGCAAAGCGCGCCGGTTGCCGGCCCGAGGATATCCGGCAGGCGGTCGGGCAGCTCGCGAAAACGGACGGCCGGGGCGAGAAGCACGTCGAGCGCCGAGTCGGCGAGCAGATCGATCGCGGCGGCAAGTCGGCGTTGAGGCGTCCAGCGCGCCCGATGCGACGGCGCCACCCGGCCGACCTGGCTGGAGATCAGCCTGAGGCGCCGGCCGTGGAACGCCTCGCCGAGCGGGATCGCGACCTCGCCGGCGCCGTGCCAGCTCAACTCCAGCACCGTCGCCTCCTCTCCGGCGAGGCGAAGCGCAGTGGCGAGACCTGATGCGGTCCCGCTCGCATGGATGACGAGGTCGCAATCGGCGGGCGCCGCGTCCGGCGCCGCAAAGCCGACGCCGAGGGCACGGGCGACGCCGGCGCGGGACGCCTCGACGTCGATCAGGGTTACGCGGGCGCCGGGAAGTCGCCTGCAGAGCCAGGCGGCCAGTGAGCCGACGACGCCGGCTCCGACCACCGCGATATTGTCGGCGGCGGCCGGCAGGCCGTCCCACATCGCGTTGAGAGCCGTCTCCATGTTGGCCGCGAGCGTCGCGCGCGCCGGCGGCACTCCGGCGGGAACCGTCACGACTGCGCTGGCTGGCAATGTGAAGACGCTCTGGTGCGGGTGGAGCGCAAAAACAAGGCGATCGCGCCATCCCTCGGGTCCCTCCTCGACCCGGCCGACCGTCGCGTAGCCGTATTTGACCGGGAAAGGGAACGCGCCGCCCATGAACGGGGCGCGCATGCGGTCGAACTCCGTCGGGGGAACGCGGCCGGCGAACACCAGCCTTTCGGTGCCGCGGCTGATCGCGCTATAAAGCGCGCGGATGCGGATTTCGTCCGGCCCCGCCTCGCCGAGCGGCTCGTCGCGGATTTCGGCGCGGCCGGGACCGGCGTACCAGAGCGCCTCGGCGCGCCATTCCGATCGATCGCCCACGTCAGCCGGCCCCGCATTGGACTTGCCGCCCACCCTACCTCTATATCCTGCATCGGCGAAAGAAGCGGAGAGCGCCGCGGCAATGCTGGATCGTTCGACGACGCCCATCGCGGTCGCGGCCAGCGCCGCGGGTTCGCTCCCCCGCCGCCGGGCGCTATTCGCCGCATTGGCCGTCGTCACAATGACCGGGATCCTGTGGCTTGCCGCCCTGGCGGTTCCGCCGCGCGGCGCCGGCGCTATCATCTTCCTTGCGCTTTTCGCCGTGACACTGCCGTGGTCGGTCGTCGGATTCTGGAACGCAAGCATCGGCCTTTTGATCATGCGCGGTTGTCGCGATCCGGTCGCCGCGGTGAATCCGATGGCCGCGCGCGTCCGGGGGGATGAGCCGCTGACCGCGGCGACCGCCATCCTCGCGTGCATCCGCAACGAGCGCCCGGACACGGTGACCCGGAATCTGCAGCCCCTGCTGGACGGCTTGACCGCCGCAGGGACCGCTCGACTGTTTCACGTCTATATTCTCAGCGACACCGACGATCCCGACATCATCGCCGCCGAGGAAGCCCGGTTCAGCGCCTTCGCCGCAAGATGGCGGGGGACGGTTCCCGTGACCTACCGGCGGCGGGCGCTGAATACGGCTTACAAAGCCGGCAATATCCGCGACTTCTGCGATCGATGGGGCGTCCGCCACGAATTCGCGATCGTCCTCGACGCCGACAGCTTCATGCCCGCCGAGGCGGCGCTCCGGCTCCTGCGCATCATGCAGGCGAACCCGACGCTCGGCATCCTTCAGACTCTGGTCATCGGATTGCCTTCGGTCAGCGGATTCGCGCGCCTGTTCCAATTCGGCATGCGGCTCGGCATGCGTTCCTACACGCTGGGCGCCGCCTGGTGGCAAGGCGATTGCGGGCCGTACTGGGGGCACAACGCCATTCTGCGTCTCGCGCCTTTCATCGCACATTGCCGCCTGCCGTCGTTGCCGCGGGGGGGTCCGCTTGGCGGCGATGTCCTCAGCCACGATCAGGTCGAGGCGGCGCTGATGCGCCGGGCCGGCTACGAGGTCAGGGTGCTGCCGCTCGAGGGAATCAGCTGGGAGGAGAACCCGCCGACGCTGCTGGAGTTCATCCGCCGCGATCTGCGCTGGTGTCAGGGCAACATGCAATATTGGCGGCTGCTGACGTTGCCCGGTCTGAAACCGGTCAGCCGCTTCCAGCTCGTGTTTGCCATCCTGATGTATCTCGGCTCGCCCGCCTGGATGGCGATGGTGGCGATCGGCACGATCGCCATCGCTGCCGCCGATACGCCGTCCGCGCCGATGTTCCAGATCAGGTCAGGGGCGGGAGCCGCGCTGTTCGCGATCATGATGCTGATGATCTTCGCCCCGAAGATAGCGAGCGTCCTCGATGTGCTGATGCGGCGGCCGGCGCGCCCGTCCTATGGCGGCGGCGCGCAATTTATTCTGAACGTCGCGAGCGAGACGCTGTTCTCATTCCTGCTGTCGCCGATCATGGCGCTGACCCATACCGTCTTTCTGTTCCGCCTGTGCGTTCTGCGGCGAGGCGGCGCCTGGGACAGCCAGCGGCGCGAAACCCACACGGTTCGGTGGCCTGTCGCGTGGGCGAGGCTTTGGCCGCATACGCTGACCGGCCTGACGATAATCGCCGTGGTCGTCGCAAGGACGCCGAGCCAGTTCGGCTATGCGCTGATGGTCGCCGCGGGGCTGGCGCTGTCCGCGCCCTTCGCCGTGGCGACGTCGTGGCCGCCGGCGGGGAGGCTGCTCGCGCGGATCGGCGTTGGCCGCATCCCCGAAGAGGTCGCGCCGCCGATCGCGCTGCTTGCGTTGCGGCTGCCGGCGATCGAAGCCAGCGCGCCGGCGCCGCGGCGGCAACCCGAGGGCGCGCGGTGATCGACCGACGCAGGTTCATCGCCGCCGCGCTCCTGGCGCCCGCCGCGTGGGGGACGCCATGGGCGGCGGCGCAGACGATCGTCGACGCCGCTCCGTCGCTCCAGCGCGCCATCGATCGAGCGCAGCGGGTCGGCGGGGTCGTCGCGATACCGTCAGGGGCGAGCCATGTTTCGCGTCTCAAAATCACCGGCGACTTGCGGCTGGTCGGCGCGGGACAGGGCTGCCGACTAATCGGAATCGGACCCGGCCCGATGCTGATGATCGAACGCACCGATAGCGTGGCGATTGAAAACGTCGCCTTCGACGGCGCGGGCCGAACGCCCGGCGGCGAAGCCGGCCTCATCGAGGCGCGAGACATCGCCGATCTGCGTTTGGTCGATTGCGCCATCGAGCATGCCTCTGGCTACGGCCTGAGGGCCGAGCGCTGCGGGGGACGCATCGCGACGTCGCGGTTCGGCGATCTCTCGGAAACGGCGATATTCAGTCTTGACGCCACGGGGCTGTCGATCAGGGACAATCGCATCGAAGATTGCGGCGCCAACGGGATACAGGTCTGGCGTTCGACGCCCGGCGAGGACGGCGCGATCATCCAGGGCAATCGCATCGAGCGCGTGCGCGCCGACCGCGGCGGCGACGGCCCTTACGGAAACGCCATCAACGTTTTTCGCGCCGGCGGCGTCACCTGCGCGAACAATATCATCCGCGGCGCCGCCTTCTCCGCCATTCGCTACAATTCCAGCTCCGACGCCGTGATCAGCGCCAACAACTGCATCGACATCGGCGAAACCGCCATCTATGTCGAATTCGGCTTTCAGGGCGCGATCGTTTCGTCAAACGTGGTCGACGGCGCCTCGACAGGCGTCTCGGTCACCAATTTCGATCGGGGCGGCCGGCTGGCGGCGGTCACCGGCAACGTCGTCCGCAATGTCGTCAGGCGGCTGCCGCAGGGAGGGGACCCGTTCGGCGTCGGCATCCACGTCGAGGCCGATACGGTGGTCAGCGGCAATGCGGTCGACAACGCCAATTTCGTCGGATTGAAGATCGGCTATGGCGTCGGCTTGCGCGAAGTGATTGCGACCGCCAACGTGCTCGGCGATTGCGGCTACGGGATCGCGGTGTCCGTCGCGCCCGGCGCGGGCGGCGCGACCATTCGCGACAACCGCATCGCGCGCGCTCGCCTCGGCGCCATTGTCGGCATGGCGTGGGACGCGGTCGTCTCGGCCGATCTCGTCGCGGAGGCGGCGAAATATCCGCTTCTTTCGATCTCCGGGAATGAAGTGCGATGATAGGTCGTTCGCTGCACTCGCCGCCCGCTGCGATATCAACAGGGCCTGGCGCTTCCGCTCCGGCGCTGTTTCAACCAAGAACGTAGGCCCGGCTCGCTTCGGGGTCGTCGGTGGAATATCCGACCGCCTTCAGTTCCCCCCAGACCGCATCGGGGATCGGAAAGCGCAGCCATTCCAGCGTCTCGTGAACGCGCTCAGGTTTGCTGACGCCGCAAATGGTCGAGGTTATTCGCGCGTCCCGCATCGAAAACTGCAACGCCGCGGCGCCTGGCGGCACGCCATGTCGGGCGCAGATCGCCTCGATGCGCCGGACCGGGTCCAGCATTTCGGACGAGGCCTCCTGATAGACATAGCGGGTATAGGCGTTCGAGCCTTTCGCCAGCACGCCCCCGGCGTAAGGCGCCGCGTTGAGGATGGCGACGCCCCTTCGTTGGGCCCAATCGATCATCGGCTCGGCGTTCCGATTGACGAGCGTAAAGCGGTTGTGCGTGATCAGCGCGTCAAAGTCGAAATCGCGCAGAATGGGCGTCATGACCTCGATCGGTCCCGCCGCAAGACCAACCGCCCGGGCCAGACCCTCCTCCTTGATCCGGAACAGTTCCCTGATCGCGCCGTTCGGCCCGGTGATCTCGGCAAGAGAATCGGCATGCTCGGGATCGTGCAAATGAAGCAGATCGATCTTGTCGACTCCGAGCGCCGCCAGACTTTGTTCGAGCGATCGTCGGGCTTGCGAGGCGTCAAAACGGTTGGTGTTCGGGTCGCGGTCGAGCTTGGTTGAAAGAACAAAGTCCTTGGGAGGGCCGCCCCTCTCGCGGATGACCGCGCCGATTCGTTCCTCGCTGCGTCCAAAGCCGTAAATTCGCGCGGTGTCCAGGAAGTTGACCGGGCTGTCGAAAATTGCCCTGACAGTGGCTTTGGCGCGCGCCTCGTCGACGCCATAGCCATAGGTGTCGGGCATATCTCCGAGCCCGGACGCTCCGAAGCAGACTTTTGAGACCGAGAGGGCGGTCTTGCCCAATTTGACCAACTCAACGCCCAACTTGGTCATGGATTTACCCCGATTGGCTTTCGACGGATTATCAACGCTACAACAAACTCCCGATCCAGGCGACGATCGCGCCGGCCGGGCGCCATCGCCTTCTCGCCCGTTGAGTCACGGCGCCGGCGGCGAGGGCCTGTATGCCGGAGTTTGGGGGGCGCGATGACGAACGACGACAAGGACTTTTACGCGGCGACTCCGGTCTTCGACAATTTTGCCGACGCCGTGAAGCAATCGAGCTATCGCTCGCTGCCGGAAGACTGGGTGGTCGGCTTTTCCGACGTCGTCGGATCGACCAAGGCGATCGCGCAAGGGCGCTACAAGGCGGTGAACATGGTGGGGGCGGGCGTCGTCGCCGGCGTCGCCAATGCGTTGGCGCGGCGGCCCTTCCCTTATGTCTTCGGCGGCGACGGGGCGAGTTTCGCCGTCAGCGCGGCCGATGCGCCCCTCGCCGCCGAGGCGCTGAAGGCGATGGCCGTGTTCGCCCGCGAAGAACTGCAAATCGAGCTCCGCGTCGCGATGATTCCCGTCGCGGGCATCAGGGCCGCCGGACGCGACGTCCGCGTCGCGCGTTACGCGGCTTCGCCGCATTGCGCCTACGCCATGTTCACCGGCGGCGGCCTTGCGTGGTTCGAAGCCGAGGCGAAGCGCGGCTCCTACGCGCTGGATCCCGGCGCGCCGGGCGCTCGCCCGGACCTCTCCGGCCTCTCCTGCCGCTGGACGATCGCGCCCGCGGCGCATGGCGTCATCCTGTCGGTGATTGTCGTGCCGCGGGGCGATGATCCGCGATTCGGCCCTCTCGTTGAGGAAATCGTCCAGATGGCGCTGGGCGCCGCGGACGGCGGCCGGCCGATCACGCTGGCGAGCCTGGGCGCGGGGTGGCCCGGCCAGGCGATCGCGCTGGAGGCCGCGGCGGCGGCGTCTCCCGGCCGCTCGCGTACGAAGCTCCGCCTCGCCGCCGCCGTCAAATTCCTGCTCGGCGTCGTTTTTCACACGTTCAAACTGAAAGTGGGGAGTTTCGACGCCAGCGCCTACGCCAGCGACGTCGCCGCGAACGCCGATTTTCGCAAGTTCGACGACGGCCTGCGAATGACGCTCGATTGCTCGCCGGAATTCGCCGACGCCCTCGAAGCGCGTCTGCGCGCGGCGGACGAAATCGCCGCCTGTGGCGCTTTTCGTCAGGGCAGCGCGCTGTTGACGTGCTTCGTGCCGTCGATCACCGATCGCGGTCATGTGCATTTCGTCGACGGCGCGGACGGCGGCTACACCATGGCGGCGAAGGCGATGAAGGCGGCTCGCTAGGATCGCGGACCGCCTTTCTCCTGCTCGCCGACAAGGCCCTGCCGGTCAGCCATCAGCGCTGCCCGGGCGCCCATCGAATCGTATGGACTGAAGGCGACGGGGATAGAATCAGGCGAATCAAAAAAATCGGGAGACTTTTCTTATCCGAAGCGCTTTTGGCGCCGTATCAGCCGGAGGGAGCCTCCATCCATTCGCCCCCGTCGCGGCGGCATGCTCCTTGGGGACGCGCGATGTTCGTTGACGCCTGCACGCCTTGGGGAACCGGCGGCCGCCTGAAGATCGCGGTGGTCGGAGCGGGCATATCAGGCCTTTCCGCGGCCTGGCTGCTCAGCCGAAGGCATGAAGTGACGGTGTTCGAGGCGGAGGGCCGGCCGGGCGGCCACAGCCACACCGTCGAAAGCCCGTCCCCGACGGGGCCGACGCCCGTCGACACCGGCTTCATCGTTTACAACGAGGCGACCTATCCCAACCTGAAGGCGCTGTTCGCGCATTTGGGGACGCCGAGCAGGCCATCGGAAATGTCTTTTGCGGTTTCCATTGGCGCTGGCGATCTCGAATATTCCGGCGCCGGCGTCGCCGGTCTGTTCGCCCAGAGAGGCAATGTCGTCAAACTCAAATTCTGGTCGATGCTGCGCGACATCATGCGCTTCTACCGCGACGCCCCGCGCGAGATCGCCGGGATTGGCCTGGCGACGCTTGGCGAGTATCTCGAATCGCGCCGCTACGGCGAGGCCTTTCGGCAGGATCATCTCTACCCGCTGGCCGCCGCCGTCTGGTCGCTTCCGGCCAGCAAGGTCGCGGACTACCCGGCCGCCGCCTTCGTCGGCTTCTGCCGGAATCACGGTCTTTTGCAGGTCGGCGGCCGGCCGATCTGGCGCACCGTCGACGGCGGCGCGCGGGTCTATGTCGAGGCGCTTTGCGCGCCCGTCCGGGACAGGTGGCGCCTCGGCGCGTGCGTGCGCGCCGTGCGGCGCGATTCCGGAGGCGTCTTCCTGCATTGCGAAAAGGGCGGCGAAGAGAGATTCGACCGGGTCGTGATCGGCGCCCATGCGGATCAGGCGCTGGCGATGCTCGTCGACCCGACGCCGCAGGAGAGAAGAATTCTCGGCGCCTTCCGCTACAGCCGCAACGAGGCGGTGCTGCATCAGGATCCCTCGCTGATGCCCCGCCGGCGCAAGGTCTGGTCGAGCTGGAACTATATGGCCGATCGCCGGGAGTCTTCGGCGCCGGTCTCGGTCACCTACTGGATGAATCGCCTTCAACACATTCCCGAAGCGACGCCACGCTTCGTCACGCTCAATCCGATCGTCGAGCCGCGCGCCGATCTTGTGATCCACAGACAGGTCTGCGAACATCCGATCTTCGATCGCGAGGCGATCCGCGCGCAGGACGAACTCTGGTCGTTGCAGGGCGGTCGCGGCGTCTGGTTCTGCGGCGCCTATTTCGGCGCCGGCTTCCATGAAGACGGTCTGCAGGCGGGTCTCGCCGTCGCGGAGGCGATCGGCGGCGTCCGGCGCCCGTGGCGCGTCAGCGAAGAATCCGGTCGTATCAGGATCGGCGCGCCGGCTGCGGCGCAAACGAGGGGAGCGCTTGCCTGATGAGCGGCCTTTTCTCCGGACTTTACGTCGGGGTGGTGACGCATCGGCGCCTGCGCCCCCGCAAGCATTCGCTGCGCTATCGCACATACGCGCTGCTGCTGGACCTCGATGAATTGGACACGCTCAACCGGCGACTGTATCTGTTCTCGCATAATTCATTCAACCTGTTCAGTTTTTTTGATCGCGACCACGGCTCCGACGGGGCCGCGTCGCTGCGCGAACAGGTTGAGGGCCATGCCCGCGCGGCCGGCCTGCAACTGGCGGGCGGCGCGATTCGCCTGCTCACTATGCCGCGCATTCTCGGTTACGCCTTCAACCCGCTCAGCGTCTATTTTTGCCACGGCCGAAGCGGTGCGCTCGAAGCGATCCTCTATGAGGTCAACAACACCTTCGGACAGCGGCATAGCTACTTCATCCCGGTCGACCCCGGCGATCAAGGCGCCATCCGTCAATCCTGCGCCAAGCAACTCTATGTTTCGCCGTTCATGGCGATGGATATGACCTATCAGTTCACGGTGACGCCGCTGGCGCGGGAACTTTCGATCGCGATCGTCGAGCGCGACGCCAACGGCGTCGTGTTGACCGCCACGCAAGCGCAAAGCCGTGTAGAGCTGACCGACGCGGCGCTGGCGCGGGTCTTCTTCAGCCATCCTTTGCTGACGCTGAAGGTCATCGCAGGAATCCATATCGAGGCGTTGCTTCTTTGGGCCAAAGGCATGCGCCCGGTTGCGCGGCCGCCGCGGCCCGACCGGCCCGTGACGCTTGTCGCGCGGCGGAACGGGCAATGAGGAGGTCGGGCATGGCGTCGCCGTTCGTTCCCTCGGAGATCGGGTCGGCTCCGAACAACGGCGCGCCCGGCGGACTTTCGCTCATCGCGGCCTTCGCGCTCGAGAAGGTGCTGTCCGTCATCGACGCCGGACGCCTGATCGTCGAGCTGCCTTCGGGCGCCAGGATCGTGCGCGCGGGCTTGCGCCCCGGCCCCGAAGCCGAGGTCAAGCTCAACAATTGGCGCAGTCTGCGGCGCCTCGCTCTCAAGGGCGATTTGGGCTTTGCGAGCGCCTATTTGGACAATGACTGGTCGAGCCCCGATCTCACCGCGCTGTTCGAACTCGCCGCGCTCAACGGCGCCCGCTTCATGACGGCCGTCAGAGGGACGATCCCGTTCAGGCTTGTCAATTGGCTCGTCCATCGCGCCAGACCCAACACGCGGCGCGGCAGCCGGCGCAACATCGAGGCCCATTACGACCTCGGCAATGAATTCTATCAGCTCTGGCTCGACGCGAAGATGATCTACTCTTCGGCGATCTTCCGGCCGGCGACGGCGTCGCTCGAGCAGGCGCAAGACGCCAAGCTGCAGCGCATCGTCGAGAAGCTGCGGCTCGCCGGCGGCGACAGCGTCCTGGAAATCGGATGCGGATGGGGCGGGTTGGCGGCCAAGATCGCACAGGAAGGCGCGGCGCGCGTCACCGGCGTCACGATTTCGCCCGCCCAACTGAAACAGGCCCGCTCGCTCGTTCAGGAGAGGTCGCTCGAGGATCGAGTCGAGCTGCGCTTGCAGGATTATCGCGATGTTGAGGGACGTTTCGACAGGATCGTCTCGGTCGAAATGATCGAAGCGGTCGGGCGCGACTGCATCCCCAAATATTTCGAGACGATTCGCCAACGTCTCAAGCCCGGCGGTCTGTGCGTGTTGCAGGCGATCACGATCGCCGAAGACCGGTTCGCTGACTATTGCCGCAAGCCCGATTTTATTCAGCGCTATATCTTTCCCGGCGGCTTTCTGCCCTCGAAGACGCTGATGCGCGAGATGAGCGAACTCGCCGGGCTCACGCTCACCGCCGTCGAGAATTTCGGCGACAGCTACGCGCTCACTTTGCGAGAATGGCGACGGCGCTTCCTCGACGCATGGCCCGAGATCGAGAAGCTCGGCTTTACGCCGTCGTTCAAGCGCCTTTGGGAGTACTATCTGTGCTATTGCGAAGCCGGATTTCGCGCCGGCGTGATCGACGTCGGCATCTATTCGCTCGCTCACGCAGGCGACGCGAGAAGCCTGACGCCGTGAGGGGCGGCGAGGCGCCGCCGCCAGTGGGTCCCGCAGCGTCGCTCCATTCAATGGCGAGCGGCCGAACTTTATGGTACGCTCGACCGGGTCCGGCGGGCGGATCTTCTGATTGTCTCCTCCGGGAGCCGATGGCGATGCAGACGATCACGGCTTGGGCGGCCAAGAAGCTCGGCAAGTTCTTGACCAAGGACTTCCTCGAGACCTTTGGCTCGGCCCAGAGCGAGGCGGCCGAACGCCTCGGCTCCTTCGCGCGCAGCACCATCGAGTGCCTCGGCAGGAGCGACGCCCTCTACCACAATTTCGAGCATACTCTGCTGGTGACGACGGTGGGTCGCGACATCCTTCGGGGACGGGGGCTTTCGCAGCGCATCGAGCCCGCCGACTACAGTCACCTCATCGTCGCCTGCCTTCTGCACGACATCGGATATGTGCGGGGCGTGCTGAGCGGCGACACCAAAAACGATTTCGTCGTCGACCGGAACGGGAGGACCGTCACGCTTCCCCGCGGCGCGTCGGACGCCTCCCTCGCGCCCTACCATGTCGAGCGCTCCAAACTGTTCGTCTTCGAGCGACTTGGCAATTCGCCGACCATCGATGCGGCGCGCGTGGCGGAGGCGATCGAACTCACCCGTTTTCCGCCTGGCCTCGATCGGGACGCCGGGGAGGCCGATCTCGAGGCGAGGCTGGTGCAGGCCGCCGACCTGATCGGACAGTTCGGCGATCCCCTATACCCGAGAAAGGCCAATGCGCTGTATTGCGAGTTTGCGGAAATCGGCAGCAACAGACAGCTTGGCTACACCTCTCCCGCCGATCTCATCGACAAATATCCGGGATTTTTTTGGAACAGCGTCTCGATGCATCTTGGCGAAGGGATGAAATATTTGAACCTGACCGTCTCCGGCCGCCAATGGATCGCCAATCTCCACAATCACGTGTTGTGCGCCGAGCACTCCCGCCGCCAGATGGGGCCGCAAAACTGACCGCCGGCCAGCGCCCGGCCCGTGGCGCGCGACTGGCCACCCCGCCGGGCGCGCTACCTGCTCGCCGCGCCGCTCAGCCGTGTAAACTCTGCAGCAATGAATAGCTCAGGAGAAGCGCGACGATCACGGTTCCAACGATGTATATCGTAAAGCTGATTCTCAGGCACACCGTCTTCCAGTACAGGATGTTGCAGAGAATTACGCATAACAATTGTTGCTGTTCGATGATGACGTCGCTGCTATCGGGAGGGCGGAATTCGTCCGGGCTGGCGTTGCGTTCGATCGGCAGACTCGCGCGGCCGCTGCGGGGAAAGCGCGGGTACAGGCAGATGAGCAGGCAAAAGAACACGATGATGAACGGGAACAGGACGACCGGCAGCGGCAGGAATGGCGGAAACGCATCGCTGAAGCTGAGTATCGGCCCGATTGTGAAAGCGCCATAGATGACCGCGACATTCGCCTTGAAATCGCTGATGCGAATCGTGTCGGTATAGGCGGCGATGAGATTACGGTAGAAAGTCGCGGCGTCGTTTGTCATCGGCGAATCGCAAGCCCTTCAGGACAGCGGGAACCCCCGCGACGGCGCCGAAGCGGCCGACGCGGCTTGAATGAACCGTTAACGCACGACCCACCCCGGCGCCACGGGGCTGGAGACGTTGTTCCGATCGTAAACAACTGAGGCAGCCCCAATCCGAACCAACCGCTTCTACGACATCGTCTATAGCCAAGAATAACCAATCAGAATTGTAATAACCACCATCGTCGCTAGCGTTATGAAAAGACTAATTTGTAAACATATTGTTTTCCAATAAAGTATTCCTGAAAGAACGGCGCATCGCAGCTTTAGTTGTCCTACATCGTCCGCCGTGTCTCCGACAAAGACAAAATCATCTTTGGTTGGATTGCGCTTGACGAGGAAGTTGCCGCGCCCTCGACGAGGATAACGAGGGTAGACGCAAATAAGAAGGAAAAAGAACACGATCACGAACGGCAACAGAATGACCGGAAGCGGCAGGAAATGCGGATATTTCGCCCGGTAGGCGACGATCGGACCCATCATGATCGCGACGAACAGCACCGCGAGATTCGCTTTGAAATCGTGGATGCGAATCGAATCGGTATAGGCGCTGATCAGGTTGCCGAAGTGAACCGCCGGGTCTACAGGCTCTTTTGTCATAGGGCGATCGCGAACTCCAGGGGCGGCCAAGCAAGCGCGCCGCCGCCAGCCGACAATGATGATTCTATGAAATATAAAATCTGGAGTGTCTAGGCGCCGCCGACGGTTTCGGCCGCAAGTCGTAGGACGTCGCTCGCGAGTCGGCCATTCCGCGCCTGATCGGCGGCGTTCCGGGGCGCCGACCCTTCCGGCGGGACGGGCGGACGGCGCGCTGGCCGGCGCTTTGTGCGTTTTCGGCGCCTCGCAATCATTGGAGGACGATAAGGATCGGGAAGCGCCGAATACGGGGCCGCGGGCGATTCGTCCGGCCATGGGGATGCGTGCGAAGCCCTCGCGGTCGCCGCGCAGCGTCGGAGATTTTCGCGCCGCGGGCGGGATCGCCGTCGGCGATGCGGACGGCGCCGCGTCGGTTGCCAAAGACAATCCAAGGTGCAAGGTTCGCCGCCGAATTGGTCGACGGTCACCGCCCTATGCCGCGTCATGATCCCTGGGGTTCTCACCAGGATGCGGCGGCGGCTCTTTTCGGCGTAGAGAGGCACTGATGGAAACGCGTCGCTTCAAGACTCGAAACGGAACGGATCTGGCGTTTTCAGCGATGGGCCTCGGGATGGGTCCGATCGGCGACCTGTTCGAAATTCTCGACGAAAAGACGGCGATCGCCACCGTCGAGCAAGCGTACAAGAGCGGAGTTCGCACGTTCGACTCGTCGCCGCATTACGGAAACGGGCTTTCCGAAGCGCGCCTCGGCGCCGGTCTGCGCCATATACCGCGCAACGAAATCGTCGTCTCGACGAAAATCGGGCGGGTGATGGACCCTTTCCGCCAGCCGCCTGCGCCGGACAAGGACGCCGTTTCGCCTGGGTTCGCCGGCGGATTTCCGCATGCGCCGCGCTTCGACTATTCCTACGACGGGACGATGCGCTCGGTCGAACAGTCGCTGCTGCGCACCGGCCTCAGTCGGTTCGATGTTCTTCTCATTCATGATTGCGACGTGTGGACGCACGGCAAGGCCGCCGCCGGCCCACGTTTCAAGGAGGCGATGGAAGGAGCCTATCGGGCGCTCGACAAGCTGCGAAGCGAGCGGACCGTCGGCGCGATCGGCTTTGGAATCAACGAGGCTGACACCTGTGTGAAATTCGCGCGGGCCGGCGACTTCGACCTCGCGATGATGGCCGGCCGCTATACGTTGTTGATCCAGAACGGTCTTGCGGAATTTCTGCCGCTCGCGATCGAAAAGAAGATGGGCGTCATGCTGGCGGGCGTGTTCAATTCCGGCATTCTGGCGACGGGCGCCATTCCCGGCGCCCGCTTCGAATATGCGCCGGCGCCCGCGGAAATCATCGATCGGGTGCGCAAGATCGAAGCGATTTGCGCCAGTCACGGAACGACCATCCGGCGCGCTGCGGTGCAATTCGCGATGGCCCACCCGGCCGTCGTATCGGTGGTCCTCGGCGCGGTGAAGCCCGCCGAGGCCGAGGCGAATGCGCTCGACGCCGAACGCAAGGCGCCGGCGGGGCTGTGGAGCGATCTGAAATCCGCAGGGCTGCTTCATCCGGCGGCGCCGACGCCGAATCCGTGATCGTCTCCATGGGCGCCGAGCCGATCGAGCGCCGGGGGCGGTCAGCGGTCAGCCGGCGCCAGACCAACCGCGGTTCGGCGCCGCCGCTTTCGCTTCACGTTCGGCGCAGGACGACTGAATTTCCGCCGCGACGAGGCCGATTTGCCGCCGCCGATATTCGTGCGACAATTTCGCCGCTCTCGCGCCAGGACGCGCGTCGACTTTTAAAGTGCGTGAAGCAACGAACGACAGGGGGGATCGATATGCTGCTCGGTTTCAATATGCTGCTGTGGGCCAGCCAACTGACGGACGAGCATTTTCCGCTGCTCGCGAAAATCAGGGCTGCCGGCTATGACGGCGTCGAGTTGCCGCTGTTCGGCGGCACGCCGGAGATCTACGAGCGCGTCGGCCGCGAGATCAAGAACAACGGGCTGCGGTCGACGGCGGTCTGCGTGATTCCCGACGCCGAGCACGACTGCACCAGCGCCGACGCCAAGGCCCGCGCGGCGGGCCTCGCCCATATCAAATGGGCGATCGATTGCCTGGAGGCGGTCGGCGGCGAGGTGCTTTGCGGGCCGTACTACCAACCGCTCGCCGTGTTCAGCGGCGAGCCGCCGACGGCGGACGAGCGCAGCGGCATCGTCGAGGTCCACAAGCTGGCCGCCAGATACGCGGCGCGCGCGCGCATCAAGCTGGCGGTCGAGCCGCTGAACCGCTTCGAGTGCTATGCCCTCAACACGGTCGCCGACGCCGCCGAAATCGTCCGGCGCGTCGACGAGCCGAACTACGGGGTGCTCTACGACACTTTCCACGCCAACATCGAGGAGAAGGATCCCGTCGGGGTGATCGCGCCTAATCTAAGGGCGATCAATCACGTGCACACGTCGGAGAACGATCGCGGAACGCCGGGCAAGGGCCATGTCCCATGGGCGGCGACCTTCAAGGCGCTGAAGGAGGGCGGCTATGACGGCTGGTGCGTCATCGAGGCCTTCGGCCGGGCGCTTCCCGGCATCGCTGCGGCGACCCGCGTCTGGCGCGACTTCTTCCCGCATACCGACGAGGTCTATCAGTTTGGCCACGACTTTCTGCGCGACCAGTGGGCCAAGGCTTGAAAACAGGCGATCGCGCTCCCATCAAGGCGCCGTTGTCACCTTCCCGGCTTTCTCGTCCGTTTCGGCGGCGGCGCCGGCGTCGGCGCGCCGCGAAAGCAGGTCGATCAGGACCGGCAGCACGATCAGGATCAGGATCGGCGACAGCAGGTTTCCGCCAACGACGACGATCGCCAGCGGGCGTTGCACCTGAGCGCCAACGCCATAGGACAGGGCGGCTGGCACGCTGAACGGCGTCCCGGTGAGGGCCAATGCGAATATGCCTCCGCCGGACGTCCCGCTCGAGCGACCGTCCGATTCCCGGCGCACGAGCGAGTTCGCCAGTTTGACGGCGGCGGCCAAACAGATAACTTGTCGCGCAAGCCAAGTGAGCTTGCGGCGCGTGACGACAAGACCATCACAAGGGGAGGGTGCGGTGAAGGGCAAGAAGATCCTGATGCTGGCCGGCGAGTACAGCGAGGAATACGAGATTTTCGTATTCGAACAGGCGATGACCGCGGTCGGGCATGTCGTGCACGTCGTTTGCCCGGGGAAAAAAGCGGGAGACCAGATCCAGACCTCGCTGCATGATTTCGAGGGAGGACAGACCTATACGGAAAAGCCGGGGCATCTGCAGACGATCAACGCGACGTTCGCCGAGGTTGATCCGGCAAAATACGACGCCGTCTATGTCGCGGGCGGACGCGGGCCGGAATATATCCGCATCGACAAGAAGGTGCAGAATCTCATCCGGCATTTCCATGAGGCCGGCAAACCGATCTTCACGATCTGCCACGGCGCGCAGGTGTTGATGGCGGTCGAGGGCGTCCTCAAGGGCAAACACGTCGCCGCGCTCCAATATTGCGAGCCCGAAGTCACCGCCGTCGGCGGCGTCTACGTCGACGTTCCCCCGACGGGCGCGCATGTCGACGGCAACCTGGTGTCGGCCAAGGGATGGCCCGGCCTCGCCGCGTTCATGCGCGAGTGCCTCGCCGTGCTCGGCACCAAGATCACCCATTCCTGAACCGGCGCGGTTCGTCCTGCGGGCGGACGGCGGCGCTAGTCGGCGCGGCGCAGGCCGAGGACGCGACCCGCCGCCGTCGATCGATAGTCGGGCAGATCGACGAGGGCGCGCTCCGCGCCGCCGGGATTGTACAGCGCCAACAGGCGCAGCGGCTCCCAGCCCTTGTTGATCGTCGAATGAAATATCGCCGTCGGAATATAAATCGTGTCGCCCGGACGCACGGCGAACGCCGGCTGGTCGTCGACCATTTGTTCGCCGAGCCCGGACAGAACATAGAGGATCTCTTCGGACATGGGATGATTGTGCCTGACGTGGCCTTGCCCCGGGAGCAGCACGACCTCGCCGAAAGTAATGCTTGCGCCGGGCGTTTGATCGGGGCTGACGAACCATTTGATGAAGCCCCAGTCGAAGCTGTGCGTCGCGAGCTTGTCGGCGTCGACGGATGTCATGGCCCCTCCCTTATCGCTGGCGCGGCGCGCCGCTGATCCGAGCGCGCCGGAAGACGTAATCCTACCGTCGCCACATGCTTGCATGCCAGCGAAATTTCAATACAGTGCGACCGGGTTTGAAAGGCGACGACGGCGCGCCCGGCGGTGCGAAAAAGCCGCGCAAACGTCATTGGCGAGGGAGAGCAAACGATCATGTCGGAGGGCAACAATTGGCCAAAATTGCACAATGCGATGTGGCCGGGGGTCGTCGGCAAGGGGGGCGACGCCGAACCGCCGATCGCCCTGGAGACGCTGGTCGACCTGACGGCCAACGCGAAGGTCGACGGCGTGAAATTCGACGGCGTCGATCTCTTCCTCGCCGCGCCGCACACCAGCGTCAATTCGACTGACGACCAGATCAAGGGACTTGCCGAACTGATCGGATCGAAAGGCTTGGCGATCGGCTCCCTCGTCGCGCCGGTATGGCCGCCGGTCGGCGGCGGCTCGGCAATGGGCGGCGCCGAAGAGCGCAAGCTTTTCGTTACGATGGTCGAGAAAGCGTGCCGGGTCGGCAAGCGGCTGCGCGATCTGGGCGTCAGGTCTTATGGAGTCGTCCGCATCGATTCGGCGACCGGCGTGCACGATTGGGCGCAGAATCCTGTCGCTAACACCAAGCTGATCGCCCAGACTTTCCGCGAGGCCTGCGACGTCGCCGATGCGTACGGCGAGCGGTTGGCCGCCGAGGGCGAAATTTGCTGGGGCGGCATGCACGGCTGGAAGAGCATGGTCAATTTGCTGGAGACGGTCGGGCGTCCGAAGACGCTCGGCTTTCAGGCCGATATGGCGCACACCTTGCTCTACACCCTGGGCTATAACGCGCCGGACGAGCGCATTCTGCCGACCGACTTCGATTGGCGGAACAAGGAAGTCTTCCACGCCGCGTTGAAGGAAATGACCAAGGCGCTTCGCCCGTGGACGATCGATTTTCACGTCGCGCAGAACGACGCCACCGTGAAGGGCTCCGGCTCGCACGACAAGACCGGTCGCCATTGCACGGTCGACGATCCCAACGGCAAGCTGGATATCGCGCATGACGCCGGCTACTGGCTGCGCGATGAAAGCGGCGCCCTGACCAAGGCCTTCAAACACATCTGCTGGGACGGCTGCATGTTCCCCAACGAGATCATGACCCGCCAAAAGACGTGGAATGACATCCTCGGCGCGATGATCAAGGTGCGCGACGCGCATGGCTGGCGTCAGTAAATCCCGTCTCGGAGACCAGCGATGAGCGCGAAGAAAAAGCTCAACATCGGCATGGTTGGCTGCGGCTTCATGGGCCGCACCCATTCCAACGCTTTCGGCAAGGTCAACCAGTTCTTCGACCTCGACTACGAGCCTGTCCTCAAGGCCGTTTGCGCGCGCAGCGCGGCGGGCGTCGAGGCCTTCGCGCAGAACTGGGGCTATCAGTCGTTTGAAACGGACTGGCGCAAACTGGTGGCGCGCCGGGACATCGACCTCGTCGACATCGCAAGTCCGAACGATACGCACGCCGAGATCGCCATCGCCGCGGCCGCGGCCGGCAAAATGGTAATGTGCGAGAAGCCGCTCGGCCGCAACGCCGCCGAGGCGGAGAAAATGGTCGCGGCGGTCGAGGCGGCCAAGACGCCGAACATGGTCTGGTACAATTATCGTCGCGTGCCGGCGGTGACTCTCGCCAAGCAACTGGTCGACGAAGGACGGCTGGGCCGCATTTTTCACTATCGCGCCAAGTTCCTGCAGGACTGGACGATTTCCGCCGATCTGCCGCAAGGCGGCGCCGGCCTGTGGCGGCTCGACGCGAGCGTCGCCGGGAGCGGCGTCACGGGCGACCTGCTCGCCCATTGCATCGATACGGCGATGTGGCTGAACGGGCCGATCGACACCGTCACCGCGATGACCGAGACCTTCATCAAGGAGCGCCGCCACACGATCACCGGCAAGGTCGAGAAGGTGACCATCGACGACGCAAGCGCCTTTCTGGCGCGTTTTCACAACGGCTCGCTGGCGACCTTCGAGGCGACCCGCTATGCGCGCGGCCACAAGGCGCTCTACACGCTGGAGATCAACGGCGCGAAGGCGTCGATCATCTGGGACCTTCACGACCTGCACCGCCTGCAATATTTCGAGCATAGCGACGAAGGCCGCGTTCGCGGATGGCGCTCGCTGCATATCACCGACGGCGATCACCCCTACATGGGCCATTGGTGGGTGCCGGGCCTGCAGATCGGCTACGAGCACACGTTCATCCATCAGGCCGCCGATTTTCTCGCCGCGCTGGCCGCCGGCGGTGCGGCGAGCCCGACGTTCCGCGACGCGCTGGCGACGGATTATGTCACCGACGCGGTTCTGCAATCGGCTCGCACGGGGCGGTGGGAGAACGTCCAGCGGTAAGCGACGAATGTCGCGCGCGGAACGACGCTCGCCGCGGGCAGACGGGCTGGACCGCCCGTCGACGACTCTCTCGAATTCGCTGAAAGGGGCTCGCAGTGCCGTCGCCAAACCGCCAGGCTATCGTCGACAAGCTCAGCGCGATGGCGCGCGACAGGAGGCCGATCATCGGCGGCGGCGCGGGCACCGGTCTTTCCGCCAAATGCGAGGAGATGGGCGGCCTCGATCTGATCGTCATCTATAATTCGGGCCGCTATCGCATGGCGGGCCGCGGTTCGGCGGCCGGGCTGCTGGCTTTCGGCAACGCCAATGAAATCGTCAAACAGATGGCGCGCGAAGTTCTGCCGGTCGTGAAGCGCACGCCGGTTCTCGCCGGCGTCAACGGCACGGATCCATTCGTGCTGATGCCCTCGTTCCTCGCCGAGCTTAAGGCGATGGGATTCGCCGGCGTGCAGAATTTTCCGACCATCGGATTGTTCGACGGGGTGATGCGCGCCAGTTTTGAAGAGACCGGCTTCGGCTTCGGCCTCGAGGTCGACATGATCGCCACGGCGCATGATCTCGATCTTCTGACGACGCCCTATGTATTCAATCCCGGCGAGGCGGAGGCGATGGTGCGGGCCGGGGCCGACGTGCTCGTCGCGCATATGGGCGTGACGGTCGGCGGATCGGTCGGCGCGACCTCCGCCATATCGCGCGCGCAATGCGTCGACGAGGTCGATCGCATCGCGGAGGCGGCGATGCGGGTGCGGCCGGAGATTATCGTGCTTTGCCACGGCGGTCCGATCGCCACGCCCGAGGACGCCGAGTTCATGCTGCGGAATTGCCGCCATTGCCATGGCTTCTACGGCGCAAGCAGCATGGAGCGCCTGCCTGTAGAAATCGCGCTGACCGAACAGGCGCGGAAGTTCAAGGCCATCGCCTTTTAGCGCCGGGCTTCGCCGGCGTCAGGGTCCGCCGCGCTCACATGCCCCAGCGAAGGGCGGGGGTGTGAACCGGCGCGTCCCAAAATCTCGCGCCGTCGCCATCGAGCAGCGAAATCGTGATCGAGGCGCCCGCCATGTCGAGGGACGTCACATAGGAGCCGACCAGGGAGCGCGACGGCTTGAGGCCGGCGGCGTCAAGCATGCGCGACGCCTCATGGTAGAGGAGATAGAGCTCGATCAACGGCGTGGCGCCGAACCCGTTGACGAACAGGATTGCCTCGCCGCCCCGCTTTGGCGCGAGATCGACGAGGATCGCATTGACCATCTCTTCGACCATCGCATGGGCGGAAGCGAGGGCGACGCGCCGTCGCCCGGGCTCGCCGTGGATGCCGACGCCCATTTCGACTTCCCGATCGCCAAGTTCGAAATTCGGTTTGCCGGCGGCCGGCGTCGTGCACGAGGTCAGGGCGACGCCCATCGAGCGCGTACGGCGGTTCACCGCCTGACCCAACGCCTGAAGCTCGGCGCGGCCCATTCCCGTCTCCGCCGCCGCGCCGACAATCTTCTCCACGATCAACGTGCCCGCGACGCCGCGCCGGCCGGTCGAATAGGTCGAGGTTTCGACCGCCACGTCGTCGTCGATTATCACGGTCGCGCAGCGTCCGTCGGTCATTTCGGCGGCCATTTCGAAGTTCATCACGTCGCCCTCGTAGTTCTTGACGATGAGCACGACGCCGGCTCCCTGATCGATCGCTTCGACGGCCGCGATCATCTGGTCCGGCGTCGGCGAAGTGAAAATCTGCCCGGGACAAGCGGCGTCCAGCATCCCGAGGCCGACGAACCCGGCATGCAGCGGCTCGTGTCCCGAGCCGCCCCCCGAAAGAAGCCCGACCTTCCCGGCTTTCAGCGTTCGGCGCCGGACGAACTTGCGCTCCTCGCCGGCGACCACGAGGTCGGCGTGCGCCGCGAGGAAACCGTCGAGGCTTTCCTCCAGCAGGGTTTGAGGCGAATTGAGAAATTTCTTCATGGCTTCCTCCCGTGCCTCGCAGATCGGGGCCGCTCGCCCCGGCCGCCTGTTGGTTCGGACTGCGGCGTCGCGTCCCTCGCGCGTTCAGTCGGCGCTTGCGACGATCCGCGCCAGGCGGCGGGCGGTCTCGCGCAACAGTTCGTCGAAGGCGCGGTTCTTCTTCGCATCGCCCAGGTCGAAGACCTCAAGCTTCAGGCTGCGCAGACTCGGATTGTCGCGAACCGCCTGCCTGACCCGATTGGGGTGAGCGCGCGCGAACAAGTCGAGAAACTCGCGCTTCTCGGTCGGCGAAAAGTGACAGACCTCGAAGATGATTTCGAGATGCGGCGCCGGTATCGGCAGGGGATTGGCCGGATTCGTCATATGCGAGACGAAACTGCGGTTCTTGCCCAGCGCGGTGGCCAGACGTTGCCGCGTGCCCGACGGTCGCCGATCGATGACATTGCGAAGAATGGTCTTGTAGGCCTCGACGTGAGCGGCTTTCGCGTCGCGGGCCGGCGCGTCGTTCATCCCGGCGCTCCCGAAAGATTGACGCGCGCGATCGCCTCCTTGGTTCGGCCGAGCGCCGCCGGGCTCACCGACAAGGCGCGCAGACCGGCCCGCAGCAACGCTTCGATGAATTTCGGCTCGCCGCCCGCGTCGCCGCAAAGGCTCACCTTGCGGCCGGCGCGGGCGCCGTGCGCGGCGACTTGCCCGATGAGGCGAAGAACCGCCGGATGGCCGGGATCGTTGAGGGCGGCGACCGCCTCGCTGTCGCGCGCCGCGGCCATGACATATTGCGTCAGGTCGTTCGAGCCGATCGAGAAGAAGGCGGCGTCGAAGGCGTCGATCGTAAGGGCCGCGGCGGGCACTTCGACCATGATGCCGAGTTCGGGGCGCCGGCAGGCGACGTTCGCCGCCCGCAATTCGCGTAAGGCTTCCTCGAGATAGGCGCGCGCGCTTTCAAGCTCGCTGGGCAGTGTCACCATGGGCAGCATCACTTCGACGGCGCCATGCGCCGCGGCCCGGCACAGGGCTTTCAGTTGCGTGCGAAACGGCCCGGGCCTGGCGAGCGAAAGCCTGACGCCGCGCATGCCGAGGAAAGGATTGGCCTCATGGTCGAGCGTGAGGCCGGGGATGGGTTTGTCGGCGCCGGCGTCGAGGGTTCGAATCGTCACCGGCCTGCCGGCCGCCCATTCAGCCAGCCGCCGATAGACGCGATATTGGGCCTCTTCGTCCGGCAGCCCTCCCTTGCCGCTGAACAGGAATTCGGTGCGCACCAGTCCGACGCCGTCGCAACTGGCCGGATCGAGCCTGTCGATTTCAGCGGGGTCGGCGATGTTGACGCAAACCGTGATCGCCGTTCCGTCGACGGTGGCGGCCGGCCGCATCAGGAACTCGTCAGTCGCGCCCGGCGCCCGCTCGGCCGCCTTGGCGCGCGCCGCGAAATCCTGGCGCGTCGCGGGCGCGGGATCGAGCCACAGCGTCGCGTTTTCGCCATCGATCAGCGCCTCGCCGGTCGCGACGACGCTGCCGAGATCGAGGGCGACGCCGACGAGCATCGGGACCCCGCGCGCCCGCGCGAGCGTTGCGACATGGCCCGAGGCGCTGCCCCGCGTCAACGCGATGCCGCCGCCGCCGCTCCAGTCGGTCGCGAGGAAGCGGGAGGGCGTCAGATCTTCGCCGACCACGATGGCGCCGGCCGGCGGGCCGGGATCGCTCGCGGCTCCCGCCAAAGCGCCGAGCACCCGGTCGCGGATATCCCGCAAGTCGCTCGCGCGCGCCTTGAAATTCTCGTCTTCGGCGGCCTCGTAACCGTCGATTTCAGCATCGAGCGCGGTTCGCCATGCGCGATCCGCCGCCCCGCCGGACCCGATCGCCGCGAAGGCCGTTTCGGCGAGAGCCTCATCCTCGAGCATGGCGATCTGGAAGGCGAGGATGTCGACCCCCTCGCCGTCAGCGCGAGCGGCCAGCGCCGATAGCTGATCGAGCGCCGAGGCGATCGCCTTGCGCAGCGCCTCGGTCTCGGCGGCCGGATCTCCGCCCCAGCGGCTCGTCGCGGCGGCGTTTGGCAGGACCGCCAGGGGGCCGGCGGCGAATCCGGCCGAGGCGATCCTCCCGGTGAGACGAAGCTCAGCCATGCGCGTTTTCGGACCCGCCCCCGCCGCCCGCCGCTTCCTCGCCGCGAAAGTCGGCGGCGACGAGATGTCGCAGCGCTGCGAGGGCCGCGCCGGCGTCGGGACCCCTGGCGCGGAAATGCAAGGTCGCGCCCTTGGCCGCCTTCACGGCCATGACCTTGACGATGCTCTTGGCGTCGACCCAGGGGCCGTCTTCCGCGAGCGCAACCTCGATTTGCGACGCGAAACTTTTGGCGAGCTTGGTGAGCTTCACCGACGGGCGGGCGTGAAGCCCGACCGGGTTAGTCAGCGGCGCCGAAGAGGTCGCGGTGAACTCATCCATGCGAAGGACTCGATCCTTTCCGCTGGCGCGGCGCGCCGCGCGCCTCGTCGCGGCGAAAACAAAGAAGGCGGCCGGCGCCGTTCCGCGCGGGGGTCATGGCGACAGTTCTTCGGCGGTGCGCCGCACGAGGGCGAGGCTCGCGCCGCCCGAGGCCTCGGTCGCGGCGACCACCGCGCCTTCGACGATCGGCGCGTTGCAGATGACGACGCGGCCTCGTTTGTCCTCGCCGAGCATCTCGATCGCCATCTCGCTGTTGGACTCGGCGCCGCCGAGGTCGACGAGGACGGCGACGCCCGCCTCGGACCAGGCGCGATGAATGGCGTCGGTGATCGCCTCGAAGCTCGTTCCGAGCCCGCCGCCGGGGTCGCCGCCCGTCCAGGCGAGCGGAACCTCGGCTCCGACCATCTGCCGCACCATGTCGGCCGCGCCTTCGGCCACCTTCGGCGAATGCGACACGATGACGATGCCGACATTGGCCATCAGCTCTCTCCGAATTCGTCGCAAATCGTCGCGATCATCAGGAACGACGATCGCGCGCCGGGATCCATATGACCGATCGAACGCTCCCCGAGAAAGGAAGCGCGGCCGCGCGTGGCGCGCATCATCGTCGTCGCCTCGGCGGCGTCCGCCGCCGTCTTGCGGAGCGCCGCCGGGGCGGCGCCCGCGGCGAACGCCTGGCAACAGGGGATGAGAACGTCGAGCATCGTCTTCTGACCCGCGTCGCTCTTGCCGCGCGCCCGGACGGCCGATATGGCCGCCGCGAGGGCCTTCGCCGCCTCGTCACGCGAGGGTTGCGCGGGGAGCTCCCTGGCGAGCGCCAGGCAGAGCGTGCCGTAGAGCGGGCCCGAGGCGCCGCCGACCTTCATCACGAGCTTCGTGCCGACGGCCTTGAGCAGGTCGGGCAGGCTCATCGCCGAAAGCGCGTCCAGGTCCTGCAGCACCGCCTCGAATCCGCGCTTCATGTTATGCCCGTGATCGCCGTCGCCAATGGCGGCGTCGAGCGCCGTCAGCTCGTCGGAGTGGGCGATGACGCTGTTGGCCACCGCGGCGACAAGCCGCCGGTTTCGCTCCGCCTCGGCGGAGCCGAATTGTCCCTGCGATTGAGCCGCGCTTTCCTCGGCGACGCTCATTTCGACATCCCTCGCATCGCGCACCGACGGTCGTTGCTTTCGAACAATGACGATGTCGCCGCCGCGGCGCCGACTTCAAGGCCGACCGGCGTCATCGGACGCTCAAATACCAGGAGTAGAGAAGCGCGGAGCCAAGCGCGAGCAACGTCACGACGATGAAGATGGCCACGATGATCAGCGCAATCTTGACCAGGGAACCGACGGTTCGTCCGGGCGTGCAGACCGGCACCAGGTTGAAGGCCAGTCCCGCAAGCACGACGAGGCCGGCGCCGACGGAATAGAGCTCCAGCGAAAGCGGCTGGAACAACAGGACCAGCGACAGCACGCTGACGGCGATGATCGTATATTCCACCATCTTGGCCTGCTGCGCCGTCATTCCGGGCTGCGCTGGATTGCTTGGCGTCTGGTCCACGGGCGTCATCCCACAAGGTTGCCGGAGCTATCGAACACATGAAGCTGTCCGGCCTTGCACCGGACGGCGACTCGCTCGCCTGCGGTGAGCGGGACGCTGCTTTGCACGACGCAGCGCAGATCGGCGCCTTTCTCGACGAGATGAGCGAGAGTCTCGGCGCCCATCGGCTCCGTGATATCGACGCTCGCGTGCAGGGCGTCGGCCGCGCCGGCGCCGACAAATTCGAAGCTGCGCGGGCGGATGCCCAGAGTCACGTTGCTCCCCGGCGCAAGATCGGCGACGCCGCCGTTGACCACCGCCGAGATTTTCTCGCCCAGGAGCGCAAACTGCGCGACGACTCCCCCGGCGGAATTTCTCGGGCCGATTCCCGCGAGCGTCGCGCCAAGCAAATTCATCTGCGGCGTGCCGATGAAACTGGCGACGAACAGATTCGCCGGCCTGGAGAAAAGCTCGTGCGGCGAGGCGACCTGCTCGACCTTGCCCTGCTGCATCACCGCGATGCGGTCGGCCATCGTCAACGCTTCGATCTGGTCGTGGGTGACGATGACCGTCGGCTTGTCCAGTTTGGCGAGAATCTCCTTGATCTGGGTCCGCATCGTCTGGCGCAACTGGATGTCGAGACGGCTCAAGGGCTCGTCAAACAGAAAGCAGGTGGGATCGCGCACGATCGAGCGCCCGACCGCGACGCGCTGCTTCTCGCCTTCTCCCAACTGGTGGGGACGGCGCTTGAGAATCGCGGTGAGGTCGAGCGCTTCGCTGACTCTGGCGACGCGCGCCGCGATTTCGGCTTTGCTCAGGTGTTCCGCATGCAGGGGATAGACGAGATTGTCCTCGACCGAGAGGCTGGGATAGAGCGCGTAAAACTGGAACGTCATTGCGACGTTGCGCTCGCGCGCAGGCAGATCGTTGACGCGCTTGCCGGCGATCATGATGTCGCCCGAGGTCGCCCATTCAAGCCCGGCGATCATCCGCAACATCGTGGTCTTCCCGCATCCCGACGGGCCGAGCAGGCACATCACCTCGCCGCGGCCGACGTCGAGGTCCGCCTTGTCGACCGCGACGAGGCCGCTGCCGAATCGCTTCGTCACTTTTTCGAGCCTGATGTCGAACATTCCGGGTTCCGTCACTTCCTGATAGTGCCGAACGTCACGCCGCGCAGAAGCTGATTCTGCAGCAGGAACGTGACGATCACGACGGGGATGATGAAAAGCGTTTCGATCGCCGACATGAGGCCCCAGTCGACGCCGACCTGGCCGCCGATCGTTCTGGCGATCGCCACCGGGACGGTGCGCGTTTCGGTTCCAGTGAGCATCAAGGCGAATAGGAATTCGTTCCAGGTGAGGATCACCGCGAACACGAACGTGGCGGCGAGGCCGCCGTAAACCTGCGGCAGGCAGATCTTCCGGAACACGCTCCATTCGGAACTGCCGTCCATGCGCGCGGCGTCCTCGATGTCGCGGTCGAGATCGTCGAAGAAGCTCTTGGCCATCCAGATCGAGAACGGCAGGTTGAACGCGGTGTAGAGCGCGATGATGCCGGTGTATGAACCGCTGAGGCCGAACACGCGGAACAACACGAAAACCGGAATGATCGCGATGATCGGGGGCAGCATGCGCGTCGTCAGAATGATGAAGAGATAAGTGTCGTTGCCGCGCAGCGGGAAACGCGAGAACCCGTAGGCCGCCGCGGTGCCGATGATCAGCGCCAGCGTGACGCTGGTGCCGCCGATGAACAGGCTGTTGAAGAAATAGAGGCCAAAGCCGGAATCGGTGGTGCCGCCGCCCTGGATGTCGGCGCGCAGGAAAACCGAGTAGAAGTTCTCGAAGGTGGGCGAGAACAGGAATTTGATCGGCATCGCCAACGCGTCGGGCCGCGTCTTGAACGCCGTCATGAGGATGTAATAGACGGGGAAAAAATACACGCCGCTGACGATGGCGGCGCCGAGCGTGCGCCGCCATCCGGATCGTCCGATGACATGCGTGCGGCTGTTACTCATTCACCGGCTCCGCGCTGCGCGTTTGAATGGCATAGAGATAGAGGCTGGTCAGGACGATGACGGCGAACAGCATGATATAGCCCATCGCCGAAGCCATGCTGGTCCTGAAGAACTGGAACGCGAGGCGGAAGACGTAAACCGACGCGGTCTCGGTCGACGACCCCGGACCGCCCTCGGTCAGGATATAGACGACGTCGAATATCTTGAACGTCTCGATGGTGCGGAACAGCAGCGCCAGCAACAGCAGGCTTCGGATGTAGGGAAAGGTGATGGTGCGGAATCGCCGCCACCATCCGGCCCGGTCGATTTCGGCGGCCTCGTAGAGATATTTGGGAACGCTCACCAGGCCGGCCAGCACCAGCAGCATCACGAACGGCGACCACATCCAGGCGTCGGCGACGACGATCGCCGTCGTCGCCCGCGCCGGCGTCGACAGGATCACATAGGTCTCGGATGTGAACAGCGAAATGAATCGGCTGATGAATCCGAGCGTCGGGTCATAGAACAGCTTGAAGAACACCCCGACGGCGCTCAGCGACAACATCATCGGCGCCAGCACCAGCATCAGGAGATAGCGGCGCATGGGAAATTCGTTGGCGAACAGCAGGGCCAGCAGGAAGCCGACGACGAGCTGCAGCGCGACGCTGCCGACGACGATGGTCGCCGTGTGCTGAAACCGCTCCCAGATGTCGGGGTCGGTGAGCACGCTCGCGTAGTTTTCGAGGCCTCTGAAGCTCGGCGCCGCGATGCGGTTGGCCTTGTATTCGAAGAAGCTCAGCCCGTACGACCACATCAGCGGAAAGATATTGACGAGGAAAAGCGTGATGATCGCCGGCGCGATCAGCAATGGCCCGCGCCGCTTCGGGCTGAGCATCCACCCGATGAAGCCCGTGGCGCTTCGCGACGGCGTCTGGCGCACTTCACCTCTCGTCGATTGTGGGGTGGCGATTGAAGTCATGAGGATCGGACCGCACTGGCTGGGAGTCGCAGACCGCGCGACACGTTCGCTCGCGCCGGTCCGAAGGAGCCGGAGCCGCCGGCTCGAGTCGAGCGGCTCCGTCGTCTTCTTGAATCGGCGTCTACTTGATGCGGCCGGCCTCGCGCAGCAGCTTGTCCTGGAACGCGGCGACCGTATCCAGGGCTACCTTGGCGGAAACCTGGCCGGTGATCGCCTTGTCGAACTGCTCCTGCTGCTCAGTCAGCAGCGGGAAGAACTCCGGAATATGCCAGACGTCCTTCTGCCAGCGGTAGTTGTCGAGATAGGCGCGGTTATAGGGCGCCCAGGTCGAATAGGCCGGGTCGTTCATGACGCTCAGCAAGCCGGATTGACCGCCCGCTTTCACGAAGTTGATCTGGACGGGCTTCGACTCCCACCATTTCACGATGTCGAGGGCCTCCTTGATGACCTCGTCGCTGTTCCAGGTGGTGAGCACGAAGGGCTGACCGCCGATGTTCGACCAGCGGCTGAGCGAACCGTCGGGCCTGCGGGTGCCCGGGGGCTCCGCGAACTCGCTCTTGTCCGCCACTTTCGACAGTTTGGGATTGATCACCGGGCCCATCACGCCGACCCAGTCGACGATCGCGGCCACTTTGCCCTGCATGTAGAGATCCTGGACGACGAAGATGTCCATCTGCCCGGTCTTGGCGACCGGCGGCATATATTTCTCCAGGCTGAGGTAATGCTCGAAGGCCGAGACCGCCTTGTCCGAATTGACCACGCCCAGCGCCGGCTTGGTCGAGGTCTCGTCCCAGATGTCGCCGCCGGCTTCCCAGATGAAGCCGTTGACCTGCATCGAGGAGAAGTCATACGGCTTACCCATCTGATAGGCGATGCCGTAGAAATCGTCGTCCGCCACCCCGTCGCCGAGCTTGTCGCCCTTCTTGCGCTGGAAGAACTTGCCGATGTCCTCATAGCGCTTCCAGTCGACGTCTTCCCATTCGTTGTAGTAGCACGGCAGGACCTCGTTGAACTGCTTCTTGAAGTTCGCCCGCTCCGTGGCGTTGCAGAACAGATCGCTCCGGTAGGCCGTGACCAGATTGTCGGGGAATTGCGGGAATCCGTAGTAGTTGGTCGACTTGTAGGGGTAGGACGACGAGGTCGACAGCAGGACCGGGTGAAGGTCGGCGATGACCGCCTGCAGCTCCGGGTCGGCGTCGATATATTTGTTGAGCTTGAGGTAGTGGCCGCCCTCGACGAAATCGCCGAGCCACTGGCTGTCGGTGACGATCATCTGATATTTCTTTTCGCCCGACGACAGCGAGGCGGCGACGCGCTGATAGAAGCTGCCCCACGGAATGAAGTCGAGAACCAGCTTCACGTTGTTGCCGGACTTCGCCTTATAGGTCTTGTCGAACTCCTCCTGCATGAAGCGGGTCGGCAGCCAGTCCGGCGCCGCCATGTTGATCACGATGTCTTTGGCGCTGGCGGGCGCCGGCGCGAGCGCCGCCCCGATCAATGCGCCGGCGGCCGCCAACGCTGCAATCGATACCGTAAGAAGTCGCATTCCTGTATCCTCCCTGTTGCACCACTTGGCTTCAACACAGACCCGTCCTGCGCGCTCTGCGGCGCGTCAGTTCGTCGCGTTCGCCCCGTTGCGACGAATGGCCACTCCTGTTTCCTGGGCGAATAGACAAAGCTCGTCGTTTCTCAGCGTGCAGTCGATCGACGCGTCGCTGGCGATGCCGTAGGCGCGCTCCTGCGGCAGGATCATCCGGAGGCGGTTGTTGGCGCCGGCGACGACATTGAGGACGGTCACGTCGCCAAGCGGCTCGGTGAGGAAGACGCGCGCCGGGAAACGCGGTCCGGAAGGCGCGGGTCCCTGACCGGATACCGGCGCGATCGCTTGCGGGCGCACGCCGACCGTGAACCGGGCGCCCGCCGGGAAATCGGCGAGGCAGGCCGTCCAGGGCGCGGCGTCGATGTCGACGAAGGGCGTTTCAAGCGTGCGCCTGCCCGCGGCGTCTTTCAGCGTCGCCGCGACGAGATTGATCGGGGGATCGCCGACCAGCGAGGCGACGAATTCGTCGCGCGGCTCGGAATAGAGTGTTTCCGGCGTGGCGATCTGGACGATGCGGCCCTCTCTGAGCACGCCGATCCGCCGCCCCATGCTGAGCGCTTCGATCTGATCGGGCGTGGCGTAGATCATCGTCGTGTCGCCCAATTCGCGGTGAAGCCGCTTGAATTCGGCGCGCGTGTCATGCCGCAATTTGGCGTCGAGATTGGTGAGCGGTTCGTCGAGCAGCAGCAGCTTCGGCCGGCGTATCAGCGCGCGGCCGATCGCGCAGCGCTGCTGTTCGCCGCCGCTCAAGGTGCTGGGCTTGCGCCCGAGCGCGTGCGACAGGCGCAGCATTTCGGCGATCTCGCCGACGCGCTTGCCGATCTCGCCGGCCGAAACGCGCAGCTCCCGCAGGGGATAGGCGAGATTCTCGAAGGTCGACAGATGCGGATAGAGCGCGAAGGTCTGAAAAACCATCGCGGTGTCGCGCGCGCGCACCGGCGTATCGGCGACGTCGCGCCCGTCGAGCAGCACGGCGCCGCTGTCGGCGCGTTCGATGCCGGCGATGATCCGCAGCAGCGTGGTCTTGCCGGCGCCGCTCGGCCCGAGAATTGCGAAGAATTCGCCCGGCTCGGCGGCGAAAGTCGCGCCGCGCAACGCTTCAACGGACCCGAATCGTTTGCAAACCTCGTTGATCGTCAACTGCATCGCACACGACCCCTCGCGCCTCGGACTCCCGATCCGTCCGATGTTGCAGGCGGCAAGGCGCAGCCCTCATCGGATCTTTGCGAAGCCCCTGGTTGCGCTCCGGCAGTTTGTTTAGTAAACATAATTTACTAAACAATGCAAGAGTAAGTTTTGCGCGAATTTCTGGAGCCGGTTGCGCAAACCCGCGTGCGGATCAGCGGAACCCGCGGTATCCCGATTGCCTTGGACTTCCACCCTCAATTCGCATTAAGCTGACATGCTAGCTGACTCGGTGTCAATAGTCGGCGGCCCCGGGGGAGCGCTTCGAGCGGCATGATCCGATTCCTCGCTGCCAAAGGGTCCGAGCCACGGGGCTCGCCGCTGATCGGCGTGCGCGCGGGGCCTTTCATCGCCCCGGCGTTGGCGGTTCTGTGCGTGATCAACGTGCTGCCGTTCCTGTGGTCGATCGGCGTGTCGTTCTTCCATTTCCGCGCCGACCGGCTGAACACGCCGCCGCACTTTCTATGGTTCGGCAATTATGTCGATTTGCTCAGCGACTCGGATGTCTGGGAGCATTTCACCAACACGGGCGTGATGATCGCCGCCAGCGTGTCGATCCAGCTCGTCGTCGGCGCGCTGCTGGCCATGCTGTTTCAGCGTCGCTTTCCCGGCCGCCGCGCGGTGATGATGCTGGTGCTCACGCCGATGCTGCTGTCGACTGTGGCGGTGGGCACATTCTTCAGCCTGTTTTACGATCCGACTTTCGGCATCGTCAGCGCCATCGTTCGGCCCTTCACCGGCGCGGCCTTCGCGCCGCTGGGCACGCCGTTTTCGGCGATGACCAGTCTGGTGGTCGCCGACGCCTGGATGTGGTCGCCGTTCGTCATGATGCTGCTTCTCGCCGGCCTCGACGGCGTGCCGCCGCATCTGATCGAGGCGGCGGAGATCGACCGGGCGTCGCGAGCGCTGCGGTTCTGGACGGTGACCTTTCCCGCCATTCGCAGCGTGCTGCTGCTGGCGCTGCTGTTCAGGACCATCGAATCCTTCAACATGTTCGATCTCATCTACACCATCACCAACGGCGGTCCGGGCACCGCGACGGAAAGCGTTTCGACCGAGATCTACGACACCGCCTTCGTGCTCTTCGAGTCGGGACGCGCCTCGGCGCTCGGCAATCTCAGCGTCTTCGTCGTCATCGTGCTGGCTCGCATCTATTTCCGGACGATGCAATTGCGCAAGGAGGCGGCGTAAGCCCATGCAGGATGAGGAGTTGACCGCGACGGCAAGTCCGGCGGGCCTCGGGCGCACGCTCGTTGCGACGCTGATCGGCCTTGTTTACTTCTTTCCGGTGATCTGGATGATTCTGGCGGCGTTCAAGACGCGCGCCGACGCCCTTGCGACGCCGCCGAAATTGTTCTTCACGCCGACGCTCGAGCACTTCTGGGCCTCGTTCCACCGGTTGTCGGCCGACGGCGAGCGTGTCATCAACACCGGGCTGGAATGGAATTTCGCGAACAGCCTTTTCATTTCGTCGGTGAGCGTCGGGCTCGCGCTCGCGTTGGGCGCGACAGCCGCCTATGGCTTTGCGCGTTTGCCGGTGCGCGGGCGCGACTATTTCATGTTCTACATCCTCGTCTTGCGCATGGTGCCGCCGATCACGGCGATCGTGCCGCTTTATTTCCTGTTCCGGGTGACGGGGCTTGGCGGCACCTACGCCGCCATCATCCTGGTCTACACCGCGTTCAACCTGCCGTTCGCGATATGGATGCTGAAGAGCTTCATCGACGAACTGCACCGGCCGATCGAGGAGGCCGCCCGACTTGACGGCAGCTCCGAGCTGAAAATTCTCTGGCGCATCTGCCTGCCGCAGATGCGCGCCGGAATCGCCGCAACGGCGATCATCGCGTTCGTCTTCACCTGGAACGACTTTCTGTTCAGCCTGTTGCTGACGAGCGTCGACACGCGCACCGTTCCGGTCGCCATGACGCGGGTGGTCGGCGCCGACGTCGGCGTGGACTGGGGCGTCTTCGCCGCCATCGGAACGATCTACCTGCTGCCGGTCCTGCTGATTGCGTTTTTTCTGCAGGGTCAATTGCTGCGCGGCGTCACTTTCGGCACGGTGCCGCGCTGAAGGGGTTCCGCCGGGGTTCGCCGCGGCCGTCAAACTTCGCTTCGGCGGCGCGGCGCGGCGGGAAATCGGCGCCGCCGATCGACGGGAGCCAGGGCGGATGGACGTTCAAGGCATTGCGGACGAGGCCTTCGCCGTATTGGGAACGGGCCGTCAGATTGCGCCCTTCACCAGGCGCCATCGCGGTTTCGGACTGCCCGACGCCTATCGGGCGACCGCCGCCGTTCGGGCGCGGCGCGAAGCGCGCGGCGAGCGGCCGATCGGGCGCAAGATCGGCTTCACGAACCGCACCATCTGGGCCGAATACAATGTCCATGCGCCGATCTGGGGCTATGTCTACGACCGCACGGTCCATGACCTGTCCGCAGGGGCCGCGGACGTCGCCTTGCGCGCCCTGGCCGAACCGCGCATCGAGCCGGAAATCGTGTTCGGACTGGCGGCCGCGCCGCGTCCCGGCATGGGGGCGCCTGAGCTCCTCGGCTGCGTCGAATGGATCGCCCACGGCTTTGAGATCGTGCAGTCGATCTTTCCCGCCTGGACCTTCCTCGCCGCCGACACCGTCGCCGCCTACGGCCTCCATGGCGCGCTTTGGATCGGACCGCGTCATTCCGCCGCCGCTCGCCGCGAGGATTGGGCGCGCGAGCTCTCCTCCTTTGAAATCGATCTTTTTCGGAATGGAGTCCTGGCCGATCGCGGCCGCGCGGCGAATGTCCTGGACGGGCCGCTGTTCGCGCTGGGCCATCTTGTCGCGCTGCTCGCCGCCGACCCGCTCAACCCGCCGCTCGCCGCCGGCGAAATCGTCACCACGGGAACGCTCACCCGCGCCTTTCCGGCCGCCGCCGGCGACGCGTGGACGACGCAACTGACGGGCGTGCCGCTCGAGGGCGCGCGACTTCGCTTCCTGTGATCGGACCGCCGATGCGACCGCCGCCGGCGCCCCGCGAGCCCGAGGAGGCTCAGAGGGTGCTGTCGGGACTGAAGTGCAGCGTCATCTTCCGCCACTGGTCGAAATGCGCGACGTACCGCGCGGGGACCTGGAGCGGGTTGCATCTGGCGACGGCGCGAACGGCGCTGTCGGCATAGGCGCGCCACTCCGGATCGGACGGCGGGTTCACCAATTGCGGCGGAGTCGAAAGAGAGCCGTCGATGTTGTGGACCACGCGAATCTGGGCGGCGTATTTCTCGCCTGGCGGAAGCGTCGAGGGCGGCGTCCAGCAGCGCAGATAGGACTTGATGAACCAGGATTCCAGCGCCGGGTCGCGTTGCGTGACGATCGGCTTGTTCTGAACGGCCGCCTTGGCCGGCGCCGGAGCTTCGTCAGCGCGGCGCGCGGTCACGGCGCTGGCCGCGGCGCCCGGGTTCGCCCGCTCGTCCACCGCGGGGAGCCTCGGCGAAATCGCCGCGGCCTGGCGGGGCGGCTCGGACGCCGCCTGGTCCCTGGCCGGACGCCTCGCCTCGACAAAAGGATAAAGGCAAAGGCCTCCCAATGCGATCGTCAGGCCGATCGCCGCGCGCGCGAGCGTCGGGCGTCGCGCGAAAAAAGCGACAGCCGCCACGACGGCTCCCAAGCCCGCGAGCCGACGCGAGGGGTTCGTTCTTGCCTGACCCGGCCGCCGCCGGGGCGTTCCGATTTCAGCGTTCGCTCGAAGACTTATCGCCAATCGATCTACCCTGTATTCAGCGTGGGCGCCCCCGGTCCGTGGAATCGAAAGCGCTCCCGATCACGATTTCAGGCGCATCCGGTTGCGGCGAAATCGCCGCGACGCCGCCAGGACCAGGACTTGCGACGGCGGGACGAGCCGCAGGCCGCCGACTATGGGCGCGATTCCTTAATGAATTTTAGCTTTCGACGCGGCCGCGCGCCCATCAAGGCGCCGGCGCGAAGCGTCGTGTCTCGAAGCGTCGCCGGGTTCGCGGCCGCGATCGGAGCAATTCAGCCGCGCGCGTCCTTGCCGAGATAGACGGCCCGCACCCGCTCGTCCCTGGCGATTGCTTCCGGCTCGCCCTCGCAAAGCAGGCGGCCCGCCACCAGCACCGAAATGCGTGTGGCGAAATTGAACACGAGGTCCATGTCGTGCTCGATCAGCAGGATCGCGACATCGGCCGGCAGGGCCGCCAGCGCCGCGAGGATGTCACGGCGCTCGTCCTCGGGCACGCCCGCGGCGGGCTCGTCGAGCACCAGCACGCGCGGCTTGCAGGCCAGCGCCAGCGCGATCTCGAGCAGACGCTGCTTGCCATAGGGGAGCCTGCGCGTCGGCTGGTCCATCGCCAATTCAAGCCCAAAACGCGTGACCAGGTCTTCGATCTCGGCGACGATTTCCGACTTGCCGCCGGCGACGCGCCAGAAATCCGTTCCCGAACGATTGCGCTCGGAGATCGCCAGGCCGAGGGATTCGATCGGCGTCAGGTCCGGGAAGAGCTGATTGATCTGGAAAGTGCGCGCCAGCCCGCGCCGCACCCGCTGATGCGCGGGGAGCGACGTGACATTCTCGCCTTGCAGGACGACGGAACCGCGATTCGGCTTCACGACGCCCGTGAGAAGATTGACCAGCGTCGTCTTGCCGGCCCCGTTGGGTCCGATCAGCGCCTGCCGCGCGCCCGGGCGGATCGCGAACGAGACATTGTCCGTCGCCAGCAATCCGCCGAAGCGGCGCTCCAGCCCACGCGCCTCCAGCGCCGGCGCGCTCATGTCGCGCGCTCATCGAGCGCCGGCTTGCGAAGCCGGATCGCGCGGCGCATCGCCTCGCCGACGCGGTCGCGCCCGGACAGCACGAGCGCGACCAGCAGCGCGCCGATCCAGAATTCCCAATATTCCGGCGTCGCGGCGGAAACGACGTCCCGCAACACGATGAAGACGATTGCGCCGATGACGCCGCCGTAGAGATAGCCGGCGCCGCCGATGATCAGCATCAGCATCACATCGGCCGAGCGATGGAAGTCGAACAGGTCGAGGGAGACGATTTGCGTCGTTTCGGCCAGCAGAGCGCCGGCGGCGCCGGCATAGGCGGCTGACAAAGCGTAAATCGCGACGATGCGCCGCGGCGTCGAAATGCCGAGCGCGCGGGCGCGCAACCGATTCTCGCGGATGGCGGTCAGCGACAGGCCGAAGGGCGACTGCGCAAGCCGCCGCGCGGCGGCGAACAGCAGGAACAAGACGACGAAGCTGTAAAGCGCCGCATTGCGCTGCCCGGTGAAGCCGATCGGAAAGAGGCCGAGCACCGGGCGCATCGCGACGTTGAGGCCGTCGGCGCCGCCGGTGATCGCCGGATTGCGGTTGGCGAGTTCGCCCAGCATCAATGCGACGCCCATCGTCACCATCAGACGGGTGAGATCGGAACCCCTCAGCAGCAGGGGCGCGGTCGCCAGGCCGAGCGCCCCGGCGATCGCGCTCGCGATTACGAGATCGGACGTCGGCTCCGCGAGCCCGGCGGCGGACAGGACCGCGGTCGAATAGGCGCCGAGGCCGAAGAAGGCGGCGTGGCCGAGCGAGACGACGCCCGCGAGGCCCAGAACGAGATCGAGCGAAAGCGCGAACAACCCGGCGATCGCGATCTCGTTGAACAGCCCTGCGCGAGAAGGCGCGAGGACGATGGCCGCCAGGGCGGCGACCCAGAAGCCGATCTCGCTCCAACGCCAGGGCTCGCGGCGCCTGAGATGCGCGACGATGCGCGCGCGGCTTGTTTCGACCGGGGAAGCGCTCACCGGCCGTCCCCGCGAGCGAACAGGCCCTGCGGCCGCAGGATCAACGTCGCCACCATCACGAAATCGATGATGAACGCGCCGATCGAAGGGAGGTAATATTTTCCGGCGACGTCGAGAACCCCGAGCAGCAGCGAGCCGGCCAGGGCGCCCAAAATGCCGTTCTGACCCCCGATCACGACGACGATCAAGAACGTCACCATGAATTTCAGCGGGAAGCTCGGATCGATCCCGCCGACCACGTCGGCGGCCAGCGCGCCGCCGAGTCCCGCAAGCCCGCTGCCGACCGCAAAGGTGATCGCGAAAAGGAGATCCACGTTGATGCCGAGACCGGAAGCGACGCGCGGGTCGTCGACCGCGGCGCGCAGACGCGCGCCGAAGCGCGTGCCGATGAGAAAGATCTGCAACGCCGCGGCGATGGCGCCGCAGACGAGAATCGTGAAGACACGATAGACGCCGATGCCGACGCCATGAAACTCGACCCGCCCCGACAGCCAGATTGGCAGGTGGATCTGTTGCGGCTGGTCGCCGAGCAGGAAGTTCGCGATCGGCATCGCCATCAGCACGAGGCCGATCGTGAACAGCACCTGATCGAGCGGGCCGGCGCCGTAAAGCCGGCGATAAGCCGTCCGCTCCAGGGCGACGCCGATCGCCGCCGGGATGACGAAAGCGAGCGGCAGCGTGAGGAGGAACGGAACGCCCGCCCGATTCATCAGCAACGCCGTGACGTAGCCGCCGACCATCGCGAAGACGCCGTGCGCGAGGTTGATGAAGTTCATCAGCCCGAGCGTCACGGAGAGCCCACAGCTCAGCACGAACAGCAACATGCCGTAGGCGATCCCGTCGAGGAGGATCGTCAGCATAGCGACTTCGATTCGACGATCACGCGCGTCAGTTCTTCGACGCCTTGTAAGGGTCCTTCACGTCGGGAATGGTCTCGAACTCGACGTTGAAGAGCTTGCCGTCGACCTTCTCGACCTTGCGCACATAGATGTTCTGCACGATGTCGCGCGTCGCCGGGTCGATCGTCACCGGGCCGCGCGGGCTCACCCAGCTCGCGCCCTTCATCGCGGCCAGCAGGCTGTCGCCGTCGGTCGCGCCCTTGGTCTTCTCGAGCGCGTGATAAACGAGCGCCATGCCGTCGTAGGCGCCGACCGCCATGAAGTTCGGGCGCAAGCCGCCGTTGGCGGCCTCGAAAGCGGCGACGAAGGCCTTGTTCTCCGGCAAGTCGTGGGCGGCCGAATAGTGATGGGTCGTGACGGCGCCCAGGGCGGAATCGCCGATGACGGCGAGCAGATCGTCGTCAGTCACGTCGCCGGTGCCGATCAGTTTGACGCCCGACTTGTCGAGCCCCCTCTCGACGAACTGCTTCATGAAAATCGCGCCGAATCCCGAGGGCACGAAAACGAACACCGCGTCGGGGTTGTCGTCCTTGACGCGTTGCAGGAAGGGCGCGAAGTCGGGGTTCTTCAACGGCACGCGGATCGCCTCGGTGATCTGGCCGCCGCCCTTCTTGAACGAATCGCCGAACCATTTCTCGGCGTCGATGCCCGGACCGTAATCGGTGACGATCGTCACGACCTTCTTGATGTTGTTCTTCAGGCACCAATCGGCCATCGGCACCGAAGCCTGAGGCAAGGTGAAGGACGTGCGCACGATAAAGGGCGACTTCTCGGTGATCATGGCGGTCGCGGCGGCCGTGACGATTTCCGGCACTTTGGCCTCGGCGGACACCGGCGCGACGGCGAGCGCAAGCGGAGTGAGTCCGAAGCCCATCAGCACGCTGGCGTGATCGTTGCCGATCAACTCTTCCGACAGACGCTTGGTTACGTCAGCAGCGCCGGTGTCGTCCTTGACGACGAGCGAGATTGTCTTGCCGGCGACTTTGTCGCCATGTTGCGCGATATAGAGCTCGGCGCCGGCGCGCTCCTGCTTGCCGGTGCTGGCGGATGGGCCGGTCATCGGCAGGATGAGGCCGATCGTCACGGTCGCATCGTCCGCGAGGGCCGGCGACGCGGCCAGCGAAACGGTCACCGCCAATCCCGACATCCATTGCTTCGAGTTCATCAGAATTCCTCCCGTTCAAGAGTGGCTTGGCGAAACTTCGCGCCCTTCGCAGTCCTTATTCAACCCGAGCCGGCGATCGCCGACAAGCCCGTGGGCCGGCGGCAGCCTACCGGACTTCCCGCGACGTTGGAGCCAATCCCTCGCCGCCGCGCCATACTTCATCGGTGGTCAGCGATCTAGGCAAGAGGTCCTGCGCCAACGCCAGACCGATGGCCATGACGACGGAGGGTTCGATCGCCGGCCGATCCATTGGGGCGCGATCAAAACCTTGACCGGCTGACGCGCTTTGAGCCTTGGACGCCCGGAACAGCCTGCACAATTCTCTCACGATCTCCGGCCTGTTCTCGGCGATTTCGCTCTTGACGACGACCACATGATTGATGGGCATGAAACCGTGCCCGGCGGCGAAAGCTCGAGCCGCCGCCTCGGGGTCGGGGAACACCGTGCGCAGGCCCGGATCATTGGGCGCCTCGTTGCCGACGATGACAGCGTCGAGCTCCCCTTCGCGCAGCATGGTGAGCATGTCCTTGCCCGAGGCGGCGCGTTCGACGAACGGCGGATCGACATATTCGAGAACATGCGCGCCCTCGAAAGTCACCCACCGCACGTCAGAGGGCTTCACGCCATAGTCGTCGAGTAAAGTCCCGCGCAGCCAAAGGCCGGTTGTTTGGCTATAGGCGCGAACGCCGACGCGACGGCCGGCCAGATCGGCCGGACCGCGCAGCGCGCTCTCGGCCCGGCAGAGCAGCGCCAACTCCTGGAACCGCGCCGCCAGCGCGATCGGCAGCAGGGTCAGCGCGACGCCGAAGGCCTTGGCCTGCAGAAAGGTCGCAATCGCCATTTCGCAGACGTCGAAGCGCCGCTCGCGCGCCATCGGCGCGAAGGCGCGGTTGATCGGAGCGACCGCGACGAAATCGAGCGCCACGAGGTCCGACGCGACGCGCCCCGCCTTGAGCGCGCGGGTGTGGGGATAATCGCCGATTGCGGCGCTGAGACGCATCGGCGCCAACTAATCCTCCGAAGGAGCAGGAATATATCTGAGGCCCTTCTTCGCCAGCGCCTCGCGCATGCCGTAGATGTCGAGCCCCAATTCGCCCGCCTTCAACCGGGCGCGCGTGGCCTCCTCCTTGCGCTCCCTCGCCTCGGAGGCGGCGAGAACCGCGCTCGCCGAGAGACGCCGCACCACCACGACGCCGTCGTCGTCGGCGACGATGAGGTCGCCGGGGCGAACGAGCTGTCCGGCGCACACGACGGCGACATTGACAGAGCCGAGCGTCTCCTTGACCGTGCCCTGCGCGGAGATCGCCTTCGACCAGACCGGAAACTTCATTTCGGTCAGCGTCGCCACATCCCGCACCCCTGCCTCGATAATCAGCCCCGCGGCGCCGCGCGCGACGAGCGAACACGCGAGCAAATCGCCGAAATAGCCGGCGTCGCAAGGCGAAGTCGGCGCGACGACGAGCACATCGCCCGCCTGGCATTGCTCCACCGCGACATGGATCATCCAGTTGTCGGCCGGCGGCAAGGAAACGGTCACCGCCGTCCCGACGAGCCTGGCGCCGGGATAGATCGGCCGCATGGCGGATTGCATGAGGCCTGTCCGCCCTTGCGCCTCGTGGACGGTGGCCACGCCGTAGGGCTCCAATGCCTGCGCGATTTCTCTCGGGACCCGCGCGATCCCGGTCATCACCACGCTCATGCCAATTTCTCCACGACATGCGGAAAGACTGCCTGGTAGGCTTCGCCGTAAGTGACGGACCTGTCCGAATTCCGCGCCGCCTGCGCGCCCCGTTGCTGGGCGACGCGGGTGTAATAGTCCCACAGGTGCTCCTGCCCGGCCATGCATTCGATCGCGGCGCGCTTCTGGTCCCAGACGGAAGTGATGTCGAGCAGCACGTTCGGCTTCCAGTCGCACTGTTCGGGTTGATGCGGCTCGAACAGGAACACCGGCGGGGCGCCGATCGCCTTCTGCTCGGGGTTGTGACCATGCGCCTGCGCGATGATGCGGGCGTGCTGGGCGAAATTGGCGGTCATCGGATGGTCGTGATTGTAGATGTCGCGCTCGGAATGGGTCAGCACGAACGACGGTCGGATCGCGCGGTAGACGTCGACCAGCCGGAAAAGCGCGTCGTGACCGAGGTCGAGGGGATAGTCGCCGAGATCCCAGAACTGGATGTCGGCGACGTTCAACCGGCTCGCGGCGGCCTCCGCCTCCTTGCGGCGCTCCGTCTTGACGCGATCGAGCGTCATCCCTTCCCGACGCCAGAGCTTGGCGCTCTCGCCCCGTTCGCCATAGGAGAGACAGATCACGGTCATGACGCTCCCGGCCGCGGCGTGCAGCGCGATCGCCCCACCCGCGCGCCACACGAAATCCGCGGAATGGGCGCTGACCACCAGTCCGGTCTTGGCGTTCGCCGACACCTCAAGCTCCTCCTCGTCAGGGCCGCCGTCGTCCGACGGCGCGCGCTATTGCGCCTCTCCAGGCAGCGGCGGGGTGCCATGGGTGTGAAAGCTCTCGATGGTCTTCAAGCCCCAGGCCTGGCCCTTCTTGCGCTCGGTCTCGGTCCACACGATCGGCTTCCAGTCGGGGGCCAGCACCAGACGCGCGCCGGCGTTGGCGACCTCGACGCGATTGCCGCCGGGTTCCCAGACGTAGAGGAAGAAAGTCTGCTGCACCGCGTGCTTGTGCGGGCCGGTTTCGATATGCACGCCGGCTTCGAGAAAAATGTCGGCGGCGCGCAAAATCTCTTCGCGGCTATCGAGCGCGAAGGTCAAATGGTGAAAGCGCCCCTTCACGCCGTGCGCCTCGCGGGTATAGGCGAAATCGTAGCTCTTGTTGGTGCAGGTGAGCCACATGCCGGCCTCGACGCCATTGTCGAGGACGATTTGTTCGGTCAGCCGGAAGCCGAGCGTTTTCTGGAAAAACTCGCGACTGGCGGCGACGTCGGCGGCCAGGCAATTGAAGTGATCGATCCGACGAACGTTGACGCCGCGGGCGGGGAATCGTTGCGCCTGGTTCTTCAACGACGGCTTCAAGGCGTCGGGCGCCTGATACCATTCGGTGTCGTAATAGATCTCGAGAAGATGGCCGTCGGGATCATGGAATTGATAGGCCGGGCCATGTCCGAGTTCGTTGTCGACCCAACCGACCCCGGCGCCGGACGCCTTCAACGCAGCGACGCGTCGGGCGAGCGCCTGCGGGCTGCGCGCGCGAAAGGCGGCATGCCCGAGCCCGGAGGATTTCGAGCCCGTCAGCTTCAGGGAGTAGCGCTCATAATCGTCCCAGCCGCGCAAAAAAACCGAATCGCCGGCGCGTCCGCTTTCCGTCATGCCGAGCACGTCGACGAAAAACGAAAGGCTGCGATCGAAGGCCGGCGTCAGCAGTTCGAGATGGCCGAGATGGGCGACGTCCATGACGGGCTCTTCCGGCATTGCCCCGTTCGACACCACGAACCTCCCCGCTCGGTTCTTCGAGCCTCGACAAGCTAAGGCGCCGGGCCGCGCCCGTCCTAGTCAGAGTTCGGCGCTCGCCACGAGCCGTGATTATAGCAGAGATCCGCCGCCGATCGCCGCGGCTTCATGGGCTGGAAAGGCCTTGGCTGGCAGCATCCCTGACACGGGCGTGCAGGCTGGCGACGAAAGCCTTGGCGACCGCAGGCGTCGCTCGCCCTCGCCTGCGGATGAGGCCGCCCGGCCGCCCGGCGTTCGAAATCATGGCGCGAACCCGGCCTTCGCGATCCGGTCGACGCGGCTCTGCAACGAAGATTCGCCGGATTCGAGGCCGAGGCGGCCAATTTCGTCCTCCCACTCCGCGGTCGCGCAGGCCATGCGGTCGGGCAGGCCCAGTTCGCGCAACGTGGCCGCCGCCTCCCGCATTTCGGCCGCGCGGCGGACGCCATGCGCCATCATGCGCTCGAGATTATAGACCGAGCGCTTCGTCCACTCGCCGCCGGGGTCGCTCGCCTGAAGCGAGGCGAGAACCGCGTCCTCGACGCCCGCCCGGCGCGCCGCCAGCAGACATTCGGCGGTCAACGCCTCCATTCCTTTGACCATGACGGAGCGCATCATCTTGATCGCGGAGGCCTGGCCGACCGCGCCGCCGGCGATTTCGGGCTGCATGCCGAGCCCACGCAACGCGGCGACCGCCTCCTCGGCGTGCGGCCCGGAGACCAGCAGCGGCGCGCGGTGCAGACGCGGATGCACCGCCGCCATCACCGCAACGTCGACGTAGCGGCCGCCGCCGGCGGCGATCGCCGCGGCCGCCTTGCGCTTCGCGCCCGGCGAACAGGAATTGCAATCGAACCACAGCGCGCCGGCCTCCAGGTGCGGCGCGGCGGAGAGAGCGGCGGCGACCGCCTGATCCGCCGTCACCAGACTGAAAGCGAGGCGGGCGCCGGCCAGCGCCTCGGCTGGAGCGCGGGCGCAGAGCGCGCCGGCCGCTTCGGTCTTTCGCCTTTGCGCCGCGCCCTCGGCGTCGCTCTCGATCTTGAGGTCGTAGGCCCGCACCCGCCCCGAACCCCCAAGGCCCCAACCTTCGAGGAATGCGCTCGCCGCCTCGCCAAACCCGATCAGCGCAATGCGCTCGCTCTCGTCTCCCGTCATGTTGTCATCGCCTCCGGTCGGCCAGAGGCTTACCACGCCGCGCCATTGGCCGACAAACTCGACCCGGAACTGCGGCGCGTCCCGGCCTCTGCGGGCGTTCCTCCGGCGAGAACATGAAAAATATTCTCTGGATCGCAACAGGCGCGGCGAACCCACGACCCGCCGCATCGCGATGGGTTGAGGAGCCAGCAGGCGCCTCACCCCGCAAAATTGCTTCTTTCATCCATTGAGCGCCTGCGGACCGCTGACGAACCGATTGCCCCGAACGTAGAATCGCAGCGGACTGTCGGCCGCGCGGGTGATGCCGATCCGTTTGCTCCGCCCGATTTCGCCCGACGCCTGACCGTCAGATCCGAGCCACAGCGGGCCGACCCGACAGAGGTCGATCCCGTCCAGCCGGCGATCGATCGCCAAGGCTGCGCACAGCCGTCCCGGACCCCGCGCCAAGTCGCGCGCTCGGTCCGTGTCGCGATTTTGCGCCATCACCGCGACGCCGTCGGTCGGCTCGATCGCCCTGATCAAGACGCCCGCGCCCACCCCGGCCGTCTCGCTGGACACGTTCAGCATGAATGAAACGCCATAGGCGAGATAGACATAGGCATGTCCGCGCTCGAGGAAAAGCGCCCGATTGCGCGGAGTCACGCCGCGATAGGCGTGACCCGCGGGGTCGCCGACGCCATAGGCCTCGGTCTCGACGATGCGGCCGCCCGCGATGCCTTCGGACAGCGTCCGCACGAGCATTTTGCCGATCAGGAAATGAGCGAGCTCCGCGCTGTCGACGGGCATCTCCGCCCGCTCCAGCACGCGCGGGCGCACTGGCGTCCCGCCGATTTCATGCCGTTCGCTCCACCCAACGTGCGCGCGACGGTCCGGGCTCGAACGGGTCGGCGAAGTACTGGGTCTCGCGGGCGACCTTGCCATTCAGGAACTCCATGACGCTCACCGAATAGGACGGCCGCCCATCATAGGCGAGGATGAATTCAGTGACCCAGAGGTCGCGCGCGCCGACGATGCGGCGCACCGTGAAGCGCTTCGAGTTCGGCTGCGCGACGCGGGAAGCCTGGATGTTGCGCCGGCCCCTGATGCGCTCGCCCGATTGCGGATACTCGAGCAGGGCGTCCTCTCGATAGACGTCATGCTCGACATCGAAGTCATTGGCGTCCGAGGCGGCCCAGTGGCGATTGAGCGCCTCTCGAATCTCATTCTCGTCCATCCGGCTGCTCCCGTTCCTGGTCATCGAGGCGCGGCGGCGCCACGCCATCACGCGTCGAGTTCGGTTTCAACCGGCCCGGGTGCGGCAGGATTGGCCTTGCAGGCGGCGGTTCGGCATCCGAGCGCGGACCAAGGCGCGACCCCGTCGCTCCCGCATAATTCAACAAGTTGCGGCGCCGGTCGGCAGCAAGGCCCGACGGCGAATGACGCTCTCGCCGTCGGGAAACGCCAACGCGACGGCTTCATCCTCACTCAGCCGACCGCCTTCGCTTTTCAGGCGCTCGAACTCATGGACGCCCAGCGCCTGCGAGGCGATCGCCGCCGCATCGTCGTAGCAGGCGCGGTTCGGCGGCGCCAGGATCGCCGCCCCCGACGGGCGCAGGCCGTCGACGGCGCCGAGCAGCCGCGCGGCGTCAGCGTAACGGCCCTGGCGAGCCAGCAGGAAGGAGACATAGCAGAGCGCGGTGCGTACCGTGCCGAGGGCGCGCTTGACGCGCGGCAAGGCCGCCCGCAGCGACGACTCGGCCTCGTCGAGTTCGCCGGTTTGCGCCAGCGCGGCGGCGACGAAATTCTCGGTCACGGCGCGGTTGAACCCGCGGATCGGCGGGTCCGCCCGCGCCAGCATTTCGCGGCCGGCGCGCACCGCCTCACGTGAATTGCGCAAGCCGACGTCGCAGCCGACGATCATCATCTCGATCCACTCGGTCTGCGACGCGTCGCTGGCGTCGCGACTGAGCTCGAGCGTCGCACGAAGGCGGCGGCGCGCCTCGGCGAGTTCGCCGGCCCAATATTTCAGGCCGCCCGCGACGATCTCGTAGGCGACCTCGGTCCAGCGCGGCCATTGCGGATCGCGGACCGCCCTGGCCTCTGTCAGGGCGCGCCCGGCCGCGGCGAAGTCTCCGGCGTAAATGAATTGGCTGGCGGCGCCGGTCAGAGACTCGAACAATCGCTCGCCGTCGCCGATCGAGCGGAAGACGTCCGCCGCCTTCATTCCGTCTTCCGCTACGGCCCGCGTCGCGGAAGGATATAGTTTGGCGCGCGACAGACGAAACGCGGCGGCCAACACCGGGGACGTCGTGCCGTCCACCGAGGGCCCGACGGCGGCGAACAGGCTGGCCCCTTCGTCGTTGAGGCCAAGCACATGCCAGATGAAGCCGGATTCGGCCGCCAGAGCGATGGCGATTTCGCGATCGCCGTCGGGGCCGAGCGCCCAGACCGCCGCGGCGCGCAGGTTGTCGATGTCCGGCGCGAAGTCGATGGCGCGCCCGGACGACGATTTGGCGAAGCCCTGCGAGCGCAGCGTCGCAACGACCGCCAGGGCGTGCTTGCGCCGCGTCGCCGCGAGCGCGCCGACCGCCGCCAGGCGCTGCAGCGCGAAGGCGCGGGTGGTCTCCAGCAGCCGATAGCGGGGCGCCTCGCCGGTGTCGGCGATGACCAGCGATTTGTCGACCAGCGCCGAAAGATGTTCGAGCGCCGACCATTCGTCGATCGATGGGTCGACGATGACCTGCTGCGCCGCGCCCAGCGAAAAGCCGCCGACAAAAACTCCAAGGCGGTCAAGCGCGCGCCGCTCCTCGTCGCACAGCAGGCCGTAGCTCCATTCGAGCGCTGCCGACAGCGCCCGGTGGCGCGGCAGCGCTTCTCGCGGGCCGCCGGCCAGTAGCCGCAGCCGCTCGTCCAATCGGCTTCGCACGCCGCGCACGCCGAGCAACGAAACGCGCGCCGCCGCCAGCTCGATGGCCAGCGCGACGCCGTCGAGCCCGGCGCAGGTCTCGACGATCTCGCCGACATTGCCTTCGTCGAGCTTGAAGCGCGCGTCGGCCGCCTGGGCGCGCGCGACGAACAACGCCACCGCGCCGTGACGCAACGCCGTAGCGGCGTCGGCGCTCGCTGGCACGGCGAGCGGGCCCAGCCGATAGACCCGCTCCTCCGGCAGCCGCAGCGGCTCCTGGCTGGTGACCAGCAGCCTGATCCCTGGCGCTCCGGCGAGGACGGCGCGGGCCAGTTCCGCGACTGCGTCTGTCAGATGCTCGCAATTGTCGAGGACCAGCAGCAGTTCCTGCCGACCCATCGCCTCGGCGAGGCCGAAGAGCGCGCATTCTTTCGGGCCGAGCGTATGGCCGAGCGCGCGCGCCACCGTCGAGACGACCAGGTCCGGCCGCTCGATCGGCGCGAGCTCCACCAGCCATGCGCCGTCGCGCCCGGCGCCGCGCCATTCATGCGCCACCGCCTGCGCCAGACGCGTCTTGCCGATGCCTCCGGGTCCGACGACGCTGACCAGCCGACTGCCGCCGATCAGCGCCGTCAACGCCGACTTGTCGGCCTCGCGGCCGTAGAGCGCAGGAAGCCTCGGCGGCAGGTTGCCCCGCCGCGGTCGGATTTCAGCCTCCGCCGGCCGGCCCAGCCGGACCCCCGACGTCAAGCCTGCCGCGGGCGGCTCTTCGCCCTCGATCACCGCCGCGAATTGATAGCCGCGCCCCGGCACGGTCGCGATCACGCCAGCGCCCAGCAGCTTGCGCAGCCCGAATATCTGCACCTGCAGATTGCCTTCCTCGACGGCGGCCTGCGGCCAGACGGCGTCCAGCAATTCGCTCTTGCTGACCACCCTTTTGCGCCGTTCGATCAGCGCCAACAGGACATCGAAGGCGCGCGCGCCGATTTTGGCCGGCACGCCGTCGATCAGCAATCGACGCCGCCCCGGCTCAACCACGAACCGGTCGAAGCGGCGATCCGCAAGCGCATCCATGTTTCCGTAGGCCCAGCCCGCCAGCGACGCCAAGCGCCCCGTTCCGCCGCGGGCTAGACATTCCGCCGCATCGGCCGTCTGTCAAGTATCGTCGGAAGCCGGTCGGGCCGCGAAGCGGCGCGCGCAAATCCCGCTGGCGCCGGGCATCGCGCCCGGTCGCCGCGTCAAACTCGCCGGCAACCTGGCTCAAAATTTTTAAGAAATTTTAACCATCGCGCTAATCCGCCTTAAGGACGGCGTTTGGGCCTTATGCCTAAATAAGAAGCGGCTTACCGAACCAATGTTGAAGTAAGTGAGTCAAAGCATGTCCTTCGCCGACGAACGATCACACTAGCTTTTATTGGCGCGCGTTGCGCGCGTTCGAAGCAACGCGAATGTATAGCCGCGAAGACGCGCCGGTACTCTGACAGCTTAATCGTGCGCGGCGCGGTCGGTCGCCGGATCGCGCTTCCGCCTGGTCCGCAATCGCGCCTGCCTCATCTTGCGACATGGGTCCCCATCCGTGGGCCCGCTGACAACCTCAAAATCAGGAAACTGCGATGTCGACTGACACTTGGAAAGGCGGCGCTGGCGATTGGACGACTCCGGCTGACTGGCAAGGCGGCGTACCGGGAAGCGGGGACACCGCCGACATCAACAGCGGCGACGCCACGATCTCCAGCACCGACGCCGGGATTACCGTTGCTTCGATCGACGTGGGCGCAGCATCCGCCACCCTGACGATCGCCGATCCCGGGCAGACCCAGACCGTCACCGGCGCTTTCTCCAACAGCGGCACGCTGGACGTCGACGGCGCCGGCGCCGGCGGCAGCACGCTCGATATCGAGGGGACGCTCACCAACAGCGCGGCCGGGCCCGAAGGCGTTTTCATCGGCAACGCGGCGATCACCCAGGCGACGGCGGTGTCGGTCGGCGGGCTTTCCAACACGGGCGACATCACGCTCGCCGGCGGCTCGGCCGCCGCCACGGCCACGTTGACCCTCACGGGATCGGGAACCGACACGACGACGATCACCATGAACAGCTTCGCCGATCTCGCGGTGACCGGCGCACTGACGTTGCAAGGCGGGACGATCGACGGCGGCACGCTGTCGGGCGGCGGTGCGATCGAAAACGCCGTCGGTTACGGCGAAACGTTCAACGGCGTCGCGATAGCGAACGGAACGACGGTCACTGACAATAATAGTTCGGACGCGACGCTCATCGGAACCATCGCCAACAATGGCGAGATTTCCGTCCATTCGACCGGCGGCGGCTCCACTCTCTACATAGGCGGTTCGGGCGCGACCTTGAGCGGCGGCGGGACGGTCGCGCTGTCGACCGGCATCGATAATCTCATCATCGGAGCCAGCGGCAGCAGTCAACTCGTCAACGCCAGCAACACCATCGAAGGCTCCGGCGAGATCACCGGCCTCCATTTGCTCGACAATCAGTCGGGGGCGACCATCGACGCCGATCAGTCCGCCGCCCAACTGCTCATCTATGGGCAGGCCTCCGGCACGTTGACCAACGAGGGCGCATTTGAGGCGACAAATGGCGGGACGCTGAATCTGGAGTCCAGCGTACTCATCCAGAACCAGGGCGGCGCCAGCGGCAACGTCGAAGCCAATGGGCTCGGGTCCATCGTCGAGCTGCTCGGCGGCACGATCGTCGGCGGCACGCTGACGACGTCGGGCGGCGGCATGATCGAAACGGTCAGCAGCGCGACGCTCAACGGCGTCACGATTTCAGGCGGCTCGACCTATACCGCCAGCAACGGCAGCACCACGACCCTTTTGGGAACCATCGTCAACGACGGCGAGATTTCCGTCGATTCGACCGGCGGCGTCGCGGATCTCGACATCGCCGCTTCCGGCGCGACCTTGACCGCCGGCGGGACCGTCGTCCTCTCGAACAACGCCAACAACTCGATCACCGGGGCGTCCGGCGCCCATCTTGTCAACGTCAACAACACGATCGAAGGCTCCGGCGAGATATCGGGTCTCGGCGGGCTGGACAACCAGTCCGGCGCAACCATCGACGCCGATCAGTCCGCCCAACTCCTGATTTATGAGCAGGCCTCCGGCACATTGACCAACGAGGGCGTCTATGAAGCGACCGGCGTCGGGACGCTGAATCTGGAAGCCAGCACGCTCATTCAGAATCAGGGGGCGCCGTTGGCGACGTCGAGGCCGTCGGGCCAGAAGCAACCGTCGACTTGTCCGGGGCCACGATCGTCGGCGGCGCGCTGACCGCGTCGGGCGGCGGCGTGATCCAGAATGTGGCCGGCAATATCACGACGCTCAGCGGCGTCACGATTTCGAACGGCACGACCTATACCGACGACAATAATTCAGCGCTGGCGCTCTCAGGAACGATCGTCAATGACGGCGAGATTTCCGTCGATGCGGTGAGCGGCACCAGCGAGCTCTACGCCAGCGCCTCCGGAGCGACCTTGACGGGCGGCGGGATGGTCGTGCTGTCGGACAGCGCCGACAACGGGATCACCGGGGCCACCAGCGCGAGTCAACTCATCAACGCCAACAACACAATCGAAGGCTCCGGAGAGATCAGCGGCCTCCATTTGCTCGACAATCAGTTGGGCGCAACCGTCGACGCCAACCAGTCGACCACGCTCCTCATCTATGAGCAGGCCGCCGGCACATTGACCAACGAGGGGACGTTTGAGGCGACCGGCGGCGGGACGCTGGATCTGGACTTCGCGACGCTGATCCAGAATCAGAACGGCGCTAATGGCTTCGTCGAGGCCAACGGGGCGGGGTCGATCGTCGAGCTTTCCGCCGGCACGATCGTCGGCGGCACGCTGAGCACGTCAAACGGCGGGGTCATCGAAAGCTACCTCGGCAATGGCGGGACGCTCAACGACGTCACGCTTTCGACCGGCGCGAACTACGACGTCACCGACGGCTCGCAGCTCACCCTCGTCGGAACCATCGTCAACGACGGCGAGATCTCCCTCCAGGCGGCGACCAGCACCAGCACTCTCGAGGTCTCCGGCGTGGTCACGTTGACCGGCGACGGAACGGTCGCGCTGTCGAACAATGTCGACAATGGGGTCACTGAAACAGGCGGCGGCAGCCAACTCGTCAATGCCAGCAACACGATCCAAGGCTCCGGGCAGATCGACGGCCTCTCGGCGCTCGACAATCAGGCGGGCGGCACGATCGACGCGGACCAGTCGAAGCAGCTGCAAATCTTTTCGATCGGTACTTTGAATACTTTGACCAATGACGGCATCTTCGAGGCCACCAACGGCGGCACGCTGGATGTCACCTCGGCGATCACCGGAAGCGGCGAACTGCTGGTACAGGCCAGCTCGGAAATCGAACTCGGCGGCGCAACAAGCGAAACGACGACATTCCTCGGCGCGGACGGAACGCTGAAGCTCGTCACCCCGTCGAACTACAGCGGGACGATTTCCGGCTTCGCGGTCGGCGATACGCTCGATCTCGGCATTACGAACGTGACCACCGCCACCCCCACCGCCGATGGCGCCAACACGACCCTGACCGTCGATCTGAGCGGCGGGACCCCGCTGACCTATACGCTGGCGGGCGACTATACCGGCGACACGTTCACCGTGACGCATTCGGGCGCCGACAGCCTCATTACCGTCTCCGCCGCGAACGCGCCGCCGACGCTCGGAGGGGCGGGCGACACCGTCGGTTATATTCAAGCCGGCGCCGCCGTCGCAATCGACGGCGGGCTGACGGTCAGCGACGCCGCCGATCCGATCATCACCGACGCGACGGTTCAGATCGGCGCCGGTTTCGTCGCCGGCGATCAACTGAGCTTCACCGACCAGAACGGCATCAGCGGCAGCTACAATCCGACCAGCGGAATCCTGACGCTGACCGGGACCGAAGGGGTGACGGCCTATCAGGACGCGCTCGAATCGGTGACGTTCAGCTCGACCAGCTCCGATCCCACCAATGGCGGCGCGGACCCGACCCGCACCGTGACCTGGATCGTCGGCAACGGCGCGGCGAATTCAACGCCGGTCACCAGCACGATCGACGTGACGGCGCTGCCTGTTCTGGTCGCCGGCGCCACCGCGACCTACACGCAAGACGGCTCCGCGGTCGCGGTCGACGGCGGATTGACGGTGGCCGATGTGAGCAGCGCCACGCTCGACGGCGCGTCGGTCACGATCGGCGGCGGTCTGCTGGCCGGCGACCTGCTCAATTTCACCGGCCAGTCCGGAATCACCGGCAGTTACGACGCGACCACCGGGACTCTCAGCCTCGCCGGCGCCGCGAATCTGGCGGCCTATCAGGCGGCGCTCAACTCCGTCACCTTCAGCTCCACGAGTTCCGACCCGGCGAACGGCGGCGACGACGCGACCCGCACGATCGATTGGACGGTCAGCAGCGGCGCCGCCACCTCGACGCCGGCGACCAGCACGATCAATGTCGTCGACCTTCCGACGATTTCCAGCGCGGCCTTTGCGGCGACCTTCGACTTCGGGGAGTCCGCCGTTGCGGTCGATCCGGATGTGACGGTCGCCGATCCGAGCAGCGCGGCGCTTTCGAGCGCCACGATCTCGATCACGTCCGGCTTCCAGTCCGGCGACGCCCTCAATTTCGCCAATCAGGGCGCGATCTCGGGCAGCTACAACGCGAGCAGCGGCGTCCTGACGCTCACCGGCTCGGCAAGCCTCGAGGTCTACCAAGCGGCGTTGGAATCGGTGACGTTCTCGTCCTCCAGCACGAGCGCGACCGCGCGCTCGGTGAGCTGGCAGGTGAGCGACGCAAACGGCAATTCGTCGAATGTCGCGACGAGCACGGTCGGCATCGCCGACGTGCCGCCGGTCCTCGGCGGCGCCGGCGACACCGTCGGCTACACGCAGGGCGGGGCGGCGACGGTCATCGACAGCGGGCTGACCGCCGCCGATCCGAGCAGCGCCACGCTCTCCGGCGCCACGGTGTCGGTCACCGGCGGCTTCTTCGCCGGCGACACGCTGACGATCGACGGCGCTACGAGCGGCGCGATCATCGACGGCGGCGGAACGATCGATTACGCGTTCTCGGGTTCGACGCTGACGCTGAGCGGCGTCGACACGCTGGCGGACTATCAGACGGCGCTCGATTCGGTCGCCTTCAGCTCGACCAGCCTCAACCCGACCGATTTCGGCGCCGACCTGACCCGCACCATCAGCTGGCAGGCGACGTCCGGCGCGCTGACGTCGACGGCGGTGACCTCCACCGTCGACGTCGCCGGCGTCGACCAGCCGCCGGTCCTCTCCAATGGCGGCAATACGGCGACCTACACGATCGGCGGCGCCGCGCAGGCAGTCGACGCCGGGCTCGCGGTCAGCGATCCCGATAGTCTCGACCTGGCGGGCGCCACGGTCGCGATCAGCGGCGGCCTGCAAACCGGCGACACGCTCAATTTCACGACCCAGAACGGCATCGCCGGAAGCTACAACGCGATCAGCGGCGTCCTGACGCTCACCGGCTCGGCGACCGTTGCGGCCTACCAGGCGGCGCTGGAATCGGTGACGTTCTCCACCAGCAGCGCCAGCGCGTCCGCGCGCACGATCAGCTGGCAGGTCACCGACGGAACCGACGCTTCGAACACCGTAACCAGCACGATCGACGTCGCCGACGTGCCGCCGGTCCTCGGCGGCGCCGGCGACACCGTCGGCTACACGCAGGGCGGGGCGGCGACGGTCATCGACAGCGGGCTGACCGCCGCCGATCCGAGCAGCGCCACGCTCTCCGGCGCCACGGTGTCGGTCACCGGCGGCTTCTTCGCCGGCGACACGCTGACGATCGACGGCGCTACGAGCGGCGCGATCATCGACGGCGGCGGAACGATCGATTACGCGTTCTCGGGTTCGACGCTGACGCTGAGCGGCGTCGACACGCTGGCGGACTATCAGACGGCGCTCAATTCGGTCGCCTTCAGCTCGACCAGCCTCAACCCGACCGATTTCGGCGCCGACCTGACCCGCACCATCAGCTGGCAGGCGACGTCCGGCGCGCTGACGTCGACGGCGGTGACCTCCACCGTCGACGTCGCCGGCGTCGACCAGCCGCCGGTCCTCTCCAATGGCGGCAATACGGCGACCTACACGATCGGCGGCGCCGCGCAGGCAGTCGACGCCGGGCTCGCGGTCAGCGATCCCGATAGTCTCGACCTGGCGGGCGCCACGGTCGCGATCAGCGGCGGCCTGCAAACCGGCGACACGCTCAATTTCACGACCCAGAACGGCATCGCCGGAAGCTACAACGCGATCAGCGGCGTCCTGACGCTCACCGGCTCGGCGACCGTTGCGGCCTACCA
>CAVSYB010000018.1:0-80959 GCA_963732155.1 uncultured Alphaproteobacteria bacterium
CATCAGCATATCCTTATGCCGACATTCCAGGCTCGGCGCGAAAGAGCGCCGCGCGGCGACAATTCGGCGGTCAATTTCTCGGCGAAAACCGCGCCGATTTCGCCTCGCCGCCGCGTCTCCGGCGCGCCAAACCCGCGCAAAACAGCGCTTGCGGAACACAGCGGGAACGGCTAGGCTTCGTTCATGATTTGTTTATTCGCCGCCGCGACAGTGCCGGTGAACGGGGCGCGGGCGCTGATTCGCCGCGGCGGCCGCCAAGAGGCGTCGAGATGCTGACCAGAAAACAGAGCGAATTGCTGCGCTTCATTCACGAGCGCCTGCAGGAATCGGGCGTGCCGCCGTCGTTCGACGAAATGAAGGAGGCGCTCGATCTGCGCTCCAAATCGGGCATCCACCGGCTGATCCTGGCGCTGGAAGAGCGCAATTTCATTCGCCGGCTGCCCAATCGCGCCCGGGCCATCGAGGTGTTGCGCCTGCCCAAATCGGCGACGGTCGCCGCGCCGCGCGCGGCGAAATTCTCGCCGAGCGTCATCGAGGGCAATCTCGGGCGGGTCCGCCCGGCCGGCGGCGCCGGGCGCGCCGACGAGGACCGCTCGGTCGCCGTGCCGGTGATGGGGCGCATCGCCGCGGGCACGCCGATCAGCGCGATCCAGACGCGCACCCACACCATCGCCATGCCGCCGGAGTTCCTCGGCGGCGGCGAGCATTTCGCGCTGGAAGTGCGCGGCGATTCGATGATCGAGGCCGGCATATTCGAGGACGATACGGTGATCATCCGCCGGCAGGACGACGCCGACACCGGCGACATCGTCGTCGCGCTGATCGACGACGAGGAGGCGACGTTGAAGCGCCTGCGCCGGCGCGGCGCCTCGATCGCGCTGGAGGCGGCCAATCCGGCCTATGAAACGCGCATCTTCGGCCCCGACCGCGTGGCGATCCAGGGCAAGCTGGTCAGCCTGCTGCGCCGCTACTGAGCAATTCGCCCGCATACGTCCGCCGCCGCTCGCCGGAACGGCGCGCGACGCTCTCCCCGCGGCGATCGAAGAGCGGCCGGAGGCGAGGGCGCCCCGAAATGGCCGGGTCGCGCCGGTATTTTCGCAGACACAATTTCTTTCGAAAAATGCGGAGCTATGCTAGGCTGCCTTTCGAGGAACCAAATCTGGAGGGGCGCCGAGCGCGGCGCCGGCCGCAAGAATGCCGGAAAACGACGAATCCAAATTTTTTCGCCCGCAAGCCTTTGATTATCCCCAAATCGGCCAAAAAAAGTTTTGGAAATGTTTGGAAATCCAAATTTTCGTTCCCTGACAACAAAGGGAAATTTCTCGCGCCCTTGCGCCCGATCGCGTCAAAGGCGTGTCATTTGAGGGATTTTGCGAGGGTTCGGACGGGCGCGGCCAGGCGAGACGCCACTTGCGCCGGGCTCCTGATGAGCGACATCAGGAAGTCTCGTCATACAATTGATTTATAACGATTTTTCATGAAAAGGTGGCCGGCTGGAAACAGCTAGAGGAGGCCACTCCTTGCTGCTTCCAAGCCGGCCGAACCCCACGGACCCAGGAGATGCGGCGGACCTGAGCACTCCGCAGGGTATCTGTCGCGGCGATCGACCGCTTCAAGGGGGAAGTTACAACGGCGGGCGCGGAAAGCAATCGTTAGACGGCGAGTCGATCGCGAAAGCTTTTATTTACCTAAACAAACGGAGTTAAGGCCGCCGCCGCCGGACCCTGCGCCGGCCGGCCGCCGGCGCGCAAGAGGTCACGCCGCGTCGGCGCTGACCCGGTTGCGCCCGTCGGATTTGGAGCGGTAGAGCGCCCGGTCGGCGCGCCGGTAGAGCGATTCGGGATCGCCCTCGGCGCCCGGGCCCGCCACGCCGATCGACACGGTGACCGCGACCGTGCGGCCGGCCTTGTCGATGATGAACGGCTGCTCCTCGATCGCCGAACGCGTCCGCTCGGCGATCTTGGTGGCGGCCGCCACCGACACGTTCGGCATGGCGATGACGAACTCCTCGCCGCCCAGCCGGCACAGAAGGTCGCCGCCGCGGATCACCCGCCGCAGGCGGTCGGCGAAGCCCTTCAGCACCTCGTCGCCGGCGTCATGGCCGTAGGTGTCGTTGACGCGCTTGAAATGGTCGATGTCGAAGATCATCAGCGCCAGCGGCGCGCGCCGCCTCTGCGCCTGGTCGACCATCAGCGCGAGGTGGTTTTCGAGGAAGCGGCGATTGTTGAGCCCGGTCAGGGGATCGACCAGCGCCAGCTCGATCGACTGCTGGACCTTGCTGCGCAGGCTGTCGGCGTAGCGCTTGTGGCGCAACTGCGTGCGGGTGCGCGCCACCAATTCGTTGCGGTCGATCGGCCGCGTCAGGAAGTCGTTGACGCCGAGATCGAGGCCGCGCAGGACGCGCGCGCGGTCGCCCGGTTCGGCGATCGCCAGGATCGGCAGACTGCGCGTGCGCTCCATCGAGCGGATCTGGCTGCACAGCCTGAGCCCGTCGAAATTGGCCAGTCCGAGGCTGACGATCAGCAGATCGCAGGCGTCCTCGGCGACCCGCAGCGCGGTCTCGTGCGGGTCGCTCTCGACCGTCACTTCGTGCTGCGCGCCGAGCGCCTGAACGATGCGCTCGGAGGAGCTCTGGCGATCGTCGACCAGCAAAATACGCCCCCGCCGCCCGTCGTCGCCGTTCATCGCGAACAGGTCATCGTCGAGGCCCGGCGCCAGAGTGGTGCTGGCGCGGCTGCGCAATTCGTCGATCACCACCTTGAGACGGGCGAGCGAGCGCACGCGCGCCACCAGGGCGACCTCGTCGATCGGCTTGGTCAAGAAGTCGTCGGCGCCCGCCTCGAGGCCGCGCACCCGGTCGGCGGGCTGGTCGAGGGCGGTCACCATCACCACCGGCAGATGCGCCGTCGCCGGATTGGCCTTGAGGCGGCGGCAGACTTCGAACCCGTCCATGCCCGGCATCATCACGTCGAGCAGAATGATGTCGCAGACGCCCTCCTGGCACAGCGCGAGGGCCTCCGGACCGCTCGAGGCCGCCAGAACGTCGAAATATTCGGCGGTGAGACGCGCCTCCAGCAGCCGCACATTGGGCGGGATGTCGTCGACGACGAGAATGCGGGCGGTCATCGGATCACTTGTTCCCCAAGAAATTGTCGATCGTCTCGAAGAATTTGATCACCGAAATCGGCTTTGAGAGATAGGCTTCGCATCCGCCCAATCTGATCTTCTCCTCGTCTCCCTTCATCGCAAAGGCGGTCACCGCGATGACCGGAATCGGGCGCAGCTCCTCGTCGTCCTTCAGCCATTGGGTGACCTGCAGCCCCGAGACTTCCGGCAGCTGAATGTCCATCAGGATCAGGTCCGGAAGGTATTTGCGCGCCAGTTCGACCGCCTCGACGCCATTGCGCGTCTGGATGATGCGGCACCCCCGCGATTCCAGGAGATCGTTGAAGAGCTTCATATTCAACTCGTTGTCTTCTACGATCAGCACGGTCTTGGCCATTGCGAGGGTCCCAAATCGGCGGCGGCGCCTACCCAAGCATAGACGAGCGCGGATTGTTTGCGATCCTAACCCGGAGACGTTGACGAAAGGAGAATCTCGATGATGAAGGGCGGTTACAACGCCCCGCCATCCACCGGTTTCAAGGGCGGGGCGGAGACGGCCATCGAGGCCCTGGCGTGGCTCGCCGCCGACCAAACCCGGCTGGAGCGCTTCCTCGCGCTTTCCGGCCTCGGCCCCGAAAACTTGCGAAGAGCCGCGGCCGAGCCGCGCTTTCTTGCCGCCGTGCTCGATTATCTGGCGTCGGACGAGGCGTTGTTGATCGCCTTCGCGCGGGACAGCGCGCGACGCCCCGAGGAAGTCGCGCGGGCGCGCGCCGCCCTCGCCGGGCCGCAGGCTGGGGCCGTTCCGTGATTCCAGGGGGCGCCGAGGGCGCCCGCGCCTATCTGTGCCGGGATTGCCTCGTCGAGACGATCGGCGAGGATCCCGGTCGATGTCGCCGCTGCGGCTCCCCCCGCCTCGTCGCCTACGCCGCCGCCGATCTGACCATCGCCCATATCGACTGCGACGCTTTCTACGCCGCGATCGAAAAACGCGATAATCCGGCCTTGCGCGATTTCCCGGTGATCGTCGGCGGCGGCGGCCGGCGCGGCGTCGTCTCGACGTGCTGTTATATCGCGCGCACCTTTGGCGTGCGTTCGGCGATGCCGATGTTTCAGGCGCTGAAACTATGCCCGGAAGCGACGGTGATCTCGCCCAGGATGGCCCGATACGCCCAGGTCGGACGGCAGATCAGATCGCTGATGCAAAGCCTGACGCCGTTGGTCGAGCCGATCTCCATCGACGAGGCTTTTCTCGATCTGACCGGCTGCCAGGGCGTTCATGGCGCTGGCGCGCCCGTGACGCTGGCGCGGCTCGCCAGAACGATCGAAACCGAGATCGGGGTGACCGTTTCGATCGGCCTCAGCTATTGCAAATTCATCGCCAAACTCGCCTCGGATCTCGACAAGCCGCGAGGCTATTCGATCGTCGAGCGGGCCCGGGCCAGGGCGCTGCTGGCGCCGCTGCCGATCGGCCGGCTCTGGGGCGTAGGCAAGGTGGCGCAGGCCCGGCTGAACAAGGCGGGCCTGCGCCTTATTAGCGACGTGCAGTCCCTGGATGAGGCGGCCATGCTGGCCCGGCACGGCGCCGAAGGCGGCCGGCTGTGGCGCCTGGCCTCCGGCATCGATGATCGGCGCGTGACGCCGGAGCGCGAAACCAAGAGCATCTCGAGCGAAACGACCTTCGAGCATGACAGCGCCGACAAGGCGCTGCTCACTCGCGCGCTGCTTCTTCAGTGCGAGCGCGTCGCGGCGCGGTTGAAAAAGCAGGAGCTCGCTTGTCGGAGCGTGACGCTCAAACTTCGCACCGCCGATTTCACGCTGCGCACGCGGCGCCGCTCCGGTATGGAGCCGACCCAGCTGGCGACACGGCTGTTTCTTGCGGCGCGCGCCCTGTTGGAGAAGGAGTTGGACGGGTCGCGATTCCGCCTCCTCGGGGTCTCGGCGGCTGATTTCGCCGCAGCGGAAACGGCCGATCGGGCCAATCTCGTCGACAAGGACGTCGGCCGCGAAAAGGCGCGCGAAAAGGCGATCGATTCCCTGCGCGAGAAGTTCGGCGCGACGGCGGTCGTCCGCGGGCTGGCTTTCACGCCGCCGGCGCCGAAGCGGTCGTAAGCGCGTCTGGCCGCCAAGCCCAGGATCGGTGCTTGTCAGGTCGGGCCGATCAATCCGGCTAAACAGGCGAAGATGAAGCCCGCTTGGCTGGCTCGCGCCGATCGCGGGCGATCACTTTTCGCAGGGCGCCGAGGGCAGCAGCTCGAACTGTGACAACTGGGCCGACAACGAAAAGGTCCCGTAGTCGAGCTTCAGGCTTCCGGAAACGCCGTTCTCATAGAGGTCGAACGAAAGCACATATTCCGGCGCAGAATCTTTCTTGGCGGAGTCGAAATAGGAAATTGTCACCGGCCAGCGCCGCACATTCTTCAGCGGCTCGGCCTTTTCGGCATCCACGCCGGGCGCCGTCTCTTCCTTGCCGACGACGGTCAGCGTGTCAAAAATCTTCTCTCCGGTGTCCGAGCCGTCGAAAACGCGCGCCTCCAGCACGCTCGCTCCGGTTTTCGCCGCCTCGATGACGCGGGCGATGTGCTGGGTTGGAAACAATATGTCCCGGCCGAGATCGACGTTCTCCTGCTTGGGCTGGCTGAGCGCGACGGATACCTCGCCCGCGTCCGAACGCATCGCGCTGCCGTCGATCGGCGGCTGGGCGTTGTCGGACATCGTCGTGTCGATCCTGAATCGCAGCGTCTTGGCTTGCCCGTCTTCAAACGTGACCGCTCGCGTGTCGGAAGAAATGGGCGCGCCTTCGCTGCGTTGCAACTCCGTCACCTGACGAAAGTTGGAGGCGTAGCCTTCGCAGGACGACCCCCGAAATTCATAGGCGATGAGTCCGCTCGCTGAAGTTGGCGCTTGCGAGCCGACCCCCTTGGCCAGAGAAATCTGGTAGGCCGCGCGATGGGCGGCGAACGGCATGACCCCGTCGGCGCGGGCGCCGCCCGAGCAGACCGCCAAAGCGAGAGTGGCCAAAGCGAGTTTCAGCCTCATATGTTCTGCTCCTTCGACGACCACGCCCGAGAGCGCGGGGGACAAATACGGTGGCGGTTCCGCGATTGCAACGTGGAACGGCTGGCATAAACTGTGCGCGCTTCGGAGACACGACTACCGCCTAGCGTCGCGCTGTGGCAAAAAAGGGACCTTTCATGAGCCGGATCGCTTCGCGTCTCGACCAACTGGGGATCGTACTGCCCTCCCCCGTTGCGCCGATCGCCAACTACGCCCCCTTTTCGCGATCGGATCGAATTCTGGTCGTATCCGGCCAGCTGCCGCTCGGTCCGGACGGCAAGATCGCACCGGCGCATACCGGCAAGCTTGGCCCGGATTCGTCGATCGAAGCCGCCCGCGAGGCGGCGCGGCTCTGTGCGATCAATGTTCTGGCCCAAGCCAACGCCGCGCTCGGCGACCTCGATTCCATCGTGCAAGTGATGCGCCTCGGCGGGTTCTTCAACGTTGCCGTCCGCTTCGACTCGTTGCCGCAGGCGATGAACGGCGCTTCGGATCTGATGGCGGAATTGTTCGGCGCACAGGGGCGCCATGCGCGAACGACGGTCGGCGTCGCCCATTTGCCGCTCAACGCGATGGCCGAGATAGAAGCCCTGTTCGAGGTCGCCTGAGGTGGGCCTGAACGCGCCGCATTGGCTTATCGCGCATCCGATCGCCCATCGGGGGCTGCACGATGCACGTTACGGAGTCGTGGAGAACACGCTTGCCGCGGCAGAGAGCGCGATGGCGCGGCGTATGGCGATCGAATGCGACGTGCAGGCGAGCGCGGATGGCGAGGCGATGGTTTTTCATGACGCGACCCTCGACCGCCTGACCCTTTCCAGCGGCGCGCTCTCGGGGAAAACCACGCGCGAGATCCAGAACGCGCGTTTCAGGTCGGGCGGGGAGCGCATACCGACGCTGCGCGAACTGCTGGATCGGGTCGCCGGCCTGTACGCCAGTGCTTTGCGAAATCAAGAGCCAATTCGACGCCGACATGCGACTGGCCAACAGGGTCGCGCAACAGGTCGTCGCCTATGGGGGGCCACTCGCGCTCAAGAGCTTCGATCCTGCGATAATCGCCCATTTTCGTCACGGCGCGAACCGGCCCGGGCCGCCAGACCGACCCTGCCCTCTCGGAATCGTCGCGCAAGGCCGCTATGATGACGAATACTGGAGCGCTTTGTCGTTGGATCAGAAAACGAACTTCGCCAATTTTCTTCACTATTTCGAGACGAGACCGGACTTTCTTTCCTATTGCGTCGACGATCTCCCAAGCGCCGTCCCCTTTCTTCTACGCACGCTCAGCGCGACTCCGGTGATTGCCTGGACTGTGCGAACGCAGGCCCAAAAACGTCTCGCGGCGCAATGGGCCGATCAGATCATCCTGGAGGGCGACTTGAGCCGATAAGCTCGGTGCTTTCCGAACGAATGCGGGGTGGACGAGACAAAGCGCGTTCGCGCGCGTACCGAGAAAGGGCGCCTGCGTAATGCCGACGGTTTCGCCCTGGCTGCGGCTCGCGCATCGGGTGCGACGTTCAGTCTCAAGGATAATTCGAATTCCTCGGCCTCGTCGCGTTGCGGCCCTTGCGGGTGATTCTATGTTGAACGTTGAGCCTGTCCCAATTCCTATGCCGCCCGTCCGATTCAAGGTCCGCACAGCCTCCGACATCGCGCAGATCGGCGCCGCGCAGTGGGACGCCTGCGCCAATCCACCTGATCTGAGCGAGCACGCGGCGGCCGGAGAACGATTCAATCCCTTCATCAGCCATGCGTTTCTGCTTGCGCTCGAGCAATCGGGCTCGGTCGGCGGGCGCAGCGGTTGGGCGCCGGCGCACGTACTCGTAGAAGACGAAGCGGGTCGTTTAGTCGCCGCCGCGCCGACCTATGTGAAGAGCCACTCGCAAGGCGAATATGTATTCGACCATGGCTGGGCTCAGGCCTATGCCCAGGCGGGCGGGCGCTACTACCCCAAGCTTCAAGTCGCTGTTCCCTTCACGCCGGTGACGGGTCGGCGGCTATTGGTCGCAGCGAGCGCGCCGACGGAAGCCCGTTCGACCTTGATCGCCGGCTTACGCGGCCTGTGCAAGGCGATCAACGCTTCCTCGATCCATGTCACCTTCGCCAACGGCGGTGATCGCGAGGCCTTGTCCGGCGCCGGATTCTTTCCGCGCACCGGCGAGCAGTTTCACTTCGCCAATCCCGGCTACCGCGACTTCGAGGAGTTCCTCGGCGCCCTTTCCTCACGCAAGCGCAAGAATATCAAGCGCGAGCGCAAGGAAGCGCTGGGCGGCGACATCGCCATCGAACGGGTCACCGGCGCGGCGATCAGGAGCGAGCACTGGGACGCATTCTTTGCGTTCTATATGGACACTGGCTCGCGCAAGTGGGGAAATCCCTATCTGACCCGCAAATTCTTTGACTTGGTCGGAGCCTCCATGGCCGACCGCATCCTACTGGTGATGGCCAAACGGGGCGGCCGCCATATCGCCGGAGCCCTCAATTTCATCGGCGACGATGCGCTCTACGGGCGCAACTGGGGCGCTATCGAGGAGCATCCGTTCCTGCATTTCGAGGTCTGTTACTATCAGGCGATCGATTTCGCGATCGAGCGTGGGCTCAAGCGTGTCGAAGCGGGCGCTCAGGGCGAGCACAAGCTCGCCCGCGGCTATCGCCCGGTCCCGACCTTTTCGCTCCACGACTTCGCCGACAAGCGGTTGGGCGAAGCGGTCGAGTCCTATCTGGCGCGTGAGCGCGTCGCCGTCGAGGAGACGATCGCGCTCTACGAGGAGCACGCGCCCTATCGCAAAGGGTGAGGAGCGCGAGCGCATCGACCAATTCAAGCCGGCGCCGCAGTCTTCGGACTGGGATCGTCTTGCTGCGCTCTGTATTGTGTGGAACGGTCAACGACAGCATCAGGAGGCGGCAGGCGCCGGATGAATCGACAGGCTTCGGCTCTGATCGTGGGCGCCGGGGACGCCACCGGCGGCGCGATCGCGCGGCGGATTGCCCGCGAAGGGCTCGTCGCCTGCGTCGCGCGCCGCCACGGCGACAAACTCGCGCCGTTGGTCGCCCGGATCGAGGCGGACGGCGGCGCAGCGCGCGCCTTCGGGGTCGATGCGCGTCAAGAAGAAGAGATCATATCGCTGTTTGAGACGATCGAGCGCGAAGTCGCGCCGCTCGAGCTTGTCGTCTTCAACATCGGCGCCAACGTCCATTTTCCGATCCGCGACACCACGGCGCGCGTCTATCGAAAGGTCTGGGAAATGGCCTGTTTCGCCGGCTTTCTGACCGGCCGGGAAGCGGCGCGGAAAATGGTCCCGCGCCAGCGCGGCACCATCATCTTCACCGGCGCGAGCGCCAGCCTGCGCGGGCGCGCCGGCTTCGCCGCCTTTTCGAGCGCCAAGCACGCCTTGCGCTCGCTCGCCCAATCCATGGCCAAGGAACTCGGACCGGAGGGGGTGCATGTCGCGCATGTGGTGATCGACGGCGCCATCGACACGCCATGGATACGCGACAATTTTCCCGACCGGGCGGCCTTGAAGTCGCGCGAGGGCATACTCGAACCTGAGGCGATCGCCGAAATGTACTGGGTCCTGCATCGCCAGCCGCGCAACGCCTGGACGCACGAATTGGATCTGCGGCCGTGGATGGAGGCGTGGTGATGGGCGCGGGCAAGCCGAGAGTCGAGCATCATTTCGATTTTGGCAGTCCCAACTGCTATTTCGCGCATCGCGTCATCGGCGCGATCGAACAAAGGACGGGCGCGACTTTCATCTATGTGCCAATCCTGCTCGGCGGCGTGTTCAAGGCGACCCACAATCAGCCGCCGCTGGTCGCATTCAAGGACATCGCCAACAAGCTGGCCTACGATCGCCTTGAGATCAGGCGATTCATCACGCGCCATCGCCTCGACCGGTTCAAGATGAACCCGTTTTTTCCCGTCAATACCTTGCAATTGATGCGCGGCGTCACCGCCTTGCAGGACGATCCTTCCTTCATGCCGGCTGTCGAGGCTCTCTTCAGCCTGATGTGGGAGGAGGGAAAGAAAATGGACGATCCCGACGTGATCGTGCAGTCCCTGAGCGAGCGCGGCCTCGATGGCGCGACTTTCCTGGCGCGCGCCCAGCAGCCCGAAGTCAAGGCGACGCTCACGGCGAACACCGAGCGTTCGGTGGCGCGCGGCGCCTTCGGCGCGCCGACTTTCTTTGTCGGCGACGAAATCTATTTCGGCAAGGACCGGCTACGCGACGTCGAAGAGGCGATCGTCGCGGCGTCACCCTAGCGCGGCCGCGAATTTTCGCCGGCCAACCCTGTTTTCAAGGACGTCGAATTGCCGCAGGATCGCTCGATCGCCGCCCTCTTTGGAGCAGCCCATGCCGCCCGCCTACGACACAGACAACATTTTCGCCAAAATCCTGCGCGGCGAAGCGCCCTGCACGCGAGTCTACGAGGACGACGTCAGCCTCGCGTTCATGGACATCATGCCGCGGACCGAGGGCCATCTCCTCGTCATCCCCAAAACCCCGGCGCGCAACATTCTGGACATGCCGCCCAAAGAACTCGCCCTTTTCATGCCGTCGGTCCAGAAAGTCGGCATTGCCGCGAAGGAAGCCATGGCCGCCGATGGGCTAACGGTCCTGCAATTCAACGAACGCGCCGGCGGCCAGGTGGTTTTCCACCTCCACTTCCATATTCTGCCGCGCTGGACCGGCGTCGACCTGCGGCCGCCCGGCGGGCCGATCGAAAAGAGCGAGGCGCTTGCCGCGACCGCGGCGAAAATTGCAGCCGCGTTGAAATCCCGCTGAAGCTTTCGGACGCCATCACGCCGTCGCGGTCGCAGGCTCCGCGCGCGGCGTGATCGGCCGCGTCGTATTCAGGTCGAGAGCTTCTTCGAGAGCCTTGGCTGCCGCGAACAAACGACCCTCGCCATTTGGCGGCGCGACGATTTGCAACCCGACGGGAAGTCCCGTCGCGGTGAAACCGCAGGGCAGCGACAAGGCGGGCGAGGCGATCAACGTGATTGCGGCGGCGATGTTCAGCCATTCCACGTAATTCTCGAAGACATGACCGGCGCAGGACTTCGGCCAGCGTTCTTCAACGGGGAAAGGCGGTAGTATCGTCGCGGGACAGACCAGCAGATCGAAACGCTCAAAGAAGCGGCGTGCGCGACGCGCCATCGCGGTGCGCTCCGCCTCGGCGCGCAAGACCTGGTCGATCGTCAGCGACAGGCCCGCCTCGATGTTCCAGACCACTTCCGGTTTCAGCAAGTCGCGATGCCGGCGCAGCAATTCGGCGCGCGCGCCATAGCGCTTGGCGCGCAAGACATGAAAGACGCTGCCGGTCTGCGACAAGTCCGGGTGCGCCTCCTTGACGATCGCGCCAAGGTCGCCGAATCGTTGCGCCGCGCGTTGCGTGATCGCGGCGATTTCCGGATCGACCGGGCCGACGCCGAGATCGGCGCTCCAGGCGACGCGCGCCGGACGCCAGCCGCTCCGCGCCGCTTCCAAAAAGGAGGTTTGCGGACGCGGCTTCGAGAGCGGGTCGCGCGCGTCCTCGCCGGCCATCGCGTCGAGCAGGAGCGCGACATCCTCGACGTTTCGCGCCATAGGACCGCTGACGCCAAGCGTGTCGTCGAGGATTCCGGGGAGCGATCGCGCGACCCGGCCGGGCGTCGGCCGGAGACCGACGATCCCGCAAAAGCTCGCGGGATTGCGCAGCGAGCCGCCAACGTCGCTGCCTTGCGCGACAAACGCCATGCCGCTCGCGAGCGCCGCCGCCGCTCCGCCCGACGAGCCGGCCGCTGATTTCGATAAATCATGCGGATTGCGCGTCGCCCCAAAGACGGGGTTGAACGTGTTCGCCCCCGCACCAAATTCAGGCGTGTTCGACTTGGCGTAGACGATGCCGCCTTCCGCCTCGAGGCGCTCGACCATCACGTCAGAAACGGCGGGTACGTGATCGGCGAAAATCGGCGAGCCGAACGTGGTGCGAACCCCCGCCACCTCCGACAGGTCTTTGATGGGAACGGGTAGGCCGGCCAACCGGCCGCGTCTTTCGGGCGGCAGCCTTGCGAGCCTGTCGGCATGCGCGCGGGCCCGTTCGAAACACAACGTCGGCAAAGCGTTGACGCCGGAGTCGATGGCGCCAATCCGACGCTCCAGCGCGTCAAGCAGGTCATGCGGGCCGACATCGCCTGCCACGAGCCGCTCGACGAGAAAGGTGGCGCGGCACGCGATCCAATCATCCGACACTGACACGACATCCCCGAAACGCTATGCGCACGATCAATCGATTTCGAGGCTTCACGCTCAAATCGCCTGCGGCTCCGTCGGCGTTTCACTGGAGGGATCCTCGTCCCGTTCGATCGACGAGTCGTCGTCGCCGCGCTTGCGGGGTCTGGCCTTGCGCACTTCCGGCTCGTCGGTGGCGCGCTTGCGCCCCGCCACCAGCAGATCGCGTTCAAGGCGCGGCTGCGCTGGGCCTTCCGGGTACACGAAGCCGAGCTTTTTCGCACCGCTTTCGTCGCCCGTCACGACGACACGAACGATTCCGCCGTTCTTGAGCCGACCGAACAGCACTTCGTCGGCAAGCGGGGTCTTGATCTCCTTTTGGATGACCCGCGCCATCGGCCGCGCGCCCATTGTCTCGTCGTAGCCGTTCTTGACCAGCCAGACGCGCGCCTCGTCCGACAGTTCGATCGTCACGTTACGATCGGCGAGTTGCGCCTCGAGCTGAAGGATGAACTTGTCGACGACGCGCGCAATCACCTTTTCCGGCAAACGACCGAACGGCACGATCGCATCGAGTCGATTGCGGAATTCCGGCGCGAAAAGACGATTGATCGCCTCCGTGTCGTCTCCCTCGCGCTTCGATTGATGGAAGCCGAACGCCGCCTTGGCCATCTCCTGAGCGCCTGCGTTCGTCGTCATGATCAGGATCACATTGCGGAAATTGATCTGCTTGCCGGAATGATCGGTCAGCTTTCCATGATCCATGATCTGAAGCAGAATATTGAAAAGGTCCGGATGGGCCTTCTCGATTTCGTCAAGAAGCAGCACGCAATGGGGGTGCTGGTCAATGGCGTCGGTAAGTAGGCCCCCCTGGTCGAAACCGACATAGCCGGGCGGCGCGCCGATCAACCGCGATACCGTGTGCCGCTCCATGTACTCCGACATATCGAACCGGACGAGCTCCACGCCGAGGCTCGACGCCAGTTGACGCGCCGCCTCGGTCTTGCCGACCCCCGTCGGCCCTGAAAATAGATAACAACCGATCGGCTTTTCGGGATCGCGCAAGCCGGCTCGCGCGAGCTTGATTGCGGAAGACAGAGCGGCGATCGCTTCGTTCTGACCATAGACAACGCGCTGCAGCGTCTCTTCGAGATGCTGCAGAACCTCGGCGTCGTCCTTGGACACCGACTTAGCCGGAATACGCGCCATCGTTGAGATCGTCGCTTCGATCTCCTTGATGCCAATGGTCTTTTTTCGCTTGGCCTCGGCCACCAGCATTTGCGACGCGCCGGTCTCGTCGATCACATCGATCGCCTTGTCCGGCAATTTGCGATCATGGATATAGCGCGCCGAAAGCTCCACCGCCGCCTTTACCGCCTCATTCGTGTAGCGGATTTTGTGAAACTCCTCGAAGTAGGGCTTCAGTCCCTTGATAATCTCAATGGCGTCCTCGACGGTCGGCTCGTTGACGTCGATCTTCTGAAAGCGGCGAACAAGGGCGCGATCTTTTTCAAAATACTGGCGATATTCCTTGTAAGTCGTGGAGCCGATACAGCGAAGCACGCCTTGCGCGAGCGCGGGCTTCAGCAGGTTCGACGCGTCCATCGCGCCGCCGGAAGTCGCGCCGGCGCCGATCACAGTGTGAATCTCGTCGATAAACAGAATTGCGTCCTTGTGCTGCTCAATCTCTTTCATCACCTGCTTGAGGCGCTCTTCAAAGTCGCCCCGATAGCGGGTCCCCGCCAACAGCGCGCCCATGTCAAGAGCGAACACGGTCGCGCCTGCGAGCACCTCGGGGACGGCGCCGTTGACGATTTTGTGGGCAAGCCCCTCGGCGATCGCGGTCTTGCCGACGCCCGGTTCGCCAACCAGCAACGGATTGTTTTTCTGTCGACGGCACAGAACCTGGATGGTGCGCTGCACCTCAGCTTCCCGGCCGATCAGAGGATCGATCTTGCCGTCTTTCGCCTTCCTGTTGAGATTCACGCAATAGGCGTCAAGCGCGGCTTCCTTCTTCTTCTGTTCAGACCCCTCTTTCAACTCCTTGGGCTCACGCGATTCATGGTCCTCTTCAGCGCCGCGCGGAGTCTTCGACGAATCCGATAGTCCCGGACGCTTGGCGATGCCGTGACTGATGTAATTCACCGCGTCGTAGCGCGTCATGTCCTGCTCTTGCAGGAAGAAGGCCGCGTGACTTTCGCGTTCGGCGAAGATCGCGACGAGAACATTGGCGCCTGTCACCTCTTCGCGACCCGACGACTGCACGTGGATGACCGCGCGCTGCACCACGCGTTGAAATCCCGCCGTTGGCTTGGCTTCCTCGCGCGTCTCGATGACCAGATTCTCTAACTCCGAGTCGATGTACTGGGTCAGGTTTTTTCTCAAGATCTCGAGATCGACGCTGCAGGCGCGCATCACCGAAGCGGCGTCGCTGTCATCAATCAGGGAAAGCAGCAGATGCTCCAACGTCGCGTATTCGTGCCGACGCTCGTTGGCGACGGCGAGCGCCCGGTGAAGCGTCTTTTCGAGTGCGCGAGAAAAGGATGGCATTGCGCGCCTTTCACTTCTTTTCCATGATGCATTGCAGCGGATGCTGGTTCTTGCGAGCGTGGTCCATGACTTGGGCGACTTTGGTCTCGGCAATCTCGTAGGTGAACACGCCGCACTCCCCCACCCCGTGGTGGTGCACATGCAACATGATTTGCGTCGCCTCCTCCGGGTTCTTATTAAAATAGGACTGCAAGATAAGGATTACAAACTCCATCGGCGTATAATCATCGTTCAGCAGCAACACCCGATACATGCTCGGTCGCTTGGTTTGCGCGCGCGTGCGTGTAATGACAGCGGTTCCGTTACCCGGCCCATCGGGCGTCTTTCGCGGTTCGCGGGCCCCGATGGGCGTTACCCGCCCAAGCTGGAGGGTCGCAGCCGGAGCCGGGTTCGTCATGGAACGACTCGCCCCGCGCGGGGCGAACAACCACCGCGCCAGAAGCGCCACGCCAGCCCTGAAACGACTGACCACCAAATGCGGTTCGCCGATCACATTCGACCTTTCGTCAATCCAAGACGAGCGGCGCGCAATCGGAGCGCCGGCAGCCGCCTCCACAACGAAACTGATTTGCTAATTTAGGACCCTTGTCCGCCTTAGCAAAGAGGATTTTGCAACAGCGTCGCGATCAAAATCACGCGTTCGCCGCGAGGCGTGATGCGCAAAAAAAGGCCGGCCTTTCGGCCGGCCCTTCCAATGCGCAGTAGCAAATCGGCGCGTGCGGAAACTCGCTTACTTGGCCGGAGCCTTGGCGTAAACGGTCTCGATCGGCTTGAAAGCCTCCTTGGCGAGCTTCGCATAGAGCTCGCCGATCTTGGTCGCTTCCGCGACAAAGGTCTCATAGGCGGTCTTGGCGAACTCGGTCTGAATCTGGATGGCGGTCTCGACATTCTTGGCGCCGAACAGCTTTTCGACGACGGACGTGTTGGCGGCGATCGCCTTCTTCGAATAGTCGCTCGTTTCGGTGGCGATTTCCTGCAAACCCTTCGAGAAGGAGGTGGTCGCCGCCGTCACAGCTTCAAACTGCTGTTTGCCGAACTTCTGGATTTCTTCAACATTGGGGAACATGGATTTGGCCTTTCAATTTGCCGCCGCGTGTGGAAGCCAGCGGATCGTCGCAGTGCGACCATTTGTCCTATACCCGCTCGACATGATCGCGACGCGACCACAGGGTCTGACGTCCGTTAGATATGTGCACTGCACAAAACTGTCAATATGAATTTTGCGGCGCACCATTTTCTGACCCGACCGATCAAGGGCTCGACAGGACGTCAGGAGCAATTCCAGAGCGTCGGCGTTTTGCGCGCGACCGACCCAATTCATTCGGCGAGCGGTTCGGCCAATCCACGATCCGTTAATCATGCCCGATTTTGTCACGCTGCGTCATGGGCTTGCGGGGCGATCGGGCTCATCGAGCTTTCTCCGTTAACCGCGCCGTAACTGCGTTCCCATAGGTTGTGACTGTGTGTGCGTGAAGCAACTGTCGCCCGAGACTCGCGTCGGCGCAGTTCGTTGAGCGGTTCAAGGGGCGGTTCATGGCGTTGCGTATTGCGGAGACCGGGGCGGGACGGATGCCCTTCCTGGCCAGGATTTTTATTGTCTTGGCCGCTCTATCGGTATGGGCCGCGCCGGCGGAAGCGCGGCATTGGCGTCACTATCGCGTTTATGCGGCCCGTCAGGCGGTCCCCGCGCGCGATCCCGCCTTCGCCGCGATCGTGGTCGACGCAAACTCGGGCCGCACGCTCTACGCCGCGAGCGACGGCGAAACGCGCCATCCGGCCTCGCTCACCAAGGTGATGACGCTTTATCTGCTGTTCGAGCAGCTTGAAAAGGGTCGCCTGTCGCTCGAGTCGCCGATTCTGATGTCGGCCCACGCCGCGAGCCAGGCGCCATCCAAGCTGGGCCTGGAGCCCGGCGAAACCATCAGCGTCGAGAATGCGATCAAGGCGATCGTGACGAGGTCGGCCAATGACGTCGCCGTCGCGGTCGCCGAGGCGCTCGGCGGCGACGAGGACAGCTTCGCGCAAATGATGACGCGCAAGGCCCGCGCGCTGGGCATGGCGCATACGACTTACGTGAACGCCTCCGGACTGCCGGACGACCGGCAGGTGACGACGGCGCGCGACCTTTCCGTGCTCGGGCGCGCGGTGCAGGAGCGTTTTCCGCGCTATTTCCACTACTTTTCAACCCAATCGTTCGAATATGCCGGCGAGACGATCGGCAACCACAATCATTTGCTCGGCCGGGTGGACGGCGTCGACGGCATCAAGACCGGCTATACGCGCGCCTCCGGCTTCAATCTCCTGACTTCGGTGCATCGCGGCGGGCGTTCGCTGGTCGCGGTGGTCATGGGGGGGCCCACCGCCGGGGCGCGCGACCGGTTCATGGAATCGCTGATCGCCCAGCACATCGCCAGCGCCGCCATCACCCGCACCGCGACGATGATCGCCGAGGCCGCGACGCCGGCCGCGGCGCCGCCCGCGCCGCCGGTGAGGACCGCCTCTCTGGCGCCGCCGGCGATCGAGGCGCCGACGCCGCCGGTCCGCGCCTCCGTCGCGCAACCGCCGAGCGAGGACGCCGAAGGCGACGACGACAATGCCGAGCGCGAACTCCCTGCGCCGAGGCTGGAGGCGGTTCGCCCGCTCGTCAAGCGGGAGATTCGCGTGGCGCCGGCGGCCGTCCCTGCTTCGACCGCCGCGCCGTCCCCGCCGGCGCGCGCCGCCGACAGCAATCCCGCGGCGCTCGGCTGGGTCAAAGGCCCGAACGGCGTCGCGCTGGCGACCGAGCCAAAATTCGTCACGCCCGCCAAGGCGATGGCGGCGCCCGGCTGGGTCAAGGGTCCCGACGGCGTCGCGCCGCTCGCCGAACTGAAGGCCGCGATGGCCGCCAGGGCGACCGCCGCCCCTCCGGCGCCGTCCCGTCTGGCCGAAGCGAGCCCGGCGACGCACGGCTGGACCAAAGGTCCGGACGGCGCCGCCCCAACTCCCGAGCCGCGGGCGGCTCCATCAGCCAAAGCGATCGTCCCTCCCGCGCCCGCTCCGGCTCCGCCGGTGCGGCTCGCCGAAGCGAGCCCCGCGGCGGCGGGCTGGGTCAGGGGCCCCGACGGCCTCGCGCCGCGCGCCGAGCCGAAGGCCGGGCCGCCCGCCAGGGCGCTGCCCGTCCTCGCCCGCGCCAAGGAGGAAAGCCGGGTCGCGCGCAGCGAGGAAGCCCCGGCCGGCCGTTCGGGCTGGATGATCCAGATCGGCGCCAGCGAAGACGCCGCCAAGGCGGTTGATCTGCTGGTTCGCGCCAAGGCCGAGAATCGCTCGGCGCTCGCCTCGGCCAGACCGTTTACTGAAAGGATCGACAATGGCAACGGCGCGTTCTACCGCGCCCGATTTGCCGGCCTGGATTCATCAACCACTGCCGAAATAGCGTGCAAAGTATTGAAAAGAAACGGATTTCCGTGCTTTGCGACGCACGACTAGGATGCGTTTGTTGGTCAGCCCGGCGGATCGGGACGGAGTAGCGTTCAATGGCGTCGCAGCAAAATGTCCTTGGCCTGATTGACGCGCGCCGCCAGACTGGTCGAGCCGCCGTGATCGGGATGGAGTTTCTTCATCAGGGCGCGGTGCGCCCGCGCAATCTCCTCGGCGCCGGCCCCTTCCGGCAGGCCCAGAACCTGATAGGCCTCCTGCTCGGTCATCGCCCCCGAGCCGCCGCGCCCGCTCCCCGCCTCGCCATTCGCCTTTGCTGCCTCGCGCCAACCGGCGAACCGGCGGTCGAGGTAAGTCTCTAGGAGCCGCGCCCCGTCGGGATCGTCGCGCAACGCCTCGGCGTAGAGCGTGAGGCAATCGGGCCGGGTCAGCGTCTCCAGCGCGCGCCCCTGCCACGGGCCCGACAGGACCGTGCCGGTCAATTCGCCGCTCGCATGATCGAGACGCATTTCGAACATCGCCGAGCGCGCGCTGGATTTCTGCGCGCCGGCCGGGCGGGCGCCGCCGACCCGGAAAGCCGACGCCAGATTGTGAAACCGGCCCCAGCCGGCGAAGCTGAACGCCAGGCCGGCCACCAGCGAGGCGAGGCCGAGGCTGCCGCGCAGCACCAGCAGCAGCGCGCCGAGCAGGCCGAGCACGCCGCCGCCCTGGCGCACCAGGCGCGCCGCCACGGCCGGGCTCAGCCGCGCGAATTGCTTGATCCCGTAGAGGACGAGATAGAGCAGAAAAAGGCCGGCGATCAGACTGGGCATCGCGGTTACGAATTCCTGCCTCGACAAGCGCCGTTCGCGTCAGGCGGCGGCCGGACGGAGCGACAGGTTACAATGAAACCGGCTTCAGCGCATCTGCCGTAGCAGCAGCCGCGCCGCCTCCTCCTTGATCGCCTGCGCCTCCAGGCCGGCGCGGCCGCCGGCGGCGTAGGCGGCGGCGGCGCGCAACAGCGCTTCGAGGCGCGCCGCCGCGCTGGCGTCGAACGCGCCATAGGCGCCGCCGGTCAGGCGGGCGATCTCCTGGAACGCGCGCGCCGCGACGGCATCATCGCCTTCCTGGAACATGAACGCCTTGACGCCGGCGATCGCCAGTTCGCCGGACGTCGCCAGCAGCTTCTCGATCGGCTCCTCCATCGCGTCGCCGACCAACACCAGCGCCGCGACCTTGGCGCGCCGCGCCTCGTCGCGCGCATGGGCGAGCACCTTGCCGATCTGCGTGGCGCCGCCGCGCACGTCGATCTTCGCCATGAGATCGGCCAGACCCTGCCCGCCGGACACGAATCGCGAGGCGCGGCATTCGTTGAAGCCGCGGAAGTAAACGAGCTGCACGTCGAGGCCGCCGAAAGCCGCGGCGACCTGGAACATCCGCGCCTGCAGGCTTTGCGCGAGATCCCAGGTCGCCTGCCGGCTCATCGTGGCGTCGAGCGCGAAGATCAGCCGGCCGCGGCCGCCGGCGAGCGGCGCCGGCGTGTGGCGCGCCGCCTCGACGAACGCCGCGACATCGGCGCTCACCGGCCGTTGCGCCAGCGGCGCGTCCTTGTTCTCCCTGGCCATCGCAGCGCTCCGCCGCCCTCTCATCGTCGCTCCATAGATCGGCGCGTCGACCCGTTTCGGCAAGCCGGCGACGCCTCATAATCAAACCGCGCGGCCGCCGCTTTCGACTGGAATGGCGCGCCATGCCAGCGTTTGCGGAACCCTCGATGACGCGCCTTTGGCGCGCATCGGCGCAAGTCCGCGCGAATTTTCCCTTTGTTTTCAGTGGACAAAAATTTGGAAATCCAAATTTTTCCAAAGCTTTTCCTGGCCGAAATGTGGAAAATCAGAAGCTTAGGGTCGAAAAAATTTGGATTCGCGATTTTTGGCGATCAGGCTCTCTCCTTGCTGGTCGCCGCTTCCGGGGCTAGTACCGATCGAAAATTTCAAAGGCACATTCATAGCACGATTCTGTTTTTTCGGAAAGCGATCGAGTAGTGCTCCCACAGTCGGCCTGCTAAAAAAGCTCAACGGATACAACTATTTGCGATCACGTGTGAAACCAATTCGTCGTCAATTCCGGCTTGCGGAATGTCGTCGGCTAAACGCAGCTCTGGCAGGTCGGGCTACAAGTTCTCTAGTCCTCATATTCATAATCAGGATCGTCGAACACGCGAAAGCGACAGTTGCCTGTATGAGCCAAGGCGTTTTGTGGGAAGGTCAGAATTCTGCAAAAACCTGTTATGCGCATGCGTTCCGCCGCGTCGAAATAGCTGACGTAACCGATGCAATACAGGTCGGCACGATGTTGTTGGATATCGACATTTTGTTCGGCAGTAATTACGGTGCCTACGCGAAGGTCTTCGATCGTCCAATTTCGTCCGCATGGAAGCGCTGCGCCTCGGACATTCAAAACGGCTGGAATATCCGGTTCGGTAAGAAGGCCCCTGTCTTTTTTTACGACGAGATATTTAATTCCAACTTCGTGAAGAATGGCGTCGGTTGTCCCGTTATTGACGCAGGTCAAGTTTACAATAATCGGTTCTCCTTGCCAGATTTCGCTTGCCACCCCTCCAACCAACCAAAGATGTTTTATGCGGATTTTTGGACGATGGGTGGAGAGAAATTCAGCACGGGCGAGCCGAAGTTGGAAGAAATTCATAGTTCCCAATCCGGCGGTAGCGATCGCGAGGATGCCGGTAAACGCCATGAGCCACAGAGTATAATAGGCGATGGCTTCTTCGGTGGCCTGATGCCGTTCTTCTATGGTCTTGGAGCTGGTGCCGTAATTGTCTTTGGCGGTGGCGCGCTGATTTGGCGATTGTGGGGAGTGTGACGCCTGCCAAATCTCCGCACCAATCGCCATCCCAAGACAGATTGACAGAGCAACTATCGCTATCGCTTTCTGTATCCGTGTTAGCATTGGCTGATGGCCGCTCCGAAGATGTCCGCGTTCAGGCGCGTTCGCCTATGGCGCGTTGTCGACGCGGTAATAGAAGGCGCCATGGGCGCCGGCGGGCGGGGTGAAGCCGAGCGTGATCGGCGGGCCGCCATGAATCGACTTGAGGAACTCGTGCGCCCGGTTGCCCTGGTTCTCGGAGGGAAAGAAGCACTGCCCGCCGCCCTCCCAGGCGATGTAGACGCAACCGGCGCCGGGGTTGAACTCGCCCTCTTTTGCCGCGCCGTTGGCCAGGAACTCCCGATCGCCGACCTTGTAGCCGCCCCAGATCAGCACGTACCAGCCATGCGCGGTCGGCGTCCCCAGCTCGATGCTGATCGTCTGGCCCTCGATCACCTCGAACGGCTTGGCGGTGGGCGGCACGCCGACGGGATTGGCGACGACCCGGCTCGCCGCCACGAGCAAGGCCAGAATCGCCACGGCGAATGGGCTGCGCATGTCGCTCCCTCCCCCTGATATCCCGGCCGACCATACGCGCGAGGCCGGCCGCGGCAAACGCCTCACCCGATACGGTAGCCGGCCGCCTTGCCGCAGAAGCGCGCCACGCCGCGGCCCGGAATCGAACGAAAATAACCCGTTTGACACGGGCGCGGCGCGCTCGCGACGCGGCGGGCGCGCCAAATTGCCGCTTTAAGGGCCGAAAATTCGCGAGGATTCACGCCCCGCCGAGGCTGGTCGGAGCGGCGACGCATCTCGATATGCGCATGCCCTTATGCCGATCCGGCCGGGTGAGCGCGCAGGAAATCGATGAACGCCCGCAGCGGCAGGGGAAGCTGGGCGCGGCCGGGGTAGTAGACATGCCAGCCCGACCACGGGCAGGCGTAGTCCTGCAGCAACGGCGTCACCCGTCCGCGGTCGATCCACCGCCTCGCCGCCGATTCGATGCCGAGCGCGACGCAGGCGCCTTCGAGCACGGCGCGCGCCATCAGCTGGATGCTGTTGGTGACCAGCGAGCCTCCCGGATCGACCTCGACCGTTTGTCCGTCGATGATGAACCGCCAGGGGAAGAGGGCGCCGTTCAACATCCGCCAGCGCACGCATTTGTGGCCGCGCAGGTCGGCCGGCGTGCGCGGCGCGCCATGCCGCTCCAGATAGGCAGGGCTGGCGAGCGCGATCAGACGCGAATCCGGCGCGAGGCGCGTGGCGATCATGTCTTTGGCGATCAGCGCGCCGGCGCCGATCCCCGCGTCGAAGCCGCCGGCGACGATGTCGGTCGGCCCGTCGATGATCGTGATGTCGAGCCTGATTTCGGGATATTCGGCCATGAATTCGCTGGCGATGGGCAGGATCACCGCATCGGCGGCGAGGCCGTTGACGGCGAGGCGCAGCGTGCCGACCGGACGGTCGCGGAAGGCGTTCACCGCCTCCAGCGCGCCGTGAAGCTGATCGAGCGCGGGGCGCACCTGCGCCAGCAACGCCCGGCCGGCTTCGGTCAGCGTCACCGAGCGGGTCGTGCGGTTGAACAGCCGCACCCCCAGCGCGGCCTCCAGCCCGCGCAAGGCCTGGCTCACCGAGGGGGTCGAAAGCCCGAGGCGGCGCGCCGCGCCGACGAAGCTGGCGTGCTCGGCGATCGCGGCGAAGACGGTCAGGCCCGGCAGCGGCAGATCGCGCATTATTAGGCACTACCTAATAGTTCATATCGATAATACCGGATTTTTTCCTGACAACGCCAGTCCTATCTTGCCGATCGACCGAGCCGCCCCGGCGGCGCGTCGAAAACGATGGGAGTCGAGACATGAACAATCTACCGGAAGCCGCGATCGCCGCGTCAGCCGTCGCCGCATCGCCCCTGTCGGCCCATGCCGACGATCAAGACCGGGCGACCGGCGCCCGGGGGCCGGCGGGCGGCGGCTATGTGCGCCGGGCCGACGACGACGCCGACTATGCGCGGCTGGGGATCGACCGCAAATCGATCGCCCCGTGGGAGGACGGACAAAGGGAGAGCGCCGACAGCGGCCACTTCGAATGGTGGTATTTCGACGCGCATCTCGACGACGGCGCGACGATCGTCGTCGGCTTCTACACCAAGCCGGCCAACGATCCCGGTTCCGGGCTCGCGCCGCTGGTGACGATCAACCTGACGCTGCCCGACGGGCGGATCGTCGACAAGGCCTATCGGGCGCGCCCCGAAGAGTTTTCCGCCTCCCGGGACCGCTGCGACGTCAGGATCGGCGCCAACCGCTTCGTCGGCGACCTGCGCCGCTATCACATCACGGCCGGCGTCGAGGACGTGACGGTCGATATCGATCTCGTCGGCGAGGTTCCGCCGTGGCGGCCGAAGTCCGGCCATACCTATTTCGCCACGGCCAAGGGCCAGCCGGAAAAGTTGTTCGCCTGGCTGCCGGCGACCCCGCAGGGCCGCGTGACCATCGCCTATACGGTCGGCGGCGTCGCGATGACGGGGACCGGCGCCGGCTACCACGACCATAACTGGGGCGATGCGCCGATGGCCTCGCTGATGCACGACTGGTACTGGGCGCGCGCGAAAGTCGGCCCCTACTCGGTCGTCACTTCCTACATCACGGCGGGCGCGCAATTCGGCTGCGCGACGCAGACGGTGTTCCTGCTGGCCAAGGACGGGGCGATTGTCGCGGACGACGACGGCAAGGTCGCCTTCGCGGCCGAACGCGTGGCGACCGATCAGGCCACCGGCAAGCCGGTCGCCGACGTCACGCGCTACGCCTATGCGGACGGCGATCTCAGCTATGTCGTGACCTTCGAGCGCCAGCGCACGATCCTGCAGCGGGTGTTCGCCGACAAGCTGCCGCTCGCCAGGCGCGCGCTCGCCAGGCTCGCCGGGGTCGACTCCGCCTATCTGCGCTTCACCGGCGCGGCGAGCGTCGAAAAATTCGAGCGCGGCAAACTGGTCGAGCGCTTTTCCGCTCCGGCGATCTGGGAGCTGATGTATCTCGGCCATGCCCGGCCGCCGGCGAGCTGAGGATCGCCTTCGATCCGCAGTCCCCGTCGACAGACGACCCCTGCCACAGCCACCCGGCCGTTCGCCGATTATGGCCGCTTTGGAGAGAGCCATGGACAACAAGCAGCCCAATGCCGGCGCCGTCGAAGCCCTCGGCCGGCTGATCGAGCCGCTGGGCCTGACGCTCGAGGATGTCGGCGGCGGCGTCGACATCGACGGCTTCGATCCGCTGTTCCCGAGCGCGGTTCGCCTCGGCGAGGCGTTCTCGATCGCCGCGATGGCCGCGGCGGTGGGCGCGGCCGCCGTCTGGCGGGAGAGAACCGGAAACGGCCAAAGCCTCAGCATCGATATCCGGCAGGCCGCGCACGGCATCAACCCGGAGTTCACCTTTCATCCGACGATCAACGGGCACCCCTATCCCGATTGGATGGGCGGCTCGCATCCGTTCAGCGTGTTCCCCTACCAGACCAAGGACGGACGCTGGGTCTATCCGTCGGGCGTCTATCCGCATCAACACGTCGCCTGGAGCAATTTCTTCAACTGCGGGATCAGTCACGCCAACATCGCCGCTGCAATCGCCAGGTGGGACGCCCAGGAACTGGAGGACGCCGCCAACGCGCAAGGCCATACGCTGTGCATCGCAAGATCGCCCGAGGAATGGCTCGCCCATCCCCAGGGCGCCTATCTGTCGCAGGAGCCGGTGATCGCGGTGAGGAAAATCGGCGAGAGCGAACCGGAGCCGTCGCCCCCATCGGACCGGCCGCTCGGCGACATCAGGGTGTTGAGCCTCACCCACGCCGTCGCCGGTCCGGTGGTCGGCCGCACGCTGGCGGAACAGGGCGCCGATGTCCTCTCGGTCAATCACTACAACGATTTCGAGCACGACTGGGTCTACGAGGACGCCAATGTCGGACACCGATCGACGTTTCTCGATCTGGGCGACTCGCGAGGCAACGAGATTTGCCGGGAGCTGGCGCGGACCGCGGACGTGTTCGTCGAGAACTTTCGCGGCCGCAAGATCGCGAAGTTCGGCTTCTCGCCGGAAGAACTCGCGCGCCTCCGCCCCGGAATCATCGTCGTGAGCGTTCGCTGCTACGGCTGGGGCGGTCCGTGGTTCGACCGCGGCGGCTTCGACATGCTGGGCACCGCCGCTTCGGGCCTCGCCATGCTCGAAGGCGCCGACGGCGTCCCCGCCATGCCGCCGACCGCTTTGATCAACGACTACGTCACCGGCTATATAGGAGCCGCGGGAGCGACCGCGGCCCTGTTGAAGCGCGCCAGAGAGGGCGGAAGCTATCATGTCACGGTGAGCCTGGCGCGCTGCGCGATGTGGTATCAAAGCCTGGGGCTGATCCCCGCCTCCGACCGCGCCTTCTCGAAAAACTTCATGCAACGGGTCCGCAACCTGCCCGCCGGGGAGCTGCCGGGAATCCTGCGGGACCTGAGATCGCGGCTCGTCGAGCCCGCAGCGCTCGCCCGCGATACGGCGTTGGGCCGGGTGCGGCGCCTCGCGCCGCCGGTCGCCTGTTCCGCGACGCCCGCCTGTTGGAGCGACCCGATCCTGACGCCGAGAGGCTCCAGCCGGCCCGAGTGGCGGCCTCCTGTCCGCACGCGTGACGGCGTGGCGAACAGCGCGCCCGGCCTTGGTGAAACTACAGCAGCCCAAGCGCGCTGAGCTCGCGGCGCAGCGCCTCCGGCATGCGCGCGACATCCGAGCGCCCGCGCAGATCCGGCGGCGCGTCGGCGGGCGCCAGATAACGCCAGCCCTGGAACGGGCGAAACGAGCGCGGCGCGACCGGCGCGACCGCCGGGTCCATCCACAGGCGGCAGCGGCCGACGCCGTCGGCGTCGGTGAACGGCTCGATGCCCGCGAGCCGCTGCCGCGCCGAGAGCTGGCCGCGGATCACCCAATAGAGCGAGCCGCCGTCGAGCAATTCGGCGCCGCGCTTGGGCGTCATGCGCGTCACATGCAGCGACAGCGCCGGCTCGCCGCGCCTTTTGCGCTCGGCGACGCGCTGGGCGATCCATTGTTCGAGGTCCTCGATCAACTCGGCGCCGACGCATAGTTTGATCAGGTGAAGCGGCATGGCTCGATTATGGCGCGCGGCGGCGCAAAAGCGAAGCGCGCGGCGGCGGCCTGTGGACAGCGGGCGCCGTGGCTCGTCGAACGCCTCGCGCGCTATCGGGCGAACCGCGTCGCCTCGAGGATCTCGCCCTGGAACGAGCCTTCGACGGCGGCGACATAGGCCTTGGCGACGTCGGCCGAAGCGAGGCCCGGCGTCGGGTCCATGCCGTATTTCACCATCGTCTCCTTCACCCAGGGCGGGCTGACGGCGTTGATCCGCAGTTTCCGCGGCATCTCGAGCGCGGCGGCGCGCACGAAACCTTCGAGGGCGGCGTTGACCATCGAAACGGAGGCGCTTCCCGGCATCGGGCGCATCGCGAGGATGCCGGTGGTCAGGGTGATCGAGCCGCCGTCGCGCAGACTGTCCTTGGCCGCCCGAGCGAGCGAGACCTGGCCCATCAGCTTGCTGCGCAGGCCGAGCTGGTAGTCGGCGTCGGCGAGCTCGGCGAAGGATTTGAACGCGGCGGCGCCGGCGCATGAGATCACCGCGTCGACGTCGCGGACCTTGTCGAACATCGCGCGGATCGACGCCGCGTCTTCCAGCGCGACCTCGAGGTCGCCGCGGCGCGACGCGCCGATGACCTCGTGCCGCTTCGAAACGAGCGCCTTGACGACCTCGGCGCCGATGGTGCCGGTCGCCCCCACGACGATGATTTTCATTTCGCTTCCCTTCCCGCGACCGGCGGCGCGCCGGGCGCCTGCTTGACCGCTTCCGCCGGATCGGAAATTTGCTCCTTTCCGGCGATCCCGGCAAGCCACGCCTCGCCGGCGCGACGACCGCTCCGGCTCGGGCCGTATCACAATCGGCGCAGCCCCGTCCGGGCGCGCCCCGCCGCCCATGCACCGCCCGACCGTCGCGCAAGCGGGGTTCCGATCATGGAGCTGGCGGCCGACCGCCGCCCCCCGGTTCGCTCGATGACGCGGCGTCGGCGGCCGCGGACGCTGCGCAGCGCGCCGCCCATTCGTCGGCCCAGCCGTTGAGCGGCAGCAGCAGCGTCAGCAGCTCGCCGCCCTGTTCGCTGAGCATGTAGCCGCGACCTTGGTGATGCACGAGACGGGCGGCGCGCAACTCCCTGAGCCGCGTGTTCAGCAGCGAAGGGTTAGTGTCGGCCGCCTCCTGCAGCATCCGGAACGTCATCGGCTCGCCCCGGCGGGTCAGTTCCCAGAGGATGCGCAGCGTCATGCGCCGTCCGAGCAGATCGAGCAGCGCCATCACCGGGCGCCCGGTGCGGGAGCCGCGCACCGGGGCGCCGGGTCGCGGAGGTCTCATGCTTTACTTTCCATAGCAGAGGAGATATCGATGCTATGATAAACATAGCAGAGGGCAGTCGCCATGTCTCCTCGGATCGCCGCGGCGCAGCCGCCTTTCGCTCCCGACGTGCAGGCGGCGTTCGACCGCATCATGCCGCCGAACACGCCGCCTTTGCTGCTGTTCAGGACGCTCGCGCGCGATCGGCGGCTGTTCGAACGGTTTCGCGGCGGCAGTCTTCTCGACAAGGGCGCCCTGACTTTGCGCCAGCGCGAGATCGTCATCGACCGCGTCGCGGCGCTGTCGGGCTCGGAATACGAATGGGGCGTGCATATCGCCTTTTTCGCGGCGAAGGTCGGGCTCGACGAGGCGATGCGACGCTCGCTCGCGCGCGGCGGCGCCGGCGACCCCTGGTGGTCCGCCGAGGACCGGCTGCTGATCCGCGCCTGCGATCAGCTCCACGCCGGTTGCGATCTCGACGACGCACTATGGGGCGAACTGCGCGACCTCTTCAGCGAGGCGGCGCTGATGGAAATCCTGATGCTGGCGGGCTTCTACCGGACGGTCAGCTATCTCACCAACGCCCTGCGGCTGCCGCCAGAGCCCTACGCGGCGCGGTTTCCGGAATAGAACGGGGCGATCTCGAATGTTCATTAGAAACATGAAAGTAACGATGGAATTAATTGTTAAATCCCCAACATTGCCATAGAACACAAGGCGATCCTTGCTCGGCGACGCGAGGCCGCGGCCGCGCGCCGCCAAGGCGGCGGCCTCCGCTCATTGGTCGCCGCGTCACGGCTGCGGAATTTCACCCCGGGCGATCATCATATGGTGCATTTGATGATGCATGCCGCGCGTCATCACGCCGATGAAGCCGAGCCCGCGCAGTTTTGCGGCGTCCTCCGGCGGCGCCAGCACGGTGAGGACGGCGCCGGCGTCGGTCCGCGCGGCGGCGAACCGCCAGCCGCCGGCGCCGTCCATCGCCGCGGCATGCGCCGCGACCATCCGCCGGATCGAGTCCTTGACCGCCCCGGCGCCCGAGACGGTGAAGCGCATGCCGCCGTCGACCGGCTCGGCCTTCACGTCGGCGCGCAAGGTGACATTGTCCATGTCGATGAGATGCCGGCGCAGCGCCTCGATATCGACCTTGCTCCAGTCGGTCGACGGATCGGCCTCCAGCAGCCCGACGATCTCCTGGATGGCGGCGAACGCGCCCTGGCCGACTTCGCCGGGCGCGCGGCCCATATGATGGTCGTGGCCGGCCTCGGCGAAGGCCTGCGCGGCGACCAGCAGCGCGAGAAAAGCAGCGGCGCGCAACATCTGACACTCCTGTTATCGCCCATTCTTCGTCCGCGGGCCCGATCAGCCTTGCGGCTCGGCGTCTTCGATCGTCATCAGCGGCGCGCCCTGGCGCACCTGCGCGCCGACGGCGGCGGCGATGCGCGCGACGCGGCCGGCGCGCGGCGCGGCGACCGAATGCTCCATCTTCATCGCTTCGACGATCGCCACGCGCGCGCCGCGCTGGACGATCTGGCCTTCCTGCGCCAACAGCGCGACGAGGCGCCCATGCATCGGCGCTTCGACCACGCCGGAGCCGTCGCCCGAGGCCTCCGCCTCGAAGTCGAGCGGATCGATCGGGCGCAATTCGGTCTGCCGGCCGCCGCGCAGGACGAACACCGCCTCGGCGGTTTCGACGATCGTCGCGGGGCCGGACGCCGCGGCGGCGGTCCGGCGAGGATCCGCCCATTCGAGCGTGCGGACGCCGCCGACGCTGCGCTCGACCAGCGACACGGGGCGCCCGTCGACGAGAACCTCGACGCCGACCTCCCGGCGGCCGGTCAGCTCGAAGCTGTCGGCGACGCTCCAGGGATCGAACGAGGCGGGGCGGTTTTGTCGCGCGAGCAGGCGCCCGGCGCCGATCAGCACGGCCTCGGCGTCGACGTCCCGCGGCGCCGCGCCAAGGCGCGCGAGATTGGCTTCGATGAAGCCGACATCGATCGCGCCGGCGCGAAACTCCGGCGCTTCGCACAAGGCGCGCAGCAGCGGCGCGTTGGTGCGCGGCCCGGCGACCAGCGTTTCGTCGAGCGCCAGGCGCAACCGATCGAGCGCCTCGTCGCGGCTCGCCCCCTGCGCGATGATCTTGGCGATCATCGGATCATAGAACGGCGTGACCTCGCCGCCCGCCTCGACGCCGGCGTCGACCCGAACCCCCTCGCCTTGCGGCAGGCGCAACGCATGGATCCTGCCGGCCGACGGCAGAAAGTCATGCTCGGGGTCTTCCGCGTAAAGGCGCGCCTCCACCGCGTGGCCGCTGCGGCGGATTTCGCTTTGCGCGAGCGGCAACGGCTCGCCCGCGGCGACGCGGAACTGCCATTCGACGAGATCGAGCCCGGTGATCGCCTCGGTCACGGGATGCTCGACCTGCAGCCGCGTGTTCATCTCCAGAAAAAAGAAGCCGTCGGGCCGCAGGCCGCGCGAGGAATCGGCGATGAATTCGACGGTGCCGGCGCCGACGTAGCCGATCGCCTTGCCCGCGGCGATCGCCGCCTCGCTCATCATCGTGCGCGTCTGCGGCGACAGGCCGGGCGCGGGACTTTCCTCGATGACTTTCTGATGCCGGCGCTGCAGCGAACAGTCGCGCTCGAAGAGGTGCACGACTTCGCCGCGCGAGTCGCCGAAAATCTGCATCTCGATATGGCGCGGCCGCGCTACATATTTTTCGATCAGCACGCGCGCGTCGCCGAACGCCGCTTGCGCCTCGCGCGCCGCCCCCTCCAGCGCGGCGTCGAAATCGGCCGCGGCGTCGACGCGGCGCATGCCCTTGCCGCCGCCCCCGGCGATCGCCTTGATGAGGACGGGATAGCCGATGTCGCGCGCCTGCTCCTTGAGAAGCCTCGGCGCCTGCTCGTCGCCGTGATAGCCCGGCACGACGGGGACGCCGGCCTTCTCCATCAGCGCCTTGGCGGCGTTTTTCAGGCCCATCGCGCGGATCGCCGCCGGCGGCGGCCCGATGAAGACGAGGCCCGCCCTGGCGCAGCCCTCGGCGAATTCGGCGTTCTCGGAGAGGAAGCCATAGCCGGGATGGAGGCAGCGCGCGCCGGTCCGCGCCGCCAAGGCGATGATCCGGCCGCCGGCCAGATAGCTTTCGCGCGCCGCCGCCGGCCCGACTTCGTGCGCCTCGTCGGCGAGCCGCGTGAACAGGGCGCCGCGATCGGCCTGCGAGTGGATCGCGATCGTGCGAATCCCCAGCCGCCGCGCCGTGCGGATGATCCGGCAGGCGATCTCGCCGCGGTTGGCGATCAGGACGGATTCGAACAAGAGGAGCCTCCGGGGCGGGACGGACAAGCTAGCGCAGGCGGCGCCGCGCGCCAACGCGCGACTTCGGGCGCGACTTGGAGCGCGGCTTGGAAATCGGCCGAAGCTCACTATGCTGCGCGCCTCCACGGACGGATGCGCGCATGACCGGCTTCAAGCAATTCGGAGACTTCGACGCCCTCGGCCTCGCCGAACTCGTCCGCAAGAAAGAGACGACGCCGACCGAACTGCTGGACGCGGCGATCCAGCGCCTCGCCGCCGTCGACCCGGTCATCAACGCCGTTCCGATCCGCCACGACGATTTCGCGCGCGCGCAGATCGCGCGCGGCCTGCCGGACGGACCGTTTGGCGGCGTGCCGTTCGTGCTGAAGGACAACATCCTTCTCGAGGGAACCGAGACCCATTTCGGTTCGCGCGCGTTCAGGGGCTACCGGGCGGATCATTCGGCGACGCTCGCCGAGCGTTATCTCGCGGCGGGCCTGACGATATTGGGCAAGACCAACACGCCCGAATTCGGTCTCAGCTTCACGACCGAGCCGGTTCTGCACGGAGCGGCGCGCAATCCGTGGAATCCGGCCCATTCGACCGGCGGGTCTTCGGGCGGCGCGGCGGCGCTGGTCGCGGCGCGCGTCTTGCCGGCGGCGCACGCCACCGACGGCGGCGGCTCGCTGCGGGTTCCCGCGGCGTGTTGCGGCGTCTTCGGGCTGAAGCCGACGCGCGCCCGCGTGCCGATGGGGCCGGACCGCCTGGAGGGCTGGGCCGGCATGAGCTACGCCCATGTCATGAGCCTCAGCGTGCGCGACAGCGCGGCGATGCTCGATGCGACGCACGGCGCGGAACCCGGCGCCCCCTATGTCGCCCCACCCCCGTCGCGCCCGTTCCTCGAAGAGGTTTCGCGCGAGCCCGGCCGGCTGCGCGTCGCCTTCACCGATCGTCATCCCGACGGATCGGCGATCGATCCTGAAATCGCGGCGGCGGTCCGCGGCGCCGCGGCGCTGCTGGAATCGCTCGGCCATCGCGTGGAGGAAGGCGCGCCGACGACGACCATCGACGCGGGGTCGGCGTCGCGCACGATCATCGCCGCCGCCACCGCGCTGCTGTTGCGCCAGCGCGCCGCCGAACTCGGGCGGGCGATCGGCGCGGACGAAATCGAATTCGTCACCGCCGCGCTGCAAACCTCGGCCGCGCGGCTCAGCGCCGCCGATTACGCCGCGGCGACCGTCGCGATGCACCAGGTCGGCCGTCAGTTCGCGCGGTTTTTCGAGGGCGTCGACGTCTTTCTGTCGCCGACCGCGTGCCTGCCGCCGCTGAAGCTCGGCGAGCTCGACATGATGACCGGGGACTTGGGCGCCTATGCCGCCCTGATCGGCCGCTTCGTGCCGGGAACGGCGCTGTTCAACATGACCGGCCAGCCCTCGATGTCGGTCCCGCTCGCCTGGAGCCGCAGCGGACTGCCGCTCGGCATGATGTTCAGCGCGCGCTTTGGCGACGAAGCGACGCTGTTCCGCCTGGCGGCCCAGCTCGAGCAGGCGCGGCCGTGGAAGGACAAAAGACCGCCGGTCTGCGCGTGAGGCGTCCCGGCGGCCGCGCCGTCACATGCGGAATACGCCGAACCGCGTCTCTTCGATCTCGGCGTTGAGGCAGGCGGAAAAGGCCAAAGCCAGCACGCGGCGGGTTTGCGACGGCGCGATGATTCCGTCGTCCCACAGCCGCGCGGTGGCGAAATAGGGCGAGCCCTCGCTCTCGTATTTGGCGCGGATCGGCGCCTTGAACGCGGCCTCCTCGTCGGCCGACCAGGTCTTGCCCTCCGCCTCCAGCGCATCGCGGCGCAGCGTCGCCAGCACGCTCGCCGCCTGTTCGCCGCCCATCACGCTGATGCGCGCGTTGGGCCAGGCGAACAGGAAGCGCGGGCCATAGGCGCGCCCGCACATGCCGTAATTGCCGGCGCCGAACGAGCCGCCGACGATCAGCGTGATCTTGGGCACCCGCGCGCTCGCCACCGCGGTCACCAGCTTGGCGCCGTCCTTGGCGATGCCGCCCGCTTCATATTGCCGGCCGACCATGAAGCCCGAGATGTTTTGCAGGAACAGCAACGGAATGCGGCGCTGCGCGCACAGCTCGATGAAATGCGCCCCCTTCAGCGCGCTTTCGGAGAACAGAACGCCGTTGCTGGCGACAATGCCGATCAGCATGCCGGACAGCCGCGCGAAGCCGGTCAGCAGCGTCGTTCCGTAGCGCGCCTTGAATTCGTCGAACGCCGAACCGTCGACCAGCCGCGCGACGACCTCGCGCGCATCGTATTGCTGGCGCAGGTCGACGGGGACGACGCGCTCGAGCTCCTCGGCCGGATAGAGCGGCTCGGCCGGCGCGATGATGTCATGCTCGGCCTTGGCGCGCCGGTTGAGATTGCCGATCGCCCGGCGCGCCAGGGCCAGCGCGTGGACGTCGTCGCGCGCCAGCGCGTCGGCGACGCCGGAAACGCGGGTATGGACGTCGGCGCCGCCGAGATCCTCGGCGCTGACCACTTCGCCGGTCGCCGCCTTCACCAGCGGCGGCCCGGCGAGGAAGATCGTGCCCTGCCCCTTGACGATGATCGTCTCGTCCGACATCGCCGGCACATAGGCGCCGCCGGCGGTGCACGAGCCCATCACCACCGCGACCTGGGCGAGGCCCGCCGCCGACATCGTCGCCTGATTGTAGAAGATGCGGCCGAAATGTTCGCGATCGGGAAACACTTCGGCCTGATGCGGCAGGTTGGCGCCGCCGGAATCGACGAGATAGACGCAGGGCAGCCGGTTCTCGCGCGCGATTTCCTGGGCGCGCAAATGCTTCTTGACGGTCATCGGATAATAGGCGCCGCCCTTGATCGTCGGATCATTGGCGACGATCATCGCCTCGCGCCCTTCGATCGCGCCGACGCCGGCGATCAGGCCGGCGCCGTGCACGTCGCCCTCGTACATGCCGAACGCGGCGAGCGGCGCGATTTCGAGAAACGGCGAGCCGGGATCGATGAGGCGGGCGACGCGCTCGCGCGCCAGCAGCTTGCCGCGCGCCACATGGCGCTCGCGGGCGCGCGCCGAACCGCCCTGCGCCGCCGCGGCGCGCCGCTCGTCGAGCTCGGCCAGCAGCGCCCGCCAGGCGTCGGCGTTGGCGTCCTGCTCGGGCGAAGAGTCCGGGGCATTGCTTTTCAGGATCGCCACCCGAACCTCCGATCACCGCGCCGCGGGGCGCGTCTCGTGAATCTTGGCGTAGTCGACGCGCCGCATGCCGTCCTCGTCGATCGAGATGATGTCGACGAATTCATGTCCGAAGCGCAAATCCAGCGCGGCGTAGCGGTTGCGCGCGTGGACGACCTGCGCCGAGGTTTCATCGAGGCCGCTGATGCTCACCACGAAATTCATGTCGCTCGCCGCGATCTCCTCGGCGCTCATGCCGCTGAGCAGGCTGTCCGCGCCGATCACGTGAAACAGCGTCCAGCTCAGCGCGAACACCGGATTCTCGCTGCGCTCGAGGCGCATCTCCTGGAAGCTCGTCAGGCGTCGGCCCTCGCTCGAAACCTTGGCGCGAATGACCCACAATTTGGCGCTGGCGTCGGAGATGAAATTGTTGCGCGCATTGGCGACGCGCACCATCAGCGTCGGCGCGCCGTCGTGCTCGGCGACGACCGGATTTCTCGCGAAGATCAGCCGCGCCCGCGGCCTCGAAAAGCGCGCGAACACCAGCCCCGTCATCACCGCCAGCGAGACCAGCGAAAAAAAGCTTTCGACCGCCGCGACGCTGTGCCCGTAGGTCGACTGCGGATACAGGTAGCCGTAGCCGACCCCCGCCATCGTCTCGACGCTGAAGAAGAACAGGTCGGAGAAGCTGCCGGGTCGGGCGTTGGCGATCGGCGCCGCTCCGAATTGGTAGACCACCGCGAACAGCAGATTGAATGTCGCGAAGATCGCCGCCAGCGCTCCGAAGAACACCGGCCAGGATACGGTCATCGCGTTGTGGTAGAAGTCCGTCCACAGATTGGTCTCCAGCCCCTCGGTGATGATCCGCGCGGAGCCGAACTTCCTGACGTGCGGGCGCGATCGGCGGGGCGGCGCGATCGCGCGGAGCCGTTCGAGCAGCCGGTTCAAATGGCTTCGTATCTTTCGATGCGCCATGGTTCGGCCTCGGCGTCGTTGATCCAGGCCTTCCAGGCGGGAAGCGCCATGATGGCGTCCATGTAGTCGCGGCTCGTCCGGTTCACGGCGACGTCGTAGACGAGAAAGCGGTTGACCACCGGCGCGAACATCGCGTCGGCGGCGCTGAAGCGTCCGAACAGGAACGGCCCGGCGGCGCCGAAGGTGCGGCGCGCCTGCGCCCACGCGTCCTCGATCCGCGCGACATCGGCCTCGACCGCCCCCGTCAGCGCCAGTTTCCTGACCGGGCGACGGAAATTGGTCGGGCAATGCTCGCGCAAGGCCTGGAAGCCGGCGTGCATCTCGGCGGCGAGCGTGCGAGCGTGGGCCCGCGCCGCCTTGCCGCGCGGCCAGATCGCCTTGTCCGGATATTTCTCCGCGACATATTCGACGATGGCCAGCGATTCCCAGACCGCGATCGCGCCGTCATGCAGCGACGGACACCTGCCGGAGGGCGCGTAACGAAGGATGCGCTCGCGGGTGTCGGGCTGGTCCAGCGGGATGACCACTTCCTCGAACGGGATTTTGAAATGGGCGAGCAGAATCCACGGCCTCAGCGACCACGACGAATAGGCCTTGTTGGCGAGCACGAGCTTGAGGGGCATGGCGGAATCTGCCGTTGAGCGGGCGTCGCGCGTTCATTGGGCGCGGCCGGGCGGTTGTCAAGCGGAGCGGCGACGTTCAGGCCGGCTCCGCCGCGGACGCCGCGGAAAATGCGCAAAGCCCCCCGGCCGGCGGTCGGCCTCCTCCCGCCCATTGAACTTGACCGCGCGGTCGAGCCCGAGCATCACCCCGCCATGACCCCTTCTGAAGGCGACGCCGATTCCCCGCCGGGCGTCGAGGCCGCGATTTTCGCCTTGTGCGTCGCCGCCGGCGCCGGCGACACGATCAACCCGACCGATGCGGCGCAGGCCTGCGCCGCCGCGCGCGGCGAGGACGCGCTCGCCTGGCGCGCCTACCTGCCGCAGGTGCGCCGCGCCGCCGTGCGCCTCGCCGAGGCCGGCCGGATCGTCATCTACCGCAAGGGCAAGCCGGTCGATCCGCGGGATTTTCGCGGCGTCTACCGGCTCGGCCTGCCGCGCTTCGATTGAACCGCCGCGTCACGGCGCCGGGAAAAGCTCGTCGATCTTGCCGCTCATGCGATAGGCGGCGAGGCCGATCCATTCGTGGACCGCCAGGTCGAACAGCGCAAAGCCGCGGGCGGCCTCGCGATTGAGCCGCCAGTCGCCGATCCCGCCTTCCGAGCGATAGTCGACCGGCCAGGCGACGACGTTGAAGCCGGCCCTGCGGAACAGCGCCATCGCGCGCGGCATGTGCCAGGCCGAGGTGACCAGCAGCCAGACTTGCGAGGGCTCGGGATGAACGAGGTCGCGCGTGAATCTCGCGTTCTCGTCGGTATTGCGCGAGCGATCCTCGAGCGCGATCCGCGCCGGATCGACGCCGAGCGCGGTCAGCAGCTTCGCCCCGTCGCGGGCCTCGGCGGAATCCGAGCGCGTCAGCGAATTGCTGCCGCCGGAATAGACGAGGCGCGCCTGCGGAAAACGCCGCGCCAGCTCCACCGCCTCGGTCAGCCGCGCGGCGCCTTCGCCGAGGGTCACCTGGTGGCGCGCGCGCCCCACTTCGTCGTCGATCGCGCCGCCCAGCACGATGACGCCGTAGGGCGGCGCCATCGCGGCGGGCGGCGGCGGAAAGCGGTCTTCCAGCGGCTCGATCAACCAGACCCCGAGCGGCAGGGCGCCGATCGCCAGCAACAGCAGAATCGTGAAAATCGCGATCCGCCGGCCGGCCCTTGCAAAACGCCCGGCGGACAGCGCGGCGCCGGCGAAGGCCGCGAGCAGCAGAAGGTTCACCGGCGACGCAAAAAACCACAGCACTTTCGAAGCGATGAAGAACATGGGGGCGCCGAGTCCGAAGCGTGGGGGAAAGACCGCGGTCCAAGCCTATGCCCTGACATCCTCGGGCCCAAGCGGCCGACGCGGGTCAACGGGCCGGTCCGCACGCCCAGGCGGGCCGCCCCCGCAGGGGCCGCGCGGGCGCCATCAACTTGCCTTGCCCGCGTGTTTGCTTGGCGAGGGCCAGCGCGAAATTCGCGGCGTTTCGCGAAGCGTCCGGCTCGGTCACGCCGGCGCGGGGGCGGTTTGTAATCTAAAAGCATATCGTTTATATCGACTTTGCACAGAATGACACCCCATTCATCGCCTGACGAAACCCCTCGGCGCAGCGCCGGCCCCGGTCTTGGCACAAGAGGACGCCGAATTGCTTTATGCGCTGTCAGGGCTGTTTGTCGGGATCGTGGTCGGCTTGACCGGGGTCGGCGGCGGCTCGCTGATGACGCCGATCCTGGTGCTGCTGTTCGGCGTCCATCCGGCGACCGCCGTCGGCACCGACCTGCTCTATGCGGCGGCGACCAAGTCGGTCGGCACCGCGGTCCATGGCTTCAACAGGACGGTGATCTGGCGGGTGACCGGCCTGCTGGCGCTCGGCAGCGCGCCGACGTCCGTCGCGATGATCTACCTGCTCAACCATTTCGGGCCGTATGGCGCCGGCGCGTCGACGCTGATCACCACCATCCTCGGCTGCGCGCTGCTGCTGACCGCCGCGGCGATGGCGCTGCGCCGCCGCATCCAGGCCTATGCGGCGACCCGCGCCGGGCGCCTCGATCCGGCGATGCGCGCCGTGTTGACGGTCCTGACCGGCGTCGCGCTCGGCGTCTTTGTTTCGCTTTCCTCGGTCGGCGCCGGCGCCCTCGGGGTCACCGCGCTGATCCTGCTCTACCCTGAGGCGCCGACCTCTCAGATCGTCGGCAGCGACATCGCCCACGCCGTTCCCCTCACCCTGGTCGCCGGTCTCGGTCACTGGCTGATCGGCTCGGTCAATTTCGAGACGCTGGGCATGCTGCTGATCGGTTCGATCCCCGGCATCGTCATCGGGAGTTTCCTGACGCCGCGGCTTCCCGACCAATGGCTGCGCACCCTGCTGGCGATCGTGCTGGCGGTGGTCGGCGCGCGGCTGGTCGTTCCCTAGGCGTCGGGCGAGGCCTTGTTCCGCATCGCCCCTTCGCTTAGCCTTTCGATCCCCTGAGGGCGTCATGAAAGTCAGTCCGTCCGTCGTCGAAGCGATCGGCCATACGCCGCTGATCCAGCTCAGGCGCGCCTCGGCGCTGACGGGGTGCGCGATTCTCGGCAAAGCCGAATTCATGAACCCCGGCGGTTCGGTGAAGGACCGCGCCGCGCTGGCGATCATCGAGGACGCGGTCGCCAGCGGCGCGCTGCGCCCGGGCGGGGTGATCGTCGAAGGCACCGCCGGCAACACCGGCATCGGCCTCGGCGTGGTCGGCTCGGCGCTCGGCTTTCGCACCGTCATCGTCATTCCGGAGACCCAGACCCAGGAAAAAAAGGACATGCTGCGGCTGGTCGGCGCCGAACTCGTCGAAGTGCCCGCGGTCCCCTACTCCAACCCCAACAACTACGTGAAATATTCCGGACGACTGGCTGAAGCGCTTCATAAATCGGAACCGAACGGCGCGGTGTGGGCCAATCAGTTCGATAACGTCGCCAATCGACGCGGCCATTACCGGACGACCGGCCCGGAGATTTTCGAGGACACGCTCGGCAGGGTCGACGGCTTCGTCTGCTCGGTCGGCTCGGGCGGCACGCTGGCCGGCGTCGGCATGGCGCTGAAGGAGCGCAATCGCGCCATCAAGATCGCGCTCGCCGATCCGATGGGCGCGGCGCTCTACGAATATTACGCGCATGGCGTGCTCAAGAGCGAGGGCTCGTCGATCACCGAGGGCATCGGCCAGGGACGCGTCACCGCCAATCTGGAGGGCGCGCCGGTCGATTTCGCCTATCAGGTGCGCGACGACGAGGCGCTGCCGATCGTCTTCGATCTGGCCGAGCACGAGGGCCTGCTGCTCGGCGGGTCGTCGGGCGTCAACGTCGCCGGCGCGATCCGGCTGGCCAAAGACCTCGGGCCGGGTCATGTGATCGTGACGATCCTCGCCGATTCCGGCGTGCGCTACGCGTCGAAACTGTTCAACCCGGCGTTCCTGCGCGAGAAGAATTTGCCGGTCCCCGGCTGGCTCGAGCGCGAGGCCAGCGCGCCCAAAGTGTTCCTCTGAGATGACCAGGCCGCTGTTTCGCGAGGACGCCTATCTGAAGGAGGTCGAGGCGGTGGTCGTCCGCGCCGAGCCGCGCGGGATCGTTCTGGCGGCGACCAATTTCTATGCGCAGGGCGGCGGACAAGCGGGCGACCGGGGCGAGATCATGCTGTCCGACGGCTCGAGCCTGGCGATCCTCGATACGATCTATGACGCCGACCGGCGCACCATCCTGCATGTGCCGGCGGGCGGCGCCCGGCTCCCCGCCGCCGGCGAGCGGGTGACGGCGCGGATCGACTGGGAGCTGCGCTTCAAGCGGATGCGCGCCCACACCGCGCTGCATCTGCTGACCGCCGTGCTGCCTTTTCCGGTGACCGGCGGCTCGGTCGGCGACGGCGAAGGCCGGCTCGATTTCGATTCGGGCGAGGCGGCGCTCGACAAGCTCGACATCGCGCTGAGGCTCAACGCGCTGATCGCCGCCGACGCCGCCGTCGCCACGCGCTGGATCAGCGACCAGGAGCTGGCCGCCAATCCCGGCCTCGTCAAGACGATGTCGGTCAAGCCGCCGACCGGCGCCGGGCGCGTCAGGCTCGTCGAAATCGCAGGGATCGACCTGCAGCCCTGCGGCGGCACGCATGTGGCGCGCACCGGCGAAATCGGCCGCGCCCAGGTCACCCAGATCGAGAAGAAGGGAAGGATCAACCGCCGCGTGCGCATCGCGCTTCAGGCCTAGCGCGCCGTCACCTGTGCAGCGCGACGTAGACGCCGACGAAGAAAAACAGCACGGCGAATATGATTCTGAGCAAAACCCGATCCTCTCGAGCCCGCCCATTCAGGCAAGCCAGCGCCCTAGCATAGCGCCGGCCGGCTTGCATCGAGGTTAATCGCGGCGGTCGCGCCTTTGCGCCATTCAGCAGGATTTTGGACTTCGGGTCGCGGTCAAAGCGGCCAAACGGCCGCGCGCTCAGCCGAAGCGGATCATCACCATCGCCAGACTGGTGAAGAAGGCCACGATGAACAGCGCGCTGAATCCCAACCTGTGCGACATGCGCTCCACGCAGCCCCTCGAACGCAACGACCTCGAAGCCTCACCATAGGATTGGCCGGGTTGCTTCGGGGTTCAGCGCGGCGATCGCGCTTTAGGCAATTGCGTAAGGTTTTAGACACCGGGGGCGCGCCCCGGGCCGCCAGGGCGGCCGCGTTCATCCAAATCGGACGATCATCAGCGCAAAGCTGGCGAAGAAGGAGACGATGAACAGGACGTTGAAGGCGTAGTGGCTGGCGGCGTGATCCATGATACCCCCCGAACGCTGGGCGACGCTTGATGTTCCGCCGCCGAACCGGCTGCTCGCCCGCGGGCGTCGCGCCATGCCTCAGCCTTACGGGACGCTTGGCGCCGCGCCGGGGCGCGCCGGCGGCGGCCGGCCGCAATAAATCCTCGAGAAAATGCGTTTTTTTGCTCGCCCGCTGCGGTTCGGCTGTATTGGCGGGTCCGGCGCCGTCCGAAACGGGGACGCTCATGTCTGCATCGCAACCGACCAGCGCTCGACCGCGGGTGTTGATCCTCGGCGCCGGCTTCGGCGGCCTTTCGGCGGCCAAGGCGCTGGCCAAGGCGCCCGTCGACGTCACCGTCGTCGATCAGCACAACTATCACCTGTTCCAGCCCTTGCTCTATCAGGTGGCGACCGCCGGATTGTCGCCCGCCGACATCGCCGCGCCGATCCGCAGCGTGCTGGCGCGGCAGGCCAATACGACGGTCGTGCTGGCCGAGGTTTCCGGCGTCGACCTCGAACGCCGGCAGGTTCTCGCCGAGGGTCGGCGGGTCGACTATGATTTTCTCATCGTGGCGACCGGCGCCCGGCACGCCTATTTCGGCCATGACGACTGGGCGCGATTCGCGCCCGGCCTCAAGCGCATCGACGATGCGACCTATCTTCGACGGCGCATCCTGCTCGCCTTCGAACAGGCGGAATCGGAGAGCGACGCCGAGCGGCGCCGCCGGCTGCTCAACTTCGTCGTGGTCGGCGGCGGCCCGACCGGGGTCGAAATGGCCGGCGCCATCGCCGAACTCGCCCGCAAGGCGCTGAAATCCGATTTCCGGACGATCGATCCCGGCAGCGCGCGCATCGTTCTCGTCGAAGCCGCCCCGCGGCTCCTGACGCCTTTTGATCCCGGCCTGTCGGAAGCGGCGCGCCGGTCGCTGGAGCGGCTCGGCGTCGAGATTCGCCTGGGCGCCGCGGTGACGGCGTGCGACGCGGAGGGCGTCGCCATAGGCGCCGAGCGGATTCCGGCGGCGACGATCGTCTGGGGCGCCGGCGTGATGGCCTCGCCCGCCGGGGCCTGGCTCGGCGCGAAGACCGACGCCGCCGGCCGGGTCGAAGTGCAGGCCGATCTCTCCCTGCCCGGCCATCCCGAGGTTTTCGTCATCGGCGACACCGCCCTCGCGAGGTCGCGCGACGGCCGGCCGCTGCCCGGCATCGCGCCGGTCGCCAAGCAGCAGGGCGCCTATGTCGCGCGCCTGCTCGTCGAGCGGCTGGGCGGCCGCGCGACGCCGCCGTTTCGCTACCGCGACTTTGGCATCCTGGCGACGATCGGCCGCCGGTCCGCCGTCGTTCAGATGGGACCGCTGAGGCTTTCCGGCTCGCTCGCCTGGCTGCTGTGGTGCTTTGCGCACATCTATTTCCTGATCGGCTTCAGAAACCGCCTCGCCGTGGTCATGAACTGGGCCTGGAACTATGCGACGTTCCAGCGCGGAATGCGGCTGATCACGGGAACCACGGGATCGCGCATGACGGAGACGGACGAGGCCGCGCCGCCGCTCGATCGGAATTCCGCGGAGACCGCGCATCCGACGGGCGCCGAACGGTCGGCCGCCGCCGGGACAGGCGGTCCTTCGTAACCGACGAGCGGAGCCCCGGTCGGGCGAACGAGCGTCAGAGACGTCGACGACGCCGCGGCTGTTTGGCCTTGCGGCGGCGCTTGGTCGGCGGCATCATGCGGCCCGCGCAGCCGCTGTCCCGGCCGAAGCGCGTGAAGGGCCGATGATGACCGATACGAACGTCGATCCTTTCGCCAAGTTCAAGGCGGTCCAGCGCGAGGCCTGGTCGGTGTTCGCGCCGGTGGAAGTCTTCACCGCCGCGCCGGCGGCGAAGCTGGTGAAATTCGCTCAGGCGGCGGCGGGCCTCAGCGTGCTCGACGTCGCCTGCGGAACCGGCGTCGTCGCGGTCACCGCCGCCCGTCTGGGGGCGAAAACGCATGGGCTGGATCTTTCGCCGGCGCTGATCGAGCGCGCTCGCCAAAACGCCGAGATTACCGGCGTCGACGTCGCGTTCGTCGAGGGGGACGCCGAGGCGCTGCCGTACCCCGACGCCTCGTTCGACATCGTCCTCAGCCAGTTCGGCCATATCTTCGCGCCGCGTCCCGAGGTGGCGTTGCGCGAGATGCTGCGGGTGCTCAAGCCGGGAGGCCGCATCGCCTTCTCGGCCTGGCCCCCCGAACTGTTCACCGGGCGCCAGTTCGAATTGATCGCGCGCTACATGCCGCCGCCGCCTCCGGAGGCGAAATCGCCGGCGCCGCCGACGTTATGGGGCGACCCGAACGTCATTCGCGACAGGCTCGGCGGTCGGACGAACGACCTCGTGTTCGAGCGCGGCACGATGATCGTGCCGAGCCTCAGCGTCCAGCACTCCCGCATTTCGCAGGAAGCGACGATCGGCCCGTTGACCAAAATCGTCGCCTCGCTTCAAGGCGATCCGGTGAAGCTGGCGCGGCTGCGGGGCGAATACGAGGCGATGCTCGGCGAGGTGTTCGAAGACAACGCGCTGCATCTGCACTTCATCATGGCGCGCGCGGTCAAAGCGCGCTGAGCCGCGGCCCCCATCCGCGGTGAGGCCCGGCGCCGGCGCCCCTTTGGCCGAGCGGCCGGCCGCGGCTCGCGCGACAATTTCAGGACCGAACGCCGGTTCCGACCGGGCTGAGCGTGGGCGAACGGGCCGACGGCTCGCCGCCTTGCAATGTGAACGCCGCCGCGCAAGACTCCGTCCGCTCCGAAGAGAACGCATGCCGATGACCTCGCAGAATTTCGTCACCACCGCATGGCTCGCCGACCATTTGAACGAGCCCGGCCTCGGTTTGATCGACGCCTCCTGGCATCTGCCGCCGACCGGACGCAGCGGGGCGGCCGAGTTTCGAACGGGCCACATTCCCGGCGCGGTATTCTTCGATATCGACCTCATCGCCGACACGTCGAGCGACTTGCCCCATATGTTGCCGGACCCCGTGGCGTTCTCCTCGGCGATGCGCAAGCTCGGGCTCGGCGACGGCATGCATATGGCCGTCTATGACGCGCACGGCCTGTTCGCCGCCGCCAGGGCCTGGTGGATGCTGCGCGCGTTCGGCGTGCGGGACGTGAGGATTCTGGAGGGCGGACTGCCCAAATGGATCAGCGAGGGGCGCCCGCTCGAGGAGGGCGCGCCCGAACGCCAGCCGCGGCATTTCACCGCCCGCCTCGATCACAGCTTTGTCGCATCGCTCGCCGACGTGCAGGCGGCGCTGGCGAGCGGCGCGACGCAGGTGGTGGACGCCCGGCCGGCGGAACGGTTTCTCGGCAACGCGCCCGAGCCGCGCCCCGGCCTGAAAAGCGGCCATATGCCCGGCAGCGTGAACGTGCCGTTCGTCGAGATCGTCGAGCACGGCAGGCTGAAGCCGCCCGAGGCGCTGGCCGAGACCATGGCCGCGCACGGCGTCGATCTCGCCAGGCCGCTGATCACGACCTGCGGCTCCGGCGTCTCGGCGGCCATCCTGGCGCTCGCTCTCGAAGAAATCGGCGGAAAGGTCGCCGGCCTTTACGATGGCTCGTGGGCCGAATGGGGCGCGCGTGACGATTGCCAGGTCGCGACCGGCCCGGCGGGCGCTGGCGCGGCGCGACCCGGACCGCGCTGACCGACAATAATGCTTATTAATTACAATAACATGTCGCCGTCATTGCAGGAAATAAATTAGGATGCCAACCGCCCCGCCGGGCGCGCGCGCGCTTCCCGACCTCGATCATCAGGCGCTGCTGCGGCGGGCGTTCGCCGTGGCGCGGCGGTCCCGCGAGCGCGGCGATCATCCGTTCGGCGCGATCCTGGCGGGGCCGGACGGCGCCAGCCTGAAAGAGCAGGGCAATGGCTTTGCGTCCGAGGGCGGCGACCGGACCGCGCATGCCGAGCGCCTGCTGGCGACCTGGGCGTCCCGCGCCTACGACGCCGTGTTTCTCGCGACCTGCACGCTCTACGCCTCCGCCGAGCCCTGCGCGATGTGCGCGGGCGCCCTCTATTGGGCGGGCGTCGGCCGCGTCGTCTACGGCCAATCCGAAAAGAGCCTGAAGGCGATGACCGGCGCGCACAGCGAGAATCCGACGCTCGACCTGCCCTGCCGCAGCGTCTTCGCCGCCGGACAGCGTCCGGTCGAAGTGATCGGGCCGCTGCTGGAAGACGAGGCGGCGGCGTTGCAGCGGGACTTCTGGGCGGGCTCCTCGCGTTAGGCGAGGCTGCCTTCGTCCGCGCGCCGCCGATCGCGCTCGGCGCAAAAAAAGGCGGCCCGCAGGCCGCCTCGCCGATCGGGCGTCGAAACGGCCCCTTTACGAATTCGCGCTCATTGCGGAACCTTGTCGTCGATGCCCTTGACGTACCAGTTCATGCCGAGCACGTCGCCGTCCTCGAGCGTCTTCGCGCCGGGCTTGCAGCGGTCCTTGCCGTCCTGATCGAGCACCGGGCAGGCGAAGGGCTGCACCGCGCCCGAGGCGATGTCGGCGGTGGTCTTTTCCGCCATCGCCTTGACGTCGTCCGGCATGTTGGCGAACGGCGCCATCACCACCATCTTCTTGCCGATGCCGTCCCAGGTGTCGGCCGACTTCCACTTGCCGTCGATCAAAGCCTGAATGCGCGAGGTGTAATAGGGACCCCAGTTGTCGGTGTTGGCGGTCAGTTGCGCCTTCGGCGCGAACTTCATCATGTCCGAGGACTGGCCGAAGCCGAGCTTGCCGGCCTTCTCGGCTTCCTGCAACGGCGCCGCCGAATCGGTGTGCTGGGTCAGGATGTCGGCGCCCTGGGCGAGCAGCGCCTTGGCGGCGTCCGCCTCCTTGCCCGGATCGAACCAGGTGTTGACCCAGACGATCTTGATCTTGGCGGCGGGATTGGTCGTCTGGAGGCCGCGCTCAAACGCGTTGATCCCCGAAATGACCTCCGGGATCGGGAAGGAGACGATATAGCCGATCGTGTTGGTCTTGGTCATCTTGCCGGCGATCTCGCCCATCACATAGCGGCCCTCGTAGAATTTGGCCGCATAGGTCGACATGTTGGGCGCGCGCTTGTAGCCGGTCGCGTGCTCGAACATCACTTTCGGGAATTTCTTGGCGACCTTCAGCGTCGGATCCATGAAGCCGAACGATGTCGTGAAAACGATGTTGCAGCCGCTGCGGGCGAGCTGCTCGATCGCCCGCTCGCTATCGCTGTCGGGGATGTTTTCGAGAAAGGTCGTCGCGTCGACCTTGTCGCCCAGGGCGGCCGCGGCCGCCAGACGACCCTGGTCGTGCTGATAGGAATAGCCGAAATCACCGACCGGGCCGGTGTAGACCCAGCAAGCCTTCACTTTGCCGGCCGCCTCGGCGCCGCCGGCGACCGCCAGCGAAAGCGCCGCGACAGCGGCGGCGGTAAAGAGTGTGCGCATGAACCATCCTCCAGTTTACAACACCAGCCTTCGACCTCTGCAACATCGGCGCCGGCGGTCGCTTCCGGCTGCCGATCGGATTGGGGCGCGCGCTCTACCGGTCCGGAATGAACGCCACGCCGAGCGAAGCGGGCGCCAGCGCCCCGCGGCTGTCGCGGATGGAAAGCACGACCAGAACGACGATCGTCGTCAGGTACGGCAGCGAATTGAGGAGCTGCGCCGGGATCGGCACGCCCAGACCCTGGAACGCCAGCGCCAGCACCGCGACGCCGCCGAACAACAGCGCGCCGGCGAGCGCCCGCCACGGCTTCCAGGAGGCGAACACCACCAGGGCGAGCGCGATCCAGCCGCGTCCTGCGGTCATGTCCGGCGACCAGAACGGCGTATAGGAAAGCGACAGATAGCTGCCCCCAAGACCCGCGCAGGCGCCGCCGAACAGCACGGCGAGCAGCCGGATGCCGCGCACCGGCACGCCGAGCGAATGACCGGAGGTGTGATTTTCGCCGACCGCGCGCAGCGTCAGGCCGGCCCGGGTGCGCATCAGCCAATAGCTCACCGCGCCGGTCAGCAGGACGGCGAAATAGACGAAGAAATCCTCGCCGAAAATCAACCGGCCGACCAGGGGCAAGTCCGACAGGCCGGGGATCGACAGATGCGGCGCGGCGGTTCGCTTCAACCCGACGAATCCTTCGCCGATCAGATTGGCGAGGCCGCGCCCGAAGATGGTCAGCGCGAGGCCGGCGGCGACCTGATTGGTCGCCAGGCCGATCGTCAGGAACGCGAACACGCCGGAGAGCAGCACGCCGGCCAAGATGCCCGCGGCGACGCCGACCAGCGTCGAGCCGCTGAGATAGGCGAAGGCGAAGCCTGTCGAGGCGCCGACGATCATCATGCCCTCGAGGCCGAGATTGAGCACCCCCGCCCGCTCGGCGACGACCTCGCCGAGCGCGGCGAGAAGGAGCGGCGTCGCGGCGGCGACGATGATCACCAGGATGTCCTGAACCTGCTGCGCGTCGAAGGTCACGAGCGGGCCCCCAGAGTGAATTGCAACCTGTAGCGCGCCAGAACGTCGGCGGCGAGCACGCAGATCAGCAGCACGCCCTGGAACGCCAGCGTCAGATCGCCCGGCAGATGCATGGCGATCTGCGCGTCCTCGCCGCCGACGAAGGTCAGCGCGAGCACCAGGCCGGCGATGAAGATGCCGACCGGCGACAGGCGACCGAGGAACGCGACGATGATCGCCGAAAAGCCGTAGCCCGGCGAAATCGAGGGCAATAGCTGGCCGATCCTTCCCGAGACCTCGGCGACCCCGGCGAGGCCGGCGAGGCCGCCGGAAATGGCGAAGGCGGCGATCGCCACCGTGCGGTCGTTGAAGCCGCCGAACCGGGCCGCCCTGGGCGACGAGCCGACGAGCCGAACCTGAAAGCCGAACAGCGTTCTGGCGAACACGATCGCGGCGATCGCGGCGACGATCGGGGCGAGCAGCACGCCCAGATGGAGAGAGCCCCCGTCAAACAGAACTGGCAGCGTCGCCTCGGGATCGAAGTTGACCGAGACCGGCAGATTATGGCCCGACGGGTCCTTCCACGGACCGCGCACCAGCCAGTCGAGGCCCAATTGGGCGACATAGACCAGCATCAGGCTCGACAGGATTTCCGAGACGTTGAGCCAGACGCGCAGCAAGGCGGGGATCATCGCATAGAGCAGCCCGCCGAGCGCGCCCAGAATCAACATCGCCGGCAGAATCCACCAGCTTCCGAACACGCCCTGCAGCGCGCCGTCATGGGTCAGCAGGCCGAGCCAGCCGCCCAGCGCGCCGCCGGCGATGAACTGGCCCTCGGCGCCGATGTTCCAGTAGTTGGCGCGGTAGCAGAAGGCGAGCCCGACGGCGATCAGGATCAGCGGCGTGGCCTTCACGGCGATCGCCTGGAGCGAATAGGATTGCGACAGCGGCTCGATGAAATAGACGTCGAAGGCGGTGAGCGGCGAGCGGCCCATCAGCGCGACGACGACGCCGCCGACGAGGATGGCGACGATCATCGCGCCGACCGGCGCCAGGATTTCGCGCAGCGTCGAGCGCTGCGGGCGCGCCACAAGATCAATGCGCATGGCCGCCCTCGCCCGCAGAATCCGCGGCGTGCGACATGCCCGCCATCAACAGACCGATCGCCTCGCGCGTGGTGCTGCGCGCCGGCAGCGCCTCCGACAATTCGCCGACATGGATGACCGCGATGCGATCGCTGATCTCGAACAGCTCGTCGAGGTCCTGGCTGATGATCAGCACGGCGGCGCCGCGCGCCGACAGATCGATCAACGCCTGCCGGATCGTCGCCGACGCGAGAGCGTCGACGCCCCAGGTCGGCTGGTTGATGATGAGCAGCGCCGGTTCGCGGAGGATCTCGCGCCCGACCACGAATTTTTGCAAATTGCCGCCCGACAGCGTGCGCGCCAGCGGATCGGCGCCCGACTTGCGAACGTCGAACGCCACGACGACTTTTTGCGATTGCGCCTTGGCGGCGGCCCCGTTGATGACGCCCCATCGCGTCAGGCCGTTCGTCCCGTGGCCGGTCAGCACCATGTTCTCCGACAGCGTGAAATCGGGGGCGGCGGCGTGGCCGTTGCGCTCCTCCGGCACGAAGCCGGCGCGCAGCGCGCGTCTTTGACCGATGCCGAGCGCCCCGACCAACTCGCCGTCGATGACGATCGCCTCGGGCCTCGGCGCGAGGCTCTCGCCCGAAAGATTGGCGAACAGCTCCGACTGGCCGTTGCCGGCGACGCCGGCGACCCCGAACACCTCGCCGCCCTTCACCGCCAGGGAAAGGTGTTTGAGCGAGACGCCGTGCAGCGACGGCGACGGCGCGTCGAGATCGGACACCACGAGCCGCGCCTTGCCGACCGAATGAGCCCCCGCCGCGCGCACCTCCATGATCTGCGAACCGACCATCAGGGCGGCGAGCGAGCGCGGCGTTTCGACTTTCGGATCGCATGTGCCCACGACCTTGCCGAGGCGCAGGATGGTCGCCCGGTCACAGAGCCGCTTCACCTCCTCGAGATGATGCGAGATATAGAGCAGCGCCCGGCCCTCGGCCTTGAGGCGGTCCAGCGTCTCGAACAACTTCTCGGCTTCCTGCGGCGTCAGCACGGAAGTCGGTTCGTCGAGAATCAGCACTTTGGGGTCCTGCAGCAGGCAGCGCGCGATTTCGATGCGCTGGCGCTCGCCCGCCGAAAGCGACCAGACCGGCCGCGTCGGCTCCAGACCCATGCCGTAGGCGCGCGAAATTTCGTCGATCCTGCCGGGGACGTCGTCGAGGCGGACCTCCGGCGGCATGACCAACGCGATGTTCTCCGCCACGGTCAGATTGTCGAACAGCGAGAAATGCTGGAACACCATGCCGATGCCCAACGCGCGGGCGGCGTTGGGGTTGGCCAGGGTTATCGGCGCGCCCTGCCAGAGAATGTCGCCGTCGGTCGGCGCCAGCAGCCCATAGAGCATCTTGACCAGCGTCGACTTGCCGGCGCCGTTCTCGCCGAGCAAGGCGTGGACCTCGCCGGGGATCAGTCCGAGGCTGACGTTGTCGTTGGCGGTGAAGGAGCCGAACCGCTTGGTGATGCCGCGCGCCGCCAGAAGCGGCGATTCAGGTTCGCCCATCATCGCATTGTTCGTCGACGCCATTCCGGCCTCCCCAGCCAGGACAGAAACGATATTATCGGCTTCGCCCGACATGGCCAGCGGCGATCGGCCGCGCTCGTCCCGACACCCCGCAAGAACTTTCGCATATTGCAGAAATGTCAAGGGGAGAGACCGCGATGACCAACGGAATCATCGATCCGGTCGCCGCGCTCGCGGACGAATCTTCCCGCGCCGGCCGCCGACCTCTCTCCGCCCCCGGCTTGAACGGGGCCGACGCCGGAGTGAGCCCCGCGCGAAAACGGAAGTCAAAGACGTCGGCGGCGAGGCGAGGCGGAGCGCTCAGGGTCGGCTCGCATCGATATGGCCGAGATCTCGCTCGGGGTCGAGGCGATCGCGCACCAGACGCTTGAGGGCGGCCGCGTCGGGGAACCCGCCGTCGCGCTTGCGCTCCCAAATCAGTTCGCCGTCGTATTCGATCTTGAAGGCGCCGCCGGTCGCCGGCGCGAGCGCGACCTCGCCGATTTCGTCGGCGAAAGTCGAGAGCAGCTCCTGCGCCATCCAGGCGGCGCGCAACAGCCATCGGCATTGCGTGCAATAGGTGATGACGATGCGCGGTCTCGCTCGATCGCTCGTCACGCCGCGTCCTCAGCTTCGGTGGATCGGATCGATCCACGGCACGTTCTCCGGCTTCTCCACCGGCTCGATGTCGAGATTGACCACCACCGCCTCGCCGTCGCTGCGCACCAGCACGCACTCGAGCCGCTCGTCGCGGCTGGCGTTGATCTCCTGATGCGGCACGAACGGCGGCACATAGATGAAGTCGCCGGGCCCGGCTTCGGCGACGAATTCGAGACGCTCGCCCCATCGCATGCGCGCCCGGCCGCGCACCACGTAGATCACGCTCTCCAGCGGCCCGTGATGATGCGCGCCGGTCTTGGCGTTGGGGTGGATATGCACCGTGCCGGCCCACAATTTCTGCGCCCCGACGCGCGCGAAATTGATCGCCGCCCGGCGGTCCATGCCGGGCGTCTGCGCCGTGTTGGCGTCGAGCCGGTCGCCCGGCACGACGCGCACGCCGTCGTGCTTCCAGGCGGGCTCGGCGGCGGGCGGGCCATTGCGCGGGTCGTCAGGATGATCGTTCATGGCTCCCTGCCGGCGATTGTCTCGAAGCGATAAGCCATCGGGCCGACCGGATCAATCCGCGCGGTCGATCGAGGCGACCCGTCCGAAGCCCCTGCGGACGACAGCGCCCGCGACGAGCGACCGCGCCGCGCCCCCTCTTGTGAGGCGCCCGTCCGCGCGCGTCACGGCGATCATGGTCCCTCATCGATCAGGAAGCGCTGACTTTGACTTCGAGTTCGTCGTAGCGCATGAATTTGTAGAACGCGATCGAACCGATCCAGCTCAGCGCGAAGACGCCGATGATGACGTAGCCCAGCGCGCTGAAGTTATCGTTGATCGAGCCGATCGCGCCCCAGAAACCGCCGCCGTCGGTGAGCCCAAGCTCGTCGCCGATCAGATTGAGCGTTTCAAGGCCGCCGACCACAACGGCGACGACGACCGAAACCGCGGTGATGCTCATATTGTAATAGAGCTTGCGGAGGGGCTTCATGAACGCCCAGCCGTAGGCCCCCAGCATCAGCACCCCGTCGGTGGTGTCGACGAGCGACATGCCCGCGGCGAACAGCGCCGGAAACACCAGGATGTCGGCGAACGACACGCCGTTGGCCGCCTGCGCGGCGGAGACGCCGAAAAGGGCGACCTCGGTCGCCGTGTCGAAGCCGAGCCCGAACAGGAACCCGATCGGCAGCATGTGCCAGCTCCGGGTCACGAACCGGAACAGGGGACGAAATATTCTCGCCAGCAAGCCGCGACTGTTGAGCAGGATGTCGAAGTCGGCCTCGACGAACGGCTCGCCGCGCCTGACCGCCCGAAACGTGCGATAAACCGAGACGAGCACTACGATATTGACGAGCGCGATGGCGAACAGGAAAAGTGCGGAAATCGAGGTTCCGACGACGTCGCCGAACGCTTTCAGCGAATCGAAACTCCCCGAGACGGCTGACGCGGCGAAGGCGACGGCGACCGACAGCAACACGACCACCGCTGAATGGCCCAGCGAAAAGTAGAGCCCGACGCCGACCGGACGCTGGCCCTGCTGCATCAGCTTGCGCGTCACGTTGTCGATCGCCGCGATATGATCGGCGTCGACGGCATGGCGCAGGCCGAAGGTGTAGGCGAGCAGCGCCACGCCCAGTAGGACCGGCTTGTCGTGCAGCGCGGCGAGCGCCCATGCCCAGACGAGAAGGTTCGCGCCGATCAGGAAGGCGTAGACGCCCATCAGCCGGCTGCGCAAATTCGCGTCGCCGCCGGACAAAATCCTGGAGAAAAAGTCGAGCATGGAACCCTCGTTCGCGCATGACGGGAAAGATCAGCGCGATCGGGAGCCGGCCGCATGCGCCGCCGAAACGCCGTCATCGGCGCACCTCGCCCGAGTTCGGCCGCGCAAGCAACGCGAGGCCTTCCCCCGCGGGGTCGCCGCCCGCGCCGCGTTCCCTTCTGATCCCCGAAGGGAGCCATCGCACATGAGGCTAGGCGGAATCGGCGCGCGGCGTCAATGCGGAACCCGCGCTGCGCGGCGATCGCGTCCCCGACTTGAGCTTGATCATCGCGCCGTCGGCCGCGAGGCGTCCGTACCGCGGCGGTTCGTCATGGCGGCGGCGCGCGAACCCGTTGCGCGACCGCCGCCGCGGAGCGCCGCGTCGCGACAGGGCTCGAGGGTCCCGCATCGGTCTGAACGCCTCGGGTCCGTCGCCTGGCGGAGACATCGCCGCGGCCGAACAGCGCCTGTCGAACCGGCGCGCCGGCTCAAAATCAGGCGCTGCGCGGCAGTTTGGTGACGTTGCCTTGCGGCGCGGGGGACTCGACGGTCTTCGCCGGCGCCATCGCCTCCCCCGCGTCGCGATGGGCGTCGTCGAGCGCCGGCCCGCCGCGGCGCGCCCGTTGACGCTCGGTCCGCGACGCCTCCAGCGCCCCGTCGGCCAGGCGCCGCTCGGCGCGCACCCGGGCGATCTCGTCCTGAAGCGAGGCGGTCCGCCGGTCCAATTCCTCCTTGGCGCGCTGCCTGGCGTTCGTCGTTTCCTCGAGCCGCGCCGTCAACTGCTCGACCGCGCGCAGCGCCGATTGCAGCGCCGCCTCCTTGACCCGCGCCTCTTCACTCAGGCTGTCGACCTGATCGGCGAGCGATTGGCCCAGGCGCTCCGCGCCGGCGATACGCTCGCCGGCGGCGGCGAGATCGTCCTTCAGCGCGCGCGCGCCTTTTTCGAGACCGTCGATCTGGATGCCGCTTTCCAGCAGCCGGCGCTCGGCGGCGCGCAACTCTTCGACCTTCTCGCGCAATTGCAAGCGGGTCTGGTCGAGGATCTTGTTGGTCACCTCGACGCGTCCGCGCACGGCGTGAACGGTGTTGTTGAGCATCGCCGTTTCGGAGCGGCTGCGCTCGACATGGTCGAGATGCCTGGCCCGCAAGCTGGCGTGCTCCGACTGCTCCTCGGCCAGCGCCTGCTCCACGGCGGCGAGGCGATGCCTGCCCTCCTCGACCTGCGACTCGCCGTCCGCGAGGCGGGCGCTGGCGGCCTCCAGGCGGCTCGAAAGAGATTGCAACGTCTCGCGCAGCCCGGCGTTCTCCTCGGTCAGCAGCGCGCCCTGATCGCTCGCCACTTTCAGCGACGCCTCCAGACCCGCCAGGCTCTGATCCCGGCTGGACAGTTCATCCTTCAGACGCCGGATTTCGTCGGCCTGGGCGGCGCTCTGGCGCGACCGCGCTTCGGCGTCGCGTTCGAGCTTCTCTTTGCCGGCGCTGTGTTCGCGCAGGTCGTGCTGCGCTTCGTTCAGCGCGACGTCGAGGCGTTGGGCGCGCCGCTCCAACTCGCGGTTTTCCCGCAGCAGCGCATTTCCCGCTTCGGCGAGGCGGTCGCGCTCCTTGACCGCCGCCGCATGACGGGCGCTCAATCCTTCATGCGCGTCCTCCAGCAGAGCGAGCTTGGTCTTGGTCTCGTGCAGGCGCGCCTTGCTCGCCTCGAAATCCGCCAACAGCTCCGACATCGGCGACAACAGGCCGTGGAACAGACCCTTCACCGCTTCCAGATGTTCGAGCCCGTGCTCGACTTCCTCGATCTGGGTGCGAAGGGTCTCGTTGTGCATGCCGATCGCCTCGAGCGAGGCATTCGGCGCGTAGCGCTGAGGGCCGACGCCGGCGCCGCTGATCACGGCGATCGACCCTTGCCGCCCGGCCGACCGGTCAAAGGGCTGAATCAAATTGACGACCTGATCCCAAACCGCGCCCATCGCCTCCCCCATCCCTGACAGTCCTGTGAGCCCGAGCAAAATGCTCCCCGTTCGCGAGCGGCGCTGAAACGCGCTCGCGTTTTCTTCACACCCGATCCGGAAATATTCGCGCTTTGCGGCCCGGCCGCACGCCGGCCAATCGCGGATGCGTCGGCCGTCGCAACGCTCTCGACTGCAGCAACTCAGTGATCGCCTGCAACTAAACAATACAACTTATGCGTGTCAACAGCGCTGATCCGACAGGCGCCGCAAAACGCCCGCCGCGACCGCGCCGCCTCAAAAAACCCTTAAGATTCAATGACCGTCATCGACCAAATGCGCGTCATTGTGCGACGACCGGGCGCTCGCGGCGAAGCGTCGCGCGGGTTTTCCGCCGCGGCGAATCGCCGGTCGCGGCGCCGATTCGCTTTCCCGACGCCGGTTCGCCAGCGCCGCGATTGCGCGCCGGCGCCGCCTCCTCTAGGCAGCCCCATGCCTTCTTCGCGCCCCCGATTGTTCGATCGCCTCGCGCCGATCGTGTTCGTTGCGATCTGGTCGACCGGCTGGATCGTCGCGCGCTATTCGGCCGACTACGCCGATCCCCTGACGTTCCTGTGCTTTCGGTTCGGCGCGGCCGGCTTGCTGCTGCTGGCCCTGGCGATCGCGGCGGGGGCGGCGTTTCCAAGGGCCGTGCGGCAATGGGTCCATGCGCTGGTCTCGGGCGTCTTCCTTCACGCGATCTATCTCGGCGGCGTCTGGTGGGCGATCCGCGCCGGCCTGCCCGCCTCGGTCTCCGCGCTGATCGCCGCGGTCCAGCCGATCTCCACAGCGCTGCTGGCGCCCGCGCTGCTCGGCGAGCGCGGCTCGCTCCGCCGCTCGCTCGGCGTCGCGCTGGGTCTCGTCGGCCTCGTTCTCGTGCTGTGGCCCAAGCTCGGCGCGGCGCATATCGGCGACGGGTTCCTCACCGCCGTCGGCGTCAACATTCTGGCGATGCTGAGCGCGACCGTCGGCTTCTTCTACCAGAAGCGCCATCTGCCCACCGGCGACCTCCGCGCGATCGCCGGGCTGCAATACGCCGGCGCGTTCGCCGTCATGCTGCCCGCCGCGTTCCTCCTCGAACCGATGCGCATCGAATGGAACGGGACGATGGCGTTCGTTCTCGCCTGGTCGGTGCTCGCCTTGTCGATCGGCGCGATCTGGCTGCTGTTGCTGCTGATCCGCCACGGCGAGGTGTCGCGCGCCTCGGCGCTGATCTACCTCGTGCCGCCGACCGCCGCCGCGCAGGCCTTTTTTCTGTTCGGCGAAAGCCTCGACGCGCTGCAGCTCGCCGGCATGGCGCTGACGGCGGCGGGCGTGGCGCTGGCCAGCCGGCGCAACCCCTAAAGATGCATTGCAACAAAACCCGCGGCGTCGCATGCTGCGCTGCGATGACGCGCCAGACGGAGGGTCCCGCGTGACGCTGCAAATCCTTGCCGATGAGGCGCTGAGCTCGGTCGAAACGCTGCTCGCGCAGGCGATTCCCAGCGTGCGGGCGCGGGTCAGCGAAGACGGCCGGCTGAGCGGCGCGCTGATCGAACGCGAACAGCGGGCCGCCCACGGCCTCGCCTGGCTCGCCACCTACGTCGGGGCGGTGCGCGAAATGGCCGCTTACGCGCGGCGGATGCGCGCCGAACGGCGCTTCGGCGAGGCCGAAGAACTGCTGACCCTGATCGGCCTTGGCGAATATCTCGCGCAGATTTTCGGCGGCATTGCGATGAGCCAGGGCGAAATCGTCCGGCTTGCCGACTTCGGGCTGAGCGAGGCGCAGATCGCGCCGCGCCGCGCCGACGCCGTCGCGCGATTGATCGAAATCGGCGCGGCGCCGGGCAATCGCCGCGCGCTGGCCGACCTCATCGACCGCGCCGACGGCGCCGCGACGATCGGCGACCCCGGCCTCGACGAGACCTTCGAGGCGATCCGCAAGGAAATGCGCCGCTTCGCCGACGCCGAGGTGATCCCGCACGCGCAGGGCTGGCATCGCGCCAACGCCTATATTCCGATGGCGGTGATCGAGGGCCTCGCCGAGCTCGGCGTGTTCGGCCTGACGATCCCCGAGGATTACGGCGGGCTCGGCCTCGGCAAGGTCGCGATGTGCGTCGTCTCCGAAGAGCTGTCGCGCGGCTATATCGGCGTCGGCTCGCTCGGTACGCGTTCGGAAATCGCCGCCGAACTGATCCTCTGCGGCGGCACGCCCGAGCAGAAACGCGAGTTGCTGCCGAAGATCGCGTCGGGCGAAATCCTGCCGACCGCGGTGTTCACCGAGCCCAACACCGGCTCGGACCTCGCCAGCCTGCGCACGCGGGCGGCGCGCGAGGGCGAGGTCTACAAGATCAACGGCGCCAAGACCTGGATCACCCATCCCGTGCGCGCCGACCTGATGACCCTGCTGGCGCGCACCAATCCCGACGAGCCCGGCTATCGCGGCCTGTCGATGTTCCTGGCCCGCAAGCCGCGCGGCGCGGACGCCGATCCGTTCCCGGCCCCGGGCATGTCGGGCGGCGAGATCGAGGTGCTCGGCTATCGCGGCATGAAGGAATACGAGATCGCCTTCGACGGCTTCGAAACGCCGGTGAGCAGCCTGCTCGGCGGCGAGGAGGGCCAGGGCTTCAAGCAATTGATGGCGACCTTCGAATCGGCGCGCATCCAGACCGCCGCGCGGGCGGTGGGGGTCGCCCAGTCGGCGATGGAGCTCGGCCTGCGCTACGCCAGGGAGCGCGTGCAGTTCGGCAAGAAGCTGATCGCCTTTCCGCGCGTCGCCGACAAGCTGGCGATGATGGCGGTCGAAATTCATATCGCGCGCCAGATCACCTATTTCGCCGGGCGCGCCAAGGACGAGGGGCGCCGCTGCGATCTCGAAGCGGGCATGGCCAAGCTGCTGGGCGCGCGCGTCGCCTGGGCCGCCGCCGACAACGCGCTGCAGATCCACGGCGGCAACGGCTTTGCGCTGGAATACCCGATCTCGCGCGTGCTGTGCGACGCCCGCATCCTCAACATTTTCGAAGGCGCCGCGGAAATCCAGGCGCAAGTGATCGCGCGGCGGCTGCTGGAAGGGGGGAACTGACGGCGGGGCGAGCGCGAGAGGCGATTTGCAAAAACTTTGGATTCCCGGGGACTGACGCGATTCGTGCTTGATCCTCCCGAGCGCGCCCTAAGGCCAAATCTTACTGTTTGCCGCCTTCGATCAGCGTGCCCTCCCAGTCCACGACATAGACGGTCTCCGATATCGGCTTGGCGGTCCACGTGCCTCTCAGCTGAACATTCGCCAGGCTGCCGGTGCCCCGCATCTGCTCCCACGTCCCCTCAGCCACCCATTGCGGCTTTCCATCGACCATCGTCGCCACCTGCGCCCCGGCATAGCTTTCGACCCCGGTGCTTCCATCCTTGTATTTCGCCAGTTCGTAGCCGTGGATCATGCCGCTGCCTCTCACCAGGTCGTCCGCTTCGACCCAGGTTTGCCGCCCGCCATCGAACCTTGCGGACTGGCCTGAGGCGCTGCCGGTGCAGGTCACCTTTTGCACGACCAGAACGTGGTCCGGATCGCCCTCCACCGGAATCGCGTGCTGCTCGGGAGTTGTGCAGGTGAGCTTGCCGGCGACCTGGATCGGCTCGGCGGCCCGCGCCGCCGTTCCCAGAAGGAGTGCGGCTCCGAGGGTCAGAGCCGTCGTGCTGAGCGGGCTTGTCCAAAGTCGCATCTTGCGGCTCCCTGCATTGCGTGGTCGATGTTGTTGAAGCAGGCGCAGTTTTCGGCGCGGCGGCGAGCAATCGAACCCTTCGGCCAAGGCATTCTCGGCGCGGCTGCGCGTATGCGCGCCGTTTTTCGGGCGGTGTCAAATAGAAAGTCCGGAAAAATCAGTATTGCGGCGTTGCCTTCGTAGCCCTTGTGGACGCTCGGTCGCCGACGGCGTCGACATCGGCTTCGAGGTCTTCCGCATCCGCGGCGGGATGGGCGAGCGCGGCGCCACGCCGAATGCCGGAATTTGCTGCGCGCGGCGTCGTCAGGGCGCGCGGGCCATGTTGGGTTCGCGCCTGTCGGGGATGTCGGAGGAGTTGACGGAGACACCGAAGACTTGATATCTATCTTCGGTAGATATCAAGAATAAGGAGCGGCGTCATGACCCCGAACGCCAAGAAGCCCGCCGAGGCGAAGTCGACCGCCAAGCTGTTCATGCATGGCCGCAGCCAGGCCGTGCGTCTGCCGAAGGAATTTCGCTTCGAAGGCAAGGAAGTGCGCGTCAGCCGGGTCGGCGACAAGGTGATCCTGGAGCCGATCGGGAAGCCGCCGTTCGACGTCGAGGCGTGGTGGGCGAAACTCGACCAATATCTCGACATTCCGTTCGCGGAAATTCCGGACGACCCACCTTCCGAACCCGACGACACGATCTCCTTCGACTGACGGCTTTCATGTTCTGTCTCGACACCAATATTGTCATCGGGATCATGACCAAGCGCGCGCCGCGGCTTGCCGAGCGTCTCCGGATGGAACTAGCTCGGCGAACGCGGTTGCTGGTTCCCACAATCGTCTTGTTCGAGCTTCGCTATGGCGCGGCGAAAAGTGATTTTCCGGCGCGGAGCTTCGCGCGCATCGATGACTTTCTGGCCGCCATCCCGGAAATTCCGTCATTCGACGCGCTCGATGCGGCGGAAGCCGCCGAGATCCGCGCCTATTTGGAAGGCATGGGCGCGCCGATCGGCCATTTCGACTATCTCATCGCGGCGCAGGCGCGCCGCCGCGGCGCCGCGCTCGTCACGCTCAATCGCCGCGAATTCGAGCGCGTGCCCGGGCTGATCGTGACCGACTGGGCGGCATGACGGGCGCGTCGGCGCCGCCGACGGGGCGGCGAGAGGCGAGGGCCTCAGGAACATCAAGCCTTCCGCCCTGGCGAGGACCGGGGCGAGGAAAGCCCGGACGTCCGGCCCCGCTTCACGCCGCCGCTGCGGCGCCTTCGCCGGCGCCGCGATAGGACAAAGCCTCGGCGAGATGGGCGCGGCGCACCGGGCCGCCGCCGTCGAGATCGCTCAAGGTTCGCGCGAGCTTCAGCACGCGATGATAGCCGCGCGCCGACAGGCGCATCCGCTCGGCCGCCTCGCGCAGCAGCCCGAGCGCGCCGGCGTCGGGCGCGGCGACCTGTTCGATCGCGCCGGCCGGCGCGGCGGCGTTGCAGCCGACCGAAACGAGGCCGAGCGCGCGGTAGCGCGCCACCTGGATTTCGCGCGCCGCCGCCACCCGCGCCGCGACCTCGGCCGAGCCTTCCGCCGGCGCCGGCAGCAGCAGGTCGGCCGCCGTCACCGGCGGCACGTCGATCGTCAGGTCGAAGCGGTCGATCAGCGGCCCGGACAGCCGCCCCTGATATTGCGCGACGCAACGCGCGATTGGTCCGCGCGCGCAGGCGTAGCCGGGCTCGCTGGCGTGGCCGCAGCGGCAGGGGTTCATCGCCGCCACCAGCTGGAACCGCGCGGGATAGACGATGCGGTGGTTGGCCCTGGCGATCGCCACCTCGCCGCTCTCGATCGGCTGGCGCAGGCTGTCGAGCGCCTGGGGCTGGAACTCCGGCAGTTCGTCGAGGAACAGCACGCCCTGATGGGCGAGGGAAATCTCGCCGGGCCGCGCATGGACGCCGCCGCCGACCAAAGCCGCCATCGAGGCCGAATGATGCGGCGCGCGAAACGGGCGCCGGTCGGTCAGCGCGCCGCCCGCCAGATTGCCGGCGATCGAATGGATCATCGAGACTTCGAGCAATTCGCGCGGGGTCAGCGGCGGCAGGATCGATGGCAGCCGTTGCGCCAGCATCGACTTGCCGGCGCCCGGCGAGCCGCTCATCAGCAGGTTGTGGCCGCCCGCCGCGGCCACTTCGAGCGCGCGCTTGGCGCTTTCCTGGCCGCGGATGTCGCGCATGTCGGGGAGGTCGGCGGCGGGCGCGCGCATCGCCGGCTCGGGCCGCGCCAGCACCTGCGTCCCCTTGAAGTGATTGGCGAGCTGGATCAGCGAGCGCGGCGCCAATATGTCGAGATCGGCCGAAGCCCAGGCCGCCTCGGCGCCGCATGCGGCCGGGCAGATCAGGCCGCGCCCCTGCGCATTGGCGCCGATCGCCGCCGGCAGAACGCCGGCGACCGCGCTCACCGCGCCGTCGAGCGCCAGTTCGCCGATCACGGTGTAGCCGGCCAAGGCGTCGGGCGGGATCGCGCCGATCGCCGCCATCACGCCGAGGGCGATCGGCAGGTCGTAGTGGCTGCCCTCCTTGGGCATGTCGGCGGGGGCGAGATTGACGGTGATGCGCCGCGCCGGCAGCGCGAGGCCGGAGGCGATGAGCGCGGCGCGCACCCGCTCGCGCAATTCGGCGACCGCCTTGTCGCCGAGGCCGACGATCATGAAGGCGACATTGCCGCTGGCGATCTGCACCTGCACGTCGATCGGGCGCGCCTCGACGCCCTCGAAGGCCACGGTTGAAACGCGCGCGACCATGCCGCCCCCCGGCTCCGATCAAGCCCCGCCGCGCCGCCAGGCCGACGGCGAACAGGCGGAACATTTGCAGAACGGAGGCGATATGGCAAGCGAAATTGCGGCGGCTGCGTCGCCTCCTGCGATGAACGCCCCGGCGAGACGGCGCAATCCGCCGCCGCCGCGCCGCTTGATCGCCCCCCGACCGGATTTATCTTCGCGGCGCCGCGGCCATGCGCAGGGGAGCGGGTCATGAAAGCGAAATTCGTCGTCAGCGCTCTTGCGACCGCCGTCCTCATCGCGACGCTCCAACCGGGAGCGGCGGCGGCTTATCATTATTACGTGGAAAGAACCGCCGCGGCCGGCGCGCCGACCCACGTCTGGGCCTTCTACAATTGCATCAATTGCATCGGCAGGAAGCGCTGGCCGTTTTCGGGATCCGCCTTCGTCGAGCATGGAACCGTCGAGTTCAAGGACTCGGTGAAAAATCGGTGCGGACTGGCGAACCTGCCGACGCGCGAGGTCTGGTACACTTCGGCGCCCGGATTCTCCGGCCTCGACAAACTCACGTTTCCCAGAGGACACGGACGCCCCGAGATCATCGCCGTGATCGTGCGCTAGCGGCGCGCGGCGGCGCCCGCCGTCTCCCCCCTCCCGCGTCTCTGTCGGAGCTCGAACGCGGCGCGCCGCGACCGGCCGCTCAGGTCTTGGCGACGATCATCCGATAGACCAGCAACACCACCACCGCGCCGATGACCGCGACCAGGAGGCTCCACAGATTGAGCCCGGTCACGCCCTGGGTGCCGGTCAGACTGACGATGTAGCCGCCGACCACGGCGCCGACCACCCCGAGCACGATGTCGAGAACGACGCCCGAGCCCGACTTGTTGACAATCTTGCTCCCGATGAAGCCGGCGAGCAGGCCGAGGATGATCCAGCTGATGATTCCCATGATGCGCCTCCAGGTCCCGCGCCACGCCCGCCGTTGCCCGCGCCACGCGCATTCTGCGAAGCGCGGGTCGGGGCGGGCGTTGACGATGACGCATGATACCACGCTTAATGATCGCCGGCGCGCCAGGGATGTCGCGCGGCGATGACCGCGCGGCGCCGGCAAGGAGATCCAATGCCCGACCTCGAGAGGATCGCCGGGGACATCGAGCGCATCGCGGCGCAGGAGCGCGCGCTGGTCTTCGACAAGTTCGACGAGGCGATCGCCTGGGCGCTCGGCTCGCGCCTGAGGGAAGCGGGCGAAGCGATCGACGCCCCGATCGTGATCGACATTCGCAGCCACCGGCATTTGTTGTTCTGCTGCGCGTTGGCCGGCGCCACCCCCGACAATTGGGAATGGGTGCGCCGCAAGAGCAATGTCGTGCACCAATTCTACCGGGCGAGCTATGCGGTCGGCCTGGAGCTTCGCGCCAGGGAAACGACGCTGCAAATCGACCGCGGCGTCGACGAACAGGACTACGCCGCCCATGGCGGCAGCTTCCCGATCCGCGTCGCCGGAGCGGGCTTTGTGGGTTCGATCACGGTTTCCGGGCTTCCCCAGCGCGACGACCACAACCTGGTTGTGGCCGCCCTTTGCGCGTTTCTGGGCAGGAATCTCGAGGAGCTGGCGCTTGCGGCGCCGGGCTGAGACCCGCCCGGCGCCCGGCGGAAATGGCCGCCGCCTCGCCGCCGCGCAAGACCGCGCGGACCGCAGGCGCGCGGCTATTCGTTGAAAAACGCCAGCAGGTCGGCGTTGAGCTGGTCCTTGTGGGTGAAATAGAGGCCGTGCGGCGCGCCCTTGTAGACCTTCAGCGCCGCCCCTTCGATCGCCGCCGCCGAAGCCTTGCCGCTGACCTCGAACGGCACGATCTGGTCGTCGTCGCCGTGGATGACCAGGGTCGGCACGTCGAACGCCTTGAGGTCCTCGCGAAAATCGGTCTCGGAAAAGGCGTTGACGCAATCGAGCGTGCCCTTCAGCGAAGCCTGCAGCGCGAGAAAATGCGTCCAATCGAGCATGCCCTGCGACACTTTCGACCCCGGCCGGTTGGCGCCGGTGAACGCCTTGCCGAAATCGGCGAAGAACTGCGCGCGGTCGGCGCCGATGCCGGCGCGAATGCCGTCGAACACGGCGCGGTCCACCCCTTGCGGGTTGTCGGCGCCCTTCAGCAGGAACGGGGGAACCGAGCTCACCAACACCGCTTTGGCGACGCTGTCCGTGCCGTAGCGCCCGATGTAGCGCGCCACTTCGCCCCCGCCCATCGAAAAGCCGACGAGGATGACGTCCTCCAGTTCGAGCGCGTCGATCAGGTCGGAAAGATCGCCGGCGAACGTGTCGTAGTCGTAGCCTTCCCATGGCTGGTCGGATCGGCCGAAACCGCGCCGGTCATGGGCGACGCAGCGAAACCCCGCGGCGGCGAGGAAGTTCATCTGGTTTTCCCACATGTCGGCGTTCAGCGGCCAGCCATGGCAGAACACCACCGGCGTTCCGCTGCCCCAGTCCTTGTAGTAGATCTCCGTCCCGTCGTCGGTCTCGATCATCGCCATCGGTCGATCTCCTTCGTTGATGGACAGGCGCGCGGCCCCGCTTCGCTCCCCGCGTCATGGCGAGCCCTCGCACGATCGCTATTGCGGCGCCGTTCGCCTTATCGCAGGAGTATTTGTCACCAATAATAACGGCGGCGCGAGGGCCGCGGCGCCGCCGCAAGGATCGCCGGTCCCGGCGACGGGCGGAGGCTTTGATGGCGCGCACCGATTTTTCGAGCCCGCGCTTGCACGTCGAGGCGGCGTTGAACGAGGGCGCCGTCGTCGCCCTGGCGCCGGAACAGGCCCACTATCTCGTCAACGTGTTGCGGCTGCGCGCGGGCGCGCGCGTTCTCGTGTTCAACGGCCGCGACGGCGAATTTGCCTGCCGCCTCAACGCCGCGACGCGCAAAGGCGCGTCGCTGGCGGTCGGCGCCCGCGAGCGAGCGCAGGAATTTGCGCCCGACCTCGATTATCTCTTTGCGCCGCTCAAGCACGCGCGCCTCGACTATATCGCGCAAAAAGCGGTGGAGATGGGCGCGCGGCGCCTCAAGCCGGTGATCACCCGCCGCACCCAGGCGAGCCGCGTCAATCTCGCCCGGCTGCGCGCCAACGCGCTTGAGGCGGCCGAGCAATGCGGCGTCATCTGGCTGCCGGAAATCGTCGCCGAGCAACCGCTCGGGGCGGTTCTGGCCGACTGGCCGGCGCAACGGCTGCTGATCTTTTGCGACGAGGACGCGCCGCAGGCCAATCCGATCGCCGCGCTCGCCGGCCGCGCGGCGCCCGGCGGGCTCGCGCTGCTGATCGGGCCGGAGGGCGGCTTCGAGGAGGCGGAGCGCGCGGCGATCCTGCGAACCCCCAATGTGCTGCGCCTGTCGCTCGGCCCGCGCGTCCTGCGCGCCGACACCGCCGGCGTGGCGGCGCTGGCGCTGATCCAGGCGCAACTGGGCGACTGGCGGTGAGCGGCTGTGGCGCCCGCGCCACGCCGGCGAAATTAGCGGGGAAAACCGCTCGAGCGCCGCGAAGCCGCCACGAAGCCGAACCAACTGTGGCGCGAAGGTGAGGATTCGTATCGACGTTCGGGGTTGCGGCATGAATCGTTGGGGTGTGGGCGCGGCGTTGGCGTTGGCTTTCTCGCAAGGGGTTTGCGCCGGCGATCTTCCCTCGTCGTCGCAGTTCGCCAGGACCCGCGCCAACACGCGATGCGGGGCGCTCGGCGCGGGCTTCTTCCCGATCGCCGGATCGGACGCCTGCGTCAGGATCAGCGGCCATATCAGCGCCGGGGCGGGCTTTGCGACGGGCGCGGCGCGCGGCGGTTCCGCGGACCTCGCCATCGCGCCGAGCGCGCCGAACGGCTTTGGCGCGGAAGCGGGGATGGCCGGCGATTTCCGCTTCGACACGGCGAACGGACCGGGCCGCATCTATCTGAGCGTCGAAAGCGCCGCGGGTTCGCCCCTGGCGACCGGCAATCAGTAGCGGGCCTCGGCGAAAACGGGATCGACGACGCCGCCCCATTCGCCCTCGAAGCGGGCGATCCATTGCTGCGCCGCGACGCGGCGCGAGGCGACGAATTCGTCGAGCGGCGCCAGATAGAGCGTCTCGTCGCGCCCGTTCGCGTCGAGCCGCGCGCGCCGCGCGAGGCCGCCGCGCGCGATCGCCAATATCTCGCGGCCGACCTCGACGAGGCTGCGGCCGGCGATCCTGGCGTCCAGAGCGAGGCGGGGGACGTCGTCGCGCAACTGCTGGCGTTGCGCGGCGGTCCAGTTCCTGATCAGTTCCAAGGCGGCGTCGAGCGCCGCCGGATCGTAATAGAGGCCGACCATCAGGGCCGGCAGCGCCGCGATGCGCGCCGCCGGCCCGACATCGGCGCCGCGCACTTCGAGATAGCGCTTGAGGCGCACCTCCGGAAAAATCGTCGAGAGATGGTTGACCCAGTCCGACATTGTCGCGCGCTCGCCCGGCAGCGCTTCCAGACGGCCCGCCAGCAGGTCGCGGAAGCTGGCGCCCGCGACATCGTGATAATGGTCGCCGCGCTTGACGAAATACATCGGCACGTCGAGCGCGTAATCGACGTAGCGCTCGAAGCCCATGCCCGGCTCGAAGGCGAAAGGCAGCATGCCGGCGCGCGCATTGTCGGTGTCGCGCCAGATTTCCGAGCGCGCCGAAAGAAAGCCGTTGAGCCTGCCCTCGGTGAACGGCGAATTGGCGAACAGCGCCGTCGCCAGCGGTTGCAAGGCGAGGCCGACGCGCAGCTTCTTGACCATGTCGGCTTCGCTCGAAAAGTCGAGATTGGATTGCACCGTCGCGGTGCGGAACATCATGTCGAGCCCGCGCGTCCCCACTTTCGGCATGTAGCGCGCCATGATCTGGTAGCGGTGCTTGGGCATGACGGGCGTTTGCGCCAGCGTCCATTTCGGGCTCATCCCGAGCGCCAGAAAGCCGATTCCCAGGGGTTCGGCGACTTCGCGCGCCATGCGCAGGTGCGCGTCGAGCTCCGCCGCCGTCTGGTGGATGGTTTCGAGCGGCGCGCCCGATAATTCGAACTGCCCGCCCGGCTCCAGCGAAATGGCGGCCCCGGAGACGGCGTCGTAGAGGCCGATCAGACCCTCGCCGTCGAAGATCGCCTCCCAGCCGAGGCGGTCGCGCATGCCCTCGAGCAGCGCGCGAATGCCGCGCGCGCCGCCGTAGGGGACCGGCGTCAGATCCGCGCGATAGAAGGGAATCTTCTCGTTTTCGGTGCCGACCCGAAACGACGAGGCCGGCTTGCAGCCGGCCTCCAGCCAGGCGACGAGCGCGTCGCGCGACTCCACGAAGCTGGCGTCAATGATATCGCGGGCCATGAACAATTCCGGGAGGATGGGCGGCGACCCCGCCTGGGACAGCGGTTAGATAGTTGGCCCGCCGCGACAACGCAACGCGCCCCCGCCGGCCGCGGCAGGGGCGCGAGGCCGCCCGCGCCAAATGAGCTTGTGGAGCGGCGCTACTGGCCGCCCGGCGGGCTCAACGATTTCAGAATGTCGCGCATGCCCTGCTGATGCGTCTCGGCGATCTGGACGCCGGCCTGAAACATGCTGCCGAGCGTGTTGAGCCCGGCCTGCACGACGGCCGCCTGGGGGGTCGGGCCGGCGGCGCCGCCGCCGCCCAACAGGCCGCCGAGCAGGCCGCTGACCATGCCCGCGAGCCCGCCGCCGGCCGGCTGCGCGCCGGCCGGCTGGTTGACGAGAGACCCGAGGCCGCCGGGACTGTTGGCGGCCGCGGCGAGCTGGTTGAGAATTCCACCCAGGCCCTGCCCGTTCATCGCATGATACAGACCGCCCATCAGCATGGAGGCGACGACCGGCATCATCTGCAGAACGATCTGCGGGCTCACCCCGGACATCTGCGAAATCTGCTGGCCGAGCTGGGCGGTCGCTTGCGGCGAGCCGAAAATCTGGCCGAGCGCGCCCCCGCCCGGCGCCGCCGCCGCGCCCGCCATTCCCGGGTCGTTGAATGCGCCCTGATGCGTGGCGTTGGTGAGCTGCGAGACGATGCCGCCGAGGCCGGTCGGGTCCGCGGCGGTCTTCTGCAGGCCCATCGAGAACGCGGGGATCATCGCCTGAATCGCCGCCTGCGTCTGCTCGGGCGTGAGGCCGAACTGGTTCGCCAGGTTGTTGACGCCCTGTCCGCCCTGCGCGGCCTGAATGATGTCGTTGAGCGTCATCGAGCGCCTCCCCTGTCGGCCGCCGGCGACCGGCGTCGAGGCAACCTAGTGCTTTTCAAGACGCATGGCGAGCCGCGCCGTCACCCGGTAGGCGGCGTAGACCGCGCCGACTCCGAATACGGCGGCGCCGGCGGCCGCGCCCAGCATTGCGCCCTCGACGCCGTGTTCGGGACCGCCGAGATTGGCGCCGACGGCCACGAAAGGAATGGTTCCCAACGTCGCGCGGCCCCAGTTGAAAAGGGTCGCCAGCAGCGGAAAGCCGAGATTGTTGAACGCAGTGTTGGCGACGAACAGGCAAGCCATGAACAGCCAGGCCGAGACGCCGTAGCTGCAGAAAAAGGTGACGAGACGCGCGTTGTCGCCATGCGCGTCGAACGCCCAGTTGATCGCCGGGCTGGCGACGAACAGCACGGCCCAGGCGACCAGCACATAGCCGACCGAAAGCAGGAAGGAATCGGTCAACGCGCGGCGGACGCGGTAGATCAATTTCGCGCCGAGATTCTGGCCGAGGATCGGACCGATCGACGCCGTGAGCGCGAAGATGGCGCCGAATGCGACGGGGATGAGGCGGTCGGTCGTCGCCACCGCGGCGACCCCGGCCTCGCCGAAATCCGAGATGACGCGCGTGATATAAATGGCGGCGGCCGGCGTCGCCAGATTGGTGAGGACCGCCGGCAGCCCGATCGACAGGATCGGCCGAAGGTCTCGCCGCAGCGCGCGCCATCCGGGACGCCCGACGAGGTCATGGACGCCGATCGCGCCATAGGCGCCGACCCCGAGGAACACCAGCCGCGAGATCACCGTCGCCCAGGCCGCGCCGTAGACGCCCAGGCCAAATCCGAAAATCAGCAAGGGGTCGGTGAGCGCCGTGACGGCGCCGCCGGCCAGCGTCACATACATCGCGCGCCGCGCATCGCCCGTCGCGCGCAGCACCGCCGCAAGGCCCATCCCCAAAGCCAGCGGCACATTGGCCGGCAGCGTGATGGCGAGAAAGCGATAGGCGATCTCGCCGGCGCGGCCCTGCGCGTGCAGGCCGTGCTCGAGAATTTGCCCGCGAAAGAACACCAGCCCCAGGGCCATCGCCGTCGCGACGAGGCCGGAAATCGCCAGTCCGGAGGCCGCCAGCCGCCTCGCCGCCGGCCGGTCGCCGGCCCCGAGCGCGCGCGAGACCGTGGCGGCGACGGCGATCGTCAGGCCGATATTGACGGCGACCGCGAGAAACAGAACCTGACTCGCATAGCCGACGGCCGCCTTCAGCGACTGGTCGCCGAGCCGCGAAACGTACAGCAGCGACAGCAGGTCGACGACGAAAATCGCCATCAGCCCGACGGCGCCCGTCGCGGTCATCACCGCGACATGACGCATGGTCGAGCCCTCGGTGAAGACCGGCCGCGGCTTGGCGGACGCGGCGATGGAGGCGGCGGTCAAGGCATGGCTTCCGGCTTTGGCGCAAGGGCCGACGCTCTTAGACGCAATCGCAGCCTTGCGCCAGCTTCAACCGCCGACGCCGGCGTCCGACTCGCGGCCGATGCGAAGACGAGCCCCGCGGGCGCCCTATTGACTTAACCGGCCGGCTTCCCGAAAACCCCTGTCGTCGCCGGCGGACCCGTCCATGTCGCAAAAGCCCAAGCTTCGTATCGTCCTGTGCGCGCCGCGCGGATTTTGCGCCGGCGTCGTCCGCGCCATCGACGTGGTCGAGCGCGCCCTGCAGATCTACGGGCCGCCGGTCTACGTGCGGCATGAGATCGTGCACAACAAATACGTCGTCGAATCGCTGAAGACCAAAGGCGCGGTGTTCATCGAGGAGCTGAGCGAGGCGCCGGCGGGCGCGGCGCCGGTGATTTTCTCGGCGCACGGCGTCGCCAAGAGCGTGCCGGAAGAGGCGCGCGCGCGAGGTCTGTTCACCATCGATGCGACCTGCCCTTTGGTGACCAAGGTGCATCGCGAGGCGCAGGTTCATTTCAAGCGCGGCCGCAAGGTCGTTCTGGTCGGTCACGCCGGCCATCCCGAAGTGATCGGCACGATGGGCCAGCTGCCCGCCGGCGCCATCGTGCTGGTCAGCTCGGTCGACGACGTCGAAGCGCTGACGTTCGAGGACGGGAGCGCACTCGCCTTCGTCACCCAGACGACGCTCTCGGTCGACGACACGCGCGCCGTCGTCGAGGCGCTCGTCCGGCGGTTCCCGGGGATCGTCGCACCGGCGCAGGAGGACATCTGCTACGCGACCACCAACCGTCAGGAGGCGATCAAGCGCGCCGCCCCGCTGGTCGAGGCGGTGATCGTCGTCGGCTCCGCCAATTCCTCCAATTCGCAGCGATTGGCCGAGGTGGCGGCGCGCGCGGGGTGCAAAATCTCCCGCCTCCTGCCAAGCGCCGCGGAAATCGACTGGCAGGTTTTCGGCGCGATCCGTTCGCTCGCCATCACCGCCGGCGCCTCGGCGCCGCAAGTGCTCGTCGAGCAGGTGATCGAGGCTTTCGCCGAACGTTACGAAATCGCCGTCGAAACCCTGGCGACGGCCGACGAGACGGTGTTCTTTCCGCTGCCCCGCGCGCTGCGCCCGGAGGCGGCGCCAGCCTAGGCCGGCGGCTGGCGCGCGACGCAGTCCCCGCTCCCCTCCAACCGGACAGAAGATGGCCGTCTACACGGAAGTCACCGATGAAGCGCTCGCCGCGTTCCTCGCCGGCTACAATCTCGGCCGCGTCTCCTCGTTCAAGGGCATCGCCGAAGGGGTCGAGAATTCGAACTTCCTGATGCAGACGCAAACCGGCCGCTACATTCTGACGCTGTATGAAAAGCGCGTCAGAGAGGAGGACCTGCCGTTTTTCATCGGCCTGATGGAGCATCTGGCCAGGCGCGGCGTCACCTGCCCGCAGCCGGTGCGCGGCCGCAACGGCGAGGCGCTCGGCCGGCTCGCCGGCCGGCCCGCGGCGATCGTCACGTTTCTCGACGGGCTGTGGATTCGCCGCCCCACCGCGCGCCATTGCGCGAGCGTCGGCGAAGCGCTGGCGCTGATGCACAAGGCCGGCGCCGATTTTGCGGCGCGACGACCCAACGCGCTGTCGATCGGCGGCTGGCCGTCGCTGTTCGACGCCGCCGAAGCGCGCGCCGACGAGGTGGCGCCCGGTCTTGCGGGCGAGACGGCGGGCGAACTGGCGGCGCTGCAGGCGATCTGGCCGACCGGTCTGCCCGAGGGGGTGATCCACGCCGATCTCTTTCCCGACAACGTGTTTTTCCTCGACGACGAGCTTTCCGGGCTGATCGACTTCTACTTCGCCTGCAACGACGCGCTGGCCTACGATCTGGCCGTCGCGCTCAACGCCTGGTGCTTCGAGCTCGACGCCTCGTTCAACATCACCAAGGGCATGGCGCTGATCAACGGTTATGAGCGCGTGCGCCGCTTGACCGGTCCGGAGATCGAGGCGCTGCCCGCCCTGGCGCGCGGCGCGGCGCTGCGATTCATGCTGACCCGGCTGGTCGATTGGCTGAACGTCCCGCCGGACGCCAAGGTCGTGCCGCACGACCCGCTCGAATACCTCCGGAAAATGCGCTTTCATCGCAAGGTCGAGAGCGCGCGCGACTACGGCCTGCTGCGGTGAGCGAGCGCGTTTCGATCTGGACCGACGGCGCCTGTTCGGGCAATCCGGGCCCCGGCGGCTGGGGCGCCGTGCTGCGCTACGGCGGGCGCGAAAAAGCGCTGTGCGGCGGCGAGGCGCTGACCACCAACAACCGCATGGAGCTCATGGCGGCGATTTCGGCGCTGGAGGCGCTGAGCCGGCCTTGCGTCGTCGACCTGCACACCGACTCGCAATATCTGCGCGGCGGCGTCACCGGCTGGATCGACAACTGGAAACGCAACGGCTGGCGCACCGCCGACAGAAAGCCGGTCAAGAACGAGGATCTGTGGCGCCGGCTCGATGAAGCGGCGCGCCGCCACCAGATCGCCTGGAAGTGGGTCAAGGGCCACGCCGGCGATGCGATGAACGAGCGCGCCGACGAACTCGCCCGCCAGGGCATGGCGCCGTTCCTGCCGCGGCCTGACGGGAAGACCCCGGCATAATCCTGCGCCGGCGCCCGGCGCGCGCTGTCGAGCGGGCGATGTCACAAGTCGGGCGGGCGCGATCGGACGCCGCGCTCGCCCCGCTTCAGCGATTTTCGAGACCGGCCGCGGTCGCCGCCGACCCTACAATTGCTTGAGCAGGTTTTCGGCGCTCGAAATCTCGGCCTTGCCCGGCGCGTCTTCGATATTGAGGCTCTTGACGACGCCGTCCTCGACCAACATCGAATAGCGCTTCGAGCGGACGCCCATGCCGCCCGCCGAGCCGTCGAAGTCGAGCCCCGCCGCCTTGGCGAAGTCGGCGTTGCCGTCGGCCAGGAACGTGATCTTGCCGTCCGAGCCGGACGCGGCGGCCCAGGCTTTGAGGACATGGGGATCGTTCACCGAGGTCATCGCGATCTCGGCGACGCCCCGGGCCTTGATCGCCTGTTCGTTGGCGATGAAGCCGGGCAGATGATTCTTGTGGCAGGTCGGCGTGAATGCGCCGGGCAGGCCGAACAGCACGATTTTGCGGCCCTTGAAGAACTCGCCCGTCGTCACCGGCCGCGGCCCGTCGCTGGTGATGAGGCGGAGCGTCGTTTCGGGCAGATGGTCGCCGACCTTGATCGTCATCGAAGTTTCCCTGGCTGCGAGAAAAGGGGTTGAAGGCTGCCGCCTGTTATCATCGCGAACCGCGACGCGCGCAAGACGGCGCGGCGAAGATCAGAGGCCGGCGCCCGCCTTCAGGGCGATGGTGGTCTCGACCGGTCCGCGCCCGCCGGTGATGGTGAGGCGCGCGGCGACCGGCAGCGCGGCGTCGGGCGGCTGCTGCATCAGGTTCAAGGCGAAGCAGTCGCTCCCGGCCGGCCCGCTTTCATCGGGCTTGACGTCGAACCACCAGGCGTCGGGCGGTTCGATGAACAGATCGTGTTTCGGGCCCGCTTGCGGCGCAAGGCACAGGCGCCAGTTCCGCGCGCCGGTGGCCGTCAGATCGGCGGCCAGGCTCTTCCATTCCACCCGTCGCGGGACCAGATCCTTGGCCTTGGCGATCGCCTCCGTATAGGGCGAAGACGCCGCGTCGGCGGGCACGACGAGGCGCAGGCTCGCTTGCGCCGGCACGCAAATCTTTTCGCAGACCGCGTAATTCAGCTTCAGCGCCAGCGCCACCGGCTTGCCCGGTTCGATCGCTTCGATGTCGATCGGCAGAATCAGGCCGCCGTCGTAGCCAAACGCCTCGCCGCTCCCTTCGGGCAGGCGCCGGGGGGCCGGAAAGGAGGTTCGCGCCTGCGCCAGATTGCTCGACCCCTCGAACGACAGGGTCGGCGGCAGCCCCGCATCGCCCGGATTGCGCCAGTAGGTGATCGCGCCGGGCGCCAATTTGATCTCGACGCCGGCCTGAAGCACGCCGTCGGCGGGCGCGCCGGCGATCAGCCGCGCCGACGATTTGAGCCCGTTGGCCCAGTCCGACGAATAGGCGTCCGCGGCGAAGGCGGAAGGCGCCAGGCCGGCGCCGCAAAGCGCCAGAACGAGCATGGGAAAACGAAGCATGATCGGCATGGCTCCCCTGTAAGGCGATCGGCCCGGCGGCGCCAACAACATTCGCGTGAAGCGATGGCGGATCGACGCCGGCGGGCGAGGCCCGGCCGCCGCATTTCGCCTCCGGACAATCTCGCTTTGACAGGCCGAAGGGGATGCGTAGCATGGCGTCATGAGAAGCGCTTCCAACATTCCCGGGGGGCCGCCCGGCCTCAACGTCGCCAGTCTCGAGGGGCAGATGTTGATCGCCATGCCGGCGCTGCGCGAGGGTCCGTTCGCGCGCTCCCTCGTTTATGTCTGCGCGCATCGCGAAGACTGGGCGATGGGGATCATCGTCAATCAACGGGCCGAAGCGACGAACTTTCCCGAATTGCTGGTCCAGCTCGAAATCGTCAAGCCGGACGAGGCGATCGTTCTGCCGCCGCAGGCCGGCGAGGTGCGCGTGCTGCGCGGCGGCCCGGTGGAGCGCGGGCGCGGCTTCGTGCTGCATTCGGGCGATTATTTCGTCAACAATTCGACGGTGTCGATCGGCGACGGCATCTGCCTGACGGCGACGCTCGACATTTTGCGCGCCATCGCCGTCGGCAAGGGGCCGAAGAAGGCGGTTCTGGCGCTCGGCTACGCCGGCTGGTCGTCCGGGCAGCTCGAAAGCGAAATCCTCGCCAACGGCTGGCTGAACTGCCCGGCCGATCCGAACCTCGTCTTCGACGCCGATTACGAGTCCAAATACGATCGCGCGCTGGCCAAGATCGGCGTCAACGCCGCGATGCTGTCCTCCGAAGCGGGCCACGCCTGACGCCGCCTGAACAACCCTGATCGAAGTCCCGCGAGGGGAGACCGCCTCTGCCCTGCTTCAGCGCCAAATCAAGGTTCGCGGATCCTGAGCGGCCGTTGAATCCCTGCAAGATCGATGAGCTCTACACCAACAGCCGATAGGCGCCGTAAAGCAAAAGCGCGGCGACGACGCCATAACCCGCCAGCGTCAAATACATGCCCCTGATGACATCCCGTATCGTCTTCTTAATCGCCGCCCGGTCGTTCAGGTTTGGGAAATCGGACTTCGGCTGCGCTATGCCGAGAAACGCGCATAGCGGCGCCCAACCCTCATCAACCCTGAAGATCAACAGTCTGTCCGCCGGGACCGCCGCCTTGACCTCGTCAATGTGCGCGCTATAGCGCGCGATCGCTTTAGCCTTGTCGGACATTGTTCCGTGCAACGACCTTCGCCAGATCAGCTTGTGGCTCATGTCGCCGAATTTTCGCCCGAACGGCGTCAACAGCTCCAGAACCTTGAACTGCCACATATTCTCCGTGAAATAGATCGTGTCGATCGTGCTCTCATACCAAGCCTCGGCGCCGCGCGGATGCAAGGTCAGCAGAACTTTGGCGTCCGGATAGGCGTCGAGCAGTTCGCGCCAGACGCAACAGCCGGGATTGTCGACCGTCGCTGTGTATCTGGCGAAGACCTGGCTCCAGTCGTGCTGCGCGCCAGGGGGCGAGTTCGCCACCATGCGCCAAAAATCGAGATGCGATTTGTTCTGCCTGTTAAGAACGACTTCGGTCATGTGGTAGCAGGGAAAGCCCAGCTGATTGAGCGCCGCGAAAGTCGACCATGTGCCAGTCCGCCCGAATCCAGCCCCAATAATCTTCAGCGCCATCATCCCCCTCCCCTGACTGCGTGGCGCCTGACGTCCCCGCCATGTCGCCGCGGACCTCAGCGGCACGCCAGCGGCAATTTGGCGTTGCCGCCGGATCGATCCGACATTCGTCGGACGGCTTCCGAGAAGTCTCCGACAGGAAGCCCGTTTAGGGCGGCGGCGGCTTCGGCATGGCGGCGTAGACGTCGCCGGGGACGATGGTGAAGACGAGCACGCCGGGCTTCTCGTTGGGGCCGAAGGGCCCGGGAACCGCGTTCTTGACCGCCGGAATGCTCTTCAGATAGGCGGCGATCGCCTCGGCGTCGGCGCGGGTCAGTTGCGCCAGCGCCGGCCACGGCATGATCGGCGCGAGAACGCGGCCGTCGGGGCGCTTTCCCGTCGTGAACGCCGTGATGATCTGCTCGCTGGTCCAGCCGCCGAGGCCGGTTTCCTTGTCGGGGGTGAGATTGCGCCCGACGAACACGCCGGCGCCGGGAAGGGCGAAACCGACGTCGGAGCCGCCGAGCAAGCGCGCCATGTCGGGATGTCCGAGGAAGCTGCCCGGCGTGTGGCAATCCCCGCAGCCGCCGATGGTCACGAGGTATTTTCCGCGTTCGATCTGCGGATCGGCGGCCGAAGCCGCAACCGGCATGGCGAGACCGGCCGTCACGAGTGCGAGAGACAAGCGGCGCTGCATGGATTTCCCCCCGGAACCCTTGACCGGATGAGCCGGTCGCCAAGGCCAACTTGCTCCGGTTTCGGCTCTCGGGCAAGCCCGCGGCGCGGGCGCCCCGGCGTCGCCGAAGGACCCCTAATCCCGCGGCGCGATTCGGCCGGGCGCGACGTCCAGAAACTGCGCGCGTCCGGCGAGATCGGCGAAGGCGGCCGGGTCGGCGCCGGTCAGGAACACCTGGCCGCCGATCCGCTCGAGCGCCTCGAACAGCGCCGCGCGGCGACGCGGATCGAAATGCGCGGCCACTTCGTCGAGCAGCGCCAGCGGCGCCATGCCGCTCATTTCGGCGACCAGCCGCGCATGGGCGAGCACCAGGCCGACCAGCAGCGCCTTTTGCTCGCCGGTCGAGGCCTGCGCGGCGGGCGCCCGCTTGGGGCCGTGCCAGACGAGGAGGTCGGCGACATGCGGGCCGATCAGCGTGCGACCGGCGGCGGCGTCGCGGCCCCGGCTGTCGCGCAGCAGCGCGCGGTAGCGCTCCTCCGCGGCGAGCGCCGGCATTTGCGCCGCGAGGCGCTCGACCTCGCCCTCCAGCGCCAGATCGGCCCACGGAAAGGGCGAGGCGTCGTCGCGCTCCAGCGCGATCATCGCCTTGAGCCGGGTCACGCATTCGTTGCGCGCCGCCGCGACGGCGACGGCGAGTTCGGCCGCCTCGCGCTCGATCGCGTCCAGCCAATGGGCATCGCGCGCGCCCTCCTCCAGCAGGCGATTGCGGCCGCGCAGGGCGCGCTCGAGCTGGCCGGCCCGGGCGCCATGGCCGGGATCGATCGCCAGCACCAGCCGGTCGAGAAAGCGCCGGCGCTCGCCCGCCGATTCGAGGAACAAGCCATCCATCGACGGCGTGAGCCAGACAATGCGCAAATGGTCGGCGAAGGCGCGCGCCGAGGCGACGGGCGCGCGGTCGATGCGGCTGACCCTAACGGGCGCCTCGACGCCCGGCTGCCGCTCCAGCCCGGTTCCAAGCTGACGGGCGGCGGCCTGATCCTCGACGAGGATCGAGGCCGCAAAGCCGCCGGCGCCGCCGATGCGCGCGCACTCGCCAAGCGGAGCCCGGCGCAACCCGCGTCCTGGCGCAAAAAGCGACAGCGCTTCGAGGAGATTGGTCTTGCCCGCGCCGTTCTCCCCGACCAGCGCGACGATCGCCCCTTCCGCCGCCAGATCGAGCGCCTCATAGGAGCGGAAGTCGTGAAGCATCACCCGCCGCACGAGGGGGCGGCGAAGCGTCGCAAGACCGACCGCGCTTTGCATGAAAGGCATGTGCCACGTCCGGCCGGCGAACGAAAGGCGCCAGGCGCGGCGCCGTTCGATCGGGCTTTGCCGATTTGCATCGTTCTTGCATCGCCGTCGAATCCTGCGCAGCATCGCGGGCCGGGCTGGCGCAACCAAGGCTGGAGGAAGTTTCAAGTGGCGGAATTCGACGTTCTCATCCCGCTCGAAGGCATGGCGCGAATCGGCGGCGAAGTTGAAAAGCGCATGAACCTGCACCGGTTGTGGCTGGAGAGCGACCCTCAGGCGGCGATCAAGCGTCTGGCGCCCCGGATCAAGGCGATCGCCGCCACTTCCCATCACGTCGCCATCGACGCGGCGCTGATGAGCCGACTGCCCAATCTGCAAATCGTCGCGAGCTTCGGCGTCGGCTACGATCACGTCGACGCCGCCTGGGCGGGCCGGCATGGGATCATCGTCACCCACACGCCGGGCGTGCTCGACGACGAAGTCGCCGATATCGCGATGGCGCTGACGATCGCGACGATCCGCAAATTGCCGCAGGCCGAGCGCTATCTGCGCGAAGGGCGCTGGCGCGAGGGCGCCTATCCGCTGACCGCCTCGATGCGCGGCCGCACGATGGGCATCCTCGGCCTCGGCCGGATCGGCAAGGCGATCGCGCGCCGCGCCGCCGCCTTCGGCCTCGACATCGTCTATCACGGCCGCGCGCCGCAACCGGGCGCGCCCTATCTCTACCACCCGACGCTGGAGGGCATGGCGCGCGCCTGCGACATCCTGATGATCGCCGCTCCCGGGGGCGCGCAAACGCGGCATATCGTCGATCGCGCGATCATCGACGCTTTGGGGCCGGACGGGGTCATCATCAATGTCGCGCGCGGCTCGCTGGTCGACCAGGCGGCGCTGATCGGCGCCCTCGAGGAAGGCCGGATCCTCGGCGCGGGCCTCGACGTGTTCGACAACGAGCCGAACGTTCCCCCGGCGCTACTGGCGCTCGACAATGTCGTGCTGCTGCCGCATGTCGGCTCGGCGTCGCGCCACACCCGCCAGGCGATGGGCGACCTGATGATCGCCAATCTCAACTCCTGGCGCGACGGCAAGGGGCCGCTGACCCCGGTCCCCGAGACGCCGTGGCGCAACGATTGAAACACGACGACCCGTCAACCCGCCGGGAGCGGCGACCATGAACGAGCCTTCGCAATCACCTCCTGCCCGCCTCGCCCCGGGCGGCCATTGGCGCAACTGGGTCGGCAACCAGTCGTTCGTGGCGCGCTGCAAGGGCGAGCCCGCCTCGGAGGACGAACTGGCGGCGCTGGTGCGCGAAGCCGCCCGGCAGAATCTCGGCGTGCGCGTGGCGGGCTCCGGCCACTCGTTCACCCCGGTGGTGGCGACGAGCGGCCTGCTGCTCAGCCTGAAGAACATGCACGGGCTCGTCGGCGCCGATCTCGAACGCAAACGGGTCACGGTGCGCGCGGGAACGAAAATCGGCGACATCGGCCGCGCGCTGAAAGCGATCGGACTGTCGCTCGCCAATCAGGGCGACATCGACACCCAGGCGATCGCCGGCGCCTTGTCGACCGGCACGCACGGCACCGGAATCACGCTCGGTTGCCTTTCCTCGCAGGCGGTCGGCATGCGCCTGGTGCAGGCGGACGGCGCCATTCTCGACGTCGACATCGACGCGGACGCCAACATGATGGCCGCCGCGCAGGTGGCGATCGGCATGCTCGGGGTGATTTCCTCGATCACGCTGCAGGCCGTCGATTCCTACAATCTCAAGGAGCGGCTGTGGCGCGACGATTTCGAAGCCTGCATGGAGAAGCACGACGAACTGGCGGCGAACCATCGCCATTTCGGCTTTTTCTGGTGTCCGCTCCCGGAATCGCGCCATCTCTACTGTCTGCCGGACGTTTCGAGGGTCTCGCCGACCAGGCGCGAGCATGACGTTTGCGAGATGAAGGTGATGGACGTCACCGACGAGCCGCCGCGGACGGACGAGGCGACCTTCGAGCGCGTCGCCTATAGTTCGGAAATCTACCCGATCGAATACATCCCCAATTTCCACGAACTCGAATACGCCATTCCCCTCGAATGCGGCAAGGACGCGCTGCGACAGGTGCGCGAGCTGATGCTGACCAGGCACGCCAACTGCATCTATCCCGTCGAATACCGCTTCGTCGCCGGCGATTCGGGCATGCTGAGCCCCTACTACCAGCGCGCCAGCGTGACGGTTTCGGTGTCCGGCGGCCCGGGCGTCGACTACTGGAGCTATCTGCTCGATGTCGACGCGATCCTGCGCCAGTACGAGGCGCGGCCGCATTGGGGCAAGCTGCATTTCAACCAGCCTCAGGACATGCCCGCGCTCTATCCGCGCTTCGAGGAATTCCGGGCGGTCCGCCGCCGCCTCGACCCGCAGGGGCGCTTTCTCAACGATCACCTGACGAGCCTGTTCGCGTGAGCGCGCGACGTCGACAGTGCGATCAACGGCGAGCTCGAAGTCGCGTTGTGAATCGATGAGCGGCCCGCCGCCCCTCTCCGGCCGGTTCCGCGCGGCCGCGTTCGGCGCGGCGCGCGACCTGCTCGCCTGCCTGCGGTTCTTTTCGCGCCTGCCGCTGCCGGAACTGCCGTTCGAGCAAGGCGCCGGCGGCATGGCGGACCTGCCGCGCCTCGCCTGGATGGTCCCGGTCGCCGGCGCGGTCCTCTCGGCGATCGGCGCGCTGGCGCTCGGCCTGGCGGACGGCCTCGGCCTGCCGCCGCTGGTTTGCGCGGGGCTGGCGATCGGCGTCCTCGTCATTCTCACCGGCGCGCTGCACGAGGACGGCCTTGCCGATCTCGCCGACGGCTTCGGCGGGGGCGCAACGCGCGAGCGCAAGCTCGAGATCATGCGCGACAGCCGCGTCGGCGCCTATGGCGCGACGGCGCTGGCGCTTTCGCTCATTCTGCGCGTCGCCGCGGTGAGCGCGCTGCTCGATCGGAGCCTCGGCGTGGCGGCGGCCGGGCTGATCCTCGCCGGGGCGGCGTCGCGCGCCGCGTCGCTGGCGCCGCTGGCGCTGCTGTCCCCCGCCCGCGCCGACGGCCTCGGCGCGGGCGCCGGACGCCTCGATGGCGCCCGCGCGCTGGCCGCCGGCGGGAGCGCCCTGGTCATCGCCCTCTTGCTCGGCCTTGGCGTCGTCGGCCTCGGGCGGGCGGCGCTGGCGCTCGCCCTGGCGCTGGCGGCGGCGCTGGCGGTCGCCGGGCTGGCGCGCCGCCAGATCGGCGGGCAGACCGGCGATGTGGCGGGCGCGGCGCAGCAAATGGCCGAAATCGCTTGCCTGTGCGGCCTTCTCATCGGACGCGGCGGCGCCTAAATATCGCCACATGAACGTCGATCGGGCCAGCCCGCCATCCACCCCCTGCGTGCAGATCTGCGTGATCGATCCGCGCTCGGCGCTGTGCGTCGGTTGCGGGCGGACCGTAAGGGAAATCGCCGCGTGGGGCAGTCTCGACGAGCCCAGCCGGCTGGCGATCATGGCGGGGCTGCAGGCGCGGCTCGTCGCGGCGCGCTCGCGCAAAGCCCGCGGGCGGCCATTAGCGGCGCAGAAGGGAAGCTGAAGTGCGCCACATTCTGCCCATCGTGCTGCTCGTCCTGGCCGCGCTCGGCCTCTACCTGACGCCGCCGGAAGGGGCGATCTTCGGTCTCGACCACGCCCAGTTCGCGCAAGCCTCGCTGGCCGGCGCGCTCGTGTTGTGGATGCTGCTCGCCGGCCCCTGGCGCTTCCGACGCGCCGATCTGGCGCGCGCCGTCGGGGGGGCGGCGATGTGGGCGGCGCTGATGGTCGCGCTGACCGGCGTCTACGCCTATCGCTATGAATTCACCGATCTCGCCGACCGCGTCCTGGCGGAGCTGAACCCGACCGAACCGGTGGTCGGCCAGGGCGGCGAGGTGATCATCGGCCGGCGCCTCAACGGCGAATTCGTCGTCTCGGCGAAGGTCAACAACGCGCCGGCTTCGTTCCTGTTCGACACCGGCGCCTCGACGGTGGTGATCCGCGCCCAGGACGCCCGCCGGATGGGCCTCGATGTCGCCTCGCTCGACTATGACGTGCAGGTCACCACCGCCAACGGCGCGGCGATGGCCGCCGAGACGCAGCTCGACCAGCTCGCCGTCGGGCCGATCGTCGTCCACAATGTCCGCGCGTTGATCGCCAAGCCCGGCGCGTTGAGCGAGAACCTGCTCGGCATGAGCTTCCTCGAGCGTCTGCAAAGCTATTCGGTCGAACGCGGACGGCTGGTGCTCAAGGCGCGGTGAACGCGCGCCATGGCGCCGCTCAAACCGCCATCGCCTCCAATTCGCGCGACACCCGGCGGACGGCGTCGCGCAGGACCTCGACGCCCGCCCCGCGCGCCGGCGCCTGCAGGGCGAGCGTCTGGCGGAAGGCGCGCGCGCCCGGCCGCCCGGCGAACAGCCCCAGCAAATGGCGCGTCAGGTCGTTGAGGCGGGCGCCCCTCGCCAGCGCGCGCTCGACATAGGGAAGATAGGCCTCAATCGCTTCGAAGGCGTCGGCGACCGGCGGCGCCGCGCCAAACAGCAGCGGATCGACGTCGAGCAGGCGTTCGGGCGATTGATAGGCGGCGCGGCCGACCATCACGCCGTCGATATGGCGCAGATGCTCGCGCGCCGCGCCGAGATCGGCGACGCCGCCGTTGATCGCCACCGGCAGATCGGGATGGGCGCTCTTCAGTTCATAGACGAGGGGATAGTCGAGCGGGGGAATGTCGCGGTTGTCCTTCGGGCTGAGGCCCTCCAGCCAGGCTTTGCGGGCGTGGACGATGATCGCCGCGGCGCCCGCCGCCTCGACGCTGCTGGCGAGCGCGAACAGCGCCTCGCGCGGCTCCTGCGCGTCGACGCCGATGCGGCATTTGACGGTCACCGGGATCGCCGCCGCGCTCGCCATCGCCGCGACGCATTCGCCGACCAGCGCCGGCTCGCGCATCAGGCAGGCGCCGAAGCGCCCGCTCTGCACGCGGTCGGACGGGCAGCCGCAGTTCAGGTTGATTTCGTCATAGCCGAATTCGGCGCCGATGCGCGACGCCTGCGCGAGGCGCGCCGGATCGGCCCCGCCGAGCTGCAGGGCGAGCGGATGCTCGAACGGGTCAAAGCCGAGCAGCCGGTCGCGCGGCCCGAACACCACCGCGTCCGCCGTCACCATCTCGGTGTAAAGGCGCGCGCGGCGCGTCAGCAGGCGATGGAAGAACCGGCAATGCCGGTCCGTCCAGTCCATCA
>CAVSYB010000019.1:0-80817 GCA_963732155.1 uncultured Alphaproteobacteria bacterium
CCTCCTCTGCGAGCGTCGAACAGTTCCGCTTCGGCTGCGGCATCGCGCGCCGTGGCTGGCCCGTTGCGTGGCCCGAGATGCGCCGCCGGATGCGTGGCCGAGTAAACCTGTTTCAGCAGATTGATCGAGACGCGCGTGTACAGCTCCGTGGTCGTGATCTTCGCGTGCCCGAGCATTTCCTGAATCACCCGGATGTCGGCGCCGTTCTCCAGCATCAGCGTCGCCACTGTGTGGCGGAACAGATGGCAGCCGCCCTTCTTGCCGATCTTCGCCTTTCGAACATAGCTGCGCACGAGGCCCGTCAGGTAAACGCGGTCCATCGTTTCACCCCGGCTGCTCAGAAACACCGTGCCATCGTCGGACGTTACCAGCAGTTCGGGCCGCGCCTCGCGGATATATTTGTCGAGCCAGGCCAGCGCGCGTTCACCGATCGGGATATGACGATCCTTCTTTCCCTTGCCCTGCCGGATCATCACTGTGCCGCGATCGGCATCGATGTCGTAAAGTTTCAGGCTCACGATTTCCAGCCGCCGCATCCCGGTCGAGTAAAAGGTTTCGAGGATGGCGCGGTCGCGCATTCCTTCCGGCGTCGCGATGTCTGCCTGTGCGATCACCTGCTCGGCCTCCTCCGCGCTCAGGATGTATTTGGGAAGGCGGTTTTCGAGGCGCGGCAACAACAGTTCCGAGGCCGGATTGTGAAGCAGATAGTTCTGCCGTGCGAGCCAGCGGAACCAGCCCTTGAGAAAGCGCAGCCGCGTTCCCTGCGTGCGGAACGTCAGCGGCGCGCCGTCCTTCTTCCGGTAATAGTAGAGCGCGCGCTGATAGCGTTCGAGCACGGGCCGCGTGATCTCGGTTACGTCTTCGATACTGCGCTCCTTGCACCAGTCGAGGAAGTAGCCGATGCAAACGCGGTTGCTGTTGAGAGTATCCGGGGAGAAGTTCTGCACCCCCATCCACGCGATGTAACGCTCGACCAGTGCGTGCATGCGGTCCGTGGGCGCGGCGACCGGCTTCGGTTTCGGCATTCGGCGGCGGGGCATCTGTCCACCATTACGGCTGCGCTGTAACTACAGTGGGGCCGTGATTTTTCGCTGCCCCGTTGATGTGAGTTTTGGCTGAAACTGCCGGGAAAGCGTCTGGAAGGCCCGTCGTTATTGGTTCCGGCCCACCCCGCGACACCCCCCGCCATCCCCCCGACCTGAGGGCGACGCTGGCCGACTTCTCCGCCTCCGGGTGCGACCTCTCATCCTCGGGGCGATTCTTTCCGTCGTACGCGAATCTTTGCCACGGCGATCAGGCCCGGAACAGCGCCTTCCAGGTCCTCGCCCGGCGCGAAGACCAGCTCGTAAACGAAACTCTGGCCCCGCCCGCCGCGATGCGCCGCCAGATACTCCATTTCCTCCAGCCGATCCAGATGAATCTTCAGCTCCGTATCGCCCCAGCCGTACCAGGCGCGCACGTCGCGCCGTGTGAAGCGGAAGTCGCGCGCTCCATCTTCAGCCGCTCGCACTCCTCCCTGACCAGTCGTCGATCAGTAGCAGCAGCGGCGGGTCTGCGGCGGCAATTCGTCGAGCGAACGGCCCAGCACTTCCTCCGCGAGCCTGTTGGCATGCGTGATGTCGTCGAGCGTGACTTCGATGTACTCGATGGTCTCGCCGGCCACGGCCGTTCCGAGGGCCGCTGATACTGGTGCAGCAGAGCGTCGTCCGGATCAGCGTCAGATACTTCATGTGATCGCGACGCGTGCGCGTCATGTCGTCGGGAAAGGTCAGCTCGCGCGCCGCGGGTTGACCACCGCCAGCGGCCTGAGCATCCGTTGCGCGTTCTGATGTAGGCCCAAATCGTTTCCCGCTCCGACGCGCCAGCAGACCTTCTAGCGTCTGGCGCTCGCTTTGCACCCGATGGATGGCCCGCGTCTGCTCGCGGTCCTCGTTCACTGTCAGCACCAGACACCGGTTCAGCAGTTCCTCATCGATCTCGATTGCGGTCGTGGTCAGGAAGATCATCACCGGACCTTCGACCCGGTACTGCTGCGTCACCAGCTGCCCGTCACCGGGTCCTTGCCTGTCGATGCGATGGTGAGCACGCCTTCCGATTGCAGAAGCTTCAGCGCATAGGCCGCGCGGCTCGCGCCCTGCTCCTCGACAATGGCCAGCACCTTGTGTTTCAGGTCCTGCTCGCCCATGTAGAAGAGCGACTGGCCCGTCATGGCCGAGTACTCGATCCGGTGCTCCGGAGGAACGAAGGCGAGAATCGCGTCCATGAGCGAGCTCTTGCCGGCGGCCGAGCTCGACTGCACGATCACGGCAAGCGGCCCGTCCAGATGCCGCGACACTGCAGCGATATATCCGGCCAGCTTGTTGGTCTCTTCGCCCACCACGCCGCAGAGCGCAAAGTCTCTGAGAATGCGGTTGAGCAGATCGGGCGCCTGCAGGAGTTCCATCGCCGCTGCTGTTCTTCCCGCTCATAGCGATCTTCGCGTTTCGGCTCCAGCGCTTTTCGTGATCTGTTCGTCTTGCAGCTCTTCCAGCTTCCGCAGCACGTGTCCGAGCGTGCCGGATTGACCTTCTTCATTCACGCCCAGCTCGAGCGCGGCTTGTTTGATGAACGCGATGTCGCTGATGCGCCGCGTACAGGTTGAGAGTGTCGACATGGAGACCGTCTTCACGCGAAACGAGCAGATTGATTTTGATGAGATCGTAGCTGAGATTCTTCGCCAGGCCCCGCACCCGGTAACGCCGGTCGCCCGAGCGTGATCACGATCTCGTCGGCGCCGATCTCGATGGGCACTTCCCGCGATATGCGTGGCGTGCTCGGCGGCAGTCGGCTCGGGCGGATCTGCTTCGGCGGCTAAAGAAAAAACTGGCTCATCGATTTCATCCTTAGCCAGTAGCTCCGGCTTGTCAGTGGCTCTTCTTCAGCGGCGAACACCACGGGCTGATTTTCTTCTTTAGCCGCTGGTGGTTCATCGCGGGAATCGCGAACAGGCGCGGTCACGGGTTCCACGCTCACGCGCTCCGGCGGTTTGCCTTTGCCGAGCCACTGAGCGGTGTTCAGCAGCAGCCCGAGATTCTTCGGCGCGGGCTGGTCGGACGTGCGTATTCGTTGGCGTCCAGTTCCGGTCGGAAACAGAACCCGAAAGCATTCGATGCCCAGCCCTATCAGTTCGTCCGTGAGAGTGAGCGCGCTTTGTCTCCGGCTTCGTCGCGGTCGTAAGCGATGCACACCCGCTTCACCTCGTATTTGCGGCAGGCGGCCCGATGATCGCCGGTGAAGCCATTCACGCCGTAGCTCGTCGTCACGTTGCGATAGCCCGCGCACCAGAACGTCAGCGCGTAGATCATCGATTCGCACGGATGATCTCTGGCGAAGTCCAGCGCCTCTTCGTTCCATACGCCGCGATGCTGACCGGGAAGATACAGATGCAGCGGCGTGCCCGGGTCAGATTCGCCGTGATCTTGCGTCCGTAAATCTGGACCAGCTGGCCGGCGCGATTCAAAATCGGGAAACACCAGCGAGCCATTCAAATGTTCATGTCCGATGACTCCCGGAGAATGCCGAGCTTCTCGAGACGCGCGCGCAGCTGCGCGCCGGTTTTGCGGTTGTTCGGCGGCAGGTGCAGGCCCAGCGTGCGATTGGCGAAGCCCAGCCGGAAGTGGCCGATCATCTCCGGATCGTCAGGCCGCGCTGCTCCAGGTACGTCTGCGCGGCGGGCGTTCTGCTTCAGAGTCTCGTGATAATAGCCGACCGATCCTGGTCGAGGATTTCGGCGTCGCTGGCATCGGGCTGGACAGGCGGCGGCAGCTTGCGCACCGTCCCGACCTTCACCACCGGCGCGTCGCAAGCAACGCGGGATGCTCGGCGCGCAGCAACTCGGCGGCATGGCGGAAGCTGATGCCCTGGGCCTTCATCACCCAATCGATGAAGATCGCCGACTCCGCAGGCTCCTAGGCAGTTCCACACATTCTGGTCGGGATCGACGCACAGGCCGGTGTGATCGTCGTGGAACGGGCACAACCCCTTCAGTTCCTTGCCGTGCCGCTTCAGCTCGATACCGCGCGCTGGACGAGCCGTCGACGAGACCTCCTGCTTGAGCCGCTGGATGAGGTGTCGGGAATACGGGCCATCAATTCGGACTCCTTTCAGACGGGCTTTCTGAGATCAGCCAAAAAACGTGTCAAGAGGGGAAGGCACTCTTTTTGAATGTTAATTGGCCCTCTAATACTGTCCATGAGAGTATACACTATGAGTGAATGAAAGACGCAGCCGTCGCCGGTATTGAAAAGCCTCCGGCGATCCCGCCTTTACAATCACCGGTGGGATGCCCCGGAGAAAAAAAGAAGAACCGGGCTTCGGCCCGCGGCTCACCGCGATCCGCAAGGCGCGCGGCCTGACCCAGATTGAACTGGCCCAGACAGCCGGAACCACCCAGCGCTCGATCTCTTATTACGAGAATGACGACGGGTTTCCGCCCCGTCCGCGGTGATCGCGTTGGCCAAAGCCCTGAAAGTTTCCGCCGATGAACTGCTGGGAGTCAGACCGCCTCGCGTCGAGCGCGTCAACGAGGACGCCGATACCAGGCGGCTATGGAAGAGATTTCAGAGGGTGACTGCGCTCCCGGAGAAGGACCAGCGCGCCGTCATCCGCCTGATTAACTCTTTAGTCACTCTCGGCGCTGCGCGGAGGAACGGTTCGGTGGGAGAAAGCCATGGCCGCTGACAATCACGCTCACGATCTCCTCGATCAGCTCGGACCGGATCAGCTCGCCGCCGTGGTTCATCTGCTCGAAACTATGGTCCCGCCCGAAGAGGACCGCGACACCCTCAGCGATGCCGAGCGCCGGTCCGTCGCTGAAGCCGATGAGTGGCTCAAACACAACCAACCCATCCCGCACGAGGAAGTGCTCGCCGATTTCGGGCTGACCATGGCCGACTGGGAACGGATGGGCCAGGAGCCTCAGGAAGAAACACACCGGCGGAATGGCTAAGCGCATCGTCTGGACCGATCAGGCGAGAGTCGACGTGCGCGCCATCGAACAGCCCATCGCGCTGCAGATTCTCAAAACGCTGGCGCGCTACGCCGAGAGCGGCGAGGGCAACACAAGACTGCTGCAGGGCATCGAGCCGCCTCTCCTCCGGCTCCGCGCTCAGGATCACCGCGTCTTCTTCCGCGACAAGGGAGACTATCTGGAAATCTCCCGCGTGCTCGATCGTAAAGAAGCCTACCGCTGAAACTTTCTCCGGCTCGCGCCGCGCGGTTCGTCCTCCGCTCCCATCCATTGAACAACACTGGACAGAAGCTTGATGAAGACTGGACAACCACCGAACAGACGCCGAACGGCCACCGAACACGGCGCGCCGTCGCCGGTGGTCGTCTCCTAAGCCGCCAGGCTTAGGGATGGTGTCTTCTCTCCTGCTGCCCAGCGGGCGGATGCAATAAACCATGGAACGCACCCGTCCGCTTCGTCGCTCACGCTCCTGCGCAGCCGCGCGCCGCCGAATCACTTGATAGCCTCCCGGCAGGTGGAAGGCCGGCATAGGGGAGGGGGCCGGCGCGTGCGGATTGCCTCTTACATAATTGGCGCATTATCCGAAGCAGCCCTTCGGGTCGCACACCTCGCTCACGCTCAGCTGCTCGCATCCGATAATGCGGCATTCATGTCATCGGCCAGGGCCCGCCCCACGCGGCTTTACTTGATTACGAACAAGCTGCGCCGAGCCCGCCACGCGCACGTTCAACAACATCTTATAGCGACGTGATCTGTTAACGCAAACTTCCATCGCCATCGATTCGAAGAACTCGTTTCGGAAGCCCTTTCCGGGCCTAGATGATAACTGATGACCCCGCTCCCATCAGAGTAGAAAGACTCGACTAAAGCACCGTCTGAAGACCCGCTCCATGCGTGCAACGTATAACCGGATTTCAGCGTTGGCCGAGAGAGTGCGGTCGGGCGACCCGGATAACCTCGAAGCGCAAGCGGCGCAGCGCTATTTCCCGGCGCTGTTCGGCAAAGGTTTTCATCGCTATCGCGAGGGCGGCGGCGCCAACGCCATGCTCAACTACGGCTACACCGTGTTGCGCGCGGCGACGGCCCGCGCCGTCATCGGCGCCGGGCTGCATCCTTCGCTGTCGCTGCACCATCGCAGCAAAGGCGACGCGTTGCGGCTGGTCGACGACGTCATGGAGCCTTTCAGGCCGACGGTCGACCTGGCGGTCAAGGCGCTTCTGGAGGACGGCGTTGAGGCGCTCGACACGTCGGCCAAGCGTCGTCTCGCGCGGGTGCTCCATGCGGACTTCGCGACCGAGGAGGGGATCACGCCGCTCTCGACCGTCCTTTCGCGTGTCGCTGTGTCTCTGGCGCAGGTCTTCCTCGGCGAGCGCAAAACGCTGGCGTTGCCTCATTCGCCGATTCCGGTCCTTGCCGCCGACCTGCCGGAGCCCCACGACGGCGGCGAGTGATGGGCGCCAATTCAATTCTGTCGGGGTATCGCATCTTGTGGGTGATGGCGCTGTTCGATCTGCCGGTGCTGACCAAGGCCGAACGCAAGCGGGCGACGAAGTTTCGCGCCTTTCTGCTCGACCAGGGATTCACGATGATGCAGTTTTCCTGCTACATCCGGTTCACCGCGGGCAAGGAGCACGCGGAAACCCTGACCAGGCGAATCGGGGCCGCCGTGCCTAATCCCGGCAAGGTCGAAGTCATCTGGTTCACCGACAAGCAATATCAGAACATCCAGAGCTTTCGCGGCCGCTCGTCGAAGCCGCGCCCGTCGAGTCCGGACCAATTGATGCTCTTTTGATCTGCAAACTTCGTCATCCGAGGCGTAAAAAGCTTCCTTCGCGCCGCATTTTTGCGAGCGCCGGGACCAAAAAGCCCCCTGAAAACAAGGCGTTTTCAGGGGGCGGTTCTAGCAGGGAACGCGGCGCGGCCCAATCGCAACCCCGGAGCTCGAACGCGTTCTAGCAGGGAACGCGGCGCGGCCCAATCGCAACGCGTCGGTTCGAGGAACGCGCGCAGCCGCGGTTCTAGCAGGGAACGCGGCGCGGCCCAATCGCAACAGATTGGTGGTGCAGCGCTCGCTCCTGAGGTTCTAGCAGGGAACGCGGCGCGGCCCAATCGCAACGATGAAGCCCGCATCGGGCGCCCCGCGCCCCGATGCGGGCTAGGCTCGCGCATGGCCTTCCAAGAGTTTTCCCAGCGCCGGCGCGCGCCTACCCCTCCGACGAGCGCGCGATCGGCGGCTGGAAGGCGAGGCCCATGTCCCAGGGGAAGTAGATCCAGGTGTCCTGCGAGACTTCGGTGATGAACGTCTCGACCATCGGGCGGCCGAGCGGCTTGGCGTAGACGGTGGCGAAATGCGCTTTGGGGAGCATTTCGCGCACGATGCGCGCGGTGGCGCCGGTGTCGACGAGATCGTCGATGACCAGCACGCCCGCGCCGTCGCCCATTTTCACCACTTCCGGCGAAATGCCCTTGAGCACCTGGAGGCCGCCCTGCGTCTTGTAGTCGTGATAGGAGGCGACGCACACGGTCTCGATGATGCGAATCCCCAGTTCGCGCGCGACGATCGCCGCCGGCACCAGCCCGCCGCGCGTCACCGTGACGATCGCCTCGAACGGCCCGGCGCCGCTGAGGCGCCAGGCGAGCGCCCGCGCGTCGCGGTGAAACTGGTCCCAGGATACCGGAAAGGCCTTTTGCTGCGGCTCGGTCATGGCGGCTCCGTTGATCGCTCGGCGGACGCGTCTTGATAGCAAGCGGCGGCGCACGCCGCGAGCGAGCGGCCGATTTCGTCAACAGGGATTATGACGCCCTGTCGTCGGCGGCGAGGCGCCGCACCATCGCCGCCACCGCCTCGCGCGCCGCGGCGATTTTTTCGGCGTCCTTGCCGCGCACGACGATCTGGTTGCGAAAACGCCCGTCGAGGAAGGCGGGATAGGAGCCGATCGTCACCGCCGGATGCGCCGCGGCGATCTCGCCGAGCGCCGTCCCGTAGCGCCCTTCGGGAATGCCGCCCGCCTCGACGGTCTCGGCGACGATCTTCTCGCCGGTCTCCAGGCCCCGCGCGGCGAAGTCGAGCATCGCCTGCATGACGGTCGGCACGCCGGCCATCACGATGACGTTGCCGAGCCTGAACCCCGGCGCCTTGGAGATCGGGTTCTCGATGAGGTCGGCGCCGGCGGGAATGCGCGCCATGCGCCGGCGCGCCGCGGTGAGATCGGCGGGCTTGTAGCGCTCCATCATCATCGCCAGGGCGCGCGGGTCCTCGTCGATGGCGACGCCGAACGCCTTGGCGACCGCGTCGGCGGTGATGTCGTCATGGGTCGGCCCGATGCCGCCGGTGGTGAAGACGTAAGCGTAGCGGGCGCGCAACGCGTTCAGCGCCGCGACGATCTCCGCCTCGACGTCGGGCACGACGCGCGCCTCGCGCAGTTCGACGCCGATGTTGGTCAGATATTCCGCGATATAGCCGACGTTGCGGTCCTTGGTGCGGCCGGACAGGATTTCATCGCCGATGACGAGCACGGCGGCGGTGATCGTTCGGCCCGGTTCGCTCATCGCGCGTCGCTCCCTTCAGCCCTTTCATAGGCCACGTTTTCGGTGGTGCGCAGAATCTCGCGATAGCCCAGCGCGCGCAGGCGCTGCTCCAGTTGCGCGCCGCCGCGCAGCAGCGCGAACTCCATCACGATCAGCCGCGGCCACAGCGAGGCCGGCGCGTCGCGGAAGAACGGGTCGAGCACGAGGTCCTCGGCTCCTTCGATGTCGAGCTTGATCGCATCCACCCGTTCATAGCCTTCCTCGTGGAGGATCGACAGCAGGCACTTGGCCGGCACGCGCAATCGCGCGCCGCGCGCGTCGGCGCTGACCACCCGGACCGAAGCCTCGCCGCGGTTGCGGGCGTTGATGAACAAGGTGATCTCGCCGTCGCGGTCGGCGACCGCGCAGGACATCGCCTTGACGTTGGCGAAGACGTTCTGGCCGATGTTGTAGACGAGGCGCTCGAACACTTCCGGCAGCGGCTCGACCGCCAGGATGCGCGCGCGCGCGCCGGCGTGCGCGGCGACGAACAAGGCGTAGCCGCCGACGCTCGCGCCGATGTCGAGAAAGACGAAATCGCCGCGCAACCGCTCGGCGAGCAAGGCGCGCTCCTTCGGATCGAAATATTGCGGCGTGAACAGCAGGCGCTTTTCGGCGACGTTGTTGTCCGGGTAGAGGCGCATCTTCGCCCCGACCAACTCGATGTCGACGGGCAGCCCGTGCAAGACCTTGACGCCGAGCGAGCGCAGGAAGAACGCCGTCCTCTTGCCGAACCAGCCGCGCGAGCAGGCGCGGGTCACGCGCAGGATCATCGCGCAAAGACCGGTCGGGGCGTAACGCCCGTAGGGCGAGGGATCGACGGCGTTGGCTTTGAACATGAACTCGGCGTGAGGGCGCGCAGCGGGCCGTTCGGATCGCCTTACCATAGGGGCGAGCCCCGGCGCCAGCGCGCCCGCGGGGAAGACCGCCGTTCCCCGGCGCGCTCGCCGGTCATCGCGCGCCGAGCGGCTTGCCGCATTCGCCCGCCTTCACAAAGCGGAAGTTCTTGAGCGCGAGGGCGTCGCCCCGCCACGCCAGGGCGATGTCGATCCTGCCGCCGCCCGGACATTCGATGTCGTCCTGATCGCGCATCAGCGGCGCCGCCGCCCGCAACGCGACATAGTCGGGATAGACGCCTTGCACGACGGAGAGGCCCGCAGGCAGGCGGGGCGCGAGTTCGTCGTCGAGCCAGCTCGCGACGTCGACGTCGCGCCAGCGGCCGTCGCGCCAGACAAACAGACGCTCGACATTGCCATGGGCCGTCCCGGACTCGCGTCTCGGGATCCGCAGCAGAAGGCGCGCGCCGGCGTGCACGAGCCGCGGCTTGTCGGGAGCAAGCGAGGGGTTGGCGTCCGGCGCGAGGACGACGCGCAACAGGCCGGACGCGAGGCGCTCGAAGACGACGATCCGTTGGTAGCCGCGGTAACCGATTTCGGTCGGCGCATATTGATAAGCGGCGTAGGAGAAGGCGCGGCCCTCGACCGCGCCGATGTCGGCGTAGCCGATCGCCGCGCAAGTGTGGTCGCTCCCGTCGACCAGGACCGGCAGGCAATCAAGCGCCGCCCTGGCCGCTTCTATGGTGCGGCCGGACTCCATCCCGCGCAACCGCGCCAGCGTTTCGTCGAGCGCATTCCGGCGTTCGGCGTAGGCGGCGGCGAGGTCCTCGTTCGTCCGCGCCGTGCCGCCCGTCTGCGTTCGCCAGTCCCTTTGCTGCGATCGCAAATCGGCGGGATCGAGGGAGAGCGCCAGCGCCGCGTCGAAAGAGGCGGCGAGATCGGAATCGGCCGCCGAAAGCCCGGGGTCGGCGCAGATTTTCCGCTCGAACGCGTCCGCGGCCCGGGCGCAATCGAAGCTCGCCGCGCGCGTCGCCCCGCTCGCGCCGATCAGAAGGCAGGCGAGCGCGACGAGCGCGCGCGCCGCCGTCGAGAAGGATCGCACGCAATGAGCTGATTTTGGGGCGCGCATGCCCTGGAGTTACGGTACGCGCCGCGGCGATGCCAGGCCCGCGAAAACCTCAGCTTACCAGCCGCCGCGCCGCGGCTTCGACAAGTCTTTCGCGCTCGGCCCTGAGCGCCGCGCCGCGCGCTCTGGCCGCGGCGACGACGGCGGCGGGCGCCGTATCGGGCGAGCCGGCCTCGAACGGCGGGGCGGGCGCATATTCGAGGGCGAGCTGGATCGCCTGCGCCGTCTCGGCGCCCGCGAGCTCGGCGACCAGCGTCAGCGCAAAGTCGATCCCCGCCGTCACGCCGCCGCCGGTCATCAGATTGCCGTCGCGCACGACCCGGCCCGGCGTCGGAATCGCGCCGAACGCGGCGAGGAGATCGTGCGAGGCCCAATGGGTGGTGGCGCGCCGGCCGCGCAGCAGACCGGCGGCGCCGAGCGCCAGCGCCCCCGTGCACACCGAGGTGGTGAAGCGCGCCGCCGCCGCCTGACGCCGCAGGAAGCTCAAAGTCGCCTCGTCGGCGAGCAGCCGATTGACGCCGACGCCGCCGGGCACGCAGACGACGTCGAGCGGCGGGCAATCGTCGAACGCGACGTCGGCCCGCAGCTTCAGCCCGGTCGAGGAGACGACCGCCTCGCGATCCTTCCAGACGAGATGGACGCGCGCCTGCGGCCAACTGGCGAACACCTCGTAAGGGCCGGTCAGGTCCAGTTGCTGCACATCGGGAAATACGAGAACGCCGACTTCGACGGGCATGGTCTTTTCCTTCAAACGCAGTTGGAGGGATTGGCTTTGCCCACGATAGTCGGCTATCGTTTGGCAGAAATGACAGACAGCCCACGTTTTACGCCAAACTACCCGCGCCGCGTCGAAATCCTCGCCTTCGCCAACGCGCAATTGCTCGACGTCGCCGGCCCGCTGCAGGTGTTCGCCACCGCCAATGACCTGGCGCCGCGCCGCGCGCCCGCCCCTTACGCGCTCGCCGTCGTCGCGCAAGAGGCGCCGGGCGTTGCGACCTCCGCCGGGCTCGGCCTCGTGGCGGCGCCGCTGCCGCCGGCAGGCGGCGCGGTCGACACGCTGATCGTCGCCGGCGGCTTCGGTGTCAACGCCGCCTGCAAGGACGAAGCGTTGCTCGGCTGGCTGCGCGAACGCGCCGGGCGGGCGCGCCGCCTCGCCTCGGTCTGCTCGGGCGCGTTGCTGCTCGCCGCCGCCGGCCTGCTCGCCGGGCGGCGCGCGACGACGCATTGGACGCGCTGCGCGGAGCTGGCGCGCCGGCACCCCGACGTGATCGTCGAAAGCGATCCGATCTTCATCCGCGACGGCGACGTCTGGACCTCGGCGGGCATCACCGCGGGCATCGACCTCGCGCTGGCGCTCGTCGAGGAGGACCTCGGGCGCGCGATGGCGCTCGCCGTCGCGCGCCAGCTGGTGGTTTTTCTCAAGCGTCCCGGCGGCCAGGCGCAATTCAGCGCGGCGCTGTCGCTGCAGCAGGGCGACGAGTCCTTCGCCGGCTTGCACGAATGGATCGGCGCGAATCTCAGCGCCGACCTCTCGGCGCCGCGCCTCGCGGCGCGCGCCTGCATGAGCGAGCGCAACTTCCAGCGCCGCTACAAGCAGGCGACCGGCTGCACGCCGGCCAAGGCGATCGAGCGGTTGCGGGTCGAGGCGGCCCAGCGCCGGCTCTGCGATTCCCGCGAGCCGATCAAGCGCGTCGCGGCGCGCTGCGGCTTCGGCTCCGAAGAGACGATGCGTCGCAGTTTCGCGCGCATCGCCCGCGTCACGCCGCAGGACTATCGCGATCGGTTTTCGCGCTGAGACCGCGCCTCAAGGCGCCGACCCGCCGCGCCTATTGTCGGCGGCGAACGCACCGGAACCCTTGGGCGTCGGGAAAAGGTTGGGCGTTGGGGAAAGGCTCGGACGGCATGCCTTGCCGGCGCGGCCCGCAATCGGAAAACGCGGGCGACGGCCGGTGCGGCGTTCGACGCGCCGGACATTCAGGGATTGAGCAGCAACCTCGCTCTCAGCAAGGCGTCCCGGCATTCGTTCTGCCTGCCCGACGCGTCAAAGGCTTCGGCGCGCGCCAGCACGATCATGATGTGGGCGCGCGCATTCCTCTTCGCGTTTTCCACCGATTGCCTGGTCGGTTGATGTTCGAGTTGCGCGGCGATCGATTGCGGGGCCGTGCCGACGAAGGACCGATCGCCGGTTTCGTCGCGCGGAAGGGATCTTCGCAGCTCGCCGACCTCCCAGCCGCAGGGTCCGGCGAGCGCCGAAGCGGCGCGAAGGCCGGAGGCCATTGCAAGAAACAGCGCGGCGGCGCTTGAACGCCTCATGCGATCGTTCCCTCTTGCGCTTCCCCTGCGGAACTCGAATCCCACGCCGCGGCGCGCGGCGCGCAAGCCGCCGCTCGTCGCTGACGGCGCTGCGCGGGACCGCGGCGCCGGGCGAGGCGTCCGATCAAGCGCGCGCTCGCCAATTCAGCGCCTCCCGGCGTTTTCCAGACATGACAGCCATTCGACATAGCTTGCGGAGTCGGCGTCCGGCTTCGCGCAGACGCGGCGCGCGTCGGCTGGAAACTGCGCCAAGTTCTGACGAATTTGCCCGCGCGCCGCCTGTCGGTCGCGAATGCATCGCACATAGGCGCCCGATTGGTCCTCGGGAGGAACGGCCGAACGGACCGACAGACAAACGATCCCGGGGTTCGCCGCCGGCGCGGAGGAAGCCAGGGTCATTGCGAAAAGAAACTGCAACATCGCCACGCACTCCCATAGAGCACGTTCGGACGCCGAGTAACCGCGATGACGCTCTCGGCGCCGCCCTCGATCTTAGCAAAATCGATCGAGCGGCTTTCTGCTTCCAAGCCAAGCAATGCGCTCGCATAGCCCATTATGAAAATCGGCTGTTCCGCCGAAGCGGTCTCCGCATCATCTTGCCAAGACTACGATCTCATAAGTAATATATAGATTTGGCGATGAGCACAAGTAAAATATAGTTTATCGATGCGACGGCGCCGGCTGATGGCCCGTTGCGCGCGGTTGCGGCGACGGGCGCTCGATGGCGCGCCGTCGCAAGGGGCGCCCGACGATCAATGGAGCGCGTTCGTCTTGATCAAATCCGCCGGCGCGCCATAGACTTCCCGAGCGCGCAGCATGAACGCGCGCCGGCGCGCCGCCTCGTTCTGGACGAGCCGCCGAAGCGTTGTTGCGGGCGCGGTGTTTTGGAGGGCCGGATGAGGGGCGGGCGATTTGCGGTCTTCGCGAGGCTTGCGCTCGGCGTCCTCATTCTCGGCCCGCCCGCCGTCGCGGCCGGGACGCCCGGCCCGCTCGTCGCCGACGCCGGCGACAACCCCGCGCCCGATGCTTCGCGCGTCGCGCCAAGCCTCGTTCGCGTGAGCGTCGCGACGGCGGATTTGAAAAGCGACCGCCCGCGCGCGCCCGATCGACTGGGCGTGTTCGTCGCCCCCCTCGATGCGGGTTGGGCCGAACTCCTGGGATTGCCGCCGGGCGCCGGGGTCGTCGCGCTGGCCTTCGACCCGGACAGCCCGGCCAGCCGGGCCGGGCTGCGGACCGGCGACGTCGTGCGGTCGCTCGGCGGGCGGCCGATCGCCACGCGCGGGGATTTCAATCGGGCGCTCGCCGCGCTGGAGGGCGAGGAAACGGCGGCGATCGAGGCGCTTCGCCCCGCCGGCGGAAGCCTCGACGTCGCCGCGCTGTTGCGCGAAGCCGCCGCCAAAGGCTCGCCGCAGGCCACGCTCGCCCTCGGCTTTCAGGAATTCGCCGCCAAGAATGACCAGAGAGCGATGTCCTGGTTCCGCAAAGCCGCGGATCAGGGCTTCGCCCCGGCGCAATACCTGATCGGTTTCGGCTATTTTGCGGGCCGCGGGGCGACGCAGGACTTTTTCGAGGCGATGGAATGGTACCGCAAGGCGGCCGATCAGGGCGACGCCTTCGCCGAGGGCGACATCGGCGCGCTCTATGCGCGCGGCAGCGGCGTCGCGCGCGACGATTCGGCGGCGATGGCGTGGTTTCGGAAGGCGGCCGACCAGGACGACGCCGGCGCTGAATTCAACATCGGCGTGTTTTACGAACACGGACGCGGCGTCGCGCAGGACACGGCTCAGGCGGCGGCCTGGTATCGCAAGAGCGCCGACCAGGGCTTCGGGTTCGCGCAATACAATCTCGGCGCGCTCTATGCGCGCGGCGACGGCGTGGCGCGCGACGATTTCGAGGCTGTGGCCTGGCGGCGCCGGGCTGCGGAGCAGGGCCTGGCGATCGCGCAACGCGCGCTCGGCGGCATTTATCAGGAAGGCCGCGTCGCGCCGCGCGACTATGCGCAGGCGCTGGCGTGGTATCGCAAGGCGGCCGACCAGGGCGATCCGGTTTCGCAAAGCAATGTCGGCGCCTTCTATTCCGAGGGCCTCGGCGTCGCGCGCGACTACGGCGAAGCGCTGGCCTGGCATCGCAAGGCGGCGGACCAGGGCTATGCCAACGGCCAGTACAATCTGGGCGTGGCTTACGAGCACGGCTTCGGCGTCGCGCAGGACTTCGGCGCGGCGATGGCCTGGTATCGCAAGGCGGCCGACCAGCGCCACGGACCCGCGCTGAACAATATCGGCGGGCTTTACGAGCGCGGCGAGGGGGTCGCGCAAGACTACGCCGAAGCGCTGAGCTGGTATCGCAAAGCGGCCGATATCGGCGTTCCCTGGGCCGACTACAATGTCGGGGTGTACTACGCGAGGGGCCTGGCGGTTTCACAGGACTATGCCGAGGCGATGGCGTGGTACCGCAAAGGCGCGGAAAAGGGCAACGCGCTGGCGCAATACGCGTTGGGCGCGCTTTACGAAAACGGCCAGGGCGCCGAGAAGGACCCGGCCCAGGCGGCGGACTGGTATCGCAAAGCGGCCGCGCAGGGGCAGCCGAACGCCATCGACGCGTTGAAGCGGCTCGCCGCCGCGCCGGCTAATCCGTAACCGGCTCGCTCGGCCCGTCACACGGTGAACACCGTCGAACCCGTCGTCTTGCGGCTTTCGAGATCGCGATGCGCCTGGGCCGCGTCCTTCAGCGCATAGGTCTGGTTGATGGTGATCTTGACCTTGCCGGAGAGCACGGCGGCGAACAGGTCCTGCGCCATCGCCACCATATCGGCGCGCTTGGCGGCGTAGGTGTTGAGCGTCGGGCGGGTGAAGAACAGCGAGCCCTTCTGCGCGAAGACGCCGAGGTCGACCGGGCCGACGGGACCGGAGGCCTGGCCGAACAGGACCATGACGCCGAGCGGGCGAAGGCAGTCGAGCGACTTCATGAACGTATCCTTGCCGACGCTGTCGTAGACCACCGGGAGCTTCTCGCCGTGGGTCAATTCCTTCACGCGCGCGACGAAATCCTCCCGCGTGTAGACGATCGGATGATCGCAGCCATGCGCTTTGGCGAGCGCGGCCTTCTCGTCGCTGCCGACTGTGCCGATCACCGTCGCGCCCAGCGCCTTGGCCCATTGGCAGGCGATCAGCCCGACGCCGCCGGCGGCGGCGTGGAACAGGATCACGTCGCCCGGACCGACCTTGTGAATCCGGCGGATCAGGTATTGGGCGGTCATGCCTTTGAGCATCATCGCCGCGCCCTGCCGGTCGCTGACGCCGCCGGGCAGCGCGACCAATCGGTCGGCGGGCATGACGCGCGCCTCGGAATAGGCGCCGGTCGGCCCATTGCCATAGGCGACGCGGTCGCCGGGCTTCACGTCGACGACGCCGGCGCCGACCTCCTCGACCACGCCGGCGCCTTCGGAGCCGACCCCGCTCGGCAGCGAGGCCGGATAAAGGCCGGAGCGGTAATAGGTGTCGACGTAATTGAGACCGACGGCGGTGTTGCGCACGCGCGCTTCCCCGGGCCCCGGCCTGCCGACCTGGACCTCGTCCCATTGCAGCACTTCAGGGCCGCCGGTCTTGTGAAAGCGAATCGCGTGCGTCATCGATGGGCTCCTTCGGGATCAAAGTCATATTGCGCGGGCAATCCGATGCCCTCGATGTCTCCCCGTATCGGGCGAGCCGCCAAGCCTGTCGAATCGGAAACGGGAAGGAAAGGCCCTTGCGATCACATCATCGTAGGGCGCGCCGCGCTGCCGACCAGGTGGCCCGCGCCGATGAAATCCCCCGGGGCGGAGACCGCCGATCAGGAGGCGAACCGCAACCGCCGGTCGGGCGACGTCGCGTCGCCGCATCGCGGTCGCCCGACGCGACGCGCGAGCGCGGCTTTTCGCGCGCCGGGCTCGAAAGCGGCGCCGGGCTCGCGGCGTCGATCGAAAGCCGGCCCAAATCGCCGCAGGCGAGCCCGCCGCGCGCAATCGCGCCTTGCGAACGCGCGGAGGCGTATTAAATTGAGCTTGTTCTCGCCCCGTTTGCGTTGCCCTCGTCCCCATGGCCCTTCCGATGACCTTTGTCGATTCCGCCCAGTTGCAAGGCCGCAAGACCGGCCACATCAAGCTGCACGGACCGGAGGATTTTGCGGCGATGCGCAAGGCGGGCGCGCTGGCCGCCGAGGCTCTCGACCTGCTCTGCGAGCGGGTGCGCCCCGGCGTGACGACGGCGGCGCTCGACAAGTTCGCGTTCGATTTTGCGATGGACCACCACGCTTATCCGGCGCCGCTCAACTATCGCGGCTATCGAAAGTCGATCTGCACCTCGATCAATCATGTCGTCTGTCACGGCATACCCGACGACAAGCCGCTGCGCGAGGGCGACATCCTCAACATCGACGTCACGCTGATCGTCGAGGGCTGGCACGGCGACTCCAGCCGGATGTATGTCGCGGGCGTCGCGCCGCGCCGCGCGCAGCGGCTGATCGACGTCACCTATGAAGCGATGATGCGCGGCATCGCCGCGGTCAAGCCGGGCGCGACGACCGGCGACATCGGCGCGGCGATCCAGAGTTACGCCGAGCCCGAGCGCTGCTCGGTGGTGCGCGACTTTTGCGGCCACGGCCTCGGCCGCCTGTTCCATGACGAGCCCAACATCCTGCACTACGGGCGCCGCGGCGAAGGGATCCCGCTGCGCCCCGGCATGTTCTTCACGATCGAGCCGATGATCAACCTCGGCCTGCCGGGCGTCAAAGTGCTGTCCGACGGCTGGACCGCGGTGACGCGCGATCGCTCGTTGTCGGCGCAGTTCGAGCACGCGGTCGGCGTCACCGAAACCGGCGCCGAAATATTCACCTTGTCGCCGCGAGGCTGGGACCGGCCGCCCTACCCGACATGAGCGGCAAGCCGGCCGACGCCGAGCCGGCCCATTATGTCGGCCATCGCGCGCGGCTGCGCGCCAGGCTGCGCGAGGCCGGAGCGGACGCGGTCGCCGACTATGAACTGCTCGAACTCGTGCTGTTCCGCGCGATTCCGCGCCGCGACGTCAAACCGCTCGCCAAGGCGTTGATCGCGCGCTTCGGGTCGTTCGCCGAAGCGATCGCCGCGCGGCCGGAAAGACTGGCTGAAATCGACGGCATGACCGCCGCTTCGATCGACGAGTTCAAAATCCTCGAGGCGGGCGCGCGCCGCCTCGCCAGGGGCGCGGTCAAGAAGCGGCTGCCGCTCGGCTCGTGGAGCGAAGTCGTCGACTACTGCCGCACGGCGATGGCGTTCTCCGACCGCGAGGAATTCCGCATCCTGTTTCTCGACAAGCGCAACGGCCTGATCGCCGACGAAGTGCAGGGCGCCGGGACGGTCGATCATACGCCGGTCTATCCGCGCGAAGTGGTGCGGCGCGCGCTGGAGCTCGCCGCCACCGCCGTCGTGCTGGTCCACAACCACCCCTCGGGCGATCCGACGCCGTCGACCGCCGACATCAAGATGACGCTGGACATTATCGCGCTCGCCGCCCCGCTCGGCGTCGCGATCCACGATCATCTGATCGTCGGTCGCCACGGCCACGCCTCGCTGCGCGGCCTGCGGCTGATCTGAAAGCCGCCGCGGCTCCGGCGCGGCGCCGGAGCGGACTGATCGCGCGCGGCTCAGTGCAGCAGCATCTCGGCGTCGACGCGGCGAATTTCAGCCGGCTTGATCAGGCGGGCGTGGGCGACCCGCACCGAATGCAGCGGCCCATCGAGCCGTTCGCGCCAGAACGTCAGAAACTTCATCAGCACCGGAAATTTCGGGGCGAGATCGTAGTCCTGCCAGACGTAGGTTTGCAGCAGGCCCGGGTGATCGGGAAGCCGGTAGAGGATTTCCGCCGTCGTGAGGCAGAACCCTTCGAGCTGCCGCACGAAGTCAGGAGAAGCCACCGAACGAGCCATGTTGCGAACCTCCTTCGCCATGAGGTCGGCGCCCGTCGCGCCCCGCCTCGCAAGGCCCGGCAGCGCCGAAGCGCCCATTGCGCGCCGGAAAGGTTAATCCGGCGTTAACCAGAATTCGGCGCGCCCCGATCGGCGACCTTGCAATTTGCGCGCCGCGACTGGCCGGCCGCCGGCGTTCATCGCCAGCGCGCGGCGCCCGACGCGTCGATCCGGCTCTCCAACCCGTTGTCCTGACGCGCGATCCTGTCCAAACGATCCGTCGCGCCCGGCGATGATGCTCCGGGGCGGGCGGCAAGATCAAGGGGCTGTCGCGCCCGCCGGGGTCGCCGCGGCGCGGGCGGCGGGACTGCGGGGCGAACCATGACGCGCGCCCAGGGTCTGCAGGCGCTGAAAGGCCGCGAGGCGGCGCCGGTCAGGGTCGCGCGGCGGACGGCGAGGGGGCGATCGCGTCGCCGCGCGGCGATCGAGACGACCTCGCGCCGACCGCCTCGATCGCCCGCGCCGCAAAGTGCAGGATGACGAGGCTCACGCCGAGGAACAACGAATCGAAAAGCAACGTCGGGCTCACCGTCGCCACCAGCACCTGCCAGATCGCGCTGAGCAGCGACAGCAGCGCGAAGATCCACAGACTGTGGCGACCGAGCAGCGCGGCCGGACGATAGATCGGCGCGCTCCGCAACCGATCCGTCAGCCGCAGACCATGGATGAGATAGGCGAGCGCGAGGAAATGAACCAGCCGCACGAGCCCGAGCTGGGCCTTGCCGAGATCGAGCGCGTTGCGCAGCGCCTGCCAGCTTTCGTCCGCGCCGACGAGGCCGAAGCCGCGCGTCACCACGACGGCGCTCGCGACGACGATCAAACCGGCGACGACCAGCAGCGGGCGCGAGACCGGAAAGGCCCGCTCGCGAAAATTGAGGCCGACCGCGACGCCGATGGCGAACAGGAATTGCCAGGCGAATGGATCGAAAAACCAGACGCCCGAGGCCGGCCAGCTCGGAAGATTCCAGTCGAAGATTCGAAACAGCGCGTAGACGAGCGCGGAGGCGCCGAGCATCAGCCGGCAATCGATCGCCGCCAGCCACAGCAGGACCGGCACGAACACGATCAGGATCATGTAGAGCGGCAGAATGTTGAAATAGCCGAGTTGATGGCCGAGCGACATCAGGCCGAGCATCGCCAGGCCCGGGTTGCCGACGAACAGGTCGCGGCCATGAACTTCCAGCAGACCGGGCTTGCCCGCCCAGGCCGCCCCGCAAACGAAGATCGCCACCGCCGCCACCGACAGGCCGATGTGCGCGCCGTACAGCTTCAGTTCGCGCCGGGCGAGCCCGCGAAGGGTTTGCAACCGCTGGCCCAGGGAGAACCGCCTGCCGTACGCCAGCGCCAGCGAAACGCCGGACAGGAAGACGAAAGCCTCGGCGGCGTCCGAGAAACCGAAATTGCGCGGCGTCAGGCTCTCATAGGCGTTGCCGGGCATGTGATCGACGAAGATCGTGCACAGAACGCAGCCGCGCCAGAAGTCGATGCCGTCGAGACGGTTTTGCTGTTTCATTCGGCGCCCTGCGTCAAACTCGAGGCGCCCCCCGGCCCGTCAAAAAGCGGAAGGCCCGTGCGAACCGACGTCAGCCCGCGCGAACCGACGCCAGCAAGAATTGTTCCCGACATTAGGCGCGCCGGGCCGTCAGGCGGCATCAAATCCGGATCGCGCCCCGTCAACTCTTCGTCATCGCCGCGCCCTAGCAGGCGAGTGCTATTTGTCCGCGGTCTCGGCGCCGGCGAACCTCGGCGCCGCGGGGCCGCTCGCGATCTTGGGGTTGGACGCGGCGTCGTAGAATTTCGAATCGACGAAGACCAGCGCGTCTTCGATCGATCTGCGCCACAGAGACCAGGCGTGATCGCCGCCCGTCACGCGAAAATCGACATTCACGTCTTCGGCCATCAATGTTTCGTAAAGCGCGATCGAGCCGCGCCACAAATTGTGGCTGTCGTGATCGCCGACGGTCAAATAGATCGCCGGCAGTCGGGCGCCGACGCGCAACTGTCCGGCGAGCAAGGTGAAGACGTTGGCGGCGTTGAACCGCCGCGCGTCGAACGGCTTGCCGAACGCGCCGCCGAAATGCCCGGCGCCGGGCGGACGATCGATTCCGCTGACGATCGTCGCCGAATCGACGCGCCGGAAATAGTCGCTTCCGGCGGGAGGAGCCGCCGCGTCGCTCCCGCCGTCCAATGGCATGTTCTGCCAGATCGCGCCCGAAAGAGAGGCGACGGCGCAATAGTGGTCCGGCTGCTTGAAGGCGAGGCGCAGCGCGCCGAAGCCGCCCATCGACAGGCCGGCGATGGCGCGGCCGCCGCGCTGATGGCGCACCGGCAGGTCCTGCTCGATCGAGCGCGGCAGGTCGTCGAGGATCGCCGTCTCGAAATCGCCGGGGCCGCCGATCGCCGCCGAATCGACATACCAGCTGTTGCCGGCGTCCGGCATCACCACGACCATCGGCCGGATGCGGCGCTCCGCGATCAACCGGTCGAGCGTTTGCTGCACGCCGCCGAGCGCGACCCAGTCGTGAAATCCGCCGTTGAGGCCGTGCAGGAGGTAGAGAACCGGCCAGCCGGACGGCGGCGGCGGATCGTCGGGCTGATAGATCGCGACGGGAAGCGGGCGCCCCAGAGCGGCGCTCGGGATCGTCGTCTCGCGCACCGTACTCGCTTGCGCCGTCTGGAGACCGCCGGAAAACCCGCCCGAGAGCAGCAGAAGGCCGACCAGCGCGGCGCGGACGGGCAGCAGCGAGGCGAGCGGGGGTAAGCGATGCATCGAGAGGCCCTGGAATCGACGAACTTCGCCGCTGATTCAACAACGTAACATGAATTGGGCGGCAGGCGCGAGGGGGCCGGCGCGGATCGCGTCCGGTAATTTACGCCTCTCGCGATTTTTCGCGATCATTACGGGACGGGCGTTGACGTCGGCGGCGCGCCGATCGGCCAACCGCCCGACAGAGCCGCCGCCCCCTTCCGCCCGGCGCATGCTCCGTGCTAAAGCGCCGCGATGAGGACCATGCGACGACGATCAATCGCGACGCTTCCGCGATAGGCGGTCGGGCCGGCGCGTCCGCCGGCCGCTCCCCCTGCCCTGAACCTCGTCAATGGTCCGCCATGCCCGACATCCCGCTGCTGATCGAACCTGAAAGCCCCGACGACGCCGAGGCGATCGAGCGCCTGAACGAGCGCGTGTTCGGGCCCGGCCGCTTCGCCAAGACCGCCTACCGCCTGCGCGAGGAAGCCGCGCCGGACTTCGCCCTTTCGTTTGTCGCGAGGGTCGGCACCATGCTGATCGGCGCCAATCGGATGACGCCGATCCTGATCGGCGAGACGCCGGCGCTGCTGCTCGGGCCGCTGACCGTCGAGCCGGTGTTCCGCTCGCAGGGCATCGGCGAAAAGCTGGTGCTGCGCTCGCTGGAGGCGGCCAGGGGGATGGGCGCGAAGGTCGCGATTCTGGTGGGCGACGAGCCCTATTATTCGCGCATGGGGTTCAAGCGCGCGCCGCCGGGCCGCGTGCGGCTGCCGGGGCCGGTCGATCCGGCGCGCGTTCTCTATTGCGAGATCGCGCCCGGCGCTTTCGAGGGCGTCGGCGGCGCGGTGGTCGGCAGACGGTGACGATCGCCGCCCGCGCCTGAAAGCCGCCCGCCGCCTCAGCCGACGACCCGCGCGGCGCGCAGGGCGTCGATCTCGTCTTGCGTCATGCCGAGCTCGCCGAGGATGGACGCGGTATGCTCGCCAAGACGCGGCGCGGCGGTCGCCGCCGCCATCGCAACGCCGTCGAGCACGATCGGCGCGCGGACCGAGGGGACCGTCCCCCCCGACGCGCCGCTGGCGGGCAGATCGACGCGCATGCCGCGCGCCTCGACCTGGGGGTCGGCGAAGACTTGCGCGAGCGAGTTGATCGGGCCGGCCGGCACCGCCGCTTCTTCGAGCGCGGCGAGCAGCGCCTCGCCGGTGAATTTTTGCGTCGCCGCCTCGATCAGCGCCACGAACGGCGCGCGGTGGGCGACGCGGTCGGCGTTGGAGGCGAACCGCGGGTCGTCGGCGAGCGCCTCGAGCCCGAGAATGCGGCAAAGGTCGCGCGACTGCCGGTCGTTGCCCGTCGCGATCACGATATGGCCGTCGGCGACCCGAAACACCTGATAGGGCACGAGGTTGGGATGGGCGTTGCCGAGCCGTCGCGGCGATCGGCCCGACACCAGGAAGTTGAGCGCCTGATTGGCGAGGACGCCGACCTGGGTGTCCATCAGCGCCATGTCGATATAGGCGCCCTGGCCGGTGGCGGCGCGGCGCGCCAGCGCCGCCTGGATCGCCGCGACGCCGTAGAGCGCGGTGAAAATATCGGCGACCGCGACGCCGGTCTTCTGCGGCTCGCCGTCGGGCTCGCCGGTCAGGTCCATCATGCCGCCCATGCCCTGGATGATGAAGTCATAGCCGGCCCGCGCGGCGTAGGGGCCAGTCTGGCCGAAGCCGGTGATCGAGCAATAGATCAGCCCGGGGTTGATCGTCCTCAGGCTCGCATGGTCGAGGCCATATTTCTTCAGGCCCCCGGTCTTGAAATTCTCGATCAGCACGTCCGAGCGCGCGGCGAGGCTGCGGATGATCGCCTGCCCCTCCGGCTTGTCGAAATCGATGGCGATCGAGCGCTTGCCGCGGTTGCAGGAATGAAAATAGGCCGCGTCGAGCCGCTCGCCGTGCTCGCCGGCGACGAACGGCGGGCCCCACGCGCGGGTGTCGTCGCCGGCGCCCGGCCGCTCGGCCTTGATGACGTCGGCGCCGAGATCGGCGAGGGTCTGGCCCGCCCACGGACCGGCGAGGATGCGGGCGAGCTCGAGGACCTTCAATCCCTCCAGCGGTTTCAAATCGCGCTTCCTTCCGCGATCCGCCAGGGGATCGCCGGAGCGCAGCTTTGCCGCACGGCGGGGCCGCAAGCAACGGCCTTGCCGTCAATTCGCGACGCTTCGGGAGAAGCTATGCACCGGGCCGGCGGCGAGGCCGCGCAGATAGGCCGCCAGTCGCGCGGTCTGCTGGCGGATGTCGGGGACGGCGATGATTTCCCAGAACGCCGCCTGGCTCATCGGCCCGATCGCAAACAGGCGCCGCGAGGCGCGGCCCTGACGATCGACCAGCGCGCAATTGTCGTCGACGTCGAGGCCGACGGCGAGAGGATCCATCCGCGCCAGACCCTGGGCGAACAGCGATTCGACGAGCGGATCGGCGCCCTGGCGCGCGACGCTCTCCACGCCCTTGCAGGAGATGATGCGCGAGGCCTCCAGATGGGCGATCGCCTTTGCGCCGCGCCGGCGGATGGCGACGCGCGCGCCGTCGCCGCGCGGCGTCACGGCGACGATCCTGCCGGCGATGATTTCGAGCTGTCCGGCGTCGATCATCGCCCGGACCCGCGCGGCGATCTCCGGCGCCATCCGGTGGCGATGGGTGTCCCACCACGGACGCGCGTGCTCGAGGAAGCGCCGGCGCATGGCCGTCGGCATGATCCGCCAGATCGTCTGGGTATGCGGACGCAGCCCGTCGACGACGCTGCGCCAATCGCCGCCTTGCGCCTGCGCCCGTCGGGCGAGGCCGCGCAGCCAATGGCAGATCGTCGCAAGGTCCCTGTCGAGCGGCGCCGCGTCGGCGTCGATCTTCAACGCCTCGACGTCGCGATGGGCGTGCGGCGTGAGACCGCGGCGCGACACCGCGACGATGCGGCCGCGGTGGCCGCGCTCGTTCAGCGCGATCGCCGCATCGACCATCGTCAGGCCGGCGCCCAGAATGAGCAGCGTCGAATCGCGCGGCGCGTCGCCGCCGATCGGCTCGGCCCACGGGCTCAGGTAAAGCGGGCCGTGCTCGGCGGCGGTTTGATGCCCGCAGGCGAAGATCGCGACATCGGCGGGCGCCGATCCGCCGCCCGCCAGCGCGACTTCGACGCCGAACGGCGTCTCGTTCACGCCGCACGCCTGGTCTCGAATCACGTTCAGGGCGGCGCGGCCCTCGCGCGCCTGCAAACGCGGGACCAGCAGGCCTTCGAGATAGTCGCCGTAGACGCCGCGCGGGACGAAACGAAAGCCGCCATCGCCGCCGGCCGCCGCCGCCCCGCCCCGCGCCGCCAGCCAGCGCGAGAAATGATCGGGGTCGTCGGGATAGGCGCTCATGTTGGCGGCGCGCACGTTGAGCAGCAGGTTGGGATTGTCGACGCCATAGGCGAGGCCGCGCCCGAGGCGCGCGCGTTGCTCGACGATCGTCACGGTCAGGCCCGGCGGATCGCCGCGCAGCAGGTGGGCGGCCATCAGGGCGCCGCTGGCGCCGCCGCCGACGATGACGAAGCGACGGAGCCGACGATCGGACATGGGCGCCTCTTCCGACGAACTTGCGGGAATGTCGAAACGATGTATTCCGCTATAACGCTATACAGTCAATAGACTTAATGTCGCATTACGGGACGGCGCGGACCTCGCGGCGATCGATTGCGTGAGCTTCGCCCTGCTGCGACGCGGCCGGCCCGAGCTGACCCGCAGCGTCGAGGTCATCGCGCGCGCGCCGCTCTCGCCGGCGCCGCCGTTCATCATGGGCGCCGGCCTCGCCAGGTCCCACCTCGGCGCGGCTCGCGCCGCGCTGCTTGCGACGCTCGACGACCCAGCGCTCGCCGGGGCGCGCGAGGCGCTCGGGCTTGCCGGCGCGGCGATGCTGAGCGAGGCCGACTACCGGCGGGTCGCGGAGATCGAAGCGCGAGCGATCGCGGCGGGATATCCCGTCCTCGCGTGAAGGACGCCGGCGGAAACCGCGCCGCAGCCGGACGCCCTGTTCACCCGCCGCCGTTCGGGCCTATGGTGATCGCACGCTCGCGGCGAAGGGCGTGACGCCCGCAGGGGCGCTTCGAGGCCGCCTTCCCGCCGCGGGCAAGGAGATCAAATGAGCGCGGCCGATCAATCGAAGCCGGGCGCCGCGGCGGAGCCCCTCGCCGCGCTGCTCGCCGAGATCGACGGCGTGCCGGTGATCGCCGAGCCGACCACGGTGCGCCGACGCTCGCGTGATTTTTTCTGGTACAGCCCGATCCTCAACGCGCAACTGGCGGGCAAAGCCGCCGACGTCATCGTGACGCCGCGCAACGAAGCCGAAGTCATTCGCGTCGCCCGCGCCTGCGTGCGTCATGGCGTGCCGCTGACGCCGCGCGGCGGGGGAACCGGCAATTACGGCCAGGCGGTGCCGCTCGAGCGCGGCGTGCTGATCGACTTTTCCGCGATGGACCGGATTGTGTGGAGCGAACCCGGCGCGCTGCGCGTCGAGCCCGGCGCCAGGATGCACGACATCGACGCGGCGCTGCGCCCGGCGGGCTGGGAGCTGCGCATGCATCCCTCGACCAAGCGCACCGCCACCATCGGCGGCTTCGTGGCGGGCGGCTCGGGCGGCGTCGGCTCGGTCGCCTATGGCGGCCTGCGCGATCCCGGCAATATTCTGGCGGCGCGCGTGGTGACGATGGAGCGCGAGCCGCGCACCATCGAATTGCGCGCCGACGCCGCCCAGAAGGTCAATCGCGCCTTCGGCACGACCGGCCTGATCACCGCGCTGGAAATGCCGCTGGCGCCCGTCTGGCCGTGGGTCGATGTGATCGTCGCCTTCGACGATTTTCTCGAGGCGGTCGAAACCGGGCGCCGGATCGCGCTCGCCGACGGCGTCGTGAAGAAACTGCTGAGCGCGATGGCGTGGCCGATTCCGCGCGACTTCCGCGAACTGTCGTCGTTCTGCCCGGGCGGCAAGAGCCTGATCATCGCGATGATCGCGCGGCCCTCGCTCGAAAGCTTCCGCGCCATTCTGGCCGGGCGCGGCGCGATCACTTACGAGGCGCCTTGCCGCGAAGGGGCGGGCGACACGCCGCTCTACGAATATTGCTGGAACCACACGACGCTGCACATGCTGAAGCGCGACCGCGGCGTCACCTATCTGCAATGCCTGTTTCCGCACGACCGTCTGCTGCCGCTGGTTGCGCGGATGGTCACGACATTCGGCGACGAGGTCCTGCATCATCTCGAATTCTCGCGCTTTGCCGGCCACGTCACGGCGAGCGCGCTGCCGATCGTGCGCTACACGGGCGCCGAACGCCTCGACGAGATCATCGCGATCTATGAGGAGGCGGGCGTGATGGTCGCCAATCCGCACGTGTTCACTTTGGAGGACGGCAGCCGATACCGGCGCGCCGACGCCGACCAGCTCGGCTTCAAGGCCGAGGTCGATCCGTTCGGCCTTCTCAATCCCGGCAAGATGCGCAGCTTTCAACCGGCCGAATGGAAGCCGGCCTAGGGGCGCCCGACGCGGCGAGACGCCGTTTGATCCGGTCTCGGGCGGCGTTTTTCGGCTCTCCGTCGGCGTTCAACCGCTCCGCACGGCGCTTGATGGCGCGGGCGCAGACGTGATATCGACCCTCCATGATCGAAAAGCCCGCGAAAAAGTCTGATTCGAAGTCGACCGCCCAGGGAACGCCCGTCGGCATGAGAGTGCCGCCGAAACTGCTGGCCCGCATCGACGCCATCATCGCCCGGCAGCCTGATCCGAAGCCGCGACGCGGACAGGTCATCAAGATGCTGGTGTGGGAGGCGTTGAAAGCCAGGGGCGAGCGCCAGAAGGACGCGCCCGAGAAGCCCTGACCGGGACGACCCGGCCGTTCCCCCGCGAATGAGGCCGCCCCTTCACGCCACCTTCGGCAGCTCCGCCAGCGCGCGCTGCAGTTCCGCTTCGTCATAGGCGCGGTCCTCCAGCTTGCCGGCGGCATAGTCGATATAGGCCTGCATGTCGAAATGGCCGTGACCGCTGAGGCCGATCAGGATGGTCGGCGAACGCCCCTGCGCCTTGGCCTCCAGCGCCGCCTCGACGCCCGCCTTGATCGCATGCGTCGATTCCGGCGCCGGCACGATGCCCTCGGCGCGCGCGAAGGCGACGCCGGCCTCGAAGCAGGCGTTCTGCGTGTAGGCGCGCGCCTCGATCAGCCCGAGCTCCTTGAGATGGCTGACCATCGGCGCCATCCCGTGATAGCGCAGGCCGCCGGCGTGGAAGCCGGGCGGCATGAAGGTCGAGCCGAGCGTGTGCATCTTGACCAGCGGCGTCAGGTGCGAGGTGTCGCCGAAGTCATAGGCGTATTGTCCGCGCGTCAGCGACGGGCAGGCGGCGGGCTCGGCGGCGACGACCCGCACCTTGCGGCCCTCGCGCAACTGCTTGCCGATGAACGGGAAGGCGAGGCCGGCGAAGTTCGACCCGCCGCCGGTGGCGCCGCAGATGATGTCGGGATAGGCGCCCGCATTCTCCATCTGCTCGATCGCCTCGACGCCGATCACCGTCTGATGCAGCAAGACGTGATTGAGCACGCTGCCCAGCGAATATTTGGTCGCCGGGTCGGTCGCCGCCACTTCCACCGCCTCCGAAATGGCGATGCCGAGGCTGCCGTTGCTGTCGGGCGTCGCCGCCAGAATGGCGCGGCCGGCGTTGGTCTCCATCGACGGGCTCGGGACGCAGACGGCGCCGTAGGTCTCCATCAGCGCCCGGCGATAGGGCTTCTGATTGTAGGAGACCTTGACCATGTAGACCTTGACCTCGATGCCGAACAGCGCGCCGGCGAAAGCCAACGCCGAGCCCCACTGGCCGGCGCCGGTCTCGGTGACCAGTTTGTTCACGCCTTCCTGCTTGTTGTACCAGGCCTGCGCGACGGCGGTGTTGGGCTTGTGGCTGCCGGCCGGGCTGACGCCCTCGTATTTGTAGAAGATGCGCGCCGTCGTCCCCAGCGCCGCCTCGAGCCGCCGCGCCCGGTAGAGCGGCGTCGGACGCCACATGCGGTAGACGTCGCGGATCGGCTCGGGAACCTCGATGTAGCGCTCGGCGGAAACCTCCTGGCCGATCAGCGCCATCGGGAACAGCGGCGCCAGATCGTCGGGACCGATCGGCTTGAGGGTGCCGGGATGGAGCGGCGGCGCCAACGGGGCCGGCAGGTCGGCGGCGATGTTGTACCAGGCCTTGGGAATGCGCTCTTCGCTGAGCGTGTATTTCAACGTATCCGACATCTCGCGACCTCCCCGGTTGACGATTTTTTTCTAGAAGACCGCAAAACCGGAAAAGTAGCAATCGGGGGCGGAACGCCGCGCTTTGACGGCGCCGCGCCGCGCCATAAGGTCGAGCCGCGCAAGAGCAGGAGGAGGTCGAAAATGGGCGCTTTGGAAGGGAAGATCGCGATCGTCACCGGCGGGACGAGCGGCATCGGCGAGGCAATCGTCGAGCTGTTCGTCGAGGAAGGCGCCAGGGTCGTCGTCGCCGCCCGTCGGCAGGACGAGGGTCGCGCGCTGGAGAAAAGGTTCGGCGTGCGCTTCATCCGCGCCGACGTCGCCAACGAGGCGGACGTGAAGGCGATGGTCGATCACGCCGTGCAATCGTTCGGCCGCCTCGACTGCCTCGTCAACAACGCCGGCGTGCCTTCGCCGATGGTCAGCATCGCCGAGCTCGACGTCGCGACGATCGACGCGGTGCTGGCGGTCAACGTGCGCGGCGTGCTGCTCGGCGTCAAGCACGCGGCGCCCGTCATGCTGGCGCAGCGCAGCGGCTCGATCGTCAACATCGCCAGCGTGGCCGGCCTGCGCGGCGGCCTTTCCGCCCATATCTACAGCACGGCCAAGGGCGCCGTGCAGGCGCTGACCCGCTCGGCCGCCGCCGAGCTCGGCGAAAAGGGCGTGCGCGTCAACAGCATCTCGCCGGGCGCGATCGTCACTGGCATCTTCGCCAAGAACGCCGGCGTCGAAGGCGCCAAGGCCGACAAGCTGGCCGGCGTCGTCAAGGAGGCGTTCGCCACGCTGCAGCCGATCGCGCGCGCCGGCCTTCCCGAGGACGTCGCGCAGGCCGCGGTGTTTCTCGCCGGCGACGGGTCGAGCTTCATCAGCGGTCAAGACATCGTCGTCGACGGCGGCCTTACGATGACGACGCGCGGCTGGTCGACCGCGGTGGCCGGGCGCGCCGAGATGAGCAAGCGCATCAAGGCGGCGGCGGCGGCGCTGTAGCGGCCGCCGGCTGCCGGATCAGAGGCGCGCGCCCATGGCGCGTCGACGAGCGCGAGAATCGCGCCGACGATGGTCGAGCCGATTGGCGCCGCGGCGACGCCCTCCTAATACCCGGCCTCTTTCTGATGGCGAAAAGCGAGCACATACACGGCGTCATCGGCCGGCTCGTAACGATACAGCGCGACATAACCGGAATCGCCGAAGCTGATGACCAATTCGCGTAGTTCCGGCAGGTCAGGATGGGGCCGCCCTGCCTGCGGACTGATTTCCAGCAGCGCGAATTGCCGTTCGATCGCCTCGCCCGCCCGCGCCGCCGCCAGCCTGTTCTTTTCGACCAGGAATTTGCGGCATGGCTCCAACCCGCGCGCGGCGCCGGCGGTGACGATCAGTCGTGGCAAGCCGGCAGTTCCGGTTCCGCGTCAGCGCCCCATTCGCGGAGCCAGTCGCGGACCTCGCCGCCAGTCAGGTGTTGTCCGGTCGCCTGGTATTCGGCCCAGGACGACGCAGCCTCGCGCTTGAAGCTCTCGCGGGCTTCCTCACGCTCGACATAGAGCTGGATCGCTTCGCGCATGATCCAATGCGCCGACCGCCGGCGCTGGGCGGCGAGCTTTTCGACGCGGCCCTTCAATTCGTCGTCGAGCTTGACGGATGTCGCCATGGTGATCCCTTATTCAAAGGTATTACCTTTGAATAAGGTAGCGCGACGGCGTCGCCGTGTCCATCCGCCCGTCGCGAAAATCCTGATTTGCTTGGCTGATCCCGGCCCCGCCCTATCCGTGCTTGATGAACGTGCCGTTGCGCAGTTCGGCGACGGCGCGGCGGATCTCGTCCTGCGTATTCATCACGATCGGGCCGTGCCAGGCGACCGGCTCCTTGATCGGCCGGCCGGAGACCAGCAGGAAGCGGATGCCCTGCTCGCCCGCCTCAACGCTAACCTCGTCGCCGCTGTCGAACACCACCAGCGACCGGTTGCCGACGCGGCTGCGCACCAGCAGCTCCTCGCCGTCGATCTGCTTTTCGTGCAGCACGCCGAACGGCTCGGAGGCGCCGTCGAACGTCGCCGAGCCCTCGAAGATATAGGCGAAGGCCTGGCGATAGGTCTCCACCGGCAAGGTCTTGCGCTTGTTCGGCGGCACGCTGACGTCGAGATAGCGCGGCTCGGCGGCGATGCCGTCGACCGGCCCGCGCTTGCCCCAGAAATCGCCGCAGATCACCCGGACGCTCGTTCCGTCGTCGTCGACGACTTCCGGAACCGCCAGCGCGGGAATGTCCTGATAGCGCGGCGAGGTCATCTTCAGCGACGAGGGCAGGTTCGCCCAGAGCTGGAAGCCGTGCATGCGGCCTTGCGCGTCGCCCTTCGGCATTTCCTGATGCAAAATGCCGCTGCCGGCGGTCATCCACTGCACGTCGCCGGCGCCAAGCGCGCCGCGATTGCCTAAGCTGTCGCCGTGGTCGACGGTTCCCGCCAGGACATAGGTGATCGTTTCGATGCCGCGATGCGGATGCCAGGGAAAGCCGGCGAGATAGTCGCTCGGCTGGTCGCCGCGAAAATCATCCATCATCAGGAACGGGTCGAATTCGGACGGGTCGCCGAAGCCAAAGGCGCGGCGCAGCTTGACGCCGGCGCCTTCGATGGTCGGCGTCGACTGGGCGATTCGTTTGACCGGGCGTATCGACATTTTTGAAGGGCTCCAAGAGCGCGTTTGAAAGAGCGCGTTTGGCGCCTATTTGGGGTCGCCGCGTCGAAAGGTCCAGCCCGCTTCGCCTATCGACTTTCGCTCGCCCGGCGATGCGAGGCGGCGGCCGCGTCGTCGCGAAATTGCTTCTTCTCTCCACGGCGAAGCGTGCTATCAATATTGATAGCAGAGAGCAGTCGCATGGGTCAGGTTCTCATTCGTAATCTACCCGACGACGTGATCGAGGCGCATCGGCGGCGGGCGAAGGCGCTCGGGCGTTCGCTGGAGCAGGAACTGCGCATATTGATTGAATCGGCAGCGCCTTACACGGCCGCCGAGAAGCTCGCCATTGCCGAGTGGGCGCAAAGCCTGACGCCGCCAGGCCCGCAGACCGACGCGGCCGTCCTGATACGCGAAGATCGCGATCGGTGAAAACCGTCGTTGTGGACGCCAGCGTCGCGGTATGCTGGTTCGTGCGCGAAGCGGGGTCGCCGGCGGCGAACCAGCTCGTCCGAAACGACGTACATATGATCGCGCCATCGCTGATTTTGCCGGAGCGTTGTTGGACACCGTCGCTGCGAACGGACCCTTCGTCATCGCGAGCGGCAGCGAAGCGATCCAGCCGAGGGCGCTCGGAGCCTCAGTCTGGATTGCTTCGTCGCTTCGCTCCCTCGCAATGACGGAGGCGGCCTTTGCGGGAGCGAGGGACGCCTCTCGCGTCGCCTTGATCGGCGACTGGCTTCAGGCCTCTTGAAATTCGACGACCGCCCGAATCGAGACGCGCCTTTGAGCGCGAGACGTCGCGGCCTACACCGTTCCGATCCATCCGCCTTATCCGCCGGCTTCGCCGGCGCCTTCCGACAACGGGACGGGTCTGCCGCCCACCAACTGCGTCGCCGCCGCGCCCGCCGCCGCGGCGCGGCCCAAACTCGCCTCCATTCCCTCCCCCCGCAACCTCGCGGCCAGAAACGCCGCGACGAAAGCGTCGCCCGCTCCCGTCGTGTCGACGGCGGCGGCTCCAGGCGCGGCGACGCGCCAGCGCTCGGCGCCGCGCCAGGCCTCGCAGCCCGCCGCGCCGCGCTTGATCACGACGAGCCGATAGTGGGCGCTCAGGCGCTCGCCCTGCATCTTCGGGTCGTCGGTCCCGGCGAGGACGGCGGCTTCTTCAGCATTGGGGAACAGCATCGCCGCGCCGCGCGTCCATGCGAGGAAATCGTCTGGGCCGACCTCGCGCAGGAACTCGGCCGACGCCGGGTCGACGCTGACCGGGACCGCGCCGGCCCGCTCCATCGCGCGCCGCACCGCGCGGCGCGGCGACGGCGAGACAAAGGAATAGCCGGAGAGGTGAATGTGATCGGCGCGCGCCAGCAGATCGTCGGGAATGTCCGCTTCGCACAACGCCTCGTTGGCTCCCCGGTCGGTCAGGAAGCTGCGCTCGCCGGAGGGATCGACAAGCGCGACGAGGCGCCCGGTATCACGCTCCTTGTCGGCGACAAGATGCGGCTCGACGCCGCTGCGCCGGAACAGCGCCATCTGCGCCGCGTGGTCGCTTTCCCCCACCCGGCCGACGAAATCCACCGCGACGCCGAAATGGGCGAGCCAGACCGCCTGGTTGGCCGCCGAACCGCCGGGCCGCGCGAGGATCGCCGCGCGGCGGTCCGATCCGATCGCCAGCGGTCCCTCCGGGCGCACCAGCCAATCGATCATCACGTCGCCGATCACCAGGACTCGCGGCGCGCCGGCCACCGGCTTAGAGACGCGACAGCTCGACCGCCACCTGCGCGGCGAGCACGGCGTTGTTCTTGACCAGCGCCATGTTGGCCTCGAGGCTGCGCCCGTCGGTCAATTCGACGACGCGCCGCAGCAGGAACGGCGTCACCTCCTTCTGCGCGACGCCCTGCGCTTTCGCTTCGAGCACCGCCTCGCTGATGCGCGCCTCGATCGCGACGGCGTCGAGCGCGTGCGATTCGGGAATCGGATTGGCGATCAGAAGCCCGCCCGGACCGATCTCCTGCTGCAAGCGGACCATGCGCGCCAGATCGTGCGCGCCGTCGCAGCGATGGTCGAGCTTGACGCCGCTTGAGCGGGCGTAAAAGGCCGGAAATTCGTCGCAGCGATAGCCGATGACCGGCACGCCCTGCGATTCCAGGAACTCGAGCGTCTTGGCGATGTCGAGGATCGATTTTGCGCCGGCGCAAACGACCGCCACCCGCGTGCGGGAGAGTTCGATGAGGTCGGCCGAAATGTCGAAAGTCTCCTGCGCGCCGCGATGGACGCCGCCGATGCCGCCGGTCGCGAAAATCTCGATGCCGGCGAGCGCCGCGACGAACATCGTGGCCGCCACGGTCGTTCCCGCCGTCCCGCCGCGCGCCGCGACGGCGCAAAGGTCGCGCCGCGAGGCCTTGACGACGCCGCCGGAGAGACGGGCGAGGCGCTCCAGCGTCGCCCGGTCGAGCCCCGCCCTGAAGCGCCCGTCGATCACCGCGACGGTCGCCGGAATCGCGCCGTTGGCGCGCACCGTCTCCTCCAGCATCGCCGCGGTCTCGAGGTTTTGCGGAAACGGCATGCCATGCGTGATGATCGTCGATTCCAGGGCGACGACGGGCTGCCTGGCGGCCAGCGCCGCCGCCGCTTCCGCGCCAATGTCCAGCAATCGACCGATCGTCATTTCCCGGGAGCGCCTCGCCTGCCGCGTCACGACGCCCGGGCGACGCCTGGCGCGCTCGCTGGATGGGCGGCCCATGGGAAGGATGGGCCGCCCATGTTAGCCAAGGTCCGCCCGATAAGCCAACTTCGCCCGACCGTCAGTGATCGGCGGCGCGCGCGGCGTCGGCGAGCTGGCCTTCCACCGACTCCGGCGATCCCAGGCGGTTGTAATAGGCGTTGAGCAGGACCGCGACGATGGTCGTCAGGATGATGCCCGAATCCAGAATCGGCTTGAGCGCGATCGGAAAGTTCTTGAAGAAGGTCGGCGCGATCAACGGAATGAGGCCGGCGCCGACGCCGATCGCCACGATGAACAGATTGTTGCGATTGTTGCGGAAGTCGACGCCGCCGAGGATGCGCACGCCGGTCGCCGCCACCATGCCGAACATGACGATGCCGGCGCCGCCCAACACTTCGACCGGCACGGCCGCGACGATCGCGGCGAGCTTGGGCGCGAGGCTGAGGACGATCAGAATCAGCCCGCCGGCCACCGCGACAAAGCGCGAGCGAATGCCGGTGACGCCGACAAGCCCGACGTTCTGCGAAAACGAAGTGTAGGGAAACGCGTTGAAGACGCCGCCGATGATCGTGCCGACGCCGTCGGCGCGCAGGCCCCGCGTGATGTCGTCGGGTCCGAGTTTCCTGCCGGTCATGTCGCCCAGCGCGAGAAACATCCCGGTCGATTCGATCATCACCACGATCATGACGACGCACATCGTGACGATCGGCACGAGCTGGAAGTTCGGCAGGCCGAACTGGAACGGCGTGACGACGCCGAACCAGGCCGCCGAGCCGACCGCGCCGAAACCCATCTTGCCGAACAGCGCCGCGACGATCGCGCCGATGACGATGCCGAGCAGCACGGAAATGTTGGCGACGAAGCCCTTGCCGAATTTGGTGACGCCGAGAATGACGAGCAGCACCAGCAGCGACAACGCAAAGCCGTCGAGCGCGTCGCGGTTCGGATTGGGGATCACGCCCTTGAACTGCCCGTCGACGATGTTGGGCACGGTGACCGGCCCTTCGGCCCAGCCGATGCCGATCCGCATCAGGGAAATGCCGATCACCATGATGATCGAGCCGGTCACGACCGGGGGAAACAGCACGACAAGCCGGCTCATCAGCGGCGCGACCAGAAACGCGAAGACGCCGGCGGCGATGACCGAGCCGTAGATGACGGTGAGCACCGACGCCGGAGCAAAACCGGCGCCGCCGCCGTCCTTGGCCGCGCCGATCAGAGCGAGCATCGGCGCGACCGAAGCGAAAGTGACGCCCATCATCACCGGCAGACGGATGCCGACGCCGGGGAAGCCGAACGCCTGCACCAGCGTCGCCAGCCCGCAAGCGAGAATGTCGGCGCTGATCAGGAATGCGCGCTGGTCGGGCGGCAAGCCGGCCGCGCCTGCCAGAATGAGCGGCACCGCGACGGCGCCGGCGTACATCACCAGAACATGCTGCAAGCCCAGGGCCGCGAGGCGCGGCGCCGGCAGCCTCTCGTCCACCGCATTTGAAACATCAGACATTGGTTCCCCCCGCGACGGGCGCTTGCGAGGCGCGCCCTTGCGCCATACTAGGCCCGGCGGTGAAAAACGCGCCAGCGGAAACTTCGCGGCGCCGGGCGGGGCTTTACGCGACGGTCAATCTGGTCGACAAATCGCCGCATCGCTAACTCGGGGGCGCGCCCATGGACGAAAAAAAGGCGGACCATCTCAGGAGCGTCCCGCCGAGCCTCACCGCGGCGATCCGTCGCGCGCGCATCGAAGGCGCCGAGCAGAATCAGGCGGTGGCCGACTTGCGCGAGGCGGAGATCGGCCGCCTCCAGTTGCTGGAAGAAGCGATCCGCCCGGTGATCGACCAAGCGCCCGAAGGCGTCGATTTGTTCGATGTCGGCATCGCTTACGGCGAGCGGCCGCGCCTGTTCATCGACATGATCGGCTTCGTCGAGATGGGGCATGACCGGCGCAGTTATCGCTTTTTCCAGGACACCCGGCACGGACGCGTCCTGATCGCCGAAACCGAGCGCATGGAGCGGGTCGTCGCGGCGATCACCAATTATATCGCGCGGCGGCTGCTCGAGCGCGAAAAGGCGCTGGCCTCGGACTGGCGCAGCAAGGACGGCGAGCCGACCTTCGCCAGGACCGGCGCGCGGGCGGCGGCGCTCGCCGGCGCAGCCGAACGGGGCAGGCCTGCGCCGGCCGACGCGCCAAGCCGCGCTGCGCGCCGCTCCTTCTGGAGCAAGGCCGGCGATCTCTTCTCTTTCCTGTTGCTGGCGCTCGGCTCGATGACGTTCTGCCTGCTGCTCGCCGTCGCCGCCTACGCCATCTGGGAGCTGTGGGCGCGCGCGCTGTGGACCGCGTGGATCGCTCCGGCGCGGTTCTGAGCGGCGGCGCCTCGAACGATCTAGATTTCGAGTTCGCCGCGCTCGCCGATTTCGCCGCCGCCCGGCATCAATCCGCGCGCCCGCGCCGACATCCGCCACACGCCGTCCTGCCGCTCCAGGCGGACCAGATGATAGGCCGCGCGCTGGCGCGAGGCTTTGGAGGTCGACGAAGCCGAGGGCACGCCGATGACCGGGATGCGGCCGCTCAGAGTCCGGGCGGCGGGCGATTTCAGATGCGCGATCGACCGCTTGTGATTATGGCCGTGCAGGATCAGTTCGGCGCCGTGGCGCGCGATGACGGCCTCGAATTCGCGCGCGTCGGTCAGGTTGCGCATCGCGGTTGCGCCCGAAAGCAGCGGGGGATGATGAATGAGGACGACGCGCGCCAGTCCGCGCCCCCGCGTTTCGTCGAGCAGCCTGGCGAGCCGATGGAGCTGGTCCTGGCCGATGTGCCCCGTCGCCATCAGCGGCCCCGTCGGCACGCCGGACGACAGGCCGATCAGCGCGACATCGTCGCGCACGCGCAGAAAAGGGTAGCCGCCGGACGGCTTGACCCCCGAATCGCTGGTCGTCCACGGCGCGAACAGCGCCGCCAGATAGGGCATCGAGCCATGCGCATAGGCGTCGTGATTGCCCGGCGTGAAGCTGACGTCGGCGGTCGGCCCGAGCGTGTGCATCCACGCGGCGGCCGGCGGAAATTCGGCCGGCAGCCCGATGTTCACGATATCGCCGGTCATCGCGACATGATCGGGCCGCTGACCGCGCAGATCGGCGACGAGGCGCCGCAACATGCCCATATCGTTGAGGCGCTCGCGCCCGCGCTTCCAGTTGACGTAGCCCAACGCCCGCTTGGTGGTGAGATCGCGCAGGCGCAGCGGCGGCATCGGACCCAGGTGCGGGTCGGAGAGATGGGCGATCGTAAAGCTCATGAGCCCCGCATGAAACGCCCGCGCAGCCGAGCGCCGAAACCGGAAAAAGGCATACGAGCGCAATAGGGTCGCGCGGCGCGAAAGACAACCCCGCCCTTATGCGGAAAAGCAGAGCGAGGGGGGCGATCGCGACGGGCCGCGACGCTCCGCGAGGCGTCGACCGGCGTTTTCCCCCGGCCTCGCGCGTGTTAGCAGAGGCTTTTGTCGCCTGAGGGAGCGCGAGGGATGGGCGATCGGCCTCAATCCGCACGGAAGAGGCTGTTTTTGCGCCTCCTCCATCTTTCCTTTCTCATCTTGCGGCCGATGACCCTCGGCGTGCGCGCGGTGGTGATCGACGAGCGCGACCGCGTCCTGCTGGTGCGCCACACCTATCTTCCCGGCTGGCATCTGCCGGGCGGGGGGGTCGAGCGCGGCGAGACGCTGCTGGCGTCGCTGGCGCGCGAACTTGCCGAGGAAGGCAATATCTTGATCGAGGAGGAGCCCCGCCTGCACGGGATCTTCTTCAACAAGAGCGCCTCGCCGCGCGACCATGTCGCCGTCTATGTGGTGCGCCGCTTTCGCCAGACCGGCCCGCGCGCGCCCGACCGCGAAATCGCCGAAGCGCGATTTTTCGAGCCCGGCGCCCTGCCGGAGGACGTCGGCCGGAGCACGCGCGCCCGGCTCGCGGAGGCCCTCGACGGCGCGGCCGTCGCCCAGACGTGGTGAGACGCAATTGGCGAAGGTCCGCAGGTTTTCAACAGGTTGGCCCGGCGAAGCGGTCGCCCGCCGCCCGCCTATTTGTCCAGCGCGCGGCGCGCCTCGTCCAGCGCCTGCGGCGTGTCGACGTCGAGCGTCGCGTCGGGACCGGACGCCGCCAGCAGAACGACCTGCCCCGGCGCGGCGGCGTCGAGAAGCTGGCGGGCGCCTTCGTCCCCCTCGAGCGCGGCGATCGCCGGAAACAGCGAACGCGACAACAGCGCGGGATTGCCGCGCCGGCCTGCAAAGCTCGGCGCGGCGGCCACGGCGCCGCGTTTTTGCGCGAAGGCGGCGATGAGCCGGTCGATCAGGGCCGGCGTCACCGCCGGCATGTCGCCAAGCAGGACGAGCGCGCCATCGGCGGCGGCGGGCAAGGCCGCCACGCCCGTCCGCAACGACGAGGCGAGGCCCTCGCGGTAGCGCGCGTTATGCGCAAATTGCAGCGCCAGGCCGCCAAGCGCCGCCTCGACCGCCGCGGCGTCATGACCGGTGACGACGACCACCGGCCGCGCGGTCGAGGCCAGCGCCGCCTCGGCGGCGTGGCGCACCAGCGGCTTGCCCGCCAAGTCCGCCACCAGCTTGGACGCTTCGCCGCCGCCCGCCGCCTTGAATCGCGACGAGGCGCCGGCGGCCAGAATGATCGCGGCGATCCCGGCCATCGCCCGGTCTATCCCTCGCCAAGCCGCGGCTGCGGCCGCGAGGCGATCTCCATCAGCAGGCCGCCCACCCCCATCCCCATGATGTCGGCCGCCGTGATCGGGACATCGGCGAGAAGACGCTGCAACACCCAGTCGAAGCCGTTTTCCTTCGGCGAACGCGCGCATCCGGGCGCCCCGATGATCGGCAGCGACCCGCGCGCGCCCATCAGCAGCAGATTGCCGGGATCGACCGGCATGCCGAAATGATCGATGCGCCCGCCGACCGCTTCGATCGCCGCGGGAATGACGTCGCGTCGGTCGGTGATCGCCGAGGCGCCGAAAACCAACAGGGCGTCGCAACCGGGCGCCGCCGCCGCCAGCGCTCGCGCCAGCGCCGCCGGCTCGTGCGCGACACGCTCCTCGCGAACGATGCTGGCGCCCGCCGGCCGTAGGCGTTCCTCCAGCACCCGCAGCGTCTTGGCGACGACGCTGGGCTTGATCCCCGGCAGCAATGTCGAGATGACGCCGATGCGCAGCGGCCGGAACGGGGCGACGCGCACCGCGCCGGCGCCGGCGGCGCGCGCCGCCGCGCCGAGCGTCTCGCCGGGCACCGCAAAGGGAATGATCTTCACGGTGGCGACCATGTCGCCGGGCTCGACGGCGCGAAACGGCGCCAGCGTCGCGACCGTGATCGCCTCGTCGACCGCATTGACGCGCGCGATCGTCCCGGCGTCGACGACGACGAGGCCGGCCTTCTCCGCGAACAGATTGACGCGGCCGGTGAAGGCGCGTTCGAGGCGCAGGTTCGGCCCCGCGAGGCGCTCGGCGAGGCGGCGCGCCGCCTCGTCCTCGCCGACGTCGCCCGCCTCGAGGCGCGCCACGACGATCTCGGTCACCCCCGCCGCCGCGAGCGCGCTTTGATGCTCAGGCGTGACGACCTGGCCTTTTTTGAGGACGAAACCGTCCCGTCGGATCGCATGCGCGACGGTGGCGCCGGCGGCCTCGGCGATGGGAACCGAACCGAATTTCAAGCCGCGATTCCCTCTGCGCGCAAAGGCTTCTTGCGCAGCGCGCCGATGATCTCGCCGATGATCGAGACGGCGATTTCCGCCGGACTCACCGCGCCGATGTCAAGGCCGATCGGCGCATGAATGCGCGCCAGCGCCGTTTCGCCAAACCCTTGCGCGCGCATCCGCTCGAGGCGCCTGGCGTGCGTTTTGCGCGATCCCAGCGCGCCGATATAGAAACACTCGGCGTTCAACGCGCGAACCAGCGCGACATCGTCGATCTTGGGATCGTGGGTGAGCAGGGCGATCGCCGTGTAGCGATCGAGCGGCGCGCGATCGAGCGCCTCGTCCGGCCATTGCGCCACCACCGGCGCGTCGGGGAACCGCTCCTGCGTGGCGAAGGCGGTGCGCGGATCGATGATCATGGGGTCGAGTCCGGCGATCCGCGCGATCGGCGCCAGCGCCTGGCTGATATGCACCGCGCCAATCATCACGAGCCGCACCGGCGGGACCTGCACGGTCAGGAAATAGTTGCGGCCGGCGGCTTCGAACATGCCGCTCTTGCCGGAGCGCAGCGCGCCCTCCAGCGCCTCGCCCAACGGATCGGCGCCCAGCGCGTCGGCCTTGACCAGGCGCTGCTCATCGCCGCCGATCTCGGTCACCAGAATCGCCGCGCGGCGCGCCGCGCGCTCATCGTTCATCGCCTTCAGCAGGTCGAGCCGCATCAGTCGAGCCTCTCGACATAGACCTTGATGCGCCCGCCGCAGGAAAGGCCGACGCGCCAGGCCGTCTCGTCGGCGACGCCGAACTCCAGCATTTTCGGCGCGCCGGCGGCGATGACGTCGAGCGCCTCCTCGACCACCGCGCCCTCGACGCAGCCGCCGGAAACCGAGCCGAGAAACCGCCCGTCGGCGTCGATCACCAGATGCGAGCCGACCGGACGCGGCGCCGAACCCCAGGTCTCGACGACGGTGGCGATGGCGACCTGACGCCCCGCGCCGCGCCAGTCCTGCGCGGCCGCCAGAATGTCCTCCTCGGCGCTCAGCATCGATTTTCCTTTCTCGCCTTGCGGGTTCACGGCTTCATCGCCGGCGCGAGGAAGCCGATCGTCTTGTGCGTTCCGTCGCAATAGGGCTTGTTGTTCGAGCCGCCGCAGCGGCAAAGCGCCGTCGCCTTCGCGCGGTCGAGCGTGCGGCCTGTGCCGGAGAGGATTTCCACCGCCCCGCTCACCCCGAGCGGTCCGTTGGCGTAAGGCGTGATCTTCAGCACGCCGTCGCGCGGGGCGAGCGGCTCGCTGGGCTTGGTCGCCGGCTCGCCGGTGGCGGCGAACGCCGCGCCGGTGTGCGAGCCGTCGCAATAGGGCTTGTTGTTGGAGGCGCCGCAGCGGCACAAAGTCGCCCGCGTCCCGATCGCCTCGCCGCCGATTTCGATCCGCGCATGGATCGCCAGCGGGCCATTTTCGCGAATGGTGATGGTGTTGACGAGCGGAGCCGGCTCCGGCGCGCCGCCGTCGTGGCGCGTGACCTGAATGGCGCCGGACGGGCAATTGAGCGCGACATAGACGAGGTCTTCGGCGGAGGCGGCGTCCGGATCGATCCAGGCGCCCTGGACATTGGCCTTGAACACGCCGGGTTGCCCGATGACGCAGCGCCGTGCGTGGATGCAGCGGCTTCCGTCGAAGCTTATCGTCGCCCATCGGCCGGTGGCCTGCTCGATCGCCTTGTCGCTCATGTTTCCTCCCGCCAAACCTCTGCCGGACCCCTAGGCTGAAAGATGGCGGCCCGGCCGCCGCTGCGCAAGGGATAAGCGCAAGGCGGGCCGCGGTCGCCCCGGCCGCCGCCCTCCCGCGAGGGCGGGGCCCTCGAGATCAGGCCGACCGCCGCAGCCATTCCTTCGGGTCGGCGGCGGCGGCGTCGGCCCTCGACAGGGCGCGGCACAGGTCGGCCATACTCGCCAGATTGTGGATCGCCCGGAATTCGTCGACGAAGGGCAGCATCGCGCGGATGCCCAGCGCCTTGGCCTGGAACTCGCCGTATCGAAGCAGCGGATTGGCCCAGATCAGCCGACGGCAGGACTTGCGCAGCCGCTCCATTTCCCGGCCGAGGTCCTCGCCGCCGTCGCGCTCGAGGCCGTCGGTGAACAGGATGACGATCGCCCCCTGCCCGAGCACGCGGCGCGACCACTCGCGATTGAAGGCGCGCAGCGAGGCGGCGATGCGCGTGCCGCCGGCCCAGTCCTTCACCTGCGCCGAGCACCGCGCCAAAGCGTCGTCGACGTCCCTGGCGCGCAGGGCGCGCGTGACGTTGGTCAGCCGCGTGCCGAACAGAAAGGTGGTCACCCGCCGCCGCTCGCCGAGCGCATGAAGGAAATGCAGCAGCAAGCGCGTGTAGCCGCTCATCGACCCCGAAATGTCGCAAAGCGCGACGATCGGCGGATGGCGCAAGGCCGGCGCGCGGAACGCCAGATCGATGATGGCGCCGCTTCTCAGCGTGCGGCGGAAGGAGCGGCGCGGATCGACGCGCGGCGCGTGCGCGGCGACGTGTCGGCGCGTCCTCACGGCGTCGTTCGGCAGCGTCAATCGCGAAATGATCTCCCTGGCGCGCGCGATCTCGGCGGCGCTCATCTGCTCGAAATCCTTGGTCTGCAGCAATTCGGCGGCCGACATGGTGAAGCGCGCGTCGACATCGAGCCAGGGCGCGGCCTCGGCCTCGCCTTGCGGCGTCTTGAGCAGGGCGTCGGCGATGCGGTTGGCGCCCGCTTCCGGCTTGTCGCGGCGCCTCGCCGGATCGGCCTGCGGCGCCATCGTCGCGATGAGCTTCTCGAGAAAACCCTTGCGTCTCCAGAAGATGCGAAACGCCTGATCGAACAGCACCGAATGCTCGTGCTTCTTGACGAACACCGCGTGCAGCGTCGCATAGAAATCGCCGCGGTCGCCGACGCCCGCCGCCTCGACCGCCGCCAGCGCGTCGAGCACGCCGCCGGGGCCGACGGGGAGGCCGGCCGCGCGCAGCGCGCGCGCGAAATACAGGATGTTCTTGGCGAGTTTGCCGGCCGCGGGCGGCGCGTCATCCATGAGCTATTCCGGGCAACCTTTCGCCTGCTCCACCTGCAAGATGAGGGCGGCGTTGCCGCGCTCGATCGCATTGAGCGGAACCTCGTTCACATCGTCGAACCGGCAGTTCTGGTTGCCGAGCGTCGCGATGGCGCGCGGCGTGTGAAAACAATAGCCGCGCTGCGCGTAGATGCGGTTGCGCATTTCGTAGAGAAAATCGCAATTGGGGCCGTTGGCGAGGTCCTCGAACCTGAACCGGTCGCGCTCCGTGCAGCCGAAGACGTCGTAGCAATCGGCGCCAGCCGCGCCCGGAAAAGCCGTCAGCGCGCAGGCCATCGCGACGACCCGGCGAATCCCGTTCACGCTCATGACGCCGCTCCCGTTCGGGCCGACAAAGACGCCTCGCGATTCATCGCGGCTTCCTCTTGCTGAAATACTTCTTCATCGGCTTGAAGTAATTGTCCTCCCAGCCGCCTTCTTCGTAGCCGCGCTGATCTTCCGGCGCGTTGGCGTGTTCGAGGGTCAGTTCGGCGCCGCCTTTGACCGGCGACAGCGTGACGCTGATCGTCGAATCGGGCTCGCCGTCGGAAAATTCGCTGGTGCGCCAGGACTGGACGATGCGCCGCCCCTTCACGAGTTCGATATTCCTGCCGTGGATGTAGCCGTCCCAGGCGGTGAAGCTTGCGCCGACCTTGTCGGAGGCCGTCGCTTCGGCGCCGGTCATCGCGGAATGGGCGGCGCCGTCGAGCCAGGCGTCGTAGATCGCCTCGGGCGTCGCCGGAATCGTGGTGACGAGCTTGAAATTGTAGGCCATCGCGCACCCTCGACGCGCTTCGAGGCTTCAACCCCTAGCACGGATCGCGCGCTATTTCACCGGTCCGCGCTTCAATTCGCCGCGCAACTGCTCGACGAGCTCGGCCGCTCTCGCGCCCTGCATCTTGCTGATGTCGTCCTGGTATTTCAGCAACACGCCGAGCGTGTCGGAGACCTGCGCGGGATCGAGCGCGACGGCGTCGAGTTCGGTCAGCGCGGCCGCCCAATCGAGCGTCTCGGCGACGCCCGGCGACTTGAACAGGTCCTGCGCGCGGATCGCCTGCACGAAGGCGACGAGTTCGGCGGTCAGACGGGCCGGCGTCTGCGGCGCCTTGGCGCGCACGATCGCCATTTCCCGCGCCGCGTCGGGGTAGCCGATCCAGTGGTAGAGGCAGCGCCGCTTCAGCGCGTCGTGGATTTCGCGCGTCCGGTTGGAGGTGATCACGACAATCGGCGCCCGCTCGGCCTTGACGACGCCGAGTTCCGGGATCGTCACCTGAAAGTCGGAGAGAATTTCGAGCAGAAAGGCCTCGAACGCCTCGTCGGCGCGGTCGATTTCGTCGATCAGCAGCACCGGCGGGCCGCCGGCGGCCGGCTCGAGCGCCTGCAGCAGCGGCCGCTTGATCAGATGGCGTTCGGAAAAGACGTCGTGCTCGATGCGCTCCTTGTCATGCTCGCCGGCGGCCTCGGCGAGGCGAATCGCCATCATCTGCGCGGCGTAATTCCATTCGTAGACCGCCGCGGCGACGTCGAGCCCTTCGTAGCATTGCAGGCGAATGAGCTTGCGGCCCAGCGTCGCGGCGAGAACCTTGGCGATCTCGGTCTTGCCGACCCCGGCCTCGCCCTCGAGAAACAGCGGCCGGCCCATGCGAAGGCTCAGGAAGACGACCGTCGCCAGCGAGCGCTCCGCGACATAGTCGGCGCGGCGCATCAGCGCGAGGGTTTCGTCGATCGAGGCGGGAAGGGGCGACGCGTTGTTCGGCCGATCGGAATCCGGCATGCGGTGAGGGCTCCGTTTTCGGCGCGCGCCCTTCTCCCGCAAAGCGGGAGAAGGGGCAACCATTCTTTTCAGCCCGCCGCCGCCACCGCCCGCCTGGCGAGAACGACGATGAGGTGGGCGCGATAGGCGGGATCGGCGTGAAGGTCGGAATTGAGCCCGGCGGCCGGGACGCTGACGCCCTTGAGCGCGGCGGCGGCGAAATTGCCGTTGAGCGCCTTCTCGAGCGCCGCGGCGCGGAACACGCCGCCTTCGCCCGCGCCCGTCACCGCCACCCTGACGCCGTCCGCCGTCTTGGCGACGAACACGCCGACCAGCGCGAAACGCGAGGCGGGATTGGGGAATTTCTCATAGGCGGCCTTTTCCGGGATCGGGAAACGAACCTTGGTGATGATCTCGCCCGCCTCCAGAGCGGTCTCGAACAGCCCCTTGAAGAACGCCTCGGCGGCGATTTCGCGCTTGTTGGTGACGATCGTCGCGCCCAGCGCCAGAACCGCCGCCGGATAATCGGCGGCCGGATCGTTGTTGGCGACGGAGCCGCCGATCGTGCCGCGGTTGCGCACGTGCGGATCGCCGATATGCGCGGCGAGCGAGGCCAGCGCGGGGATCGCCTGATGAACCGCCGCGCTGCCGGCGACGTCGGCATGACGCGTCATCGCGCCGATGACGATTTGCCCCCCCTCGCGGCTGACGCCGGAAAGTTCGGCGATCTTGCCGAGATCGACGAGCGAGGCCGGCGAGGCCAGCCGCTGCTTCATGGTCGGCAGCAGCGTCTGCCCGCCGGCGAGCAATTTGGCGTCCTCGGCCGCCAGATGGGCGACGGCTTCGGCGACGTTGGTCGGTCGTTGATAGGTGAAAGCGTACATGGAATTCTCCCAAAAAGATGTGCCCGTCGCCCTCGTCCGCGGCTGGCGGGCGAGGGCGGCAATCATTCGGCGGCGCGCTTGGCGAGGGCCTTTTGCGCGGCGCGCCAGACGACCTGCGGGGTCGCCGGCATCGCGACATTCTCGTGGCCGACGGCGTCGGTGATCGCGTTGATCACTGCGGCGGGCGAGGCGATCGCGCCCGCTTCGCCGCAGCCCTTGATCCCCAACGGATTGGAGGGACAACGGGTTTCGGTCGTGGCGACCTTGAAGGAGGGAAGGTTGTCGGCGCGCGGCATGCAATAGTCCATATAGCTCGCCGTGAGGAGCTGACCGTCCTTGTCATAGACCGCGCCCTCGTGCAGCGCCTGGCCGATGCCGTGCGCGACGCCGCCATGCACCTGACCCTCGACGATCATCGGGTTGATGATCGCGCCGAAATCGTCGACCGCCGTCCAGCGATCGATCGTCACCGCGCCGGTGTCGGGATCGATTTCAAGCTCGCAAATATGGACCCCGGCGGGGAAGGTGAAGTTGGTCGGGTCCCAGAACGCGGTCTCCTTCAGGCCGGGCTCCAGTTCCTGGCCGTTGAACTTGTGCGCGATATAGGCCTGGAGGGCGACCGAACCGAAATCGATCGCCTTGTCGGTGCCTTTCACGGTGAACTTGCCCTCCCTGAACTCGATGTCCTGCTCGGAAGCCTCCAGCACATGACCGGCGACCTTCTTAGCCTTGGCCTCGATCTTGTCGAGAGCCCTGGAGACCGCCGCCAGGCCGACCGCGCCGGAGCGCGACCCGTAGGTGCCCATCCCGAACTGCACCTTGTCGGTGTCGCCGTGCACGATCGAGACGTTTTCGAAGGGAATGCCGAGGCGCTGCGACACGACCTGCGCGAAGGTCGTCTCATGGCCCTGACCGTGGCTGTGCGAGCCCGTCAGCACCTCGACGGTGCCGACCGGGTTGACGCGCACCTCGGCCGATTCCCAAAGGCCGACGCCCGCCCCGAGCGAGCCGACCGCCGCCGAAGGCGCCAGGCCGCACGCCTCGATATAGGCGGAGACGCCGACCCCGCGCAGCTTGCCCTTGGCGGCGGAGGCCGCCTTTCGCGCGCCGACGCCCTTGTAGTCGGCGAGGGCCAAAGCCTTGTCGAGCGCCGCCCCGTAGTCGCCGGCGTCATAGCACAGGAGCACCGGCGTCTGATGCGGGAACGAAGTGATGAAGTTGGCCCGCCGGAACGCCACGGGATCGCGACCGGTTTCACGGGCGGCGATCTCGACGATGCGCTCGACGAGGAAGGTCGCCTCGGGGCGGCCCGCGCCGCGAACCGCGTCGACCGACACGGTGTTGGTGTAGACCGCGTCGACCTCCACGTAGATGTTGGCGATGTCGTACTGGCCCGACATCAGGATGGCGTAGAGATAGGTCGGCACCGACGACCAGAACGTCGAGGGATAGGCGCCGAGATTGGCGATCGTGCGGGCGCGCAGGCCGATCATCTTGCCATTCGCGTCGAGCGCCAGCTCGGCGTGCGAGACGTGGTCGCGGCCATGGGCGTCGGTCAGAAAGGATTCGGTCCGCTCGGCGGTCCATTTCACCGGCCGCTGCAGTTTCTTGGCGGCCCAGGCGCACACCGTCTCCTCGTTGTAGATGAAGATCTTGGAGCCGAACCCGCCGCCGACGTCCGGCGCGATGACGCGCAGTTTGTGTTCGGGCGCGACGCCCTGAAAGGCAGACAGAACAAGGCGCGCGACGTGGGGATTCTGGCTCGTCGTGTGGAGCGTGATGATGTCGGTCCCCGCGTCATAGTCGCCGAGCGCCGCGCGGGGCTCGATCGCGTTGGGGATCACCCGATTGTTGATGAGATCGAGCCTGGCGACATGCGCCGCTTTTGCGAAGGCCGCGTCGGTCGAGGCCTTGTCGCCGACGTGCCAGTTGAAGACGGTGTTGTTGGGCGCGAGCTCATGCACCTGCGGCTGGCCGGCGTCGGCGGCCGTCGCCGTGTCGATGACGGCGGGCAGAACGCCGTAGTCGACGACGATCCTTTCCGCTCCGTCCCTGGCCTGCGCATAGGTGTCGGCGATGACGACGGCGACGGGATCGCCGACATAGAGCGCCTTGCCGTTGGCGAGCGCCGGATACGCCCCGACCTTCATCGGCGAGCCGTCCTTGGAAGTGACCGTCCAGCCGCAGACATGGGCGCCGATCTTGTCGGCCACGGCGTCGGCGCCGGTGAGCGCCGCGACGACGCCGGGCGCCTTCAGCGCCGCGGTAACGTCGATTTTGTCGATCGTCGCATGGGCATGCGGCGAGCGCAGAAAACAGGCGTAGGCCTGTCCGGGACGATTGATGTCGTCGGTGTAGTGGCCCTTGCCGGTGATGAAGCGGATGTCCTCGCTACGCTTTACAGAGGCGCCAATGCCGGTCGCGCTCATGAGTTTTCTCCCTGGCGCCGCCAGCCCCATCGGGTCGGTCGGCAGATTGAACGATCGCCCGGCCTCGCCATTCGGGCCGGATTTCGCGGATTCTTCTCCCTATTCGGCGGCCTTGGCGCTGCCGGCGGCGGCCATGTCCCGCGCGCCCTGAGCGACGGCCTTGACGATGTTGTGATAGCCGGTGCAACGGCAGATGTTGCCCTCGAGCTCCTCGCGAATCGTGCGCTCGTCGAGATGCGAGCCCTTGCGATTGACGATGTCGATCGACGACATGATCATGCCCGGCGTGCAGAAGCCGCATTGCAGGCCATGATTGTCCTGAAACGCCTGCTGCATCGGATGCAGCTTGCCGCCGCGCGCCAGCCCCTCGATCGTCGTCACGTCGGCGCCGTCGAGCGAGGCCGCCAGCACGGTGCAGGACTTGATGGCGCGCCCGTCGACATGGACCACGCAGGCGCCGCATTGCGAAGTGTCGCAGCCGACATGCGTGCCGGTCAGCCGCAGATTTTCGCGCAGGAATTGCACAAGCAGCGTGCGCGGATCGACATCCGCGGCCGCCGCCTTGCCGTTTACAGTCATCGAAACGTGAATCATCATCCGACCTCCCTTTTTTGTTGCTTCGTTCGTCCTGACGGGCTGGCGTTGAACGCCGCCGAACTCGCTTTCGAACGCGCCGCAATGGCGCGATCCTCGCGCCGGACGCGTCGACGGCAATCAATCGAGATTGTCCAAAGGTATCGTGCAGGTCAAGCCGACTGGCCTGCCGAGGGGCCCGGCTCTGTGGCGGTCGCCGCGCTTGCGGAGGAGCCCGGCTCCGGGGCGGCCGTCGCGCTTGCGGCGGAGACCGGCTCGCCCGCCACGGCGGCGCTCGCGGCGGAATTCGACTCGGCCGCAGCCGTCGCGTTGGCGGAGGAACCCGGCTCCGGCGCGGCCGTCGCGTTTGCGACGGAGACCGGCTCTCCCGTCGCGGCGGCGCTCGCGGCTGAACTCGACTCGGCCGCGGCGGTCGCGCTGGCGGCTGAACCCGTTTCCGTTGCGGCTCCCGCGCTTGCGGGGGAGCCGGGCCCCCCTACGGCCGACGCAAAATTCGCGAAGAACTGATCCGCCATCTTCTTGGCCACGCCATCGATCAGACGCGAACCCAATTGCGCGATCTTGCCGCCGACATTGGCCTGAACGTCGTATTTGAGAATGGTTCCCGACAGCGCTTCGAGCAGCATGACCCTGGCGCCGCCGTTGGCGAAGCCGGCGATGCCGCCCTCGCCTTCGCCGCTGATTGTATAGCCGTTGGGCGAATCGATGTCGGAAAGCTGCACCTTGCCTTTGAAACTGGCGCCGACGGGTCCGATCTTGACCTTCACGACCGCGGCGAACGTCGTATCGCTCGTTTTCTCGAGCGATTGGCAGCCCGGGATGCTGAGTTTCAGAACGGAGGCGTCGTTGAGCATCGCCCACACCCTGGGCCGGGCCGCCGGCAGCGTCACCTCGCCCGACATTGTCATCGGCATGGCGTCTCCTCCATCGTTGGTCGACCACGATCGCGGCGCGGCGTCCCGGGCCCGCGTTGTCGACTTGTCGCGCCCCACCGGCGCGTCGCCATCCTAAAGCGCGGCGGCGCCGATGCAACCCGATCCTTCGGGCGAGGTGATTGTGACGGCGCGGAATATCGCGCGCCGATCACCGGATCGGTCTCAAAGTCGATATTGTCAAAGATACGGAGGCATGCAATTGCTTTTATCGTTGGCTGTTGTCCGCATTGGCGAAATTTGGGGCGGGGCGCCGAAATAGCCGATAGGGGCAGCGCTTTTTTGCAAGATTGCGAATGCCCGGGCTCGATGATTTTGGCCCGGAAATTGCTGACTGAAAACCGGGACCGAACGGATCTGGATCCCGGAGACAAACGGGACCGCGGGCGGTTGTTTCCTTGGCGACAAGGTCAATCCCGCGGACCCTGGCGCAAAACGGGGGAGAGTGGCGGCGCATGGGCAATTTCCTGCAGCAGCTGATCAACGGGCTGACGCTCGGTTCGATCTATGGGCTCATCGCCATCGGCTACACCATGGTGTTCGGCATCATCGGCATGGTGAACTTCGCGCATGGCGACCTGTTCATGCTGTCGGCCTTCATCGCGCTGCTGATCTTCCTGGTCATCACGAAAATTCTCGGCGTGACGTCTCTGGCGCTCGCCTTCGTCATTGTCCTGGTCGCCGGCATGACGCTGACCTCGGTTTGGAACTGGACGATCGAGCGCCTCGCCTACCGGCCGCTGCGCGGTTCGTTTCGGCTGGCGCCGCTGATCTCGGCGATCGGCATGTCGATCTTTCTGTCGAATTTCGTGCAGGTCGTCCAAGGTCCGCGCAACAAGCCGCTGCCGCCGATGTTCAAGGGCGGCATCCCCCTGACCAGCGGCGGCTCCTACGACGTGACGCTTCAGTACAAGCAAATCGTCATCGTCGTCGTGACCGCCGTGCTGTTGCTCGTCTTCTGGTGGCTGGTGCAAAAGACCGCGCTCGGCCGCGCGCAGCGCGCCTGCGAGCAGGACCGCAAGATGGCGGCGCTGCTGGGCATCGACGTGGACCAGACGATCTCGATCACCTTCGTCATCGGCGCGGCCTTGGCCGCGGTCGCAGGCGTCCTTTACATGATGTATTACGGCGTGGTGAGTTTCTCCGACGGCTTCGTGCCCGGCGTCAAGGCCTTCACCGCGGCAGTGCTTGGCGGCATCGGGTCGCTGCCCGGAGCGGTGCTCGGCGGGCTGCTGATCGGCCTGATCGAGGTCTTCTGGTCCGCTTATTTTTCAACCGACTACAAGGACGTGGCGGCTTTCGCGATCCTCGCCATTACGCTGATCTTCATGCCGTCGGGCATTCTCGGGCGGCCCGAAATCGAGAAGGTCTAGCGATGACCGCCACCGCGCAGAAGATCGACGCCGCCGGCGCCGCGACCGGCGTCAACCTCATCGTCATGTTGAAGGACGCTTTCTTCGCGGCCGTGCTGACGTTCGCCCTGTGCTTCCCGATTCTCATGCTGCATGCCGAGTCGGACAATGACGGAAATCTGTTCCTGGTCTGGCGACCCGTCTACGTCGCCGCGCTCTGCGCGCTCGCGTTCGGCGGTCGCCTGGCGGTGTCGCTTTATCAGGCGCGGCCCAGCAGGATCGACCGTCCAGTTGCGGCGGCGGCGGCGGCGCCCTCGGCGAGCGGCGCGTTCATCGCGCGCTACATCAGCGTCTTCGGCCTCGTGCTGCTTTTCGCATTTCCGCTGGTGACGTTGGCCGCATTGGGTCCGCTGGGATCGCTCAAATGGATCGACAGCTACGGGATTCAGATCCTCATCTATGTGATGCTTGGCTGGGGACTGAATATCGTCGTCGGCCTGGCCGGCCTGCTTGATTTGGGCTATGTCGCGTTCTACGCGGTCGGCGCTTATTCCTATGCGCTGCTGGCGACCACTTTCGGCCTGTCGTTCTGGATCTGCCTGCCGGTCGCCGGCATTCTGGCCGCGCTGTGGGGCGTCATCCTTGGTTTTCCGGTCCTGCGCCTGCGCGGCGACTACCTGGCGATCGTCACGCTGGCTTTTGGCGAGATGATCCGTCTGGTGTTGATCAACTGGGTTGATTTCTCCGGCGGCTACGCCGGCATCGCCTCGATCCCCAAGGTCACTTTCTTCGGCATCCCGTTCCGCGACCAGCCCGGCGGTTTCGCGGACGTCTTTCACATCGACTATTCGTCGATCCACGCCAAGATCTTCCTCTATTACGTGATTCTTTGCCTCGCGCTGGTCACCAGTTTCGTGACGTTGCGCTTGCGGCGCCTGCCGATCGGACGAGCCTGGGAGGCGTTGCGCGAGGACGAAATCGCGTGCCGGTCGCTCGGCATCAACACGCGCAACACCAAGCTCACCGCTTTCGCGCTCGGCGCGTTTTTCGGCGGCCTTGCAGGCTCGTTCTTCTCGGTGCGGCAGGGCTTCATCAGCCCCGAGAGCTTCACCTTCAATGAATCGGCGACGATTCTCGCGATCGTCGTGCTGGGCGGCATGGGTTCGCAGATCGGGGTCGCTCTCGCCGCGGTCTTTTTGATCGGCGGCTTCGAGTTCCTTCGCGAACTCGAGCCGTTGCGGGTCTTCGTGAACTGGGCGTTCGGCGTGACGGATTTCGATCCCGCCCAATACCGCGGACTGCTGTTCGGGTTGGCCATGGTCATCATGATGGTGTTGAGGCCGCGCGGCTTCGTCTCAACGCGCATGCCCTCGATTTTCCTCAAGGAGAAAAGGGCGGTCTCCGGGTCCCTTGTCAAAGAGGGGCGCGGCTGATGCGCTGGATCACCAACCCGCTCCTCGTCGTCGAGCACTTGACGATGCGCTTTGGCGGCCTCGTCGCCGTCAATGATCTGTCTTTTCAAGTCGGCCGCGGCGACATCACCGCGCTGATCGGTCCGAACGGGGCCGGCAAGACCACCGTGTTCAATTGCGTCACCGGCTTTTACAAGCCGACCGAGGGACGCCTCGCGCTCGCGCGCGAAGGCGTCGCCGCGGCGGCGGACGTGGAGGCGCTCACCCGCTCGCCCGCGCGGCACGCCCAGTCGGCTTCGGGCGAGCTCTATCTGCTCGAACGCATGGCGGGCAATGAAATCGCCTGGCGCGCCAAGGTCGCCCGGACGTTCCAGAACATCCGCCTGTTCCAGGGCATGACGGTGTTGGAAAACCTGATGGTCGCCCAGCACAACACGTTGATGATGGCGAGCGGCTTCACGGTGCTCGGGATGTTCGGCGCTCCCAGCTATCGCGCCAGCGAGGCGGCCGCGGTGGAGCGCGCCACCTATTGGCTCGACAAGATCGGCCTCCTCGATCGCGCCGACGATCCGGCGGGCGAGTTGCCCTATGGCGCGCAGCGGCGGCTCGAAATTGCGCGCGCGATGTGCACCGATCCCATCCTGCTATGCCTGGACGAACCCGCCGCCGGCCTGAACCCGCGCGAGTCGGCCGATTTGAACCTTCTGCTGAATGCGATCCGCGACCAGCACGAGACATCGATTCTGCTCATCGAACACGACATGTCGGTGGTCATGGAGATTTCCGACCACGTCGTCGTGCTCGATTACGGCACCAAGATCGCCGACGGCACGCCGGTAGACGTGCGCAACGATCCCAAAGTGATCGCCGCCTATCTCGGCGTTGCGGACGAGGAAGAATTGGCGGTCGTCGAAGCGGAGATCGGCTCATGAGTCAGGCGAGCGTGACCCCGAGGGCGGCTCCCTTGGCGCCCGCCGCCGGCAAACCGCTTTTGACTGTGCGCGGGGTCGAGACGTTCTACGGCAAGATTCAGGCGCTCAAGGGCGTCGATATCGACGTCAATGAGGGCGAGATCGTCACGCTGATCGGCGCCAATGGCGCGGGCAAGTCGACCACGATGATGACGATCTGCGGCAATCCGCGCGCGCGGCGGGGCTCCATCGTCTTCGACGGGCGCGACATTACGCGCCTGTCGACCCACGTAATAGCCCGCCTGTCGATCGCCCAGTCCCCCGAGGGCCGCCGGATATTTCCGCGCATGACGGTGTTCGAGAACTTGCAGATGGGCGCCTCGATCGACGGCTTCGCCCATTTCAACGAGGATGTCGAGCGGATGTTCGCCTTGTTCCCGCGCCTCAAGGAGCGCGCGCCGCAACGCGGGGGCACGCTGTCGGGCGGCGAGCAGCAGATGCTGGCGATCGCGCGCGCCCTGATGAGCCGTCCGCGCCTGTTGCTGCTGGACGAGCCGTCGCTGGGCCTGGCGCCGCTCATCGTGAGGCAGATTTTCAACGTCATCGCCGATCTCAACAAGACGCAAGGCCTCACTGTTTTTCTGGTCGAGCAAAACGCCTTCCACGCGCTCAAGCTCGCCCATCGCGGCTATGTGATGGTCAACGGCCTGATCACGATGCAGGGATCCGGGGACGAACTGCTGGCGCGGCCCGAAGTGCGCGCCGCCTATCTCGAAGGAGGTCATTGATGTACTACCTTCTTTGGGGCGATACGGGCAACGGCTGGTTCTTTTTTCAGTCGGTTTTGACCGTCCTCGCCGCCGCCGCCGCCGTGGCGAGCGGGCGCGCGCTCGCCATGACATGGGGTCCGGTCTGGCTCCTCGTGCCCTATGTGGCGGTGCTTTCGGCGGCAGTGCGTTTCCTGCATTTCGCACTGTTCCAAGACGAGCTTTTGTCGCTCCATTACTATTTCGTCACGCTTGTCGTCCTGCTGGCGATCGCCGGCATAAGCTATAAATCGATGCGGGCGACCCAGATGGCGACGCAATATTCCTGGGCCTATCAAAAGGCCGGCCTGAACTGGCGCGCGCGCTAAAGCGATTGGTCAGACGATTAATCAAATGATGAAGGAATCCTTAAAAACGCGGCTTTTCAGGTGACTCTTGAGGAAAAAAGGGCTCTGATCCCGCGCCAAGGTGGGATCGAGGTTTCTGCCGGTGGGCGCTCCTTTCGGCGCGCCAGAAACAGAGGGAGTAGGTGTATGAGGAAATATTGGCTGTCTGGCCTCGTGCTCGCCGCGGGCCTGACCTTCGCGGGCGCCGCGAGCGCCCAGATCAAGCTCGGCGTCGCCGGCCCGATCACCGGCGCCAACGCCTCATTCGGCGCGCAATTGACCAACGGCGTCGCGCAGGCGGCCGAGGACATCAACAAGGCCGGCGGCATTCTCGGCCAGAAAATCGTGGTCGAGCAGGGCGACGACGTCTCCGATCCCAAGCAGGGCGTCTCGGTCGCCAACAAGTTCGTCGGCGATGGCGTCAAATTCGTCGTCGGCCATTTCAATTCCGGCGTCACGATTCCCGCCTCGGAAGTCTATGCCGACAACGGCGTTCTGATGATCACGCCCTCGGCAACCAACCCGAAGATCACCGAGCGCGGCCTGTGGGACGTGTTCCGCACCTGCGGCCGCGACGATCAGCAAGGCAAACTGTGGGCCCAACTCGCCCTTGGCGAACTCAAGGACAAGAAGATCGCCATCGTCCATGACAAGACCACCTACGGCCAGGGTCTCGCCGACGCCGCCCGCGCAGTGATGAACGCCGGCGGCAAGAAGGAAGTTCTCTACGAAGGCGTCAACACCGGCGAAAAGGACTATTCGGCGATCGTCTCGAAGATCAAGGAATCGGGCGCCGACTACGTGATGTGGGGCGGCCTGCACACGGAAGGCGGCCTCATCATCCGTCAGATGCGCGACCAGGGCATGAAGACCGTGATGATCTCCGGCGACGGCATCACCGACAACGAGTTCGCCTCGATCGGCGGCCCCGGCGTCGAAGGGACGTTTATGTCGTTCGGTCCCGACCCCCGCAACAACGCGTCCGCCAAGGACATTGTCGCGGCGTTCCGCGCCAAGGGATTCGAGCCTGAGGCCTATACGCTCTATTCCTACGCCGCCGTGCAGATCATGAAGCAAGCGGCGGAGAAGGCCAAATCGCTCGACCCGAAGAAGATGGCCGAGGTCATGCATTCCGGCATGACGTTCGACACGGTGATCGGCCCCATCGCCTATGACAAGAAGGGCGATCGCACCAGCGTCGACTTCGTCTGGTACGTCTGGAAGAAGGGCGACGACGGCAAGATCACCTACAAACAGCGCAGCTGACCCGTTCGCTGACGCACCGCATCCAGAAGCCCGCCGGAAACGGCGGGCTTTTTCGCTGCGCCGGATCGCGCTCGACGCGACGCGCATCGGCTCAGCCGAGCTGCGCGAGCCCCGGAAAGGCGTTGATCAGCCAGCCCGAGGCGGCTTGCAGGCCGCCGCTCAGGAAGGCCACGCCCGTCAGCACGAGCAGGCCGCCGACCAGTTTCTCGAGGCGCCCGAACTGGCTGCGAAAACGCCGGGCGCTCGCCAGGAAGCGCTCCATTGCGAAGGCGGCGACGACGAACGGGGCGCCGAGCCCGAGGGAGTAGGCGCCGAGCAGAACGGCGCCGCGCGTCGCGGTTTCCTGCGAGCCCGCGACCGCCAGAATGGTCGCCAGGATCGGCCCGATGCACGGCGTCCAGCCGAAAGCGAAAGCCAGTCCCATCAGATAGGCGCTCCACAGGCCGGGCGGGCGCGCAATTTCGAGCCGCTTCTCGCGATGCATCGCGCCGATGCGGAAGACGCCGAGAAAGTGCAGCCCCATCGCCATGATGCCGATCCCGGCGGCGATCGACAGGACGTGGCTCCATTGCCGGATCAGCGCGCCGAAAGCCGACGCGGTCGCGCCCAGCGCGACGAAGACGGTTGAAAAGCCGAGGACGAACAGCACCGAAACGATGATGATGTCGCGGCGCGCCTGGGCTTCGCCCTCATCGGCGAGCTCTTCCAGCGAAGTCCCCGCGAGATAGCACAGATAGGGCGGCGCCAAGGGCAGCACGCAGGGGCTCAGGAACGAGATCAGGCCGGCGGCGGCGGCGGCTGGCAGGGAGATGTCGGTCATATCAGAACATTCTGGCGCGCGGCCGGCGGGCAGGCAACTCACGTTAGGGTCATCGGGAGCGCGCGTCGTCCGGCGCGGCGGCCCGTCGCCCGCTTCAGGGCATTTCGACGACGATGCGCCCGCGCACCTTTCCCTGCAGGATCTGCGCGCCCGCCTCGAACACCTCGGCGAGCGGAATGGTCTGCGTCATGTCGGCGAGTTTTTCGCGATCGAGGTCCTCGGCCAGCCGTCCCCAGGCCTCGACGCGCCGCGGCATCGGGCAATTGACGCTGTCGACGCCGAGAAGCTGCACGCCGCGCAGGATGAACGGCATCACCGTGCCGGGCAGGTCGGCGCCGCCGGCAAGGCCGCAGGCGGCGACCGCCCCGCCATATCGCGTCTGCGCCAGCACATTGACGAGCGTATGCGTTCCCACGCTGTCGACGCCCGCCGCCCAGCGCTCCTTGCCCAAGCGGGCGACCCGGCGCCGAAAGCGCGGCGCGGTCGATGATTTCGGCCGCGCCCAGTTCATGCAGATAGCCTGTCTCGAGGGGACGGCCGGTCGCCGCGATCACGGTCCAGCCGCTCGAAGCCAGCAGCGATATCGCGACCGAGCCGACGCCGCCCGCCGCGCCCGTCACCACCACCGGGCCGTGCTGTGGCTTGACGCCCTGCCGCTCCAGCGCGAGCACGCACAGCATCGCGGTGTAGCCGGCGGTTCCGATGGCCATCGCTTGCGCGCGCGTCAGGCCCTGCGGCAGTTTGAGCAGCCAATCGCCGTTGACCCGCGCTTTTTGCGCGTAACCGCCAAAATGGGTCTGGCTCAGGCCGTAGCCGTTGGCGAGGACCTCGTCGCCGGCGCGAAAGTCGCGATGGCTGGAGGATTCCACGACGCCCGCCAGATCGATGCCGGCGATCATCGGAAAGCGGCTGACGATCGCCGACTCGCCCGAAAGAACCAGGCCGTCCTTGTAATTGACGGTCGAATGGGTGACGCGAACGGTCACATTGCCGTCCATCAGCTCCGCGTCGGCCATCTCGACGAGCCGCGCCTGCTGCCCCGCCTCGGTCTTGTCGATGCGAACGGCCTGGAACGTCATGCGCTTCTCCCCTTCGGGCCCCCCGGCGCCTCCGCCCGGCGACGGACGACAGACTAGCAGGCGAGGCCGCGCCGCCCAACTCAGCCTTTGCGTCGATAGAGGATCAGACCATTCAGGTCGCGCGACAGCGTGAAATTGGCGTGGCGCAGTTCGAATTGCGTCGGGCCGATCTTCCTTACGCCGTCTCCGCAAAAGCTGACCCGCGAATCGGGCGCGCCCTTGTCGACGACCAGATGAAAGTCGGCGATCGGCCCGGCCCCGTTGGCGCCGGTCGTCAAAGCCGCGATCGACGCGCGCGGCGGGCCTCCCGTCGCGGGCGAAAATGAGGCCGGCGAGCCGCGGCGACCATCGTCCGGCGCAGCCGGAAATTGAAGCGCTATTGACGCGGCAGCGGAGAAAATTCGCCCTGCCGCACGCGCTCGGGCAGACGCTCGGCCAGACGCGCGGCTTGCTCCTCGCCATAGGCGACGACCAGTTCGCGGAAAGCCGCGCACAGCGCCGCGTCGGCGAACGAATCGACATCGATGCCGTCGAGCAAGGCTTCCGCGAACGCCTCGCTGACATAGCCGAGCGCGGCGCGGCGCGCGTCGGCGGCCGACAGTTCATCGAGAGATCGCGCGATCGGAGCGAACATGGCGACGCACTCTATTGCGAACGGCCGCCTCGCGCGATGCGCGTCTTAAAGAAAGGTTAATTCTTGATGCCGAAAAAGAGTTAATTCGCGCCGTTCGCGGGTTCGGCGAGCCAATTGGCCGGCTGGCGGCGCAGGAAGTCCGCGCCGTAGGCGAGCAGCGCGCCGCTCCTTCGGCCATTGGCGCATTCGAGCAGCGCCGCCGCGCGCTCGAGCAATCGCCGCATCGAGCGGCCGATCGCGGCGCAAGCCGCCAACTGGTCGGGCGTCAACGGCTGGCGCCGCCGAGCGCACAGGGCGGCGGCCGATTGCGCGAGTTCGACCAGGCCGGCGGCGACCGCCTCGAACGCCCGCCGCATCAGCGGGTTGAAGCCGTCGAAAACCCCCAATATCTCGTCCCTCCGCTGCTCGGCGATCGCCGCCAACGGTCCGCCGCTGCGCGCCCCCCAACGGCCGATGTCGTCGGCAAGATCGGGCAGGCGGTCCATCAGCTCGATCATCGCCGCGATTTCATGAAACTGCTTGAGGTAGTCGCCCGCCGCGCACGCCCCGCCAGCGCCCCGGCGCGGCGGGCGGCCCCTGTCGCCGAAGCCGTCCGGCGAGAACGGGATGGGAAACCTTTCGATCATCTGCATCATCGCGCGCCGCCCCGGTTGCGCCGCGAATTGGGCGCCGATCGGCCAGGGAGCTACAACCTCAGATTGCGCGGCGCAACCATTTGTTGCCGGCGGCGTTGCCGAACCGGCGCCAAAGCCCGGAACATTCGCGACAAAGATTCCCCGCAAATGCGGCGCTTCCCGTTCGCCAAGATTTAACGGCCGGGTTCGCCGCGCCGCCGCGACGCGGTCTTGCCGAACGACCGCAGGCGCGCGATTCTGGCGCTTCCGAAGCGAGGGAGTTCAATGGCCGAGAAGATCAAGCCGCCGCGCGTCGTCGCGCCCGTCCGGCATGCCGACGGAAAGGGCCGTTGCCCGTGGGCGGGCGACGACCCGCTGTATATCGCCTATCACGACGAGGAATGGGGCGTTCCCGAATGGGACGACCGCGCGATGTTCGAGAAGCTGATTCTCGACGGCTTTCAGGCCGGCCTGTCGTGGATCACCATATTGCGCAAGCGCAATTCGTTTCGCGCCGCCTTCGATGGTTTCGACCCGCAAAAGATCGCCCGCTATGACAAAAAGAAGGTCGAGGCGCTGATGCAGAACGCCGGCATCGTGCGCAACCGCGCCAAGATCGAGGCGGCGATCGCGCTGGCGCGCATCACGCTCGATCTCGGCGAACGCGGCGGCCTCGCGCGACACCTGTGGGGCTTTGTCGGCGATCGACCGATCCAGAGCGGCGCCCAATCGATGCGCGAGATCGCCGCGCAGAGCGACATCTCCGCGGCGATCGCCAAGGACCTGCGCCAGCGCGGCGGCAATTTCGTCGGCCCGACCATCATCTACGCCTTCATGCAGGCGACCGGCATGGTCAACGATCATCTGAAGGGCTGCCATCGGCACGCCGAATGCGCGGCGCTCGGACTCGAGCCCCATGCCTGGTGAGCCGCGCGCCTGGCAAAGGATGCTGTCGGGGCGCCGGCTCGATCTGATCGACCCCTCGCCGCTCGACATCGAGATCGGCGACATCGCGCACGGGCTCGCCCGCGTGGCGCGCTGGAACGGCCAGACCACGGGCGCGGAAATCTTCTCGGTCGCCCAGCATTGCCTGCTGGTCGAGGCGCTGGTCGGCGCGCGGGCGCCGCAAGCCGCCAAGGCCGTGCGCCTCGCCGCGCTGCTGCACGATGCGCCGGAATATGTCATCGGCGACATGATCTCGCCGTTCAAGGCGGTGATCGGCGGCGACTACAAGGCGATCGAGGCGCGCCTTCTGGCGGCGATCCACCGGCGTTTCGGCCTCCTCGCGCCGGCGGCGCGCGAGACGCTGGCGCTGATCAAGAGCGCCGACCAGGCGGCGGCCTATTTCGAGGCGACGCGGCTCGCCGGCTTTTCGACCGCCGAGGCGCAGAAATTGTTCGGGCGGCCGAAGATCGCCCTTCCCGCGCTGGACGACTATCTCGAGCCGGCGCGGCCGGAAAAAGCGCAACAGAATTATCTTCGCCGCTTCGCCGAACTCGACGAGAATCGCTGAGGCCGCCGCGCCCGGCCAGGAGACCGCGTTCCGATGAATTCCGCCGCCGCCCGCCGCCCTCTTTCGACGAAGCCGCGCCTCCACGTGTGCTCGCTCGACCGCATCGGCGCGGTGGTCGAGGAAACCGGCGCGCGCTCGCTGGTGACCCTGCTCAGCCAGGGAACACCGGTGAGCCGCCCGCCGGCGATCCGGCCGGAGCGGCACCTGTTCATCGCGATGTCCGACATCGCCGAGCCGATGGTCGGGCATGTGCTGCCCGGCGCGCGGCACGTGAGCGCCCTGTTGAAATTCGTGCGCGACTGGGACCAGGCCGAGCCGCTGCTGATCCATTGCTTCGCCGGGGTCAGCCGCTCGACCGCGGCGGCGTTCATCGCCGCCTGCGCGCTCGAGCCGACGCGCAGCGAAAGCGCGATCGCCCGCGCGCTGCGCGACGCCTCCCCGACCGCCACCCCCAACGCCCGCCTCGTCGCGGCGGCTGACCGCATGCTCGGCCGCTCCGGCCGCATGAGCGCGGCGATCGCTGCGATCGGCCGCGGCGAGCCCTGCGTGACCGGCGCGCCGTTCGGGCTGGAGATCGGGTGAGGGCGGGGGGGCGGATAACGGCCGCCGATCGCGGGATGTCAGGGGGTTGGGAGGAGGATAATTTGCTGCTGTTTGAGCTTGAAATTTAGGCGACCGCCCCTTTTTGCAAGCGCCGCGCTTCGGCAGCGGGACATCGGTCCATCGCGTCCACAACGCCGGCCCAAATCCAGAACAGTCTCGGAGAAACTAACCCTTGGCCGTAGGGCAGATCACCATCACATCTGGAAAATACTTTCGGAAATCCCCTGGATTTGCTGTCATTATTGGGATTCTGGCAACTTCTGCGAGTGCGCCGACAAGAAAATCGGGCAGAACACCAAGTTTCGGGCCTCTGTTCACGTCCCTGTACCTCATGAACGCTCGACCCGCACGAAACAAAGCCGCGTCGCTATAGGAGAGCCTCTCAAGTCCTAAAAGTTTGATGGCTTCATCCGTCTCAGCTTTGCTTTTCATACCGACTGAAAACTCGCAGTACACGATGTCACATAAAATGGCAGGTCCCTCGGTCTTCCGCTTGTTCAGCTCTTGGACCGACCATGCATGATGATCGTTTTTTGGATCGAGCAGCGCAATGATGATGTTAGTGTCCAAAAAAGTGCTCATCTTTCACGCGTCATCCTCATCAATTCTTCCGCAGTCATTGTCGGTCTAATATTTCGCCGCCTCAACTCTTCGAGCGCCTTTCGCGTTCCCCTTCTCACAAAATCCTCAAGGTCAAACGCTTCCATTTCGTCGGGATCTAGTACTTCAAAGCCCGCATATTTTGCCAGCATAGCACAAGCGTAAGGAATGGATTTGAGAATCCGTGGATTGGTTGGATGCACGGCCCCTCGCGGACGAGGGTCGTTGGCAAGGAACATCTCCATGTCCCCAACGAGTGTCTCGGTTCGTTCCCGCACCTTTTGCTCTGAGAAGCGCTGATTTCCTCCGCACGCGATATAGAGCGAAACAAGATGCTTCGCTGCAAGCTGTTTCTCTACGCTTGAACGCCCACTGAGCGTGAGAAAATGAAATTTTGAAAGAAGTTGACCGTAGTCGGACTCGGAGGTTGCCACGCGATCCAATTCTCGATCCTCTATTAGACGATCGAGGGCTAGGAACAGAGCGTCGACCCACCATCGCTCAATCTTCTTTGTAGGAAAAGCGGATAGGTCGCCAATAGTATATAAGTAATTCAAATTCGTGGCGAGCTTACGAGTGGTTTCGCCGCGATAACGGGGGTCCCGCGAAATAAATTGCTCAATGTCGTCAGCGTTGACTAATCTCGCATCCCAGTCGAACCGTTCGGCTACCCGCTCTCTTATATATGCATTGGCCCAAAGCGCAGGGCGACGCTGGTCAGAGGTTGACCCAGACCATTTGCCAGCAAAGCTAAAATTGAAAGCGAACAATGCGAGCTTATCAAACTCCGCCGAGTGCTTGTTGTGCACGCTCTGAAAGACTAACTCATCTGCAATGACGTAATCAACTCCATTGACGGGTTTATTGAACAAAAAGAAATTGAGCGGAATGAAATCAGGCCTATTGGCATCCTTAACACGGTCTCTGAAAACTTTCCTTGGCACATTGGCCAGTTCGCCGCCGAACCCCAATCTAATAATCTTGTGCAGTTCGACCAAGCCACGCCTGCGGTCGCCCCAACTGAAGTTTTTGGTGAAGCTACCCGGGCGCCAGACTTCGCTGCTGTTGTCTGCCATGCCTCAACATCCATCTCCTCACCGAAAGCGCTGCGACACGCTTGCACATTCAAGACCTAGCCTACGCTTCGGCGACACCAAGGCGCTCTGAAAGCGAATTGTGCCCGTAGGTTTTCCATGTTGGCTCATATGTCTCAGTTGCTTGGTTGCCCCAGGTTGCCCATTTCGGGCGGACCCCCCTACCGAACATCTCGAGATAAGGCCCGGAAGAGCAGGATTCGATGAGAGGGTATTGCTCTTCCGGCTTTCTCGAATGCTCGCGCTTGCGAGAGGCGATATAGTTTACCTGAGATCTTCCCGGGGCTAAGGTTCGAGCATTCTTTCCTTTGACACCGAACAAAATCATCTCTGTCACGTTGCGAAAATAGAAACCCACTCCACGACCGTCAGGTCCACCATCTTTACGTATTTTGTGCCAGACAATATTCGATTTGTAGGAGAACCCCCATTCTCGTAACGTCTCGATACCTTCTGGCAAAAGCGCGTTCGGGACCCAAAGATAAAGGTGACATGTCGATGCAGCGATCTCGGCAACTGGCAAATTCCTTATGGCGCGAAGCCCCATCGTTCCGTATCGCGACAGTCGGGCATGCTCGGGCGCGATCTTTCCGGTCCTGTTAATAAACTGCCACGGAGGATCCGCGAGAATTGTCGCAAAGCGGCGCCCGCTGGCGAATTGCAAAAGGTCTCCTGACGGAGTCGGCCCATCCTCAATGTGCGCTAACATTAGAATCTCCCGACGCCGCGAACAGCGGCCCAAATGTATTCGTCTTCCTTAAACTACCAATTGAGATTCGGCTAAATTCGACAGAGGGTCGACCTAAATCACATTTGGAACGTGCGGCATTTCACAGCCGACGCCGGCTAGCGCATTCTTTTGAATGAGCGTCGAAATCGCGGCCGGGGTGACACCCTCTCCGGCTAAATGCAAGGATTCGATTTTATTCGCCCGCTGCAACTCCTGCGAGTAGCATTTGACGAGGGGCAAATTGCCGCTTTCGCTGCGGCGAGCCAAACCGACCTCACTTGCAACTTACGACGGTGCACGGGGCCCCTCCGAATTTGTCTTGGACGAACGACGACAGCCATGGTTGTTCACAGGACTTCATATAGTTCGACAGCGCTGCGTGCTGCGCGTTAAAATACTGGACAAGACGTCAACGCTTTGTTGTCTTGATGGGGCAAGGGCGCTGGAACGGATCGGACCGCTGGACAGCCCTGATATCAAGGGACCGGGAGCAGATGGCACGGGCGCAAAACCCTGACGGTCCGGAGGAGCTTTCTGAGCTTGAGTATCTTTATCGCGACGCAGCAAATTTCAAGGTTTGGGGCCGAGCGATTTTGAGCGGGGCCTTGTCAATCCGCGATTTGCGGCCTTTCCTCTATGAAGGCGACTTCTTTCTTCCGGAGTTGGTTGGTCTGAAAAGTCTGACGCCGAAAACACCGACAAGCTGCGACCACCCTTGGCACGAACTCCGGAGCGTCCAGAGGGTTTCTTCCGGCAAGAGCCTAATGAGAGCGAGTGAATTGATTGCGCGCTTCAAGCGTGAGCACAGCTTGGCGTGGGGACAATGGGCGCCTGACGTTCGCCATGCTGCAGACCGGGCCTAAAGTGTAAAATGCGGCGCTGACCTAGAATGGCGATTCAGACCAAATTGCTCCAACGATAAAAGGACGAATTCGACCAACGGCAGCTGTCGCGTCTTCTAAACGAGCGCCTCAATGGGAGCGCCAGAACGACCGCAGAAATTCCGCCCATGGTCAAAGCCGTTCTCACGACAAAGGTCGATCCGTCCTACGACGATCTCCCGGAGGAGCGGTACCATTTTCCGCGCCCCTACCTGCGGCAGATCGAGGCCGCGAAGGGCGATTGGATTCTCTATTACGAACCACGACGCGCGAACAGCAAGGAAGCGAGTCGCGGCGGTCGTCAGGCCTATTTCGCCACAGCGCGCATAGACCGGATTGAGCAAGACCCCAACCTTCCCGACCACTTCTACGCATTCGTCAAAGGCTTTCTCGCGTTCGACCACGCTGTTCCTTTCCGCGAAGGCGAGGTTACGTACGAGCATGCTTTGACGAAGGAAGACGGCTCGACCAACCGAGGCGCATTCGGGCGCGCTGTGCGGAATCTGAGCGATGCCGAATACGACCTCATTCTGCATTCCGGCTTCATACGAACGCTTGGTGAAGCGGCGCCGGCCGTCGCGGTGGGCAGGCCCACGTCCAACGGATTTTCAGACCGAGAGCAAGCTACATTTGATCGGCCGCTTGTCGAGCGTCTCGTCGTTCGCCCCTTTCGAGAGGCTGCATTCGCCGGGGCGGTGAAGAGCGCTTACGCGGACACATGTGCGATGACTGGCCTGAAGATCGTGAATGGCGGAGGCAGAACCGAAGTGCAGGCGGCGCATATTCGCCCCGTCGCCGATAGCGGGCCGGATTCGGTACAAAACGGACTCGCGCTGTCTGGAACCGTGCACTGGATGTTCGATCGCGGCCTGGTCTCCATCGACGACGACTATTCACTGATTATCTCCAAGGGCGGCGTGCCGGATACGATCGGTCGCATGCTCAATCCGGATCGGCGACTGCGACTGCCTTCAGCCCTCGAAATGCGGCCGCATCCGCGGTTTCTGCGCTACCATCGCGATCACATATTCAAAGGTTAGCCTTCGCATTTGTGCGGCCATCGCAGAGCGCCCGCGCGCTCCGCAGCTCCGCCCTCGACGCCCCTTCCGCCGCCCGTCATGCGGGATTCCCTTGGCAGCGGCTGCAACTTCTGATCGAATGGCCGCGTCCAGCACGGGAGTCGGACCATGGCCAAGGGTCAGATGCGCAGCAACAAGGAAGCCAAGAAGCCCAAGAAAGACAAGCTGAAGTCGTCGGCGGGCGCGACCACGCCGGCGGGATTCGCCAAGGCGGACCAGCCGGCCGGATCGTCTTCCAAGAAGAAGTGACCCTGCGGCGCCGCCGCTTTCACGCCGCGCGGCGCGCGAACGCCATTGCTTCGCTGCGCGCGCAATGGTAGCGCTGGCCGCCGGTCGCAAAATCCCGGCGGGAAGGCTGCGCGACGCCGCGATCGACGGTCGCAATGGCGCCGCGCACGACTGGCGCCCGCTCAACGCGAAAATTGCGGCGTTCGCCTTTCGCCGTTCGTCGAAGGCCTCGCACTTGACCAATTCTACGGGGTTTCGACGATGACCAGCGGTGAAATGAACCTTGCGGCGGACGCCGCCGCCAACGCCCAGGGGCTGCCCCGGCTCCTCGCCCGCTATCGCGATCCCTCGCTGCGGCGCAGCCTGACCGAGATCGCGATCACCGTGGTCCCGCTGGCCGCGCTGTGGGCGGCGATGTGGGCGCTGTTCCCGATCAGCTATTGGCTCAGCCTGTCGCTGGCGATCCCGACCGCCGCGTTCCTGGTGCGGCTGTTCATGATCCAGCACGATTGCGGCCACGGGTCGTTCTTCCGCCATCGCGCGATCAACGACTGGGTCGGCCGCGTCATCGGCGTCGTCACGCTGACGCCCTACGATTACTGGAAGCGCATGCACGCCGCCCATCACGCGACGTCCGGCAACCTCGACCGGCGCGGCATGGGCGACATCGACACGCTCACCGTGCGCGAATATCTGGCGAGGGGCTGGCGCGGCCGGCTCGGCTACCGGCTCTACCGCCATCCCGCGGTGATGTTCGGCCTCGGCCCGACCTATCTGTTCATCCTGTCGCATCGCGTGCCGTCCGGCCTGATGCGCGGCGCCGGCTGGAGCCCGTGGGTCAGCACGATGGCGACCAACGCGGCGATCGCGTTCTGCGCGGTCGGCCTGATGGCGTTGATCGGCGTCGGGCCGTTTTTGCTCATTCACCTGCCGGTGGTCATCCTGTCGGCGTCGATGGGTGTCTGGCTGTTCTACGTCCAGCACCAGTTCGAGGAGACGACCTGGGCGCACGAGCCGGCCTGGTCGCATCCCGAGGCGGCGCTGCACGGCAGTTCGCACTACGACCTGCCGCTGGTGCTGCGCTGGCTGACCGCCAATATCGGCGTCCACCACGTCCATCACCTGAACAGCCGGATTCCGTACTATCGCCTCGGCGAGGCGTTGCGCAACCACCCCGAGCTGTCGGGCGTCGGCCGGCTCACGCTATGGCGAAGCCTGCAATGCGTGCGCCTCACGCTGTGGGACGAAAGCGCCCGGCGGCTGATCTCGTTCGGCGCCTTGCGCAGGCAGGCGAAGGCCGCCCGCCGGACCGGCGGCCTCGCCGCCTGAGGGAAGGCGGCGGCGCCGAAAGGTGCGGCGCGCCGTTCGCTCACACCGCCGCCGCGCGGAACGATTCGGCGCTCGCCATCGCCCAGGCCTTGGCCAGGTTGTCGTCGCGCGCGCCGGCGATGAGTTCGCCCGGCGCGACGCTCGGATAGATGTCGGCGAAGGTCATCACCTCGCGCTCGTCGATCCGGCGCTGAAAATGCGCGGGGCGGAATTCGCGGGGATGATCGAGCCCGGCGGCGGCGGTGAGCTCGGCGAGCGCGTGCAGCGTCGCGCGATGAAAATTGTAAACGCGCTCGGACTTGTCGGTCACCACCAGCGCGCGGCTGCGCGACAGGTCCTGCGTCGCGACGCCGGTCGGGCAGCGGTCGGTGTGACAGCTCAGCGACTGGATGCAGCCCAGCGAGAACATGAAGCCGCGCGCCGCGTTGCACCAGTCGGCGCCGAGCGCCATCGCGCGCGCCATGTCGAAGGCGTTGGTGATCTTGCCGGCGGCGCCCAGGCGGATGCGCGCGCGCGCGCCGATCCCGGTCAGCGCGTTATGCGCGAAGACGAGGCCCTCGCGCATCGGCATGCCGAGATGATCGACGAATTCGAGCGGCGCGGCGCCGGTGCCGCCCTCCTTGCCGTCGACGACGATGAAATCGGGCCAGGTTTGCGTCGCCAGCATCGCCTTGCAGACCGCCAGAAACTCCCAGGAATGGCCGAGGCACAGCTTGAAGCCGACCGGCTTGCCGCCGGACAACCGGCGCAATTGGGCGATGAAGCCCATCAGTTCGTTGGGCGTCGAGAACTCCGGATGGCGCGCCGGCGAAAGACAATCCACCCCTTGCGGCACGCCGCGGATGGCGGCGATCTCGGCGGTGACCTTGGCGCCCGGCAACACGCCGCCGTGGCCCGGTTTGGCGCCCTGGCTCAGCTTGATCTCGATCATCTTGATCTGGTCGCTGGCGGCGACTTCGGCGAACTTGTCCGCATTGAACGAGCCGTCCGCGTTGCGGCAGCCGAAATAGCCCGAGCCGATCTCCCAGATGATGTCGCCGCCCTTCTCCTTGTGATAGGGGCTGAAGCCGCCTTCGCCGGTGTCATGCGCGAAGCCGCCTTTTTTCGCGCCGGCGTTCAGCGCGCGGATCGCGTTGGCGCTGAGCGAGCCGAAGCTCATCGCGGAAATGTTGAGCACCGAAGCCGAATAGGGCCGCGCGCAATCGGGGCCGCCGACGCTGACCCGAAACGGCGCGGCGGCGACCGGCCGCGGCGCGATGGAATGCTGCAGCCATTCGTAGCCGACCTCGTAGACGTTGAACTGCGTGCCGAACGGCCGCTTGTCGAGCGCCATCTTGGCGCGTTGGTAGACGACCGCCCGCCGGTCGCGCGGGAACGGCAATCCGTCCTTCTCGCTCTCGAAGAAATATTGGCGGATTTCCGGGCGCACTTCCTCGAGCAGGAAGCGCAGTTGCGCGGAAATCGGATAGTTGCGCAGGATCGCATGGCGCGTCTGCGTCAGGTCGCGCAAGCCGAGCAGGGAAAGCCCGGCGAACACCGCGAGCGCCGCGCCGAGCGGAATATCCCAGCGCGACAGCATCGAGCCGCCGATCGCCAGCGCCAACAGCAAAGTGGCGAGAATGCACAAGGTCAGCACGATGAACCGCGGCGTGAACGCCAAAGCCAGCATGCGCATGCGAATCCCCCCGGGCGGCGTTTGTCGATGCTTACGCGGTATAACGAAGGCGCGACAGGCGCGCGACGGGGGACGGGACGAATCCTCGGGATGAACGGGCGAGGCGGAGCGGCGGTCACCCCGCCAGCACGGCCCGCGTCCACGCCGCGCGATAGGCGTCGAGGCCGTCGACGACCGCGCGGTCGACCGGAACGGGCGGCGGCGGGCGGAAATCGCGCGGCGGCCATTGCGCCAGCAGCGCCGCGCCGCGGGCGGTCCCCGCCGCGTCGGGCGCCGCGCTGACCGACTGGGCGGGCCGCAGCGCCGCGAGCAGAGCGCAATAGGCGGGGTTGGCCGCCAGGCTCCCTTCGACGATCAGATCGCCGGTCGCCGCGCCGAGGCGGGTGAGCATCAGGTCGCTCATCAGCGCGAGATAGAGGGTGGCCAGCGCCGGCCGGTCGGCGTGTTCGAGGCGGCCGCGAATTTGCCCCCGGCGCGCGGCGAACGGGCCGCCCTGCCCGGAAAAGCAGGGCAGCGCCATGACGCCGGCGCCGATCACCCGCGCCAGCGAGGCCGCGTCGGGGCTCGCCGGTTCGCCCGCGACGATCTCGGCATATTCGCGCCCGCCCATGAAGCGCGCGCAGGCGACCGGGCGCCCCTCGACGTCGACATTGGCGAGCGTGTCGTCGGACGGATCGAGGTGGTCGACGCCGAGGCCGACCGCCATCAGAATGACCCAGGTGCCGGTCGAGACGATGGTGAACGGCGCCTCGCGCGAGGCCAGATGCGGCAGCAGCGAAGCGTTGGAATCGTGGATGCCGCAGAGCACGCCGACGTCCGCGCCGAGGCCCGCGGCGGCGGCGAGTTCGCCTGCTGACCGGGCCGAGCCGGTCATAGGCGCGCCGCAGCGGCGGCGCCAGCCGCGTGATGTCCAGCGCCGCCGCGAGGGTGGAGAAGCGCCCGTTGCGCGGCTCCCAGAGGTCGGTATGGGCGCCCAGCATCGTCACTTCGGAGGCGGCGACGCCGCTGAGGCGCCACGACCAGTATTGCGGATAGGTCAGATAGCGCGTGGCGCGGGCGAAGGCCTCGGGAAAATTGTGTTTCTGCCAGGCGATCTGTTTGCCGAGATTGAGGCCGCGATTGAGCGGCGGCGACAAACTCTGCGAAAACGGCGGCCGCAGGGGCGCATAGAGCGGCTCGATGTCATCGACCCCGGCAAATTCATAATCCATCACCGGCAGCGTCAGGCCGGCCTCGTCGACCAGCGCGCCGGCGCAGCCGTGCGTGGTCGGAACGATCGTCGCGATCGGCGCCGCCGCCTCGGCGTCGCGCAGCGCCGCGACGAGAAACGCCCATATCGCCTCGACTTCCGCATGCGGATAGGGCGGGCCCGGAGCGACGCGGTTGCGCATCGAGCGCTCGAACAGCAACCCGCCGTCGCGCGCGAAGGCGGCGAGCTTCACGTTGGTCTTGCCGATGTCGAGGACCGCCGCCGCGCCGTCCATTGTGAGCTCCCCTGTCAGGCTCCGGTCGGGTCTTACGGGAGATGGAACATCTCGGCGAGCGGGACGACGACGGGCGAGCCGTCCGGATGGACGCGCATGATGTCCTTCATGCGGTCCCACCAGCGGCGCATCACGGGGTGGCCCGCCAGCGCCGCCATCGCATGATCGTCGCGCCGCTCGAGATAGGCGAACAGCGTCGAGGTCTCCTCGTCGAGATGGATCGAATAATTCGAGACGCCGGCTTCGCCGAGCAGGGCGGCGAGCTCCGGCCAGATCGCGTCGTGCCGCGCGCGATACTCCGCCGCGTGGCCAGGGCGCAGAAACATCTTGAAGGCGTATCGCTCGCTCATCGTCGGCGCCGCAAGCGCCGGCGCCCTTCCCTCGGGAAGGGGCCGGCGCAAGCCGAATCAGAAGTCGAAGTCCTTGACATTGTCCTTGGTGAAGATGAACGGCGATCCCAGCAGGATTTCGCTGCCGTTGACGACGTTCAGCTTGCCGAGCTTGCCCGCCTCGACCGAGGTCCCGCCGGGCTTCAGCTTGCCGTCGACGACCGCGCGCATGACGAAGGTCGCGGCGTAGCCGAGATCGACCGGGTTCCACAACACCACCGACTTGACGCAACCGGCGTTGACGTAGGGCTTCATCGCGTTCGGCGTGGCGAGGCCGACGACCGCGACCTTGCCGCAGAGGCCCGCCTTGGTGACGGCTTCCGCCGACGCCGGCGTGGCGACCGACGTCATGCCGAACAGGCCCGACAGCTTGTCGCCGTATTTGTTGATCAGCGTCGTCGCCTGGTTGAACGACATCACGTTGTCCTCTTGCGCCTCGACCGTCTCGAGCCACTTCAGCTTGGGATGGCACTTGGCGGCGTAGGCCGACATTTCGGCGATCCAGCGCGCCTGATTGGGCGTGGTGAACGTGCTGGTGACGATCGCGAAGCTCTTGTCCTCGCCGACCTCCTTGGCGAGGGAATCGATCATCGCCTTGGCGATGCCGTTGAACTCGGCCTGGTTGACGAACCATTCGCGCGCGTCCGGCGTCGAATTGGCGTCGTAGCCGACGACGTGAATGCCCTTCGACAAGGCCTTCTTCAGCACCGGCGCGATCGCGACGGGATCGTTGGCGGCGAACAGCACGCCGTCGACGCCGCGCGTGATGTAGTTGTCGATGAACTTGATCTGCTCGTCGATCTTGGCCTCGGTCGGCCCGTCGGTCGTCACCTTGACGTTGCCGAGCTCCTTGGCGGCGTCCTGCATGCCTTTCGAGGTGGCGTTGAAATAGCCGATGCCGATCAGCTTGGGCACGTCGACGAGCGTGATCGGCTTGCCCGCCTTGTCCGGCGCGCCGGTCGCCTGGCCTCCGTCATAGGGCTTGGACGCCGCGGCAGGCGCCGGACCGGCGCCGCAGGCGAGCGGATTGGTCGGCAGATCGTCGCCGCCGTCCCATTTGCCGGCGGCGCTCGCCGCGCCGCCCGCCAGCGCCAGCCCCAGGATCGCAAATGCGACCGTCGTCATCATTTTCACCTTCATGGTCATTTCCTCCATAAAACGCCGCATTGCGGCCATCGCTCCAATCAGCCCGCGACTTCGCGGCGCCCCTGGAGAGAACTTGCGATCAGCGTCGAGGCGATCAGCACCGCGCCGATGACGATGATCGTCGCGTCGCCCTTGACGCCGGTCAACGCCAGACCGTTCTTCAAGAGCTGGATCATCACCAGGCCGACGACCGTGCCCCATATCGTCCCCGATCCGCCAAAAATGCTGGTGCCGCCGAGCACCACGGCGGCGATCACGTCGAGTTCGTAGCCGATCCCCATGTCCGAGCGGGTGGTCGTGACGCGCGACACCAGAACCCAGGCCGAGACCGCCGCTGTCAAGCCGGACAGCGTGTAGATCAGCAGCTTGACCCGATCGACGGGCAGGCCGGAAAAGCGCGCCGCCGTCTCGTTGTTGCCGATCGCATAAAGCGTGCGCCCGAACGTCGTTCGGTCGAGCGCGACGCCGGCGACGACGATGCCGACCAGCAGAATCCACAGTTGCGTCGGCACGCCGAACAACTGGCCCTGCCCGGTGAAGTAGAACCATTCGGGATAGCTGCGCACCGAATGGGCCTGGCTGATCCCCTCGGCGAGGCCGCGATAGAGCGCGAGCGAGGCGATCGTCATGATCAGCGGCGGCACCCGCACGCGGGTAATGAGCAGGCCGTTGACGAAGCCCGCGACGGCGCCGACGCCAAGCGCGAAGACGATCGCCAGCGGCAGCGGAAAGCCGAAATTCTTCCAGGAATAGCCGAGCATGATCGCGCAGAGGCCGACGATCGACCCGACCGAAAGGTCGATGCCGCCGGTGATGATGATGAACGTCATCGGCAACGCGATCAGCCCGACCTCGGTCATCAGGCGCCCCTGATTGAGCAGGTTGTCGATCGTCAGGAAGCGGTCGTTCAACAGGCCGAGGATCGCCAGCGCCACCAGGAGAATCGCGGCGAGCAGCGTTTCGTGGCGGATCAGCCAACGCGGCATCCCTCGACCCGTCCGCTGCGCGAGAACCGCCATCGCGATCAGCCTCCCGCCAGGCGGCGTCGACGCCGCAGGATGTCGGCAATGACGGTCGCCAGGATCAACACGCCCTGCACCGCATGAATCCAGTACGGCGAGACATTGATGAAGACGAGCGCGCTGGCGATCTCGGCGATCAGAACCGCCGCCAGCGTCGATCCGATGACGGTTCCGACGCCGCCCAGAATGCTGACGCCGCCGACCACCGCGGCGGTGATCACCGTCAGCTCCAGATTGGGCGGCACCGTCGACTGAATGACCTTCAACTGGGTGGCGAACAGCAGCGCCGCCACGCCGGCGAAAAAACCGTGCAGCCCGAACACCATCAGCACCGTGCGCTGCGGCGAGACGCCGCACAGGCGCGCCGCCTCGGCGTTGCCGCCCGTCGCATAGATGGCGCGGCCGGCCGCCGCATAGTGCATCCACAGCGCCGCCAGGGCGGTCGCCGCCACCATGATCGCCACCGGCATCGGCAGAAAGCCGAACAGCTCGATGTCGGCGAGATGGAAGCTTTGCGGCAGGTCGGTGATCCACCGCCCGCCGGTGACGCTGATCAGGCCGCCCTTGAGAATCGACAGCATGCCGAGCGTCACGACGATCGCCGGAATCCGCAAATAGGCGATCACCGCCCCCTGCAGCATCATCACGAGGACGCCGACCAGCAGCGGCGCGAGCCACACCACGGCGATCGGCGCCCCGGCGACCGCCAGCGACCCGCTGATGGTCGCCAGAACGCCGATGAGCGAGCCGACGGAAATGTCGATATTGCCGGACACGATCACCATCGACATGCCGATCGCCGCCACCGAGATGTAGGCGTTGCCCAGCACGATGTCGGAAAGATTGCGCGCCGCCAGAAAGCGCGGATTGTCGATGCCGACGAATACCGCGACGCCGATGATCGCAAAGGCCAGCAGCGCCTCCTGCGACGCGAAGGCGCGAAGAACGCCGCCTTCGCGCGCCCGCACGCCCGACAGCGCGATCGCGCTCACGCGGCCCTCCCGGCTTCGGCGCCATGGCCGCCCATCATCGCCGCGCCGACCGCTTCGGGCGTCGCCGCGGCGCGGTTGAATTCCGCGACCAGCCGCCCCTCGCGCATCACCAGCACGCGATCGCTCATGCCCAGCACCTCCGGCAGTTCGCTGGAGATCATCAGGACCGCCAGCCCCTGCGCGGCGAGCTCGCTCATCAACCGATGGATTTCCGCCTTCGCGCCGACGTCGATGCCGCGCGTCGGCTCGTCGAGAATGAGCAGCTTCGGCTTGTTGGCGAGCCACTTGCCGAGCACGATCTTCTGCTGGTTTCCGCCCGACAGGCTGCCGGCGGTCTGATCCAGCGAACTGGCCCTGACGCTGAAGCGCGCGACGCCCTCCTCGGCAAGCTCGGTCTCGGCGCCGCGATCGATGAAGCCGGCGTGCGCCACCCTGGACAGCGAGGCGAGCGAAAAATTCTCGCGCACGGTCATCGCGCGGACGAGCCCCTGGGCGCCGCGGTCTTCCGGAACATAGGCGACGCCGAGCGCGCGCGCCCGGCCGGGCGAGCCGATCTCGACGGCTTGCCCGCCGATCAGGATCTGGCCGGACTCGGCGGGCGTCACGCCGAACACCGTCTGGGCCAGCTCGCTGCGGCCCGAACCGACGAGGCCGGCGAGCCCGACGATTTCGCCGGCGTGAACGGTGAGGCTGACGCCCTTGGTCATCGGCCGCCGCACGAGGTCGCGCACCTCCAGCACCGGCGCGCCGATCGGCGCGGCGACTTTCGGGAACAGACTCTCGATCTTGCGCCCGACCATCAGTTGAACGAGTTCGGCCGACGTCGTCTGGGCGACGCGCCGCGTCCCGACCTGGGCGCCGTCGCGCAGCACCGTCACCCGGTCGGCGAGCCCGAATATCTCGTCCAGGCGATGGCTGATGTAGACGATGCCGACGCCGCGCGCCTTCAGGCGCCGAACGATGTCGAACAGCCGCGTCACGTCGAATTCGGTCAAGGCGGCCGTCGGCTCGTCCATAATCAACAGCCGCGCATCGTGCGACAGCGCCCGCAGAATCTCGACGCGCTGGCGATTGCCGACCGTCAGCGTGCCGACGATCCGGTCGGCGGCGAGGTCATGAATGTCGAGCGAGGCGAGCAGCGCCTCGGTCTTGGCGGCCATCGCCTTCCAGTCCAGCCGCCCTCCCCGCGCGCGCGGCGCATGGCCCATGAAAATGTTTTCGGCGACGGTCAGCTCGCGAAACAGCAGCAGCTCCTGATAGATCGTCGCGATCCCGGCGCGGCGCGCGTCGTCCGGGCGATCGAACCGCATCTCGCGCCCGTTGACCCGAATGGAGCCGCGATCGGGCTGGAAGACGCCCGAGACGATCTTGATCAGGGTGGACTTGCCGGCCCCGTTCTCGCCGAGCAGCGCATGGACCTCGCCCGGTTCGACTTCAAACGACACGTCCGACAGCGCGCGAACGCCGGGAAACGATTTTTCGATGCCGCTCACCGCCAGAAGCGGCGTTCCGCGCTCGGGCGCGCCGGCCCCGGAGCCGGCGCGCGACGGCGCCTGAAGGCTGTCGCCGCTCATGCCGCCGCGACCTTTCCGACGTCCTCGGGGGCGATCATCACCTGCACGCCGGCCTCGCGCAGCATCTCGAGCGCCTCGGGCGGGGCCGCCGCGTCGGTGATCAGCGTCGCAATGCGCGACAGCGGGCAGACGACCAGGCTGCCGCGCGGCGCGAACTTCGAGCTGTCGGCGAGCACGATCAGCTTGTCGGCGCGCTTCAGCAGCTTGGTTTCGGCGCGCGCGATCAGCGGGTCGCCCTCGATCACGCCGAGCGGGCCGATCGAAATGCCGCTCATGAACATGCGCGCCGCCGAATAGTGCTGGATGGCGTCCTCCTCGAACGGCGAGACGATCAGCTTCTGTTCGCGATAGACTTCGCCGCCCGGCAGCGCGACGCGGCATCGGGATTCGTGGATCAGCATCTCGGCCAGCGGATAGGAATTGGTGAGAACCTTCAGCCGGCGCTCGCGCAGGAATTCGCCCATCTCGAACGTCGTCGTCCCGCCGTTGATGATGATCGCCTCGCCGTCGGCGCACAGCGCCACGGCGGCCCTGGCGATCGCCCGCTTGGCGGCGACGTTGAGCGTCTTGCTGATTTCGAAGGAGCGGGTCGCCAGCGCCGGCGCGTCGCTCGGGGCGGCGAGCGAACCGGGAATCGCCTCGAGGCCGCCATGCACGCGGATCGCCGCCCCGAGTTCGGCGAGCCGGGCGAAGTCGCGGCGCACCGAGGCTTCCGAGGCGCCGGTGGCGCGGCAGACGTCGGCGATGCGCACGAGCGTGTGCTGCCTCAGCATCGTCCTGATGACCTGCCAGCGCTCGCGTTCGTGCACGGTGCGGCTCCTCCCCTTGAGTTCGAAACTAGTCGCGAACGGTTCGACCGGTCAACGCGATTCGCGCAAAATCGCTCAATTTCGCACCGCATCAATCACATCGCAGCGCAATATCGCTCAGACAGCGATTGACCGTGATCGATTGCAACCATATGTTCCAGCGCCAGCGCCGCCATGCGCCGGGGAGGATGACGCCGATGAGCCAGGCTGCGGCGATACCGCTCGCCAACCTGTGGGACGAGGCCCATGCGGCGGGCCTCGACGAGCCCGGCCGGCTGCTCTACCGGTCCAATCTGCTCGGCGGCGATCTGCGCATCACCAATTTCGGCGGCGGCAACACCTCCGCCAAGATCGACATGGCCGACCCGCTGACCGGAAAGCCGGTCAGGACGCTGTGGGTCAAAGGCTCCGGCGGCGATCTCGGCTCGATGAAGCGCGACGGTTTTGCGACCCTCTATCTCGACCGGCTGGAAAGCCTCAAAGGCCGCTATCGCGGGCTCGCCCATGAAGACGAGATGGTCGGGCTGTTCAATCATTGCACGTTCGACCTCAACCCGCGCGCGGCCTCGATCGACACGCCGCTGCACGCCTTCGTGCCGCACGCCCATGTCGATCACGTCCACGCCGACGCGGTGATCGCGATCGCCGCTTCGTCCGACGCCGAGGCGCTGACGCGCAAGGTGTTCGGCGGCGCGCTCGGCTTCCTTGCCTGGCAGCGGCCCGGCTTCGACCTCGGCCTGAAGCTCGGCGAAATGGCGGCGGCCAATCCCGGCTATGTCGGGGTGGTGCTCGGCGGCCACGGCCTGTTCACCTGGGGCGAAACCTCGAAGGCCTGCTACGAGACGACGCTGCGCGTCATCCAGCAGGCGGCCGACTGGTTGGCCGCCAACGAACCGCGGCCGGCGTTCGGCGGCGCGCGCATCGAGCCGGCGGCGCCGGCGAGGCGGCGCGAGATCGCCGCCCGGCTGGCGCCGCTGATCCGCGGCGAGATTTCGCGCCGGGAGAGCAAGGTCGGGCATTTCACCGACGCGCCGGAGGTGCTCGAATTCGTCAACTCGCGGGCGTTCGACACGCTGGCCCCGATGGGAACTTCGTGTCCCGACCATTTCTTGCGCACCAAGATCCGCCCGCTGACGCTGCCCTTCGATCCGGCGAGCGACGATCTCGAGGCGCTCGTCAATTCGCTCAGCGAGCGGCTCGAAGCCTATCGCGCCGATTACGCCGCCTATTACCAGCGCTGCAAGCGCGCCGATTCGCCGGCGATGCGCGATCCCAACGCGGTGATCTACCTGATCCCGGGCGTCGGCATGCTGTCCTTCGCCAGGGACAAGGCGACCGCGCGGGTCGCCGCCGAATTCTACGTCAACGCGATCAACGTCATGCGCGGCGCCTCGGGCGTCTCCGCCTATGTCGGCCTGCCCGAGCAGGAGGCTTTCGACATCGAATACTGGCTGCTCGAGGAAGCCAAGCTGCAGCGCCTGCCGAGGCCCAAATCGCTCGCCGGCCGCATCGCCTATGTCACGGGGGGCGCGGGCGGCATCGGCGGGGCGACGGCGCTGCGGCTGCTGAACGAGGGGGCCTGCGTCGTTCTGGCCGACATCGACGCGCGCGCGCTCGACGAGCGCCTCGCGGCGATCGTCAACAAGTTCGGCAGGGACGCCGCGATCGGGGTCAACGTCGACGTCGTCGACGAAGCGGCGGTCGTCGCCAGCTTCGCGGAGATGACGTTGGCGTTCGGCGGCGTCGACATCGTGGTGTCCAACGCCGGCATCGCCTCGGCCTCGCCGATCGAGCACACCAGTCTCGCGCTGTGGCAGAAGAACGTCGACGTGCTCGCCACCGGCTATTTCCTGGTGGCGCGCGAGGCGTTCCGGCTGATGCTGCGCCAGAAATGCGGCGGCGCGATCGTCTTCGTCGCCTCCAAGAACGGGCTCGCGGCATCGCCCGGCGCCGCCGCCTATTGCGCCGCCAAAGCCTCGGAAATCCATCTGGCGCGATGCCTGGCGCTGGAGGGCGCGCCGCACGGCATCCGCGTCAACACGGTCAACCCGGACGCCGTGTTGCGCGGCTCGAAAATCTGGGAAGGCGAATGGCGCCAGCAGCGCGCCGCCTCCTATCATGTGTCGGAAGACGAGCTCGAGGAGGTCTATCGCCAGCGCTCGATGCTGAAGCGCTCGGTGCTGCCGGAGGACATCGCGGAGGGCGTCTACTTCTTCGCCAGCGATCTCTCCGCCAAGTCCACCGGCAATATCCTCAACGTCGACGCCGGCAACGCCGTGGCCTTCACCCGATGAAGGCGAAAGAGTTGGACATCGTAACCCGTCAGGGAGGGCATGCGGTGAGTTTCAGCATCAACGCCGACTTCCTCGCCGAACAGAACCGCGTCCTGGAGCCGGCGCTGACCGAGGACTACGAGGCGCTGGCGCGCCGGTTGGCGCGCCGCAACGTCGCGATCGAGCCGCTGGTCAGGCAGGTCATGGCGTTCGGCGTCGCGCTGCCGACCTGGGGCGTCGGCGCCGGCGGCACGCGCTTTGCGCGATTTCCCGGGCCCGGCGAGCCGCGCCACCTCATCGACAAGATCGACGATTGCGCGACGATCCACCAGCTCGTGCGCGCCACCCCGACGCTGTCGCCGCATTTCCCGTGGGACGAGACCAGCGATTACGCGGCGCTGCGCGAGACCGCCGCGACGCGCGGCCTTTGCTTCGATGCGGTCAACTCCAACACCTTCCAGGACCAGCCGGGGCAGACGCTGTCCTACAAGTTCGGCTCGCTGTCCCATGTCGACGCCGCCGTGCGCGCCCAGGCGATCGCCCACAACGTCGATTGCATCGCGATCGGCCGACAACTCGGCTCGAAGGCGCTGACCGTGTGGATCGCCGACGGCTCCAACTTCGCCGGCCAGTCGAACCTGACCGGCGCGCTCGACCGCTATCTCGCCGCGATGCGCGAAATCTACGCGGCGCTGCCGGGCGACTGGCGGGTGTTCCTGGAGCACAAGCTCTACGAGCCGGCCTTCTATTCGACGGTGATCGCCGACTGGGGGACCAGCTTCGCGGCGGCGCAGGAGCTGGGGCCGAAGGCGCAGTGCCTGGTCGATCTCGGCCACCACGCGCCGAACGTCAATATCGAGCAGATCGTCGCGCGGCTCATCCGCTTCGGCAAGCTCGGCGGCTTCCATTTCAACGATTCCAAATACGGCGACGACGATCTCGACGCCGGCTCGGTCGAGCCGTTCCGCCTGTTCCTGGTGTTCAACGAGCTGATCGACGCGCAGGCCCGCGGCGCCGCCGGCTTCGCCCCGGCCTATATGATCGACCAGTCGCACAACGTCACCGATCCGATCGAGAGCCTGATGCAATCGGCGATCGAGCTGCAGCGCGCCTATGCGCAGGCGCTGATCGTCGACCGCGCCGCGCTGGTCGCCGCGCAACAGGCCAATGACGCGCTGGGCGCCCATCTCGAACTCAAGCGCGCCTTCACCACCGACGTCTCGCCGCTGCTCGCCATGGCGCGCTGGCGCGCCGGCGGCGCCATCGCGCCGATCGAAGCCTATCGCGCCTCCGGCTACCGCGCGCGCAAGGCCGAAGAGCGGCCGGCGCGCGGGGGGACGTCGGCGGGGATCGTGTGAGCGCCCCCGATTGCGCTCCCGGTCGCAAAGCTGCAATAGGCGGCGAGGGCGCAGCGTCTGCGCCCGCGACCCCTCTGACGAAGATCATGCATGAAGTCTATTCTTTGCGCCTTGGCGTTGATCTCGCTCTCGCTTGCCGGCTGCGCGACGCCGCCTGATTCTCAAGCCCCGAAAGCCGCGGGAGAGCCGCCGGTTCTGACCGGGGTGAGCGAGCGCGTCGCCTATTACGCCCGCGTCTATGATGTGCCGGAATCGCTGATTCATCGCGTCGTTCTGCGCGAGAGCGGCTACAACCCGGCAGCGCACCACGGGCCGTTCTGGGGCCTGATGCAGCTCCGCCTCGATACGGCGCGGGGCATGGGCTACCGCGGACCCGCCCGCGGCCTGCTCGATGCGGACACCAATCTCAAATACGCCGTCGCCTATCTCTCGAACGCCTGGCTCGTCGCAGGCGGCAATCCGCAACGCGCGCTCGCGCTTTACGCCAGCGGCTATTTCTACGAAGCGCGGCGCAAGGGGCTGCTGGACCGGCTGAGGACGGCGGAGCCCGACTAGCCAAAGCGACCGCCTGGCGCGGGCGAAGCCGCGGAGCGGCCGGCGGTCGCGCGAGTCAGGCGTTCGATCGTCGCGCCCAGCGTCTGCGCCAGATCGGCGTCCGCCGCGATCGTCACGACATCCCCCTCCCTTTCCGGCGATTCCAGCGCGGCGAACTGGCTGTCGATCAGCGAGGCCGGCATGTAGTGGTTCTTGCGCGCCGGCGACGCGCGCGCGCATCAGGTCCTTGTCGCCCTTGAGGAACAGAAAGCGCAAGGAAGGGCCGACGATTCCTCGCAGCCGGTCGCGATAGGCGCGGCGCAAAGCCGAGCAGGCGACGATCGCGCCCGCCGGATGGGCGCCGGCGTCGGCGAGCAGCGCGCCGATGCGCGTCGAGCCACGGCGCGCGGTCGTCGTCGTCGAGCGCAACGCCGGCGGTCATCTTGGCGCGCGCTTCGGGCGAATGCAGGTCGTCGCCGTCGAAAAAGGCGATCCCCAGCGCCTCGGCGATAGCGGTCCCGGCCACGGTCTTGCCGCTTCCCGAAACGCCCATGACGACGAGCGGCAGGCGGTGGGCGATCGGCAGACGCGGCCCCGGGGTCGGCACGGAGGGCGGGTTCCTTCGCAAAAGCGTCAGGCGCCCGCGAGGCATAGCGCGGCGC
>CAVSYB010000020.1:0-59074 GCA_963732155.1 uncultured Alphaproteobacteria bacterium
CGCCGGATCGTCGGCGGGGTGGCGGCTCGCGGCGCCGGGCGCCGTCATCGACCCGCGTCGATGACCGCCCGAGCGCTCACGCCGCCTTCGCCTTCTCGCCGAACCGGCCGTAGAACGTCTCGCCGTTGTTGGCCATTTCGATCAGCAGCCCATTCGGCTTGAACCGGTCGCCGTGCCGGGCGGCGAGCGATCGGGCGAGCGCGACGAAGCGCGCCGCGCCCATGCCGTCGATATAGGACAGCGTGCCGCCGGCGAACGGCGCAAAGCCGAAGCCGAGGATCGAGCCGACGTCGGCCTCGCGCGGATCGGTGACGACCTTCTCCTCCATGCAGCGCGCCGCCTCCAGCGATTGTGTGACCAGAAAGCGGTCCTTCAGCTCCTGCACGGCGAGCCCATCGGGATCGAGCGCCTTGCCGGCGATTTTGGCGAGGCCCGGCCACAGGCTCTTTTGACCCTTCTCGGGATAGTCGTAGAACCCCTTGCCGTTCTTCCGCCCGAAGCGCTTCTCGGCGACCACCATCGCCTCGAGCAGCTTCTCCTGCACCGGATCGACGGCGCCGGCGCCGAGGTCCTTCTTGGTCGCCAGCAGGATTTTCCACCCGAGGTCGATGCCGACTTCGTCGTTGAGCGACAACGGGCCGACCGGCATGCCGGCCATTCTGGCGGCGTTCTCGATCATCGCCGGCGGCACGCCCTCCATCAGCATCAGATGGCCCTCGCGGATATAATTGCCGACGCAGCGGTTGGCGTAAAAACCGCGGCAGTCGTTCACGACGATCGGCGTCTTCTTGATCGCGCGCACGAAGTCCATCGCCGCGGCGAGCGCCCGCGCGCCGGTCTTTTCGCCCATGATGATCTCGACCAGCATCATGCGGTCGACCGGCGAGAAGAAATGCACGCCGATGAAATCCTTGGGGGCCAGCGAAGTCTCGGCCAGCGAGGTGATCGGCAGGGTCGAGGTGTTGGTGGCGAAGACGACCTCGGGACCGACGACCGCCTGCGCGTTGCGGATCGCCTCGGTCTTGACCGCGCGATCCTCGAACACCGCTTCGACGATGAGGTCGCAGCCGGCGAGGTCGTTGTAGTCGGCGCTCGCCTTGATGCGCGCCAGCAGCGCGTCGCGGTCGGCGGCCTTGGCGCGGCCCTTGGCGACCTGATCGCCGATGAGCTTTTGCGAATGGGCCTTGCCCTTGTCGGCCGCTTCCTGGTCGCGGTCGATCAGCACGACGTCGAGCCCGGCGCCGGCGCTGACATAGGCGATGCCGGCGCCCATGAAGCCGGCGCCGAGGACGCCGATCTTGCGCAGTCTCGTCGCGGGGACGTCGGCGGGACGCCGCGCGCCCTTGTTGAGCTCGCCCATCGACAGGAACAGCGAGCGGATCATCGCCGCCGCCTCCTTCGACAGCACCACCTTGGCGAAGTAGCGCGCCTCCACCGCCAGGCCGAGGTCGATCGGCAATTGCAGCCCTTCGAACACGCTTTGCAGGATCGCCTTGGCGGCCGGATAATTGTCGTAGGTCTCGCGGCGGTAGATCGCATTGGCGGCCGGCCAGATCGACATGCCGGCAGGCGAGAAGACGCGGCCGCTCGGCAGCTTGAACTTCGGATCGTCCCACGGCGCCTTGGCGTTCGGATTGGCCTTCACCCAGTCCTTGGCGCGCTGGACGATCTCGCCGGCCGGCGCGACGTCGTGCACGAGGCCCATCGCCTTGGCGGCGGCCGGCCGGATCTGGTCGCCCTTGAACAGCATCTGCAAGGCGTCGCCGGTCGGCATCAGGCGGGCGACGCGCTGCGTGCCGCCGCCGCCGGGGAACAGGCCGACCTTGATCTCGGGCAGGCCGACGCGCGCCTTGTCGCCGTCGGCGACGATCCGATAGTGGCAGGCGAGCGCCAGCTCGAAGCCGCCGCCCATGCACACGCCGTTGATCGCCGCGGCGACCGGCTTGCCGATGGTCTCCAGCCGGCGGTAGGCGCGCGACAATTCGCCGACCCGCTCGACGAAGACGCGCATCGCCGCCTGCTCGCCCTCGGCCTTGACGAGCCGCTTGTAGTCGCGGCCCATGTTCTCGAGCATCGTCAGGTCGGCGCCGCCGGAAAAGCCCTCCTTGCCGGAGGTGAACACGGCGCCCTTGATCGAGGCGTCGGCGGCGATCTTGTCGACGATCGCGCCGAGCTCCGCGATGACGTCGGCCGAAATGACGTTCATCGAGCGGCCCGGCATGTCCCAGGTGGCGAGCGCGACGCCGTCGGCGTCGACCTCGAAGCGGAAATTCTTGTAGGTCATGAAGTCTCTCCGTTTCGCTCAGACGCGCTCGATGATGGTGGCGGTGCCCATGCCGCCGCCGATGCACAGGGTGATGAGGGCGGTGGCCTTGCCAGTGCGCTCGAGTTCGTCGAGCGCCGTGCCGAGGATCATCGCGCCGGTGGCGCCCAGCGGATGGCCCATCGCGATGGCGCCGCCGTTGACGTTGACCTTGTCGGGGTCGACGCCGAACGCCTGCTCGAAGCGCAGCACGACCGAGGCGAAAGCCTCGTTGACCTCGAACAGATCGATGTCGGCGATGGTCATGCCGGCGCGGGCGAGCGCCTTTTTGGTGACGTCGACCGGGCCGGTCAGCATGATGGCGGGCTCGGTGCCGATGTTGGCGAAGGCGCGGATGCGCCCGCGCGGCTTCAGGCCGGCAGCGGCGCCGGCCTTGGCCGAGCCGAGCAGCACGGCGGCGGCGCCGTCGACGATGCCCGACGAATTGCCGGCGTGATGGACATGATTGATCCGCTCGACCTCGGGATGGGCCTGCGTCGCCACGGCGTCGAAACCGCCCTGCTCGCCGATCATGACGAACGACGGCTTCAGGGCGGCGAGCGACTGCATGTCGGTCTTCGGCCGCATGTGCTCGTCATGGGTGAGCAGGGGGAGGCCGTTGACGTCGCGCACCGGCGCGATCGACTTCTTGAAACGGCCCTCCTGCCAGGCCGCCGCGGCGCGCTTTTGCGACTCCACCGCGAAGGCGTCGACGTCGTCGCGCGAGAAGCCGTATTTGGTGGCGATGAGATCGGCGGAGACGCCCTGCGGCATGAAATAGGAGGGGATCGCGAGCGCCGGATCGACCGGCCAGGCGCCGCCCGCCGCGCCGATGCCGACCCGGCTCATCAATTCGACGCCGCCGCCGATCGTCATGTCGTGCTGGCCGGCCATGATCTGGGCGGCGGCGAAATTGACGCTGTCGAGGCCGGAAGCGCAAAAGCGGTTGATCTGCACGCCGGGGACCTTGTCGCCGAGGCCCGCCGCCAGCGCACCCATCCGGGCGATGTCGCCGCCGGCCTCGCCGATCGCGTCGACGCAGCCCATCACCACGTCGTCGATCAATTCGGCATCGAGATGGTTGCGCTCCTTGATCGCGCGCAGCGCGGTGGCCGCCAGATGCAGCGTGGTGGCGGTGTGCAGCGCGCCGTCCGGCTTGCCGCGGCCGCGCGGGGTGCGGACGTGATCGTAGATGAAGGCCTCGGTCATAGCGGGTCTCCTACGGGCGGCTCGGCGCCGCGACGGGTTCAGGTTTCATGATCGGGGTGCTGACGATTGCCGATGTCGGCGATTTTCGCCGCGGCGAGCCAGGTCTCCGTGCGCTGTTCCGGCAACATGGGAAGCGCCGCCAGCCACGGCAATCTCGCTTCGACGCCGAATTGAAAGCCGGGCGCAAAACTGCCGGGATCGTCAAGGCTGCCGATCGTCACGCTGACCCAGTCGAGACCGGTCATCCGATAGGTCAGCGGCGTGCCGCAGGCCGCGCAGAAGCCGCGTTCGGCGATCGCCGAGCTCGAATATGTCGCGGGCGCGCCGCGCGTGAAGGCGAGCTCGGCGCTTTTCACGCTGGCAAAAGCCATGAACGGCGCCCCGCCGGCTTTCTGGCACATGCGGCAGTGGCAGACACCAGCGCGGGACGGCGCGGCGGTCAGCCGGTAACGTACGGCGCCGCACTGACAGCCGCCGGCGAACGGCGGGGAGGGCAACTCAGCAACCATCGGTCCTCCCCATTTGGCATCCGCGCGCGGCGCGGCAAGACGGGTTCGTCGACCAGGCGTCAGAACGCCGCTGCCGGCATCGCCATGATCGCGCCGGCGCCGGAAGTCAGCCGCGCCAGATGGGCGCCCGCCTCCGGCATCATACGCTCGTTGAAGAACTTGGCGAGGATCAGTTTGGCCTCCAGCTCCTCGCCCGCCTCGCCCTTCGCCTTCCTGGCGAGAACCGCCTTGGCGATGCGCGCCCACATGAAGCCGAGCAGCGTCAACCCGAACAGATGCATGTAGTCGTTCGAGCCGGCGCCGGCGTTGTCCGGATTGCCCATCGCGTTCTGCATCAGCCACATCGTCGCCTGCTGCAACTGGCCGGAGGCGGCCTTCAGCCCGGCGAGGTACGGGGCGAGCTCGGCGTCCGCCTTGTTCTGCGCGAGGAACGCCGAGACGTCGCCGAAGAACGCGGTGATCGCGCGGCCGCCGTCCTTGGGCAATTTACGCCCGACCAGATCGAGCGCCTGGATGCCGTTGGCGCCCTCGTAGATCATCGAGATGCGCGAATCGCGCACGAACTGCTCCATGCCCAATTCGGCGACGTAGCCGGAGCCGCCGAGCACCTGCTGCGCCTTGACGGTGTTGGCGAAGCCGGTGTCGGTCAGCACGCCTTTGAGCACCGGGGTCAGCAGGCCGAGCCGGTCGTCGGCGGCCCGGCGCGCCGCCGCGTCGGGCGAGCGCCGCGCCTCGTCGGCGGCCAGGGCGGCCCACAGCAGGGCGGCGCGCGCCGCTTCGTTGAAGGCGCGAATCTCCAGCAGCATGCGCCGGACGTCGGGATGGACGATGATCGGGTCGGCCGGCTTGCCGGGGTCTCTTGCGCCGGACAGCGCGCGCCCTTGCAGGCGCTCCTTGGCGTAGGCGGCGGCGTTCTGATAGGCGACCTCGGAAAGGGCGAGGCCCTGCACCGCGACGCCGAGGCGCGCCTCGTTCATCATGACGAACATCGCGGGGAGCCCGCAATTCTCCTCGCCGACCAGCCAGCCCCTGGCGCCGTCGTAGTTCAATACGCAGGTCGAATTGCCGTGAATGCCCATCTTGGTCTCGATCGAGCCGCAGGTCACGCCGTTGGGCTCGCCGAGCGAGCCGTCGTCGCGCACCAGCACCTTGGGCGCGACGAACAGCGAAATGCCCTTGACCCCGGCCGGCGCGCCCTCGATGCGGGCGAGAACGAGATGGACGATGTTGTCGGTCAGGTCGTGATCGCCCGCCGAAATGAAGATCTTCTGCCCGGTGATCGCATAGGAGCCGTCCGGCTGCGGGACGGCGCGGGTCTTGATGAGGCCGAGATCGGTGCCGCATTGCGGCTCCGTGAGATTCATCGTGCCGGTCCATTCGCCGGAGGTCATCCTGGGCAGATAGAGCCGCTTCTGCGCCTCGCTCGCATGCGTGTACAACGCCGCGATCGCCCCCGTCGTCAGGCCGGGATACATCGCGAAGGCCTGATTGGCGGAAACCGTGAATTCGGTCAGCGCGATCGCCAGGCAATAGGGCAGGCCCTGGCCGCCGTAGGCGGGATCGACCGACAGGCCGATCCAGCCGCCCTCGGCGTAGGCCCGATAGGCCTCCTTGAATCCCTTCGGCGTCGTGACCCGGCCGTCGGGGTGGCGCGCGCACCCTTCGGCGTCGCCCGAGCGGTTGATCGGCTGCAGGACCTGCTCGGACAGCTTGGCCCCTTCGCCGAGCACCGCCTCGACGACATCGAGCGGCGCATCGGAAAAGCCCGGCAGGTTGTCGTAGCGCGCGTAGTCGAAAACGTCGTTGAGCAGGAACAACGTCTCGCGCACGGGCGCCTTGTAGCTGGGCATCGGCCAATCTCCTGAACGGGCCGAACGGCGAGGCCGGCCCCGAACTATTGGTTCATATGTAAACTATCTACCGAAAAAGCGCAAGGGCGCCGCGCCCGGCAAGGCGCGAACGATCATCACGCGGCGAAAGACGACGCGAACCACGGGCCGCCGCTACCTACGGGCGTTCGGCGAGGCGCTTCAGCACGGCTTCCGGATTGGCGTAGGCCTCCTGCCGGTCGACGCTCCAGTAGCGCAATTCGTCGAGCGGGATCGGCGCGCCGGTCACCGCGCAGCGCACGAACGCGCCAGGCCGCACGACGCGCACCTCGCCGTCGAGAAATTCGACGCGCGCCTCGGCCGCGCCTGGCGGCGGTCGATCGAACCGGTTCATCTGAAACTCGCGTGCACGGCGGTTGGTTCTCCGTTCGGGCCGCTTCGATCGGGCGGCGCGCGGGCGGGCCCGGCGACGAAGCCCTCGCTTGTGGCGCGAACCCCGATTGCCATAGTCTATTTGAAGCCCGTCGCGTAGACAATTCGACAACCAGCCCGGCGCCCCGCCGGGCGTTCACCGGAGCCGCCCGCCATGAAACTCGATTCGACCATCGCCGCCGTCGTCACCGGGGGCGCTTCGGGTCTGGGCGAGGCGACCGCCCGCCGGCTCGCGGGAAACGGCGCCAAAGTCGCCATTTTCGATTTGCAGCGCGAGCGCGGCGCGGCGCTGGCGCGCGACATCGGCGCCTTGTTCTGCGAGGCGGACGTGACCAACGAGGCCAGCCTCGACGCCGCGCTGGCGAGCGCGCGGGCGGCCCATGGCGTCGAGCGCGCGCTGGTCTGCTGCGCTGGCGTCGGCCCGGCGCGGCGGACGGTGTCGAAAAAGCGCGACACCGGCGAACTCCTCGCCCACGACGTCGCGATGTTCCGCCGCACCATCGAGATCAACCTGATCGGGACTTTCGCGATGGTCGCCAAATGTTCGGCGGCGATGGCCGGCCTCGAACCGGTCTCGGCCGACGGCGCGCGCGGCGTGATCGTCATGACCGCCTCGGTCGCCGCCCAGGACGGCCAGATCGGCCAGGCCGCCTACGCCGCCTCCAAGGGCGGCGTGCTGGCGCTGACGCTGCCGGTGGCGCGCGACATGGCGAGTTATGGCGTGCGGGTGATGACGATTCTGCCCGGGCTGTTTCACACGCCGATGTTCGACGGCCTGCCCGAGGAGGCGCGCAATGCGCTCGCCGCCTCGGTGCCGTTCCCCTCGCGGCTCGGCCGGCCCGACGAATATGCGGCGCTGGTCGAGGCGATCATCGCCAACGACATGCTCAACGGCGGCTTCATCCGGCTCGACGGCGCCTTGCGCATGGCGCCGAAGTAGGCGCGCCGGGCAGGCGGCCCTCCGAAGATAGGGCCGTCCGGCTCGGGCGGATTGCGCCGGACCGTCGGCGCCGGAAGGTCACAGACGCTTCTCGAAAAAGCGGTCGGGATACGGGTCTTCGTTGAACCGGTCGATCTCGACCCAGCCTGAGGTTCGGTAGAGCTTCAGCGCCTCGGGCAATGCGCTGTTGGTGTCGAGGCGCAAGATTTCCACCGACAGTTCTCGCGCCACCGTCTCCGCGGCGCGCATCAGGCGTTTGCCGAGGCCGAGGCCGCGCGCCGTCGGGCAGATCCACAGCCTCTTGATTTCCGCCAGTTCGCCGCCGGCTCCCTTGAGGCCGACACACCCGATCGGCATGCCGTCCGACATCGCCAGAAGAAACGCCCCGCGCGGCCGAACCATGTCCGCGGCGTCCGGATCGCGCGACCGCGAAACGTCGAATCCCTTTTCGAACCGGCGTCCGAGCTCGGCGTAATATTCGCCGAGGCAAGAGCGCGCGGCCTCGCCGCGCGGATCGGCTTCCTCGATCGCGATCCGATCGCGACCCAACGCCGAGGCGATCAGGTCCATGGCGTCGAGCAGCTCGTCCGAGCGCGGGGCGCGCTCCAGCAACGCCAACGCTCTGGCGTTGGAAATCTCCTCGTAGGCCCGGAATTCGCGTCGGCCCGCCTCGGTGAGGTTGGCGACCCGGCGGCGGGCGTCGTCAGGATGCGGCGTGGTGCTGACCAGGCCTTCCTCCTCCAGCCCTCGCAGCAGGCGGCTCATCAGGCCGGAATCGAGCCCGAGATCGTCGCGGATCTCGGCCACCTCCGTTCGCCCGACGCCAATCGCGTTCAGCACGCGCGCCGCCCCGAGCGGGCGGCCCCGGCCAAGGAAGGAGGTGTCGAGAGCGCCAACTTCCTTGGTGACGGCGCGAGCAAACCGACGAAAGCGGCCGATACGGTCGTGAAGCATGTTATCTGACCTAAGTCAGATAAATTCCGGAGTCAATGAGACCGGCCGCGGCCGCCCGTTGTTCTTGACAGCTTTGGCCGCCGCTTCCTATATGCGCGCGTCGCCGCGCCGCCTTGCGAGCGCGGGCCACGGCGGGGTAGCTCAGCTGGTTAGAGCAGCGGAATCATAATCCGGAGGTCGCCGGTTCAAATCCGGCCCCCGCTACCAATTGACTCGATCGGCCGAAGCGGAAATAAGCGACGCCAAGTCGGCGGTTGCAGCCACGCCGCGCGCGTCCTCGCGCGGCGCTGGGCGCCACGGCGACGCCCGGAAAACGCGGCGGGGCGGCGAGCGATGATCCAGCGATACAGCGACCACGCCGCCAACGAACGCACCTTTCTGGCCTGGGTGCGCACGGCGATCGCCACCATGGCGTTCGGCTTCCTGATCGAGCGGTTCGATCTGTTCATCCGCTTCGCCTCGGCCGAGCTCGCTGGCGCGGGCGCCGCCGGCGGTCGGGCGATCGCCCAGAATCGCAACGTCGCCAATTTCGCCGGCGTCGCCTTCGTGCTGCTCGGCATGGCGATGATCATCATCGCGGCGTTGCGCTTCTTCCGCACCGCGCGGCAGATCGACGCCTCGGAGACCACGCCGGGCCCCGGCGTGCGCTTCGACCTGGCGCTGGCGGCGCTGATCGTCCTGCTCGGTTGCTCGCTGTTCCTCTACCTGCCGCAAACCGTGTTCGGCGCGCGCTGACCGGGCGGCGGGCCGAATTGCGGCGGGCGCGGAGTGTGATAAGAGGCGCCCGGGCGCCTGGGGCGGCCGGCCGGGCCGGCGGCGCGGGCGGGCGAGGAAAACTGCGGGGGAGGCGTCGCGGGACGGCTCTCCTGGGAATTGCGGCGGCGACGGCGCGGCGAAAGACGCGGGCCGGATCGCTGGCCGCCGGAGGATCGACCGGGTCGGCGCGCGCCCCTTGCGGCGGGCCGACCGCAAGCGAGGATGACGACCATGGCCAATGACAAGATGACGGCGCAAATCACCGGCAAGGCGGGCTTCATCGCCGCGCTCGATCAGAGCGGCGGCTCGACGCCCGGCGCGCTGCGCCTCTACGGCGTTCCCGACAGCGCCTACAGCGGCGAGGCCGAGATGTTCAGATTGATGCACGAGATGCGCGTGCGCATGATGAGTTCGCCGGCCTTCACCGGGGCCAAGGTGATCGGCGCGATCCTGTTCGAAGGAACGATGGACGGCGAGGCGCACGGCAAGCCGGTTCCCGCCTTCCTCTGGGAGGAGCGCGGGGTCGTCCCCTTCCTGAAGGTCGACAAGGGGCTCGCGGCGGAAAGCGACGGGGTCAGCCTGATGAAGCCGATGCCGGCGCTGGAGCCGCTGCTCGCCCGCGCGGTGAAGCTCGGCGTGTTCGGCACCAAGATGCGCTCGGTGATCAACCTGCCCTCGAAGGACGGCATCGCGGCGGTGGTCGGCCAGCAATTCGACGTCGCCGCGCAGATCGCCGCGCACGGGCTGATGCCGATCATCGAGCCGGAAGTCTCGATCAAGAGTCCCGACAAGCCGGGCGCGGAGGCGATTTTGCTCGCCGAGATCGCCCGCCGGCTCGACGCCCTGCCGGCCGGGCGCCAGGTGATGCTGAAGCTGACGATCCCGGACGTCCCCGACTTCTATGCGGGGCTGGTCGCCGACAAGCGCGTCGCCAGGGTCGTCGCGCTTTCCGGCGGCTATACGCGCGCCGACGCCTGCCAGCGCCTGGCGGCCAACCATGGCGTGATCGCCAGCTTCTCGCGGGCGCTCGCCGAAGGCCTCCAGCATTCGATGAGCGACGCCCAGTTCGACGCCGCGCTGGCCCGGTCGATCGACGAGATCTACCAGGCCTCGACCGTCAAGGTCTGACGCGCGGCGCGATTCTGACGGAGCCCGCGCCGTCAGGGCCGGGTCAACGCCGACAGATCCAGTTTCGTGAAGTCGGCGATGCGCTCGATCTCGATGTCGGCCGGCGGCAGCCCGGCCAGCGCCGCGGCGTCGAGCGCGTAGCGCCCCTGCTTGGCGAACACGGTGGTGACCTTGTCGCCCCAACGCCGCTTGACGGCGTCGAGGATGATCAGCTTGTCGTCGATCAGCACGTAGTGCCGCGCCGGTTGCCAGTGCTCGACGTCGTCGAGCTCCTGCTCCTTGTGGACATAGATCAGCACGCGGCCGTCGAAGGCGCGCCACAGGCCGGAACGCTCGACCTTGCGCGGCTGAAAGACCGCATCGCCGTCGGACAGGATGACGGTCCGACCCCATTTTCGGGCGTGGCGCGCCGCCTCGATCGCGCCGGGATAGAGACGGTCGGCGAACGGATAGTCGACCATCCAGTTGGCCATGCGCAGCACCTGGGGATCGTGCAAATCCTCCAGCCGGTAGCGCTCCAGCGCGCCGAGATAGTCGGCGTAGCCGAGCTGACCGCGCAGGTCCTCGAAAATCGCCCAATAGCGGTCGCGCGCCCGATCGCCATAGGCTTGCTGAAGATGTTCGCGCAGCTCGTCCTGGACGCAATCGTTGTCGAGCAGCGTGTTGTCGACGTCGAACAGAAACACGACGTCGGCGGGAGGGGTTTTTCGGGTCTCGGTCATTGCGCGTCCTTCGCCGGACGAAACGGCCCCCACTCGCGGCAGGGCCGCCAGGTCCGGTTATAAAGCCATTCAGGCCAACGCGTATCGCCGCGCGTCGCCGACGGGGCGCGCGCCTTAACCAAAAGAAACGAGATCGGCGACAATCCCACCATTTAAAGATTGAATTAACCCGGCGGTTAAGATTGAATTAACTTTTTGGAAATCGGGCGTTCGTAAGTTCCTGTGCGTCGCATCCGCGCTCGACAGGCCCGCGGAGCAACTCTCTCCACAGGAACGACTGTAATGATCCGCTCGATCAACAAGCTCATGCTTAACAACTCCGGCGCGACCGCCATCGAATACGCTCTCATCGCCTCTCTGATCGCTGTCGCGATCATCGTCTCCCTCACCGTGTTGGGCTCGCAGCTCCAGAACACTTTCAACGAAGTCTCAAGCAACCTGAAATGAGCGCGTCCCGGCCGCGTCGCGCCGCCGGATCTTCCAGCGGCGCGGCGCCGACGGGCTTTCGCCCAGCTCATTCTTCGTCGCGCGAGAGTTGATTGGCGAGCCGCGCGGCGCGCAGATCCAGCTCCCGCTCGATGCGCCGGCGGGGCTCGTCCATCAATTCGCCGTCCCGATAGAGATCGTTGATCGAGTCGCGCTCGGCGGCGATCAGCAGCTCCTCGATTTCGTCGCGGAGCTCGCCGAGCTTCGCATGACGGTCATCGCCGTCGTTGCGTAGCTCGACGTGGCGGAGCCGTTCGCGCTGGCGCGCGCGGATCGGAGCGACGACGGACGCCGGAAGCTCGCGCGCCGCGGCGATGGTATCGAGCCGTTCGATCGCCGCCTCGATCGCCCGACGCCGCGCCTTGAGCTCCTCGTTCCGGTCGGCGCGGCGCTCGCGGCGTCCGGCATGGGCGAGACCGAGCGCGCGGGCGACCAGCGGCAGCGTCAGGCCCTGGCCGACCAGGGTCGCCAGGATGACGCAGAACGTCAGAAACAGGATGAGGTCGCGGTCGGGAAACGGGCTTCCGTCGGCGGTGGCGAAGGGGATCGCCAGCGCCGCCGCCAGCGACACGACGCCGCGGATTCCGGTGAAGGCCAGCGCGAACGGCCATTGCCACGGCGGCGACGGATCGGCGCGCCGCACCGCGGGGATGAGCCAGCGCGGCAGATAGGTGGCCGGATACATCCAGATGAAACGGGTCGCGATCACCACCCCGGTGACCAGCGCGGCGGCGGCGGCGAGTTCGGCGATCGAATAGCCGGCGATGCCGGCCAGCAGAGCGCGCGCCTGCAAACCGGTGATCAGGAACACCATGCCGTCGATCACATAGATCACGAACTCCCAGAAGAAGATTCCCTGCAACCGGGTTTCGGCGCTGATCAGCCGCAGGCCGTTCCAGCTGATGTAGAGCCCGGCGGCGACGGTGGCGAGCACGCCGGAGCCGCCGAGATGCTGGGGCGGCCAATAGGCGACGAACGGCGTCAGGATCGACAGCATGATCTCGACGCTGGGGTCGCGGACCCAGCGGCGCAGGCGCAGCATCAGCCAGCCGACGCCGACGCCCCACACGATCTCCCCCGCGACGATGGCCGCAAATTCGGCGGTCGCCGCGCCGGGCGAAAACGATTGGACGCTGACGGCGGCGACCGCGAAGCGATAAAGAACGAGGGCGGTGGCGTCATTGGCCAGTCCTTCCCCCTCGAGAATGACGAGGAGGCGCCGCGGCAATTGCATCCGGCGGGCGATCGACAGGGGCGCCACCGGGTCGGGTGGCGAGACGATGGCGCCCAATACGAAGCCGACCGGCCATGGAAAGCCCAGCAACCCGTGCGCCGCCGCGGCGACGGCGGCCGTCGTGAACACCACGCAACCCAGGGCCAGCAGCGATATCGGGCGAAGGTTGAAGCGGAATTCGCGCCAGCTCATCGCGACGGCGGAGGAATAGACGATCGGCGGCAGCACGAGCAGCAAGACGAGATCGGGCGCCAGCTCCGGCGTCGGCAGCCCGGGAACGAGGGCGAGCCCGACGCCGGTGATGACCAGCAGGATCGACGGGGGAACCTTCAATCGCGCCGCGGCGACCGCGACAGCGGAAATCACCGCGAGAAGCACGACCAGAATCTGGAACGTGTCGGTCATGTTCGCGCCGCCGTCACGTTTGACGATCGAGCGTGAACAGCTCCTGGGGTCTGGCGACGCCGCGCAGCGCATAGCGCCCGACCGACGCCAGCGGACGCGGCTGGTCGGCGACCGCCGCCGCGAAGGCGGCGGAAATCAGCACCGGCTGGTCGACCGACCGGCACATCGCGGCGATCCGACTGACCTCGTTGACCGCCGGCCCGATGACGGTGAAATCGAGGCGCTCCTTGCTGCCGATGTTGCCGTAGAACACCTCGCCGATGTGCAGCCCCAGATACATGTCGGTCGCCGGCAGGCCCTGCCCCTCGCGGCGCGCATTCAGCGCGCCGACCGCCTGTCGCGCCGCGTTGGCGGCGTCGAGCGCGGCGGCGCAGGCGCGGGCGCGGTCGCCCGCCGGAAAAATCGCCAGCACGCCGTCGCCGATCAGCTTCAGGACGTCGCCGGCGTTCTCGTGGATCGCCGAGACGATGGCGTCGGCGTAGTCATTGAGCAGCGGGATGATCTGCTCCGGCGGCGAAGTGTCGGCGATGCGCGTGTAGTTGCGCAAATCGCTGAACCACAGCACGGCCTCGATGCGGTCGGCGACGCCGCGCGCGATGCGGCCCTGGAGAACCCTTCGGCCGGCGTCGCGGCCGAGATAGGTCTCGACCAGGGTCTCGGCGATGCGGCCGAGCGAGGCGCATTTCACCGCCAGGGCGAAGAACGGCATCAGCCGCTCGAGCGCCGCGATGTCGCCGTCGTCGAAGCCGTCGGCGCGGTCGGTCATCCATGAGGAATAGACGCAATCCATCTCGCCGATCGCCCGGTCGGCGGCGAAGCGGCTGATGATCGCCACATATTCGGTGATCGAGGCGGCGCGCAGCTCGGGAAAATTGGCGAACTCGGTTTGGTTGTCGGCGGTGATGCGCCGGCGCAGCAGCGATTCGCCGCTCGCCAGCAGCCGGTAGAACGGGCTGGCGCGCCAGCGCTCGGCCGCCTCGCCCTCGGCGCTGCGGCCGTACGGCGAAACCGTCGCCTCGGGCTGGCTGCGCTCCCAGCGAAACACCCGGCCCTCATAGACCGGATGCAAGGTGTCGATGAAGACGAGCGCGCGGGCGAGCGGCAGGCCGGCGGCGACCGCCCGCTCGCAGAACCCCTGGACCAGCGCAGTCTCCGCCGGGCCCTCGAGTCCGGCCTCGGCGATCCACGACGCGAGCCCCGCCAGTTCGATTTCGTTCATGGCGGCGAACCATAGCGCCAATCGGGACGCGGCGGGAGGCGGTGGTCGCCCGCCGGTTCGACGGCCGCGCAATCCCGTCGCGCGCGCCGCGGCGCTTCGACGACGCGCGGCGCCCGATCCTTCTATCCGATCTTGACCAGAAAGGGGACGCGTCGGTCGGCCGGCAGCGGATCGAACCGGTTCATCAGCGCCATGCTCGGCGCGACGGATCGGCGAAGGTGACCCTCCAGCGCGCCCGTCGCCTCGTCCCATCGTCCCTCGATCAAATGCTCGAACACCGCTTCATGTTCGGCCAGCAGCGTGGTCATCTCCCTTGCGTCCCGATAACGCTTGAAGGTCTCGTGGGTGGCGATCAGCGGAAGCTGGCTGCGCCGGATCGCGTCGCGCAACTGCTGATTTTGACATTTCAGCACCGTGTCGACATGCAGATCGTGCTCCAGGCCTTCGACGATCCTCGAGGTGAGCCGGCTGTTCCTCGCCTTGCGGATGCGATCGCGCTTGGCGACGAGGTCCTCGGCGGCGAGCGCGTTCACCGACTGTTTCAGGGCGATTGGCTCCAGCAGCCATCGCATCTCGAAATGTTCGCCCATCGATTGGGGCGTCAGCGGCCCGGCGTACCAACGCCGGTTGGGGCCCTGCCCGATCAGCCCGGCGCGCTCCAGCCTGGTGAGCACTTCATGCGCCACCGTGCGGCTGACGCCGTAACTGGCCGCCAGCACGCTCTCGTTGAGCTGAAACCGGCCGTAGGGCAGACAGCACGCGACCTGGTGTTCGATCTGCGAATAGATGCGCTCCTTGCGGCTGCGGATGTCGAGGGCGCGCCGCAGCGAATCGGGCAGGCTGAGGCCGGCGGCGAGCAGATCGAGACGAACCGGCGGCGCCTTGCCGCCGCCGCCGACCAGAAAGCCGCGGCCGCTGTAGCGGCGCACCAGCCCGTCGTCCTTCAGCCGCCGCAGGGCCGCGCCCGCCGGGATGCGGCTGGAGCGAAAGGCGCGCGCCACCGCGCTTTCGCCGAGGATGAGGCCCTCGGGAAACCGGCCGTCGGCGATGTGCTGACGCAACACCCGGTGGATGATCTCATAGAGCGGCGAACCCGCTCCGCTTCGCGCCTCGATGCGAGGCGCCGCATTGTCCGGCTTCAACGAAGGCTTCTCCCTTGCGGTCGGCGCCGCAACCCTATCACGCGCCAATGCACATTGCATTCGATATGCGCTTGTCCTATCCTTTGGTCAGATCGATGCGCCGGCTCGAAGGCGAGCCGCGACGCCATCGCGTTCGGGGAGGAGCCTGATGAAAATCGTTTGCCGTCTGATCGGTTGTTCCGCGCTGTTCGGCCTGGCGTTGCTGGCCGGGCCGGCGGCGGCCTCCGACAACAAGATCGCCTTGATCCCGGGCGGACCGCATCCCTATTTCAAGCCATGGGAACAGGCCGCCGCCGACGCCAAGAAGGACTTCGGCATCGCCAGCGTCGATTTCAAAGTGCCTTCCGACTGGAAGCTCAACCTGCAGACCGAACTGATCGAAAGCCTGGTCGCCCAGGGCTACAAGGCCTTCGGCATCTTTCCCGGCGACGCGGTCGGCATCAATTCGACCGTCGCGGAACTGAAGAGCGCTGGCATTCCCTCGGCCGCGCTCGCCGGCTGCGCGATGGATCCGACCGACGTCGCCTTCTGCCTCGGCACCGACGTCTACCATTCCGCCTATCTCGGCACCAAGGAGCTGATCAAGGCGATGGGCGGCAAGGGCAACGTCGTGCACCTCGCCGGCCTGCTCGTCGACCCCAACACGACGCTTCGCGTCAAGGCGGTGGAGACCGCCGTCGCCGAAACCAACGGCGCCGTCAAGCTGCTGCAGACGATCGGCGACACCGACGCGCAGGAGGCCGCCGACCAGAAGATCAACGCGTTGCTGGCGGCCCAGAAGGACCAGATCGGCGGCATGATCGCCACCGGCTATATCCCCTCGGTCGTCGCCTCGAAGTCGCTGCGCACGCTCGGCGACAAGCGCATCAAGTTCATCGGCATCGACGACGATCCGATCGTGCTCGCCGCCATCAAGGACGGCTTCATCTCGGGCACGATGGCGCAGAACCCCTATGGCCAGGGCTACATCGGCGCCTATGCGCTCGATCTCATCGCCAGCGGAGGCTGCACGGTGAACGCCGGCGCGCCGTGGATCAAGACGCCGCAGACCGCGCGTTTCATCGATTCCGGCACGATGGTGATCAACACCGCGAACCTTTCGTCGTACAAGGACGACCTCAAGAAGATCACCGCCGACATCCAGGGCAAGTTCAAGGCGACCTACCTCACTTGCAAATGACGGCGAGGCTCGCCGTCTCGAGAGCGCGCGTTTGACGGGCGGCCGGGTTGAGGCGAGAAATCGACCCGGCGGTTGAACGGCGCGCCGCTTGGCGCCGTCCGCGGCCGCCGCGCCCCGGCCGCGCCGAAATCAGGCGCGGCCTCGTCCACTGCGGATGCCCGCGATGACCGATCATGCAATAGGCGACTCGGCGGCGGGGCGGGGATTCAACCTCGTGGCGGCGTCGGCGCAGGTCGGGCTGCTGGTCGTCATCGGCGCGTTGTGGACGGTGTTCTCCCTTCGCGCCCCGGGCTTTCTTTCCCCCTTCAATCTGTTCACGGTCGGGCGGGCGCTGGCGATCGACATCGTCATCGGCTTCGCCCAGATGGCGGCGCTCGCCACCGGCGGCATGAATCTGTCGGTCGGCTCGATCGGCGTCTGCGCGGTGATGATGAGCGGCTATCTCCTGCAGACGCTCGGCCTGCCGGTCGCCGTCGCGCTGGCCGGCGCGCTGGCGCTGGGCGCGGCGCTCGGCTGGCTCAACGGCTTCGTCATCACGCGCACCGGCGTCAACAGCTTCATCGTGACGCTGGCCAGCGCCAACCTCTATTCCGGCGCCATGCTGATCCTGACCAAGGCGGTTCCCCTCGACGCCCTGCCGCCCGCGGTCGGCGCCTTCGGCAAACTGAAGATCGCCGGCGTGCTGTCGCCGCTGCTGCTGATCGCCACGGCGCTGTGCGCGATCCTGTTCGTGCTCTATCGATACTCCAGCCTCGGCCGAAGCATCCTGGCGGCGGGCGCCAACCCGCGCGCCGCCGAAATGTCCGGCGTGCCGGTCGGCCATGTCGTCACCCTCAGCCACGTCCTGTCGGGCGCGCTCGCCGCGGCGGCCGGCCTGATGGTGGTCGCCCGGCTCGGGGCGGCGATGCCCTCGGTCGGCGGCGAAGACTGGCTGCTGCCGTCCTTCCTCGGGCCGGTGCTCGGCGGCACGCTGCTGTCGGGCGGCTCTGTGGCGGTGGTCGGCACGATGCTCGGCGCCCTGCTGGTGACGACCATCCGCAGCGGGCTGCTGGTGCTGCAGATCGGCAATTTCTGGCTCCAGCTCTATCTCGGCGTGATCCTGCTGCTCGCCGTCCTCGTCGATCGCGCCCGGGCGCGCTACGCCGAGCGGCGCGGGATCGCCCGGCAATGAACCTGCTGCGTCGCCTGCTGCTGGTCGAATGGTCGGGCCTCGCCGCGGCGATCGTCCTCGGCGCGGGCGCGCTCGCCATCATCGCGCCGAACTTTCTCACCGAATTCAACATCTACGTGATGCTGCGCGCCCTGAGCGTCGGCCTGCTCGTCGCCTTCGCGCAGATGATCACCCTGGGCGTCGGCCAGATGAACATCGCGATCGGCGGGATCGGCGGCCTGGTGGCGATCGCCTTCGGCGGCTCGATGGAGGTCTACGGCCTGCCGGTCGGCGCCGCGGTCGCCCTCGCGCTGGCGATCGGCGCGCTGGCCGGGCTGATCAACGGCTGGTTGATCGCGCGCACCGGCGTCAACGCCTTCATCATCACGCTCGCCACCGGGTCGGCCTTCACCGGGGTCAATTTCGGCCTGACCCGGTCGATCCCGTTCTACAAAATGCCGCCGGCGCTGGTCGCCTTCGGCGATCAGCATATCGGCGCGATGCCCTATCTGCTGATCGCGCCGCTGGCCATCGCGGCGCTGCTCGCGCTGTTCTTCTCGCGCACCGCGCCCGGGCGCCAGTTGCTGGCCTTCGGCGGCAATCCGCACGCCGCGGAATTGTCGGGCGTCTCCCGCGAACGGGTGATCGCCCTGGCGCATGTCCTCTCCGGGCTGACGACCGCCCTCGCCGCCGTGCTCGCCGTGGCGCAGCTCGGTTCGGCGCAGCCGACGATCGGCGCGGACTGGCTGCTGCTGTCGTTCGCCGCGCCGATCATCGGCGGCGCCGCGCTGACCGGCGGCTACATTTCCGTGTTCGGCACGATGCTGGCGGTGTTTCTGATCGGGCTCATCCAGAACGGCATGGTGCTCGCCAGGGTCGATCCCTACTGGGTGCAGTTCGTGCTCGGCGCGCTGATCCTCGCCGCCGTCGGCCTGAACCGCTGGCGCGCGGTCAATAGCGGCGCGGCCTCGCCATGAACCTCGCCATCGACCGCGTTTCGAAATCGTTTCCCGGCGTCAGGGCGCTCGACGGCGTTTCGCTCGACCTCGCGGCGGGCGAAATCCATGCGCTGATGGGCGAGAACGGCGCCGGCAAATCGACCTTGATCAAGATCGTCACCGGCCTGTTCGCGCCCGATTCCGGCCGCGTCCTGGTCGACGGCCGCGCCGTCGCCTTCGCTTCGCCGCGCGACGCGCTCGCCGCCGGGGTCTCGGCGGTCCATCAGGAGCGCAATCTCATCCCGCGCTTCACGGTCGGCGAAAACATCCTGCTGGAGCGCCTGCCGACCCGCCGCGGCTTTGTCGACTACGGCGCGGTCAACCGCGAGGCGCGGCGCTATCTCGCCCTGCTCGACGGCGGCATCGACGCGCGCGCCGAGGTGCGCTCGCTGTCGGTCGCCCAGATGCAGATCGTCGAGATCGCCAAGGCTTTGTCGCTGGAAGCCAAGATCCTGCTGCTGGACGAGCCGACCGCCTCGATCACCGAACACGAGACCGCCGCGCTGTTCAAATTGCTGCGGCGCTTGCGCGACGACGGGGTGGCGATCGTCTTCGTCAGTCACAAGCTCGAGGAGGTGTTCGCCATCGCCGACCGCGTCACCGTGCTGCGCGACGGCAAGAACGTGGCGACCGGCGCGCCGATGGCCGAGATGACGCGCCGAAAGCTCGTCTCGCTGATGATCGGGCGCGAGGAGCGCGCGGCGCAGATCGGCGAGCGGCGCATCGACCCCTCCGAGGTCGCGCTCGAGGCGCGGCGGCTCTCGACCTCGCTCGGCCATCGCGAGGTGAGCTTTGCGCTCCACCGCGGCGAAATTCTCGGATTGTACGGTCTGGTCGGCGCCGGCCGCAGCGAGCTGGCGCATGCGATCCTCGGCGCCGGCAAGATCGTGGAAGGCGAACTGCTGATCGGCGGCGAGGCCGCGCGCATCGCCGACATGCACGAGGCCCTGACGAGATTCCGCATCGGCTACGTCAGCGAGGATCGCAAGCAGGAAGGCCTGATCCTGATGCATTCGATCCGCGACAATATCGCCATCACCCTGTGGCGGCGCCTGGCCGGCTTCCTCGGCCTGATCAACCCGCGCAAGGAGGCGCGCGCGGTTCAGCCTTACGTCGATCGCCTTGAAATCCGCACGCCTTCGCTCGACCGGCCGGTCAGCACGTTGTCCGGCGGCAACCAGCAAAAGGTGTCGATCGCCAAATGGCTGGCGGCCAATGTGGAAATCCTGATCGTCGACGAGCCGACGGTCGGCATCGACATCAAGACCAAGACCTATCTGCACGAATTGATCGGACGGATTGCGCGCGACGGCGTCTCCATTCTGCTGATCTCCAGCGATATGCCGGAGATGATCACGCTGGCCGACCGCATTCTGGCGATGCACGACTTTCGCATCGTCGGCGAGGTCGCCAACGACCATGTCTATGAGACGACCAGCAAGGCGATCATGAGCCGCATTCACGCCTTGAGCGAAACGGAGAGCGCGGGCGCCGGCTGAGGCGACGCGAGGGGGCGGCGAGGGAGGACGCGATGGCGGCGATCGAAAGCATCGAAATTCGCATGGTCGACCTCAAGCCGAAAGTGACGCGGACCGACGCGATCCAGTCCTTCGTCAGCCAGGAGACGCCGATCGTGCGCATCGCCGACGCCGACGGCGCGGTCGGCGTCGGCTATTGCTATACGATCGGCGCCGGCGGTCCCTCGATCGTCGAGCTGCTCGCCCGCTCGCTCGCGCCGGCGCTGATCGGCCGCGAGGCGGGCATGGTCGAGCAGATCTGGCGCGATCTCTATTTTCTCACCCATGCGACCTCGGTCGGCGCGATCACCTCGCTGGCGCTCGCCGCGATCGATACGGCGCTGTGGGATTTGCGGTGCCGCAAGGCTGGCCTGCCGCTGCACGTGATGGCCGGCGGCGCCCGCGACAAGGTCCCCCTCTACACGACGGAGGGCGGCTGGCTGCATCTGCCGACCGAGGCGCTGGTCGCCGACGCGCTGCGGGTGAAAGCGGCGGGCTTCGGCGGGTCGAAAATCAAGGTCGGCCGGCCGGCCGGCGAGGACGTCGAACGGCTGATGGCGGTGCGCGCCGCGGTGGGGCCCGCCTTCGAGATTTTCATCGACGCCAATCAGGCCTTCACGGTCGATGAGGCGATCCGCCGCGCGCGTCTCTACGAAGCCGCCGACGTCGGCTGGTTCGAGGAGCCGCTGCCGGCCGACGACATCGACGGGCACGTCCGGCTTTCGCGCGCCACGAGCCTTCCCGTCGCGGTCGGCGAGAGCCTCTACAGCCCGCTGCATTTTCGCGAATATTTGCAGCGCGGCGCCTGCTCGATCGTGCAGGCGGACGTCGCGCGCATCGGCGGCGTAACCCCCTGGCTGAAGACGGCGCATCTCGCCGAGACGTTCAACGTCGCGGTCTGCCCGCATTTCCTGATGGAGCTGCACGTGGCTTTGTGCTGCGCGGCGCCGAACGCGCGCTGGCTCGAATATATTCCCCAACTCGACGACATCACGGCCGAGCAAATGACCATTCGCGACGGCTGCGCCCGCCCCAGCGCCTCGCCGGGCCTCGGCGTCGCCTGGGATTTCGCGGCGATCGAGGCGATGACCGTCGAGGGCAGTTTGCGCCGACTCGGCAAGGGCGCGTGAGCGCCGCGGCGCAGGGACGAGGAGGAAGCGCGATGCGACGAATGGGCCTGTGCAACCGGCTGCGGCCGGAGAAGGCGGCCGAATATCTGACGCTGCACGCCGCCGCCTGGCCGGGCGTCCTCAAGACGATCGCCGCCTGCAATATCCGCAACTTTTCGATCTTTCTGCGCAAGCCGGAAAATCTTCTTTTCGCCTATTGGGAATATCACGGCGACGATTTTTCCGCCGACGCCCGCAAAATGGCGGCCGATCCCGTCACCCGCGACTGGTGGGCGCTCACCGACCCCTGCCAGCAACCGTTCGAGACGCGCCGTGAAGGCGAATGGTGGGCGGACATGGAGGAGATTTTTTATCACCCCTGAGCCGGCGCGTTGATTCGCCGCGCCGCCGGCGCGATGATGGGCGCATCGGGACGGGGCGCGGAGGGCGCGCGTTGGACGACGATCACGATCATTCCGAACTCTCCGAGGCCGCCTCGCGCGTCAAGGCGCTGGAGACGATCCTCGTCGACAAGGGCTACGTCGATCCGGCGGCGCTCGATGCGATCGTCGAGACCTACGAGACGAAGATCGGCCCGCGCAACGGCGCGCGGGTCGTCGCGCGCGCCTGGAGCGATCAAGCCTATCGCGCGCGCCTGCTGGCCGACGCCACCGCCGCCATCGCCGAGCTCGGCTACGGCGGGCGGCAGGGCGAACACATGGTCGCCGTCGAGAACACCCCGGCGCGGCACAATCTCGTCGTCTGCACTTTGTGCTCCTGCTATCCCTGGCCGGTGCTCGGCCTGCCGCCGGTCTGGTACAAATCGCCGGCCTATCGCTCGCGCGCGGTGTTCGATCCGCGCGGCGTGCTGGCCGAATTCGGCCTGACCCTCCCCGCGGGCGTCGAAATCCGGGTCTGGGATTCGACCGCCGAGGTGCGCTATCTCGTCGTGCCGATGCGGCCCGACCACACCGAGGGCTGGAGCGAGGAACGCCTCGCCGCGCTGGTGACGCGCGACAGCATGATCGGCGTCGGGCCGGCGCTGTCGCCGCAAGGCGCGGGGCCGCGGTCGTGAACGGCGCGCAGGACCTCGGCGGCATGATGGGCTTCGGCGCGATCGCGCCGGAGGCCGACGAGCCGGTGTTTCATCATCCCTGGGAGCGGCGCGCGCTCGCCCTGACGCTCGCCGCGGGGGCGTGCGGGCAATGGAACATCGACAAGAGCCGGCACGCCCGCGAGACCTTGCCGCCGGCCGAATATCTGTCGAAGAGCTATTACGAGATCTGGATCGCCGGGCTGCAGAAGCTGCTGCTCGGCGCCGGCATGGCCACTCGCGAGGAGCTGGAGCGGGGCCAGGCGATCGCGCCGCCGCGCCCCGTCGGAGGCCGTCTGGCGGGCGCCGAGGTCGCGAAGGCGCTGTCGAGCGGTTCGCCCTGCGACCGCCCTCCGCCCGCTCCGCCGCTCTACGCGGCGGGCGAAACGGTGCGCACGAAGGTCATGCACCCCACCGGCCACACCCGCCTGCCCCGCTATGCGCGCGGCAAGATCGGGGTGATCGAGACGGCGCGCGGCTGCTTCGTCTTCCCCGATTCCAACGCGCGCGGCGCCGGCGAAGACCCGCACTGGTGCTACACGCTGCGCTTCGCCGGCCAGGAATTATGGGGCGCCGACGCCGACCCGCTGGTCGCCGTGTCGATCGACGCATGGGAGCCCTATCTTGAACGCGCCTGAAGCGCCGCCTTTCGAGGAGCCGTGGCAGGCGCAGGTCTTTGCGATCACGGTTGCGCTCAACGAGCGCGGCCTGTTCGGCTGGCGCGAATGGGCCGAAGCGCTGGGCGCCGAGATCGCCGACGGGCCGCAGGAGGCGGGCGGCGAGGCCTATTTTCAGGCCTGGCTGCGGGCGCTCGAAAGCCTCGTCGCCGCCAAGGGCGTCGCGAGCGCCGCCGACCTCGCCAATCTCGCGCAGGCCTGGCGGGAGGCGGCGCTCGCGACGCCGCACGGCCGGCCGATCGCGCTCGGCGGCCCATCCGGCGGGCGGCGCGCCAGCCTGGCGTAAGCTCGCGCGCCTAGAATTGCCGAACTTACGAGTCTGACGCCTCGCCAGGGAGCAGGTCTATGTCGATACCGAGCCTACCCTCGATCGTGGGTTCTTGCGCCGCGCCGTTTCTGAGCAACTTGCAGCAAGCTTCGGCCTCGCCGTCGGCGAGCCCGTCGGCTGGCAGCTCGGGCGCCCCGACCTTCGCGGGCATTCTGGCGGGCCTCGGCAACGCCGCCAATCCGCTGAATTTCATCTCGACGCCCGCCGCCGCTCCTCCCGGCAACAGCCAGCCGACCGGCATTCTGGGCGAACTGAGCTCGCTTCTGTCGTCGATCTAGGGAGCCGCGCGCCGCCGCGTTCAGGCGTCGCGCAGCCGATCCATCACCGCGCGAAACCGCGACGCGATCGCCTCGCGCCGGCGATGTCGGCCGCCTTCGACGAGCTTGCGGCCGCGCGCCCAGACGCCGTCGACCGCCGTTTTGGCCGCGCCGAATATGAAGGCGTCGAGAATGGCGTCGCCGGCGCATCCGGCGAGCCCGGGATGCGCGCCGTCCAGCGTCGCCAGATTGGCGGGCGCCCCGGGCGCCAGCCCGCCGTCGTCGGCTTGCAGCGCCGCCGCGCCGCCGCGCTGCGCCCCGTCGAACAGCGCCCTTCCCGTCGAGCCGCCAGCGACCGCCATGACGTTGCGCGCGCGATGAAACAGGCGCTGGGCGTATTCGAGCTGCCGCAATTCGTCGGCGACGCCGATCCGCACGTTCGAATCCGAGCCGACGCCGAAACGGCCGCCGTGAGCGACGAAGGCCGCGCCGTCGAACACGCCGTCGCCGAGATTGGCTTCGGTTACGGGGCAGAGGCCGACGACCGCCCGGCTCCTCGCGAGCGCTGCGGTTTCCGGCGCGGTCATATGGGTGGCGTGGATCAGACACCAGCGCGCGTCGACGCCGGCGTTGTCGATGAGCCAGGCGACCGGCCGGGCGCCCGACCAGGCGAGGCAATCGGCGACCTCCTTGACCTGTTCGGCGGCATGGATGTGGATCGGGCCGGCCCCCGCCATCGCGCAAACGGCGGTCAGTTCCTCTGGCGCGACGGCGCGCAGGCTGTGCGGCGCGACCCCGATGTTGGCGCCCTCGAGCTGGCCCGCCGCCGCCCGGCATCCTTCGAGAAGGCGCGCGAAGCCATCGAGGTCGTTGACGAACCGGCGCTGGCCGGCGGCCGGCGGCTCGCCGCCGAAATTCGCATGGGCGTAGAACGACGGCAGCAAGGTCAAGCCGATGCCGGTCTCGCCGGCGGCCGCCGCGATGCGCGTCGCCATTTCGGCGATCGCGGCGTAGGGGCGGCCGTCGCGATCGTGATGGAGATAGTGGAATTCGCCGACCCGCGTGAAACCCGCCTCCAGCATCTCGACATAGAGCTGGCTCGCGACCGCCTCGACCTGATCGGGCGTCATCGTCAGCGCGAAGCGATACATCAGGTCGCGCCAGGTCCAGAAGCTGTCGGGCGAGCGGCCGCGAAGCTCGGCGCGGCCCGCCATGCCGCGCTGGAAGGCGTGGCTGTGCAGATTGGGCATGCCGGAAAGAGCGATGGCGCAACGTTCGGCGCCGGGCGGCGGCGCGACACCGGCCTCGACGGCGGTGAAGCGCCCCGCTTCGATCGTCAGCCTCACATCGGCGCGCCATCCCTGAGGCGTCAAGGCGCTCGCCGCGTGGATGACGCTCATGTCGCCGATGGTCTCCGTCATCATTCCGACGCAGCGGTCTCGCTTCGATCCCGCGCTTGCGTCCGATTCGATTACGTCTAAGCATATCGGCGCCGAGAGAAAAGCGTCATGAACGGTCTCACGCCAGACCTCGATCGGGAGCCGGCGGCGCGCGGCGGCCTGTGGCGCAACGCGCGCCTCGTCACGCTGGCGCCGGACCGGGCCGGACTGGGAACGGTCGAGCGCGGCGCGGTCGCGGTCCGCGACGGACGCATCGTCTACGCCGGGCCGGAAGGCGAAATGCCCGCCTCCCTGCGCGCCACCGGCGCGGCGACCGACTGCGAGGGCCGCTGGATCACGCCGGGGCTGATCGATTGCCACACCCATCTCGTCTATGCCGGCGACCGCGCGCAAGAATTCGAGCGGCGCTTGCGCGGCGCAAGCTACGAGGAGATCGCTCGCGCCGGCGGCGGCATTCTCTCCTCGGTCAAGGCGCTGCGCGCCGCCGGCGAGGAGCGGCTGGTGCGCGAGACCTTGCCGCGCCTCGACGCGCTGATCGCCGAAGGCGTCACGACGATCGAAATCAAGTCGGGCTACGGGCTCGATCCCGCCAACGAGCGCAAGTCGCTGCTGGCCGCGCGCCGCCTCGCGCGCGAGCGCCCGATCGGCGTGCGGACGACATTCCTCGGCGCGCACGCGCTACCGCCCGAGGCTGCCGGCGACCGTCGCGGCTTCCTCGACCGGCTCGTCGAACAGACGTTGCCGGCGATCGCGGCCGAAGGCCTCGCCGACGCCGTCGACGGTTTTTGCGAAAGCATCGCGTTTTCGCCCGACGAGATCGCGCGTTTGTTTGAAGCGGCGAGGCGACTCGGCCTGCCGGTGAAGCTGCATGCCGATCAGCTCTCCAACCTGCACGGCGCGGCGCTCGCCGCGCGCTTTGGCGCCCTCTCCGCCGATCATCTGGAGCATACGGACGAGGAAGGCGTCGCCGCGATGGCCAAGGCCGGGACCGTGGCGACGCTGTTGCCGGGCGCCTTCTATTTCATTCGCGAGACCAAGCGCCCGCCGATCGAACTGTTCCGCCGATACGGGGTTGCGATGGCGGTGGCGACCGACGCCAATCCCGGCACCTCGCCGCTGACTTCCATCCTGCTCGCAATGAACATGGCGGCGACCCTGTTTCGGATGACGGTCGAGGAATGCCTCGCCGGCGTCACCCGCGAAGCCGCCCGCGCGCTCGGCGTTCTGCATGAGACCGGCACGCTGGAAGCGGGCAAATGGGCCGATCTGGCGATCTGGGACATCGAGCGTCCGGCCGAGCTGGTCTATCGCATGGGCTTCAACCCGCTGGCGCGGCGCCTCTGGAGGGGCGGATGAGCGAGATCGCCCTCGAGCCCGGCGCGGTGGCGCTCGCCGACTGGCGCGCGATCTATCGCGGCGGCTCGCCGCGGCTCGATCCAGCCTGCCGGCCGGGCGTCGCGGCGAGCGCCGCCGCCGTTGCGCGGATCGTCGCCAGGGGCGAGCCGGTCTACGGGGTGAACACCGGGTTCGGCAAGCTGGCGAGCACGCGCATCGAGACGGGCGACCTCGAAACGCTGCAGCGCAATATCGTGCTGTCGCACGCGGCGGGCGTCGGCGAGGCGACGCCGCTCCCGGTGGCGCGGCTCATGATGGCGCTGAAACTCGCCAGTCTCGCGCAGGGCGCCTCGGGGGTGAGGCCGCAGACGGTGGACATGCTGGAGGCGATGCTGGCGCGCGGGCTCGCGCCGGTAGCGCCCGCGCAAGGCTCGGTCGGCGCCTCCGGCGATCTCGCCCCGCTCGCGCATCTGGCGGCGGCGATGATCGGCGTCGGCGAGGCGTTTCTGGACGGCGCGCGCCTGCCGGCCGCCGAAGGCCTGGCGCGGGCCGGTCTCTCTCCGCTGACGCTTGGCCCGAAGGAGGGACTGGCGCTGCTCAACGGCACGCAATTCTCCACCGCCCATGCGATGGCGGCGCTGTTCGAAGCGGAAATCCTGTTCGGCTCGGCGCTGGCGACCGGCGCGCTGTCGACCGACGCCGCGCGCGGCTCCGACGCGCCGTTCGATGCGCGCATCCACGCCTTGCGGCGGCATCGCGGCCAGATCGACGCCGCCGCGGCCTTGCGCGCGCTGATGCGCGGCAGCGCGATTCGCGCCTCGCATCTGATCGGCGACGAACGGGTGCAGGACCCCTATTGCCTGCGCTGCCAGCCGCAGGTGATGGGCGCCGCGCTCGACCTGCTGCGTCAGGCGGCGGCGACATTGGCGAACGAGGCCAACGGCGTCACCGACAATCCGTTGATTTTCGCCGAGGACGACGCCGCGCTGTCGGGCGGCAATTTCCACGCCGAGCCGATCGCCTTCGCCGCCGACATGATGGCGCTGGCGATTTGCGAGATCGGGTCGCTCGCCGAGCGGCGCATCGCCATGCTGGTCGACCCCGCGCTGTCCGGCCTGCCGGCCTTCCTCACGCCGAAGCCGGGGCTCAACTCCGGCTTCATGGTCGCCCAGGTGACGGCGGCGGCGCTGGTCTCCGAAAACAAGGGCCGCGCCTTTCCCGCCAGCGTCGATTCGATCCCGACCTCGGCCAACCAGGAGGATCATGTCTCGATGGCGGCGCATGGCGCGCGGCGGCTGCTCGCGATGGTGGACAACGCCTTCGCGGTGATCGGCATCGAGCTGCTGGCGGCGGCGCAGGGCTGCGACTTTCATCGCCCGCTGAGTTCGAGCCTGCCGCTGGAGGCGGTGCGCCGGCTGACGCGCGCCTCCGTTCCTGCTCTCGACGAGGACCGCTATTTCCACGCCGACATCGCGGCGGCGATCGGCCTGGTGCGCAGCGGCGCGGTCATCGCCGCGGCGGGCGCCGAACTCCTGCCGTCGATCTGCGGCGCGCCGCCATGAACGACCCGCCCTGGCTCCAGGTCGCCCGCGGCGACGCGCCGCTGATCGTCAGCGTGCCGCACACCGGGCTGGAGCTCGGCGCGATCGGGCCGCGCCTCGTCTCGCCCTGGCTCGCCCGCAAGGATACCGACTGGTGGATCGAGCGACTCTACGAATTCGTCGGGGGGCTCGGCGCGACGGTGGTGCGCACGGCGATCTCGCGCACGGTCGTCGACGTCAATCGCGATCCCTCCGGCGCCTCGCTCTATCCCGGCCGGGCGACGACGGGGCTGTGCCCGATCACGACGTTCGACGGCGAACCCTTGTACAAGGCCGGCCAGGAGCCTGACGCGGCGGAAGTCGCGCAACGCCGGACCGCCTATTTCGATCCCTACCATCGCGCGCTGCGCGACGAGGTCGACCGGCTGCGCCAAATGCATCGCCGAATCGTGCTTTACGACGGCCACTCGATCCGCTCCGCGATCCCCCGGCTGTTCGACGGCGAACTGCCGGTCTTCAATTTGGGAGCCAACGGCGGCGCCAGCGCCGACGCCGCGCTAGTGCAGGGAGTCGCGGACATCCTCAAATCATCGGGCCGGAGCTTTGTCGTCGACGGCCGTTTCAAGGGCGGCTGGATCACCCGCCGTTTCGGCGAGCCGGCCCGCGGCGTCCACGTCCTGCAGATGGAGCTGGCGTGCCGCGGCTACATGCGCGAACCGCGCGAGGTCGGGCCGGAGAACTGGCCCTCGCCATATGAGCCGTCGTTTGCCGAAAGAATGCGGCGAACGCTAAGGGATGTCCTTCAGGCGGCGCTCGATTGGGCGCGCGCGTGAACTGGTCATTTTCGAGTCCATCGGCACGAGGCCTTCCATGAGCGCCAACCCGCGCATCGACAACGCCCGCTTTATCCGCGCCCCGCGCGGACCGGAAATTTCCGCCAGGAGCTGGCTGACCGAAGCGCCGTTGCGCATGCTGATGAACAATCTCGATCCGGACGTCGCCGAGAAGCCCGGCGAGCTCGTCGTCTACGGCGGCATCGGCCGCGCCGCGCGGGACTGGCGGGCGTTCGACGAGATCGTCGCCGCGCTGAGGCGGCTCGAAGCCGATCAGACCCTGCTCGTCCAGTCGGGCAAGCCGGTCGGCGTGTTCCGCACCCACGCCGACGCGCCGCGCGTGCTGATCGCCAATTCGAATCTGGTGCCGCATTGGGCGACCTGGGACCACTTCCATGCCCTCGATCGCAAGGGCCTGATGATGTACGGCCAGATGACGGCCGGCTCGTGGATCTATATCGGCAGCCAGGGCATCGTGCAGGGCACCTACGAGACCTTCGTGGAGGTCGGCCGGCGCCATTACGGCGGCGACCTTGCGGGCAAATGGATCTTGACCGCCGGCCTCGGCGGCATGGGCGGGGCGCAACCGCTCGCCGCGGCGATGGCCGGCGCGTCGTGTCTGGCCGTCGAGTGCCAGGCGAGCCGCATCGAGATGCGCCTGCGCACCGGCTACCTCGACAGGCAGGCGAGCGACCTCGACGAGGCGCTCGCGATCATCGAAAGATCCAGCCGCGAGAGGAAGCCGGTCTCGGTCGGCCTGCTCGGCAATGCGGCGGAGGTGTTTCCCGAACTCGTGCGGCGCGGCGTCAGGCCCGATGTCGTCACCGACCAGACTTCGGCGCATGATCCGCTCAACGGCTATCTGCCCGCCCACTGGACGCCCGCCGAATGGGAGACGCGACGCGAGCGCGACCCCAAGGCGGTGGAGCGCGCCGCCCGCGCCTCGATGGCGACGCAGGTGCGCGCGATGCTCGCCTTCCACAAGAGCGGCGTCCCGACGCTCGACTACGGCAACAACATCCGGCAGATGGCCAAGGAGGAAGGCGTCGCCGACGCCTTCGACTTCCCTGGCTTCGTCCCCGCCTATATCCGGCCCTTGTTCTGCCGGGGCGTCGGCCCGTTCCGCTGGTGCGCGCTGTCGGGCGATCCCGAGGACATCTACCGCACCGACGCCATGGTGAAGGCGCTGCTGCCCGCCGACAGAGCCCTGCACAACTGGCTCGACATGGCGCGGCGGCGCATCCATTTTCAGGGTTTGCCGGCGCGCATCTGCTGGGTGGGCCTCGGCGTGCGCCATCGCCTCGGCCTCGCCTTCAACGAAATGGTGGCGAGCGGCGAGGTGAAGGCGCCGATCGTGATCGGCCGCGACCATCTCGACTCCGGCTCCGTCGCTTCGCCCAACCGCGAGACGGAAGCGATGCGCGACGGTTCGGACGCGGTTTCCGACTGGCCGCTGCTCAATGCGCTGCTCAACTGCGCCTCGGGCGCCACCTGGGTGTCGCTGCATCACGGCGGCGGCGTCGGCATGGGCTTTTCGCAGCACGCCGGAATGGTGGTGGTCGCCGACGGCACGCCGGCGGCGGCGGCGCGGCTCGCCCGCGTCCTGTGGAACGACCCCGCCAGCGGCGTCATGCGCCACGCCGACGCCGGCTACGAGGAAGCGATCGAATGCGCGCGCGCGCACCAGCTCGATCTGCCGGGGATTCTGGGTTAGCGCCGGCGGATTGAATCGAACGACGCCGACTCTCGCGCCGGACGGTTGATGGCGCGAACACCGACGGCGCGATAAGGTTCGGCAAGCGCCGCCAACCCGGGAGCCGTCCGATGTGCCGCAACATCCGCACCTTGTTCAATTTCGAACCGCCCGCGACGGAGGAGGAAATTCGCGCCTCGTCATCGCAGTTCGTTCGCAAGCTCAGCGGCTTTGCGCGGCCGTCGAAAGCGAACCAGGCCGCGTTCGATCGCGCGGTCGACGAAGTCGCGGAGGCGGCGCGCCGGCTGCTGGCGTCGCTGGACGCCTCGCGTCCGCCGCGCGATCGCGCCGCCGAGGCGTTGAAGGCCAAAGCGCGGGCGAGGGAAAGGTTCGCCTAGGCGATGGCTTGACGACCGGTGATGCGCATGGCGTCATTTCGCGCTATAGGTCCGGCGGTGGCGCGCCAGCGTACAATTTTGGCTCGCGCCGGCGATGGCGAGGCTCTTGCTCTCGTGGAAGTCGAGCCGCAATGGGAGACTGGACATGAAACGAGCGCTTTTCGCGACGCTCGCCGCGCTGGCATTGTCGGGCTGCACACTTACCCTTCCCGACCTCAATCCATCCGCGCTCGCGCCAACGTCCAATTCGCAAGCGGCGGCGCCGCAAGAGCAGCGGCCGGCGTCGTCCTATCAAGCGGGCCAGGCGCCCGACAACACCGGCGACTACTCCCATTACTTCTAGCCCAACGGCCGCCCGCCGACGGTTCGGGCGGCGGGCGGAGCGACCGACCCGATGCGGAAACGGGGGCGGCGCGCATCGCGCGCAAGAGGCGCACCAAAGCGATCCGAACCGGCGCGGGGTGATCCCCATCCATGCATTTATGAATAGCGATCCGACATTATTATACAATTGTGCGCAAGCGGGACTTCGCGGATGAGTGGCGTCGATCGAACGATCGCACGGAGGTCGCACCCGATGTCGCTCACCGACGCCGATAACAACCCCACGGGCCCATCTCGCTTCTCGCCCGCTCTCACGCATGACCGGCGCGGCCGATCGACCGTGCCGGCGTTGGGCGCCGCATCCGGCGCGCCGCGCCGGCTGTTGCGGCTCGAAGGAGCCCTCGCGCTGGCGGCGAGCGCGCTCGCCTACGCGCACGTCGGCGGCGGCTGGGCGATGTTCGCCGCGCTGTTTCTCGTCCCCGACCTCTTCATGCTGGGCTATATCGGCGGACCCCGGATCGGCGCGGCCGTCTACAATCTCGGGCACGCCACCCTCGCGCCCGCGGCTCTGGCGGCCTATGGCCTCACCCAGGGACAGCCGCTGGCGCTCGAAATCGCGCTGATCTGGATCGCCCATATCGGCTTCGACCGACTGCTGGGCTATGGCCTGAAATATACAACCGCCTTCGCCGATACCCATCTCAGCCGGGCGTGAGCCGTTTGCGGACGATCCGGCGGCGAACCGCGACCCCTTGCGCGCGGGAGAAGCCGGCCTTGCCAGGCGAGGCCGGCCGAGCGGCGCGACCTAGCCGGCCGCCGCCGCCGTTTTTCTCTCGGCGACCAGCGCGTCGTCGATCGCCCGGGCGCGCACGGCGGCGGGCCGCGCGCCGAGGCGCGCCCAGTATTGTTCGAAGGCCGGGCGCTTGTCGATCGTCGCGAACCTCATTCCCGAGCCGATCTGCGCCCCGAGATAGACGTCGGCCGCCGAAAAACGATCGCCGGCGACGAATTCGTGCGCCGACAGCAGACGCTCCAGCGCATTCATCACATCGCCGAGGCTGCCATATCCGGCCATCGCGCCGCGCCCGTCGGGGACCACGAAGCCCAGCGCCTTGTTGGTCACCGCCGCCTCCAGCGGACCGGCGGCGAAGAACAGCCAGCGGTAGTAGGGCGCGCGCAGGCGGCTGCCGGCGGGCGGGGCCAGGCCGGCGTCGGGGAAGGCGTCGGCGAGATAGGCGCAGATCGCCGCCGCCTCGGTCACCACCGCCTCGCCGTGGCGGATCGCCGGCACCTTGCCCATCGGATTGATTTCGAGATAGGCGGGCGCCTTCATCGTCGAACCGAATTCGAGCAGCTCGGTGCGATAGGGCTGCCCGGTCTCCTCGAGCATCCAGCGCGCGATCCGGCCGCGCGACATCGGGTTGGTGTAGAAAACAAGCTCATCGGCCATGGCATCCTCCGCGCCTTGTCGCGCGGAAGCCTACCACGGCGCGGGAAGCGGCGCGCGGCGGCGAAGCTCCCGCGTCGCCGCGACGGGCTCAGGCGACGCGGCCGGCCCTCGATTGCTCCTCGGCCAGTCTCACCGCCTCCTTGGCGTCGAGAAAGAAGTCGGCGGCCTCTTTCGGCATCGGCCGGCCGAACAGATAGCCCTGCGCGAAATTGCAGCCCTGATCCGACAGCCAATCGAGGTTGGCGTCGGTTTCGATGCCCTCGGCGGTGGTCTGAAGGCTCAGACTCGCGCCGAGCTGGATGATCGCATCGACCAGCTTGGCCCGCTCGCTGCCCTGCTCGAGCGTGGTGACGTAGCTCTTGTCGATCTTCAGCTTGTTGAACTTCAATTCGCTGACATGATAGAGGCTCGAATAGCCGGTGCCGAAATCGTCGAGCGCGATGGTGACGCCGAGGTTCTGCAGGGACGTGAGGATCGCGCGCGCGGCGTCGAGATCGTTGATCAGCGCGGCTTCGGTGATCTCGGTCTCCAGGCGGCTCGGCGCAAAACCGGTCTCGGTCAGGATGGCGAGGATTCGCGCCGGCAACTGGTGATCCTGCAACTGGCGCGCCGACAGGTTGATGGCGAGCTGCAGGTGCGGCGGCCAGCTTCGCGCGTCGAGACAGGCCTGCCGCAGAAGACTGAAGAACAGATCGGAGATCAGCCCGGCTTCCTCGGCCACCGGAATGAAGTCGTCGGGCGCGATCAGGCCGCTGGTCGGATGGTTCCAGCGCGCCAGAACCTCGAAGCCGGCGAGCGCGCGGGTCGGCAGCGAAACGATCGGCTGGTAGTAGGGCGCGATCTCGCCGCGGGTGATCGCCCGCCGCAGGTCGGCCTCGAGCTGCGCGCGCGCCTGCAACGCCACGTCCATCGCCGCGTGAAAGAACCGGAACGTGCCGCGCCCCTCCCGCTTGCCCTGGTACATGGCGATGTCCGCCGCGTGCAGCAGCGTCTCCGAATCCTGGTTGTCCGGCGTCGTGACGGCGATGCCGATGGTCGAGTCGACCTCGACCTGGCCGTGCTTCCACGGAATCGGCTTGCGCAGTTCGGCGATCATCCGCTTGGCGAGATCGACGATCGCCTCCTCGTCGCCGCTGGACGGCAGCAGGGCGACGAATTCATCGCCGCCGAGGCGGGCGACGGTGGCGCCGGGCGGAACGATGGCGCGCAGCCGGTCGGCGATCGCGCACAGCACGGCATTGCCCGCCGCATGGCCGTGGACGTCGTTGACCGGCTTGAACCGGTCGAGATCGATCAGCATGACCGCCAGCCGGTCGTCGGGCTGGCGCGCGGCGAGCGCCGATTCCAGCATCTCGCGGAACAGCCGCCGGTTGGCGAGGCCGGTCAGCGCGTCGTGCCGCGAAGTGGCCTCGGCGAGCGCCTCGGCGGCGATGCGCGCGGCGATCGCCTTGCGCAGCATGATCGATTTGCGCATCGAGGCGGCGAACACGCCGACCATCATGCAGGTGCTCAAGGTGAGGACGTCGATGAGATGGTTCTTGAGGGCGTAACCGGCGACGGCGTCGAACACCCCGAATTTCCCGCCGATGAACCACACGCAGGCGCCCATCGTCATGAGCGCCAGAACCTCGAACAGCTCGTTCTGGCCCCATGTCTCGGTCGTTGCGTCGCGCATCGACGAATTCCCCCTCCCGGACGATCCGGGCGCGGGAGCAGCATTTTATACAGACATTAAGACTTGCTGATCGCGCGCCGCGCCGCGGCGCACGAGACCATTTACCGTGAATGAAGGATTAACGTTGGGGAAGGCGGGGTGGGGGCGACGGGCGCGCGCCAGACGCGTCAGAATGTCGGCCGCGTCGGTGTCGGCCGGTTCGGCGACGATGACGCGCGCCATCAGCGTGCGAGGGCGTCGAGACGCTTGGCGTTGCGGGCCTGATGTTCCTCGAGCGTGATGACTTCGCCACGTTCGAGCGCCGCCAGGCCTTCTTCGACATAGGGCTTCGCCCAGGCCATGTCATCGGCTTCCGCGAGCTCGCGTTCGGCGATGCGTTCGTCGATCAATTGAAGCACCGCCCTCTCGATCGAGGGAAAGTCGCCCCGCGCGACATGCGCCGCGAGCCACTTCTGCTGCTCGGGGGTCAGGGTGATCGTCATGCCGCCTTGTAGCACAAAGGGATGGTTGTTTACAGAGCGAGCCGAGCGACTTGAGGGACAGGCCGGGTTCGACCATGACGGCCCGGCGCATGCCAGCGCCGTGCTCGCCGTCAAGGTCAAGCCGCTGCGCGGTCGCTACGCGAACCTTGACCGCTCCGCGCGGCGCCGGCTCTTTGGCCTCCATGTCTCTTTGGCTCCCAAAGCGGCCCGAGGGCCACTGTCGCTCGCCAAAGAGACATGGAGGCGACTTGCCGCGCCGGCAGGACGCCGTCACGCCGAAGGCGCCGAAGCGAAGCGCAGGAGCGGCAAAGCCGCTTGACGGCGGCCTGGCGGGGCGGCCGCCCCAATGAGGAGTAGGCGGGTTACCGTGAATTACGCCGCCATGATGCGCATTGCATAATTCCGACGGCCGCGGAACGGTCCAATTCGAATTGCGTGACACGCCCAGATAAGTTGCAAACCTCATCTTGAGTTCTGTGAACGCGTAGGGCCTCCGAAGATGCGAAAGCCGATAAACGCCCCGACAGTTCGGGCCTTCATGTCCGCGCGGGAAGACCTCGATGTTCTTCGCATCCATTATTGCTATCAAATCGGCTCGACTTTCGTGAATCTGGCGTTGATGGAGGACACGATCATCCGCGCGATGTCCATCTGCGATCGGATCAGGGTGGCCGATCTCCTTGGTCCCGACGCATCGAATTGGAGCCGATTGATTGACAAGACGAACAAGCTCCAAAGCTCAACGCTAGGAAATCTGATCTCGGTCCTTTCGAAACACAGCGTCGCGGCGGCTGACCTCGACTATCTGAAGTGGGTCAAGGCCAAGCGGGATTTCTTCGTGCACCGCTTCTTTCACCAAGGCGATTGGCCTGGACAACTCGCCGATGAGGAAATCGACGCCCTCTGCCGTAAGCTGCTTTATTTGGAGATCATCTTCGTCAGGGCGAGCCATCGGATTTGGCGCATATTTGGCCGCGCGAATTTGATGCACTACCAAGACCTTGGGGATGACGGTGTTTTGATGATGAATCTCGACCTCCTCCAGAGAGAGGACGGCAGCTCAGATGAATAACGACACGGGGCGTTCGCTGGTCGTGCCGCAGTGCGGGGGAGATGATACGCATTGCATGATTTCATGATGGAGGTCTGGCGACTTGCCGCGCCGACAGGACGCAGTCACGCCGAAGGCGCCGAAGCGAAGCGCAGGAGCGGCGAAGCCGCTTGACGGCGGGCTGGCGGGGTGGCCGTCGGCGTTAGCGGGCTCGGGGCTATTGCGCGCCTCGCGCCTAACCCGTCCAATTCCTCCCGGCAGCCCGACATCGAGATGTGTTTGATCTGACGATGCGCTAGACTATCCAAGGGTCGCATTTCGTCAGACAGTATCAAAAGTGCGCCGATTGTGCTTGGGTCGAAAGGTTAGCCATGTACGACGTGTTGGAAGATAGGCGAGTACGTTGCACGTCGATCATGACCTCGATGACCGTCGGCGAATATCTCGACTTGGTTGATCGCGTGTATCATCCTAGGGGTGGTATCGAAGGCCAACGAGCGCCACTTAAAACAAAGACCGCGATTACCATCCGCAATCGGATGGTCAGCGACCTTCAGATGGGCGCGGTGATCCCGCCAATTGTGGTCGGCGTTCTGGTCACAGAAGAGGAACGACGGAGGCTTGCCGATCTTGCGGATGCGCCGCGCCTCCTTGCCTTTTTCGCTGCGTTGGAAGCGGACAAAATCTCGATTATCGATGGTATGCAACGAACGACCGCGCTAAAGGAGGCCGACGCTGCCAACCCCGACGTGCGCGCGCGCCGGATGCGCGTCGAGTTTTGGGTGACAGAGTTCATCAGCAGTCTGATTTACCGAATGCTCGTCCTCAACACCGGCCAGGTTCCTTGGGAACTCGCACGGCAACTCGAAACTGTCTATGGCCAGTTCCTGCGGAAGATATCCGCCGAATTGGGCGCGGACGACGTGGCGATTTTCCTTAAGGATGATCAGCGCCGACGGGCAAATGCCGCTCAGTACCAAGGCAGTACGATCGTCGAACTCCTCCTGGTATTCTCGTCCCGCAAGACCGAGGTTGAGGTCCGCGACCGCGTCGCGGAGGACTTCGCACGATTGGATGCGATCGAGACGAGCGCTCATGCCGAGTTTATCGATTTCTTCGTTCAGATGCTCCGCTGTCTCGTCCGGCTAGATAGGGCGTTTTCTCGTCTCGAACGGGACCCGGCTGAGCCGGCCGCGCGACTAGACGCTGGCAAGGACATCTTCGGCAGCTTTCCAGCAATGGCCGGGTTCGCCGCCGCGGTGTCGGTATATCTGTTTGATGAACCGGGGTTTCCCATTGATTGGGCGAGTGCCGCGGAAAAAATGATCGCGGTACGCAGCGCAACGGACATTCTCGTTGCGAGGTTGGACGACCTGAATGCGGAGGGGCTTCGACAGTTTATGCAATTGGGCCTTCTTCAAGAGCGCATGACTGGCCGCCGTGGAGGCGTAGGTCGTCACGAGAGGGAGCTCTTCAAACGGGCGTTCGCCGCCATGTTGAGACACGCCGACCGTTTAGAGAACATGGAGCCCTGTTGGCGAGCTGCTTAAATGGCCGGCAAGCGCGTTACGGAATACATGCAGGCGCTTTTCGCGCCGTTGGTCGCGGCCGCGGGCGCCCCGACCTCGCGAGTTTTCTGAAAACGGCGGTGTTACCTGAGGATCGCCGGCACGACCAATATCGCCGGCTCGCGGCAACAAAAAGCATTGGCGGCGAGCATGTTTTTCTCCCACTCGACTCGTTCGTTTTCCGGTACCGTTGTAAGGACGACGTTTACCTTTGTATCCAGCGCGAGGGTCTGGACCAGAAGGGGTCTGCGCGACTCTCTGCTTGGGGAGAGGCTAGCGGAATCACGGAAACCCAACTTGATGAATCGGGCTTCCTCTTCCTCGTCTACGCCCTACAAGGCACATATAAGCCGAAGAGTGAGTTCCTCTCGCAAGACGCTGCCGAAAACGTTATTGACGTTGTTCAATCGGGCTATGTGGGTCATAGCATCTACGATGTGCAGAGCTGGTATCGCGACGTTGCGGTGTTTGCTATCCCGGAAGACCACGTCTTCCGCACTCGGAGCAACTACGGTGTGGCGGCCAACCTTGCTGCCTCGTTGCCAGACTTTCGCTCAGCGTTAATCTCATCCTCGCTCGCAAGCGCTATCTTTGGGTTAAGCGGTCTTCCGAACATCAATCCCGAAAACCTCTATTTCGCGTTGACATCCACTCATTGGAGACACGTGATTCTGGAAATCTACAAGTGCCTAGAGGCGACGTTTTATCTTCCTTGGATAAAAAGTCTCCGCGATGCGCTAGGGCATCAAATAAGCGCCTTGGAGATGGCTCGCCACTGCAAGTCCAGCCGCGAAGGAGGGAGAAAGAGTCTGCATCCATTGAAGAGCTTTTCAAGCTCCTGCCCGAGGCCACAATTTTGGACCCCGCGATTCAGGCCACCGCCAGCTTCTCGGACCTTCATGGGAATAACGCTGGTGTGGCGGCCTACGCCGAACGGGTGTATGCGATCCGCAATCAACTCGTGCACCAACAGGACTACGACAGCACAAAGTCGGTGCCGATCGACCCATCAGCGTGGCCAGTGATTGCGGTCTATCTCTGCGAACTCTGCGGCTGTCATACTCCACGTTCGCTGCAGATTTGGGATATCGGTTTGAGATTTAGTGAGCGGGCCTTTGTGGCGTCTCGCAGCTACACCTCCACCCACCTTCCCTCCCGGCTCGCCCGCGCGATGGCGTGCACCGCGCGCTCGATCGCCAGGCCCTCGTCGAAGTCGATCGCCGGCGCCGGCTGGCCGGCGAGGCGCGCCAGCAGCGCGCGGCATTCGATGATTTTCAGGTCGTTGAAGCCCATCTGGTGGCCGGCCGCGACGATGAAGCGGTCGTAGGGCTGGTGCGCCGGGCCCATCAGCACGGTGCGGAAGCCCTGGTCGGCGGGCGGCCCGTCGGCGACATAGACCTGCACTTCGTTGAACCGCTCCTGGTCGAACGCGATCGTGCCGCGCGAGCCGAAAATCTGCAGGGCGAGGCGGCCCTTGCGGCCCCAGGCGGTGCGGCTGACATGGATGGCGCCCGCGACGCCGCCGGGCAGGCGCAGCAGCGCGGTGGCGATGTCCGACGTCTCGACGGCGCGCCGGCCGCCGGCGTGCGGCCGGTCGGCGTAGGGCTTCGACATTTCGCCGAACACCGCTTGCGGGCGCCCGAGCAGCGTGGCGATCAGGCTCAGCGGGTGCACCGCGAAATCGTCGAGCGCGCCGTAGCCGGCCGAGGCCTCGCTGCGCCAGGAATGCGGCTGGTCGGGGTCGGCCATGAAATCCTCGTCCATCTCGATGCGCAGGTGGTTGACGGCGCCGATCGTCCCCGCGTCGAGAAGGCCCCTGATGTAGCGGACGGCGGGGCTCTGGATGTAGTTGTAGCCGAGGATGGCGATCCGGCCCGAGCGGCGCGCCGCCTCGGCCATCCGCTCGGCGTCGGCGAGCTTCGGCGCCATCGGCTTTTCGCACCAGACGTGCTTGCCGGCCGCCAGCGCGGCGATCGCCATTTCGGCGTGCAGCGGGTTGGGGGTGGTGATCGAGACGACGTCGACCGCGGGGTCGGCGACGAGCGCGCGCCAGTCGGCGGTCGCCCGGGCGAAGCCGAACTCGCCGGCGCGCTTTTGCGCGAGGTCGTCGGTCACCTCGCACAGCACGGCGCGGCGAATGTCCGGCGTGTCGCCGAACACCGGCTTGACGCCCGCCCAGGCCAGCGCATGGCATTTGCCCATATAGCCGGTTCCGATGAGGCCGACGCCGATCGATGACATGGGACGGATCTTTCATCAGGCGACGGCCGCGCCGGCGCGCCGGCCGTCCGGGCAATACAAATATTCTCTAGACTAAACAATTTGGAACTTTCATTCTATCTTGCGTTTTGCGTCAATGGCGTCGAAGGCGCCCCAGCCGCCGGAGCCGGATCATTCGGGAGGAACGCCTTGGCGGTGACGGCTTGCAGCGCGGCGAGGAAGGCTCATCGCGCGCCGGGGGCCGGCGAATGAACGCCCCGGTCGATTTCGAGTCGCTGAAAGCGCGGCTGATCCGGATCAAGCCCGAACTGCCCAAGCGCCTGCAGCAGGTCGCCGCCTTCGCGCTCGAAAACCCGCAGGAAATGGCGCTCGGGACGGCCTCCAGCATCGCCGCCCGGGCGCAGGTGCAGGCCTCGACCCTGGTGCGCTTCGCCCAGGCGATCGGCTTTGGCGGCTTCTCCGAGCTGCAGACGGTGTTTCGCTCGCACCTGCGCAGCCGCTGGCCCGACTATCCCGAGCGGATGAAGGCGCTGCATGCGAGCGCGCGGGACAGCGGCGACCCGACGCGGCTGCTCGGCGGCTTCGCCAATTCGGCGGCGGCCTCGCTGGCGCGCCTGCGCGAGACGATCTCGCGCGCCGATCTCGAACGGGCGACCGAACTGCTCGGCGCGGCGCGCACGATCTACCTGCTCGGCCAGCGGCGGGCGTTTCCGGTCGCCCACTATCTCGCCTACGCGCTCGCCCAGCTCGGCGTGCGCGCCGCGCTCATCGACAATGTCGGCAGCCTCGGCGCCGAGCAGATGGCGACGGCCACGAGGCGCGACGCCCTGATCGCCATCAGCTTCGCCCCCTACACCCCGTTCACCATCGAACAGACGCGCCGGGCGCGCGAGCGCGCGACGCCGACCGTGGTGGTCACCGACAGCCCGCTGAGCCCGCTGGCCGGCCTCGCCGACGTGCGCTTCGAAGTCGCCGAGAGCGATTTCGGCTCGTTCCGCTCGCTGGCGGCGACCTTCTGCCTGGCGATGACGCTCGCCGTCGCGCTCGCCGAGAAGCGCGCCGGACGGGGTGGGTGAGGTTCGGCGTCCGCCCGATTTTGCCCGAAACGGTCAGGCGTCCTGGCGAGCGGCAGCCAGGCAATCCAGACGAGGGCTGCAGCAGCCTCGGTCTGGTTGGCTTCGTCGCGACGCTCCCTCGCAATGACGACCGGCCGCTTCCGCGGCGCATGGTCGCGCTCAGACCCCGCGCAGCCGCGCGTTGACCGAGGCGAGAAAGCCCGTGAGATCGCTGGTCGCAAAATCGATCGCCCGCGCATCGTCGACGGCGCGGTCGTGCGCCTCGCGGTGATCGGCCTGGTCGACCTTGGCCATCACATGGATCGTCGTCATGCCGAGCGCGCGCGGCACGGTCAGGTTCTTGGCGACGTCCTCGAACATCGCGGCGCGCGCCGGATCGACCCGATGCTTGTCGAAGAACGCCGCATAGGCGGCCGCGGCGGGCTTGGGGATCAGGTTGGAGGCGACGATGTCGAAAACGTCCTCGAACAGGCTCTCCATGCCGAGCTGCGCCGCGGTGCGCAGCGCGTGCTCGCGCGAACCGTTGGTGAAGATCAGCTTGCGGCCGGGCAAGGCGGCGATCTGCTCGGCGAGCGGAGGATCGGGGCGCAGCGTCGAGCGGTCGATGTCATGGACGAAGGCGAGGAACTCCTCGTGGCCGGCGAGATTTTCATCGATCAGGCCGCGCAGCGTCGTGCCGTGACGCTGGTAATAGTGCTTCTGCAGGGCGCGCGCCGACAGGCCGTCGAGGCCGAACAGCGCCATCAGGAACAGAGTGATGCGCTTGTCGATATTCGGCCACAGGTCGCTGTCGGAGGGATAGAGCGTATTGTCGAGGTCGAAGACCCAGGTCTCGACATGGCCGAATTTGGCGCGCAACGGCGCCTCAGGGCCATCAGCCAGCAGCGGGGAAGCGGCGTGCAAGAGCGGCTTGTTCACGAAAACCTACGCGTGTCGTTCAAATTCATCAGTTCGCCGCCGCAGACTGAAGGGTATAGCTTAAGAAGCGGCCAACGGCCACACCAATCGCGCGCGGCATGGTCTGTGGCGACGCCGGCCCGCCGGCTAGTCGAGGCGCATGGGAAGGCCGGCCGCCGCCATGTGCCGCTTGGCCTGACGGATCGTGAATTCGCCGAAATGGAAGATCGAGGCGGCGAGCACCGCGTTGGCCCGGCCGACGCGCACCCCGTCGACAAGGTCGTCGAGATTGCCGACCCCGCCGGAGGCGATCACCGGCACGCCGACGGCGCCGGCGACCGCGGCGGTGAGCGCCAGGTCGAAACCGGTCCTGGCGCCGTCGCGGTCCATCGAGGTCAGCAGGATTTCGCCCGCGCCGAGCGCGACGACCTCGCGCGCGAAAGCGACCGCGTCGAGGCCGGTGGCGCGCCGGCCGCCGTGGGTGAAGATCTCCCAGCGCGGCGCGGCGCCGGACAGGCTCGTCATTTTCGCGTCGATCGCCACGACGATGCACTGGTTGCCGAATTTTTCCGCGGCGGCCTTGACGAAGGCGCGGTCCTGCACGGCGGCGGTGTTGATCGCCACCTTGTCGGCGCCGGCCAGCAGCAGGTTTCGAATCTCCTCGATGCGGCGCACGCCGCCCCCGACGGTCAGCGGCATGAAGCACGCCTCGGCGGTGCGCCGCACGACGTCGAGCAGGGTCGAGCGGTTTTCGTGGCTGGCGGTGATGTCGAGGAAGCACAATTCGTCCGCCCCGGCGGCGTCATAGGCCATCGCGCAGGCGACCGGGTCGCCGGCGTCGCGAAGATCGACGAAATTGACGCCCTTGACGACGCGCCCGTCCTTGACGTCGAGGCAGGGAATGACCCGGACCTTAAGCATGGGCGCCTCCCGCCGCCCGGATCATCGCCAGCGCCTCGGCGGGGTCGAGCCGGCCGTCATAAAGCGCCCGCCCGGCGATGGCGCCGGCGAGACGCGCGCAATCGGGGGCGAGCAGCCGTTCGACGTCGTCGATCGAGGCGAGGCCGCCCGAAGCGATGACCGGAATCGAGACCGCCGCCGCGAGCGCCAGCGTCGCCTCGATGTTGAGCCCCTTCAGCACGCCGTCGCGCGCGATATCGGTATAGATGAGCGCGGCGACGCCGGCGTCCTCGAAGCGGCGGCCGAGCTCGAGCGCCGAAATGTCCGAAGTCTTCGCCCAGCCGTCGATCGCGACGCGGCCGCAATGGGCGTCGATGCCGACCGCGATGCGGCCGGGGTAGAGGCGCGCCGCTTCGCGCACCAGGCCGGGGTCGCGCACCGCCGCGGTGCCGATGATCACCCGCGCGACGCCCTTTTCGAGCCAGCCGCGCACCGTCTTCATGTCGCGGATGCCGCCGCCGAGCTGCACCGACATGGTCGTCGCGAGGAGAATTTTCTCGACGGCCTGGGCGTTCATCGGCTTGCCCGCGAAGGCGCCGTCGAGATCGACGACATGCAGGTGATCGAACCCCTGCCGCGCGAACGCCTGCGCCTGCGCCGGCGGGTCGCTGTTGAAAACGGTGGCCTGCGTCATGTCGCCGCGAACGAGGCGCACGCATTCGCCGCTTTTGAGGTCAATTGCCGGGAAGATGATCACGGCCGCCACTTCAGAAAATTCGAGATCAGCGCCAGGCCGAGCGTCTGGCTCTTTTCGGGGTGGAATTGCGCGCCGACGATATTGTCGCGCCCGACCACCGCGGTGATCGGGCCGCCATAGTCCGCGGTCGCGATGACGTCGTCGGCGACAGCGGGGAAAAGCTGAAAGGAATGAACGAAGTAGGCGTGCAGGCCGGCTTCGCCGGTCTCGATGCCGGCCAGCACGGCGTGCGGCCGCAGCCGGCGCAGATTGTTCCAGCCCATATGCGGGATTTTCAGCAGGGGATCGCCGGGCCGGATCGCCGCGACGTCGCCAGGAATCCAGTTCAACCCCTTGGTGACCTCATACTCCAGGCCCCGCGCGGCCATCAATTGCATGCCGACGCAGATTCCGAGGAACGGACGGCCGCGCGCGCGCACCGCCTCCTCGAGCGCCTCGACCATCCCGGCGACCGCGTCGAGGCCGCGCCGGCAATCGGCGAATGCGCCGACGCCGGGCAACACGATGTGATCGGCGCGCGCCACCGTCTCGGGACGCGAGGTGACCGTCACCCGGCGGTCGAGCCCCGCCTCCCGAGCGGCGCGCTCGAAGGCCTTGTGGGCCGAATGGAGGTTGCCCGACCCGTAGTCGACGATCGCGACGTCCAACTCAGCCCCCCGCGTCCGGGAACAGTCCGATGACATCGGCGCGGACGGCCTGAGCGCCCTGCCGCGCCGCCGGGGCGGCGAGCGGCGGAGCGGCGAACCAGCGCGAAAAAAAGCCGCGCTCGGCGGCCTCGACGTCGGCGCCGGCCGCGATGTCGACGAACCGGAAGCCGGCGCGGCGCCGCGCGGCGGCGACCAGGGCGTGGCCCTCGAGGCCGAGCCAAACCGCGCTGAGGAGGTAGAGCCAGCTCGCGGCCAAGCCGGGCGCGGCGCCGTAGCGCACCGCCAGCGCGACGATCAGCGCGCCAAGGCCCCAGGCGCCCAGCGCCCGCCACAGGCCGCGCGCCAGCAGCCACAGCGGCCCGAACAGCAACGCCGGCCAGCAGAAGCCTTCGCGGATGAATTCGGCCCGCTCCGCCGCGGCGGCCGGATCGGCCGCATCGGCGGGAACGAGCACCCGGTAGATCGCCATTCGTCACCCAACGCCGGCGCCGCGACGGCGCCAATCGAGCAATTTCACAGCGCGCCCTTGGTCGAAGGGACGCGCTCGGCCTGGCGCGCATCGATCGCAATCGCCGCGCCAAGCGCCCGCGCGACCCCCTTGAAGCACGACTCGGCGATGTGATGGCTGTTGGCGCCGTAGAGCGTCTCGATATGCAGGGTCGCGCCGGCATGGACGGCCAGCGCCTGAAAGAACTCGCGCACCAGCTGCGTATCGAACGCGCCGATCTTCTCGCTGGGGAAGCCGACGTTGAACACCAAAAACGGGCGTCCCGACAGGTCCAGCGCGACGCGGGTCAATGTTTCGTCCATCGGCAGCAGGCAATCGGCGTAACGCGCGACGCCGCGCTTGTCGCCGAGCGCCTTGGCGAGCGCCTGGCCGAGCGCGATGCCGACATCCTCGACGGTGTGATGCGGGTCGATATGCAGGTCGCCCTTCGAGCGCACCGTCAGGTCGATCAGCGAATGGCGGGCGACCTGGTCGAGCATGTGGTCGAAAAAGCCGACGCCGGTCTCGACGTCGGCGACGCCGGCGCCGTCGAGCAGCACGCTCACGGAAATTTCGGTCTCTTTGGTTTTGCGCGTGATCGCAGCGCTGCGCATCGTCCCGTCTCTAAAAAGGCGCCGGCCCGGCCCGGATCGCGCTGCTTGATAGCAATATGCGCGCCAGTTGACCATCCGGCGGCGTCGGAAGGAATAATCGGCCGGCCGGACCGGCGGCGCGGCGCCCTTGCACTGAAGCGCCGCGCCGCCTAGATCGGTTCGCTCCGCCGAAACGGCCGGGCGATGGCGACAAGCGGCTTCGGGAACCCGAATGAGCGACGAAACGGCGGAGCGCGGCCCGGTGTGGCGGGCCACGACCATTCTGATGGTCCGCAAGGGCGGCAGGACGGTCATTGGCGGCGACGGCCAGGTCAGCCTCGGCCAGACGATCATCAAGGGCAACGCCCGCAAGGTGCGCCGCCTCGCCAAGGGCGAGGTCATTTCGGGCTTCGCCGGCGCGACGGCCGACGCGTTCACTCTGTTCGAGCGGCTGGAGGCCAAGCTCGAACAATATCAGGGACAATTGGCGCGCGCCTGCGTCGAACTCGCCAAGGACTGGCGGACCGACCGCTATCTCAGGCGGCTGGAGGCGATGATGCTGGTGGCCGACAAATCGAGCGGCTTCATTCTGACGGGGACCGGCGACGTGCTCGAGCCGGAGGGCGACGAAAACGGCTCGGTGATGGGCATCGGGTCGGGCGGCAATTACGCGCTGGCGGCCGCGCGGGCGCTGCTGCCGACCGATCTCGACGCCGAGACGATCGTGCGCCGGTCGATGGCGATCGCCGCCCAGATCTGCGTCTACACCAACGACAACCTCGTCATCGAAAGCCTGTGAGCCGAAGGTCAAGCGCCCCATGAGTGAATTCTCGCCGCGCGAGATCGTTTCCGAGCTCGACCGCTTCATTGTCGGACAACACGACGCCAAGCGCGCCGTCGCCATCGCCCTGCGCAACCGGTGGCGCCGTCTGAAGCTGCAGTCGCCGATGCGCGAAGAGGTGATGCCGAAGAACATCCTGATGATCGGCCCGACCGGCTGCGGCAAGACCGAAATATCGCGCCGCCTCGCCAAGCTCGCGGGCGCGCCCTTCCTCAAGGTCGAGGCGACCAAATTCACCGAGGTCGGCTATGTCGGGCGCGACGTCGAGCAGATCATCCGCGACCTCGTCGAAATCGGCATCGGACTGGTCAAGGACCGCCGCCGCAAGGACATCCAGGCCAAGGCGCAACTGGCGGCCGAGGAGCGGGTGGTCGACGCTCTGGTCGGCGCGAGCGCGTCCGGCGCGACGCGCGAGACGTTTCGTCGCAAGCTGCGCGCCGGCGAGCTCGACGACAAGGAGATCGAGATCGAACTTGCGCCCTCCGGCCCGAGCCTGCCGATGTTCGAACTGCCGAACATGCCGGGCGCCTCGGTCGGGGCGATTTCGATCGGCGACATCTTCGGCAAGGGCTTCGGGCAGAAGCCGAAGCTGCGGCGCATGAGCGTGCGCGACGCCTATGAACCGCTGCTCGCCGCCGAAGCGGACAAGATGCTCGATCAGGACCAGCTCGTACGGGAGGCGATCCACGAGGTGGAGAACAACGGCATTGTGTTCCTCGACGAGATCGACAAGATCTGTTCGCGCGAGGGACGCGGCGGCGCCGACGTGTCGCGCGAGGGGGTCCAGCGCGATCTGTTGCCGCTGATCGAGGGCACCAGCGTCGCCACCAAGCACGGCTCGGTCAAGACCGACCACATCCTGTTCATCGCATCCGGCGCCTTCCACGTCTCGCGCCCCTCCGATCTCCTGCCCGAGCTGCAGGGGCGGCTGCCGATCCGGGTCGAGCTCGCCTCGCTGACCGAAGAGGATTTCCGCAGGATTCTCACCGAGACCGAGGCGAGCCTGATCAAGCAATATGTCGCGCTGATGCGCACCGAGGGGGTCGACCTCGCCTTCACCGACGACGCCATCAACGCGCTGGCGCGCATCGCCGCCCTGGTGAATTCGACGGTCGAGAACATCGGCGCGCGCCGCCTGCAAACCGTGATGGAGCGGGTGCTCGATGAGGTGAGCTTTTCGGCGCCCGACCGCTCGGGCGAGAAAATCGCCGTCGACGCGGCGTTCGTCGAAAAAAACGTCGGCGACCTCGCCAAGAACGCGGATTTGAGCCGGTTCATCCTTTGAGCGACGCACAGCCGGCGCTCGGCTCGGCTTACCGATCAAGAGCGACCGTGCCCGCGCGCTGGCCTTCCGTCCCTTCTCGTGAAGCGGGTCAAGGCGCCGCGCACAGCCTTATCCGGCGTGAGCGTCGCGGGGGACACTTCTTGCCCAGGTGATTGGTTCGGTTCACAGAATATGACGACGGGCGTCACGTCGCCGTTCTGACGGTCGACCTTCGCCGCCCGGCCTATCCGCCGAGCGCTCTGTCAACTATTGCTTCCCCTTCGAGGTCCGGGGCGTTGATCGAGTGCCTGCCGGCACCTTCACTTTTTTGCCGCCGACTATTTTGGTATACTGCGCCACTTTGACAATTTTCTTTCCGGCTTTTGTCTCGGCCATGATGCGGTCCTTCCGAATCGGATTTGCGCACGTAGACAATGGCGCGGTCGGATAGAACTATCAAGGAACAGGAGTCGGCTCCGATTTTAGCTACTCCTGTTCTGCCTCATTGTGCTACGTTAGCTTGTTGCGCACTATTCGAAATGGCCGCGCGAATGGAGGCTGAATTGGCAACATCTCGCAAAACTGTCGGCGTCGTTATCAAGCGGAAAAGTGCCACCTCAGTCTCAGGTGAGACGCTGAGAGGCACCAAGGGCACCGTCATCCGCGTAATGACAAAAGACTCCTACCAGAAGGCTTCAGAGGCTGCGAATACTTCGCTCCGGACTTCGATCGTCAGGCAAAAGGCGCGCTAATGTGCGCGGATTCACCGCGGCCTGCCGGGGCTCCCGACTACAATCGCGTATTCGAGAAATTTGTAAGCGACCCAAAGGACCCTCAGATCGTCGATCTCGTCGCATATGGCCTCTATAAGATCGCAAAGCGCGAGTGGGTTCAAAAAAAGGGCCGTAAACCCACCGAGGAAGAGTTGGCCGCCTACGCCGATACGTGGACTGAGCAACAGCTTCAAGACAAGATGACGGCCGCGGAATCTGCGCTCGTTATCTATGGCGATAGCGTTGTCGACGACGCTCGCCCAGGAATTTTGAAGGAAGCGCTTCGCGGATCCGGCTGGAAGGCCTTCTGGATCGCGATTGCCGCCGCTGTTTCGTACACACTTGCGCTGGTCGTGATTGCCGTGATTCTCAAGGCGGTCGGCGTTGACCTCATCGGCATCGTAGAGAAAGTGGGACGGCCCTAATGGCTATGCGGACGAAATCGCCGGCCAACCACAATCGTATTCTCTGCGGCAAACAATTCAAACTCACCAAACAGCGTTTATTGTCTAAATGGATTCGATAGACGCGTCCCGACTTTGTCGTCGTGCCGTCACAGGAGCGCGGGCGTCCCGCTAGTAAGACGCTCAGCCCATCGAGCCACGCTCGCCATCCATGATTTCACGCTCAGTTGAAGAGGCGACCGGGACGGTCGCGGTTCCGCGCGGCCTCTCGGTCGCATCGTCCGGCTTGCTTCGCAAAGGCGGCGTTGCGATAAGGCGACCGGTGCTATCGACAGGATTCCCCGACCGAAATGGCGCATTTTCCCGAACTCGTCTTCTCCGGCGTGCAGCCGACCGGCAACCTCCACCTTGGCAATTACCTCGGCGCGCTCAAGCGCTTCGTCGAGATGCAGGCGACCCATCCCTGCCTCTACTGCGTGGTCGACCTGCACGCGATGACCATGCCGCATGATCCGGCGCAGCTTCGCCAGAACACCCGCGACGTGACCGCCGCCTTTCTCGCCTGCGGCATCGACGCCGAGAAGAACATCGTGTTCAACCAGAGCCGGGTCGCCGAACATGCCGAGCTCGCCTGGGTGTTCGATTGCGTGGCGCGGCTCGGCTGGCTCAACCGCATGACCCAGTTCAAGGAGAAGGCCGGCAAGGACCGCGAGAACGCTTCGATCGGGCTCTATAATTACCCCGTGCTGATGGCCGCCGACATTCTCGTCTATCGCGCGACCCATGTGCCGGTCGGCGACGACCAGAAGCAGCACCTCGAGCTCGCCCGCGACATCGCCCAGAAATTCAACAACGACTTCGCCGGCTCGATCGCCGCGCACGGCCATGGCGATGCGTTCTTTCCGCTGCCCGAGCCGCTCATCCAGGGGCCGGCGACGCGGGTGATGAGCCTGCGCGACGGCACAAAAAAAATGTCGAAGTCGGACCCGTCCGAATACGCTCATATCGCGTTGACCGACGACGCGGACGCGATCGTCCAGAAGATTCGCAAGGCCAAGACCGACGCGGAGCCGCTGCCGGGCGAACTGGCGGGCCTCACCGGGCGGCCGGAGGCCGACAACCTGGTCGGGATATTCGCCGCGCTCGCCGACCAGACCAAGACGGACGTCCTGCGCCGTTTCGCCGGCAGCCAGTTCTCCAGCTTCAAGAAGGCGCTCGCCGATCTCACGGTCGCCAAGCTGGAGCCGATCCGCGCCGAAATCTTCCGCTTGCACGCCGATCCCGCCTTTGTCGACGGCGTGCTCGCCGAGGGCGCGGCGAAGGCGCGCGCGATCGCCCGCCCCAACATGGACGCGATCAAGGACGTGGTGGGGCTGATCCGGTAGCGCGCGGCGATGCGTCCGCGCTAATTCGCGCGCGGCTTGGTCGGGGCCGACAGCGCATCCAGCACGCGCGTCAGCTTGTCGGCGACGGTGCGCGCGATTTCGGCGAGGGCGGGATTGCCGACCCGGTCCATCGCGGCGGTCGGATCGATCGCCGCCACGCCGATCCGTCCCTCGCCGGCATCCTGAACGATCACGTTGCAGGGAAGCATCACGCCGATCTTGTCCTCCGCCGTCAGCGCCCGGTAGGCGAGCGGCGGATTGCAGGCGCCGAGAATCCGGTATTTGCGGAAGTCGACGTCGAGCTTCTGCTTCAACGTGTTCGACACGTCGATCTCGGTGAGTACGCCGAAACCTTCCTGCTTCAACGCGTCGACGACTTTGGCGACCGTCTCGTCGAAGCCGCCGGAAACGGTGCGCGCGATATAATAGTTCATGGCCTGGTTCTCCGTGTGGTCGGTCCCGCCTTACGGGGTCCGCAGCCGCTGCACGCCGAGAGTCTTCATCACGAAGCGCTCGTATCCAGGTTCGCTGGAGCCGTTGCGAACCTTGCGCAAGAAGTATTTCTCGAAGGCGACCTTCGCGACATGCACCCAATAGCCGCGGCCCGACCAGTTGACGTTGCGCGGCGGAATCTGCGGGAGCGCGACGAAGGCGATGCCGCTGTCGCCGAAATCGGCGAGGCACACCGCGTTCCAGGTCGCCATCTCCGCCGGCTCGCGCCCGTCGGCCAGCGCCTTGATGTTCCGGGCCGCCGCGGCAACCATCGATTCGATCATGTAGCCGGTCTTCGGCACGCCGACCGGCACCGGGGTCGCCTCGTAGGGCGGGATCGCGGTGCACACGCCGACCGCGAAGACGTTGCGATAGGTCGGGTTGCGCTGATGCTTGTCGATGAGCACGAAGCCGCGCGGGTTGGTGAGGCCGGCGATGAACTTGCCGTCGTCGCCCTTGAGGCAGTCGACGCCGCGGAAGCCGGGGATGAGCATCGTGAACTTCGAGGGAATCTTGTGCTGCTTCTTGACGGAGCCGTCCTCGTTCACCTCCGTCGCCTCGACCGCGTCGGGCGTCACGCGATCGATCTTGGCGTTGACGATCCACTTCACGTCGCGGTCGCGCATGATCGATTCGAGCATGCCCTTGGTGTCGCCCACCCCGCCGAGGCCGAGATGACCGATATAGGGCTCGGAAGTCACGAAGGTGATCGGCGCGCGGTCGCGAATCTTGCGCCGGCGCAGGTCGGTGACGGCGGTGAGCGCGAATTCATAGGCCGGGCCGAAGCAGGAGGCGCCCTGCACGGCGCCCACCACCATCGGGCCGGGGTCCTTGCAGAAGGCCTCCCAGCGATCGCACGCCGTCGCGGCATGGTCGACGTGGCAGATCGAGCTGGTGTTCGCTTGGGGACCGAGGCCCTCGATCTCGTCGAAGGCGAGCTTGGGGCCGGTGGCGATCGCCAGATAGTCGTAGGCGATGCGCTCGCCGTCGCCGAGCACCACCGTATTGGATTGCGGGATCACCTGCGCGGCGCCCGCCGACGAAAAGCCGATTCCCAGTTTCGCGAAAACTTCCGGAAGATGGATTTTTATGTCCTCGGGTTTGCGCCAGTTGACGGCGACCCACGGGTTCGAGGGCACGAAGTGGAACCATTCGGACTCCGAGACGACCATGATCTCGGCCGAGCGCCCGAACAGATCGCGCAATTCGAAGGCCATCGGGACGCCTCCGATGCCGGCGCCGATGACGACGATCTTTGGCATAAACACTCCTCCCCTCTCGCATCCGCCCCGCGGGCCGATTTCTAACAGTCCGCCGACGACCGACGCCTCGTTCCTGGTTGGCGGGCAGCATCCACCGATTCCGTCCCGCCGCGATGATTTGAATCAATGAACAACGTCGGCCCGCCTATAGCGTTGGATCATGAGGCCTGTGGATGCAGACCGGAGGTGTCTTCTCCCCGTTCCGCGCGCCGGCGCCGCCGGTCGACGACGCCGCGCCCGGCCGCCCGGCGGTCAGCAAAACGCCGCCCCTGGTCTGACGCCGAGGCGCTTGAACACGATTGCCGCCGGGCAGAAGCCGGTCAGCGACGCCTGGACGAGATTGATTCCGGCGAAGGCGGTGAGAAGCAGCCAGTACGGGCTGTGGATCTGGCTTAACGTCAGGCTCGCCAGGATCACGAATCCGGCAAACGCCATCACCGCGCGATCGAGTGTCAAGATTTTCTTCTCCTTCGCTTTTCCGGCCGATCCGCGTCGCACTCCGGCGAGCAATACAATTCGTAAAGCAGCCCGATCAGCCTGGTCATTCGGCTGCTCGCCAGCGAATAATAGATGGTCTGCGCTTCGCGGCGGGTCGCGACGACTTCCTCCTCACGCAAGCGCGCCAGGTGCTGCGAGAGCGCCGACTGGCTCAACCCGATCGCCTGCTGAAGCGCCGCCACCGAGCGTTCGCCCTGCAGCAACTCGCACAGGATGATCAGGCGATGCTCGCTCGCCGCCACCTTGAGGAGGGCCTCGGCGGCGCCGGCCTTCGACTGGAGCTGTTGTAAATTCATGGTTGCTAAATTAGCAATCGCGAATATATATGTCAAGACCCGATCCGGAGAACATTCGATGCGCCGTTGTCGCCTGGTTGCCGTCGCCCTCGCCGTCCTGGCGCCGCAGGCGGTCTGCGCCGCGGAGAGCTTCACGGTGCAAACCTCGGAGATCGCCGATCAGAAGGCCGTCATCGGCACGGTCGAGCCCGCCCATCAGCTCGTCGCGCGCGCGCGCATCGGCGGCACGATCGCCACGTTGAAAGCGCGGGAGGGCGAACAGGCGGCGGCCGGCGCCGAGCTGGCGGCGGTAGCGGACCAGAAGCTGGTGTTGCAAATGCAGGCGCTCGATTCGCGCATTCAGTCGCAGCAGTCGCAGCGCGACCAGGCGCAGACCGACTTCGATCGCGTGCAGGAGCTGCAGCGGCGCGGCGTCAGCACGCAGGCGCAGGCGGACCTCGCCAAGACCAATCTCGACGTCGCCGAGCGCACGCTCGCCGCCATGCGCGCCGACCGCAGCGTAATCGAGCAGCAGATGAGCGAGGGCGCCGTGCTGGCTCCCGAGGCGGGCCGCATCCTCGGCGTCCCCGTCTCCGAGGGCCAGGTCGTGCTGCCCGGCGAGACGATCGCCACGCTGGCCGAAGACCGTTACATCCTGCGCCTGCAGCTGCCCGAGCGTCACGCGCGGTTCATGCGGGCCGGCGACGTTGTGCTGATCGGCGCGCGCGGGCTTGAAGACGAGCAGGGGGAGAAGCGCGCGGGCCGCGTGCGCATCGTCTATCCGGAGATCCGCGGCGGCCGGGTGATCGCCGACGTCGAGGTCGAAGGGCTCGGCGACTATTTCGTCGGCGAACGCACGCGCGTCTACGTCAGCACCGGCCTGCGCCGCGCGATCATCGTGCCGGCGGGCTATGTCTACCGGCGGGCGGGCGTCAACTATGTGAAGCTCGCCGACGGCTCCGAAGTCGTCGTGCAGCCCGGCGAGCCGCAGGAGCGGGGGGTCGAGATCCTGTCCGGCCTGAAGGACGGCGACACGTTGGTCTCGCCATGAACCTTGGCGTGTCCGGCGTCCTCACGCGCGCCTTCATCAATTCGCCGCTGACGCCGCTGCTGCTGATCGCCGCCCTCGTCGCCGGCGCGATCGCCCTTGTCGCCCTGCCGCGCGAGGAGGAGCCGCAAATCAGCGTGCCGATGGTCGACATTATGGTCACGGCCAATGGCTACAAGGCCGACGAGGCGGTGGAGCTCGTCACCCGCCCGCTCGAGGACATCATCAAGGGAATCAACGGGGTCGAACACGTCTATTCGCAGACCGTCGACGACCGCGTCGTCGTCACGGCGCGGTTCTTCGTGGGCACCGACGAGGACACCGCGGTCCTGCGCATCCATGAGAAAGTGCGCGCGAACATCCTCGGCCTGCCCAAGGGTATCCCGGAGCCGCTGATCGTCGGCCGCGGCGTCAACGACGTCGCCGTCGTCGTGCTCACCCTGGCGGCCCGGCCCGACAAGGCCGCCGAATGGACCGACAACGGCCTCTATCAGGTCGCCGAAGAGCTGCAGCACGAGCTTGTGAAAGTCGACAATGTCGGCGGCGCCTACCTGGTCGGGGGCAGCCCCAACCAGATCAGGGTCGAACCGAATCCCGAGCGCCTGTCGCTTTACGGGATCACCCTCAACCAGCTGATCGACAAGCTCACCAACGCCAATCGCTCGTTCCTGGTCGGCGCATTCCGCGACGGCAACCGCTCGATTCCGGTACTGGCGGGGCAGACGCTGCAGGGCGTTCCCGACATCGGCCTGCTGCTGCTGACCTCGCGCGACGGCCGGCCGGTCTACGTCAAGGACGTCGCCGACGTGGTCGTCGGGGCGGCCGAGGCCGAGCATCGCGCGTGGACTCTCACGCGCCAGCCGAACGGAGAATTGCAGCGACGGCCGGCGGTCAGCCTGGCGATCGCCAAGCGCAAGGGCGCCAACGCCGTTTATGTCGCCGACGACGTCATCAAGGCTCTCGCCAACGTCAAGGGGCGCATCGTTCCGTCCGACCTCGAGGTCACGGTGACGCGCAACTACGGCGCGACGGCGACGGAAAAAGCCGACGAGCTGCTGTTCCATCTCGGGCTGGCGACGCTGTCGATCGTGGCGCTCATCACCCTCGCGATCGGCTGGCGTGAAGGCGTCGTGGTGCTCGTCATCATCCCGACCACCATTCTTCTGACGCTGTTCGCCTCCTGGCTGATGGGCTACACCATCAACCGCGTCAGCCTGTTCGCGCTGATCTTCTCGATCGGCATCCTGGTCGACGACGCCATTGTCGTGGTCGAGAACATCGTCCGCCACTGGTCGATGCGCGGCGAGCGCGGCCTCGCCGAAACCGCGATCGGGGCGGTCGCGGAGGTCGGGAACCCGACCGTCGTGGCGACGCTGACGATCATCGCCGCGCTGCTGCCGATGATGTTCGTCAGCGGCTTGATGGGCCCCTACATGAGCCCGATACCGGCCAACGCCTCGATCGCGATGCTGTTCTCGTTTTTCGTGGCGGTCACCGTGACGCCGTGGCTGCTGCTGCGCATCGCGCGCCGAAGCTTCGAAACCGCGAAATCCTCAGCCGGACACGACGCGCACGAGATCGGCGCGATGGGCCGCTTCTACGCGCGCATCGCGCGGCCGCTTCTCAAGGGCCGCTGGCGGAGCCAGGCGTTTCTCATCCTCGTCGGCGCCGCGACGATCGCCGCCTGCGCTCTGTTCGCGACCGAGGACGTGCGCGTCAAGCTGCTGCCGTTCGACAACAAGTCCGAAATCCAGGTGGTCGTCGACCTGCCGCAGGGCGCCAGCCTGGAAGAGACGGACCGCGTGCTGATGGCGGCCGCCGACCGCCTCAACGACCTGCCGGAGCTGACGTCGATCCAGGCATACGCCGGCACGGCCGCCCCGTTCAACTTCAACGGTCTGGTGCGCCACTACTATCTGCGCGAGAGCCCGGAACTCGGCGATCTCTCGGTGAACCTCGTTCCGAAGGCCGAGCGTTCGCGGGCGAGCCATGCGATCGCCCTCGATATCCGCCAGCGCCTCGCCGGGTTGCCGGCGCCGGCGCGCACCTCGGTCAAGGTGGTGGAGGTGCCCCCGGGTCCGCCGGTCCTCGCCACGCTGCTGGCCGAAGTCTACGGGCCCGATGCGGCGAGCCGGCGGGCGCTGGCGAGCCAGGTGCGCAAGGCCTTCGAGGCGGTCGATTTCGTCGTCGACGTCGACGACAGTTTCGGGACCCCGTCCGAGCGCCTGCGCTTTTCGGTCGACCAGGAGGCGCTGGAGTTCCACGGCGTCGAGGAGCAGGCGGTCTACGATACGATCGGCGCGCTGATCGGCGGCGCGAAGGTCGGTTATTCCCAGCGCGGCGGCGGTCTCAAGCCGATCGATATATCCGTGGCTCTGCCGCGCCGCGCGCTGTCGCTCAACGAGCGCATCCTGTCGACGCCGCTGCCGGCCGGCGGCACGGCGCGTCAAGGCGCCAATGTCGAATTGGGCGACGTCGTCAGCCTGAAGCAGGAGCGCGCGTCGTTTCCGATCTTCCGCCATAACGGCCGGTTCGCCGAAATGGTGAGCGCCGAGGTCGCCGGACGGTTCGAGGCGCCGATCTACGGGATGCTCGCGGTCCAAGACAAGCTCGCCCATATGGACTGGGGCGCGGCGGGCCCGCCGCAAATCCGCTATCACGGACAGCCGGCGAACGACGCCGAACCGACCCTGCTGTGGGATGGCGAATGGGAGGTCACCTATGTCACGTTCCGCGACATGGGCGCGGCCTTCATGGTGGCGCTGCTCGGCATTTATCTGCTGGTCGTCGCCCAATTCGGCTCGTTCCGCCTGCCGCTCGTCATCCTGATCCCGGCGCCGCTGACGCTGATCGGCATCATGGCCGGGCACTGGCTGCTCGGGGCGGCGTTCACGGCGACCTCGATGATCGGCTTCATCGCGCTCGCCGGCATTATCGTGCGCAACTCGATCCTGCTGGTCGACTTCATCCGCCGCCGTCAGGCCGCCGGCGCTCCCTTGAGGGCCGCGCTCATCGAAGCGGGCGCGACCCGCTTCAAGCCGATCTTTCTCACCGCGGCGGCGGCGATGATCGGCGCGGCGTTCATCCTCACCGATCCGATTTTCCAGGGGCTCGCCATCTCGCTCGTGTTCGGCCTCGCCTCGTCGACCGTCCTCACCTTGCTCGTCATTCCGGCGATCTACATCTGGCTGAGGGACGACGAACGCGCGAGCAAGGCGAAAGGCTGAACCCGCGCTCACCTCGAAACGACACAGGAGACCACCATGCAACCGACGGACTGGCCCACGACGACCAAGGGGCTGAGCGCCAATCTGAGGAATCTGCGCGTCGGCGCGCCCGAAGTAATGAAGGAGTTTTCGGCGCTCGCCCAGGCGGCGCTCGCGCCCAACGCGCTCGACGTCAAGACCAAGGAGCTGATCGCGCTCGGCATCGCGGTCGCGGCGCGCTGCGACGACTGCATTGCGTTCCATGTCAAGGCCGCATTGGACCGGGGCGCCTCGCGGGCGGAGATTCTGGAGACGCTCGGCATGGCGATCTACATGGGCGCCGGACCGGCCGCGATGTACGCCAGCCATGCCCTGGAGGCGTTCACCCAGTTCGAGGCGGCCAAGACCGAGGCGCGCTGAACGGGCGCCGGTAAGCCGGACGAGAGCGCCGATCGGAGCGCGCGGCGAGGACGCTCACCGCCGGCGCCGGCGCACGTTCGCCAGGGCCGCCGCCAGCAGCGCCGTCGGGCTGTCGACGACCTCAGCGTATTCTCCGTGCAGATTGGCGAGCGACAAGGCGTGGACGTCGGCGGCCGGCCACACACGCCCGGAAAGATCCCGCTTGTCGACCGCCCAGCAGGCGTCGGCGACGACGAAAATGCGATAGCCGAGATTGCCGCCGTGACGGACGGTGGCTTCGACGGAATTATTGGTCAGCACGCCGCAGACGACCAGCGTCGTCGCGCCGAACTCGTCGAGCGCCTCTTCGAGCGCCGTTCCGACGAAGGCGCTGTTGGTCGATTTGGCGATGACCGCCTCGTGCGCCAGCGGGCGCGCCACGCCCTTGAAGCCATGGCCCGGGGAATCGGGGCGATAGGGCGAGTGAGGCTCCGTCGAGTCATGGCGGATATGGACGATCGGCAGGCGCTCGGCACGCCACGCCGCCAGAAGCTCGGCGATGACCGGCTCGGCGCCGGGATTGTTGCGCGGGCCCCATCGCGGATCGTCGATCGCGTCCTGGACGTCGATGACGATGAGGGCGGCGTCGCACGGCAGTCGCATCACCCTTGCCTTTCAGCGCGGCGCGAGAACCCAATAGTCGAGGTCGAGAACCACGGCGGGATGATAGCCCTCGCCCTCGCGCAAGGGAAAGCCGTCGCACGGCTGGTTCTTCGTCGCGATCGTGCGCACGCGCAGGGCGCCGACGTCGTCGCGCGCCGGCAGGAGCGCGCGCTCGAGGATTTCGCTCCACGCGAATACGGTGTCGCCGGCGAACAGCGGCGCGACGTGCCGTCCGCCGTTGATCGCCGCGATGTGGAAGGCGTTGGCGAGCCCGTTGAAGCTCAGCGCGCGCGCCAGCGAAATGACATGGCCGCCATAGACGAGGCGACGCCCGAACCGCCCCTGACCCTCGCTGAACTGGTTGAAGTGAACCTTGGCGTTGTTCTGGAACAGGCGCGTCGCGATCTGGTGTTCGGCCTCCTCGACGGTCATCCCGTCGACATGGTCGATCGTCTCGCCGACCGCGTAATCGCCCCAGCGGTGCGGCGCGCCGGCCAGCACGAAATCGTAGCGCGCCGGATTGAGCACCGGACAGGCGTCGCCGAGGCTCTCGACCGGCAGCGCCTTGACGAGGTCGGGGACGACCGCGGGCGGCGCGGGCGCATTTCTGTCGCGCTTGCGCACCATCACCCAGCGCACGTAATCCACGATGTCGGCGCCGTGCTGGTTGCGCCCGCGCGACAGCGCATAGACGACGCCGCTCTCCCGATTGGAGTTTTCCTTCAGCCCGATGATCTGCGAGGAGGCGGAAATCGTGTCGCCGGGATAGACCGGGCTGAGGAAGCGGCAGGCCGCATAGCCGAGGTTGGCGATCGCGTTGATCGAGATGTCGGCGACGGTCTTGCCGAACACGATATGGAACGCCAGCAGGTCGTCGACAGGGCTGCGGGGGTAGCCGATCGCATGGGCGAAGGTGTCGGCCGACTGCACCGCGAAGCGCCCGCCGAACAGCGCCGAATAGAGCGCGACGTCGCCGTGGCTCACGGTGCGCGGCGTCGCGTGGACGAGAACCTGCCCGACCGCGAAGTCCTCGAAAAACCGTCCGGAGCCGGTTTTGGCGACTTCAGCTTTGGTCATCGGCGCCCTCCGGGCGGCGGCGGCGCGCCGCCGGACTCGAATCCCTCGTCGAGCGGGGCGGCTGGCGTTTCAGAAGGCATAGGGATAGGCGCTGAGCAAGTCCGCGATCCAATGCTGGATCAGGATGATGAGCAGCAGCAGAATGACGGGAGAAATATCAATCCCGCCCATGTTCGGCAGGACGTTGCGAATCGGCCTGAGCAGCGGCGTCGTCAGGGCGTCGAGCAGGTTCCAGATCGACCGGACGAAATCATTGCGGATGTTGACGACATTGAACGCGATGAGCCAGGACAGCACCGCCGCGCCAAGCACCACGTAAGTATAGAGAGAAAGGGCCAGGATAATCACTTCAAGGATAGCGCGCATTCCAATCCCTCTGCTCAGTCCGCAAGATCGAGTCCCGCGACGCAACCGAAACCTTTCGCGGGCGCTCCGGCGTCCGCCCGCTCGACCGGGCCGCATCTGCCTCGTTGACACGCCCCGGGCGCGCACGTAAACAGCCGCGCAGCGGGGCTGTAGCTCAGATGGGAGAGCGCTGCAATCGCACTGCAGAGGTCAGGGGTTCGAATCCCCTCAGCTCCACC